>OY282382.1:1140000-6125821 GCA_958295905.1 uncultured Vicinamibacterales bacterium | reverse complement strand
ATCGTTTGCACGAGGGCCGCGAAATTCTCTCCGTGGTCGTCCAGGCGCCGAACGTGATGGGATCGCGAATAATCCCGCAGCGCCGCGGGTGACGGATCGAGATGTTGGACATCCGCCAAAAGCGCGGCAACGCTGACGGCCGCCTCGACGTAATCCGGCCGGTCGTCGTAACCGCCGGAGGCAAGTTTTCCGAGCACGGGCGTGGCTGGATTTTCAAAAAAGAGGTTGCCCCACGGGCCCGAACTCTGGATGTTCGGATTCGCAGCGAAGATGTACACCGTCTGGCATCCAACCTTGAATTGCTCGAACGTCACCCGTCCGGCCGCCGGCGAGAACGCGATCCGGAGCTCCCAGGTCCGTGAGGACCCCTTCTCCAACCTGCCATGCGCCTCGATGGTCACCTCGCCGGACTCACCGGCGCCGGCGGAGCACGCCTTGGAACTCCCGCCGCGGATGCCGTCCCACACCTCGCTGGTTGCGCTCTTCGGCTTGCCGTCGAGAACCTCGCTGATGGTGAAGCCGTTGCCGATGCCCTGCAACACGCGCAGGGCGTCGAGGAAGTTGGACTTCCCGCTGGCGTTCGTGCCGATGAACAGGTTCATTCGGCCCAGCGCCAGATCGACCCGGCGCAGGTTCTTGAAGTTCTCGACGACGATGCGGCCGATCACGTCCAGGTCCCCCCTTCGGTCAGCACCCGCAGTCCCTCGTTGCCGCGCGGATCGATCACCTTGACCGCGACGCGCCACGGTTCCCCGGCGGCGAGCCGGGACGGTCGCGGGAAGGGGACGCTCCGCAGCCCGCTCAGGGCGTCGAACGCGCCCTCGTCCACGATCGCCGCGCTGCCGAGCGCCTTCGCCAGCTTCCGCCACTTGCTCTTGTCGGGGAAGAACGCCTGGCAGATGCAGAACGTCCGACCGTCGTAGTCGGTGTCGACGAACCACGCCGCGATGCGCTCCCTGTCGGTCGGCAGGATCGTGTTGCTCGCCGGGTCGTAGACGTCCATCCCTTCGACCTCGACGACGTAGTCGCCGTCGTCCTGCCGGGTCGGACCGCTCACCCGCGGCGCGCTGAACACGTTGAAGATCTGGCTGCCCGGCTGGGTCTTGAGCAGATCGGCCATCGCCGCGTCCGGGTTGATCAGCGCCATGTGCAGGCGCAGCTTCGGGTGCGCGGCGCTCTCGATGGCGTCCTGCGCCGCCGCGTCGAAGCCGAAGCCGGCGAACACGAGGTCGTCGTATCCCCGCCGGTTGGCGTTGCGGACCACCTCCTCGATCTGCATCGCCGTCACGTTGCCGGCCTCCGGGCCGATGCTGACGGCGACGGCGCGCGCCGCCCCCGCGCCGTTCGACCATTCGCCCTCGGCGTGGATGAGGGCCGCCCCCGCCGCCGCGTCGAGCCGCCGGAACTTCAGGTTCCGGTTGCCGGGGAAATCGACGCCGCTCGCCTTGAGCAGGCGGATGATCTTGTCGAGGTGCGCCTCGGCGTTGACGACGGCCGCGTCCGCGGCGTGGTCGCCCGGCGCGAAGCTGTCCAGTTCTTCGGGCGCGCCGCCGATGGGGGAGTCCGGCCCCTCTTCGACCGCGATCACCCCTTCCATCGTGAACGGCCCGGCGACCCGCACGGTGCTCCGGACGACCGCCGGCTGGTCGACCAGCTCCTCCACGTCGGCGTTGGCGGCGATGCACGCGTTCACCTCGTCCATCTTCGCCCGCCACGCGGCGCGGTAGGCGGTCAGGGCCGCCTGCAGGGACGCCGGCCAGTCGGGGTCGGCGTCGAACGGCGCCTGCCACGCGCGCCACTCCCGCCGGGGGATCCGTTCCCGGTACTTCGCGGCCTGCCGGGCGGTGACCGCCTTGAGCGGCCGGCGGGCCGCGGCCGGCGCGATCGCGTCGGACGGCGTGTCCGGCAGCAGCCAGCGGCGCACGTCGGCGTCGGTGACGGCCTGCGCGCCTTCGCCGCGGTGCCTGGCGACGAGCTTCTCCGCCAGTTTCCGCTTCGTTTCCGGCGCGACCGCGGCGGCTTCCCGGTTGAGCGCCGCGAGCGCCTCGGCGAGGATAGGCTCGTGCCGGGCGAAGATCGGATCGAGGGACGTGTTGCGGGCGATGCTCCGCAGGGTGACGTGCGGCACTGTCCGGCAGTCGAAGGTCAGCCGCGCGCCGGTCGTCCGGCCCGCGTCGTCCAGCCCCGCGATCCACGTGCCGTCCGGGTTGCGCGCCACGTCCTCCGCGTTCAGCGCGCGCAGCCGGTAGTAGTCGTACTTCGCGGTCATCAGCCGGTGCTTCGCCAGCGTCAGGGCCACGCGGCTGGTGTCGATGGTGATCCAGCGCCGCCCCCACTGCTCGGCGGCGTACGCCGTGGTGCCGCTGCCGCAGGTGGGGTCGAGGACGAGGTCGCCGGGGTCGGTGGTCATCAGGAGGCAGCGTTCGATGACCCGCGGGTTGGTCTCGACGACGTAGCGTTTCTCCGAAGCATCGAACCCCCACCGCAAGTCCGTCCACAGGTTGGCCACCGGCATCAACGGGAAGTCGCTCAGATAGCGGATAAACGAAATCGAAGTTTCTCTCGGAATGAGACGTTCTGATCGCGACAATCTGGCGAGCCCGTCGTTGTTGGATTTCCAACCTCCTATTCCGGGCTTGTAGGTTTGTTCGTGCAGGACAAAAGGAATTCGCGTGGTGTCGCTTCCGGACTGGGACGTCATCGGGGATGGACGGTAGCGCTGTCCGGTAAGGATCTCCTCTTTGGAACACTTGTGAGAGGCGCGTCTTTCGCCCGACGGCAGGTGAATGAACTTGTACTCTGAGCCTCCGGAACTCGAATCCTGCGGATCTTTCTCGATGAAGAGCGGATGGAACCGTGCCATCGAGATGTCTCTTGTGTACCACAGGATGTAATCGCACGTCGTAGCCAGACGACTGGCGGTCGCCGAGCTCGTTTTCCATAGCGTGATCAGGCTTGCGAAGTTTTCTGCGCCGAAGACCTCGTCCAGCACGCAGCGGACGCGGTGCAGGTTCTCGTCGCTGATCTGGACGAAGATGCTCCCCGTATCGGCGAGCAGTTCCCGGGCCATCGCGAGACGATCGCGCAGATAGGCCAGGTAGGAGTGAATCCCCAGCGTCCAGGTGTCGCGGTACGCCTTGACCATCTCCGGCTCGCGGGTCAGGTCCTGCCGGCGGTCCTTCACGTCGCGCTGGCCGAGTTGCGGCTGGAAGTTGGAGGCGAACCGGATGCCGTAGGGCGGGTCCACGTAGATCATCTGGACCTTGCCGGCCAGATTCTCCCGGCGCGCGAGGCTGGCCATCACCTGCAGCGAGTCGCCGAGGATCATCCGGTTGGCCCAGTCCACGTCGTGCCGGTAGAACTGCACCGCCCGGGCGTAGTCGAGCTGCGGATCGGCGAACAGATCGCGCTGCACGTCCTGCCGCGCGAGCACCCGCAGGATGGCCTGCGTGGAGACCCGCTCGTGCATGTGCAGGGCGACCGGATCGACCTCGAACCAGGGCCGCTCCCGCTTGCCGCTCCATTCGAGCCACGGCTCGTGCCGCCGCAGCGCCTCGGCCAGCAGCCCGGCTTCGTCCGCCGAGAGCGGCCGCCGCCGCGCCTCGGCCAGCAGCTCGGGCAGCCGGTCGGCCGCGGCGGCGTCGGGCGAGAACCGCAGCTCCGGCGGCAGATGGGGGTTGAACTCGTAGCGGACGCTGGGCGTCTCGCGGACCACGCCGTGGGCTTCGAGGCCGGCCGGCGGGATGTTCTTCCGCTTCGCCGCATACGTGATCGACGCGACGCCGGCCTTGTCCTTGTCGCCCGCCTGCTTCTTCCCGCGCGGCATTGGGCTGGATCCTCCCTGGAACCGCGTCAACGGCGCAGACTCCTACCCGTCGTCGGTGAGCCGGTGCGAGCGCAGCGCCCGCATCGCGCGGTGGTTCGGCTTGATGCGCCGATGTTCTTCGAGCCGCGCCAGCTCGTCGCGGCGTTGCCGCACCGACTGCCGCTCGTGCCGCAGCCGGCGGTAGTTGTCGAGGCGGGCGGCGCTCAGGCGTCCCGCCTCGACCGCGCCCCGCACCGCGCACCGGGGTTCGCCGTCGTGGCCGCAGTCCCGGAACCGGCACTCCGCGGCCAGCGCCCGAATGTCGTCGAACGCGTCGTCGAGCGCATCCGTGACGTCCCACAACTGCAGCTCGCGCATGCCCGGCGTGTCGATGATCAGTCCGCCGTCCGGCAGGAGAATCAGCTCGCGTTGCGACGTGGTGTGCCGGCCGCGGCCGTCCCGGCGCCGCACCGCGCCGGTCCGCTGCCGTTCGCGGCCCAGCAGGCGGTTGATGATGGTCGACTTCCCGACGCCGGACGAGCCGATCAGCGCGCCGGTCCGCCCGGGGGGCAGATGCTCCCGCAGGGGCTCGGCGCCGCCGGGGCTCAGCGCGTTGACGACGTGCAGGGGGGCCCCGGACGCGAGGGCCGCGGCGGCCGCGCGCGCGGCCGCGGGGTCGGGGCAGAGGTCCGCCTTGTTGAGCACGAGCACGGGGGCCGCGCCGCTGTTCCGGATGGCGACGAGATACCGCTCGATCCGCCGGAGGCTGAAGTCGTCGTCGAGGCCGCAGACCAGGAGCACGGTGTCGATGTTGGCGGCGACGAGCTGGCGGCGGGTGGGTTCCCCGGCCGCCTTGCGGGAGAAGCAGCAGCGGCGGGGCAGCACCGCCTCGATGGTCGCCGTGTTCCTGTCCGCGCCGAGGCGGATGGCGACCCAGTCGCCGACCACCGGCCGCGCGTCGGCGCCGGCCGAGCGGTGCCGGAGCCGGCCGGCGACCTCGGCCAGGACGTCGCCCTCGGTCGTGCTGAGCTGATAGAGGGCGTTGTGGGCGACGGCGACGCGGGCCGGTTGCAGGCCGCCTTCCCCGCGGGCCCTGAGCTGCGTCTCGAACCCGTCGTCCCAACCCAGGGTCTCGAGCGTCAACACATCGATTCGCTTCCCGTGGCGCAACCCGGCCCCGGTCCTCTCCCGATCATGGGGGTCCTTGATGATCGGCCGCGCCGCCTCATCGGCTGCGCCGTTCCGTGTCGCGGGTGACGCTGGTCACGCTGCCGAGGAGATACTCGAGGTTGATGCGGTCTCCCGGCTCCAGCGTCTGGTCGACCGCCTCCGGTCCGACCCGCGCCATCCGGACCTCGCCGTCCCGGTCATCCGCATCGCTGAAGAACACGTCCCACGACACTTGGCCGTGGACGCTGATGGGTTGGATCTTCCGGAGGATGCCTGGGCGGGTCCCTTTGAGCATGAAGGGGATTCTACCGCGGGCCGGGTTTCAAGTCGTCCCCGGCGGAACCCGGCGCCCGCGCGGGATCGTCGGGCCCCGCCGCGGGGGGCGGATCGTACAGCGGCAGGGGCGGATTCTCGGGGGCGGGTCGGCCATCCTCTTCCGCGGTCAGGTTGTGCAGGGTCACCCCGAGCAGGCGCACCGGGCGGTCGCCGGCCGCGGTCCGGTCGAGCAGCCGTCGCGCCCGGCCGACGATCGCCTCGGCGTCGCGGGTGGCGGGTTGCGCGCTGTGGCTGCGGGTGACGGTGGTGAAGTCCGAGTAGCGCACCTTGACGGTGACGGTGCGGGCCGCGAGCCGCCGGCGCTCCAGCCACGCCGCGCCGCGTTGCGCCAACCGGTCGAGTTCGCGGCGGATCTCGTCGGGATCGGTGAGATCGGCCGGATACGTGTGTTCCGAACCGGAGGACTTCACGGCGCGGTGCGGGGTGACCGGACGATCGTCAATTCCGCCCGCGAGCCGGCGCAGCCAGTCGGTCCGGCTGCCGACCGCGCGCTGGAGCACGCGGAGGTCGGCCGTCCGCACATCGACGAGCTGGACCACCCCGGCCGCCCGCAGCCGTTTCGCGGTGACCGGGCCGACCCCCCAGAGCGCCTCGACCGGCAGCTTCCGCAGAAAGGCGTCCACCCGCTCGGCCGGGATCACCGTCAGGCCGTCCGGCTTGTCCCAGTCGGAGGCGACCTTCGCCAGGAACTTGTTGGGCGCGGCGCCGGCCGATACGGTCAGCCCGACCTCGTCGCGCATCCACTGCTTCAGGCGCCGGGCCACCGTCGTGGCCAGCGGCTCGCCCCAGGCGTTCCGGGTCACGTCCAGATACGCCTCGTCGAGCGAGAGGGGTTCGACGAGGGGCGTGACCGTCCGGTACATGTCGAAGATGCGGGACGAGATCCGCCGATAGCGGGCGAAATCGGGCGGCACGACGGCCAGGCTCGGGCACAGGCGCACCGCCCGCGCCATCGGCATCGCCGAGCGCACCCCGAACTGCCGGGCCTCGTAGCTCGCGGCGGCGACCACCCCGCGGCGGTCCGGCCGCCCCCCGACCGCCACCGGCCGGCCGCGCAACGCGGGGTCGTCGCGCTGCTCCACCGATGCGTAGAACGCGTCCATGTCCAGGTGGAGGATGCGGCGCACGGGAGAAGCCACGGCGAAAGTCTATACTTGTTCTCTTGATCATGGCCGACGACAAACCGCAGAAGACCGGAAAGAGACCCTTCGCCTCCCCCGGCGCCTGGCAGGAGGCGCGGGCGCTGGTGCACGCCCATCGCTACCGGCTCGCGCTCGGGCTGGTGCTGATGCTGATCAGCCGGCTGGCCGGCCTCGTGCTGCCCTGGATGTCGGGGTACGTGGTCGACGACGTCATCGCGCGCGGCCGGGGCGAGCTCCTCGTGCCGCTGGCGCTGCTCGCGGCGGCGGCGACGCTGGTCCAGTCCGGCAGCGGGTTCGCGTTGTCGCAGGTGCTCGGGGTGGCGGCGCAGCGGGCCATCACCGAGATGCGCAAGCGGGTCCAGCGGCATGTGACCCGCCTGCCCATCAGCTATTTCGATTCGACGAAGACCGGCGTCCTCATCTCCCGGGTGATGACCGACGCCGAGGGCATCCGCAACCTCGTCGGGACGGGGCTCGCCCAGCTCACCGGCGGGTTCGTGACCGCCACCCTCGGCCTCGGGGTGCTGTTCTACCTGAACTGGCGTCTGACCGCGGTCACCCTCTGCATCCTCGTGGTCTTCGGGCTGGGCATGGCGAAGGCGTTCTCCCGGCTGCGGCCCCTGTTCCGGGAGCGCGGGAAGATCAACGCCGAGGTGACCGGACGGCTGGCGGAGACGCTGGGCGGCGTGCGGATCGTCAAGGCCTACAACGTCGAGAGGCGCGAGCAGCGGGTGTTCGCGCACGGCGCCCACCGGCTGCTGAGGAACGTGGCCAGGACGGTGACCGGCGTGTCCGCCACCACGTCCGCCGCCTCGCTGGCGATCGGCGGCATCGGGGCGCTGATGATCGTCATGGGCGGGCGCGCGATCATCGCCGACGAGTGGAGCGTCGGAGACCTGCTGCGGTATCTGCTGTTCACCGGGGTGGTGGTGGCGCCGGTTATGCAAATCGCGTCGATCGGCACGCAGATTACCGAGGCGTTCGCCGGGCTCGACCGGATTCGCGAGATTCTGGGCACCCCGACCGAGATCGACGAGGACGCCGCGCGCCGGTCCGTCGGGCGCCTCGTCGGCGATGTGGCCCTCGATCGGGTGACGTTCGCCTACACGGCGGGGATGCCGGTGCTCCGGGACGTCTCGCTGGAGGCGCCGGCCGGCAGCACCACCGCGCTGGTGGGATCGAGCGGGTCGGGGAAGAGCACGCTGGCCAGCCTGATCATCGCCTTCAACCGGCCCCAGGCGGGCCGCGTGCTGGTCGACGGCCGGGACCTCGCCACCCTGAAGCTGGCCGACTACCGCCGGCAGCTCGGCGTCGTGCTGCAGGAGAACTTCCTCTTCGACGGATCGGTGGCCTCGAACATCAGCTTCGTCCGCCGCTACGCCACCCGGGCGGAGATCGAGGCGGTCAGCCGCATCGCCCACTGCGACGAGTTCATCCGCGGCTTTCCCGACGGGTATGACACGATCGTCGGCGAGCGCGGCATCAAGCTGTCGGGGGGGCAGCGCCAGCGGGTGGCCATCGCCCGCGCGGTTCTCGCCGATCCCCGCATCCTCATCCTCGACGAAGCGACGTCCAGCCTCGACAGCGAGAGCGAGGCGCTGATCCAGGACGGGTTGCGGGCGCTGCGGCGGGGCCGCACGACGTTCGTCATCGCCCACCGGTTGTCGACCATTCGGAGCGCGGACCAGATTGTGGTGCTCGAACAGGGAGAGATCGTCGAGCGCGGGACCCACGCGGAGCTGTTCGCGGCGGGCGGCCGCTATCGCGAGCTCCACGATACGCAGTACCGCTTCGAGCAGGACCGCTTCATCAACCCCGGCGAGGACTTCACGCCGGAACCCGAGCTGGTCAGCGCATCCGGGGCGCGCGGGGGACGCGGCTAGCGGAGACGCGCCGTGGGGTACAGTAGGACCATGACCAGACGCATGTTTGCCGGACTCGGTGTCGTCCCGGCCGCGCTGGCGCTGGCCGCGGGGGTCGGGACGTCCGGCGGTGCGCAGGGGACGGGAACGATTCGGGGGGTGGTGACGATGGCCGCTCCGCCGCCGCCCGCCACCCTCGCGGTGACCGCCGACCAGGCCGTCTGCGGCGACCGCGTGCCCGACGAGACGATCGTCGCCGACGCGGCCGGCCATGTGGCGAACGCCGTCGTGCGGCTGACCGGGGTGCCGTGGCCGGCGGCGCGGCCCGCACCCCATATCGACAACGCCGGCTGCCTCTTCGTGCCGCGCGTGCAGATTGCCCCCACCCGCAGCCAGGTGCTGGTGACGAGTCAGGACGACACCCTGCACTCGACCCATACCTACGACGACCGGAACCGCACCGGCTTCAACATCGCGATGCCGTTTCCCGGCCTCGAGATCAACCGCCCCCTGCGCCGCCCCGGGGTGGTGCGCGTCGAGTGCGACTCGCACGGCTGGATGCGGGGCTGGATCGTGGTCAGCAACGATCGCGGCGCGGTGAGCGGCCTCGACGGCGCCTTCGCGCTCGAGGGGGTGCCGGCCGGGACCCACGAGCTGACGATCTGGCACGAGCGGCTGGGCGCGGCGCCGCGGACGGTGACCGTCCGCCCCGGCGAGACGACCGAGGTCGCGATTGTCCTCGAACGGTCGTGACGACCGCAGGATGACGCGGGGATGACGAAGAAGATGTTCCAGCCTTGAACGGCGCCGCGGACCGTCACCGTCCGCCGGCGGGATGACCGAGGTCGCGATTGTCCTCGAACGGTCGTGACGGCCGCGGGATGACGACGAAGACGTTCCAGCCTGTACGGTGGATTATTTTCGGCTTGTCACTGGTCTTGGCTGCGGGTCTGTATTGGCGCGCGGGCGGGGGGCGATGGGGAGCCGTGGGGCTGCTGGCCGGAGGACTCCTCGTGGGCGCGGCAGGTTCGCGGTTGAGTCGGATCTTCCCGCCGCCTCACCCGTGCCGCTGGCCGGCATTGCTCGCGGGCGTGCTGGCCGGGGGCGCGTACTTGTACGGGGGCTGGCGGGGGGGAGTCGCCGGGGTGCTGATCGCCGGGCTTCTCGCGTGCGGGGCACGTCGCCGGGCGGGCCGGAACTTCATGGTCCGAGGCACAGAAAAGACCCGATTTGATCCTGGCGGCCCGCTGCACGTGAAGGACGGCGAGAACGCGGAACCGAACGGTCCGGGCGCAGAAAGACCCGATTTGATCCCGGCGGCCCGCTGTGCGTGAAGGACGACGAGAACGCGGAACCGAACGGTCCGCGGCGCAGAAAAGACCCGATTTTGATCCTGGCGGCCCGCTGTGCGTGAAGGACGGCGAGAACGCGGAACCGAAGCATGGCCCACCAATACGTCTACACGATGCACCGGCTCGGGAAGTCCTACGGCCCCGGGCAGGAGGTGTTGAAGAACATCTCGCTGTCGTTCCTGCCCGGCGCCAAGATCGGGGTGCTGGGGTTGAACGGGGCGGGGAAGAGCACCCTGCTCCGGATCATGGCCGCCGAGCTCGGCGACTTCACCGGCGACGCGTTCGCCGCCGACGGTCTCAGCGTCGGCTATCTGCCGCAGGAGCCGCGGTTGAACCCCGACAAGACCGTCAAGGGCAACGTGGAAGAGGGCGCGGCCGAGCACAAGAGCTTGTTGAAGCGCTACGACGCGGTGACCGCGAGCTTCAACGAGGGGCTGACCGGGGACGAGCTGCAGGACGCGATGGACGAGCAGGGGCGCCTGCAGGACCAGATCGAGGCGGCCGGGGCCTGGGACCTCGACTCGCGGGTCGAGCAGGCGATGGACGCGTTGCGCCTGCCGCCCCCGCGGTCCGCCGTCACCCGCCTGTCGGGGGGCGAGCGGCGCCGCGTCGCCCTGTGCCGGCTGATGCTGCAGGCCCCGGATCTGCTGCTGCTCGACGAGCCGACCAACCATCTCGACGCCGAGACGGTGGCGTGGCTGGAGCGGCACCTGCAGCAGTACAAGGGCACGGTGGTCGCGATCACCCACGACCGCTACTTCCTCGACAACGTCGCCGGCTGGATTCTCGAGCTCGACCGCGGCGCGGGCATCCCGTGGGAGGGCAACTACTCCTCGTGGCTCGACCAGAAGCAGCGGCGGCTCGCGGTGGAGCAGAAGCAGGAGACGCGGCGCCGGCGCACCCTCGCCCGCGAGCTGGAGTGGATCGGCATGTCGCCGCGCGCCCGCCAGGCGAAGGGCAAGGCGCGGCTGAACGCCTACGAGGCGCTCCTGAACCAGGACGCGGCGGAGCGGATCGAGTCGGCCCAGATCTACATCCCGCCCGGCCCCCGGCTCGGGGACGTCGTCGTCGAGGCGCGGAACCTGCGCAAGAGCTACGGCGATGCGTGCCTCATCCAGGACCTGACCTTCACCCTGCCGCCGGCCGGCATCGTCGGCGTGATCGGGGCCAACGGGGCCGGCAAGACCACCCTGTTCCGGATGATCACCGGCGAGGAGACCCCCGACGCCGGCGCGTTGACCCTCGGCGACACGGTAAAGCTTGGCTACGTGGACCAGAGCCGCGAGCTCGACCCCGAAAAGACCGTCTGGGAGACCGTCTCGGACGGCGACGACGAGATCCGGCTCGGGTCGCGGCGGGTCGCCTCCCGCGCGTACTGCTCGTGGTTCAACTTCAAGGGCCGCGACCAGCAGCGGACCGTCGGCGCGCTCTCGGGGGGCGGGCGCAACCGCGTGCACCTCGCCCGGCTGCTGCGCGGCGGCGCCAACCTGCTGCTGCTCGACGAGCCGACCAACGACCTCGACGTCGACACCCTCCGCGCCCTCGAGGACGCCCTGCTCGCCTTCGCCGGCTGCGCGGTCGTGATCAGCCACGACCGGTGGTTCCTCGACCGCATCGCCACCCACATCCTCGCCTTCGAGGGCGACAGCCAAGTGGTCTGGTTCCAGGGCAACTACCAGGACTACGAGGCCGACCGCCGCCGCCGCCTCGGCTCGGCCGCCGACCGCCCCCACCGCATCAAGTACCGCCGCATCGTGCGGGTATGACCGCTCGATACGTTGCGACCGGTCCGCCGCTGGCGGAAACCGCATCCAGTACCGCCGCAGCGCCGCATCGTGCGGGTGTGACGGCCGCAGGGTCGAAGTCGATTCCGAGGAGCCCGTGTCTCCTCAACATGCCGATGAGGACCGGAAGCGTCAGTCCGGCTCGAAAAAGCCGGTGTCGGTGGTTCCGTCGACGATGCGCCGGCAGAATCGCCATTGAAGTCGCAGAACCGTCATCCGAAGTTTGTTGCCCGCTTGTGGGGCCAATCCGATGTCGGAACTATCACTGTCGGTCAGGCTCCGTTTGAAGGCGACGTAGTGTGAATCGAGCGTTTCCAAACGAATGGACTCGTCGATTGCGGCAGTGCTTTCGATGAGATTGCGCAGGAAACCAATCTCGATACCAAGTTGCCGAAAGAGCGTCACGCGTTCGTTGACTTCCGCCGCGTGGAGACAATTCGAAATCAACACCCCGATTCTCCGACTGAGATCCGAAATGTGATCTATAGGTACGCGGTCAAGCTCTCCGCGGCGGCGCACCGCACTATGGATCCACCAGCCCACGACAATGGTCGTTGTCGCAGTAACCAAACCCGGAACCATAGCCGACGAAAGTCGCTGCGGATCGCGAACCAGCAGCATAAGGAGCGCGCCGACCAACAACCCGAACAGCGCCGCCGGTATAAAGTCGCGCTCCTTCAACTCGCTGCTCTCGATCCCGCGCCCGGCGGATCGTCTGCGTGCTTGATGTAGTGCCGGATCTCGCTGTCAAGCATGGGTTCCGCAAGGGACACGAACCGCAGCGTCTCCTGGACCTCATCGCTTCCGAATTCTCGGGCGAGTCCCCCGAATGCCTCCTCAAGAAACGATGTTGGATAGCCGTACCTGACACCGTCGAGGTCAACGGTCAACAGTTCATCAGTATCCAGGGCTCGTTCAAACGCCGGCCGAAGGTGTTTGTCCAGAAACTCTCGGCCTGAGCCCGGGCCCTGATCCGGATGCCGCGGACCTGGCAGCTTCGTGAATTCCTCGGCGATGTTGATGGTGATCATTGTGTTTCTCCTCCGTCTTGATTCGTACACCATCGAAATGCCGTGCCGCGTAGTGAGTGCCTGACTGACCTGAAGTCCAAATCGGCAACGGATCCTGTTATATCCGATGTAAATACGGGGCCTCCTTGACGTTGGGCCGCGGAGTGACGACGGTTGCTGCGCGGTGCGAGCCCACTCCTGCAATTATAGTGCGATGGGCCGTGAAGGTCGTGCTCTCAAGCGAGGGAGCGGGGTGTGGGGAACGGGAGGTAAAGCAGTCCGTAGGGCGGGAGCCACGTTATGTAGGGGGGTCGGGATGTTGTGGGCACTGTATATGGGGGTGAGGAGCTTGGTCGACGCCGGATGGTCTTGGCGGGTGACTGCGAGCCGGTGGCCGGGATGGTCGGGTAGTCGGCCGTCGGCTTTCGCTCACGGGCCGGGGGGGAGCCGGGAGCGTGGTCCTGGGCGGATTCACCGCAACGCGGCGAAGACGGCGCGGCCGTCCACGATGTGGATGTCGACGGCCGGCGCGGTTGCGCCCGTCGTCCGGTGCGCGAACGTCGCGCGGACCACCTCCATGTCGCCGATCCCGGGCGCCGGCGGCGCCCCCCCGGGAAGCCGAAAGGCGGCAGGGACTGGTCGTGACGGCCACTTGGCCTCGCCGACGAGCAGCCGCCGGCCGTCCACCGACCGGGCGACCACGTCCAGCTCGGGCTCGTTGCCGCGCCAGTAGCGCTGCGCCGGCTCCCACGGGCCGAGCTGCCCGAGGGGGCAGTCGGTGCGGTGCAGGAACGGCACGGCCATGCGGCACAGCTCCTCCCAGGCCAGGGCCTCGAGCTGCGGCCGGTGGCGGCGCCAGTACTCCAGCCGCGTCTCGCGCGGCGCCTCCGCCAGCGCGGTCCGGTGCGGGGCCACGACCCGGAACCACAGCCGGAGGAACGGGTCGTCGATGCGGTAGAGGCTGCGCCGGCCGGATCGGGGGTCGCTTCCGAACGGGGTCTCCCGGCGCACGAGCCCCATCTCGCCGAGCGTCGCCAGCGGGCGCGCCAGACTGGGGGCGGGGCGGCCGAGGCGGCCGGCGATCTCGCTGACCCGGTGGGCGCCGGCGCCGATGACGTCGAGCAGCGGCCGGAGGGCGGTCGCCGGCGGCACTTCCTCCATGAGCAGCCGGTCCGGTTCCAGGTGCAGCGGGCCGGCGGGGTCGAGAACCAGCGTGTCCACCGCCCGGTCGGCGTCGGGACCGAACCGTTCGGCGAGCTCCCAGTAGCGCGGCATGCCGCCCCACAGCGTGTAGAGGGCGGCAAGGTCGCGCGCACCCGCACCGGGAAGGAACTCGGCGAGGTGCCCCGGCTTCAGCGGCCGCACCGCGAACGCCTCCCGCGCGCGTCCGTAGAGCGGCGCGGCGGCGTCGAGCACCGCGCCGTGCATCATGCGCTGGCTCGATCCGCTGACCACGACGGTGGGCCGCCCGGGGGTGCCGTCGATCCAGGTCTGGAGGACGCCGGTCAGGGTCGGGTCGGCGGCGATCAGATACGGCAGCTCGTCCAGGACGAAGGGACCGGACCATGCGCTCCGGCCCGACTCGGCGGCGAGCCGCAGCAGGAACGAGCGCCAGTCGGGATACTCGACGTCGGCGAACCCGGGGAACCGGCGGGCCACCGCCGCCGCCAGGTAGCGCCGCTGCACGGGCGGCGCCGATCGGTCGGCCGCCGCGTACAGGCCGTCGTGGCGTTGCGACCACTCGACGAGCAGTCGGGTCTTGCCCACCCGCCGGCGACCCCAGATGACGGCGAAGGCGCCCGGCTCCTCCAGCACGCTGTCGAGGCGCCGCATCTCGTCGCCGCGGTCGATGAAACGCATCCTGATATTATGCGTGCAGGCATTATGTTTCCAGGCATAAAACTCCGGCACCTTCTGACGCGCGGGGGCAGGTGATCGCAGCGCCGGCGACTGTGGGTCGACGAGTTGGCGATGTCTCGGCTCTTCTGGGGCAGATTGATCGCAGCGCCGGCGACTGTTGGGGCGACGAGTTGGCGCTGTCTCAGCTCTTCCGACGCGCGGGGGCAGGTTGATCGAGACCGAGGTCGGCGCGGTGATTCGGCCAGGAGTCTGCGCCGTAGAACGGCGCGGACTCCTGGAGGGTTGGTTGGGCGGTGAGCGGAGGCCGCAGCGCGACCTTGCGACGCTCTCCGGGCTCGGCTCTTCTGACCCGCGGCCGGTCAGGCGCGGGTCCGCGCGAGGTGCATGCCGATCGCGGCGGCGAAGCAGACCGCGCCGATCAGGTCGGTGGTGGTGGCGGCGTAGAACAGCAGCAGGCCGCCCGCCACGGCGAGGGTGCGCTCGGGCGTCGTCGCCGCCTGCCGCAGCCACCCCCCGAGGCCCATGGCGAGGGCGAGGATGCCGACGACCGCGGTGAGGACGGTGCGGGCGATGTCGGCGAGCGGCGCCTGCAGCAGCACGCCCAACCCCTCGGGGCTCAGGGTGAACGCGAACGGGACCAGGAAGGCGGGCAGGGTGTACTTCCAGGTCAGCATCATCGTCTTGAACGGGTTGCCGCCGGTTATCGCGGCCGCCGCGAACGGCGACAGCGCGGTCGGCGGGCTGACCTCGGAGAGCACCGCATAGTAGAAGATGAACATGTGCGCGGCGACGTCCGGCACCCCGACCAGGGTCAGGGCCGGCGCAATCATGACCGCGGCGATGATGTACGAGGCGGTCACGGGGACCGCGAGGCCCAGCATCCACACCGCCACCGCCGCGTAGACCACCGTGAAGAACAGGTTGCCCCCGGCCAGATCGACGATGATGCTCGATATCTTCAGGCCGAGTCCGGTCAGGGTCACCACCCCGACGATGATGCCCGCCGTCGCGGTGGTGGCGGCGACCGCGAGCACCGCCCGGCCCCCGGTCTCGAGGGCGGCGGTCAGCCGCGCCGGCCGCAGCGCCGTCTCGCGCCGGAACCAGCTGAGGCCGATGGCGATCATCGTGGCCAGGAACACCGCCCGGAACGGGGTCATGCCCGACACCAGCAGCAGGACGATCGAGACGAGCGGCAGGAACTGGTAGCCCGACTGCCGGGTGAGGGTCCACACCGACGGCAGGTCCACGGCGACCGCCTTCGTCCCCAGCCGCCGCGCGTCGGCCTCGATCATGAGGACGATCGACAGGTAGTAGAGCACCGCCGGCACGATCGCCATCGCGATCACCTGCAGGTAGGTGATCTGCAGGAATTCGGCGATCAGGAACGCCGCCGCCCCCATGGTCGGCGGGGCGAGAATCGCGCCGATGCCGCTCGCCGACAGGATGCCGCCGCCGATCTCGGGCGAGAAGCCGGCCCGCCGCAGCATCGGCCACGCAACCGCCCCGAGGGTGACGGTGGTCGCCACCCCGCTGCCGGAGACGGTGCCGAGCAGGAAGCCGGACATCGTGACGGTGCGTCCCGGCCCCGCCCCGCTCGACGAGCGGCCGAACGCGGCCATGGTCCAGGTGATGAAGAACTGGCCGGCCCCCGAGTGCTGCAGCATCGCGCCGAAGATGGTGAAGAGCACGATGTAGCTGGAGGCGACGTTCAGCGGCACCCCGAAGATGCCCTCGAGGGTCATGTAGAGGGTCCCGACCAGGCGCTCGACCGCGTACCCGCGGTGCGCGAAGATCTCCAGCCCCACGAACTCGAACAGCGGACCGTAGTAGCCGTACAGCAGGAAGCCGACGGCGGTGGCGGGCAGAATCCAGCCCACCGTGCGCCGGGTCGCCTCGAGCACGAGCACCGTGGTGACCGCGCCGAACAGGATGTCGAGTCCGCTGGGGGTCGCCGCCCGGTAGACGAACCGATCGAAGTCGACGATCGGCCAAGCCAGGACCACGACGGCCACCGCGGCCAGGGCCCAGTCGAGCGCCGCCACCCGGCCGCGCCACGCCGGAACGGCGGGGTAGAGCACGAACGTCAGGACCAGGGCGATGAGGAGGAAGCTGACCCGGTAGATCTGCGGCTGGACGATGCCGACGACCCAGTACAGCGCATAGAGCGACAGGCCCGCCGCCAGCACCGTCACCAGGCGCGCCGGGAATCCGCTCAACGGCCGGGTCGGCACCTCGGCGTCGGGGTCGTCACGCAGGGCGGCCGGGGGGGCAACTGGATCGGACAGGGGTGTCTCCCGGTTCGTGTCGACGTTGGCGCCGCTCCCGCGCCGTCTGGTTGCGCAGCCGTGAATGCGGGGATCGCGCGCGCCGGGCAAGCGTACTCGCTAATGCGGCCGGTGAAAAGGGGTACTGCCGGAATCTCAGGAGCATCCCACGCTGCGCGTGACGGTTCGCCCCTGATTCGAGGGGTCGCCACCGTCTTGCCGACCGGCCGGCGCCGCGGGAACCCACGATTCCGCACGTCCGGAACTCCAGGACCCGCCACGATTCCGCCTGCGCACGGCGGCGGCGGAGCGTGGGATGGTCCTGGTCCGACGCACCGGACACGGGCCGGATGCCGGGGATTGGGCTCCAATTTCCAGCTTGCCTTGCTCCTTATGACATGCTATCTTGTTGCCAACAACAGGTGAACTGGTGGCGATCCGCTATACACCCCTTCAGCTTCGCGACGCAGCAGCAGTACCGCTGGAGACCTATCGCCACTGGAAGAAGGCCTTGGCGCCGTTGCGCAACGGCGCGGGGCGGCGCCCATGCTTTACCGCGGGGGATCTGCTTGCCGTTGCTCTCGTGCGGGCCATGACGACCGATTTCTCAATCCGCGTCGGAGCGCTTTCGGTCGTCGCCGACAGCCTGTTCAGAATATGCAACGACACGTCCTGGCCAATCCTCGAGCGCAGTAATCTGATCGTCGACCTAGCCAACCAGCGCCTCGAGTTGCAGCCGGAATCCGAGGGCGTCGATTTGGAGACGCCGGCGCTCGTCTGTCCCTTGCGACGACTGGTCGGTCGCCTGCGGGACGCCCTGTTGACCGACGGAAAACCTGAGCGGCCACAATCTGAGCAGCGAAGGCTTAACTTTTCACCGCTTCCTCTGAACTCCAGAACCAGCGCAGCATCCACCGGCGGTGGCTCATGAACGCTGTTGACGCCATCGCCGCCGGCGTCCGACACACGGGTTATCGGGAGGAAGCGATTCTCCGCGACTACGCGTTCGCCGATGTTCTCGATCCCGCGAACCCAACGAGAACGGTTGCGCTCGCCGCCTTTACCCGGACCCCACCGTCGTATCGTTCGGCCGCTCTTGCCGCGGTCTCCGTCGGACATTCCCCCACGCTGGACTGGGTCAAGAGGCACCGATCACTTGGTGCGCCTCTCTTGTTCGTCGTTGAAGACGAGCAGATCTCCTTGTGGCAGATGCGCGGCGACGCGCCGCCCTGCGTCCGTGAACGCCTGCCGGTGGATGGCGTGCCGGCACTGTTTGAACGACATCGGGAACGATGGCGTCCCGACGCCATTCACCGTGCAAAAGCGATTGGAGCGGTAGAAAAGGAGTATCAACTCGACTTCGTCGATGTCGGCCTGATGCCCGCCGTCGAGGGTGAAGTCCATCTCAAGCTCCACCGTCTTCTGACCGAGACACTCGACGCGGCGTCTCAGGCGGCCCGCGGTGACCGCCCCGATACCGAGCGGTTGTTCCGCGCCGTATTTCGACTCTTGGCCGCGAAGGTGTTGCAGGACCGCAACCACCCGTACGCCCGGGAATGGGACGCGGCCGACTTGGCATCCGTTCTTCGCGCTATTGAGTCCTACTATTCCTTGCCCGCGGTTCCGGGAACCGGCCCTCGAACGATGTCTCCGGCTTTCCTCGCGGCCTGGGAGTGCCTCCGTCGCGGGATCAACTTTTCCAACATCTCGTCCGACGACTTGGCCTTCGTATACGAAAATACTCTCGTCACTCCCTCGACCAGAAGACGATACGGAACGCACAGCACGCCCCGTCAGCTCGCCGAGTACGCGGTCGCGCGGCTGGACCTGCATCGTCACGAACTGGACGATCTCGACGTTTACGAACCCTTCGCCGGAGCCGGAACGTTTCTGATCTCCGCCTTGCGGCACGTGCGTGATCTGCTTCCCGTCGGTTGGCGGGATCAGGAACGCCACGCGTTTCTGGTGGATCGCCTCGCCGGCGACGAAATTGACCTCTTCGCCCGCGAAGTCGCCGTGCTGTCTCTGATTCTGGCCGATTACCCGAACCAGAACGGGTGGCGGGTTCGTGAATCCGATCTCTTTGCGGACGGCGTCTTGCGATCCCGGATGCGGAATGCGAAGGTCGTCCTGTGCAACCCGCCGTTCGAAGATTTTTCGGAGAATGACCGATCGCGCTATTCCATAGCGAAGAAGTTCTATTCCAAGCCGAAGGCGGTCTTGAACGCCGCGCTGGATGCGCACCCCCGGGCTCTCGCGTTCGTTATGCCGCGGCCGTTCATCTTGCATCAGAAATTCGGCGCGGAACGGTGCCGGGTCGAAGCGCTCTACGGTGAAGTAGAGATGGTCGCGTTGCCGGAGAGAACATTCGCCGCATCCAAGATCGAATCGGTTCTATTGCTCGCGCGCGCACCGAGACCACCCGCGCCACCGGTCATCTCGGTGCGATCGACCGAAGTGACCGACAATGACCGCAGTGCTTTCTTGAAGACCGGACGGACAACGACGGCGCGTCGTATCGAACGCGCCGTTGGCGACCCGCCTAACGGCGACCTTTGGATCGCTCCGCTGCCGGAGCTCTGGCGTTATCTGAAGTCGAATCCTTGTCTGAGTAGCTATTTTACCATCCATCGAGGAATTGAATGGAAGTCGTCGCAGGGAAACGCCTGGAGCAACGAGCCTCGGTTCGGCTACAGACGTGGGCTGCACACCGCTCGGCGAGCACGACAGTTTAAGATCAATGATCCAATCTATCTTGATTGTCGGTCGGAAAAACTTCTGTACAGGGCGATAAATCTGCTGTGGGATCGTGACAAGCTGGTGGTGAATGCTGCTCGCTTGAGCGTGAAGTCCTGGCGCATTGCGGCGGTGCTCGACAGGAGCGGACTCGTCTGCTCGCAACAGTTTTTCGGTCTGTGGCCGAAGCGACACCTCACCGAGGCGCAGCTTCTTGCATTCGTTGCGATCCTGAACGGCCCGATCGCAAATGGTTTTCTGGCTGCTCATTCGCCCGCGAAGGGTATTCGGATTGCCGCCATGGAGAACATTCCCATTCCATCGGTGCTGCCATCCAACGTCGCGGAGTTGGTGGTGGACTACACGCAGCGCCTTCGGGAATTGAAGATGACTGATTCCGAAGATGGAATGGAAGAACTCCTGACACGTGTCGACGCCGCGGTTCTCGCCGCGTACGACTTGCCGGCACGTCTTGAACAGCAGCTCCTCGACTACTTTCGTAACTCGGTTCGCCCGGTCGCGCATGCGTGGCGGCATTGGGACGAGCGGAACCCGGCTCCTGGCCTCACCCTGGCCGAGCGGGCGTCCGGGCAACTCCGTCCACACGGTTCCTGGATACTCGAAGTTTTTCGGCCGTTGCCAGCCGACGAGGCGGAGCTTCTCGGGACTTACGGAGTGTGATCGGTCGTGCCCGGCTACGTTTTCGACACCAGCGCCCTCTCGCCGATGCTCGACTCCTCGCACTCACGACATGGTGACGTGCGGGCCGCTGTCATGGATCTCGAACCGGAATCGACCAGTTTCATATCCGTGATAACCCTTGCGGAGCTCGGTTTCGGTGTCAGGTTGGCGGAAACCGCCTCTGGCTCGGCTTCCCCGCGTCTGCAGCAGGCACTGACGAAAGCGAGCACTTATGCGGTTCTGGAACTGACTGGGCATACCGCCGTCGCTTACGCCGATCTGAAGGCGACACTTGCCGGCGCGTATCTCGCCAAGACGCTGCGCAGTCGGCGGCCCCGCTGGGTGGAGGACTGGGTCGACAGGGCGACGGGGCAGAAGCTCCAGGTGGACGAGAACGACTTGTGGATATGCGCGCAGGCGAAGGAGCGGAATCTGATTGTCGTCACGACCGACCGCCATATGAACCGGATTCAGGATGCGGACCCCGGGGTTCGTCTCTTGATTCTATGAGCTTCTGCCGCGCGCCCGACAATCCGGTCAGCACGAGCGGTCCCAAGTGGACGGCGTCTTGGTGTATCGACTCTGTTTCCAATATACCGAGCCGCACGGGCGGCCCAAGCAGCTCTACGTCCACCCACTGCAGCGCAACGCCCGCAAGCGGACGGGCTGAAGGTGCCTGTGCAGGGGCATCCCACGTTGACTGCGCGTGACGGCCCGCCCCCGATTCGAGGAGTCGCCACCGTCTTGCCGACCGGCCGGCGGTCGCGTGAGACCCACGATTTCGCACGTCCGGAGCGCCAGGACTGCGACGATTCTGCCTGCGCACGGCGGTGGCGGAGCGTGGGATGGTTCTGGGTGCCCGTGCGAGGAGGCGTGACGCGGGAGCATACTGCGTTGTACGTGACCGCGGAGCAACGCAACGCCGGGGAACGACCCCGATCAGGCCGGATGCATGGACGGACGAATGCAGCGGGGCTTCCCGCTACGGCCGCTATGATCCGGGCCAGGCTCCCCGCTCGCGGTAGTACCGGACGGCGCCCTCGTGGAACGGGACCGTCGACCCGACCACCGCGCTCTCCACCGACAACTTCTCGGCTTCGGGATGGATCGCGGCCAGCTCGTCCTGGTGCTCGAAGAGCGCCTGGGTGATCCGGTAGGCGAGATCCGCGGACATCTCCTCGTGCACCACCAGCACGTTGGCCACCCCGACGACCTCCACATCCCCGCTCATGCCGGGGTAGGTCACGCTGGGAATGTTGACCGCGTGATACACCGCGTCGCCGTAGCGCTCGTGCAGGAACGGCAGGGTGTCGGTGTTGGGCACCAGCTTGACGGTCCGGCCGGGGGTCGAGGCGAGGTCCAGGACGGACCCCGTCGGGATGCCGCCGCTCCAGAAGAACGCGTCGATCTTGTCGTCCTTCAGCGCGTCGACCGACTGCGCGGCGCCCAGGCTCTGCTTCCGGATGTCCGCGTCCGGATTCAGGCCGACCGCCTCGAGCACGCGGAGCGCGGTAATCTCGGTGCCGCTGCCCGGCGCCCCCGTGGACACGATGCGGTCGCGGAGGTCGGTGACCGACTCGATGTCCTTGCCCTCCAGGGTCACCAACTGGTTCAGGTTGTCGTAGAGCACCGCGAGGGCCCGCGCCGGCACCGTCCCGAAGTCGGCGAACGCGCCGCGGCCCTGCGCCGCGTCGTCGAGCGAGTCGGCGAGGACGAAAGCCAGATCGGCACCCCGGTTCGAGATGAACTTCAGGTTGTCGACGGTCCCCGCGGTGACCTCCGCGGTCGCTTCCACCCCGTCCAGGTGGTCGCTGATGACCTTGGCGACGCCGCCCCCGTACGGGTAGTAGACCCCCCCGGTGCCGCCGGTGGCGACCGACAGCCGTTCGGTCAGGCCGCCGCCCCCCTGCGGGACGCAGGCGACCATCGCGCCGCCGGCGATCAGCGCCAGCGCGGCGAGCCCACGCAACACGAATCGAGACACGGTCATCGAGCGGTTCATCATCACAGTGGCACCCCAGGCTGCCGGAACGGCGAGCCCCTATTCTAGCAGCCGGCGGCGCGCGCCGTGAGAGGGTGTTTCGGCCGGTTGACGGGGGTCAGGCTCTGACTGCATCTCATGCGCTTCATCGTCATCCCTCCGCGAGAGGGCTTTTCGGCCGGCTGACGGTGGTCAGGAGCATCCCGCGCTGACGGCGCGTGACGACCGATTCGAGGGGTCGCCACCGTCTTGCCGACCGGCCGGCGCCGCGTGAGGTCCACGATTCCGCACGTCCGGAGCCCCGGCAGGACCCGCCACGATTCCGCCTGCGCACGGCGGTGGCGGAACGTGGGGAGGGTCCTGTGACCAGGGTCCGGTCAGGTTGACGCCATCCGCCGGGCGGGGTAGCGTGGACGCATGGAAGCCTTCGACATGGTGGCGGGAATCTCGGCCGTGATCGGGGCGTGCGCCGGTCTCGTGGCCGCGATCGGCGCGTGCGCCGGTCTCGTGGCCGCGATCGGCGTGTTGGTGGTCAACGGCAAGGTGGACCGGCTGACCGGTTGCGTCGACGAGCTGAGCCGCTCGACCCGGTGCGGCAGGTCCTGATCCCGAGGGCAACGGGGAGTGCGGATGTGCGCCCCGCTTGGCTGCGTGGCTTGGTCTGGCGAGTCGATGATGGTACGCTGAAACGCTCGTCGATACGCTGGTCGTTCGCCGAACGTCGACGTCACGCCAGCCTCTGGTCCGGGACCCGATGGCCACCTGCGCGTCCGCCGCCGCCACCGTGCTCCATGGCGACGCGTACGACCTGCTGCCGTCGCTCGATCCCGGCAGCATCGACCTGCTCATCACCAGCCCGCCGTACTGGGGCCACCGGACGTACGAACAGGCTCACAACTGGGATGTCTTCCGGGACTGGCTGGCTACCGGCGCGGCCAGGGACGACGTGCCCGACTACGCCTGGTACCGCGACCACGGCGGCGTGCTCGGGCTGGAGCCGCTACCCGAGTGGTACGTCGCTCACCTGGTCGAGATGTTCGAACGCTTCCGTCCCGCCCTCAAGCCGGCAGGGAGTCTCTGGATCAACGTCGGCGACACCTATTTCGCCCGGTGGGCCAGTATCCGGCAGCGGGGACGCCAGGGACTGGGTGACACGTCCCGGCAGCGGCGCCGGACGCCGATGGGCGGATACCGCCAGGAAAAGCAATTGCTGATGGTGCCGGCCCGGTTCGCCGTCGCCATGCAGAACAGACGCTGGATCCTGCGGAACGACCTGATCTGGCACAAGCCGAACGTCCCCCCGCGCCCGGAGACCGATCGCCTGCGGCTGAGCCACGAGCATTTCTTCCATTTCGTGGTCCGACCGACCCGCGGTCGAGCCAAGTATTACTACGACCTCGCCGAAGCCGAGGCGGGATCGAACGACGTTGTCACGTACTACGTGCGCCCCGGAGGCAACGGACATTCCGCAACGTTCCCCGAGCGTCTGATCCGCCCGCGCATCCTGAGCACCTGCCCGCCCGGCGGAATGGTCCTCGATCCGTTCTGCGGCACCGGCCGGTCGCTCGCGGTGTCGGTCGCCTCCGGCCGCCGGGCCATCGGATTCGACACGTCGAAGACCTACGCGCAGGCCGCGTCCGAACTCACGAAGCGATGCCAACTGCGGCTGCTGGACGGGAACCGATGACCGGCCGACCCGATCGGGGGAACTTCGTCAGTGAATGGTTCGGCTACCGCACCTATCCCCGCGTCGGCGGCGGAGACGCCGCGCTCCGGATCCAGACACGCGGCCGCTGTCCCTTTCTGTCCGTGGTCACGCACGACGAACGGGATTGCGTAAAGAGCACGTCTTCATCAGGGGTGTGCACGATCAACAACGCTAGCAACGGCGTCCGACAGGATTGGCTGGCGTGTCCTTATCGAGCCCTCGATCCGGATCTGATCGAAAGCGTGGCGCGTCGACTCTTCGGGGCGACACCTGGCCAGTCCGTGCTGGTCGTCCCGGCTCCCAACCTCGCCCAGCGCGACACGAGGACGGACATCTTCACGCAGGCCAGGAATCACGAACTGGCGGTCGTCTACCTCCAGAACAAGCTCGGTGGCGAGATTTCGGTGAGCGCCACGAACCGCTCTCCCGAGCTGTCGTTCGACACGACGTTCGTCGAGCTGGCGTCGACCCGCGACGGCGGAGTCGGCATCGACCGTTTCGGCGTTCTCGAAATCCAGACGATGGACTTCCACGGCTCGTACCGTCGAGCCGTGCAGAACCTCAAGGATTCTTTGCGCCTCCACGGAAACCGCTTCGCGGACGTGCTGCAGGAGAACGACCAATGGCTGGCCGAACGCATCGAAGGGCCCAACATTGCGAACGTCTTCAAACGCACGTTCTACCAGATGATGCTCAAGTTCCAGCTCGGAGTGCACCCCCGCTCCGTGGGGACGTCGCTCGCCGTTCCGCAAGCGGTCTGGGACAGTTGGCAGCCCCACCTTGGACGGCCCGAACTCGTTGCCCGCGCCGACGGCACCCATGCGCTGCACCATCCGGATGTGGGCGACGCCAGCGTTCGGGCCTGGATCCTCGTCTTCGACGTCGACGCGGAATCCGCTCTGCACCCGAACCCCATCGTCGTGACGAGAACCATCACCACGAACGCGGCGTCGGTCGCGCGCTACGCCCTGGAGGACGTGCCACACCGCGCCTTTACGGACCCGGACGATGGCGGCGCCCTCGTCGCGGCCATCCACCGGCGTCTGTCGGCGTGGTGGCCGGCATTGAGCCCGGAACCACCGGCGTCCTCGTCGGCGGTGTCATGACCGGCCGATCCGACGTCGTGACGGTGACGGTCAGTCCCGGCATGTGCGGCGTCGCCCCGAGCGTTGCTCTGCGCGTCTTTCTCGAATCGAGCGGGGGAGTCGCCCGGGGAGTCGCCCCACCGCACGGTTTCGGATGTTCGTGACGTTCGCCGACGAGCTGCACCGATGGCCGGAAGGCCGTTTTCAGTCGTGCCGAGGGGGCGCGTGCAGCGGGTCGTCGCCTTCGGAAGAGGCGCTCCTCCGGCGCGCCGCCTGCGTCGGAGCAGAGAAGCACCTCGACCACGATCGAAGCGTCGACGACGATCACCGGCTGTTCCGACCTTCGCGGACGAGGTCGGCGGCCGACACGCTGGGCTCGACGCGGGGACGCGATTGCAGGCGCTCCCGGAACCGTCTGCGGGCCAGGGCGTCCAGCACGTAGAACGTAACGCTGCCCTTGCTCATGATCGGGAGGACGCCGCCTGCCCAAGTTCGCGGCCAAGGAAACCTGCACATCCGTGGTGGCCGGTTCCGAGGCCGGCAAGTTCTCCGCCGTCTTCCACGGCTGGGCCGGCGGCGAGATCGGCTCCGTGCCGGTATCGTGAGAGCCGGTCGAAGAACGCCCGGATGTCGGCATCGACTATCATGAGATCTGCCGGCGACGCGAAGCGCTTCATCGCACCGGCCGCAGGCGGGCGGCGCGTCCAGGTCGTCCAGTTCGGTCAGGTCGCCGCAATGCCGGCAGATCAGGACGTGGCGCGGGTGCCGGCCGGCGTACGCCAGCACGTAGCCGGGCAACAGCCTGATCTCGGTTCCGCACGCATCACACCGCGTCGACTTGACCCAGATGAAGTACTTGACCGAGGCGTCGTCGCGGCCGCAGTCCCCGCAGCGCGTCCGGTAGAACGGCCCCAACTCGTCCTCCAGGACGTCGCCCAGGCGTCGCGCGGTCGTCTCGTAGGCCGCCAGGTCCAGGTGTTCGATACCTTGGCGAACGACCCAGAAGGCCATCGGGTTGACGTCCCAGCCGAAGACGTCGCATCCGAGCCGGTTGGCCTCGAGGAGCGGAGTCCCGCCGCCCATGAACGGGTCGGCGACCCGCACCCCGTGCAGTCGATGGGGGTCGAAGTAGGCCGCGGGCAGCGGCGGCGCCGCGAACTCCGACAGGAGGATCGCGCGAAACAGCGTGCCCGGACGTCGCGCGAACCACTTGTGGACGGCGATCACCGGCCGCACGTTCTGCTGGATCTGCTTTTCCTTGAGGGCGAGCTCGGCGACGAACGGCACGGAGAACGCCTTCTCCACGGTTGCCGCGGGGCCGCCGGCCCGCGGGCGGACGCAGGCGTCGAGAAGCGCGCCCTGAACGGCTGGATTGGGAGACGAAGATGCGGACACGCCGACTCTGCCTGCTCGGTGCGCTGGCCGCCGCGAACGCGGGCGGCAGCCGCATGAACCGGACGGGAATTTCCGCCGGTTCGGTCGCGGGCCGTTCCCGTGCGCCCGCCGTTCGATAGGGCTCGCCGACAAGCCCCCGATACGCTTCGGTCGCGGGCCGTTCCCGTGCGCCCGCCGTTCGATAGGGCTCGCCGACAAGCCCCCAAACCCGCGCAAATACGCGATTCGACACGAACGATACATCAACGTTCGGTCGGGGGCTCGCGGTCGAGGCCCCGACATCCTATGATAAGTCGGAGACGAGCCGAGGTCGGCGCCGCGCCCGGCGCGCCGGGCGCGGCCGCGACCCGCGATCCATGCATTCCGCGATGCGTTCCCGCGCCGTCCGCCGCCTGCTTGCCGTGGCGGGGCTGGTGTCGGCGGTCGGGTTCGCCTCGGCAGGCCAAGCCGGGCCGGCCGGCGGGGCCGGCTCCGGCCTGCACTTCGTGGTCACCCTCGACGCGTCCCTGCCCGCCCAGCCGCCGGGACGCCTGCTCGTGGTCATGGTTCCCGCCGGCCGGCCGGCGGGGGAGCCGCGCTTCCTCATCGGCGCGACCGGGCGCCGCGCCGTGCCGACGCTCGGGGTCGACGCCCCGGCGCTGGCGCCCGGGGATCGGGTCACCGTCGGGGCCGCGGCGGCCGCGTTCCCCGTCAAGTCCCTGCGCGATCTCCCGGCCCGGGAGTACCGCGTGCAGGCGGTGCTGGCGACCAACCGCGACATTCGCCGAGTCGATGCGGCGGGCAACCTGTACGGCGACGTCCGGCGGCTCGACCTGGACCCGGAGCGGTCGCCCCCGGTCGAACTGCGCCTGACGCACCGCATTCCCGACGAGCGGCGGCCCGACGAGACCGGGCTCCTGCGCTTCGTCCGGATCCGTTCCGAGCGCTTGTCCGCGTTCCACGGCCGCCCCATCCACCTCCGGGCCGGCGTGATTCTGCCGCCGGGCCACGGCGGGGAGGCGGCGCGGCGCTATCCATTGCGGGTCCACATCGGCGGCTACGGCGCGCGGTACACCGGGGTGCGGAGGATGATGCGGCCGGGGTCCGCGTTCCGGACGGCGTGGCTCGACCCCGACGCCCCGCGCTTCGTGCTCCTCCACCTCGACGGGGCGGGACCCTACGGCGACCCCTACCAGGTCGACTCCGCCAACAACGGCCCCTACGGCGCCGCGGTGACCGAAGAGCTGATTCCCCATGTCGAAGAGCGGTTCCGGGCGGGCGGGTCGCCGGGCGCCCGCATCCTCGACGGCGGGTCGACGGGGGGATGGGTGGCCCTCGCCCTGCAGATCTTCTATCCCGACTTCTTCGGCGGGGCCTGGGCCTCGTGCCCCGACAGCGTCGACTTCCGCGCCTTCCAGCTCCTGGACGTCTATCGGGGGGGCAACGCCTACGTGGACCGCGAAGGGCGCGAGATTCCCGGCGCCCGGAATTTCGACGGGAGCGTGAGGTTCAGCATGCGGCACGAGCTGCAGATGGAGAACGCGCTCGGCGCGGGCGACGACTGGACCCTGTCGGGCGGCCAGTGGGGGGCGTGGAACGCGGTCTACGGCCCGCGCGGCGCCGACGGCCGACCGGTTCCGCTTTGGGACCCCGTCTCCGGCGCCATCGACACCACGGTGACCGCCCACTGGGAGCGGTACGATCTCCGCCTTGTGCTCGAGCGGGGCTGGGACACGCTGGCGCCGAAGTTGCGGGGCCGGCTGAACATCTGGGTCGGAGAGAAGGACGACTATTTTCTGGAGGGCGCGGTGCGCCGGCTCGACGCTTTCCTGCGGAACAGGAGGCCGCGCCGCGAAACCGCGCAGACTCCCGGAGGGTCGGTTGGGCGGCAAGCGGAGCCGCGGAGCGACGATTTCCGGGGCGGGAGTCCAGGCCGCGGCACGGAGCGGACCCCGGGCGGGTCGGCTGGGCAAGCGGAGCCGCAGGGCGATTCCCGCGCCGGGCCGCCGCTCGACGCCCGCATCGTCTACGGTCCGAACCGCGGCCACTGCTGGACGGGCATCTCCCCCGCGGAGATGCTGCGCGAGATGGCGGCGCAGGTCGCGCACGCCCGGAGATAGCCTCGTGACGAAGGGTGCCCTGTACCACCGGTTCCAGTCCCCGCGTTGGCCGCCTGCAGCGCGCCGGCCGCGGTCGTCCGGCGCCGTCACCGCCGACTTCCCCGGCGCCGCCTGCCCGGTCGGGAGCCGCGTGCGGTTCCGGTGGCGCGGTCAGGTGATCGAGGGGACCGTCACCGAGCTGCAGCGCTCCCGCGCGGTCGTGGGGGCCGGCGACGACGTTCTGTGGAAGGTGCCCTACACCCTCCTCACCGTCGTCGAACGAGTGCCCGAGCGCGAGTGCACGCTGGCCGATGTAGAGCGGTTGGCCGGCGACCTTCTCGCCCTTCACAAGGCCGGGAGCGGGCTGGGCGCGGACTGGAGGTTCGGCTTCGACCTGTCCACGGCGCGCGGGGGCGTCTGCCGTTACGCTGACAAGCGTATCGACCTGTCGGTGAGTTACTGCCACCGGGCGACCCGGGCCGAGATCGAGGACACGCTGCTGCACGAGATCGCCCACGCCATCGTCGGCCACAAGCACCACCACGACGCCGTGTGGAAGGCCGCCGCGCGGGCCATCGGCTGCACCGCCGAGCGGTGCCACGACGTCGACCACACGCCGGCCCGCTGGGTGGGCGAGTGCGGCTGCGGGAAGTCGTGGCGGCGCCAGCGCCTGAGCCGCCGCCTGCGGCACGGCGCGCGGTGCCGGCAGTGCGGCGGCGAGATCACCTGGCGGCTCAACACCGGCGGCGGGGCTCAGCCGTCAGCCGTCACCGGGTCGACTCCACCGCGCGGGTCATGACGAGTGTTCGGTGTGCGGCTCTGTTCCGGTCGGCGACGACCCGCGAACCAGCGCAATCTCCGTGCGCACGCCGGCAATTTCCGTGCGCACCTCGGCAAGGCCGACCTTGAACTGATCGGACGTGACGTGGTCGCCGTGCTCGGCGGCGGGGCGGACCGCGTTCGTGATGGCGTCCGCTTGGGGGCTGGCAGGGGCGGGAGCCTGCGCCGCGGAACGGCGCAGGCTCATCCGGGTCGGCGGCGTCAGAACGTCGCCTGCATTCCCCACGTGATCGTGCGGCCGGGGGAGATCCTGATCGGCCGGTAGAAGTCGTCGCTCAACGTCTGCCCGCCCCCGAAGAACCGGTTCCGGCTGTCGATTTGGAGCGTGTTGAAGATGTTGCTCGCATTCATGAAGACCCGCAGCCGCCGGTCTCCGACCACCATGTCCTTGGTGAACCGAAGCTGGAGGTTCGAGGTGGAGTCCTCGTACTGCGTGCCCGGCTCGATCAGAGCGACGTTGACGTACTCGGTTGCGCCGCCCAGATTGAGAGCCCGGCCGACGTCCGGGTCGCTGACTTGGTAGTTGGCGAGGACCTGCCTTCCCGGGAACACCTGGAAGAGGCCCGAGATCATCGTGTTGAACGGCAGCGGCAGCGACCCCGATACCTTGAACAGGTGCCGGTACCCCGTCGAGTTGTTGCAGAACCGGAGGCCGTTGGGGTTCTCCATCCGGGCGTCGGTGCAGAAGTCGTTCTCGGTGGCGCCGGCCGTCCAGCTTGCCTGCACGAAGCCGTTGCGCCACAGCAGCCCGTCGATGATCACCTCGAACCCGTTCCAGGTCCGCGAGTCGTCCGGCGCCTGCGTATGGAGGATGTCCCCGGTCGAGAACGCGAAAGCCGGGTCGGCCAGCTCGTAGATGGTGATCGTCTCGCCGCCGTTGTCCGGCAGCCGCGGGTCGGTCGGCGCGGTGAAGGTCAGCGGCGTATAGTCGCCCGCGGCGACCGACGTATTGTCCGTCCACCGGAAGTTCCCGTACGCCCGCCGGTGCCACATCCCGCTGAACGACCAGCCCGCCGCGAACTGGTGCTGGATGCCGCCGGAATACTCCCAGTTGTGCAGCCGCCGCACGTCGGGGTCCAGCCGGTTCGCGGTGGTCGGCGTTCCGTAGCGGGGGTTGAACGACGCCGCGATCTCGGCGACCTGCGGCGTTCCGTCGGCGTTGATCACCGTGCCGTCGCCGTTGAGGTCGGTCCAGAACCGGTAGTCGATATTCGATCCGAACGGGCTGAAGGCGGCGGTGATGCCGAGCGCCTCGTTCCCCACATACCGTCCGGCGAACGCCTTGAGGGCGGTGCGGCCGTCGCCGAACAGGTCGTAGGCGATGCCGAGCCGCCCGTTCCAGTCCTGCCAGTCCGGCAGGTTCTCGATCGCATCCGCCGTGATCTCGGGGGTGAACCAGCCCGCCGGCCGGTGTCCGCCCGCCAGCGAGTTGTTGAACCAGTCGAAGCGCATCCCCAGGTTGAGGGTGAAGCGATCGACGGTCCAGGAATCCTGCGCGTAGAGGCCGCAGTCGCAGTTCATCTTCCGTTCGTCTTCCAGCTCCCCGTTGCCCATGACCAGCACGGCGCTGGGGGCCCCGAAGATCGTCCAGGCCTCGAAGATGTCCCCGTTGTTCTGCCACTGGCCGTACTGAACGTTGTTCTGGACGCCGAGGCCGGCCTTGAAGTTGTGCGACCCGGTCACGTAGGAGACCGCCGCCTGAACGTTGCGCCGGTGGTCTTCGGTGCGGAAGTTCTGCAGGATGCTGGTGCCCGATTTGAGGCCGGTCGCGAGATCCTGGAACGGGACCCGGGCGATGCCGTTTTCCTCGAAATCGGTGAACGCGAGGTCCGAGCGTTGATACGAGGCGGTCGCTTCGACCAGCAGCCGGTTCGATGCCGCCCAGCTCCACCGGGTGGTGCTCAGGTACGTGGGGTCGGCGTTGCCGCCGAAGAGGGCCTCCGGGGCCACGCGGCCGAAGCCGGTGCCGATCACCCGGTCGAAGTTGTTCTGGTGCATCGTGAAGTTGGTGGTCAGCTTGTGGGTCGGGTTCATCTGCCACGTGATGCGCCCGTTCTGGACGCTGCTGTCGCTGTGGTTGAACGTCCGCAACTCGTCCTGCGAACAGGCGCCCGGCGTCGCGCAGGCCTCGCGGATGTCCTTCGGCGTAGACGGCTCGTTCGGATCGAAGAACGAGTCGAGCACATAGTTCTTGCTCAGATTGTTGACGTAGGAGCCGAAGAACCAGACCCGGTCGCGCGCGATGGGTCCGCCGAACGACGGGTTCACGCTCCGGTTCCACGCTTGCGGCGCGAACGCGAAGCCGAGGTCCTTCAGCTCCTGGGTCTGGTTGTCCGAGATGAACCGCTGGTGGCCCGCGTTGAAGAAGACGTCGCCGGAGAACACGTTGCCGCCCGCCTTCGGGATCATGTTCGCCCGGAGGCCGCTCTGGGCGTACTCGGCCCCCTGCGACGAGGTGTCGTAGACGATCTCGGAGATCTGCGCCTCGTCGGTGACGAGGCCGATGCCGCCCAGGTAGACGTTGCGGCCGCCGAGTTGCATTCCGCTCTCGATGCCGTCGACGTAGGTCTGGCTGTCCGCCCGGTCCGATCCGCGCACCGACGCGCCTTCCTGGTCCGCGGCAAACTGGTTCCCCTGCACCCCGGGCACGTACTGCATGCTGGCCATCAGGCTCGACGCGGCCGGCAGCGTATTGATCTCGTCGGCCGTCATCACCACCTGCTGCTGGGTGTTCACCACGTCGACGAGGGGGGTCGCCCCGGTCACTGTCACCGTCTCCTGCACTTGGCCGACGGTCATCAGGGCGTCGACGTTCGCTACGAACGCCCCCGTCAGCACGATTCCCTCGCGCACGACGGTGCGGAACCCCGGCAGCGTGAAGTTGACCGAGTAGGTGCCCGGCGGCAGCGCGATGAAGCGGTAGTTCCCGGCGTCGTCGGTGAAGGCGGTGCGGAACTGCTCGATCAGGGCCGGACTGTGCGCCTCGACCGCCACCCCGGGCAACGCGCCCCGGGTCTCGTCGATGGCCGTTCCGGTGATGCCGGCCAGGTCCTGGGCCGGGGCGGCTCCCGGCGCCAGTACGACGCTCGTCAGAAAGACCAACGCCAACGAACGTATTGCTGCGCGCTTCTGCATCCTCGTTTCTCCTCTAGCTAGGTTGACTCTCGGTCGGCGAACTCTCCCCACGGGCGCACGGCCCCCTTCATCGGCCGCGATGGTTTCGACTCCGGCACGGGAGCGGCGACGGAACCGACAAACACTCCGATTCCACTAAATCTGTGCGGGCTGATTCCTGCGGCGCAGACTCCCGGCCAGCCGGCCAGACGGCTAGCGGCCGGGATCTTTACAGTTGAGTTTGTTCGCTGCCACGGGAGCGACCACCGCATCGGCAACTGCGCAGACCCACATGCCACGTCGGTCTGCGGCGCAGACTCCTAACCCTCCGCGGCGGGAACGAACGCGAGGAAGCGCCGCGGGTTGTCGACGAGGATCTGGCGGATCGCTTCCTCGGGGACGCCGGCGTAGCGCAGCTTGGGCACGAACTGCATCAGCACCGACGACCAGCCGTGGCCGTAGTACCGCTTGAACTGGCGGATGTTGCCCTGGTCGGACGAGAGCAGGATGTGGTCGATCAGCCCCGCCTCGAGCAGGTCCTGCACCATCCGCACCTTGTCGGCGGCGGGGATGTCCGACCGCCCCATCTCGTGCCCGAGGGTGTCGAGGCCGATGAACGCGCCCCGGCGCGCCACCTCGCGGTGCGTGCCGAGGGGGTCGTGCTCGGGCCGGAGGGTGGCCATGTGGCCGATGACCACGCGGGAGAGATCGACGCCCGCGTCCTCGATGACGTCGAGCTGCTCCATCGCGCAGCTCGGACAGCTCTCGTGGGGGGTGTGGGTGAAGATGGGAATGCCCGTCCGCAGATGGGCGCGGGCGACCGCGCGGTGCACCTTGCGCTCGTCGGGGCGCATCTCGAGCGACGACGCGATCTCCCCGAAGGCGCCCCAGCGCTGGGCGGCGGCGTCCTGCACCAGCTCGTCGACGAGGGCGTCCTCGGACATCTCGGCGACGCGCACCGGGTAGATCGCGAAGCCGACGTCCTCGAAGTAGCCGCCGGCCATCACGATTCGGACGTCGCTCTGCTCGGCGACGGCGTTCAGGTGGCTCACCTGCTCGGGCGTCCGCCGGCCGGTGGCCGCGTCGACGATGCAGCCGAGGCCGTCGAAGGCGCAGGCCCGCAGCTCCTCCACCGCGAGCTCGACGTCGCCCCGGCCGACGTGCTCGTGGAAGAGGGTCGCGCCGTCGGCGAGCGCTTCCGGGGCCACGTCGCCCTGCAGGGTCCGGATGATCGCGCCGTCCGGGAAGTCGGGCGGGACCACGCTGGTGAAGGTCTGCTGGGCCCGGACCGGGACCCCGCCGGCCGCGGCGGCGAGACCGGCTCCGGCGGCGGTGCCGAGCAGGCGCAGCGCCTCGCGCCGCGAGTAATCGTCTCGATTCGGATGCTTCGGGTCGGTCATGGCGTTCTCCGTTTCTCGCGGTCAGCCACCCCCTCCGCGGGGGCGGGCCGGGATGCAGTGCACAGGGTACTACGGCGACTGTCGGCATGGGCAACCGTGCGGCCGGGACCATCCCACGCTCCGCCGCCGCCGTGCGCAGGCAGCATCGCGGCGGGTCCTGGCCGGGTCTCCGGACGTGCGGAATCGTGGGTCTCACGCGGTGCCGGCCGGTCGGCAGGACGGTGTCGCCCCCTCGGATCGGGGGCGGGCGTCGCGCGCGGTCAGCCGTCGTGCGCAGGCGGCATCGCGGCGGGTCCTGGCCGGGTCTCCGGACGTGCGGAATCGTGGGCCTCACGCGGCGCCGGCCTGTCGGCAGGACGGTGTCGCCCCCCCGAATCGGGGGCGGGCGTCGCGCGCCGTCAGCGTGGGATGCCCCTGCGGTGCGGCAGGATACAATGCGGGTCCTGTCGCAAGCGGGGTCGTGGGCCGGGGGCCGTCCGGGGGCGTCGGCGCCGCGGCTCCCGCCTGCCCACGAGGAGGTTGCCAACGTGAAGCGCACCATGCGGTCGGCGGTCGTTCTGGGCGTCGCGGGTTCCATCTGGCTGCTCGCCGGCGCCGGTGGGGTCGGGGTGTCCGCGCAGGAGAGCGGCGGGCCGGCGGCCGACGCGGCCGGCGCCGGCGACTGGCCGATGTACCGGCGCGACCCCGCCGGGACCGGGTTTTCGCCCCTGGACCGGATCACCGCCGCCAACGTCGCCGATCTGGCCTCAGCGTGGACCTACCCGCTCGCGGCGGAGGCCGAGGGCGCGCGCGGGCCGAACTCGCAGGCCACCCCGATCGTCGTCGGCGGGGTCATGTATCTCCCCGCCGCCGACCGCGTCGCCGCCCTCGACGCGGCGACCGGCCGCGAGATCTGGCGGCATGCCCCCGCCGGTGCGCGCCCGTCGCGCCGCGGGGTCTCCTGGTGGGCGGGCGGGGACGGCATGGCCCCCCGCATCCTCTTCACGACCGGACAGCACCTGCGCGCGCTCGACGCGGCCACCGGCGTCCCCGTCGAGAGCTTCGGCGAGGGGGGCGCCGTCGACCTGGTCGTGCCCTACAACTCGGTCCCCCTCGTGCACGGCGACGTGGTGGTGGTCGGCGCCAACACCCCCGCCGGCGCCATCGGCGGCATCGGGAACGCGCGGGCCTTCGATGCGCGCACCGGCGCCCCGGTGTGGGAGTTCAGTTCGGTCGCGCAGCCCGGCCAGCCCGGACACGACACCTGGGGCGGCGACAGTTGGCGGGGCCGGCTGGGGGCCAACGCGTGGCCGTTCTACTTCTCCATGGACGTCGAGCGCGGGCACGTCTATCTGCCCCTCGCGTCCCCGATTCCCGGCGACTACGGCGGCGACCGGCCCGGCGACAACCTGTACGGCAACGCCCTCGTCGCCGTCGACGTTGCCACCGGCGCGTACCGGTGGCACTTCCAGACGATTCATCACGACCTGTGGGACGCCGACCCGCCGGCCCCGCCCGCCCTGTTCGACGTTCCGCGCGGCGGCGGGGCGATTCCCGCCCTCGGGGTGACCACCAAGTCGGGCTATCTCTACATCCTCGACCGGGAGACCGGCGAGCCCGTCTACGGGGTCGAGGAGCGGCCGGTGGCGGCCAGCGACGTCCCCGGCGAGGCGACCTCGCCCACCCAGCCGATACCCGTCAAGCCGGTCGGCCTGTCCAAGCTCACGTGGGACCCGGACGACCTCGTGACCGGCGGGGACACCTCGCCCGAGCACGCCGCGGCGTGCCGGCAGCTTGTCGACAGCCTCGGCGAGATCCACAACGCCGGTCCGTTCACCCCGTGGGTGTACCGCGCCGACGGCGCCCCCCTGCGGACCACCCTCTCGTTCCCCGGCGGGGTCGGCGGTGCCAACTGGGGCGGGGTGGCGGTGGACCCCGCGACCGGCTACCTCCTCGTCGTCACCCAGGACCTCGGCGCCCTCGGCTACGTCGAGGCCGCGCCCCCCGGGCATCCCGTGCCCTACCGCAAGGGCGCGCAGCGCCCCGCCAGCTTCGCGGTGCAGCTCGGCGGCGCGACCATGCCGTGCCACCGGCCGCCGTGGGGCCGGCTGACCGCGGTCGACGCGGCGACCGGCGACGTCGCGTGGCAGGAGACGCTGGGGGTGACCGACCAGTTGCCCGACGGCCGGCAGGCCACCGGCCGGCCCATCCGCGCCGGCGCCATCACCACCGCCGGCGGCCTCGTGTTCGTGGCGGGCACCGACGACGGCCGCCTGCGCGCCTTCGAGGCGGCGTCCGGCCGCGGCCTGTGGGAGGCGCGGCTGCCGGGGCTCGGGAACGCCAATCCGATGACCTATACGGGGGGCGACGGCCGGCAGTACGTGGCGGTGGCGGCCACCGACACCCTGGCGGTGTTCGCGCTGCCGTGAGCCGGAGAGCGGCTCCCCGACGAGGTAGTCACGGCCCCGGATTACCCTCCTGGCCGTGTTCGCGCTGCCGTGAGCCGGAGAGCGGCTCGTTGACGGCTGGAGACGGGACGTACCGCGGGCGCAACCGGTTCGAACCGGATCGGCGCCGCTACGGGGGGCGACGGCCGGCAGTACGCGGCGGTGGCGGCCACCGACACCTTGGCGGTGTTCGCGCTGCCGTGAGCCGGAGAGCGGTTCGCGCGCCTCGTTGACGGCTGGAGACGGGACGTGCCGCAGGGCGCAACCGGTTCGAACCGGATCGGCGCAGCCTGCTTGTTGCAGGGCCATGATGGAGCAATGACCGCGGTCACCCGCGCGCTCATCGACCGGATGGTGCGGGCCATCGTCGACGAGGTCGATCCCGAGCAGGTGATCCTCTTCGGCTCGCGGGGCCGGAGAGACCACCGGGACGACTCGGACGTCGACCTGATCGTCGTCGAGGCCGAGCCGTTCGGACCGCGGCGGAGCCGCCACCGGGAGATGGTCAGGCTCTACCACGCGCTGGCGGGATTCCCCGTTGCGGCGGATGTCCTCGTCTACTCTCACGAGGACGTCGACTACTGGCGCGACTCTCTCAACCACGTCCTCGCGCGGGCGCTCCGGGAAGGGCAGGTACTCTATGACCGACCCTAAATGCGCGCGCGTGCTGCTGGCTGCGGCCCGTCGCGACGTCGGCGCGCTGCGGGTCATGCGCCGTGCGGGCGAAGTCTCCGACGAGGTGTTCGGATTCCACGTGCAGCAGGCCGCCGAGAAGTCGTTCAAAGCCAGGCTTGCTCTGCTGGGCGAGACGTACCCGCTCACCCACAATTTGGAAGCGCTGCTGGATCTCCTGGAGGATCGTGGCGCCGCGACGGAGCCGTACCGCAGGTTGGTCGACTACACGCCGTACGCGGTCGAGTTCCGGTACGAGGGTGTGCGCGCCGGCGCCGAATCCATCGATCGGGATGAGGCGTTGAATCTTGTCGAATCATTGCTGGAAGAGGTCCTGCGACAGTTGGCGGGGGTCGAGGAAACGTGACCGGCGGGCCGAGAGATCGACGGTGCGCTCCGATCGGATGAGACGGCTCGATGAAGGCCGAGGCCGCCCGCTGAGCGCGCGGTGCGGAACACGAACCTCTCCGTCGCAGCGTCCACTGGCCGATGGTGGTTGCCGGCAGCCTCGGAGACGATGGACGCTCGTTCGTTTGGCGTCCTCCAACCGTCACCCTGCCCCCTTGTGCTTCGACCTTGTCCCCCTTGGGGACCCGGCGCGCCCCGCGCGCTGCCGGGGAACGCCAATCCGATGACTGGTCCGGAAGCGGACGGCGGGCGGTACGTGGCGGCGGCGGCCGCCGATACCCCGGTCGCGTTCGCGCCGTCGTGAATCGGCGGCGGCCTATTCGTTCGAAGGGTCGCCGCGCTCCTCGATGAGCGCCTCGAGCTCTGCGAGGGCGTCGAGATCCTTCGGCCGCCCCGCCGCCCGCTTCGCCCGGACCAGGCCCGGCAGGTCCAGGCACCGGCATCGGCAACCGAAGAGTTCGACCTCCATGCTGCGGGGCAGAAGCGCCTCGTAGTTTCCGCCGCCCGGGATCTCGCCGAGCAGGTCGATGTCGCCGATGGCCGTCGTCAGCGTGAAATTGAGGCCCCGCTCGACCGTCGCGCGGCTCCAGTCGAAGGGCAGGCCGGGCGGCGCACCCCGCGGATACGGCGCGTGGGGCCGCAGGACGTCGACGAGGCGATCGAGGTTCGCGCGGGTTCGCGCGTAGACGAAGTCCACATCCTGCGTGAGGCGCGCCGACCCGTGAATCGTGGCCGCGAGGCCGCCGACGATCACGCATTCGATCCCGGAGCCGCTGAAGACCTGGATGACCGCCTTGAAGTCGGTCACCCGTCGCGCTCCCGGGCGCGCCCCGCCCGCCGCGCCTCCACCGCAAGCCGCTGCAGGGCGATCAGGTTCTCCACCCGCTCCGTCGCCGATCGCCGGAGATTCTGCCGCAGCAGGGTCCGGTCGACGTGGCGCTTGTACGCCTCGACCACCGGATCGGCACCGGCTCGCATCGACGGCGGGCGGTTCCCGGCCGGTCCGGCGGGTTCGGCGCCGATGTTGCCGGCGGCGCCGGCGTGCGCCGCTGCGTTCTTGCGCATCAATTCGCTGTCGGTCTCCCCCCCGCGCCCCGATCCGGCATCGGACGGCTCTCGTGAACGAGACCGCATGCCTTCCCCGAGTCTAACGCCAACAGGCTGGCACGCCGCGTCGGGAGGCAGACGTCTTCGGTTCGGCACGTTCGACCAGGACCATCCCACGCTCCGCCAGCGCCGTGCGCAGACGGAATCGTGGCGGGTCCTGGGGCTCCGGACGTGCGGAATCGTGGGTCTCACGCAGCGCCGGCCGGTCGGCAAGACGGTGGCGCCCCTTGAATCGGGGGCGAGCCGTCACGCGCAGTCAGCGTGGGATGCTCCTGCACGCTCGACAGCAGGTCGTCGCCGATTTCAGTCATCGGGGTATCATCGAGAACCGCGCACCGAATTACACCTTGCGCATGCGGGCGATGCGCGTGACCCGTCGAGGCGGCGAAAGGCGCCGCCGAGGACCGGATGAAGAGGTACGACATGACTCCAGCGACAAGGTGGGCGGCGGCGATCGCGGCGGTGTCGATGACCGCGGTCGCGGCGGGGACGGGGCTGGCCCAGACCAGCCGTCTCGACCCGGACGGCAACGTGCGCGAGGACGCCTACATCCGGCTTCCGCTCTCGGACGCCGATCAGCGCTACGCCACCATCGACGGCGCGCGGATGAAGGACGTCGTGCGCGAGGTCGCGGCCATCTCGCTCGCCAACCGCGACGACCGGACGAAGTACTGGGGCCGCATCGCCGGCGCCCGCGGCGAGGAGATGGCGCGCGAGTACGTGGAGCGGAAGTTCCGCGGGTTGGGGCTCGAGGACATCCGGAACCAGGAGTTCGACCTGCCGACCCAGTGGTTCCCGGCCGGCCACGACATCCGCGTCGAGGCGGGCGGCCGCACCTACCGGTTCGACTCGCTGGTGCCGGCGCTGCGCTCGAACCCCACCGAGGGCCTGCTCGACCTCGAGGCGGTGTGGGTGGGCACCGGCTCGACCGCGGACTTCCTCGGGCGGGACGTCACGGGCAAGGCGGTGTTCATCCACAGCATCCCTGCGCCGGGCTCGATGGGCCACTCGGCCGGCGCGGGCTGGGAGGACGCGATCCGGCGCGCGCAGGACCGGGGCGCCGCCGCCGTCGTCGTCATCTACGGCATCTCGGACAACTTCACCATCTGGCAGGGCCTCGGCCGGGGCGTCACCATCCCCGGCGCCTTCATGGGCTACGAGGACGGCAACACCGTGAAGGCGCTGATCGGCCGCGGCGAGAAGGTGCGGGTCGGTATGCAGGTCGACGTCGACTACCGCGACGGCCTGAAGACGGCCAGCATCTTCGGGACCCTGCCGGGCACGACCGACGAGGACATCTACGTGCTCGCGCACCTCGACGGCTACTTCGAGGCGGCCCTCGACAACGCGTCCGGCATCGCGGTCATGCTCGCCCTGGCCGAGCACTTCGCGGCGCGGCCCGCGTCGGAGCGCCGCCGCAACCTCGTCTTCGTCGGCACCGCCGGCCATCACGTGGGGTCGCCGGGGTCGCGCTGGATGCACGACCACCGCGAGACGGCGCTCGCCGACGCCGCCCTGATGATCAACTGCGAGCACGTCTCGGTGAAGCAGACCGTGTACTGGGGCCCGGCGATGCGGAAGACCGACATCCCGTCGCCGCGCCGGTGGTGGGTGAACGGCAGCGACCGGCTCGTCGACCTCGTCCTCGACGCCTACCGTACCTTCGGGGTGGCGGTGTGGGACCGCATGGAGGACCGCGCCGCCGGCGAGATGGGCAGCGTCGCCCGCGACCTGCCGTCGATCCAGATCATCCGGTCGCCCGAGATCAAGCACACCGACCAGGACATTCCCGAGTGGGTGCCCGAGGCCGGCCTCGAGGCGGTGGCCCGCGCCTATGCGCGGATCGTCGACGACGTCAACGAGCTCGACCGCGCGGCCCTGCAGCCGGGCCAGACGACCGACGGGCAGTAGGGTGGGTCGGGACGACTCGCAGGGCCGGCCGCCGCCGCGGGGGGGCGGTAGCAGGACCATCCCACGCTCCGCCACCGCCGTGCGCAGGCAGAATCGTGGCGGGTCCTGGGGCTCGGGACGTGCGGAATCGTGGGTCTCACGCGTCGCCGGCCGGTCGGCAAGGCGGTGGCGACCCCTCGAATCGGGGGCGAGCCATCACGCGCAGTCAGCGTGGGATGCCCCTGGGTCGATAGAGCAGGGTTGCGCCGTCGTTAGGAACTCCCGGTCGCGGCGGGCACGGTCGCGGGTGGGAGACGACCAAGTTGCGCCGTCGTTAGGAACTCCCGGTCGCGGCGGGCACGGTCGCGGGTGAGAGAAGTCAGATGAAATCACGCCAAATGGTGTGAGGAATTGTAGTCAATGGTGATGCCGTTCCAGGCGTTCATCGAGGACGAGATGTTCTCGCCCACGCGCGTCGCAGACGCGTTGCGCACGACCCGGGCGGAGATCGCCGACACGCTGGGGCTCGGCCGCGACGCGTTCTCGCGGGCGTCGCGCATCCGGGCGCGCAAGACGCAGACCCGACTGCGGCAGATGCTGGAGATCCTCCACCGCGTGAAGGTGGAGACCGGCGCCGGCGATCTCGCGGCCTACGCTTGGTTCCGGGAGGAGCCGCTGGCCGGCTTCGACGACATGACCGCGGATCGGCTCGTGCGCGAAGGGCGGGCCGACTACGTCCACGCCTATCTCAGCGGTGTTGCGGCCGGCGGGTACGCCTGACGCCGCCGCTGGGCCGCGAGATACGGCTCCGGTTTCCGCCCTTGGTCAGGAGGCCGTGCAGTGCCGCACCCAGGTCGCCCCAGAGGCGCGGCCGCGATGGTGGGTCCGGCAATGGCGTGGTCGTCACGCCGCGTCGTTCCGAGAGCGCTAGCGGGAGATGCTGACCAGGCTCGTCATCCGGAACTTCAAGCGCTTCGGCGAGGTCGAGATCGATCTCGGCAGCCCGGTCGTCTTCATCGGCCCCAACAACTCGGGGAAGACGTCGGCCATGCAGGCGCTGGCCCTCTGGGACGTCGGCCTCAAGCGCTGGAACGAGAAGCGGGCCGGCAAGAGCACGCCGGAGAAGCGGCCCGGGGTGACCGTCAACCGGCGGGACCTCGTGGCGGTTCCCATCCCGGACGCCAACCTGCTGTGGCGGGACTTGCGCGTACGGGACGTGCGGCGGGTCGACGGCCGGCAACGGACCCGCAACATCCGCATCGATCTCGTCGTCGAGGGGGTGACCCGCGGCCGGGGCTGGGCGTGCGGGCTGGAGTTCGACTACGCGAACGAGGAGTCGTTCTACTGCCGGCCGCTGCGCCGGTCCGAGGACGGGACGGCGGGCCGCATGCCGGTGCCGGACGACGCGGCGCGCTCGCGGGTCGCCTTCCTGCCGCCCATGTCGGGGCTGGCCGCCACCGAGACGCGTCTGGATCAGGGCGCCGTCAACGTCCGCATCGGAGAGGGCCGCACCGCCGAGGTGTTGCGCAACCTCTGCTTCCGGATTCACGAAGCGGAACCGTCGTCCTGGAACGCGCTGGTCGATCACGTCAGGAGTCTGTTCGGCGTGGCGCTGGACCCGCCGCGCTACGTCGCCGGGCGCGGCGAGATCGCGATGAGCTACCGTGAGCACGGTGCCAGGCTCGATCTGTCGTCGTCGGGGCGGGGCCTGCAGCAGACCCTGCTCCTGCTGGCGTACATGCACGCGAATCCGGGCGCCGTTCTGCTCCTCGACGAGCCCGACGCGCACCTCGAGATTCTCCGCCAGCGTCAGATCTACCGCTTGCTCACCGGCGTCGCGCGCGAGACCGGCAGTCAGATCATCGCGGCCAGCCACTCCGAGGTGCTGTTGAACGAGGCGGCGGGCCAAGACGTCGTGGTGGTGTTCGTCGGCCCGCCGCACCGCATCGACGATCGCGGCAGCCAGGTGCTGAAGGCGTTGCGGGAGATCGGGTTCGATCAGTACTATCAGGCCGAGCAGACCGGCTGGGTGCTCTATCTGGAGGGTTCGACGGACCTGTCGATCCTGGTCGCCTTCGCCCGGCGGCTGGGGCACGACCGCGCGTCTCGGGCGTTGGAGCGGCCGTTCGTGCATTACGTGGGGAACCGGCCCCAAGCCGTGCGGAGCCACTTCCACGGCCTGCGCGAGGCGCTTCCGGAGCTTCGCGGCGTCGCCCTCTTCGATCGGATCGGATCGGTGCCGCCCGATGTCGCTCCGGTCGAGTTCCTGATGTGGACGCGGCGGGAGATCGAGAACTACGTCTGCACGCGGGCCACGCTGGAAGCCTACGCCATCGGGCCGGCGTCCGCGGCCGGGCCGGTGCCGCTGTTCACGGAGACCGACGTCGACCGGCGCCGGCGGGCGATGCGCGAGTCCATCGACGAGATCGAGTCGGCGCTGAAGACGTTGGGCAAGGGGTCGCCGTGGGGCGCCGACGTCAAGGCGAGCGACGAGTTTCTGGAGCCGCTCTTCCGGTCGTACTTCGAGAAGCTCGGGCTGCCGAACCTGATGGCCAAGAAGAACTTCCACGAGCTGGCGGACTGCGTGCCCGACAGCGGGATTGATCCCGAGATACGGGGGAAGCTGGACGCCATCGCGCGGATCGCGGATGGCCAAGAGGAACTTCCATAAGCTGGCGGACTGTGTGCCCGACAGCGGGATTGATCCCGAGATGCGGGGGAAGCTGGACGCCATCGCGGGGATCGCGGAGTACGCGGCGCCGGCGGTAGACGACGGCTGAAGTCGGAACGCGGGAGCGGACCGACCGCGTGCTCAGGACCATCCCACGCTCCGCCACCGCTGTGCGCAGGCAGAATCGCGGCGGGTACTGGGGCTCCGGACGTGCGGCATCGTGGGTCTCACGCGGCGCCGGCCGGTCGGCGAGACGGTGGCGCCCCTCGAATCGGGGGCGAGCCCGTCACGCCCCGTCAGCGTGGGATGCCCCGGATGCCGCCGTCGGCGGCGGCTCCGTGGCCGCCGCGGCGAGCCCGTCACGCCCCGTCAGCGTGGGATGCCCCTGCCGCGTGCTATGGTCCGGTTGCGTCGGCGCCGTGGATCGGCAGGGTGGAGGAAGAGCGTACGATGATGCGCAGGAGCATCGCCGGGGTCACGGCCGCCGCCATCGCCGCGGTTGCCGGGCCGGGAGCCCGTGGGTAGCGTGCGGATTGCGGTGATCGGCGCCAACAGCGCCGTCGGCACGGCGTTGCTGGCGCAGGTCGCGCGCGGGGCCGCGCTTGATGCCGTGGCCGCGGTGCGGCGCCCGGACGCGCTCGACGGGTTGCCGCGGTCGCCGCGCATCATGCCCCGCGTCGTCGACTACGGCCGGTCCGACAGCCTGGCCGACGCGTTCGCGGGGGCCGGCGCGGTGGCGCACCTCGCGGGCATCCTCTTCGAGAACCGGACATCCGATTACCGGTCGGGCAACGTCGAGGTGACCCGCGCGGTGGTCGAGGCGGCGCAGGCGGCGGCGGTCGGCCACGTCGTCTTCGTCAGCTCGCTGGGCGCCGACCCGCGGTCGTCGAACGGCTACTTCCGGTCGAAGGGCGAGGCGGAGCGCATCGTGGCCGACTCCGGGCTCGACGCCACCATCATCCGCACCCCGCTGCTGCTGGGTCCCGGCACCGCCGGTGGGCGGGCGCTCCGCGCCGCCGCGTCCGGGCCGTCGGCCCGCATCCTCGGGGGCGGTGCGCACCGGCTGCGCCCCCTCGACGTCGACGACCTGTGCCGCGCCATCCTCGGGTGTTGCGAGCAGCCCCCGGCCGGCGTGCGGACCTGCGAGCTGGTCGGACCGACGACTCTCACCCACCGCGAGTTGATCGAGCGGGCCGCGCGTTGCCTGGGCCGCGAGCTCGTGTTCCGATCGACCCCGGTCTGGCTGGCCCGGTTCGGCGCGGGCCTCGCGGGCCTGGTTCGCACCGGCGGCCTGACCCCGGCCGTCGTCGACGTCATCACCTCCGACGAGGCGGTCGACCGGAACGCCGACGGCGACCTCGGCGTCCGCCTCACCCCGTTGTCGGATACCCTGGCCAAGCTATGTCAGGCCGCCCCGCGATGAGTGCCGCGCCCGGCGAGCCGGACATCCGCGTCACCCGGTTGTTCGATACCCTGGCCAAGCCATGTCAGACACACCCGCGATGAGTGCCGCGCCCGAGACCGCGCCCTCCGCCCCCGACCCGCCGCCGGGCCGGCCGCGCCGCGTTTCTGCTTCTCGGCGTCGAACGCCGACGGCAACCTCGGCGTCCGCCTCACCCCGTTGTCGGATACCCTGGCCAAGCCATGTCAGACAGACCCGCGATGAGTGCCGCGCCCTCCGCCGCCGACCCGCCCGCGCCTGGGGCGCCCCCGACCCGCCGCCGGGCCGGCCGCGCCGCGTTTCTGCTTCTCGGCGTCGCCTGCTTCGCCTACCTCTACACCCGCTTGGACGGTGCCGCCGCGCGCGAGGGCCTGTCGCTCGCCGTCTACATGGCGCAGGTCTTCGAGAACGTGCAATGGGGGGCCTGGATCGCGCTGATGGTCGCCTACTCGGGGTTCTACTTCTGCATCGACACCCTCGTCGTGACGCGCGCCCTCAACTGGTTCGTCACCCCCATCCGCTACCGGGACATCCTGCCCATCCGCGCCAGCGCCTACATCATCTCGGTCTTCAACGAGCAGATCGGCAAGGGCGCGATGGCCTACTACCTGAACCGGCGCGACCGGGTGCCGGGGTGGGAAGTGGGCTCGGTGATGCTGTTCGTGATGTTCTGCGAGGTGTTCTACCTGCTGTTCTGGGCGACCGTCGGCTACCTCGCAGGACCGGAGCTGCCGCCGGCGTTCGGACTGGTCCCGTGGCTCGCCCTCGCCGCGGCGCCCGTGTTCGCGGTGTGGGTGCTGTACTTCCGCGGCGTCATCCTGCCGGGCAGCCAGTTGCGCGACCGGCGGATCTTTCATGCGTTCAAGACCGCCGCTCTCCGGCACTATGCGCTGTTCCTGGTCTTGCGCTCGCCGGCCCTGCTGGCCGCGGTGTTCGTGTACGCGACGGCGCTGAACCTGTTCGGGGTGGACGCCTCCTTCCTGGCCCTGCTCGGCTACTTGCCGGTCGTCTTCTTCGCGGCCGCCGTCCCGACCCCGATGCGGGCCGCCGCCATCACCTTCTGGGTCGTGCTGTTCCCCGAGAACGAGGGGCAGATGGCCGCGTTCGGGTTCGTGCAGCACAACTTTTTCATCCTGTTCAACGCCCTCATCGGGGCCGCCTTCTGGCCGCGGGCGCAGCGCGAGCTGTTCGGCTGAAGACATGGCTGCGCTTGTCCTGTCCTTTCTGACAGGGGGTTGTCGCCGGCGGATGACGCGGACGGGGCCTTGCCCGGCCGTCTGCTCGAATCGATCGCTTTCACGCGTTCGGCAACACCGGCGGGGGCTGCGTGAGCAGTAGCGCACGAAGTGCTCCACGTGATTCGCCGGTTCAACCGGACCGACCGATTGACGGCCGCTCGGGCCGAGCAGGTGTTGAAGACCTTGGGAGGCCGGCGATCACGCGCTACGGCCACGAGTTGCTGCGTCCTGCGATAGGGCGATTGCGGAACGTTCTGAGTGCGTAGGACGCGGCGTACGTGGCGCCGGCTGAACTCCTCGAAGGCTCGATCGTGACCTGCGACGCCAAGCTGGCGCGGGCGAAGGGCCACGACGTGGCGTTCCGACTCTTCTGAACCGCGGCGGTAACGCCGTCGATTTCCCCCGGGAGCCGTGATGGCCCACCTGCTGACCGGCGTCCGGCTGGGGCTGGCCGTGCCGCTGGCCGTCGCCTTCGCCCGGCCGGAGTTCCTGAGCGCCGGTATGCTCGCCCTGCTGCTCACCGTGGCCCTCGCCACCGACTACGCCGACGGGATCGTCGCCCGGCGGCGGGGCACGGCGTCGCCCGCCGGTCAACTCTTCGACCACGGAACGGACTGCCTCTTCGTCACCGCCGGGCTCACCGGCGCGGCGCTGGCCGGCCGGGTCCCGCTCGTGCTACCGATCCTGATTGCGGTCGCCTTCGGCCAGTACGTCTTCGATTCCTACTTTGTGCACCGCCGGAAGCGCCTGCGCATGAGCACCATCGGGCGATGGAACGGCATCGGCTACTTCGTTCCGCTGGTCGTGCTCGCGGCGGCGCGGTTGGAGGTCGCGCCGGTCGTGACGGCGACGTTGTTGTCAGGCGCCCGCATGACCGCGTATGCGCTGCTGGTCTCGACCGTCGTCTCGATCGCCGACCGCGCAACCGCCGCCCGCGGGGCGCCCGGACGATAGGGGTCCGTGGTGGTGCGCCGTGAAAGGCGCCATTCTTCAGCGGGTGCAAATTCCGCCCGGCAACTGTCGCTCCAGCCGGTCAGCCGTAGCAGTCGGAGCGGACGATGGAGGCAACGACATTGGCTGACGCACTTCGACGACAAAGGGCCGCCCAGGGCGGTTCAGCGACCATGCGGGCGTGCGCCAAACCCCGCAAGGCGTGGTGGTTTCACCCATCCTCGCCAACGTTTACCTGCACGATGTCCTCGACCTCTGGTTTCGGAAGAAGTGGCGCGCCCGAAACGCGGCAGGCTACGGAAAGGACAACGCCGGTGGTCAGGCGAACCGTGTCCGCTGGAGCTGGGCGCGCCGTTCGGCGTTGACGATCGCGTCTCGTGTGGGATAGCGTGCCGCGAATCCGGGCGTCGCGCGCTGGCGATGGGCGCAATCGGGCTGTCGTCGGGCGGCATCCCAGGGTCGGGCAAGGGTCGAGAACCGGGGCGCACGATGATCGGGAGGACGCTGATAGGGACTATCGTCCGCGTACAGAGAGAGGAGCCTTCATGCACAACGACGAACCGTCCCTGATGGATGCCCTGGAGCGGAGGGCACTGATTGAAGAGGTCGGCAAGGCCATCGCCCACTGCACGCCGCCGCAGGTATTCGGCGTCCACGGTGACTGGGGCCTCGGAAAGACGAGCTTCCTGCATCAGGTTCAGTGGTATCTCACCGGCGACTGCCCGCAGCAGCCTGAGTCGGTCACTGAGAAGATGAAGAAGGACGATGCGCGAGGGGACACATCGACGCGGAGATGTGGCGTGTATGAGCGCAAGGTCCAAGCGGTTTGGTTCGACGCTTGGAGATATCATAACGAAGCGGTGCCCGTTGTCGCGTTGCTGCACGAGATGCGTGCGCAGCTCTCTTGGAGGGGCCGTGCGGCCGGTACGGCTTCCCGTGCTGCAGAGGTGCTTACCCGGGGTGCGTTGCTCTCGCTGGAGGAATTGACGAAGCAGATTGGATTTCAGTACTCCAAGTTTCGTCAGGCGAGTCGGGAGTGGGAGAGCGAAAATCTTGCCGCCAAGCTGCCGTCGCATACGTTGCGCGAACACTTGTGCGAAGCCATACGCCAGCTCCTGTCGAAGGGCGATGGCGACGAGAATACGACTAGACTCGTCGTCTTCATCGACGACGTCGATCGTTGCGAGTCCGAAGCCGCCTACCGCTTGCTCGAAGGTCTGAAAATCTACCTTACCCTTGACAATTGTGTCTTCGTCCTCGGGATGAATCAGAGGGCCATCGAGGAGGCCATCGCCCAGCGGATAGGGGAGGGTATAGGAGATCGCCCACCGCCGGAGAACGAGGGTAACTACGACCGGACGATGCTCGCCGCCGCGTACATGGAGAAGCTGTGCCAAAACGTGTGGCGCCTTCCTGCTGTCCGTAAGCCCGAGCAAGTGCTGTGCGAACTCTTGAAACAAACAATAGAAGACGAAGCAATTCGCAGCTTCATCAGCCAAGGATTGAAGGTGTCAGTAGCTAAAGAGGATATGGCTCCATCAACATATCAATGCATGCCGCCAAACCCGAGGCGGCTCAAGGGCCTTGCAAATCTGATCGGGAGGCTGTCCCCCCGATTGCCGAGTCGCGAGGATCGGCTTAACGAAGAAGAGATGATCCTCGAAGCAAGACTTCTTCTGATCACCGCTTACATTTATCAGTTCCATCATGACCTTCACATCAGATGGGAAGCAGACTTGGATCTGTACAATGAGATTCGTGACTGGTGTCGAACCGGCAAGGATCTCCCATTCAGTAATTCACTGAAACTACCATTGATGGCCGATGTAGGTTCGACTGAATCGCAGCCGTCCGGCCAGTTTGGAACCACCTATCCGGATCCTACCGAATCCAGCGTCTTCTGGATCCAGCCGCTGATCCTGCATCTGGGGACTGAGATAGCTCCTCAGCGCTTCGATCGCTATCTTCATGGAGTTCCGACATGAAGATCGGAAATCCGAACTACATGATACCGGATTACTTCAAGAATCCGGTCATCCGTCCCTATCTGAAGAATGTCCGGGACTGGCAGGGCTATATCCGGTTTCTTGGTTTGCCGGACCGTAGGGACAACCCGGACATCATCATCGATCGCCTGTTCGTCACGCCGCTCCTGACACGGCGGTATGTCTCGCCCGACGAGAGCCCGGAGAACTGGGCCGATGAGGCGGAGACGCTGGTCGACGCGCTGGTGAAGGGTTCGCCGCTCGTGCTTCTTGGCGATCCGGGGATAGGGAAATCCACCTTCCTGAACTACGTTGCCTGGCTGCTCTCGCGCCCGGCGACCAATGCCTTGATCGAGCGGATGGGCTGGCGTTTGCCCCTGCCCATGGTGTTGAGGGAGCTGCCGGTTCAGGGTGTCAAGGACTTTGACGGACTACTCGAGGCTTTTCTGAGCCGCGAGATGAGTGCGCCGCTTCTTGAAGAAGATCGTCGTTACCTGATGCAGACTCTCGAGGAAGGGCGGGCGTTCCTGCTGCTCGACGGCATCGACGAGCTCGGCGGTCGGGAGGCACGTGAGAACCTCCGGAGCGCCGTGTTTGACGGGGTCTCCCGATATCCTGCCTGCCGCTGGCTTCTGACCTCCCGGATCGTTGGATATGAAGAGGTGCCGTTCGACAGGGAGCGTGATCGATCGGATGAGGGGCTGTTTCCAGACGAGTCAGCCGGCGAGCTGCTCGAGGCGTTATCGCGAAAGGGTTCACGCAAGCTCCATCGCATAGGACGGGAATCAGGGAGCGGCCGGGTCGCTATCCGCTACATCGCGCCATTCGACGACCGGCGGATTGCAGCATTCGCCCGTAACTGGTACGTCCAGCGCGAAGCGGCGACCACCCGCGCCGACGACAACGCCAAACACTTGGTGCAGGCGGTACATGCAGATGGGTCGATTCTGCGCTTGGCCCGTGTCCCTAACCTGCTGACCATGATGGCCTTGATCCACAGGATCGAGGCTACCCTGCCACACGGTCGGGCGTTGCTCTACGAGCGCATCGCGGAGGCGTACCTGGAGTCCATCGACAAGTTTCGCGGGCTCTCATCGAGCCCCCACGATCTCCCGCGCAAGAAGGGCTGGCTGGCCCGTGTCGCATTCGAGATGCAGCGCCGTCGGATATCTGAAGGAGGATCGGATGAAACCGCCATTCTCATGGATGCGGACACGGTCAAGGGCTGGCTGAGCGAGGAAATGGGGCGTAGCGACACGTTTCCGGATACGCCGTCGGTCGAGGAATTTCTCAAGATTGTCGGGCGTCGTAGCGGGCTTTTTCTTCCGCGCGGGGCGGGACGGTATGCGTTCGTCCATCTCTCCTTTCAAGAGTACTTTGCGGCGTTTGCACTCAAACGGGAGGTAACAAGACTCCGGTGGGCAAAGGGAAATGAGTCGAGGCTGGGTTTCGACCGCGAAACGTTGGCAGACTGGGCTGGCCAGAGCGTCTGGCGCGAAACGTTCGCTTTCCTCTTTGAGCTATTGGCATCCGAAGAGGAGGACGACTGGCACGCCGACCTGCTCGACTGCGTATTCGGGGAGAACTTCTCCCGGTTGGAAGGTTCAAAATCCGATGAAGTGTCCGTGGCACTGGGTCATCTGCTGGCCCGGTTGGTGGTGAATTCCCGTTCGGGATTGTCATCCGAGGAAATAGACAGCGCGTTGGCGTGTTGCGTAAACACACAGCTTCGGATATCGGTCCACAGGTTCTCTTCGAATATTCTCGGTACCCTGCTCGGTGACGATGTTGATCTGAACACGAAGGTATTCGAAAAGATCGCGGCGCAGATGAAGCAAACGGGATTACGGCCGCTTGACTTGAGCGGCACGCGGATTTCGGATCTTTCTCTTTCGCCGATTACCAACCTTACCAAACTTGAATCACTCGACCTGAGGGGAACGGGTGTTTCAGATATCTCGCCGCTTGCGGGCCTTACCGGGCTTGAATCACTTGACTTGATGGAAACGGGTGTATCAGATATCTCGCCGCTTGCGGGCCTTACCGGGCTTCGATCACTCGAATTGGGGGGAACGGGTGTATCAGATATCTCGCCGCTTGCGGGCCTTACCGGGCTTCGATCACTCGAATTGGGGGGAACGGGTGTATCAGATATCTCGCCGCTTGCGGGCCTTACCGGGCTTGAATCACTCGAATTGGGGGGAACGGGTGTATCAGATATCTCGCCGCTTGCGGGCCTTACCGGGCTTCGATCGCTCTACTTGGGGGGAACGGGTGTTTCAGATATCTCGCCGCTTGCGGGCCTTACCGGGCTTCGATCGCTCTACTTGGGGGGAACGGGTGTTTCAGATATCTCGCCGCTTGCGGGCCTTACCGGGCTTGAATCACTCGAATTGGGGGGAATGGGTGTATCAGATATCTCGCCGCTTGCGGGCCTTACCGGGCTTCGATCGCTCGACTTGGGGGGAACGGGTGTATCAGATATCTCGCCGCTTGCGGGCCTTACCGGGCTTCGATCGCTCTACTTGGGGGGAACGGGTGTTTCGGATATCTCGCCGCTTGCGGGCCTTACCGGGCTTCAATTGATCGAGTTGGGGGGGGCGGGTGTATCAGATATCTCGCCGCTTGCGGGCCTTACCGGGCTTCGATGGCTCTACTTGAAGAGAACGGATGTATCAGATATCTCGCCGCTTGCGGGCCTTACCGGGCTTCGATGGCTCTACTTGAAGAGAACGGATGTATCAGATATCTCGCCGCTTGCGGGCCTTACCGGGCTTCGATCACTCGACTTGGAGGGAACGGGTGTATCAGATATCTCGCCGCTTGCGGGCCTTACCGGGCTTCGAACGCTCGACTTGAGGGGAACGGATGTATCAGATATCTCGCCGCTTGCGGGCCTTACCGAGCTTCGATACAGGGTCTAATCGTGCCCGAAATCGTTCCACGGCGCAGATTTCCTAGCGAGGCTCCGCCTCAGACCGACGAGACATGCAGATCCGGGCAATGGTCGACGGCAGGGGGGCCCGCCAACGGCGAAGAAAACGCGATTCGAACTTTGACTCAACTGTAAAGATCCCGGCCGCTCAAGGAATTCTAGTGCTTCGCCAACGAATAAAGGTCAGGACTATCGGGGAATCCCGCAAACGGGTCTCCGACAGCGGCGGTCAGCAGTGAGCACCGTCGATGACAGTCCAGAAATGATCACTTTTAGACGCTCGATGCGTTTCTCCATCCGTCGTCACGGCAACGGGCGTGCTCGTCGATTCAAACACGGGGTGCCCAATCGGCGTCGGCGTACCACGCGGGCATAACCCACGGTTTCTTTGGCTGCGCGGTCTCGTCTGAGCCCGGCCTCGGAGCGCGCGGCCTCCCACGGGCTGCTACCGCGAGACGTTCTCGTACCACTTGAGGTTCGAGGTGCCGCCGCCGATGCAGACGAGGTCGGTGCGGCCGTCGCCGTCGAGGTCGTCGGTCACGCAGGCCGACGGGGACATGTCGCCGTCGTCGAGAATCTGGCGCGACCAGGCCGAGCCGTCGGGGTCGGTCGCCGCGTACAGGTACAGATTGCGCGGGTCGCCGCGGTCGCCGGTCACGATCTCGTCGCGGCCGTCGCCGTCGAAGTCGGCGGTCACGATGGTGTGGCTGCTGCCGATGCGGTCGATGACCTGGCGCGTCCAGGCCTCGCCGTCCTCGCGGTACACGACGACCTGGTCGCCGTGCCAGGGCTCGATGGTGGTGACGAAGGTCGCGTCGCCGAGACGCCCGGTCTCGACTTCGCTCGCGCCGCTGCGGGGCCACGGGGCCGGGTCGCCGTCGGCGATGCGGCTGCCGATCCACTCCCCGTCGATGAACCGGTGCAGGTGCACCCCCGCGAAGCTCGTGCTCAGGACGGCGTCGCGGTCGGGGTCCTGCCACGGCTTCACCAGCAGGCCGTGCACCACCCCCTGGCCGGCGTCGGGCACGGTGCGCCGCTCCCAGTCGTCGGGCCGGTACCAGAAGAGGGGCACCGCGTCGCGGTACTCCGGCGCCGCCGCGGCGGGGCCGGAGAGGGGGGCGTTGATCAGCACGTTGCGCCCCGAGCCGTCGACGTCCGCCCACCGCACGCGGTGCACCGTCGGCGTGCGGTCGATCTCGCGGATGCGCCAGGGCTCGGTCGGGTCTCCCGGGTGGGTCAGCAGGGACAGGACGCCGAGGCTGCGGTCGTGGGTGGTGCCGAACTCGTGGGCCACCACCAGCTCGGGAATCCCGTCACCGTCGAGGTCCCGCGCCGCCGCGTTGATGGCCCGGTTCAGCCCGGTGGTCAGGACGTGCCGCTCCCACCCGGGGTTCTCGTACCAGGCGAGCTCGTCGAGGCGGGTCGACAGCGCGATCACGTCGGGCCGGCCGTCGCGGTTCAAGTCGACCACCACCGGCTGGTAGCCGCCCGCCAGCTCGGTGGCGATGGTGTGCGTCGTGAACCGCGGTCCGCCGCCCGCGCCCTCCTGCGCGTGGGCCGACCGTCCGGCCGCACCTGGCGCGAGGGACGCGATCAGCAGTGCCATGCCCATCCGCGCCGCCGCTTCGACACGAGAGCGTTGCGTCATCCCTTCACCCTCCTCGTACGATGCCCGGTCGCGCCCGCGACAGCCCTGCTGCCTTCGACCGGTGGTCACATCCCGCGTGGCCTGCGTTGCTTCCCGGTTGGCCTGGTGCCAAGGCCCGTCTCCGGGCGGCCCCGCCGCGCGGGCGCCCGGCGGGGCGCTGGCGCTCGCCGGCGTCGTCGCGGACGCGTCGTCAGCCGCGCGGAATCCACCGGCCGCCGAGCACCGTCCCGGCCGGGAACAGGCGCCGGCGGTCGGTGCGCAGGTTCTCGTAGTTGTCGACGAAGTCGAAGACGCCGACCCGCAGGTCGAGGAGCGTCAGATCGGCCCGCGCCCCCACGTGGAGGGTGCCGCGGTCGTTCAGATGCGGAAAGACGCGCGAGGCGTTGACGGTCGCGCACGCCACCACCGCATCCAGCGGCATCCCCGCGTTCAGGAACTTCGACATGACGTTCGGCAGGTCGACGACCCCCGCCACCGACCGGCTCGTGGTGTTGCCGTCGGTCGAGATGGTGTCGGGCCAGAAGCCCGCCTCGATGACCTGGTCGACGATGTCCCACCGCACGTGCCCGGTCCGCCCGTTGGCGACGTCGAACCACACGCCGCGGCGCCGCGCCGCGAGCACCGCCGGCAGGATGCGGCCGGCCTCGTCGACGATGGCGTTCGGGGGCGGGGCCAGCATGTGGGTGACGACGTCGCCGGGCTTCAGCAGCTCGAGAATCGCGGGCAGCGGCGAAGCGGTCTGGCCCATGTGGATCATCACCGGCAGGTCGAAGGCCGAAGCCGCGGCCTGGGCGCGGCGCAGGACCTCGACGTCGTCGGCCGCCACGCCTCTCGTCAGCCGCGCCTTGACCCCGACGACGAGGTCGCGGTGCCGCGCGACGGCGTCGGTCGCGGCGCCGACGTCGGCGAGGTCGAGGTCCATGGTATCGCCGCCGGGCAGGATGCCGGCGCGCCCGATGTTGACGAGGATGCGCCCCTGCTGCGGCGCCGCCCGCGCAATCTCCACCTGGCCGTCGATGGCATCCGCGCCCGCGGATCCGGCGTCCACCCACGCCGTCACCCCGTCCTCAAGGCAGATGGCCGGACCCTCCAGATCCCGCGCATAGTGGGTGTGGACGTCGATCAGGCCGGGGACGACGAACCGGCCGCGCGCGTCGATCACCTCCGCCGCGCCGGCGGGAATGTTCGCCTCGACCGCCGCGATGCGCCCGCCGGCGATCGCCACGTCGAGGGCCGCGTCGATGCGCAGGGAGGGATCGAGGACCCGGCCGCCCTTGACGACCACGTCGTGGGGCTGCGCGAGCAGGTCGGTCGCGCGGGCGCCGATCGCGGCCGTGGCGGCGGCGTGGACGAACTGGCGTCGATTCATCGGCATCTCTGGTCTCCCGGTGCGCGTGACGACATGGTGTGCGCCTTTGACCGGCGTGTCAACCGCACCGGAAGCGCCCGCCGGCGCGGGGCCGTCTTCGCCTTGGCGGGCTCCAGATTGTCATGGCCCGGACGCAGCAAGTGGTTTTCGTTGACCGGTGCGCCCCGGTGAGTCCGGGGATGTCAAGGTAATCGCGTCAGCGTCCTGGTCGTGGCGGTCGTGTTCGCGGGCGGCCCGTTGGGGCGGTGGCGGTGGTTCACCTGCCAGCGGAGCGACGCGATCTCCGGCTGGCGCGTCGGCGCGCCGGCAATCGGGCCGACGTCTCGCTCGTTCGGAGCGGCGCGTGCGCGAACGCCGCCTGGAGACGACCTTCGGCGCGGTGCAGGTTGAGCGCCCCGGCTGCGGGCGCCCTGACGCGGAGCGCGTAGCGAAATGGCGGGTGCAAAGTGGCGTTGCCGCCCGATTGTGGAAAGATCCGCCAGGACGAACCTCGCAGAAAGCGCTGGCTGGATGCTTGTCGTGGTGGCCAGGCTGCTTCGCGGGGCGGGCCGCGGCCCTGTCTTTCGGCTCTCCTGAAACGGGTGTGGGCGGGTTGTGAGGCGGCGGTCGGCGGGTCGGCGAGGGGTGCCGGCCGCGCAGGCGGCCTCGGAATTGACCCGCCACGGCGTTCACCTGATGGGCCGCGGGCGTGGCACACGGCGGGGGTAGGTCGGAGCGGAGTAGCTGCGGGCCGGCGTGTCAACGCGCTCCACGCGTCCTCCGCTGCGCTGCCGCCTGCGGGTGACACACCGTCCGTCCCGTCGCTCAAGCAGCAGATATGGGGCCTTGCGGCGCGGCCTGGACGGCCCGGTCGTCCACGGCCATGCGGAAGACGCGACGGCCGGCGGTTTGGGGATAGACTCCGGCGGATTAGCGCAACGGCCGCCTCGGGGCCCCGGCGCCGACCGTGGACGCCCGTTGGGCGGGGGCCGGGGTGTTGTCGGGGTCGCCTACGTCGTCTCGCTCTGCCGAAGCGGTTGCAAACGCAGGGGCTTCCTGGTCTCATGGGTGTGCACCACCACGACCCGCGGCGAGGAGAGCCCCATGCGGGTCTGACGGTTGACGAGGTGCGTCGTTCGGAGCAGCGGCGTCAGGATCCGGCGGATGCGAAGGCGCTGAAGGGGACGCGCTATGCGTTGCTGAAGCACCCGGGGCGGCTGAAGCCCGGCGAAGCCCGGCGTCTGGAGACGTTGCGTCGTGAGAACCGGGCGCTGGAACCGGGCCTACGAACTGAAGGAGATCTGGCGACGATCTGGGTCAGGCGACGTCCGAGGATGCGCCGGAGCTGCTGGAGGAGTAGCTGGAGTGGGCTGCGCGGTCCCGCTTGGCGCCGTTCGTGAAGCTGGGGCGCACGATTCGAAACACGCGGAAGGCATCCTGGCGTATCTGGACACGAAGATGACGAACGGTCCTGTGGAGAGCATCAACAACAAGCTGCGTGTGATTGCTCGGCGCGCGTACGGTTTCCACTCGGCCGGTGCCCTCATCTCGATGCTGTTCCTGTGCTGCGGAGGCATCGAACCGTCGCCGCCGCTACCCACACGCATTTGAGGAGATTCATGAGGCGCTGCAAGGAAGCCAAGAGAAAATTGGTTGAGATCTGCGAGAATAAAGATAGAGTTCTCGTGATCCATTATTCATGTGAGAGTTTTTACGATCGTGGCGAAGTTAAGTCGCCAAGAGTTACATCCATTGCAGTACGTAATTTGGCGACAGCTCAAACGAAATCTTTTTCGATTCACCAGTTTGCTGAACGCGGCAGGAAAGTTTCGTCAGGAGAAATCGACGATCATTACGATCAGTTGGAGAAAAAGATGCTCGAAGAGTTCTTCGACTATGCGAAAAAACATGAGGGCTACATCTGGTTGCATTGGAATATGCGGGATGCCAAGTATGGATTCGAAGCGCTGGAACATAGATTCAAGGTTCACGATGAAACCCCCTTCAGGATTCGTGAGCCATTCCGTTGCGACTTGGCACGACTACTGGTCGAATTGTATGGCGTGAACTACATAGGCCACCCTCGTCTTGAAATGCTGGCCATAAAGAACGACATCGGCATCCTTGACTTTCTCAATGGAGAAGAAGAAGCCAGAGCATTCAACGACAAGAGGTATGTGGCATTGCATCGATCCACGCTTCGCAAGGTCGACATTATTTCAGACATTGCTTTCCGTGCTGTTGACGATACGCTTGCGACAGACACCAAACGAAAGAAAATTTACGGAAATTATTTAGCCTCCTTGATGAAAAAGGTGATGGAGCACCCGCTGTATTCGCTCGTTTGTCTCCTCGGGGCACTCGCCAGTATAGCCGGTATAGTTTTTTTCCTTCTGCAGTAGCCTGCCGGAATCAGGCTGGCGATTGCCGGCCATCCGCGCGGACCGGCCCGACGGAAACGGCCAGATGCCTGACACCCGCCTGATCGAACGCTGGCTGCCGATTGCGGCGCTCGGCATCGAGAGCACGCGCGAGCGGACGCCGATGACGCCGTTTCCGGCGCCGAACCGCCTCCACGTCTGGTGGGCGCGCCGGCCGCTGGTGGCGTCGCGGGCGGCCATCCTGGCGTCGCTGCTGCCGGCGGACGCGGACCGGGAGAAGTTCCTGCACGTCATCGGCATTCACGGGGATCCGGTGGCTACCCGTCGTAGGTTGGACGCGGCCAAGCGAACCGAGAAGAACCTCGGCCTCAATCCGTACGGCTACAAGCGCGCATTCTCGTACACGCCAACCGGACACGATCGTCAGTGGGTTGAACACATTACCGGAAGAGCCGGAAGAGCGCCGGCGACCCCGACGATTCTGGATCCGACCGCCGGCGGCGGCAGCATCCCGATTGAGATCCATCGGCTGGGCTTCCCGGCCGTCGCCAACGACTTGAACCCCGTCGCCGCTCTGATCCTCAACGCGACGGTCGAGTGGCCACGCGTACACGGTTCGTCGTTGTGCGCACGGTTCGACGATGTGGCGCGCGAGTTCATTCACTTGGCTGAAGCGAAGTACCACCAGGGGATCTTTCCGGCCGAGCCCAAGGACACCCGCATTGAAGGCTACCTCTGGGCGCGCACGGTCACCTGCCCGTACTGCGACGGCCTCGTGCCGCTGTCGCCGAACTGGCGGCTGGCGCCGGACGGGACCGGGGTTCGGCTGCTGCCCGACTGCGCCGGCGGTCCGGGAACCGCGGGCCGCGTCTGCGCGTTCGAGATCGTCGGCTCGGCCAAGGAGCAGTTTCCGGGCACGGTGGCCCGCGGCGACGGGCACTGCCCGTACGCCGACTGCGGCCGGGTGATCGACGGCGGCGAGATCAAGCGGCAGGCGCAGGCGGGGCGGATGGGCGAACAGCTCTACGCGGTGGCCTTCAAGCGGCGGGTCGAGACCAGGACGAAGTCGGGCCGGCGGGGCCGCGACAAGTGGGTCCGGGGCTACCGCGCGCCCCGGCCCGAGGACGACAACGCGGCGGAGATCGACGCGCGGCTGGCCGGGAAGGGGCTCGAGTGGGAGGCGTTTGACATCGTGCCGAGCGAGCGCTTTCCGGAAGACGGGAACGACGATCGGCCCATCCAGTACGGCATGCCGCTCTGGCGCGACCTGTTCTCGCCTCGCCAGCTCCTGTGCCACGGCGTCAGCGTGGAAGTGTTCCGGGAGATGCTCGACGCGGATCGGGCGGCGGGCCGGCTGGACGATCTGCGCAAGGCGGCCTACGGCTACTTGGCGCTGACGCTGGACACGTTGCTGAACTATAACAACCGCGCAGGACGCTGGGATAACACCACGGGGCGGGTACGCTCGATCTTCGACCGGCATGATTTCGCATTCGTCTGGTCGTACGCCGAGATGGCCCCGCTCGTCGCGGGAGTCGGCTACGACTGGGCCATCGACAAGACCGCCAAGTGCATCCGCGAGCTCGTCGCCCTCGTCCGCCCGGAAGCCGGCGGCGGCGCCGGCCTCCCCGGCCTGTTCGACCCGCCCGCCGCCGGCGCCGATGCCCGCGAACCGTCCGCCGACGCACCGAGTCCCCGGCGGGGAGATTCCCCCTTCGCGGCCGACGGCGCGGATCGACGCGGACCGGGCCCCCGCGGGACGAATCCGGGGACGAGTCCCCCCTTCGCGGCCGCCGGTGCCGAGGCGCGCGCACCGTCCGCCGACCGCACCGGTGGCACTGAGCCCGACGGTCGTGCCGCCCGCGCCACCGCCCCCGCCGGCGCTCCGCCGCCGGTCACCATCACCTGCAAGTCGGGCGACGACCTCGACCATCTGGCCGACGGCTCGGTCGATGTGGTCGTCATGGACCCGCCCTACTACGACAACGTGATGTACGCCGAGCTGTCGGACTTCTTCTACGTCTGGCTCAAGCGCACGGCCGGCCACGTGTTCCCCGAGCTCTTCCGCCGCCAACTGACCGACAAGGAGCGCGAGGCGGTCGCCAATCCGGCCCGCTTCGCGGGGCAGCGGGGCGCGAAGGCGCTGGCCGGGCGCGACTACCAGCGGCGCATGGCGGCCATCTTCGCCGAGTGCCGGCGGGTCCTCAGGCCCGAGGGCATCATGACGCTGATGTTCACGCACAAGGCGACCGGCGCCTGGGACGCGCTGACCACGGGGCTCATCGAGGCCGGCTTCGTCATCACCGCGTCGTGGCCGGTGAACACCGAGGCCGAGGGCAGCCTGCACATCCGGGACCGGGCGGCGGCGAACAGCACCATCTTTCTGGTCTGCCGCCCCCGCGGGACCGGCCCGCCCCGCGGCGGGGAAGGTGCCGGCGCGGTGCGCGAGGCCCGCCCCGCCTACGGGGACGACGCGGCGGCGGTGTACTGGGAGGACGTGGAGCCCGGGGTGGCGCGCGCGGTCCGGGCGCGGATCGAGACGTTCCAGGACGCGGGGATCACCGGGGTCGACCTGTACCTGGCGTCGTTCGGGCCGGCGCTCGAGGAGTTCTCGCGCCACTGGCCGTTGCGCCGGGGCGCGCCGCGCCCGAAGCCGGTGGAACGCCGGCGGCAGCGGGTGCTGTTCGAGGAGCCGTGGGACCCGTACGCGGTCACCCCCGAGGACGCGCTCGACGCGGCGCGGCGCGAGGTCAAGCGGTGGCGGCTGAGCCAACTGACGCACGTCAAAGCCGACGATGATTTAGATCCGCTGACGGCGTTCTTCGTGCTGGCATGGGACGCCTTCCGGGCTCCCGTGTTCGCCTTCGACGAAGCGCTGCGGCTGGCCCGGGCCGTCGGCGTCGACCTGGAGGACGGCGTGGTCGGCCGGGTCGCGGGCAAGAAGGGGAGCGACCTGCACATGTGGGACAGCGCGCGTCGGGCGGCGGCGGGGGCGCTCGGGCCGGCCGACGGGTCGCGGGGGATGATCGACGCGCTGCACCACGCGGCCCACGCGGCGCGCGGGCGGTCCGTCGCCGCCGCGGCGGAGCTGCTCGCCGCGGCCGGCCTGGACCGCGAGCCGCGCTTCTTCACGGCGCTCGAAGCGGTGCTGGAGATCCTGCCGCCGTCGACGGCGTTCACGGGCATCGCGCTCGACGGGGCGGTCGAGGCGTCCGGCAGCGACTTCGAGGCGCTCTACAACCTGTACCGCTTCGCCTACGACGACCGCATCGACGAGCCGGACCAGTTGCGCCTGTGGCGGGAGGAGAGCTGACCGGCGCGGTCTCCCGCGATTCCCCCGGCGGACATCGGCTTACGGCGTGCAATCGTCGACGAATCACAGCACCGCACACCCGAACGTTTAGTCATGGCGAAGCACTAGAGGCAAAATGAAACGGGCCCGGAACACCCTGTGCTGGTATCGGGAAGAACCACTGCGCGGCCGGCCGCCGGTCCTTCTCATGCCGGCCGCGTGCGGGTCGCCTCCAGGCCCTCGACCACCGCGCCGGTGATGGTGTCCACCCCCACGCCGTTGGTCACCTGCGCGAACACGAACGGGCCGTCGCCCCGCATGTGGCGCGCGTCGCGGGCCATGACGTCGAGATCGGCGCCGATGAGGGGGGCGAGATCGGTCTTGTTGATCACGAGCAGGTCCGACTGGGTGATGCCCGGCCCTCCCTTGCGGGGGATTTTGTCGCCGCCGGACACGTCGATGACGTAGATCGTGAAGTCGGCGAGGTCGCGGCTGAACTGGGCGGCGAGGTTGTCCCCGCCGCTCTCGACGAACAGCAGCTCGGGACCCACCGCGGCCATGAGCTGGGACAGCGCGTCGAGGTTCCGGCTGACGTCGTCGCGCACCGCGGTGTGGGGGCAGCCGCCCGTTTCGACCGCGGTGATGCGGCGGGTCTCGAGTGCCTCGTGGCGCACGAGGAACTCGCCGTCCTCCTTCGTGAAGATGTCGTTGGTGACGACGCCGAGGCTGTAGCGGTCGCGGAGCCGGCGGCACAGCGCGAGGAGCAGCGCCGTCTTGCCGCTGCCCACCGGGCCGCCGATGCCGACCGTGAACGCGCGCCGGCGGTAGTCGCGCGCGTGCGGCTCGTCGCGGTCCGCGTAGACGCCGGGTCCGTGATCGTGGGGATGGTCAGGTGTGTAGTGCATGTCGCGGCGTCCCTCCTCGGCGGACCCGGCCCGGCAATCGTCGTCCGACGGCTCCGCCGCCGCCCCGCCGGCGCCGCCGCAAGCCAACCCCGCCAGAGTCGCCGTCTCTATCCGGGTTTCTTCAGGCGCCAAGTTCAGAGCGGCGGGAACGAGGCGCTGTCCTTCGGCAAGAGCCGGGCGAAACCGGCCTGCCCGGCGTCGGTGCCTCCCGCCCGGAGCCGGCGCCTTCCGCCCGGAGCCGGCGCCTTCCGCCCGGAGCCGGCGCCTTCTGCCCGGAGCCGGCACCGTTTCTGCGGCGCAGGGCCATTCTACGATTGGAAGAGGCGTGAATACAGCCGATCATGGGCGCCCTGCAGGAGATCGATGATCGGCGCGGTCTGGCAGATGTCCTCCGGCGCGAGCCCCGAGCAGGTCTCGAGGGTCGCGTCGAGGCAGGCCTGCGCCTCGTGCTGCATCCGCTGCGCGCGGAAGCTGCCGACGATGCCGAGCCGGACCGCGGCGGACAGGACCCCGCGGGCGGCGCCGTAGAGCACCGCCTTGCCCGCTAGCGCCTGCGACAGCCCGATCGTCCGGAAGACGATCCCGGAGACCGGCGCCACGTGCGCCCATCCCCCCCGGACCCGGGCTTCGAGGGCGGCCGTCGCGGGCGAGGGCCAGACCCGGGCCGCGGTGGCCGCGAGGGTGCGTCCCTGGACCCGGCTGGCCCGGTTGGCGACGGCATTGGTGAGGAACGCCTCGTTCAGCGCGTCCAGCTCCTCGAGCCGATTGGGCCGGTGCCAGGCGGCGTTGACGAGGGGCAGCGCGCCCCATCCCGTCTGCTGGATCGACTCCGTCAGGAAGCGCCGCAACGCGGCGTCGCCGTCCACGTGGCCGGCCTGCCACGCCGCTTCGAGGCCCCACGAGTGCGCGAACGTCCCGACCGGGAACGCCGAGTCCACGACCTGCCAAGCGAGCCAGTCAGACATGGTGGAACCCGGTGGCGAGCCTCAAAATGTCGGCCCGCGGGGGGCCGGCCCCCATGGCGGTCGGGGACGTGGCGACGGCGAAACGATCAGAACCTGAACTTGACTCGACGGCAAGAGATCCCGGGCGCTCCAGGAGTCTAACGAGATTTCGCCTCAGACCGACGAGACATGCAGGTCGAGCGCGATACGCCGCGCGCCCGATTGCGGTCGGGGACGTGGCAGCGGCGAAACGATCAGACCTGAACTTGACTCGACGGCAAAGACCCCCGGCCGCTCAAGGAGTCTAGAACAGGCAGTACCGCTGGGCGAGCGGCAGCACCGGGGCCGCCTCGGCCGTCAGGACCTCGCCGTCGGCCTTGACGACGTAGGTCTCGGGGTCGACCTCGATGCGGGGCAGCGCGTCGTTCAGCTTCATGTCCCGCTTGCCGATGGTGCGGCAGCCGCGCACCGCCGACAGCCCGCTGGCGAGCCCGTAGCTCTCCGCCGTCCCCGTATCGAGCGACAACGCGGAGACGAACGCCAGCGACGTCGCCCCCGTGGCCCGCCCGAAGGCCCCGAACATCGGGCGCATGAGCTGGGGCTGCGGGGTCGGGATCGAGGCGTTGGCGTCGCCCATCTGCGACCACGCGATGAACCCGCCCTTGATGACCAGCTCGGGCCTGGCGCCGAAGAACGCGGGCTTCCACAGCACGAGGTCGGCGAGCTTGCCGACCTCGACCGAGCCCACGTCGTGGGCGATGCCGTGGGCGATCGCGGGGTTCACGGTGTACTTCGCGACGTAGCGCCGGATGCGCAGGTTGTCGTTGTCGCCCTGCTCGGCGTCGAGCCGGCCGCGCTCGTTCCGCATCTTGTCGGCGGTCTGCCACGTGCGGGTGACGACCTCGCCCACCCGTCCCATCGCCTGGCTGTCGCTCGCCATGATGCTGATGGCCCCGAGGTCGTGCAGCACGTCCTCGGCCGCGATGGTCCGCCCGCGGATGCGGCTCTCCGCGAAGGCGACGTCCTCGGGGGCGTTCTTGTCGAGGTGGTGGCACACCATCAGCATGTCGAGATGCTCGTCGAGGGTGTTGACGGTGTAGGGCCGCGTCGGGTTGGTCGAGCTCGGCAGCACGTTCGGCTCGCCGCAGACGCGGATGATGTCCGGCGCGTGCCCCCCGCCCGCCCCCTCGGTGTGGTAGGTGTGGATGGTCCGGCCCTTGAACGCGGCCATCGAGACGTCCACGAACCCCGACTCGTTCAGGGTGTCGGTGTGAATCGCGACCTGGACGTCGAAGCGGTCCGCCTCGGTCAGGCAGCAGTCGATGGCGGCCGGCGTCGAGCCCCAGTCCTCGTGCAGCTTCAGCCCCACCGCGCCGCTCCGGATCTGCTCCTCCAGCCCCGCCGGCATCGACGTGTTGCCCTTGCCGAGAAAGCCGAAGTTCATCGGCAGGGGGTCGTTCGCCTGCAGCATGAGCTGGATGTGCCGGCTGCCCGGCGTGCACGTCGTCGCCTTGGTGCCGGTGGCCGGCCCCGTCCCGCCGCCGATGAACGTGGTCACCCCGCTCGCGACCGCCTCGTAGACCTGCTGGGGCGAGATGAAGTGCACGTGGGCGTCGATGGCCCCTGCGGTCAGGATCAGCCCCTCGCCGGCGATGGCCTCGGTCGTCACCCCCACCACGAGATCGTCGCCCACCCCGGCCATGACGTCGGGGTTGCCGGCCTTGCCGATGCCCGCGATGCGCCCGTTCTTGATGCCGACGTCCGCCTTCCGGATGCCGGTCCAGTCGACGATCAGGGCGTTGGTGATCACGCAGTCGAGGGCGCGCTCGTCCGACACCCCCGCCGCCTGCCCCATGCCGTCGCGCAGGACCTTCCCGCCCCCGAACTTGCATTCGTCGCCGTAGACGGTCGCGTCCTCCTCGACCTCGGCCACGAGGCCGGTGTCCCCCAGGCGCAGCCGGTCGCCGGTGGTGGGGCCGTAGAGGTCCGCGTAATGACGCCGGTCGATGCGGTGCGGCATGGGCTACTCCCGGTTCTCGAGGTCGCGGGTCTCGTCGACGGGGCCGTCCGCCCACGCGTTCCCCCCGCGGACGACGCGGGCGCCGGCGATGGGCACCAGGTTCACCGTCTTGCTCTCGCCCGGCTCGAACCGGACCGCGGCGCCGGCGGGAATGTCGAGGCGGTGCCCGTAGCCGGTCCGGCGGTCGAACCTCAGCGCGCGGTTGGTCTCGAAGAAGTGGTAGTGGCTGCCGACCTGGATGGGCCGGTCGCCGGTGTTCGCGACGGTCACCTTCACCGCGTCGCGGCCGTCGTTCAGGGTGATCCCGCCGGCCTCGGGCAGGACCTCGCCGGGGGCGCCGGCCAGGGCTGCGGCCGGCCGCCCGACCGCCGCCTCCGGCGCCTGCGGCGCGAGGAAGCTGCCGTAGAGGGCGAGGGCGTGGTCTCCGCGCTCGGCGACGATGGGGCGGTGGACGGTCACGAGCTTCGTGCCGTCGGGGAACGTCCCCTCGACCTGCACCTCGTCCACCATCTCCGGAATGCCGTCGAGGACGTCCCGCGTGCCGAGGAAGCGGCGTCCCAGATCCATGAGGTCGGCCACCGACCGGCCGTCCCGGATGAACTCCAGCAGTTGCGTCGCGATCAGCGCGACCGCCTCGACGTAGTTCAGCCTGACCCCACGGGCCAGGCGCTTCTGGGCGAGGAACCCGGCTTGGTGCAGCACCAGCTTGTCGACCTCGCGGGGTGTCAGATGCATGTCGTCACCCTTTCGCGCCCACGCCTGCCGGCCGCCCCGGTTCTGCCGGCCGAAGCGGCGGCGGAGGCATGTGGTTCACCCTATCCGCGCCCACGGGCTGTCGGTCGTCCCGTTCTGCCGGCCGAAGCGTCGCCGGCGGCAGTCGTTCACCATTCCGGCCCACGCCTGCCGGCCGCCCCGGTTCTGCCGGCCCGAGGCGTCGCCGGCGGCACGTGGTTCACCATTTCCGCGCCCACGGGCTGTCGCCGAGGAGCCCGGGCACGAAACCGAGCAGGTCCCCAAGCGTGTCGTCCACGTCTTCCACGGTGCGGCCGGCGATGCGCAGGATACACCCGGCGTCGCCCACCGGCGCGGCCGCGACGAGCCGGTCGGCCCCGCGCCGGACCGGCTCGGCCCGGACCCGCGCGTCGATGCGCGCGGTCTCGTCCTCGAGGCCGCGGCCCAGCACCATCGCCACCGCCAGCACGTCGTAGCGGCCGAAGCGGGCGGCCAGCCCGCCGTCGGCCGCGCGCATCGCCACCGCGTCGCGCACCACGAGGCGGCCGCCGAGATGGACGGAGGTGCGGCTGACGTACTCGTCGAAGAGCCAGCGCTCGCCCGACTCCCGGCGGCCCGAGGTGACCCGGTCGACGAGGACGAGCCGCCCGCCGGCGGCGAGGGCGATGCGCTGCGTCTGCCGGTAGCGGGACCCCGCGAAGCACACCACGGCGTCGGGGGCGGCGACGAGCAGGGCGTTCTCGCCGACGTCGGCGTCGAGCGCGGTCCGGGTCCCGCGGGGCGACCGGTAGACCTTGGTGGCGGACTGCGTCGACAGGAACGCGGCGGCCCCGGCCCCGACCGACGCCCGCAGCGCGACGTCGTCGCCGTCGACGAGCCCGCCGCCGTGGCTCGACGTGTAGACCCAGGCCGCGTGCCCGTGGTTCTTCGGCGTCAGCAGGCGCAGGGGGCTCGTCGCGTACGCCCGGCGCACGACGCTCCGCCCGCCGACCCGCTCGACCGCCACCCGCCCGCGGCCGGGGCGCGGCGCCGTCTCGGGCGCCGGCGGCGGTGGGTCGAGCCGGACGACGTCATCGCCGATCTCGTGGACGATGCGGGGCTCGTTCGCGCTCGCCGCCATCGCTTCATCGCCTCGGGCGCCGGCGGCGGTGGGTCGAGCCGGACGACGTCATCGCCGATCTCGTGGACGATGCGGGGCTCGTTCGCGCTCGCCGCCATCGCTTCATCGCCTCGTGAGCTTCGGGCCGGCGTACACGACGTAGACCGGTTTGCCCGATTCGACGGGCCAGGAGAAGTGGAGGCGGAGCGTCAGGCGCCGCACCTTGCCGTGCCACGTGCAGAACAGAGAGTTCCCGGGCTCGTCCGGATGAGGGAACGTCAGTGCCTCTTGGAAACGGCGCTTTTCGTCGTCCGACGAGTCCGAGAACAGTGCGTTGTCGCCGGTAAAGTAGTCCTGGTAGATCCGTTGTCCCTCGATCGTGCGCGCCCCGGTCGCGTCGAACGCGCGCGCGATTCGGTCCAAGATACCGAGCAGCACGAGGAATCGGTCCGCTACGCTCCTGGCGAACGGGACCCCGGAGAGCGGATCGAAGCAGTCTCCGGCGCAGGTCAGGCTCTCGAACCGGATTGCCGAAGCCTCTCGCAAGTCGTCCCAGGATCGGATCGGCGGCGCCATGTCCCGCAGCCCATCTTCCAGGGCCGGGACGCTGCGCCAGTTCTGGAGTGCTGTACTGCGGTCATCCGCATCCTCGGCCTCTCGACGCCAAGTCACGTCGACGGGGGAGTAGTCCCAATCGGACGGCGTGACGCTGACCAGCCCGCAGTCCGCACGATGCACCGTTCGAAACGCGGCTTCCCCGACGGCGCTGTCCGTGACGATCTCGTCTCGGCATTCCAGCCAGTCCGCGGTGCCGTGCCGGCGGAGATCGTCCCAGAACGGTCCGAAGCGCGTCAGCCAGCCCATCGCCGCGCGCCGCTCGCTTTCGACGGGGAGACGCCCAATCGCCTGCCGCATCGACACGCCCGGCATCGGGCTGGCCGCCAGGAGCGCGCGATGGCAACCCACCTCACGTCCAAAGCGCCGGGCGGCGGGACGCATCGCCATCAGCCGCGCAAGCGCATCGCGAAAGGTCGCCATGTCGTGGAACTGCTCGTGGATCGACAGGTCATTGACCAGGATTTCCAATATCAACTCCAGCCCGCGAAGTAGTTCATGTCCCTGTCGAACTGATCGAAGAACCCGTCCGGCCAACTGTCGATGTTGCCGTCGGCGTCCAGGATCGGGCTCTCTACTTGCGGTCCGCCGTGGGCGCGGTCTTCAAGCCGCGGCCGAAAAAAATGCAGAGCGACATCACCACCGGCCAGCATGCGGTTCTTGACGGCCCGCCGTATGCCGTTCAATACGTGATCGCTGTGCGTCTCCAGCACGACCTGCACGCCCGCTGACGCGACTTCGCTCAGGAATTCTCCCATCGCCGCCTGCCCCGCGGGATGCAGGTGCACTTCGGGATTTTCAATCAGCAGCAGGTCGTTTCTGTTCGCCGACAGGGCCGCTACGACGACGGGCAGAACCTGTGTCAGTCCAAATCCGCTATGAACGGGCCGGTGAAAATCCGTACCGGCGGATATACGAATCCCCAGCGTCGCCGCGTTGGCCCGCGGCACCTGCTCGACGGTCAACACGCAACCCGGAAAGAACCGTGCCATCCGAGCTTCCACCTGCCGGAACCGCGTGGGCGGAACGCTGTCGATCTCCAACGTGTCCAGCACGTGGACGTCGCGGCCGGAGTGAAGAACGCTCACGGCGTATTCTCCCCGCGGGCCGACGACCGGCGTAAGCTGAGGATCGTCGAATACGTAGAGCTCCCGCGGCCCCAGTCTCTCGGCCGTCAGGTAGGTGAGCCCCCGCAGACGGCCGGTCAGGGACTGACCGCTCGACGGCGTCGGCAGCAGGTAGTGAAGGGGCCCGGACCCGTCGACGTCCCAGCCGTCGCCGGCGTCCGTCTCCCCGGCAGCCCTGCGCACCGCCATGGACATCTCATCGCGCTCACCCTCGAATTCCCAGTGAAATCGGGCCGCATCGTCGTCCAGAAGCGCGATCCCGCAGTCGCGACGCCCATAAACCTGGTCGACCACATCGGCCACGGCGCCTAGGCGGACGGTGGTGCCGTTGAGCATCAGGCGGGACGACCACTCGTGTTCGCGCATCGTCTGGTGCAGGAGCACGAGGGCCTGCATGACCGACGACTTCCCGGAGGCATTGGCACCGGACAGCAGGGTCAGCGGGCGCAGGGGCAGCTTCAGTCGTTCGAAGCACTTGAAGTACTGAAGATCAATCCGTGTGAGCACCTAGAACCTCTCGAAAGACACTCTGCGCCAAACGGAACCGCGTTCTCACTTTCTTGGCGTCGTTGGGACCGTAAGTGATGGCGATGTTGAATTCCTCGTTCGCCAAGAGACGGTAGATTTCTTGGCGAAGGAGCTCGGAACGTTCTTGGACCTTGGTTTGGCTACGACAAGACAGACCGGTGGACATCACGTCCCAGAACGAGGCATTGAGGACCCCGCGTCGTGCCTGCCCCGCTTCATGCTTTCGGAAAGCGTGGTGGCCGAACAAGCGGCAATTGTTGACGAGGCCCCTACTGAATTCCGCGGACAGCCCCGACAGCTTGGCTTTATCCATTTCATTCATTTGACGCAGGCAGTTTGCGAGAAACTCGTCCATATCGCCACGATACTCATCAAGGTCGAGGAGTCGAAAGGCGCAGAATCGATTCACGAACTCCCGATCCCTCATCTTTTTCGAGTTCAGGCTTCCACCTGTCGCTTCGAGAAAAATGTTTGTTCGCGATTCTTCCTTCAGAAAGAGCGTTCCGGGTCCCATGAAGAGACTGTTGCGCATTTGCTGCCGCGTAAGCGCTTCGCCGCTGTTCACCCTGTCGAAGATGTCCAGACGGGCTCGTTCCGGGACCTTCGCGTCAATGATGTAAAATATAAGATTGCAGTCCTCGACGCGATTCTGGAGTTTAGATGGCAGGTCCGAGAATCTCTTGCGATGCAGTTCATGGCGATCCGGCAGGTTCAATTTGAGTTTATTGCACATGAACCGGCTGAATGTGGACAGGCGTTGCAACCCGTCGACCACCACCATCCGGCCCTTGTCGTCTTCCGCCATGTAGAACACGGGCAGGGGGATACGCATGATGACGGATTCGATCAGTTTGCTTTGCTTGTTCTCCAGCCAGATGAAGTCGCGCTGGAAGTCCGGATCCATCACGTAGGAGCCTTGAACGATGCGTCTGGTGACGTCGTGCATGGTCCGGTGCTCGTGGCGGATCAAGAGATCGTCGATGGGATAGTCACCCCAGGACCCGCTGTCTTGATCCAGGCCTTCGATCTCTTCGTCGTTCGGCGGTCGGCTGGTTTGCTCGGAGTCCATGGTTGCGTCGCTCCGCATCTCGCTCGCTGCTGCATGCTGGCACTGTGCTTCGGTCAACAGGAGCAGCAACGCGGTTGGTTCACACCGTGAGGTGCCTGCGGATGTCATCGTCGCTCAGGTCGTCGATCGGGCCGCCGGCCACCGAGCGCCCCTTGTCGAGGATGTGGAACTCGCTGGCCACGCGGCGGGCGAACGGCAGCTTCTGTTCGACCAGCAGCACCGTCACCCCGGCCTCCCGGTTGAGCCGGACGATGATATCACCGATCTCGTGGACGATGTTCGGCTGGATGCCCTCGGTGGGCTCGTCGAGAATGAGGAGCCGCGGCTCGAGGACCAGCGCGCGCCCGATCGCGAGCTGCTGCTGCTGGCCGCCCGACAGGTCGCCGCCGCGCCGCTGGAGCATCCGCTTCAGCACCGGGAACAGCTCGAAGACGCGGCCGGGGATGCCCCCGCGGCCGCCGCCGCGCCGCGCCCCGAGGCCGATCCGCAGGTTCTCCTCGACGGTGAGCTGGGGAAAGATCTCGCGCCCCTGGGGCACGTACCCGATGCCCAGCCGCGCCCGGCTCTCGGGCGGCTGCGCGAGCAGGTCGGCCCCGTCGAACCGGATGGCGCCGGACTGCACCGGAATGAGCCCCATGACGCACTTGAGGAGGGTGGTTTTGCCCATGCCGTTGCGCCCCATCAGGCACAGGCGGGTCCCCGCCGCCACGTCGAGGTCGACGTCCCACAGGGTGCGGCTGCCCCCGTAGGACTGGTCGAGGCCGCGGATCTCGAGCAGGCTCATGCCCCCAGGTACACCTCGATGACGCGCGGGTCCGACTGCACCGCGTCCATGCCGCCCTCGGCCAGCACCCGTCCCTCGTGCAGCACCGCCACCCGCCGCGCGATCGACCGCACGAACTCCATGTCGTGCTCGACGACGACCACCGAGTGCCGCCCCGCGAGCGACAGCAGCAGCTCGCCGGTGCGCTCGGTCTCCTGCGGGGTCATGCCCGCGACCGGCTCGTCCACCAGCAGCAGCTTCGGCTCCTGCATCAGCAGCATGCCGATCTCGAGCCACTGCTTCTGGCCGTGGGCGAGGGTGCCGGCCGGGGACCCGCGTTTCGACGCCAGCCCGGTGGTCTCGAGCGCCTCGTCGATGCGCTCGCGGTCCCGGGAAGTCAGGCGGGCGAAGAAGGTGCGCCAGAACGACTTCTCGCCGGCGAGGGCGAGCTCGAGGTTCTCGAACACGGTGAGGAAGTCGAACACCGTCGGCTTCTGGAACTTGCGGCCGATGCCCGCCTGGGCGATCTCCGGCTCGCTCATCGTCAGCAGGTTGATCTGGTTCCCGAAGAACACCCGCCCCGCGTCGGGCCGGGTCTTGCCGGTGACGACGTCCATCATCGTGGTCTTGCCGGCGCCGTTCGGTCCGATCACGCAGAGCAGCTCGCCGGGGTCGACGTGCAGGGTGAGGTCGTCGAGGGCCTTGAAGCCGTCGAAGCTCACCGTCACCTGCTGCAGGTAGAGGACGTCGCCGGTCAGCACCGACGGCTGCCGCCGCGCCGCCGCCTCGCGTTTCCCGCGCCAGGCGTCGCGCCGGTTCGCGGCCGCGCCGGCGTCACCGGGCCGGGGATCGCCGCGCCGGGGGTCGGCGGTCATGCGTCCCGGCTCCGGACGGGCAGCAGGCCGGCGAGCCCGCGGGGCAGGAACAGGGTGGCCCCGACGAACATCGCGCCGAGCGCGTACAGCCACACGTCGGGCAGCGCCCCCGTGAACCAGGTCTTCGCGTAGTTCACGAGCACCGCCCCCGCCGCCGCGCCCCACAGCGTCCCGCGGCCCCCCACCGCCACCCAGATGACCACCTCGATGGAGTTGATGGGCTCGAACTCGCTGGGATTGATGATGCCCACCTGCGGCACGTACAACGCCCCCGCCACCCCCGCGAGCACCGCCGAGAGGACGAACACCCAGAGCTTGTAGTCCTGCACCCGGTACCCGAGGAACCGGGTGCGGCTCTCGGCGTCGCGGATCGCGCGCAGCACCCGGCCGGTCCGCGACCCGAGGACGGCCCGGCAGACCCAGTAGCTGGCCCCGAGGGCGACGGCGGTCGCGGCGAGCAGGGCCGAGCGGGTGGCGTCGCTCTGCAGGTCGAACCCGAGGATGTCCTTGAAGTCGGTGAAGCCGTTGTTGCCGCCGAAGCCCATGTCGTTCCGGAAGAACGCGAGCATCAGGGCGTAGGTGAGGGCCTGGGTGATTATCGAGAGATAGACGCCGGTGACCCGCGATCGGAACGCCAGCCATCCGAAGACGAACGCGAGGGCGCCGGGGACCAGCGCCACCATGACGAGGGCGAACCAGAACCGGTCGAAGCCGTACCAGAACCACGGCAGTTCGGTCCAATTCAGGAACACCATGAAGTCGGGAAGGTCGGGGTTCCCGTAGACGCCCCGGGCGCCGATCCGGCGCATGAGGTACATCCCCATCGCATAGCCCCCGAGGGAGAAGAACGCCGCGTGGCCGAGGCTCAGGATGCCGCAGTAGCCCCAGATGAAGTCGACCGCGAGGGCGAGCGTCGCATAGCAGAGATACTTGCCGATGAGGCCGACGGCGTAGCTCGACAGATGGAGCGGCGACGACTCGGGCACGGCCAGGTTGAGGAGCGGCGCGGCCACCGCCACCGCCGCCAGCGAGCCGAGGAACGCCACGCTGACGCGATCCGCGACGGCCGCCGGCAGGCGCAGGGCGGGCGTCTTCATCACGTGTTCTCCGCCGCCCGTCCCGTCTGGGGGAACAGCCCGCGGGGGTGGCGCTGGATGAAGAGGATGAGGGCGACGAGCACCAGAATCTTGCCGAGCACGGCGCCCGCGAACGGCTCGAGCAGCTTGTTGACGATGCCCAGCGACATGCCGCCGATCAGGGTGCCCCACAGGTTGCCGACCCCGCCGAACACCACGACCATGAACGAGTCGACGATGTAGGACTGGCCGAGGTTGGGCCCCACGTTGGTGAGCTGGGTCAGGGCCACCCCCGCGACCCCGGCGATCCCCGCGCCGAGGCCGAAGGTCATCGCGTCGACCCGCTCGGTCCGGACCCCCATCGCCCGGGCCATGGCGCGGTTCTGGGAGACGGCGCGGATGTCGAGCCCGAGGCGCGTATACCGCAGCACCGCCAGCACGAGGGCGAACACGACCAGGGCGAACAGGACGATGTATACGCGGTTGTAGGTAAGCGAGAACGCCTCGTTGAACCGCAGCGTGCCGCTCATCCACGCGGGGGTGATCACGGCCCGGTTGTTCGCCGAGAACACCGACCGCACGAGCTGCTGCAGCACGAGGCTGACGCCGAACGTCGCGAGCAGGGTCTCCAGGGGGCGCCCGTAGAGGAACCGGATCACCGTCCGCTCGATGAGCACGCCCGCCGATCCCGCGACCGCGAACGCCGCCGGCACCGCCACCAGCAGGGAGACGCCGATGTGGTCCGGCATCCACATCTGCACGACGTAGGTGGTGTACGCCCCCAGCATCATCAGCTCGCCGTGGGCCATGTTGATCACGCCCATGACCCCGAAGGTGATGGCGAGGCCGATGGCCACCAGCACCAGCACCGACCCCAGGCTCAGCCCGAAGGCCACCGTCTCGATCACCGAGTAGACGTTGCGCCGCGAGTCGATCTGCCACAGCGCGTCGACCGCGGCGGCGCGGACGGCCTCCTCGGGTTCGGCGTAGCCGCCGTCGTCCGTGGTCGCCACCAACGCCGACAGACGGTTGTGGACGACCGGGTTCAGGCGGCCGGAGAGCCGTTCGACGGCGTCGAGGCGGGTCTGCGGGTCCGCGTCGTCGAGCGCTTCGATCGACAGCGCCGTCTCGATCTCGTAGGCGACGTCGGGGTCGGTCTCCACCGCCGCCCGCCCGCGCAGCACGTCGAGGTTGGCGTCGTCGAGACGGCGCAGCAGCTCCCGCACCGCTTCGAGGCGTACGCGGGGGTCGGGGCCGGACGCGTCGAACCGGGCGATCGCGGTTCGGAGGAACCGCCGGAGCCGGTTGTTGGTGATGATGCGTTCCAGTTGCTCGGGGGCCGCCGCCTCGACGCGTGCGAGGGTGGCGGGATCGAGCAGTTGGTAGGCGGTCAGGCGCTCGTCGTTCGACTCTACGACGAAGACCTGATGGTCGTCCCCGCGCTCGAACAGCCGGTCCTCGAGCAGGGCCGTGAGCACGTCGCGGACGCCGCCGTGCCCGGTGGCGATCAGTCGCTCCGCGATCGCTTCCTTCTGCCGGAAGTTGGCGCCGGCGAATTCGCCGACGAGCGCGCGGAACGCGTCGTCGCCGGTTTGCGCCGCCGCCGGGACCGGCTGGGCGGCGAGGCACCCGGCGAGCAGCAGCCACGCGGGCCACCGCCCGCCGGGGAACCTCCCGGCCCGCCCGGCCGTCGTCGCCTCTCGGCTCCGACCGCCGCCCAACCCCCCCGCCCGGATTCCGCGCCGTTCCACGGCGCAGACGCCTACTCGTAGTTCTGTCCGGCGCACGCCTGGGTCTCGGTGTTGAAGTTTCCGCAATTCAGGTCCACCCAGTCCGCTTCCGTGATCTGGCTGACCGGCAGATAGTGGGACCAAGCGTCGATTCCGCGCCGTTCCACGGCGCAGACGCCTACTCGTAGTTCTGTCCGGAGCACACCTGGGTCTCGGTGTTGAAGTTTCCGCAGTTCAGCTCCACCCAGTCCGCTTCCGTGATCTGGCTCACCGGCAGATAGTCGGACCAGGCGTCGCCGGGCACGGTGTCGTCGGTCTGCCAGACCACGTCGAACTGGCCGTTCGCCTGCACCTCGCCGATGTACACCGGCTTGGTGATGTGGTGGTTGGGCAGAACCCGCGCGATGCCGCCGGTCAGGTTGGGCGTCTCCGTGCCCGGCAGCGCCGCCAGCACCGCGTCGACGTCCGTGGTGCCGGCCTTCTCCACCGCCTGGGCCCAGAGGTTGAACCCGATGTAGTGGGCCTCCATGGGGTCGTTGCTGGTCCGGTCCGCATTATCGACGAATTCCGTCCATCGCGCGATGAACTCCGCATTGGCCGGCGAGTCCACGCTCTGGAAGTAGTTCCAGGCGGCGAGGTGCCCGACGAGCGGGGTGGTGTCGAGGCCCGACAGCTCTTCTTCGCCCACCGAGAACGCCACGACGGGAATGTCGTCGGCCGAGACCTCCTGGTTCGCGAGCTCCAGATAGAACGGGACGTTGGCGTCGCCGTTGATGGTGGACACCACCGCGGTCGGCTTGCCGGCCGACCCGAAGCGGCGGATGGCGGACACGCGGGTCTGCCAGTCGGAGTGCCCGAAGGGGGTGTAGTTGATGTCGATGTCGTCGTCCGCCACGCCCTGCTGCTTCAGGTACGCCTCGAGAATGCGGTTGGTGGTGCGGGGATAGACGTAGTCGGTGCCTTCCAGCACCCAGCGCTCGATGCCGACCTCGTTCATCAGATAGTCGACGGCGGGGATCGCCTGCTGGTTCGGGGCGGCGCCGGTGTAGATGACGTTCTTCGACGACTCCTCGCCTTCGTACTGGACGGGGTAGAAGAGCAGGCCGTTGTTCTCCTCGAACACCGGCAGCACGGATTTCCGCGACACCGAGGTCCAGCAGCCGAACACGACGTCGACCTGCTCGGATTCCAGCAGCTCGCGCGCCCGCTCGGCGAACAGCGGCCAGTCCGACGCGGGATCGACGACCACCGCCTCGACCGGCCGCCCGAGCAGGCCGCCCTGGGCGTTCTGCGCCTCGACCATCATCAGGATGGTGTCTTTCAACGTCGTTTCGCTGATGGCCATGGTGCCCGAGAGCGAGTGCAGGACGCCGACCTTGATGGGATCGCCGGCGGCGCCCGGCGCGGAGTCGCCGCCGGCCCCGCCGCACCCGGTGAGGGCGGCGGTGACTACGGCGACGAGACAGGCATGCCTGAGTTTCATGGTTTGGCTCCTTTGTTATGAACGGATCGCTACATCTGCAACTGCAGCCCGACCCCGACCTGGATGTCGTCGGGGTTGACGGCGGTATAGGCGGTGTCCTTGACGAAGATCATCACGCGCGCGTTGAACTGCCGGATGACGTAGTTGAGGTTGAATTCGGTCGTCGTCTGGTCGTAGTCGGGGGTCATGCCCTCCCGGAACCGGGCGCGGGCGTACTTGCCGAGCACCTCGAACCGGCCGTCGCCGACGCGTTGGGGAAAGAGGTAGGCGGCGAGGAGATAGCCGCCGTCGTTCGTGAGGTACCGCGGGTCGTAGCCGCCGAGCTGGTCGTAGCGGGCCCACTCGGCTTCGAGGGACACCGCGCCGCCGCCGGCGACTTTGCGCTCCACGAGGAAGTCGGCGGAGTAGGCGGACCCGGCGTCGGCCTGGGTCTGCCCGGCGAGGCCGATGGCGAGGAGGTTCCTCTCGCCGTAGTAGGTGCTGTTCAGGTAGTACCCCGGCTCGGCGTCCCAGAAGTCCACCTGGATGCGGCCCGCCCCGATGAGCGACGAGTTGCCGGTCGCGGACAGGCCGTCGAACGCGCCCGCCGACAGCTTGACCTTGTCGAACTGGCCCCACCAGGCGGCGCCGTTGTCCCGCCCCTGGAAGACGAAGGGATAGCCGTCCTGGACCCCGTCCGCGTAAACCGCCCAGTGGTGCGCGTAGAACGGACCGTAGAGGTTGGCGCGGTCGCTCGGCGGCAGGAAGCGCCCCACCCAGACGTTGAACGTGTCCGACATCTCGAACTGGGCGACGGCGTCGAGAATCTGGAACCCGGTGTCCTGAGGGCCCGGCGCGCCCAGCGAGCCGCCGTAGGCGATGTCGGTGTTCACCATGAACTTGATCTTGCTGGTGGCCGCCCCGTTCAGGTACATGCGCAGGCTGTTGACCCGAAAGTGCTGCGAGGCGTCGGCGTCGTCCGAGGTCCGGTGCAGGAAGCTGGTCTGCAGGCCTCCGCCGATCGAGATCGGCGGGGGCGGGGCCGGCTCTTCGCCCTCGGCGTCCTGGGCGTGGAGCGGACCCGCCGTGCCGATCCAGCCGGCCAGCGCCACGACGAGCGCCGCCGCGGGGTGGCCGCGCCGCCTGCGCCGGACGCGGTTGCTACGGTATCTGTGTCTGTGACTGAGCACTGAACGAGGGCCCTCCATTGCGCCGTGCGGGTTGCCGGGAGGCCGTGGGCCTCGGTTGCGGCAATATTGCAGAGCAAGATGCGTGCCGTTTCCCGCGGCCCTGTGATCCGGCGAGGCCGGAGAGGGCGCTTTTCCCCCGCGTAGCGCTAACTTTTGTGGGGGTGGGGTGGGTTTGGAGCGGGGGATAAGGAAGGCGCGGGAATCGACATTTTTGTCGTCGCGATCGCGGCGTTCCCGACGTTCTTGTTCCGTGCCGTTTCCGGGGGTTCCTCCGGCATCCGTCCCCGGGGCGCTCCCGTGCGGCGGTCCCGGGGGGCTGGCGCCCGTTTCAAGGCACCGCAGCCGCCGCGGCATTCCCGACGTTCTTGTTCCGGGCCGTTCCCGGCCGCCCGTGGTGAAACCCCGCGTCGCCCCGAGCGCGGAGAGGGTGCCGGCGGCTCAAGAGCGCTCGTGGGCAAAGAACGCCCGTGCCTGACAAGGCGTGAGGATGCTTCAGCGGGGCGCGGGCCGGCCCATCCGTACCGCGTTCAGCGTCCCGCACATCGGATGCTTCAACCCGCGCGGGTCGGCCCGTTCAGTCGACCGGCTCGATGCGGAGCAGGGCGGCTTCGCCGAGGGCGGGGTCGCGGCCGAGGAAGCTTCCCCCCGTCAGCACGTACAGCAGGCCGTCGGGGCCCTGCTCGACGTCCCGGATGCGCTGCCGGAGATCCGCCAGCAGCCATTCCCGCCGCTGTTCCAGCCCCTGCCGGTTGAGCTCGATCCGCTCGAGGTGGCCGGTGCGGGCGACCCGCGCGGTCATCAGCGAGCCCGCGAACAGGTCGCCGCGCCAGGCCGGGAACCGGTCGCCGCTGTAGAACACCAGCCCCGAGGGCGCGATGGACGGGATCCAGACGATCTCCGGCTGCTCCATGTGCTCTTGCCACGGCCGTTCCGACACCCGCGGCCCGTAGTACTCGCGCGAGTAGGAGACCTCGGGCCAGCCGTAGTTGCGGCCCGGCAGGATGCGGTTGACCTCGTCGCCCCCCATCGGCGCGTGCTCGCTTGCCCACACCTCGCCCGTCTCGGGGTGGATGGCCAGGCCCATGGGGTTGCGGTGGCCGAGCGAGAACACTTCGGGCCGGTGGCCCTCCCGGCCCGCGAACGGGTTGTCGCCGGGGGCCGCGCCGTCGTCGCGCAGCCGCAACACCTTGCCGACGTGGCTCGCCGGGTCCTGGGCGAGCGGCCGCAGCCCCCCGAACGCGCCGCCGACCGTCATGTAGAGGGTCCCGTCCGGCGCGAACGCCAGCCGCGACGCGCCGCCGTTCATCTCGGCGTCGGCCACGAACACGTCGCGGACCTCGGACAGCGCCCCGCCCTCGAAGCGGCCCCGCGCCAGCGCGACCGTCGACCCGCTCTCGGTCGGCTTGGAGTAGGTGAGGTACACGAAGCGGTTCTCGGCGAACCCGGGATGCGCCGCCACGTCCATGAGGCCCGCCAGCGCCGCCTCGGTGTGGACCTCGGGGACCCCGGCGATCGGGGTCGGGTCGAGGACGCCGCTGCGGATTTGCCGCAGCGTCCCCAGCCGCTCGGTGACGAGCACGCCGCCGTCCGGGAGGAACGCGAGCCCCCAGGGGTAGGTCAGCCCGGCCGTCACCACCGAGACCCGGATGCGTTCTCCCGCCGCGGTGTCGTAGACGAGGGGCGCGTCCGGCAACGGCACTGCGGGAATCCCCTGGGCCGCGAAGGGCTGCGGCTCGCGTTCCTGGGCGCAGGGCGCGGGCGGCGCCAGGAGCGGCAGGGTCGTCGCGGTCAGGAGCAGGGCGGCGGGTCGATGCATGGCTGTCCTCCGAGCGGGGTTGCCGACGGGCGCCGCCGCCGCCCGTCCCCCGAACGCCGCCGGCCCGTCGCCGGAGGAACGTGACGTTCGGACGCGGGACTCGGGGCGCAGCAGATCCACAGCCTACACCGGCCGCCCGCGCGGACCAACCGCGCCCGGAGCCTGGGGTGCACGTCGGGAGAGCGAGACACCGCCGCCGGGGTTATCCCGCTCGGCTGGCTCCCGAGGCGTCCGTGGCGCCAAGGCCCAAGAAATCCGTTCGGGGCCCTCGATGCCGGGAACGGGACCGAAATCGCCGACTCTGGCAGGTTCCAGGGGCAGTCGTCTCACAATCTGACGTGCGCCGTGACGAACTCGCAGGCGCAGGGAGCAACTACCGGCAGGTTCCAGGGGCAGTCGTCTCACAATCTGACGTGCGCCCCGTAGCCTGCCGGGCACGCGCCCGCGCGTGGGACGGCTACGCAGAGGGTGTCTCACAATCTGACGTGCGCCCCGTAGCCTGCCGGTGGCGCTCCGGCCGGGGCGCAGGGATGGCGCGCTTGCGCCGAGATGGCGCCGTCAGCAACGTAGCCTGCCGACGTCCCGTGCGCGGTCGTACCCTCCGCTTCGGCGCGGCACTGGGTGCGCGTCAAGAAAGTGAGACGCCGGTGCTGGAGGCAACCATTGCCGCCGGTCCCGGGGCGCTCCATCGCGCCAAGGCCCGAAGGGGCCCGTTCGGAGGGCCTCGAAAGCCGAGCACGGGATCGAAATCGCCAATCTGACAGTGACAGGGCAAGTCGTCTCACAAATCTGAGTTGCACCCCGCGGCGCCCCGGCGGTTGTCGTCCGATGCGGTTGGTGGCAGGATGTAGCAGGGATGTGGGTTGCCGGGGACGCCGCGGCCTCGACGCCGGTCCCGCGGCGCATCGAGGGGACCGGGCGGCGCCGGCGGCGGGTGCCGGGCCGTCGGCGCCGCGGCCGTCCACCGGCAGACGATGGGATTGAAGCCAATGCGCAAGAAGCGACTTGTCTGGGGGGCCCTGGGGCTCATGCTCGCGTGCGTCGCCGCGTTGCCGGCGGCGCGGGCCGCCGACCGCCCGAACGTCGTCCTGCTCATGGGCGACGACCACGGCTGGGAGGAGACCGGCTACAACGGGCACGCGTACCTTCAGACCCCGGTCCTCGACACCATGGCCGCCTCGGGCCTGCGGCTGGACCGGTTCTACGCGGGGCATCCGTCGTGCTCGCCCACCCGCGGGAGCGTGCTGACGGGGCGCCACCCCGTGCGCTACGGCACGTTCGCCCCCAACTGGTCCATGCGCCCGGAGGAGATCACCATCGCGCACGTGCTGCGCGAAGCCGGCTACGCCACCGGCCACTTCGGCAAGTGGCACGTCGGCGCGGTGAAGGCCGGCTCGCCCCTCAATCCCGGCGCGATGGGCTTCGACGAGTGGCTGTCCCACGACAACTTCTTCGAACTGCACCCGACCCTGTCGCGCAACGGGGGACCGCCCGAGCGGTTCGAGGGAGAGAGCTCGGCCGTCGTCGTCGACGAGGCCATCCGGTTCATCGAGAGGTCCACGGGGGACGGCAAGCCGTTCCTCGCCGTCGTCTGGTTCGGGTCGCCGCACGAGCCCTACAGCGGGCTCGAGGAGGACCTCGCCCTCTACGATGAGCTGCCCGCGAAGTATGTGGACCGGATGGTCCCGCTGACCTCGAACGAGACCGGCCTCCAGATCGAGCGTCCGCTCGGCGACGTCCTGCGCGAGCGGTACGCCGAGATCACCGCCATGGACCGCGCCATCGGCACGCTGCGCGACTACCTGGAGGAGGCGGGCCTGCGGGAGAACACCCTGCTCTGGTACAACGGCGACAACGGGACGCCGCGCAGCGGGCTCGCGGAGACCCCGCTGCGCGGTCTGAAGGGCACGATGTACGAGGGCGGCATCCGCGTGCCCGGCGTCATCGAGTGGCCGGCCCGCATTCCCGCGCCGCTGGCGAGCGACGTGGCCGCGGTGACCAGCGACATCCTGCCCACCGTCGCGGCCCTTGCGGGGCAGCCGCCGCCCGACAGGCCCCTGGACGGGATCGACCTCGGGCCGCTGCTCGACGGCCGCATGACCGCGCGCCCGGCCCCGATCTTCTTCTGGAGCTTCGCCGTCGGGGGCCTGGCGGGACGCGGCCACGAGCCGTACATCGATCCCGTTCTGCAGGCCGGGACGACGCCGCTCGTCAAGCTGATGAACGGCATCCCCACCCGCATCTTCGAGAACATCCGCTACCCGGCGGTCGACCCGGACGACTTCGGCGGGGCGCGGGTGATGCTGAACGGCGGCCACAAGCTGGTCGTCGGCGGCTCCCGCGGGTCGGGGGCCGAGCTGTTCGACCTGCGCGCCGACCGGGCGGAGAGCCGCAACCTCGCCGGGGACGAGCCGGCGGTCCTCGAGGACATGCAGGCGAGCCTGCGCGCGTGGCAGGAGTCGGCATTGAACAGCCTGACCGGCGCGGACTATCGGTAGCGAATCGAGGCCGCCGAAGAGATTGTTCAGGCACCGGAATGCCCGCGGTGAGGAGCAATGGCCGCAACGCTCACGACGCAGGAGCGTTGAAGCGGTGGTGGCATCCCGTGGGCGTCGGGCTTGGCGAACGTGCTCACCACCCTCCTATTGCGTCGTGGAGAGCGGCAGCGAGAAGCCGCCCCTCTTCCGCCTCGCCCTTCCGGCGTTCTTGCTCTGGGGACTGTGGGACACGAGGTCCAGCAGGAAGCCTCTTCCGGCAGGGGGTGGGTTCTGGAAGGGCCTCCGGGTGTGCCTGCCGACGCCGGCCCTTCCCGCTTGGATCGTCGGGCTCGCCTACCCCGATTTGCGGCGGGGTTGATTCCGCTGGCCGGTGTGGTCTGGGCGTGGCGGCGCCCGCGTTCCGAGTTCGGAGGTTGCTCCGTCCAAGACGTTAACTTCCAAGGGTGTGGTCTGGGCGTGGCGGCGCCCGCGTTCCGAGGCAGCCGATTTCCACGGGCGGCTACAGAATCTCGTCGGTCTCCAGGCGGAATCCAGGCAGTACGGCATCGGCCGACACGCTGGCCGGCGCCTCCAGGCGCTCCGGCGGCGCATCGGGACGGTATACGAAGACCTGACCGCCCGGCGGATCGATCAGCCAGCCGAGTCTTGCGCCGTTCTCGATGTACTCGCGCATCTTGTCGTGGAGTGGGGACAGGCCGTCGCTCGGTGAGCGCAGCTCGACGACGAAGTCCGGGCAGAGGGGGATGAACCGCTCGCGCTGCTCGCCGGTGAGGGCCGCCAGCCGGGCGTTGCCGATCCAGGAAGCGTCCGGTGAACGGACCGCGCCGTTCGGCAGGCGGAAGCCGCCGGAGGAATCGAACGTCCTGCCGGTGCCGTCATGCTTGGCCCAACGTCTCAACTGGAACGCGATCTCGGCGTTCCTGTCGCTGGAGTCGCCTCCCGTCGGCGCCATGATCGACAGCTCTCCCCCGGCCGTCCGTTCGATGCGCAACTCCCGGTTCAGCCGGCAGAGTTCGTAGAACCGGTCGTCGGACAGATCCAGGGCCGGCGGGAACCTGACGAGCAGGGCGGAGCCCGTCGCCGGCACGGGGACGGGCGCTGGCCGGACCGCGGTGTCCATGCTTCCCCTTCGACCTCCGGAGCGTCCGCTCGGGGTCCGCGTGAAGGACCCCGAGTCTCATTCTGGCTGGCGTCTAGCGCGTCGCCACGATTAAATATTAGAACCAACCCTCCAGGAGTCCACGCCGTTCTACGGCGCAGATTCCTAGGAGTCTGCGCCGCAGGAAATCCTGACCACCATATGTTGTGTAAGCTCCAGCGACTGACCGCTACATATGTGCCAGATCGGACCCAAAACGGTTCTACGGCGCAGACCACTAGCTGCGCGACAGGACGCGGAACGTCCACCAGCCGTCGGGCCGCGGGCTCCCGAGCGGCGCGGGTGGGTTGGCCGGCTCCTCCAGGGAATGGAGCTTGTCGAGCCTGGCGACCCACGCCATGTCGAGCTCGGCCGGGTCCACGATCCGGGTGACGTGGACCGGGTAGACGGTGCGGTCGAGCCGCAGCCGAGCCCGGCCGTCCCGGATCGCGAAGCCGGACCAGCGCTTGCCGTCGCAGTTCGAGCAGCTCAAGTACAGGTCGCCGTCACCGTTCGCGAAACAGTTCAGGTTGATGGCGTGGGGCAGCACGCCGGCGTTGACCTGGATCTGGCACAGCGTCACCTGGTTGGCGAAGGTCCAGTCGTCGACCGGAAACTCTTGCTCGGCCCCGAAGAGAACGGCGCCGGGCGCGCGATCGCAGGGACAGGTGGCCGACCACCCGTAGAATCCGATCACCAGCAGGACCACGAGGGCCGCCGGCGCGGCGATCGCCGGGCGCCGCAACGCTTTCACCAGTTGCCCGCCGATTGTGCGGTCGTCAGTCATCAATTCGTCTCCTTGCCGGTCCCGCTTCCGTTGCGCCGGCCGCGGCTTGGCTCGACGCGGGGGCGGATCCGGTGTCATCGCAGTGTTCGTGTCACTTCTCCCGGCGAATCGTCGTTCCCGCCGGCGTCGAGCCCGGGCCGGAGCAGCGTCGGCCGCGACTCTCCCGGCGAATCGTCGTTCCCGCCGGCGTCGAGTCCGGGCCGGGCCAGCGGCGCCCGCGCCCCGTCCCGCGCCCCGGCGGGGCTCGGCGCCGGCGCCACCGGACGCAGATCCGCGGCGTGGAACGACCGGGCCACCTGCCCCGCCGGCGGCTCGCCGTAGGTCGTCGAGCGCTGTTTCGGCGTGCGGCCCGCCGCCGCGATCACCGACTCCATGCCCTCCGGCGGCAGCTCCTGGCCGAACCCGGCGCCGGCCGCCCGCGTGATGCTCTCGTTCATCAGGGTGCCGCCGAGGTCGTTCACCCCGGCCTCGAGGCAGGCGCGCACGCCGCGCGGCCCCATCTTGACCCACGAGGCCTGGATGTTGGGCACCAGCGGGTGCAGCGCGAGGCGGGCGACCGCGTGCATGAGCAGCGACTCGCGGAACGTCGGACCGCGCCGTGCCCGCCCTTTCAGGTAGATCGGCGCCTCCATGTGCACGAAGGGCAGGGGCACGAACTCGGTGAACCCGCCGGTGCGCGCCTGCAGCGCGCGGATGCGCGCGAAGTGCCGGGCCCAGTGCCGCGGGCGGTCGATGTGGCCGTACATGATGGTCGCGGTGGTTCGGAACCCGACCCGGTGCGCGGTCTCCATCACCTCGAGCCACTGGCCCGCCGACAGCTTGTCGGGGCACAGGTCTCGCCGGACCTCGTCGTCGAGCACCTCGGCCGCGGTGCCCGGCAGCGTCCCGAGCCCCGCCGCCCGGAGCCGCTCGAGGAACGTCTCGAGCGAAACGCCGAGGGTGGCCGCGCCCTGCCACACCTCGAGCGGCGAGAACGCGTGCACGTGCATCGAGGGGACCGCCGCCTTGACGGTCCGGCAGATGTCGAGATAGGTGGCGCCGGTGTACTCGGGGTGAATGCCGCCCTGCATACACACCTCGGTGGCGCCGCGCTCCCAGGCTTCGGCGCTGCGGCGGGCGATCTCGTCGAGATCGAGGTCGTAGGGCGCGCCGCGCAGGTTCTCGCTGAGCTTGCCCTTCGAGAACGCGCAGAACTGGCAGCGGAAGTAGCAGACGTTGGTGTAGTTGATGTTGCGGTTGACGACGTAGGTCACCTCGTCGCCGTTGACCTCGCGGCGCAGGGCGTCGGCCGCGCGCACCACCGCCACCAAATCGTCGCCCCGCGCGGAGAAGAGCGCGGCGATCTCCGGCTCGTCGAGCCGGTCGCCGCGCGACGCCTTCTCGCACAGGGCGCGCGTCGTCGAGGCCGGGACCGGCGCGGCCGGGCGCGCGAGGCGGTCGAGGAGCGCGGCCGGCAGCACCGCGTCCCGGTCGCCGGGCGACCACGCGCTCTCGCGCGCGAAGCCCTCGGCGTCGGAGGCGCGCAGGACGGCCGGCCGCAGCGGCTCCGCCACCCAGGCGTCGAGGCGGCGCACGTAGGCGGGATAGACGGTGAGCCGCGGGGTCAGCATCTTGCCCTCGCGCTCCGTCTCGCGCGCGAGCTGATCGAGGTGCGGCCAGGGCGCCTCGGGGTTGACGTGGTCGGGGGTCACCGGCGACACCCCGCCCCAGTCGTTGATGCCGGCCCGGATCAGGGCGCCGAAGCTGTCCGGCGTCAGGTTGGGCGGCGCCTGGATGGCCATGTCGGGACCGAAGATCAGCCGCGCGCAGGCGATCGTCCACTGCAGGTCCTCAAGCGTGGGCTCGGGGGCCCCGGCCATGCGCGTGTGCGGCTTGGCCCGGAAGTTCTGGACGATGATCTCCTGGATGTGCCCGTGCTCGTCGTCGAGGTCGCGCAGCGCGAGCAGCGACTCGATGCGCTCCCCGCGGGTCTCCCCGATGCCGATGAGGATGCCGGACGTCCAGGGAATCGCCAACTCGCCCGCCGCCCGCATCGTCTCCAGCCGCGCGTCCGGGTTCTTGTCGGGCGACCCGTGGTGGACCCCGCCCCGGTCGAGCAGGCGGCGGGAGACGCTCTCCAGCATGAGGCCCTGCGACGGGCACACTTCGCGCAGGGCGATCAGCTCGTCGCGCGTGACCACGCCGGGGTTGGCGTGGGGCAGCAGGCCGGCGGCGTCGAGGACGGCGCGGGCTGCCGCCGTGAGATACGCGATGGTCGTGGGGTAGCCCAGCGCGTCGAGCTCGTCGCGGGCCTGCGGGTAGCGGAGCTCGGGCTTGTCGCCCAGCGTGAACAGCGCCTCCCGGCAGCCGGCGCGGGCGCCGCGTTGCGCCACGTCGACGACCTCGTCCAGCGTCATGTAGGCCCGCTCGCCGGGTCTCGGGGGCTGGGCGAACGTGCAGTAGTGGCACACGTCCCGGCACAGCTTCGTAAGCGGAATGAACACCTTCCGCGAGTAGCTGACGGCCCGGCCGAACCCGGCGTCGCGGAGCGCCGAGGCCCGGGCCATCAGCGTCGTCAGATCCGCGTCGCGGGCGAGATCCAGGGCGGCGTCCCGCGACGGTCGGGCGTAACGGGTGGTGTCCATGGTCATCGGGCGGCGTCGGCGGGGCCGACGGTCCGCGGTTGCCCGGCAGTCCCTGACGGCATCCCCGCTGCGTTCGACCGGCGGCGCATCCGGCGTGAACGGCGCGTGGCCCCTCGTTCGATGTTCAGTCCGCGGTCGCGTATGCCCGAATGCCCCCCTCGCCCTGCCGGCGGGGACCTCGCCGGCAGGGCGCCACGCGGGGAGCCGTCGCGGGCTCTTATAGCACGCCGACGGCGACGCGGGAAGCCGGCCCCGCTTCCCGCCCAGGAGCATCCCACGCTGACTGCGCGTGGCGGCCCGCCTCCGATTCGAGGGGTCGCCACCGTCTTGCCGACCGGCCGGCGCCGCGTGAGACCCGCGATTCCGCTCGTCCGGAGCCCCAGGACCCGCCACAATGCTGTCTGCGCACGGCGGTGGTGGAGCGTGGGATGGTCCTGGCTTCCCGCCCCCTGCGGCTGGTCCTCCGATCGGCGGGGCCGGTCAGCGGGCCGCGCCGCCCGCGTACACCGCGTCGGTGACCGGCTCCATCCACTCGATGGGCAACGGCTCGCCGGCGTCGTTCGGAAAGGTCACCGAGACGTGGGTCAGCGCCTCGCCGGGCGTCGCGCCGTGCCAGTGGCGGACGCCGCGGGGCAGGTACGCGGTCTCGTGCAGACCGAGCTCGGCCACCGGCTGTCCCTCCACTTGATACCGCAGACTGCCCTCCCTGACGAACAGCAGTTGGGCGCTGTGGGTATGCCAGTGGGTCCGGGCGCCGGCCTCGAAACCGCGCGACGACACGTTGACGCCCTCCGAGCCGACCCGGAACGAGGTGCCGGTGAAGGGGTTCTGCTCCTGCTGCGCGTGGCCGATCCAGACGAGCGAAGCCGCCGCGGCGACGCCCGCCACCAACCCCGCGCGCCACCGATCCCGGTGTTCGCGATGCATGCCTGCCTCCTGTCACTCGTCGAAGCTTCGACCCGCGTCCGCCGACCCGAGGGAGCCTCCCGAAACCGGCCGCGGCCCCCGTTGCCGATGATGATCTGCGGGGCGGGGTTGCCGGTGTTGGACGCCATCGCGAGGTCTCCCGCGTCGAACCGGGCGGCCCGCGTCGGATCTGATGTTGACGCCGCGCGGCCCGCCCGGGACATAATAGGTTAATTCGTCTTTTTAGGGGAGCGGTGCCATGAACGCGACGTCACATCACGGAGTGCGTATTTCCCGCTGGCTGGCCGGCATGCTGGTGGCGGTGGTCGGTCTCGTCGGGGTGTTCCCGGCAGTGGCCCAGTCGGTGGAGGCGCCCACGTTCACGCGGGACGTCGCGCCGATTCTGCAGCGGAGTTGCCAGAAGTGCCATCGGCCCGACTCGCTCGCCCCGATGCCGCTCATCAGCTACGAGGACGTCCGCCCCTGGGCGCGGTCGATCAAGCAGCGGACCGGGCTGCGCAACCGCATGGGGGTCATGCCGCCCTGGTACATCGAGAAGGACATCGGCATTCAGCGCTTCAAGGACGACTGGTCGTTGAGCGACGCCGAGATCGCGACCATCGCGGCGTGGGTCGACAGCGGGGCGCCGCGCGGCAACCCCGCGGACATGCCCGCGCCGCCCCCGTTCATCGACGTGGACGAGTGGGAGATCGGCCGGCCGGATCTCGTCCTGTCGTCCCCGGCCTTCGAGGTGGCGGCGGAGGCCCCGGACTGGTGGGGTATGCTCGGCGTGGTGGACTCCGGGCTGACCGAGGACCGCTACGTGGCGGCCATCGAGTACAAGGAGCGCAACGACCTGCCGCGCGGCGTGCGGTCGGACACCGTGGGCGGGTTGTTCGTCGTGCACCACTCGGCCCTGACGACCATGGTGGAGGACGGCGACCCGGCCGACGCCTATACGTGGCCGGTCCACGAGGTCGGCCGGAACGCCGACGTCTTCGACGAGGATGCGGGCCCGCTCCTGCCGGCGGGGTCGCAGCTCATCTTCCCGTCGACGCATCTCCACTCGAACGGCATCGACACCACCGCCCGGCTCGAGGTCGCGTTCAAGTTCCATCCCCGCGGCTACGAGCCCACGAAGAAGGTCGAGCTGCTCTTCTTCGGGAACGGTCCCGACATCGACATCCTGCCGATGCAGGACAACCAGCGGATGGACGCCTACTTCACCCTGCCGGAAAACACGAAGCTCAGCGTCTACGAGCCTCACATGCACGCCCCCGGCGTCAGGATGTGCCTCGAGGCGGTGTGGGGCACGACCGTCGAGACCCTCAACTGCTCGGGCTACGACCACAACTGGGTGCGGGTCTACAAGTACGAGGACGATGCGGCGCCGTTGCTGCCGGCGGGAACCATCCTCCATCTGACCGGCTACTTCAACAACACGCCGACCAATCCGAACGTGGTCGATCCGCGCAACTGGTCGGGGTCCGGCCACCGGTCCGTCGACAACATGTTCATCAACCTGCTGCAGGCGATCTACATGGACGACGAGGAGTTCGCGGCCGAGGTCGCCGAGCGCGAGCGGCGGCGGATGGCCGACGGGCGGTCGGACATCGGCTGCATCGTTTGCGGCACCGACTTCCCGCCGGAGGAGACGGTCAACGCCGGCGGCGGGCAGTAGACCGGAGTGCGGAGATGTTTCGAAGATCAGCCGGTTGTCTGCCGTCACCCCGCGGGGTGGCGTTCCTGGCGCTGCTCGCGGCGCTGGTCGTGGGGCGCGAGGGTTGGGCGCAGCAGTCTTTCGCGACCGGGCAGAGCATCTCGCCCGCCTACGAGGGCTGGGTGCAGAACGACGACGGGTCGTTCGACCTCATGTTCGGGTACATGAACCGGAACTGGGAGGAGGCGCCGGAGGTACCCGTCGGGCCGGACAACGCCATCGAGCCGGGCGGCCCCGACCGGGGCCAGCCGACGCGCTTCCAGCCGCGCCGCAACCGGTTCGTGTTCAGCATCCGGGTGCCCGCCGACTTCGGCGATCGGGAGCTGGTTTGGACCCTCACCGCGAACGGCCAGACCCACCGCGCCTACGCGACCCTGAAGCGCGACTACTACATCGACGAACTGGTGATACAGGCGAACTTCGGGGCGGCCGGCGCCGCCGGCTCGACCCCCGAGCTGGCCCGCAACGCCGCGCCGGCGCTGGCCGTCGAGGGCGGGTCCGCGCGCACGGCGCGGGTGGGCCAGCCGCTGGGGCTGGCCGCGTCGGTCACCGACGACGAGTTCCCGCGGGCGCGGCCGCTCGCCCCCACCAACCCCCGGCGGCCGGGCCGCATCACCACCGACACCGCGACCGGCCTGCGGTTCTCGTGGTTCGTCTACCGCGGCCCCGGCGGGGCGACCTTCGACCCGCCGCAGATCGTGACGTGGGAAGACACCCGGGTCGGGCGCAACTCGCCCTGGTCGCCGGGCTGGTCGACGCCGGATCCGCCGGAGGATGGCCGCTGGGAAACCCAGGTCACCTTCAGCCGGCCCGGCGAATACGTCCTGCGCGCCCTCGCGCACGACGGCGGTCTTCAGGACTACGAGGACGTCACCGTGACGGTGAGTCCGTAGCTGTCTTGGGGGGGGCCGCGTCGCACCAGGACCGGTGAGGCGCAGGATGCGTCGCCGGGCCCAATCCGGCGGGCCGACGATTCCGCGGGGAACAGACTGGTGAGAACCGACAATTCTGTCGGTTCTCGTTCAGTAGTCACCGCCTTGTTTCTGTTCTGACGTCGCTTGGGCTTCTACCGTCGGAAGCCGCAGGAAGGCGGCGTGCTGGTCAGCCCGCCGCCCCCCGTTTCCCGACGTGAGATGGAGAGGAGTCGGGAGAATGAAGCCGTTCCAGCGGGGCACAGCACGGTCTGAGCCTGAAGAGATCCCCCCGGGGGTCCGCCCGTCCAACGTCCCGCCCGACAGACCGGAGCCCTTCATTTCAGACGATGATGAAGGGCTGAGCGACGATGCGCTCCACGCCATCGCGGAGGGGCGTGCGGACCACGCCGCCGGCCGGACGTTTACGATGGATGAGATCAAGCGGGAGTTGGGGATCGAATTCTGACCTCACGCTCGGGGCCTCCGCCACGGATTTTCGGGGCTGTCCCGTTCGTGCGACAGGAGGGGGCGCGTTTCCGCCGCGCCGATCCCCGGTGCGCCGCGTCCGGCTTCCCTACAGGCCGAGCCAGAGCACGGCGGCGCCGCTGGCGGCCACCACGACGCCGGCCGCGGCGTGCGCGAGCCGATCACCCCGTTGCCGGGCGGGCCGGCCCATCCACCCGATGCCGTACCACGCGGCCGCCACCGCCGCCAGCATGACCCCGATCGTCAGCAGCCCGAAGACGGCGGCCACCGCCGCCACCGCCAGCCAGTCGCCGGCTAGCCCGGGTACGGCCAACAGCGGGATGAGCGGTTCGCACGGACCGAGCACGAAGACGACGAAGAGCGTCCACGCGGTCGCCCCGCGGATGTCGCCGGGCGGGCCGGCTCCCGCCCGGGGCCCGTTCATGGCGCCGGACGGGCCGGCCGGCGCGACCGCGCCCCCGCGCGCGGGCCGGAGCGCCCAGGCGGTGTAGGCGAGGCCGAAGCCGAGCAGCAGGGCCGCCGCCAGCTCGCCGCGGGCCGACTCGATCTGGAGCAGAGAGTCGGTCGCGACGCCGAGGCCGACGCCGGCCGCGCCGATCACGACCGACGAGGCGACATGGCCGACGCCGCAGACGCCGGTCAGCAGCAGCGTCCGGCCGAGCGCCCACCCCCGGGCGCGACCCAGAGCGGCCAGCGGCAGCGAGTGGTCGATGCCGATCAGGGTGTGGACGATCGCCAGCGAGGCGGCGGTTCCGAGCAGGACGGTCGTGGTCTGGACAGGATCGGGCATCGTGGCTTGGGAGAAGGCGGGAACCGTTCGCCGGACGCGGCGCGGCGCCACCGCGGCCGAAGCCGGCTGGCCGCGCCAGCCGGACTTGTCGGCGGGGTCAGCGGTTGCGGCCGAATGCGGGGCCGCATTCCTTTCTGTTGGACCGGGCCGGGAATGCTCCGGCGAGGCCCGCGCCGCCGCGCCGTTCTGCGGCGCAGACTCCTAGCGGAACATCTCCTCCACCGGGACCACCCGCACCCGATTCGGGTCGATGTCGAGCTCGAACGACTCGATCAGCGCGTCCTCGGCGCGGATCGCCTCGGTCACCGCCGCGTTGTAGGTCGGGGGCGACGGTTCTCCGGCCAGCAGCCGATCCCCGAACGCCTCGGCGTCGCGGGTGACGACGGCGACGGCGAGGTCGTCCGCCTGCAGGTGGCGCCGGATCGCGGCGTTGACGTCGTCGACGGTCAGCTCGGGCAGCCGGCGCTGGATCTCGTCGATGAAGTACCCGGTGCCGTACGCGGCGGAGTCCATGTGGTATCCGAGACGGCGGCTGGTCGTCTGCACGTAGAGCTTCGAGTAGTTGATCAGGAACTCGCGGGTGGCCTCGAAGTCGGCCGCGGTCAGGCCGTCTTCCACGAGGACGCGCAGCTCGCGGACAGCCTGCCGCAGCGCGAAGTGGGCGTTGTGGTGCGGCACCGGCCGGATCCAGATGCTGAAGAACTGCTGGCGCCGGGGGATGTTGGGGACCGGCAGGCGCGACCCGCCGTCCTGCGCGAAGTGCTCGATGTACGAGTAGTCGCCGTAGTTGAGGCCCCGCTGCCCGCGCATCTTGTTCATCAGGAGGCCGTTGAACGTGCGGTGCTCGCCGAAGTAGGAGTTGGCGACCATCAGGGCGTAGAAGTCGTCGTCGGCGCGGGTGACGTCGATCGGATGGCCGATGGAGATCGCAGTGGCGATGGCGTCCTTGTCCACCACCAGCAGCTCGATGCCGTCGAGGGCCCGCGGGGGCGGCAGCGGGGCGGGCTCGGCGCCCCCCGCCGGCAGGCGGTCGAGCAGCTCGCGCTCGACCCGCTCGGCGAAGCCCGCGGGGTAGCCGCCGGAGATGCCCGCGAGGACCCGCGCGCGCGTGTAATGCCCGCGGTGGAAGGCGCGCACGTCGTCGAGGGTCAGCGCCGCCAGGCCGCGCTCGGTGCCGGCGGCGGGGGCGGCGTAGGGATGCCCCGCGTAGAGCAGCGCGTTGAGCGCCTCCTTGCCCAGCGCCTCGTCGTCGCTGCCGCGCAGCGTCGACACGACGGTGTTGGTCAGGAACCCGCGGTTCCGTTCGAAGTCGGACGGATCGAACCGCGGCGCCGTCACGAGGTCCCGCACGATGTCGAAGAACGGATCGAGATGATCGCGGTGCGTCTCGCCGACGATCACCGTCATCTCCTTGTCGAACTGCGCCCGGATCGTCGCCGACCAGGGATACAGGGTCGCGGCGAGCGCCTCGTAGGTCGTCGCCTCGGTGCCGCCGCGCCCCATCGTCAAGGCCGTCAGCGCGTTGAGGCCGTTCTTGCCCGCCGGATCGTCGATCGATCCGGTGCGGAACCCGATGCGCAGGGTCACCAGCGGCGAGCCGGGCGCGGGGAGCGTGACGAGGGGGGGCGCCGGCTGTCCGGCGGCCGAACCGACGGGGCCGGCCGCGGCTGCCGCGAGCACGAGGCCCGCCGCGGCGAGCGGGGCCAGCCGTGCGCGGCGGGAGCGCGCGGTCTTGCCGCGGGCTTCCGGGCCGGCGGCGGCCCGGTGGCGTCGAGACGCGGGCGCGCATCGAGAACGCCGCGCGGACCCGGCACCCGGGTCGGCGGCGGGGACCGCCCGGCGGCGTCGTTGCGGCGTTGGGGCCGTCATCGGGCTTCCTCCCGGGTCAGGATGACCTCGGTCCGGTTGACATCCGCGAAATACGTGTTGGCGACCATCAGGATGTCGTCCGGCGACACCGCGTCGTACAGCGCGTAGACCCGGTTCACGGTCTCCGGGTCCCGGGTGAGCTGCAGATAGTGTCCCAGCGTCTGCGCGACGGCCCCGGGATTGTCGAGCCCCACCGCGAAGGCGTAGCGCATATGCGACTTGGTGGCGGCGAGCACCGTCTCGTCGACCGGCTCGGTCTTCAACCGTTCGATCTCGGCGACGATCGCGTCGCGCACGTACTCGGTCTTCGTCGGATCGGTGATGCGCGCGATGATCGTGAACAGCGGGGCGTCCCGGCTGTCGAGGGCGCCGCCCTGCAGCGCGTCGACGACCTGCTCCTCCAGATACAGCTTGCGGAACAGGGGCGAGGTCTCCGAGAACAGGAGCTGCGAGAGCACGTCGAGGGCCGGCATGTCGATGCGCTGGTCCGAGAACGCCGGCGCGTGATACCCCATCATCAGGAACGGCAGGGTCGGGTTGGGCCACGTGATGCGGGCCGACCGCGCCTCGGTCTGCGGCGGTTCCGGGGGAATCTCGGGCTCGAAGCCGCCGCGCGCCCACCCGCCGTAGCGCTCGCGGACGAGGCGCTCGAGCTCGGCCTGGTCGAAGTCGCCGACCACGACGACGATGCAGTTCTCCGGCCGGTAGTGCCGGTCGTAGAACTGCAGGCTGTAGTCGTAGTGTTCGGGCATCTCCCGGATGTCCTCGAGGAGGCCGATCGTCGTGTGCCGGTACGGATGCGTCGTGTACGCGAGGCCGTGCAGCGTCTCGCGCAGCAGCGACACCGGGTTCGAGAAGTTCAGGTTGTACTCGCCGAGGATGGCTCCGGCCTCGGTGCGGAAGTCGTCCTCGGAGTACCGCAGGTTGCGGAAGCGGTCGGACTCGAGGTCGACGACGGTCTCCAGCGCGTCCGAGCTCGCGACGATGTAGTAGGTGGTCCAGTCGGTGGTCGTGAACGCGTTCGAGTCGGCGCCGATGCGCTTGATCACCGCGTTGTAGGCCTCGGTGGGGTACTTCTCGGTGCCGCGGAACATCATGTGCTCGAAGAAATGCGCATAGCCGGAGAAGCCCGGCTCGACCTCGTTGCGCGAGCCGGTGCGCACCACCGTGTAGTAGGCGACGATGCCAGAACTGTCGTAGTCGACGCCGACCACTGTGAGCCCGTTGTCGAGCTCGAACGTGGTGACGGGGAACGGAAAGACGGCGCGGCCGGCCTGTCCCGCCGCCGCTGCCGCCGCGGCGAGCACGACGGCCGCGGCGGCGAGACTCTGGCGCGTCCATCGCATGACGACTGTCTCCTGTTCGGCGAACCCGCCCGGCGCGGAGCCCGGTGCGCGGGCGGACCCCCAATTATAACGATTTCGGCCCGTTCCGTGGAAAGTCGCCGCCCCACCCCGGGTGCGCGTCTCCGTTTTCGGCCTCGAGGCCCTCTGAACGGGCCTTCGGGGCTTGGCGCCCAGGGGCGCCTCAGGGGGTGGCCGAGCCGGATACCTCCGGCGGCGCGCCTCACTTTCCCGACGTGCGCCCCCTGCCGCCGGCCGGGTTGCCGCCCGCGGGCCCCCCGGACTACACTTGAAAACGGGTTGCCGCGTGGTGAGGATCCGGTCGTGCGCCATGGGCATCCTGACTGGAATCGAGGAAACCGAGACAAATGCATGCCGCTCCGCGACTCGTCATGGCGGCGGCCCTTGCGGGGGCCGTGATTCTGGCCACGGGCCGGCCCGCGGCGTCCCAGCCCCAGCCGGGCGTCGTTTCCGTTGCGGCCGGATACGCCACCGGTGTCGACGAGCTGCGGCAGTGGGATGCGACGCTCGACGGCATGTCGCGGACCGGCGAGCTCGTCGTCGTGTCCCGCCAGGCCGATCGCACCCTGCCGGCGCGGACCCACGAGTACCTCGCACAGTTCTACGAAGGCGTGCGGGTGCATGGCGCGGGGGTGTCGCGGCAGCTCGACCGGGGCGTGACGGTCTCGCTCTTCGGCACCCTCCACACCGGCATCGACCTGGAGACCGCGCCGGCGCTGACCGCCGGCGAGGCCGCGAGCCTCCTCGCGCAACGGACCGGAGCGGCCCTGGCAGACCGCTTTTTTCCGGACCTGGTCATCCTGCCGCTGTTCGGCGGCTCGTACGAGCTGACGTATCCCCTGACCCTGGATGACTTCCACACCTACTTCGTATCCGCCGCCGACGGCGCCGTCGTGCGGCGGGAGGCGGCGTTCGACACGCAGTCCGCCGTCGGGACCGGGACCGGGTTCCTCGGCGATACGAAGAAGATCAGCGCGACGCGGGAGAGCGGACGGTACGAGGCCCGCGACCGCCTCCGGCCGGGCGAAGTCGTGACCCTCGACGCGGGCTTCGACGTCGAGCGGCTCGACCGGTTGACCGACCGGGGGCCGTTTCGCGTCCAGCGCTGGACGTCGAGCGACGTCGGGGCCGACGCCGACAATTTCTGGGACGACGCGGCGGTGGTCGACGGCCACGTGCACATGGGCTGGACCTACGACTACTTCGCGCAGCGGCACGGGTGGGAGGGGCTCGACGGCGGGAACGGGCGCATCGTCGGCATCGTCAACAACAACTTCCACAACGCCTTTGCGATTACGCCGCCGTTCGGCCCCGAGGGCGCCGGCGTCTACGTCTTCGGCCAGCGCGGGGTGCCGGACTCGGAGGCGACGCAGCCGCGGGTGGCGCTGCACACCGTCGCGCACGAGCTGATGCACGGTCTCACGTACTTTTCCGTCGCGCAGCGGACCGGGGGCGGCTTGGCGCGCGGTGCGGTTACGGGTCGGTTCGGACCGGCGAGCTTCGAGTTCGAGGGCGAGACGTATACCTGCCCCGAGACCCGCTTCCTCTACGAGGTTGAACGCGGCGAATTCGTGCCGTCCCCGGCTTTGTGCAGCGATGACGGAGAGTTCATCCTGGCGTCGTCTCACGAGGGCGCCGTCAACGAGGCCTATTCCGACATCTTCGGGGTATCGACGGGGTTCTTCCACGAGGCGGCGGGCGCCGCGGCGAACTACGAGTACGGCAGTGAGTACGCGGCGGGGACGCTCCGGTCGCTGTCGGACCCGTGGTCGGTGCGTCTGCAGACGGGGGCCTACCCCCTTCGTTACGAGTTCGCACTGGGCGTAAATCCGGTCGACGACCGGTTCGTGTTCTATTCCGGAGCCTTGTTCGTGAACGAGGAGCTGTTGGAGTGGTTCGAGGAGTGGTGCTGCTACGGCGCCGCGCACTGGAACTCGACGATCCTGAGCCACGCGTTCTATCTCGCCGTCGAAGGGGGGACGAACATGGCCACGGGACTCGCGGTGGAAGGCGCCGGCGCCGCCGACCGCGGGCAGGTCGAGCGGATCTTCTTCCGCGCGCTCACCCTGCTGATGCCCCAGCGTGCGCCTTTCCGGGTGGCGGCGGACGTCATCCGCCAGGCGGCGGCGGACCTCGCGGCCGGCACCGCCGCCCAGCAGGCCGTCGAGCAGGCGCTCGCCGCCGTCGGCCTGCCGCCGCCGCGCGTGCCGGCCGACGGGCGTCGATGAGTCTCGGACTGACCCCGGCCGGACATCTGCGCTGGGCGCCGCTCGACGGGGACGGGGACGGCGTCCAGGACGGCGCCCCGGCCGGCCTCGCCCATCTGCCGCGCGCCTTCGACCTCGACTGGCGCGAAGCCCTCTTCACCCTCGCGGCCGAGAAGACCGACACGCAGGGCGCGCCCGTCCTGCGCTACTGGCAGCAGATCGCGGAGCGCCATCTCACCGGCCTGTGCCACGTTCCCGAAGACGCGGAAGACGTGCGCGTCGATCCGCCGGCGCCCGCCGAGTGCGCCGAGTGGGTACTCACCGCCCCGCCCATGCGCGGCGGGGAGTATCTGTCCGAGGACAGCCTGCGGGGTGTCTGGACGCAGCTCGACGCGTGGGTGCGCGACCGCGCCGCGGCCGAGGGCGGGATCGCCGCGCTGCTGCGGGCGCGCGCGCCCCGGTGGCACCAGGTGGGGCGGGTCTGCTTCCATCTCGCCGAGAACAAGAACGACGAGGCGCGCCCCTTCGCGTTCATGGCCACCTATGCGTCGGGGTTCGGCGCGTCGGGACGCGTGCGGCATCTGCCGTTGCGCCGGGCGCTCGGCCAGTATGCCGGGGCGCGGAACCGCGCCGCCCTCATCAAGCTGCTGTCGCCCATCGAGCAGGCGGGGGAGACGTGCGGCTGGGTGCGGGACCTCGTGGAGTCGGGCCGCGTCTATCAGCCGCTGGCGTGGCCGGCGGAACGCGCCTACGAGCTCCTGCAGAGCGTGCCCGCGCTCGAGGCGGCCGGCCTGTCGGTACGGCTGCCGAACTGGTGGCGCAAACGCGCGCGCCCGCAGGTGAGGGTGACGATCGGCGGCAGGAAACCGGCTCGGCTCGGTGCGGACGCGATGCTCGACTTCAGGGTGGACGTCGCCCTCGGCGGCGAGTCGCTGTCGCGCGCCGAGCGCGAGGCCCTGCTCGCCGGCCGCGACGATCTCGTGCTGCTGAAGGGCCAATGGGTCGAGGTGGACCGCGACAAGCTGCGGCAGGCCATCGATCACTGGGACACCCTGCGGCAGGCCGGCAACGGGGGGGTGTCCTTCGTCGACGGCATGCGGCTGCTCGCCGGGGCGTCGGCGGACCTGCGGCACGAGGAACAGGCGGAGGACGAACGCTCCTGGGTGCACGTCACCGCCGGAGACGCCATGCGCGGGATTCTCGCGGGCATGCGCCGGCCCGGCGATCTCGATCCCGTGGCGCCCGGCGGGGAGCTGCGGGGCACGCTGCGGCCGTATCAGCGCGACGGGGTGGCGTGGCTGCGTTTTGTGACCCGGTTGGGCCTCGGCGCGTGTCTCGCCGACGACATGGGGCTGGGCAAGACGCTTCAGGTGCTGGCGCTGCTCCTCTGCGAGGGGCGCGCCCGCGGGGCCGGGCCGCGGGCGCCGTCGCTGCTGGTGATTCCGGCGTCGCTGCTCGGCAACTGGCGCAACGAAGCGAGACGGTTCGCCCCTTCGCTGTCGCTGCGTTTCCTGCACCCGGCGGAAACGGACCGGCGGACGCTGGAGGACGTCGCGGCCGCGCCCGCGCGGCGTCTCGCCGGCGTTGATCTGGCGGTGACGACCTACGCCATGCTCACCCGCCAGCCCTGGCTGGCGGACGTCGATTGGCGGCTCGTCATTCTGGACGAGGCCCAGGCCATCAAGAATCCCTCGACCCGGCAGAGCCGGGCCGTCCGGCGGCTGCCCGCCCACGCCCGCATCGCCCTGACCGGCACGCCGGTGGAGAATCGACTGACCGACCTGTGGGCGATCTTCGACTTCCTCAACCCCGGCCTGCTCGGCTCGCGCGCGGTTTTCGGCGGGTTCGTGAAGACGCTGCAGAAGCGGACCGAGCAGCCGTTCGCGCCGTTGCGCCGGCTCGTCGCGCCTTACATCCTGCGGCGTCTGAAGACGGATCGCCGCATCATCGGCGACCTGCCGGACAAGACCGAGACGGCCCGCTACTGTTCACTGACCCGCGCGCAGGTCGCCCTCTACCAGCGGGTCGTGGGCGCGATGCGGCGCGACCTGGAGTCGAGCGACGGGATGGCGCGGCGGGGCCTGGTGCTGCGGTCGCTCGTGCGTCTGAAACAGATATGCAATCATCCCAGCCAGCTCTCGGGTGACGGCGACTACGCGCCGGGCGACAGCGGCAAGTTCAGACGGCTGGCGGAGATCTGCGAGGAGCTCGCGGGCCGGCAGGAGCGCGCGCTGGTCTTCACCCAGTTCAGGGAGATCATCGACCCCCTGTCGGAGCACCTCGCCGCGGTCTTCGGTCGGGCCGGGCTGGCGCTCCACGGCGGGACCGGCGTCAAGCGGCGGCGCGCCCTCGTGGACCGGTTCCAGTGCGACGACGGCCCGCCGTTCTTCATCCTGTCGCTCAAGGCGGGGGGCACGGGGCTGAACCTGACCGCCGCCTCCCACGTGATTCACTTCGACCGCTGGTGGAACCCCGCGGTCGAGAACCAGGCGACAGACCGCGCGTTCCGCATCGGCCAGCACCGCAACGTGCTCGTCCACAAGTTCGTGACCGGGGGCACCATCGAGGAGAAGATCGACCTGATGATTGCGGAGAAGCGGCAGTTGGCGGACGAGCTGCTCGACGGCGACGGCGAGGTCAACCTCACCGAGCTGCCCGACGACGAGCTGCTAGACCTGGTGCGGCTCGACGTCACGCGCGCGACCTTGTAGGAGTCCCGCCGTGCCGTGGTTCCGCCCCTACGTTCCCGTCGGCGCCCGGCGCGCCCGCGTGGCCCGGGTCGCAGACGAGCTGCGCCGGAGCGGCTTGGACGTCCAGCCCGTCGACATCGCGGGGCGCACCATCGCCCGCAGCTTCTGGGGCCGGCGCTGGTGCGACCATCTGGAATCGTGCTCCGACTTCGAGAACCGCCTGCCGCGGGGCCGCACCTACGTGCGCAACGGCTCCGTCTGTCACCTGGACATCCACGCCGGCGGTGTCGACGCCATGGTCGTCGGATCGGACCTCTACCACACGGCCGTGCGCATCCGAAAGCTCGGAAAGGCCGCCTGGAAGGCCATCCGGACCGAGTGCGCGGGCCGGATCGGATCCGTCCTCGAGCTGCTCCAGGGCCGGCTGACCGATCATGTCCTGCGCGTCGTCACGGATCCCGACCGCGGCCTGTTCCCGAAGCCCGGAGAGATCACCCTCACCTGCGACTGTCCCGACTGGGCGGTCATGTGCAAGCACGCGGCCGCAGTGCTCTACGGCGTCGGCAGCCGGCTCGACGACCGTCCCGAGCTGCTTTTCCGCCTGCGGGCCGTCGACGCCGAGGATCTGGTCGGCGGCGACATGGCGCTGCCGGTCGGGGCGGCGGGGGACGACGTTCTCGCCGACGGGGATCTCGCGGACATCTTCGGCATCGATCTCGCCCCGGCGGACGGCGGCGCGGCGGCCGGGCGGAAGACCGCCGGGCGCCGCCGGAAGCCGCGTCGGACCGGCCGGACCGGCGCCCCGCCGTCCGGGTTCCAGCCTACGGGCCGCCGGGTGGCCGCTCTGCGCGGCCGGGGCGGATTCTCGGTCGCCGAGTTCGCCGGCCTGCTCCGCGTATCGGCGTCGACGGTGTACCGCTGGGAAGCGGTCTCCGGGCCGCTCGATCTGCGCGCCCGTCAGGAGGACGCCCTGCAGGTGCTGCATCGGGAGATCGAGAAGCGGCAGACCGAATGAGCGGTCTTGTCCGTCCTGCCGACGTCCACCCGTCGAACGGCCCAGGGTGACGGGACGAACCTCCCGGCTGGCTTGAATCGGCCGCGGTCTCGGCCGTCGGCCGGGATCGGCCGGCGTGTGATGCGGACCGCCGGCGCGCCGGTGCTTTTGAGCGATTTGGCGAGGTGCAGGAGGAAGGCGCAGTCGCCGTTCTTCGCATCAAGGATTCTCCGGCGCCGCGGCCGCGCGCGATTGCCCCCCTTTCGAAGCGCCGGCCGGCGACCCCGCGGTGAAGGCCAGCAGCGCCTTCCACAGCTCGGGGAGGCCGTCGCCGCGCTTCGCCGAGATCGGCAGCACCGGGTGCGCCAGCGCTTTCTCGTGCGCCTGCAGCTTGGCGTGACGGGCGGATCGGGCGAGGCGGTCGATCTTGGTCGCGGCGACGACGAGCGGCAGCCGCAGCCCTGTCAGCCAGCCGAGGGCGCCCCGGTCGTTCTCAAGTCCCGGATGCCGCGCATCGACGAGCAGGATCGCCCCCGTCGGTCCCCCCGGCGCCGGCGGTCCCGCGCCACCGGGTTGTCCGGCCCGGTCCCCGGGCGGGGCGGGCTGAAAATAGCGTTCGGTGAGCCGGTCGAAGACCCGCGTGCCCGCGGTGCCGCCGCGGGCGTAGCCATAGCCGGGCAGATCGATCAGCAGCAACTCGCCGCGGCGCCGGGCGAGCACGATGCGGTACACGTTGAGCAGGCGGGTGGTGCCGGGGGCGCCGCCGGCGCGCGCGATCTTGCGGCGCGCGAGGGCGTTGATCAGGGTCGACTTGCCGACGTTGGACCGGCCGAGGAGGCTGACCTGCGGAAGCTGCGGGTCCGGAAGCGGGCTCTCGGGGCCGACGCTCGTGACGAACTCCGCAGTGTGGATCTTCATCCGCCGGCGACCGGCGACCCGGGGTCAGGCACCCGCGCCGCGATTGCGCGGGCGCTCTGGAGGTTGGTCGGGTGGAAAGCGTAGCCGCGGGGCGACGGTTTCCGACATCACGGGCACCAGCGCCATCCCGTCGTGTGAGCACGGAGGGGAAAACGTAGCCGCGGGGCGACGCTTTCCGGGGTCAGTGCGTCATGCCGCCGTCCGCCGCGGCGGACGGGGAATCCGCCTCTTCCCGGGCGGAGAGCAGCGAGACCAGCGGCTCGGCCAGGGCGATCTTCAGCACTTCGTCCATGGACTCGACCAGATGGAGCTCGAGGACGTCCAGGACCGTCTTGGGAATGTCCGCCAGATCCTTCTCGTTGTCCTTGGGGAGAATGATGGTCTTGACGCCCGCCCGGTGGGCGGCCAGAACCTTCTCCTTGACCCCGCCGATCGGCAGCACCTTGCCCCGCAGGGTGATTTCGCCGGTCATCGCCACGTCGCGGCGGGTGGGGACGCTGGCGAGGTTCGATACGAGGGCGGTCGCCAGGGTGATGCCGGCCGATGGGCCGTCCTTGGGAATCGCCCCCTCGGGGACGTGAACGTGGACGTCGGTGCGGCGGTGGAAGTCTTTCCGGATGCCGAACTCCTCGGCCTTCGACCGCACGTAGCTCATCGCGGCCTGGGCCGATTCCTGCATGACGTCGCCGAGCTGCCCGGTCAGGGTGAGCCGGCCCTTGCCGGGCATCAGGGTGGACTCGGTCAGCAGCAGCTCCCCGCCCGCCTCGGTCCACGCCAGACCGGTCGCGATGCCGACCTCGTTCTTCTCTTCCGCCGTCGTCGGCCGGTAGCGGGGGACGCCGAGATACTGGGTGATCTGCTCGGCCGCGACGGCTTCCGAGAACCGCCGGCCCTCGTTGACCACCTTGCGCGCCACCTTGCGGCAGATGGTGTTGATCTCCCGTTCGAGGCTCCTGACTCCGGCCTCGCGGGTGTACCGGCGGATGATCGTCTCGAACGCCTCGTCCTTGAACTGGATGTTGCCGTCGGTCAGCCCGGTCGCCTTCACCGCCTTCGGGGCGAGGAACGTTCTGGAGATCTCGATCTTCTCGAGCTCGGTGTAGCCGGCGAGCTGCAGCACCTCCATCCGGTCCCGCAGCGCCTGCGGAACGGTGTGCAGCACGTTGGCGGTGCAGACGAACATGATGTTCGACAGGTCGTACTCGACGTCGAGATAGTGGTCCAGAAACGTATGGTTCTGTTCCGGATCGAGCACCTCGAGGAGCGCGGCCGAGGGGTCTCCCCGGAAGTCCATGGACATCTTGTCGACTTCGTCGAGGAGGAACACCGGGTTCATGGTGCCGGCCTTCTTGATCATCTGGATGATCTGGCCGGGGAACGCGCCGATGTAGGTGCGGCGATGTCCGCGGATCTCCGCCTCGTCGCGCACCCCGCCCACCGAGAGGCGGACGAACTTGCGGTTGGTGGCGCGGGCGATGGACTTTGCGAGGGACGTCTTTCCGACCCCGGGGGGGCCGGTGAACGTGAGGATGGTGCTCTTCGGCTTGCGGACGAGGGTCCGGACCGCGAGGAACTCGAGAATCCGGTCCTTGATCTTCTCCAGACCGTAGTGGTCGGTGTTCAGGATCGCCTCGGCCTTCTTCAGGTCGCGGCTCTCCCGCGACTTCTTGTGCCAGGGCACCGCGATCAGCCAGTCGAGGTAGTTCCGTGAGACCGTCGCCTCGGCCGACATGGGCGGCATCCCTTCGAGCCGCTTCAACTCCTGGAGCGCCTTCTCCTCGACCTCCTTGGGCATGCGCGCGTCTTCGATCTTCTTCTTCAGCTCGTCGAGCTCGCTGCCCTTGTCCTCCTTGCGGCCCAGCTCCTTCTGGATCGCCTTCATCTTCTCGTTGAGGTAGTACTCCTTCTGCGCCTTCTCCATCTGCTTCTTCACGCGGGACTGGATCCGGCGGTCGACCTGCAGCTTTTCCACCTCGGCTTCGAGCAGGCTCGCGATGCGCACGAGGCGCCCCAGCGGCTGGACGATCTCCAGCAGGTTCTGCTTCTCTTCCACCCCGACCGCGAGATGCGCGGCGATGGTGTCCGCCAGCTTGCCGGCGTCATCGACGCGCACGGCGGCGATCATCGCGTCGTAGTGCAGGTTGTTCGACAGCTTCACGTACTGCTCGAACAACGAGACGACGCGGCTCATCGCGCCCTCGATCTCCTCGCTGGCTTCCTCGGGCTTGGGCAGGAGCTCCGCGACGACCCGGTAGAACCCCTTGTCTTCCTTCCATTCCACCGCGCGCGCCCGTTCGAGGCCCTCGACCAGAACCTTGATGTTGCCGTCGGGCAGCTTCAGGCTCTGCACGATGTTCGCGATGCACCCCATCGTGTAGATGTCGGTCGGCTTGGGGTCGTCGACCACCGCGAGCTGCTGGGCCGCCAGGAAGATGCGCTTGTCCTTCAGGAGGGCGTGCTCGAGGGCCTGCGTCGAGGACGGCCGCCCGATGACGAACGGGATCATCATGTGCGGAAAGACGACGACGTCACGCAACGGCACGATCGGGAGAGTTTCGTAGGCTTCCATGGATTTGGGTTCAACCAGCCTTCTCGATGACGGTGATCGGATCGCCCTTGGCCTGCACGACCTCGCGGGTGATCACGCACTCGCGGACCTTCTTCCGGCCGGGGAGGGTGTACATGATGTCGAGCATCAGGTCCTCGATGATCATCCGCAACCCGCGGGCGCCGATTTTGCGATCGAGCGCCGACTCGGCAATCGCCTCCAAGGCGTCCTCGGTGAACTGCAGCTTCACGTTCTCGTACTCGAAGAGCCGCTCGTACTGGCGCGTGATCGCGTTGCGCGGCTGCGTCAGAATCTGCATCAGGGCCGGCTTGTCCAACTCGTGCAACGCGCCGATCACCGGCAGCCGCCCGACGAACTCGGGGATCAGCCCGAAGCGGATGAGATCTTCGGGTTCGACCAGCTCCAGGGTCATGCCCAGATCCCGTTCCCGGGAGGTCTTGATGTCGGCCCCGAACCCGAGCATCCTGCGGCCGACGCGGCGCTGAATCGTCTGATCGAGTCCGATGAACGCCCCCCCGCAGATGAACAGCACGTTTCCGGTGTCGATCTGGAAGAACTCCTGGTGCGGGTGCTTGCGGCCCCCCTGGGGAGGCACGTTGGCCACCGTGCCCTCGAGAATCTTCAGCAGCGCCTGCTGCACCCCCTCGCCGGAAACGTCGCGGGTGATCGAAGGGTTCTCTTCCTTCCGGCAGATCTTGTCGATCTCGTCGATGTAGATGATGCCCTGCTGGCACTTCTCGATATCCCCGCCCGCGGCCTGCAGCAGCTTGAGGACGATGTTCTCGACGTCCTCGCCGACGTAGCCGGCCTCGGTCAGGGTCGTGGCGTCGACGATGGTGAACGGAACCGACAGCAGCTTGGCGAGGGTCTGGGCGAGCAGGGTCTTCCCGGTCCCGGTGGGTCCGATCAGCAGGATGTTCGACTTGCTGATCTCGATGTCCTGCCGGTTGCGCGACTGCTTCTGGATCTCGACCCGCTTGTAGTGGTTGTAGACGGCGACCGCCAGCTTCTTCTTGGTCTGCTCCTGCCCGACCACGTACTCGTCGAGGAACTTCTTGATTTCCTGCGGCACCGGGAGCGACGACCGGGCCCCGCGGGCCTCGAACCGGCTGTCGTCGGCGATGATGTCGTTGCAAACCTCGACGCACTCGTCGCAGATGAAGACGGTCGGACCGGCGATCAGCTTGCGAACGTCGTTCTGGTCCTTGTTGCAGAACGAACAACGGAGAATCTCCGGCTCACCGGTTTTCTTGGCCATCTGTCACCCAACACCCGGCCGAGCGGGGCGAGCCCACCCGCCGGCGGTTGGCGCCCCGTGGAATAAAGCCGCCGCGGCCCCGCGCGGCCTTTCCTCCCGGCGTGGTGGTTCGTTTCCCGGACGCATGCCGCCGGCACGGCCCCCTCGTCGCGCTTGGCGCGCGGGCCCCTCGCCGGTCTCGGTGCAGCGCGCGGCTCCGGCTCTCAGGCGCGCTGTGTGACCACTTCGTCAATGATACCGTATTCGCGGCCTTGGTCCGCGGTCATGATGTAGTCCCGCTCGGTGTCCTCTTCGATCCGCGCGAGCTCCTGCCCGGTGTGCGTCACCAGCAGCCCGTTCAGGCGCGACCGCATCCGGATGATCTCGCGGGCGTGGATGTCGATGTCGCTCGCCTGGCCGGCCAGCCCCGACATGAGCGGCTGATGGATGATGATCCGGGAGTTGGGCAGGCTGTAGCGCTTGCCCCGGGCGCCGGCCGCGAGCAGCACCGCGGCCATCGACGCCGCCTGTCCGATGCAGTAGGTCTGGACGTCCGGCTTGATGAACTGCATCGTGTCGTAGACGGCGAGCCCGGCCGAGATCGAGCCGCCCGGACTGTTGATGTACAGGACGATGTCGCGGTCCGGGTCTTCCGCTTCGAGAAACAGCATCTGGGCGATGACGACGTTCGCGATCGAGTCCTCGATGGGGGTGCCGATGAAGATGATGCTGTCCTTCAGCAGGCGCGAGTAGATGTCGTAGGCGCGCTCGCCCCGGTTGGTCTGCTCGACGACGACGGGAATCAGCTGGTTGTGGACGTCGGACATGTCCCGGACTCAGTTTCCGGCGCCTGCCGTCGACACGCATGCGGCTGCGCCGTCGGCACGCGTGCGGCTGCGCCGCGATGCGGTCAGGTTCATTTCGAGGTTGGATGCGCCGCGGTCGGGGAATGGCGGCTGGGGCGCGGTCGCACGCTCACGCGGTTACGATGGTAGCACGCGACAACAGCAAGTCAATCGCCTTCTCGCGGCGCATGGCCGCCGCCATCTGGGCGAGGCCGTCGTCGCTCTCGAGCCGGGCCCGTACCGCGGCCGGGGTCTGGCCCAGCCGTTCCGCAAGCCGCGCGACCTCCTGCTCGATATCCTCGTCGCCGACGCTCACGTCCTCGCGCCGCACGACCTCGTCGAGCGCCACCGCCGCGCGAACCGCTTCGAGGGCCGCCGCGCGCTGCTCTTCCCGCAGGGCGTCCCAGTCGATGTTGGCGGTCCGGGGGTCCATCCCCTGCCGGGCCATCGAGGCCGCGACCTGCTCAAGCCGCCGGGCGATCTCGCGGGCGACGAGGGCGTCGGGAACCTCCACCGTCAGCCGGGAGGCGAGCTGCCGCAGGAGGTCGCGCCGCACGCCGCGCCGGGCCTCCAGCTCGGCCGCGCGGCGCAGGTCGCCGGCGAGCCCGCTCTTCAGCGCCTCGATAGAGTCGAAGTTGCCCACCGACTTCGCGAACGCGTCGTCGACGTCCGGGAGCAGACGCCGGTGGTGCTCCCGCACCGTCACGGTGTGGGTGACCCGCCGGCCGGCGAGCTCGGCGGGCAGGCAGTCGACGGGATAGGACAGCTCGAACGTCTTCGAGTCGCCGACGCTGAGGCCGGCGAGTTCGGCGTCCATGCCCGGCGGGTTGCCGTCGGCGCCCAGCTCGATGCGCGTCCGCTGGAGGGGCTCTTCGTACCCGGAGGTCCGGCCGTCGCCGCCCGCCGCGGTCCGGGTGAGGTCGATGGTGGCGATGTCGCCGGTCTCGATCGGACGGTCCGTCACCGGCACGACGCGGCTCGCCCGCAGCCGAAGCTGCTCGAGCGCGCGCTCCTCGGCCCCCGCGTCGGCGGTCACCGGGCGGCGCCGCAGGGTCAACGCGTCGTAGTCGAGCTCGGCGATGGCCGGCATCACCTCGAACAGGGCGTGGAAAGTGAGCGGCCGGCCCTCGTCGATCGATATCTCCCGCACGTCCGGGGCGTCGACCGTGCTCAGCCCGTGCTCCTGGATCGCGTTCTCGACCGCGGCCGGGACCAGATCGCCCGCGGCGTCGCGCAGGATGTCCTCCTTGAATCGCTGCCGCACGACGTGCAGCGGCACTTTGCCGGGGCGGAAGCCGGGCACGCGGGCCCGTCCGCGGCGTCGCCGGGTCAGCCTGTCGATCGCGGCGTCCACGTCGGCCGCGGGGATTTCGACGTCGAGACGCCGCCGTGTTTCACTCAGCTCGGTGATTCCCGCCTTCATGCCATCCATCCGGTCCAACCCATGGTGCGAAAGGGGGGACTCGAACCCCCACGGCCTTCCGGCCACCGGATCCTAAATCCGGCGCGTCTGCCAATTCCGCCACTTTCGCAGGGACACGCGCCACCCGCGTCCGCAGGCGCCCGCGCCGTGCGTTCAGAGCGACCCGACATCCGACCGTGATTTCAGGCTACCACACCGGGTTTCGGTCCCGCGGGGCGGGTCGCGGCCATCCCCGCCGGGCGGCCGGCGGCGGAAGCCCGCGTCGCGCCGGCCGCCCTCCCTCACGTCTGGTCAGGCACGGGCGTTCTTTGCCCCGCCGGCGATCTTCAGCCCGCCGGCGCCCGCGCCGCTCCCGGTGCGACGAGGGGTTCACCACGGGCCGCCGTCAGCCCGCGGCAGACTCCGCAACCCGCCGGAACTGGCCGGCGGTGGCGCGGAAACGGCTCGGATCGGCCCGATTATCGGCACTTCGACCGCTGCCCGACACGTTCTTGGGCCCAATACGGCACCGGCCGGATGCAGCGCAACTTCTGCCACGGGCTGCTATGGTAGTGTTTTCGGGTCACAGGCGCGGGCCGCTCCTCGGGATGCCGGCCGCGGGGAGGACATGAGCATGGCGCGGGCGCGGCAGCCGGTGGTCGACCGTCAGGCCAGCATCACGTGGTTCCGGAACACGCGTGAACGGACCGGGCGGTTGTTCGATTTGTTGAGCCCGGCCGCCTACTTCGAGCAACCCATACCCCTCCGGCATCCGGTGGTGTTCTACGAGGGGCACATTCCGGCATTCAGCGTGAACACGTTGATCAAGCGCGGGCTCGGCCGCCCGGGGGTGGATGCCGGGCTCGAGGCGCTGTTCGCCCGCGGCATCGATCCCGAAGACGGGGACGCGGCGGACGAGTCCGCCATCGCGTCCTGGCCCGGCCGCGAGGCCGTTCGACGATACGCCGCCGAGGCCGACCGGACGATTCTCGACGCCCTCGAGCACGCCGACATCGAGCGCGACGGACATCCGGTCCTGCATCGCGGCCAGGCGGTGTTCACCCTGATCGAGCATGAGGAGCTGCACCAGGAGACCCTGGCCTACATGTGGCACCGGCTGCCGTCGGCCCTGAAGCGCCGGCCCCGGGACGCCGAGGTCGTCCCCGAAGGTGCGGCGCCGGTCGTCGACCGGGTCCGCATTCCAGCCGGCCGGGCGACGCTGGGGGCGGGGCGGGACGAGATCCCGTTCGGATGGGACAACGAGTTCCCGACCCTGGTGGTGGACGTGCCTGCGTTCGCCGTCGACCGGCACAACGTGACCAACCAGGCGTTTCTGGAGTTCGTCGAGGCGGGCGGCTACACGGATCGCCGGTGGTGGTCCGAGGCGGACTGGGCGTGGCGCGAGTCCGCCGGGGTCCGGCATCCGCCGTTCTGGGTGCGCGGGGCCGACGCCTGGTGGTGGCGGGGGATGTTCGAGAGGGTGCCGCTGCCGCCGGCCTGGCCGGTCTACGTCACCCATGCCGAGGCGGCCGCCTACGCGCGCTGGAAGGGGGGGCGCCTGCCGACGGAGGCGGAGTTTCACCGCGCCGCCTACGGCGCTCCGGACGGCGGGGAGCGCTCGTATCCGTGGGGCGAGGGCCCGCCCGACGCGACCCGCGGGCACTTCGGCTTCCGGGGATGGGATCCGGTGCCGGTGGGTTCGTTCCCGGACGGCGCGAGCGCGTGGGGGGTGCACGACCTCGTCGGCAACGGGTGGGAATGGACCTCCACGGTGTTCGACGGGTTCCCCGGATTCGCCCCGATGGCCTCGTATCCAGAGTACTCCGCCGATTTCTTCGACGGGTTGCACTACGTGATCAAGGGGGCGTCTCCGGTCACCGCGACCGGGTTGGTCCGGCGCAGCCTGCGCAACTGGTTCCGGCCGCACTATCCGTTCGTCTACGCGGGGTTCCGCTGCGTCGAGGATGCGCCGCGGTGACCGGGGCCGGAGTCCGGGCGGAAAGCCGGGGGGGCGGCCGGTCCCGCCGCCGCGGGTCGCGGTGGATGCCGGCGACGTGATGGCGGTGACGTGATGGCGGTGAAGGTCCGCGACCGCCTCGCGGCGGATGTGCGGCGGGATCTGAGTCGTCCCCGGAAGCGGCTTCAGCCCCGGTGTCTCTACGATGCGTTGGGGTCCCGGCTCTTCGAGGCGATCTGCGCCCTGCCGGAGTATCGGATTACGCGCGCCGAGCAGCGGTTGCTGGCCGCGCACGCCCGCGAGGTGGGCGAGGGTCTGGCGGTGCCGGTCACCATCGTCGAGCTGGGGGCGGGCAGCGGCGAGAAGCTGGCGCAACTGATGGAGCCGCTGGTGCGGGCCGGCGTGCCGATGCGGGTCGAGCTCGTCGACGTGTCGGCGACCGCGCTCGACCTCGCGGCCCGGACGCTGTCCCGGTGGCCCGATTTACCGGTGACGGGCCACGAGACGACCTACGAGGACGGGCTCGAGCGGGTGGCGGCGCGCCGGCGGGGCGGGGGCGCCGTGCTGACCGCGTTTCTGGGGTCCAACATCGGCAACCTCGACCCGGCCGCCGGTCTGGCGTTCGTCGGCGCGGTGCGGTCGGCGCTGCGGCCGGGCGACCGTTTCCTCCTCGGCGCCGACCTGGTGAAGTCGGAGGCGGAGCTGGTGCTCGCCTACGACGATCCGCTCGGGGTGACCGCGGCGTTTAATCTGAACGTGCTGGCCCGCCTCAACCGGGAGCTCGGGGCGAACTTCGATCTCGAGCGCTTCGCGCACCGCGCCGTCTGGAACGCCGCGGAGTCGCGCATGGAGATGCACCTCGAGAGCCTGCGGGCGCAGACCGTCGAGATTCCCGGCGCCGGGTGCTCCGTCCGTCTCCTGGAGGGGGAGTCCATCTGGACCGAGAGCTCGTACAAGTACGAGACCGCCGGCCTGCGCGAGCTCGGGGCCGCGGCCGGGTTGGGAGTACGCGGGCAGTGGGTGGATGAGCGCGACCGGTTCGCGCTCACCGCGTTCGAGGTGCCGGAATCCGCGCCGTAGCAGGCGCCGCCCCGGAACGAAGGCGCGGATTCCTGGAGAGGGGCTGGACGGAGGGCGGCGGCCGCGGCGCGGCCTTGCGGTCGCGTGGGGAGTTTCGCTGACGCGGAACTCGTGCCGCGGCGGCCGGGCCGGCGGGCCCCGGAGCGAACGTCAATGGGCCGCGAGGAGCTACTGCCGCGCCGGGCGATGCGCTTCCTGGTGATCGCCGCCAGCGCGATCGTCGTGGTGGCGGGACTGCGCGAGGCCAGCGAGATTCTGCTGCCGTTTCTGAGCGCGCTGTTCATCGCCGTCGTCAGCCTGCCGTTCATGGCGTGGCTCCAGCGCAACCGGGTGCCGACGTGGCTGGCCGTCATGCTGACCGTCGCCGCCGCCGCCGGGGTCGTCAGCGTCCTCGGGGTGGTGGTGGGGCAGTCGGTGGGCGAGTTCGCGCAGGTGGTCGCCGATTCCCAGTACAACACGCGGTTCGAGGAGCTGGCCAACCGGCTCCGCGTGTGGGCCGACGAGGCCAATCTCCCGTTCGCCGATCGGACCCCCCTCGACTTCGTTAATCCGGGAGCGGTCGTGAACCTGCTCGGCGGCACCCTGGGGGCGCTGGCCGGGCTGCTGCAGGATGCGTTCCTCGTCCTGCTCGCGGTCATCTTCATCCTGGTCGAGGCGGCCGGATTCCGGGACAAGCTGCGGATCGCGTTCGGCGACCGGAGCGGCAGTCTGGAACGCCTGAGCCAGATGACTCTGCAGGTCCAGAAGTACCTCGCGGTCAAGACCGCCGTCAGCCTCGGCACCGGATTCCTCGCCTTCGTCTGGGTCTGGACCCTCGACGTCGACTTTCCCCTGATGTGGGGACTGGTCGCGTTCCTCTTCAACTACATCCCCAACATCGGGTCCATCGTCGCCGCCGTCGGCCCCTCCGTGCTGGCGCTCGTGCAGGTCGACCTGAGCCGGGCGCTGGCCGTCGCGGCCGGCTACGTGGTGCTGAACATCGTTTTCGGCAACATCCTGGAGCCGACGCTGCTGGGCCGCCGGCTCGGGATGTCGGTTCTGGTGGTGTTCCTGTCGCTCGTGTTCTGGGGGTGGGTCTGGGGGCCGATGGGCCTGCTGCTGGCGGTGCCCATCACCATGACCTTCAAGATCGCCTTCGAGAACACCGACGACCTGCGGTGGGTCTCGGTCCTGCTCGACGCCAATCCGGCCCGGGTGCGGAAGGCGGTCAAGACGCCGTCGCCCGACTCGCCCGCAGCGAGCGCAGAACCGTCCGATGCTCCGCGTGGACCGCAAGCGCCGACGCGTACTCCGGCTGCGTGAACCCGAGCTCCCTGGCGATCTGTCCCGCCTGCGACTCCTCAATGGAGCTGATGGCGCCGTCCGCCGCCGCGACCGCGAAGACGCAGTCGAGCAGCTCGAGACGCTGGGCGTCGGTCGCGACCTCGCGGAACTCGCGGGTCACCAGGTAGTTTTCGGTGCCGCCGAACAGCCGGGCCTGGTGCTTGGCGATCTTGACCACGAGGACCGCCTGCGCCGGGGACAGATGGCCCAGCTTCTGCACGATCTCGCGCATCGCGTCGGTCTCCTCCGCGGTGATCCGGGAGTCGGCGTGCGCGGCCCGGCTCAGCACGTAGGCGAAGGAGGCGAGAAACCGCGCCCGCTCCGCCGGCAGCGACTCGAGCTCGGCCACGATCCGCTTCACGGTGTCGGTGCCGCCCCGTTCCTCGGCCGCCGGCCTCGCCTGACCGATCCGCAGCACTTCCAGAATCCCCACGCCGGACCCCTCCTGGACTCGTCGTCGATCGTCGCCGGGACGCTCCCGGTTCCACCGCGCCGATTCTCCCCTATCAGCCCATGGCAAAACTCCGCGGTGCGCCGGAACTGGCCGGCGACGGCGCGGAAACGGCTCCGATCGGCCGGATTCCGGCGATTTCGACCGCTGTACGACACGTTCTTGGGCCGAGTACGGCTCCGGCCGGACGCAGCACAACTTCTGCCACGGACTGCTATGGTACAGGTTCTCCCCGGGCCGGGAGAAGCCGACGGGGGGAGCACGCGGCGGAACGGTAATGCGCGTGCGGGACATCACCCGGTCACCCGGTGGAGATGGCCACGGCCGCGACACCTCGGCGGCCCGCGCACCGGGCGCCCATGTCCGGCGCGGTATACTTCGCAGCCACCGGCGCGCCAACCGGCGCGTTTCCTGGTCGCCGAGTATTTTTCCGCCGGGACCCGCCAAGTGTGGATTGTCGAACCGGCGACGCGAACGGTCCATGCCTACCGGGGGCCGCGCGACGTGCAGGTGTTCGGCGCCGGCGACGAGTTGACCGGGGACGACGTGCTGCCGGGGTTTCGATGCGGCGTCTGGAGACTCTTTCCCTGAGGGCCGGAGACCGGCCGGGTCCTGAAGACTCAAGAGCCTCCCTGGGCTGTCCAGGGCCGTGAAGGGGCCTCGATCAGCTCGGGCGCCTTCGAAGGTGCGGTGGCGCCGGCCCGCGTTGATCGGTCGGGCCGGTAGACCGCGCCGGGGCGCGGCCGGCGGTCGCGCCGGGTCAACCCGGCGGTGCCGCCCTCCCGGCGCCTTTTCTTCCGGACGGGCCGTCCGGCCGTCTACCGCGGGTGTTGCGCCGTGGCGGGTTCAGTTGAGCGTCTCGTCGAAGAACGCGAGCGCCCGCGCCCGGTACTGCTCGGGGGCGGCGGCCGAAACCCGGTCGTGGTTGGACCCGGGAAAGATCCAGAGGTCGTAGACGGCGGGTCCGGCGGCGGCGGCGATGCGCCGCGCGTGGTCCACGGGAATCAACCGATCCGCTTCGGCGTGGACGATGAACAGCGAGCGGGGCGGCAGGCCGGCGACCGCCTCCACCGGGTTCAGGATCCGCGTGTCGAGGCCGTACCGCTCGCGCCCGAAGAAGAGGATGGCGGGGTTGAAGAAGCGGGGCAGTCCGCTCTCTCGCGGAAGCTCCCGCGCCAGCAGGTCATTGAGGCGGGCGAAGCTGCTGTCGGCGACGATCGCCCGCACGTCCGGCGAGGCGGCGGCCGCGAGCAGTACGGTGGCCGCGCCCATCGAGTGCGCCCAGAACCCCAATCGGCCCGGCGCGAATCCCCGGCCCTCGAGATACGCGACGGCTCCCAGCACGTCCCCCTGCTCGTCGGCCCCCAGCGTGTAGCGCGTTCCTTCGGACAACCCGTGCGCGCGGAAGTCGAACAGCAGCACGTTGTAGCCGCTGTCGACGAGGGCGGCGGCGTGCGCCACCAGCTCGCCGTTGTCGCCGGTGCGGGACGAGCTGCGGCCGTGGACGATGACCACCGCGCGGTCGCTCGCTTCGACCGGCAGGAACCACCCGCGCAGGGTGGTGCCGTCGACCATGCTGCCGAAGGTCACGTCCTCGTAGCGCAGGTCGAACACCGCCGGCGACGAGGCCAGGGGGCGCCGGTACGGCTTGGTCAGCCGGTCGGCGACGAGCATCGACACGCCGACGTAGCCGGTGACCGCGGCGGCGACGCCCGCCAGGAGACCCAGGAGGAGGCGGCGTCCGCGCCCCTGCCGCGGACCGTCGGCCGCCCCCGGCGTGGGAGCCGCCGGCGCGCTCCCGCGGCCGGCGGGATGAGCGGGTCCGGTCGGGCGGGACGTGGTGGCGGCCATGACTTCGGGCTCCCCGACTCGGGTCGGCGTACATTCGCGTAGGAGTCTGCGCCGTAGAACGGCGCGGATTCCTGGAGGGTTGGTTGGGCGGCAATCGGAGCCGCAGGCGACGATTTCCGGGCGAGCTGCCGAACCACCGGATTGTATCGGGATGATGCGATCTCACGCTGCCTGCCGGGCGCCCCGCGCCGATCCGCCGTCGCCGGTCGGGCCTCCCTGCTCGATCCGGCTACGCCTCGTTCACACGGACGTCTGAAGCCCGCCGGCGCTTGCGCCGGGCCGGGATGCGCCGTCGTCGTTGACCGTCGGCCGCGGCGGTGGACAGCCGCGCCGCGCGCGGGCCGCGCCGGGCCGGGAGGCGCCGTCTTCGTTGACCGTCGACGGGCGTCCGGAGGGTGTGCCATGGCTGTGGAGGCGAGGGCCGACCGATGTGCTCCAGCAGCGCTGCATCGTTCGTCGGTTACCATGCCCGAACCGTCATGATCGGGGACGCCCATCACCCGACGCCACGAAACGTCGGGACCTGTTTTACAGCAACCGGTGCCTCCCCGCGCCTGGTCAGGCACCGGCGTTCTTTGCCCGCGGGCGCTCTTCAGCCCGCTGGCGCCCTCGCCGCTCTCGGTGCGACGCGGGGTTTTCACCACGGGCTGTCAAGGAATCGCTGAGGGACCAAGCGGGTTTCCGATGTTTGAATCGATTCTGCACGATGTGCGGTGCACGGTGCGCTCGTTGGTCCGTCAGCCGGGGGTGACGGCCCTGGCGGTGGGGATTCTCGCCCTGGGTCTGGGCCTGAACGCCGCGGTGCTGGCCGTCGCCTACGGCGTTCTGTGGCACCCGCTGCCGTACCCGGCCGCGGACCGGCTGGTCACGGTCGCCCGGGTGTATCTGAACAACGGTTCAGAGTCCAGTGTGCGGATCGACCGGATCGACGAGTGGAACCGCCGTCTCAGGACGGTCCGGGTGGCCGGCTACCAGACGCGGGAACGCGTGGTGCGCGGCGCGGGGGCGACCCGCGTCAGGGAGGTGGCCACCGTCAGCGGGGAGTTCTTCGAGGTGCTCGGCGTGCCGGCCGTGCAGGGCGTCGTGCCGCGCCTCGTGCGCGGCGACGGCCGGGCCGTGGTCAGCGCGGGGCTGGCCCGCGCCGTCGAGGACGAGACGGGCCGATCCGTCGTCGGCCAGGCGGTGACCATCGGGGAGGGCCGCTACGACGTGGCCGCGGTCATGCCCGCCGGGTTCGCGTTTCCGTCGGCCGGCGTCGACGCCTGGGCGGCGGACACGCCGGCCTTTGGGGGGCGCGGCACCGTGGGGCGCATGCGGGACGGCGCCTCCTTGGCCCAGGTTCGCGACGACGCCGCCCGGGTCGCCCGCGAGGTCATCGACGTCCGCGGCGGCGGCCGGTGGGGCGCGGCGGTCAGACCGGTCGAAGACACGTTGCTCGGCGAGGTCCGGCCCGTTCTACTGGTGTTGATGGCCGCGGCGCTGCTCGTGCTGGTGGTCGCGTGCGCGAACGCGGCGACGCTCCTCATCGGACGCTCGGTGGTCCGGAGCCGGGAGTTCGCGATCCGCATCGCCCTCGGCTCGGGTCTGGCCCGGCTGGTCCGGGCCGCGCTGATCGAGGGGCTGGCGTTGGCCGCGGGGGGACTGATTCTGGGCCTCGCGGCGGCCTGGGCCGGTCTGCGGTTGTTCGCGGCCCTGGCCGCCGGCGCGATGCCGCGGGTCGACGCGGTCGCCCTCGATCTGCCGGTCGCGCTGGCCGGTCTCGTCCTGACCCTGGCGGCCGGCGCGGCCTGCGGCGCCGCCTCGGCGGCCGGCGCGGTGCGGGGCGACGGCGCCGCCCTGCGCGGCGGCGCCTCGGCGACCGGCTCGCGGACCACCCGGCGCCTGCGGGCGGGGCTGGTGGCCGGCCAGGTCGCGCTGTCCATCGTGCTGCTGACCGGCGCCGGACTGCTGGTCCGGACCGTCGACCGGCTGCTCGACGAAGACGCCGGCTTCGAGCCGCGGCAGGCGCTGACGGCGCGGCTGATGCTCGCCGATCGGCTTCTCATCGGAGGCGACGACCACAACGCCTTCGTGGAGACGTTGCTGGAGCGGGTGCGCGGCTTGCCGGGCGTGCAGGCGGCCGGGGTCGGCAGCCTGCTGCCCCCCGATGATACGCCCGTAACGGTGCAGTTCGTGTATGAGGACGACAGGGGCGACTCGTCGAGGCGCGAGATCCTCCTGTCGTTCGGCGCGGTCACCCGCGGGTATTTCGCGGCGCTCGGCGCGCGGCTGCGGGACGGGCGCCGGTTCGACGCCGCCGACAACCTCGCGGAGGTGGGCCCCGTGATGCTGAGCGAGACCGCCGCGCGTTTCGTCTACCCGAACGAGGACTCGGTCGGCCGTCGGATGCACTACAACGAGGTCGCCGCCTTCGGCCTCGCGCGTCGCGCGCCGATCGTCGCCGTCGTCGACGACATGAAGCACCAGGGGCTCGCCGCCCCGCGCGCGGGCTCGATATACGTCCCGTGGCCGCGGGCGCCCACCGGTGTGTCGCACCTCGTGGTGCGGACCACCGGCGATCCGATGGGGCTGGCCCCGGCGATTCGCGACCTCATCCGGACGCTGAACCCGTCGCTGCCGGTCCCCGAGGTACGGACCCTGGAGGACCACGTCGCCGGCTCCATCGCCGACCGGCGGCTGCGCGTGGCCCCGGCGGCCGGCTTCGCCGCCCTCGCGCTGGCCGTGGCGATGGTCGGGCTCTTCGGGGCCCTCGCCAGGGCCGTCGCCGAGCGGCGCCGCGAGCTGGCCGTCCGCGCCGCCGTCGGGGCGTCGCCCGGCCGGCTCGTCAGGCTCGTCGTGGGGAGCGCCCTCGCCGTCACCGGGGCCGGGCTGGCGGCGGGGCTGCCGGCGGCGGTCGCCGCCGGCCGCGGCCTCGCCTCCCTGCTCTACGGCGTCGGTCCCCACGACCCGGCCACGTTCGCGGCGGCCGCCGCCACCGTCGTGCTCGCCGCGCTGGCCGCCGCGGCGATTCCGGCCCGCCGGGCCGCCCGGCTCGACCCGATGGCCGTCTTGCGGGCGGACTAGTGGCCCGTCACGTCATAAGTTTCGGATAGACGGACTTGGGTCGAACGACGTATTTCTTCTGCATAGGGACTCTTGGGGTTCGAGGTGAGTGCTCCGGAGACACTATTTTTAGTTGTGTCGATGCGCTGGAGTCCTTGAACGGGCGTGATCTTTACAGTTGAGTCAAGTTTTGATCGTTTTTTGTTCGCTGCCATGGGAGCGACCTCAGGCACCGGCGACTGTGCAGACCCACATGCCTCGTCGGTCTGAGGCGGAGCCTCGCAGTGGTTCGTCCGCCGGGCGGCCCCGGTCCACGCAAGCCCGCGCGCCGGCCGCTTGGAGCGGCGTCTTGCCGGGTTCCTACGGCCAGAGCATCCGCCAGTCGGTGAAGTACTCCGCCTCTCCCCAGGTGACGCGGAGGGTCCCCGAGGGGATGGCTCCCGCCTCGGCCGGCAGGTCCGGCTCGAGCGTGATCGCGAGGCTCCCGACCGTCTCCGCCAGCCCCCGGCGGTCGATCGGCGTCCGGCCGAAGTCGAACGACGGGTCGTAGTCGGTGCCCCACTGCCGGGTCTGGCGGCTCACGATCAGCTCGCCCCCGTCCGCGCGCGGGAGCATGAACAGCGTGTACTCCCCCCGCGGCACGTCGAGATCGCCGAAGCGGACGTCGAAGTCGAGGGTCAGGCGGGTGGCCCAGTTCGCCCCGACGCGCCAGACCTCGCCGTAGGGCACCAGCCCCCCGAAGATCACGCGGTCCCGCGCGTGCGGCTGGCCGTAGTCGATGGTGATGCGCGACGGGCCCGAGTGGGACGGCGTGTAGGTGAACCACCCGCCGTCGCGGAGGACGCGCCCGTCGAAGGTCGCGCTCGTCGTCACCCGTCCGCTCGGGGCGACCTTGGGACGGGGGCCCGTCCCGTCCTGGGCGGTGAGCGGTGCGGCGATCAGGAGAACGGTCAGCGCGGCGAACGGGGCGGGAGGGCGCAAGGTGCACATGGGGTCATTCTACGGCCAGTCGACGGCGTCGGTTTCCATCGGCGGCAGGTCGTGCTGACCGGAAGGGAGCACCTGGGGTCGTTCTACGGCCAGCGACGGCGGCCGCGCGAACGCGTACGGGATGTGCTCCGCGTTCAGAAACCGGCGGCCCTTCGGCGACCCGCCCCCGCCGGCCGGACCGAATCGTGGGGACTTCACCTGTCGGACGGGGCATCGAACCCTTCTGCGCCCGGGTGATGGCGGTGTGGAGCCCCCGGGTGGAGGACTTCGCCTGCCGGACGAGGCGTCGAACCGGGAGATTCCCGCGCGCTCGGCCGCGGCAAGCGCCCCCACGCGCCCGCGTCCACGCCGGACGAGGCCTCCGAACCTAGCGCGTCGACGACCACCACCCCTTCGCCGGTGACGATGATGCCGCTGTTGAACGTCGACGACACCCCCGGCGTGTCGTCGGTGTGCAGGTAGACGTAGTGGCCCGGCTGGATCTGCTGCAGCCCGCCCGCGCGCCCGCCGCCGGCGGGTTGCCGGGAGAGCGCCGGGGAGGCGGGACCGGGGGGCGGTTCGGCCGCGAGCGCGGGGAGCATGCACAGGCCTGCGGCGAGGATGGCGGTTCGGAGTGCGGGCATGACTCTTCTCTCCAGCGCCGCGCGTTCGGGCCGCACGGCAGGCATCCGGCCAGAAAGCGCCGAAAATGGGCTGCGGCGCCGGGATTCCTGCGGCGCGTCGCAACCGCGGTTCAACGCCCAACAAGCGCGCAGGCGCCGAACCTCCACAAGCGCCCCAAATCCCAATCTGCCCGCACAGGGTTCAACGCCCAACAAGCGCGCAGGCGCCGAAAACGGCTACGGCGCCGGATTCCTGCCGCGCAGGCCCCGCAGGAAGTCGGCGGCGACCTCCGCGGGGTCGGCGCCCCGCTCGTCGACCTGCAGGTTCATCCGCCGCATGGCGGGGGCGTCGATGGCCCCGTCGAGCCGGCCGAGGGCGGCCAGCACGTCCGGCGCCTCGCGGGCGAGCCGGGCGCTGGCCAGCACCATGGCGTCGTAGGGCGGTATCGCCCCGCGGTCGTCCTCGAGCAGGGTCAGATTGTACGCGGCGATGCGCCCGTCGGTCGTGAAGGCGCTGATCAGGTCGACCGCCCCCTCCTCCGCCGCCTGGTACATCAGGGCCGGGTCCATCGTGCGGAGCTCGCGGAGCCGGAGCCCGTAGGTGTCGCGGAGCGCGTTCCACTCCGGCCGCGAGAAGAACTCGTAGTCGCCGCCCATCGAGAGCTGCGGCCCGATCGGGGCCAGCTCGCTCAGGCGGCGCACGCCGCGGGTCTCCGCGTCGGCCGCGCGCATCGCCACCGCGTACGCGTTCTCGAACCCGAGGGTCGCGGCCACCACGATGCCGTAGGCGTCGCGGAGATGGGCGCCGACCCCCGCGAGCACCCCGGCCCGGTCGGTGCCCGCCGTATCGCGGCCCAGCTCGTTGGCCCAGAGGGTGCCGGAGTAGTCCACGTAGATGTCGACGTCCCCCGCCGCGAGGGCGTCGAACACCACCATCGACCCGAGCGACTGGCGCTGGGTCGTCGTGCGCCCGGTCGCTTCCTCGACGAGTCCGCCGATGAGGTGGGCCAGGATGTACTGCTCGGTGAACGTCTTGGCCCCGATGGCCACCGGCCGGCCGCCGCGCGGCGCGAGGGCCGCGGCGAGGGTGAGGCCGGCGTAGAGATAGAGCGCGGCGATCCCCGCCGCGGCCGCCGCCCGGCGCCGCCGGCCTCCCCGGCCCCCCGCCGCGAGGCAGCGCACCAGCCCGTCGAGGACGAGGGCGAGCACCGCGGCGGCGGCGCACCCGACCAGCACCGACGCGTAGTTCCGGGTCTGGAGGCCGCTGAAGATGTAGTTGCCGAGGCTCGTCGCGCCGACCGGGGTCGAGAGGGTGGCGACCCCGACCGTCCACACCGTCGCGGTGCGGAGGCCGGCCGCGATGACGGGCAGGGCGAGGGGCAGCTCGACCCTGCGCAACTGCTGCCACGGGGTCATGCCGACGGCCCGCGCCGCCTCGGTCAGGGCGGGGTCGACGCCGGCGATGCCGGTGACGGTGTTGCGGAGGATGGGCAGGACGCCGTACAGCGTCAGGCCGATGAACGCGGGCAGGAATCCGATGCTCTGCACGTTCAACGCCGCCAGCAGCGGCACCATCGCCGCGAGCAGGGCGAGGCTGGGCACGGTCTGGATGACCGCGGCCACCCCCAGCACCGGCCGTTCCAGCCACCGGACGCGGGTGGCCGCCACCCCCAGCGGCAGGCTCACCGCGGTGCTGAAGAGCAGGGCCAGCAGCGTCAGTTGCAGGTGGGCGGTGAGGTAGCGGGGCAGCAGCGCGAGCTGTTCCGTCATCGGTCGGCGGCCCCGGTGGCGAGCAGGGCGTTGACGAGCCGCGCTTCGCGGCAGGGCGTGTCGAGCAACCGCCGCACGTAGTCGTCGGCCGGAGACCGCATCAGCGCGGCCGGTGTGCCGACCTGCACGAGCCGGCCGTGCCGCATGACCGCGATGCGGTCGCCGAGCATCAGCGCCTCGACCATGTCGTGGGTGACGAACACCGCCGTCACGGCGAGTTCGCGGCGGATTCGGATGAACGAGTCCTGCAGCCGCTGCCGGGTCAGGGGATCGAGTGCGCCGAAGGGCTCGTCGAGCAGCATGACCCGGGGCGCCGCGGCCAGCGCGCGGGCCACCCCGACGCGCTGCTGCTGGCCGCCCGACAACTGGTCGGGCCGCCGGTCGCGGACCGCCGCGGGATCGAGCTCGACCAGCTCGAGCAGCTCGTCGACCCGGCGCGCGATCGCCGCAGCGCTCCAGCCGAGCAGGGTCGGCGTGACCGCGACGTTCTGGGCGACGTTCATGTGGGGGAACAGGCCCACCTGCTGAAACGCGTAGCCGATCTGCCGGCGGAGCTCGGAGAGCTCAAGCCCCCGCACATCCACGCCGTTCAGGTGGACGTTGCCGCTCGACGGCTCGATCAGACGGTTGATCATCTTGAGGGTCGTGGTCTTGCCGCTGCCCGACCCGCCGAGGACCGCCAGCAGCTCGCCCTCGGCGACCGACAGCGACAGGTCGTGGACGACGGCCTGATCGCCGTACCGTTTGGTGAGTCGGTGAAGCTCGATCATGCTGGTCTGCCGCTCGTCCGGAAGCCGCCTGGCCGCCCCGCTTTCCCGCCCGGCCGCTCCCCCGCGGGCTGCGCCGTCCTGCCGGCCCGTGTCGAAGTCCCCGCCGCCTTCGAGCGGCGACGCCTCCCGCCCGACGGCGTTGTTCGGGTGAGTCGGTGAAGCTCGATCATGCTGGTCTGCCGCTCGTCCGGAAGCCGCCCGGCCGCCCCGCTTTCCGGCCCGGCCGCTCCCCCGCGGGCTGCGCCGTCCTGCCCGCCCGGGTCTGGAGTCGCCGCCGCCTTCGAGCGGCGATGCCTCCCGCCCGGCGGCGTTGTTCGTCGGTTGCCCGTGCCCAACCGTCATGATCGATCGATGACGCCGATCACCCCGACGCCGCGAACCGTCGAGACCTGTTTCGCAGCAACCGGCGTCCTCCTCACGCCGGGTCAGGCACCGGCGTTCTTTGCCCGCGGGCCCTCTTCAGCCCGCCGGCGGCGACCACCGGATTCGGGGTCGGTCAACCACCACTCCGTCCACCGCCGCGCCCCCGCCGCTCCCGGGGCGGCGCGGGGTTTCGCCGCGGGCCGCTACGGCTTCGACTTCCCGCCCTCCGGGGCGGGGGCCAGCTCGAGCAGCAGCGGATGCTCCAGCCGTTCGGCAACCCACCGCAGGAAACGCACCGCGTCGGCACCGTCGATGAGGCGGTGGTCGTAGGACAGCGACAGCGGCAGCATCGGCCGCGGCTCGAACCGGTCGCCGACCCAGACCGGGGCGGTCGTCGACCGGGACAGCCCGAGGATGGCCACCTCGGGGTGGTTGACGATCGGCGTGAAGGCGGTACCGCCGAGACCGCCGAGGTTGGTGATGGTGAACGTGCCCCCCTCCAGACGCTCGCGCGGGAGGCCGGTGGTGCGCGCCGCCGCCGCCATCTCGGCGATCTCGGTGGACAGGGCGGCCAGGCTCTTCCCGTCGGCCTCGGGGACGACCGGCACGATGAGCCCGCGCTCGGTGTCGACGGCCACCCCGATGTTGACGTACCGCTTGTAGACGATCTCGTCGCGCGCAGTGTCGAGCGACGCGTTGAACGGCGGGAACTCCCTGAGGGCGGCGGCGACGACGGTGACCGCGAACGCGGTGACCGTGAGCGGCAGCTCGGGCGACGTGCGCGCGAGGGCGCGGCGCACCGCCTCGATCTCGCTGATGTCGGCTTGGTCGTGCTGCGTGACGTGCGGCACCGTCTGCCACGAGGCGCTCATGCGGCGCGCGACCGTCCGCCGCACATTGCGCATCGGCGTCCGTTCGACGGGGCCCCAGCGGGAGAAGTCGGGCAGCGCCGGGGTGGCGGGCTGTGCGGCGGAGCGGATCTGCTCCATCGCGCGCCGCGCGTGCGCCTTGACGTCGTCCAGGTTCACCCGGCCGTTGGCGGCGGAGCCCTGCACCGCGTCGATGTCGACGCCGATCTCGCGGGCCAGCTTGCGGACCGACGGCGCGGCGAGCGCTCGGCGCCGGGCTGTCGGCGCGGGTGCGCCTGGAGCCGGCGCGGGAGCGTTCGCCGACGTTGAAGCGGCGGCGGATGGATGCGCGCGTACCGACGGGGTGGTGAGCGCTCGGCGCCGGGCTGCCGGCGCGGGTGCGCCTGGAGCCGCTAGTGCGGGAGCGCTCGCCGGCGTTGGGGCGGCGGATGGATGCGTGCGGGGCGCCGCTGGGGCCGGGGGAGCAGCGGCCGGGTGAGAGGGCGGGGCGGCGTTTGCGGCCGGCGTCGGTGGGCCAGCCCCGGTCGCGCGGGTCCGGTCGGCCGGGGCTGGCGCGTCCCCCACCGGGCTCGGTGCGGATGGGGAGGCGGCGTGCGCCTCCACTCCCGCCGCCTCCGCCGACGCGGCTGGCTCTGCCGACGCGGGCTTCTCCGCCGACGCCCCCGTCGGCGCCGCGCCTTCCGGCTCGAGCGAGGCGATCAGCCCGCCGACGGCGAGGGTCGCGCCCGCCTCGACCGCCACCGAGGCCACCGCGCCGGCGACCGGAGACGGCACCTCGACGGTCGCCTTGTCGGTCTCGATCTCCAGCAGGGGCTGGTCGACGGCCACCGTATCCCCGGGGGCCACCAGCACCCGCACGACGTCGGCGCGTTCAACGCCCTCACCCAGCTCCGGGAGTCTGACTTCTGTCGCCAACCGTCTCTCTCCGTGCGAACCGCGCCCGTCGCGTCCCCGCCCGCCTTGCGAGCCCAGCCCGGCAATCGCCGCCGTAGGAGTTTCGCGCCGGCGAAACTCCGAACGCGACCGCAAGGTCGCGCTGCGGCCTCCGATGGCCGCCCAACCCACCCTCCAGGAATCCGCGCCGCTCCACGGCGCAGACTCCTAGTGGCCCGTCACGTCATAAGTTTCGGACAGACGAACTTGAGTCGAACGACGTATTTCTTCTGCATAGGACTCTTGCGGTTCGAGGTGAATGCCCCGACGATCCTATCTCTAGCTAGTGGTGGCGATGCACTGGGAGTCTGCGCCCCAGAACGGTTTTAGGTCTGATCCGACTACAAATATGTAGTGGTAAACCGCCGACGCTTGCGCAACATAGGGTAGTCATAATTTCCTGCGGCGCAGACGCCTAGCTCAGCGCCGGGTCCGGCTTGTCCGGGTCGATGTCGAGATCGGCGATCGCCTGCGCCGCGACCGCCGGTTCCACCGCACCGCCGCGGGCCAGCGCCCGCAACGTCGCCAGGGTGATGAACCGGGCATCCACCTCGAAGAAGTCGCGCAGCGCCCCGCGCGTGTCGCTGCGCCCGAACCCGTCGGTGCCGAGCGTCACGAACCGGGCGTCCAGCCACCGGCCGAGCGTGTCCGGCAGCGCCTTCACATAGTCGCTGGCCGCCACCACCACCCCCGGCGCCGAGCCGAGGCAGCGGGTCAGGTAGGGCACGCGCGGCGCCTCCAGGGGGTGCAGCATGTTCCAGCGGTCGCAGGCGTGCCCGTCGCGATGGAGCTGCCCCCAGCTCGTGACGCTCCAGACGTCGGCCGCCACGTCGTAGCGCTCGAGCAGCGCCTGCGCCGCGAGGGCCTCGCGCAGTATCGCCCCGCTCGCGAGCAGTTGCGCCCGATGCGTCCTCGGTTCGCGGGCCGGCCGCAGCCGGTACAGCCCCCGCAGAATGCCCTCGCGGGCCCCGTCGGGCATCGCGGGCATCGGATAGGACTCGTTCTCGACCGTCAGGTAGTAGAACAGGCTCTCACCGTCGACGTACATGCGGCGGATGCCGTCCTCGATGATGACCGCCAGCTCGTAGGCGAACGCCGGGTCGTAGGCCAGGAGGTTGGGCACCGGGCCCGCGAGGAGGTGGCTCTGGCCGTCCTGGTGCTGGAGCCCCTCGCCGGCCAGGGTCGTCCGCCCCGCTGTGCCGCCCACCAGGAACCCTCGGCAGCGGGAATCGGCGGCGGCCCAGATCAGGTCGCCGACGCGCTGGAATCCGAACATCGAGTAATAGATGAAGAACGGAATGGTGTTCACCCCGCGGGTCGCATAGGCGGTTCCCGCCGCGATGAACGAGGCCATCGAGCCGGCCTCGGTGATGCCCTCCTCGATGACCTGTCCGTCCTCGCCCTCGCGGTAGTAGAGCAGGGTGGCGTGGTCGACCGGCTCGTAGAGCTGCCCGGCGTGCGCGTAGATGCCGACCTGCCGGAACAGCGCCTCCATCCCGAAGGTGCGGGCCTCGTCGGGGACGATCGGCACGATCAGCTCCCCGAGGACGGGGTCGCGGAGAAGCCGGCTCAGCAGCCGGGCGAACCCCATGGTCAGCGAGGCCTCGCGGTCGCCGGTGCCCGCATGCAACTCGGTGAACGGCTCGGCCGGCACCTCGCGCAGCGGCGCGGCCCGGCCCCGGCGTTGCGGGACGGGCCCCCCGAGCGCCTCGCGGCGGGTCCGCAGGTAGGCCATCTCGGGGGTGTCGGGGTTGGGCGCATAGAACGGCAGCCCCGCGATCTCGTCGTCCGACAGGGGGATGCCGAACCGGTCCCGGAACGCGCGGAGCTCGTCCTCGTTCAGCTTCTTCTGCTGGTGGGTGATGTTGCGCCCCTCGCCGCTCTCGCCGAGCCCGTAGCCCTTGATGGTGCGGGCGAGAATGACCGTCGGGCTCCCGCGGTGGGCCGACGCCGCCGCGAAGGCGGCGTGCACCTTGGCAGGGTCGTGCCCCCCGAGCCGCAGCTTCTTGAGCTCGCCGTCCGTCAGGTGGCTCACCCGGTCCTGCATCCCGGCCCAGAAGCGCTCCCGCATGTACGCGCCGGACTCGACGGCGTACTTCTGGTACTGCCCGTCCACCGTCTCGCTCATGCGGCGGACCAGCAGCCCGTCCCGATCATCGGCGAGAAGGCGATCCCAGTCGCGGCCCCAGATCACCTTGATGGCGTTCCACCCCGCCCCGCGGAAGGCCGCCTCGAGCTCCTGGATGATCTGTCCGTTCCCGCGCACCGGTCCGTCGAGCCGCTGCAGGTTGCAGTTGACGACGAAGATCAGGTTGTCGAGCTGCTCGCGCGCGGCCAGGGTGATCGCCCCCAGCGACTCCGGCTCGTCGGTCTCGCCGTCGCCCAGGAACACCCACACCTTGGCGTCGGACGGCGGCAGCAGGCCCCGGTCCTCCAGGTACCGCTGGAACCGGGCCTGGTAGATGCCCATGATCGGGCCGAGCCCCATCGAGACGGTGGGGAACTCCCAGAAGTCGGGCATCAGCCACGGATGCGGGTACGACGACAGGCCCGGCCCCGCGCCCAGCTCGCGCCGGAAGTTCTCGAGCTGCTGCGGGGTGATCCGGTCCTCGAGGTAGGCGCGGGCGTAGACGCCCGGCGCCGCATGGCCCTGGTAGTACACGAGGTCGCTCGGCTGCGTCTCGCTGGCCGCCCGGAAGAAGTGGTTGAACCCGACCTCGTAGAGGGTCGCGGCCGAGGCATAGGTGGAGATGTGCCCGCCGATGCCGTCCGCCCCGCGGTTGGCCCGCACCACCATCGCCAGCGCGTTCCACCGGATGAGGCTCTTCAGCCGCTGCTCGAGGTCGCGGTCGCCGGGATAGGCGGGGTCCTCCTCGGGCGGTATGGTGTTCACGTAGGGCGTGTTGGCGGTGAACGGAAGCTGCACCCCCGCGTGCTCGCCGCGGCGGGTGAGCTCCTGCAGCAGCCGTCCCGCCGCGGTCAGCCCGTGGCAGTCGATCACCGCGTCGAGCGAGTCGAGCCAGTCGCGTATCTCGTCCTGGTCGAGCTCCGGAAGATCCCGTGTGGTTTCGGTCATGACGTGCGTCGAACTCCGTGCGCAACGATTCGGCCCGCCGCGGCGGGCGGGGCGCCATCGGCGGTCCGGCGCCGCTCGCCGGCTGGAGCAGTGTACAGGAAAGCACCGGCTTCGCTCTGCCGGGCGCGGGGCACCGTCGAGGACCATCCCACGCTCCGCCACCGCCGTGGCAGGCGGCATCGTGGCGGGTCCTGGGTTCCGGACGTGCGGAATCGTGGGTCTCACGCGGCGCCGGCCGGTCGGCAAGACGGTGGCGACCCCTCGAATCGGGGGCGAGCCGTCACGCGCAATCAGCGTGGGATGCTCCTGGGGCACGGTCGAGGCACCGCCGGGGAGGCCGCCGCGGCGCTCCGGCCGTTGGGCGTCCTCGGCGCGAGCCCGGCCGGGCGCGTCCGCCGGCGGCACGCAGCGGTGGCCCCAACTGCAGCGTGTCGATCTAGGCGTGCTTGCGCACGCCGGCCGGGAAGCGGCGCTGGCGGGTGCGCCGGTCCGACCTCCAGGACGAGCCGCATCGCGCGGTAGAGCGAGGGGGCTCCGGGGACGCGCGCGCGGCGCCGCTTCATCTCCTCCACGTCATGGAACTTGCGCAGCGGCATCACTCGGCCTCCAGGCCGAAGCGCTCCCTGATCCGCGCGGCGTCGCCCGCGCCTTGCGATTCGGTGGCCGTCCTGCCAACTGCGGGGCCGAGACGATCGTCAGTCCGCCGGCTTGCTCGGAGCAGGTGGGGCTCCATGTTCCGACACGTATCGCCGCAGCGCGTCGTTGACCGTAGCCGAATCGTGGAACAAGCGCGCGACATCCGGCTCCAGGAGCACGACGTTGGTGCCCTGTCTGTAGCGCTGGTAGTACTTCCCTCGGACCCCCCCGCGCAGGTCGTACTCCGGCCTCATGTCCGGTTCATCCGGCTCGTCACTCAGGTTCTTCTCGATAGACATGCTGCTCTGATGCGGTCACCTCCCGGGCGCTGATCACGCGAACCCGATCGTCGCGATCCGTGTGAGCGACAACGAGGCGATCGAGCGAATCCTCATCCCGCCGCTGGAAGAGCTGCATGATCGAGCCCGCTCGGACCGGCGTCCCGGCGTGAATCGCGACGACTCTATACGGCGATCCCGGTTCATACGGCGCCCTTGGCGATACGGTCCGCCGCCAGCCGGCCTCGGCGCCGATGTTGCTCGCGTGTGGGTCGCCGTGAGAGCACTCACCACCACTTCACGCGTTCGCGGGTGGTCACGCGCCAAACGCGGCCATGAGGGGCGAGCGGAGCGTCAGCGTTGCGGCCGGCTCCGCGGAGCACCGCGAAACACCTGTTGGCGATGCCAGTCCACGTACTCGACCTCCGGTTGGAGTTCATCTTCTTGCGGCGGGCGGAGATTCCTGTCTCGCAGATCGAGTACTTCACGGAATGCCTGACTCTGGCCGCTCAGCTCGTTGGACACCAGCACACGGTACTCGCCGGACCCCGGTTCAAGGCCGATGACGCCTCGATCGAACGCCTTGTGGTGGAAGGTGCAGAGGGCGAGACCGTTCGGGACCTCGTCCGGGCCACCGTGCGAGTGCCACATGATGTGCGCGGCCTCGAGACCGAACGACGCGTCTGCAATGCGCAGGTCGAAGCCGCAGACGGCGCACTGGCGCTCGTAGGCGCGCAGTACGGCGTCGCGGAAGTCCGGGTCTCGCCCCGGACGGCGAGGGAGTGACCGCCCTTCGCGGACCACCGCCGTCGAGTTGCGGGGCAGCCCCACCTGTTCGCGGATGGCGTCATGCATCGATTCGGGAAAGTGCCCGAACAGCAGCAGATCTGCCGCCGCCCGCAGCAATTCGGAGTCGCGTTGCAGCAGTCTGTGCAACGGCTCGGGCAGGCCGCCGCTGACGTTGTGGCGAACGAGTTCGCTCCGCGTCGGGCCACGCCCCGGCGCGAAGGAGAGTGCGGCATCCAGTTCCCAGAGATCGTCGGTCTGAAGATGCCAGAAGGGGTTCTCCGGATGCAGCACCTTCCGCCGGGGACCGAAGTCCCTGAGCAGCTTCTTGAGCGGTTCCTCGGCGTCCTGTTCGTACGATGCCAGCCGGCCCCCGCCCTGTCTGATGCGACCGAGCGCCCAGAGGAGGAGCAGCGGCTTGTGCGGTGCGCGGTCGCTGCCCCGCTTCCAGACGTTGAGCCGTTCGAGCGCCTTCAGAAGGCGTTGACGAGTCATCGGCACCGCTCGCTCGCGTGAATCGTCAACGGGCTCGATCGTCGTCTCGCGGCAGTCTGTCGTCTGAGGTGGCGGGAGCCGGAGCGACGGCCGCGTCGGGCCCCCGGCGGGCAATCGTTGTCCGGCCTGAGCGCCGCGTAACCCAGGATCTCCCGCACCTCGGGTACTGCTGTGTGCAGAACGCGGTATCATCATGCCTGATTGTGATTCGACCGGCATGTCCGGGAGGACAGCGGGGCCGTGCCATGAAGACACCAGTCTACATGGACTATGCCGCGACGACGCCGACCGATCCGGTCGTCGTGGCCGTGATGACCCGTTATCTCGGGCCGGATGGCGTGTTCGGCAACCCCGCTTCGCGGTTCCACCGCTTCGGGCGCGACGCCGAAGAGGCGGTCGAGCAGGCGCGGGTCCATGTCGCCGACCTCATCAACGCCGACCCGCGCGAGATCGTCTGGACCTCAGGGGCCACCGAGTCGGACAACCTCGCCATCAAGGGTGCCGTCGCCGCTCGCGGCGAGCGGGGTGGCCACATCGTCACCTCGGCCATCGAGCACAAGGCCGTGCTCGATTCGTGCCTTCATCTGGAACGCAGCGGGTTCGAGGTCACCCGGATCGAGCCCGGAGCCGACGGCCTAGTCACCCCCGAGCTGGTGGAATCGGCATTGCGCGCCGACACGTTGCTCCTGTCGTTGATGCACGTCAACAACGAGATCGGCGCCATCACGGATATCGAGGCGATCGGCCGGCTCGCTCACGACCGCGGGATTCCGTTCCACGTCGACGCCGCCCAGAGCGCCGCCCGTGTCCCCCTCGACATGCAGCGCCAGCCCGTCGATTTCGTGTCCCTCAGCGCCCACAAGATGTACGGCCCCAAGGGGGTGGGCGCCCTCTACGTCCGACGCCGGCCGCGCGCGCAATTACAGCCCCAGATTCACGGCGGCGGGCACGAACGCGGCCTGCGTTCGGGCACCCTGCCGACGCACCAGATTGCCGGCATGGGCGAAGCGGCGCGCCTGATGGCGAAGCGGCGGGGCGAGGACGCGGCGCACGCCCGCGGTCTGGAAGGGCGTTTCATCGATCGGCTCCGGTGCGTCGAGCAGGTCTTCATCAACGGCGACCGCAGCCGTTGCGTGCCCGGAATCGTCAACCTGGGTTTCGCCTGCGTGGAGAGCGAGTCGCTGATAGTGGCCCTGCCGGACATCGGTTTCTCGACCGGCTCGGCCTGCATGTCGGCGCGGGTCGAACCCTCCTACGTGCTGCGGGCGCTGGGGCTGGACGACGACTCGGCCCACGGCTCGGTGCGGTTCAGCTTCGGCCGCTTCACGACCGTGCACGAGATCGACTACGCGGTCGAGCGCATCCGCGGCGCCGTCGCCGAGCTCCGCTCGCTGTCGCCTGCGTGGCGCGGTCCTTGCACATCCGACAATGGGGCACCCGGCGGCCCGGAAGGAGGCGTTCGCGTCGCATGACCAGCAGCAGCGATGTTCCGGCCCGTCTCGCCGCCGTCCGCGAGACGATGTACACCGAGTTCGCCAGGGAGCACGAAGACCCCTGGATCGTCGCCTATTCGGGAGGAAAGGACTCCACGCTGCTGCTCCACCTCGTCTGGGAGGTCGCCGCGGCCGCCTCGCCCGGCGAATCTCGGCGGCCGATCTACATCGTCTCGAACGACACGCTGGTCGAATCGCCTCTCGTCATCCGCCATTTGCGCCAGAGTCTCGAGGTCATCCGCGAGGCCGCCCGCGCCGCCGGCCTGCCGATCACCGTCAAGATGACCGAGCCGTGCATCGACCAGACGTTCTGGGTCAACGTCATCGGCCGCGGCTACATCCCCCCGACGCGCAACTTCCGCTGGTGCACCGACCGGATGAAGATCGCTCCTACCAACGACCTCATCCGCAAGCTCGTGATCGCCCACCAGCGCGCGGTCCTGCTGGTCGGCACCCGCAAGAGCGAGTCGCAGACCCGCGGACGCGCGATGACGCAGCGGGGCGTCACCGCGACGACCATGAACCCGCACAGCACCATTCCCGACTGCCGCATGTTCGCGCCCCTGGCCGACCTGGGCGACGACGACGTGTGGAAGATCCTGATGCAGCGCCGACCGCCGTGGGGCGGCACCCACCGCGACCTGATCACCCTGTACCGCAACGCCGGCGGCGGCGAGTGCCCGCTCGTCCTCAGCAAGGAAGACGCCCCGTCTTGCGGCACCACGTCCCCCCGCTTCGGCTGCTGGACGTGCACGGTCGTGCAGAAGGACAGAAGCATGCGCGGCCTCATCGACGCCGGCCACGAGGACGAGGACATGCTCGAAGCCCTCGCCGACTTCCGCGAGTGGCTGATCGCGCTGCGTGAAGACAACCGCAACCGCCTGCCCGTCCGCCGCGACGGCCGCACCAAGCTGCGCGACGATGGCACCCGCGTGTTCGGCCCCTTCACGCTTGAAGTTCGTCAGACCATCCTCGACCGTCTCCGAGCGCTGGAAGAACAGATCGGCGAGATGCTCGTCCAGTCGGCGGAGATCGAAGTGATCGACGACATCTGGCGTCGCGACCGTATCTGCGAAAAGGGCCGGCTCTCGTTTCTCGCCAGTGTCGGCGTAGACCCGGAACACATGTCAGCATGACTGGCCAGCCAACCGTCATTGAGTCCAGTGCAGTCACCTTCTTCCACCTGATCTGCGAAGGCCTCTTCACTGTCCCCTGGCACCAACGGCGTTACGACTGGAAGCCCGAGCACGTTGACGAGCTCCTCCAAGACATCAACGACGCGGTCGGCGCTGAACGTCGCTGTTACTTCCTCGGCACAGTGATACTCGTCAAGTCTGGTCCGAGGCAATGGCGCATTAACGACGGACAGCAACGCATAGTCACACTGTCACTGATTTGCGCGTGTCTCCGCCGTCTGTTCACGGAGCACAATGATTCCCGGCGTGAGCATCTGGCTCTTCGTGTTCTGTTTGACATCGCTGAAAACACTTCCAATACCCTCGGCAACATCGACCGTTTGACCCCCCGCGTAACGCCGCCACGCGACGACAAGACCCGATACAACCTCATGATTCGGGGACGGAACATCGGTGCGAACGGAAAATTAACGCTGGCTTGGCGCCAAATAGACGCTTTCGTCCACGGTATGGGCGTCGACAAGGCCGCCCGTTTCTTTGACTTCTTGACGCAAAAGATCGAGGTGGCACGCCTAAACATACCCGATTTCGTAGATCCGAACTCCGTGTACGAAACGATAAACTGCCGCGGCAAGCGCCTCGACGACCTCGACCTGATCCGAAATCATCTGTATTCCTACTTCAATGCCGACGACGACGTCACGCGGCGTGATGTCGTCCATGAGAATCTCGAGAACATTCATGTCTAGCTTCGCGACAGTTCCCGATTTACAGATTACGCACGTTGTTATTTTCAATCTCGATACGGGTTTCTCCAAAAGAGCAACTTCTATCGCGACACGAGGCGGCAAATCCAATCGAATGCCAATCGAGAGGAAAAACCGTCCGATTACGTCTTCCGTCTCGTGGAGGATTTTTCGTGCCAGGAAAAAATCGAGTTGTTCCGCGCGATCGCGACACCCAATAGAACGGACCATTTCGTCGACGAATTCGCCACCGCGTCGGGCCATGCCGTTGGGAAGAGAAGGATTTCCTCGCAGTCGGCTATTTCCGAACGGGTCAAGAACAGGATGAGTTGCGAGCTCTCGTCTATCGCGGTTCGTAGAACGGATCTTCTGACGTACCCACTCATCATTCCGAGAGGCGTGTCGATTACGTTGGGTGCTTCGACCTCGCTTACCTTCGTCAAGGCAAGTACAAAGGCCATGGTCAAAGCCCGACGTGAGGCACCGTTCAGATCGCGGTCCGGATTCAATCGGTGACGGTTGGGACCGAAGACGATAATGTCAAACTCGTCGCTGATTCTTGTCTCGTTGATAATCGATCCCTGTTCTGGGTCGGAGCCAATCATCTTGAGAAAAACAGCGTTCATTGAGTCACTTACCTTAGCGAGTTCTTCATTTTCCATCCGCTGATACGCGCTGTTTAGCACGCTGGTTACGTCTTGCGTCACGTGCAATTGGGCCAGTACGAGCGCTCCTTTTTTTGCCTCCTTCAGAAGATTGTCACGCTGCCGGGTCAGGCTCTTTTGGTCACTTCTCAAGCCCTCCAGCCTCGTTTCGCCGCGAGTTCGCATGGCATGAAAGCCGTCTCGCCGCTCGCGATAGTGGCGTTGTGCATTCCGCAAATCCTGGAGGCCGGAATCCTCAATCTCGGAAAGGCGTGTTTCCAATGCCCTCCTCTGCTTGCCATGGTGCTCGGCCATCTCCTCTAGTTCGTCTCTGCGAGGGGCTATGGCGGAATACCGGTCAAGCCAGCGCTCATCATCGGCGCGCCGGTTGTGTCGGAAGGCGCGAGCACCATAATACAGATCGGTAACGACAACCTGCAATTCGTCGGCAGCCCGACTGCCGTCGATCATGCGCTGAATATGGCGTCTACGTCTCTTGCCATCTGGTTCGGCGTCGTTCAGGGATTCGCCGCAAATACACAGGGTGTTGCTCAAGCGCTCCTCAAGTACCGGTATGGTCGTGTTTGGGATTTTCCCCCTATCGTGCAGGTCATTCAGTTTCGCGAATGCACTCTCAAAAATCGAGTCCAGAAGGTCCCTCGATAGATGCCAACTTCTAAACAACGCTACATGCTCTTTGGCGGCGGCTTGGCGTTGCTCGTCGACCTTCTTCATTTGCCGCGCGGTTTGTTCGACTTGCTTTTGGAGATCCTCGCGGTTGCCTCTAATCAAGGCCGTCTCGATGCGTTTCTGATTCTCCGCGATGGCTTCGTCCAGGCGCACAGCTTGATTCTTGGCGTCCTCGATCTCGGTTTCCAGTCCAGCCGCGTCACGCTCCACTTCTTGTAGGCGGGTGACGACATCAGTCATCTTGTGGCCAGAGTCAATGCGCTGTGCGGCGGCATTGATCTCGGAGCCAGCCTTCTTGACATGTTTGAGCGCATCCTCAATTACGCCGAGACCCAGAAGCGAGCGAATTGTTTTCTGAACACGTTCGCGCTTGGTCGCCGTACCAGCCGTGGCTTCGATAAAGCTCAGTGCCCTATCGCCGTCAGTAAAAAAGACCTCGCGCAGATCCGGCGGTAGCTCTTCGTGGATCTGTGCCTCGGGGGGGGCCAACGGTTCGTAGCCGGCGTCGGTGACGTGAAACAGCTTTACCATTGAAGCATGGCGCTCCCAACCGGTGCCATTCAACCGCTCCTCCGTGGATCTGACGACCCGGTAAAGGCGTTTCGTCCTTATCGTCCGACGCTGACTGCGGCGTATGTTCGTTGTTTCGAAGTCGACCGTCACAACAACTGGAACGCGACTGCTCTCAGACACGTCCCAGTCAAGGGGATGCAGGCGAAAACCGGGGCCTCCTCCCGGTAACGCCCTATCGCCGTAGAAAGCCCATTGGAGCGCAGTCAGAATGGTGGTCTTCCCAGTCTCGTTTTCGGCGCGAATTACCGTTAGCACCCTATTGTCGTCGACAGAAAAATCCAGACGCAAGTCGCGCAACAGGCGGAAGTTCTGGAAGTCCGCGCTAATCAGCTTCATTGAGCGATATCCTCTTGCGCTGTGGCCCTTCGGTGTTCAGCTAGAAAGCGGGCCGTGGCATTGAACTTGTCATTGATTTTCTTCTGGATGCTCCCGGCCCTCACGCGATGCTGACGCTCCAACGCAATGACCTCCGTAATCACTTCCTGGAGTTCTGCCTCGTATCCGGCACATCTTGCGTCGACCTTGTCGCATTCCTCAAGAATAATTGAAATGATCTTCCGGTCGTTGAGTGGCACGGGCTCCTCCCTATTTGACGACCGTGCGGAGTAGCTCCTGCGTGACGTCTAGAGGGCCGCCTGGCCTCGCAACGTTGCGTGCAAGTTTTACAAACTCCTGAAGTCGTGTCAGTTCACCGCGAATCACCGCCCGCGCTTCGTCGTCGAGGGGCGCGGCTTTCGGCGGCAGGGCGATAAAGTCATGAATCTCGGCATGTGTCTTGTTGGTCTCCGAACACGTGCGCAGAAGGCGGCCCCGTCGTTGTATCCACTGGCGTTCTACGGTCGTGCTGGCGAGTATAAAGGCTTGCTGAACCTGCGGAATATTGACGCCTTCGTCGAGTACGCGCTTGGCAGTCAGGGCGCGCAATGTTCCATCACGAAAATCGTTGATGATGCGTGCGGTCTCCCGGCGATTGGCCGTCTCTTCGTAGGTGAGTTGATGGAAGGGAATACCGCATTTTCGGAGTAGTGCGTTGGTCTGGATAAGTTGTTCTGGGGCCTTGTCGGAAGTATAAATGAGCGCGTGCCGGAGATCGTCGAGACGGTGGCGTCGCAAAGCCGCTTCGAGGGCGCAAATCTTGTTCTCGGCGTTTTCCAGCACTGCGTGCCGATCTCGAAATAGCTTTACAAGGAACTCATCCGGTTTTCCGTTCTCTTGGCGCCAGATATTCGTTCTGATTTTGGAAGTGATTTCGCTCCATAGGTCCATTTCGTTGGGTGTAAGCTCCACGCGATGGACGTAGTAGTCGTAGGGAACCAGGCAGTGCCCAATGGCTTCGGCAAGCGTGAAGCTGAAGACTACGGGGCCGAAAAACGCGAGCATGGCGACGGTTCCGTCTGCGTCGTACTGACGTACCGGCGTGGCCGAAAGGCCCAGGCGCGCGTCGAAGAACGAGGGTGGATCGATGATGAACCCCTCGCTTCCAAGGTTGTGTACTTCATCGGCAACAAGGAGCGTGTGACAATTTATCTTCTGGATTTCGGCGTGGAACTTGCGGTCGCAGAGCGTGCGATGAGACACAACAATGATCTCTACATCGCTGCGCGTCGACGCAAGCCGCCGTTTTAGCCGACCGAGTTGTTGTGCGCGTCCGCGCTTTCCGGCGAGGGCCGTCAAGTTCAGGGGAGTGAGTCCAAAGGGAGCAATCTCGTCAGACCACTGCTGGATCAGAGGAACGTAAGGGGCTGCAACGACGATGAGTAACGGTTTGCGCCTTGCGTAGAGTCGGTGCGCACAGATCATTGCGGCAATTGTTTTGCCGGAACCGGTAGCCATTTCAAGGACACCACGGTAGCCAGCGTTGCACCAAGCGTCAACGGCTCGGCCCTGATGCTCGAACTTGCCGTGGTGGAATTGGAGCCCTGCCGGCAGGGCGAATTGTGGGCGGCGGATCGGCGTGCCGTGGCGGGCGTTCTCGTCGAGCGTCGTGGCTTTGCGATAGAGCGCACGCAGATCGTCCTCGGTCGGGGGAATATCGGGGCGATAATTCCGCAGCAAGTGTTCTTGAACCGCTTGCGGCATTGGCACGATAAGGCAATTGTCATCTTCACTCGACCATAGGCGTCGGAACTGATTACGTAACGTGGTGGAAACATAAAGCTGGTTCGAGTCGGACCATGATTGGGATACGGCGACTTGCTCGACGTTCTTTCGGATTCCGGCTAGCGTTGCATTGCTCGAACCGTGCACTGCGAGCAGGCCTTCACGTAGACGAAAGAGCCACACCTTCGGATGGAAAAGTGCGTCACGCATCAGCGCGACGCGGATTTCGAGGCGCTTTGCTGCTAATAGCCAAGACAAACACTTGAGAGTGTGCTGCTGGAGGAGATCCTCGGTAATTATCATGTCTTCAAGAAAAGCACGGGCAAGAGTTTCGGGGCACCCGACGCCGTTCCTGATTGCGGCTTGGTCTTCTTGGCTGAGAATGGGACTGATGAGGAGACGAAAAGTGTTTCGGGTGACACTGATGTAGGTTGCGAGGCCGGGAGCGAGATCTGCGAGAACTGTGCTGGAAAAGAACCCGGTCATGCAGTCGACGTTGACGGCGTTGCGAAACGCGGGAATGAGTACTTCTTCGGCGATAGGATCGCCGGGCAGCATATATAGAGGCCGGACAGCGGGGAGGGCTGGTGATGAGAATTCAGCGGGGGCCCGTGTGGTTGGCATCGGCGGCATTGTTCCTTCCGGTCCGGCACGGAGACGGGAGCACGGCGGACGCGGGAGATCCGGGGTAACGATCGTCAACGCCGTGTCTTCGCGGTCCGGCAAACGCGTGATCGTAGAATACTACAACAAAATCGGGCGTGGCGCACTATCCGGGACCATCCGGGCAGGGGCAACCCACGCGGGCTGCGCGTGGCGGCTCGCCCCCGATTCGCGGGGTCGCCACCGTCTTGCCGACCGGCCGGCGCCGCGTGAGACCCACGATTCCGCACGTCCGGAGCCCCCAGGACCCGGCACGATTCCGCCTGCGCACGGCGGTGGCGGAGGGTGGGATGGTCCTGCCATCCGGGCCATCCGGGGAAGGCGATTGGGTTACAGATCTTGCTGGTGGTGTCGGGCGGCGGGGCTTCGCGGGCGGTGAGGGGGCCAGACGTTCGGCGGCCGGGCGATGAAGGGCTTTCGGTACGAGGCCGAGGAGACCGTGCGGGAAGGGCTGCGGCGGTGGGCGTAGAGGACGAGACCGTTCGGGTGCTCTGGTCGAGAGTCGCCCGAAATGTGTGTCATGAATGCGCAGTCTGGACAGGCGGGCGCGGAGCGGTCTGCCAAGGCGGAGAGCACCGCGAAGCGGAGGCGGAGCGAAGCAACGCGGCTTGACGACGGCGAGCACGCGCCGAAGCTGTCGGTCGGACGATGCCCCTGGGGGCCACAGCATCTTGGGGTCGGCGCCGGGCTCCAATCGATTGCTTCACGCGTTCGGCTACAGCGCTCGGCCGGGGTGGCCGCGGGAGTGGCGCAGGCGGTGCGCAAGCATCGAGACGGAACGACGGGTCGGACAAGGTGCAGGTCGAAGTCGGTTACGAAGCGGCGCGCGCGATTGTGCGGGAGTGGAGGACGGCGACGGTTTTGCGCTGCCGATTTGGCCGCGCGTCGGTGCGTCCGGGCTCTGCTCGAAGAAGCGGCCATGTGTGGTGTTGCTGACACGGTGTCACCCGTACTTTTGCAAACGATCGGAAGTTGCACATGGATTGTCGATATCACGCTACAGGTCGGCGACCCCGCGGAGTGATTCACGTCACACTTGGCGGCTATTGAGTTGGCGATGGTCTCGAAATTGTGGTAGTGGTCTTGCACCGTAAGATGTGGCCGCCGAGCGCGCCGTTCGGCGGCCCGGAGGTGGAACATCGGCTTGCGGACCTCGTGGGCCATCGCCATCAGGCTGCTATAGGGCGTGGGCGCGGTCAGGCACTCGGCGTCGTCCTTATATCGGGGACGCGATCCAGCCGCACCCGGGAGCTGGAGTACGACGTAAGCGGTCAGCACGTTCCGCGCGCGGCACTTGTGGTCCGTTTGGCGGCTGGTTTCCGGTGGTCCGTTTCAGCGGCGTCCTGGTTGTGTCCGTTTCAGGGTTCGTGTTCGCGGCGCTTGTCGGTTGGTTGTGCTCTGGTTGTTCGGCGCACCGGGGTGTCTTCGGGCGTGAGGTCCTCAGCTTGATCGAGAATCGGTACGCGCCGTTCAGCGTAGTTCAGGATGTCTTCGGCTACCGGGCGGAACGTCAGATAGGAGGTGCCCGGGTTTTCGCTCTCGGGCTGGTCGTACCGCCACTTGCCGGCGTACATGGTCATCTTGTCCAGTTGTTGGACGTCGCGTTCGGCTTCGATTTGTTCTCCCAGGTCTTCGGCCTGTGTCCAGAGATCGTTCAGGTTGTGAGTATGTATGACCTCGGTCCGATTGGCGATGATTAGCACCTTGAGCGCGTGTTCGGCGGATGTCTGCAAGTCTTCGCAGGCCGAGTGGGGGTCGTTTTCGCTGTAGGCGAATTGTGCGATCTTGAGACGTTTTCGGGCCTTGGAAATGAACTCGGTGGCTTTTTTGGCCGCGAATCGGCTCTTTGCGATCATCGTGAATTCCATTTGCGGGCTTTCGGCGATGGTCTGGATGGGCTGGATTTCGTTTCGCGAGAATACCGTGCGCCCTTCGGTCAGCGCCGCGGCGTGTACGGTTCCGGCGATCCAGCGCCGTTCTTCCAGTCTTTCGCGGTCTACGACCAGGACGTCGACTGCGTCTCCGGTTGCGTCGCAATCCCAATGGAACTGGTTCGACGAGGAGCTCGGGGTGTGGGCGGCGGCATTGACCGCGAGGAAGTCGAGGTCGCTGTCGGGCGTCATGTGGCCTCGGGCGGCGGAGCCGTAGAGGATCAATTGATCCGGATTCAGTCGGGCGACGATGAAATCGACGGCTGCTTGCAGCCGGTCCGGATCGGGCCGGCGATTGGGCAGCGTCTCGATGATGCGGCGGGGCAGCGTGGCGCCCATGTCGGTTCTCCCGGCCCCGGGATTCTTCAGAGCCTCGCAAGCGTCGGTTGTGGTTGCCGTGGCCTGTTGTCTGGGAATGTACTGGAGGTTTGGTGGTGCGCGCAAGCTTGTGGCGCGTTTGGTCGAGTTGCCGTTCTTCGGCGTTTCGGGCTCGGTGTTCCCGCGCGCGGTGCGGGTTCGACCCGGGTATGGTCTTGCGCTTGGGGGGCGTTCCGCCCTTCGAAGCAGGCGGGAAGCGGTAACGGGCCCTCCTCACGTCTTGTCGGGCACGGGCGTTCTTTTGCCCGCGGGCGCTCTTCAGCCCGCCGGCGCCCCCGCCGCTCCCGGTGCGAAGCGGTAACGGGCCCTCCTCACGCCTTGTCAGGCACGGGCGTTCTTTTGCCCGCGGGCGCTCTTCAGCCCGCCGGCGCCCCCGCCGCTCCCGGTGCGACGCGGGGTTCACCACGGGTTGTTGAGTCCGTCACGTCGCGCACGACGCGGTGTCCGCGGATGGACACGCCGCGGCGGGCAAGGACGGCGAGCCAGCCGGCTCGGGTGCCGATCCCGCTCGTGGCGTCGAGCAGCCCGAGGCGGTCTTCGCGGGCGGTGAGGCGGGCGAAGCGCTCGCAGGCGGGGTGGTCGGCGGCGACGAACAACTCCTTGCGGTGCAGCACCGGGGGATTGGCAGAGCGCGTGTAGTCGCGGTGGTGGAGGTCGAGGCCCTTCAGGTCGGCGACGACGGTGCTCTTGAGGGCGGGGTGCGCCACGCGGTCGAAGTCGTCGTAGGCGAGGTACGACACGCGGGGACGGCGGCGGAAGAGCTTGACGAGGGTGAGCCCGTCCACGGCGCCGGCCAGTTGCCGGGCGCACCCTTCGTAGACCCGCAATACCGGGGGCAGGTGTCCGACAGCGGTGTGGTGGACGTAGAGGGCGTGGGGAAGCAGCTTGCCGACGCCGGCGTCGCGGCAGGCTCGGTCGACCGCGCGCGGGTCGCCGGCAGAGAACAGGAGGGCGTTCGCGGCGGCGCAGCCGGCCTTGTAGGAGCCGAAGAAGGCGCGGATGTCGTGGCGGAGGGGGTCGGGCAGGGCGCCGAAGCGGGGGCGCTTCGGGAAGGCCGCGAGGGCGAGGTACACCAGGACATCGGCCCGCCGTTCGTCCCGTATGCGGTCCCAGCGGTCGGTCCCGGTGGCGCGGCGGAGCAGCGAGAACGCGCGGGCGGGGCTGCCGAAGGCTTGGCGCAGCCGTGGCGCCGTCGGGAGTTCTCCGGCGACGGGAAGGCGGCCGCGTTCGGTGACGAACGCGACGAGCGGCTCGATCGACTCGTGATGGTCGGCGAGGACGGCCCGGCACTCGTCGGCGTCGGGGGGGCGCCGGCGTCGGGAGACACGGTGCGCCGCGAATGATTGCGCTTCGGCCTCGTCGCGGAACACGTAGAAGATGCCGGGTGCGGCGGCGACGGGGTGGCGGTGGAGCACGCGTTCGATCCAGGTTCGAAGCTCCTGCTGCGTGAAAAACTTCTGGAAGGTCCGCTTGCCGGTCACGATCCCGTCGCCCTGGAAGTCGATGGCGGCGTCCGCCGCCTCCCAGTCGAGGCGGGCCGAGACGATGAACACCTTCCGGGCAAGCTGCCAAGCGGCGGCGAGGACGACGATCCGCTCGTCGGGGTCTTCGACGACGTTGACCACGTAGCCGAGATTCACGACGTCGGCGGGAGCGCGCTCTTCATCGGGAAAGAACGCGGGATCCCAGCCGGACACGGAAATACCCATCTTCCGCAGCCGCAGCAGGTCGTCCCCGCGCCCGCAGCCGTAGTCGAAGAACGTGCGATCACGACGGATGACGTCGTCCTCGATCGCAAGCGCCACCGGCCGCGACAGCGTGTGCCGGCGGATTGCCGTTCGGTCCGCTCGTGTCGTACTCATGGGACGAGCCCGGCCTCCGCGTATCTGCGGTTCGCGGGGTGTGCTGTGCTGTCGGACGCCGCCCTCCAAGAGCGCAACGTCGAGCGCTGCCCGGTGCCCTCGCAGCGTTCGGTGACGGCGGCGCTGCCCATCGTCAGCACGGCGCGGTACCGATTGTCGGCGGCCGGCTCCACGATTCGAGGCCGGGCAGGCAGGCGGCGACGGTCGTCGGCGAACATGCCGAAAGGCCGGGCTCGTGGCGTCCGACCTCCGGCCGTCCAGATACGCGTGTCCGTCTCATCGGTTCTTCCGTCCGCCGGTAGCCCGACGCCGCCCCTGGTTCGGCGCTCCGCCATCCCTACGCGAACAGGTTCAGCGGACAGGCACGGCGAAGTTTCCCCGCTGCCCGACTCGGCTGTCAAGATCCCACCGAACCGGGGTATGATGAGCATAGTCTGGAATCACCGGTTCCACTAGCAGTCCGTGGCAGAAGTTGTGCTGCATCCGGCCGGGACCGTACTCGGCCCAAGAACGTGTCGTACAGCGGTCGAAATCGCCGAAATTCGGCCGATCCGAGCCGTTTCCGCGCACCGCCGGCCAGTGCTGGCGCGCTGCGGAGTTTTGCCACGGGCTGCTAGGAGGTGTCGGATGCGACTCCGACCGGCCGTTTCGATCCGCTTCGCGGCGGCGCGGATCGACGCGCTCTTCCCCCCGTCCGCCGCGGCCGGCCAGGGTGGCGAGTGGCGGGGTGCCGCGCACCCGATGGCGAGCGCGCGGGCCGAGGACGCCCGGAAGGCCGCGGCGGACGGGGGACACTGATGACTGATGGCAAACCCCCGCAGTCGGCAGCTTCCAGCGGCCCCATCGTCCAAGAACTCGCAGAATGGTTGCGCGCGATCCGGTCAGGTTGGACCGAGTCTGTCCCCGAACCATTGTCGATCGGGTTGCGACGATTCTATGCCATCGCAGGATCATCTACTTGGCTGGTGGGCTTTGTGCTCGTGATTTCCACAAGGGATCCACGCTTCGTGAATTTTATTTTCGCCGACCTGACATATGTTTCCTGTATGTTTATAATGCTTGGTTTGTTTTCACTATGGTTCGGTTGGCTCGTCGCTTTCACTCCTCGCAAGTCCGGCCCTATTCGACTGTTCCTGGACGGCCTTCTTCTGCCGACTGCGACCGTGTCGATCATCGGATTCTCCGTGGGACGGATCTGGTCGATTTCAGCGGAACCGGTTCAATCGCCGCCGGTCGCCCTCGAGCCGGAAGCGGAACCACGGACATCGACTCAATTGCCGCCGGTCACGCTCGAGCCGGAAGACGAGGAGACCGATAGTGAATCACCAGGGCTCACGGGGGAGCCGGACGAGGAAGGCCGGTAGGTAGTGAATCGCCCAACTGACAGAAGGTCGATCGTCACCAATCTGGTGTGGGGTATCCTGACGATATGCGTCATCGGATCGCCTGGCGATGCATCCGGACAGACCGACGAGGGGGTCGTTCCGCCGGCCGTCGAGAACGGCTCGTGGGTTGTCGTCGAGGACGGCTCGCGGGTTATTGAGGCGCGGGACGTCGAGACTCTCGACGTCCCGACGCGGTTGATGTGGACTCTCCAGATGGTCTTTGCTCCCGGTGCTCTCGCGCACGTCAGTCCACTTTATGCGTACGATCCACAGAACTTGGCAGGTCGCACGGTCTATCCCGACAGAATCGGACACGTCGCCACCGTCTGGCCATGCGACGCGGCCACCACGGAGCAGAAGTTCTGGACGGCCGGCGAAGTGTCTTGGTGCGCGAATTACTGGAGCGACACGATTGACGCTTATAACTCTGCATACCGCGCCACCATCCAGTTGGTCGCTAAGCCTGAGAGCGACGGGCAACAGCCGTCCGACATCGTCTACTTCGCGACGACGTACCCGCTTCCCGGCATCGAACCCGAAAAACGGTTCGTGGTGGAACACTCGCGATGACGAGCAGGCGGGCGAAGCGGTCTTTGTCGATGCAGGCTATCTGTTCGCTCAGGGATCCATCGAACTGCGCGCACCGGCTCGACTCGTCCGGGGAATCTCCCCGATCGGCTCCAGAGTCAGTCATGCGCTGCGGTGCCCCGTCGCGAGCAGACCGGCCGCCGCCAGGACCGCACCGCGCGCCGCGGCCGGCCCCGCCGCCTTCTGATGGCGCTTGCACGGCTCAAGGTGTGAGCGGGGCGGCGTCCATCAAGCGGTGAGGATACGGCACCGAGAGCCGCAGACAGCCCGCCGAACTCACCCCTCTGGCCGCGTCGAAGCGCGGCGACTCACCCGAGCCGCTTCTGCAGGCAGGCGAAGAAGCGGTCCATCATCATTTTCGAGACGCTGCCGAGCAGCCGTTGGCCGACGCGGGCGATGGTGCCGCCGACCTGCACGGTGCCGTCGACGGTTACCTCGGTCCCGCCGTCCGTCTCGCGCAGGGCGATGGCGGCGCCGCCGTTGACGAAGCCGGCCTTGCCGCGGCCTTCGACGGCGAGCCGGTAGGCGTTCGGCGGGTCGAGGTCCTGCAGTTCGACGGTGCCCTCGTAGCGGCCGGTGACGGCGGCGATGCCCATGGTGAGCACCGCGCGGTACCGGTTGTCGCCGGCCGGCTCCAGCGACTCGAGGCCGGGCAGGCAGGCGGCGACGGCGTCGATGTCGACCAGGAGGTCCCAGACGGCCTGGGCGGGTGCGTGGAAGGTGTAGGTGGCGTTGATGTCCATGGCGGTTCACCCGCGGTCTGCGGGGGATGCGCCCCGGCGGGGGGCGGCGTTTGCGGCTTGGCGGGTAGCCCGGCCGGCGGTCGACCCGGCCGCTGGCGAGCCTGGCTGCCGGCCCGTGCGCGTTGCGGCTTGGCGGGTAGCCCGGCCGGAGGGAGACCCCCGATTGGGCGATGCGTCCCGGCCGGTGACGGCGGTCTCGGCCCTGTCCGTGACGACCGGCGGGGACGCCGAGTGTCCCCGGCGTGATGCGCCCGGGTCGGCGGTTCCCGTGGCCCCCCCGGACCCCGGCGGCGGGGGCTGGCGGCGGGCCGGCCGGCGGTCGACGAGGCGGTTGAGGTGCGCGGCCAGCGACTCGAGGCTGGCGAGATTGTGCACCGGGAGGAAGTCGTCGATCCAGGGCAGGGCCGCCTGCATGCCGCGGGTCAGGGGGCGGTAGCGGGGAGACCCGAGCAGCGGGTTCAGCCAGACGAGGCGGTGGCAACTGCGCTGCAGCCGCGCCATCTCGCGGCCCAGCCGCTCCGGTTCGCCGCGGTCCCAGCCGTCGGAGATGAGCAGCACGATGGGCGCGTGGCCCATCACCCGCCGGGACCAGTCGAGGTTGAAACGGCCCAGCGCTTCGCCGATGCGGGTGCCGCCGGACCAGTCCGGCACGTGCCGGGGCAGCGTCGGCACCACGTCGTCCACCCCGCGCCGGACGAGCCGCTTGGTGACCCGGGTGAGGGTGGTCGAGAAGAGGAACGTCTCGACCGCGTCGAACCCCCGGGCCAGGGTGTGCACGAAGTGCAGCAGCATGCGGCTGTAGCGCTCCATGGACCCGCTCACGTCGCAGAGCAGCACGAGGGGGCGCGGCCGCGTGCGGCGGGTCCGGCGGGGCAGGACGACGAGCTCGCCGCCGAAGCGGAGGTTGTGCCGCACGGCGCGGCGGACGTCGACGGTCGGCCCGGCGCCGGCGCGCCACCGGCGGGTCGTCCGGGTGGCGGGGGCCCAGTCGAGGGCCGCCAGCAGGGCGCGGGCGTCGGCGATCTCGGTGTCCGTGAACGTGGCGAAGTCCTTCGTCCGGGAGACCTGCCGCGCGCTGTAGGTCAGCGCCGCGACCTGCTCCAGCCGCAGCAGCGGGTCCTCGCGTTCCTCGGCCGCGCCCGGCGCCGGAGCGTCGGGCGGCACGTCGACCTCGGGGGGCGCGAAGCGGCGGCGCTCGCCCAGCGCCCGCAGGTCGCGCGCGGTGCGTTCGCCCCGCGGCGGGCGCCAGAACAGCCGGAACGCCTCGTCGAAGACCGGAAGGTCCTGCGCGCGGCGGACGAGCAGGGTTCGCAGCGTATGGTAGAAGTCGGTGCGCCGGCCGACGTCGACGTGGCCGAGAGCCTCCGCCACGTCGAGCATGCCCCCCGCCTGCACGTCGAGGCCGACGGCGTGTAGCAGGCGCCCGAACTGGAGGAGGTTGCCGAACAGATGGCCGGCCGCGTCCCGGTCGTCGGGGCGCAGGGCGGTCGCGCCGTCGGCGGCGGGAACGCTGGCGTGCGCTGTCACGGGCGGATTCTGGTCCAAGACGTCGGCGGCGGCGACGCCGGGATGCGCGCCGCCGGCGGTCGCGCCGCGGTCGTGGCCCGCGCGGGTCATGCGCTCCTCCGAGTCCCGTGGCAGCGTCACGCCGCGGTCGTGGCCCCCGCCGGTCATGCGCGCGTCACCAAGCGCGGTGCCTATGCGCTGGCACCGGCGCTTCGCGCCGCGGTCGTGGCCCCCGCCGGTCATGCGCCCCCGGCCGCGCCGGCCGGCAGGAGGCTGCGCTCGAACAGCGCCTGCGCCCGTTCGCCGCGTATCGCCTCCAGGTCCTCCTGCGTCTTGAGGACGAGGCCCAGGGTCTCGTCGATGGTCGCGCCGTCGAGCTCGCGCCGGTCGAGGGCGACGAGGGCGGCGATCCAGTCGAGGGTCTCCGAGACGCCCGAGACCTTGTAGAGCTCGGCCGTCCGCAGCGCCTGCACGAAGCGGGTCACCTGCTCGGCGAGCCGCGCCGGCGCGTGGGGCACTTTCCCGGTGACGATCTGGTACTCCTTCTCGAAGTCCGGATAGTCGATCCACCAGTAGAGGCAGCGGCGCTTCAGCGCGTTGTGGAGCTCGCGGGTCCGGTTCGACGTGATGACCACGACCGGCGGGGCGGAGGCGCGCACCGTGCCGAGCTCGGGAATGGTCACCTGGAAGTCCGACAGCAGTTCCAGCAGATAGCCCTCGAACTCCTCGTCCGCGCGGTCGAGCTCGTCGATCAGCAGCACCGGGGGCGGTCCGCCGCTCGACTCGAGGGCGCGCAGCAGCGGGCGCTTGATCAGGAAGTCGGGACCGAACAGATCCCGCGCCACCTCCGCGCGGTCGACCGGCCCCGCCGCCTCGCGCAGGCGGATCTCGAGGAGCTGGCGCGCGTAGTTCCACTCGTAGACGGCGTGGGTGACGTCGAGCCCCTCGTAGCACTGCAGCCGGATCAGCTCGGCTCCGAGCCCGTTCGCGAGGACCTTCGCGACCTCCGTCTTGCCGACCCCCGCCTCGCCCTCGAGCAGCAGCGGGCGGCCCAGGCGCAGGGCGAGATAGATGGACGTGGCGAGCCCGCGGTCGGCGACGTACGCCTCGCGCGACAGCAGCGCCTGCAGCTCGTCGATGGACGCGGGCCGGGCGGGGGCGGTTGACGTGTCGGTCATTGGTAGCGGACCCGGCGCGGCGCCGGTGTCTCGATGCGGTTTACGAACCGTGGTCCGTAAACGCCTCCGGTTCCGGCAGCGGACCCGGCGCGGCGCCGATGTCTCGATGTGGGGGCACCGGGGCGGGTGCCGCCGCGGTGCCTTCCCGTCGCCGCCGGCGGCCGGAAGCGGGCCCGGCCATCACCGTCATGCAATCCATCCTGGTTCAGAACAGGCGGCGATGGGGGCGCCGGGAGCGTTCAGCCCGGCGACGCGTTCGTTCGCCTTCACGCCCCACTCCTAATAAAGCCGTTCCGCCCTCCGGGCGCGGAAGCGTGCGGCGGCGCCTGCCGGCCCACCCCGGCGCGAACGTCTCGGACTTGGCCGACATGCGGTGGCGCGCCGGTGCGGATGTCCACGCGTCCGGGTCGCTGGTGCCTTGCCATGACTGAAAATGGGGTAACCGGGAGAACTCACCTCGAACCGAAAGAGTCCCATGCGGAAGAAATACATCGTTCGACTCAAGGCCGTCTGTCTGAAGATGATGACGTGACGAACCACCAAGGATCGGCGCAAGAATAAACTCCCGGTTTTGCTGTATCGGTTTCTTGGCGCAGTTCACTTCGGCCGCCTCCATGCTGCGCATCTGTCGCATTTGGCGTCGATCCCATGACGGCGTGATTGCGGCCTCTGAAAGGAAGTTGTTATTGCGCGGACCCCAAGCGCGGGCGTCCCGCCCGGAAAGCGCCGCCTGACGGCACGATGGCGCGGTGAATCCAGGGCGACCATAACCTCCTCGCCCGGAAGCGGCGCCTGGCGGTTCGGCCGGCCGCCGAACCAGCCGGTCAAGCATCCGCGCCGCTCGACAGAACGGATGCCTGCGGCTGCATCACTCGCGGGCGCCGGGCGCGATCGGCACGCGGCGTGCGCGGCGCAGACGCCTACAGCCAGGACGGTTTCCACCACGGGCTGCGCGCCGCGGGGGCCTCGGCGACCGAGGAGGCCCGCTTGAGCGCGGCCGTCAGCGCCCGCTTGACGCACACCGGGGCCATCGCCCGCCGGTACTCGGCCGACGCGTAGATGTCGCCGATGAGGTCGGGGCCGAGGTCGTTCGAGACGGCCGCGGCGGCGTCGGCGATGGCGTCGGCGGACGGCGCCTGACCGGACAGCGCCTGCTCGACCGAGCCGGCCCGGATTGCCGCCGGCACCAGGCCCCCGAGGGTCACGACCACCCTGCCGACCTTCCCGCCCGTCAGTCCCACCGCGGCCGCCGCCCCGATCACCGCGTAGCGGGACGCCGGGTGGGAGAACTTCTCGTAGGCCTGGCCCTGGCCTTCCGGCGCGGTCGGCACGTCGACCGCGGTCACGATGTCGTGCTCCCCCAGGGCGGTGGTCATCATGTCCTGGAAGAACCCGCCGGCCGGAATGGCGCGCTCGCCGTCGTCGGTGGCCACCGCGAACGAGGCCCCGAGGGCCAGCAGCACCGTCGGCAGGTCCGACGCGGGGTCGGCGTGGGCCACGTTGCCGCCGATGGTCCCCCGGTTGCGGACCGCGGGGTCGCCGATGACCCCGGCCGCGGCGGCGAGGGCCGGGGCGTGCGCCGCGACCTCGGACGACGCCGCGATCTGGGCGTGGGTGGTCAGGGCGCCGATGCGCAGGCGGCCGTCGGCGACGGATATTCCCTTGAGCTCGCCGATGCGGCCGATGTCGATCAGGGCCGGCGGCGCGGCCAGCCGGAGCTTCAGCAGCGGGATCAGGCTGTGCCCGCCGGCCAGCAGCTTGGCGCCGGGGTGCTTGCGCAGCAGCCGGCCGATCTCGGCTACCGAGTCCGCCCGGTAGTATGCGAAGTCTGGTGCGTACATCGCCTGTCCTTTCGCTTGCCGGCCTCGCGAGCCGCCGCCCGGCGGCTCCGCCTGCCGCCCAACCGATCGCCGCCCGGCGGCTCCGCCCGCCGCCCAACCGATCGCCGCCCGGCGGCTCCGCCGCCCGACCCTACGCGGCGGTCCGCGCCGTGGCTACGGCGCGGACTTCTTCGCGTCCCGAATCGCCTGCCACACCCGTTCCGGCGTCAGCGGCATCCGCACCGAGGAGACCCCGAGCGGCCGCAGGGCGTCGAGGACGGCGTTGTAGACGGCCGCGGTCGACGCGATGGTGCCCGCCTCGCCGATGCCCTTCACCCCGAGCGGATGGTGCGGCGAAGGGGTCACCGTCGACAGCACCTCGATGTCGGGGAGAAGGTCGGCGCGGGGCAGGGCATAGTCGAGCATGCTCCCGGTCACGAGCTGGCCGCCCTCGTCGTAGACCGCCTCTTCCCACAGCGCCTGGCCGACGCCCTGCACGACCCCGCCGTGCACCTGGCCCTCGACGATCACCGGGTTGATCTGGGGGCCGCAGTCGTCGAGCGCGACGTAGCGCTTCAGGGTGACCGCGCCGGTCTCGGCGTCGACCTCGACCACCGCGAGATGGGCGCCGAACGGGAACGTGAAGTTGGGCGGGTCGTAGAACGTCGAGGCCTCCAGCCCCGCCTCGACCCCCTTGGGCATGTTCCACGCCACGTTCGCCATCAGCGCGATGTCGCCGATCGTCTTGTGCTGGTCGGGCGCCCCCTTGACGAAGAACTTGCCGTCTTCGTACTCCATGTCCTCGACCGCGGCCTCGAGCAGGTGCGCCGCGATGACCTTCGCCTTGTCCCGGATCTTGCGCGCGGTCAGGGCGAGGGCCGCCCCCCCGACCGCGGTGGTGCGGCTGCCGTAGGTGCCCCAGCCCATCGGCGTGTTGTCGGTGTCGCCGTGGAAGACCTTGACGTCCTGGGGATCGACCCCCAGCTCGCTGCCCACGATCTGCGCGAACGTCGTCTCCTCGCCCTGTCCGTGCGGCGAGGCCCCGATGAACACGTGCACCTTGCCGCTCGGGTGGAACCGGACGATGGCGCTCTCCCACAGGCCGCCCTGGAAGCCGATGGCCCCGGCCACCTGCGACGGACCGAGGCCGCAGATCTCCACGTAGGTGGCGAGGCCCAGGCCCAGGTAGGCGCCGTTGGCCGGACCCGCCTTCTGCCGGGCGCGGAGCCCCGCGTAGTCGGCATGGGACAGCACCTTGTCGAGGGCCGCGGGATAGTCGCCGCTGTCGTAGGTCAGGGACGTCACCACGTCGTGGCCGTCCTCGAACCGGGGAATCAGGTTCTTCCGGCGGACGTCGGCGGGGTCCATGTCGAGCCTGGCCGCCAGCACGTCCATCATGCGCTCGAGCATGAACGTCGCCTCGGGGCGCCCCGCGCCCCGGTACGCCTCGACCGGGGTGCCGTTCGTATAGATGCCGTAGACGTCCTCGCGCACCGCCGGCATCGTGTACACGCCCGAGAGCATGAGCCCGTGCAGGATCGTGGGGATGCCCGGCGCCGCCGTCGACAGGTACGCGCCCATGCCCGCGTGCACGGTGCAGCGGAGGCCGAGGACGGTGCCGTCCTTCTTCGCGGCCAGCTCCACCTGCTGGACGTGGTCGCGGCCGTGGGTGGTCGCCTGGTAGTTCTCGGTGCGGGTCTCCGTCCACTTGACGGGGCGCCCGAGCTTCCGGCTGCAGAACATCGTGACGAAGTCGGCGGGGTAGGCCGCGATCTTGCTGCCGAAGCCGCCCCCCACCTCGGGCGCGATGACCCGGATCTTGTCCTCGGAGAGCCCCAGCACCAGCGACGTGAGGAACCGCACGATGTGCGGGTTCTGGGTGGTGTTCCAGACCGTCAGCTCACCCGTCGCGCGGGTATAGCTGGCCAGCGCCGCCCGCGGCTCCATCGCGTTGGGTATCAGCCGCTGCTGGATGATGCGGTCCGACACGACGACCTCGGCCTCGGCGAAGGCGGCGTCGACGTCGCCGCCCGCGACCTGCCAGTGGAACGCTTGGTTGCCGGCGATCTCGTCGTGCAGTTGCGGGGCGCCCTCGGCCGCCGCCGCCTCGGGGTCGATCACCGCCGGCAGCGGCTCGTAGCCGACGTCCACCAGCTCGAGGGCGTCCTCGGCCGCGTAGCGGCTCTCGGCCACCACCACCGCGACGATGTCCCCGACGTAGCGCACCACATCCTTGGCCAGGCAGTGGTAGTCCGCCATCTTCAGGTCCGAGTCGGGCAAGTGCCAGGCGCACGGGGCGGGTGCGACCGCGCCCTCGGTGTCGGCGTGGGTGTACGCGGCCACCACGCCGGGGGCGGCCGCCGCCCGGCTCGTGTCGATGGAGGTGATGCGCGCGTGGGCGTGGGGGCTCCGCAGCATGGCCGCGTGCGCCATGCGCGGCAGCGTCAGGTCGTCGGTGTAGGTGGCGCTGCCGGTGATGAGGCGCGGATCTTCCCGCCGGCGGATGCCCGAACCGAAGATGCGTGTGCTCATCGCTGACCTGCCGTGGTTCCGGCGGCCTGACGGACCGCCCGCACGATGTTCTGATACCCGGTGCACCGGCACAGGTTGCCTTCGAGACCGTGGCGGATCTGCGCGTCGCTCGGGTCCGGCGTGACCCGCAGCAGCTCATGCGACGCCATGATCATGCCCGGCGTGCAGAAGCCGCACTGCAGCCCGTGCTTCTCCCAGAATGCGTCCTGCAACGGATGCAGCGCCTCACCCGCCGCCAGCCCTTCGATGGTGGTGACCTCGGCGCCGTCGGCCTGTACCGCGAGGGCGGTGCACGACTTCAGGGAGATGCCGTCGAGCAGCACCGTGCACGCCCCGCACTGGCTCGTGTCGCAGCCGACCTTCGTGCCCGTCGACCCGATGACCTCGCGCAGAAAGTGCACCAAGAGCAGTCTCGGCTCGACCTCCCGGTCGTACCGCTGTCCGTTGACGGTGATCGAGACGGGGACAGTCAACCCGCACCTCCTTGGCGTCGGAGACGCCCGTTGTGAACGGATGGGAACTGAATTATAGCCCGTTGCCGCGGTTCGGCACCCTGGCCACCCTGGCCGCCCCCCGGCGGGAGGCCCCGCGGAGCCGGGTTGTGCTCCGCCGTCCCCAAGGCTCGGCATGTTCCGTCGCCCCGCCTTGTCGCCCGTGCGGCTCTGAGTCCTCGGACCGGTGGCTCGCAACGCGGGGTCGGCCGGGGTCCGCCGGGAGGCTGCTCGCGGAAGTCGACGTCCTTGGTCCGTGGGCAGCCTGCTCGAAGCGGAAGTCCTGCTCGAAGCGGAAGTCGACGTCGATGGACCGGTGCCCGCGACGCGGGGTCGGCCGGGGTCCGCCGGCAGCAGCCCCGCCCGCCGCAACGCACGGTTTCGCGGCGGGCTCCGCGACACGTGGACCCGCCGGTCCTCGACACCACCAGCTCGGGGGCTGCAACGCACGGTTTCGCGGCGGGGTGGACCGGCGTTGCCGTCAGAACGGCACGCCGACCCCCACGTAGAGGACCCTGCGCCACCGGGAGGCGCCGGAGGCGACGCCGGGTCGGGCATCCGGATCCGGGATCGCCGCCATTCCCAGGCGAAGCCGCAGCGGGGCCTGGTAGAGGACGAGTAAATCCGTCGTGAGCTCGATCCCCAACGACGCCAGCGGGCGTCGTCTCGAGGGTTCCGCCTCGGATGCCGCGCCGACGTCCCACGCGTCGCCGGCGTCGATGAAGGCCGAGCCGAAGATCCGGTCGAGGTGCAGGCCCCAGGCGCCGAGTCCGCGGTTGACCAACGCCAGCGGCGCGCGGTACTCGATCGACGCGGACCACGCGCGGCGCCCGGCCCGGGCCGCCGGGTCGTGGCCCCGGACGGCGAAGAAGCCCGAATTGCCGCCGACGGAGAAGTACCCCGTGCCGGTCGCCGGACCGCGCGCCGCGCCGCCGTCGGCGCGGACCGCGAGCACGGAGGCCGCGAATCCGGGACCCGGCGCCGGCAGGTAGGCCCTGAACCGGCCGACGAGGTCGTCGACGGCGCGATCGACACCGGCCCGACCGGCGAGCCCCGCCGGCGCGTCGAGATCGCGGCGGGTCCGGGCCCGCAGGTACAGGGCGGCGCCCCGCGCGTTGCCCATCTGGAACGCGTGCGACCGCGCGGTGGACGCGTCCACCGCGACGGCGAGCTCGCTCGATGTCGCGCCCGGCCGCGCGAGCCGGTAGGCGTCGGTCGTCTGCAGGCCCGTGTCGAGCATCTCGCGGTCGCTCCGCACCAGCCCGGCCGAGAACCTCAGCCCGACCGACGTCCGGTACCCGGGCCGCCGGATGCGGACCGACGCCGCCAGGCGCCGCCGCCGCTCGAGGACGAAGAACGTCTCCGGCGAACCTCCCGCCGCCGCGCCGCTCACCCGGGCGCCGTCGTGCCCCCAAGTCTGCGATGCGGCCAGACCGATCGTGGGGTTCCCGAGTCCTCGATACTCGTACGACACGTCTCCCTCGCGCTTACCGCCCGACGTGAAGACGGCGCCGCCGACGGCGTAGGCGTGCCTGCCCACCAGATCGAACCCCTCGGTCCGGCCGCCGAAGGCGCGGCCGAGGAGCTCGGTGCGCGGCACTTTGACGCCCCCGACGGTCGCCTCTGCGATCGCCGCCGGTCCGCGGGTCTGCGGAAGCCAGTACGTCGGGCGCAGGGTCGAGAGCGGCGAGTAGCCGCGCACGGCACCGTCGACGCCGCGCCGCGCCGGCTCGCCGCGGGCATCGGCGGGCTGCGCCGCGCCGGCCGCGGCCTGCGCCGCCGCCGCGTCGTCCGCGAGCGTGGCCGCGGTCGGGGCGACCCACGCGTCGTCCGCCGTCGCGTCGTCCGCCGTCGCGGCAGCCCCGGTCGCGGGGGCGTGGTCGTCGAAGCGCGCGGCCGGCTCGGGGGCGGGCGGAGCGGCATCCGGGGCGAACGGGACCCGCTCGATCTCCCAGCCGTCGACGTGGTACCCCGAGAAATAGAGCCAGTCGCCCGCGGGGCCGACGCTCGGGAACGCCGCCCCCGTGCGCACGTTGGTGAGCAGGCGCGGGGGACCGGCGGCGCCGGTTCGGGCGTCGACCTCGACCGCGAGGATGTTCGGGACGCCGGTGCGGTCGGACGACCAGACGAGGTGGCGTCCGTCCGCGCTCCAGGCGGGGGCCATGTCGAGGGCCCGGTCGCGCGTCACCGCGTGGACCACCCGCCCGTCCCGGTCGAGGATGACCACGTCGTGCCGGCCCTCGGTCCAGCGGCTCGCCGCGATCCAGCGTCCGTCCGGCGACACCGCGGGCCAGGCCCAGTAGATGTCCGCGGCCGGCGCCACGAGCGGCTCGATATCGCCGTTCCCCAGGTCGACCCGCACCAGGCCGTTCGTGCCCCCGCCGTCCGCCACCGCGACCGCTCCGCCGCCCTCGGGATCCGCCGCCGGCGCCGTCACCCGGGCGCCGGCGGTGACACGCCGCACCGATCCCTCGGGCGTCAGGACGTGGAGGTCGCTGTACCGCCGGTAGCGGTCCGCGTACTCGCGCTGCGCGAACACGATCCCGCCGCCCGGCAGGAAGTCGAACCCGGTGAGGTGGTTCGTCCGCGCCAGCGTTGACGCGTCGCCGCCGGCGGGGGGCATGGCCACGAGCCTCGGGTCGGACCGTCCGTCCGATCGGGCGTAGACCAGCGCCCCGCCGTCGGGGGACACCGCCGGATGGAGTCCCCGGCGCGCGCCGCGGGTCAGCGCCTCCGGCTCGGTGATGGGACCGAACCGCGCGAGGTCGGCGTCCAGGCGCCCGGCCCGCGTGCGCATCTCGTCGGTCCATGCGCCCCACTCGTCCGTCAACGAAACGTCGTCGAGGACGCGCGACGGCAGCCGCGCGTTGCGCACGACGTCCTCGACGAAGTCGGCCATGCGGCCGTGGCCGTGCTTGTCGAGCAGGTGCTCGAAGAAGAGCGATCCGTACACGTAGCGGCGGCCGCCGCCCGGCCACTGGGGAGAGTTGCCCCCGGCTTGGCCGATGCTCTCGAAGCGGCCTTCGAGGGCCGCCGTCCGCAGCGCCATCTCGTGGTACGTCCCGTGCACGCGGCCGCCCGCGGTCAGCGCCGACTCGTACCAGGTCGCCAACCCCTCGACCACCCACCCCGGGACGTTTGCTCCCGGGAAGGTCAGGATGGACCCCGGCCACGGCTGCCGGCCGAGCAGGGCGCGGAAGAACCCGCCGAACGCCCCCCCGTCGTCGAGGTGGAACACGTGCGCGAGCTCGTGGACGACGAGCTGCTCCAGCCAGTCGTCGAAGTAGGCGAGCGCGGGGTGGTCGGCCGGAGGCCGCGCGTAAAGCACGATGCGGTTCGAGGGCGAGTAGCGGGCGAAGCCGTTCGAGACGTCGACGTGGTCGGTCAGGACGATGTCGATCGTCCCCTTCGGACCCGCGCGGAACCCGGCCGTCAGGGCCTCGTGGGCCTGCTCGGCCGCTCTCCCCGCCCTTTCGGCCAGCGCGGTGAGGCGCTCGGGGAAGGTGATGCGGAAGTGCGCGGTCTCAAGGGTCCGCCACGCTTCGTCCGGGGGGGCCTGGGCCGCCGCCGGCCCCGGCGCCCCCGCTCCCAGGCCCACGACGGCCGCGAGCAGGAGGGCACGGGATCGCGCGGGGGACATGGCGGCTCGACTCCGCGGCCGACCCGGCGCTGGGGACGCATCCCGGTCGGCACTCTCCTGGGTCTCCTGGGTTCGAGGCGAGTTCCCTGACGATCTCCTAATATTTATTCGTGGCGCAACGCTGGCCGCGACGAACGGGCTGCGCCGGGTGCGGTCGCCGACTTCATGTCGATCGCCGTCCTTGCCCGGGCGGTTCTTCGAAACGCGCGGCGAGGGCGCGCGTTTCGTCGACGCCGATCAGCTCGTTGAACCGATCGAAGGCGATGGGCCGGTCGGCGCCGCGGGTGGTGCCGGTGTCGTGCAGGCGTTCGTAAACGGCGGTGAGGGCCTGCGCCGACGCATAGAGCCCGGCGACCGGGTACAGAATCAGGTCGAACCCGAGTGCGGACAGCTCCGACCGGCCGAGCATCGGCGTCCGCCCCTGCTCGACCATGTTCGCGACCGTCGGCCTCGGCGCCCGCCGGCCTATCTCCCGCAGGTCGTCGAGCGACCGCGGGGCCTCGACGAAGGTGGCGTCGGCGCCCGCCCCGCGCGCCGCCTCGACCCGCGCCAGCGCCTCCTCCAGCCCGACGGCGGCCAGCGCATCGGTGCGCGCCACGATGAAGAAGTCGCGGTCGCCCCGCGTGTCGACCGCCGCCCGGATCTTCTGGAGCCACGCTTCTCCGGCGATGACCTGCTTGTCGCGCAGGTGCCCGCACCGCTTCGGCCACGCCTGGTCTTCCAGGAAGCAGCCGGCCGCTCCCGCGTCGAGCAGACCCCGCACGGTACGAACCACGTTCAGGGCGTTGCCGTAGCCGGTGTCGGCGTCGACGACGATCGGGATGGTCACCGCGCCGCAAATTTGGCGGGCCCGTTCGACGATCTCGGTCTGGGTGAGGAGGCCCATATCCGGTTCGCCGATGAGCGTGGCGGAGACGGCGTATCCGGAGATGAAGGCGAGTGGAAACCCGGCCCGTTCGGCGATCTTCGCCGACAACGTGTCGTAGACGCCGGGGAACACGAGCGTCCCGCGCTCGTCGAGAATCCGCCGCACGCGGCCGGCGGTGGGGTGAGTGACGGGGGTTGAACCCGCGACATCCGGAGCCACAGTCCGGCGCTCTACCACTGAGCTACACTCACCATGCGATACCGCGGGATTGCCTCGGGCGCGGGGGGCGCCCGCCCTCCATTCTATGCGCCCGGCCGGGTTCGCGTCCACCGGCCGGCGAACCGCGTGCAGGACCATCCCACGCTACCGCCACCGCCGTGCGCAGGCAGCATCGTGGCGGGTCCTGGGGCTCCGGACGTGCGGAATCGTGGGTCTTACGCGGCGCCGGCCGGTCGACAAGACGGTCGAGACCCCTCGAATCGGGGGCGGGCCGTCACGCGCAGTCAGCGTGGGATGCCCCTGGAACCGCGTGCCGCAACGGCTGGCGGGGGGCTGGGGACGGAAGGGGCCGGCGGACGGTAGGGCGTCGGTGGGCCAGGCGCGACGACGGCGGCCCATGGGGGCGCGGTCAACCGGTGTCAATCCGGGGAGCGACCGGCGCCGGGGTATATGATGGTTGAACCTCGACCTTGGTTAGTGTCTGGCGTGACGATGACGTATCCGCAGCCGGTTCTGGAGACCGCCTCCGCCGATGAGGCTCTGCGCGCGGTTCGCGTGCTGGTCGACGCCTACCAGCTCTCGGCCGCGTCGCGCGACGTCGACCAGATTCTGAACGGCATACTCGACTGTGTCGCCCGGCTCGTCGACTACGAGTCGGCCGCCGTCTACGTGCTGGGGAGCACCGGGCGGCATGTGCGCCACTACTGGTGGCGTGACGAGTCGGGGGCGGTGCCCTGCCACGACGGCGCGTTGGAAGAGGGCCGGCCCGTCGCCCGCGCCATCGACACGCGCGAGCCCGTGCTGCTGGACGAGAGCATCGATCCGGCGGAGGGGGGGCCGTGTCATCAATCCGGTCTGGTCGTCCCCCTGGTGGGGCTCCACGGCGTGATGGGGGCGATCGAGCTCCATTCCAAGCGGCGGCGGGCGTACGACGCCCGCGCCGTCGAGATGCTGCGGCTGCTGGGGGCCGTGATCGCCGGCACCATCGAGCGGTCCCGGCTGAAGGAGGAGGTGCGGGCCAAGCGGCGTATCGACGCCGAGATGCTGGTTGCCCGCCAAGTGATGGAAGACTTGATTCCGCGCGAGGTTCCGGCCCTCAAGGGGCTCGACATCGCCGGCGTCAACGAGGCGTCGTTCGAGGTCGGCGGCGACTACTACGAGTTCATTGAGCTGCCGGATGACCGCTGGGGAGTCATTATCGCCGACGTGGCCGGGAAGGGCATCGCCGCCGCCCTCCAGGTGTCCGCCATCCGGGCTTCGATGTACGCGCTGGTGGGGCGCGAGCTGGCGATCCGCGCGGTTCTGCGCCGCGCCAACCGGTTCTTCTTCGATTCGGTCGACGCCGGCCGCTACGTCACCCTCTTCTTTGCCGTGCTCGACGTGCCGACCCGCCAGATGATCTACGTCAACGCCGGCCACCAGCCTCCGCTCCTCGTGCGGGCCGACGGCGCCGTCGACAAGCTGTGGAGCGGTGGGGTTCCCATCGGGATGTTCGAGTCGCCGCGGTACTTCGAGGGCGGCGCCCGACTCCGTTCCGGCGACCTTCTGGCCCTCTATACCGACGGCATCGTCGAGTCGAGCAATGCCCACGACGAGGAGTTCGGCCACGACCGGCTGGCCGAGATCATGAACGGGGCGAGAAGCGAGAGCGCCGAAGTGATCTGCCAGCGCGTGATGGACGATGTGCGCAGCTTCTCGTTCGGCAACCCCGACGACCGCACGCTGCTTGTCCTGAAGGCCACCTGAGCCGCCGGCCGGCCTCCCGGCCGCACGCCATCAGCGGCGGAGGGGCAATCGCCGAGACGGCTCGTTCATCCAACCCGCGCGAATGGACCGCGCGACGCCGGGCCGACCGGGTACCCCCGGCCGCCACGACCCGGGAGGGCCCGGCGTCACAGGCAGGCTCGTGAAGGAGACCCGGTGGCCGGGAGCGCGGCTCTCCGCCGCCGCGCCCGCGAAGGCAATCGTAACCGAGCCGCAGTCCGCGCACGGTGGTGCGCGTCCGCGATGACGGCCGCCCGCGGCCCATGCTGGCCAACACCTCCGGTACGGAACATCGGTGTAGAGCGATCCCGTCAGTCGCAGAGCGTGATCTTCTGCACGCGCCACGTCAACAGCTCGGCGACGTAGAAGCTCGTCTACGGCGCAGACTCCCAGCCCGGAGAGCGTCGCCTGCGGCTCCGCTCACCGCCCAACCAACCCTCCAGGCGTCGGCGCCGTTCTACGGCGCAGACGCCTGCCCCGGAGAGCGTCGCCTGCGGCTCCGCTCACCGCCCAACCAACCCTCCAGGAGTCCGCGCCCCGTTCTACGGCGCAGACTCCTAGTCCGCGTTCCGCGTGCCGTGGTCGTACTGGCGATAGTGCGCGGCCAGCAGGTCGCGGCCGAAGTCGCCGTTGAAGTCGCGCCACACGCTGTGGACGTGGTTGGCGTTGCCCTGCGTGTTGTCGTACTCGATCAGGAACGTCGGTCCCTGGACGCGGTAGTAGTGGGGCTCGCCCCGGGCGTCGCCGCCCATCCAGGCGAACCGGATGCCGTCGAGTCCGGCGTCCTGGACGCCGGCGAGCCGCTCCTCGGCGATCGGCGCGGGCTGGGCCGAGGCGTACTCCTCGATGATCGACCACAGCGCCGCCTGCTGGTCCGCGTCGAGGTCCCGGTGCGCCACCCCGAAGTCCTCGAGCAGCGTGACCCTCTGCTGCGACCGGGTCAGGATGTCGCTGGGAGCCTCTTTCGAGAGCAGGGCCGCCGCCCGCTGCGACTCGTTCAGCGACCCGAGCAGCGCGCGGGCCTCGTCCTCCTCGCTGCCGAGGACCCGCAGGCCCTGCCGCGGCCCGTCGCGCACCTCGGCCGGATTCGAGCCGAAGAACTGGGGGCTGGCGGAAATCGCGGCGCCGTTGACGATCGTCCAGTTCTGCGAGATGTGGTGCCCTTCGTAGCGCCAACCCCAGGTGGCGCCGTCACCCGGCTCGCCGAAGATCATGAAAAAGTAGAGGTCCGGGTCGCGAATGTCGCGGCCCTCCTGGTTGTACAGGATCTGCTCGAGCTGACGGATGATCTCCGCCTTCGTGAACCCTTCCTCGCTCAGGCCCGTCCGCACCAGGTCGAGCGCGGCCGCCCGCTGCGATCCGGTCATCGTCTTCAGGGCGACGCCCTTGCGCTCCCGGGGGATGAAGTGCCAGTCGAATCGGTCCTCGCCGTCGAAGGGAAACCGCACCGCGGCTTCCTGCTCGTCGTTCAGGCTGTCGAGGAACTTCAGCGCCGCGGTGGACATCGCCGACGCCGGGTCGGCATGCGGTTGAGAGAGGGTGATCGTGCCGAGCAGCACGACCAGGCAGACAACGTTGAGGATGGTGCGAGCCATAAAGCCTCCATGCGCTTTCACGCCGCCCCGCCGCGGTGTCCGCGTCACCGGGCGTGCGGCATGCGAGACCGGATTCCGGGGTGAGAGCCGGAGCGTACCTCCGAGGCGGGGGGGAGTCAAGATCGTTCACCCCGGCGTGCCCCGGCGTGCCCCGGCGTGAACGGGCGGGAATCTCTGCTACACTGGCTTCCCTTGCATGGCTGCGCGCCCGTAGCTCAGATGGATAGAGCATCGGCCTTCTAAGCCGAGGGTCGCAGGTTCGAATCCTGCCGGGCGTGCCAACCCTTTTGGGGGCCGTGGCCGTTTGCGGATCCCGCGGAGGCGCTGCGCAGGGCGCGGCTCGCCGCCGAGCAGGGAGGCGCGCGCGGACAGAGCGTCTTGGCCTTCTTGTACAGCAACGGGCGCGGCGTGCCGCAGGACCACGGGGAGGCGTTGCGCTGGGCGCGGCTCGCCGCCGAACAGGGAAGCCCTTCCGCACGGAGTCTCTTGGGGATGAATGACATGGCGGGCCGAGGTGTGGAGCAGGACTTTGTCACCGGTTACATGTGGCTTACTTTGGCCGGGGACACCAACGCCCGGACGCGTCTGGCCGAGTTCTTGACGCCCGAACAGATTGCGGAAGCCGAGGCGCGGGCCCGCGACCGGGGGAAGTGAGATTAGTCCAGACACGGCGCGTTCATTGACGAACGCCGCGATCGCCGACGACCGCGACGCGGAGCAGCCTGGAGTTTCCACCCCGGTACCCTCCACGCCGGGGGGTGCCGCCCTCCGCCGCCGGTACTTCGGATTCGTCACGGTCGAAGTAGACTGCGGCGGAAGTCAGGCGGATCGTCCCGGATGCTCAGGTCTTCGGCCGGTTTCGGGCGTGGATGCAGGAAGCGGGTGTTGGGCATGTTCGAAATGACCGGGACATGGCGGCCAGTGGCGGCAACCATGACCATCACGCGGACGCTGACCTTGGCGTCACTGGCGCTGGCCGGCCTGGGTCTCGCCGCGCCGGCGGCGGGCGCCGGCCAGGAGACCGCGATCGCCGGGACGGTGACCGACGAGACCGGCGGCGTGCTGCCCGGGGTGACCGTCGAGGCGCGCGGTCCCGCGGCCGGCGGGGCGCCGCGGATCGCCGTCACCGACGGCGCCGGCCGGTTCTCGTTCACCGCGCTCGAACCGGGCGCGTACGACCTGACCGTCATCCTCCCCGGCTTCGTCACTGTCGTGCGCGCGCGGGTCGAGCCGGGCGCCGAGGTCGAGATCGAGCTGCAGGCGCAGTTCGAGGAAACGGTGGTCGTGGTCGGCACCCGCGCGGCGCCGCGGTCGGCCACCGCGTCGCCGGTGCCGATCGACGCCATTCCGTACCAGGACATCGTCAACCAGGGGGCGACGGATCTGAGCGATCAGTTGCGGAACGTCGTGCCGTCGTACAACGTCAACGCACAACCGATCAGCGACGCGGCGACGATCGTGCGGCCGGTGAACCTGCGCGGTCTGGCCCCCGACCACACCCTGGTGCTGGTCAACGGCAAGCGCCGGCACCGCTCGGCGGTCATCAACTGGCTCGGCAACGGGGCGGCGGACGGTGCCCAGGGGCCGGACGTCTCCGCCATCCCGGCGATCGCCCTGCGGCAAGTCGAAGTGCTGCGGGACGGGGCGTCGGCGCAGTACGGGTCGGACGCGATCGCCGGCGTGCTCAACTTCCAGTTGAAGGACGACCCGTCAGGCGGGAGCCTCGAGTTCCGCACCGGCGCGCACGGCGCGGGTGACGGCGGGTCGTACGCCGTCGCCGGCAACGCCGGCCTGCCGCTCGGCGCGACCGGATTCGCCAACCTCAGCCTGGAGTACGGCAACGCCGGCGCCACCAGCCGCAGCGTGCAGCGGGACGACGCCCAGGCGCTGATCGACGCCGGCAACACCGCGGTCGCCGACCCGGTGCAGATCTGGGGGTCTCCGGCGATCGACGACGACCTGAAGCTGTTCGGCAACTTCGGCCACCTGTTCGACAACGGCGTGCAGCTCTACGGGCACGCCAACTACGCGAGCAAGACCGTGACCGGCGGTTTCTACTTTCGGAACCCGAACACGCGCTGGGGGATCTACAGCGCCGACGGGGGCGGGACGCTGTTGATCGGCGACGCGCTCGACGCGCAGGACGGCGTCCTCGACGGGTCCGCGAACTGTCCGACGGTGGCGATCACCGACCACCGGCCGGACCCGGCGGCGCTCCGGGCCGTCTTCGACGATCCGAACTGCTTCTCGTTCCAGGAGCTCCTGCCGGGCGGCTTCACGCCGCAGTTCGGCGGCGATTCCGCGGATGCGTCGGTGGTCGCCGGCGTCCGCGGACTGGCCGCGAACGGTTTCGTCTGGGACGCCAGCGCCAGCGTCGGCGCCCACGAGGTGGACCTGTTCATTACCGACACCGTCAACGCGTCGCTGGGGCCGCAGACCCCGCTCGACTTCCGGCCCGGACTGAACCGCCAGCGGGAGGTCAACCTCAACTTCGACGTCTCCCATCCCGTCGCCGACCGGGTGAACGTTGCGGCGGGCGGCGAGTGGCGGCAGGAACAGTTCACGACCGGTCTCGGCGATCGCGGGTCGTGGGTGACCGGCCCCTACGGCGTCCAGGGTTTCGCCTCCACCTCCAACGGATTCCCGGGTTACGGCCCGCTCTCCGCGGGCGTCTGGAGCCGCGCCAACGCCGCGGTCTACGGCGACGTCGAGGTGCGGGACGCGGAGGACGCCTGGACCGTCGGCGGCGCCCTGCGGGTGGAGCGCTTCGACGACTTCGGCGTCACGACCAACAGCAAGGTCTCCGCGCGCTACCAGGTGGCCCCCGCGCTGGCGCTGCGCGGCAGCGCCAGCACCGGGTTCCGGGCGCCGACGCCCGGCCAGGCCAACGTGTTCAACACGTCGGTCGAGTTCGATCAGGAGACGAACGACTCCGTCTTCAACGTCACCCTGCCGCCGACCTGGACCGTCGCCGGCCTGTACGGGGGGCTGGCGCTCCAGCCGGAACGGTCAGTCAACGTGACGGCCGGGGCGGTGGTCGAGTCCGGGCCGTTCACCCTGACCGCGGACTACTTCCACATCGATCTGCGGGATCGGATCGGCCTGTCGCAGAACTTCCGGGTCACGTCGCGCGAGGTGAACGTCCTGCTCGCCGAGGGGGTGGCAAGCGCCCGCGACCTGCGGAACTTCCGGTTCTTCACCAACGCCTTCGATACCCGGACGCAGGGCATCGACCTCGTGGCGACGTGGACGCCGCCGGGGCTCGGCGGCGGCACCAGCCTCAGCGCCATCGTCAACCGGACCGTCAGCCGGGTGACCGACTTCGATCCGGGCACCCTCGACGACGCGCGGATCCGGGAGCTGCAGGAGGCGGTGCCGCAGACCCGCTGGAACGCCGCCGTGACGCAGGCTGTCGGTCCCGTGCTCCTGCGCGGCCGGCTGCACTTCTACGGCGGCTGGTGGGACACGGAGGACTTCCTGCGCTATCGCGGGAAGCACCTCCTCGATCTCGAACTCGAAGTCCCCATGGGCGGGGGCGCCACGCTGGCCGTCGGCGGGCAGAACGTGCTGAACACCTACCCCGACGAGCATCCGTTCGCGCGGCAGCGGCTCGGGAACCGCTACAGCCAGTTCACGCCGTTCGGCTTCAACGGCGGCTACTACTACGTCCGGATCGCCCACGCCTGGCGGACCGGCGCCTGAACGCGCGAGGGAAGTTGTGGTGACAGACGCCGGCAGCACCAGCGACGGCGTCACGGATCCGGAGCCCGACGCCTTTTACACACGGCCGATCCTGAACTCGCCCTACGAGTACCCGGGGCGCCACTGGGAGCTGGACGAGAGCCACCGGCCGACCAGCCGCGTCGTCGACGCGCGGCGGCCCTCGTCGTACGTCTCGCCGATCCCCGCCCCGCGGAAACGCCGCGCCCGGCAGTTGGAACTGGTCGCCGACGAGACCGCGAAGTCGGTCGGGACCGGCGGGCAGCAGTACGACCTGACCGCGTTCATCACCGGCGTCCGCAACGCCGTCGACCGCTGGCGGGCTCTGCCCGAGAGCGCGTGGCGGGTCACGCCGGAGACCGCGCGCCTCCTGCGCCACTGGCGCCACCACGCCTTCGGCGACGTCCGGCCGTTCTTCTGCCAGGTCGAGGCGGTCGAGACCCTGATCTGGCTGACCGAGGTCGCGCCGCGGCTCGGCAGGGACGGACGCCGGTACCTCGATCATCTGGCGAACGCGAACGCCGGCGCGGCGGCGGACCCGGTCTCCGTGCTGAACCGGGCCGCCCTCAAGCTCGTCCTGGGCGTGCGGGCGTTCGGAACGCAGCTCCTGTGCGAGCAGATCGTCGGCCGCGCGCTGCGCCGGCAGTCGTACGCCGTGAACGAGGAGACGGGGCGCTTCGACGTGGAGTACGCCGACGTGCTCGGCATCCCGTTCGACTTCACCGCCAAGCCGGTGGTCGCGCCGCCGCAGCCGCCGCGCGAGACGGTGCAGGTCCGGGCGGTGGTCCCGGACCGCGACGCGTGCGAAATCCGCTTCCCCCGCGTCCAGGGCTACCGCGTGGAGCTCCCGGACGACCGGCTGGCCGCCCGATTCGACGACGACTCCACGCTGATCCTCACGCCCGAGCTGGTCGGCCCCGCCGTCACCCGCAACGAGGCGATCATCGGCGAGGGGGTCGACCTGACGCTGGTCCACACGAACCGGATGCGGCGCGCCACGCTGCTGTACCACCTGACCCGCCATCTGCTGCTGACCGAATGGCGCGACCCGAACGAAGAGCCGAAGCTGTATCTGTTCGGCCAGCTCAAGCGCATCGCCCGGCAGTGGCTGGACGGGCATCTGGTCTGCCAAGGCGGCACGTATCCGGCGCAACTGCTGTTCGCCGAACTCGCGGACGTCGCCTGCAAGCGCATCACCGACGGCATCGTCGAGGAGCACCGCGGGACCCGCCCGATCAAGGCCGTGCTCGATCCGTACAACCCCGACGGGTCCACGCGGCACGTGCGGTTCACCACGTCGAAGCAGACCCGCTGGGAGACCGATGCGCAGCGTTGCCACGTCGACTGGGCGGTCTGCGACAGCGACTGGGAGGCCGAGTTCTGCCGCGTCGCCGAGGCGCATCCGCAGGTGCGGGCGTACGTGAAGAACCACAACCTCGGACTGGAGGTCCCCTACCGTTTCGGCGGCGCGAGCCGGCGCTATCTGCCCGACTTCGTCGTCCTCGTCGACGACGGGCGCGGTCCCGACGACCCCCTGCACCTGGTCGTGGAGGTCAAGGGCTACCGCCGCGAAGACGCGAAGGAGAAGAAGGCGGCGATGGAGACGTACTGGGTCCCGGCCGTCAACCACTTGGGGTCGTACGGCCGCTGGACGTTCCGGGAGCTGACCTCCGTCTACGGGATGGAGACCGACTTCGACGCCGCCGTCACCGCGGCCTTTCAGCAGACGATCGAGTCGGTCCTGGACGCATAGAGCAGAGGCAGGAGAACGCCGTTTTCGATGCCGATCACGCCTGCGGACGGCCCCGGCTCGTTGGAGACCGGGGCGCGGCGCTGGGTCAGGATCGTGACAATATAGGAGCCCACCGCGGGCGGAGTGGATCGATGACCGCCGGCGGAGGTGAACATGCCGGTGTGCCCGGCCTGCGGCGCCGACCGAAGCCGCGAAGAACGGGTCGACGAAGTCTTCCACGTCGATGAGCGCTACGTGCTGGTCGGCCGCATTCCGGCTCGTGTCTGCGTTCGGTGTGGAGAACACTCGTTCAGCCGCGAAACGGCGGAACGGGTCCGGCGCATGGCGCATGGACGCGCCGAACCGACTCGCTCCGTTCCGCTGGGGGTGTTCGAGTTCACCCGGGACGGAGCGGCCTGAACGATGCCTCGGACACCCCGGTCACGGACCCGGACGGTCGCAATCCTCGAGTACGGACGGTCTGGATTGTCGAGAATGAATGCGACGCGCCACGCGTCATGACCGCGCATCCGCTGAGGAGACGGGATGCTGCAGGAGCTTGACCGTATCGTGCTCACGGAAGACCTGTCGAGCGTGCGCTTGAAGGCGGGCGACGTCGGTACGATTGTCCACGCGCATCGGGGCGGCCAGGCTTTCGAGGTGGAATTTCTGGCCCCGGACGGCAACACCGCGGCGTTGGCCACGGTGCCGGCGTCCCGGCTTCGTCCCGTAGCCGCCACCGATCCGACCCCTGCGCGGGCGCTCGAGAGCGTCGGGTAACCGACCGGCAAGGCAGGCTGATCCGTGGCGCGAACACCGAAGAAACCCAGGACCGTCGAGACCCTGACCCACGGCGCGGCCTCCCGGAAGAACATCCCGACCGCCGAGTTCGAGCCGGTCATGGACCGGGCCGATCAGGACCCGGTCCGGGCCGCTTACGAGCGCCGCAACCGCGACCTCGACCCGCAGCTCGTCTGGCGCGGCAAGGACCTGCAGGACTGGTCCGACCTCGTCGTGCCGGCGCCGCCGCTCTTCATCCAGGAGAAGGTGCACCCGAAGGTCCTGGTCGACGATCTGCAGCGGGAGACGCGTAAGCGCCGGGCCGGCGCCGGACAACCCGACCTGTTCGCCGATTTCAACGGCCTGCCCGACGACGACGCCCGGACCGAGTTCTACCGGCACGACGCCAACTGGTCGAACCGGATGATCCTCGGCGACAGCCTCCAGGTGATGGCGTCGCTGGCCGAGCGCGAGGGCTTGCGCGGCAAAGTGCAGTGCATCTACCTTGACCCGCCCTACGGCATCAAGTTCAACTCGAACTTCCAGTGGTCCACCACCAGCCGCGACGTCAAGGACGGCAAGGCCGATCACATCAGCCGCGAGCCCGAGCAGGTGAAGGCGTTCCGCGACACGTGGCGGGACGGCATTCATTCGTACCTGACGTACCTGCGCGACCGCCTGACCGTGGCGCGGGAGCTGCTGACGGACAGCGGGAGCATCTTCGTGCAGATCGGAGACGAGAACGTCCACCGGGTGCGGGCGTTGATGGGTGAGGTGTTCGGGGACTTAAATTATATTTCTTTGATCGGATTTGCGAAAACATCAGGTTCGACTGAAGAATATCTTGGGAAAACGACCGACTATTTGTTGTGGTATGGCAAGGACAAGTCGAGAATTAAATACCGGACGATATTCAAACGGAAGCAACCAGGCAAGAGAGGCGGTACCAACTACAATCGTGTTCGTGACGCGTATGGCATGAGTCAGTCAGTTGTGGGTTCACTTTGGAACTCTTTGGATGATCCACGAATTGCATCCGGTGAGTTGCGAATCTACTCACTCGACAACTTGACATCGCAGAGCGCTGGACGTGATAAAGGAGAGGGCGCTGCGTCCTGGTTTGGCGTCAACTTCGACGGCAGGAATCACAAGCCCGCGATTTCCGTTCGATGGAAGACGAACGAACAAGGAATGGCCCGTCTGAAGTCTGCGGGGCGTTTAGAGGCAACGGACATTCGTCTAGGCTACGTACGTTACCTTGACGATTTTCCGGCTGTTCAGATTACGAACCGTTGGGATGACGTCGGTGCGAGCTTCATGGCCGATAAGACTTATGTCGTTCAAACTTCACCCACGGTGATCCAGCGTTGCATTCTCATGACCACCGACGCCGGCGACCTCGTCCTCGACCCCACCTGCGGGTCCGGCACCACCGCCTACGTCGCCGAGCAGTGGGGCCGCCGCTGGATCACCATCGACACGTCCCGCGTCGCCCTGGCGCTAGCCCGCGCCCGCGTCATGGGCGCGCGCTACCCGCACTACCTGCTCGCCGACAGCCCGGAGGGACAGCGGAAGGAAGCCGAAGTTGCCCGCACCGCCCCGTCCGAGACGCCCACGCGGGGCGACGTCCGGCAGGGGTTCGTCTACGAGCGCGTGCCGCACGTCACCCTCAAGTCCATCGCCAACAACGCGGAAATCGACGTCATCTGGGAGCGGTGGCAGGAGACGCTGGAGCCGCTCCGCAACGACCTGAACGCCGCGCTCGGCCGCTCCTGGGAAGAATGGGAGATCCCGCGGGACGCCGGCGAGCCGTGGCCCGCGGCCGCCGCCGCGGCCTGGGAACGCCTCGCCGCCGCCGAAACGGACCGCGATAGAACCGCCGCCCTGCAGGCCGTCAACGCCGAGTTGGACCGCGGCTACACGCCGGCGGACCCGCCCGACGGACCCCGCGATCCGTGGCCGGCCGAGGTCACCGGCACGCACCGCCGGTGGTGGGAGGCGCGCATCGCCCGGCAGCAGGAGATCGACGCCTCCATCGCGGCGCGGGCCGACGTCGAGTACCTCTACGACAAGCCGTACGAGGACCGGAAGAAGGTGCGCGTCGCCGGCCCGTTCACCGTCGAGAGCCTGTCGCCGCACCGCCTGCTGGCGCTCGACGAGCACGACGAGCTGATCGATCGGGTCGCCGAAGGGGCGTCCGCGTACGGCGCGGCGGAAGACTTCACCGGCATGGTGCTCGGCCACCTCGCCACCGCCGGCGTCCAGCAGGCGCGCAAGGCCGACCGCATCCAGTTCACATCGCTGGAACCGTGGCCGGGCGAACTGATCTGCGCCCAGGGCCGCTACCTCGAGGGCGAGGCCGACGACGACGAGACCGAGCGGGCCGAACGGCGCGCCGGCGTCCTCGTGGGGCCGGAGTTCGGGACCGTCGCCAGACAGGATCTCGTGCGGGCCGCCCGCGAGGCGGGCGACGCCGGCTTCGACGTCCTGATCGCCTGCGCCTTCAACTACGAGCCGCACGCCACCGAGTTCAACAAGCTCGGCGCGCTCCCGGTGCTGAAGGCGCGCATGAACGCCGACCTGCACATGGCCGACAGCCTGAAGAACACCGGTAAGGGCAACCTGTTCGTCATCTTCGGCGAGCCGGATATCGAGATCCTGCCCGCCGCCGCCGAGGACGATGACGGCGACGCCCCCGACGCCGGTCGCATCCAGGTGCGAATCAACGGCGTCGACGTCTTCCACCCCAACACCGGCGAGGTCCGCAGCGACGGCCCTGACGGCATCGCCTGTTGGTTCATCGACACCGACTACAACGACGAGAGCTTCTTCGTCCGCCACGCCTACTTCCTGGGCGCCAACGATCCCTACAAGGCGCTCAGGACCACGCTGAAGGCCGAGATCGACCCCGACGCCTGGGCGACGCTCCACAGCGACACGTCGCGGCCCTTCGACCGCCCCGCGTCAGGCCGCATCGCCGTGAAGGTGATCAACCACCTGGGCGACGAAGTGATGAAGGTGTTCGAGGTGTGACAAACCCGAAAGTCGCCATGGCCACGGAACTGAGAAAGATGTCCGCATCATCAAGACCGAAGGAGCGGCCCGCCTTCCCAACGAACGCGACGCGTGGAGTTTCTTCATGGCTGACTGGCAGATCCTTACGAGTCTAGCGGCTCCTACGCTCGCTCTCCTCCTCAAGCCCTGGATCAATCGTCGGTTCGAGAATCGCCCCGTGCTGCTGTCTCACTGGGGACACGTATCTTCATTCAACTATCAGCAAAGTGACGGCACCACGGGGGTTGTTAACACCCATTCGGTTGTCATTCGCAACGCCGGCAGACGTGCGGCCACAAACGTGCGGCTGAGCCACAAAGTTCTACCGGATTTCAATATCTTTCCGCCCGTGGAGTATCAAGTCAAGGACGTGCCAAATTCGGGCCCCGACATCGTGATCCCCACGCTAGTTCCGGACCAGCACCTTACCATATCCTATCTTTATTTCCCGCCCGTCACTTACGCCGATGTCAACGCGGGCGTGAGGTCTGATGAGGGTTTCGCCACTCAGATACCCGTCTTGCTGCAACCAGAGCACCCCAAGTGGCGCAGGGTTGTCGAGCGCATGCTCATATTTTTGGGGATAGTCTCGTTGATTTATGGACTATTGGAATTCGGTTCATTTATCACGGCGGCGGTCTCAAGCGCGGGCGGGCGTACTTGACAAAGACCGGCGAACGTTCGGTGTTTAGAATCTATCTCGAAATTGAGATCGAGGCTGACCTGAGTTATTCTAGTTGTGATGGTGAAGTTGACCGACGAGCAATGGGAACGGATTCGGAAGCATTTCCCTGAAAGTAATAGTGCGCGAATGGCCAACTCATGAAGCCACGCGTATACATCGAAACCACCGTCATCAGCTATTTGGCTGCTCGTCCAGCGCGCGACGTGGTTGTCGCCGGACGGCAGCAGAGCACCAGGGACTGGTGGGTCACCGCGTCGAAGAGGTTTGATCTGGTCGTTTCCGCTTTGGTCCGTCAGGAAGCCGAGGCCGGCGATCCTGATGCGGTTCGCGCTCGGCTTGATTTGCTTGACCCGCTTTGGTCACTCGACTTGGATGCGGAAGCGCACGAACTGGCCGAACGACTGGTCAGCGAGGGTGCCGTGCCCGCATCCGCGCAACGGGATGCTGCGCATATTGCCGTCGCGGCGACCAATGGGGTTCAGTACCTGGTGACGTGGAACTTGCGCCACATCGCCAACGCGGTCGTGAGGCCGCGGATCGAGTGGGCCTGCCGGCGGGCGGGTTTTGAACCTCCCGTAATCTGCACACCTGACGAGTTGTTGGAGGATGTCGAAGATGAAGATCGACCCTATCGTCGCTGAGGTTCGGGCGGTTCGGGACCGGCTCGCCGCCGAGTGCGGAAACGACCTCCAGAAGATATTTCGGCACGCTCGAGAGTACCAAGCGAAGTCCGGCCAGCGGTACGTACGCTACCGGCCACGCCAGGTACGGGTTCCGGACGACGTCACGGGCCCAGTGCCGACGGACGAGTCGCCGAAAGAGACCGGATGAGAGGACGGGCACGAACGTGAGCCGTCGAAACACCTGCGGTCCGACTGTGCGCTGATCGCGCGTGGGCGCGGAGGTGTTCAGCCTGCTCTGCTTGGCAACGTGAGCAACTACGTCCTGTGGTATTCCAAGCGGCCTGCGCCACCCAGTGCCGGATGGCCTGCGGGGTGAACTCGAATTCCCGGGCCAGATCCGCCGGCGACCGCCGGATCGAGCTAACTCGACCATCTGGTCTCGGAACGCTGGCGGATACGGCCGTCTCGATTTCGCTACCGTGGACACCGCCTCATCTCGCAACAGCATCCAGTGTCCACAAAACCGGGTGAACTCCGAACACTCAAAGTGGCTCACTTCCTTACCGCCGCACCGCTGGCGGCCGAATAGCGAGGACGGCGGCGGTCCCGGCTCCACACCAGTTACGACCATGACGCTAACGTCCGCTCATCAAGGGTACGAATACCAGGACTTGCTGGTTGCTGCACGGCTGGTAGGCGTCATGCTCGGGGACATCGTGGAAGTCCGCGTCGACACAAAACTGGTCCAGAACGATGTCTTCGATGACCTGACCACCGTCGATGCAGCAGGCCGTCGAGAGCGCACACAGGTCAAGCATACCGCAAACGACGATCGCGCATTGACACTCGCCACATTCATCGGCGATGGGCGTAGTCTTCGACTGGACCGTGTGATTGCCACCGCCCTTGCAGACCGCGATGGGCCGGGCATCCAAGCCCGCGCCTTTTCTTTTCGGATCGTGTTGCGTGATACACCGCCAACGGACAGGCATCTGCGTGCGGTTCTCGAACCGGCAAACCCTGACCCCGGACCTCTCGTGCTAGGAATGGACAGCCAGCGCATGCGTTTCCGTCCCGACGCTCTCTGGGACGGCAACGGGCGCTTGGCGCCCGATCTCGCAGACGCCACCAATCCTTTCGCTTTCCTTCGTCTCGGCAAGAATGCCGTTGAACGCGCCGATTTGGATTGGGTTTGCCAACTGCTCATCCTTGAGCTTGCGGCGCCAGCTGCGAGCCTGGACCTGACCAACCCGGGTCCCGCAGAGCAGCTCTTGCTCCAACGCGCCCGGAGCGAAGTCGGTGCCGGAGCCTACCCGAACGGCGACCGTTCGGCCGTCGATGTTGCCGAGGCGCTCATCCGTTGCGCTCGCGCCGCGCGTCAGGGTTCAATAACGGTCACCACAGCGGAACTTCTGCGTCGGACTCAACTTCGTAGCGACTTCGGCGCCGTCGCCCGTGCCAATCCCGTTGACACAGCCATCGAGGTACCGCGCTCCACGACGGTAGACACACTTGTTCGGCAAATGACCACAGCCGCCGACAGCGGCCAGATCGCCTTGCTCGTGGGTCCGCCAGGCCAAGGGAAGTCCTGGATTTGCAAGCAGCTCATCGACCGCCTTTCTGACGACGAGTGGCTCGTCGCCGAACACTTCTGCTACCTCGGCGAGGCCGATAGATACCCGCTTCCACGGGTCCGGGTGGAATCAGTAATCGGAAGTCTCCTGGGTCGGGTCGCCGAGTACGATCCCGACTTGGTAGCCGGCCAACGGCCACGATTCGCCGCCGACGAGCGCGCGCTCGAAAACGCAATCGTTAAGGCACTCCGGAAGACGCCTCACCGCCGTGTCGCCCTCGTCATCGACGGGATAGACCACGTTACTCGCGTCATCCGCGAGCCCTCCCACGCCGACCCCTCCTTCCTCCTTGCAGACGCGCTAGCAGCTCTGGCTCTACCGCCTCGCAGCGCCTTGATCGTCCTTAGCCAGCCCGGTCAGCATTTACAGCCTCTCGAGGCGGCTGGGGCCGTTACGCTCGAAATTCCGAGGCTCACGGATTCCGAGTTGCGGCAACTGGCCATACACTTGGACGTCGTTGGCGACACTTCAGATGCTCCCCGCCTGTCCCACCACTTACCGCTACTCGTAAATGAGCAGGCCATTGAGGAATTTCTGGCGGCCTTAGCGGATCGTTCTGAGGGCAATGCCCTCTACGCCACGTATCTCTGTCGAGAAGCCCGTAGAAGTGCGATGACACCCGCTGCGCCGGCGGCAACCATCCGCAGTCTGCCGCAATTCGATGAATCTCTTCGTGGGTACTACCAGCACATTCACGCCTCGCTCGGCGACGAGGGCGCATGGGTAGCTGACGTCATCGCACTACTCGATTTCCCCGTTTCGAGAAGCGACCTGAAAGCCATCAGGCCCGATATGGCACACCGAGTAGATCCGGCCTTTGAAGTGCTGCGACCGGTTCTCTTGGAACGCGCTACCCAGGGTGGCGCTCGCGTCTACCACGAATCTTTCGCTCGATTTCTTCGGCTACCGTTTCACGACAACGTGGCCGCTAGAACGGCACTCCTTGACCGGATTATCGCGTGGCTCGAACGCAGAGGTATTTTCGAGGACTCGCGCGCCTTTCGGCATCTGTTGCCTGCTCTTTCCGACGCCAACGACAACGAAAGAGTCGTGAGTGCGGTGGGTCGTGATTTTGTCGTCAAGTCAATCGCGGCGGGATTCCCAGCGTCAGCCATAGTCGAGAACCTCGCTACAGCGGTCCGATGTGCCGCACGTATCGGCGACTGGCCCGTAGTCGCCCGTTACGTGGAAATGAGCCGGTCGACCGAAACTTACAAGGGGGAACGATTCGATTCAGCAGTCGTGTGCTTCGTGGATGTCATTGCAAGGCTATTGGGCGCAGACACTTTAGCGAACAGACTTCTCCACGATGGGACTCCCATCATGGCCGCCCGATCCGGACTAAAGATGTGTGCCGCTCTCGATGAGCTGGGCACCGTTGTTCCATGGCGAGAGTACATGGAGGCATTCCTACGCGAGTCTGAGGACAACACGGTCTATGGCGAAGCGTCGGATCGCCAAGTAGCGGTTGCATGGTTACGCGGACGACTTCGCTTGGCGTCCTTACACCATCGCGCCACCGCCGACTCTCGGCAAGCGGCCGGGTTTCTTGGTACTGATAACGATAGTGCTCTCCTTGGGCAACTGAACTGGGTCGAACTCGGGAAGTACGTGCATGACCACGGGCTCCCGCCGGCCACTGTGATCCAAGCGATTCTCGACACCCACGGACACGCGCGGATTATCGAGCTTCTTCCGAAACTCCCTCAGCCGGGCGACTTTTGTCTCGCACTCGCCGATAGAGTTTCGGCGGCGAGCGTTCCAGACACCGAGAACAACGCCTTCCACTGGGCCTCGCGAGCCGCTGCCCATGGTGTTTCTCCAGGTAGCATGTGCCGCGTGATTGCCCTCGGCGTACCGCTCGACGAAGTCGACCGCCGGCCAATTGAGGAAGCGAGGGAGCACCTGCTCGAACTGACAAGGGCAGTGCACAACGCGTACCGAGAGACGGGAAAAGTCGGCGAATGGACAGATGCGTGTGCTGTTGCAGCGAGAAGGGACTCCTTGGGTCTTGCCACAGCGGAGGCATTACTTTCTTCGGGTCCAGGGTGGTACACTTGCTGGCTCCGATTCACGATCGCTCTTGCGCGAGCCGAGGCCGGGAGGCTGAGCGAACGCTCCACGTCCGCCTTGGCGGCACTTCATATCCTCACAGATGTCACGAATCCCTTTGTGGGCGACCCCAGGGCCTGCGACCTCGATCCAATCCATGGCCTCATTGACCAAACAATACGCCGGGCGGTTTCTATGCTCGACGACCGTGCCTGGGAAAATGGACTCGAAGCACTTGATCGGGTAAGTAGAAACATTTCCACCACGATCTGGGGCGAACTCGGCGGTCCACTAGGCCGTAACACCTTTCTCCACTTGGTGGTCGACACGGCGACGCCGGCTCGCCGGGCGGTCGCGGAGACGCTTGTCAACCAGGAAATCCAGCACGGTGGAGCTGGTAGATACTATTCCGACCTAGCCGAATACAGGCTTCTCGCTGCCCGCCTCGCATTGGTCGCGAATGACCATGTCAGCGCTCAGCGTCATTGGACCGACGCTTGCGGGCTGCTCGTCGGGTATGGCTGGCGCAAGGACATTACTATCTACGAGGTTCTGGACCCACTACCCACTCTAATCGCCATCAATCCTCGTCGCGGCCGTGAGGCCGTTGCCGAGCTGCAACCGTTGTGCGAGCGTGTGCCGCGGCACACGGATGGGAAGGGAACACGTCAGGCGTGGAGCCGGTGGTGGCACCTGCTCGCGGCAGCGGATCCCGTCGCGCTTGGTCGATTAGTCCAGCGAAGATTGTTGAAGTCCTGTAACGATCCCAATCCTGTACTGCACGGCGCCCGCTCGGATTTGTGGCGCGCGTGGCACCGACGGGCCGACCCTCTGGTTGCTGCAGCTCTTCGACTGACTCTTGATACCCCACTCGAGGACACGGATGTTGCAGCGTTCCCTTCACTTGCCGCCAACCTTGATGCAACAGGCGACCCGCGGCTCTCCCGCCTGCTGGTCGCCCTACTGGCCCGGTTCGACGAACGGCCCTTCGAGCACAGCGACAGCAACAGCAAAGATCTCTTGGAGCGCGATCACGAGCGGGTATGCGCGCTCAACGCCGTTGCTGAGCGCGCCAATATGCCACGGATCACGGCTCTTCCCCGGCCGCCAACCGAAAAGGAGGACATCAACGCTCCACCTATTCAGAAGCAGACGCCACAGTCTACACCGTACCTACCCGACAGCAATAGCTCGATGTTTCGTCCCGGCGCCGCCGGAATCGCCGACGTAGTCCGTAGCTGGCGACAGCGGAGGTACGACGAAACACGTCCTGGCTGGTCCGTCGAAAGGTTTGCCAACTGCGTCGGCTACCGGCTCCTTGAACTCTTGGATAGTGGACGGAATCAAGACGCAGAGGCTGCCCTCCGGTTGATTCCGGACGTGGACAGATTCGACCAAAGCCCGGACCTGCTGAAGGCACTTGGAGAAGGCCTGGAGCGCGCTCACCGGCGCCCTTTGGCGGCCATAGCCTATACGCTTGCGTGGACACGCGCGCGCGGCGGCGGTGGTTGGTTGGTATTTGGCGGTGAAACTGAGGTGGAATCGCTTCGGCGAGCCGTGACCCTTGACAGGGCGCTCGTACTAGAAACCATTGCTAATGAGATCGAACGCCTTGTGTCCAGTAGCAGAGCCACGGCGGGCATTGGTCAGGCGCTCATCTACGGCTTCACAAAGGGCGGCCTTCATACTGACAGTTCGATTGCGTTCGACATGTGGGATGAGATGTTTGCCGTGATCTCTGACAGGGCACCGCGAGTCGCCGACGATGACGATCCTGAAGACGTCTACTGCGCACCAGATCCAGATTGTGGCGAAGATATTCCGGGCGATCTTGACGCCGCCTTCGCCGCGGCGACGGTCGCTGCCTTGGCCCATCCCGGCAGAGAGCAGAAGCGACGGTCCCTCTTGGCAACTGAGATACTCATAACAGAAGGTCCGCCTACGGTGGCGGCCGTCATCGGTCCAGCATTGCTGTCGCTGTCCGATTCAGCGACGTTGACGTGGCTCCTTCGCGTAATGGAACTCTGCCAAGAGAAAGCGGGGCCCATTGTCTCTCAGTGTCGTAACGCTCTCGCCGAGCTGTGCCAACGACCTCACCTTACCGTTCGGGCGCTCGCTAGGCGGCTCGTCACAAACTTCGACGTATTGCCCATTGCTCCTCAGGAACCGGACCCGGAACTGCTTGAGTGGACCGCCACCGGTTTTCTGATGGTCGCCGGCACCGACACTGCCCCGCCGAATTCTGCGGCTTCGAACGATCTCGTCGAGGGGGTGGCCGGTATTCGACTCGCGCGCGCGGAACCGTTACTTCCCGGACTAACGCGAGCAGTGCTCAGGCGCGTCGACGAAGCGCGTAAGGAGAAAGCGCACGGGCACCGAATGGACATGCAACTGCGGGCCTACGCGGACCAGTCCAGGAAGCGCTGGCCGGACGTGTTTCTGGCATCTGTTGAAACGGTCGAGGAAGCCATGCAACGAGCTGCAGGAGGTGCCCGAGAGGCTCGGTTGATGAACGGACGACTGTTCGCAGACCCCCTGGCATTGGAGGAATCGCTCGCGCGGGCTCTGTTAAATGATCCCGAGTTTCCACTAGCCGTGGAGCGCACTCGTCAGTCGCGACCCGAGATCCCGCCGCCACCGGGGCACGGCGACTCCCTGTGGTCCCACGTGCGCACTCGTGCTGATGGTGGCAGCGTTGAAGCGACTGGCGTCGAAGCGGCTAACCATATGGGTGACGAGCTTCGTGGTACCGTGACGATTCTGGTGCCTCACATCGTGCCAACCATAGTGGGTGGACCGTATGACAAGTGGAGATTGGTGGCCACCGTCGAACGACGCGTGGTCCCTTCACGGAACTGGCGGGCTGATGACGACATCGCTGTTCGTCATAGGGCCATCGAATTGCGCGTGACTGGAGACCGCGAAGCGCTCGATTCGACGCCAATTGCACGGGCTGACGTTTCGCTGTGGAGCTCGTCGCCTGTTCTGGATTATTCTGCCTGCGGTGGACGAACGCAAGCAGTTGTTGGCTGTGACTACTCGTTGCGGACCGCTGGCGACGGACGTCATGGGGTGGGAATCCAGCGCCAGCTATTGACCCCCAGCCCGTGGCTAATTGCCGCGCTAGGCCTCAATCCGACGGACTACTTCACCCTGGATGACGACCGAGGACCGGCAGCGGCGCTGATTTCGTGGCGAACGGAATATGAAACTAGCGACTACTATCTCACTTGGCCACGGTTGTGCGGCACGGGTTTGGTTGTTCGGAGTGATGCCTTCGATCTCTTGGTTCACTTGGCTCCGGGCGGGTTGGTATATCGCGACTTTCTTGCTGGGTCGTCGAATTTGTGCGCGGTGCGGGAATGACCCGGCGCTACTGATGTGGCGATCGTGTCGTGCGCATCGAAGCCGAGATCCCCCTGGCGGATCGACCGCGCCGACGGTGAGCATTGGGTCGGGATTTGCGATCCGCTCGGCCTCACGGTAGAGTCCGAGACGTGGGCGGAGTTGATGGAGGACGTCGCGCTGACGCTTGATGCCATGCTGAACGACCTGCTCTCCAACAACGATCTGGACTACTTCCTGCAGGACCGTCCTTTGTTCCTGGCGGAGGACAAACAATGAAGCGGTCGCTGACGGCAGGGTGCTTGCCCGATGACGCTCTGCTCGTTACGTGTTCGAGTCACGAGGAGAGATGCAAGGGTTTCGTGTCCCGGTCCGGGAGCTGGTCGCCGGGTGAGGTGGTACTCTTCCACTACGACGACCACAATCCGATCCGTGAACGGAACCACCGTCACCTGGAATCCGCGTTTCGGACGATGGGTTGCCGGTTGACGGTTCTTGGGTTCACGGAGGCGGATGCGGCCACCAGCCTTCGCGACAACATGCAGGACCTTCGATGCGCGGTGGACCGAGCCCAGGGCTCGGCGATCGTGATCGATATATCCGTGTTCACGAAGCGGCACCTGCTGATGATGCTGAGGTGGCTCGACGACCGCGATCTGTGGGACAGACTGTACGTAGTATACAGTGAGCCGGGCGATTACTTGGTTTCGAAGTACGTTCCGCTTTCGTTCGGACTGGCGTCTCTTCAACAGGTGCCCGGGTTCTCCGCGTGTCCTGACCTCAGTCGACCCGTTCATCTGGTGATGTTGCTGGGATACGAGGGTGACCGGGCGTTGGCGGTCTATGAACAGATCCAGCCGATGAAGACGACCCTGGCGGTGCCCGATCCGCGGTACAGACCGGACTGGACGGGAAGAACGGAACGATTCAATCAGGACTTTTTGACCCTGGTCGGTGAACAGGGGATTCTCAAGATCGATGCGCTGGACCCGGAAGCCGCTAGTGAGGCTCTTTACGAGGTCCTCGGACGGTCCGGGAGGGACGATTTCGCCAGGATCATCTGTCCGCTCGGCACCAAGCCACAGACCTTGGGGGTGTACAACTACGTCAGGAAGGCGGACGATCCGCCGGCGGTCGTTTATGCCGATCCGCTTCGGTACAATCACGCTTTCTTTTCCACGGGACTCGGTGAGACCTGGATACTGAAGGCGGCTGGCGACCAGTGAGGCTGGCCACGAGACTGGACCGTTACGCGGGCACTTGGCAGGGCGTGGGTCGTCGCCGCTCAGGGGCCAATCGAACGGATGCCGGTTGACTGGAGCCGCAAGGGCTACTGGTTTACGCCGCGCACGCTCGAGAAATTCGAGCGATTGAGCCGCCAGCAAGATCGTCGCCTTGACGCGCACCCCGGAGGGCTGGTCGGTTCTTCTCAGCTACGTTCTCGCAGTCAGGCTGTGCTCCCGCGCTGATCAGCGGAGCCCGAAGCCTTTCATTTCAAGGCAGGCGCGGCGTTCGAGAGCCGGCCGGCATTTCGATCCGAATCGGACCATGCTGGAACTGCTGCGCCGATTGCAGACATCCGCCCATACGAAACGAGAGTCGATGTTCTCTCTGCATCCGCCTTATCACCTCGGTCGGGTCACGAAGAAGACCGGGCGGCACCGCCGACTCGACCTGCGAAGAAGGCGCGGAGAAACGTCAGGGAGTGCCGCGGACGATCCGCCCGGCACCGCGATCGAGATCGGGAGATGATGGGCAAGGGGCGGTCGCCCAAGCCTGCCGCGACCGCGTCGGCGCCTGAACCGCCAGCCACCGCCGCCGCGTGGATATTCGTTGGACTTTCGCCTCGGGGATTCCGTACAATGGCGGAAGGGGCGGGGAAGCACGAACGGAGCAGCGCGGAACGGCCCTTCGCCTGCCTGCCGGTCACGGCGCCGGTGGTCCGTTGACAATCGCGCAACGCCGGGCCCGCCGTGACGATCGCCATGCCGGCGAGCGGGACTCGGCGCCGCCCCATGGGTTGACGGCGGCGCGGCGCCGGAACAGCGCTGATGGAGGCCAACGCGTCGAAACCGCTCGGCCCGGTCTGGAAAGACCGCCTCAGTCTCTCCGCCCGCGTTGCGCCGGAGTTCTACGAACAGTCGGACGACGTCGGCGACGTGCCGCATGCCGGCGCGTTGCGCACCGCGCTCGACGACCTGCGCGGGTCGGCCGTCTTCTGCGTTCAGGACGTCCCGACCGTCGTCATCCTCTCCGTTGACGAGTACGATCCCGCCGCCGTCGCCCCGCTCCGCGCCGCGCTCTGGAACCAGGGCCTCGCCAGCCTGCTGCTTGTCGTTTCCGCAGACACCGTTCGCGTCTTCACGCTGGCTCGCATCCAGCGCGGCGGCCACGAGGACGACGTCACCGGTTGCCTCGTCGAGGAACTGCACGCCGCCACCGACGCGCTCGCGCTCCGAAACCTGGTCTACGCCGCCGAATCCGGCCGCTACTGGGATGCGCATTCCGACCACTTCAGGCCGGAAGAGCGCGTGGACCGGGTGCTTCTCGACAATCTCACGCAGTCGCACAAGCAGCTTCGCGCCGCCGGCCTGTCCCCCGACGCGGCGCAGGCGCTGCTGGTGCAGACGATGTTCGTCGCCTATCTCGAGGACCGGGAGATCGTCGGCGCCGAGTGCTTCCGGGACGCCTCGAACGCTCGCGCCGACGGCTTCGAAGCGTTGCTGCGCTCGGGGGACGTCGAGTCGCTGGAGCGCCTCTTCGGGGCGTTGCGGAAGGACTTCAACGGCGACCTGTTCGTCGCCCCGTGCTCGTTCGACGTCGACGACCGCGGCCCGCGCCTCGGCCCTTCGCATCTGGAAATCCTGGCCCGCTTCCGTTTGGGCCGCGAGGAGATGCACGGGCCGGGCGGGCAGTATCGCTTCTGGCCGTACGACTTCAAGTACATCCCGGTCGAGCTGATCAGCGCCGTCCACGATCGGTTTCTCGGCGAACGGGAACCGGACCGCCGCGCCCGGGGCGCCTACTACACGCCGATGTTCCTGGCCGACACCGTGGTTTCCCACGTCTGGGACCGGCTGCCGCCCGCGGTCCGGGACGAAGGGCGCTTTCTGGATCCGGCGTGCGGCTCGGGCATCTTCCTGGTGCGGTTGTTTCAGCGCCTGTGCGAGCACCGGCGCGCCGCCCGAGGCGAACCCGCGATTCCCTGGGACGACCTGATCGATGTCCTCTCAATGTTGCAGGGCCGGGACCTGGACGGCGGCGCCCTGCGCATGGCCGTGTTCTCGCTCTACGTCGCACTGCTCGAAGAGGTCACCCCGCCGGATGTCCGGACGCTCATGAAGCGTGGCAGGATGCTCCCCCCGCTGTACGGGGAGACGCTTCGCCGCGGGGACTTCTTCGCGGTCGAGCCCGACGACGCGCCGCCCGACGTGATCATCGGCAACCCGCCCTGGTCGAGCCGCCGCGGCGAACGCCATTCGCCTCTCGAATGGTGCGCGGGTGAAGATCTGCCGGCCCCGGGACGGGAGCAGGCGTGGCCGTTCGTCTGGAAGTCGTTGCGGCACCTGCGGGAGAACGGCGTCGCCGCGTTGCTCCTGCCGGCGATGGGCTTCCTGCACAACCACGCCGGAGATGCCGTCGAGGCCCGCAAGCGCCTGCTGCGCGAGGCATGCGTCCTCAGCGTCGTCAACTTCGCGGACCTGCGGTTCCAGGTGTTCGACGGGGCGGTGCGCCCTGCCGCGCTCCTCGTGTTCGGCCGCCCGCCTGCCGGCGGCGCCGTCTACCGGTTCGACTACCTGACCCCGAAGGCCGACCTGAACCTGAAGTCCCGGCGCCTGATCACGCTCGGCGGAGCCGACCGCTGCCGGCTCGACTCCCGCATGGTGGAGGCCGACCCGTCCGTCTTCAAGAAGCGCCTGTGGCTGAGCGAGCCGGAAGCCCGGCTGTTCAACTACCTGGAGCAGTTTCCCCGTCTCGGCGGCCTCGTGGCCCAATTCGGGACGCTGTCCCGCGGGAAGGAATCGACGCAGGGCCGCTGGATCGTCGGACAGGGTTTCCAGCCGGTCAACGCCGCGAGACTTCGACATGCCGGCCATGAACGAAGCCACGTCGTCGCCAGGACGCCCTACCTGCCGATAGGCAAGTTCCGCGTTCTGGCGAGGACGGGCGACGAATTGAAACCCTGGAAAGACGGCCTTGTGCGCCGGAGGGGTTTCGAAGCGGGATTCAAGGGGCCGCGGGTGCTGGTTCCGCGCGGCGTCGCCGCCGGCCGGAAAGGGCCGCGGCTGCGCGCGGCCTACGTCGAGGATCCGCTGACCTTCCAGCACATCATTCAAGCCATCGTCGTTCCGCCGGGAGACGAGCGTCGCGGCATGCTGCTCGCAGGACTCCTCAACAGCCGGTTGTTGCTGTGGTTCGCGTTCCACGGCACGTCGTCGTTCGGCGCGGATCGGCCCGAGGTGCAGCAGGCGGAGCTCCTGCGCCTGCCGTTTCCTGCGCCGGACGATCTGCCGGACCGGGAGCGGTCGCGCGCGGCGGCGGAGGCGCTGGCCGCCGTCGTCGAGAAACAGCTTCGACGGCTCGATCCGGCCTCGGCGCCGCTCGATCCGGCCCTCGATCGGCGGCCGGACGAACGCGAACCACTCGCAGAGATCGATGATCTGGCGTGCGAGTTCTTCTGCCTGTCGGAAGAGGAGAGAGTCCTCGTGGAAGACACGGTGGAGCACGTGATTCCCGCCGCGCAACCGAACCGGGGGCGCTTGCCCGCGATCTGGCGGCCTTCGACCCCGGGCGACCGCGGCGCGTACGCCCGGACGCTGGCCGGCGCCCTCGCGGACTGGCTCGACGGCGACTGCGCCATCGGAACGCGTCTGGTGGCGCGCAACGACGATCTGGCCATACTCCGGCTGTCGCTGCGGGACGGGCCGGGCGCGTTCGACTACGCCGAGGACGACGACGAGTCCGTGGCGGCGGCGTTGTCCCGGCTCGCCGAACACGTCCACCAGCCGCTGCCGGGCAACTTCCAGTCGTTGCCGGACTTCCGGGTGTTCGTCGGCCGGGATCTGTTCCTCGTCAAGCCGGCCGGGAAGCGGTTCTGGCTCCGATCCGCCGCCTTGGCCGACGCCGACGCCATCGCGCTCGATCTGCATGCGGCCTCGGGCGGACGGGATGCCGGCGGGCGGGACCGGGCCTGATGATTGGCGACCCCGCCGCTTGGGCGGACCGGTTCCGGTCGCTCGACGGGCGGTTTCTGGAGCGCGTCGTGGCGGTCTGGCCCCGGTGTCTCGCCGTTCTGCCGGAACGTCCGCGAGAAGACGTCATCACCATCAATCTCGTGGACCTTCTGAACCGCGACCCCGGGGCGCGGCGCTGGCGCCACTGGATCGAGTATCAGTACGAACCGTTCGGACCCACGCCGGCAGGGACGGCGCACAGCAGGGGCAGGGTCGACGTGGCCGTGTTCCTGAACCAGGATCGCGACCGCTATCTCGCCTACGAGTGCAAGCGCCTCAACGACGTACGTGAAGACGGCAGACGGTCGCTGGCGGGGGAGTACGTGATGGACGGGCTGTCCCGTTTCGTTGTGGAGCAATACTCGGAGAGCCTGCCTGTCGGGTGCATGCTCGGTTACGTCCTCGACGGCGACGTGGCGTACGCGGCGTCGAGCGTCCGAGCGAAAATCATCGCATGCCGACGGAAGATCGCGCTGATCGGCGAGCCGAGGAACGAGGCCGCCGTCGGCGTGGCGACGCGCTTCTCCAGCCGTCACCGCCGGCGTCAGGGCGGCAGCGAGATCGAAATCCGGCACGCGCTGCTGCCCGGGCGACTCCGCGCAGTAGCTTCGGAAGTCTCGGCAGATGCTCGCACGTCATAACGTCGCCACCGTCACATCAACACACAGGATTACTTCAGAACTTCAAGCTTGAATTCCATCTGTTGGAGGAGGCCGCCGCGTCCTTCCGAGCAGCACCGGAAGCGCCTCGCGGAAATCGCCCGTCGACCACCGCCGTGTGCCGACGCTGCGCGACCGGCGGCGTCGCCGCCCCGGGACGGCTGAACGGTAGCGGCGGCGTCACGCGGAGCCGGAAGACGATCGGTGGGAGGCTCCATTGGATCGGGACGGCGGCTTCGGGATAGGATGCCGCCCCTTGGGAGTCCGTGGTGACTAGGGACAGCGATAGAGACAAGGGCGGCCCGGCGGGGCTGCCGAACATCGTACGGGCAGGGCTGGCGTGGCTCGATCGGCGCAGCGCCGCTCTCTACGGCCGCCGGTTCGCCGAGGCCGAGCCGCGGCAGCAGACGGCGCTGCTGGCGCGGCTGGCCGCGGAGCGGGCGGCCATGACGGGGGCGGGAAGGCCGGATGTCGGCTAGAAGTCCGCGCGTTGGCGGGGCGCGGAGGCCTGGAGGGTCGGTCGGGCGCCGGGCGGAGCCCTCAAGCGGCGATGGGCGGGCGGGTGCGGGGCCCGCCGCGCCGCTCGACGGCATTCGGGTCGTCGATCTCAGCCGGGTGGTGGCCGGCCCCTACTGCACGATGACCCTCGGCGACATGGGGGCCGACGTCGTCAAGATCGAGGAGCCGGGGCGCGGCGACGAGTCCCGCGCGTTCGGTCCGCCGTTCCTCGGGGGCGAGTCGCCCTACTATCTCTCCGTCAACCGCAACAAGCGCAGTTGCACCGTCAATCTGAAGCGCGAGGCGGGCCGGGCCATCGTGTGGCGGCTCATCGCGGGCGCCGACGTCGTCATCCAGAACTTCCGGCCCGGCGCCGTGGCCCGGCTCGGCCTCGACTACGAGGCGGTCGCGGCGCGCCATCCGGGGGTGGTGTACTGCTCGATCTCGGGGTTCGGCGACGGCGGGCCCGACGCGAGCCGGCCCGGCTACGACCTGATCGTGCAGGGCGAGTCCGGCCTGATGGATCTGACCGGCGAGGCGGACGGTCCGCCGTCGCGCATCGGCACCTCCATCGCGGACCTCACGGCGGGGATGATGGCCGCCCAGGGCATCCTCCTCGCGCTCTACGCCCGGCGGACGACGGGCCGCGGTCAGCACGTGAAGATCGCGATGCTCGACGCGGTGGCGTCGCTGCTGACCTACAACGCCGGCAACTACTTCGCGTCCGGCGAGAGCCCCACCCGCCGCGGGAACGACCATCCCTCGGTGGTGCCCTACCAGACCCTGCGGGCCCGAGACGGCTGGATCAACCTGGGCATCGCCAACGACTCGCTGTGGTTGCGCTACTGCAACGCCGTCGGGCGGCCCGACCTGCGCGACGACCCGCGGTTCGCGACCGCCCCGGAGCGGGTGAAGCACCGGGATGCGCTGGTGCCGATCATCGTCGATCTCACCGCCTCGCGCACCGTCGCCGAGTGGATGGACGTGTTGCGTGCGGCCGGGGTGCCGTGCGGCCGCATCCGCAACGTGGCCGAGGTCTGCACCAACCCGCAGCTCACCACCCGCGGCCGGGTCGTCGACCACCCGCACCCGACGGCGGGCCAGGTGACGATGATCGGCCAGCCCATCGAGCTGAGCGGGACGCCCGGCCGCATCGACCGCGCCCCGCCCCTGCTCGGCCAGCACACCGGCGAGGTGCTGCGCGCGGCCGGCTACACCGACGAGGAGATCCGGGCGTTCCGCACCGGCGGGGTCGTCTGACGCGGCGCAGCGGCAAGGACGCCGGCCGGATCCGCTTGGGACCGTTCGGGGCAGCGGAGCGAAGTGGTGTCGGCGGCTCATGGCGCGCGCCGGCGGGGTCGTCTGACGCGGCGCAGCGGCAAGGACGCCGGCCGGATCCGCTTGGGACCGTTTCGGGGCGGCGGAGGGAAGTGGAATGGGCGGCTCATGGCGCGCCACGTGGTAGTCTGTTGACGGGTCCAGGTCGGAGATGGTGAAAAGACATGGACAAGGAAACGCTCACGCTGCTCTATAGCAGCCCGCGTGGCAAGACTCCGCGGCGCGTCGGCGGTGGTGGGGAAACGGCTCGGATCGGTCAGATTTCGGCGATTTCGACCGCTGTACGACACGTTCTTGGGTCGAGTACGGTCCCGGCCGGATGCAGCGCAACTTCTGCTGCGGACTGATAGGAGTAATCACCGCGATGATATCGTGGCGGCGGGGGGAGTAATGCTGGTCACCGCCAAGGCGGATCGGCTCACGGGCAAGACCGTCCCACGCTCCGCTACCACCGTGCGCAGGCGGAATCGTGGCGGGTCCTGGGGCTCCGGACGTGCGGCATCGCGGGTTCCCGCGGCGCCGGTCGATCGGCAAGACGGTGGCGATCCCTCGAATCGGGGGCGAGCCGTCACGCGCCGTCAGCGTGGGATGTCCCTGGCTCACGGGCCGGGTGGATGCGTTGCGGGCGGTGATTACGTCATTCGTGACCAAGTGAGGGCACGGGTGGGCGGGCAGGGAACGGACTCATCTTGTTTGTGATTCAGGAGCAGGTCGAATGACTTTCAGGCGGATGCGCGGGCTGGCATGCGGTCTGCTGATGCTCGCTTTCGGCGCGGCGGCGCACGGTCAGGCGGTGAAGCACACGGAAGTCGAAGGATGGCCCGACCCGCCGACCTCGGCCGCGGGCACCCCGGCCGCCTGGAATTTCGGGCAGGTGTCGGGGATCGCCACGACCGCCAACGGGTACATCCTGATGCTGCACCGCGGCGCCCAGCCGCTGATGCTGTTCGACCCCGGCGGGCGCTTCGTGCGGGCGTGGGGGGACGGCCTGTTCGACAACGGGAAGGTCGCGGGCATCGCGCCGGATGATCGCCGGCCCGGGCAGTCGGGCTACACCGCCGTCTATGGGGCGGCGGGCTGCCACAACTGCGGCGCCCACGCGGTGCGGGTCGACCCCGACGGCAACGTCTGGGTCGTCGACGCGCCCGGGCACGTGGTCTATAAGATGGACTTCCAGGGCCGCGTGCTCATGGAGCTGGGCGCGAAGGGGGTCGCGGGCCGCAGCCGGAACACCTTCAACCTGCCGACGGACGTCGCCTTCGGCCCCGACGGCTCGATCTACGTCAGCGACGGCTACGGCAACGCCCGGGTCGTGAAGTACTCGGCCGACGGGCAGTACCGGCTGGAGTGGGGGAGCCGGGGCACGGGTCCCGGCGAGTTCGGCTTGCCCCACAACCTCGCGGTGGACGCCGGCGGGCGGGTCTACGTCACCGATCGCGACAACCGGCGTGTGCAGGTCTTCGACGCCGACGGCGGGTTCCTGGCCGAATGGCCGGAGATCGGCGGCAACTCGGCCCTGTTCATGACCGCCGACCAGCACCTGTGGACCGGCGGCACGCTGCGGAGCCTCGACGGGGCGGCGGTGGCGACCCTGCCCGGCGGCGCCGGCGGGCACGGGATGACGGTCACGGAGGACGGCGCGGTGTTCGTCGCTCAACTGGTGGGCCGCGTGCAGAAGTTCGTCGTCGCGGCGGACGAGTGACGGCCGGGGCCGGGACGGCGGGATGGGCGGCGTTGGCGACCCTGTCCGGCGGCGCCGGCGGGCGCGGGATGACGGTCACGGAGGACGGCGCGGTGTTCGCCGCGCAATTGGGGCCGCGTGCGGAAGTTCGTCGTCGCGGCGGACGAGTGACGGCCGGGGCCGGGACGGCGGGATGGGCGGCGTTGGCGACCCTGCCGGCGGTGCCGGCAGGCACGGGATGACGGTCACGGAGGACGGCGCGGTGTTCGTCGCTCAACTGGTGGGCCGCGTGCAGAAGTTCGTCGTCGCGGCGGATGAGTGGCGGCCGGGGCCGGGACGGCGGGAGAGCGGGTTGGGCGGCGAACCAAGGATGGTGATCGACAGGGTCAACCGCGCCCCGGCGCAGCCGTTTCTGCGGTTCGGCGCGCCTGACACACGGCAGGTTGATTCTGTCGCCGTCCCGAGCCGCCGGAGCGGTTCGGGGGGGCTGCGCCGCGAGGTGCCGGGGGCATCCCGGATGGACCCAGACGGAACCGTGCAGCAGTGATGGAGGAATGGTCAAGATGAGAGTACGAAGCTTTGCGGTGGCGGCGGCGCTTCTGGTGGCGGCGGCCTCGGCCGGCGCGCAGACCTACGAGCCGCCGCGGCTGCCCGACGGCAGGCCCGACCTGCAGGGGGTCTGGGACTTCCAGTCGCTGACGCCGCTGCAGCGGCCCGAGGACCAGGACAAGGCGGTTCTGACGGCGGAGGAGATCGCGGCCGTCGAAGCCGCGGCGGCCGAGAACAACGCCGCGGCCAACGCCCCCAGCGAGCTGCGCGACGAGCCGCTGCCGGTCGGCGGCAACGTCGGCGGCTACAACCGCTACTGGGTCGACCAGGACGCCTCGGTGGTCGAAGACGGACGGACGTCGCTCATCGTCGATCCGCCGACGGGCCGCCTGCCGGCGCGCCAGCCCGGCGTCGATCTGATCGAACTGTCGCTGGGCGAGGACCGGCCCGGCACGCGTCCGGTGCGGGTGCGGGCGGCCGGCATCGGCGCCGACAGCTTCGAGGACCGCGGCCTCGCCGAGCGGTGCCTGCTCGGGTTCAACTCGGGTCCGCCGATCGTGCCCGCCGGCTACAATCAGAACATCCAGTTGTTCCAGACCCCCGACCATGTGGTGGTGCTGCACGAGATGGTGCACGACGCCCGCATCGTGCCCCTCGACGGGCGGGAGCATCTGCCCCAGGGCCTCCACCAGTGGATGGGCGACTCGCGCGGCTACTGGGACGGGGACACCCTCGTCATCGAGACGACGAACTTCAGCGACAAGACGGCCAGCTTCAATCCCTCGGTGGCCACCGCCGTCGGGTCCGGGACCACCCTGCATCTGACCGAGCGCTTCAGCCGGGTGGGCGACGACACCCTGCTCTACGAGTACACCGTGGACGATTCGAGCTCGTTCACCGCGCCGTTCACCGTCGCGCTGCCGATGAAGCGCGGCAACGGGATGTACGAGTACGCGTGCCACGAGGGGAACTACGGCCTGTTCAACATCCTGGCCGGCGCGCGAACCGCCGATCTCGACTCGGCCGGGCAGGACCAGTAGTCCGGCAACCGCCGCCCGGCGGCCCGTTGCCGCCGGACCGGCTGGCCGGCGCGCGAACCGCCGATCTCGACTCTGCCGGGCAGGACCGGTAGCCCGGCAACCGCCGCCCGGCGGCCCGTTGCCGCCGGACCGAGCCGCCGGGCGTCCGCGTCGTCCCGTGGCGCGGACGCCGGCTCGATCAGGCCCGTTGCGCTTGGCGGCGTCCCGCGCGGAAACCGCGGGACGCCGCCCATCACGCCTCCCGCGTGACCAGCACCTCGACCGCCACGGTGTGGCGGCCCCCGCCGACCGTCACCCCTTTCAGGGGGCTGACGTCCTCGAAATCCCGCCCCCAGCCCAGGGTGATGTGGCCCCCCGCCGGCCTGACGTTGTTCGTGGGGTCGAAGTCCACCCACCCGACGCCCGGACAGTAGACCGACACCCAGGCGTGCGACGCCTGCGCGCCGACCACCCCGGGGTCGGGGACCAGATAGCCGCTGACGTAGCGGGCGGGGATGTCGTGGGATCGCAGGCAGGCGATCATCAGGTGGGCGAAGTCCTGGCACACGCCGTGCCGGCCGGCCAGGATCTCGGAGACCGGGGTCGAGACGGTGGTCGCGATCTGATCGTAGGTGAACTCGCGGTGGATGGTCTCCATCAGCGCGCCCACGCCTTCGAGGAGCGGCCGGTGGGGCGGCAGGGCCGGCGCCGCATAGCGGGCGAAGCTGCCGCCCCGCGGGGCGAGCGGCGATTCCACCTGGAACTCGACCGCGGCCCGCTCTTCCGGGGTCTCGCGCGCCCGCAGCCGGCCGGCGGTGTCGGCCACCGAGGGAGAGTCGATTCCGGCGCGGTCGCTCCCCGACGCCGACACCAGGCTCTCGGCCGTCACCCGCAGGTGGCGGTGGGCATCCTGGATCGCGAAGGTCGTGGTCGCGTTGCCGAAGTAGTCGGCGCGGGTGATCGAGCTGGTCGCCGGCGGATCGATCGCGAGCCGCGTCTCCCGTACGGTCTGCGTATCGCCCGCCCGCGGCGTCAGCCGCACCTGGTGCATCGAGAACGACACCGTCTCGGCGTACGCGTACCGGCTCGTGTGCCTGACGCGGTAGTCGAGGGCCCGGGGCCGTGCGGCGTCCATCGGCTCGCTAGGAGTCTGCGCCGTAGAACGGCGCCGCCTCCCCCCGGAGGCGCCCGACTCCCTGGAGGGTTGGTTGGGCGGCGGGCGGAGCCGCAGGCGACGCTCTCCGGGGCCAGGAGTCTGCGCCGCAGAACGGCGCGGACTCCTGGAGGGTTGGTTGGGCGGTGAGCGGAGCCGCAGGCGACGCTCTCCGGGCTAGATGCCGGACCGGGGCGGCGTGCGTGAGATAGTCGCGGGTCAGCGCATCCGAGAGGCCGCGGAGGTCGGTCTGCACCCGGTCCAGCAGCGCCGTCAGGTGGTGACGCCGGCCGTCGCGCACGTCGCACAGCTCGTCGAAATCGACGAGCTGAATCGCCGCCACCGCCGCGGTGATCCGCTTCGATTCGGGCGACGTCCGCCCCGGCGTCGGCGGTTCGGGCAGGTGCGCGACGTGCTGCTTCAGGTGGTCGAGCTGAAGGGCCACGCCCCGCGGGTTCGCGTCGTCGAGCAGCAGCAGATCGACGACGAGGTTGACGCGCATCGAGATGAGATAGCGCGACCGATAGGTGATCACGCTGTCGGTGGCGTCGAGCAGGAGCTCGATGCGGGCGCGTTCGTCGCCGGTGACCGTCGTCAATCCGTGCCGCAGCAACCGGATCACCTGCAGCGCGCGTTCGAGCCGGCGCCCGAAGTCGAGCAGCCGCCACCCGTGGCCCCGGGTCATGCCCTCGCTGACGGCGCCGCTGAAGCTCGCGAGCATCATGACCATCTGGTCGAGCGTGCGGCGCAGGCCGCCGCGCTCCCGCCGCCTGAACCGGCCCGACCGCAGGTCCGATTCGAGGCGGCTGATGATGCGCCACGAGTCCGCCGACAGGCGGTCGCGCAGCAGCCAGGCGGCGTTCCGGAGGCGTTCCACGTGCCACCGGAGGCTGCCGCGCTGCTCCGACTCGGACAGCATCGAGGAGATCGCCGCCTGCAGGGCTCGGGCGGGCGGTGGATTGGCGGCGCCCGCTCCGTGCGGCACGTAGCCGAGGTCCGTGAGGAAGCTCAGGGCGCCGGTCAACGCCGCCGTCGAGCGGCGCGACGATTCCTCGGACAGCAGCGGCATTGCCGCGCGCAGCAGCCGCACCGCGGCGTCGACCCGTTCGGCGTATCGGCCCAGCCAGTACAGGTTGTCGGCGACCCGGCTCGGCAGGTCGAACGTGGCCCGGCTGACGGCGATGGGGGATACGCCGGCGGGAATCAGCGGGCGGTGGGGCTCAGCCGCCTCGCCCGCCACCCAGACGTCCTTGCTGCTGCCGCCGCCGAGCAGGGTCACGTCGAGGGAGCCGGTCGACGACGACACCCGCCCCAGCCCGCCCGGCAGCACGTCGTAGCCGTCGCCGGCGGACAGCGCGTAGACGCGGATGACGAGGAAGCGCGGCGAGAGGCCGCCGGCCACCCGAACCGGGGTCGTCGAGAGGGCGATCTGCTCCTGCGCCACGTAGCGGTGGGGCTGGCGGGCGATGCGGTCCGCGAGCCGGGCGCGCCGCCCCTCGGGCAGGCGCCGTCCGAACGTCCGTTCCCGCCGCGCGCTGGGATAGGCCGGCTTGATCACCAGCTTGTCGAGGTGGTCGAGCACGTGCGCGCGCGCCGCCTCGTCGCCGCACCACCAGGTGGCCACCGAGGGCAGCAGCAGCTCCGCATCCAGCAGCCGGCGGCACAGCGCCGGCAGGAACGCCATCACCGCCGGCGACTCGGCGACGCCGGCGCCCGGCGGGTTGATGACGGCCACGTTGCCGCGCCGCACCGCTTCGACGAGTCCGGACACGCCGCTCTGCGACGCCCCCCCGAACTCGAGGGGGTCGCAGGCCTCCGACGGCTGGCTGCGGAGGATCAGATCGACCGGCTGCAGGCCGCCCAGCGTCTTGATGTAGACGCGGTAGTCGCGGACGGTCAGGTCCGTGCCCTCGACGAGGGTATAGCCCATGTAGCGGGCGAGAAACGCGTGCTCGAAGTAGTTCTCCGACGCCGGTCCCGGGGTCAGGACGACGATGCGGGGGTTCTGCCGGTGCCCCGGCGCGCTCGCGGCGAGCGACGTCCGGCGGGTCTCGAAGGTGCCGGCGAGGCGCCGGACCTTCGAGGCGACCAGCACGTCCGGCAGCACCGTGTTGACGACGATGCGGTTCTCGAGCGCGAACGCGAGCCCGGCCGGCGCTTCGGTGCGGTCGCCCAGCACCCGCCAGCCCCCGTCGGGCGCCCGCACCAGATCGGCGGCATAGAGGGGCAGCCAGCGTCCGCCGGGAGGCCGCAAGCCGTCGCATGGCCGCAGAAAGGCCGGGTTCGCGTGCAGCCAGTCCGCGGGCAGTGCGCCCGTGCGTATGAGTTGCCGCGGGCCGTAGAGGTCGCCGAGCACCGCTTCGTACAGCTCGGCGCGCTGGACGACCGCCCGTTTCAGGTGCGCCCACTCGGCGCCGTCGATGACGCAGGGAATCACGTCGAGCGGCCAGGGGCGTTCCCGGGCGCCCCCGCGCTTCTGGACGTGGAACGTCATGCCGTTGTCGCGGATGAGCCGCCGGGTTTCCTGCGTCCGCCGGTTCATCTCGTGACGGCCGGCCGCGGCGAGGGCGTTCGTCATCGCCTGCCAATGCGATCGGAGCGCGCCGTCCGCGTCCACCATCTCGTCGTAGTGGCCGGCGAGCGGGGTATAGGCGGGTGGTTTCGTCAAGGCCCCGGCTCCGGTGGCGGTCCGGCCGGCGCGGCGTCGACCCGCGGCGCCTGACTCGTCGGTCCGATGAACAGCCCCGAGAACCGATACGAGAGGGACGGATGGTCGATCCCGTAGGCTGCGGGGCTGCGCAGCGGATCCGGACGGCGCGGGAACGGGGAGTCGGCCGCCGTCGGTCCCCCCGGCGCCACGGGGTTGCCGCCCCCGGCGCCGCGGTGCCGTCCGTCCGAAATGAAGGTCTCGGTTCCGAGCCGGGTGGCGCGCGCCGCGTTGTAGAGGGCCGTCGGGGTCCAGCAGCCCGTGGCAAAACTCCGCGGCGCGCCGGAACTGGCCGGCAATGGCGCGGAAACGGCTCGGATCGGCCAGATTTCGGCGATTTCGACCGCTGTACGACACGTTCTTGGGCCGAGTACGGTCCCGGCCGGATGCAGCGCAACTTTTGCCACGGACTGCCAGACCAGCGCCTGCCAGGCGTGGGCGGGGTGGGGATCGACCTCGATGACCCCGGGGCGGCGGTGCGGCGCCGGCCGCAGCCGGATGGACTGCGGCGACAGGATGACCCGCCGGTCGTACTCGTAGCTTGTCCGATGGTTGATGGCGACCTGAATGCCCATGGAAATCGACGAACATCGGCGCGCCGACCGCCGCCGGCCGTTCGTCAGGGAGCCCGTGGCGGAAGGCCCCGCCGCATTCGATCGGCGATGCCGCCGCCTGACGGCATCGCCGGCGCGCCGGACGGGGCCGGGAGCCCGTCGGGGAACGCGTCCCCGGCGCGGCTCCGTCCGGCGGTGGGGGCCGCCGCGCGGGTCAGTCGAGCTCGGCGTAGATCTTCTCCGCGTTGTCCTCGGCGCTGGTCAGGGCGCCCCGGCTCATCGCGTAGCCCGCGTAGCGCTCCGGGAGGTCGAGCGAGGCCGCGGTCTCCGCCGCCGACCGGCCGGCCGCCCGGCCTGCCTCGACGGCCGCGAGGAAGTCGCGGTTGAACTCGCCGAACTCGCGGAAGTCGGCCCAGCCCATCACCGGACTGTGTCCGGGAATCACCGTGTCGACGCCCTGTATGCCGTCGGCCGCGGCGAGCACCGTCTTCCCGTAGTTGACCCCGCTGCCGCCGTTGTTGACGTCGATGTAGGGCACGCCCTTCCAGGCGAACAGGTCGCCGGTGTGGGCGACGCCGAGGCCCGTGAAGACCACGATGGAGTCGCCGCTGGTGTGGCCGGCGCCGAAGTGGTAGAGGTCGATCTGGTTGGCCCCGTCGAGCAGGGTCAGGCGATCCTCGTAGGTTTGGCCCGGCAGGTACTGCCGGCCGCCGGCGGACTGGAACGCCGGCATGCGCTCCATGTTCGTCCGGGTGTTGACGTGGGCCACCACTTCGACGGGCTGGGCGAAGTCGATGTTGCTCCCCACGTGGTCGCCGTGGGTGTGGGTGTTGATGATCATCGTGACCGGCTCGTCGGTCACCGTGCGGATCTGGTCGAGTATCGCCCCGCCCCACCCGGGATTCTTCGTGTCCACCACCACCACGCCCTCGCCGGTGACGAGCGCCGCGGTGTTGCCGCCGCCGCCCGTGATCACGTACAGGTTGTCCTTGACGTGCTCGATCTCGGCGACGTTCCCCTGCGCCGCGGGGCGGCTCATCGCCGCCGCGAGGCCGATCGCGGCCAGCGCGGCCAGAACCGTGATTCGTTTCATGACATGCCTCCGTCCATTTCCGCGGTTGAGAACTGCCGGCCCGCGGCGGAACGCTCCGCTTGCATTCGACCGGCGATGCATCCCGCCCGATTGCGTTGTTCCGCGGAGCCGGTCCCTTGCTCCGCGGTCGCGACAGGCTCGATAGGCTCCGTCGTCACGCCCGCCGCACGGGCGTTCTTCAACCTGCGGGCGCCCTTCGGCCCGCCGGCGCCCCCGCCGGTCTCGGCACCACTCGAGGTCTGCCGCCGACTGGAAGTCCCAACTATACAACGGTCCGCCCCGCCAGCCGGTGATCGAGCACCATCTCCTCGGTCAGGGTCGTCCCGAAGCCCGGGGCGGTGGGCGCCACGACGTCGCCGTTCTCGACCGGCGGCGACATCGCGTCGAGAATCGCCGATCCGGCCGGGAAGCTCTCGGCCATGGTGCAGCTCGGCGAGATCAGCGCGATGGGGAGCCCCCACGAGCTGCCGCCGCGGTGGGGGATGATCTCGAGCCCCGCCGCCTCGACGAGCCGCGCGATGCGCCGCCCCGCGGTGGTGCCGCCGCACCACGTGATGTCCGGCTGGAGGATTTCGGCCGACCCGATCCGCACCAGCACCTCGAACCCGTGCTCGGTGTACTCGTGCTCGCCGCACGCCACCCGGGTCCAGCCCGGGCCGCCGCCTCCGATGCGGCGCACCAGCTCGGCGTAGCCGAAGACGTCGTCGGGCGAGAGCAGCTCCTCCATGAAGTACAGCCCGGCCGGCCGCAGCCGCTCGGCCAGGTCCACCGCCCAGTCCACGGTGCCGTTGCGCGAGACGCAGTCGGTCATCAGGTTGCCGTCCGGTCCCAGGACGTCGCGGGCTTCGAGCACCGAGGCGACCGCCCGGTCGAGGGCCGCCGGCGGGGTGGCGGGGTTCACGGGCAGGCTGCGCTTGAAGTTGCGGACCCCGGCGGCGGCACCCGCCGCGACGTCGCCGCCGGTCTGGTAGAGGGCGATGCGGTCGCGGGGGGCGCCGCCGAGCAGTGCGTGCACCGGCTGTCCGGCGTGCTTGCCCGCGATGTCCCAGAGCGCGTTGTCGACGGCGCTCAAGGCCATGGCGAACAGGCCGCGCCGCCCGTAGAAGATCGCCGACTGGTACATCTGGTCCCAGAGCTGCTCGACGTTGAGGGGGTTGGCGTCCATCAGCAGGTGCTTCAGGTGCCCGTCGATGATCTCGACGGCGGCGCTGCCCCCGGCCCCCATGCCGAAGCCCGTCACCCCCTGATCGGTCTTGATGATCGCGATGATCGCGGACGGCAGTTGCTCGAACGGGCCGCCCCAGCGCCAGCGCCGGGGATCGTCGTCGGACGAGAAGGTCGGCGCATCGAGCAGCCCGTCCGAGCGCTGGTTGATGTAGATCGGGTAGGCGTCGACGGCGCGGATGCGCAGGGCGGGCGGCTGCGCGCCGGCCGCCGCCGCCGGTCGGCGCCCCAGGGCCGCGGCCATCGCCGTGAACCCGGCGGTCTGCAGGAAACGTCGCCGACTCGGCAGCGGCAGGTCTTGTCTCATCTCAGGTCTCCGCGATCCAGCTCTTCGAGAACCGCCCCGCCGCAACCGTGCCTGTCCGCGCCGCCGCGTCGCGCAGCTCCGCATCCAGCCGATCATCGACGCGAATGGTCAACGTCGCCATGCGCTGCAAAATACTACACTCGGTGAGCCCAGTGCCAACCTTCGCCGTCCAGGGGGCGCACGTCAAGACAGTGAGACGCCGCCGCTGGAGTCGCTACAGCGGGAGATGGCCGCCGATGTAGCCGATCTCGACTTCTCGTACGCTCGCATCGAAGCGCAGATGGATGCGCCCGCCGCTCCCGAAGCGGGCGTGCCACTCGAACAGCACCCGTGCACCATCGCCCGAGCGGAACCGCCGAGCCTCACGGAGGCCGGGGCGGTTCATCACCCGGTCGCTCTCCGGCGTGACCTTGCACGTCCACGGAGGAGCCGCGCCATCCCGCCACGCGCCGGCCGCCTTGTCGAGATCCTTCAACCGGTTGACGATCGTCGACAGCATCCCCGCGTTCAACGCCGCGCACTGGTTCTCCACGTCGGGGCCGAAGGTCAGATGCGGGAACATCTGCTCCCGCCGCTTCCAGAACCCGGCGGCGTCGCGCGGCGTCGGCAGGCGTTCGCGGTGGCGTTGAACGATGGCTCCGCCGTGGTGCGACCGGGCCAGGTTGTCAACGGTTTCCGCTCCCTCCCCGAGAGAGCCGTCCGGCAGCAGTTCGTGGAAGTCGACCGTGACCCGGTCGCGGTCCCACACCGGTTCGGACGGGAGGCTGACAGCGATCGCGTCCGTGATGGCGCACAGGAGGAGCGGCGCTCCGTCGTCCTGCGGCAGTGTCTTCTCTTCGCATCTCAGGAATCGATCCGCGAAGTCTTCCCCGACATCGCTCAGGAGCGGAGACTTCGCGGTCAAACGCATGAGGAACAGATACTCCTCCCGCGCCCCTCGCTGCCGTAGTTCCTGGTACGTCTCGAACAGCGACCGATCGTGCGAACAGCGGATTTCGTGGACCGACCGGCACATCCGAAGAGTCGGCGGCGCGGCGCGGTGCTCGACGAGCGCCGCCATCCCGGACACGGTGTCGGTCAGCCACGCTATCGCCTCGCCGCGCCCACAGGGGACGAGACTGGCATGGTTCAGGATCATCTCGCGCACGTCGGATCCCCCGCCCGGGTTTCGCTAGAGCCAGTCACTCGGCTTCGTGATCTCGTCCCGGCCCGCCCGGCGGGCTTTGTCGGCGGCCGCTCTCAGCCGCTCCGGGTCCGCCATGCCTGCGAGTTTCTCGTCGGCGTCGCGCTGGTTTCCCTTCAACAGGGCGTTGATGGCGGACTTCGCTTTGGCGTCTGATCCGAGGTCTGCAAACGTCCGTCCGCTTCGCACCACCTGCCCGGTGACCGGGCACCGCCGGTCGGCGTTCGGGGGCGGTGGCGGGGTCGCGGTGTCTCGCGCCGCAACGGCATCCGGTCCGCCGGGGCGGCTCCGCGGGGCGAGCAGCCTCGCGAGGTTCTCGTCGTGTTGATCGAAGAAGCCGGACGGCCAGCGCGACAGGCGCCCGTCCGCGTCGACAGCCGGTGAAGAGACGACCGTGCGCCCGCCATCGCGTTCGAAATAGTGGATGGCGGTGTCCGCGGGTGCGATCAGCCCATCGCGCACGGCAATGCGCACGCCGTCCACGAAGTGGTCGCTGTGGGTCTCCACGAACACCTGAACCCCGGCGCCCGCCGCGCGAACCGCGAGCTCCGCAAGCCGGGTCTGCCCGCGGGGGTGGAGATGCGCCTCCGGGTTTTCGATGAGGCAGAGCGAGCCGCCCGGCGACAACAGCGCCAACACGACGGGCAGGACGTACGACAGCCCGAAGCCGACGTTCGTGGCGCGGTGGCGGCGCGTCGCTACGTCGCCCGGGCGATCGAAAACAAAGCCGGCGATAACGGTATCGGCGGCCAGCACCGACTCGAGCTGGAGATGCGCGCCGGGGCTGACGTCTTGCAGCCAATGATCGACGACGTCGAGCAGCCGGTGACCCGGTCGGTCGCCGCAACGGGGATCGTCGGCCGGGAGGAGTTCGTTTTGGCGATCGTTCAGAAAGTTCCACGCGTACTCGCCGCCCGCGCCGAGGTCACGGCGGCGCGCCAGCATTTCCGACAACGGATAGGACTTGCGGGGGCCGATGCGTTCCGCCTGCACATAGTGGAACGGTCCGCCGAACGGGGGAAAGGCGCGCCAGACCGGCGGAACCCCGGCCTCGGTGGCGGGGCCGATCACCGACAGTTGATCGCCGGTGGGCGAGTAGCCGAACGCCTGCGCCCACGGCTCGGGCGTCTCGTCGCGCCGCAGTTCGAACCCGACGACTTCTTCCTCGGCGTCCTCGAACAGCACGTCCGAGCCGGCGCCGAGGTCGGTCAACGCGCCGCCGAGCACCAGCCGCCCTTCCAGCAGGTCCCGCGTGTCGAACGATTGCCGCAGGACCAGCAGCGCCTGAATCACGCTGCTCTTGCCCATGCCGTTCAGGCCGCACAGCAGGTTCAGCGGCGCGCACGGCAGATCCAGCGCCGCGAAGCACTTGAAGTTCTTCAATCCGATTCGCCGCAGCATCAGAGGAATTCCTGGACCAAGTCCCGAACGGCGGCGAAGCGCTTGAGTATGCGCCGCGAAGTGCCGGTCGACATCGAGATCGCCTTTTCGAACTCGGTGTCCTCGTTCAGTCGCGCCATGAAGCGGTTCCGCACCGCTTCCCGCTGGGCCACCAGCCGCTCGATCTGGTCGGGCGAGCAGCGCGCGAATTGCACCGCCCACGTTTCGAACAGGGCAATGCTGATCTGATTGCGGCCGGCGTCCGGTCGGAAACGTTTACGGAACGCGTCGTCTCCGAAGATGCGCGCCGCGGCCACCATCGCCTTCCGGAAGTCGACCGCGAGCGCATCCCGGCGGCCGGGGGCCATGGCGTTGAGCGCCTTCATGGTGGTTTCGAGATGGCTGTCGAGGGAATCGGCCGCGTATCGCTCCCACGGCTCCAGGTGGAAGGCGAGGAACCGGAGGACGCATTCGCGGTCTGACATGCGGTCGGGCTTGATCGATCCGTTCGTGGCGAAGATGAACTCGGTCGATCCGGCCAATGACTTCAGGTACCGACGTACGGGACCCGGGTTGAGGGCGTGGCGAATCTCCTGCCCGTTGAGCGGCATTCCGCCGGTATTGATGCGGCGGAAGATGTTGAACATCACTTCCGGCGGCGTGCCCGGCTCGATGACGTTCACGACGAACTGGGTCTCGCCGATCCGCCGCTGCATCGCCCGCGGCAGACCGTCGTGCCGCTGGCCGTCGAGTTCGCCGCGGTACTCGAGTCGCGTCAGGGGAAACTTGCCGGTCACGTAGTCCCGTATCGTCGAGAGCCGCTGCACGCCGTCGACCACCGCCCAGTTCTCCTCTTCGTCCGCCGCGACGTAGAAGACCGGGATCGGGATACGCAGCAGGAGGGATTCGATCAGGCGGCTCTGGCGTTCGGGGTTCCAGATGCCGGACAACCGCTGAAAGTCCGGCGCCAGATCGATCTCGCCGTGCTTGATGCGCGACATGAGCTGACCGACGACGATCTGAACGGTGTGGATCTTGATCCTGGCGGGGTCGAACGGACGTTCGACGGCCCCGGCTTCCGGATCGTCCCTTTCGGCTTCGACGCCGGTTTCCGGGCCGGCCCCGCCACGGGGCGCGGGTCGGGGGGCGGATTCCGCGGGTTCCGGTGTCGGGGTTTCCTGTTGAGCAAACTTCTTCCACTTCTGATATTGAGTGCTTGCCGTATTCTTATTGCCGCCCTCAGAGACTATACGAGCTATAACCTCTCGTCGCTGGGCCAATCGGCCCTGCTGAGCAGTAATTTCATCGGCAACATCCCACACTCTGGCGGTAGCCCCGGACTTTGGTCTTGTATACGGCTCAACCTCGACGGCCTCCGGCGGGGCCGTGTCGGCGCGTTCCGATGCGGCGTCGGACTGGACGTTCACCATGAGTTCCAGACACTGATCAGGATGAAGCTCCGGATGCCGATAGGCACCTTCCCGGCGGCCGACATCCGCTTACCAGCCCCGTGGCAAAACTCCGCGGCGCGCCGGGACTGGCCGGCAATGGCGCGGAAACGGCTCGGATCGGCCGGATTTCGGCGATTTCGACCGCTGTGCGACACGTTCTTGGGCCGAGTACGGTCCCGGCCGGATGCAGCGCAACTTCTGCCACGGACTGTTGCGCCGGACATCCCCTGACCAGCTCGGAATCGTCGCCGACGTCATCGCCGCCCCGAGCGGCCGGTGAGGAAGTCGGCGCCTTCTCACGCGAGTCGGCGCCGCTCTGCTCTACGGCGCGGACTCCGGCACGCTCGCCGGTATCGCCTCCATCAGCAGGGCCAGGGCGTTGCGCAGCGCCTGTCCGCCGGCGCGGGCCCCCGCATAGTGGCCCTGCCGCACGACGACGAGCTCGTGCGAGGGGACGATCAGCGTCGTCTGCCCGCCCGCCCCCGACATGTAGTACGCCTCGCGCGGCACCGGGAACGTGCCGGTGGTGTTGATCCAGAAGAATCCGCCGTAGATCGGCCGCCCGTCCGCTTCCCAGGCGGGGGCGATGGTGCTGACGAACTCCGCGTAACCCTCCGGCAGGATCCGTTCGCCGTTCCACACGCCGTCCTGCAGGTAGAGGTTGCCGAGCCGGGCCCAGTCGCGGGCCGGGGCGAGCTCGTACCCCTGCAGGAGGTAGTTTCCGTAGGGGTCGGTCTCGAGGACCATGCCGCGGATGCCGATCTTGTCGAACAGCTCGCGCTGCGGGAACGAGAGGTAGTCGTCGCCGCGGCCCTCGACCCCCAGGCGGACGAGGTAGTTGGTCAGCACCGGGTCCGAGTTGCGGTAGCGGCCGATGGTGTTCGGGGGCCATTGCGGCGGGCGGGTGGCCGCCCACTCGAACGAGTTGACGGTGCCGGTGTACACGTAGAGGTGATCGGGATAGCCGAGGGCCGGATCGAGGTCGGGGTCGGCGACGCCGCGGAAGCGCACGCCGCTCGACATCCGCAGGATGTCGGCGATGCGGATCTGCCGGCGCGGGTCTCCCTCGGTCTGCCATTCCGGCACCGGCGCGGGTTGCCACAGGTCGTAGACGCCCTGCTGAATCAGCACCCCCATCAGGGTGGCGGTCAGGCTCTTGCCCATCGACCAGCTCTCGAGCGGGGTGTGCAGGTCGATGCCCGCGCCGTAGCGCTCGCCGATGATGCGCCCCTGGTGGGTCACCACGAACGCGGCGGTCATCCCTTCCGCCGGCTCGAACGCCGCGTCCACCGCCTGCGCCACCTTCTCGGCGTCCACGCCCTCGGCGAGGGGCGCGACCGGCACCGCGTCGCCCATCGGCCACATCCGGGTCCAAGGGTCGGGCAGGGTGCTGGGGATGTCCACCGGCTCGAAGAAGACGTCGTCCTCGTCGATCGGCAGCGCGACGCAACCGTGGTCCCCGTTGAACTTCGCGGTGCGCACCACGCCGTCCGGCAGGGTCAGGCGCACCCGGCGCTGGTCACGGTCGACCTCCATCGCGGTGACGTGCGCGCGGTGCTCGTGGGGGCCGCTGAAGAAGCCCACGTTCTCGGCCGCGAACGTCGGGTCGAGGCCGGTGACGAAGACGGCCGAGCAGAGGGTTTTGGCGAAGCCGGCGGTGTGGTGCCACAACGGGTCGCCGGGCGGGGCCTGGTACTCGGTGTCGAGCTCCGCCTCCGCCGCGCGGGCGAGCATCGACTCCCGGTCCACCTGGGCGACGCTCTCAAGGGCCAGCCACGGGGCGAGCAGTACGGCGGCGGCGAGCCACGCCGCCGCTGGTCCGTGCGAAAGGTGCTGTCGTGTCATCCTGTCTCCCTCGGCGCTCGAAGCCTCGTGAACCGGACCCTACCACGAGCCGGGCCGCCGGCGCACGTTCCACCGCCTGTGTCGGGCCGATAGCTGATGCCCGCCCGTGGTGAACCCCGCGTCGCACCGAGAGCGGCGCGGGCGCCAGCGGGCTGAAGAGCGCCAGCGGGCTGAAGAGCGCCAGCGGGCTGAAGAGCGCCAGCGGGCTGAAGAGCGCCAGCGGGCTGAAGAGCGCCAGCGGGCTGAAGAGCGCCAGCGGGCTGAAGAGCGCCAGCGGGCTGAAGAGCGCCAGCGGGCTGAAGAGCGCCAGCGGGCTGAAGAGCGCCAGCGGGCTGAAGAGCGCCAGCGGGCTGAAGAGCGCCAGCGGGCTGAAGAGCGCCAGCGGGCTGAAGAGCGCCAGCGGGCTGAAGAGCGCCAGCGGGCTGAAGAGCGCCAGCGGGCTGAAGAGCGCCAGCGGGCTGAAGAGCGCCAGCGGGCTGAAGAGCGCCAGCGGGCTGAAGAGCGCCAGCGGGCTGAAGAGCGCCAGCGGGCTGAAGAGCGCCAGCGGGCTGAAGAGCGCCAGCGGGCTGAAGAGCGCCGGCTGAAGAGGGCCCCTGCCTGACCAGGCGTGAAGGAGGGCGCAGTATGGGGCATAAGGCAACCGACGAACAACGCAGTCGGGCGGGAGGCATCGCCGCTCGAAGGCAGCGGCGACTTTAGCAGCCCGTGGCAAAACTTCGCAGCGTGCCGGAACTGGCCGGCGGTGGTGCGGGAACGGCTCGGATCGGTCCAGATTTCGGCACTTCGACCGCTGCGCGGCACGTTCTCGGGCCGAATACGGCACCGGCCGGCTGCGGCGCAACTTCTGCCACGGGCTGTTAGCCACGGGCTGATATAGGATGCGTCGTCCACGTTCGTCCAGCCGCCCGCGGACCGGCGGCGATCGTCACCACCGGCTGCCGCTCCGTGCTGTTCACCGATTCGGTCTTCCTGCTCCGGTTCCTCCCGTCGCTGCTGGCGCTGTTCTTTCTCGCGTTGGCCCTCACCCCTCGGCGCTGGAGGCAGGACGGCCGGCGCTTTGTCCTCGCCAATCCCGTCCTGCTCGCCGGGAACCTGGCGTTCATCGCCTGCGGGGCCGGGCCGTTCGCGCCATGGATGGCCGGCTTGACCCTGTTCACGTGGCTGATGGGGCTGGCGATGGTGTGGGCGCGGCGTGCGGGGGCCGCATCCGGCCGCCGCAACCGGTTTCCCGAGGTCCCGATCACGGTGGCGGTGACCGGCGTGGCGGTGGCCGGGGCGGCGGTGCTGTTCGGCGTCTTCAAGTACGTAGCGCCGCTGCCGCCGATCGTGGGCGACCGGTCGTTCGCCGTCCCCCAGTTGCTGGTTCCCCTGGGGTTGTCGTTCCTCGTCTGTCACGCCGTGTCCTACGCGGTCGACGCGTACCGGGACGAGGCGCCGGCCCAGGGCAATCCCATCACCGCCGCGACGTACCTGCTCTGCTTCCCCCTGCTGTGCGCGGGCCCGCTGGCCCGGTACCGCGACCTCGCCGCGCAGCTCATCGAGCGGCGGGCCACGATGGCCGCGTTCGCCTACGGGGTGAGGCGGTGGCTGGTGGGCTTCTGGAAGGCGGGGTTCCTCGCCGCGACGCTGGCCGGGCCGGCGGACGCCGCGTTCGCGCTGTCGGCCGGCCCTCCCGGTGCCTTGCAGGCTTGGTTCGGCGCCGCGTGCTTCGGGCTTCAGGTCTACTTCAGCCTGTCCGGCTACGCCGACATGGCCATCGGGTTCGCGCGGATGTTCGGGTTCCGGCTGGCCGAGAACTTCCGCTCGCCGTACGGGGCGGACTCGGTGACCGGGTTCTGGCGCCGCTGGTTCGTCACCCTGTTCGACTGGTTCCGCGACTATCTCGGCCTGTCGCTCGATCCGCCCGGCGGACGGCCGCCCGTGCGGGCCGCGCGCATCCTGCTGCTGTTCCTGGGCATCGGCCTCTGGCACGGCCCCGGCTGGACCGTTCTTGCCTGGGCGCTGCTGCACGGCGCGGTGGTGGGGCTGGAGCAGGCCGGCCTGGGCGCCCGCCTCGCGCGCTGGCCGCGCCCGTTGCGGCACGGCTACGTGCTGCTGACGGTGCTGTGCCTGTGGGTCGTGTTCCGCGCGGACACGCTGGCCGATGCCGGCCTCGTGCTCGGGGCCATGTTCGGGCTGGGCGCGGCGGCCGATCCCGCCCCGCTGGCGGTTTCCGGCATCGAGTGGACCGCGTTCGCCCTCGGGGGGCTGTCGGCCGTCCCCCTGTGGCCCGGGTTCGGCCGGTGGCTCGTGACCGTCGACGCCCTGACCACGTCCATCCTGTTCCTGGTCTCGACCAGCGTCCTGTTCGTCTGGCGCCGCCTGGCAAATGCGGTCCTCTTCGTCGCCGGCCGCCGGCGGCGGTAGCCGGGCCCGGCCGTGGGGGCCGGCCAGGGGGACAAGGGCGTGTCCGGCGCGCCGTCGAGGCTGCCGGGCCGCGGCGTGTCCCCCGAGGCGGTCCGGTGCCGTCGGTAGCCGGGCCCCGGTCGCGGGGTGGTGGACGAGGCGTGCGAGATACCCGCCCCCCTGTGGGTCCGGCACCGTCGGTAGCCGGGCCCCGGTCGCGGGGGCCGGCCAGGGGGGACCGGCGGCGCCGTCGAGCTTGCCGGGCCGCGGCGTGTTCCCCCGCGGCCGTCCAGCGCCGGCGGCAGCCGGGCCCCCGGCCGTGGGGGTCGGCCCGGGGGACAAGGGTGTCCGGCGGCGCCGTCGAGGCTGCCGGGCCGCGGCGTGTTCCCCCCGCGGCCATCCGGTGCCGTCGGTAGCCGGGCCCCGGCCGCGGGGGTCGGCCAAGGGAACAAGGGCGTGTCCGGCGGTGCCGTCGAGCTTGCCGGGCCGCGGCGTGTTCCCCCCGCGGCCCATCCGGGAGACGCAGCAGCGTGCCGCCGCATCTGCGGGGCGGGCGCCCGCGCGGCTTCGTTACCGCCGGCTGTCGTCCAGGCCGACCATCGTCCGGGCGAAGTCGGACAGGTCGGTCAGATGCTCTCGAACCACCGACGCGATGATCTCGAGATCCAGATTCTGGTATTGGTGAACGACCACGTTGCGCAGGCCGACCATCGCTTTCATCCTTCGGGTCGTCTCGGCGGTGACGATGCCCGCCCGTTCCAGCAGCTCGAAGCTCTCCGCGCTGGTTCGAGGCCAACCAAGCCTCTTCGCGGCGATCGCGTGGTTGGCCATGTCGAGGGCCTGCTCGCAGGCCCTTTGAAGATTGAGGACGATGATGTCCTGCCGGTCGTAGTCCTGCTCGAACGGCAGCGTCGATGGCCGCTCCCAGGCGTGCCGCACGCGCGCCAGGCAGCGTTCGAGGCTCTGCTGCTTCGCGATCAGGACGTCGGTCATCGGGCTGGCGGCTGCACGTCGCCGACGATGGCGGCCCGGATGCCGGCGCGCTCCGCGTTCAGCTTCTGGTGCATCGACAGCACCAGCGACTCGAAGCTCAGGCGCTCGTCGTCCTCAGCGCTGTAGGTCAGGCGTGCGGTGCGCAGAATCTCGGCCTGGAACGACGTGTCGGCGCGCCGCAGATTGATCAGGTCCGCGTGCTCCGCGCGCACCGCGCCCGCGATTTCGACCGCAAGGAGGTGCCACTGCCAGCGGTTCACCCGCATCGCCGCGCCGTGCGGCAACAGCACGGCGACGTCGACGTCGCTGTCCGGGCGCTCGGAGACGGTTCCCCAGGTGCCGTAGCGATAGACCGCCTGGGCGTCGGGATGGGCGTCGAGGACGAGGCGATTGATGCGGTCGTCGGCCTCGGCGGATCGGTCGTCGGCCTCGGCGGATCGGTGCCCGCGGGTCATGGCGTCGCGCTCCGCCGCGGAGGGACGGGTCGGAGGGGTTCGGGGTCGCGGCACGTGGGCGTGAGCGCCCGGTAACTTCTGGACCACGATCGCATCCTCGACCGCCGGGCTGGCCACAACACGATCGAAACTGGGCTCAACTGTGAAGATCCCGGCCGCTCAAGGAATCCAGCGACACTGCGCCTCAGACGAACGAGACGTGCAGGTCAAGCGTGATCGCCAAGCTCTCATTCTGACACGTCGCGTACCCGTCCGTGGCGCAGAGTAGCGCCGGGCAGGATCATCCCATGCCCCGCCACCGCCGTGCGCAGGCAGCATCGTGGCGGGTCCTGGGGCTCCCGACGTGCGGAATCGTGGGTCTCACGCGGCGCCGCCGGTCGGCAAGACGGTGGCGACCCCTCGAATCGGGGGCAAGCCGTCACGCGCCGTCAGCGTGGGATGCCCCTGGGTGCCAGGTGGCGCAGGAGTGGCGCGGGAGATGGAGGATAATCAGGCTTCGGACTCCGCGCGTCCGATCCGGCCCGCGGGAGAGAGGTTCGGCGGCGGGCCGTCGTCGGGCGGGAGGCGGTTCAGGGTTGATTACGCCTTACTTTGCACCAGAGGAGTGAACGCGATGCGACTTGCCGGCATGCTGTCGGGTCTTGCGCTCGGTTTCAGCCTCGCGGTTCTTCCGGCCGCGCCGGCAGCCCAGGAGCGGGCGGACGACACGCTGGAGATCTACGTCGTCGACGTGGAGGGGGGCGAGGCGACGCTGTTCGTCGCCCCGTCGGGCGAGTCGCTGCTCGTCGACACCGGGTGGCCCGGCTTCGACGGGCGCGACGCCGACCGTATCGCGGCCGCCGCGGCGGATGCCGGCGTGACCGGGATCGACCACCTGATCGTCACCCACTTCCACGGCGACCACATGGGCGGCGCCCACCAGCTCGCGGAACGGCTGCCCATCGGCGCCTTCATCGACCACGGGACGACCGTCGACGAGGGCGGGCGCCCGCTCGCCGCCTTCGCGCAGTACGCCGACCTGCGGCGGGGCGGCGGGCACGTGGTGGCGGCGCCGGGCGACCGGGTGCCGGTCGAGGGCCTCGACGTCCGCATCATCGCGTCGGGCGGGGCCCAGCTCGATGCGCCGCTGCCGGGCGCGGGGGGCGCCAATCCGTTCTGCGACGGGTTCACCTTTCACGGCGAGGACATCACGAGCCGCTACGGCAACGCCGAGGACGACCAGTCGGTCAGCACGTTCATCGGCTTCGGCCGGTTCCGCACCGTCATCATGGGCGACCTGAACTGGAACCGCGAGCACGCGTTGATGTGCCCGGACAACCGGGTCGGCGTCGTCGACCTCTATCTGGTGTCGCACCACGGCTCGGAGACGTCCGGCTCGGAGGCGCTGGTCCACGCCATCGCCCCGCGGGCCGCGGTCATGAACAACGGCCCCCGCAAGGGCGGCGCCGCCCAGACGTTCGACATCCTGCGGGCCGCCCCGGCGCCGCCGGACATCTGGCAGAACCACTACGCCATCCCCGCCGGCGGCGGCAACGCGCCCGAGGCGTTCATCGCCAACCTGGACGAGGGCGTCGAACTGCCCGACGGCCGGACCGTCCACAGCGGTCAGGCGCACTGGATCCGCATTTCGGCCCGGCGGGACGGGTCGTTCACGGTCACCAACAGCCGCAACGGGTTCAGCCGGGACTACGGGCCGCGGGAGCAGGAGCCCGCGCCGTAGAGCGGCGCCGCCTCGTGCGGGAGGCGCCGCCTCCCGGAGGTGTTTATACATCGTTCGACCCAAGTCCGTCTGTCCGAAACTTATGACGTGACGGGCCGCTGGGGAGCGCGTCTTGCGTTCCCGCCGTCCATTTAGCCGCGCCCCCCGCGCTCCAGCCGGTCCTGCAGCCGGGCGAGCGCGTCCCGCGTCCGGGACAGCTCCGCCAGCAGCTCGGCATGGGTCGGGGGGGCCGCGAGTTCCTGCAGCCGATCCTGCTTCGCCTCGTCGAGGCTGTTGATCACCACCGCGATGAACAGGTTGATGACCACGAACGTCCCCACCACGACGAAGCTCACGAAGTACGCCCAGGCCCACCAGTGGTGGTCGAGCGCCGCGTACATGATGTCGGTCCAGTCCTCCAGGGTGACGATGCGGAAGAGCGACAGGAGCGAGATGCCGAGGGTGCGCCAGTGCGTCGGGTCGACGTCGCGGAACAGGTGGTAGCCGGCCACGCCGTAGACGTAGAACACGATCGACATCAGCGCGAGCACGTTGAACATCCCGGGCACCGAGCGGATCAGCGTGGCGACGATGAGCCGCAGCTCGGGCAGCACCGACACGAGCCGCAATACGCGGAACAGGCGCGCGAGCCGGGCGAGGGTCGCCAGCTCGCCGGTGCTCGGCAGCAGGCTGACCGCGATGACCGTGAAGTCGAAGACGTTCCAGCCGTCGGCGAAGTAGTCCCGGAGCCGCGGCCACACCGCGGCCATCTTGAACAGCGCCTCGATCACGAAAACGGCGAGGAACGCCTGGCTGGCCCACGCGAAGGCGTCGCCGAAATGCGCGGCCAGCACGACCGACGTGTCGAGGCCGATGACGACGGCGTTGGTCACGATCACGGCGGTGACGCCGTGCCGGAACCACGCGGTCTCGACCACCCGGCGCGCCCCGGCCGCGAGCCGGCCGTCCGCGCGGGACGGCGGTCCGGGCGAGCTCATGGATTGCGAGTCTCCGCCATGGCGTGCGTCAGCGACATCCGCTTCTGATCCTATACGCTCGGCGTGGTCGTCGAATGGACCCGGAGAAACGGATGCGTCGCGATCCGCGGGCCGCTCGTGCGACCCCGAGCGGTTGGGCGGCGCTCGAGGCGCTACTCGACGACCTCGACATCCGTACCCGGCACCCGCCCAGGGACTTCTTGAATGGATTTTGAGGGACGGCGCACTAGCCGCGCAGTCAGCGTGGGATGCTCTCTCCCGGCTGGCACATGCGCCGAGGGTGCAGTAGCATTCACGAGATTCCATGCTCATGCGGCCCTGCGCACTGCCGTCGGCGCTTGGCGTGATCGTCGCCGTGGCGGTCTCGTCCGCTTCGGTCTCCCGGGCGGCCGGTCCGGCCGCGCTCCGGCCCCCGACCGCCGCGCCGTCGCCGCGCAGAACGCCGAACGGCCGGCCCCTGGCGATCCGCGGCTCGCCGAGGCCGCCCAAGGCCGCGACCGGGACGCCGTCCGCGCCCTGCTCGCCGAGGGGCACGACGTCGATGCGCCGCAGGCCGACGGCGCGACCGCCCTCGCGTGGGCGGCGCACCGCGACGACGCGGCGATGGCCGACCTGCTGCTCGAGGCGGGCGCCGACCCGAACGCCGCCAACGATCTCGGCGTCACCCCGTTGATGCTCGCGGGCGAGAACGGCAGCGCCCCCGATGGTCGGGCGGCTGCTGCGGGCGGGGGCCGACCCGAACCTCGTCCGGCCCGCCGGCGGCACCGCCCTCATGACCGCCTCGCGTTCGGGGAGCGTCGCGGTGGTCCGGCGGCTGATTGCCGCAGGCGCCGACGTCGACGCCGCGGCCGGCGGGGGGCAGACGGCCCTGATGTGGGCGGCGGCGGGGGGGCATGCCGGCGTGGTGACGGTGCCGGCCGGATCATGGGGCGGATCTTCGATGAGTCGACAATGCGCGCTCGTGTCTGGTGAGACCCGGCCCCTTCAGCCAGCCATCTGAACACCGAGGACTTCCACCTCGAGCTGTTATGGTCGAAGGACGGCCGAATCCGGCGACGGAGAGCGAAGAGCGGCCTCGGGCGGATCTACGAACGGCGGTAACCCCCGACCATCTGCGCGCGCTTGGAGTATCCATTGAACGACATGAATACGCTGACCGCGCCGGATTTCGCCGCGCCGATGGGTCGCTGGCGCGCTCTGGCCGCCCGCTGTCTGAATCGGGGGGTTAACGCTTTCTCCCGGCCGCGCAACGCGCTGTTCGTCCTGTTCATCGGGGGCGTCCTGGCCTACGGGGCCGGGTTCGCCTGGTACATGCTCGACCGTTTCGACCTCATCAACCTTATCTCCAACACGCACGACGACGCCTTCTACTACTTCCAGATCGCCCGCAACTTGGCCGAGGGGAAGTTCTCCACCTTCGACGGCGGCATCACGCGCACCAACGGATACCACCCGATCTGGCTGCTTCTGACCACGCCGTTCTACTGGGTATTCGACAAGGAAGCCGCGCTGTTCGCCATCAAGGCGTTCGAAATCATGCTGGTTGCCGGCGGCGTGGCCCTCGCCGCCGCGGCCGCCCGGCTGGCGCGCATGCCGTGGTATCTGATGTTCGCCGCGCTGCCGATGCTCTACCACATCCCCTTCATGATTGCAGGAATGGAAGCGGCGGCGGCGCTGTTCATGCTGGGCCTGTTCATTCTGGCCGTCTGTCTCTTTGCGCGAAACCCGGCGCGGTGGAAGTGGCCGCTGGCCGCGGTCGCCTTTGCCCTGCCCTGGGTGCGCCTGGAGTACATCGCCATATCGCTGGCGGCGACCGCGGCGCTGTGCTTCGTCGAGTGGTCGAGGCGTGAATCACCCCCCCCTGTCGAGGGAGATGGAGAGGGCCTCGGCACCCCCGGGAGGGGTTGGCCATTCCGTGCCCGCGATGAACACGTCGCACCACTACTGGGCGCGGTCGCCGGCATCCTCGTGTACTTCGCATATAACGGTACCGTCTTCGGGGGCGTGACGCCCGTGAGCGGCGCGACCAAGCAGATGTGGTCGCAAGCCCGGTGGGGGCGGGAAGGCGGGTACAGCTTCGTTCAGAACTTCCGGGACATCCTTCATCTTCCCGCCTTCGACTACGAGCTGCTGGTCGCGCTGGAGGTCTGCTTCTATGTCCTGCTCGTTTGGTGGTTCGCCCGCCGCTCCCGGAGTCGGGAGGACTGGCTGCAGCTGGCATTTCTGGTGGGCGTGTTCAGTTTGGCGGCCGGCCATCTGGCTAAATTCGCGCAGACTGTTCTCACAATTCACCCTTCCTTGGGGCCTTGGCCTTGGTATTTTGTCCCGGCGTACCTGCTGATGACGCTGATCGTTCCCGTACGAGGTTACGTCGCCGTTTACTTCATCCGCCGTTTCATCGGACCGAGGTCGCCTTGGGCGGCAAACGTTCTGAGCGTGGGCATTGTAATTGCCGCCGCGGTCTTCCTGTTTGCCAAGGCCGATTTCACCGAGCCATTTCAGCGTGCTGAAGCGATTAGTGACTCAACCAGAACTGACGACAAACGGATCAAGGCCGTTTCCAACAACGAATGGACTGAAGCTGTTTATGGAGGTACGCAGCTCATGAATCGCGTGCTTCCCGAGGACAGCGTGCTCGGGGCGTGGGACATGGGCGGCACCATCGGGTACTTCTCGCGCTCTCCAGTGGTGAACCTGGACGGCTTGGTCAACTCCTATGACTATTTCCACGCGGCAAACGCGGACAGAGCGGACAGAGCGGACAGAGACGGACATGACAAACTCACTCCTCTCTATCGAGAATTCGGAATAACTCATTTTGCCGTCATCGGGCGCTCAAGTGTCCTTAATGGAGTGGAACTCCAACTACAGCCCAGCGGGCTGCCGGCAGATGAAAATACCGTCGCCATGACTTGGGAGAGGATTGAACCCCACTTCGACCACCAGTCGGATGGCATCGGGCTGATCGTGAACGGCCGGTTGACGCAGGCGTTCGTCAGGAATTGCGCGCCGAACGAGTTGATAGTGTTGTCGTGGGTTGGCCCAGGAGAGGAAACGGTCGCCAAAGTCTGGACGCGAACGCAAACGGGGTTGTGCGTGGCCGCGTTCGTGCTGCCCCGCAATGCGCTCCCGACGGTCAGGATCGAAACAGCGCCGATGGGCGATTACGTGGCAAGACTGATCGGAAACAGCCCGCCGGTCATCCGCTCCGACTGGGACGTGTATCTCGTTGAGGACAGCCTCATCTATGCCAAGGACCCGTGCAGCTTGGAGGATGCTGAACCAACGTTCTTCGTGCATCTGGACCCGGTTGACATGAACGACCTCCCCAGCCATCGCAAGCAGTACGGCTTCGACGGCTTCAACTTTGATTTGAGGAACGACCTTCTCGATGGGCGGGTCTGCGTAGCCAGGCGGGAGCTGCCCGTGCGTGATTACACCATCGCCGCGATCCGCACCGGCCAGTTCATCGGCGAGGGCGAGACGATCTGGGAGGGCAGCTTCGAGGTTGTCGGGCCGGCGGATGACGGGAACGCCGCACGGTGAACGGGGTGTTCGAAAACGGTGCCGGCGATCGGCGTCAGATCGGTGGCTGGCGAACCCGGCGAACGGGGTGGCAGACTTGGGTCAGCGGTCGGGCGGCGCCCGAGGCGCTGCTCGACGACCTCGACATTCGTACCCGGCAACGCCGGTGTCGGCGGCGAGCTCGGCGAGCCGCCGGGCGGGTTCGTCCCCGTTTTCCGGTTCCGGGAACAGTCACCAAGTGGGCGACGTCCGGATGAGAATCTCGACTTCGCGGCTTCCCCGCTTCCCGGGGCCGGCTTCGGGGTCGATCCGCTCTGTCTTCGCCCCCGCCGAGAGCTTTCCGAACGCGGCTTTCGCCGCCCGGTCCGGTCCGCCTCGTCGGACCCCGTCCGGGCGGCGATGTCGTAGACCGCCCGGCGGTTGGCGGCGATCAGATCGTCCAGTCGACGCCCCTTCGGCGCCTGCGTTGACGCGCCGGGAACTCCGTCAGCCCGAACGAGTAGCGCACCCCCGGTTACGCCGCGGAGCCCTGCGCGCGTACTCACCCGCAGACCTGTCTACCGCCGGTCGACGGCCCAGAGATGCGCCCGCAGGATGCTCCTGCGACCCGCCGACCGGTACTATCTACCGCCCGAACGAGTAGCGCACTCCCAGTTGCGCCTGCCACCGGCTTCGGAGATCGTCGCGGGCGAAGCGGTCGCCGGTGAATCCGGGCCGGGCCGGCGTGTTGAGGCTGTAGACGTAGCGGCCGCTCTCGGGGTCGACGCTCGACCGGACGGGTTGGAGGTTCTGGGAGAAGGCGAACTCGACGAGGCCGTTCCCCGCGTCGAACGCGTTGAGCAGGTTGCGGACGTCGAGGAAGACCTCGACCTCGTTCGGTCCCCGCGGAAAGTCGACGCCGAGGTGGAGGTCGAGCGTGTAGATCCACGGGCCGCGGCAGGCGTTCCGCGGCACGATCGTTCCGGGCATGACGTCGCAGCCGGCCGACAGGAAGCGCATCAGGTCGTCGAGGGTCCCGTTGGTGACGATGACGTCGGCGGCGTCGCGTGGGACGTAGAGGAGGTCGTTCCCCCGCGTGCCGTCGCGGTTGCTGTCGCTTCCGTCCAGGTAGCTGTAGGGGCGGCCCTGCTGGGCGTCGTAGTAGGCGGCGAGGGTGACGCCGGCCGGCCCCGCGGGGATCCGGTACGAGCCCGACAGGCTGAACCGATGGCCCGGTGAGAAGTTCGACACGGCCGGGGGCGCCGCGTTCGGGTCGCCGTCGTGGTAGTTGTTACGCCAGTTGGAGGTCGCTTGGCTCGACCCGCCGTCGTTGACGGACCGCGACTCGCCGTAGAGATACGATCCGCTCAGGAACCAGTTGTTGCCGAACCGCTTGTCGAGCTTCGCCGCCAAGCTCCAGCTGCCGCCCTGCCCGGTGTTCGTGAGCAGGATGACGTTGCTGAAGTCGCTGCGTAGGCGGGCGTGCTTCGGCCGCCCGTCGGGCGCGGCGCCGCTCGCGGCGAGGTTGAGATCGCGGTAGTCGATGTCGCGGACGGTCTTCGAGAAAAGCAGCTCGACGCTCCCCACCAAGCCGAAGAAGCCGAGGTCGCGGTCGTACCCGAGATTGCCGCGCAGGAGCTGCGGGAAGCGGTAGGCGGGGTCGATGAGGTTGATCTCGTTGGTCGACGCCGAGCCGACGCCGGTCGGCTGGGCGTCGGGGTCGGCAGAGAACGGAATCCGGTTGTCGGGGTCGAAGAACACCCGGATCCGCTGAAACTCGTTCCCGGTGTTCGAGTATTGGTTCGACAGCCAGACGTACGGCGTGCGGCCGTGGAACAGGCCGAAGCCGCCCCGCACCTGTCGACGGTTCCGCGACTGCGGGCTCGGGTCGTAGTTGAAGCCGATGCGCGGCGACCAGTTCCGGGTCGCCGGCGCCACGTCCGTGGCCCGCCCGTACAGCGTTTCGACCAGCGGGTTCGCCGCCGGGGTGTCGGGGAAGACGGGTGCGTCGAGGCGGATGCCGTAGGTGACCGTGAGGTTGTCGCGGACCCGCCATTGGTCGCCGGCGTAGAACCCGAGCTGGTGGACCCGGAACTCGGCCGCCTGCCGCGGGTCGGCCGTGCGCGGGAAGCTGTAGCTGTACGACTGGGCCAGCCCCTGCGCGAAGAGCGCCGGGCTCGTGAACTCGTAGACGCCGAAGCTGTCGCGGATGAACAGGTTGCGGAACCGGAAGAGCTCGTTGTGGGTGCCGATCGTGAGCTGGTGCCGTCCCCTTACCCAGGTGAGGTCGTTGTGGATCTCGATGATGTCTTGGTCGAGGGCGTTCGCGGTCGAGAACTGCTCGGTGCCGAACCGTATCTCCTGTCCGCCCTCGAGGTCGATGGTGACCTGCGGAAAGGGGGCGGTCCGCGGTCCGCGGCGGTCGCGAATCCGCTGGAAGCTGACGCGGGCGAGGTTGAAGGCGGCGCCGAACGTGCTGTTGAGCTGGGCGACCGTCGAGTCGGTCCGGTTCTCGAACCGGTAGAAGTTGTCGCTGAAGCGGTAGCGGACGTTCGACTGCGAGCCGACGTCGGCGGTGGCGCCGACATGGTTGTGCCGAACCGAAAGCCGGTGGGAGGGCGGGAGGTTGAGGTCGGACCGCACGAAGATCTTGTCGTTGGGGTTCCCGCGGATGATCTCGCCGAAGCCGCCCGGGATGTCGTAGCCGTACCGGTTGCGCGCGACGTCGACGATGCGCCGTCCCTCGGCGAGCCGCCCGAAGTCGACGCCCGACGCCCCGTCGAGCGAGTAGCCGGCCGGCGTCTCCCGCCGCTGGACGTCGATGTTGGCGAAGAAGAAGGCGCGGTTCCGGACGAGAGGGCCGCCCGCACTCGCCCCGTGCTGCCGGTCGAAGAAGGTCGCAATGGGCGCGTCGTCGACGCCGCGCCCGACCAGGCCCTGGTTGCGGCTGTAGACGTAGGCGGTGCCGCTGAAGCGGTTCGAGCCGCTGCGGGTGATGACGTTGATGCCGCCCCCCGAGAAGCCGCTCTGGCGCACGTCGTAGGGTGCGACCACGAGCTGCAGCTCGCTGACCGCGTCGAGGCTGATCGGCTGGGTGTTGGCCTGGCCTCCCGGCGTTCCCTGCCGGGCAAGTCCGAACAGGTCGTTGTTGACGGCGCCGTCGATCTGGATGTTGTTGTAGCGGCCGCTCCGCCCGGCGACGCTCAGGAAGCTCTCGGAGTCGGCGTTGCGGCTGGTCTTGACGAAGAAGGGGTTGGTGCGGGCGAAGTCCTGGAGGCTGCGATCGAGGGTCGGCAGGGTCTCGATGACGCCGGACTCGACGCCGGCCGTCGTGCCGGACCGCGCCGGCGAGAACACGCTGCTCGCCTCCGCGAGCACCTCCACCGTTTCGGTGACGGTGGCGAGCTGCAGGACAACGGGGACCTCGGTGGCCTCGCCGAGAGTGACGACGAGGCCGGACAGCGCCCGGGCGCTGAAGCCGCTCAGGGTTATCTCGAGCTCGTAGGGGCCGACCTGTGCGTTCAGCAGGTCGAACCGCCCGTCGGCTCGGGTGAACGCCTCGTACCGGGTCCCGGTCGGGGCATGGACCGCGACGACGCCCGCGCCGGGCAGCACCCCCATCTGCGCGTCGCGCACGACGCCCCCGAGCGTCCCGGTGGTGGCGTTCTGCGCCCGGCCGGCGACGGTCGTTCCCAGCGCCGCGGCGAGAACGATCACCGTTGCGATTCTCCGCGACGCGCAACCAATCATCTCCGACACCTCCTGCGACGATTCTTGAGAAGAACCGCCGACGTCGGCGACCTCGGGACGCTGCACGACGAAGTGCCGGCGTGTCCACCGACACCGACGGCACGCAGCGCGGTGTCGACCGGCAGATGAAGATCGACGATGCGCGCTGTGAACACAAGTCCGTCTATTCTGGAATTATGAATCTGACAGGCCGTTAGCTTAGCTGCTAGGCGTCGCCGGTCTCCGGCGCTGCGCTGTCCGACGCGGCCGCCGCTCGGACCCGGATCGGCCACCGCGCCGGCTCGTGGTGCTCCAGGTACTCGCGCCGCGAGACCGAGCCGACGATCATCGATCGGGTCAGCCACCAGTTCTTCGGGCGCGCGCCGAAGATGATGTGGGCAAGGCTCAGCCCGGCCAGGGAGAGGCCGGTCATGCCGTGGAAGACGTAGATCCAGCCCCAGGCGCCCTCGCCGAGGATGTAGGGGTTGGGGGTGATGAACGGCGTGCCCATGCGCCACAGCATCACCATGCCGGTCAGGCTCACCGTGCACCCGACGAACGTCAGCACCAGGTGATACAGGCGGTTGCCGATCGGGTACTTGGCCGGATGCGGCCCCGCCACATCGTGACCCGCCTCGCGCATGACCTCGGCCTTGAACTCCGGGATGTCCTTCGGGCCCACCCAGATCGACCAGAAGTCGAGGAAGAACGTCGTGTGGAAGATGTGGAAGACGATGGCCCCGGTCAGCACCAGGCCGGCCGTGTAGTGAATGCCGACCCAATCGAACTGCCACCCCATGATCGGGAAGAATGCGGTCCCGAGCAACGTGAAGACCGACCCGGCCATGACCCAGTGGAAGAGCCGCGCCATGAACGAATGCCGCTTGATCCGCTTCGGCAGGCCGGTGTGTTTCGCTTCGAGGGCGTCCGTCTCCCGCTTGGCGCGAACCCGGTGCGCCGACAGGATGACGTAGGACGCGTGCGCGACCAGAAAGGTGATGAAGACGAAGATCGACACCCACAGGACGTTCCACGCGACATGGGTCAGCACCGAGCGTCCCCACGGGTCGGCGGCGGTTTCGACAAGGCCCAAGACGATTCCTCCAGCCTTCCCCCGCCGGCGCGCGTGCGGGAGAGGTATCGACGAGATGTGCGCGCGACGATGACCCGATTCCTCGGACAGTCTACAGTTGCGACGGGGTTGCGTTCTCGAGGGCCTCCGACTTGGCCTCTTCGAAGCGCGTCGATATCGACTCCGCGACTTCGGCCTTCTGGGTGTCCACGAGCTCCGTCAGCTCCCGTTCGAGGTCATCCCGGTTGAGGTACTCGTCGGCGCCCACCACGACACCGTCTATCGTCAACCACCCGGCCACGCCCGCCGCGATTCCCACCCCGGCGCCGATCATGGCGCCGAACGGCCCGAGGACAGCCCCCGCGGCGGTTCCGACCGCTGCCGCGCCCCCCGTGCCGAGCACCTTGGTGACCGTCTTGCCGGCCGTCTTGATCGAGGCGGAAGCCGCCAGTTTCTTGCCCATGCCCTTGGCGACGGCCGTGACCGCCGCCTTGCCGCCGGCTGCGGCGCCGAGCGCCGCGGCACCCGACGGCGCGACGGAGGCGCGGAAGCGTTGGATCGAATCCGGGACCACTTCGTTCAACATGTCGGCGTACGCGATTCCCGCCTCGCACTCGGGGTTCACGGTCTGGCCTTCGTTGCGCAGCCATTGCGCAATCGAGTCGCGCAGCTCGGTCTCCATCACGAGGTTGATGGCTGCGGCTGCCTGTCGCATCCGGTCCGGCATGCCCGTGAACAGCCGCGACTCCATCTCCTGCTGCAGTCGTCCGACCGCCGCCATGCCGAGCTGCGTGTATTGTCCGACGATCGAATAGTGCCAATCGAGAAACGCGGGGATCTGTTCATACACCGGTTCAAAAGCCGAGTCGATGTGGTTGCGGATGGCCTCTTCGGTCGCCGGAAACGGCCTGCGGAGAAGATGCTCCAGGAGGGGGCCCGCCCTGCGCTCGGCCCGCCGCCGCAGGTCCTCGGCGGTCAGGCATCCGGCCGGCGGATCCGCGGGTTCGCCGTCTCCGTCCGTGACCGGCGGGTCGGGAAGAAGGAGGAACGGGGCGTCGGATGCCCGAGACTGATTGACCGCCGCCATGATCGACAACACGAGAGTGACGCAGATCAGCGTGACGATCGTCCACCAGAAGCACCTCACGGCGCCGATCGGTTTCGAGTTCGCCCGAGCGCCGCCGTCCCGGCCGCCAGCCGGATCGCGGGGAATGCCGGTCTTCGGCCGGCGTGTTTCCGAAGCCGCCGCGTTGGTCATCGGGTTCCCGGTCATCAGCCAGCCTTCCGAAGGGGCCCCACCGTCTTGCAGGCGAGGAGGATCGAGCCGTTCAGTCCCTGGATGAACCCTCCGAAGGCGGCGGCGGATTTCCCGAAGAAACCGGCCCACAACAGGACCTTCATGCCCTCGGTCATCAAGTCCGACGAGGCTGCCGCCGCCGCCGAGTACCAGGCCAGACCGTCGAGCTGGGCCGCCACCAACAGGATACTTTCCACGTGGCGGCACTGCGATCCGGCGGGTGTCGCGAACGCGTCCAGCGTCTGTTCGAGCGAACCGGGGAATATGCCGTCGGGCACCGCGATCAGGTGGTAGTTGGCGTACCAGTACGAGACGGCGATGCCGGCGAACACCAGGATTCCCGCGATTCGCACGGCGAGGACGTCCGCCGGCGCCAGGCGTCGCGCACCTTCCCCGACGTCCTGTCGGAAGTGTCGGCCGGGCCAGCGCGCCAGCATGGTGAACACCAATGGTGAGACCAGGGCGGCGAGGCCGAAGAAGTACCAGTCGCTGGGGCGGGAGAGGGCTGCGAAGACGGCCAGAAACGCCGTCAGCGGAGCGGCCAGGATCAGACTGGTGACGACCGGCCAGAACCCGCCGCGAATCCATCCGCGGAGCGTGGAATCGGCGTCGAGATAGTACTCCACGGCGAATCGCCGGCGTTCCAGCCGGTGCTCAAGCAGGCCGTGGAAGACGGCGGCGTACATCGTCAGGGGGAGGACCAGGGCCAGACAGGCATGTATGCGCCACCGGCGCCACAGGAACAGCACGGTCAAGAACAGGACACACGCGAGCAACGCGCGGACGAGACGCTCCACGATCAGGACGCGACTATCGGCGGCGCCGGTCACTGCGTCCTCCCTGCCACACTGAGGGAGGCCCTCACGGGTCCCTCACGCCTGGTCGGGCACGGGCGTTCTTTGCCCGCGGGCGCTCTTCAGCCCGCCGGCGCCCCCGCCGCTCCCGGTGCGGGCGCGGGTTCGCCGCGGGCGGGCAGCGCCGGGTTACGGAACGGGGGCCCCCTCGACCGGCACGTCGCGCAGGCGCTCCTGGACCGTGCCGGGAATCCCGAGGCTGGTGTCGGCGCCGAGGCGGGCGAGCAGCGCGGCGGTCTCGGGCCAGCTCTGGAACTGGAACGACTGCTTCGCGCCCTCCGCCATGCGGTAGGCGGTGCGGCCGCGGAAGTCGCGCGCGTCGATGTCCGCGCCCTCGGCCACCAGATACTCGATGACCTCGTTCAGGCCCCGGAAGGTCGCGCCGTGCAGCGCGGAGAAGTCCGCCTCGTTGACCGCGTTGACGGCGGCGCCGGCGCTCACCAGCCGGCGGACCGCCGCCTCGGCCGTCGGTGACCGGATGCCGCGGGGCTGGCGGGGCGTATAGGTGGCGCGGCCCAGTCCGGCCGCCGCCATCAGCGGCGTGGTCCCGTCGACGGTGGTCAGGGTCAGGTCGGCGCCGGCGTCGAGCAGCCGCGTCAGAATCTCGGGGCTGCTGCCGGTGAAGCTCGGCATGATGCTGAAGACTTGGCTGGGGGCGCCGTTCAGGTCGAACGCGGCCACCCACAACGGGGTGGCGCCGCGAAGATCTCCGGTGCCGGGGGCGAACGGCTCGAACGCGCCTTTCCGGGGATAGCCGATATAGGACATCAGCATCGCCCAGGCGGTGATCCGGGCGTTCGGGTCGGCGCCGCGGGCGAGCAGGGCCTCGACCAGCCCCAGCCGTTCATCCGCCCGGAGCCGACCGCCGATCCGGCCGTGCCGGCGGTACCAGTCGGCCAGCCAGGTGGATACGCCGCCGGCGGCGGCGTGCAGGGCGGTGACCCCGCCCGCCCGATGGTTGGGATCGGCTCCCTGATCGAGCAGAAACCGGGCGAACTCGGCCTGACCGGCGATGATCGCGAGCGGCAGCACGTGGGTGCCGTCGGCGCCGGGCGCGTTGACGTCGACCCCGGCCGCGATCAGGGCCCGGGCCATGGCGACGTCACCGTTGCGCGCCGCGAACATCAGCGGCGTGAAGCCGGCAGTCGTCTCGATGGTCGGGTCCGCGCCGCGTTCCAGCAGCAGGCGGACGACCTCGGGATGGGGCGCGGCGAGTCCCCACATCAGCGCGGTGCTCCGGGTCTCGGCGGTGACCGCGTTCACGTCCGCGCCGTGGTCGATGAGCGCTTCCGCGATCGCGGCGGCGCCGGTGCGCGCGGCCGTCATCAACGGCGTGAGCCCGCTCGTCCGGGCCGCTCCGGCGTCGGCGCCGCCGTCCAGCAGCCGCTCGACCATCGCGGGGCTGGCGTTCTCGGCCGCCCGCTCCAGCGGCGTCACCCCGTGGTCGTCGGCCGCGTTGGGGTCCGCCCCCGCCTCCAGCAGCCGCTCGGCGAGGGCGAGGTCGTCCCAGTGCGCGGCCCAGATCAGGGGGGTCGCGCCGTCGGAGCGCCGCGCGTTCACGTCGGCGCCGCCGTCCAGCAGCGCCTCGACCGCGCCCGCATCCTGCGCCGCCACCGCGTCGACCAGACCCAGGTCCTGCCCGGCCCGCCCGGCGCCGGCGGGCGCGGCGCCGGCGGGCGCGGCGCCGGCGGCGATGGTCAGGGATACCAGGCAGACGACGATGGCGCGCATGTCTCTCTCCTTCGATTCGTGCCGGTCCGTGGGAACCATGCATCCTATTATGCCGTGCAACCCGCGGCCCGGCACCGGGTGCACGTCAAGAAAGTGAGGCGCCGCCGCTGGAACCGGTCCCCGATGGATCACCAAGCGCCAAAGCCCCAAGAAAAGCCCGTTCGGGAGGGCTTCGGTGCCGAGAACGGTACGGAAATCGCCAACCTGACGGCACCCGGGCAGTCACGTCACGAATTTGACGTGCACCCCCCGGGGCCCTGCATTCGACCGGCGGTGCAGCCTCACTGCTATACTGCCCCGATTTTTCGCCGGTATCGACTCGACAACGGGAAACGCGTGGCGTATTCTGCCGCTTGGAGAAGGACGATGCAGCGAGTGCCCGTCACCGTCGTCGTGTGGATGCTGCTGGCGGCGGGAGTGGCCGCCGGCCAGGATCTCCGACTCGTCGATGCGGCCGCCGGCCAGGATGCGCAGGCGGTGCGCGCTCTGCTCGACGCTGGCGCCGACGTCAACGCGTCGCGCGCCGACGGGGCCACGGCGCTGTTGTGGGCCGCCCACTGGGACGATCCGGACATGGCCGGCCGGCTGATCCGGGCCGGCGCCGACGTGAACGCGGCGGACGACCACGGCGTCACCCCCCTCGATCGGGCGGCCGAGAACGCCAGCCTGCCGATGGTCGAACGCCTGCTGGCGGCGGGCGCCGGCGCGGACGCCGCCCGCGTCAGCGGGCTGACGCCGTTGATGACGGCGGCGCGGACGGGCAGCGCGGCCGTCGTCGACGCGCTGCTGGCGCGCGGCGCGAACGTCAATGCGGTTACCCGCGAGACCCGGAGCACGGCCCTGATGTGGGCGGTGGCCGGGGCGCATCCGGCGGTGGCGCGGGCGCTGCTCGACGCCGGCGCCGACCCCCACCCGTCGACCGCCAAGGGGTTCACGCCATTGCTCTACGCGGCCCGCAACGGCGACGTCGCGATGGCCGAGATGCTCCTGGCGGCCGGTGTCCACCCGGACGAGACGGGGACCGACGGCACCCACGCGCTGCCCTATGCCATCGTCACCGGCCACGATGCGTTCGCGCTGTTCCTGCTCGAACGCGGCGCCGATCCGAACGGGTCGATGGCGGGCGTGCCGGCGCTGCACGCGGCCGCCGGCAGCATCTTCACCTGGCTGACCGACTGGAACCGCCGGCACAACGACATCGACCGCTACGCCCGGTTCGGCCGGACCGGCATCGACTCGGACCGCCGGCTGCGGCTCGTCGAGGCGTTGCTCGCCCGCGGGGCGGACCCGAACGGGCGCATCACCACGTCGGCCATGGTCATGAACTACATCGGCTACCCCCGGAAGGGCGCGTTCGAGCCGTTCGCCTGCGGCACCGGCGACCTGCGCGGCGCCACCCCGTTGTGGGTCGCGGCGTTCGACCTGAACCGTCCCGCGCGCCTGCCGTCCGGCGGAAACAGCTACACCCCCCGCGGCGGCGCGATTCTCGAGGCGCTGCTCGCGGCGGGCGCCGACCAGCACCTGACGACCGTCGACGGGACGACGCCGTTCATGGCCGCGGCCGGGCTCGGCCGGTCGACGTACACGCCGCGGGAGCCGCGGGGGGTCCGGTCGCCCGGCGCGGAGGCGGCGGTCCGAATTCTGCTCGAGGCGGGGGCGGACCTCGACGCCGTCAACGAGGCGGACTTCACGGCCCTGCACGGGGCCGCGTTCCGCGGGCTGAACGAGGTCGTCGAGTATCTGGTGGCGCAGGGCGCCGACATCGACGCGCGCGACTTCCGAGGCCGCACCGCCTACCGGATGGCCGAGGGGTCGAAGCAGTCGTTCCAGTTCCAGAGCTGGCCGGAGACCGCCGCCCTCCTCGCGCGGCTCGGGGCGGACACGCGGCTCGGCATTCCCGGCACCGTGCAGGAGCGCCTGCGCGACGTGCCGCGTACGGCGGAACAGTAGGCGTCCGCACCGACGAACGGCGCCGCCGCCGGGGGTGGGCCGGAAGCACGCTGACACTGCGGGGGTGGCGCCGCCGCCGCATCCCCGCGCCCCTCCGGTGTCGAGTCACCGGCGCGGCGGCGGGGGAGGAACGGACGAGGAGACATGGTGGGTGAAGAGGTCCAGTTCATTTTCAATACGTTTTCCTTCCTCATCTGGGGCGGGCTCGTCATGTGGATGGCGGCCGGCTTCACCATGCTCGAGTCCGGATCGGTGCGCACGAAGAACGCGGCCGTCATCTGCCTGAAGAACGTCGGGCTGTACTCGGTCGCGAGCATCGCCTTCTACCTCATCGGCTACAACCTCATGTACGTCGACGTCGGGAGCTGGATCGGTTCGGTCCGGTTCCTGTACGGGCCGTCGGCCGACGAGGTCGCCCTGGTCTCGGGTCAGGCCGAGGCGGCAGCGGCCGTCACCGCCAACGGCTACTCCGTGATGTCGGACTGGTTCTTCCAGATGGTGTTCGTCGCGACCGCCGCGTCCATCGTCTCGGGGGCGCTCGCCGAGCGGGTCAAGCTGTGGTCGTTCTTCGCGTTCACCCTGGTGCTGACCGCCGTCATCTACCCGATAGTGGGGGCCTGGACCTGGGGCGGGGGCTGGCTCAACCAGCTCGATTTCAAGGACTTCGCGGGGTCGACGATCGTGCACGGCACCGGGGGCTGGGCCGCCCTGGCCGGCCTTCTGGTCGTCGGCCCGCGGCGGGGCAAGTACCGGCGCGACGGGACGGCCCGGACGACGCCCCCGTCCAGCGTTCCGACGGTGACGCTGGGGGTCTTCATCCTGTGGTTCGGCTGGTTCGGGTTCAACGGCGGCTCGCAGCTCGCCCTCGGCAGTGTCGCCGACGCGGTGGCGATGAGCCACGTGTTCGTCAACACGAACCTCGCCGGCGCGGCCGGCTTCATCGCCGCCCTCGTCCTGTCGCGGCCGATTCTCGGACGCGTCGATCTGCTGGGGGGCCTGAACGGCGTCATCGGGGGGCTCGTCGCCATCACCGCCGGTCCCGACATCGTGCAGCATCCCTGGGCGATCGTCATCGGCGCCGTCGGCGGCGTCGTCTGCATCGCCGCCATGCGGCTGCTCGAGGCCCTGAAGGTGGACGACGTGGTGGGCGCGGTGCCCGCCCACCTGTTTTCCGGCGTGTGGGGCACGCTCGCGGTCAGCATCGCGGCCGGCGGCCACTTCGGCGTGCAGTTGCTCGGGGTGGTCGCGGTCGGGGCGTTCGCGTTCGGACTGTCCTGGCTCGTGTGGATGGCGTTGGAGAAGACCGTGGGCGTCCGCGTGTCGGATCGGGTCGAGCAGCTCGGCCAGGACGTTACGGAGCTCGGCTTGGAGGCGTACCCGGAGTTCGTGCTGATGCCGGAGCAGGATGACGAGTTGTGACGCCGCGTCGTGAGGCGTCGCAGAAGCCTCCGTCCCGGCGCCCGAGGCGCCGGGCGTCGCGGCTGGGGACGGTGATCGACATGGCGTTGCCAACTGCGCCCGGGCGCAGTCCGTTTCCACGGTGTCGCGCACTTGGCGCACGGCAGGTGAACGCCGTCAGCGCCTGGGTTCAGTTGGAGTCGAAATCGAAGAAACACGGAAGTATCAAGGAGCAGCGGTGATGAGCAGGCAGAGTCTCACGGCGGTGATGGTGATGGGGCTGGCGGCCCTGCCGCTCGCGGCGGCGGGGCAGGCTCCCGAGGGATGGACGGCGCCCCGGACCGCGGACGGGCATCCCGATCTGCAGGGCATTTGGGCCAACAACAGCGCCACGCCGATGGAGCGGCCCGAGCAGTTCGGCGGGAAGGCGACGTTGACTGACGAAGAGTTGGCCGATCTGACCGCCCGCATCCAGGCGTTCCGGGACGCCGAGCAGGCCGGCGATCTGCTGGGCGATCGGCTGATTCAGCAGGCGCTGGGCAATGCCGAGTTCCAGGACTTCGACGTCGTCACCGGCAATTACAACGCGTTCTGGCTGGTCGAGCGGACGCTGGACAACCGCACCTCGCTGATCATCGATCCCCCGAACGGCCGTCGCCCGCCGCTGACCGGGGCGGCCGAGGCCCGGCGGCGCGCCGCGCAGGCCGGCGGCCTCGGGGCGACGGGGTCCGCCGGGCCGGAAGACCGCACCCTGGGCGACCGCTGCCTGTTCTGGGGCGTGCCCAACATGGGATCCGGCTACAACAGCTACTCCCAGATCTTCCAGACGAAGGATCAGGTCACGATCATCCAGGAGATGGGGCACCACACCCGGACGATCCCGCTCGACGGGCGCCCCCATCTCGACGGGAAGATCCAGCAGTGGGCGGGGAATTCGCGCGGGCGCTGGGAGGGGGACACCCTCGTGGTCGAGACCCGCAACTACGACCCGCGCAGCCGCTACAGCGGCGCCTCCGCCGGGCTGATCCTGGTGGAGCGGTTCGAGCGCATCGCCCCCGATGTGCTCCGGCACGAGATCACGCTGAACGACCCCGACACCTGGACGCGGCCGTGGACGGTGGAGCTGCTGCTGGACGGCACCGAGGACCCCATCTTCGAGTACGCCTGCCACGAGGGCAACTACGCCATGCCGGGCATTCTCGCCGGCGCCCGCGCCGAGGAGCGGGCGACGGCCGCGGGCGGCGGTCAGTAGGCGTTCGGGTCGCAGGACGGCGCCGCCATCTACCCGGTCGGTGCTGCCCGAGTCGATGGTGACCCCCGGCGCGGGCGCGCACGGTGGCGCACCGCTCCCGTTTGGCTCGCGTACAGGCACGGAGGAGACCGATGAGGCTCTCGGCAGCCGGTGTTGCATGCGGGTTGGCGGCGTTGGCGACCGCCGTGGGCGGGACGCGCGCGCAGGAGCCGGCCGGCGTCGCGCTCGACGCTGACGACATCGGGGGCGTGGTCACGAGCGCGCAGGGCCCCGAGGCCGGCGTCTGGGTGATTGCCGAGACCCGCGACCTGCCCACGCCCTTCGCGCGCGTCGTGGTCACCGACGACGCGGGGCGCTACGTGGTCCCCGACCTTCCGGAGGCCGGCTACGAGGTCTTCGTGCGCGGCTACGGCCTGCTCGACTCCGAGCGGGTGGCGGGGGTGCGGGGCCGGCGCCTGGACCTCGCGGCAACCGTGGCCCCCGACGGCCGGTCGGCCGCCGCCGTCTATCCCCCCGTCTCGTGGCTCAGCCTGCTGGAGATCCCGGACGGCGACATCCCCCCGTTGCAGGTCGCGTCGACCGTCAAGTCGTGCCTGCAGTGCCACCCCCTCGGCAACGAGGGCACCCGGCGGTTGCCCGAGCGCCTCGCGGCGCTGCCCGCCGACCAGGCGTGGGAACAGCGGCTGGGCAGCGAGCTGTTCGGCGGCAGCATGATGACCGCCATGTACCGCGGGCTGGGGGCGCAGGCCCGCATGTTCGGCCGCTGGACCGACGCGATCGCGGCCGGCGCCTATCCCGAGGCCCCGCCGCGGCCGTCCGGGCTCGAGCGCAACGTCGTGATCTCGGTCTGGGACTGGGCCACTCCCCAGGGATCGCGCAGCGACTCGCAGGGCACCTACGCGTGGAACCCGACCCTGAACGCGGGCGGGCGCGTCTACGGCGTCCACCAGGAAGACACCAGTCTGTCGTGGCTCGATCCGGCGACCCACGAGGTCGGCCGCATCGAGCTGGACGCCGGGGGGCTGCGCAGCATCGCCATGGATGGTCAGGGGCGGGTCTGGGCCACCGCCCGGCTCGATCCCGGGGACGCGCCGCCGGACTTCTGCCGTCCGGGGTCGGACAATCCGTTCGTCGCGAACTTCCGTCCGGGCGGGACCCCCAAGCAGGCGGTCGTCTACGACCCGCGGGACGGCTCGGTCGAGAAGATTCCGTCCTGTCTCGCCGTCGACCACAACCACTTCACCGACGAGGACGACCAGCCCCTCTACTTCGGCGTGAACGATGCCGTCGGGTGGATCAGCACCGAGGTGTGGGACGAGACCCACGATCCGGAGGCGTCCCAGGGCTGGTGTCCCGCCGTGCTGGACATCAACGGGGACGGGGTCATCACCGAGTGGACGGAGCCCGACGAGCCCATCAGCCCCGCCCTCGACCACCGCATCGAGTTCGGCTGCTACTCCATCGGGGTGGACGCCAACGACGGTGCCCTGTGGTGCGCCGGCATCGGCGAGCAGGACAACAAGCTGGTGCGGTTCGAGCGGGGCGGCGACCCGCCCCGGAGCTGCCGGGCGGAGGTGTTCGAGGTGCCCGAGCTCGACACCCCCATCTTCAAGAGCGGCGGCGTGGCGGTGGACGGCGACGGCATCGTCTGGCTCAACTGGCGGGGGTCGGACCAGGTCACCCGCTTCGACCGCAGCCGCTGCGACGTCACCGGCGGGCCCACCGCCACCGGCCGGCACTGCCCCGAGGGCTGGTCCGTGCACCAGATGGAGCGCCCCACCCTGCGGGGCACGGGGTCGCCGATCCACGCCGAGATGATGTACCTGACCCAGATCGACCACGCCGACGTGCTCGGCCTCGGCGGCGAGTCGGTGATCACCGGTCCCGTCAACAGCTACTCTCTGCAGGTCCTGATCCCGGCCACCGGCGAGTTCCTGGACATGGTCGTGCCGTATCCGAAGGGTTTCTTCTCTCGGTCGGCCCAGGGCCGGATCGACGACCCGGACGCCGGCTGGAAGGGCCGGGGGCTCTGGTCCAACTACTCGACCTACACGCCGCACTTCATCGAGGGCGGGGCCGGGCCCAAGATCGTGAAGTTCCAAATGCGGCCCAGCCCGCTCGACCGGTAGGGGAGTCCGACGCAGGTCGGAAGCCTGCGCCGCTGCAGCGTGGAAGCGGCGCGGACCGCTGGAGGGTTGGCTGGGCGGTAATCCGACCCGCGGGCGGCCATTCTGCGGGCCGGCTGCGCTGTGCCGGCGGGTCTCGGGTCCCGCCGTCCGGATGAGTCGGGGTCCTGTGTCCGTGAAGGTCACCACGCCCCGGGGAACCGGTTCGGAGACGCGTCCGGCGCCCGGTCCGGAAGCTTGCCTCGAGCCCCGAGATGCTCGATTGGTCGGACGCCGGAAGAGGGGTGTTCTACCGGCCGGTGAAGCGGCAGATCACGCTGCGGTTGGACGCCGATGTGCTCGCTTGGTTCAAGCAACGCGCGCCCGGTGGACGCGGCTATCAGACCGCGATCAACCGCGCGCTGCGCGATCATGTCCAGCAGCACCGGAACGCCGCCGTCCCACGCGTCTCCGAGTGAACGCCGTCGACCACCGCTCTGGCCAGGATGCCGTGCGTCCTGGACGCTCTCCGCGCCGGCTTGTCCGTAAGAGTTCGGGCGCTCCGAACCGGCGGGCGATGCGGGTGCCGCGGACGCGGCTGCCCGGGAGTGCGCGCCGTGGGGACGGCGCGCACCCCTCGGGATGGCGCGAAGCGGAGCGCGCAGGGCGGGGAACTTCGGGGGGTTACCGGCCCCCGCCCCCGCTGAGATCGGTCAGGCGCCACAGGTGCGAGCGGGTGCGGATGAACAGGCTGCCGCGGGAGATGGCCGGGGTCGACATCGCGACCTCCTCGAGTTCGTTCGTGCCGACGACGTTGAAGTCGTCCTCGGTGTCGATGACGTAGGTGACCCCCTCCTCGCTCAGCACGAAGACCTTGCCGTTGTAGGCCCACGGCGAGGCGGTGAACCCGCCGGTGCCGCGCGCCACCCGCCGCCGCACCTCGCGGTCGAGGACTTGGCGCTCGGTGTAGTACTGCTCTTCGCCGGTGCGGGCGTCGTGCACGGTGTAGAAGCCCCGGTCGAGCAGCGTGAAGTAGTGGTCGCCGTAGACGAGCGGCGTCGGGTGGTAGGGGCCGGCCGTCTCGGCGTACCAGACCACGTGGTCGTTGGCGGTCTGTCCCGGCTCGAGGGTGACGTCGCCCTGGGCGCCGGGGCGGATGGCGAAGACCGGCCGCACCGCGTCGCCGACGTAGCCCGACATGACGTAGAGCAGGCCGTGGGCGCTGAACGGCTGGGGGATGGCGATGGAGTTCAGCCCGCGGAACGACCAGAGCTCGTTGCCGTCGAGGTCGTAGGCCCGCACGAGGTCGCTGCCGGCGGTGATCAGCTCGGTGCGCGCATCGTGCCGCCACACGAACGGTGTCGACCAGTTCGTGCCCTCGTCGCGGTCGACCCGCCAGCGCTCGGCCCCGGTGGCGGCGTCGAGGGCGACGACGAACGACTGCTCGTCGTTGTCGTTGACGATGAACAGGGTGTCGCCGTGGAGCGCCGGCGAGGCGGCGGGACCCCAGCCGAGGCGCGTCTCGGCCGGGTCGAACCGCCGCTCCCAGACCAGGGCGCCGTTCATGTCGAGGGCGAAGACGCCGACGTTGCCGAAGTAGGCGTAGACGCGCTCGCCGTCGGTCACCGGGGTCGACGAGGCGAAGGTGTTCTTGAGGTGCCGGTCGAACTGCGGCGCGCCGGTGTTGACCTCGGAGGTCCAGAGGACCGCGCCGGTTTCGACGTCGAAGGCGTAGACGAGCCAGTGGTGCGCGTCCCGCTCCCGCTCCATCAGATCCCCCGGCCGGGCGGCGGGGAACGGGCCGCCGGGCATCTCCTGGGGCGACCCGTAGGGGAAGTAGAGCCCCATGCGCGGCTCCTGGGTCTCTCCGTCGCTGACCACGCTGGTCAGGAAGATGCGATCGCCCCAGATGACCGGCGACGACCAGCCGAGGCCGTCGATCGGGGTCTTCCACACGACGTTCTCCGTCGTGCTCCAAGTGAGGGGCAGGCGCGGGTCGTCGTCGGCCGTCGCCAGGGCGTCGGCGCCGCGGAACGCGGGCCAGTTCTCGTTGCCGGCCGCGGGGGCCGCGGTTGCCGCCAGCGCCGCCGCGAGCAACGCCGCCGGGAAGGTTCTGCCGACGCGTCGGGTCGGCCGGTCATGCAGCGTGAGAAGTCGTCGTAGTAACAGCATGCAGACGATTATATGCGGCTTGAGGGCCGGAATGCCCCCGCGAACGCCGGGAATCCTCGATGAGACGGCTTGCCGTCGCTTCTGCGGCAGCCCGGGGCCGGCGGAGCCGGGCGGGAACCTGCGATACTACGAAGGTGGCGCGGGTTTCGGGGTCCGCACGAGACTCGCTGCTGATCGCCGGCGGGCGCGGTGATGGCGTGCGCGGGTCTCGGGGTCGGCACGGTTTCGGGGTCGGCACGGGACCCGGCGCCGGCAGACGGGGGCAGGTCCGCGGTGGCGGCGCGGGCTCGGGGTGACGGGACCACGGGACGGAGTGATGACGATGCGAGCCAGAGCAATCGGTCGCCGCGAGGCGATGCAGGCGTTGGGGGCCGGTGCGGTCGGACTGGGGCTCGGCGAGGTCCGCGTCCCGGCGTCCGCCTCCGGTTCGTCCCCGGCGGGGGCGGCGCTCCAGCCGGCCTCCGCGGTGGACTTTCCCGGCGGGGCGGTGGTGCGGACGCGGCTGGGGGACGTGTCCCCCGAGGACCTCGCGGACGGCGCGACCCTCTTCCATGAGCATCTGTCGTTCGACTACAGCAGCCCCTCGCCCGAGCCGCGGGCGCCGGGCACGCCGCCGCCGCTGCCCGGCAACGACGAGATGGTCGACCTCGTGGTGGAAGAGCTGCGGATGGCCGCGTTCGACGGGGTGGGATGCATCGTCGACTCGTCCATCGGCCCCCGCACCGGGCAGCAGCTCGCGAACCTCACCGCGATGGCGTCGCGGTCGGGGGTGCACGTCGTGCTCGGCGGCAGCTATTTCCTGCTGCGGTCCTATCCCGAGGAGATCGTCCCCCTGTCCGAGGAGGAGATCGCGGCGCGGCTCGTCGACCAGGCCCGGCGCGAGCGCTGGGGGGCGCTGGGCGAGGTCGGCACCTCGTTCCCGGAGATGCACGACGAAGAGCGCAAGATGCTGCGCGCCGTCAGCCGGGCCCACCGCGGGACCGGACTGCCGATCTTCACCCACGTGCCGCACGAGAGCTGCCCGTCGTGCGCGATCGGCCAGCTCGACATCTACGAAGCGCAGGGGGTCGACCCCGCCCACCTGTGCATCGGACACCAGTCGACGATCAAGGGCTCGGACGATCCGGGGTGGGAGACGCACCGGGAGATCGCCCGCCGGGGGGCGTTCATCGGGTTCGACACCGTCGGCCACCGCATGAGCGCGTCGTTCATCCCGGAGCGCGAGAAGGTGGACATGGTGCTGAGCGCGATCGACGCGGGGTTCGAGGACAACATCCTGCTTTCATCCGACTTCGCCGACACCACTCAGCTCAAGGCCAACTGGGGCAACGGGTTCTCGACGGTGCTCGTGCAGTTCGTCCCGAAGCTGCGCTACCGCGGGGTGCCGGACGAGACCATCCGGAAGATACTGGTCGACAACCCGCGCCGGTGGCTGGCCCATCGGCCGGTCGCCTGAGTTGCCGAGAGCCGCTTACGAAATGCCAGGAGACTGGCACGTTGCGGAGGCTGAAGCCGGGAATTCGCCGCCGATGGATGACGCCATCCTGACCGACAACGATCGTAAGGCCGAGCTGTCGTTCGCTTACCTCGCCGCGCTCGCCGCCTACGCGGGATACACCTGTCAACGGGGCCCACAGCCCGATCTCGCGAGCGTCGATGCCACGATCCGATCGGGTGATGCAAGCGGCACGCAGTTCGACGTCCAGCTCAAGGCGACGTCGGTGCCCAGCCGGGGGACGGAGGGTCTGCGCTTCAGGCTGTCGAGGAAGAACCATAACGACCTCGTCGCCGACCGCATGACGCCGCTCATGCTGATCGTGCTCGAACTGCCGCCGGCGGATGCCGACTGGCTGGAGTGCACGCTCGAACACACGGTGGTGCGGCGCCGCGGCTGGTGGATATCGTTGTCGGGGCGCGACCCGACGGAAGGGGAGTCGAAGACGATTGTCATTCCGGAGGAGCAGCGCATCGGGACGTCTGGTTTGGCGCCGCTGATGACGGTAGCGCGAGGATAGACGCATGAATGACGATTCCACCGGGAGCGCAGTGGCGGAGACCGTTACCCCGCTCGGCGTGCATGCCTATCTGGCTGCGCATGGGTGGACGAGGACGGGCCCCTACCGTGTCGACCGGGGCGATGTATACCGGCGGCCCGATGACCGCGGGACGGTCCTCGTTCCCGCATCCACCCGGTTCGCGGACTACCCGGTCCGCATCCTCCAGCTTGCGGAAGTCGTCGGACGGACGGAGGACCGCCGCCCCTCCGCGGTTCTCGCCGACCTGTCGCTGGCCGCCGTGGACCTGATACGCGTCCGCCTGCCCAGAGCGCACGACGACCACTCGCTCGCGCTCGATGCCGGCGTCGACCTGCTTGCCGGCTCTCGCAGGCTGCTACTCGCCGCAGCCTGCTCAACGGTGCGCCCGCGACGCCAGTTCCGTGCCGGGCGTAACGAACGGGCGTCCGCTTACATCTCCAGCGTCCGGTTGGGACAGACCGAGCCGGGCAGCTTCATCGTCAACCTCCGGGTCCCCGTTTCTCCAGCCTTGGCGGAGCCGGATCAGACCCACCTGTTCGAGCCCCCCTTCGAGCGACGCGCCAACCGCACGCTGGTTGCCGGGCTTCGGGCGGTGCGCGAGGCCACGGACTTGGTCAATCGCGGGGAGGGGGATATCTGGGCCTTCGACGCGCGGGTCCAGAATGGCGTGAGTGCGAATCTCTGCACGGCCGCCGCCGAGCTGATCGCCATCGGCGGCGGCCTGGAAGTCTCCGTCAGTTGGGCGCTGACGCGACCCCCGAGCGAGGAACACGACGAGCAGCGCTCGACCGTGATCTTCCATCTGCCGGACGCCCAGGTGCTCAGCGAGGCGGCGCGGATTCTGGGCGGCCGGGATGAACGGGTCGATGAGCGCATTGAAGGGTACGTGTCCTCCCTTGTCCGTGACCAATCCGAACCTGAAGGTCGGGCGACCATCAAGGCGGTAATCGACGGCGCATTGACGTCGGTCAAGGCGGACTTCAGCCCCTCCGAATACAGCGAGATCACCAGAGCGCACGACCACCGGTGGAGCGTGTCGCTCGAAGGCGACCTGCGCCGTGAAGGGCAACGCTGGCACTTGTCGAATCCACGCGATCTGACGGTGATGGACGGCAACGACCCGTGAACGCTCGGTGAACGAAGACGCGCGGCGGGCAACCCGTGCGCCGTGTCGGGCGATGGGCTGAGCCGGTCTCGTCACGCTGTCGACCGCCGGCTCCGCAACCCGCTGTCGACAGCGTCGACAGCGTCCCCGGCGTTGCCCCGCCGGCCTCCGCGGGCGACCCTGCCGGCGCCGGTCTCGTGCCGGGCGCCTGCCCGGTCCGGCGCCGCTGCCGGCCTGCATGGGCGGGGGCCGGGGAGGGCATCGGTGTCGACGTTCCCGCCGTCCGCCCTCGGGCTCCGGATGGCCGGACGCGAGCGCGTCACAGATGCGATAATGTACAGTTTGCGGCGGTTGGCCGCCCTCCACCGGCGGGTTGGGGGGCGGCGGTACCGGCCGGGTGCTTGAGAACGTCGAGTCGGCATGCCGCCGGCGAGTGCCGCCGGCCGTCAAGTCCACGGAGAATCCATGAAAGCCCTCGAGGGAATACGAGTTCTGGACATGACGCATGTCCAGTCGGGACCGACCTGCACCCAACTGCTCGCTTGGTTCGGCGCCGACGTGATCAAGGTCGAGCGTCCGGGCAGGGGGGATGCGACGCGCGGTCAACTGCGCGACATTCCCGACGTCGACAGCCTGTACTTCACGATGCTGAACCACAACAAGCGCAGCGTCACGCTCAACACCAAGAGCGGGAGCGGCAAGGCCCTCTTCACGCGCCTGCTGCAGAGCTGCGACGTCCTCGCCGAGAACTTCGCGCCCGGCGCGCTGGACCGGATGGGGTTCTCCTGGGAGCGCATCCAGGAGATCAACCCGCGCATCATCTATGCGTCGGTCAAGGGTTTCGGGCCGGGACCGTATGAGGACTGCAAGGTCTACGAGAACGTCGCCCAGTGCGCGGGGGGCGGGGCCAGCACCACCGGATTTCCCGACGGGCCGCCGGTCGTCGCGGGGGCGCAGATCGGCGACTCGGGCACCGGGTTGCACCTGGCCCTCGGCATCGTGGCCGCTCTTTTCCAGCGCGGGAAGACCGGGCGCGGCCAGCGGGTCGAGTGCGCCATGCAGGACGGGGTTCTCAATCTCTGCCGCGTGAAGCTGCGCGACCAGCAGCGTCTGACCCACGGGCCGCTGAAGGAGTATCCGCAGTATCCCCACGGCACGTTCGGCGCCGCGGCCCCGCGGGCCGGCAACGCCTCCGGCGGCGGTCAGCCCGGATGGATCGTCAAGTGCAAGGGGTGGGAGACCGACCCCGACTCGTACATTTACATCATCGCGCAGGCGGCGGCCTTCGACGGGCTGGCGCGGGTGATCGGGCGCGAGGACTGGCTGACGGACCCCGAGTGGAACACCGCCGAGGCCCGGCTGCCCAAGATCGACGAGATGTTCGACGAGATCGAGAAGTGGACGCAGACCCGGACCAAGTTCGAAGTCATGGCGGTCCTCAATCCGCTGAACGTGCCGTGCGGGCCGGTGCTGTCGATGAAGGAGCTCTCGGAGGAGCCGTCGCTGCGGGCGACGGGGACGGTGGTGGAGGTCGACCACCCGACCCGCGGGCCGTACCTTTCCGTGGGCAACCCCATCAAGCTGTCGGACTCGCCGGCCGACGTCAGGCGGTCGCCGCTGCTGGGCGAGCATACCGACGAGGTGCTGCGCGAGGTGCTCGGCATGGACGACGCGGCGATCGCGCAGGCCCGGGCCGAGGGAGCGGTCTAGTGCATCGCCACGACTAAAAATAGGGTCGCCGGGGCACTCACCTCGAACCGCAAGAGTCCTATGCGGAAGCAATACGTCGTTCGACCCAAGACTGTCTGTCCGAAACTTATGACGTGACGGGCGTCGGCGCCGCAGAACAGTTTGGGTCCGATCTGCCACCATCATTGTGGCGGTCAGTCGCCGGCGTTTGCGCGACATATGGTGGTCAGAATTTCCTGCGGCGCAGACTCCCAGCCGCCTATTGCTGGGATGCATGTTCCCGACGTTTCGCGGCGTCGGGGTGATCGGCGTCGGCCGATCATGACGGTTTGGGCGGGAGCCCGCGGCGAAACGGCGTGCTGCGACGATCTGTCGGGGGCGGTCGCCGCCAACCACGCAATCCTCGGCGACAGCGATCCTGAAACGCTGAAAGCGATCAAGTTCCCGCAAGAGTCACTGCCGTTGGCGGGCTAAGCGCGCAAAACAACAATGCAGGTCATCTACTGCTACGACGACACGGCGTGCGCCCTCGCCCCGCCCGAGGCGTTCAGCCCGCGGCTCGCCCCGGACGGACTCGCGGCGCTCGTCAACCCCGGCGCGGACCCCGCATGGATCGGCGAACGGGCCGCCGCGCTCGACTTCGTCATCGGAAGGCGCATGTGCGGGTACAGCGACCCGCCGACCGCGAAGGAGATCTACGACGGGCTGCGGGAGGCCGAACCCGCGGGCCGCCGCCGGCTCGCGGTAACGGCTTGGCTGATGGAGTCGAGCTTCGAGGAGAAACTCGAAGCGTGGGCGCAACAAGCGTACAGCTGGCGGATGCTGGCCGCCGCGATGGGACGCTTCGGACTCTCCGGGTACCGGCAATACCGCCTGCTCAACACCTACGCCGAGAAACCGGCGCTGGTACCCCCCGACAGCTACCCGATACGGTGGAAACCGTGACCGCCCAAGCGCCGGGTATCCAGCTGCCCGAACCCGCCGACACGCTGTGGAGCCACGCCGGCAGCGCGATCCTCGCACCGGAAACCGTCGAGTGGATGACCGGGGGGAGCCCCGGGTCGTGGAGCATCGGCGGCGGGACGATCCTCGCGGCCCGATGGCGCCACCGACGGAGCAGCGACATCGACATCGCCGTACCGCCCGGGATCGGTGAACGGCGGACATGGATCGAACCGCCGCCGCAAATCAAGCGGGCGTGGGAGAAAGCGGGGGCGGTCGAAATACGGACCTCCGGGATCGGGGCATCGATCCGGTTCCCCCAAGGGAAGATCGACATCTTCGAAAGCGCACCGATGCCGGAAGGAGCCGAATACACCGCCGCCGTCCACGGGCGGCCGACCCGGATTCAGACCGCAGAGCAGATCCTGCACGGCAAAATCGCCGGGAGACTGGCGAGAGCGCCGACGCGCGATCTCTTCGACTTCGCAGTCGCCGGCGAGATCGACCCCTGGGCGCTGGAAAAAGCGGTGAACCGGGAGCACCCGCGCGCAGTCGCGCTTCAAGCCGGGTACGCCCTCAACGACGCGGCGGGGCACGCCGACCTCGCGCGAACAACGCTGGAGGACGTCGCGCCGGAGTTCCAAGCGCTGGCGGCCGACCCGGCGGCACGGGGCGTCGGCGCGCTGCTCGCGGCCCAGTACCGCGGAATAACCGTGCAGTGGGACGGAACAAGCGTGGAAATGGAAGCGGTGCGGAGCGATGGAACAAGGCGGAGCGCAGCGATGTCCGCGCGGACCCCCGGAGAGGTCGAACTGGCCGCGGAGCGGATGAGCGTAACGCCGTACCTGCGCAACGCCGCCGAAGCGGACGGCATGGATCGGCTGAAAGGCGGAGACCGCGTCGACTGCGGTCAACGACCGGGCGCACGGCTGAGCCGGCGGTGCGGGCACTGGCGTACCGCCGGAACCCGGCACTGAAGCCGGGGGCGGGCGGGGCGATTTAGCAAGGAACGCAGACGGTCGAGATCATCGGCTTGACGGTGGTGATTATCGGCTTCGCCGTACACTGCCTGACGGCGGTGCACTGACCGCGGATAAGGCTTGGAGCCGCCGCGGCCGCCGCGGCCGCAGGGGGCGGAACACGGGAGACATCCGATCGAGGCGCCTGCGTGGCAGGCGCGACGAGGGGGGCAACCGGGGAGCGCTTCACGCGTGATGCATCGCCGGTCGGTTGGAGCGGGGCTTTCGCCGCCGCTCCCGGGAAACCGGCCCCCGGAACGCCGTCGGAGACAAGGAGTGACATGAAGGTCTGCGTAGTGGGGGCGGGAGCCATCGGCGGCTACATGGCGGTGCGTCTGGCGCACGCGGGGCATACGGTGTCGGCGATTGCCCGGGGTCCGCATCTGGCCGCCATCAGGGCCAACGGGCTGAAGCTGATCGAAGCCGGCCGCGAGCGGGTGGCGTCGGATCTGACGGCCACCGACCGGGTCCGCGACCCGGGGCCGCAGGACGTGGTGCTCCTGGCCCTGAAGGCGCATCAGATAGTCCCCGTGATCGACGATCTACCGGCCCTGCTCGGTCCCGAGACCGTCATTGTCACCCTGCAGAACGGCATCCCCTGGTGGTACTTTCAGCAGTTCGACGGGGACCATGCCGGCCGGGTCGTCGAGACGGTGGACCCGGGCGGCGTGCTGCTCAGGGCCATCGACCCGAAGTGGGTCATCGGGTGCATCGCCTATCCGGCGGCGACGATCGCCGAGCCGGGGGTCATCAAGCATATCGAAGGCAACCGTTTCCCGGTGGGCGAGCTCGACGGCCGCGACTCCGACCGGGTCCGGATGGTCTCGGGGCTGTTCGAGGAGGCCGGCTTCAAGTCCCGGGTGCTGGATGACATCCGTTCGGAGATCTGGCTGAAGCTGTGGGGCAACCTGACCTTCAACCCCATCAGCGCGCTGACCCACGCGACCCTCGTCGACATCTGCCGGTTCCCCCTGACCCGCGGTCTCGCCGCCACCATGATGACCGAGGCGCAGCAGGTCGCCGAGCGGCTGGGCGCGCATTTCCGGGTGCCGATGGAGCGCCGCATCGCGGGGGCCGAGAGCGTCGGCAAGCACAAGACGTCGATGCTGCAGGACGTGGAGGCGGGCAAGCCGCTCGAAGTGGACGGCATGCTCGGCGTGGTCGTCGAGCTCGCCGGGATGACGGGAGTCGAGGTGCCCACCCTGCGGGCCCTGCACGCCTGCGTCAGCCTGCTGAACCGGACGATTCAGGACGAGGGCGTCCGCATCCAGGGGGCGCCGAAGTAGCGTTCGCGCTCGAACGCGGAAGTTGAAGAGGGCTGGAGACCGTGCGCATGCGATTGACGTCGGCCGTCGCGGCGCTGTTCCTCGCGGGTGCCGCCGGCGCGGCGGGCGCGGGGGCGGGCGTCGTCCAGGAGAACCGGACGACCGTGTGGGACGGCGTCTACACCGCCGAGCAGGCCGCCCGCGGCCAAGCGGTGTACAACCGCCACTGCCTCGGCTGTCACCAAGCCGACTTCAGCGGCACCGAGGAAGCCAGCCCGCTGGCGGGTGGCGCGTTCATGCAGGCGTGGCGCGAGGACACCGTCGGCAACCTCTACACGCGCATCCGGAACCTGATGCCGTTCGACGAGCCGGCCACCCTGAGCGACGCCGCCTACCTCGACAGCGTGGCTTATCTCCTGCAGGTCAACGGGTTCCCGGCGGGTCCCCGCGAGCTCACCGCGGCGGGGGCGGCCGACACCCGCATCGAGGCCGAGGACGGTCCGGGCGACGTGCCGAGCTTCGCCCTGGTGAGCGTGGTCGGCTGTCTGGCGCGGGGGGACGACGCGACCTGGGTGCTGACCCGGGCGACCCGCGCCGTCCGCACCGACGATCCATCCGAATCGAGCCCCGAGGCGCTGGCGGCCCGCGCCGGTCAGCCCCCCGGAACCCGGACGTTCGAGCTGATGGCGGTCTATCCCGACCCCGCCGCCCATGCCGGCCACACGATCGAAGCGAAAGGGTTCCTGATCCGGTCTCCCGACGGAGACCGCATCAACGTCAGCACCCTCGGGATGGTCTCGGACGCCTGCGGTCCCTGAAGCCGGCTCGGCGGGAAGCGGTGCCGCCTTGCGGCGGCGCGCCGTCCGCGACGGCTCCCACCCGGTGGGGCGGTGGGTTTCTCTGCGTAGAACCAAAGAAGCGGGACCGGCTCAGCCGTTTCGGGCGTTCCCCGACGAATGCCGAGAGCGCCCCGGACCGACGCGGTCAGATGTCGCGATCGGCGTGGCCAACGCCGAACGCGAGCGCCGGGGGAATTCGGATTGAGGGCTTCGATGCCGTGCTCGCCGCCCACGCGCCGGCGCTCGACGCGACGCTGGCCAGCGGCAACGTCAAGCGCATGCCCGAGCATTCCCCGTCTTCGAATTGAGAATTGGCGCGCGAATCCCCGCCGGCGGCATCAAAGTAGCGCCCCGGTAGGCTGGCGCCGCGGCGTCCTGCGACGGATCTACCGCCCGCCCGCCGGCTCCACGACCGCCGCGCTGTTGACGTCGCGTTCCCCGTCTTCGAATCGAGAATTGGCGCGCGATTCTCCGGAACCGGCGAGCGCCCCGGCATGCTGGCGCCGCGGCGTCCTGCGACGGATCTACCGCCCGCCCGCCGGCTTCACCACCGCCACGCTGTTGACGTCGCGTTCGTGCTCGGGACGGTAGACGCCCTGCTCCCGCATGACTTGGCGCAGCAGCTCGGCCGTGTGGTCGGCGCGCTTGACGGTTCCGGTGTAGTGCACACCGTCGGCGATGCGCAGGGGCATCCAGCCCTCGTTGGATTCGGCCAGCAGGTCCGCCCCGCGGTCGACGAGAAACTCGACGATGGGGTTCGCCCCCCGCAGCGCCGCCCCGTGCAGGGCGGTGTATCCCCGGTCGTCCGCCTGCCGCACGCTGCGGTCGCCGAGTTCCCAGGCGAGCTGCACCGCGTCGAACGCCTCCTCGTTGGTGCCGGCGCTCTCGCCCAGGTTGAAGATGCCGACCCCCGCCGCGACCATCAGCGGCGAGGCGTTGCCCTCGGTCGACAGGCGGGTGTCCGCCCCGTGGTCGGCCAGCAACTGCATCAGCGGAGCGTCGGCGTGCTTGGCCGCGAGCAGGTAGGGGGTGGCGCCCACGCGGTTCAGGTTGTTCCGCTCGCGGTTGTTGAACCGCCGGTTCTGGCGCAGGTTCGGGTCGGCGCCGTTCTCGAGCAGGAACCGGGCGAACTCGAGGGTGTCGAGGCCGTCGACGAGCGGCACCGGGGGCATGCCCTTGCCGGAGTTCGGGCGGCGGGTGTAAGACAACTGGTGGAGGGCGGTCCAGCCCTGCTCGGCCGCGTTGGGGTCGGCGCCCCGCTCGACGAGGCGCTTCGCGAGCGAGAAGTGCCCGTTGGTCACCGCGATGACGAGTGCGCTGGTGCCCGCGGGGCCGCCCGTACGTCCCGCCGGCGCCGCCCCTGCCGACGGCGGACGGATGGTGTCGTTCACGTCGGCCCCGGCCGCGAGCAGCGCGTCGACCGCCTCGGCCTGCCCGGCCCGCACCGCGAACAGCAACGCCGACCAGCCGGCGTTCGAGCGCTCGCGGACGCTTGCCCCGAGCTCGATCAGGGTATGGATGGCCCGCGCATGGTTCTGCGCGGCGGCCCACATGAGCGCCGTCTGGCCGCGCCAGCTCTCGCGCGCCGCCACGTCGGCGCCGTGGGCCAGCAGCAGCCGCAACGCGTCGACGTTGCCGGCGCGGGCCGCAGCCATCACCACCGTCTCGCCCTCGGGCAGCGTGGCGTTGGGGTCGGCGCCGGCGTCGAGCAGGGCCCCGACGATGCGGGCGTCCCCCCGTCCTGCGGCAAGGGCCAGCGGGGTCACGCCGTACCGGTTCGCGACGCCGGTGCGGGCCCCCGCCGCCAGCAGCAGGCGGGCCGTCTCGACGTCGCCCTGGTAGGCCGCCCAGTGCAGCGCGGTCGTGCCGTCCGCCTCGGCCGCGTTCACGTCGACCTGCTGCTCGAGCAGCGTGCGGACGGTCGAGGTGTCCTCCGCCCTGGCGGCGTCGACAATCGGTATCGCCGGGGCGGCGTCACCGCTGGCGGCGGCGGCAAACAGCGCCAGGGCGGCGAACGACAACAACCGGACGCCGAATGACCGCGACTCCGATCGAGGGATGGTGCGCATCTGTGTCTCCAGGCGCCACCGCCGGGCGCTTCATCACGACGTACTTAAATCATCTTCCCGCCGCGGCCGATGCCGGTGGTGTCTCCAGGCTCCACCGGCGGGCGCTCCTCACGGCAGCAGGGGGGTCCCATCACGGCATGGCTCCGTCGCCCGTTGCCGCACCCAGGCGGTCTCGCTCGAGCCAACCCGCGAGTCGCGCCACTCGGCGGTCCAGACTCTTCACGTCGGCGGCCAAGGTGTCGAGGCGGCGGCCGACGTCATCGATGCGCGTACCCAGCGCGCGCCGCAACAGGCCGCCGACGGCCACGACCGCGCCGAGTGTCAGCCAGTCGGGATCCATGCCGCCAGCATATCATTCCTCGTAGTATCGGAGTCAGGGGCATCCCACGCTGACTGCGGGTGACGGCCCGCCCCCCGATTCGAGGGGTCGCCACCGTCTTGCCGGCCGGCCGGCGCCGCGTGAGACCCGCGATTCCGCCCGTCCGGAGCTCAGGACCCGCCACGATGCTGCCTGTGCCGGCGGTGGCGGCGCGTGGGATGGTCCTGGGGCGGAGTGACCGCCGGTTGACACGACGGGCGGAAGCTGTAGGATCGCAAGATCGGTTTCCGTGTTCCAGGAAGGCGCAGTATGAAGGCCATGGAGCAGGCGTCGGGACGGCGTGTACGGAGGCTCGCGGGCATCGCGATGGTCGTCGGGTTGGCCGGGGGCGGGCTGGCCGAGACCGGTTCGGCCCAGGTGCCGGAGCCGGCGGCGGCGCGTGAGGCCGAGCTCCCGCTCGAAGAACGCGCCGGCGAGATCGCCGCTCATGGGGCGCTGCTCCAACGGTACTGCCTGACGTGCCACAACCAGCGCCTGCTCGAGCGCGGCACGGTCCCGGTCGAGCTCGAGAGCGCCGACCTCGAGAACGTGCCGGCGCAGGCGGACATCTGGGAGAAGGTCATCCGGAAGGTCCGCACCGGAACCATGCCTCCTTTGGGGCGCCCGCGCCCGGCGGCGGCGGCGGCCGACCGCCTCGCGGCTTGGCTCGAAACCGAGATAGACCGGGCCGCGGCGGCGCGGCCGAACCCCGGGCGCACGGTTCCCCTGCACCGGCTGAACCGCACCGAGTACCAGAACGCCATCCGCGACCTCCTCGCCCTCGACGTGGACGCGGCCGCGCTCGTGCCGGCCGACGACCAGAGCTACGGGTTCGACAACATCGCCGGCGTGCTCAAGGTGTCGCCCACCCTCCTCGAGCGCTACATGAACGCGGCGCGGCGCGTCAGCCGGCTCGCGGTGGGGGCCTCGCCGATGGCCCCGGCCGGCGAGACCTTCCGCATCGTCTCCGACCTCTCCCAGTACCAGCACCAGAACGGCCTGCCGTTCGGCACCCGCGGCGGCCTGTCGGTGGAATACAACTTCCCGCGGGACGGCGAGTACGAGATCGAGCTCGCCCTGCTCGACCTGTTCGCGGGCGCTCCGATTCGCGAGCCCCACCAGCTCGAGGTCAGCGTGGACGGCGAGCGGGTGCGGGTGTTCCGGCTGGCCCCGGTCGACCCCGACAGCGACCAGGGCGCCGCCTACAACACCGGGCCCGACGACCTGCGGCTGCGCGTGCCCGTCGCGGCGGGCCCGCGCACGGTGACCGCCGCGTTCATCAAGAAGACCGACGCGCTGGCCGAGAGCCTGCGCCAGCCGTTCGACCGCCCCCACGGCGAGGGCGACTACCTGCTGTATCAGCCGCATCTGGGCACCCTCACCATCACCGGGCCGTTCGACGCGACGGGCGTCGAGGACACCCCGGCCCGCCGCCGCATCTTCGTCTGCCGGCCCGCGAACGCGGCCGAGGAGGCGCCCTGCGCCCGGCAGATCCTGTCGTCGCTCGCCCGCCGCGCCTACCGCCGCCCCGTCGGCGGGCGGGACTTGGCGCCGTTGGTGGCCTTCTACGAGGAAGGGCGGCTCGCCGGCGGGTTCGAGGCGGGCATCGAGCGCGCGCTCCGGGCGCTGCTCGTGAGCCCCGACTTCCTGTTCAGGGTCGTCTCCGACCCCGCCGGAGCCGAGCCGGGCACCCCCTATCGGCTGAACGACCTCGAGTTGGCGTCCCGCATCTCGTTCTTCCTGTGGAGCAGCCTGCCCGACGACGAGTTGCTGGAGGTGGCCGAGCGGCGCGGTCTGCAAGACCCGTCGGTGGTCGAGGAGCAGGTGCGGCGGATGCTCGCCGACCCTCGTTCCGAGGCCCTGGCGAGGAACTTCGCGGGGCAGTGGCTGCGCCTGCGCAACATCTCGGGGGCGCTGCCCTCCGACGTGCTGTTCCCCGACTTCGGCGAGAGCCTGCGCCGGGACTTCGTGCGCGAGACGGAGCTGTTCTTCGACAGCATCCTGCGCGAGGACCGCAGCGTGTCCGACCTGCTGACGGCCGACCACACGTTCCTGAACGAGCGGCTGGCCCGGCACTACGGGATTCCGGGCGTCTACGGCAGCGACTTCCGCCGGGTGTCGCTCGGCGGCGGCAACCGCCGGGGGCTGCTGGGCCAGGGCAGCATCCTGACCGTCACGTCGTATCCGGATCGCACGTCGCCGGTGGGACGCGGCAAGTGGGTGCTCGAGAACGTGCTGGGGACACCGCCGCCCCCGCCGCCGCCGAACGTGCCCGAGCTCGAGCCGGCCGAGGACTCGGGCCGGGTCCTGGCGATGCGCGAGCGGATGGAGCAGCACCGGGCGAACCCGGTGTGCGCGAGCTGTCATCGGGTGATGGACCCGCTGGGCTTGGCCCTCGAGAACTTCGACGCGATCGGCCGGTGGCGTTCGCACATGCCCGGGGGCGGCGCGATAGACGCCTCGGGCACGATGCCCGACGGCGCCGGGTTCGACGGACCGGCCGAGCTGCGCGGGCTGCTGGTGCGCAACCGGGAGCAGTTCGCCACCGTGGTGACCGAGAAGCTGCTGACCTATGCCCTCGGCCGCGGCATCGAGCATTACGATGCGCCGGCGGTGCGGCAGATCGTTCGCGGATCCGCGTCGGACGACTACGGTCTCGCCTCCCTGGTGGCCGGGGTGGTCCGGAGCGCGCCGTTCCAGATGCGGGTGGCCGGCGTCGCGGCGGAGGTCGAGTAGGGGCTTGCGCGGGTAAAGAACCGCGCGGACTCCTGTGGGCGGAGTGGCAGGCCGGGATTGCCGGCTGACGGGCTGAACCGAATAGTGCGCGCCGTCGAACGGCGCGGACTCGTGCAGGATTGGCCGGGTGGGAAGCGGGGCTGTCGCTTCCGGGCCACGGCGTTGAGTTCGGGTGGAAGGAGACTGACTGTCATGTTCATCAGTAAGATGGCGTTGCCCCGTCGGACGTTCCTCCGCGGCATGGGGGTCAGCCTTGCGCTGCCGCTGCTCGACGCGATGGTTCCCGCCGCCACCGCCCTCGCCGGCACCGCCGCGAAGCCGGTGCGCCGTCTCGGCTTCGTCTACATTCCCAACGGGGCGGTGATGAAGTCGTGGCAGCCGGCCGGCGACGGGCGGCTCACCGAGCTGTCGCGGACGTTGAGTCCGCTCGCGCCGTTCCAAGACCAGATGATCGTCCCCATCGGGCTCAGCCAGAAGCAGGCCGAGGCGCTCGGCGACGGCAACGGCGAGCACTCGAGGGCCGGCACCGTCTGGCTCAGCGGGGTGCACCCGAAGGAGACCGAGGGCGCCGACGTCCGCAACGGCACCACTGCGGACCAGATCGCCGCGCAGCACATCGGCGGCGACACGCCGCTGACGTCGCTCGAGCTGGCGATGGAGCAGACCTATCTCATCGGCAACTGCGACAACGGATACAGTTGCGTCTACACGAACAGCATCTCGTGGCGCTCGCCGACCACCCCGAACCCGCACGAGACGAACCCGCGCATCGTCTTCCAGCGCATGTTCGGCGACGGCGGCACCCCCGAGCAGAGGCTCGCGCAGTTGCAGGAGGACCGCAGCATCCTCGACTGGGTGACGAAGGACATCTCGCACCTCCAGCAGAAGCTGGGCGCGGCCGACCGCAACAGCGTCAGCGAGTATCTCGACTCGGTGCGTGAGATCGAGCGCCGCATCCATGTGGCCGAGCGCCAGCACGGCGAGTCGACCCTTGAGCTGCCCGACCGGCCCATCGGCGTGCCCGAGTCCTACGACGAGCACGCCCGGCTGATGTTCGACCTCGTGGCCGTCGCCTTCAAGGCCGACATCACCCGTGTCTTCGTGTTCACGCTCGGCAAGGAGCAGACCAACCGCGCCTATCCCGAGCTCGGCGTGAACGCCGCGCACCACGCCGTGTCGCACCACCAGCACGACCCCCTCAAGTTCGAGCAGGGGGCCAAGGTCAACCAGTACCACATCGGGCTGACCGCGCACTTCCTCGACAAGCTGAAGTCGACCCCGGACGGTGACGGCAACCTGCTGGACCACTCGCTCGTCCTGCACGGCGGCGGCATCAGCGACGCCAACGAGCATTCGCACATCGACCTGCCCCTGGTCATGGTCGGCGGCGCCGGCGGCGTGAAGGGCGGCCGGGTGCTGCGCCACTCGAAGGACACCCCGATGAACAACCTCCTCGTCGCGATGCTCGATCGCGTGGGGGTCCCGGCCGAGAAGTTCGGCGACGCCACCGGCCGGCTCCCGCTCGAGCCCATCGAGCCGCTCGCCGGCGTGTAGCAGGTTCAGGGGGCTGCGGCGCATGACGGCGCAGCCCCCCCGCACACCCTCCCCGTACGAATCTCAACCGGTCTCGTCGTGGGCGCTGGCGACGCGCACCCGTCGGCGAGGTCCTGCTTGACGCCGTCCGAGGCTTCTGGTGAGTTCCTGCCTGACGGCCCAGGAGTCTCGCCGGGATTCCCTGCGGGACAATCTTGACACGACGGGTGATATCGACAACGCCGCTCACATCCGGCGGCTGCTCATGGATAGGTGTAGGCGCTCTGGATACCGAGGGGCAGGCCGATCATCCAGTAAACAATCAGGAACAGGGTCCAGGTGACCAGCAGCACGACGCAGTAGGGCAGCATCAGCGACGCCACGGTGCCGATGCCGGTCGACTTGACGTAGCGCTGGCAGAAGACGACGACCAGCGGGAAGTACGGCATCAGGGGGGTGACGATGTTGGTCACGCTGTCGCCGACGCGGTAGGCGGCCTGGGTGAGCTCGGGAGCGATGCCGAGTCCCATCAGCATCGGCACGAAGATGCTCGAGAGCAGCGCCCACTTGGCGGAGGCCGAGCCGACGAAGACGTTGACGACCGAGGTCAGCAGGATGATGCCGACGATGGTCACCTGCGGGGGGAGCGCCAGGTCGCGCAGGAAGTTGGCGCCCTTGAGGGCGATCAGCAGGCCGACGTTCGAGTTGTTGAACGCAGCGATGAACTGGGCCGCGAAGAAGGCCATCACCAAGTAGTAGGACATCGTGCCCATCGCCGCCGTCATTCCGGCGACGACGTCGCGGTGGGTCTTGACGGTGCCCGCGACGTAGCCGTGCACCACCCCCGGCACCAGGAACAGGAGGAAGATGAGGGGCACCATCATGCCCATCAGGGGGGCGCTGAAGCTGGTCAGCGAGCCGTCCGTCCCGCGCAGGGGCGAACCCGCCGGGAGCGCCGCCAGGGTCAGCAGCAGGAGCCCGGCGACGAGCGCCCCCGTCCCGGCCAGGAAGCCGCGGCGGTCGCGGCCGGTCGGCTCTTCCATCTTCGGCATCGCCTCGGGGTCGCCGTCGACCGGCGTGTCCTTCAGGCGGGGCTCGATCACGCGGTCGGTCAGGTACCAGCCGACGCCGATGACGAGCAGCGACGAGACGGCCGTGAACCCCAGGTTGCTCAGGGGGTTGACGAGCCGTTCGGCGTCCAGGATCTGGGCCGCCTGCTGGGTGAAGCCCTGCAGAAGAGGGTCGATGCCGGAGGGGATGAAGTTGGCCGAGAACCCGCCCGACACCCCGGCGAAGGCGGCCGAGATGCCGGCCAGGGGGTGCCGGCCCGCCGCGTAGAAGATGACCCCGCCGAGGGGGATGACCAGCACGTAGCCGGCGTCGGCGGCGGTGTGGCTGACGATCGCGGCCAGAATCAGCATCGGGGTCAGCAGGCGCGGCGACGTGCGGCCCAGAATCAGCTTGATGCCGGCGTTGATGAAGCCGGTCTTCTCGGCCACCCCGACGCCGAGCAGCGCCACCAGCACCACCCCCAGGGGCGCGAACCCCGTGAACGTGGGAACCATCTGCACCATGAAGGTGGCGAGGGCGGCGCCCGTCAACTGGTTCGCGATGCGCACCGGCTCGCCGGTGCGCGGGTGGATCTCGGCGAACTCGATGGGGGACAGGATCGCCGAGGCGATCCAGGTCAGCACGAGCAGCAGCAGGAACAGGATCGCGGGGTCCGGCAGGCGGTTGCCGATCGTCTCGATGCCGTTCAGCGCCTGGTCGACGAAGGTCCCGCGCGCGGCGGCGTCCGGGGTCCGCGGTCGGTCAGGTCGTGCCTTGGCCATGGTGCACCTCAACTCGCCGTTCTGTCTGCCGTGCTCTTCGGGGGGCTGCCGTCAGTCGAGCACGTCGAACAGGTAGCTGTACTTCAGGATGACGCTGCGGCCGGCGTAGGAGGGGATGAAGTCGCCCAGCCCGTCGGTCTCGTTGTAGACGAAGAAGAGCCCGGTGTTGGCGTCCTGCAGCCAGCCGACCCGGAAGTTCACCGACCAGAGATCGGCGCTGTCGTTGTGCTGCAGCAGGGTCTGGGCGTAGAGGCGCGGCGAGAAGTTGTAGCCGATGTCGACGCTGCTCAGGTTGGTGACGGTGCTGCCGCTGGGCAGTTCGATGTCGTTCCGGCTGTAGCTCAGCGACAGGTTGAAGGTCTCGCCGTAGCGGGCGTTGATCGACGGCCGGAGCGTGACGATGTTGCCGTTGAAGAACCCCGCGGTGGTGGCCCGGATGCCGGCGCTGAACGGGGCCGACCGGTCCGAGTTGTACTGGTAGGTGAGCTCGTTGAAGTCCCAGCGGCCGGCCGGCACCGTCAGGCCCGACACCGTGAAGTCGTCGAAGACGTACTCCTGGCGGATGTCGTAGGACAACCCGGCCGACGAGCTGTCCTCGAACTCGCCGGTGTAGTGCAAATGGACGTAGGTCGTCTCCATGACGCCTTCCAGGTTCCAGAACCGGGTGTAGCTCATGTGCGGCGTCAGCTCCTGGTACTTGAGGAAGCCGTCGGGCCGGGTGGTGTTGTAGACCGAGAAGTCCACCTTCCGGAATCCCCCCCAGCGGCTCAGGTAGCCGACCTCCGGATTGAAGTCCTCCCCGTTCTCCTGATACCCGGCGCCCAGGCGCCAAGCCTCGGAGCTGTACTGGCTCGACACGCTCAGGGCGTGGTCGCGCCCGTCGCGTCCGGGCGTCCGGGTGCGGCCCACGAAGCCCTGCACCATCCCGTTCTCGCCGATGCCCCACCGGCCGTCGAAAGCGTAGGTGCGGTTGTAGTCTTCCGTCGGGGCGTAGACGCTGGTGCCCTGGCGGTTGACGAACAGCCCGCCGACGCTCGATCGGTTCGGCAGGTCGCGGCGCAGCCGGGCCACCGAGAAGTTGTTGGCGGTGTTGGCTCCGGCCCCGACCTGTTCGGTCTGCATGTTCAGGAACCCCACCGTCGTCGAATCGGTCACCTTGCCCGACATCCGGGCGCCGCCGACGATCGGGATCGGGGTGCCGAAGTCGCTAATGCCGATGCGCCGGCTGAAGAACAGCTCGGTCTGGCCGAGGTTCCGGCCGCTGGACTGGTTCGCCACCGAGAAGGCCCCGGCGTTCTCCAGAAAGAACGGGCGCTTCTCGGGGAAGAAGAGGTTGAACCGGTCGAGGTTGATCTGCTGCTGATCCACCTCGACCTGCGCGAAGTCGGTGTTGTAGGTGGCGTCGAGGGTCAGCCCCGACGTCACGCTGTACTTGAGGTCGGCGCCGAAGTCGCCGGCCGACTGCGGACCGCGGCCGGGCTCGATGTCACGGGTGGCCATCTCGCCGACCATGTAGGGCGTGACCTGCAGGTTCCCGGTGAAGCCGACCGGCGCGCGCACGCCCGCCAACTGCCCGGCCATCGAGACCCGGTACAGGTTGTACTGCCGGGGCAGGGGCGCCCAGTACGCGGTCTCGTTGCGCCGGCGGATGTTCCGCTGGAAGTTCATCCCCCACACTTGGTCCTCGCGGTCCGGATAGCGGATGGTCCGGAACGGGATGGCGAACTCGGCGCTCCAGCCGATGTCGGAAATCGCGGTCTGCACCTGCCAGGCGCCGTCCCAGTTGAGGTTGAAGCCGTTGCCGCTGCCCCGCGAGAAGCCGCCCCCGCCCCCCCGGCCGCCGCGCCGGCCGCCGCCCTCGTCGGTCACCTGACCGTCGTACTCCTGGCCGGCCGGTGTGGTGCCGAAGACGAAGCCGTTCTGCTGATCGTGGAAGGTGTCGAGCACCATCTGGAAGCTGTCGGCGTCGTTCATCGACGAGTCGCGCCGGCTGTCGCTCATGATGATACCGGCGGGATTCTCGTCGTAGCAGACGACCCCGAAGTAGATGGTGTCGTCGGTGAACACCACCCGCACCTCGGTTCGCTCCGTCGCCGGCCGTCCCGCGTCGGGCGCGCTCTGGCGGAACCCGCTGACCGGCGCCGCCGCCGCCCACGCCGGGTCGTCGAGCACGTTGCCGTCTACCCGCGGCGCCTGCTCGCGCCACAGCGCCACGGCGCGTTTGCCGGCGGCGGGGGCGGGGGCGGCGATCTGAATCGCCGCGGGCTCCCCGCCACCCACCGGCGGACCCTGTGACTGGCCGCGCACCGGGGGCGGGCCGGCGAGAACCACGCAGGCAGCGAGCACGAGTCGGGCGCTCAATCGCATCTTGATCTCGCTCCGGACAGGGTTGAGGGCGCACCGCCGCCCGCCAACGACAAGGAAACCAGCTTCATTAGACCATATCCAACTCGCGCGCGGTCGCCCGGGGGACGCTCTGAAGCGCTTCCAACTCGCGCGCGGTTGCCCGGGGGACGCTCGGAGCGCTCGTCGCACGCCCCGACGCCGCCTTCGCGCCCCGAGCCCGTGTCGAGTCGCGCCGCCTTGATGCCGGTGAAACCGCCGCCCTTGAACAACAACGGTTCACCGGTCGTCCCCGCCCAGCGCGTAACGGTCCGCGGCGGCAGCTCCCGTTGCCTTCGAGCGGCGATGCATCCGCCTGACAGCCCGTGGCAAAACTCCGCAGCGCGTCAGCACTGGCCGGCGGTGCGCGGAAACGGCTCGGATCGGCCGGATTTCGGCGATTTTCGACCGCTGTACGACACGTTCTTGGGCCGAGTACGGCCCCGGCTGGATTCAGCACAACTTCTGCCACGGACTGCTGACGGCGTTGTTCGTCGGTTACCCTGCCCAGGAGTTTGCGCCGTGGAACGGCGCGGACTGCGCCGTGGAACGATTCGGGCACGATTAGACCCCCTGTATATAGTAGTCGTAGACTTCAACTCTACTAGATGCAGGACTGATTTCCTGCGGCGCAGACTCAGTGGTCCGTCACGTCATTATCTTCAGACAGACGGGCTTGAGCCAAACGATGTATTTTCCTCTGCATGGGAACTCTTCGGTCCGAAGTGAGTTCCTCGGCGACCCCATTTTTAATCATGGCCATGCACTGGACTCCTGGGTCGTCGCCGCGATCCGGCGGTTCCCGCCCCCGTCGTCAGCCGGCCGCTTCGATCAGCTCGCAGGTCCGCGTCACCGGGTCGGTCCCCTCGAAGCGCCCCGCGGCGTCGCGGCAGGCGGTGCGGGTGTGGTCCGAGCCGAGGAGGGCGTCGAGGGCGTGGGCGGCGCCGCGGCCGTCGACGGCGCCGGGCCACAGGGTGCGGGCCACGCCCAGGCGCTCCAGGCGGACGGCGTTGTCGGGCTGATCGAACGTCATCGGCGCCACCAGTTGCGGGCAGCCGGCCCGCAGGGCCTCGGCCGCGGTGCCGATGCCGCCGTGGTGGGCGATGGCCGCGGCCCGCGGCAGCACCCGGCTGAGCGGGGCGTACCCGGCGTGGCGGACCCCGGCGGGCAGCGGGTCGGGAAGCTGCTCCGGAAACCGGGTGAGAAGCAGCCCGGGCCGGCCGAGGCGGCGGCAGGCGTCCGCCCCGGCTTGGAAGAACCGCGCCCCCCGGCGGTTGCCGGTGCCGGCGACGAAGACCATCGGCCGGCGGCCGGCCGCGTCCGACTCGGACAGCCAGTCGTCGAGGGCCGGCGCCAGGGGGGCGGCGTCCGCACCGTCGTACAGGGGGAAGCCGGTCAGAATCGTCTGCCGCGGCCAGTCGGGCTGCGCCGGAGCGTACCAGTCGGGGAAGATGCCGATGACGCGCTGCGGCGAGTGCCACCACTCGCTCGTGATGCGCCGTACCGGCGGCAGGTGGAGCTCGGCGCGCAACGCGTTGGCGGCCGGTGCCAGCGCCCGGTCGGCCAAGCGGTCGCCGAGGGCCAGCACGAGCCGCTTCAGCAGCGGCGGCCAGCGGTTGATCGACCGCAGGCGCGCGTGCAGCACCGGCGTCTCGTGGGCGCTGACGAGGCAGGCCGGTTGCAGGTGCATGGTCACCAGGGGCAGGCCGAGCACCTCGTGGGCGACCCGTGCGCTGAACGCGAGGCCCGGCGCCACGAGGACCGGCGCGCCGCCGGCTGCCGCGGTCCGTATCAGCTCGAACCCCTCCCGGCCCCAGCGCCGCAACGCGCCGCCGAGCACGCCGAGCCCCCGGCGGTCGTGCCAGAGGTCCGGGTGGGAGATGATCGCGTCGTAGGCGTCGACCGTGCCGATGGGGACGAAAGGCAGGCCCACCCGATCGAGCAGCGGCCCGAAGTGCGGGTTGACGATCATCGAGACGTCGTGGCCGCGCCGCTGCAGCGCGAGCGCGACGCCGACGTAGGGATGCACGTCGCCGCCGCTCCCGACCGGGGTCATGATGATGCGCATCGGATGGGTTGGATCCGGGCGGGGCCGGCCCCCATGCGTGCTATTCTGCGGCCGGTGGGGCCGTTGCGGCGCCGGACGGGACCCGTTTTCTGAAGACCGGGAAGCAGAGATGGCCGGGAGGGAGAGTCCATGAACCGTTCCAGAGGATCGTACATCGGAATCGCCGCGGGAACCGTGTGTGTCGTGGTCGTCGCCGCATCGGGGACGCCGGCGTTTGCGCAGGGCGCGCCGGACGGGTGGACGCCGGAGATCCTGGCCGACGGCCAGCCGAACATCACCGGCACGTGGAACAACTCGAACGCCATGTTCACGCCGCTCGAGCTGCCGGAGGAGCTGGTCGGCCGGGCGCTGTCGACCGACGAGTTGCAGGCCCGCGCCGAAGCGCGCGCCGCCGGCCGCAAGGCGGGGTCGGAATGGCGCGGCCACGAGAACTCCCGCGGGGTCGGCGGGTACGGCACCTACTGGTTCGACTGGTACTGGGAGACGCCGGTCGACATCGGCCAAGCCTCGATCATCGTGGATCCGCCGACCGGCCGCGTTCCCGAGCGCACCGCGAACGCGCGCGAGTCGATCGCCATGAACATGGCCGAGCTGCACGCCGCGGCCGAGAACATGGAGTCGGGGGACCGGTGCATCTCCCGCGGCGTGCTCGGCATGATGATGCCGACCGAGTACAACAACGGCACCCTCATCCTGCAGTCGCCGGGCTACGTCGTGATTCACAGCGAGATGATCCACAACGCCCGCATCATCCCCATCGATCAGCCCCACGCCGACGCCAAAGTTCGGCAGTGGGAGGGGGACCCCCGCGGACGCTGGGAGGGCAACACGTTGATCGTCGAGTCGACGAACTTCCGCGCGGTGAAGAACATCCGCGGACCGTCGGCGGGCATTCGGTCGCGCCAGTCCGAGGCGCAGAAGGTCGTCGAGCGGTTCACCATCACCGGTCCGAACGAGCTGCGGTACTCCGTCACCATGGACGACGCGGAGACCTATACCGCGCCCTGGACCGCCGCGTTCCCGTTCAACCGCGACGACGAGTACCTGCAGTTCGAGTACGCCTGCCACGAGGGGAACTACTCGGTGCCGAACGCCCTCGGCGGCGCGCGCCTGGAAGAAGCGGCCGGCCGGTAGGAGCCGCCTGCTGGCTGTCGGCAACGGCTGAGACGAGCAACCCCATGCGAGCGCGCCCACCAGGCACAGGGAGACCGCCGCGGGCGGCATCGCCCAGGAGCCGCGCATCGCCAGCCCGAAGAAGGGCCATCGCCGGCAGGGTCCTGGATCGCGGGGGGCGCGTTGCGGACGACGAACGCTCCGGCATCGTGCCGGGGCGCGATTTTCCGAGGTCGACTCGTCCCGAAGCTGCCCAGGCTGACGGCGGGCTGACCTTGCGAGGGGCGTATGAACGCTCGAACAGTTGAAGTGCACCCGCCGTTCAACCTTGGATGAGATCGAGATCGACCGGTCGGGTGCAGGAGGCTGAGGCGAGGGAGCGGCGTAGGGGATTCGCCGTCTATTTCTCTGTTGATCCCATCTGTCGAATCATCCGATACTTCGATCATGAACGTGTTCGCCGTGGTCTTCACCGACCCAAGCCCCCAGGCGGCAGAGCCTCTGCTGGCGGCTTTCCCCGGCGCGTACGAGCTCGTCCCCCAGACCGTATACCTCGTCAGGAGCGATCAGCTGAGCTCTGACATCGCTCAGCGGGTCGGAATCAAGACCGAAGACAGGGTCTCTCGCGGGGCTGTTTTCAAGCTGAATCACGCCTATTCCGGCTACACGTCGCGTTCGCTGTGGGAGTGGCTTGGAGACTGAATCGGTGCCACTTCCTGACGGGGCTGCCCCGCCACCACCCGACTCCAGCGAACCGGCGAGGCTCCGCGATGCGGAACTCTCATTGGCCCGGATGCAGGGCGAGATCGGTTCCGGCATCCGGGAGCGAGTCACCAAGCTGGAGAAGGGGCAGGAGAGCTTGGCGACGAAGGTAGACGTCGAGCGTGCGAAGGTATGGGGTCTGACCAGCCTATTCGCTGCTCTTGCAACTCTCCTCGTGCTCGTCCTCCGCCTGCTCTCCTGGATCTGGCCTGCCGCCGGCGCGCCCGCCCCGGGTGGATGACCGCGCGCCCTCTTTCGCCGTCTATCCGCTATACCGGGCTTCGGCGTGGCCGCGATACCCCTGACCGGCCGTTCGGAAGCGGGGACGCGGGAATCTCAACCTGCCCCGGTGACCCGCCGCTCGTGCGCCAGCAGGGTTTCCTTCACCGGCAGCCCCCCGCCGTAGCCGGTGAGCGCGCCGTCGGCCCCGATCACGCGGTGGCAGGGCACGACGATGGCCAGCGGGTTCCGGCCGTTGGCGGCGCCGACGGCCCGTGAGGCGGTCGGTCGCCCGATGCGCCGCGCGAGCTCGCCGTACGAAACGGTTTCGCCGTAGGGGATGCGGCGAAGCTCGTCCCACACCCGGCGCTGGAAGGCGGTGCCGGCGGGGGAGAGCGGCAGGTCGAAGCCGCGGCGTTCACCGCCGAAGTACTCGCGAAGCTGCCGCTTCGCCTCCCCCAAGGGTCCGGGCAACGATCGACGCCGCTCCCGCCACCCCGGATCGGGATCGCGCGCCGCCGCGTTGGGCAGGTCGACCCGCTCGATCCCGCCGTCGTCGCCGACGACCCGCAGGGTTCCGATCAGCGTGTCGAAGTCGTGGTAAGCCAAGCTCATGCTGAATGGTCCTCCCGGCCGTTGCGGCCCACGGACAAGGCTACCGCATTCGCATGCCCGCGAACAGGCGCGCCCCCGGCGACGCGCGCGTCGCGCAACAGGGCGTTCAGGCAGATGGCCGGCTCGATCAGCATCGTCCGCACGTGCTGCGCCGAGGACACCGCGAACGGATGCTTCGTGCGGCGCGAGCTCGGTCGCGCTCGCGCCGCGCCGGAACACCATGCGATCATGCCTGCATTGGGGCATGCGGTCATGGGGCTACCCCCATCGGGCCAGGAGCGGGCGGGGCGCTTGCCGGGAGGCGGCCGCCCCCGGCCGCTCGCGAGCGCGGCCCGGGCGCGTGCCGAGGCCGCCCCGTGGGGACGAACAGGGGACGCTCGATGAAGCGCACGCAGATTCAGCTCGACGACGCCACCTACGAGGTGGTGCGGCGGAGGGCCTACGAACAGAACCGCTCGATGTCGTCGGTCGTGCGGGAGGCGCTGGCGAAGACCTTCGGCGTGGAGTCCGGGGTGGAGAAGAGGAAGTTGACCATCGAGGACTTTCCGTTCATCGGGATGGGAAGTGACCCCGGCAATCCGCCCGATGCGCCGGTATCGGAACACCACGACGACGTGTTGGCCGACGCCTACGCCGGCTGGAACCGGTCGGGTCGAGAATGATCTTCGTGGACACGTCGGCGATCTTCGCGCTTGCGGACGGACGGGACGCCCGCCATGACGAGGCGACACGGTCGTTCGATGCGCTTCTCCAGACCGGTCGGCGGCTGGTCACCCACAGCTACGTGCTGGTCGAGTCGATGGCGCTGCTGCAGTGCCGCCTCGGACGCGCGGCGGCGATCGAGTTCGCGTCTGTCGTGGCGGCGTTCGAGATCGAATGGGTCGGCGAACGGCTGCGCAACGCGGCGGTACTGGCGCTCAACGAGCAGCCGCGCGGCATCAGCCTGGTGGATCAGGTGAGCTTCCTCGTCATGCGCCGTCGCGGCATCCACGAAGCCTTCGCGTTCGACGCCGATTTCACGGCGGCCGGTTTTCGGCGGTTCGAAGCATGACGGTGATGCCGCCGCCGGATCTCCAGGGCATTGAAAGATGAGCGTCGTCTGCCCATATTTCAAGTCTCTGGCCTGAGCGCCGCCTTGCCGTGGCCCCGCCCGCGCCCCGCCCGGTCGCTTCGGCCGTCGAGGAACGGCGTCGGCCGTCACCACAGCTCCAGCAGGCGCCACCAGAGGCTGCCGGCCCCGAGCCAGATCGCGATGTTCACCACGCTGATCAGCGCCCCGAGCTTCCACCACGTGCCGATGTCGACGTTGCCCGACCCGAACAGGATGGGGGCGGCGGCGGTGCCGTAATGGGTCATCGACGCGAACAGGTTGCTGAAGAACGCCAGCACGAGGGCGGCGAGGACCGGCGGGGTCCCCACCGCGAGGGCGACGGCCAGGAACGGGGCGTACATCGCGCTGACGTGGGCGGTGTTCGACGCGAAGAAGTAGTGCACGTAGAAGTAGATCAGGCTCAGGCCGAGGAAGGCGGGAAGCCAGTGCCCCCCGCCCAGCACCCCGGACACGCGGTCGGTGAACCAGCCCACCAGGCCCAGCTCGCCGAGCTGGCTCGCCATCATGACGAGCACCGCGAACCAGATCAGGGTGTCCCACCCGTTCCGTTCATCGATGACGTCCTGCCAGGCGAGCGCGCCGGTGGCGAGCATCGCCCCCACCCCGGCCATCGCGGTGGCGGTGGCGTTGATGCCGAGCGCGCTCCCGAGTATCCAGAAGGTCAACAGGAAGACGAACACGGCCAGGAGGACCCGCTCGTCCCGCGTCATCGGGCCCATCTCCCGCAGGCGTTCCCGCGCGAACGCCGGGGCCTCGGGGGTGTGGGTGACCTCCGGCGGGTACAGGCGGTAGATCAGGAGCGGCACGACGAGCAGGCTCAGCATGCCCGGAACGAACGCCGCGACCGCCCAGCCCGCCCAGGTGATGGTGACCCCCTGCTGCGCCGCGAGTTCGGCCGCCAGCGGGTTCGCGGCCATCGCGGTGAGGAACATCGCGCTCGTGACCACCACCCCCTGGTAGGCGGTGAACGTCAGGAAGCCGGCGATCCGGCCCTGGGTGCCCCCGGCGGCGTCGCTGCCGAGGGAGACGCACAGCGACTTGAGGATCGGGTAGATGACGCCGCCGCCGCGCGCCGTGTTGCTGGGGATGGCCGGCGCGAGGAAGAGGTCGGTGGCCACGATCCCGTAGGCCAGCCCGAGGCTCCGTTTCCCGAGGACGCGCATGAAGTGGTACGCGATGCGCGCCCCGAGCCCCGTCTTGATGAAGGCGGTCGCGATGAAGAACGCCGCCACCACCAACCAGACCACGGTGGCGCCGAAGCCGGCCGTCGCTTCCGCGATCGTCAGGGTGCCCGACATCACCGCGAAGGCCACCGCCACGAACGCCATCGCCCCCATCGGCAGGGGGCGCAGGATGATTCCGACGATGGTGGCGACGAACACCGCGAGCAACTGCCATGCCCGGGGCTCGACCCCGGCCGGGGTCGGCGCGAGCCACAGCGCGGCGCCGGCCGCGGCCACCACCCCGAGCCGGACGGCGGCCACCCGGGGGGTGCGGGCGGGTCGCCGTAACGTGTCGTCGGCCATCGAGCGGTACTGTATACGACGACGGTGAATCCGACCGTGGCCACTTGCGGTGAGGGATCGCGGCGTACGTTCGATCGCCGCCGGCGAGGAAGGCGAAGGCGCCGGCGAGGAACTTGCGACGAGGATATCGGCGTACGTTTGATCGTCTCGCGGTGGTTGCCGCAGACGCTGTCGGAGCAGGGCGGGCGGGGCGCACGGGCGGTGGCGGAGCGTGGGATGGTCCTTCCGCCGTCGTCCGCGACAGGTGACAGGCGCGCCGCGGGTTGCCACAATGGGGGCGATGCGCTTCTTCAACACCGAGGGTCCGGTTCGCGCGCGCGATCACTACTGCATTCCGCCGCTGACGAGGATCGATCTCGACGAGGTGTTGGCTCTGGTGCGGAGCCAGAAGTACTTCGTGTTGCACGCCCCGCGGCAGACGGGCAAGACGTCGGCGCTGCTGGCCCTGCGCGATCTGCTGAACGCGGGCGCCGCGGGCGACCATCGCTGCGTCTACGCGAACTTCGAGGTCGGACAGGCGGCGCGCGAGGACACCGCGCGGGCGATGCGGGCCATGCTCGGCGAGCTCGCCCGCCGGGCGCGCCTGACGTTGGGCGATGAGACGCCGGACCGCCTCCGGGCGTCGGCGCTGGAGGCCGATGGCGCGGACGGCGCGCTGATCGACGTGCTCTCCCGTTGGGCGGAGGCCGATCCGCGGCCCCTGGTGCTGCTGATCGACGAGATCGACACGCTGGTCGGGGACACGTTGCTGTCGGTGCTGCGGCAATTGCGGGCCGGCTACGACCAGCGGCCCGCGAGCTTTCCGCACAGCGTCGTCCTGTGCGGCGTGAGGGACGTGCGGGACTACCGCATTCGCTCCACGGCGGGGAACGCGCTCGTGCTCGGCGGCAGTGCGTTCAACGTCAAGTCGAAGTCGTTGCGGCTGGGTGACTTCACCGAGGCGGAGACGCGGGCGCTGCCGGGGCAGCACACCGCGGAGACCGGGCAGGCGTTCACGCGCGCGGCGCTGGAGGCGATCCGGACGCGCACGGCGGGGCAGCCTTGGCTGGTGAACGCCCTGTGCCGGGAGGCATGCTTCGAGACCGCGGCGGGTCGAGACCGTTCCCGTGCGATCACGGAAGGCGACATCCTGGACGCCCAGGAGCGGCTGATCCAGGCCCGCGTGACGCATCTGGACGCTCTGGCCGACAAGCTGCGCGATGAGCGGGTGCGGCGGGTGGTGGCGCCCATGTTGATCGGCGCCGCCGGTCGGGGGAGCTATGCGGACCGGGACCGGGACGTCGAGTACGCGCGCGACCTGGGCCTGTTGGCGCGGGACGACGCGAAGCGCATCGCCAACCCGATATACGCGGAAGTGATTCCGCGCGAGCTGACGTGGGCGGCGCAGGACGACGTCGAGGCGGAAACGTCCTCGTACGCGGATGCCGCGGGCGGTCTGGACGTGGACAGGCTCCTGGAAGCGTTCCAGCGGTTCTTTCGAGAGCACTCGGAACACTGGACGCAACGTTTCGATCGGTACCGGGAGGCCGGGCCTCAACTGTTGCTGCAGGCGTATCTGCAGAAGGTTGCGAACGGGGGCGGCCGAATCGAGCGGGAGTACGCCTTGGGCCGGGGACGGGTCGATCTGCTCATCCTCTGGCCGCAGGGAGGCCGCGTCCAGCGGTTCGTCGTCGAATGCAAGGTGCGCCGCGACGGGTTGGAGCGGACCATCCGCGAGGGCGTCGAGCAGACGCGGAGCTACATGGACCGTTGCGGGGCGGAGTCCGGGCACCTGGTGCTCTTCGACCGCTCTCCGTCCAGGACGTGGGAGGAGAAGCTCTTCCGCCGCGAAGAGCCGGCAGGCGGCGGTGCGCCGGTCACCGTCTGGGGCATGTGACGGTCTCGAACGCCGGTCAGCCTTGTCCCGCCCGCCGGGTCCCTGCTGCTTGCCGGTTCGCCGCCCCCGGGCCGGCTGGTCCCGCGCGGCCTGTCCCGCCCGCCGGGTCCCTGCTGCTTGCCGGTTCGCCGCCGGCCTGTCCCGCCCGCCGGGCCCTGCCAGGACCATCCCACGCTCCGCCACCGCCGTGCGCAGGCGGAATCGCGGCGGGTCCCTGGGGCTCCGGATGCGCAGAATCGTGGGTCTCGCGCGGCGCCGGCCGGTCGGCAAGACGGTGGCGACCCCTCGAATCGGGGGCGGGCCGCCACGCGCCGTCGGCGTGGGATGCCCCTGGGGCCCTGCCAGGACCATCCCACGCTCCGCCACCGCCGTGCGCAGGCGGAAATCGTGGCGGGTCCTGGCTGGGGGTTCCGGACGTGCGGAATCGTGGGTCTCACGCGGCCCGACCGATCGGCAAGACGGCGGCGACCCCCCGAATCGGGGGCGGGCCGTCACGCGCCGTCGGCTTGGGATGCTCCTGGGTCCAGTTGCAGGACCATCCCACGCTCCGCCACCGCCGTGCGCAGGCGGAATCGTGGCGGGTCCCGGGGCTCCGGACGTGCGGAATCGTGGGTCTCACGCGGTGCCGACCGGTCGGCAAGACGGTGGCGACCCCCGAATCGGAGGCGGGCCGTCACGCGCGGTCGGCTTGGGATGCCCCTGGGTTCCTGCTCTACCGCTTGACGTACTTCCGGATTCTCTGCGGGCCGACGTCGGCCGCGTAGACATTGCCCTCTCGGTCGGCGGTGATGCCCGAAGCCCCCGAGATACGCAGCTCGTCCCGCCGCTCGGCGTCCGGATCGGGGATGTGCGCATGGACCGTCCCGTCCACCGCGCTCCCGATGTATATCCCCCGGTCGAAGCCGGGGTTGTTCCGCGAGTTCGAGGTCGAGTCGGTGACGTAGAGCACGTCGTTCTCGTCGATGAACATTCCGCTCGGTCGCCCGAACTGCCTCCACTCGGCGACGAACGTGCCGTCCGGCTCGAAGATTTGCACCCGGCCGTTCGACCGGTCCCCGACGAACACCCGGCCTCGGCTGTCGAGGGTGAGGGTGTGCGGCTGGTCGAACTCGCCGGGGCCGTCGCCCGGCCCGCCCCACGTCAGGAGGAAGCGGCCGTGCCGGTCGAACTTCACCACCCGGTTGTTCGGTCCGTGGCCGTCGGTGACGAAGATGTCGCCGTCGGTGTTGACGGCCACGTCGGTCGGCCGGTCGAACGTGTCGGGCCCATTGCCCGCGACGCCCGCCCGGCCGAGGGTCATCAGGATCCCGCCGTCCGGGCTGAACTTGAAGACTTGGTGCCCCCGGCCCCCTGCCGGCACGCCGAGCACCGTCTCGCTCCCGTTGTAGTCCGTAGCCCAGAGGTTGCCCTCGGGGTCGATGTGGAAGCCGTGCGGGGCCGCGAAGATTCCTTCGCCCCAGCTGTCGAGGAGCTCGCCGTCCGGGCTGAACTTGACGATCGGCGGGTCGTCGTCGCGCCCCACGCAGGTGGCCGCGCCCGGCGGCTGGTTGTTGAAGCAGCGGTGGAAGACCCAGACGTTCCCGTCCGCGTCGCGGTCGACGCCGATGGTCTCGCCCCACCGCCCGCCGTTCAGGTGCGGCGGCAGGTTCGGCCACTCGTCGACGAGGCGATAGGGGTTGGGGAGCGGCTGCGCCGCGGCCCCGGCGGCCACGCCCAGGCAGGCGGCGAGCACGAGTCCGATGCGGGCGGGGCGGCTCAGGGTCATGGCCGGTATCCTACCACCCGCACCCGCCATCCACCGGTGCCCCCCTCGAACGCCAGGACCATCCCACGCGCCGCCCCCGCCGTGCGCAGGAGGCATCGTGGCGGGTCCGGGGCTCCGGACGTGCGGCATCGTGGGTCTCACGCGGCGCCGGCCGGTCGGCAAGACGGTGGCGACCCCTCGAATCGGGGGCGGGCCGTCACCCGCGGTCAGCGTGGGATGCCCCTGCTCGAATGCGGCGGGGACGTTCGCCACCGGCTGATTATAGGGTAATCCGCTCCCCGACTATCAGGCCGTGGCAGAAATGGTGCTGCATCCGGCCGGGCCGTACTCGGCCCAAGAAACGTGTCGTGCAGCCGTCGAAATCGCCGAAATCCGGCCGATCCGAGCCGTTTCCGCGCCACCGCCGGCCGGTTTTGGCGCACCGCGGAGTTTTGCCACGGGCTGCTATCCCATCGTCCGCATCAAAACGGGGCAGTACACACCCGACGACGGCGAGATCCGGAGGACCGAGTTCCCCGTTGGCGCGGTGGAGGGTGGACAAGACCGCCGATCGCGTCGGCCGCGCGTCTTCAGAGCGAGCGCAGGAAGCGGAGGACCAGCCGGTTGACGTCCGCCGGCCGCTCCTGCTGCACCCAGTGTCCGGCCCCGTCGAGCAGGTGGAGCCCCCGCAGGTCGGTGCAGGCGGCGCCGTCCATGCGGTCGAGGGCGCCCGGCCGCTGGTGGATGCCCCAGTCGCGCGCGCCGGCGATGAACAGCGACGGCTGGTCGATGGTGCGCCCCGCGAACACCTGCAGGTCGGCGTTGATGCCCCCGCCGAAGATGGACGATACCGAGGCCACGCTGCGGTACCACTGCAGGCCGCCCTGGAACCCGGTCCGGCGGTACTCGGCGCTGTAGACCCGCAGCTCGTCGTCGGGCAGCCATTCGCACGCCGCGATCTCGGCCGGCGACGGCATGTGCTCGGCCACCGTCTCCGCCATCCCCTTGCCGAGGTCCAGCACGTAGTAGCGGGGGAGCCGCGCCAGCTCGGCCGCTGACCACCCGCGGAGCGGCTCGGGCCGGTTGCCGCTCCAGTCGCCGCTCTTCATGTGGTAGTAGGCGCGCAGGAAGTCGTGCACCCCCTGCGGCGCCCGCCACAGGTCGTCGTTGGCCCCACGCGTCGCGTAGAAACGCCGGTAGTGCCGGCGGGGGGGCGTGAGGCTCGCGAGGCCGGCGTCGATGTCGGCGGCGGGAGCGCCGGCCGGGGCCTCCGGCGCGTCGGCGGTGTCGAACGGGAGCGTCGCCGTCCCTCCGAACGGCGCGCTCATCAGGACGGCGGAGCGGAACACGTCCGGCCGCGCGACCGCGCACCACGACGCCACCAGCGCCCCGAAGTCGTGGCCCGCGAGGTGGACCTCGCGGTAGCCGAACGCCGCCACCAGCGCGAGCATGTCCCGCACCTCGTTCAGCATCCGGAACGGGCGCAGGTCGTCGTCGTAGGCCACGCCGGCGCCGTCGGTGCGGCCGTAGCCGCGCAGGTCGGGCGCCATGACGTGGTAGCCCGCTCCCGCGAGGGCCGGCATCAGCCGCCGCCAGCTGTAGGCGAGCTCCGGGAAGCCGTGCAGCAGAAGCGCGCCGGCGCGCGCGCCGGCCTTCGACCCCGCCTCCAGCACGTGCATGCGGAGGCCGTTGATGCCGGCGACGAAGCGGGAACGGACGCCCGGCGGCAGCACGTCGTCCGAGTACGGTCCGATGCTGTCCTGCTGCCGCGCTCCGCCGGCCGCCCCCCGGGCGCCCGGGGCCGCCGCCGCCGCGATCCCTGCCGCGGCCCCGCGCAGGACCTGCCGCCGCGTGAGCGGGTAACGCATGCGACGGATTATGTCATCTTCCCTGTATGCCGTGTCGTTCCTGTCGTCACTCGATCAGGCTCGGCCGACCGCGGTCGGACCGGCGCACTGACAGGTTCTGACTCAAGTGTTCGGAGAATGGAGACAGGGTGGCGGCAGATGCCGCCGGTCGAAAACCACAACTCGAAAGGAGCAGAGTTGGCGCAAGCGACAGGGACGGGATCGACGGTGTCGACGAGCGCAGGGAGCGCTCGAACCGTCCGGTGGAGGGCATCAACAACAAGCTGCGTGTGATTGCGCGGCGCGCGTACGGTTTCCACTCGGCCGGCTCGATGCTGTTCCTGTGCTGCGGAGGCATCGAACTGGCGCCGCCCCTACCCACACTCTTTTGAGGAGATTGGAGGACCGTTTTGGAGCTTGTGCCACGACGTGTTGTCGGCAGTTCCTGCGAGACCGGAGGGAGGCGGGGGAGGTCTGATGGCCGGCGGACCGGCCGGCGGCGCTGGCGGGGGGAGTCTACAGCAGGAGGAGGGGGGCATCGGTGAGGCGCGACGACTATTTGGGCGACGAGAGGGTGCAGGCGTTCATCAAGTGGCTGCGCCGGCGGGTTGGGGGCGACGAGTCCTTCGAACACAGTTACCGGATGGTCAGGCCGGCATGCGACTGGCACTGCGGCTCCCTCTGGGAGGCGTACACGAACTACCGCTGGAAAGACCGCGACTTCAAGGCCAATCAAGAGGAGCTGAATGGTCTCCGCGGCGAGATGCTTGCGGCGGTGGAGGGCGACGACAGCAGTCGCTTCGTGGACGCGGCGTGCGGAATTCTGCGTTGGGGCGGCGTGACGCGCGGCAACGTCAAGACGCTACGTGACCTCGGGCCGGAGGCGCTGTCGAGATTCCGCGGGGCTGCTTGTCTGCTCGATCCGTCGCACGCGGACACGTCCCGGTTGGGCAGGGTGCGCTACATGAACTCGGGTTGGACCAAGGTCTATGCGCTGATGCTCGAGGGCTTCCCGATCTACGACTCGCGGGTGGGCGCGGCGATGGGCTACCTGGTCCAGCGGTACTGCAAGGAAGTGAACCTCTCCAGCGTTCCGGAATTGCTGCTGTTCCGGTTGCCTCCCGGGAGAGCCGGGAGAGTGAAAAAACACAACCGAAACCCGTCGGAAGGCTCGCTGCAGTTCCCGCAGCTATACTACTCCGGCCGGGGTCGCCGGAGGTGGGCGGAGTGCAACGTCTGGGCGGCGTGGGTCTTGGGCGAGGTGGCCTGCGAAGGGAGCTTCGCCAAGCTCGCCGCGAATCGCCGCCTGCGGGCGCTCGAGGCGGCGTTGTTCATGATCGGCTACACGCTCCCGGGACCGCCCTGACAAGACCCTGCCGTCTCGATCTCGTCCCGCCGGTGCCCGCGCCCAACTTCCGGTCGTGGTCCGGGCGATCTCGCGGTCGACCCGGCGACCGGATAGGCGGTCCGCCCGTACCGGTCGAGCGCGTCGAGCCTGATGTTCCCGATGCCGAAGCAGTGCCGGCGGCGCGATGGTCGCCGTCCGGCCACCCCTTTGCCCTAAGGAGAGCCACGAGTCTGCGCCGTAGAACGGTGCAGACTCGTGGCAGGTCTGGTTGGGCGGCAATCCTTGCCCCGTCGGCAGTTTCGCGTCAGCAGAAACTGCCCACGCGACTGCAAGGTTGCGCGGCGGCGATTTTCCGGACCAGGAGCGGACGGACGTTCCCCGGACGCCATCACCGCGGGCCCCGGAGTCCGTCGTCGCTTGCCGACACCACGGCGCGGACTCCCGGCCCGGGGCCAGGAGCATCCCACGCTGACTGCGCGTGACGGCTCGCCCCCGATTCGAAGGGTCGCCATCGTCTTGCCGCCCGGCCGGCACCGCGTGAGACCCACGATTCCGCCCGTCCGGAACCCCATGACCCGCCACGATTCTGCCTGTGCACGGCGGTGGCGGAGTGTGGGATGGTCCCGGCCCGGAGGCCCGGTGTCGCAGTCCTGCGGTGGTATCCTGTCGCCAACCGATCCCAGGAGGAGGGACGTCATGAGCGCGGTGAAGCTGGCACGACTCGGGTTGGTCACGATGATCGCGGTGGGCTGCGGCGCTCCGGCGCCCGAGCCGGAACCCGCCGCCGACGCCGTACCGGCCCCGCCGCAGTTCGCGGTCACCGGCGAGCACCCCTGCGACCCGGTCGGCGGGGTGCAGTTCATCTGCGGCATGGTCAGCCCCGAGGACATCGTGGTCATCCCGGGGGCGGAGTGGGCCATCGTCTCCGGCGCCCGGGAGGGAGGCCGGCTCAACGTCGTGAACGTGAGCGACAAGACCTCGACCGCGGTGTTCCCGACGCCGGACAGCGAGCTGCGGCTCGACGCCGAGGCCTGGCCCGAGTGCCCCGGTCCACTCGACCTCGGTAACCCGGACGCGTCCCGTCTGCACGGCCTCTACCTCGACCCGGGCGCGGACGGCATCCACACCCTGCTCGTCGTCCATCACGGCCCCCGGGAGTCGATCGAGTTCTTCGAGGTCGATGCCGGGGATTCGCCCCCGAGCCTGGCCTGGACGGGGTGCGCGGTGGCCCCGGAGGGTGCCAACCTCAACTCGGTGGTCGCCCTGCCGGGCGGCGGCTTCGCCGCGACGAACGCCGGCATCGGGGTGTGGGAGTGGCAGGCCGACAGCGGCTGGGAGGTGCTGCCCGAGAGCGGGGACACCGCGCCGAACGGCATTGAGGTGTCCGCGGACGGGCAGACCCTCTACATCGCCGGCTGGGCCGAGGAGAAGCTCACCCGCCTGTCGCGCGGCGTCGAGCCGGTGCGGAAGGACGTCGTCGAGCTCGGATTCCGGCCCGACAACCTGCGCATGGCCCTCGACGGCTCGGTCATCTACGCGGCCGGCCACACCGACAGGGACGGCAACTCCATCACCGACCCGCGCGAGCCGACCCTGGAGACGAGCAACGTCGCGGTCATCGACCCGGAGACCCTCGAGGTCGAGCGGATCTTCGTGCACGCGGCCATGGACGGGTTCATCTCGTCCACCACCGCGCTCCGGATCGGCGACGAGCTGTGGTTGGGGTCGTACCGCGGGGATCGGCTCGCGTACCTCCCGGCGCCGGAGTAGCGCTTCTCGCGTGCGTGCCCGGCTCCGGCTTCCAGGGCCGGCCGGGCTCGGTTTGCCGGCGGGTCCTGGTCTTGGAGAACGTACAAAAGTAGTGCCGCCGGGCGGCCTTGCGCGCGGGGCGGGTCGTTCCCCCAGGTAGCGGCGTGCGCGCGTGCGCACGTCCGGATATCCCAATCGCCGCGCTTCCGCTACTCGCCCGCTTCCTCCCGCCCGGCTGGCGATGCCGGCAGCAGCCGCCGTCCCGCCGCCAGGAGTCGATCCTTCCAGGCGACGCGTTCCAGCCAGTGGTCGGGGATGCCGCTCAGGCCGTAGAGGGCGCCGGCGAGCTGGCCTGTCACCGCGGCGACCGTATCCGCGTCGTCGGCCAGGTTGGCAGCGAGCAGCACCGCGTTGTGGAAGTCTCCGGTGCGGGCGACCGACCAGATGGCGGCTTCCAGGGTGTCGACGACGTACCCGCTGGAGCTGATCGTCTCCCGTGCCCGTCCCCGCCCGCTGCCGGCCATGATTCGGGCGATGGCCGCGGCCCCCTCGAACGGCCTTGGAGCCAGGACGTCGGCGCGCGGCGACCCCGCGATGGCGTCGGCGAGCAGCTCCGCGAACGCCCGGCAGGCGTCTACCGCCTCCTCGGCGCCGTGCGTTGCGCGGGATTGGTCGGCCGCGGCGGCGATCAGGCCCGGGCGGTCCCGCCAGAACCGGAGGGCGACGGGGGCGAGCCGCATCAGCGAGCCGTTGCCGGCGCTGTGCGGATCGGTCGAGCCGGCGATCGGATTGCCGGTCCGCTGGTAGCGGTCGAGCGCATCGAGGGTGGTGTTTCCGATGTCGAAGCATTCGCCGGTGTGCGAGTAGTCGCCGTGCCGCCACCATCGGACGAAGCGGTCCATCAGGTTCCGGTAGTCGAGCGTCTCCGACGCCGCCAAGCTGTCGGCAAGAGCCAGCGCCATGGCGGTGTCGTCGGTCCAGCCGCCGGGCGGCTGGCCGAACGGGCCGCCCCCGACCATGTCCTCCAAGCGGGGCTGCGCGTCGCGGCGCCGGAACTCGAGCGTCGTGCCCACCGCGTCGCCCACCGCGAGGCCCAGGAAGGCCCCGAGCGCCCGGTCCCCGATGCCGTCCGCGTTCTTCGATGGAGCCGACGGCGTTCGAGCCGAGCACTGCGCCACGTGGGCTTCCTGGGCCTCGTTCTCGATGGCTCCCTGCCGAGCCTCGCGCACGCGGCGAATCGCCTGGTCCGGGCCCTCGCCCAGATCCACCAGCAGGCGTGCCGCGACCGTCCCGGCGCGGCCCAGACCCCCCTTGCAGTGCACGAGCACGTCGAAGCCGAGCCGCAGCCGGTCCCGGACGGCCTCGCCCGCGACTGTCCATGCCGCCTCGAAGTCGGCTCCCGGCGGCATCCCGTCGGGGATAGGCGCGTGCCACCACTCCATGTGCCGGTCGCGGACCGCCTCGGGGAGATCGCGTACCGACAGACGGTCCATCTCCTCGCCGGTGATCAGGCTGACCACCGCGGTCGCCCCCCATCGCTGAATCACGTCGAGGTCCGTGTCCAGATCGCGCGCCGTCGGTCCCGAGAACGCGCCGGGATCGGTCTTGCCGGGACACAGCGTGAGGCCGATCCGGCCCTGGCCGTCCCCCGGAGTCACCGCGGCGATGCGGAGCGGGCGGTTCTCGCTGGTTCTTGCTGTCGGCATCGATAGAATCCGTTGGGGCGGCAGTCCAGGCTCGCGGATCACGGCGGGTCGAACCGGCCGGCGCCGGCGGCGCCTACTGGCCGGCGGGACCGATCGGCTGGTGGAAGTAGTAGCAGAGGCCGTCCGGCGCGACCACGAAGAACACCTGGTACTTCTCGCCGTCCCGTTCGTCCACGCGCCAGTTGGCGGTGTGGACGCCGTTGGCCTCCAGCTCGCCGCGGGCTCTCCGGATGTCGGTCACCCGGATGGCGGCGCCCTCGTTGCCGGGGTCGCCGCGGTTGACGGCGAAGCCGATTCGCACGCCGTCCCGCTCCAGGATCACCGTCGGCACGGGGTCGTCGCGCCGCTCGACCTCCACGAGGCCGAACCGGGCGCCGTACCACTGCGCCGCCCGGTCGATGTCCTCGACCGGAAGCGCGAGCACGTCGTCGGCGAAGGGAAACGCCGCTTCGTAGAGTCTGTCAGAGGCCATGTCGTCTGGTTCCGTCGCCGCCGTCGCTGGCGTCGTGCCACCAGAGTATCAGTCCGGCCGCGATTGCCGTCATCACCGCGGTGAGCAGGCCCCCGGGCGGCGAACGACACCCGCTGCATCGCTTCGGGCGACAGAGCGCCTCGCCGATCGGAGGCACGATCGCGGGGGGCTGGGCCGGCGTCGCTACCGAACGGGCCTCGCCCTCGACCGGCGTCGCCCCATCGCGGCGGCGGCGCTCCGGGACCCCGAGCCGTCGGCGGCCATCTCGTGGAGGCCCCCCTCAACCCTGTGCTCTCCGGAACACCGCCGGCGACGACGCGCCCTTCAGGAACAGTTCGGGAGCGCCGCCGCCGTCCGCCGGGACCTGCCAGACGTCGGTCACCATCGGGGTGGGTGCGGACGGGTCCGGGATGGCGTACAGGATCGTCGAATCGTCCAGCCACTCGGCCTGATCGTCTACCGACCGGGGCTCGGCGAGCGGCACGACCGCGCGCGACCGCAGGTCCATGACGTGGAGCCGCCACCCGAACCCGGTCGCGGGGGGCAGGCGCTTCTTGAAGACGATGCGGCTCTGGTCCGGCGACAGCGACGGGCATTCGACACCTTCGAGCACCACGTCCGCCCGGCGCGTCGAGACGCGTCCCTCGACGAGGTACACCGTCCCCCCGGTACCCAGGGTCGCGTAGAACCGGTCGCTGTCGGCCGCGAAGGTGACCCCCCAGAAGTTGAAGTCGACGGCCCGGAACGGCGCGCCGTCCCGGTGCACCCGGAGCTCCTCGAGGTTCGCGACCCGCCGCCCGCCGGAGTAGGTGTCGACGACGCTCGTCTCGGTCGAGAAGCCTTCGTCGAGATACGAGTGGCCCGACACGAACACCGTCACCGCGGCCAGCCGGCCGTCGGGCGCGAGGCGCACGCGGCTGGGGACGCCGTGCAGCGGAAGCCGGTGCAGCGGTTCGAACACGCCGTCGAACACCATGATCGCGTGCGTCGTATAGAAGCGGTCGGTCGTCAGGCAGACGCCCCGCTCACCCGCGAAGTCGACCCGGTCGCACCGCAACGGCGTCGCGCGGCGTCCGCCGCCGGCCTCGTCCAACCGCTCGACGCTGGCCACGCCGAAGCTCTCGTCGAGCGCCGTGTGGCGAAGGAGAAGGAGGCGCCCGGCCGGCGGGTCGACGTCCACGCCGGCCGGCGGGACCGCTCCGGGGGCCGGCTCGTTCCTTCCCCGCACGGAGCCCGCGGCTCCCGCCCCCGGGTCGGGATCCGACGCCCGCGAGGACCTCCCACCGGCTCCCGACCGATCTTCCGGCAACCGCGCGGCGGGTGGGCGGGGCGCCGCCCGGCCGTCGCCCGGAGTCGCCGACGGCGGTGCGGACCGCGCCGCCGCGGCCGGCGGATCGAGCTCGGCCAGACTGCCGATCGGCGGCAGGGAGACTGGCCGAACGAAGCTCGCCCGGCGCGCCGCCGACCACCAGGCGTAGCCGCCGGCCAGCGCGAGAGAGGCCGCGCACAGGAGCACGAATGCGACGATGTGGGGCGCAGCGCGCCGATTCGCCGGCGCCTCGCCCGGCGTGCGGGTCGCGTGCCCGTTCTGCCGATCGTCAGTCGGAGCCGTCATTCGCTTTTGCCACCTGTGTCTCGCAGAAGTACCGCCGCGCCCGCCATCCGCGTGCGCCGATTCGCCGGCGCCTCGCCGAGCCTCGCTAGTTCTGCTTCAGGTACTCCAGCAGCACACTGATGGCCGGCGGCGTCCAGTGGCCATCGTGCTCCCATGCCGTATCCCTCCGGGGCTTGGAGCAGCCCGAAGTCCCAATGACATGGGGCACATGGGCGCCCAACGACGAGCCGCCGGTGCCCCTCCCAAATTTCTCACTTCCATCGTCCTCCGGGCACCCGCAAGACCGCTGTTCCGACTGGCTCGCCGCCAGCACCGAGAGCGATCTCGCCCACCACGGCACGGCCTCAACAGAAGCGCCAAGCGCCTTGACTCGTCCGCAGCAGAAGCACCTCGCCGCCTCTTCCCTTACCCCGCACGATTCCCCGACGACTTCATTTCTTTGGACAGCTCCTCCTCTTCCTCTTCCTCTTCCTCTTCCTCCACCACGGGCTGCTACGCCGCGCGTCATGGTGCTCGCACGCATGTTGTCGCTTGACGCAGATAGTCTCCATGTATGGTCCGGGTTCCGGAGAAACTATCGGACAGCAGTGGACGGCGACGGTTCGCCTTCCACCGCGCCGACGGGGAACTCGGCCATCCAGATCTGGTCGCCTTCGGGGGTGAACTGCCCGGTCCGGCGGGCGATGGGATAGTCGGGGAGCGGATGCTCCATAATGCACCGGCCGCCAGAGGCCGGGGCGGCGTATTCCCCGTAGCGGAAGTTCGCACCGCCGAAGCCGTACTGCCGGCGGCCGGCCGGCAGGTCCTCCAAGTCTTCCGGGACGACATGCAGGAAGAACTCCGCTTGCACATCCGCCGCGCTGCACGGCGACTTGAGGTAGGCCACCGTGTTCTCGCCGGTATAGACGTCGAAGACGGAGCGGGCCGCCGGTTCGCGGGACGCGACGGACTCGTAGTCCGTCAGCCTGTTGTCGAGCGCCTGAAAGTGATCATTTCTGCACCGCCATCGACTGTGCTCACTGCTGACCGCCGTTGTCGGCTGCTCGTTTGCGGGACGGGCGTTTGCGGCTGCGCTGCTGCCGGGTGAGCTCGGCCTCGCGGCGGCGATAGCTCTGGCCCTCGATGACGAGGATCTCCGCGTGGTGGGTCAGGCGGTCGATCAGGGCGACGGCGCAGGAGGCGTTGGGGAAGACGGTGTCCCAGTGCTTGAAGGGCAGGTTGGTGGTAATCAGCAGGGACCGGCGTTCGTAGCGGCGGCTGACGAGCTGGAAGATGAGGTCGGCGGCGCGTGCATCGTAGGCGAGGTAGCCGACCTCGTCGACTAATGTTGAGCTCAACATTAGGAATCTCGCCAAAATAAATCAACCGTTAACGTCAGTTCGAGGTAGCAAGCTGTAGTTCCACTCGCCATGAAATGCGTCCCGTTTGATGGACAGCCTCCCCATCTGTTCGTCGGTGACTTCACGACCGGTTGGATAGTTGGCTTCGTCCAGCGCCGACCGGATGGCCAAGCCGCCTTGCGTAGTCGTGCCGCCGATCAGGTTCACCACCACCTCGTGACTCACCAGCGGACGGCCCCGCCAATTCTCCGTAATGTGACAGAACATCCGGTGCTCGATCTTGTTCCACTTGCTCGTGCCCGGCGGGAAGTGGCACACCGAAATCCGCAACCCGAGCGCGTCGGCCAGCTTCTGCAACTCGAACTTCCAGAGCCGACTGCGGCTGCTGTTGGAACCGCCGCCGTCGGCCGTGAGCAGCAACCGCGTGGCCGCCGGATAGGCGTGACGCCCCATTTGCAGCCACCAGCGCCGAACCGTCTCCACCGCGAACTCCGACGTGTCGTGGTCAACGCCGACGCTTACCCAGCCCGTGTTGGACGTCAGGTCGTAGACCCCGTAGGGGATCGCCTTGCCGAGCTCCCGATCGATGAAGTCATGGACCTTCACCTCCGCCGGCTGACCCTTCGGGCGCCATTCCCGGCCGCCGTTGCGGTATCGGCCGACCAACTCCTTCTTCTTCGTGTCGATCGAAGCCACCGGCTGGCCCAGGCGTTGAAACGCCCGCACGCGCCGCGCGATGCGCCGGAATTGCGCGTCCCGGTCCGGATGTTGCCGGCCTTCGAGCGTCTTGCGGTTGGCCTGCAGGCTATAGCCCAACTCGTGCAGCAGCCGGTTCACCGTGCGCTCGCTGACCCGATGTCCTTCAGCCCCCAATTGCTCCGCCAAGCGCGCCGCGCTGCTGCATGTCCAGCGCAGCGGCCCCTGGGGGTCGCCCCGGGTGAACGGGTCGAGCAGATACTCCAACGCCTTCACGAGACCCGGATCGCGATCCGCCAGCGCCTTGCGACCCCCGCCCGGGGCGCGCACCCGCGCAACGCCCGCCTGCGGCGCCGGCGGCGTGGCCGAATCCAGTTCCCTCACGCCTGCCCGGACCGTGCCGCGCGACATCCCGGTCGCCTCTGCGACCCGTGTGATTCCCCCGCGTCCCATGGCGCGGGCTTCCGCCGCCGCCCACAAGCGTCGAGTGCGCTCGTCCAACAGCGGCGCCAACACGTTGTACTTTCCTTGCACCGCTTGTGTCACGGCGTTCATGACACCGGAGCATAGCAGACTGGCCGCCAAAAAGAACAAATTATTTTGGCGGGATTCCTTAGTCGACTAATGTTGAGTGATCAGTAATGTGGAGTCGCGGCGGAGAGCGGCGCTCGTTCCCAGGGCGCGAAGGTCGCCGGACTCCACATTACCGATCGCGTCCTCAGAGTGCTTCAAGCCATTCCAGCACGGACGCGTCGGTGCGCCACAGGGCCGGCCCCGCGGTCGTGCTGGCGGTGGGGCGGGCCTTCGCGAGTGCCTGACGCTTCATGTCGAGATCAACGGTCGCGTACCGGTGCGTGGTCGTGACGCTGGCGTGGCCGAGCCACTGGCTGATTGTGACGATGTCGACGCCGGCGCGGAGCAGGTGGACCGCCGTGCTGTGCCGCATGCTGTGGGGATGGAGGCGCTTGGCGCGCAGGGCCGGCACGGTGGCCTGCGCACGGGTGCAGTACTTCTGCAGCAGATAGCGGACGCCGAATCGGGTTAGGCGCATCCCGCGGTGATTGCGGAAGACCGGCTCGTCGGATTGCAGTTCGCGATCGCGTTCGGCCAGCAGGGAACGCAACAGGTCGGCGGTCTGGGACCACAGCGGGCAGACGCGTTCCTTCCGCCCCTTGCCGTGGAGGCGGACCTGTGCAGGTGCGTCCAGCCGCAGGTCGGCGACGCTCAGCACGACGATTTCCTGGACCCGGGCGCCGGTGTTGAACATCGTGGCGAGGAGCGCATAGTCGCGCCGACCGTCGACGGTGCGGCGATCGACGGCGCCCAGGATGGCGTCGATCTCCTCGTGCTCGAGGTACTCCACCGGGCGGCTGCCGGTCCGTTTGAACGGGACGGCGAGAACACGTTGACAGTGTTCGAGCCGTGCGGGGTACTCCATGGCGCAGTATCGGAAGAACGCGTGGACCGCGGCGAGGCGGACGTTGCGGGTGGCGACGCTGTTGTGCCGGTCGCACTCCAGGTACTGAAGAAACGCGAGGATCGGCTGGGGTCCGAGGTCGTCCAGGTCCAGTTCGAGGACGGACCGCTGCGACCGGGTTGCGACGAAGCGCAGCAGCAGCACCAGGCTGTCCCGATAGCTCCGGACGGTATGGGGACTCGTTCCGCGCACCCGGGGCAGGTGATCGGCGAAGAATGCTCGGAGGGCCCGCGCCAGGTCGTTCGGGCCGGCGGCGGTCATCGCGCACCTCCCGCGCCGAGGGGACCCGTGACGAGAGCGCCGCAGCGGTCGGCGAACCGCGCACTCGCGGCGCTGGCGAGAGGTTCGACGAACTGGAGGTAGTACGCGGTCGACACGATCGAGACGTGCCCCATGTAGACGGCCAGGAAGGGCAGCTTCGCCTGTACGTCCAGTCCGGCGCGGTACCACCGGAGGAGTGCGTTGACGGCGAATCCGTGCCGGAAATCATGTGTGCGTGGGAGCTGACCGGTCGCGGTCCGAACACCGGCCCGCCGGAAGAGTGCCCGCATGACGCCGCCGAAGCCGCCGCCGCTGTAGCCGCCGCCAGTGTGCGGACGGCGATGCCAGAGGAGCGGACTGTCCGTCCCGGTGGGCAGTCGCCGGAGGCCGCGAATCTCGATCAGGTGCTCGACCTCGCGGGCGGTATCCGCCGACACCGGGAGGAGGCGCGACTTGTGGAACTTGGATTCCCGGATCGCCAGGGTGCGCTGCGGCGGGTCATAGTCTCCCACAGTCAGCCGCGTCAGCTCCCCGCGTCGCAGCCCGGTGGTGGACAGCAGCACGATCGCGAGGCGCATGTTCTCGGGACACAGTGGCGAATTCGAGGTGCGGGCCGACGTGCGGGCGGTGGCCAGCAACTGCACCATCTGGCTGTCGGTGAATAGATGGGGCCGGATGGCTTGGTGCACCGGCGGAAACAGCCGCTCGTCCGGGATGAAGCAGCCGGGCTCGCTGCGTCGTCGATACAGACACAGGTTCCGCACGATCCGCATGCGGTCCCGACGCGTGCCCGTGGCCAGATGCTGCAGGGTGAGACACCAAGCCGCGAACGTCTCGGCGACGAGGTCGACGCGTCGGGCGGCGAGGAACCGATCCAGGTGCGCCAGCACCCATTCTTCCGCGGCGTACTGCCGGCCCAGTGCTCGCTTGAGCGTCAGGTAGCTCCCGATGGCGGCGGACAGGACGGAGTGGAACGCCGTCATGACGCCACCCCCGGCGCACTGCCGCCAGCCGTGGCCGGCAGAGGCAACGCGACGTCGCGGAGGTCGTCAACCGCCAAGCGCAGATACACGCATGTGCTCTCCAGAGTGCGATGGCCCAGAAGATCCCCGATCGTCTTGAGCGACAGGCCGGACCGCAAGAGGTGCACCGCAAAGGAGTGCCGCACGCAATGGGGTCCCTGGAACGGAATGGGCAGGCCGCTTCGCTTCGACCAAGCCTGGAAGGCCTCGGTGACCGCCGTCGGTTTGAGGACGCCCCTCGGCGTGCGGCAGCGGAGAAACAGCTCCCGATAGCTGCGCGGCGGCGGGCCCTGGAACGGGACCCGCTGCCGGCGCACGTTCAGGGCGGCGCGTCCGTGACGCAGGTAGTCGAGCAGGGCGGTCCCGACCTCGTCGGTGAGCGGCAGCCAGAGCGAACCGCGTGTCTTGCGTTGCGGAATGCGCAGCCGCCCTGCCCGCCACTTTACGTCGTCGAGCGTGAGCGTCACGACCTCGCACGCGCGCAGGCCGTAGCAGTCCGTGGCAGAAGTTGCGCTGCATCCGGCTGGGACCGTACTCGGCCCAAGAACGTGTCGTACAGCGGTCGAAATCGCCGAAATCTGGCCGATCCGAGCCGTTTCCGCGCCATTGCCGGCCAGTTCCGGCGCGCCGCGGAGTTTTGCCACGGGCTGGTAGGTGGCCATGAGGAGAAAGAGCGCGTAGTCGCGGCGACCGAGCGGGGTCGTGCGGTCGATCGTCTGGAGCAGCGCCCGAACCGTGTCCCAGGGCAGCGCCCGTGGGAGCTGCTCGCCGCGATACACCCGCGGCGTGTCGATCTGCGTGTCGAGCCCGGTCGGGACCTCTCCGGCAGACGCCAGGAAGCGGAGAAAGGCTCGGAGGTGGCCCACCACATGCTGGAGGGATGCACGCGACTGACGGGGGCCGACGGCACGCAGGAAGGCGTCGAGATCCCGGCGTTCGAGCGTGGCGAGCCGCGTCGGGTGGGTCTCGTAGCCGATGTGGGCCAGAAACTCGCCCGCCGTGCGGCCGTGGTGCGCCAGGGTCGAAGGCGCGAACCCTCGGACCTGCTGGAGATACGTCCTGTAGGCAGCGACTCGCTGCTCGACGCGGGTCAACGCGGGCGCAGGATACAACGCCAGCTCGGACTCGCAATACCGCTCCAGCTGCCGCACCAGGACCGCGAGATTGGGGTCCTCCTGCGAATCCGCGGGAGCACAGGCCCGCAACCGTGTCCGCGTCAGGCTCGTCAGGGCCTCCACGCCGCGTTGCTGTAGACGGTCGGCGAGGCGTCGCGCCGCACAGAAATGCTCGCGGACGCGTTCGGTCGAGTAGCCCTGCTCCAAGAGCCACGTGCCGTATCCGTCCAAGACCGGACCGAGGATCGCCAACGACGTGTACCGCCGGTGCACCCTGGGGTACAGCTCAAGCACCATCGGGACCTCCCGGGAGGCGGTGCCGGGATTGGCACAGTCCCGATGCTACGTACGTAATGTGGAGTCTTGGACGGAATACCTTCGGCCCGGCCCGAGCAAGAGCCAGCTACTCCACATTACCGATCGCTCAACATTAGTCGACCGCGAGCAGCGAGGGCCGGGTGTAGTGCTTGAGGCGGCGTTCGAGGACCCGGGCAGTCTCCTGTCCGCTGAGGTCGAGGAGGAGGTCGGCGGCGGTGGTGAAGAGGGCGGAATGGCCGGCGAGGATGGCTTGGTGGGCGATGTTCTTGGCGAGCATGGTCTTGCCGAGGCCCTGGGCGCCGACGAGGATGACGTTCTCGCCGCGGGAGAGGAAGTCGAGGGAGAGGATGCGTTCGAGGGCGGGTCGGTCGAGGGTGGTCGGCCAGTTCCAGTCCCAGTCGGCGAGGGGCTTGAAGCGTCCGAGTCGGGCGCAGGTGAGTCGGCGCTCGACGCTGCGCCGCTGTCGGTCTTCGAGTTCGGCGGCGGCGATGTGTTCGAGCAGGGCGGTCGGGCTCCAGCGCTTGCGGGTTGCCATGGCGATGATGTCGTTGAGGTCGTCGGCGGTGCGGTTGAGTCCGAGTCGGCGGAGTTCAGTCGCCGGCGTCGTCGGGGTTGTGTCGGCCGAGGGCATCGTAGGTCTCCAGGTCATGTGGCCGGACGTCGAGGTCCCGCAGTCCGGGTCGGTCGGGCAGAGCGAGGCGGAGCGGTGGTTTGAGTCCGCGCCGTCGCCGTCGCGTTTCGAGGATGTGGGCGATGGAGCCGGCGCCGGGGGCGTCACGTTGGAGGGCGTCTTTGACGGCGGCGGCGAGTTCCTGCGGCCCGTAATCGTCGAGCAGAGCGAGCAGCCGGGTGGCGTGGGGTCTGAGCGCTTCTCCGCGCTCGGCGAGTCGCTCGAAGAAGGCGGCGGTGGCGGGGACGGCGGCGCGGAGGCGGTCGCGGGTGGTGTGGGTGTTGGTCTGGCGGGTGGCGGCGAGGAGCCCTTCGAGATGGTCGGGGTCCTCGACGGTCTGTGCGGTGTCGTAGCTGCGGCGGTGGCGGGCGAGCTCGGTCTGTTGATCGAGGATGCGGACGCGGGTGTCGCTGGCGAGCAGCGTCAGGGGCTTTCGGACGTGGGTGTGGGGGATGGAGTAGAGATTGCGGTCGAAGCGGACATAGGGGGTCTTTCCGGAGCGGACGGCGCGGACGAGTTCGGTCTCGAAGGGATGGGCGGGGAGCGGGAGGAGTCTGGGCTTCTCTTCGGCCCAGGCGTCGGCGACGGTGCGGTCCGGCATCTCGGGGTGGCGCCGTTGGTGGGCGACCTCGTCGCGCCAGCGCCGGAACTGGTTGTTGAGGTCGTCGAGGTCTCGGAAGGGCCTGGCGGCGAAGAAGGCATGCCGCAGGTATTGGATCTGTCGTTCGACCTTTCCTTTCTCGTTGCCGCGTCCCGGCGTGCAGGGGCGGGGGGGCGAAGTGGTAGTGGCCGGCGAGTTCGAGCAGTCGGGGGTGGAACTGGACGGCGGCGCCGCGGCGGTCGAGGACGGCGGTTCGGAGGTTGTCGTAGACGAGGGTGCGGGCGACGCCGCCGAGGGCCTGGAAGGCCTCGACGTGTCCGCGGAGGAAGCTCTCGAGGGTCTGGTCGAGGGTGAAGAGGGCGGCGACGGCGCGGGAGTGGCCGAGGACCATGACGAATCCGGAGACGGCGCGGGTGCCGCGTCCGATGCGGACCTTGCCGAAGGAGCCCCAGTCGACCTGTGCGGACTCGCCGGGCAGGGTGACGACGCGGCGGTAGACGGTGCGGGTGGACTCGGGGCGCAGGCGTCGGACGAGGCGTCGGACCTGGATGACCGAGCCGGGATAGCCGCGCTGCCGGACCATCTCGTGGATGCGGGTGGCGCGCAGGGTGGGGTACTGGGCCAGGGTGTCGCGGATGAACGGCAGATACGGGTCGAGGGCGCTGGGCCGGCACACGCCCCGGCGGACGCTTCCCGCCCCGCGCTCGACGGCGGCGCGGACGGTCTCACGGTGGAGGCCGAGTTGGGCCGCGATGGTGCCGAGCTTCCAGTGCTCGCCGTAATAGAGGCGCCGGATCTCGGCGCGCTGCGCGGGCGTGATCATCGTCCCTCCCCCTCCGAACGCCGCCGGGCTCCGGCATCGGGACCAGCCACCGGCTCTGCCGGCCGCAGACCACACAGCGCGTGGGCGCAGGCGCGGGAACCGGGGCGGCGTCGGGAACGGGGAGTCTGTCCGACGGCCGGGGTGCGGGGGAAGTGTGATCCGTCACACGACGCCGGGCGCGGTAGGCGCGTTGCCGGTCGCGGTGGTCGAGGCGCCCTTCGGGGCTGCGCTGATGGCGGGCGTTGGCGGCTCGGACCGCCCGGCGGCGACCGGCCGCCCGGCACCGCGGCGTGCAGTAGGCCTGGCCGCGGTAACACGCCGCGCAGACGGCGAAGAGTCGGTGGCAGTGTCGGCAGGTCTTCCGGCGGAGGGGCTGGTCCACGGCGTCGGAGCGCGCGGGGCGGTCTCCGACTGGACAACGAGCCTGAACCGTGGCACAACAGCAGGGACCGGCTCGGTCTGTCGGAGCTCGGGGCGGTCACGAGGGTCCGGGGGCACAACCGGACCCTCACCCCCCACGTCTGAGTCCGCTCCCTACGCTATCCGAACGCACTGCCGATCGCCAGCGCCGGGGCTGTGGACGCCGCCGCTCCCCATGGACGCCAAGAGCGCGCCCACAGGGAGCCTGGAAAACCGCGAAGAACGCGGTTTCCCACAGCGCCCACAGCCATCATTTTCATCTTCTTCAAGATCTACACGAGAGACCGGTACCGGGGCCGGGCGCACCGGCGGATGTCGAGAATTGATCAGTTTTTCGCGAAGCGGTTCGGTCCGGTCCCGGTGCCTGCGGATTGGATTCCGCCGCCGGTCCGGGACAGGGCTGAAGCGCCTGCGGATTGGCTGGGCCGGCGTTGGGAGGAGTCGGGGACGGGGCAGGTCGGGGTCGATGAGTTGGCGGTGTTGTTCCGGTGGGAGACGGGGGGCGGGGCGTGCGCGGGGGACTTCGTTCTGGAGTTGGCGCGGCTGGGGGTCCGGCCGTGCGGCGGTTCGGGACGGCTGCGCCGGTATCCGCTGACGCCCCGGCTGCGGCTGGCGGCGGGGCCGCCGCGTCCCGCCCGGTCGTGGGTTGCGTTTCCGGCCCGGCGGCGGCGGCAAGTGGCGCTGCGGCTGTCGGATGCGGAGTATGAGTCGTTGAAGGAGCGTGCAGCGGCGGGGGGGATTGCCCCCGCGGCGTTGGCGCGGCGGCTGGTGGCGCGGGCGGACTGAGGGGCGGCGGTGCCTGACACCAACACGCGGTGGCTCATCGGAACGGCGCTGGTCGTGCTGGGGTTCATGCACGTTCAGCACGCGGAGATCCGCGACGAGATCCCTGAGATTCCAGGAAATGAAGCTGAAGCTGATACGCTATAGCGAAAGACAATTGAGATGAAGAGCTATTGTACGTGGCTCTTCCGTGGTCTCTGCTTGGCGCGGTCGTGCTGCTGTTGGATGGCCACTGGGTATGGTGGTTCGTAGCTCCGGCCGCTGTGCTGGGTGCTTGGCTACGGACGCGGGGCAACACACCCTAACCAAAGCGACCCGTTTCCAGGAAGCGGCGGCTGGTGGCGCGGGCGGACTGAGGGGCGGCGGTGCCTGACACCAACACCGCGGTGGCTCATCGGAACGGCGCTGGTCGTGCTGGGGTTCATGCACGTTCAGCACGCGGAGATCCGCGACGAGATCCGCGCGGTCCGGGCGGATCTCTCGGCGGACATTGCCGGGGTCCGGGCCGAGTCCCGGGCGGAACACGCGGAGATCCGCACGGAGTTCCGATCCGGGTTCGCCGAGTTCCGGGCGGAGTTCCGCGAAGACCTGCGCCGGCTCGACGAGCGGCTGCGCGCCGTCGAGGTGGCGATCGGCAAGGTCGACCAGCGGCTTGAGGCGCTGGAACGGCTGCACGAAGCGCCCCCGGCGCAGTAAGGAAGACGATGCCCGATACCGGCCCCGCGCCCGGCGCGTGGAACGACGACGCCCCGCTGCCCCGAACCATGCCGGGCGGCCGGTATCTGATCTCCGGACGCGCCGCGGCCGACGCCGCGGTTCGCGTGCGCCGGCGCCGCCGCGACGGGGTATCGGAGACGGTCGTCAGCGTGCTGGTCGAGCGGGACCCCGACGAGGTAGACACCTACCCGGCCGGTGCCCGCATCCGGTGCACGCTGTACGGTCCAGCGGCCGACGTTGAGCATGCCGCGTTGCTGCGCCGGGGCGACCTGGTTCGCGCGGTCGGTTTCCACCATCATCGGCTGCCGGTCCGCCCCAACAGCGATGAGCGGATGTTGTGGTTCGATTGTTTCGAGCTCGGCCCTGCTCGGGTGCACTGACGTCGCGGTTCGGCGGGCGCGGTCCTGCGCGGCTGACCAGCCGGCTCTACCTCGTGGTCGATTCGGATTGAAGGGATGCGACGATGACGAGGGAATCCGACGACAAGATCGGGCTGAAGGCGTGGCTGGGATATGCCGTCTTGTTTTTCGTGGTGATGGTCGCGGCCGAGGCCAGCGGATGCGAGTCGTGGTTGGGGCAGGCGGCGGAAGGGGTAGGGGTTCGTATCATCCGCTTCCTTTCGTCGGATGAGTCATCCAACACCTTCGCTGCCGGCGGGAGCCGGGGCGACATCGAACGCCTGCGGGCGGCCCGGACCCTGCGGTGCAGCTTCGAGGGTTTCAGCACGGACTTCGTATTCGACAGCATCGACTACGCCGCCGGGACGGCGCGGATGGTCGGCAACGCCGGTTCGGCTTCGCTCGGCGCGATCATGGGGGCCAACGGCGCGACGTTCGTCGAGATAACGTCGACCGGCAACATCATGACGACGACCGTGTTCGCGTGGTGGGACACCGACCGCCGGTACGTGGCCGTGCACTCCCGCCATACGGCCATCGCCGGCGACCCGGTACCGTCACAGGTGCACGGGGCGTGCTCCGCGTTGCTGTAGACCCTCCCCGCCGACCATCCGGCCCTGCCTCGTGGCGTCGTCGGACGCCTTCCGGAGACCCTACCGCGGGTCGTCTTGCACACGGAATTGGGGATGCCGCGAAGTGCGGAAAACGCAAGCTCCTGAACCGGCTGGGCTTCGCGCCGGTATTCGTCTTCCGCTGAAGGCGTTGACCCCCCGCATCGAGGTTCCCCGTGACCCCCGCATCGAGGTTCCCGGACCCCCGCATCGAGGTCGGCGCGTGGGCTCAACCTGCGGCCCGTCAGGCCGCTCCCCGGTCCCGCTTTCCGCGGTCGCGGTCGGCCAGCAACACGGCGTCGATCCGCGCGTTCACGCCGGCGATGTCGGTCCGCAGTTCGCGGACCCGCCGCTGGACTCGCGGCTGACGGACACGCACTGGCTGCACGGCCGCGGGGGGGGCGCTGCTCCATGCGCCCGGCCCGTTTTTTTCTCGGTCACCGCCCGGGTGGGTTGATCCCCGCGTTGGCGGGGCGTGTGCTGTAGCGCGGGACAAGCCCGTGTATTACTTTTAGACGGACCCGGTCGGTCGGAGGTTCCCCCTGTCTCTTGCTGGACGCGGCCGCCGGCGAGCAAGAGCATCGAGGTCAAGCCGCGTCTCGGTCCCGGCCGCGCCAGCCGGCCATGAAGCCGTCGAGCGACCCTTCCAGCTTGGCCATCCGTTCGCGGAGATCGCCGACCTGCGCCCCGAGGTTCTCGACGCGGCTGGAGAGTTCGTCGAGGCGCGCGCCGAGGCGCTTGTCGACGTCGTCGATGCGGGCGGTGAGCCGCGCGTCGAGGCTCTCGATGCTGGCGTTCAACCGCTTCTCCATCCGATCCATCCGACCGCCCAGATCGGCTTTGATGTCGGTCTTGAAGCTGCGGATGTCGGCGCGGATCCACGCGAACACGGCGAGGACGACGGCGGGCGTGACCCACGGGATGAAGGCGTCCATCAGGCGGCTCCCCGATCCTGTCTGTTGCGGTCGCGGTCGGCCAGCAACACGGCGTCGATCCGCGCGTTCACGCCGGCGATGTCGGTCCGCAACTCCCGGACTGCGTTGTCGAGGCGCGCGTTCACGGATGCGTTTAAGCCGTCGAGGCGCGCGTTCACGGATGCGTTCACGCCGTCGAGGCGCGCGTTCACGCCGTCGATTCGCTTGTCAACGCCGTCGATCCGCGTGTTCACGCCGTCGAATCGCTTGTCGACGGCGTCGAATCGCTTGTCGACGGCGTCGAATCGCTTGTCGATGCGGCTCTCGATGTTGCGGATGTCCGTCCGCAACGCGGTGTACACGGCGATGAGGATGGCGAGCGTGAGCCACTGCAGGACGGTGTCCATATCCCCGCACGGTATCACGGCGCGGCCGACCGGTTCCGCTCGGCCTTGACAGCCTCGTCGAGGACTGCGCGGACCCGGCCCGGGTCGGCATCGAGGAGCGCTGCCATCCGGCGCGCCACCTGCCCCCAGCGCATCGGGCGCCGGCGGGACGGGCGCGACGTCGGGCACGTCCCGCACGCCAGTACCATCCGGTCGTTGGCATCCGGGCGCTTGCGCTGCGCCCACTTCCGGGCCGTACTGCGGTCGGTGAACTTCCTGCTGGCCATCGTGTAGATTCGGCCGCTGCGCAACCAAGCGTGGTAGTGGTCCATGCCCCGCGTATCGGCCGGAACGCCCCGTTTCCCCAAATGGGGAATTGCCCCGCGCCTGTTGAACGAACGCCGACCCGTCAGGTAGTTGAGCCGTCCCGTGCCGGAATGCCCGTACAGGGCATCCTAGGCGTCTTCTCGCAGGTGTCCCGAAGTCCGGTTCTTCGGGTGCCCGTGATCCGCGTCGAATCGCCGGCCGACCTTGCCCCGGTACGCTTCCCGGATGGCCAATCCCACCAGGATTCAGAGACTTGAAGAACAGGCAGCGGAGAACAACCGGCGCCAGCTCGAACGCCGGCGCGATCTCCGGTTGCGGCTGGCGGATCTCGTGCTGAAGGCGATCGGGCAGGACCCCGACCTTCAGCGTTTGGTCGCGGCCCTGGTCGCGGCGCTGCCGCACGACGACCGCGGCGAGATTCAGCATGCTTTCCCGAAGCTGAAGCCACCGCGATCCAGAGCCTGCGCGCCGACGCCGGCGACGACCTCGCCGCCCGGGTCGTGCCGTTGACGCCGGCCGCCGTCGGACGCCGCCTCACCACGGCCGCCCGGGCCGCCGGCATCGAGGGGCGCCGGACGGCGCACAGCGGGCGCGTGGGGCTGGCCAGCGAGCTCGTGGTGAGCGGCGCTTCCACCGCTGACGTGATGCTCGCCGCCGGCTGGGCCACGGCGCGGATGGTCGCGCACTACGCCGCCGGAGTGAAGGCTGAACGAGGTGCCGTGGCCAGGTTCCTGTAAGAGCGGGCTGGCTGGCGGGCGGGCCCGACCTTCCCCCAATTGGGGGACCGCTGGCGAACGCTTTGCACTTGCGCCGCCTCACGGACGGAAGCGCCCGCTGGTAGTCTGACCACCAGCGGGCAAGGCGGGGCTAGGAGTCTGCGCCGCAGAACGGTTTTGGGTCCGATCTGCTACAATATGTAGCGGTAAATCGCTGGCTCTTGCGCAACATATGGTGGTCATAATTTTCTGCGGCGCAGACTCCTAGAACCCAATCGAAAAACTGACCGCACCGCCGCCGCGGAGCGGGGTAACAGACAGAGATTCCGCCGCCGGCACATCGGCCCAGACCGTAGCCAACAGCACTCCAGCCGCCATGATGCCCAGGCCACTGTACATGATCGCGTTAGGCACCCTCCGCCCTTCCACGTCCGCTTGAACGCTGCGCACCACTGCCCGATCGGATGCCGATCCGGCGTCGGATGCTAAAACATCGTCTGAGACCGTGTAGCCGAGGGCCGTCGCTTCCAGACTGATCGAAAAGTCGTCCAATTCACAGGTATTCGTGTCCAGTACGGGGTCGGACCCGGAATACCGGAGGTTGATCCAACCGATATCGGAGTCGTACACCCGCGTGCGTTCGGTTTGAAACTCGCCGAACACGCGGCATTCCGTCCCGGATGCCGCCACAACCACCCCCGCCCAGGCTATCCCGACCCCGCTCCACGTCCGTACCCAGGATCGGACACGGACTTCGGGGCCGACGGGCTGGACGGTCGCCGCATACCGTTCCGCCGAGCCCCGGATCGACTCCGCTTGCGCCGCCGCCGGACTGCACAACGACACCACCATTCCCACTACCGTCAATGCTCGCAGGATCTGCGCCGTCGCGGGTGCACCGACCGCCACAACGAACGCCGACGCCGCCAGTACGGATCTGTGCATGCTTGGCTCCCTCTGGTCCTGACCTAAATTGGTCAACCGGGCCGGTCAGTCCGCGGACGGGTGTCGGCAGGTGAAGCCGCTCCAGCGTGGCGAGCCGCTGATCGACCTTCCCCCGAACGCGACTTCGACGCTGCGCAGGCGGTCGTCCAGCCGGCTGATGTCGGTCCGGACGTGCGCCTCCACGGCGTCGATGGGGTGGGTGGTGCTGCCATTCAGTGCATAGCATACATGATCCTGTCGGCTTGTGCCGAGAAGTGGGAACGGGAGCACGGAGGCATCCGCGTCCAGCGCCGGGTTGATCGCCGTCAGGCCCGTGAGAAGAACGAGTTCCCGTTGCCCGCGATGGAGCCGAAGCGCGGCCGGGACGGGGCCGGCCGGCCGGTCAAGCGGTCCCGGGAGGGGAAGCGGGAATGGCGACTGCCCACCATCACGGCCGTCGCGGCGCCGACCGCCGCGCTGGGCAACCGTGGCCCGGACCGTCGCCGCGGCCGTCGGCGCGAGGCGCTGGACGAGGCTCTGAAGACCGAGAAGGACCGGAAGCGCTAGGCGGCGCGCCCCCGCCGGGCTGCCGGGGGGGTGCCTAGCTCTGCCCTTGCCCCAGAACTTTTCACTGAACTTCATGAGGCCACTTCGCTACCGTGGCGGGCATGAAGATTCAGAATCAAGTCATGCGGAGGCTGCGGGACAACCTCGCCCGCCTGCGCGATGTGCTGGGGAGCGCGGTGGCGCAGGGCATCGGCAGCCGCGGGCAGGTCGCCGACCGCGTGTGTGAAGCGTTCGATTTCCGCGATGGGCGTGGCCGGTGGCAGCGCGCGAGCTGCGCCTCGGCGTTGGCCGCCCTCGAGGCGGCGGGCCAAGTCGCGCTTCCGCCGGGTCGCCCCGCGGGCGGCGGTGGACGCCGCCCGCGGGTGCTCCCGCACCCGGTCGCGCCGGCCGTGGACGTGCCCGGCACGGTCGATGAGGTTCGGGAACTGACCCTGGTGCTGGTGGAGACCGACGAACACCGCCGGGTGTGGAATACGCTGATGGCGGACGAGCACCCGCGCGGCGCCGGACCTTTTGTCGGCCCTCAACTGCGGTATCTGGTGGGTTCCGGGCACGGCTGGCTGGGCGGCGTCGGGTTCGCCGCGAGTGCGCGGCGCCTGCGGGCCCGCGACGCCTGGATCGGCTGGGACGAGAAGCGCCGGGGCGACTACCTGCACCGGGTGCTGGGACTGTGCCGGCTGCTGGTGCGCCCCGGCCTCTCGTGCCGCAACTTGGCCTCCCACGTGCTGGGCCGGGTCACCCGGGTGGTCGGCGACGACTTCGAGCGCCTCCACGGCTATCGGCCCTGGCTGCTGGAGACGTTCGTCGACGAGACCGAACATCCGGGCACGAGCGTGCGGGCGGCGAACTGGATGCGGGTGGGTGAGACCTGCGGGCGCGGACGGCAGGACCGCACCTGCGCGGCCCCCGAAACGCGCAAAGCCGTGTATATGTACGCGTTGGAGCCGGGGGCGCGCGCCCGCCTCGCGTCGCCGCCGCCGGACGTGCCGCCGCTCGCGGTCGGCGACGGGCTCGACGCCGAGTCCTGGGCGGGCCACGAGTTCGGCGGGGCGCGGCTGGGCGACGCGCGCCGGAGCGCGCGCCTGGTTCTGAGCGCGCAGCAGATGGCCGAGTCTCCGATGCGCGCCATCACCGGGGCCGCGAACGGATTGAGAGCCTTGGTCAAGGGCCATTACCGGCTGATCGACCAACCCGCCGAAAGCGCGGTGACGGTCGAGAACATTCTCGAGCCCCACCGCGGGCGCACGCTGCGCCGGATGCGCGGGCACGACACGGTGTTGTGCATCCAGGACGGCACCAGCCTGAACTTCACCCGGCACAGCCGGACGGAGGGCCTGGGGGCCCTCGGCTCGAATCAGACCGGCGCGGTGGCCCGCGGCCTGGAGTTGCACACGACCCTGGCCGTCAATCCCGACGGGGTGTCCCTGGGCGTCCTGCGGGCCGCGTTCGACGCGCCCGAGTTCCGGAATCCCGGGGAGAAAGGCAAGCCGAAGCCGCGAGAGGAACGGAAGTCGTTCCGCTGGGTCGAGGGGCTGCGCGACTGCGCGGCGGCGGCCGAACGCCTGCCGGAGACCCGCGTGGTGTGCACGATGGACCGCGAGGCCGACTTCCTGGACCTGTTCATCGAGCGCCGGACGCACGCCCCGCAGGTCGAACTGCTGGTCCGCGCGAAGGTCGACCGGGTCCTCGGCAAGGAGGAGACCGCCGACGGGCGGACGGTCTCCCGCCGCCTGTTCGAGGAGGTGCGCAACGCGCCGGCCCGCGGCGCCGCCACCGTCGAGGTGCGGCGGCTGAGCGCGCGGGTGAAGGCCAGCAAACAGGCCCGCAAGGACCGCCGTGCGGCCCGCGACGCCGACGTGACCCTGCGCTACCAGCCGGTGGCGCTGCCGTGCTCCGGCGCCGAACCGGTCAACCTGTTCGTCGTCCATGCGCGCGAGGAACAGCCGCCGCCCGGGGTCAAGCCGCTGGAGTGGTTCGTGCTGACCACGCTGCCCGTGACCGGCACGGCCGACGCCGTGCGGGTCCTGCACTGGTATGCGCTGCGCTGGCGCATCGAAGAGTACTTCCGGGTCCTCAAGTCCGGCTGCAAGGTCGAGGAGCTGCAGCACCACAAGGCCGAGCGGCTCGAACGGGCCATGGCGATCAAGATGGTCATCGGGTGGCGGATCCAGTTGATGGTCCAGCTCGGGCGCGAGGTGCCCGACCTGCCGGGCGACCTGCTGTTCTCCGACGACGAGTTGCGTGTGCTCGCGGTCTTCGCCCACTCGCGCCAGCTGCCGCCCCCGACCCGCCTCGGCGACGCCGTCGAACTGGTCGGGCGCCTCGGCGGCTGGCTCGGGCGCCGCCGCGCCCCGCCCGGCGCGCAACTCCTGTGGCACGGCTACACCCAGCTCGCCGCCATGGTCTTCGCCTTCGAACTGAGGGACGAATACGGGTGATCTTTCAGCCGGAGAGATCTGGGGCAAGGGCAGACCTAGAGTATCTGGATCTGGCCGGCGCCGTCCTCGCCGCCCCGCCGCGGGTGGTGGACGGCTCGGTCACCGCGCGCGGTCCCGGTCTCGGCATGGACTGGGACGAGGCGGCGGTGGCCCGCTATCTTGTGTAGGGGCTCGTGGCTGTACGACACGTTTGGGCCGAATACGGCCCCGGCCGGATGCAGCACGACTTCTGCCGCGGACTGGTAGGGGGCCGGGCCGTAGAACGGCACCGCCCCGCCGGGCGGCGGCGGCGGCTCCCCGGAAGCCCGTGGCGAGAGTTCCCGCCGCCTTCGAGCGGCGATGCATCGCGCCTGACTGCGTTGTTCGTCGTGCTACGGCAATTGAACGTGGACGAGTCGGAGAAGCTCCGGGCGTGGATTCCGCTGTCGTCGGCCGTCGTCGAAGCGGTTGCGGACCCGTTCAGGAATCTGCTCCGCCATGCGTTTCTGCGAACCGGTGACGCCGTGCATCTGCTCTCCGCCCGGGCGCACGGATTCACGGAAATCTGCGGCCACGACAGGTGCCTGCTTCGGGCGGCGCCGCACCTCGGCTTGCCGGGCCGCGACCCGATTGAGCCGTCCGGTACGCCCGCGCGTTCCTGAAGGAGGTTCCGTTCCCCCGCGCGCGTCGGAAGAATGATGAGCGACCTGGAGCGCAACAAGCGAATCGTCCGGGCATTCGTCGATGCCGTCAACGCCCGGGACTGGGACGCGCTCGACCACTTGGTGTCTCCGGAGTTCGTGCGGCACAGCGACGCGGCCGGCGAGCCGGGGGTGCGCAGCCGGGACGATCTCAAGTGGTTCCTCCGCAACGAGTGCTTGACTTTCCCCGACGCGCAGGAGACGGTCGAGGCGCTCGTCGCCGAGGGCGACCGGGTGGCCGCGCGCCATCTGCTGACGGGTGCCCAGACCGGCCCGTTCGGCGACCATCCCCCGACCGGCCGGCCGGTGCGGGTCCGCTTTCTCGCCGTCTACCGGCTCGAAGCGGGACGTCTCGTCGAGGCGTGGGCAGAGTGGGACAATCTTGCGGTGTTCGCGCAGATGGGCATCGCCCCCGGCCGGCCGCAGGCCGAGCCGGGCCTGCACGCGTTGCTGGACGACGACTACGGTCCGGACGGCGACGCGGAGCTCGCGCGCCGGCTGGAAGCGGGAGCGGACCTGACGGCGCGCGCCGGGGCGGCGGCCGAGACCGCGCTCCACGTGGCGGCGCGGCGCCGGCGCACCGCCGCGGTGCGGCGTCTGCTGGACCACGGCGCCGACGTCGATGCGCGCACCTCGGGAGGGAAGACCGCGTACGCCCACGCGGCGCGCCGCGGGTTCTCCGAACTGGTGGGGCTGCTGGCGGAGCGCGGGGCCGACACCACCCTCGCGCCCGCCGATCGGCTGGCCGTCGCCGTCGTCGGCGGGCGTCTCGACGAGGCGGGGCGCCTGCTGGAGGCGCATCCCGGGTGCGCGCGCACCGGCAATCCCGAGGAAGACCGCCTGCTCGCCGACGTCGCCGGGTGCCCCGGCGCCGCCCCGGTTGCCCTGCTCATCGCCGCCGGCGCGGACCTCTCGGCGACGGGGCTCGACGCGGGGACTCCCCTGCATCAGGCTGCCTGGTTCGGCCAACCGGAGAACGCCCGGCTGCTGCTGGACGCCGGCGCGGCGCTCGACGTGTTCGACGCGACCCACGACAGCTCGCCGCTCGGGTGGGCGGTCCACGGCTCGCGCTATTCCGGCGGCGCGCGGGACCGGACCGATGCCTACGTCGAGGTCGTGCGCCTGCTGCTCGACGCCGGGTCCAGTCTGCACTACCCCGGCCGGCGGAGCGATGACGCGTACCTGACCCGTATGATGGCGGATGCGGCCGCCGCAGTTCTGCCGCTGCTGGAGGAGGCGGCCGAAGCCCGCGGTTGAGGGACGAGGGCGGCGCGGCGGCGCGAAGGTGTCGCTCCGCGCCGGGAAGCGGCCCGAAGCCCGCGGTTGAGGGACGAGGGCGCCGCAAGGCAGGTGGAGACCGGAGGCGGTTCGTTCTCGTCGGTCGGCGGCGACAGGATCGCGTCGGCCATCCCGATGAGGCCGGAGGCGGTCCGTTCTTCGTCGGTCGGCGGCGGCAGGATCGCGTCGGCCATCCCGATGAGGCCGGAGGCGGTTCCGTTCTTCGTCGGTCGGCGGCGGCAGGATCGCGTCGGCCATCCCGATGCCGCGATGGGTGTACGGCACCGTCGCCGACCAACCGAGTGACCCAGCCATGGCCGCCGATTCCTTCGCCCGTCGACTGCTCGCCTGGTGGGACGTTCACGGCCGCAAGAACCTGCCCTGGCAGCAGGAGCGCACGCCGTACCGGATATGGGTGGCCGAGATCATGCTGCAGCAGACCCAGGTCGGGACGGCGGCGCCGTACTTCGAGCGGTTCGTCGCCCGGTTCCCCGACGTGGAGGCGGTGGCGCGGGCCGATCTCGACGACGTGCTGCACCTGTGGAGCGGCCTCGGCTACTACGCCCGCGCGCGCAACCTGCACCGCGCCGCCGGCATCGTCGTCAGGGAGCACGGCGGGACGCTGCCCGACACGGCGGCGGCGCTCGGGGCGCTGCCGGGCATCGGCCGTTCGACGGCTGCCGCGATCGTCGCCCAGGCCCACGGCCGGCGCGCGCCGATCCTGGACGGCAACGTCAAGCGCGTGCTGGCGCGGCGGCGCCGCGTCGCCGGCCCGGTGTCGTCGACCGCGACCCTCGACGAGCTGTGGCGGCTGGCGGAATCGCATACCCCGCAGGACCGCGCCGCGGACTATACGCAGGCCGTTATGGACCTGGGCGCGACGGTGTGCCGCCGCCGCCGGCCGCGCTGCGGCGACTGTCCGGTGCGCACCGGCTGCCTGGCCTTCGCCGCGGGCGACCCCGAGCGGTATCCGGAGGCCGCGCCGCGCCGCTCCCGCCGTCTCGAGCGGCGCCGGTTCTTCGTGCTGGTCGACCCCGACGGCGCCTGTCTCGTCGAGCGGCGGCCGCCTGCCGGCATCTGGGGCGGCCTCTGGTCGCCGCCGGAGCGCGACGCCCGAGAGACGGTGCGCGGATTCCTCGACGAGGCCGGTGTCGATGCCGGCCTCGTCGACGAGATCCGGGCCGCCCACGTCTTCCGCCACGGCTTCACCCACTACGACCTGGACGTCGAGCCGGTCTACGTCCGCCTCAGGTCGCGGCCGGCCGCGGTTCGAGAGGACGCCGGGCGCTGGATCGACCCGAACGACCACCGGCTGGGCCTCTCGACCGTCGCCGCGAGGCTCGTCGCCGCTTCGTTGATTCCCGCAGGGCGCGTGCGTTAGCCTGAGGTCATGGCGATTGTCGATCAGCGTTCCGGCCGGCCGGCCATGGAGCTGCGCATGCCGCCGGCCATCGACATGAGCCGGGAGCAGTTCTTTCAGTTCTGCCAACTGAATCGGGACGTGCGTATCGAGCGCAACGCGGAAGGGGGCATCGCGGTGATGGCGCCCACCGGCGGCGAGACGGGGGCGCGGAGCGTTCTCCTGGTGGCCGCCCTCTATCGCTGGGCCGAGCACGACGGGGCCGGCGTCGCCTTCGATTCCTCGACCGGCTTCGAGCTGCCCAACGGCGCGGTGCGTTCGCCGGACGCGGCCTGGGTCCTCCGCAGCCGTCTTGCCCGGCTCTCTGCCGAGGACAAGGCGGGATTCCTGCCCCTCTGTCCCGACTTCGTGATCGAGCTGCTCTCGCCGTCCGATTCTCGTGCGGCCCTGCGACGCAAGATGCAGGAGTACCGGGCCAACGGCGCCCGCCTGGGCTGGCTGATCGATCCGCCCCGGCGGCAGGTCACCGTCTATCGTGCCGACAGCAGCCTCGAACAGCGCGCCGGACCGGGCGTCGTCACCGGCGGGACGGTGCTGCCGGGGTTCTCGCTCGACCTCGCCGCCGTCTGCAAGCCTGCCTTCTGAACGCGTCGCCCGCGCCGTCTCGTCTGACGCCGCATGGCCGACCGACGGGTCGGGGATTCACGCCGGCGCGAAGGAGCGGCATCGAGTGGACCTCACCGAAGAGAGTCTCGCTGTGAGTCTGCGCCGTGGGAACGATTTGGGGCACGATTAGTCAGTTAGACCCTGTATATAGTAGCCGTAGACCCCTTCAACTCCTTCAACTCCACTATATGTGGGAGCTTATTTCCTGCGGCGCAGACTCACGCGCTCCCGTGGCGGTGCCGTCCCGCGGATCTGGGCGCGCTGATCGAAGCCGGTCTCCGTCGGTCGCGAGTATCGTTGCTGCGCCGGCGGGCGATGGGCGCGGGTGCATCGACGACGCGTTACGCGTCCGTGTCGATCCTGAGCGACCCGTCGAGTCGGAGGTCGTCGACGATCCGGCGCAGGTCGGCGAGCAGCGCGTCGGCGCCGGGGGCGCCCGCCGTCAGCTCGAACGAGACCGTCACCTGCAGATCGCGGCCCGAGTTCCCGCGCAGTTTCGGCAGCAGCCGGGCGCCCACACGGTTCCAGGTCTCCGCCGGAATCTTCCCGTGGACACGGATCGTGTGGTCGGCGGGCGGCTCGGAAGGCGCCGGGGGGCGAGGCGTCGGGGCAGCCTCCTGACTCGCGGCGGGGGTGAACAGGCCACCGGTCACGGCCGCCGCTCCGGGTTGCGATTCCGCCGGCCCCGGGTCCGGCTCGGGCGTCGCCTTCGCGCTCTCGGCCGCCGTCCTGGTCAGCAGGTAGACGTCCGACTCGAACATGACGTCCTCCGCCGCCACCGTTTCCTGGAACGACACGTGCTCGAAGCGGCCGTCCGCGCCCCGTCCCGAGCCGAGTCCGAACTCGCCGTCGCCGACCCACTCCACGACCTTGCGGCGCAGCACCGCGTCCGGATCGATCAGCCGCGTCAGCGAGCCGTCGAGAAAGCTCTGGCGCAGGCTGACGAGCGGCCAGGCGCCGCCCGCCTTCAGCGCCGGCGGCCAGTTGCGCGCCAGGTATCGGGCTCCGATCGAATCGTTGAGAAGGGCGCTCGACTTGAGCGCGGCGACGACCCGCCCGCAGAGATTCTCGCCGCTGCTCGAGTGCCCGACGCCGAGATCGATGGCTTTCAGCCCGTCCGGTCCCGAGGCGTCGGCGAGCACCACGAAGCGGTAGCTTCCCCAGACCTCTTCCCGCGCCGTGTCGCCCGCTTCCCCGACCTTCGTGCGGAGCTCCTTGTGGTCATTGCCGTCGAACTCGTGGCCGAGGGCCCCCGCGGACACCTCGGCGGCGACCCGCTTCCACGCGAGCCACTGTTCCACCTTCTGCCGCAGCGCGCGCCCGGGTTTTCCGACCGCCCAGATCAGCGCGCCCGGATACAGTCTGGGCGCGGTGCCGCGGGCGCGGGTCCACTGCGCGATCCGCGCCCGGACATCGTCGCCGGCCGCGCCGGTCCACGCCACCTCCGGGTCCATCACCACCAGCGTCAGCTTGGGGGTGTCCGGAATCACGGCCGCGTCGGCGGGAAAACAGATGCGGGGAAGGCTTGCGCCCCGGTCGAAGTTCTCTTCGACCAAGCCGCGCACGGCCGGCCGGATCTCGTTTTCCTCGTCGAGCGACGCGCGGCGGTCGTTGACCACCTTCTTGATCGTCGGCCGGTAGTCGATCCGGAACCCGTCCGTTCCCACGCGGCGCAGGAAGTAGGCCCTTTCCTCCAGCCTGGCCGCCGCGGTGTCGACCGAGGTCGTATCGATGGCGGGCTCGCCGAGCGCGAAGCGCAGCTCGGGCAGATGCGCCACCCTGTCGACCTGTCCGCCCGACGACTCGAACAGCATCGTCGTGCCGGCGCGGCGGTGGACGTCGCGGAGCGCGCCCTTCGTGTCGGCGTCGAGCGCCCGCGCGTGCGCCTGCTCGCCGGCGACGTCGGCGTCGATGGCGGCGGCCAGCCGCGGCTCGCCGAGCTGGCCGAGGACGACGCTCGTGAACTCGGAGACCTGGAGCGGCGCCGACCCGAGCGTGATCAGCGGCTCGGTGCGCGCGCGCCTGAAGCCGTCGCGGTGCGCCCACGAGATCCACTGCGCGAGCATCGCCAGCGTGCCGCGGGTCTGCTGGAAGTGCGGCAGTATCTGCCACTTGCGCTGGAAGACGGACAGCGTGGCGGGATGAAACGGGTAGCACGCCTCGAAACGCGCCCGCAGACGGTCGCGCGCCCTGGACTCGGTGGCCGCGCTGTCGACCAGCGTCCATTCCGGCGGCAACTGCGTGCGCCGCTCGAAGCACCAGTCGGCGTACGCCCGCGACACCTTCTTCCGGGTGCGTTCCGGGCCGATGGCGTCGAACAACCGCCGCCGGACCACCTCGCTGACCTCGGCTTCGTCGTTCGCCAGCAGATCCTTGGCGACGCGGCGGACCACCTTCGTGATGCGGTCCTGCCACGCCAGGTCGAAGTCGGACATCTCGACCTGGCTGCGCGGCAGGCTGATGACCGCGGCCCCGTGGGTGGTCCCGGTCATCGCGACGGTCAGGTTCTGGATGAAGGCGTGGAACGCATCGGCCATCCGCCGGTGGCGGTTCACGAAGTTGAGCACCTCGTCGAACAGCACCAGCACCGGCGCGCCCGCCGCGGCGAACACCCGCCCGAGGGCGTCGGTGCCCGGCGGCGCCCCCCGCGCGTCCGCGCCGAGCAGCGCCGCGCCCTCGTCGCCCGCGAGCTGCCGGGCGACGTCGACCCACGGCGTTTCGCGTCCCTCCCGCGGGTCCCAGGCGTTGCCGACGAACACCGCCACCCGGGCCGCGGGCGCGGCCGGCAGCCCCGCCTCGTGCAGCAGCGCAGAGATGTCGTTCAGGTCCGCGACCCGTTCGCCGGCCGTCACCAAGTGATAGAGCGCGGTCAGCGTGTGGGTCTTCCCCCCGCCGAACTGCGTCACCAGCGTCATCACCGGCGACGTGTTCGCCGTCTTCCCCGCCAGCCGCCGCAGCACCATCCCGGCGTGCCCGCGCAGCGCGCGGGTGAAGCAGGTGCGGGCGAAGAACGCCTCCGGGTCGCGGTAGTCGGCCGGCGCCGTCCCGCCGACCACCTGCTCCAGGGCGATGGCGAACTCGTCCGGATTGAACGAACGGCCTTCGCGGACCTCCTCGCGGGGGAGCGCGACCTTGTACCAGGGCTCTAGCGCCATCCGCTTGTCTCCTCCCGCCGTTCCACTCCCGCCGTTGCGCTCGCCGCCTCGGATCCGATTCAGTCCGTCAGCAAGAGCACCGCGAAACGTGGGAACGGACAGTCAGCCTGACTCAGTCCGCCAGGGATTCCAGACGCATCACCCAGTCGTGGAATCGCGGACACTCCGCGCGGATCCTGTCCAGGCCGATTTTCCCAGCCAGCAAGGGACCATGAAGAGGCTTCCTGTACCTTGGGATCACGTTCGCTATGCGCTTGCTCGGCGCGGTCTGCGGATCGTCGTTGATGTCCTCGGGAGTCGTGAACTGCGCGCGAACGGCCTGCAGCTCGCCCCGGCACGTGACAGGAAAATCGACCTGTTCCGCGAAGACCTCGACATTCGAAAACAACAGTCCTTCGAACTCATGCCTCTGCACGTACGGCACCACCTTCGTTTCGTCTCGACGGGGACCGATTTGCCGGGCGATCTCCTCGCGCAAGTGCGCCTCCAGATCTCGACCGATCGGTCTCCCCGGTGGCGAAACCCGTAGAAGTCGACCAATGAAGTCGCGGCATCGAAGGACTGCAGCAACCAGACCATTTCCGACACGAGTCGATCCGAAGACACGTTTCCGCCGCCAGATCTGCCCCGAGCCCGGCCGAGCACGATCGGCGTCGACTCTACACGCCTTTCCCTCAAGTGACCGGCAAGAACCCGCTTGACGAATTCCTCTTCGGTCTGTCCTTCCACCGACACGGCCAGACGTGTCACGGGCGCCCTCCGATGAGGTTCTTCTGCCACATCTCACCCGGCATGAAGCCTTCGTCGAGCCAGCGCCGGTACCCGTCCGCATCCGGCCGGTGGAGCGTGGTGCGTCCATCGTCAAGATCCAAGACGACGATTTCCTCGAGATCGACGCATCGACGAGCAGCGGCGACTGCGTCGCCACGATGATCTGCCGGTCGACCGAGAGCGCCTTGATCATGCCGCCGACCAGCGCCACGGTGGCCGGGTGCAGGCCGAGCTCCGGCTCGTCCAGCAGCAACACGTTCGGCAACATCTCCGGCGGAAGATTCAACAAGGTGACCAGCGCGAAAAAACGGAGCGACCCGTCGGACGTGAGGTGCGCACCGAACGACTTGTCCGTTCCGGCGGCTTTCCATCGCAACGACACCTTGCCGTAGCTGACGTCGATCTGGAAGCGGTCGAAGACCGGCAGCGCGCGCCGAATATGCCGCGAGATCAGATCGAACCGCTGGAGATCTTCCTGCTCCAGTCGGTGCAGGACGGCGGCAAGGTTCCCGCCGTGGGTGCGAAGGTAGTTGTTGTCGTCCGCGTCCCACCGCTTCTTGAAATGCGACGTGTCGGACGTGTCGTGGAACTGGTAGACGGCGCAGTTCCTCAAGAGATGGACCACGACCCTCGCGGTCGTCGGGTTGACGCCAGGCGGCGGCGTCTGCGCCATGTCGACGATCGCCGCTTCCGACCGGCCGCTCGGAGCGTGCTGCCAAGGCGCTTCCCCCGGACGGTCGCTGGCGTTGAAACGGTACGCCTCTTCGGTGAAAACGAAGCGGTCGGGGTGGGCGTGAGCCAGGGCGAAGCGGTAATCGTTCCGGCCGGTCTCGGTGCGCAGGGCCAGCTCGGCCTCCATGCGTGGAGTAACGCGGTTGCCCTTGTGCAACTGGTCGTCGGCGCCGCCCTGCAACTCAACGAACTCTCCGAGCCGGCGAGACCGCAGCATCCAGCTCATCATCTCGAAGAAACGGATGAAGTTGGACTTTCCGGAGCCGTTGGCTCCAATCAGGACGTTGGCGTTCCGGAGATTCGACAGCTCCACGTCGGCGAGCGACCGGAACCCCCGGATGCGCACGGATTCTATCTTCGCCGCGGTCATGGAACCATTTCCTCCCGCACTGATCTTTTACATGAACCGAGCCGGCAGGATTCGACCGGGGCAACGTCGGACCTCACGATGCGGCTCGGTGCGCGCCGGCCTGAAGCCGTCCCGGTGCGTCCACGGTATCCACTGCGCGAGCATCGCCAGCGTGCCGCGGGCCTGCTGGGACGCATCGGCCATCTGCTGGTGGTGGGGGCGACGAAGTTGAGCACCTCGTCGAACAGCACCAGCACCGGCGCGCCCGCTGCGGCGAACACGCGGCCGAGAGCGTTGGCGCGCCCGGCGGCACCCCCCGCGCGTCCGCGGTCCTAGCCATGCTTCCTTTCCCGCCGGCGAACTCCCGCACGTCCGGACAATCGCCCCGCCGTCGAGCCCGCAGCCGCGATTATACCGCTCCTGGGTACCAGTCCCGCCTGCCGCTGTCGTCGAACGCTTGGCGTCCGCCTGCGACGGCGCGCTGTTCGCACTGTTTCCTTGAAACGTGCGGCGGCGCTGTAACTGATATCCTATCAGCAACTTGCGGGCGACCGTATCGTTCCGCCCCGCTTTACGTCCCACGTTCGAGTTTCATTGCTCGGTCTCACTGAGACTGCGTCGACCGATAAAGGTCGTCGCCGCCGTTCCTCTTGGGCCGTATCTCGGGTTGTATCGCCATTCATTGTACTTGGACCCGCATCGGCGGGACGCCCGGTCTGTCGATCCCGATCGTCCCGTATCCTTCCGCGGTTTGCGCCAGACCACCGTACTTGGGCCCGCGTCTGATCACGCTCGGTCGGGGTTCTGTCGGCGACGGCCGCTCTGGCTCGGGGCTCTGCATACTTCGGGAATGATTAGTGGCTTCTGGATCCGTGTCTTCGTTTCGCTGCCGATCGTCTTCCTCCGCAATTCAGGCAGGGGGCGCCCAGAGCGCGCCAGCGATCCATCGGCGTGGCATTATCCAGCGTGGTCAGCGTATTCATGTCGTTCAAGGGTTGCGCCTCACCAACCCGAGGTGGAAGTTCCTGATGTTCAGACGGCTCAAGGGGTCGGTGGCTCGATGGCGCGGCGACCCGCGCCGAATGGGGCCGGAATCGCGTCGAGAGCCGCTCCAGACCGGTGTCCAGGTCCAGAATGGCCCGAGCAGCCCGCACACGGCGGATACGCCGCCCGCTCCGGCAACGCAGAAACGCCCCGTAGGCTCAGCGAATCCTCCGTCCGCGCCGCGATGCCTCGTTTGGGAGTCCAGCTCTTCCAAGTACCCGATGAGCAGCAATCGGAAGTAGCGTCTTGGAGCCAGACTCGCCTCGTCCAATCATCGCGTAGAACGGCCCGCACAGGCATTCGACGAACGCGTCGAACTTGCCGCCTCCAGGATCCGGTTCAGCCGCTCGTCGAAGGGATGCCTGCGCTCTGCGGCAGATCCGCCGTCGCGACCCGTGTCGATTGCTGCGACCCGTTGCGCACCGTGCCCATCGCCATGCCCGCTAGTGTAGTACATGAGGGCTGGCGTGTCGATTCCTGAGCGCAGATTTTCGGTGAGCCCGCCGCTGGCGGATCCGTGTGCCGGCGGCGGGCCGCTGGCTATCGGTGTTCGTTCGGACGCCCTTGGCGCGGTATGATCGGCGCAATTCATGGATGATCCTGCCTACAAACGCCTGTTCTCGCGCCCCCGGATGGTCCAGGACCTGTTGCGCGGCTTCGCCGCCCGCGACTGGAGCGGCGACCTCGACTTCGCGTCGCTGACGCCGCTGCCGGCGAGCTTCGTCAGCCACGACCTGCGCCAACGTCACGGCGACCTGGTGTGGCGCGTCCGCTTCAAGGACGATCGGTGGCTGTACGTCGTGCTGCTCTTGGAGTTCCAGTCGGCGGTCGACCGCTCGATGGCGGTCCGCATGCTGACGTACACGGGGCTGCTGTATCAGAAGTTGATCGCGGACGGAGTGCTCCGTGAGCACGGCGGCCTGCCGCCGGTGCTGCCCGTCGTGATCTACAACGGCCGTCGGCCGTGGACGGCGCCGGCGGACGTGTCGGCGCTGATCGCGTCGGGCGGCGGGGCGGCGTTGGCGCGGTATCAGCCGTCGCAGCGGTACTTTCTGCTGGACGAGCGCCGGCTCGGCGGTTCGGATCTGCCGTCCGGCAATCTCGTGTCGGCACTCATCGCGCTGGAGACGAATCTGGACCGGGTGCGGGCGGCGGCGTTGCTGGAGGCGTTGACCGAACTGCTGCACAAGCAGGATGATGAGGAGCTGACGGCGGCGTTCAGCGAATGGGCGACGCAGGTGCTGCTGCCGCGGCGGTTCCGCAGCTCGGTGTCGGGGCCGCTGCCGCGGCTTGAGGAGGTGAGGGCGATGTTGGCCGAAACCGTTCAGGAGTGGACGGCCGAGTGGGTCGAGCAGGGCCGGGAAGAAGGCAGGGGGCAGGGAATCGAGCAGGGCCAGCGTGCGTTGCTGTGCCGTCAGGCTGCGCGGAAGTTCGACGCCGCAGCAGCGCAGCGGTTGGCCGCCGCGCTTGAGCATGTTGCGGATCCGGACCGCTTGGAGCAGGTCGGCGACTGGATCATCGAGTGCGACACGGCGGCCGATCTGTTCGGTCGTCTATCGGACTGGTCGGTGTAGCAGCCCGTGGTGGTGCGCCGCGAAAAGCGTGCCATTCTCCAGCGGGTGCGAACCGCGGCGTCTTGTATCCAGCGGTGCGCGAGCACTCCGAGACGTTTCGGGCGCAGGCGGCCGACCTGCGCGGCGGCGAGGGTGCCCGGCTTCGCCGTCGCTCGTGTCGTTCTACCGCGCCGAGGGGGAATGAGGAAGAGGCTTCCCGCGGGCGCGCCTGACCCGATTACGGCAGAGGGAGTTCTGGGCGCTCCGTTCCCTTGCCCGGGAAGCCGTGAGTAGTCTACCACGCCGGGCGGGTTCGTGGTTGTATCTGGACGAGTAAACCCGCTCGACGTGCGCCCTGGGCCCGCCGTTCGACCTTGACGATCTCGTCTCGCGTGGGCTACCGTGCCGCGAATCCGGGCGTCGCGCGCTGCGACGGGGCGGAATCGGGCCAATCCGCGTTGTCGGGCGGGCGTGCCAAGGTTGGACCGGGGGCGGGAACAGGGGCGCACGATGATCGGGAAGGCGTCAAGAATAAGGGACTCTCCGAACGGGATGGCATCCCCTTTTGAACACGAGTAGCGCCGACCTTGGCGACGGGCGGTCTGCGCGGGAGACGGCGACCGCGAGGGGGTGACGGGCAACCGGAATACATTGCCGAAGCCCTCGAACTGTCCAGAACTGAGACCACCTCACGGAGACGGATAAATGGATCCTGAATCCAGTCCGTTCACGCCCGGTCAGCTTGTGCCCGTCGAGTTATTCATGGGGCGGACAGCCGAGACAGAGCGCCTGCGCGGCATGGTCGCCGCCAGTGCGCGGGGGCGCTTTCGGATTGGTTTCGTCAGCGGTGAAAGGGGGATCGGCAAAAGTTCGTTGACGGCGTTCGTCCGCCGCTTGGTGGAAATAGACAACGACGCCATCGGATGTCACGTTTTCCTGGGAGGCGTTCAGGACCTGAGAGAAATGCTGCGGCAGACGTTCAACAGCCTTCTGAAACAGAGCGTCTCCCGATCGTGGCACCAGCACACGCTGGACTTTTTCGGCGATCGCGTCCGCAAGGTCGGACTGTTCGGCGTCTCGCTGGAGCTTGATCTTCGTCGTGACGATCTGGAATCCATGGAACGCAACTTCGCGTCATTGATCAGGCAACTGACGGAAAGGACGGGCCGGGAATCCATCCTGTTGATCCTGGACGACATCAACGGTCTCGCGGGTTCCGAACGGTTCGCCAATTGGCTCAAGAGTTTCGTGGACGAGATCGCCACGTCCGACGAGACGACGAAGCTTTGCGTAGTCGTCGTTGGTCTCGAAGAGAGACGGCGGGAGCTGTTGGCGAAACAACCGTCGCTGGCGCGCGTCTTCGAGTTGATCGACATTGCGCCCTGGTCGGACGGCGAGGTCTCGGATTTCTATCGGCAATCGTTTCAGGCCGGCAACGCGACAATTTCTACGGACGATGTCCAGCGCATGGTCTCGTTTACGGGCGGACACTTCTGTCCCACACACCTTCAGGTGAAGGCGGCTTGAACCTTCCATGTCTGATAGAATGATTGGTAGCATAAGTCATTCAAAAGACAGGAGATCCAAGCCGTGGCTCATCATAACACAGTCTTCGCGCAGCTTCTCAAGTTCCTTCCGAGACATGAATTCGAGGCCGAAGCTCGCCGGCACCAGCGCGGTCAGGGGTTGCGCGTCATGAGCCGCTGGGCGCAGTTCGCGGCCCTTGGCTTGGCGCAGTTGACGGGCCGACAGAGCCTGCGGGATATCGTGAGCAACCTGGCCGCCCAAGGACGCAAACTCTATCACCTCGGCGTGGGGACGGTCAGCCGCTCGTCGTTGGCCCGGGTCAATACCGAACAGCCGTACACCCTCTACGAAGCGCTGTTCGAACGCCTGTTGGGCCGCTGCCGGGAGCACGCGCCGAGGCACGGCTTTCGATTCAAGAACAAGTTGTACGCCGTCGATGCGTCCACCATCGATTTATGTCTGGCGGTCTTCCCGTGGGCGACGTTTCGACGCACGAAGGCGGCCATCAAGCTGCACGTCGGTCTGGATGAGGCGGGCCATCTACCGAGCTTCGTCAGTGTGACCGAAGGCAAGACCGCCGATGTCACGGTCGTCCGCACCTGGATATTTCCGGCCGGCAGCGTGGTCGTGGCGGACCGGGCGTATATGGACTTCAAGTGGTTCCATCAGTTGCAGGCGCAGGGCGTGACCTTCGTGACGCGCCTGAAGCGGGGCGTGCGGTATCGGGTCACGGACACGCACGGCGTCCGCCGCGGGACCGGCGTCATCAGCGACGAGACGATCGAGCTGACGAGCGCTCGCGGCCGGAAGGCGTATGCCGCGCCGCTGCGGCGGGTGGTCTACAAGGACCCGGTGACGAAGAACCGGTACGTGTTCGTGACCAACAACACGACGTGGGTGGCCAAGACGATTGCGGACATCTACAAATCCCGGTGGCAGATCGAGCTGTTTTTCAAGTGGATCAAGCAGCATCTGAAGGTGAAGCGGTTCGTGGGCCGGTCGAAGAACGCGGTCATGACGCAGCTATGGGTGGCGATGTGCATGTACTTGCTGTTGGCGTATCTCAAGTTCGTCATGCGAGTGAGTTGGAGCCTTCACCGGATGCTGCAGGTGCTCCAGCTCAACGTGTTCGAACGTCGCCTACTCCAGGAGCTCTTCACGACGCCGTCGCCACCCGGTCCTTCCAGCCCTCCCGGCCCCCAACTGCCGCTGATGTGGGCCTAGAATCGCCAAAATTGTGGGACACTAGTGACGGGCGGACTGCCCGTTCTGGCGCACGAGATCGGTGACGCCGTCTGGCGCGCCGCCGCGACCCTGGAGATCAGGCGGGACGATACCGTAAGCGGCATCGTTGCCGCAGCGGAAGTGATCGGACGAAAATTTCTGGCCCCCCAGATCGTCGAAGCCATTTACAGCAAGCACTATCTCTCGATTCTCCGGAAGATCGCCGAGCGGAAACCGCTGGAAATGCGCTTCCGGAGAGCGGATCTTCTGGAGTATCTGACGGACGCGGAAAGCAAGGTCCTGGACAACTTCCTGCGACGCATGAAGAAGCTGGGGGCCCTGGAGCCGGACCCCGGCGATCGAGGCGGTTATCGTTATCCAAACCGTCTTTATGCCATGTACTTCCTGCTGGCTGCCCTCAGGCTCGAGAGGAGTCGAGGATAACCCTGCTGGCGGCGATGGCGCCCGTCCGTGCGGCGCTGATAGGCCGGGCGTTTCGTGGTAGCTTCTGGGCTCGATCCTGTTCCGCTCTCATTGGCCGCCAGTCCCGCACAGGTTGCGGTTTGCCAGCAGCCGTCGATGCTCCGGCCTCAGGTGGTCGTGTCTTTGCGTCGAGTACACCTTTCCGCGCGGGCGGTCAATCAGATCCTTGTTGCCGAAATCCTTCTGTAAAGCGTCGTCGTTCGAGTACAGCAAACGCGCCCCGCCGAGTTGCGCGACGGCGACGACGTGCTCATCGTCCGAGCGGCAAGCGTTGTCCTGCTCGAGTTGCCTGGCCCTGCCGTCCACCGCCTCATCGTTCAAGAGCTTGATCCGCCCGGCCAGCACCGCCTGACGACGCCATTCCCTGAAGGCGTGGTTCCTGTCGAGTTCTTGCCGCAACCTGCCGCCGACCACCAAGCGTCCGCGGCCCGAGTCGATCCACTCGAAGAACGCCTGCCCGGCGGCGGGACGGTCTGTGCCGAACACCTGTCCGGCCACGTTGGCGTCGAGAATGGCGCACACCCTACAACCCCAGTGACCGGTTCGTCTCCGCCATGAAGAAGCGGCGATAGCTCGCGGGCGCGCCCAGCACGTTACCTTCTCCGTCGAATCGCAGCGAATGAATCTTCACGTCGAGGTTGACGCGCTCGAAGAACAGAATCGACACGTCGTCGGGCTTCAGCTTCGTTTTCCCGTCGCGCACGTCCATGCGCACGCGGTCGAGCAGGTGGTCGCTGTGTGTCTCGATCACAAGCTGCCGTCGCTTGCCGGCGATCTGGCAGAACAGGCTGCCGAGCGCGGCCTGGGCGCTGGGATGGAGATGAACCTCCGGCTGTTGCAACAGGAACATGGGCGTCTCATCGTCCCGGAACAGCTCGGTGATGACCGGCAGCACCTGGCTCACGCCGTAGCCGACGTCGATCAGGTTGCGCATCGGCCCCTTCAGCCCCTTCGCGCCGGGTCCGAACTTCCTGACGTGCATCTGGAAAGGCTCGCTGCCTCGCTTTCCCAGCGGCTTGACGGCTATTTCGTCGAAGAGTCCCGCCTTGCGTCCGAACCTCTCCAGCGCCTCTTTCAATGTATTCCACGACTTCTTGTCCTCGAAAAAGGCGGTGGAGAGGTACATCGGGATCGTCTCGCCTTCGGGATCCCGGACCGGGCGGGACGGATCGTAGGTTCGCCGCGGCTTGGAGCGCACCGGGGAGCTGGCGAACGGCCTCGGTCTGGCAACCGCATCGAAGCCCAACAGAAGTCGTTGGAGCTGTTTTCGATCATCGTCGGTGAGCGGTGGAGAACCCGGGAGCGGCTCGACGCTCGTGGGCTCGGTCAACCCCAGTTGGAGGATGATGTGCGGCATCATGTTACGGTCCGCGCGCAACCCGGCGGCAGACACCTGCCACGACCATTCGCCGTTCGCGGTCCGAAAGCCGATTTCCCGAGACCGATCTTCCGCAACCTGTTCCGTAATGGAAACGTCCCCGCTCTCCAGCCGCCGTCTCGTCGGTACCGGAGCGGGGCCCTTGCGACTGAACGCAATCTCGAAGCGATGAGATCTTCCGTTCGCTGATCTGCGCGTCTTGCCCGGGAGCGCGATGTCCGGGACGCCCTCGAATCCCGCCTCGAACTCGGCCGCCCGCCCGCCTCTCCCCCCGCGGTAGTGCGCGATCTCGTCGAAGCTGCCCAGATCGTACGGCGCTTCCTTGAAGTCCGGAATCGTTTCCAGGTGCGCGGCATCCCACAGGGCGCGAATCAGCGCCATGAACGAGGTCTTGCCGGTGCTGTTCTCGCCCACGAGCAGCGTGAGCGGCGCCAGACGGGCGTGCTGGCGGTCCCCGAAGCAACGAAAGTTCTCCAGCGTGACTTGGTTCACGACGTCGCCCCCCTCTTCGTCTACCGCGGAACCGCCAGGAGCATGGCGTCGAGCAGGCGCTTCTCTTCGCTGCCGCGCGGATAGAGCGCGGACAGCGCGTTCGACAGGCGCAGGAAGTCGGGGCCGCGCTGCAGCTCGGCCTTCAACAGCGCGTGCAGCGCGTTCGTCTGCCCGCCGGCCTGAAGCAGCATCCCGCGGTGGACGCGGTCCAAGGTCGTGTCGCCGGAAGCCGCCGCGGCACGATCGTCGGCCGGACCCCCGGCGGCGCCGTATCCCGGTGGCCGCTCGCGGACGCCGGCCGCCGCGGTTTCCCGGCGGTCGGGAAACAACGCGCCCTGGAGCGGACCGGCGCCGGCCGCCGCGTGCTCGATCCATGCGGCGACCGCCTGCGACCCGCCTTCGCCGAAGAGCTGCTGCGCCCGCTCGGCCACCGGCAGCAGCCGGACCACGCCCTTCCTCGTCTCGATGGTGCGCTTCTCCCACTTCGGGAGGTCGATGCCGAGCGGCTGCGCGAAGCGGCGCACGACGTCGAAGACGAGCGAGAAGCCACCCGCCTTGTCGCCGGGCGCATCGTCGCCGTTCGCGCCCGCGGCCGGCGCATCCCCGCCGTCGCCGGCGTCCCGGATCTCTCCGGCGCCGGTCGCCTGGAGCGTCCAGAGGAAGAGCGCCGTCAGCCGCGCGTCCTCCTCCAGCGCGCCGGCGAGTCCGTTCCGGGCCTGCGCTTCGGCCGCGCCGAGGACGTTCTCCAGCGCGGTGCGGCCGACGACCTCCCACACCTTTTCGAGATACGCCGCCAGCCCCACCTCACGTCCGTCCGCCGTCTCCACCCGCGGGTGGCGGCTGAAGATCTCCAGCGCCGGACCGATGCAGGCGAACACGAGGTCGGCGCCGCGGACGCCCTCGCCCTGCAGGCGCTCCATCCACTCGCCGACCCGCGGCGGCAGGGCGCGCAGCACGTCCGCCCAGTCGCCCACCGGCGCGTCGCCGGGGCGGGGGCGACAGATCAGGTGGATGCTGGTGGCGAGCGCGGCGGAGTCCTGCGACCGCAGACGGCCGGGGCGCTCGGTCGCGATCGGCCAGGAACCGGTGATGGTCCAGCCGCCGCGGATCATGCCGGCGAGCAGCGCCTCCCAGCCTTCGGTGGTCTTGTGGGCGAAGACCACCGAGCCGACGCCGTCCTCGTTCAGGACGCGGCGGCCCTCGGCGAAGGCGGCGCCCATCGTGTCCTCGAAGAACGCGCGGTCCTTGACGCGCCCGTCGCACGTCTTCGTCTCGTCCTGCACCGCTTCGCGGGTCTTGGGCGACAGCGGGTTGTCCGGATCGAAAGGGTCGCGCAGCAATGGGTGGCCAGGCAGGGCGCGCTTGAGCCAGACGAGGAAGAAGTCGGAGAGGTCCGAGTAGGGAATCGCGTCGTAGTAGGGCGGATCGGTGAACCAGACGTCGGCGGTTTGGTCGGGGAGGGCGTGGTTCGTCGCGTCATCTTGCTGCACCTGCCCTGCTTTTCCATTGGAATCAATCGACTTGGTCAGATTCTCGACGGCACTGTAAACAGAGGAAAGTCCCGCTCCAAATGCGCCCGACGTTTCACCGATTGGAATCGGTTCAACGAAATCCCATGTCATCGGGATCGCCTGTCGGCCGAACGTGCACGTGGTTTTCTCAAACGTTAGATGCCATTTCGTTCCCGAACTCGCGTAATCAGCACGTTTGCCGATTCCACAAGACAACATTTGAACAAAACTGTTATTCCCCGTCTTGGGATCCCCCGGGGCAAGAGCAAAGCAATTCCCCAACTCTACCAACGCCACCTTCTGTCGCGCCGTGAACAGATCGCCCCATCGGAGCATGCCGTAGCGTTGCACACGAAAGCCCAACGTACCGATCGGCGGCAGCGGCTCGTCCGGCACCGGACACAACCCCTGTTTCCCGCCGCGCTCCCACGCATCGAGCATCCCCGCCAGTCGCGCCTGCGCCGCGCGCACCGCCGCGTAGTCCGCCTCGGCCGCCGGCCGGTAGTGCCGGCCCTTCTCGCCCGGTCGGAGCGTCACCACCGCCGTCAGGCGCGCGCCGCCGATGCGCCGGCCGGCGGCGTCGAACACCACGTCCGCGCCGCCCCGCTGCGCGGCGAGCTGCGCCCGGACCCGCTCGGGCGGCAGGACGACGTGACAGCACGGGCACGCCGCCTTCGCCCGCGCCACCGTGCCCGCGCCCACTTCCCGGTCGGCTGCGGGCTCGAAGATCTCGAAGGCGACCCGCGGCGGCTCGCCCCCGGACCGCACGACGTGAGGCCGCAGCGCCCGCTTTCGCCGCGCCTTCTTGCACAACCAGAACGAGCGCATCAGCGGGATCTCAGCGCCGCAGTTCGGCGCCTCGCAGCGCACGGTCCGCGCCCACAGGTACGCGATCGGGGTGGCGCCGTCCGGGTCCGGCGGGTAGAGGTCTGCCAGTGCCTTCTCCGCCGCCGCCTTGACTTCTCCGCCCACCCGGCGCAGCTCGTCGGCCAACCCCGGTCCGTGACGCGGGATGTCCTCCAGCATCACCTTCAGGATAAGGCACGCCACCGGGTTCAGATCGCTCGCGAACGCCTCGCAGCCGAGCCGCAGCGCCTCCAACGGAATCGACCCGCCGCCCGCGAACGGGTCCACGACGAGCGGCGCCTCGTTGCCGTGGGCGGCCTGCACCAGGGCGCGGCCGGCGTTGAGATGCGCCGCATCCGCGGCGTTGTTCCAGTCGGCGAACCGGCCGATGAACGCCAGCACGACCCGTCGCAACCCCAGGTCCGTGTCCATGGTGTCCGCCCATCCGTGCGGACGCCCGGGCATCCCGAGAAGAATCCGGCGCGCCGCGGCCCTGAACGCTTTCGGGCAGTGCGCGTCGCACGGATCGGGTAGCAGCAGCGCCAGCAGCACCGCCCGGCTCGACGCCAGCGGCCGGCGCGCCCACCACAGGTGCAGCGTCGACGGATGCCCGTGCCGGATCGACTTCTCCCGCGCCGCGTGCTTCGACACGACGGAGATGGGGAAGTCCACCTCGGCGAGGCGCTTGCACTCGCGCGGGATCACCGTTGCTCCTCGACCCAGCGGACGACGGCTCCGGGGGGCGGACGCTCAGGCGGATTCATACACGGTCCTTCCCTCACGCAGAGCCGGCCTGATGATCAGCGTATGGCGGTCGTGGTAGCGCGCCACGTCGGCGGCGGAAACCACCAGCGCATCGACCGCGACGCCTACGCCCCGCAAGCGGCCGTAGATCCGGGACATCAGCTCGAGAGCATCCGCGCCATCGGCGACAATCAGCAGATCCACGTCACTACGGCGCGTCATTTCCCCGCGGGCGGCCGACCCGAACAGGATGATCCGCTCCGGTTGCGCAACTTCAACGACACGCCGGATGATCTCGTCCAACGTGCGCGGGTCGAGGGTCGATCCGCCGTGACGTTGCCGGTCGTCTCCGGCGCCCTTGCGGCTCACGCGGTCCTTCCCGAGCGGCGCCGGTTCACGAACCATCGGCAGAGCTTGGCCTCAGCGTTGTTCGCCGTCACTTCGGCGGCTGCTGCGCGCCCCGCATCGGCTCCGTCATGGCACCGACGTCCAGATGGTAGTGCCGCACCTTCGTCACCTCGCGCCGGCAGTAATACAAGGGCTCAAGCGCCGTCGTGTGTCCTTCCCGTCAACTTTCTGCGCCGGTCTCTCGCTTTCGTCTATTCCCTCGTGTACGGATAGCCGGCCGCGAGAGACGCCTGAAATCTCTGGAACGCGGACACGTTCTCGAGCGGACTGTAGTCGGCGATGTACTCGGCGACACTCACGCGGCGATGCGCGATTGAACGCCTGAAGTTCTTGCCGCGCCGGCCGGCGGGCGATCCGGCGGCAACGAAGAGCAACTCGTCCAGCCGCTCTTTTGGATTCCCGATGCTCTCTATTTCGGCAATCCGGGGGACCGGCACCGCGGCGGCCGGTGAGCCGGCCGCTTTGGCCACCGCCGATCCGTCGAAGAGGATCCAGGCTTCCGACATCTGAACCGGTACGACAGGAACGACGTTCGGCCGGGTGACGGGTTCGAATTCTCTCAGGCGGTCTTCGAGCGGGCGGTTCTCCGAATCCCGGTGAACGAAGACGACCATGGCGTTGGAATCGTAGTCCCGGAGGAACTCCTCGACGCTGCCGCGTCGTTTCCTGAATTCGGGCTCGAGTATTTCCACGTCCGGATCGAGCCGGTGTATCGCCCACTGAATTACCGGAACGAGCAATCGGTCCGTTCCTCCATCGGCCACGACAGCCCAGGTCAACTGGCGGTTCACTTCGCGGATCCGAACTCGAGCCGCAACTGACCGAGCTCCGGGTTGACCGGCGAGCCGCCGATGAAATCGACCACCGCCTGCCGGTTCATGGATTCCGCGTTCAACGGCGATCCGTTGCGCAGTTTGGTTCGCCACGTGCCCGCGATCGGCCGAAACGTGCTGATCGGCCCTTCCCGCTTCGTGATCGCCCGTTCGACGAATACGAGATCGCCGAAGGAAAGCTGCCGAGCCACCTCGGGAGAATGCGTATTGAGCACGACTTGACGCAATGGGTTGTCGGCCCCGACGGCGTCGTTGACGTCGACTGCGTATTCCCGCAACAACTCCGTCAGGTGGGAAACCCGAGACGGGTGAATGCCGTTTTCCGGCTCCTCGATGCACAGCACGGCGCAATCCTGGACGTCCACCAGCATCAGCACGAGGGCGATGTATCGCAGCGTGCCGTCGGAAAGGGAGCGGCCGTACAGCCAGTTGTCCACGCCGGGGACACGCGCCCTCAGCGCAAGCTGGTCTCGAACGTCGTCGGTGTGGACCCCCAGTTCGACGATGTCCGAGTTGAGCTGGCGGAGCCGGTAGAGGATTTCAGCGGCCGCGTCAGGATTTCTCGTAACCAGTGCATGGAGCGTAGCCGGCATGTGGCCGCCCGACGCCGAGACGTGAGGAGGTGCGGAGCGGGTGTCGGGGGTCCGCATCGCACTCGGCTCGAGATGGAGTATCCGCCAGGACGCCATCTCCCGCTTCGCGGCCAGCACGGTCGGGTAGTCGTACGTGTTGGTGCCGCCGACGACCGTCAACGGCGACCTGCCGACCGGCGCGGGCCGCCCCCGGCTTCCGCCGTCGCCGTGAAGCCGAATCCGGTCCCCGGTCGTCGAAATCAGCGGTCCGCCGCGCCGCACGCCCAGGGCGACCGATTTCTTGAAGTCCTTCGACGAGTCGAATCCGACGAACTTCCGGTAGTCCTCCAGCTTGGCGTGGGTCAGGTTCTCGTGCTCCACCAGCAAGCGGTCCGACTGCGGCTGATACTGCAGCCGGATCGTGTAGGTGAGAAGCGTCGTGCTCGGTGTCGCCGTCTGGCCGAAGTCGTCCTCGACCCGCGGCGGTGCCACCATGTCCGCGCACAGCTCGATCCGGCGCTCGGGGTCGCGGCCGAACACCAGGTCAAGCGGCGAGCCGCCTCCGTCGCTGGCGCGTCTCACCTCGGCGGCCGCCGCGGCAATGTCCCGGTCGGTCAACGCGCCGAGGAAATGGATGGCGTCGAACAGGTTGCTCTTGCCGACGCCGTTGTGGCCGATGAAGCAGGTGAAGGGCCCGAAGCGGACGTGCGCTTCGCGGATGCTCTTGAAGTTCTTGACGGACAGTCGCAGCAACATCGGACCGACGGATTATCCCACACGGATGCGACCCGCGTGCTTCGGCACGACGGAGATGGGGAAGTCCACCTCGGCGAGGCGCTTGCACTCGCGCGGGATCACCGTTGCTCCTCGACCCAGCGGACGACGGCTCCGGGGGGCGGACGCTCAGGCGGATTCATACACGGTCCTTCCCTCACGCAGAGCCGGCCTGATGAGCGCATGGCTGCCGTGGTAGCGCGCCACGTCGGCGGCTGAAACCACCCGCGCATCGACCGCGACGCCTACGCCCCGCCAGCGGCCGTAGATCCGGGACATCAGCTCGAGAGCATCCGCGCCATCGGCGACAATCAGCAGATCCACGTCACTACGGCGCGTCATTTCCCGCGGGCGGCCGACCCGAACAGGATGATCCGCTCCGGTTGCGCAACTTCAACGACGCGTCGGATGATCTCGTCCAACGTGCGCGGGTCGAGGGTCGATCCGCCGTGACGTTGCCGGTCGTCTCCGGCGCCCTTGCGGCTCACGCGGTCCTCCCCGAGCGGCGCCGGTTCACGAACCATCGGCAAGTCCCGCCCCACAGCAGGTATGCACGGATGTCTTCCGCCTCATGATCGCCTTTTCACTGGAAGAACGCCAGAATCGTCATGCCGAGAAACAGTGCGAAGAAGATCCACGGCAGGCTGGTCTCGACGACGGACAGCTTCCAGTAGCGCCGTCGGTCCCGGCCCTCGCCCAGCAGCTCCCATTCGCGGGTGAAGAACGGGTAGGCCAGCTTTTCCTCAAGTTCATGCAGGGGTTTGAATTTCCCGGTGTTGAGCTGACGGTACGACCGGATGACGATGTACCAGGAGACCGACAGCAACGCGCCGATGGTACCCAGGGCGCATAGCACGATCTTGGCCGGGACATCGCCGGTACCGTAGCGCAGCAGCGTCGCACCGAACACCATCAGTCCCACGAGCAGACTGACGTACAGCCGATTGGCTCCCTCTCGTCGCTGGCTCACGCGGTCGGCGAGCTCCGTGTGGAGCTTGTAAATCTCCAGTAGCTCGTTTTGCGTGGAGTTGCTCGTCATGCAAGCTCCCTGATGGCTTTCACGACGCTCTCGGTGTTCCATTTCACGATTCGGTCGGCCGCTTGTTTGACGCGCGCGGAAGTTCGCTGGCTTCCCCACGGCTCAATGGCGATGATCGGTTTCCCTTGCTGGAAACCTTCTGCGAGCTTTATTTCTATGTCTATCCACTTGCTGTAGCTGGCATAGACACCCGCGAGAATGAGAACCACCCCGCATGGAACCATCTGGCGGCGGATCGCCTCGCGCAGTTGGGCGTCCGTTCCCACGTTGTGAATTGGATCGTCCTTCGGGACTGAATAATTCTTGAAACTGAAGTAGCTTCTTTCCGACAAGAGGTTTACAAGTCGGTCGTACTGATCTGCGTACGTCCAAGAGTGGCTGATGAACAAGTTGTGGGTTCTCATGGCCTCTTCTCGTTCTCCTTTCGCGCGCTGTCAATCGCGCCGACGTTCAGATAGTAGTGCCGCACCGTCGTCACCTCGCGCCAAGGCAACCGGGCCGGGTTCGCGATGGGCTCCTGGAGCGCCGGGGTCCGGCGGCAGTCGGTGACGACGTACAGCCAGTAGCAGTCGGGGCGGTCTTCGGCGACGCGGCGCTCGTTGGGCGTCAGCAGAATCGTCCCGGTGGGGGCGGCGAGCCCCTTGACCTCGATGAGGCGCAGATCGCCCGAGTCCGGGTCGAGGCTGGTCACGTCGTAGCCGAGGTTCTTCGCGCTCACGTCCTCGACGCGCCGCCCCCGGGCCCGCTCGTGGTCCACGACGACGCGCATCGCCGCCGCCTCGGTCGCCGGGTCGGGCTGGTGGCGCTTCACCGCGGCGGTCCCGCGGTCGGGGTGCGGGAGGACCAGCGCGCTGGTCAGGCGCTCCACCGCCTGGAGCGAGAGCGCCTGCTGCCGTCCGAGTTCCTCCCGGCGGCGCGCGCGGCGGACGAAGAGCTCCTCGTGCCGCGCTTCGGCCATCGCGAGCCGGCCCTCGGCGCCCTGGCGGCCCGCCTCCACGTCGGCGGCGGCGCGGCCGATCTCGTCGTCGGCCCGCTGCAGCAGTTCTGTCAGCGAGAGCTCCACGTGCTGCGCGACGCGCCCGGCCTCGGCGACGCGTTCGGCGCGCGTCGCCTCGAGAAGCGGCCGGAGAACGTGCTCCTGCATCCACGCCGTCGGTTCGGGCCGGCGCGCGACCGCCGGCAGCTCGTCCGGGACCGGGGCCGGCGTCAGGTCGCCGAGCACGCTTGGTTCGCACCGCCGCGGCTCGCCGTCGCCGGCCAGCGCCAGGGCGAAGACCGTCTCGTGCGCGACGCGCCCGAGTCCGTCGACGACCCGCGCGCGGTAGCAGTCGATGCGGACCGGCGCGTCGTGCGCCAGCGAGTGGAAGGTGGCGCCGCGGGCGAGTGGTTCCAGGGCCTGCTCGCGCGCGTGGCGGCGGAGCGCCTCGAACAGCGGGTGGCCCGGCGTCACCCATTCGAGCGCGTGCCGCTGCGCGGTGTCGCGGTCGGTGGTGCAGCGGGGATATCGGACCGCCAGCGCCGGGAGCCGCCAGTCGGGCTCGCGCTCGTAGCGGCGCAGCGCGGCGGGCGTGCGGGCGGGCTCGAACGTGTGCGGCAAGTTGCCGGCGAAGGCGAGCTTCAACGGCACCAGGGGCGCCGCGTCGCGCAGGAAGCGGGCGATGGTTTCCGGCACCACGCGGCGCTCGCGGGCGCGGGCGCGGCGCTCGACCAGCATCTCCAGGTTCAGCTTCTTCGACGCCAGTCCCTCCAGGGCGTTCCGGCAGATGTTGCGGAAGCGCCCCTCGTCGACGTTCCGCAACAGGCGCTCCTCCAGGTCCTCGTCGCCGAGCCGGCCCGCGTAGTAGTCGCGCAGCACGCGCTCCACGTGGGCCGCCGGCAGCACTTCGCCGACGACGTTGAACACCGCGTCGTCGTCGAGCGCGTCGCGAATCTCCTGCAGCTTGTCGAGCAGGCGCTGGAGGACGCGCCCCTCGATGGTGTTCGTGGCGACGAAGTTGAAGATCAGGCAGTCCTTCTCCTGGCCGTAACGGTGGATGCGCCCCATGCGCTGCTCGAGGCGGTTGGGGTTCCACGGGATGTCGTAGTTGAAGAGGACGTTCGAGACCTGCAGGTTGATTCCTTCGCCCGCCGCCTCGGTCGCCGCGAGCACCTGCACCGCGCCGTCGCGGAACTGCTGCTCGGCGTGCAGCCGGGTGCCCGGCTCGTCGCGGTCGCCGGGCTTCATGCCGCCGTGAATGCTCGCCACCCGGAAGCCCCAGGTTTCGAGCCTCTCGATGAGGTAGTCGAGCGTGTCCTTGAATTCGGTGAAGAGCACCAGCCGCTGATCCGGCCGGTCGAAGAACCCCTGGCCGCGCAGCAGATCTTCGAGCTTGGCGAGCTTCGCCTCGACGCCGGCGCGCTCGACCTGCTGCGCCCTGACGGCCAGCGCCCGCAGCTCGGCGATCTCCTCGCGCACCCGGCCGGCGTTCCCGGCCAGCGTGACCGCGTCGAGCAACCGCTCGAGCCGTTCGCGGTCGCGGTCCTCCATCTCGTCGAGTTCGTCCGGGCTCGGGATGTCCGGCGGCGCGGTTCGCGCGAGATCCTCGGCCTGCGCGAGCCCGCGCTCCAACCGGTCGGCGCGGTTCGACAGGCTGCGCCGGATGGCCCGCGTGCTCGACGTCAGGCGCCGCTGGTACAGCGCCATCAGGAAGCCCACGGCGCGGGCGCGCCGGTCGTCGCCGGCCGCGGCGGCGCGGGCGCTCTGGCGCTTCACGAACCGGGTCACCTCGCTGTACAGCTCGAACTCCGGACCGTCGATGGCGAAGTTCACGGTGCGGGGAATGCGCTTCGTGAAGATCTTCCGCGTGACCCACCGCCCCTCCGCGTCCCGCTCCGGGAAGTGGACCATCGCCTCCTTCGTGCGCCGCAGGTAGAACGGGGCGCGCCCGGCGTCCATCGCCTGCCGGATAGAGCGCACGTCGGCGTAGGCGTCGCGGTCGAGAAGCTGGAGGAAGAGCGAGAAGTTGTCGGGGTCGCCCTTGTGCGGCGTCGCGGTCAGCAGCAGCAGGTGGTCGGACGAATCCCGCAGCAGCTCGCCCAGCTTGTACCGCTGGCTCTTGTGCGAGTCGTCCCGCGCCGACATCCGGTGCGCCTCGTCCACGACGACCAAGTCCCAGTGCGCCTGGCGCAGGCCGGGCAGGATGTCGTCGCGCTTCGCAAGGTCGAGCGAGGTCACGACCTTCGGCTGCCGCATCCACTGGTTCACGCCGAACTGCGCGCGCAGGTCGCCGCCTCTCAGCACGACGAACGTCTCGTCGAACTTCTCCTGTAGTTCGCGCTGCCACTGGAACGCGAGGTTCGACGGGGCGACGATCAGGATGCGCTCGGCCAGACCGCGCAACTGCAGCTCGCGGATCAGCAGCCCGGACATGATCGTCTTGCCGGCCCCGGCGTCGTCGGCGAGCAGGAACCGGACGCGCGCCAGCTTCAGCAGGTGGTCGTAGACCGCCTCCAACTGGTGCGGCAGCGGGTCGACGCGCGAGACCGACAGTCCGAAATACGGATCGAACTCCCAGGCGATTCCGAGGGCGTGGGCCTGCATTCCCAGCCGCAGCAGCCTGCCGTCCCCGTCGTACCGGAAGCCGCTGTCGCGCACCGTCAGTCCGGCCAGTTCGGCCGCGCCGAGCGAGACCTTCCGGAAGCGCTCGGACCGCATGCCGACCAGACCGAGCGACCAGCCGCCGGGACCCGCCGCCGCGACGGTCTCCACCCGCATCGGCTCGTCGAAGAGAGAACCGCTGAGGATCTGGCCTTCGGTCAGGGTTGGTGGAGCAGGCATCGGTGAACGCTTCGCCCTACGCGACCGCGCTGTGATGGCCGTGATGTGGATTCATGCGCAGAGTCTCGGTCCAGGAGGGTTGCTGGGAACGCCGTCGCAGCCGAAAAGTGCGCCGGTCTCGAAGTTGTGGCATGTCCTTGTTGTGACTCTATCATCGGTATAGCAGCCCGTGGTGGTGCGCGGTGAAAGGCGCTATTCTTCAGATCCCGCACCGCGTGCTTCGACACGACGGAGATCGGGAAGTTCACCTCGGCGAGGCGCTTGCATTCGCGCAGGATCACGCCGTCTTCCCCCAACGCTGCCCGACGTACTTGACGGCCTCATCCACCGGAAGCGCTCGGGTCCCGTTGCCGACGCGCAGGTAGAAGATCGCGTCGTTCTGGTATTCCACGTAGATCGGGTGGTCGCTCCGCTCGACGGTGACCTGACAGATGTCCGAACCGTCGATCGCGTGGAAGTTGACCGTCAGGAACGACGACGCCGCCGACTCGCCGAGATCGCGAACAAGGATCGCCTGCAGATGCGACTCGAACCCGTCGCGGTCCTTCTTCTTGAACGTTCCGTAGTCTGCGGCGAGCCCGACGGGAATGCCGCCGTCGTCGACGCCGATGAGCAGTGTGCCGCCCGTCGCGTTGAGGAACGCCGCGAGCGTCTTGACCACCATGTGCTCGATTGCCTTGTTGACCTGCTCCACCCGGCGGTCCCAACGCAGGCTGGACTTGAACTCCAGGCTCCCACTCTCACCTGCCGCGAGCAGCGCCCGCACCCCCTGTTCGTCCCGCGGGTCGCGCTTCGCCTCCGGGACCCATCCAGCGATGAACTCGTTCATCGCCTGGGCCAGCAGCCGCCGGCGGGCCGCCAGGAAATCGAGGAAGTGCTCGGGCTTCCAGAGCGTACGGTCCATCGGCACCGACTGCGCCCGCAGGGCGCCCGGCTGATTCTCGGCGACCTCCGGCAGATACTCCGTGGGCGACGCCCCCCGATACTCCCTGGGCGCCCGCTGCCCAAGCAAGGCCCGGTTGGCCACTGCGTTGATCCGCGTCGTGTCGCCGAACCCGAACTGCTCCAGCACCTTCCTCGGAAAGATGTAGTGGCGCTCTTCGCCGAGACTCTTTCCCCCCACCGCGTCGTAGATTCGGACCCCCGTGAACCAGTCGCGGGCATCTCGATGTCGCGCCACGACGCGGCTCAGGCGGGCGACCGCGGAGTCGATGCGCGCCCGATCCAGGTCACCTTCCTCCAGGATGACGCGGCCGCGCTCCCGCAGAATGGCGGCCTCCAGTTCGTGGGTCGGGTCGATGTCTTGGCCGGCCACCAGCGCCACGTCCTGCTGAAGCTTGGTTTCGGCCGACCCCGAATACCGCGCCCAAAGGCCAGCGAGATGAATCCAGCGGATGAAGCGCCGCCGGACGGCGTCAGTCGGGAACTGTCCGCCCTGGCGCGCCAGATAGATGGTGGCCGGCACCAGCACGTAGTTCGTCGGGAGATCATCGAGGCCGCCAATGAACGCCTCGTGGCGCAGGACGCTCACCAAGTGTTCGAACGCCGGCTGCATCATCTTCCACGCGGCCTGCAACACTCCCGCGGGCGTCTTGAGGAACGACCCTTCAAGCAGCACCGAACTGGTCGCCACGCCCGCGAGGCAGCGTACCAGGAAGTTGAGATCGACGTCGAAGCCGCGCTCCTTCGTCCCGGACGCGAAGGCGCGCAACTCCGCCCGCGCCTCCGGCCAGATGGTGCAGACGTGTGCGAGCGCGAGGTCCGCCTTCTTGAGGGGTGTCCCCTTGCTGTTGACACGGTTGAAGATTTCGACGACCTCCTCGACACGGTAGTTGTCCCCAGACACCTGATCGACGGTGTAGGTGTAATCGCGCACCATGTCGAGGCGGCTCAGCCGGGCCAAGTTCTGCTGGATGATCGTGCGCCGCTGGCCGTCGAGCTGATCCAGCCGTTCAAGCAGCGCGTTCAGCCCCTCGCGCAGGAACTCGTGAACGCCGACCCACGCCGGGTTGTTCTCCATCCGCGACTTCTGCCAGAAGCGGAACTCCTCGGTCTGGAGGTTGAAGTGAAGGTCGAAGAAGAGCGACTCGCCCTCGTAGAACCGCGGCGCTTTGCCGTTGAACAGAACGTAGAGCGTCGTCAGGCGCTGCTGCCCGTCGAGCAACAAAAGCGAATGTCCGTCGCGTGCCGCCTCTCCGCCGCGCACCAGCGATGGCTTGTAAGTGCGCCAGACCAATAAGTGACCAGTCGGATGCTTGCGATAGAGCGACTGCATCAGGCCCCTGACCTGAGTGCGGTTCCAGACGTAGCCGCGCTGGAACTCGGGAAGCAGAATTTCGTCGCGGCCGATCTGGTTCAGCAGGTCCTGAATCGATTTCACTTCGTGCATTGGCCGATTCCTTTCCGCTGCGGTCCCCTACCGCCGATCCGGATCCCGCTTGGGTGATTGACTCCGGTCCACTATCCTCGACCGGGCACGCGTCTCCGTGAGTCTCCTGGATATTCTCGAGCACGATGCACCGGCGTTCGCGGGGCACGCGTGGCCACACTGTATGGCGCGCCCCGGCGCGGCGCAAGCAGCATTCTGGAAGCGCGGTCCATCTCGCGTCAGGCGCTCCCGGCACTCAAGCGCCGGAGACCATTGATGGCGCGCCGCAGGCTGTCCGCGTGCGCGGCGGCGACCTCCGGACGCCAACGGACCGTGGCGTACTCGATCATCCGAGACGCATAGGCCGGTCCTTCGGTCCGTCCGCTCCCGTGGTGCGGCACCATATCCAGCCGGACGTCGCGGCGGCGCGAGCGGCGCGCAAGGTTGACCATCGCCTGTTTCGGGAACTCCAGCCCTTCTGGGTTCGTGGGCACTCTGCTGCGGGCGACGCCGATGAAGGCGGCCAGTTGCTCGTTGTCGGCCATGAGCCACGCCTCGACCGTTCGCACGGCGATTCGGAAGCACATCTGCGGGGCCGGATGCGACAACCACGTCGTGCGGACCGGCGGTGCGCAATTCCCTTCCGTGTCCAGGTCGACGAGCACTACCCATGGGGCGTGACGGGCGGCGTTGTTGTAGCCGGCAATCCTGTCTCTCAAGAACGGCTTGCCGTTCTTCCCGTACACAATGCCCGGGACACCTCCAACGTGGCGGATGAGCGTCCGAACGACCGCTTCATCGAGACCGCCCGCGACGGCGGCCGAGATGGTAGTGGCTGCCACCGTCACACGTCGTCGAACAGGGCGAGCTGCGCGACGTTCTCCGGCCGGGTCCTGGGTATGGCGGCGTCGGCGAGCGACAGGCCACCTTCGAGCAGCGCGCGCACTTCCCGATTCGACCCGGCCGGAACCACCTCGGAGCCTTCGGCGCCCGGCACGAGGAGCATCGCCTCGTCGAGGCCGATGCCCTCGTCGCGCAACAGGTCCGGAGAGTGCGTGCTCACGAAGATCTGCCGGCCGCTTCGCCGCTGGACGCGGGCCAGCATCTGAGGCAGCACGCGCACGATCTCCGGATGGAGCGACATCTCCGGCTCTTCGAGCAGCAGCGGCCCTCCCTTGTCCATCGTCGCCCAGAGCAACCCCATCAGGCGCAACGTGCCGTCCGAGAACTGCTCCTCGCTCTGCCACGCCCCCTGCGCGCGCCAGTGCTGGTACTTTCCCCGCAGGTGCGGCGTGCCGCGCGCGTCGCGCCACAAGTCGATCTGTTCGAGTTGCGGCACCGCGACGCGGAGGGCGCGCTGGATGCGGCGAAGGCGGGCCGTGCGGGTACGCTCCTGGGTCGTGGCGACCTGCTCGAGGAAGTCGCCGCCGAAGGGATCGTTCGCACGGCCCACCGAGCGATCGGGTTCGCGGACGAGCTGCGGCACCAAGTGCAGGTATCGGATGGAGCTGAAGAACACGGCCAGATCGCGGAACGGCTGATTGACGCTGACCTGCTCCAGGTACGTCTGGGTGAGCCGCTCCGGATCCTTGTTGTCGTCCTCGTTCGGTCTATCGACCAGCGCTTCCCCACTCCGGCTCACGCGCTCCCTCCGGATGCGGGGCCGCCGCTGGTTGTCCTGGTAGAAGGTGATCTCGTACCGCCACGCTACGGCGCCCTCTTCTTCCAGCTCGACGGTGATCTCGACGTCGGGATACCGGCGCGCCGCAAGGCAGCGAATGCCGGCGACGCCGCCGCGGCGCGGGTGAAGAACGGCTTCCCGGAAGCCGCTGCCGGAGAGAGCGACATCGCGGAGAAAGCGAAAGGCGTCGAGCAAGTTGGACTTTCCGGCGGCATTCGCTCCCACCAGAAACAGGCGGTTCCCGACGGCAACGTCCACCTGCAGAAAGTTCTTCCAGTTCCGCAGGCGCAAACGCCGGAACCGCAGGTCCCTGCTCATCGGTCCTCCCGCGCGCTCACGATTCCACCCCGTAGTCCGGCCGACCGTCCCGCTCCGGCATCGGCCCGGTCATGGCATCGATGTCCAGAAGAGAACGTTCGAGACCTGCAGGTTGATCCCTTCGCCCGCCGCCTCGGTCGTCGCGAGCACCTGCACCGCGCCGTCGCGGAACTGCTGCTCGGCGTGCAGCCGGGTGCCCGGCTCGTCCCGTCCGCCGGGCTTCATGCCGCCGTGATGCTCGCCACCCGGAAGCCCCAGGCCGCGAGTCGGGACGGCCGGCGGCGCGGTTCGCGCGAGATCCTCGGCCAGGGCGGGCCCGCGCTCCAACCGGTAGGCGCGGTTCGACATGCCTGAGGATCCGGCCTTCGGTCAGGGTCGGTGGAGCCGGCATCGGTGAACGCTTCGCCCTACGCGACCGTACGGTGATGGCCGTGATGTGGTTTCATGCGCAAAGTCTCGGCCCAGGAGGGTTGTTGGGAACGCCGTCGCCGCCGGGAAGCGTGCCGGTCTCGATGTTGTGGCATGTCCTGTTGTGACTCTATCATCTGTATAGCACCGTGGTGGTGCGCGGTGAAAGGCGCTATTCTTCCGCGGGTGCGAATCCCGCCCGGCCGCTGTCGCTCCAGCCGGTGGCAGTCGGAGCGGACGATGGAGGCAACCACATCGGCCCGCTGGATCGATTTCGATGAGGCCCGCCCCGCAGGGCGGGAATGAGGACGGACGCCATCAACACGATCGCGGCGCTGATGGAGCTTTGATGAGACGGTTGCTCAAGATCGCCGGTGTGGGATGTCTCACCGTGTTGATCGCCGGCGCGGTCCTGATCGCGGTCAACTGGGACCGGGTCACCTTCGTCGCCCGGAATCTCAGCGTGATGTTCGATGGGGCCGAAGCCGCGCGGACGCTGCGCTCGGTGGACACGCTGCTCGACTTCATCGACGCCAACCGCTCCCGCGTCTCGCTGGTCGCCTATCGTCTGGATGATTCCCATCCGATCCTCCTGAATCCCGACGTCCCCCGGCCGCTCGCCTCCACCATCAAGATCCTGGTGCTCGCCGGCTACGCCGAGGCCGTGGACCAGGGCCGGTGGTCGCCCGACGAGCGGATGCCGCTCGCCGACGTCGAGGCCTTCTTCCTGCCCGGCACCGACGGCGGCGCGCACGATCGCGCAGTGGAGGTCTATCGAGAGCGGGGATGGCTCGACGCGTCGGGCGCCGTCTCCCTGCGGGACGTGGTCTGGGCGATGATGACCGTGAGCGACAACGCCGCCACCGATTACCTGCTGCATCGACTGGGTCGCGAGCGCGCCGGAGCCCTCGCGGCCGGGCTCGACCTCGCCGGTTCCGATGCCCCGTTGCCGATCAGCGGCGTCTTTCTGAGCTGGGCCGACGCGGTCGACGAACCGTTGGAGGATGCCGCCTGGGAGTTGGCGGGCCGCCTGCGCAGTGATCCGGCGTTCCGGACGGCCCGGCAGCAGAATCCGGTGGTGGACCGGGTCACCCTTCGCGAGCAGGCACGCTTGAGCGTCGCGCGCTTCCCCCGGGGCACCGCGCGGGACTACGCCGGGCTGATGGAGCGGGTACAGGGCGGCGACTTGGTTTCGGATGCGGCGTCCGCCACGATGCGCGCGTTCCTCGAATGGCCGATGGAGAATGAACCGATTCGACGCGGGTTCACGTCATTCGGCACCAAGGGCGGCAGCTTGGCCGGCGTGTTGACCGAGGCCACCTACGCGGTGCCGCGTGGCGCCGCGACGGGCGGCGTCGCCGCCCTGTTCTTCGACGAGCTGCCTCTCGCGGTCTGGCTCACGCTGGCGCTGGGCCAAGCGCAACAGGACCTTCCCCAACCGTCGGGCGACGGGCTGCGCCTGACTGCCGAAACCCGCGCGCGGGCGCCGAGTTACTTGCACCAGGACCTTCTCCGCCGACTGCTGTCGGACCCCGAGTTCTTCGAGAGCGTCCGGCGGCGTCTCGAGGCGCCGCCGGACGTCGGATAGTTCCGGAGGCTCAGCCCAACCACGAAGCAGGCCGCTCACTCCGTCACCACAAACATGACGTCCTCGTAGGTCCCCAGCGTCCCATCGTGGGCGATGCACCGCAGCACGTAGGCGCCGGGCTCGCTGAAGGTCGCCTGCACCACCCACTGGTTGTCCGGGGGCGGCTCGGGAGTCTCCCAGCCGGCGCCCCACGGCGGGTTCGAGTTCGCCCGCGTGTCCTCCCAGACCTTGGTCTGCACCGGATCGAAGGTCACCGGCACGGCTCCCCGGTAGACGAACCAGGAGAGCCGGAGGCCGGTCGCGGCGATCGGGGTCAGGCTCGTGGGCCGGCCCGGGTCCAGGGGCGCATCCGCCGCGGCTTCGGCAACCCGTCCTCGTCGTGCGCGACCGCAGTCAGGGTGACCGGCGCGTCCGCCTTCACCGTTCTCGTCGACGGCCCGCGGCCGTATCAGGTCACCCCGCTCGGGATCACCGCCGACGAGATCCGGATCTCGTACCACGGGTTCATCCACACCCACCTGGACTTCTTGAATCATAACTTCATCGGCGAGGGCGTGACCTACAACGACTACCGGCCGGATCCCGCGGTGGTCGCGGCGCAGGGCGGCCACTCCCGGAACACCGTGCACAACGCGAAGTCGGGCATCGTCACCCGGGGCGTGCTGATCGACATGGCGCGGTTCCGGAACGTGCCGTACCTGGAACCCGGCACGCCGATCCACGTGGAGGACATCGAGGCCTGGGGGGCGGCGACGGGGGTGACCGTCTCCTCCGGCGACGCGGTGGTCATTCGCACCGGGCGCTGGGCTCGGCGCGTCGAAGTCGGCCCCTGGGACGTGGCCGACGCGGCGGCCGGACTGCACGCGTCAGTCATTCCGTGGCTCAAGGCGCGGGACATCGCGCTGCTCGGGGGCGAGGCGGCCCAGGACATGGCGCCGGCCGACGCCGAGCGGGCCGTGACGGTGGCGGACGACCTCGGTCCCCGCCCGCTCCACCGCTTCGCGCTTATCTACCTGGGGATGCCCCTGTTCGACAACCTGGATCTGGAGGCATTGGCGGAGATGGCCGCCTCGCTGAACCGCTACGAGTTTCTCCTGACGGCGGCGCCGCTGCCCACGCGCGGCACTGGGTCGCCCATCAATCCGATCGCCACGTTCTGATTCGTCGGTTCAGCAGCGGTCGGCGCGGCCGACGAGGCCGACGGAGGCTGCTTGAGGCGGCAGCGACGGGCCGAAGCAGGTCGGCGATTTCCTCGTCGAGCAGGTCTGTGGTCCTGATCGTGGGATCATCACGCAACTTCCCCAACAGTCACGCTGACCCGCCTGCCCAAGCGACGCAAGGCGCGGTCGATTGCTGCCGACTTTGTGGCGTGGTCCGGGTTCAGCATGCGCCGGACCTCGCTCTCGGCAACATCGAGATCACGGGCGAGGCGGCGTTGCGACACACCTGCCGCGCGGAACGCTTGGTAGAGGGCCGCCTTCAGTGCAATCGGCACCGGGGGCACCACGAGGGGCCGACGCTTGGTGGCGCGGGACGGCTCGGGCAAGTCCTTGCCCTCCCGCATCGTCGCCGCGATCAGCTCCCGAAGCAGATCCCGGGCTTCGGCCAACGCTTCGTCCCGGGTCACACCATCCGTTGCGCCCCACCCGAAATCGGGAAACGCGACCACATAGCGGCCGTCCTCGTCGCGTTCAACCTCGGCAGGATAGTTGTATGTGTCAGACATGGGTGAGGCGGTTCCCTTCGTGCGGGACATTTCCGACCATTCGGGCCGACTAGATGTCATCCCCGTCGATTCCAAGGTCGTCGAGCATCTTTGCCGAGCAGTCCCTTGCCAATGTCCTTCTTCCGGAGCAGGCCGGATGCCCGCGGCCCGGCCACTCGGTTCGACTCCGCACGCCGTTTCTTGAAATCGCTTGTTTCCCTTATGCCGAAACATTAAAATAATCGGAACGCTGCCCCGTCAGAGAGCCCCATGCCCGTAACCGACAAACAGCCCCCGACCGGAATGCAGGTCGAGCGCCAAGTCGAGCGGTTTCTGGCTGAACGAATCCCGGCCGGCTGGGCACTCGAAGCCCGGCGGACCGAAGCGCTCGGTCGGTACCGCGTAGACCTGCTGGCGGAGATCGTGTCACCCGCGGGCGAAAGCGCGGTCCTTGCCGTCGAGATCAAGCGCACTCTGGAACCGCGCGACGTGTTCCAGGCCGTCGAGCAGATCTCGAGGATGACCGCCGGCGCGTCGCCGCGCGCCGTGCCTGTCGTGGCGGCCGCGTATCTCTCCCCCCGCGCCCGGGCCCTGCTTCGCGATCGCGGGGTCGGCTACGTCGATACCACGGGCAACGTGCGGATCGAGATCTCCACGCCGGGGCTGTTCATTGCTACCGACGGAGCCGATCGCGACCCCTGGCCAAGGGACCACAAGCTCCGATCCCTGCGGGGGCGGGGGGCCGCCCGAGCCATGAGGGCCATCATCGATACCCCTCCTCCATACGGTGTCCGCGAGCTGGCTCAGTCAACTGGCGCGTCGGCGCCGACCCTGTCCCGTGTGCTGGACCTGCTCGAACGCGAGGCCATCGTGACCCGTGCGCGCGGGGCCGTCTCGACCGTCGACTGGCAGGGCGCCATTCGCCAGTGGGCCGAGGACTACGACCAGACCGACTCCAACACACCAACGACGGTGCTCGATCCACGGGGTCTGCCGGCCTTCGAGAACCGGCTTCGCGAGATGAGGTTCGCGTACGCCGCCACCGGCGCTCTTGCCGCTCAGCGATTCGATCCCATCGCGCCTGCAAGGCTGGCGACCATCTACGTCACCGACCCGGGCCGGGCCATCGACCGCCTAGAGCTCCGCGAGACCGAAGCCGGCGCCAACGTGGTGCTTCTCGAGCCTCTCGATCCTGTCGTCTTCGATCGGACGGTCGACCGGGACGGTCTTCGCTGCGTCGCCTCCAGCCAGCTCACCGTCGACCTGCTCACCGGGCCGGGTCGGGAACCCTCACAGGGCGAAGCGATGCTGGCGTGGATGGCGGGGAACGAGCATGTCTGGCGGTCCTGACCCGCTGTACGTTCGCGCCCGCACCGCGCTGCTCGACGCCGCCGATGCGCTGGCCGAACAGCGCGACGCCCTCGTGCTCGTCGGTGCTCAGGCCATCTATCTTCACACCGGCCGCGCCGACTTCGCCGTCGCGGAGTACACGCCGACTTCTGCGTAGCGCCGGCAGTTCTGGCCGACGCGCCGCTCCTGTTGGCAGCGGGCGCCGTCACCGACGAAGTGGGCGGCGGCTGTCTGAGGCGGCAGCGAAGAGCCGTGGGTGCACCGAACCGCGCGCATCGTAGACGTGTGGTCCGGCGCGTCGTGCGGTGTGGCTCGGCGTCACTGACAAGAAGGTGCCCAAGGCGATCGCCTGGCTCCGAAACGCCGTGCCTGGGATGAAGGTCCATGTGTCAACCCAAGATCACGCCGTCGATCACCGAGGCGATCGCCGCTGCATCCAGCCTCCCGCCCGGCTCGTCGCGCGTTTCGATCAGCGTTCCTTCCGGGCCTCCGCCGTCTTCGTGGGGCTCGATTCCGCACGCCAGGTACTCGGCACGCTTCCCCTCCCAGCGGGCTTTGTATCCGTGGTCGTCGAGCATGCCGAGATGCTCCCAGATGAAGGTCACGCCCCGCGCGTGATCCGAGATCGTGAAATCCGGGTAGCGGGTGCGACCATTGGACAGCACGAGAGGCTGCTCGTAGGCGTAGTTGACCCCGCGGGCGTGAAGCTTGTCGGCAATCACCAGCTCGGACTTTGAACGCACGAGGTCGCCGCGCTCGGTTCGATGAATGAGCCCTTCCTCGATGAAGCGTTGCCGGGCGTTGACGGTTACTTCCCGCGGCAGCGGATCCGCAAAGAGGTTCGTCATCCGCCGGGCGATTTCCGAGTGCTCGTCGCCTGCATAGCGACGAAACTCGACAAGCGGGCCCTCGTGCAGGATGACCAGCCGGTCCTGGTGGCGGGTCAGTGCCGTGTACAAGAGCTCGCGGGAGAGCAGCCAGCAGGGGTTGGTGAGCACGACGAAGGTGACGCCGAACTCGCTACCCTGGGTCTTGTGCACCGTCAGGCAGTAGGCCAGCTCGAGCGGGTTGCGGCCTTCGTCTCCGAACTCCCCGGGGTAGAACCCGTACTTGGGGCCCGGTTGCCCGGCGAACTCGACCTCGAGCTTCCGCGGCAAGCCCTTGAACTTTCTCGTCTTGTACTGTCCGACGACGATGCCGATGTCGCCGTTGGCGACGTAGGCCTCCCCAGCGGGCTTCGGCCAGACGTCGCGGCGGCGCTGGTTGATGACGTTGATGACCTTGTCACCGTAGAGTAGCGCCTGCGGACCGACGGGACACGGCATCTTGCGGCTCCAGCCCGCCGTCTCGGCAACCTCGCGCGCCTTCGCCCGGAATCGCTTCTGGACCATGCGGTTCAGCGCATCCACCCCCACGAGCCCGGCGCGCACGGGCGAGAGCATCTGCCAAGCTTCCGCCCGCGCCGCAGCTCCCGGTTTGTCGCCGGACTGGTTCCAGAAGAAGGCCCACGGGATGTCCCCGTGACGCGCGCCGCCCAGCGATTCCTCGAAGCCCAGCTCGTCGTCCGGCCCGGCCAGACCGAGCGCCTCGACCAGCTCCGCGATGAGCTTCTCCTGAAGCTCCTCCGGGTGGTTCCAACGCACGAGCCGGAGGCGTCCGTCCAATCCTTCCTTGCCTTCGTCCAGCACTGCGTCTGCGCCAGGATCGAGCTGCCGTCCGCTGAAGTGCGATGCCAGGAGCACGTCGGCCCCGGCCTCGCCCTTCTGGCGTCGCGGGACAGTGAGCTCGGCATAGCCCGGCCCACAGCGTGGAGAGAGGGTTTCGACGTTCTCGGGCTCGAGCCTTCGAACGATGTCCACGAACGGGCGGCCGGCCCCGATCGGCGAGAGCTGACGCGGATCCCCGACGAGTACGAGCCGCTCGACGTTACTGAGCGAGTCGATCAGGGCCGCGAGCTGTTCTTCTGTCACCATCGAGCACTCGTCTACGATCACGGTGCGGTAGTTGCCGCAGCGAGGTGCCTTGGGCTTGGGAAAGTAGGTGCCGGTCTCCCTGTCGTAGCGCTGCTGCCGGATGAGGAACTGAGCGAGGGTCTGGCCGGCACCCCGCATATCGGTCTGATCTTCCAGGCGCACGCGGGCCTTGCCCGTGGGTGCGAGGAGCAGCACCCCCTTCTCGACAAGGCCGGGAAGGGAGCACAGCATCCGTAGCAACGTTGTCTTGCCCGTGCCCGCCGGCCCGATCAGCACGGAGAGCCGCGAGCGGAAGAGCTGTTCGAGCGCCGCAGCCTTCTCGCGCCGCGCGCGCTCCTCCAAGCCACGGTCTTCCGGGTCCGTGGACATCAGCGCACCAAACCCCGCGTCCACGAGTTCACGCCACTCCAAATCGGCCACGTGCGGCTTCCCCCTGTTCCGGCCGAGCACCTCGTGGCGGATGATCTTGCGGCACTCGACCAGCCGCTCCACCTGGTAGGCGGGCTCGCCGGCGCGCGTGGCGACGCGCGCGACGACCGAATCAAAGCTCTCCTCGCAGGCGTCGAGCACGTTCTCGCCGAGCGGGCATGGCGGCTGGAGCGCGCGCTCACGTGCTCTTCGGATGACCCAGCTCCGGGGCAGCAGCGTGTGCCCGTCGGCCGCCGCGTGCTCCAGGAGGTCGACGACCACTGCGCGCACCCGCCGTTCGTCGACCGGGTCTTCGATGCGGCTCGGCTCCGGCACGGGAAGCTTCTCCCGCACTGCCTCGTCCGGGAACAGGCCCCGGTCTACCGCGCCAAAGGCGATGGGGTCGGCGGCGCGCTGGTCGCGCTCGAAGAGGAGGTACGGATTGCGCAGCAGCTCGGAGTCGCTCGCCTCGATACCGGCTTCCGCCCGTGCCGTAGTGTCGTAGAAGCGTAGCGCCTTGTCCTCCGAGATGGCGCAGCGGCCGAGGAGTTGGAGCAGGGCTCGTCTCTCGCCGGCGAGGCGCTTCCAGCCCCTGCGCAGTCCGTCCGTGAGGAGCTTCGCCACGGGCTCGCCGAGCTTCGCAGGATCATTCATCAACGCGTCAACGAGCGCCCAGGGATCGCCGCCGCCGTCGCGCTCGCGCCGCAGTTCGATTTCGTAGGCGAGCAGGCTCCCGTGCTGGAAGCCCCACTCGTAGCCGAATGCCGAGAGCGCCGAGCCCAGGCCGGGGAACGCGCCCCGCGCCTTCCACAGGCGGTTAAGGTGCGTGTCGATCCAAGCAAGCGCTTGGTCCCACGGTCCTTCGATCCGGCCGCGGATTCGGTGCAGCGTTGCCGCGCAGGCTACGAGGGAGGCCACCGCGCCATCGTGGGTCAGGAGCTCCGAGCCGAAGGAGTAGGCGTCGAAGTGCTCGTCAGGAGCGAAGGCCACGAACGTCTCGGGGGCGACCCCCTCGCGTTCGGCGAGCGCCAGCGCCTCCTGGTAGGGAAAGAGGAAGCCGTCCGCGAAGCCGGGCCGGATCGAGTGGCCTACGTTGCGCTCCCAGAGCACGCAGCGGAGGGCGGGTTCTCGACCTTGTAGGCGTACTCGGTGGCCCCACCCACGGAAAGCACGCGACCCACGCCGACGATTGTGCGCCGGGACTGCTCGGAGAGCGGGGTGCGCTTGGCATAGAGGAAGCAGAGCGACTCCTCCGGCCGGAGCGCGCCGAAGAAGGTGTCGAGCAGCGCGAGCTGGTTCTCGCGCTCCTGGATCCAGGCTGTCTCGACCTCCTTGCCCCCGTGGTTGCGGATGTCGGGCTCGCGGTCCGGCGCCCAGCCGATCTTCAGACGCTCGGCGATCCCGATCTCGCCATTCTTCGTGTTTCCCTCGACCTTCTCGCGCATGATCCATCTGTAGGGCACGCAGGCAGCGGAGTAGGCGGGCTGCGTGAAGCGGGTGGGTGCGAAGTGACCGTAGGTCTCGGGGTAGAACTCCGTGTACGGGTGCGTCATCCTCCGCGTGAGCGCGAAGGGCGCCATGAACGAGACGCGCTCGCTCGCGCAGGGCGGAAGATCGGCGGGGTCGAGCTTGTCCAGCCGCTGACCCGCGCAACGCGCCTCGACGTCGTCGCGCCGGCGCTCGCCGATGCGGGGCAGGATCAGGCAGCTTGTGTTGTCAAGCGGGCGAGCGCAGACGCTTCCCGTCCAGCCTCCGTCGTGCCACGGGACGCGGATGGTGACGTGGTGGAGCGGCAGGCGGCGGGCATCGGCAGAAATGGCACTCATCACAGAATCTCCCGTGATTACTCTAGGACGGAGCCCGTCTCGTCGGCCGCCTTCTCCACCTCGGTGATGACTTGGCGCAGGAACTCGTTGTGGTCGGGGGAGGGCGTGACATCGGGAACGGGCGCCGCCGGCTTGTAGATCGCGTCGCCGATGATCCGGGCGCGCACGAACGTCGAGCGGGTTCCGCGCTTGCGGTATGCGTCCCACCACTGCGCCGTGCGTTCGCGCCACATCCTGCGAGTGCACACCTTTAGCAGCCGCGGGCTGAGGTTTTCTGCAAAGGCGTGGAAGCACTCCTGCTTCTGGTTGTCCGCAGGCTTGGGCCCCTGCCAGCGCAGGGGCTTCTGCGCGAACACGTAGATCCGTTTTTTCAGCTCCGTGTGTAGGTCCGCGATCGGGCGCAGCGTGTCGTACTCGTCGTACCATCCCATAGCGAGACGCCGGCTCAGAGCCTTCACCCGCGTCCAGTGCTCCTTCGCGAAACCGGGCTTGAACTCGAGGCCGAGGCGCGGTCGCCACGCCTCGTGGAAGGCGTCGGCCGCGGCGCGGATTGCGAGCACGAGGCTCATCTTGTCGTAGACGGGGCGCGCCTTCGCGGGTTCCGGCCGTTCGATCACCGCGTCGACTGCCTCGAGGAGCTTGCGGAATTGCGAGATCGTGCGCCTTCCCGAGACGGTGGCGTCGCTCAACGGCTGGTGAATGTCCGCGAAGAAGAAGCGGGCGCTCTCCAGGCGCTGGCGCAACGCCCGCTCGGCGTACGATCCGAGATCCTCTCCGAAGGCCGCAAGCACGTTCTCGGCGGAGGCGAGGACGTGCTGCACCTTCGCCGAGGCGTTCGGCAGGTTGTCGCCCTTGACTTCGTCGAAGTGCGTGAAGGCCATGATGAGTTTGCGGGCATTCCCGGTCATCACGACCTCCTGCATGGCGGCGAGCGGCGCCGCCTGCATCGGCTGGGTGGCGCTGTCCACGAGGAGGACAGCATCGGCCGTCTCAATGCGTCGGCTCACCGTCGTCGAGACCGCTGACGAAGACGTGGGTGTGTGGCCGAGCCCTTCGCCATCGAGGAGAACGAGCTTTGGCAACTCGCTTCTGTTCCAGGTCGGAGTAAACGGGCCGGCGACCCGCACGCCGTTCACGAGGGGCGTCAGCAGCCGCCCGAATAAGGGCGCGTAGTTGCTGGAGAAGCGGGAGATGGAGCCGATGAACTCGGCACGCTCCTCGACGGGCCACTCGCCGCTCCACGCGATAGGCCAGCTCTGCCGCGTCTTCCGGACCTTACCGGGCGGCAGCAAGTCGAAGCGCTTCTCGATTTCCTCCATCAGAGCATCGGTCACTTGGTGGAACTCCTCGTCATCGCGCAACAGGTTGTCTAGTTCCTCCTCGAAGAGCTCCTCGGCCACGCGCTCGTCGTCCCCGCGAACACCGAGCTCGGCTCGCAGCTCGTTACCGAGACGGCGAGCGAACTTGTGCATCTTTTCTACGGTCCGGCCGAGCATCTCTGTCGTGCCCGCCACGTCGATGACGTCGCGCTCCTCCTCGGAAGGGAGATCGACCTCGCCCTCCGATTCCTCGTCGTCATCGTCGAAGTCCGAGCAGCGCGGGACGACCGCCGGGCCGTTTCCGAGCACGTAGTTGAAGCGGAAACGTTGATTGACGTGGTTGAGAAGGTGCCGGAGCACTTTGGCGTCGTCCGCCTTGTTGGCCGCAGCGAGCACCGCAGCCGAGATGCACTCGTTCAGGTGCTCGCGCACCTCGTCGCTCGACGCGAAGGTCACCACCGCGCGCCAGCCGCCCTCGGCGAGGACGATTTCGGTGTCGTGGATGGTCGTTTTCGCCGTCGAGGTCGAGGGGAAGCGCTCATTCGCGGGATCCGTCCCGAGCAGCTGACGCACGAGCGTCGTCTTGCCGGCCCCCGTCGTTCCAAGGAAGAGCACCCGCCGGTATCCGTCTGATCCCGACTCGGGCAGCGCAATGACGGCCTCGCGCAGCGCCGCGAAATCCGTCTCCTCGGGCACCATCTTGTCGAAAAAAATGTCGACGACGCGGGGATCGAATCGCCGTTCGGCCTCGGCCCGAGCGGCGGGGTCGTGATACTCAGGGCCGCCCAGAAGAACGTTCAGCTCGTTCCGGAGCCGCTCGGCCTCCGCCTCGTCCCGCGTGCCGAGGCCGCGCCGGACCCGGACGCCCGGCTTGCCGTTCGCCTCGTCCTGCCTCGCAGGGTGCCGGAAGATGATCGAGAAGCCCGACCGGCCTTGGGTCCGGCTCAAGCTCGCAGAATACCTGGGGTTTACCATTCCTGTCTCCGTTGTTCCAATGTTGTGCCGGAACGCAGAATACGAGCTGCCGCGGGACTTGTCAAGCGCGTTCGGAACAACTCTGGCACAACATCCGGGGCCTGAGTTGCGGCTGGGGGTGGGACCGCGTGGGTTCCTGCCGCCGAACTCGATCGGCAACCCCGGTAGCCGTCGTGGTCCGACAGAAATCTCGCGTACTGGCGCGGTGGTGGCGGGGAACTCGATGCGGCCGGCGGGTGGTCCTGACGGCGCCGGGTTCAGAAGCGGAACTGCCGGGTGAGCTTCACGACGAAGGCGCGGTTCTCGAGCATCGGGAAGCCGCGGTTCAGCCAAGTGTCCCGCTGATCGTTGTACACGACGAACAGCTCGCTGCCCGGCTGGTATTCCCAGCGCAGGCGCACGTTCGTGCTCAGCACGTTGTTGGTCGAGTTGTACTGCAGCAGCGCGCTCGCGAACATGCGCGGCGTGAAGGTGTAGGTGAGCCGCGTCGCGGCCACCCGGGCCGTGAACGCGCCCTGCGGCAGCGTGATGCGGTTGAACGAGACGCTCGGCTCGATCGCGAACTGCCGCGTGACCTCGATGCGGCCGCGCGAGTAGCCGACGGCGGTGATGTCGCCGTCGAAGAACTCGCCGTGCTGGAGGGACAGGTTGCCCGCGAGCCGGCGCTGCGGCCCCATGCGGTAGGACACCTGGAAGTCGCGGAACTCGTAGCCGCCGACGGGCAGGGTCACGTCGCCGGTGATCTCGAACGGCTCGGTCAGGAGCTCGTAGTCCTGCTGGATGTCCGCGCTCAGGCTGTCGCTGTTCTCGAAGGACGTCTGAAAGCGCCCCGAGAGGATCCGGGTCTCCAGTTGCCCGGCGCCGTTCTCGATGTAGTCGAGGCTGCCGCTCCAGGTGAACTGGCGCACCGCCGCGAGGCCGCGGGGCCGCGGGCTGAACTGCGTGTAGACGTGGCTGCGCCGGAAATCGTCGCGGCGCATGAAGCCGATCTCGGGGTTGAAGTGGCTGCCCACGAGCAGATGATCGACGAGCAGGCCGTAGAGATCGCCCTCGTAGGAGAACGCGGTCTGATAGCTCTCGTCGTCTCCCTCCAGGCCCGGCGTGTTCGTGCGGGCGTAGTAGCCGTAGAGGTTCAGGTTGTCGTGGAACGAGAACGATCCGTCGAGCCCGTAGGCTTGGTTCGCGCCGTCGCCCTCCACGGAGACCGACCGGTTGGTGAAGATCGCGCCGACGCGGCTCCGGCGGAGTATGTCGCGCTTGATGCGGAGCACGCTGAAGTTCGTGGAGGCGGCGTCGGCGGCCGACGTGTCGTCGGTCTGGATGTTGATGGCCCCGACGCTGAAATCGCCCACCTTGCCGGTCAGGCGTCCGCCGCCCAGGATCGGCACGGTTCGCCCCGCCTCGTCGAGGCCGATCCGCCGGCTGAAGAAGAGGGTCGGGGCGTCGCCCGGTCCGAAGACGCCGGGGGCGGCGGCGAGATTCCCCCGCGCGGACCCGCCGAAGCCGCCGAAGCCGGCCACCCGGCCGAAGTCGAAGATGCCCTGGCTTTCGAGAAAGAACTCGCGCTTCTCGGGGAAGAACAGGCTGAACCGGGTCAGGTTGATCTGCTGCTCGTCCACCTCGACCTGCGCGAAGTCGGTGTTGAAGGTGAAGTCCGCGGTCAGGTTCTCGGTGAGTCCGTACTTGACGTCGACGCCGCCGTTCGCGTCGCCGTCGTTCGATACCGGGGGCGCGGCGGTCCGGTCGGTGTTGAGCGAGCCGATCGCGTAGGGCTTGATCTCGAACGTGCGGTTGCCCTCGGGCGCCTCCAGGCCGACCAGGGTGCCCGCCACCGACAGGCGGAACTGTCCCGGCCCGGCCGAAATGGGCACCGCGGTCAGATACGCCTCCTCGTAGTTCGACCGGATGTCCCGGCCCAGCTGGACGCCCCACAACTGGTCGGCTCCGGGCCGGAAGCGGAGCGACTTGAACGGAATCGCCATCTCGACCGTCCAGCCGCCGTCGAAGCGGCCGGTGCGCACGTCCCAGACGGGGTTCCAGTCGGGGTTCGGGTTCCCCTCGTCGGTGATCTGCTGATCGCTGAACCCGCCGATGGGATTGACCCGGAACGCGAAGCCGTTCCTGCGGTCGTAGAAGGTGTCGAACACGACGATGAACCCGTCGTTGTTGATGAGCTGGAACGAGTCGCGCTGCATCTCGTTGGCGACCCACGCCGATTCGGGAACCGACTCGTGGATGCGGGCCCCCACGTAGATCGACTCGTCGTCGAAGAAGATCCACGCGTCGGTCGGCTCCGTGGCCGGGGCCCCTTCGTCGGGGGCCTGCTGGATGAAGTCGCCGAACGGCTCGACGGCGGCGTAGATCGGCTCGTCGAGCACGCCGTCCAACCGCAGGGGCGCGTCGAGGCGGACGGCGCGCACCGTCGCCCCGCCGTCGGCGCCGCGGGTGATGGTGGCCGGCGCGACCGGTGCGGGCGGGCCGTCGATGGCGGGTGTCGCGCCGCGCCGCGGTGCGGGCGGCTCCTGCGGTGCGGCCGACACCGGCGGCGTCTCCGCCGCGAGCAGGACGCACGACACGAGCGCGGCCGCGAGGCGCGCGGTCGGCCTTGCGAAGAACGTGGTCTCGTCGTCCGGACTCACGTCCGGCGCGATCCAGCTTCTCTCGGTCATGTCGATTGGAGAGAGCCCGTGGGGCGCCTGCTTCATCAGGAGTGGCTGGCGGCGGCTCAATGCGCCGTCGACGCGGCTGCGGCGTCGATGAACAGGTCGAGCACTTCTCGGACGACGCCGTTGTTCGCGCCGGTCAGGTTGATCAGGCCCACCACGACCACCCGCGTGTCGGGCTGCACGACCATCAGCGACGTGCCGCCGACCGATCCGCCGGAGTGCGACAGCAGGCGGCGGCCGTCGTCGCGGGTCCGGATGAACCAGCCGAACCCGTATCCCACGCCGTCGCCGTCGCGGGTCTGCTGCTCGGTGAAGAGGAGCTTCCGGGACGACTCGGACAGGAACCGGTCGTCGAGATGCGCGTTCGCGAACCGCAGCACGTCGCCGGTCGTCGACAGGAACCCGCCGCCCGCCCACTTGTAGCTGTTGTTCACGAACGGCGCGTTCACGACCCGTCCGTCCGCGTCCCGCACGTAGTAGCGGGTCCGGCCGGGGACGATCGGGGTCACGAAATCGGCGACGGTGGCGCGCATGCCCAGGGGGCGGAAGACCGCGTCGCGCATGTAGTCCAGAAACGGCTCGTCCGCGGCCCCCGCGACCACCGCGCTGATCAGGTTGAAGCCGTAACTGGTGTAGGCGAATGCGGCGCCGGGCTCGTGCAGCAGCGGATCGTCCTTGAAGATGGACAGGGCGTCCAGCACCGTCGCGTACGGGTCGCGGATGAAGTTCTCGCGGCCCCGGTAGTGGCGGATCCCGGCCAGATGACCGCCGAGCTGGCGGGTCGTTATCGGATGCGCCTTCTCCGGGAACGCGGGAACGTAACGTTGAATCGGCGCATCGAGGTCGAGCCGGCCGTTTTCGACCAGCGTCGCCGCCGCCGCCGCCGTCATCGACTTCGAGATGCTCCCGACCCGGAACTTCACCGACGGCCGCATCGGGACCCGGTGCTCGAGATCGGCGTAGCCGAAGCCCTCCGACCAGACCGTTTCGCCGTCGACCGACACCGCGATCGCGATGCCCGGATAGCCCCGCTCGGCGATGTCCGCGCGCACCAGCGCGCGCGCCGGCGCGACCACGGCGGCGTGGCGCAGCGGCGCCGGCGCGACCGCCAACGGCGCCGTCGGCTGCGCCGGCGCGGTCGGCGCGCACAGCCAAACGAGCACCGCGGCAAGCGCGACGCGGCAGCGCGTCATCGTCCCGCGCCCCGGGCGGCCGGGCCGGGGGGTGGCGGCGTCTCCGGCGCCGGTGATATGACGGTTGTTCATCTTCTGTACCTTTGCTACCGCGCTTCCTGCGCCGCCGCCCGCTCTTCCGCCCGCGCGCCGGCCAGGATGCCCTCCATCGAGTAGTTGCCTTCGTGGCAGGCGTACTCGTAGAGGGGTTCGTCGGTCTTCTTCAGCTCCACCCGCGCCGTCCACGGTCGCGCCCACGTCGCCGGGTCCTCCACCGTGTCCCAGATGCCCTGCAGGGAGGGAGCGCCCCACCCCGTCCGGAGCGGGTCCGCCGCGTTCGACTGCGCCGCCGCCGACCCCGGCGTCACCACCAGGCCCGCCATCACGACCAGCACGGCAACCCGACAACGTCGGCTCATCTGACCCTCCTCATTCGTGCCCGCGGCCCCGTCCGCGTGCCCCCATGATGGACCCGGTTGCATCCGGGGCGCAAGGGCCGCGTTCGAGCGTTCCGCTGCCGCCGCCTCATCGGGTCGCGCGGGGCAGGGCGGCTGCGGCGAACGCGCCGACGTCGAATGGACGGCCGCGGCGCCCGCGTGGATCGGGCAGGAAAGGAAGCCATGAATCCAGAGCAAGAACGCGGCGACGTCGCCCCGCCGCAAGGCCGCGCGGCGAATGGCGGGCTAATCTGCCGCGTCCTCGCCGCGGGCGTGAGCGAGCTCGCGTGCACTCGGATTGACGGAGGGCCGGAACGGAACCTCGCACACCTGCGCCCGGTCGGGCTGTCCCGGTCTGCTCGCGTACTCGTCGGGCAGCCAGACCCGGAGCTCGGCGCCGACCGCCGACCGGCCGACCGGTACGCGGCCGAGGGCGATGTTGCACCCCAGCTCCGGGGAGTACCAGGGCGAGGTCAGATACCCGATCGGATCGCCGCCCCCGGCGTCCGAGACCAGCCAGAAGTCCGGCGCGTAGTCGTCGATCGGCTTGCCGCCGAGCGTCATGCCCACCATCACCATCCTGAACGGCGGCCGTCCCGCCGCGATCTCGGCCCGCATCCGTTCGAGGGCCGCCCGGCCGATGTAGTCGCCGGCCTTCTTGCGGGGCACCTGGTAGGCCAAGTTGCACTGGAACGGCGCCGTCTCGTGGTCGATGTCCTGCCCCCAGGACAGGATGCCGGCCTGGATGCGGCGCTGATGGCCGGGGGCGATGACCGCGAGCTCGTGCGCCCGGCCCGCCTCCAGCACCGCGTGCCACAGCGTCTCGGCGTGCAGGGTCGCGTCGCGCAGAAAGATCTCGTAGCCCTTCTCGCCCGAGAAACCGGATTGGGAAACGACCACCGCGCAGCCCGCGATTTCCGCTTCGAGGAGGCCGTAGTAGGGGATGTCCCGGATGCGGCCGCCGACCAGATCGGCCATCAGGGCGAGCGACTTCGGCCCCTGGATCTGCAGGGGGCAGACGTCGATCTCGTCTATCGCCACGTCCATGCGCATCCCCACGTTGACGCCTTGGAGCCAGTACAGCAGGTCGGAGTCGGCCAGCGAGAACCAGAACTCGTCGACGGAGAGGCGCAGCAGCACCGGATCGTTCAGGATGCCGCCCTTTTCGTTGCAGAGAATGACGTACCGGGCGCGCATCGGCTCGATGCGGGTCGCGTCGCGGGTGATGACGTAGTCGACGAACCGCTCCGCGTCGGGGCCCGCGACCCGGATCTGCCGCTCGACCGCGACGTTCCACAGGGTCACGTGCTTCGTCAGCGCCTCGTGCTCGGCCGCGGCGCCGCCGTGCTCCGGCCGCACGTAGCCCCGCGGATGGTATACGCGGTTGTAGACGGTGGCGCGCCAGCAGCCCGCGGCATGGGACAGATGCCAATAGGGCGACTTCCGCACCCGCGTCGAGATGAGCAGCTCGGTGGGCGTCCGGCCGCTCTGGCGAAGGTTGATCGGCACGATGCGGTCGGATTGATCGACGCTCGACGGCTGGCCGCTCATGGCTCCTCCCGTGTGACGTCGGGCCGGACCGGCGTTCCCGCAGGGACCGGTCGACCACGATTCGACCCGGCCGCCGCGCCCGGGCCTCGGGGCCTCGGGCGGTCGGCTACGGGCGATGCCGAACGTCCACGGCGTGCCGAGCGCCAAGCCGCCCCCGGCACGTCGTCGTCCAAGACCTCGAACCGGACCTCGATTCCCTTCCGCGGCGTGCGGCGCGCCGAGCCGCCCCGGCACGCCTTGAAAAGTCGCCGCCCCCGGATGATCATTCACGTTCGGCGTCGCGGTCAACCGCCGGTGTTGAACGCCGGAGACCCACCGCCGGGGCGGCCGGTGGCCGCGCTGATTGGGGGGAGAGCCGCCGGCGGGTCCGGGTGTGAGCCTGTCGGCTGGGAGTCTGCGCCGTGGAACGATTTGGACACGATTAGACCCCTGTATATAGTAGTCGTAGACCTTAGACCCTACTATATGCGGGGGTTGATTTCCAGGACCATCCCACGCTCCGCCACCGCCGTGCGCAGGCGGCGTCGTGGCGGGTCCTGGGGCTCCGGACGTGCGGATCGTGGGTCTCACGCGGCGCCGGCCGGTCGGCAAGACGGTGGCGACCCCTCGAATCGGGGGCGAACCGTCACGCGCAGTCGGCGTGGGATGCTCCTGGGCTGATTTCTCCTGCGGCGCAGACTCCAGCCCGGAAATCGTCGCCTGCGGCTCCGATTGCTGCCCAAACCAACCCGCCGGGAGTCCGCGCCGTTCTACGGCGCAGACTCCTGGTCACGAGCAACCGGGAGATCGACGATGCAGCGATCCACCAGCAGCAGCCCCCGGAGCGCGCCGCCGGCGCCGCCGGCGCGGGCGACGATCGCCGTGATCGGCGCCGGCATCGTCGGGAATTGCCTCGTCGGGCATCTGGCGGACCTGGGGTGGAAAGACCTGGTGCTGATCGACCAGGGGCCGCTTCCCAATCCGGGCGGCTCCACCGGCCATGCGTCGAACTTCATCTTCCCGACCGACCACAACCGCGAGATCGCGATGCTGACCCTGGAGAGCCAGCGGCAGTACGCGGCGCTGGGCGTCAACACCACGTGCGGCGGTATCGAGGTGGCGCGCACCGAGGCCCGCATGGAGGAGCTTCGCCGGCGCATGACCTCGGCGCGGACCTGGGGCATCGAGGCCGAGCTGCTGTCGCCGGCCGAGGTGGTCGCCAAGGCGCCCTTCGTGAACGGAGACGTCATCCGGGGCGGCTTCTACACGCCGAGCGCGTCGGTGGTCGACTCGGTCCGGGCGGGCACGATCATGCGCGGACGGGCGCAGGCGATGGGGGTCCTCACGGTGCTGGACGATACCGAGGTCACCGGGCTGGAGGTGTCCCGCCCGCCGTTCGGGCGCCCGCGCATCCGCGCCGTGGTGACCGCGCGCGGCGCGATCGCGGTCGAGCAGGTGGTGATCGCATGCGGCGTCTGGAGCCCGCGCCTTGCCGCCATGGCCGGTGCCACGATTCCCCTCACCCCGGCGGTGCACCAGATGGTCGACCTGGGCCCCATAGACCTCCTGCGCAGGACGGGCAACGAGATCAGCTATCCCATCGTGCGCGACATGGACACGTTCATGTACGAACGGCAGAGTCACGAGGCGATGGAGGTCGGCTCCTACGCCCACCGCCCCATCCTGGTGCGTCCCGACGACATTCCTTCGCCGGCGGCGGCGGAGCGTTCCCCCACCGAGCTGCCGTTCACCGCCGACGACTTCGCGCCCCAGCTCGAACGCGCCCGCGAGATCATGGGCGGGCTGCTCGCCGGCTCCGAGATGCAGTACACGGTGAACGGCCTGCTGTCGCTGACCCCCGACGCGCAGCAGGTGCTGGGCGAGACGGCCGAGGTGGAGAAGCTCTGGTCGGCGGCGGCGGTCTGGGTCAAGGAGGGCCCGGGTACGGCGCGGCTCATCGCGGAGTGGATCACGCACGGCCACCCGCGCCTGTGCGATCCCCACGGATCGGACGTCACGCGCTTCTATCCCCACGAGCGGACCGGGCGGCACATCCGCCGGCGCTGCCGCGAGCATTTCAACAAGACCTACGGCATCGTGCATCCGCGCGAGCAGTGGGCGTCCGGGCGCGGCATGAACCGGGCGCCGTTCCACGACCGGACCGCCGCCCTCGGCGCCGAGTTCCACGAGGCGCGCGGCTGGGAACGCCCCCAGTGGTACGCGTCGAACGCGGATCTGCCCGCGCGCTACGCGGTCGCGGACCGCCCCCACGAGTGGGATCGCCGCTGGTGGTCGCCGATCATCAACGCGGAGCATCTCCACCTGCGGGACAAGGTGGGCATCGTCGATCTGAGCGCGTTCCAGATCTTCGACGTGTCCGGACCCGGCGCCGTGCCCTACCTCGAACGACTGGCCGTCAACCGCTGCGACGTTCCCGTCGGCCGCGCCGTCTACACGCCGCTGCTCACGCCGGACGGCGGCATCCGCGCCGACCTCACCATTCAGCGGCTCGCGGGCGATCGGTTCCGCATCGTGACCGGCGCGTTCGACGGGGCGCGCGACGAGGTCTGGTTCCGCCGCCATCTGCCCGCCGACGGCTCCGTGCAGTTCGAGAACCGGTCGTCCGCGCTGTGCACAATCGGCGTGTGGGGGCCCGATGCCCGCGCGCTGCTCTCGACCATCGCGGACGTCCCGCTCTCGCAGGAGGCGTTCCCGTACGGGACGGTGCAGGAGGCGATCGTCGACGGGGTTCCGGCGACGATGCTGCGCATCTCTTACGTGGGCGAGAGCGGCTGGGAGATCTACACGGACATGCCGTACGGCGCGCGCCTGTGGGACGCGATCCGCGGGGCGGGCCGCGACCTCGACGCCCGGCCGGTGGGCATCGGCGTCTACGGCACCACGGGCCGGCTGGAGAAGGGCTACGCGCTCATGGGGGCGGACCTCGGCTCGGAGTACTCGCCGGTCGAGGCGGGCCTGGCGCGGGCCGGGGTGAAGGACGCCGACTTCATCGGCAAGCGGGCCTACCTGGAGGCGCGCGCCGGGGCGCCGGCCGCGAAGCTGCGCACGCTGACCATGGACAGCCACACCGACGCGTCCGGGACGCCCCGCTTTCCCACCGGGGGCAACGAACCGATCCTGACGCGCGACGGCGCGCGAATCGTGGACGCCCGCGGCCGCGAGTCGCGCGTCACCTCCGCCGGCATGGGGCCGTCCGTCGGCAAGTACCTCTTGCTCGCCTACCTGCCGGTCGAGCACGCGGCGCCCGGCGTCCGTCTGCAGGTGCTGTACATGAACGAGACCTTCCCCGTGACGGTAGCCGCCGGCCCCGCCCTCTTCGATCCCGGGAACCGCCGGATGAAGGCATAGCCGCCGCCTGCGGCCGGCGAACGAGCGGGCAAGAGCGGTCCCGCTGTCGGCGCCGCCGACGTCACGCTTCGAAAGAAGGTTGCGTCACTGGCGGTAGCCGGCCATCGACAGGTTCGGATTCCCGGTCGGATCCTCCTGCCGCTCCTGGCACTGGCTGACGATCGCGTCGCTGCCGAAGATCTTGAAGTATGCCCGCTGACCGGAAGCGAGTACGGAGAGGTTCGCGGCGGTGCGCAACACCCCCAGCGCGAAGTCGACCCCGCGGGCGCCGACAATCTGGACGATATGGTCATTGACGGGCGCGACCGCGATGTTCTCCCGCGCGCCGGGAAAGCCGCGCACGGTGGCCCGCTCCGTCCGCTCCATCGGCCGGGCGAACGCGAACCCCACGGCGACGCCCCGCACGACGCACGCAAGGAAGATCGCGGCGCCGTCGTCGTTGCGAAGTTGAAACTCCACGCCGCCCTGAATTTCGCGCGCGTCCCACTGCGCCTGCCCCGCGGCGGGCGCCGCGCCGAACGCAACCGACATGCCGATCGCGGCGATGACTGTCTTCACGGTTCTCCCCCCTTCGCGTCCGGCCGGCGCCGACCGTTTCTCCGGCGCCGTCCCCGCGCCTTTGTCAGGCACGGGCGTTCTTTGCCCGCGGGGGCGCTTCAGCCCGCCGGCGCCCTCGCCTTTGGGCGCTACGCGGGGTTCACCACGCGCCGCTATACGCCGGAGAGCAGCGGCAGATGCCCGGTGCTGTCGCCGAACTTCTCCACGCGCACGCCGAACTTGGCCATCAGGCTGAGGGACAGGTTCGCCAGCGGGGTGCCCTTCGGATAGACGAGGTGGCGGTTGCCCCGGAGCCCGCGCTCGGGCCCGCCGACGACGACCACCGGCACGTTGTAGTTGTTGTGGATGTTGCCGTCGCTCATGCCGCTGCCGTAGAGGACCACGGTGCCGTCGAGCAGCGTGCCGTCGCCGTCGGGAACCGACTGCAGGCGGTCGAGGTAGTACGCCAAGGTGTCCACATGGTACGTGTTCAGCTTGGTGAAGTCCTGCATCTTCTCGGGGTTGTTGCCGTGGTGCGACATCGAATGATGCGCCTCGGGCAGCCCGATCTCGTTGTACGACCGGTTGATGTTCTCGCGGGCCATCATGAAGGACGTCACGCGGGTGACGTCGGCCTGAAACGCGAGCACCTGCAGGTCGAACATCAACTCGGCGTACTCGCGGAACGTCTCGGGCACGCCGACGGGGCGCTCCGGCACCGCGAAGTCGCTGTTGGTCGACTCGGCCCGCGCGATGCGCTGCTCGACGTCGCGGATCGAGTCGAGGTACTCGCCGAGCTTGGTGCGGTCGTGGCCGCCCAGCCGGCTCGACAGCGCCGCGATCTCGCGGGTCAGGCCGTCGAGGATGCTGCGGTCCTCCTCGACGCGGGCCTGACGCTCTTCGGGGGTGTCGCCGGTGCCGAAGAGCCGCTCGAACACGAACCGGGGGTTGGTCTCCGCCGGCAGCGGCCGGGTCGGCGTCTTCCACGACATCGAGTTCATGTACGCGCACGCGTAGCCGTGGTCGCAGGCGCCGACGACATCGTTGCGGTCGACGGACACTTCGAGGGACGGCAGCTTCGAGTCGCGGCAGATCAGCTCGGCGATCATCTGGTCGACGGTCGTGCCCGCCTCCACGTCGGCGCCCTCGGTCTGCTTCGGGTGCACCGAGCTCATGAACGCGGGGGCGGCGCGGGGATGCTGGCCGCCGGTGTCGCCCTGGTCGGTCGCGGGGTAGTTGTCGAGCCCGCTCAGCACGAGCGCGCGGTCGCGGAACCGCTCCATCGGCTGCAGGATGGGGGAGAGCTCGAACCCCGCGCCCTTGGTGGGCGGGGTCCAGTCCCACATGTTCATGCCGTTGCCGACGTAGACCGCCGCGAACCGCGGCGTGCTCGGCCCCCTCGCCGACAGCGCCGGCGCCATCGCGTCGAGGAGCGGCAGCGCCAGGGTGGCCCCCATGCCGCGCAGGAACGTCCGTCTCGGCAGCGCCAGCTTCGTGATCACCATCGCACAGCTCCCATCGTCCGCACTCGACCCGTCCGGCAGGTTTCGGCGTCGGCCGTTACGCCCTTCGTCGTGCAGAACCCTGTTCTGGCCCACCATCCCCTCGAGCGGAAGTCTGCCAGAAAGCCGGATTATAGAGGAAAACGGCGTGCATGTCAGCGCCGCCGCAGGACAATCCCACGCTCCGCCACCGCCGTGCGCAGGCAGAATCGTGGCGGGTCCTGGGGCGCCGGACGTGCGGCATCGTGGGTCTCACGCGGTGCCGGCCGGTCGGCAGAGGGGAGAGTCGGGCTTGATCGCTCTGAAGGTCAGTCCGCCCGATCCTGCGCCATGCGCATCCGGAACGGGGCGCTCGCGACGACGCCCTGGACGAGGGCGGCGAAGCGGTGGTCGTCGGCCGCGGCGCCGCGCTTGATCCGCCGGACGGTGGGCATGTCGGTCGCTTCGAGCCCGCGTCCGAGGGCGTAGGTCAGCAGCCGGTCTATCGCCGTCGTCAGGAAGTCGTCGGCGTGGCTCAGCAGCAGCTTGCGCAACTCGGCGGGGCCGTCGAAGGTGGTGCCGTCGGGGAACTCGGCCGACGCGTCGATGGGCAGGCCCGACGCGTAGACGCCGCGCCACTCGCCGATGGCGTCGAAGTTCTCGAGGGCGAAGCCGAGCTGGTCCATTTGCGCGTGGCACGCGGCGCAGACGGGGTTGGCGCGGTGGGCGGCCATCTGCTCGCGCATCGGGAGCACCTTGCGGGGATCGCGCTCCTCGACGAGGTCGGGCACGTTCGGCGGCGGGGGCGGCGGCGGGGTCCCCAGGATGTTCTCCATGATCCACTTGCCGCGGATGACCGGCGAGGTGCGGTTGGTCCGCGACGTGCCGGTGAGGATCGAGCCCTGCCCGAGGAGCCCGCGGCGCACGCTGTCGGCGGGCAGGGTCACGCGTCGGAAGCGCTCGCCGTATACGCCGGGGATGCCGTAGTGCCGGGCGAGGCGTTCGTTCAGGAACGTGTAGTCGGCGTCGAGCAGATCGAGCACGCTGCGGTCCTCGCGGACGATGCTTTCGAAGAACAGCTTCGTCTCCTGCTCGAAGGCCTGGCGGAGGTTGTCGTCGAAGTGGAAGAGGAGCTCGGGGCTCGGCTGGAACCCCGACACGTTGCGGATGTGCAGCCACTGGCCCGCGAAGTTGTCGACGAGGGCCCGCGACCGCGGGTCTTCCAGCATGCGCCGCGCCTGCCGCCGGAGCACGTCGGGGTCGCGCAGCCTCTCGTTGACGGCGAGGTCGACCAGCTCGTCGTCGGGGATGCTGCTCCAGAGGAAGAACGAGAGGCGCGAGGCGAGCTCGAGGTCGGAGATGCGGTACGGCGTCCCCGGCTCGGCCGACGCGGGCTGGTCCTCGAACCGGAACAGGAAGTTCGGGCTCACGAGGATGCCGCGCACGGCCAGTTCGACGCCCGCCTCGAACCCGCCCCGGGCCGCGCCCCTGCGGTACAGCCCCAGTGGAATCTCGAGGTCCGCCTCGGTCACCGGGCGCCGGTAGGCGCGGCGGGCGAGGGCCGAGACGATCCCGCGGGCGCAGGCCGCTTCCTCGGGCCCCGCCGCGCCGGGGGGCGGCGCGCAGACGAGCAGCCTGCGGCGGCTCGGCGAGTCGCCGGCCGACGCGGTCCCGGGCATCGGCCCGGTGATCGTGACGCTGGACACCACCGGCTCGCCGTTCGCGGCCCGGTACGGATCGCGGCGCAGATCGGGGTCGAACAGGTCCTCGACGTAGGCCGACGTCTTCGCCGTGAAGTACACCTGCACGAGGTGCGGGCCCGCGGTCACCGGCGCCCGGAGCCGCATGCGCTCGAGGATCAGCCGGTTCCGCTCGTCGCCGCGCGCGCCTTCCGGCCGCTGCACGATGCCGGTCCAGACCCGGTTGCCGTCGATGCTCACGTGCAGCTCGTGGGGCTCGGCGGTGACGCCCTCGAACCCGCCGGCGACGCCGCTCTCCTTCGGCCGCAGTTGGAAGACGTACTCGCCGTCGGCGGGGAAGTAGTAGGGGAACGCGGCGCCGCCGCGCGAGCCGAACGGCAGGTCGTCGCTGACCCGCACGCCCTGGTCGCGGTCGGTCGGCACGAAGATGGTCTCGGGGGCGGGGGTTCCCCGCGGGCGGCCGAGGGCCGTCTCGGCGATTCTCGCCGCCGCGCTCAGATACCGCTCGGTCAGGGCCGACGACAGGGTGAGCGCGTCGGCGTTGTTGTCGAAGCCGTACGCGGCGTTGTCGGCGGGCAGCAGCGCCAGGTCGACGTCCACCGCCAGCAGGTCGCGGACGGCGTTGCGGTACTCCGTCCGGTTCAGGCGGTGCAGCGTCGGGCGGCCGGGATCGGGGTTCGCGAGGGCGGCGCGGTCGAGCGCGGTCTCGAGCCACGTCACCACCGCGTCGTAGGTCGCCCGGTCGGGCCGCGGCCGTCCCGCCGGGGGCATCGCCCCGGTCCGCAGCTTGCGGATCACCGCCTCCCACACTTCCGGGTGCTCGCCGGCCCGGGTCACGTCCAGGACGTCGAGGGCGAGCCCGCCCGTCCGGGCGCGCTCGTTGTGGCAGGCGAAGCAGTAGCGCTGGAGGACGGCGCGCGGCGCGGACTGGTTCGCCTCGCGCGCGGCGTGCCCCGGTCCGGTGTCGGCCCGCTGTCCCGCCGCCGCGGTCCCGGCCGGCGCGCGCGCGGTGGGCGCCGGTCCGGTCTCTGCGCCTGGTTCGGCTGCCGCGACGCCGCCCGGCGAGAGGGATGCGGGTGGCGCGGTCTCTGCGCCTTGTCCCGCTGCGGCGCCGGCCGTCGCGAGGGCGGCGGCGGGGACGAGGACCGCCGCCAGCAGCCCGGGGAGGAAACGCGCGGGGCGCCGCGGCCGGCCGGGGCGGCGGCCCGCCGGCCCGCCAATCGTCGCCTTTCGGCTCCACTTGGCGTCCAACCAACCCTCCAGGCGTTCTGCGGCGCAGAGTCCCGGGCGCCAGCGGGTGGAAGGCGCCCGGGCGGCAAGGCGTGACGAGGCAGAGTTGGTCATCGGTTCAGCGCCTCCTCCGGGATGGCCGCCGCGCAGGGCGCCGGACACGCGATCTCCCGGGCGCCGAGCTCGCGCAGCAGCGCCGCGGTGTGGGGGTGCGCGGCGAACGAGTTGCCGTACTCGACCCCGTCGGCGACCCGCAGGGGGGTGCGTCCGTCGAGGGCCACGACGTCGAGCTTCGCGCCCCGATCGAACAGATACTGCACGACGCTGTTGGCGCCGCGGTACGCCGCCGCGTGCATCGGGGTCTCGCCGACGTCGCTGACCGCGTTGACGTCGAGGTCCAGCTCTTCCACCAGCAGCCGGACCGCCTCGAGCACCTGCGCCTCGCTCGCGCGGTCCTGGTTCGACGCCCACGAGATGCCCGCCGCCGCCATCAGCGGCGTGATGGCGTCCTCGGTGTTGATGGTCGGGTCGGCGCCGTGCTCGAGCAGCAGGCGCAGCACCTCGACGTCGGCCGACTTGGCGGCCAGCATGAACGCGGTGGCCCCGGTCATGTGCCGGCGGTACCGCGCGCCCGACCAGCGCGGCTCCTCCATCGAATTGCGCCCGTTGACGTCGGCGCCGTGGGCGAGCAGGGCGCGGAGGACCCGCAGCCGGTCGATGTTCACCGAGATGAACTGGTCGCTGATGTGCCAGTTGGCGACGTGCACCGCCGCCTGCAGCGGCCGGCCGAAGATGTTGCCCTGGACGATGCCCTCGGACTCGCGCTCGCTGTAGCCGAGCTTCCGGATCTCGAGGGGCATCGGCCGGGCCCGCATGCCCGGCACCGTCAGCCGCGTCGATCCGCCCTCGGTGTTCGGGTCGGCGCCCGCCGTGAGCAGCAGGTCCACGAGGTCCTCGTGCCCGTTGACGACGGCGGCGAGGAGGGGCGCGGCGCCGTCGGGGCGCGTCTCGTTCACGTCGGCGCCGGCCGCGAGAAGGGTGCGCACCGCGCCGAGGCTGCCCTTGCGCGCCGCGAACAGGAGGGGAGTGGCGCCGGTGTTGGAGCGGGCGTGGACGTCGGCGCCCGCGGCGATCAAAATCTCGACGACCGGGACGTGTCCCTCGGCCGCCGACCACATGAGCGCCGACTGTCCGTTCCAGCCCTCCTGCGCGTCGAGGTCGGCCCCGGCCTGCGCGAGCGCCCGCACCGCCTCGACCCGCCCGGAGCGCGCCGCGTGCATCAGCGGGGTCTCGCCTGCGTTCACCGCCTGCCGCGGGTCGTTCGGGTCGACCCCCGCCGCCACCAACTGTTCGATGATCGCCGCGTTGCCGTTCTTCGCGGCCAGCGCCAGCGGGGTCACCCGGTAGCGGTTCGCGGCGTCCGCCCGCGCCCCGGCCCGGATGAGGGCGGCGCTCGTCTCCGCGTCGTTCAGATACGCCGCCCAGTGCAGGGCGGTCGTACCGTCGTCCTGGGCCGCGTCGATGTCCGCGCCCTGCTCGATCAGGTAGGCGACCGCCTCCCGGTCGCCGCGCCGCACCGCCTCGGCGAGGGCGGCGTCCCGTCCCGCCGCGGGCTGCCCGGCCGCGACCAAGCCGGCGCCGGCGACCCCGAGGCCGGTCATCACCACGGCGGCCGTCATCCGCCGCCCGAATGCTCGTAGACCTCGCTTCACTGCCTGTCCTCTCGATCCGCCAATACTACTATGCTCGACCCGGCCGTGGGGGCCGCGGCGGTTCCCCTCCAGGACCATCCCGCGCTCCGCTGAATCCGTGGGCAGAGAAGGACGGCAGGCCCTGTCGGCTCCTGACGCGCGGAATTGTGGGTCTCGCGTGGCGCCGGCCGGGCGGCAAGACCGTGACGATCTTGCTTGCGAATCGGGGGGCGGGTCGTCACGCGCCGTCAGGGTGCGATGACCTGCGTTCGGGTCCGGGGTGGCCTGACGGTGCCGGAATCTGGGAGGCGGCTCGGTCCGTCGGTGGAGCGCCACCGTCGATCCGCCGACGTTCGATACTGCGTCCATCGCCGCCCCCGCGTCCCCGGCGCTCTGGGCGGCGCGCCACGTCGATCCGCCGACGTTCGATACTGCGTCCATCGCCCCCCCGACTCGCCGTTCCCCCCAACGGTAAGCTGCGGCCGGAGGGCGCTGTTGGAGAGCTACCGGGAGCGGGGACGCGGCGCGTCTCCGTGATGTGGGACGCGCGCGTCCACCACCGGGGACGCAGTGCCCGCTTTGACGCCAACTGACCCGGGAGCCGGCGCCACGGCAGTGGCACAGACTCCCGGTCGGTCTGGTGGGGCGGCGTACGGAGCCGCCCGCGAGGGTGTTCCGGGCGCAGAGTCTCTCCCCGCGCCCGGTCCTTTCCCGCTACTTCTTCGCGGCTGCGGCGGCTTCCGCGGCATCGTCGGCGCGGCCGCCGGAGAGAATGCCCTCCATGCCGATGTTGCCCTCGTGGCAGGCGTATTCGTACATCAGGTCGTTGGACCGCCAGAAGGGGTAGGAGACCGTCCATGGCCGCGTGTACATCTCGGTGTCGGAGACCTCCACCTCGTACTCGAGGCTGTCGGGACCGGTGCGGGTGAAGCGCTCGACGAGGGTCAGGCCCCCGCCCGAGCCGTCGTGTGAGCTGAAGACCGACCACGGCTGGAGCGCGCTCACCCGGGAGTCGAAGTTCTTCGTTTCGACCACCAGCGTGTCGCCCTCGAAGCGTCCTCTCGAGATGCCGTTCCACTGGCCCACGTGCTGCGGCGGGAACGGGCGGTCGTCCAGCGGCACGACGCGCAGCTCGTGCACCTGCTCCAGGAGCATCACGACCTGTCCCGGCGACTGGAACACCTGCATGTTGTTGTTGTAGGACCGCGGGAACATGGCGTTGGGCATGCCGCCGCGGGTCACGCAGCGCTCCCAGATGTGACGGTCTCCCCAGGTGTCGTCTCCGCGCGGCCGGCTGTTGCGGGCGACCTCTCCGGCCGGCGTCAGGGCCGGATAGCGGCCGTCCGGCGGGTCCACGATCATCGACGTCCGGTTCGTGCGCGCCCCCCGCTCCATCCAGAAGTTGTTGTAGGCGCCGACGTTGCCCCCGGCCTGGGTGCGTTGCGCATTCGCCTGCAGCAGCCGCTGGTCGCGGGCGTCGGTCTCGCCGCGAATCTCCGCGACCTCTTCATCGGTCAGAAACTCCCGGCCTTGGTACCGGTCCGGGCGCTCCATCGGCGTGGCGCCCGAGGACGACCAGATACCTTGAATGTCGGGATCGCCCCACGGGGTCTTGGGGGCCTGTCCGGCGGCCGAGGCGGCGGCCAGGACCGGGACGACGAACGCCAGGACGGGAACGGCGAATGGACGGAGCCGTCGAAAACTCATCTGCAACCTCCTTCAGGACCGCGGCGGCGCGGTCTCCTCGATTCACGTTTCTCCGGCAGCAAACATCGCACAGGCGTTTCTCAGGGTCAAGCCGTGGGGGCGTTCCGGGTGCACGTCAGATTTGTGAGATGCCCCTCAAGCGGCCTTTGCGGCTCGTCGTTCCCAGAAATCCTCGAAGCGGCCGCTGAGCTTGCAGCACCGCAGGGCGATGATGGCGTTGGCGCCGGCCACCGTCCAGTGCATGCCGGCCCGCTTGAGCCGGGCGCCGATGGCGTGTTTGCATCCCGCCTCGACGACGCCCGATGACACGCAAAGACCCCACGCGCGGAACTCCGCATAGCGCATCCGGTGGCGGTTGCGGGTCAGGTAGTCGATACACTTGCGGGCTTCATCGCAGGTCTGGCGGTGGGGGCGCAGGGCGGTCAGGACCGCCCCGATCCGCCCCGCGTCCAACTCGTCCCGCCGGTCCTTGCCCCACCGGGCGGCGAGGTCCGTGCCGGCGCCGTAGACGGCCTTGGCCACATCGCACAGATGCCCCTTGGCGTGGTAGAGGTCGACGATTTCGATGGCGCCGGGGAACTGTTCGGCGGACAGATTCCAGATCCACTCGGCCCCGTCGCCGATGACGACGCGACGCGACGCGGTGTCGAAGCCGCGCCGCCGCGCTTCGCGGTACGCCCGTTGCGCGAACGGGGACGGCTGCGGGTCGGCGTCGCGGCCGGCCGCGCTCTCGACCGCAGCGCTGTAGCTGACCGAACCGCGGTCCCGGACGGGCAGGCCGTCCCCGTCGCGCGTTTCCGCCGTCCACACCGTGACCAGCTTGACCTCGCGGGTCTTGGCCGAACCGTCGGGCTGCTTGCCGCGCCGCCCGGCCGTCTCGGACTTGCGCACCGGCACCCCGGTGCCGTCCAACCCGAGGTACATCGTCGGCGCCGCGGCGGGGGCGGGTTCGACCACCCCGCGTTCGTCGGCCGCGACCGCGCATCCCAGCGCTTCGGCGGTACGCTCGACCTGCTTGGCCCCGATGCGCATCCCGGTCAAATCGCTCAACAACCCGCTCGCGTCGGCGAAGCTCCCATCCGCCGCCACCAGTCCCACCATCCGCGTGAGGGCGGGGGACAGCGCGGTGCCGTGCAGGCCCAACGCTTGGTCCCGCGGGCACACGCCCGCGCGGCAGGCGGCGCAGTAGTAGTAGGCGCGTTCCAGCGTCACCGGCCCCAGTACGGTGCCGAACGTCTTCGGGCGGCGGCCGGCGTAGCGCGCCGTCTGTCCGCAGGCGCACACCACCGTCGGGCCGCAGGAGTCGGTGCGGTCCGCGTTCAGTTGGTGCTCTACCTCCCCCGCGGCGGCGTCGAGCACCCCGCGGCGGACGGCTTGTTCGAAGGCCTCGAAGTCCTGCCCGGACGCCCCCGGTCCGACGAGTTCGGCGATCCCGGTGGCAATCTTGAGGTTGATCCCGGCCGCGAACGCTTCCGCCGGGCCCCCTTTTTTTCCGCCGCGGCGGGGGGCGGCGGCGGAGCGGCGGGGCGCGGGCGCCCGGCCGCCAGCCGGGCTTCACTCAGCGCATCGCTGACCTCGATCAACGCTTTCGACAACTCCCGGAAGCGCCGGTACTCCGCGTTCTGCGCCTGGACTTCCGCACCCGCGTCCGCCGGAATCAGCCGCGTCACCGTCTTGCCGTCCTGCTTGCGCGTCAGCGACAGGACCGGGCCGCGTCCCGAGGCCCCCCGGTCGGCGCAACCACAGGATGCCTTGCCGCAGCGGCGGCACCGCTCCGTCAGCGTCCCTGAACGCATCTCGCCGACCGCGGCCAACTGACTCCGAAGGTGGGCGTGGCGCCGCTCCAGGGCGGCAATCTGCGCATCGGACATGATCGGGCTCCTCCAGGCTCAAAACAGCCTCCATACTGATAGCATCGGTCGATCACGCCTTGCTCTACATCCCCAACGACATTCCCTAACCAACAAATCTGACGTGCACCCGGGCGTTCCCTTCCACGCCGCGCGCCACGGCCGGCGCGAAGGCGTCGAGCCCGGCCGGGGGAAACGGCGGGGTGCGGCCCTGCCCTCGTCTCAAGGTCAAGCGGTTGGGGGGCGTTCCGTTACCACGCGCCCTGCGCCGCGTCGAGCCCGGCTGGGGGAAACGGCGGGGTGCGGCCCTGCCCTCGTCGCAGGGTCAGGCGATGGCGGGCGTGCCCTGCCACGCGCCCCGCGCCACCGCCGGCACGAAGGCGTCGAGCCCGTCCGGCGGGAACGGCAGGGTGCGGCCCTGCTCGGCGCTCATGTACGCGGTCATCAGCAGCTCGACCACCTCGACGCCGTCGTCGAACGTCACCGCCGGGGCGTCCCCGCGCAGGAACGCCCGGACCATGTGGCGGTTCTCCGCGGTGTAGCCGTACTCGGCCGCTTCGTCCACGACCACCGGCATCCAGCCGACCTCGGCGTTCTGCTTCTCGACGAGGTCCTCGCCGGCTTCGCCCCGCACCGCGCGGCTGAAGAACAGCTTCACGCCGCTGTCGAGCGAGTTGACCGACAGCGAGTACTCGGGGCCGAGCAGCTCCATGCTCAGCCGCAGCCCCGCCCCGACGAAGCTCCACGACGTGGTGGCCTCGCCGACGAGCGGCGCGCCGTCTTCGTCCGTGTACTCGATGGTCACGCTCGCGAAGTCCTCGGCCGGGCGCGCCTGGTAGTCGACGCCGGTGCCCATGGTCTGCCGCAGCCGGGCGCTGTACTCCGGCCGGGTCCACTTCAGCGCGGCGATGCGTCCGGTCACCCGCCGCGGCCGGATCGACGCCCGCGGCGCGCCGGGCGCGGTCAGTAGATGCCGCACCACCTCGACCGAGTGGCAGGCCATGTCGTTCAGCACCCCGCCGCCCTGCAGATCCCCCCGCCAGAACCACGGCCGGTGGGGGCCGTTGTGCTCCTCGGCCGCACGGGCCAGGTAGGGCCGGCCGGTCAGGGCCGCGCCCCGCCGCCACACCAGCTCGCGCCCGCGGCTGACGGCCGGCGCGAAGAGCTGGTTCTCGAGATAGCCGTGGGGGACCCCCGCCTCTGCCGCGAGCGCCCGCATCCGCTGCGCCTCGGCGACGGTGCGGGCCAGGGGCTTCTCGCAGGCCACCCCGCGCAGGGCCGGCGCGGCGCGCAGCGCCGCCACGATGGCTTCCATGTTCTCGATGCGGGTGTGGTTCGGGCCGCATATCCACACCGCGTCGACCGCCGGATCGGCGACCATCGCGTCGATCGAGGGGAACGCGCGGGCGTCGCCGACCTCGATCCCGCGGGCCAGCGCGGCCGCTTCCTCCGCATGCCCGCGGCTCGGGCTCCAGCAGCCGCGCACGTCCGCATCGCGCACGCCGACCATCGACCGGATGTGGAAGCGGGTGATGAACCCGCTGCCGACGAACCCGATGCCGAGCCGGCGGGGGCCCGCGGCGCCGGTCATGGCGTCTCTTCTCCCTCCCGCAGCGAACGCAACAGCGACACCACCGCCAGGACCCCGATGACGAGGATGGGCAGCGACGTCACGAGCACCGCCGACCGCAGCGCCTCCAGGCTGCCGATGACGATCAGGGCCACGGGCAGGAAGGCGAGCGCCCCCGCCCAGAACAGGCGGTGGGCGCGGTGCGGATGGGCGCCGGGGCGCAGGTTGCGGGTCGCCGCCGCGGCGATCGCGTAGGACGCGGAATCGTAGGTGGTGGCCACGAACACGAAACCGAGTATCAGGAACAGCAGCAGCGGCCCCGGCTGGCCGGCGAGCGCGGCGATGGCGGCGGCGATGGCGGTGGCCGCCTCGCCGGCGCGGACGAGGTCGAGGAGCGCGAGCCCCCCGTGGAGGTCGAGCCACAGGACGCTGTTGCCCCAGACGATGTAGAAAGCGGCGCAGCCCAGGGTGCCGAAGCCGGCCATGCCCAGGATGAGCGCGCGGAGGGTGCGGCCGCGCGAGATGCGGGTCACGAACAGCCCCATGAACGGACCGTAGGCGATCCACCACGCCCAGTAGAAGATCGTCCAGTCCTCCACGAAGCCGGTGTCGCCGAGCGGCTCGGTCCACGTGTTCATGCGGACGAAGTTCTGCAGCATCAGGCCGATCGACGAGGTGCCCAGCTCGAGCGCGAACCGGGCCGGGCCGGTCGCGAGGACCCAGGCGAGGAAGATGACGCCGAGGACGAGGTTGGCGTTCGACAGGCGCTTGATGCCGCGGTCGAGACCCTGGTACACGCTGGCCCCGAACAGGGCGACGCAGGCGCCGGTGATGATCCAGGTCAGGCTGAGCGACTGGTCGATGCCGAAGAGCCGGGCCGCCACCGCCCCGAGCATCGGCGTGGCCAGGCCGAGCGACGTGCCGGCGCCGCCGATCAGGGCGATGATGAAGAAGAAGTCGACGGCGCGCCCGAGCGGCCGGTCGGGAAAGCCGTGGCCGAACAGGCCCACGAGGGCGCCGGACAGGCGCAGGCACGGCAGGTCGTAGCGGTAGTAGGGATAGGCGATGGCGACGGTCGGCAGCGCGTAGAGGCCCCACGCGGAGGGGCCCCAGTGGAAGATGCCGTAGGTCGCGGCCCACTCGCGCGCCGCCACGCTGGCCGGCGCGACGCCGAACGGCGGCTGGTCGACGTAGAACGCCCACTCGATGGTGCTCCAGTACATCAGCCCGCCGCCGATGCCGGCGCAGAACAGCATCGCCATCCAGCTCGCGTTGCCGTACTCCGGCTCCGGCGTGCGGCCGAGGACGCGCGTGCCGTAGCGGCCGAGCGCCAGCCACGCGAGGAACGCCAGCGTGAACAGCGTCGTCCACTGGTAGATCAAGCCCAGCTCCCGGGCCATCCACTGATAGGTGGCGGACACGACGGCGCCGGCCGGCCCCGGTGCCATCAGGATCGGGACGCTCACCCCCAGAAGGCAGACCAGGGCGACGCCGAACACCGGTCGATCGACGGACGGGGGAGCCGGCGCGCGCGGATCGAGTTGGTTGGGAATGACGCCTCCTTTGGAAGCTGACGTTGCCGTGTAGTGTATCCGCACGCCGCCGCGGTCCGGCTGGCGACGACCGGGCACCCGCCGGGTGGTCGGCTCCGGCGGCGGTTCGGCCACGGCCGGTCGGCGGTTCGGCCGGGTCGTGCTTCCCGCAGGGGCTCACCGTGGAGGGCGACGGCGCGCCACGGCTGGCGGCCGGCGGGTTCGGCCGTGTCGTGGGACCGGGCGGGATGTTCCAGGCGCGGGATGCGACGAGCCGGCTCCGGCGGTCGGGCGTCCTCGGTAGCGCCTCCGCGGCCGGCGTTTCCGGCGCGTCCCGCGCGTAGCGGCCCAGGCCGAAGACCCGCCAAGCCGTGACCGCTGCCCGGGAAAATCGCCGGCAGCGGCTCGCCCGGATGGCGGTCGGGCGGAGCCGGCGGTGCCGTGGTAGGCTGGGGACATGGTGCCGTTGGCTGGCGCGCCCGGCCTCGTGCGCCCGTCGGTCCGCGAACCGGCGGCCGCCGGCGGCCCCGACGCCCCGCTGCGGATCGAGGTGGCCATGCCGCGCCGCCTCTTCGACCGGCTGACCGGGCACGACGACGCGCCCCGCTGCCGGTACGACGAGCACGTCGGTCTCGCCGAGTTCGTAGCCGAGCCGGGCTTGGCCCATGAACGCCCGGCCTCGCAGATTACCCAGTTGTTCGCACGCATCGCGGACGCGCTCGCCGACGAGGGCCGCGAGGTCTCCTGGATACCGGCCGGCGCCCTCCGCCTGCTCAGCGGCGACGGCGCCTTCGAGGCCGACGCCAGCTTCTATCTCGACCCCGGGGCGGAACGGGCCGTCCGACAGATCGACGGGTACGTCGACGTGAGGACGGGCCTGCCGCCGCCCGACCTCGTGGTCGAGATCGACCGCCGCCGCCGGTCGCGGCACAAGCTCGCGCCCTACTTCCGGATGGGCGTCAAGGAGGCGTGGACGTGGCACCGGAAGGACGGCGTCGGCATCTGGACGCTCGATGCGGGTGCCGCCGAAGGCTTCCGGCCGGTCCTGTCCAGCGCCGTCCTCCCGGGGCTGACCAGGGCCGATCTCGCCCCGCTCTGCCGTCAGGGCGACCCCCTGGAGCAGGCCCGGCGTTCCCGGCGTCTTGCCCGCCGCGTCGCCGCGCGGATCCTCGACGCTTCCCTCGGCTGAACGGCCGACACGAACTGGGCGGGCGCCGTCGTCACGATGCGGCGTCCACAAGAATCGTGATGCGCATGCGGTGAATCATTGACAAAAATAGGCGTTATTGCAGATTATCGAGAGTGATGCGTCTCGACACGGCCGTCGATCTTCTGGGCGCGATGCCCTTCTTCGATCTCGCCACGGTCGTGCAGTTGACGGGGGAATCGCATCCGAGCGTGGTGAATCAGTTTCACCGCTGGAGCCGGGCCGGAAAGCTGGTGCCGCTTCGCCGCGGCCTGTACACGTTCGTCGACCGCTATCGCCGGGCGCCGGTCTCGCCGGCCACCCTGGCCAACGCGCTGTACTCGCCTTCCTACATCAGCGGACCCTGGGCGCTCGGGTTCTTCGGCCTCATCCCGGAGGGTGTGTCCGCCTACACCAGCGTCACCACGCGTACGCCCCGGAGGTTCGACAATCCGTTCGGCGCGTTCCGCTACACCGCCATCAAGCGGAGCTTCTTCTTCGGCTACCGTACCGTTTCCATCGCCGGCGCCGAGGCGGTGATCGCCACGGCGGAGAAGGCCCTGCTTGATCTTTTTCACCTCGGCAGCGGCGAATGGGACCGCCCGCGGATGATCGAGATGCGGTTTCAGCAGACCGGGATGGTCGATCGACGTCGTTTGCAGGCCTACGCGCAGCGGATGGGGAAGCCGCGCATCCTGCGCGCCGTGCAGGTGTGGCGCGAATGCTGCGACGCGCGGGAAGACGGCGTGGATCTGTGAAGGACCTTGCTCTCGATGCGGCGCTGCGGTTCGATGATCCGGGGCGCAGGCTCAATGCTCTGCGCGAGTACCTCCAGGCTTTCATCATGCGGTCCCTTCATGAGAGCGAGGCGTCGCGGGCGATCGTGTTCGTCGGCGGAACCGCGCTGCGGTTTCTGGAGAACCTCCCGCGGTTCTCCGAAGACCTCGATTTCTCGCAGGTCTCGTTCGACGGGTACGAACCCGTGTCCTGGCTGCGCAAGCTCAAGCGGGACCTCCACCTCGCCGGCTTCGACAGCACGGTGCGCTGGATCGACCGCAAGCCGGTGCAGGTCGCCTGGATTCGAACCGCGTCGCTGCTGGCGGAAGCGGGCCTGTCCGGCCATCAGGAGCAGAAGCTCTCCATCAAGATTGAAATCGACACCCGTCCCCCGGCCGGCGCGGCGGTTCAGCGCTCTGTCGTCACCCGCCACTTCACGTTCGTGATCGGTCACTACGACCTGCCGTCACTGATGGCGGGCAAGCTGCACGCGTTGCTCACGCGCAAGTATCCGAAGGGCCGCGACTGGTTCGACCTGGTGTGGTACCGGTCGCGCCGCCCGCCGGTCGCGCCGAACGTGGCGCTCCTCCAGCACGCCCTGGATCAGACGCAGGGTGCCCACCGCCGCCGGGCCGCGGATTGGCGCGGCCTGCTTCGGATGCGGCTCGCCGATCTGGAGACCGGCGTTCTGATGCGCGACGTCGAGCCCTTCCTGGAGCGGCCGGCCGACGCGGCCCTTCTGGAACGCGTCAATCTCGACGCGGTTCTCGCCGCATGAGCAGAACCGCCACGCGCGAACCCGCCCGGCCTGTCCCCTCCGAACCTGCGCGGCCCGATCACTGCCCTGGAACTTCAGAGTTGGCGATTTCGGTTCCGTTTCTCGGCCTCGAAGTCCTCCGGGCCTCTTGGGCCGTGGCGCCGGGGGGCGCCACGGGGGGGTCGGCCGAGCCGCATACCTCAGGCGGCGGCGTGTCACATGGCCCGGCTGGGCGGTCGCGGCCAAGTGGCAATGCCGGCCGAGCCGCATACCTCAGGCGGCGGCGTGTCACGGTCTTGACGTGCGCCCCGGGGGCTTGTGCTACGGTTGATACATGGCCTCGCCGACGGTGGCTCCCGAAGTTGTTCATCCGCCGGTCAGCGAACCCGCGCCCGCCGGCGGCCCCGATGCCCCGGTGCGGATGGAAGTCGCCATGCCGCGCGGGCTCTTCGACCGTCTGACCGACCACGACGACGTGCCGCGCTGCCGGTACGACGAGCGCACCGGTCTCGCCGAGTTCGTGGCCGAGCCAGGGGTCGCGCATGAAGAGCCCGCGTTGGAGGTCACCAGGTTCTTCTGCCGCATCGAGGACGCGCTCGCCGACGGCGGCTTGGCCGTCTCATGGCGGTACACCGGCGCGTTGCGCCTGTTGAGCGACGACGGGGCGTTCGAGGCCGACGCCAGCTTCTATCTCGACGCCGCGGCGGCGCGCGCGGTGGGGCAGGTGGAGGGCTACGTCGACGTGCGCACCGGCCTGCCGCCCCCCACCCTGGTCGTCGAGATCGACCGCAGCCGGCGGTCGCGCCACAAGCTCGGGCCGTACTTCCGGTTGGGTGTCGAGGAAGTCTGGACGAACCACCGGCTGGACCGCGCGGTCATCTGGCGGGCCGACGCCGAGGCCGCCGCGGCATGCGGGCCGGCCGAGGAGAGCGTCGTCTGTCCCGGCGTCACCCGCGCTGATCTCGATCGGCTGTTCGTCGCCGGCGGCCCGTCCGCCCGCGCCCGGTTCTCGCGCACTCTCGCCCGCCGGGTCGCGGACCGGCTGCGGGCCGCCGGGCCGCGCTGACTCCCCCGCGACTTCCGCCCGGCGGACCGCCGAACGCTCGACCTGCGGCAGGAGATCGTGTCGAGGTTAGTCGTTCCGTGCCGATTCGAGGAGATCGCGTAGCGGTGGAAGGCCAACTAGGTGGTGGACCGACTGGTCGAGGAGGCGAACCAGGACGAGGTCAAGCTGCCGCCTCGCCGTATCGATCGGGGTGCGGACGGTGTTCGGGAGTCGCTGGGCGTCTTCTACCGCATGCATGACGGGCGGGTCAACATCCCGGACGTCTTCCGGGTCGGCTACGGCCTGGGACGAAGGGGCGGCGTGAAGCCGATCCGATGAACCGCGGGCGATGACGTTGCCGTACGATATGGGAACGCTGGCGACCTGCTCAAGCACGGCGTCCTCGCGGAGTTCGTGCGGTGGCAGTGCGAGGCTCTCGCACGGGGCGCTCATGGCCCTCCTGCGTCGGTCGGATTCGGCGTCAGCCACGGCGGTGGACACTCGTCGTCAGGCCCGGTGCCCACGCGCGGGAACGGCGGTTGTCCCCAGTCCTCGTCGAGGTTGGACTCGATGCTGTCCCGGAAGCAGGGGATGAGGGCGTGAAGCAGTTGGGCACCCAGTCGAACCTGCGTGCGGCCGCGGCTGTGGGAGCCGGCGCTGCCACCGTGCACGATCTGGTGGCGAACGACAGCCAAGTTCGAGAAGAGGTCGTTCAGCGAATTCGCGGTTCGTTCGTTGGCGCCTCCAAGGCGCCAATCCTCAATAGCCCGCCGTAGCGTCTCCTTGGCCTCGCGTGTCCATTCACCGAAGATGCGCTCCCAGTCCTCGGCGCTCTCCACCCGCCCATCCTCGTTCCGCCAGAAAGATCGATGCGCCTGCCGCAGCTCGAGGACCTTGGCGACGCGTTCTCTGTGCCCACGCAAGGTCTCCCGCAGACGCCCTCTGTCGTTTCGAGCGATGTTCCGATGGAAGCTGCGTCGCTGTTGCGCTTCCGACGCACGGGAAGAGGACGGGCCACTGTCGTCCACCTTGTAAGCCGCCTCGTACGCGATCCAGTAGAAGACAAACCGAACGTGGGCGCAATCGTCGTCATCGGATGTCTTCCTGGCGAGGTCGATCCATACGTTCATGCGCGCGGCGCGACGCTTGTTGTCGCCGCGACGCGTTTCGTCAGTGGACATGACTGTCGCCATCATACACTGGAGCTACTGGAGCTCTGCCCGCAGCGGCCGCCACCGATGCGCGAGACCGCCGTTCGGAGCACTTGCCGAGGGACGACGCGGAATGGCGCGTTTCGATGGTGTACAGTGCGAGATCGCAGAGCTGCGAGAGCGCATGACCAGTGAAAGGACCGATTCAGTCCAGCGACTGGAGGCGGACAGAAGAAGGCCGTTGTCTTCCCTCACAGAAATACAGCGCCCTGAACCGGTCCATCTGCTTGATCTTGTCGATCAGCGTGCGTTCCTGGCGCGCCGTCGCGACGTTCCGGACCAGAGACTTCGCGTCCGCCTCGGTCAGGCGCAGCACGAGGTAGTTGGCGACGGCGGAAAACAACGACACGTCGAAGTCTCTTGCTTCCTGGGAGGCGAGCACGAGCGAGACGCCGTACTTCCGGCACTCTTTCGCCATCGTCGGGATCAGTTTCAAACCGGCGGCCCGGTGCGCCTCGTCGAAGATCAGGGCATGGGTGATCCGATCCTGAATGCCTCGGCGAAACATGTCCTTGTAGAGGCCGTAGAACACGAGCGCGGCGAACGCCCGCTGTAACGCGTCGTTCTGGGTGGTGTGGATGCGGACGACGGTGGGCCGGTCGCTCTTCCAGAGACTCTCGCGAGTCTCTCCGAGGTCGAAGAAACCGTAGTCCTCGAGCTCGGTCAGACGCGCCAACAACGTACGCAATCCACGGTCCGGCTTTGGCTCGGCGCGCAGAATCTCGACGAAACGGCCGAACTCCGGCTCCTGCGCGCCTGCTTCCGACCCGGTCCACCCCGCTTCGCTGAAGCTCTCCTTGATCGCCCGGCGGATGCTCTCGCCCTGCAGATCGCCGAGCTCCGGGTAGATGGCGGCGAAGATGTCCCGCAACGATCCGGCGACGTCGAGATACGCCCGCGCCGACTCGGGGTTCGTCACCCGCAGCGGATTGAATCCCAGTCCGTCGAAGTCGATGAACCGCACCGGGGCGACCAGGTCCACAAGCCGTTCGTCGATGTCTTGATGGTAAGAGAAGACTATCGGGTGGACGCCGGCCGCCACCATCTGCCGGCACAGGTTGAGCAGGCAGGTCGTCTTGCCCATGCCGGGCAGACCGGCGATGAGGAGGTGCGGGTTGCCCTTCGTGGTCAAGGGCCACTGCACGTCGGCCCCGGTGAGGGCGTCCGCGCCCAGCGCGATGGCGGGGATTGGCGCAGGGACGTCCGGCGTCGCGTTGCGGTCGGGGGCTGTCCCGCCGCCCGGCACCCTCGCGGCGCCTGGGGGATCCGTCGTTCCGCCTGGGGGATTCGCCGTGCCGCCGGTCGGGCCTCCATCGCTGCCGGACGCATCTCCAGTGCCACCGTCCGGATCCGCCGCCGTTCCGCCTGGAGGATCCGTCGCGGCGCCTGGGGGATCCGTCGTTTTGCCCGGCGGTCTCGTGCCGGTCGGGTCTCCATCGCTGCCGGACGCGCGATGACCACCGCCCGGATCCACCGCCGTTGCGCCGGATACGTTTTCGTCGGCGCCGAAGCCCCTTTCGCCGGCGCCCGGTACGGCGCCGACGGAAGCCCGGCCGCCCCCGTCGACCGTCGGCGGCACGCTGCGGGAGAACGGGACCTCCACGCGCCCGTCCCTCCCCGACGCCCCGGCTCCGGTCGCGCTTCCTGCCGCCGCCGCGTCCGGCCCGAAGCGGAAATCGGCGTCCGGCAACCGGCCGGGACCGAACAGGAAGATCCGCGCGCCCCAACCCGGCGGCGAGATCTCCAGCGGCTCGGGTCCCGCATACTCCGGACAGAACACCCAGCCGCGGTCGCCGTCCGGTGCGGGGTGAATGGCGTAGTCCGCGCCCCTCTCGACCATGCGATCGAGCTCCGCGACGAGTTCCCGGTAGCGTTCCGCCGGCAACCCGTGCCGGTGCGCCTTGTCCGCGTAGAAGCGCAGCACCCGCGCCAGCTTGGCGCGCCGCACCGCCCGGAACGCGGCGTGCACGTTCTCGTGGCCGTACCACTCGTGCCAACGCGACCGGAGCGCGACGGTCTGTTCCTGCACCCTGCGCAGCAGATCCGGCGCGCGGGCTTGGCGCAGATGGCGGCGGTGCTTCACTTCGATGAACCGGAAGGCGAGCCCCCGGCGCGGCTGCGTCGAGACGTGGATCAGGTCGGGACGCGTCCGCCGGTCTCCGCCCTCGTCCCCGTTGTCCTGCAGCGGGGGCAGCAGGTCGCGCACATCGTCCACCGGCACGAGGAAGCCGCGGTCGAGGGGCGCCCAGCAGACGTCGCCGCCCGCCGCCCGCCGGCAGTTGGCGTGGGCGATCGCCAGCGCGATCAGTTCCGAGGCCGGGGCGACGTTGCCGGTGAGACGGATGGCGAGCCGCCCGCTCAGCGACTTGAGGTGCTCCAGGAGGAACTCGGCGTTCCGCCGCGTGCGGCTGAGCCCCATCCGCACGAGTGCGCCGTCGAGCAGGTCGTGCACCTCCTCCACGTTGCTGGTCGACGTGATCAGTTGCAGGCAGCCGAGGTCCCCGCGCTCCGGCACGCAGTCGATGACGTACGCCTCGTAGACGTCCCGGTTGTCCTGCGGCGAGTCGAAGTACTCGATGCCGGCGTTGCGGTCCAGGGTGACCACCCAGTCGCACCGCCGGTGCAGCTCGCGGATGCTGTCGGCCTTCTCGGGCAGGATCGTCGTGCGGAGCACCGGCGCGCCGTGGCCCGCGTCGCCGGTCGGGTTCGAGATGGTCCAGGGCCAGCGCCATCCCGAGCGCCGGGTCGGCTCGCCGTCGCCTTCGGCGACGTGCCGGGCGGCCGCGTCCGCGATCTTCTGGCTCAAGCGGTCCAGCCGCTCGGTGTGTCCCCGCTCCGAGGGGTGCTTCTCCCCGCCGCCGGACCGGGGCACGACGCTGCGCCACGACGGGGCCGGGGCGGCCGTGAAGTCGCGCTCGAAGAACGACAGCAGGCCGAACGCCCGGAACGGCGCGGGCGGCGCCGCGCCGGTGTCGATCTCGACCCGGGAGTCGAACGTGTCGAAGGCGACGGCAAGGTGCGCCGCCGTCTTCGGCTCGCCGGTTTCCTTGCGCGCCCACCGCAGCCGGGGCAGGGCGACGCCGCCCGGCAGGCTGATCGACTCCAGCATCCACTGGTCGTCGGCCGCCAGCACGCCGGCGCCGCTGCGGCGTTTCTCCCGCGCTTCCGCGATGAACCGCCCGGCGATGGCGCGCTGCTCCGGCGACGGATACAGGTCGAGCGAGAAGGCGGGCGCGGCTGCCGCGTCGGCATCCGCGGCTTCGGCCGCCTCGTTGTCCATCTCGTCGCCGGCTCCGCCGTGGCGCCGGTGGACACGGCCCAGCGCTCGAGCGATGGTCAGGCCGTCGCCGGCCCGGAGGGCGTGCATCCGCAGCAGCCGGGATGACTCGTGACACGCGATGTACTTGACGATCTCATCCCCGAGGACCGCCGCGCTCTGTTCGCCGACGGTCGGTGCGGTCTCCGCCGATTCGCTCTCGCCGAGGGCGCAGGCGAGCACCGCCACCGCCGCCTTCGGCTCCGGATCATGGTCGGGCACCATGCCCACCGCGTGGAACCCCAGCGTGTCGACGAAGACGAACGCCCCGCCGGCCGGGTTGGGCAGGAACGCCGGGAACATCGCGCCGTCCAGCCCCGCCAGCTCGTCCAGTACCTGCCTGGGCGCCTGTTCCTCCTCGAAGACGGCGTGGAACAGCAGGTTGTCGTAGGCGGCCAGCCAGGCGACGCGCAGCGGATGCGTCGGCAGCACGATCAGGCCGATCGTGCGGCCGGACAGCGACTGCACTTCGACCGTGTTGCAGATCGCGAGTTCCGGCCGGCCGCCGTCGAGCAGCGCCGTCCAGGCGAGCACGTACTCCTTTATGGTGTCGAACGATTTCGAGCGGTCGTCGTGGACCTGGGCCACCCCGCCCCCACCGGCCCGGAACCGTTCCGCCAGGCGCCGGCTGGCCGCGGTGGTGCGGCCCCACGCCGTTCCGTCGCCGCCCTCCGCGGGCACGAACTCCACCGTCGCCGCCCGCTCCCCCGACGCCCGGACGCGCACCCGCCAGCGTCCGAGAGCGCCTTGGCGGCTCGTCCATTCGTTCTCCACGTCGCGGATCAACGGCGGGCGGAACACCCGGAAGCTCTTGCGCAACCGGGGGTCGGGCGGGCGCAGCACGATGAAGCCCCTCGCGTCGCCGGTGACGCAGGTCGGGTTCTCGGCGACGTTCGCCGCGGTTTCTCGTCCCGGGAACTCGATGAGTCCTTCGCTGAACGTGCGGACCCTCCGCCCCGCGCCCCCGGCCGTCGTCTCCTGCGGCTCGCCGAACCGGATGACGAACTCCTCGCTCTCCTGCCGGTCGATCTCGTCGCGGCCGACGACGGAAACGGCTACGCGGGCGGACAGGAGGGCGTCGTCGCTCAGCGCCGAGAAGTCGTCGTTGCTGAACCGGCACTTCTCCTGCTGGCGGGCGGAGTGGCGGACGTCGCGTGCGGCCAGTTCCTCGTCGAGATCCGTCAGCACCGCCACGTGGTAGTCGACGGCGTTCTTCTCCAAGTCGGCGGGGCGGGCCTTCCACCGGACCTCCAGGTTCGAGTACTCCTTGGCGGACTGGGCGTCGGGTTTGAGGACCAACTCCGGGGCCCCCGCCTCGGACGGTTGCGCCAGCCCCGACCACTTGGCGATCTTCCCGTTCCGGTTGCGCCACGACGCGAGTTCGACGGCCTGGATGTCGTCGCTCGGGTGGACGGGGAGGGATCCGACCCACAGCCGCGGCTGGTCGGCCAGCGCCTGCAGGGCGTCGCGCAACGGCCGGGCCGCCGCTTCCGCGAGAAAGCGTTCGAGATCTCGGCGCTGCGCGCCGGCCGCCGCGATCCGGAGCGACGCGATGCGCGCGGGGACGGCGATGCCGGTGACGGCGGCGCCGAGCAGGCGATCCACGAACCGGCGCGACGCGGCCAGTTCCGCCCCCGCGTCGCCGTCGGCCGACGCGGCGACCGGCCACAGACCGAGCAGGTGCAGGTACTCGCCGGGGTGGCGCCGGTGCGCGGCGGCGCGGCAGAGAAAGTCGAACTCCACCCACGGCGCGACGCTGTCGTGGCGCCCCGCCCCCTGCGCCCGGCGGATCGCGCGCTCGGCGTACGCGCGGTGCGCGCTCGACAGCTCGGCGCCCGCGAGCGGTTTGGCGTCGGCGAACAGTTCGGTCTCGCTCACTTCGCGCGCGGCGCTGTAGATGCCGTCCATGCCCGCCCCGGCCCGCCCGGTGTCGACCAGCAGCAGCGTCGGTTCGTCCTTGGTCTCGCGCAACTCGACCGCGGTGTCCGCGTCGGTGGTTCTGCCGGCCGGATCCTCCGTGTCCGCCACCCGCAGCACCCGCCACCCGTCTGGCGAGAAGGCCGCATCGGCGGCCAGGGCGGCCACCACGTCCGGGGTCAGGCAACGCACGAACGCCATCGCGCCCGGCTCGAGCCGGCCGAGCAGGCGCCCGAACGCGCGGCCGAGCAGCGGCCCGTGCAGCGTCGTCCACTCCATGTCAGATCCCTCCCGCCGCCTCGAAGCGGGGGGTGAGCCGCTTCATCCGCTCGGCGTCGTTGACGCCGATCAGCAGGCCGAGATCGCGCAGACGCCGCTCCAGCGCCGCCCGGTTCCGGCCCAGGACCTCGTTGGAGATGGTCATGCCCGGCGGCGCGGTATCGACGTGGAATCCGTAGTCTTCGCGGAGGAAGTCGAGGAACGACACGATGTTGGCGTCGGCGCCGCCCTTGGGACCGGGCAGCAGGTGCAGGTGCGCGAGGTAGTCGAGCACCGAGTCGGTGAAGACGAGGGCGCGCACCTCGCGGCGCCGGCGCGTCCCCGGACCGCTTCCGCGCGTCGTCGTGCGCTTGTCGGCCAGCCCGTTCGGACGCCCGACGGCCAGGATGGAATCGACCATCCCGATGAATTTCTTCTGGAAGTCGCCCGCCCCCTTCAAGGCCATCAATCCGCCGGCGAGCCGCCAGACGGCATGCCGTTGGTCGTCGGCGTCGCCCAGAAGGACGCCGGCCACGTCGTCCTGGTCGGCCACCTTCTCGGCCAACTTCTCCGCCTTGTCCTCGATGGCGAAGGCGACGCGCTGCGCCTCGGCGTGTCGGTGGTGGACGAGATCGCCGAGCAGGTTCAGCCACGCCGTGGCGTACGGCCGCGTCGCGACCTCCTCCCGCTTGATTCGCGGCCGGGAGCGCGCCTCGTAATCCAGCAAGCGCAGCGCCATCAGGATGACGGGAATCCGTTCCAGCCGCCGCATCAGGTCGTCCGTCGACTGTTCGGCCCGCAGCCTGAGCCGCCGGTCCGCGCCGTTGGAGCAGTCCACGAAGAGCGGCGCCGGGTGTTGCGTCTCACGAGCCGGTACGCTGCCGGCCGCCGCCCATCGGGAGAGCACATCGACGGTGCTGGTGACGATGGTGGTCAACCCGATCGTGATGCACGACTCCAGCATATCGACGAAGACCTGGCGCGGCGCGGAATCGGCGTACGAGCGCACGAAGCGGCGGATGTCATCGGAGAAGCGGCGCCCGGCGACTTCCGCAATGGGACGCTGGTTGGAAATCCGATGCGCGTCCGGGCCCTGCCTTGGCGCCCTGAGTTTGGTCGGCGCCGCCCCGAGCTGGAGGGCCAGCCGAATCGTCAGAAGCTGGTCCAGACCGACCGCTTCGTGGCGGTCATCGAACCGGTCGGACGCCAAATCGGCCCGCACGTCGCCGCGGTGGGTGAGCCCCTGGCTGAAAGCGCGCAACAGCACGTTGTCTTCGTACCCGTTCGCGACCGAAAAATGGACCGCCCGGTCAGTGGTCTCGCTCTTGGTGACGTAATCGCCCGTGCGCCGATTCGCGAGCATGGCGACGATCATCTCGGGAACGTAGCGGAGGTCCGACACGTTCCGCGGCAGATCGATCCAGCTCGTCATGTAGTGGGTCGGCGCGACGCGCTGCACCTGCTTGTCCCGGCCGAGTCCGTGCCGGACGTTCTCGAGGCAGAAGCAGAGCAGAAGGTCGCCAAGAACCGCCTTCTCGACCTCGCCGTCGAACCCGGTCAACTCGTCGGTCTCGGCGAGCTTCGCCGCGATCCGGTCCACGGTGGTCTGCCGGCGCTTCCGGGCCGGGGTCCCCGTCCGGGGACCGTATGTCGCGAGGAACTCCCCGGGGCCGCGCCGGTGCCCGTAGCGGAACATGTAGAAGATGGCCGGGAGGATCGCCGAAATCTCGAACTGCTGAAGCGCGACCGGCAGCACCTTGTCATAGTTGCCGGTCCAGACCTCCTCCACCATGTCGGGTGAGAGTGCGTTCTCGACGATCTCTCGATCGGCTTGCGCCATGCGTGTTCACCTCAGGCCAGCGGTCGAATGACCAGCCGCTGCGGTCCGTCATTGGAACCGTTCTCCGCCGCGATCTCGTGGATCGCATCGTCGCGCATCGGGTTCCAGGCCAGCAGCCGGCGGTCGTCCTCGCGCTCCAGCCGCTGCACGAAGATGGACAGGTGCGCGAACGTGTCGTCGGTCGAGGCGTCGCCCAACTGGTACCCCTCGCTCAGTTCCAGCAGCAGGTGGAACAGTTCCGCGCCTAACCGGAGACGCTCCTCGCGCCCGTCCCCATAGCGGTAGACGAGCGTCGCCTGCCGGTGCAGCCGGTCGAGACCGGCGGGTGCGGACGGCAGGTCGGCTTCGAGATGGAAGCGATCCGCGGGCTTCTCGATCCAAAACGCCGTCTCCGTCGGGGTGCGGGGGGTGATGCGCAGGGGAACGACGCCGGGACGGTCGTACGCCTGCGGCGGCAGCGTCGCCAGGCGGGCGATGCCCGCGCAGAGCGCCCGGCACGCCGCTTCGCGCGCTCCGTCGTCTACCGGCAACCGGCGGAACCGGCGGAGGTGACGGCCGTGGGCGAGTTCGAGCGCGTGCCGGTCCCCGGTGATCGACTCGATGTCCTGTTCGGACCATTCGAAATACGCGCGCCGCCGCGCCGAGGCAAGGTTCAACGCCGGATACCCCGCCCCGCCCCGGCGGGCGCCGGCCCCCGCCGGGCGCACCAAGTGTCGATCGATCCGCGGATGCGCGTCGAGGGCCGGGTCGAAGCGCGCCAAGTCGCCGAGCACGCCCCCCTGCCGCCGCGGCGACTGCGGGTCGAATGCCCGGTCCCAGTAAGGCAGGAGGGGCGGCGCGGTCCCCGACGCCGCATCGGTTGCGGGAAACGGACCGAAGGCCGGATCCCAGTAGGCCGGGACCGGGCGGCGGCGCGCCGCGGCGGCGCCCTCGTGATAGTCGTCGCAGAAGTGGACCCCGAACAGGATGTAGACGAGCGCGGCGCGCAGTTCGCGCACCGTGACGTGCGTCTCGCCGCGCAGGTGGACGGCCTGGAGCGCCTCGAAGAGCCGCCCGCGGGCGCGCGACCGCGCTTCGGCGTCCGCGCCGCCGGGGAGGCCGGCCGGCCCGAACAACCGGTTGGCCCGGAACACGTCGCAGCGGTCCTGCGCCGCGCAGGTCGCGCACGGCGCCCAGATCTCCGGTGCCCGGCCGCCGCCGTACAGGTGGTCCACCAGGCGTTCCAGGAAACCGGTCTGGATGCCGGTCCCGTCGGCCGTCACGCCGCCGACGAGCGACCGCTGATTGAGGTTGACGAACCGGATGTGCGCATCGGGGGCCGGTCGCGGGGCGGCGTCCTCGGCAACGTCGCCGGCGCCTTCGGCGTCCTCCGCGGCGTCACCGCCGGCCCCGCCCGCGTCCTCGCCGTCCTCGTTGTTTTCGTCCCCCGCGGCGGCGGAGGCGCCGGTCCACCGATCCTGCTGAGCCCGCTGAAGGGCCTCGTACAGCGCCCGCGTGAGGGCGGTCTCCCGCCCGCGCCCTTCGACCCTCTCGATCCACTCCAGCAGACGCCCGTCGTTGATCGCCAGCAGATGCGCGACGTCCTCCGCCGGCGGCCCCTCCCGAAACGGCGCCAGGAACTCGTCGATCAGGTCGTCGGCCGACCGCCCCCGCCACGACGCCGAACCGTCGAGGTTCATCCGCACGCGCAGGCCGTCGTCCGTCTCCCCCTCCAGCACCCGCTCGGACGACGCGGGCCGTTCGAGGCCGAACTGTCCGGCGAGATGCTGGAGCAGCGCCGTCTTCCCGTCGCCGGCGTTGCCGCAGAGGACGACGAGCCGGACGCGGCGCGCCCGCACGTCGTCGCGCAACGCCGCCTCGAGGGGCGTCTCGACGTACGTCTGCTCGGCGAAGGGGCTGTCGAGCCCGCGCGTCTCCTGGTTCCCCCACCGCGACCCCGGATACGACTGCAACAACCCCCGCAGCCACTCCACCCGCTGCTCGCGGCGTACGGCCGGCGCATCGGGCGGCTCGACCGGTGCGGGTCCACCCGCGGCCGGCGCGGGGACGGGCGTCGGCGCCGCCGACGGCTCGGGAACCGGCGCGGGTTTCCCGGCCGACGGCGCGGGGACGAGCGCCGGACCTTCCGCCGGCGACGCGGGCGGCACTTCCGGCGGCGGCGAGACCACTGGCATAGGTGCGACGACGGGCGGCGGCGGGACGGGCGGCGCTACCGCCAGCGCCTTCAGCGCTTCGGCCGCCGACGGGAACCGCTGATCCGGGTCAGGGTCGGTGGCCCGGCGGAGGAACTCCAGCACCGTGGGATACTCCGCGCGCTGTTCGGGGTCGACCGCTTCCCAGTTCAGGCCGCGCTCCTTCGCCGGCGCGCCGCCGTGGCGGAACGGCTCGCGCTCGAAGATCACGTGAAAGAAGCTGGCCGCCAGCGCGTACAGGTCGTCGGAAGGCGACGCCGGCCGGCCCGCGTGGTGGGACGGCGCGCAGTAGAGCGCGGCGCCCGGCGCGGCGATCGGTTCATCGATCCGGCCGACGAAGTCGTAATCGGTGAGCACGAGGTTGCGCCCGGACACGATCAGGTTGCCGGGGCTCACGTCGCCATGGATGAGACCGTTGCGGTGCAGCACGTCGAGGGCCTCGCACATCGTCCGCAGCCAGAAGCGGGTCAGCGCGTCGGCGGAGGTCTCGTCGAGGTCGTCCACGAGCAGCGGCAGGACCCCCGCGAAATCGCGCAGCGGCGAGCCCTCGACCCAGGTCATGAGCGCCGTGAACTCGTTCTCGCGCCACGCCGACGCCACCTCGAGGATCCCGGAGACGGCTTGGTGCTGCAGGTGCGATCGCGCCAGCCGGTAGGCGCCCACGGCGCGGCGTCCCGCCTCCTCGTCATGACACACCTTGGCGACGAAGGTCCCGAACTCCTTCTGCCTCGTGCGGTCGAGCTGCACGACCTTGAACGTCGTGCCCACCCCGCCGGAGCCGAGGCGTTCGACCACCCGGTAGTGGCCGCCGCGGAACGGCACGATCTGATCTTCCGTCCAGAACCGCGCCGGCGGAGGCGGCGGCGCGGGCGGGGACTCACCGAGCAGCGCCGAGAAGCGCGCGTCGAGCGCGGACGGCTCGCCGCGCTGCGCCGGATCGTCCGCCGTGCCCGAAGCCAGCCCTTCAAGGGCTTGGCGGCTGGTTTCGTCGTCCCGGTCCTCGAACAGGACGCGCAGGCTGGCGCAGAGCGCGTAGCGGTCCGACCGGGTGTCCGCCGCGTGCAGTCCTTGCGCGCGCACTTCCGGCGCCGTCGACGGCGGCCATTTCCCCGACGGCGGCCCCACCGACGCCACGCTCCGTTCGGACGGGATTTTCGACAACTCGAAGCCGGTGAAGATCGGCGTGTTGTCGTGCCGGACGAGCACCGTCCCCGGCGTCAGGTTGCGGTGCAGGATGGGCGCGCCGTCCGACGTCTCCCCATGCAGCTCGCCCAACGCGCCCAGGGCAGCCCTGGAGAAGGCGAGCCGCGCCGGGGTGTCCCACGACGGGTCCGACGCGCGTTTCTCGACGGAAGGCGCCAGCGGGTCGGTGACGGTGAAGAAGTGCATCTCGCCCGCGTAGCCGGGCGCCGCCTGCCAGGAATCGAGTACGCGCGGCGCCCAGGCGTGCAGTTGCAGCCGGCGCAACGTCTCGAACCCCCGCATCGCCCGCGTCTCGGCGTGCGCCTCGTCGCTCGCCGACAGGTCGTAGAGATGCAGAATCACCTTGTCGTGCCGGGTGGCGTGGACACCCTGGTATACGCGGTGGAACCGCTCGGCCGGGGGCGTGCGGCGCTCCAGGTTGACGTAGCCGGCGAACCGCCGCAGGGAACCGTCCAAAGCGACCGCGCTTTTCGGCGCCAGGAGACGGCCGAGCCGCGCCACCTGTTGCGGGCGCAGCGCCGGCGCCCCGTCGAAATCGACGGCCTCGCGCCACTCTTTCAGCGTGCAGAACCGCACCCCCCGGACGACCCGGCCGGCCAGCTCCTTGATGCCCGGCGATTCGCGCGTCAGCAGAATCACGCCGTCCACGCGCCCGAGGTCCGGTACGGACTTGCGGGAAGTGGTGCCGATCTTGCGCGCCTTGTTCGTGACCCGGTCCGCTTCCTGGTCCACGAGGTCCGGGTGCTCATCGACCCAGCGCCGCGACCAGTGCTTGACTTCGATGACGCGCACGCCGGTCGGACCGATGGCGATCAGGTCGATCTCGTCCGCCTGGAACTGGTGCGTGACCGACCACGTGAGATTGGTCAGCAGTATCCATTGGTCGTCGCCGGCCCCGAGCGACGACTCGATGCGGCTTCTGAGATGCTCGAATGCCGTGCGTTCGCTCTCGTTGGCGAAAGGCCCGCAGTGGAATGGGGTCACGTTCATGTCGCCGTTCCGTTAGTTCCATTCACGGCGGATCGCGGCCGGAATCGCATGAAGCGTCGCCTGCCCGGCAGGTGGACTTCCGATCGCCCGCCGGCGCGCGTGGCCGTCATCCAGGGACGGCAACGGCCGGTGGGCGGCCCGGCGGCATCGCGGCAAAGCATACAATGTCCTCCGTGTGTCTGAGAGCCGACTGTCGGCACGGTTGAGGATAGTGCGGGGCGGGTATCGGGGGACGAAGTAGCGGAAACGGGGGATCCCAGGGGCATCCCACGCTGACTGCGGGTGACGGCCCGCCCCCGATTCGAGGGGTCGCCACCGTCTTGCCGACCGGCCGGCGCCGCGTGAGACCCACGATTCCGCCCGTCCGGAGCCCCAGGACCCGCCACGATGCCGCCTGCGCACGGCGGCGGCGGAGCGTGGGATGGTCCTGCGGGGGATCCGGGCGCCGCTTGCGTCGAGGTCGGACCGGCGCTAAAGTGCGGGGCACGATGAGTTTCAGATCTTGTGCGGCGCTCCTGGGCTTGGCCGTCGCCCTCGTTGCCGGCGTCCGGGCCGGCGCCCAGCCGGCGGGGCCGAGCCCGGAGCAGATCGAGTTCTTCGAGACCGAGATCCGTCCGCTGCTCGCGGAGCAGTGTTTCCAGTGCCACGGCGCGGGGCTCGAGACGCCCTTCGGGGGGCTGCGGCTCGACAGCCGCGGCGGGCTGCTCGCGGGCGGCGACAGCGGGCCCGCGGTGGTGCCGGGCGACCCGCACGCGAGCCCGCTCGTGCAGCGGGTGCAGGGGCGGCCCGTGCTGATGCCGCCGACCGGCGCCCTGGACCCGTCGGCGGTGGAGAGCCTGATCGCCTGGGTCGAGATGGGGGTGCCGTGGCCCGAGGACGCGGCAGCGGCGGCGGGTGCGCCGGACCCGTCCGAGCCGTTCGATCTGGACAAGCGGCGCCGCTCGCACTGGGCGTGGCAACCGGTCGAGCCGGCCGATCCGCCCGCGGTCGGTGACGAGGCGTGGCCGCGGGGCGCGGTCGACCGGTTCATCCTCGCCCGGCTGGAGGCCGAGGGGCTCGATCCGGCGCCGCCGGTCGACCGGCGGACGCTGATCCGCCGGCTGTCGTTCGATCTGCGCGGGCTGCCGCCGACGCTGGCCGAGGTCGCCCGGTTCGCCGGCGACCCGTCGCCCGACGCCTATGCCGATCTCGTCGACCGGTACCTCGCCTCGCCGCACTTCGGCGAGCGGTGGGCGCGCCACTGGATGGACCTGTTCCGCTACAGCGAATCGCACGGCAGCGAAGGCGACCCCGACATCCCCCTCGCGTGGCGCTACCGCGACTACCTGATCCGCGCGTTCAACGGCGATGTGCCTTACGACCAGTTGATTCGGGAGCACGTGGCCGGGGATCTGCTGCCGGCGCCCCGGCTCGACGCCGAGAGCCGCACCAACGAGTCGATCATCGGCACCGCCCACTACCGGCTCGTCGAGCACGGCTACCAGCCTGTCGATCCGTGGGAGGACCGGGTCAAGTGGACCGACAACCAGGTGGACGTGGTGTCGAAGGCGTTCATGGGCCTGACCGTCTCGTGCGCCCGGTGCCACGACCACAAGTTCGACGCGATCAGCCAGAAGGACTACTACTCGCTGTTCGGCACCCTCTACGGCGCGCGCCCGACCCAGCGCGCCATCGACGACCCCGCTCTCCTCGAGACCAACCGGGACGCCCTCGCGGCGCTGAAGCAGGAGATCCGCGACGGACTCGCCGATGCGTGGCTCGAGGCGGCGGAGACGGTGGGGGCGCGGCTGCTGGAAGAAGAGGCGGACCCGGTGCCCGCGGCATCGGAACGCGCCGCGGCGCCGCCGCGGGACGAGCGCGACGGCGGCGCGCTGGCCGCGTGGCGCGCGCTCGCCGCGGTGGCGGATGCGGACCTGCCGCGCGCCTGGGAAGCGCTGCGCGCCCGGTGGGATACGGAGCTGGCGGACCGCGGGCGGTTCAACCGCGAGCACTTCCAGGTCGCGTGGGATCTCGCGGGGGCCGACTACGCCGCGACCGTCGGGCACGGCGTGGGCCGCCCCGAGGCGCCGTCGCCGCCCGGCGAGTTCGCGGTCGAGCGGCGGGGCGACCGCCTGCTGACCGGCATCTATCCCGGCGGCGCCTACACGCACCTGCTGTCGTCGAAGCACGCGGGGGTCATCCAGACGCCGCGGTTCACCATCGACAACGACTTCATCAGCCTGCGGGTGCTCGGCGGCGACCTCAGCTTCGCCAACCTCATCATCGAGAACTACGCGGTGCCGCGCGGCGGCATCTACCACCTGCGCTACAGCCCGAAGCGCGACCGGATGACCTGGGCGCAGTGGGACACCGCCTTCTGGAAGGGTTTCACCGCCTACATCGAGTTCGCGACCCAGAACGACGTGACGCAGTTCACGCTCGACCCCGAGGACGGCCGGCAGACGAACCGGCCGGTGCGGCGCGGCGACGGCCGCTCGTCGATGGGGGTCGGGCAGGTGCTGTTCCACGACGAGGCGGCGACGCCGCTCGACACCGATCTGCCGGTGCTGCATCTGCTGGCGGGGGCTGGCGCGACGCCGCCCGACTCGCGCGAGGCCCTGGCCGCGCTCGTCGGCCGGCGCCTCGGCGAGGTCGTGTCCCGGTGGAGGCTCGGCGCGCTGACCGAGACCGAGGCGGCGTTCCTCGACGAGTTCGTGCGCGCCGATCTGCTGCCGCGGTCGCTGGAACAGCTCGTGGCGCTGCGCGCGCCGGCCGCCCGCTACCGGCTGCTCGAGCGCGACGTGCCGGTGGCGCGCCGCGCCCCCGGGGTGGTCGAAGAGGCGGCGCCGGACCAGCCGCTGCTGGTGCGCGGCAACCACAAGAACCTCGGCGACGCGGTGCCGCGCGCGTTCCTCGCCGCGCTCGACGCGCAGCCGTATCCCGACCCCGGCTTGGTCCGGTTGCGCCTCGCCGGCGCGATCACCGCGCCCGACAACCCCCTCACCGCGCGCGTCGCGGTGAACCGCGTCTGGCGCCACCTGTTCGGGTACGGCCTCGTCCGCACCGTCGACAACTTCGGACGCCTGGGCGACGCGCCGTCCCACCCCGCGCTGCTCGACCACCTCGCGGCGGAGTTCGCGGGCGGCGGCTACTCCGTCAAGCGGCTGGTCCGGCGCCTCGTGTCGACCGCCGCGTACCGCATGGGCAGCCGGGGGTCGCCGGAGGCCCTCGCGGCCGACCCGTCCAACCGGCTGCTGCAGCACGCCAACCTCCGGCGGCTCGACGCCGAGGCCGTCCGAGACTCGATTCTCTCGGTGTCCGGCCGGCTCGACCCGACGCTGTACGGTCCCTCGGTGCCGGTGCGCTACGCGGCGCGGTACGGGCTGACGGAGGGCGACCCGAACAACGGTCCCCTCGACGGCGACGGGCGCCGCAGCATCTACCAGGAGATTCGCCGCAACGCGCACAACCCGTTCCTGGACGTCTTCGACCTGCCGCGGCCGGCGACCACGCGCGGCCAGCGCGACGTCACCAACGTGCCCGCGCAGTCGCTGACCATGCTCAACAGCCCGTTCGTCATCGGGCAGGCGGCGGAATGGGGGCGGCGTCTCGCCGAGGGCGAGGCGGGGTCGATTGAGAGCCGCATCGACCACATGTTCCTCAAGGCGCTGACCCGCCGGCCCGCCGACGCGGAGCGCGCGCGCATCGCCGCCTACCTCGACACGGCGGCGGCGGCGCGCGGCAGCGCGCCGCACCTGCTGCTCTACGACCCGCAGGTGTGGCAGGACGTCGCGCACAGCCTGTTCAACCTGAAGGAATACCTGTTCATTCGCTAGGCGTCCGCGCCGTTCTACGGCGCAGACCTGGCCGAGGTTCTCCCATGTGCCTTGACCCGCGTCGCCACCCCGCCCCCCGTCCGTTCCCCACCCGCCGGGAGATGCTGCGCCAGACCTCGACGGGGTTCGGCCTGCTCGCGCTGTCGGCCCTGATGGCCGATGCGTCCTACGCGGGCCTGGCCCAGGAGGCCGTCGACGGCCCCCTCGCCGCGAAGCCGCCGCACTTCCCGCCGAAGGTGAAGAACGTCATCTTCTGCTACATGTCCGGGGGGCTGTCGCACGTCGACTCGTTCGACCCCAAGCCGAGGCTCGCGGCCGAGGCGGGGCGGCCGATGCCGTTCCAGACCGAGCGGACGATGTTCAACCAGGACGGCAACATCTGGCCGAGCCCCTGGGCGTTCACCCGCTACGGCGAGAGCGGCATTCCCGTGAGCGCGTTGTTCCCCCACATCGGGGGCGTGGCCGACGAATTGACCGTCATCCGCTCGATGACCGCGCCGTTCATGGAGCACGCCCAGGCGAACTTCTACTTCCACTGCGGCATGCCCTTCAACGGGTTCCCCAGCATGGGGGCTTGGGTGACCTACGGCCTCGGCACCGAGAACCAGAACCTGCCGGGGTTCGTGGTCCTCGGCAGCGGCGGCATCCCCTTGGGCGGCGTCAACGTCTTCGGCAACGGCTTCCTGCCCGCGGTCCACCAGGGCTCGATGCTCTATCCCGAGAACGCCGAGCCCCTCAACAACGTGCGGCCCCGCGAGACGGACCGGCGGCAGCGCGACCGCCTGGGGCTCATCGCCGACCTCGACGCCGCCTTCCTCGACCGCATCGGCGGAGACCGGCAGGTCGAGGCGGCCATCGACAACTACGAGATCGCCTACCGCATGCAGACCGCGGTGCCCGAGCTCGTCGACCTCGCGGGCGAGACCGAGGCCACCAGGCGGCTCTACGGCATGGACTCGCCCAACGCGTCCACCGCCGCCTACGGGCGCCAGTGCCTGGTGGCGCGGCGGCTCGTCGAGCGCGGCGTGCGCTTCGTCGAGCTCACCATGGTCGGCACCGACGGCATGGGGCAGGCCGCCAACCCGTGGGACCAGCACACCAAGCTCGAGGAGGGCCACACCGCCAACGCCCTGACCGTCGACCAGCCGGTGGCCGGGCTCGTCAAGGACCTCAAGGCCCGCGGCCTCCTCGACGAGACGCTTGTCATCTTTTCGGGCGAGTTCGGCCGCACCCCGTTCGTGCAGGGCGCCAACGGCCGCGACCACAACCCCTACGGCTTCAGCCTGTGGATGGCCGGCGGCGGCCTGAAGAAGGGCTTCATCTACGGCCGGACCGACGAGTACGGCTACCGCGTCGTCGAGAACGCCCACACCGTGCGCGACCTCCACGCCACCGTGCTCACCCTGCTCGGCCTCGATTACCGCAACCTGACCTACCGTTTCGGCGGCCGGGACTTCCGCCTCGCCGACGTGGACGGGCACCCCATCCGGGGGATTCTGGCGTAGCGGCAGGAGCGTCGCGCGCGGGGCGCACGACGGCGCCCCGTCCCGGGGTTGTATCGAATCCATAGGGTGTCTGCACTTGTGCGGGCGCCGCCTGCGGGAGTAAGCGGGGTACACTGGTGCTTGATGCGCCCCGTCCCGACTGCCGCGGTCCAGCCGGACCGCGTTTTGCGCTCCGGCACGTCGAAACCGATGCCGCGCGACAACAAGACGCTCGGAGCCTACTTCACGCCGGAAGCGGTGGCTCACGCCCTGGTGCGGTGGGTAGTTCGAGATCCGGCCGACAGCCTCCTCGATCCGTCGAGCGGCGACGGCCGTTTCGTTGCGCGTCACCCGAACAGCGTGGGGGTCGAAAGGGACCCGGCCTCGGTCGCCGAGTCTGCGCAGCGGGCGCCGGGAGCCACGATCATCGAGGACGACTTCTTCACCTGGGCGGCAACGGACCGGCGCCGGTTCGATTGCGCCGCCGGCAACCCGCCGTTCATTCGGTACCAGCGGTTCGCCGGCGCGACCCGGCGGGCCGCGCTCGACTACTGCCGCCGCCTGGGCGTCGTTTTCAGCGGACTGTCGTCGTCATGGGCGCCGTTCATCGTTGCCGCGGCCAGCAAGCTGCGTCCGGGCGGGCGGATGGCCTTCGTCGTGCCGGCCGAGATCGGTCACGCGCCGTACGCCGGCCCGCTCATGGACTATCTGGTCGCCAACTTCGGTTGTGTGCGCCTGGTCGCCATCCAGGACAAGATCTTCCCGCGGCTGTCGGAAGACTGCTGGCTGCTGTTGGCCGACCGCGCGGGCTCCCGCGCCGGCGCCATCCGGTTGTCGAGAGTCGAACGATTCGACCCCCGTGCGATGCCGCCGCCGGTGTCGGAGGACATCTCCGTGGAGGCTTGGCGTGTCCGATGGCGCCGCCGGCTGCGGCCGTTCCTGCTGCCGCCGCGCGTTCGGCGCCTCTACGAGCGTATGGCGACCGAACCGGACGCGGTCCGCCTCGGACAGATCGCGCAGGTCGGCATCGGGTACGTCAGCGGCGCGAATGGCTTCTTTCATCTGCGTCCGTCCGACGTGCGGCGCTTCGCGATACCGGACGAGTTCCTCGTGCCGTCCATTCGGAACAGCCGGTACCTCACCGGTGCGGTGATCGACGACGCCGACGTGGAGCGCTGGGTGGCGAAGGATGAACCGGTATTGCTCCTGCGCATACCCCCGCGCGCCCAGGTGCCGGGCGCGGTCCGGGCGTATCTGGACACCGCCGAAGGCCAGCGGGCGAAAGCCTCCTACAAGTGCCGCAACCGGACCCCGTGGTACACGGTTCCCGACGTTCGGCGTCCTGCGTTCGTCCTGACGTACATGAGCGGAAAGTCCCCTGCGCTGGCCGTGAATCGGGGTCGGTGCGCGTGCACGAACACGCTTCTGGCCGTCGACCTCAGGTCAGGCCTGTTCGAGGATGGAGGCATCTCCGAACAGGGGCTCTCCGCGGCGTGGAACTCGCCGGCCGGCCGGCTCAGTTGCGAGCTCGAAGGGCATCCGCTCGGCGGCGGCATGCTGAAGCTCGAGCCCGGCGAGGCCCGGCACGTGCTTCTCGTGCCGGATGCCGCCGTCACCGATCGCGACCGCGCTCTATTGGAAGAAGGTATCGAGGTGATGCAGCAGTGGCGACATCTGGCGTGAGCGCCTGCGAGTGGGTATCGCTCCGGGCGGCGCTGGCCCATTTCGTGACGTTCCACGGTTCGACGCAGAGCCAGCGGCACATCAAGCCCCTGCATTGGTACGTCGCCTGCCGTCTCGTCGTCGAGGGCGGGTTCGACCCTGACGAGATCGTGCCCCGACCGCCGTTCCGCGTGGAGCGCAAGGGCGCCCGGTTGACTCTGGTTCACGATCCCGATCTCGGCGGTGCCGGCGAGCGGACCGTCTACGGCGGTCTGAAGACGAAGAACGTCGACGTCGTCGTGACGAAGGACGGGATCGGTCCGGTGCTCGCCGTGTCCTGCAAGGGCGCGATCGGGGCGTTCAGGAATCTCACCAATCGGATGGAGGAAGCGGTCGGCGACTGCACCAATCTGCACATCGCCTACCCGCCGCTCGTCTGCGGCTACCTGTTCGTCATGCGCGCGAACCGTGCGGAAGAGCTGGGTCGCAGCCCCGGCGGGAGGGGAGCTGAACAGGAGGGGTCGGTTCGAGAGCTTGCGGAGAACGATGTCGCGGTCGGCAGCGACGGCCGCCCGGTCGAGTCCGTTCGTCGATTCCACACGGCGCTCCGCGAGCTGGCGGACAGACGCGGCATTCGAAACGACGTCAGCCGTTACGAAGCGATTGCTCTCGCGTTGGCTTCCACACGAATGGAGGACACTGGCGCGATCATCGACGAGTTCCCTGCTGCCGGCAGCGCGTTGAGGTTCGATCGGTTCTTCGGCGCTCTCTATCGCCAGTACGACGAGCGGTTCGTCTACGCGGCGCCGGACTTGAAGCGGCTGACGGCCCGACGCGGGTGGGACCGTGCATCGACGGCCTTCACTACGCCGGCGATGGCGGACCTGGACTACGAGGCGAGAGTGTCTTCCTGACCGATGCGTTCAAGCTCGAACGACGAGACTAGTGTTGCGCCATGACTAAACGTTCTGGTTGCGGTGCGGTGATTCGTCGACGATTGCACGCTGCAGGCCGATGCCCGTGTCCGCATATTATGGCGTGACGGACCACTAGTGTCAGTCCGGGCGGACCCGCCTCTGTCGATCCTGACCGTCAGAAGTGCCACCGAGGGGGCGGGCGCGGTCGGTCCGGCAGGCGGGGAGGCCATGGGCGCCGGTCAGCTCGCACTAGTGCATAGCCACAAATAAACATTAGGACTGTCAGGGAACTCTTCTCGAACCAAGAACGGTCTCCCATGCAGGAGAATCACATCATCGACTCAAGTCCGTCTGTCGGAAGTTTATGACGTGACGGACCACTGGGCCCAGCAAGATGCGGCTGCATGGCCGTCTCGACGGCGGCGCGCCCAGGTCCAGGCGCTGGCCTTGCGGTGGAACCGCCGGTCTGAGCAGCGAGCCCCGGGCCACGGTCAGCAGCACCGGCGCGCCAGCGCCTCCGGGTCGAGAATCGAGCCGCCGCCGCGGTGGGCCTGTCGGCCCGGTCCGACCGCGGTCGGTATATCCTCACAGGGAATCGAGGGTAGCGGATCGGTGCCGGCGAGCCCGGGCGGCCCGTCGGACGACCGGCCCTGCGAACGGAGGAGGTTGACATGATTCGTCGATGGTTGGTGCGGTCGGCGGCGGCGATGGTCGCGGCGGCGTGGCTGATGCCGGCTCTCGCAGCCGGTCAGGAGACCGCATCGGCGCCGGATGCGGCGATGCTCCGGACCCCCTGGGGCGATCCGGACCTGCAGGGCATCTGGTCGTACGCCACGTTCACGCCGCTCCAGCGGCCGGCGGACTTGGCGGGGCGCCAGTTCCTGACCCCGGAGGAGGTGGCCGAGCAGAACCTCGCCGACGCGAATCGTGCGTCGTCCGAACGGCGCGGCGAGCTCACCAGCGCCCGCGACCTCGCCCTCGCGTACAACCAGGTCTGGTGGGATCGGGGCGCCTCGACCGGGCGCACGTCGCTCATCGTGGATCCGCCCGCCGGCAGGCTGCCGCCCCTGACCCCGGCGGCCGAGCGGCGGCAGGCGGAGCAACGCGGGCGTCGCCGCGCCCACCCCTTCGATTCCTGGCGGGACCGGCCGCTGCAGGAACGCTGCATGACCTACCAGCGCGTGCCGCCGGTGCCGTCCGGCTACAGCAACACGTATCAGATCTTCCAGGCGCCCGGGCAGGTCGTCATTCTCAACGAGATGATCCACGACGTGCGCGTCGTGCCCCTGGACGGGCGTCCGCCGATCGACGGGCGCATCCGCCAGTGGAACGGCGACGGGCGTGGCCGCTGGGACGGCGACACCCTCGTGGTCGAGACGACGCACTACCGCGACGACACGACGTGGCGGGGGTTCCCGGGCACCCGCGACCTGCGCGCGGTCGAGCGGTTCACCCGCGTCGACGCCGACACCATCGAGTACCGCTACACGATTCACGACGCCGCGACCTACACCCGGCCCTTCACCGTGGAGTTGCCCCTCGTCAGCCCCCCCGGCTACGTCATCTACGAGTATGCGTGTCACGAAGGAAACTACTCGATAGCGAACGCGCTGGGCGGCGAGCGCGTCCTGGAGGCCGCCGCGAAACGGGCGCCGTGAGGGAGGTCGCTTGGGGTCGATACCGGCCGTCATCCCGGAGACCGGTCGCTTCTTGGGCCGTCGCAACGTGCAACCCGCGTCGTTGGTCGATACCGGCAGTCATCCCGGAGGCCGGTCGCTTCGCCGTTTCAAGCGGAGGAGGAAGTCCGCGGCGTCCCGGCAGGCGAGGGCGGCGTCGATGAGCTCGGCGGGCGATGCGCCGGCGGCAAGCGCGGCGAGGCGCGGCGGGACGGCAATCCCGCGGCTGCGAAGGACCCGCATGACCGCTTCCAGCGTCGCCTCCTGCTTCCCTTCCCGCTTGGCCTTCCGCGCCGTTCCCCGGCGCTGCCCGCGCAGCCACGGGTGATCATCGGGTACGGTGCCCTCGGCGTCGCCGAGGGCGCGCCCGACGCGGGTCAGCACCGCGCTCGTCGCCTCCGACAACCGCGACTCGTTCAGGGCGGTGTGAATCTCCGCCGCCGTCCAGCCGGGGAACGCCTCGCTCGCGGCCGCCGGGCGGTAGCCGTCGGCGCCGAGCCGGTGGATGGTCAGGCCGGCGGCGCGGCGCTGCGATCGGCTCGGAGACCCGATGTCGGGCACCTCGACCCACACTTCCGGGAAGCCCCACGCTTCGTAGAGACCCAGCTTGCCGCGCCGCACGTCCGTGGACCAGTCGACCTCGAGCACGACGTCGGGCAGGTGATCGGCGCCCACCTCGACGGCGGCGCCGCGCGGCTCGGTCTCGGCGGGGCGCAGGTAGACGATCTGATCCGCCTGCAGGATGCGCTGCCGCTCGCCGCGGGCGTTGCGCACCAACAGGTCGGCCGTTCCGAGGGTCGTGATGGGCGACCCCCGTCCGGCCGCGATCAACGCGGCCAGTTGCGCCAAGCGCTGGCCGGGACCTTCATGGTAGATGGTGGTCGGCTCGCACACCATCCACGCCGTTTCGGTCGCCGCGTCCCAGTACTCGAACCGGCCCTCGAAGTCGGTGATGGCGTCGCGGGTCATCCGCACCGCGCGGCAGCCGGGGAACTCCGGGGGGGCGGGCTCGGCCGCGCCCCGCGCGAGCCCCGCGTCGGCTGCGGCGGGCGATGCGGGATGCGAGAGGGGCATGCCTTCCATGTTACACCCGCTCGCCGCCCGCTAGTGGTCCGTCACGTCATAAGTTTCGGACAGACGGATTTTGGGTTGAACGACGTATTTCTTCTGCATAGGACTCTTGCGGTTCGAGGCGAGTACCCCGGCGACCCCTGTTTTTAGTCGTGGCGATGCACTAGCCGCACCCGCCGGGCGCGGCGTCTCGACGTCAGCCTCCGGGGCGCGCCGCGCCCGGGTGCGGGCATCGGTCCAGCCGCTCGGCGCCGTCACGCCGTGCAGCAGGCGCAGGTGGGGCCGTTCCCCGGCGAGAAGCTGGCCGTGGCCTGACGGGTGCTGCGCGGCGACCGGTCGGGCCGCCGGGCGGCGTCGGCGACCGCGGTGGCGCGGCGGCCGCGTTCCTGGCGGCGCGCTTCGGCTTGGCGCGCGTCCGGTCCGCGGTAGCCGGTGAATATCTGATACCGGTGCAGGCCGATGGCGCCGTCGATGCGGATGCTGGCGGGTCCCGCCGCCGCGAACCGCGTGAACGGCGCGCCGTCGCACAGGATGAAGACGTCCCCCGGGTCGGGCAGGTTGGTCACCCGCCAGCTCGTGTCGTCCCCGCGCCGCTCGGTCGCCGCCGCATAGGTGCCGACGTGAAGGGCGCCGCTCTCGACGTCGTTCCAGGCCTGGTAGACGCCGAGCGACGGAAAGTCGACGCCTTCCACGGTGGGGGCGTCGAACTTGTCCAGGTGGGGGGCGTCGAAGGCGCGGTTCCAGGCGTCGCCGTCGCCGACCTCCGCCACCATCATGCTCGCGCTCCGCTGGCCGCGTGGGTAGGCCTCGTTCAGGCCGAACCACCAGCCGAACTTCTCGTTCCGCCCGCCGAAGAAGCGCGGGTCGTACTCGCGCTCGGCGGCTGCGCGCAGCCGCGCCAGCGACGTATGGTCGCCGAGCTCGCGCGCCATCACGAGGCCGGTGGCCGAGGCGCGGATCTCGACCCGCGGGTCGTTCCAGCCGAGGGCGTTGGCGGCCGACTCGTAGAGCAGCGTCGCCGTTTCGCGGTCCTGGGGCAGGAGCAGGAACGCGACGCCGACCCCCGCCCCGGGGCCGCCGTTCGCCTTGTGGTTGACGATGGGGTCGTAGTAGCTCGTGACCCACTCCAGGCGGCCGTCGCGGGACGTTCCGATGAAGTTGTCGCGCGCGTACTCCAGCCACCCCTGCACCGGGCGGTGGGTGTCGCGCCCGTACAACCGGTCGTACAGGAACATGCCCAGCCCCGCGGCGCCGTTGCACGGGAACCAGATCTTGGTGTTCTCGCAGTGCGGGCCTTCCGGGCGCTCCCGGTACTGGCTCTCGAGCAGCGCGGCGATGCGGTGCTGGTCCCACTCGAAGCGCTCGTCGCCGTAGCCGGTCACCGGGAACGGCCGCTCGTACTTGTCGTCGCCGGAGATGTACCTGTAGATGCCGAGCACCAAGTTGAACCAGCCGCGGAAGAAGAGGTTGCCCTCGGAGCCGATCGGGTCGGGCGACAGGCCCCACGGCTCGATCCCGTTCGCGGTCCACCCGATGCGGTTGTAGCGGCCGCGGAGCCGCTCGGGAATCGCCCGCATCACCTGAGGGGGATAGTTGGCCCGCCGCGGGTCGTCGCCGATCTGGGTCAGCCAGTCGACGGCCCCCCAGTAGGTCGGATAGCGGCTCGCGAGCCCGTCCGCGATGCGGGTGTAGACCTCGCGCCACGCCGGCGTCTGGTCCGCCATCAGCAGCAGCGCGTACGACGAGTTGTGGAGGTCGAAGCGGCCGTAGCTGGTGACGACGGGGTTGGAGTAGCGGTCCCACCACAGGTGGGGCACCCCGTCGGCGTTCCAGTCGTCGGGGGTCGTGGCCTTCTCCCACAGGAAGCGCAGCCAGCCGCGCGTGCGCCGGTTGAGGGTGGGATGCGCCGACCGCGGGGTCTCCTCCAGCCGGGGCGGCCCCTGGGCGGCGGCCTCCTCCGGCCGGAAGGCCAGCATCCCGGCGGAGGTGCCCATCTGCTTCATGAACCGGCGCCGCGAGCGTCCGATTGGCATGGTCATCGCTCCTCCGGTCGGATTATACCGCTCGGAATCGGGTGCGCTGCTGCTGCGAGGGCGCCGTCGGCGGGTCGGTCTCCCGGAATGCGCGGCTTCATCCGGCCCGGGCTCGGCGCGTGGGCCATCGGGTGCGCGTCACGAAAGTTGAGGCGCCGCCGCTGGAGCATCCGGCGTGGCCGGCCCCGTGGCAAAACTCCCGGGCGCGCCGGAACTGGCCGGCGGTGCCTGGGGCGCTCCATCGCGCCAAGGCCCGAAGGGGCCCGTTCAGAGGGCCTCGAGGCCGAGAACGGGATCGAAATCGCCAATCTGACAGTGACAGGGCAGCCGTCTCACCAATCTGACGTGCACCCTGAGCCATCGCGCCCCGTGCAAAACCGACGGGATTGTGCGACCATGGGGACATGACACGTGGGTGGTGCCGGTCGCTCGTGGTCGGCGTCGGTTCGGCGCTGCTGGCGGCCGTGGTTCTCTGCCCGTTGATGACGGCCGCGGCGGCGATGCCCGATGCGTCGAGCTGTCACGACCACCCGACCCAGGATCACCACGGCGACACCTCGCCCGCGTTCACCTGCTGCGCCCCCGTCGTTGCCGCGGCGTCGGTGAAGGCCGCACCGGAGGCCGCCGCCGCGCTGCCGCCCGCCCTCCACGTCGAGCCGCACCCGGCGCCGCACGCCGGATGGCACGCCGATCACCCTCGACCTCGGTCCGCATCGCCGCCGCTGTTCGTGCGGCACGCTTCCCTGCTGATCTGATCGCCCTCCGCCGCGCCCGTCGTCTCTCCGCCCGCGCGTGACGGCCCGGGGCGCGACCGCGCGCCGCGGCGCCGCCCGCCCCGCGCGCCAACGTCGTCGGGGCCCGTGCCCGGGGGAGAGCGCCTGTTGCCCGGTAGCCCGTGGTGAGCCGCGGAGGCTCGGCCAGGAGCTCCCGGAACGCGACCGAACACGGGGGACGATCACATGCCTGCACTATGTTCTCGGCGGTCCGCGACCGGGCTGGGCGCCGCGGGCCTGATCTCGACGTTGGCCGCCGCCCAGTCGGCGCCGCCGGCGGAAGTCCAGCCGGTGTTGACGGCCTCAGTCCGGCCGGCGGCGCTGTCCGCGGTCCAACCGGCGGCGCTGTCCGCGGCCGAACCGGCGGCGCTGTCCGCGGTCCAACCGGCGGCGCTGTCCGCGGTCCAACCGGCGGCGCTGTCCGCGGCCGAACCGGCGGTGCCGTCCGCGGTCCAGCCCGCGCTTCCGGAGGACCCGCTCGATTTCTACGCCGCCGCGCCGGACCTGCGCGAGTACGTGACGGCGGCGGTCGAGAGCAATCCGGCCGTTCTGGAGTCCCGCGCGCGCTACCAAGCCGCCCGGCAGCGAGCGCCCCAGGTCACCGCCCTGCCCGATCCGGTGGTGAGCTATACCCAGGCGCTGCGCAGCGTGGAGACCCGGGTCGGCCCGCAGCTCAACAGCGTCACGCTGACCCAGGCCTTCCCCTGGTTCGGCACGCTCGAGCTGCGGGGCCGCGTCGCGCTGCTCGAGGCGACGGCCCTGCACCACCTCCACCGGGCGGTCCGGCGCGACGTCGCCGCCCAAGTAAAGGAGGTCTACTACGACCTCGGATACATCGATGTGGCGCTCGGTCTCGCCCGTGAGGAGCAGTTGCTGCTCGAGCACTATGAGACCTTGGCCAGGGCCCGTTACGCCACCGGCCAGGGCCTGCAGCAGGCGGTGATCCGGCTGCAGGCGGAGATCACCCGGGTCATCGACCGCCGGCACTTGTTCGATCGTCAGCGCGCGACCCTCGCGGCGCGCCTCAACACCTTGCTCGACCGGCCCGCGGAAGAGCCGGTGCCGGCGGTGGCGCCGCTGGCGCGCCCCCCCGTCGGGGTGGACCGCGGCGAGCTCTACCGCCTCGGCGACCGCAACCGCCACGAGTTGCGGGCGGCGAGCGCGCTCATCGAGGGCGGCGAACGGTCCGTCGAGCTTGCGCGGAAGAACGCGCGGCCGGGCTTCACCGCGAGCTTGGGGGTGACCAACGTCGGCCGGCGCGACGACGTCGCCCTCCTGCCGCCGCCCGACGACGGCAGGAACTCGATCACGGTCTCTCTGGGCATGTCGTTGCCCCTCTGGGGGGCGAAGTACCGCGCCGGTGTCGTGGAGGCCGACGCGGAACTGCGCGCACGCACCCGGCGCCGCGCGGCGGCGCGCAACGCCATGGAGATGGAGGTCCAGGAGGCGGTCGTTCGCCTGGAGACCCTGGACCGGCAGGTCGATCTGCTCGACACGGTGCTGATTCCACAGACCGAGGAGGCGCTGCGCGCCACCGAGAGCGCCTACCAGACGGGCCAGCTCGGCGTGCTCGAGCTGCTCGACAGCGAGCGGACGCTGATAGACGTCCGCTCGATGCGCGCGCGATATCTCTCCGACATCCTCATCGCGCTCACCGCCCTCGAACGGGCGATCGGCACGCGCGTGCCCGGGACCGGGAGGACGCCATGAAGAAGGCGATCGCCGTCGGCGTCGTGAGCTTCGGCCTGGGCATTGCCGCCGCGGCGCTGGTGGCCGTCAATCCGGCGGGCTGGCAGTGGCTCGGGCGCGTCGTCTCCTTCCCCGCGGTCCGCGACGCTCCTGCGCCCACCGGCGGCGCGCCGGCCGGCGCGCCCTCCTCCGAAGACGACGGGGAAGTCCTGTACTGGCGCGCGCCGATGGACCCGACCTTCACGTCGGACCGGCCGGGCGTGTCGCCCATGGGCATGGACCTCGTCCCGGTGTACGCGGACGGGGCCGGGAGCCCGCCGCCGGGCACGGTTCGGATCGACCCGGGCTTCGTGCAGAGCATCGGCGTCCGCAACGAACCCGTCACGCGGCGCAGCATCGCGCAGACCATCCGCACCGTCGGCACCCTCGCCCACAACGACCGGCAGATCGCCTGGGTCAACACGAAGTACGACGGCTGGATCGAGAACGTGGCCGTGAACTATCTCGGCGAGACGGTCGAGAAGGGACAGGTCTTGTTCGACATCTACAGCCCGCAGCTCGTGACCACCCAGATGGAGTACCTGCAGGCGGTCGACTACGCGGCGCGGCTTGCGACGTCGGAGTATGCGGCGATCGCCGGGCGGGCGCGCTCGCTCGTCGCGTCGACCCGCGCGCGGCTCGGCTACTGGGACATCAGCGACGAGCAGATCGCGACGCTGGAGCGCGAGCGGACGCCGCGCCGCACGCTGTCGGTCCTGTCCCCGGTCACCGGGGTCGTCGTCGAGAAGATGGACCAAGCCCTCGACGGGATGTACGTCGAGGCGGGCATGAACCTCTACAAGATGGCCGACCTGACCACGATCTGGGTCGACGTCGAGGTCTTCGAGCACCAAGTGGAGGCGATGCGCGTCGGCCAGCGCGCGCAGGTCGAACTGCCGTACCTGCCGGGGCGGCCCTACACGGGGTTCGTGCGCTATCTGTATCCGCACTTCGACGAGCGGACGCGCACGATGACCGTCTCTATCGAGCTCGAGAACCCCGATCTGTCGCTGCGCGCGGGCATGTACGCCAACGTGACGTTCGACGTGCCGGTGGCGCGCAACGCGCTGGCCGTGCCCGAGGAGGCGGTGATCCGCGGCGGCACCCGCGACCTCGTGGTCCTCGAGCGGTCTCCCGGCACGTTCCAGGTTGCCGCCGTCACCCTCGGCCGGCAGGGCGACGGCGTCTGGGAGGTGCTGGACGGCGTCGAGGACGGGGACACCGTCGTCGTGTCGGCGCAGTTCCTCATCGACTCCGAGAGCAACCTCACGCAGGCGATCCGGACCCTCGACTCGGGTCTGGACCGGCTCGGGATGCCGGCGGAGCACCGGCGCGGCGCGCGGCCCGCGGCGCCGGCGGCCGGCGAATCGGGCATGCCGGCGGAGCGTTCGCACGACAGCGAACCGGCGACGCCGCCGGAAGGACACGGGGCCGCGCCGGCGGGTCCGGCCGGTCACCGCCACTGACGAGGCGGCGGCCGCCGGCGCGGCCGCCGCTACCGATGAGGCCGCCGCCACTGACGTTGCCGCGGCCACTGACGTTGCGGGAGGAGACCGATGCTCACCAGGGTGATTGCGTGGTCGCTCGGCAACCGCTTCTTCGTCGTTCTCGGCGCCGTGTTCATCGCGTTCGGCGGGATCTACGCGCTGCGCGCGACCCCCCTCGACGCGCTGCCCGACCTCTCGGACGTGCAGGTGATCGTCTTCACCGAGTATCCCGGCCAAGCCCCGCAGGTCGTCGAGGACCAAGTTACCTATCCGATCACGACGCGGATGCTCGCCGTTCCCTCCGCCACCGTCGTCCGCGGCTACTCGTTCTTCGGGTTCTCGTTCGTCTACGTCATCTTCGAGGACGGTACCGACCTGTACTGGGCGCGCAGCCGGGTCCTCGAGTACCTCAACTACGTCGGCGGACGCCTCCCCGCCGGCGTCACGCCGACCCTCGGCCCCGACGCCACCGGCGTCGGCTGGGCGTACATGTACGCGCTCCGCTCCGATGACGTCGATCTCGCCGAGTTGCGCTCGCTCCAGGACTGGTTCCTGAAGTACGAGCTGACCGCGGTGCGCGGGGTGTCCGAGGTCGCCAGCATCGGCGGCTTCGTCAAGCAGTACCAGATCACCGTCGACCCGAACCGCCTGCGCGCCTACGACATCCCGCTGTCGCGCATCCGGAGCGCCGTCCAGCGGAGCAACAACGCCGTCGGCGGGCGCGTGCTGGAGATGTCCGAGGCCGAGTTCATGGTGCGCGGCGAGGGCTACATCCAGGGGGTCGACGACGTCAAGCGCGTTGCGCTGGGGGTGGACGAGTCCGGCACCCCGATCACGGTCCAGGACGTCGCCACGGTGCAGATCGGCCCGGACATCCGCCGCGGGCTCGCCGAGCTGAACGGCGAAGGCGAGGTGGTCGGCGGCATCGTCGTGGTGCGCTACGGCGCGAACGTGCACGAGGTGGTCGAACGGGTGAAGGTCCGCCTCGCGGAGCTGCAGTCGGGGTTGCCGGCGGGGGTGGAGATCGTCCCCGTGTACGACCGGACGTCGTTGATCGAACGGTCGATCGACACCCTGCGGCGGAAGCTGATCGAAGAAATGGCTATCGTCGCGCTGGTGTGCGCGGTCTTCCTGTTGCACCTGCGCTCGGCCCTCGTCGCGGTGCTGACCCTGCCGCTGGCGGTGCTGATGGCGGTGATCGTGATGTACCTGCAGGGCATCAACGCCAACGTCATGTCGCTGGGGGGCATCGCGATCGCCGTCGGCGCGATGGTCGACGCCGCGATCGTGATGGTCGAGAACGCGCACCGCCATCTGGAGCGCGACCGCGGCCGCCTGCCGCACTGGACCATCGTCGCCCGCGCCGCCACCGAGGTCGGTCCCACGCTGTTCTTCGCGCTGCTCGTCATCACCATCTCCTTCGCGCCGATCTTCACGCTGGAGGCGCAGGAAGGGCGGCTCTTCAAGCCCCTCGCCTTCACCAAGACCTACGCCATGGCCGCCTCCGCCATCCTTTCCGTCACCCTGGTGCCGGTGCTGGTCGGCTACTGGATCCGCGGGCGCATCCTGCCGGCGCGGGCGAACCCCATCACGCGGCTGCTCCTCGCGCTGTACCGGCCGGTCCTGCGGCGCGCGCTGGCTTGGCGCTGGGCGGTGATCGTCGTCACCCTGGCCGCGCTGGGGGCGGCCGCGGCGCCGTTCTCGCGGCTCGGCGCGGAGTTCATGCCGCCGCTCTGGGAGGGCGACCTGCTCTACATGCCGACGACCCTGCCCGGCGTGTCGATCACCAAGGCCCGCGAGATCCTGCAGCAGACCGACCGGATCCTGCGGACCTTCCCCGAGGTCGAGCACGTGTTCGGCAAGGTCGGGCGCGCGGACACCGCGACCGACCCGGCGCCGCTGAGCATGCTGGAGACGACCATCCAGCTCAAGCCGGAGGACGCGTGGAGGCCGGGCATGACCCCGGAGCGGCTGACGGACGAGATGAACCGCGCCATCCGCTTCCCGGGCGTCACCAACGCCTGGACCATGCCCATCAAGACCCGCATCGACATGCTGTCGACGGGCATCAAGACCCCGGTGGGGATCAAGATCTCGGGGCCCGACCTGACGGTGCTGCAGGAGGTGGGCCGGGACGTCGAGGCGGTGGTCCGGCAGGTGCCGGGCACGCGCTCGGTCTACTCCGAGCGGGTGATGGGCGGGAACTACCTGAACTTCTCGGTCCGGCGGGACGAGATCGCGCGCTACGGGCTGACCGTCGGCGATGTGCAGGACGTCATCCAGTCGGCCATCGGCGGCATGAACATCACCACGACGGTGGAGGGGCTTGAACGCTACCCCGTGAACCTGCGCTACAGCCGGGACCTGCGCGACAACCCCGCGGCGCTCCGGGACATCCTCGTCCAGACGCCGACCCGGCAGCAGATTCCCCTCGGCCACCTCGCGACCCTGTCGTTCGTCAAGGGGCCGCCGGCCATCAAGAGCGAGCAGGCGCGCCCCAACGCCTGGGTCTACGTGGACATCGAGGACGTCGACGTCGGGACCTACGTCGAGCGCGCCCGGGAGGCGGTCGCCGCGCAGGTGGCGGTCCCCACCGGCTACAGCCTCGGCTGGAGCGGCCAGTACGAGTACATGGTGCGCGCGCAGGAACGGATGCGGCTCGTCGTGCCGCTCACCCTCCTGTCGATCTTCCTGATCATCTACGCCAGCACGCGCTCGGCCGCGAAGACCCTCATCGTGCTCTCGGCCGTCCCGCTGTCGCTCGTCGGCGCGTTCTGGCTGCTCTACGCGCTCGACTACAACCTGAGCGTCGCGGTGTGGGTGGGCATCATCGCGCTCGCCGGCCTGAGCGCGGAGACCGGGGTGGTGATGCTGCTCTACCTCGACCGCGCCTGCGACGCCGCCCGCGCCGAGGGGCGTCTCGGGACGCTCGTCCAGCTCCGGGAGGCGGTGTTCGAAGGAGCGGCCCGCCGCGTGCGGCCGGTGCTGATGCTGAGCGCCACCACCACCTTCGGCCTGCTTCCGATCATGTGGAGCTCCGGCGCCGGGGCCGACGTGATGAAGCGGATCGCGGCGCCGATGGTGGGCGGGGTGGTGACGACCGCGGTCGTCATGCTCCTGGTGTTCCCTGTCGTCTACACCTTCTGGCGTGGCTGGGGACTGTCGCGACAGGCCGGGGGCGACGCCCCGCGCGGGCATCCTCCCGGGCTGTAGTCCCCGCCCGGGGGGACGAAGAGGCCGCCCGCCGCAGCGCGGCCCCGCCGACTTCTCATCCTCCGGTCAGGCGGGTTTCCTGCCGGCAGCCGGCGATGGAGCGCGCATGGCCGATCAGGTTGCGATGGGGGAGTTCCACGAGGACCGCCCCCTTCGCCCTTCAGGGGAGATGAAGACGACGGACGATCCGCCGGCGGGATCGCTCAGCGCGGCGCCGGCGGGCGCCGGCCGCGCAGGCTCGAACATCGTTCCAGCAGCTCGTCGGCGTTGGCGCAGGCGACGATCCGGTCGCCCACCTCGGCCAGGCGGGCAGGGTCGTCGACACCGGCGATCAGCTCGGCCAGCCGTTCCGCGGCGCCGGCGCCGAACCGGCTTGCGGCCAAGCGGCGCAGCAGCGCCCGTTGCTCCGCCCGTCCTTCCGCCCGCCCCTCCGCCCGTCCTTCCGCCCGCCCCTCCGCCCGGCCTTCCGCGCGGCTGGCGGCGCGGGTCCGGCGCAGAAAGGGGGCGTCGCGCGGGCCGGCGCCGTCCCGGTCGCGCAACGCCCGGCCGACGCGTTCGAGGACCGACATTGTTTCCGCGGACAAGGCCGGTTCGTTCATGGCCCGGTGTATCTCGGCCGCCGTCCAGCCGGGAAACGCCCGGCTCTCGGGCGAGGGGCGGTAGCCGTCGGGGTGCAGCACGTGAATCGTCACGCCCGGCCCGCGATTCGCGGCCCGGCTCGGCGCGCGCACATCCGGCACCTCCACCCACACCTCGGGCAGTTTCCAGGACTCGTACAGCGCGAGCTTGCGCCGGCGCGCGTCGGTGGTGTGGTCCACCTCGACCACCACGTCCGGCAGGGTGTCCTCGCCCACCACCATGGCGGGGCCGGCGGGGCGGTCCCGTTCCGGATACAGATACACGGACTGATCCGCCTCCAGGATGCGCCGCGGCGCGCCGTGCTCGTCCCGCAGCAGCAGGTCCGCCGAGCCGAAGGTGTCGATGGGCGAGCCCCGCGTCACTGCGATCAGCGCCGTCATCTGGGCCAGGCGCTGCGACGGGTGCTCGTGGTAGATGCTGACGCCCTCGCACACCATCGCGGTCTCGGTGGCGGCGTCCCAGTACTCGATGCGGCCCTCGTAGTCGTCGATCTCCTCGGAAGTGATGCGTATCGCGCGGCAGCCGGGGAACGCGTCGGCGTCGGGCGCCGTCGCCACGGTCACGTCTTCCGCGGCCACCGGCGCGCCGGTGGCCGTCCGTGACGGCGTCGCCGCCTCCGGAAATGGCGTGGACGAAGGGGCGGGGGCGGGTATGGTTCCCGGGTCGGCCATGTCTCGTATCCGGCTCAAGGCGCCGCGGGCGTTGGTGTGTCAGCGCGGCGCCGAGCAGGTCCGCCCGGGCGCCGCCTCCTCGTATCTGGCTCGATACGTCGCGGGCGCTGGTGCGCAACGCCCACTATTCGCATTATACATCCGGCGACGCCCGGCTTGCCGGGTGCGCCCGGTTCGCCGGCAGGACCATCCCACGCTCCGCCGCCGCCGTGCGCAGGCAGCATCGTGGCAGGTCCTGGGGCTCCGGACGTGCGGCATCGTGGGTCTCACGCGGCGCCGGCCGGTCGGCAAGACGGTGGCGACTCCTCGAATGTCAACAGGCACCCGAAAGCGCGTCAATCTGGACAGATCGTCGACCACAACTATGTAGGGGGTCAGGGTTGGGCATCGTCCGATAAATGCCCAGTCTGGACAGGCGTGCGCGGAGCCGTCGTCCAGGCCGAGAGCCCGCGAAGCGGGGGCGGAGCGAAGCGACGCGCCTTGACGCCGGCGAGCCCACGCCGAAGCTGTCGGTCGGACGATGCCCCGGCCACCACAACAGCTTGGGGTCGGCGCCGGGCTCGAATCGATCGCTTTTCACGCGTTCGGCAACACTCGAATCGGGGGCGGGCCGTCACGCGCCGTCAGCGTGGGACGCTCCTGGGTGCTCCGGGTGCTTCGTCCCGCCGTACCGCGGGCGCAGGCGGGGCCGTTTCCGAGGAACCGCAGGTCCACGACGTCGCCAGACCGGCCGTTGGAGCGCAGGGTGACCACGAGATCGCCGAGGTCCCGTCGTTGCGGGGCACGGAACGGGCGCCAGCGCGACGGTGGCGCCGGTCAGGGTGCGGAGCGCATCCAGGCGGTGGCGAGGCTGTCGGCGTACTCGTTCCAGCGGTGGCCCGTGTGGGCGGCTATCCAACGCAGCTCGCAGGCGGGATGGGCGCGGTAGAGGGCCAGCAGCTCCTGCACCAGCTCGAGGTTCTTGATGGGGCCGGTCTTTTTCTTCCAGCCCCGGCGCTCCCACCCCGGCGCCCACTTGGTGATGGTGTTCACGCAGAGGCGGCTGTCGGTGAAGACGCTGACGGCGGCGTCCTCCGGCAGCAGGCTGAACGCCTCGATGAGGGCGCGGAGCTCCATGCGGTTGTTGGTGGTGTCGGGGTCGTGGCCGTGTCTCTCCGACACGATGCGGCCGTCCTCGACCCACACCACACCCCAGCCCCCCGGACCCGGGTTCGGTGACGCGCTGCCGTCGGTGAAGACGCCCGAGCCGGGGCCGTCCGAGTACTTCGCGCGGGTTTCGGCCGGGGTCAGGTTCTCCCCGCGCCGGGGGCGGGCGCGTTTGGCCCCGCCCCGCCCCGAACCTCCCGCGGTCGGCTTCCCCGACGCTGCGGCCGGCTTCTTCGGTGAGTGGGCCCGGCAGTACCTGGGCTGCCAGCCGGGAAAGCGGTCCAGCTTCGCCTGGGGAATCTCGAATCGCGTCCCGCACACCCGGCACTGGAAGCTCGGCACGCCGCACAGGATACGACAGCCGGCAACGAGCATCGTCAGCGAAGACGTGCGGGCCCAGGCGGACGCGGCCGTCGACGGCCGCGACGCGGCCGTCGCTGTCGAGAAACTCCCGGTTCGTCGCCATGACCCCGACGGATGACTCCGCGTACAGATCGCAGCGGGCGCGCCCCACGAATGTCTGGGACGTCCCGCCTTCGGGCGTTTCCGCATCTCCCGGCGGTCGCACGTGGCACAATGGGCCGGCGTCGATTCCTGTCGCGGAGATCCGCCGACGGGGATAGCATGTTCAGGTCGGGCGCGACCGGGTGTCGCGCTCCAGCCACGAAAGGATGCCGTGATGTCCGCAACCGCGTCGATCGCCCGCGTTACCGGGTTCCTGGCCGCCGCGGCCGGGGCCGCGATGCTGGCCGTCGCTCCGGCCCCGGCGCAGATCCGGCCCGATCCGCCGGGGACGGCGGAGGTCGTCCGGCTGCGCGAGCCGCGCATCGCCCCGTTGCCGGAGTCGCAGTGGACGGCGGAGCACCGCGTCCGGGTGGATCGCTACGCCCCCGAGGTGCGCATCGGCAACGCCTTCCGGACGTTGTTGCACGTGCCCGAACTGGTCGATGCGGTGATGCCGTTTCTCCTCTACGCCACGAGCGGGACGACGCTTCCCGCCCGGCATCGCGAGCTGTTGATTCTGCGTACGGCGTGGCTCGCCCGGAGCCGCCCTCTCTGGGCCGATCATGCGCCGACGGCGCGCATCGTCGGCCTGACCGCCGAGGACATGCGCCGGATCGCCGAGGGCCCGGCGGCCCCCGGGTGGACGCCGTTCGAGGCGACGTTGCTGCGGTTGGCCGACGAGCTGTACCGCAACTCGTCGGTCCGCGACGCGGTCTGGGCCGCGCTCGAGGAGCGGTATGACCTGCTCAATCTGGTCGACGCGGTGATGACCGTGAACCAGACGACGCTGTTGGCGATGCTGCTCAACTCGTTCGGCGTCCAGCCCGACGACGACGCCCTGGCCCGCTGGCCGGCCGACGTGCCCTACCGGCTCGACGTGGCCGACCCCGAGCCGCCCCTGCGCGAGCCGCGGGTGGCGCCCCTGGAGGGGCCGGGCATTCGGGTGGGCCGCACCTTCGGGCGCCATCCCCGGATGCAGGCGGCGCGGCGCGGGCAGTCCGGTTACGTGAACCGCGTCTCGCCGCTGACCCCCTACTTCCGCGAACTGTTGATCCTGCGCATCGGCTGGAACTGCCAGGCCGTCTACGAGTGGGCGAAGCACGTGGGCAGCGTGGGCCGCGCCCGCGACCACGGTCTCGACCCGGAGCGGATCGCCCTCGGGCGGGACGCCGGCTGGGACCCCTTCGAGCAGGCCCATGTGCGGGCGGCCGACGAGATCTACCGGGACGGTATCATTTCCGACGACACCTGGGCGGCGCTGGCGTCTCGGTACGACATCCGCGAGATGATGAGCGTGGTGATGACGGTGGCCAACTACCGGCTGGTGTCGATGTCGCTCAACGCCCTGGGGGTGCAGCCGCAGGAGACCGACGAGCTGTTTCCGGCCGAGGCCGTCGCCGCTCTCGCCGCGAGATGATGAGCGTGGTGATGACGGTGGCCGATTGCCGGCTGGTGTCGATGTCGCTCAACGCCCTGGGGGTGCAGCCGCAGGAGACCGACGGGCTGTCCCCGGCCGAAGCCGCCGCCGCTCCCGCCGACGTGACGAGGTGACCCATGAACCGCCGATCCGTAGACCGCCGCACCTTTCTGACCGCCGTCGGCGCCGCTGCCGCCGCCGGGGCGGCCGCCCCCGTCGTCGCGCAGCAGCCGCCGGCCATTCCGCCCTACCGGCCGCGCGACTGGTCGGGGGACACCCCGATCCGCTATCCCGACCGCGACATCATCGTGCTCGACCCCCGGTTCCGCCGCTACGTGTTGTTCAATACGCCGATCCGGCGCCACTACACCGGCACCCTCTGGGCGGAGGGGCCGGCCTGGAACGGCGTGGGCCGTTACCTGGTGTGGAGCGACATTCCGAACAACCGCCAGATGCGGTGGATCGAGGACGACGGCCGGGTCACCGAGTTCCGGAACCCGTCCGGCTACAGCAACGGCAACACCTTCGACCACGAGGGGCGGCAGTTGTCCTGCGAGCACGGCGGGCGCCGGGTCGCCCGCTACGAGCACTCGGGCGCGGTGACGGTCATCGCCGACCGCTACGACGGCAGGCCGCTGAACTCGCCCAACGACGTGGTCGTGCATCCCGACCGCAGCATCTGGTTCACGGATCCGCCGTACGGGGTCCGCGGCGACTACGAGGGCTTCCGGGCCGAGGCCGAGCTGCCGCTGTCGGTCTACCGGGTGGACGGGCAGACCGGCGGGTTGGCGCGGGTCACCGACGACATCGGGGCCCCGAACGGGCTCTGCTTCTCGCCGGACTACGATCGGCTCTACGTCGCCGACACCGGCAGCGGGCGGGAGATCCGGGTGTGGGACGTCGACGGCGCCGCCCTCCGCAACGGCCGGCGGCACGCGCAGTTGACCATGCCCGGCGACGCGGACACGGTGTCCGGCGCCGACGGCATGCGCTGCGACGTCGACGGGAACATCTGGGCCGGCGCCCGCCCCGGCGTGCAGGTCGTCGCGCCGGACGGCGACACCATCGGCGTCATCCGGCTGCCCGAGGTCTGCGCCAACGTCTGCTTCGGCGGGGTCAAGCGCAATCGCTTGTTCATGACCGCCAGCCAGTCGCTCTACTCGGTGTACGTGGGCGTGCGCGGGGCCGGGATCGCGTAAGAGACGGTGGCGGAACCCGGCGTCGCACCGGGGCCGTCGCGGGAGCCGGCGGGCTGCGAGGCGCTGGCCGCCGCTCGGGCGGCCGCGCACCCGTGCGCTCGGTGCGACGAGGGAAAATGACGAGGGAATTAGGATGGCCGCCTGTGACCGAGAACGATGTAGGCAGGATGCATCGCCGGTCGAGCACAACGGGGTCTGTTGTCACGGGCTCCCGCCCGGTGGCGCGCCGCCCGCGCCAAGCCGCTCGCCGGGGGTGTCCGAGACGGGGAGTTGCCACGGGCTCCCGCCCGGTGGCGCGCCCGCCCAGCGAGATTTGCAGGCGTCCGTGCCGCTCGGCGGCGCAGGCTCCTGGTCGAGACTTCAGGAGGTTCGTATGACGATTCGTGCCTGGTTCGTTGCCTGTGCGGGTGTTGCGGTGGTGTTCGGCGCGGGGGAGGCGGCGCATGCGCAGGTCGAGGCGCTGACGCCGGTCACCGACCAGACCCTCCAGAACCCCGATCCCGCCGACTGGCTGAGCTGGCGGCGCACCCTCGACGGGTGGGGCTACAGCCCGCTGGACCAGATCGACCGCGCCAACGTGGGCGGGCTGCGGCTCGCGTGGTCCTGGGGCATGGAGCCCGGCGTCTCGCAGACGACCCCGGTCGTGCACGACGGCATCCTGTACCTCGCGAACCCGGGGAACGTCGTGCAGGCCCTGCACGCCGGCAGCGGCGACTTCATCTGGGAGTACCGGCGCGGGATGGAAGAGGCGCGCCGGCCCGCCGCGCAGATGCGCAGTCTCGCGATCTACGAGGACCTGATCATCCTGAACACCGTCGACGCCCACGTCGTCGGGCTCGACGCCCGCACCGGCGCGGTGCGCTGGGAGACGCCGGTCATGCCCACCGAGGCGGGCTACGGCTTCTCGAGCGGCCCGGTCATCGCCGGCGGCGTCATCGTGGCCGGGCTGCGGGGGTGCGAGCGGTTCCGCGAGGACACCTGCTACATCGTCGGGGTCGACGCCCGCACCGGCCAGGTGCTGTGGCGCACGTCGACCATCGCCCGCCCCGGCGAGCGCGGCGGCGACACCTGGGGCGACCTGCCGCTGCTGTTCCGCGCCGGCAGCGACGCGTGGATTCCCGGCAGCTACGACCCCGCGACGGGGCTCGTCTTCTACGGCACGGCCCAGGCCAAGCCCTGGTCGCGCGACGCCCGCGGCACCGACGGCGACGCGCTCTACAGCAACTCGACGCTCGCCCTCGACCCCGCCACCGGCGAGATGAAGTGGTACTTCCAGCACATCCCCGGCGACAGCCACGACATGGACGAGACGTTCGAGCGGATCCTGATCGACTACGACGAGAAGCAGTCGGTCTTCAGCATGGGCAAGCTGGGCATTCTCTGGGAGCTCGACCGGGCGAGCGGCGCGTTCACCAACGCCGTCGACCTCGGCTACCAGAACATCCTCGACGTCGACCCCGAGACCGGGGTCGTCACCTACCGCGACGGCATGGTCTCCGGGGTCGGCGAGGAGCTCTTCTTCTGCCCCAGCACCGGCGGCTTCAAGAGCCTCCGGGCGATGGCCTATCACCCGGAGACGACGGCGCTCTACATTCCCCTCAACCTCAACTGCGAGACCGCCGCGTTCGGCCCCGTCGAGCGCCGGCTCGGCGGCGGCGGCACCGGCGGGGTGCGGGGGCGGCTGAACCACTTCCATCCCGATGCGCCGGGCCAGCTCGGCGAGTTCCAGGCCCTCGACATCCGCACCGGAGAGACCCTGTGGAAGCACCGCCGCCGCGCGCCCTACAACACCGCCGCCCTGACCACGGCCGGCGGCCTCGTCTTCGTCGGCGACTGGGAGCGTTACGTTTTCGCCTACGACGCCGCGAGCGGCGACCAGCTCTGGCAGAGCCGGCTGACCACGATGTCCAACGGGTACCCGATCGCCTACGCGGTCGACGGCAAGCAGTACATCGCCTTCGGCGCCGGCGGTCCCCTCGGCGGCTCGAGCTGGACGAGCATCCTCCCGAACGACCTGCTGCCGGAGATGCGGAATCCCCGGCACGGCAACGCGATCTTCGTGTTCGCGTTGCCGTAGGCGTCTGCGCCGCAGAACGGCGTGGACGCTGCAGGATTGGGTTGGGTGGGCGGCGCCGAGGGCGTCGGTGTCCGGACGGGTTTCGATCAGGAATGCCCGCGCTGCCGGGCCGTCCCCCGCGCCGGCGGTCGGCCCGCCGCGTCAGGACGAGGCGGCCGGAGGACGCTGTCGACAGGTGGACCCCGTCGAGCCGGGGCGGGGTATCCTGACGCGTCGGGGGCGAGGCGGCCGGAGGACGCCGTCGACAGATGCGTACGTTCGAGCTGACCAGCGCGGTGATGCTGCCCCGGCCGCCGGGCGACGTGTTCCCGTTCTTCGCGGACGCCGGGAACCTCGAGCGGTTGACGCCGCCGTGGCTCCGCTTCGAAGTGCTGACGCCGGGGCCGATCGAGATGCGCCGGTCCGCCGCGATTGACTACCGCCTGCGCCTGCGCGGCGTGCCGGTCCGGTGGCGGAGCGAGATCACCGCGTGGGAGCCGCCGTTCCGGTTCGTGGACGAACAGCGGCGCGGCCCCTACCGGCTCTGGATCCACGAGCATCGTTTCGAGGAACGGGCGGGGCATACGCTGGCGCGCGACCACGTGCGGTACGCGGTGCCGGGCGGGCGGGTCGTCGACTGCCTGCTGGTGCGCCCCGACCTCGAGCGCGTCTTCGAGTACCGCCGCGCCGTGCTCCGGCGCATCTTCGGGCCGGCTGACCATTTTGATCAGTTTTCACGCGATCGTTGACAGTTTGTAATCCGCGGACTGGACTCGAATAATCACGCGACCGCGCATGTGAATCGCTGGCGCTGTTCACATGGTGTTCCGAGGAGGCCTCGCGCGGAACCGCTTCGGAAGTGACCGGCATAGTGCGGCCCGCTCTTGGCCGATGAGATCGACGACCCATCGCCCGTATTGGTCGGGGACACGCATGCGACCGCGATCCAGGGCGTTGAAGACGGCGTCCGCGAGACGAGGACCGGGCGCCGTCTGAACTTGGCGTTGAGCGAACACGTCTACCGTGCATCCCACGGTCAGGTTCGGGAAACGTTCGGCGCAGATGCGAATCGCCTTGCGCTCGTCGATGAGCGCTACTGCTTGCCGTTCGATGGCGCAGGCGATGGTTGCCGCTTCGCCGTCATCAAGGGTCTGGGCTGCTGAGCCGCTGACGAGGTTCACAAAGTGCGACCTGCCGGCGCCCCCGAGTTCGGCCAGCTCGACGAGCTGCTGATCGAGTAGCATGCCAAGAGCCTTGGCATTTCTGCGGCCGGTCCGTCTGTCGACTTGGAGCTCCAGCGATACTTGCTCGACGACGACACAGCGGCTCGGCAGGGCCTGCAGGATTGCGTGGGCGCAGCCGGTGGCGTTCAGATTGATGATGACGCTCGTGGCGACGACGACGGGCGTTGGGCGTTCATCAAGGCAACTTCGGCGGACCATCCCTGTCGTTTCCCTCGATGTCTGCGTCGTCGAGCATCTTGCGCAACTCGATGCGGTCGAGGCGCAGCAACCGGGCGAGCTGCCCCTCGCTCAATAGTTCGCGGCCCTGAGCCTCGGCGGCCGGGAGTTCGAGACGAAAGGACACCGGCCGCTGCGCGCCACGGGTGTCGACAGTTCCCGGTTCGCCGAGAACCTGACGAGCCTGTTCATTGGTGATCCCGCCGTTGGCTTCGAACCAGCGCCACGTCAGTGTAGTTCGCGCGACGCGAAGGTCGGCCGCGGCGTCGGTCTGCGTCAGGCCGGCTGCTTCGCGCGCCCCCCGCAGGCGGGCGCCGACATCGACGGCATCGAGATCGTGTGGCCCCATGTCAGTGTCCTTGCGCAACCCACTGCGCCACGAACGAACGTGGTCCCCGTGAATCCAGGAAGCGCCGCCATTCCTCTTCATGGCGCTGGAGCATGTCCTTCAGTCCCGCGTGCGTTTCCTCTTCTCCAAGATCGAGTGACCGGCTCAGGAGGAAGGCGTGTCTCTCGGGGGCCGCCGCCTGCGCCGGCGACCGGCGCAGGCGGGCCAGATGGTCGAGATGGAGTACGCCGGCTATGGCGTACTCGTGAAGCGCCCCCTTGGGTCTGCGATTCGCGAATGCGTGGGCGGCGCCGTCTTCGAAACGAGTGGCGCTCACATCCTCCCACACGTAGCTCTCTGGATCCTCGCATCGGCCGGCGGCGTGTACGCTCATTCGTCGGAGGAGGCACGCGGCGCCAATCCCACACCGGCGGAGGCTTCCGGACACCGACACCTGTCGCGCGCCTTGCCGGCATGAACGCGTACCCATCCAGTCGGTATCATCAGGATGCGATTCGAAGAATTCTGCCAGGGTCTGGCCCTTCGTTCGCCAGAGCTGTGGATACTCATACTGAACCTTGTGATTGAACAGCGCCGACAAGAACATTTCCATCTTCTCGCCAAACGAAGGATATCTGTAACCGACGAACAACGCAGTCAGGCGGGATGCATCGTCGCTCGAATGCGTCTACGGCGCCGGCGCCGACCTCGCCGCCCAGTGGGGCAGGGACCGGCGGGACGAGCTGGACGCGGGGGATCGATGCGATCCTGACCGCGCTGCGTCCCACCGTCAGACCTGCGGGGAAGCCGGCGAGTGTATCGACTAACCTGACCCGCAGCCGCCGCCGGATGCGCCATGCGGAGTTCCGCGCGTGGGTTTTTGCGGGGTCGTCGGGCGTCGTCGGGGCCGGATGCAAGCACGCTGCCGGCACCCGGCTCGAGCGTGCCGGTATGCACTGGACGGTGGCCGGTGCCAACGCCGTCATCGCCCTGCGGTGCTGCAAGCTCAGCGGCCGCTTCGAGCAGGACCATCCCATGCTCCGCCACCGCCGTGCGCAGGCGGAATCGTGGCGGGTCCTGGGGCTCCGGACGGGCGGAATCGTGGGTCTCACGCGGCGCCGGCCTGCCGGCAAGACGGTGGCGACCCCTCGAACCGGGGGCGAGCCGTCACGCGCAGTCAGCGTGGGATGCTCCTGCCCCTTCGAGGATTTCCGGGAACGAGGAGCCGCAAAGGCCGCCGGAAGGGCATCTCACACATCTGACGCGCACCCCCAGCGGGCGGTCCCGTTGACCCACTTAGCTAGGAGTCCGTGCCGCAAAAAATAAGCCCCACACATATAGTGGAGCTGAGGTCAACGACTACTATATACAGTATCCATCGTGCCCAATATTGTTCCATGGCACAGATTCGTTGCCCCACCGCCGGAACAGTGCTACGGTGGGAACATGGCGGGCGGCGGCCCGGGGATCGGCGGGATCGGCCGCGCCCGTCCGCGCGCCAGGGATCAGCGGCGGTGGGAACATGGCGGGCGGCGGCCCGGGGATCGGCGGGATCGGCCGCGCCCGTCCGCGCGCCAGGGATCAGCGATGCAATACCCAGCGATGCAATACCCAGCGATGCAATACCCCCCGCGGATAGAACCGCGTACGGAGAACCTCGAACGTCGAGTCGACCGTATCGAGCGGATCCCGCCGGCTCTTGCGACCAAGGAGGACCTGAAGGCGACCGAGGAGCGAATGCGCACGCACCGTTGCCGAGGCGATCGTAGAGTCCGAGGAGCGGGTGCGCACGCACGCACGTTGCCAACGTGGAGGAGCGCATGCGGACGCATTTCGACGTGGTGACCGAGGGCCTGCGTCACGACATCCAGTTGGTTGCCGAGGCGGTCGCCGCGGTCTCGGAACGGGATGGTAGCTCCCGGCAGTCGCGCCATCCTTCGGAAGCGCCCCGTGCAGAACGGCATTTACCTTGCTTGTGAGAGATCGAAATGCGTGCGCTGAAACCCGTCGTCGTCGATCAGACGGCACTCGAGTGGGAAGGCTGGGACGATCCGGCCGCCGTCGACCCGAGTGCGCTGCGGTGGAAGCTGCTCATCAGCGGTGAACGGGGGCCGAGCGGAGGGCTCGTCACGGGTGTGGGGCAGATTGCGCCCGGCGGGGTGCTGCCGTGGCACCACCACGAGCCCGAGGAAACCTACTACGTGGTCAGCGGCCACGGCCATGTCGAGATCGACGGCGTACGGACGGACATCGGTCCGGGAACCGCGGTCTTCATTCCATCGAACGCTTGGCACACCCTGCGTTGCGCCGGTGCCGAGCCCCTGGTCTTCGTGTTCACGTTCGCGCGGGACCGTTTCGAGGATGTGGTGTACCACTTCGACGAGTAGCAGCCGGGTCCGGGGCCGGACGGTGGCGGGGTGGTCCGGGGGCGGCGTGGCGGGGTGGAACCGGCGGGCGCGCAAGGTGTCGCACGGGGGCGCGCGACGAGAGCGGCGATAAGGGGGGGAGCGTGGCCGGCGGGCTGCGTTCGCGACCCGCCGGCCATGTCGGATACGTCCGTTACAGGCTGAATCCGCGCTCGTCGTGCAGCGCCAAGTCGAGTCCTTCCGACTCTTCCTCGGCCGTGACCCGCAGTCCCATCGTGGCGTCGAGGACCTTGGCGATCGCGAAGGTGAGCACGCCGGAGTAGGCGATGGTGGCCGCCGCCCCGACGAACTGCAGCCCGAGCTGCTGCCCGATGCCGACGTCGAGTCCGGCGCCGCCGAAGGCCTCGGCGGTCATGACGCCGGTCAGCATGGCGCCGATGAAGCCGCCGACCCCGTGGACCCCGAAGACGTCGAGCGAGTCGTCGTAGCCCATCTTGCGCTTGAGGCTGCTCGCCGCCCAGTAGCAGATCACGCCGGACGCCAGCCCGATGACGAGGGCGCCGGCGGGGCCGACGGTGCCCGACGCCGGGGTGATGGCGACCAGTCCAGCGACGGCGCCGGTGGCGATTCCCAGCACGCTCGGCTTGCCGTGGATCATCCATTCGGTGGTCATCCAGGCAAGCGCCGCGGTGGCGGTGGCGATGTGGGTCACGGTCATGGCCATGCCCGCCACGCCGTCCGCGGCCAGCTCGCTGCCGGCGTTGAATCCGAACCACCCGACCCAGAGCATCGACGCGCCGACGACGGTCAGAACGAGGCTGTTGGGCGCCATCGGGGTGGTGGGATAGCCGCGGCGCTTGCCGAGCACGATGCAGAGCACGAGCGCGGCGACGCCGGCGTTGATGTGAACGACCGTGCCGCCGGCGAAGTCGAGGACCCCCATCTCGCCGAGCCAGCCGCCGCCCCAGACCCAGTGGGCGACCGGCGCGTAGACCACCGTGACCCAGAGGGCCATGAACATCAGCATGGTCGAGAACTTCATCCGCTCGGCGAACGCGCCCACAATCAGGGCCGGCGTGATGATCGCGAACGTGAGCTGGAACATCTGGAACACCGATTCGGGGATCGTGCCCGAGACGGTGTCGACCCCGACGCCGGACAGGAAGAACTTGCCGACCCCGACGAACGCGTTGAGGCTGCCGCCGTCACCGAAGGCCAGGCCGTACCCGTACACCGTCCAGAGGAGCGTCACCAGACAGGTGATGACGAAGCATTGCATCATCACCGACAAAACGTTCTTGGCCCGTACCAGACCCGCGTAGAAGAGCGAGAGGCCGGGAATCGTCATGAACAGGACGAGCACGCTCGACGTGAGCATCCAGGCGGTGTCGCCGGAGTTCAGGCCGTCCTGGGCCCAGGCCGCGCGCGGGAGCGTGACGGCGAACGCGCCGGCCAGTGCGACGAAAATCGCTTTCGACTTCAAGGTCATGCGTATCCTCCTTACCTCCAGACATGGTCCGAGGCGCGGGAATCCTCTTCGGCGCTTCACTTGCCCCTGCGCCGCGCCGGACCCCGACGACCGTCCCCCGGGCGGGTCGGTCCGGCGCGGGGCTTCACCCCGGGCTTCTAACTAGAGCGCGTTGGATCCCACTTCGCCGGTCCGGATGCGGACCGCCTGCTCCATGTCGGCCACGAAGATCTTGCCGTCGCCGATCTGGCCGGTACGTGCGGAGGTCTTGATGGCGTCCACGACCGCGTCCAGACGGTCGTCGTCCACGACGATCTCGAGCTTGACCTTGGGTACGAAGTCCACCGAGTACTCGGCCCCGCGGTAGATCTCGGTATGACCCTTCTGGCGGCCGAACCCCTTGACTTCGGTGGCGGTCATGCCGGCGACCCCGAGACGCGAGAGCGTGTCGCGAACTTCGTCGAGCATGTGCGGCTTGATGATTGCGGTGACCTGCTTCATGACTGGAAGCTCCTTCCTCGGCATGCGCCGCGAGCCCGTCTCACGGCACGAGCTTTCCACCGGCGGCGTCACCTGGATGACGCGCCACTATATCAGGAGATCGAGAGGATCGAGACGGTCGATCGGATTTCCCCGAGCGGGCCGGGCGGCTGGGGCTCGGTCCCGACGGGTTGGTTGGGACGGCCGCACCGCCAAGGCGGCGTTGGAGCCGAAGGCGACGATTTCCGGCTGAACTAGGGCATCGCCTCGGCGGTTCTGGCGGCCGAGGCGGCGCCCGCCACCACCGTTTCGCCTGCCATGGGCGGCTCTTCCGGCAGCGCCGCCGGCTCTTCCCGCCCGAACATCCGTCGCATCGCCTGTTGCATGTCGTCAAGGATCAGGTAGGCCGTCGGCACCAGAATCAGGGTGATGAAGGTCGCGAACAGCACGCCGAACGCCAGAGAGACCGCCATCGGCACGAGGAACGCCGCCTGCATGCTGCGTTCCAGCATCAGCGGAGCCAGACCGAAGAAGGTCGTCAGCGACGTGAGCAGGATGGGCCGGAATCGGTTGCTGCCGGCTTCGCGAATCGCGAGATGGAGTCCGGTGGACTCGAACGCGTGCGGGGCCCGTGGCTGTCCGCCGGCTTGGCGCACCCTGCTGCCGACCTCGGCGTGGACCTTCCGCGAGCGGTTGATGAAGTCGACCATCACGAGGCTGTCGTTGACGACCACCCCGGTCAGCGCGACGAGGCCGAACATCGACATCATGGTGACGTCGAGCCCCATCATCATGTGCCCCCAGATGGCGCCGACGAGGCCGAAGGGGATAGCCCCCATGATGATCAGCGGTTGCGTGTACGAACGCAGCGGGACCGCGAGGAGGGCGAAGATCATGAGCAGGGCGAGGAAGAACCCGCGCTGCAGACCGCCCACCGCCTCGACCTGCTCGGCCTGGGCGCCTTCGAACGTGTAGAACACGCCCGGGTAATCCGCGAGCACCTCGGGCAGGATGCGCGTGCGCAGATCGGCGATGACCGCGCCGGCCGTCGTCAGCGCCGGATCGACCGAGGCCGTCACGTTCACCGCGCGGTTGCGGTCGACCCGCTTGATCGAGGCGAACCCGCGTCCCGGCTCCACCTGTGCCACCTGGCCGAACGGCACCTCGGCGCCGTTCGGGGTGCGGATGCGCATGTTCTCCAGGTCGCCCAGCGACCGGCGATCGTCCCGGGGATAGCGCACCATGACGCGGATATCGTCGCGCCCGCGCTGGATGCGCTGGGCTTCCTCGCCGTAGAACGCCTGCCGGACCTGCCGGCCGAGATCCTGCAGCGTCAGACCGAGCGTCTCCGCCGCCGGCTTGATGCCGAGTTGCATCTCCACCTTGCCGGCGCGGAACGAATCGGAGATCTCGTAGACGCCGGCGTACGCCGTCAGGCGGCGCTTGACCTCCTCGGCGGCCATGCGCAGGCGGTCGAGGTCAGGGCCCGCGAGCTGCACGTCGACGTCGTCCCCGGGGCTCATGATCGACATGTCGAAGTTGACCTCGACCGCTTCCGGGATCGGGTCGGTCATGTCCCGCCACAGGGCGCCGAGCTCCTCGCTCGTGTAGGCCCGCGTCTCCGCCGGGGCGAGCTCGACGGTCACCTCGCCGAGGTTCGCGGCCGATGCGACCTGCATCGGGCCCATCGGTCCGCCGCCGCGCGACATCATCGGCTGGTCGCCGACCGCCGCCGACACGTGCCGGAAATAGTCCATCCCGGTTTCCCGCTCCAGTCGGTCGCGCAGCCGCGCCGCGCCCGCCTCGAGCTTCTCGACCGCCTGTGACGTCACGTCGACCGGGGTGCCCTGCGGCATAGTGAGCGACGCCGCCATGAAGTCCGCCTCGATCGAGGGGAAGAAGTGGAAGCTCGTCCAGCCCCCGAGCACCATGCCGCCGGTCAGGATCAGGGTCGAAAGCCCGATCGCGGCGGTGACGTAGCGCCAGCGGAGCGCGACTTCGAGCAGCGGCTGATAGACGCTGCGGATGAAGCCCTTGAGCCCGGTGGCGAAGATCTGCTGGAACCGGCGCCAGGGACCGGGCGCGCCCCGCTTGGGCAGGTGCGACAGATGGGCGGGCAGGATGCCCAGCGATTCGAGCAGAGAGAAGAGCAGACAGGGAACGACGACGAGGGGAATGACCCGGAAGATCTTCCCCATCATGCCGGGTACGAACATCAGGGGCATGAACGCCGCCACCGTCGTCAGGACCGCGAACACCACCGGCTTCGCGATCTCCCGCGCGCCCTCGATGGAGCCGCGCATGCCGTCCCCGTGATTCTCCTGGTGCCGGTAGATGTTCTCGCCGACGATGATCGCGTCGTCGACCACGATGCCGAGCACGAGGATGAACGCGAACAGGGAGATGACGTTGGCCGAGACCTCGAGCCCCGGCATCAGGGCGATCGCCCCGAGGAAGGAGATCGGGATCCCGAGGCTGACCCAGAAGGCGAGGCGCAGCTCGAGAAAGAGCGCCAGCACGACGAAGACGAGCGCGAACCCGGTGGCGCCGTTGCGGAGCATGAGGGTCAGCCGATCGTTCAGGATCTCCGCCTGGTCCTGCCAGATCGTCAGCGAGATGCCTTCGGGCATCTGCGGCTGCGTGCGATCGACGTAGTCGTGCACCGCCGCCGCGATGTCGAGGGCGCTCTGATCGCCGGTGCGGAAGACCGACACCATGACCGTGGTGTCCAGGTCGAACCGGGCCTGCTGGTCCGTCTCCGCGAAGCCGTCGACCACGGTCGCCACATCGCCCAGTTGCAGGCGGGTGCCGTCCGCCCGCGTCCACAGCACGAGGTCTTCGTACTCGTTGCCGCGGTAGGCCTGTCCGATCGTGCGCAGCAGAATCTCGCCGCCGTCGGTGCGGACGGAGCCGCCGGGGAGGTCGAGCGAGGACCGCCGCACGGCGTCGGCGACCTGATCGAAGGTCAGGCCGTGCCGCCGCAACGCGGTTTCCGAGACCTCGATGGAAATCTCGTAGGGCGGAGCGCTCACGATGTCGACCTGGGTGATCTCCGGCAGTACGGACAGCTCGTCGCGCACCCGCTCGGCGATCGCTTTCAAGGTGAAGACGTCGGTGGCGCCTGAAATGGAGATGTCTGTGACTTGGTTCCGGGCGATCAGCTCGCGGACGATGGGTTTCTCGGTCTGGATCGGGAACGTGGTGATCGCATCGACCTGGTTCTTGACCTCGTCGACGACCCGGCGGGCGTCGGCGCCGAGCTCGAGCTCGACCATGACCAACGCGTTTCCCTCGGACGCCGTCGACTGAATCTCCTTGATGCCGTCGATGCCCTGAATGGCCTCTTCGATCCGGATGACGACCCCGGCTTCGACCTCTTCCGGGGCGGCGCCGAGGTAGGGGACCGTGATGCTCACCCGATCGAGCTCGATCTCGGGAAAGATCTCTTCCTTGACTGCGGTGGTTGCGATCGCGCCGCTCACGATGATGAACACCATCATCAGGTTCGCGGCCACCGGATTGCGGGCGAACCAAGCGATTCCGCCCTTCATGACTGTTTCCCTTTCCGTGATTCCGCTCCGGCGTCGTGACCGCCGTCAGCTTCCCGCCATCGGATGGGCGTGTGGACAGGCGCAGCCCGGCGCCGTCATCCACTCCAGCCCGGAAATCGCCGCCTGCGGCTTGGAATGCCGCCCAACCAACCCTCCAAGAGTCCGAGCCGTTCTACGGCGCAGATCCTGCTGGTGGCGCAACGGTGGGCGTCAGGCGCCCGCGGCACGCGCGCGCTTTGAACCACGCGCTGTTAGACGACGGAGCCGCCCGGCTTGTTTCATTTCCGCCCGGGGGCGGGAGGCCGGCGGCGGGTGGAGAAGGCCCCGCCCCGGGCTCCCGGTCGACCGTGAAGAGCAGGTTCGCCGCCATGCAGGGGTCAGCGGTGCGGAATGGCTGGCTAGACGCGGTGGTAGTCTCCCTGCCAGTCCATGATCAGCTTCTTGATCGGGGTCGCCGCCGCGATGTTCTCGTCCAGCACCTTGCGGGCGAGGTCCGGGAGCTCGGCGTCGCCGGCGAACCGGAGGCCCACCATCTGCGTCGGCGTGAACTCGTTGATCCGGCCCTGCAGATCTTCGGGAAGCAGCTCGCGCATGCGCAGGCGCATCTCGAGTCGGATCACGCGGTCCTGGGCCTTCAGCGCGAATCCCCGGGCGCAGAGCATCACGATGATCAGGGCGATGGCCACGAGCAGATCGAGCACCGCCTGGAACGACAACCCGCCGAGGCGCGAGACCGCCCAACCCAGGTTGAGAAGGAGGATGGGGGCCGCGACGTAGTGGAAGATCGGTACGAATCGAGTGTGGTTCGCGAAGTTCTGCTTCTGGTCGGCCATCGATTACCTCCGGGGGCGGTCTTCGGACTGCGTTCCAACCTCCCACTATAGCAGCCCGCCGCGAAACCGCGCCGCATCGAGAAGGGTCCTGCCGGGATCCCTTGCCGCAGGCTGCCGGCCGCTCTAGACTATCGAGCGGGCGGGTCGCGGCGCGCGGGCCGGCAAGACCGGGAGCGAGGGACAGCCATGAGCGAGCTGGCGTCGAAGCAGTGCGTGCCCTGCCGGGGCGGGGTGCCACCCCTAGCCGGCGGGGATCTGGAGCGGTACCGCCGGCGGCTGGGCGGCGGCTGGGAGGTGGTCGACGGGCATCACCTCGAAAAGACCTACCGCTTCGAGGACTTCCGCCAGGCCCTGGACTTCACGGTCCGGGTCGGGGAGATGGCCGAGGAGCAGGGTCACCACCCCGACATCCTGCTCGCGTGGGGCCGCGCCACCGTCACCGTCTGGACCCACAAGATCGACGGCCTGACCGAGAGCGACTTCGTCTTCGCGGCCAAGACGGACCTGCTCGAATCGGTCTGAGGGCGGGACCACGGTCACGGAGTCTGCGCCGTGGAACGGTGTGGATTCCTGGCGGCGGGGTGACCTGGGGCGATTCGGCGAGGCGGCGCGGGAAGCCGCTGACGATGTCCGGGCTACGACGCGGGCTCCGCCCAGGTGACCGGATCGCCGACGGCGATGCGCCCGTCATCGAGCACCTCGGCGAAGACGCCTCCCCGCCACCCGGGGTCGAGGGCGGCGCGAAGCCCCGGCTCGGCCTCGTCCATCCGCCCGCACGGTCGGGTCTCGCCCCGCACGCGCAGCCGGCAGCCGCCCACCTGCAGGACGCGGTCGCGGGTCTGCGCGAGGGCGACGCCGCCGACGAGCAGGTTGGCCCGCCTTTCCGCGGGGTCGACCGCCGATTCCAGCGCCTCGACGATGCGGTCCCAATCCGCGGCCGCGATGATCGTGACCTGCCGCCGGCCACCCTGGTTGGCGTTGCCGACGATGCCCGCGCCGCGCCGAAGGTCGGCGGCGGCGGCCGGGTCCATCGGACCGCGGTGGAACCGCTTGATCCAGATCCGTTCGAGACGTCCCATGATTCTGCTCCCGGCCGTCGCGCGGCCGCTTGGTGTCGAGCCGCCGGCCGTCTGCTGCGCTGTTTCCGGATCTGTTCGTCAAGCCCCTCGTCGCCACTCCGATAATGGCATTCATCACCTACGATTGGGAACGGGTCCGCGGCGCACGGGGCTGGCGCTGGCTCGACGATCTGGGGCGCGACTTGCGCCACGCGGTCCGCGGCCTGAGGCGAAGTCCCGGCTTCGCGGCCACCGTGGTGCTCATCCTCGCGTTGGGCGTCGGGGCGAACACCGCCATGTTCAGCATCGTCTACGGCGTCCTGTTGCGGCCGCTGCCGTACCCGGATCCCGGCGCCATCGTGCGCATCGGCCAGGAGTCCGTCGCCTTGGAAGACTTTTCGGACATGCTCCTGTCGAACCGCTCGATGCCCTTGCTGCAGGAGAACGCCGAGTCGTTCGAGCAGCTCGCCGCCTACCGGGGAACCTCCGCCGAGTGGAGCGGCGCCACCCTGCGCGGCGCCAGGGTCTCGCCGTCGCTGTTCCCGCTGTTCCGAGTGCCGCCGCACATGGGGAGGCTCTTCCTGGAGGAGGAAGCGCGGCCCGGCGCGGAGCGCGTCGTGCTGCTGAGCCACGGCGCCTGGACGAACCGTTTCGCATCGAATCCGGCGATCGTCGGAACCACCATCGACTTCGGCGGCGATCCGCATGTGGTCGTCGGCGTGCTGGCCGAGGGGTTCGGCTTCCCGACTCCGGAAACCGAATTCTGGCTGCCGTACGTCATCGAACCGCCGACCGCGGAGGATTCCGCCACCGAGTCGTTCACCGCCCTCGGGCGGCTTCGGCCGGGCGTTTCCGCGGAGCAGGCGGCGACAGAGGCCGGCAGCATCCTGCAAGGGAACAGCGGCGCGGCGGGCGGGAGCGGTCAGCGCGGCGTTCGCGTGGTTCCGCTGCTGGAGGAGATGGTCGGCGAGTCCCGGCCGGCATTAGTAGCGATCCTGACCGTGGTGACGGTGATCGTGTTGCTGGCCGCCTGCCTGAACGCGGCGGGGCTGCTCTTGGCGCGCGGGGCGGCGCGGCGTCGGATGCTCGCCATCAGCGCGGCGCTGGGGGCCGGCAGAGGTCGACTCGTACGCCAGCTTCTGACCGAGAGCTCGGTGCTGAGCTTGGGCGGGGGTGCGCTCGGCCTGGTTGCCGCCGCCGTTTTCCTGCGCGCCGTGGCCGCACTTGCTCCGGGTGACGTCGCACGCCTGGACGAGGTCGGCATCGACGGGGTGGTGTTCGCCTTCACCGCCGGACTGTCGATGGTGGTCGGGTTGCTGTGCGGCGCAGGAGCGTCGTTCCAGGGGTCGCAGCTCCACCTGGCGCGCACGCTGAACGACGAGAGCGCGCAGTCGGCCGGCGGTTCCGGCCTGCTGCGCGCGCATCGCGTACGAACGACGCTGTCCACGATGCAGGTCGCTCTGGCGGTCACGCTGCTGATTGGCGCGGGGCTGTTGCTGCGCAGCTTCGTGCAGCTTCTCACCATCGACCGCGGCTTCGACCCCGCCAACGTGGTTGCGGCGACGGTCACGAACCCGATGGGCGTCGCGCCGCACGAGAGGGTGGCCCGGATATCCGAGCTGATGGCGTCGCACCGGCAACTCCAGGAGCGTCTCTTCGACGAGGTGTCGGCGCGGCTCCAGCCCCTCGCCGACGTCGAAGCCGTCGGCCTCTCCCGCAACGTGCCCTTCGCGCGCAACGCGCCCGGCATCAGCCCGCTCCGCCCGGCCGGCGCGCCCATACCGAGCGATCCGAACGAGATGCCGCGCACGAGGCTGCAGGTCGTGAGCCCCGGCTACCTGGAGGCCCTGCGGTTCCGCCTGCGCGCCGGCCGCACGCTCACGCCCCGGGACGGACGCGACAGCCCGCGCGTCCTCGTCGCCAACGAAACGCTGGCCCGCGAGCTCTTCGGCAACCGGCCGGCGGTCGGCCGGCAGGTGATCGTGGTCTCCGGCGAGCCTTGGGAGATCGTCGGCGTCGTGGACGACATCGTGTACGGCGGCCTCGATCTCACAGGCGGGACGCAGGCGGAGGCGTATTTCCCGGTCGCCCAGGCCACCGAGAGGTTCTTCGGCTTCAGCTCGAGGGTGTGGGTCTCCGTACGGACCACGTCCGACCCGCTGGCCGTCGTCCCGTTCCTCCGCGAGGCGGTCATCGCGGCGAACGCGCAAGCGACGATCGGTGAAGTGACGACGATGGAGGCGCGACTGCTGAACGCCGTCGCCTGGCCGCGCCTCTACGCGTTCTTCGTCGGGTCGCTCGCGGGGTTTGTCCTGGTTCTGGCGGCGATCGGCGTCTACGGGTTGTTGAGCCACACGGTGGCGCAACCCGGTCGCGAGATCGGCATCCGCATGGCGTTGGGCGCCGGGAACACGCAGATTGTCACGCTGGTGCTGCGACAGGGCACGGCCCTCGTGGGCGCGGGCGCCCTCATGGGCATGGGCGTTGCGGCGGCGGCGGGCCGGATGTTGGAGAGCGTTCTCTACGGGGTCGCGGCCGACGACCGTCTGACGTTTCTGCTGGCGCCGTTCGTGCTGGTTGTTGTGGCGCTCGCCGCCTGCTGGTTCCCGGCCCGGCGGGCGACGCGCGTCGACCCCGTGAGAATGCTCCGCCTCGAATAGTCACTTCCCCCAGTCGCGCACCCGCGCCTCGGCTTCCGCGATCTGTTCGGGCGTCATGAACCGGGTCAGGACATCGAGCGCCCCGGTGCTGACGCCGGGACCGGACGCTCCCAGCGACGTCCACATGTACGCGGAGACGAAGTCCCGCTCCACGCCATGGCCGAACAGGTACATCGTCCCCAGGAAAAGCTGTGAGCCAGGGTGTCCCTGTTCGGCGCCGAGACGGTACAGACGAGCCGCCTCCTCGAGGTCCTGCTGCACGCCGCCGAGACCCTCGTAGTACAGGGACGCCAAGACGGCCCGTCCACTGGCGTCTCCCTGGTCGGCGGCGGGCCGGGACCAACGCAGAGCCTCCTCGAAGTCCTGCGCGACGCCGTTCCCGGTGTTGTACGCGGCCGCCAGCACACCTTGCGCGAGAGCAGAGCCCTCGGCGGCGGCTGGACGGGCCCAGCGCAACGCCTCCTGGAAGTCCTGCGTCACGCCGAGCCCGAGAAAGAGCGCTTTCCCGAGACGAGCTTGCGCGCCCGCGTCTCCCTGCTCGGCGAGAGCCCGATCCGACTCCACCGCCCGCCGGGCCGCCTGCGCATCGGCGTCTTCCTGCTCGGCGGGAGCCCGATCCGACTCCACCGCCGCTTCCCGGGTGGGCGCCCCGGTGTCTCCCTGCTCTTCCCCGGCGCACCCCGACATTCCAACAAGCAGCCAACCGGCGACGCCCAAACGCAGCAACGGCCACCGCAGTGTCGACGTCATGCCTCCACCTACACACAGACTAGCTGTCCACTGCACCATGACTTCTCAGGAGTGACGGTGCAAACCTCGGCCCAAAACGCAAACTCCGACCAAGGTGCTGTGAGCTTATGCCCTCTTCGGATCTGCGTCAAGGGCGTCACGACGGCGCAGCCGGCGAGGTCGAGGACCCCACGGCGCCGAGCCAGCCGCCGCCGCAGACCCAAAGGGGCGACCGGCGCGTAGACCGCCGTGACCGACAGGGCCATGGATACCCGCAGGGCCGAGAACTTCATCCGTTCGGCGATGGCGCCGACGACGTAGGGTCCGCGTGATGATCGCGAACGTGGGCGGGAACCTCTGAAACACCTTGTCGGTCCTAGCATGGGGTCACAGTTGACACAGGTTCCGGCATGCGGGCTGCCCAGCCAACACCAAGCGACTGTCCAGGGGGCTACGGTGCGCGCGCGGCTTGGATGGCGCGCACCATCGTCTGCAACTGGACGCATGCCCGCCACATGACTTGGTTGCCGGGCAACGGGCTTCGTTTCGAGGGGTGCCAGCCGGCCATGCGCGCCAGCAGCACCACCCAACCGCGGATGTCGGGCGGAAACGGCTTCCCACGCTCGGACGGCGGCTGCAGCCGTTCGGCCCGCACCACGGCGCCGATCACCTGCCGCTCGTCCTCGGTCAGCACCTCCCCGGCCGGTGTTTCCGGCGCGTCCCGCGCGTAGCGGTCCAGGTTGCACACCCGCCATGCCGTGACGGCGTCGAACGCCAGGCACTTGACCAGCGCGTCGGCATCCTGCAGCCGCCGGTCTTCGATCCGCGTCCCGCTCTTGAGGACCCGGAAATACTCTTCGATCCCCCAGCGGGCCTCATACCAGCCCACGATACGTTCCGCCCATTCCGCCGTCGGCCCCCCCTCGCTCGACAACAGCAGCCACTCCAACGGTTCCTTCCCCGCCGGCGGCTCGGTCTCCAGAACGCGCACCAGCCACGCCGCCACCGGACCGTCCCCGAGTCGGTCCTGCGGCGGCTGCAGTTCCACCCGCCCGATGCTCAGCTCGGTCTCCGCCGTCCGTTGTGACCGCGCCCGCTTCCCGCCCTGCGCGCCGATCCGTACCGCCCGACCCGTCTTGACCGGCGTCTCGAAGTCCGGCTGCGACGCCAGCGTCCGCAGCATCGTCGCCCGCAACTCCGGGTCCCACACCTCCACCCGCCGCCGCCGGCCCGCGTTCGCCCGCACCACCAGCCCCGCCTCGTCCGCATGCGCCGCCTGCCACTTCAACAGCCCGTAAATGTCGCTCTCCCGGTCCCCGACCACCACCACCCGCGTCCCGGGACTCGCCCGCCCCAACGCCCGGCCCTGATCGAAGCCCCGGAACCAGCGCCGACTCTCCTTCTCAAGTTCCGCCGCCGGTTCCGCTTCCGGCCGCGCCCACGTCTCCAGCCCGCTCACCCCCAACGCCCGCCGCCCCTCGGTGAACACCACCGCCGCATGCACGAACAGACCCCGCGCGCTGCCCGTCCGCTCCCGAAGCGGTCCCAACCCCGCCGTGCTCTCCCGCAGACCGGTGTAGTTCAACGTCGTCGTGTCCTGCACCAGCAGTACCGCCGACTCCGGCCGGCAGCGCTCCACCAGCGCCTCCCGATGCGGTTGCAGGATGTCCTCGCCGGCCACCTTCTTATTGTGCAGGAAACGATACACCGCCTGTTGCTCGGCACTGCCCGGGAAAACCGCCGGCAGCGGCTCCCCCGGATGCCGCGCCCACGCCGACCCCAACCGCACCAGACGCGACCGCAAACGCCCGTCGGCCATGTCCGACCGCCCGAACTCGCGCCACGCCCAACCCGACTCGTCTGCCGCATCAAGCGCCGGAAACGACCCCGGCGCCCGCGACGGCGGCCGACGCAACGTCTCCGCCCAATCCGAGGCCAGACCCCGAAGCCACACCCCCTTCGGCGCCACCGGCGCCGACGCCCCCGGCGGCAAACCCGACGTCCGGCCCACGCACCGCCAGCCCGCCGCCCGGTAGCTCGTCGCCGGACGGGACGCCTCCACGCACGTCTCCACCAACACCGGCCGAACCCCGTGCCGCGCTTCCCAGTCCGACGCCAGACAACTCACCGCCCGCCCCAACACGTGCGAGGCCAAGTGCGGCACCCGAACCCCGGGCAACAGCAGAAAACGGTCGTTGGAAACCACCTCCCCGATGTGAAACCCCCGCGTGCGGTCGTCCCAACCCAGATGCGCGTCGCGGGGCCCCAACCGCATCGGCGCCGACACGAAGCTCAGAACGCCCAGCACCCCCGACGACGCTTCCAGCACATACGTCAGACGGCACCCCGGCGCCCGCCCACGACCCCGCGGATGGCACGCCGCCAGCAGATGACCGCACAACCGGCCCTCCGCCGCCGTTTCCGCCACCCGAACATCGACCGCCCCCAACGACGACAAGCTGCCGCAGAATTCCGTCAGCGGCAACCGCGACCCGCACGCCGACGGATCGCAACCACGACGCGGCGGACCCGATTGCGCGGGCGGCAGCCCCAACCCCAACCCCGCCGCCAGCTCCGGCAGCGCCTTGCGCGCCGAGGCCGTGCACAACGCCCCCCGCGGGTTGCGCCACCCGTCCCGCTCGCACAGCTCACGCCCCAGCGCAGACCGCGACAGTTCCCCGTCCCCCAACGCCCCGCGCAACCACTCCACCGTCTCCGGCTGCAAAACCCGCAGACCAATTCGCATGCATCCGTTCTACACGGAACCTCTGCCGGTGTCAACTGTGATTGAGTGCTAGTTGTCGGTCCGAGGCGGAGCCCCGCTGGTGTAAGATCAACGGTTGATGACTATGGAAAGCAGCGCCGCCGAGGCTAGGGCCGCCCAGGCGAAGACCGCGCTCGACGCCTGGGTGCGCGAGATCGTCGAGTGGCACTTCAACCCCGACACCGGGTGTCCGTTCTGGCTCGACTGGGCGCGCGGGGCGGGGTGGGATCCGCGCCGCGGGGTCAACGGCTTCGACGACCTCGTCAAGTTCCCGCATTTCCAGGACGAGAAGCTGCGGGGCGGCCCGGTCCGCCGCTGGGTGCCCCGGGCCTACGCCGACCGGCCGACGTTCGTGTTCGAGACCGGCGGCACCACCGGGATCCCGAAGAGCCGGGTGGCCCAGGAGGACTTCCGCATCGACTACGAGCTCTTCTCCGACACCCTGCCCGACGAGCACTTTCCCCGGGGGGGCAACTGGCTGATGCTGGGACCGAGCGGTCCCCGGCGGCTGCGGCTCGCGGTCGAGCATCTCGCCCAGCACCGGGGCGGCATCTGCTTCTGCGTGGACCTCGATCCCCGGTGGGTCATCAAGCTCATCAAGAAGGGGTGGATGGAGCACCTGAAGGCCTATCAGGACCACGTGATCGACCAGGCGGTCACGGTGCTGTCGGCGGGGCACGACGTCAAGTGCCTGTTCTCCACCCCCAAGCTCCTCGAGGCCCTCGCCAACCGGCTCGAGGCGGACGGGTCGTGCCTGAAGGACACCGGCATCACCGGCATCTTCGCCGGGGGCACCGAGTTCACTCCGCAGTGGAACCGCTTCGCCCACGAGGAGCTGCTGGACGGCATCTACATGACGCCGACCTACGGCAACACCCTGATGGGGCTGGCCGCCAGCCCTCCGAGCGGCCCCGAGAACGGCTACAAGATCACCTACTACGCGCCGCAGCCGCGGGCCGTCCTGCAGGTCGTGGACCCCGACGACGCGGATCGCGTGGTGGAGTACGGCGAGACCGGCCGGGTGATGCTGACCACCCTGACGAGGGAGTTCTTCGTGCCGCGCTTTCAGGAGCGCGACGAGGGCGAGCGCGAGCCGCCGTGCGACCAGTATCCGTGGGACGGGGTGAGCGGGGTGCGCCCGTTCAGCCGCTTGGCGTCGGCGACTACGGTGGGCGTGTACTAGGAGTCTGCGCCGTGGAACGGCGCCGCCTCCGGCAAGGAGGCGCCGACTCCTGGAGGGTTGGTCGGGCGGCCGCGCCGAAGGCGCGGAGCCGCGAGGCGACGATGGGCGGGCGAGGGTGATTCATTTTCCGATTCTGCGTTGGGGACAGGAGTACAAGAGCCTCGAGCTGGCCAAGGTCGAGCATTTCCTGACCGGTGAGCCGGTGGCCGAGGTGAGCCAGGCCAACCCCGGCATCGTCGCCCGGGATCTCCGCAAGGGGGCGAACCGGGCGCGCGACGTGCTCCGGGAGATTCCGTGCGCGGACCTGCTGGCGATGGTCAAGAAGGGCGGCGAGCTCTTCAAGTCGGCGGATCTCCCGCTGGGCGACGGCGTGCAGACCCCCGACGACTTCGTACGCCAGCAGTCGGCCACGACGGGGCTGCCCGAGCACCTGTGCCGGATGAACATGGGCAAGCTCGAGTACGTGCTGGCCCACCTCGACGACGTCCTGCGGTCGCTGACCCGGCGGCTCGACTACGGCATCCTGACCCGCGGCTACGGGGAAGAGGACGGGGTGATGCGCAGCTACCAGGCGACGACGCCGGTGCTCGGCATGGTGCTGCCGTCGAACTCGCCCGGGGTGCACAGCCTGTGGCTGCCGATCATCCCCTTGCAGATCGGGCTGGTGCTGAAGCCGGGCCCGCAGGAGCCGTGGACCCCCTGGCGGATGGCGCAGGCGTTCTTCCAGGCGGGGGTGCCGCGGGAGGCGATTGCGCTCTATCCGGGGCTCGGCGAGGTCGGGGCGGCGGTGCTGAACAACTCTTCCCGCAGCCTGATCTTCGGCGGCGCCGCGACCGTCGAGCAGTACGCCGCCAACCCCGGCGTCCAGGTGCACGGGCCCGGGTTCAGCAAGATCCTCATCGGCGAGGATCAGGTCGACGACTGGGAGCGGTATCTCGACCTGATGGTGGAGAGCGTGGCCGTCAACAGCGGCCGCGGCTGCATCAACTGCTCGGGCATCTGGGCCCCGCGGCACACCCGCGAGATCGCCGAGGCGGTGGCCGAACGCATCGGCCCCATCGCCCCGCTGCCCCCCGACGACCCGAAGGCGGAGCTGGCCGCCTTCACGGTGCCGGGCCAGGCGAAGGCGATCTCCGCCGACATCGACAACGCCCTGAAAGAGGACGGGGTGGAGGAGGTGTCGGCCCGGCATCAGGACGGCGGGCGGCTCGTCCCGATGGAGCGGTGCGACTACCTGCGCCCGACCGTCGTGCACTGCAGCTCGCCCGCCGCCGCGATGGCCAAGAAGGAGTACATGTATCCGTTCGTCACCGTCGTCGAGTGCCCGCAGGACAAGATGATCGGGGCGATCGGGACGACCCTCGTGGCCACCGGCCTGACCGAGGATCGGGCGTTCGCGCGGGCGCTGCTCGACGCCCGCAACATCGACCGGCTCAACCTCGGGCCGGTGCCGACGACCCGGCTCAACTGGCTGCAGCCCCACGAGGGGAACATCGTGGACTTTCTGTTCCGTCCGAGGGCGTTCCAGCAGGCGTCGTAGCCGGGTCGGCCGGGCGGCGCGGATCCGCGGCGGTTTCCGGACCGCGGGTCCGCCCGCAGGATGGCGCGGATTCGCGCCGGGTTGGCCGGGGACGGCGGCGCCGCCAGGCGGCGGAGCGGCGGGCCACGCTCTGCGGGCTGAAGAACCGCCGGACCGCGGCCCGGGGGCGGTCCAGGGAGGAGGTCCCAGTGCTCGAAGTCACCGGCCTCGCGAAGTCGTATCCGACGCCGCGGGGCGCGCTCGACATCCTCTCCGGCGTCGACCTCACCCTGCGCCCGGGTGAAGCGGCGTCCATCGTGGGGCCGTCCGGCAGCGGGAAGAGCACGCTGCTCTACGTGCTGGGCGCGCTTGAGCCGCCCACCGCGGGCACCGTCACCCTGGACGGCGTGGACCCGTTCACCCTCGCTCCCTCCGAGCTCGCCGCCTTCCGCAACCGCCGGGTCGGCTTCGTCTTCCAGGACCACCTGCTGCTGCCGCAGTGTACGGTGCTCGAGAACGTGTTGGTCCCGACCCTGGTGGGGAACGGGGCGGCCGGGGCGGGGGACCGCGCCCGCGAACTGCTCGAGCGGGCGGGTCTCGGCGACCGCATCGACCACCGTCCCGGAGAGCTGTCCGGGGGGGAGCGGCAGCGGGCCGCGCTCGCCCGTGCCCTGATCCGCCGGCCGCCGCTGCTGCTGTGCGACGAGCCCACCGGCAATCTCGACCGCGCCGCCGGCGAGGTGGTCGCCGACATGCTCTTCGACCTGCACGGGCGGCAGGAGACGGTGCTGGTGGTGGTGACCCACAACGTCGAGCTGGCGGCCCGGTGTCCCATCCGTTACGAGCTCGAGGGCCTGGGGTTGACGCGCGTGGACGGCGGCGGGAAGCGCGCCGACGGCGGTGGCAAGCGCGTGGACGGCGGCGAGGCGACCGGGAGCGAACGACCATGACCTCCACCACCCTGCTGCTCCGGAGTCTGACCCACTTCTGGCGGATCAACCTGGCGGTGGTTGCGGGGGTCGGGGTCGCGGTGTCGGTGCTCGCGGGGGCGTTCCTGGTGGGGGCCTCGGTCCGCGCCAGCCTGCGCGACCTCGCTCTGGAGCGGCTCGGACGCGTCGACCACGTCGTGACCGCGGGGGCCTTCTTTCGCGAGGCGCTGGCCGACGAGATGCTGAGCGCCGGCGGGCTCGTCGGCGCCGCGGCCGACGCGGCACCGACGGCGGCGCCCATGATTGCGCTCGAAGGGTTCGTCACCCACCAGGAGAGCCGCAGCCGCGCCGGCGGCATCCAGGTGTATGGCGTGGATGACCGGTTCTGGGCTTTCCATGGGCTCGACGGCGCGCGCGCGCCGGAGCCCGGCGAGGTGCTGGTGAGCGGCGGACTCGCCCGCGAGCTCGGCGCCGCCGCCGACGACACGCTGCTCGTGCGGGTGCAGAAGCCCTCGGCCATCCCCGTCAGCTCGCTGCACGGGCGCCGCGACGATTTGGGGCGCACGATGCGGCTGCGCGTCCGGGAGGTGCTCGCCCCGGCCGCCCTCGGGGAGTTCTCGTTCCGGCCCCAGCAGGGGTTCTCGCGCGCGGTCTTCGTCAACCTCGAGCGCATGCAGGGCGACCTCGAGCTCGACCGGGAGGCCAACACCCTGCTGCTCGCCGGCGCCGGCGCCGGCGCGGCGGTCCCGCCGGCGGTGGCCCGGATCGAGGCGGCCCTGCGGGACACGACCCGGCTGACCGACCTCGGGCTGCGGGTGCGGGCGCTGCCGGGAGCGGGCGCGCTGGCGGTGGAGTCGACGGCGGGGCTGCTGGGCGACGACGTCGTCGCCGCTGCGCGCGCCGCGGCGGTGGACGGCGGCATGGCCGAGCAGCCGATTCTGACCTATCTGGCCAACGAGATCCGGCGGGGGGAGCGGGTGACGCCGTACTCGCTGGTGACCGCGCTCGATCCGGGGCCGCTGGGGGTCGCGGCGCCGCCCGCGGCCGGTGCCGCAGGCGGGCCGCCGGGGATGGCGCCGCGGCCGATCTGGCTGAACACGTGGACCGCCGACGACCTCGAGGCGGCGCCCGGCGACGTGGTGACGGTGCAGTACTACCGGTGGGAAGAGGGCGCGCTCGTCACCGAGACGGCCGATTTCCGGGTCGCCGGCGTGGTGCCGATCGAGGGGCTTGCCGCCGACCGTGATCTCGCGCCGGAGTACCCCGGAATCACCGAAGCGACGGACCTGTCCGACTGGGACCCGCCGTTCCCCATCGACCTCGGCCTCGTGCGCCCGAAGGACGAGGACTACTGGGACGAGTACCGGACCGCCTCGAAAGGGTTCATCACCCTCGATGACGGCCAGCGGCTGTGGGGGTCCCGCTGGGGACAGGTGACGTCCCTGCGCGTCGTCCCTCCGGACGGGGTCTCGGACCTCGCGCGGACGCAGTACGAGGACGCGCTGCGGTCCCGCATCGATCCCCTCGCGGCCGGGTTCGTCGTCTATCCGGCCCGCGAGCTCGCGCTCGAGGCGTCGGCCGGGGTGACCGACTTCGGCGAGTACTTCACCTACTTCAGCTTCTTCCTCGTGGTGTCCGCGCTGCTGCTGGCGAGCCTCTTCTTCCGCCTCGGGGTCGAACAGCGGCTGCGCGAGATCGGCGCGCTGCGCGCCCTCGGCTTCGACGAGCGGGGCGTGCGGCGGCTCTTCTGGGCCGAGTCGGCGGCGCTCTCGCTGGCCGGCGGTCTCCTCGGAGCGGCCGGCGCGGTGGGTTACGCGGAGCTGATCATGTGGGGGCTGCGCACGTGGTGGGTGGACGCGGTCGGCACCACCCTGCTCGCGCTGCACGTCTCGCCGCCGGCCTTGGCCGCGGGCATCGGCGGCGGCATGGCCGCGGCGGGGGTGTCCATCGCCTGGAGCCTGCGCATGGTCGCCCGGGCGACGCCGCGCGCCCTCATCCACGGCGTGCTGCCGTCCGGACCCTCGACCCCGCGGGGCGCGGAAGGCGCGCCGCCGCCGCGCGCCGCCGCCGCGCGTCAGGCCCCCGTCGTTCTCGGGCTGCTGGGGGCGGCGGTGCTGGCGGTGACGCTGGCCGGGATCCTGGGCGACACCGCGGGCTTCTTCGGCGCGGGCATGCTGCTGCTGGCGTCGCTGCTCACCCTGGCGTGGACGTGGCTGGGGCGTCAGGCGCCGGCCGGCGCCGCGGCGCCGCCGACGTGGACGGTCTCCCGGGTCGGACTGCGCAACACCACGGCCCGGCCCGGCCGATCCGTCCTGTGCATCACCCTCATCGCGTTCGCCTCGTTCATCATCGTCGCCGTCGACGCGTTCCACCTGGAGGGCGGCGGGTCGGCCGCCGACCGGTCGTCGGGCACCGGCGGCTATCCGTTGCTGGCCGAGTCGCTGCTGCCGATCGTGCGCGACCTGGGTTCGGAGGAGAGCCGGGAAGAGCTGGGCGTGTCGTCTTTCGACGACGAGGTCTTCACCGGCGTGTCCTACGCGCGGTTCCGCCTGCGGCCGGGCGAGGACACGAGCTGCCTCAACCTCTACCAGGCGAAGGACCCGCGGGTGCTCGCCCCCGAGGCGGCGTTTCTGGCCGAGGGGCGCTTCCGGTTCGGGGCCACGCTGGCCGAGACCGAGGCGGAGGCGGCCAACCCGTGGCTGCTCTTGGACCGCGTCTTCGACGACGGGGCGGTTCCCGCCATCGCCGACGCCACGTCGCTGGCCTACGCGCTGCACCTGTCGGTGGGCGACGATTTCGTGCTGAACCGCGACAGCGGGAACCCGGTCCGGCTGCGTATCGTCGCGGCCCTGTCCGACAGCATCTTCCAGCGCGAGCTGATCGTCGGCGAGCCGAACTTCGTGCGCCTGTTCCCCGAGCGCGACGGATACCGGTTCTTCCTGATCGACGCGCCGGCGGACGGGACCGCGGAGGCGGCCGCGGCCCTCGAGGATCGGCTGTCCGACTACGGTTTCGACGTGACCTCGGCGCCCGAGCGGCTGGCCGCGTTCCACCGGGTCAACAACACGTACCTCGCCACGTTCCAGACTCTCGGCGCCCTCGGCCTGCTGCTGGGGACCCTGGGCCTGGGGGCGGTGCTGCTGAGGAACGTGCTGGAGCGGCGGCGCGAGCTGGCCCTGCTGCGGGCCGTCGGCTACGGCACGCGGCACGTCTCGTTGATGGTGCTGGTCGAGAACGGCCTGCTGCTGTTCGGCGGCCTCGCCATCGGGACGGTCTGCGCGGTGGTGGCGATCGCCCCCGCCTGGATCGAGCGGGGCGGCCAGTTCCCGGTCGTCTCGCTGGGCGGGATGCTGCTCGCGGTGGCGGCGGCCGGTCTTGCTTCCTCCCTCGCCGCCACCGCCGCCGCGGTCCGGTCGCCGCTGCTGGCGTCGTTGCGGTCCGAGTAGGGGGGCTCTGTGCGGTACGCGCTGGAACGCGGCGAGCTTTACCGGATTGGTGCTGCTTGCCTTCTTCGGCAGCGACGCCGCCAATGAGTCGAACGTTCCCCCATCTGCAGGCGCTCCTGTCGGCGACGTGCGATTTCGGCTTCAAGGCCGGCTTCGGCGGCCTGTTGGGACTATTGGGGGGGAAGACGAGTTGATTCAAAGGCCGAGGATCCGTTTGACCCCACCTTGGCGCGCATCGTGTTCGACCGAAGCACGGTGCGGTTGCATGTTTCTCAGAACCAGGGTGCGAACCGGCCGCGCCCGGCTTTGACCAGCCAGGAGGCAAGAGATGCTCCGACGATTCCTGATTCCGATGGCGCCGTGCCTCGCCGGCGTGCTCTTGGTGTCGGCGGCGCCGGCGTACGCGCAGACGAAGCTGCTTCGTTTCCCGGACGTGCACGGCGACCGGGTCGTGTTCGTGTACGCGGGAGACCTGTGGACGGCGCCGTCCGCGGGCGGCGCCGCGACGCGGCTGACCGCCCACCCGGGCCTGGAGGTCTTTCCCAGGTTCTCGCCCGACGGGCGGTGGATCGCGTTCACCGGACAGTACGACGGCGACGAGCAGGTCTACGTCGTGCCGGCGGCCGGGGGCGTGCCGCGGCAGTTGACGTGGTATCCGGCGCGCGGGCCCCTGGCGCCGCGCTGGGGCTATGACAACCAGGTCTACGACTGGACGCCCGACGGCCGGTCGGTGCTGTTCCGGTCGCTGCGCTACAGCACCGACCTGTCGGACAGCCGGCTCTTCCTCGTCTCGACCGACGGGGGGCTGCCGGCGCCCCTGCCGATGCCCGAGTCGGGGGGCGGCGACCTCTCCCCGGACGGCGCGCGGGTGGTGTACTCGCCGCTGTTCCGCGACTTCCGCACCTGGAAGCGCTACGAGGGGGGTTGGGCGCAGGAGCTGTACGTGTTCGACCGGGAGACCCACGACGTCGAGCGGATCACCGACCATCCGCGGGCCGACCGCGACCCGATGTGGATCGGCGACGCCATCTACTTCACGTCCGACCGCGACGGCACCCTGAACCTGTACGCCTTCGATCTCGGCGCCCGCGAGACCGCCCAGCTCACGACCAGCACCGTATGGGACGTGCGGTGGCCCGGCGACGACGGCCGGAACCGGATCGTCTACGAGATGAACGGCGAGCTGCATCTGTTCGCGATCGACAGCGGGGAGTCGCGGCCGATCCCCATCACGGTGCCCGACGACGGGGTGGCGATGCGGCCGGCGCGGGTGTCGGCGGCGGGGCTGATCGAGGACGTGGAACTCAGCCCCGGGGGCGAGCGCGCCCTGTTCGTGGCGCGCGGCGACGTGTTCACGGCGCCGATCGAGAACGGTCCGACCCGCAACCTCACGCGGAGCTCGGACGCCCACGACAAGTGGGCGCGCTGGTCGCCGGACGGCGCCCGCATCGCCTTCGTCTCCGACCGGGACGGCGAGGACGAGATCTACGTCGTCGCCCAGGACGGCGCCGGCTCCCCGGAGCAGTTGACGGACGGCGGCGAGGCCATGCGCTACGCGCCGGAGTGGTCGCCCGACGGCGGCCATCTGGCGTTCGGCGACAAGGACGGCAAGCTGTACGTGCTGGACGTCGAATCGCGGGCGACGACCCTGGTCGCCGACGAGGCGAACGGACAGGTGCGCGACTACGTGTGGTCGCCGCGGGGCGGCTACCTGGCGTTCTCGCTCACCGACGAGACCGGCTTCAGCTCCGTTCACGTCTGGGAGCGCGCCGGAGGGACGCTGCGCCAAGTGACGAGCGACCTGTTCCACGAGTGGAACCCGGCCTGGGATCCGGACGGCGAGTATCTCTACTACCTGTCCGACCGTTCGTTCACGCCGCAGTTGGGGTCGTTCGAATGGAACTATCTCGTGGACCGGGAGACGGGAATCTATGCGCTGGCGCTGCGCACCGACGTGGCGCATCCACTGCCGCCGGAGAGCGACGAGGTGACGGTGGAGGCGGAGGACGAGGCGGATGACGTCGACGATGCCTCGGGGGACGCCGGGGACGACGAACCGATCCGCATCGACTTCGACGGTCTGGCGCGGCGGGTCGTTCGGCTGCCGGTCGCGTTCGACAACTACGTGGGGCTGAGCGCCGGCCACGACCGGGTGTTCTTCATTCGGACGGGGGCGCAGTTCTACGGGCGCGGCGGCGACGTGCCGACCGAGGTCCGCACGTTCTCGTTCGAGGACCGGGAGACCGAGACGCTCGCCGCCGGCGCCGGGGGCTACGCGGTGTCCCGCGACCGGGAGAAGGTGCTGGTGATGACCGGAGGGCGGTACGAATTGCACGCCGCCTCGGGTCAGGGAGACCCGCAGACGATCTCGACGGCGGGGCTGATGGTGGATCGCGTCCCCGCGGAGGAGTGGGCGCAGATATTCGACGAGGTGTGGCGGCGGTTCCGCGACTTCTTCTACGTCGACAACATGCACGGCTATGACTGGCCGGCGTTGCGCGCGCAGTATCGGCCGTGGCTCGAGCACGTCGCGCACCGGTCGGACCTGAACTACGTGATCGGCGAGATGGTGGCGGAGCTGAACGTCGGCCACGCCTACATCGCCGGCGGCGACTGGGAGACCCCGGAGCGGCCCGAGGTCGCCCTGCCGGGGGCGGAGTTCGAGCTCGACCGCGACGCCGGGCGCTACCGGCTGGCGGAGATCTTCGCGGGGCACAACGAGGAGCCGCGCTACCGGGCGCCGCTGACCGAGGTCGGGGTGGACGCCCGGGTGGGCGACTACGTGCTCGCGATAGACGGCGAGGAGCTCGCGGCCGGCGACAACCCCTATCGCCTGCTGCGGCACAAGGCGGACCGCCCGGTGCGGTTCACGCTGAGCGCGGCGCCGGCGTTCCCCGCGGCGGACGGCGCCGCCCGCGAGGTGACCGTCCGGCCCATCACGAGCGAGGTCAACCTGCGCTATCTCGCGGAGGTGACCGCGAACCGGATGAAGGTCGACGCGGCGACCGGCGGCCGGGTCGGCTACCTGCACATCCCCGACATGGGCGCCGCCGGCATCCAGGAGTTCATCAAGTACTTCTACGGCCAGATACGGAAGGACGGCCTGATCATCGACGTGCGCGGCAACGGGGGCGGCAACGTGTCGGCGATGCTCATCGAACGGTTGAGCCGCGAGCTGCTCGGCACCCGCTTCTCGCGGACCGAGGATACCGTCGGCACCTATCCCACCACGGTGTTCGCCGGCCATCTCGTGTGCATCCTCGACGAGGACTCCGCCTCGGACGGCGACATCTTCCCCTACCGGTTCAAGGAAGCGGGGCTGGGACCGCTCATCGGGAAGCGGTCTTGGGGCGGCGTGGTCGGCATCACCAACCGCGGTCCCCTCATCGACGGCGGCAGCGTCAACGTGCCCGAGTTCGGCACCAACGACCGGGACGGGAACTGGGTGATAGAGGGGTACGGGGTCGAGCCGGACATCGAGGTCGAGAACGATCCGAAGTCGGTCATCGCGGGCGGCGATCCGCAGCTCGAGCGGGCCATCGAGGAGATCACCCGTATGATCCGGGACGACCCGAGGCCGCTGCCGTCGCGTCCCGCCCCCCCGGTGAAGACGCCGTGACGGTCACGCCGTCTCGACCGGCGCCGCTCGCCACGGCCGGGGCCCCCGCGCCGCGGGCGAAGGTCTCTGCCACGCGCCACGAGACCCACGGCGTGGTGCGCGTCGACGACTACCACTGGCTGCGCGACCGCGGCGACCCCGCGGTCACCGCGTATCTCGAGGCCGAGAACGCCTACACCCGCGCGGTGATGGCGCCGACCGAGGCGCTGCAGGAGACCCTGTTCGCCGAGATCAAGGGGCGCGTCCGGCAGACCGACATGTCGGTGCCGTACCGGGAGGGGGGGCACCTTTACTACACGCGCTACGAGGACGGGCGCGAGTACCCCATCCACTGCCGGCGGCCGCTGGACGCGCCGGCGCCGGTTGACGCCCCGGCGACGGCCGACCCGACGCCGGCCGACGCCCCGGCGGCGGCCGATGTCCCGCGGCCTGACGGGGAGCGGATTCTGCTCGACGTCAACATGCTTGCGGAGGGGCGTGACTTCTGCCAGGTGTCGGCGATCGAGGTCAGCCCCGACGGGCGGCTGCTCGCCTATGCGATCGACGTCGAGGGGCGCCGCATCCACACCATCCGCGTGAAGGACTTGTCGGCCGGGGCGCTGCTCGGTGACGAGTTGGCGGGGGTGACCAGCAACCTCGTCTGGGCCAACGACAACCGCACCCTCTTCTACACGCGCCAGCATCCCGACACCCTGCGCTGGCGCCAAGTCTGGCGGCACCGGCTGGGGACCGCGCAGGCCGACGACGTCCTCGTCTACGAGGAGGCGGACGAGACGTTCAACTGCAGCGTGGAGAAGAGCCGGTCGAAGCGGTACCTGCTGATCGCGTCGGCGCAGACGGTGTCCACGGAGTACCGGTATCTCGACGCGGGCCGGCCCGACGGCGCGTTCGAGCTGTTCTGGCCCCGCGCGCGCGACCACGAGTACGACGTCGACCACTACCGCGATCGGTTCTACGTCCGCACCAACTTCGGCGCCCGCAACTTCCGCTTGATGGAGACCGCGGCGGGCGGGGTTCCGCCCGAGCAGTGGGTCGACGTCGTGCCGCCCCGCGACGACGTGTTCATCGAGTCGTTCGCGCTGTTCCGCGACCATCTCGTGCTGCAGGAACGGTGCGGCGGCCTCGCGCGCCTGCAAGTGCGTCCGTGGTCCGGAGACGGCGCCCACGACATCGCCTTCGACGAGCCGGTCTACGACGTGCGCCTGTCGGTCAACCGCGAACCCGACACCCGCATGCTCCGGTTCGGCTACGAGTCGCTGACCACGCCGCGGTCGATCTACGACTACGACATGGAGGGCCGCTCGCGCACCCTGCTGAAGCGCGGGGAGGTGCTGGGCGGGTTCGACCCCGCGGACTACGAGGCCGAGCGCGTGCTGGCGACCGCGCCGGACGGCCGGCGGGTTCCGATCTCCCTCGTTGAGCGGACCGGCGCGCCGCGCGACGGGACGAGCCCCCTGCTGCTGTACGGCTACGGGGCGTACGGCATCTCCATGGACCCCGCCTTCAGCTCCGCCCGGCTGAGCCTGCTCGACCGCGGGTTCCGGTTCGCGATCGCCCATGTGCGCGGCGGTCAGGAGCTCGGCCGGCAGTGGTACGAAGAGGGCCGGCGGGGCCGCAAGCGGAACACGTTCACCGATTTCATCGCCTGCGCCGAGCACCTCGTCCGCGGGCGGTACACGAGCCCCGAGCGCCTCTACGCCATGGGCGGCAGCGCCGGCGGGCTGCTGATGGGCGCGGTCCTCAACATGCGCCCCGACCTCTTCGCCGGCGCGGTGGCCCAGGTCCCGTTCGTCGACGTCGTCACCACCATGCTCGACGACGCCATTCCCCTGACCACCGGCGAGTACGACGAGTGGGGCAATCCGCACGAGCGGGCCGCGTTCGACGACATCCTCGGCTACTCGCCCTATGACAACGTTTCGGCCCGCGCCTATCCCGCCCTGCTGGTGTTGGCCGGTCTGCACGACTCGCAGGTGCAGTACTGGGAGCCCGCGAAGTGGGTCGCGAAGCTGCGGGCCCTGAAGACCGACGCGCGCCCCCTGCTCCTCAAGACCAACATGGACGCCGGTCACGGCGGCGTCTCCGGCCGCTACCGCCGCTACCGCGAGACGGCGCTGCAGTACGCCTTCCTGCTCCGACAGGCGGGGCTGGCGTAGGCGGTTGCGGGCCTCGTCGCCGGCGGCTACATTGAGAGCATGAGCATCATCGTCAGCGAGGTCTACGACGCCCTGATCGAGGCTGGCGCCTCCGAGACAAAGGCCAAGGCGGCGGCTGCCGCCATCCCCGTCGCCGAGCACCCCGCGGCCAAGGAGGACATCGCGGCCTTGAAGGCGGAGATCGCAGGCCTGAAGGTGGAGATCGCAGGCCTGAAGGTGGCGATGTTCACGTTCGGCCCGCTCATTCTGGGCTTGTTGGTCAAGCTGGTGTTCTTTCCCTAGTGCTTTGCCATGACTAAAAAAGGGGTCGCCGGGGGAACTCACCTCGAACCGAAAGAGTCCCATGCAGAAGAAAAGACATTGTTCGACTCAAGTCCGTCCGTCTGAAGATTATGACGTGACGAACCGCTGGAGCAGCCCGCGGCGAATCGAGCGGTCCCGATGAAGTCAACCCTGCAGCGCCGCGCCGAGGCAGCCGCGGAGCGGTTCGGGGCGGCCAGGAAACCGGTGGTGGTCGAGTTCGCCGGCGTCCCGAAGGCAGGCAAGAGCACCACGCTCGGCCAAGTGCAAGCGTTTCTCAAGCGGTGCGGGTTCCGCGTCGAGGTCGTTGTGGAACACGCATCGATCTGCCCGATTCGGGACAAGAAGCACGCCAACTTCAACGTCTGGACTGCCTGTACGACCTTATCTCAGATTCTGGAGAAAACGCAGGTTCCGTCCGGGCCCGGCGATCCGGATGTCCTGCTTCTCGATCGGGGCTTGTTCGACGCGGTGAACTGGTTCGCGGTCATGGAACGTCTCGCGAGAATTCGCCGGGCCGAGCGTGAGTCGATCGAGAAGTTCCTCCTGATGGACGACTGGCGCCAGCGAATCACCGGGGTGATCGTGATGACCGCGTCGCCCGCCGATTCGATGGAACGCGAGCGGGGATATCTCCCGGTCGACGGCGCATCCGGTTCCATCATGAACGAAGACGTGTTGCGCACGATGCTGGATACGACCCGGGAAACCGCCGTACGGCTGGGCAGGAAGCACTTCCGAATGTTCGAGGTCGACACGTCCCGGGATCCTTCCGCCGGCCCCAGGGCGATCGCCGAAGAAGTCGCCGGTCTCGTCCTCCGTCTGATCGAGGAACAACTCGAAGAGGAGATACTGTCTCTTCCCGCGGACACCGCGGCGCCGCTCTTCGACAAGACGACGTGGATAGGCAGTTCGGCGGCGCAGAGCCTGGTCGACCTGTTCACCAGCCGGGGCACGTTCAGGAGCCGCGAGAGCGTGGAATCCGACCCGGCGCGGGTGCAGGCCCTGCCGGTCGTGGTGGTGCGCAACGGGAGCGGAGACCTTCTTCGACTGAAGCGTAGAGAGCAGCGCAGCGACAGTCCGCTCCACGGCAAGATCGTGATCTGGGCCGGCGGTCATGTCAGGCGGGAGGACGGCGCCAATGGACCATCCATCGGACGGGGCGCGGTCCGCGAGCTTCAGGAAGAGCTCCGTATCAGCGTCGAGCCTTCGGAACTGGAGTTGCTCGGCGCCGTGTGGATCCGCGGCCGAGATGGCGACAGGACGCGGCGCCATGTGGCCGTCGTCTACGAGTGGCGCGCGCGAACGGACGATGTGGCCGTCGCTCTGAGCGCAACGGAGTTCTTCGAACGCCGGGGAACGTCACTCAGCGGAAGCTTCGTCGCGCCGCATCAGCTTGCGAACGACGTCGACGAGGGTCTGATTTGCGAGCCCTGGAGCGTCGAGATTGTCCGGCGTCTCCTGCCCGAGGGCAAGCTGGTGGAACCGAGGCTGGTTTAGGTTTAGGGCTCTCGCCAAATAACCGTTAGTGTCAGTTCAAGGCGCCGGGCCAAGGCGGCGGCTGCCATCCCGGGCGGAGACTTGAGGATGAGTCATAATGACAGGAATCTGAGGTCGACCCGACCCGGGTTCCGGGTTCGGATCAGGATGGTTGGCCGGGAAGGGGCTCCGATGATGAAGCGATTGATTTGCTGGGCAGGGGTTGCGGCGCTGGGCGCGGGGTTGTCGTTGTCGCCGGCGCCCGCGGCCGGGCAGACCGGGGCGGAGGGGCCCCGCACGCCGTGGGGCGACCCCGATCTTCAGGGGGTCTGGGACTACTGGACGTTCACGCCGCTCGAGCGGCCCGACGAGTTCGAGGGGCGCGGCGAGCTGACGGCCGAGGAGGCGGCGGTGGTCGCGCAGCGCAGCAACGCCGAGGCGCTGGCGCGTGACGACGACGGGCCGCCGCCGGGCGAGGTCGGGGGGTACAGCCAGGCGGTGTGGACGGACCGGGCGCGGGCGACGGCGCTGACCCAGGCGTCGCTGCTCGTGGATCCGCCGGACGGCCGGTTGCCGGCGCTGACGGCCGAGGCCGAGGCGGCGGCGGAGGCGCACCGTGCGGCCGGCGGGTATCCAGTGCGGATCCGGGTCGGCGGTCTCAACGAGGACGGTCCCGAGGCGCGCGGGGTGGCCGAACGGTGCCTGCTCGGCTTCAGCACCGGTCCGCCGATGCTGCCGGGCGGCTACAACAACAACGTGCAGATCTTCCAGGCTCCAGGCTACGTGGTCCTGCTGCACGAGATGGTGCACGACGTGCGGGTCGTGCCGCTGGACGGCGATGCGCTGCCGCCGAGCATCCGCCAGTGGTTGGGGAGCTCGCGCGGCCGGTGGGAGGGCGGCACCCTGGTGGTCGAGACGACGAACTTCACGAACGGGACCGGCAGCTTCAACACCTCGTTCGTGTCGTGGGGGTCGGCCTCGAACACCCGGCTCGTCGAGCGGTTCACGCGGGTGGACGGCGACACGATCCGGTACGAGTTCACGGTCGAGGACCCGGACACGTGGACGGCGCCGTTCACCGGCCGGTTCCCGTTGAACCGGTCCGACGCGCCCCTCTACGAGTACGCCTGCCACGAGGGCAACCACGGGATGTTCAACCTGCTGAGCGGTGCCCGCGCGGAAGAACGATCCGCCGTCGCCGAGCAGCAGTAGCGGCCGCGCGGCGGCGCTCTCCGGGCGAGCAGTCTGCGCCGTGGACCGGCGCGGACTGCTGGAGGGTTGGTCGGGCGGCGAGCGGTGCCGCAACGCGCCCGCAAGACCGCGCGGCGGCGCTCTCCGGGCTGCGGAAACGTCGGAGCGCCGCCCGTCGTCCTGGGCGGCGTCGGGTGACGGGGCGCCGGAAGCCGCCGCCCGCGCTTCGGCAGCGGACGACGGACCGATGCCGCGCCGAGGCGACTCGAGGATGTCGATGGCCACCCGATGAGCGGGTTCTTGCAGGAGGACGACGGACTGATGCAGCAGCGATGGGTGCCGGATGTTGCCGGTGGAGTCCGGGCCGGGGGGCGCCGGGTCGGGGTCGCAGCGGTGGCGATGCTCGCCGGTCTGTCCGCCGCGCCCGCGGCCGGGGCGGGCGAGAACTGGCCGCACTGGCGGGGGCCGGCCGCCAACGGGGTCAGCACCGAGACCGGCCTGCCGGTGACCTGGGGACCGGACGCCAACGTGGCGTGGAGGGTGGCGATGCCCGCCTGGACGGGGTCGACGCCGATCGTCTGGGGCGAGCGCATCTTCCTGAACGTCGCCGACGGCGAGAACATCAGCCTCTGGTGCCTCGACCGGGACCGCGGCGAGACGCTCTGGGTGCGTCACCTGAGCGACGGAGACAGGCGGCTGCGCAAGCAGAACATGTCGTCGCCGTCGCCGGTGACCAACGGCGAGCACGTCTACGTGATGACCGGGACGGGCCGGCTGACGGCGTTCGACTTCGGCGGCAACCCGTTGTGGCAGCGCGACATTCAGGCGTCGTACGGCCGGTTCGGGCTGAACTGGGGATACGCGTCGTCGCCGCTCCTCGTCGACGACGCGCTGTTCGTCCAGGTCATCCACGGCATGCGCACCGACGACCCGTCGTACGTCCTGCGCCTCGATCGCCGCACCGGTGAGACGGTGTGGCGGGTCGAGCGGCCCACCAACGCGCGGCGGGAGTCTCCCGACTCGTACACCACCCCGGCCCTGCTCGAGTACGGCGGCGCGCGCGAGATCGTGATCACCGGCGGCGACGTCGTGACCGGGCACGATCCGGCCACGGGCCGCGAGCTGTGGCGGGCCGACGGCCTGAACCCGCGCAACAACGGCGCCTACCGCATCATCGCGTCGCCGGTCGTCCACGGCGGGATGATCTACGCGCCGACCCGGGTCCGCCCGCTGCTCGCCCTCCGGGCCGGCGGCCGGGGCGACGTCACCACCTCGCACCTCGCGTGGAAGACCGACAACGGTCCCGACGTGCCGACGCCGGTGACCGACGGCAGGCACTTCTACATCGTCAACGACCAGGGCATCGTGTGGGTGCTCGACGCGCAGACCGGCGAGGAGATCTACGGCCGCCGGCGTCTGCGCCCGGGTACCTACAGCGCCTCGCCGGTTCTCGCCGACGGCAAGGTCTACGTCACGAGTGAGGGGGGCCTGACCAGTGTCTTCCGGGCGGGGCCCGAATTCGAGCTGCTCGCCGAGAACGACTTGGACGACTACGTGCTCAGCTCGATCGCGGTGTCCGACGGGCAGATATTCCTGCGCACCACCGGCCATCTGTACGCGATTGGCGGACGCGCAGGGTCCGGGATCGACTGACGCGCCGCGCCGGCGGCGGGACGCGCCGCGCCGCCGGCCGGTCGTCGTTGTTCACGAGGGCAGGGATCGGCGCAAGAATAAACTCCCCGGTTTGCTGCATCGGTTTCGTGGCGCAGTTTCACTTCGGCCGCATCCATGCCGCGCATCTGCCGCATTCGGCGTCGATCCCATGACGGCGTGATTGCGGCCTCTGAAGGAAGTTGTTCTTGCGCGGACCCTACTACCAACCAAGGGCTCGAACCCATCACCCGGTCCTGGGCATCGGAACGGCGCCTCGTTCCACATCGAGCAGACGTTTCACGGCGCCTGGAAGCGGGAGCGGATTCAGGGTCGGATAGGGATCCCGCCGGTTCGGCGCCCCTGTCCATCGGGGTTCTCCCGCCGAAACCTGCCGTGCCGGAGGAAATGCGCCACTTCCTCCGCGACGTCGCGGCGGTTCATGATGAAGGTGTGGGTCGCCGGCAGGACGAGGAACGATGACGCGCCTTCGACCTTTGCCCGGTCGACGCCGACGGTGCCGTCGTCGGGGCCGGGGATCAGCCACGACCCGATCGGGTTCAGGCTCAGGTTGCCGGTGATGATGCCCAGGCTGAACCGGATGGGCCCGAACTGGCCGGCGATGCCGTCCGGGGCGGTGCCGAGCCGTGACCCCGCTGGTCCGAGAAACGACCGGAGCAGGGGGGAATCGGCGAAGGCGTCGACGATCTCGCTTCCCTGGTTCGGCGGACTCAACATCACCACGCGTCCCTCGTGCGGCTCGGGCCGTTCGGACAGGTAGCCCCGCACCAGCACGCCACCCATCGAATGGGTGACGAAGTGCACGCGCCGGGGATCGTCCCCGCAGCACTGCGCCACCGCGTCCCGCAGCCGATCCACCAGCGCCTCTATCGGTTCGGCGCGGGACGGGTACCCGAACCGGACCACCCGGAACCCGGCCTCCTCGAGACGGTTGGCCAGGATCGCCATCGACGCCGTGGTCCGGCCGAGACCGTGCGCCACGATGACCGGCGCATCGTCCGGGGCCGGCGATTCGTTCGCGGGCCGGGACACCAAGCCGCCGGCGAAGGTGACGACGGCGCCGAGCAGGGCGCCGGCGAGCAGGAGCGGCAGCCGTTTCCGTATCGGATGGCGCCGGCGAACTTGCGGGTGCGGAGTGGTCATGGCGCGCCCGGAATGCGACGAGATGCCTCCCAACGGTTGCGGGCCGTGGCCGAAGGGGCGGCATCTTCAGTATCCCGTGTCTGTACGCCTATACGCTCCGGCGCCGCCGGTCGTTCGCGGCTGGGGGCGGCCGGCTTCCCGGCGGAATCCGCCTGAGAGCGCGTCCTGCGGGGCGGGATCCCGCCATTCGGGGGACGCGCGGTCACAGACGGCCATCGGCGTCGCGTGGGATGTTCACTTCGAGCCGAGCAGGCGGGCAGTCTGCGCGCGCATCGAGGTCGCCGGCGCCCTACCGCGCCCGCGCCGGCTCCAGTTTCCGGACCCAGCCGTCGCTCTTCGTCAGCAGATAGAGTTCCCCCGCCGAATCGATCCCCAGGCGCGCGTCCGCCCGGTCGCCCGGGGCGTACGTGTTGGGGAATCCGGCCACCTCGACGAGGTCGCGCTCCTCGCCCTCGAATACCAGTCGGAGCTCCCGGATCTCCGCGAGCTGACCGGACACGAGCGTGTCCGCATCGATGTGCAGCACGCGGCCGCGCGGGAAGTCGGTGAAGACGTACTTGCCCTGCAGGGCGGGAATGGCTTGGCCGCGATAGACGAACCCGCCGCTGATGGCGTAGCCGTCGTCGTGGTCGTACTGGGCCACCGGATACACGAACGGATGCTCGTCCTGCGCCGGGCGCGGATACAGCCGTCCCGGACGCCCGGGTCCGACGGCGTAGCCCGTGGCGAACGTGCCCTCCCGGAGCCGCCAACCGTAGTTGGCGCCGGGCACCCCCAGATTGACCTCTTCCACGGCGTTCTGGCCGATGTCGCCCATGAACATCCGGCCGTCCGTGTCCCAGGAGAACTGCTGCGCATGCCGCAGACCGTAGGCCCAGATCTCGGGGGCGACACCCGCCTCGCCCACGAACGGATTGTCCGCGGGAATGCCGTACCCCCGGCTTCCGTCGCCGGCGAGAGGGTCGATGCGGATGATCGCGCCGTGGGGCACACCGAGGGATTGGCCGAAGTCGCGGGGATCGTAGGCCGCCCCGGCATCCCCGAGGCTGGCATAGAGGAGCCCGTATTCCGGTGATCCCGGAGCGGCCGTCGGATTGAACGCGATGGTGCCGACGTTGTGGTTGGGGGCGAACTGGCCGATGCGGAAGACCTCGCGCGAGGTGCCGCTGAACACGTCCGCCCCCGGATCGTCGGCCGTCCACTCGCGGATCACGCTCTCGTGGCTCCCGGCGTCGTCGTCCAGGTAGTCGGCGCGTCCGCTGTCCGACCGGGCGCTGTACGCCGTGTAGAACTTGCCGAACCCCGGCGTGCCGGCGTCGGCGAACTGCGGGTGGAACGCAACCCCCACCAGACCGGTCTCGTTGGGGAACATCGAGTCGTCGAAGCCGACGTCGAGGGTGCGGATGTCCATGTAGGTGACCGGCGCCGCCCCGTTCTCGTCGGTGATGTACAGCAATCCGCGCAAGTCGTTGATGACAAGCCGTCCCGAGCCGTCCCCGACCGGCGTCAGGTACTGGATGCGGGCATAGGCCTCGTTCGTCATGGCGTCCGCGGCCGAATCCGCGGTTTGCGGAGCGCGAACGAACTTGGTCGCTTCCACGACCAGGTCGCCCTTCCGGATCGGGTCGGGGATGGGGTCGGTCAGGGGCGCCGGTTGCGCCTCGACCGGGAAGGCCGCGGCGGCGATGATCAGGGCGGTTGTTCCGAGCGACGGTACGAGGTGCATAGCGGGCTCCGTGGGCTGCGGGGTCGCGGATGGCCGACACGGGTCGTGGCGGACATGTCCATCATAGCGCGGGCCGCGGCGGCGGGGAACCCGCGCGGAAGGTCGCCCGACCGGCGCCGGGCAGGTGGCGTCAGCCAGCGTGCCGGGGCCCGGCGGGGCTGCCGCGCACCATCATCCCGTCATCTCCTTCAGCCCGGCCACCCGCGCCGCGATGCCCGGCTTGTCCGGACGCATCCAGGCGCCATCATCCCGTCATCTCCTTCAGCATGGCCACGCTCTCCTGCTCGACCTGCTGGATATCGGCCTCGATCTCCTCCAGCGAACCCGCGCCTCGGGTGTCGGCCCGCGTCGTCGTCGGGTTCGGGTGTTGACAGCCGACAGAGGCGTCGGGGACGGGTGGAAAGGTGGCGTTCTCGGATGGCGTCGGCCTGTTCGCGGGGGCGGGCGTCGCGTTCGATATCGCGCCGATTCGCTGATCGCCTCACTCCGTGCGCAGCGCGACGAGCGGATCGACGCGGCTCGCGCGCCGCGCCGGGGACCAGGCGGCGGCTGCGGCCACCGCCAGGAGCAGCAGGGACACCGCGGCCAGCGTCGGCACGTCGAACGGGACGACGTCGAAGAGCAGGCTGGTGAGGGCCTGCAAGAAAAGGAGCGACGCGAGCAGCCCGATCGCGACCCCGGCGCCGGCGAGGCCGACGGCGCCGGGGACGACCATCCACACGACGTTGCGCGGCTCGGCCCCCATCGCGAGGCGGAGGCCGATCTCGCGGGTCCGCTGCGCCGTGGCCACCGCGATGACGCCGTAGATGCCGAGGCCGGCGAGGGCGGGGGCCGCCGCCCCGAACAGCGCGAGGAGCAGCGTCGTGAACCGCCGCGCCGCGAGGGTGTCCGGCAGGAGCTGATCGACCGCCGCGACGCTGTAGAAGGCGAGGTGCGGGGCGGCGTCCCGGGCATGAGGGCCACCAAGAGGTCGCCCGGCGGGACGCCTTGCGCGCACCGCGCTTCCGTTTCCAGCGTGACGTGGTGCCGTAACTCTTCCTCCAACCCGCGGTCGGCACGACGTCGGTCGAAGAGTATCCGCAGCCGGACCCGCCATGCGCACAGCCATCGGTCAAGGGGCATGACCCGCCTCCGTCAATCGCAGGACGTCGGTGATGGCCCGCGACAGCCGCGACCAGTTCGCCGCTTCCTGCTCAAGGTGCCGACGCCCGGCCGGCGTGAGCGTGTAGAACTTCGCGCGCCGGCGGTTCTCGGTTTCCCGCCACTCGGCGCTGATCCAGCCCTGCTGCTCGAGCTTGTGCAGGGCGGGATAGAGCGACCCGTCGCTGACCAGCAGCACGTTGTTCGACACCTGCCTTAGGCGCTGGCTGATGGCCCACCCGTTCAGGGGGGTGAGGTCGACGACCTTCAGGATCAGCAGATCCAACGTTCCCTGCACCAGGTTCGACGGCTTGGTCATGATGTTCCCCTCGGTTACCGTGTAATTCTGGCACGATTCATCTCGGTAAACAAGGGTAAGTTGAATGCGCCCGCCCCCAAACGCGGCGCGACCATCTCCTCTGCGCTCGGCGAGCCTGCGTTTTCGTCTTGCTGTCGGGCGGACAACCAGACCGCCGGACGGGCGTACCGGCGCGGCCGGCAACCGATCCGACCGTCCTGCCGTCTATAAGTAGAAGGAGGACCGATGATGGAACCGTACCATCGAGTCTGTTGCGGGGCCGTCCTCGGGGCCGTCTTCGCGATCGCCGCACTGAGTCCCCAGCCGGCCGGAGCCCAGTACGCGGATGCGGTCTCGGCGGCCGTCGTAGGCAGGATGACGGATCTGACGACCGGCCGGCCTGCCGAGGGGCTCGTGACACTGATCGCCGGCCACCCCGACAACCTCGTAGAGACGGCGAGGACGCGCGGCGGGATGTTCCAGTTCGGCGACGTGCTCCCTGGGCCCGCCGTCGTCCTCGCCCGCGCCGACGGGTTCGCGCCGTACTTCGGCGAGCTGACGATCGAAGAACGCAAGCAGAGCGACGTGCGGATCGGACTGCTGCCGGAGGCGACCACGAGCGGATTCGTCCTCGACGGGAACGGTTGCCCGGCCGCGGACGCGCGCGTCCACGTCGGCTACAGCCGGGCGTTGCCGGGCGCCGGGCTCTTCTCGGTGCTCACCCGCGGCCGCACGGTGACGCAGGCGGGCGGGGCGTTCGTGATAGCCGGTCTGGTGCCGGGCACGCGGATCTCATTCCAGGCCGAGCGCGGCGGGCGGCTGTCCAACATCGTCACCGTTACCGTCGAGCCCGGGATAGAGCAGCGCGGGCTCGTCCTGCGCCTACCCTGACCGCCCGCGGCGAGAGTCCCCGCTGCATTCGAGCGGCGATGCGTGACGCGACCGTCGGCGCACGACGACGAGCATGGCCATCATTTCCCCCCCCGCCGGGACGCTCAACGACGCCCACTGCCACTTCTTTTCGGCCGGCTTCTTCGAGACGCTGGCGAAGGATCCGGCCGCGCCGCCGGCCGCCGATCCCGCCGTCGATCTGCCGGCGCGGCTGGGATGGGATGCGCCGGGAAGCCCCGCCGCCCTCGCGGATCGCTGGGTGGAGGAGCTCGACCGGCACGGGGTGGCGCGCGCGGCGCTGATGGCGAGCGTCCCCGGCGACGAGGCGTCGGTCGCGGCGGCGGTGGCCCGACACCCGGCGCGGCTCGCGGGCAGCTTCATGTTCAACCCGACGGCGCCGGATGTGGCGGGCCGCCTCGGCTCGGCGTTCGGCGGGCACGGGCTGCGCTGCGCCTGCCTCTTTCCCGCCATGCACCACTTCGCGCTCGACGACGCGCGGGTCTTCGCGGTCTTCGAGGCGGCGGCCGAGCACGGCCGGGCGGTGTTCGTGCACTGCGGGGTCCTCTCGGTCGGGGTGCGCCGCAAGCTCGGCCTGCCGTGCCGGTTCGACGTTCGGCGGGGCAACCCGCTCGACCTCGTGCCCGCCGCCGCGGCGTTCCCCGCCGTGCCCGTGGTCATTCCCCACTTCGGCGCCGGTCTCTTTCGCGAGACGCTGATGGCGGCCGACCTCTGCCCGAACGTCCACGTCGACACGTCGAGCTCGAACGGCTGGGTGCAGTACCAGGCGCCGCCCCCCGCGCTGGACGGGGTGTTCCGGCAGGCCCTCGCCGTCCTCGGCCCCGAGCGGATCCTGTTCGGCTCGGACTCGTCCTTCTTCCCGCGGGGATGGCAGCGGTCGATCTACGAGGCGCAACGCAAGGCGTTCGACGCCGTCGGCCCGGACGGATCGGGCCGGGCGGCGATCTTCGCCGAGAACTTCGACCGGGTGTTCGGCGCCGCGCCGGCCGCCGCGGCCGTCGATCCGTCCTGACCGCCGCCCCGCCCCGGCGGTCGTCGATCCCTGCTGGACCGCGTCAAGACCCCCCGGGGCGCAGCCGATCCTGACCGCCGCCCCGCCTCGGCGGTCGTCGATCCCTGACCGCTGCCCCGCGGGGCCCTCAATCCATCCTGACCGCCGTCTCGGCCGCGTGCGGGGAGCGGGGAGGCGTTGGGGGGGGACGACGTTGCGGCACGAGGCGCAGCCGGCCGTCAGGCCCACCGGGGCCGGACGACGGACGCGGCGGTAGGCAACCCTCAGCGCGGGCGCTGCAGGACGAGGTAACCGCTGGCGGCGAGGCCCGCCGACCCGAAGATCATGCACATCACGAGGACCTGGTAGCGCACCGCCACGAGGGGGGCGACGCCGGACAGGATCTGGCCGGTCATCATTCCGGGCAGGGACACCAGCCCGACCGCGAGCAGCGAGTTGGTCATCGGAATCAGGGCCGTGCTCATGGCCGCGTGCCGCGCCTCGGGGTAGGTCGCGCCGCGCCGGCGCTCGGCCCGGAACCGCTCGGCGGCGAGGCTCACGGTGTTCATCGAGTTGGCGATGATCATGCCGGCGAGGGGGATCACCACGCTGGCGTCGTGCCACGGGCCCACGTCGAGCACGGCCTGAGTCACCAGCGCCAGCACCGTCAGGGCACCGAGGCTGATGGCGGCGAGCGCCGTCGGATAGCGGCTCGCCCGTTCGTCTCCGAGGGGACGCAGTGCGATCCAGCCGCCGACGGCCAGCATGACGCCGACCACCGCGAGGGTCACCATCGCCCGCTCCGACCCGAAGATGAACGTCAGCCCGTAGCCCACCAGCAGGAGCTGGGAGACCATGCGGAGCACCGCGACCACCGCCGTGCGGGTGCCCAGCGACCAGCGGTGGATGATGACGAGGACGGCGAGGACGGGAAGGAGCGCGAGGGCGAGCCGGGTCAGGGGGATGAGCGGGACGGAGTCGTTCATCGTCGCGGCCGGTCAGGACTCGGCGGGCGGCTCCGCCGGCGGGTCGTCGATGGCGAGCTCGCCGCGCTCGGCCCGCGCCAGGAGGTCGCGCGCCTCGTCGGCCCGGTCCGCCGGCACGAGCACCTCGGCCGCGCCGATGCCGTCGACGGAGATGGCGTGCGTCACCCGCAGGGCCTCGCCGCGGAGCTCGCAGGGAATGCCGTGGGCTTCGAGGAACGCCTTGATCTGCGCCTCGACGAACTGGCCCTGCACAATCGAGATGACGACGTAGCCGTCCGCTTCGCTCATGCGTTCTCCTTGGCGCGGCCGGGCCGGCGTCCCGCTCCGCCCCCGTGGCGGGGAGGGGGGCGGGGCGCCGTTCCACGGCGCGGATCTACTTCAGGGGCGAGTAGTCGGTCGCGTCCATGAACACCGCCTCGACGTTGCTCACGATGCGGCCGTCGACCTGGGAGGCGCGGGACACCTCCGCCCACTCGGGGTCGTCGCGGAAGCTCTGCCAGTTCTCGGCCGCCTGCTCGCGGCTGTCGTGCGAGATGATGTAGATGAGTGTGTTGTCCGAGGCGGGGGCGTCCTGCGGCACCCAGTAGCCCACGTTGGTCATGCCGTGCTTCTCGAAGATGCGCATCGTGTGGTCGCGGAACCGGGCCTCCAGGTTCGGCAGCTTGCCCTCCGGCGCGGTGTAGGTCCTCAGCTCGAACGCCCTTTCGCCCTGGGCGTGGACGGCGGTGTCCGCCTGCCACAGGGTCCCGGCCGCGAAGCCGGCGACGAACACCGCGGTGACGAACACGACGAGATGTCGGGTCTTGATGGTCATGATGGTTCCTCGTTGTCGATGTGTGTCAGCGCCCGCCGGAACATGGCCTCGACGGGCCGGCCGGCGAGCAGTTTCTCCGCGCGGCGGACGGAAGCCCAGCGCCGTTGCCGGAGGGCCTGCTCCTCCCAACGGTCGTCCACCCGATCGACGCGCATCAGATAGACGGCGACCCGGTAACGCCCGCCCTGCTTGCTGATGTCATAGTAACCGACCGGGCCGCCCACGACACGCCCGTGAATGCCCGCCTCCTCGCGGGCTTCCTTGACCGCGGTCTCCGGCGCGGTGGCGCCGGGATCGATGAACCCCTTGGGTACGGTCCATCGGCCGGTCCTGATGGTTGTGATCAGGCAGATCTCGACCGTGCCTGCGCGGTCTCGGAAAGGAACGGCCGCCGCCTGCTGCGGCGCCCGGTCGCGGGGCGGACAGGCGTGCGGAGGCATCCGGCCCTGGTCAGGAGAGGGCCGCCGGCAACCGGGACGAGGCGGTGAAACGGGAGCGCCGGCGGTGGGGACGGGAACGATGCGCGCAGATGGCGGTCCCCGCCGGAAGGACCCGGATGCGTACCGGGAGGCGCGTCCTCGAGGAACAGTGCTTCATCAGGGCTTCCTCAAGGGCGCGCAGGTCCCGTGCTGACGAGCCGGTTGCGTACCGGGGAGACGCGTCCTCGGGGAACGGTGCTTCACCAGGGCTTCCCCAAGGGCGCGCATGCTCCGGTCCGCTATCGCTGCTATTGCGGCGTGTGGGTGTTGTAGAGCGCCAGCTCGCCGTCGTCGGTGAAGGAGATGACCGGATACTCCCGGTAGAACGACTTCGGACCCTCCATGCCCGGCGAGCCGACGGGCATGCCCGGCACCGAGATGCCCGCGACGTCGGGGCGCTCGTCGAGCAGCCGGCGGATGTCCTCGGCCGGCACGTGGCCCTCGATGACGTAGCCGTCGACGAGGCCCGTGTGGCACGAGAAAAGCCGCTGCGGAATCCCCTTTTCCTGCTTGAGCGGCGTCACGTCGGGCATGTCGGTGGTTCGTACGTTGAAACCCGCTTCCTTGAGATGCAAGACCCATCCCACGCAGCACCCTCAGGTGGGTGACTTGTAGACCTCGATGACCGGTTCCTGGGTCCGCACCGCGGTGTGGACCCCGAAACCGACCACCAGCAACGACAGAACGGCGAGCAGCGTGCGCATGAAAAGGCTCCTTCGTGATCCGTAGCCGTATCAGGCTACTCGTTGTGCGGGGGATTGGCAAGCCTCGACCGGGAATCGGGGGGGCGCGCCAGGAAAGTGAGGCGCCGCACCGCTCCCAGGGCGCAGACTCCCGGCGACCCGACCCCGGTGCGGCGCGGGGTTGCGCCATGGTCGTTCACCCCACCGGGGGCGACCCCTTCGAGCGTCTGGTGAGTCACTGTCGTTGGGGCGCGGGGTTGCGCCGCAGGCTGCTCACCCGCGCCGGTCCGGCGAGCCCGCTTCAAGCGTCTCCCGTATCACCTCCCGCGTGTGGTCGATCAACCGGTCCACCCCCCGCTCGCCGTAGTCGGTGGTGGCGATCGGCTCTCCCACGATCACGTCGACGGAACCGGGCCGCGGGGCGAGGGTGGTCCGGGGGAGGAGGGCGAAGGTGCCGCGAATGGTGACGGGGACGACGGGTACGCCGGCCTTGAGGGCGATCCGGAACAGCCCCGGCTTGAAGTCCTGGAGACGGCCGTCGGGGGTCCGGGTGCCCTCGGGGAACCCGGCCAGCGAGCGGCCGCGCCGCACCCCCTCGATGACCCGGCGCAGGCTGCGCGCGGTCTTGCGCGGGTCGCGGCGGTCGATCGGGAAGTGCCCCGCCGTCCACAGATGCCAGCCCATGAACGGCACGAAGAAGAGGTTGCGCTTCGCCACGATGCGGAACGGGTACGGCAGGTACGCGAACAGCGCCGGGGTGTCGATGAGGCTCGCGTGGTTCGCCACGTACACGTAGCTTCGGTCTCCCCGGACCCGCTCGACGCCGTGCACCCGGATGCGGGCGAAGATGGACCACGCCACGAGCCGGCACCACCAGCGCGCGCACCAGAACTGACGGTCGCCGGTGCCGTCGAAGGGCCAGATGAAAAACGACAGACTCGCCATGACCACCGTGTGGGCGTACCAGAGCAGGTTCGCGAACGGTGCCCACAGGTAGACCAGCAGCTTCACGGACGTCGGGTCGGCGTCACTGCCGGAGGGCGGAGCGGATGTAGATCAGGTCGATGAGGGCTTCCGCCCGCGCCAGCGGTCCCGGCTGCTCGAGCAGTCCCAGCCGGTCGGCGGGGGCGATGTCGATGAGCTGCGAGATGCCGTTGACGAGGTCCTCGTCGTCCAGGCCGTCCGGTACCTGCAGCCCGGGGATCCCGAGCGGGATCAGGGCCGCGAGGTCTTTCCGCACGTCGCGCAGCCGGTTGCGGTCGGCGGGGCTGATGGCGTCGCTGATCGGCTCGACGTCGGCGACCCGGTAGGCGCGGCTGTCGTCCTCGCGGACGATCCGGAACTTGGTGAGGCCGCCGAGCAGGATGTTGTAGCGGCCGTCGGGGAGCTCGGTGGCCTCGGCGATGACCCCGACGCAGCCGACGGGATGAACCGGGGGGCGCCCCGCGTAGTCCGCCTCGTAGCCGGGCTGGAGCATCACCATCCCGATCAGACGATCGCCCTCGAGCGCATCCGCGACCATCTCGCGGTAACGCGCCTCGAAGATGTGCAGGGGGCGGGTGGCGCCGGGGAACAGCATGACGTCCGGCAGCGGGAAGATCGGGATCGTGCGCGGGAGTGTCGCGGGGGCGTAGCCCCGGGTCGTCTCCTGCGCCTCTGCGACGACCGGAAGGCAAAGCACGGCTGCGAGTCCGACCACGCCGAGCAGACGTCTGGCGGTCATGCCACGCTCCTTCTCCTACGTTCCTCTACGTTCCGGCGGTCTCGGCCCGGCAGCGGACGATGTTGCCGGCAGCGGCGGCCCGGCAACCCGCGCTACCGCCTTACGACGGGTTCCCGGCGCTGTCCCGCTACCGCCACGCACGCCAGCGTATCACGGGAATCACGGGAAGCCCGTCGGCTCAGCCCGCCAAGCCGCCGCCGCCCGGCGACGGTCGTCTCCATCTGTTCGGCGGTGTTGAAGCGGCCGAGCGGGAAACGGACGCTGCCGCGGATACCCGCCGTCGCAGTCCATTACGGGACGGCCGTCGACCCGGCCCGCAAAAGCCGCCGCGGCTCCGGCGACGGTCTCGATGGCGGCCGTCTCTGTTCTGCGGTGTTGAAGCGTCCGAGCGGGAAAACGGACGCCGCCGCGGATGCCCGCCGTCGCAGTCCATTACGGGACGGCCGTCGACCCGGCCCGCAAAGCCGCCGCGGCTCCGGCGACGGTCTTGATGGCGGTCTCTATCTGTTCGGCGGTGTTGAAGCGTCCGAGCGAGAAGCGGACGCTGCCGCGGATGCGGGCGTCGTCGCAGCCCATCGCGCCGAGCACGTAGCTGGGCTGCAGGGCGGCGCTGGTGCAGGCGGAGCTGGACGACACCGCCAGCCCGGGCATCCGCTTCATCAGCTTCGCCCCGTCCACCCCGGCGAAGCTGAGGTTCGTCGTGTTCGCGAGGCGCTCGGCCCGGCCGCCGTTGACCGCGACCCCGTCCACGCGGGATTGCAGGCCGGTCTCCAGGCGGTCCCGCAGGGTGCGCACGGCGCCGTTCTCGGCGGCCAGGGTGGCCGCGGTCCCCATGCCCACGATGCCGGGCACGTTGAGGGTGCCCGAGCGGAGTCCGCGCTCGTGGCCGCCGCCGTGCACCAGCGGCTCGCAGCGCACGCGGGGGCCGCGGCGCCGGACGAAGAGCATCCCGATGCCCTTCGGTCCGTGGATCTTGTGGGCGCTGGCGCTCAGTAGATCGATGCGCATGGCGTTCACGTCGATCCGCTCCTTGCCGTAGGACTGGGTGGCGTCGGTGTGGAACAGGACCCCGCGCCCGCGGCAAAGCGCGCCGATGCGGGCGATGGGGTGCAGGACGCCGGTCTCGTTGTTGGCGTGCATGACCGAGACGAGCAGGGTCCGCTCCGTGATCGCCGCGGCGAGGCGGTCGAGGTCCAGCCGCCCGTCGCCGTCGACCCCCAGATACGTCACGGCGATTCCCTGACTCTCGAGGCGTTCGCAGGTGTCGAGGACGGCGCGGTGCTCGGTCGCCACCGTCACGACGTGCCGTTTCTTCGCGTACGCCGGCGCGCCGGCGACCCCCTGCAGGGCGAGGTTGTCCGACTCGGTCGCGCCGCTCGTCCAGACGATCTCCCGCGGGTCGGCCCCGATGACCGACGCCACCTGCCCGCGCGCCGTCTCGACCGCGGTGGCGGCGGCGCAGCCGAGGGCGTGGTGGCGGCTCGCCGCGTTGCCGAAGCGATCGGTGAGGAACGGCAGCATCGCGTCGAGGACCCGGGGGTCGAGGGGCGTCGTGGCGTTGTGGTCCAGGTAGATCATCGGAACTCGGGGTGCAGCGGCTGTTTGGCAGGTCGTGAGCATTCCCACGGGGGGACTGATGGTGATGGCCGCCTTGGTGTTCATGAGCATCTACTTGTGGTTCATGAGTTGTATAGCGAAGAGGTCGAGCGAGTTGCTGTATCGCCGCTGGTTCAAGTAGTCGCCGCCAGCGCGAAGCTCAAAATGGAGCCGCGCGTGGCCTTGGCCACTTCAAGTTCGACGGGACGATGGGGCGGCGGGTTTGGGTGCGTTGGGGCCACGGTGTATTGGTCGCCGGCGGCCAGCGCCGCGACCGTGAAGATCAGCGGGTAGAGCTTCTCGAAGTACCACAGCTTCGCGAAGTAGAGCCCGATGGGGGACGGCTCGAACGCGGCCCGCGTGAGGAGCCAGTGCCGGCCGCGGGCGTCGCCGGTGGCGGCGGCCGCGAGGGCGGTCTCCTCGATGGTGCCGAAGCTGCCGTCGTCCTGCTGCATCGTCCGGAGGAAGCGCTCGCCGCGCCGACGCGCTTCGCTCGGCAGGAGGTCCCGGCACTCGAGGACCCGCGCCGTGCCGTAGACGGGGTTCGTCTGGTCCGGCGTCCACGGGTTGCCGAACCACAGCGGAACCCACGATCCGTCCGGGCGCTGGTGGCGCGCCAGGTAGGCGACGGCCCGCTCCATCGCCCGGTCGACCCGCGGGTCGAGCCCCCGCCACGCCCGCCACGCCCGCAGGGCGTGGGCGGTGAGGTCGGGACTGCTCTGGTCGAACGGCAGCCGGCCCCAGCCCCGGCAGAACGTCGGGATGCCGCCGTCGTCGTTCTGCAGGTCGATCAGCCAGCCGACGCCGGCGGCGGCCGCGGCCCGTGTCTCGTCATCGACCGCGGGGAGCCCATGGCGGAAGCTCCGTTGCGTGCGGCCGGCGCCGTGTCTCGTGGGGGCCGCGTTGCTCGTCCGAGTCCGACCGCGTTCAGTCCGCGGTTGTCCGCTTCCAACCTGCGCCCTCGTCACGCCGTGCCCCGCGGACGCCTCTCGTCCGGCGACGGCCGCGTCCGCTTCGGCGCCCCGTGCGGTCTCGCCGTGCCCTCCGAGCTCGGCCAGCGCGAGGAGGGCGCCCGGGGTGTCGTCGCCGTCCGGCACGCCGCCCGGCAGGTCGGTCCAGGCCCAGCCGCCGGGGGCCGATTGCGTATAGGGATGCACGACGCGGTACTGCTGGTCGAGCAGCCAGCGCCGCAGGTAGCGCCGTTCCTCCGCGGTGAATGCCGTCCCCCCGAGGGCGTTGATCGAGAGGGTGGTGAGCCAGGTGGCGAGATTGGTGTCGATCGGCCAACTCCCGTCCCCGCGGACCGAGTCGGTGAGGAACGCGACGCCGCGCCGCGCCACCGGGTGCTCGACGAGGCCGCTGCCGGCGAGGGCCATGGTGACGAAGCTCGTCAGGGGCGCCGCCTCGAGGAACCCGCCCGACGCGGGCTGGATCGACTCGAGGATGCCCAGGGTGCGCGCACGGACCGCGTCGCGCACCGCGCGGCCGGCCCGGTTCGCGGTCGGGTGATGGTGGTGCTGCGCCTGCCCGATCGCGATCAGCGCGGGCAGCGCGTAGCTCACCACCGGCAGCCCGACCCACTTGAACCAGGCGCGGGGGAGGGCCGCCAACTCGAACGGCAGCACCGGCACGTGCTCCCAGCCGAAGCGCCCGGCGAGCGCGCAATGGGTCAGGATGGGGACCGCGAACGTCCGGTCGTCGCCGTACACGTGGGTGATGGCGGCGGCCAGCGACTCCGCGGTCAGGGGGCCGACGCGCCGCGAAAGCCACGCTTCCGCCCGTTCCCGCCCCACCGCGTGGTGCTGCCCGAGGGTGGCCCACGCGAGGGTCGTCGTGCTGATGTTGCTGGGGCAACCGTCGGCGTCCCCGAAGCCGCCGTCCGCATTCTGGTGGGCGGCCAGCCACCGGAGCCCGCCGCGCACGAGCGCCTCGTTCCCGCCGGCGATCGACAGCGCGGTCACCGCGGTGGCGGTCGAGAGGGGGCTCGACGACAGCTCGCCCTCCCAGTGGCCGGCCGGGGTGCGGGCCGCGAGCAGCCGCTCACGCAAGGCTGAGGTGGCCCATGGCGAGGAGCGCGTACCAGGTGTACTCGGAGTCCGGTTCATCGTCGGCCCAGGTTCCGCAGAACGCGTTGCCGGTCCACAGCGTGTCGAGAAAGTCGAGCGTCGGCTCCTTCAGGTGCTCGAACGGTACGTGCTCGCCGGCGAGGGCGTGCAGGGCGGTGGCGGTCGACAGCAGGTCGGGCATCGGTGCCGCGTCGGTGGCCAGGAACCCCCCCTCGGGGTGGGCCCGCGCCATCAGCCACCGGGTCGCCTCCGGGGGAACCGGGACGCCCATCCGGCGGAGCAGGGTCACCGCGGCCGCCGTCGTCGGGGTGGTTCGGACGCCGGTGCCCCCCGGCACCGCGAACGGTTCCGGCCGCTGTCCCAGGTCCTCCAGGGCGCCCCACGCGAGGAAGCCGTGATAGACGCTGCCGCGGTCCCATTGCCCGCGGATGCGGGGGGCGAGGTCGGGGCCCGGCTGCTTCACCGCCGCCCGGCACCGGGCGAGGCAGCACAGGTGCACGAGGTCGAGGTCGCCGCCGTCGCCGAACGACTCGAGGAAGCCGTGGACCCCGGGCGGGGGATCGCGCTGCAGCGCGATGAGGCCTTCGAGGGCAAAGACCGTGTAGTAGAGATCGCTCCGCCCGGATCGGTCGGCGGCGCCGCCGTCGTCGTTGAACCGGGCATGGAGGTACTGGGCGACCGGGTCAGAGGCTTCCTGCAGCAGCGTCGGCGCCAGCCGCGCGACTTGCAGCATTTCGAGTCTCAAACTCACTGCAGTAGCCCTCGATCAGGGTCTCGCCGAAGATCTTGCCCACGATACGGCGCATCAGGCCCTTGAGGGTCGGGCTCGCCAGGAACCGCAGCGACCGGACGGCGTCCTCGCGGTAGGCGGCGAGGAGGTCCTCGGCCTTGTCGAGGACGCCGTACTCCTCGGCGATGCGGCGTATCTCCTCCGTCTCCGCCGGGTCAGCCGCACCGGACCGGATGGCCGACGCGACGCGATCGCGGTCGCCGCCCTCGGCCCGCTTGTGGGCGATGGTCAGAATGAGGGACAGGCGCACTTGGTCGAGGTCGTTCGAGTCGGCCTCGCCCCTGAAGTCGTCGATGTCGTCCTTGATCTGGTAGGCGATGCCCAGCGACTCGCTGTACTTCCGCAGCACATCGTGCGTCGCCGCGTCGGCGCCGCCGAAAATGGCGCCGATGCGCAGCGCCACCTCGAAGGCCGCCGCCGTCTTCTGCCGGAAGATGTCGAGCACCTGCAACGACGCCGGCGGCTGCGGGTCGCGCGCCCACAGCAGCTCGCGGCCCTGGCCGCGGCTCAGGGTCACGTGGCCCTCGGCCGCGATTGCGACGGCCTCGGGGCGGCCCGCCTCGGCGAGCAGCCGGTAGCCTTCGCCGACCAGGAAGTCGCCCGCGTTGAGGGCCACCGGGACCCCGACCTCGGTGTGCAGGGCGGGGCTGTCGTAGCGGCGGTCGTCGCCGTCCTCGATGTCGTCGTGGATGAGCGACGCCTTGTGGAAGCACTCGATGGCCACCGCCGCCTTCCGGACCGCCGCCGTCAGGTTCGGCTCGGTGTCCCGGCGGTCGGTCTCGAGGGCCATGTACGTGCACGCCGCAAGATACGGCCGCCAGCGCTTGCCGCCTTTCTCGAGGGTGTCGCGGGCGATGCGGGCGGTGACGTCCTCGACGTCCACCGGGCCCATGATCTCGTCGAGCTCATCGGAGGCGAACCAGCCCCGCACCGTCGTCTTGAGCGCGTCGAGGTCCAGACGGTACGTCTTGTCGTCGCTCGTCAGGTGAATCAGGTCCCAGACCCAGTCCAGGTCGACGGTGGTGTTGACGCAGTCGTCCTGCAGCAGCGGTATCGCGACGCCGGGGATCGACGCCGCCTCCATGTGCGGGAAGCACTTCTCCAGCACGTTGATGCAGCTCACGCCGACGATCGCCTCGATCTTGCCGGTCTCGATCATCGAGCGGACGATGGCCGAGCCCTCGGCCACGAGCACGGCGTAGCCGAGCCGTTCGGCCTCGACCGTCAGGTCCTGGATCGAGCACAGCCCGCATTCCTTGCAGAGCAGGCCGAACTCGTCGAACGGGGCGGGGCACTTCTCCTCCACCCGCAGGCACTTCGGGATGAGGAGGAGCCGGCGTTCGTAGGGAATCCGGGCGAGCGAGTCCCGCCAGGCGGCGTTGCTGACGAGAATCGACGCGTAGTCGCCGTAGATCGGGTCGAGACCGGCCTCGGCGAGCACCGCGGCGGTATGCTCGGTCAGTTCGTCCAGGGTCAGCGGGGGGACCGCGCCCACCCGCTTGACGTGCTCCTCGGCGACACGCTTCAGGCGGACCCGCACCGCCTTGTCGTCCGGGATGTTCGACTGCGCCGGCCGGTAGGTCTGCCGGGGCACCTGTGCCGGGAGCTGCAGCAGGGGGATGACCTGGGTTTCGGCGGCGTAGTTCGATGTGTCCGTGGCCATGGGCCTGACTGATCCCTTATGTATACGCACCGAATCCGAAGAACCAGTGCTTCTTCGCAAACCGATAGACCCAGTTCTCCTCGGGAATCTCATTCCCGGGGTTGTGCTGGCTGGGCCGCGGGCGCAGCGCCTCGAGCTCGGGGCCGGCGGTCCGGCGTATCGTCGTGTCGCCGGCCCCGTGCCGCTCGACGATCTCCTGGAGCAGGTCGGGGCGCTCGAGCACGATGCAGCCCCGGGTCGCGTCGGCCGCGGTCCGGCGGAAGTCCGCGAGCAGCGGCGACTCGGTCATCGTCTTGTAAAGGTCGCCGTCGTTGTCCTGAATCTTCTCGTTCGCGAACTGGATGATGGGGCAGGGCTCGACGTCGCCGAAGGGGCCGATGTGGTGGCTGATGCCGGTCGCGGCCGGGCACAGCGCCTGCCCCTTGTCGTCCCAGTAGGCGTCGATGAGGCCGATGGGCTTGCGGTTGCGCATGTCCATCACGAAGCGGCGCACCGACAGCACCTGCTCGGGGGTCAGCGCGAGCTGGGGGTTGGGGACCGGCCCCACCACCCGATAGGTGTGGAACCAGCAGTAATGCACCCCCATGCCGATCAACCGGTCGATCCACTCCTCGCGCACGAGGTCGTCGATGTTCGACTGGCAGACGCTGGTGCAGACGCCGGTGATCAGCCCGTGGCGGACGCTGGCCCGGATGCCCTCGAGGGTGCGGTTCAGCACCCCCCCGCGGCCGCGCCGGACGTCGCTGATCGACTCGGTGCCCTCGACGCTGATGAGCGGGGTGGCGTTGCCCGCCTCCCGCAGCCGCTCGGCCGTGGCGTCGGTGATGGGGTGGCCGTTGGTGAAGATCTGGAAGTAGCAGTCGGGGTGCGCCTTCAGGACCCGGATGAGGTCCGGGTGCATGAACGGCTCGCCGCCGAGGATGCCGAAGAAGCTGTTGCCGTGCTGCTTGGCGTTGTCGATGAGCCGGTTCAGGTCGTCGTAGCTGATCAGGTGCTGGGGCTTGTCGACGTCGACCCAGCACCCCTGGCAGCGCAGGTTGCAGGCGTTGGTGATCGAGATGTAGAGGAACGGGGGGAACGACACCCCCGCCTTGAGGCGCTTCTTGAACTTCTGGACCGAGCGGACGCCCTTGTAGCCGAAGTTGTACGCGAACTTCCACAACAGGCGCGCGTCGGTCGAGCGCATCGTGCGATAGCCGAGGCCGGCCGCCGCTCTCAACATGATCGTTCCGCTCCCAACCCCGCCGGTCCCGGCCCCGACGGCGCCAATCCGCGGCACCGCTGTCCGCCCCGCCGATCCGGCGGGAGTCCGCACCGTTCCCCCGCGCGGACTCCCGCGGCGGTGGCGCCGCCGACTTCGGTCAGATGCCCCATTCCCGTTCCGTCGGCGCCGGCCGGGCGTCCTGCGCGGTCTGCGAGCGGGCGAGGCGCTTCTCCATCTTCGCCTTGGCGCGGGCCGCCCGCTCCTCGATGTCCTCGGCCGACGGCAGGGTCATCAGCACCTCGTCGGGAATGTCGAGGTCCTTCTTGAGCTTGCCGAGGCAGCGCTTGCGCTCGAGCAGCGCCTTCGATTCGTCGCGCTCGGTCGAGAAGCGCTTCCGGGCCTCGCGCTGGCGGGTGCGCAGCGACCCGTAGAGGTCTCCCCCGAGGAGGGTGGAGATGTCCACCTTCATCGCCTCGCGCTGGACATCCTGCTCGCGGACGACGTCGCCGTTGATCGGACCCTTGCCGTACTTCGGGAACAGGATGGCGACCTCGGGGCACACCCGCGAGCACGCCGGGCAGTCGGTCTTGCAGTTGTCCTGGTTCTGCACCGTGATCTGCTTCTGCTTGTCGACCCCGTACACGTCGAAGAGGCAGAACGTCAGGCACTGCATGCAGTTGGTGCAGCGATCGAAGTCGATCACCGGGAACCACGGTTTCCAGGCTTCCAGCTTGCGCGCGCCGGCCGCCTCCCGCACCTCGCGGGCCGCGTCGAGGGGGCCGACCTCCCCGAGGTCGCGGAAGTGCACCTCCTGGTCCGGGTCCGCGGCCGGCGCTTCGTCGAGCCGGCCCAGCACCAGGACCGGGGCGCCGTCGGCCGGTGCCACGTCCTGCCCGGCCATCGGGCGCGTGACCTCGAAGCCGTTGTCGAGGAGGGCCGATAGGGCCTGGAAGCGCTCGTCGTCGTCGAGGGCTTGGCTGCCCGGACCCTCGTACAGAACGACCCGCAGGTTGCGTCCCTCGATGCGGCTCATGCGAGCAGCTCCCTAATGACGTCGTCGGCCGAGTCCTCGCGCATGTTCAGCACGTCGACGCCCCCGCTCGGCAGAGGCGTGCCCGCCGCGTGGAACAGCCACTTCACCGCGCGCGGGTAGCAGGCGGCGATCTTCGTGTCGCCGCCCTCGGCGATCTTCCGCAACGCGGCGTCCTTGCGCGCCGACATGTCGCAGAGGTCCGCCACCGCATCGAAGGCCTGGCCGGAGTCGCTCAGCCGGCGCAGGACCTCCTTCTTGACCTGGGCCGGGACGACCTTGGCGTAGGTGCAGTTGCAGTACAGAATCTTCATTGCGGCATCCGCTGCGCTCACCGGCGGACCAGCGCCGATACCCGCGCTCGGCGGCCCTCCGTGACGCGCCCGGACAACACGGTCACGTCATGCCGGGTCCACCAGGTACCGATCGCGGTTGCGGCCATCAGGACCATCGACGCCCACCGGTATGCGTTGTCACTCATTCCCACCCACCTGCGAAGCGCAACGGGCCGTCACGCCATCCGATGCGTCGGCACGGGCCGTCCGGGCCTCAACCGCTCCAGATGCTCGACCCGCGCCTCGACACCGTCGAGCGACGCCAGGGTGCCGCGCAGTACGGCTTCGAGCCGGGCCGGATCCGTCTCCGCCCGAAGATTCACCACCAGCTCGCCCGCGTCGACGCGATCAAGCAGCGACTCCCGCAGGTCGGGTTCCCGGTCGGTGCCGACGAGGCTCACCACCGACAGCGTGCCGGACCCGTCCCGCGCGTCCAGCGTCATCTTGAGATGGGCGATCTCCTCCCCGGCGGCGGCGAGGCGCCCGCGCACCTGCCGGGCCAGATCGACCAGCGTCCGGTTGCCGTCGAACGGTTCGTCGGCATGAAGCTGGACGGTGCAGTTCAGCCAGCCCAGCAACGCCTCGCCGGCCGCGTATATATCGTAGTCGATCTCCAGCGATCGGGACGCAGGATTGTCGGCGAGCACCGTCTCGAACCACTTCTCGACCCCGGTTCCCGTCCGGGCCGAGCAGGTGAGGACGGCGGCATGGGGGAACTCTTCGCCGAGGGCCGCCGACAGCCGGTCGAGGAGATCGGCGGGGTGCGCGTCGCACTTGTTGACGACGATGACGTCCGCTTCCTGCAACTGCTTGCGGTAGACGTAGGTCACCTTCTCCGAGAAGCTCCGGCCGTCGACCAGGCCCACCATGCGGGCGGCCCGCACCGGGTCGACGAGGACGCTCAGCGGCGCCACCGTGAACCGGTCGCCGTAGATGCGGCGCAGCGGATAGGAGACGGTGGCCACCAGATCGGTGCAGCTCCCGACCGGTTCGGCGAGGAACAGGTCGGGCCGCGAGTCCCGGGTCAGGTTCTCGGCCGCCTCCAGCAGCGAGTTGAAGCGGCAGCAGAAGCAGCCGCCGGTGATCTCCTCGACCGGGAAGCCCCGGGACCGCAGCAGGGTGGTGTCGACGAGCCCGCTGCTCTGGTCGTTGCAAATCAGCCCGACCCGCCTGCCCCGGTCCGTCAGGTGCCGGGCGAGCCGCGCCACCGCGGTCGTCTTCCCCGCCCCCAGAAACCCGCCGATCATGACGTAGCGCGCCGGCTCAGTCATGCCGTCGTCCCAGCATCTTGTCGATGGTCGTGTCGAGCAACGCGATGTACGCGTGCACGTCGAGACAGTCGTCTCCCGGCTGTCCGCGCACGCGGAAGAGCCAGCCCCGGCGGTACGGATCGCTCGACAGCAGCGCCGCCCGCTCGTCGACGGCGGGGTTGAACCCCTCGAACCGCCCCGCCAGCGGCGAGTACATGTCGGTCACCGCCTTGAAACCCTCCAGCCAGCCGATGACCTGGCCGGTCTCGACCGTCGACCCCGGCTCGGTCTCGAACCCCAGCTCGACGATCTCGCCGAGCATGCGCACCGCGAACTTGGTGAACCCGACCCGCCACACCTCCCCGTCCTCCCGCTCCAGCCAACTGTGGCCGGCCGTGTAGAGCCTGTTCTCAAGGAGGCGGGTCGAGAACCGCGAGCGATTATAGGGGATCTCGGCGGGGGTCATGGCGGGGATGGCGGGGCGCGGCGTCGCTGTCTCCGCTTGATGGTATCAGGCAGGGGGCGACGCCGGCGAAACCGGCCGCGCGTTCGCCCGTGGATTTCGTATGTCCTTCGTCGGTCCGGAGTGATGGCGATGTCTTTTTGATGATCGGATCACGGATTTGACGCATCCTCAATCGGCATGCCAGGATCATCATGCATGCTTCCCCGGCACCTGACCGGTGCGTTGCGGGCTGCCGCCGCGGCGAATCCGGTCGTCACCCTCACCGGCCCGCGCCAGTCGGGCAAGACGACGCTGGTGCGGGCGGCGTTTCCCGCGCACCGCTACCTGTCGCTCGAAGCGCCCGACGAAAGGGCGCGGGCCCTCGCCGACCCGCGGGGCGTGCTGGCTGCGGCGAAGGGGCGGGGTCTGATTCTCGACGAGATCCAGCGGGCGCCCGAGCTGCTGTCCTACATCCAGGTGCTCGTCGACGAGCACGACGAACCCGGCCGCTTCATCCTGACCGGCTCGCAGAACCTGCTGCTGATGGCGTCGGTCTCCCAGACGCTGGCGGGGCGGACGGCGCTCTTGCGTCTCCATCCGTTGTCGCTGGCGGAGCTCCACGAACGCCCGCCGCTCGATCCGCTGAATCTCGACGGCGCCGCCGGGTCGCCGGCCGAGACCGCGGGCCCGCCGCCGAGGGATCTCTGGCGGACCCTCGTGAACGGGTTCTACCCGCGCATTCACGCCCGGAACCTGCCGGCGCAGCCGTGGCTGGCCGACTATCTGCGCACCTACGTCGAACGAGACCTCCGCGAGGTACTGCAGGTGTCCGACCCGCGGAGCTTCGAGAACTTCGTCCGCCTCGCCGCCGCGCGAACCGCGCAGGAAGTGAACTTCAGCGCCCTCGCGGCCGACGCCGGCGTGACCCAGCAGACCGCGAAGCGCTGGCTCGCGGCTCTGGAGATCGGTTTTCTCGCGACGACCCTCCCGCCGCATCACGCGAGCTACCGCAAGCGGTTGCGCAAACGGCGCCGCCTCCACTTCCTCGACACCGGTCTCGTCTGCTATCTCCTCGACATTCCCGACGCCCGGACCCTGGAGCGTCATCCGCTGCGCGGCGCCATCTTCGAGTCGTTCGTCGTGTCCGAGCTGGTCAAGGCGTTCGCCGCGCGCCGCCGCGACCCGCCGCTCTCGTGGTGGCGGGACGCGGCCGGGCGCGAGATCGACGTCCTGGTCGACGCCGGCGGCCGGATCGTTCCCGTCGAAGTGAAATCGGGGCGGACGGTGCCCGCCGACGCCGTCGACACGCTCGCTTGGTGGACCGCGCTCCCCGGCAACCCGAACCGCGGCGGCGTCCTCGTGCACGGCGGAACCGGCCGCTTCGAGTTCCGGGGCTTCCGCGTGCTGCCGTGGTACCTACAGTGAGCCTCGAGGCGGGGGTCGAGGCTCACCAGACCGTGCGTACGTGCTCGTAGTCACGAATTCGCTGGTCTTCGAGACCAGCGCGGCGCCGAGCGATCGGGCGGTGGCGGCGATCCCTCGAATCGGGGGCGAACCGTCACGCGCCGTCAGCGTGGGATGCTCCTGGCATCTCGATCCGCGTTCCAGTGCCCGCCGGTGCCGTAGGGGTCGCCGGTCTCCCGCAGGATGCTGCCCGCAAGACTGCCGACCCGGTCCGGCGCAACGCAGGGAACGAGCTGCGCGACGGGCCTGCCGCGCTTCGTGATGACGATGGGGGTTCGTGTGGCCGCCACCTCGTCCAGCAACTTCAGACAGATGTTCTTGAACCGGCCCGCCCCGATGGTCTGCATGACGATCTATTTGGCCATGGCTACATAGCCATGGCAACACCGGAGCCTCGTCAGTCAGCGCTCACGCGACACACCGCTATGCTTCCCGCGGCATCGACGAGCACTGCCGCGCGTCGCGGGAGGCCCTCGACGCCATCTTGAGCCTGCCACGCCAAGGCAACTGGAGCGACGAGGAATACCTGTGGCTCTCGACCCGCCGGCGTCGGCCGCGGTGCGGTCCAACACCGTCATGGCTCGTGTTCCAACTGCCGGCCCGACCCGATGGGCAGCGAATCGCCCGGAGGAGGGGCAGGAGATCAGTCGGCGGGGTCGGTGCGCTTGATGGCGTCGATGATCAGTGCGCGCAGCTCGCGGATGTTCTCCTGAAGGTCGTCGATGCGGGTGTTCACGCCGGCGATCTGTGCCGTGACGTCGGCGCGCAAGTCGTCGATACGGGTGTTCAGGTTGGCGTTCACGTCGTCGATGCGGGCGTTCACGTCGTCGATGCGGGCGTTCACGTCGTCGATGCGGGCGTTCACGTTGGCGTTTTGCTGGAGGGTCAGACCGGCCAGCATCAACAGCAGGGTGGCGAGTCCGACTCCGGTGCCGACGATGCTCCTGATGATCGCTTTCGTCTCACCGGTGGTGCGCGCCGCGCCGCCGGCGGGCGGTTCCGGCGCCGCAAGGTCGCTCATTTCCTTAGCTTAGCACCGATCCTGCCGGGTCCGACTGGTTCCCCTGGTTCCGTCCTGGTTCCGAACCGTCTCGGTCCTTCGGAACGTCGAGCCGCGCAGGTGCGGCGGCGGGACGGCACGGCGACGCTCTTCGGTGGAATGAACCCTTCGGAACGTGGAGCCGCGCAGGAGGCGGTCACGGGCGTGTCCTCCGCTTCTCCGCCATCGGCGCCGGGCCGCCGAGGTGGTCCGCGCGCCGCCCATCAAGCAGGCCACGCCGGATCTCGGCGCCACCGTATTGCCGGGCGGGGGTGCCGCCTCACCGCGCCCGGTTCATCGCGAAGATCACCCCGAACAGGACCACGCCGGCCGCATCGAGCACCGGCACCGGCAGGCCGGCGACCGCGACGGCCGGGCCGGGGGCGAGGAGCAGGGCGGCGGCCGCGAACACCGCGAGGCGGAGGGGCAGGGGCAGCGCGGTCCGGAGCTGGCCGGTGATGCCCGAGGCGAAGCACAGCACCCCCAGGGCGCCGATGCCCACCGGGACCACCATGGCGAGGGGGCCGGCCGTCTCACCGGCCGTGGTCAGCATGAGGAGCTCGGGCCGGTAGACGAAGATGTAGGGCAGCGTGAACCCGACGAGGGCGAAGCGGAACGCGGCGAAGCTCGTCGCCATGATGTTGGTGCCGGCGATGGATGCGGCGGCGTAGCCGGCGAGGGCGACCGGGGGGGTCACCATCGACATCATGCCGAAGTAGAAGATGAACAGATGCGCCGCAAGAGGCACCACCCCGAGGTTGCCGAGCACGGGGCCGATGAGGGTCGCGAGCAGCAGGTAGCAGACGGCCGAGGGGAGGCCCATGCCGAGGACGATCGACGAGATCATGATCAGCACGAGGGCGAGGAACAGGCTCTGCTCGGCGAGGGGCAGGATGGTCGCGGGCAGGCGGGTGCCGATGCCGGTCAGGGTCACGATGCCGATGATGATGCCCACCGATGCGGAGGCGGCGACGAGGGAGACGACGTCGCGGGCCGACTTCACGAAGGCCTTGATGACGTCCTGGACGGACAGGCGGGTGCGCTCGTTGAACGCCCCGACGACGACGATGCCCACCAGCGACGCGGTCACCGCCCGGAACGGCGTGTATCCCAGGATCAGCAGCAGGATCAGGAGGCCGAGGGCGGTGGCGAAGACGACGCCCTCGTGCCGCGACTCGGCCAGCGGCGTGGCCGCCGCGGTCGCGGCGGGGCTCTCCGGGGCGGCGTCGGCCATGGTCCCGCGCGCGTGAAAGTGGGTGATCAGGAACAGCGACAGGTAGTAGAGAATTGCGGGAATGAGCGCGGCCCGGATGATCTCGATATAGGTCACCGGAGGGTCGACGATCTCGAGCATCATGTAGGCGCCGGCCCCCATCACCGGGGGCATCAGCGCGCCGCCGGAGCTGGCCGCGGCCTGGATGCCGGCCGCGGTGGTCGCCTTGAAGCCGGCGCTGCGCATCATCGGGATGGTGAAGGCGCCGGTGGTCGCGGTGTTGGCGACGGCGCTGCCGGACAGCGAGCCCATGAGGCCGCTGCTGAGCACCGCCACCTTGGCGGGTCCGCCCGGGCTGCGGCCGAAGACCGCCTGCGCGAAGTCGATGATGAAGCGGGTGGCGCCGCTGGCCGAGAGGAAGGCGCCGAAGATGACGAACAGGAAGACGTACGTGAACATCACGCCCAGCGCGACCCCGAAGGTGCCCTGCGCCTGCAGGAACGCCTGGGCGACGATGCGCTCGATGGTGTACCCGCGGTGCGGGAACAGCCAGTCGGGCATGGTGGCGCCGACGTAGGCGTAGACCAGGAACAGGCCGGAGAGGATCGGCAGGGCGAGCCCGAGGGAGCGGCGCGCCGCCTCGATGACCAGCAGCAGGCCGACGACGCCGACGAGGATGTCCGTGCCGGTCTCGAACCCCGCGCGGTTGCCGAGGCTCGATCCGCCCTGCCACAGACCCTCGAAGAACGGCTCGTTCTGAACCAGGATCCACCCGCAGCAGACCGCCGCCAGCACCGCCAGGACGACGTCGCCGGCCCGCGCCGCGGGATGGTTCTTCAGGTTCGGGTGGATCGGGACGTTGAGGAAGCAGATGACCAGCCCCAGCAGGGCGAAGACCGCCAACTGCGGCTGCGGGGCCAGGGTCGGGTAGTTCACCTGGACCAGGGTGAACACGCACAGGCCCACCGCGAGCGCGCGGGTGATCGCTTGCCGGACGGCGTCGGTGTCCCGCCCGGTCGGCGTGGGCGCGGTTGTCTCGGGCATGGTGATCTCGGTGCGGCCGCCCGGCGACAGGCGCCCTCCTCACGCCTGGTCAGGCACGGACGTTCTCTGCCCGCGGGCGCTCTTCAGCCCGCCGGCGCCCCCGCCGCTCTCGGTGCGCGCGGGGGTTTCGCCGCGGGCGGCTACGGCGCCGGCTCCCGATCCGGCCAGATCCCGATCTCCTGGTAGAAGCGGACCGCGCCCGGATGGAACTCGGTGCCGGTGTCCCGCACCACGTTGGCGGGGTTGATGGCCCGACCCGCGGCATGCTTCTCGACGACGCTCGTCCGCTGCTCGTACAGGGTCTTCGTCACGTTGTAGACGAGCTCATCGCTCACGCCGGCCGCGGTGATGAGGTGCATCGACCCGACGTCGAGTCCCTCGAACGGTTCGTCCTGCCCGCGATAGGTGCCGGCGGGAATCGTCGCGGGGCCGAAGAAGAGGTACTCGTCGATGAGCTGCCGCCGAACGTCCTCGTCGTACGGTATGAAGTGGATGTCCTGGGAGGCCGAGGCCTGGGTGATCGAGGCCGTCGGCACCGCCCCGCCCACGAACACCGCCGCCGCCGAGCCGTCCGCGATCAGGTCGACGGCGCCGGACTGGGTGGCGTTCAGCGGCGAGAAATCGTCGTAGGTGAGGCCGTGCGCCGCGAGCAGCGGCCCGACGAAGTACTCGAAACCGGCGCCGGCCGGCCCGACGCCCACCCGTTCGCCGCGCAGATCCTCGATGGTCTCGACGCCGGACCCGGCGGGGCTGATGAACAGCGCCACGTTCGGCGCCAGGGTCATGACCGTTCGCATCGGATACGCCTTGTCCCAGCCTTCGCCGCCCCGGACCGCGAAGTAGGTGATCGCCGCGTTCGACATGGCGAAATCGAGCTCGCCGGTGTCGAGCCGCCGGATGTTCTCCTGCGAGCCGCTCGTGGCTTCCGCCGTGGCGTTCCAGCCGAACCCGGCCCCGAACTCGTTCAGCACCTCCGCCAGCGCGCTGCCGACGACGAAGAAGGCGCCCCCCGGCGGCGCCGTGCCCATGCTCAGGAACACGCGCTCGGGCGCCGCGTCCCCGTCCGCGCCGCCGCACGACGCCGCGAGGGCGCATGCCACTGCCACTGCCGCCAATCCGTCTCGACGCATGCTGCAACCTGCCTCCCGCTCCGGCGCGCAGGTCGTCCTGCGCACGCCGACGGACTCGCCGGCGCCCACGCCGAACCGGCGCGGCGGATACGTACGACCTTGATCCTACTCCAGTCTCACCGTCCGGTTCCCGCAGCGCCTCGATCCAGGCCGTCACGTCGGCCGCGCCGCGCGCGACCGGCACGAATCGGTCGCCTGCCTGGGGGGACGCAGCCTCGATCCAGGCCGCCACACGTCGGCCGCGCCGCGTGGGTCGGGTCCGCCACCGTCTCACCGTTCCGGTTCCCGCAGCGCCTTGATCCAGGCCGTCACGTCGGCCGCGCCGCGCGCGACCGGCACGAATCGGTCGCCTGCCTGGGGGGACGCAGCCTCGATCAGGCCGCCACACGTCGGCCGCGCCGCGTGGGTCGGGTCCGCCACCGTCTCACCGTCCCGGTTCCCGCAGCGCCTCGATCCAGGCCACGACGTCGGCCACATCGCGGGGGTCGAAGTCCGCCACGCTCGCCCGCATGGAGGCGCCGGACGTGTCGTCGGGATGCGAGCCCCGGACGCCGTCGATGAACTTGCGGAGCTGCCGCGCGGTGTACCAGCCCGCCTGACCCGCGAGGCGGGGCGCCCCGAGGGCGTCGTTGCCTTCCCCGGACCGTCCGTGGCAGACCGCGCACGCGGCGTAGAGCGTCTGCCCGCGCGCCGGGTCGCCGCCCCGCGCCTCGGTATCGGTCGCCGCTTCCGCGCCGGCCGGACCCGGCGGGGGCTGCGCCGCCAGCCACGCGCCGAGGGTCGCGAGGTCCGCGTCGCCGAGCCCGTTCACCATGGGCCGCATCTCCACGCCTTCCCGGTCTTCGGGGTGGCGGCCCCGGTAGCCGCGGCGAAAGCCGTGCAGTTGCCTTTCGAGGTACGCGGCGCTCAGGCCGGCGAGCACCGGCGCGTCGATTTGCCGATTGCCCCGCCCGTCGGTGCCGTGGCAGGACGCGCAGACCGCCGCATACAGCCCCCGGGGCGCGGACGCCGCGGTGTCGTCCGGCGCCTGCGCCGTGGCCGGCCGCGCGCCGGCGGCCAGGACCGCAGCGGCGGCCAGCGCCCACCCTAGTCGAAGATGCTGCATGGCTCTCCCGGCTTCCGTTTCTCGACCCGTCATCCTCGTCAACCGGCGTCCGCCGCCTCCCGCTCCCGCCGGTCGATGTCCTGCAGGGCATGGTAGGCCGACTGGATGGCGCCTTCCTGCCAGCCCGGGTGGTAGCTGATCTGATCGCCCACCATGTAGTGCCGCCCCGTGGGGTTCTGCAGCGTCGCGAAATGGTCCCGCGTCGCCTCGTCGGTCCAGCGGGTCGAGCAGCCGAGCACATGGTTCATGCGGTACCAGGCGACGCTGACGCCCCGCTCGACGAGCTGCCGGTAGTCGGGATGCACCTTCTCGCCCTGGGCCAGCGTCGCCTCGATGCGTTCGGCCGGCGACAACCGGGTGAGCCGGGTGCCGGGGGCGTCGTCGAACGCGTAGGCCCCGAGAATGACGCCGCCGCGGCTGTGGATGCCGTGCGGCGGATACCAGATCTGGGTGATGTCCTGGTTGGTCCAGGAGATGCCGCCGTAGATCTGTTCGTCTTCCCAGAAGCGGCGCTTCGCCTGGAAGGCCAGCTTGAAGAGGCTGCCGCGCTCGGGGGCGGACAGCGCCCGCACGTACCGGGCGGGCAGGTTGTGCCTGAGTCCCACCACCAGATGGGCCGGCATGTTGTTGAGGCAGTAGTCGGCCCGGACCGCCCGCACCTCGCCGCCGGCGCCGGTGTACGCCACCTCCACGCCGGCCTCGCCCAGGCGGATCTCGTGCGCCGCCGCCCGCAGCTCGACCGCGTCGCCGATGCGGCGCATGAAGCCGTCGACGATTCGGTCCATGCCGCCCACGGGCTGCAGCATGGGCGCCGTCTGGTCCGCCAGTTCGCCCCAGTGCATGTGCTCGCGCCAGAAGTTCGCGCCGAGCAGCTCGGAGAAGTCGCGCACCGGCTTCTTGACGCCGGGCGTGGTCATTCCGCCGCTCGCGTAGCCGGCGCGGTCCGAGCCGTGATAGGCGAGCGTCTCGTCCAGGTCGCCGTACGCGCGCAGGAACTCGCGCAGCCGCTCGTGATCGTCGGCGTCGAGACGGGCGTCGAGGGCGCGCGGGTCGACCGATTTCGCCAGCAGCTCGGCCAGGAAGCCGCGGGCGTCGGTCATGTACTCGCGGTTGCGGATGGGCCTCCCGCCGAAGGCGGCGTCGTCCTGCACCCAGGCGCTGCGGTTGTCGTTGACGAAGATCTCGAGAGGGACGTCGAACTCGCGGCAGTAGCGCAGCAGGCTCGTATGGTTGCCGGGAATCCGCGCCGGACCGGCGTTGAAGTAGAGGTCGGGATGGTCGTCGAACTCGCACGTCTGCCGGGCGCCCAGCTCGTCGATGACGTCGCCGCTGCGGAGGGTGAGGTTGCGGCCCCCCGGACGGTGCGAGGCCTCCAGCACCGTGCAGCGGTGGCCCGCCTTGCGGAGCTCGTACGCCGCGGTCAGGCCCGCGATGCCGGCGCCGATGACGACGACGTGCCGCGGCCGGCCGCCGGCCGGGCGGAGGGCGATCTGACCGGCGCCCCGCGCCACCGCCGGCAAGAGCCCCAGGGCGGTGGCCGCGGCGTGCACGGCGGCCGACCCGCCGGCCGCGCCGACCGCATGCAGCAATTGGCGGCGAGAGATGCGCGTGTCCATCGGTGCTCCTACCTGGCCCGGAGAGCGTCGCCTGCGGCCTCCGCTCGCCGCCCAACCAACCCGCCAGGCGTCCGCGCCGTTTACGGCGCAGACGCCTGGCCCGGAAATCGTCGCCGTCGGAGTTTCGCGTCAGCGAAACTCCGAACGCGACCGCAAGGTCGCGCTGCGGCCTCCGATTGCCGCCCAACCAACCCTCCAGCAGTCCGCGCCGTTCTACGGCGAAGACGCTTGGTTGCCGGATCTCGACCCTCGCGGTCCCGCCCGCGCGCGTCTCGGCCGGCGGCGCCGAGTCGTCAGGCGACGCCGTGCCCCTTCACTATAGCCCGGACACCGGCGCTTCTCACTAAAAGCCGGACACCGCCGCTTCGGGGCGCCCCGATTCGCCCGGCGCGGCCTCCGCGGGGCCGTTCCTGCCACGGCGCAGTCTCCCGCCCCGCAGGCTCCCGGCTGTACCCTTCCGAGGGTTCTTCCCCGGCCGGTTCAGGACGCGGCGCTCCGCGGGCCGAACACCGAAAGCAGGTGCCCGTCCGGATCGCGGAAGTTGGCCGCCCACTGGTCGCCGGTGACGTTGCGGGGGGCGCTGAGAAACGCGACTCCCCGCGCGGTCAGCGCGGCATGGGCGGCGGTCACGTCCTCGACCCCGAACACGATCTCGGTGCCCCCCGCCACCGGGGTGGCGAGCCGTGCGTGGGCCTCGCTGAGGGCGAGGGCGACCCCGCCGCCGTCGAGGAACGCGAAGCCCGGCGACTGGAACCGAATGTCCAGCCCGAGGGTCTCGTGATAGAAGGCCAGCGATCGCGCCAGATCGGTCGTGCCCAGCATGACGTTGGCGATCCGCGACAGCCTGACTTCACTCATTGCCGTGCTCCTGTTTCCGGTGTTCCCGTCGCAGGTCCGTCCACCACGAACCGCCGCGCCTTCAGCTCGAACCGGGGCAGCGACTCGGCGTCCACCGCCCGCACCGGGACGGTCAGGCCCAGCGCCTCGCGCAGGGCATCGCCCACCGCGGCCGGCGGCCCCACGACCGCCGCGCCCGGCCGCAGCTCGATCTCCACCGCCAGCGTCGCCAGTGGGCCGCGGGTCGACACCGTGCACCGGTACTCCACGACCTCGGGGAACCGGCGAATGACCGCTTCGACCGCGGTCGGGTAGACGTTGACCCCGCGCACGCAGACCATGTCGTCCGCCCGCGACAGGATACCGCCGTCGGCGCGGGCCAGGGTCCGGCCGCAGGCGCAGACCTCGTCCTGAAGCCGCACGATGTCTCCGGTCCGGTAGCGGATGACGGGGCTCGCGGTACGGCCGAGATTGGTCACCACCAGCTCGCCCGGCCCGCCCGGGGGAACCGGCGCGCCGCTGGCCGGATCGATCACCTCGCAGAGGAACTCGCACTCGTTCAGATGCAGCGCGCCCGTCGCCTCCCGGCACTCGAAGCTGATCGGCCCGACCTCGGTCAGGCCGTGGTGGTCGATGACGCGGGCGCCCCAACTGCGCTCGATCCGCTCGCGCGTGGCGGGGATGTGGCCGCCCGGCTCGCCGGCGACGATGAGGGTCCGGACCGGACCGTCCGCCAGATCGACGAGATCGCCGGCGTGCGCCACCTCCGCCAATCTGAGCGCATAGGTGGGCGTGCAGCACACCACCGTGGGCCGCACCGTGTCGAGGAGCCGGAGCCGGCTCTCGCTCGACATCGTTCCGCCGGGGACGCACAGGGCCCCGAGCTGCACCCCGGCGTCAAACGCCGACCAGAAGCCGATGAACGGGCCGAACCCGAACGGGAAGAAGATGCGGTCGGCGGCGGTGATCCCCGCGCCCCGGTACACCGCCTTCCAGCAGTCGACCACCCACCGCCAGCTCGCGCCGGTGTCGAGCCAGCGCAGCGGCCGGCCGGTCGTCGACGACGTCTGGTGGTACCGCGAGTAGCGCTCGATGGGTTCGGTGAGGGCGGTGCCCCACGGCGGGTGCGCCCCCTGGTCGGCCGCGAGCTCGTGCCGGGTCGTGAACGGCAGGGCCCGGAGGTCCTCGGGGAAGCGCCGGCCCGCCGGGTCCATCCCGGCCTCGGCGAGCTTGCGGGTGTAGAACGGGTTCCGGCCGTCGATGGCGTCCAGGAGATCGGCGAGCCGCCGGCCCTGCCGCTCGATCAGGGTCGCGCGCGGCTGGCGCTCGGACTCCGGCGGCGCCGTCCCCGGACCCGCCATCAGCGGTCGTCCTCGGCCGCGGGCGCCACCGCGAAACGGGAGGCGATCTCCGGCGGAATCGGCGTGCTCCGCATCGGTTGTCCGGGCTCCTTGGCGACGCAGGCGACGGTGAGGGCGCCGCGGGCCGCGGTCTCGCCGTCCTTCGTGATGGCCGCGCTGTACGACAGGCTTTTCGCCGACTTCCCCGTCACCCGCAGCAGGACCTCGAACTCGTCCTCGAACCGCAGCGGCCGGCGGAAATCGAAGCTCGCCGCGACGCGGGGAAACCCGATCCGGGCTCCGGGCGGGGCGATGCTCAAGCCGGCCGCCCGCCACAGTCCGTGCTCGGCCTCCTCCATGTAGCGGAAGAAGACGCTGAAGTGGACGATGCCGGCCGCGTCGGTCTCGTGGAACTGGACGCGCCGGGTGAGGCGGAACTCGCTGATCACGGTGGGTCCTGGGCGGCGTGGGGCTCTCGACGGCAGGTTGTTGCTGCACCGCTTGAGACCGTACGCCGCGAGTACTCCGCCAGCGCCTCGAACAGCGGCTCGAGATCCCGGGACACGTTCCCCACGAGGAGGTCGACGAGCCGCGGCTGCAGGTCGGGATAGGCGCCGATGAACTCGCCGAAGTTGAACGTCTGGTCGTAGAACGCGATCACGATCCGGCGGAAGCTGTCGAGGGCGTAGCGCACGTCGCGGGCGTAGTCGTCGAAGGTCGCGGCGGTGACGTCCTCGCCGCGGTCGAAGGCGGCGTGAATCGCGTCGGCCGCGAGCTCTCCTCCCTTGAGGGCCACGAAGACCCCCGACGAGAAGACGGGATCGAGGAAGGCGTAGGCGTCGCCGACGAGGCAGAAGCCGTCGCCGGCGGCGGCGGCGGCGCGGTAGCTGAACTCGCCGGTGACCCGCACCGGCCCCCGGTGCGCGCCCGGCTCGAGGTGCTCGCGGATCCACTGGCACTCGGCCGCCTCGCGCCGGAAGATGGCTTCGGGGTCGCGGGTGTCCCGATACAGGTAGTCGTGCTCGGCGACGACGCCGACGCTCACCGTGTCATCGACCAGCGGGATGTACCAGAACCAGCCCTTGTCCGCGATGTAGGCGACGGTGGTGGCGCCCGCATCCAGCCCCGGATCCCGGCGCGCGCCGGTGAAGTAGGTGAAGATGGCGATCTTGTTGAGGTCCGGATCCCGCCGTTTCCATCCCAGTCGGTTGGCGAGCAGGGTATCGCGTCCGGTGGCGTCGACGACGACCCGGGCCCGCCAGGTCGCGGTCTCGCCGCCGGCCAGGGTGGCGCGCACGCCGACGGCCCGGTCGTTCTCCAGCAGCACGTCGCGTACGGTCACCCCCTGCCGGATCTCCGCCCCTTTCCCGGCCGCGTTCCGCAGCATCATGGCGTCGAAGTCCGACCGCAGGATCTGCCACGTGCTGGCGCATTCGTGCTCGATGGTCTGGAAGAAATAGAACGGCTGCGACACCTTGCCGTTCGTCGACACGAACTGCACGCTGTGCTTCAGCGGGCTGCCCGACCCTTTCAACCAGTCGAGCACGCCGAGGCGCTCGAAGGTGAACCAGGTATAGGGCATCAGCGACTCGCCGATGTGATATCGGGGGAACCGCTCCCGCTCCAGCAGCAGCACCCGGCGTCCGTGCTGGGCGAGGACGGCCGCGGTGGTGGCCCCGGCCGGCCCGCCGCCGACGACGATCGCGTCGTAGGACGGATCGAGAGCTGCGGCCGCGTCAGGCGTCGGCGCCGCGGAAACGGCGCAGGCTCCTGCGGGGTTGGTTGGGCGGGAATCGGGGCCGCCGGCGACGTTTTCCGGGTCAGGAATCTGCGCCGTGGGAACGGCGTCGCTTTCCGGGCTACGTGTATCTGAGGTTGACATGCTCGGGACGGAAGAAGCGGGGCAGCAGGCTGTCGACTCTGAGCAGCCCGTCACGGGTCAGGGCAATCTGATCCGCATCGGCCGCCGTCAGGTAGCCGTCGTTGCGCAGGGCGGCGAGGGCGCCCGCGAACCGCTCCAGCACCGGCACGTCGTACTTGGCCTGGAAGTAGGCCGGCCGCACCGAGCCGAGCTTGAGCTGGAGCACGAACTCGCGAATCAGCCGTTCCTCCTCGGTGGGCCGGTAGGCGCGGTTCAGGGGAATCTCGCCCCGCCGGATCGCGGCCGCGTAGGGGCCCCATCCGTCGAAGTTCTGCATGTGGACGCCGTTGACGTGCCCGAACGAGGCGACCCCCAGCGGTGCGAGGTCGGCCCCCCGCCAGAGCTGGTCGCGGTAGACGAACCGGGTCGCGGCCGGGTTCTTGACCGCGGTGTAGGCGCTGCCTACCGTGTAGCCGGCGTCTTCCAGCGCCCCGAACGCCTCCCGCACCCAGCGCCGCTTCGTCGGCCAGCCCGCCACCGCCTCCGAGAACTGCCCGGTCTTCTCCAGCAGGTCGTGGCTGATGGTGGTGTTGTAGGGCAGCTCCATCTGATAGATGGTGACGCTGTCGGGGTCAAGCTCGATCGTCTGCTCGACCGCCGCCCGCCACTTCGCGTCGTCGTCGCCGAGCATGCCCGCGATGAGGTCGATGTTGACCTGCGGGAAACCCAGGGTCTGGGCGAAGCGGTAGGCCCGGAAAACCTCCGCCGAGCGGTGGGCGCGGCCGTTCAGTTCGAGAACGTGGTCGTCGTAGTGCTCGATGCCGAGACTGAGCCGGGTCACCCCCAGTTCGCGGATCTGGGCCAGCTTCGACTCGGTCAGGGTGCCCGGCTCGCACTCGAAGGTGATCTCCTCGGCCTCCGTCCACGGCGTCACCTGCGACAGCCGGTCGACGAGTCCGCGAAGCTGCCGCACCGACAGGAACGACGGCGTGCCGCCCCCGAAGTACACGAACCGCAGGGGACGGCCGGCGATGGCCGGCTGCGTGGCGTAGAGCTCCCACTCCCGGCTCAACAGGTCGAGGTATTCCGCCACCTCGCCGGCGTTCTTGCCGGTGTACACGCGGTAGTAGCAGAAGTGGCACCGCTTCCGGCAGAACGGAATGTGCAGGTAGAGGCCGAGGGGGACGTCGGCGGCGGGCTGGTCCAGCGCCGGCCGCGCGTCGGCGGCCACCGCCTCGTGCGTCCACGTCGAGAACGGGGGGTAGTTGGCGACGAAGTAGCTGCCGACCTCGGTCTGCTCCGGCGCGGCCGGCTGGGTTGTGTCGGTCATCCGTCTTCGCGGTCGAGGGTCAGGCGGTATCGGAAGAACCCGGAGTGCCCTCGCCGGCGCTCCACTTATCCTCCACTATAGCCCAGAGCCCCGGGAATCGCCGCTGGGAGTCTGCGCCGTGGAACGATTTGGGCACGATTAGACCCTGTATATAGCCGTCGTAGACCTTCAACTCCACTATATGTGGGGGCTGATTTTTCCTGCGGCGCAGACTCCCAGCCCGGAATCGTCGCTTGCGGCTCCGATTGCCGCCCAACCAACCCGCCAACCCGCCAAGAGTCCGCGCCGTTCTGCGGCGCAGACTCCCGGGGCGGCTTCGCCTGCCGCTCAATCATCCTTGAAGGAGCGACCGGTGGCCGCCGGATCACCCGAAGCAGTACAGCACGCCGTCCTCGGAGCCGATGACGAGCCGTCCCGCGGCGATGGCCGGCGACGCGACGAGCGGGGCGGCCGTGTCGAACTCCCACAGCTTCCGCCCGGTCGCGAGGTCGAGCACGTAGAGGCGGCCGTCGCTCGATCCCGCGTACACCCGGTCCCCGCTCGCGGCCGGGGACGAGTCGACCCGCGCCCGGGTCGTGAACGTCCACCGCGCCTCGCCCGTCTTCTGGTCGATGGCGTGGATCATCTTGTCGCGCCCGCCGACCACGACGGTGTCCCGGGTCGCGAGCGCCGACGAGTAGTACGGGAAGTGCCGCCGCGGATGCTCGTAGCGCCAAGTCAGCGCCTGCGTCTCGAGGTCGATGCCGATGACCTCGTTGTCGTAGGTGCCGAAGAAGACCCTTCCGTCGTCGATTACCGGGGAAGCGATGGTGTAGGCGCCCGCCGGCAGGCTGACCATCTCGGCCCCGTCGCTGATGCGGACCCCGTGGAACACCTCGTCGCACCCGCCGAAATAGGCGACGCCGTCCCACACTGCGGGTGTGGCGTGCACGTAGTTCAGCGTCTCGTACTTCCACACCAGCGTCCCGTCGGCGACGTCGAGGGCATAGAGATAGCCGTCGTACGAGCCGATCAGCACCCGGTCGCCGACCACGACCGGCGACGACTTGATCTCGCCGAGGGTCTCGAACGTCCAGCGGGCCTCCCCGGTCGCCGCGTCTACGGCGTGGAACACGCCGCCGAGGTCGCCGATGAACACGAGGCCGCCGGCCACCGCGGGCGACGACTCGCCGATGCCCATGTCGCCGGTCGAGTACTTCCAGCGCTCCCCGCCGGTGTCGAGGTCGAGGGCGATGAGGTTGCCCGAATAGCTGCCGACGTAGACGGTCCCGTCGGCGATGGCCGCCGACGAGTCGATCACGTCTTCGGCCTGGTAGGTCCACTGCAGGGTCAACTCGGCCGGCAGCGCCGCCTCGGACACCCCGCTCAGCGACGGGGCGCCCCGGAACTGCGGCCACGCGTCGGCCGGCGCGGCCACGGGCGCCTGGCTCGACCGGGCGGGCTGGGCCGGCGCCGGGCCGGGCGCCGCCAGCAGAACGAGGGGGAACAGCAGGGCAAGTCGAGTCGGACAGCGCATCGGCGATCTCCAAGCGTCGAACGGCGGTCGGTCGGGGCGACGTCGGCCGAAGGTGCGGGCCTCCGCCCCGGAACGCCCCTATCGTATCAACGACGGCGGGGCCGGCGCCACCCGGCGGCCCAGGAGCATCCCACGCTGACTGCGCGTGACGGCATCGCCCCCGATTCAAGGGGCCGCCACCGTCTTGCCGACCGTCCGGCGCCGCGTGAGACCACGATTCCGCACGTCCGGAGCCCCGGAACCCGCCACGATTCCGCCTGCGCACGACCGCCGTCACACGTCGAGGCCGTCGGCGTCCTCGGCCCGGTCCATGATGAACCGGAACCGGGCCGAGGCGTCCCGCCCCATGAGATCCGCGATGACCCGGTCGGTCTGAATCTGGTCGGCGATCGCGACCCGCAGGAGGCGGCGGGTCTTCGGGTTCAGGGTCGTCTCCCACAACACCTTCGGCATCATCTCGCCGAGGCCCTTGAAACGGGTCACCTCCGGCCGGACCCGCCCGTTGCCCCGCTCGATGGCGGCCAGCGTGGTGTTCAACTGCCGGTCGTCCAGGGCCCAGTGCGTCTGCTGGCCGGCGTCGATGCGGTACAGCGGCGGCTGGGCCAGGAACACCTTGCCGTTGGCGATCAGCCTGGGCAGGTGCCGGTAGAGGAACGTGAGCAGCAACGTGGCGATGTGGTTGCCGTCGGCGTCGGCGTCGGCGAGGATGATGACGCGGTCGTAGCGCAGCCGGGCGAGATCGAACGTCTTGCCGAACCCGCAGCCGAGCGCGGTCACCAGATCGGACAGCTCCTTGTTGTCGAGGACCTTGGCGAGCGGCGCGCTCTCCACGTTCAGGACCTTCCCGCGCAGCGGCAGTATCGCCTGGTGGACGCGGTCGCGCCCCTGCTTGGCGGAGCCCCCGGCGGAGTCGCCCTCCACCACGAACAGCTCGCTCCCGGCCGCCCCGGGCGACGTGCAGTCGCTCAGCTTGCCGGGGAGGTTCAGGCGGTTCGAGGTGGCGCTCTTGCGCGACACCGCCTGCTGGGCGGCCCGGCTCGCGGCGCGGGCCCGCGCCGCGAGGATGATCCGCGCCACAATCGACTCGGCGAGGCTGATGTTGTGGTTCAGCCAGTGCTCGAGGGCGGGGCGCACCAGCCCGTCGACCATCGACGTCAGTTCCGGGTTGTTCAGCCGGTCCTTGGTCTGACCCTGGAACTGCGGGTCGGGGATGAACACGCTGAGCACGCCGACGAGGCCCTCCCGGATGTCGTCGGTGGTGAGGGTCACGCCCTTCGGGGCGAGTCCGTGGGTCTCGATGAAATTGCGGATCGCCTTGCCGATGCCGGCCCGCAGCCCGTTCTCGTGGGTGCCGCCGGAGCCGGTGGGGATGCCGTTGACGTAGCTGCGAAGCTGCTCGTCGGTGGCTTCCGTCCACTGCAGCACGAGGTCGAGCCGGGCGCCGCCCGCGTCGTGGTCCCGGGTGAGGCCGAACGGCGTCTCGTGCACGGGCCGGGCCTGCCGGTCGCCGAGAATCTGCCGCACGTAGTCGGCCAACCCGTCCTCGTGACGGAACCGGTGCGTCCGTCCCCCCGCTTCGTCCACGAAGGCGACGGTCACGCCCCGGTGCAGATAGCTGGCGACCTTGAGCCGCTCGGCGATGAGATCGGCGTCGAAGGCCGTCGTCGGGAAGATGGTGGCGTCGGGACGGAAGAAGATCGTCGTGCCGCTGCCGCGGGCCGGCCCCGTCCGCCGCAGGGGGGTCGCCGGCCGGCCCTGGGCGAAGCGTTGCTCCCAGCGCGCGCCGTCGCGGGTGGAGGTGGCGACCAGCTCCTTCGACAGGGCGTTGACGACGCTCGCCCCGACGCCGTGCAGCCCGCCGGCGGTGCGGTACGTCCGGTTCTCGAACTTGCCGCCCGCGTGCAGCGTGGTGAAGATCACCTCCAGGGCGCCGCGTCCGCTCGGCCCGTGGGTGTCGACGGGGATGCCGCGCCCGTCGTCGGTGACGGTCACCGACGCCCCGTCGGCGTGCAGGGTGACGCCGATGTGCGCGGCGTGCCCGTTCATCGCCTCGTCGATGGCGTTGTCGATGATCTCCCAGATGAGATGGTGCAGCCCGGCGGGGCCGACCCCCCCGATGTACATGCCCGGCCGCCGCCGGACCGGCTCGAGGCCTTCGAGAACGGTGATGTCTTGCGCGGTGTAGCTCTTCGCCATGGATCGTCCGGTCGGTGAACGGTGGTCGGTGGTGTCGGCGGTCGGTCGGCGGCGGTTCAGCCCCCGAGCACGGGCACCGTCACCGGCGGCGGGATCACCCGCGTGAACTGCCCGCGCTGCAGCAGCACCCGGCCCTTGCCGCCCCGGCTGGCGACGCCGTACTTGGCGCTGCTCACGGTCTGGGTCGCGCCCCGGCTCGTCTCGACGGTCAGGAGGTCGCGGCCGCCGGTCGATGCGATGAAGCCCAGCACCCGGTCCGCCCCCCGCGCCAGCTTGATCAGGATGACGCCCCGGCCGGGGCCCGACAGGAAATTGATGTCGCCGGCCGGGCACAGCATCGCCCGGGCCTGCGCGGTCACCGCAATGATTGTCTCGGCGCCGGTGGTGGTGGCCACCCGGACCACCTCGGCCCCCGCCGCGGGGCGCGCGAATCGCCGGCCGGCGCGGGTGCTCGGCTCCAGAAACGGTTCCAGGCTGAAGCGCAGGCTGTAGCCGTCGCTGGTCGCGGCCACCGCGTGGCGCGGCGGAACCTCCGTTTCGCCGCTCGCGGCGATCCCCGGCGCGACCCGGGGATCGAGGCTCAGCGCGGCGACGATGCGCTCGCCGTCCTTGAGCTTGAACTGCCGCTGGATCGGTTCGCCGTGCCCGGTGGTGGCGGGAACGTCGACGATGCGCGCGGTGTAGGCGGCGCCGAAGTTGCTGAAGAAGACGACGGTGGCGCGGGTGCTGCCGCCGAGGGCGGCGAGCCAGGTGTCTCCTTCCCGGAGCCGGGTGGCGCTGATGTCCCGCACCTCCTTCTGGCGCTTGACCCAGCCGTCGGTGGTGACCAGGACGATGGCGTCCTCGGCGACGATGAAGTCGTCCGCGGTGTACTCCACCTCCTCCCCGGCGCTCTCGATTCGCGTCCGGCGGGGATTCGCCGCGGCGTCGCCGTAGGCCTCGCGGATCGCGAGAATCTCGTCCCGCACGAGGTCCCAACGCCGCGCCTCGTCGCCGAGCAGCCCGGTTATCTGGCGCGCCCGGTGCCGCTTCGCGGCCAGCTCCCCGCGGATGGCGACGATCTCGAGGCGGGCCAGCCGATAGACCTTCAGCTCGAGGATCGCGTCGGTCTGCTCGGCGTCGAGTTCGAAACGCCGCATGATGCTGCGGGCCGCGTCCGCCTTGCCGTCTGACCGCCGCACGATCCGCAGCACCTCGTCGAGCGCGTCGAATACGGTTTCGAAGCCTTCGAGAACATGAATGCGGCGCTCGAGGGCGCGGAGCTCGTGCTCCAGACGCCGGGTCACCACCTCGAGCCGGAACCGGAGAAAATGCCAGAGGATCTGGTGGAGATCGAGACGCTGGGGGCGGCCGACCTCCGGCTGCTCGGTCGGCACGAGGCAGGTCAGGTTGACGGCGAAGCTGGTCTGCAGGGGCGTATGCTTGCACAGGTACGCCATCACCATCCGCTCGTCCGCGTCCCGCTTGATCTCGAGCGCAATGCGGACGTCGTCGGTGGACACGTCCTTCACGTCGAGCAGGGGGGGGAGCCTGCGGGCCAGGATGACCTCGGCGATCCGTTCCACGAGCTGGGCCTTGTTCACGGCATAGGGGATGCTCGTGACGTGGAGGGTCCGGCCGCCGCGGGTCGTCGGTCCCGGTTCCCAGGTGGCGCGGATCCGGACCGCCCCGCCGCCGGTCTCGTAGATCCGCGCCAGCTCGTCCGGCGTGTTCAGGATCTGTCCGCCGGTCGGGAAGTCCGGACCCTGGATGTACCGGCACAGCCGGGCGCTGCTCAGCTCGGGATTGTCGAGCAGCGCCAGCAACGCCGTGCACACCTCGCCGGCATGATGCGGGGGGATGTTGGTCGCCATGCCGACGGCGATGCCGGTCGCGCCGTTGATCAGCAGGTTCGGCAGCCGGGCCGGGAGCACCACCGGTTCCGTGCGGGTGCCGTCGTAATTCGGCCGGAACGGCACCGTCTCCTGGTCGATCTCGTCGAGCAGCTCGGCGCTCGGCGGGGCCAGACGGCATTCGGTGTAGCGCATGGCGGCGGCGCCGTCGCCGTCGAGCGACCCGAAGTTGCCGTGTCCGTCAACCAGGGGATAGCGCAGGGCGAAGGGCTGCGCCATGCGCACCAGCGTGTCGTACAGCGCGGTGTCGCCGTGGGGGTGGTAGCTCCCCATGACGTCGCCCACCACCTTGGCCGACTTGCGGGGCTTGGCGTCGGCGTGCAGCCGCTGCTCCCACATCGTGTAGAGGATGCGCCGCTGCACCGGCTTCAGCCCGTCCCGCACGTCCGGCAGGGCGCGGGCCGTGATCACCGACAGCGCGTAGTTCAGATACCGGGCCTGCGCCGCATCGATCAGTTCGACCGTCTCGACCGCGGGGGGCTCGGGGGCGGTGGGGCCGGCGCCGGCGTCCGGACCGTCGAACAGGGGCGCGCCGCGCGTACGTCTCTTGGCCATCGTCTGTGTGATGTATCGGTCTCGAACGGGGTCCGGCGTGCGGTCCCTCGGGGAGGGTCAGATCGGGCCCCGGCCGTTCCCCCCCAACAGGTGAATCAGCTCTCCCAGCACCATCGCGGTCGCGCCCCAGACCCGCTCGCCGCGCACCTCGAAGTAGGGCACCGCGATCATCTCGGTTCCGCGCCAGCTCCACCCGCACCGCCGGGATCCGGGGTCCCGGAGGTCGTCGAGCCGCACCTCGAGAATGTGGGACACCTCGGCCGCCGCGGCGACGAAACGCGGGCGCCGGTCGGTGACCGCGAGGACCGGATGCAGGGCGAAGTTGCTGACCGGAATGTGCAGCGCCGTCAGCGGCCCGACGACCCGCGGCGCCGTCCCGACGCCGATCTCCTCGCGCGCCTCGCGCAGGGCCGCCGCTTCGATGGTCTCGTGCGCGTCGACCGCGCCCCCCGGCAGGCAGATCTGGCCGGCGTGCCGGCCGAGGGTGTCCGCCCGCCGGGTCAGCACCAGATGCGGCCGCGCGCCGACCGGGTAGATGAGCACCAGGGCCGCCGCGGTGCGGGCCGGGGTTGGAACGACTCCCGCCCGCCAGCCCCGCCGCGGCCGGGGCGCGAGGTCGGCGTGAACGTCCGGACGCGGCGTCGGGTGGTCGAGCGCGGCGCGGAGCCGGGTTTCGATCTGATAGAGTGTCGGTGCTGCTTCCACGATCCGAGCGTCTATCCTACCGCGTCTGATGAGGGTGTCCGAACTGAGCCGGCCGTTCCCGCACTGACCGCCGTGGGGCGGGGGCCGGGGCACGGACGTCACCGCCCGCCGGCGCGGCGCCGGCCGTTCCTTCCAGGAGAGCCCCCCGTTCGTCGCCTTGAGCGCTGCATGACCGAAACCGCCCCCCCCAAATCGAAGTTCGACCGTTCGATCGTCGAGGGGCCCCTGACCCGGGCCGTCTGGCGGCTGGCGTGGCCGACGATGGTGCAGAACGTCATCGGCGGGCTCCAGGGCATCATCGATCAGGCGATGGTCGGCAACTTCGTCGGCCATACCGGCAACGCCGCCATCGGGGTCAGTCTCCAGATCTTCATCCTCGTGATCGTCTTCGTGGCGTCGGTGTTCACGGGGATGGGCGTGCTGGTGGCGCGGTTCGCGGGAGCCGACGATCCGGACAAGGTCAACCAGTCGGTGTACCAGGCGTTTCTCGTGGCCGTCGCCCTCGCCGTCGGCGTCATGGCCCCGATCGGCTACTGGTTCGCCCCGAAGCTGCTGACGCTGATCAACGCGGCCCCCGAGGTGCAGATCGAGGCGCTGCCCTACATCCGGATCCTGTTCGTCTTCAGCATCGGCATGCTGCTGTTCTTCATGTTCGGCGGGGCGCTGCGGGCGGCCGGCGACGCCAAGACCCCGATGCGCCTCGGCATCGCCATGACCGCGATGAACATCGTGTTCAACGTCGTGCTGATTCGGGGGCTGGGGCCCATTCCGGCGTTCGGCACCCGCGGCGCGGCCATGGGCACGGCCCTCGCGAGCGGCATCACCGCCGCCGTCTTCCTGTGGCTGCTGTTCTCCGACCGGCTCGTCATCCACTTTTCCCGCGCCATGTCGTATCGGCCGAACCTGGACATCATCCGGTCCCTGTTCAGATTCGGCCTGCCGGCGGGGTTCCAGGGCATCGTGATGAATCTGGGCGGGGTGCTCATGCTCCGGTTCATCGGATCCCTCCCGGAGAGCGCCGCCGCCCAGGCCGCCTACGCGGTGGGATACACGGAGCTCTTCTCGCTGATCACCTGGACCTCGGTCGGCCTGATGGGGGCCACCGCGGCGATCGCCGGCCAGAACCTCGGCGCCGGGTTTCCGGACCGCAGCGCCCGGGCGGCGTGGGTCGCCTCCCTGATGGGCTTGATGGTCGCCTCCGCGGTGGGGCTCCTCTTCTTCGCGATACCGCGGTGGCTCCTCGCGATCTTCGGGATGCACGAGGGCGCAGTCGTCGACATCGGGGTCGAGCTGCTCGGCTATCTCGCGATCTCCGGCCTGTTCGTCACCGTGGCCCTGGCCCATACCGGCGGGCTGCAGGGCACCGGCGACACCCGGAGCCCGCTGTACATCTCCATCGTGTCGCAGGTGATCGTGCCGCTCGGCATTTGCGCCGTCCTGCAGGCCACGACGGGCCTGGAGTCCCGCCAAATCTGGCTGGCCATCGTCATCGGCCACATGACCCGGTGCGGGCTCAGCGTTCTCCGGTTTCGCCAGGGCAAGTGGCGGCACATCGCCGTCGACCTCGGTCCGGCCCGAGCCTGAGGCGAAGTGGGGCGGCCACCGGGACGAAGCCCAGGAGGAGCCCAGGACATCCCACGCTGACTGCGCGTGACGGCCCGCCCCCGATTCGAGGGGTCGCCACCGTCTTGCCGACCGGCCGGCGCCGCGTGAGACCCACGATTCCGCACGCCGGAGCCCCAGGACCGCGACGATTCCGCCTGCGCACGGCGGTGGCGGAGCGTGGGATGGTCCTGGGAGGAGCCCTCCACGGTTCCCGCGCCCGGGTTAGAATGGTTTCTGGATGCCCGACACGCCCGCCGGCGAATCGGAAGGACGCCGGCATCGAACGCAGACCGGTCGGCGCGGTCACGCCTGTCGTTCAACCGGCCGCCGAGCACGGCGATCACGCCCCGCCGGCCGACCTCGACACCCACCGTGCCGAAGTCCGAGCGGGCCTCACCGTCCTTGAAGCCCGTTCGATCGAGTGGATGATCGGAATCGCGCTCCCGGCTCCGGCCTCGTTGCCGCCGCCGGAAGCGCGTTTGCCGTGGCGGTCCTTCGAACCCGCGGGGGGCGGGCTTCTCGGGGGCAAGGCCGAGAGATGACTCGCGTAGGCACGCACGAGGCGCGGGCCGGGGATGGCATTGAGGTTAGTTGCGCTGGACCGTGCCCCGCGCCCCCTCCATCCACGCACGAGGCGCGGGTCGGGGGTGGCATTGAGGTGGACCTGTGAACGAGCGGCGTCATCGTGCGGCCGAGCCGCACTCCACGAAGACGGCCATGTCCGGCGACTTCCGTGAGCGCCCCGAGACGCTGGCCGCGCAGGCGCTCGGCTGGGTCGAGCCGGCCACCCGGTCGGTGGTTCCCGCCATCTACCCGTCCACCCTCTACGAGCGGGCCCCCGACGGCAGCTATCCCGGCGGCCATACCTATACGCGGGATGAGAACCCGACCTACGAGCAGGCGGAGTCGCTGCTCAACCGGCTGGAAGGCGGCGACGGCGCCCTGCTCTTCGGCTCGGGGATGGCGGCGGCCACGACGGTGTTCGAGACGCTCGACGTCGGCGACCACGTGGTGGCTCCCGAGCAGATGTACTGGACGCTGCAGCGGTGGCTGGAGGAGCTCGCGGCCCGCGGCCGCATCGCCCTGGACATCGTTCCCAACGGAGATCTGGCCGCGCTCGAGGCGGCCCTCCGACCCGGACGGACGAAGATAGTCTGGATCGAGACCCCGGCGAATCCGGGTGCGGCGATCACCGACATCGCGGAGGTCTCCGAGGCCGCGCACGTCGCGGGAGCCCGGGTGGTGGCGGACAGCACCGTCAGCACCCCGGTGCTGTGCCGGCCCCTCGAGCATGGCGCCGATCTGGTGGTGCACTCGGCGACGAAGCAGCTCAACGGCCATGCCGACGTGCTGGCGGGGGCGGTGGTCACCGCCCGCCGCGACGCGTTGTGGGAGCGGCTCGTCCACGATCGCGCCTATCGGGGCGCGGTGCTCGGACCGTTCGAGGCGTGGCTGCTGCTGCGCGGCATGCGGACCCTGTTTCTCCGGGTTCCGCGTTCGGCGGACAGCGCGTTGCGCATCGCCGGGCGGCTGGCGTCCCATCCCGCCGTGCGCGACGTGCGCTATCCCGGACTGCCGTCGCACCCGGGGCACGCGGTGGCGGCGCGGCAGATGTCCGGCGGGTTCGGAATGCTCCTGTCGTTCCGCCCGCGGGGGGGCGCGGCGGCCGCGAAACGCGTGGCCGGCGCGTTGCGCCTTTTCAGGAACGCCACCTCGCTGGGCGGCGTCGAGAGCCTCGTGGAGCATCGGGCCCCGGTCGAGGGCCCCGGTACGCGGGTGCCCGCCGACCTGCTGCGGCTGTCGATCGGGATCGAGGCCGTCGAGGATCTGCTGGAAGACCTCGATCGATCGCTCGCGCCGTAGCCCGCCCGAGAGCATGCCGATGGGCGGGCGAGACGCATCCCCCTGCCGTATCCGACCCGCCGTCGAGGCGGACGGGCCGCTCGTGCTGGCCTTGATCCGCGAGCTGGCGGAGTACGAGCGGATGGCCGGCGAAGTCACCGCCACCGAGGCCGACGTCCGGGAGGCGCTGTTCGGCCCGGCGCCGAGCGCCGAGGCGGTGATTGCGGTGGTCGAGGACCGGCCGGCCGGTTTCGCCCTGTTCTTTCACAACTTCTCGACGTTCGCGGGGAAGCGGGGCCTGTATCTCGAAGATCTCTTCGTGCGCGTGGAGTACCGCGGGCGCGGGATCGGGCGCCGCCTGCTCCGGTATCTCGCGCGGACCGCGCGCGAGTGGGGCTGTCCTCGGTTCGAGTGGTCCGTGCTGGCATGGAACGAGCTGGCGATTCGGTCCTATCGGCGGGCCGGCGCGGTGCCGATGGACGACTGGAAGGTCTATCGACTGACCGGTGCGGCGCTCGACCGGTTGGCGGATGAGGACGGTTAGTATTAGTGGGCAGCCCGCGGCCAGCCCCCGCGCCGCACCGAAAGGGGCGGGGGCGCCGGCGGGCGGAAGAGCGTCGCGCCTGGATGCCGTTGGCGACTCTACCGAGGAAACTCGGTGATGATCGGCGGCCTCCCGCGCTCCGCCCCGCCCGCGCCCATCGCCGCGCCGCGCGGCGATTTCGAAGCCCCGCGGGTCCCGGCAGCGCGCCGGGTGGAAAACTACATCGATCACCGTCCTTGGGATCGGCGCAAGAATAGACTCCCGGTTTTGCTGGCATCGGTTTCGTGGCGCAGTTTCACTTCGGCCGCATCCATGCCGCGCATCTGCCGCATCCGGCGTCGATCCCGTTACGGCGTGTTGCGGCTTCTGAAGGAAGTTGTTCTTGCGCGGATCCTTAGATTAGTGGGTTAGTGGGTTGGGTTGGTGGGTTGGGTCCGGGAGCGCCGGGGGTATCGTTGCAGGCAGAGTCGGACGTCGATCAAGCGCTCGTCGATGAACAGATTCGCTACTACCGCTGCCGGGCGCCGGAGTACGACGAGTGGTTCCATCGGCAGGGCCGTTACAACCACGGTCCGGAACATACGCGGCGCTGGCGGCGGGAGATCGCCCTCGTCCGCGATTCGCTCCACGTGGCGGGTCCCTCCGGACGGATGCTGGAGCTGGCGTGCGGGACGGGATTGTGGACCGGCCAGCTCGCCCGGTACGGCGGCGTCCTGACCGCCGTCGACGCCTCGAACGAGGTGATCGCCCGCAACCGCGCGCGGGTCCGGTCGGCGGCGGTCCGCTACCGCCAGTGCGACATCTTCCGCTGGCAACCCGACGAAGCGTACGACTTCATCTTCTTCGGGTTCTGGCTGTCCCACGTGCCGCCGTCGCGGTTCGACGACTTCTGGGGGCGGCTCCGCGCCGCCGTCGCCCCGGGGGGCACGGTGTTCTTCGTCGACAACCGCGGCGTTGCCGAGGCGCCGCGGCCGGAGGCCCCGGTCGATCGCGCCCGGACGACCGAGCGGCGGTCCCTCAACGACGGGCGGACGTTCGAGATCGTCAAGGTGCGCTACGAGCCCGGGCCGCTGACCGCCCGGCTCGAGCCGCTGGGCTGGCGCGCGGATCTCCGCGTCACCGACAACTTCTTCATCTACGGCACCGCGTCCCCCGCGTGATGATCGCGGCGGCGACGCGGCGGGCCCTGGGCTGCGGCGGCGGCCGGGCGGCCACGGAACCCGGGAGGTCGACCCATGATCAGCCATCAGCTCACCCGGTTCGGCGCGCCCCTGGAACGGGTCGAGTCGCTGCCGCCGAAGCCGGTCGGGACCGAGGTGCTCGTCCGGACCGAGGCCTGCGGCGTCTGCCACAGCGACCTGCACCTGCAGGACGGCTTCTTCGACCTGGGCGGCGGGCGGCGGCTGGACCTGTCGAAGGGGCGGACCCTGCCGTTGACGTTGGGACACGAGATCGGCGGCGTCGTCGTGGCGCGCGGTCCGGACGCCGGCGGCGTCGACCCCGGAGCCCGGTACGTGGTGTATCCCTGGATCGGGTGCGGCGGCTGCGGCACCTGCCGGTCGGGGCGGGAACATCTGTGCGCGCAGCCGCAGGCGCTCGGCGTCACCCGGCCCGGCGGGTTCAGCGATCACGTCCTCGTCCCGCATCCCCGGTATCTCTTCCCGGTCGGCGATCTCCCGATGACCCTCGCCTGCACGTACGCCTGCTCCGGGCTCACCGCCTTCGGCGCGGTCCGGAAGGTCCGGGCGCGGGTCGATCGGCGCCCGTTGGTCATCATCGGTCTCGGGGGCGTCGGGTTCGCGGCCCTGCAGCTCGCCCGGTCGATGACCGACGCCGCCCTCTTCGCCGTCGACGTCGACGACGCGACCCTGCGGGCGGGGGCCGAGGCGGGGGCCGAGGTCGTCGATGCGAGGGCCCCCGACGCGGCCCGGCGGCTCCGGCGGGCGACCGGCGGCGGCGCCGCCGCGGTCATCGATTTCGTGGGCTCGGAGAAGAGCGCCGCGCTCGGGCTCGGGGTCCTCGCCACCGGCGGCCTGCTCGTCGTCGTGGGACTCTTCGGGGGGGAGTTGCGGGCGTCGCTGCCGCTCTGGCCGCTGCGGAGCCTCACCGTGCAGGGATCGTACGTCGGCAGTCCCGCGGAGATGCGCGGGTTGATGCGGTTCGCCGAGGCGGGGCGGGCGCCCTCGATCCCGATCGAGTCACGGCCCCCGGCCGATGCGCAGGCCGCCCTCGACGATCTGCGCGCCGGCCGCGCGATCGGCAGGATCGTGCTCGCGTCCTGACCGCGGGCGGCGTCGTGCCGGGAGCCCGCGGCGCTCCTACGGCGCAGACTCCTCGCCGGCGTCTCCCGCGATGGCCCGCCGCGCCTCGTCCCGCAGCCGGACGATCTCGCTCCACGCGGCGTTTTCCGGATGCAGGGGCGGTTCGACCACGACCCGGATGCGGCCGGGTCGGAGCAGCAGGGTCTGCGCCGGGAACACCCGCCGCGTGCCGGCCAGCGCCACCGGCACCAGCGGACGTCCCGCCTCCGCCGCAGCCCGGAACGCCCCGAGGCGAAACGGCAGCAGTCCGGGCGCCCGGACGAAACGCCCTTCGGGAAACACGAACATCGATTCCCCCGCGGCCAGCGTGGCGCGGACCTCCTCGGCGCCTTCCATCCGTTGCGACAGCGCGTCCTTCTCGATCCGCAGGTAGCCGCTGCGGCGGATGATGGTTTTCAGGACGGGATAGGTCGCCAGCCGGCTTTTGGCGGCGAAGCGGAGGTCGGCGGGCAGGGTGGCGAGCACCACGACCACGTCCGCGAAGCTGGCGTGGTTGGCCACGAAGACGGCCGGTCCGAGGTCGCGGAGATGCTCGAGCCCGGTGGCCGTCACCCGGGACAGCGACGTCGCGGCCAGTATCCGCGCGAACCGGCGCAGCCACCGCCGGGCCGCGCCGGGCCGGCGGCTGGTCCGCACCAGGACCCACAGCGGCGGCACCAGGAGGACCAGCACACCGGCCAGATAGACGGTATAGGCCGACCGGAGCAGGACGTCGGCGGCCCCGCGGCCGCGCCCGCGCGCCGCCTCCAGCACCATCGCCGCCCACTGGCGGGCGGGCGATCCGGCGCCCCGCTCGAGCCCGCCCGTACGATAGGCGTCGCGGGTCGCTCCCCGGCGCACCTTGCCGCTGGAGGTCTTGAGGACGGACCCCGGCCGGGCCAGCACGACGGTGTCCGGGGGAACCCCGAGCGCGCCGGCCACCCGCTCGATGATCTCCCGCCGCATCCGTTCGCGCCGGGCCGGATCCGTGGTGCGCGTTTCCGCCACCACCACCAGCCGCTCCGTTCCCACCGCCGCATCGGGGACCCCGAACGCGGCGACGCACCCCTTGCGCACGCCATCGACCGCGTCCGCCACCGCCTCCGCCTCGTGCGGGTAGATGTTGCGGCCGGCCTTGATGACGATGTCCTTGCGCCGTCCGGTCAGAAACAGCTCGCCGCCCGCGAGATAGCCGAGGTCGCCGGAGTCGAGCCATCCGTCGTCGGTGGTGACGGCCCGGGTCGCGGTCGGGTTGCGGTAATAGCCGGCCATCGTCGAGGGGCCGCGGAACTGCACCCGCCCCTCGAGGCGCTCGTCGAGGCGCGCGCCGGCCCCGTCGACGATCCGAATCTCGTGCCGCGGCAGGGGGGCGCCGCAGGATACGAACTCGAGCGCATCCGGTTCGGGGCTCGGCGCGGCCTGCCCGGTCGTCCGGAACTCCCGGGCGACCCGATCGACGCGGGCCGGGTGGCGCTGCGGGGTGACCGCGAGACCGACCGAGCACTCGGCCAGTCCGTAGACCGGCCGCAGGGCGTCGGGCCGCAGTCCGACGGGGGCGAAGCGTTCGGAGAAGCGGGTCAGCGTGCGGGGCAGTATCGCCTCCGACCCGTTGAGGAGGGCGCGCAGCGACCCCAGATCGAGGCCGGTGGTCTCCTCGTCGGTGATCTTGGCGACGCACAGATCGAACGCGAAGTTCGGCGCCACCGACAGGGTGGCCCGGTGGGCGTGGATGGTCCACAGCCAGCGGGCGGGCCGCGACAGGAAGGCGAGCGGCGACAGGATCGCGACCGGGACGCCGGCATAGAGGGAGCCCAGCCAGGCGCCGATGAGCCCCATGTCGTGGTAGAGCGGCAGCCAACTGACGGCCACGTCGTCCGGCTGAATGGCCAGCCCGTCGCGGATGGCGCGGATGTTGGCGAGCAGGTTCGCGTGCGTCAGCAGGACCCCTTTCGGCTGGCCGGTGCTCCCGGACGTGTACTGGATGAGCGCCGGATCGTCGCCGGTCAGCCGGCCCGACGGCCGTTCCGGCAGCGGGCCGTCGTCGTGGCTCCCGGGCGCGAGCTCGTCCAGGGTGACGACCGCCGACAGCGTCGGAACCCGGCCCCGGAGCAGGCCCGCCAAACGCTCGATCGCCGCGAAAGTGATCAGAAGGCGGGCTCCCGCGTTCGACAGGATGCGCCCCTGGCGCTGGACGTACTCGGCAATCCGGTCGGGGCGGAACGGGGGGTAGACGGGGACCGGGATCGCCCCTGCGAGCAGCGTGCCGAAGAAGGCGGGGAAGAACGCCGCCTCGGTCCGCAGCATGATCGCCACGGTGTCCCGTTGGCCGATGCCCCGGCCGCGCAGCGCGGCCGCGACCTTGGCCGCGCTGCGCCAGAGCCGGGCGTAGGTGAGGGTCCGTTCGGCGCCGTCGTCCTCCCGCAGGTGGATGTGCGGCCGATCCGGCGATGCGTGCGCGTGCCACTCGAGGACGTCGACGAGGGTCCGGGCCGATTCGGGGGCGGAGGCCGCGGTTCCGAGCGCCGGCCGCACGGCGGGCAGCGTGTCCGCCGCCTCCGGCTCGGCCGCGGCCACCGCCCGCACCAGATCCGCCGGGGTGTCGGCCGTGCCCAGCACCGCGTCCGACACGCGGACGCCGGTGGTCCTCTCGATCCGGCTCAGCAGCTCCACCTGCTCGAGCGAACTCAACCCGAGGTCGCGTTCCAGCGAGTCGTCCGGATTGACGCCGGCGGCGGCGGACCCCGGACGGAGTTCCGCCACCAGTTGTCCGACGAGGTGGAGGATGCGGCGTTCGAGCTCGGCGTCGCCGCCCGGCGGGGAAGTGCGATCCGACATGTCAGCGGGCTCGGCGTGATCGGATTCCCGCGGCCCCGGCAGCTCGCCGGCCTCGGATCGGGAAAGCGTCGTCCGGGTTCGGCGCCCGAGGAGGTTCACGGCACCGGACCCGCGGCGGGCCGGCGCCGGCGCGGCGCGGGCGCGGCGGTCGTGTTGGGAGTTAACTCCTGCGGCGCGAGCTCCCGGCCCGGAAATCGTCGCCTGCGGCTCCGACGCCCGACGACCCGCCTAGTGCATCGCCACCACTAAAAATAGGAGCGCCGGGGCACTCACCTCGAACCGCAAGAGTCCTATGCAGAAAAATACGTCGTTCGACTCAAGTCCGTCTGTCCGAAACTTATGACGTGACGGATCGCTGGGAGTCTGCGCCGCAGGAAATTATGACTACCATATGTTGCGCAAGCGCCGGCGATTGACCGCTACATATTGTGTCAAATCGGACCCAAAACCGTTCTGGGCGCAGACTCCCAGCGCATCAGCCTGCCTCGACCCGGGTGATCGAGTGGATGACGACCGGCTCGCGCGGGACGTCGCGCATGCCGTCCTGGTTGCCGGTTCGGACGCGGCCTATCCGGTCGACGACGTTCATGCCCTCCGTCACCCGGCCGAAGACCGCGTAGCCGATGCCCGATGGCGAGCCGTTCCGGTAGTCGAAGTTGTTGTTGTGGTTGAGATTGATGAAGAACTGCGCCCGCGCGCTGTCCGGCGCGGAGCCCCGCGCCATCGCCACGGTGCCGCGCCGGTTCAGCAGGTTGCGGCTCGCCTGGTTGATGATCGTGCCGCGGAGCCCTTCGAGCTTGGGTTCCAGCCGCTCTTCCCCGCCGACCGCCAGGCCGCCGCCCTGCACGATCAGGTCGCGGATCACCCGGTGAAACACGGTGCCGTCGTAGTACCCGTCCCGCACGTAGATCAGGAAATTGACCACCGTCGCCGGCACGCGGTCCCGGAACAGCTCCATCTCGAAGCTCCCCATGCTGGTCTCCACCAGCACGCGGGGGTTCGGCGGCATTTGCCGGCCCGCCGCCGGCAGGGTCGACAGACCCGCCAGGACGCACGCCAGAACCGCCGAGCAGATGCGTGGATACACCGCGTACTCCTTTATCGGCTCCACCCGGTCCCGCCGACTCGACGACGGACGGGGCGCTGGTTGCCGGGCGCGCTATTGCAGGGTGACGGAGAGGATCTCGACCGTCGTGTTCGGCACGTCCTGGAACGGTCCGCGGCGCCCGGTCGACACGCTCTCGATCTGGTCGACCACGTCCATGCCGTCGATCACCCGGCCGAAGACGGCATAGCCGTAGCTCGCGGCGTCCGTGCCGCGATTGTTGAGCGCGGGGTTGTCGACGGTGTTGATGAAGAACTGGGCGGTGGCGCTGTCGACGATGTTGGTGCGGGCCATCGCCAGCGTGCCCCGGTCGTTCGCGAGTCCGTTGGTCGCCTCGTTGCGGATCGGGGCGCGGGTCTCTTTCCGCTGCATGTCGGCCGTGTGTCCGCCGCCCTGAATCATGAAGCCCCTGATGACCCGGTGAAACACCGTGCCGGCGTAGAAGCCGCTGTCGGCGTACGCGAGGAAGTTGGCCACCGAGACCGGCGCGTTCCGGCGGTCGAGCTCGGCGGTGATGGAGCCGAGGCTGGTCTCGATCACGACGACGGGGTTGTTCTGGGCCGCCGCCGGCGGGACCGCCCAGTGCGCGGCGAGGCCACAGATCACGAAGAGCGCGAGAGAGCGAAACGACATGACGGGCCTCCTTTGGCCGTTGGAGCGACGAATCGCTCATCCGAGAGCGGCTGATGCCACTCATCCAATATCTGATATTTTAGATCCAAACGCGCGTAGTACCGGGAACCGGGGTCCGTCCGTCGAGACGGGCTTGCCCGATCCTGCCGCCGATTAAACCGCCATCCGCCACTTTTGGCCCCGAGTATGCATAATTCCCTTGGACGCTGTCCAGCGGGGCCGCCGGTGATGACCGCCGGCCCCGGGGACCACCGGAATCTGAACGGGACCACACAGCCTCATGAGTTTGCTTGACCGATTGCGTGGCCAGCCGGGTTGGCAGCACGAGGATCCGTCGGTGCGGGCGGCGGCCGTGGACGGCCTGGAGAATGATGCCCAGGACGTGTTCGCGGCGATCGCGTCGGAGGACGCCGATCCGGGCGTGCGGCTGGCGGCGGTGGCCCGGTTGTCGGACCCCGCGACGATCGGCCGTATCGCGCGGACCGACGCCGACGATCAGGTGCGGGACGAGGCGGCCTCGATACTGCGGGCGATAGCCGTCGAGGCGTCGGAGCTCGACGAGGGCGAGGCCGCCTTGGGGGGGTTGTCCGAGGCCCGTGATCTCGGCGAGGTCGCCCGGATGGCCAGGGTCGAGTCGGTGAGCCGGTCGGCCCTCGATCGACTCGAATCCCAGAAGGCGATCGGCGCGGTGGCCCGGCGATCGAGGCACCGCGCGGTACGCGGGGCGGCGCTCGCCAAGCTCGACCATCGCGAGGAGCTGGTCGCGGTGGCGGTCAAGACCGACCATCGGGAGGTCGCTCTGGCGGCGTTCGATCGGCTTGCTCCCCTGGGGCCCGCCGACCGCGATCTTCTCAGGGCCATCGCCGTCCGCGCCCGCACGAAGCCGGTGTCGCGGAAGGCGAAGACCGCGCTCGCCGAGCTCGACGCGCAGCCCGTGCCCCCGACCCCGGACGAGCTGCGGTGCCGGCGCGGGGAACTCTGCGAGCGGGTCGAAGCGCTGGTTGGCGTGCAGCGGTGGGACGCGGCGAGCGCCGGGCTCGATCAGGCTCGGCGCGATTGGCGCTCGATCGAGGGTGAGGAGGAGTCCACGGGCGCCGAGCCGCCGGCCGCCGCCGACGTGCCGGCGGCGACCGAGCCGCCGGCCGCCGCTGACGTGCCGGCCGCCGATGCCGCGGTGGCCGAGCGCTGGCGGGCGGCGGTGGCGGCGGCGGTCGACCATCTCGCGCGGCTCGAGGCCGAGCGGAGCGCCGCCGATCAACGCCGACAGGTCCGCAGCGACGCGCTCGCGACGCGCGTCGCCCTGTGCGACCGGCTGACCGCGCTCGCGGCGGACGAGACGCGGGACGCCGATGCGCTGATGGCCGAGGTCGGCGTCGTTCGCGCCGAATGGGCGGCGCTCCCCGAGGTTCCGTCGGCGGCCGGCGCCGCCGCCGCTGACGAGCGCCCGGGAGGAGACGCCTCGACGCAGGTCGAGCGGCGGTTCAATGATCTGGCGGCGGCGGCCGAAGGGCAGGCTGAGCGGCGCCGCACCGCCGCCGCCCGTATCGTCCGACTGACGGCGTTGGTGGAGACGCTCGAGGCGGTGAGCGCCACCCAGGATCTCGAGGAGCTGACCACCGGTTGGAAGGTGCCCCACAACGAGTGGACGGCGTTGGCGCGGGAGTCCACCGCCGCCGAGGTGGCCGACTTGGCTCCCCGCGCGGAAGCGGCGGAACGGAAGCGGGGCGATCGGTTGATTGCCGCCCGGGAGGTCCGCCGTCGCCGGGAGCAGGCGAACCTCGCCAAGCAGAACGCCCGCTGCGACGAGATCGAACGGGCGCTGGCCGACGAGAAGCTCGATCTGAAGGACGCCGAGCACGGTCTCCGTCTGACCCGTTCCCTGCTCGGCAATCTGGGGCGGTTGCCGACCCGCCAGGACCGCGAGACCCTCACGGAACGGCTTCGGGCCGCGCAGACCGCGTTGACCGGCCGGGTTCGGGAGTTGCGGGGGCTCGTCGAATGGAAGCAGTGGGCCAACGTCGGGGTGCAGGCGGCGTTGTGCCAGCGCCTGGAGGCGCTGGCCGCGCGGGAGGAAGAGGACGACGAGGCGTTCGCCCGGGAGTTCCGGCAGATCATGAACGAATGGCGGCAGGCGAGCGACGTCTCGCGTGAGGAAGGGAACGATGTGTGGCGGCGCTTCAAGGCGGCCCACGACGTCCTGCATCCGCGATTCGAAGCCCACCGGGCCGCACAGGACACGGTGCGCCGGGAGAACCTCGCGAAGAAGGTGGCGTTGTGCGAAGAGGCGGAGCGTCTGGCCGACTCGACCGACTGGATCAAGGTCGCGCAGCGCATGACCGAGCTGCAGGAAGAGTGGAAGCAGGTGGGGCCGGCGACCCGCAAGGAGGAGCGCGAGGTCTGGAATCGCTTCCGGGCCACGTGCGGCCGTTTCTTCCGGCGGCGCCGGCAGGATCTGGCGGAGCGCAAGGAGCTCTGGGCGAAGAACGCCCGGTTGAAGGAGGAGCTCTGCGGCAAGGCGGAAGCGCTGGCCGAGGAGTCCGACATCGAGGCCGCCAAGGCGGCGGTCAGGCAGTTGCAGGCGGAATGGAAGACGGTGGGGCCGGTGCGGCGCTCGCGCTCCGAGGTCTTGTGGCAGCGCTTCCGGGCCGCGTGCGACCGGGTCTACACACGCGCGCGCGAGGCGGTGGACGCCCCCTTCGCCGAGCGCATCCTGGCGCGGGCGGCGGTGTGCGGGCGCCTCGAGGCGCTCGCGCCGGATTCGGGCGAGGGCGCGGCCGGCGATGCCGAGCCGCCGCCCGATCTCGCAGAGACGGTCGAGGCGGTCCGGACCGAGTGGCGCGGAATGGAGCCGATACCCCGGCCCCAGGAACGGAGTCTGACGGCGCGTTTCGACACCGCCCTGAGCCGTCTCGTCGATCGGTTCCCCGCCGCGTTCGCCGGCACCGATCTCGACCCGGTGCGCAACGTGCCTGCGCTCGAGCGTCTCTGCGAGCGCGTCGAGTCGATGATCCAGGAGGAGGACGGCGCCGCGCCCGGGGACGGGAGATCGCCGTCGGAGGTCCTCGCGGCGCGGCTGCGGGAGGCGCTGGCCAGCAACACGATGGGCGCCGGCGTCGACCCGGACGTCAAGCGGCGGGAGGACGCCGAGGCGGTCAGACGGTTGCAGGCGGAGCGGCGGGCGCTCGGGGTCATCCCCGGCGAGACCGGGCACCAGCTTTCCGAGCGGTTCCGCGCCGCGTGCGACCGCTACTTCCAACTGAACCCCGCGCCGCCGGCCCCGTCGGGGGCCTCCCGGCCGCGCGGCGGCGGATCGTCCCGCGACGGAGGTTCGCCGCGCCGACGCCGCCGCGGTTGACCGTTCGCGGGTTCGATCCCGCGCCGGTCGCACGCGTGCGACCGGCGCGGCGGGCGGCCTCGGGCCGGGACGCGCCGCGCCATGCAGGATTTCAATCCCCTCACCGCCGAGTGGTTCCGCGGGCGCTTCGCCGCCGCCACGACGCCGCAGCTCGAAGCTTGGCCCGCCATTCGGGACGGCCGCGACGTGCTGGTGTCGGCTCCCACCGGATCCGGGAAGACCCTCGCCGCCTTTCTCATCTGTCTCGACCGGCTGGTGACCGCCGGGCTCGCGGGACGGCTCGACAATCGGGTCGAGGTCGTCTACGTCTCACCGCTGAAGGCCCTCAGCAACGACATCGGACGGAACCTAGAGACCCCGCTGGCGGAGATCGAGCAGTTGGCGGTCGAGCGGGGGCTGACCGCCCCCGGCATCCGGACCGCGGTGCGCACCGGCGATACCCCGGCTTGGGAGCGCGAGCGGATGGTGCGCCGGCCGCCGCACATTCTCGTGACCACCCCGGAGTCGTTGTTCATCCTGCTGACCGCCGAACGCGGCCGGGCGGCTTTGCGCCGGGCGGCGACGGTCATCGTCGACGAGATCCACGCCGTGGCCGACGACAAGCGGGGATCGCATCTCGCGTTGACGTTGGCCCGCCTCGACGATCTGGTCCGGAAGGCCGGCGGGCCGAGGCCCCAGCGAATCGGGTTGTCGGCCACCGTCCGGCCGATCGACGCGATCGCCCGGTTTCTGCAGGGGAGCCCCGCCGTTGCGGCGTCCGGGAGCCCGGGGGGCGGCGAGGCGCGGCCGGCGGCGGAGACCGGCGACGCGCCGCCGGGCCGCGGGCGGGAGCCGGCCGCCGCTTCCGTCACGGTGGTCGACAGCGGGCACCGGCGTCCCCTCGATCTGGCGATAGAGGTGCCGCGGGACGAGCTCGGGGTCGTGGCCACGAACGAGATGTGGGAGGAGATCTACGACCGGCTCGCCGAGCTGATCGTGGCCCAGCGCACCACCCTCGTCTTCGTCAACACGCGGCGGCTGTGCGAGCGGGTGGCCCATCATCTCGAGGAGCGGCTGGGGGCGGAGGCGGTGCTCGCGCATCACGGCAGTCTCTCCCGGCGCCTCCGGCAGCGCGCGGAGCGGCAGCTCAAGAGCGGCCGGTTGCGCGCGGTGGTCGCCACCGCGTCGCTCGAGCTCGGTATCGACATCGGGACCGTCGACCTCGTCTGCCAGATCGGGTCGCCGCGGTCGATCGCCGTCGCCCTGCAGCGGGTCGGCCGGTCCGGCCACCACGTCGACACGCCGGACGACTCCCATGTGCCGCGCGGGCGGCTCTTCGCCACCACCCGCGACGAGTTGATCGAGTGCGCCGCCTTGGTCCGGGCCGTCCGGCAGGGGCGGCTCGACCAACTGGAGATTCCCGAATGGCCGCTCGACGTGCTGGCCCAGCAGATAGTGGCCGCATGCGCGTCGGAGACTTGGCCGATCGACGATCTCTTCGCGCTCGCGCGGGCCGCTGCGCCTTATGCCTCGCTGCCGCGCCCCGCGTTCGAGGCGGTCATGGACATGCTGTCCGAGGGGATGACGACCTCGCGGGGGCGCTACGGGGCGTATCTGCACCGCGACCGCGTGAACGGCACCGTCCGCGGGCGGCGCGGCGCCCGGCTGGCCGCGATCACCGGCGGCGGCGCCATCCCTGACAACGCCAATTACCTGGTGGTGGCCGAGCCGGACCAGACGACGGTGGGAACCGTCGACGAGGACTTCGCGGTCGAGAGTCTGGCCGGGGACATCTTCCTGCTGGGAACCACCTCGTGGCGCATTCGACGGGTGGAATCGGGCCGGTTGCGGGTGGATGACGCGCACGGCGCGGCGCCGTCGCTGCCCTTCTGGCGCGGGGAGGCCCCGGGGCGGACCCCCGAGCTGTCGGACGAAGTGTCCCGCCTGCGCGGGCGGATCGCCGAGATGGTGGCCGCCGCGCCGGAGACGGGGAGCGGAGACGGGGTCGGGGCGGACCTCGGCCGGGCGGTGACGTGGCTGACCGGGGCCTGCGGGCTGGATCGGTCCGGGGCCGAGCAGGCGGCCGCCTACGTGCAGGCCGGGGCGGCGGCGCTCGGGGTCGTGCCGGCCGGCCGCACGGTGGTGGCCGAGCGGTTCTTCGACGAGGGCGGCGGCATGCAGCTCGTCGTCCACGCCCCGTTCGGCGCCCGCATCAACCGGGCGTGGGGACTGGCTCTCCGCAAGCGGTTCTGCCGCTCGTTCAACTTCGAGCTGCAGGCGGCGGCCACCGACAACGGCGTTCTCATCTCGCTCGCCGAGCAGCACAGCTTTCCTCTCGAGGTCATCTTCCGGTTTCTCACCGTGGACACCGTCGAAGGGGTGCTGACCCAGGCGATGCTGCCCTCGCCGATGTTCGGGGCCCGGTGGCGGTGGAACGCGTCGCGGGCCCTCGCGGTGCTGAGGTTCGCGGGGGGGCGCAAGGTGCCGCCCCCGATTCAGCGCATGCGGTCCGACGACCTGCTCGCCTCGGTGTTCCCCGACCAGGCCGCCTGCCAGGAGAACCTCACCGGCGACATCCGGATTCCCGATCATCCGCTGGTCAACGAAACCGTGCGCGACTGCCTGCACGAGGCGATGGATCTCGACGGCCTGCGCGCGGTGCTCGCGGGCATCGAGTCGGGGGCCATCCGGACCCGCGCCGTCGACACCGCCGAGCCGTCGCCCTTCTGTCACGAGATTCTCAACGCCAATCCCTACGCGTTTCTCGACGACGCGCCGCTCGAGGAGCGCCGGGCGCGCGCGGTGCAGATGCGGCGCACGCTGGGGACCGAGGCGGGTGGGATGGGCGCCCTCGATCCGCGGGCCATCGAGACCGTCGCCGGCGAGTGCCGGCCGGTGGTCCGGGATCCCGACGAGCTGCACGACGCGCTGTTGACGCTGGTGGCTCTGCCCCCGGTTCCGGCGTGGGCGGTCTGGCTCGATGCGCTCGCGGCGTCGGGGCGCGCGGGCGTGCTCCGGGTCGGCGAGACCGGGCTCTGGGTGCCCACGGAACGTCTCGGCCTCGTGCGCAGCCTGTATCCCGGCGGGGCCGTCGAGCCGCGACTTCCGGACATCGGCCCCTCGGGTCCCGCGGACCGGGAGACGGCGGCGGCCGAGCTGCTTCGGGGATGGCTTGAATCCACCGGTCCGGTGACCGCGCCGGCGATGGCCGCGCGGCTCGCGTTGCCGCGGGGGCTCGTCGAGGCGGGGCTGGCGCGGCTCGAAGGCGAAGGGCAGGTGCTGCGGGGCCGGTTCACCGGCCCGGGGACGGGGGACGCGGAGATCGAATGGTGCAACCGCCGGGTCCTGGCGCGGATTCACCGCTTGACGATCGGGAGCCTGCGCCGGGAGATAGAGCCGGTCTCGACCGCGGACTTCATCCGGTTCCTGCAGCGCTGGCAGCACCTCGCGCCGGGCGCGCAGATGCACGGCGCCGACGGTCTGCTCCAGGTCCTGAGACAGCTCCAGGGCTGCGAGATCTCCGGCGCCGCCCTCGAGCGGGAGGTGATTGCGCGCAGGGTGTCGTCCTACGACCCCGAGCTGCTCGACCGGCTGTGCCTGTCGGGCGAGGTCATGTGGGGGCGGCTCTCGCCGCATCCGGCGTTCGAGTCGCCGGCCTCCATCCGCTCGTCCCCGGCTTCCGCCGCCGGCGCGCCCGGGGCGCCGCGCCGGACGCCCGGCGCGCGTCCCGCGCGGGTGCGGCCGACGCGGGTGGCCCCGATCACCCTGTTCCTGCGCGCCGACGCCGATTGGCTGCTCGCCGCCGCCGGCCGCGGGCGCGCCGGCGCGGACGATGAGGCCCTGTCGCACCCCGCGCGGGAGGTGCGCGACGCCCTGGCGAGCCGCGGCGCCTCGTTCCTGCCGGAGCTGGTGCGCGCGACGGGCCGGCTGCCGAGCGAGGTCGAGGACGGGTTGTGGGAGCTGGTCGCGGCCGGTCTCGTGAGCGCCGACGGGTACGACAACCTGCGCGCGCTGGTCGACCCCAAGCGCCGCCGCGGCGAGGGCCGCGGGCGGGCGGCGCGCCCCCGCCATGCCGCCGGCCGGTGGGCGCTGCTCGATACGCGCGGGCCGGACGCGCCGGACGTCGGGCCGGAGGTTCCCGATGCCGATGACGAGGCGCGCCGCCGCCACGAGGAGCACGTGGCCCGCTTCGCCCGCCAGTTGCTCGACCGTTGGGGGGTCGTCTGCCGCGACCTCGCGGCGCGCGAGACGCTGGCCCCCCCGTGGCGGGACCTTCTGCGGGCGTTGCGCCGGATGGAGGCGCGCGGCGAGATCCGGGGCGGGCGTTTCGTGTCCGGCGTCGTGGGCGAGCAGTTCGCTCTTTCGAACGCGGTCGAGCTCTTGCGGATCGTGCGCCGCGACGACGCGCCGGGGGCGGTCCGGGTGTCGGCCGCCGATCCCTTGAATCTCACCGGGGTGCTGCTGCCCGGTCCGCGGGTCGGCGCACTCTCCGGAGGGAGCGTCGAGCTGCTGCCCGCGGCCGGCGGTACGTCCGCCGTGGGCGGGACGTCTGCCGCGGCTGGGGCGGGCGCGGCCCGGACGGCTTGACGTTTCGTCCGTCGTCGCTTGCGATATGGCCGTCTGCGTCTCGGACTGTGGGCGATTGCCGGTGTGCCGTCCCGCAATTCGTAACGTGATTCTTTGCGCTCGCGCAAGCTGGTCCCGCTCACCGTAACCTGCGCCGTTCGTCCGGGTCACCGTTTCGGTCGGTATCGGTATCATCGGCACGGGTGGCGTCGGTTGTGATGCTCGGCGCTCGCCGCTCTCGGTAACCGCCGGGGCCGATCTCGGCCGGCGGCCGGCGAATCGGCGCCGTGCCGCCCTGGTGCGGCCGCGCCGTCTCCGGATCTCCGTCAACAACGCGCATGGCAGGCAATTCCCGGAAACCCCGCTGGAGTCTGGAATCATGAAAAAACCACGTGTGATGCCCCTGTTCGTCGTGGCCGCGCTGACCTTCGCCGGCCTGTCTCCGGGTTCGGCGCGCAGCGTGACGGCCGCAGCCCGGCAGGCCGACGCCCCGGCGCCGCCCGCTCCCGACCTGTACGCCGGCTCCCCCTATCTCCGCGAGCTGCGGAACTCGCTGGTCTACGGAGAGATCTGGGAACGCCCGCATCTGTCGAAACGCGACCGCAGCCTGATCACCATCGCGGTCCTGCAGGCCCTGGCGCGGGAAGAGCTGGCGATTCACATTCCCCGCGGGCTCGACAACGGACTGACCCCGGAGGAAATCTCCGAGATCATCCTGCACGTGACCTTCTACGCGGGCTGGCCGACCGGGGTGCAGGCCTCGCTGACCGCGGCCGAGGCGTTCGAGGCGCGCGGGCTGACCCTCGGCGACCTGCCGCGGGCGCCGGCGCTTGAGGCCGAGGTCACCACGCCGGGCGGGCTCAGCGACGCCTACGCGGCGGTGCCGCGGCTGGGGGCGTTGCGCAACAGCCTCCTCTACGGGGACGTCTGGGAGCGGCCGCTGCTCTCCAAGCGCGACCGCAGCCTGATCACCGTCGCCGTCAACCAGGCCCTCTACGTCACCAACGAGCTGCGCCTGCACATCGACCGGGCCCTCGACCAGAACGGCGTCGAGCCGCAGGAGCTTTCCGAGGTGGTGCTGCACGTGACCTTCTACGCCGGTTGGCCGGCCGCGGTGAACGCGGGACGGCTGCTCACCGCGGCCTTCGAGGCGCGCGGCGTCGCGCTGGACGAGCTCCGATAGATGCGCGCGGGAACCGCCGTGGCAACCCACGACGGTCCCCGCGGCCTCATCACGATGCGCGGGAGCGACGTTCCCGCCCGCTACTTGAGCTTCGAGTAGTCGCTGGCGCTCAGCATGAAGACCTCGATCCCCTCGAGCGGGGCGGGGTACTTCGACCGCAGCGCGTCCCAGTCCGGATCGGCGCGGAACCCGGCCCACACCTCTTCCCGGTGCGCGCGGTCGCGGTAGGCCAGCATCCACACCAGCCGGTTCGGATTGTCGAGGTTCTGCCAGGCCGCGACGATCTCGGCGCCGTGCTTCTCGAAGATGGCGACCTCGCCCTCGCGGAACCGCTGGTGCAGCTCGTCGATGCCGCCGTTGCCGTCCTCGGCCGGCCGGGCGGTGTACATGCGAATCTCGAAGCAGCGCGAGTCGGCCGCCACGTTGTTCGACAGCCCTTCCGGCAACTGGCCGGCCGGGCCGCACGGCGCCGGCGGGTCGTCCTGGGCATTCGCCACACCGGCGAAGCTGAAGCCGATGATGACGGCGAGCAAGAGTGTGCGCATTGCGATCTCCCTCTGGATGGATTCCCGATTCAGCACCGCCGCCGGCTTCGCACGGTCGCGGCCGGCCCGCGGTGCGCGTCGAGCCGGCATTGTACGGCAGTCCATCACCGTCCGTGAAGCCGCCGGCGCGCTCAGGGCAGCGGCACGTACCGGAGGTCTTCCCCCACCGTGACGGGTCCTCCGTAGGCCGCGCGCAGATGCGCGGGGCTGTCCGCCAAGCCTGCGGCGAGGAGGTGGAAACGTGGGACGCGACCACCCGGCCGGCGCGGGTCTCGGTCGCCAGGGAACCCCAGACGCTCGGCCGGGCATGCAGTTCGTTCGCCCGTCCGGTCGAGGCTTCGGCGCGGCCGAGATGCACGGACCAGCACGTCCACGTCGCGCACGAACTCGACGAAGGCCGGATCGGAGCCGTTCTGGTCGCGGCTGAACGCTGGGCTGACGTTCCCCACGTCGCCCCGATACCCCACGGCCGGCACATCGGCATGCGCCACCCCGATGCCGCGGACCCGGACCCCGCCGTCGCGCGGTGAGCGCGCCGGTCGAGACGTCCACGGTGACCGCATCCCGCTCGAGGCGGCCGGCGAGCACGCGGAAGGCGCCTCGCCGCCCGAACAGCCCGCCGTTCATGTCCGCCGCGGTGACGTATCGTCTTCGCCGTCCTCGCCAGCCCCGGCCGCGTAAATCGTCAATCGCAGCTCGGATTCGCCGAACAGCTCGTAAATCGGCCGCTTGCGGGAAAGTCGTTCGCTTCTTGCGTAAATGACGTGGACACCGTTGCCGCGGCGATCCATCAGGGTGGCCCGCGGGGTTTCCAGCCCTGGAACCTCCGCGGGTATCGGGCACCTGGCGAGCAGGCTCGTCAGCGTTTCGTTGCGGCTCGTCTGGCGATATGGCAGATCGTCGACCGTCATGCTGTTCAGAAGGGTGCCCGGCGAGTACAACTCGATCCGGTCCGAGAACATATGCAGTCGGATTCGCGCGCCGTGCATAGCGTAGTCGCGGTGCGCCACCGCGTTGACGATGGCTTCCAGCACCGCCGTCATGTCGTACTGCGGCTGGTCGACACGCCCCATCGCCTTTCTGGCGCGCACCTTCTGGTTCCGGGCGACGAACAGGCACGCGCCGGTTATCTGGCGGTCGACCGGTCCCGTAACATCGGTGGCGTCAAGCTGATACCACGGTGATTCCAGCGACTCCGGAACGGTTCGCCCGCGGTACGCGACCGCCTGGACGTAGGCGTGCGGCAGCCACTCGACCGGCCGGCCGGCGCCGAGCAGGATGCCGGTCACGGTCGGGCGCAGACCTCGCCGCTCGGAACGCGCCGCCATCCCCAGCTTGCAGGCCAGCGTTTCCCGGTCGTCCTGCACGTCGTCGATCGCGAAACGGTCGATGAGCGCACTCTCCAGATCGGCGAACGAGGCCGCGTGAACGGGCATTTCATCGAAACGGATCAGACGCGACTGGCTGCGCTGCTGTTGCAGACGAAACAGGTAGTCCGAATCCATCCGGCGCTTCGAGCTCCCGACTCGATGCAGATACCCGCCCGGACTCCGGTGCACGAACAGGCTGGGCGAAACCTCGACACGCAGCACCGGCCGCGGGATCCCTTCCGTATCAGACAGTTCGAGTCGTTCGATCAAGGGATACAGCGGCGGCTCGATCGAGTCGCGAACGATCTCCGACACGTAACGTTCAGCGGCATCGAGCCGACCCAGAGGAATGCCGACGATTTCCCGCGTGTCGTCGTCGACGCCAAGCACGAGCACTCCCCCGTGCCCGTTCGCGAACGCCGCCAGTTCGTCCGCCAGTTGGTCACGGCCGGGCCCCTTGATCCGTTCTCCGGCGAACACGATCTCCTTCAACTCCAGAACGGAGTCCTCGCCGAGCCGGATCTTCCGGAGCAGATCTTCCGGCGAATCAAGCATGGTGCGGACCCTCCAGCAGGCGTCGGTACCGACGCTCGAACGCCTGCCGCCCCCCTTCCATCACGTGACAGATCTCTTTCCGGACTCCCGGATCCTGGAGGCAGCCCGACCCGTCGGTGACAATAGAGCATTGACCGGAACGCTGATCCATGGAGATGACCATCTCTGCGTCTCCGTTGACCACGAGGTTCGGGTTGTGCGTCGCGAGGACAATCTGGCGGCGCCGCTTGTCCGCCCGAATCTGCCGAACGATCAAGTCGTAGATCAGGTGGTTGTCGAGGTCGTCTTCCGGTTGATCAAGCACGATCGGTTCGCCTCCATGGGACAGAAGAAAGGCCAGAATCGCCGCCGACTTCTGACCGGGCGACCCGTGCTCAATCGGCACGAACCGATCGTCCCCGGTCCTCTTGTAACGGACCTGCAATCCGTCCTCCGGCCACCAGCACATGAAGCGGTCGATCTGCTCAGGGCGCAGCGCCCGGACGTGGTTGTGAAACCACTTCGTCCGACCGTCTACCCGGCCGCCGCCGACGATCTTCGCCATACCGGCCTTGATGCCGGCGACGCGCGCCTTGACCGCCTCGATCCGCGCCTCGGCGCCGGCCGGCAGACCGCGGTACAGATCGGCCAGGATTCCACTGACGTCCTGCTGAAGATGCTCGTCCTGACGACCGAGGCTCTCGCGAAACCCGGTCTCCGACGCAACCGCGTCCTTCCCGAACGGAACGACAGTCATCGCCACGAAGTTGTTGCCGGCCAGTACGTTTTCGAGCAGTGTCATCCGCATCCGCGGCAGCGCGATCCGCCGGGTCTCCATCTCTTCAAGCACCCTCGCGGCTTGCGCCTGAAGCTGATCCACACGTGCGCGCAGGGCCGCGAATCCGTTGACGTCGCTTTCGAGAACGTGGCGCCGCTGGACGAGATGGCCGTAGGAGGCCGGATCAGCCACGCCTTCCGCGGCGAGGCGCTCCACCAGCGCCTTGTAGTCGGCGAGGGTCCTTTCGGCCGAGCTCGTCCACGCCGACCGCCCGACGCGGGCCCGCCATCGGTCCAGAAAGTCGGCGGCCTCGTCGGCCATCGCATTCAGCCGACCCATGAATTCCCGCTGCTTGCCGCCCAGTTCTTCGACAAGAGCGAGCAGCTCCGTTTCCGCGGGATCCCCGCGATCGAACACCTCTTCCCGGACGTCCGAGGGCTCCGTCGCCTCCGCGAGCCTGCGGACTCCTGTCTGGAAGTCATTCAATTCAGCGGTCCGTATCTTCTGTTCCCGTTGTTGGCGGCGGCGGCGCTGGAATTCCACCAGCAACGCCTGATTTCCGCCGGCTTCGAATACGGCGAGCTGCCGTTTGACGTCGGCAAGTTCGCCTTCCACCCGGGAACGTTCCGCGAGACGCGCCTCGAGTTCGCGCACCTGACTGCGGAGACTCAGATAGCGGGCCTCCAACTCCAGCCTGCGCCGCTCCTGTTCCGCACGCTCCACCGGCGATGCGTCGTCCACCAGCCGCAGCAACGCGCCTGGATCGGCCGCCAACTCGAAAACCTGCTTCTGACTGAAGATCCGGACCGGAAACCGGCCCTGCACGTCGCCGGGACTCGGCCGCCATTCACCGGCCTTGTTCTGTTCCTCGATGGAAGCGTCGCCGCCGCGCCACCGGACACGAAAACGCCCGCCGTCCTTGCGGTAGATGACGGTGACCGTCGTGTCGTCCTGCAGCGCTCCGCGATCGTCACGCGACGCCGGCACGGTGGCGAACTGTTCGAACTCGTCGCGGAGCCGCTCTGGCAGCTCGCCTGCGCGGTCGAGACCCAAGCGCAGCATCTCGACGATGGTGGATTTCCCCGCCCCGCGCCCCCCCACGATCGTCGACATCCAGGGGCTGAACCTTGCGCGGAGAGCTTCGCCGCGCCCGGCGCAGCGCGCGTTCCTGACACCCACGGCCTCAATGGCAAGCCGCGGGCGCTGGTTAGGATCTCCGGCATCCGCGTCGCTGCGAAGAACCGACATCGGGGCGCCGTCCAGGAGGGCGAGACGCAGCCCTTCGAGGGACGGATCGCCCATTTTCACCCAGGTGTAACGTTCACCCGGCCTCCTGCCGCCTCGAAAGCTGTGGCAATCGCTGCCCAGGACTTCAGTCCACGCACATCCAGCTTCAACGTAGACCGGATGCTTCGCCCACGCGCTCTCGACCGCTTCCGCGGCCAGAATCTCCGGTCGGTCGATTACTTGCCGCACGCTGTTCGCATCCAACCGCAGTCGGCCGTCCTCCGCCGTCTGCAGCAACCCCTTCTGCCTATCGACGTGAGCGGGTATCGCCAGAGCCCCGAGATTGGAAACGATTTCGACGACCTCCGCCGCGGATTTCCGCGTGACCTCGTCACAATCACCGTGCGTTCCCTCATATTCCACGCGCGCCAGCAAGTCGCGGACGTCGCCGCCAGTCGCCTCCCGATCGAAGATGACGAGAAGGTGGAAACCGCCGTTGACCGACAGTTCGACACCGGGGAAAAGACGGAGCGGCCGGAAACCTGTCGACTGTTCTTGCTCGATCCGGCGGTAGGCGTCCTTGAGCGGATCGATCCACTCGGACGCGTTGTGATCGGTGACCGCCACACAGTCGACTTCCGCCTCCATGAATCGCAACAGCCACTGCCTGGGGGTCAACTGTTCCGCTTCGTTCTCGATCCTGCTCCAGGGCGTATCCAGTGAGGCGGGCGTATGCGTGTGGAAGTCGAACTTCCACCAACGCGCGCCCGGATAAGACCACTGCGAATTCGCATCCGCCATCGTTTCCTTACACCTTGGAATTTTTGGAACTCCCGATTCCAGCGCTGACCGCGCCGGTTCCCGCACGGGCCGGCGCGGCGCGCCGGTCATCGACCGGGGGGAGCACCTTGCGGAACGTCAGCGAGATGCGGCGTCCGCGCTTCACCCGGCCCGGTTCGGACTTCCGCTTCGGTATCTCGTGCGTCCAGCGGTAGCGCGCGTTGCCGGTCATGATCGCCGCGCTCCGCCGGTCGAGCCGCTGGATCTCCTTGCGCCCCCCTTTCTTCTTCTCGCGAAACACCATGTCCCACGACTCCAACAGGCTGATCATGGCTATACCATCGGCGAAACTCCCGCTGTCGACGTGCTTGGCGATGCCCTGGGCACCGACGTATTCGTTGACGATGACCTGATCCGGGAGATCGGACAGGAGTCCTTGCGAAACCAGGCGTCGGGCGAGACGAACGGCCCATTCCGGGAGCGGGCCGAGGCGCATCGACGCATCGATACGCTTCGCCTTGTAGTCGTACCGCCAGCCGTAATGCTGCACGCGACGCTGGAGCTCCGAGCTCCAGGCGGCTAGGTCGAGGACCGCCACGAGTTTCTCTTCTTCGCGTTCGCTGAGAAAGTCGGGCGCGTACGTCAGTCCGGGGACACCGGTGGGTTCGGGTCGTACGGCGTGCCCCGGCGCAACCGGCGGGTCCGGCAGCGTTCCCGCCTCCACCGCAATCGCGCGGCGAAACGCTTCGACGTCGAGCACATCTTCGACGACGGTCGCTTTCGGCAACCGCATCCGCACCGTCCCTCGCACGTCGAGTCGTCGTTCGGAACCGTCCCGGGCGATCTTGGCCACGCCGGTGCCCGACAACGGGAACTGCCCGTCCGTCAATGCGATCTCCCGGTGCAGGCACGGCCACGCCGCCTTCCTCGCGACCGCCTGCGCCTCGCGCCGCACCCCGGCGTCCCTGAAATCCGCCGCGTGCCATTTTCCGCGCGCCTTCACCGGCTTGCGGGCGAATTCCCGGCCGCCCCAGGACAGCACGAACTCCCCGCCGTTTCTGCGCCACCGCGGCGCTTCCGCGGCCAGGGACGGCCAGTCGACGTCCGCCCCGTCACCGCCGCACGCGCGCAGAGCGTGTATCGAGAGCAGCTCGCGCTGGAGCCGGTCGCCGCGGAACCGCTTGTCCAGCCCCCGGTATCCGTGCAGCAGTCCGCACAGCGCTGCGCCGGACCAAGCCACCGCCGGGGGCAGGTCCGGCCGTTCCTGGAACCACGTTCTGAACGATTCCGGCTCCGGACGGGTCAGCACCAGTTGGATCGCGACCCCCACCGGACACGCACGCCAACCGTCGACGTCGATCGTCGACTCCGCGCGCAGGATGCGCTGCGTCGCCCCGAGCCATGCGGCGACCGCATCCGAACCGGTCGAACCGCCGAGCCGCGACGCCTCCGCCGCGATGCGTTCCGCGAGGTCGCGCAACCGGGGACGACCGTCAGCCGGCCGATCTCGAAACACGTCCACGGCCGCCCGCCAGAGGCATTCGTCGCCGCCGGCCGGCGGCGGTTCCTCCAACGGCCGCGTCCACGGCGGAAACCTCCACCATCCGGCGTCGACCGCCGCCGTCAGCTCCGGCAGCCGCGCCCGATCGGACGCCAGACTCGCCACGAGCACGTCCAGCCACGGATCTATCCGGGGCACGGCCCACAAGGCCATGCTCATGGCGCCGCGCACTGCGTCCGCGCCCTCCGGAACCACGAGCGTCCGGGCAACGTCGGGGGGCGGATCGCCGGGTTCGACCGTGCCGCCCCCGTCGGGATCGACGTCGACGCCGAGGTCCGCCAGATCGACGTTCGACACGCTCCGGGCCAACCCCTCCAGACGCCGGCGCTCTTCCTCGGTCGAGACCGAGATCCCGACGATGGCGAAGGCCGGCAGCACCCCCGGCCAGTACAGCGCCGCATCCGTCGATTCGAACGCGCCGATCCGGGAAGACAACCATTTGTCGCCGCGGTGGACGGAAACGTCGAACGCCGGCAACTTCGCGGCATCGAGCCGCATGCGCACCGTGATGGGATGCCCCGTCGGCACCTCGTCCCGCTCCACCGCATACGCGCCGACGCCGACGAGAACGCCCGCGCGCGATCCCACGGGACGCAGCCAACCCTCCTCCAGCGCGCCGAACAGCCGCCGGTGATCGGTGGCGAGCCCCAGCCAGCGTGACGGACGTTCCGGCGCGCCGGCATCCGAAAACGACATGGGGATCTGATCGGGAGGGAGCATCTCGTCTGGGCTTCCGGGCCCGGCAGCGTGCAATGACGGCGACTCACAGCAAGGACTTCCGCGGCAACGCAAACCTGACCGGACGCCGGGACGCCCGCGAAACCTCTCCCTCTTTCTCGGCCCGTTCCAGCCATGTGCGAACCTGTCCGGGAACCAGACCCAGCGCCGTCACTATTTCCTGGGGAGCCATCTCGCGCATTCGGAGGATGTCGTGCAGTTGCTTGCAGAATTCGGCGTAGAGCACTTCGGCCGGCCGCGACTCGGAGCCGAGAGTCGCCGCCACCGCCCCGGCCGTGGTTATCGCCCCTGGTGTTCCGGCGCCGGTCAATGCGCCCTGCGCGGCATTCTTCCCGCCTCCGGGCCGTGCCGCCCGTGACCGCCGGGGCCGATCGGTCACCTTCGTGACGTACAGCGTTTGGCCTTCGGCCGTCCTGAGCCGCCACGCACGGACCGCAATCGACTTCGCAATCGCTCTGGGATCCGCCACCGCCTCAGCCTGCGCACGCGTTCCCTCCCCGAGAACGAGGTCGCCATCCCCGTTCCGCGCCAGCTCGGACAGAATGGCCCGCGGGTCCGGTCGCGCTGGAATCGCGCGGCGGTCCACCCCGTTCGGTCCCGCCGCGATGCGGCCCGCCATATGCCGCAGGTAGTCGGCGTCCTGAACGTCGAGCCACGGACCCGGGATCCATTCGACGCCGGCCAGGCATCCCATCAGCCCTCCGGTCATCGCCGCAAGAGTGTCCGTGTCGGCCCCGGGCTCGAAGGCGGCCCGGAGGACGCCCTGTTGCGGCTGCGCGGCATGCCTCGCAACCAGATACGCGGCGGCGGCGGCGGTGACGGTGCCCGCACCTTTCGAGCGGCCGAAACACCCCAGTTCGGTCAGCACCGCGTGATCGTCCGCGAGCGCCCCGGCCCGAACCCCGCGCCGCGCCGTCTCGAACAGTGTCCGCATCTCGTCGACCGTCTGCGTCCAGAGCCGCTCGTACGCCCCGGCGGTCACCCGCTCGGCGGCGGCCAACCATGTTCCGCCGCCGCGATCCGACCGCGGAAGGGTCCCCCATGCCGGGGACTCGTCGAGCAGCGAATCCAGTAGTTCCCCGAACCCGAGCGTGCAGGTCCGGCGCACCAACGACCACGCGGCGTAAGCGTACGCGACCGCTCCGACGAGGGCGCGGGCATGACCATGTGTCGCCGATCCGTCCAAGATGACGTCTCGCACGAGATCGTGTGGATTGTCCAGATCGGCGAGGAACAGCGCGTGCGGCAACACCCGCATCGCAACCCCGTTGCCGCCGGCATCGAAGTACCGCTGGACCGCGTCTCGCTTAGTGGCCTTCCACGGCGGTCCGCCGTCGATCCACGCCTGCGCCGCGCGTTTCGTCGCACCGCCGCCGCCGCGCTCGTAGAGCGTCCACAGCGGAAGCTCGACGGTCGCGAACGCCTTCCACCAGTCGGCGCCGTACGTCGTTCGGCTGCGCGCAACCGCGAGCATGAGCTGCGTATCGTCGCTGTATTCCCCGGCGCCGATGATCTCCTCGAAGGGGCGGTACTGTCCTCCGCTCCTCCGCGTCCACTTCTTGAACTCGATGTGCGGCACCGTCTCGATCCCGCGTGACCCGTCACGCTGCCGGATTTCCTGCGGCCAGCCCAAGGCATCGCCGGTTGCAAGGGCCAGGAAGGCTCCCTCCGACTTGACCGCTAGCGGGTGCGACGCCCATTCCCGCCCATTGCCATCATCAGTCATGCGCCTCTCCCCGTTGGTACTCGATCTCGTTCGGAATGCGTCCGGTTCGCAACATGCCACTGAGGCGATACGCATCAAAGAACTCCGGAACGACTACGAACCGAGGCACGTCCACGCCAAGCTGCTCCATTCGAGCCACTTCGTTTGCGGCTTGCGTGTCGTCCCGAACGGCGACGCCCTGTACGTCGTTACGCAAAATCCGATCCGGAACCAGAACTTCCGCCTGTTCGTCGGTCGGAAGAAAATCTGGCCGATTCGGCCCGCGCTGGTAACGCTGAACGCCTTCGACGACCTCCGCAAACAAGGCGTTGAACGCCTGAGTCCCTTCTCCAACCAGTTGCCCGCGCGCCGCCGCGGCGTTTCGCGGGCAGAACTTTGTTCCGCGCCGCCACAAGTAGTGAGATTCGATGAGTAGTACGACCCAATCCCGAAACAGTTGTTCCTTCTTCCGAGCCGTCCTGAAATACCACGCGTTGGGGTACTGTATCGAGCAACATACATGGTCCGGATGACCATCCAGGCGTTCTCGGTCCGTCGGATTAAGAACCGACCGTTCATCGGTTTCGAGATGTCGGGTGGCTAGGATTCCTTGCCGATCGCTCGCGATGTGCGCAAGGTTCCGCGACGGCGTGAAATGGCACAGCCTCGTAATGCCGCGTCGAAGCGCGCGTGTCCGTATCGGTTCCATTATCAGTCCCGTCATGGCCGGTACAGCTCCGTGTCTCCCGGCAACAGCCGTGTCGGCTGCCCCGTGTATGTCAACACCAGAGAAGACCGAGCGCGCGTAATTCCAACATAGAGCAGGCGGGAACCCCGAATTGCTGCTTCATGTTCCCCGAATGCGTCAACGTCAGGCGGATGCGGCCAACGCTCTTCCGACAGGAACGGTAGAAAGACCGTATCGAATTCCAACCCCTTTGCGGAGTGATACGTGCCGTAGAACAAGCCCGGTCCGGAAGCCCAGTGATCGAGTTCACGATGAAGCCGCTTCGCGCCGGTCGGAAGATACGGCCGGACCTTAGTTTCGTGCTGCCGTGTTCGAAACAGGATCGCTACAGTTCCAGTTCTGGCCGATTCGGTGGCTGCCGATATGACACGCTGGCGCTCGTCCGATTCGCTTGAAAATGGTACGAGCGCGGGCGGGGGGCCGTCGGCGACAGGCGCAGTCGGTTCAACCAGATCGGGGTCCTCTGGAAAATCCGGCATTGCCGCGAGTGCGAGTGCGAGTCTGGCTACTTGCTTCGTGTTCCGATAGTTTTCGGTAAAAAGCCAAATCTTCGGATTGACCAGACCGGCGCTGCGCCAGGACATCCGGTGGCCATATATCTGTTGGACGACGTCGCCAAAGAACGTCAGACTTCCGTCTTGCGGGATGGCGGCGGCGAGAGAGCGCAGCATCTCCGGGGAGAAATCCTGCCCCTCGTCAATCACTACGTGGCGGTACATCCGTTTCGTCGCATCTCCTTTGAACTCTCGCAGGACGGCGCTGGCGAGATCCTGCCAGTCGTAGGACTTGCGTGCGTGCGCACGGTGATCCAGATAGCGAGTGTACATGTCGAACAAGCCGGGTCGTTCGGATCTCGCAACCCGCGCGGTCGAACGACCGATTCGCTCGGCATTGACGTAATCGTTCGCATTCACGATGCCGTGCTGCTGTATCCACTGGAACTCCTCATCAAGAAATTCCGCCGGGCGCTTCAGCGTCGTGCTCTGCACGCCCGTTTGTCGTGCTTCGTTCACTACCTGCGCTATGAGACGCAGCCGTTCGTCAGGAGCGCAGATACTCCCCCACGGCAATTTGCCCCTGGACGAAAGATATCCCCGGGCAAAGTGATGAAAATTACGTACATCGACAGGTGCCTGAATGGTGCCTGCCAAGTGTTCCATGTAGATGACTAGGCAGCGATTGAAGGTCACCAGCAGCGTAGGGCCGCCGTGTTTCGTGGAAGGATTCGACAGATACAGAGATCGGTGAATCGCCAACGTCGTCTTTCCGCTACCGGCGGTGCCCAACACGACGGTCTTCCCGTGAGCCGGAAGGTATAGAACCTCCCGCTGTCTGCCCACCGGCTGCGGAAGATGACTGGCCATCAGATCTCCACGGAGGACGTCGCGTATCCCGGTTCGTCACTGCTCGCTGTCGCCCGCGCCGCGCGCTTCACGGTGTTCGTGTAGTGCAGGTCGTTCCACCGGTTGCCGGCGAACTTCTCGCCGCCCATGAAGTCGGTGCGCTCTGCCAGCGTACCCGTGCCGGGGCAACTCCAGAACCAGGGGTACTCCTCACGGGGCCGCAGGCTCGCGGGTTCCTTTCCGCGGTCCTTGCCCCAGGCGGCGTTGGGCTTCCAGCGCAGGATGCCGGCACCGGCGCGACCGCCGCGGGCGAGCTCGGCCGACAGGAACGGACGGAGATTGACCCGGACGCCGTCGTTCAGGTCCGGCGTCCAGCCGATCGGCTGCGCGGCGAGCGGCTTCCAGCGGACAAACAGATCGCAGGGTGGCTCGCCTTCCAGGATGCGTTCGAGCTGCTGTTGGAGGTCGAGGGCGGCGGCGAGGCGGCCGTCGGCGCCCTCCTTGCCGTCGCGTTGATCGGCCTCTTGGCGGGCGATCCAGTCGCCGAGGTAACTGTACGCCAGTGCTTCGAGCTTGCGGCGGTCCGCGCCGTCGGGGCCGGCGAAGCAGTGGTAGTGCACCAGCGCGCCGAAGCCGTCGCGGTGCCCGTCCCAGACGTGCCAGACGAACGGGCGGTGGTGGAACTGCTTGCAGTGCTCGGCGAAGAAGTGGTCATGCAGCCACGCTTCGAGGGAATCGGCGGGCCGGGCGTCGCCCGCCGCCGCCGCGAGCAGCCGCCGTTCCGTCGCCGCGGACCAGTCCGCGCCGTACGCCGCGGCGAGCAGCCGGCGCAGCCGGTCGGCGGCGGCCGGCTCTCTGGCGACCGGCGGAAGGCAGACGATGCCGTCGGGGTCGGCAAACTCGTCCAGCGCGCGGCAGCGTTCGACCCAGGTCCGCATCTCGCCGGCGAGACGCATCTCCGGGTCGCGCTCGGCCGGCCAGCGGTAGCCGGCCAGCCGTGCGACGGCGATCTGGAGCACCGTGGGATCGGTCCGCAACGGGCCATGCGCGGTCCGCTTCGCTTTCTCGTCCCAGACGACGCTGCCGCATGGGTGGCCGTGGAAAATCCACTGGGTGGGGTCGGCGGTGTAGGGCTCAGGGAGACCGTTGGGGTCGGCGGCGACCTGTTGCCAATGGGGCAAATCGAACGGGACGCCCGCCTGGATCGGCCGCTGGTTGCGCGGGGCGGACACGTCGATCCCCGCCATCCGCCATCCCGCCGCTGTCGGGTCGGCGGACAGCACGTTCAGCGCGGCGTTCACCACGTGGCCGCCGATCGTCTCGAACGCGCCGGGGCCCAGCCGCGCCACCAGATTCCACGTCCGCTCCTGCAGCAGCCGCTCGCGCAGCTTCTGGTATCTGGGCAAAGAGAGCCAGTTCTGCGGCGTCACCATCGCCTGCGTGCCGTGCGGGGCGAGCCAGTCGAAGCTGCGCGACACGAAGAGGGTCGCCAGGTCGGCCTTCGCGTCGGCGTGTCGGCCGGCGGCGAAGGTCTTGAGCACGTCGGACTGCTTGCCGCTGGCGAGGTACGGCACGTTGGTGACCACGAGCGTGTACCGCTCGGCCAGCAGCTCCGCCGCGCGCGCCATCCCCTGGGCGGCGACGCTCCGTTCGGCCGTCTCGTCGCTGCCCCGCTCGCGGGCGAGCGCGGCGGCGAGGGTCTTGCGCGTCGATTCGAAGTCCGCCTGGAAGACCCGGCCCTCGGCGGCGCGCGGGTCGATCAGCGAGCCGAGCTCCGGTGCCTGCGTAAACAGGTCGTGCAGCGCGGTCAGACTGTTGCGCAGCGGCCCGCAGAGCAGCGTGTCGTCGACGCCGAACAGGTTGCGCTCGGCCGGCATCCCGCCCGCGGCGGCGGCGTCCTCGGCCAGCGCGATCCACTCCTCGAGCGCCGCGTGCGGCGCCAGCCTCGCGCAGACGAGGTTGAGCGGCGGCAACTCGATCGGCCGGCCGGCGAGTCGCCACGCCGCCAGCGCCAAGTTGAAGGCGGCGATTTGCGTGCAGCGGGGGTGGATCTCCAGCCCGAACAGGTTGTCCCGCAGCACGGCGCGGATGGCATCGTCGAGGGCGATGCGCTCCTCGTCCATCCGCAGGCGGACCAGCAGTTCGAACGCCTCCACCAGGAAGTGCCCGCTGCCGCAGCAGGGGTCGAGGATGCGCAGTTCCGCCGCCCGCCGCAGCCACCTTTCGAAGGTGCCGGCGGCGGGACGCCACGGCCCGGCGGGGCGTTCGTCCGCGTCGCCGTCCCGCGCGTCGCGGACGAAGCGCAGCCAGGCGAAGTCGTAGCCGCCCGCCGCCTCCGGGCGCACCGCCCGCCGCAGCGCCGCCTCGTCCCGCGCTGCCGCTGCCAGGTCCGGCCGCGAGGCCAGCAACCGGCCGGCGCGCCACGCGCCGAGGGTGATGTGCAGGAGGAAGCCGACCATGTACGGCTCGGTGAAGAGCTGCGTCACCGCCGGCAGCTCGTCCGCGCCGATCTTCGCGCCGCTCCGGTTGACCGCGTCCTTCCGCTCCGCCTGCCAGAACTGGTAGGGCCAGCCGAGCGCGTCGCCCGCCGTGAACACCGCCGTCGGCAGCGACTCCACCCGCCGCTCCAGCGCCTGCCGCGTCTCCGGCGCCAGCGTCACCGCCAGCGCCGGGTCGTCGGACCGGAAGATCCGCGGCAGCATCCGCTCCGCGAACCGGCCGGCCAGCGCCCACGGGTCCGCCCCCTGCTCGCGGGCCAGCTCCTCGCACTCGGCCAGCGACACGGCGACGCCCGCCGCCGGCTCGATCAGCAGCGCGTTCTCTGCCAGGAAGCGCGCGAACAGCATCCGGTGCCAGTGCTCGCAGGCGACCTCGGCGGTGAGACGCCCGATCTCCTGCGTCGCCACCCGCGGGTCGCGTCGGTCGCCGCGCTGCCGGCCGTGGGCGCGCAGCCGGCACCGCAGCGCCTGCACGTCGGGTGCCATCCCCGGGTGCGGGTCGCGGCCGCCCACCGCCAGCGCGTCGAGCGCCCGGCGGGTGCCCGCCTCGGCGTCCCGGCGCGCCGCCTGAACGGACCTGGCGAGGAGCGCCCGCAGGTTGGGGGGCAGAACATCGTTCATGAATGCTATTCCAACTCATCCAGACGAAAGAACGCACGGCCAGTCTGCGACGCATGCTGACGCACACGCCCGACAAGTTCGTCCATTTTCAGCACTCCACGAAGGACTGCATATATATGATTGAAATCCAGAAGAAGAATCGGGGACTTATGACCCGATGCCGACTTCATCCCCGGTTCCGTATAGCCCGACATGCTGACCATGATCCCCATGGTGTTATCTGCCTTGTTTTCGACCTTCTGACGGAAAATATCAACATCAGGTGCCCCAACCGGTGTTTTTTTGAACTTCAACTCAACGAGGTATGTCGTGTCTCCGATAGTGATCGATCCGTCTATTTCACGGCCGTCAGTCTTATATGGGCGCCTATGTGGAAGCTCAAAGTAATAAATAAGGTCAAAAAACCATTCCTCGAAGGCACTTCCGCCTTCGCGCGTCCCCTGTCGAGACGCAAGCGCATCAAGAAGAGCGGACAGCTTGCCGAGATCTTGTTGTCGCCGGATCTGCTGAATTCGTAGGTCTTCCGAACGACGGCGCGCTTGAGCAATAGACTGCTCCTGCGCCGATTCGTTCGCTTTCTTCGCAAGATATGACTTCAAGGCAGATACCGCCCGTTTCGCATCCTCCTTCATTCTGAGGGATTCATCCCAACCTTCGAGATCCGGAAAGGAATGCTGCTCAGACAATGCATTGGCGAGATGACAAATCGTTTGCCTGCCACTGTTAGATCGCTCCATACGAGGGAAGAGTCGGTTCAGGAAATCTCTTTTGGTCTCGTCTTCAGTCCAAGTGGCAATGAATGATTCTTGAATTCCGCAGCGACGCAAGAAATCTTGTAGTGCTCGCTTTCGCCAAAAGGACTTGTGGGCAGCGTCCCAAACAAGTTGCACAAAGTGAGGAGGTAATTTGTTGGACACGATAGAATCTCAACTAGCTACTCAAGCGGTGCGATCACGACCCATCTGTCAGGTCGGTGACACCCACGACGGCTTCAATGATCGCGGTCAACTGTCTGGTCATCGAAGTCCTCCGGAGCGTCGCCAGCCGGGTACGCGGCTGGCGCTACGCGGCGTCGATCATCCGCTCCACTACGTTGAAGAGTCGCCAGCAATGCGGGCATCTCTCCCGCGCGCGCTCGGCATCGATCTGTTGCAGCAGAGCGGATGCGTGCCGGATCTTGTGATAGCGGCCTTTCCGGGAGTGCTCCGTCGCCCGATTCAGCGCGCGCTCGACGGCGGCCTTGGGCTCGTCCTCGAGATTCGTCCTGTTCGACAGTGCGCCCTTGTTGAAACCCTGCCCGTAATACGCGGCCAGCGCCGCCGAGTCCGCGACTATCCAGGTCTCCATCGTTTGCACCATGAGATGGACCGCGTGGTCGTCGGCGAAACCGAGATCCCATCCGTCTCGATCGCGCAGGTGCTCACCCGGCGGCCTGCTCACCGGCCCCTCGGCGTCGACCAGCAGTAACGTCACCGCGTCGTTACCCCTCCTGACGGCGTTCCGGAAACCGCGTAAGGCCGCGCCGCGCGGACCGCAGCAGACGAGTCGCCACCGCCACGCCTTCGCCCTCGCCGCGGCCTTGAGCCGCCGCAGGAATCCGTCCATGCCCAGGCGCAACGCCGATCGACTTCCCTTCCCCAGGCCGCCGCCCTCCATGTAGATCGCCACGCCGCTCACGGGTTCGCCCCCAGTTCGCCCATCCGCCAGAGGTCGCCGAGTTGGTACTGCTCCAGCCAGTCGGCGAGCTTCTCGGGGTCGAGACGCCGAAGCTCCGTTCCCGCGCCGGGCCGCTCGCAGGCGATGACGGCGTCCGGCTGGCCGGTCAACGCCGACACCAGCGCGTCGGAATGGGTCGTGACCACGATCTGCATGCGTTCGGACGCCTCCACCAGCAATTCGGCCAGCAGCGCCACCGCGTCGGGGTGCAAGCCCAGCTCGGGCTCTTCGATGCAGACGAGCGGCGGCGGCGACGGGGACAGCAGGATCGCCAGCACGGCCACGAACCGGATCGTGCCGTCGGACAGGCGGGTCGGCGGAATCGGGGACGAGAAGCCCGCTTCGTGCAGGTAGAACTGCACGGTTCCGCCGGAGACCAGCGTCGTCATCCGCTCGAAGCGGGGGAAGAAACGTTTCAGCAGATCGTCGAACCGCCGCCCGTCCCGATGCTGGATTCGGTTCAGCATCATCGCGAGGTTCTTCGCATCGGGCAGCAGGCGGTCTTCCGGCAGATCGGCCCACTGCGGCCGGCGCAACGACGCATAGCGGCCGAACGTCCATTCGCGGAACGTCTGCATGCCTGCGAAGCGCTTGCCGACCCACGTGACTTCGGGATACAGGTCTGAGTCTCGGTAATGGGCAAGAACGGATTGATCGGCGGGCAGGGTTTCGCGGCGGAGATACCGCCGCGGTCGCTCGGATACGGGAGCGCCGCCGTCGGTGCCCAGCTCCCGCACGTTGATCACCGGCTGCCCGCGCTGGAAACGGTAGTAGAAGTAGACGTCCTTCTCTCCCGGTGCCGGTTCGGTGTTCTCTATTGCTTCGTCCAACACTTCGACGCGGTTCTGCACCGCCGTGAACTCGATGCGGTAGCGCAACGGCCGGCCGGCCGGCGTCTCCGCTTCGAGCACGACGTCCATCGTCGCGCGTCGACTCGGCGGGTTCCCCTTCCACAGCCACTCCAGCGGGCCGCCGCCGTCGCGAATCGCCTCGGCGAAATCGAACGGCGTCGAACGCAGCAGCTCCAGCGCCTCGACCACGTTCGACTTGCCCGACCCGTTCGCCCCGATCAGCACGTTCAGCGCACCGAGATCGAACGCCTCCGAGCCGGGGGCGAACGACAGCAGGCCGTCGAGACGGAGCGATTGAATGGTCGTCATCGGAACGCCTGTGTTCTCCCGACCGCAATTTCCGCAACGGGACGCCGCGGCGTGGCACCGGTCTATATCTATATCTCCGTCAGCTCGAACACTAGTTCGGATACATTTATCATTATGGTTTTCATGCAGGTATTATCCTGTGTGCAAGATCGATCGTCAACCGCCGCCGGCGCATCGCCATACGTCGCGCATGGTTGTCCCGGAGATCGGGTTCGAGCAGCTTCATGGCGTTGATCACGTCCGACCCGCGCCTCAGCACTGGGCCCCGCATGGCGCGCCTGGGATCGAGATCCGGCGGGTCGGGCGTTCTTCGCCTGCTCGTCCCGCCCGCTCCGCCCGGCGGCCTCGTTCGGCAGCGTACCACGGCGCACGTGGATGGTCGTCGAGCGGGGCGGCGGCGGATTCGCGGCGCCGACCGGGTCCGCGCCCGCGGACGGGCGTGTCCGCGTCGACCCGTTCCGCCCCTTCTGCGGGGCCCGGCCCGCCCGCGGGTCCATGGCGTCGCGCTCGGACCGCCCACGCGGCGGGCGGGCGGACCGACGTCGATCGCCCCCCGCAGGTCGGTGTCGATCTCCACGGCCGGACATGGCGGCGGGTCGAGGCGGTTGCGGCGGCGGATCTCCGTCTGCGCCGCGGCGTCGCGCCGGGACGACGTGGCGTCGCCGGCCAGCGCGGCGGTGGTGCGGTCGATCTGCTCGGCCAGCGCGTCTTGCGCGCCGGCCAGCGCCCGGCGCAGCGACCGATATCGGGTTGCTCGGCGATGCGGGCATGTAGACTACGGGGGTTCCGGCCCAGACGGTTTCCGGCCGGGCCCGCCATTGTTGCGGTCGTTCGCGCGGGTCCTTCGTTTCGGTTTCGCCAGACTTCCAGGAGGTCTCCAATGGCGCCATCTCATCACCGTCCCGCCGGACCGCTTCCGGCGGCGGGCATCGTCATCGCCGTCCTTTTCGTCTCCGTTCCGTCGGCCCAGGAGTCCTACCTCCACCTGAATCCGGTGGTCGAGAAGCTCGCGCAGGGCAGGCACGTGTTCGGTGTCAGCACTGCCGACTTGTCGCTGCAGAACGCGCGGGCCCTGGCGGGCGACCCGAGCATCGACTACGTGTATGTCGACATGGAACACAACCCGATGCGGTTCGAGGCGCTCGAGCACTTCGTGGCGTTCCTGGTCGCCGGCGACAAGGCCGGCATCCTCGCGCGGGGGAACGCGCAGGCGCACCCGCCGGTGTTTGCGCGCTTCCCGCCCTACGGGCGCGAGCAAACGTTGTGGATGGTCAAGCACGCGCTCGACATCGGCCTGATGGGCATACTCGTCAACAACATCGAGACCCCCGAGCAGGCGGAGAACATCGTACGGACGATGCGTCCCCGGCAGTTCCGGTCGTCGGCCATCCCGAACCCGCCGGGCGTGCGGGGCACCCTGCAATGCCCGTTCTGGGGCATCGGGCGCGCCGAGTGCCGGCACCGCGCCGACCTCTGGCCCCTCAATCCGCAGGGCGATCTGCTCTTCTGGGCGATGATCGAGACGCGGGAGGGCGTGGAGAACGCCGACGCCATCGCCCGGGTGCCCGGTGTCGGCGGCTTTTATCTGGGCGCGGGCAGCGACCTCAGCTCGTCCTACGGCGCGGAGGGCCCCGACGACCCCGAGGTGGCGGCCGCCTTCGAGCAGCTCCTGGCCGTCTGCCGGACGCGCGCCCTCGCCTGCGGAGGCACCGTCACGCCCGCGAACGCCGCCCTCCGGATGGAGCAGGGGTACCGGATCTTCAACTTCGGCGGCGCGAACGGCGGTCTGACGGCGGCGAACGCGGCGGCGCGCAGCGCCGTCATCGCCGCGGGGGCGCAGCGCTGAGAGCTTCGTGAAGGGGTGGCGGGATCATCGGGGAACTCACCTCGATCGAGCCCGTCACGGCCGAGGAGCTTCCCGCCCCGGGACGACGACGACTGGATCAACTGGCGCCGCACGCTCAAACGGCCGGGGCTCCGACGCCGATATAATGCAACTGAGCCGCTGGCGACACTCTTGGGCTTGCCGCTTGGTGCAGTTCTCAATACTCCTGGTGACACCCATTAGCTCCGGATCGCCGATGGATGCCGGCCTTGAAAGGACCGGCGGTACGCCGAGAGGTGGAAGTAGAGCTGTTCCGACGAGTTGCCGGCTGGGCGCCGGGACAGGCGCCGGGCTTCGGTTCGCTACGATCCGGGCCTGCGCGGGCATCGAAGCGGGGACGCGCGGATTGGACCATGTTCGTGGGGGCGCCGGCGGCGCCCGTGGCAGCGGAAGAGCCAAGGTAGATCAATGACCAAGGTGGCACCCGTCGTCGTCGTGAGTCTCGCGGTGCTGGCCGTCGGGTCGGGCGGGGCGTTCGCCCAGTCCGGGACGGACAGGGAGCCGTCGTCGATCCGGGCCAATGTGGAGCTCCTGGCCTCGGATGCGTTGGAGGGGCGGTTCACCGGCAGCGCGGGCATCCGGCAGGCCGCCGATCACATCATCGCCGAGCTGGAGGCCATCGGGGCGTCGCCGTTGCCGGGCCTCGGCGATTTCCGCCTGCCGTTCGAGTACACCGGCTCGGCCCGCGACGGCGGGAGCACCCTGCGGCTCGAGACCGCGGACGGCCGGCAATGGGACTATGCCGACTCGGTGCGCGGGCTCTCGTTCTCGGAGTCGGCGACGGCGAGCGGGCCCCTGGTGTTCGCGGGCTACGGGCTGGTGATACCCGAGACCGACGGATTCAGCTACGACAGCTATGCGACCCTTGACGTCGCCGACAAGATCGTGCTGGTGCTTCGGTACTTTCCGGAGGACAGCGAGGGCGATCTGCGCGCGCTGTTCTCGCGCTACGCGGGTCTCCGGTTCAAGGCGGCCGAGCTGCGCCGTCGGGGGGCGCGGGGCATGGTGGTGGTGACCGGTCCCCGTTCGCCCGGAGCCGGCCGGCTGATTCGGATGACCGCGGACGCCGCCGTCGCCGATTCGGGCATCGCGGCGGTCAGCGTGACCGGCGGGGTCGTCGAGGCGCTGTTCGAGCGGGTGCCGAACCGGACCTTCGAGGAGGCGCAGCGGGAGCTCGACGCCGGGAACCCCCACGTGGCCGGCTTCGAGATTCCCGTCGAGGTGACGATCGACGCGCGGGTCAGCCGCGAGCGGCGGACCGGCTACAACGTCGTCGGCTATCTGCCGCCGACGGTGGCGAATCCGGCGGAGAAGCCGTACGTCGCGCTGGGCGCCCACTACGACCATTTGGGGCATGGTGAGAGCGGTTCGCTGGCCGGAGCCGACGCGGCCGGCGAGGTCCACAACGGGGCCGACGACAACGCGTCGGGGGTGGCCGCGGTACTCGCGGCGGGGGCCGTGCTGGCGGGTCGGGAGCGCGCGCGCGGCGTCGTGCTGGGCTTCTGGTCCGGCGAGGAGATCGGCCTGCTGGGCTCGCAGGACTTCGTGGCCCACGGAGCCGTGCCGATGAGCGAGGTGGCCGCGTACGTGAACTTCGACATGGTCGGGCGCATGCGGAACAACGCGCTGACCGCGCAGGGGTTGGGAAGCAGCGGCGTCTGGCCCGACTTGGTGGACGAGGTGAACGCCGCGTTCGGATTCGATCTCCAGCGGGTCAGCGACCCCTACCTGCCGACGGACTCGATCAGCTTCATCGGGGCCGACGTGCCGAGCCTCGCGTTGTTCACCGGCAGCCACGAGGACTACCACCGGCCGAGCGACGATACCGCCGCCATCAACTTTCCCGACCTCGATCGGATCGCCCGCTACGGCGCGGAGGTGGCGGCGCGCCTGATCGCCGAGCCGGCGCCGCCGGACTACGTGGCGGTGCAGCGGACCGCGCAGCCCGGGCGGGCGATGACGCGGATCTCCACCGGCACCATCCCCGACTACGGGGCCGAAATCGAGGGGTTGCGGCTCTCGGGGGTCATGGCCGGGGGGCCGGCCGAGCGGGCCGGCCTGCAGGGGGGCGACGTCATCGTCGAGATGGCGGGGGTCGCGGTGGGCAACATCTACGACTACATGGGGGCGCTGGATCTGCTCAAGGCTGACGAGCCGGCCGCCGTCGTCTTCTTGCGTGACGGCGAGCGCCGGGAGACCCGGCTCGTCCCCGTCGCTCGGGACTGACGATCCGTGGTGGCCCCGCGTTGCGCCGACGGCGGCGGGCCCCTGCCTGACAAGGCGTCGGGATGAAGCCTGTCGGGGCATGTCAGCGACTGGTGGAGCAAGAGCCGGTCCCGAGGCGCAACGCGGTCAGGCGGGATGCATCGCCGGTCGATGGCGGCGGGGTCTGCCGCCACGGGCTCCGGGAGCTGGCCGCAAGACGGCGGTTCCCTGAATCGCCGCGGCCGGGACGGCCGATGTTGCCGAACGCGTGAAAGCGATCGATTCGAGCCCGGCGCCGACCCCAAGATGTTGTGGTGGCCGGGGCATCGTCCGACCGACAGCTTCGGCGTGTGCTCGCCGTCGTCGAGGCGCGCCGCTTTCGCTCCGCCCCTGCTTCGCGGGGCTCTCGGCTGGGACGGCGGCTCCGCGCACGCCTGTCCAGACTGGGTGTTTTATCGGACGGTGCCCAACCCTGACCCCCTACATGTTGTGGTCGAAGATCTGTCCAGATGGATGCGCTTTCGGGCGACTGTTGACAGCCGACGGGAGCCGCGCAGCCGGGATCTGGTATAACCGCCGTGATCGCGCACCGGCGGCGGGCTACCCGCCCCGAATGCGGTGACAGGGGGACGTCAAGTGACTCGACCATGCCTCGTCTCGATCGGTGTCTCGGCCGCCGCCGCGGCGGTCGTCGTCTTCTCCGCCGGCCCGGTCGCCGCGCAGGGCGGCTACGTCGCTCCGCGCACGGAGTACGGTCACCCCGACCTTCAGGGGTTCTGGACGAACCAGACCTATACGCCGCTGGAGCGGCCCGAAGACGTGGACAAGGCGTTCTACACCGAGGAGGAGGCGGCGGCCATCCGCGACGGCAGGGCGCGCCGCGAATCGTCGCAGACCACGCCGGGCACGATTCCCGACGTGCACTACGACTTCACGCAGTTCGGGCTCGACCGCAGTCAGTCGACGATGGCCTCGAACCTGCGCACTTCGCTGATCGTCGATCCTCCGGACGGGAGGCTGCCCGAACGGACGGCCGAGGGCGTGCGGCGCGCGGCCGAACGCCGGGCCGAGCGCGAGGCGCGGGGCGGCCGGTACGACGCGGCCGAGAACCTGTCGCTGGGCGCCCGCTGCATCATCACGGGCAGCGCCGGACCGCCCATGCTGAACGCGGGCTACAACGCCAACTTCCACATCGTGCAGGGCCGCGACCACGTGATGATCCTGATCGAGATGATCCACGACGCGCGCATCATTCCCCTGGACACGCGGCCCCAGCCGCCGGAAGCGACCCGGCAGTGGATGGGGCTGCCGCGCGGCCGGTGGGAGGGCGACACCCTGGTCGTCGAGACCACCAACATCAACGGCAAGAACCCGTTCCGCGGGTCGAGCGACCGGATGCGCGTGATCGAGCGGTTCACGCGGGTGGCCGACGACTCCATCCTGTATACGTTCACGGTGGAGGACGCGGCGACCTGGGCCCGTCCCTGGACGGCGGAGATGCCGATGCAGCGGACGCGCGGGCCGATCTTCGAGCACGCCTGCCACGAAGGGAACTACGGCCTGACCAACATCCTCGCCGGCGCGCGCGCGGAGGAGGCCCGGGCCGCGGCCGAGCAGGAAGGCCGGCAGGACTAGCGAGGCTCCACCTCAGATCGACGAAACATGGGTCTGCGCAGCCGCCGATGCCGAGGTCGCTCCCATGGCAGCGAACAAAACACGATCAAAAACTTGACTCAACTGTAAAGATCCCGGCCGCTCAAGGAATCTAGACCCGGCATTTCGCCTGAGGTTCCGCCGCTTTGCGGTGCCGCCGCCGCAACCGACCCTGCCCAGGAGTCTGCGCCGTTCCCGACGGCGCAGACTTCCGGTCCGCACATCGCCGGCGGCTTGGCTTGCCGTTGCGCATCGCGCGTTTGGCCACACACGGCAAGGTCATTCCGCCAACGTCCTTACGGCCGTCACCGCTCCTCTTGTCGTCGTACGCGAATCGGGTGCCCCACCGCCGCGGAGTCGGCGTTGGCAGGGCGCCCGCAGTCTCTTCTTCCGCCGGCGGTTCGCCTCGTCAGCGCCCGAAAGGCTCCGACTGCGCCCCCGCCTGCACCGCCCAGAGGCGGTTGCGGGTCAGCAGGTACATGACGCCGTCGCGCACCACCGGGGTGCTGTAGACGGAGGCGCCCATGTTGATCTCGCCCAGCAGCTCCATCTCGGTGCCCGCCCGCAGCACCGCGATGTCGCCGTCCTCGTCGCCGAGGAACACCTTGCCGTCGGCCACGAACGGCGAGCCCCAGACAGCCGCGAAGGTGTCGTAAGTCCAGTGGTGCTCGCCGGTGTCGGGGTCGAGGGCGTGGAGGAACCCCGACAGGCTCGATATGTACAGGACGCCGTCGGCGATGGCCGCCGTCGACATGGTGCGGTAGAAGTCGTCGCCGTCCCGGCTCCACACCTTGTGGGTGTCGGTGACGTCGCCCGAGCCGGTGGCGTCGATGGCGTAGAAGTGGCCGGGGGCCTCGCCGTGCTCGGGGTCCTGGCCGACCCCGACGTAGACCTTGTCCTCCCAGATCACCGGCGTGGCGAGGATGTTGTTGCGGGTGCCGCGCCCGCCGAGAATCCACTCCGAGTCCCTCGGGTTGCCGTCGAACCGCCAGAGCTGCCCGCCGGTGGCGGGGTCGAGGCTGTAGACGACGCCGTCGCCGCCCGCGACGATGAGCTGCGCGCGCCCGTCGATGACCCCGTAGGCGGGGTTGGTCCAGCTTCCGTGCAGCACTCCCTCGCCGACGTCGGTGTTCTCCCACAGCAGTTCGCCGGTGTTCTTGTCGAGGGCGATGACGTGGGGGGAGAACGGCGAGGGGATGTTGACGTGGCCCTCGTCGACGCCGTTGCTGGTCACCGTGTAGAGCACGTCGCCGACGACGAGCGGCGATCCGGTGGCGAGGTTGTGCGGGAACACGTCGAGTTCGCCGATCATGTCGTACGACCAGATGATGTCGCCGTCGGTCGGTCCGGCGCCCGGCTCGCCGGTGAACGGACCGTCGTTGCCGTTCGCGAGCCCGTTGGCGTCGAGGCAGATCACGTGCGCCTGGTTCGAGACGTACCAGACGCGGTCGCCGTCGACGTACGCGGTCGAGCAGACGCCCTGCAGCGGCCAGTCGTTGACCCGCCCCGCCGACAGCTTGTCGTGCACCACCTGCCAGACGAACTCGCCGGTCATGGCGTCGAACGCCATCACCACGCCCATGTCGTCCTGGTAGGCGGGGTTCCGCACCCCCTCGTTGTTCGTGCCGACGTAGACCTTGCCGTTGGCCACCACCGGGCCGCCGTAGGCCTGCGAGCCGACCGGCTGCGTCCACAGGATGTTCTCGCCCGACCGCGGGTCCCAGCTGTCGGGCACGCCGGTCTCGCCGGACACCATGTTGCGGGACGGGGTGTTCCCGAACATTGCCACTTCGTTCTGGGCCCCCGCCCGGCCCGCGGTCGCCGCGACGGCGAGGGCGGCCGCCAGGAGATACGTTGCACCGTGTCGAGTCATTGGTTCTCCACCACACTGACGTTGTCGAAGTAGATGTCGATCGGCGAGTAGCCGATGATGCCGGGACTGCCGTTGCGGTTCGGAATCGGGTCCTCGGCGGTGATCGTCCAGTCGGCGGGCTCGGCCTCGCCGCGGGGCCAGACCTTCCCGCGCACCAGCCCCCGGCCGCCGTCCACGTCGACCCGCAGCTTCAGGCGGTACCAGGTGTCCGGTTCCCATGGAAAGTCCACCTCTTCCCGGATCCGCAGCTCGGCCGCCCAGGACTGGATCTGGATCTTCTGCCGGTTGCCCTGCAGGTCCATGGTGTAGCCGCTGTTGATGAGGCCGATGTCCGGACGCCGCCGCCGCCACTGCGCCGCCATGACGTCGGCCTGCACCGTGTAGCCGGCCATGTCCGTCGGGCCCATGTAGGTGGCGTGGCGGTGGATGCCGGTGCGCGAGGCGCCCTTCCGGAACACCTGGTTGCCGCCCAGGTCCTCGACGGCGAGGCTGGCCCCGCCGCCGATCCAGTACGGCGGACGTCCGCTCTCGAAGTTCTCGGACCACGGCAGGGGGGCGTAGGCCCGCACCTGGGCCGCCGCGCTCAGGCCGCCGGACGTGGCGGTCACCGTGCCCGCCTGGTTCGCGGCGCGGGCGTCGGTGGCGAGCACGCCGTCGCCGGAGATGCCCGCCCCCGCGAGGCCGTCGACCGACCAGGCCGCGTCGCGGGCGCCCAGGAACCGGCCGTTCTCGTCGTAGGCGCGCACGCGGAACTCGACGGTGTCGCCGGCCGACGCGATCACCTCGGCCGGCACCACCTGCAGACTGGCCGCGGTCCCCGTGGGCGCGGCTTCGGCGCCGCCCTCGGGGGCGGTCCCCGGGGTCATGGCGAACGGCGCGTCGGGATCGCCGATCGCGTAGATGCCGGACTCGGCGGTCACGTAAAGCCGCCCGTAGCCCACCGCGAACGAGCCGTAGATCTCGGCGTAGCGGCCGTCCTCGACCTGCAGCTCGTCGTGGTCGAGCTCTCTCGCCCCGTCGGGGCCCGGCTCGAGGATGCGGACGTTGCCGTTGGTCTCGGTGACGAACAGCTTGCCGTCGGCCCACACCGGCGATGCCTTGCCCACGGTGCCGACGCTGTGGTCCCACGCGACGGCGCCGGTCGCGGCGTCGAGGGCGAAGAGGTTGGCCGAGTTGTCGATGACGTAGAGCCGCCCGTCGTGGAGGAGCGGCGACGAGAACCCGACGGCCAGCTCGTCGGCGCGCCAGCGCTCGTGGGTGGCGGTCACGTCCCCCGAGCCGGTCGCGTCTATCGCCACCACCCGGCCCATGAGGCCCGAGTCGATGTTCTCCTCGCTGTGGGCCGCGTAGACCGTGTCGCCGGCGAGCACCGGCGAGACGTTGATGCCGCGCTTGCTCAGTTGGAACTCCCAGACCCTCCGCCCGGTACGGGCGTTCAGCGCGTAGATGTGGCCGTCGGCATTGCCGTCGATCCACAGGCGCTGGCCGTTCACGACCCCGACCACGCCGACCGACTGCGTGTTCATGTCGGCGACGTTGCCGCCCGGGGTCGAGCTCCACCGCACCTCGCCGGTCAGCTTGTCGAAGCCGAAGTAGCGGTGCCGGGGCGGACCGCCCAGGTTGCCCCAGCCGGACCCGATGATGCCGAGCAGCAACTGGTCCTCGTCGACCAGCGGCGTCGACGTGCGTCCGCCGTAGCCCGAGGCCCGGCCGAGCTCCTCGGCGAGACGCCAGCTCCACACGATGGCTCCGCCGCGGTCGAACACGTTCAGGTGGCCGTCGATGTTCATGGCGTACAGGTACCCGGTCTCCGGGTCGCCGGTCACACTGCCCCAGCCGACCCGGTTGAACGGCACCGTGGTGTTCAGCACGTTGAACGCGTGCTGCCAGAGCTTCCCGCCGGTCTCGGCGTTCCAGCAGGCCACGACCTCCTGCTCGTCCACGCCGTCGCCGGTGCGCCCGTTGGCGCAGACCCGACCGTCGAAGACGGCCGGGGTCGAGCGTCCGACCCAGCGGTCGAACCAGATGAGGTTCTCGCCCTCGGGCGACCAGCTCGACACCAGGCCGGTCTCGTCCGAGGCGCCCGTCTGGGCGCGCCCGCGCCAGCTCGGCCAGTCGTTGGCCGCGGCCGGGCCGCTCGTCAGCCCCGCCAGCAGTCCGACGACGAGCGCCGCGGCTACGCCCTGCGCAGTGCCGTGTGCAGCCGTGTTCATCCCGTCAACCCTCACTGAAGTATGGATTTCGTTTCTCGATGCGCCGAGCCGCTCATGGCAGCCTGAAAACAAGAAATGATACTACAGGACCGGGGGCGTTTCGCAGGAGCATCCCACGCTGGGGTGCACGTCAGATTTGTGAGACGGCCGCCCTGTCGCTGCCAGATTGGCGATTCCGATCCCGTTCCCGGCCTGGATGCCCTCCGAACGGGCCTTTCGAGCTTCGACACGATGGGGCGCCTCGGGGCCGCCCGCGCCGGATACCCCCAACGGCACCGTCTCACTTTACTTGACGTGCACCCGTCGGGCACGGGCGCTCTTCGCCCGCGGGCGCTCCTCCGCCCGCTGGCGGCCGCGCCGCTCTCGGGGCGGCGCGGGGTTCGCCGCGGGCGGTTCAGGGAGTCGGCACCTCCCAGCGGGAGTCGGCGCCGGTTTCGCGGCGTCCGCCGTTCCCCGGCGCAAACGCCTGCGCCGAGGGCGCCTGCCGATCGGCCAGCGGCACGAACGCCTGCGGGTATTCGGGCCCCACGTACTCCGCCCGCGGCCGGATCAGGCGGTTGTTCGCGTACTGCTCCAGCACGTGCGCGGTCCAGCCCGCCACCCGGCTCACCACGAAGATGGGCGTGAACAGATCGATCGGGATCCCGAGCACGTGGTAGGTGGACGCGGAATAGAAGTCGACGTTCGCGTCGATCCCGGTCTCCGCCTTCATCAGCTTCTCGATGCGTTCGGAGATCGCGAACCAGCGGGGCCGTCCCGTCTGCTCGCCGAGGTCCCGCGACATCCGGCGCAGATGGGTCGCGCGGGGATCCTCGGTGCGATAGACCCGATGGCCGAAGCCGGGCACCCGCCGCTTGTCGGCGAGCATGCCGCGGATGACGTCCTCGACCCGCCGGTCGTCGGCATCGTCGCCGACCGCCGTCAGCATCCGCATGACGGCGGCGTTCGCCCCGCCGTGCAGGGGTCCCTTCAACGCCGCGACCCCCGCCACGATGGTCGAGTGCAGGTCGGTGAGGGTCGCCGCGGCCACCCGCGCGGCGAACGTCGACGCGTTCAGCTCGTGGTCGGCGTGGAGGATCAACCCCACGTCGAACGCGCGCGCGGCGAGCGCGCCCGGACGGTCTCCGGTGAGGAGATACAGGAAGTTGGCGGCGTGCCCCAGCGCCGGATCCGGCGTCATCGGCGCGCCCCCCGCGGCCAGTCTTCCCAGCGTCGCCACCAGCGTGCCGATCTGGGCCGTCAGCCGCACCGCCTTGCGCCGCGACGCCGCGGCCGAATCGTCCCCCCCGGCATCCGGATCGTGATGCGCCAGCGCCGACACCCCGGTGCGCACCGCATCCATGAGATCTCCGGGCGGCAGCGCCCGCAGCAGGCGGATCACCGGTTCCGGGAGGGCGCGGTGCCGCGCCAGATCGGTCTGCAGATCGCCGAGCTCGGCCCGGGTCGGCAGCCGCCGGCGCCAGAGCAGGTGGCACACCTCCTCGAAGGTCGCGTGGCGCGCGAGGTCGTGGATGTCGTGCCCGCAATAGGCCAGCACGCCGCGCTGCCCGTCGAGATAACAGATCCGCGACGTGGCCGCGACGACCTCGTCGAGCCCCGCCGCCGTCGACTGCCTGGTCATGGGTCCCGAAGAATAGTGGTCCCGGCGGCGGACCGCAACCGCCGGCGCCGATCCGCCCAGGACCATCCCACGCTCCGCCACCGCCGTGCGCAGGCGGAATCGTGGCGGGTCCTGGGGCTCCGGACGGGCGGAATCGTGGGTCTCACGCGGCGCCGGCTGATCGGCAAGACGGTGGCGACCCCTCGAATCGGGGCGGGCCGTCACGCGCAGTCAGCGTGGGATGCTCCTGCCGATCCGCCCAGGACCATCCCACGCTCCGCCACCGCCAATCGTGGCGGGTCCTGGGGCTCCGGACGGGCGGAATCGTGGGTCTCACGCGGCGCCGGCTGATCGGCAAGACGGTGGCGACCCCTCGAATCGGGGGCGGGCCGTCACGCGCAGTCAGCGTGGGATGCCCCTGCCGATCCGCCCCCCGCCGCCGTCTGTATGATCGTAGGCATGGAACCCGAGAGGCTTCGTTCTCTTCTGGAGCAGGTGCGCGGGGGGGCGCTCGACGTGGACGCGGCCCAGGCGGAAGTGGCCGCGTCGATGCGGCGCGCGCCGTTCGAGGACCTCGGGTTCGCCCGCATCGATCACCATCGGGCCATCCGGCAGGGCTTCCCCGAGGTCGTCTTCGGCGCCGGCAAGACCCCGGGCCAAGTGGCGGACATCGCGGCCCGGATCGTCGAGGCGAACCAGACCCTGCTGGTGACGCGAACCGACGACGCCGCGTTCGACGCGGTCCGCGAACGCGTGAACGATGCCGTCTTCCACCCGGAAGCCGGCATCATCAGCCGTACCGCGCACCCGGAGCCGACCGGCCGGGGCACAATCCTCGTGGTGTCGGGCGGCACCGCCGATCAGCGGGTGGCGGAGGAAGCGGCGGTCACCGCCGCGGTCATGGGCAACCGCGTCGAGCGGCTCTACGACGTCGGGGTCGCCGGCCTGCACCGGCTGCTGTCGGCACGGACGCGTCTGGAGGAGGCCCGGGTCATCGTGGTGGCCGCGGGCATGGAGGGCGCCCTCGCGAGCGTGGTCGGCGGGCTGGTCGCGGCGCCGGTCGTCGCGGTGCCCACGAGCGTGGGCTACGGCGCCGGCGCCGGGGGCGTCGCCGCGTTGCTCGCGATGCTGAACAGTTGCGCGACGGGGGTGGCGGTGGTCAACATCGACAACGGGTTCGGCGCCGCCGCCCTCGCCAGCCAGATCAACCATCTGTAGGCGGGTGCGCGTCGGATTTGCGCAAGGACGCCCCCGGCACGAATCCGACGCGCACCCGCTGCAGCCCGCCATCCCACGCTCCGCCGCGGTAGCAGGAGCATCCCACGCTGACGGCGCGTGACGGCCCGCCCCCGATTCGAGGGGTCGCCGCCGTTTCGGCGACCGGCCGGCATCGCGTGAGATCCACGATTCCGCACGTCCAGAGCCCCAGCCCAAGTTTACCAGCCATAAATATAAAATACTGTAAATAAGCAGCTTACGCCGACAGAAATACTCGAGTGGCACTACAAACGTACCCAAACCGGTGAGAGGGGTCGGTCAGATGAGCGTCTTGCGGAACACGATGCCCGCGATGGCGGGTGGATCTACCCCAGCCAACCCATCTTTGAAAATTATGGCACTACAATTACACGACAATAAAACCAGATCCTTTAGAATCAATAACTTACGGACATGAAAGACCCGAAATACAGCCAAGATCGGCAAAATGACCGGTCAACTGGGTAAACTTGGGCCAGGATCCGCCACGATTCCGCCTGCGCACGGCGGTGGCGGAGCGTGGGACGGCCTGCCACGGGGGTGCACGTCAGATTTGTTGGTTAGGGAATGTCGTTGGGGATGTAGAGCAAGGCGTGATCGACCGATGCTATCAGTATGGAGGCTGTTTTGAGCCTGGAGGAGCCCGATCATGTCCGATGCGCAGATTGCCGCCCTGGAGCGGCGCCACGCCCACCTTCGGAGTCAGTTGGCCGCGGTCGGCGAGATGCGTTCAGGGACGCTGACGGAGCGGTGCCGCCGCTGCGGCAAGGCATCCTGTGGTTGCGCCGACCGGGGGGCCTCGGGACGCGGCCCGGTCCTGTCGCTGACGCGCAAGCAGGACGGCAAGACGGTGACGCGGCTGATTCCGGCGGACGCGGGTGCGGAAGTCCAGGCGCAGAACGCGGAGTACCGGCGCTTCCGGGAGTTGTCGAAAGCGTTGATCGAGGTCAGCGATGCGCTGAGTGAAGCCCGGCTGGCGGCCGGGCGCCCGCGCCCCGCCGCTCCGCCGCCGCCCCCCGCCGCGGCGGAAAAAAAGGGGGCCCGGCGGAAGCGTTCGCGGCCGGGATCAACCTCAAGATTGCCACCGGGATCGCCGAACTCGTCGGACCGGGGGCGTCCGGGCAGGACTTCGAGGCCTTCGAACAAGCCGTCCGCCGCGGGGTGCTCGACGCCGCCGCGGGGGAGGTAGAGCACCAACTGAACGCGGACCGCACCGACTCCTGCGGCCCGACGGTGGTGTGCGCCTGCGGACAGACGGCGCGCTACGCCGGCCGCCGCCCGAAGACGTTCGGCACCGTACTGGGGCCGGTGACGCTGGAACGCGCCTACTACTACTGCGCCGCCTGCCGCGCGGGCGTGTGCCCGCGGGACCAAGCGTTGGGCCTGCACGGCACCGCGCTGTCCCCCGCCCTCACGCGGATGGTGGGACTGGTGGCGGCGGATGGGAGCTTCGCCGACGCGAGCGGGTTGTTGAGCGATTTGACCGGGATGCGCATCGGGGCCAAGCAGGTCGAGCGTACCGCCGAAGCGCTGGGATGCGCGGTCGCGGCCGACGAACGCGGGGTGGTCGAACCCGCCCCCGCCGCGGCGCCGACGATGTACCTCGGGTTGGACGGCACCGGGGTGCCGGTGCGCAAGTCCGAGACGGCCGGGCGGCGCGGCAAGCAGCCCGACGGTTCGGCCAAGACCCGCGAGGTCAAGCTGGTCACGGTGTGGACGGCGGAAACGCGCGACGGGGACGGCCTGCCCGTCCGGGACCGCGGTTCGGTCAGCTACAGCGCTGCGGTCGAGAGCGCGGCCGGCCGCGACGCCGACCCGCAGCCGTCCCCGTTCGCGCAACGGGCGTACCGCGAAGCGCGGCGGCGCGGCTTCGACACCGCGTCGCGTCGCGTCGTCATCGGCGACGGGGCCGAGTGGATCTGGAATCTGTCCGCCGAACAGTTCCCCGGCGCCATCGAAATCGTCGACCTCTACCACGCCAAGGGGCATCTGTGCGATGTGGCCAAGGCCGTCTACGGCGCCGGCACGGACCTCGCCGCCCGGTGGGGCAAGGACCGGCGGGACGAGTTGGACGCGGGGCGGATCGGGGCGGTCCTGACCGCCCTGCGCCCCCACCGCCAGACCTGCGATGAAGCCCGCAAGTGTATCGACTACCTGACCCGCAACCGCCACCGGATGCGCTATGCGGAGTTCCGCGCGTGGGGTCTTTGCGTGTCATCGGGCGTCGTCGAGGCGGGATGCAAACACGCCATCGGCGCCCGGCTCAAGCGGGCCGGCATGCACTGGACGGTGGCCGGCGCCAACGCCATCATCGCCCTGCGGTGCTGCAAGCTCAGCGGCCGCTTCGAGGATTTCTGGGAACGACGAGCCGCAAAGGCCGCTTGAGGGGCATCTCACAAATCTGACGTGCACCCCCCACGCTGACTGCGCGTGACGGCTCGCCCCGATTCGAGGGGGCGCCACCGTCTTGCCGACCGGTCGGCGCCGCATGAGACCCGCGATTCCGCCCGTCCGGAGCCCCGGACCCGCCGCGATTCTGCCTGCGCACGGCGGTGGCCGAGCGTAGGATGGTCCTAGGAGTCTGCGCCCCAGAACGGTTTTGGATCCGATATGACACTCGAGGACGTGCGCGGGAGATGCCCGACGGCCGGATCACCCCCGCCAGGCGTCATCCGGCATGATGCGCCGCATGAACTGCTCGAACAGCGGTACGGTGAAGCCGGTATCGCCGTGGCTCGGGCTCCAGACCATGCCCTTGGCGATCAGTTTGCTCCTCGTCGGTCCAAGCGACGTTACCCGCCTTTGCAGGATCCGTGCGACATCGCCCGACCGATGAGGTCCCGGCCCGAGTTCGGCCATCGCCCGCAGGTATCGCCGTTCGGAGGGGGTCAAGCGGTCGAATCGAACGCGGAAGAAGCTCTCGTCGAGCGCGGCGGTGGCCGTCCTGGATGCCTGTTCGACATCGCCGAGGTCGATGGGTGACGCATCGGCGGCGTCCCAGGCATGCTTGCCCCATTCCTGCAGGAAGTACGGGTAGCCGCAGGTCTCCGTGAAGATGCGCCGCAACGCGTCGCCGGCGACCGTCACACCCTCCGCACGCGCGGGCCTCTCGATGGCGCTTCGCGCCGCTTCCGGGGCGAGCGGCCCGAGTTCGGGGAAGTCGAACAGCCGTTCCGCGTACGACTTGGCCCGGCCCGTTCGGGCGCGCAGTTGCGGCAGCCCGGCGCCGACGAGCACCACCGGCGATCGGCGCTGCGCGGAACGGTGCAGCGCGGTGATGAGCGCCGCCAACTCGCCTTCGTCGACGTACTGCAGCTCATCCACGAACAGGGACAACGCGGTTCCGGCTTCCTTCGCCGCCATGCCAGCCGCCAGCAGGAGTTCCGTCAGATCCTGCGCCAAGTCACCGTTGTCGGCCAGCCCGGGTTCGGGATCGAAGTCGAGGCCCACTTCGATGTCCTCGTACTTCATCTTGAGAGCCCCGGCGAAACCAGCCAAGCCCTTCAGCGCCCGCTGCGCGAGGTCCCGCGCCCTCTCGTGTCTCGACAGCTTCAGGAGGGCCTCCCGGAGCCTGGGCGCGAGCGTCGCGGGCAGGGAGCGGTCTTCGGGGGCCTCGACGAACAGCGTGTGGATGCCGGCCGCCTCCGCCTCCCCGCGCATGCAGTCGAGCAGTACGGTCTTTCCGACGCCGCGTAGACCCACCATCAGGATGCTCTTGGCCGGCCGGGCGCGCCGGATCCGTGCCAGCGCGACCCGAACCGTTTCGCGCAATTCGTCCCGCCCCGCCAATTCGGGGGGAGGCGTGCCGGCGCCTGGCGCGTAGGGGTTGCTGATCGGGTCCATGGGGTGATTTATATGAATATTAGGTGATTTATGTTGTCAGCATAAATTCCCTAAAATCATTCTAATTCACGCGGAGGCCCGCGCGGACCTTGACCCTCCAACAGGACGGGCGGGTCGTGCCGGCCGGCAGCCGCGGCGTTCATCACGGACCGCCGGCGCCGGCGGCCCGTTCGAGGGTCCAGAGGAGTCCGATGGCGGCGATGACCGCCGATGCCGGGATCGCCACCCGGCGCCGGTACCACGCTCGGCGCCGGCACCAGCCCACCGCGGCCAGCGCGATCCCGATGACCGCCAGTTGGCCCAGCTCGATCCCCGCGTTGAAGGTCAGCAGCCCGAGCCAGCGTTCCTCCGGCGGCAGTCCCAGCTCACGCAGGACGCCCGCGAACCCCAACCCGTGCAGCAGGCCGAACAGGAACACGGTCGCCGGGCGCCACGGGGTCAACCGGTCGGTGAGGACGTTCTCGACCGCCACGTAGACGATGGAGAGCGCTATCAACGGCTCGACCACGCGCGCCGGCAGGCTGACGACCTCGAAGATTGCCAGGGACAGGGTCACCGCATGGGCGACGGTGAACGCGCTCACCTGCCACACCAGGGGGCGGAGCCGGGCGCCGAGCAGGAACAGGCCGAGCACGAACAGGATGTGGTCCATCCCGCGCGGCAGGATGTGGACGAACCCCAGGCGCAGGTACCGGCCGGCCGCCGACCACGCGTCGGGGGGCGCGTCGGGGCCGGACAACGGGAACGGGTCGCTGCGCGCGCCGCGTTCGAGCAGGGTCTGGCGGGTCACCCCCCGCCGATCGTCCCGGATGGTGAGGTTCACCTCGGCGAAGGCGCGCGACGCGAAGAACTCCAGCTCGGCCGCTCCCGCCGGCACGGCCCCCGTCAGGCGGGCGGTCAGGCCCAGCACCGTCGGGATCGCCGATTCCGTGGCCGCCGGTGCGCCGTGGTCCGGAAACGACACGTCGAAGGCGGCCGGGTCGCCGTCGAAGCGCAACCGGACCCGGCGCTGGAACATCCGCCGCAAGCGATCGAGCGCCAGCTCGAGCTCGGCCGGGGACAGGCCGCGGAGCGCCGCCGCCAGCTCGGCGTCGTCGGCGCTCTGCGGCGCGCCCAGCGCCAGCGCATCGAGATCGACCACGAGGTCCGCCCGAAACGTCCCGTTCCGTTGCAGCACGACGGTGGTGTCGGTGAACGTCAGGGGGTGGGCGGAGGCCGCCGACGGCAGGAAGGCGAGCATCGCGGCCGCCGTCACCGGCAGCCGCCCGATCCAGGTCATTCGACTATCCTACGACAGGAGTCCGTGGCGGGACTCCGGGTTCTTGACACGGGTCCCGGCCGTCGCCGCCGGAGAGACGGAGGTCGCCGGGCCGCGGAGGGCGCAACGGCGCGGGGCGCGGGGCGGAGGGTGTCAACAGGATGACCGGCGAGACGTTGGCGTTGGTTCTGCTGGCGGCGGCGAAGTGGATCACCGATCTGGGCATCGTCTGGCTGGTCGGCGTGTGCGCCTTCCGGATGATCTCGGGCCCGGCGGACGATGCCGGCGGTCCCATGGAGCCGCCGAGCGTCGACCGGCGGCTCGTCCGCCAAGCGGGCTGCGCCCTCGCCGTGCTGATCGTCGCGGCCGGCGCGCGGCTCTACGCCCAGACCTGGTCGTCCTTCGGGCTCGACGAGCCGATCACCGGCGAGCTCGCGCGATTGGTGGCCGGGCAGACCCGGTGGGGCGGTCGATGGACCTGGCAGGTCATCGCCGTCGGCGCCGCCGTGCCGATGGCCGCCCTGGTGATGGCGCGCGTCCCCGGTGGATGGCTGCTGCTGGGGGCGGCCACCCTCGGGGTCGTGGGCACGGCCCCGATGACCGGGCATGCCCTGGCCCACGCCGGCGGCCCGCTCAGGCCGATGCTGCTGCAGATTCTGCACCTGCTCGCGGCCGGGGTCTGGCTGGGCGCCCTGTTCGTGCTGCTCTCGGCGGGCCTGGGGCGCCCGGGCGCTTCCGACGGGGCCGCCGTGGCCCGGCTGGTGCACCGGTACTCACCGGTGGCCCTGACGGCCGCCGCGGTTCTGGCCGCCACCGGCGTCCTGACCGCGGTGCTCTACATCGACCACATCCCTCAGCTCTGGCAGACCGGCTACGGGCGCGTGCTGCTGCTGAAGATCGGGCTGTTCGGGTTGACCGCGGGACTCGGGGCCTTCAACTGGCGGTGGGTGCGGCCGCAACTGACGGCGGCGGGCGGCCCCGGCCGGCTGCGGCGTTCCGGCGCCGCCGAGCTGGTGGCGGCCGCCGTGGTGCTCGCGGTGACGGCCTGGCTGGTTCACCTGCCGATGCCGCACGGGTAGTCCGGGGTGGAGGCGCCGGACTCAGGCTCCCCATCGGCCGCCGAGACCCCGCCCGCCTGGACCAGAACCGTTCGCCTGCGGCAGCCGGGCGCACGTATTCGCTCAGCTTGTTGTTGAGCACCTTCAGATCCACGGACGCCGCATTCCGCCGCTTGGGGATCAGAGTCTTCGGAGCTTCACCCGATAGGGTCGGCCCCGGCGGTTGTTGATCACCTTCAGACCCACGGACGCCGCATTCCGCCGCTTGGGGGGATCAGGGTCTTCGGAGCTTCACCAGATAGGGCCGGCCCCGGCGGAGGAAGTTGACCACGGTGTCCGCGGTGCCGCCGATCAGGCTGAGGCGGGCGGTGGTCTCGATGTTGTCCTCGACGTCGACGCCGCCGACGCGGTAGATGACGTCCCCGGCCTGCAGGCCGGCCACCTGGGCCACGCCGCCGTTGGTCACGGCGGCCACGAGCGCGCCGGCCCGAAGCTGGAGGTTGTCCGGCTCGAGACGCTTGGTCAGGGCGTCGGTGGGGGCAGCGTCGCAGATCGTGGCTCCGACGTCGATGGTGCGGGTGGCGCCGGCGACGGCGCAGACGTACAAGGCATCGCCGGTCTGGGCCGGCGCCGCGTCGGCGGGACCGATCAGGGCGATTCCCAGGCTGCCGATGGTGACGGCGTGGCGCAACGTGGACATAATCGCAGTATACCCCCGGCGAGCCCGGCCGCGTTCCCGCTTCGCCGATTCCGGTTTCCGGTGTCGAAGCCCGTTGAATCCGATACCCTGTGCAGCATGGTCATGATGATTGCTCGGGTCGGCGGGTTGCGTGTTCTCGGCCGGTGTCGGGGTCCGGCGGCGGTGGCGCTCGTCGGTTTCCTCGCCGGCCCCGCCGGCGGGTCGCAGACGGAAAGCGTGGAGCCGCGGCGGCTGGACCGATTCGCGCAGCTCGCCCTCGAGTGCGTGCACCGGGAGTACCCGAACAAGATCGCCCATGTGCTCAACGACGACGGCGACGCGCGCCCGCCGCGCGAGCTGACCCCGGCGTTCTTCGGGTGCTTCGACTGGCACTCCGCGGTGCACGGGCACTGGCTCCTGGCCCGTCTGGCGCGGCTGTACCCCGATGCGGACTTCGCCGCGCCGGCCCGGGCGGCGCTGGGCCGCAGCCTGACCGTCGAGAACATCGCGGCCGAGGTCCGCTACTTCCAGGCGCCGGGGCGGGCCGGCTTCGAGCGGCCGTACGGGTCGGCGTGGCTGCTGCAGCTCGCGGCGGAGTTGCGCGAGTGGGACGATCCGGCGGCGCGGCGGTGGCGGACCGCGCTCGAGCCGCTCGAGTTCATCGCGTCCGCGCAGATCAAGACGTGGCTGCCGAAGCTCACCCACCCGATCCGGGTGGGCGAGCACTCGCAGACGGCGTTCGCCTTCGGGCTGGTCCACGACTGGGCGCGGAGGGTGAGCGACGCGGGCATGCTCGATCTGCTGGACGCCCGCATCGCCGACTACTACGTCGCCGACCGGCGCTGTCCCCTCGTCTACGAGCCGTCCGGCCACGACTTCCTCTCCCCGTGCCTGGCCGAGGCCGACCTGCTGCGCCGTGTGTTCGAACCGGACCGTTTCGCGGCATGGCTGGGGGAGTTCCTGCCGGACATCCCGACCGGCGGCGAGCCGGCGGGCTGGCTCGAGCCGGCGGTGGTCAGCGACGCCGGCGACGGGAAGCTCGTGCACCTCGACGGCCTGAACCTGAGTCGGGCCTGGATGCTGGAAGGGATCGCGGCCGGGTTGCCCGCGGAGGACGCGCGCCGGGCGGCGCTGCTCGCCGCCGCCGAGGGCCATCGCGCCGCCGGTCTCGCCTCGGTGACCGGCGAGCACTACGAGGGCGGCCACTGGCTGGGCACGTTCGCGGCGTATCTCGTCACCCGGCGGGGGCTGCCGGCCCCCGCCGGTGTGTCTCGATAGGAGGTTGCCGCATGCTGCGGCCAAGGGTGCTGCCCCTTCTTGTCGGCATAACGGCCGCGCGGCTTTAGCCCTAACCCTCCTTGTCGGCGTACTGGTCGCGCAGCTTGGCGACCACCGTCGGGTCGGCGAGGGTGGTCACGTCGCCGAGCGCCTTGCCCTCGGCGACGTCGCGCAGCAGCCGGCGCATGATCTTGCCCGACCGGGTCTTCGGGAGATCGGCGGCGAGCACGATTTCGTCGGGGCGGGCGATGGCGCCGATCTTCATCACCACGTGCTGCTTCAGGACGGCGATGGTGCCGTCGTGCGGGGTCACCCCTTCCTTGAGGGTGACGAACGCCGCGATCCCCTGGCCCTTGATCTCGTGCGGCTTGCCGACGACGGCGGCCTCGGCGACGTCGGGGTGGTCGACGAGGGCGCTCTCGACCTCCATGGTGCCGACGCGGTGGCCCGAGACGTTGAGCACGTCGTCGACCCGGCCGAGCAGCCAGAGATAGCCGTCGTCGTCGACCTTGGCGCCGTCGCCGGTCACGTACACGTCGGGCCCCCAGCGCCCGAAATAGGTCTTCACGTAGCGGTCGTGGTCGCCGTAGATGGTGCGGAGCATCGACGGCCAGGGGCGCTTCATGACCAGGTAGCCGCCGCCGACCTTCACTTCTTCGCCCTGCTCGTTCACGACCATCGGCTTGATGCCGGGGAAGGCGCGGGTGGCCGAGCCCGGCTTCAGGGCGACGAGGCCGGGCAGCGGGGCGACGAGGATGCTGCCGGTCTCGGTCTGCCACCACGTGTCGACGATGGGGCAGCGCCCGCCGCCGACGTTGGCGTGGTACCACATCCACGCCTCCGGGTTGATGGGCTCGCCCACGGTGCCGATCAGCCGCAGGGTCGACATGTCGAACTTCGCGGGAATGTCGGTGCCCCACTTCATGAACGCCCGGATGGCGGTCGGCGCCGTATAGAACACGGTGACGCCGTAGCGCTCGACCATCTCCCAGAACCGGCCCCGGTGCGGGGTGTCGGGCGCCCCCTCGTACATGACGCAGGTGGCGCCGTTGGCCAGCGGCCCGTAGACGAGGTAGCTGTGGCCGGTGACCCAGCCGATGTCCGCGGTGCAGAAGAAGACGTCCTCTTCCTTGAGGTCGAACACCCACTTCGAGGTGGCGTAGGTGCCGACCAGATAGCCGCCGGTGGCGTGGGCGATGCCCTTGGGCTTGCCGGTGGTGCCCGAGGTGTAGAGGGTGAACAGCAGATCCTCGGCGTCCATCGGCTCGGGGTCGCACCGCGGCGCGGCCTTCGCCATCAGGTCGTGGTACCAGTGGTCGCGGCCGTCCTGCATCGCGATCTCGGCGTCGAGCCCCTCGCGCTTCATCACCACCACCGATTCGACGCTCGGGGCGCCGGCGACGGCGTCGTCGGTGATCTGCTTGAGGGGGATGACGCCGCCGCGGCGGTAGCCGCCGTCGCCGGTCACCACCACCTTCGCCTGCATGTCGTTGATGCGGTCGCGCAGCGACTCGGCGCTGAAACCGGCGAACACCACGCTGTGGACGGCCCCGATGCGGGCGCAGGCCAGGAGCGTGATCGGCAGCTCGGGGGTCATCGGCAGGTAGACCGCGACCCGGTCGCCCTTTTCGACCCCGAGGTCCCGGAGGGCGTTCGCGAAGCGGTTCACGTCCTGGTACAGGTCCCAGTAGGTGAGGGTGCGCCGGTCGCCGGGTTCGCCCTCCCAGACGAGCGCCGCCTTGTTGCGCCGCGCCGTGCGGACGTGGCGGTCGACGCAGTTCACGCTGGCGTTGATCTGTCCGCCGAGGAACCACTTCACCGTGGGCGGCGTCCACTCGCACACCGTGTCCCAAGGGCGGCTCCACTCGAGCTCGCCCGCGAACTTCGCCCAGAACCCTTCGTGGTCGCGGTCGGCTTCCTCGTAGATGCCGGGGTCGTTGGCGTTGGCCTGCGCCGTGAATGCGGCCGGCGGCTCGAACACCCGGTCTTCCTGCAGCAACGCATCGAATCCGTCAGACGGCTTGTCAGCCTGGGACACGGCAAGTCCTCCTGGAAAAGTCAGCGGCACGTCCGGCCCTGCGGCCGGGACGCCTATTCTAGCCCGGAAAGCGTCGCCTGCGGCTCGGCTTGCCGCCCGACCAACGCTCCAGTAGTCGGCGCCGTTCGACGGCGCAGACCCCCGGCCCGGAAGCGTCGCCTGCGGCTCGGCTTGCCGCCCAACCGGGATCGCCGCCGCTCGGTTCTGCTCACATGCCGGCGAGCCCGGCGAGGCCGCCCGTCCGGTCGGGCGGTCCGTCGTCCTCCGCCCAGAGCATCCGCTCCGCCCGCTCCAGCAGCCCCCGCAGGCCGGTGCGGTGGAGCGCGGACACCGCGACCCCGCCGTGGCGGCCGGCCGTCGCCGCGCCCTCGCCGTCCGCCATCCGGTCGACTTGGTTGAAGACGAGGAGCTCCGGCGCCTCGACGTCGATGTCCCGCAGCACGCGGCGGACGGCCTCGATGCGGCGCTCGCAGTCGCCCGTCGAGGCGTCGACGACATGGAGGAGCAGCGACGCGTCGGCCAGCTCCTCGAGGGTGGCGCGGAAGGCGGTCACGAGGTCCGCGGGCAGATCGCGGATGAAACCGACCGTGTCGGTGATGATGACCTCGCGCTCGCGCGGGAACCGGAGGCGGCGCGACGTGGGGTCGAGAGTGGCGAACATCTGGTCGGCGACGTGCACCTCGGTGCGGGTCAGCGCGCGCAGCAGGGTGCTCTTGCCCGCGTTCGTGTAGCCGACGATGGACAGGACCGGCACCGCGCGGCGGCCCCGCCGCTGCCGGCGGTTCCCGCGCTGCGCGGCGAGCTTCTTCAACTCGCGCTCGAGCCGGGTCAGGCGGTCGCGGGTGCGCCGGCGGTCGACCTCGAGCTTCGTCTCGCCGGGTCCGCGCCCGCCGATGCCGCCGGCGAGCCGCGACAGCGAGACCTCGGCCCGTTGCGCGAGCCGCGGCAGCAGGTACTTGAGCTGGGCCAGTTCCACCTGCAGCTTGCCGTCGCGGGAGGTCGCGTGCTGCGCGAAGATGTCGAGGATGAGCTGGGTGCGGTCGATCACCCGCAGTTCCATGCGCTCGCCGAGGTTGCGCGCCTGCGTGGGGGTCAGGTCCTGGTCGACGATCACGAGGTCGACGTCGTCCTGAAAGGCGCGGATGACGAGGTCGTCCAGCTTGCCGGAGCCGAGCACGGTCTTGGGGTCGACGCGGGGCCGGTTCTGCGTCACCACGTCGACGATGTCGACGCCGGCCGAGTGGGCGAGCTCGCGCAGCTCGTCGATGTGGACCCGGAGGTCGCGGGCGCTGCGGCCGGCGGTGACCGAAACCAGGATCGCACGCTCGCGCTCTCCGATCCGCTGCCCGCCGGAATCGCGTGCGAGCGCCGCCTCCCGGTCGCGGATCCACGCCTGGAAATCGAAGGCGATCTGCGCCGGCGGCTGCGGATCAAGACACTCGATGCCGGCGTTGCGGTCTCCCGGGGCGCGGTCGCCGGCCGGTACGAGGGCGGCGGTGTGGGCGACCGCGGGCAGGCCGTCGTCGTCCATGCCCACCGTCACCATCGCGTCGAGGCGCAGCAGCAGCAGGTCGGTCCGGTCGTCCCGGGTCAGCCCCTCGTTTCCGAGGTGGGTGTGGACGCAGCGCAGCCCGCGCAGGCGCCCGCGGCCGGCCCGCAGGCGGCCCCAGTCGGGCAGGGAAATCGAGTGGGCGTCGCCCACCATCACGTGCTGGACCAGCCCCCGGCGGTCGAGCAGCACGCCGGCCTGACGCCGAATCTCGTGGCTGATCTCGGTCAGGCGCCGGGCGAGCTCCTGCGTGATCAGCCGGTCCGCGGGAACCCGGCGCCGGAACAGGCGCTCGAGCTGGCGGGTCTGGCTGGCCTTGAGGCCGTGCGTATCACCGAAGACTTCGATGGGGGATGCCTCCAGTCAAGAAGATGATCGATACGGACTCCCCGGCTTCACCGGGGTGCCGCCCGTCCCCTTGCTCTTGGGCGGTGCCGATCTACAGTGTCGGTCCCCGCCCGACGGCCGGGGGCGCCGCCCGTCCCCTTGCCGCTTGGCGCGCCTGGAACCCGGAAAGTCGCCTACGTCAGCGCCCCTGCGGCGGCGGAGCCGCGGCAGGGGCGCTCTCTCGCGCGAAGCGCCGGTAGACCTCGCGCGCCTCGTCGAACTGGGCGAAGACGTGGGCGCGCTCCCGCTCGGCCCGCCAGCCGGGCCATGCGTCCGCCATGTCCTGCAGCTTGTCGATCCAGCGCAGGGCGTAGCCGGCCGCGTCCGCGTCCCGGATCGGCCGGTCGCCGGCGAGCAGCCACACCGGGTTCGTGAACGCCTGCACGTAGGTCACGTCCATCGGGAACCGCTCGGCGGGGGCGCCCTCCGCCCGCAGATGGCACCAGCCGCTGGCGGTCACGCGCCGGCGCACGGTGAAGGCGGCCGAGCGGCCGTCCGTGCCGAGCGGCGCCTCCTGCACAGTCTCGCCGTCGCACACCAGGAAGACCCGCTCCAGGGGGGTGACCGACCGCACCCTACCGGCAATCCGGACCTCGCCGCCGCCCGCGGGCAGGTTCACCTCGTCCCCCGGCATCCGGCCGTCGACGGTCAGCTCGATCAGGGGCCCGGACGAGACGAACGCCCGCCCCGCCCGCAGCTCTTCGAACCAGGCGTCGACGGCGAGGCCGCGCGGCCCGGTGTGGACGTAGGTCCGGACCGACCCCACGAGCTTCGAGCGGTGCAGGTTGCTGATCGAGTCTTCGCCCCCGGTGGCGGTGACGCGGAGCCCGTTGTTCCACACCGCGTAGAGGGGGTGGAAGCCGGACCGCGCCGCGTCCGACCACTCCACCGCGTCGGTCGTCCCGAGGGCCGCGTCGACGATGAACCCCTTGCCGCCGCCGAGGTTGCCGTCGAGGGGGTCGTTCTCGCCGGTGAACGCGTGCACGTAGCCGACGGTGGCCCCCTGCGCCTTCGCCTTCCGGAACATGTCGGTGTTGCTGGGGTAGAGGCTCTCGATGGCGGTGCCCTCGTAGCCCATCGTGAACGGCGAGATCAGGTGGTCGCGCAGGCCGAACATGAACACGTGCCCGTAGAACGGCGGGCGGTATTCCTGCCCCACGACCACCGGGTGCGCGGGGGTGGACGCGGAGTGCGCTCCGCCCCCCGGCTCGAAGTGCTGGTAGTCGAGGATGCGGTTGTCCTTGTTGGCGACCTGGTGGAGCACGAGGTCCTGATCTTCCGCCTCCGACATCATGATCAGGTTCTCGAGCGAGTTGCGCAGGTTGCCGCCGTAGTTCCCGTGCACGTGGGTCGAGGCGCTGTACCAGCCGGCCGCGGCCATGTCCGTCATCCGGTCGAGATCGACGGTCACCTCGGTCGTCCCGCCGGCCGCGACCTCGGCCGTCAGGGTGGTCGGGTGGAACTCGAAGCCTTTGACCACGGTCAGCTCGACCGATCCGGCCGGGACCTCGACGGTGAACGCGCCGGTGGTGTGGAAGACGTGGTCGCCGCGCGCGCTGAGCCGGGCATAGGCGTCGGCGGGGGCGTAGAACTTTCCGTCCGACGCGGTCAGGTGGACCCGCGCGCCGGTCGTCCCGCCGGCGCCTGCGGCGCGGGTGCGGACCGACAGCGTGCCCATGGGCCGCCGCCACCGGCGCTCGGTGATCTCCACCGTGCGCAGGGCGCCCCCGTGGGTCTCGAGCAGGGCGAGCCGGGGGAGGCCGCCCTCGTTGGTGATGAACGCGATCCACTCGTCGTCCGGCGACCAGCGCGGATGGAAGGCGTCGTGCTGGAAGAACGTCAGCTTGTAGGGTTCGCCACCCGCCGTCGGCTGCACGTAGAGGTTGTTGAACTGGTCGGCCGCCCCCCGCGTGGACGAATAGACGAAGCGCCGGCCGTCGCTCGCGACGTCGGGCCGGGTGCGGTACAGCGTCTGCTCGCGCAGCACCGTCACCGCGTCGACGATGCCCCCGGGGGCGGCCGGCGCCCGGAGGACGTTGCCCGAGCCGAGGGGGATGCCGCGGTTCGAGACCAGCAGCAGTTCGCCGCTCTCGGTGCTCTCGGGGCCTGCGGGCAGCCACGCCGGTGTCAGGTGCATGTCCCACGGGCCGAAGTACAGCCGGTTGGCGGGATAGGCGTGGTCGCTCGTGATCGGCATCTCGTCGCCGGCCCACCGGCCCTCCTCGATCGGCCGCACCGCGACGTTGAAGTAGCCGTTGGGGCGGGTCGACACGTAGGCGATGCGCGTGCCGTCGGGCGAGAAGGCGGGGTCCGCGTAGACGTGGCCGTCGCCGGTCAGGGCCCGCGTCTCCCCGGTCGCCACCTCCAGCAGCTCGAGCTGCACCCGATCGCCGTCGTGGTCGGCGGTGTAGACGATCCACCGCCCGTCGGGCGACCAGTCGGGGGACGAGTGGTAGGCGTCGGGGCTGTAGGTCAGCTCTTCGGCCGCCCCCGTCCCGGGGTCCACCCGCCAGATGGACCCGCTCATCGCCACCGCCAGCGACGCGCCGTCCGGCGCCCAGCTCGGCGCCCACGGGGTGGAGCTCGGGGCCGGCGGGAAGTAGAAGTTGCGCATGTAGTTCCCGCCGTGGCGCGACGCGGGATAGCGGCCCGCCTGGGCGTGCGCGTGCACCGCGCCGGCGGCGACCGCCGCGGCGAGAACACCGGCGAACAAGGCTCGTCGCATGGACGTTCTCCCTTACCAACCGGCTCTGAGCGCTTCCCGGTCGACCGCCTCTCCATTCAGGTAGACGGCCGAAATCTGCCGGGTGTTCGTGATGCCGTACATCGGGTTGGCGTCGAGCACCACGAAGTCGGCGCGCTTCCCCACTGCGAGCAGCCCGCTGTCGACGCCCAGCACCTCGGCCGGCGCGCTCGTCGCGATGCGGATGGCCTCGGCCGGCGAGACCCCCGCCTCGACGATCAGCTCGAGCTCGCGATGCTCCATGAAGCCCGGCACGTGATCCTGCACCCCGGTGTCGGCTCCCAGCACCAGCCGGGCGCCGGCGTCGGCCAGCTTCTTCAGGCTGCGCGCCATCGCCCCGTACGACTCGCCGGCCCGCGCCGCCGCCTCCGGGGTGCGGTTCTCGAACGACGCCCGAATGCGCGCCAGCACGTCGTCGGCGACCGATTCGAGCAGCAGCGGCTCTTGGACCCAGGCCGGGGGCTCGGCGTGCCGGCCCCGCTCGGAGATGCTCAGGTTCGGCATGACGAACACGTCGTTCTCGATGATGGCCGCCACCAGCGCGTCGTCCATCTCGGCGTCGCGCGGCAGATGGGCGAACCCGTCCACCCCCGCCTCGACGAGGGCTTGGGCGTCGTCGTGGTAGTAGACGTGGGCGATGACCTGCAGGCCGTGCTCGTGCGCCGCCGCGATGACCGGCTCGTAGAGGTCCGCGGTCAACTTCTCGACCGAGCCGCCCCGGTCGTCGACCCAGATCTTGACGAAGGCGGCGCCGGTGGCCGCTATCTCGTCGACCGCGGCGCGCGCCTCCTCCGGCGTGGACACCCCGAACGCGGTCGGCCGCATGGTCGCGGCCCCCGGCCCCGCGTCGGGCCGCGCGATGCCCCGGAAGGCGGTGCGCAGCCGGGCCCCGCCCAGCGTGCCCGCCTCCTGCTCGGCCTGGATCTCGAACGCGAGGTCCCCCGGGTCGGTCCCGAGCGAGACGATGGTGCCCACGCCGTGATAGGCGTACCGATTGAGTTGGTCGAGCAGGTTCTCGCGCGTGTAGTTCGCGTAGTCGTAGTCGAGGCCCTCCTGGAACCCGACATGCCCGTGCAGATCGACGAGGGCGGGCATGACCGTCCTGCCGCTCAGGTCGACCACCGCCGCGCCCTCGGGTACCGTCACGTTGGTGGCCCGCCCCACCGCCGTGATACGCCCATCGTCGACCACCAGCACCCCGCCCCCGATGGGCGGATCGCCGTCTCCGGTGATCAGCGTCGCCCCTTCGTACGCCGCGACCGTGCCGACAGGAGCTTCGGGAGCGCCGCCGCCGCCGCAACCGGCGGCGGCGAGGAGGAGGAGAGCCGGGATCGATCGATGGGGCATCTGCAAGTTCCGGGGCGGCCGTGCCCATGCGCGGCACGGACCGGTATCGGTGTCGGTGTCGGACCATTGTGCCACGAGTGGTGACTCTTCCCGTTTCTGCCCGGGGGAGGCGGTGGTGGTCTGTTCCGGAGACGGCCGGGAAACGATGTGATCGCGTCCAGGGTGTCGCCTGCGCGCGGTCACCGCAACCGGCTCACCCGCCGGCGGGGGGCGCCGGCAGATGGAGGCGTCGCAGCGTCTCGACAAGCTGTGCCGAGCGCCACCTCGACGGCGCGGAGGCGGGCATCGAGGTCATCCATGCGGGCGTGCACGTTTCGGAGATCGGCGCGAACGTCCCGCAGGTCGGCGCGAACGTCCCGCAGGTCGGCCCGAACGTCGCCTGTCAGCGTGACCACGACCGCGATCACGGCCACCGCGGACCCCGCGACGGCGGTGACGATCGCGATGCCGATGCCGACGATCCACTTCGTGTCGCTGGTCACACAGCCAGTCTAACACGGTCGATTCGGGCCCGGCGGCATCGACGCCGGCGCGCGGTCACCGCAGCAGGTCGAAGAGATAGCTGTACTTGACGGCGAGCGTCCGCCCCGCGCCGGGCGGGATGTAGCCGTGGCTGCTGAGCGTCTGTCCGAGCCCCTGGATGTCGTTGTAGACGATGAAGAGCCCGGTGTTGGCGTCCGACAGCAGGCCGAACCGCAGGTTCGACGACCAGAGGCTCGCGCGGGTGTTGTATTGGACGAGGGCCTGGAGGAACATCCGGGTGGTGAACGAGTACGACACGCGCAGGCGGCCCAGGTGGGTGGTGAAGTCGCCGCCGGGGAGCCGCAGGTCGTTGTAGCTCCACTCCAGCATCGCGTTGAACGTCTCTCCGGCGCGGGCCGAGACCGACGGGGTGATCGTCACCCGGTCGCCCCCGAACAGCCCGCCGACGATGGTGTTGACGTTGAAGCTGACCGGCGCCCCCAGGTTCGTGTTGCCGGCGATCTGCGCTTCCTGGTGGTCGTACCTTCCCGGCGGGACGATGACGCCGGGGAAGATCTCGAACGGCTGGAACACGCCCTCGCGGGTGACGTTCACGCCGGTGTGGATCTCGTAGCCGTTGCGCCACTCGATGTGGTTGTCGATGTGCGTGAACTGCGTCTCCTGGATGCCGGTGCCGAAGTCGAACACGGTGTTGTGCGACACGTGGGGCCGCAGCTCGTGGACCCCCATGAAGTTCTCGGGACGGAACGTCGTGAACACGCTGCCGTTCATCCGCCGGTAGCTGCGTCGGGCGAGGAAGCCGACCTCGGGGTTGAAGTCGGGGGCCACTTCGGTGAAGCCGAGGCTGAGCCGGGCGCGTTCCGACTGGTGCTGGGCGCTGAGCCCGTAGGCGTGCGAGCCCCCCGGTCCGGCCGAGAGGTCCTGCGCGGCGCCGGTGTCCGCCACGAAGCCGCTCACCGTGCCGCCCTGTCCGATGCCCCAGCGCCCGTCGAACGCCACGGTGGTGTTGGCGCCGCTGTCGCCCGCGAGATCGCCGGTCGCGTTCCGGTTGACGACCATGGCGCCGACGTTCGACCGGTTGGCCAGGTCCTGCCGCAGCCGCGCCACCGTGAAGTTCTGGCCCGCTATCGCCTCCGGGTCTCCCACGTCGCCGGCCGCCGCGGTCTGCATGTTGAGGAACCCGATGTTGGTGTTGTTGCCGACCTTGCCCGACAGCCGCCCCCCGCCGACGATCGGAATCTGCTCGCCGTTCTCGCCGAGTCCGATGCGGCGGCTGAAGAACACGTCGACCGCGCCCGGCTGGCCCACCGAGAACAGGCCTGCGTTCTCGAGGAAGAACGGCCGCTTCTCGGGGAAGAACAGCGTGAAGCGGTCCAGGTTGATCTGCTCGTCGTCGACCTCGACCTGGGCGAAGTCGGTGTTGGCGGTCAGGTCCAGGGTCATGCTGGGGGTCACGCTGTACTTCAGGTCCGCTCCCAGGTCGCCGGTGTTGAAGTTGCTCCGGGTCTCGGTGCGGCGCAGGGTCGAGCCGAGGAGGTAGGGCGTGAACTGCAGGTTGCGCTGGGGGGGCACCGCGATGCCCTGCAGCTCGCCGGCCAGCGAGAGGCGGTTGAGGTTGAACTGGCGCGGCAGGGGCGACCAGTACACCTGCTCGTTGTTGAACCGGATGTTCCGCTGGAAGTTCACGCCCCAGGTCTGCACCTCGCTGGTCGGGTAGCGCAGGGTCCGGAACGGAATCGCGATCTCCGCCGTCCACCCGACCTCGCTCACCCGGGTGACCACCTCCCACGCGCCGTCCCAGTTGACGTTCAGACCGCCGCCCGAGCCGCGCTGCTGCCGGCTGTTGCTGGGGCGTCCGCTGCCCCCGCCCCCGAAACGTCCGCTGCCCTGCCCCTCGTTGGTGAGCTGCCCGTCGTATTCGATGCCGGCCGGGTTGGTGCCGAAGATGAACCCGTTCTGGCCGTCCAGATAGGTGTCGAGGATGACCCGGAAGCTGTCGGTCTCGGTCAGCTCGGAGTCGCGCCGGCTGTCCGCCACGATGATCGTGCCCGGGTCCTCGGTGTAGCACACCACCCCGAAGTAGATGGTGTCGGCGTCGTACACGATGCGCACCTCGGTGCGCTCCGAGGCCGGCTGGCCCTCGAAGGGCCGGCTCTGCACGAACCCGGTGGCGAGCATCGCGCCGGCGTAGGCGGGGTCGTTCAGGACGTCGCCGTCCATCGCCGGCGCCCCTTCGACGCTCCGGGCGCGAACGAGGGGGAAGCCGTCGGAGGTCAGCTCGCGCGCCTCGACCCGGCGTGCGCCGGGGTCGGACCGGGGCTCGGACTGGGCCGCGGCGGGTGCGGGCAGGACGAGGCACCAGAGACCCAAAGCCGCGGTGAAGGCCGGAACTCGGGAACGACGGAGCAGGTTGCCAGTCAAGAATCGTGTTCTCCCGCCGCCGGCCAGGGCGTCCTGGTCCGGGGCCTGTCGGAGGGCGGAACCGCGCGCGGGCCGGTCCGGGTCCGCGGCCGCTCCCGGCATTATCGGCCGCGCATCACTGGGCCTGATTCGCACCGTGCGGCCACGGCGGCCAGGCACGCGATGGTCGCCGACCCTGGATTGCGCTGAGGCGGACTACCGACCCGTGGAGTGTATTACGGCCCACCGGTCCGTGCCGTTTAGCGGCGCGGGCCACCGGGCTTCAGCCCGCCGCCTTCGCGTAGTAGCGCACGCCGGAGACGTCCTTGAAGTCGGCGTCCTGGGTCCACAGCGTCGCACGGTTGGCTCGTGCGGTCGCGAGGATGATCGCGTCCGCCATGGCGAGGCTGCGCTCGTGCGCGAGCCGGGCCGCGTCCAGCGCCAGGGCCGGGGACAGCGGGATCTGCCTTCCTTGGTGCATCAACGCGGCCGCTCGGATCGCATCGTCTTCCCCCCGTTGGCGGAGGACGACCCGGAAGACCTCGTAGAGACTGATCGTCGGAACGAGGAGCCGGTTCGGATCGGCGAGCGCCGCCCCGAAATGGCGCGCATTGGGACCATCGGCGAAGTACTCCAGCCAGCCGGACGAATCGACCAGATGCAACCCGTCCATCGGCCGGGCTCACAGAGGGCGATCCGGCTCGCGGTCGACTTGCGTATCAATGCCGGCGAGCCAGCCCCGCATCCCGCCGATGTCGCGCACCGGAACCAGCTCGATTCGGTCGCCGTATTGAACGACCTGGAGTCGCTGGCCGGCCACAAGGCCCAGAGACTCGCGCACCGCCTTGGGTATGACCACCTGGAACTTGGGGGAAATCTTCACTTGGTCCATAGGGCTGCCTTCGGCCGAGCTATCGATCCCGGAATCGTAATACAAGTCTAGCACGCCGGGTGGCGGGTTCGTCGCCGGTTGGCTCTCGGGGGCGGAGTGCGTACCATAGGGGGGGTCGGCACGTTCGGCGAGCCCGCGTGGCCGATGGAAGGAGAGTTCTGCAGATGAGCACGGAACGTCGCACCGCCTGCGCCGCGGCGGCGCTGGCCGGCATCGTCGCCCTGAGCGCCGCGCCGGCGGGGGCGCAGCACTACACGGGTCCGCGGACGCCGGACGGCCAGCCGGACATCCAGGGCGTCTGGACCAACTTCGACCCGACCCCGTTCGAAGCCCCCGACGAGGCGGACATCGACCGGCTGGCCCCGCTGGCCGCGTGGTTCCCCGGCAGCAACCAGCCGCCGCGGACGCCGGCGATGCCCCAGTCCGTCGAGCAGCGGTCGCGGCCCCCGCAGGGCCCGTGGGGCGACGGCCCCGGCGACGCCCTGCGCAACCCGCGGCGCCGGTCGATGATCGTCGATCCGCCCAACGGCCGGTTGCCGGTCCGGGACGAAGCCCGGGCCGTCCGCGACCACAACCTGATTCACCTGACCGACTCCTGGCTGAACCACACCCCCTGGGAGCGGTGCATCACACGCGGGGTGCCGGGGGGCATCTTCCCGCCGGGCTACGGGGCGGGCTACCAGATCCTGCAGATCCCAGGCTACGTGGTGCTCTTCTACGAGATGATTCACGAGGCCCGCATCATCCCGGTGGGCGGCGCGCCGCACCTGCCCGCCGGCATTCGCCAGTGGAACGGGGATGCGCGCGGGCGCTGGGAGGGGAACACCCTGGTCGTCGAGACCACCAACTACAACGACCAGGGCACCATCGGCACCAACATCGCGACCCGCGGCGTGCGGGGCATTCCCCAGAGCGAGAACCTGACGGTGGTCGAAAGGTTCACGAGGCACGACGACGACACCATCAGCTACGAGGTGACCGTCGACGACAACAACGTGTTCACCTCGCCTTGGACGGTGGCCATGCCGCTGAACCGGGACAACACCTATCAGCTCTTCGAGTACGCCTGCCACGAGGGCAACTACGGGCTCGAGAACAGCCTGCGGGCGGGCCGGGCGGAGGACGCGGAGGCCGCCCAGCAGTAACGCGCCCGTCGCGCGCCGGCATCGGATCGGACGGGGGAGCCACGACGCGGGTCCCCCGTCCGTCCGCCGCCCCGACTCCCCGCCGCCGGCGTCGCCGGTCCTTGCCGGCGTTGCGTCTCCGATCCGCTCGTGTAGGATCGCCGCGTGACTCACGACTACGTCATCGTCGGGGCGGGCACCGCCGGCTGCGTGCTCGCCAACCGGCTGTCGGCCGACCCCGGCGCCAGCGTGCTGCTGCTCGAGGCGGGCGGCCGGGATGACTACTTCTGGATCGACATTCCCGTCGGCTACCTCTACACCATCGGCAACCCCCGCACCGACTGGTGCTACCGGATCGAGCCCGACCCCGGGCTCAACGGCCGGACCATTCTGTACGCCCGCGGCCGGGTCCTCGGCGGCTGCTCCTCGATCAACGCGATGATCTACATGCGGGGGCAGAGGAGCGACTACGACCACTGGGCGTCCCTCGGCAACCGCGGCTGGGGCTGGGACGACGTGCTGCCGGTGTTCAAGCGGTCGGAGGACTACCAGCACGGCGCTGACGAGTGCCACGGGGTCGGCGGGGAGATGCGGGTCGAGGAGCGCCGGGTGAGCTGGGAGATTCTCGACGCGTGGCGCGACGCGGCCGAGGAGTGCGGCATTCCCAAGATCGCCGAGTTCAACCGGGGCGACAACTTCGGCAACGCCTACTTCCAGATGAACCAGCGCGGCGGCCGGCGCTGGAGCGGCACCAAGGCGTTCCTGCGCCCGGTCCTGCATCGGGGGAACCTGACCGTCCGGACCGGGGCGCAGGTCCGGCGCATCGCGGTCGAGGCGGGCGACGCCGGCCCCCGCGCGACCGGGGTCGAGCTGGTGGGGACGGGCGAGCGGATCGAGGCGCGGCGCGAAGTGATCCTGGCCGCAGGGGCCGTCGGCTCGCCGCAGATCCTGCAATTGTCGGGCGTCGGTCCCGGCCCCCTGCTGCAGGCGCACGGCATCGAGGTCGTCCACGACCTCGCCGGGGTCGGCGGGAATCTGCACGACCACCTGCAGATCCGCACCATCTACAAGGTGAAGAACACCGTCACCCTGAACCAGCGGGTGAACTCGCTGTTCGGCAAGGCGGCGATGGGGATCGAGTACCTGCTGTTCAAGACCGGCCCCCTGACGATGCCCCCGTCGCAGCTCGGCGCCTTCGCCCGCAGCGATCCATCCCGCGCGTCGGCGAACATGGAGTGGCACGTGCAGCCGCTGTCGCTCGACAAGTTCGGCGACCCCCTGCACCGGTTCAACGCGATCACGCCGTCGGTCGCCAACCTGCAGCCGACCAGCCGCGGACACGTCCGCATCAAGGATGCCGATCCCCTGCGCGCGCCGGCCATCACCCTGAACTATCTGTCCACCGACGAAGACCGGCGGGTCGCATTGGCCGGCCTGCGGTTCACCCGCCGCATCATGGCCGCGCAGGCCCTGGCCCGGTTCGAGCCGCAGGAGTGGAAGCCCGGCCCCGACGTCGAGAGCGACGAGGCGCTGGCCGGCGCCGCCCGGGACCTCGGCACGACGATCTTCCATCCCGTCGGCACGTGCCGGATGGGGAGCGACCCCCTCGCCGTCGTCGACGACCGGCTCGCGGTGCGCGGCGTCGCGGGCCTGCGGGTGATCGACGCGTCGGTCATGCCCCGCATCACGTCGGGCAACACCAACGCCCCCACCGTGATGATCGCCGAGAAGGGGGCGGAGTTCGTGCTCGAGGACGCGGCGGGGTGAGAGCCCGGCGGCCCGCCGACGGCAAGACCCGGACGGCGGCATTTCGTGCCCCCGCCCGGGCCGCCGGCACGGTGAGCATGGAGACGGAGGTGGCGGCGTGAGCGTGAGGATCGTCCAGGTCGACGCCTTCACCAGCGAGGCGTTCCGCGGGAATCCGGCCGCCGTCTGCGTCCTGCCCCGGGGGGCGGACCCGGCGTGGATGCAGCGCGTCGCCCGCGGGATGAACCTGTCGGAAACGGCGTTCCTGGCGCGGCGCGACGGCGGGGAGTACGACCTGCGGTGGTTCACCCCGGCCGTCGAGGAGACGGCGGATCCGCGGAAGGACGCCCACTTCGCCGGCGCGCGGGTCGGCCTCGACTATCGCAGCCGGCTCAGCGCCACGGTCGTCCACGACGGCTTGTTCACGGCCAACGCCAATCTGACCGCGCTGTCCGACTACTCGGTGAATGCGCGGAGCGCGGTGAGCGTCTCGTTGAGCCGGCGCCTGGCGCTCCGCGTCGGCCTGCAGCTCCTGTACGAGAGCGACCCGGCGCCGGAGGATGTCGCCGTCATCGCCCGCGCCGCCGTGCTCGACCCGGACGGCATGCCCGGCAGCGGCGACGAGCTGTTCGAGACCCTGGCGGACGGCGGCGCGACGATCACGCTGGGTTCCGGCTAGGTCCGCCGCAACCGCCTCGACGCGATCTTCCGCACCGCGCTGGTGATCGGGTTTTGAGGGCAGGCGCGGCGCGACCGCCGGATGTTGCTACAGTTGCAGGGCCTTGATGATGTCGAGCAGCAAGTGGATAGCGCCGTCCTGCACACGCGGCGAAGTGGACCGCGCCGGCGGTCTCCTCGTCCGGAACGGCGTAGCCCCGGATGTGCTCGCCGTCGGACAGGCGCTCGACGTGATCAACAACTGGCGCTCGTCGCACAGCTTTCCGCTGAACACGTTCCAGATGGCGCTCCGGAAGCGCGCATCATCCGTTTGCGAGCATCCAATCGTCGCGCAGCGCCTCAAGCGCGTCCCTTCCATTATCGGCAAGCTGCGGCGGTTCCCGTCCATGAAGCTGTCGCGCATGCAGGACGTCGGCGGCGCACGCGCTGTCTTGCCCTGCATCGACGACGTAGACGAGTTGCGGGAGGCATATCGGCGCAGCAGAGCGAAGCACGAACTGGCCGGCCAGAAGGACTACGCAAGGGAACCGAAGGCGTCGGGGTATCGCGGCATACACCTCGTCTACCGCTACCGTAGCGACAAGAAGCCGCAGTACCGCGGCCTGCAGATCGAGCTGCAACTTCGCACCCGGCGCCAGCACGCCTGGGCGACCGCGGTCGAGACCGTGGGCACGTTCCTCGGACAATCGCTGAAGAGCAGCGAAGGGCGCCGGGACTGGCTGCGGTTCTTCGAATTCGTCGGTTCCGGATTCGCACGTGTCGAAGGGCTGCCGGTCACCTCCAACGTGCCGGACACCCCGGAGGCCCTCCTTGCGGCGACCCGCGCAGCCGCGCGGCGCTTGCAGGTCAAGGAAAAGCTCCAGGCGTACGGCGCAGCCTTGCAGGTTACGGAACGGCAGAAGGAATTGCGCGGACACCGCTATTTTCTCCTCGCGCTCCAGCCAGCACGGGGGGTGCTCACGATCAGGGCCTACCGTGACTGGGCGCTGGCGGATGCCACGCGCGACTATCTGCAGGAAGAGAAATCGCTCGCCGTCACCGGAGGAGAAACCGTGCTCGTCTCTTCGGATTCGCTGGAGTCGCTGCGCCGGGCGTACCCCAACTACTTCCTGGACACCCGGACGTTCGTAGAGGAGATGGACAGCCTGCTGTCGTGAACGGCGGCGCCTGAACCGGCGCCGCGCGGTTATGCGCTGTCCGCGCCGGTTTCGCCGCGCCAGTAGCGGGTCTCGATCTCTTCGATCTCTTCGATCTCTTCCTCGCTCAGGCCGAAGTGGTGGCCGAACTCGTGGATGACGGTTTCGGCGATGCAATCGACGATGTCGTCGTCGTCCTCGCTGTCCTCGACGATCGGCTGCTGGTAGATCGTGATGCGGTCGGGCAGCGTGTTCCCGTAGTTCCACTCCCGCTCCGGCAGCGGCGTGCCCTGGTACAGGCCGTACAGCGTGTCGGGCGGCTCAATGCCCATCTCCTCCAGAAGCTCGGCCGACGGCTGGTCCTCCACCACCACGCCGACGTTGTCCATCTCGGAGCGGAAGAACTCCGGAATGCCGCCCAGCGCCCGCGCCACCAGCCGCTCGAACCGCTTCCGGATCATGCCGGAGGGTGGCAGATCGGGGTGCGCTCACGGCTTCAGACCGAGGTCGGGGCTGACGTCCTTCAGCAGCCCGTTGAGCGATTCGACCGTGTCCGCGGCGACGTCCTTTCCCTCTCCCAGCGTCACTTCGACCCGGAACTCCAGCGGCACGCCCGCGGCAGTTCTGACGATATCCGGGAGCGCGTCGACGAGGTCCTGGAGGGCGGCAGGCTCCAGAGCAGCGGAACACGTGTAGACACCCTTCTTCTCCGAGACGGATATCGGATCGAACGCGTCCGGCACTCTCAGCCTCAGCGCCGCCGCGCCGGCCGGCTCGCACGGCCAGTCGCCGGTCTCCGGCGTCACCTCCAGCCAGCGGGAGGAGATGGCGTCGCCGACGGCCCGGCGCAACACCGTCCACGGAATGGGATGGTGCTCCTGGCCGGCCAACGCCACGGACAGCCCCAGCAGGGTCGCCTCTCCCGATTTCCAGGCGTCCGGCGCCGCGTCCGACATGAGGCGCTGCACCGGTATCGGCGCCATCGGCGCCCGCAGCGTGGCCGCCGCGGTCAGGACGCCCGCGGGCAGCGGCTCGCCCTGGAAGCTGGCCGGTCCGTTCAGCAGCATGAGAACGCCCCGCTCGACGGCGCCGGCAATGGCTGTTTCGACGGTGGCAGGCGGACAGGCCGGGATGGCGACCGGTTCTTCGTAGCCGTCGCGCTGCACCAGAGCCGTTCTCCCACCGGCGAAGTAGTCGAACACCGCGCCGGCGGTGACCGACTCCCCGGTCCAAAGTCCCGGCAGTACGTCGGGCGCCAGGACGCCCGGATCGAGATCGGACAGGGTTGCCGCTGCGGGCAGGAAGACCTCCAGGGCCGGTTCCTTGCGCGCCGCCTCGTCAATCGCCGTCCGCCACCAGGTCTTGACCGAGCCGTCCGGCCGGCCGAGCGACGCCACGAACAGGCCGTCCTGCACCCCCCGGTCGATGGTGTCGAGAATCTCCTTCGTGCGGAGCATCTTGGGCAGGGCGGGGTGCTCCGCGAACGCGCCCGCGAGGTCCTTCACGCGGCGCGAACGCTCGCCGTCGCGCCAGAGGTCGTAAGGTCCGCCCGGCAGCAGCGCCTCGGCGTTGATCGCCGTGTCCTGGATGCGGGCGCGCCGGTCGGCCTTGACCGTCGCGAACAACGGGTCCGAGCCGACCGTCACGCGGAACGCGTGGACCTCGTTCCGCGGGTCCACGGTGACGACGATCGTCCACGCCTGCCGGACGGCTTCGGGAATCCGCCGCCGGGCCTGTTCCGTCCAGGCCGCCAGCATCTCTTCGCGAACCGGATCCTGCGGCTGATTACCGAGCTGACCCCGCACGTCCTCCCAGCCGAGATATTCGCGGACGTGCTTGCGCACCACGTCGAGACCATCGGTCGACGGCGCGACCAGCACGACGGCGTTGCGGCGGACGCGGGGGCGATCCGGCGCGGTCGTCTCGTCGATGAAGCGCCGCGCGGCGCGGCTGGGCCGGCCGGCGTTGGAGACGGCCGCGGGCGGCAGGATGGCGAAGTGGAACTCGCCGTCGTCCTCGACGTCGCGGGGCCGCTCCGGCAGCATGTGCACGCGCGCGCCGAACGCCTTCGTGCCCTGCGTCAGGCTCTTCGTGGCGCGGACGTCGTTCAGCAGTTTCAGTTCGACGGTTTCCGCCGTCACCCGGTTGGCGCACGCATCGTGGTGCATCTGTTTCAGGTTGGGCCGGTTGCCGAGCCGCCAGGCCTTCGGCAGCGGGGAAGGGCCGCCGTCCGCCGCCAAGCCGCTCCCGAACTCGTTCTCGTCCAGGAACCACGACAGATCGGTCCAGCGCCGCAGCCCCTGCTCCAGCTCGATGCGGCCGGGCCGTGTCACCCCGACCAGTCCGATCAGGTCCGTCGTGTGCGCCTTCTGGCCGATCGGCTGCGAGCTCAGGAACACCGTGCACACCGCCTGCTCCAGCTCGCGGCCCTTCAGTCCGGGCTGCTCGTCCTGAACGGCCCGCGCCTTGGCGAGCTCGCCTTCCAGGATGGCGGCCCAGTCGTTTCCGCGGCTCTCGGTCGCCTCGCGCGTGGCGATGCCGGTCAGTTCGCGCGCCGCCTCGGCGATGCCCGCCTGGCCGGGCGCCGGCAGGAACACGCTCGGGCCGACCAGGGGCGACGTGTCCCAGCGCTCGGCGTCCCGCAGGGCGATGGCGAAGGTCCGCAGAATGCCGCGCGTACGCTGGAACCGGTCGAGCTGCGTCCAGCGCGTATAGAAGAGATCGGTCAGATCGGGATGGAACGGGTACCCGCGGCCGAACCGGCCCTCCTGGTTCTTGCGGTCCTTCCGCACGGCATCGTCGACCGACGCGAGGTTGGCCACGGCGGTCGTGACGTGCGGCAGGAAGACGTCGGCGTCGGCAATCGACGCCGGCGTGAAGAAACGGCGCCGCAGCACTTCGGCCACATCCTCCTTCTGGACCGGCTGGACCCCTTCCTCCTTCTGCCGATTGAAGATCTCGGCGATCTGCGCGCTGATCAACCGGCCGGTGTCATCGCTCTTTTCCGGGTCGGACGCCAGCAGCGACGCCACGAGGGCGCAGCGGTCGACCTTGGTCGCCGCCTGGCAGAGGTACTGAAAGAAGTCGATCAGCCGGCCGCGCCAGGCCGCATCCACCGCCACCTTGCCGCGGGCGAACATCAGCACCTCGTCGATCAGCACCAGCGTTGCCAGCCCGTCGGCCTGCGGCCGCGCCAGCAGATCGGCCAGCAGCGGCTCCGCGGGCGGCGTCCCGCGTTCGGCGTCCAGGCCCTCGGCGTGCAGCGCCCGTATCCCGTCCGCGCCGGCAATCTGGAAGGCGAGCACGCTCCACGGGTGCCGGAGCCAGCGCAGCTCGCCCCGCGGCCCGCGCACCTCCATCCCCTTCTCGACGTCCAGCTTGTCGAACGCGAGCGCCGCGACCCGCGCGGGCGGCGGCGCCGCGCCGATGTGGGACTTGAACTGCTCGACCGCGGGCAGGTCCGGCAGCGCCGCCGGGTCGTGCGCGAGATGCCGCAGCGCAATCAGCGTATGGGTCTTGCCGCCGCCGTACGTCAGCTCGAGCTGCCGCACCGCCTTCGTGTTCCGGCCGGCGAGGCGCAGCACGACGTCCTTCGCCAGCTCGCGCAGCGCAAAGGTCGGAAAGGTCAGCGCGAAGAACCGCGCCGGATCTTCGTAGATCGGCCGCGCTCCCCGCTGCATCATCACGTCGTGCAGGTCGGCGGCGAAGTCGGCCAGCGACAGCTCGCCGGTGCGCACGTCATCGCGCAGCTTCACCACGCGGTGCCAGGGGGTCCAGGGGAGTTTCTGGGTCATCAGTCGGTCTCGTTCAGTGGCGGACGATGGCTTCGAGCCGCCGGGCCAGAGCATCGAAGTCGTCGGGGCACTTCTGGCGGATTGCGGCAATTCGGTGGGCGGCTTCCTCGCCCAACGGTTTCCGCCCGCCGCCGGCGGCCCGACCGACTCTTCGCTCCTTGACCACTGCGTCGAAGTAACGCTCCTTGACGTGGACCTCGGCGCGAACATCTGTCCAACGCCAGTCATCTCGCAGATCGAGTCCCGCCAGAACCCAGGTTTCGAGTTCTTCCCAGGCGTTCTCCGCCAGGAAAACGTGCTTGGTGCCGAACTCCTGCTCGATGGCTCGTAGTCTGTGGCGACGTTCCAGATCGCCATCACGATCGACGCACAGGATGAAGATTCTCGTCATCCCGCCGTGACGTCTGATGATCTCCGAGAGGCGGCTCGACTTGAGCGCCTCGCGGACTCCGCCGAGCACCGGGTCCTCGCACACGCGGACGCGCGCCGTCGGCCTGCCGATAGAGCGCAGGAGAAACTCGAACAGAGGCTTCAGGATGTACTTGTCCTTTCGGGAGTCCTCCGGGATGATGAGAACGTTCACGAGCGGTCGTCCTCCTTGCCGCCTTCCGTGAAGGCAAGCGCCGTCTCCATCCAACCGGATTCGTGGAGCCGTCCCAGCCCCTGGTCCCGCCGCAGCTCCCGCGCGTTCGGGAGTTCGGCGACGGGGCGAATGACGGCGTTGGCGGTCTCCTCCAGTCGGCAGGTCACGGAGGTGTGCGCAAACGTGTCGTCGTTCATCACGGTCAGCAGGGTCGGCGCATGGGTGGTCCCGACCACTTGCGTACGGCCTCTTGCCGGTCCTTCGAACAGATCGAGCAACAGACCGAGCCGGACGGGATGAATGCCGTTGTCGATTTCTTCGAAGAAATATAAGCCCGCCGTATTCTCCGCGAACAGTGCAGCCAGCATCGCAAGGAAGCGTAACGTGCCATCCGAGGCGCTGTATGCAGACAGTTTTCGCTGTCCCGTCTCGCAAATCACGAGCTGCACCAGACCGGTGACCGGATCGACAGGGAATTCAAAGTCCGTCACATCCATCGGCGTGAGCTCGCGGACCCAGCCGATCAGGCTTGCCCGGCGTTCCGAGTCGGCACAAATCTGCCGCAATACGGTCGGCAGATTTTCGCCGCTGTCGCCCAGGACCATCTGTCCGGGGAACGCCGGCTGTCGCATGCGATCCGGTATCAAGTCTAGAAAGCGCATGTTCGCAAGAACGTCGGTCACCTTCTTCGCAGAATCCTTGTGAGATCTGGCCACGGGCTTGTGCTCTCGAATCTGCGTCAAAGCTGGTTGGTCCTGTCGGACCTCGACCCGAGCGCCGTATTTCCGTTGCGCTCCAGTCTTTGCCATACGAAGCAGCAGATGCGTGTCGTCGCCCTGGGAATGCACAGGGTCCGAGTCGCCGGGGTGGCTCGTATAAACTCTTTCGCCTTCGATCTCGAGTTCTTCATAAGCCACTCGATATCCACTGGAACTCTCGGTGCCGCCGGACACTGCGATGGTGTAAACGGCGGGTTTTTCTACCGTATGCCCATCCGTTCCCTCGATGGGTATTATCAGCACGACCGACAGGCCGAATCCACCGCCGCGTTCGGTGTCTTTCAGGCGACTGATCTCCCTGGGCGCGCCGCGAATCGACGTCCACTCGGCCTGACCCCCGGTTCCGTACCGGCCGCCCATTATTTCCGCCAGCGTGTAGCCCCGTCCGATGCCGTGGAGAAACCGAAAGGCATCGCGGATGTTGCTCTTGCCGCTCGCGTTCGCGCCCACGATCACCGTGAACGGACCGACGCGGAGTGTCTCGTCAGCGAAGTTCTTGAAGTTAACGAGGCGCAGTGACGTGATCATGGCTCCGTCTCCTGTGCCGCCGGGATTGCCTCTTCGGGGACGCGGGGCAGCCCCTGCCGCTGCAGGTACAAGCCGTAGCGCTGCTGGATTCTGGTCAGATAGGGATGCAGAAGGCGTCCGATGCGGTGTTCCTTCAGCGTCGAGAACTTCTCCACGCGCAGTTTCCTGAAGTCGAACCGCACGCTCGTCGCTTCATGCACGGCGAATGCGACGCTCTCCCACACCCGCTCGTTGAAGTGCCCGCCTTCATACTGGCCGCGGAGTTTCGAGTCACTCATCTTCTTGCCTTCGACGCAATACAGCTCCACGTCGCCCGGTTTTGCTCCGTCGCGCGGAACGCAGTCACAGTCCGGCCGGAGATTGAGCAAGAATTTCCCCCCGGACTGCCGAAACGTGTCGCCGCAGCCGATCTCGTCTTCGGGCAAGGTCCGTTGCGGTCTGAAGCTGGTTTCGCCGATCAGCGCCCGCAGGTCTCCGCTTGGCGCGTCGGCAGGCGGACCGGCGAGTATTGCGGCCTCGAACGCGCCTGTCCGCATGCGCCCCCGCAGGCTGTCGTTGATCAGGTGGGTGAGGGACGAGCTCGGGTCCACCCCGTCGTCTTGATACGCTTTCCAGAACACCCTGGGCCAGTCCGGGCTTCTCGCGTACATCGATCCGAACAGTTCCTTCTTCGCTGCGTGGAAGGCCCGTTCCCATGTCTTCAAGGCGTACACCGACGCATTCCGTCGGATCCACCGTTCGATATCGCCAAAATCCAGCGAGCCGCCGGACAACAGGCTGGCCTTGTTTCGAACGAACACGAAACTCTTCTCCGGCGTTTTCGTCGGGTACACGTCTTCAGGTAACAAGCTCTTGACGTCCTCGGCGCTTTCGTTGCTGAAGATGAAGACGGGCACGACATAATCCCTCGCCGCGCGGAGGAATCGAATGTTCTCCTCGATGCCTGCGCGTTCCAAGTGGGACGTGCCGGCCGGCCACAGGCGCCAGTCCAGCAGGACGAAGCTGGCGGCTTGCAGCAGACCGGGCCACGTTTCGTCGGAAGGCATCCTGCTTGCGGTGCAGAACGGCAGGTTCCATTCCTGTTCGATCTGTCTGACGATCCGGAAAATCGGGTCTGCGCTTCCGGTCTCGTCGTTCCGGTCCGCGGCAGCGTCTTCGAACGCGTCGTCGATCACCACGGCGATGCCTGACATCAGGTTCCTGAGCTCCATCAGGCGTCCTCCTTCACGAAACGGACCACGAAATTGGCGCCCGGCAGAACCCTCCGGTGATCGTCCGCGACCCCGATGCGGTAATCGTGCCGCTCCAGAAGCTGGCGCGCGACGTACAGACCGAGGCCGCGTCCCTCCTGCCCCTTGCCGGAATAGAACGGCTCGAATATGTAGGGCAGGTCGTCGGGATCGATGCCGGGGCCGCTGTCCGAAAAAACCAGCTCTCCATGATTCCCGTCAACCGTGACCCGGATCTCCCGCCCAGCCGGATCGACAGTATCCAGCCAATAGCAGGCGTTGTCGAACAGGTTGATTAGAACCTGCATGACCACGCCGTCCGTGGTGTTGGCAGTCAGCGGCGAACCGTCCACGGTGACCCTTTGATAGCCGACGCCTCGCTTTTTGAGCAGCGTCCTGTATATCTGATGGATCTTGTCCAGCACCGGCTCTACTCTCAGCACCTTCCGCCGCCGTCGCGACGACTTGAACAGGATCTGTACGTCCTGCATGCCGTCCATGATCTGCTGCAGCACTCCGACCAGCATATCGGCCTGTTCCCTGACTTCGTCACTGCCCGCGGTCCGGACCGAACGGGCGAGCCGTCTGGCGAGATCCTGGGCGCGGTGCATCAGGAGCATGATGTCGTGGGACGCCATTTCCACGGACAGACCGACGCCGGCCAGGTCTTCGGTCATTTCAGCGCGTTGCGACAGATACTCCTTCTCCCGTTCGTACTCGGCGGCGACCTTGGCCACCTTGCGCGCCTGCGATTCGTGCCCCGACTCCTCGAGTCCCCGCTGCAGATCCGCCAAGTTGCGGGCGACCTCCGCTTCGCCCACGAACCGCGCGGTGCCGCGCTGCCGCTGCTTCTGCTGATAGCGTGCGTAGGGATGCTGTTTGACGTAGGACAGGAAGGTCTGCACCAGAAAAACCAGATCGCGGGCTGCGCCGCCGGTTTCTATCAGACCTTCCCGATTGGTCTTGTCTCTCAGGTTCGGATTGTCCTTCTGGGTGATGTCTATCCAGCCGATGATCTGGTCGTTGCTGAAGAAGTCGCCCGCCCGGCCGGTGCCGCGTGTCACGTCGATGTTCAGCCAGTCGTCATCCTTGTCGCCGTAGGGGTACACGCGCACATCGTCGCGGTACAGGTAGATCCGGTGTTCCTTGAGCTTGTTCTTCTCCGCCTGGTTCAGCAGGTGCCGGCCGTCGATGCCCCGGGCGAAGTCGAAGATGTAGAAGTGGAACGCGAAATCGCCGCAGGCGTATTCGGTTTCGGCCGGAAAGGGTATGGGCACCTGTGTTCCCAGGTTGTCGCGCGCCTTGCCGAAGCGCTGCCGCCATACCCACAGCCCGGTGATTTTCGGGTCCCGCAGGCGGATTGTGTCCGCCGCGTCGCCGATCTGGAAGGAGAAAGAGCTCGCTGAAGAGCGAAAACCGCCGTGGACGTTCAGTACCGCCTTGTCCTCGATCAACGCCTTCAGCGATTCGGTTTCGCCGGCCGCAACCGCACGCGGTTCGCCGTTGCACAGAACGGCGATCTCGAAGCGGTCGGTCGCTTCGCGGCGCGTGAGCCGGGACACCGGATCCGTCAAATTGGAGACGTCCCGGCACAAGCGCATGATGAGATCGTCGTCCCAGACGCCTTTCAGGTTCCCAATCTCGATCACGGTGCCATGTTCCGCGCCCGGCAGTTTCTCGGGCCGGGATTGCCGGCAATCGATTGCAATCTCGTCGAGAAATATCTCCTTCGGCTGGCCGTTCTCCGATACGAAGTCGTCGTCGAACCTGGAGAAGTCGTACGACAGCACCGTTTCGGAATCCGATCCGCGCTGGCGCGTCGTGACCGTGATCACCCTGCCCAGCTTCAGGACCGCAAAGCGCCCGATACCTTTTTCACCTTGGACGACCCGCTTCTTTTCGGGCGATTTCCCGCGTCCCTGCCGCTTGTCGAGATATTTCTGGGGCGCGGCGGGATTCATCCACCGGGTTCGTACGGTTTCGAGCGACATCCCGGTGCCGTTGTCCCGTATCACGATGCGGGAATGGTCGTCATGCGTCATGTCGTCGCGGAAATCCTCGAACCGCACCTCCACCCGGTCGGCGTCCGCGTCGTACGCGTTCTTGATCAGCTCCACCAGCGCGATCCGCTCGTTCTTGATCAACTGGTCTCCCAGCATGGTCAACAGGCGGGCGTACGGGCGGATCGACAGCGCCTCGGACTTCATCTCCGTCTCCCGGCGACGACGAATTCTTCGCCGTACACCCTGCGCTGCGTCGAATCCCGGGTGAAACGGCCGCGGGCGTTGCGGTACGGAGTCATGATCTTCCACGAGACCTTGCGGGGGAACGACTCGATGTCGCGGAAACCGGCGCGCTCCATGCAGTTCGCCAGATACTTCGCATTGTCGATCCGGACGCCCTTGTACTGCGTGTTGCCGATCACGAACACGGCCATGCCGCTCGCATTCAGCATACGCCAGCACTTGGCGACAGCCTTGTCCATGTCGAGGAAGTACCGTGCCACCGAGTGCGCCTTGCGCCGGTCTTCGCGCCGCAGGCGGCGATACGTTTCAGCGGCGGTCGCGCCGAGGCTCTTGACGGCCGCGGGCGCCGGCGGTTTCACGCCGTACTGGTTGCCGAGCATGTTCTTCCGCAGTGCGCGGTAGTCGGAGGCGCAACGCAGCCACAGCGTCGACAGTTGATGGATGTCCGCATAGTCGTAGGAAGTGACGTACGGCGGGCTGGTGACGATGAGATCCACGCGGCAGGCCGGCTCCCTCGATGCCAGAAAGTTCTGCGTCCGGATGCGGATCCGCCGATCGGAGGTGGGGATGCGGCTCCGCCCGCAGGCGTTCCGCATCAGGGCGAACTGATCCTCGAAGGCGTCCATCACTCCGCGCGGGGACTTGTGCGGGTCGAGCTGCGCCTTGATCGACTTGGTCAACCACCTGGAAGTCGGCTTCAGGATGTTGGAAAAGCCGCACAGAAAGAAGGCCCGGTACGGACTGTTGGCCGGGGTCCGCCGGCGGATCGCCCGGTCGAGGCGGATCAGGTCGTCGATGTTCGGTTCCTCGAACCAGTACCGTATGCGATCGCTGACTCGCGCGTGGTCTTCCGGAGATGACTCGATGCGACGGAATTCGTCCCGGATGGCGTCGAAGTACCGCGCCAGAACCGCGTCCCGGTAGTGCCGGGTCTTCACTTTGGCAATCAGCGTAGCAACCGGGTTGATGTCGCACCCCCAGAAGTTCTTGCCGTTTCTTTTTGCCTCCACCGCCGTGGTGCCGCACCCGCAGAATACGTCCGCCACGACGTTCACGCCGAGACCCTGCTGCTCGGCGTATTCCAGGGCCTTGGTGGTAATGAAAGCGGGAAACTTGGCGGGGTAGCTGTGGATCCTGTGGATCGGATCCTCTTTTCTGTCTCCGAAGTCCCAGTAGGACGCCGAATCGTCAGAGCAGCCCGCGACACGCCTTGTCGGCGTCCAGTGTAGATCGAGGTCGTTGCGTCCATGACGGGCGTTCGTTCCGGTCATGGCTCCTCTCCGAGTTGTTGCAGTTCCAGCTTCCGCTGCCGCGCCGGCGCGATGCCGGCGCGCGCGGCGACGTGGTTCGACAGCGATTCCAGGATCGAACGCTCCTCGGCACCGGCCGGGGCCAGCTCGATCAGCGCCTGCAGCAGGCGGGCGAACAGGGCGTGACGCTTGAGGCCGCGGTTGTCGAGGTAGTCGTCGACCTTGGCTTCGTCGCCGGCGCGCCAGAGGTGCATCAGCCGGTGCGCTTGGTCGATCAGCGGCGGCGGGCTGCCGTCCGGCGGCCGGTATCCGAGCGACTTCGCGGTGCGCCGGCGCCAGGGCTTCAGGCTGACCTTGCTGCCGGCGCCGCCTGGGCCGCCCGGCGCGCCGGCGTCCGCATCGGCATCCGGCTCGTCCTCGTCCGGTTCGCTGTCGGACGTGCGCGTGCCGCGGGACAGGACGTCGTAGCGGTCGGTCAGGTCGCGGTCCGACAGGTTGCAGGAGATCGCATACAGGATGCAGGCGCCGATCGGGGCGTCGCCCAGGCCGAAGTCGTTGCGGTGCAGCAGATAGTACGTCGTGACGTCGTCAAGTCCGCTGGTGGCCTCGGCGTCGCCGTCGCGCGTCAGCACCCGGCCCACGACGAAGTCGACGACGAGCCGCCGCACCTCGCGGAGGAACTCCGACACCGTCATCCGCGAGCCGGAGGCGTCCGCCTGCTTCACGGCGGGATACTTCGAGAACGCTTCCAGCGCCGGTCCGGTGGCGGCCCATACGAAGTCGGGACCGCGGATGCCGGCGTCCCAGAAGTCGCGGAGCTGCTGCGCGATGTTCTCGCGCATCTCGGCGAGCACCGCGGCGTTCCAGCCGGCGCGCGCCGCCGGGCGCTTGCGGCAGACGATCCAGATGGAGGAGGCGAGGGCCGCGGACTGCACGGCGCGGGTTCTCGCCAGCCGTTCGGTCTGAATCGGCCACGAGCCGTTCACCACGAACCCGGCCCGGATCAAGGCCGAGACGAGCGTCTCCCACGCGTCCGGCGACTTGTTGGCGAAGACGATCACCAGCCGCCCGTCGTCCCGCAGCGCCGCGTGGCACCGCGAGAACGCCCGCGCCATGCCGTCCTCGTAGTTCTGCCGGGACGCCTGCCGGTCGCCGCCGAAGCGGGCCGCGTCGTCGATCAGCTCCCCGTCATTGGCCGCCGCGTTCCACTTCGGGCCGAGCGGCGCTTCGAAGGCCGCGTCGAGCTCCGGCGACAGCCCCCGCAGGGCGCGCCGCAGCCAGACGTGGAAGAAGTCCATCAGGTCGGAATAGGGAATGGCGTCGTAGTAGGGCGGGTCGGTGCAGATCAGGTCGAAGCCGCCGCCGGTGTCCGCGGCGGGTTGCGTCCCGGCGGCGGACTGCTGCAGCACGTCCGGTGCAGGCGTGCCGCGCGCGGCGGCGGACAGGTGTTCACAAACCTCTGCCGTCCACTCGACGGCCTGGATGAAGCCGCCGCTCGTATCGGCAAGGGGACACGCTTCCACAAAGTCCCAGACCATCGGCAGCGCGAAGCGGGCGAACGTGCTGCGGACCTTTTCAGGGTCGTTGGTCCATGTCGCCAGTGCGCTTCCCCGATCGGCCAGCCGGCTGATGGTCGGCGTCAGATTGGCGACCACCGCCTCGCGCCATGTTTCCGGCCCCGGGCTCATCGTTGCGGGAAGGCGGCGGAGCTCCTGGACGAACGTGCCGAGGGCAAGTAGCTGGCGGTTGGTGAAGAGGGTGCGCCATTGGTCGAAACCGTAGCCGTCGACCGAGAAGGCCCGCGACGCCCCGACCCCCGCCTTCGGCGTGGACTCCTCCGGCAGGCCGAACGGCATCTCCGCGTAGAGTGCGTCGAGCTCCGCCTGCTCCACGCGCGCCGCTTCCAGCTCGCGCGCCTCCGGCAGCCGGTACTCCTTGCCGTGCGGTCCGTCGACCACCACGGCGGTCAGCACCTCGCCCAGCCGCCCGGCGCGGCCGTCGAGGCGCAGGTCCTGCATGGTCATGATGGCCGAGCAGAGCGGGCACCGGACGCCCGAGCGGCTCATGGTGCCGGCGCCGATCCGCTTGTCGTGCTCGCGCCGCCGCGCCGCGGGGCCGTCCCCCGCCGCGACGCCGGTCTCCACGCCGAACGCGACGCCGGTGCGGTCGGCGTTGGGCGTCATCGCCAGCAGGACGCGCTTGGCGCCCTTTTTCGCGAGCCAGCGGGTCTTGAGCAGCGGGATGGTCGCGCGGCACCCCTTGCAGCGGACCGTGCGCGCCCAGAGATACGCGACGGCCGGTTTCGCCACCCAGCGCGGATTGCGCCGGTCCTTCAGGTAGACCGCGTCGAACTCCGCGTTCAGCGGCCCAACGTCGGTGTTGCCCCCGGCGTCCGGGGCCAGCAGCGCCAGCGGCCGTGGCTTGAACGGCCGGCCTCCCGGCTTGAGAGCCTGAAACGCGGCGTACGTGGGATAGCGGCGGGCGAGTCGCCGGCGCGCCGCCGCCAGCACCCGGCCTCCCCACGCGCGGACCTGCCAGGCGAGGTCCGCCGTCAGCGCCGGCCGGGCTTCGAGCAGATTCGGCTCGGCGGTCTCGCCGTCGCCGCCCAGGCCGAGCCGGGCGAGCTCGCGCTTCAGCGCGCGGCCCTTGACGCCCTGCGCCTTCAGGAAGGCCGCCATGAAGCCGCCGTCCCGCAGCGCGAAGTCCGGCAGCGGCCGGGTCTCGCCTGCGAGCCGGTGGGGATAGTCGAGCGTGCATTTCAGAATGAACCACGCCACCGGATTGATGTCGACCGCCGCGGCCTCGCAGCCGAGCCGCATCGCTTCGAGCGGGATCGCGCCGCCGCCCGCGAACGGATCGAGCACCCGCGGCGCGCGGCCGTCGTACGCGTCCCGAATCCGCGCGCGGAACCAGTCGAGATCCGGTCCGTCCTCGCGCTTCCAGTGCAGGATGCCGCCCCGCGTCTCGCGCTTCCGTTTCGCCACCGTCCGCCCGTCGACCCGCTCGTCCTCGACGGTCTCGACGACCTTGCCCGCCATGCGGCCGTAGATGGCCTGGCGCTCCCGGGCGTTGCCGGGGTCCGGCAGCAGCGTCGCGATCAGCGCCGCCCGGCACGCCGCCAGCGGCCGGCGCGCCGGCCAGATGTGCAGCGTCGAGATGTGCCCGTGGCGGACGTTCTTCTCGTGGACCGCATCGAGAGACACCTGCTCCAGCGGGAACGCGACCTCGATGAGGCGCTTGCCGGTCACCGGGACGCTCCCGCCGCGTGCTTGCGCCCCAGGTAGCTGGCGAACGCCGCGCACGCCCCCAGCATGAACACCGCCTCGTCCTGGCCGACCTGCGGGTCGGTTTGGTCAAGCAGCGCATGACGGATCCCCTGCTGGTCGGACGTGTAACCGTAGAGCTTGCTGAACGCTGTCTTGAGTGCCGGATGCAGCGCGCCGCGCCCACTGAGCGAAGCCAGCGCCGGCCCCAGCGTCTTCGCGGCGCCGGGATCGAGCTGCCGGGCCACCGACTCGACCGCGTGGATGCTCTCACTGACGCTTCCCGCCCAGTCGCCCGCGTTGATGCGCTCCCCCGCCTTGCGCAAGTGCGCCGCGCTGCCGTCCAGACCGGCTCGTCGCAGCGTCTGAAGCGCGTCGGCGACGGCAGCGCCCTCTTCGGGCGTCGCCGCGGGAACGATGGTCGGTGGCCGCGCAGCATCGATGGCGTACGCCAGCCTGCATTCCGCGAACGTCTGTTGCATCTCGGAAATGAATTCGGGCGGGCACCGGGGGTGACGCAGCACGAACTGGAGCAGGTCGAACACCTTGTTGAATGGTCGTGTCTCGATGTAGTCGCGCAGTCCCTTGCAGGCCGGCCGAAAATCCGAACTCCAATCATCCAACGCCAATTCGTGGAAATCAGTATGCGCGGCCCGCAAGATATATATCCAGTTGCCACCAATCCACCAGTGGACGCGGAGGCCCATCATTCTTGTCATCGCTCTTGATTTATTAAACTGAGCAAAGAGCACGTTCCAGATCCGTGTTCTCGCAGCTTCAGGCAGCTCTTCCAACCGAAGTGGCCCCGGAATCTCCTCGTAGCCCTGCGCCTGCGAAAAACTGAGCCGCGCGTCGTTCATTTCAAACTCTCCTCACCCGGCAGCGGCGTCTTGCGCCCGGTTCCGCGGCGGTTTGTTCCCCGTGCCGATCGATGGAGTAATGGCCCACCGAGCCTTCAAATCCGGTGCCGCGTGCGGCCGCCAGCAAACCGGCGCGATCTCACGCACCGAAGGCGGTGTCTCCCGAAGGCAGTCCCATTTCCGCCAGAAACCGCGACGGCTGTCTGGGTCGACCGAAGTACGAGTCGGCATGGGTCAGCGTCAGGCTGCGCTGAACCCGCGTGATCGCCACGAAACAGGCGCGGCGTTCCTCCTCCATCGCGGATGGGTCGCCTTGCACAGCCTGGTATGAGGGGAATTGTTCCTCCGCCAGACCTGTCAGGTAGACGTGCTGAAATTCCTTGCCCTTGACGAGGTGGATGGTCAGACACTGAACGTCGGTCGCGCGCGGCGGCGCCGTCTTCTGTCGCAGGTCGATCTGCTGGAGGAACTGACTCAGCGGCGGGTCGGCTCCGAGCTGCTGTCGAATCTCGCGCGTCAGTGATCTCCAGATGTTCCTCTCTTCGGTTTCGTCAGTGCCGTCGTCGCCGGTCACCCCAGAGGGCTGGCCGTCGCGCCAAGCCAGGACGTTCGTGGCGAAGTCGCGGTATCTGACGCGTTCGAGCAGATCACGCCGCAGCGTGTCGAGCAGGGGGAGCGCGGTCGCGTTCGCGCACGCCGACGCAGCCGACAGGAATCCGGCCAGCAGCGAATCCCCGTCGATGACGCTCTCGGCCTCCACATCGTCCGGTCGCACCAGCGCGCCCGTGAGGTCGTGGTACACGCGGCACAATGCGGCGAGCTGGTCGCGGTCGGCCGGCCGGTTGGTCAAGCGCAGCGCGGCGTGCAGGAAGCGCAACAGCGGCGACTCGAACTCGGCCTTGCGCTTGACGACGTACGCCGGCACGCCGGCTCGGGACAACGCGGCGGCGGCGGCCCGGACGAGTTTCGTGCTGCGGGCGAGGACGGTGCAGGTGCCGGGATCCCGCGACCTGTCCTTGATATCCGCTGCGACCCACGACATCTCGTTCGTGCAATCAGCGAATCTCCGGACTCTCATCACATGGGGCGTCGATGCGTCGACGGCCGACACCAGCGGCTGCTTGTTCTGCGCCCGGTTGGCGTTGTGACGAATGAGGCTGTTGGCCAGACCGACGATCTCCGGCGGGCATCGGAAACTCTCGGGAAGCTGGACGACCTGCATGCCGTAGTCGTTCTGGAGTCGGCGCAGGCGCTCGGGACTGGCGCCGTTCCACTGGTAGATGGTCTGGTCGTCGTCCGCGACCACGAACAGGTTGGCGTTCCGGTCAGGATAAAGCGCCCGCAGGACAAGGTCCTGGACCCCGTTGGTGTCCTGATACTCGTCTACGCATACGAACCGGTAGACAACGCCGTAGTCCCGGGCGATACGGGGACGTTCCCGAAACAGGCGCAGGCAGCACACGAGGAGCGCGCCGAAATCGAGGTGGTTGGCTTCGATGAGAAGGCGCAGGTAATTGCTGTAAATCGGCCGAACCCACTCTTTGCCGGGCGTTGCGAACGGCAACGGCGCAGCGTGACTCTCTCCGCCGTCCTGGCCGTCCCGAAGAAGGTGGTCGATCAAGGGGAGCACACTTTTCGCCGTTGCGCCGGGCGGTATGCCCGCGCCGGCGGTTGATTCCATGGCGTCGCGCAGCACCGAAAGCCGGTCTTCTTCCTGCGGGAGGATGATGAAATCGGGCCGCAGGCCGAGGTGGCTGCCGTGTTGGCGCAACACGTCGGTCGCGAAGCCGTGAAACGTCGTCAGGCGGCAACGCCAAGCGTCCGAGCCGAGCATTTCGGCGGCTCGATTCCTCATCTCGTCGGCCGCCTTGGTGGTGAACGTGAGCGCAAGGACTCGGAAGCGCTGGTCGGGGGATTCCAGAATGAGCCGCGCAACACGTGTCGTCAACGCGCGGGTCTTGCCGGCCCCCGGCCCGGCGAGAACCAGCAGGGGGCCTGCGTTCCAATCGACGGCCCGCCGCTGGTTGGGGTTCAAGGACTCCAGATTGAGCATGGTCACGTACCGGCGAGCTCTGCTGCCTTGTTCAGGATACTGGACAGCGCATCGGGGACCCCGGTTCGTCCAGCCGTGATCCGCGCCGCGGCTTCCGCCGCGACCGCCGGCTTGCTGTCACGCTTGGGAAACGCGTCCAGGACCTCTTTCCAGTAGTCCGGGGTGTCTTGCGCAGAGGTCGGTCGCGGCTTCTGCCGGGACATGCGCGACTCATAAAGATCGCCGAACCCAGCGTCGCAGAGCATCCGCTCGGCGTTGTCGTAGGGTATGGTCAGTCGATCCTTCGCGGGTGCGCCGCCGAACTGGTTTCTCACGCTTAGCTCGTACTTGGGGCGTCCATGGTCGTTGTCCAGCACGCAGTACCAGACGATGCCGAGGCTGTTGGCAACCTTCGCCAGCATGCCCACGTTGGTCTGGCTGAACTCGACGCAGCGTACGCCCGCGAGATCGAGGTCCAGCGCAAGCGCTTCGGCGGCGCCGGCAAGCAGCGTGGTTTCGGTTTCGCCTTCGACGAGCAGCCAGCACCTGGCGAACAGCAACTCGCCGCGGGTGCGGCGCACGTGGGAGTCGAACTTCCGTTCTTCTTCCGGCGTCAGCGTTTCCGGTTCAATCCGGTGCGCCTTGATACGCCCGCCCGCGTGTGCGAAGCGGCGAATGGCCGACGACGGAACGCTCGCAAGCAGGTCGCCGCTATGGGTCGACACCAGTTTCTGGCCCGGCAAGTCGCGAACGATACCCATGAGTGACCGGATTGCCGACGGGTGCAGGTGCGCCTCCGGCTCCTCAAGAGCCGTGATCGGCGCCGCGTCGGGGTCGAGGTCGGAGAGCCTGCTTCTGAGAAACGCTCCGAACAGCAGCAGCACAGCCAGACTCTGCGTGCCTTCACCTTGACGGTCGACAGGAATTCTGGCGCCCGAACGCGACGCCAAGCTCACCTGAGCCCGGGACAGCAAGGAGAAGAGTTTGGTCGGCAGCGCGTCTATCGAGACGGCTTCGTTGACGCCGAACTGAATGACGTTGCGGGCCTCTTCGAGCCGCTCGCGGACCTCTGACAGAGGTTCATGCGCGGCGATCAGTTGGTCGTTCAAGTCGGCAAGCGCCGTTTCCAGCTTTTGCCTGTCGTCGTCAGGAACGCCGATTTCGGCGAGAAAGGTCCGCCAGAACCGGCCCTTGGCGGCAAAGTGTCTCGACGCGTCCCGGAGTGCCGACAGATAGAACGCCGGCGCAAGCCGTTGCAGGGTCGTGAGCTGAACAGGCGCCTTCCGTTCCGGCAGTGGGTTGCCGCGGGCGTCGAGGAAATCCCAGTCCGTGAGGAAATCACCGGCGCCGCTGTCGAACGACGACCTCACGCGCAGAGCCACCCTGGCGCGGTCGTCGTCGTCGCGGGTGAGCAGGTCGGCGAGCGCCTGGACAACCTCGTCACTCCACGGCTCGGCCTCCGTTTCGGCGAATGCCAGATCGATCTCGATGGGGGCGGCGTCCGCGGGCGTCGCTTCGTCGTCGGGCAGGTGATAGTCGTATTCGTCGAACGGCCCCCGGCCACGTCCCCGCAGGCGTTCGAGGCAGATGCGGATGGCGTCCAGAAATGCGGTCTTTCCGGAGTTGTTTTCCCCGATCAGAACCGTGGTCTGGTCAAGGTCGACGGTGAGGTCCGTGATGCAACGGAAGTTGCGGATCCGGACGCTGGTCAGCCTCATCCGGCCGCTCCGTCGAGCCGCACCGTTCGTTTCAGCATGTCGTGCCTTTCGAACCAGGGGTTCACGCGCCTGGTCCACTTGCGATCAAGTCGGCTCCCGCAGGCGCTTGAGGCGCACCGCGGGGAGTCGCTTCAGCCGTTGGTTGAGCGGGTCGACTTCGATCCCGACGGACTCCAGGGCGGTCACCCCGAGCAGCGGTTCGGCGTCGGCCGCGCCGAAGAGGATCGTGCCGCCGACGGTCTCGCCCATGAATTCGATCTCACCGACGGTGATTTCCAGCGTGATTTCGCTGCCGTCCGCGAGTTCGTACACGCGGCTGCCCTTCGGCCGGAGACCGATCTCCTCCAGGCGCGGGCGTGGAACGAGGGAATCGGTGGCGCCGGTGTCGACCAGGAACAGTCCTTCCCAGGCCCGGTCCGGGTCGGCCGGGTTGCGGACGGTGACGGTGACGTGCGTTGCGCCCATGCTCGTCGTTCCTTTTCCGGAGCGCGGCTCCGTCCGGGCGGTGCCGCCGCGGAGCGCCCCTGCCGGCATTATGGTTCACTCCTCCGGTCCACTTCCGCTGCCGCCTGCATCGCCGCCGCGGATATGGCGAAGGCGGAGAACGCGCGGCTCCTGGCGAGCAGCTTCCCGAACGGGTCGCGCACCTGCACCAGCCGCGGCCGGGGCGTGGCGCAGTCGTAGACCGCGTAGAGCCAGTAGCCGTCCCGGAGGTTGCAGGCCTTGGCCCATTCGTTCTCGGACAGCTCGACGTCGCCGGTACCGGCGCGGCCCTTGACTTCGATGGCGCGGCGGCCGCCGTCCGGGCCGACCGACAGCAGGTCGAAGCCGGGCCAGTCGCCCAGGCCCGCGCGGCGGGCCGGCGCGGGACGTGAGACGTCGTGGACCGCCGCCCCGGCCGCCTCCTCGTAGGCCTGGGCGATCCGCATGGCGATCTCCTCGACCCGGGCTTCGTGGCGGCGGCGCTCCTCGGTGTCGGCGGTCGGCAACACGAGGGCGTGCGCGATCATCTCGGCGCCGCCCGCCGCGATACGCGCCGGCTCGGTCTGCAGCAGGCGCAGGCGGCGGTCCTTGCCGGCGGCGAAGCGGCGCTGTTCGTCCTTGATTCCGGCGAGCTCGGCCGCCGCCCGCGCATCGCCCGAGCGCGCCTGTCTCGTGGCGTGTTGCCGCCGGGCGATCAGCTCCGCCGCCTTGTGGTCGCAGCCGCGGGCCACCCAGTCCAGCCGCTCGGGGAGCGACTGCTCGATGCGCGCGCGGTGCTCGTCCACCAACCTGGCGAGCGCCACGTTCCGCAGCCACTCGCCGGCATCGTCCGCCAGCCGGCCCGCCATCCGCGCCAGGGGCACGCTGCCGGGTGCCACGTCGCGCGCGCCGCGCAGCAGCAGCAGGTGCTCCAGCGGACACGGTTCGACGGCGCCGCCGGCGTCCTGGCGCAAGCCGAGCAGCCGGCTCTCGACAATCTCGACCGGCGGGTCCCCGCGGCCGGCGTCATGGCCGGCAGCGGCGGGTGGCGGGCGGCGGGCGACGGTTACGCGCGCGAGATGGAACAGGTACGGTGCGCCGGCGTGCGGGTCGACGAAGAACGCGCCGCGCCGCGCCTCGCCCCCGCCGCGCGCCAGCAGCGTGGCGCAGAAGCGGTCGAACACGGGCTCGCCGGGGTGCAGCCAGACGACGTCCGACCGGTCGTCCGGGCGGTAGATCGTGAAGCGGCCGTGGGCCGCGGCGGGGTAGGACTCCAGCGATTCGAGCACCGGATCCAGGCCGCGCCGCCGCTGCTGGGCGAGCCGGAAAACGCCGCCGGGGTCGCCCTCGACGCGCAGGTCGATCAACGGCGCGGCGGCGGTGACGAAGCGGCGGACGTAGCCGGGCAGCAGCTTGCGGTATTGCTCCTGGTCGATGGCCGCTTGCAGCGCGGGCAGGCTGCTCTTGACCTCGCCGCCGCCGAACCGCATCCGCTCCCGCTCGGCGAGCGCGTCCACCTGCTCGGCCGTCAGCACGCCGCTCATGCCATCGATGGCGGAGGCCGCTCCGTCGTCGGTCGCCGCCATCTCCATATAGGTCTTGAGCGAGACGTTCTGGAACAGCCGGCCCACGACGTCGAACACCTTGTCCGACTGGAGCTGCTTGCGGATCAGCTCCAGCTTGTCCAGCAACGTCTTCAGCACCCCGCCCTCGCGGGTCTCGCCCGCGATGAGGTTGACGATGATCACCGGGTCGTGTTTCTGGCCGTAGCGGTGGATCCGGCCCATCCGCTGCTCCAGGCGCGCCGGGTTCCAGGGCACGTCGTAGTTGACCATCAGCCAGCAGAATTGCAGGTTGATGCCTTCCCCCGCGGCGTCGGTGGCCACCAGGTAGTTGGCGCCGCCGTCGCCGAGCGGACGCCGGAAGAGCTCCACCTGCGCCTCCCGCCCGCGGTAGTCGAGGCCGCCGTGGATCAACGCGACCTGCCCGGTGAAGCCGAGCCCTTCAAGGCGTCGCACCAGGAAGTCCGCGGTATCGCGGTGCTCGGTAAAGACGATGAACTTCTCGCTGGCGAACCCCGGATCGCGCAGCACCCCGCGCAGTTTCTCGAACTTGGAATCCTCTCCCTCGTCCGCCAACCGCCGCGCCTGCGCGAGCAGCACTTCCACTTCCAGGCGCTCTTCCCGAAGTTGGGCCAGGGTGGGGGCGACGATGCCGCCGAGAGCGTTGCTTTCGAACGCCTCATGACCCTCGGCCGCGCCGGATTCGTCGACATCCTCGTCGGCGGTGCGGGTTTCGAAGTAGTCGGGGGTCTTCTCCAGGCGCTTCTGGCGGTGTTCCAGCTCGTCGCCGCGCCCGGCGCGCACCAGCTCGATCGCCTCGTCCAGCCGCTGCACGCGGCGCTCGAACGAGCGCATCAGCGCATGCGTCGAGCTGGCCAGACGGCGCTGGAAGACGCTCATGGCCAGTCGCGCCGCCGAGCGGTTCAGCACGCGAGCCTGATTGTAGGTTTCGGCGATGTAGCGCGTAGTCGCCTCGTAGAGCGCCTGCTCGGACGCGCTCAACCCGTAGCTGATCGTGTCGCAGCGCCGTTGCGGATAGAGCGGCCGGCCGTCGAAGCGGACCATCTCCTCCTTCGTACGGCGAATGAAGTAGCGCCGGCGTTGCGTCTCGGGGAACGCCTGGAACGCGTCGAAGGTCGCCAGCGCGTCCGGGGCCAGGAGCCGCCACAGGCAGTAGTAGGGGAAGTCCTTGCCCATGTGGGGTGTCGCGGTCAGCAGCAGGACGTGCGTGGCCGACCAGCCGAGGTCCCAGCGCGGTTCGTCGGGCGGCAGCCCCGCGAGGGCCTCGGCGAGGCGATACCGGTCCGTCTTGTCGACGGAGAGGTCCTGCCGCTGCTGGGCGGCCAGCTTGTGCGCCTCGTCGAACACGACGAGGTCGTACGGCAGGGCCGCGCCCGACGCCACCGCCTCGCGCAGTCGTCCGAACGTCCGTTCGCCCGCGAGCGTGTCGACGCTCACGATCACCTGGTCGCTCTCCGGTCCCGCGAACGGATTGCCGCGGGCGTCCGAGCCCTGGACGATCCGGAACGGCAGCGAGAAGAGCGTCCGCAGCTCCCGCTCCCAGTTGCCCACCAGTCCGGCCGGGGGCACGATCAGCACGCGCCTGAGCAGGCGGCGGGCCAGCACCTCGCGCAGGTACAGGCCGGTCATGATCGTCTTGCCCGCGCCGGCGTCGTCCGCGAGCAGGAAGCGGAGCGGCGACAGGCCGAGCATCCGCTCGTAGACGGCGATCCGCTGGTGCGGCAGCGGATCGATCAGGGATACCTCGGTGGCGAAGGCCGGGTTGAAGAGATGGCCGTAGGAGAGACGGTTCGCCTCGGCGACGGCCGCAACCACGGCCGGCCGCGCGGTGAAGTCGAGCGGCGCCCGGGCCGGTGCGGCGGCTGCCTCAGGCTCCGCTGCGGCCGACGAAAGCCTGGCTTCCAGGTCGAGGACCTGCCGCCACGCCAGACGCGCCGGCTTCGTCTGGCCGTTCTCCCAGCGGTTCACCGTGGCGAAGGAGACGCCGATCCGCGCCGCGAACTCCACTTGCGTGAGTCCCAGCCGTTCGCGGACGGACTTGACGCGCGAGTAGTAGTCGGCGGGGAGCACGAGGCCTGGTTGTTTCATTCGGCCGGCAACCTGACGTCAACTTTACCGCATGGGTGTGTGATGTCAAGAACGATATATAGCACATGTTATAAAACGGTCCGGGTCGGAGGGAAAGGATCCCCCAAGTTCTGGCGGGCAAGGCCGCTGTCAAGGGGGAGCGTATCGTCTGCCACGCCGGCCGCTGCAGCTCGAACATCAGCCGCATGTGCTCGTCGAACGCCTCCGGGACGCCGGCCGGCTGCTGCACGAGCGGCAGGTCTCGGCCGCTCTGCTCCTCGGCCCGCTGGATGCGGCGTTCGACGTCGCGGACGGCGTCGAGGTACTGGGCGATCTTGCGCCGGTCGCCGCTGCCCAGCCCGCGCTGCAGGTCGTCCACCTTGCCGCTGACCGAATCGAGGTGGCCGCCTCTCGGCCCTTGAATCGGCGCGCCTGCTACCTCCCGAACTTCGCTTTCGCCTCCTGCCGCCGCGCGTGGAGGATCGGTTCGGTGTAGCCGTTGGGCTGCTCGCGGCCCTTGAAGACGAGGTCGCAGGCGGCCTGGAACGCGACGCTGGCGTCGAAGTTCGGGGCCATGGGCCGGTAGTTGGGGTCGCCGGCGTTCTGGCCGTCGACGACCGCGGCCATGCGCTGCAGGGTCTCGCGCACCTGGGCCTCGGTGCAGACGCCGTGGCGCAGCCAGTTGCAGATGTGCTGGCTGGAGATGCGCAGGGTGGCGCGGTCCTCCATCAGCCCGACGTTGTTGATGTCGGGGACCTTGGAGCAGCCGATGCCCTGGTCGATCCAGCGCACGACGTAGCCGAGGATGCCCTGCGCGTTGTTGTCCAGCTCCTGCTGAATCTCCTCCGCCGACCAGTTGGGGGACTCTTCGCGGGGAATGGTGAGGATGCGGTCGAGGTCGGCGCGGGGCCGCGACCTCAGCGCGTCCTGGCGCTGGTTCACGTCGGTCTGGTGGTAGTGGGTGGCGTGCAGGGTGGCGGCGGTGGGTGACGGCACCCAGGCGGTGTTGGCGCCGGCCTCGGGGTGGCCGATCTTGGCCTTCAGCATGGCCGCCATCAGGTCGGGCATGGCCCACATGCCCTTGCCGATCTGGGCGTGGCCGGGGAGGCCGCATTCCAGGCCGACGTCGACGTTCCAGTCCTCGTAGGTGGTCATCCAGGCCGCCGACTTCATCTCCGCCTTGCGGATCATCGGCCCCGACTCCATGGCGGTGTGCATCTCGTCGCCGGTCCGGTCGAGGAACCCGGTGTTGATGAAGAACACCCGGTCCTTGGCGGCCCGGATGCACTCCTTGAGGTTGACGGTGGTCCGCCGCTCCTCGTCCATGATCCCGATCTTCAGGGTGTAGCGGTCTAGCCCCAGGGCGTCCTCGACCCGGGCGAGGGTCCGGTCGCAGAAGGCGACCTCCTCGGGGCCGTGCATCTTGGGCTTGACGATGTAGACGGATCCGGCGCGGCTGTTCTTCCGGTTCTGCAGATCGTGGAGGGCGATCACGGTCGAGATCATCGCGTCGAGCAGGCCCTCGGGGGCCTCGTTGCCGCCGCGGTCGAGAATCGCCGGGTTCGTCATCAGGTGGCCGACGTTGCGGATGAGCATCAGGCTGGTGCCCTTCAGCGTGAGCTCGGACCCGTCCGGCGCGGTATAGGTGCGGTCGGCGTTCAGGGCGCGGTCGACCACGCGGCCGCCCTTCTCGAACCGGTCCGTCAGGTCGCCCTTGAGCAGCCCGAGCCAGTTGCGGTAGGCGACGACCTTGTCCTCGGCGTCCACCGTCGAGACCGAGTCCTCGAGGTCCATGATCGTCGTCATCGCCGCTTCGAGGACCACGTCGCGCACGCCCGCCTTGTCGTCGCGCCCCACCGGGTGGGCGCGGTCGATCACGACGTCGATGTGCAGGCCGTTGTTCCGCAGCAGGACGGACGACGGCGCGTCCGCGTCCCCGCGGTGTCCCGCGAACCGGGACGGGTCGGCGAGCCCGGAGGCGCGTCCGCCCTCGAGGGTGGCCGCGAGGGCGCCGTCCGCGACCGCATAGGCGGTCACGTCGGCATGGCTGCCCGCCGCGAGGGGGGCGGCCGCGTCGAGGAAGGCGCGCACATGGGCGATCACCCGGTCGCCGCGCACCTTGTTGTAGGCGGCGGTCCGCTCGGCGCCGTCGTCCTCGGGAATCGCGTCGGTGCCGTAGAGGGCGTCGTAGAGGCTGCCCCACCGGGCGTTGGCGGCGTTCAGGGCGTAGCGGGGGTTGGTGACGGGGACGACGAGCTGGGGACCGGCGATGGTCGAGATCTCGGGGTCGACGTTCGCGGTCTCGACGGTGAAGTCGTCGCCTTCCGGCACGAGATAGCCGATCTCCTGGAGCACCGACTTGTACTCCGCCAAGTCGATCGGCTGGCCGCGGTTCTCGCGGTACCACGCATCGATGCGGGTCTGCAGCTCGTCGCGGGTGTCCAGCAGCTCGCGGTTGCGGGGGGCGAGGTCGTGCACCAGGCCGTCGAAACCGGACCAGAAGGTCTCCGGGGTGATGCCGGTGCCCGGCAGCGCCTCGTCGTTGATGAAGTCGTACAGCGCCTTGTCGACCTGAAGCCCTCCCGCGTTCACCCGGTCCGTCATCGGCTTGTCCTCTGCTTCCGTCTTGCGGTGTCCTGCTGAACGCCGCGTCGGGGCGTTCGGAAAAGCATGATCTTACCGGATCGCCCGCGTTCCCGGTCCCGCCGGCCCGGCCGGCGCGGGGACGCGGGGGGCCCGTCGCGGGAGCGCGCGCGCCGCATCGCCGGTCGATGCGGCGGACCTCTTGCCGCGGGCTCCCGGGACCCGGCGTATGATGCCGATCATGGAGCGCATCGATCTGAACGCCGACGTCGGAGAGTCGTTCGGTCCCTATGTCATCGGAGATGACGAGCGGATGCTTCCGCACGTCACCTCGGCCAACGTCGCCTGCGGGTGCCACGGCGGCGATCCGTCGGTCATGCGCCGGACCGTGCGTCTCGCCGCCGCCTGCGGGGCGGTGCCGGGGGCGCATCCGGGATACGCCGATCTGATCGGATTCGGCCGGCGGGACATCGCGATGGACCCGCAGGAGCTCGAAGACTTGGTCGTGTATCAGATCGGCGCCCTCGCCGGGGTGGCGGCGGCCGAGGGCGCGCGGCTGCGCCACGTCAAGCCGCACGGCGCGCTCTACAACCGGGCGGCCCGCGACCGGAGGCTGGCCGATGCGATCGCGCGGGCGGTGCGCGCGGTCGACGACCGACTGATCCTGTTCGGCGGCTCGGGCTCCTGTCTCATCGACGCCGGCGAGGCGGCCGGTCTGCCGACGGCGGCCGAGGTGTTCGCGGACCGCGCCTACCGCGCCGACGGTTCGCTGGTGCCGCGGCGCGAGCCGAACGCGGTGATCACCGACCCGGCGGCGGTGGCGGACCGGGCGCTGCGTCTGGTCGAGCGCGGCGAGGTCGCCGCCGTCACCGGGGAGGTGATCCGCCTTCGCCGCGACACCATCTGTCTGCACGGCGACACCCCGGGCGCCGGCGATCTCGCCGCCACGCTGCGGTCACGTCTGGAGGACGCCGGCATCCGCCTGGCGCCGGTCGGGACGGCGGGCTGAGGGGTCTGCGCCCCATTGCGGCCCTGCGCGCCCGCCAAACCGCCGTCGCGGCCGGTCGGGAACGGCGGGCTGAGGGCTGCGCCCCGGCGGCACCCGGACCGCCCACTGGACGACAGCGGGCTGGAGCCGCGGGCGGCGAGGCGGTTTCGGCGTGCGGGTTCACGCCGCGTCGGATTGGGTCTGGTTGCCGATGAGGGCGGTCAGAACACCTTCGAGCTTGCCGGTCCGGTCTCGCAGGTCGCCGATGTCGTGGTTCGTTTCGTCGACCCGCGTCTGTGCGCCGGGTTGCGGTTCGCCGGCCGCAGCTCGACGCGACGGTCGTCGATCCGCACGAACACGGTTCAGTGCACCGTGTACGGCTCGGTCAGCGCGAACTCGGCAATCTCGGCGTCGAACTTGGCCCCGTCCTCGGTCACCATCTGGTAGGTGCCGCGCATCGACCCGAACGGCGTCGAGAGCGGGCAGCCGGAGGTGTACTCGAACGACTGTCCGGGGGAGAGCGTCGGCTGCTTGCCGACCACCCCGGGGCCCCGGACCTGCTCCACCTCGTTCGATCCGTTGGTGATGATCCAGTGCCGGCTGATCAGCCGCACCGTGTCGAGGCTCTCGTTGGTAATGCGGATGGTGTAGGTGAACCACCGGGTCTGATGCGCTTCGAGATGGGAGAAACGTGACGTGACGGCGACCCGGATCCCCCGGGTGACCGCCTCCGACGTATGGATGCTGCTATCCTGCATCGAGTCCTCGAGTGTCGATTCTTCCGCAGGCGCCGCCGAACGCCCGTCCGGCCCCGGCCTGCGGGGACGGGGCCGGGCGGGGGCTCGCGGTCCGGCGCCGGTTCAACGTGGCGGACGCCCGGCGCGGCGTTCCACCATCCCGACTATTGTAACGACCTGGGCTCTGCGCCGGGTAACGGCGCAACCCCCGGCGGGAGGCGGCGGCGGGCGGAGCCGCGGGGCGGCTCGGTGACGGGGCGGCGAACGGCGCCCGCCGGCGGATCATGATTCCGATTGCGACCCTGCTCGGCGCCTACCAGGCCGGCTACTTCCCGATGGCCGTCGACGGTGATCTCCGCTGGTTCTCTCCGGAGCGGCGCGGGGTGATTCCGATCGACGGTTTTCGAGTCTCCCGGCGGCTCGCCCGGGTGGTGCGCCAACAGCGGTTCCGTTGCACCGTGAACGAGGCGTTCCGCGACGTCATCACCGCCTGCGGGTCGAGGGACGACGCCGACGGCACCTGGATCGACGACGAGATCCGGGAGAGCTACTGCCGGTTGCATCGGACCGGGCATGCGCACTCGGTCGAGGTGTGGGCCGGCGACCGGCTCGCCGGCGGCCTCTACGGGGTCGGCGTGCGCGGCGCGTTCTTCGGCGAGTCGATGTTCCACCACGTCCGGGACGCCTCCAAGGTGGCCCTCAGTTTTCTGGTGTCGCGGCTCCGCGACCGCGGTTACCGGCTGCTGGACGTGCAGTGGGTGACGCCCCACCTGGAACAGTTCGGCGCGGTCGAGATCCCGCGCGCCCGGTATCTGGCCCTGCTGGAAGCGAGCCTGCGGCGCGCCTGCACGTTCGACGACCGGCGCGTCGCGTCACCGCGTTCCGCCGGGCCGTCGGATGCGCGGTCCCCGGTCCGGTGAGGGCGCCGGTAGACGTCGGGTTTCGGCCGGGATGGTGGGGACCCGCGGCGGGAGCCCCGCCGCGTCGGCTCAACGCGGCACGTAGACGGGGCGGCCCGCGTTCGCCGCGAGATCCCAGCTCAGTTGGTGCACCATCCGCACGACGCGGGTCATCTTGCCGTAGCGGAGCTTCTCCGGCCGGTCCCGCTCGGTGTGGTAGTCGGGGTGCAGTCCGGTGTGCACGAAGAGCGCCGGGACCTCCCGGTAGAGGAAGGGCCACTGGTCGCTGCGCCGCAGCAGGTTCGAGGCGTTGTCGTCGTACCGGAACCGCACGTCCAGCCCCGTCGTGCGGTTGGCGCGCTCGACCGCCCGCCGCAGGTCCGGTGATCGGGTGTAGCCCAAGATGTTGACGGCGTTGCGGTTGCTCTCGGCCGACTGCGGCTCGAGACCGCGGAACCGCAGGCCTCCGATGTTCGGGATCTCCTCGTCCCGGCCGATCATGTCCATGTTCAGGACCGCCACGGTCCGGGCGAGCGGGTGCAGCGGCGCTTCCGTGTAGGCCCACGCCCCCAGCAGACCCTGCTCCTCCGAGTTCCACGCGGCGAGCAGGATGGACCGTCGCGGCCGGTCGCCGCCGCGGGCGGCGACGCGGTAGGCCTCGGCGATCTCGATGAGTCCGGCCACGCCCGATGCGTCGTCGTCGGCGCCGTTGTAGATGACCGGTCCGATCGCGCCGTCATGGTCGTAGTGGGCGCCGATGATGATCCACTCGTCCCGGCGCTCCGGGTCCGCGCCCTCGATCAGGCCGACGACGTTGCGGTTCGGCACCGTCGTCCGGCGGACCGACGTGGTCAGCTCGACCCGCGGTCCCGCCAGCGGCACCGGCGCGATCCCGCCGAGCGCCTCCGCCGCCTCCGCCAGATCGTCGAAGGAAAGGCCGGCCGATTCTGCGATCCGTTCCGCCAGGTCCCCGGAGATGTGGGCGACGGGAACGTCCACCGCCTCCACCCAGCTCGCGAGCCCGTAGCGCGGCACGCGGGGCGGGCGCGTCGGCCAGACCGCCCCCATCGGACGGGCCGGTCCCCGCGCGCCCCCGTGGTTGTGGCGGTCGGGGGCGACCAGCACCGCAACCGCGCCCCGGGCCTGGGCCGCCAGCACCTTGCGCACCAGCCGCGACGCTTCGGATCGCGTCGTGCCGTCGAAGGGGCTGTCCGGGCGGAACTCGCCCGGCTCGTGATTCAGCATGAGGGCGACCGCCCCGTCCAGGTCGGCGGCGCCGGCGAGGCCGGCGGCGCGGTAGTCGTCGTGCTCCAGGGACGGGGCGGCGATGCCGAACCCGACGAACACGACGTTCCCGGCGGCGGTCGCGCTGGCGCTCGCGGGGTCCGGATAGAACGTCTCGCCGAGCGCGAAGTCCGACTCCCCGAGCCCCGTGACCCGCAGCGCGTTGTCGGTGCCGAGCGCGGTCGTCAGCAGATCGAAGCGGTGGAAGTGGGTGCCGCCGGACCCGACCGGCGCGAGACCGAGCCGGGCGAACCGCGAGGCGATGAAGTCGGCCGCGACCCGGTTCCCGGGGGTGTCCGTCAGCCGGCCCTGCAGGCTGTCGCCGGCGAGGAACCGGACGTCCGCCTCCAGGTCGCCGGCCCGGATCGATTCGCCGCCCGGGGCCGGGGCCGGATCCTGCGCCACCCCCGCCGCCACCAGAATCACGGTGGTCGCCGCCGCCACCGCCCAGCGCGCAGTCATCCGCCCATTGTACCCGCGCGGCGGTCGATACCGGTCGAGACGGCGGCGCCTTGCACGTCAAAAAGTGAGGCGCCGCCGCCGGAACCGGCCTCCGGGGGATCCCAGGCGCCAAAGCCCCAAGATAAAGCCCGTTCGGGAGGGCCTCGATACCGAGAACGGCACGGAAATCGCCGACCTGACGGCGCCAGGGGCAGTCATTTCACGAATCTGACGCGCGCCCCGGCACCTTCGATCCGTGGCCGCCGCCGGCGTGCGGAGGGCCCTTGCCGCCGGGCCCGCAGGACGGCGGGAGGACTGATGTACGATCACCGGCCACGCTGCGAACCAAGGAGGCGACAGATGAAGGTGCGCACGGCTGCGCGATTCGCGTCGGGAAACGGCGCCCCGGCGTTCGTGTTCGTCCTGTTCGCCGCCGCCGGGTGTGGAGAGCCGGACGGCGGGGCCGACGGCGCGGCCTTCGACGTCATGGAGCGGTCCATCACCGAGCTCGCCGCGGCCCTCGACGCCGGCGAGGTGACGTCGCGCGGGCTGGTGGCGGGGTATCTGGCGCGCATCGACGCCTACGACCGGCGGGGACCGGCGCTCCACGCGATGGTCGTCGTCAACCCGAACGCCGCCGCCGAGGCCGGCCGGCTCGACGCCGAGCGCGCGGCGGGACAGGTGCGCGGCCCGCTGCACGGCATTCCCGTCGTCGTGAAGGACAACTACGACACCGCGGACATGCCGACGAGCGCGGGGGCCGTCGGTCTGGCGACGTCCGTGCCGCCGGACGACGCGACCCAGGTGCGGCGTCTGCGCGAGGCGGGGGCGATCGTGCTCGGCAAGACGAACATGCACGAGCTCGCCCGCGGCATCACCACCGTCAGCTCGGTCACCGGCCAGACCCGGAACCCCTACGACCCGACCCGCAATCCCGGGGGGTCGAGCGGCGGCACCGGCGCCGCGGTGGCCGCGAGCTTCGGCGCCGTCGGCATGGGGAGCGACACCTGCGGGTCGATCCGGATCCCGTCGGCCCACCACGCCCTGGTGGGGCTGCGCGGGACGCGGGGGCTGGCGAGCGGCGACGGGATCGTGCCCCTCTCGACCACCCAGGACATCGGCGGGCCTCTTGCGCGCTCGGTCGAGGACCTGGCGATCACCCTGGACGCCACCGTGGGCGTCGACCCCGCCGACCCGGTGACGAGCCGGAGCGCGGGCCGGGTCCCGGCCTCTTTCCGGGACGCCCTCGACGCCGGCGGGCTGCGGGGCGCGCGGCTCGCGGTGCTCGACGAGCTGCTGGGCGACTCGGGCGCCGAGCGTCCCGTCAGCACCGTCATCGAGACCGCGGCGGAAGCGATGGCCGCCGCGGGGGCCGAGATCATCGACGTCGGCGAGACCGATCTGCGGTCGCTCCTGGAGGAGGCGTCGGTGATCGGCCTCGAGTTCAGGCGCGACTTCGACGCCTATCTGGCCGCGACCCCGGACGCTCCGGTGCGTTCGCTGGCCGAGCTGGTCGAGCTCGGGCTCTACCACGAGGTCATCGACCGCGGTCTCCGCACGTCGCTCGAGGTGGAGACCCTCGACACCGACGACTACCGCGCGCGGCTGGCCCGGCGCGACGTGGCGCGGGCCGCCGTCGAGGCGCTGCTCGACGAGCACGATCTGACGGCGCTCCTCTATCCCACCATCCGCGAGACCGCCCGCCCGGTGGGGCAGGCGCAGCCCGGCAGCAACTGCGCCCTCAGCGCGATCTCGGGACTGCCCGCCATCACCGTGCCGGCCGGGTACGCCGCCGACGGCATGCCCGTCGGGCTGGAGATGATCGGCCGCGGGTTCGCCGAGTCCGACCTGATTCGGCTCGCCTACGCCTTCGAGCAGGCGACCGGCCATCGCCGCCCCCCCGACAGCACCCCGAGCTTGGTCGCGCCGCCGCCGCCGGTGGTCATCGAGTTGGAGCCGGCGGCGGTGGACGGGGCCGGTCTGCGCGGGCGGTTCGAGCTGGACCGGGCCCGCCGCGAGCTCGCCTGGTCGGTCTCCGTGCACGGCGTGGTGGACGGCGACGTGCTGTTCAGCCACGTCCACCGCGCCGTCGAGGGCGGCGGCGCGGGACCGGTCGCGCACCTGCTGGGCGGGCCCGGCCGCGCCCGGGCCTCCGGCCGGCTGGCCCTTTCGGCCCGCGACCTCGAGAGCCTGCGGGCCGGCGGGCTCTACGCCGACGTCCACACCGCCGGGAACCTGCCGGGGATCCGCGCCGACCTCGTTTGGCCGGAAGATTGAGAGGACGAGACCCTGGCCTCGGAGAGCCATGTTTCCCAGGCGTGTCCAACCCACGGGCCTCCGGCTCCCTTTTTGCTATTTTGTCGATAGCATATTTCTGGTGTATGTTATTTATTAAATAACATACACGGTGCCTCGAACCTGATGCTTGCCGCCGGGCGCGGACGCCGCCGGCGACGGCGGGTTCGGCCGGCCGGCGGCCGGCTCCGCGGGCCGGAGACCCTCAGCGGGTCCATTCCTCGTGCGCGAGCGGCGCTTGGTTCAGCTCGTCCCGGCACCGGCGCCAGCGCGGCATGCGCTGGTCCATCTCCGCGCCGCTCCGCAGGCCGGGGACCCTCAGCAGGTCCATTCCTCGTGGGCGAGCGGCGCCTGGTTCAGCTCGTCCCGGCGCTGGTGCCAGCGCGGCATGCGCTGGTCCATCTCCGCGCCGCTCCGCGGGCCGGAGACCCTCAGCAGGTCCATTCCTCGTGGGCGAGCGGCGCCTGGTTCAGCTCGTCCCGGCGCTGGCGCCAGCGCGGCATGAGCTGGTCCATCAGGGCTCGGAACCGATCCGTGTGGCGGCGCTCGATCAGGTGGACGAGTTCGTGGACCAGGACGTATTCGAGGCAGGCGGGCGGCTTTCCCGCCAATTCCAGATTCAGCCAGATGCGGCGCGCGTCCGGGTTGCAGGTTCCCCAGCGGGTCTTCATCCGCCGGATGCGGGCCTCGGCCCCCGCCACGCCGACCCGCGGCTCCCATCGCGCGAGCAGCGCCGGCAGCCGGCGGCGGAGCCGCCGCCGGTACCAGCGCTGCAGCACGGCGTCGCGGGCGTCCCGGCCGGCGCCGGGGCGGACCTGCAGCGTCAGCGTCGTGTTGTTGGTCAGGCGGATGGCCGGTGCGCCCGCGCGCTCGACGACGTCCAGCCGGTAGCGCCGGCCGTCGACGTAATGGCTCTCGCCGGTCACGAGCTCCCGCCGCGACTGCCGGGCCTGCCGCTCGAACCCGGCCTGCCGGCGGCGAATCCACGGCAGGCGCGCGATGACGGCCAGCCGGACCGCGTCGTCGTCCACGTGCGCCGGCGCCGCCACGCGCACCCGGCCGTCCGGCGGATAGACGCCCAGGTGCAGGTGCTTGATCGGCTTGCGGACCACGCTGACCGTCGTCCCGCGGACCTCCAGGCGGCGGACGCCGGCTTCAGTAGTCACGCTGCGCCTTCACGATGTCGAAGATCCGCTCCGTCAGCGCGTCGTCACCGCCGAGCACGCGCCTGACGGCGTTCCGGACTTCGCGTTCCTTGATGCGGTTTCCGCGCCAGTCCGCCTTCCTGACGCGGCGGACCTCCGCATCGAGCGCCAGCGCCGTCTCCTTCCGGCGCCCGATGCCGGCCGCGTCGGGGTCGGGCTCGTCACCGTAGGGCGGCGGGCGCTCCTGGGTCAGCGACGCGCCGGAAGGTCGCGGCGACACGAGCGGCGGCAGGTTGTCGAACAGCGCCCGCCGCGCCGCGGTGTCGAGGCCCGGCGGGTACGACGCCCGATCCTCGGGCTGTCGGATCCGCCGCGTCAGGTCGACGATCTTCGCCAGGTACGACCGGTAGTCGATCGCCTCCCGCCGGCGCCGGCGGATCAGGGCGTCGAGCAGTCCCGACATCTTCTCGTAGTACTTCGGGTTGACCGCCATCTCGTCGATGAGGACGCGCCGGACGTTGTTCTCGATCGTCTCGGCCGCCGCCTCCGGGTCTTGCCGGAGGCCGTCGGGCAGGGCGTCGAGGGCCTGTTCGCCGCGCTCGGCGACGAGCTGCACGAGCGTCAGATCGTCGAAGGCCGAGAGGCGTTCGCTCTCCTCGGCCCGGATGTACGTGTCGAGCAGATGCCGCATGGCCGGCTCGTACAGCTTCATGTCGACGTAGTCGCCGCTCGCCAGCCGGACCTCGGTGCGCACCTTCTCGTAGTGGTCCACCTCGCCGCGGATCGCCTGCGTCTCGGCCGCGGAATACCCGGCCTCCGGCATCTCGTTGGCCAGGCTCGCCCAGGCCCGCAGCAGCGACGCGACGAGCTGGTAGAGCGCCACCCGCTTGCGCTCGTTCTCCTTGAGCCCCGCGGCGTCGCCGCCGGCGCCGCAGAAGAAGCGCAGGTAGGCGGCGGTGTCGCGCGGCGGCTCGACCGGCTCGCACAGCGCCTTGACCTGCTCGCGCACTTCCTCGAGGCGTTCGCGGCCTTTCCGCAGCCGGTCCTCGAGCAACCCTTCGACGTCGGCCGCGTCGTATCCGTCGAACGCCTCGCCGGTGTAGTCCTTGAGCGACTGCTCCAGCGACCGGAACAGGTCCTTGTAGTCGATGACCTCGCCGTACTCCTTGTCGTCGCCGTCGAGGCGGTTGACCCGGCAGATCGCCTGGAACAGGCCGTGGTCGCGCATCTGCTTGTCGATGTAGAGGCAGGTCGCGGACGGGGCGTCGAAGCCGGTCAGCAGCTTGTCGACCACGATCAGCAGCTTCATCCGGCCCGGCTCGTCGACGAAGCGGCGCTTGACCTCCTGCTCGAAGCGCTCCACCCGGCGCATCGCCGTCCCTTCCGGCTCGTCGAAGTGCGCCGCCAGCATCTTCCGGTACGCGTCGTACCGGCGCAGCTTCTCGGTGAGGCCCTCGCCGGTCTCCTCGCCCTTCACGTCCGAAACCGCCGGCCGGTAGGAGGTGACGACGGCGCACTTGCCCCGCAGGTCGGTCTGCTCGAACATCTCGAAGAGGCGGCAGGCCGAGTGGATGCTGTCGGAGACGAGCAGGGCGTTGCCGCGGCCGCTCTTCAACCGCGGGCGGGTCTCCATGTCGAGCAGGACGTCGTCGACGATCCGCGCCAGCCGGTCCCGCGCGCTCAGCACCTTCCGCAGGGTGCCCCAGCGCCGCTTCAGCCGCGCCTTCGCGACGTCGGTCAGGCCGCGGGTCTTGAGGTCGAACCACTGATCGACCCGGGCCTGCGACGTCAGGCGCTGATCGACGTCGCGCGCCTCGTAGCGCAGGTCGAGCACCACCCGGTCGCCCACCGCCTCGTCGTACTTGTAGGTGTGGATGTACGGGCCGAAGGTCTCGATGCTGCGCTGCTTGTCGCCCTTCAGCAGCGGCGTGCCGGTGAAGCCGATCAGCATCGCGCCCGGCAGCAGCTCGGCCATCGCCGCGTGGAGCTTCCCGGACTGGGTGCGATGGCACTCGTCGACGAAGACGAACGTCTCGCCGGCGGCGTGGAACCGCGCCGGCGCGTGGCGCCGGACGTCGGCGACGAACGCGTCGACGTCTCCTTCCTCCGCCGCGCCGAACTTCTGGATCAGCGAGCCGACCAGCCAGTCGCCGCCCGCGCCGAGCGCGTCCACGAGGTCCGCGCCGCTCCGGGTGCGGCGAATCCGCTCGCCGACGCCCTGGAAGACCTGCTCGATCTGCTCGTCCAGCTCGGTGCGGTCGGTGACGATCAGGACCCGGCCGTTCGGGACGTGCTCGCGGATCCACTTCGCCAGCCAGACCATGGTCAGGCTCTTGCCGCTGCCCTGGGTATGCCAGATGATGCCGCCCTCGCGCCGCCGGACGCGCGCCTGCGCCGCCCGCACCCCGAAGTACTGGTTGTGGCGGCAGGTCTTCCGGACGCCGGCGTCGAACACCGTGAAGTCGTGCGCCATCTCCAGCAGCCGCCCGCGCGGGCAGAGCTGGCCGAGCTCGCGCAGCAGCGGATTGCCGCCGGCCTCCGGGCGGGGGTCGGCCTCCTTCCACCGCAGCCAGTGCTTCTCCGGCGTGCCGATGGCGCCGTAGCGCAGCCCCTCGGTGTCGTTGCCCGCCATCAGCAGCTGCACGGTGGCGTAGAACGGGCGGATGAACTCCTTCCGCTGGGCGTCGAGGCTCTGGCGGATCCCTTCGGCCACCGACACCGTGGAGCGCTTCAGCTCGAGCACCGCCAGGGCGATGCCGTTGACGTAGAGCACGAGGTCGGGCCGCCGGTCGTTCTCGCCCGCGACGGTGACCTCTTCGGCGAAGGCGAAGTCGTTGGCGGCGGGGTCCGGCCAGTCGATCAGCCGAACCGTCTCGTGCCGCCCGCCCGCCGCCGGCAGGACCTTCACCCCGTAGCGCAGCAGGCCGTACACCGCGCGGTTGGCATCGTAGAGGGTTGCGCCGCCGCCGAGCGCGGCGGCCTTGCGCAGTTCGCGGATGGCGCGGCCGGCGATCCGTTCGTCGTGGCCCCGACGCGCGAGGAAGGCGGCGAGCCGCGCTTCCTCGACGTTGGCGTTGCCGGCGCGGCGCTTCCAGTCGCCGAGCCGCGTATAGCCGAGCGCGCCGCCGAGGAAGGCGGCGACGCGCTGCTGGGTGCGGATCTCCCGCTCGCCGACCGGAGTCACGGTGCGACGTCTCCACGGGCGCGCGTTTCCGGCATCGTTGGCGTCCCCTCCGGCCTCAGCGGCGCCCGCGCTATTCCGAGCGCCACGCCAGCAGCGCGCCCTCCAGATTCTCCACCAGAGGCCGTATCGCGCTGTCCGTGCGTTCGACTTCCAGGCGGGCGACGATCCGGCAAACGTCCGGGACGTCGCAGCCGACCGGTTCGGACAAACCCCGCAGCTTCGCCTTGGCGATCTCGGCCGGCCGGTCCGACGCCGAGGCGTACACCGCGTCCTGGCGGCTCATCCGCTCCGACAGGTCATCCACGGGGATGCGCAGTTCTTCCGCCGCCGCCTCCCGGTTCCGTCGCAGCCTGTCCCATACCCAGACTTCCGGCGCGTCCCGGCCCGGCAGAAACAGCACCGGGACGTCGCGCCCCGCGGCGTCCCGTATCTTCTCTTCCAGGCCGCCGCCGCGCCGGTCCCCGTCGAGCACGAAGACGAAGTTGTCGAGCTGCCCGAATCTCCTGACCGCCCGGGCGTGGGCGGGGAACTCGTCCGCGCCGGTGTCCCGGCCGATCCGAATCGACTCCTTCCTGATGCGCCGGCGGAGCAGCAGCACGTCGAACACGCCCCGCAGGACGCCCTCCGCCGCGTCGTCCTCGCACAGCAGGCTGAGCGTCTCGTCCGACCGGCCGTACAGCGCGTTCTGCACGACGTCCCGGTAGGGCGGGCGCACCGCGACCCGGCCGTCCTCGTCCCGTTCCAGAAAGATGCGCCCGTGAGCCGGAACCGAGTCCAGCACGACCGGGCTGTGGGTCGTCACGACGATCTGCAGGTCGTTGCGCAGGGCGAGCTGCTGCAACTGCAAAAGCAGAAGCTGCTGCGCCCACGGGTGCAACCCGGCTTCCACTTCGTCGATGAGCACCAGCGCCCCCTCGAGTGGGACCACCCGCTGCGACAACCGCAGAATGGCGCGCTCGCCGGCCGCCATATGCAGCTCGGAATACGCCGCGCCACCTTCCTGCGCGGCGAAGAGCAGGTTCTCGTCGCGGCCGGAGAGATTGACGACTTCCGCGTAGCGGAACGGCAGCATCTGCTGCGCAAATTCGATTTGCAGCGCCGTCAACGGGGTTTCCCTCGGCGCGAAACCGATGTACGAAAGGCTGCCGAGCACGAACCGCGCGCTCGACTGACTGCCAAAGGTGCTGAGCGCCCGCAGATACACCGCACGTTCCGGCTGAACCGCGTTCTTGCGGCCGAGGAAGCTCCGGCTCCAGCGTTTGGAGCGCCGCCACCGCATGGCCGTCCGGCCGCCGGGCGTCGAGTAGTCGAACTCGATGACGACCTCGCCCTTCTCGTCCGTGCGACTGCCCGGCTTCGGCCGGTAGTCGGGAAACAGCGTGGACGGCACGAAGTCCTTGACCCCCGCCCCCGGCACCCGGTAGGCGCAGGCGGCGGCGAAGAGCACCGTCGACTTGCCGCTGCCGTTGCCGCCGGCGATGACGCTCACCGGGTAGTCGAAAATCACCCGGAGGTCGTCGATGCCGCGGATGCCCTTCAGGCGGACGTCCGACAGGAAGTGCGGCAGATGGGGCTTCTTGCCCTGCAACTGCCCCCAGAGCCGCCTGAAGCGCCTCTCGATCATCATCGGTCCTTCCGCCGCGGGCGCTCCTTCGGCGCCTCCGGCACTGACGCTGACCGGCCGGACCGTGATTGCTCCCCGGCCGGCGTCCGGCCTTCCCGGCCGCGCCCGTATCGCGCCGCTGGCGGCAACCGGCGTATCGTGGTGACGAACCCGTCCGTGACCGTGAACGCCGGCTCCGGCAGCCCGGCCCCGGCGCACCGGCGGATCATGTCGAGCGTGCCGGTTCCCATGCGCTCGATGTATTCCGCAAGATACAACGGCTCTGCCAGCAGCGGGTTGCCCGGTATCGACCGGTGCGCCACGCGCAGCATGTCGAACGTCAGCGGCGGCGGCAGTCTGCCCGGATTCCGGACTTCGAGCCGATCCGAGAACAGCATGACCTGCACGCTGCCGTTCTCCGTGTAGTCGCGGTGCGCCACCGCATTGACGATCGCCTCTGTGACGACCTCCGGCGGGATCTCGTACGTGCGGGGCGCCCGGACGCCTTCCGCCCGCGTGCCGATCGCCCGATCGATCTTGCCCAGCACGAAGTCCACCGCCTGATCGACCAGTTCGAACACCGTCCCCTTGTAGACCTGGTACGACGGGATCGGCTTCTCCACCTCCGTGCCGTGGAAGTGGGCGCACCGGACCTCGGAGGCGATCAGGAACCGCTGCGGCGTCTTCCCGAACAGCAGGACCGCCGCGTTGGTCGGCCGCCCGTTCTTCACCAGGTTCAGGTGGGCCGGCAGGTCGACCGGGGCTGTCCCGTTGGCCAACGGAAACCGCCGCGCGCCGCGCGCCGTCCGCACGAACCGGGTCATGCGCTCGTCGTCGAGGTCGTCCAGCGCGGCGTCCTCGCACGGCGCGGCGTCGAACGGCCCCCGACGGATCAGATCCTTGATCTCCAGATATTCCACCAGCGCCGCGTAGAGTCCCGTCTTCAGCGCATCAGGCGTACTGAACCGCTTGCGGATCAATCCGGCTTGGGCCTTGTCGATCAGCGCCCGCATCTTCGGATGCCGGGCGCTGTCGTCGAGTCCCTTCACGAAGATCAGGCGATGTGCGCCGAGGGCGGTGGCCCGGTCGAATTCCCTTTCCGTCGGCGCCATCCCCGTCTCGTCCTCGTTTCCATAGCCCTGGCCGAACAACCCGACGTAGACGTCGCACCGTGCGACCTCGTCCAGATACAGGTCGTCCGGCCGCCGATCCGACGCCGGAGCGTCTTCGAACAGGAAGACGTCGAAGAATCGCCGCAGCAGGGGGTCTCCGCGCAGGTAGTCGCGCAACGCCGCGCGCTCCGCCGCGAATTCCCGCTGGACGCTGCTGACGAAGATGCGGAGGGAAGCCATGTCGTGATCCGCGTTTCATCGGCCGGGCACCGCCGGGCACCGTTCAACGCTCCGCGCTTGACCATTCGCGGGTGTGTCGGATGCCGGCAGCCGGATTCGGCCGGTCAGAAGCTGCTGCATCATGCTCTGCTTAAGGGCGCGGACCTTTTCGAGTCGACGTTCGAGCGCGACGATTTCCGCGTCGATGTCGGAGAGAACTGTGGCGACGGCGCGCTGCTCGTCAATTGCCGGAAAAGGCACGTCAATCAAGCGGATAATATAAAGGTTCAATCCGCCTCGACCGCCATGCCCTTCGGATATGCGCCGCAGTTCCTCATAGCGAAAAGTGAGGTTCTGATAGAGGTATTCCGAGATAAAATTTTGATTTGGAAAGATTGCTGCAATAGATTGATTTGTGCAGAGTTTAACCGAATTCAAAGCTGCTGTTCCTCTTGTTTTTCCTTGTCCCGCGAGACCTACCAAAACACATCTCGGAGGAACAAGTTTGGCGCTTGATTCTCGCAGACCAAGTTCCGTTATTCGCCCTTCAACGTCATGAATTAGTTTATCATTTAGCTCACCCGAATTCATCCATCGGATAGTTCCGCCCCAGTACTCAGAAATGAGCGTGCTTGGAGTTCCCCCGGCTGTACAGTCGGTAAAATCGCCGATTCTCTTTGTCTCCCATTCCCCGCTGAATCCAGGCAGGCGAGTCTTGCCGGTGAGGAGTTGCTGCATGGCGGCCGTCTTGACGGCCCGCTTCTTGGCGATCAGCGCCTCTAGCGATTCGAGCAACCCGTCCACGTCCGACAACGTGTCGGCGATGGCGCGTTGTTCCTCCAAGGTCGGAACGGGGAATCTGAACTTGGCCATGTCGCGACCGTATAGATGATAGACGGTCGTTCCGGTAACCAACTGCATGACTTGATTGCGATGGTACCCGATGGAGTACGCAAGAAACACTCCATCGAGAACATTTTCCGGAACGCGAATGGCAAGTATGCCTCCGCCCAAGATGACGCCGGCTCGCTGGATGCAGCTTGCCGTCGCCAATCCATTCGGCGTGACGTCTGATGTCGGCATGAGCACGTCGTTGCGGGCCGAGCAAACGAAATTACTTTGCAGATCGGTTCCGTGCAGTACGTCCGTGATGCGTTCTCCATAATTTTTAAAGAGTTCACCGTAGTGGATACAGGGCCTCATTCCATTTCGTGAGAGATCGACTTTGGACAAACCGCGGCCTATTACGAAGGTGGCAACGTCGCCCAGTTGCCTCCACTCCCACATCCAGGCAGGCGAGTTGTCCCTGCAAGAAGTTGCTGCACCTCTGCCCCCCGGTGCACCAAGCGCCAGCGCGGCGCCCATCACGGCCCGCTCCTCATCCATCGGCCGCACCTTCCCGAGGCTCACCAAGCTCGTCCCGGATGCTCTCCAGTTGCGCTTTCAACTCCTGTTTCGAGGGTAGGTAGAGTTGGTACTGCGGGGTGTAGATGTTGGCGTCGGGTGGGAGGGTCAGTTCAACCACCGCGTCGTTCCTGCCGCCACAGAGGACGATGCCGACGGTCGGCAGTTCGGCGTCGGTCTTCACGTAGCGGTCGAAGTAGTTGACGTACATCTGCATCTGGCCCAGATCCTGATGGGTCAGTTCGCCGCGCTTGAGGTCGATCAGGACGTAACAGCGCAGCAGCCGGTTGTAGAAGACGAGGTCCACGAAGAAGTGGCTGTTGTCGAACGTGAACCGCTTCTGGCGCGCCTCGAACAGGAAGCCCTTGCCGAGTTCGAGCAGGAAATGCTGAAGTCGGTCGATGATGGCGGTTTCCAGTTCGGTCTCGGAATAGGCGGGTTTTTCGTCCAGGCCGAGAAACTCCAGCACGAGCGGATCCTTGACGAGGTCGGACGCTTTCTCGATCACCTGCCCATCGCGGGAGAGCCGCCGCACTTCGGTCTTGTCGCGGCTGAGCGCCAAGCGTTCGTACAGGGAGCTGGCTGTCTGCCGTTTCAGTTCGCGCACGCTCCAGCCACCCTCGGCGGCTTCGATCTCGTAGAAGCGCCGCGCATCGGCGTCTTCGATCGTCAGCAGCGTAACGTAATGGGACCAGCCGAGGGAGAATCGGCCGCTCATGGCCGGGGAAAGGGTCGATGCGATGCCCCGGGAGGTCAGCAGTGATTCAACAGACAGCGTCTGTCGATTCCCGGGCGGACGTTTCACCGGGGATTCAACAGACAGTGTCTGTCGAATGTCCGGGTACGCGCGATAGAACTCCCGGAATTTTCGCAGGTTGGTGGGGGAGCAGCCCTTCAGCCCGCGGGACTTGAGTTCGTCGGACAGGCGCGCCATGAGCCTTTTGCCGTATAGCCTGCTCCGATCCGCGCCACCCTCTTCGTACTCGACGATGTACCAGCCGAACAGCCAGTTGCGCGTCACGAGGTACGTGTCGGCGGCGCGGGCGGCCGACCGTTGGCTCTCGTCGTGGGTCCGCCGGCACCGCTCGACGAGATGCCCGAAGTCGAATCGCCGGCTCACGGCGCCACCCCCATCCGCCGCAGGTGGCCCTCGACCTTCTCGCTGAAGCGCTCCACGTCCCGTTCCAGCTCGGGCAGCGGCCGGGCGTACCGCTCCTCCAGCTCTTTCAGGCGCCCCGCGAACGATTGCGTCACCCGCTGCACCTCCCCGTCGATGGCGTCGCGGATGCCGGCGAGCCACTTGTCGTCGACCACGAGGGTCCGAATCTCGGTTTCGGTCAGCGCGGCGTAGCGGTCGAGCACCTGCGCGTCCAACGCGGATTGCGCGGCCCGGGCCGCCTTGTCCGCGGCGGCTTCGGCGTCCATCAGCGCGAGGCAGCGCGCAAGCGCGCCGCGTTCCTCCCGGTTGTCGGGTTCGTCGGGCTCGTCCCGGAGCGCGCGCAGACGCGCCTTGACGGCGGGCCGGGTCACCCGGCCCTTGTCGTTGGCGGCGTCCGCCAGCGCGCCGTCCTCGCCGGCGTGCTCTTCGATGAACGCCTCCAGCGTGCCGGCCGCCGCTTCCCGTTCCGCCCGCAGCGTTTCGACCTCGGCCTGTTCGGCGGCGAAGCAGCGCGCGGCGACGAGGGCCGGGGGGATCAGGTCCATCTTGTACTTGTTGCGGCCGGCCGTGAGGTCCGGCGTCTCCCGGATCTTCGTCTTGTTGCCCGCCATCGCGCGCGGCCGGGCCGCGTCGGCCCAACCGGCGGCGGTGACGAGGTCGACGTCGTCGCGCAGGGTTTCGTCCCAGTAGTCCATCAGCCGCTGGTAGACGTCGTAGGCGTCGAGCAGCGGGACGTCGGCGAACGCTTCGAGCAGGGTTTCCGACAGCGCGTCGATGAGGTCGGCGGGGGCGTCGCCGGGGTTCAGGTTGCGGAGCCGCGGCTCGTGCGCGCGGCGCCAGATGGCGAAGACGTCGGCCACCAGCGTGCGGTAGGCGTCGAACTCGTCGTGGTTCCGGATGGCCGCCTGGACCTGCCGGGCGGCGATGCGCGGGCGGCTGTAGCCCTCACGGTCGGGGATCGGCTCGAACAGCGCGTTCCGCAGCGACGGGAAGACCCGCCAGCAGGCGCCGAGGGCGTCGAGGTCGCGGTCGGGGACGCCGCCGCGCAGGTGCGCGTCGAGGTCGTGCAGGTCTTCCGGCGCGCCGGCGTCGACGTAGCGCGGGATGTTCAGGTTGTAGTCGTTGGCGGGGGCGGCGATCTCGGCGAGCGGCGCCATGCGGGCGTAGCCCGGCACGTCGATCTGCCGGTTGAACACGTCGACGATGCGGTGGACGTCCTGGGCGCGCAGGCGGTTCTTGGGGCCGTCCTTGCGGAAGCCGCGGCTGGCGTCGACCAGGAAGACGCCCTTGCGGGCGTGCGCGTGCGCCTTGTCGATGACCAGGATGCAGGCGGGGATGCCGGTGCCGTAGAAGAGGTTGGCGGGCAGGCCGATGACCCCTTTGACGAAGCCGCGCCGGACCAGCTCGCGGCGGATGCCGGCCTCGCGGTTGCCGCGGAACAGCACGCCGTGGGGCAGGATGACGGCGCCCCTGCCGGTGCTCTTGAGCGACCCGACGAGGTGCAGCAGGAAGGCGTAGTCGCCGTTTTTCGCCGGGGGGACGCCGTAGTCGTCGAAGCGCCCGAACTCGTCGTGCGCGGGGTCGAGGCCGTTGGACCACGCCTTGGCCGAGAAGGGCGGATTGGCGACGGCGAAGTCGAACCTCCGGAGGCCGCCGTCGGGGTTCCTGAACTCGGGGGCGGCCAGCGTGTTGCCGCGCCGCAGCTCGGCCGTCGGGTGGCCGTGCAGAATCATGTTCATCCGCGCCAGCGCCCAGGTGGCGTTGTCCATCTCCTGGCCGTAGACGCTGATGCCGTCGGGCGCCCGGTCGGCCGCCTTCAGCAGCAGCGAGCCGGAGCCGCAGGTGGGGTCGTAGAGGGTCCGGTCGGGCCGGGTGTCGGGGCCGACGCCGACCACCTGCGCCATGATCCGCGAGACCTCGGCCGGGGTGTAGAACTGGCCCTTGCTCTTGCCCGACTCGGTGGCGAAGTGCCGCATCAGGTATTCGTAGGCGTCGCCCAGCAGGTCGTCGCCCCCGGCGCGGTTGGCGCGGAAGTCGAGGCCCTCGAAGATGGCGACCAGCCGCGACAGGCGGTCCTGCATCTCCCGGCCGGCGCCGAGCCGGCTCTCGTCGTTGAAATCGGCCTGGTCGATGACCCCCTTCAGATCGTTGGCCTCGGCCAGCCTGCCGATGATCTTGTTGATGCGGTCGCCGATCTCCTTGTCGCCCTTCAGCGCCGCCATGTCGGCGAAGCCGCCGCCGGGGGGCACGTCGATGAGCGCGTCCGGATCGCCGGCGTAGCGGTCCGACACGTACTTCATGAACAGCAGGGTGAGGACGTAGTCCTTGTACTGCGAGGCGTCCATGCCGCCGCGCAGCTCGTCGCAGCTTTGCCAGAGGGAGGAGTAGATCTGCGATTTTTTCAGGGCCATGCGCCGCCGCCGCGTCGATTATCGACCGTCCCCGCGGGGGTTTCAAGCATGGCGGGCAGGCGGGAACCTGGGCCGGGCGCCCGCGGCGCGGAACCACCGGTCACGGGTCGGGGCTCGACGGGCGACCCGCCGGCGCGCAGGGGCAATCCACGCTGACTGCGCGTGACGGCTCGCCCCCGATTCGAGGGGCGCCACCGTCTTGCCGACCGGCCGGTGCCGCGTGAGACCCACGATTCCGCATGTCCGGAGCCCCAGGACCCGCTACGATGCTGCCTGCGCACGGCGGTGGCGGAGCGTGGGGTGGTCCTGCACCGGCGCGTCCGACGCATTGATGCCGCCCGCACCCTGTGGTACCGTCGCCAGACGGGCGAAGCCCGTCGCATCGGTCACCGGCGGGCGCCCCGCCGCCGGACGGCCGTGCCCGCGCCGGGGCTGGCCGCATCGGTCATCGGCGGCCGCCACGCCGGCGCGCGGGCGGCGTGGGAACGGAGCCCCCGCCGAGCAGCCCGGTGACGGTCGGCCGCGTCGGGGCCGGCGAACGCCGCGAACAGGGCGGCAGGAAGCAGAGCCCATGAAGATAGAAGTCGGCGAATCCCTCGTGTACTCCTACCTCCGCCACGTTGAGCGCTGTTGGCTCGTGCAGGCCAACTGGAGGGCGTCAGAACACTGGGACAGGCGCCTCACGGACGGGGAACTCGAGGCGCTCTTTCAGGAGATGAAGCGGCGCTTCGACCGTGACGTGTTCAAGCAGACGAAGAACGCCGCGCAGTTGCTCAAGCAGGGCGAAGTGGACGTCGTGGGCGTTGACCTGCAGGGCGGCGTCCACGCGGTGGAGATCGCCTTCCACGAGGCGGGGCTGAACTATGGAATAAGCACGACGGAGACTGTCGCCCGCGTGCTCAAGAAGATGCTCCGCACGCTGCTCGTCCTGCGCGCTTGGCACCCGGGGCAGACGCCGCTCTATATCTACTTCCTTTCGCCGAAAGTGAACCCCGTCGTCCAGGACCCGTTGGCAGCGACCTTCGCCGCCTTGCAAGCGGCATACGACGATGTGGAGTGGCGCCTCCTGACCAACGGCGACTTCGCGGAGCGCGTGGTCAAGTCCACGCTGGAGAACGCGAGCGACATCTTCGACTCATCCGAGTTGTTCGTGCGCTCGGTCAAACTGCTGGAAACGGCGGGCCATGGACCCGCGCCCCCCCGGAGCCGCCCGCCGTCCATCTGAACGCCGAGGACGTCCTCACGCCACCGTGTACAGGAGCATGGTGGCGACCACCGTGCCGATGCCCGACCGCCGGTCGTAGCGCTCGAAGAACGCGACGATCAAGGCGAACAGCGCGCCGGCCGCGGCTTCCCGTGGGGGTCGTAGAGGGTCCGGTCGGGCCGGGTGTCGGGGCCGACGCCGACCACCTGCGCCATGATCCGCGAGACCTCGGCCGGCGTGTAGAACTGGCCCTTGCTCTTGCCCGACTCGGTGGCGAAGTGCCGCATCAGGTATTCGTAGGCGTCGCCCAGCAGGTCGTCGCCCCCGGCGCGGTTGGCCGGGTACCCGCGGCGCGGAACCACCGGTCACGGGTCGACGGGCGACCCACCGGCGCGTCCGGCGTGTTGAATGCCGCCAGCACCCCGTGGTACCGTCGCCAGACGTGCGGCGAAGCCCGTCGCATCGGTCACCGGCGGGCGCCACGCCGGCGCGCGGGCGGCGGGGGAACGGAGCCCCCGGCGATGCCGGCCGCACTGGCGATGCGACCGAGCACGCATCCCCTTCGCTCTCGGAATGACCTTGCGGGCGCGCTCGAACATGACGAAGCCCAGCGTCTACGTGGAAACGTCCATCGTCAGCTACCTGACAGCGCGGCCGTCACGCGATCTCATCATCGCGGCGCAGCAGGCCATGACGCGGGAATGGTGGCTCGACGCGCCGGAGCGGTTTGTTCTCGTCGCTTCCGAGCTTGCGCTGGCGGAAGCTGCTGCAGGTGACACGGATGCCGCCCGCGCTCGTCTGACGGCGCTGGAGGTGGTCACGTGGCTCGATGCTACGGAGGATGCCGCGGCGTTGACCAGGAGGCTGCTTGAACTCGGAGCGTTCCCCCGCGAAACGGCGGCGGATGCGGCGCATGTCAGCGTCGCTGCGATGAACAGGGTCGACTACCTGCTGACGTGGAATCTCCGCCACATCGCGAGTGCCGCCGCGCGGGCGCGGATCGAGCGGGCGTGCCGCAACGTGGGCTACGAGCCGCCGGTCATTTGCACGCCCAATGAACTCATGAAGGAGTACGACTATGGATACCAGGCGGACGGACCCGATCATCGCTGAACTCCGGGCTTTTCGACAGGTGTACGCCGCCCGATTCGACTACGATGTTGAGGCGATGTTCAGGGATATTCGAGCTAGACAGGAGGCCTCCGGGCGCGAATACGTGCGCTTGCCGGCACGCCGTGCGGCTGGCGACAGGAGCCCAGAGAACCCCGGGGCCGTGCCGCACCAGGAATTTCAACCGCTCGTAAGAGCCTTGATGCGGACCCTTCTCGACGACCGCGCTAATTTGCTCAGTGAATCGGAGAAGCGGGACCTGACGGACAATGAGTACTGCAAGAGCGAGATGAGTCTCGATATCGTCAACCTTGGGCTCCTTCGGAGAATCGAGGAGGGCCGCGAGATCAAGGGACACGGACGGTACTGGAAGGACAGATACGGCGGCTTCTACGTCTGCTCGCAATGGTGGAGAGACCATCATCGCGCGAACGCGGAGAGCCTGCTGAGATTCGTCGAAGGACTCGTCCGGCGGAAACCCGAACACGCGGCGGCGCTGCGGCCGCACGCGCAGGCCTTCCGCGATTATCTGCGGGCCAAGAGTCTGCGCCGGTAGAACGGCGTGGACTCCTGGAGCGTTGGTTGGGCGGCAATCGGAGCTGCCGGCGACGATTTCCGGGCTAGCACCGCCGGCAATTGCCCCTCGGCGCCCGACGAGCTTCAGTCACCCACCGGTGTCCCGGCGCTCGGTCGGTAACTCGTCGAAACAGCTCTACTTCCACTTCTCGGCGTACCGCCGGTCCTCCAAGGCCGGCATCCATCGGCGATCCCGGGCAAATGGGTGTCACCAGGAGTGCACCAAGCGGCAAGCCCAGGAGTTTCGCAAGCGGCTCACCGGACTGTCTCAATCCGGAGTCTCATCCGGCCCGGGTTCGGCTCCCCGCTCGCGCAGGAGTTTAAAGGCACGAGCACGGTTGTTCAGCGTTGTCTCCCGGTATCGCGGCGCCTCCCCGGGAGTGAACACCCAAAGCGCTTCGGTGTAGGCGGCTACGGCCTGCTCCAGGCGCTCCGGGTCGCTCTCTCGCTCACCCAGGGTCCGAAGGGCGTTGCCGAGGTTGTTCTGCGTCATGGCCCACTGAAGCGGCGCGCGCTCGCGGGTGCATTCCTTGAGCGCCTCGGTGTAGGCGGCTACGGCCTGCTCCAGGCGCTCCGGCCCGCTCTCGCGCTCACCCAGGGTCCGAAGGGCGTTACCGAGGTTGTTCTGCGTCGCGGCCCACTGAAGCGGCGCGCGCTCGCGGGTGCGTTCCTTGAGCGCTTCGGTGTGGACGGCTACGGCCTGCTCCAGGCGCTCCGGCCCGCTCTCTCGCTTACCCAGGGTCCGAAGGGCCTTGCCGAGGTTGTTCTGCGTCATGGCCCACTGAAGCGGGGCGCGCTCGCGGGTGTATTCCTTGAGCGCCTCGGTGTAGGCGGCCACGGCCTGCTCCAGGCGATCCGGTCCGCTCTCTCGCTCACCCAGGGTCTGAAGGGCGGTGCCGAGGTTGTTCTGCGTCATGGCCCACTGAAGCGGGGCGCGCTCGCGGGTGTATTCCTTGAGCGCCTCGGTGTGGGCGGCCACGGCCTGTTCCGGGCGCTCCGGCCCGCTCTCCCGCTCACCCAGGGTCTGAAGGGCGTTACCGAGGTTGTTCTGCGTCGCGGCCCACTGAAGCGGGGCGCGCTCGCGGGTGTATTCCTTGAGCGCCTCGGTGTGGGCGGCCACGGCCTGCTTCAGACGCTCCGGCCCGCTCTCTCGCTCACCCAGGGTCCGAAGGGCCTTGCCGAGGTTGTTCTGCGTCGCGGCCCACTGAAGCGGGGCGCGCTCGCGGGTGTATTCCTTGAGCGCCTCGGTGTAGGCGGCCACGGCCTGCTCCAGGCGCTCCGGCCCGCTCTCTCGCTCACCCAGGGTCTGAAGGGCGGTGCCGAGGTTGTTCTGCGTCATGGCCCACTGAAGCGGGGCGCGCTCGCGGGTGTATTCCTTGAGCGCCTCGGTGTAGGCGGCTACGCCCTGCTCCAGGTGCTCCGGCCCGCTCTCTCGCTCACCCAGGGTCTGAAGGGCGTTACCATGCGCCAGAGACAAGGCAGCGTGGCGTTGGGGTTGATTACCCTCAAGCCGAGTCTCGAGCTTCTTGGTGGCGTCGATCAGCTCTTTCTTTAACACTTGATCGCGCACTTCGGTGTTTGCGAGCGGCGCGACGGCCCTCAGCGCCTCGGAAACAAGTTGCGCGAGGACATCTTCGATGAACTCGGTTGGAAGCGTCCCGGCCTCCAATAACTCGTAAGGCTGGTCCGCACGAGGGAGCGTGCCGTCGCCTTCCCGCGGCACGAGCCACAGGCTCAGAGCCTTTCCGAATTCGTTGACCGAGCCGACGACCGCCAAGTCGGCGTTCCATTTATCCAGAACCCTGCGGGCGCCTTTGCGCATCGCCGGACGCCACTTGTCCGCGGCGCCGGACGCCTTCACAATGCGGGCGGAGCGGACCAGATCGACGCCCTTGATACCCCGGAATGACTGCTCGACGGTCTTCGTGTAGCCTCCACTGGTGTCGTTCTCCAGCCAGCACAATACGAAACGAAACCTGTCTTCGGGGCGCAGCGGTTTAGTCTTAAAACTATTCGTGATGGCCAACTCCGCCCGTTGCGGCGGCGGCAGAAATTTGCCGAGGAACCCCTTCAACCAAGCCGTGAGCGCTCCCGCGAAGATGACACTGAGCCAAGCAACCGGTTCTTTCAACAGCTCCATTACAGTCTCGATGAGCAAGTGGGACCGCAGGTCTTCATTTATCAGCCCGAGGTAGAAGTCCTCGGTGTTCAGATGGATGGCTGAAGGAGTCGGTAGCGCGATAGCGCGACGATCCGCGCCGAATGCAGTCAGCGTGGGATGCCTGCCAACGCCGAGGCGCAGCTCGCGCGCTGCCGCCGGCCACGCCCATCGCGGAAATCGAACGCTTCACACACGCGGTCGGCGACCTGCCCGCGGCTGCCGATGCCCTGCGCCACCGCGCTCCCCGGCGCATCACGCAGGCGGGCGGGATTGTCCCGCAGCCTCTGCATGACTTGATTCTGAATCTCCATGTCCGCCACAGTAGTGAAGTGGCCTCATGAAGTCCAGTGAAAAGTTCTGGCGCGCCCGCCGGGCTAGAGCCGCAGCCCCGCCCCCGGTCCCACGGGCAGGCCGAGCAGCATCCAGGCGACCAGGAGGACCGACCAGCAGGCGAGGAACGCCACCGTGTACGGGAGCATGGTGGCGACCACCGTGCCGATGCCCGACCGCGGGTCGTAGCGCTCGAAGAACGCGACGATCAGGGCGAAGTAGGACATCATGGGGGCGATGATGTTGGTGGTGCTGTCGCCCACGCGGTAGGCGGTCTGGGTCAGCTCGGGCGTGTAGCCGAGCAGCATGAACATGGGGACGAACACCGGCGCCATGATCGCCCACTTGGCCGACGCGCTGCCCATGAACAGGTTGATGATGGACGAGAGCACCACGAAGCTGAGCATGAGGGGAATGCCCCCCATGCCCGAGCTGCGCAGCCACTCCGCCCCCTTGACGGCCATGATCAGCCCCAGGTTGGTCCAGTTGAAGTAGGCGACGAACTGGGCCGCGAAGAAGACCAGCACGAGGTAGGTGCCGAGGGTGCTGATGGTCTTGCCCATGCCGTTCATCACGTCGGCGTCGTTGCGGAACGCGCCGGTCACGGCCCCGTAGGCGACGCCGATGACGAGGCCGCCGAGGAAGATGAACGCGACGATGCCGGACAGGAAGGGCGAGCGCAGCAGTCCGCCGGTCTCCGGGTTGCGCAGGAACCCGTCCGCGGGCACGGTGCCCCAGAGCAGGAACAGCACGAAGACCCCCGTCGCGGCCAGCGCGGCGTAGAGGCCGCGCTTCTCGACGTCGGAGAGCTCCCGCATGACGTCCGAGTCGCTCTCCTTCGTGTCGGCGGAGCCCTCGTACGGACCCAACCGGGGGATGACCACCCGCTCGGTCACCCAGGTTCCCGCCCCCGCGATGATGAAGGTGGAGACCACCATGAAGTAGTAGTTGGCGGCGGGGTTGACCCGGTAGCCGTCGTCGACGATGCGGGCCGCTTCCTCGGAGAGGCCGGCCAGCAGCGGATCGATGGTGCCGAGCAGCAGGTTGGCGCTGTAGCCGCCGGACACCCCCGCGAAGGCGGCGGCGAGCCCGGCCATGGGATGGCGTCCCGCGCCGAGAAAGATGATGCCGCCGAGGGGCACGAGCAGCACGTAGCCGATCTCGCTGGCGGTGTTCGAGAGGACGCCGGCGAGGACGAGCACGAAGGTGAGGAGCCGCTTCGGGGCCGAGAGCACGAGCAGCCGCAGGGCGGCCGCGATCAGCCCGCTGCTCTCCAGGACCCCGATGCCCAGCATCGCGACGAGCACCGTGCCGAGCGGCGCGAAGCCCGTGAAGTTGGTGACCATTTCGGTCAGGATGCGGTGCAACCCCTCGACCGTGGCCAGGCTCACCGGCCGGATCAGCTCGCCGGTGCCCGGATGGACGACCTCGACGCCGGTCCCCGCCGCGAGGGCCGAGATGACGATGACGACTCCCGCCAGCAGGGCGAACAGGGTGCCGGGATGCGGAAGCGCGTTGCCGCCGCGCTCGACGGCGGCGAGAAAGACGGTCATGGCGCGGTCGAGGACGGCGGTGGGGCGCTTGCTCATGGCGTGCTATGCTACGTGGGCCGCGCGGTTCATTCCAGTGCCTTCCCCGCCGCTTCGTCACCCGCCCTTCTCCCCGCGTTCCGGACGGCGGCGGCGGGCGCTTTCCGCGGGCCGGCCCGTCGGGGCATGAACGGTGGCGCCGATGAAGGACCACGCTCCCGCCCGGGGCGCCGTCGAGAGCCAGAAGCGCGCCGCCGCCGCGGTGGGGGTCATGGCCGCCCGACGGCATGTTCTGCTCTGTGCGGACCAGACCAAGCCGAAGTGCTGCGATCACCGGCGCGGCGTGGCCGCCTGGGACTATCTGAAGCGCCGGTTGCGCGAATTGGGGCTGTCCGAGCGGGGCGGGGTGCTGCGGACCAAGGCCAACTGCCTGCGGGTCTGCGAAGGCGGGCCGATCGCCGTCGTCTACCCGGAGGGCGTGTGGTATCGGGCGTGCGATCCGCCGATGATCGAGCGGATCATCCAAGAGCATCTGGTGGCGGGGCGCGTGGTCGAGGAGGCGCGTATTCTCACGCACCCGTTGCGGCCGTCTCCGCCCCCCGGCGAGCCGCCGCGGTGAGTCCGTCGGCGCCCTCTTGCCGCCGGGCTTCCGCGTCGAAACGGCGGGCTCGTACCGCCGAATATGTCACCGGCGGGGGGCGGCGTCGACATCGCTGGCAAGCGGTGTTTCCGTTGGGAGGCATCTCCGCCCGGGGAATTTCGCGTCCGGCAAACCCCAGATATCTTGCAAGTCTGTTATTCAGCAATAGTTTACAGGCGCTGTCAGGCTGGTGGCGGTCGGGGTTGGCGGGGTAATTGCATATGGAAAGGCGTTCGTCGCCCCGTTCCCGCTCCGTTGTTGGGGGTTGTCGGGGTCCGGTGAACGTCACACCTCCAAGCCTCCCGCGCCCTGGCCGGCCGGTAGTCAATCGGCGGCGGCCACGGCCTGCATCCGCTCGCGACCCACCACCGACCCGGCCGGGCCTTTTCGGAAAGGCGCCGCCGGGTCCTGCCTTGTACGCCCCGCGATTCCCGCCGCGGGGGGGTGCGGACGCGGGTGCACGTCAAGAAAGTGAGACGGCGCCGTTGGGGTATCCGGCGCGGGCGGCGTCGAAGCGTCCCCAGCCGGGCGCCCTCGACCAGGGACCTCAGGGTGCCGCCGGAGGTATCCGGCGCGGGCGGCCCCGAGCGCCCCATTGCGTAGAAGCCCGAAAGGCCCGTTCGGAGGGGCATCCAGGCCGGGAACGGGATCGGAAATCGCCAATCTGGCGGCGACAGGGCGGTCGTCTCACAAATCTGACGTGCACCCTGCGGACGCTTTCCGTTTGACAACCGCCGCCCGTCGTCGCTACCGTAGCCCCGCGTCTTCCCGCTCGTGCGACGGAGAGTCGAATCATGACCATTCGCGGTGTCCTCGCCCCGATTCCCACCCCGTTCACGGACGACGAGGCGATCGATCCGGCCGCCTGGGGCGCCAATATCGATCGCTGGATGGCTACGCCGTTGCGCGGGGTCGTCGTGCTCGGATCGACGGGCGAGGCGCCGCTCATCGACGACGGCGAGGCCGATGGATTGATCCGCGAGGCGCGCCGGCGGGTGCCCGGGGACCGCCTGCTGGTGGCCGGCACCGGCCGGCAATCGACCCGCGCCGCCATCGCCGCCTCGCGGCGGGCGGCGGACGCGGGGGCCGACGCGGTGCTGGTGCGGACGCCGTCCTACTTCAAGAAGCAACTGACCACGGCCGCGTTCGTCCGCCACTACGCGGCGGTGGCCGATGCCTCTCCGGTGCCGGTGATCCTCTACAACTTCTCCGCTCTCACCGGCGTGACGTTGCCGGTCGAGGCGGTGGCCGAGCTGGTCGACCATCCGAACATCGTCGGACTCAAGGAGTCCGGCCCCGACATGGGCTACGTCGGCGACCTGATCGGGGCGGCCCGGGACGGCTTCAACGTTCTCGTCGGGTCTGCGCCGACGTTCTACGCGAGTCTGTCTCTCGGTGCGGACGGCGGCATCCTGGCGCTGGCGTGCGTGGTTCCGGATGCCTGCGTCCGCATCTACGAGCACGCGGCGGCCGGCCGCCATGAGGAGGCGCGCGCGTTGCAGCGGCAGGTCGTCCCGCTCGCCAGACTGGTGACCTCCGTGCACGGCATTCCCGGCTTGAAGGCGGCCCTCGGCGAGCTCGGTTACGTCGGCGGGCGCCCCCGCCGGCCGCTGGCGCCGATCGGCGCCGACGCCGCGGCAGCCATCCGCCGGCAGATCGAGCAGTTCGCGGCAGTGCCGGTGGGCTGAGTCTGCGCCGTAGAACGACGCCGCCTCCCCCCGGAGGCGCCGAATCCCTGTGAGGGGGGGGCGGCAATCGGAGGCCGCAGCGCGACCTTGCGGTCGCGTTCGGAGTTTCGCTGGCGCGAAACTCCTACGGCGGCAGTGCCGGTGGGCTAGAGCACCCGCCGGGCGCCGAGGAAGCGGCTGGCCCAGTAGTGCGAGCTCAGGCGCTCCACCCGCACCTTCCCCCGTCTCGACGGCGCATGGACGAACTGATCGCCGTCGAGGGCCAGGGCGACGTGCGACGGTCCCTCGGCGATGGTCTGGAAGAACAGCAGGTCCCCCGGTCGAACCGCGGTGCGGTCGACCGGCGCGCCGACCCGATACTGGTCGGCCGCCACCCGCGGCAGCTGCATGCCGTGGCGATGGAAGACGTAGTAGGTGAAGCCGCTGCAGTCGAATCCCTTCGGGGTGGTTCCGCCCCAGCGGTACGGGACCCCCAGATATTCGAGGGCGGTCGACGTGACGGCGCCCGGCGCGGGCCGGTCCCCGGGACCCGCCGCGACCGTCCGGTCCGCCGGGACGAGGTGGGGCCTGGGGAACGGCTGCGGGGCCGCGTCGGGGCGTATCGCGCATCCGGCGAGAACGAGAAGCAGCGGACACACGGCGTATCTGCGCACATCTCTATTTGTCGGCGCCTCTCCCCGCAGCGATAGAGGCCAGCCGTGGCCGTGTCATAAGTTGTTACATGACAAGGCTTTACGATACACCGGGCGGCTTGACACGGGACATGCGATTCAGGCACAATCGGGTTTTTTTGGATTCAGCATCCGGAACGGCAGCAATCCCATGGAGCACACTCTGCTGCTCAATGCGACGTACGAGCCGCTGAAGGTCGTCGACTGGCGGCGGGCGATCAGGCTGTGGTGTCAGGGGAAGGTCGAGGTGCTCTCGGTCTACGACCGCGAGGTCCGCTCGGTCTCTCTGACGGTCAGGCTGCCGTCGGTGATTCGGTTGCTGCACTACATCACGATCAAGCGCCACTTCAATCTCGTGCCGTTCTCGCGCGCCAACATCTACGCCCGTGACGACCATGTCTGCCAGTACTGCGGCCGCGGGTTCCCGCCCGGCGAGTTGACCTTCGACCACGTGATTCCGGTGCGCTACGGCGGGCGGAAGGACTGGGACAACATCGTCACGTCCTGTGTGCGGTGCAACCGCCGCAAGGGGGGGCGCACTCCCGCCGAGGCGGGCATGCGGGTGATCCGGTTGCCCCGGCGCCCGATGCGGCCCGCGACCGTGCGCATCGCCGTCGGCCTGCGGGACACCCCGGCGAGCTGGCGGGACTACCTCTACTGGAACGTCGAGTTGGACCCGGCGTAAGGGTCCGTTCATGGCTCAGGCGTCGCGCCCGCGAATCGCATCCGTACACCCGCCGGCGGCGGTCGCCGGGGGGCGGATTGCCGTCGCCGGACCGGGCGTGGGGGGGGACGGCGGCAGGCTGCCCGGGGTGTGGATCGGCGACCTTCGGGCGCAGGTGGTCTACGCCGGCCGGAATCGGTTGGCCTGTCTCGTTCCGCCGGAGGCGGCCGGCGGAACGATGCCGGTCCGGCTCGACACGGCGCCCGGCGAGACCGCCCGGCTCGAGGTCGGCGCGCCGGTCGCCACCGGCGTGCACCAAGTGGACAGCCCGGTCGTCGATGCCGACGGCACGGTGTTCCTGACCTACAGCGGGACCCGCGGGGAGTCGGCGCCGGTGTCGGTGTTCCGGCTCCGGCGCGACGGATTCCGCGAGCCGTTCGTGACCGGCATCACGAATCCGACCTCCCTCGCCCTCGATCCGCTCGGCCGCCTGTTCGTGTCGAGCCGCTTCGACGGGGCGGTGTTCCGGGTCGATGCCGACGGACAGCGGAAGCAGTTGGCGGCGGAGCTGGGGGTGGCCTGCGGCTTGGCCTTCGACGACACCGGCAACTTGTTCGTCGGCGACCGGTCCGGCACGATCTTCAAGGTCACCCCGTCGGGAGAGGTGTCGCCGTTCGCCGCCCTGCCCCCCAGCGTGGCCGCGTTCCACCTGGGAATGGCTCCTTCCGGCGACCTCCATGTGACCGCCCCGACGTTGGCCACCCGCGATGCGGTGTATCGCATCGACCGCACGGGCGCCGTCACCGCCGTCCACCGGGGGTTCGGCCGGCCCCAGGGTTTGGCCTTCGACGCGCAGGGGACGCTCCACGTCGTCGAGGCGCTGGCCGGGGCGAGTGGCCTCTACCGCATTCGAGGCGTCGACGAGGCCGTGCAGGTCGTCGCGGCGCCGTCTCTGGTCGGGGTCGCCTTCGACCCCGCCGGCGGGGCCGTCGTGGCGTCCGACGAGCGGGTGTACCGGTTCGAGCGACTGCCCGATCCCGCGCCGGCCTGACGGCGCGTGATAGCATCGCGGGTTTGGGCCGGCGGCCGGGATGGCCGGTGCGGGTGGTCCGTCGGGTCTTGATCACGGCAATGGCTCACGATCGTATCGAAGTACGGGGAGCCCGCGTCCACAATCTGAAGAGCATCGACGTCAGTCTGCCGCGCAACCGTTTCGTGGTGGTCACCGGCCTGTCCGGGTCGGGCAAGTCGTCGCTGGCCTTCGACACCATCTATGCCGAAGGGCAGCGGCGGTACGTGGAATCGCTGTCGGCCTACGCCCGCCAGTTTCTCGAGCAGGTCGAGAAGCCGGACGTCGACCTGATCGACGGTCTCTCACCCGCCATATCCATCGAGCAGAAGACCACCGGATCGAACCCCCGCTCCACCGTCGGCACCGTCACCGAGATCTACGACTACCTGCGCCTGTTGTTCGCCAACATCGGTGTGCCGCACTGTCCGGCGTGCGGGCGGCCGATTACGGCGCAGTCGGTCGACCGCATCGTCGAGAGGGTCTTGGGCGGTCCCGCCGACGAGCGCATCAACGTGCTGGCCCCGATCGTGCGCGGCCGCAAGGGCGAGTTCAAGAAGGACCTCGCCGCCCTGCGGGCCAAGGGGTTCGTGAAGGTCCGGGTCGATGGGCGGCTACGCGCCCTCGAAGAGGATCTCCAGCTCGAGCGCCGCCGGAACCACGATATCGCGGTCCTCGTCGACCGGCTGGTCATCCGGTCCGGGGTGGAGCGCCGGCTGCGGAACGGCATCGAGCTCGCGCTGAGCCTCGCCGACGACGTGGTCATCATCAACACCCTGCAGGGGGGCGACCGGCTGTTCTCCCGGAGACTGGCGTGCGCGCAGTGCGGCGTGAGCGTGCCGGAGATCACGCCGCGGGTGTTCTCGTTCAACTCCCCGCAGGGCGCCTGCGCCGCCTGTCAGGGCCTCGGGGCCGTCGACGACTTCGACCCCGTCCGCATCGTGCCGGACGGCGCGAAGTCGTTGAACGAGGGGGCGATCGCCCCGTGGGGCGACGGCGGCGCGAAGCTGGTCCGGGACGCGCTCGCGGGGTTGAGCCGACAGTTCGGCATCGATCTCGATACGCCGTTCGACCGGTTGCCCCGCCGGCAACGCGACACCCTGCTGCAGGGGCCGGCCCCGGCGAAGCGATCGGAGGGGGCGGGAACCCGACGCGGCGGCCGGCGGCGCGATCCGTTCGGACGCGACTTCGAGGGGATCCTGCCGAACCTGCGGCGGCGCTACGAGACGGGAACCTGGGCCGAGCAGGAGCGCCTCGAGCCCCTGCGTTCCCTCCAGGCCTGCCCCGCCTGCGGCGGGGAGCGTCTCCGGCCCGAGAGCCGGGCGGTGCGCGTGAAGGGGTTCACCATCGCCGAGTTCACCCGGCTGCCGCTGGGGGACGCGGACGAGGCGCTGGCGGCCATCGAGCTGTCGGCGCGGGAGGAGCTGATTGCCGGCCGCGTGCTTCGGGAGGTCCGCGACCGGCTGCGTTTTCTCATCGACGTCGGCGTCGGATACCTGACGCTGGCGCGGAGCGCCGCCACCCTGTCCGGGGGGGAGGGCCAGCGGATACGGCTCGCCACCCAGATCGGCGCCAACCTGACCGGTGTGCTGTACGTGCTCGATGAACCGTCCATCGGCCTGCATCAGCGGGACAACCGGCGGCTGCTGTCGACGCTGGGACGCCTGCGCGATCTCGGGAATACCGTGGTGGTCGTCGAACACGACGAAGAGACCATCCGGTCCGCCGACTACGTGGTCGATCTCGGCCCGGGGGCGGGGGCGCACGGCGGCGAGGTGATGTTCGAGGGGACGCCGGCGGAGCTGCTGGCGAACGGGCACCCGTCGATGACCGGACGCTACCTGCGGGGGGAGCGCGGCATTCCCGTCCCGTCCGCCCGCCGTCCCGCGCTTCGGGGGGAACTCGTCATCCGGGGGGCGCGCGCCAACAATCTCAAGGACGTCGACGTCGCCGTTCCCCTCGGGCTGTTCACCGTGATCACCGGCGTGAGCGGTTCGGGGAAGTCGACCCTCGTCAACGACATCCTGTATCGGGCGCTGGCCCGCGATCTGTACCGCGCCTCGGCGCCGCCCGGCGCCCACCGGCGCATCGACGGCGCCGATCGGGTGGACAAGGTCGTCCAGATCGACCAGACGGCGATCGGCCGGACGCCCCGATCGAACCCGGCCACCTACACCGGGCTCTTCACGCACATCCGGGAGCTGTTCGCGATGCTGGCCGAGGCGCGCGCCCGCGGTTACCGGCCGGGACGGTTCTCGTTCAACGTCAAGGGAGGACGCTGCGAGGCCTGCCAGGGGGGCGGCGTCAAGGCCATCGAAATGCACTTCCTGCCCGACGTCCACGTCACCTGCGAGCAGTGCAAGGGGCGCCGCTACAACCGGGAGACGTTGGAGGTCCGGTATCGGGGGGCGTCCATCGCCGACGTCCTGGAACTGACCGTCGACCAGGCCCTGCCGCTGCTCGAGAACGTGCCGGCGATCTCGTGCAAGCTGCGGACGCTGCAGGACGTCGGACTCGGCTACATCACGTTGGGACAGTCGGCCACGACGTTGTCCGGCGGCGAGTCGCAGCGGGTCAAGCTGGCGAAGGAGCTGTCGCGCCGGAGCACCGGCCGCACCGTCCACATCCTGGACGAGCCGACGACCGGCCTGCATTTCGAAGACACGCGCAAGCTGCTCGACGTGCTGCAGAAACTGGTCGATCAAGGCAACACCGTCGTCGTGATCGAGCACCAGCTCGACGTCATCAAGAGCGCCGATCGGGTGATCGATCTCGGTCCGGGGGGCGGAGACGGCGGCGGTCGGGTGGTCGCGGTGGGAACGCCGGAAGAAGTCGCCGCCGAACCCGCCTCCGCGACCGGCCGATGTCTGGCGGAGCTGTTCGCATCGTGAGGTGTCCGCGGAAGGCGCCGCCACGCTCGGGACAGATATGTTACGGTGATTGGCGGCGCCGGCGGCTCGCGGGGGACCCCCCGCGTTTCACCGAGGGCGGCGGGGCGCCCGCCGGATCGGGCGGCAGGAGGGCGCGTATTGGGCATATCGCCGCCGCGGACGGCGCGGAGTCCGGCGGACGACGCGGTTCAGGCGGGATGCGCCGCGGCGGCTCGAAGGCCGCGGGCGACTTTCACCGCGGGCGCTCGGCGTGCCTGAATCCGCCGAACCGGCCGATAATCGGTTCAGGGAAGCGGATTCGGACAGCATCCCCTCGATTCGCGGTTGTCCGTCGCGCCCCTTGGAGGTCGCCGCTCCGTGACTGATTTTCAACAGACAGTCAGACGTCCCGTGTCCTGCACCGGAATCGGGTTGCATTCCGGCCGGAAAGTCACGCTGTCGCTGCGGCCGGCCGCGGCCGGGAGCGGCATCCGTTTCCGCCGCGCCGATCTCGACGGGGTCGAGATCCCCGCGACCGTCGACAACGTCGACCGTCTGCACTACGCGACCGGACTGTCTCGAAACGCCGAGACCGTGAAGACTGTCGAGCACCTGCTGGCGGCGCTGGTGGGGCTCGGCGTGGACAACGTGGTCGTCGAGCTCAACCAGTCGGAAGTGCCGATCATGGACGGGAGCGCGGCCTCGTTCGTCTACCTCCTGTCCGAGGCGGGGCTCCGGCGGCTGGCCGCGCCGAGGCGCTATCTCAAGGTGTTTCGGCCGGTGTCGCTGTCGCGCGGGGACAAGCGCATCGCCCTGTATCCGTCGGACCACTTCAAGGTGACCTACAGCATCAGCTTCGACCATCCGCTGCTCCGGCACATGAGCCGCACCGTCACGGTGACGGAGGCGTCGTTCGTGGACGAGATCGCGCCGGCCCGCACGTTCGGATTCCTCAAGGAGGTCGAGATGCTCCGGAGGAAGGGGCTCGCGCTGGGGGGGTCGCTCGACAACGCCGTGGTGCTGGGCGATACCGGCGTCCTGAACAACCGGTTGCGATTCGAGGACGAGTTCGTCCGCCACAAGATTCTGGATGCCATCGGCGACCTCGCCCTCGTGGGCCATCCGGTCATCGGGCATCTCGTCGCGCACCGGGGCGGCCACGGGCTGCATACCGCCTTCGCCGAGAAGATTCTGGAGGAGGCGGACGCGTGGCGGATCGTGGAGTCGCCGGGGCCGGAGCAGGCGCCCGCCGCGGTCGCCGCGAAGGCGCCCACCGTCGCCACCAACTGACCCCGCCGCGCCCGTCAGGCGTGCTCGGTCTCGGTCACCTTACGCATGTACGCGCCCAAGCGTTCGTTCTCGTAGGTGACGCTGTTGAGGAAGAGACTCTCGGCGAGATAGGCGCGCTGTTCCTCTTCGGTCATCTGATCGAGCAGGTGGCCGATCTCGCGGACGGCGTCTTCGAACGTGCGGTCGAGCGCGTAACGGGTGTTCAGCTCCTTGTACAAGGTCTCGAGCATCGCCAGCAGGTCACCGTCGAGCGGCAGCGCGATCCCGCTGGTCGTCGTGATACTGCGCATGTCACACCCCGAAGGCGGCGAGCGCACCGGGCTCATCGCCGTGAATCTCGATGAACTGCTGCGCGCCGGTCATCGTCAACATCGTTTCGACGCGCTTCTGAACGCTCGCCAGCTTCAGCGTGCCGCCGGCCGCCGCCGATTGGCGGTACAGATCCATCAGGCACCCGATGGAGGCGCTGTCGATGTAGACGACCGGCGACAGATCGATGAGGACGTTGTGGGCGCCATCCTTGATCATCGTCGTGACCGTGTTCGCGAGCGTCGACAACAGGGGATACACCAGCCTCGACTCGCCGATGCGGACGATGGCGACGCTGCCGGTCTGTTCGGTCGTGAGCTTCATGGGTCACTCCTGGCTGCGGGCCCCATCGATCTCCGGTTCGGACTCGGAGGTCAGGCTGCGGATCTGCCGGGCCAGCTCGTGGCGTCCGCGGTTGATCCGTGATTTGACGGTTCCCTCGGGGAGATCGAGCTGGCGGGCGATCTCCCGATAGGACTGCTCCTGAATGTCCCGCAGCAGGACCGCGGTGCGCAGCGTGTCGGGCAGCCGCGCCAGCGCCCGATGCAGCAGTATCCGGCGATCATCCCGTTCCAGGGCGTCGAGGGGGTCCGGCTCGCGGCTCGTGGGCTGGGCGTCTTCCGCGTCGACGCTCCGGTCCACCATCTCGCGTTCCTTCCGGACGCTGCGGTAATGGTCGATGCAGAGGTTGCGGCTGACGCTGACGAGCCACGTCTGAAAGTTGGCGCGCCGATCGAACGTGCCCAGGGCCTTGAATATCTTCAGGAAGATCTCCTGGGTGAGATCCTCCGCCACGTCGTGCCGGCCGACGAACTTGTAGGCGACGTTGAAGACCTTGCGCCAGTGCCGGGTGACTATCCGATCCCAGGCGCGTTCGTCCCCCGCGAGACACCGCTCAATCAGCTCGTCGATCGATTCCGACGACGGGGGCGCGGAGCTCGCGGGCATGGGTCGCTGGCCGGCGAAGGGTGGATCGACGGAGTATAGCGAGGGCGTCGAACACGGTCAACGCGGGCGCGCACCGCAGGCGCGCGTCAAGAAAGTGAGGCACCGCCTCTGGAACCGGTCCCCGATGAATCCCAGGCGCGCCAAAGCCCAAAAGAAAGCTCGTTCGGGAGGGTTTCGGTGCCGAGAACGGTACTGAAATCGCCAACCTGACGGCACCAGGGGCGGTCAGGTCACGAATTGACGTGCACCCGCGCACCGGAGGGGCACCGCAGGCAGGACCACCCCACGCTCCACCGCCGTGCGCAGGCGGAATCGAGGCGGGTCCCGGAGCGCCGGCCGTGCGGAATCGTGGGTTCCCGCGGCGCCGGCCGGTCGGCAAGACGGTGGCGACCCCTCGAATCGGGGGCGGGCCGTCACGCGCCGTCGGCGTGGGGTGCTCTGGCACCGCAGGCGCGGCATCGGCCCCCGGCCCGCGGAGGACGCCGGGCGCCGGCGCCGGACCGCCGCGCAGTGCCGTACAATGCGCGTTTCATGTCAGGTTTCGTTCACGACGGCGGGGGATGGGGATGCGGCGGCGTGCCGCTGGCCGCGATTGCGGCGGAGGTCGGCACGCCGGTCTATGTCTACAGCGCGGCGGTGATACGCGAGCGGGTGCGGCGGTTCCGGGCCGCGTTCGACCCCTACCCGCATGCCGTCCACTACGCGCTGAAAGCCAACTCCAACCTCGCGGTGGTCGAGGTCGTCCGTTCGGCCGGCGGTCTCGTGGACGCCAACTCCGGCGGCGAGATCGAGGTCGCCCTGCGAGCCGGGTTCGCCCCCCGGGACATCGTCTTCACGGGCGTGGGGAAGACCCCGGCGGAGATAGATCGGGCGGTGGCCTTGGGGGTCAAGGCGATCAACGCGGAATCGGCGGGCGAGCTGGAACGGATCGCGGCCGCCGCCCGACGGCGGCAGACCATCGCGGGCGTCGCCCTCCGGGTCAACCCGGACATCGCCGCCAACAGCCATCCCCACATCTCCACCGGCCTGAGCCGGCACAAGTTCGGGGTCGCGATCCGCGACGCCCGGGCGATGATCCGTGACGCCGCCCGCGCCGGCGGGCTCCGCTTCACCGGGCTCCACGTCCATGTCGGTTCCCAGATGGTCGGGCTGGAGCCGCTGCGGCGGGCGGCGGCCGCGGTGGTCGCCTTGGCGGGCGAGCTGGCGGACGACGGCTTGGCCATCCAGCACCTCGATCTGGGCGGCGGGCTGGGCATCCCCTACGGCGACGCCGGCGGCGAGCCGCCTCCGCCGGTGGACGCCTACGCGGCCGCGCTCCTCGAGGCGGTGCGGCCGTCGGGGTTGACCCTGATCGTCGAGCCGGGGCGCGCCGTCGTCGGCCCGGCCGGGGTCCTGCTGGCGTCGGTGGTCGATGTGAAGCCCCGGGCCGACGGCGCCTGGTTCGTCGTGCTCGACGCCGGCATGAGCGAGTTGATGCGGCCCGCGCTGTATGGGGCGTATCACCGGATAGCCCTCGTGGAGGAGCGGCAGGCCGACGTGGTGTCCTGTGACGTCGTCGGTCCCATCTGCGAATCGTCCGACGTCTTCGGGGTCGAGCGGCGGTTGCCTCTGCCCGCGGTGGGCACGCGGGTCGCGGTCTTCGACGCCGGAGCCTATGGATCCGCGATGGCCTCGAACTACAATCGCCATCCGTTGCCGGCCGAGGTCATGGTCGACGGATCGGCCTGGCGGGTCGTGCGCCGCCGGCAGACGATGGACGATCAGCTCGCCGGCGAAGTCTCGGCGGTGGGGATGAGGAATGTCGCCGATGTTGATTGCGCTTGAAGGACTCGACCAAGCCGGAAAGGAGACGCAGGGGCAGCTCCTGCGGGATGGGCTTCGGGCCGACGGCCGGCGGGCGCGTCTCGTGTCGTTCCCCGACTACGGCACCTCCATCGGCGAAGAGATCGCCCGCGCGTTGCAGGGAGAGCGGGACTACGCGCCGGACGTCATGCAGCTTCTGTATGTCGCCAACCGATACGAGCGCAAGGCGGATCTCGTGCGGTGGCTCGAAGCGGGGCTCATCGTCGTCTGCGACCGGTACATGGCCTCCAGCGTGGCCTACGGGGAAGCCCAGGGCCTGGACACGGCGTGGCTCGTCCAGATGCAGCGGTTTCTGCCCGCCCCGGAGATGACGTTCCTGCTCGACATCCCGCCGGAGCTGGCGGCCACCCGGAAGGCGATCGGGCTCGACCGGTACGAACGCGACCTCGCGTTGCTCACCCGGGTCCGGACCAGCTATCTGCGCCAGGCGGACGAGGACGGCTGGATTCGGGTGGACGGCAGCCGCGCCAGGGCGGAGGTCGCCGGCGACCTCATGGCCGCGCTCGGCGAACGACTCTCGCCAGCGTGAGCGCCCGCACCTCGCGGGCCCCGCAGCGCCGCAGGACGCGGGCGCAGGCATCGAGCGTCGCCCCCGTGGTGGTGACGTCGTCCACGAGCATCACGCACGCATCCTCGACGCCGGTTCGGGCGGGCCGGATACCCAGGCGCCGAGCCGGCGCGAAGGCGCCCCGCACGTTGCGGCGGCGCCGTTCGGCCGGGAGCTCCATCTGCGGCGCCGTGGCCCGGACGCGGCGGAGCGCGTCGACCACCGGGCGGCCCAACTGGGCGGCCAGATCCGCCGCCTGATTGAAGCCGCGCGCCCGTTGCCGCCGCGGATGCAGCGGGACGGCCACCACACAGTCGACCCCGGCGAGTATCCCCGCCCCGGATTCGCGCATCAGGCGGCCCAGGGGCGGCGCCAGCGCAGGGCGCGGCTCGTACTTGAGGACGTGCACGAGCCGGCGAAGGACGCCCTCGTAGGGACCGGCCGCGCGCTGGCGCTCAATCAGCGCGCCGGGGCGCCGGCACCGGGGGCAGCGCCCGGGCCGCGGGGAGGCCGTCCGCCCGGACGGCAACGGATCCCCGCAGCGGTCGCAGACGGGAGGGGTGAGACGGGGCACGGTACGCCAGCACGCCGGACAGACCGGACCTCGGGTGGGTGCGTCGAGCAGGGTCCGGCACACCGCGCAGCACGGGGCCAGGAGCACCGCCAGGAGCGCGTCGAGACCCTGCCGCCCGCCCGCCGCCAAGCGACCGGCGAGGCCCGCCGGGTCGAGCCGGAGCTTCGGGAGCCGACGGCGGGACCTCGTTTCGCCGCCGGCTTCCGGGTGACGGGGCCGTCGCGTCTCCGTAACGCCCGGTGCGGACCGGCGGCCCGGGCCGCCGGGTCCGGTCCGGGAATCGTCGTCCTGCGGCGCCGATTCCCGCCCCGCCGACCCTCCGGGAACCGGCGCCGTCCCACCGCGGCGTGGACTCTTACACCTCCCGGCGGACGGCGCTGCCCCAGAGCCGCTCGAGCGCGTAGAAGCGTCGGGTGTCCGGGGTGAACACATGGACGATGAAATCGAAACAGTCGATCAACACCCAGTTGGCCGCCGGGTAGCCCTCGACGTTCGCCGGCCGCACGCCGAGGGTCTTGAGCCGGGCCAGAATGCCGTCGACGATCGCCGTGACCTGCCTCGGGCTCTGTCCGGAGCAGATCAGGAAATGGTCGGTGAAGGCGTCGGAACCGCGCAGGTCGAGGACCAGCAGGTTCTCCGCCTTCCGGTCCCGTGCCGCTCCCACCGCGTGGCGGAGCGGTTCCGGCAGCGATTCGCCCGCATCGCGCGAGGCGGCCTCGTGGTCAGTCATGCAAGTCTCTTGCCATTGGTTCCCGCGGGTAGAGCCGCCGCCGGTCGATGTACGCGGCCACCGCCGCCGGCACGCGCCCCTCCAGCGGCTGTCCGCGCGCCAGGCGGGTGCGGATCTCGGTCGACGAAATATCCGGAGTGACGGCGTCGATCAGGAACACGGCCGGTGCGCGGAGGGTCTCTTCGGCCGGCGGTCCGGCGTTCGTGACGACCCGCAGGCGCGGACGCAGGGCCGGGAGCGCCTCGGGCAGCGAGGCCACGGGGTGTCCCGGCCGGGAGACGACCGCGAAGTGGGACGCGTCGAGGAGGCGTGGATAGTCGCGCCAGTGGGCAATGTCGGCGAAGGCGTCGGCGCCGACGATGAAGAACAACGATGTGCGGCGGTGGCCCCGCTCCCGCAGTCGGCGCAGGGTGGCCGCCGTGTAGGACGGCCCCTCGGTGGTCAGCTCCAGGTCGCACGGCTGCAGGGCCGGGTCGCCGTTCGCGGCCAGGGCCACCATGGCCAGCCGGTCGGCTCCGCCGGCCCCGGCCGGCTGCTTCCGGTGGGGTGCGAACCGCGAGGGAAGCATCAACACGCGGTCGAGCCGCAGGCGCTTTCGCGCCACCGCCGCAGTCGCCAGATGGCCCAGATGAATCGGGTCGAATCGTCCCCCCAGGATGCCGATGCGCCGGGCTGCTGCGCTCATGCCGGTCCGGCGGCGGCTTCGATGCCGCGGTCCGCGTTGCGGAAGAGGATCCAGATGGCTTCGAGCAGACCGGACACACCCTGTCCGGTGACCCCGGAGATCGCGTGGACGTCGACGCCGCGGCGTCCGGCGTGCGCGCGGAGTCGATCGAGCCGGGCCGGTTCGTCCAGCGCGTCGATCTTGTTCGCCACGACGATCTGGGGCTTGTCCGACAACGGACCCTGGGCGTCGTCGCCCCCGGTTTCATCGCGGAAGCGGGTCAGCTCGCGGCACACGACGTCGAAGTCTTCGCAAGGGTCCCGCCCGGTCAGCGACGAGACGTCGATCAGGTGGGCGAGGACCCGGGTGCGCTCCAGGTGTCCCAGAAACCGGTCTCCGAGACCCTGCCCCGCGTGGGCGCCGGCAATCAGGCCGGGGACGTCGGCGACCACGAAACTCCGGTCGTCGTCGAGGTCCACCACGCCGAGGTTGGGGCTCAGGGTGGTGAAGGGATAGTTTGCGATCTTCGGCCGCGCGGCGGAGATCCGCGCGATCAACGTCGATTTCCCGACGTTCGGGAACCCGACGAGTCCGACGTCCGCCAACAGCTTCAACTGCAGCCGCAGATGGCGGTGCTCTCCCGGCCGGCCGGGTTCGGTGCGCCGCGGGGCCTGGTTGGTCGAGCTGGCGAAATGGTGGTTTCCCCGGCCCCCGTGTCCTCCCCGCGCGACGACCACGCTCTGCCCCGGTTCGATCAGGTCGGCCAGCTCGACGAGGGTGTCGCCGCGGTGCTCGAACGCGACGGTGCCCACCGGAACCTCGAGGCGGACGTCCTGCCCGTTTCGGCCCGAGCGCGTCGCGCCGCGGCCGTGGGCGCCGCGCGGGGCCGAATAGGTGGGATGGAAACGGTAGTTGACGAGGGTGTTCAAGTGGGCGCTGGCGACCAGATGGATGGAGCCTCCGACGCCGCCGTCACCGCCGTCTGGCCCCCCGCGGGGGGCCGACTTCTCGCGACGAAAGCTCAAGCACCCACGCCCGCCGTCACCGGCGGTCACGTGGATGTCGACTTCGTCGACGAACATGCCTGAAGGAGATCGGACGGCTTGGGCGTCCAGCGGACCCGCCAAGCGGCGATGGCTAGGACTCGAGCGGCAACACGCTGATGGCCCGGCCGCGGCCGCCGTGGTCTTCGAACCGCACCCGGCCTGCTATCTTGGCGAACAGCGTGTCGTCCTTGCCGATGCCGACGTTGAGCCCCGGACGAAACCGCTGTCCGCGTTGCCGCACCAGGATCGAGCCGCCGGTGACGATGTTGCCGTCGAAGCGCTTCACTCCCAGACGCTGCGCGTTGCTGTCACGGCCGTTTCGCGAGCTGCCCTGTCCCTTCTTGTGTGCCATGACTGCCTCAGTCGGAATCAGAGATGTCACTGATCCGGACGCGCGTGAGGTCGGTGCGGTGTCCGCGGGTGCGCCGCATCCCCTTGCGCCGTTTGTGCCGGAACACGCGGATCTTCGGGCCGCGGGCATGGGTGTCGACGATCGCGGTGACGGTTGCGCCCGGCACCGTCGGGTTTCCGGCGGCGACGGAGCCGTCGTCCCGGCCGACCAGCAACACCTGATCGAACGTGACGGTCTCTCCGGCATCCATGCCGATCCGATCGATGTCCAGGATCTGCCCCGGCTCCACCCGGTGCTGGTGTCCGGCGGCCTGAATGATGGCGAACACGCGCTAGACCTTTCGTGATTTCGGCGCGCGACGACGCGCCTCGTACCGCTGATCAGGGTACTCGCGACCGCCGCGTCTGTAAAGCTCGCTCGGAACCTGCGCGCCCGCCGGGCCGCGCCCGCAGTTTCGCGTCGGCGAACTTCCAAAACGCGTCGGCCGGGCCACCCCGCAGTTTCGCGTCGGCGAACTTCCAAACGCGTCGGCCGGGCCGCCCCGCAGTTTCGCGTCGGCGAGCTTCCAAAACGCGACCGCAGTTTCGCGTCGGCGAAACTGCCAACGCGACCGCAAGGTCGCGCAGTCACCGGAGGAGCGTGCGGGTCCCGCGGACGCTCTGGGTGCTGAACGCCCCGAGCACGGATGGCAGCAGCCGGTCCATCAGCTCGAAGTAGGACGAGAGGGCCGGAGTGTTCTGTGACGCGTCGTAGAGAATCTCTTCGCGGTGGCGCTCGGTGTAGAGCGTCGTCCCGGTGGCCCCGTCGATGAAGATGAACTTCGGGCTCAGCACGAAACCGCGGCGGTCGCGGTAGGTGCGCACCGGGACGGTGCGGCGGCGTCCCAACGAGTCGTAGACCTCGCGCTGGCTGGTCACCATGCCCGAACGGTTGTGCGGAGAGAAGTAGACGGTGCCCGTCAGGATGAGCGGATCCTGATACTCCTCGCCCAGGTCCCGCCAGAATCCGATGTTCGCGAAGATCGTCTCGTAGCTCTCCAGCTCTTCTTCGCTCATCGAATCGTCGTCTTCGATCGGTCCGGCCTCCCCGTCCCCCCCGGCCGGAGCGAAACCGTCCGGGATCGCCCCGCTTCCGCGCGCGTCGGGTGGTTCCGGCCGGCCGCCCTGGTCGGCTGCGAGCTCGAGCAGCGGCAGCACGTCCGCATCGACGACCTGCAGTTCCGAGCTGCGGCGCAACTGGCTCCGGAGCAGCCGGGCCGTCTCCAGGTTGGCGTCGACGTCCTCCGAGCCGCCGGAGACGAAGCCGGCGATCAACACGCGCTGGAACCGCGAGATGTCCAGCTTGGGCGTCAGCGGCGTCTCGATGGCGACGTCGTAGAACGACGTGCATCCGGCGAGCAACCCGACGCCACCGAGACTAACGAGAGCTTTGGCTGACACGGTCATTCACTTCCAGGAAGAGATCGTAGTTCTGCTCGATGGCCATGTTGTTCGGGGCGAGGTCCAGGGCGGTCTCGTACGCCTCCCGGGCTTGGTCCAGCAGCCCCTGCTGCTCGAAGCCGATGGCCAGGTTGTTCCAGGCCTCGGCGTAGGTCGGATCGAAATCGATCGCGCGTTCCCAGCGAAAGATCGCTTCCTTCCACAGACCGCGCCTGGCCACCTCGATACCGAAGTCGACCTGCGCGCGCGCATCCGAACGCTCATCGGCACGGGGCGTCGCCGTGCCGGACGCAATCACGAGAGCCAAGACCGCCAACGTGGTTCGCACCAGCACCCCTCGGGTCCACTATAGCCAGTCGCCCATGCTCGGCGCAAGCCCGACAGCCCGTGGCGCAGGACCATCCCACGCTCCGGCACCGCCGTGCGCAGGCGGAATCGCGGCGGGTCCTGGGGCCTCCGGACGTGCGGAATCGTCTCACGCGGCGCCGGCCGGTCGGCAAGACGGTGGCGCCCCCTCGAATCGGGGGCGGGCCGTCACGCGCAGTCAGCGTGGGATGCTCCTGGGCGCGGCCTTCCCCGCAGGCTCCCAAGGTATACTCCGGATCAGGTCGGGCACACCGGTTGCGCGTTGAACGCGGTCGGGGTGCCGTTCACCGGGCGGATCCGCCCGGGTCGTCTCCTCCAGTTCAACGCTGCTCCATCCGTGCGGCGCCGGGCGATCCCCGTTCGACGGGGGCGGCCTCACCGGCCGCGGTATCGCTGCCGGCGCGGAGGTCAAGAGGATGACGCTCGACGACTGGGTCGCCCTGGCCATGATGTGGTGGCGGGGGCGCGGCCGCCGCGCCATCGCGAGCTGGCTGTCGGATCCCCACGGCGCCGCCCGGCTCGGAACCGCGTCGGACACCACGCTGCGCGCCGTCGCGGCGGCCATCGCGCCGGCGCTCGCGACCTCCGGCCGGTTGGCGGATGCGCGGACGCGGGCGCAGGCGGCGCTGGCCGCCGCGAGAGCCGGCCGCATCGCGGCCGTTCCCTGGTCGGACTGCCGGTATCCGGCGTTGTTGGCGGCGATCCCGGATCCGCCGCCGGTGTTGTGGCTCCGGGGCGATCCGGCCGCCCTGGACGGACCGGCGGTCGCGGTCGTCGGTTCGCGGGCCGGCACGCTGTACGCCTGCGAGGTGAGCGGGACCCTGGGAGCCGATCTGGCGTCGCGGGGCGTCACCGTCGTGAGCGGGTTGGCGCGCGGGGTCGATTCCGCCGCCCACCGGGGCGTGCTGGGGGTGGACGGCCGGACGATCGCGGTGTTGGGGTCCGGGGTGGACGTGGTGTATCCGTCCGAGCACGCCGCCCTCGCGGGCGGGATCGCCCGGCGCGGCCTGCTGGTGAGCGAGTTCCCCCCGGGGACGACCCCGCGCCGGGCGCATTTTCCGATGCGCAATCGCCTCATCAGCGGTTTGTCGCGGGCGGTCGTCGTGGTGGAGGCCTCCGAGCGCAGCGGGTCGCTGATTACGGCCCGTCTCGCCCTCGAACAGGGGCGCGACGTCATGGCGGTGCCCGGCAACGTGCTGAGCGGGCGGAACCGCGGCGCCCATGCCCTGCTCAGGGACGGCGCGCGGATCGTGGAGACCGCGGACGACGTCGTCGAGGAGCTCGGTTTCGCGGCGGCGGCCGCTTGCCGGGAAACCGGCGGGGCGGCGTCCCCCCGCGCCGGCGGGGCCTCCGAGGCGTCGGACCCGATCCTGTGTCACATGGATGCCGGAGAGGTCTACGAGATCGATGACCTGGCCGCGCGGAGCGGTCTCGACAGCGCAGCCCTGCTCGCCGGGCTCACCGATCTGGAACTCCAGGGCCGCGTCGCCCGCGCCGGCGCGGGGCGGTTCGTGCGGGCCGGGATGGTAACGTAGGATCCGACCCGCGTGGTGGAGATGCAGGGCGTCGCGTGAGGCATCGACACGGGCTCCGGGATGGTAACGTAGATATCCCGGCAGTCCGCGTTACAGGAGAACCATGGCACGATCCCTGGTCATCGTCGAATCTCCCGCCAAGGCCCGGACCATCAATCGTTATCTGGGCGCCGAGTACCTCGTCAAGTCGAGCGTGGGCCACATTCGGGACCTGCCGGTCGGCGGCAAGGCCGGCGGCCGGGAACGCCGCGCGGCGCCGGGGGGACGCAAGGCGGCGGCGCGGACGAGTCCGGAGGAGCGGCAGCAGCGGGCGCGCCGCCAGCTCGTCCGCCGGATGGGCGTCGACCCCGACAACGGCTGGCGCGCCACCTACGAGGTCCTGCCGGGCAAGGAGAAGGTCGTCGGCGAGCTCAAGCGGCTGGCCGGCAAGACCGGCGCGGTCTTCCTGGCCACCGACCTCGATCGGGAAGGGGAGGCGATCGCCTGGCATCTCAGGGAGGAGATGGGCGGCGACCCGGCCCGCTTCCGCCGGGTGGTGTTCAACGAGATTACCAGCAACGCGATCCGCGAGGCCTTCGCCCACCCCAAGGAGATCGACGAGAACCGGGTGAATGCGCAGCAGGCGCGGCGGTTTCTCGACCGGGTGGTCGGCTTCGAGGTCTCCCCGCTGCTCTGGGCGAAGGTGGCGCGCGGGTTGTCGGCCGGCCGGGTGCAGTCGGTGGCGGTCCGGCTCGTGGTGGAGCGCGAGCGGGAGATCCGCGCCTTCGAGCCGGAGGAGTACTGGGAGGTCTTCGCCGATCTCATCCGCTCGGGCGGCAGCGACCGCTGTCGCTTCCAGGTCGTGAAGGCCGACGGACAGTCCTTCCGCCCGCGGAACCGGCAGGAGGCGCACGACGCCCTCGCGCGGCTCGGAAAGGCGGCGTTCGCGGTCGCCGGGGTGGAGAACAAGCCGACGGCGGCCCGCCCGGGCGCGCCGTTCATCACCTCGACGCTGCAGCAGGCCGCCTCGACCCGCCTCGGCTTCGGCGTCCGGAAGACGATGACCCTGGCGCAACGGCTGTACGAGGGCGGCCACATTACCTACATGCGCACCGACGCCACGACGCTGTCGCGCGAGGCGGTGACCGGCGTGCGCGCCTACATCGACTCCACCTTCGGTCCGCGGTATCTGCCGGGGCAGCCGAACGTCTACGCCAGCAAGGCGGGCGCCCAGGAGGCGCACGAGGCGATCCGGCCGACGGACGTGGGGGTGCTCCCCGACGCGGTGGCCAGCGCCGACGGCGACGCCCGCCGCCTCTACGACCTGATCCGGCGCCAGTTCATCGCCTGCCAGATGACCCCGGCCCAGTATCTGGGCACCACCGTCACCGTGCGCGCCGATCCCTTCGAGCTGCGCGTGCGGGGTCGCGTGCTCAAGTTCGACGGGTTCACGCGGGTGTTGCCGTCGGCGTCCCGCAAGGGCGACCCGGAGGCGGTGCCGGCCTACGCGGCGGGCGAGAAGCTCGACTGCGCCAAGATCGAGCCCGCGCAGCATTTCACGAAGCCGCCGCCCCGGTACAGCGAAGCCAGCCTGGTGCGGGAGTTGGAGAAGCGCGGCATCGGGCGGCCGTCGACCTACGCCTCGATCATCTCCACGATCCAGGAGCGGGGCTACGTGTCGTTGAACAAGCGGCGGTTCTACGCCGAGAAGATCGGCGAGCTCGTGACGGACCGTCTCGTCGAGAGCTTCGCCGACCTGCTCGACTACTCGTTCACCGCCGGCATGGAGAAGGACCTCGACCAGATCGCGTCCGGGGACCGCCGGTGGATCGGCGTGCTCGACACGTTCTACCGCGGTTTTTCCGGCAAGCTCAAGGCGGCGGCCCGGCCCGACGGCATGCGGCCCAACGAGCCTACCGTCACCGGGATCGCCTGCGCCGCCTGCGGCCGTCCGATGCAGATCCGGTCGGCCGGCACCGGCGTGTTCCTGGGTTGCTCGGGATACGCGTTGCCGCCGAAGGAGCGCTGCAAGCAGACCATCGACCTGACGCCGGCCGACGAGGCCGCCGACGCCGACCGGGACGACGAGGGCGAGAGCCGGGCGCTGCGCGCGAAGCGCCGCTGCCCGACGTGCGGGACCGGCATGGACAGCTACGTCGTCGACGCCGGGCGCAAACTGCACGTCTGCGGCAAGAATCCGTACTGCGCGGGCCACGAGATCGAGGAAGGGACGTTCAGCACCGGCGCGGCCGCCGAGCGGATCATCGCGTGCGATCGGTGCGGCGCCGAGATGCCCCTGCGGTCGGGACGGTTCGGCAAGTTCTTCGGCTGCTCGAACCCCGAGTGCAGGAATACGCGCAAGCTGCTCCGGAACGGCGAGCCGGCGCCGCCGAAGGCCGATCCGGTGCCCATGCCCGAGCTCCGTTGCGAGCGGGTGGACGACCACTACGTGCTGCGCGACGGCGCCGCCGGGTTGTTTCTGGCCGCGAGCGGCTTTCCCCGGCACCGGGAGACGCGCGCCCCGAAGGTGTCGGAGCTCCAGCCGCACGCGGACGAGCTTGATCCCAAGTTCCGGTACCTGCTCGATGCGCCGGTCGCCGATCCCGAGGGGCGGCCCGCCGTCATCCGGTTCTCGCGGAAGGCGGGCGAGCAGTACGTGACGTCGGAGGACGGCGGCAAGGCCACCCGGTGGCGTGCGGTCTACCGTGACGGCCGCTGGATCGAAGAGCAGCCGGCGGCGCAGCCGTCCGCCAAGGACAGCCCCGGGCGGAAGCCGCGCGCCCGCACGCGCCGGCAGGTCGCCTAGGCTGGCGCCGGATCCCCGCTCAGGGCCCCGGGCAGGGATCCGGATGCCCTTCATCGCGTGGGGCGCGCCGGCCGGGCTGGCGCCGGAGCCCCTCGGGGTTGGAGTCACGTGTGATCCACATCATCGGCGGTGGGCTCGCAGGCAGCGAGGCGGCGTGGCAGGCGTCGCGGCAGGGCGTCGCGGTCACCCTGTACGAGATGCGGCCGGTGCGGCCGACCCCGGTCCACCAAACCGACCGGCTGGCCGAGCTCGTCTGCAGCAACTCGTTTCGGGCCAACCAGATCGAGAACGCGGTGGGGCTGCTCAAGGAAGAAATGCGGCGGCTCGGGTCGCTGGTGATGCGGGTGGCCGACGAGACCCGGGTGCCCGCGGGGGGCGCCCTCGCCGTGGACCGGTTGCGGTTCGCGCAGGGCGTGACCGCGGCCCTCGATCAGGCGCCGCTGGTGACGATCCGGCGGGAGGAAGTTCGAGACCTGTCACGCTCCGGCGACCTGCGTGAACCGGTCATCGTGGCGACGGGGCCGTTGACGTCGCCGGACCTGTCCGCCGCCGTCGCCGCGCTGGTGGGGCAGGACCATCTCTACTTCTACGATGCGATCAGTCCGATAGTACTGGCCGAGTCCATCGATCGGACCATCGTGTTCAGGGCGTCGCGCTGGGGGCGGGACTCCCCGGCGATCGAGGCGCGGCCCGGCGGCGGCGCGGCCTGCGGCGGCGCGGCCTGCGGCGGCGACGATGGACAGGGCGACTATCTGAACTGTCCGATGACGGAGGCGGAGTACCGGGACTTCTACCGGGCCCTGTGCGCGGCCGAGCCCGCGGCCCTGCACGCCATCGACCAGGGACGGTTCTTCGAGGGATGCCTGCCGATCGAGGTGATGGCGCGCCGCGGCGAGGACACCCTGCGGTTCGGCCCCATGAAGCCGGTGGGGCTCACCGACCCGCGGACCGGGCGCCGGCCGTTCGCGGTGGTGCAGTTGCGGCAGGACACCCTGGCCGGCGATCACTACAGCCTGGTGGGGTTTCAGACCCGGATCAAATGGGGCGGGCAGGCGCGGATCCTCCGCATGATTCCCGGTCTCGAGCAGGCGGAGTTCGTCCGGTTCGGCATGATCCACCGCAATACCTACATCAACGGACCGGCCGCCCTGTTGCCGACGTGGCAGTCGCGGCATCGGCCGTCCCTCTTCTTCGCCGGTCAGATTTCCGGGGTCGAGGGGTACGTGGAGTCCGCCGCGAGCGGGCTGATCGCCGGGCTCAACGCGGCGGCGCTCGCCCGGGGGCGGGTCCCCGAAGCGCTTCCGAGAACGACCGCCATCGGTGCGCTGGGTCACTATGTGTCGCACGCCGACGCGGCCGACTACCAGCCGTCCAACATCGCTTTCGGGCTGATTCCGATGACCGGCGACGTTCCCCGGCGGCGCCGCGACCGCCGGCGCGCGGCGGCCAATCGCGCGCTCGGACAGATCGCGGAATGGCAGGCTGCGAGAGAGGCCCCGGATCACCCGCATGAGGACGCACCTCCGCCGGTTTCTGGACCATCTCCGGTTCAATCGCAATCTGTCCGCGCGCACCGTCCGCGCGTATGAGAGCGACCTGAACCAGTACCTCGGGTTCCTGGAACGGCATTTCGACCGTTCCGCGGATCGAATCGCCCCCACCGACGTCGACTACGCGGCGGTGCGCGCCTTCATGCGCGACCAGTACGATCGCGGGCAGGCGCGTTCGTCGTCCGCCCGGCGGTTGGCGGCGATCCGCTCGTTCGGCCGTTACCTGCGGCGCGAGGCGCTCATCGAACGCGACCCCGGTGCGTTGATGGCCACGCCGAAGCAGGACCGGAAGCTGCCGGCGCGCCTCGACGAGCAGGAAATGGAGCGGATGCTCGAGGCGCCCGACGGTACGGTCCCGCTGGGACGCCGGGATCGCGCCATCCTCGAGCTCTTCTACGCCTCGGGGCTCCGTCTCAGCGAGCTGGTGGGGCTGGGTCTCGAAGACATCGACCTGAGCCGCCGGCTCGTGCGGGTGCTGGGCAAGGGCGGCAAGGAACGCATCGTCCCGTTCAATCGCGCCACCGCCGCCGCCCTGCGCGCCTATCTCGCGGACCGCGGGACCCTCGTGCGCCGGGGCAACGCACCGCCGCCGCCCCGAGGCCGCGGGCGCGCGGCGGCCGAGCCGCTGTTCGTGAACTACCAGGGGGGGCGTCTGTCGGTCCGCAGCGTGGACCGTCTGGTGCGGCGCTACGCGGCGGCGGCGAGCACGCGCTACGGCATCAGCCCGCATGCCCTGCGGCATTCGTTCGCCACCCATCTCCTGGAGCGGGGCGCCGATCTGCGCGCGATCCAGGAGATGCTCGGCCACGCGCGCATCAGCACCACCCAACGCTACACCCACGTGAGCGCGGAGCAGCTCATGGCGGTCTACAAGAAGACCCACCCGAAGGCGTAGCCGCCTCGATGGCATGCGCCTTCGCGCGCACCGCCGCGGCCGCGGATCGACAGGCGGGCCGCCGCTCCTCCCGTGAGGCGGCCGGGACGGGCGGCCGTCGTCGCCGGCCAATCGTCAGCAGCCCGTGGCAAAACTTCGCAGCGTGCCGGAACTGGCCGGCGGTGGTGCGGGAACGGCTCGGATCGGTCCAGATTTCGGCACTTCGACCGCTGCGCGGCACGTTCTCGGGCCGAATACGGCACCGGCCGGCGGCGGCGCAACTTCTGCCACGGGCTGTCAGGCCGGGCCCGACCCGCCGTCGACCCGCTGGAGCGCTTCCCACTGGCCCATGAGGTCGCCGACCTCCCACATCAGGGTCTGGTGCCGGTCGACCACCGGCTTGGCGGCGTCGCGGTCTTCGTAGAAGCCGGGCGACGCCATGGCCGCCTCGATCTCCTTGATCTTGCCTTCGCGTTCGGCTATCCGCCGCTCGATCTCGCCGATGCGCTTCTCCCGGGCCGCCTGCGCGCGTTGGAGGCGGCGCTCGTCCTGGGTTCGCCGCCGGCGCACGTCCCGGTCCCGCCGGCCCGCCGCCGGCGCCCCGCGCTTCCCGGCGGGCGCGCGGCCGGGGCCGCCCGGGGACGCCGCGGCCGGGCGCGGCGCCCCGTCGGGCGGGGCCTGCCCGCGGTGGGTCCGGCTCCAGCGAAACTCCTCGTAGGTGCCCGGATAGCGGACGGCGGCGCCGTCGCCGACCTCGATGACGGTCGTGGCGAGCTTGTCCACGAAGTAGCGGTCGTGGGAGACGAAGACGAGGGTGCCGTCGAAGTCGGCCAGCGCATCGAGGAGGACGTTGGTGGAGTCGATGTCGAGGTGGTTCGTCGGCTCGTCGAGCAGCAGGGTGTTGGCGGGGCGCAGGAGCATCCGCGCCACCGCCAGCCGGGTGCGTTCGCCGCCCGACAGCACCCCCGCCGGCTTGGTCACGTCGTCCCCCGAGAACAGGAATCCGCCGAGGATGTTGCGGATGGCCGGGAGCATCTCGACCGACGACGCCGCGCCGAGGGTGTCGTAGACGGTCAGGTTCGGGTCGAGCCGGTTGGCCTCGTCCTGCGCGAAGTACTGCGACACGAGGTTGTGGCCCTCGACCCGCGTTCCCCGGTCCGGACGCTCGGCGCCGGACAGCATGCGCATCAACGTGGACTTGCCGGCGCCGTTGGGGCCGACGATGGCGATCCGGTCGCCGCGCACCACGTGCGCGTCCACGTCGTCGAGGACCACCGTCGATCCGTAGGCCTTCCGGACCCCTTGCAGCTCGAGCGCGACGCGCCCGCCCTTCCGGCAGGCGGGGAACGAGAAGCGCACCCGCTTGCGTTCGGGCGGCACGTCGATGGGGGTCATCTTCTCGAGCATCTTCACCCGGCTCTGGACCTGCGCGGCCTTGGTCGCCTTGTACCGGAACTTGTCGATGAAGTGCTGGATGCGGGCGATCTCCTCGTCCTGCCGCTTCTTCTGCCCGCGCAGCGCCGCGATCCGCGCATCCCTTTCCACCAGGTACTCCGAGTAGGTCCCGACGTACGGCGTCAGCGTGCGCCGGTCGATCTCGACGATCCGGGTCACCACCCGGTCGAGGAAGTAGCGGTCGTGGGACACGAGCACGAGGGCGTGCGGATAGTCCGCGAGATAGTCCTCGAGCCAGTTGCGGGCCTCGAGGTCGAGATGGTTCGTGGGCTCGTCGAGCAGCAGCACGTGCGGCCGGCGGAGGATCAGCTTGGCGAGGGCGATGCGCATCTGCCAGCCGCCGGAGAACGTGTCGGTGGGCTTCTCGAAGTCGGCCGGGGCGAAACCGAGTCCGTTCAGGACGCCGGCGACCTTCAGATCGATGGCGTAGCCGTCCTCGTCGCGGAACCGATGCTGCAGCTCGCTGTACCGTTCCAGGATGGCGTCGTGGTCCCCGCGGGAGTACCGGGGGTCGGCGAGGCGGTGCTCGAGGTCCTGCATGGCGCGCTGGATGTCGAGCAGCGGCTGGAACGCCGTGTTGACCTCGTCGATGAGGGAGCGTCCCGTGTGGCTGAGGCCGTCCTGCGGGAGGTAGCCGACGGTCAGCCCGGTGCGCTTCGCCATCGTGCCGCTGTCGGCCTCGTCGAAGCCGGCCAGCATCCGCAGCAGCGTGGTCTTGCCGGAACCGTTCGGGCCGCACAGGCCGACCCGGTCGCCGGCCGAGATCTGCCAGGTGACCCGGTCGAACAAGACCCGGCCGCCGAACCCCTTGGTCAGCGACGACAATTGGAGCATCGAACTCTATCGTGGGTCGGGAGATGGATTGGTTGGACGTTCCGGGCCTGCGGCCTGCGCAAAGCCCGGAAAATGATACCGCACCGGCGGACGCCGGCGACACGGCGTTGCCGCCCCCCAGGACCATCCCACGCTCCGCCACCGCCTGCGCAGGCGGAATCGTGGCGGGTCCTGTCGGGGCTCCGGACGTGCGGAATCGTGGGTCTCACGCGGCGCCGGCCGATCGGCAAGACGGTGGCGACCCCTCGAATCGGGGGCGAGCCGTCACGCGCAGTCAGCGTGGGATGCTCCCGGCCGCCCCCTGACCCCCGACGATCTGCTTCGCGGGCGGTATCGCATCGACGGGGCCGCGCCAAACCGGCCCGCCTCATCGAGGGCCGACCCCCGGCAATCCGCTTCGCGGGCGGTCTCGTGTCATCCGCCCCGCCTTCGGGTAACCGGCGCGTCCTTCGATTCACCGGGTCGTCGGGGTCGGCCTCGAGCGGGCCGGCGCCGGCCGGTTGCAGACCATTTCCGCCCGGCCGGCGTCTAAAACTCCGAGACATGGAGCGGGATGGACACGTGATGACGGGTGCGGCATCATGAGCGCGACGCGGGCGGTCGCCCTGGGCATGCAGAGAACCGACGAGGAACTGGTCGCGCTGGCGACCGCCGGCGACGCGGACAGCTTCAACCAGTTGATCGTCCGGTGGGAACGGTCGATCTTCGCGCTGGCGTTCCGGGTCATCGGCCGCGAGGAGGACGCCCGCGACGTCTGTCAGGAGACCTTCCTCCGGGCGTTTCGCAGCATCAAGGGGTTCAAGGGCCAGTCGAAGTTCTCGTCGTGGCTGTACCGGATCGCCCTGAATCTCTGTCGCGACTGGATACGCCGGGAGCGCCGCTCGGGCAAGCCGGCGCCGCTCGACGAGGCGTTCGAACCGGCCTGTTCTCCCGGCCAGGCGCCGCCGGAAACCGCCGAAGACCGTGCCGTGCGCCAGGACCTGGGGCGGGTGATCACGCAGGCGATGTCGGCCCTGTCGGACGACCAGCGGATCACCATCGTTTTGAAGGAGTACCATGGATTGACGTTTCGGGAGATCGCGGATCTGCAGGGATGCCCGTTGAGCACCGTCAAGACCCGGCTCTACCAGGGGCTCGCGGTTCTGCGGCGGCAGTTGCAGCGGGATGGTGTGCACGGCACGGCCGATCTGGCCGGGCGCAGGGCCGCCCCGACGGCCGGTCCGCGCCCGCGGTTGGTCGTGGATCGCAGCGGAGCGTCGCGAGAACGATGAGCCAGACCAGCAGTTGTATCGACAAGGAAGCGTTGGTCGACTATCTGTACGGTGAGTCCGATGCCGATGCCGATGCGCGGCGCCGGGTGGACGCCCACCTTCGGTCCTGCGCGCGCTGCGCCGATGAGATCGGCTCGCTGACGGCCGTCCGCCGTACGATCGAGACTTGGGAGCCCCACGGCGCGGATCCCGGACTCCGCCTGGTGGCGGATCCGGGGGGGCCGTCCCCGGCCCGCGCGGGCTGGCGTCCCGCGTGGGCGCTGGTCGCCGCGGCGGTGCTGGCGGTGGCGGCGGCTCTGATCGTGCGGCCCGAGATCGAGTTGGGGGCCGACGGAATGGTTCTGCGAATCGGCTGGCGCGGCGGTGAGACCGGCGCGGCGGCCGAGGCCGAGGGGGGGCGGCCGCCGTCCGATCCGGGCGCGATGGGACGGCCGGCCGCGGACCCGCCTCCCGCGCCGACCGTGCTCGGCACCCCCGTCGGCCTGGGCGCGGGTGGCGCCGCGAACCCCATCCCCATTTCCGGCTCCCGGGTCGGGCCGTTTCCGGATCTGCTGATGAACGAAGAGGCGTGGTTGCAACAGGTTCGCGAGTTGATTCGCGAGAGCGAACAGCGCCAGATGAGCGAGATGGAACGCATGTTCCGGGAGGACCAGACGAATGATGCCGCGGCTCGTCAAGAGATTCTGGAGTACATGCGCCGGATCTCCGCCCGCCCCTGAGACCGTCCGGCCGGAGCCCGTCCGGCGGTTGATCTACAATCGGGTCATGCAGGCTGAGGCGGGGAGTCGCCCCCGGTGGCGCCGGCCGGGGTTCGCAGCGCTCATCGTGCTGGCGCTGTCGATCGGGTGCAGCCCCTCGATCGACGTGCCGGCCGCCTTGCAGGTCACCCAGGTGTCCAGCGGCTGGTTCGACGCCGGCCTCGACAATCTGGGACGGAACAAGCTCGTGCCCACCGTTTCGTTCCGCCTGGAGAACGTGACCTCCGGCACCGTCCAGTACCTGCAGCTCAACGCGGTGTTCAAGCGGCGGAACGAGACGGAGGAGTGGGGCAACGCGTTCGTGCGCGCCGTCGGCACGGACGGTCTCGAGGCGGGACGGACGACCGAGGTCCTGCGGCTCGAGTCGAGTCGCGGCTACACGGGAGAGCAGTCGCGCGCCGAGATGCTCGCGCATCGTGACTTCGTCGACGTCACGATGGAGCTGTTCGTCAAGCACCGCGGTGACCAGTGGGTCCTGCTGGACTCGGTCGCCGTCGACCGCCAGCTTCTGACCCGATAGGGCCTGCGGCCCGGGGCGGGTCGAACCTCGTCTCGATCCACCGCCATGCCCGGTCTCGACCGCCGTCTCGGCCCCCTCGACGGCGCCGCCGTTGTCGCATCCAACGTGATCGGCAGCGGCATTTTCCTCCTCCCCGCCGTCGTTTCGCAGTTGACGCCGCACCCGTGGTGGATGATCGGGGCGTGGGCGGCCGGCGGCGCCCTGGCGTTCGCCGGCGCCATGGCCTACGCCGAGCTCGCGGCGTTGCGCCCGCGGGCCGGCGGCGAGTACGTCTATCTGCGCGAGGCGTTCGGTCCGCTGCCGGCCTTTCTCACCGGCTGGACCTCGTTCGTGGCCGGCTTCAGCGGCGCCATCGCCGTCGGCGCGGTTGGCTTCGCCGCCTACCTCGGCCGCCTGCTGCCCGCGGCCGGCGACACGCGGCCCTGGGCCGTGGTGCCGCTCGGCGTCGTCACCCTCAGCGTCTCCCCCCAGGCCGTCGTCGCCCTGGCCGTCATCGGTGTCCTGACGGCCGTTCATCTGATCGGGCTGGGACCCGGCCGCGTCGTGCAGAATCTGCTCGCGGCGACGAAGGTGGCGCTGCTCGTGGCGTTCGTCGCGGTCGGTTTCACCCTGGGCGACGGATCGAGCGCGCACTTCTCCGAGGCGGGCGGGGCGGTGTCGGGGGCAAGCTGGCTGCTGGCCCTGCTTCCGGTCATGTTCGCCTACTCGGGCTGGAACGCCGCGTCGTACCTGGCGGAGGAGATTCGCGACCCGGGCCGCAACGTGCCGCTGGCCCTGGGGCTGGGGACGGCTTGTGTCGTGGTGATCTACGTGCTCCTGAATCTGTTGTACGTCTATGCCCTGCCGGTCACCGAGTTCGCGGCGGCGGGCGGCAACATGGCGGGCGGCAACATGGCGGACGGCGTAGCCGAACGCCTGTTCGGACCGGGTGCGGCGGCCCCGGTCGCCGCCGCCTCGGCGGTGATGATCGCGGCGAGCCTCAGCGCGATGGTGTTCGCGGGGCCGCGGGTCTACTACGCGATGGCCCGCGATCGGCAGTTCTTCTCCGCCGCCGCCGCCGTGCATCCCCGATTCCGCACGCCGGCGGCGGCGATCGCCGCGCAGAGCGCGTGGGCGGGTCTGCTCGTGCTCACCGGCACGTTCCGGCAACTCGTCGACTACACCGCCTTCGCGGTCGTGCTCTTCGCCGGGGTGGCGGTGGCCGCGCTCTTCGTGCTGCGCTACCGGGCGCCGGACGCGCGCCGCCCGTTCCGCGCCTGGGGTTATCCGGCGGCCCCCTTCGTTTTCGTCCTCACCAGCGCCGCCCTCGTCATCAATGCGATCTGGCGAAATCCGGGGCCCTCGCTGGCCGGCGCCGCGCTCATCGCGGCGGGTATCCCCATCTACTTTCTGATCCGGCCCGGGGGACTGCGCGGATCCTGATGCGCGGCGCATGCCGCTTCCCCGGGCGGGGGGCGGCTCCGTGCCGGGTTGCGGGCGTGCCCGCCAGCGGATAGGCTCGATGGATGATCATGACTCGGAGCACGACCATCCTGGCGGTCCGGCATCAGGGGCAGACCGTCATGGGGGGCGACGGGCAGGTGACCTTCGGCGACACCGTCGTCAAGCAGGGCGCGCGCAAGATCCGCCGCCTGTACAACGATCGGATTCTCGCCGGGTTCGCCGGTTCCGCCGCCGATTCGTTCGCCTTGTTCTCGCGGTTCGAGTCGAAGCTCGAACAGTACCGGGGCAATCTGGAGCGGTCCGCCGTGGAGCTCGCCAAGGACTGGCGCACGGATCGTCTGCTGCGGCGGCTCGAGGCGATGTTGATCGTGCTCGACGCCGACTCCATGTTCCTGTTGTCGGGGAACGGCGATCTGATCGAGCCGGATGACGGCATCGTCGCGATCGGGTCGGGCGGGGCCTACGCCCTGGCCGCGGCGAAGGCCCTGGCGCGTCACGCCGACCTGGAGGCGGGAGCGATCGTCGAGCATGCGATGGAGATCACCGCCTCCATTTGCATTTACACGAACGCCAGTGTCACGATCGAGGCGTTGTAGCGTTGGTCCGCCACGTCAGCCGCGTCGGCGCCCGCGGACGAACGTCCGGCGCCGCGCCGCCGGCCGCCGCGGTCTTCACCACCGGCGGGCTCGTCTCTCGTCGCAAGGACGCACCTATAGCGCAGATGCCGATCTATCTCCCGGAGTCGCTGGCTTCCCCCGCGCCGCCCGAGTCGGACGGCGGGAGGGAGAAGTCGGTCGACACGCTGACCCCCCGCCAGATTGTCGCCGAGCTCGACAAGTACGTCATTTCCCAGGCCCAGGCGAAGCGGGCGGTGGCGGTGGCCCTCCGGAATCGGATGCGGCGCCAGAAGCTGTCGCCCGAGCTGGCCGAGGAGGTGGCGCCGAAGAACATCCTCATGATCGGACCCACCGGGGTGGGGAAGACCGAGATCGCCCGGCGCCTCGCCCGGCTGGCGCAGTCCCCCTTCATCAAGGTCGAGGCGTCGAAGTTCACCGAGGTCGGCTACGTCGGCCGCGACGTCGAGTCGATGGTGCGCGACTTGGTGGAGCTCGCGGTGGACATGGTGCGCGAGGAGCGGGTGGAGGGCGTGCGGGTGAAGGCGCGGCGGAACGCCGAGGCGCGGCTGCTCGATCTGCTGCTGCCGCCGCTGCCGAAGTCGGTGCAGGACAACGATCCCGGACCGGCGCGCGAGCAGCACGAGCGGACCCGCGCCAGTCTCCGCGCTCAGCTCGCCGAGGGACGGCTCGACAAGCGCGAGGTCGAGGTCGACGTCCAGCAGAAGAACTTCCCCTCGTTCGAGGTCATCTCCGGATCGTCGGTCGAGGAGATCGACATCAACATCAAGGACATGCTGCCCACCCTGTTCCAGGGACGGTCCCGGAAGCGGCGCGTCAAGGTGCCGGACGCGCTCGACCATCTGGTGCAGGAGGAAGAGCAGAAGCTGGTCGATACCGACAGCGTGCGGTCCGCGGCGGTGCACCGGGTCGAACAGGCGGGCATCATCTTCATCGACGAGATCGACAAGGTGACCGGCCGCGAGGGCGGGCACGGGCCCGACGTCAGCCGCGAGGGCGTCCAGCGCGACATCCTGCCCATCGTCGAGGGGACCACCGTCAACACGAAGCACGGGATGGTCCGCACCGACCACATCCTGTTCATCGCGGCGGGGGCGTTCCACGTCGCCAAGCCGTCCGATCTGATCCCCGAGCTGCAGGGCCGTTTTCCGATCCGGGTCGAGCTCGAGGCGCTCGAGACGGGAGACTTCGTGCGGATTCTCACCGAGCCCCGGGGCTCGCTCGTCAAGCAGTACACGGCCCTGCTGGAGACCGAGGGGGTCGACCTGACGTTCCAGCCCGACGCCGTCGGCCGGGTGGCGGAGTTCGCGACCCAGGTCAACGAGCGCTCGGAGAACATCGGCGCGCGCCGCCTCCATACCATCATGGAGAAGCTCCTCGACGACGTCTCGTTCAACGCGCCGGATCTCGACGAGAAGACCATCGTCATCGATGCCGCCTACGTCGACCGGATGCTGGCGGACGTCGTCCGGAACGAGGATCTCTCCCGCTACATCCTGTGACCGCGCTCGGACGCCGGAACGTCTCGATGGTCGCGCTGCTCGCCGCGCAGCTCTGCGGCTGCGGCATGAAGGGCCCTCCGCTCGCTCCCCTGGTGCGGGTGCCGGCCCCGGTGACCGACCTCGTGGTGCAGCGTCTCGGCGACGAGGTGTCCGTCGGCTTCACCCTGCCGACCGCGAACGAGGACCGCTCGGAACCGGCTTCGCTCGTCCGGGTCGACGTCTATGCGATGACCACCCAACCGCGTCTTCCGCCCGACCGGACGCTCGAGCTCGAAGAGTACCAGGAGGCGGCGACCCTCGTCGCCTCGGTCGACGTCGCCCCGCCCCCGCTCCCGGAACCCGAATCGGACGTGGAGTCCGCGAACGAGCCCCCCCCGGCCGACCCGCCGTCGGATGCGCCCGTGATGCAGGGGGGGGCGGTGATGCTCGCGGAGGTGCTGACGGCCGAGATCGAGACCCCGGTCGATCCCTGGGAAGAGGAGCGCGCGCGCCGGGAGGAAGCGGAAGCCGGGGAAGACCGGGAAGAGGACGATCCGGAGGAGCCCGCGCGGCCGGTCATGGCGCCGTTGATGACGCCCCCGTTGCCGGGGCCGCGGCAGCGCGAGTACGTCGTGGTGCAGGTTGCGGAGGACGGCGGGGAGTCGGAGGGCGGGGAGCGGATCGCGGTTCCGCTGGGCGTCCGGGCGCCGGAGCCGCCGCCGGCGCCGGAGGTGGCCTATACCGAAACGACGGTCGATGTGGCCTGGGCGCTGCCCCCCGGGGCCCGCGAGACGGTTCAGGCGCCGGTGACGGCCGGTGACGCCGCCGCCGGGGACGCCGCCGACGCGCCGGATTCCGATGAGGCGCCGGCCGATCAGGCGCCGGCTTCCAGCGAGGCGCCGGTCGCCGGGGAGACGCCGGCGGATGACGCCGCCGAGGCGTCGACGGAGGCCGGCCCGCCGGGCGCCGTTGACGAGACCGGCGCGCCGGCGGACGACACAGAGGCGCCGACGGACGACACGGAGGCGCCGGCGGAAGAGGCGGAGGACCCGGCCGCTCCGCTGACTCCGTTGGAGTCCCGGCCGATCGTCGAGTGGCCGCCCGCGTCGACCTACGAGCTGTTCGAGGTTTCCGAGTCGGATGCGGGCCCGCCGGACATCTTGGAACTCCTGAGCCAGACTCCGCTCGCCGCGCCTGCGTATACCGATCAGCAGGTCGAGTACGGGGCCGAACGGTGCTTCGCGGTCCGGACCCTCGACGTGGTTGCGGGCTTCGAGGTGCGCAGCCGACTGTCTTCCGCGACCTGTGTCACGTTCGTCGACACCTTTCCGCCGGCCGCCCCGCAGGCGTTGACGGCGGTCGGGAGCCAGGGCGAGGTGAGCCTGCTGTGGCGGCCGAACGACGACGCGGATCTGGCGGGATACCTGGTATTGCGCGGTTTGCCGGGGGATGAGACACTGCACCCGCTCATGGACGCGCCGCTCACCGGGAACACCTACCGTGACACCACCGCGGAACCGGGCGTGCGTCACGCGTACGCCGTGCGCGCGGTCGACACCGCTGCCACCCCCAATCTGAGCGAGCCGTCCGACCGCGTGGAGGCGGCGGCGCGGTAGGCGTCTGCGCCGCGCAACGGCGCGGACGGCCGGAGGGTGGGTTGGGGCGTCGTCGGAACCGCGGGCGGCGGTTGCCGGGCCGGGGGTCTGCGCCGACAACCGCGGCGACGCCATGCAGGGCGGCGGGTGCCGCGCGACTCCGCAGCGCCCCGGGGCCGGGATTGTCCCGCATCCCGCAGGGTCGGTTGGGCGGCGGGCGCCGCGCGGCGTCGTCGGAGCCGCAGGCGGTGATTGCGGGCCGGGTGTCTGCGCGCGGAGCGCGGACGCTGTAGGATGGGTTGGGCTGGCCGCGGGTCCGCCAGGCGGCGCCCGGGCCGGCCGCGGGGGCGCAACGCCCGGTTGTCTATGGAATCAATCTATCGAATCGAGCACGGCGGACACGTGCTCCACGCCGTTCGCCGGGACGAGGCGTGGCACGCCCTGGAAGGCGGGCCTTGGGGGACGCCGAGCGTCGGTGCGCGGCTGTCCGGCGCCGAACCGCGGATCCTGGCTCCGATCGCGCCGTCCAAGATCGTCGCCGTGGGGTTGAACTACCGGGACCATGCGGCCGAGATGAACAAGGCGCTGCCCGACGAGCCGCTGATCTTCCTGAAGCCGTCGACGGCGGTGATCGGCCCCGGCGCGCCGATCGTCCTCCCCCCCGGCGCCGGCCGGGTCGACTACGAAGCCGAGCTGGGGGTGGTCATCGGCCGCGCCGCCCGCCGCGTGCCCGCCGATCGCGCGCACGAGTACGTGCTCGGGTTCACCTGCGTGAACGACGTGACCGATCGCGGCCTCCAGCGCCGCGACGTGCAGTACACCCGCGCCAAGGGGTTCGACACGTTCGCGCCGGTGGGTCCGTGCATCGCCGCCGCGGACCTGGATCGGCCCCTCGGCATCGAGTCGCGGGTCAACGGCGAGCGGCGGCAGCACTCGAGCACCGGCGAGCTGATCTTCCCGCTGCGGCAGTTGATCGAGTTCGTCACGGCGGTCATGACCCTGCTGCCCGGCGACGTCCTGTCCACGGGGACGCCTCCGGGGGTCGGGCCCCTCGCGCCGGGAGATCGGGTCGTCGTCGCGGTGGAAGGGGTCGGCGAGTTGGTGAACGACGTCGTTCAGGGGTGAACGACGTCCGGACCGCGATCATCTTCGAGGATGGCATGAAGCTGTTTGCAGACACCGCGAACGTCGACGAGATCGAGGCCCTGGCGCCGCTCGGCATCATCGACGGCGTGACCACGAACCCCTCGCTGCTGGCGAAGGCCGGGTCCGATCCGCGCGCCGTGCTGAAGCGCATCTGCGGCCTGGTCGGCGGACCGGTGAGCGCCGAGGTGGTGGCCACCGACGCCGCGGGCATGGTGCGCGAGGGCCGCGAGCTCGCCGCCATCGACCCCCACATCGTCGTCAAGGTGCCGTTCGGCAAGCCGGGCGTGCAGGCGTGCCGCGAGCTGACCGGCGACGGCATCCGCGTCAACGTGACGTTGATCTTCTCGGCCGCCCAGGCCCTGCTGGCGGCCAAGGTGGGGGCCGCCTTCGTGAGCCCGTTCGTCGGCCGGCTCGACGACGTCGCCACCCCGGGCATGGACCTCGTCACCCAGATCGTCGACATCTTCCAGAACTTCCCCCTGGCCACCGAGGTGCTCGTGGCCAGCACCCGGGGGCCGATGCACATCGTCGAGGCGGCCCGCCTCGGGGCCGACGTCTGCACGTGCCCGCCGAAGGTGATCGACGCGTTGTTCAACCATCCCCTGACCGACATCGGCCTGGAGCGGTTCCTCGCGGACTGGGCCAAGGCCCGCCAGCCCGTCGGTTAGGACGGTGACGGAAATCACCCCGCCATGCGCCGCGCGCAGGAAATCGCAGAAAACGGGCTGCGTCCGGGTGCGGTTGGCGAACTTGCATTGATCACCGTTTCCGGCCCGGTCCGTCGTACCGCCGCCGCATTCGACCGATGGACAAGCACAAGCTGCTCGAGGACTATGAGCGCCGCGCGCACGAGGGCGGGGGCGGGGAGCGCCTCGCCCGCCAGCACGCGGCCGGCAAGCTCACCGCGCGCGAGCGTATCGACCGGTTCTTCGATCCCGGCACCTTCCACGAGGTGGACAAGCTCGTCACCCACCGCTGCCGCGACTTCGGCATGGACGGCCGGATCGTGCCGGGCGACGGCGTCGTCGCGGGGCGCGGCCGGGTCGAAGGGCGCCTCGTCTACGCCTTCGCGCAGGACTTCACGGTGTTCGGGGGCTCGCTGTCGGAGACCAACGCCGCGAAGATCGTCAAGATCATGGACTTGGCGATGGAGGCGGGCGCGCCCGTCGTCGGGCTGAACGACTCCGGCGGCGCGCGCATCCAGGAGGGCGTGTTGTCTTTGGGCGGCTACGCCGACATCTTCCTGCGCAACACGCTGGCGTCGGGGGTCGTGCCCCAGATCTCCGCGATCATGGGACCCTGCGCGGGCGGCGCCGTCTACTCGCCGGCCATCACCGACTTCACGGTGATGGTGGACAAGACCAGCTACATGTTCATCACCGGCCCGGAGGTCATTCGGACCGTGACCCTGGAGGAAGTGACGAAGGAGGAGCTCGGCGGCGCCATGACCCACAACGCCAAGAGCGGCGTCGCGCACTTCGTGGCGCCCGACGACGAGGCGTGCCTCGCGCTCATCCGCGACCTCCTCGGCTATCTGCCCGCGAACAACCTCGACGACGCCCCGCGCGGGGCGGACACGGACCCCGCCGACCGCGAGGACCCCGCCCTCGACGACCTCGTGCCCGGGCAGCCCAACCAGCCCTACGACATGCGCGCGGTGATCCGCGCGGTGGTCGACGACGGCGGGCTGCTCGAGGTGCAGGAGCACTACGCGAAGAACATCCTCGTCGGCTTCGCGCGCCTCGGCGGCCGGTCGGTCGGCGTCGTCGCCAACCAGCCCGCCCATCTCGCGGGGACCCTCGACATCGACGCCTCGGTCAAGGGCGCGCGCTTCGTCCGTTTCTGCGACGCGTTCAACATCCCCCTGGTGACGTTCGAGGACGTGCCCGGCTTCCTGCCCGGCACCCGGCAGGAGTTCGGCGGCATCATCCGCCACGGGGCCAAGCTGCTGTTCGCGTTCGCCGAGGCGACGGTCCCCAAGGTGACGGTCATCACCCGCAAGGCCTACGGCGGCGCCTACTGCGTCATGGCCAGCAAGCACATCCGCACCGACGCGAACTTCGCCTGGCCCACGGCCGAGATCGCGGTCATGGGGCCCGAGGGCGCCGTCAACATCCTCTACCGGCGCGAGCTCGAGGCGGCCGACGATCCCGACGCGCTGCGGGCCGAGAAGATCGCCGAGTTCCGCGAGAAGCTCGCCAACCCGTTCGTGGCGGCCGGCCGCGGCTATGTCGACGAGGTGATCCAGCCGCGCGCCACGCGCCCGAAGCTCATCGCCGCCCTGCGCAGCCTCGACGGCAAGCGCGACCGGAACCCGCCGAAGAAGCACGGCAACATTCCGCTGTAGGCGGTTCCGCCCTTCGTCGCGTCCGAACCCCGCGCACGGCGACCGGTGAACTGCCGGGGCGGCCGGTCCGCGTGGGCGGTGTTGCCCGGCGCTCGGGGATCGCCGGCGCATCGGCGATTCCGCCGTTTCGGCCCGGCGGTGTCCGGACGCGGCCGGCTCCGCCGTCAGGTCCAAGACCATCCCGCGCTCCGCCACCGTCGTGCGCAGGCAGCATCCCGATTACGGGGACATGGCCTCGACCACCATCGAGATCCCACGCTCCGCCACCGCCGTGCGCAGGCAGCATCGTGGCGGGTCCCGGGGCTCCGGACGGGCGGAATCGTGGGTCTCACGCGGCGCGGGCGGCAAGACGGTGGCGACCCCTCGAATCGGGGGCGGGCCGTCACGCGCAGTCAGCGTGGGATGCCCTTGCCGTCAGGTCCGGGACCGGTCGCGCGGCGTCACGCGGGTGAGGAAGTCGGCGCCGTCGCGGCACGCGAGGGCGGCCTCGACGGGATCGCCCGCCGCCGCGTCCGTCAGCAGCCTGCCGAGGCGCTCGGGGACGGCAATCCCGCGGGCGCGAAGGACCTGCATGGCCGCTTTCAGCGTTGCTTCCCGCGTTGCTTCCCGCGTAACTTTCCGCGTAGCTTCCCCGCGCTGCCCGCGCAGCCACGGGTCATCGTCGGGGACGGTGCCCTCGGCGTCGCCGAGGGCGCGCCCGACGCGGGTCAGCACCGCGCTCGTCGCCTCGGACCGCCGCGGCTCGTTCAGGGCGGTGTGGATCTCCGCCGCCGTCCAGCCCGGGAACGCCGCGCTCGCCGCGGCCGGGCGGTAGCCGCCGGGGCCGAGCCGGTGGATGGTCAGGCCGGACGGGCGGCGCCGCGATCGGCCCGGGGATGCGGCGTCGGGCACCTCGACCCACACTTCCGGGAAGCCCCAGGCTTCGTACAACCCCAGCTTGCCGCGCCGCACGTCCGTCGAGTAGTCGACCTCGAGCACGACGTCGGGCAGGTGGTCCGCGCCCACCTCGACGGCGGCGCCGCGCGGCACGGTCTCGACGGGATGCATGTAGACGATCTGGTCCGCCTGCATGATGCGCTGCCGCTCGCCGCGGGCGTCGCGCACCAGCAGGTCCGACGTCCCGAGGGTGGTGATGGGCGACCCCCGCCCGGCCGCGATCAGCGCGGCGAGGTGCGCCAGGCGCTGGCCGGGGCCCTCGTGGTAGACGGTGGTGGGCTCGCACACCATCCACGCCGTCTCGGTGGCCGCGTCCCAGTACTCGATACGGCCTTCGAAGCCGGCGATGGCGTCGCGGGTGATCCGGACGGCGCGGCAGCCGGGAAATTCCGGCGGGGCGGGTTCGGTATCGGCGCCCGCGAGCGCAGCGCCGCGTCCGCCGGGCGATGTGGGAGGCGAGGCGGTCACGTTCCCATCTTAGCAAGGTGGAGGCATTTCAGAAAGACACCGAGGAGGAGAACTCCGACTTCGGCACGAGGAAACGCTCGATCTCGCCAGCTCCGAACAGCGTCAAGGGACCGATACGGGTACCATCAGCGAGGATGTTGACGTCTATCAAGATTGGAAAGGAGGTGTACGTGACGCGCCTGCTGGCGCAACGGGCGTGGACGCCGAAGACGAGGGAGGCGGCACGCTGGATCTGTGGGCGGAGGACACGGCCGTGCTGGCGGGTCTGGCGGCGGCGATCCAGGGCCGCGCCGTCCTCAGAGCCCGGGCCGGCGCCCGCGTTGACCGGGACGGCGACCCGCTGGCTGCCGCCCCGGTCCCGCCGCGGCCGGGGCGCTGCCACGCGCGCCACGGTGGCTTCGACCTGCATGCCGGGCTGTGCGTTCCCGCCGGCGGGAACGCCTGAAGCGCCTCTGCTGGTACGTGCTCTGTCCTCAGTTGCCGGGCGGGATTCGCACCCGCTGAAGAAATGACGCTTTCGCGGCGCACTGCCACGGGCTGCTACGCCGACCAGTTCGACATACGACCGAACAGATCGGCCGCCGTGTCGCACTCAATGATCCAGTCGCCGACCTGCTCCAAGCGGTCCGGGTCCGCAACATGCTCAAGCGCGGCGGCCAACCGCTGCGCCGCGGCGGCGTCGAACTTCCGGGCGGCCTGACGGCACAACAACGCACGCTGGCCCTGCTCGCGGCCCTGCTCGATTCCGTGCCCCCGGCCTTCTTCCCGGGGCCCTGCTCGACCCACTCGGCAGTCCACTCCTGAACGGTTTCGGCCAACATCGCCCGCACCTCCTCGAGCCGCGGCAGCGGCCCCGACACCGACCCGCGGAACCGCCGCGGCAGCAGCACCTGCGTCGCCCATTCGGTGAACGCCGCCGTCAGCTCGTCATCATCCTGCTTCCGCAGCAGTTCGATCAACGCCTCCAGCAACGCCGCCGCCCGCACCCGGTCCCGATTCGTCTCCAGCGCGATCAGCGCCGACACGAGATTGCCGGACGGCAGATCCGAACCGCCGACCCGGCCCTCGTCCAGCAGGAAGTACCGCTGCGACGGCTGATACCGCGCCAACGCCGCCCCGCCGCCCGACGCGATCAGCGCCGACACGTCCACCGGCGCCGTCCACGGCCGACGGCCGTTGTAGATCACGACGGGCAGCACCGGCGGCAGGCCGCCGTGCCCGCGCAGCACACCGTCGGCGATCAACTTCTGATACAGCAGCCTCGTGTAAGTCAGCGTGCGGACCGCCATCGAGCGGTCGACCGCCGACTGGAACTCCAGGAGCAGCACGACGTACAGCCACCGGTCATCCTTGAAGCGGACGCGCCACACCAAGTCGCCGTGACGCTGGCGCAGGTCGTGGCTGACGAAGCTCGCGGGAAGCGGTGTCAGCGACGCGAAGTCGAGGTCGCCGCTCCAGTCCCGGGCGGAGAAGCCGCGCGGCAGGTCCCGGACCATCCGGGGCCGCGAGAGCAGGCGTTTGTACGCAGGATCATCCATGAATTGTACCGATCATACCGCGCCAAGGGCGACGGAACGAACACCGATAGCCAGCGGCTTGCCGCCGGCACACCCACGTCCTGTGGCGACGACCACCGGATCGACAACCGGATCGACGGAGCCGGCGGAGACTGACCGCCGCGGGGACGGAGCCGCCAGCGGCGAGCTTTTGTGAAAGTCTGCGTTCAGGAATCGACACGGTGGCGCTCATGTACTACACTGGCGGGCATGGACACGGTGCGCGATGACGGGTCGCAGCAATCGATGTGCGTCGCGACGGCGGACCTGCCGCAGAGCGCGGGGCATCCGTTCTACGAGCGGGTGAACCGGATTCTGGAGGCGGCAGGGTTCGATGCGTTCGTCGAAGGCCTGTGCGCGCCGTTCTACGCGATGATGGGCCGGCCGAGTCTGGCTCCCGGACGGTACTTTCGATTGCTGCTCATCGGGTACTTCGAAGGGCTGGACTCGGACACTCCGCGTAAACAATTGAATCCGCCAACAAAAATGAATCCGGCTGGAATCCGAACCCAAGCGGAAGAAAACAGAAAACGCACACCGAAACCACCATAAAGGACTGAGCAAACCGAAAGGAATACGAAGTAGCGGGAACAGAGGAGAAACCATGGACCTCCACGAGAAAGAAAGGCAACTGCTAGAAATCTACAAGCTACACGCGAGTGCCGCCGACGACGTGAGCAGGCGGAGAGACAACGCCAACCGCATGTACCTTGGAGCGACAACATCAGTGGGAATCACGCTCGGTGTCGTAGCACGGTTCGGAGCAGGAGATGTCCCCGCATGGGCGGTAGTAACCGCAATGAGTATTCTAGGCGGACTACTACAGCTCGGTTGGTTGGGCGTGATCAGCTCGTACAGGCAGCTCAATGCCAAGAAGTTCGCGGTTCTCCTAAGACTAGAAAGGGCGCTGCCGTTCGACTTCTACCAGCAAGAATGGCAAGAAATGGGAGAGGGAAAAGACAAGAGTAAGTACCAGGAGATAACGCTCGCCGAGCGACACCTTCCCAAGCTGTTCCTAGCCGGATTTGCGGTAACGAGCATCGGAATGGTAATAACAAGACTCGCGCAAAGCTGCTCATAAGGTAAAAGGACAAGCAGTAAAGGTGAAAAAGGGATGAGAACAAGGAATGCGGCCGTGTGGTATTGTACTGGTCATCGCGGGGGTACACGCTGGAAACAGCACGTGGATGGTAGAGGAAATTCGAATGGCGCGGCAGGACTTCTCAACACCAAAACCCGTGCTGGGAATACGACCTTACAGAGCGAAAGCGACATCAACAACCGTACAAGAACTAGCGAGGCTCCGCCTCAGACCGACGAGCATGTAGGGCTTGGCTTCGACGGACGGTCTGAACGGACCCCGACCGTTGCTCCCTCTGCGGCGTGAAGCCGCGTTCATGGTCGCCCGAGGGCGTCGTTGGCCGTAGACTGGCCGGTGGGGAGCCCATCGACCGGAGTCCGAGCCATGAAGATAGCACGTTCCGTCGCCGAGGTCCTGTCGCGGCACACCACGCTGACCCTCGAGTGCATCGACCGGATGTACCTCAACGTCTAGCCGACGAAATCGTCGAGTGGAGAACTGAAAGCGTGGTCGCAGCCATCCGAAGACTGGGAAAATAGGCAGGTTACCTACCCAAAAGGACACAGTGCGAGGATGAAATCGAACAAGCGAAAGCAAAAACCGCTTCAGCCGTCTGAACACCGGGGACTTCCACCTCGGACTGGTGAGGCGGAACCCTTGAAACGACATGAATACGTTAACTACGCTGGATGGGGCCGCGCCGATGGATCGCTGGCGCGCTCTGGCCGCCCGCTGCCTGAATTGCAGGGGGGGTACTATTCTCCGGGCTGCGCAAACGCGCTGTTCGTCCTGTTCATCGGGGGGATCCTGGCCTATGGGGCCGCGTTCGCCTGGTACATGCTCGTCCGCTTCGATCTCGTCAACCTGATCCGCGACATGAACGTGGACGACTCCTTCTATTACTTCGAGATCGCCTTCAACTTGTCTGAAGGGAAGTTCTCCACCTTCGACGGCGGCATCACGCGCACCAACGGCTACCACCCTCTTTGGCTGTTTCTGATCACGCCGTTCTACTGGGTATTCGACAAGGAAGCCGCGCTGTTCGCGATCAAGGCGTTCGAGATCATGCTGGTCGCCGGCGGCGTCGCCCTCATCGCCGTGGCGGCCCGGCTGGCGCGCCTGCCCTGGATTCTGCTGTTCACCCAGCTATGGTTGCTCTACCAATACACCGCGTTATATCAGGGGTTGGAAGCGGCCGCAGCGCTGTTCGTGCTGGCACTGTTTTTCCTTGCCGTGATGCTGTATGTGCGAGACTCGCGACGGTGGCAATGGCCGCTGGCCGCCGTCGCCTTCAGCCTGCCCTGGGTGCGATTGGAGTACATCGCCATATCGCTGGCGGTCACCGCCGTGCTGGGTCTGATCGAGTGGTCATGGGAGCGGGCCGGACATCAGGCAAGAATGGGGGGGGCCGTGCTCGCGATGAACGCCGTTGCTCCGGTGGTCGGAGCGATCGCAGGCATCCTCGTGTACTTCGCATATAACGGCAGCATTTTCGGTGGCGTGACGCCGGTGAGCGGCGCGACCAAGCAGATGGTGTCGCAGCGGCTATGGGAGCAGGAAGGTGGGTACAACTTCGTTCAGAACTTCCGGGACGTCTTGCAGATTCCCGTCTTCGACTACGAGCTGCGGGTCGCGCTGGAGGTCTGCGCCTATGTCGTTCTGATCTGGTGGTTCGCCCGCCGTTCCAGGGGCTGGACAGACCTGCTGCCGTTGGCCTTCCTCGTGTGCGTGTTCGGCTTGGCGGTCGGCCACCTCGCCAAGTTCGCTCAGACCGTTCTCACCGTGCATCCCTCCTTGGGGAATTATCCTTGGTATTTCGTCCCGGCGTATCTGATGATGGCGCTGATTGTTCCCGTACGATATTACGTCGCCATTCACTTCATTCGCCGTTTCATCGGGCCGCGATCGCACCGTGCGGCCAATATTCTGTGCCTGGGCATTGCCGTTGTCGGCACGGTCTTCCTGCTTGCAAAGGCGGATTTCACCTCTCCGTTCCGGATGGTTGACCAGACGAGCGGGGCAACCGTCCGCGAATGGGAGATTACTTCTCATATAGGTACGCAGGTCATGGATCGCCTGCTCCCGGAGAACAGCGTGGTCGGGTCGTGGTCCACCGGCGTCATCGGCTACTTCTCGCGCTTTCCGGCGGTGAACCTGGATGGCTTGGTCAATTCATACGACTACTTGCGCGCCTATAAGGAAGGAAACCAAGCCAAGGCCGCGCTTGATCGGGAGTACGGGATTACCCACATCGCGGAGGTCATCAATATCAACGCCAGTTATCCCCACCCTGACGCCATACTGTTCGAAGGCCCGCCATACCTCCACCCATCCTTGGGCGAACGCCGATTCAAGCTCTGGTCCACCGAGCTGCCACCGAGCGGATTCGATCGTTCCGCGAATTTTTGGGAGAAAATGGCACCGTACTTCGACTATCAGTCGGAGTCCGTCGCGGTTGTTGTCGACGGCAACATGGCGCAGGCATTCGCCAGGGATTGCGCGCCAGCGGGAATGCACGACGAACCACTGGTGCTTTCGTGGCCCACCGAAGGGGGCGAAACGGTTTCCCGCGTTTGGCGTCCGTGGGAGGACGCGGACGAGAACAGCATGGGTTTTTGCGTGAATGCTTTTGAATTGCCCAACGATGCCCGCCCTCCCATTCGGATCAGAACGGCACCGGTCATTCACATCGGCAACCATCTCTATCTTGGCGAGCAGGCGCTGGCGCGCTTCGAGGATGGATTTGACGGCTGGCTTCTGGAAAGCGAAGCGATCACGAACCACAACCAGTATGAGCGCTACAGAGGCCAGCAGCCGATCAGCGGCAATGCAGGCCGAGGCTTCCTGACGAGTTACCATCCGGACAAGGGAGACCGAACCACCGGGCGGGCGCTCTCGCCAGCGTTCACCACGAGCCCCGGTCAATACCTCACCTTCCTGATTGCAGGGGGGAGGGGCGACGGCGTCGGAGTGCGCCTGCTGGCCGACGACGACGAAGCCGCAGTCTGGCGAGGCGAGAATACCGAGCGGTTCAAGCGGGTAGTCTATCCCCTGGCCGAGGTCGCCGGCCAGCGTCTGCAATTGGAACTGTTCGACGACGAAATCGGCGGCTGGGGACACATCATGCTCGACCACGTCATGCTGGCGCGACGACAAATCCGACTCGATTCCGGTGCGGTTCGAGACACAATGTCGGACAGTGATTATCTGACGTGGCTGACAGGCGGCAGTACGCCGGTCATCCGCTCCGACTGGGACGTGTATCTCGTTGAAGACAGCCTCATCTACGCCAAGAACCAATGCGGCCCGGGGGACGTTGAACCCGAGTTCTTCCTTCACGTGGACCCGGTTGACATGAACGACCTCCCCAGCCACCGCAAGCAGCACGGCTTCGACGGCCTCAACTTTGCTGTCAGGAACCACCTTCTCATCGAGGGAGGAGTCTGCGTAGCGCGGCAGGAGCTGACTGATTACGCCTACGCCATCGCCGCGATCCGCACCGGCCAGTTCACCGGCGAGGGCCAGAAGATCTGGGAGGGCAGCTTCGATGTTGCCGAACCGGCGGATGACGGGAAAGCCGCGCCGTGAACGGGGGGGCGAAGCGGCGCTGGTGATCGGCGGCGCCTCGGGGATATGAACGAGATGCAGTCGCCGTGAGGCCGAGGCAATGGAACCAGAACGTGGGACGTAAAGCGGGACCGAACGATACAGCAACCCGCAAATGACTGACGGTGCGTCGGTTACAGCGGTGTGTCACGTTTCAAGGAGTCCGCGCCGTCTGCGGCGCAGACTCCTGGCGCCCGCCCGCGGGTACCGCGCGTCGAGACCGACCGTGTAACGAAGGTTCAGTCCCGAGCCATAGGAACGTGCTTCGAACCCCGTCACCGGTCGAACGAGGTTGACGGCCAAGTCGTGATGGCGTGAATTATCGATAACGGGCCGCGTTACCCGTTCCGGGTCACGCGGGCGAGGAAGTCCGCGCCGTTCCGGCACGCGAGGGCGGCGTCGACGAGATCGCTCGGCGCCGCGTTTCCCAGACGCGCGGCGAGGCCCTGCGGTACGGCGATCCCGCGGGTGCGAAGGACCTGCGTGACGGCTCTCAGCGTAGCTTCCCGGCGCTGCCCGCGCAGCCACGGGTCATCGTCGGGGACGGTGCCCTCGGCGTCGCCGAGGGCGCGCCCGACGCGGGTCAGCACCGCGCTCGTCGCCTCGGACAGCCGCGGCTCGTTCAGGGCGGCGTGGATCTCCGCCGCCGTCCAGCCCGGGAACGCCGCGCTCGCCGCGGCCGGGCGGTACCCGCCGTGGCCGAGCCGGTGGATGGTCACGCCGGACGGGCGGCGCCGCGATCGGCTCGGGGATGCGGCGTCCGGCACCTCGACCCACACTTCCGGGAAGCCCCAGGCTTCGTACAACCCCAGCTTGCCGCGCCGCACGTCCGTCGAGTAGTCGACCTCGAGCACGACGTCGGGCAGGTGGTCCGCGCCCACCTCGACGGCGGCGCCGCGCGGCACGGTCTCGACGGGATGCACGTAGACGATCTGGTCCGCCTGCATGATGCGCTGCCGCTCGCCGCGGGCGTCGCGCACCAGCAGGTCCGACGTCCCGAGGGTGGTGATGGGCGACCCCCGCCCGGCCGCGATCAGCGCCGCGAGGTGCGCCAGGCGCTGGCCGGGGCCCTCGTGGTAGACGGTGGTGGGCTCGCACACCATCCACGCCGTCTCGGTGGCCGCGTCCCAGTACTCGATACGGCCTTCGAAGTCGGCGATGGCGTCGCGGGTGATCCGGACGGCGCGGCAGCCGGGAAATTCCGGCGGGGCGGGTTCGGTGGTCCTGCGGAGCGGCGCGGCGGCTGGCGATGCGGGACGCGGGAGGGCCATGCCGCCATGTTACACCGTTCGCGGGTGCCGCCCGCCGCGGCGGACGACAGCGCCGGTTCGTGCCCGATCCGATGCCCGGACGGGGGCGGTGCGCTGCCTGCGGCGCGGCTGCGCGCCATGCTCGCGCGGTGGGGCGGTTCCTGGTGGACTCGGCGGCCGTCTGCGGTTCGCGCTCGCCTGCGCCGAACCCTGCCGCCTCCAGAATCCGGTTCAGCCGCTCGTGGAACGGACGCCCCGCGCTCTGCGGCAGATTCGCCGTCGCGACCCGCATCGCGATCGCTACCTACCGATCGGCGGCCTGGTACCAGATGGGTGAGGTCCACGCCCGCTCCTGAATCCTCCACGGTAGATCGGGATCCCCGCACGCGGCCGGACGCTCGCCCTCGGGCAGGGCCGCGCACTGCAGTGCGTTCCAGCGGCAGCTCGGGTTCTCGACGACGCGCGCGTAGTAGACGGCCGAGCGGGACGGGTCGAAGTCGGGATCGGTCCAGACCGCGCACAGCGACGCGGCGCCCGTCCCGCTTCGCTCGCAGGTGCCGCGCGACACGTCCGCGCCGTTGTCCGCGTCGCCGGCCACATCGTATATCGCCTCGTGGAAGAGGCCGTCGCCGCCGACCCAGCCCTTGATGATCTGGATGCGCTGCAGCGGGGTCCCGGGGTACGCGCTCGTGCCCGGATCGGCGAGGGCGGTCACGAAGAGCCGGGGCGCCTCGGACCCGGCGCGGGGCGGCAGCACGCTGCCCATCGGCACCCCCGTCTCGTACGCGTCGGCGATCATGTCGTTGCTGGCGCACAGGTCGGGGAGGTCCCAGCCGCCGAAGAGCCGCGTCTGGATGCGCACGCCGCTCGTGCCGAACGTCTCCTTCCGCCGCATCGCGTCGAACAGCGAGTCGCGCGAGTTCTCCTCGGCCCAGACGCCGACCAGCCCGCCGGGATTCCGCAGCGGGTGCGGGGCGTAGGCGGGCGTCGTGATCCGCTTCTCGATGTCCGAGTCGACGTTCGAGTTGTGGCCCTGGTAGTCGTACTCGTCGGTGTCGCCCGGCAGGCCGTTGTGGCCGTCGGTGCTGCCGATCAGCCCGAGCTGTATCGGGTTGATGCCGAGCCGTTCTTCCTGCGCGATGCCCTCGATGAGGGCGTAGCGCACGAAGTCGAGGCGCGACTGGCAGCCCTCGCCGCGCAGCCCGCCCTCCCCGGTGCCGTCCTCGCAGTCGGGGGGGCGCCCGCCGTCGATGTAGCGCACCTTCTCGAAGTCGCACAGCTCGTCTTCGCCGCCGACCACGTTCCACATGCCGCGCCGGCACTCGGACTCGCCCTTGGCCTGCATCATCTCCACCAGGGGCTCCATCTCGGACCGCAGCGCGGCGCGCGCACGCTGCTCGTCGATGGGCAGCCCGCCCCAGTCGAGGGTGAACATCTGGCCGTTGGAGATGTTGGGGTTGTGGGGGATGGTGAGGGCCTCGCAGCCGGTGCCGGTGTCGTTGCAGCGCGTCTTGAGCCGGGTCCAGAGGTCGCGCGGCCGGTCGGCGTCGATCCACGAGATGGGCAGCTCGGGCGCGATCTCGTTGCGCAGGATGACGTTGCGGTGCACCTTGGAGCGGCCCGGGGTCCGGGTGTACTCCCAGGCGTGGAACGTCGTGAAGGAGCAGTCGCTCGAGCGGTCGTAATAGCGCTCGGCCGCCGCCCGCGTCGCGTCCCAGGCGGTGAGGAGGCCGTCGCGGCACCGGCCGCCGTCGTCGCCGCAGACGGCCGGGCCCCGGCCCGCCTGCCGGTCCGCCTGCCACGCCGCGCGGTCGTCCGCGGCGGCGCCGGGGCGCAGGCCGCGACAGGCCGGCGTGCCGTAGACGGGGGACGACGGGTCGGTGCACACCGCGACCTCGCCCAGCCACTCGGAATGGTCGGTGACCGCCGCGAAGTCGAGGGGGCGGGCGAGGCGGGCGGTGCGGGTCGGCCGGCCCTCCTCGTCGACCGGGCTCAGGCCGATCTCCCCGCCCTGCGCGAAGCGGTAGGCGTCGTCGGGGGTCTGGAAGCCGCCGCGCCCGAGGGCGTCGAGCGAGAAGGCGGTGTGGGTGTGCAGGTCTCCGAAGAACGCCTGCCGCAGCGGATCGCGGTGCCCGCACGGCTCCCGCGGGACGGGATCGGTCGCCGGCGCCGGCGCGCTCGGGGGGCTCCATTCCACGACGGCGCGCCCGGGCGGCTCGGCGTCGCCGGCCGGCGTGCCGCAGGCGAGGGCCGCAAGGGCCGACAGGCAGACCGCGGGAAGTCCGGGGTGAGTCCCTGATCGAAGTGCCGTCATGCGAAAGCCTCCCGTGCGCCCCGGGGGCGCGTCCAGTGGTTCGTCACGTCACGATCTTCGGATAGACGGACTGGGGTCGTCGAAGGGTGCGATTCTCCGGCAGGGGGGGACTCTCCCGGGTTCGAGGCGAGCCCCCCGATGACCCTGATATTTGTTCATGGCGGCCGCACTCACTGGTCTTGCGCCGATGCGACGCCGCCTCCCGCCGGAAGCTGCACCGCGTAGTCGTCTCGCAGCGCCCGGTACGCGGCCCGGCGGTGGTCGCGCCGGCGCTCCCCGCGCAGGTCGGCGACGACCCGATCGCGAAGCTCTTCGAGCCGTGGCGCGCGGGCGGGTCGCCGGTCGCGCACCCGGACCAGGTGCATGCCGTACGTCGACGCGATGGGTCCGTTCCAGCCGCCCGCCGGGAGCGCGGACACGGCATCCGCGAAGCCGGTCCCGAACAGGCCTGCGATCTCGGGGTCCGTTCTGTCCGCGTACGTGCGGGCCAGCATGAAGGGGTCGCCGAGGCGCTTCCAGCCGTCGTCGCCGGCACCGATCCCGCCCAGCAAGGTGGCCGCGTCGCCCGCCGGGTCGGTCCTGCGATCCGCCGACAGGAACACGTGGTCGAACGTCGTCCGCCGGGGCCGCCGGTAGCGCTCGGCGTTCCGCGCGTAGTGCGCCGCGACCTCGTCCGCCGTCGGCGCCGCCCGGTCGCCGGCGTCCTCCAGCAAGAACGTCAGCTTCTGGGCGAGCCGTCGCCGCACGATCGCGTCCCCGCGGTCGAGGCCCAGCCGCTGCGCCTCGCGATAGAGGAGCTCCTCGTCAACGGCCCCTTCGATCAGCGCCTGCAGTTCGGGACCGGTCGGGGGTCGGCCCCATTGCGCCGTCCAGCGCGTGCGGAGCTGCTCAACCTGGTCCCCGGTGACCTCGATCACGCGGCCCCCCTGCGCGCCGCCCTCCCGCCGGTGGTCGAGCGCGAATACGCCGACCCCCAGCAGCAGAAAGAGCATGAGCGGATCGTGGAGCCACCTTGACCCGCGGCCGGACCGCGTTCGGCCCGGTTCCGGTCCGAGCGCGGGGCGATCGTGGGGGACATCTCGGAGCATCGGTCACAGAACCGGGAACCAACCGCATTCTAGCAGTCTGCGCCGCAGGGATGCGTGTTGCGGGCGTCGCGGCCCGGCGCTCCTTCACTCCTTCAATTCTGGGAACTCGGGCGGGATTGGCGTAGACTGTGGAAAGGAGGCCGCCTCCTGCTCCCACGTCGCGCCTCGTCAGCCGTGCCGCCCCCGGTCCTGGTGCGGCGCGGGACGTTCACCAGGGGCTGATGACGACGCCTGCCGGCGCGGGCGGCCGCGGGATCACGCCCGGCGGAAGACCCGGTTCGGCATGCCGCGCCCTTGACATGAAGATTCTGGTCGCCAATCGAGGCGAGATCGCCGTCCGCATCCTGCGGGCCTGCCGCGAGATGGGGGTCCCGTCGGTTGCCGTGTACTCCGAGTGCGACCGCACCGCGCCCCACATCCGTCATGCCGACGAGGCCGTCGCCGTCGGGCCGAGTCCGGCCGCCGAGAGCTATCTCGACATCGGGCGGGTGCTGGCCGCGGCGGCCGAGACCGGGGCGACGGCCGTGCATCCGGGCTACGGGTTTCTCGCCGAGAACGCCGCCTTCGCCCGCGCCTGCCGGGAGGCGGGGCTGGTGTTCATCGGACCGGACGCCGGCGTCATCGAGACGATGGGCGGGAAGACGGCGGCGCGGCGGGCGGCCATCGACGCCGGGGTGCCGGTGGTGCCCGGCACCGAGGCCCTGCCCGACACCCTGTCCGAGGCCGGGCTGCGGGCGCGGGCCGACGAGGTCGGCTATCCGCTGTTCATCAAGGCGGTGGCGGGCGGCGGGGGGCGGGGGATGCGCCGTGTCTCCGGCCCCGACGGGGTGCCGGCCGCGGTCGAGAGCGCGCGGTCCGAGGCGGGGGCGGCCTTCGGCGAGTCCGCGGTCTACTTCGAACGGCTCGTGGAGCGCGCGCGCCACATCGAGGTCCAGGTGCTGGGTGACGAGCGGGGCACGGTGGTGCCGTTCGTCGAGCGCGAATGCTCCATCCAGCGGCGGCACCAGAAGGTGATCGAGGAGTCGCCGTCGGTCGCGGTGACCGATTCCATCCGGACGGCGCTGGCCGACGCCGCGGCGGCCCTGTGCTCGGCGGTTCGATACACCAACGCCGGCACCCTCGAGTTCCTGCTGGACGAGAAGGGCCGGTTCTACTTCCTGGAGATGAACACGCGGCTCCAGGTCGAGCATCCGGTGACCGAGATGGTGACGGGGGTCGACCTCGTGCAGTGGCAGATTCGCATCGCCCGCGGCGAGCGGCTGACCCTCGATCTCCGGCGCGCCCTCGCGCCGCACGGGCATGCGATCGAGGCGCGGGTCTACGCCGAGGACCCCGATGCCGGGTTCCTGCCCGCGCCGGGCCGCATCACGTTCCTGCGCAGCCCGTCCGGCCCCGGGGTGCGGGACGACAGCGGCGTCGAGGCCGGCTTCACGGTGCCGGTCTTCTACGACTCGATGATCTCCAAGGTGGTCGCCTGGGCGCCTGATCGCACCGCCGCCATCGCTCGCCTGCGGCGCGCCCTCGGCGAGTACGAGATCGGCGGCATCACCACCGCGATTCCGGCGTTGCTGTGGATTCTCGATCAGGACGCGTTCGCCGCCGGCCGCTTCGACACCGCCTTTCTGGACCGGGTGCTCGAGGAGCGTCGCGGGCGATCGTTCTCGGAACTGCCCGATGGCGACCTCGATCTGGCGGTGATGGCGGCGGCGCTTCTGGCGTACCAGGCCGGCCCGGACCGGAAGACGGGGGGGGAGTCGGCGGGGTCGACGCCGTGGCGCCGCGCGGCCCGGCTCGAGGGGTTGCGGTGATGGCGGCGACTTCGCGCGGCCCGATGCGGGTGCAGGTCGAAGCGGCCGGCCGGCGACGGCTGGTGACCGTCGAACCGATCGGGACGGACGGCGCCGGCGACCGGTTCGCGCTGCACTGGGACGACACGACCCGCGAGGTGGACGTGTCGGCGCTCGGCCGGGGACGCCTCTCGATGATTCTGCCCGCGTCGGGACGGGCGAGCCGCGCGGTGCGGGGCGACGAGGCCGCCCCGGGCGAGTGGGCGGTGGGCATCGGGGGCCGCCGGATCCGGGTCCGCGTGTCCGACGGTCGCCGGCGCCGCCGCGCCGGCGCGGCGCAGGACGGCGGCGACCACGCGGTCGCGGCGCCGATGCCCGGCCGCGTCGTGCGGGTGCTCGTCGAGCCGGGAGATCGCGTCGCCGCGGGACAGGGGCTCGCGGTGGTCGAGGCGATGAAGATGGAGAACGAGGTCGCGTCGCCGGCCGGCGGTGTGGTGTCCGACGTGCGGGCGGCCCCCGGCGATTCGGTGGAGGCAGGCGGCGTGCTCGTCACCCTGACCGCGGAGGGCGCGGGTGACTAGCCTGGGCCTGGGAGGCCCGGAGACCCCAGGGCCGGTGGGGCGGGAAGCCGGGCCGCCGGACGACGGTTCCCCGCCCGGCCTGCTCCCGGGAGACCCGCAGACCCCCGCGGAAGCGGTCGGACGGGAAGCGGGGGCGCCGGCCGGCGGCGCGCGGGCCGGGCCGGCGGTTCCGCCGGAAGGCGGCGCCCCGCGCGTTCCCGATTCGGATTCGACGGCGCAACCGGCGCCGGATCCGCCGCCGGAGACCCCGTCTCGCGCGCTCCGCCCGGCGTGGACCGTGTGGTGGTCCCGCCGGTACCTGCGGCGGGGCATCGCGGGGGCCGCCGTCCTCGTCGCGGTTGCGCTCGTCGGGGTGGTCACCATAGACCTCGGCCCCGCCGTCCGCGCGCGGGCGGAGCAGGCGCTGGGCGGCTATCTCGAGCGCGAGGTCAGCATCGGCCGGATCGGCATCTATCTGTTGCGCGGCCGGTTCGTCGTGGAGGATCTCACCATCGGCGGGTTGAGGCCCGGCGACCGGCCCTTCCTCACCGCGGAGGAGATCACCCTGTCGGTGGTCTGGTCGGCGCTGCTGCACGGCGAGTTCCTCGCCGATGCGGTGCATATGCGGAACTGGCGGATGCTGGCGGAGTCGTTTCCCGACGGCCGCCAGAGCTTCCCCGCCTTCGTGCGCCAGGCCGATCCGGAGACCGCCGCCGGCGCGCCGGGAGAACCCGCGGGCGGGGGTGGGGAGGCCGCGCCCCCGGACCCGGCCGAGTCGCACGCGGAGGCCGGGCGGCGGTTCGTGACCACCCTGCAGTATCTGAACGCATCCCGGGGCCAATTCCGCTTCGAGGACCACGGCTCGAACTGGAGCGTCAGCCTGCCGGACATGGATCTCACGATCACCAAGGTCCTCGACTACCGCGGTCATGCCGCGTCGTCCGGCGGCATCCTTCGGATCGGGGACTTCGAGCCGATGGGGATCGGCTTGGAGACCGATTTCCTGGTCGACCGCGCCGACGTCCGGCTGACCCGGATCGACCTGGAGACCGACGGCACGACGACGCGCCTGCAGGGCGACGTCGACCTGGCGAACTTCCCCGAGATGTTCTACACGCTCGAATCGGACATCGAATTCGCCCGCATGCGGGAGATCTTCTTCGCCCGCGACAACTTCACCGCCTCGGGTCTCGGACACTTCAGCGGCACGTTCCACAAGTTCGAGGGGGGCCACGACCTCCGGGGATCGTTCACGAGCGAGGTCGCGGGCATCGACCCCGTGCGCTTCCCGGCGCTGGCCGGCGACCTCGTGTGGCGGCACGACCGGTTCGAGGTCAGCGGCGGGGCCGCGCCCTATGGCGGGGAGGCGGAGTTCGACTTCTCGATGGCGCCTCTCGGGGCGGCCGCGCCCGGGCAGGCGGCGTTCGATGTCCGGTACGCCGGCGTCGGGCTCGCGCCCCTGGCGCGCGCCCTCGAGGTGCGCGGGATTCAGCCGGTGGCCCTGGCTTCCGGCCGGAACCGTCTCGAGTGGCCGATCGGCGGGTTCGCCGACTTTCGCGGCGAGGGCGGCGTCCGGCTCGATCCACCGGCGGGGGTGCAGCTCGCCGGCGCCGATCCGGGCCCCGCCGCGCCGGGGGCGGTCGCCGCCCGGCGGGAGCAGCCGCCCGACCTGACGACCCGGACGTTCCAGTTCGGCGGGCAGGTCGAGTACCGGGCGACGAATGCGGAGCTGGCGCTGGAGAGGGGACACCTGGCCACGCCGTCGACCCGCATCGCGTTTCAGGGACGCACCGCCTGGGGGGCGGACACCCGGATTCCCTTCGAGGTGGCGAGCTCGAACTGGCAGGAGAGCGACCGGTTGATGGCCGCGGTCATGACCGCGGTCGGGGCGCCGACCGATCCGTTCGCGGTCGACGGCTACGGCACCCTCGACGGCATCCTGCTCGGGGACCTGGCGTCGCCCCGCATCGAAGCGGCCTTCGCGGGCGGGGGGGTGCGGGCCTGGAACGTCGAATGGGGCGCCGGCCGCGGCGAGTTCCTGGTCGAGAACGCGTATCTGGACGTCATCAGGGGGGAATTTCGCCGCGGCGACGGCGTCCTCCGGGTCGATGGGCAGTTCTCGCTGGCGCGGCCGCGGAACGACGGCGGCGAGGAAATGAACGCCCTCGTGCAGTTGGAGTCGTTTCCGGCCGCGAGCATCCGCGCCGCGTTCGGCCTCCGGGAGGGCTATCTCATCGACGGACCGGCCACCGGCGAGATGCGGCTGTACGGGGCCTATCGGCGGTTGTTCGGGGTGGGACGGCTGCGCCTCGATCAGCCGACGGCCTACGGCGAGCCCTTCGACTCCGCCGCCGCCGACCTGCGTTTCGAAGGCACCGGTGTGCGGTTGAACGGACTCGATATCCGGAAGGGCGCAGGCTCGGCTACGGGAGCCGCGTTCATCGAGTGGGACGCGTCCTACTCGTTCAATCTGGACGCCCGCGACGTCGACGTCGGCACCCTGGAGTTCCTGCCGGCATTGCCGCGGCCGCCGTCCGGCACCGTCGCCGGCATCGCCTCCGGGGCGGGGTTTCTCGACAACCCCCGCTACGCGGTCCGCGCCACCATCAGCGATCTGCGTATCGGGGACGAGGAGGTCGGACACATCACCGGCCAGCTCGACGTCCGGGACGGGGAGGTCCGGCTCGATCTGGAGGGCGCGTCATCGACGGTGGCGTTCTCCGCCGCGGGGCGGGTATCCCTCGCGGGCGCGCAAGAGGCCGACCTTTCGCTGCGGGTCGCGGACTGGTCTCTGGATCCCTATGTCCGGATGTTCGTACCCGAATGGTCTCCGTATACGAAGGCGGTGTTGAGCGGCTCGCTGGACGTCGTCGGCGAGCTGCGGAACTGGGATCGCCTGGACGCCACGGCCACCATCCAGCGGATGGACCTGAGCCTGCTCGACTACGAGATCCGGAACGAGGGGCCTATCCGGCTCACGCTCGACCGGCGGGTCATCGGTATCGATCAGTTGCGCCTGACCGGCGCCGGCACCGCCCTCGACCTCGCGGGGGTGGTGGACCTGGCGTCCGACGAGGTCTCGGTCGGCGTCGACGGAAACGCCAATCTCGACATCCTGCAGGGGATGTTCCAGAGCCTGCGGGGGGCGGGATCGGCCGTGGTGGACGCCGAGGTCGCCGGCACCGTGCGGCAGCCGGTGCTGACCGGGCAGGCGGCGGTGCGGGACGGACGCATCCGGCACATCTCGCTGCCGCACGCGCTCGAGCGGATCAACGGGCGGATCATCTTCGAGCGGGGCGCCATCCGGTTCGACGACATGGTGGCGTCGATGGGATCCGGTCCGGTCCAGCTCGGCGGGCGCGCGGGGGTCGATGGTCTCCAGCTCGGCGAACTGGGGATCACCGCCAGCGGCCGCGATATGCAACTGCGGTTTCCGGAGGGGTTCCGCTCGAACGTCGACACCGATCTGGTCCTGCGGGGACCGCCGGACAGGCCGGTTCTGGCCGGCACCGTCGACGTGCGTGACGCGGTGCTCTTCAATGGGCTCGATGCGGCGGGCGGGTTGTTCGGCGGCGGGGCGGCGGGCGGCGACGCCCGGGCGGAGGAGCCGGGGCTGCCGCTGAGCTTCGACGTCCGGATCGACGCGCCTTCCAGCCTGCGGATCGACAACGACCTGGCGCGCATCGTGTCGAGCGCCGAGCTGACCCTGCAGGGGACCTACGACCGGCCGGTGCTGCTGGGGACGGTCGAGCTCGAGCGGGGCACGGCGTTCTTCGAGGGCAACCGGTACCGATTGAACCACGGGACGATCGGGTTCGCCAACCTGAACCGGATCGAGCCTTTCGTCGACGTCGAGGTCGAGACCGACGTGCGCGTGCCCGGTCAGACCTATCGGGTGATGGTCCGGGCGACGGGCACCCCGGACGGGCTGGTCCCCGCGCTGTCCTCGGATCCGCCCCTTCCGGAGGTGGACGTTCTGTCGCTCCTGCTCGGCGACACCCGCGACCCCCAGAGCGCGGACCTGCGGGCCGCGCGCGCTCCCGAGCTGGCCCAGCAGCAGCGGTTTCAGGCCGGCGCCGCACGTCTGTTGACCAGCCCCCTGTCCTCGAGCGTCGGCCGCGTCGTCCAGGACTCGTTCGGCGTCGACACGTTCCAGATTACCCCGTCGCTGGGCGGCGACCCGTCCTCCCGGCAGTCGGCGGAGCTCAACCCGACGGCGCGGATGCTCATCGGCAAGCGGATATCCGATCGGACCCACGTCACGCTCTCGCGGGCGATCAGCGGCGCCAACCGCGATCTCATCGTCGTTCTCGAGCACGACCAGAGCGAGCGGATGACGTGGATTCTGTCGCAGAACGAAGATCGCACCTACGCGCTGGATTTTCGCGTGAGGCATGCATTTTGAACCGAGCCTCCATCGCCGGCGCGGTGGGGGCCGCGCTGGCGCTCACCGCGCCGGCCGCCGCCGATGGGTTGTTCGGGCATGACGTCTGCGCCGGAGAGGAGGCGCTGGCGCTCACCGCGCCGGCCGCCGCCGCCGATCCCGAGGCGCTCGCGGGACGGACTGTCGCGGAGGTCCGGTTCTTCCGTGACGGGCGGCCCTTCGACGATCCCTCCCTGCTCGACTTCATCGAGACCCGTCCCGGCCAGCCGTTGTCGATGCGCCAAGTGCGGGAGAGCCTCACCCATCTGTTCAGTCTGGGCGACGTCGTCGACGTTCGCGTCAGCGCCGCTCCCGCGCCGCAGGGGGTCAGCCTGCGGTACGACTTGGCCCCGTTGCGCGCCGCGGGCGGGGTCGAGGTGCTCGACGCCCTCGGCCGGCCGATCGAGGAGGCGGCCGACCTCATTCGGCGCCGGGTGGGAGCCGCGGTGTCGCCCGAACGGGTTGCGGGCGTCGCCGCCCTCCTCGGCGAGTACTATCGGGATGCCGGCCGGTTCGCGGCGCGCATCACGCCGCGGCCGCCGGGGGCGGACGGCCGGCTGGTCATCGACGTCGACCCGGGACCGCGGGCGCGCATCGACCGAATCGCGGTTCTCGGGGTCGGACCTCCCCAACGCGCCGCGGTGCTGAATCGGCTCGGTGTTCAGGAGGGGGCCGTCTACGACCCGGCGGCGCTCGATCGCCGGCTCGCCGAGTACCAGGACGAGGTCCGGTCCCGGCGGTTCTACGCCGCGCGCTTCTCGCATGCGGCCACGCCGAGCCCGGACGGGCTGGCGGTGTCGCTCGAGCTGGATGTCCGGACCGGATTGCAGGTCGCCGTCCGGTTCGATCGGGATCCGGTTCTGGACGCGCGGGTGGACGAGCTCGTCCCCATCGCCCGGGAAGGATCGATCGACGAGGATCTGCTCGAGGACTCCAGTCTGCGAATCACGGCCCATCTGCAGGGGCTCGGCTACCGCGACGCCCGGGTGTCCCACCGCCGGCTGGAGGAACCGGGTCAGCTCTCGATCATGTTCTCGGTGGAGCGGGGGGCGCGGTACGTCGTCGATGCGGTCGAGTTCACCGGCAATCTCCTCCTGCCGGCGGCCGAGCTGGCCGGGCTCTTCGACGTGACGGCGGGAGCGCCGCTGGTCGTCGACGTCGTGGAGGCGGGGGCGGCCGCGGTGCGGGCGGCCTACGAGCGCCGCGGCTACCGCGACGTCGACGTGCGGCCGAGGGTCGTCGAAGCGGCGCCGCCGGACGCCGCCGGCGGGCCCGCGGTGGTGCCGGCGCGTCAGCCGGCTGAAGCAGGTGACGACGGACAACGTCCGGACGCCGCCGGCGGGCCCGCGGTCGTGCCGGTGCGTCTGGTCGTCGACGTTGTCGAAGGTCCCGCGACGACGGTCGGCGTCGTCTCCTTCGAAGGTGCGACCGCGTTCAGCGAGGCTGATCTGGCCGCCGCCGTCGCGGTGCGGACGGGGATGCCGTTCCATGCGCCGCAGGCCCGGGTCGGCGCCTCCGCGATCCTGCTGCGCTATCTCAACGAGGGCTACGAAACGGCGGAGGTGGACGTCTCGCTGCGGTTCGACGAGTCCGGCGAGAACGCCGACGTCACGTTTCTCGTGCGCGAGGGACCCCGAATCTTCGTGGACCACGTGCTGGTGGTGGGCAATCGGCAGATTTCCACATCCACCATTCGCCGGGAGCTGGCGCTGCGCGCGGGCGAGCCGCTCGGTCGCGACGAGATCGACGAGACCCGCCGGCGTCTGACCGCGCTGGGCGTCTTTCGGCGCGTCGAGCTCCGCGAGTTCAGCCACGGTCCGGCGCACCGCCGCGACGTCGTGGTGATGGTCGAAGAGGCCCCGGCGACCCGCATCGGCTACGGCGGCGGACTCGAGGCGAGCCAACGGCTGCGCGCTACCGCCGGCGGCGCCGCCGCCGAACGGTTGGAGTTCGCCCCGCGCGGATTCTTCGAGATCGGCCGGCGCAATCTGTGGGGGAACAACCGGTCCATCGATCTGTATACCCGGGTCAGTCTGTGGCCGAAGGGCGGCGGCCCCGGCGAGGTCTCCCGGACGAACCTGGGACTGAACGAGTACCGGTTTTTGTTGAACTACCGCGAGCCCCGGGTGTTGCGGCAGTCCGCCGACCTCTTCGTGTCCGGGTTCGCAGAGCAGGTGATCCGTCCGAGCTTCGATCTCATCAGGCAGGGCGTGAATACCGAGTTCCGGCAGGTCATCGGGTCCACGATGACCGGCCGGGTGGGCTACACCTACGGGGTGAACCGGATCACGAACGAGCAGTTGCGGTCAGAGGACCGCCCCCTCGTCGACCGGCTGTTCCCGGAGGTGACGCTCTCGACCTTCTCGGCGGGGCTGGTGCGGGACACGCGAACGGATCCGTTGGAGCCGACGGCGGGCACGCTGCTCGCGGTCGACGTCGAGGCGGCGTCCCGCCGGGTCGGCTCGGCCGTCGGGTACGCCAAGACCGTGCTTCAGGGGTTCGTGTATCGCCGGTTGCCGGGCGAGGCGGTCTTCGCCGCCGGCGCGCGCCTGGGGCTGGCCCGGAGCTTCACGGAGACGTTTCTCCAGGCGTCGACGCTGGTGCTGACCGACGGCGGGGCGCCGATGCTCCGGGAGGTGGCGCGGTTGACCTTCGTCCACGGCCTGCCCGCGAGCGAGCGGTTCTTCGCGGGGGGCGACTCCACCGTCCGGGGGTTCGCGCTCGACCGGCTCGGTGACGAATCGACCATCGGCGCCAACGGCTTCCCGACCGGGGGGAACGCGATGATCGTGCTGAACTCGGAGCTGCGGATGCCGGTCTTCGGACCGCTCCAGGTGGTGGGCTTCCTGGACGCCGGCAACGTGATCGACCGGGTCGGCAACTTCGATCTGGCGCGCATCCGCGGCGCGGCCGGCTTCGGGGTACGCTATCGTTCGCCGCTCGGTCCGATCCGGCTCGACCTCGGGTTCAAGCTGGACCGGCAGGAGTTCGCAGGCGAGCGGGAGCGGCTCACGGCGCTGCACCTGAGCATCGGGCAGGCCTTCTAGGGCATGACCCGGATCACCGCCCCGCGAGCTCGCAGGGAGGCCAGCCAGTCGTCGATCAGCGCCTGCCGGGCGGCGGCCGCTTCCGCGCTCGGCGGCGCCGGCGGCGGGAACCGCCGCATCTGATAGCGCTCGATACGGAGATTGTCCAGCACGACCTGCTCGAGGTCCTCCGAGGTGTATCCCGCCGCGGCCAGCACCGCGTCGAGGGCGGGCCGGCCGCCGGCATGCTGCACGATCTGCGTCATGCGGGCGTCGACCTCGTCCGGGGTCGGGTCGTCCACGACGTAGCGGGCCGCCTCGTCGAGAATCAGACGCCGTTGGATCAAGCGCTCCAGCGCCGGCGGAATCGGGTCGGCCGCCGCGAATGGTTCCACCAGCCCCGTATCCAGGAACAGACGCACGTCGGACAGCAGGATGACCTGTCCCTGCACGACGGCGAGGATGCGATCGAGGAGTTGTTCCGCCGCCGGCGGCGGCTCGACGCCCTCCACCGGGCGCCAGCCGCCGATCGCGGCCAGCGCCCCCACCATCGTGCACAGCCACACGACCGGGCTCCCCCCTCTCGGCACCCTCGATCGCTCCACCGGGCCCCGCCCGGAAATCGTCGCCTGCGGCTCCGATTGCCGCCCAACCAACCCTCCGGGCGTCCGCGCCGTTCCGCGGCACAGACGCCCGCCCGGAAATCGTCGCCTGCGGCTCCGATTGCCGCCCAACCAACCCTCCCAGGAATCCGCGCCGTTCCACGGCGCAGACGCCCGGCTCGGCGCGGCCGGCCCCCTATCCACTGCTTCCCACGTAGGCGATGAACACCTCCGTCGCGTTGAAGCCGGCATGACAGGCGAACGGCGCCGCGATGCTGCGGCGGGACAGGTAGAGCACGCCCCACAGGGCGCCCAGCAGACCGGTGATGACGGCCGCGTCCCGGCCCTGCACGAGGTGGCCCAGACCGAATGCCACGCTGAAAACCACGAGCCCGATCGCCGCGCCGCCGAGGTGTTGTTCGAATCGATGCAGGATGAAGGCGCGCTGCACCTCTTCCCGCAGCCCCCCCGCCACGACGGCGACGGCGGCGAACGTCATCGCGGCCGCCGGCGAGCTGATGAGCGCCTCGAGGGGATTCTCGGGGACGTTGCGCAGCTCGGGGGCGACTCTGGACATGACCGCGAACGCCGCCGCGACGATCAGGAGGGCGGCGGGCACGAGGGCCAGTCCGAGCAGCAGTTCCGATCCGACCGGCCGCCGGCCCAGCATCGTGGCGAGAGGATGCTCGCCGTGGGCCCGCATCAGCAGCCAGACCAGCGACAGAACCACCGCCGCGTCGATCAGCGACAGGGTGACGACGTAGGTGAGCGACAGTTCGCCGGAGCCGTCCGTCGGTCCCGCCCCCAGCATCCCGAGCAGCAGGACGAGGGTCAACTGGGTCGGGAAACCGGAGCAGAGGACCACTTCGCCGGCCGCGGAGAGACGCCGGTGGGTCGGCGCGGGCCGAGGCTCAACCGTGGCGGAGACCGCCGGGTCGGGGGCCGCAGCATCCTCTTGCGCGGACGGATCCTCCGTGGCCTCCGGCTGCCGGACGGAACCGACCTGCTCCTGCCGGGCCGCAGCATCCTCCTGCGCGGACGGATCCTCCGTTGGTTCTCCGTGCGGCATGACCGGACTCTACCACACGCCCATGTTTCGAGCTGTTGACAACGGCCTATGACCAACGGCCTACATCTAGGCCACCACCGACGGGCGGACCACAACATCTAGTGCTGTGTCCTTGACAAGAGAGATGGACTGGTTTCAGAATAGGCGCGCGCGGGCGCGTTGGAAACACGACACCGGCGCGACGCGCGCTTCGGCGGCATCGAGTTCCAGTCGGGATGGGTTCCCAGGTTCCAGGCAAATGCCTGCGCGCGACGCGCAATCCTCCCATACACCTTTACACGGTCCGATCTTGGAGTCGAGATCTTCGCGGGTGGCCGGCAGCCCGGTGCGCCGTAGCCCTGAAACCTCCAGGTCGGCGCGCAACGTCGTGCGGCCTGGAACGCGCACGGCCCGTCGTTCGTGCTCGTCGACTGAAACCCCCAGGTCGGCGCGCAACGTCGTGCGGCGCCGAGAGGAGTTGTTCGATGCAGAGAAGCGCCGTTCGTGAACCGGAGGCGGTTGCGCCGCAGGTCGATGCAGAGCCGTCGAAGGCCGACCGCCGGGGCCTGGCGTTCCCGCGGTGCTTCTCGCGCGCCGGAACCGATCCGTTCGACGAGATCGACTGGGAGTTGCGGAACGCGGTGATCGGCAACGAGCAGGGCGAGGTGGTCTTCGAGCAGCGCGATGCGGAGATTCCCGCGTTCTGGTCGCAGCAGGCCGCCAACATCGTGGTGTCGAAGTACTTCCGCGGCGCGCTGGGCACGCCGGCCCGCGAGCGGAGCGTCAAGCAGCTCATCGGGCGGGTGGTGGGCACGATCACCTCGTGGGCCCGAAAGCAGCGCTACTTCGCCGGGGACGCCGATCTGCAGGCGTTCAGCGACGATCTCAAGCATCTGCTGGTCTTCCAGAAGGCGGCGTTCAACAGTCCGGTCTGGTTCAACTGCGGGTTCGAGGCCGCGCCCCAGTGCTCGGCCTGTTTCATCAACTCGGTCGACGACACGATGGAGTCGATTCTGACTCTGGCCAGGACCGAGGGGATGCTGTTCAAGTTCGGGTCCGGGACCGGCACGAACCTGTCGTCCATCCGGTCGTCGCGCGAGCTGCTCGGCGGGGGCGGAACCGCGTCGGGGCCGGTCTCCTTCATGAAGGGCTACGACGCGTTCGCCGGAGTCATCAAGTCGGGGGGGAAGACCCGGCGGGCTGCGAAGATGGTGGTGCTGAACGCCGATCACCCCGACGTCGTCGAGTTCATCAACTGCAAAGTGGAAGAGGAGCGCAAGGCGTGGGCGCTGATCGATGCCGGGTACGACGGGTCGTTCACCGGAACCGCGTACTCGTCGGTGTTCTTCCAGAACTCGAACAACAGCGTGCGGGTGCCCGACGACTTCATGCGCGCGGTCGTGGACGACGAGGCGTGGAACACCCGCGCGGTGACCGACGGCCGGATCATGTCGACCCACCGGGCTCGTGATCTGATCCGTCTCATCGCCGAGGGCACGCATGTCTGCGGCGACCCCGGGATGCAGTTCGACACGACCATCAACGACTGGCACACCTGTCCGAACACCGGCCGCATCAAGGCCTCGAACCCCTGTTCGGAGTACATGTTCCTGGACGACTCCGCGTGCAATCTGGCGTCCCTCAACCTGATGAAGTTCCTGGACGAGGGGGGACGGTTCGACGACGCCGCGTTCGCGGCCGCGGTCAGAACCCTGATCACCGCGCAGGAGATCATCGTGGGCAACGCCAGCTATCCGACCGACGCGATAGCCCGCAACAGCCACGACTATCGTCCGCTCGGTCTGGGCTACGCCAACCTCGGCGCGCTGTTGATGTCCCGGGGCATTCCGTACGACAGCGACGAGGGCCGCGACTGGGCCGCCGCGCTCACCGCGCTCATGACCGGCGAGGCCTATGCGCAGTCGGCCCGTATCGCCCGCGACCACGGCGGTCCGTTCGCGGGGTTCGCCGACAACCGCGCGCCGTTTCTCCGGGTGATGCGCAAGCACCGCGACGCCCTGAAGGGGTTGAACGCCGGGCGCGTCCCCGGACGGTTGTTCGCGGCGGCCGTCCGCGCCTGGGACGACGCGGTCGATCTGGGCGAGGCCCACGGCTACCGCAATGCGCAGGCCACGGTGCTCGCCCCCACCGGTACCATCGGGTTCATGATGGACTGCGACACCACCGGGGTCGAGCCGGACATCGCCCTCGTCAAGTACAAGAAGCTCGTGGACGGCGGGTTGATGAAGATCGTGAACACGACCGTCCCGATGGCCCTGCGCAATCTGGGGTACGACAAGCCGGCGGTCGACGCCATCGTGTCGCATATCGACGAGCACGAGACGATCGAGGGCGCGTCGGAGCTCCACCCGCAGCACCTGCCGGTATTCGACTGCGCCTTCAAACCGGCCCGCGGAAGCAGGTCGATCCACCACGCGGGACACATCAAGATGATCGGAGCGGTGCAGCCGTTCATCTCCGGAGCCATCTCGAAGACGATCAACGTGCCGCCCGATGCGACGGTCGAGGAGATCGAGCAGGCGTATCTCGATGCCTGGCGCCTCGGCACGAAGGCGGTGTCCATCTATCGGGACGGGAGCAAGCGCACGCAGCCGTTGAACACCGCCCGGACGAGCGGGACCGCCCCGTCGGAGGAGTCCGCGCCGGCCGGCGCGGCGCCGGCCCGCCGCCGGCTTCCGGACGAGCGGCACGCCATCACCCACAAGTTCGACATCGCCGGGCACGAGGGGTACATCACCGTCGGACTCTTCGAGGACGGCACGCCGGGGGAGATCTTCCTGGTGATGGCCAAGGAAGGTTCGACGATCTCCGGTTTCGCCGACGTCTTCGCCCAGGCGGTGTCTTATGCTCTGCAGTACGGGGTGCCGCTCCAGGTGCTCGTCGACAAGTTCAGCCACGTGCGGTTCGAGCCGTCGGGACGGACCCGGAACCGGGACGTCGCGATCGCCAAGTCGATCGTCGACTACATCTTCCGGTGGATGGCCACGAAGTTCCTGTCCCCGGAGGCGCAGTACCTCGCGGGCGTGAACCTGCAGGCCGGCGCCGAGCGGGCCGGTGGGCCGGTCGATTCCGCCGAAGCGGCGGCGGGCGGGCGGAACCGCGGGCCGGCGTCGCCGGCGGCGACCGGGACGGGCAGCCGGAGAGCGCCGTTCGCGATCCAGAACGATCAGGATGCGCCCTCGTGCTCCACCTGCGGCGCCATCATGATCCGTAACGGAAGTTGCTACAAGTGCGTCAACTGCGGCGCCACCAGCGGGTGCGCCTGACGGTCGGCGGCCGCGCGCAACCACCCTGCGGCTCCGCCCGCCGCCCGGGACCGCGCTTCCGCGGTTCCGCCCCGAGCTTCGGCGCCGCCCCCTACGGGGAGTCGTCGCTCCGGCCGAAGTAGGCGAGGGCGACGAGGACGGCCCCGAACAGGGCGCGGGCAATCTGGGGCTCGGGGGCGATCTGCCCGTACAGATGACCGGCGTTGTGGAGCGCAAGCGACTGCAGCCCGAAGAGGGCGGCCAGGGCCAGGGCGAGACTGCCGGGCAGGCCCACCCGGACCAGGAGTCCCGCCATGACGAGCATGGCGCCCAGCACAATCAATGCGACGTTGGCCAGCAGCTCGAGCCGTGACGGCCCGAGCAGATCGAGGAGGCCGGTCCCCAGCGAGTACAACCCGTAACAGGTCATGCCGAGCGTGGCGGCGGTCAGCATCGGAATGCCGTGTATTATGCCGTGCCACCCGCTCCGGGCCCAAGTCTCCGCGACCCGTGGCCTGGAGCCGTAGCAAGAGGTCGTGGGTTGGACCGGCGGCGCATCCTGCCTGACGGCGTTGTTTCCGCGGTTGCCGCCCGCCGGCGCCCTCGCCGATCTCGGTGCCGCGCGGGGTTTCGCCGCGGGTTCGTGGGCCGGGCGCCGTCCCGAACCTGTCCGGGCCGTCCGTCGTGATCGTCGGCGCCGCCTGGCGGGAAGCCGCCGCGGCCTGCCCGGCCGGTTCTGACCGGAAGGCGCTTCGGGAACCGGGAAACGGAGGTCCATGGACTTGCAGCTCGACGGCAAGGTCGCCGTCATCACCGGGTCGAGTCGCGGGCTGGGGTTCGCCAGCGCCCGCTCGCTCGTCGGCGAAGGCGCGCGGGTGTGCATCTGCGCCCGCGGGAGCGGGCGGCTGGCCGAGGCGGTGGCCGAGTTGCGCGGCGCTGCTCCCGCGGACGGGGCGATCGTCGGGGTCGAAGCGGACCTGAGCACCGAAGGAGGTGTGGCCCGGGTCATCGACGGCGCCGTACAGGCGTTCGGCGGTCTCGACATCCTCGTCAACAACGTCGGGAAGGCCGGTGGAGGGGGGATAACGGAGGCCGCCGACGACGAGTGGCAGGCGGCCCTCGACCAGACGCTGCACCCCGCCATCCGCGCCTCGCGGCTCGCGGTGCCCCATCTGCGCGCGCGCGGCGGCGGCGTCATCCTGATGATCGCCTCGATCTGGGGCCGGGAATCCGGCGGGCGCATGACCTACAACGCCGTCAAGGCGGCCGAGATCAGCCTCGCCAAGTCGCTCGCGGGACAGCTCGCCGCCGACAACATCCGCGTCAACAGCGTCGCCCCCGGCTCGATCTCGTTCCCCGGCGGATCGTGGGCCAAACGGCAGGCGGCCGACCCCGAGGGCATGGCCGCCTTCGTCCGGCGCGAGATTCCGTTCGGCCGGTTCGGGCGCGCGGAAGAGGTCGGCGACGTGGTCGCGTTCCTCGCCTCTCCCCGCGCGAGCTGGGTCACCGGCGCCTGCGTCACCGTCGACGGGGGGCAGTCGCGGTCGCTGTTCTGACGCGCACCCGGTGCGGGCTTGACGATTGCGCCCGTCACGCTGGAAACTACGCCGTGGTCGGCTCCCCCAGCGGAGCCCGCGGCCGTGGAGCGGGCGGCCCGCCGGACCGGCGGCGCCGGCCGCGTCAGTCAGTCAGGAGGCATGACGTGAAGCGCAGCATCGTTCTTGCTTTGTTGGTCGGGGTCGGCTCGGTCCCGCTCGCGGTCGTCGCCGCGCAGGACGGCCCCATGGAGATCGAGGTCGAGCAGCTCGAAGACAACCTGTACGTGCTCAGGGGCCAGGGCGGCGGCGGCAACACGGCGGTGTTCGTCACGACCGACGGCGTCGTCGTCGTCGATTCGAAGAACCCGGGATGGGGCTCCCCGATCCTGGCGCAGATCGGGGAGCTCACGGACAACCCGGTGACGACGCTCATCAACACCCACAGCCACCACGACCACGTCAGCGGCAACGTCGCCTTCGCGGACACGGTGCAGTTCGTGGCCCACGAGAACACGTTGGCCAACATGGAGGTCATGCGGCCCTACACCGGCCGGACGGAGCCGCCCGTCAACGTGTTCAGCGACTCGAACGGTCACGGGCTGCCGACGATCACCTTCTCGGACCGCATGTCGCTGGGCAGGGGCGACGACCGGGTCGATCTCTACTACTTCGGCCGCGGCCACACCGGCGGCGACGCCTGGGTCGCGTTCCCGGCGCTCGGAACGCTCCACGCCGGCGACGTCTTCCTGGGACGGCGGGTGCCGTTCCTGGACGCCGAAAACGGCGGCAGCGGCGTCGACATTCCCGATACGCTGCAGAACGCCCACGACAACATCAGCGGCATCGACACGATCATCACCGGGCACAGCACGCAGATGACGTGGGCGGACCTCAACGAGTGGGCTGCCTTCAACCGCGACTTCCTGCAGGTGGTCCGGGACGGCCGGGCCGAGGGCAAATCGGTCGAGGAGATCGCCGCGGGCTGGACCCTGCCGGGCGCATACGCGCACTACGACGCGCCCAACGCGGCGGGGGTGCAGCGCAACGTCCAGGTGATCGTCGACGAGCTCGAGGGCGGCCGGTAGCCGCCCGCCGCGAACCGCCGCTCGGTCGAGTGTCTGCCGGATCGGTTCATCCGGCGTGATTACAGCCCTGTCCCGCGGCCGAGCGGCGGACCGGACGAGCCCAGCGCGGGTTCTCGGCCTTGTTGGGCTCGAGGGATACGGCCACGGGGGGGCGAACCCCCGCGACGCTGCCGGGCAGCCGCGACTCGGGCCGGGACGGCGGGCCGGCGGCAGTCCCGGCCGGCTACGAGGCCGGCGCAGCCGGCGGCGGACTCGCGCCGGCTGCCGGCTTCGGCGCCGCGTCGGCCGGCTTGGCCGCCGCCTTGCGGGCCTGTTGCTGGCGGGCCTTGAGGGCGGCCACCGTCTGCTGGCCGTACTTCTTCGTGAACCGCTCGACGCGGCCCTCGGTGTCGACCAGCTTCTGGCGGCCGGTGAAGAACGGATGGCAGTTGGAACAGATCTCGAGCCGGAGCTCCTTGCGGGTGGATCGAGTCTTCCAGGTCGCCCCGCAGGCGCAACGGACCTCGACTTCGTGATATTCCGGATGAATGCCAGTCCTCACTGTCTGCTCCTCGTCGAGTAACCAAACGCGGCATTATACCATCGACAACGACGTGTATCGCGCCGCGGCCGGGTTCCCGCCGACCGTTGACGGTCCGCGGGTAAGGAGGGCTCAGATGGGTTCTCGACGCGCGGCCGGGATGGGGGTTCCGGTCTGCCGGCGGACTGGCGCCCGCGGCGTTCGCGGCGGCGATCGCCGCCGCCGGACAGGACGACGGAGGCCTGAACGTCGTCCTGTTCCCGATCGGCGATCCGGGCTCGGGACGTCGGAGTCCGCCACCCGGGCACGTTCTACGAGCCCCCGAACATCGACGGCCGCGCCGACGGCGGCACGCGCTTCACCGGCGGCGGGCACCGGCTTCGTCGAGTATGCTGAAACAGGCCAAGGAGGACACCCATGTCGCTGAGCACGTATCTCACTTTCGATGGAAACTGCCGCGAGGTTTTCGAGTTCTACCGGTCGGTCTTCGGCGGGGAGTTCACGTCGTTCCAAACCTTTGCGGACGCGCCGCCCGACATGCCGGTGCCCGAGTCCGAGAAGGACCGGGTCATGCACGTGTCGCTGCCCATCGGGTCGAGCGTCCTGATGGGCAGCGACAGCGCTTCGGGGTTCGGACCGCCGGTGGTGGTCGGCAACAACTTCTCCATCGCCGTCGACGTCGAGAGCCGGGAGCGCTGCGACGAGCTGTTCGCCTCGCTGTCCGCCGGCGGCTCGGTCCTGATGCCGCTGCAGGAGACGTTCTGGGGCGCCTACTACGGGTTGTGGACCGACAAATTCGGTATCAACTGGATGGTCAACTACACCCTCCCGACCGAGTGAGCCGGGACATCACCCCGGAAAGGAACCGATCATGACCGCGATGCTGAACCCGCGACGTGCGGCCTGTCTCGCCGCCGCCCTCGTCGCCGCCGCCCTCGCCTCCGCCCCCGCCCGCCCCGCCGCGCAGGGGTCCGATCATCTGCTCGACGTGGTCCAGCTCCTGGCCGACGGCGAGGTCGTCTTCGGGTCGTTCGCCAACGTCGAGTCGGGGGCGTCGGGGGCCGTCGAAATGTCCCGCTCCGACGCCGACTACATCTTCTTCGACATGGAGCACGGTCCCCTCGATATGGTCGAGCTGCGCGACTACATGCAGTATCTGCTCGATCCCGCGCAGATCCTGCGCCGCGGCCGGCCCGGCGCCGACAAGGCGGTGTGGGTCCGCATTCCCGCCAACGGCCGCGAGATGAACGAGTGGATGATCAAGAACGCCCTCGACCAGGGGGCGCACGGGATCATCGCGCCGCACATCGAGACGGCCGAGCAAGCCCTCCACCTCGTCCGGTCGATGCGTTATCCCCAACGGGTCGGGGCCGCGGACACCGAGCCGGTCGGGCTGCGCGGCTCCGGTCCCGGGAACGCGGTCCGGTACTGGGGCGTCTCCGGCGCCGACTACATCGCGAAGGCGGACGTCTGGCCCCTCGACCCCCAAGGCGAGCTGCTGAACATGATCCAGATCGAGAACAAGCTGGGCATCGCCAACGTGGAGGAGATCGCGGCGGTGCCGGGGGTGAGCATGCTGATGGCGGCGCCGGGCGACCTCGGGATGGCCTACGGGGGCGATGCCGAGGCGACCGAAGAGGCCCTGCAGACGGTTCTGCGCGCAGCGACCGCGGCGGGGCTGCCGTGCGCGATCACGGCGGGACCGGACGACGTCGAGCGCCGCATCCGCGAGGGGTTCCGGGTGCTGATCGGCGGTCCCGAGATGATCGCGGTCGGCCGGCGGGCGGCGGGAAGGGACTGAAACGGCCGGGCGGCGGGGAAGAGCCCGCCGCGGCGGAGAAAAAACGGGCGCGGGGTGACCGGTGTCGCCCCGCGCCGTAGCGCGCCCGCGTCGGATCAGAAGATGGCGAGCGGGTTCAGCGGCGATCCGGTGCCGCCCCGGACCCGCAGCGGCGCCCCCACGAAGAGGAACTCCCAGCGGCCCCGCCGGGCCGCCTCGGCGGCGGCCGCGTCCAGATCGAGGTTGTCGAGAATCGGCATGCCCAGCCCCACGATGACCAACTCGTGGAGGGGGTTGGCGAGTCCGTCGATGCCCGACGGCATGACGTCGCTGACGCCGTCGCTGCCGATGACCGCCACGTCGCGCGCCTTGAGCCATTTCGCGACCGAGGCCTGCGAGCCGGCCGCCCGCTCCACGAAGTTCCACCGGCCCATCTGCCGCACCGCCTCCCAGCGGCCGGTACGGATGAGCAGCACGTCGCCGCTGCCGATCCGGATGCCGGTGGCCTGCTCCCAGTCCTCGAGGTCCTCGGCGGTGAGGGCGGTCCCCGGCTCGAGGTAGTCGACCCCGCGGTGCCGCGGCATGTCGACGAGCACGCCGCGGGTCACGATGCCGTTCCGCGCGTTGTGGATGCCCAGCTTCTCGGCCCCGCTCTCGGTCAGCCCGCTCACCGGAAAGCCGTTGTACATCCGGCCGTCGTGGGCGAAGTGGGGCAGGCCGTCCACGTGCGAATGGGCGAACCCGTGATACTGCACGCGGTAGACGTCGCCCGCCACCTCGTGCCCGGTGAACCGGGAGGTGGAGAGGGTGTGCTCGAACGGATTGGCGTTCAGGGCGTCCCTCTCCGTGTTCAGGTCCAGGGCCATCGACACCGAGACGCCGTCTTCCACGAGGCGGGCGGCCGCCTGCCGGGTCTCGTCGGTGATCAGGTTGAGCGTGCCCAGCTCGTCCTCCGGGCCCCAGCGGCCCCAGTTGGAGATCTCCTCCATCCACCGGTCGAACTCGGCCCGGCTCACCGGCTCGGCCGGCTGGCCGGCGGCCGACCGGGGCAGGACGACCGGCGAAACCAGCAGTACGGGCAGGATCAGGGCGGCTGCGGTCCGAAGCCGGCCGGGGGCCCGCGCCGCAGAACGGGGCGAACCCCCGCAGGATTGGCTGGCCGGCACGTGGCGCCGCGGGGCGGCGGCGTCCGGGCTCGTCTGTGCGACGCGTATCATGTTCGGCTCCACGGCTACTGTCCGCCTTCTTCCGACCGCTCGCGCGCGCGGGCGCCGCTCAGGATGTTGGTCATCCCGTAGTTGCCCTCGTGGCAGGCGTACTCGACCAGCTCGTACTGCTCGTCGTCCTTGTCGTACCGGAACATGGCGGTCCACGGCCGGGTCCAGGTCGCGGGGTCGTCGATCGTGAACTGGTACTCGAGCACCGTCGGACCGAGGCGCGTGAAGCGCTCGGTCAGCCGCAGGTTCTCGGTCGATCCGCGGTACGGCGCCCGGCCGTTGAAGTTGGCGGTCTCGACCACCAGCGTGTCGCCCTCCCAGCGGCCCTGGGGAATGCCCAGCCACGCCGTCAGGCCGGGGCCCGAGGCGGGGCGCGGCTCGGTCGGGATGACCCGCGTCTCGTGAATCATCTCCTTCTGGATGGCGACGTGTCCCGGTCCCTGCACGATCTGCAGGCCGTTGTTGTAGATGGACGGCATCATCAGGCCGGGCAGGCCGCGGGTGATGCACCGCACGAACAGACTCAGGTTTTCCGGGCCTTCCGCGATGCGTCCCACCCCCGACGTGTCGACGCGGGCGGCGAGACGCGCTTCGGCCTCGGGGGTCAGCGGGGGGATGCGCCCGTCCGGGGGATCGACGACCATCGCCACCTGCCGGGACGGGGCGGTCTTGACGTAGCCGAGGGTCGTGTCGCGCCATTCGCGCTCGTAGCCCCAGATGCTGCCCAGGGTGCCGCGCTCGCGCCGCGCTTCCGCCTCCTCCGGGGTCAGCGAGGCGATGTCTTCCAGGTCGTCGGGACGCTCGAGGGGAATGCCGTGCGCGGAGTTGCCGGTCCACACGCCCTGGAGGTCCGGCTCGCCCCACGGGGTCCGCGGCACGGTGTAGGGCTCGAGGTCGGCGGTGGCGACTTCCTCGGGGCGGTCGCTCTCGACGCCGGCCCAGCCGGTCTCCACCACCGCCAGCCGGACGTTGTCCGGACCTGCGATGAACGCGCGTTGGGCCTGGGTGCGGGCGTTCCGGGGAACCGACGCCTCCTGCTCGAAGATGACGTCGAAGGCGGCCATCTCCGCCGCGGCGGCGTCGAGATCGTCCACCACGAACCCGATGTGGTCGACCGCGCGCCCCACCGTCGTCGCCGGCACGCCCCGGTCGTGCCGGGACACGAGCAGCCAGACGTCGCCGAACCGCAGGCCGTCGATGCGGTCCCGCAGGCTCGCCGGCTCGCCGCCGAGCACGTCCCGGTACCACGCCAGCGTCGCGTCCGGGTCCTCGGCGCTCAGGTGGACGTGGTGGAAGCCCAGGGTGTCCTCGTCCTCGACCATCTCGATCCGGGTGCCCCACGGGTCGAAGATGAACCCGATCTTGAACAGGCCGGGGATGTCGCGCAGGGTCGCCCCGTCCGGGAACCGCTGCAGGCGAACCCCGGAGCCCCGCACCCCGACCGCCTCGAGCTCGGCCATTTTGGCGGTGAGGTCCGGGTAGGAGAAGCTGATGTGGTTGACGCCGGTGCCCTGGGTGCTGCCCAGCGTCGGTTGCACGACGAACGTCAACTCCACCCCCCCGCAGTCGGCGGTGTCGGGGCGGTCGGCGACCGGCTCGCAGTCCAAGTGCCGGTTGTACCAGCGGACCCCCTCGGTTGGACTCGAGGCGGTGATGTGGACGTGGTGGTAGTCGGCCGCGCGGGCCATCGCGGGCATCGCGGCGAGCGCGGCCAGGGCCCCGGCGAGCGCAACGACGTGTCGGGTGGATTTCATCACAAGCTCCCTCCGCATGCGGGCTGGTTCCTCGACGGTAGGTTCGTTCTCCACTACCTTAGATCCATCCGCGGTGCGACCGCTACGGTATTTTTCGGTATTCCGGGGACGGCCGGTCCGCCGGACTCCATAGACGCCGGTCCGGGTGCGCGTCAAGACGGTGAGGCGCCGCCGCCGGCCGTATCCGGCGTGACTGGCCCCCGAGCCATCCCAGGCGCCAGCCAAAGCTCCAATAAAGCCGTTCGAGAGGTCTCGATGCCGAGAACGGCACGGAGTCGCCAACCTGACAGTCCCGGGGGGGCGGTCAGGTCACGAATCTGACGTGCGCCCCTCCGGTCTCCGGTCCGCCGATGTCGACAGGACGCCGCAATTGTGGTAGTCGTGAACGGTTCCGGCAGGGTCCGGAGTCTCGGAGGCGCGCCCCGCCGCCGTGATCCGGGCGGCGCTCCCGGTCTTGCGGCGACGGCGCCGGTCGAAGGGGCCGGTTGAGCGGGGGGGCCGGGCGACGGCGCGGGAGATACGGTCATGTCCATCACGAGCGAGTCCGAGCTGCGAACGGTCTACGGCGAGCCGAGCCCGCGGTCTCAGCAGAAGGTCCTCGACCACCTGGACCGGCACTGCCGGCGCTTCATCGCGCTCTCGCCGTTCTGCGTGCTCAGCACCGCCGGCGCCGACGGCCGGGCCGACGTTTCTCCCCGCGGCGATGTCCCCGGCTTCGTGGCGGCGCCGGACGAACGTACCCTGCTGATTCCCGACCGTCCCGGGAACAACCGGACCGACTCGTTGCGGAACGTTCTCGCGCAGCCGCACGTCGGGCTGCTGTTCCTCGTGCCGGGCATGAACGAGACGCTGCGGGTGAGCGGCACGGCGGAGATCGTCACCGACGCGGACGTGCTGGCGCCGCTGTCGATGAAGGGCAGGCCCCCCGTCTCCGTCCTGCGCGTCACCGTCGAACGCGCGTTCCTGCATTGCGCCAAGGCCCTCATCCGGGCCAAGCTGTGGGTTCCTTCGGCCCAGGTCGAGCGATCGAGCTTCCCGACCTACGGGCAGATGCTGGCGGACCAGATCCCGGGCGCGGACGCCGCGGCCATCGACGCCTCGCTGGACGCGGCCGCTCGCGACCGGCTCTACTGAACGCCGGGCTCGCCATCGACGCCTCGCTGGACGCGGCCGCTTGCGACCGGCCCTACTGAACGCCGGCTCCCGTACCGGAGCAGGCGTCGGCCTGCGGCTTTCCGTTCCGTCCTGCCGCGGTTCGCCCGGTTCGCGATTCGCCGCCCGCGGTCGGGGCGATCGAGCCGGCGCGGGGACACGGAGGATTCCGGAGGTGACACGCAATGGCTGAACGCATCTACCTGCGGAACGGAGCGGGCGGGCTGGAACCGCTCGAAGAGGAGCCGTTCCTGACCGAGGACGCCCTGCAGACGCTGCTCGCCGAGTATCCGGAGCTGCTGGACGGGGAACAGATGCGGCCCGGCGATCCACGGCGCTGGATTCTCGTCACGCGGGAGCAGGGGATCGCCGATGCCGCGGGCGCGTCGCCGCGCTGGTCGCTCGACCATCTGGTCATCGATCAGGACGCGACGCCCACGCTGGTCGAGGTGAAGCGCGGCGTCAACGCCGAGGTGCGCCGCACCGTCGTCGGCCAGATGCTGGACTACGCCGCGCACGCCCCGCGGGTCTGGACGGCGGATGAGTTGCGCCGCACGTTCGAGGAGGGGCCGGACGCAGACGAACGCCTGGCGAACCTGCTCGGGGACGAGGCGTCCGACGCGGACGAATTCTGGGACGGCGTGGCCAAGAACCTCACCGCCGGGCGGCTGCGCCTGCTGTTCGTGGCGGATGCGATTCCAGACGAGCTCGCGCAGGTCGTCGAGTTCTTGAACCAGCAGATGCCCAACATCGAAGTGCTCGCGGTGGAAATCAAGCAGTTCCGTGGCAAGTCGGCGCAGACGCTCGTGCCGCGGGTCATCGGGCGCCTGGCGGCGTCGCCCGGACCGATCGAGCCACGCCCAAGGAGCCCAAGGAGAAAGATGACGCGCGAATCGCTGCTGGAAGCGCTTCCGGACGCGGCCGTGCGCGGGGCCGTGACCCGCCTTCTCTCCATCACCGAGGAATGCGGCGGCAGGTCGCAGTACTTGGACGCCAGCGTCTCCATTCGCGCCGTCTCCGCGGCCGGGGAGCTCAACACCATCGCGCTGATCTACCGTCCTGAAGCAGGTTTCCTGGGGCAGAGGGAGTTCGCGTTCGGCGATCGCGGCGCCGGAGACCGCCCGGGCGATTTGCGGCGTTTCTTGGAGGGATGGGTGCGGCAGTTCGAGGCTGACGAATTCACCGCGCTCGCGTCCGAACAACAGGCGCCTGTCTGGGTCATGAGTTACGCCGACGCCGCGCAGAACATCGACCTGCTGGCCGACCGCCTGCGTACCGCCCTCACGGAGATACGGAAGCTGTAGGTAGCGACGGCCGGGACGGGTGCCTGACGGCCCGGCGCCGGCGGAACCGCAGGCCGTCGCGGGCGCACGAGTTGAGAAAGGAACCTCTGGCCGCCATCCTCGGGCCCGCCACGCCCGACGACGGCCGGGAACTGCCGGCTGGAGGAGTGCTCGACCGGGCCCGACGCCTTTCGTCAAGCTGGCGCGCACGGTTCGCAGGCACGCCGCACGACCTCGACCCTGGAGCGCATCGACCGGATGCGCCTCAACCTCCACGCGGCCCTGCTCCGGACCGCCGCCAGCGCAGCAGGCGCCGTTCGAGGCGGCCGGCGAGGGCGAACAGCACGAGCACGAACGTCATGATGATGACGATCAGCGCGATGGTCAGGGCCGCGTTGTAGGTGCTCTGCGCGAACTGCAGGAGGTAGCCGAGGCCGCGGCTCGAGGCCACGAACTCGCCGACGACGGCGCCGGTGAACGCGAACCCCACCGCGACCTTGAAGTTGCCCAGCACCCAGGCGGTGACCGACGGGACGTACACCTCGCGGACGAGGACGCGGCGGCCGCCGCCGAGGGTGCGGACGCGCTCGACGAGGCGGCGGTCGACCTCCTTGATGCCGTTGAAAACCGAGAAGAAGATGAGCACCGCGACGAGGATGGTGGCCAGGGCCAGCTTCGACGCGAGCCCGATGCCGAGCCAGATGACGAACAGCGGGGCCAGGATGACCCGGGGAATGGCGTTGAGCAGGATCATGACCGGCTCGAGCAGCTCGGCCAGCACCGGCAGCAGGGCCGCCGCGAACCCCAGCGCGATGCCGATGGTGAGACCGATGGCGAGACCGGCCAGCGCCGCGGTGGCGGTGGCGCCGAGGTGGGGCCAGAGCTCGCCGCCCGCGGCGAGGTCGAGCATGACCTGTCCGACCGCCGACGGGGGCGGCATGTAGAACGGATCGAGCCACCCCAGGCGCGACAGCGTTTCCCACCCCGCGAGCAGCGCCAGCAGCGCGGCGCTTCGCCGGAAGGCCGGGCCGGCCCTGCCGAGCGTCATCGGCCCGCCTCGCCGGCCGCGGCGGGCGATGTTCTGATCCTGATGGACCCCCGGCTGTCGAGGGCGGGCGTCATCGGCCCGCCTCGCCGGCCGCGGCGGGGGAGGGCGGCTCCTCCTCCGTCAGGTCGTTCCACAGGGTGCGCAGCAGGGGGCCGAAGGCGGGATGCTGCCGCGCCTCGAGGACGTCGCGCGGCCGCGGAATGTCGACGGCGCGCCGCGCGCGCATCGCCGCCCGGGGGCCGTGGCCGAGGACCGCGACGTTGTCCGAGGCGCCGATCGCCTCCTCGAGGTCGTGGGTGACGAGGAGGACGGTGAGGTGCTCGCGTTCGACCCAGTCCAGCAGCTCCTGGGTGATGCGGGTGCGGACGATCGCGTCGAGGGCCGCGAACGGCTCGTCCATGAGCAGCAGTCTCGGGCGCAGGGCCAGCACCTGGGCGATGGCCACCCGCTTGCGCTGGCCGCCGGAGAGCTGGGCGGGGAAGCGGTCGCCGTAGCCGGCGAGCCCCAGCCGCGACAGCCAGTGGTCGGCGCGGGCGTCCGCGTCGGCCGGGGGGACGTCGCGGATGCGCAGCCCGAGGGCCACGTTCTGCCGCGCCGTGCGCCACGGCAGGAGCGCGTCGTCCTGGAACAGGAAGCCGACGTCCGGCGGCGCCACGCCGAGCTCGACCGTGCCCCGCAACGGCTCGAGGAGGCCGGTCACGACCCGCAGGATGCTGGTCTTGCCCGAGCCGGACGGACCGATGAGGCTGGTGAACTGTCCCGCCCGAACGTCGAGGTCGATGCCGTCGATGATCGGCGGTCCACCGAAGCCCACCGACAGCCCGCGGACGCGCAGCAGGGTCTCGGGGACGGCGGGTCGCGCGGGTGCGGCGGGTCGCCCGGGCCCGGCCGTCGAGGGCATCCGCGTCGGTTCGGGGACGGCGGGTCGCGCGGGTGCGGCGGGTCGCCCGGGCCCGGCCGTCGAGGGCATCCGCGTCGGTTCGGTGGCGGCGGGTCGCGCGGGTGCGGCGGGCGGTTCGGGCCCGGTCGTCGAGGGCATCCGCGTCGGCTCGTTGGCGGCGGGTTGCGCGGGTGCGGCGGGGTGCCGCCCCCGGGGTTCAGCCGTGGAGGGCATCCGCGTCGACCAGGGTGGCGAGCTCGACCTGTCCCGGCGCCAGGAGTCCGGCGATCTCCTGGGCCCGGACGACCCGTTCGGCCGCCGCGAGGTCCGTGGCCACCCGCTCGGGATACAGCGACAGCCGGTAGCGCTCGATGATCGCTTCGAGCTGGCCGACGTCGCCGCCCGCGACGAGGGCGGCGGGCAGCGCCGCGACGACGGCGGCGGGGGGCAGGGTCCGGGTGTCGGCGAGGCCGCGTTCGAGGGCGGCGCCGAGGCGGCGCATCTCGTCCAGGCGCCGGTCGCGCTCGCCCGCCCGCACCGCCACCCCCATGAACTCGTAGGCGCCGCCGAGGTGCCGGCGGGCCTCCTCGAGCTCCATGAAGTTCACCAACTCGCGCCCCCCCGCGTCGATAATCAGGGACAGGGCCGGCTCTTGCACCATGGCCGCGTCGACCTGTCCGATGCGCAGCGCGTCGAACAGGTTGGTGCCGACCGCCGCGAACCGCACCCGCCCGGCATCGGCGCCGGCTTGGTCGAGCAGGAACAGCAGCAGGGCGTGGTCGGCGTTGCCGAGGCCGGAGATGCCGACGGTGCGGTCCTCGAGGTCCGAGACGGTGTCGAGCTCGGCGGCGCGGCCGGGGGCGGCGGCGAGCGCGAACAGGGGCAGCCGGCCCGTCGAGGCCACGCGCCGGATGGCGGCTCCGTTGGCCGCCGCCTGCAGCGCGACGTCGAACGACGTGCCCGCGTAGTCGACGGCGCCCCCCACCAGGGCCTGCATCGCCGCGTTGCCCCCGCGGGTATAGACGAGCTCGACGTCGAACCCCTGGTCGGCGAAGTGGCCCCGGACCCGGGTCACCTCGTAGGGCACGACGCACAGAAGCTGGCCGCAGAATGCGAGTCGGAGCGGCGTCGCCCCGTCCCGCGGGCGCGGGCCGCACCCGCCGCCGGCGGCGACGACGACGCCGGCGCCGAGCAGCGTCTTCAGGGCGGTGCGCCGGTTCCACGCCGCCCCCGGATCGGGCCGCCCGCCGCCGGTCCGGTCCGGGTCGGCGGCGGGACCCGACACCACGCCCTGCAGGTCGGGATTGGTGGCCTCGCAGCAGCCCATGGGGAGGCTCCGGCCGGTTACCGGTTCGCCACGTACTCGGTCGCGAACGCCTTCAGGGCCTCGCTGCGCAGGCCGATCGCCTCCGCCTCGGCCATCGCCCGGTCGGTGTCCCAGCCGTCGCCCACCACGCGCTTGATGAACCACATCGCGCCCACGCGGTTGGCCGATCCGCAGTGGATGTAGGCGGGCTGGTTGGCGTCGTCGGCGATGGCGGCGAGAAACGCCCCGGTCGTCTCGTCGGTCGGGGTCCGGAACGGAATGTGGATGTACTTCAGCCCGGCTTCCGTCGCCGCGGCCCGGCTGCCCTCGATGTTCGCGCCGTTCTCTCCGGCGGTGCGGAAGTTGATGACCGAGGCGAAGCCGAGGTCCCTCAGCGCCGGCATCGCGGAGGCCGGGGTCGCCCCGGCGCAGGCGACGGTGGCGTCGACGCGCGTGTAGTTGACGACGCCCTCGGGCGCTTCGTCCTGCGCGCCCACGGCGGCGCCGAGCCCCAGCATCAGGCCGGCGGCCAGCAGGGTTCCGGCCGTAACCACTCGTGAAAGCTGTTGTAGACGTGTCATGGTCTCACCTCCTCGTTGTTCTCTGATTCACTGGCTTCGGTTCGTCTCACCTGGGAGCCCCGGTCGAGGCCCCGTTGCATTCGACCGGCTGCATCCTGCCGGACTGCGCTCTGCCGGGCCGCACGGGCGCTCTGCAGTCCGCTGGCGCCGTCGCCGGTCTCGCCGCAGCCCGGTGTTCTCCTCGGATCTTCCAGCCAATCGCCACCTAACGCGACCGCAAGGTCGCGCTGCGGCCTCCGATTGCCGCCCAACCAACCCTCCAGGAGTCGGCGCCTCCGGGGGGAGGCGGCACCGTTCTGCGGCGCAGCGCCTAGTGGTCCGTCACGTCATAAGCTTCCGACAGACGGACTTGAGTCGATGATGTGATTCTCCTGCATGGGAGACCGTTCTTGATTCGAGAAGAGTTCCCCGATAGTCCTAATGTTTATTTGTGGTTATGCACTAGTTCGCCAGCGGGTGGGGCCGAATCTGGAACTTCACCAGATTGCCCGGCTCCACCGGTCCCCCCTCGACGTGCCACGCGGCGTCGGCGCCGTAGGTGGCGTAGACGCCGCGTCCCTTCCAGCCGCCGTCGGGGTCGTCGATGCGGCCGTCGAGCCCGCGGCTGTGGAAACCCTGGGGATAGGGCACCCGCAGGGTCACCCACTCGCCGGTGTCGGGCATCAGCGCGAGCAGGGAGTCGGAGCTCGAGCCGTTGGCGATCGGCACGTTCTCTCCCAGCCCGAGCGTGTTGAATTGGTCGACCCAGTTGTAATAGTGGAAATCGGTGCCGATGTCGGTGCCCGCGAAGTCGGGGCCGGGCACCTTGTGGAAGCTCCAACCTTCGTCGCACTGGCGGCCGCCGCGCACCGCGGGGCCGTTGAAGACGGAGCACTTCGACCGGTCGAAGCTGGCGAAGTGGCTGCTGCCGGCCAGCGCCGCCCAGAGGACCCCGTTGCGGTCGACGTCGAGGCCGCGGGTGCGGTAGCCGTGCTCGGCCGGCACCACGTAAAGCTCGGCGACGCACGTCTCCGGCGGGTTGGCGCCGCGGTCGAGCCGGACGAGGTCGCCCGGATAGCGGTCGGAGACGATCCAAACCGCGTCGTCGACGGGGTTGGTGATGACCCCGTAGGCGCCGGCGATGATGCGGGTGTCGAGCGCGGGGTCGTGCTCCGCCTCCGCGCCGCCGCGGGCCGGTTCGTTCCACGGCTTGGTGATGACGCCGTCGCCGTTGGTGTCGAGCACCGTCGGGCACCAGCCCTGCGACGCCTGCTCGTCGCCGGTCTCGTCGTACATCTTCGTGTCGAGCCACCCGATGACCTGCCCGCCGCCGCTGAAGTACAGCGTGTCGCTGTCATCTTCGGCGAACTGCAGGTGGTGGGTGCCGAAGCAGGTGTGGATCAGCTCGAACTCCTCCGTCTCGGGCTCGTAGTAGCCGGTGTGCCGCCCCGCCCGGTCGACCGGGAAGTACTGTGCATAGGGGTTGTCCGAGCCCTCGCGGCACCACGCGGGGTTGTCGATGGACTGCACCCGGGTCGTCAACCACACCCGCCCCTCGGCGTCCAGCATCGGGTTGTGGGGGTTGGCGGGGTCGTTCCACACCGCTTCCTCGCCGAAGTCGCGCCACGCCTTGAACCCCTCGGTCTGGAACATCGACGGCACCGTGGACCGGTCCACCCGCAACGGGATCTTGAGCATGCGGGAGGCGTGCCGGTTGGGATCGGTGATCAGGAGGAAGTCGTTGCCGATGTCCACGCCGTAGATCGGACCGTTCGCGTTCACCCGCGGGTTGCGCTTGTCGGTGGCGATCTCGTCGTGCACGAAAGCGACGTTGTCGCCCCAGTTCCACTGCGTCAGCACCACGTTGCGCTCGATGCCGGACGGCCGCGGGGGCGCGGGGGGCACGGCGCCGGCGGCGATGCGGTCGCTCCAGTCGGCCACCATCTCGAGACCGCGGGGCCGGCCGAACTGGGTGATGAAGCTGCTCATCAGCGACCCGCGCTGGCCGCGCCGGGTCCGGTCGTCCCACGCCGCGATGCTCGAGTCGAAGTCGGCGAGGTCGGGCACGACGCGCGTGCGCTCGTTGCCGACCTGGTGGCAGCGCTGGCAGCCCTTCAGCACGTTGATCCACTCGTCCTGGCTCTGCAGCCGCTCGTTGATGCCGTTGCCGGCTTCCCCGGTGCCGGGAAACTCGTGGGCGTCCGGCAGGTCGATGAGGGCGAGCCAGTAGTTGGAGGGGTAGACCTGCGCCGCCTCCTGCGGCGTGGCCGCGACCGTCGCCCGCAGGTCGAGCTCGGCCCCCGGCGCCGCCTCGACCGGCGTCGAGTCGACGAGGCCGTAGCCCCGCACCCACACGTCGTAGGTGGCGGCGGGCAGCTCGGGCAGCAGGAACCGGCCGTCGTCGCCGGTGACGACGATCTTGCGGAACACCGTCTCGAGGTCGTCGGTCTCGGCGATCACCCACACGCCCGCCTCGGCGCCGCCGGCGCTGGTGACGGCGCCGGTGATGACCCCGTCGTTGGCCTGGGCCGAGAGCGCATCCTGGTGCATCACGGCCGCCGCGGCGGCGGCGAGGACGCCGGCGGCCGCGAGCCCGCAAATCCTTCGCATCATTGTCGTTTCTCCCAACTCCGGACTACCGGAAACGCCGAAGATTATGACGTTGACGAACGCCTAGCGCATCGCCACGACTAAAAATAGGGTCGCCGGGGCACTCACCTCGAACCGCAAGAGTCCTATGCGGAAGAAATACGTCGTTCGACCCAAGTCCGTCTATCAGAAACTTATGACGTGACGGACCACTAGTTCGATTCGGCGCCGAGCCCGCGGAGCAGAGCCACCGTGTCCGGCCACGCCTTCTCGGTGTTGGCGACGAAGACCCCCTGGGCGACCATCAGCGGCGTCCACCCGAGGGCGTTCGGGGCGTCGATGTCCGCCCCCTGCTCCAGCAGGTACTGCACGATCAGGTTCGAGCCCGTCATCGCCGCGCCGTGCAGGGCGGTGCTGCCGCCCCAGCGCATGTCGCCCCGGTCGCGTTGCGCGTCCAGCTCCGCGAGGTTCAGCGGGTGGCGCAGCAGCAGCGTGCGGCCGTCCCCGACGAGCGGGGTGTCTCCGAAGTCGGTCGCCGCGTGGATGTCGTTGCCCAGCTCGATCGCCAACCGGACCGCGGCCAGCCGGACCTCCTCCGGCGTTCCGTTCAGGGGGCCGGGGCTCTCGCCGTCCCAGAAGCCGACCCCCGCCGCCGCCATCAGCGGCGTGATGCGCTGGCGCGTCGGCGTCAGCGGGTCGGCCCCGTGCCGGACGAGCAGCCGCATCAGGTCGACGTCGGCGTGCTTGGCCGCGAGGTAGAACGGGGTCGCCCCCACGAAGCTCAGGAAGTTGCGCCCGACGGAGATGCCCGGCGGGGGCTTGACGATGCCGAGGTCGACCTCGAACGGAATCTCCCGCCAGCCGATGCGCACGTTGGGGTCGGCGCCGGCCTCGAGGAGGGCGCGGGCCAGATCAAGGCTGTCGAGGGCGCCGGTCGGCAGCGGGGGCCGCCCGGATCCCGGGCGCCGGATCCACGCCAGCGCGTGAAGCACCGAGCCGCGGGGGTCGGGGCGGTTGGGGTCGGCGCCGAGCTCGATCAGCCGCCCCGCCAGCTCGTAGTGGGCGTTGACGACGGCGAGGGCCAGCGGCGCGGTGCCGTCCTGCGCGGCGCCGTGGATGTCCGCGCCCGCCGCCAGCAGGGCCTCGACCGCGCCGACGTGTCCCCCGCGAACCGCGAACAGCAGGGGCGTGAGCCCCCCGTCGGACCGGGTCTCGACGTCCGCCCCGGCTGCGACAAGCGCGAGGACGGCGTCCGCGTGGCCCTCGGCCGCCGCCCACATCAGGGCGTTCTGCCCCTTCCACGACTCGGTGGCCTGCACGTCGGCGCCGGCGTCGAGGAGCAGCCGCAGGACGTCCGGCCGACCCGTCCGGGCCGCCACCATCAGCGGCGTGTCGCCGCCGGGGCTCGCGGCTTCGGGGTCCGCGCCGGCGTCGAGCAGCGCCGCCGCGAGCGGCGCGCTGCCGTTGGCCGAGGCCAGGGCGAGCGGCGTCACCCCGTAGCGGTTCGCGGCGTCGACGCGGGCGCCGGCCGCGATGAGCCGGCGGGCGAGGGGACGGTCGTCCCGCTGCGCCGCCCAGTGCAGGGCCGTCGTGCCGTCCGGCCCGGCGGCGTCGACGTCGGCGCCCGCCTCCAGCAGGCCGGCGACCGTTTCGACGGCGCCCTGCCGCGCGGCGTCGACGAGCGTCCGGTCGATCGGCTGGCCGCCCGCCGGCGAGGCCCAGGTGATCGCCGACAGGCCCGCGGCCATGACGCCGGCCGGCGCCCACGGTCCACTGCGGTCGCGCATGCTCATGAATCCATCCTCACCGGTCCCAGCGATCATCGTCCGAACCCGTCCCGTGCGTATGCACACTATACCAATCCCGAGACCCGACGGGCCCCGGCAGGGGGGACGGCCCGTTGCGGCGGCCCCCAACCACTGGACGCTGCGGGCTCGCTTCGTGTACGTTTCTCGCTCCTGCGGGCAGATCGGGGGAATCGAACGATCACAGCCCACGAGGCTTCGCTCAGACCGTCGGGACATGCCGTTTGAGCCCGATCGTGGCCACGCGGCCCTCACGGATATCGCGGACGCGGTGGCGTCGAAGGAAACGATTGGAACCCCGAACCTGACTCGATTGTGAAGAGCTCGGCCCATCAAGGAGCTCGGTCAAGCGATCACCATGCCCGCCGCCACGCGCTGGGGCTACGCGCCGCACGACGGCCCCGCCCTTTGGGGCACCCTCGATCCGGCGTATAGCGCCTGCGCGCTGGGCCGGGAGCAGTCGCCCATCGACCTGACCGGCGGCTGCGAAGCCGACCTGAGCCCCGTCGAGTTCGACTACCGGCGGACCCGCGTCGCCATCGAGAACACCGGGCGCACGATTCAGGTGAACCCGGATCCCGGCAGCGGGATCGTGCTCGACGGGGTGCGCTACGAGCTGCAGCAGTTTCATTTCCATCACGGCAGCGAGCACACCGTGGGAGGTGTCCGGCTGGCCCTCGAGGCGCACTTGGTCCATCGGAACGACCGGGGATCGCTGGCGGTGGTCGGGGTCCTGTTCGAGGCGGGCGCCGCGAACCGCGCGCTGGCGCCGCTCTGGGCGCAGTTGCCGCGCGAGCCGGCCGCGTCCCGGGTGACGCGGGGCGATCTGGACCTTGCGGCGCTGCTGCCCGCCGGCCGCACCACGTGGCGCTACCGGGGGTCGCTGACGACGCCGCCGTGCCACGAGGGTGTCGCCTGGATCGTCCTGACCGAGCCGCTCACGCTGTCGGCGGCCCAGATCGACGCGTTCGCGGCGCTGTACCCGAACAACTGTCGCCCCGTGCAGCCGCTCGGCGACCGGGTTCTCCGGCGCGGCTGACCGAGCAACGCCCTCCCGCGACCGCGGCGCTGTACCCGAACAACTGTCGCCCCGTGCAGCCGCTCGGCGACCGGGTTCTCCGGCGCGGCTGACCGAGCAACGCCCCCCTCGACCTCGCCGCAGTCGACAACCGGCGTCGGTGATTTCCTGAACGAGCCCGACTGGGAGTCCGACCTGAGCCCGGTCGAGTTCAACCCGCCACATGATGCTGCCTGCACACGGCGGTGGTGGGGCGTGGGATGGTCTTGGTGTCGTTGGTGGCGTTGACAACCCCGGACGTAACGCGTATTAAAGGGAGTTCAATGAGCAACAGATGGATCGGTGTGCTTGCCTTCGCCGCGCTGACCTGCAGCGGGTGGCTCGCGCGGCCTGCCGCGGCCGGTCAGCCGGGGCATCTGCACGGCGGCTCCGGGGCCGCGCCCGGGCACGAGTCCGCCGCCACCGCGGGTGAAGTCGCCGCGGTGCTGGACCAGTACTGCGTGACCTGCCACAACGCGCGCGTCGTCGACGGCGGCGGGGCGGCCCCCTCCCCGCTGGTGGCTCAGCTCCGCAGCGTCGGGTTGGCCCTCGACCGGCTCGATGCGTCGAACGTGGCCGGCGACGCGGAGGCCTGGGAAGCGGTGGTCCGCAAGCTGCGGGGCGGGTCGATGCCGCCGATCGGCCGGCCGAGGCCGGCCGAGGCGACGATCGCCGGGGTCGCGTCGTGGCTCGAGACGTCGCTCGACCGCGCCGCCGCCGCGGCCCCCGAGCCGGGCCGTCGGCCGGCGCTGCACCGGTTGAGCCGCACCGAGTACGCCAACGCGGTGCGCGACCTGCTGGGGCTCGACGACCTGCCGAAGGAGCTCGACATCGCGGTGATGCTGCCGGCCGACAACGCCACCAGCGGGTTCGACAACTTGGCCGAACTGCTGTTCGTGTCGCCGACCCTGATGGAACGTTACCTGGCGGCGGCGCGCAAGATCAGCCGGCTCGCCGTCGGCGACCCGACGATGCCGTCCATCGTCGACACCTACCAACTCGACCGTGATCTAGTGCAGGACCTGCACATCGAGGGCCTGCCCCTCGGGACCCGCGGCGGCGCCCGGGTGCGGAGCCATCTGCCGCTGGACGGGGAGTACCTCATCACCGTGCAGTTCACCCGCGCCGCCCGCGAGCCGCACGACGTCGAGGTGAGCGTGGACGGCCGGCGGGTCGAACTGTTCACGGTCGGCGACAACCCGCCGGAGCGGCTCGCGAGCGGGGTGTTCGCCTTCGACGCCGACCCGGACGTGCAGGTGCGCGTGCCCCTGCGCGCCGGCCCCCGCGAGGTGGCGGTGGCGTTCCTGCCGAAGAGCGGGGCGGCGCCCGAGGGGCTGGTCCGGTCCTATCGCTCGCGGAGCCGGCAGCCGTCGATCGCCAGCCTCATCGTCAGCGGGCCGTACGGGGCGGACGGCGCCGGCGACACCCCCAGCCGCCGGCGCATCCTGACCTGCCGGCCCCGGACCGGCGCCCCGGCGCCGGAGGAGACCGCGTGCGCGCGTTCGATTCTGGCCTCGCTGGCCCGCCGCGCCTACCGGCGCCCGGTGACCGACGGCGATCTCGACCGGCTGGCGCCGTTCTACGAGCAGGGCCGCGGCGAGGGCGGCTTCGAGCGCGGCATCCAGCGCGCCCTCGAGCGGCTGCTCGTCAGTCCCGAGTTCCTGTTCCGGGTCGAGCGCGATCCGGCCGGCGCGGCGGCCGGCGACGTGTATCCGGTCAGCGATATCGAGCTGGCGTCGCGCCTGTCGTTCTTCCTGTGGAGCAGCATTCCCGACGATGAACTGCTCGACACCGCGGTTCGGGGCGGGTTGCGCGAGCCCGGGGTGCTCGACCGCCAAGTGCGCCGGATGCTCGCGGATCCGCGGTCGGCCGCCCTCGTGAACAACTTCGCCGAGCAGTGGCTGTTCCTTCGCGACGTCGATGCGAAGGAGCCCGACGCGGGGTTCTTCCCCGGTTTCGACGAGAACCTGCGGCGGGCGTTCCGGCGCGAGACCGAGCTGTTCGTCGACAGCGTGCTGCGCGGCGACGGCAGCGTCCTCGACCTGCTGACCGCGTCGCACACGTTCGTGAACGAGCGGCTCGCCCGGCACTACGGGATTCCGCACGTGTACGGCAGCCACTTCCGGCGGGTGGAGCTCGATTCCCCGGCCCGGCGGGGGCTGCTCGGGCAGGGGAGCATCCTCACCCTGACCTCGTACGCCACCCGCACCTCGCCGGTTCTGCGCGGCAAGTGGATTCTCGAGAACCTGCTGGCGTCGCCCCCGCCGCCGCCCCCGCCGGACGTCCCGGCCCTCGACGAGACGACCGAGAGCGGCGAGCCGCGGTCGATGCGCGAGGCGATGGAGCAGCACCGCGCGAACCCCGCGTGCGCGAGCTGCCACGCCCAGATGGACCCGCTCGGCTTCGCCCTCGAGAACTTCGACGCCATCGGGCGCTGGCGCGCCCTGAGCGAGTCGAACACCCCGATAGACGCGAGCGGCGTGCTCCCCGACGGCCGGCGGTTCGAAGGACCGGCCGGCCTGCGGACCGCCCTGCTGCACGCGCCCGAGCAGTTCGTGCACACCGTGGCCGAGAAGCTCCTGACCTATGCGCTCGGCCGCGGGGTCGAGCACTTCGATGCCCCGACCATCCGCGCCATCGTCCGGGATGCCGGGCGCGACGGCTATCGGTTCGCGTCGATCGTGCTCGGCATCGTCAACAGCACGCCGTTCCAGATGAGAGAATCATGACCATTTCGAAGCTCGCGCTGCCCCGTCGAACGTTCCTCCGCGGCTTGGGCGCCACGGTGGCCCTGCCCCTGCTCGACGCCATGGTGCCGGCGGCGACGGCCCTGGCGAAGACCGCGGCGCGTCCCGCCACCCGGCTGGGCTTCGTCTACATTCCCAACGGGGTGATCCAGGAGCAGTTCGTGCCGGCGGCGACCGGCGCCGGGTTCGCGCTGTCGCCCACCCTCGGCCCCCTGGCGCCGGTGCAGGACCGCCTGCTCGTGCTGAGCGGCCTCGCCCACCGGCAGGCCGACTCGTTCGGCGACGGCAACGGCGACCACCCGCGGGCGACCGCGGCGTGGCTGAGCGGGGTGCACGCGTGGGAGCGCCGGGGGCGAATCGGCCCCACCGCGATCCAGCTCGGCACCACCGCCGACCAGCTCGCGGCGCGTGAGCTCGGCACGGAGACGCCGCTGCCGTCGCTCGAGCTGGTGCTCGAGAAGCCGACCGCCATCTCGTGCGACTCGGGCGACTGCTTCTACTCGAACACCATCTCGTGGCGCGACCCCACGACCCCGCTGGAGATGGAGCCGCACCCCCGCGTGGTGTTCGAGCGGCTGTTCGGCGACGGCGGCACCGCCGCCGACCGCCGCGCCCAGGTGCGGCAGACCGGCAGCATTCTCGACTCGGTGACGGAAGAGGCGCTGAGCCTCGAGCGCACCCTGGGACCGGCCGACCGCAACAAGCTGAGCGAGTATCTCGACTCGGTGCGCGATCTCGAGCTGCGCATCGGGCGGGCCGAGGCCCGGGACGACCAGGCCGAGATCGATCTGCCCGACCGTCCGATCGACATCCCCGACGACTTCGAGGAGTACGCCACGCTGATGTTCGATCTGCTGGCCCTCGCCTGGCAGGCCGACGTCACCCGCGTCGGGACGCTGATGATGGCCCGCGAGACGAGCCCCCGCACCTTCCCGCAGATCGGGGTGCCCGACCAGCACCACACCGTGTCCCACCACCGGAACGACCCCGACTACATGGCCCGGAAGGCGAAGATCGACCTCTATCACGTCTCGCTGCTGAGCCGTTTCCTCCAGAAGCTGCGGGAGACCCCGGACGGCGACGGCAACCTCCTCGACCACTCGATGACCGTCTACGGCGGCGGCATCGGCAACGGCAACCTGCACGAGCACACCAACCTGCCGTGCCTCGTCGCCGGCGGCGCCGGCGGCCGGCTCAAGGGCGGGCGGCACCTCGCGTATCCGGAAGACACGCCGATGACCAACCTCCTGCTGACGGTGCTCGACAAGGCGGGAGTGCCGGCCGAGAAGCTGGGGGACAGCACCGGGCTGCTGAACACCCGGCCGCTGTCGGGTGTTTAGCGAGGCTCGTGTGACCGTCGGAGCGACCAGGAGGGCAGAGAGGGCGATGGCCGATCCGCAGGCCGCCATCGCGATTCCGCGCCATCGTTTCACCGTCGATGACTTCGCGCGTCTGGGCGAAGCGGGAATCTTCACCGAGGGCGACCGCGTCGAGTTGATCGACGGTGAAATCCGCGACATGACGCCCATCGGCCAGCCGCATGCCTGGATCGTCAATCGCCTGACCCGGCGGCTCGTCATGCGTCTGGCCGACCGGGCCTACGTCAGCGTGCAGAACCCGCTTCGTCTGGATGGACACAGCGAGCCGCTGCCGGATCTGGTGGTCGCGCGGGGCGGCGAGGACGACTACGCGGATCGTCACCCGGAGGCGGGCGACGTCCTGCTCGTCATCGAGGTCGCCGATTCGTCGCTGCGCTACGACCGCGCGGAGAAGATGCCGCGCTACGCAAGGTCCGGCATCCCGGAAGCTTGGCTGGTGGACGTGACCGACCGCGCGGTCACCGTGTACACCGCTCCCGGCTCCGGCGGCTACGCCAGCGGGCAGGTCTTCCGGCAAGGGGCGGAGATCGAGTCGACCGCGGTCGCCGGCCTGCACGTCACGGTCGACGAGATCATCGGCCGAGCCCGTGGGCGCAGCCGTTGACCCTCGTTGCCGTCGGTCCTCCGCTTTTTTGCTCGACAAGTCGATCTGGCGGATCGCCCTCGCGTGGAGGGTGGCGACGGCGTCCCGCTCGCTAGCGGACGCCTCAGGTCGGTGCACGTCAAGAAAGTGAGACGGCCCCGTTGGGGTATCTGGCGCGGGCGGCCCCGAGCTGCCCCATCGCGTCGAAGCCCGAAAGGGCTCGTTCGGAGGGCATCCAGGCCGGGAACGGGATCGGAAATCGCCAATCTGGCAGCGACAGGGCGGTCGTCTGTAGAGTCGACGACTGGCGCGGTGGCGGTAGGCGGATGGGGGTAGCTGTTTCCGGCCGCTTTCGCCCGGTGCCGGTGCCTCACTCCCCGCCGTGACTCCGTTTCCAGTCGCCGCTCATCGAACCGGACGTGCGGATTTCCCGCATCCGGCTCTCGGACGAGATCATGCCTTCGCCCACGGAAAGCTCGCCGTGCGCTGCGCAAGGCACGTGAGCCCGTACTCCTGCTGGAGTCGCTCGTTCGGGAAGCGCACACTCTTCCCGGACCGCACCTTGTGCTTACGACAGAGCCACTGGCGCAGCCGTCGCGTAGCATGCCGGTCAACGGCGCGGTACGCCGGGCTGACCTGCCCAAGGGTGAAGTAGTTCGCCCAACCGGTCAACGCCCGGTTGAGGCGCGCCACCACTACCCCCGGCGACAGGAGCCCGCTGCGTCGTGTCGTCAGCCCGCTCACGCGGCGGCAGATGCTCCGGACGCTCTCCCGGCTCGGACGCGTGCCGATGTAGGCGGCTCCCGTGTCCGGCCGGTAGTTGCGCCCAATCCGGTAGCCGAGGAACGTCATCGGCTCCTCCGGCACCCGGCAGCTGCGGGTCTTCCCGGCGTTCATCGGCAGCTTCAGACGCTTCATCAGCCCTTCGACCGCCGTCAGCATCGCCGCTGCCGGCGCGCGGCCGAGGACCGCGAAGTCGTCCGCGTAGTTGACGATTTCCGCCTTGAAGCGCCGGGCGTAGCCCAGCACCTTCCAGCCGAGGATGAAGCGACGCCTGTAGATGTTGCTGAACAGCGGCGAAATCGGCGACCCCTGCGGGGGCCCCTTCCGCTCCCGACGCGCCCGGTTCGTGCGGCGGCGACCGCCGCGCCCGTCGTCCTCCTCCACCGCCATTTCCAGCCACGCCTTGACCCAGCCCAACAGACGCCCGTCGCTCACGCGACGTGCGATGGACCGCATCAACTCCGCGTGCGGTATCTGGCCGAAGTAGTCCGACAGGTCGGCGTCCACCACCTCCCGGCGCCCCGTCGTCAGCAGCCGGTGCGCACGCCTGACCGCGTCAAGCGCGCCCCGGCCCGGTCGGTAGGCGTATTGCTCCGGTTGCAGGTCCGCCTCGAAGATCGGCGACAACACCAGCATCGCCGCCGTCTGCGCCACCCGGTCCCGGAGACACGGAATGCCCAACCGCCGGAACTTCCCGCGTTGCTTCTTCGGGATGAGCACCTGCCGAACCGCACGCGGCCGGTAGGTCCCCTCCTTCAGGTCCCGCGCCAGTGCCCCCAGCCACCGGTCAACCCCGAACGACTCGACGCCCGCGACCGTTTCGCCGTCCACCCCGGCCGACCCGCCGTTGCGGCGGACCGTCTGCCAGGCGACCGCGAACACGTCGTCGCGCCACACCTTGTCGCTCAGCGAGTAGAACCGGAAGCCCGGAGCTTCCTTCGCTTTCGCATGTAGCGCCGTCTGGAGTCGCTGAACTCGTTCTGAGGCGGTTAGGCTCTCACCAGTCCCCACGTCCCTTCCTCCTTCATGCGCTGCTCTCGAACCGAGGCCCCTTCCCTCCGCCGGCGTTGCCCGGCTTCCCCGGTACTACGGGCCTCTCCGCCACCCCGCCGGCCCGACCTGACCCTCACGGGCTGTCAGTTGGCGCGTGCCACACCACCGGCGGGGCTTCCCGTGTTGCGTCCATTCCCCTCTTCCATGCGTGCCGCCGCCAATACCCCGGCGGAACCGGCCGGTGCTCCCGTCGCTCGCTTCCCGGCCCGTGGCAGCCTTCCCCGTATTGTGGGCGGGTCGGCTTCCGCATTCGTCGTTTCGAGGCCTGCTCGGCGTTCACTCGCGTTGCGGCCCGCATGGTCGCTGAGCCGCCCAATGGCGGCCCGTTGTCGTCGAAGTGCTTCAGGCGATGTCGTTGCCTCCATCGTCCGCTCCGACTGCTACCGGCTGGAGCGACAGTTGCCGGGCGGGATTCGCACCCGCTGAGGAATGGCGCCTTCGCACGGCGCACCACAAATCTGACGTGCACCCCCTCAGGTCGCGCGGCGTGCCCTTCGGCCGGTGTCGGACCGGCGCGGGCGGGCGATTCCGCGAACACGCGCTCCAGCGCTCCCTCGTTCGCGGCCCACGCCCGCGACCGTAGCGCTTCTGCGACCCGCTTCAGGTCCGGCGGCGAGCGGCTCTGCTCCAGCGCGACCACCGGCGCCATCCGGTTCCGCTTCGGCAGATCGTCGTCCGGACATGGACGGAGCGCTCCGGTCGCAGGGCTTCCGCCGTCAGGAACGGCGGCGCTGCTGTTCGAACGCCCGGTCAACGAGCCGGCGTGTCGTCGCGTAGCAGCGCCGGCAGAAGTCCGTGAACGGTGCGAACTCGGGCGGATTCGGCCAGACGCCGGTTTCCGGTGTGATCCGGCCGACGCGGCGCTGGTAGCGGGCCAGCGTGTCGATGTACAACCGGCGCTCTTCCTTGGGAATGACGAGCGGCGGCAGCCCGGCGTTCAGGAGGGGGACGTTGGCGATCAGGCGAGCCAGCCGGCCGTTGCCGTCCCAGAAGGGGTGGATGGACACGAACCCGGCGTGAATGCGGGCGTAGGCGGGCGCCGCCTCCCCCGCGTCGTCAGGCCGGAGTCTGGTGGCGTTGACGCCGTCGATGACCTCGGCCATGAGGGCCGGCACATCTTCCGGCGCCGCATACTCGACGAACACCTGGGCGCCGCTGTCGTCCACCGCATAGGTGCCGTTGGGCTCGACCTTCCAGCTTCCGAGTGGCTTGTAGACGTCGACGACGCGCTCGGCCTGCACGCTGCGATGGAGGTTGAACAGGTCGTCGTCAGTAACGTCCCGGCCGAGCAGGCCATAGATCTGGGTGATGGCGCCGGCGTGGCCGATGACTTCCTGGTGGTCCTTGACGGGCTTGCCGGCGACCGTCAGGCCTTCCTCGATGACGAACTTGGTGTCGCCCAGGCTGAGGGAGTTGCCCTCCAGGGCGGTCGAGTTGTGGGTCCAGGTGTCCCGTATCTGGCTCAGCAGCGACTGCCGGAGGTCCGCGTCGAGTCCCGCCAGAAACCGCAGGGGCGGGGACGGGCGGGTCACTGCGTGATCCACGGTTGCCGGCGCGGCCGCCTCGGTCCGTACTCGAAGAACCGCACGCCGCCGCCGATGCGGTTGTGGTCGCCCAGCTCGGCCTGCGCCCGGTCGGCGGGGGCGGTCAGGCGCTCGACCACCTCGGGGTGCTCGGCCGCGACGTTGCGCCGCACATCGAGGTCCGTCTCGAGGTTGTAGAGATCGAGGCCCGTCACCGGCTCGAGCCGCTCGTCGACGAATGCGCCGGTCTTCGAGATCCGCCATGACGACTCGTCGCGTCCCGGCCGCGGGAACACCCGCTTCCACGGGCCGCTACGCTCCGCGTCGTCGGCAGGCGGTCTACGTGGACTCCAGCGCAGGATGAACACCTGCTTCCACGGGCCGCTACGCTCTGCGTCAAGAGTGTGTTTCCGGTGGCCGTGAAACGGCTCGTGCGAGCTCGCGGCGCCCGGCTCGTCCCGCCTCAGGGCGGAGAAGCCGCGGCCGTCGAGGGCCGGTAGCGCCGCCCCGGCCATGGCGATGAGAGGCGCCTGACCGGCCGCCGGCGCGGCGTATCCGCACAGGCCGGCGGCGAGGAGCAGCGGGACGCAGCACAGCCGTTCCGGCCGGCGGGGCACGGGGTTCCTCCCGGGGTCACGTCCGGTCCGGATGAACCGGCGCTTCACGACCGCGGCGGTGACGAAAAGCCAGAACAGCAGCGCGCCCGTCAGCACCCCCGGTGGGAGCAGCAATTTGCCGTCACCGGTGGTGACGATGGCGCCCGCCTCGAACAGGAGGAGAGCGCCGATCGTCAGCCAGAGCAGCCAACGGCGCACGGTGGCGCCGCGGCCCCGGAGCACCCGTCCGGCCACCGTCGCCCCGCGGCTCCGCCTGCCGCCCAACCAACCCTCCCGTAGTCCGCGCGTTGTTCAAAGCGCAGCCAGAGCAGCAACGGCGCACGGTGGTGCCGCGGCCCCGGAGCACCCGCCCGGCCACCGTCGCCTCGCGGCTCCGCCTGCCGCCCAACCAACCCTCCCGTAGTCCGCGCGTTGTCCAACCAACTAAGGCGCAGACTCCGGCTCCTTCCGGATGCTGTAGAGCTTCGACTGCGTGCGGATGAGCAGTCGGTCCCCCGCGATGGCCGGGGATGCCAGCGCGAGTTCGCCGAGGCGGTTGACCCCGATGACCTCGAACTCGCGCCCCGCCCGGATCACGTAGGTGTCGCCCTGTTCGCTCAGCGCGAAAATCTTGCCGTTGTAGGCCCAGGGCGACGACGTGAAGCTGGCCCCCACGCGAATCCGCTGCCGGCCGTAGACGGGCTCGCCGGTCTCCGCGTCGTAGCTCTCGAAGAAGCCGCGGTCGAGCAGGCTGTAGTAGATGTCGCCGTAGATCAGCGGCGACGTGTTGTAGTTCCCGGCCCGCGGCTGGTACCAGGCCACGTACTCGTTCGACCGCTCCCCGTCCGCCAGGGTGATGTCCCCGCTCGCCCCGGGGCGGATCGCGTAGGCGGGCCGGTGCTCGTCCCGGAAGTAGCCCGAGTTCACGTACACCATGCCGTGGCTCGAGAACGGGGTCGCGATGGCCGCCCAGGACATCCTGCCGTCCATCTCCCAGAGCAGGTTCCCGTCGAGGTCGTAGGAGCGGATGCGGTTCACGGCGGAGGTCACGATCTCGGTCCGGCCCTCGTGCTCCCAGACGTACGGGCTCGCCCAGCTCGACACCTCGTCGCGCGCCGTCCGCCAGATCTCGGCCCCGGTGCGCTTGTCGAGGGCCGCAATCCAGGACGCTTCCTCGTTGTCGTACACGATGATCAGCTTGTCTTGGTGCAGCACCGGCGACGAGGCCGACCCCCAGTCCGATCGCGTCTGCCGGTCGGGTATCTCGAGCCGCCACACCTCGTTGCCGTCCATGTCGAAGGTATAGAGGCCGAGCTCGCCGAACCGCACATAGACGCGCTCGCCGTCGGTGGTCGGGGTCTCCGAAGCGTACGAGTTCTTCATGTGCCGCGGGAAGGCGGGGCGTCCGGTGTGGACCGAACGCTGCCAGAGCACCGCGCCGGTCTCGAGGTCCAGACAGTAGACCCGCCAGTCGTGCTCGAGGGGCACCGGGTCGGGCCGCCCCCGCGGGGCGTAGAGGCCGGGCTTGGGCTGCTCGAAGTCGCCGTCGGCGGTCACCGTGGTGAGGAAGATCCGGTTGCCCCACACCACCGGGCTCGACCAGCCGAGACCGGGGACGTCGGTCGCCCACTCGACGTTCTCGGTTTCGCTCCACCGTTCCGGCAGGTCGGGGTTGTCGGCCACCGCGGCGTTCATCGTCGGTCCGCGGAACTGCGGCCAGTTGTCGTTGCCGGCCGCCGCCGCGGCCGTGAAGACGAGGCAGAACGCCAAGGCGCCCGCGAATATCGTGTGTCTCATGACAGGCTCCGGTGCGCGCGGCATCACTGGCCGGGCAGCATGATGTGGGCGGCCGACAGGCCCGCCTCCATGATCCAGGCGCCGGCCTGCGTATAGCTGCCCGCATCGGGCAGGCCCAGCGTCTCAGCCGTCGCGAACGGCACCGCGATCGTCGTGTGCAGGTTGGCCGACTCGGCGTCGGCGCCGCTCAGCGAGTAGTACGCCGAGCCGAACTTCGAAACCTCCCGCGTGCCGTCCGCCTCGGCCGCCTCGCGCGTCGCCCGCAGCTCGTCGGCGCTCATGCCCGACATGTTCCAAGCCCGGTTCTGCTTGACGCGGGCCAAGTTCTCCTCGCTCGTGCACTGCACCGCGAACTCGCGGCTCGGCTCGTCCGAGCGGTCCCAGCACATCAGCCCGTTCGAGCCTTCGCGCAGCACCGTCTCGGCGCCGTCGGCGGCCAGCCGGATCACCGCGGCGTTGGCCCGCAGGGCCGCCGGCGCGGCCATCGTCGCCTTGGCGATCTCCTCTTCGACGGTCTGGCCCGGCGCCGCCGGGGCCGCCAACAAGGCTGCTCCGGCCAGGACGATTGCGGTGAGGTGAGTCTTGCGCATGACTTGTCGCTCCCTGATTGAGTGTCGAGTGCAGTGGGCTCGGCGCCGCGCACGAGCCCGGGCTTCCTGCCGTTCAGCCCGACGGCTTCATTTTAGCCCGGAAATCGTCGCCTACGGCTCCGATTGTCGCCCAACCAACCCTCCAGGCACCCGCGCCGTTCCACGGCGCGGCCTCCTGCCCCGGAAATCGTCGCCTACGGCTCCGATTGCCGCCCAACCAACCCTCCAGGCACCCGCGCCGTTCCACGGCGCGGCCTCCTGCCCCGGAAACCGCCGCCGCGCGGTTCCGCTTTCGGCCCAATCGACCCGCCAAGGCGTCGGTGCCGTCCGCGTTGGAGACACCCACCCCGCAAATGGTCCTGACGACTCCGAATTGCCACCCGACCAGTCCCGCCGGGAACTCTTGCTGTCGCAGGCACCCTCCGCGGCGCCGAGGCAGCCGTGGGAGCTAACGCCGTACGCCATCGCCCTGAGCATGAAGGGTCGCAGGCACCCTCCGCGGCGCCGAGGCAGCCGTGGTAGCCGCCCGCCTTCCCGCTCATCGGGGCGATGGTCGCCCGCAGCGCCAGCGCCATCGTTTCGAGAGCAGGCGCTTGGGCAAAGTGCCGCTATCGTCCGCCCTGGTCGCGAGAGAAGCTGCGCCGCCCTTCCCGCTGGCTTCGCCGCACCTTCTGGTGCCGCCCGAACCCGCTGCCCGAACGCTTGGGCACGCTACGCAGGGTTCGTCTCACTCTGCGATCCAGTTGAACTCCGGCCTCGTGAACCGCCGCCTGCGCGCCGTCCGCGGGTCGCGGCGACTTTCCGCCTCGTTCCAGACCCAGCGGCCGACGTACTTCTTCGTTGTCCGGCAGGCGGCTCACCGTGGCCGGGCGATCAGCCCTTGGCCGGGCGCATCAGCTTCTGCCCCTGCTCGTCGTTGAGCATGCTGAACCCGGACAGGCCGGTCGTTGCCGGGAGGCCCTTGACTGCGAGGGTGTGGGTGTTTACTCTCGTCTGCAACAATCTACTGTCGTGCGCAGAGCTGTCGGAGGAGCGACTGAGTGGGCCCCGACCAGCGCTGGGTAGGGATCGACGATATAGAGAGCCGCGCATATCGGTGTCGGCAAGCAGTCCGTGGCAGAAGTTGCGCTGCATCCGGCCGGGACCGTACTCGGCCCAAGAACGTGTCGTACAGCGGTCGAAATCGCCGAAATCTGGCCGAGCCGAGCCGTTTCCGCGCCATTGCCGGCCAGTTCCGGCGCGCCGCGGAGTTTTGCCACGGGCTGCAAGGACTCCCACCTGTTGGTCGAGGTGCTGGGGCTGAGACATGATTCAGGAGCAGCTCGAACCGCGGCTGGATCTGCTCCGAGAGGAGTATGTCCTCGTTCAAGCCTGGAAGAAAACCGCATCCTACATCCGCTACCACAACTGGTTCTCCGACACGCTGGCGCTCGACCGAGCGGCCGTGAACCTGCGGGCGTTTCTCGGCGAACTCGGCGAACGTTTGCGGTCCTCGGAGAGTTGGCAGAACGATCCGCTGCGCATCGTTCCGGCACCCAAGAGCCAGCGCTGGAGAGTGCAGGAAGGCGTGTGGGAGCCCGTCGAGAAGAAGGCGACTTTGGCACTGCTTCGACCGCTCGCCCACGTCAACCTAGCCGACCAAGTGGTTGCGACGGCGCTGATGCTCTGTCTCGCCGACCGGGTCGAGACGCTACAGGGGGATCCGCGGCGGCCGGTACGTGATCGGGAGGCGCGAAGGGAGGTGGTTTCCTACGGCAACCGCCTGTTCTGCGACGCCATCTGTGGGGAACTGCGCCATCGGTGGGGATCCGCCAAGCTCTACCGCGCGTACTATCAGGACTACCGAACGTTCCTGTCCCGTCCGGAAGTCGCGGCCGAGTCGATTTCAGACGCGGAGGGGAAGTATGTCGTCCACGCAGATCTTAAGCAGTTCTACGACCGCGTACGCCCGGATCTGCTTTCCGCAGCCATCGACCGGATCCGCCGCGACGGCGATGATCCGGGGTTCTTCTCTCTAGTGGCGTCGGTGCTCAATTGGGGCTGGCATCCGCGTGACGAAAGAGATGTCAAGATCTACGCAGAGCAGGCGGAGTTGGAAGACTTCACGCGGGTGGTACTACCGCAGGGACTTGTCGCCGCCGGCTTTTTCGCGAACCTCGTGCTCCTTTCGTTCGACGAGGCGCTGCGCGCGGCGATCGCGACCGAGATCGCTCCCGGGATCCTGCTGGTGGATGCGTGCCGGTACGTCGACGATTTGCGGATCCTTGTTGCGGTTGACCCGAGTTCGACTGTTTCGTCGGACGACCTCAGGACCATCGAGGACCCCGTCTCCGGATGGCTAAGTCAAGTACTGGAACAGAAGGCGCCCAGTCTCGCACTGTCCCCCAAGAAGACCCAGGCTGCAGCGCTCGGAGGCGACGAACGGCCGCTGGTGCGGCAGAGCGCGAAGATGAACCGCATCCAGTCGGCGGTGTCGGGGGGATTCGACGCACTCGGGGGCGAGGAGATCCTCGATGCCATCCAGGGCCTGACGCGTGTGCAGGAGGCACTCAGCGTCGGCGACGACAGCGGTTGGCGGTTTTCCCCGGTCCCGGACGTACGCGAAGAAACGGTTGCCAGATTCGGCGCTGCCCGATATCGAACCACGTTCCGTTCCATCAGGCCGCTGCTCCAAAACGACGAAGACGACGACACCCCGGACGAGTCTGATGTTGGAAGAGGCGGTACCCCGGCCGGCGCGCGACTGCGCGTGGCGCGTACGCGGGGCGAGCTGGACGAGGATGCGAGGGCGTTTGCGCTGGGTCTGATCCGACGCTGGATCGACGACCCGTCGAACGTCCGCCTGCTTCGGATCGGCCTCGATCTCTGGCCGGATGTGAAGCTGTTGCGGGAAGTTCTCTCACTGCTCCGCCCCTTCACGGAAAAAAGGGGTCGTCGAAAGTCGCCGAGGCGAGTCGCTTGGTACTGCCTCGCTGAGGTTTTCCGCGCTGGAGCCACGGAGACGGGGCTCGTGGCGGACACCGAATCGCTCCCATCAGGGATCGACCTCAAGTCCTACCGCAAAGAGCTCAGTGAGGAGGCCAGTCGCTTGGTGACATTGCCCTGGCGGACGATTCCTTGGTACCTCCGCCAGCAGGCACTGCTATTTCTTGCCGCCTTTGATCCCGCCAAGGCGCCCGTCGTGCGCAGGGGAAGGGGACCGGAAACTCGGCATTACCGGGAGCTGATCCGATTTCTGCGCGGTGAAGGAAACCACCTCCGGAGTTCGGATTTCGCGACGCTCGCGGTCCTCTCCAGACGTGCGTTCGTGGATCGAATGCGGGCAATTGAGTTAACACGGCCCGGCCTTGATCCGTCGCGGAAGCGGCAGCTCGCTCAGAGGGACCCGTCGTTTCTTCTCGATCTCATCGACACCGAGACGGATGCTCTCCTCTTCGACGACCTTCCGGCGCGCATCCGCGAGGATCTCTGCCGGGCTTCGCAGAGTTCTGACGGTGACCACGACACGCTGGCCAAGGCGGTCCTGAACACACACCCGAGCGGTTCTCTTCGCAACGAGCTCTCCCTTTTGCGCTTCGCGAAGGCTTTCCTCGAACAGTGGCAGCAGCAGAACCGTCTGCCCGAGGTGATCACGCCAGGGCAGGTCAAGCTGAAACTCCCTGAGGATCACAAGGTCGCGGACGTAAAAAAGCTACAGATCCTGGGGAGTCGGGTCGACGCATCGGGCTCCTTGTACGAAGTGCCCGTATGGTGTGAAGACAGCGAGCGATGGCGCTTCCAACTCGGTTTTCTGCTGCGGTTCATCCTGTCGGGGCAGCCGGATTTCACGCGTCCCGTCCGCAGGATACATTGGAAAGAGACTGAATCTTGCTATCGCCCTGCCGAGAGCCACTGGTACCAGCGGCTGTACGGCCTTTACAGCGCGCAACCGGCCTTCGGAGACGATTGGCTTCCGATCACGGACTGGGTAGAACAATTCCTCCTGGCCCTCCTGCGCTGGCCAGGGTGCCGTGCTCCGGACGGGTTCGATTGGGTCGAGCAGGACATCCAAAAGGCGATGACGCAGATTGACCAGAGGATCGCCGATCTCGAGCGGCACCGCGGTAGCGCTACCCGCGCACTGATCCTGCCGCTGCCGGCCAAGCGACCGACTGCGACGAACACGACGAGGCCGTTGCGAGCCTGCGTGATCCAGACGGCGATCCCGGCGGTCGACGACTTCCAGCACACAGAAGACTTGGCGCTTAACGAGTCCGCAATTCGGCGGAAGCATCGCAATCACCTATCGGCAGCGCTTGCGGCCGTGGAACGCATGTTGGCGCTGCGGGAGACGCATAAGGGGAGCGTGGGGCGGCTCGATTGGCTGATTCTGCCCGAGCTTGCAGTCCATCCGAATGATGTTCGTACTCATCTGGTCCCGTTTGCACGAGCTCACAGGGCAATGATCCTTAGCGGGCTGACCTACGAAAAGATTCTAGCGGGGCAACCGCTTGTCAACTCAGCCCTGTGGGTCATTCCGGAGTGGTCGGACGCCTACGGGCTGCAGATCAAAACTCGTCGTCAGGGGAAGGCGCATCTCGCCCCGAATGAGCAGGCGTTCAACGGTGGTGGTGCGCACGTTCTTCAGGGATTCCGGCCCTGCCAGTGGTTGGTCGGCTATCCGTGGTCGAGCAGTGACGGTGGCCGGCCCGTCTGGCTGTCGGCGGCCATCTGCTATGATGCGACGGACCTCGGTCTTGCTGCGGATCTCAGGGATGAGTCAGACATCCTGGCGATCCCGGCGTTCAACAAGGACGTCAAGACGTTCGATCAGATGGCACTTGCGCTGCACTATCACATGTTCCAGCTCGTTGTCGTCGCCAACAACGGAGAGTATGGCGGCAGCAACGCCTATTGGCCCCGGCGTGAAGTTCACGTCAGGCAGGTCTTCCACACCCACGGGCAGCCGCAGGCCTCGATCGCGTTCCTCGAAATCGATGACATCGGCGTGTTTCTGGAGCGCCGCGACGTGTCGGGAGCCAACGCCGACGAGTGGAAGTATCCCCCCGCAGGTCTGAAAACGGCAGCGCAGAGAGATTCGTCGTGACAAGCTTCGTCGCTGGTGCTCGCCGCTTGCCGCTCCATCACGTCACCATCCGCGTCCCGTGGCACGACGGGGGCTGGACCGGGACGGTGTGTGCCCGACCGCTAGACAACTCGAGGAGGCCCGGCCGAGGGGCACAAGCTGCTCCCGCGGAGCTGGGTCATTCGCAGGGCGCGGGAGCGCGCGGTCCGACCGCCGTGCCCGCTCGGCGAGAACGTGCTCGACGCGTGCGAGGAGAGCTTCGATTCGGTCATTGCGGATGTCGCGACACGCGCGGGCCAGCCCGCCTACCAGGCGGAGAGGCTCGTCGAGTGCCGCAAGATCGCCTCAGGGGCAGCAGGCGCATCGTTGCGCCCTCGACGAGCCGGTAGCGGCCTTCGTCGTCGCTGGTGACCGGGATGCTGTACTCGCTGGACAGATCCGCGAGGTCGCGGTAGGCAGTGCGTACGGAGATCTGGAAGTGCTCGGCGATCTCCTCGGGCCGCCAGGCGCGCCTGCCCCCGAGGCACTGCACGAGCAGGAAAAGACGGACTGATCGTTTCATGGTGGCCCGGTCGCGGGGGCGCCGCACGGCGATCGCCCGGGGCTCGTCCTCCCCGGACTCCGGTGGAGCCCGGCCGGCGCCGCTCCAATCGGGCGGTCTCCGTTGAGGCGAAGGACTCCAGCCCACCGCGGTGCTGTCGGCGTTCTGGCCGGCCGCGCCGACGGCACATTCCCCCGATCTCGCTGACGGGAGCCGCTTTCGCGTCCCCGTCGTGACGATTGTACGTGAACACATCTCAATCAAGGATCGCCGCCCGGGGCGCGCCTTTCGACGGTCGTGACCCGCCAGCTTCCGCCGGCCGGTGGCATGACGTCGTCGGTGCCGCGACGCCCGCCGGCGCGGGCCCCGGGAGTCCCGAGCAGGCCGCCGCAGCCCATCGCGCGTCGTAACGTCAACGGGTCTCGACAACCAGCCGACCCCGCACGCGCCCAGTCGGGGGACGGCTCCGGGGCGGGCGCAATCCGCCCGCGGGTACCCGCGCCGGGGTCTTGTCGAAAATTTCGGCAGTCGGGGCACGGCTCCGGCGGCGCAACCAGCCGGCCCCGCACGCGCCGCGAAGAAATCCCGATGCAAGGCCTTGGGTCTGTACCGGAGGCCCCGAAGAAGGAGAACTTTTTCGGACCGCCCCGCGTCTTATTGATAGATGGTGAGTGAGGATAGCTTAGGTATCCTTATTCTATTCAACTAATTTTGTGTCAGCATGGGAAGCTGGCGCACTTTAAGGGGTGCCGAGCAAGCGCGTCAGGGAGGACCGAAATGTTGAGCATGACCCGTTGGAACCCGTTCGAGGAGCTGACCAGCCTGCACCGGCGGATGGACCGCGTATTCGGTGGCTACCTGGGCGACGAGCGGGCAGGTGCCCCGGCCACGGCCTGGACCCCGGCCGCCGAGATCGAATCGCGCGACGACGGTTGGAAGCTCCGGGTGGCGCTGCCGGGCATCGACCCCAAAGACGTGCGCATCGACCTGCAAGGCAACAGCCTGACCATCGCCGGTGAGCGCACGCGCACCGAGCAGAACGACCCGGGGCGCGTCTCGGAGTTCCACTACGGCCGCTTCGAGCGGACGTTCACCCTGCCGGCCAAGGTCGACGCGGACCAGGTCGCCGCCAACCACCACCAAGGCATGCTGGAGCTGGTCCTGCCGCTGGCCGAGACCGCCAAGCCGCGGCGGATCGCCATCGGCGCGGGGAACAACCACGAGGTCGAGCAGGCTGCGTAGGCAACTCGGCCAAGCTCCGCCCCGGCGCGGCCCTTGCCGGGCCGTCCGGGGCGGCGTCTTCGGAAGCGCGGGCGTCTCCTGGTTGGAGTTGCGCCGGCAGAGCATCTTTACTGGACAGCGCGGGGTGGCCGTTTCTGCGCTGCATCCGGCAGGAGGAGGACACATGTCGAAATCGAGAACCGCGTTCGTCGCGGCGGTCGCGGTGGCGGCCGTCGTTGCCGGCATGGCGATCGGGTCGCACTTCGACCTGGCTTCCACGGTGACCGCGAAGGGCATCGAGGGGCCGGCGTCGATCGGCGCGCCCCTGACCGCGACCACGTTCCGCGACATCGCCGAAGCGCAGACCGCGACGGTCGTCACCGTCTGGACCGAGCAGCCGCGGCGGCAGGTCAACTTGAACGATTACTTTGGCGGTGAGGAGTTCTTCCGCCGCTTCTTCGGAAGGCCGCCGGCGTTCGACCGTGATCGGCCGGGCGGGGAGAACGGCGACCGGGGCGGGCGGGAGACTGCGCCGCTGGCCGCCACCGGCACCGGCTTCGTCGTTGACGGCGACGGCCTGATCCTGACCAACAACCACGTCGTGGAGGACGCGACGGCCATCGAGATCCAGCTCTTCGGCGACGATGAACGCTACGAGGCGCGGGTGCTCGGCCGCGACCCCCTGACCGACAGCGCGCTGCTCGAGCTCGTCGAGCGGCCCGGTCGGGAGCTGCCCGCGGTCAGGTTCGGCGACTCCAGCCGGATGGCGCCGGGCGACTGGGTGGTGGCCATCGGCGCGCCGTTCGGTCTCCATCACACGGTCACCGTCGGCGTCGTCTCCGCCCTCAGCCGACCGATGTGGTTGGCCCCAGGCCGCACCAACGAGATGCTGCAGACCGACGCGGCGATCAATCCGGGCAACTCCGGCGGGCCGCTGCTGAACATCCGCGGCGAGGTCATCGGCATGAACACGGCCATCATGAGCAGCCGCGCCTCGAACGCGGGGGTCGGCTTCGCGGTGCCGGGCAACACGGTGCTGGACCTGCTCGACGAGCTGCGCGGCGGGGAGGTGACGCGCGGCGTCATGGGCGTGCAGATCAGCGACGTACCGGCCGACGGCTACGAGGTGCTGGGGCTGGACGCGCCCCGCGGAGCCATCGTCGCGACCGTCGCTCCGGACGGTCCCGCCGAGGAAGCGGGCCTGGAGCCCCGCGACGTCATCGTGGCCTATGCGGGCGAGCCGGTGGAGAGCCCGCTCGATCTGCAGGGCCGGGTGAGCGCCACCAGGCCCGGGACGCGGGTGGACGTCGACGTCATCCGCGACGGGCGGCGGTCGGCCCTCGACGTCACTATCGGCCGGCTCGACCTCGAGGCCGAGGGCCGCAGGGCGCCGGCCGCGGCGGCGGCACCCGGCGTGGGCTTCGGCATCAACCTGCGGGACCTGACGCCGCAGATGATGCGGCGCCTGCGGGTGCCGGCGGACACGGTCGGCGCGGTGGTGGCGGACGTCGAGCCCGGGAGCACCGCCGCGGCGGGCGGCCTGCGGTCGGGAGACGTCATTCTCGGCGTGAACCGGGTCGAGGTCGCCTCGGCCCGGGAGGCGGCCGCGGCGCTCGACGGGATTGAGGCGGGGCGGACGGCGTTCCTCCTCGTGCAGCGCCGCGATACACGCGTCTTCCTGCAGGTGAGGAAGGACCGGTAAGCGGACTCCGACGCTCCGACCCAGGGTTTTGGCGGTCGCGGGCGGGCTGGGATGCCTGCCCGCACCGCCAAGGAGGCCGCGATGCTGCCGCCGCCGTCCTCACGCGAACGCCGGGCCTGCTTCGGTCTCGTCGCTTGCCTGTCCACCCGGGTCGGGGGCGCGGGACCTGAGTCCTCCTCGGAATGATCCGGCCGTCGGCCGCCCGGTTTTGCGTTATCATGGCCCGGATCCGGGCGTCTGTCTTGCGGCGGCCGGCGGCGGGTTCGTGGAGTCCGGCTGTCAGCAGGCATGGCAGCGACTCGCGCACCCGCTCCGGATGTCTTGCGGCGGCGGGGTTCGTGGAGTCCGGCTGTCGGGCGGATGCGGCTGCGCGATCCCGCAGACAGCGGGCCCGTGGGGCATTTGCCGCGGCGTCCATTGAAGATGACAAGGAAAACGATGCGCACTTGGCTTGCGTACGTCGCGGCCGGAATACTGTTGCTGCCGCCGGGCGGCGCGTCCGCCGGGGCGGCGGTGTCGAACGGGCCGGCAGGGCCGAACGAGCCGTCCGGCGCCCGGCAGGCCCCGGCGGAGGCGTCGGATTCGGCCGAGGCGTCCCGCGCCGTGCTCCGGCGCTACTGCGTCGCCTGTCACAACGGACGGCTCCTCACGGCCGGGCTGGCCCTCGACACCGTCGATCCGGCGCAGGTCGGGGACCATGCCGAGCTGTGGGAGCGGGTGGTCCGGAAGCTGCGCGCCGGCCTGATGCCCCCGGCCGGCCGGCCGCGTCCGGACGAGGCGACCTACGACCGCGTGGCGACCTGGCTCGAGACCGAGCTCGACGCCGCGGCGGCCGCCTCTCCGAACCCCGGCCGCACCCAGACCTTCCATCGGCTCAACCGCGCCGAGTACCGGAACGCGGTTCGCGACGTGCTCGGGATCACCGTGGAGATAGAAGACCTCCTCCCGGCCGACAGCGCGAGCTACGGGTTCGACAACATCGCCGGGGTCCTGCGGGTGTCCGAGTCGCTCATGGAGCGTTATCTGACCGCGGCCCGGCGCATCAGCCGCGCCGCGGTGGGCACCACGCCGCCGACGGCGGTGGCCCGCACCTACACCGTATCGCCGGCGCTGCCGCAGGACGATCACGTCGAGGGCCTGCCCTACGGGACCCGCGGCGGCGCCGTGATCCCGCATCGATTCCCCCTCGACGCCGAGTACGTGCTGCGGATCGAGGTGTCCCGGGTGTCCGGGGGGGCCCGGCTCGAGGTGACGGTGGACGGCCGGCGCGTCGAGCTGTTCCGCATGCAGCAGGGCCTGCCGTCGCTCGACATCGACGGGAACGAGGTCGGCGACAACCTGGAAGTGCGGTTGCCGATCGAGGCCGGTCCCCGCGACATCGGGGTCGCGTTCCTCAAGACGCCGGCCCTGCTGTCGGAGACGCCGCGCCGTCCCTTCCTGAATCCGACGGTGAGCCGCCGCGACCTGCCGTACCTGCGCAGCGTCACCGTCACCGGGCCGTTCGATGCGCAGGGCCCCGGCGACACCCCGGCCCGCCGGCGCCTCTTCGTCTGCCGGCCCGCGGACGCCGTCGACGAGGAGGCCTGCGCCGACACCATTCTCGCCGCCCTGGCGCGGCGGGCCTGGCGCCGGCCCGTCGACGCCGCCGACCTCGAGATTCTGCGGATCGCCTACGCCGCGGGGCGCGGGGGCGCCGACTTCGAAGCCGGCATCGAGCGCGCGCTGCAGCAACTGCTGGTGAGCCCCGAGTTCCTTTTCCGGGTCGAAGCCGACCCGGCGGACGCCCCGGCCGCGGCCGCCGTCAACTACCGCATCGGCGATCTGGAGCTGGCGTCGCGGCTGTCGTTCTTCCTGTGGAGCAGCGTGCCCGACGACGAGCTGCTGGCCGCGGCGGCCGGGGGCGCCCTGTCCGACCCCGCGGCGCTCGAGCGGCAGGTGCGCCGGATGCTGCTGGACGACCGCGCCCGCGCCCTGACCGCCAACTTCGTCGGCCAGTGGCTGCAGCTTCGGAACCTGGCGTCGGCGCGGCCGTCGCAGGTGCTGTTCGCCGACTTCGACGACGGACTGCGGCAGGCGTTCCGCCGCGAGACCGAGCTGTTCTTCGAGAGCATCGTGCGGGAAGACCGGAGCGTGCTCGACCTGCTGGCCGCCGACTACACGTTCGTCAACGACCGGCTCGCGCGGCATTACGGCATGCCCCACGTGCAGGGCAGCCACTTCCGGCGGGTCGCGGTGACCGGGCGCCGGGGCGGGCTGCTCGGGCAGGGCAGCATCCTGACCATCACGTCGCACCCGGTGCGGACCTCGCCGGTGTTCCGGGGCAAGTGGATCCTGACCAACATCCTCGGCACGCCGCCGCCCGACCCGCCCCCCAACGTGCCGGCGCTGCCGGACCGGGCGGGGGCCTACGCCGACCGGACGCCGTCGATGCGCGAGCGGATGGCCGCGCATCGCGACAACCCCGCCTGCGCGAGCTGCCATGCGATGATCGACCCCCTCGGCTTCGGGCTCGAGCGGTTCGACCCCGTCGGCCGGTTGCGCGACGTCGACGAGCAGCATCAGCCGATCGACGCCTCGGGGGTGCTCCCGGACGGGACGCGGTTCGACGACGTCGCCGAGCTCAAGACGGCGCTGCTCGCGCGTCCGGACCGGTTCGTGGGCACGCTGACCGAGAAGCTGCTGACCTATGCGCTGGGCCGTGGGCTGGAGCACTACGACATGCCGGCGGTGCGGGCCATCGTGCGGCGGGCGGCGGCGCAGGAATACCGTCTGTCGGCGGTCATCCTCGGCGTCGTCGACAGCCTGCCGTTTCGGGAACGGCGCACGGCCGTGGCCCCGCGGCCGGCCGCGGCCCCGTAGAAGATGGCGCCGAGCAGTCCGCGGTGGAGGCCCGCGTCGCGCCGAGAGCGGCGAGGGGCGCCGGCGGGCTGAAGGGCGTCGGCGGTGGGGGCGGGTGCCGACGGCCGAAGGGCGCCGGCGAGCTGAAGGGCGTCGGCGGGGAAGGGTGCCAGGGCCGAAGGGTGCCGGCGAGCTGCAAGGGCGCCAGCGGTGGGAACGGTGCCCGCGATCTGAAGAGTGTCGGCGGGGAGGGTGCCGACCAGGCGGCGAAGGCTTTGGCCTTCCCGGGCTTGCCCCGCGAGCTGAAGAGTGTCGGCGGGGTAAGGGTGCCGACGGGCCGAAGGTGCCGGCGAGTTTGACGGGCGCCGGCGGTGGGGAAGGGTGCCCGCGGGCCGAAGAGTGCCGGCGGGGAAGGGTGCCCGCGGGCTGAAGGGCGCCGGCCCGACCAGGTGTGAAGGGGCGCATATCGGGCCTGTTGCAAGCCGCGGACCGCACGCAGTCCGACGAAATGACGCAGTTCGGGCGCGATGCCTCGCCGCTCGAAGCAGCGGGGACCGCCGCCCCGGACTGCAAGGGCTCCTTGATGTCGTGAACCGGAATCCGTTCGTGTTGACCTGCTGACCTGAAGGAGATCGGGATGATCATTACGAAGATGGCGCTGCCGCGGCGGAGCTTCCTGCGCGGGTTGGGGGCGACGTTGGCCCTCCCGTTCCTGGACGCGATGGCGCCGGCGCTGTCCGCCGCCGCGCCGGGGCGCAGCCGGGTGACCCGCCTGGGCTTCGTGTATGCGCCCAACGGCACGTATCTGCCGAACTTCCACCCCGCCACCACCGGGAAGGGGTACGCGATGACCCCGGTGCTGCAGGCGCTCGAGCCGTTCCGCAACGACATGGTGGTGCTGAGCGGCCTGAGCAACAAGGGGGCGGAGACGCAGAGCGAAGGCGGCGGGGTGCACACCCGGGTGCACACGGCGTGGCTGAGCGGCGTCCGCCCGAAGAAGACGGAAGGGGCGGACATCGAGGCGAGCACGTCGATCGACCAGATGGCGGCGGCGGCCATCGGCGCCGACACCCCGTTGAGCTCGCTGCAACTCTCGCTCGACCACGAGAACATCGTCGGAAGCTGCGAGAACGGGTACAGTTGCGTCTATCAGCACACCTACTCGTGGCGGGACTCCACGACCCCGATGCCGATGGAGAGCAACCCCCGCGCGGTGTTCGAGCGGCTGTTCGGGGAAGGCGGGTCGCCCAAGGAGCAGGCGGCCCGGCTGAAGCGGGACCGCAGCGTGCTCGACCTTGCGATGGCCGACATGGCCCGCCTGCAGCGACGCCTCGGGGTCCGCGACCGCATCATGGTCGACGAGTACGTCGATTCGGTGCGCGACGTCGAGCAGCGCATCCAGCGGGCCGAGCGCCGGAGCCGGGTGTCGCCGATGCCCATCGCGGACCCGCCGGTCGGCGTGCCGGACTCGTTCGACGACCATGCCCGGCTGATGTTCGACCTCGAGCTGCTCGCGTTCCAGGCCGACGTGACGCGGGTCGTCGCCTTCCAGGTCTCGCGCGAACTGAACGGGCGGCCCTATCCCTGGATCGGGGTGCCGGAAGGCCACCACGCGGTGTCGCACCACCAGATGGACCCCGTGAAGATCGCGCAGGGGGCCAAGATCAACGCGTATCACGTGTCGCTCTTCGCCCGGTTCCTCGAGCGGATGAAGAACACCCCGGACGGCGACGGGTCCCTGCTCGACCACACCCTGCTGCTCTACGGCACCGGCATGGGCGACAGCGATCACCACACGCCGGTCAACCTGCCGGCGGTCGTGGTGGGCGGCGGCGGGGCCATCGCGGGCGGGCGGCACATCCGCTACCCGATGCACACGCCGTTCACGAACCTCGGCCTGACCCTGCTCCACAAGGTCGGCGTGGAGCGCGGCCGGGTGGCCGACTCCACCGGGCCGCTGGCGGATCTGTAGACGCCGGAGAATCGACCATGGCAACGAATCGACGACGGTGGGATGCGGCGTTGGCGGCGGTGGTCGGCGTGGTCCTGTCCCTTGCGGCGGCTGCGCCGGCCGTGGCGGCGGCTGCGCCGGCGGAAGCCGAGGCGGCGCTGATCGCGGCGGCGCGCGCCGGGGACGGCGCGGCGTTGGCGGCGCTGCTCGACGACGCGATCGACGTGAATGCGTCCGAGACCGGCGGCATGACCGCGCTGCACTGGGCGGTGCAGGGCGACGCGGCCGACGTCGTCGGTCTGCTGCTCGACGCGGGCGCCGATGCGGCGCAGCCCAACCGCTACGGGGTCGCGCCCCTCAGCCTGGCCGCCGTGAACGGCAACGCGGCCATCGTCACCCGGTTGCTGGACGCCGGGGCCGACCCGAACCGGCGGCTCGCGGACGGCGAGACGGTGCTGATGACCGCCGCCCGCACCGGCCGGCCCGACGTCATCCGGGCGTTGCTGGCGGCCGGGGCGGACCCGAACGCGTCCGAGGCGTCGAGGGGCCAGACCGCGCTCATGTGGGCGGCGGCCGAGAACAACGCCGCCGCCATCCGCGCCCTCGCCGCCAGCGGCGCCGACGTCGCGGCGCGCACCGGCGATCCGGCGGCCGGGGAGCCGGGCGGGGCGTTCTCGGCCGAGGTCGGGCTGACCCGCGCCGCGCGGTCGGGGCCCTCGTTCACCGCGCTGCTGTTCGCGGTGCAGCTCGGCCAGCTCGACGCGGTGCGGGCCCTCCTCGAGGCCGGCGCCGACGTGAACGACACGTTCCCCGACGGGACCAGCGCCCTCGTCGTGGCGGCGATGAACGGCCAGCACGACGTCGGCATCTACCTGATCGACCAGGGGGCCGACGTGAACGCGGCCGGGCAGGGCTGGAACGCCCTGCACCAGACCATCCGGCTGCGCCGCACCAACATCGGCCACATGCCGCCTCCCGAGGGCCGCGGCAACCGCAGCAGCCTGGACCTGATCGAGCGGCTGCTCGCCGCCGGCGTCGACGTGAACGCGCCGATGACCGCCGATTTCCGCGACGGCTACCGCAACCGGCTGAACCGGGTGGGCGCGACGCCGTTCCTCCTCGCCGCGAAGAACGTCGACACCGAGGTCATGCGGGTGCTGCTCGGCGCGGGGGCCGACCCCCTGATTCCGAACGCCGACCTGACGACGCCGCTCATGGTCGCGGCCGGGGTCGACATGTGGAACCCCGGCGAGGACGGCGGGGCGACGGTCGAGCACGAGCCCGAGGCCCTCGAGGCGGTGAAGATGCTCGTGGCGCTGGGCAACGACGTCCACGCGGCCAACGACCGCGGCGAGACCGCGCTGCACGGGGCCGCGTACCGCGGCGCCCCGAGCATCGTCGACTACCTCGTCGAGCAGGGCGCGCAGATCGACGCCCGGAGCGCCCAGGACTGGACGCCGTGGACCATCGCCAACGGGGTGTTCTACTCGCTGTTCTACAAGGAGCAGCCGGCGACGGCGGACCGGCTGGCCGAGCTGATGGCCGAGCGCGGCATCTCGACCGACGGCATGGCCGACCAGTTGCGCACCTGCTTCGACTGCGGCCGCAACCGCGGCAACGCCCGCGACGCCGAGGGGCGCCGGGTCGCGCAACCGACCCCCGACCGCGTCCCGTCGCAGGTCGAGCCGGCCGCCCGGGAAGCGGCGCAGCCGGTGCCCGAGTAGGAGTCTGCGGCGTAGAACGGCGCGGACTCCTGGAGGGTTGGTTGGGCGGTGAGCGGAGCCGCAGGCGACGCTCTCCGGGCTAGGCCGACCCACGCTGATCCGGGCGCCCTCGTCTCTCGACGGGACGAGGGCGCCCCGCGCCCCACCCGGCAGACGCCGGGCATCGGCCGCCGCCCGGCCAACCCTCGGTGTTCGCGCAGTTTCCGGCGGCGGGCGGTCACGCGAAGGCGGAGGCCACGACCTTCGAGCTGGGGGACGCAGTGCTTGCACCGCGTGCTGCGGGACTCGTCGCTGGCAGCCCGCGTGTCCAAGCGACGACGGCTGCCGCGAGCTGTTCCGAGTCTGGGGCGTCGGATACGTCCCCGCCGATCTGTAGGAGCGCGCCCTGTTCTACAAGGAGCAGCCGGCGACGGCGGACCGGCTGGCCGAGCTGATGGCCGAGCGCGGCATCTCGACCGACAGCGTGGCCGACCAGTTCGGTGCGGGGGTGGTGATGGTCCTCCAACCGTGGTATTCTGATTTCGATCGCCCGGCCTATTAGACAATTGGGCGGCTTTATTAGGGGGCCCCTTCGGGGGCCTTTTTATTTTGGGCGGGGAAAAGCTCGGATGGACCGTGTCGCCGTCTTCGTGGATGCAGGCTACCTCTTCGCCCAGGGTTCGGTCGTGCTGGGCGGGGAGAAGTTGGCGCGGGGGGGGATCGATCTGGATCACGGTGCCGTGATCGCCAAGCTGAAGGCATTCGCGGAGGGTTGCTCGAACCTGGATCTGCTCAGGATCTACTGGTACGACGGCACCGGCCAAGGGCCGACGCCTCAGCACATCACGTTGGCTGAACAGGCGGGAGTGAAGGTCCGGCTCGGTTTCGTGAATTCCGTTGGCCAGCAGAAGGGCGTCGATTCGCTCATCGTGACCGACATGATCACGCTTGCGCGCAACCGGGCCGTGGCGGAATGCGTGCTGCTTTCGGGAGACGAGGATCTCAGAGTCGGGGTCCAGTTGGCGCAGGAGTACGGCGTCCGAGTCCACCTGCTGGGAATCAAGCCGGCACGCGGGAGTCAGTCCCTGTTTCTCCTCCAGGAGGCTGATGCGACCTACGAGTGGGGCGCATCCGACCTTGAGCAGTTCTTGAAGTGCAGCCCTCGCAAGGTATCCGAACCTGACTCCGGGGAATCCGTGCCGCCTGGCGCGGAGGAATCGAGTGATGCGGCCGATCCTTGGGAGGAGAGGGTGGCACGCGAGGTAGCCGCCGGCGTGCCTGCGGGCGAGGTCTCCGCACTTGCCGACAATATCCGCAGGACCAACCGGCGGCCGGGGGAGATCGACGCATCACTTCTGGCGCGATCGCGGCGGGAGGTTGGTCGAGACCTGAACCCTGCGCAGAAGGCGATGGTTCGGGACGCCTTTCTCAGCGCGCTTGAGGTCCGCCTCGACGAACAGGCTGGTGACGACAAGCCGCTTGTGGACCCGCCAGCCGGCATCCCGTGAGCGAGTCCGGTTGTCCCGCTTCAGATCCCTCCACCCGATTCAGGATCGCCGAACTTCTCGTTCCGGGTCGCCTGTTGCCGGGCAGCGCGGGGGGTGATTCTCGCGAAGCGGCCGGCGCGTCCTTCCAGCATGGGTCCACGCGCTCGAAACTCGATGGGCCCCGAATGGGGGGGCGCCGGTGCTGCCGTTCGCGTTCCGTGAGCGGCTGTGCCAGATCTCCACGCCGTTGTTCAGGGCGTTGAAGAACTCGATACGCACGTCGTAGCGCTAGCTCCCACGTCGACACCCCCTGAAGGCGAACGGTTTGCAGGGGCACCACCGGAAACCGGTTCACGGCGTCGACGCACGGAGACGAGGTTCCGTGGACCTACCGGCCGGGCTGTCGGCTCAGCACGATGGAGCGCAACGGTTCGAGTCGGGGCGGCAGTTCGGCGCCGCCGGCGGGCGCGCCGTTCTGTCTCAGGAGGTAGCTGACGATGTCGATCACCACCTGGGCGCGGAGGGAATCGGGGTTCTGCTGCGGCATTGTAGTGCCGATGATGACGAAGAGGTCGACGAGGGGCCGGTCCCGCCACTGGTTGAGGAAGAACGGTCCGCGCAGGGCGGGGGCGCCCGCTTCGCTGCCGCCGCCGCTCAGGTCGTCGCGGTGACAGTAGCCGCAGAGGGCCCGGTACCGCCCGCGGCCCCGCTCGGCCTGCGCCTCGGTGTAGACGCCGTCCCAAACCGAGCGGGACTGGCCGGCCGCCGGGCCGGCGGTGAGTGTGGCGGCGGTCATCACCGCGCATACCGCCGCGAGCCAACGCCGGGAGGCCGCCGCGGCGGTCATCGCCGCGCAGGCCGCCGCGAGCCGCTGCCCGGAGGCCGCCGCCCTGCGGCTCTCCCTTTCGGCCGCCAACCGATCGGACACGACTCGGGGCCGCTCTACGGTGCAGACGGCGGGTGGTTTCGAGCTGTGAGTCATCACGCAGGCACGTGAGGTGACGGGCTCAGGCGCCGGTCGTGCGCCCCGTTCGGTGGCGGCGCCGGCCGCGCCGCCCTCTCCGGCGGCGCTTGCCGATATCTGCCATCGCCATATACAGTCCATGGCGAAAGTCCCCGCTGCCTTCGAGTGGCGATGCATCCCGCCTGACTGCGTTGTTCGTCGGTTACCGTATGCCCGATAGGTGCCCTTCTCACGCCTTGTCAGGCACGGGCGTTCTTTGCCCGCGGGCGCTCTACCAGCCCGCTGGCCCCCTCGCCGCTCTCGGTGCGACGCCGGTGTTCGCCACGGTCGGATAACGACGTGGCGGCGCCGACGGTGCCGCGCCGCCCTCTGCAGTCGCATGATACCTTTGAAGCCGAGCGGCCATGAAACGGATCTGCATCTTCACCGGATCGAAAGTCGGCGCCGGCGACGGGTACGCCTCGGCCGCGCGGGCGCTGGGCGCCCTGCTTGCCGCGCGCGGGCACACCATCGTCTTCGGGGGGGCGCAGGTCGGCCTGATGGGGGTCCTGGCCGATGCGGCCCTGGCCCACGGCGGGCAGGTCGTCGGGGTCATTCCCGGCCATCTGACGGCGCGGGAGATCGCCCATCCCGGGCTGACCGAGCTTCGGGTGGTCGACTCGATGCACGAGCGGAAGAGGGTGATGGCGGAGCTGTCGGACGGTGTCATCGCCCTGCCCGGCGGCTTCGGGACGCTCGACGAGCTGTTCGAGGCGTTGACCTGGGCCCAGCTCGGACTGCACCGCAAGCCCTGCGGCCTCCTGAACGTGGCCGGGTACTTCGACGCGCTGCTCGCTTTCCTCGACCATGTGGTCGAGCGGCAGTTCCTCGCCCCCGCGTACCGCGGCATGCTGCTCGCGGAGACCGATGGGGCGGCTCTGCTCGACCGGATGCAGGCCTACGCGACCCCGGTTGTGGAGACTTGGTCCGAGCCCGTGTCGCCGTGATCCGCAGGGTCGAGGCGGGGGGGGCGCGGCTCTCCGACCGCGGCATGTTGACTGCGGCCGCCCGGCCTGCCAGACCTGGGGCGGCCCGAGTGTCGAGCCCCTCAACAGCCCGTGGCGAGTCCCCGCTGCCTTCGAGCGGCGATGCATCCCGCCTGACTGCGTTGTTCGTCGGGTTGCCCATGCCGTTCCGGCTCGGTGCCGCGGCGGCAGGACCATCCCGCGCTCCGCCACCGCCGTGCGCAGGCGGCATCGTGGCGGATCCTGGGCTCCGGACGTGCGGCTTCGTGGGTCTCACGCGGTGCCGGCCGGCCGGCAAGACGGTGGCGCCCCCTCGAATCGGGGGGCGAGCCGTCACGCGCAGTCAGCGTGGGATGCCCCTGCCGCGACGGTGGGTAGTGTATCAGTCTGAATCCGCGGCCTTCGCGCGCTTGCGGTACGGACCGCGCGGGCCGGGCTTCGGTGCACGGGCGTCGATCAAGTCCACGATCCAATCCGCATCCCGCCAGTCGTCCGCCAACCCGGCTGCCTGCGCGGGGGTCGTTCTCAGGGTGCGGTGCCGGCGGCAGAAGTTGTGCCAGACGAAGTAGAGCGCCAAGGCGTGCACGTGGTTCGTTAGGCGCTTCGAGAACGCGTTGGTCAGCCGCGTGAAGCGCCGCAGGCTCATCCGCATGTTGAGGTTCTGCCGCTCGACGTAGGACGTGCTGATGAAGTCGGCGTTGGGCTCGCCGGTGACGGGCACCCGGTGGGCCGCCTTGCAGTAGGCCGGGGAGTACCGGCGCTGCTCGGACTCGCCTGGCTGGCTGTAGACCTTCACGAGCTGCCCGAAGTCCATGTCCGCGCCGAACACGTCCTCGACCGCTCCGACGTAGACCCCGAGCCCGTCCGCCGTGAGCTGCACCCGGAGGAGTAACCGCTCCGCCAGATCGTCCATGAAGACGTAGGCGGACTCGGCGTCGCGGGGCCCGACATGCCACGACACGATCAGCTTGGTGTTCGCATCCAGCGCGGTCCATGCCCACGTATCGCCCGCATGATCCGCCGGGGCGGCGTCCGCGGTCGCTACGTTCTTCGCCTTCGTGTAGACGAAGGACCACGCCTCGTCGACCTGGATGCGCTTCGACGGGACGTTCCTGACCGCCTCGTCGTGGAACGCCATGCAGGCCCGCCCGGCGTCGGCCTGGAGCTTGATGATGGTGTTGACGGCAGCGCCAGTGACCCGGCTGATGGAGCGGAGTGACGACCCCTCAACCAGCATCTTCAGGATCGTCGCTCGCCGTTCGCGGTGCAGCCTGTTCATGTATTGATACTGTCGCAGACTGCACGGTAAGTTAAGGGGAATCGGCCCTTTTCGCGGCCATCGGCAGCCCGGTCCCGCCGGTGTAGGACGGCCCCCCGGACGTAGGGGGCTTCGGGGCCTTGCCCATGAAGCCGAACCGCTCCAGGGCGGCACGCTGGAGGCTGACTTCGGCCGTCAACTCGTCCAGCCGGCCGTCGATGTCGTCCAGCCGGCCGAGCACTTGATCCTTGAAATCGACCATCTGGGCCTTGAAATCGACCATCTGGGCCTTGAAATCGGCCATCTCCGCCTTGAACTGGTCGTCGGTCATCGCGGCAGCACCCGGTAGATGAGCTTCGACGGCTCGACGTACTGCCGCGCCGATGGGATCGCGATGAACGCCACGGCAGCGGCTTTCTGGCCCGTAGCCCGTGGCAGCTCCACGAAGCTGGTATCGACCGACGAGCTGAGGTTGCAGATCGCCTCGTCGCTGGTCGTTGTGTCGATCGTGTTGTGGATCTCGTCCAGGTCCGCGTCGTAGACGATGGCGTGAATCCTGAGCAGCGACGACCCGTGCTTCGTCCGGTTGTACGGGGTCTCCAGGTCGGCATGGATGCAGGCGATCTCCAGCCACGTATCCGTGGGGAAGATCGACGGTTCATAGAGCCCGCCCTGGTGCAGCTCGAACCCCAGGTAGTCCCGTGTCGCCGTCGAACGGCCCGGCGGCAGCAGGTTGCGGACCCGCGGTTCCCCTTGGACCGCAGCGACGCGATCCGCCTTGGTCTGCCAACGGGCCGTCTCGCTCGCAGCCTGCCCGGCCGCCAGCGCCGGGGTTAGCAACAGCGCCGCCAGCACGCCCGCCCACCGCGCGGCCGATGCCCGCTTCGCGCTGGCCGACCGTTCCTCCGGGCTCATCTTCGCGGCCCGTGCCCGGCCACCGGCCGCGGGGTCGGGGGGGCGGCGCTGGTTCTTCGGGGGGTCGTAGGTCTCGGCGATCTCGCCGGTCAGGATGCGCCCCACGTGCGCGGCGCACGCGTTGGGGTCAGCCGGTCTCCATTCTCCGTTCGGTCCTCGTGGCATTGCTCTCCCAGTCAGGAAACGCGGGGGCGATAGGCGCATGATACCACCCGCGTATCCCGCGTATCCCGCGTATCCCACGGTCGGTCAAGCAAATTTCAACCTGATACACTACTCGGCGGTGCAGGGGCTTGGTTCTCGGCTGCCGATCACGTACGCTGTTGGCTTCCAACCGATGGTGCCGCCGGCTGCGGCGCGCGCCGGTCCCGTTCCCCGCCATGGTCGCGGGACTGGTGCGGGAGGTGGGGAGAGTGATGAGGAAGAACACTCCGGGCATTGCGCTGATCGTCGTCGCGGCGGCCGGCGTCCTGGCGTTCGGCGCCGAGTCGGCCGCGCAGGCGGTGCGGGTCGAACGGCTGGCGGATGCGCCGATCATCGGCCCCGGGCTGCACCCGAGCATCGGCGGGAACATCCAGGGGCCGTCCGCGATTCGGGTGCCCGACTGGGTGGCGGACCCGCTGGGCGCCTACTACTTGTATTTCGCGGACCACAAGGGACGCTACATCCGGCTCGCCTACGCCGACGACCTGCGGGGCCCGTGGCGGGTGCATCCGCCGGGCAGCCTGCAGATCGCCGAGTCGCACTTCCTGACCGAGCCGCCCGAGGTGTCTCCCGACGAGCTGGAGCGGCTGCAGGCGGCGCGGCGGGCGCGCGGGGCGGCGCCGATGTCGCACGATGCGCTGTTCGAGGCGACGACGCCCCACATCGCGTCACCGGACGTGCACGTCGACGACGCCAACCGGCGCATCGTCATGTACTTCCACGGTCTCGACGGGGTCGGCACGCAGGTGTCGCGGGTGGCGACGTCGTCCGACGGCATCGCGTTCTCGGCGCGGCCGGAGCGTCTGGGGCGGACCTACATGCGGGTGTTCCAGCGGGACGGCTGGACCTACGCGATGTCGATGCCGGGACAGTTCTACCGGTCGCGGGACCCGCTGGGCGGGTTCGAGGAAGGGCCGCTGCTGTTCAATCCGCGGATGCGGCACTCGGCCCTGCTCCAACGGGGCGACACCCTGTACGTGTTCTGGACCCAGGTCGGGGACGCGCCCGAGCACGTCAAGCTGAGCACCATCGACCTGTCGGGCGACTGGACGACGTGGTCGGAGACGCCCGGGGTCGAGGTGCTGCGTCCCGAGCACGACTGGGAGGGGGCCGGCGCGCCGCTCGAGCCGTCGGTGCGGAGCACCGCCTACGGGCGCGTGAACCAGCTTCGCGACCCCGCGATCATCGAAGACGGCGGGCGCATCTTCCTGCTCTACGCGGTGGCGGGGGAGGGCGGCATCGCGCTGGCCGAGGTGCATTTCGACTGATTTGACGTTGACGGCCCGTGGCGGGTCCCGCGTCGAAAGCGGCGCGGACCTGTCCTGGGCTTTCGAGGGTGCGCAGGCGGCTGCGCCGCAAGACGGTGCGGACTCAGCCAGGAGGCGCGGACGCCTGTAGGTTTGGTCGGGCGGTAATCGGCGGCGGCAGCGCGGCCTTGCGGCCGTGTTGGGGAGTTCGCCGACGCGAAAACGCCTACGACGACGATTTCCGGGCTACGGGCACGCGGATGGGCTGGCCGGGTCCGCCGGCCGTCTCAGGAGGACGAGGAGAACAGGCATGAGCAGGACGAGACAGGTGTCGAGATGGGCGGGAACGATGCTGGCGGCGGCCGCGTTCGTGGTGGCGGCCACCGCGACCGCCGCCGCGCAGAACGGCGAGAGCGACTGGGTCGATCGCCCGCTGCCGAACCCGACCGGCGAGGTGATTCTGAACTGGGCGCCGCTGCCCGACGACCGGGTGTGGGGCTCGACGGCGGGCATCGACATCGGTCCCGACGGCCACGTCTGGGCCTACGACCGGTGCGGGGGGCTGGCCCTGGCCGGGGGGTGCGAGGAGAACCCCGACCGCGACCCCGTCTTCAAGTTCGACAAGGACACCGGCGAGGTGTTGACCAGCTTCGGGGCCGGCCTGTTCGTGCTGCCGCACGGCATTCACGTCGACGCCGACGGCAACGTCTGGGTGACCGACTCGCAGGGCAACGCGGCGGGCACCAAGGGCCATCAGGTCATCAAGTTCAGCCCCGAGGGCGACGAGCTGATGCGTCTCGGCGTCGCGGGCCAGCCCGGCAGCGGCCCCGGCCAGCTTAACGAGCCGTGCGACGTGATCACGGCGCCGAACGGCGACATCTTCGTGTCGGACGGCCACAGCGGTCAGAGCCCGGACCCGCCGGCCGGCGCCACCGGCCGCATCCTGAAGTTCGCCCCCGACGGCACGTTCATCAAGGAATGGGGCGAGATCGGGTTCCGGCCCGGGCAGTTCCGCACCCCCCACGCCATGGAGTTCGACTCGCAGGGGCGGCTCTTCGTCGCCGACCGGGGCAACCACCGGATTCAGATCTTCAGCCAGGACGGCGAGCTGCTCGACATCTATATGCAGTACAGCCGCATCAGCGGGCTGTTCATCACCGACGACGACACCCTCTATGCGATCGACTCGGAATCGGGCGTGGGCAACCACCCCGGCTGGAAGACCGGCATCCGCATCGGACCGGCGGGCGAGGACCGGCTGACCGGGTTCGTGCCGCCGCATGCGCATGACGTGCGCGTGCTGCAGGGGGTGGCCGGCGAAGGGGTCGCCGTCGACGCCGACGGCAACGTCTATGCGGCGGAGGGGCCGGGTTCCCGGCCGACCGCCGGCGGCGGCATCACCAAGTACGTGGCGAAGCGGATGGACTAACCCGGGAGCCCGTGGTGAACCCATGGGGCCTTGCCCGGGCCCCGCAGGAGCCGGGCGGGCCCTCCTGGTTCCGGAGACCCCCGGCCGGTCCGTTCGCCGGCCGGGGGTCTCCCTGTCTGGCCCGGCAGTCGCCGCCGTGCTGTTCTACGGGGCGGACGACTGGAACTCGACCCGCGACACGCTGGGGGGATCGTCATCCGCGAAGTGGGGGTGCACGACGTAGACGTCGTCGCCGACCACCGCCGCGGTGGTCGCCTGCGGCTCGTAGGTCGCGACCCCCGCCAAGTCCGCCGTCATCCACTCGTCGCCGCTCGTCAGCGCCACCACCCGGTTGCCGGAGTTGCTGACGATGGCGAGCCGGCCGGCGCTCCAGACCATGCCGTCCTGTCCCGGAATATCCTCCGGCAGCATCACCGCGGTGGCCGAGGCGGGGTCGGCGAGCGGCACCTTCCACAGCGCATCGCCCCGCGCCACCAGGAGATAGCCGGCGGGGTGCTCCACGATGCCGTTGGGACCCGGTCCGCCGTCGTCGAACCGGTGGAACACCGAAGCCTCGTAGGCGGTGTCGACCCGGTAGATGAGGTTCATGCGCGTATCCGTGACATAGGCGATGCCGTCGTCGGCCACCGCGACGTCGTTGGCGAAGAACGAGGCCTCGTCGCCGGGGTCGTCCACCGCGCCGGCGAGGTCGACCATCGCGAGCCGTTCGCCGGTGGTCAGGTTGTACACGCCCAGCATCGCCTGTCCGGGGCCCCCGCCCTGGAACACCGAGCGGTCGGAGTTGGCGACGAGCAGCCGGTTCCGCAGTTCGTCCGCCTCGATGCCGACCGAGGACACCAGGTCGGGGTCGCTGACGAACGGCGTCACCCGGCCGTCGTCGTGAATCTCGAACACCGAGCCCTCGGACAGCGACCCGGTCAGCAGCCGGCCGTTGTCCATGTCGTACTCCACGCCCTCCGGAACGAACCCGCCGCGCTCGGCGACAATCACGTCCGGGAGCATCGGCGGGCCCGGCGCCGTCTCCTGGGTCGGCGCGGTGGGGGTCGGCTCGGGCTCCGATCCGCACGCGGCGAGCAACGATCCGGCGATGGCGACGGCGCACACTTGAAAACGCATGTCCGAGGGTCTCCTTTCACGGGCTGTCGGGGTGAAGATCGTGCCGGGCGCCGCCCGGTGTCAACCGCGCGTCCGCTCGGGTACGATCGAGCAATGACCACGTCTGCTTCTCATTCTTCCCAAGGACCTGACGACCGATGAGGGTGGCCGGTTCCGGTATCGCCAATCCCCGGCGGCGCAACATCGCGATCATCGCCCACGTCGACCACGGCAAGACGACCCTGGTCGATGCGATGCTGCACCAAAGCGGCGTGTTCCGCGCCAACGAGCGGGTCGCGGAGCGCGCGCTCGACAACATCGATCTCGAACGCGAGCGGGGCATCACGATTCTCGCCAAGAACACCGCCATCCACTATCGCGACCTGCTGATCAACGTCGTCGATACGCCCGGCCACGCCGATTTCGGGGGCGAGGTCGAGCGGACCCTCACGATGGTCGACGGGGTCCTGCTGCTCGTCGACGCCTCCGAGGGGCCCCTGCCCCAGACCCGCTTCGTGCTGCGGAAGGCGCTTGAGCGGGGGCTGCCGCCCATCCTCGTCATCAACAAGATCGACCGCCACGACGCGCGGCCCGCCGAGGTGCTCGACGAGGTCTACGATCTGTTCATCGACCTTGACGCCCGCGAAGAACAGATCGACTTTCCGGTCATCTACGCGAATGCGAAGGCGGGCGCGGCGAGCCTCGACCCCGCCGCGCCCGGACAGACCCTGCGACCGCTGCTCGACGCCATCGTCGAGCGGATTCCGCCGCCGCCGGGGGATGCGGCGGCGGCGCTGCAGGTCGTGGTGGCGAATCTCGATTCCAGCGACTACCTGGGCCGGATCGCGATCGGACGCATCGTCAACGGCCGGGTGGCGCTGGGCGACGAGATCGCGGTCTCGAAGCTGGACGGAACCGTCGACCGCACCAAGGTGACGAAGCTGTATCTGTTCGACGGTCTGCAGCGGGTGGAGGTCGGGTCCGCCGCCGCCGGCGACATCATCTGCCTGGCCGGCATCGACGACATCACCATCGGCGAGACGATCATCGACCCGCAGGACCCGCGGCCGATCCCCCCCCTCCACGTCGACGAGCCCACGGTGTCGATGATCATGGGGGTCAACACGTCGCCGATGGCCGGCCGGGACGGACAGTACGTCACGTCGCGCAACCTCCGCGATCGGCTGGCCCGCGAGCTGGTGGGCAACGTGTCGATCCGGGTCGAGGATACCGAGTCGCCGGAGCAGGTGCGGGTGATCGGGCGCGGCGAGCTGCAATTGTCGATTCTGGTGGAGATGATGCGCCGGGAGAGCTACGAGCTGCAGGTGTCGCGCCCGCAGATCGTCACCCGCCGCACCGCCGGGCGCGTCGAGGAGCCGGTCGAGGAGCTGGTCGTCGACGTGGCCGAGGACTACCAGGGGGTGGTCATCGCGCAGCTCGGCACCCGGCGGGCGACCATGACGAAGATGGTCAACCACGGCAGCGGCCGCGTCCGGCTCGAGTTCCGGATTCCGACGCGCGGGCTCATCGGGTTCCGGTCGCAGTTCCTGACCGATACGCGCGGCACCGGCATCCTGCACCACCTGTTCGCGGGCTGGGAGCCCTGGCACGGGCCGATCGCGGGCCGGCCCACCGGCGCCCTGGTGGCCGACCGGGCGGGGAAGGCCACCGCCTATGCCATCTGGAATCTGCAGGAGCGCGGCGAGATCTTCATTTCCGCCGGCGCCGCGGTTTACGAGGGGATGATCATCGGCGAGAACGCGCGGCCGGCCGACCTCGACGTCAACGTCACCAAGGAGAAGAAGCTCACCAACATGCGCGCCTCGACGGCCGAGGAGGCGTTGCGGCTCGTGCCCCCGCGGCTGCTGAACCTCGAGCAGTCGATCGAGTTCATCGACGACGACGAGCTGGTCGAGGTGACGCCCCGCAGCATCCGGCTCCGCAAGCGGATTCTGGCCGCGAACCGGCGGCCGAAGAAGGGGGCGTGATCGGCGGGACGGCGGCCGAATCCGGCTCCGCAAGCGCGTCCCGGCCGCGAACCGGCGGCCGAAAAAGGGCGGGTCACGGTGGATGGGGCGGCCGAAAGCTGCGCTACTATACGGGCGTTGCGTGTCTCAATCGTGTTCTCCGGTCGAAAGGACCGGGCTCCAAGGAGGTTCTTGTGAAACGTCTCATCATTGCCGCGGCGGCCGTCGCGCTGGCGCTCGGCGCGGCGCCGGCGCGCGCCCAGACGCAGGACGCACCGGAGATTCCCTTCGTGTCCGTGCCCGGCTTCCTGAAGTATCCGCCGACCATGAACCTCGGCGAGACCCTCGCGGTGGCCGAGAACTCCAAGGGCCACATCATCCTGCTGAACCACCCCGGCACCGCCACCACCGGCCCGCTCTACGGCAACGCCACCACGAACCTGCTCGAGTTCGACGGCCGGGGCAACTTCGTGCGCGAGATCGGCCAAGGCGTCTACGGGCTGGGGTACGGGCACTCGGTGCGCTTCGACGACGACGACAACCTCTGGGTCGTCGACAAGGGGACCAACGCGGTCACCAAGTTCGACCCCGCCGGCTACGTCACCCTGAACCTCGGCCGGCGTCCCGAGGGCTTCGACCACTACGAGCACGTCGACCCGCGCGAGGCGCGGCACGTCGACGGCTACTTCCAGGGCCCCACCGACGTGGGCTGGGACCCCGACGGCAACATCTTCGTCAGCGACGGCTACATGAACTCGCGCGTCGGCAAGATGGACAAGCACGGGAACTGGCTCAAGTCGTGGGGCACTTACGGGACCGGCAACGATCAGCTCCGGTTGCCCCACAACCTCCAGGTCGACCGCGGGGGCTACGTCTACGTCGCCGACCGCAGCAACAGCCGCATCCAGAAGTTCGACTCGGACGGCAACTACGTCAAGACGATCCTGCTCAACGTGCCGTTCGACAAGACGCGGCAGCCGGTGCTGGGCAACCCCCGGCCGAACCAGCCCGACAACACCGCGCCCTGGACGCTGTGCATCTCGGCCGGCGAGACGCAGTACCTGTTCGCGTCGGACGTGGAGCCGGGGCGCATCTACAAGATGACCCTGGACGGCGAGATCCTCGGCTGGCTGGGCGAATCGGGCCGGCAGCTCGGGCAGTTCAACTGGGTTCACGGCATTTCGTGTCGCGACGAGAACGTGCTGATCGTCGCCGACATGAACAACTGGCGCGTCCAGAAGCTGCTGCTGAACCAGACCGCGTTGCCGACGGACGAGGAGTAGGGAGTCTGCGCCGTGGAACGGCGCGGGATTCCTGGCGGGTTGGTTGGGCGGCAATCGGAGGCCGCAGCGCGACCCTGCGACGATTTTCGGGCGAACTGATCGGACGATTCACGCCGCGCCCCGCCTCCGCGGCGGGGCGCGGTCAGCTCCCTCGCGGGCGGATGTGTTCCCCGGGCGTCACTCCTCCCGTCGCTGATTTCCGATTCCAGCGCGCAACGGTTTCGGTTGAGCGCGGGGCGTGGATCTTCCTTTCTCGGGCGTCCAGTCAGAGAAAGCGTCCGGACGCCCCGCGAGCCGCTCCCCCGGGCGGGCAGGTCTCGGTCGAACGCGACCTGGGAGTCTGCGCCGTGGAACGGCGCCGACTCCCCCGGAGGCGCCGACTCCCCGGCGGGGTTGGTTGGGCGGCAATCGGAGCCGCAGGCGACGATTACCGGGCTGGGGACCGAGACCCGCCGGACGCCGCTCACTCCACCCAGTCCGCGATGAAGATGTTCGTCTCCCCCTCCTGCGCGGCGTTGCGGTTCGACGCGAAGATGAGCTTCGCGCCGTCGGGCGAGAACATCGGGAAGCCGTCGAAGACGTCCGTGTAGGTGATCTGCTCCAGCCCCGAGCCGTCCAGATTGATCATGAAGATGTCGAAGTTGCGGCCTTCGGGGTTGTGCGAGTTCGACGCGAAGATGATGCGCTCGCCGTCGGGGTGCCAGAAGGGGGCGAAGTTGGCCCCGCCGAGGTCGGTGACCTGCTTCAGGTTCGAGCCGTCGGCGTCCATGACGAACAGCTCGACGGCGCTGGGTCGCCACAGCCCCTGGTCGAGCAGTCGCTTGTAGTCGTCGAACTCGGGGCCGTCGGGGATCCCGCGTCCGCGGAAGATGATCTTCGAGCCGTCGGGCGAGAAGAACGGGCCCCCGTCCGGCCCCTGCCGATGCGTCAGGCGACGGACGTCCGACCCGTCGCCGTTCATCGAGTAAATCTCTTGGTCGCCGTCCCGCACGCTCATGAAGACGATGCGGCCGTCGGGGCCGATGGTCGCCTCGGCGTCGTAGCCGGGGGTGTCGGTCAGGCGGGTCAGGGCGCCGTCGGGCGACGCCCGGAAGATGTCGAAGCTGTCGTAGGTGGCCCAGACGTAGCCCATCCGGAAGCTGGGGGGCGGCGGGCACTCGGGCGAGCCGAGATGGGTCGAGGCGTAGACGATCGACTCGCCGTCGGGATAGAAGTAGCCGCAGGTGGTCCGGCCCTCGCCGTTGCTCACCATCCGCTGGTTCGACCCGTCGAGGTTCATCCGGAAGATCTGGTCGCACGGCACCCCCTCGCGGGTGCTCTGGAAGATGATCTCCGACCCGTCGTGCGAGAAGTACGCCTCGGCGTTCTCGCCCCCGAAGGTGAGCTGCCGGACGTTCGCCAGATGGACCTCGGCCTCGACCGCCGCTCCCTCCTGCCCGGTCGCCTCCTCGGCCGACAGGCCGGACGCGGGCGGCGACAGGACGAACGGCAGCATCAGAATCGACAAGAACGGGAGAAAACGCTTCGACATGGTCAGGTCCTTTCGTGCGCCCGGTCCCCGCCCGCCGGCGGGAGCGAGCCGGTCGAGGCTGGAGGGTTGGTGCGCATGGTACGACAGGTGATCGGGGGGACGCCAGTCAGATCGGCGGGGGCGGGCCGGCGACTTGGCGGTTACCCGGTGGATTCGCCGTCGCGGTCGACCGCACGGCGTCCTCACGCAGGTACCCCTCCCCGTTTTCTTCTTGACCGACCGAATCGGCCGCACATAGAATGCTGATATTGAAATTGAGACTCAAACTCAATTTTACTGAAACCAAGGACCGCATCACATGCGCCATACCGAAACGCCGCCAAGGCAACCCCCTGACGGCGCGGCGACCGCGGGGGCGGGCGGAATCGCCCGGCAGGAAGGGACGACGACGCGGCGGGCCGTATCGAGCGCTGCGCGGTTGGTTGATTAAGGGGACCGATGAAGTTCGTCGAACGCATGAAGGCGCGTTGGGGGGTAGGGCCCGGTGGCGTGGCCGCCATTCTGGCGGCGTTCTCGCTCGCCGGTCTCACCACCCTCCGGCTGAAGGGCCCGGTGATGGGGTTGATGTTCGCCGAGGCCGCGCCGGGGTGGCTGCAGTGGGTGGTCTATCTGGTCGTCATGCTGCCCATCTACCAGATTCTGCTGCTCGGATACGGAACCCTCCTCGGACAGTTCGACTTCTTCTGGGGCAAGATGAAGGCGGTCGGCCGCCTCGTGAGCGGCCGCGCGGTCGGGACGTCGAACTGATCGATGCCATTCCCCCGTCTCTCCTCTCTCCCGAACCCCGGGGGCGCGACTCGAACGGCGGTCGGAGAACCCGGCTCAACGGCAAAATTGAGATCACGTCGCATTTCTGGGTTGACGGCCGGATTGGCAGGCGGGTATAGTGACACCCCAAGTTGAGATTTAGTCTCAACTTGCGCCGGGCCGGCCGCCGGCCGGCAGAGAAGAAGAAGGCCCGCGGGTGCGGCAACACCCGGCGGGCCCCGGCTGCAACGTCACGCCCCGCTATCCCAAGCCGCGGCTTGACCTGTCCAGCAAGGCCATTATAGGGCGACGGTCGGGGTATGCAACAACCCGTCACTGAAGGAGGCATGCCCATGACGAACGACCGCCGCCGCTTCATTGAGCACGTGCTCATCGTGACCCTGATCTGCGGCCTTGCCGCCACCGCGTCGGGGCAGGGAGCCCCGGCGGACATCGGCCGGTCGAGCGCGGTCGAGGCCGGAACTCCGGCCGCGGCCGCCGCGGCCCCGGGCGCCGTCGAGGCGGTCGCCGATCCTGAAGCCGAGGCGGACCCCGAGGTCGGGGAGGCCGAAGCGGTCGAGCAGGGGCGGGAGGCCGACGTCGCCGAGCTCGAGCGGCGCATCGACGTGCTGGCCGAGGAGCTGGAACGGTTGCGGAGCGGCGAGGACGAGCGCCTTGACGTCGACGAGGCGCGGAGGCTGGGGCTCGCCCCGTCGGCGGCCGCGACCTACGCCATCGACCGCGGCGTGTCCATCGCCGGGTACGGCGAGATGCTGCTCGAGAACTACGCCGACACGAACCAGGGCGGAAGCCCCACCGGCAAGACGACGCAGTTCGACTATCTGCGCGCCATTCTCTACGCCGGCTACCGGTTCAGCGACAAGTTCCTGTTCAACTCCGAAATCGAGGTCGAGCACGCCAAGGAGATCTTCGTCGAGTTCGCGTACGTCGACTACCAGGCGACCGAGAACTTCGGGCTCCGCGGCGGCATGCTGCTGGTGCCGATGGGGCTGGTGAACGAGTTCCACGAGCCGACGGTGTTCATGGGGGCCGAGCGGCCGGTCACCGAGAACAAGATCATCCCGTCGACCTGGCGCGAGAACGGCGGCGGCTTCTACGGCGCGTTCGGTCAGGTGTCGTTCCGGGCCTACGTCCTCAACGGTTTCAACGGGTCGAGCTTCTCGTCGGGCGGCCTGCGCGGCGGCCGCCAGAAGGGCGGCAAGGCCAAGTCGACGAGCCTCGCCTTCACCGGGCGGCTCGACATCACGCCCACGCCGGGCGTCTTCTTCGGGGCCAGCTTCTACACCGGTGATTCGGGGCAGGGCGAGATCGTCGTGGACGGCACCGAGTACGGCATCGGCACCGCCGTCTTCGACCTTCACGGCCAGGCGCAGGTGCGCGGCCTCGACCTGCGGGCGCTGTTCGCGCGCGCCGGCCTCTCGGACGCGGACCGGCTCAACCAGGCGCTGGGAAAGACCGGAACCAGCGGCGTGGGCGAGGGGCTGCAGGGCGCGTACATCCAGCTCGGCTACGACCTGCTGTCGCAGGTCGCGGGGGCCGGCGGCGTGGGGTTGACGCCCTACGTGCGCTACGAGCAGGTCGACACCCAGGCCCGGATGCCGGCCGGGTTCGAGCGCAGCCTGTCGACCGACAACACCTACTTCACGTTCGGCATCGAGCTGAAACCCGACCCCGGCGTCGTCCTCAAGGTGGACCACGCGTGGGTGAGCAACGATGCGGACTCCGGAATCAACCAGTTCAACATCAACCTGGGGTACGCCTTCTGAGTTGACGGGACCGGCGGTGCGCGTGCCCGGCCCGCCCGCGCCTCGGCCGGCAACGGGTGGAGTGCGAATTTGACGATGCGACTACTTCTGACCGGCGGGATGACCCTGGCGCTGCTGGCGGCGGCCGGCGCGGCGCCGTCCGCGCAAGGCGGCCGCATGACGCGGGAGGAGGCGCTGGCCGCCGTCTATCCCGGCGCCGCCGTGGCGGCCGAGCGCGTCTTTCTCACGCGGGCCCAGAGAACCGCGATCGGCGAGCTGGCCGGGGTCGACGTCGAGAGCGGTCTGGTCGCCCGATACGTGGCCACGAAGGATGGCGCCGTCGTGGGGCGCGCGTATGTCGATACGCACGTCGTGCGCACGAAACGGGAGAGCCTGCTGATCTCGTTGAGCGCGGACGGCACGGTGAAGCGCATCGACGTCACCGCGTTCCTCGAGCCGATCGAGTACCTGCCGTCCGAGCGGTGGCTCGGGCAATACGATAACCGGCCGCTGAACGACGATCTGGCGGTGCGCCGCGCCATCCGCGCGATCGCCGGCGCGACCCTGACCGGGCTCGCCGCCAACGCGGCGGTCCGGCGCGTGCTGGCGACGGATCGGGTGCTGGCGCGCGGCGTGCCGTAGCCGCCCGCGGCGAACTCCGCGTCGCGCCGAGCGCGGCGGGGGGGGCCGGCGGGCTGAAGAGCGCCCGCGGGCAAGAGAACGCCCTGCTTGGCAAGGCGTGAGGAGGCGCATTGGGCGTAGGTGACCGACGAACAACCCCGTCAGGCGGGATGCAGCGCCGCTCGAAGGCGGCGGGGACTGTCGCCGCGGGCTGCCGGGGTTCCTGGAGAGGCGGTATTCGAGCGGCCATGGCCATGCGCAGCCCGGTGAGGCGCGAGCCTGCGCCGGACCGGCGCACCGACCTGCGGCGTCCGGGAATCGCCCTGGCGATGACGTGGTGGGAGAAGTGGGCCTTCAACCTGCTGCACGCGCTGGTGGCGGCTACCGGCATCGTCTACTTCTGCATGAAGTACCTGATGGCGCCGGCCGATCCCTTCTCGGTCGTCAATCATCCCTGGCAGCCGACCATGCTGGCCCTCCACATCGTGGCCGCGCCGTTCTTCGTGGTCTTCTTCGGCATGCTCTTTCGGACGCACACCCTGCGCAAGCTGATCTCGCCGGACCCGCGGAACCGACGGTCGGGTTGGACGTCGCTGCTCGGCTTCTCGGTGATGGCGCTGACCGGCTATCTGATGCAGGTCGCCTCCAGCCCGGCGTGGATCACCGCGTTCATCTGGGTCCACGTCGCCGTGAGCGCCCTCTTCGTCGCCGGCTACACGACGCACCTCGTCATCGGCTGGAGGCTCGGCCGCGTGTTGCCCGACGGGCTTGACGCGGTCCGCCCGGCCGCCCCTCTCTCCCCATGAGAACCGCGATGGTCGTCGTGGCGGCCTGCCTGTCGTGCGGCGGGACCGCACTGACCGTCGCCGATGCCGCGCGGGGCGTCTGCGCCGCCCGTGCTCCGGTTCCTGGCGCGCCGCGGGGGGAACGGAACCCGCACCGGTGTTCCGGCTTCCCGCCCGCGAACGGTGTCTTCGGCGCCGCCGCTTCTGTTCTGCGGGGCGCGCCGGGGCGCGGGGGGGGACGGTCCTGGACCGGGGTTGTCGGCGCTCGCCTGCAACCCACCGCGGCGCCGACCTTGGTCGAACGCGCCGTCCATCTGATGGGGACCCGGGCGACCCTGGTCGTCCAGGCCGCCGACCGGGCCGCCGGCCTGCATCGGCTCGAACAGATGGTCGGTCTGATCGAGCGCACCGAGGCGTCGCTCAGCACGTGGCGGGCCGACAGCGTCCTGGGCGCCCTCAACCGGCAGCCGGTGAACGAGCCGTTCCTCCTGCCGCCGGCGCTGTGCGGCGTGTGGCCGCGGCTCGCGCACTGGCATCGTCTCACCGGCGGGGCTTTCGACCCGGCCGTCGGGAGGCTCGGCGAGGCCTGGGGTCTGCGCGCGGGCGGCGCCGTGCCGGCGCCGGACGTCCTGCGCGCGGCGCGGGCGGCAACCGGCCTCGCGCACTTCCGGTTCGACGTGGTGACGTGCCGCGTCACGCGTACGGCGAACGCGACCCTCGACGCCGGGGGGTTCGGAAAAGGCGAAGCTCTGCGGCGGCTGGTCGCCGCGCAGGCCGAGGGCCCGCCGTGGATGGTCGACTTCGGGGGCCAGGTCGCGGTGGGCGGGAAGCCCGCCGGCGCGGGCTGGCCGGTGGCCATCGCCCATCCCGCCAAACGGAACCAGGTGGCGCTGGCGGTCACCCTCACGACCGGCTCGCTCGCCACCAGCGGGGCCTCCGAGCGCTCCTGGGTGGTCGGAGGCCGGCCGGTTGCGCACATCCTCGATCCCAGGACCGGACAACCGGTCCATCGGCCGGCGTCGGTGACGGTCTGGCACGAGGACCCGCTGGCCGCCGACGTCCTGTCGACGGCGCTCTACGTGATGGGAGCGGACGACGGCCTCGACCATGCGGAGCGACACGGGGCCGCGGCCCTGTTCCTGGTCCCCGACCCCGACCGCGACGCCGCCCGGGTCACGGTCCGCGCCAGCCGGAGGTTCGAGAGCCGGTTTCCCGCCATCGCCCGCACCTCGGGCTCCTGACGGCCTCGGGCTCCTGACCGCCAGCCCGGAATCTTCGCCGGCGGCTCCGCTTGCCGCCCCGCGAAGCCGCCGGGAGCCGTTCCACGGCCCAGACTCCCAGTCCGGCAATCCTCGCCGGCGGCTGCCGCGGGCCGCCCGGTCTCAGGAGTCGCGCGCCGTTCCACCGCGCAGACTCCTGACGGTCAGGACGGATGGCCGCCCGGTTTCCTTGAGACGGGACATGAAGCGGACGGTATCGCGTTTGAATTCGGTCAGCGGTCGGATATCCTAGGTGATGTCCTTTGGCCCTCGTCTCGGCGCATCGTTCCCGATGTGCGCAAGGCGTATTCTACCGGTGGCCGCGTTCCCGCATGACGAGACGTCCCGGACCGAGACTCTGCCGGACCCTGTGCGGGCTGCTCGCCGTCTTGCCCCTGACGGCGGCGGCGCAGCCGATCCCCACGGTGGCCGGTGTCGTCCTCGACGGCGTGACCGGGAATCCGATTGCGGGGGCGCAGGTTGCCCACGGCCTGCGGATGGTGGAGACGGGGCCGGACGGGCGGTTCGAAGTCGCGTTCGACGGCGATCGGATCAGCCTGCGGTTCCAGGCCGGCGGCTACCTCGAGACGGTGGTGGAGATCGACCGGTCGGCCGCCGGGCGGACCGCCCTCGAGGTGCGGCTGTTCCCCGGGACGTTCGCCGAGACGGTGGAGGTCGTGTCCGAGACGGCGGTCCAGGAGCGGCCGTCCGCCACCCCGGTCACGCCCGAGGAGGTCTTCCGGGCCCCCGGCAGCATCGACAACGTCTTCCGCACCCTCGACACCCTCGCCGGGGTGGCCTCGACCGACGACTTCGGCGGCCGGCTCGCGGTGCGCGGCGGCGCCCCCGACCAGAACCTGACGGTCATGGACGGCATCGAGGTGCACAACCCCTACCGGCTGTTCGGCATCGCCAGCGCCTTCAACCCCGAGACGGTCGAGGGCTTCGAGCTCACCGCGGGCGGGTTCGGGGCGGCCTGGGGCGATCGGCTGTCGTCCCTGCTCGTGGTGGACAACCGGGCGGGCCGGCCGGGGTTCGGGGGCTCGACCGCGGCCAGCATCACCGACGCCAACGTCGTGCTGGAGGGGAGCACGCCGATCGGCGCGGACGGCACGTGGCTCGTCAGCGCCCGGCGCACCTACTACGACTTGGTGGCGGGGCGCGTCGCCGATCAGAACTTCCCGTCGTTCGCCGATCTGCAGATGCAGGCGGGGTGGGACCTGGGCCCCGGACACCGGCTGACGCTGACGGGGCTCCGCAGCGCGGAGGACGCGGACTTCTCGGTGGACTTCGACGATTCCGACGAGCGCGCGGCGTTGGGGTCGGACGTCACGAACGGCTTGGCGTCCGCGCGGTTCGAGGCGGTTCTGGGCCCGCGGGCGACCGCGACGACCATCGTGTCGTGGTATCGCAACCGCGAGTCGCTGCGCTTCGACGGGCTGGTCCGCGCCGACGCGACCCGGTCCAATGCGCCGGACGACGAGGTGGCGTTCGGACAGTCGGACATTGCGTTCCAGCGCGCCGTCGAGGTCGCGGACCGTTCCCTGCGGCAGGACCTGAGCGTGCAGGTCTCGCCGCGGCATCTGCTGCATGCCGGCATCGAGCTGCACCGCTTGCGGACCGGCGTCCGGTGGCTGATCGCCGGCGACCGGAACGACCTGCAGGCGAACGGATCGAGCGTGCAGGGCGGCGCGGGGCTGCCGGACGATCTCGATTCCGTCCTGGACGGTACGCGCGGCGGCGTGTGGCTGCAGGACACCTATGCGCCGTCCCCGCGCATCTCGCTCGAGCCGGGGCTGCGCCTGGACTGGAGCACCGTCAACGGCGGCGCCACCGTCTCGCCGCGGTTCGCCGGCAGCTATGCGCTCGGAGGCGGGACGCGCATCCGGGCCGCGGGCGGGCTCTACACGCAGAGCCCGGGGTACGAGAAATTCAGCCAGTCGGACTACTTCATCGACCTGTCGGGGGCGCGCGAGCTCGGCCTGCGCCACGAGCGGGCGACCCACCTCGTGCTGGGCCTGGAGCAGGACCTCGGCCGCGACCTCACCGCCCGGGTCGAGGGCTACCGCAAGCGCTTCGACGACCTTCTCGTCGGCCGGCTGGAGACCGAGGCGGAGCGGCGGGCGCGGGTGGGGCAGTACGATTTCCCCGAGGCTCTGCGCGACGGCGTCCCCGCCGCCCCCATCATCCTGAGCGCCCCCACCAACGAGGCGGGCGGCGACGCCTGGGGGCTCGACGTCTTCCTGACCCACGGGAACCCCGCCGCGCGGCTCACGGGGTGGGTCTCCTACGCCTGGGGCCGCGCCGAGCGCGAGAGCTACGGGCGGCGCTATGCGTTCAAGTACGACCGGCCCCACGCGTTCAACGCGGTGGGCCGCTACCGGTTGACCAGCCGTTGGGACCTCGCGGCGACGCTGCGGTTCGCCAGCGGCTTCCCCCACACCCCGGCGCTGGGGCTGCGGGTGGCCTCGGTGGAGGACGACCGGGGCCGGCTGGTGCCCGCCACCGACGCCGCGGGCAACCTGCAGTACACGATCGACTACGGTGGGGTCGAGAACCTGAACGCCGGCCGGTTGCCGCGCTATGCGCGGGTCGACGTCCGCGGCACCTACCAGCGCGGCGGCGCCGACGACGGTTGGTCGCTCTACATCGAGGTCATCAACCTGCTGGGACGCGACAACGCCGTGGTGCTCGAGCCGCGGCTGCACCACGATCCCGGCGCCGAGTTGCCGCGGCTGTCCGAGGTGCCCTCTCAGGGATTCCCCCGCGTCCCGACCTTCGGGCTGCGGTATCGGTTCTAGGAGTCTGCGCCGTAGGAGTTTCGCGCCGGCGAACATCGAGCCCCCCCGCAGAGGTCGTGCGCCGCTCGAGGGCAGCGCGAACTTCGCCACGGGCCGCTGCGGGGCAGACTCCGGGCCCACGCCGCGCCGTGATGCCGCGGCCGTCACCGTCGGCCGGCGGGGCCGAAGAAACGGCGCCAGCTCATCGCGAGACCGGTCCACACCGTGACGGCAACGCCCAGGGATACGACGCCGGCGATCGACTGTCCGGCCACGCCGTACACCTCTCCGGTGTGCGCAAACCGCAACCAGCGGCGAATCTTGAAGCCGCGGCTGAAGGTCGGGTAGCCGGCGCGCCCGACCATCCCGCCGGTCGCCCGGTCGAACAGAAGGTCCTCGCTCTTCGACGGCTGGCGGCCCGTCCCGCGGTCGACCGTGACCACGACGGGGTCGTGAATCGACTCGGGAAGGCCGATGGTCATCGTTCGCCATCCGGGCGTCTCGGCGGCGGCGCCCGCGGCCAGCGCCTGCAGCTCGACCGGCGGGGCCCCCGGGTTCGGGGTGGCGGACAGGTCAATCTGCGCCACCGACGCCGACGGCCGCGGCGACGCCTGAAACGGTGGCGTCTCGCCCGCCAGCCGATGGACGAGGTCGGCGGCCCACTGATAGGAGATCGTGGCGCCGCCGGCGACGATGACGGCGAGCGGAACCGCCGACCAGAAGCCGATCACGCCGTGCCAGTTGAAATCGCGCGCCCGCCCGCCGAGGCCGCGGCGGAACCACAGCGCCTGTCTCCAGGCGGCGCGGCTTCCGGCCGACGGCCACCAGAGGTAGAGCCCGCTGGCGAGGAGAAACAGGAACCCGAGGTTGGCGGTTGCCGTGAACGTCCGACCGATGATCCGATACTCGCCCTCGAGGGCGAACCACCGGTGCCAGTACAGGACGCTCCGGAGGAAGCGTTGCGTTCGCGTGTTGCCGTCGCCCAGCCGCTCGCCGGTGAAGCGGTCGACGTGGACGGTGGCGCCGTCGTCGAGCCCGACCACCGCCGGCTCGCGCGGATCGCTCTTCAAGGCCACGGAGGTGATGATTCCGGCCGCCCCCGCGCCGTTGACGCGCGCGATCAGTTCGTCGAGCCCGAGCGGCGCGACGTTCGGAGCCGGCGCATCGGCGCGGTACCCGCGGAGCGCCCACCGGTTGAGCTGCGCCTCGTAGGTGAGGATCACGCCGGTCACCGCCATCATGAAGATCACGGCGGCGGCGGTGACCCCGACCGCCAGATGGATCCAGAAGATCGCCCTGCGCAGGGACATGCCTGGTCCGCTTTGGAAACGGGGACGGGATGATTCCGCCCCTTGAGGATGGCGCGGTCCGCCGCCGCCGGCTGGAGGTCCAACGGCTCGGCGGACAGAAACTGTCCGCGTTTCATGCGGTCGGGTGAGGGCACGCCCCTCATGAGGGTCTGGAAACGGAACCCTCGACCCCGGGATCGCCGGTCGGCGCCGCGTGGAGGCGCCGATGCGGCTCGCCGGTTCGCGGGCGTCCGACTCGGGCCGGGGACCGCCGGCGGTTTCGCGGGCCCTCCCTACAGGGCGTCGCTGTCGGTGGCCTGGTCGCTGTCGGTGGCCTGGTCGCTGTCGGTCGCCGGGGAGCCGGCGTCGCCCCCCCCGTCGGAGTCGGTCCCGCCGGGGCAGGCCGCGGTCATGGCGGCGCCCACCGCGATCGAGCCGGCCGCGACCGCACGCGAGAGAAACGAGCGGCGATCGACCCGGACGGTGGTGATGTCCGCGTCCGTCAGCGATGTCGCGCCGGGCTTCCGGTTCTCCAGTTTGCGCATGACGTTTCCTCTTGAGCTTGAAAGATGAGAATGAGTCCCAGTATCCTAGTGGCGCGTGCCATGATTGTCAAGCTGTGGACGCGGCGGCCAAGACCGTCGCGCGGGCACGAAGGTTCAAGCAGGTCGGCTTGGCGCCCGCGGAGTTCTGGACGCGACGGCCAGGACCGCCGCGCGAGCGCAGAAGTACCCGTCGGTCGCCTTGCACGGAGCGCTCCTACCGATGACGGACCACACCGGGCCGGGACCGGCGATTGACCGAGACTGGTACGCCTGGCTCATCGATCCGCTGCCGACGGCGGCGTTCGAACGCGATTACTACGAGCAACGGCTCTTCCATATCCGGCGCGAGGCGCCCTCGTACTACGCCGAACTCCTCTCGGTGACCGACCTCGACGTCGTGCTGGGTACCCACGCAGCCGGCCATCGCGACATCAGTCTGGTCCGGGGCGACGGCGACGTCCCCCCCCGCGAGTACGCGAACGACGCCGGCAGGATCCATCCGCTCGAGGTTGCGAGGCACTTCGACGACGGCGCGACCGTCGTCTTCAACCAGCTCCACAAGCGCGTGCCGGCGCTGGCGCGGCTGTGCGCCGCGCTCGGGCGGCGCTTCTCGTCGCGGGTCCAGACCAACGTCTATCTCACGCCGCCCGGCGCGCAGGGATTCGCCCCGCACTGGGACACCCACGACGTCTTCGTGTTGCAGATCAGCGGCACGAAGCGCTGGTCGATCTACGACACCCCGGTGAGACTGCCGCTCCGGGGCCAGCGCTTCGTGCCCGGCACGCCCCCCGGCGACGTCAGCGACGAGTTCGAGCTCGGCCCGGGCAGCGCCGTCTACCTGCCGCGCGGCCTGATGCACTCGGCCCGTTCGACGGGCCGGGCGTCGTTGCACGTCACCCTCGGGCTCACGGCGTTCACCTGGGCCGAGTTCCTCGTCGAGAGCGTCGCCGCGGCGGCGCTCGAGGAGGAATCGCTGCGCCGGAACCTCCCCCGCGAGTTCGCCCGCGAGGGGTTTCCCGCCGCCGAGAGAGCGCGTCTGTTCGGCGAGAAGCTGGCGTCCGTGCAGTCGCGGTTCGACCCCGAGGTCGTCTGGCGCCGTTTCGCGGACGAGATCCTGGCCGCGGACGTGCCGCTGTTCACCGACCTGCTCGGCCAGCGGCTGCATGAACACGGGCTGACGCCCCGCTCGCGGGTGAGGCGCCGCGCCGGGCTGCTCACCGAAGCGGTGAGGGAGGGCGGGGCGTGCCTCCTCCGGTTCTGCGGCCGGGAGCTCCGGCTGCCGGTCGGGGTGTGGCCGGCGCTGCGGTTCGCCGCGACCGCCGACGAGTTCGCCGTCGAGGACCTGCCCGACTGTCTGGATGCCGAGGGGAAGCTGACCCTGGTGACCCGGCTGGTCAGAGAGGGGGTTCTCCAGCCGGTCCCAGCCTCGACGCGGTCGGCCGCAACCGGTTGATCAGCCGCTGGGGACCTGCGCGGCGGCATCGTCCGGGTCGCGTGCCGAGATTCTGTTGACGGATCGTTCCAAACACAACAGGATTTCGGTGATGGCGACAACAGTCACGCTGGACGCCGAGATTGTTCGCGCGGTGCCAGCGCGAAACCGGGGAGAAGCGCAAGGCGACCGCGGTCCGGCTTGCGTTGACCGAGTATCTGCGCACGCAGAGGCTGCACAGGCTCGCCGATCTGGCGGGCAAGGTGAACCTCCGGTGCACGAACGATGAGCTGGAGAGTCTCGAAGAGTGCTGATCCTGCCGGACACGTCCTGCTGGATCGAGTTCTTCCGTCCCCGCGGCGAAGCCGCCGTCAGCGGGCGGATGCAACGTTGGATCGCCGCGGATCGCATGGCCGTCTGCGGCCCGGTCCGCGCGGAGGTCCCGCGCGGGGCGCGCCGGTGTCTGCGCGGCACGCCGCCCGCGCTGTGCGTTCGAGGGCCGGTCCGTGTTGCGCGTTGATGCGGCCCGCCTCACTGAGAGCACGCCGCTCCGACTTCATCAACTATCCGTGCGTGAAGATCCCGCTGTTGCCCGAAGATAGTCGTGTATTCTGCTTGGCTACGACCGAAGGCCGTATCGTCGATGTTCGTATGGGTGATCGTCGTGTTGGATACCCCATAGAAGGCTTCGACGTGGACGTTTGTCGACTTGGCGACAAATGTTTCGCCTTGAAGGTCGCGAGGGTCGCGCCCGGCGCGAATCTGGAAATAGTTGACTCCCTTCGCCACGCCGTCTGGTAGTTCGTCGTCCTTCAACCCTACGGAATCGAGCTGGATCAACAGGGCGACGTCGACTTCGGCGGGCACCAGGAACTCCCCTGCGAGTTCGATCGCGGTATCACCACCCCAGCTGTGGCCGATCACGATCAAGCAGCTAGCGTCGTCGAACTCTTGGATGAAGTCAAAGGCTTGCTGGTGCTGGGAATGGGCGAACACGCGGCTTGAGAACGATTGGTTGGGGTTGTTTCCAAAGTCGGTCGACAAGCTCGCGGCGAGATCATCCATTCCTGCGTTACCGGGATTCGCGGAAAAGCCCCGGAACAGCACGGTGACGGTTCTCCCATCTGCGGCACTGGTGGGTACGAAAAACGCAGCGAGCGCCAGTGCAGCAACAAAGGAAAGCGCAGGTCGGGTCGCTTGAGCTGAGAGTCGACGGTCAGCCACGGCTCAATTTCTAGCTGAAGATCCGCAGGATCATCCACGTTTCACCATCTCGGAGGAGCACGAGCGCTTCGTCCAGTGGTTGACCGTTGATGAGCGGATAGGCTCGAACAGTACCTGATGGCAACCAATCGCTCTCGCCGACGACCGCCTCAAAGCGGAACTGACCTGCGAAGCCCTGCCCGGCGAGCGCGCTCAACTCTTCGGCCCAGAACTTCATAGCCTCTTGTGAAGCGTACTCTGGAATCTCGTGGACGCTAGGGTGCAGGTAGTTCAAGTAGGCGTCGTAGTCGTGGCGTCGGAGCGCGTCCAGCCAAACGTCGAGAGACGTTTGCAGAAACCGCGGCGCAGGCGTCGACCGGGGCGCATCACCGAGCGCGAACACGAACAGGTTGTTGCCGTTGCTCGGGCGCAGTTCCGGGGTCAGGTCGAGGAACCGCCCGGTGCCGGTGCTGACCGCCACGTACTGCCGGCCGTCGACCGCGAAGGTGATTGGGAAGCCGGAGACCGGCGAGCCGAGGTTGATCTCCCAGAGGATGTCCCCCGTGCGGTCGTCGAAGGCCCGGAAGCGCCCGTTCACGTCGCCGCCGAAGACGAGCCCGCCCCCGGTGGCGGCCAGGGCCATGGTGGCGGCCCGCTGCTGGTAATTCCACACCACCTGCCCGGTCTCGGCCGAGATCGCCTGCACGCTCCCCACGTCGTCGTAGCCGGGGGCCAACTGGGGCCGCCACGCGATGGCGTAGAGCCGGTTCGTCCGGGTCTCCGGGTCCTCGGCCATCATCCGGGCGCAGACGTTGCGCAGCGGCATGTACATCGTGTTGGTCCGCGGCGAGTAGGCGCCCGCCTCCCAGTCCTTGCCGCCGCTCGCGTGGGGGCAGGCGAGCACCTGCTGGCCGACGGCGGTGAAGATGAGCTCGGCGTTCTCGGTCACCGCCCCGGTCGCCCCGTCGATGCCGCTGACGACGTTCTGGGTGATGGTCGGGGTGGCCCACAGGAACTCGCCGGTCTCGCGGTCGAGGGTGTAGACGATGCCGGTCTTGCCGGGGATGCCGGTCACCACCCGCCGCCGCTCGCCCGGTTGGATGCGCGGGTTGATCCAGGCCACCGCGGCGGGGTCGGGCCGCACCGCGGTGTCGACGAGCAGCCGCTCGAACGGGTGGTCGAGGTCCCAGTGGTCGTTCATGTGCTGGTAGTGCCACACGATCTCGCCGGTGTCGCCGTCGAGGGCGAGCGTCGAGTTGTGGTAGAGGTGGGTCAGGTCGGCGCCGCCGAGCATGAACTTCGGCGCCGGCGAGGTGACCGACGTGCCGACGTAGACGAGGTTCAGCTCGGGGTCGACGCTCGGCACCATCCACGAGCCGACGTGCCGGCGCTCCTCGAACGGCACGTCGCCCCACGTCTCGTCGCCCGGCTCGCCGGGGGCGGGGATGAGCCGCCGCCGCCACAGCTCCTCGCCGGTCGCGGCGTTGTGGGCGGTGATGACGCAGCCGTCGGGCCCGCCCCGCGGGTCGCAGCTCCGGCCCGAGTACACCTTTCCGTCGGCGGCGATAGGGCCCGAGGTCTGGTTGGCGGGGTTCACCCGATAGTCGAGGATCTCGGTGTCCCACACCACGTCGCCGGTCTCGGCGTCGAGGGCGACGATGTGGTCGTCCATGGTGGTGTCGATGATCAGCTCGCCGTGGATGGCGATGTTGCGGTTGGTGTCGATGAGGCTGCCGATCATGTAGTCGCCCAGATCGTCGGGCCGGTCGCGGCGGTACTCCCAGATCAGGTCGCCGGTCACCGCGTCGATGGCCTGGATGACGTCTCTCGGGTTCGGCATGTACATGATCCCGTCGTAAACCAGCGGCGTGCCCTGCTGTCGGCCGGATCCGAGGGCACGCGTCCAGACGAGACGCAGGTCGTCAACACTGTCACGGTCGATCTGGTCGAGGGGGCTGTAGCCCCACCCGTTCAGGGTGCGGCGCCACATCAGCCAGTCGCCGGGGGGTGGGTCCTGAAGCATCGCGCTCGTGACCGGCACAAACCCTTCCCTCGATTGCGCATGGAGCGCGGCGGGTGGCAATACCACCAACGTTGCCAGGATTGAAGTGGACAACGCGAACCGTACGGCAGGGCGCAACATGTCGAACTCCTGCTCTTCGTTGATTTCGGCTCCCCCTGCCCATTGAGCCGTTGGTATGGCTTCCACGCGGGTCGGGCACGTGCACGAAAACACACTGATCAATCGTATCTCTCTTTCCGTTGGGGCGCAACATTCCCACAAGTCAGCCCCGTTCGTCCTGCGTGGTATTCGATGTCACCCGGGTGAAGCCACGCTGCGGAGTTCACCGGGGACCGTCGAGGCCGACGAGGCGTACGCCGGCGGCAGATCTACGCGGAAGGGCAGTCTAGCGGAGCGGTCCGTCGGTTGACGTGGAGTGTGTACGGTGGGGTCTGCACGATGCGTGGAGTTCGGGAAGCCGGTCAGCCACAATCCGGCGTGGTCGACGAACGGCAAGCTGTCCGTTGGGAGCTCCTCGAACAGAACGGAGCATGTGGAGGGCGAAGCAGGGGCGCTCAGACACAGGAGGGATCCTGGCCGTTCGGCCAGAATTCCTGTGGATGCGCAGTCCGTCCGCTCCGCCCGCGGCCACGAGAGACCCACGCGCGCAGGCGGCACTACAATTCACCTGCCGGGGCTGGGCGTGCGGGCAGCCCTCGACCTCGCGGACACCCCGGACGCGTTGCGCGGGGGCGGGCGGCGGTGTCATCGTGGAGCGGGCGCCGGTCGTCGGTGCCGGACGGAAGGAGAGCCCGTCGTGCGCAACCCGTCATCGACGCTGCCGCGCCTCGCCGCCCTGCTCCTGGCGGGGGTCTCCGCGACCTACGCGGCCGGCTTGATGTTCTCGCAATCGTGGGACCGGTCCGGCGTCGGCTGGGCGTTGCTGCAGGCCTGGGTCGGCTCGGTGCCGCCCGTCTTCCTGCTGGTCGCCCTGACGGTCCTGTTTCAGCGCCTGCACGACCGCAACGCCTGGGTGATGGCGCTCATGTTCTGCGGCTTCATGAGCCTGATGAATCCGGTCGCGGCGGGGGTGTCCCCGGCCTTTCGCGGCTTCATGACGGCGTACCGCCTGACGCTCCTGATGATGGCGCCGGGGTTGTTCGGCTTCTTCTTCCTCGTGTTCCCGGCCCGCTCGCGGCTCGACGAACTCGCGCCGTGGTTGAAGTGGCTCCTCGTCGGGTTCGGGGCGTGCCTGGTTCTGACCGGCGCTCCGTGGCGGCCGTTCATCGGTCAGCCGTTCTGGGGCGACTTTGCGGGCGAGTCGATCCTGTCCGGCCGGCTGGCCCTCTGGCGGGCCTATGGCGTGTTCGGGAACGTCTTCCTTGGAATCGGCGTGGGAATCCTGGCCCTGATCGGGCACGCGGCCCGCGCCGCGTCCTCCGAGGTCCGGCGCAAGGCGCGGGTTCTGGCGTGGGGCACGGTGGCGGGAATCGCCCCCACGCTCGTCATCGCGGTGGTCGAGGTCGTCGGTTCCGTCCCCGACTGGCTGGGCGCGTGCGCGCTGCTCGCGTTTCCGCTGATGCCGCTCTCCTTCGCGTACGCCGTCGTCAAGCATCGCGTGATGGCGGTCCCGGTGCCGGCGCCCGGTACCTGCTGGTGCGGCGCGGGCTGGCCGTCGCCAGCGTGGCGTCGAGCCTCGTGGTGGCGGTGGCGCTGGCGATGCTCGCCCAGCGGTGGCAGCCGGCGGGGTTCGGCGTGGGGCTGCCGGTCGCGGTGGTCGCGGCCGGGCTGCTGGGCGTCGGCGTGGCGCGCGCGGGGGCGGGGGTCGAGCGGCGCATCACCGACCGCATCGACCGCGCCTTCTTCCGCGATCGGTACGAGGCCCGGCGGGCCCTCGAGGAGCTGGCCGACCGCACGCGGACCGCCAAGGACCGCCCCGCCCTCGCGTCGCTGCTGCAGGCCATGCTCCGCTCCGCATTCCGGCCGGTGTCGCTGGCCGTCTATATCGAGGACCCGGCCGGCCGGTTGGCCGCCGCGGATTTGCCGGAGGGGCCGGGTGTCCTAGCCCGCGACGCCGGGGCGCTCGCGGCGCTCGCCAGCCGCGCCCGGCCCGCGGTCCTGCCTCCGCCGGGCGTCGACGACGCGGCCGACGAGCTGCACCGCATGCTCGCCCCCCTGCAGCCGGAGTGCCTCGCGCCGATGGTCGACCGGAACGGACGTCTCGTCGGCGTCGTGGCGCTGGGGGGGCGGCAGTCGGAGGAGCCGTACTCCGGCGAGGACATCCGGCTCCTCACGGTGGTGTCGCTGCAGTCCGCGCTGACGGTCCAGACCATCTGCCTGAGCGAAGAGATGGCGGCCCGCATCGAGGCCGAGCGCCGGGCCGAGCACGAGGTCGAGATTGCCAAGGAGGTGCAGCGGCAGTTGCTGCCGGCGGGTGCCCCGATCCTGCCGGGACTCGCGTGCGCGGCCGAGTGCATCCAGGCGAAATCGGTGGGCGGCGACTACTACGACTTCGTCGAGCTGGGGGCGGAACGCCTGGCGTTCGTGCTCGCCGACGTCTCCGGCAAGGGCATCGCGGCGGCGCTGCTCATGGCCAATCTGCAGGCGACGCTGCGGAGCCAGTACGCGGGCGGGGCCGACGATCCGGCCCGGATGCTGGAGCGCGCGAACCGCCTCTTCTTCGCCTCGACCCCCGGCAACCGCTACGCGACGCTCTTCCTCGCCGAGTTCCATCAGGCGACCCGCGAACTGCGCTACGTCAACTGCGGCCACGTGCCGCCGGTGCTGGCCCGCGCCGGCGGCGCCGTCGAGACGCTCGACGCCACCGGCACCGTGATCGGCCTCTTCGAGGACTGGTTCGGCGAGTCGGCGGCGACGGTGCTCGAGCCGGGCGATACGCTCGTGGTCTGCAGCGACGGGGTGACCGAGGCGTTGAGCAACGACGAGGAAGAGTACGGCGAGGACCGCCTGCGCGACGTGGTCGCCGCCCGCCGCGGCCTCGCCGTTCCCGAGTTGCTGGCCGGGCTCCGGACCTCGGTGCAGCAGTTCGCCGGCGTGGTGCAGAGTGACGACCTGACCCTGCTCGTGGCGCGCGCCACACCGTCGTCCGCGCCGGTCGCCGAGGCCGCCGCATCGCCGTCGCCGGCGAGCCGGGAGTCCAGTCCCTGAAACACAATAACTGCCACCGGTGCCGATGACACCGATGACCGGCCGGGACGCGATGACCCGGACGAACGGCGCGCAGGCCACGGTGCGGGTCGGCCCGCCGGTTGCGGCGGCGCGCCCGCCGGCGCCCCGCGCATCGTCGAAGGCTCGCGACGGCCGGAGAGCGTGTCGGCTATAGTGGGGTGAACGCAACCGGGGAGGCCGCCGATGACCGCATGGACTCGAAGTCGTTGGGTGAAACGAATCGAACACGCCGCGGGGGCGGCGCTCTTGGCGCTTCTCGCCGGCGCCGCGGCCGGCGCCCAGGAGCGGGCGTTCACGCCGGTCACCGACGCGATGCTGCAGGACCCCGACCCCGCCAACTGGCTGAACTGGCGGCGCACCCTCGACGGCTGGGGTTACAGCCCCCTCGACCAGATCGATCGGGAGAACGTCGACCAGCTCCAACTCGTCTGGGCGTGGCCGCTCGCTCCCGGGCTGATCCAGGCGGCGCCCCTCGTGCACGACGGGGTGATGTTCATTCCCGGTCCCCGCGTCGTGCAGGCGGTGGACGCGGTGACCGGAGACCGCCTCTGGGAGTACCGGCGGCAGTTCGACGCGTCGGAGGCGCTCGAAGCGGTGGGGGCGGGCATGCGCACCCGTTCGATCGCCATCTACGGCGACAAGATCTACGTCAACACCTCCGACGCCCACATCGTGGCCCTCGACGCCCGGACCGGCGGGGTCGCGTGGGACCACACCGTCGCCGACTACCGGCTCGGCTACCGTTACACCAGCGGGCCGATCGTGGTGAACGGCCGCATCGTGGCCGGCATGACGGGGTGCCAGAACTACAAGAACGACATCTGCTTCATCTCCGCCCACGACCCCGAGACGGGAGAGCAGGTGTGGCGCACGTCGACCATCGCGCGCCCCGGCGAGCCGGGCGGCGACACCTGGGGCGACCTGCCGCTGACGTTCCGGGCCGGAGCCGACTCGTGGATCCCCGGCAGCTACGACCCGGAGACGAACCTCACCTACTGGTCGACCTCGCAGGCCAAGCCGTGGGCGCGGGTGTCGCGCAAGACCGACGGCGACGCGCTGTACACGAACAGCGTGCTCGCCCTCGACCCCGCGACCGGCGAGCTGGCGTGGTACTACCAGTTCGTGCCGGGCGAGACCCACGACCTCGACGACGTGTTCGAGAGCGTGCTCATCGACCACCGGGGGCGGCGCTCGCTGTTCAAGATGGGCAAGCACGGCATCCTGTGGGAACTCGACCGCGCGACCGGCGCATTCGTGGCCGCCCACGACCTCGGCTATCAGAACGTCCTCGACGTCGACCCGGCGACCGGCGCGGTGACCTACCGGCCGGACATGATTCCGGTGGCCGGGGTCGAGCTCGACTTCTGCCCCGACTTCGGCGGCGTCCGCAACTGGCGCGCGAGCGCCTACCACCCCGGGACCCAGGCGCTCTACATCCCCATCCACCCGACCTGCGTGCGGGGCCTGTTCACCGAGCTGGAGCAGGTCGAGGGGAACGACTACTACGCCGACCGGGGCTGGTTCTCGCGCGGCAGCCGGGTGCACCCGGACAGCGGCGGGCACGCCGGCCACCTCATCGCGATGGACGTCGACACCGGCGAGATCCGCTGGCGCCACTCGACGGCCACGCGGCCGGGGGCGGCGGCCCTGACCACCGCCGGGGGGCTGGTGGTGAGCGCCGACACCGACCGCAACCTGTTCATCCACGACGTCGAGACCGGCGAGGTCCTGTTCGAGACCCGGCTGCCCGGCTCGGTGCAGGGTTTCCCGATCACCTATGCGGTCGACGGACGGCAGTATCTGGCGGCGCCGGTGGGCGGCGGCCGGACCAACGCGGTGTACGTGTTCGCGCTTCCGGCGCGCGCCGTCACGCCGTAGAACGGAGCAGACGCCGGCGGGCTGCCGGACGGGCGCGGAGCCGCGTCGTGTCCATGCGGCAGATGCAGGAGTTGCAGCCGGAAATGAAGGCCGTCCAGGCCCGGTACGCCAATCTCAAGGAGGCGCTCGATCCCGGGTCGGCGGGCCGGCGGACATCCGCGCCATGATGCCGCGCCTTTCCTATACCGGGGCCGCCTGGGCCCTCCTCGTCTTCACGCTGCTCGTGGTCCTGTGGGGCGGCTACGTCAGCGCCAGCGGCGCCGGCGACGGGTGCGGCGACGACTGGCCGCTGTGCGGCGAGCTGCTCTCGCCCTCGACGGGGGCGACGCCCGCGGCCGCCGCCGACACCCTGGTCGAGTTCACCCACCGCCTGACCAGCGGACTCGCCCTGCTCGCCGCCGCGGGTCTCGCCGGCTGGTCACGCTACCGTTTCCCCCCCGGCCACCGGGCGCGGCGCTGGGCCGCTCTGGCCCTCCTGTTCATGGTCGTCGAGGCCCTGATCGGGGCCGCCCTGGTCATCTTCCAGTGGGTCGACATGAACGTTTCGCTGGCGCGGGCCCTCGTGCAACCCATCCACCTGACCAACACCTATCTCCTGATGGGCGCGCTGGCGTGCGCGGCGTGGTGGTCGGGGCCGCGGCAGCCGCCGGCGGCTCTCGATCCCGACCGCCCCGACCGGCTCGTCGCGGCGGCCCTCGCGGGGCTGGTCGTGGTCAGCGCCTTCGGCGCCGCCGCGTCCCTCGCGTCGACCGTCTTTCCGTCCGAGTCGTTCATCGACGGGGTCCGCGGCGACTTCACCCGCAACGCCCACTACCTCGTCCGGCTGCGCGTCTGGCACCCCGTCGCCGTCCTCGGGTTGGGCGGCTACCTCCTCTGGCTCCGGCGGCGGCTCGGACAGACGCACGCCGGCGGCGCGCCCGCGCCGTTCCGTCCGGTGGCCGCCGCCTTCGCCGCGGCATTGGCCGTCGGGGTTCTCGACGCCCTTCTGCTCGCCCCCATCGCCCTCCAGATGGCCCACTTGTTCCTCGCCCACGCCCTCTGGCTCGCCCTCGTGGGCCTCTGGCTCCACCTCCGGTCCGAGCCGGCCGTCCCGCAATCGCGGTAGAGTCGATGGAGCCGGACACCTCCGGCAGACGGTCCAGTCGCTCGCCCCAGGAAGATCCGGCTGCAAGGGGGTTGCCTCCCTGGCTGTGAACGAGAACCCGCCGGCTTGGGGTACGGCGGCCGGCTTCAAGGTCGCGCGGGGAGGGAGCACAACTCCCCCCTCCGCGAGCGAGGAGCATCCGTTGGATCGGGACGGCCGGATACGGTTGCGCGCTGCCGTGCGGGACCGTCGGGCCGGCGCATCCGGGCGGGGCTGTGCGCCGAGTGCGGCGCCGCACGGGACAGGCCGGACCGCAGGCTGTGCCTGCCGGGACCGCGCTGCCGCGAAGCGCTGACAGGAACGGGCACGGCACCGTTGACCCCGTACCACTTCTGTCCCACACACCTTCAGGTGAAGGCGGCTTGAACCTTCCATGTCTGATAGAATGATTGGTAGCACAAGTCATTCAAAAGACAGGAGACCCAAGCCGTGGCTCATCATAACACAGTCTTCGCGCAGCTTCTCAAGTTCCTTCCGAGACATGAATTCGAGGCCGAAGCTCGCCGGCACCAGCACGGCCAGGGGTTGCGCGTCATGAGCCGCTGGGCGCAGTTCGCGGCCCTTGGCTTGGCGCAGTTGACGGGCCGACAGAGCCTGCGGGATATCGTGAGCAACCTGGCCGCCCAAGGACGCAAACTCTATCACCTCGGCGTGGGGACGGTCAGCCGCTCGTCGTTGGCCCGGGTCAATACCGAACAGCCGTACACCCTCTACGAAGCGCTGTTCGAACGCCTGTTGGGCCGCTGCCGGGAGCACGCGCCGAGGCACGGCTTTCGATTCAAGAACAAGTTGTACGCCGTCGATGCGTCCACCATCGATTTGTGTCTGGCGGTCTTCCCGTGGGCGACGGCTTGGCTCGAGGAGCCGAAAGCGGGCGTTCTTCCAGAGCGTGGCCCCGGCGGGGGTGCCGGTTGACAGGCCGGGCGCTGGATCGGGCGGGTCGTCCTGCCGATAAAGCAAGCGGCGTGCCGCGTCCGCGGGCTGCCGGCTTCGGCGTGCCGAATGGGGGGGACCCTTGAGTACGCACAGCAGCGCATCCCTGGTTCGTTCGGAGGGCTGCACCGCGCTGCCAGACTGAACCTAGGAGTCTGCGCCGCAGGAAATCATGACCACCATATGTTGTGCAAGTTTAGGCGATTGAACGCTACATATTGTGCTAGATCGGACCCAAAACGGTTCTACGGCGCAGACTCCTAGGGGATGAGCGCCTTGACGACGGTCGCCCGCTCCGTGGGCTCGGGACGGCTGAAGAAGTTAGGCCGCTGGAACGCGACGCAGTAAAGACCGCGGGCCGGACTTCACCGAGCCGAACGATGCGGTGCCCCGCGGAGCACCGCATCGTTCGGCCGCGGCGAGCGGGTCAGCAGTCCGGCAGACCGCCGGCCGTCGCGCAGAACCCCCGGGTCGGCGTAAATGTGGCTGTAACGCCTCCCAGCGAGATACCAACGGACGTGAGCACAAACCCCTCCTCCTCGGCCGTCAGGTTGATGCGACACGCGTCCTGTATGCCCTCGATGGCATCTTCTACCAAGCGGTCAGTGGCACGCTGAAACACATCGCCGAAGATGCCGCGCAAGCGGTCCCAAATGTTCTCCTGTGCCCGGGCACCCGGCAGCGCCTCTCCCGGTGCGAGCGCCGCAGGCGGGGAAACCTCTGTGAACGGCGCCGCAGGCGCTATCTCATCAGGCCGGACTTCAACTTGTAAGCCAAGAGCGTTTAGTTCCGCCAAGGTTTCAGACGATGCGCCCGTGTCCTGTGCTTTGGCTGTCGTCGCCCCGACCGCCAACAGCACGGCGATCGTCATCACCACCAGCCTCTGGTGTGTCTCTATTGTGATTGTCACCTTCGATGCCTCCGGTGCTTTTGCAGTTCAAGGGAGCACGCCCGCTGCCCCCTCTCCTGGCAACCTTACCTGCCGCGTGCACTCCGGATCAAGCCTGTCATCTTGGTGACACCCTGTTCGCTCAGCCAGCAGCCAGCCAATCACTCGCTACTGCGCTACAGGAAGTCCACCAGCGGCCCCAGCCACACCATGAGGATCGTGATCAGCACCACCCAGCACGCCGAGAGCGCGGTGCCCGGGGCGAGCATGTCGAGCATCCGGTAGTAGCCGCGGGTGTAGGTGACGAGGGGTACCGCGTCGAGCGGCAGCAGGAACGCGCACGAGGCGGTGAACGCGACCGGCAGGGCGTAGAGGGCGGGGTTCTGTCCGGTCGACACGGCGAGGAGGGCGAGGGGGGGGATCAGCACCGAGTTGATCACGGGGCCGATGGGCAGCGCGAGGTGGATGACGACGGTGAACGCGCTCACCAGCGCGACGATGCCGAGCGCGCTCCAGTCCTCCAGGCCCCCGAGCGATCCGTCGACCAGCCATTGCGCGAGGCCGGTCTCGACCGAGGCCGCGCCGAGCGCGGTGACGCCGCCCACCATCAGCAGCGCCTCCCAGCCGATGCCGCGCTCGACCTCCTTCCAGGTGAAGAGCCGCATGCCCGGCAGGAACATGACGACCGCCCCCAGGATGCTCACCATCACGACGTTCAGGGCCGGCATCCAGGTGCTGAGAATCCACAGCACGATCATCGCGCCCAGGATGACGAGCACCCGCCACTCGCGTCCGCTCACCGGACCGAGGGCCGACCGTTCCGCCGCCACGTCGCCGACCGCGGTGACCTGCTCCATCTCGGGCGGGTAGAAGTGCAGCAGGATGCGGGTGGAGACGGGCAGCAGCACCACGACCATCGGCACCCCGATGACCATCCAGTCGAGGAACCGCACGGTGACGCCGCCGTACTCCTGGATGAAGAAGATGCCCAGGATGTTGATGGAGCTGCCGGCGGGCGTCGCCACGCCCCCGATGAGGGCCGCGAACGGGATGCCGATCATCAGGGCCTTGGCGAAGGACGACCGGCCGGGGGTCAACTGCATCTTGTCGAACAGGCCGACGGCCAAGGCCATGAAGATCGCGGTCGCGGGCACGTCCGACATGATGGTCGAGACGAGGCAGGTGCCCACCATGAACACCAGCACGACGCGGCGGCTGTCGGTGCCCGCCTTCGAGAGCAGCCACAGCGAGAACCGCCGGTCGAGGCCCGAGCTGATGAACGCCTGGGCGACGACGAACATCGCGAGCACGAAGAAGAAGACCGGGCTGATGAAGGTGCTGAACGCGGTGGAGAGATCCGCCACCCCGAATATCGGCAGCAGCACCACCGCGAGCAGCGACGTCACCCCCACCGGCAGCGCCTCGGTCACCCACAGGACGAGCACCACCACGAAGATGGCGGCCATCCGCTGGCCTTCCGCCGGCAGGGTCTCGGGTCCCGGCACGCTCAGGAGCAGGAGGGCGAGGCCCGCCGCCGCGGCGAGGCCGGCGAAGGCGGAGGTCGACGCGGGCGGCGGTTCGTTCGCGGTCGGGACGGATGCGGGCATCGAATCTCCCTGGGCGCCCGCGCTGGCTGCGCGCGGCGCGGCGCGCCGGATTGACCGCGCCAGTGTGTCACAATTGGCGGCAATCGCTCCATCGGGCTGCTCCCGGTCTCGGGAGGTCCCGGCGACACGGGTCCCGCCGCCCTTCGCGCGGTTCGGCAACACCACTCTGCCAGTCGACACCTGCCATGGTCGTTTCGCGCGGCACCCGCGACCCGGAGAACGTGCTGCAGCGCGACGGCCGGCCCGTCTTCTTCGCCGTGGACCGGCCGGACGCGCTCGGGCTGAACCGGCCGCCGCCCGGCGCCGGCGAGGCGGTGCGGGTCTGGGCGCGGTCGCTCTCGGGCATGCAGAAGGAGGCGATCGTCGCCTCTGCCGCCGCTGGCGGCTGGCGGCTCGCCAGCGACGAGGGTCCGTACCTCGATGGCTTCGACGCCGCGCCCTGTCCCCTCGCGTTCATGAGTGTGGGCATGGTGTCGTCGTGGATGAACGCGGTGCTCGACGCGTCGCGGGCGCGCGGCCTGACCGTCCGCGACCTCGTGCTGACGCAGGACAACCGCTACACGATGGAGGGCTCCGCCCTGAACGGCACGATGACCGGCGGCGCCCTGCCGGTCGAGCTCGACGTGCGCATCGACGCCGACGGCGGCGATGACGCGGTGCGCGCGGTGGTCGACGCCGCGGTGCGCGGGGCCGCCGTATTCGACGTGCTGCGCCGGCCGCACACGTCGCGGTTCACGCTCGCGGTGAACGGTGCCGAGGCGCCGGCGGGACGGGTCGCGCGGCTGGACAAGAGCCCCCCGTCCGACCCCGCGCCCGCGTTCTTCCGCGTCGCTCCCGCCGACCCCGCGGGGGTGCCGGCCGTGCGCCTCGAAGCGGTGAAGCCGGTGGCCGGGGTGGCCGGCGGCGCCGGCACGAGCCTGCGGGCCGAACAGCGCCGGCAGCTCCACGTGCGCGCGATCTGCCGCCGGCGGCGGGACGGCGTGAAGGAGATCGAGCAGCAGCTCCACCGCCCGCTGGGCTCGACGTTCCGCTTCCTGTCGGACGAGCCGGCGGAACGGGGCGGCGCGGGCGCGGCGCCCTCGGCCGCGTGCTACATGGCGGCCGGCGTCGCCTTCTGCTTCATGACCCAGCTCGGGCGCTACGCGGCCATTCTCGGGAAGGACCTGTCCGGTTACCGGATCGTGCAAGATACCCGCTTTCCGGGCCGCAGCTTCGCGGCCGGCGCGACGGCTTCCGGCCCCGGCGCGGCGCTCGGGGGCGCCGCCGGCGCGGTCGAGACCCACGTCTACCTCGACACGCGCGACGGGGTCGACTTCGCCCGCCGGTGCCTGGACATGGGCGAGCAGACCTGCTTTCTGCACGCGCTCTACCGCACGCCCCTCGATCCCGTCGTCACCATCACCCGGCCGTAGCCGCCGACGGGACCGGCTCACCCGACCCACGCCTGGATGTGCCGCGGATCGCCGAAGTCGCGGCCGTCACCGGACGCCCCCGACGCCCCTGCCGTGCCCGGTTCCGACGGGGCCCTTGAGAACGAGCGATTGGGGCTTGGTCATGATCCGCGTGCGATGAACATGCCGGCGGACGAGCTCGGTATTCGTGTCGCCATCGAAACAGCGGCTTCCGCGCCGCACGGCTGGAGCGTGTGCGGGTCCCTGGTGGCCCGCCCTGAACTCGCGGACATCGAAACAGCGGCTTCCGCGCCGCACGGCTGGAGCCGTCTCGGGCATTGCGCGGTTGACGGACGCCGATCTGGCGGCGTGGGCTGACCGCCTGGGATTTAAAGGGGGAACGCGATGCTGGCTGGCGACTGCGGTGCCGGGCCAACGCCGTTTCGCGCAGCGTGGTTTCTGCGGCCACAGTCGTTGACACGCGGCTGGCGGACCGGCAGAATTCGCGGTTATGCAGAACGCGCCGGAGGTTTCGGGGGTGGTCGCATGACTCGTCGGGAGCAGGCGACAGCTTGGGGGTCCGTAGTTCTGGCTCTGGGTCTTCAGATGGCGTGTGACAGCCCCACGCAACCAAGCCCGACATCCGGTGTTACCGTGTACCAGCATCCCGATTACCGGGGTGAGTCGTACACGTTCAACAACGACTTCCCCAACCTGGATGATCTGCGTGGCCCCTGCGCACGGTTCCTGGATCCGGAGAACCAGAGTTGGGACGACTGCGTCTCTTCGGTGAAGATTGCGGCGGGGTGGACGGCCACCGCCTTCGAACGCGATGATTTCGGAGGCCAGACTCTCGCCATCACGTCCGACGTCAGAGATCTCGATGACGTAGGGGGCCCGTGCGGCGGAGACTGGGACGACTGCATTTCGTCGATATGGGTGATGCCCCCCGGCTAGTGGTCCGTCACGTCATAAGTTTCGGACAGACGGATTTGGGTTGAACGACGTATTTCTTCTGCATAGGACTCTTGCGGTTCGAGGCGAGTACCCCGGCTACCCCTGTTTTTAGTCGTGGCGATGCACTAGAGGCTCGCTGGTCGGCGGACGCCGGCTTGGCGGCCGGGCGGTGTCGCGCCCAGGCAGCGTCGCGCCCAGGCAGTCCCAGGTTCCGGCGCCGTTCAACAAATGGCCGGGTGTGGTCAGAGCCCGTGTGTTCCCGGCGTAGACCCCCGCGCCTTCGTCGATACTGGCCGCGGTCACTCTCTGCGGGGGTCGTCCCATGCCGCCCGCGCCCCCTTTCAGGGAACGACCGTGGCCACTTGGGCGCAGGACCTTCCGTCGAGACCGGGTCCAGTTACGCCTGTTCTACCCGAAGGAGGAACCGATGCTGCGGATTGTCACCCTGTGTACCTGGATGTTGGGAGTTGCCCTGGCGGCGGGCCCCGCCCGCGCGCAACCCGCCGACGGGTACGATTACCTGGTGCTCGCGACCAGCCGCACCTCGACGATGGAGCGCGAGATGAACGAAGCGGCGGAAGACGGCTACCGCTTCGAGGCCGTGATGGGTGGAGACCGGGAGGTCGGCGACACGGAGCTGGTGGCGGTAATGGCGCGCGATCCGTCGCCGGGAAGACGCAGCTATCGCGTGCTGGCGACCGCGCAGACCTCGACCATGCAGGCGGAATTGGAAGAGGCCGGGGCGGACGGCTACGACCATCGCGGGCAGACCGTGTACTCGTCGCTCTTCGGCGCACGGGAGATTGTCGTCATTCTGGAGCGCGACGAGGCGGCGCCCGCCGTGCGATACGACTACGAGTTGCTCGCCACCAACCGGACCTCGACCATGCAGCGGGAGTTGAACACCGCCGGCCGGCGGGGATTCGAGGTCGTCGGACTGACCGTGGCGGAAACCGAATTCGGCGGATTCGAGCTGGTGGTGATCACGCGCCGCGTCGACGCTCGATGAACGGTTGACCTCGCCGCCGTGTTCTGGACCGTCCGCGGGGTTCGCCCGTTCGGCGGGCGGGTCGCCGGCCTGGACGGTCGAACCATCCGCAGGCTGATCGCGGTCGGGCTCTGGGCCCTCGGCGGCTGCGCGGCGACACCGCGGTCGCCTCGTTCCTGGCCGAACCAATCGCAGGCTGCATTGCGTTTGGTCGCACCTTATGCTAATTCTCGTGTCGTATGGTTCGCCGCAGCTACTGGATCGAGACCATCGAGCGCCTGTGGCGCGACAAGTCGGTGGTCTGGCTTTCCGGAGTCCGCCGTGTCGGCAAGACCTTCCTGTGCCGGTCCCTGCCTGACGTCGAATACCTCGATTGCGAGCTGCCGAGCAGCCGGCGCGCGTTGGAGGACCCCGAGGGGTTTCTCCGGGGCGTCGTCGGGCGGCGAGTCGTCGTCGACGAGATCCAGCGCCTGCGCAACCCGTCGGAACTGCTGAAGATCGCCGCGGACTACCATCCCGAGACACGCGTCATCGCCACCGGGTCATCATCCCTCGGCGCCTCGCGGCGGTTCCGCGACACGCTCACCGGCCGCAAGCGCGATCTCCGGCTGACGCCGATGACACTCCAGGACGAACAGGAGTTCGGAGCCCGTGGCATCGATCATCGGTTCCGGCATGGCGGGCTGCCGCCGTTCTTCCTCGCCGACGCGGCGCCCGAACGCGAATTCCAGGCGTGGCTCGACTCCTATTGGGCCCGGGACATCCAGGAGCTGTTCCGCGTAGAGCGCCGCTGGTCGTTCCTGCGGTTCGTCGAGCTGGTGCTCGCACAGAGCGGCGGCATCTTCGAGGCCGCTCGATTCGCCCGTCCATGCGAGATCAGCCGGACCACCGTCGTGAACTACCTGCGGGTTCTCGAAGACACGCTCGTGGTGCAGATCGTCAGGCCGTACAGCTCGCGCCGCGTTTCGGAGATCGTGGCCGCACCGAAGGTGTACGGGTTCGATACCGGCTTCGTCTGTCTGTTCAAGGGATGGGATCGCCTGCGGGACGAGGATCGGGGCATCCTGTGGGAGCACTATGTGCTCAACGAGTATCTGGCCCGTGTCCGGCGGCATCCTGTGCGGTACTGGCGGGACAAGCGGGGACACGAGGTCGACTTGGTCATCGTCCGCCGGGACGGCTCGGCCCTGGCCATCGAATGCAAATGGCGCGCGGCCGGTTTCGATGCACGAAACGTCAAGGCCTTTCGCTCACGGTATCCCGACGGCGACAATTTCGTCGTGACGAACGATACCGTCACTTCGCACATCCGGCACTACGGCAGTGTTCCCGTCCGGTTCGTGAACCTGGAGGAACTGATTCGGTGTGTGGCGGCCGGCGCATGGTGACTCTGGTCGGGATTCGTTGCCCGGCTGTCGGCACGCGCAGGTCCGCGGCGCCCTGCTTCCGGTCAGGCTGCGGCCGCTCCGGGGCGGTGACGACGGGGTCAGGACGACACGGTCACCCGGACGAACGCGTTGGTCCAGCAGCACTGCGACCCGCCGCCGCCCGACCGGTCGTTGGCGAAGACCCGCAGGACGTACTCGCCGGGCTCGCTGAAGGTCGCGGTGGTTTCGGCCCGCTCGGGGCCGTCCTCGGCGATCTCGATCTCGGGGTCGGCGAAACTCACGTCGCCAGGACCCTGGTGCAGATGCCAGGACAGGCGGACCAGGGGCGGCGGCTCGTCGCCTTCCGCGACGCGCCGCCGGGTGATGCCGTCGTCGGTCGCCCACACCGCCAAGGGCAGGGGGTCGCCGACGGTGGCCGTCAAGGGGCCGTCCGGTGCGCCGCCCGGTCCCCGGAACTCGCGGCCGTCCTCGGCGAACCTGACGGCCGGGGGGGTGTCGCCGCTGGTGTTCCCGCCCAGCGCGTCGAGCAGCCAGTCGCGGTGGAGGTGGCCGGGTATCGTCTGGCTGTCGCCGCGGAACGTGAGGGTCCAGAGCACCTCGTTGTCGCCGAAGTCGCCGGGCACCACCACCGTGAACACCCCCCGCTGCCGGCGGGGGAGGAAGTACGTCGGCTGGCCGCGGTCCGGGCCGCCCGGCTCGATGCGGTTGTCCGGCCCGATCGGAATCCGGACGTTCTCTTCCGAGTTGCGGTTGAAGTATCCCCACGACACGCTGATGGTGCCGTCCGGGTTCGGATACCAGCCTTCGTATACCGGCGTGATGGTCTGTCCATGCGTGCCGACCGGGGCCAGCAGCAACTGTCCCGCGGAAAGCAGCGTCCAGCTCGCCGTCACGATCACCGCCACGAGTCCGGCGATCGACATGGACCGATTGCGCATCGTCATCCCTCTGTTCGAATCAACCGCGCCGCGCCCGTTCAGTTCGAATCGACCGCCTCGCGCGTTCAAATGCGCCCGCCGTCGGTCGCTTGGCCGGCTCCGCCGCCGCCCTGTCAATTCCCCAGGAATCCGGCTCAACCGCCTCGCGCGTTCAATGCGCCCGCCGTCGGTCGCTTGGCCGGCTCCGCCGCCGCCCCGCTAATCCCCCAGAGAATCCGGGCCGTTCCGCGGCGCGCGCGCCTGACCGGGCGGGCCGCCGGCACGCCGCCGATTCCCCGCGGCCTCCGTCGCGGGGCGGCATCCCCGACGAGATGCCGCCCCGATTTCATCGCCGGTTGCGGAAGACGGCCGCCGGCCGGAACCCGCCGCCCGGCGGCGCCGCTCTCCGGCCGGCCAGCCCGTTCCGCGCCGCCGGCCGCTGTCTCAGTTCGCCGGCCACACCACGCCCTGGTTCATCGTCGTCACCGGGCCCATGCCCTTGTAGACGAACTTCTGGACCCGCTTGCCCTCGTAGGTCTCGGTCGTGTAGAGGTTGCCGGCCGAGTCGGTGGCGATGCTGTGGGCCCCGAAGAACTGCCCGGGCTGCCGCCCGCCGTCCCCGAAGCTCGTCAGGTGCTCCAGGTTCCCGCGGTCGATGATGTGGATGCGCTGGTTCACGCCGTCGGCCAGATAGATGAAGGCTTGGTCGGGGTCGTGCGAGAAGTCGATGTCCCAGGCCGCGCCGGAGCCCGTGGTGTTGGGCATCACCAGCATCTCGTCGACGAACGTGCCGTCCTTCTGGAACACCTGGATGCGGTCGTGGGCGCGGTCGCACACGTAGACCAGCCCGCTGTTCGACACCTCGGCGCAGTGCACGGGGCTCATGAACTGCTGTAGGTTCGGACCGCCCGGCACGTAGCGCTCGTCGTGGTCGTCGTCGGGCTCGTTGCCGTACGCGCCCCAGAAACGCTTGACCGCGCCGGTGTCGGCGTCGACCACCGCCACCCGCTTGTTGCCGTAGCCGTCGGCGAAGTAGATCTCGTTCGCGTCGCCGTCGACCGAAATCTTGGCGATGCGGCCGAAGCTGTCGAGGCTGATGCTGTCGGGGGCGCGCCCGGCCACCCCGACCTGCAGCAGGAACTGTCCGTCACGGGTGAACTTCAGGGCGTGCGAGTCGCCGCCTCCGTTGCCCCCGACCCAGACGTTGTCCATGTGGTCGACGGTGACGCCGTGGTTCGACGAGGGCCAGTCGTAGCCTTCGCCGGGGCCGCCCCAGTGGCCGACGAGGTTGCCGTCGGCATCGAACTCGAGCACCGGCGGGGCCGGCGCGCAGCAGTCGTCGGCGAACGGCGGGTCGGAGATGGCGGGAATCTCGTTGCGGGCGAGGGTCGATGCCCGGTGCACGATCCACACGTGGTCCTGGGTGTCGACGTCGACGCCGATCGTCGAGCCCAGCAGCCAGTGGTTCGGCAGCGGCTGCGGCCAGAACGGATCGACTTCGAACATGGGGGCCTCTTTCCCCTGCCCCTGCACCGGCGTTTCGAGGGTGCCCCAGCCGCTGCCCCAGGCCGCCGCCAACCCCACCACGGCGACCGCCGCCAGCGGAACGATTCTCTTCGGAATCGACATCTGCATCCTCCCCGTCGGGCGCCACCGCCCGATGTGCGCGTCGCCGCGCGTCTGTTGCGAGTTCAGACGGTGATTATACGCCCACTCCCGACCGGCGCGTTCCGCGGCCGGGCCGCCCGGACCGGGTCAGAACGTCGCAATCGGATTCAGCGGCGGCCCCATGCCCTGCCCGATGCGCAGCGGCGCCGCCGTGAACCGGCGCGCCCGCGGCCGGGCCGGGTCAGACGTCGCAACCGGATTCAGCGGCGGCCCCATGCCCTGCTCGATGCGCAGCGGCGCCGTGAACCGGCGCGCCCGCGGTCGGGCCGCGCGGGCCGGGTCAGAACGTCGCGATAGGATTCAGCGGCGACCCCATGCCCTGCTCGATGCGCAGCGGCGCCGCCGTGAACAGGAACTCGTAGCGGTTCAGCCGCCGCGCCTCTTCGGCGAGCCGCTCGAAGTCGAGGTTGTCGAAGATCGACACCCCGAGGGCCACCAGCGCGAGCCGATGCAACGGCAGGCCCACCCGCTCGGGAAACCCGTGCGGCGAGACGTCGTTGAACATGTCGTGCCCGATGAACGACACCCCGCGTTCCTTGATGAAGTAGGCGACGTCGGCCTGGTATCCGGCGACCCCCTCGGACGTGGGCCAGGGACCCAGGGCCGCCCGCCGTTTCCAGCGCCCCGTGTACAGCAGGATGACGTCGCCTTCGGAGACCCGCACGCCCTGAATCTCCTCGAGCTTCTCGAGGTCCGCCCAGGTGACGGCCTCGCCCGGCTCCAGCCAGCCTTCCGGGGTGGCCCGGCCCGGCAGCAGGGTGGCGTCGAACAGGATGCCGCGGGTCATGATGCCGTCCCGCAGCTCGTGGATGCTGCCCTGCGGACAGCCGCCCGAGGTCTCGATCTGTTCCCGGCTGACGCCGTTGTAGCCCCGGCCCTCGAACATCACGTGACAGGCGACCGAGTCGAGATGGCTGTGGATGCTGCCGTGGTAGGTGCCGGTGTACCGATATCGATCCGCGGCGCCGGTGTCGCTGACCCGCAGCACCTCGCGCTCGAGATACGTGCCGCCGTCCACCGCGTCCTCCTCGATGACGTCGTGGGCGAGCGAGATGCTGATGCCCTCGGCGACCAGCCCCGCCGCCGCCTTCCGTTTGGCCGGGGTGATGAAGTTCGCGGCCCCGAGCCCGTCGTCGGCGCCCCAGCGGCCCCAGTTCGAGAGCTCCTCCATCGCGCGCAGGAAGTCGGCCTCGGTGGTCAAGGTGGGCCGCTCCTGGCCGGCCGCGGGCAGGCCCGCAGCCGCGACGAGGGCGGCCACCAGCAGCCCGCCGGGCAACCCGGCGCGGCGCCGGCGAGGGGCCGGGCGGGGTCGGCCGACGGCCCGTCCAGAGGTCCGCCGCGAATGGTCGCATGCCGCGGAACGTCGCATGGTCGATGTGGTCATCGTCGTCTCCCCTGCATCCTTGTCTTCGGTGGCTGGCGGCCCGGCCGTCCGGGGGCGCGGGCCGGGCCCGGCACGATTCCGCGCCGAGGCCGCACACAACTCTCTCCGCGGGTTGCGTCACCCGTCCCGCCCGCACCGCCCCCGGGGCGCGAACAGCCCCCGCGCACCGCTCTTCCGCTCTTGCTGCGGACCCAGGCCGGCACGCCCCGGCACGCCCGGACTTCTGGTACGATCACCGGCTTGATGCTGCTGTCACCTTACCGCATGTTCGGTGGTGGGAATCGGCGGATCGGGGCCGCTGACGCTCTTTCCCTCTATGTCTTGTCCTCCTTGCTGCTCGGCGCCTGCGGCGGCGGCCCGCCACCCGCCGGCGGTCCGCCGCCGGGGCGTGAGCGGCCGATCGAGCCGGCCCCGGCCGCTTCTTCCGCGCCGGCTCCGGCCGCCGACGCGGGCGGTCTCGCGCAGGTCACCGGCCAGGCCCGGCCCGCCGCGGGGATGCTGGTGTCCATCGTGCTCCTCGAGCCGCACGCCGAGATCGAGGTGCCGCTGCCGAACGAGACGCCGATCATGGACCAGATCGGCCGCCAGTTCGTGCCCGGGTTCATCCTCGTGCGGACCGGTCAGACCATCGACTTCACCAACAGCGAGGACGAGCTGCACACGGTGCACGTGAAGGACAGCCACGGCGAGTCGATCTTCAACATCGCCACCATGATGGGGACGACCTACGAGCACACGTTCGAGATCGGCGACGAGTACTCGGTGATCTGCAACACCCACACCGAGATGTTCGCCGACATCATGGTCGTCGACACGCCCTACGCGGTCGTCGCCGACCGGGACGGCCGCTTCGCGGTGCCCGACGTCATCCCCGGCCGCTACACCGCCACCGTCATCCACGGCCCCGACCGCAGCGGGCGCGAGATCGAGATCGCCGCGGGGCCGAACGAGATCGATCTGACGGGGGCGTGAGCCCGGTCTTGCCGTCGCGTTGGAAGTGCCGCCCAAGCGCCGAACTTCCACGGCGCACGCCCCCGGCGCGAACTTGCCATCGCGTTGGAAGTTCCCCCCTGGTGCGAACCTTCTACGGCGCACGCCCCCGGCGCGAACTTGCCATCGCGTTGGAAGTTCCCCCCTGGTGCGAACCTTCTACGGCGCAAGCCCCGGCGCGAACTTGCCCTCGTTCCCCTTGGCGCGAACCTTCTACGGCGCAGGCCCCGGAGCTCCCGGGGTGGCACGCAACCGCGGACGGCAGGAAGTCCGACGAACGAACGCCGTCAGGCGAGCTGCGCCGCCGCTCGAATGCAGCGGGGGTTTCGTCACGGCTGGCCGGGCGGGCTCAGCGGACCCCCGCCCTGGTGTCAGCGGATCCCGCCCTGGAAAAAGTCGGGCAGATTCGGCTTGGTGTCGCGCAGGATCTCCACGACGGCGATGCGGTCGGCGCGGGACAGGCGTTCGTAGCGCGGCTCGGCCGCGGCCCCCGACAGCACCGCCCACATCCGCCGATACACGGCGTCGAGAGCGCGCGCCGGCAGGGCGTCGAAGGCGCCCGCGTAGACGAGGGGGCTGCACGGGTACCGCAGCAGCCGCCCGTCGAGGTCGAGCTGGTGGAGCGAGCGCCCCCGGCCGTCGAACGGGCCCTGGGACGAGTACGCCTCGGCGAAGCCCGACGTGCTGACGACGCCGGGGGGCAGCGGCGCCTCGTCCACGAACAGCAGGTAGTCGACGACCTCGACCGCGGTGTCCTCCAGGGTGGGGCCGTCCCGGCCGTCCCGGCCGCGGGCCGGCCGTCTCCCCGCCGCGGTCGGGTGGTCCTCGACGCGGGCCTGCCAGCCCAGCCGCACCAGGAGGTTGGTCATGTGGTTGCGGTGCTCGAGCGTCAGCAGGGCCACGAGGTCGCTGTACGGGGTGGGATAGCCGTCGAGATCGACGACGCCGTCCAGGGTGTCGAGCACCGGCGCCGGATCGCCGCCGCCGGGTATGTACTCGAACGGCTCGGTGCGGTTCCCCAGGTGGCGCAGCGCCGGCGGCGCGCCGGTCACGTACCAGCTTCCCCAGCGGTCCTCCAGGGGGCTGCGGTGGTCGGTCACCCAGCCGACGGCGTAGGCGTTCGGGTCGTCCGGCAGGGGTAGGGTGTTGAGGGTCATCAGCCCCGGGACCCCCAGGGTGTCCCACGAGAGGTGGCAGGCCAGACACTGCTCGTTCCGCCGCAGCTCGGGGCGGTCGGCCGGTTGCTGGTCCAGCGAGTAGAACCCGACCCCCTGCGTCGGATCGAGCGACGCGATCTCGAGCACGTCGGCCCCCCGCACCCAACCCACCGCGACGGTATCGTTGAAGTAGATCGCGCGCGGGCTCTCGGGGGTCACCCAGCGCGCCTGGAAGCTGGTCTCGGAGAAGACCGTCACCTGCGACTCGACCGGCACGTCGAGGGCGTCGAGCAGAGACCGCAGATAGCCGCTCGTCGGCTCGAACGCCAGCTCGACGCGGCCGGACTGCAGGGCCCGGTTCAGCGCGGTGACGGCGTCGTTCCGCGGCCCGTCCGTGTATCGGATGGCGGGGTGGTCGCGCGACTCGCGGAACACGCCGCCGCGCTGCCCGATCGCCCCGTTCGCGGCCAGCAGCGCCAGAAGCCCCGCCGCCGCCGCGCATCGCCAGCCCATCGCCGGTCGTCGTCTCATGTTCACCATGGCGCTGCCACGATTCTACCCCCGCCGGCGGCGCGGGGCACACCCCGGCGCCCTGCGGCTGCCGGGCGGTCGCAGGAGGCCGCTACGCCGCCGGCGGCCGGCACGTATGTCGCCAACCGGAGGGCAGGTCGCAGGAGGTCCACTTACGCCGCGGTCGGCCGGACGTGTGTTGTTGGATATCGACCAACCGGAGGGCAGGTCGCAGGGCGGGGCGATCCACCCTGCCAGTCCGTGGCGGAAGTTGTGCTGTATCCGGCGGGGGCCGTAGTCACAGGAGGTCCGTTTACGCCGCGGTCGGCCGGGGCGTGTGTTGTTGGATATCGACCAACCGGAGGGCAGGTCGCAGGGCGGGGCGATCCACCCTGCCAGTCCGTGGCGGAAGTTGTGCTGTATCCGGCCGGGGGCCGTACTGGGTCCAAGAACGTGTCGTGCAACGGTCGAAATCGCCGAAATTTGGCCGATCCGAGCCGTTTCCGCGCCACCGCCGGCCCGTTCCGGCGCGCCGCCGAGTTTGCCCCACGGGCCGTTACGCCGCCGGCGGTCGGGGTACACTTCGGGCGATATGCCCGAACCGTCGTCGCGGCTGCCGATCGTCCTGTTCGGCCTCCTGCTGGCCCTGTGCCTGACCCTGGTCCTCGCGGTCGCGGTGGAGCCCGCCGCGTCCGGGGACGGGCCGGGTCCGGACGGGAGCGCCGGCGCGGTGTCCGCCTCCGGCGCCACCCACGCGCGGTTCCCCTCGATGGACCACGGCGGGTCGGGCCCCCGGCGGCACGGGCCGGTTCTGGTCCTCGCCTGGGCCTTCGCCATCCTGCAGCTCGCCCTCGTCGTGGGGTGCCTGGCCCTCGGGGTCCGGCGCGGCCGGGTGCGGGCGCGGCTGGCCGCGGGCGGGCTCGTGCTCGGGCTGATCGTCACGATGATGGTGGTCTCGTACCGCGGCTACCTCGCCGACCCGGACGCGTCGTTCCTCGCCCTGCCGGTCCCCACCGCCTGGTTCCTCTACGCATTCTGGCCGGCCCAGTTCCTCGTCGTCGGTCTGTACGTCCTGCTGTTCGAGCGCGAAATCGTGACCCCGCAGGACCTGGAACGCTTCCGCGGGATCCTCGCCCGGAACGCACCGCCCGACGGCTCGGCCCGCCGCCCGACCCATCCTCCCGGCGGCGGGGCGGTTCAACGGCGCAGACACCGGGCCCGGCACGCGTCGCCGGGGCGCTCGGCCCGCCGCCCGACCGCCCCTCCGGGCGTCGGCGCGGTGCGGCGGCGCAGGCTCCCGGCGCCGGAGCCGCCGTGCGGCGCCGCCCTCGGTCCGACCGCCTCCGCAGGAGGGCCGGCGCACTTGCCCGCCGGCTGATTCCCGATGGATGACTCGCGCGCCCTCGTCGTGCTCGCCTTCGTCGCCGCCTATCTGGCCGCGTGCGTCGGGGTCGGGGTGTGGGCCCTGCGCCGCACCAACTCCACCCGCGACTTCTTCATGGCGGGGCGCGATCTCGGCGTCATGGTCACCGGCCTCGCGGTGTTCTCGAGCGTCATGAGCGGGTTCGGCTTCGTGGGCGGCCCCGGACTCGTCTATCGCATGGGGCTGAGCTCGGCGTGGATGACGGTGGTCAGCCCGCTGGCGTTCTGCAGCGTGTACTACCTGCTGGCCAAGCGCCTGCGCATGGTGGCCGAGCTGCGCGACACCATCTCGCTCCCCGATGCGGTGGCCGCGCGCTACCGCAGCGAGCTCGCCCGCCTGCTGACGGCCGTCGCCATTCTGCTCGGGGTGGTCGGCTATCTGGGGACCCAGATCCTCGCGATGGCCACGGTGCTGCGCGACATCCTGAACAACGTGTCTTTCATCCCCGAGGTGTCCATCGTCACCTGCATGGTCGTCGCCTGCGCGGTCCTGGTGTTCTACTGCGTCACCGGGGGCATCCTGGCGTCGGTCTACACCGACCTCGTGCAGGGCGCGATAATGATCGTCGCCGCCGTGTTCGTGTTCGCCGCGGCCCTCGCCGCGGTCGACGGCGGGCTGGGCGGCCTCGTGACGACGCTGGTCGCCGACGACCCCGAGGCCATCAGCCCCTGGGGCACGCTGGGCATGATCGGCTCCCTGTCGTGGCTGGTCGTGTTCACCCTCGGCGGGGCCGGCCAGCCCCACGTGATCACCAAGCTGATGATGAACCGCCGGGTCGAGGACGCCCGCCGCAGCCTGCCGGTGAGCGCGGTGGGCTACGCCGTCTGCTCGCTGCTGTGGCTCAGCATCGGGCTGGCGATGCGGGCCCTCGTCATCCAGGGCGGCCACCCCGAACTGGCCAACCCCGACGAGGCGGCCCCGCAGTTCCTGCAGTTCCACGCCGGCCCGATGCTCGCGGGGGTGGTCTTCGCGGGCCTGTTCGCGGCCATCATGTCCACCGCCGACAGCTTCCTCAATCTCGGCGCCGCGGCCGTCGTGCACGACATTCCGCGGGCGCTGTCCGGCCGGCCGCTGGCGAACGAACTGTTCTGGGCGCGCGCGGCCACGGTGGGGCTCGCGGTCGGGTCGGCCCTCTTCGTCCTCTATTCGCGCCAGGACCTCGTGGCGCTGCTCGGCGCCTTCGGGTGGGGCACGTTCGCCGCCGCCCTCGTGCCCGCGGTGGCCATCGGGTTCAACTGGAAGCGGGCCACCGCCGGCGCCGCCAACACCGCCATCGCCGCGAGCCTGCTCGTCAACTTCGGCATCGAGCTGTTCGGGGTCGCCATGCCCTGGGGCATCAACGGCGGGTTCGTCGCCCTGCTGCTCTCCATGACCCTGTTCTTCGGAATCTCGCTGGCCTCGCCCCCTCCCGCCCTCGACCCGGACATCGACGCGGTGATGGACCTGTAGCCGCTGCGGCGCGACCCGTCCGGCCCGGTCGCGGACGCTTGACCGGAATGCGGCTCCCGCCGGGCACGCCGACCCGGCCGGCGGATGCACGCGACGCTTGAGGCGATGGCGCAGACGCTGTTCAAGTCCTGGTTCGTCGATTGCGACCCAGTGCGGGCCAAGACGGAAGGCCGCGGCACCGGGCTGCCGAAGGACGTTGCCGATCTGTTCCCCGACCGGTTGGTCGACTCCGAACTGGGCTCGATACCTGAGGGTTGGAAGGTTGGCGCTCTGGACGAGGCGGTGGAACTTCTCAATGGTGGCACGCCACGCAGCACATCGGTGGCTCGCTTCTGGAATGGAGACATCCCGTGGTAACACCGCGCGGGACGCGCCCGTGCCGCGCGACGTGTTCGCGGTAAAGACGGAGCGGACCATCACACAAGCAGGTGTTGACAACAGCGCGACAAGTGTGTTGCCTCCTCGAACAACGGTCATTACCGCGCGTGGCACCGTGGGACGGCTCGCGTGCCTTGGGCGGCCCATGGCGAGGAGCTCGGAGGCGAACGTGTCCGCCGCCGCCTCCTGCATGGGTCGCGACGCCGGTGCGTTGCATCCGGCGAATCCGATCGTCTTGTCGCCGCCTTCGACTCTCAGATCGGGACTTCTCGTAGTTCTCCAGAACGTACTTCCTCAATGGCTGTTCGGATGTCTTCCGTCCGATCTCGCACTCTGGGCCATGCCGTGGATAGCAGTACGACAATTGCCAAGTCCCGTCCGGCGAGATTCTGTTGGTACCGCATGCTCTGGTCCGTGGTCACGATGACCTCGTACCCTTCTTCTTCGGCCTTGCGGATCAATTCTCCGTTTTCGAGCAATTCCCACCCCTTCTCCGACGATCTGTCCACCGAATGTTCCCGGAGATGGTTTCGGAGGGGCGCCGGGGTGCCATGGTCAAACAGGATCTTCATGATGGTCAGGTGCCTTGAAATACTCCGCTTCTTGCTTGAGAACGGCGGCTACCTGCCACGCCTTCACCTCGGGATACCATTCCAGGAACTGTTTCACGGTGGCGCCGCTCTCCAGGTTTTCGAAGAGGGCGTACACCGGCACTCTCGTCCCGCTGAACGCCCAGGCTCCACTGATCTTGCGGGGGTTGCGTTCCACCGCCGGACAGGCCTCCCAGGTCGCCATCGGTTCACCTCTTCTCCACCACAAGCCCCTGCCCGCTTGGGCTCGATCCCTTCCGCGTCGGTCCGACGGATCGCCTTCCGCTGCGGCGTGTCGAGCGTCGGTCCGCTCGGATCCCGCTTCGCGATCGACGCCGTCACCGATTCTCATCGATCGAGCCCGCAACGCGCTCATGAAGCGGCGTGAACCGTGCGCTACTTCACTGTCGCAGGGTTGCCGACACGATCCACGATGGAACGGCGATGGAGCAGCGCACGTCGAGGGAGGTGCCACATGCAGCCGCCCCCGCGCGTCCGGCGGCGTCGAGCCGCTGACCGGCCGCGCGCCGGCGCCGCCGAACGCCCGCGCCGTCGGCGCCGCGGCGTCCGGAGTAGGCGGGTCAGGGCGCCCGGCCCCGCCCGGCGTCGGAACGCGGGTGTCGAAACGGGGTGAGCGGGGCGGGCGACCGGCGTCACCAGCGGACCCGGGGCTCGTGCGTCGCCCGGCCGCCGCGCGCGATGACGGCATCTGCCGGTGAGCGGACGTTGATGATGTAGTCGAAAGCGCCGGGGCCGATCCCGCCTTCGCGTTCCGCGCCCGGCTCGTCTTCGCCCGCGGCGCCGCGGGCCCGGTTCGCCCCCGCCCGCCGGGAGACGAGGCGCACGAAGCGCTCGCCGATCTCACGCGCCGCGCCGGGCTCGGTGCCGGCCGGCACGAGCAGCGAGAGCGCGACGGTGCGGCCGTCCTGGCGCAGGGTGGCGTCGATCACCCCGGTGTTCGCCCGCATGTTTTCGATCACCGCGGCCCGCTGATCCGCGGTCAGGACGGGGTCGGCCGGCGGCCGAGGGCCGGAACCCGAGAACCAGCCGGCGATCTTCCGGATCGCGAGCGGCGCCAGGGCGGCGGCGGCGGCGAAGGCGGATGCGGTGGCGATGCCCAGGACATCGGTCGACGCCACCTCGTTCACCTCGCGCGGGGTCATCTGGTTCATCATCGCCCAGTGCGTCGGACCTCCGATCGGGACCGGTTCGCGGCCGCGGGTCAGGTCGTCGTAGAGACCGAGTCCCTCGACGAAACCCAAGCCCGGAAGCAGATCCACGGACGGCCGCGGCGGGACGATCCAGACGGCGCCGGGATCGCCGAACGCCATCCGGTCGGGCGACCGGTCGGCCTCCAGGGCGGCCCGGATGCGCGAGAGCGAGGCGGGACTCGGCACGGCGGCGCCCGCGGCGCCGGACGCCTCGTCGGCTGACGGCGTCTGCGCCCCGGCCGGAGCCGCCATCATCAGGACGGCGACGGCAGCCGCGCGGGCCGCCCCGCGCGTTCCCCGCGGGCGGCGGCCGCTCCGGCCGCGGTGTGGGCCGCTCGCCCCGGCGCCGATCCGGCTTGTCATCCGAGAGCGCACAGGCATGTGAACGCGGGCATGTACGAACAGTGTAGTGTCGAGTCCCTCAAGTGCGTGGCATGAATGGGCGCTTTCCCGCAACCGATGAACCCGGCGGCACGGAGCCTCGCGCGCCCCGCGTTGCGGACCGTACCGCGCCATCGACCCGCGGCAGGAAACGACAGAACGACGCCGCATATTTCCGGGACGGCACGGTAACGGTACGAGGGGATGATACATCGACAGCCGTCCGGCGCCGCGCCGGGCGTGGAGGCGTTTCGGCCGGAGACGAGTTACCGGGCGGCGGGGTGGTCGTGCGTGGGTCGGACGGCGGGGTGTCCGCCGGGGTCACCGTCCGGTAGAGGTGCACGTCAGAGAAGGCACGATCTCGTCCGAGAGCCGGATGCGGGAAATCCGCATGTCCGGTTCGATGAGCGGCGACTGGAAACGGAGTCACGGCGGGGAGTGAGGCACCGGCACCGGGCGAAAGCGGCCGGAAATAGCTACCCCCATCCGCCTACCGCCACCGCGCCAGTCGTCGCCTCTACGGACGACTGCCCTGTCACGGTCAAATCGGCGATTCCGATCCCGTTCTCGGCCTCGAGGCCCTCCGAACGGGCCCCTTCGGGCCTTGGTGCGATAAAGTGCCTCGGGGCCGGCGGCGTCGGATGCCTCCAGTGCCGGCGTCTCACTTTCTTGACATGCACCCGTCCGGGGGCTTGCGGCGGCGTCTGGAGTTGTTGGGGCGGGCGCCGGGCGTCGGGGCGGCCGAGCCCGATGCTCCGGCCGGCATCCCCTGTCGGCCCTCCCGGCCCTCCCGACGGCGCAGGACGGTGTAGGATACCGGCTTCGACAACCTCCATGCCTCTCGGGAGACGCCATTGACCTTCGTCAGCGACCTGGAGCCCACCGCCTTGTGGCGGCACTTCGACACCATTCTCACGATTCCCCGCGCCTCGAAAGACGAGGGGCGGATGCGGAACCACATCGTGGAGTCGGCGGACCGCCTCGGGCTGGCCCATCACGCGGACGCGGTCGGCAACCTCGTCGTGCGCAAGCCGGCCACGCCGGGGCACGAGGGCGCCGACATCACCATCCTCCAGTCCCACCTCGACATGGTTCAGGAGAAGAACGCGGACGTCGCGTTCGACTTCGCCACCGACGCCATCGTGCCGCAGATGCAGGACGGGTATCTGACCGCGGCCGGCACCACCCTGGGCTCGGACAACGGCATCGGGGTGGCGGCGATGTTGTCCCTGATGGGCGGGACGGCGTTCCCGCACGGGCCGCTGGAGCTGCTGTTCACCATCGACGAGGAGACCGGGCTGACCGGCGCCGCCCGTCTCGACGGCGGGCTGGTGCAGGGGCGGCGGCTCATCAACCTCGACTCGGAGGAGGACGGCATCCTGTACGTCGGCTGCGCGGGCGGCGGCGACAGCCAGCTCACCCTCGAACTCGGCGCCGCGCCCGCGCCCGAGACCGGCGTCGCCCTGGCGGTGGCCCTGAGGGGTCTCAAGGGCGGCCATTCCGGCGTGGACATCCATCTGCAGCGGGGGAACGCCGTCAAGCTGCTGGGGCGGGCCCTCTGGGCGGTCGGCCTCCTCGGACACCGCTTTGCGCTGGCCCGTTTCGAGGGAGGCAGCGCGCACAACGCGATTCCGCGGGAGGCGTTCGCCACCGTGGTCGTCCCGACCGACGGCCAGAGCGCGCTGCTGGCCGCGCTGGACCGCGAGGTCGCGGCCATTCGCGCCGAGTACGCTCCCGCGGACCCGGGTATGCGCCTGACCGCCGACGCGATACCCCGGCCCGACACGGTGTGGGACAGCGCGACGACAGAGCGGGTGCTCCGTCTCGTCAACGCCCTGCCGCACGGGGTCGAGGCGATGAGCTACGACATTCCCGACCTCGTGGAGACCAGCGTCAACCTCGCCACGGTGGTGCCGGTCAACGGCTCGTTGCGGGTGGGCTTGAGCAGCCGGTCGTCGGTCGATTCGGCCCTCGAGGCGATGCGCCGCCGGTTGCGGGCGGTGGGGGTGCTGGCGGGGGCGGCGATCGAGGAGGAAGAGGCGTATCCGGGGTGGAAGCCGGATCTCGACTCCCCCCTGCTCGAGGTCGTCAAGACCGCGCACCGCCGCGCGTTCGACCGCGACCCCGGCGTGAAGGCGATTCACGCCGGTCTGGAGTGCGGCATTCTCGGAAAGAAGGTGCCCGGCATCGACATGATCTCGTTCGGGCCGCGCATCGAGTTCCCGCACTCGCCCGACGAACGGGTCCACATCGCGTCGGTGGGCCGGTTCTACCAGCTCCTCGAAGCCACCCTGACGGCGCTGGCGTGACCCGTCCGGCGCCGCCGGGCGTGGTTCCGAGTCATGCGGGCGCTCGCCCGGCGCCGTCGTGGGCAGATGGAGGCGTTCGACGCGCGCCCCGTTCGTGCCGGGAGCGTGCGGCGCCGCGATCCCGTTCAGTGCACCCGGAGGCTCCCGGACGGCAGGGGCGCCGCCGCTGGCGGGCGGCTCGGCGTCGCGGCGTCGCCGGTCGCGCAGTCGCCGCAGCCGTGGCAGGACGCCTTCGACTGCGCCTGCGGAGCGGCGCTGCCGACGATGGCGCGCAGGTGCCGATAGAGCGCCACCACCGCGTAACCGACGATGAGCGCGACGATCGGATCCTGCCAAGTCATGGTGGGTCACCTGTCATCCCGCTGCGCGAGCCGTGCGAACCGTGTGCCCACCGGTCGAACGCAGGGACCGTCGTCCTGCTGCGCGAGCGGTGGCGAAACCGTGTGCCGCACCGGTCGAATGCAGGGGCCTTCGCCACCGCCCACTCGGTCGGCGGCGCGGCTCGGGGCGATCAGACGCCCCAGCCCAGGGCCGAGCCCGCCTGGTAAACCGCCAGCGATGCGCAGTAGGCCAGGATCGACATGTAGCCGAACATGAAGACCGGCCAGCCCCAGCTTCCCGACTCGCGGCGCACGACGACGATGGTGCTCATGCACTGGCAGGCGAGGACGAAAAACACCATCAACGAAACCCCGGCGAGCGGGGTCATCAGCGGCGACCCGTCCGCGCGCTCCGCCCGCTGCAGCGACTCGCGCAGGCTGACGCTCTCCTCGTCGGCCTCCGCGATACCGAACACGATGCCCAGGGTCGAGACGAAGACCTCGCGCGCCGCGAAGGCGCCGATGATGCCGACCCCGATGCGCCAGTCGAAGCCGAGGGGCTCGATGGCCGGCTCGATCAGCCGGCCCACCCGGCCTCCGATGCTGTAGCGGAGCTGCTCGCCGGCATACTGTCCTTCGAGCTCGGCCAGTTGCGCCTCTTGCGCGGCGGCGTCGGTCGTCGACGCGGCGATGCCGGCCCGCGCCTCGTCGTACCGCGTCTCCATGTCGCGGCTGTGGGGGAAGGTGAGCAGCGCCCACAGGATGACCGTCATCGTCAGGATGACGGTGCCCGCGTCCTCCAGGAACTTGCGCGTCCGGCGCCACGTGACCAGGACGACGTTGCTCCAGACCGGCCGGCGGTACGGGGGCAGTTCGAGCAGGAGGGGGAGGCGGGGGCCGCGGAGCACGGTCCGGCGCAGCACCGCCGCCGCGCCCAGGGTGGCGCAGACCGAGAGCGCGTACATCGAGAACAGCACCACCGCGCCGGCGCTCAGGATGCCGAAGAGGCGCGGCGCGCCCGCGAACACCACCGCGGTGACCAGGGCGTAGACCGGCAGGCGGGCGCTGCACGAGATCATCGGCAGCGTCAGCATCGTGATGAGCCGATCGCGCCGGCCCTCGATGGTGCGGGTGGCCATGACCGCGGGAATGGCGCAGGCGAACCCGGAGAGCATCGGCACGAACGCCTTGCCGTGCAGGCCGACCCGTCCCATCAGCCGATCGATGACGAACGCCACGCGGGCGAGATACCCGAAGTCCTCCAGCAGGGCGATGAAGAACGACAGCATCGCGATCTGCGGCACGAACACGACGACGTTGCCGACGCCGGCGATGACCCCGTCGACCATCAGGTCGGCTAGGTTGCCGGGCGGCAGCACCGTCGTCACCCCGCTCTGCAGCCACCCGGTCACCGTCTCGATGCCGCCGATAAGCGGTTCCGACCACGTGAACAGCGCCTCGAACACCACCGCCATCACCACCGCGAAGACGGCCATGCCGTAGACCCGGTGGGTCAGCACGTCGTCGATCCGCCTGGTCCAGTTGCGGGTGTCCCGGCGCTGGACGGTCCGGACGTCGGCGGCCACCGCCTCTATCCAGCGATAGCGGGCGGCGATGATCTCGTCGTCGACGCTACGCTGCGCGGCCTCCGCGTCCCGGCGCACCGTGCGCACCGTCTCGCGGACGGGGGCGGGCAGGCCGCTCGCCGCGCCGTCGTCGGTGTCGAGCGACAGCAGCGACCACAGCGCCCACGAGCGACGCACGGCGGGGCTGCGGCCGAAGTCGGCGTCGGCCAGCGCGCGGGTCACCGCCGACACGTCGCGCTCGGCCTCGGGCGGCAGACCCGTCCAGGCCGAATCGGTGCGCGGGGCCAACGTCACCGCGGCGCCGATCGCGTTGCGGAGGGCGTCGAGGCCGACGCCCTTCGAGGCGACGGTCGGCACGACGGTGGCGCCGAGCCAGCGGCCCAGCCGCCCGGTGTCGAACTCGGCGCCCGCCGCCGCCGCCTCGTCCATCATGTTGAGGGCGACCACGACCGGGATGCCCGTCTCGGCGATCTGCAGCACGAGGTACAGGGCCCGTTCGATGACCCCGGCGTCGACCACGACGACCACCGCGTCCGGCGGCGCTTCGTAGTGGCCCAGCACCCCGTCCACCGCCACCTGCTCGTCGGGCGAGTTGGCGGTGAGGCTGTAGGTGCCGGGGAGGTCGACGATCTCGACCGGCGCGCCGTCGGGCAGGGCGATGCGCCGCGAGGCCCGGGTGACGGTGACTCCCGGGTAGTTGCTGATGTGCGCCCGCGCCCCCGTCAGCGCGTTGAAGATGGTGGTCTTGCCCGAGTTCGCGTTTCCGGCCACCAGCACCCGCGGGACCCGGGCGGCCCCGCCGGCGGCGGGGTCCGCCGGCGGCGGGGTCTCGTGCGCCGGCAGGCGGCACGGCGCGCCGCCCCCGCCGGCGTCGGCGAGGTCGGCGCGGCCGTCCGGCAGAAGCTGGATGTGCGCGGCGTCGGCGTGGCGCAGCGAAAACAGATAGCCGCGCAGCCGGACCTCCAGGGGATCGCCCATCGGGGCCCGGCCCACCGCCTCGATGCGGGTGCCCGGCAACAGCCCCATCTCCATCAGCCGCCGCGCTACGCGCGGCTGGCCCCCGACGCGATGGATCACGCCGGCGTCGCCTGTGGACAGTTGGTCGAGCGAGTGGAGACCCTGATGCACGGGAAGGCGGCTCCTGGTGCGCCGGCGCCGGCGGCCTAGGGTTCGCGACGATGACGCCAAGTGAAACTGAGTCTCAGTCTGGGCCGCCGAGTCTATCCCGAACGCGGAGGCCGGTCAAGAAGCGGGGCGGGCGGGAACAGGACCATCCCACGCTCCGCCACTGCCGTGCGCAGGCGGAATCGTGGTGGGTCTTGGGGCTCCGGACGTGCGGAATCGTGGGTCTCACGCCGTGCCGGCCGGTCGGCAAGAGGGTGGCGCCCCCTTGAATCGGGGGCGGGCCGTCACGCGCCGTCAGCGTGGGATGCTCTGCGGGCGGGAAGGGGGCGCGTCAGGAAACGGAGACGCCGCCGGCGGCGGTATTCGGCTCGACCGGCCCCGAGGCGCCCCTTGGCGCCAAAGCCCCGAAGGACCGTTCAGAGGGCCTCGAGACCGAAAACGGGACCGAAATCACCAACTCCGACCGTGCCCGGGGCAGTGGTTCCACAACTGACGTGCGCCCGGGCGGGAAGAAGCGGAACGGCCCTCGTCTGTGACACAATGGATCGCTCCCGGTACTTTCGTCCCGCCGTTCTGCCAGGAGTCTTTCGATGAACAACGCTCGTGTGACGGTGCCCGCCCCCCGAAACGAACCGGTGCTGAGCTACGCGCCCGGCTCGCCGGAGAAGGCCGCCCTCAAGTCGCAGCTCGGGACGTTCGCCGCGGGGTCGGCGGAGATTCCGCTGATCATCGGCGGCCGCGGGGTGACGACCGGCGACCTCGGCGTCTGCATCCTGCCGCACGATCACCAGAAGCAGGTGGCCACCTACCACCGGGGCAACGCCGACACCGTGAATCAGGCGATCGCCGCCGCGGCCGCGGCCCGTCCCGGGTGGAGCGGGATGTCCTGGGAATCGCGCGCGGCCATTTTCCTGAAGGCGGCCGAACTGCTCGCGGGCCGATATCGGCCGATCTTGAACGCCGCCACGATGCTGAACCAGAGCAAGACGGTGTTCCAGGCGGAGATCGACGCGGCGTGCGAGCTCATCGATTTCTGGCGGTTCAACGTTTCGTACCTGCCCGACATCTACGGGCGGCAGCCCGAGAGCGCGGCCGGCATCTGGAACTACGTCGAGTACCGGGCCCTGGAAGGGTTCATCCTTGCGGTCACGCCGTTCAATTTCACGGCCATCGCCGGCAATCTGCCGACGAGCCCGGCGTTGATGGGCAATACCGTCGTCTGGAAGCCGGCGTCCACCGCGGTGTTCTCGGCCTACTGGCTGATGAAGCTGCTCGAAGAGGCCGGCCTGCCCCCGGGGGTCATCAACCTCGTGCCGGGTTCGGGCGGGCAGATCGGCGGTCCCGCCATGGCCCATCCCGACCTCGGCGGCGTGCACTTCACCGGCAGCACCGAGGTGTTCCAGGGCATGTGGCGGGCCGTCGGGGGCAACATCGCCGGGTACCGGAGCTATCCCCGCATCGTCGGCGAGACGGGCGGCAAGGACTTCGTCTTCGCCCACGCCTCGGCCGACCCCCACGAGCTCACCGCCAACCTCATCCGGGGGGCCTACGAGTACCAAGGGCAGAAGTGCAGCGCGGCCAGCCGCGCCTATGTTCCCGAGAGCCTGTGGAACCGGTGCCGGGACGAGGTCGTCGCCGAGGTGGAGGCGATCCCCTACGGGGACGTGGCCGACTTCACCAACTTCATGGGGGCGGTCATCGACAAGGCCTCGTTCGACAAGCAGAAGCGCTACATCGACGCCGCACGGATCGACAGCGACGCCGACGTGATCTGCGGGGGCGTGTGTGACGACAGCACCGGCTACTTCATCTCGCCGACGATCATCCAGGCCCACGATGCGCGGTACGCCACCATGGAGACCGAGCTGTTCGGTCCCGTGCTCACGGTCCATGTATACAAGGACAGCGACTACGAGCAGACGCTCGATCTCTGCGACCGGACGTCGCCCTATGCGCTGACCGGGGCGATCTTCGGGCGCGACCGGCGGGCCATCAGCCTCGCGGCCGACCGGCTGCGCTACGCGGCGGGCAACTTCTACATCAACGACAAGCCGACCGGCGCGGTGGTGGGACAGCAGCCTTTCGGCGGCTCGCGGGCGTCCGGCACCAACGACAAGGCCGGCAGCTCGCTGAACCTGCTGCGGTGGGTCAGCACCCGGACCACGAAGGAGACGTTCGTGCCGGTGCGCGACTACCGGTATCCCCACATGCAGGAGGGGTGAGCGGCCCCGGCCGGGTGGGGCCCCGGAGGATGGCCGGAAACCGCCTTCCCGATCGCTGAACCTGCTGCGGTGGGTCAGCACCCGGACCACGAAGGAGCCGGTGCGCGACTACCGGTATCCCCACATGCAGGAGGGGTGAGCGGCCCCGGCTGGGTGGGGCCCCGGAGGATGGTCGGAAAACCGCCTTCCCGATGATCGACCCGTCCAGGTGAGCGGTCCCGGCCGGGTGGGGCCCCGGAGAATGAGGCGCCGGGCGGTCCAGGCCGCCCGATCGCCCCCGTGCCGACCTCCGCCGCCGCGGATCAGTTCGCGGCGCGGACCGCGAACGAGAAGTCCCCGCGCTGCACGTGGCCGTCGTCGCCGGCCGAGCGCCAGCTCACCGTGTAAGTGCCCGGTTCGAGCGGGCTCGGGATCGCCGCCACCAGCGATTTCCCGCCGCCTGTCTGCGTCTCTCCGATCGGAATCCCGCCGCCGGGACCCTCCAGGGAGAGCCGGCTCACGGCGGGTTCCGGCTCCTGCGTGAACCACACCTGCAACTGTTCCGGCGATTCCGTCACGGTGGCGTCCTTGGCCGGCATGCTCTTCGAGTACGCCATGTGGGCCGAGACCAGGGCCGCGGCCGCCAGTCCGAAGGCGAGGGTCACAACGAGGGTACGGCTCCAGCGTGTCATTCGACGTCTCTCCTGCGGGGTGTGCCGAGTGCTCTCCCCAGCTTATCCCAGCGGCGCCCGTTTTGGCATCCCTGCCGGCGTCCTGCCCGGGAGCATCCCACGCCGACGGCGCGTGACGGCCCGCCCCGATTCGAGGGGGCGCCACCGTTTTGCCGACCGGCCGGCGCCGCGTGAGACCCACGATTCCGCACGTCCGGAGCCCCAGGACCGCCGCGATTCTGCCTGCGCATGGCGGTGGCGGAGCGTGGGATGGTCCTGGCGTCCTGCCCGCCTCCAGGTGGTGACCAGCGCCCGCGCTGCCCGTCCGGCGCCGGTGCCCGCGGGGGCCCGAGACGCCGGGGGGCGGCGTGTCCGTGTGTATCCCTCCGATCCGGTGACCTGTCGGCAAGCGCGCCAGCGCTGCGGATTGGCCGTCAGCCTCCCAGTATGCGCCTCCGTCCGGGTGGTGACCAGCGCCCGCGCTGCCCGTTCGGCGCCGGTGCCCGCGGGGGCCCGAGACGCCGGGGGGGCGGCGTGTCCGGGTGTTGCCGGGATGATCCCTCCCGATCCGGTGGCCTGTCGGCAAGCGCGCCAGCTCTGCGGATCGGCCGTCAGCCTCCCAGCATGCGCTCGCGGCGATTGGCCCGCATGAAGGCGAGCCCCACGATCGCGGCCATCGCCAGCACGATGCCGATACGGTTCTGCAGCGTCCACGCGAAGAGCTCGTTCGGATCCGCGCCCTCGATCACGGCCGGATTCCAGAACGGCGAGATACGGACCTGGTTCTCGCCGAAGCCGGAGATGAGGCCGTTCAGACCGAGGACGGCGCCGACACCCAGGGCGCCGGCCGTCTCGTTGCGGAACAGCGTGGCCATACCCATCGCGAGTACGAGGTAGAAGAGCGCCGCCTGCAGGGCGCCGTAAAGCGCGCTCCACGGAAAGGCTGTGAAGAAGACGAAGGTGACCCCGGCGAGGAGCATCTCGCCCGCGAGCAGGACCAGCGCGGCGGCGAACAGCTTCACCCACCATACCCGCTCGCAGCCGCCCGGCACCGTGTAGGCGATCTCGAGACTGCGGCCGTCGATCTCGCCGGCGATGATCCGGAGACCCAGAAAGACCGCCAGAAGGGTCAGCGGCAGCCCGATGAGGGTCCCCTGGGCCGAGCCCGGCGTGAACGCCTCGCCGGCGCCGGCGAGGAGCACCCCGGCCTGGAACAGCAACCACAACAGCGGCGCCAGCGGCAGCAGCCAGCCGCGCCGGCCCGCGACCACGAGGAGCGCGAGATGCAGGAGCCCGGCGTCCGGACGCCAGCTCATGCCCGAGCCCCCTCCCGGCCGCCGCCGCGGGCGAGAAGCCAGAGATAGCCATCGGCGAGGACGGCGTCGAGCGGTCGAGCGGTGGCGCTCGGCGGCTCGGAGGCCAGCACCCGATGCACGGTGGAACCGTCCGCCGCCGGCGTGTCTTCGGCGCGGATGGCTCCCGCGGGCAGATCGAGTTCGGCGCCGGGCGCGGTGCGCAGCTCCCACACCCGGCCGCGGGCGGTCTCGGCGAGCGCGTCCGGTTCCCCGTCGAAGAGCAGGCGGCCGCGGGCCAGCACCAGCACCCGGCCGCAGGCCGCCGCGACGTCTTCGACCACATGGGTCGAGAACAGCACGATGCGGTCGCGGGCCAGGCGGCTCAGGAGGTTGCGGAAACGGATGCGCTCGCGGGGGTCGAGGCCGACGGTGGGCTCGTCGACGACGATGACCGGCGGCAGGCGCAGCAACGTGCGGGCCACCGCCACCCGCTGGCGCATGCCGCCCGACAGCGCCCCGATCGGCTCGTCGGTCTTGCCGGCCAGGCCCACCTCATCGAGCAGCGCGTGCACCCGCTGCGCGCGGACCCCGCGCGGCAGATCGTAGAGCGCCGCGAACCAGGTCAGATACTGGCGCGCGGTCATCCCGCCCGGCAGCCCGGCCTCCTGCGGCAGATAGCCCACCCAGCGCGCGAGATACCGCTGGACGGCCCGCAGCGGCACCCCGCCCAGACGGATAGTGCCGCGCGTGGGGTCGAGCACCCCCGCGAGCTGGCGCAGCAGCGTGGTCTTGCCGGCGCCGTTGGGGCCCAGGACGCCCACCATACCGCGCGTGACCGCGAAGTTGACACCGGCCAGGGCGAGCACGGGGCTCGCGGGCAGGTCGAGGCCGCCGACCCGCGCCGCCCACCGCCGCCACAGACTGCGCGGCGTGCGCAGCCATCCCCGGGTGGCCCGCGGGCCGAGCGCGCCGCTGGACTGCCTCCGGGCGCTGCGCCGGGCCGCCTGGCCTACGGCCAGGAGCAGCGAGACGCCGGCCAGCAGGACGTAGGCCGCGCCGGTCAGCCCGGACTCGGTCGCGGTGACCCATGTGAACAGGCCGAGGGCGGCCCACGGAAGGACCCCTGCAAGCCAGCCCTCGACGCCGCCCGGCAGGACGGCGCCGGCCGCGTCGGCCCTGCCCCGCGCCCGGCGGAGTTCCAGCAGCAGGCGCGAGCCCAGGGACGCCGCCACCATCCAGATCACCAGCCGCCAGAAGGTCGACTGGAGCTGCAGCGCGAGACCGCCCGCTCCGGCCGCGCCGAGCGCCAGCGGAAGCAGCCGCCCGCGCGCCTCGGCCGGGTCGAACGCCCGCCCGCCGCGCGCGATCACCCGCGCCGCGAACGCCTTCGAGGCGAGCAGGGCGGCGCGGAGCGGCCCGGGCCGCCCGTAGACCTTGCGCAGGCACCGCACCTCGAGGGCCGGCGGTCCCTGGCCGCACGCCGGCTCGGGGAGGTCCCGCGGGCGGAAGGCCAGCACCACGACAGCGAGCAGCGCCCCGCCGATCAGCAGGCTGACCACCACCTGCCAGAGCAGCGAGGTGACCGTCCCGGTGGCGAACAGCGGCCCGGCCGCCGCGGCGGTGGCGCCGATCCAGGCGAGGACCAGCCACGGGCCCACCCGGCCGAACAGCCGGTCGAGCTTCCGCAGCAGGACGAAGCCCACCGGCACGATCAGCAGCGTGAGCAGGGCGGAGGTGACCAGCCCGCCGATGACGATCGTCGCGAACGGCGGCCATATCTCGTTCTCGCGGCCCGTCGCGAGGGCCAGCGGCCAGAGCGCGGCCACCGTCGTCGCCGTCGTCATCAGCACCGGCCGGGTCCGTTCGCGCACCGCCGCGAGCGCCGCCGCGCCCGCGCTCCACCCGCCGTCGAGCACCAGTTGCTGCATGCGGTCGACGAGCAGAATCGCGGGGTTCACCGTCAAGCCGAAGAGCGTCAACGCCCCGAGCATCGCCATCATGTCGAGCGGCATGCCCGCGAACACCAGCGCCCACGTCGCCCCGAGCAACGTCAGCGGCAACGCGGCCAGCACCAGAACCGGCAGGGTGAGCGACTCGAAGGCCACGGCGAGCACCAGGAAGAGCAGCGCCACGACCGGCAGGAGGATCCGCCGGAACCAACCGCCGGCCTCCTGCCGGCCGGGGGTCTCGAGCGTGAAGCCGCGCGGGCGGGGCACCGACCGTACGGCGGCGGCGATCTGGTCCTCGATCGCCACGCGGTTGGGCCCGGTCGCGGGCACGCCGATCGACAGCCGGTAGAGCACCGACAACTCCCGGCGTCCGTTGTGATGCGTGATCATCGACTGCGGGGGCATGCGGCGCATCGAGGCCAGCGCCGTCACCGGCACCACCCCGGTCTCGGTCTGGATGCGCATGCGGCTCAGGTCGCCGCTGGCGCCGCGGGGGCGCCGGGCGTCCCTGCGTTCCACGACGAGGGGCAGTTCGCGGCCGGTCGGCAGCACGAAGCCGGTCTGCATCCGCTCGCCCTCGCGCCCCGCCAACCGCAGGAACGGCAGCACCTGGTCGAGGGTCAGTCCGAACGCGTCGAAGGCGCGGCGGTTCGGCTCGACCCAGATCTCGTCCATGCCCGGCCGAGCCGACATCCAGGCCTGAGCGACCTGCGGCATCGACTCCAACCGGGCACGGATGCTCTCGGCCAGTATCCCGAGCTGTTCGCTGTCCGGTCCCGACAGCTTGACCTCGGCCGGCGATCCGCCCAGCAGCCCGCCCAGCCCTGCCTGTCCCGGACCGCCGCCGTCGGCGCCGCCGCCCATCCGCTCTTCGCCGGGGCGCAGGATCTCGAGCCCCTGCACCGCGCGGGCCGCCTCGCGGACCACGGCGCGCACGCGCGCGGCCCGGAACCCCGCGGGTCTCTCGGCCGGGTCCGCGAGCTGCACCGTGAGCGATCCGCCGTCTTCCCGGATCATCGCCTCCACCGTGTCGACGCCTTCCAGGTCCAGCACCGCGCGTTCCAGGCGGCCCATGGCCCGGCCGGCCGCCTCGATCGAGCCCCGGCCGGCGGAGAACCGGGTGGCGAACTGCACCGACTCGGCTTCCGGCGCCTCCTGCGTCACCGTCTGCACGGTGACCCACGGCAGTGCGATGACGACCGTCACGAGCACCGCCGCCGCCGTGCCGGCAATCCAGGCCGGGGGACGGCGCAGGGCGCCGGCCACGACGCCGCCGAAGAGCAGCCGCGCCCGATCCGGAGCGACGAGGCCGCCGCGGGCGGCCCGGCGCCGGCGCGTCTCGCCGAGCCGGCGCAGCGCGGCGGGCGCGGCCAGGCGGTGCGCCAGCAGCGGCACCAGCCCCAGCGCGACCAGCAGGGATGCCGCGAGCGGCAGCAGGATCGAGAGCGCCGCCACCTCGATCAGCTCGCGCGCGAGGACGTCGTCGAAGTCGACGAGACCGAGCGGCAGGAAGACGACCGCGGTGGTCGCGCTGGCCGCGACGATGGCCCGCACCGTGCGCCGCAGGCCCTCCCGCACCGCGGTCGCGGCGTCGGCGCCGCGCTCGAGCCGGCGTTGCACCGCCTCGTACACGACCACGCTGTTGTCCACCAGCAGCCCGACCGCGAGGGCCAGCCCGAAGATCGTGATCAGGTTCAGCGACTGGCCCACCAGATACAGCATCGCCAGCGCCGCCAGCAGGCTCACCGGCACCGCCACCGCGACCACGGCCACCGCCCGCCAGCCCCGCAGGAAGAGAAACAGCACCGCGAGCGCGATGCCGAAGCCCGCGGCCCCCAGGCGCGCGAGACGGGCGATCTGGTCTTCCACGAGATCCGCGGCGTCGAAGCCGATCACCAAGTCCAGGCCCAGCGGCCGCAATTCCTCCTGAAGCCGGGCCCCCCGGGCCCGGAGCCGCCGTCCGAGCCGGACCAGGTTGGCCCCTTCCTCCTGGAAGATGATCACGCCCACCGCGGGCTGCCCGTTGACCCTGAAAAGCGCCTCCCCGCGCCCCGGGCCGTAACGCAGGTCGCTCACGTGACGCAGCCGCACGGGGCGTTCGGGGGTGACGCGGACTTCCCCGAACGAGTGCAGTCCGGGGGGGCGGCCGTCGAGGACGACCGGCACGCGGCCGGCTTCGCTCTCCAACTGGCCGAGGAACCGCAGGTGGCCGACGTTGCGGTTCACGGATTCGGTGACGGCCTCGGTGGTCACGCCGAGGGCCGCGGTGCGATCGGGGTCGACCGTCACCGTCACCTGACGCCCGGCCCCGCCGCTCGTCATCGCCTGGCTGACCCCGGAGACGGAGGCGAACCGCGGGGCCACCCGCTCGTCCACCAAGTCATGCAGCGCGTTGAGGTCCCCGCGGCCGGGGCCGAGGACGTGGACCATCATCGCGAAGCTGGCCAGCAGCGAGGTGTCGAAGGACGTCACTGCGACCGTGGTCCCCCGCGGCTGCGCGCGCTGCAGCGCGGCCGCGATGCCCTGCAGTTCGAGCTCGCGCACCCTGAGGTCGGCGCCGGGCTCGAAGCGCACCTGAAAGCGGCCCGACGAGCCCCGAATTTCGCCCCAGCTCTCCGACACGCGGGGCAGGGCGGCCACCCGTGCCTGCAGGGGCAGCAGGATCTCGCGTTCGACGACCTGGGATTCGCTGCCGGGCCGCGTGAAGTTGACGAACAGGCGGTCGCCGGCCAGCGCGGGGAACAGCTCGACGGGCATGCGCTGCCACGCCACCGCTCCCACCAGCACGATGCCCAAAAAGAGCATCGCCACCGCGACCGGCCGGCGAATGGGGAGGCTCAGCACGTTCGCCGTCCTCCGGCGCCGGCGGCCCGTGGCGGAAGCGCTGCCGCATCCCACCGGCGCGGCGTCGCGCCTGACCGCTTTCCGCCTCGGTCGGCCATGGCCGGCTCTCCGCGGCCCGTCATCCGTGCGCCCGGCCGGTTCCGGGCGTTGCAGGGTCTCAGCACGTTCGCCGCCCTCCGCCGGCGGCCCGTGGCGGAAGCGCTGCCGCATCCCACCGGTCCCACCGGCGCGGCGTCGCGCCTGACCGCTTTCCGCCTTGGTCGGCCATGGCCGGCTCCCCGCGGCCCGTCATCCGTGCGCCCGGCCGGTCTCCGCGCGGCGCCCCGCGCTCGCCGGCCGCGAACGTCATCCGTGCGCCCGGCCGGTCTCCGCGCGTTGCGGGGCCTCCCCGCGGCCCGCCAACCGGTCCAGAACGAGATACAGACACGGCAGCACCAGCAGCGAGCCTGCGGTGGACGCGAGGATGCCGCCGATGATGGTCACCGCCATGGGGCCGCGCAGTTCGGCGCCCTCGCCGGTGCCCAGGGCCAGCGGCAGCAACGCCAGCACCGTGGTGAGGGTGGTCATGAGGATCGGACGCAACCGGATGCCGGCGGCCTGCGCCAGCGCGTCGACGCGGGCGGCGCCGCGCGCCATCGCCTGGCGCGCCGTCGCCAGCAGCAGCACGGCGTCGTTGACGGCGACGCCGGCCAGCACAATGAGCCCCATCATCGCCATCACCCCGATGGGCCGGCCCGCCGGCACGAGGACGAGGGCGACCCCGACCAGCGCGAGGGGAATCGCGGCCAGCACCGTCACCGGATGCAGCAGCGATTCGAAGGTCCCGGCGAGCACCATGAGCACAAGCACCAGGGCGAGGATGCCGGCCAGCCGCAGTTCGCCGAAGGTGCGGACCCGCTCTTCTTCCTCGCCCCGGAGCTCGGCCCGCAGACCGGGCGGCAGGGGCGCCTCGTCGAGCGCCGCCACCACCGCGGCGATGGCCCCCGGGGTGTCGGCGCCGTCCGCGATGTTGGCGCTGACCTGGGCGGTGCGCCGCTGGTCGCGGCGGAAGATCTCGCGGGCGCCTTCGGCCTCGGTGAACCGGGCCACCTCGTCGATCGCGACCTGCCGGCCCTGCGGACTGCGGAACACCAAGTGGCGGAGATCCCCGCGCCGCGGGGTCGGCAGGCGCAGGGTCACCGGGCGCTCTTCGTCGCCGAGCGCCAGCATCGTCACGTCGCGTCCGTCCAGGCTCGTCTCCAGCACGCGGGCGAGGGTCTCGAGATCGACCCCGAGGCCGTCGGCCATGGCGCGGTCGAGCTCGATCCGCAGTTCGGGCGGACCGCCCTCGAACGAGGAGCGGACGTCCCACAGCGCGTCGAGCTGCGCGAGGCTCCGCCGGACGACCTCGGCGCCGCGCCGCAGATCGGGAAGCGACTGACCGGCGATCTCCACCACCACCGGCGGGCCGCCGGCGCCGAGCGCACCGGCGAGCGCGGATGCGCCGACCTCCCAGGCGACTTCGGTCGACGCCAGCGCCTCGAGCGCAGGCGCGAGACGCGTGGCGAGCTGGCGGCCGGTCGGTCCCTCGGCCGCCATGCGGATGGTGAGCCGCGCCGTATTCTCCTCGACGAGCTCGGTCCGCACCATGCGGTCGTCCTCGGGCAGGCGGCCGACCTCGGACAGCACCGCGCGCAGGTCACCCGCGGCCGCCTGCGCAATCAGCGACTCGATGCCCTCGGCGACGCGGGCCGTCGACTCCACCCGCTGCCCCGGCGGTCCGACGAGCCGCACCGAGAACTGCCGCGGGTCGGCCGGCGGCAGCAGCTCGGTGCCCAGCCCCAGCAGCCGCCACGCTGCGAGCCCGGCGACGATCGCCGCCGCCAGCACCGTGGCGAGGGGGCGGCGCAGCAGGCCGCGGACGAGGCGCTCCAGGAGGCGGCGGTAACCGGGGATCACCCCGGCGGCGGTGGCCGCGGGGGCGGCCGTCCGCGGCAGGAACCAGCTCGCCAGCGCCGGAATCAGCAGCATCGCGACGGCGAGCGAGGCCAGCAGGGACGCCGCCACCGCGAAGGCGATGCCTTCGATGAGCCGCGCGGCCAGACCCTCGACGAACAGCACCGGCAGGAAGACGACGCAGGTGGTGAGGGTCGAGGCGGTGATGGCTCCCGCCACCTGGCCGGCGCCGGCGGCGGCGGCCACCTGGGCCGAGTCGCCCTGGGACAGGCGCCGGTAGATGCTCTCCACCACGACGACGGCGTTGTCCACGAGCATGCCCGCCCCCAGGGCAAGCCCGCCCAGGGTGACGATGTTCAGGCTCTGATCAGCGAACCGCATCAGAAAGAGCGCCGCGAAGATCGACACCGGGACGGCGGCGGTGACCACGAGGGTGGCGCCGGCGGAACGCAGGAAGACGGCGAGCACGGCCACCGCGAGCAGCACTCCCAGGCCCGCGGCGGTCCGCAGGTCGGACAGGGCGTCGACGACCAGGGCCGCGTCGTCGCGCACCTCGGTGAGCTCGACGCTGGGCAGATCCTGCGCCAACCCGGCCAGCGCCGCACCGACCGCCGCCGACACCTCCACCGTGTTCGAGCCCGCCTCCTTGAAGACCGCGAGCCCCACCCCCTCGACGCCGTTCACCCGCACGAGGTGATCGATCTCCCGATCGACCATCGCCACCGCGCCGAGGTCGGACACGCGAATCGCCTGGCGGCTGCCGTCGCCGCCGGTGACGTAGCGCACCACCACCCGCTCGACGTCCTCGGGCCGGCGGAATCTCGACATGCCCCGCACGAGGTAGACCTGCGAGCCCTCTTCGAGCGTGCCGGCGGAGATGTCCACGTTCTCGGAGACGAGCCGGTTCTCCACGTCCGCCAGGGTGATCCCGAAGGCGTCGAGCCGGTAGCGGTCGAGCAGCACGCGGACTTCCTGCTCTCGGCCGCCCGTCACCAGGACCTCCGCCACCCCGGGCAGCGCTTCGAGCCCGGGCGCGACCTGCCGCCGGGCGAGCCGGCGCAGCTCGGCCAGATCGGGCTGCCCCCCCGGCGCCACCAGGCCCAGCGTGAGAATCGGCGCCTGCCGCGGATCGATGCGGCGCACCAGCACCTCGTCGACGTCGGGGTCGGCGCTCACCGGGCCGACCGCCTTCTGGACGTCGACCAGGCCGAGGTCCAGGTCGGCGTCCCAGTCGAACACCACCGTCGCCACGAGCCGGCCGGTGCGCGCGACCTGCGACACCTCGCGGATGCCCCGCACCGTGAACAGGCGCTGCTCGACCTGCTCGCCGTAGAGACGCTCCATCTCGGTGGGCGGACGGTCCCCGGAGCGCACGGAGACGACGATGGTGGGGCTCTGGAGATCGGGGAGGAGGTCGACCGGCAACTGCCGCCACGCGAGCCCGCCGACCAGGGCTACGGCGGCGGCGAACACGGTGACGGCGACGGGACGGCGCGTGGCGAACGCGGCCACCGACGCGGGCGGGCTCACGGGGTGCCCACCACCCGCACCCGGGTCCCGTCGGTCAGCGTCTCGAGCCCGCGCACGACGATGCGCTCGCCGGGCTCGACCCCCGCGCGCACCTCGACCTGGTCGTCGTCGCCGAGGCCCAGGGTGACGTCGCGGCGCGCCGCCCGCTGGCCGTCGACCACGAAGACGACGTCGCGGCCCGCGCGTTCGGTGACCGCGTCGCGCGGCAGCACCGCCACGCCGGCGCGCCGTTCGGCGATGATCGCGGCCTCGATGAACATGCCCGGCCGCAGGAGCCGCCGCGCGTTGTCGACCGCGACCTCGGCGCGGAACGTATGCGTTTCGGGATCCATCGCGGGCGACAGCCGGAGGATCCGGCCGGTGATGGCCATGTCGGCGAAGGCGTAGTGGCGGATCCGGACGGCCTGGCCGGGCCGCACCCGGGCGAGCTCCGGGCCCACCAGATCGACGTCGGCGATCAACCGTCCGACGGGCGCAATCCGGGCGACCTCGAAGCCGGCCCGGACCATCTGGCCGTCGGCGGCGGGGAAACCGTCCTCGTCGCGCGCCAGCTCGAGGACGACCCCGGCGATGGGCGTCGTCAGCCGGGTCTTGTCGTCGGCGCGCTGGCTGAGCTCGAAGTTGCGCAGCGCGTCCTCGTAGGTGACCTGGGTGCGCCGGTACTCCTCCTCGGGGATGAGCCCCTGGTCGAAGAGCATCTTGCGCCGGTTCATTTCCTCCTCGGCGTTCTCCAGGTGCTGGCGGGTCGCTTCGAGGCCGGCCGCGAGCCGGGCGTCCTCGCCGGTGATCTCGGCCACCAACTGCCCCTCGGAGACGGTCGAGCCCTCGACCAGACGCGCCCCGGCCGCGTCACGCCCGATGACCAGGAAACCCGGGGTCTCCACGCTCAGGACGACGTTCTCCTCGGTGCGCAGGGCGCCGGTGGTGACGATGCGGTCCTCGACGTCGCCGCGCCCCACCTCGGCGACCTCCACCGGGATGCGGAACTCGACGGAGGCGGGCTCGCCGCCGGCGGGGCCGCACCCGGCGGCGGCGCACCAGAGCAGGCCCGGCAGCAGCGAAGCAGCCGGCAGGCGGGCGCCGGTGGGGCGGTGGCGCATCTACAGGTCCCCGCGCACCAGGCGCCACCGAACGGCGTCGGCGATCACCGTGCCGCCGGAGGACCGGTTGGACACGACGACCCGCGCCGCGCCCTTCGGCAGGTCGAACTCTCCCAGGGTGTTCCAACCGGTCTCGGCCGCGGCCGCGTCGAACTCCAGGGCGCGCTCTTCGCCGCCCGCGATCAGGGTCAGGTCGTAGGTCCCGAGCCGTCCCAGTCCCGGGGAGAGGACGTTGATCCGGATGCCCGGTCCCGGCGACGCGCTGCCCTGCCGCGCCGCCGGCTCGGGAAGGTGCAACGCCAGGCGCCAGCGCCCCGCCTGCGGCAGCTCGGCCGCGAAGAGGGCGCGCCGGTCTCCGGCGCCGCTCCGGACCACGGCCATCGTATGCCGGTATTTGCCCCAGCTCGAGGACCATTCCCGCCGGCTCCATTCGTCGGGCGCTGTCTCGTTCGCCTCCGGCAACCCCTGGTCCATGTCGATCGGCGGCAGGAAGAAGCTCGACAGGCCCCCGGCGAGACGTACGCCGTTCTGCTCTTCGTCCGACTCGACCGAAAATCCCGGGTCGATGTCGTCGACCACGATGTCGCCCGTCGCCGCCGGCCGCCACGCGCTGGGACGGATGCCGAGGAACGGCTCCGCGCGGACCTGCGCCTCTTGATCGACCCGCGGCAGGGTCAACCGCACGTCCTGCCGGTTGAGCGACAGATACGGCTGCAGCCAGAGCTCGACCGGCGTCGTCGCGCTCAGCATCCCGATCTCGACCGTCCCGTGCCCCGCCACCCGCACCGGCCCGGTCTCCTGCCAGACGTTGGCCCCGTCCTCGCCGGCGGTGGCGTAGCGCATGCGCAGCAGGCCCGGGACCGCCTCGTCGTTGCGCACGTGGAGCCGTGTCTGGTACCGGGGCGCGCCCCGCTCGTCGTCGACCAGCCGTTCGACCACGACCGGTGAGGCGACGAAGCCCGGCAGCGCCGCCTCGTGCAGCCAGTCGCCGAGCAGCGGGTCGAGGTCGGCGTCGAGCTCCCGGGCGAGCTGCGCCAGATCGGCCGCCGTGAATTGCCGGCCCCGGTAGCGGGCCCGCAGCTCGGCCAGCAGCGCCGCCGTCTTCCCGCGTCCCAGGCCGTCGAGGATCGACCGCGCGATCGCCCGGCTCTTGAAGGCGAGGACGTTGAACGCCGCCGCCGCGTCCCCGGCGGGGTCGAGATCCGCCAGGGAGGTGCCGAGGGTCCGGTCCCAGACGGACGGACGGTCGGACGCCGCCGCCAGCGCCGCGTCGGCGGCCGTGTCCATGCGGCCCGTCATCATGTCGGTGATGATCTCGCCCATCAGGGCGCTGGACTGCTGGCGGAACATGAACGCCGAGAAGTAGCCTGCCTTGCCGGTCAGCAGCCGGTTGGCGAGCTCGTCGAGCACGAAATCGACGGCCAGTGCGCCCTCGCCGCGCGCGCCGGTCTGAAAGAGCAGGAAGTTGCGCGACCCGCCGAGAAACACGTTGCCGCCGCCGACGTCGTTCTCGAAGAACCGCTCGAGAGCCTCCACTTTGGCGCGGGCGAGCCCGCCGTCGCGCCCCTCGAAGCGGTCCGGATTGATGAACTCGATCTCGAAGCGCGAGGTCGTGAAGGCGTTCTCGCGCAGCAGCAGCACCCCCGGCAGCGCCTGCGCGGTGTCCATGCGCCAGCCGCCGCCGAAGCCGCGCAGGCGGGTCGGCGACTCGACCAGCGTCAGGCCGCCGTAGGGATACGGCAGGCCGAGCCGGTCGGCGTCGCCGAAGAGCTCCTCGACCCGCCGCCGGATCTCGCCCGCGGCGTCCGCGAAGAAGCGCAGGTTGCGGTCGTGCCCGGGGTGGACGAGGATCTCGACCTCGACCCCCGCCGCCTCGATCGCGCGCCGTTCGAAGCGCGAGGCCAGCAACCCCACGTACGGCACCGGCGCGTCGGGGTGGAAGCGGAAGCGCGCCACCCCGTCCCCGGCGTCGACGGTCTCCCGCCGCCCCGGGCCCGCCACCAGCCAGCCCGCCGGCACCTCGACCTCCAGCTCGACCTCGAAGTAGTCGGCGGGATGCGTCCGCGGGTCGCCGGCGGGCACGTCGCTGCCGGTGTGCGGCAGCCAGCCGAGCCCCGGCATCAACGCGACGTAGCGCCGTTCGAAGACGCCGGGGTCGACGCCGAATACGGCGATCTGGGCTTCCATCATGGTGGCGGCGTGCAGATCGAACGCCGCGTCGAGATAGCCGAAATCGACGTCGGGGGGCCCGGCCGCGGCGAGCTCGACGGTCGTCTCCGCGCCCGGCGCCAGCGCGCGCGCGGGCGTGATCTCCAGCAGTCCGGCCTCGTGCGTCCAGGCCGCTTCTTCCCCGCCGGCCGCCGCGCGCTCCACCGCGAACCCCGGGTTGAAGGTGAACAGCAGCGTGTCGAGGCCCCGGTCGGGCGGCGCCTGCACCGTGATCTCGAGGTCGAGGGCGACGCGCCGGCCGGGCTCGACGCGCACCGTCCCGGCGACCGCCTGCAGGTCGGCGCGCGGGTCGTCGCGGCGCGCCTCGTGCGCGGCGAGCCAGGCGGCGCGGTCGTCCATCTTTCCTGCGGCCTGCCAGGTCAGCGCGGTGACGATCAGGCCGGCCGCGGCCGCCAGCCCGGCGCCGAGGGCGATTCGCCGCGATTTCGATCCGCCGTCCCGGCGCGGATGAAACGCCGCCGCGAGGGCCAGGCACCCTGCGGCCAGGATCATCGCGGCGAGGCGCTGCCCGACATTGACGCCGCCCGCGACGCTCGGGACGAGATCGGACGCCAGTTCGAAGTTGAGCATCCCCAGCGCCGGCTGGAGGTAGACCGGCAACCGGAACTGAATCCAGAGATGAAGTCCGGCGAGGGCGAGGGCGGCCAGCGCGACCACCAGCCGGTTGCGGACGAGGACGGCGAGCAGCATGACGACCGCGCACCAGAGTGTGAACATCGACAGGGCGGCGAGCAGGAAGCCGGCCAGCGAGTACGGCTCGATCGGCTCGCCGCCGTACCAGTCGAACGTCACCGCCAGCGCGCCCAGCGCTTGCAGCGCGGCCGCCATGCAGAGCACGGGCCCCCAGGCCATCGCCACCAGACCGAGCCCGCGGCCGAGCAGGAACTCGGGGTTCGACACGGGGCGCGAGTCGAGCACCTCGGCGATGCGCTCGCGCTCGTCCCTGGCCCTGACGTCGAAGGCCAGGAAGATCAGGCCCAACAAGAAGATCAGCACGAAGTAAAGGCCCACCCCCGACATCAGATAGCGCGGCCCGGCGACGCCGACGGTGGCCGAGAACCGCGAGGCGTAGGCGTGGACGGCCGTGTAGTAGCCGTAGGCCAGTACCGTGGAGACCACCGACAGGAGGGCGAACACCCAGTAGCGAATCAGGCGCCGCACGGAACGGATCTCGGCGCGGGCGATGGCCAGAATCATCGGCAGCCGCATCATTGCGCCTCCCCCTCGGCTGCGGTGCCGGCGTGCTGCCGGGCGGCCGCGGTGCGGCCCCGGGCCGCCATGAACGCGATGTAGCTCTCCTCCAGGGTGGGCTCGGTGACCGGCGTCGCCGCCGCCGGCAACGGCTGGCCGCCCGCCACCCCGCGGAGCGTCACCTGACCGTCCGAGACGCTGCTCGAGACGATCTCGTGGCGGCTCTCGACGGCCTCGGCGTCGGCCAGCGCCGCCGTCACCTCGAAGACCTGTCCCGCGGCCAGCCCCAGCAGCCTCGACGGGGGGCCCTGGAAGGCGATGCGGCCGGCGTCCAGCAGGGCAATCTCGCGACAGCCGGCACCGAGGTCGGCCACGATGTGGGTCGACAGCAGAATCGTGCGCTCGCGCCCCAGCCCGCTCATCAGTTGCCGGAAGCGGATGCGCTCCTCCGGGTCGAGGCCGACGGTGGGCTCGTCCACCACCAGCACGCCGGGCTCGTGGACCAGCGCCTGGGCCACCCCCAGCCGGCGCACCATCCCCCCCGAGAGCTTCTTCACCTTGCGGTGGGCGACGTCGGCGAGGCCGACCTGGTCGAGGACCTCGGCGACGCGGGCCCGGCGCTTCTTGCGATCCAGCATGCCGGACAACTGCGCCAGGGTGTCGAGCACCTCCTCGACGCGGTGCAGTCTCCAGGCGCCGAAGTCCTGCGGCAGATAGCCGAGCCGCGCGCGGACCGCCCGGGGGTCGCGGGTCACGTCCAGCCCGCACACCCTGACCTGCCCCGCGGTGGGGGGGATCAGGGTGCAGATGATCCGCATGAGGGTGCTCTTGCCCGCGCCGTTGGGGCCGAGGAGCCCGAAGAGGCCGGTGCCGCAGGACAGGTCGACGCCGTCGAGCGCGGTGTGGCCGCCCGGGTAGGTGTGGCGAAGTCCCCGGATCTCGATCGCCCCGTTGGAGGGCGCCGCGGTGTTCTGTGTGTCCCCGGTCATGAGTCTCCGCCGCTCCTTCCACGGGCGGGTCGCCGGCTCCGAAGGTGTCGCTTATCTTTATCTATACGCAGGACGGTACGCGATGTTGCAGCCGGTCGTTCGCCGGACCGATCATCTCGTCAGACCGGCCTCGACGTACAGCGCCCTCTCGTGGCGCATGCCCCGACCGAACGGCACGTTTCGGGGTCCTCTGCGGGGCGCCCCCCCCATGGCCACGGCGGCCCGTCGGAGTCACCCGGCTCCCGGCGCCCGGCCCCTCGACCGGCACGTCGAGCCAAGACGGGTCCCGCATGAGGCAGGTCGGCGTCGGTAGCCGATTCCTTCCCTCAGAGCCGTCCGAGGTAGATGAAGGACGCGAGGAGACTCGTTGAAAGCGGGATCATGGTTCCACCCGTCATCCACAACAACGTCCTGTTCAGCGGCAATTCCGGAACGGTCCACCATAAAGCTACGTTGAAGCAGATTGATATGACCGCAGCGGCCAGCATGAACCCACCCCGCTGCCCGATTGGCCGGATACCAGACCTCCGGAGACGACAGGGTCTTCGGCGTCCTGAAGCCGTATGCGCTGTTGGGGGGAACCCTGTCCAGGATCATCGGCATAGACAGTACCAAGACCACCAACGGAACGACGAAGCCGATCAGGTGCTGGGCATGTCTTCTCCTGACAAGCAAGGCGGCCGGGGAAACGCACGGACGCAAGAACCGTCAAGCGATATTCAAACCAAGTCTCCTCGAACTCGTGTGGATAGAGCCGGCGCCAATTCGATACTGCACGGCAGAGAAACGGCATCGCGTTGAGGGGCGGGGTGCGCAAGCCGTACGCGCGGCGTGCGATGGCGCGATCGAACGGACGCCTGCTTCACGGTTCCCGCCTGCCGCCCTTTCGCCCAGACAACAACGGCGATCGTGTCCGGAACGGGCGGTCCAACGGCCAAAGGTCGAGGATCAGCGCCTCTGGAGGTCCACGCGAAGAACTCGGACGGGTCCGCTTCCCGGGGGCGCGGGAGCTGCGTCGAGCGTCACGAAGCCGGCGTCGCTCCAGTTCCCGCTACTCGGCGACCGCGTACTTCGTGAACGCTCCCCCCGCGAATCGGAGCGAGTTCGGTCCTTCGGCCGCGAACACGTTGCCGTCCGCGTCGACCGCGACACCTTCGCCGGCGGCGCCCTGGTACGGCCGCGTGTCCGCATCGAACGGCGGGATGTAGCCCGTGACGCGATCTTCGTCCACGTGCCCGATGCGCACGCCGTTCACCCAGTTCGGATGGCTGGTCGGGCTCGACTCGGAGTCGATCGCGTACAGCATGTCGTCGCCGGTGATGAAGATGCCGCTGATGCGCCCGTAGGAGTAGCGCGAGTCGAGGTAGTTGCCGTCCTGGTCGAAGATCTCGATGCGGTGGTTCCCACGATCGGCAACGAAGAGGCGCCCCTGCGAATCGAACGCCAGCGCGTGGGGGGTGCGGAACTCGCCGTGCAGGGTGCCGATCCGTCCCCACTCCCGGATGAACGTGCCGTCGGGGGCGAACTTCAGGATGCGGCCGGTGGCGCCCGACTCGCGTCCCGCCGCTATCGCCCGGGGGGTGGTCATGCCCTGGCCGCCGTGTCCGTCCGCGACGTAGATGCTGCCGTCCGGCCCGGTGATCACGTCGTTCGGCTGGTTGAACTGGTTCGGGCCGGTTCCCGGCTGGCCCGCCGTGCCGAGGCTCATCAGCAGCTCGCCGTCCGGGCTGAACTTGTGGACCTGATGCCCCTTGGTCCCCGCCTGGTTCCCCGCGAAGTCGGTCACCCAGACGTTGCCGCCGGCGTCCACGTGGATGCCGTGCGGCGTGACCATGACGCCCCCGCCGAAGTTCGCCAGCACCTCCCCGGTGTGGCGGTCGAACTTGAAGATGGGGTCGACGGGGTTCGAGTCGCAGTTGACGGGCACGCCCGCGCCGAACGATCCGGCGCCGCAGCGCTCGTAGGCCCAGACCTGGCCGTCGATCGGGTCGATGTCGATGCCGGCGGTCGATCCCCACTCCCGGCCCTCGGGCAGGTCGCCCCAGTTCGCGATCACGGTCGCGGTGGGGTTCGGCAGGCCCTCGCCCGTGATCGTGTTGCCCGGGGCTGCTCCCGTCGCTGTCTGCGACTCGGCGGCGGACCCGCCCAGCACGAGCGCACCGCAGGCGACCAACGTGGACATCAGATATCGTGACGATGACATGGCGTCTCTCCCATCGAACCCGGGTTCCGTGACTCGTGTTCTCGGCTTCCGCGTTGCCGCCCCACACTACTCGGCCGACGTTCGGATGATAGCCCGAACGGGGCCCGATCTGAAGTCTGAAAGCGCGGCCCGACTCGCCTCGGGATCGCGGCGTCTTCGTCAGGGACTCGGGGCCGGCCGATCTCGCGCGGGGGCTTCGTCTCGGCGCGGCCGCGTGATAACTTTGGACGGCAGATTCGGATGAGCAACGACACGAAGTGGATCATCGGAACCGCAGTGGTACTGGGCGGGCTGTTGTCTGCGCAGATCGCCGGCGTGAACGCCCGCGTCGACGACTTGCGAGCCGACCTGACGACGCAGATCGCCGGCGTGCACGCCCGCATCGACGACTTGCGAGCCGACCTGACGACGCAACTGACGACGCAGATCACCGGCGTGCACGCCCGAATGGACCGTATCGAGACGCGCCTGGACAGGCTCGACGAACGGCTGCGCAGCGTCGAGATCGCGTTCGGCAAGGTCGACCAGAGACTCCTCACCATCGAGCGCATCATCCTGCCGGGGCCCGAGCAGCCGGACGGTTAGCGTTCGCCGCGTGACCAACGGTTCACCGGGAGCGCACCCGACCTCGGGGCGCTGGGGTGCCGCGCCGGGCGATGGCCCGCGCGGGGTGGCGGTCCGCCGACAGGCCCGCGGCAGTGGGTTCCCGGCGCGGGCCGCCGGCGGTCGTTCCGGCTACGGCGCCGGCATGAATCCCGAGCGGTCCACCCATTCGCCGAGCCGCATGACCCGGTCGATCTCCAGCGTGTTCCGGATGTCGGCCAGCGGATCCGCATTCAGCACGATCAGATCAGCGGCCTTGTCCGCCTCGAGGGTGCCGAAGTCGGCCCCGCCCACCGGAGGCATCCGGCCGGCGCCGGTGGCGGTTGCCGCGACGATGGCGTCCATCGGCGTCAGACCGGCCTCGACGTACAGCGCCATCTCGTGATGCATGCCCCAGCCGAACGGCACGTTCGGGGTCCCGGCGTCGTTCCCCGCCGCGACCGCGACCCCCGCGTCGTGCATCGTCTTCACGAAGTCCTGCACCTGTCGGAACGCGGCCTTGCGGTCCTCGAATCCCGGATCGTCGACGATCTCCGCCCGGCTTGCCGGGTCGTCCAAACGGGCCAGCGCGTCCGGGTTGAACACGGCCCGCAACGCCGGGTCCTCCAGCAGCTCCGGATGCTCGGCGAAGTGCCAGCGGTTCTGGACGATGGACAGCGTGGGCGTGAAGTACGCGTCGTTGTCGAGGCTCATCTGGATGAACTCGGCCGAAGGGTCGGGATCCTCGACCGGGACACCCGCGCCGGGGCCGAAGGTCAAAACGGTGCTGTGCAGGAAGTCCCGCAGGCCGGCTTCGATCAGTTGGCGGCCATCGGCCTCGTCGTCGATGTGGGCGACGGGGACGGCGCCGTTCCGCACCGCCTCGTCGATGATGGCCGCACGTATCTCCGGCGGAATCTTCAGGCCCGGCTCCGCCACCGCGTTCACCCACATCTTGATGAAGTGCGCGCCGAGCGCAATCTGGTCCCGCACCAGCGCCCGCGCTTCTTCTTCGGTGGTGGGGGCGTTCCGGCCGGCCGCGTTGAATCCGCCGGGGTACGAGAATCCCAGCCCCGCCGTGTAGGTCCGGGGGGCGTCGGCGCGGCCGGCGGACGCGAGCAGGTGGGCGACCCGTTCCGGTGAATCGCTGCCGATGCTCCGGGCGGTGGTCACGCCGAAATAGAGCTGCGACCGGAACTGACGCTCGATCTCTTCCGGTCCTTCCCGATAGTGCACGTGCAGGTTCACCAAGCCGGGAATGATCGTCTTGCCGGTCACGTCGAGGGTCTCCGCCCCGTCGGGGGCCGGCGTCGCGTCCCGGGGGCCGGCGCTCACGATCCGGCCGTCGCGAACGACGACCACCGAGTCGGCCACCGGCGGCGCCCCGGTCGCGTCGATCAACTGCGCCCCGACGAGGGCGAGCGCGCCCGCCCCGTCGGGGGCCGGGGCTTCTCCGCAACCGGCGAGAACGAGGGCCAGTCCTGCTGCCGGCAGATGAAGTCGTTTCATGAATAACCTCTCATCCCGCGGTTCCAACCCAACCCGCGGTCGCACCAGAACTCGTTGCGGGGCACGACGCCCCCCGCGATTCCGGGATAGAGCGCCCCGCCCTTCATCCGGATCGACGAGGTCGCGGTTCCGGCGGCGGTTCTCCAGCGTCTGATACGCCGCCGCAGGGCTGGCGTGATTCTAGTCTGCCGAGCCGCCGCCCGGCGAATCCGACGCCCCGGGATGCCGTGGCAGAACTGGTGCAGGTCGGAGACGCCGCCGGAGGTATCCGGCTCGGCGCCCCCCTTGGCGCCGAAGCCGAAAGGCCCGTTCGGAGGGTCTCGTGGCCGGACCGCGGCCGAATCGCCAACCCTGACCGTTCCCGGGGCCGTCGTCTCACGAATCTGACGCGCACCCCGCGCCTGTCCGCCGTGCTGGACCGTGCCCGGCGCGGCCCGTTATAGTGGACCGGGCGATCGTCGCGGCCCGCGGTCGCACGTTGCGCCGCGTTGCCGGCGCGGCGGATCACGCCAGAGGGAGGCACCGATGCGTACGAGAAATCTTCGCGCATGCTGCGCCGTCGCGGCCGTCGTCCTGATCGCCGGCGCCATCCCGGCCGGGGCGCAGGACCGCGGCTTCGCGCCCGTCACCGATGCGATGCTCCAGGACCCCGATCCCGCCGACTGGCTCAACTGGCGGCGCACCCTCGACGGCTGGGGCTACAGCCCTCTGGACCAGATCGACCGCGACAATGTCCACCGGCTTCAACTCGCCTGGGCGTGGTCGATGCCCGCCGGCGTCAATCAGCCGACGCCGCTCGTGTACGGCGGGGTGATGTACCTCGCCGGCGCGGCCAACGTCGTGCAGGCGGTCGACGCCGCGACTGGAGACCGCCTCTGGGAGTACCGGCGGAACCTCGACGAGATGGTCGAGTCAGTGCTGAGTCCGCGCAGCCGGTCGATCGCGATCTACGGCGACAAGGTGTATCTGAACGCGGCCGATGCCCACATCGTCGCCCTCGATGCGCGCACCGGGGACGTGGCGTGGGACCACGAGGTGGCCGACAACGCGCTCGGGTACCGGTACACGAGCGGCCCGATCGTCGCCAACGGGAAGGTTGTCGCGGGCATGACCGGGTGCGAGCGCTTCAAGGAGGACGTCTGCTTCATCTCGGCCCACGACGCGGAGACGGGGGAGGAGCTGTGGCGAACGTCGACCATCGCGCGCCCCGGCGAGCCGGGCGGGGACTCGTGGGGCGATCTGCCGCTGCTCTACCGCGCCGGCGCCGACTCGTGGATTCCCGGCAGCTTCGACGCCGACAGCAACCTCACCTACTGGTCGACGTCGCAGGCGAAGCCGTGGGCCAGCCTCACCCGCGGCACGGACGGCGACGCGCTCTACAGCAACAGCGTGCTCGCCCTCGACGCCGACACCGGCGAGCTCTCGTGGTACTTCCAGTTCACCCCGGCCGAGACCCACGACCTCGACGATGTGTTCGAGAGCGTGCTGATCGACCATGACGGGCGCCGGTCGCTGTTCAAGATGGGGAAGCTCGGCATCCTGTGGGAGCTCGACCGCGACACGGGCCGGTTCGTCGCGGCGCACGATCTCGGCTACCAGAATGTCCTCGACGTGGATCCCGGGACCGGGCGGGCGATCTACCGGCCGGAGATGCTTCCGGTGAAGGACGTCGAGCTCGCGTTCTGTCCGGACTTCGGCGGCGTCCGGAACTGGCGCGCCTCCGCCTACCATCCGGAGACGGGCGCGCTCTACATCCCCATCCATCCGACCTGCGTCAGCGGCGCCTTCACCGAGATCGAGAAGGTGCCCGGCGCGAGCTACTACCAGAACACGGGCTGGCTGACGCGGGGCAGCACCGTCCATCCCGACAGCGCTCCGTACCGGGGCCACCTGATCGCGATGGAGATCGCAACCGGGCGCATCCTGTGGCGTCACTCGACGATGACCCGCCCCGGGGCCGCCGCGTTGACGACCGCCGGCGGTCTCGTGGTCAGCGCCGACACCGATCGCAACCTCGCCGTCCACGACGCCGCGAACGGGGACGTCCTGTTCCACACGCGTCTGCCCGGCTCGGTGTCGGGGTTCCCGATCACCTACGCGGTCGGGGGGCGGCAGCACCTGGCGGCGCCGGTGGGCGGCGATCGAACCAACGCCGTCTATGTCTTCGCGCTGCCGGCCGAGGCCCCGGCCGATGCGGCGCCGTGACGCCGGCCGGCCGCCCATGGACCCGCCGCTCGGGGGGTGGAACCCCGTCGCACTCAGACGGGGGCGCCGGAGGGTTGCGGGGCGCCCGTGCGACGAGCCGTGACGAGGAAGTCGGTTGGGACAAAGCACCGGAACCGGCTTCGAACGGCGCGTCAATCGCCTGCCGCCGCTCGGGCCGGGCGGCCCTCTCACGCCGCCGGTGCGCCGGCAGGAGCATCCCACGCTGACTGCGCGTGACGGCTCGCCCCCGATTCGAGGGGTCGCGACCGTCTTGCCGACCGGCCGGCGCCGCGTGAGACCCACGATTCCGCCCGTCCGGAGCCCCAGGACCCGCCGCGATTCCGCCTGCGCACGGCGGTGGCGGAGCGCGGGATGGTCCTTGGGTGCGCCGGCATCCGGGGTAGACTGTCGGTGAGCCCGTGGGCCGGGACGCGCTTCGGAGCGCGCGGCGCCGCGGTCCTGATGGAGGAAACGATGTTGGCCAGAACCACGACCATGAGCTTGCGGGGCTTCTCCGGCGGGCTTTTCGCGCTGGCGGTGATGACGACGGCCGCGTTCGCGCAATCGGGCGCCGAGATTCCGCGCCGGCCCGACGGACGCCCGGATCTGTCCGGGACCTATGACGTCGCCACGCTGACTCCTCTCCAGCGTCCGGCGGAGTACGGCGGGAAGCTGACCCTGACGGAGGAAGAGGCGGCGCAGCTCGCGGCCGGCGGCCAGTCCCTCGAGAGGATCTTCAACATTCCCGACGAACGCAACGTGGAGGCCGAGGCGCCGCGCGAGGCGCCTCCGGTGGGCGGCGACGGGTCGACCGGGGCGGCCGGAAACGTGGGCGGCTACAACTCGTTCTGGATGGACCGGGGCGCCGCGGGCTTCCAGATCGATGGCCAGTGGCGCACCTCCATCGTCATCGATCCGCCGAACGGCCGGCAGCCCCCGCTGACCGCCGAGGCCCGGGCCGCGCGGGCGGCGCTGGCCGCCGCCTACGCCCGGCCGAACACCGGGACCGCCTGGTGGCTCGATGACGATCTGGATGCGCCGGGTCCCTACGACAACCCCGAGCAGCGTCCCCTCGCCGAGCGGTGCCTGATGGGCTTCGGCTCGACCGCGGGGCCGCCGATGCTGCCGGTGCTCTACAACAACCTGAAGCGGATCGTGCAGTCCGACGACACGGTCGTGATTCTCGTCGAGATGGTCCACGACGCGCGCGTGGTGCGGATGAACCAGGACCATGCTCCGCCCGAGATCCGGAGCTGGCTCGGCGATTCGGTGGGACACTGGGAGGGGGACACCCTGGTCGTCGACACCACCAACTTCAGCGACAGCCCCGCCCTCGGCGGCGCCTCGCGGAACCTCCACGTGGTGGAGCGGTTCTCGCGCATCGACGCCGAAACCCTGCTGTATCAGTTCACCGTCGACGACCCGGCGGTGTGGACCGCGCCCTGGAGCGGCGAGTACGTCTGGCCCGCGAGCGAGGACCGGGTCTACGAGTACGCCTGCCACGAGGCGAACTACTCGTTCGGCGGCATCCTGCGCGGCGCCCGGCTTCTCGAGGCGGACGCGCGCGAGGCGGCGCGCTGACGCGACCCTGCGGCCGCGTTGGCGCGTTGGACGTTTCGCTGGCGCGAAACTCTGCGGCGCCGGGCCTCGACGGGTGGCCCCCCGCGGCGCGGGCCGCCCGAGCGTCGCGGTGCAGACCCCGGGCATCTACAACCCGGTCTACTTCGAGCACTCGTTCCTCGCGCAACAGATGGGGGTCGAGCTCGTCGAGGGGCGCGACCTCGTCGTGAACGGCGGGTCCTGTTCATGCGCACGACGCGGGGGCTGGAGCAGGTCGACATCCTCTACCGGCGCATCGACGACGACTTTCTCGACCTCGACGCCTTCCGGCCCGACTCGGTGCTCGGGGTTTCGGGCCTGATGGACGCCTACCGCCGCGGGCGGCTCACGGGATCGACCTCTTCCGGTCCCGCCGAGGAGCAGTGGTTCCCCGTGGTGCAGGTCGGCGGGGACGAGGCCGCCTTCGCCGAGCGGTACGGGCCTCCGACCCGATCGAACGTCATCGAGTTCCTGACCATCGACCGGACCAACCCGAACTCCATCGCTTCCTGCGTGGCGGCGGCGCGCGAGAATGCGCGGACGGTGCGCGGGATCATCTCGTCGGAGGTGCGGCAGGAGATCAACGGGTTCTATCTCGACGTCACCGCGCCCGAGGCGAGACAGTTCGCCCTGCACGACGCGGGTCCGCTTCTTCCCGGGCGGTGACGCGGGCCAGCCACGTCGTCACCGGCGCCAAGAGCGAAACGATGGAGCACGGAGAGGCCTGGAACTTCGCACGGTCGCGCGTCGCGGTTATCCTGGCGATGGGGTTGGCCGTGGGCGGCGGCGGCGCGCTCGCGCCGGCGGCGTTCGCGGGCGCGCAGGACGCGGTCCGGGACGCGCAGATCGCGGTCGCGGTCAAGACGGCGCTGATCAACGACGTGGTGCTGGGTACTGCGCCGATCGACGTCGCGGTGCGGGGCGGCGTGGTCACGCTGCGCGGCCCCGTGCCCTCGGCGGAGGATGCGGACCGGGCGGCGGCCTTGGCGCGCGGCGTCGAGGGGGTCGCCGGCGTTCGGTCCGAGCTCGTCGTCGACGCCGTCCCCCCGCCGCGCCGGGTCCGCCCGGAGAGGCCCGGCCTGCCGGCCCTCGCGCCCCGTCCGAGCGGCGCTCCGCTGCGGCTCATCGGGGTCGGGGTGTCGGGCGCGGGGATGTTTCCGGCGCGCGACACCCTGACCGGCGCCGCCGGTCTCGGCCCGATACTGCGGCTTAGGCCGGGAACGGGGCCGGGTCCGACCATCGCCTTCAGTTGGATGCGGGCGCGGTTCGCGGACGGCTCCGGGGTGTCGTCGGGGACCGGCCTGCGTGTGCGCCCGGTGATGGCCGGCCTCCAGTACGGTTGGGGCGGCGGCCGGACCTCCGCCGCCGCGTCCGTCGTGGCCGGCTACGCGTTCAACCGGCTGCAGGCCGACACCGGCCACGCGGGGGCGGATCGGGCGATCGCGGTGGGCAACAGCCCCGCCCTGCGCGTGGGCGGTTCGCTGTGGGTGGATGTCCTCCCCCGGATCGGGATCAACGTGTTCGGCGGCTATCTCTTCACGCGGCCCGAGCTGACCCTGGCGAGCGGCGGGTCGGTGGTCACCCGGCGGGTGGCCGCCGATACCGCCCTGGTCAGCGTCGGCGTCGCCTACTGGGTCTTCTGACCGGTTCGTACGACGAGCTTCGCGCGACGGCGCCCGGTTCCGGGGGCGCCGCCGGGAACGGAACGCGGCATGCCCGACTTCTTCCGCCGGTTCGTGGTGGCTCCCCCCGCGCGGGCCGGAGACGCCGTGGTGTTCGCCGCGCGGGCCGTCCGCGAGGCGTTCCGGCCCCCGTTCGAGCTCCGGGAGACGGCGCGGCAGCTCTACGAGATCGGCTGGCTGTCGGTGCCCCTCATTGCCGCCGCGGGGTTCGCGGTCGGCATCGTCCTGTCCATGCACACCCGCGCCTCGCTCCAGCGTTTCGGGGCCGAGGCGCTGATTCCCGCCGCGCTGACCCTCGCCCTTGTGCGCGAGACCGGCCCCCTGGTGGTCGGCCTGCTCGTCTCGGGACGGGTGGGCGCGGGGGTCGGGGCCGAGCTGGGGGCGATGAAGGTGACCGAGCAGGTCGATGCGCTCGAGGCGAGCGCCGTCGACTCGTTCAAGTTCCTGGTGGTCACCCGCATGGTGGCCTGCGTGGTGGCGATGCCGATCCTGACCACGGTGATGAACTTCACCGGCATCGTGGGCGGGTGGGTGGCGGAGACGGCGATATCCGGCATGGGGTTCCGGACCTACTTCGAGGCCGCGTTCTCCATCGTGCAGTTCACCGACTATCTGCCCGGCACCCTCAAGACGACGGTCTTCGGGTTCATCATCGCGATCACCGCCTCTTATCTCGGCCTGCGCACGTCGCACGGCACGCAGGGGGTGGGCCGGTCGGCGACCCGCAGCGTCGTCCTCGCCTCGATGCTGATGATCGCCGCCAACGTCGTGCTGGTGCGGCTGATCTTCTTCGTGTTTCCGGAGACCGCGGAGTGAGCGGGGAAGTCGTCCCGATCCGGCTCGAGCGCGTGCGCAAGCGTTTCGGGCGGCTCAAGGTGCTCGACGACGTTTCGCTCGACATGCCGCGGGGCGAGGCCACCGTCGTGCTCGGGCGCAGCGGCACCGGGAAGAGCGTCATGCTGCGGCACATCGTCGGCCTGATGGCCCCCGACTCGGGGCGGGTGCTGGTCTTGGGGCAGGACCTGACCCGGTTGTCGCCGCCGGCGCTCGCCGCGGTGCGCCGGCAGGTCGGCTTCCTGTTCCAGAACGCGGCCCTGTTCGATTCGCTGACGGTGGGCGAGAACGTCGCCTTCCCGCTGCGCCGGCACACCCGGCTGCCGGAGCCCGAGGTTCGGGCGCGGGCGCAGGACAAGCTGGCCCTGGTGGGGCTGGCCCGCGACTACGAGAAGATGCCCGCGGCCCTGTCGGGGGGCATGCGCAAGCGGGCGGGGCTGGCGCGGGCGATGGCGCTCGACCCCGCGATCCTCCTCGTCGACGAGCCGAGCGCGGGCCTCGACCCGATCACCTCGGAGGAGATCGACGACCTGCTCGTGCGGGTGAAGGAAGAGTTGGGCACGACCCTGGTGGTCGTGACCCACAACATTCCGAGCGCGCGGCGCATCGGCGACACCCTCGTCTTCCTGTACGAGGGCCGGGTGCTCGAACGCGGGGACGCGGCCCGGCTCGAGCGCAGCGGGCATCCCATCGTGCGGCAGTTCCTGGCGTCGGAGGCGGGCGGGTAGGAGCGCTGCGCCGTAGAGCGGCGCGGACTGCTGGAGGGCGGGTTGGGCGGCGGGCGGAGCCGCAGTCGACGATTTCCGGGCTGGGCGCTGCGCGGCCCGGCGACCGTCCCGGCGCGCGCGGCCACGATACAATGACCGGCGTGGACGCCAATCTCCGAGATCGCCTTTACCGCCTTGTGGAGCGCCTGCCCGAGGCCGAGGTGCCGGCCGCCGAACGGTATCTCGAATACCTCACTGCGCACGGCGACCCGCTGATTAGGGTCGCCCTGGCCGCTTCGGAAGACGAAGAGGAACTGAGCGAGACCGGACGCCGTCTCCTGGGCGAAGGACGCGGGGACTTGGCGGCCGGCAGGACGCACACGCTCGACGAGGTCAAGCGGGAGCTCGATCTTTGAGTTGGACCGTCTCGTTTTCGAGCCGCGCCCTTCATGATCTGAAACAACTGGAACAGCAGACACGCATCCGCATCGTCGCCGCGATCGAGCGGCACGCCGCGACCGGCGCCGGCGACGTCAAGCGACTCCGGGGTCGCGACAACGGTTGGCGTCTCCGCGTGGGCGACTGGCGCGTCCTGCATCACTATTGTTTCGGCAGCAAGAGCGTGGAGATCGCCCGAATCGTTCGCCGCCGTGACGCCTACCGGTGAGCAGCTCCTTCGCCGGTGGCGCCGCGACGGCGATGGAGGGAGGAACGCATGGGTTCCCCGCGGTTGGCCCTGGTCGGGACGTTCGTGGTCGGCGGACTCCTGCTGTTCGCGGTGGGGCTGTTCATGATCGGCGACCGCCGCCTGCTCTTCACCGAACGGTTCGAGGTCGAGGCCGACTTCGGCAACGTCACCGGCATCGCCATCGGCACCGGGGTCCGCCTGGCCGGCTTCGACGCCGGGGAGGTGCTGGCGGTCGAGATCCCCCTGAACCCCGGCGAGCGTTTCGTGGTGCGCATGCGGGTGCGCGAGGATCTGCGGCCGCTGGTGCGCACCGACTCGGTGGCCGCGGTGCTGACCGACGGGTTGCTGGGGTCGGTGTTCATCCAGATCCGGTCGGGCAGCGCCGATGCGTCGTCGGTCGCCGACGGCGGCCGGATCCGCGGGGTCGACGCGGTCGAGATTGCCGACCTGATCGAAGAGGGGCGCGACACCTTCCGGACCGTCGCCGCCGAGTTCCTCGGGCTCCGCGCGCAGATGTCCGCGACCCTGGGGGACCTCGGCGAGACGATCACCACGACCAACGAGCTCATCACCGGCGTCGGCGAGGACGTCGACACCATCACCAGCGCCAGCGCCGCGGTCATGGACGCCGCGCGCGCGGTGTTGGCCGACACGCGGGCGCTGGTCGAGAACCTGGCCGAGGGCCACGGCACGGTGGGCCGGCTGCTCGGGGACGACGCCCTCTACACCCACCTCGTCGGCAGCGTGCGGGAGACGGAGGCCACCATGCAGGCGGTGCGGCGCAGCGCCGAGCAGGTCGAGCAGGCCATCGACCGTTTCGGCGGCCCCGACAGCGAGACGGTCCGGATGCTCGCCGACGCCGGCGAGGCGGTGGCCCACGCCCGCGACGCGATGTCCGACCTCGCCGAGAACACCGAGGCCCTCAAGCGCAACTGGCTCTTCAGCCGCTTCTTCGGCGAACGCGGGTTCTACAACCTCGACCAACTCACCCGCGACGAGTATCGCGAGCTGTTCCGCGACGACCGCTACACGCCGCTGCGCATCTGGGTCGACGGCGACCTGCTGTTCGAGGCCGCCGCCGCGGGGGAGATCACCCTCGCCCCCGGCGCCGTCCGGCGGCTCGACGAGGCGATGGCCGAGCTGCTCGACTATCCCCGCGACAGCCCCCTCGTGGTCGAAGGCTACGCCGTCGGCGGCAACCCCGGCGAGGAGTTCAGGCAGGCGCAGGCGCACGCCGACGCCGTGCGCGCGTATCTGGTGGAGGCGTACCGCCGGGTCGCGACGCTGACCGGCACGATGCCCATCGGGTCCGCCGCCGGGGGCAGCCCTTCGGGCGACGGCCGCTGGAACGGCGTCGCCCTCACGATGTTCGTCGCCACCGACCGGCTGACCGCCCCGGCGCCCGCGGCCGCCGGGGCGCCGTGAGGGCGGTATCGGGTCGGTGTGTGCCGCTGGTTCTACGCCCGGCAGGGCCGCCGACCGGGTTCGGCGGGCCGCCGGGCGGTGGCCACGGCAGGGGTTTCGTCAGCACGGGACGAACCGGGGGCTGCGGTCGGCGGTGGCCGCGGTCGGCGGTATGCTGAGGTCGTCAGCGTTCATCCGTCGTACGTCGGGAGTCGGCATGTCTCAACCCCCATCGCACCCGTCACTACCGGCTCCCGCGGCCAGCGGCAACGCCATGACCGCGGAGGAGCTGTTCCGGTTGCCGGACGACAGTTGGCGTGCGCTGGTCAGCGGGGAGCTGCAACGGATGACGCCCGCCGGATTCCGGCACGGCACGGTCGTCATGAACGTCGCCGTTCCGTTGGCGCAGCATGTCAAGAGCCGCCGCCTGGGGGTGGTCTGCGGCGCCGAGACCGGTTTCGTGCTGGCTCGGCATCCGGACACCGTGCTCGCCCCGGACGCCGCCTTCGTCCGGCGCGAACGGATTCCCGCGTCCGGTCCGCTCGCGACGTTCTGGGAGGGCGCACCCGACCTCGCGGTAGAGGTCACCCCGCCCGGCGATACCCGCCCCGAGGTGGCGGACAAGGTGGCTGCGTGGCTCGCAGCCGGAGCCCGCGCCGTCTGGGTGGTGGACCCCGGGCGGCGTTCGGTCACGCTCCACGAAGCGGACGCAGCACCCCGGCGCTTCGGCGCCTCCGACGTGCTGGACGGCACCCCGCTGTTCCCCGAGTTTCGCCTGCCGGTCGCCGACCTCTTCGCGTAGGGTCTGACGCTCGCTCGGCATCTTGCTCGGTCCGTCGGCTCCTTGAGCGCGTGACGTGGATACGACGGTGATCGCGCCTGCTACGCAAACCAGCGCCGGAAGCGCCCCGAGACGGAATCCAGGCCAAGGGCTCTTCGCGTTCGAGAAGATCGATGGCGAAGTGAAGGTCCTCATGAATGCCACTACAAGTTGGTGGAAGCAAACGAACTTCACGGCGGAAGACTTGGCCGCGTACAAGAAGCACAACTGAACATGTCCGAGACGAGTTCGTCCACCTCGAGACGAGTTCGTTCACCTCCTGATACTCTGGGGCGTATGACCTGCCAATGAGGGAATTTGAAAATGGAGGACGAAATCATGGAGGAACTCTGGCAGGTCAAGGATCGCATCGCCCGTGAGCACGGATACGACATCGAGCGACTTGCCACCTACTTTCTCAGCGGGGCGGGAACACGGCCGTCGAGTGGTGGATCCGGCGGCTTGAAGAAGTGAATCGGTCGGCGCGGCCGGCCGCCATGTTTTTCGCTGCTACGATCTGACTGTCCCGATATACTGCGACACGGCGCACGGCCTCACAGCGGTCACGAGAAAGACAGTCGCCGACTGATGGCGGCGAGATTCAGGGATCGACACGGCGGCTCTCACGTTCTACACTGCTGGTATGGTGATGGGCACGACGCGCGACGACCCTTTCAGCCAGCCATCTGAACACGGAGGACTTCCACCTCGGGCTGTTGGGGGACCGCGTCCGAAATGCAGGTGCGCATACGGAGGCGTATCCGGGAGGATCGAATGCGAGAGTCCATGACAGGGGGTGGTCAATGGCGCTGGAGCACCTTGTGACTGACCTGGAGCCGAGGCGAAGCGAGGACGCAGAGCCCGACGTCAAGGACGCCGCCGCATTGGAGGACGAGAATGCGTCCACCGAAATCCGGTATCGGATCTCGAGCTACGGGGCCGATTATCCGGTCGATGGACTGGTCAAGCGCCTCCAGCGGGGCGACATCGACGTGCCCACGTTCCAGCGAGAGTTCGTCTGGCCGCTCCCGCAGGCGTCACGGTTCATCGAATCGCTTCTGCTGGGGCTGCCCGTGCCGTCCATTTTCCTCTCGAAGGACAGCGAGACGCAGAAGTTGATGGTGATCGACGGCCAGCAGCGGCTGAAGTCGCTGCGGTTCTTCTACGAGGGGGTGCTTCACGGCAAGGAATTCAAGCTTCGCGGCGTTACGAAGGAGTTCGAGAATCTGACCTACCGGACTCTGGAGGACGAGAACCGGCGCCGCCTCGACGATTCCGTTCTCCATGCGATCATCGTCAAGCAGGAAGATCCCGGGGACGACGACAGCAGCGTCTACATGGTCTTCGAACGCCTCAACATGACCGGTACGGCCCTGAGCCCACAGGAAATCCGGGCATGCGTCTACCACGGCTCCTTCAACGACTACCTGGCGAAAGCGAACGGCAATCGGAACTGGCGGGCCATCTTCGGGAAGCCGAGCGCAAGGCAGAAGGACCGGGAGCTGCTGTTGCGGTTCTTTGCCCTGTTCTACAGGCTCGGTTCGTACAAGAGACCGATGAAGCTGTTCCTGAACGAATTCATGCACGAGAATCGGCGTCTGAAGCGTTACGACGAATCCACGCTGAACGGCGTGCTGGAACCGACCATGGCGCTCGTCAACGAGACGCTCGGCCGCGAAGCGTTCCGTCCGCAGCATGCGCTCAATGCTTCAGTGACAGACGCGATTCTGGTCGGCGTCGCGCGGCGGCTGCAGGACGGTCCGATCACGGATCGGCGCGCAGTCAAGGCGAGGCTCGATCCGGTTCTCGGCGATGATGGTTTCGCGGACCTGCATACCGTCGGAACGACGGAGCCGGACAAGGTCCGCGCGCGGATCGCCAGGGTCGCCGACGCCCTGCGATCCGTCGACTGAATCATGTTCGCGGCGCGCTGGCGGCTGCAGGCGAGGATCGACCGGTTGATGGGCCACGCCCGAACAACGAAAGGCGGTTCGTGGGCGTGACGCGGGCGGGAGCGGACGCGATGGGGTCGGCGCACCGACGACGGGTGCCGCCGGACTCGCCCGACTATCCCGCGGCGTTGCGGCGGTGTCTGCGGGACGGACGGCCGATTCCGGTCACGACGTGGGGAGAGCTCGGCCTGCTCGATGGCGCGCTGCTCGGCTTCTTCTGCTCGGTGCGCGCCCGTGGCGACGCGCTCCTCAAGACGTACGATTTGGCGCGGGCGCTCCGAAGCAGGGACTTGACGGTCGTCGGCGGGTTCCAGTCGCCGATGGAGAAGGAGTTTCTGGACCTGCTGTTGCGCGGCTCGGCCCGTGTCGTTCTCTGCCCGGCGCGGGGGATTGGCGTCATGCGGATTCCCGGCGCCTGGAAGGCGCCGCTCGCCGGCGGCCGGCTGTTGATCCTGTCCTTCTTCGACGACGCACTCCGGCGCCCGACCGCGGCGATCGCCGCCAGGCGAAACGCCTGGGTCGCCGCCCTCGCGGATCGGCTTCTGGTCCCTCACGCCGAACCGGGCGGCAAGACCGAGCGGCTGTGCCGGGACGCCCTGGCCCGCGGCAACCCGGTGTTCACCCTGGATTCGGCGGACAACGCTCACCTTGTGGTGCTCGGCGCCGCGCCGATGTCGGCGAACGATCCGGCGCTGTTGATGGCGGATGGAGTCGACCGGCCCGCATAGTTTCGCGCCTGCAAGTCACCCCTTCGGCAACTCGTCGGCCGGCGGACCACCGCTGCTGACGGGAACGTTGCCTGCCGGCGCTCACAATAGACTTAGCTGTCGCGGATTGCGTGACAGGGAGATTTGTTCGGACGAATCGTCGATCTCGATTTCATGATTCGCGTGCAGTCGCTTCAGAATCGTTCGCAGGTGGGTTGGAAGCCAGAGTTCCGAGCGAAGCTCGTCGTCAAGTTCCTGTCGGGCATGCGGTCGTTTGCGCAGGCGGGCGATCAGCCAGTCCCGTAGCGGCGTCAGGTCAGGTTCGGGAGTAATGAGCAGCGGTTGCCGGTGGTCGTCGCGTTGCCGCACCTCGAAGCCACCGTCCGGCGCAACCTTCCAGATGCACTCCTTCATGAATTTGCGACCCTCGGGGTGATTCGTCAAGTGGAGGAGCAGATATCTGACGGCGCTTCCACCGGTGGTCATGCGGATGTACGTGTACCACTTGGCTCCGATGCCCTTCGAGAGCAACTCCACGGCTTGATCCATTCGCTCGTTCGCCGTCTCACCATCTATCGCCCGCCAACTGTCGCCCGCGAAGATGTCGTCGAGCGCAGCCGCCATCCCGTGTCCGGATGGCTGTTTCTGCCGGATCGCCATGTCGAGCTCCCGCCAGATCACGTTCACGAACAGTTCGACGCGCCCGGCGGCCATCAGTTGCGCCAGCAGCTTTCCCGGCACCTTGAACCCGTACGGATCGACGAAGATGAACGCGGGGGCCATGTGCTGTCCGCTCGATCGGAGGTCGTTCACGATGCCCGACAACAACGCGTAGGCGTCGCCCGCGCTTGTGTGGACGTGGACGCGATCGGGCAGTTCTCCTATTGCTTTCAGTTCCGCATCCAGACGGTTCAGGTTGGCCGGATCGCGTTCGATGAACAAAAATCGGACTTCGGACTTCCTGAAAAGCTCGTTGCGATGGGAATGACCGAGAAGGGTGTCGAGAGCGACCACCGGAGATCCGGTTTCGCCGAAACGGTGCCGTCCGCGTCCTGCATGCGTGTCGACGTACAACACGCGGCCAGCCCACGTGCCGAGCTTTGGAAACCAGCCGCCGAGGTAGTTCCGGATCAGATCGTGCTTGACCTTTTGGAACGGACCGTATTCCTGCCAGTAGTCCGGATTCTGATCCGCGTCGGTCATGATCGGTCCCGGCGAGCCGGACGCGGCGTGGCGGGGAAGTCGTCGTAGGTGCGGCCGTTGAGCGTGCGGCCGGTCGCGTGCTTGCGGGTGCCGCCCCACTGCTTGAAGAAGAACGGCACGCCCTGTTCGCGGCACCGGCGTTCGATGCCGAGGACCCAGGCGGTCTGGATCGCTCTGGCGCGCGGACCGCTCTCGCCGCCGGCGATCACCCAATGAATTCCCGTCAGGTCGACGTCGCCCATATCCTCGAGCAGCGGTTCCATCGAAACGAAGCGGACCGTGGCCGGCGTCTGGCGAAGCGCGTTCATCCTCGGCAGACCGTGGCGGCGGTTCTCGACGCTCACGCCGAACCAGACGTTGGCGAGCGCGCCCATCCAGCGCAGCTCGCCTTCGAGCAGGCGTTGCATCCGGTCGTGCCGTTTCGTCAGCACCTGGAACGTGTGCCGTCCGGCCCGCTTCATCACTGATCCGACCGAGGCGATGTAGTCGGACGGCACGGCTTCGTGGAAGAGATCGCTCATCGAGTTGACGAAGATCCGGCGCGGGCGGCGCCACGACAGCGGCTGGCTCAGCTTCTCCGGCACGAGGCGCAGGGTGAAGCCTTGCTCGAAAGGGTGTCCGGGTACGCCTCGAAACCGTTCCGCGAACGTTTCGGCGTAGCAGTGCTTGCAGCCGGGACTGACCTTGGAGCAGCCGCGGATCGGATTCCAGGTGGCGTCGGTCCATTCGATCCGGGATCCATCGCTCACCAGGCGAAAATAACACGAAATACGTGATTTTTCAACGGGATGATATGGATGCAGGAACCGCCCGGCGGTCAGTGCCCGCGGTTCCACGCTGCCGCCCGCGCCGCGAACACGCCGCGGTCGGCCGCCCAGTCGGCGTAGCCGATGGCGCCGCCGTCGGTCAGGTGGTCCACGCGCGCGTTCACGCAACGCAGCAGGGCGTCGTCGTCCGCGGCGACCGTGAAGCCGCCGTGCTCGACCGCCGGATCGAGCGCGGTCACCACCAGCGCGCCGCCGGACGCGGCGGCGGCGTCGCGGTTGCCGATCTCGCCGCGCGCGAACGCGTCGATCGCGCCGGCCGCGAGCGCCGTCACGTACGCCTCTTCGTCTTCGCCGAGGTGGACGACCCGCGGCATGTCCGCCTCGGCGGGGATCAGCCGCGTGCGCCCGGCCAGGCGGGGCGAGCTCGCCGCCGCGGTGATGGTGAACACGCCGGTGCCGTCCGCCGTCACCGTCCCGTCCGGCGTCACGATCCGCACGCCCGCCGCGAGCGCCCCGTGCTCGTCGGTGAGGCCGGCGAGCCGCAGCAGCCGTTCTTCGCCGGTCGTCCCCGCCACCGCGCCGACGACGACGCTGCTGGTCAGGTCGTCGTACGTGCGGAGGCGGTCTGCGTCCTCGGCGCGCACCAGCAGCGACTGGCGGAATTGGATGTGGCTCGACGTGAACGCCACGGTTGCGTTGCCGTCCGCGTCCCGCGTCCGGTCGCCGCGGATCGTGATGCTGCCGCCGGCCATGTCGAACCCCGGCGCGGCGGGCGCGAGCCAGATGCCGGACCACTCGCGGATCGGGATGCGGTTGAACGACAGGCCGGTGTCGTCCATCGCCTCCAGCGCCGCGAGCAGGTCGGCCTCGTACCCGCGGTGTTCGCGGCGCCCGTTCGATCCCGGCTCGCCGTCGGCGCTGAAGCTCACCGGTTCGAAATACGCGAAGAAACCGTAGTTCAGCGTGCGCTCATCGGTGCAGACCGGCGCCGCGCCTTGCGCGCGGGCCGACGGCGCGGCGAGCGCCGCGGCGAGGGCGGCGAGGAACGCGAGCGGAGGGCGTCGGGAACGGGTCATGGGGTTTCTCCAGTTCTGGCGCGCCGCGGGGTTCGCCACGGGCTGACCGGCGCACGGACGCGGCCGGCTACCGCGGCACGCGGCGGCCGGGCCGGGCGCGGTACCGCTCGTACAGCGACCGGTGCCGGTTGTCGGTGCTCACGCGGCGGCCGAGGATGAACAGCTCGGTGACCCGGGTGCGGATGGCGAGGGGGTCGCCGTCGGTGACGATGACGTTGGCGATGCGGCCCTCCTGAAGCGTCCCCAGCCGGTCGTCGAAGCCCAGCATCTCGGCCGCGTTCTTCGTGATCGCGGCGAGCGCCGCCCCGCGCGGCAGCCCGTAGGGGACGGCCTGCGCCGCCTCGTAGGGCAGGGTCCGCGAGTCGGCCGCGGTGAACGTGGCGAAGGCGATGCGCACCCCCGCCGCGTGCAGCCGGCCGGGGTTCGCGTAGGCCTCGGCGTAGGACTCGTCGGGGCCGGTCGGCATCGACTGCGTCGGCCCCAGGATGACGGGAACGTCGCGCTCGGCCAGCCAGTCGGCGATCTTCCACGCCCCGCGTCCGCCCGCGACCGCGAAGTCGAGGCCCCGGCCGCGCGCCCACTCGACGGCGTTGCGGATGTCGCGGTCGCCGTTGGCGGCGAGGAGGACGGGCATCCCGCCGTCCAGGATCTGCGCCGCCGCCTCAAGCTTCAGGTCGCGGCGCGCGGCGGCGCCGGCCTCGACCGCCCGCTGGTAGTCGCGCGCGGCGTCGAGCCACTCGTCGAGTCGGGCCACCGCCTCGTCGTAGCGCTCCCGCCGCTCGGACCACTCCCTGCGGTCGCGGAAGCCGCCGGCCAGCGACGGGTAGTTGACGACCATCGCGGCCCCGGGATCGATCAGCATCTCCTCGACCGTCCAGCCGTCGAGGCCTACGAGCGACGCCTGGCCCGCGACGGCGCCGCCCTGGGGCGCGCTCAGGGTCGCCGCGATGCCGTTGGCGCGGGCCACGGGAATGAGTTCGCTGGCGGGATGGATGGCCGTCGCCGCCTGCAGGTGGGGGTTGAAGCCGCCCTGCTCGCGGGCGTCGTTGGTCACGCCGACGGCGCCGATCTCGGTGAGCCCGAGCCGCGAGACGGCGTCGAAGAGCCCCGGATAGACGTGCCGGCCCGCCGCGTCCACGACCTCGGCGCCGGCCGGCGCCTCCATGTCCGGCCCCGCCGCCGCGATGCGGCCGTCGCGGATGACGACGGTCCCCACGAACGGCTCGCCGGCCAGGGTGTGCACGGTGCCGCCCCGGATCGCGTAGGTCTGCGCGGCGGCGGGCGAGGCGGCGCCGAGGACGACAGCGGCGCCGAGGGCGACGGCGGCGGCAACGGTGACCGGGGCGCCGCGGGCGCCGGCGGCGCGCCGGACGCCGAAGGTGCGGGCGGTGCGGAGGGTCCCGGCGACAAGAGGCAGCGCGGCTCCTGTTCCGCGGACGTGGGCGTTGCGTTTCATCGGTCTTCCTCCGCCTTCGGCCTCAGGCCGAGCTTCGCGAGGTGGGCCTGCTTCTCGGCTTCGATGGCGGCTTGGCGCCCGCGGTCGAGCTCGACGTCGAAGTAGAGCTTCCCGTCCACGTAGGTCTGGACCGGCTTGCCGAACATGCTCAGGGGGTGGCCCTCCCAGATTGTCAGGTCGGCGTCCTTGCCTTCGTCCAACGACCCGACCCGGTCGTCGATGCCGAGCTGCATCGCGGGGTTCAGGGTCACGAGGCGCAACGCCGCCTCTTCGTCGAGCCCGCCCCACTTCATGGTCTTGGCCGCCTCCTGGTTCAGGTGGCGGATCTCCTCGCCCGAGTCGGAGTTGATCGACACCAGCACCCCGCGCTCGGTCATCAGGGCCGCGTTGTGGGGGATCGCGTCGAACGCTTCGACCTTGTACGCCCACCAGTCCGAGAAGGTGGAGGCCCCCGCCCCGTGGGCCGCGATCTCGTCGGCGACCTTGTAGCCCTCAAGGACGTGCTGCAGGGTGCGTATCGTGAACCCGAACTCCTCGGCCAGCCGCAGCAGTTGGAGGATCTCGTCGCCGCGGTAGCTGTGGGCGTGCACCCAGCGCTCGCCGCGCAGGACCTCGCCGAGCCGCTCGAGCTTCAGGTCGCGCCGCGGGGCGGGGCGGAGGCCGTCGCCGGCCCGGTACGCGTCCCACTCGGCGAGATAGGCGCCGGCGTCGAGGAACGCCTGGCGGATGACGTCCTGCACGCCCATGCGGCTTCCGGGATACCGGTCGGGGTTGCGGTCGCGGGTGGTGTTCTCGCCGCGCGCGAACTTGATGCCGGGGTGCGCGCCCAGGAGGAGGCCGCCGGCGTCGGCCCCCCAGCGCAGCTTGAGCACCGCGTTGCCGCCCCCGACGGGGTTGGCCGAGCCGTGCAGGACGTTGATGGTGGTGACCCCGCCCGCGAGGGCGCGGTACATCCCCACGTCCTCGGGGCGGATGACGTCCTCGATGGTGACCATCGACGAGACGTTCACCGAACCCTCGTTGATGCTGAGGGCGGCGAGGTGCGAGTGGGCGTCGATGATGCCGGGGGTGACGTACTGGCCGGCGGCGTCGACCACCGTGGCCCCCGGGGGCGGTTCGAGGCCGGTCCCGACCGCCGCGATCCGGCCGTCGCGGACGAGGACGTCGCCGTTCTCGATGGTCCCCCGCGACGCGGTGAGGAGGGTCGCGCCGGCGATGAAGGTCACCGGATCGTCGCGGTACGGCCCGCGGTCGGCGGCCAGCGGCACCGGCGGGGCGGCGGGGTCGCCGGCCGGGCCGGTCCGGTGGCGTGGTTCGCTTCCACCTTCCCCGCCGTCGCCGTCCTCTTCGGCCGAGGCGTCCGGCGCGCCGGCCGTCTCGAACCTCTCGCCGTCGACGAAGACCGTCTCGACGGCCGCGCCCTCGTCGAGGAGGTCGCCGCCGGTGACGATCAGGTTGGCGATCTTGCCCGTCTCGATCGACCCCAGCCGGTCGTCGACGCCGAAGATCTCGGCCGCCGACAGGGTGAGGGCCCGGACCGCGTCGTCGGCGGAGAGCCCCTGGGCCACCGCCCGCCGCACCGCGGGGAGCGCCTCGGACGGATCGTCGAGCCCCCCGGCGTAGAACGCGAAAGGCACGCCGGCCGCCGCGAGCGCCGCGGGCGTGGTCGGCGCGCGGTCGTAGCGCCGCAGCTCGGCGAGGGCCGGAACCTCGTCGGGGTCCCGGTCGCGGGGCGGCGCCGGCCAGTCCAGGCTCACGAGGACCGGCGCGCCGCCCGCGGCCAGCAGGTCGGCCGCCTCCCAGGCGCCGTGCGCGCCGTAGACGACGGGCCGGACCCCCATCTCCGCGGTGGTGGCGAGGGCGCGCACGACGTCGGAGCGGCTCGACGCCGGGAACAGGACCGGCCAGCCCTCGTCGAGCTGGCGCCGGATCGGCTCCAGGGCCCCGTCCCACTCGGGCCGCCGCCGCCCGCGCGGGGCTTCCTCGTAGTCGGCCCACACGTCCCCGTGGTGCGCGGCGTCGTAGTAGAGCTGCTTGAGGTAGGCGAAGACGCCCATCGCGCTGCCCGGAAAGCCCGAGTACGTGCGGCTGCGGTCCTGCAGGTTCACCCGCATCGCCACCGGGCCCGCGACCACCAGCTCGCGCGGGCGCTCGAACGACCCCAGGTTGAGCACCGCGGCCTGGCCCGGCGCCAACCCTTCGTGGCGGGTGCTGACGACCGACGTGAACCCCGCCTCCCGCCAGCGCGCGAAGCGCTCGTCGCCGGCGTCGAGGTCGTCGGCCGCGGTCAGCCACGTGGTCGTTCCCGGCCGATCCTCCGGTCCCCACGCGTGGGGCCGGCCGCCGTCTCCGCCCCCGCCGCCGGGGGCGGCCGCCCCCGGTTCGGGCTCCTGTCCGTGGCCCAGGGTGGTGAGGGCGTCGATCAGCCCCGGATAGACGGTGCGGCCCGTCCCGTCGATGACCCGGGCCCCCGCCGGCACGTCCACGCCGGCGCCGACCGCGGTGATGAGGCCTTCCTCCATCACCACCGTGCCGTTCTCGAGGGTGTCGCCCGACACCGTCACCACCCGCGCGTTCGCGATCGCGTAGAGGCCGGGAACGTCGGGCCGCGCCGGGCGGGGCTGGGCGTCCAGGGTTGCGGGGGCGAGGGCCAGTCCCGCCAGCAGCGCGGGGGCGCGATTCTTCATCCTGCGACCTCCGGGGTACGCGGTCAAGATGGTTGGGGCGTCCATTATAGTTTTGCACCCGGCGCCGCCGGACCCGCCGTGGCATGAAGAATCGCCGCGCGGCGTGGTGATGGGCGTCGGCACGGGCGAGGCCGAGCGCGCGGGAGGCAGCCGATCGTCATGGAGTTTCTTCTTGGCAGCCCGTGGTGAACCCCGCATGGCGCCGAGAGCGGCGAGGGCGCCAGCGGGCTGAAGGGCACCTGCGGGGCTGAACAGTCCGTGGCAAACGGAGCGGGTCCGCGGATTGCCGGGGGTACCGCGTCGTGTGAAACTGTGGGCATGAAAAACATCACAGTCGCGGTAGACGACGATGTCCACCGGCGCGCACGCGTGAAGGCGGCGGAAAGCGGCACCTCGGTATCGGCGGCCGTCCGGAAGTTCCTGATCCGGTGGTCGGGAGAGGAGACCGAGTTCGATCGTCGCAAGCGCCTACAGCACGAGACGCTGCGCAGCATCGATACTTTCAGCGTCGCAGACCGGCTGCCGAGAGAGGAGCTCTACCGCCGTGGCCGAGTTCGTTGACACCAACGTGCTCCTGTATGCGGTCAGCACCGCCGGCGGCCAAGGGGACAAGCGGACGGTGGCGCGGGCGATTCTGGAACAGGACGACCTCGTGCTGTCGGTCCAGGTGCTTCAGGAGTTCTACGAGCAGGCCACGCGCGCCACCAAGCCGGACCGTCTCGGCCACGGGGCCGCGGTGGCGCTGATCGAGTCCTGGCTCCGCTTTCGCGTGGTCGAGACGACGGTCCCGCTGGTGCAGCAGGCGCTGGCGACGGCCGCGCGCTGGCGGATATCGTACTGGGACGCGGCCATCGTCGAGGCGGCCAGAAGCGCCCGCTGCCCGAGGGTGCTGTCCGAGGATCTGCAGTCCGGCATGAACTTCGCGGGCGTGACGGTTCGGAACCCGTTCGCGTGAGCCCGCGGGGGACACCTGCCCCTGGAACGGTCAGAGTTGGTGATTTCGGTCCCGTTTTCGGTCTTGAGGTCCTCTGAACGAGCCTTCGGGGCTTTGGCGCCAAGGGGGCCTCGGGGGGCGGCCGAGCCGAATGCCTCGGGCGGCGGCGTCTCACCTTCCTGACGTGCGCTCCAGCCGGCCCGGTCGGGAATATGCATTGCGAAGATTGCGAAGTTGGCGATGATGGGGCACAATTGATCGGTCCAATTGCGCCCGCGGGTAGGCGGCACGACCCGGACTAGGGAACGGGGAGAGGCATGCGGCTACTGCGTGACGGCTGTCGGATCGGTGGCTGGCGGCGTGCCGGGGTGTCGGCGGCCGGGGCCGTCTGTCTCGCCGCGTTGTCGGTGCCCGGCCTCTCGGCGCAGGAGCCCGGCGCTCCGGCGGCTGCGGCCGGCGTGCGGGCGATGCTCGACCAGTACTGCGTCGCCTGCCACAACGACCGGCTGCGGACGGCGGAGTTGAGCTTCGACGGGGTCGACGCCGCCCACCCCGAGGCGGATCCCGAGCTGTGGGAGAAGGTCATCGCCAAGCTGCGGGCGGCGTCGATGCCCCCGCCGCGGCGGCCCCGGCCCGACCCGGCGGCCTATACGGCGGCGGCCACGCATCTCGAAGGGGTAATCGATGCGGCCTGGGCCGCCGACCCCTATCCCGGCCGCGGCAGCGCCGTGCACCGGATGAACCGGACCGAGTACGCCAACGCCGTCCGCGACCTGTTCGCCCTCGACATCGACGTCGCCGATCTGCTGCCGGGCGACGAAACCGCGGACGGCAGCTTCGACAATTTCGCCGACGTTCTGACCATCTCCCGCGCCCATCTGGAGCGGTACCTGTCGGTGGCCCGGCAGGTCACCCGTCTCGCGGTCGGGCTGCCGCCCCCGGCGGCGGGGTTCGACACCTTCGAGGTGCCCCTGCACATCGTGCAGGACGGCCGGCAGAGCGAGGACCTGCCGCTGGGCTCGCGGGGCGGCCTCGCGGTTCCCTACCAGTTCCCCGTCGACGGCGAGTACGTCATCCGGGTGCGGCTGCGCCGCCAGTACCAGGCGTATCTCATGGGGATGGGTTGGCCGCAGCAGCTCGACGTCCGTCTCGACGGGCGGTTGCTGAAGCGCTTCACCGTCGGCGGCGACGCTCCCGGGGTCCCGGGCGCGGCCAGCTACGCCGGCGCCGGCGAGCCGGGGTTCGTGAAGGACGCCGAGTGGGAAGCGTTCATGCAGCTCACCGGCGACGATCACTTGGTCGTCCAGGCCCCGGTCGAGGCCGGTCCCCACACCGTCGGGGTGTCGTTCGTCCGCGAGCTGTGGGAGCCCGAGGGCCTGCCGCAGCCGCTGCAGCGCGGCCGGGTGCTCACCAACGACCAGATCTACATGGGCTACGCGGCGGTCGGCGCGGTCGAGATCGGGGGGCCCTACGAGGTGGCGGGCACGGTCGCGGACACCCCGAGCCGGCGGGCCATCTTCAGTTGCCGGCCCGCGGCGGCGGACGAGCGGGCGTGCGCCCGCTCGATTCTGTCGCGGCTGGCCCGCCGGGCGTATCGCCGGCCGGTCACCGACACCGACGTGGCGGTGCTGCTCGACTTCTACAACGAGGGCCGAGCGGCGGCGGACAGCTTCGAGCACGGTATTCAGTTCGCGCTCGAGCGCCTGCTCATCGATCCGGACTTCCTGCTGCGGGTGCACCGCGATCCGATCGATCTGCCGGGAGCACAGGCCGCCTACCCCCTCGAGGACGTGGAGCTCGCGTCGCGGCTGTCGTTCTTCCTGTGGAGCAGCGTTCCCGACGACGAGCTGCTGGCCCTGGCCGAGCGGGGCGCGCTGTCCGACCCCGGAGTCCTCGAGCGGCAGACCCGGCGGATGCTCGCGGATCCGCGCGCCACCGAGGCGCTGGTGGACGACTTCACCGCCCAGTGGCTGAACCTGCGCCGGGTGGCGGAGGTCGTGGTCGATCCGATCCGCTATCCCAACTACGACGAGACGCTGCTGGAGGCGTTCAGGCAGGAGACGGAGCTGTTCGTGGGCGACACGCTGCGCGGCGATCGCAGCGTCCACGATCTGCTCGATTCCGACTACACGTTCGTCAACGAGCGGCTCGCCCGGCACTACGGCATTCCCGGCATCTACGGCAGCCGGCTGCGCCGGGTCGCGTTGCCGAACCCGGTCGAGCGCGGCGGGCTGCTCGCGCACGGCGCCCTGCTCGCCACCACCTCCTATCCCGACCGCACCTCGCCCGTGCTGCGCGGCAAGTGGCTGCTCGACAACATCTTCGGGTTGCCGGTGCCGCCGCCCCCGCCCGGCGTCGACACGACGCTCGAGGAGGAGCCGGGCGTGCGGCCGCCGTCGATTCGCGAGCGGCTGGCCCGGCACCGGCGGAGCCCGGCGTGCGCGAGCTGCCACTCGGTGATCGACCCGCTGGGGTTCGCGCTCGAGAACTTCGACGTCATCGGCGGCTGGCGGACCGTGGACGAGGCGGGCGAGCCGGTCGACGCCACCGGCACGACCGCGGCCGGCGAGCGCATCGACGGCCTGGCCGGTCTGCGGGCCCTCCTCCTCGACGACCCCGAGAAGTTCCCGCGGACGGTGACCGAGAAGCTGCTCGCCTATGCGCTGGGGCGCCCGCTGGAGTACTTCGACCGGCCGGCGGTGCGCCGGATCGTGCGCGGGGCGGCCGATGACGGCTATCGCTGGTCGTCCCTGATCGTCGGCATCGTGAAGAGTCCCACGTTCCGGATGCGGGGCGTCCGGAACCCGGAATCGGCGAACTGAAGCCGGCTACCGGGCTACCGCCGGTCGTCGGCATCGTGAAGATTTCCACGTTCCGGATGCGGGGTGTCCGGAACCCGGAATCGGCGAACTGAAGCCGGGGGTTTTTGCGTCCGGACGGCGCCCGCCTCGGGAAGAGGCGCAGATCCCTGTGAGGATGGGTTGGGCGGAAGCGGAGCCGCCAAGGCGACGTTTCCCGGCGAGGACGCAGGAGAGAGGTATCCATGACCTTCTTGACGAAGACGTTGCCGCGGCGCACGGTGCTGCGCGGGCTCGGCGCCACGGTGGCTTTGCCGTTCCTTGATGCGATGCACCCGGCCTTCACGCTGCGCGGACGGGCGGCGGCGCGGCCCGCGCCCCGCTTCCAGGCGTTCTACGTGCCCAACGGCATGGCCATTCCCTACTGGAAGCCGAAGGGAGAGGGCCCCGGCTTCGAGTTGTCGCCGATTCTCGCCCCCTTGGCCTCGTTCAAGGACCAGCTCATCGTGCTCTCGGGGCTCAACGCGAGCTGGAACTACATTCACGCGGGGGCGTCGGGGTCGTTCCTCACCGGCACCACCCGCGGCGGGACGAACGAGATCGAGATCATCGCCGACGTGTCGATGGACCAGCTCCTCGCGCGGCACTTCCAGAACGAGACGCAGGTGCCGTCGCTCGAGCTGTCGCTCGACCCGCCCAACAACGCGGGCGCGTGCACCGGCAACCTGAGTTGCGTGTACACCCATACGCTCTCGTGGCGCAGTCCGACCCAGCCGTTGCCGACCGAGTCGAACCCGCGGGCGGTGTTCGAGACCCTCTTCGGCGACAGCGGCACCACCGACCGCGCGGCGCGCGCGGCCCGGCTGCAGCAGCACAAGAGCCTGCTCGACTCGGTGGGGGACAAGCTGGCGGCCCTGCGCCGCGAGCTCGGGCCGCACGATCAGACCAAGATGGAGGAGTACACCGAGGCGATCCGCGACGTCGAGCGCCGCATCCAGAAGGCGGAGGAGCAGAGCGACCTCGAGCTGCCGACCCTGGAGCAGCCGCAGGGGGCGCCTTCGGAGTTCGAGGACCACTACGACCTGATGATGGACCTGCAGGTCCTGGCCCTGCAGTCGGACCTGACCCGGGTCATCTCGTTCATGATCGGCAAGGAGCAGAGCGCGCGGCCCTATCCGCAGATCGGCGTGCCCGAGGCGCACCATCCGCTCTCGCACCACAACGACGATCCCACGCTGGTCGCCCACATGTCGAAGATCAACGCCTATCACACCGCGTTGTTCTCGCGCTATCTGGAGAAGCTGCGCGCGACCTCCGACGGCGACGGCTCGCTGCTCGACAACATCACGATTCTCTACGGGTCGGGCCTCTCCAACAGCACCCGGCACTCGGGCATCGACCTGCCCCTGATGCTCGCCGGCGGCGGGGCGGGCCGGCTGCCGAGCGGACGCCATCTCCAGTACGACGACGGGCCGTCGATGGCGAACCTGCTCGTCACCCTGATGGACAAGATGGACGTGCCGGTCGAACGGATCGGCGGCAGCACCGGCGCGCTGCCCGTCGACACCCTGACCGGGCTGCTGTAGCGGCTTAGAGCGACATCGATGGTTCAACGAGGCCAAGTGCGGGTTCCCTGCCGCGTCGCGGGACGCGGCAAGGGAACCCGTCGGCGCCCTCACCGACCGGCGGAGTACCCACCATGCGCCTGCTGAGAGTCCGCGTCCTCGTCGCCGCGGCGGTGCTGTCCGTCGCGGGAACCGTTTCGTCCGCGGAGACGCCGCCCCTCGTCGACGCCGCCAAACAGGGCGATGCGGCCGCGGTCGCGGCCCTGCTGGACGGCGGCGCGGGCGTCGGGTCGGCCGCGGCCGACGGCGCCACCGCGTTGCACTGGGCGAGCCATCGCGACGACGCGGAGACCGTGGCCCGCCTGCTCGAGGCGGGGGCCGACGTGAACGCGGCGACCGACCTCGGGGTCACGCCGCTGTGGGCGGCCGGCCAGAACGGCAGCGCCGCCGTGGCCGCGGGGCTGCTCGCGGCGGGGGCCGACCCGAACCGGGCCCTCCTCGCGGGCGAGACCCCCCTGATGGTCGCGGCGCGCGCCGGCGCCCCCGGCGTGGCGGGGCTGCTCCTCGCTTACGGAGCCGATGCCGAGGCCCGCGGCCCGCGCGGCCAGACCGCCCTGATGTGGGCGGTCGGGCAGCACCACGCCGACGTCGTCGAGGTGCTGCTGGCCCACGGGGCGGACGTGCACGCGCGCTCCGACGTGTGGAGCCAGATGATGGCGGTGCCGCCGCACGGCCAGCCCGAGTACAACGCCGACGTTCCCCACGGCGGCAACACCGCACTGATGTTCGCGGCGCGCAACGGCGACCTCGCCTCGGCGCGCCTGCTCATTGCGGCCGGGGCCGACGTCGCCGACACGAACGCGTGGGGGGTCAGCGCCGTCACCATGGCCGCGCACGCCGGGTTCACGTCGCTGGTGGCGCTCTTTCTTGATGCCGGCGCCGACCCCGACGCGGCCGGGGCGGGCTTCGCCGCGATCCACGCCGCGGTCATGCGCCGCGACGCGAAGCTGGTCGCGACCCTGCTCGACCACGGGGCCGACCCCAACGCGGTGCTCCGCACCTGGACCCCCACCCGGCGGGCCTCCCGCGACTTCCACTTCAAGCCCGCCCTCATCGGGGCCACCCCCTTCTGGCTCGCCGCGCGGTTCGCCGCCCCCGACGTCATGCGCCTCCTCGCCGAGCACGGCGCCGATCCGCTCGTGGTGCACCGCGCGCGCTACAAGCAGCGCTACACGGAGGTCCGCACCGAGTCGACGACGGCGCTGATGGCCGCCGCCGGCATGGGCGGCGGGCGGCTGCAGGCGTGGGCGCCCCCCGACCCGGCCGAGGCCGAGCTGCTCGCCCTCGACGCCGTCCAGGTCGCCCTCGAGCTGGGCGCCGACCTCGACGCCACCGACGCCGCCGGCCGCACCGCCCTCGACGGCGCCCGCATGGCCCGCATGCGCACCGTTGCGGCGTTCCTCGAGTCGCGGGGCGCGCGGCCCGGTCCGGGGCGCTAGCCCGCTAGCCAGCGCCGCCCCCTTCGGTGAACGACACCAGATTGCCCGCCGGCAGATCGGCACCACCAACGCGGCCCTCGTGCCGGGGCCGATGACCGAGCGTGACCTTACCGCGTCAGACTCACAGCTCTTCAGGAGATTCTTCAGGCGCGCAACGCCCCGGCCACGGACCTACCGCGCCGCCGGCTCCGGCAGGGCGAGCACGTACAGCGCGTTCGGCGCCCCCGGCACCCGGCCCCCACCGACGGGAACCGCCAAGTACTGCCGGCCGTCGACGGCGTAGGTGATGGGGAACCCCTGCGGCGGCGACGGGAACCGGGTCCGGAACAGCACGTCCCCGGTCTCGACGTCGTTGACGTAGAGATACCGGTCGCCGTCCGCGGTGACCACGAGGCCGCCGGCGGTGGTCAGGGCGGCGGCGAGCGAACGCAGCCGGGTCGAGTGGCGCCAGCGGACCTCGCCGGTGTCGATGTCGATGGCCACGAGGTGGCCGTCGTGGTCGGGGCTCTTCGGGTGGGGGAGCCGGCCCGCCGACTGCCAGCCGGTCCACCGCGGGTTGCCGTAGTAGTAGAAGTCGCCGGTCGGATGCGGCTCGCGCGCCACCTCGTTGAAGGTACCCCGGACGCAGGTCGGGTGGATGGGGATGTAGAGCATCCCGGTCCCGGGGTGATAGGCCGAGGCGCGCCAGTTGCGGATGCCCTGGAAGTCGGGGCAGAACTCGAGCTCCTCGCCCGGGTTCGGAATCGTGCCCGGCCGGTAGGCGGTCCGCCCGGTCACCGGGTCGACGTCGACCAGGGTCTGATAGCCGAGGTCGTGGGCGGCGATGAACGCGCCGGTGGCGCGGTCGAGCTCCCACAGGATGCCCAGCTTGCCCATCTTGAACAGCGACTGCCGTCCGCGGTGATCGATGAGCACGCTCTCGAACACCTCGTCGAGGTCGTGGGTCTCGCCGGGCACGAACTGGTAGTACCACGCGAGGCGGCCGGTCTCCGGATCGAGGGCGAGGGCGCTGTTCGTGTAGAGGGCGTCGCCGTCGGTGCCCCGGGACAGCCGCGCCCACGGTTTGGCCTGCGAGGTGGACCAGTAGGTGAGGCCGGTGGCGGGGTCGTAGCTGCCGGGAATCCACGCGTCGCCGCCGGACCGGAACGTCGCCGGCAGGTCGCCCCAGGTGTCGCCGCCGGGGTCGCCGGGCTGGGCGATGGTCGATGTGCGCCAGAGCTCGGCTCCGGTGCGGGCGTCGTGGGCGGAGATGAAGCACGTGCCGTCCTTGTAGCGCTCGCAGCCGGTCATGCCGGCGATGATCCGGCCGTCGACGACGATGGGGCCGTTGGTGTAGCGGTAGCCGAGCCGGGTGTCGGCGACGGTGTGGTCCCAGACCACCTCGCCGTTGCGGGCGTCGAGGGCGACGATGTGGGCGTCGTTGGTGTTCACGTAGATCTTGTCGTCGTAGATCGCGATCGACCGGGTGCGGGCGCGGAACGAGTCGTCCGGCGACCCCTCGAACGTTTTGCGGTACTCCCAGATCAGGTCGCCGGTGACGGCGTCCAGAGCCTGCACCACGTTGAGGGGACTGGGGAGATACATCACGCCGTCGTGGACGATGGGGGTCGCCTGGGCGACGCCGGGGGCCATCGTCCACGACCACACCAGCCCGAGCCGGTGCACGTTGTCCCGGTCGATCTGGTCGAGGGGGCTGTAGCCCCAGCCGTCGAGCGTCCGCCGCCAGTGCAGCCAGTCGGCGGGGTCGGGGTTGGCGAGCATGGCGTCGGTCACCGGCTCGTAGTCGCGGTCCTGCGCCGCCGCGAGTCCGCTGCCCGAGGCGGCGGCGACCGCCAGCGTCAACGCTCCGGTCCATGCCCGAGCGGTCCTGCGCCACGTTTTCCTGTCCATGCTCGCCCCCATTCCCTTCATGCTGCTCACCGCCCGGTCAGGCGTCAATCATGGTCGCCGGCCGATTGCGGGTCCCGCCCGTCCGCGTACTGCTGCAGCGACGGTCCGTGCCCGTGCCTCAACCACGTCTCGTAGTCCACCTTCCTTTTCGCAGGATGGCTTACCCCGGTAGCGTCCACGCACTCGGGGGCCAGATGGCACTCGTTGCGGTCGAGGTTGTCGCTCTCCGCGACGCCGTACAGCCAGTCGGCTACGTCACGGCTTGGAAAGTAGGCCTCGGTGCTGCCGCCCGGCTCGATCGTGCGCGGCAGCGGAACGCCCCCGGTGTCCGGTCCGAACAGCTCGGCGGCGTAGTCGGACGCCTCCAGGAGATCGGCGGGCGGGTCGGCGTGGTCAGTCAGCTTGGCGCTCATCTTGAGCCGAACGCGGGTCACGGCCGCTGCGTTCGGCCCTGCGTTGGCAACGATGACGCGGAGGAACTGCAGCCCCGACGGCCGGTGGCGGCGCCAGCTCCAGCGTACCCCGAGCGGCGCAGCGGGAGCCGCCGTTTCCTCTTGCCCCTGCGGGGTCCCGTCTGGTGGCACCGGGGTTTCCGCGGGTTGCTCCTGCGGAGTTCCGTCTGGTGGCACCGGGGTGTCGGCGGGTTGCTCCTTCGGAGTTCCGTCTGGCGGCACCGGGGTTTCCGCGGGCTGCTCCTTTGGGGTCCCGTCTGGTGGTACCGGGGTTTCCGCGGGTTGCTCCTTCGGAATTCCGTCTGGCGGCACCGGGGTGTCGGCGGGTTGCTCCTTCGGGGTCTCGTCTGGTGGCACCGGGGTGTCGGCGGGTTGCTCCTTCGGGGTCCCGTCTGGCGGCAACCGGGTGTCCGTGGGTTGCTCCTTCGGGGTCCCGTCGGGTGGCACCGGGGTGTCGGCGGGCTGCCCCTTCGGGGTTCCGTCTGGTGGCACCGGGGTTTCCGCGGGTTGCTCCTTCGGGGTCCCGTCTGGTGGCACCGGGGTGTCGGCGGGTTGTTCCTTCGGAGTTCCGTCTGGTGGCACCGGGGTTTCCGCGGGCTGCTCCTTCGGGGTCCCGTCTGGTGGTACCGGGGTGTCGGCGGGCTGCCCCTTCGGGGTTCCGTCTGGTGGCACCGGGGTGTCGGCGGGTTGCTCCTTCGGGGTCCCGTCGGGTGGCAACCGGGTGTTCGTGGGTTGCTCCTTCGGGGTCCCGTCGGGTGGCAACGGGGCGTCCGCGGGCTGATCCTTCGGGGTCCCGGGCCACCGGGCGTCCGTGGGCTGCCCCTGCAGCGCCCCGTCCACGGACGACCGGACGCCGGCCGGGTCCGGGTTCCCGAAGCATTGCTTCCAGAACCACGCGGCAGCCGAGGCGAGCAGGGTCACGGCGAGTCCAGCGACGATGTACGCCAACAACACTACGTCCCCCTACGCGGCTTCACGTCCGCGACAAACGTGACTGTCATGCCGAGCTCCGGTCGGTTCCTGAAGTCGAGCATTCGGGATCGGGTGCTCGGCGGAGGTGCGCACCGGAATCGACTGTGGGAGCCGCCAACGCAACCTTGGCCGCCGGGCGGGCAAGCGGTCGAATCTTCTCCCCGGGGTGGTGCGCGGTGACGCTGCGGTAGCCCGTCCCGCCCGCATCGCGGTACACCTCGATGCCGGGGCGTCGGGCAGCGCGAGAATCCGGTACTCGGGGATGCCGAGGCGCGCGTAGAGGCGCTGCTTGACGATTCGGTCGCGGCGCAGCGAGTCGTCCGCCGGGCCGCCCTCCGGAACGAAGGACGGGCCCGGTTCCCCGCGGCTGTCGCCGCGTGCCGCCGTCACGACCAGGTCAGGGTGCCGGTGCTCTGGCCGAACGAGTCCGCCTCGACCCCCATCGCCTGCAGCAGCGTCACGAACAGGTTGCACAACGGCGCGTTGTGCCCGCCTTCGTGCACGATGTGCTTCCCGTGCGCGAAGGTGCCGCCGGCGACGAGAATCGGCAGGTCGACCGGCGTGTGGGCGTTGGCGTTGCCGAGGTTGCTGCCGAACAGGACCGTCGTCTTGTCGAGCAGCGAGCCGCCCGCGTCGCCGCGCCCCCGGAGGTCGGTCAGGAGGTCGCCGAAGGCGCTCACGACCTCGGCCTCGACCTTCTTCAACTGCGCGATCTTCGCCTCGTCCTGCCCGTGGTGCGACAGGCTGTGCTGATCGCCGTTCACTCCCTGCACCTGCGGCACGACGCCGTGGTCGTGAATCATCATGCTGACCACGCGCGACGAGTCCGTCTCCAGGATCAGCGGAATCATGCGGAACATCAGCCGGATGCGGCCGATGAGGTCGGCCGGGTTCGGGATGTCCGTGGGCGGCTCCCCGCCGACCACCGGCTTCGGCCGGTCGAGCCACGCCTGCACCTCGGTGAGCTCCTGCTCGGCCGCCCGCACTGCGTCGAAGTAGGCGTCGAGCTTCTGCCGGTCGGCCGCGCTGACGCGGCCGCGAAGCGCCGTCGTCTGCGACTTCAGGCGGTCGAGAATGCTGCCGCCGTCGTTGAGACTCTGCGCCTCGCGCTCGACCTCCTCGGGCGTGCCCTGCAGGAAGAGCTTCTTGAACAGGTTGGCGGGGCTGGTCTCGGCCGGCACCATGGCACCGCTCGTGGTGAACGACTGGCTCTGCGAGCTCAACGTCCCGAGCACCACCGACGGGAAGCGCGTCACGTAGCCGAGCTCGTCGGCCGCCACCTGGTCGAGCGAGACGGTGTTGCGGAAACCGTCGAGTCCGGGACGCCGCGCCGCGGTCAGCCACGTGATCTCGGAGTTGTGCGGCTGGCGTCCGCTCTGCTCCTCGTGGGAGAAGCCCGAGAACAGCGTGTACCGCGGGCGGTGCTCGTCGATGAGGCGCAGGTACTCGGTCGCCTCGTAGCCGGCTCCGGCCGTCCTGGGGAACCACGACGACGAGTACAGCCCGAGGGTGGAGCAGATGGTGACCATCCGCCGCGGCGCCTCGACCGCCGCGGCGCGGGCCAGCGCCGGCGCCATCGACTCGAGCAGCGGCAGGCCCATGGCCACGCCGGAGGCCCGCAGGAACGTGCGTCGGTTGACAGGTCGCGTGAGGATCATGGGCTATCGGCTCCTGAAGAGATCGCTCTGCGCGACCTCGTGGATCATGCTTCTGATGGGGTATCCGCCGTCGCCGAGCCGCGCCACGATGGTCTCCACCGCGTCGCGGTCCGCGAACTCTATCTCGGCCCCGGTCGAGTAGACCAGGAGCTGCGAGGCGAGGTGGCGGGCCACCTGCTCGAGGTCGTTCCGGATCATCAGTGCCTTGTACTCGGCGATGTCCGCGAAGGCGTCGCCGGCCGGGGTGACGCCGCTCGGGTCGACCGGCGGGCCCTCGGTGAACGGCAGGGGCACCGTGAATCCGCCGAAGGTGGCCTGACCGCCGGTCGCCCGATAGTTCGTCCGGAAGCCGCCGATCGGATCGAACGACTCGAGGGCGAAGCCCGGAGGGTCGATGGACCGGTGGCAGCTCGCGCAGACGGGGTTCGCGCGGTGCGCCGTCAACTGCTCGCGAATCGTCGTCGTGCCGCGGGTGTCGGGCTCGAGCCCCTCGATGCCGGGCGGGGGCGGAGCCGGGGGCTTTCCGAGCAGGTTGGCGAGCACGAAGTTGCCCCGCGGCACCGGCGAGGTCGTCGTGCCGTTCGCGGTCACCTTGAGCACGCTGGCGTGCGTCATCAACCCACCGCGGGGGCTGTCCTCGGGCAGGGCCACCCGGCGCATCTGCTGCCCCGCGACGCCGGACAGGCCGTAGTGCTCGGCGAGGCGGCGGTTCGTGAAGGTGAAGTCGGCCGCCACGAGGTGGTCCACCCCCCGGTTCTCGTCGACCAGCTCGCGCAGGAACAGCTCGGTTTCCTGCGCCATCGCCTGCCCGAGCCGGTCGTCGTACTCGGGGTAGAGCCCGGCGTCGGGGCTGGTCGCCCGCAACTCGTAGAGGCGGAACGCCTGCCCCGCGAAGTCGCGCACGAACCGCTCGGCTCTGCCGTCGTCGAGCATCCGGTCGACGTGCCCGGCGAGCACCGCGGGGTCGGACAGCCGCCCGGCGCGGGCGGCGTCGAACAGCCGGGCGTCGGGCATGCTGCGCCACAGGAAGTAGGACAGCCGCGACGCCAGCGCGAAGTCGTCGAGGGGGCCCGCGTCGCCCATCTGGTAGAGGAACGCCGGCGCGCTGAGAATCGCCCGCAGGGGCACGCGGACCGCTTCGATGAACGGCCGCCCCTCGGCCAGCAACGGCTCGGCGAGGCTGGCGTACGCCTCCAGCTCGCCCTCCTCGAGGGGCCGGCGGAACGCGCGCGGCGCGAACCGCGCCACGATGTCGACGACGTGATCGTAGGGCGGCTTCGTGAGGCGAACCGCGCCGAAGTCGTCGAACTCGACCCCGGCCAGCAGATCGCGGGTGCTCGCCGGCGGCCACGCGTCGCCATCGAGGAGCGGCCCGTCGATGGTCAGCGACCTGAACGCGATACCTTCGCCCGGGTAGTCCTTCATGCCGCCGTAGCCCTTGGAGGGATCGTCCAGCGTCAGGAAGGACGCGGCTTGGGGGGGTACGTCGAGATCGGCGACCGAGAGACCGATCAGGTCCCCGGGGCGGAGATACGGCGTGAACTCCACCGCCCGCGGCCCCGTCAGGTCGAACGTGCCCATCAGCTCGTCGAGCGACGCCGCGACCCCCGCCATCTTCCCGCGGTACACCATCACCGTCACCGGCGTCTCCGCCTGGTACGGATAGGCGTCCACGGTGACGCGGTAGCGGCCCGGCAGGGCCGTCAGGAAGCCCTCGGTCGCGCTGTGGAACGTGTAGGTCGAGCCGAAGTCGAAGAACGCCGCGTAAGCGTCGTCCAGCTTCTTGACGATGCCGAGCCCCAGGGCTTCCGCGTTCTCGATGATCGGCAGGTACCCCGAGTTCACGTACTCGATCCGGTGCTCGGTCCGCTCCGGCCGCGGGTCGGTCCGGATGGCCGCGTCCAGCGCCCGGTCGGCCGCCTCGAGGTAGGCGCGCACGTGCAGCGGCGACATGCTCTGGTTCGCGGCCACCGTGTCGAACCCGCCGGAGTCGGCTTCCGCCGGCAGTCCCCGCGACAGGTCCAGACCGACCGCTTCGTCGACCCTCAGCAGGTCCTGGATGGTGTGCGCGTACTCGAGGCGCGTGAGCCGGCGCAGCGGGGTCCGCGGGCCGTTCCGGGCCGCGAGGTTCGCGTCGACGAGGGCCCGCTTCAGCGACCCGAGGGCGGTCTCGACCACCGCCGCGTCCGGACGCCGGACGCCGCGGGGGGGCATCTCGCCGTTCTCCACCCGCTCGTAGATGCGTTCCCATGCGCGGAACGTGGCGCGGTCGGACAGGTCGTGGCCCAGACTGCCGATGTCGAGCGGGGTCGCCGTCCGGGGGCCGTGGCACGCCAGGCACGACATCTCGACGAGCGGCGCCACGTCCGCCTCGAACGACTGGCCGGCGGCGCCGCCGGCCACGAACCCCGCGAGCGGCGCCGCGAGGCACACCGAAAGCGTTCGATTCATTCCTTACACCTGTTTCGATGACGATTCGGAACTTCGACCGGGAGACGGGATCGCCGACGCCGGACGTCGATTATACCGAAACCAGGGTGCGCTACCGCGCGATCCGCGTGATCCGGCCTGGACGCCGCCGGGTTGGTGCTACCGCGTGATCTGGCTTGGACGCCGCCGGGGCTCTTCAGCCCGCTGGCACCCTCGCCGCTCTCGGTGCGACGCGGGGTTCACCACGGACTGCTGGTAAGGTGGAACGCTGGATCGCGACCCGCCTCGAGAAGCCGGCGGGATCTTTTCGACGATGACGTGCTGACGGCCATCAACGCCAGCTTGGAGCTTCGTCGTCACGGCCGGCGCCCGAGCCGGCAGACCGTGCTGCGTGCGCCGGGCCGGACGGTAGCTCGGCCCGAGGAAAGTAGTTGACGCCAGGCAGCCAGCGGGCAAGGATCGAAGGTCAGTCGCAATTTCAGGGGGGGTAAGGACATGAGGCGACGACTGCTCGAGTTGCTCGGTGTGGCCACGGCGATCGCAGCCGTCACGGTGATTCTGCAGCTAGGCGCCGTTCCGTTGAGGGGTCAGGCTCCGAGCACGACCGGGTGGGGGCATCCCGACCTGGAGGGCATCTGGCTCGACGTGTACTCCACGCCCCTGGAACGGGCGCCGGACGTCGGCGGGCGGGAGTTCGCCACGGAGGAAGAGCGGGCCGCCCGGAACCAGGCCCAGCTCGATCGCCCGGCGATTCTTCCCAGCGGGGCGTACAACACCGTCTACACGTCGGCGAGGCCGGCCGGCCCGCGCACGTCGCTCGTCGTCGACCCGCCGAACGGGAGGATTCCCGCCCTCACCCCCGAGGCCGTGCAGCGGAACGAGGTGGAGCGCGAGTGGCGCGCCATGCTCTTGCGAAACACCGAGACCTGCCGGAACAGTGCGCCGCAATGCGCCGGGGGCGAGTACGGGCCTCCGTCGCCGCGCCGGTACGACACCACGCCCTACTACAACACGCGGGGCCGCATGAACCGCCACGACGGCCCGGAGGACCAGAGTCTGGGCGACCGGTGCATGTCGGGGCGCACCCCCGACCTGAACGGGCACCGCCGCATCGTGCAGGGCGCCGACGCCATCGCGATCGCCTACGACACCGGGCAGGGCCAGGGGTTCCAGCGCATCGTCAACCTGGGCGGGAGCCATCCGCCGAGCCACATCCGCCTGCGGCACGGCGACTCGCGCGGCCGCTGGGAGGGCGAGACGCTGGTCGTCGAGACCGCGAACTTCTCGCACAAGTTCCCGTACCAGGGTTCGGCCGAGAACCGGCGGCTCGTCGAACGGTATACGCGTATCGACGAGGACACGCTCGCCTACGAGGTCACGATCGAGGATCCGACGGTGTGGGTGGCGCCGTGGACCATCCGGCAGGAGCTGAGGCGTCAGAGCGGCGGGCAGAACCGGATCTACTACGAGCCGCGGTGCCACGAAGGGAACTACGGCCTGCCGGCGCTGCTCCTCGGCGCGCGTCTGGACGAGCAGGCGTTTGCGGAGGGAAGCGGTCCGGACCCGTTCTCCTTCTCCATCTACGACGGCGCGGCGCTTCAACGGTGAAACCCCGTCGGGCCGAGGGGTTCCTCTCCGGAAACCTCTCGGCCCGACGTTAGTAGAAGCCTCGCGCCCGCGGAAACTTCCAAACCGTCATGACCGGGGGACGCCGATCACCCCAACGCCCCAAGAACGGCGGACCGCAAAGACCCGGCCCCGCGGTTTATGGGGCCGGGTGAGATAAGTGGCTCCCGCCCCGGCCACCGAGGCACGTGCGTGCCGCGCGACCCCGCGCCAGGGGGTCTGCCCCCCCGTAGAAGTTCTGCGGAACTTCCAGCGCCGCTGCTTTGCTTCCCCCTTGTAGAAGTTCTCGGGGGCCAGCCGAACTTCCAGCGCGACCGCAAGGTCGCACCGAGTGCGGTCGGGCCGGAACCCGCAACCGTCAAAGCCAAGTCGCGCCCCGTCGGGCACGGAGAGGCAACGCCGCCCGAGCTCGAACCCGCAACCGTCAAAGCCAAGTCGCGCCAGTACGACTGGGCCGGAACCCGACACTCGCAACCGCCAAAGCCGGGCCCCGGCACCTACCGCCGTAGCGTCAAGACGTCAGACAGGCAACGGTTACCTGCGAGGCTCTACGGTGTCGACACCGGGCCGCGCCAGCTCGTAGGGGGCGCCGGTGCCGGACGACCCGAGAAACAGCCTCGTCCCGTCGGTGAACGTGATGTCCCGGCCGTTCGCCCGGTTCGTGCCGTCTTTCGCTTGATACCCGTCGACGAGGACCTCGGTTCCGGGCAGGAGCGACCGTCTCGTGAAGCCCCGCCTGAACAGCACGTTCGGAGTACCCCCTTCGAACGCCCACAGCTCGGTCGTGCCGTCGTCCAGATCGACGTCGATGTGGATCCAGACGTGGGGATTGACCCACTCGACTCTCGTGACCTTGCCGCTGAACTCGACCGGCCGGTCGGCGTCGAACTCTGCGGCGAACGCGTGATGCGCCGCCACGGGTTCGGCGGTTCCCGCCAGCCCGAAACCGATTCCGACGACCGCGCTCAAGCTCCCAATCAGTAGTCTGGTCCTCATGGGTTCGGCCTCCCTGCCGCTGTTTGTTTCACCGGCGGTTTCGCATCCGACGGGTTCCCGGACTTTCGGCGCCGGCGCGCGAACCGGTTCGTCAACGTCGATAACCACTCACGCTGTTGTTTCACCGGCGGTTCGCATCCGACGGGTCCCCGGACTTTCGGCGCCGGCGCGCGAACCGGTTCGTCAACGTCGATACCATTCATGGAGACGATCGCCGGGCGGAATCTTGCGGGTAATCTCGACGATCATCGTCTCGCCTTCCCATCGCCTGACCAACTGCTCGCGGCGCAGGTGCCCGTACATGAACTCTTCGGCGAACTCGATGCAGGGATAGTCCAGCGCCGTGGCGTTCGGTTCCAGGCGGCGGTAAATCGGCATGGCGATCGTCCACGGCTCGGTGAAGGTCTCGGGATCGGTGATCGTCACCTCGTACCAGATGGCGTCCGGCGACATCGGCGAGAAGCGTTCGGTGAGCCGGAGGGCCTCGCTGTGGAAGTTCCCGGCCCGGTCGAACCAGTTCTTGCCGTTGAACTCCGTCACGTCGACCACCAGCGTGTCCCCCTCCCACCGTCCGACCGAGTGCCCCATGTAGGTATAGTCCGGCGGAAGGTCGACGTCGTCCAGGTGGATGACGCGCGCCGCATTCGAGAACCCGAACGTCATGTGGATCTTGTCGGCGCCCTGGACGATCTGGAAGGGATAGGGCATGTACATCGCGCGGGGCGTGCCCGGCAGGTAGCACTTGAGCTCGGGATCGCGGTCGATCCAGTTCTCGGCGTTCTCCTGCTTCAGCCGGAGCGCTTCCGGCCGGTAGGGGATGCCGCCGTCACCCTGCACGACCCCCAACGACCCGGGCACGCCGGCCGCGGCGCCCAGCGCCAACACCGGCGCCGCCGGCACCCGGGCGTACTCGTACGGATAGACGCCTTCCTGCGTCACCATGCCCGGCCGCGCCTCGTGCGCTTCCAGATCCCAATGCGCTTCGTTGTTGGCCTGCCACACGCCGTTGAAGTTCGGGCGCCCGTCGGGGGTCCGCGCCGGCCGCGGCGCCTCGTCCTGACCCTGGCTGGCCGTGCCGGTCACCCCGACGGCGACGACGGCGCCGATGCTGAAGGCGGCGAGGGCGGTGACCACGGTCGAGACTCTGAAACGGTTTCCCATCATCAATGCTCCCCTGGTAGCGAAGCCCGGCCTCACGCCGACGAGGGCCGGGCCGCGTCGGGTTTCGTTACCGGCACGGCCGGCGACGCCTGCCGGCGGCCGCCGACACGGCCGGCACCGCTCAGTCCTGCAAGCCGGTTACGCACGTGGCGGTGTCCAGCGAGAACGGATCCGGGCCGCGCCCTTCGGCGAACGCCCGCTCGTCCACGCGGGCGCCGATGAGCAGCGCCGGCAGGCCGTAGTTCCCTTCGTGGCACCGCGGCTCGTAGTAGATCCGGTTCTGCTCGCCGCTCTGACGCTTCAGCTCCTGCCGCACGGTCCACGGCGCCGTCCACACCGTCGGGTCCTCGATCGTCATCTCGTAGGCGAGCGTGTCCTCGTCGATGCGCCGATAGCGTTCGACGATACGCCGGTTCGCGCCCGACTCGCGGAAGGTGAACTTGGGCGAGAAATTCGTGGTCTCGACGACCAGCGTCCCGCCCTCCCAGCGGCCGCGCGAGTCTCCGTGCCGCAGGCGGACCTGGTCCGGCGGATGGCTTCCGCTCAGGTTGACGATGCGCTGGTACCCCTGGCCCTGCCCGGTGTCGTAGCCGATCGCGATGGCGTCGGCGCCCTGCACGATACGGCGGAACCCGTTGAAATCGGGGGTGCGCCCCGACATGCACCGGTCGCCCAGACTCTGATCTTCCGGGCCGTGGTGGCGGTTCATGCGGCCGGTGTTGTAGAAGGGGGCGACGTCGAATCGGCGCGGCGACGGCGGCCCGTACTCCCCGCCGGCGCAGCCCCCGGCGCCGGACCGGCAGGTCTCGGTGCTGCGCAAGAGCATGAGGCGCCACTCTCGCCGGACGTCGTTCTGCCGCCGGGCCTCCGGCGTGAGGGCGGGGATTCTCCCGTTCGGCGGGTCGACGACGAGCGACGTACGGGGGCCGGCCGGCCTCGCCGACGTGTACACGGCGTTGTACGCCCCGGCCACATCCGTTCGGCCGTCCTGCCCGCGCCGGTTGCGCCCCGGGCTGACCATGCGGGCCTGGTCGCGCGCCGCCCGCTCTTCGGGGGTGAAGAACGCTCGATCGCCGAGTTCGGCCGGCCGCTCGAAGGGCGTCGCGTACACGTCGAGCCAGATGCCCTCCAGGTTCGGATGCCCCCACGGGGTTGCGCTCGGCCCCTGTCCTTCCACCGGCACGGCGGGGAGCTGCAGCAGCACCGCGACGGTTGCGATGGCCGTTGCCACACCGAGCGACTCGATCAGTCGTCGCCTCATCTCCGTATCCCCTGACAGTACGGCGCGCTACCGGAAGCGCGGCTCCAGGCATCGGGCTCCTCCGCCCGTCGCCCGCGCGCCGCGAAATCAGATCGAATATACGCCCGTCGCCGCCGCCCGTCAAAAGCGCCCGCGCGGGGAGGGTTCGCGTCAGGAACGCGGGCCGTCGCCGCCGCTTGGGCAGATCGGCAGATCGGCAGATCGGCAACCGCCCGTAGAGCACTGCGCCCATGCCCACGAGCGCCTACCGGCCCGATCCGACCATCCGCCGCTCGGCCCGGCGGGCGCCCGTAGAGCACTGCGCCCGTGCGCACGAGCGCCCTACCGGCTCGCTCCGGCCATCCGCCGCTCGGCTTGGCGGGCGCCCGCCAGGATGTTCTCCAGCCCGTAGTTCCCCTCGTGGCACGCGTACTCGAAGATCTCGCCCCCGAGCGGCACCATCGGAATCTCGGCCGTCCACGGGCCCGCGTAGGTCGCGGGGTCGTGGACGGTGAAGCTGTAGTCGATGCGGCCGGCGTCGACCCGCGTGAACCGCTCGACCACCTGCGCCTGATCGCTGGCCGCGTGCACCAGGTAGCGCACCCGCTCATCGCCCCTCCGGGTCAGGTTGGTCGTCTCGACCACCAGCGTGTCCCCTTCCCAGCGGGCGCGCGAATCGCCCATCCACTGGCCGAGCCGCGGCGGCAGGTGGGCGCGTCCGTCCAGCGGGATGATCCGCGCGTCGTGGATCATCTCCACCAGGATCACGACGTAGTCGGGCGTCTGCAGGATCTGGTAGTTGTGGTTGTAGAAGCCGGGGATCATGGCGCCCGGCATGCCGCGCGTGAGGCACCGGTCGTAGAGGTTCAGGTCTTCCCACGTGTCGAACTGCGTGCCGTCCCGCAACGCCGCGAACGCCGCGTCGCTCTCGCGCACGCGCTCGGTCTTCGCCGGGTACCGCCCGTCGGGCGGGTCGACGATGAGCGACGTTTGGCTGGTCCGCACGCCGCGGTCGAGCCAGAAGTCGTTGTAGGCGCCGGTGCGGCCGGGGGGCGGCGGCTGATCCCGGGCGGCGTCGGCCTCCGCGTCGAGGGCCGCGCGTTCCTCGTCGGAGAGCACCGCCCGCTCTCCGAGCTCGCTCGGCCGCTCAAGCGGCGTCGTGGTCCGGTTCGTCCACACCCCCTGCAGGTCGGGGTCGCCCCACGGCGTGCGCCCCGGCGCCTGGGCGGCCGCCAACCCCGGAAGCAGGACGACGCCCGACAGAATCGCGACAACGTACTTCATGCTGTACCTCCTCACCGCCGCCATCATAGCGGATCGACGCCCGACGTCCCCGGGCCCTCCTGAGACCGACCATGACCGACACCGCCATCATCGAGACCGCCCCCGGCGCCCCTCGCGCCGATCACCGAGCAGGACCGCGGGCGCATCGAGGCCGCCGGCGCGGATGCCCGGTCGGCCAACACACGCCGGACCTACGGCGCAGGCTATCGAGGATGGTCCGCCGGCCCTCTTAGCGCCCCGTCCGGATCGTCGCCCCGACCACCGCCCGCATCGTCTGGCGTGGCCGGCGCATCCCGTTCGCTCCTCCTGCTTTCAGTTTGGCGCCCATCGTCCAGTTGGCGCCCATCGTCGGGTCTGCCGCAGACCTACGCTGTCCGCTCCACCTCGAAGGCGGCGACGTTGCGGTTCTCCCTGCTGAACTCTACCCCGATCAGGTGGACCGGCCGGCCCAGGTGTCTGTACTTGTCTGCGTAGCCCTTCTCCCTGAGCTGCCTCATGGCTTCGCCCGTGGCCTCCTTTTCCACCGTCTTGAACTCGAACACATACATGTGGCCGTTGAGGCGCAGCGTCAGGTCTGCGCGGCCCGTGCTCGAAGTGTCCTCCGCGACCAAGTCCAGGCCCTGGGCGGCAAAGTACGAATAGATCACGCTGGCGTAGTAACCCTCGTACTCCTGGATGCTGTTCTTGACGTGCCACTGGTAGGGAATGCCGGCGAAGATGGCCCGGAACAGGGCCTCGAGGCGCGCGAAGTCGTTGGCGGCCAACAACCCGCGGAGCGAACCTTCCCGCGCCAACCGCTGGGGGGCGTCAGGCAGCAAGGCCATCAGCAAATATTCGTTCAGGCTCTGGCGCACTTCCTGGTTGGGGTAGCCCAGCCGGTAGCGGATGGCGCCGTCCCGGTCCTCCTCGTCGACGACCGTCAGGTAGCCGGTCTGGAACAGCAGCGCCTCCGTGGCCATCTCATCGACATCGAAGGCCGAAAGCAGAGCCTCCGTACCGGTCATGCCGTCCAGGTCCGGGGAGGCGACGTGTCGTCGCCTCAGCGTGTCGATGAGGAACTTGGGCGAGCCGGTCTCGAACCAGTGCGCCCTGAACCGGCGGGTGTCGAACAGCAGCAGGACGTCGAAGGGGTTGTAAACCTTCTCATCCCCCAGCCAGCAATAGCCGTTGTACCAGCGGCGTATCTCGTCACGGTCCAGGCCGGGCAGCTCCGGCGCGAACACGGTGTCCAAGTCCGCTTCCGTATAACCGCAAATGGCGGAGTGGCGCGGGTCGAGGGTGATGTCCTTCAAGTTGTTGAGGCCGGAGAAGAGACTTACCTTCGAGAACCTGCTGACGCCGATGAACAGGGTGAACTTTATGTGCGCGTCACAATCCTTGATGACGGAGTAGATGCTCCGCAGGAAGCTGCGGTTGGACCGGGCCACTTCCGGCGCATCCAGCGCATCCGTGATCGGCTTGTCGTACTCGTCGATCAGAACGGCCACCCGCCTCCCGCTGCGTTCGTGCAGCGCTCGCAGGAGTTGACGGAAGCGGATGGAAGCCCGGTGATGACCCGCGCTGACCGCCGTCTGCGTTTCGACGGCCTCCAGTTGCTCCGTCATCTCGTCCCGCACATGGTCCGGATCCTCGTATTCGCCGCTGCCGAAGCTGAGCCGCACCACTTGGCGGCGCACGTTCCAGTCCCAATTCTCGTGGATGGCCAGCCCCCGGAACAACTCCTCATTGCCCTCGAACAACTCCTTGATGGTGTCCAGAAGCAGGCTCTTGCCGAAGCGCCGGGGACGGGAGAGGAAATAGTGCTTACCCCCTTCCGTCAGTCGCTGTATCCAGGCCGTCTTGTCCACGTAGTAACAGCCATCGTTGCGGATTTCGCGGAAGGTCTGAACGCCGATGGGCAGCTTGCGTCGGGGAGGGCTGTCGTAAGGAAGACTCATGGAGGAACCATAACCCGCCGCCAAGCGGAATCAAAGCGCGGGAAATTCGCTCAGGACGGAAGGGGAATGCGCCGTCATGGTCCACCTCCTCATAGTCGATGAGCGACATCGGGGCCGGCGCATCCGGCCGGTGGCAGCGCTGGCAACTGCGCTGGAGGATCCCTACAGCCTGAACAGGCGGTTGAGCTTGACGACGAAGCCGCGGTTGCGCAGCCCGTCCATCCGCCGCGGCCGCAGCGTGTTGACGTCGCGCTCCTCGGTGTATACCACGAACAGCTCGCTCCCCGGGCGGTATTCCCACCGCAGCCGGAAGTTGTTGCCCCAGCGGTCGTTGCTCGAGTTGTACTGCACCAGCCCGCTGAAGAACATGCGCGTGTTGAAGGCGAAGTTGAAGCGGGCGCCGGCCAGCGTGGTGGTGAACTCCCCCTCCGGCAGATCGATGGCGTTGAACGAAATGGTCGGCTCCACGGAGAACTGGTTCGACACGTTGATGCGGCCCTGGCGGTACTCCAGGGTGCGGATGCCGCCGCTCCAGAAGCTGCCCGCCGTGAACGCCAGTCCGCCGCTGGCGCGCCGCTGGCCGCCGAGGGTGTAGGACACGGCGCCCGCCGTGAACCCGTAGCCGCCGACCGGGAGCACCACGTCCTTCGAGATCAGGAACGGCTCCTGCAGCCACTCGTAGGAGTTGGTCAGGTTGACCTCGAACCGGTCGCTGTTGTGAAACTCGGTCGAGAAGTCCACCGTGCGCTCGCGCGTCTCGACCAAGCCCTGATCCGCCGTGGTGAAGTAGTCGACGTCGGCTTCGAGCGCGTAGCGCCGCACCAGTGCGCTCCCGCGCGGGCGGGGGCTGAAGCGGCCGGACAGATTGCTGCGGCGGTAGTTCTCGCGCTGCAGGAAGCCGATCTCCGGCAGGAAGTGCTCCTCGACGGCAATGTGATTGACCGTCAGACCGTAGCGGTCTCCGCCGTAGTCGAAGCGGCCCTGATAGCTGGCGTCCCGGCCGTCCGCCCGCGGCGTCCGCGTGCGCGCGTAATAGGCAACGACGTCGAGGTTCTCATGGAACGAGAACGTTCCGTCGACGCCGTACGCCTGGCTGGAGCCGGGGCCGACCAGCGACACCGACCGGTTCGTGAAGATGCCCCCCACGCTGCTGCGCCGCAGGATGTCCCGCCGCACGCGGAGCACCGTGAAATTGGTCGACGCCGTGCCGGCCTCCAGCGACTTGTCCGTCTGGATGCTCAGCGCGCCGACGTCGAACGCGCCCGCCTTGCCCGTCATCCGCGCGCCGCCGTGGATCGGCACGACCGCCTGCACGTTGTCCGGGTCGCCCTCCAGGCCGATCCGCCGGCTGTAGAACAGCGTCGGCGCGTCGCTCGGCTCGCCCGGGCGGCCGGCGCCCGCGCCGCCCCGCGCGAAGCCGAAGATGCCGCGGCCCTCGAGGAAGAACTCCCGCTTCTCGGGGAAGAACAGGCTGAAGCGGGTCAGGTTGACCTGCTGCTCGTCCACCTCGACCTGGGCAAAATCGGTGTTGTAGGTGAAGTCCGCCGTCAGATTGCGGGTGAGCCCCAGCTTCACGTCGGCGCCGAACTCGCCGCCGGCATCGTTCTCGCGGATGGGAACGGCATGCCGGTCGGTCGCCACGCCGCCGATGGCGTACGGCTTGATTTCGACGAGCCGGCTGGCCGCGGGCGGCTCGAGTCCGACCAGCGTTGCCGCGGCCGATACGCGGAAGATCCCCGCGGGGCCCCGCCAGCCCCCGGCCGAGATCGGGATCCGCGTCAAATAGGACCACTCGTTCTTGCGCCGCACTGCGCGGCGCATCTGCACGCCCCACAACTGGGCGCCGCCCGAACGGTAGCGGAGCGTCTTGAACGGGATTTCCATCTCGGCCGTCCAGCCGCCGTCGAAGCGCCCCGTGCGTACGTCCCAGACCGGGTTCCAGTCGTTGTTCGGATTGCCCTCGTTCGTGAACTGCTGGTCGGCCCGCGCGCCGAGCGGATTGGTATAGAAGTTGAAGCCGTTGCGCCGGTCGTAGAACGTGTCGAAGAACACCGAGAACGTGTCGTTCTGGCGCAACTGGATCGTATCGCGCCGCATCTCGTTGGCGACCCACTCGCTGGCGGGGGCCGAGTCGTGCACGCGCGCCGACACGTACACGTTCTCCTCGTCGAACATGATCCAGGCCTCGGTGCGCTCCGTCGCCGGAGCGCCCTCCACCGGCACCTGCTGCAGGAAGTCCGTGATCGGCGGGACGCTGCGGTACACCGCCTCGTCCAGCACGCCGTCGAGCCGGATGCCGGCGGCGAGCCGGATGGCGCGGACCGTCGTCCGGCCGGCCGCGTCGCGGGTCATGACGGCCGGCGCGACCGGCGGCGGCGGCCCGTCGATGGCGGAGGCCAGCGCCGCGCCGACAGCGGACGGGGCCTGGGAAGGGTCGCCGGGCGCCTGCGCGTGAACACCCGCGGCCAGCGTAGCCGCCAGCAGGAGAAAAGACAGGACCCCGCGGCCGGTTGCGCGCCGGAACGAAGCCGACCTGACATTCGCCAACGGCGCATCGTAACACGCACGACCGGGCCGGCCGGGCGGTCCGGAACCGACTCGAGCATCCGTCCAGGATCTTGAAGACGTCCCGCAACGGCGGCGCGTATGCTGATGGTCCGTATTAGCGCCATCCCGGTCATCCCGCCCCCTGTTCTTCAACCCTGCCGCGCCCGGGGAACCCGGTTCACCGCACGTCCCGTCCCAACCCGGTTCACCGCACGTCCCGTCCCAACCCGGTTCACCGCACGTCCCGTCCCAACCCGGTTCACCGCACGTCCCGTCCCAACCCGACGGAGCCGGAGCGGGTGGTTCGTTCGAGACGCCACCGGGGCGTCAGGACAGGTGGACTCCGCGGAGTTCCGTTTGCCGGAAGCGTCACCGGTATCTGACGCTCGTGGCTGACGCAGTTGGGACCGGGCGGGTGTGCGCGGATGGAGTTGGTGACGGCGGACTTGGCGTCGAGCTGGCAGAAGGCGTTGGCGGCGTGGGTTCCGCATGCGCGGGTGGTGTTCGACCGTTTTCACGTTGAGCGGCTTGCGTCGGATGCGGTTGACGAGGTGCGTCGTTCGGAGCAGCGGCGTCTGGAACCGGCGGATGCGAAGGCGCTGAAGGGGACGCGCTATGCGTTGCTGAAGCACCCGGGGCGGCTGAAGCCCGGCGAGGCCCGGCGTCTGGAGACGTTGCGCCGTGAGAACCGGGCGCTGGACCGGGCCTACGAACTGAAGGAGTATCTGGCGACGATCCTGGGGCAGGCGACGCCCGAGGATGCGCCGGATCTGCTGGAGGAGTGGCTGGAGTGGGCTGCGCGGTCCCGCTTGGCGTCGTTCGTGAAGCTGGGGCGCACGATTCGGAAACATGCGGAAGGCATCCTGGCGTATCTGTACACCCGGATGACGAACGGTCCGGTGGAGGGTATCAACAACAAGCTGCGTGTGATTGCGCGGCGCGCGTACGGTTTCCTCTCGGCCGGTGCGCTCATCTCGATGCTGTTTCCTGTGCTGCGGAGGCATCGAACTGGCACCGCCCCTACCCACACGCATTTGAAGAGATTCAGGTTTTCGCTATCCGGGATAACTTGCTATCAGAAATGGTTATTGAACTTATCTGGGCGGTGATTGACGACGACAGCATGTCGAACCCACTTTTCACGTCCATCATGTGATCCTGAAATCCGTAAAAGAACTTCTTCGGAATATGTGGATTGTTCAGTGTTGCTCCTCGATTGACCAGATATTGAGACCTCAGTTTGAGTATCTGGAGCATCTTTCCAGGGCTATAACCATCTTCTCTATCCATCTCGTCAGAATATCTGTCGCTGGACCACTGCCTCTTGTGAAGAGATCTTGCATCGTCCACGGTATATACATCCTTTTCTCCGCAAATGATATGCAAATCTTCCGACGTGAGCCTGTGGGAAATGCGGTCCCCGATGGCGAAATCCGGGCCAATATACCTTTCGATACGTCCAATCCAGCCCTCCATCTCCCGCGGACCAAGAATCAACAGGTTGCCGATTTCAGTGCCGGATGGATCATAGAATCCGAATATCCATATACGACTGCGCCATTTGGCAATATGTTCCCGCCCGACATCTCTGGCGGTCGAAACCGAATAATTCGTCGTCGATTTCAGCTCGATAGGCACAGAGTAATGAACTCCGTCTTCAGAAAAATCGCAAAACGCATCCACGCCGGACCGGCTCCCACCAGATCTCAAACCAGCAATCCGGCACATTTCCGCCTCTCGTCTATCGTCCTGAACAGCCATTCAACGCCCTTGATACGGACTTTGCAACTACGTACCCTACTGGTGGGCATACGGAATTTCCAATCTGTCCCAGTATCTGATAAGCAGCTCCTTCGAAATGCCAATCTTCGGGAAATCCTTGCAAGATAGCGCAGTCCTGAATCGACAGCCTGAAATGACCATTCTCCGGAGGAAACGCAACGGCCATTTCCCGGGTTTTCTGGACTCCATTGGGCCAGATTCTCAACCTGTCCCATATCAGTTGACTTGCCTTGCTGTTGAGGATGCTCGTGGATTTTCTGGGACCGGTGAAGCCGGATCGAAGGGTAGGAGAGAAGCAATCGAAACCAATGTCCGGAAGCCCCAGCGCTGCTCTCGCCCCCATGGTGGGAATCGGTAGAGAAAACAAGTCATCCCGGGTACGATGCGTTGGCTTCGGGATGTCGAAGCGTTGGGCGGATTTCCTCGACTCGAAACCGACGAGTATGACCCTTTTTCGAACTTGCGGCACGCCGAAATCCGATGCAAGAAGGGAAAATTTCACTACGCGATAATTAGCCTCGAGCGGCTTGAGAATGACTTCGTCGACATACTGGTTGAACTTCGGATCCAGCAGTCCAGGGACATTCTCGGCCACGAACGCTGCGGGTTTAATCCGCAGAACCGCCGAAACGAAGGCCGGCCACATATCTCGCTTGTCCCTGCCGCCGTTGCGCTTCCCTGCAATGGAGAAAGGTTGGCAGGGAGGGCCTCCATGAATTACATCGACATCATCTGAAAAGCGGGAAAAATCGACTTTGCCGACATCGCCGCCGGGGCCGCTGAATACCTGCCAACCGGGGCGGCTCCGTCGAAGTGTGGCACCGCAGATTTCGAGGATGTCGAAGCTGGCGACGTGTTCGAACCCCGCACGGTCGAAGGCAAGGTCGAGACCGCCGCCGCCGGAAAACAGGGATAACGCCGTCAATCCGTGCCTTTCTTGTTGCGGCATCAGATTTTCCGGTCTCAGGACCGGAAGATTGACCTTCTTCAGGTTGGGCTCCAGTTCCCCGTTGCAGGCGGCTTTCTTCCTTCGTCTCGATCTCGCCGCCACCGAACGATACCAGTCACGCTTGTTTTCCGAGATGTCGTAAGGCATTTTCACGCCAAGGAGTTCCCCGGTAATTCTAATGTTTATTTGTCGCAAAGCGCTGGTCTGTTCAACCACTCCGCTTCTGCTCGGCTATCGGTACATCGGTGACGAACATGAAGCCCGGCGCGTGGGAAATCATGAGCTCGGGCCGGGCGTTTCGCGCCACGACCTGCGAGGTCACGCCGCAGGCCCAGAAGACCGGCGCCTCTCCCGGCAGAAGCCCCCCGTCCTCCCCCCAGTCGGGCCGGGCGAGATCGCCGATTCCGAGCGCCGCCGGGTCGCCGGCGTGCACCGGGGCGCCGTGGGCAAGCGGCTGCCCGCCGCTGATGCGGATGGCGTCATCCACCCGCGATGCGGGAATCGGCCTCATGCTGACCACGAGACGCCCCCGGAACGGGCCGGCCGGTTCGCAGTCGCGATTGGTGACGTACATCGGGACGACGCGATCCTCGTCCTGATGCCGAAGCCGTATTCCGGCCTCCACCAGGCCCGCCTCGAACCCGAAGCTGCAGCCGAGCAGGAAGGCGGTGAGATCGGGCTCCCAGACCTCCCGCACGTCCCGGCATTCGAAGTCCGGCGTCCCGCGCCGGGTGACCCGGTACCGGGGCAGATCGGTCCGCAGGTCGGCGCCCGACGCGAGCGAGCGCAGCACCGGATGCCCGCTCACCGCGAGCAGCGGGCACGGACGTGGATTGCGCTCGCAGAAGGACCGGAAATCGCCGGCGAGCGCACCCGGCAGCACGATCAGGTTCGCCTGCGCGAAGCCGGGGCAGACGCCGGAGGTGGTCTCGGTGAACCGCCCCTCACGACAGGCGGCGCGAAGGGCCGCCGGGTCGAACAGGGGGCCGCCTGCGCTCTCCGGCTTTCGTTCGGGTCTTGATCGTGTTGTGTTCGCCATCGGTGGATTGGACAACGGTGTCGGCGATCGCGGAACCTGCGCGCCGGTCTGAGGCGGAGCCTCGACAGAGTATACCGCTCCGTCCTCCGCGTGTCGGCGCGGCCCCGCAGTCCGTCAGGACCATCCCACGCTCCGCCACCGCCGTGCGCAGGCGGAATCGCGGCGGGTCCTGGCTGGGGCTCCGGACGTGCGGAATCGTGGGTTCCCGCGGCGCCGGCCGGTCGGCAAGCCGGTGGCGACCCCTCGAATCGGGGGCGAGCCGTCACGCGCAGTCAGCGTGGGACGCTCCTGGCAGTTCGTGGCGGTAGCTCTGCTACGTCCGGCCGGGCCGTCTTCGGCCCGAGAACGTGTCGAACAGCGGCCGAAACCGCCGAAATCCGGCCGATCCGAGCCGTTTCCGCGCCACCGCCAGCCAGTTGTGGCGCGCCGCGGAGTTCGCCGCGGGTTGCCGGCACGTCCTTGACGAGCCGTGTGACCCCGGCGGCGCGGTACAGCGCCGTGCCGTAGCCGTGACCGGAGGCGCTCCGGTCGACGCTTCACGCTTCAGTGGGCGTCGCCGAACAGGGCCCCCTGCTCCGCGGGCGCGGACCGGGCCAGTCGCGTGATCTCCGACCAGCTTTGGACGAGCGTGTTGTATCGCAGCGCCTCGGCCGCGCGTTTCTTCCGGTCGCAGAGCGGTAGCAAAGTTCGCGCGCCGTTTCGGCCCTGCCGCCAAGGGCCGCCACCACTTCGGCCGCGCCGCCGCGTTGATCGTGTCGAGCGGCAACGCAACATGCTCGCGCATCAACACCGCCGTGTGCGCGTCGTGCATCACGTTGCCGTGAAGTAAAGGCACGGCGGTAAGGCGGGGATCAGGGACGTGCGCCTGCACGACCTCCATTCCAGCGCGGGCGGAGGCGCAGCGGAGCCCGTGGCCGCGAGAGCGGCCCCGTTCTTGACACCCCACCGTGCAGGTGCGATGCTGCCGCGAGACATGGAAACCGTGAACGCCCTGGAACTCCGCAAGGGGCTTGTAGGGGCCGGGTTGATGTGTATTTCGCTGATGTGGAACACGGACTCCCGGGATGTGGAACGTCGATTTCACTGGCGTGGAACGCTCGCCGGAGCGCAATGACGCGTCATGACGGCGGCGTGCGCACGACGGGTTTCGATGGTGCCGTCGGCGACCACGACATCTTGGGGGGGCGACCGAAGTCCGGAATCGATCGCAAACACGCGGTCGGCAGCAGGGGCCGGTTCTACGGGGAGTGACCGCGGAGCCCGGCGGTGTGTTCCCAGGGGTAATGGGGGGGAGGTATGGTCGCCGGTACGACGTGGCTAGAGGGAATCCTACAGGAGCTTCGTCAGGTCGCCCGCTCGTCCTGTCGGCGGCCAGCAGTTCCTCTCGCGGTCATCGTGTGTTTCGCGCTAGGCACTGGACCGAATGTCGTCATCCTGGGGTTGGTCAATGCCATGGTTCTTCGGCCGCTTCCGTTTGCCGACGCTCAGCAGTTGGTCACGGTGTCGGTGACGTCGGATCGTGGAGGGGGGCTTCGACCCTTGACGACCGACGAGTACGAAAGTCTGGCGGAGCAGGCTGCCGGTCTCGTCGACGTTGCTGCCCGTTCGTTCATGCCATTGGTACTGGGGATGACCCGGGCCGGTGACGAGGCCCGAGTGGTGCAGTCGGAGTTGGTCAGTGACAATTACTTCAGGATGCTGCGTGTGGGTTTGCTGCTGGGCCGCGATTTCGGAGCGGAAGACGGCCCGCCGCTGGTGACCGGCGCCATCATCAGCCATCGATTGTGGCTGCAGTATTTCGATTCCGATCCGTTGATACTGGATAGCACTATCCGATTGAACAATCGGGCTTTCGACATCATCGGGGTGACGCCGCCAGACTTTGTGGGCGCGACACGTACGGCCGCCGCCGCGTTGTGGCTGCCGATCGACGCGCGGGAGGAAGTGACGGCTTCGCGTGCGGTGGAGATGTCGGGTGACGGGCCCGGGCTCGGTGTCATGGCGAGGCTGCGTCAGGGAGTCTCCCTGGCTGAGGCACAGGCCGAGCTGGATACGAAGGCGCGACCGATTTTCGACGGGGCAGGCCGAATGGAGACCGAAGCGAATCGACTGCGCGTGGCGCGGGCGAATGGCCTTGGCGTCCCGGTGATCTCGCGGCCGGGGGTACTGGCTCAATTCGCGCTGTTGGTCGCCCTTGGAATGATCGTGCTGGTCGTTGCCGCGACGAATGTCGCGTCTTTGCTGATGATGCGCGCGACGGGCAGGCGCAGTGAAATGGAGATACGGCTCGCGCTTGGCGCGGGCAGGGTGCGCGTCGTCCAGCATTTCCTGGCAGAAAGCGTTCCGCTGTCGCTTCTGGGAGCGTTTGCCGGGATTCTGCTCATCTATTGGCTCACGCCAGTACTTGTTACGGCGGTTGTGAGACAGCCCAGTCATGTCGTGCCCCTGCTGGACGTGCGGCCGGACGGGTTGGTTGTGGCGCTCTGCTTGGCTCTTGTGACACTGGCGGGAGTCGCGTGCGGTATTGCCTCGGGCATGTCTTTCGGAGGGCACCGACCGGGTGCGTCGCTGATGCACGGTAGTGGCGGCACCGGAGGGGGGGACAGGCGGACATCCAGGGTGCTGGACGGGCTCGTGGGGCTCCAGCTGGCCGCATCGACCGTATTGTTGGTGCTGGCCGGCTCCATGGTGGCCCACTACGTGCGAACCCTCGACGCACGCTTCGGGCTTGCCATGGGGAACATGTTGCTGGCGTCGGAGTACGGCGTGCGTCAAAAGCACGATGCGACGGAGAGTCGCCGACTCTACAATGAGCTGCTGAGTCGTATCGATTCCATTCCCGGCGTCGTCGGGGTCGCCGTGACCAATGTGGCGCCGCTCGGCCGGCTGACGCGCCTCGTCAGGGTGAGGCCGGCGGGGACGGGCACGGCAGAGCCGGTGTCCGCCTCCGCGGCCGCCGAGGTTGTCGTATCGGAGCGCTTCTTCGAAGTTGTCGGAGCTCGCGTGACGCGGGGTCGCGAATTCCTGGACGGCGATGTCGAAGGCTCCGAGCCCGTGGCGATCATCAACGCCGCCGCGGCGCGGCGCCTCTGGCCGGATGGAGACGCGGTTGGACGGCGCTTCATTTCGGAGGATTCCGACGGCCCACGCACCGTGATCGGCGTTGCCGAGAACATCCGGTACGGGTCACTCACGGAGGAGGACGTCGCAGCGTTCTACAGGCCCCTCGGCCAGTCCGATCTCCGCAGGGCGGTGCTGCTCGTGACGACGGTTGTGGACCCGATGTCAATGCTTCCCGCTATCGAAGATCATGTTGCCGAGCTCGATCCCGACGTGGCTATTGTCGACGCCCTTACGTTGGAGGAACAGGCGGCCTGGGCTACGGAGCCGAGTCGGCAGACAGCGCGGTTTTTCGTGACGCTGTGTGTGCTGGCGCTCGCCATCGCGGGGATTGGGTTGTTCGCGCTGCTTTCGTACGGCGTTCGGCTGCGCCGGCGCGAGTTCGGGATCCGATTGGCGCTGGGCGCGGGTCGGCGGGACATCGTCCGGGTCGTGATGCGGCGTGGACTGCTTCTCGCGTGTGTCGGCGGCTGCTTCGGGGCCGGCGGGAGCGCGGTGGCGGTTGCGGTCGTCAATCGCGCGGGGGTGCTCTCGCGTGCGATTGACGTCGACGCCACGACGCTGGCGGCGTGCTCGGCGGTGCTGTTGGCGATCGTCCTGGGAGCCGCATATCGGCCGGCGGTCTGGGCCGCCGCGGTGCCGCCCCAAGAGGTTCTGAAGGGAGAGTAGCACCTCGTGAGGGCACCCACCCGCCCGCGCCGTTCAGCCTGCTCGCCCGCGTTAATGGCAATCCACGCACCAGCGCGGTTTCCACGATTAGTTCGACGACGTTGCCTCGGTCGCCCGTCACGAACCGGACAAGCCGCGACGCCGCCATCCACAGGTTTGGGCGGCGACGCCGTCGCTGAGAGAAGATGATCACCATACGCCAAGCGCTTCGAAGCCTCGCCCGCAGCCCCGGCTACACCGTGTCCGCGATCCTGACCATCGCCCTCAGCGCGGCGGCCGTCGGCACGGGCGGTGGGATCCTGTACCGCACGCTCGCCTTGCCCCGGCTGGCCGCCGAACCCGTGGTGCTGATCGAGCCCTACGCGGCCGAGAGCGGCGAAGCCGTACGAATGACCCGCCGGGAGTACCGCGACTGGATCGCGCAGGAGGGCCTGTTCGCGGACTCCGCATCGCGCTCGCTGCGCCGCCTGGGCGTGAACCTCCAGGGCGGTCCGAGGCTCCTGGACGCGCACTACGTATCCGGCAACTTCTTCGGCGTGCTCCGGATTCCCTTCGCCGCCGGCGGAACCTTCGAAGGAAACCCGAACGGCGTCGTGATCGCCCACACCCTCTGGATGAACGAGTTCGAGGGAGGCGAAGACGCCGTCGGAGCCATCCTTGAAATCGGCGAACGGCCCTACCGGGTCACCGGCGTGACCGCGCGCGGCATCGGCCTGCCCGGCCCGCAAGCTGAAATCTGGTTGCCTGGGGAACGCGAGGAAGAGGGAAGACCGCGCCAGCTTGACGTCTTCGCACGGCTGCCCGCCGGAACGACCGCGACGAGAGCGCAGGCGGAAGCCGACGCGGTCTTCACCCGGATCGACACGACACGGGAATATGAACCGAGCGCGGACGCGGTACGGGTCACCCGACTCGATGAACGGATCAACGAGCCGATCGAAGGGGTCCTAAGCTTGATCGGCATCGCGTTGCTGACCGCGCTGGCCTGCGCGGCGTTGGCCTTCGGCACCCTGCTGCACCTGCGGCGCGCAGGGCGCCGGACCGACCACTGGACGCGCTACGCCCTCGGAGGCGGGACCGGACACCATAGGCGCTAACTTGTTCAGATCTGGTCCTCCGGCAGCTCAGTACCAGCCGAAATACGCAGACAGTTGCGACTGTCGGCGACGTGGCGGCTCTGCCAGATCGCCGGAGATCGTTCGCCAGTCCCTGATCATGTGCGCCAGCGGGAGCGGCGGCTCAATGGTGTGCGTGACTTGGTTGAGCACGAACTTGAAGTCACGCCACGCGCTGCGGGGGAGCCGGCGTCGGCACGTCGTAGCCCCAGGGGGAAATCGCGCGAGCATGGTGGACCAGCTTCTCCACCAGCAGGGCCACCAACAGCTTGCCGTAGAGCCAAGCCTTGGCGCTGTCGTCGTCGTACTTCGGCACGTGTCCCAACTGGGCCAGCGACTTGAAGCGCTTGAACACCAATTCGACCTGCCAGCGCAGGCGATACCACTCCAGCACGTCCGCGGCGGAAAAGGGCGGCTCGGGGAAGGTCGTGAAGACGATCACGTACTCGGCGAACCGCAGGGTCGCCGGTTGCACCCGGTTGCCCTTGCGGGCGGCGTCCCGACGGACTTTCCGGTGCGCCAAGCGGATGGCTTCCGCCGACTTGCGGAGCACGCAGACCCGGCCCGGAACGTTGCCCGCCGGGCGGCCGTCGTCACCCGGCGCCGCGACCGTGGTCGCCCAGGACCGGACGGCGCCCGGACGCGTGACCGACCCCACCGCGGCCAGCAGGTCGAACGGCCGCCCGGACGCCGTGTACAGCGGCAGCGACCCCGTATTGACACGCACAATCAGCCGACCGCCCGCGTCCACGACGTGGCGGATGCCCCGGGCCGTCGAATAGCCGCGGTCGGCCAGGACATGGTCGCCGGCACGGATCGGGAACTGCGCCAACGACTCTCCCGCGCCCGGCCCCTCGGTTCCCGTCAGCTTGAAGAAGTCGCACGTCAGCGACGGCAGACCCACGCTGTAGTGCAGGCGCCACAGCGACCCGCTCGGTCCCGGTTCCTTCACCGTCGTCGCATCCACCGCCCGCACCTGGAACGCGCCCCCGGGGACGACCGCGAGGCCCTGCTCCTCGAACAGACGCACGCACAGCGCGTGCAACCAGCCCTTGGATTTCTTCAGCCGCTTCAACAGCGCCACGTCGGACAGGTCCGCCAGATGCGCCTGTCGGGCGCGAACCACCGTTTCCCGCAACGAGTGGCCGCAGCCCAGGTGCAGCAGGAGCGTCCGCAGCAGGTTGTCGACCGTCTTGTCCTTGCGCAGCCCCTTCAGCGCCCCGGTGTTCTGCGCCAACTCGCGCCAGTCCCGGGGGAGGAACGACAACAGCACCTCCCAGTCCTCGTCCACTGTGCCGGTCTCCGTGTCATGCATCCGCATGCCAGGATACGCCGGCCACGTCGCGAAAACAAGTTAGCGCCTATGGGACCGGACACCGCCTTCGCCAAGCCGCCGCCGAACACGCCCCGATCGTCGCGGCCGGCGCCGCGGCGGCGCTTCTCCTCAGAGCGTGGACGGCGCCGGCCGCCCAGAACCTTGTAGCCGCCGGGGCGCCCGGAGGCGCCACTGAGGCGGAAACGGCGGTGGGCGCCGCGATCACGATCGCGGCCGCCGGGAGCGTCGCCGCGGCCGGCGCCGCGATCGCCTGGACCGCCGAGCGCGCCGCGGGCGGCGCCGCATCGGGGACCGGTGCACCCGCGGCCCGCGGGGCCACAGGTGCGAGCCTGCCGCTCCGGATCGGGGCCGCAGCCCAAATCGCGGTCGCCGTCGTCCTCGCGCACGCCGGCGCCGCGGTGTACGGCGGCATCAAGGCCATGGCCGACATCGAGGCCCTCGGCATCGCCGACGACCGCGTGCTCTCGACGTTCGTCGACCTGCGCCGCAACCGGGGCCTCGAGCGCCCGGCCCAGACCGAGGAAGTGATGCGCCTCGTGAGCGCCGCCGAGCGCATCCCCGGCGTCACCGGCGCGGCCGGAAGCCTCGGCATCCCGGGGGAACCGATGCTCCGGGGCGGCGCGGACATCCTCCACGATCATCCGATCACGGGCGAACGGGTAAACATGCGGCTGGGGTACGTACCCGTCACGGGCGAGTACTTCGCGGTGACCGGCATCCCGATCGTGGCGGGGAGAACGTTCGACAACCGGGACGGGGACGGGGCCGAATGGGCCACGATCCTCAGCGAGAGCGCCGCACGGATGCTCTACGCCGACCAAGACCCGATAGACCGCATGGTGTACGGCCTCGGAGCGCGGGTCGTCGGCGTCGCGCGCGACGCGACCTACAGCACGACCGGCGACCAGCGCCCGATCGTGTACCGACCGATCACGCAGGTCCCGGTGCCCGGGATAAACCTCCTCGTCAACGGGCGCGGCGACGCCCTGCCAAACGCCGCGACGGTGGTCGAGACGATCCGCCGCGCGAACCCCGATCTGGCGGTCGAGGAATCGACGATCGTAGGGGCGCCGCCGCCGGCGGTGGCCGCCGAGCGGCGGGCGCGCGCGTGGACCATCGGGGCCGCCGCCCTCCTGATCCTGCTCCAGACCGTCGTGACGCTCTACGGCGCCGCGGCGTACGCCGCGGCGCGCCGGACCCGCGAGTACGCGCTCAAAATAGCGATCGGGGCCGCCCGGTCGAGGATAGCGTTCGACGTGCTGCGATCGAGCCTGATCGACACCGCGGCGGGTCTCGCGATCGCCACTGCCGTCGTCGTCGCCGCCGCCCGCCACCTCGAAACGCTGGCCGGGGGGCCGACCGGTGCGGCGCCGACCGCAGCCGTGCACGCCGCCGCCCTCGTCGGCGTCGCGGCCCTCGCCCTCGCCGCCGCCCTCCGACCGGCTCTGCGCGCCACGAGAGTCGACCCCGCGACGGTCCTGACCGACGACGCCGGCGCGTGACGCTCGGGATTCCGCCCGACAGCGCGGATCGGCCCGATTGCGCCCCGTGGCCGGCGCGCGGCACCCGGATTCGCGGCGCGCTTCAACTCGATGCACAACTATGCACAACAGCCCATGGCGAGAGCCGCTTCCACCACCAGCCCCCGCGCCCGGCTGTTGCCCGTCTTCGTGATCGGCCCGCGACGGTGGCGGTCACCGCTGGGTGCTCTCCGGGCACCAGCCCCGGACACGCCATCAACGCGCGCGCCGTCGGAGACCGCTGCACATCGTGCAGCTCGGCGAGCAACAGTACCGCCGTCGTTGCGGGTCCCGACCCTCCACCAAACCTCAACGCGACTATGACATTTGTCACGTCTCATTGGTGGCATTTTGCACTACCAGCGTGCCCAGCATCGTTGGTACCATCCTTGCCGCATGCAGGTGGGTCGCCACAGAGAGAGTAGGGCCGTGCCGGACGGATGCTTAGCAGTCCGCGGCAGAAGTTGCGTTGCATCCGGCCGGGACCGTACTCGGCCCAAGAACGTGTCGTACAGCGGTAGAAATCGCCGAAATCTGGCCGATCCGAGCCGTTTCCGCGCCATTGCCGGCCAGTTCCGGCGCGCCGCGGGGTTTTGCCACGGGCTGTTAGCGATGCTGTCAGGGTGCGTCATCGCTACGGCGATGTCGTTGTCCTCGACGGACTGGATCTCAACATTCGGTCCGGTGAAGTGGTGGCCGTGCTCGGGCCAAACGGCGCCGGCAAGACCACAGCCATCAGCCTGCTCCTCGGCAGGCTGCGTGTACAGGAGTGCGCCCGTGCGCGTGTTCGGACGCGACTCGATCGACGTCGAGTCCGGCTCGCGGTACGAAAGTGCGCCCGCGCGCGTGTTCGGACGCGACCCGGGCGATCAAGCGGTTCGCATGCGCGCGGTGCGATGTTACAGGTCTCCGGTGGTCCCGACACACTCACTGTCGTGGAGCGCCTGGACTTGTTCTGCAGCTACTATTCCGTGCCGTTTCCGATCTCCAGGCTGCTCGGGATGGCGGGTTTGGAGGGGGTGAGCCGGCGGCGTTACGGCCGGCTCTCGGTCGGACAGAAGCAGTGGTGATGTTCGCGCTGGCTCTCGGCGGCGACCCGGAGCTGGTATTTCTGAGGAGGTGCAGACGATGGCAATCTACGGGACTAGAAGGGATCGTTCTTTGTTTGTGGTGGCCGCAATGGCCGCAGCGGTCGCGTCCGGTTGCGCTACCGTGAACAATGGCTTCGTGCAGAGAGTGACCGTGGCGTCGGAGCCTCCGGGGGCGGAGGTTTCCGTGGACGGCGAACCTGCGGGCGAAACGCCCGTGACGGTTTCTCTGGGGAACCGCTGGTGGGGCCAAGGCGGCCGTGAGGCCGTGATTCGGTTGGAGAAGGATGGTTTTGGCACGTCGGAGATTTGGGTAGAGCCGCAGGTTAGCCGCTGGGTCTGGGGGAACCTCGTGCTGGCAGCGATCTCAGGAGCCCTTGCGGCTGCGTACTCGGATGGCACCCATGACTGGTCTCCCGGGAAGGTGGCCGCAGGCACCCTGCTCTGGACGGTTGGCGTCGACTTGGTTGGCGGCGCGGGTTTCAGCTTACCGGGTGCGGTTCGACCCACTCTTGCGCCGTCGCAGTTCCCGGTCGGCGAAGGAGTTCGCTAGACTCCTTGACCGGCCGGCATCTTTACAGATGAGTCAACAGCCCGTGGCAGCACCCGCCTCGTTGCCATCTGGAAGGACGGTTATAGGGTGGAGAACGGCGCGTCGGCGCGGAGCGGCTGCCGGTGGCGGTGTCCGGCGCGCCCGAGGCGACATTGCCCGCCGACTTCGCGGACGGCATCGGCGCAAGGGGCGGTGTCCGGATGGCAGGCAACCACGGACGGAATGCGCGGCGGGTCGTCGGTCGCCCGGTTGTCCGCGGAGCGCGGGGCATTGCGGGTCGAGGGTGAGATCGTGGAAGGGTTTGCCTTGTTTCTGGACGCGCGGCGACGGCCGGACCGACAGCGTTATGCTGTTTGGCCCGGACGTAAGCGCTAGCGTGCCTCCGGGCATGGCATTCAAGGCGTCTCCGGAGTGGACCGAGGTCGAGATTCCGCTGTCTCGGTTTCCGGCGGCGACCCCGGGCCTCATCGGCGACTTGGCGTTCGTGGCGCAGGCTCCTCCGCCGGGTAGGTTTGCATTCGAACTCGACGACATGGAGATCAGGTGATGGACGGCAACCTCGGCCATGCGGCGGGCGGAGCAATCCTCGCGCTGCACCGGCGCCTGCTGCCGGCGCCGTCCCGCGTCGGCTTGACTCCGTACCTATGGCTGTTCTGGCTGATCAGCTTCTTCCTGAAGTGGTTCTTCGTTCCGCTGGAGCCTGTCGAGTTCACCCTCGCTCTGCTTACGGTGCCGGTTTTCCTGGCGCTCTACTTCAACGGATACCGGTGCTCCGGCCAACGCGTCCTGCTCAACATCGCGGGCATTCTGCTCATCGCCCTCGTGTGGACGCCGCTCAATGTCGGTGCAATGAGCTTCTTCGTTTACGCCGCTGCGTTCGTCGGCCGGGCAGCTCGACCGCCGCGCGCCTACCTGTGGCTCGCGGGTGTGGTGCTGCTCGTGCTTGTGGAGTGGCTGGTGTTCGACCTCGTCAACCTCGTCCTGTGGTTCGGTGGCGCGCTCTCGTTGCTGGTCGGCTCCGCGAGCATCCACTTTGACGAGCTTGACCGTCAGGACGTAGCGCTGAAGCTGTCGCAGGCCGAGGTGCGCCGGCTCGCGGTCGTCGCGGAACGGGAACGGATTGCACGCGACCTGCATGATCTTCTCGGTCACACGCTTTCGCTGATCACCATCAAGGCGGAGCTTGCCGCGAAGCTCGTGGCGCGTAGTGATCAGCGCGCCGAGCAGGAGATTCGTGAGGTTGAGAACATCTCACGGGATGCGCTGCGAGAGGTGCGTGAGGCGGTGGTTGGATTTCGGCGGGCGGACCTGGATAGCGAATTGGCGAACGCCAAGTTGGCTTGCGCAGCGTGCGGTATCGAGTTCACGGTAGACAGGCCGAACCTCGATCTGTCGTCCGATTGCGGGGAGGTGCTGGCGATGTGCCTGCGCGAGGCGATCACTAACGTCGTTCGCCATTCCGCCGCGCGCCGGTGCCGGGTGAATCTGGTTCGCGAGGGACGCCGGATGCGCCTTACGGTCGATGACGACGGGCGGGGCGGCACGATCCGCGCGGGCGCCGGTTTGGCCGGCATGCGCGAACGGGTCGATCGGGCGGGGGGCGAGATGACGGTAAGGAACAGCCATGGCGTGACCCTCACTGTTCGTATCCCGGCCGACCTGCATCCGGCCTCGGGACTGCCGACGACGCGGGAGGCAGCGTCATGATCCGCGTGCTGGTCGCTGAGGATCAGGCAATGGTGTTGGGAGCGTTGTCGGCGCTGCTCGACCTTGAGGACGATATCGAGGTCATTGCCCGGGCCCGGGACGGTGCCGAGGCCCTGCGGCTGGCCGAACAACTGGAGCCGGATCTCGTGCTCGCGGACATCGAGATGCCGCAGGTGACTGGGATCGAGCTTGCGGCGCGGCTGGTCAAGCGGGGCATCAAGGTCGTCATCGTCACCACCTTCGCCCGCCCCGGCTATCTGCGCCGGGCGTTGGACGCGGGCGTCAGCGGCTACCTGCTCAAGGACGCGCCCGCCGAGCACCTCGCGCGGGCGGTACGCGAGGTGCTCGATGGCGGTCGAGCCATATCACCGGAACTGGCTGCCGCGGCTTGGTTTGAGACCGATCCGCTCACCGACCGAGAACGTCAGGTGTTGCGCTTGGCTGGCGAGGGCATGTCAGGCGCCAGGATCGCGGCGACCCTGCGTTTGTCGGAGGGGACCGTCCGGAACTACCTGTCCGAAGCGATCAGCAAGCTCGGAGCGTCCAACCGCGTCGAAGCCGCTCGGGTCGCCCGTCAATGCGGGTGGCTCTGATAGGCTGGCGGCACACCTGTCGGGAGGGTGCCTCGCCGGTAGTGCCCCCTCGCGTTAGAGGACCCACGGCGGCGGCCGACGGCGAGTTGTGGAGCAGCCGCGGCGTGCGGACGTAGCGTGGGGTGATGCCGCCTCGACAGCCCGTTCGACGAGAGGAAGCTCTTTTTGCCGATGCCGGTTGGGCGGATCAGCGGGCCGGGTGTGTCGCTTGGCGATCCGGCGCGGGCGGCCAGCGTCAGGGACCTGCTGGCGGTTGGAGCCGGCTGCCTGCGGGCAGTTCACCCGGCGTCGACGAGGAGGCCGACGTGTTTCTTGAAACGAGAGAGGCGGCCTCGTCGGTCTGGATCTGGTGGTGACGGACGTCGGCCATCGCGCCGGGCTTCTGGCGTTGAGCTTGTCGAGGGTCTGTTCGATCAGCATCGGTCTCCTCGGCGGTAACGGCGTAGTAGTCGGCGTCGTTCCGGCGGTCGTTCTCGTCCGCAAGGCGTGTCGTTGCTTCCGTTGGGCGATCCAGCGTTGGACGGGAGGTGGGTCCGCGACCATGGACACCTTGATCCAGGACATGCGCTCGGCCGTTTGTCGGCTCGCCGGCCAGCGCGGGTTTACGGTCGCCGCGCTCGTCACCTTGGCCCTTGGCATCGGTGCCAACACCGCGATGTTCAGCATCTTGTACGGCGTGCTCCTGCGGCCCCCGCCCTATCCCGACCCCGAGGGCATCGTGCGTGTCGGCGAGACAGGCCTCGGACGCGAGGCGGGGATGTCGCTGTCGAATCGCTCGATGACCGTGCTCCAAGAGGCCGAGTCGTTCGAACATCTCGCCGGCTACCGGGAGAGCTCGCTGGCGTGGACCGGTCCCGACGGCGTGAGCAGCCTGCGCGGCGCCGCCGTCTCGCCGTCGCTGTTCCTCCTGCTGCGCACAGCGCCCCACCTCGGTCGGGTCTTTACGGACGGCGAGGCCCGCGAGGGGGCGGATCGGGTCGTGCTGTTGAGCCACCGCGCCTGGACCGACCGCTTCGCGTCCGACCCCGACATCGTCGGAACCCCCCTCGACCTCGGGGGCGATACGCACACCGTGGTCGGCGTGCTGTCCGAGGGGTTCTACTTTCCGAACCCGGACGGCGAGTTCTGGACGCCGTTGGTCGTGCCGCCGTTCACGCCGCTGCCGGCCGTGGGGCAACCGCAGATACCGATCGTCGTCGCCTTTAGCGCCCTCGGGCGACTGGCGCCGGGAGTTTCGCCGGAGCAGGCGGCCACCGAGGCTCGCACCCTCCTACAGAGTGCCGATCTTCCTGGGCTGCCCGCCGCGGACCGCGCCTTGGATGACGCCCGCGTCGTGCCGTTGCTGGAAGAGATGGTCGGCGAGTATCGGCCGGCCCTGTTGGCGCTGACTTCCGCGACCGTGCTCGTGCTGTTGATCGCCTGCACCAACGTGGCGGGGCTGCTCCTCGCGCGGGGCGCGACGCGCCAGCGTGCGCTGGCGGTTTGCGCGGCCCTCGGCGCAGGGCGAGGAAGGCTCATGCGCGGGCTTCTGACCGAGAGCGTCATGCTGGGCGTGGGCGGCGGCGTCTTCGGGCTGGCCGCGGCCGCCGTCGTGCTGCAAGTGACGCCGGCCCTCGTGCCGGGCGACATCGCGCGGCTCGACGAGGTGGGTATCGACAGTGGGACGCTCGTGTTCACGCTGGGCCTTTCGATCGCGGCAGGGTTGCTGTTCGGCGTCGTGCCGGCCCTCCAGTGGTCGCGTGTCGATCTCGTGCGCGCCCTGAACGAGGGGAGCGCGCAGTCGGCGGGCGGCTTCCGGCTGCTTCGTTCGAACCAAGCGCGCGCGGGCGTCGCCGTAGCCCAGGTGGCGCTGGCCCTCGTGCTGCTGGTGGCGGCGGGGTTGCTCCTGCGCAGCTTCGTCCGGCTCGTCACCGTCGATCGCGGCTACGACCCCGCCAACGTCATCACCGCCCGCGTCGCCAACCGCGACGTGGCGCTTCGGCCTGACAACCCGCAGGCCGTCGCCGATCTGCGGGCGTCGGGCCGCCGGTTCCACGAAGCACTCGCGGAGGGAATGGCGCGTCTGGAGGACCTCTCCGAGGTTGAGGCGGTGGGGTTTGCGTCGGGCCTGCCACTCGCGTCCGGCGGGTTCAGCATGATGACCATGATGCGCGCGGCCGGCTCCCCGCCGCCGAGCGACCCGCGGGACCTGCCGCAGGTCTCGCTCAACATCGTCACCCCGGGCTACTTCGGCGCGATGCGGTTGCGTCTCCAGAGCGGACGCGCCTTCACCCGGCTCGAGGGGCCCATGAGCCCACCGGTGCTCGTGGTCAATGACACGCTTGCCCGCGAGCTTTTCGGGGATGAGCCCGCTGTTGGTCAGCGCGTGTTGGCGGCCGGTTCGGATGAACCATGGGAGGTGATCGGGGTCGCTGCCGATGTCCGCTACGAGGGGCTCGCCAGCGCGGAGTCGCGGGCCGAGGCGTTCGTGTTGTTCCGCCAGCTCGAACGAGCGCCGATGTGGGATCTTTTCAATTGGATCGTCGCGGTCCGAACGACGGGCGACCCGCTCGCCGTCGTCCCCTTCCTCCGCGAGGCGCTGACGGCGGCGGCTCCGGGCGCGAGGCTCGACGACGTGATGACGATGGATGCCCGACTGTCGGCGGCTGTCGAGCAGCCGCGCTTCTACGTTGTCTTCGTCGGGTTTTTTGCCGCCCTCGCCCTGTTCCTCGCCGCGTTCGGCATCTACGCCCTGCTCAGCTACAACGTGTCGCAGCGCCGCCGTGAGATCGGGGTCCGGCTCGCCCTCGGCGCGCAGCGCCGGGACGTCATCGCCCTCGTCGTTCGGCAGGGAGCGGTGCTCGTCGCGGCCGGCACCTTTCTCGGGCTCCTCGCAGCCGGCGCTGCGGCACGTCTCCTCGATAGCTTCCTGTTCGGCGTCGCCGCCAACGACGGGCTCACGTTCTTCGCCGCGCCCCTCGCGCTTATCGGCGTCGCTCTCGTCGCGTGCTGGCTGCCGGGCCGCCGGGCCGCCCGCATCCACCCTATGGACGCTCTCCGCGTCGAGTAGTTCCCCCGGCTGGAAACCCGCGGGCAGGTGGCGGGAGAAGCCGGTGGTTCGACAACCCGGCCGGCCGACGATGCCGATCTCCCGCTCGTCGGCCGGCAGAGTGGGGTTCCCCGTTCGATGGACGTCTGCACTGCTGACTTTTGGTGCTGCGTTGGGGCGTTTTGCGGCGGTCTCTGACCGTTTCGGAACGGATCGGCACAACGACGCCGGAGCGGAGCCAATCGAGAAAAACCCAATAAAAGAGGCCCTTTTCCGTGAGGAAGGGCTTGGAGAGTTGGCGCGCCCGACAGGATTCGAACCTGTGGCCTTCGGCTCCGGAGGCCGACGCTCTATCCAGCTGAGCTACGGGCGCTGACGCGTTCCGAGGCTGGTCCCGGCCTGCGTGCGCGGCCGGATGTGTAAATCTATCGAAAACAGGGCGACAAGACAAGTCCGGCCGCCGCCCGGTTGGTCAGATTCGGATCGAGGGGGGGCGGTCGAGTCGCAGCCGGATGACTGCAACGCCGGCTCGTGATCATAACCGTCGGCGCCCCGGACGGGTCCAGCGCAGGTTCGGAAACCGCGCGAAGTCGTTGTCGAAAGAGATGAGCGTGGCGCCGTGAGAAATGGCGAGCGCGGCAAGATGCGCGTCGGATGTGAGATTCCCGCCCGTGCCGCTCTCCGAGAGCAGGCGTTCCAGATGGCGCCAGTGCTCGTCCGTTTCTCGCACCAGTCGAACGGTCGGTTGAGCCAGCCAACGGTTCACCCGCCGACACGCCTGCTCGACGGTGAGGGGGCGCCGAAGGACGGACGCGTGCGTGCTCAAGCGCAGGAATCCGGTGATGACGGGCCACGCGAGACCGACCGGTTCATCCCCGTTGATCGCGGATTCCCACCATGTGCGCGCCTCGGCATGACGCATGGCGGCGGTGTTGATCGCGTAGACGACGACGTTGAGATCGACGAGCGTCACTTCCGTTGCTCGAGCTTGCGAAACGTCTCGTCGTCTTCGAGCCGCGCGGCGATCGCCAGGGCGCGATCTAGATTGACATGCGGCTCGCCGAGATCGGCGACCTCCTCCCGGTAGCGTCGGTGCCGAAGAGAGGGACCGGCGCGATGGTCGAGTCCGGCACGCAGTACGTCGTTGGCCGCACGCGTCAGCGACACGCCTGTCTGGTGAGCCAGCGCCTTCAATTCCCGGTGGATGTCGTCGGCGATGGCGAGCGTGGTCCGCATTTATGCATCATAGCATCATGCCGCGTGTCATCAATGTGTGTCATGCGGTCGCCAGGGCATCCCACGCTCCGCCACCGCCGTGCGCAGGGCAGCATCGTGGCGGGTCCTGGGGCTCCGGACGTGCGGAATCGTGGGTCTCACGCGGCGCCGGCCGGGTCGGCAAGACGGTGGCGACCCCTCGAATCGGGGGCGGGCCGTCACGCGCAATCAGCGTGGGATGCTCCTGTGCGGTCGTTGCGGCCGGTGGCGGCGTGGGGGGGCGGCGGTGGCCCGGGAAGACGCCGCATGGCCGTCCACGGACGCCCTGGAAAGGTGGCTCGGCACCGGGGACGAATCGAAACTTCCGACGGCGGCGCCCCCTCAAGCTCTGCCGGCATCGGCAGCACGAAGGGACCGCGGCGTTCGGCGGCTGGGTTGACGTCACCGGGCGCGCCGCTGGTCCTCGGCGATCTTGTAGAGATGGCGGTAGCCGCGCAGGTACAGCTCGCCGTCGACGAGGGCCGGCGAGGCGTCGAACCCGTCGTCGAGGGTGTTGGCGGCGAGCACCTCGTAGCGGGGGCCGTGACGGATGACGAGGGTCGTGCCATCGCGGCCGGGGATGTAGACCCGCCCGGCGGCGCCGACGGGGGAGGCGAAGACGTTGGGTACCCCCCGCAGGCGCTGGAGCGCGTAGTGGGGCTCGCCGGTCGCGGGGTCGAAGACCGACAGGATGCCGTCGTTGCTCTTGAGCAGGTAAAGCGCGTCGTCGTAGAGCAGGGGCGATGGCACATAGGGGGTGTCCCGGTCGAGCTGCCAGACGATGGCGCCGGTGCCGGCGATGTCGCCCCGCGCGTCGGCGAGGCGGATGGCCTGCAGGTTGTTGCCGCGGTAGCCGCTCGTGACGTAGACGATGCCGCCGGCGTGTACCGGCGACGGAATGGCGTTCATGGTGGTGCCGCGGCTGCGCCAGACCGTTTCGCCGGTCTCGAAGTCGTAGCTGTAGACCTGGTTCATGGCCGGTGTGACGACCTGGGTCCGTCCCTCGTGCTCGACGACGAGCGGCGTGGCCCAGGTGTCGATTTCGTCGCGGTTCGACCGCCACCGTTCCTCGCCGGTCCGGGCGTCGAGCGCGGCGACGAACGACTGGCCGCCGATGTGGTCCCAGGTGACGACCAGGGTGTCGCCGTGGAGCGCCGGCGTCGTGCCCTCGCCGAACGCGTTGCGCATGAAGCGGGTGCCGATGTCGGCCTCCCACTCGAGCCCGCCGTCGAGGTCGTAGGCGTACAGCCCCCACGAGCCGAAGAACGCGAAGAGCCGCTCGCCGTCGGTGACCGCCGACCCCGACGCGTAGGTGCCGTTCGGCAACTGGTGCCCTTCGTGGGGCACCGCCTCGCGGGCGACCCGCCGCCACGCGACGGCGCCGGTCCCGCGGTCGAACGCCATGACCACGAACTGGTGCCTCCTGATCGGCTGCGCCCCCCGGCCGCCGCCGCGCCCGCGCCGACCCGGGCGGCCGCCCCGCCCGTCGCGGCCGGCGCGCGGTCCCGGCCGCGGCTGCCGCCGCCCCGCCTCGGGCGCGGCCGCCGGCACGGGGTCGCCGACGGGTACGGCGGTCAGCAGGAACACCCGGTCGCCCCACACGATCGGCGACGCCGCCCCGCGTCCCGGCACCTCCACCTTCCAGGCGACGTTCTCGGTTTCGCTCCACGTCAACGGCGGGTCGGCATGCCGGGCGACGCCGGTCGCCTCCGGCCCGCGCCACTGGCCCCAGTACCCCTCGGCCCCGGCGGGTTGGGCGTCCGCCGGCAGGGTCCATCCGAGCATCAGCGACAGAGCCGCCGCCGTTCTGACGTGGCGATGCATGACGCGTTGTCTCCTGGTTCTTCGGTTCCCGCTGTCTTTGCCGTCCGGTCCCGGCTCACCGCGCTCTTGCGATCATGACGCCGCGGCCGGCGGGCGGTGCTCCGCCGGACCGTCCCGGCCCCGCTCCGACGCGTCCTTGCGATCATGACGCCGCGGCCGGAGGCGGTGCTTGCCGCCCCGCCCCCGCCGCGCACCGGGACCGCTTCGGGACGCGCGGGCGGAGCCGCGGCCGATCAGTACGCCATCGCCCACCCTTCGCGGCGGCGGTCGGCGCCGGCCTGCCGCCGGCCCGCGATCTGGTCGACGAGCACCGCCTGGGCGCCGCCGAATTCGGCCGTCCATCCGCTGCGCGCGTGCACGGTGTAGCCGCGGGCGGCGAGCGCGTCGCGCACGGTCTCGGGCACCCGGTCCTCGATGGCCAGCGAGCCGTCTCCCCGCCGCCGCAGCCGCGGCGCGTCGATGGCTTCCTGCGGGCCCATGCCGAAGAGCTGCATGTTGTTGATGACCTGCACGAGCGTATGCGTCTGGCCGTCGCCGCCGGGGGTGCCGACGGCGAGCCAGGGCAGGTCGTTGCTGAGGATGATGACGGGGCAGAGCGTGTGGAACGGCCGCCGCCGGGGCGCGAACACGTTGGGATGGTCCTCTTCGAACCGGAACAGCGACCCCCGGTTGTGGAGCACGATGCCGGTGTCGGGCACCACGAGCCCGGATCCGAAGGTGGCGAACAAGCTCTGGATCAGCGAGACGACGTTGCCGTACTGGTCCACCGCGATCACGTAGACGGTGTTCGGATGGTCGTCGACGGGCTCGGCGACGACCATCGGGGCCGGGCCGGCCGGGTCGATGGTCGCGGCCATCCGCCGGATGCGGGCGGGGTCGAGCAGCTCGTCGACGGACACGCGCATCGCCGCGGGGTCGGCGACGTCGCGGTCGCGGTCTTCGAACGCCAGCCGGATCGCCTCGGACACCGTGTGCAGGTAGTCCGCCGAGTTGTGGCCGAGGTCGGCGAGGTCGGCGTCGACCTGCTGCAGCATCGCCAGTTCCTGGAGCAGCGTCACCCCCTGCGTGTTCGGGGGGAACGCCTGCACCTCGAGGTTCTGGTAGCGGGCGCTGATGGGCTGGGTCCACTCCGGCAGATAGTCGGCGAGGTCGTTGGGCATGAGCAGCCCGCCGCGCTCGCGCAGGAAGCCCGCGATGCGCCGGCCGAGGGCCCCGGTGTAGAGCTCTTCCCAGCCCAGCTCCTGCAGCGCCCGGAGGGTGGCGGCGAGATCCGGGCGCGGCAGGACGTCGCCCGCCCGCGGGGGGGCGCCGCCGGGCAGAAAGATGCGCGCCGCCTCCGGTTCCCGCCGCAGCTTGTCGGCGGCCCCGGCGATGTCCTCGGCGAGTCGCTCCGAGACCGGGAGCCCCGCCGTGGCGAGATCGACGGCCGGCTGCAGGGCCTGCGCGAAGCCGATCGTCCCGAAGCGGCGCAGGCCTTCCGCCCAGGCCCCGACGGTGCCGGGGACCGAGACGCTGAGGGGGCCGTCACGCGGCATCCGGTCGAGGCCTTCCGCCTTGAGCTCTTCCAGCGTCCGGGCGCTGCCCGAGCGTCCCGAGCCGTTCAGGGCGTAGGTCAGCGCGGTGGCCGAGTCCCAGTACAGCAGGAACGTGTCGCCGCCCACCCCGTTCATGTGGGGGCGCGCGACGGCCAGCACCGCGGCCGCGGTGATCGCGGCGTCCATGGCGAGCCCGCCCGCCTGCAGCACGCGCAGGCCGGCTTCGGCGGCGAGGGGATGGCCGGCGGTGATCGCGGCCTCGGTGCCGAGGGCGTCGCGTCCCGGCTCGGCGTTGCGGGACAGCGGGGAGGAGCAGGTCGCGGTGGTCACGATGCCGGCGGCGACGATTCCGCCGAGGACCGCCGCGGCGGCCGGCCGCGGGCGTCGATGACGTGTGCGGGGTGCGGGCATGGGCTCCTCCCGATGGGCCGGTCACTTCGATTCTAGCCCGGAAATCGTCGCCGTAGGAGTTTCGCGCCAGCGAAACTCCGAACGCGACCGCAAGGTCGCGCTGCGGCCTCCGCTTGCCGCCCAACCAACCCTCCAGGCGTCCGCGCCGTTCCACGGCGTAGACCCCCGGCCCGGAAATCGTCGCCGTAGGAGTTTCGCGCCGGCGAAACTCCGAACGCGACCGCAAGGTCGCGCTGCGGCCTCCGCTTGCCGCCCAACCAACCCTCCAGGCGTCCGCGGTGAACCCCGCGCCGCTTCCGCCGGCGGCGCCGGCTGCTTCCGGCGGGCGGCGGGCGTGTCGGCAACCGGCGCCGCGGCGGGGTCGGGCGCGGCCGCCATCGCCGGGATCGTCGGGGCGCGTCTGATAGGATGGCGCGCATGGTGGACAAATCCGACTCGTTCGACAAGCTGCCGCTGCCCGAGACCACCCCCCGGGGACTGCTCCGGCACTTCGGTCCCGGCCTCATTCTGATGATGACGGGCATCGGCACGAGCCATCTCGTGACGGCGCCGGCGGCGGGCGGTCGGTTCGAGTACGCGCTGCTCTGGTGCATCCCGGTCGCCTACATCTTCAAGTACTACGGTTTCGAGATGGCGTTCCGGTTCACGAACGCCACCGGGCGCAGCATGCTCGACGCGTACACCACCGCGCCGGGGAAGTGGCCGGTCTGGTACGTGATGGTCACGACCCTGGTTCAGTGCGCGTTGGGCCAGGCGGGCCGGCTCGCGGCGGCCGCTGCGGTGCTGTTCTTCGTGTTCTCGGAGTATCTCGGACTCGGGCTGCCGAGCTGGGTGTACGGGCTCGCGTTGGGGGTGCTCTCGGTGGGCATCATCCTGTACGGGCGCTATGCCGCGGTGGAGCTGGCCACCAAGATCCTCGCCGGGGTGCTGTTCGTGTCGACGGTGGGGGTCTACGTGTTCGAGCCGGCGCCGTTGTCGGCGATGGGCCGGTTCTTCACGGTCGAGATTCCGGGCGGATCGTGGCTGATCATCGCGGCGTTCCTCGGGCTGCTGCCGACCGGCATCGACGTCTCGCTGCAGGCCTCGGAGTGGGGCAAGGCGAAGCGGGTGGGGATGGGGCGCATCCGCGAGCAGCTCGAGCGGGAGGGCTACGCCCGTCCGTTCGACGCCTTCTCCTCGACCGCGGACGACCTCCGCGTCGAGGTTTCGAAGCTGCCCGCGCACGCGCAGGAGTACTGCCGCCGCTGGTTCCGCATCGGCATCCTGGACTTCACGATGGGACACATCGTGTCGTTCGTGCTCGCGACCATCTTCCTGCTGCTGGCCGCGGTCTGGCTTTACCCCAGCGAGGTGGCCGGCAACGCGGTGATCGGCGAGATCGCCCGCATCTTCACCGACAGCGCCGGGCCGGCCATGATGCTGGTGTTCCTCGGCGGCGCGTTCGCGGCCACCTTCTCCACCGCCTTCAACTACTTCGACGGCTGGCCGCGGGTGGTGGCGGCCTGCTGCCGCAACCTGTTCCGGGGGACGGCCGAGCTCTCCGGCGTGGCGGCCGAGGGGGTGACGGCGGCGCACCGGCGCGCCTGGTGGTCCGAGTACAACATCTACCGGATCACGATGTTCTACTCGCTCATCGCCGCGGTGCTGATCATCGCCGGCCTGCCGCGGCCGGTCTTCCTGGTGCTGGTGTCGTCGGCGCTGGCGTTCTTCATCGCGCCGGTCATCTTCTTCCTGAACATCTACTACTGCCTGACCGTCATTCCGAAGACCGAGAAGGGGTTCTATCCTTCGCAGCCCGTGGTCTGGTTCAGTTGGTTCAGTCTCGCCGTGTTCACGGCGCTGACCTTCGTCATCATCCTGGCGCGGGTGTTCGGCGTGACGTTATTCGGCGGGTAGTGGTTCGGCACGTCATGATTCGGATAGACGGACCTGAGTCGAACGACGCGATTCTCCGGCATGGGGGGCTCTCTCGGGCTCTCTCGGATTCGAGGTGATTACCTCGATGTCCCCTGATATTCGCTCGTGACACCGCAGTGGGTGGTTGGGCGGGCAAGCGGGCAGCCCCGCCGCCCTGCACCGCTCGGACGTGACGTGGTTCGGCGGGTAGGCGGGTTGGGCGGGCAAGCGGCGGTGTGGGCGGCGATTTCCGGGCGGGGAGAGGCGGGGACCATGCGATCGACCACGATCTCGATGACTACGGCGGCGGCCGCCTGCGGGTGGCTGGCGGTGTCGGCGTCGGCGGGGCTGCCGTTCGACGTCGACGTCACCCATCACGCCCGCGGGGTGTTTCCCGGCGAGGCGGTGCTGGTCTCGGTCTCGTCGACCCAACGGCTGGCGTCCGTCGAGGGGACGATCTTCGATCGCACCGTTCATTTCCACCACGAGGAAGACGGGTCGTGGCAGGGGCTCGTCGGCATCGATCTGCTCGTCGAGCCCGGCGATCACGATCTCGCGCTGCGGATCACCGCGGTCGGCGGGGCGGTTCTGTCCCGCGTCCACACGCTGGCGGTGGCCGACAAGGCGTATCCAACCCGCTACCTGACGGTGGAGCCGCGCTACGTCGAGCCGCCCCCGGAGGTCGGCGCCCGGATCGAGCGCGAGTACCTGCGCCAGACCGCGATCTTCGCGGCCGACACCCCCGAGCGGCTCTGGCGCGGGTCGTGGGTCCGTCCCGTCCCGGGGCGCGCGAACAGCCGGTTCGGCAGCCGCAGCGTCTTCAACGGCCAGCCCCGGAACCCGCACAGCGGCGCCGACTTCCTGGCCGGCGTGGGCACGCCCGTCGCGGCCCCCAACCACGGCCGCGTGGTCCTGGCCGGCGACACCTATTTCTCCGGCGGATCCGTCATCCTCGACCACGGCCGGGGTCTCTACTCCTACCTCGCCCATCTCTCCAGAATCCTCGTCGAGGAGGGGGACGTGGTGCGGTCGGGGGACGTGGTCGGCCGCTCGGGGGCCACCGGGCGGGTCACCGGCCCCCATCTGCACTGGACCGTGCGCCTGAGCGGCGCGCGGGTCGACCCCCTGTCGCTGATCGAGATTCTGCAGGATTGACCTCGGCGGGCCGCTCCGCCTGGTCGCGGTGGAGTTCAGCCGGGAGACGCGCCGCGTCGCGGCGTTCGAGGTGGAGCGGGTCTGAAACCGGGGGGCCGCGTTCTTCGGGTCGGCCGCGGGTCCGGTACAATGGATCCGACCGCAGACGACTGCACGATCGACGGGAGGTGCGACCGAGATGAGTTCGACCCCTTCACGCGGCATGTGGAGCTCCCGCGCCGGCTTCATTCTGGCGGCGGCCGGCTCGGCCGTCGGGCTGGGCAACATCTGGGGGTTCCCGACCCAGGTCGGCCAGGGCGGCGGGGCCACGTTCGTGGTCGTCTATCTCGCCTGCGTCTTCCTGATCTGCGCCCCGCTCATGGTCGGCGAGATCGCCCTCGGCCGCCGCACCCGGCTCAGTCCGGTCGGCGCGTTCGCCGCGCTCGCGCCCGGCCGCCGGTGGTGGCTGGTCGGCGCACTCGGGGTGGCGGCGGGCGTCGGCATCCTCTCGTTCTACTCCGTGATTGCAGGCTGGGCCGTCGCCTACATCTGGTTCGCCGCGACCGGGGCGGTGAGCGGCGGCCCGGACGAAATCGGGCGCTTCTTTTCCGAGTTCACGGGGAACGGCGTCGTCAGCCTGGCCCTCGTCGTGCTGGTGATCGGAACCACCGCCGCGGTTCTGCTCGGCGGCGTCCGCACCGGCATCGAGCGGGTGACGAAGGCGCTCATGCCGTTCCTGATCCTGCTGCTCCTCGCGCTGGCGCTGCGGGCGGTCACCCTGCCCGGCGCGGGGGCGGGCTTGGCCTATTACGTCAGCCCGGACCTGAGCCGGCTCGCCGACGTGGGGGTCTTCACGTCGGCGCTCGGCCAGGCGTTCTTCTCCCTGAGCCTCGGCATGGGGTGCATCCTCACCTACGGGAGCTACTTGGGCCGCGAGGACAGCATCGCCGGCTCCGCGCTCTGGATCGTCGCCCTCGACACGTCCATCGCCCTGCTCGCCGGGTTCATCATCTTCCCGGTCGGCTTCTCCATCGCCGGGTTCGACCCCACCGCCAGCGGGCCGGGACTGATCTTCACGGTGCTCCCGCGGCTCTTCGCCGAGATGCCCGGCGGGCATCTGTTCGGCGGCGCGTTCTTCCTGCTGCTCAGCGTCGCCGCCATCACGTCGACCATCTCACTGCTCGAAGTCCCCGTGTCGCACTGCGTCGACGCCCTCGGCTGGTCGCGGACGAAGGCGGTCGCGGCCGTCGCCGGCGCGGTTTTCGTGCTCGCCGTGCCGTCGGCGCTCGGCAACGGCGCGGTCGCCGTCTTCACCAACGTGCCCGGCTTCGGCATGGGGTTCCTCGATCTGATGGTCGCGGCCTGGAACGAGTTCGCCCTGCCCGTCGGCGGGTGCCTCACCGCGATCTTCGTCGGCCGGGTCTGGGGTGTCGACCGCGCCCTCGAGGAGCTCCGGGCGGAAGGGGCGTGGTTCCCGGCGCCGGCGTTCTGGACCCTCCTGATCCGCTGGGCGTGCCCGGCCGCGATCGCCCTGGTCCTCGTCGCCTGGCTGGCCGCGACGTTCTGAGCGGCAGGCCGCTCACGATATGAGCCGTTGCCGGGAGAGCGATCGCGCGATTCGGCGGCGGGCCGGGCGCGAAGGGCAAGAGCCTCAACGCGCGGAGGCGGAGAGGTTCCGCCCTTGATGTCCGTGGAACCGTCGGTTGACAGCCCGTGGCGACCGTCCCCGCTGCCTTCGAGCGGTGATGCATCCCGCTTGACTGCGTTGTTCGCCGGTCCCCTATGCCCGATAGGCGCCCTCCTCACGCCTTGTCAGGCACGGGCTGCTCTCTGCCCGCGGGCGCTCTTCAGCCCGCTGGTGCCCGCGCCGCTCCCGGGGCGATGCGGGGTTTCACCACGGGCTGTTGAGGCGTGTCCTTGACCAGACGCAGACTGCCGATCGGCATTCAGACCTTCCAGAAAATCCGGGAGGAGGGCTTCTACTACGTCGACAAGACCGCTCATGTCCGACGGCTCGTCGCCGAGGGCTCGCACTACTTCCTCTCACGTCCCCGGCGCTTCGGCAAGAGCCTGTTGGTGGACACGCTGAAGGAGCTGTTCGAGGGCAACGAGGCATTGTTCGAGGGGTTGGCGGTTCAGGACCACTGGGACTGGTCGGTCCGCCACCCCGTGTTGCGCCTGAGCTTCGGCGGCGGCCTCTTCCGGGAATCCGGCCGCCTGCACGCGAACGTGATGGCGCAGCTCGACGCGGTCGAGCGCGGGGCCGGCGTGGCGTCCGCTTACGCCGGTGCGCCGGAGCGCTTCCGGGACCTGCTGGCGATGCTGCATCGGCGCACCGGGCAGCGCGTCGCGGTTCTGGTTGACGAGTACGACAAGCCGATTCTGGACGCGCTGGACGTTCCGGACGTGGCCCGCGCCAACCGTGACTTCCTGCGCGGTCTCTACGCGGTGATCAAGGACGGCGACGCGCACGTCGGCTTCGCCTTCCTGACCGGCGTCAGCAAGTTCTCGAAGGTCAGCCTGTTCTCCGGCCTGAACAACCTGATGGACATCACGCTGGATCCGCGATACTCCGCCATCTGCGGCTACACGGACGCCGACCTCGACACGGTGTTCGCGCCGGAGCTCCCCGGCCTCGATCGGGACGAGATCCGCACCTGGTACAACGGCTACGGTTGGCGGGGCGCCGACCGGGTCTACAACCCGTTCGACATCCTCCTGCTCTTCGATCGCCGCGAATTCGACGCTTGGTGGTTCGAGACCGGCACCCCGACGTTCCTGGTCGACACGTTGCTGGCGCGCGGCGTCAGCGCCGCCGCCCTCGAACGCATGGTCGCCAGCGGCGACCTGTTGTCGTCGTTCGACGTCGACGACGTCGCGACCGAGGCGCTGCTGTTCCAGACCGGCTACCTCACGATAACCGGTACGGAGGCCCTGGGCGGCAAGACCCTCTATCGGCTCGGTTATCCGAACCGCGAGGTGCGCCAGAGCTTGAACGAGCGGCTGTTGCGCGCCATGTCGCCCGATGCGTCACGGCAGGGAACGCGCGAGATCGAGCTCTACGAATTGCTGCGCGCCAACGACTTCGCCGGATTGAGGACGCTGTTCGAGGCGTTCTTCGCGGGCATTCCCCACGACTGGCACCGAAAGAACGAGATCGCCCGCTACGAGGGCTACTACGCCAGCGTGTTCTACTCGCACTTCGCGGCGCTGGGGCTCGATGTGACGGTGGAGGACAGCAGCAGCCGCGGCCGCGTGGACATGGCGGTGCGCTTCGACGGTCAGGTGTATCTGTTCGAGTTCAAGGTCGTGGAGCTCGAGCCCGAGGGTGCGGCGATGGCGCAACTGAAAGCGCGGGGCTACGCCGACAAGTACCGGGACCTCGGCCAGCCGATCCACCTGATCGGCGTGGAGTTCAGCCGGGAGGAGAGGAACATCGCGGCGTTCGAGGTGGAGCGGGGGTGAGCCGGAGCGCGGGCGTTGGGCGCCTCGGCCGACCGGAGGCGGTTACCGGCGGCTGCATCAGTTGCCGTTCACGGCGTTGCTTTCCTGAAGCGCATTGTCGAGGAGACGCACCCGCTCCGCGCACCCGTTCTCGACCGGATGACTCCTGCCGGGTTCGGTGACGAATCGGGACTCTGTCACGAACATGGCCGCGCGACCGGCGCGCCGATCGACCAAGCGCACCAACCGCCTCCCGCATTTCGTGAATCCGGCTGGTCGTTCCAATGGAATCCTTCGTGACGTTCTCGTCCCAAGCACCGTCAACAGCATATGTTGTCGCATCGCGGTTATCGTGATCCTCGGCGTTCGTGACGCGAGGGCTCCGGAGCATGCGCGCCGTGGCGCGGATTGGCGCCAATCGAGTCTTCGTCCCGCTCTGGGACGAAGAGCCCCAAGCCGAAGTGGCTACCGTATCCGATGGCCAGCGGGCCTTCAAGCGGTTCCGGTAACACGATTCTGAGTAAGGCGCCGGCGGCGTCCGGCCGCATTTCGCGGCCACGGGAACGAAAGCGGTGAAAATGGATGGCGCGTCGCTCGGTTCCGCCGACGTCGATCGTCTTGAGCTCCGTCACCGCGACGTCGGTCGCGCCCAACCCGCGGCGTTTCAGCAGCCGTCGTACCTCGCCGGGGTAGCCGGACGCCTTGAGGTGCCCGGCCGCCAGGAACGGCGTCAGGCTCCGCCACCGGTCGGACGCGGCGAAGATGCGCGCACCGCCGGCGAAATCGGCCGGTCTGCCGAAGCCTTCCAGCGCGAGCCGCCATTCCGTCACGCTTCCGGGCTCGGCGTCGACGTCTTCCGATCGCTGCTTCGGTGCGAGCCACAGGCGGGTGATGCGGTCGAGCTTGGCGCGAACATCGTCGTGGATACCGCCGGCGATGAACACCGACACGTGATCGATCCGGCCGTCCCCCTCCGCATCCTCCGGCAGCCAGAACGCGTGGGCGTGCGACGGATCCCTCAGAGGCTTCCCGTCGGAGTCCCGGCCTGAAATCTCCCAAGGCGCCTTTGGAATCCAACGAGCCGCGGCCTCGTCTCTTCGCCAGCCGAACTGCGCGAGTGCCGCGCGGCGCATGAGTTCGCCAATCGTGACGGCGTCCTCGATGCGGGGACGCGGCCGGCCAGCCAGGAGGAAGCGGGCGACGGTCGGCAGGTCGCGCGCTGTTCGCGGGGGGCGGGGGCGAATCAGACGCTTGGGAACCACCCCCGGGGCGGCGTCCGGCGCGCGCGTGTAGATCACCTCGCGGGCCGCCGGCGGGCGACTCCAGCCGCGGTCCTGATAGTCCGCCGTGTCGAGCGCAAGGGCGTCGACGAGGCGCTCGGGCAGCGTGTGCGCTTTCCGTCCTTTGCTCCGCAGCGCCTTGTCGAGGTCCGCGCTGAGCCGTCGCTCCGTGGGTACACGCTTGGCTGTCGCGAGGATCTGACGCTTCATGTCGTCCAGGATCCGCTGGCGCTCGGCCGAGTAGGCGTCGGGGCTGAGTGGCGCAAGCAGCCGCAGGGGATCCCCGGTCACACCCTCGTCGAGAGGCCGGCAATTGACGGCGCCGGCCATTTCCGGCAGCGCTCGGCATTCCGTCCAGCTCTCCGCCCGCCCGAGATAGCCGAGGGCGTTGGCGAGATCCGCGGCGAGTGCGAAGGGCTCGGGTTCGAGTGTCACGCGCGGCCAAGCGGCGACCAGCGTCGAGCCGCCGGGCAGTCGAACGAAGGCGTCGAAGACGAGCGTGGTCTTCGGTCGTCCCTTGTCGAGCCCGCCGGTCGGCATGTAGTGACGCGTGTGGGCGTGGATCGCGCCGGTCGGCAGGCTGTACTCCGGCAACGACTCTGCGAGCGTGTCAATCAGCGAAGCAAGGTCGCTTTCCGACCAGCGCGCACGGTCGCCCTTGCGCCGGTAGGCGGCAATCAACGCGCGCAGCAGACGCCACGGCTCAGGCGGCCACGCAACGTCCGCTTCGTTGACGTTGCGGCCCCAGGGGGTCGCATGGTACCGGCCGGCGGGGAAGCGGAAGGCGAGTGCGAACATGCGCTCATTTCTCGTACTTGACGGTGAGTACGCGGCTGTCGCCGAAGAGTCCCTTCGACCCGACGGTTTCTATCAGCCCCGGCAACTCCGATTCGATGTCGTCGAGGGCCGGCAGGTCGAAGCCGTCCGGCCGGGTGACGGCGACCCCGCCTGCGTCCAGATCGCAGGCCGTGCGCAGCCGCAGTCCCTCCGTGAGAAACTTCCGGATCTTGAAGCAGGCGAGCAGTATCAGCAGCCGCCCGACCTCGGTATCCAGACCGAAGGCGCGGATTTGCCGCAGGTCGAGGTTGAAGTAGGCGGTGATCGTCTCGGCCACGTATTCGTCGCGTGCGAAAGGCACGTTCCCGAACCCCCTGGCCGTGTCGCCCTTGGGATTCACCGTGTCGTTCTTGACCCCGCCGCTCGCGGCCACCTTCGCGTTGTCGGCTTCGATAAAGGCGGACAGGGACCTGGGCAGACGCAGCCGGCCGCCGGCGAGCTCCTTCTTGGCGAGAAAGATGCCGTGAAGAAGGGCGTTGGTGTCGAACTCCAGGAGCACCTTCGCGAGCTCGCGCAGATCGACCCGGCCGACCTCCATCGCCGCCAGACGCTTCTTGAGCAGTTCGAAGACCGACTTGTCCTTGCCCTCAAGGATGTACGGCGAGTTGAGCCGGTGCGCTTCGATCAGCGAGTTGGTGAGCGGCTTGCCCTTCCCGTCCTCGACCTTCACGACCGGCAGCCCCCGGAGCGGTTCGATCCAGTCGTCGGCGACGGTGTCCCAGCAGACCGTTTCCAGGCGATTCGCCATCGACTGCGCGCTCTCGACCAGCACCGTGCGACCGTGCCCGTCCGGCGATTCGTAGACGGCGTGTCCGAGATTCGGAAAGCCCGTCGGCTGGAATCTCGTGCCCTGAACCGGCTTGAGCCTCGCCTCGATGAGAAGGCGGGGGGCGCGGTCGAGTGGGGTGAGGTCAAGCGGCATTCGTCGTATCCTCCGTGGTCACGTCGTCATCTTCAGGCAGAGCGCCCGGATAGGCGCGCCCTATCAGGGCGGTCAACGCCCGATCGCCGACCGGGATCAGTAGCGCAGCGGCAAGACGATCGGCGGCGACGCCGGCTCCCATGCGGCCACTCTCGGTCAGCGACCGTTGCGAACCCGAGCGCGGGGCATCGAATGGCGTTGCCAAGCCGGATGCGCGAGCGCGGGCCAGGGCGGTATGCACGGCCGAGTCCGTCGCCCGCCCGTCGAGGCTGTCGCCGCCGGCGCGCAGGCGTGCCACCAGCCCCGGTGGAACCGGCATCTGCGTGCTTTCAGACAGGGCGCCGGTGGCTTGCAGGGCGGCATCCGGTGTGAACACCGGCTTGAGCGCCGCGTAGGCGAACGGAACCGCTGAGGAACCGTCGTGCGCGTGCGTTGACCGGAGTTGCGCCGGCCGCGCCCACACGAGACCGGCGAGCAGAGCTGCGCAGCGCGCATCGTCGAAGTCGCCCGACAAGAATGCGGCCACGTCGGCGAGCCGTGCAACCGCAGCCCCGGCGAGGGGCTTGTCCTCCAGTCCGCGGATCGCGGCCTCAACCAGTCGCCGTTCCAGCACGGCGATCATGTTGGAAACGAGTGGGCCGGGTCCGCAGACGACCGCGGGTGGCGCGTCAACGTCGGACCATGCGCGGCGCGTGCTCAGACGGCCGCGGTAGAAGAAGCTCTCCTCGTCGAGGGGGGCGAGGTGCGCGGCCATCGGCGGGGCTGCGTCGGACCGCGCTTGCCCTGCGCCGGTTGCCGGCGTTCCGACTTGGTGGGGCTCGCTGGTTGCCGCGGGCTCGCTGCCGCCGTTCGCGGAGGACTGCGGCGCGGTGCGTCCGGGATGCTCCGGCGCCGGCAGCCCCAGGCCGGCGAGGGCCGCGGCGATGCGGAACTCCGCGCTGCCGTCGTCCGCCTCCCGGCTCCAGTCGGAAGAAATCAGCGGCGGGGGCTTGGAGTCCTTGCGAGCGTTCGGGCTCGTGGCAAACCACCCGACGAGGCCGCCAAGCGCCGTCAACGCATTTCGTGCTCCCTCGGGCGCTTGATTCGTGGTCGTCATCTGAAAGAGCGCATCTTCCAACCGTCGCATCGCTTGTCGTGCCCGCGCAGGAGCGGTCTTCCGCTGGCCGGCCAAACGTCGTGCGCGTTCCAACCAGTCGCCGGCTTCAAGGTCGTCGATCAGGTCTCGGCGGGGTCGGTCGGGCTTGTTGAATCGGCCGAGCGGGGTCGCCTGGTAGGGCATCTTGCTGTCGGGCTGGATGATGGAGTACCGCTCGAACCCGGCGATCCCTCGCGAAGAACCGATCCGCGCGACCGACCGCGCGGCGTCCAGGCCGGTTCGAGCCGTTCGCCGCCCGAGCGTAAGCCGCCCTTCTGCGAAGATGGCCGCGATCTCGACGAACGTGGCGGGTTTACACCACAGCGGGGTCCAGACTTCGCCGCGAGGTCGGTTCGGGTCCTCCGGCGAGAGACCGCCTGCCCCGGCGCTGCTCGGCTCGAAAGTGAACGGAAAGGCGCCGCTGCTGCTGCCCGTCGCTCCCCAGCGCCGGGTGAGCGCGCCCGAGAACGTCAGAGCGCCCTCCATCGCCAGCACGATGTCCCATGCGTTCAGAGGGTTGTATCCGACGTACCCGGTCGTCGCATTCGGGCCGCCCTGCCCCGGGCTGAACTGGCCCATGGAGCCATGCGCTCCGGTGCGCCGGGCAACGTCGAACACCGCGGACTCTATTTCCGCAACCGCGCTGTCCGTCGCCGCGCCAGTCTCGAAGTTGAGCAGTTCCTGCAGCTTCGCGGCGAAGTTGACGCCGAAGTCCCGGCTGCCGTCGTTGCCGCCCGAGCCGAGAAGGGGCGCGGGGGCTTCGTCGGCCGCAAGGACGTAGCACGCGTCGATGTAAGAAACATGATATGAATCTGATTCGGCTCTCAGGCTCGGCAGCAGAAGACTCTTGACGGCCTGGGACTGTTTCTCGACACGCCTCGTCTCCGCATCGGTGGCCTTTCGTTCGTTTCCGCCGAGTCTCTTCGACTCATCTTTCAGCGCTTTCGCCCTTGCGCGCAGGAGGTTGTATTGGTTGAGGCGGCTGTTCTTGCGCAGTGAACCGACGGTGCGGCGCATGCGATCGAGTCGCCGGCACGTGCTCTTCTCGATGGCGTCCATAAGCAAGGCGCCAACGCGAGTCGACGTTGCGCCCCCCTCGCCCTCTGGACCCTCGAGAAAACCCGCTCGTCCGTTCCACGGCGCGATGATCGGACTCGGCGCGTACTCGCGCAAGAAGAAGCACAGTAACTCATCGCGGTTCAGCGTCGTCCGCAGGTTGAAGCGCTCGTCCTCCCACCAGCCGCGCGCCCGCGGATCGGCCGCCTCGCCGGAGACGTGGTTTGCCGGCGACGAGATCAGGCGGAGCACGCCGAGCGCCTTCAGGTAGGACGCCAGAGGCGTCGGGGCGCATCCGTTCAACGCGAGCGGTTCACCGACCATCCGGACTCCCCCTTGCGCTCCTTGGCGGATGCCCGCCAGTCGGCGACCCGCAGCAGGGTCTCGAGCCAGGCGAGGCGGAACGGCCCGAATCCCGCAAGCAGCTCGCGGGTGCGTTCGGTCCAGCTTTCGTGGGAGACCTCGTCCCAGCCGAGTTCCATGATGGAGAGGAGCAAGCTGCCGCCCTCCCAGTGCTCGCCGCCGTTCAGATCGAAGGGAGGCAGTTCGTCGCCTTCCCAGACGCCCCGGGCGAAGCGCGCCCCCGCCCGGTCGGCGCCCGTCGGCGGCGCCTCTCGGGGCAGCGCGCGGAGGTTCATCCTCACCTTGCCGTGGTGAGCGGCGATCAGATAGGCGGTTAGATCGGCGTCGCGCGACCAGCGTTCGTGGGCGAGAAACGCCAGGGCGGATGCGAGCTCGTGGCGGAAATAGGCCCGATCGTGCCGAGCGGACTCGACCGTCTTCGCGAGCAGCACGTCGGGAGCGACGTCCCGGCCGCCGAGGCCGCGGCGCATCGTGTCCTGGAAGACCTCGTGGGCCTTACCGAGATCGTGCCAACGAGCGGCACGGGCAAAGGCCGTCCGCGAGCCGGGGTCCGCGTCGAGCGCGCTGCACAGCTCTCCTGCTTCAGCGACGACGTGCCGGAGGTGATCGGCGAGCGGAACGGTGGTGTCGACTTCGCTCAGCGGATCCTCGTCATGCCCCTCGGTCTCGTTCGACGGCATAGAGTCGGAACCGTCCAGCGCCGCACGCTCGGTCGGATCGGTCGGATCGGCGACGGGTTCCGGCGCGTCCTTCGGATCGCCCGTGAATCCGACGTGCTCCCGGTAGCCTCCGGCGTTCCGATCGGCGAGCAGTATCAGTCCCGGCCATGGCTGATCTCGGAACGGCGTCCATCCTGGCGGGGTAGCGCCGGTCCGGCCGTCCCGGCGCCGCCACTGCGGGTCACGCTGGAATACCAGGATCTTTCCCTTGCTGCGCGTCCGCAGCTTCGACAGCCACGTTCTGGCAGCGCCAATAGACACCGCGCACAACTCCTGGCGGCGGGGACGCGGCGGGTCGTCGCCCACCGTCGAGAGGTCACGCCAGAAGACCCGGATATCCGTGTCGTCGGCGTCGCGGACGTACGGTGACACGTCGACGTCGAAGCCGGTCAGATCCGGGTCCGTGTCGAAGAGATCGTCGAGGTCCTTGCGGCGGATGACCCGGCGTGGCGGCTCGACGTCATTCGGCGGAGGCAGATGCACCGGCGCCACATCGCTCAATCCGGTCAACTGGTCGCGCGCGGCGTGCAGTTCCGCAACGGCGTAGGGAATCGCCAGCTCGGCTGCATCCTTGTCCGAGGCCGCGCCGTCGTTCGCCGCCCGGAGCAGGTCGATCCAATGCACGTCCGCGCCGTGGGGAAGTTCCGCGCGGCGGTTGGCGCGGCCGAAGCGCTGGACCATCGACGACCACGGGGCGAGTTCCGTGAACATGACCGCAGCGGAGATGTCTACGCCCGCTTCGACCGCCTGCGTGGCGACGACGATGCGGCCGTGCGGATTCCCGCCGCCGGTCCCGAGCAACTTGTCCATCTCGCGCCGGCGGTCGGCGGGGCGGAAGCGCGAGTGGACGAGCGCCAGGGTGGGCGCCGATGTCTTCCGCTTGGACAGCTTCTGGAGGGCTTGGTGAAGCGCCTGTGCCCGGTCCACGCGATTGACGACGGCGAGCGTCAGCAGTCCGTCGCGGTGCTTGGCCGCGACGGCGTCTGCGAGCCGGCCGACGTAGTCGGCGAGATCCGCCTTCTTCGGCGACGACGGCGCCACGGGTGAACGCGTCAACTTCTTGGCAGCGCGCGCCAAGCTTGCGAGTCTGCTGTCGGAGGCCTCGGTCGGATCGACCTTGACGACCGATGCCGCGGCCGGCGCGGGATGGTCCACGGTGGCGAGCCACTTCGGGTCGAGCGTCGCCGAGATCCACAGGCTGCGGGCGGGTCTTGCCGGCGGGCCGTCTTCTCGCCGCGCCCGGTCCGCGTCGGTTCGGCGGAACGCTTCGAGCTGGGCGGACGTCGCGCGGCCCGCGCCCATCAGTTGCACCTCGTCGAACACCCACTGCGCGTCCACGTGCAGGAGGGCGAACTCCATCGGCCAGATCGCGCGGGAGGAGGCATAGCCGCGCATCAGCGCACGGCTCAGCAGCATGTCCTGGGTGCCCACAATCACCGCAGGACGCTCCGGCGTCTCGAGCCAGCCGGCGGTGTCCACCCCGCCCATGAGTACGTGCACGTCGTCCGGCCGGGGGAGCAGCCCCGCCCCGTCGGCGTGGGCCGCCAACCTGCCGAACCATTTCTTGACCACCTCCGCCGTCTGCTCGACGAGCGTCCGCATGGGCAGGCACCAGACCAGTCGGCGGGGCGTCCGGTCGGGGCTCCGCAACCGGTGTGCGGCCCAGCCGAGCGTTACCGCGGCCGTCTTTCCCGAGCCGGTCGGCGCAACCAGGACCCGCGGCCACGCATCGGTCGCGAGGGCCGATTGCCACGGGTCGGGGCGCCGGTGGTCTCCGAGCGCGATGCGATAGAGGGTGGCGCTGTCCAAGCGATTCATCGGGCGGCGGTTCCGCGAAGAAGCCAATCCTACCTCACGGGGCAGGTTGACACGGCTGGTTGTCAGATCCTGTCAATGGATTCCGCCTGACGCCGCCGCCGGCTCATCATTTCGGACACGCTACTACCCCCGGCGGGCAGGGCATCCCACGCTGACGGCGCGTGACGGCCCGCCCCCGATTCTTGGGGTCGCCACCGTCTTGCCGACCGGCCGGCGCCGCGTGAGACCCACGATTCCGCACGTCCGGAGCCCCAGGACCCGCCACGATGCTGCCTGCGCACGGCGGGGGCGGAGCGTGGGATGGTCCTGCCCCGGCGGGCCGGCGTCCTTGACGTCGGTCTACCATTATGTAAGAGTTTAACTAGTAATACTTCGACAAATGAAAATCACCGCCAAGGGCCAGGTGACCATTCCGCAGCGGCTGCGGCTGAAGTTCGGCCTGCTTCCCAATACCGAGGTCACCTTCGAAGAGGCCGACGGCTGCGTGGTGCTCCGTCCGGCGTTGAGCAAGCGGGCGCTCATCGAGCGGCGGCTGCGCGCGGCGCGCGGCGCCGCCGCCGGCGACATCGGCACCGACGACGTGATGCGGATCACGCGCGGGGACGAGTGAGTGTTCCTGGTCGACACGAACGTCCTGCTCGACATCTTCACCGACGATGCGACGTGGCGGTCGTGGTCGGAACAGGCGATTCGTGACGCGCTCGTGACGGGCAGCGTCGGCATCAACCCCATCGTGTACGCCGAGACCTCTGTGGCGTTCGCCGACCCCGGCGCCCTCGACCGCCATCTCGACGCCCTCATGCTCGCCCGGCTGGCGCTGCCCTACGGCGCCGCCTTCCTGGCGGGGAGGGCCTTTCTGCGCTACCGCCGCCGCGGAGGCGTGCGGGCCTCGCCGCTGCCCGACTTCTACATCGGCGCCCACGCGGCGACGGACGGTTTGACGCTCGTCACCAGGGACGTCGGCCGTTACCGCTTCTACTTCCCATCGGTGAAGCTGGTGACGCCGGCGGAGCCGTCCTGACGGGACCTTCCCGACGAGTCGCGGAGATCGATCGGCGTCCCGCTCGCCACGGCGCTTCTGACGTCCGGCAGCCGCCACCGACCCTCACGCACGGCGCGGGTTCCGACTCCGACCCGCTCGCCACGGCGCGCCTGACAGCCCGTGGCGAAAGTCCCGCTTGTATTGGAGCGGCGATGCATCCCGCCTGACGGCGTGTTCGTCGGCGATCTATGCCCAAACGGTCATGATCGGGGACGCCGAACACCCCGACGCCGCGAAACGTCGGGACCTGTTCACAGGAATACGCGCCCCCCTCACGCCTTGTCAGGCCACGGGCGTTCTTTCTCGGTGCGGCGCGGGGTTCGCCACGGGCTGCCGAGGAGCGGGACGCCCTATGGTGGACGGTCCGAACTGCCGAAACAACCCGTATACCGAACATCGGATATCGGGAGGTGCCGTGCCAGCTCCGGACCACCGGGCGCCGCCGTCGATTCCGCACCCGCCGGCCGATGCGCCCCTCGTGCCGGCGCGCATGGTCAACGAGTACGTCTACTGTCCGCGGCTCGCCTATCTCGAGTGGGTGCAGAGCGAGTGGGCCGACTCCGCGGACACCGTCGAGGGCCGCCACGCCCACCGGAGGGTCAACCGCGACGGCGGGTCGCTGCCGGCGCCGGCGCGGGTCGAAGAGGCTCCCCGGCTGCACGCGCGATCGATCACCTTGTCGTCCCGCCGCCTGGGACTGATCGCGCGGCTGGACCTCATAGAATCGGACGGCGGCCGGGTGACGCCGGTCGACTACAAGCGCGGCAAACGGCCCCATGTCGAACGGGGAGCGCACGATCCCGAGCGGGTGCAACTCTGCGTGCAGGGCCTGCTGCTGCGCGAGCACGGCTACGACTGCACCGACGGGGTGCTCTACTTCGTCGGCAGCCGCGAGCGCGTGCGGGTGGCGTTCGACGACGATCTCGTCGCCGCCACGCACGAAGCGGTCGACGGGTTGCGGCGCGTCGCCACGGAAGGCGTCATCCCGCCGCCGCTCGAAGACAGTCCCAAGTGTCCGCGCTGCTCGCTGGTCGGGATCTGCCTGCCGGACGAGGTCAACCGTCTGACCCGTACGACGGCGGCTCCGCGGCCGATCGCCGTGCCCTGCACGGAAGCTCTGCCGCTCTACGTGCAGGCGCGCCACGCCAAGGTGGCGAAATCGGGAGAGACTCTGGTCGTGACCATCGACGACGAGAAGGTCGCGACGGCGCGGCTGGACGAGACCTCGCAGGTCATCCTGATGGGGAACATCTACGTCACCACGCCGTGCCTGCACGAGCTGATGTGGCGGGACATCCCCGTCACGTGGCACAGTTTCGGCGGTTGGTTCTTCGGACATACCGCGGGTAACGGCCACAAGAACGTCGAGCTGCGCACCGCCCAGTACCGCGCCAGCTTCGACGAGGCGACCTGCCTGCGATTCGCCAAGGGGCTGGTCGGCGCGAAGATCCAGAACTGCCGCACGCTGCTGCGGCGGAACTGGAAGCGCGACGCCAGCAGCCAGCCCGTGCTCGTCGACCTGAAGAGCGACAGCCGTCGTCCCCCCCGCGTCACGTCGTTGGCGGAACTGCTCGGCGTCGAAGGCGCCGCCGCCGCGCGCTACTTCCGGGCCTTCGGCGCCATGTTGCCGGACGAGTCCGGGGCCGGCGAGCTCGGGTTCGACTTTCGGACGCGAAACCGCCGCCCGCCGACCGACCCCGTCAACGCCCTGCTCTCGTTCGCGTACTCGCTGCTGGCGCGCTCGTGGACGGTGGCGTTGGCCTCGGTCGGGTTCGACCCCTTCCGCGGCCTCTACCACCAGGCCCGCTACGGCCGGCCGGGGCTGGCCCTCGACCTGATGGAGCCGTTCCGCCCTCTGATCGCCGACTCGGTGGTCGTGCAGGCCATCAACAACGGCGAGGTGCGGCCGACCGATTTCAGGATCGCCGCCGGCGCCGTCAACCTGACCCCCGACGGCCGCCGGCGCTTCATCGGCACCTACGAACGCCGTCTCGGCCACGAGGTCGTCCACCCGCTGTTCGGCTACCGGGTCAGCTACCGCCGCCTCATGGAGATGCAGGCCCGGCTCTTCGGCCGCTTCCTCCTCGGCGAACTGCCCGAGTATCCGAACTTCACCACCCGGTGAACCCGTGGAGCACCTCTACATCGTCGTCTACGACATCGCCGACCCCAAACGGTGGCGCCGCGTGTTCAAGCTGATGCAGGGATACGGCGAATGGGTGCAGCTCTCGGTCTTCCAGTGCCGGCTGAGCCGGCGCCGCCACGCCGGGCTGGTTGCACGCATCGACGCTCTGATCGATCATGGGGAGGATCACGTCGTTCTCGTCGACGTCGGCGTCGCCGAGGGCATCGAACCGCGCATCGTCAGCCTGGGAAAGGCGTTCCAGGCCGTGCGGCGGGAACCGGTCATCGTCTGATGCGCATCTCGCCTTTGCGGATCGAGCGCTGCGGTGCCGCCGCGACCCCCGGGAGGGCTCGCAAAGCTGGGGGTGCACGTCAGATTTGTGAGATGCCCCTCAAGCGGCCTTTGCGGCTCGTCGTTCCCAGAAATCCTCGAAGCGGCCGCTGAGCTTGCAGCACCGCAGGGCGATGATGGCGTTGGCGCCGGCCACCGTCCAGTGCATGCCGGCCCGCTTGAGCCGGGCGCCGATGGCGTGTTTGCATCCCGCCTCGACGACGCCCGATGACACGCAAAGACCCCACGCGCGGAACTCCGCATAGCGCATCCGGTGGCGGTTGCGGGTCAGGTAGTCGATACACTTGCGGGCTTCATCGCAGGTCTGGCGGTGGGGGCGCAGGGCGGTCAGGACCGCCCCGATCCGCCCCGCGTCCAACTCGTCCCGCCGGTCCTTGCCCCACCGGGCGGCGAGGTCCGTGCCGGCGCCGTAGACGGCCTTGGCCACATCGCACAGATGCCCCTTGGCGTGGTAGAGGTCGACGATTTCGATGGCGCCGGGGAACTGTTCGGCGGACAGATTCCAGATCCACTCGGCCCCGTCGCCGATGACGACGCGACGCGACGCGGTGTCGAAGCCGCGCCGCCGCGCTTCGCGGTACGCCCGTTGCGCGAACGGGGACGGCTGCGGGTCGGCGTCGCGGCCGGCCGCGCTCTCGACCGCAGCGCTGTAGCTGACCGAACCGCGGTCCCGGACGGGCAGGCCGTCCCCGTCGCGCGTTTCCGCCGTCCACACCGTGACCAGCTTGACCTCGCGGGTCTTGGCCGAACCGTCGGGCTGCTTGCCGCGCCGCCCGGCCGTCTCGGACTTGCGCACCGGCACCCCGGTGCCGTCCAACCCGAGGTACATCGTCGGCGCCGCGGCGGGGGCGGGTTCGACCACCCCGCGTTCGTCGGCCGCGACCGCGCATCCCAGCGCTTCGGCGGTACGCTCGACCTGCTTGGCCCCGATGCGCATCCCGGTCAAATCGCTCAACAACCCGCTCGCGTCGGCGAAGCTCCCATCCGCCGCCACCAGTCCCACCATCCGCGTGAGGGCGGGGGACAGCGCGGTGCCGTGCAGGCCCAACGCTTGGTCCCGCGGGCACACGCCCGCGCGGCAGGCGGCGCAGTAGTAGTAGGCGCGTTCCAGCGTCACCGGCCCCAGTACGGTGCCGAACGTCTTCGGGCGGCGGCCGGCGTAGCGCGCCGTCTGTCCGCAGGCGCACACCACCGTCGGGCCGCAGGAGTCGGTGCGGTCCGCGTTCAGTTGGTGCTCTACCTCCCCCGCGGCGGCGTCGAGCACCCCGCGGCGGACGGCTTGTTCGAAGGCCTCGAAGTCCTGCCCGGACGCCCCCGGTCCGACGAGTTCGGCGATCCCGGTGGCAATCTTGAGGTTGATCCCGGCCGCGAACGCTTCCGCCGGGCCCCCTTTTTTTCCGCCGCGGCGGGGGGCGGCGGCGGAGCGGCGGGGCGCGGGCGCCCGGCCGCCAGCCGGGCTTCACTCAGCGCATCGCTGACCTCGATCAACGCTTTCGACAACTCCCGGAAGCGCCGGTACTCCGCGTTCTGCGCCTGGACTTCCGCACCCGCGTCCGCCGGAATCAGCCGCGTCACCGTCTTGCCGTCCTGCTTGCGCGTCAGCGACAGGACCGGGCCGCGTCCCGAGGCCCCCCGGTCGGCGCAACCACAGGATGCCTTGCCGCAGCGGCGGCACCGCTCCGTCAGCGTCCCTGAACGCATCTCGCCGACCGCGGCCAACTGACTCCGAAGGTGGGCGTGGCGCCGCTCCAGGGCGGCAATCTGCGCATCGGACATGATCGGGCTCCTCCAGGCTCAAAACAGCCTCCATACTGATAGCATCGGTCGATCACGCCTTGCTCTACATCCCCAACGACATTCCCTAACCAACAAATCTGACGTGCACCCCCGTGGCAGGCCGTCCCACGCTCCGCCACCGCCGTGCGCAGGCGGAATCGTGGCGGATCCTGGCCCAAGTTTACCCAGTTGACCGGTCATTTTGCCGATCTTGGCTGTATTTCGGGTCTTTCATGTCCGTAAGTTATTGATTCTAAAGGATCTGGTTTTATTGTCGTGTAATTGTAGTGCCATAATTTTCAAAGATGGGTTGGCTGGGGTAGATCCACCCGCCATCGCGGGCATCGTGTTCCGCAAGACGCTCATCTGACCGACCCCTCTCACCGGTTTGGGTACGTTTGTAGTGCCACTCGAGTATTTCTGTCGGCGTAAGCTGCTTATTTACAGTATTTTATATTTATGGCTGGTAAACTTGGGCTGGGGCTCTGGACGTGCGGAATCGTGGATCTCACGCGATGCCGGCCGGTCGCCGAAACGGCGGCGACCCCTCGAATCGGGGGCGGGCCGTCACGCGCCGTCAGCGTGGGATGCTCCTGCTACCGCGGCGGAGCGTGGGATGGCGGGCTGCAGCGGGTGCGCGTCGGATTCGTGCCGGGGGCGTCCTTGCGCAAATCCGACGCGCACCCGCCTACAGATGGTTGATCTGGCTGGCGAGGGCGGCGGCGCCGAACCCGTTGTCGATGTTGACCACCGCCACCCCCGTCGCGCAACTGTTCAGCATCGCGAGCAACGCGGCGACGCCCCCGGCGCCGGCGCCGTAGCCCACGCTCGTGGGCACCGCGACGACCGGCGCCGCGACCAGCCCGCCGACCACGCTCGCGAGGGCGCCCTCCATGCCCGCGGCCACCACGATGACCCGGGCCTCCTCCAGACGCGTCCGTGCCGACAGCAGCCGGTGCAGGCCGGCGACCCCGACGTCGTAGAGCCGCTCGACGCGGTTGCCCATGACCGCGGCGGTGACCGCCGCTTCCTCCGCCACCCGCTGATCGGCGGTGCCGCCCGACACCACGAGGATTGTGCCCCGGCCGGTCGGCTCCGGGTGCGCGGTACGGCTGATGATGCCGGCTTCCGGGTGGAAGACGGCATCGTTCACGCGTTCGCGGACCGCGTCGAACGCGGCGTCGTCGGTTCGCGTCACCAGCAGGGTCTGGTTCGCCTCGACGATCCGGGCCGCGATGTCCGCCACTTGGCCCGGGGTCTTGCCGGCGCCGAAGACGACCTCGGGGAAGCCCTGCCGGATGGCCCGATGGTGATCGATGCGGGCGAACCCGAGGTCCTCGAACGGCGCGCGCCGCATCGACGCGGCCACTTCCGCCTGGGCCGCGTCCACGTCGAGCGCCCCCCCGCGCACCTGCTCCAGAAGAGAACGAAGCCTCTCGGGTTCCATGCCTACGATCATACAGACGGCGGCGGGGGGCGGATCGGCAGGGGCATCCCACGCTGACTGCGCGTGACGGCCCGCCCCCGATTCGAGGGGTCGCCACCGTCTTGCCGATCAGCCGGCGCCGCGTGAGACCCACGATTCCGCCCGTCCGGAGCCCCAGGACCCGCCACGATTGGCGGTGGCGGAGCGTGGGATGGTCCTGGGCGGATCGGCGCCGGCGGTTGCGGTCCGCCGCCGGGACCACTATTCTTCGGGACCCATGACCAGGCAGTCGACGGCGGCGGGGCTCGACGAGGTCGTCGCGGCCACGTCGCGGATCTGTTATCTCGACGGGCAGCGCGGCGTGCTGGCCTATTGCGGGCACGACATCCACGACCTCGCGCGCCACGCGACCTTCGAGGAGGTGTGCCACCTGCTCTGGCGCCGGCGGCTGCCGACCCGGGCCGAGCTCGGCGATCTGCAGACCGATCTGGCGCGGCACCGCGCCCTCCCGGAACCGGTGATCCGCCTGCTGCGGGCGCTGCCGCCCGGAGATCTCATGGATGCGGTGCGCACCGGGGTGTCGGCGCTGGCGCATCACGATCCGGATGCCGGGGGGGACGATTCGGCCGCGGCGTCGCGGCGCAAGGCGGTGCGGCTGACGGCCCAGATCGGCACGCTGGTGGCGACGCTGGGAAGACTGGCCGCGGGGGGCGCGCCGATGACGCCGGATCCGGCGCTGGGGCACGCCGCCAACTTCCTGTATCTCCTCACCGGAGACCGTCCGGGCGCGCTCGCCGCGCGCGCGTTCGACGTGGGGTTGATCCTCCACGCCGACCACGAGCTGAACGCGTCGACGTTCGCCGCGCGGGTGGCCGCGGCGACCCTCACCGACCTGCACTCGACCATCGTGGCGGGGGTCGCGGCGTTGAAGGGACCCCTGCACGGCGGGGCGAACGCCGCCGTCATGCGGATGCTGACGGCGGTCGGCGACGATGCCGACGACCGGCGGGTCGAGGACGTCATCCGCGGCATGCTCGCCGACAAGCGGCGGGTGCCCGGCTTCGGCCATCGGGTCTATCGCACCGAGGATCCCCGCGCGACCCATCTGCGCCGGATGTCGCGGGACCTCGGCGAGCAGACGGGACGGCCCCGCTGGTTCGCGATCTCCGAACGCATCGAGAAGCTGATGAAGGCGGAGACCGGGATCGACGCGAACGTCGACTTCTATTCCGCGTCCACCTACCACGTGCTCGGGATCCCGATCGATCTGTTCACGCCCATCTTCGTGGTGAGCCGGGTGGCGGGCTGGACCGCGCACGTGCTGGAGCAGTACGCGAACAACCGCCTGATCCGGCCGCGGGCGGAGTACGTGGGGCCCGAATACCCGCAGGCGTTCGTGCCGCTGGCCGATCGGCAGGCGCCCTCGGCGCAGGCGTTTGCGCCGGGGAACGGCGGACGCCGCGAAACCGGCGCCGACTCCCGCTGGGAGGTGCCGACTCCCTGAACCGCCCGCGGCGAACCCCGCGCCGCCCCGAGAGCGGCGCGGCCGCCAGCGGGCGGAGGAGCGCCCGCGGGCGAAGAGCGCCCGTGCCCGACGGGTGCACGTCAAGTAAAGTGAGACGGTGCCGTTGGGGGTATCCGGCGCGGGCGGCCCCGAGGCGCCCCATCGTGTCGAAGCTCGAAAGGCCCGTTCGGAGGGCATCCAGGCCGGGAACGGGATCGGAATCGCCAATCTGGCAGCGACAGGGCGGCCGTCTCACAAATCTGACGTGCACCCCAAAGCTGGTAGATCCTTGACAACTGGATATTTATGGTCCAGGAACACACCCGATGTCGTCGCCGCCCCGGCCGTGGCAACGCGCCCGACGGGCACCGCTCGCGATTGCCACGGCAATCCGTTCACGCGCAACGACTTGCGAGCGGTCCGCATCCGCGGGGTAATCCCCGCGGCCTCATTGAAGCACCATCTCAAGAACGGATCTGCGGGACGTGCCGTTGGAGGCATCCGCGGGGTAATCCCCGCGGCCTCATTGAAGCACCGGATCATAGGCGAGATCCGGCGCCTGCGCAATCGAGCATCCGCGGGGTAATCCCCGCGGCCTCATTGAAGCTCCCGCTCCCAGGTTCCGGCGATCGGGATGTAGGGGATCACGCATCCGCGGGGTAATCCCCGCGGCCTCATTGAAGCCTGGGCGCGTTGATGGCGGTCAGGAAGCGGTCCGAAGCATCCGCGGGGTAATCCCCGCGGCCTCATTGAAGCGACGCTCTACAGCCGCCCTCAGGAACCCCACACGCGCTTGCATCCGCGGGGTAATCCCCGCGGCCTCATTGAAGCGAGCCACTCCGGCCACTCTTCCGGATCGTCTCCGAAGCATCCGCGGGGTAATCCCCGCGGCCTCATTGAAGCGAGCTGGACGTCAGGCTTGCACGTCCGGAACGGATGCATCCGCGGGGTAATCCCCGCGGCCTCATTGAAGCACCGTGCTGCAGCGGAGGATGGACAAGGCGGACGGCGAGCATCCGCGGGGTAATCCCCGCGGCCTCATTGAAGCAAGGATACGCTGCGGCGCTGGCCGAAGAAGTCGCCGAGCATCCGCGGGGTAATCCCCGCGGCCTCATTGAAGCTAGTCCGCGGTCGATGCTGGTCTGCACCGGCGGATGTGACGCATCCGCGGGGTAATCCCCGCGGCCTCATTGAAGCTATCCGCCCACCCGCGCGCCTCATCTTCTAACTGCCGCGCATCCGCGGGGTAATCCCCGCGGCCTCATTGAAGCGACGATAGTTGACATACTCTCTCCGAGCACGCCTCCTAGCATCCGCGGGGTAATCCCCGCGGCCTCATTGAAGCATGCACCGCGCGCCCCCCTGTGCGTTGGAGCACGTCTGGCATCCGCGGGGTAATCCCCGCGGCCTCATTGAAGCGGTCCATACCAATCTGCCGGTGAGGTTGTCCGGATCGGGCATCCGCGGGGTAATCCCCGCGGCCTCATTGAAGCATGGTGGCGGCGGATGTTGGCCGAGGGTTCAACGCCTGCATCCGCGGGGTAATCCCCGCGGCCTCATTGAAGCCGGGTCAAGCATCTGCCAATCGCCCCCGAGGTCAGCCAGGCATCCGCGGGGTAATCCCCGCGGCCTCATTGAAGCAAGAGCGGCGCGAACTTCAAGAGCCGGGCACCGGTGACCGCGGGCATCCGCGGGGTAATCCCCGCGGCCTCATTGAAGCTGCCCGTACAGGGCGTTTCAGGGCGGCGGCGGAAAGGCATCCGCGGGGTAATCCCCGCGGCCTCATTGAAGCGTCCCCGCCTCGCCGAAAGCCTTGGCAGCCTGCACGTGCAGGCATCCGCGGGGTAATCCCCGCGGCCTCATTGAAGCGTGTGGTCGGCGGCGGACAGCGAAGACGAGGCGTCAGCATCCGCGGGGTAATCCCCGCGGCCTCATTGAAGCGATACCGATACCGAGGACGAGTTCACGCCGGTGACGCTGCATCCGCGGGGTAATCCCCGCGGCCTCATTGAAGCCCCAAAACGGGGATCGACGATTTCAGCCTGCAGGGTCAGCATCCGCGGGGTAATCCCCGCGGCCTCATTGAAGCTTGATCACCTGCACCGAGAGGGCGCATAACACCTTGCATCCGCGGGGTAATCCCCGCGGCCTCATTGAAGCTCGACGGACCGGCCGACGACGAAGCCGCCCATGCCCCACTGCAGCATCCGCGGGGTAATCCCCGCGGCCTCATTGAAGCACCGGAGCCGCCGCGCTCGTCGCGGGCATGGCCGAGGGGCATCCGCGGGGTAATCCCCGCGGCCTCATTGAAGCGCCGACGCTTTCGATGTCGGCGAACTGCTGCTGGTAGCATCCGCGGGGTAATCCCCGCGGCCTCATTGAAGCTGACCAAGAAGAAAGCGGGCAGGATCAGCTCTTCGAGGCATCCGCGGGGTAATCCCCGCGGCCTCATTGAAGCTTGATGTAGCGGGCGTCCAGCCGGTCCTCGCCCGTGAGCATCCGCGGGGTAATCCCCGCGGCCTCATTGAAGCCGGATTCTCCGGAAGGAAGCCTACCAGGTGGTTCGGTTGCATCCGCGGGGTAATCCCCGCGGCCTCATTGAAGCGGCTTCAGATGCGGATTCCGGCCGATCAGCGGATGCGCCGCATCCGCGGGGTAATCCCCGCGGCCTCATTGAAGCCAATCCTCTTCGCCGAGCAGTTGACGGACGACCCCGAAGGTGCATCCGCGGGGTAATCCCCGCGGCCTCATTGAAGCCACCTTGAACTCGCCCTCCACGTCGTCACCCGGTCGCGCGCATCCGCGGGGTAATCCCCGCGGCCTCATTGAAGCCTCGCGAGGTATGTGGCGCTCACCGTGAGCGCCGCGCGGCATCCGCGGGGTAATCCCCGCGGCCTCATTGAAGCGAGCGGCGCCCACACACGCGCCGCCGCGGGACCCAGCATCCGCGGGGTAATCCCCGCGGCCTCATTGAAGCGGGTAGCTCCCGCGGCAGGGTGATTGTGATGGCCGTGCGCATCCGCGGGGTAATCCCCGCGGCCTCATTGAAGCGCGGTGCGGCGCACGGTGGCGGCGCGGCGCTCGTAGCATCCGCGGGGTAATCCCCGCGGCCTCATTGAAGCGAGAATGACCGGCCGGCCGTCTTCCGTGAGGATCGCCCGCATCCGCGGGGTAATCCCCGCGGCCTCATTGAAGCCTCGACTCCCTCCGGCGGCACCGCCCCGAGCAGCCGCAGCATCCGCGGGGTAATCCCCGCGGCCTCATTGAAGCACCAAGACCTGACCGCACGCCAAATCTGGCTGGCCGAGCATCCGCGGGGTAATCCCCGCGGCCTCATTGAAGCACCGGGAACGGTCAGACGCTCCCCGCGAACTCGACCGGCATCCGCGGGGTAATCCCCGCGGCCTCATTGAAGCACATCTCGGCCCGGAGCGCCGTGGCGACGCCCTGCGGAGCATCCGCGGGGTAATCCCCGCGGCCTCATTGAAGCACCCCGAGAGCCGCGTGCGCCACATGGGCGCTACTCGCATCCGCGGGGTAATCCCCGCGGCCTCATTGAAGCATAGCGAAGCCAGTGATCCGTCCCGACCTGGGCGGACGCATCCGCGGGGTAATCCCCGCGGCCTCATTGAAGCACGCGGACCCAGGCCTGCGGCGCAGCGGCGATCAGGCGCATCCGCGGGGTAATCCCCGCGGCCTCATTGAAGCCTTGTATTCGTCGCCGTTGGGACGCTTGAGCTTGAGCATCCGCGGGGTAATCCCCGCGGCCTCATTGAAGCGGGCGGGGTGTCGGGCCAGCTCCCGCCCGCGCCCGCGGTGCAGGCATCCGCGGGGTAATCCCCGCGGCCTCATTGAAGCCTTGTCGTGCTCTTCGGTCCGCTCGTCGAGATCCATGAGCATCCGCGGGGTAATCCCCGCGGCCTCATTGAAGCACCTGGGATGAGTGGCGGGGCCGGGGCGCTGATGACCTGCATCCGCGGGGTAATCCCCGCGGCCTCATTGAAGCTTCTAATTAAACCTACATCATCTGCTGTAGGAGGAGGGCATCCGCGGGGTAATCCCCGCGGCCTCATTGAAGCCCGGGGACGCAGAGCGAGTCCGAGGAACCGGTGGGGGGCATCCGCGGGGTAATCCCCGCGGCCTCATTGAAGCGGCGCGGGCGCCGGGTCCGCCTCCTTCAACTTCGGCTGGCATCCGCGGGGTAATCCCCGCGGCCTCATTGAAGCGATGAAGACGGCGCGGTGCTCGGTGTCAACGATGAGTGCATCCGCGGGGTAATCCCCGCGGCCTCATTGAAGCTGGCGCGGCGGCGGACCGGCGATCTGATTACCGTGATCGGCATCCGCGGGGTAATCCCCGCGGCCTCATTGAAGCTAGCAACTATCCTTAGTAGCTGCCAATTCTGAGTCTGCATCCGCGGGGTAATCCCCGCGGCCTCATTGAAGCGGTTGGTTCGACGAAAACTTATCGCCTTCCCTTTCCGCATCCGCGGGGTAATCCCCGCGGCCTCATTGAAGCACCTTGGCGAGGTCGTCGGCCAGCGCGTAGACCATGTTGGCGCATCCGCGGGGTAATCCCCGCGGCCTCATTGAAGCAGTGGATCCCGGAGCCCGGGTGTCCGGTGCGGTTGGACGGGGCATCCGCGGGGTAATCCCCGCGGCCTCATTGAAGCCGGTCGATCGGCAGCGGCGGGGGCGGGGGCGGCGCGGCATCCGCGGGGTAATCCCCGCGGCCTCATTGAAGCACCGACAACTCGGCGCAGTTCACCCGCGCCGCGCAGGCATCCGCGGGGTAATCCCCGCGGCCTCATTGAAGCTTCGGTGGCTTCCTCAAGTCCGGGGTGCCCCAGGATAGCATCCGCGGGGTAATCCCCGCGGCCTCATTGAAGCACCATTGGACATCGGCTTCACCATTGGACGTAATCGGCTGCATCCGCGGGGTAATCCCCGCGGCCTCATTGAAGCGGCTGTGGCCGAGTCGACCCAGACGGCGGCCACGAGCATCCGCGGGGTAATCCCCGCGGCCTCATTGAAGCAATGCGCCGCCGCGCGGAAGCGTCTCGCCGCCGTCGTCGGCATCCGCGGGGTAATCCCCGCGGCCTCATTGAAGCCGATGTTCTGTCGCCGGGCGAGGCCGTTCGGGTCGGCATCCGCGGGGTAATCCCCGCGGCCTCATTGAAGCCACGTCGCCGGCCGCGGTCTCGGCGCCGGCGACTGGGCATCCGCGGGGTAATCCCCGCGGCCTCATTGAAGCCTGCCCACGGCCGCGCCGAGCAGGCCGGTCGCGGCGGTGAGCATCCGCGGGGTAATCCCCGCGGCCTCATTGAAGCGGTTGGCTCGAAGAGCGGCGCGCTACGTTGGCCGACGGCATCCGCGGGGTAATCCCCGCGGCCTCATTGAAGCGGCGCCGCGGGGGTGCAGGTATCGCGGGTCATGCCGGGGCATCCGCGGGGTAATCCCCGCGGCCTCATTGAAGCCGCTCGGCCTCCGAGGACGCGGCGGTGCGCGCCTTTGCATCCGCGGGGTAATCCCCGCGGCCTCATTGAAGCGCGTGGTCTCCCGTCTGGAGGGGCGGCGGAGTCAAAGGCATCCGCGGGGTAATCCCCGCGGCCTCATTGAAGCCATTTTTATCCCCTATCCCGCAATCACGAGCATCCGCCCGGGCATCCGCGGGGTAATCCCCGCGGCCTCATTGAAGCATGTACATCCTCGGTATTCAACGTCGAAAGTGACGACGGGGCATCCGCGGGGTAATCCCCGCGGCCTCATTGAAGCTACGGTGTGCACCCCCGGCGCGATCGGGGCAGGGGTAGGGCATCCGCGGGGTAATCCCCGCGGCCTCATTGAAGCGCGGCGGCACCAATGAGGCCGAGGACGCGTTCCAGCGCATCCGCGGGGTAATCCCCGCGGCCTCATTGAAGCGAATCAGTAATGCGCGGCTTCGGCGTGCTGACGGTCACGCATCCGCGGGGTAATCCCCGCGGCCTCATTGAAGCGGTTATGGTGGAGTGCCGCTGACCGACGAAGGCACGGGCATCCGCGGGGTAATCCCCGCGGCCTCATTGAAGCCAAGCGGCGAGCTCGCCGTCGAACGGATTCCCGTGCTGAGCATCCGCGGGGTAATCCCCGCGGCCTCATTGAAGCGCCGGGTCGATGACATCGTCCTTGACGGTGAGTGCGAGCGCATCCGCGGGGTAATCCCCGCGGCCTCATTGAAGCCCCGCACCGGTGCCGCACGGCCTCGAGCACCACGACCAGGCATCCGCGGGGTAATCCCCGCGGCCTCATTGAAGCGTTAACGACGCGTACATCGGACTGGTCAGCAAGGCGCGCATCCGCGGGGTAATCCCCGCGGCCTCATTGAAGCCGAGCTGGAAAGGCCCAAGGGCCCGCCTCACCGAGCATCCGCGGGGTAATCCCCGCGGCCTCATTGAAGCAGGAAAGAAATCTGACGGGTGCGAAAGGGACTGTCAGCATCCGCGGGGTAATCCCCGCGGCCTCATTGAAGCATTAGAACCCGTCAGTACGTACATAAATGCGGGCGGCCGCATCCGCGGGGTAATCCCCGCGGCCTCATTGAAGCATCCTTGCCGTGGCTGGCTGCCGGGGCTCGGGGGCCGGCATCCGCGGGGTAATCCCCGCGGCCTCATTGAAGCAAGAAAGAATGACAAGCGGTATCACCGGCGCACTGGGCGCATCCGCGGGGTAATCCCCGCGGCCTCATTGAAGCGAGATCGGAGACGCCCGCCTCATCGAGCACGTCACACGCGCATCCGCGGGGTAATCCCCGCGGCCTCATTGAAGCCCTGAGGGTTTGCCCCTGTGGGTCTTCGCTCGCGCGGCATCCGCGGGGTAATCCCCGCGGCCTCATTGAGACGGGATCAACGGTCCAAAGCGCACACATCCACCGTCCACGGCATAGCCGTGACCGCAACCCGTTGATAAACTAGCCACTTACGAAATCGTGTCCGTGCCCCGACAACCCCCTACGCGTTGATTAGATGGGACCCAATGTGGGACGGGTCCAGCGCCCGTTTCCGTGGATGGCGGTCGGCCGCTCTGCCCACGTCGACGGTCATCGAGACCCGATGTGGGACGGGTCCAGCGCTCGTTTCGTGGGACGCAACGTGGGAACACCCACCCGTTCCGACGACGACACCCCACCGTCGACCGGCAGGCGTCCACCACACCACTACACTTCTGCCGTGACTCCACCCAAGAAGCTGTCCGAGCTCCTGCAGCTCGCCATCAACGACGCAAGTCTGCCTCGACCGCGACACCTACACCCCCGCGTGCGCGGTCTGCCACGGACGGTCCGGGGAAGGGACGCAAGTCTGCCTCGACCGCGACACCTACATCCCGGACGCGGGCACATGGCCTGAACCTCAACCTTCGTACTGCCTCGTCTGCGTCGCCGGGGCGGTCCTGGGCCCAACCCTCGGAATCTCGCCACGAGCACATCGGCATCGACGCGGACGCCCGCGGCGTGCTGGTCGGCGCGACCGGCGCTTCGGAATCTCGCCACGAGCACATCGGCATCGACGCCCCGCTGATCTTGTTCACGAGCTTCGAAACCGCCCTCGGAATCTCGCCACGAGAGCACGTCGGCATCGACCACGCCGAGGATTCGGTTACGACACGCGGTGCCGCGCTCATCCCGGTCGCTTGGAGACCGGCACTCAACGCGGTGAACGCCATGCGGAGCGGTGTCGAAGCGCTCCCCACCACCCTGCCCGGCGCAACACCCTGACTGTGGCCGCGTGGATTACGACCCCGCCGACGGGGTGTCGAAGCGCTCCCCACCACCCTGCCCGACACAACCCCTCGACATCAACGGGCTCTCCGCGGCGTCACGTAGTCCGCCCACCGCTGCATCAGCCGCCGCCGCAGCTTGAACAAGTCCGACCGCGCGTACGCCGCGACCGTCTGGTCGCTCTGCACGTGGGCCAGCGCCGCCTCGCAAACCTCGAACGGGGCCTGCGCCTCCTCCATCGCCCACACCCGGAACGTCGACCTGAACCCGTGCGGAACGACCCGTCGAGCCTCGTCGTCGAACAGGTCCAGCGACCGAAGCAGACGGCTCACCGCAGCCCGGGCCACGGGGCCGGCGATGCCGCGCCGACTGCGCACCGGGAACACCAACGCGCCCGGCCGGCCCAGCGCCCGCGCGCGTTCGAGAAGCTCCAGCGCCTGCATCGACAACGGCACCTGATGCCGCCGCCTCGACTTCATCCTGTCGGCCGGGAGCGTCCACACCCGGGCGGCGGCGTCGACTTCCGACCAGCGGACCCCGGCGGCCTCGCTGAAGCGCGACGCGCACAGCACCAGAAACAGGAGCACGAACTTCACGGCCGGATCCGCCTCCGACGCCCCGACGGCCGCCATCGCCGCCGGCGCCGTCCGGTACGGCAGGCTCGGATGGTGGCGCACCACCGCCTTGACCTTTCGGAGCAGGATCCGAATGTCGGCCGCCGGATTGTCCTGCCGGTACTTGTGGGCGACCGCCCACTGCATCACGCAGTCAAGATGCTGCCGCAGCACGTAGCCCGTCGAGCCCCGGCCCTTCCAGTGCGGCCCGACGATCTCCCGCAGGTCCTCCAGGGAGACCAGGTTCACCGCCTTTCCGCCGATGCGGGGGAACACGAGGGTCTCGAACTCGTGACGCCACTTCCGCTCCGTGCCGGAAGTCCGCCAGTTCGCGCGCCGCGCCTTGATCACAGCCTCGACGACCTCGCTGACCACCGGCGCGGTCGGGTACGCCTGAACCGCGGTCGGGTCGGCGCCGGCCCGCGCCAGCTTCCGGTTCTCAAGCGCGGCAACCCGCGCTTCAGCCAGCGCCACCAGCGGATAGCCGCCCAGACCCAGGTCCCGGCGCCGGTCGCCGATCACGAGCCGCTGCACCCAGCTCCGGGCCCCGTTGGGGCGCACGAACAGGTAGAGTCCGTGGCCGTCGGCATGACGACCCGGACGCGCCCGGCGGACCGCCAAGTCGGTCAACCGATGATGGGGATGCCTCCCGCGAGCCGGCATGAGCCCCTCCCCAGCCGCGGGGAAGACGCCCGGCTCACGGCGAGATCGCCCGAAACGGGCACGATCCCGTACGGATGGCGCGAACGGGAACCTTCCGCGCCGCTGTCCGCTCCAGCGGTTGCTGCGAACAACCACCGGAGCCACTGCGTTTGACCAGCACCGGAGTTGCATTCGCAGCTTCCGGTGCACCCTCTCCCACCGGCTCCCACCCCGGAACAATCCGGCCGTCAACGGCCACCCGTGACGTCAAGTTGTGGAAGGAACGAATCAGTCACGCGACGATACTTCAACTATAGACGGTGTATCCATCCTATTCGACCCTTGAGAGTTAAAATATTCTGGCAACTTAAAGCGTCCGTTTCGTCGAGACAATAGGCGGCGTTTATTCAAGAAATTGAACCAGCACAAGGAGAACGAAACCATGCGCGACCTGACTGACCGGCAGAAACAGGTCCTCGACGGGATCAAGGGTCACATCCGCCAGTACGGCGTCCCTCCGACGCGAACCGAGCTCGCGCACGGTCTCGGACTCGCCGAGGCGTCGTCGGTGACCGCCCACCTGAAGCGGCTCGCCGAAGGCGGCTGGATCGAGATCGTGCCGAACAAGAACCGCGCCATCCGCGTGCTCGACGAGGACGTACCGCTGATCGGGGCGCTGGCCGAGGTGGCGGCGGGAACCCCGATCGTCTGCGAGGCCCACATCGTGGAACGGGTGCCGGCGACGATCGCCGACCAGTTCCGGCCCCGCCCGGACTACCTGCTGGTCGTCCGCGGCGACAGCATGGACCGCATCGGCATCCGCGACGGCGACGTCGTCGCCGTGCGCAAGACGTCCGAGGCCAGGACCGGACAGGTCGTCGTGGCGCGGTTCGGCGACGAGGTGACGCTGAAGCGCTTCGCCCGCATCGACGACCGACGCGTCGAGCTGCGCCCCGAGAGCCACAACCCCGCCCACGAGGTCATGCAGCTCGACCTTGCGAAGCACATCCTGCACATCGAAGGCATCGCCGTCGGTGCCCTGATCAAGGGGCTGGACGGCGCGGACGCCGCAACCGCAATCGATCGTCAGTAAGGGCGAACATCGACCGAGCCGACGAGCTGCGCACGGCCGCTCGGCATCTCCATGACGTATCGGGCGTCGAACGGGATCCAACCGACCGCAGCCGGAACCACCCCGACGCGGCGGGAGTCCCCCGAACCTGACGACCGTCCACGAGAACACGTCCCATTCGCGGCGATCCAAGCCGAGCGGACTTCCGGCCACCGCGCCCACGGGCCACCAACACCTCCACACGACGCCTCCACCGCAGGCCCGAAGCCGGCGCCCATCGGAACCACCAGTCCGCCAGAGGCGGCGCCATGACGCCACCCAACCGCCCACTCGACGTCCGCGCCCCAGGAAGATACGATCCACCGCGCGACTCGCGATGACGACGAACAACGGCAACATCCACTGGATCACGAACTACATCTGGGGCATCGCCAACGACGTCCTGCGCGACGTGTACGTGCGCGGCAAGTACCGCGACGTGATCCTGCCGATGATCGTGCTGCGCCGGCTGGACGGGGTGCTGGAGAACACCAAACAGGCCGTGCTCGACATGAAGGCGGTGCTCGACAAGGCCGGCGTGGTCGAGCAGGACAACGCCCTGCGGGCCGCGGCGGCGCAGGCGTTCTACAACACGTCGAAGTTCACCTTGCGCGACCTGCGGGCACGCGCGAGCCGGCAGCAACTCGAGGCCGACTTCCGGGCGTACCTGGACGGGTTTTCGCCCAACGTACAGGACATCCTCGACAACTTCGAGTTCCGCAACCAGATCCCGCGGGTCTCGAAGGCCGACGCCCTCGGCACGCTGATCGAGAAGCTCACCGCGCCGGACGTCAACGTCGGCCCCGACCCGGTGATGAACGCCGACGGCTCCGTTCGGCATCCCGGCCTCGACAACCACGGCATGGGCTCGATCTTCGAGGAACTGGTCCGCCGCTTCAACGAGGAGAACAACGAGGAAGCGGGCGAGCACTGGACGCCCCGGGACGCCGTGCGCCTGATGGCGAAGCTCGTCTTCCTGCCCGTCGGCGACCAGATCAAGTCGAGCACGTACCTCCTGTACGACGGCGCCTGCGGCACCGGGGGCATGCTGACGGTCGCGGAGGAGACCCTGCAGCAGCTCGCGGCCGAGCACGGCAAGGACGTCTCGACGCATCTCTACGGCCAGGAGATCAACGCCGAGACCTACGCCATCTGCAAGGCCGACCTCCTGCTGAAAGGCGAGGGCGAGGCGGCCGACAACATCGTGGGCGGCCCGGAGCACTCGACCCTCTCCAACGACGCATTCCCGTCCCGCGAGTTCGACTTCATGCTCTCGAACCCGCCCTACGGCAAGAGCTGGAAGACCGACCTGGAGCGCATGGGCGGCAAGCAGGACATGCGCGACCCGCGCTTCGTCATCGAGCACGCGGGCGATCCCGAGTACTCCCTGGCCACCCGCTCCAGCGACGGCCAGATGCTCTTCCTCGCCAACAAGCTCTCGAAGATGAAGCAGGACACCCCGCTCGGCAGCCGGATCGCCGAGGTGCACAACGGCAGCTCGCTGTTCACCGGCGACGCCGGCCAAGGCGAGAGCAACATCCGCCGCTGGATCATCGAGAACGACTGGCTGGAGGCGATCGTCGCCCTGCCGCTCAACCTGTTCTACAACACCGGCATCGCCACCTACGTCTGGGTGCTCACCAACCGCAAGCCGGAACAGCGCCGCGGCAAGGTGCAGCTCATCGACGCCACGAACTGGTACCGGCCGCTGCGCAAGAACCTCGGCAAGAAGAACTGCGAACTGGGCGACGACGACATCGCCCGCGTCTGCGATACGTTCCTCGCCTTCGAGGAGAGCGAACAGTCGAAGATCTTCCCGAACGAGACGTTCGGCTATTGGAAGGTGACGGTCGAGCGGCCGCTGCGTTTGGCAGTCGACGTCTCTCCCAAACGCCGCGGGCGGTTTCGGGTGGCGGCCCGAAAAGCAGGGGAAGAACCGGTTGCGAACGCCGTGGACCGCGTTGCCCGCGACCTCGGCCCCGGGCCGCATCTCGACTTCAACCGATTCCTGTCGGCCGTCGACGCGGACTGTTCGACGCACGGCGTCAAGCTGACCGCCAAGCGCGTGAAGCTGCTCAAGACGGCGTTGGCGCAACGGGACGAGCACGCGGGACCCGTCATCGCGAAGATCCACAAGACCGGCAGGGTAGCTCCCTGCCCGATCCGGGGGCTCATCGAGACGGTCGCGGACGGCGCAGCCCGGGTCGTCGCGTACGAACCCGATCCGGAGCTCCGAGACACCGAGACGGTGCCTTTGCGGGAAGCAGGTGGCATTGAAGGCTTCCTGGAACGAGAGGTCCTGCCCTACGCACCGGATGCGTGGTACCAGCCCGACAGCGTGAAGGTCGGCTACGAGATCAGCTTCACGCGCCACTTCTACAAGCCGAAGCCGATGCGGACGCTGGCGGAGATCCGGGCGGACATTCTCGCGCTGGAGCAGGAGACGGAGGGGCTGCTGGCGGAGATCCTCGGCGTCGGCGAACAGGGGGAGACGACGGCATGACCGAGATCATCTTCGAGGTGACCGAATCCGACGAGGGCGGGTATGAGGCCCGCGCGCTCGGCCACAGCATCTTCACCCAAGGCGACTCTGTCGAGGAGATCCGCAGCAACGTCAAGGAGGCCATCGACTGTTACTTCGACGACACTATGAAGCGGCCGAAGTTGATCCGCTTGCACTTCGTGCGGGACGAGAGCGATGAAGAAGGTATCTAAGTGTGTCCGGGGCCAGCGTCGGCCAGAGTGGCGTGGACTAGTCGTTCTCCGCACGTGGCTGCAGCCCGCCCCGGGCCGTGCGCGAGCCACGGCTGCCCGGAATACCAAAACTTCCGATACCTGCTCGACAGTGCGACGAAGCTGGCCCGCGGATGACCAATCTTGTGTTGTTGGCTCGCTTATTGCTTCGAATTGCCGTCGTGGGCCGACAGGCGGCAGCAGCCGCCGCCGTGCCGGCAGTCGAGCTTGGCGGCTGCGGCTTTACTTATCGAACCGTCGGGGGTGTTGTCTTGAGAGAACGACATGACTTGTTGGCCGCCATCGCAAACACGATCATGGACTACCGCGCTGGGGATCTGCCGGAGCCGACCCCGGATCACGTCGACAAGTGGATCAGCCAATTTGGGGCCGAAGTTCAACTACCGATGTTGCGTGAATTGGATCACGTGTTGCAGCGGACGTATTTCTCGCAATCGCGCGTGCGGAATTTCTTCGCGAGCGTGATGAACAACCGCAAGCTTGCTGGTGAGGATCCCCGTGAATTCTGGTGCAACGCACATCTGCTCGACATCCAGCAGGACGGGAACAGCCAGACCGAAATCCGGCAGCTCTTCTCGAAAGCGCTTGAGCGAGAACATGGCGTGGCCGCTGGCACATGTGACGCAAGGGATGGGGTATTCGTATACTTGGACGATGTCCTGTTCACCGGCAGTCGGATAGGGAACGATCTGTCGACCTGGATCACCGACGAATCCCCGGAGGCTGGAACAGTCCATATTCTTGTGATCGCCGCGCACCGCTTTGGGGAATGGAAATGCGAAGGACGGTTGAAGAAAGAGGCAAGCAAAGCACGTAAAGACTTACGCTTTCACTTCTGGGCGGCACGCCGAATAGAAAACCGAAAGGCGTATCGCGACAAGTCCGAAGTGCTGTGGCCTACGACACTACCGAACGACGACGCCCTGAAGGCGTACATGGCGGAGGAGACAAAATTCCCATTCGAGCCGCGAGCAATCCGCCAAGGGGTTGAGCACTGCATTTTTTCTTCGGAGGAGGGCCGGCAGTTGTTGGAGCGAGAGCTACTGCTCTCCGGCATGCATATCCGGTCCCTAAGCCAAAATCCTAGTCCAGCGTTGCGCCCGCTTGGATGGAGCCCGTTCGGTGTTGGTTTCGGTTCGACAATCGTCACATATCGCAACTGCCCGAACAGCGCGCCGCTCGCGCTCTGGTGGGGCGATCCGCTGGCCGACACAGATCATCCTTTTGCTGGTTGGTATCCGCTCGTGCAGCGCAGGACCTACGCCAACTGAGGAAGTTTCGATGGCTTCAACACGAGCCGACCATCGCCGCGGTCAAACCCGGACTTACGACCGGTCCTCCAGCGTCGTCTTCGTCAAGACGAAGGAAGCGTTCGGCGGCTTGTCCAACATGGCAGGCGGGTTTCCGCTGCTGGTGAACGGCGTCCGTATCCGGACGTCGGAAGCCCTCTACCAAGCCTGCCGCTTTCCACACTTGCCGGATGTGCAGCGGTTGATCATCGCGCAGCGCAGTCCCATGACGGCCAAGATGAGGGGCAAGCCGTACCGGCACGAGTCACGGGGAGACTGGAACCGGGTGCGAGTCAATGTCATGCGGTGGTGCCTGCGTGTCAAGCTGGCGCAGAACTGGGCCGTCTTCAGCAGGCTGCTGCTGGATACGGGCGACCGCGCGATTGTCGAGCAATCCCGAAAGGACGACTTTTGGGGTGCCAAGCGGGTGGACGACCGAACGCTCCACGGCTTGAACGCCCTCGGGCGACTGCTGATGGAGCTGAGAGAGCTCGTCAAGAACGAACCCCGAGAGAGTCTCTTGCTAGTAGCGCCTCTGGGAATACCCAGGTTCCTGCTCGATGGATACCCGATCACGCCGGTTGACGGAAGCCAACTTGGCGGCACACAGCCGGTCACGCGACAGCCGTCCGAACCCGGGCTCCGCGCCGCCACGACGTCTAGCGCTAGCAGCCCGTGGCAAAACTCCGCGGCGCGCCGGAACTGGCCGGCAATGGCGCGGAAACGGCTCGGATCGGCCAGATTTCGGCGATTTCGACCGCTGTACGACACGTTCTTGGGCCGAGTACGGTCCCGGCCGGATGCAGCGCAACTTTTGCCACGGACTGCTAGGCAGTCACGGCTGAGTGGCTCGTCGCCGAGGGATGTTCCATTTGCACGTAGGGATTTGCACGAGTGTCTGACGGGGACAGACACCATACAACCGTACTCGGCGTACAAGGACTCCGGTGTCGAGTGGTTGGGGAAGGTGCCGGCGCACTGGCGTGTTGCACCCGTCAAGCAGTATTATGCTATTCGATTAGGAAAGATGCTCCAGCCCGCACGCCGTGCAAGTGACGATTGTGTAATCTCATACCTCAAAGCGAAGCACGTCCAGTGGTTTGAAGTCCAACCGAACGACGTCGATACGATGTGGGCGACCCCTGGCGAAGTGGACCGGTACGGAGTCGTTGCGGGCGATCTCCTCGTCTGCGAGGGGGGTGAAGGAGGAAGATGCGGGATGGTCAAGCAGGGGACGGCACTCCCCGATCCGTGCATCATCCAGAACGCTCTTCACCGCGTTCGGCCCCGGAGCCGGGGATCCGTCGGCGACATTAGTCAGAACGACTACCTTCAGTACACGATTAGCACGGTCGCGTCCGCGGGCTGGTTTGATGTGCTGACTGACAATGCAACGATCGCCCACTTTACGGCGGAGAAGTTTGGTGCACTGCTTGTGCCTATTCCGCCACTCCCCGAGCAAGCCGCCATCGTGCGCTACCTCTACCACGTCGACCGGCGCATCCGGCGCTACATCCGCGCCAAGCAGAAGCTGATTGCGCTGCTGGAGGAGCAGAAGAAGGCCGTCATCCATGAGGCCGTCACGGGCCGGCTCGACGTGCGGACGGGGCGACCGTACCCTACCTACATGGACTCGGGAGTAGAGTGGTTGGGGGAGGTGCCGAGCCACTGGGAGGTGAGGCGCATTGGTAGGTTCTCCAAAGTAGGAAATGGCTCTACACCGTCGCGCGGCAATCCCGAATACTGGTCTAACGGTGATCACCCGTGGCTGAACAGTTCCAGCGTCAACAAGGGCACAATCGCGACGGCTGACCAGTTCGTTACGGGCCGAGCGTTGCGAGAGTGCCATTTGCCCCGCGTGCCGGCGAACAGCGTGCTAGTCGGAATCACGGGGCAGGGTAAGACCCGCGGTATGGCTGCGTTGTTGATGATTGACGCCACGATCAATCAGCACATGGCGTACATTACCCCGAATACCGACACGATATCGCCGCGCTACCTCTGTATATGTCTGGCCGCTGCGTATGCAGAGCTACGGGGTCTCAGTAGCGCGTCCGGCAGCACAAAGGAAGCTCTAACGTGTGAGGACGTCAAGACCTTCCGGCTTGTATTGCCGCCGATAGATGAACAAGAGGTACTGCTCTCGGCGGTCGCACGGAGGCTCCGGAGCTTGGAGCGCTGCGCGAGCGACGCGCGTCGTCAGATTGATCTCGTACGAGAGTACCGCGACCGGCTAGTCACCGATGGGGTCACCGGCAAGCTCGACTTGCGCGAGGAGGCGGTGGGACTGTCCGAAGTGAATCCGCGTGTTTCTGAAGGCGATACAGATGGCGGCGTCGACCAGGGAATCGGGTCGGTAGAATCCGACTGGCAACACACCGTGGAGGAGGAGAGTGCGTCGACCGTTGTCGCGGATGCGGAGCGGTCTGAGACGGGGGCAGTCGGTGCGGTTCCCGACATTTCCAGAAAGCCCGAAGCCAAACAAGAGGTGTAATCGGACGAAGTGACATGACGGTCCTGCAAGAAATACTCGATTGGTCCAAAGACCGCCCCGCTTGGCAACGTGAGGCCCTGCGACGCCTGCTTCTGCAAGGGCAGCTTGCTGACGATGACGTCTGTGCTCTTGCAGACTTCTGCAAGGCTGCGCACGGCCTCGCTGCGCACCAGGAGGCCACACCACTCGCGAGAGCGCACGTACCGACCAAGAGCAACGCGGCTGTACCTGTGTCACTCGTGTCGATATTTCATCACTTCTGTCCCACACACCTTCAGGTGAAGGCGGCTTGAACCTTCCATGTCTGATAGAATGATTGGTAGCATAAGTCATTCAAAAGACAGGAGATCCAAGCCGTGGCTCATCATAACACAGTCTTCGCGCAGCTTCTCAAGTTCCTTCCGAGACATGAATTCGAGGCCGAAGCTCGCCGGCACCAACACGGCCAGGGGTTGCGCGTCATGAGCCGCTGGGCGCAGTTCGCGGCCCTTGGCTTGGCGCAGTTGACGGGCCGACAGAGCCTGCGGGATATCGTGAGCAACCTGGCCGCCCAAGGACGCAAACTCTATCACCTCGGCGTGGGGACGGTCAGCCGCTCGTCGTTGGCCCGGGTCAATACCGAACAGCCGTACACCCTCTACGAAGCGCTGTTCGAACGCCTGTTGGGCCGCTGCCGGGAGCACGCGCCGAGGCACGGCTTTCGATTCAAGAACAAGTTGTACGCCGTCGATGCGTCCACCATCGATTTGTGTCTGGCGGTCTTCCCGTGGGCGACGTTTCGACGCACGAAGGCGGCCATCAAGCTGCACGTCGGTCTGGACGAGGCGGGCCAGCTACCGAGCTTCGTCAGTGTGACCGAAGGCAAGACCGCCGACGTCACGGTCGTCCGCACCTGGATATTTCCGGCGGGCAGCGTGGTCGTGGCGGACCGGGCGTATATGGACTTCAAGTGGTTCCATCAGTTGCAGGCGCAGGGCGTGACCTTCGTGACCCGCCTGAAGCGGGGTGTGCGGTATCGGGTCACGGACACGCATGGCGTCCGCCGCGGGACCGGCGTCATCAGCGACGAGACGATCGAGCTGACGAGTGCTCGCGGCCGGAAGGCGTATGCCGCGCCGCTGCGGCGGGTGGTCTACAAGGATCCGGTGACGAAGAACCGGTACGTGTTCGTGACCAACAACACGACGTGGGTGGCCAAGACGATTGCGGACATCTACAAATCCCGGTGGCAGATCGAGCTGTTTTTCAAGTGGATCAAGCAGCATCTGAAGGTGAAGCGGTTCGTGGGCCGGTCGAAGAACGCGGTCATGACGCAGCTATGGGTGGCGATGTGTATGTACTTGCTGTTGGCGTATCTCAAGTTCGTCATGCGAGTGAGTTGGAGCCTTCACCGGATGCTGCAGGTGCTCCAGCTCAACGTGTTCGAACGTCGCCTACTCCAGGAGCTCTTCACGACGCCGTCGCCACCCGGTCCTTCCAGCCCTCCCGGCCCCCAACTGCCGCTGATGTGGGCCTAGAATCGCCAAAATTGTGGGACACTAGTGATATTTCATCACCGGGGAGTGAATGCTCTTGCCGAAGGCCAGTCTCTGAAGTTTGCGCCGAACCTCACCGTAGTCTACGGCGACAATGCCGCGGGAAAGACCGGCTACATCCGTATCTTGAAGAGCGCGTGCCGTGCTCGCGGACAAGAAGAGATTCTGGGCAATGTCGTTTCCGGCACCGCACCGCTGTCACCCGTCGTGGCGATTAAGTACACGATTGGGACGAAGCAAGACCCGCGAGAATGGGCAGGAGACGGACAGAACGAGTTTATTTCCCGGGTAAGTGTGTTTGATGCGCACTGTGCCGCAGTCTACCTTACAGAAAAGACCGACGTTGCCTTCCGACCCTTCGGACTCGATCTCTTCGATAAGCTAGTCAAGGCGTGCAAGGCCGTTCGGGCGCAACTCGAAAGAGAACAACGGGCTCTGGCTTCAAATGCGCTCGCTGCGGTACAGGCAGAGGTTCCGGAAGGGACAGCAGCCGCGAAAATTTTGGCGAACATCACGTCGCTCACCAACGTTGATACCGTAAAGGCACTCTCACGTCTTTCAGCAGAAGAAGAGGCCCGCCTAGCGTTGCTAGAGGAGTCCCTTCGCGACTTGCAGGCAAAGGATCCCGCGAAGCTAATCCAGCAGCTCGGCCTTCGCGCAGGACGAGTCCAGACGTTGGCTCGACATATCAAGGAGCTGGAAGCGGCACTCTCCGCAGACGCGGTTGACGCGGTGTTCGATATCCGTGCGGAGGGTCGCCGCAAGAGCGCCGAAGCGAAGGGATTGCGTGAGGCGACGTTCCCGGGATGTTGCCTGGGACTGGTTCGGAATCGTGGATGGCCCTTTGGGAATCTGCTCGCGAGTTCTCGCAGGAATCCGCCTATCCGGGTCAGGCGTTTCCGATCGTGGACAACGGGGCGCACTGTGTTCTGTGCCAGCAGGATCTCGACCACGCCGCACGTCACAGGTTCCAAAAATTTGAAGAGTTCGTCACTTCCACCACCGAGCAGGAACTCCGAGCGGCCAGGGATAGGTTCGTGCAACGACGGAGAACTGTCGCCGAACTCAAAGTCACGACTGCATCTATTGAAGAAATACTTGAGGAGATTCGTATAAATGATGACGCTGTGTCAGCGAGGATAGCGGCGGCGCTCGCCGCTGCTGAAGACCGTCGCAAAGCTGTCGCTCTCGCATTGACGGAAGATCGGGATCTTCCGGCCGATTGCCCTGTCCTGCAATCTATCGCAACCGACGCCGACGCTCTTGTCCACCAGATTGTGCAACGAGTGGACGCGTTGCGAGACAGCGACATCCACGCGACACGGCAGCGCATCGCTGCAGAGGCACAGGAACTACGCGCCCGCAAGGTGCTCGCGCGGTACGAGCAACTGGTGCTTGATGAGATCGAGCGCAAGAGAAAGTACGCTGCCTACGGCCTCTGTATTGATGACACGAGGACCCAGTCAATCACCCGGAAGAGCACCACTGTGACGCGGAATTTCGTCACGCAGAAACTCAAGCAGAGTTTTGCCGATGAGTTGACACGTTTGGATTTTCGGCATGTCGAAGTAGAGCTGCGGGAGGCCGGTGGTGCAGAAGGTGTACTATACCATAAGCTCGTCCTTAAGCGCGCCCCGGGCGTTGAACTACCGAAGGTGGTTAGCGAGGGCGAGCAGCGCTGCCTGTCCATCGCGGCTTTCTTTGCGGAGCTAAGCACCGCCGACGATCCATCTGGCATTGTGTTCGATGACCCCGTGTCCTCCCTCGACTACAGGTGGCGGGAAGCTGTGGCGCGCCGACTAGTCCAGGAGGCGAAGAAGCGACAGGTCATCGTCTTCACACACGATGTTGTATTTCTGCTTCTTCTCAAGAAACTCGCTGAGGAGGAGGGGGTTCCACAGCACGATCAACACGTTCGGCACCTCGCAAAGGGAGCGGGCGTCTGCGCTGAGGAGCTCCCGTGGGTGGCGCTCAAAGTTTCAACGCGCATCGGCCACCTACGTAAGCGGTTGCAAGACGCCCAGAAGCTGTGTCGCGAGGGACACCAGACTGCGTACGAAACGGAAGCAAGTTTGATATACGGCCATCTCCGAGAGGCGTGGGAGCGCGGCCTTGAGGAGGTGCTTCTAGGTGGAGTGGTGGAGCGCTTTAGGCCCGGTGTTCAGACGCAGCAAGTCGGGCTTCTCGCGGATATTCCTTCAGAGGATTGCAGGGCGGTGGAGAAGGCAATGACGAAATACTCGAAGTGGCTGCCCGGTCATGATCAAGCCCCGGCGGCGAGGGCGGATGTGCCGGCACCAGAGACTCTCGGGGCAGATATTGACGAGCTTGATCGCTGGGTTAAGGCGATCCGGAAACGCCAGAAGGAGAGCTCAAGGCGCGCCCCGGTGTGACGGTGTCCACGGTGATTGCGGCTGTGCCGATCCCGTCGTGTTCAGCAGCTCGTTGCCGTGTCGTTTTCGCTCGCACGCAGTTTGAGTCCGGGATGGAGTTAGAGGGGCAGGCCACAAACGGTGGGACTACGACACTCGCGGGGAGAGCCGAGCGCGGGGATGAGAGTGGGCGCGTCGGACGTGGCGGAGGAGAGCGGCCTTGCGCCTGACGGATTCTGAGTTCCAGGCCATCCTGGATGACGGGACGAAGTGCGTCGTGGATGACATCACCTGGACGGAGGACGAAGATCACTCTCCGGCTTGGGAGTTCCGAATCGACGTCGAGTCGACGAACGGCTGGCGCTCTTTGTGCAGGGGCGCTACAACCCGGTCGCAAGGACGTTGAATTACATGCTCATTCTGAAGACGACGGGCCGCATTTATGCCCTCGATCTCGGCAGGGACCACCACAATCCGCAATGCGGACGCGTCGGAGAGACACACAAGCACGCGTGGTCTGAGCGCGACGGAGACAAGAGAGCCTACACACCCCGTGACGTGAAGGCGTCCGTGTCGGATCTGGTCTCGGTCTGGAAGGAGTTCTGTGCCGAAGCGCGCATACGACATCAGGGTGCGATGCAGCCGCCACCGCCAAGACAAGAAGAGTTGTGGTCATGAACACAAGCCGCTTGCGCCTCGACCTGCAGCGGACGCTTGGAGCCTTGTTCACGTGCTCGGAGTTCGGGGACTTCGAGCGGATCCGCACGCCGTACCTGTATCCGGACGGGGACATCATTGATCTGTTCTGTAAGGTGGACGGACACACGGTGACGGTCAGTGATCTCGCCGAAACCACCGGCTGGCTTCGGATGCAGTCGACGGCGCCGCGGCGGTCGCAGAAGCAGAAGCGGCTCATCGAAGACGCGTGCGTGACGCATGGGTTGGAGTTCTACCGAGGAATGCTTCAGGTGCGGTGCGGCCCCGACGATGACTTGGCGGAAGTCGTCACCCGAGTGGCACAAGGAGCGTTGCGGGTATCCGACCTGTGGTTCACGTTTCGAACGCAGGCCATCCAGTCCATCACCGACGAAGTGGCTGACTTCCTCCGGGGGCGGGAACTCCAGTTCGACCGCAACGAGAGGCTGGCCGGCCGGTCGGGACGTGGTTGGACGGTCGATTTTCACGTCCGCAGCGAGCGTCGCAGCTCTCTGGTCGACGTGCTAAGCACGGGGAATCGTGCCGCAGCGCACAGAGTCTCCGAGCACGTGCTGGCTGCATGGCACGACCTCAATCACTTGGGGACCGGGCCGGAAGCGCTAAGCTTCATATCACTGTTCGACGACACCGCCGATGTCTGGACAGAGGAGGACTTCCGGCTGGTCGAACCGTTGTCCACCGTGTCGCGCTGGTCGCGCCCGGACGAATTCGTGGCTGTCCTGAGCAAGGCAGCGTGATGGCTACCGACATCTCTGAGCAAGGTCTTGAGCGCCTCATCTGCACGGCGCTGGCCGGCCATCCCTGCGATCCGCCGCAGGACGGGCGAGCCGCCGAGGCCCGCTCCGGGTACGGCGGCGTCGGCTGGAGCGGCGGCGGTGTCCGCGATTACGACCGCGAGTTCTGCGTCGACCGGGTCCAGCTCGGCGCATTCCTGCGAGCGACCCAACCGGACGCCGCCGCGTCGCTGGCACTGAACGAGGACGGCCCGACGCGGCGCAAGTTCCTGGCCCGGCTGCAGGGCCAGATCTCCAAGCGCGGCACCATCGAGGTGCTGCGCCACGGCGTGAAACACGGCGCGTACGATCTGGCTCTGTTCTACGGCACGCCATCGGCCGGAAACCCGGAGGCGCAGGAACGCTTCGAACAGAACCGCTTCACTGTCGTCCGGCAGCTTCGCTACAGCCGCGACGAGACGCAGCGGGCGCTCGACATCGGGCTCTTCATCAACGGCCTGCCGGTCTTCACCTTCGAGTTGAAGAACAACCTGACCAAGCAGACGGTGGCCGATGCGGTCGAGCAGTACAAGAGGGACCGCAACCCGCGCGAGAAGCTGTTCGAGTTCGGTCGCTGCGTAGCCCACTTCGCGGTGGATGAAAACGAGGCGCGCTTCTGCACGCATCTCCAGGGGAAGAGGTCCTGGTTCCTGCCGTTCAACGAAGGCTGGAACGACGGCGCGGGGAACCCGCCCAACCCAAGCGGCATCAAGACCGACTACCTGTGGCGCCGAGTGCTGGCCCGCTGGAGCCTCACCAACATCCTGGAGAATTACGCCCAAGTCGTCGAGACCAAGGACGAGAAGACCGGGCGGAAGAAGCGGACGCAGATCTGGCCCCGCTATCACCAGCTCGATGTCGTGCGCCGGCTGCTGGCCGACGCCGCGGCGCACGGGGCCGGCCGGCGCTGCCTGATCCAGCACTCGGCGGGCAGCGGCAAGAGCAATTCCATCGCGTGGCTGGCGCACCAACTGATCGGCCTCGCGAAGGACGGCACCCCGGTCTTCGACTCGATCATCGTCGTCACCGACCGGCTCATCCTCGACCGCCAGATCCGCGACACTATCAAGCAATACGCGCAAGTCGGCGCGACTGTAGAGCACGCGGAGCACTCCGGAGACCTTCGGAAGTTCATCGACGCGGGCAAGAAGATCATCATCTCGACCGTCCAGAAGTTCGCCTTCATCCTCGACGAGATCGGCGACGAGCAGCGCACCCGGCGGTTCGCCATCATGATCGACGAGGCCCACTCCAGCCAAGGCGGCCGCACGTCGGCGTCCATGTCGGCCGCGCTCGGAGCGGCCGGAGAGGCAGCCGAGGACGAGACCTTCGAGGATCGGATCAACCGCGTGATGGAGTCGCGTAAGCTGCTCCCCAACGCCAGCTACTTCGCGTTCACCGCCACCCCGAAGAACAAGACGCTGGAGATCTTCGGCGAGCCGGACCCGCAACCCGACGGCGCCGTCCGGCGCCACGCCTTCCACCGCTACACCATGAAGCAGGCGATCCAGGAAGGCTTCATCCTGGACGTGCTGACGCACTACACGCCGGTGGCCAGCTACTACCGGCTCGCCAAGACGGTAGAGGACGACCCCGAGTTCGACGTCAAGAAGGCGCAGAAGAAGCTGCGGCGCTTCGTCGAGGGCCACGACCACGCGGTCCGCCTGAAGGCCGAGATCCTGGTCGACCACTTCCACGAGCAGGTCATCGCCAAGAACAAGATCGGCGGCGCGGCGCGGGCAATGGTGGTCACCAACGGCATCGAGCGCGCAATCCAGTACTTCCACGCCATCCGCGACTACCTGCGAGAGCGCAAGAGCCAGTACCGCGCGATCGTGGCCTTCTCGGGCGAGTCCGAGTTCGGCGGGCAGAAGGTGACCGAGGCGTCGCTGAACGGCTTCCCGTCCGGCCAGATCGCCCAGAAGATCCAGGAGGAGCCGTACCGCTTCCTCGTCTGCGCCGACAAGTTCCAGACCGGCTACGACGAGCCGCTGCTGCACACGATGTACGTGGACAAGACCCTGTCCGGCGTCAAAGCGGTGCAGACGCTGTCGCGCCTGAACCGGGCGCATCCGAAGAAGCACGACGTCTTCGTGCTCGACTTCGTGAACGAGGTCAACAACATCCGCGAGGCCTTCGCCGACTACTACCGCACGACGATCCTCGGCGACGAAACCGACCCCGACAAGCTGCACGACCTGCAGGCCGATCTCGACGCGGCCGAGGTCTACTCGCCCAAACAGGTCGACGCCCTCGTCCAGCGCTACCTCGGCGGCGCCGAGCGCGACCAAATCGATCCGATCCTCGACAGGTGCGCAGCCGTGTACACGCACGATCTGGACGAAGACGCACAGGTGGACTTCAAGAGCAAGGGCAAGGCCTTCGTCCGCACGTACGGTTTCCTGTCGTGCGTCCTGCCGTACACGAACGCCGGGTGGGAGAAGCGGTCAATCTTCCTGAACTTCCTGATCCCGAAGCTGCCGTCACCAGCGGAGGAGGACCTATCGAAGGGCATCCTCGACGCCATCGACATGGACAGCTACCGCGTCGAAAAGCGCGCGGTCCAGAAGATCCTGCTGCCCGACGAGGACGGCGAGATCGACCCGGTGCCGACCAGCGGCGGCGGCCACCCGCCGGAGCCCGAGCTCGACCGGCTTTCGAACATCCTCCAGACGTTCAACGACCTGTTCGGCGGCATAACGTGGGAGGATAGCGACCGCGTCGGCCAACTCATCACCAAGACGATTCCGGCCAAGGTGGCCGCGGACGCGAAGTTCCGGAACGCGCGGCGGAACTCCGACAACGCCAACGCGCGCATCGAACACGACAAGGTGCTGGCGCGGATCGTGACCGATATGGTGAAAGACGACGCCGAGCTCTTCAAGCAGTTCATGGACAACGAAGACTTCAAGCGGTGGATGACTGGCGCGGTGTTCGAGCTGGCCTGTGAACAAGCAGCTACCATGTGAGCGCCCGCACGGTGTCGACCTCGATGACCGAACCTACCGCCACCGTACGCCGGCGAGCACACGCCGAAGCTGTCGGTGGGACGATGCCGCGGCCGTCACAACATCGGGGGGTGGGCGCCGAGGTCAGGTGCGTAACCAGACTCGATATCCGAAAGCTCGTTTCCGGCTGCTTGCGACGTACGGAGTGCTCTGGACAGTCGCGGAGCCCATCAGCGCTTTGTTCGCGGCTCTGAAACCGGAGGGGGGCATCTGGTATGGCGCGCTCTGCGGCTTGGCTTTCTTCGGGGAGTTGGCCCGCACAACGGATCGATTTCGTGATACCGGGATCGGATTCGTGGTTCGAAATCCGATTCGGAGACATTTTCAAGGGTGCAGGGGTTGTTCCGAACCACGCAGAAGGCATCCTGGCGTATCTGGACGCGAAGATGACGAACGGTTCTATCCAAGGAGAAACAGCGATGCTCTGTACCGAGTGTGACGGAACCGGACGAGATCCCGCAGAGGCGTTGCGTAACGAAGGAGAAGTGGCCACGACGGAGACCGAGCACAGAAGTCCGACCCGATGGGCCGGCGGCGGTGCGGAAGACGAGGAGGCACCGGCGTGAGCGGACGGCGCATGCAGCAGACGCTGCAACCCGCGGTGCTGCGTTGGGCTCGGGAACGGGCCGGACTCGGAACGGAGACGCTCGCCGCCAAGGTGGGAGTCCGAACGGACCAAGTTGTGGAATGGGAACGGTCCGGACAGATCAGCATCTCGCAAGCGGACAGGCTGGCGCGGCGCACCTACACGCCTCTCGGCTATCTCTACTTGCGTGAACCGCCGGACGACGACCTGCCGATACCGGATTTCCGCGCACCGGAAGTGCGGCCGGCGCGGCCGAGTCCGGATCTCCTCGACACGGTGCATGTGATGGCGCGTCGGCAGGTCTGGATGCGCGACGAGTTGATCGAGGACGGTGCCGATGTGCTGCCCTTCGTCGGTTGCTGCGACCCGGGTTCCCGCCCCGCGGATGCCGCCTCGGCGATGCGAGAGCATCTGGAGCTGGAACCTGGCTGGGCTGCAAGACGGCGCTCGTGGACGGATGCGCTACGGCACCTCCGGGAGCGCGCGGAAGCGCATGGCGTACTGGTCGTGTTCAACGGCATCGTGGGCAACAACACGCATCGCAGGCTGGACCGGAACGAGTTTCAGGGATTCGCGCTGATCGACAACTACGCACCACTGGTTTTCGTCAACAGCGCGGACTTCAGAGCGGCTCAGATGTTCACACTGGCCCACGAACTCGCGCATGTATTTGCTGCTGCGGCCGGCGTGTCGAGCCTGGACGTTGCGCAGCCCCCAAGGCATGGCACGGAGCGATTCTGCAACAGGGCTGCAGCCGAGTTTTTAGTACCTACAGACGAGCTGATGGTACGCTGGAGGCGGGTGGGCACGATCACCAACTCGATCCAGACCGTGGCAAGGCAGTTCAAGGTAAGCGTTTTGGTCGCCGCTTGGCGGACGCTGCACCTGCACTTGGTCGATTCGGAGGAGTTCCGCAGCTTCTACCGCACGTACCAGCAACAGGAAGCTTACAGAGCAGACGAGAGGACCGGCGGCCACTTCTGGAACAGCCAGAACATTCGCATCGGCCGCCGATTCGGCTCAGCGGTTCGACGCGCAGTGAACGAAGGCCGGCTGTCCTACCGTGAGGCGTATGCCCTTACGGGATTGCGCGGTGACGCTTTCGACACCTTCGCACGGTCCTTGGAGCCGACCACGTGAACTGCGTATTCGCGCTCGACGCGAACGTCTTCATCGAAGCGCACAGGCGCTACTACGGACTGGACCTGTGCCCGGGTTTCTGGACGTGTCTGCGTCACTACGGCGGCAGGCAGCGAGTGGTCAGCATCGACAAAGTCTGCGCCGAGTTGTTGGCAGGGCGCGATGTGCTGGCGCAATGGGTAAAGGAGGGACCTGATGGGTTGTTCGTGCCATCCGCCGAGCCGAACGTGAGTGATGCCTTTGCGGAGATGATGGACTGGGTTCAAGGCAACGCGCAGTTTCGGCGCGAAGCCAAGGCGGAATTTGCGGCGGCGGCCGATGGATGGCTCGCGGCGTATGCGAAGGTCCACGACGCTGTAGTCGTTACGCACGAACAGTACAATCCGAACGTGAATCGGCGCGTGCCGCTGGGCAACGTGTGTCACAGGTTCAGTATTCTTCAGCAGGACACGTTCCAGATGCTGCGCGAGCTTGATGTCCAGTTCGATTGGAGGAGTCGTTGAGCAGCCCACGCTCCGATACGGCGCACGGCACCACCGACACCTTCGAACGCGGTCTGGAACGCCTCGTCACCCCGACCCGCTACATGTTGTGGTCGACGACCTGTCCAGATTGACATAATCTCGTGCGACTATTGACACTCTTGGCCGGCACCGGGTGAGCCCGTGGCCTCATTGCCGCGGCGAGACGACGCGGTGGCGGTCGAACTGCGGCAGGGCCGGTGCAGGGACGATAGCGGTGGGGTCCCCGGTAGATCGGAGGACCCGGAATCGATGGTGCGGAAGGGGGGATTTGAACCCCCATGAGCCATTGGCTCGCTAGCCCCTCAAGCTAGTGCGTCTGCCAGTTCCGCCACTTCCGCGTGGGTGGTGAGACGGGTCCTACTGAGGTTCTTCCGGCGCGTCGGCCGACTCGTCGCTCTCCGGATCGGCATCGGCCGCGGCCTCGGCGTCCGGTGCGAGGGCGGCGTCGGCCGGCGCGGATATCGGAGCCGGAGGCTGGAAGCCGGGACCGTCCACGCCGCTGAGCACCGAGCTCGTGCCGCGCTGCCCCATGATGGCGAGGGTCATCGACCCGATCATGAACAGGGTGCCGAGCACCGTCGTGGCCCGGGTCAGCACGGTGGCGCTGGCGCGGGCGCCGAAGGCGGCGTCGCTGCCGCTGCCGCCGAAGGCGGCCTGCAGGCCGCCGCCCTTGCCCTGCTGCATCAGGACCACGACCAGCAGGAATAGGCACACGAACACGTGCAGGGCGGTGAGGAGAATGCTCAGCATCGTTTTTCCATTATACGGCTATTTCCTCTGAACAGGTCCCGACGTTTCGTGGCGTCGGGGTGATCGGCGTCCCCGATCATGACGGTTCCTCTGAACAGGTCCCGACGTTTCGCGGCGTCGGGGTGATCGGCGTCCCCGTCATGACGGTTGGGCGCGTGGCCGGCTGGCCGCCACGATTTCGGCGAAGGCGACGGGGTCGAGACTGGCGCCGCCGACGAGGGCGCCGTCGACGTGGGGTTGCGCCATCAGCGCGGCCGCGTTGCCGGGCTTGACGCTGCCGCCGTAGATGATGCGGCACGCGCCGCCGGCGGCGTCGCCGAAAAGGGTGGCGAGCCGGCCCCGGATGCGGCGGTGGGCGGCGTTGGCCTGGTCGGGGCTGGCGACGCGGCCGGTCCCGATGGCCCAGACCGGTTCGTAGGCGACGACGGCGCCGCCCGCACGGGCCGGCGGCAGGCCTGCGAGACCCTGGGCGATCTGGCGGTCGAGGACGTCGAAGGTGCGGTCGGCTTCACGTTCCTCGAGGGTCTCGCCGACACAGACGATCGGCGTCAATCCGGCGGCGGCGGCGGCCCGCGTCTTGGCGTTGACGCCGCTGTCCGTCTCCCCGAACAGGCGGCGGCGTTCGGAATGGCCGATGATGGCGAGGGTGACGCCGGACGCCTGGAGGATGGGCGGGCTGACCTCCCCGGTGAAGGCGCCGTGCGGTTCGGCGTGGACGTTCTGCGACGCCACCGCGATCCGTCCGGCGGCGGCGAGGTCCGCCAGCGCGTCAACCAGGGCCGGCAGGGCCGGGAACGGCGGGGCGAGCACGATGTCGACGTCGGTGACGTCCCGGACGCGCGGGACGAGCTCGCCCGCATAGTCGACCGCTTCGCGGACGGTCTTGTGCATCTTCCAGTTGGCGGCGATGAGAGGCCTTCTCGACACGGGTCAGCGCCCTCCGGCGGCGTCCGGCAGCGCCGCGACCCCCGGGAGGGTGCGGCCGCCGAGGAACTCCAGCGACGCGCCGCCGCCGGTCGAGACGTGGGTGATGTCGGCGTCGACCCCCGCCCGGTGGATGGCGGCGACCGAGTCCCCCCCCCCGACGATCGAGGTCGCGGGGCTGTCCGCGACGGCCCTGGCGACCGCGAGGGTGCCGTGGGCGAAGGCGGGGATCTCGAACACGCCCATCGGGCCGTTCCACAGCACGGTGCGGGCGGCGGCGACGGTCGCGCGGTAGCGGTCGACGGTCTCGGGACCGATGTCGACGCCGAGTCGGTCTCCGATGGCGGGGTCCGCGATGCCGAGGGTGGCGTGGGCGGCATCCGGGTCGAGCCGGTCGGCGACGACGTGGTCGCCCGGCAGCTCGAGTCGCACCCCGTGGGCGCGTGCGGCCCGTTCGAGGTCGAGGGTGGTGTCGAGGAGCGATTCTTCCACCAGAGATCGGCCCACCGGGCGCCCGCGGGCCTGGAGGAAGGTGTAGGCCATGGCGCCGCCGATGAGCAGGGCGTCGATGCGGGGAAGCAGGTTGCCGATGACCTCGAGCTTGCCCGAGACCTTGGCGCCGCCGAGGATGCCGACCAACGGCCGTGGCGGCGACTGGAGGAGCGCGCCGAGATGCTGCAGCTCCTTCGTCATCAGCAGACCGGCGGCGGCGTCCGCCATGTGGCTCACCATGCCGACGGTCGAGGCGTGGGCCCGGTGCGCGGCGCCGAAGGCGTCGTTGGCGTAGGCGTCGCCCGCCGCCGCCAGCGCGGCCGCGAACGCGGGGTCGTTGGCCTCTTCGCCGGCGTGGAAGCGGAGGTTCTCGAGCAGCACCACGCCGCCGCGACCGGCCTGGGCGAGCGCGGCGGCCACCGGCTCGCCGATCGCGTCGGGCGCGAAGACGACCGGGCGGCCGAGCAGTTCCGCCAGGCGCGCCGCGATCGGCCGCAACGTGAACGCCGGATTCGCGGTCCCCTTCGGCCGGCCCAGATGGGAGCCGACGACGAGGGTCGCCCCCCGGTCGAGGGCGAGCCTCAGGGTCGGGAGGGCGGCGCGAATCCGGGTGTCGTCGCCGATGACGCCGTCGCGCACGGGAACGTTGAAGTCGACGCGCACGAACAGCCGGCGCCCGTCGAGATCGAGGTCGTGGAGGGTTCGCTTGCGCACGGTTGCCTGATGCCGCCGTCGAAGGGCGCGGGGCCGCGGTTCTTCCCGCGCGGCTACTGGTCCGTCACGTCATAATCTTCAGACAGACGGACTTGAGCCGAACGATGTATTTCCTCTGCATGGGAACTCTTTCGGTCCGAAGTGAGTTCCTCGACGACCCCATTTTTAATCATGGCAATGCACTACAGCCCCTTGTCGGCGAGGAACCGGATGAGGTCCACGCAGCGGGACGAATAGCCCCATTCGTTGTCGTACCAGGACAGCAGCTTCACGAAGTCGCCCTCCATGACGCTCGTGCAGGAGGCGTCGACGATGGACGAGTGGGGGTTCCCCTTGAAATCGATCGAGACGAGAGGCTCGGTCGCCACGTGGAGGATCCCGCTCAGCGGGCCGTCGGCGGCGGCGGCGAAGGCCGCATTCACGGTCTCGGCGGTGGCGGGGCGGTCGACCTGGGCGACGAGGTCGACCACCGACACGTTCGGGGTCGGCACCCGCATCGCGATGCCGTCGAGCCTGCCCTTGAGCTCCGGCAGCACTTCCCCCACCGCGACGGCGGCGCCGGTGGTCGTGGGAATCATGGAGAGTCCGGCCGAGCGGGCCCGGCGCAGGTCCTTGTGGGGGAGATCTAGGAGCTTCTGGTCGTTCGTGTACGCGTGCACGGTGGTCATCCACCCGCGCTTGAGGCCGAACTGCTCGTGCAGCACCTTGGCGACGGGGGCGAGACAGTTGGTCGTGCAGGAGGCGTTCGAGATGATCCGGTGCCGGTCGGGGTCGTAGCGGTCGTGGTTCACGCCGAGGACGACGGTCAGATCGGGGTGCTTGGCCGGGGCGGTGATGATGACCCGCCGGGCCCCGGCGGCGAGGTGCTTGGCCGCGTCGTCGCGTGTCGCGAAGAGGCCGGTCGATTCGAGCACGACCTCGACGCCGAGCTCGCCCCAGGGCAGTTTGGCCGGATCGCGCTCGGCGGTGACGCGGAAACGCCGATCTCCCACCCGGATGCCGTCGCCGTCAACGGCGACGGCGTCATCGAGGTTGCCCATCACCGAGTCGTACTTCAACAGGTGGGCGAGCGTCGAGGCGTCGGTGATGTCGTTCACCGCCACGATCTCGATCCCGCCCGCGCCCCTGGCGGCCCGCATGATGTTGCGGCCGATACGCCCGAATCCGTTGATGCCTACTCGTGTCGCCATGCCCTCTCGACTCTCCTCCGAATGGGCGCGCCCTCTGCGCTGCGCATCTCCCGGGGCCGTCGCCTGCGGCTCCGCTCACCCCCAACCAACCCGCCGGGGAGTCGGCGCCTCCTGCGGGAGGCGGCACCGTTCTACGGCGCAGACTCCCGGCGCATCTCCGGTCGCGGTTCACAAACGATCTATTGTAATTTATGGGACGGCGGTCCGGTCAAACCGGAGACGCGCGCCGGGTGCGGGTCAGATTCGCGGGACGACCGCCCTGTCGCCGCCGGATTGGCGATTTTCGATCCCGTTCCCGGCCTTGATGCCCTCCGAACGGGCTTCGGGTTTCGGCGCGACGGGGCGCCTCGGGGCCGGCCGCGCCGGCTGTCGCCGCCGGCGGCGTTTTCCGTGACCTCGACTCGCCCCGGCGGGCGCCCCGGAGCGATCCGCATCGATGCATTTACTGTACAGCGTGGCCATCGTCTGCTACGCCCTGTTGATGGCGCCGCGGTTGGTGTACGGGGCGGTGCGGCACCGCAAGTACATCGGGACGCTGCGGGAACGGTGGGGGCGCCTGCCGGCCGGCATCAATCCGGAGGGTCGGCCGTCCATCTGGATTCACGCGGTGTCGGTGGGAGAGGTTCAGGCCGCCCGCACCCTGATTCCGGGGTTGCGCGACCGCTATCCGGACCATCCGCTGTGGCTGTCGACGACCACGCAGACCGGCCGGGCGGTCGCGGCCCGCACCGCGGCGGCCGACGGCCTGTTCTACTTCCCCCTCGATCTGCCGGCGGTCATCGACCGCGTGCTGGACCGGGTGCGCCCGGTGCTGTTTCTCGCGGTGGATACCGAGTTGTGGCCCAACCTGCTGCGGCGCTGCGCCCGGCGCGGGGTCAGGACGATGCTCGTGAACGGGCGTATCTCGGATCGGTCGTATCCGCGCTACCGTCTGGTACGGTGGTTGTTGCGGCGCGTGCTCGCGGACGTGGATCGGTGCTGCGCCCAGAGCGGGGAGTCGGCCCGGCGTCTCATCGATCTCGGCGCGCCGCCCGGCCGGGTCGCCATGACCGGCAACCTGAAGTTCGATGCCGCGGCGGCGTCGCGCCCGGACCCGCGGTCCGGGGACGACGGCCTCCCGGAACGGTTCGGCTGGCCGCCGGATCGGCCGGTCCTGATGGCGGCCAGCACCCACCCCGGTGAGGAGGGGCCGGTGCTGGGCGCCTTCCTGCAGCTTCGGATCCGCGTCCCCGGCCTGGTCCTGCTGTTGGCGCCGCGGCACCCCGAGCGCGGCGCCGCGGTGGCCGCGCTCGCGGCCGGACGGGGAGTCGAAGTCGTGCGCCGCAGCCGGCTGCCGGGGTCCGGAGCCGGGCCCGCCGACGTCGTCGTGCTGGACACCGTCGGCGAGCTGGCCGCGCTCTTTCGGGTGGCCACCGTGGTTTTCCTCGGGGGGAGTCTGGCGCGGGCGGGCGGACACAACGTGATCGAGCCGGCCCTCTGGGGCAAGCCGGTGGTGTTCGGACCGCATATGGAGAACTTCGCCGAGGTCGCCGAGCTCTTTCTCGCGAACCGGGCCGCCCGCCGGATCGCCGGGGCCCGCGAGCTGGAACCGGTGCTGGCCGAGCTGCTGGCCGACCCGTGCCAACGCGCCGCGCTCGGGACCGCCGCCCGGACCCTGGTCGCGGCGAATCGAGGGGCCGCCGAGCGCAGCCTGGCGGAGATCGCGGCGGTGCTGCCGCCGCTGGCGGTTCCGTCGCCGGACCCGGCGCGGGCCGCGGCGCCGCGTTGACGAGGACAGGACCCTGCCAGGAGCTTGCGCCGCAGAAGTTTCGCGTCAGCGGAACTTCCGACCCGGCCGTCAGGTCGCGCGGTTGCTCGGTCGTCTGTACGGCGAAGCGGCGTGGCGCCGCCGGCGGTGGTACGGCCGGCGGCCCGAGGCTCGGCGCCGGCTGCTCCGGCCGGTCATCAGCGTGGGGGCGCTCGCGGCCGGCGGCAGCGGCAAGACGCCCCTGGTCGCGTGGCTGGCCCGCATGCTGGTCGGTATGGGGGAGCGGCCGGCCATCCTGAGCCGCGGCTACCGGCGCGCCGATCCGGTCGACGGGGCGGCGGTGATACGGGATTTCCAGCGCATCGTCGGCAGTCTGTCGATCGCCGGGGACGAGCCGTGGATGCTGGCCCGCGCGCTCGACGGGGTCGCCGTCGTGGTGGCGGCCGACCGTCATCTCGCCGGCCGTCTCGCCGAGAGCCGCCTGGGGGCGACGGTGCATCTGCTCGATGACGGGTTTCAGCACTTCGAGCTGGAACGCGGGACCGATCTCGTCCTGCTGTCGGCCGCCGATCTCGATGATTCGTCGGTGCTGCCGGCCGGGCGCCTGCGGGAGCGCCCGGCGGCGGCGCGTTGCGCGGACGCCCTGGTCCTGGTCGACGAGCCCGGTGACCGCGGCGCCCGGGCGCAGGTGCAGTTGCCGCCGTCCCGCATTTTCCACCTGCAGCGCCGGGCGGGCGCGGTCCGGGCGCGGCGGCCGGGCGGGGGGGGCGATGCGCTGGCACCGGGAACGCGGGTCGCCGCAGTGGCCGGGATCGCCCTTCCGGAACGGTTCTTCGACGACGTGGGCGCGGCGGGGTTCGAGGTCGTCCGCGCCCTGGCCTTCGCCGACCACCGCCGGTACACGGCGCGCGACGTCGATCGCATCCGGGGCGAGGCGCGGCGCGCGGGGGCGCAGGCGATCGTGACGACGGACAAGGACTTCGTCCGCCTCGAACCGTGGCTGCCGTTCGACCCGGTCGTGGCGACGATGCCGTTGATCTGCGCGGTGACCCCGGCGGCGGCGTTCCGCGCATTCATCGCCGGCCGGCTCGCGGCGGAGCGGAGCGGGGTCCGGTGACGGCGGGACCGCGCCGGCCGATTCGCCACCGCGCCGAGTACCTGGCGGTGCTGGCGGCGCAACGGCTCGTGCGGACCCTGCCGCGCCGGTGGGCGGCCGGGCTGGGGCGCGGACTGGGACGGCTGTTTCATCGATGGGACGACCGGCGCCGGGACACCGCGGTCCGCAACGTGCGGGCGGCCCTGCCCGGCCGGACCGACGACGAGCACCGGGCCATCGTGGCGGGCGCTTTCGCCAACGTCGGCCGGCACGTGATCGAGCTGCTGCGGTTCGACGCGATGCGCGTCGAGGAGATGATGGCGCTGGTGGAGTTCGAGGGCGCGGAGCATGTCGAGCGGGCGCTCGGGGCGGGCCGCGGCGCGATGTTCTTCACCGGGCACTTCGGGTTCTGGGAGCTGCACGTCATGGCCCACGCGGTCCGGTTCGAGCCGATCCTGATGGTGGCGCGCACGTTGGACAACCCGCTGCTCGAGGCGATGATCGAGCGGGTCCGGACCCGGGTCGGCACCCGCGTCGTTCCGCGGCAGGGGGCGGTGCGGGGGCTGCTGCGCGGTCTGCTCGAACACCGCTCGGTCGGCATGATGGTCGACCAGCACATGCAGGACCGCAGTGCGGTGACGGTGGAGTTTCTCGGACGGCCGGCCGCGGCGACGTCGGCCATCGCGGCGCTGGCCCTGCGCACCGGGGCGCCGGTGATTCCGGTGTTCACGGTGCCGCGGCCGGGCCAGCGCTATCGCGTGGTGTACGAGCCCCCCGTCGAGATGCCGGATCCCCGCCGTGCGGATGCCGTGCAGGTCCTGACCCAGCGCTGCACCGACGTGCTGGCGTCCTACGTGCGGCGGCAGCCCGATCTGTGGCTCTGGATGCACCGGCGCTGGCGCCGCGCCGATGCCCCGGTGGCCGGCCGGCCGGCCCCTGCGCCCGCTTCCCGGGCCGGGGCGGGGCGGCCCCCCACGGGTTGATTCCCATGCGCCTGCTGGTGCGGACCCCGAACTGGTTGGGCGACGTCGTGATGGCGTTGCCGGTGTTCGCGGCTCTCCGGGCGCACTACCCGGGGGCGATCCTCGCGGCGGCGGGTCCCCGGCCGCTGGTTCCCCTGCTCTCGGCGGTGCCGGGGGTCGACGAGGTGGTCGGGGTGGCCCGCGGCGGGGCGGCGGCGCGCCGGTCCGAGGCGGAGGTGTTGCGGCGCGGGGCGTTCGACGTCAGCGTGCTGCTCCCCAATTCGTTCGGCGCCGCCTGGACCGCCCGCCGGGCCGGCATTCCGGAGCGCTGGGGGTTCGCGGGGCAGGGGCGGCGCATTCTGCTGACCCGGGCGGTGACGCCCCCGCGCCGTCGCGGCCCGATCCACCAGGTGGACCGCTACCTCGAGCTGGTCCGCGGTCTGGGCATCGAGCCGGCCGCGGTCGAGCCCCGTCTCGAGGCGTCCGCGTCCATGCGCGCCCGCGCCCGCGCGCTGCTCGCGCCCGCCGGCGGCGACGCAGGGCCGGTCGTGGGCATCGCGCCGGGGGCCGCCTACGGCTACGCGAAACGGTGGCCGCCGGCGCGCTACGCCCGCGTCGCCGCCCGGCTGGTTCGGGAGCACGGCGCGCGCATCGTGCTGCTCGGCAGCGCGCACGACCGCGATGCCGGCCATGCGATAGAATCCAGCCTCGCGGCCGAGACCCGGTCCGGCCCCGGCGTGCTGAACCTGATCGGGCGGACCGATCTCGCGGCGTTGATCGGTCTCCTGGCCGCGTGCCGGACGTTGATCGCCGGGGACTCGGGGGCGATGCACCTGGCGGCGGCGCTGGAGGTGCCGGTGACCGCCCTCTTCGGTCCGACCGACGAGCGCCTGACCGCGCCGATGGGTGGGCACGCCGTGCTGACGCATCCGGTCTGGTGCCGCCCCTGCTTCTTCCGCGACTGTCCGATCGACCATCGGTGCATGACGCGCATCTCCGAGGCCCGGGTCCTGCGGGCCGCCGGTGAACGGCTCGTCCGATGATCCTCCCTTCCATTCATCCGGGACCCGGTGACGAGGCGTTGCGGACGCGTCTGGTCGATCTGGTCGGGTCGTTCGGCCGGCCGCGCATCGTGGTGGTCGGCGACCTGATCGCGGACGAGTTCATCTACGGCCGCATCGACCGGGTCTCCCGCGAGGCCCCGGTGCTGATCCTCAAGTACGATGCCGCCGAGGTGCTCCCGGGGGGCGCCGGGAACGCCGCGCGCAACGTGGCCGCCCTCGGCGGCGAGGCCCGGCTCGTGGGCTGCCTCGGGCGGGACGACATCGGCCGCCGGGTCGGCCGGAGCCTTCCGCGCGGTCTCGCCAGGACCGGTCTCGTGAAGCTGCCGGGCTATCGGACGCCGACCAAGACGCGGATCCTCGCGGGGGGGATTCACTCGGCCCGGCAGCAGGTGGTGCGGATCGATCGCGACGGGCCGCCGGTCACCCCGGGGGCGCGGGACGCGCTGGCGGAGGCCGTGGCCGAGGCGGTCGCGGGATGCGATGCGGTGGTCGTCTCCGACTATGGCACGGGATTGATAACGCCGGGGTTCGTCGCCGACCTCAAGCGCCGTCTTCCGCGCCGGAAGCGCGGTTCCGCGGTGCCGGTGCTGCTCGATTCGCGGTACGCGGTGCTGCAGTACCGCGGATTGACGGTGGCGGTTCCCAACGAGTCGGAGGTCGAGCACGTCCTCGGGTGGGCGGTGGGCGAGGACGCCGAGGCCCTCGAGCGGGCCGGACGCACCATTCTGGAGCGTACGCGGATGCGCGCGGTGCTGATTACCCGGGGGAGCCGCGGGATGGCCCTGTTCGAACCGGCGCGTCCCACCCAGCACATCCCGATCCACGGCTCGGACGAGGTCACCGACGTCACCGGGGCCGGCGATACGGTTATCGCGACGATGGCGATGGCCCTGAGCGTGGGCGCCTCGTGCCTCGAAGCGGCGCTGCTCGCCAACTACGCGGGGGGGCTCGTGGTCATGAAACGCGGCACGGCCGTCGTCAGCGGGAGCGAGCTGCTGCGGGCCGTCGAGAGCGACCTGGCGTGACCGCGGCGAGGGGGGACCTGCCGGGCCGCGTCGTCACCGAGACGGCGCTGACGGAGCGGGTCCGGGCCGACCGCGCAGCCGGCCGGACGATTGCGTTCGCCAACGGGTGTTTCGACGTGCTGCACGTCGGGCACGCCCGATACCTCGCCGGCGCCGCCGCGTTGGCGGATCGCCTGGTTGTGGCCGTCAACGACGATGCCGCGGTGGCAGCGCTGAAGGGGGCGGGTCGACCGGTGCAGCCGGCGGCCGACCGCGCCGAGCTGGTGGCCGGGTTCGCCGTCGTGGACTACGTCGTGGTGTTCGCCGAGCCGACGGCCGACCGGCTGCTGTCGCTGATCGAGCCGGACGTCCATTGCAAGGGCCCGGATTATACGGTCGACACGGTGCCGGAACGCGGCACCGTCCGCGCCTACGGTGGCCGCACCGTCATCGTCGGCGGCGACAAGACGCACTCGACCCGCGACTTGGTGGCCCGGATCCGCACGCCGTAGCCGCCCCTGGCGGTGCGCCGCATCGCCCGAGCGCGGCGGGGGCGCCGGCGGGCTGAAGAGCGCCCGCGGGCAAAAGCGCGCCGGCGCCTGACCAGGCGCGGGGAGGGTGCCGGTTGCGGTGAAACCGGTCCCGACGTTCCGCGGCGTCGGGGTGATCGGCGTCCCCGATCATGACGGTCTGGGCATGGGCCACCGGCGGACGACGCGGTCAGGCGGGATGCGCCGCCGCTCGAAGGCGGCGGGACTTTCGCCGCGGGCTGATAGAGGCATGCGAGCCATTCTCATCGTCCGCCTCGGCGCCCTGGGCGACATCGTGCATGCGGTGCCGGTGGCGGCCGCGTTGCGCGATCGGTTTCCGGCCGCCCGCATCGACTGGGTCGTCGACGAACGGTATCAGGACGTGTTGGGGCTGGTGCCGGTGGTGGACCGGCGCATCGTGCTCCGATCGAAGTCGATGCCGGTCTGGCGGCGGGTGGTGGAGCTGCGCCGCGCGCTCGCCGGCGGGGCGTATGACGTGGCGGTCGATGCGCAGGGGCTGTTGAAGTCCGCGGTGGTCGCCCGGTCGAGCGGGGCGCCCCGGGTCCTGGGCTTTTCGGCGCCGCATCTGCGCGAGCCGGCCGCTCGGTTTCTATATACGGAGACCTGCGATTCCGGGGACGCCGCGCACGTCACGGAGAAGAACCTGACGCTCGCCGGCCGGTTGGGCGCGCGGACCTCCGACCGGCGGTTTCCGATCGACGTGCCGGTGTCGCCCGCGCTCGAGGCGGTGCGCCGGTCCCCGCGGGTGGGAGGAGGACCGTTCGCCGTGCTCAATCCGGGCGCGGCGTGGCCGAACAAGCGCTGGTTGCCGGCTCGGCTGGCGCGGGTCGCCGAGTGGCTGTGGGGCTCGCGCCGCCTGCCCGCGCTGGTGACGTGGGGGCCCGGCGACGAGACGTTGGCCGCGGCCGTCGTCGAGGGTTCGAAGGGCGCCGCCCTGCTGGCGCCGCCGACCCGCGTGCCCGATCTGGCCGCCATCCTCCGGGCGGCGGCGGTCGTGGTGTCCGGCGACACCGGTCCGGCGCATCTGGCGGCGGCGGTGGGGACGCCGGTGGTCGGTCTGTACGGTCCGACCGATGCGCGCCGGAACGGGTCCTGGGCGCCGCCGGACGTGGCGCTGTCGCGCTTCGCCGACTGCCGGTGTCGATACCGGCGGCGCTGCCGCGCCGCGCGCCGGTGCCTCGACGACATCACCGTGGCCGAGGTGACGGGCGCCCTGGCCCGGCGGCTCGACGCATCATGACGCAGGGCGCGCCGGTCCCGTCTCGTCGCGGCGGCGGGGCGTCTCCGGCCCCGCGCTGGGTCTTCCGGGTGGTGCGGTCCCGCGTGGCGGTGGGTTTCGCGGTGGCGGCGGCGGCTTTCTGGCTGGCGCGTCCGTCCGGGTGGTCGCTCGTGCTGGGAGCCGCGCTCGGACTGGCCGGGGCGTGCCTGCGGGGCTGGGCGGCCGGGCATCTCGAGAAGGGGACCGAGGTGACGACGTCGGGGCCCTATCGGTGGATGCGCCATCCCCTGTACGCCGGATCGACACTGCTGGGGCTCGGCTTTGCGGTGGCCGCACGCCACCCGGCCGCGGCGGCGTTGACGATCCTGTATCTGGCGGTGTCGCTGCCCCTGGCGGCACGGTTCGAGGAGACGAGGTTGCGGGCCGAGTTCGGCGACCTCTACGACCGCTACGCGCAGGGCACGGGGGGCGCCGCGGACCGCCGGTGGTCGATGGCCCGGGCCGCGGGCAACCGGGAGGGGCGGGCCCTCGCGGGGGCGCTGGCCGCGCTGGCCCTCCTGGGGCTGAAGGCGCTGTTGGCGGGCTGATTGGGATTCTCGTTTCCGGCCGCCTCGATTCTGCACTATAATGGCGGGGTTCGTCGGGGTGCGGGGCACGAACCGGGAGCCGGGCGGTTAGCTCAGTCGGTAGAGCACCGGCTTTACACGCCGGTTGTCACAGGTTCGAGCCCTGTACCGCCCACCAGCCGGTGCCCGCCTGACGTGCGGGCGGCGGCCAACTCCGGTGACAGGGGAGGTGGGGGGCCGCGCGCACGGGTTCCGCCGTCACTAGGGGCGGCCGATGTGCGGCGCCGATGTCGTCTGCGACGCGGGGTCGTAGTTCAGTTGGTTAGAACGCCGGCCTGTCACGCCGGAGGTCGCGAGTTCGAGTCTCGTCGGCCCCGCCATTTCTCTTTTGCAGGATGTTCCCCGGTCCGGGCGGGCCTGCCCGGACCGGGGAACGGACGCCGGCCTGCCCCGCCTCCCGACCAGGACCATCCCACGCCGCCACCGCCGTGCGCAGGCGGCATCGTGGCGGGTCCCGGGGCTCCGGACGTGCGGCATCGTGGGTCCCACGCGGCGCCGGCCGGTCGGCAAGACGGTGGCGCCCCCTCGAATCGGGGGCGGGCCGTCACGCGCCGTCGGCGTGGGATGCCCCTGCCCCCCGACCGTCGCCCCTTCCCTTCGCGGCGTTACCGTGGCAGCATGACCTTGGCAGTATTGAACCGTCCGTAACCCACACGCGGCGGGTGTACGCGTGTAGACTGCCAGGATGGACGGGGAGGGCGCGCCGTGAAGCTCGGCGCCGTCCGGGGGCACGCGACGATTCGTCGCCTGTTGGCCCAGGCGGCCGCACGGGATCGCCTGCCGCCGAGTCTGGTCTTGTCGGGGCCGGATGGCGTCGGCAAGCGCCAAGTCGCGGTGGGGCTGGCCGAACTGCTGAATTGCGAGGCGGTTCCCGCGGCGGGAGACGCCGGCGTTCCGGAGAGTTGCGGCGCGTGCCGCACGTGCCGGCGGATTGCGCGGGGCGTGCATGCCGACGTGATCGTGGTGGCGCCCGGTGACACCGGGACCATCAAGGTCGAGTCGGTCCGCGGCGTGGTCGAACAGGCCGCGTTTCGTCCGTTCGAAGGGCGCCGCCGCGTCGTCATCGTCGACGATGCCGATCGGCTCGTGGCCGAAGCGCAGAACGCGCTGCTCAAGACCCTTGAGGAGCCGCCGCCGGGGTCGGTGTTTCTGCTGGTGACGCATCGGCCGCATCTGTTGCTGCCGACGGTGCGGTCGCGGTGTCCGGAGCTGCGGTTCGGCAGCCTGACGACCGACGAGGTGGTGGATGTCCTCGTCGGCGAGTGCGGCGTCGCGGCGGCGGTCGCGCCGGCTGCCGCCGCGGCCGCGGACGGTAGCGTGGCGCGGGCGATCGAGACGGGTTCGGACGAGTATCTCCAGGCGCGGGAGTCGGCCGCCGCCGCCTTGCGGGCGCTTGCCGGAGCGCCGCCCGCGAAACGCCGCCTCGAGACCGGCAAGGAGCTGATGGGTGGGCGCCGCCCCCGGTCGAGCGCGGCGACCGAGCGGGAAGGGCTGGCCCGCCGGCTGCGCGCGCTCGGCACGCTGTTTCGCGATCTGCAGGTGGTGTCGGCCCGCGGTGACCGTGCGTGGCTGGCGAACGCCGACCTGGCCGACGAGCTCGAGGCGCTGTCACCGGCCTATGACGCGGATCGGGCCGGGCGCGGATTCGAAACGGTCGATCTCGCGGTGGGTGCGTTGATGCGCAACGCCAGTCCACGGGTCGTGGTCGACTGGCTGACTTTGAGGATATAGGCGTCTGCGGCGTAGCGCGGCGCGGACTCCTGGAGGGTTGGTTGGGCGGCCATCGGAGCCGCAGGCGACGATTTCCGGGCCGGGAATCTGCGCCGCAGAAAATTATGACCACCATATGTTGCGCAAGCACCGTCGATTGACCGCTGCATATTGTGTCAGATCAGACCCAAAACCGTTCTGGGGCGCAGACTCCTAGCGGATGTCCCGGGTGGGAGGAGCAGCATGGACATGGAGCGCCGGCCTGCACGCTGCATGAGCGTGAAGTTCGATCCGGTCGGCCGTACCCGTACTTTCCTGCTGCCGGAGGTCGACTTCGATCCCCGGCCGAGTCCGGGCGACTCGGTCGTCGTCCAGATGGGGGCGCGCCAGACGCTCGGGACGATGGCGCCCACGATTCCCCAGGTCGCCCAACGCACCGCCCCGTCTCCCGACGCGCCCATGCGGGTGGTGCGCCGCGCCACCCGCGAGGATGTGCTGCGCCGGTTCCGGCAGGAACAGCGGGAACGCGAGGCCCGGCGGATCTGCCTGTTGAAGATCCGCGAGCGCGGCCTGCAGATGAAGCTGGTCAAGGTCGAGCAGATGTTCGACGACTCGAAGCTCGTCTTCAGCTTCACGGCGGAGGGGCGCGTCGACTTCCGGGGGCTCGTGCGCGAGCTCGCCGGCGAGTTCAAGGCGCGGATCGAGATGCGGCAGATCGGGGCGCGGGACGAGGCGAAGCTGCTGGGGGGGTACGGCACCTGCGGGCGGCCGTTGTGCTGCACGACGTGGCTGCAGTCGTTCGAGCCGATCTCCATCAAGATGGCCAAGCGCCAGAACCTCAGCCTGAACCCCTCGCGGTTGTCCGGCGCGTGCGGCCGGTTGAAGTGCTGTCTGCGGTACGAGCTTCCCAACGCCGCGGGCCAGCGGTACGCCGGGTGCGCGCACGAATCGAGCTGCGATCGGAGCGCCGGCGGTTGCGGCGGCGGTTGCGGCGGCGGTTGTTCATCGGGTGGGTGCGGTGCGTGCGCGGGCCGCTGACCGCACGCGCCGGGATTCCGATCGGCCGCGGGTTGGGGTGACCATGGGCGATCCGGCCGGGATCGGCCCCGAGATCGCCCTGTCCGCGGTCGCCGACCGGCGGGTCACCGACGTCTGCGAGCCGGTGCTGTACGGTCCGCGCACCGAGGAGGATCGGGCGCGCTTCCGGCCCGGCGAGTTGTCGGCCGAGGCGGGGCGGGCTGCGTTGGAGGCGGTCGAACGGGCGGCCGGGGATGCGATGGCGGGCCGGCTCGACGCCATCGCGACGGGACCGATTCACAAGGAGGCCCTGGCGCTGGCCGGTTCGGCGTGGCGCGGTCATACCGAACTGCTGGCCGACCTGACCCGCTCCGGCGACGTCGCGATGATGTTCCACTCGCCGCGGCTGTGCGTCGTGCTCGCGACCGTGCACGTCCCGCTGGCGGCGGTGCCCCGGTTGCTGACGGAGGAGCGGGTAGGCGCCGTCCTCGATCTTGCGCGGGCCAATCTGCCCCGGTTCGGCCTGACCCGGCCCCGTCTGGCGCTGGCCGGTCTGAACCCGCACGCCGGCGAGGGGGGACTGCTCGGGACCGAGGATCGTGACGTCCTCGCCCCGGCGGTGGCGGCGGCGCGGCGGCGCGGCATCGACGTTGCCGGACCCCTCCCCGCCGACACCGTCTTCCGCCGGGCCGTCGAGGGCCGTTTCGACGCGGTGGTGGCCTGCTACCACGATCAGGGGCTGATACCGGTCAAGCTGGCCGCGTTCGGCGACGCGGTCAACGTGACGCTGGGGCTGCCCATCATCCGGACGTCGGTCGACCACGGGACCGCGTTCGACATCGCCGGTCGCGGGGTCGCCGACCCCACCAGCCTGGTGAAGGCGGTGGTGCTGGCGGCCCGGCTCGCCCGGAGTCCGCGGTGAAGCCCCGCCTGGCGCCGGCCGACCGCCGCCGCGCTTTCGCCGCGGGGGGCGGGGGGGGAACAGGGAGACATGCCCGGCGACGACCCGCAGCGCGGTGACCGGCTGATTGCGGACAACCGCAAGGCGCGTCACGACTACACGCTCTTCGACACCTTCGAGGCCGGCATCGCCCTGCTCGGTACCGAGGTGAAGGCGATTCGCGAGGGACGCGTGAACCTGCGCGACAGCTTCGGGAGGCTGGAGCAGGGCGAGGTCTTTCTCCACAACGTCCACATCAGTCCGTACAGCCATCGGGGATACGCCGACCACGAACCGATGCGCCGCCGCAAGCTCCTGCTGCACAAACGTGAGATCCGCAAGCTGATCGGGAAGGTCGTCGAACGCGGCATGACCCTGGTTCCCGTGCGCATGTACTTCAAACGCGGGCGGGTGAAGGTCGCGGTGAGTCTGGCCAAGGGCAAGCGGTTGCACGACAAGCGCGAGACGCTGCGCCGCCGCGAGGCGGACCGGGAGGCCCGGGCCGCCATCAAGCGGCAGTGACCGCCGGTGGTGCCCGCTGGTCTCCGGCGGCGCCACCGCCGCGGCCCGCCGTCAAGCGGCGGTGACCGCCGGTGGCGGCGCTCCGCGTTGCGCGCGAATGCCGCGGGGATTCGCCGCGGCCGGCAAGCACCTCGTCGACGACCGTCCATCCTGATGGCGTTCCACCCCCCGCGGGAGACGATTTCACCGCGGGCCGGCAAGCACCTCGTCGACGAGCCGCGCGACGCGGCGGCCGATCGCGAGGCACGCGGTCAGTCCCGGCGAGTCGATGCCGGCGGCGTGGATCAGCCTCGGCTGTTGCGGATCCCGCGCGATCAGGAAGTCGGAGAAGGCGGCGGGATCGGGACTGAGCTTCGCGCGGATTCCGGTGCCGCCGAGCCGGAGGTCGCCGGGCCGCACCGCCGGCAGGAGGGACCGGGTCGGCTCGATGAACGCCTCGACCGGGAGTCGGTCCCGCTCATGGTCTTCTTTCGACGCCTGATAGCGGATCGTCGGGCCGACGGTTACGTTTCCCCAGGTCGTGGGGGTGAGGTGCACGCCGAGATGCTCGCCGGCCGGGGCCGGCACCGGGTAGACCGGCCGGCCAACGAGGCCGCGGCTTGCGCCGAGCAGCTCGGCGTATTCGCCGCGGCAGGGATGGATGCGGAACCGGCGTCCGTCGAGCCGGGCCGAGACCTCGTCGGCGTAGAGGCCGGCGGCATTGACCACCGCGCGCGCCCGGATGGTCTCGGCCGGCGTCTCGATCTCGATGGCGTCGTCGTCGGACCGCCCGGCGACGAAGGGGGTGCCGGGGAGCAGGATGACATCGCGGCCTGCCGCGTCGCGCCGCAACGTGCGGACGAGGGCCTCGGGGTCGACGATGCCGGTCGAAGGCGACCACAGGGCGGCGCAGGCGGCCACTCGCGGTTCCATCCGGCGGATGGCGTCGGCGTCGACGATCCGCAGATCGGTGACGCCGTTCGCCTCGCCGCGCGCGCGGAGCCGGTCGAGCTGAACCCGTTCCTCCTCGGTGCGCGCGACGATGAGCTTCCCGCAGCGCCGGTGCGGGACCTCGTGCCGGGCGCAGAACCGATACAGGGCCTCCCGGCCCTCGACGCAGAGCCGCCCCTTGAGGGAGCCCGCCGGGTAGTGGATGCCGGCATGGATCACCCCGCTGTTGTGGGTGCTGGTCTCCGTGCCGAATCGCGCGTGGCGCTCGATCAGGCAGACGCTCCGCCCCGGGCGGGCGGTCTCCCGCGCGCACGCCAGACCGATGACGCCGCCGCCGACGACCACCAGATCGATCGCTGCCATCACGTGCGCCGTCCGCGGCCCGGCCTCCGCCGGGGACCGCTCCATCGGGTGCGATACCCTAACATGACAGCCCGTGGCGGGCGTCCCCGCCGGTCCCGGCCGCCTTCGCGCGGTGATGCCTGCGCTGCGTTCGTCGGACTGCGTTCAGACCGCGGATGCAAGCAATGCCGAGATGCGGCCTCCTCACGCCTTGTCGTGGGGGCGCCCCGCCGCTCCCGGGGCGACGCGGAGGTTCGTCGCGGCCACGCTCCGCCGCCGCCGTGCGCAGGCGGCGTCGTGGCGGGTCCTGGGGCTCCGACGCGCGGGATCGCGGGTCTCACGCGGCGCCGGCCGGTCGGCAAGACGGAGGCGACCCCTCGAATCGGGGGCGTGCCGTCACGCGCAGTCAGCGTGGGATGCTGCTGTCGCCGCCGGCGTTTGACGTTGATCGGACCGGGCGGTCCTAATACGATCGCGCCGGGAGGGGGCTCGCGGAGCCGCCCGCCGTCGAAGAGATTCAGTGTCCAGGCGTGCCGTCATCACCGGGGTCACGGGCCAGGACGGGTCCTATCTGGCGGAGCTGCTGCTCGAGAAGGGCTACGAGGTGGTCGGCGTGACGCGAAGGCTGAGCGCGCCCAACCAGGAGCGTATCGAGCACCTGCGCGGGCGCATCGACCTGCGGCAGGCGGATCTGCTCGACCAGATGTCGTTGCTGAACGTGGTCGACGAGGTTCGGCCGCACGAGTTCTACAATCTCGCCGCCATGTCGTTCGTGCCCGCGTCCTGGAAGCAGCCGATGCTCACCGGCGAGTACAACGCCCAGGGGGTGACCCGGATCCTCGAGGCGATTCGAAGGGTGGATACCTCGATTCGGTTCTATCAGGCATCCTCGAGCGAGATGTTCGGCAAGGTGCGGGAGACGCCGCAGACGGAGGAGACGCCGTTCCATCCCCGCAGCCCCTACGGGGTGTCCAAGGCGTTCGCCCACTACATCACCGTGAACTACCGCGAGAGCTACGATCTGTTCGCGGTGTCCGGCATTCTGTTCAACCACGAGTCGCCGCGGCGCGGCCTGGAGTTCGTGACGCGGAAGGTGACCGACGCGGTGGCCCGGATCAAGCTCGGCCTCGTCGACCATCTGTCGCTCGGCAACCTGGATGCGCATCGCGACTGGGGTTTCGCGGGCGATTATGTGCGGGCGATGTGGATGATGCTGCAGCAGGACCTTCCCTGCGACTACGTCGTCGCCACCGGGGTCAGCCGCGCCGTCCGGGAACTCGTGCAGACGGCGTTCGATCATGCCGGTCTGGACTGGCGCCGGCACGTGCGTACCGATCCGGGCCTGCTGCGGCCGGCGGAGGTCGAGCATCTGATCGGTGATGCGGCCAGGGCGCGCACCGAGCTCGGGTGGTCCCCGGTCGTCGACTTCAAGGGGTTGGTCGGCATGATGGTGGACGCCGACCTGGAGCGTCACCGGGCCCACTCGGTGCCGCCCGCGGTCGAGGTGTCCGCGTCGTAGAGGGCGCGGTGGCGCGCCCGCGCGGGGGGGCGGCGACTTCGGCCGGGCGTCCGCGATCCCGCCGCTTCCGGACCGGCCGTTCGGGCCCGGTCCGGCGAATCCATGACCCGCGTCCTGATAACCGCCGTCCCGTTCGGGGAGGTCGACCGTGGAGCCCTCGAATTGCTCGATGAAGCCGGCGTCGGCTGGGTCCGCAATCCCTACCGCCGGCGGTTGACCGAGCCGGAACTCGTGTCTCTGATCCCCGACGTCGATGTCCTGATCGCCGGCACCGAGCCGATTACCCGCCCGGTCATCCGGGCCGGCCGGCGCCTGCGGTTGATCTCGCGGGTCGGCGTGGGGCTCGACAGCGTCGACCTGTCGGCGGCGCGTGATCACGGGGTCGCGGTCGCCTATACGCCGGAGGCGCCGGCCGATGCGGTGGCCGAGTTGACCATCGGATTGGCGTTGTCGCTGCTGCGGGGCGTCCATCGGGCGAACGCCGAGATTCGCGGCGGCGTCTGGACCCGGCGGCAGGGCCGGCGGCTGGGGGCGGTGACCGCCGGCGTGATCGGGGTGGGACGCATCGGCCGCCGCGTCATTCGCCTGCTGTCGGCCTTCGGCGCCCGCATCCTGGCCAACGACGTGACGCCGGTCCCGCTCGCGGAGCCGGTCGAATGGGTCGACAAGCCGACGCTCTTTCGCGGGGCCGACGTGGTGACCCTGCACGTTCCCCTCAACCCGTCGACGCGCCGCCTCGTGGGTCCCGGGCAACTGGCGGCGATGCGGCCGGGCGCGCTGCTCATCAATACCTGCCGGGGCGGCGTCGTCGACGAGGCGGCGTTGGCGGACGCGTTGCGCGGCGGCCGGCTCGCCGGCGCCGCGCTCGACACCTACGTCGACGAGCCCTACCACGGGGAGCTCGTGGAGGTGGAAACCTGTCTGATGACCGCGCACATGGGGTCGATGGCGGCCGACTGCCGGCGGCGCATGGAACGCGGGGCGGCCCGGAACGTCGTGGCCTTTCTCCGCGGCGAGCCGCTGGACGAGCCGGTGCCGGAGTCGGAGTACCGGGCGCAGGCGTCCGCGCCGGCCCCGGCGGAATGACGCGGACGGCATGCCTGTGCGACTGGCCCGTGCGCACCTGGAATCGGTGGCGTTCGTCGTCTTCGATTTCGACGGCGTCATGACCGACAACCGCGTGCTCGTCGCGGAGGACGGCCGGGAGTCGGTGTTCTGTTCCCGCGCCGACGGCATGGGGGTGCAGATGCTGTCCCGCGCCGGCGTGGACTGTCTCATCCTGTCCACGGAAGTGAACCCGGTCGTCTCGGCCCGCGCCGCGAAGCTCGGCGTAGAGTGCGTGCAGGGCCTCGGCGACGCCAAGGGGGAGGCGTTGCGTCGGATTCTGCGCGATCGGAGACTCGACCCGGCCACCGTGGTCTATGTCGGCAACGACGTCAACGACATCGAATGCCTCCGCCAGGTCGGGATCCCGATCTGTGTCGCCGACGCCTATCCTGCGGTTCGGCGTGCGGCGCGCTACGTCACCGCGCGCCCCGGGGGGAACGGAGCCGTGCGCGAGGTCTGTGATCTCGTGCTGGCGGCCCGCGGCCGCCCGCTGCCCGCTGCTTGACGGTGTCCGCGCCGCGGGAATACGCTGTCTCCCTCTGGTGACCGCGTTGCTGACTCCCCATGACTGAGCGCCGCCCGGTATCGGCGGGGACGACGTCGGGGGGCGGTGCGCGCGCGGCGTCCGCCACCGAGGGCACGGCTTGGATCGAACACTGGTTCCTCCGCGTCGCGCTCGGCATCGGCGTTGCCGCCTGGTTGGCGCTGCTCATCGCCGAGCTCGGGCGTCTGCGCCTGGGGCTCCTGGCGGCCCTCTTCGCGGCAGGGGCGGTCGCGCTCGTGGCGCATTTCCGTTTCGTGCGTCCGCCGCGGCCGGCGGCGCTGCCCCCCCGAGTCGGCGGCAAGGGGCTCGCGGCGTTCCTGGCCGTCACTCTGGTCGCCGGATTCCTGTTCTTCCCGCCCTACGAAACGGTGGTGAGCGGCGGCGACGCCACCGTCTACCTTAACTTGGCCCGGAAAATCGCCGAGACGGGCGCGCTTGTCTTCGACGATCCGCTGCTCCGTGAACTGCCGGTCGAGGTGCGGGAATACCTGTTCCTGAACCGCCAACCGGGAGACTTCGGGCTCGGTCGGTACGCGAGATTCCCCGGGGGGTTCACGATCGCGGACATCGGCGAGCCGGAGGTCGCCGCCGGCTTCTCGCCGCTGTTTCCGGTACTGGCGGCGTTGTTCCACCAGACGTTCCCGCCCCGGGGGGCACTCTTCGTCGCGCCGCTGTTCGCCGCGCTGAGCGCCGGGGGCCTTTTTCTCGTGGTCGCGCACATCGGCGGCATCCGCACGGGACTCCTGGCCGCGCTGCTCTTCGCGGTGTCTCTGCCGCAGGTGTGGTTCGCGAGGTATCCGGTGCCGGAGACGGTCGCGCAGTTCTTCGTCGTGGCCGGTCTGCTGGCGTTGCTGGCGGCGTTTCGCGGCGATCGGCCGTGGCTGGCGGCGTCCGCCGGCGGGTTCTTCGGGCTGGCCTGCTTCGCGAAGATCGACATGGTCGTTCTGCTGTCCGTCGCGCTCGCCGCGTTCGCCGCTTGGCGGCTTCTCGCCCGGCCGGAGAGCGGTGGCCGATGCGTGGTCTTCCTGTTCGCCGCGTTCGGTCTCGCGCTGGCCCACAACGTGGTCCATTACGTGCTGTACCCGTCGGACTACACGCTCTACGTCCGGCAGTTGCTGGAGCGGTCGTCCATCCTCCCCTGGTCGGCGGGGTCGGCGGCCGGTCTGACGGCGTTGCTGCTGGCGGCGGCCGGCGTCGCGCTGTTGGCGGTGCGGGGAGAGTGGCGGCGTCTGGGCCCGGTCGCGCCCCGGGCCGTGGGCTGGGCGCTGGTCGGGCTGCTGGCCGCTTATGCCGCCGTCTACGCCACGACCAACTCCGGCCGGTGGCCGGACACCCTCTTCTGGCTGAGCTGGTACCTGTCGTGGCCAGTGCTCGGGCTCTCGCTGGTTGGTCTGGTGTGGCTGCTGTGGTCGGGACGGGCGGGACGGGCGAATCAGGGCTTGGCCTTCCTGCTCATCCTGACCGGTGTCGTCAGCCTGCACTACCTGTACGACCCGCTCGAGCCGGGCGAGCACATCTGGTCGATGCGGCGATTCGTACCCGTCGTCCTGCCGGGCATGCTGGTGGTGGCGTCGATGGGCGCGGGCCGGCTGGTGGAGTGGGTCTACTTCGAGTTTCGGGTGGTGGCGGGGACGGCGCTGGCTGCGGTTCTCGCCGGGTTCGTGGGGGGACCCAGCACGTCCGTGCTGGGCGAGCCGCTGTGGGACGGCGTGCTGGCCCAGAGCGCTGACGTGGCGGGGACCTTCCCCGAGGATGCCGTGGTGCTGGTGAGTCCGGAGCTGGCGGGGACCCACGTTCAGACGTCACTGGGCTACCTGCACGATCTCGACGCCGTGCTCGTGCAGCAGGACGAGCCCGGGGAGGTCCTGCGGGACGTCATGCTCGACTGGCTGGCGCGCGGCCGGCCGGTGTTCATCGTCGCCGGCCAGCGCGGGTTCTCGCTGCACGCCCCGGAGCTGGTGCTGTCGGAGGTCCGGCAGGTGAGCATCGACCTCCGCACCCTGGAGCGGACGTGGGACCGGGCGCCGCGTGACGGCGTGGACCTCTCCATCGGCCTGCGCATACTGCAGGCGGCTCGGGGTGACGCCTCCAACCCCAGGACCGCGATCGACGTCGGCAATCCGGTCGACGACCTCGTGGCCGGCCTTCGCGGCTTCCACGCGGCGGAGCGGGATGGGAACGGCGGGTGGTTCCGCTGGAGCGGGGACGTGGCGTCGGTCGCCATCCCGGGCGGAGACCGCATCAGGCTCGAGGTGGCGGGCGCCCGCCCGCCCGAGATGGAGCCGGCCGAGATCTCGGTGTGGGCGGGACCGCATCGGATTGCGGAGGGGCTGGTCGTCGGAAACGATCCGCAGACGATCATGTTGGACCTGCCCGAGTCCGAGCGCTCCGGATCGACCGAGCTGACCATCCGGGCGACCGCCTTCCGGCCTCAGGCGCTGGGGCTCTCGTCGGATCGCCGGAATCTCGGTCTGCGGGTGTACCGGGTGGACGTGTTGCGCGATCCGCGGGACGAGCCGTCACCTTGATCGGCCGGCGGACGCCGCACCCCTGAGATCGGCCGTCGATGCCCTGCCAGGTTGACGACTCGGGCGGCCGGCGCCGCGGGCGGCGTTTGCCGGGGCGGGCGTCTGCGGCGTGGTAACGGTGCGGACGCCTGGAGGTTGGTTGGGCGGCCGGCGTCGCCGCGGGCGGCGTTTGCCGGGGCGGGCGTCTGCGGCGTGGTAACGGTGCGGACGCCTGGAGGGTCGGTTGGGCGGCCAGCGTCGCCGCCGGCGGCGGTTGCCGGGCTACGGGCGCCGGCCGACCGCGGCGTAGTCCTGCTCGGCAAAGGCCAAGCCGTTCAGGCGGTCGGCGTGCTGGTTCACGGTCTCCGCCAGCCGGCGGACGGCGGTGCCGGTCGGCGTGGCGGCCAGCCCCGGGTCGACCGCGGCGCGTTGGAGCTTCGCCGCGTCGGGCACCGGTGCCCGGTAGACGATGGTGACGTCGACGAAGCCGCCGGCCCGCAGGAGATGGCCCAGCGTGTCGGGGTGCAGGGGGTGGCGGTGCGTGACGTCCCGCACGTAGGCGCTGAAGAACGCCGTCCACGACGCCGGGTTGATGGTTTCCAGCACGATGCGGGAGCCCGGCCGGAGGGTGCGGTGGGCGGCGGCGAGCAACTGCATGAGGTAGTCGGCCTCGAGGTGCTCGACGACTTGGGCCGAGAACAGGCCGCCGATCGATTCGTCGGGCAGGTTGCGCAGGTATCCGAGCGCGTCGGACCGGGTGGCTTCCAGGCCCCGCTCCCGGCAGCGCTCGACCGCGGCGGCGTTGGCGTCGACGCCGCGGCCGGCGATGCCCTCGTCGCGCAGCAGGGCCAGGAACTCGCCGCGGCCGCACCCGACGTCCAGCACGTCCGACGCGCTCTCGAAGTACGGCAGATACGCGCGTTGCCCCGCCGCGATCTCCTCGGGTGACCCGCGGAAGACGTCCTCGAAGCAGACGTACTGGTGGGCGTCGAGATCCGTCTCCGCCGGGACCGGCCGGGGGCGGTCGGCGTGGCCGCCGTCGGCGTCTTCGACCGGCCTCGTGGACGGGCGCCGCAGCCGCTCGACCTCGCGCTTCAACGCGTGGGTCGATGCGGTGGCGAGATTGACGGATTGGCGCAGGCCCTCCAGCGCGTCGACGGATCGGCGCAGGCCCTCCAGCGCGTCGACGGATCGGCGCAGGTCCTCCTGGGCGTCCCTGGTCCGCTGCAGGGCATCGACGGAGTGGTTGAGGACGTGGATGAGCCGGGACTGAAACGCGGCGAGCGCTCCCAGGTGGCGGTCGAGCAGCGTGATGACCGCCACGGTGGCTTTCCGGCTCTCGAGCATCCCGCCCGCGTTGCCGTCGAGGTGTTGGACGAGCGACATGTTGAACCGCTGCTGGCGTTCGAGGATCGGCCGGAGCAGCCGCCATGCGATGTTGCGCAGCCGGCGGCGCCACCCGGTACCGAGATCGATGTCCTTCTCGGGTTCTTGGGGGAGCAGGCGCCAAGTCTCGTTCAGCGCGCCGATCTGCCGGTCGTCGAAGCCGGGGGGGGGCGGGGGCAACTCCGGCTTCGGCGCCAGGGCATCCTGGAGCGCGGCGAGCGCGGCCCGGTGCTGCTGGTCGGGGTCGTCGGGGGACGGGGCGTTCCGGGCCGGATCCTCTTCTCGTTCGCGCATCGTCGCGGGGCTCCCCGCCGGACGCAGATCTCCGACGGCACGATGGATGGCCGATCCCCCGCGTCGGCGTCCTGCCCGGCCCGCCGCATCCGGTCCGGCGGCGACGCGCCGCTTCAACCGGCGCACCGCTCCGACCCGGCCGAGGTCGTTCCGGACCTACGCGGAAAGCAGACCGTCCGCGGGGCTGCTCGCGGTGGCGTAGCGCCGCGGGGCGATGCGGCCGGCCAGGTGCGCCCGGCGGCCGGCCGCCACCGCGAGCTTCATGGCGTCGGCCATGGCGACGGGGTCGCGGGCGCCGGCGATGGCGGTGTTCATCAAGACCCCGTCCACCCCGAGCTCCATCGCGATGGCGGCGTCGGATGCGGTGCCGACCCCGGCGTCCACGATGACCGGGACCCCCGCGAACTCGCGGATGATGCGAATGTTGTTGATGTTCTGGATGCCGAGTCCGGAACCGATCGGGGCGCCGAGCGGCATGACCGCGGCCGCCCCCGCGTCTTCCAGCTTGCGGCACACCACGGGGTCGTCGTTGGTATAGGGAAGCACGACGAACCCTTCCTTGACGAGGACGCGGGTCGCCTCGAGCAGGCCGTCGTTGTCGGGGAACAGCGTCCGTTCGTCTCCGATGACCTCCAGCTTGACCCACTCCGACAACCCGACCTCGCGCCCCAGCCGCGCGGTTCGAACGGCCTCTTCCGCGGTGTAGCAGCCGGCGGTGTTGGGAAGGAGGGAGTACCGGCCGGTGTCGATGAAGTCGAGCAGCGACGCCCGGCTGCGGTCGGTGAGGTTGACCCGGCGAACCGCCACCGTCACCAGCTCGGCCCCGGAGGCGTCGTGCGCCCGCTGCATGATCTCGTTGGAAGCGTACTTGCCGGTACCGACGATCAGGCGTGACGAGAAGGCCTTCCCGGCAATCACCAGCGTATCGTTGCCCATGTCCATGAGTATGACAGGAACCGGATCGGACGGCCCGGCTATCCGCCGCCCACGAAATTGACGATCTCGACCGTATCCTCCGCCTGCACCGTCGTCGACCCGTACGCGGTCCGCTTCACGACGACGAGGTTGTGCTCGACGGCGACGCGGCGCGGATCGACGTCGAGCCGCGCCAGCAGGCGGCTGATCGTCATCGGTTCGCCGAGGTCGTACGAGTCGCCGTTCAGAGTAATCCGCACAGTGATGGACGGAGGATTGTCGATGGCCGCGATCCGCGCCGGACTGCCGACCGGCGGGATCATATTTCCCCGGCTCCGGCGAAGTCAAATGTAACTGTCTGGCCGATCAGGGGTTACGGTGGCGAAATTGACTTCGTACAGCGCCTGTTGGTACGATGCAGATCGAGCAGGAGCCCTTTGAATGCGGGTTGTTCGGAACGGTCAGTCCCTTGGGTCGGCTGAGCTTGAGAAAAACTTCACAAAATCGCCCGGCCCGGACCCGCCCCCGGTCGAAGACGGCGTTGCCGGTTCAAGACGGTCTGGCCCGGGTTCCTTTCTGATGCCGTAAATGGGGCGACACACCATTCGCAAGGGATTGCGGTTGCCGGTCTCGGGAGAGCCCGACCAGACGGTCGGCGCCGCCCGGATGACGCGGCGGGTCGCGTTGCTGGCTGACGACTACGTCGGCCTGCGGCCCACGATGCGCGTCGCGGAAGGTGACGACGTGCGCCGCGGCGGGCTGTTGTTCGAGGACAAGAAGCGCCCCGGCGTCCGGTTCACGTCTCCGGCCGCCGGAACCGTCGAGGCGGTCCATCGCGGGGAGCGGCGGAGCTTCCGGTCGATCGTGATCGCTCTCGGCCGGGACGAGCAGGAGGGCCGCGGCGGCGCGTCGGTCGGGTTCTCCTCGTTTTCCGGCCGGCATCCCACCGGCCTCGGCGGCGACGGCGTGCGGGAACTGCTGCTCGAGTCGGGTCTCTGGCCGGCCGTTCGCGCCCGGCCGTTCGGCCGCGTCGCCGATCCCCGGACGCGGCCGCATTCCATCTTCGTAACCGCCATCGACACCGAGCCGCTGGCGCCGCGGGTCGAGGCGGCGCTCGACGGCGCGCACGGGCCGTTCGAGCACGGCCTGAAGGCGCTGGCGCAACTGACCGACGGCGTCGTCTACGTGTGCACGGGGCCGGACGCCCGGGTGCCGGTGCCGGCCGGCGATCGGTTTCGGCGCGAGGAGTTCGCCGGCGTCCACCCGGCCGGTACCCCCGGCGTGCACATCCACCGGCTGGACCCGGTGCATCGCAACCGGCAGGTGTGGTACGTCGGGTATCAGGACGTCGCGGCCATCGGGCGGCTGTTCGAGACGGGCGAGCTGGCGGTGGAACGCGTGGTGGCGTTGGCCGGGCCGGCCCTGTCGCGCCCCCGGCTGGTCCGGACGCGGCTCGGGGCGGCGACCGCCGACGTCCTGGCCGGCGAGTCGATCGACGAGGGGGTACGGGTGGTGTCGGGGTCGCTGCTCGCGGGGCGTCCGGCGTCGGGCGCGGTCACCGGGTTCCTGGGCCGGTATCACCGGCAGATCTGCCTGATCCGGGAGGGGCGCGAGCGCGAATGGCTGGGCTGGCTCCGGCCCGGACTCCGAAAGTTCTCGGCGTCGCGGGCCTTCCTCTCGACGCTGCGGCGGGGACGGCGGTTTCCGTTCACGACCTCGACGAACGGGTCCCGCCGGGCCATCGTGCCGATCGGCCTCTACGAACGCGTGATGCCCCTGGACCTGCTGCCCACGCCGCTGTTGCGGGCGCTCGTCATGCACGACGTCGAGCGCGCCGAGGAGCTGGGCTGCCTGGAGCTCGAAGAGGACGACCTCGCGCTGTGCTCCTTCGTGTGTCCGAGCAAGCTCGACTACGGCGCCGCGCTGCGCCGTGTCCTGACCACCCTCGAGGCCGAGGGCTGACATGAAGTTCCTGCGCGACCTGCTCGACCGGCAGGCCCACCGCTTCGAGAAGGGGGGACGCTTCGAGCGCCTCTATCCGCTGTGGGAGGCGCAGGACACCTTCCTGTTCACCCCCGGCGAGGTCACGCAGTCGACCCCGCACGTGCGCGATGCCCTCGACATGAAGCGCCTGATGGTGACGGTGGTCGTCGCGCTCGCCGGGTGCATCTACATGGCCCTCCACAACACCGGGTATCAGGCGCATCTGGCGATCGCCGCCGGGGCGCCGCCGCTCGACGTCTGGCAGACCGATGCCATGCGGGGGATGGGCCTGGCGTTCGCACCGGACGATGCGTGGGCCTGTCTGGTGCACGGCGCGCTCTACTTCGGGCCGGTGCTGGCGGTGACCTTCGCGGTCGGCGGGCTCTGGGAGGCGGTGTTCGCCGGGGTCCGGAGGCACGAGATCAACGAAGGGTTCCTGGTCACGGGGATGCTGCTGCCGCTGACCCTGCCCGCGACCATCCCCCTGTGGCAGGTGGCCCTCGGCGTGTCGTTCGGCGTGGTCGTGGGCAAGGAGATCTTCGGCGGGACCGGCATGAACGTCCTGAATCCGGCCCTGACCGCCCGCGCCTTCCTGTTCTTCGCCTATCCGGCCGACATGTCCGGAGACGCCGTCTGGATCGCGGCGGGCACGGCTCCCGACGGCGTCAGCGGCGCGACGGTGCTCGCGCTCGCGACCGAACGCGGGATGCCGGCGGTTGTCGAGACCCTGAGTCCCTGGCAGGCGTTCGCCGGGTGGATGCCGGGGTCGATGGGCGAGACGTCGGTGCTGGCGTGCCTGGCCGGGGCCGCGGTGCTGGTTGGGACGGGGGTGGGATCGTGGCGCATCATGGCCAGCGTCGCGGTGGGGACGCTGGGCGCGGCGTGGCTGCTCAATGCCGTCGGGTCGATGACCAATCCGTTCTTCGAGGTGACCCCGCTCTGGCACTATTTGTTGGGCGGCTGGGCGTTCGGGACGGTGTACATGGCGACCGATCCGGTGTCCGGGCCATCGACCCCGAGCGGACACTATGCCTACGGATTCCTCATCGGCCTGCTCGTGGTGCTGATCCGGGTGGTGAATCCCGCCTATCCGGAAGGCATGATGCTGGCCATCCTCTTCATGAACCTGTTCGCCCCCCTCATCGATTACGTCGTGGTTCAGGCCAACGTGCGGCGCAGGAGGGCCCGTCATGCAGGGTAGTGTCGGCTACAACTTGGCGTTCGCGGCGGCCGTCTGCCTCGTCTGCGCGGTCGTCGTCTCGTCGGCGGCGGTGGCCCTGGCCGACCGGCAGCAGCGCAACGCCGCCCTCGACCGGCAGCGCAACGTGCTGCTGGCGGCGGGATTCGCGGGCGACGGCGAGTCGCTCGAGGCGGAGGCGGTCGCGGCCCGGTCCGCCCCGATCACCCCGGTGGTCCTGACCCTGTCCACCGGCGGGGCGGCGGCCGTCGATCCGGCCGGCTTCGACCAGCGGGCCGCGTCGATCGATCCGGCGCGCAGCACCGCGGCGCCCGACAACGCCGCCGGCATCGTGCGCCTGCCGAACCAAGCCCTCGTCTACGAGGTGCGCGACGAGGCGGGGCGCCTCGATTTCGTCGTGCTGCCGGTGGAGGGGCTCGGGCTCTGGGGCACCCTCTATGGTTTCGTGGCGCTGGAAGGCGATCTGCGCACGATTCGCGGGTTGACCTTCTACGAGCACAAGGAGACGCCGGGGCTCGGCGGCGAGGTGGACAACCCCCGGTGGAAGGCGCGGTGGCCCGGCCGGCTCGCGTTCGACGACGATCTGAACCCCGCCATCGCCGTCGTCAAAGGACCGGCGGGAGCCGTGGACGAGGCGCCGCATGCCATCGACGGGCTCTCCGGCGCGACCATCACCGGCCGGGGCGTGACCAATCTGGTGCGGTTCTGGCTGGGACCGGACGGCTTCGGGCCCTACCTGGCGCGTCTGAGGGAAGAGGAGGGGGCGGACTGATGTCGAAATCGCGCGAGGCGCTGATCGATCCGCTCTTCAACAACAACCCCATCGCGCTGCAGGTCCTCGGCATCTGCTCGGCCTTGGCGGTGACGACGCAGATGGACACCGCGCTCGTGATGAGCGCGGCGGTGGTCTTCGTGCTCCTGTTCTCGAACCTGTTCGTCAGCCTGCTGCGGAACCAGATTCCGACCAACATCCGGATCATCGTGCAGCTCACGATCATCGCGTCGCTGGTCATCGTGGTCGACCAGGTGCTGAAGGCCTACCTGTTCGAGATCTCCAAGCAGCTCTCGGTGTTCGTCGGGCTCATCATCACCAACTGCATCATCATGGGCCGCGCCGAGGCCTACGCCATGCAGAATCCGCCGCGCATGAGCATGATCGACGGCATCGGCAACGGGCTCGGCTACGCCGTGATCCTGGCCGGCACCGCGGTCATCCGCGAGCTCTTCGGGTCGGGGTCTCTCATGGGCGTGCAGGTGCTGGCCCTGGCCGGCGAGGGCGGCTGGTACACCCCGAACGGACTGATGGTCCTGTCGCCGGGGGCGTTTTTCATCATCGGGTTCTTCATCTGGGCGATCCGCGTCTGGAAGCCCGCGCAGGTGGAGCAGGAGTAGGAATCTGCGCCGGGAACGGCGCCGCCTCCCGCAAGGAGGCGCCGACTCCCGGCAGGATGGGTTGGGCGGCCGTCGGAGGCCTCGGCGCGACCCTGCGGTCGCGTTCGGCGTTTCGCCGGCGCGGAACGCCGCCGGCGACGATTTCCGGGCGGGCTGGAGCATGGAGCACTACCTGAACTTGGCGGTGAAGGCGATCTTCGTCGAGAACATGGCCCTCGCGTTCTTTCTGGGCATGTGCTCGTTCCTCGCCGTGTCGAAGCGGGTCTCGACCGCCCTCGGCCTCGGCGCCGCCGTCATCTTCGTGCTGACGGTCACGGTGCCGCTGAACAACTTGGTGTACGCCTATGCCCTCAAGCCGGGGGCGCTGGCTTGGCTGTCTCCGTCGCTGGCCGAAATCGACCTGTCGTTTCTGGGGTTCCTCACCTTCATCGGGACCATCGCCGCGATGACCCAGATCGTCGAGATGACCCTCGACCGGTTCGCGCCGGCCCTCTACGCCGCGCTCGGCATCTTCCTGCCCCTGATCGCCGTCAACTGCGCCATTCTCGGCGCCTCGTTGTGGATGATGGAGCGCAACTACAACCTCGTCGAGAGCGCCGTGTTCGGGTTCGGATCGGGGGTCGGCTGGGCCCTCGCCATCGTGGCCCTGGCCGGCATCCGGGAGCGGCTGCGCTACAGCAATCCGCCGGCCGGCCTGCGCGGGCTGGGGCTCACGTTCATCATCGTGGGCCTGATGGCCATCGGCTTCATGGCCTTCGCGGGGGTGCAACTGTGACCACCGTCTTCCTGGGCGTCGGGATGTTCACGTGCACCATCGTGTCGCTCGTGGGGCTCCTGATGCTCGCCCGGCGCCAGCTCGTCGCGACCGGGGAGGTGTCGATCACGGTGAACGGCGATCCGGAGAAGGCGCTCACGACCCAGGCCGGCGGCACCCTGCTCGGCACCCTCGCCGCCAACCGGATCTTCATTCCGTCCGCCTGCGGCGGCAAGGGGAGCTGCGGGGTCTGCACGGTGACGGTGCGGGACGGCGGCGGGGCCATCCTGCCGACCGAGTTGAGCCACATCTCCCGCGGTGACGCGCGCTGCGGGGTGCGGCTGTCCTGCCAGGTCAAGGTGAAGCAGGACATGGCGATCGAGCTGCCGCCCGCGGTGTTCAGCGTCCGGCAGTGGCGCTGCCGGGTGCGGTCCAACGCCAACGTCGCCACGTTCATCAAGGAGCTGCTGCTCGAGCTGCCCGAGGGCGAGTCGGTGCCGTTCCGGGCCGGGGGCTACATACAAATCGAGGCGCCGCCGGGCACCGTCAAGTACGCCGACTTCGATATCGACGACCAGTATCGGGCGGACTGGGACAAGTTCAACCTGTGGCGCTACGTGTCGACGGTCGAGGAGCCGGTGACGCGCGCCTACTCGATGGCGAACTATCCCGAGGAACGCGGCGTCATCCTGCTCAACGTACGGGTCGCGTCGCCGCCCCCGCGGGCCCCCGAGGGGACGCCGCCGGGGAAAATGAGCTCGTACATCTTCAGCCTCCAGCCCGGCGACGAGGTCACCATTTCGGGACCGTTCGGCGAGTTCTTCGCGAAGGAGACCGACGCCGAGATGCTGTTCATCGGGGGCGGCGCGGGCATGGCCCCGATGCGCTCGCACATCTTCGATCAGTTCCGCCGCCTGCGGACCCCGCGGAAGGTCTCGTTCTGGTACGGCGCCCGGAGCCTCCGCGAGGCGTTCTACCTCGACGATTTCGACGCCATCGCGGAAGAGCACGGCAACTTCGCGTGGCATCTCGCCCTGTCCGAGCCGCTGCCCGAGGACAACTGGACCGGGTATACCGGCTTCATCCACCAGGTCGTGCTCGACCACTACCTGAAGACCCACCCGGCGCCGGAGGACATCGAATACTACCTGTGCGGCCCCCCGATGATGCTCAAGGCCTGCATGGACATGCTCGATGCGCTGGGGGTCGAACCCGAGAACATCCTCTTCGACGATTTCGGCTAGTGGTCCGTCACGTCATAAGTTTCGGACAGACGAACTTGGGTCGAACGACGTATTTTCTTCTGCATAGGACTCTTGCGGTTCGAGGTGAGTGCCCCCCGGCGGCCCTATTTTTAGTCGTGTCGATGCACTAGGTCCTTCCATGCCTGCTGCCTGCGGACGGTCGGCACGCGGCCTCGATCGGCGCCGGCGGGAGGCCGGCCGGCCGCGCGGCCGGGTCCGGTCCGTGTCGGCAGTCTTCCATGCCTGCTGGCTGCTGGCGGTGTGCGCGTGCGCCCCGCCCGACGCCGGGCCGCCCCTCCACGTGTTCGACGGGGCCACGATGGGAACCACCTATGCGGTCCGGGTGGTGACGGTCGACCCTTGGCCGCAGGCCGGGCGGGACCGGATCGGCGCGAAGATCCAGGCGGTGCTCGACGACATCGAATCGAAGATGTCGCATTACGAGCCGTCCTCCGAGCTCTCGCGGTTCAATCGCCGGCGGACGACCCGGCCGTTCCCGGTGTCGGCGGATACGTTCGAGGTCGTTCGCCAGGCCCGGAGGCTGAGCGAGCTGACCGCGGGGGCGCTCGACGTCACGGTCGGTCCGCTGGTCGATGCCTGGGGTTTCGGCCCCGTCGAACCCGACCGGCTTCCGCCGGACGCCGGGCGGCTGTCGCAGTTGCGCGGGCGCGTCGGCTACGCCGGGATCGAGCTGGACGCGGCGGCGTCGACCCTGCGCAAGACGATGCCGGAGATCGAGGGCGATCTGTCGGCCGTGGCCAAGGGATACGCCGTCGATCGGGTGGCGGCGGCCCTGCGCGAAGCGGGGCTGACACGCTACTTGGTCGAAGTGGGGGGGGAGATAGTGGCCGCGGGGACGAATCACCTCGACCGTGCCTGGCGTATCGGCATCGAGTCGCCGGTGGCGGGGGGGGGCATTCAGCGGGTCGTCTCGTTGCGCGATCAGGCGATGGCCACGTCGGGCGACTACCGCAATACGCGGGAGGTCGATGGCCGCTGGATCTCGCACACCATCGATCCGCGTACGGGACGGCCGGTCGAGCATCGGCTCGCCTCCGTGAGCGTCGTCGCCGAGCGGTGCGTGGTGGCTGACGGGCTGGCCACCGGCCTGGAGGTGCTTGGCCCCGATGACGGCTATGCGCTGGCCGTCGAACAGGGGTGGGCGGCGCTCTTCCTGATCCGCGATGAGGACGGAGCGATTATCGAACGCGCCACGCCCGCGTTCTCCGCACTCCTTACGGCGTCGCCGCCGGCGGAGCCTGAATCTGCGCCGTAGGCACTGACGCGGCGCTCTCCGGGCCGGCGTACGGCACAGGCTCGCGTACAAGTTCAAGGATGTGAGGCGGTTCAGGACGCGGCGCTCTCCGGGCCGGCGTACGGCACAGGGGCATCCCACGCTGACGGCGCGTGACGGCCCGCCCCCGATTCGGAGGGGTCGCCCACCGTCTTGCCGACCGGCCGGCGCCGCGTCAGACCCACGATTCCGCACGTCCGGAGGCCCCAGGACCCGCCACGATTCTTGCCTGCGCACGGCGGTGCGGAGCGTGGATGGTCCTGCGCACGGCAATGGCCGCGGGGCGGGCGGCGTTCCGCGGGGTTACAATAAACGGGATGGCGGTCTTCCTGTTGACGCTGGGAGGAATCGCGATCGTCATGGCGATCATGGCGATCGGGGTGATGCTCGGCGGCCGCTGCCTGCGCGGTTCCTGCGGCGGGCCCGAGGTGGTCGGGCCGGACGGCGGCCCGCTGGCCTGCGCGGCCTGCCCCCGCAGAACCGGACCGCCGGCGACCGGCGGGTGACGAGCCCCCGTCCTGACGGCGGGGCGGCGATTACCGGGTCAGGCCGATCAGGGCCGTGGCCAGCAGATCGTCCTGCTCGGGCAGGACGGTTCGCAGGTCCAGCACGACGCGGTCCTGCTCGATGCGCGCGACGACGGGCGGATGCAGCCCGCGGAGCCGCGTTTCGAGCCGCGCCGCCGAATGAGTGCGGGGCGTGAGTCTCGCCAACCGGGTCGGCAGCGCGGATCCCGGCGCGCCGCCCCCCCCGGCCGTCGACAGCCCGTCGACGACGTCCACCCCGAACATCGAATGGCCCTCGAGCCGCCCCGCCAGATCCCGTGCCCGCGTGTCGATTTCGCGAACCGGGGTCGCCAGCATGCGAACTACGGGTATGGTGGCCTCCGCCCGGCCGCGGGCATGCTCCATCAGCGTGGCTTCCAGCGCGGCGTAGGTCATCTTGTCGACCCGCAGGGCCCGCATCAGCGGGTGGCTCTGCACCCGGGACAGCGCCTGCTCCTTCCCGACGATGATGCCGGCCTGCGGGCCGCCGAGGAGCTTGTCGCCGCTGAAGCAGCAGACCGCGGCGCCGGCCTCGACACTGGCTGCCACCGAGGGCTCGTCGACCCCGCCGATGGAAACGTCGGTCAGATGACCGCTCCCGAGGTCCTCGACCACGGGTAGGCCGAATCGTTGCCCCAGCCCCACGAGTTCCGGGAGATCGGGCCGGGCCGTGAACCCCTCGATACGGAAGTTGGACGGGTGCACGCGCAGGATCAGCGCGGTCCGGTCGTTGACGGCCCCGGCATAGTCGGCCAGCCGCGTCCGGTTCGTGGTGCCGACCTCCCGCAGCACCGCTCCGGATTGACGCAGGATGTCGGGAATGCGGAAGCCGCCGCCGATCTCGACCAGCTCACCCCGGGAGACGATGGCTTCGCGCTGGTCCGCAAGCGCGGCCAGGACCAGCAGGACCGCGGCGGCGTTGTTGTTGACCACCACCGCCGCCTCCGCTCCCGTCACCTGGGTCAGGAGGCGGGCGGCGTGGGTGTGGCGGGCGCCGCGTCGGCCGGCCGTCAGGTCGTACTCCAGGTTCGTGTAGCCGCCGGCGAGCCGGGCGACCCGCTCCGCCACCGCCGCGGCCATCGGAGCCCGGCCCAGGTTCGTGTGCACGATGACCCCGGTGGCGTTGATGACCGGCGTGAGGGACGGCTCCAGCCGGGCCGCGAGCTCGGTTGCCGCGCGTTGCTCGATGGCCGCCGACGCCTGTTCGCGGTCCCGGATGGGCGTCGTGTCCGCGCCCGTCAAGTCTTCGCGCACGCGGCTGGCGGCGGTCCGCAACGCGGCCACCGCCGCCTCGCGGCCGTACTCGGTCTCGAGAGCGCGGACGAGCGGCCGCCGGCGCAGGCGGTCGATGGAGGGCAGAATGCGGGGGGTCGTCATGGAGCCAGCGATCCGGGGCGGGCCGGCGTCTTGCCGCTCCGCCGGGATTCGGATACCACGCCTGCCGCGCAAGCCGATGACCGGGATCTCCGGCCAGTCTACATCGCGTCAGGCGGGATGCGCCGCCGCTCGAATGCAGCGGGGACTTTCTCCAAGGGCGGCCAAGGTGGGAGCGGGGAGTCGGCGGCCCGGACGCGGTGCGCCCGGGCCGGAATGCGGGCGCTATTCGCTTCGGGTCACGCTGCCTGCCTGGGGACCCTTGGGTCCGTCAACGATCTCGAATTCCACGGCCTGACCTTCTTCAAGCGTGCGAAAACCGTTGCCTTGAATCGCCGAGAAGTGCACGAAGACGTCGCTTCCGCCTTCACGCTCGATGAATCCGTACCCCTTGGCGTTGTTGAACCATTTGACCGTACCTGTGATGCGCATCGTGCTTCCTCTGTTTTGCAGGGGGTGACGTCGAAACGACACCCGGCTTCCGAACCCATGAAGGCGTCCGCGGCCATGGGTGCACAAAAAAAAGACCGCCGAAGCGGTCCTCGGGCTGAACCCGCGTGCTCAAAAGCATCGTAGTCAGCCTGTCGGGCGTTGTCAAGACGGCATGGCGGGTCGGGGCAGGGGCGTTCCACGCTGACGGCGCGTGACGGCCCGCCCCCGATTCGAGGGGTCGCCACCGTCTTGCCGACCGGCCGGCGCCGCGTGAGACCCACGATTCCGCACGTCCGGAGCCCCGACAGGACCCGCCACGATTCCGCCTGCGCACAGCGGTGGCGGAGCGTGGGATGGTCCTGCGGGTCGGGGCGGCAGCCCTGGCGCCGCGCCGCGACATCGTATAGATTCACCGGAGAGACCCCGTGCTGCGCCGGGAGTCTGCCCCGTAGAACGGTGCGGACTCCCGGCGGGTTGGTTGGGCGGCAATCGGAGCCGCAAGGCGGCGGTTTGGGGGCCGGGCGACTGCGTTCCGCACACAGGCATAAAAGGCGATTTCCTCCGATCCCGGACGTCCGCGCCGGCGCGGCCCGCATGCCGCGCACAGACTCGCGCACAGACTAGAGGCGATACCGCGATGACCGTCGACCGACGAGAATCCCTGCGGCAGTTCGGCAACTTCCTCGGCGGCTCGCCCGTCGTCCGCGCCCAGGGCCAGCCCGGGGGCGGCGCCCCCCCGAACGACCGGCTGGCTCCGGCGCTGGAGCTGGTGAACGTGCCGGAGTTCGAGGCGATGGCCCGGCTCGTGCTGTCGCCGCAACGCTTCGCCGCCATCAGCGGGGGACACCGGCGGTCGTTCGACAAGATGACCCTGCGGCAGCGGCTGATGGTCTACGCCATGGACCTCGACCTGACCACCGCGCTGTACGGGTACGGCATGTTCGCCCCGATCATCGTCGGGCCGGTGGGCAACCAGGACGCGCTGCACCGCGACGGCGAGCTGGCGACGGCGCGCGGCGCCTCCGCCGCCAGGGCGGTCATGGTCGCCACCGGACGCGGCGGCCATGCCATCGGCGAGATCGCGGCGGCCAGCGGCGAGCCGGTGTGGTATCAGCAGTATTCGGACGCGGCCACGCTGCAGGACGACGCCGCGCGGGCGGTCGAGGCCGGCTGCCGGGCGATCTGCCTGACCGTCGGCGTCTCCGATGGCGGGGCCCCCGCGCGGCCCGACTGGGCCGCCGTCGAGCAGGTCAGCCAGGCGTCCGCGGCGCCGGTGGTCGTCAAGGGCATCATGGACGCCGAGAGCGCGGAAACCGCGCTCGGCCGCGGCGCCCAGGGTCTGGTCGTCTCCAACCATGGCGTCGGCGGCGCCCTGCCCATCGACGTGCTGCCGGCGGTGGCCGACGCCGTCGCCGGCCGGGTCCCGGTCCTCGTGGACGGCAGCTTCCGGCGCGGCACCGACGTCCTCAAGGGCCTCGCCCTCGGCGCCGCCGCGGTGCTGGTGGCGCGGCCGCCCATGTGGGGCCTCGCCGCCTACGGGGCCGAGGGGGTGCAGGCGGTGGTGGAGATCCTGCAGACCGAGCTGGCGAGGAACATGGCTGCCTCGGGCCGTCCCCGCATCGACATGATCGACCGGGAGCTGGTGCGCTTCGACCGGTGGTAGGGCGCCGGGCGTCGGGTGCACGTCGGGGAGTGAGCCGCCGCCGCGGTATCCGGCCCGGCCGGCCCCCGAGGCGCCCCGTGCTTGCGCCGGCAGTTCCAGGGGCGGTCGTCCCACGAATCCGACGCGCACCCCGGCGGGTCGTGGCGGAACCCCGCGCCGCCGCGCGGACGGCGCCCCGCGGGGCCTCTTGCCGCGGACCATCCGGCGGAGAGGAGTGAGATCTGTTGAAACGAGCGCTCTTGAGCGTATCCGACAAGACCGGCATCGTCGATTTCGCCCGCGGTCTCGCCGCCTGCGGTTTCGAGCTCGTGTCCACCGGCGGTACCGCGCGCGCACTGGCGGATGCCGGGCTGTCTGTGACCGGGGTCTCGTCGGTGACCGGATTTCCCGAGATGATGGACGGCCGGGTCAAGACCCTGCATCCCGCTGTCCATGCCGGTATTCTGGCGCGCCGCAACGAGCCCGGCGACCTGCGGGCGATAGACGCGCTCGGTATCCTGCCCGTCGACGTCGTGGCCGTCAACCTGTATCCGTTCGCCCGGGCCGCGGCCGATCCGGACGCCGCCGTGGAGTCGCTCATCGAGGAAATCGACGTCGGCGGACCCACCCTGGTGCGTGCCGCGGCGAAGAACTTCCGGGACGTGGTCGTGGTGGTCGATCCGCGGGACTATCGCGACACGCTGGAAGAATTGCAGCGTTCCGGCGGACCGGTCCTGGACTACCGGTTGTCGCTCGCCCGCAAGGCGTTCCGCCACACCCGGTCGTACGACGAGACCATCGCGTCCACCCTGACGGCGGTCGAGGTCGCCGAAGGCCGCCTCCGCCGGCGTGCGGCGCCGGCGGAGGCGCTCACGCCGGAAACCCTGGCGCTGCGCGCGGACCTCCGGGGGCATCTGCGCTACGGAGAGAATCCGCACCAGGCCGCGGCGCTCTATGCGGCCGGCGACGCCGGGTTCGGCGGCGCGCGCGTGGTGCAGGGGAAGCCCCTGTCGTTCACCAACCTGCTGGATCTCGATGCGGCCGCCCGGCTGATACTGGAGTTCGACGAGCCGGCCGCGGTCGTGGTGAAACACATGAACCCGTGCGGGGTGGCGACCGCCGCCGCGTTGCGCGACGCCTACGTGACGGCGCGGGAGGTCGATCCCCGGTCCGCGTTCGGCGGCATCGTCGGGCTGAACCGGTGCGTCGACCGGACGACCGCGGAAGCGATCGTCTCCACCTTCATCGAGGCGGTGGTGGTGCCGGATGCGGACGATGCGGCCCGCGCGGTCCTTGCCGCGAAGAAGAACCTGCGCGTCGTGCTCGCCGATTTCGCCTCGGCCCGCGGTGACGTCCGGCTCGACCGCGAGGTCCGCTCGATTCTCGGCGCGATCCTCGTGCAGAGCCGAGATCGCGTGACCGAAGCCGCGGGCCGATGGACCTCGGAGGCGGCGTCAGGCTGCCGCGTGGTGACCCGGCGGCAGCCGGCCGATGCGGAGTGGGCGGCCCTGCGGCTGGCTTGGCGGGTCTCGGCCCACGTCAAGTCGAACGCGGTGGTGTTCGCGCGGGCCGACCGGCTGGCCGCGATTGGCGCCGGACAGATGAGCCGGGTCGATGCGGTGAGAGTGGCGGCCATGAAGGCGGAGGCCGGATTGACCGGCACGGTCGCCGCCTCCGATGCGTTCTTCCCGTTCCGGGACGGCCTCGACGCCATAGCCGCGGCTGGAGCGACCGCGGTGGTGCAGCCGGGCGGCTCCGTGCGGGACGAGGAAGTCATCGCCGCCGCCGATGACCACGGTCTCGCGATGGTGTTCACCGGGCGCAGACACTTCCGGCATTGAAACGGGGCGGCAGGGTGGCCGGGACCCGGCCGGTCGAGGGCTGCCCAGTCTGCCCGGTACCGGCTTCGGGACCGCGCGGCGGGGTGGCCGGAACCCGGTCTCGAGGGGGCCGGACACCGTCCTCAGGCGCGGACCATGTTGTCGGCGGGGCGCGTCGCCGCGGGGCGGCAGGCGGCGGCGTGCGGCAGGGTGAGCAGGACCAAGAGCAGCATCAGAAACTCCGAGTCCCCGAAGTTGTACTCGAACAGGCCGCCGGTGAGCATGCCGGCGACCGCCGCGAGACCGGCCGCGGCGAGGGGGCGTGCGTCGCCGTCGCCGAGTTGCCGGAACAGATGGCGGACCGCCGCGACCACGAACACGCACCAGATGGCGAGCGCGGGCAGCCCCCGTTCGGCCGCGATCTGCACCGGCACGTTGTGCAAGTGCGGGTTCTCGTCCTGTACCGCGCCGGCGTCGCGGTATCGTGGGTACACCTCCTGCACCATGTCCGGACCCACCCCGGTCCAGGGGTGGTCGCGGATGATCCGCAGGCCCGCCCGCCCCATCGCCAACCGGTCCTGGACGGTCGGATCCTGCATATCGAAGGTGGAATAGATGCGGCTCGTGATCTGTGGGGGCGCGAGGGCCAGCACCAGGGCGGCGAGCACCGGGACCACCGCCAGCAGCCGCAGGTCCTTCAAAAGACACAGGACGGCGAGGGCGGCGCCGGCGCCGACCCAATAGCTCCGGGTCAACGTGACCGCCAGCGCAACCAGCAGGGCGGGCATCACAAGCGCGGACCACAGGCGCCGGCGCCGGTCGAACAGGACGCGGGCCGAGGCGAGGGCGATCGTCAGCAGGAGCAGCCCGGAATAGGTCATGTAGTGCCCCATCGTGCCATCCGGCCGTTGCCCCAGATCGTCGTATTCAAGAACGCCGTACTGCACCACCCCCCAGACTGCGGTGGTGGCGCCGACGGTCACGATGAGGGTCGCCAGGGTCTGGGCCCGCTGGTGTCGGGCGAGGCGATGGACTATCGGCACCACGATGAAGAGCAGCACTTCGCGCGAGTCGATCAGGCTGCCGCCCGGATCGAGAGAAAAAACGACCGACACGAGGGTGGCCGCGGCGTAGGCCAGCAGGGCGGCGAAGAAGGGCGGCGCGCTCGGCCGGCCGCCCTCCGCCACCAGCAGCGCGATCCAGAGTCCGGCGGTGAAGGTCAGCAGGATGCCGGCGGCGGCGATTGAAATCTGCAGGGCGGCCACGAAGCCGAGGAGCGTCACGAAGGCCGCGGTTTCCAGTCGGGGCAGTCTGGGGGCGGTCATTCGGCTGTTTCGGGCGGTTCCTCGATGGTCGCCTCGTCGATGAGCATGACCGGAATGTTGTCCGTGATCGGATACACCCGATGGCAGGTCCGGCATTGCAGACCGGTGCCGCCGTGGACCGGTGCCACGGGCGTCCGGCAATTCGGACAGGCCAGGATTTCAAGCAACTCCGCGTCGACCGCCATCACCGCACCCTCCCGGAACGACGATCAGACTATACCAGACCGGCTCCGCCGCGGGCCGCCGGGCGGCGCGGGCGGCGCGGCCCCGGCGGGCGGGGGCGCCCTCCGATCTCGGCGGGGATGGGGCGCACGTCAGGTCGGCGATTTCGGTCCCGTGCCCGGCCTCGATGCCCCTCCCGGCCGGGCTTTTCGGGCTTCGGCGCGATGGGGCGCCGCGGGGCCGCCCGCGCCGGATGCCTCCAGCGGCGGCCTCCGAGGGATCCCAGGCGCCGAAGCCCCAAGATAAAGCTCGTTCGGGAGGCCTCGATGCCGAGAACGGCACAGAAATCGCCGACCTGACGGCGCAGAGGCAGTCATTCGCAAATCTGACTGCGCCCACCGGGTTGTTCACAGTCATGACCTTGTGGAACAATGCGGTCCTTATGCGGTTTCCAATCAGCGCTCTGTTCGTCGTGGGTGTGTTGGCGCCGGGAGCCATCGCCCAAGCTCAAGCGACGGCGCCCGCGCCCGCGGGCCTCGACAATCGCGCCGCCGCGTACCACGCGTTCATCCTGGGTCGTTCCCTCGAGCGGGCGGGTGATATCGACGCGGCGATCGGCGCCTACCGGCGGGCGGCCGGGCTCGATCCCGCGTCGTCGGGGATCTGGGCCGAGCTGGCCGGTCTCCATGCGCGCCGCAATCAACCCGACGCGGCGATCGCCGCCGGGAACGAGGCGTTGGACCGGGATCCCGACGACCGCGACGCCCATCGCATCCTGGGGCTCGTCTACGCGGCCCGCGCGGAGTCGCGGGAGGCCCCGGCGCAGCGCGACGTGGATCTCGCCATCGACCATCTCGAGCAGGCACGCAATCCGTCGTCACCCGACGTGGCCCTGTCCATCACCCTGGGCCGGCTCTATCTGTCGACCCGACAGCCGGCCGGGGCGGTCGAGGTGCTGACCGAGATGCTCGACCTGGAGCCGCAATTCACCGACGCCCAGGCGTTGCTGGCGCGCGCGCACGAGGCCCTCGGCCAATGGCAGGACGCCGCCGCCGCGTACGAGCGGGCGTTGCTGTACAACCCCCGGCGCGCTCGGTACCGGCGTCGACTCGCGAACGCGCTGGTGAACGCGGGGCAGACCGGCCGGGCCCTCGAGGTGCTGCAGGATCTTGTCGAAGCGCGGCCGGACGATGCGGACGGCTGGTACCAGTTGTCCGAGATCGGGTTGAACGCCGCCGACTACGAGGCGGCCGAGACCGCGGCCCGGCGGGTGGTCGAACTGGAGCCCGACGGCATGCGGGGCGCCTACGCGTTGTCCCGGGCGCTCGACGGCAGGCGCCAGTACCGGGCGATGGCCGACGTCCTGGGGCCGGTGATCGAGCGGGCTCGGGCAAGCGGCGTCGAGCCCCGCCAGGTGGCCGGTCTCCTGCAGCGGCTGGGGTTCGCGCAACAGCGCGCGGGCGATTTCGATGCCGCCGTCGAAGCCCTGACCGACGCCCTGGAGCTCGTGCCGTCCAACCTCGGATTGCAGGCGCAGCTCGTGGAGGTCTATCTCGATGCGGGACGTCTCGACGAGGCGGGCGATCTCGTGGCCGATGCCCGGCGCTCGCGGCAGGACAATCTCGCCCTGTTCCGGCTCGAGGCCCAGGTGCTGTCCGCCCGCGGTTCGGTGAGCGAGGCCGTCGCGTTGCTCCAACGCGCGCGCGCCCGCCACGAGGACCAGCCGATCGCGCATGTGGCGCTGGCCGGGCTCTACAGCGAGCACCAGCGGGTCGACGAGGCGGTCGGGGTCCTGCAGGCGGCCGAGGCGCGGTTTCCCGACAACACCCTCATCGTGTTTCAGCTCGGCGCCGTGTTCGAGCGCGGGCGGCGGTACGAGGAGGCGGAGGGGGCGTTCCGGCGTGTGCTCGAGCAGGATCCGGACGATGCCCGGACGCTGAACTATCTGGGATACATGCTGGCGGAGCGCGGCGAGCGTCTTGATGAATCGGTCGATCTGATCCGCCGCGCGGTCGAGCTCGATCCCCACAACGGGGCCTATTTGGACAGCCTCGGGTGGGCCTACTTCAAGCGGGACGAGCTGGAGCTCGCGGAATCGCCCCTGCGCGCGGCCAGCGACCAGTTGCCCCGAAACTCGGTGGTGCAGGACCACATGGGCGACCTCCTGTTCCGCTTCGAGCGCTACGCGGAAGCCATCGATGCCTGGGAGCGCGCGCTCGCCGGGGACGGCGAGGGGCTTGACGCCGCGGCGGTGGAGGCGAAGATTCGCGACGCACGCATCCGCTTGGACTCGAAGCAGTAAGGTCGGCGTCGGGCGGCGGCGTCGAAGCAGGTTGCGGCGAACGATGAGCGGTATCCGCGGGCTGTCGATCTGTTTCGCCGCCGCCCTGGCCGCCGGTTGCGGATCCTCGCGGCTGGTCCTCCCGGACGGCCCCGGCACCCCCTATCCCGAGTTCGCGCGTCTCTTCGATGCCGTGGTTTCGGAGTGCCGGGCCGTCAGGTCCGTCGAGACGATGATCGCGCTCAGCGGCCGTGGCGGCGGGGCCGGCCTCCGGGGACGGATTCGGGCCGGGCTGGCCGCGCCCGGATCGATGCGGCTGGAGGGATTGGCCCCGTTCGGGGCGCCGGCGTTCTATCTCGTGGCGTCGCCGGCGGGCGCCACGCTGTGGCTGACCCGGGAGGCGCGGGTGGTGACCGGGGTGCCGGCCACCGATCTGTTTGCGAGCCTGACCGGGATCCGGTTCGGGCCGGACGACCTGCGGGCGGTGTTGACCGGCTGTCTGGTGCCCGACCCGCGGCCGACGGGGGGGCGGCGCTACGGCGACTGGGTCGCGGTGGACCTGGCCGGTGGGGCGGTCGCTTGGCTGCGTCGGATCGACGGCGGACATCACCTCGTCGCGGGGACGCGGGACGACCTGACGATCGAATACGGCGAGTTCCAACGCCGTCTGCCGCGGCGGGTGCGCGTCCGGTCGGACACCGCGGGCGATGACCGGGGGGCCGAACCGCTCACCGATCTCACGGCGCGTCTGTCGCAGGTCAACCTGAACGTCGCGCCCGTTCCCGGCGCGTTCTCGCTGGCGGTTCCCCCGGACGTCGAGCCGGCGACTCTTGAGGAGTTGCGCGGGGCGGGTCCCTTGGAGGTCCCGGTCGATCCGACATGAGCGCGTCACCGGCGACCGGGCCGCCCCGGCGGGTGACCGTGCGGGCGCACGCCAAGATCAACCTGGAGCTGCGGGTCGGCGGCCGGCGCGGGGACGGTTTCCACGATCTGCGGACCATCCTGCAGTCCATCGGTTTGCACGACACGCTCACGCTGCGGGCGGTCGAGGGCGGCTGCCGCATCCGGTGTTCCGCGGCCGGCGTGCCGTTGGGGAGAGACAACCTCGTGCACCGCGCGGCGCAGCGGCTGTGGACCGAGCTGGGGAGATGCGGCGAGGTCCGGGGGCTGGCCGTGAGCATCCGAAAGCGGATTCCTGTCGCGGCCGGGCTCGGGGGCGGGACCGCCGACGCGGTGGCGGCGCTTCGCGGCCTGTGCCGGCTGTGGGGACGGACGCCGTCGGCGGCCCGGCTCCACGCGTTGGCCGCCGACGTCGGGGCCGACGGTCCGTTCTTTCTGGTCGGCGGCACCGCGCTCGGGGTCGGGCGCGGGGACGAGGTCTATCCGCTCGCCGAGCTGTCCCCGCACTGGGTGGTGGTGGCCGTCCCCACGCACGGGGTCTCGACCGCCGCCGCCTACGGCTGGCTGGATGATGACCGGGCATCCGCGCCCCCCGCCGGCGCGGCCGGCGCGGCGGTCCCGCCGCCCGCGAGGTTTGCCGGGGCGACGCTGCTGCTCGACGATCTGTCCAACGACCTGGAGGGGCCGGTGGTGCGGCGCCGAGGGGGGATCGGTGAGGCGACCGGGCTGCTGCGGGATGCGGGCGCGTCTCGAGCCGGCATGACCGGCAGCGGTTCCGCGGTGTTCGGTCTCTTCGGGCGCCGGGGGGCGGCCGTCGGGGCGGTCCGGCGACTGCGCGCGCGCCTGGGCGGGTGGACCGTGCGCTTCACGCGGACGATGGACCGAGCCCGTCTCGAGGGGGGATTCTGGGGGTGACCGGCGGCGGCCGGGCCAGGACCATCCCACGCTCCGCCCCCGCCGTGCGCAGGCAGAATCGTGGCGGGTCCTGGGGCCTCCGGACGTGCGGAATCGTGGGTCTCACGCGGTGCCGGCCGGTCGGCAAGACGGTGGTGCCCACTCGAATCGGGGGCGGGCCGTCCCGCGCCGTCAGCGTGGGACGCCCCTGATCGAGACTGGACGGGTTCTTGATGGGCCGGGGGCGGACCGGGTAGAATGACGGGTTCGCGGTAGTCAGCAACCTGCTGTGCGCGGGACGGGCCTTCGCTTGATGGGGCGTGGCCAAGTGGTAAGGCGCGGGACTTTGGATCCCGTATTCGAAGGTTCGAATCCTTCCGCCCCAGCCATACCGCCGTCGGCGGCGCGCCCCCTGAGCGGCCCTCCGGGTCTGATCGACGGCGATGCTGAACGGGCAACTCAAACTCTTTTCGGGCAGCGCGCATCCGCGGTTGGCGCGTGAGGTCGCCGACTATCTCGGTACGCCGCTGGGCCGCGCGAACCTCAAGCGGTTCGCGGACACGGAGGTGTCGTTCCGGATTGACGAGAACATCCGCGGCGCGGACGTGTTCATCCTGCAGCCGACGTGCACGCCGGTCGATGCGCACTTGGTCGAGTTGTGCGTCATGACGGACGCGTTTCGGCGGTCATCGGCGGCTCGCATCACTGCCGTCATTCCGTACTACGGCTACGCGCGGCAGGACCGGAAGGACAAGCCGCGGGTCCCGATCTCCGCGAAGCTGGTGGCGAATCTGCTGTGTGCGGCCGGAGCCAACCGCGTCCTCACCATGGACCTGCACAAGGCGCAGATCCAGGGATTCTTCGACATTCCGGTCGATCACCTGTTCGCCGCTCCCGTGTTCATCCAGCATCTGTCCGCGTATCAGGAGCCGAGTCTGGTGTTCGTGTCGCCGGACGCCGGCGGCGTCGAGCGTGCGCGGGCCTATGCCAAACGGCTGGGCGCGGATCTGGCCATCATCGACAAGCGCCGTTCCGAGGACGGCCGGGCCGAGGTGATGCACGTCGTCGGCGATGTGCGGGATCGCGTGTGCATCATCCAGGACGACATCGTCGACACCGCGGGCACGCTGGTGCAGAGCGCGTCGGCGCTGCGGGAGAACGGCGCCGCCCGGGTGATGGCGTGCGCGGTGCACGGCGTGCTGTCGGGTCCGGCCCTGGAACGGATCGAGGGGTCGGCGCTCGAAAAGCTGGTGGTCACGAACACCATTCCGCCCCGTCCGGAGATCATCGCATCCGAGAAGATCGAGATACTGTCCGTCGCCCCGTTGCTGGGGAAGGCGATTCAGAGCATTCACCAGGAGACGTCCGTGTCGTCGCTGTTCGTCTAGACGAGGCGGATCGGCTCATTGCCAGCAGGTCCAGTCATGGAAACCACGTTGCAAGCTGAGGTTCGGTCGGAACGCGGCAAGAACGTCGCCCGGCGGCTTCGCCGAGCCGGCCGCGTTCCCGGCGTCGTCTACGGCGAGGGTGGGGGGGCGGCCGGGTCCGGCGCGCTCGCCGTCAGTGTCGAGCCCGGCGCCCTGTCGCGGGTGCTGCGCTCGGACGCCGGCGCCAATACCCTCATCGGTCTCACCGTCGGCGGTGCGGACTCGGGCAAGGTGCTGATCAAGGACTATCAGGTCGACCCCATCTCGCACGGGCTTCTCCATGTCGATTTCTATCGGGTCGCCATGGACAAGGTCATCACCGTCACCGTGCGCGTCGAGCTCACGGGGGAGGCGGAAGGGGTCAAGGTTCAGGGCGGCCTCATCGACTTCGTTCAGCGGGAGGTGGCCATCGCCTGTCTGCCGTCCGAGATTCCGGAGCACATCGAGGTCGATGTCTCGTCGTTGACGATCGGCCAGGGCATACGTCTCAGGGAGCTCCTCGACGGGGCGTCGTGGCAGCCGGTGAGCGATCCGGATACCCTCATCGTTCATGTCATTGCGCCGAGACTCGAGGCGGAAGAGGAATCGGAAGAGACGGAGGCCGAGGCCGAGGCGGCGGCGGAGGCCGGGAGCAAGTCGGAAGGGTGACCGTGGCGGGGCCGCAGACGCCGCGGCGGGAGCCGGGGCCGCCGGCGGGGCCGGGTCTCCGGCGTGCAGGACCGTGAAGCTGATTGTGGGGCTGGGCAACCCCGGCGCCGAGTACCGGGGGACCAGACACAACGTCGGTTTCGAGGTGCTCGACGAGACCGCGCGGCGCTGGGATCTCCCGTTTCGGTCCGCTCCCGCCGACGCCGTGCTGGCCAAATCACCGGCGGCGCCGGGGGGGCGTGACACGGTTCTGCTGGCAAAGCCGCAGACCTACATGAATCGCAGCGGGTTCGCGGTCGGCGCGTTGCTCCGGTACTACCGAATCGGGCTGGGTGACCTGCTGGTGGTCAGCGAAGACGTGAATCTGCCGTTGGGCCGGTTGCGGGCGCGCCGGCAGGGATCGGCCGGGGGGCACAACGGCCTGCGTTCGATAATCGATGCGGTCGCGGGAGAACGGTTTCCGCGCCTGCGCGTCGGCGTGGGGCGCGGCGACCCGCGGCAGGATTTGTCGCGGCGGGTCCTCTCCCGGTTCAACCGCACGGAGCGGCCGGCGGTGGACGAGGTCGTGCAGCGTGCGGCCGATGCGGTGGAGACGTTCGTCGATGCCGGCATCGGGCCGGTCATGAATACGTTCAATCGGCAGGAGACCGAGAAGGACGGAGAAAAGGACCCGGCAGACGGCGCCAGGAGCATCCCACGCTGACCGCGCGTGACGGCCCGCCCCCGATCGGGGGGCTCCACCGTCTTGCCGATCGGCCGGCGCCGCGTGAGACCCACGATTTCCACCTATCCGGAGCCCCAGGACCCGCCACGATTCCGCCTGCGCGGGCGGTGGCGGAGCGTGGGACGGTCCTGAGACTGCGCCGGCCCGTATTGACGCCGATTCTCCAGTCCGTTACCCTCGTGATAGAGGCGGCGCATCACGCCGGCCTCGTTCACTCCTTGCCACGCCGGGGTGGCCGTCAGTCCAGAAGGAGCTGCATGCCCAACGATCGACAATACGAATTCGTGTACGTCCTCGCGCCCACCGTTGCCAACGCCGGGGTGGAAGCGCTGCAGAGTATGCTCGACGAGCAGATTCGCAAGCTCGGCGGGACGGTGGAGAACACCGATCTGTGGGGGCGTCGCAAGCTCGCGTACCCCATCGGCAACTTCACGGAGGGCATCTACGTCGTTCAGCTCCTTCGCGGGCCGGGGGACATGGTGACCGAGCTCGAACGCCGGTTGCGCGTGAATGACGACGTGCTGCGGTATCTCACCGTGCGGGTGGACGACGATCTGCGCAAGGCGCGGCGGGCGGCCGAGAAGCGGAAGGCGGAGGCGGCGCGGCGGCGCGCCGCCCGCGGACCGCAGGGGGAACCCGCGGGCGGGGCGCCGGCGGACGGCGGACCGTCGCCGGAGGTGACCCCCCCGGCCGCGGAGTCGGCCCCGCCGCCGGCTGCGTTGGACGGGGCGGCACCGCCGGAGGGCGCACCATCGCCGCCGGCGGGGCCGTCTGCCTCGGATGCGGCAGTGGATGAGCCGCCGTCCGCGCCGCCCGCGGCGGCGGACGAATCGGCCGGCAGCTAGAGGGCCGGCCGGGTGCAACGATCCTGTCGCGCGACCCGTCGCGGGACATTCGGCGGAGGTAGAGCATGAAGAGCGACCGCGGCGCCGCCCGCAAGCCCAAGTTCGACCGGCCTCGACGCGGCATGTTTCGGCGAAAGCGGGTCTGCCGCTTTTGCGTCGACAAGGTTCCGTTTATCGACTACAAGGACGTTCGGATGCTGATAGCGAGCATTCCCGAACGGGGGAAGATACAGCCTCGACGCTTGTCGGGGACGTGCGCGCCTCACCAGCGCAAGCTGCAGACGGCGATCAAGCGCGCACGGCAACTGGCCTTGATCCCGTACGTGACCGACTAGCGGGTTGTCATGTCATAATATTCGGACACAGGCATCGGCCTGCGGTGCGCAATCGTCGACGAATCACAGCACCGCAAACCAGAACGTTTAGTCATGGCGGTGTCACGGGCAGATATCAGGGCCGTCGGGGCACTCGCCTCGAACCCCGGGAAGAGTTCTCCACGCAGGAGAATCGCATCATTCGACTCAAGTCCGTCTGTCCGAAAATCATGACGTGACAGCACGCCGGGGACCTGCGCCCTGGAACGGCGTGGACCCAGGAGGGTTGGTCGGGTGGGAAGCGCCGCAAGGCCACGATTTCCGGGCCTGCCAGGTGCCGTCCGCGCGTCGCGGAGCGAGGTGCCGTCGTCGGAGTTGAAACCATGTCAGTACAGGTCATTCTCAGAGAGCCGGTGGACCACCTCGGACGCCGGGGCGACATCGTGAAGGTCGCCAACGGATACGCCCGCAACTATCTCCTGCCGCGGCGGTTGGCCTTGCCGGTGACCGAGGCCAACCGCCGCCAGGTCGATCGTGAACGGGTCGTCGCCGATGCGCGCGACGCGGCCCAGAAGGAGAGCGCGGAAGCCTATGCGGGACGTCTGAACCAAGCGGTCTGCGTCATCGCGCGTCGGGTCGGCGAGACCGATACCCTGTACGGATCGGTCACCAGCGCCGACATTGCGGCCTCGCTGCTCGAGCAGTCGTTCGAGGTCGACCGGCGCAAGATTCAACTCGCCGACCCGCTGAAGCGGCTGGGCGAGTACCGGGTCGCCGTCAAGGTGCATCGCGAAGTCACGGCCGAGGTGGCGGTTCGTGTCGTCAAGGAAGGGGACGAGGCGGACGACTCCGCGTCCGGCGGCGACGGCGCACCGCCGGACGCGGAGCCGTCCGACCCTTCCGCCGAGCAGGGGTCGGCGCCGTAGAACCGGCGCCGACCCCTGCTCGACCCTTGCAGGGTTGGTTGCGCGGCCAGCGGCGCCGCCGGCGACGATGCCGGCGTCCGGGAACCGCGCCGGCTCCCGCCGGGTTGGCCGGGGCGATCGGAGCCGCCGGCGGCGATAGCCGGGCCGGCGCCGCCGGTGCGCCGCGGGAAGGCGCCGGCCGCGACCCGGGGGGCGGCTCCGTCCGGTGCGGGCTGCGTTCGACATGCGGCGTCGGCCGGGCGGGCCGCGCGGAGGATCCGCGGCGCGCGCACGGTTTCATCATGAGCGCCTGAACGGGCGGTGCCGCGTCGCCCTCCCCGATTCCCGTTCCGAGGATGGTCATGGCCGACGTGGTTTCTTTTCCATCCGAACGATCGTTGCCTCACAACCTCGAGGCGGAGCGCTGCGTCCTCGGCGCGGTCCTGATTCACAACGATGCGTTCAACCAGGCGGCCCAACTGATCGACGCCGACGACTTCTTCCGGGACGCCCACCGCCGCGTGTTCGACAAGATGGTCGACCTGAACGAGCGCGGCGAGGTCATCGATCTCGTCACCCTCAAGGACGAGCTCGACCGGTCGGGTGATCTCGACGGCGTCGGCGGACCGGCCTACATCGCGGGACTGGTCGACGGGGTGCCCCGTTCCACCCACGTCGAGTACTACGCCCACATCGTCAAGGAGAAGTCGACGCGCCGGCAGATCATCTTCGCCGCGAACGAGATTCTCCAGACGGCCTACGCCGGCGAGGGCGGGGCCGAGACCGTCCTCGACAAGGCGGAGCAGGCGATCTTCCGCATCGCCGACGACAGCGTCCACACCGGATTCGTCGCGTTGCACGACCTGGTCGCGGCCAGCCATGCGAACATCGAGAAGCTGCAGGCGGGCGACGGCGCGGTCACCGGCGTGCCGAGCGGGTTCGCCGATCTCGACAAGTTGACGCGGGGATTTCAGCCGTCGGATCTCGTGCTGGTCGCGGCCCGGCCGTCCATGGGCAAGACCGCCCTCGTGCTGAACATCGCGCAGCATCTCGGCGTGCACACCGACATGACGGTCGGCGTCTTCAGTCTGGAGATGTCGAAGGAGCAGTTGTTCATGCGGATGCTGACGACCGAGGCGGGGATCGATTCCCACAAGTTCCGCGGCGGTTTTCTCGGCCAGCGTGATTACGACGCCCTGGCCGGGGCCCTCACCCGCCTGGACGGCGCGAAGGTGTTCATCGACGACAGCCCCTCCATCGGCGTGCTCGAGATGCGGGCGAAAGCGCGCCGGTTGAAGTCCGAGCACGAGCTGCATCTCGTGGTGATCGATTACCTCCAGCTCATGACCGGGCGCGGCCGGTTCGACAACCGCACCCAGGAGCTGGCCTCCATTTCGCGGTCGCTGAAGGGCCTGGCCAAGGAGCTGGACGTGCCCGTGGTGGCGCTGTCCCAGTTGAGCCGCGCCCCCGAGAGTCGTGCCGGCAACCGCCCCCAGCTTTCCGATCTGCGCGAGTCGGGTGCGCTGGAGCAGGACGCCGATCTGGTCCTCTTCATCTTCCGGGAGGAGCAGTACGACCCGAGTCCGGAGAACGAGAACCTGGCCGAGATCATCATCGGCAAACAGCGCAACGGACCGACCGGGGTCGTCAGGCTTGCGTTCCTGAAGCAGTGCACGAAGTTCGCCAATCTCGCCGATGCCTACGACTCCTGATCGCCGGGCGCCGGACCGATGCTCGTTTCACCCCACGGTCCCGGGCGAGGGCGCCGGAACCCCGCGATCCGCCGAGAACGCCGGTCGGATGCGTCAGCGCCTCCGCCGTCGGCTTCCGGAGTGATGCGCGGTGTCCAATCCACCGCCGAAGCCGGTCTCGGCGGCCTCCCGGCCGACGTTCGCCCAGGTCGATCTCGACGCGGTGCGGGCCAACTACGCGGCGGTGGCGCGTCACGTCGGAGGCTCGGCGGCGCCGCGGGTCATCGCGGTGGTGAAGGCGAACGGCTACGGGCACGGAGCGGTCCCGGTAGCCAGGGCCCTGGAATCGGCGGGCGCGGGCATGCTGGCCTGCGCGGACATCGAGGAGGCGGTGACGTTGCGCCGGGGCGGGATCCGAGCGCCCATTCTCGTCTTCGGCGCCCTCGGCGTCAGCGACCTCGACGGCGTGTTCACCTACGGGCTGACCCCGACCGTGTCCTCGCCGTCCGCCGCCCGTGCGTTGAGCGATGCCGCGGCCCGGCGGGGAGTCACGGTGGCGTGCCACCTGAAGGTCGACACCGGCATGAACCGGCTCGGTTTCCGTTTCGACAATCTGGGCCGCACCATGCCCGAGGCGCTGGGTCGGCCGGGGCTCGACGTTGCGGCCGTGTACACCCACTTCGCCACCGCGGATGACCCGGCGCACCCGCTGTTCGAGCGGCAGCGGATCCGTTTCGACGAGTCGCTTCGGTGTCTGGCCGCGCTCGGGGTCCGCCCGGCATGGATACACGCCGCGAACAGCGCCGCCTTGTTGCGGGAACGGAGGACCTGGTACGACGGCGTCCGGCCGGGCCTGCTGCTCTACGGTCTGATTCCGCCCGGCGTGGACGCGTCGCTCCCGGTGGCGCCGGTCATGACGATGCGCAGCCGGGTCGTCGCCGTGAAGGGAATGCGGGTCGGCGAGACGACCGGCTACGGTGCGCATGCCCCGGCGGAGCGTCCGACCACCATCGCCGTGGTGCCCGCCGGCTATGGCGACGGTCTCGACGTGCGCATGGCGGGACGCGGTTCGGTCCTGGTGCGCGGCCGGCGGGCGCCGGTCGTCGGCGCGGTGTCGATGGACTCGATCACGATCGACGTGACGGGCCTCGACGTCAGCCCCGGAGACGAGGTGGTGCTGGTGGGTGCGCAGTGCGGGGAGCGCATCGACGCCGGCGAGATCGCCGCGGCGCTGGGCACCGTGCCGCATGAGATTCTGTGCCGGACCGGAAGCCGGATCGTCCGCACCTACGCCGGCCGTCCGGACCGGCCATGACACGCGCCGCCGTGAGATCTCCCAACACCGTCTTCGTCTGCCGGGCGTGCGGCGCCGAGGTGCGGAAGTGGCTGGGACGGTGTCCCGACTGCGGCGAATGGAACGCGCTGGTCGAAGAAGCGGCGGTGAAGCGGGCAGCCGCTCCCGGTGCGGGACCGGCCCTCACCGGCACGGGAGCGCAGCTCTTTACCGATATCGAATCGTCGGATGCGGAGCGCGTATCGACCGGAGTCAGCGAGCTCGACCGGGTGCTCGGGGGGGGGCTCGTGCCGGGTTCGCTCGTGCTGTTGGGGGGCGAGCCGGGCATCGGGAAGTCGACGCTGCTGCTGCAGGCGGCGGCGCAAGTCGCGGTCGCCGGACGAACCGTCCTCTATTGCTCGGGCGAGGAGTCTCCGCATCAGGTGCGCCGGCGCGGAGAACGTCTCGGTCTGTCGCCGCCGCGGTTGCACGTGCTGGCCGAGACCTGTCTCGAGCGGGTCGTCGACGAGGTGACGCGGCTGTCGCCGGACTTGGTGATCGTCGACTCGATCCAGACGGTGTTCTCGCTCGCGCTCGAGTCGGCCCCGGGAACCGTGGCCCAGGTGCGCGATGCGGCGAACCGCCTGCTCTTCGTGGCCAAGGGACGCAACGTTCCGGTGCTCGTCGTGGGGCACGTGACCAAGGACGGAGGTCTCGCGGGTCCGAAGGTGCTGGAGCACGTCGTCGACACCGTGCTCCATTTCGAGGGCGACCGGTATCACGCGCACCGCATCGTGCGGGCGGTGAAGAACCGGTTCGGGGCCGTGAGCGAGGTCGGGGTGTTCGAGATGACGGCCGGCGGACTGCGCGCGGTGCTCGACCCGTCCGCGCAGTTCCTGTCGGAACGCAAGGCGGACGTGCCGGGGTCGGTCGTGCTCTGCTCGTTGGAGGGGTCGCGGCCCATTTTGGTCGAGGTGCAGGCGCTGGTCGGCACCGGCGTCTACGGCAACGCCCAGCGGGTGGCGAACGGCGTCGATCGCCGGCGGCTGTCGTTGTTGCTGACGGTGCTCGAGAAACGCGCCGGCCTGTCGCTCGCGGGTGAGGACGTGTTCGTGAACGTGCCGGGAGGCATCCCGGCGCACGAGCCGGCCGCCGATCTTGCGGTCATTGCGGCGGTGGCGTCGAGCCTGCGGAATCAGCCCGTGGCGGCCGGCGCCGCCCTGTTCGGCGAGGTCGGATTGGCGGGAGAGATTCGGGGAACGACACAGCCCGGGCTGCGGGTTCGCGAGGCGGCGCACATGGGATTCACGCGCTGCGTCATGCCCCGGGGGGACCAGGAGGACGGCATGTCCGCACCGGGGTGCGAGCTCTTCCCCGTGGACAGCGTCGGACAGGCGCTGGAGGGATTGTTCACATGAGGACCGGCCCTCGGTTCCGGCTCGCGCGGCTGGAGAACCCCGCGTCATGGTGACCGCCGTCATCGCCGCCGGCGGGGTCGGGACCCGTCTGGGCGCCGGGCGGCCCAAGCAATTGATGCGTCTCGGCGGCGCCACCATCCTGCAGCGTTCGGTAGATGCATTCGACGGATGCGATCGGGTCGACGAGATCGTGCTCGTGCTGCCGGCCAGCCTGGCCGGCGGTGCCGCGCTGGCCGCCACCCCCAACGGCACGCCGCTGCGGGTCGTCGCCGGGGGCGCGCGGAGGCAGGACTCGGTGGCGAAGGGGTTCGAGGCGGCGGCCGCGAGCGACATCATCGTCGTGCACGACGCGGCCCGGCCTTTCTGTTCGTCCGATCTGATCGTGCGGACCATAGATGCCGCCCGCCGTCATGGCGCCGCGGTCGCTGCGGTCGCGGTTCAGGACACCCTCAAGCAGCGCTCGGCCGGGGCGGGCCGGTTCGTCGGCCGCACTCTGGCGCGTGACCGGATCGTGCAGGCGCAGACCCCCCAGGCTTTCCGCGCCGGCATTCTGGCCGAGGCGATCCGGTTGGGCCGGGCCGGCGCGGAGGCCACGGACGAGGCGGGACTCGCCGAACGAGCCGGATATCGGGTGGCGCTCGTGGAAGGCGACCCCCGGAACGTCAAGATCACCACGGAACGGGATCTCGCCGTTGCGCGGCGATTCGCGGAGGAGACGATGGCAACCGGCCGGGTCGGGCTCGGGTACGATCTGCATCGATTCACGGCCGGGGGTCCGCTCCGGCTCGGTGGCGTTCTGATTCCGCACGACCGCGGGCTGGTGGGGCATTCCGACGCCGATGCGGTCTGCCATGCGGTGACCGATGCGATTCTCGGGGCGGCCGCGGCGGGCGACGTCGGCCGCCACTTCCCGGACACCGATCCCCGGTGGAAGGGCGCGTCGAGCATCGCGTTGTTGCGGGAGGCGGTCGATCTGGTCCGCTCCCGCGGGTTCGTCGTCGTCAATCTGGATGTCGTCGTGGTGACGGAGCATCCCCGAATCGCCCCCCATGTCGGGCGGATGCGGGAGGCGCTTGCCGCCGCCGTCGGCGTCGGGCCGGATGCCGTCGGGGTCAAGGGCAAGACGGGCGAAGGCATCGGGGCGACGGGCCGCGGAGAGGCCCTGGAAGCGCACGCGGTCGCCCTGCTGGACGCGGTCCCGGCCGGCTGAGCGGATGATGACGGGAGGTCGGCCGGGTCTTCCGGCGGGGGGGTGAGGGGATCGTGGTCGTCTACGGCATCAACCCGGTGCTGGAGGCGCTGCGGGCGGAGCGGGCTCGGACCGTCCGTCTGGCGGCGGTCTCCCGGAAGACCGCCGAGATTCGCCGGTTCGCACAGATGAGCGGGATACCGGTGATTCGGGTCTCTCCGGCGGCGCTCGACCGGATGGTGGGCGGCGCGGCGCATCAGGGCGTCGCGGCGGACGTCGCCCCGCCGGAGGCGGTGACCCTCGAGACGTTGATGGAGGGGCTGCGCGCGCCGGCGCTCCTGCTGGTGCTGGACGGGGTCGAGGACCCCCGCAACCTCGGGGCGATCCTGCGCAGCGCCGAGGCGGCCGCGGTCGACGGCGTCATTCGGCAGACGCGCCGGGCCGCGCCGGCCGGTACGGTCGCGAAGTCGTCGGCCGGCGCGATGTCGTACGTGCAGCTGGTATCCGTCGTCAACATCGCCCGTACGCTCACTGCCTTGCAGGCGGCCGGCGTGTGGACGGTGGGGCTCGAGGCGGGGGGGGACGACCTGTACCGCGGCATCGATCTGACCCTGCCGACCGCCCTCGTGCTCGGCAACGAGGGGCGGGGGTTGCGGCGCCTCGTCCGGGAGCGGTGCGATCGCGTGGCGTCGATACCGATGCTGGGCCGGGTGAACAGCCTCAACGTCGCGGTCGCGGCCGGCGTCGCCCTGTTCGAAGCGGTGCGCCAACGCCGCGGCGGCCGGGCTTGCGGCGCCCGGGAGGCATGAAAAGCATCTTGCGTTGAGGGGGCAAGTCGTGCTAAATTCTCCGTTTGGTCCGGCTGGCGTAGCTCAGTCCGGTAGAGCGGCTGATTTGTAATCAGCGGGTCGGGGGTTCGAATCCCTTCGCCAGCTCCAGCGGATTGCTTCCACGTGACAGGTTGGGTATCAGCGCGGTGTGATCTCCGTTTGCGGAGTGACCGCGGTCTCGGTGTCCGTCCGCCATGCTCCACCGGTCCGGAGCGTGTGCCGCGAGTGTCTTTGGCTGGATCGCTGTGGGATACGGCGAGGTTGCGGAGCGGTCAAACGCAACAGACTGTAAATCTGTCGCCCTAGCGGCTTCGGAGGTTCGAATCCTCCCCTCGCCACCAGTTTTGTCCGGCTGGAGCCGGCGGCATGGCGCAGCCGGTCCGTATGCCACGGCGGCAGGAGCCGCGAACGCGGGAGTAACTCAGTGGTAGAGTCACAGCCTTCCAAGCTGTTGGTCGCGGGTTCGATCCCCGTCTCCCGCTCCAGTTCAGGGCGTGCGGCAGCGCCGCCGGGCGGGGCGGGCGCGCCTCGACGGCAATCTGCCGCGACGAACGGGGCGCGGTTCGCCGCGGTGGGGAGCGGCGGACGTGCGGCGGCGTGCCGATGTAGCTCAGGAGGTAGAGCGCGTCCTTGGTAAGGACGAGGTCACCGGTTCGAGTCCGGTCATCGGCTCCAGCCTCGATCACGCGATTGAAGGCCGCCAGCGCCGGAAGGCGGCCGGTACGGCGGGGGTGGCGGGCGGAGGCGCGTACGGGCGCAGGTCTTCATTTCGAGAGCGAGCGGACACATGGCGAAGGAAAAGTTCGACCGGTCGAAACCGCATGTGAACATCGGGACGATCGGGCACATCGACCACGGGAAGACGACGCTGACGGCGGCGATCACGTCGGTGCTGGCGAAACACGATCCGAAGAACGCGGTTCGTTCGTTCGACTCGATCGACAACGCGCCCGAGGAACGGGAGCGCGGGATCACGATCGCGACGGCGCACGTTGAGTACACGACGGCGAATCGGCACTACGCGCACGTGGACTGCCCGGGTCATGCGGACTACATCAAGAACATGATCACGGGCGCGGCGCAGATGGACGGTGCGATTCTGGTGGTGGCGGCGACCGACGGGGTGATGCCGCAGACCCGGGAGCACATTCTTCTGGCTCGTCAGGTCGGGGTTCCGTCTCTGGTCGTGTTCATGAACAAGGTGGACATGGTGGACGACGAGGAGCTTCTGGACCTGGTGGAGCTGGAGGTTCGGGAGCTTCTGTCGTCGTATGAGTTTCCTGGGGACGACCTTCCCGTGGTCCGCGGGTCTGCGCTGAAGGCGCTGGAAGGCGACGAAGCGCATGCGCCTTGCATCGACGAGTTGATGGCGGCGGTGGACGACTACGTTCCGCTTCCGGTCCGTGACGTTGACAAGCCGTTCCTGATGCCGATCGAGGACGTGTTCTCGATCTCGGGCCGGGGTACGGTGGTGACGGGCCGAGTGGACCGGGGCATCGTGAAGGTGGGCGACGACATCGAGATCGTGGGGTTCCAGGAGACGCAGAAGAAGGTGGTGACCGGGGTTGAGATGTTCCGGAAGCTTCTGGACGAGGGCGTGGCCGGGGACAACATCGGGGTTCTGCTGCGGGGTTTGGAAAAGGACGATGTTGAGCGCGGACAGGTTCTTGCGAAGCCGAAGTCGATCACGCCGCACACGAAGTTCAAGGGGGAGGTCTACGTCCTGACGAAGGACGAAGGCGGTCGGCACACGCCGTTCTTCAACGGGTACCGGCCTCAGTTCTACCTGCGGACGACGGACGTGACGGGGGTTGCGACGCTGCCGGACGGCGTCGAGATGGTGATGCCGGGCGACAACGTGACGATGGAAGTGGAGTTGATCACGCCGGTGGCTCTGGAGAAGGGGCTGCGCTTCGCGATTCGCGAGGGCGGCCGCACGGTCGGGTCGGGGGCCATCACCGACATCGTCGAATAGCCGCGGCTTCTCGAGGACACGCGGCCGGGTGTGGAGGCGGCCCAAGCCATGCGGGACATCATTTCGTTGGCGTGCACCGACTGCAAACGGCGCAACTACAGCACGACGAAGAACAAGCGAAAGACGACCGGGCGGCTCGAGTTCAAGAAGTACTGCCGCTGGTGCCGTACGCACACCGTACACCGGGAGTCGAAGTAGCGATACGCGAACAGGTGTCCGCGCCGCGGAACGGTGCGGAGCCTGGAGGGTTGGTGGAGCGGCAAGCGGACGGCAACGGCGATATCAGGGATCCGGCCCGGCGCCGCCGGGCCGGTCGACGAACGGCCGACGAGCCGCAAGCGCCGGCCGGGCGGCGGGGCGGGCCGCGAAGCGCCGAACCGCGACACCAGGAGCACAGGCCAGTAGCTCAATTGGCAGAGCACCGGTCTCCAAAACCGGGGGTTGGGGGTTCGATTCCCTCCTGGCCTGCCACACGCGTTCGGAGCGGCCGACCTGGCGCACGTTCAGCTCACACGCACGCCGGAAAGGACCGGGGCAGTTCTTGAAGCCAGCACGACTCGACAACGTCAGAGACACGTCGATCCACGTTACCGGGTGGTTCGGCAGGGCCCGCGTCTTTCTGGCTCAGGTCAAGAACGAGATGGAGCGGGTGACGTGGCCGACCCGCAAAGAGGTCTACGCCACCACGCTGGTCGTCATCTTGACTTCGGTGTTCTTCGGCGTCTACCTCTGGAGCATCGACCTCGTTCTGACCCGCGTGGCCAGGTTCATCTTCGAAACGTTCGGAGCGCAATGACCGACGTCAGCACCCGGCAGTGGTACATCGTGCACACCTACTCGGGTTTCGAGAAGAAGGTATCCGAGTCGCTTCAGCAACGGGTGCAGGCTTACGGGCTGCAGTCCGATATCGGCGACATCCTCATCCCGACCGAAGACGTCGTCGAGATGCGCGGCGGCAAGCGGGTCGTCAGCTCGAAGCGTTTCTTCCCGGGCTACATCCTGGTCGAGATGAACATGTCCGACCATGCGTGGCACGTGGTGCGGAACACCCCGAAGGTGACCGGATTCGTCGGCGCCGGCTCGAAGCCGACACCGCTGACGTCAGAGGAAGTCGACCAGATTCTGCACCAGGTCACGGTTGCGGCGGAGAAGCCGAAACCGAAGTACACGTTCGAGAAGGGCGACCAGGTGCGCATCAGCGAGGGGCCGTTCAACAGCTTCAACGGCGTCGTCGACGATGTGAATCTGGATCGGAACACACTGAGGGTCATGGTGACGATCTTCGGGCGGTCGACGCCGGTGGAGCTCGATTTCCTGCAGGTCGAGAAGCTGTAGCGAAGCGCGGTCGACCCTGCCCGCGGCGCGTGCCGAGCGGGCACCGTGATCGGAGGTTGGACGGACATGGCGAAGAAGGTGATCGGGATGGTCAAGCTCCAGATCGCGGCCGGCAAGGCGACACCCGCCCCCCCGGTCGGGACCGCGCTCGGCCCGCACGGCGTCAACATCATGGATTTCTGCAAGGCCTTCAATGCCCGGACCGCCAGTCAGGAAGGGCTCGTCATTCCGGCGGTGGTGACGATTTACGCGGACCGGACCCTCAGCTTCATCACGAAGACGCCGCCGGCCGCGGTGTTGCTCAAGCGGGCCGCCAACATCGCCAAGGGCTCCGCAGAACCGAATCGCAACAAGGTCGGCGCCGTGACCCTGGCGCAGGTCGAGGAGATCGCGAAGACCAAGATGCCGGACCTGAATGCCAATGATCTGGCCGGGGCGGTGAAGGTGGTGGCGGGCACGGCCCGTTCCATGGGCCTCGAGATCGCAGGCTGAGGAGTCTGCGCCGCGGAAAGCGGTGCGGGCCCCCGGCGGGGTTCGCCCGGGGTGGCGAGGGGAGCCGAGTCTGCGCCGTAGAACGGCGCGGACTCCCGGCGGGTTGGTTGGGCGGCAATCGGCGGCCGCAGCGCGACCTTGCGGTCGCGTTCGGAGTTTCGCTGGCGGGAAACTCCTACGGCGACGATTTCCGGGCTGGGAGCCGGAGAGCAGAGATGGCGAGAAAGAGCAGGAAATTCAGGGCCGCGGCCGAGCAGGTCGAGGATCGGCAGTACAGCTTGGCCGAGGCGATGCCGCTCCTCCAGAAAATCGGGTACGCGGGCTTCGACGAGTCGGTCGAGGTGGCGCTCCGGCTGGGGGTGAATCCGAAACATGCGGATCAGATGGTCCGCGGCACGGTCATCCTGCCGCACGGGCTGGGTCGGTCGAAGCGGGTGCTGGTGATCGCCGGCGGCGGGAAGCAGAAGGAAGCCGAAGAGGCCGGGGCGGATTTCGTCGGCGGCGAGGAAATGGTCGAACGCATCCAGGGCGGATGGCTGGAGTTCGATGCCGTTGTGGCTTCCCCCGACATGATGCGGGTGGTCGGGAAGCTGGGCAGGGTGCTGGGACCGCGGGGGCTGATGCCGAATCCGAAGACCGGAACGGTGACGTTCGAGGTGGCCCAGGCGGTGAAGGAAATCAAGGCCGGAAAGGTCAACTACCGCGTCGACAGGGCCGGCGTCGTGCATGCGCCGGTCGGCCGGTGCTCGTTCGACGCCGGCGCCCTCGTCGAGAATGCCGAAGCGTTGATGGCCAGCGTGATTCGCGCCAAACCCTCGGCGGCCCGGGGCAAGTACGTGCGGAGCGTGACCGTGTCTTCGACCATGGGGCCCGGAGTCAGGATCGACGCGGCGAGAGTCGATACGCTGGTGCGGTGACGGTGGCGGCCGGGAAAACGCGCGTCGGATGACCACCGGCCCGTCGGTTCGGGTCGTCTGGCAGGGGCGGCCCGTCGTGTGAACGTCCGCAGGAGCCTGCGGGACGCGCAGACGGCCTGGAGGGTTTGGTTGGGCGGTGAGCGAAGCCGTCAGGCGATGCTCTCCGGGCGAGGATACGAGAACAGATGCCGGTCAGCAGAAGCGCCAAGAGTGAACGGGTCGGGGAGTTGAGCGACGCCCTGGCCAACGCCGAGAGCGTGGTCCTCCTCGATTTCAGCGGATTGGACGTGCCGACGGTCACCGAGTTGCGGCGTCAGGTGCGCGCCGCGCGGGGCGGCTATCGCGTGGTCAAGAACACGCTGGCCCGGCGCGCCGTGGAAGGCACTGCCTTCGAACCGTTGCGGGATTCGTTCCGGGGCACCACCGCGGTTGCCTATACCGAGGATGACCCCGTCGGTTTGGCAAAGGCCCTCGTGACCTTTGCCAAGACGACGCCCGAGCTCAAGGTGAAGACGGGCATGGTGTCGGGGCGGCAAGTGGCCCCGGCGGAGGTCGAGAGCTTGGCGACCCTGCCCGGCCGGCAAGAGCTGCGGGCGATGCTGCTCAGGCAGTTGCAGGCGCCCATGAGCCAGCTGGTCCGGGTGTTGAGTGCGGTCCCGCGCGACCTGATGAGCGTGCTCGTCCAGGCGGAGAAGAAACGAACGGAATCGGAGGAACAGGGATAGGTGGATCGCGGTGCCCGCCTTTCCGGGGCTTAGTGCGAGGAGTTGGCAATGGCCGAAGTGACGCAGGAACAGGTTGTCGAATACATCAAGGGAATCTCGGTGCTGGAGCTTTCCCAGCTCGTCAAGACCCTCGAGGAAGAGCTCGGGGTCTCTGCCGCGGCGGCGATGCCGGTCGCGGTGGCAGGCATGGCCGCACCGGGGGCCGCGGCCGAGGCGGCCGAAGAGCAGACCGAGTTCACGGTCATGCTCACGGAGGTCGGGCCCAAGAAGATCAACGTGATCAAGGCCGTTCGCGAAGTGACCAGTCTGGGGCTCAAGGAGGCCAAGGATCTGGTCGAGAGCGCGCCGAAGGCCGTCAAGGAAGACATCCCCAAGGACGAAGCGGAAGCCATCGTGAAGAAGTTCGAGGACGTCGGGGCCAAAGCCGAGGTGAAGTAGGAGCTCGCCGAGGGCGGGGTGCGCGGGTCGTCGCGCAGGCCGCCGCGATGCGGGCATTCGGGCCGGAGCCGATGCGCCTCCGCCGGGGAGGACCGGCGCCCCCCGTGCGGCGGGCGCCCGGGCCGCCGCGCACGGCGCCGAACGACGGGGGGGACCGCCAGTCCGAGGATGCAGAATGCAGAGTCAGCCCAAGAACGTCTACCGGGAGCGCATCGAATTCTCGAAGATCCGGACGACGATACCGATTCCCAACCTCATCGAGATCCAGAAGAAATCCTATGAACGCTTTCTGCAGATGACCCGGCTCCCGTCGGAACGGGAAGATGCGGGGCTGCAGTCGGTGTTCAAGTCGGTCTTTCCCATCAGCGACTTCAGGGAGAACTCGTCCCTTGAGTTCATCGAATACTCGATCGGCAACTGGGAATGCAAGTGCGGGCGGCTCTCCGGTCTGCGCCATCTCCGGCAGCCCTGCTCGGCCTGCGACGCCACCCTGGTGGCGGAGCCCTACGGGCAGCACGAGGTGCTGTGCCCCAAGTGCGGGACCGCCAACAACGCCCGAGGGGTGGTCTGCGACATCTGCGAGAACACCGTCGCCCTGAAGCTCAAGTACGACGTCGAGGAGTGTCAGGAGCGCGGCGTGACCTATGCGGTGCCGCTCAAGGTCACCATTCGGTTGGTGGTCTGGAACAAGGATCCGGACACCGGGGCCAAGACCATCCGGGACATCAAGGAGCAGGAGGTCTACTTCGGCGACGTGCCGCTCATGACCGGCAACGGCACGTTCATCATCAACGGCACCGAGCGGGTCGTGGTCTCCCAATTGCACCGGTCGCCGGGGGCGTTCTTCCACTCCGAGGACCGGCAACTCCATGTCGCGCAGATCATTCCGTACCGCGGCTCGTGGGTCGAGTTCGAATACGACGCCAAGAATCTCCTGTACGTCCGCATCGATCGCAAACGCAAGTTCCTCGCCTCCGTGTTTCTGCGCGCGCTCGGCCTGCGCGGCGCCGACGAGATCATCAAGACCTTCTACGCCGTGGATCGGATCTCGTTGCGCGAAGGGGCGCCGCGGTGGGCCGTGAGCCGGAACTTGGTCGGCCGGCGCTCGGCCGGCGAGGTGAAGATCGACGCCACCCACAAGATCGGCGCCGGCAAGAAGATCAGCGCTACCGCGGTCACCGCCCTGCAGAAGGCCGGCATCGAGTGGATCGAGGTGGCGGAAACGGAGCTCGAAGGTGCGTATGCGGCCGCCGACGTCGTCGATCCGGCTACCGGCGAGGTGATCCTCGAGGCCAACGAGGAGGTGATTCCCCGCAAGGTGTCGGAGGCCCAGGAGCGGCAAATCGAGGGCGTCGAGGTCTTCTGGCCGGAGCGGGACGACATCGGGAACGTGTTGTCGACGACGCTGCGCAAGGACACGATCCGGACGCACGAAGAGGCGTTGATCGAAATCTACCGGCGCCTGCGTCCCGGGGATCCGCCGACGCTCGACAGCTCGCGTTCGCTGTTCGAGAGCATGTTCTTCAATGCGCAGAAGTACGACTTCTCGCGGGTCGGACGGCTGAAGCTGAACACGAAGCTCGGGCTGGATACGCCGCTCGACGAGAAAATCCTGCATCCACCCGATTTCTACGCGGTCATCAAGTATCTCTTGGCGTTGCGGCGGAATCCGGCGAACGCCGACGACATCGATCATCTCGGAAACCGGCGGGTGCGGTCGGTCGGCGAACTCCTCGAGAACCAGTTCCGCATCGGTCTGGTCCGCATGGAGCGGGCGATCAAGGAGAAGATGTCGGTGTATCAGGAGATGGCGACGGCGATGCCGCACGACCTGATCAACGCCAAACCGGTGATGGCGGCGATCCGGGAGTTCTTCGGCTCGTCCCAGCTCTCCCAGTTCATGGATCAGACGAATCCGCTCTCCGAGATCACCCACAAGCGGCGATTGTCGGCCCTGGGGCCGGGCGGTCTGTCGCGGGAACGGGCCGGATTCGAGGTCCGCGACGTCCACCCCACCCATTACGGACGCATCTGTCCGATCGAGACGCCGGAAGGACCGAACATCGGGTTGATCTCGTCGTTGTCCTGCTATGCCCGGATCAACGAGTTCGGATTCATCGAATCCCCCTACCGCCGGATCAAGGACGAGCGCGCCGCCGACTTCGCGCAGGTCACCAACGGCGGCGGGACCCGATTTCAGGTCGGCGACATCGTCGACGTTCTCGAGGCCGAGCAGGAGAACGCGGCGGCCAGGGAAAAGAAGAAGAGGGCGGCCGATTTCGAGCCGTACTCGTTCTACCTGTCCGCGTGGGAGGAAGACCGATACATCATCGCGCAGGCGAACGCCCGGCTCGACGAACACGGCAACCTCGTCGATTCCCGCGTCAACTCCAGGCAGGCCGGCGACTTCATTCTTGCGCCGCGCGACAAGGTCGAGTTCATCGACGTGTCGCCGAAGCAGTTGGTCTCGGTGGCGGCGTCCCTGATTCCGTTTCTCGAGCACGATGACGCCAACCGGGCGTTGATGGGTTCGAACATGCAGCGGCAGGGAGTGCCGTTGCTGCGGGCGCGGGCGCCGTTCGTCGGCACCGGCATGGAGCACATCACCGCCCGCGACTCCGGCGCCGTCGTCGTTGCGCGCCGCAGCGGCGCCGTCGACTATGTCGATTCGCAGCGGATCGTCGTGCGGGTCGAAGGGGAGTCCGGCGAGATGTCGCGCGAGATGGGGGCCGACATCTACACCCTGACCAAGTTTCGGCGGTCCAACCAGAACACCTGCATCAACCAGAAGCCCATCGTGAAGGTGGGCCAGAAGGTCGCCCGGGGACAGGTGCTCGGTGACGGGCCCTGCACCGAGCTCGGCGAGCTGGCCCTCGGCCGCAACGTGCTCGTCGCGTTCATGCCGTGGCGGGGATACAACTTCGAGGACGCCATCCTGGTGTCCGAGCGCATGGTGAAGGAGGACTACTACACCTCCATCCATATCGAGGAGTTCGAGACCGAGTCGCGCGACACCAAGCTCGGTCCCGAAGAGATCACCCGGGACATTCCGAACGTATCGGAGGGCTTCCTCGCGGATTTGGACGAGAGCGGAATCATCCGGATCGGCGCCTATGTCAAGCCGGGGGACCTTCTCGTGGGCAAGGTCACTCCGAAGGGGGAGACCCAACTGACCCCGGAAGAGAAGCTGCTGCGGGCCATCTTCGGGGAGAAGGCGGGCGACGTGCGCGACGCGTCGCTGCTGTGCCCGCCCGGCATCGACGGGATCATCGTCGGGGTCAAGATTTTCTCGCGCAAGGGAATCGAGAAGGACGATCGGGCCAAGGCCATCGAAGCCGAAGAGCTCGAGATGATGGAGAAGAATCTCGAGGACGAGATTCGGATTCTGCACGAGGAGGTCAAGAAGCGGGTATCGGCGAAGCTCGATGGCCACACGCTCGATAGTGACCTGTTCGACGATCACGGGCGGCGGGTCCTGATTGCCGGGGGGGCGGTCCTGACCCCGGAGCTCGTCCTCGCGCTTCCGTATCAGGCGGTGACCCGAATTCGGCTCGCCGGATCCGACCACCAGCTCGGCGACGAGCTGCGCACCCTCGAGGAACGCACCGAGCGTCAGGTGGAAGTGATCCGCCAGATGTTCGAAGAGAAGAAGGAGAAGATTCGCCGCGGCGACGAGCTGCCTCCCGGGGTGATCAAGCTTGTGAAGGTCTACGTGGCCATGAAGCGGAAGTTGTCGGTCGGCGACAAAATGGCCGGCCGCCACGGCAACAAGGGCGTGATCGCGCGCGTGCTTCCGGAAGAGGACATGCCGCATCTGCCGGACGGCACGCCGGTCGAGATCGTCCTGAATCCACTCGGCGTCCCGTCCCGGATGAACGTCGGGCAGATTCTGGAGACCCACCTGGGCTGGGCCGCGAGCGCGCTCGGTCTCCATTTCGCGACTCCGGTCTTCGACGGTGCGACCGAGGCCGAGATCAAGGGGTGGCTGAACAAGGCGGGGCTGCCGCCGAGCGGCAAGAGCCGGCTGGTCGACGGCATGACCGGCGAGGAGTTCGAGCAGGATGTGACCGTCGGGTACATCTACATGCTGAAGCTGTCCCACCTCGTCGACGACAAGATTCACGCCCGGTCCATCGGACCGTATTCGCTCATCACGCAGCAGCCGCTGGGCGGCAAGGCGCAGTTCGGGGGGCAACGCTTCGGCGAGATGGAGGTCTGGGCGCTCGAGGCCTACGGGGCCGCGCATACGCTGCAGGAGCTGCTGACCGCCAAGTCCGACGACGTCACCGGGCGGTCCAAGATCTACGAAGCGATCGTCAAGGGCGATGCGTCGTTCACCCCGGGATTGCCGGAGTCGTTCAACGTGCTGATCCGCGAGCTCCAGGCGTTGTGTCTGGACGTCGAGTTGCTGAAGACGCGGGCGCCGATGCCCGTCGCCCCGGGGGGCGGCGCTGAGCAGGAGCCGGCGTCGGCGGAGTCGCCGGTGACGGACGAGACCGAGACGGTGCCCGCTCTCGACGAGGCGTAGCAGGAGAAACCATGAGACCCAGTTTCTCGGACCGCAGCTCGCTGACGGCCGATTTCGACGCCATCCGAATCAGCCTCGCCTCGCCGGAGACCATCCGGTCCTGGTCGCATGGTGAAGTGACGAAGCCCGAGACGATCAACTACCGGACGTTCAAGCCGGAGCGGGACGGGCTGTTCTGCGCCAAGATCTTCGGCCCGGTGACCGACTGGGAGTGTCTGTGCGGGAAGTACAAGCGCATGAAACACCGGGGCGTCATCTGTGACAAGTGCGGCGTCGAGGTGACCCAGGCCAAAGTCAGGCGCGAGCGGCTCGGGCACATCACGCTGGCCACCCCCGTCAGCCACGTGTGGTTCTTCAAGGGGCTTCCGAGCCGGATCGGACACCTGCTCGACATCTCGCTCCGCGATCTCGAACGCATCCTCTACTTCGAAGCGTTCGTGGTGATCGACCCCGGCGAGAGCGAGTTCGAGCCGCATCAGCTTCTCACGGAAGAGCAGTACCGCAAGGCGATCGAGGAGCACGGTCCGAAGTTTCGGGCCCAAATGGGCGCCGAGGCGATCAAGGAGCTGCTCAAGCGCGCCGACATCCACGACTTGGCGGACCAGTTGCGGGTGGACATGCGCCGGGAAAACTCGGTGCAGAAGAAGCTCAAGTACGCCAAGCGGCTGAAGGTCGTCGGCTCGTTCCGGAAGTCGACCAATCGTCCGGAATGGATGATTCTCGATGTGATTCCGGTCATTCCACCGGAGCTGCGCCCGCTCGTGCCCCTCGACGGCGGCCGCTTCGCGACCTCCGATCTCAACGACCTCTACCGCCGGGTGATCAACCGGAACAACCGCCTGAAGAAGCTGATCGAGCTCAAGGCGCCCGACGTCATCATCCGCAACGAGAAGCGGATGCTGCAGGAAGCGGTCGATGCGCTGTTCGACAACGGCCGCCGCGGCCGCGTGCTGCGCGGGGCGAACAATCGTCCCCTCAAGTCGCTGTCGGACACGCTGAAGGGCAAGCAGGGACGGTTCCGCCAGAATCTGCTCGGCAAGCGCGTCGACTACTCGGGACGATCCGTGATCGTCGTGGGGCCCGAACTCCAGCTTCACCAGTGCGGGCTCCCCAAGAAGATGGCCCTCGAGCTGTTCAAGCCGTTCATCTACAACAAGCTCGAGAGCCGCGAGCTGGTTTCCACCATCAAGCAGGCGAAAGAGATGGTCGACCAGCAGCTCCCCGAAGTGTGGGACATCCTCGAAGAGGTGATCCGGGAGCACCCGGTGTTGCTCAATCGGGCTCCGACGCTGCACCGGCTGGGGATCCAGGCGTTCGAACCGGTGCTGGTCGAGGGCAAGGCGATCCGGATCCACCCCCTGGTGTGCACCGCATTCAACGCCGACTTCGACGGTGACCAGATGGCGGTGCACATTCCGCTCGCGCCGGAGGCCCAGATCGAGGCCTCGGTCCTGATGAAGGCGTCGAAGAACATTCTCTCGCCGGCGAACGGGGCGCCGATCACGGTGCCCTCGCAGGACATCGTGCTGGGTTGCTACTACGTGACCAAGGCCAAGAAGGGAGCCAAGGGCGAGGGCCGCGTCTTCGGCTCGGTGGACGATGTGGGACTGGCGCTCGCGGCGGGAGAGCTCGAGACCCTGAGCCCGATCCGGCTGCGGATCAGCGGCGAATTGATGGACCTGACCGCGTCGCGCGACGATCAGGACGTGCTGAGAACCCGGGTCGAGCGGGTCGACCGCAGGGTCATCGACACCACGGCGGGCCGGGTGGTGTTCAACACGGCGCTGCCCGACGAGATCCCGTTCGTCAACGGCCTCCTGAAGAAGAAGGGGCTCGGCCAGCTCGTCCAGTACTGCTACCTGAAGCACGGCGTCGCCAAGACGGTGGAGATGCTGGATCGGCTGAAGCAGCTCGGATTCGGGTATGCGACCCGCTCCGGCCTGTCGATCGGCATCGACGATCTCATCGTCCCCGCCCAGAAGGCGCCGATGATCAAGGAGGCCAACGACGAGGTCATCCGGGTCGAGCAACAGTATCTCGAAGGGGCGATCACGAACGGCGAGCGGTACAACAAGGTCATCGCCATCTGGTCGGACGTGACCGAGAAGGTCGCCGACGAGATGTTCAACGAAATGGAGGGCCTCGATGACGGCGGCCGGGACTTCAACGCCGTCTACATCATGGCCGATTCCGGCGCCCGCGGCAGCAAGCAGCAGATTCGCCAGCTCGCGGGCATGCGGGGATTGATGGCGAAGCCGTCCGGCGAGATCATCGAGGTGCCCATCACGTCGAACTTCCGTGAGGGGCTGACGGTGCAGCAGTACTTCATTTCGACGCACGGGGCCCGGAAGGGTCTGGCGGATACGGCGCTGAAGACCGCGGACTCCGGCTATCTGACGCGGCGCCTGGTGGACGTGGCCCAGGACGTGATCATCTCGGAGGGGGACTGCGGCACGCCGGACGGGATCGAGTCGCGCGCCATCGTGGAGAGCGGCGAGATCATCGAGCCTCTGCGCGACCGCATCGTCGGCCGCGTGGCGCTCGAGGACGTCGTCGATCCGTTCACCAACGAAGTCATCGTGTCCGGCAACGAGCTGATCGTCGAGGATCTCGCCTCGCAGATAGAGGACTCGGGCGTCGAGAAGGTGAAGATCCGGTCGGTCCTGACCTGCGCCGCCCGGCGCGGGGTGTGCGCCAGGTGCTACGGCCGCGATCTCGGCACCGGTGAGCTGGTCGAGCTGGGGTTGGCGGTCGGCGTGGTCGCCGCCCAGTCGATCGGCGAGCCCGGGACCCAGCTCACCATGCGCACCTTCCACATCGGGGGGACCGCATCCCGGGTGTCGGCGCAATCGACCCTCGAATCGAAGCACAAGGGGACCGTCAAGTTCGACGGGATCCAGTCTGTCGAGGCGAAGGACGGCACCCTCGTCGTGATGAATCGGACCGGCTCGCTGGTGGTCCAGGACGAGCAGGGGCGGGACCGGGAACGCTACTCGGTGGTGTACGGCGCCCATCTGAAGGTATCCGACGGCCAGCCCATCGAGCCGGATCAGGTCCTGGTCGAGTGGGATCCCTACACACGTTCGATCATTACGGAGAAGACGGGGATCGTCCGTTTCAAGGACATCGTCGAGGGGCTGACCGTCCGCGAGGAAGTGGACGAAGTGACCGGGTTGTCCCGTCTCATCATCATGGACTCGGTGGACGAGAAGAAGCAACCGACGGTCGAGATCATCCGCAGGACCGTGGTCATCAGCGAGACGGACGGTACGGTCGAGATCGGCGACCTGGCCAAGGGCGTGCGGAAGGTCGTCATCGTGCCGGATGAACCCGGCGCGGAACCGCGCGAGTACTCGTTGACGCGGGGGGCGCGGATGAGCGTCCAGCACGGGGCCCGTGTCCACCAGGGCGGGCAGTTGGCGGCCGAGGTCGAGGTCCTCCGCAACCACAACATGCCGTCGCACGCCCATCTGATGGTGGCGGACGCCCAGGAAGTGACCGCCGGCGAGGTGCTGGCCAAGATACCTCACGAGACGACGAAGACGAAGGACATCACCGGCGGGTTGCCCCGGGTGCAGGAACTGTTCGAAGCGCGGAAGCCGCGCGAGACCGCGGTCATCAGCGAGATTGACGGTACGGTCAAGATCGGCAGCATCGTCAAAGGCATGCGGAAGGTCATCATCGTGCCGGACGAGCCCGGGGCCGAGCCGCGCGAATACTCGCTGCCGCGCGGAGTTCACGTGAACGTCCAGGACGGGGACCGTGTCCGTGCCGGCGAGCAGCTCATGGACGGTCCGAGCAATCCGCACGACATCCTGAGCGTCCTCGGTCCGAAGGCCCTCCAGAGCTATCTCGTGAACGAGATCCAGGCGGTCTACCGCCTGCAGGGCGTCACCATCAACGACAAGCACATCGAGGTCGTGGCCCGGCAGATGATGCGCTGGGTGAAGATCGAGGACGTGGGGACCACCGATTTCCTGATCGACGAGCAGGTGGATCGGTCCCGGTTCCTCGTCGAGAACGAGCGGGTCATCGACGAAGACGGCCAGCCGGCCACCGGACGTCCGCTGCTGCTCGGCATCACCAAGGCCTCGCTGTCCACCGACTCGTTCATCTCGGCCGCCTCGTTCCAGGAGACGACCCGCGTGCTGACGGAAGCGTCGATTTCCGGAAAGGTGGATCACCTCCGGGGGCTCAAGGAGAACGTGACGATGGGGCGGCTGATTCCGGCCGGCACCGGGTACGACTACTACCGCGGGGTGCAGATTCAGCCGGACGAGCCGCCGCCGCCGCCGCCGCCGACGCAGGAGGAGATCGAGCTCGAACGGGAGATGGAGTATCTCGTGGAGCCGGAGGCGGTGGACCGTGATCAGGTGATCGAGTAAGGGGGGCGGAGCCGGGGAACGAGCGTGCGAGCGTGCTCGTGCGGTTGCGTTGGCCCTCGTTCCGTGTTAACCTCGCAGGGTTCTAGCGGAGTTGGGACACCCTATCCGACTCCGACCCGTCAGAGAGGGGCGTGTGGACACTGACCGCGGTGAGCACCGTGGGACGTTCACGAGCCTTGCGCAACTCGCCTCTTTCTCGTTGGAGCGGATCCGGATCCGGCCCGCTGGCCGGCCGGGCTCTTCACGGCGCGCACACACAAGTAGGGTCAATCGCGTCGGGTGCCAAGCTGCAGCTTTCAGGCCCGAGGCACACTGTCGCAGGCGCTCTGGCCGCCGGCCGGGATGTCGTGACGCCATCGACGCAAGGAGCGGTCGTGCCGACGATTAGCCAGCTCGTGAGGAAGGGACGTTTCCGAATCGAGACCAAGACCAAGAGCCCGGCCCTGCAGCGGTCTCCCCAGCGTCGGGGCGTGTGCGTCCGGGTGTTCACGCAGACCCCGAAGAAGCCGAACTCGGCGTTGCGGAAGGTTGCCCGGGTCCGGCTGACCAATCAGATCGAGGTGACCACCTACATTCCGGGCGAGGGCCACAACCTCCAGGAGCATTCCCTGGTGCTCATTCGCGGAGGGCGTGTCAAGGATCTGCCCGGCGTCCGCTACCACGTGGTCCGCGGGACGCTGGACACCACCGGCGTGCAGGGCCGAAAGCAGAGCCGGTCGAAATATGGGGCGAAGCGGCCGAAGGCGTAGGGCCGGGTCCCGAGTCCCCGGGTTGTCGAGAAGGAAATAGCCATGCCACGCAGACGCGAGGTGCCGAAGCGCGAGGTGCCGCCGGATCCGCTCTACAACAGCACCTTGGTGACCAAGTTCGTGCGCACCATCATGAAGAGCGGCAAGCGCAGCACGGCCGAAGGGCTGCTCTACGGGAGTCTCGACATCATCCGGGAGCGGACCGGCGACGACCCGCTCAAGGTGTTCAAGAAAGCGGTCGACAACGTGAAGCCCAGCCTCGAGGTCAAGTCGAGGCGGGTCGGCGGCTCGAACTACCAGGTGCCCATCGAGGTCAATCCGAACCGCCGTCTGTCGCTGAGTCTGCGGTGGCTGTCCGGCTACGCGCGGGCCCGCAGCGACGGCAAGACGATGAGGGAGAAGCTCGCGAACGAGTTCATCGATGCATCGAATTTGCGCGGCGGATCCGTGAAGAAGCGCGAGGACACGCACCGGATGGCCGAGGCGAACAAGGCGTTCGCCCACTACCGGTGGTGACGACCGTGCGCGCCGTCAGCCGGATGGCAGCAGACAAGTGATTGGAGCCGAGTTGGAAATCGCCCCGGCGACCGCGGACCGTGGTGTCGCGCAGCGCAGGCAGTCACGAACGGGCAGGGACATGTCGAGACAGGTGCCGCTCGAGCGGACACGGAATATCGGCATCATGGCCCACATCGATGCCGGCAAGACGACGACGACGGAGCGGGTGCTGTTCTATACCGGCATCACCTACAAGATAGGTGAGGTGCACGATGGAACCGCAGTGATGGACTGGATGGCCCAGGAGCAGGAGCGGGGCATCACCATCACCTCGGCCGCCACGACGTGCATGTGGCGCGACAACCGAATCAACATCATCGACACCCCGGGGCACGTGGACTTCACGGCGGAAGTCGAACGATCGCTGCGCGTGCTGGACGGCGCCGTGGCCGTGTTCGACGCGGTCGGCGGCGTGGAGCCGCAATCCGAGACGGTTTGGCGTCAGGCTGACAAGTACCGGGTGCCGCGCATTTGTTTCGTCAACAAGATGGACCGCGTGGGGGCCGATTTCGAGCGCACGCTGACGCAGATTCGCGGGAAGCTCCAGGCGAACCCGGTGGCGATTCAGTTGCCGCTGGGGGCGGAAGACGGTTTCGCTGGCGTGATCGATCTGGTCGCCATGAAGGCGGTTCGGTATCGGGACGAATCGCTCGGCGCCGAAGCGGTTGTCGAGGAGATTCCGGCCGACCGCCTTGATGAGGTGACGGCGGCGCGGGAGGCGTTGATCGAGAAGGTCTGCGAGGTCGATGACCGGTTGCTCGAGAAGTACCTGCACGGGGAGCCGATCGCGGCGGAGGAGATCATCCCGGTTCTGCGCCGGCGGACCGTGGAGTCGGTGCGCAACGAGGATGCCCCGTTCGTGCCGGTGTTGTGCGGCAGCGCCTTCAAGAACAAGGGGGTTCAGCCGTTGATCGATGCGGTGGTCGACTATCTGCCGTCGCCGGCTGACATTCCCGCCGTGACGGGGACGGCGCCGGACGGCGAAACGGTGCTCGAACGGCCGGCCCGGGACGAGGCGCCGTTCTCGGCTCTGGCATTCAAGATCATGACCGACCCCTACGTCGGTCAGCTCGCCTTCATACGTGTCTACTCCGGCGTGATGGCCAGCGGAGCGACCATCTACAACCCGCGGTTGGGCCGCCGGGAGCGCATCGGCCGCCTGCTGAAGATGCACGCCAACAAGCGGGAGGAGATCGAGCAGGTCTACGCCGGTGACATCGCCGCCGCCGTCGGGCTGAAGACGGTGGCCACCGGGGACACGATTTGCGACCGCGCGCACCCGGTCCTGCTCGAGACCATGGAGTTTCCGACTCCGGTCATCACGCTGGCCATCGAACCGAAGACCAAGGCGGATCAGGAGAAGCTCGGTCAGGGGTTGGCGAAACTCACCACCGAGGATCCGACCTTTCAGGTCCGGACCGATGACGAGACCGGGCAGGTGGTGGTGTCCGGGATGGGCGAGCTCCACCTGGAGATCATCGTCGACCGGCTTCGGCGGGAGTTCGGCGTGGCGGCGACCGTCGGCCGCCCGCAGGTCGCCTACCGCGAGACCCTCACTAGGCCGGCGCAGGCCGAAGGACGGTACGTCAAACAGACCGGCGGGCGCGGTCAGTACGGCCACGTCAAGCTGCGCGTCGTACCCGGACCGGCCGGGGATGGGTTCGTCTTCGAGAACCGGATCTTCGGCGGCGCGATCCCGAAGGAGTTCATCGCGTCGGTCGAGGCGGGGGTGAAAGAGGCCGTGACGACCGGCATTCTCGCCGGATACCCCATCGAGGACGTGGCCGTCACGCTCCTCGACGGTTCCTCCCACGATGTCGACTCGTCTGAAATGGCGTTCAAGATTGCGGGGTCGATGGCATTTCGAGATGCCGCCCGTCTCGCCGCCCCGGTGCTGCTGGAGCCGATCATGAAGGTCGAGGTGGTGGTGCCGGAGGTGTACATGGGCGACATCATCGCCGACATCAACGGACGCCGCGGCAGGGTCAAGTCGATGGAAGCCCACGGCGGGACGCAGATCGTCAATGCGCGCGTGCCGCTGTCGGAGATGTTCGGCTATGCAACGGAGCTGCGTTCCCGCACGCAGGGGCGCGCCACCTACACGATGCATTTCGATCGCTATGATCAGGTCCCGCAGGCGGTCAGTGAGGAGATCGTCGCGCGTATTCAGGGTAGATAAAGAGGCTATCGCATGGCGAAGGAAAAGTTCGACCGGTCGAAACCGCATGTGAACATCGGGACGATCGGGCACATCGACCACGGGAAGACGACGCTGACGGCGGCGATCACGTCGGTGCTGGCGAAACACGATCCGAAGAACGCGGTTCGTTCGTTCGACTCGATCGACAACGCGCCCGAGGAACGGGAGCGCGGGATCACGATCGCGACGGCGCACGTTGAGTACACGACGGCGAATCGGCACTACGCGCACGTGGACTGCCCGGGTCATGCGGACTACATCAAGAACATGATCACGGGCGCGGCGCAGATGGACGGTGCGATTCTGGTGGTGGCGGCGACCGACGGGGTGATGCCGCAGACCCGGGAGCACATTCTTCTGGCTCGTCAGGTCGGGGTTCCGTCTCTGGTCGTGTTCATGAACAAGGTGGACATGGTGGACGACGAGGAGCTTCTGGACCTAGTGGAGCTGGAGGTTCGGGAGCTTCTGTCGTCGTATGAGTTTCCTGGGGACGACCTTCCCGTGGTCCGCGGGTCTGCTCTGAAGGCGCTGGAAGGCGACGAAGCGCATGCGCCTTGCATCGACGAGTTGATGGCGGCGGTGGACGACTACGTTCCGCTTCCGGTCCGTGACGTTGACAAGCCGTTCCTGATGCCGATCGAGGACGTGTTCTCGATCTCGGGCCGGGGTACGGTGGTGACGGGCCGAGTGGACCGGGGCATCGTGAAGGTGGGCGACGACATCGAGATCGTGGGGTTCCAGGAGACGCAGAAGAAGGTGGTGACCGGGGTTGAGATGTTCCGGAAGCTTCTGGACGAGGGCGTGGCCGGGGACAACATCGGGGTTCTGCTGCGGGGTTTGGAAAAGGACGATGTTGAGCGCGGGCAGGTTCTTGCGAAGCCGAAGTCGATCACGCCGCACACGAAGTTCAAGGGGGAGGTCTACGTCCTGACGAAGGACGAAGGCGGTCGGCACACGCCGTTCTTCAACGGGTACCGGCCTCAGTTCTACCTGCGGACGACGGACGTGACGGGGGTTGCGACGCTGCCGGACGGCGTCGAGATGGTGATGCCGGGCGACAACGTGACGATGGAAGTGGAGTTGATCACGCCGGTGGCTCTGGAGAAGGGGCTGCGCTTCGCGATTCGCGAGGGCGGCCGCACGGTCGGGTCGGGGGCCATCACCGACATCGTCGAATAGCCGCGGCGTGCGGCGTTGCCCCGGTATGAGACCATGTTCAGCGACAAGATTCGGATACGCCTGAAAGCCTACGATCATCGGGTGCTCGATCAGTCGACCCACGAGATCGCGGATACCGCCCGGCGGACGGGGGCGCGCCTCGCCGGCCCGATACCCTTGCCGACGGATCTGAACAAGTGGACGGTGTTGAGATCGCCCCACGTCGACAAGAAGTCGCGCGAACAGTTCGAAATCCGCACCCACAAGCGGTTGATCGATATCTTCGAGCCGACGTCCCAGACCGTCGATGCGCTGATGAAGCTCGATCTCCCGGCCGGCGTCGATGTCGAAATCAAGGCATTCGGGAAGGACAGCAGCGGGTAGGAGTCTGCGCCGTGGAACGGCGCCGCCTCCCGCAGGAGGCGCCGACTCCCGGCAGGATTCGATGGGGGCGGCGGAGCCGGCAGGGCGGTGATTTCCGGGCCGGGAGCTCGGGACGAACCCCCGCAAGACGGATGCAAACGATCATGGTGACCGGTATTCTCGGACGAAAGATCGGAATGACCCAGTTGTTCGGCGACGACGGCGCGATTCTGCCGGCGACGGTCATCAAGGCCGGTCCGTGTGTCGTCGTGCAATGCAAGACGGTCGAGCGCGACGGTTATGCCGCCGTGCAGCTTGGGCTCGTCGAGGAGGCTCCGGTCAACGCGAACCGGCCCATGACCGGTCACTACAAGAAGGCCAAAGTGCCCCCGACCCGGATTCGGCGGGAAGTCGGGGTGGAGGGCGCTGGGCCGGCCGAAGGCGATCAGGTCGTGGCGTCGGTCTTTGCCGATGGAGACCGGGTGGATGTCGTCGGGGTCAGTCGCGGCAAGGGGTTTCAAGGCGTCATGAAGCGCCACGGTTTCGGTGGCGGCCGCGCGACGCATGGCTCCATGTTTCATCGCGCACCGGGCTCGATCGGGGCGTCATCGTACCCCTCGCGGGTCATCAAGGGCATGCGCGGGCCGGGGCGCATGGGCGGCGACCGGGTGACGACTCGAAACCTGCGGGTGCTGCGAGTGGATGCGGATCGGCATGTGCTGGTGGTCAAGGGGGCGGTTCCGGGAGCTCCGGGCGGGGCCGTCATGATACGGAAGGCGGTTGCCGCCAAGCCGGAGAGCGCGTCGGCGGCCGAGAAATCGGCCGGGAAGCGGAAATAGTAGCGGTGTCTGACCGGGTTCCCCCGAGCAGGTTGCGACCATGACGCTGGATGTCGTTGATTCGCGGAACGAGAAGATCGGATCGGTCGAGGTCAGTGATGACGTGTTCGGCGGCCGGCTGAACCGGGACATCATCTGGGAATCGGTGGTGCACGAATCGGCCGAGGATCGTCGCGGCACGCATGCCACGAAGACGCGCGGCCAAGTTCGAGGCACCGGCAAGAAGCCGTGGCGCCAGAAGGGCACCGGCCGCGCGCGGGTCGGCGAGAGCCGCAATCCGTTGTGGCGTTCGGGCGGCGTGGTGTTCGGTCCCCAGCCGCGGAGCTACGGATATCGCCTGCCGAAGAAGGTGGTTCGGGGAGCGTTGCGAGCGGCCCTGACCGAGAAGTTCCGGGGCGGCGACGTCCTGGTGGTGGAACAGCTCGGTGTCGACGAGCCGCGTACGCGGCAGGCGGTCGAGTTGCTGCGGCGGCTCGACGTCGTGTCGAAGGCAGTGCTGGTCGACGTGCAACCGGATGCGAAGCTGGCGCTGGCCGTGCGCAATATCGGTGATGTCCGGCTTGTGGCGACCAACCAGCTCGGCGCGCGGGACGTCGTCGACGCACGGCAGATCGTGATGACGCGCGGTGCCGTCGAGCGCCTGACACAGGTGCTGGGATCATGAAAGAGACCGAGGTCATTCGGCGGGCCCTCATCACCGAGAAGACCACGCTGCAGCGCGAAGAAACCGGGACGATCGTGCTCGAAGTGGCGATGCGGGCGACGAAAGTCGAGATCAAGCAGGCGGTGGAGCGATTGCTGGGAGCGAAGGTCGCCAGCGTTCGCACCTCGATCAACCACGGCAAGATCAAGCGGCAGGGACGGTTTTCCGGCCAGCGTCCGGACTGGAAGAAGGCCTACGTCCGGCTGCGGGGCGGCGAGAACGTGCCGGAGTTCCTGGAAGGCGCCTAGACGATGACTATCCGCAAGTACAAGCCGACGTCGGCGGGGCGCCGATTCCAGACGGTGCAGACGTTCGAGGAGATCACCGCAACCAAGCCGCACAAGCCGTTGACCGAGCCGTTGCCCAAGTCGGGCGGCCGGAACAATCAGGGCCGCGTCACGATATGGCAGCGGGGCGGAGGGCACAAGCGCACGTATCGCATCATCGATTTCAAGCGTGACAAGCAGGATGTGCCGGGGCGGGTGACCACGATCGAGTACGACCCGAACCGGTCTGCGCGTATCGCGCTGGTGACCTACGCGGATGGTGAGAAACGCTATATCCTCCATCCGGCCGGCGTCGCCGTCAACGATACCGTCATCGCGGGGCCGCGGGTCGATATCCTTCGCGGCAATGCTCTGCCCCTCAAGAACATTCCGCTCGGCACGCAGATGCACAACGTGGAGCTCAAGCCGGGCAAGGGCGGTCAGATCGCCCGCAGCGCCGGGTCGAGCGTGCAGCTCGTCGCCAAGGAAGGCGACTACGTGTCGGTCCGGATGCCGTCGGGCGAGATCCGCCGGATTCTGAAGGAGTGCTCGGCGACCATCGGTCAGGTCGGCAATGTGGACCACGAGAATGTGTCGCTGGGCAAGGCGGGCCGAACCCGCTGGCTCGGGCGCCGGCCCAATGTCCGGGGGGTCGCGATGAACCCGGTCGACCATCCGCTCGGCGGCGGTGAGGGCAAGGCCGCGGGCGGGCGGCACCCGGTGTCTCCGTGGGGGATGCCGACCAAGGGCTACAAGACCCGCAGCCGGAAGCCGTCGGACAAGTTCATCGTTCAGCGCCGGCGGCGGAAGTGAGCGCTTTCGCAAGGACCGCGCGACGGCGGGAACGGCGTGCGGCGGGTGTTCATGTTCGCGGTGGCAGCCGTTTGCGCGCGGCCAGGGATTGAGACGAGGCGCCAATGAGTCGATCGCTGAAGAAGGGACCGTTCGTCGACATACCGCTGCTCGAGAAGGTCGAACACATGAACAACAGCGGAGACCGCCGGGTCATCAAGACCTGGTCTCGACGGTCGACGGTCATTCCCGAAATGGTCGGACACACCATCGCGGTGCACAACGGGAAGAAGTTCATTCCGGTATACCTGACCGAGAACATGGTGGGGCACAAGCTGGGTGAGTTCTCGCCGACGCGGTTGTTTCGAGGGCATACGAGCAAGAGAGACAAGGCCGCTTCTGTCGGCAAGGGCAAATGACGATGATCGAAGGGCGCGCCACGGGGCGCTATGTCCGGACTTCGGCCCAGAAAGCCAAGCTCGTCATGGATCTGATTCGCGGCGAGAGCGTGGATCGGGCGTTGGCGACACTGCGGTTTTCGCGGAAGCGGATAGCAGGCGACATTGCCAAGGTGCTCCGTTCCGCGGTCGCCAATGCGGAACAGAAAGAGGGCGCCGGCGGCGATATCGACCGGATGTTCGTGTCGAAGTGCTACGCCGACCAGGGGCCGTCGATGAAGCGCATCCGGCCGGCGCCGATGGGGCGCGCGTTCCGCATCGTCAAGCGCACTGCGCATCTGACGGTGCACGTCGTGGAGCAGCCGGAAGTGGTCGCGCGGGTGGCGGCCCCCGGCGAGTCCGGCTCGGCCGAAGCGCAGGTCGGGTCCTCCCGGCCCGGGCGTCGTTCGAAGAGGCGGTCGGCGCGACGGTCGAGGAAGCGGTCGGGCGGCTAGGAATCTGCGCCGTAGAACGGCGCGGACTCCTGGAGGGTTGGTCGGGCGGCAATCGGAGCCGCAGGCGACGATTTCCGGGCTGGCAGGCAGGATGCATCGCCGCTCGAAGGCAGCGGGGACTTTCGCCGCGGGCTGCTGGGAGGCGGAAGTTCCTGCCGGGCCGATAACCGGAGCGGCGCAGCACGGCGGGGGTGGTTGGGCGGAAAGCGGAGCCGAGGGCGCCGGTTTCCGGGCCAGAGGTTGACGAGATGGGTCAGAAGGTTCACCCGTACGGGTTCAGACTGGGATTCAACAAGACGTGGCGGTCGCGTTGGTACGCCGATCGCGATTACGCCAAGCTCTTGCACGAAGACCTCTCGCTCCGGTCCGACCTGAAGAAGCGGTTCAAGCATGCCGGCGTGTCCAAGATCGAGATCGAGCGTGCCGCCAACAAGTTGAAGATCGACATCTGCACGTCGCGGCCGGGCATCATCATCGGACGCAAGGGTACCGAGGTCGACAAGCTCAAGACCGAGATTCAGCGGCGAACCAAGCGCGAGGTCTTCATCAACATTCAGGAAATCCAGAAGCCCGAGATCGATGCGCAGTTGATCAGCGAGTCGGTGGCGCTGCAGCTCGAGAAGCGGGTCGCCTTCCGCCGGGCGATGCGCAAGGCGGTCGAGTCGGCTCTGCGCTTCGGCGCGCGCGGCATCAAGGTGCGGGTGGGCGGACGCCTGAACGGGGCGGAAATCGCGCGTACGGAATGGTATCTGCACGGCCAGTTGCCGCTGCAGACGCTGCGGGCGGACATCGACTACGGATTCGCGGAATCCAACACCACCTACGGCCAGATCGGCGTGAAGGTGTGGCTGTACAAGGGCGACCGCCACGAACCCCGGCTGGCCCGTGACGAAGAGTATCGGGCGCCGCGCCGCGGAGCCCGAGCCTGAGGAGTCTGCGCAGTAGCGCGGCGGTGCGGACTCCTGGAGGGTTGGGCGGCGATCGGAGGCCGCAGCGCGACCTTGCGGTCGCGTTCGGAGTTTCGTTGGCGCGAAACTCCTACGGCGGCGATTTCCGGGCTAGGAGTCTGCGCCGTAGAACGGCGCGGATTCCTGGAGGGTTGGTTGGGCGGCAATCGGAGCCGCAGGCGACGATTTCCGGGCTAGGCCGGTACGTGCGAGGTAGTTGTCATGTTGATGCCGAAGAAGGTCAAACACCGGAAGCAGCACCGCGGTCGCATGACCGGCAAGGCGTGGCGGGGCTCGACGGTGTCGTTCGGCGACTACGGCCTGCGGGCGATGGAGCCGTGCTGGCTGACCGACCGCCAGATAGAGGCGGCGCGGGTGGCGATGACCCGGTCCATCAAGCGCGGCGGCAAGATCTGGATTCGGGTGTTTCCGGACAAGCCGATTACCAAGAAACCGCAGGAAACCCGGATGGGTAAAGGCAAGGGCGCGCCCGAGCAGTGGGTTGCGGTGGTGAAATCGGGTCGCATTCTCTTCGAGATGGAAGGGGTCGACGCCGCGGTCGCGCGGCAGGCGATGCGGTTGGCGGCGGCCAAGTTGCCCATTCATACGAAGTTCGCCACCCGGTTCGGTGGGGACGGGGCATCATGACATCGATTTCGGAACTGCGCGAGCTCGGCGTGTCGGACCTCAAGCAGCGTGAGCGGGAGCTGGCCGAGCAACTGTTTCGTCTGCGACTCCAGAAGTCGATGGGACAACAGGAGGCGGCCGGCAAACTACTGGAGACCCGGCGTGATCTGGCTCGGGTGAAGACGCTCTTGCGGGGTTACGTACTCGGCACCGAAGCGCCGGCCAGCGATACGAAAGAAGCAGCGGATGGGGACTAAGGCAGAAATCCAGGGCGTCGTTGTCAGCGGCAAGATGGATCAGAGCGTCGTCGTGGCGGTCGAGCGGCGTGTGCGCCACGGACTGTACGGCAAGATTCAGCGTCGTACGTCGAGATTCATGGCGCACGATCCGGGCAACGAAGCCAAAGAGGGCGACGTGGTCGCCATCGTCGAGACCCGGCCTCTCAGTCGCCGCAAGCGTTGGGCGGTGGTTCGGATTGTCGAACGGACGGGAGCCGTCTAGGCGTCTGCGCCGTAGATTTCCGGAAGGCTGGTTGGGCGGAAAGCGAGCCGCAGGCGGCCCTTTCCGGGCTGGGGGTCCCAGCACGCTGCGCCCGGCAGAGCGAGCACAGAATCATGATCCAGATGCAATCGATCCTCGATGTCGCGGACAATTCCGGGGCTCGGAAGATCGCGGTCATCAACCCGATCGGCGGGTCGACGGGACGTTTCGCGAAGCTGGGTGACCTCGTTACGGCATCGGTGAAGGAAGCGGCGCCGCGCTCGGCCGTGAAGAAGGGGCAGGTCGTTCGCGCCGTCATCGTGCGGACCGCGAAAGAGCACCGTCGGCGGGATGGCAGCTACATTCGTTTCGACCGAAACGCGGCGGTCCTGGTCAATGAGCAGGGCGAACCGATCGGGACGCGGGTCTTCGGCCCGGTGGCGCGGGAGTTGCGGGAACGCAAGTTCATGAAGATCATCTCTCTGGCGCCGGAGGTACTCTGAAAAGAGCAGTTCGGCGGTCGGGCCGTCCGACTCCGTGAGAGTTGTGAGCCATGTCGAAACTACAGACCCCCATCCGGAAGAACGACAACGTGGTCGTGATCACGGGAAAGGACCGGGGGAAGCGCGGGCGCGTCCTGCGGCTGGTGCCGGCCAAGAACCGGCTGATCGTCGAGGGCGTGAATATCGTCAAGCGCCATACCCGCCCGAACCCGAGACAGAACGTCAAGGGAGGCGTCGTCGAGCACGAGGCGGCGCTGCATGCGTCGAACGTGCAGCTCATCTGTCCCGACTGCGGCGCGCCGACACGAATCGGCCGGCGCCTGCTCGGTGACGGTCGCAAGGTTCGGATTTGCCGCAAGTGCGACGGGGTCGTGGATCGATGATGAGTCGACTGAGAGAACGCTATCACGAGAACGTCGTTCCCGCGCTCACCAAGGAATTCGGGTACGGCAACGTCATGGCGGTGCCGAAGATCCAGCGGATTGTCGTGAACATGGGGTTGGGCGAGGCCACGCAGAACGTGAAGCTGATCGATGCCGGCAGCGACGATCTGACGCGTATCACCGGCCAGAAGCCGTTGACCACCCGGGCCCGGAAATCCATAGCCCAGTTCAAGCTCCGGCAGGGCATGCCGATCGGCTCGGTGGTGACGCTTCGGCGGGATCGCATGTATGAATTCCTCGACCGCCTCATCTCCGTCGCATTGCCCCGCGTCCGGGACTTCCGCGGCGTGTCTCCGAAGGGGTTCGACGGGCGGGGCAACTACACCCTGGGACTCCCGGATCAACTGATGTTCATCGAGATCGACTACATGAAGGTCGACAAGTCGCGCGGGATGAACGTTTCCGTGGTCACGACGGCCAGGACCGATGAAGAGGGGCGCCGGCTGCTCCAGCTCATGGGGATGCCGTTCCGGACGAACTAGGAGTCTGCGCCGTAGAACGGCGCGGGCGGCCTAGCCTGGCGGGGTTGGTTGGGCGGGGGCGCCGCAAAGCGGTGGTGGAGCCGTGAGGCGGCGGATACCGGGCGAGGGGAGCTCGATGGCAACAACTGCGAAGATCGTCAAGGAAGACAGGCCGCCCAAGTTCAAGGTGCGGTTACGCAACCGATGCCGCCTGTGCGGGCGGCCGCGGGGGTTCATCCGCAAGTTTGCGCTGTGTCGGTTGTGCTTCCGGCGGCTCGCGCTCGAGGGTGACATCGCGGGAGTGACCAAGAGCAGTTGGTGACGATGCAGGCCGAAACGCCGCGCCACGGGGCGCGAGGTCGACAGACAACAGAGACATGACTGATCCGATCGCCGATATGTTGACGAGAATCCGCAACGGGACCGCGGCGCATCGCCGGCGCGTGGACATCCCGGCATCGCGGCTCAAGACGGAGATCGCGAGGATTCTGCAGAGCGAGGGATACATCCAGTCGTTCCGGATGGTGGACGTCGTCGTCGAACGGGGGCAGCAGGCGCGTTCGATGATTCGGATCCAGTTGAAGTACGGATCGCGCGGCGAGAACGTCATCTCCGGGATCCAACGCGTCAGCCGGCCCGGCCGGCGGGTGTATTGCGGCCGGGACAATGTGCCCCCGGTGCTGGCCGGGCTCGGTATCGCCATTCTCACCACCTCGCGCGGGGTCATGACGGGCCGGGAAGCGCTCAAGATGGGTGTGGGCGGCGAAGTGTTGTGCAACGTCTGGTAGACCGGACGGTGGAGTCACGAAATGTCGCGAGTGGGTAAGAGACCGATCCCGATTCCCGCAGGAGTCACCGTCGAGATCTCTCCGGAAGCGGTGGAGGCCAAAGGACCGAAAGGGACGATGCGCCAGCCGCTGCCGCCGGGGATCGTGGTCGAGATGCAGGACGGGGCGTTGCACGCACGTCCCCGGCGCGATGATCGCGCCATGGCCAAGTTTCACGGGCTCGGGCGCAGTCTGGTCGCCAACGCGGTGACCGGCGTCTCGGCAGGATTCAAGAAGGAGCTCGAAATCGTAGGGATCGGCTATCGCGCCGAGGTGGTGGGTCAACGGCTCACGTTGGCGCTGGGATATTCGCACCCGGTGATATTCGAAGTGCCCGACGGTATCGCGGTCGCGGTGGAGAATCAGACCCGTCTGGTGGTGACCGGGGTCGACCGCCAGGCGGTGGGGCAGATCGCGGCCGACATTCGCAGCCTCCGCAAGCCGGATCCGTACAAGCAGAAGGGGATCCGGTATACCGGCGAGGTTCTGAAGAAGAAGGTCGGCAAGACGGGAGCATAGCGGGTCGAACGTGTCATGAAGGTCAAGACGAAAAAAGATCGGCGCCACCGGATTGCACTGCGTCAGCGCAAGAAGATCTCAGGGACGCCGGATCGGCCGAGAATGTCGGTCTTCCGGAGCCTGGAGCATATTGCGGTCCAGGTGATCGACGACTTGAACGGTACCACGGTGGCATCGGCGTCCAGCACCGAGCCGACGGTCAAGGCGAGCTTCGCCGATGGAGCCGCCGGTGGAAATGTGGCGGGTGCGCAGGTGATCGGCCGCCTGATCGCGGAACGGACGCTCGAAAAGGGCATCCGGAGCGTGGTTTTCGACCGTGGCGGGTTTCTGTATCACGGTCGGATTCGCAAGGTCGCGGATGCGGCGAGAGAGGCCGGTCTGAAGTTCTAGCAGCCCGTGGTGTAACCCCGCGTCGCACCGCGGGTGGCGGGGGCGCCGGCGGGCTGAAGAGCGCCCGCGGGCAAAGAGCGCTGGGAGCCGGAGCTGAAACCGCGCATCGGCGCTTGCGCGGGGGTTCTCTCGATGAACGATCCTGCTGCCGCGGGGCGTCGGCGCGGCCCGGACTCCGGCGTGGGTTCGGCGCTTGCGGATGCAGGCGGCGGCAGTAGCAAGCAGTCTGCCGGGATGCAGCCCCGGTCGAATGCCGCCAGAGGGTGACACGGGCTGCCAGAAAACTGCCATGAGCAATACGCGACCGAAGATTGACCCCAACGACTTCGACCTCAAGGACACGGTCATCTCGATCAACCGCGTCACGAAGGTCGTCAAGGGCGGCAAGAACCTGAGCTTCAGCGCCTTGGTGGTCGTCGGCGACACCCACGGCGTGGTCGGGTTCGGGGTCGGCAAGGCCAAGGAAGTGCCATCGGCCATCAAGAAGGGAATCGAGGCAGCCAAGAAGGCGCTGCTCCGCGTTTCCCTCGACGGTACGACGATACCGCACCGGGTGGTCGGCCGGTTCGGGGCCGGCCGGGTGTTGCTGAAGCCGGCTCCCGACGGCACCGGGATCATTGCGGGCGGTGCGGTGCGCGCAGTCCTGGAATCGGCCGGGATACAGAACATACTCACCAAGTCGCTGGGAACGCAGAATCCGCACAACGTCGTGCGGGCCACCTTCACGGGGTTGATGGAGCTGAAGGATCCGGTCTCGGTCGCACGGCTGCGCGGCATCGATCTCGAGGAGCTGACCGCGGGTCAGGGGACTGCGCCGTAGAACGGATCGGGCTTCCGGCGGGTCGGTTGGGGCGGCGGCGCGGCAAGGCGGCGGCGGAGCCGCAGGCGGTGATTTCCGGGCCGGGAGTTGCGCCGTGGAGACGGGAAGCGACTCGATGAAAGACGGGGAGATGGCGAATACAACGGCCGCGGGAGCGGGGCGGGTGCGCGTGACGCTGGTGCGGAGCACGATCGGCTTCGACAAGCGTCAGGCGGAGGTCGTACGGGGGTTGGGGTTGCGGCGGCTCCACCACACCGTCGAACTGAAGGACGTAGCGTCCGTCCGCGGCATGATCCACAAGGTTCGGCATCTGGTCCGCGTGAGCCAGGTCGAGGGCGAACGATGAGCTTGAGTGATCTGAGACCGCCCCGGGGCGCCCGGCGCCCGAAGAAGCGGGTGGGCAGAGGCTATGGGTCCGGTTCCGGGGTCACCTCCGGGCGGGGGCACAAGGGGCAGAAGTCCCGGTCGGGATACCGCCGGAAGCGCGGCTTCGAGGGCGGGCAGATGCCTCTGCACCGCCGGGTGCCGAAACGCGGGTTCTTCAATCCGTTTCGGGTGGAGTACGCCGTCGTCAATCTCGATACCCTCGCCGAGCGATTCGAGGCCGGCGCGGAGATCACGCCCGCCCTCTTGCGGGAGCGGGGCCTCGTGCGGTCCAACGCCAAGCTCGTCAAGGTGCTGGCCCGGGGCGGCTTGGACGTGTCGTTGACCGTCAAGGCGCACAAGTTCAGTCAGAAGGCGGCCGAGCTGATCGCCGCCGCCGGTGGGCGAACCGAGGTCGTGACGGGGTGATGGGCGGAACAGATCAGGGTCTGATCGACAGGGGGCGCATCAATGCTTGACAGCCTGCGGAATGTCTTCGCGATCTCGGATCTGCGGACCCGGGTGCTGTTCACGCTGTCCATTCTTGCGGTTTACCGCCTCGGCAGCGTCATCCCGACCCCCGGTGTGAATACCGATGCGCTGGCGATTCTGGCCGAACAGGCGGCCGGGACCATGTTCGGACTCTACAACATGTTCTCGGGCGGCAATCTGGCCCAGGTCACCATTTTCGCGCTGGGCATCATGCCCTACATCAGCGCGTCGATCATCCTGCAGCTCCTGACCGTCGTCTGGCCGTATCTGGAGCGGTTGTCGAAGGAAGGGGAGCTCGGCCGCCGGAAGATCACCCAGTACACGCGTTACGGCACGCTGCTGCTGTGTGGGGTGCAGGCGTTCGCCATCGCTTTCTGGCTCGAGAGCCAGACCAATATCGCCGGCGGCCTGCCCTTGGTGTACGAGCCCGGTTGGGGGTTCCGCCTGCTGGTGGTCTTGACCCTCACCACCGGTACCTGCTTCATCATGTGGCTGGGGGAGCAGGTCACCGAGCGCGGAATCGGCAACGGCATGTCGCTGATCATCTTTGCCGGCATCGTCGTCAACCTGCCCGCGGCGGTCCTGAATACGCTCGATCAGTTGCGTACCGGCCAAATGGGGCTGTTTCGCCTGCTGATTCTCTCCATCGCGATGATTCTGGTCATCGGCGCGGTGGTGTTCATCGAGCGCGGGCAGCGCCGGGTCACCGTGCAGTATGCGAAGCGCGTCGTGGGACGGCGGATGTATGGGGGCACCAGCACCCACATTCCCTTGAAGGTGAACACCGGCGGGGTGATTCCGGTCATTTTCGCGTCGTCGCTGCTCGCCTTTCCCGCAACCATCACCTCCGCGATGCCCGAGACCTCGTGGGCGCAGAGCATCACCGAGAATCTGGCGAACGGCATGCCCCTCTACTACCTCCTGTACATGGGGGGCATCATTTTCTTCGCCTACTTCTACACCGCCATCATCTTCAATCCGGATGACGTCGCCGAGAACATGCGCAAGTACGGCGGGTTCGTGCCGGGCATTCGGCCGGGCAAGCGGACCGCGGAGTACATCGATACCATCCTGACCCGAATTACGCTGGTGGGAGCGATCTACTTGGCCGTCGTCGCGGTGCTCCCGGATCTGATGATCGTCGGATTCCGGGTCGCGGCCATTCCCTTCATTGGCGACTCCCTCGATGCGGTCACCCCGAGATGGATTACCGACGGGCTCAACGTCACCTTCTACTTCGGCGGGACCTCGCTGCTGATCATCGTCGGCGTGTCGATGGACACCGTGCAGCAGGTCGAGTCGCAGTTGATCATGCGGCACTATGACGGGTTCATGCGGAAGACCCGCATCCGGGGTCGTCGCGGCTAGGCTGGGACATGCGTACCCCGATCAACCTCGTCGTGCTGGGTCCTCCCGGCGCCGGCAAGGGCACGCAGGGCGTCGAGTTTGCGCGCCGGCGCGCGATCCCGCAGATTTCGACGGGCGACATTCTGCGTGATGCGGTCAAGTCCGGTACCGAGCTCGGCCGGCGGGCCAAGGCGACGATGGATGCGGGGCGCCTGGTCGATGACGAGTTGATGATAGCCATCGTGCGGGACCGCCTGAGCCGGCAGGATGTGGCGGCCGGTTTCGTGCTCGACGGCTTTCCCCGTACCGTGGCCCAGGCCCGGGCTCTCGACGGGATCATGACCGGCCGCCCGCCGCTGATCGTCATCGACATCGCGGTGCCGGACGATGCGCTGGTCGGCCGACTCGCGCGCCGGCGGGTGTGCGGGCAGTGTGGACAGGCGACCAGCGTCGATCTGGCGCCGGGGTCGCGCTGCGACCGATGCGGCGGCGAGTTGCTGCAGCGGAGCGACGACACCGAATCGGTCGTGCGGGAGCGGCTGCGGGTATACGCCGACGCGACCCGGCCGCTCGTCGACTACTATTCGGACCGCTCCTCGTTTCGCGCCGTCGATGGGAACCAGAGCCCGGCGGAGGTCGGGTCGGCGCTGGCGGACGCCGTCGAGGCGGTGCTGGCGGACCGGGCGGCCGCCCGCGTGGCGGCCGAGGAGACCGGCGCATGATAGTCCGCAAATCGCCGGCGGAAATCGAGCGCATGCGTGCGGCGAATGCGCTGGTGGCGGAGGTGCTGTCCGAGCTCCGCCGGCTGGTGGCGCCCGGCGTCTCGACCCTGGAGCTCGATGCGGCGGCCGAACGGCGGATTCGAGGGGGCGGCGCGGTTCCGGCCTTCAAGGGATATCAGGGATATCCGTCGACCTTGTGCGCATCGATCAACGAGGCCGTGGTGCACGGCATTCCATCGGCCGCGCCGCTGGCGGACGGCGACATCGTGTCGCTGGACATGGGGGTCGTGCTCGACGGCTACTATGGCGATTCGGCGATCACCGTACCCGTCGGCGGGGTTCCGGAGCGCGTTGCCGAGCTGCTGCGGGTCACCCGGGAGGCCCTCGATCTCGGTATCGCCCAGATCCGTCCCGGTGGCCATGTTTCTGACATCGGACACCGCGTGCAGAGGCACGTCGAGGCGCACGGGTTCTCGGTCGTCCGGGAGTTCGTCGGCCATGGCATTGGGGTGGCGTTGCACGAGGAACCGCAGATCCCGAACTACGGCGAACCCGGTCGTGGACCGAAGCTGGAAACGGGAATGGTGCTTGCGATAGAGCCGATGGTCACCTTGGGGCGGCCGGACGTCAAGGTGCTCGGCGACGGGTGGACCGCGGTGACCCGCGACGGCAGTCTCGCGGCGCACTTCGAGCACACGGTGGCGATTACAGAGGACGGTCCGGACGTGTTGACCCGCGCGGGCGACCGGCACGGCGCCGCCTGCCGCCCGGCGGAGGATTCGTCGGCGACGCGGGCCTTGGGGCCGGCGCCGGCAGTCCAGGGATGACGGCCCGATGACGGCGGAACCTGGAGCCGCCCGGGGGCATCGTGACCACGGCCGGGTTGCGGCGTTCGGCATTCGGTGAGCCCGGTCCTGCGGGCCGATTCGAGGGTGTGGAATGAAGGTACGAGCATCGGTAAAGCGGATTTGTGACAAGTGCAAGATCGTGCGGCGCTCGGGCGTAGTGCGCGTGCTCTGCCCGAATCCGAAGCACAAGCAGCGACAAGGGTGAGGCTGGACCATGGCTCGAATTGCGGGTGTAGATCTACCACGGACCAAGCGCATCGAAACCGGACTGACGTACATCTTCGGCATCGGCGACCATCGATCCGGGGTGATCCTGAAGGAGGCCGGAGTCGATCCCGACATCCGGATCAAGGACCTCTCCGAGGACGACGTACGGAAGATCAGCCGGGTGATCGAGGAACATGGCCGGGTCGAGGGTGATCTCCGGAAGGAGATCACGATGAACATCAAGCGATTGATGGAAGTCGGATCCTTTCGCGGGATGCGTCATCGGCGCAATCTTCCGGTGCGCGGGCAGCGGACGCAGACCAATGCCCGTACGCGGAAGGGACCGCGCAAGGGCGCGGTGGCGAAGAAGCGGACGAGCTAGGAGTCTAGGGAGCCTGCGCGACCTTCGGTCGCGTGGGAGTTCGTTGGCGCGAAACTCCGGCGACTGGCGACGTTTGGAGAGTCAGAAAGGAATGTTCGCGAATGGCTAAGCTGGAAACGGTCGACGCCTCGGTTCCGACACCGAGCAAGCGGCCGGCCAAGCGGAAGAAGACCTTCAAGAAGAAGCGCGACAAGCGGGTCGTGCACCACGGCATCGTGCACGTTCAGGCGTCGTTCAACAACACGATCATCACGATTGCCGATACCGAAGGCAACGTCGTGGCGTGGTCGAGCGCGGGGGGGATCGGATTCCGCGGTTCACGCAAGGGCACGCCGTTCGCGGCCACCCAGGCGGCGATTCGCGCCGGGCACGGCGCCAAAGCGGTCGGCATGCGCACGGTGGATGTGCGGGTCAAGGGGCCGGGCGGCGGACGTGAATCCGCCATTCGCGCATTGCAGGCCTCGGCCGGGCTCAGCGTGAAGTCGATTCGCGACGTAACGCCGATCCCCCACAATGGGTGTCGTCCGCCGAAGCGGCGCCGCGTATAACCGGGACCGACGCGAAGAGACGACGACGCGAGGAGAGCAAATCAGTATGGCACGATATGCAGGACCCGTTTGCCGGCTCTGCCGCCGTGAGGGAATGAAGCTCTTCCTGAAGGGCGAGCGATGCTACGCGGAGAAGTGCGCCATCGAAAAGCGCAACGTCCCGCCCGGCCAGCAGGGACGTCGTCGCCGTCCCAACAAGGTCATGGGCTACGGGTCGCAGCTTCGCGAGAAGCAGAAGGTCAAGCGCACGTACGGCGTGCTCGAGAACCAGTTCCGCCGGTACTTCGCGGCGGCCGAACGACAGCGCGGCATCACCGGCGAGACGCTGTTGCAGCTGCTCGAGCGCCGACTCGACAACGTCGTCTACCGGCTTGGACTCGCGACCTCCCGGCCGCAGGCCCGGCAGCTCGTCAGACACGGCCATGTGCAGGTGAACGGTGGCCGGGCCGATATTCCGTCGCTCTCGCTGAAGGCCGGCGATGCCGTCAGCGTGCGGCAGCGCAGCGCGAAGCGGCCGGCGATTCTCTACGCCATGGAGGAGGTCAAGGGACGGGGAATCCCCGACTGGCTGGAGTTCGACGCGTCCACCATCACGGGACGGGTCACCGCGCTGCCGACCCGTGACCAGATCAACCTGCCGGTGCAGGAGCAGTTGATCGTCGAGTTGTATTCGAAGTAGGGAGCGGTCCCGGCCACGGAAAGGATTGATTTTGATGTTGTGGAAAGGCTTCCAGCGACCGAAACGGCTGGAGTTCGATGCGGAGACCCTGACCGATCGGTTCGGCAGGTTTTCCGCACAGCCGTTCGAGCGCGGTTTCGGGACCACGATCGGCAACGCCCTGCGCCGGGTGCTGTTGTCGGCGATTGAGGGCGCCGCGGTCACCAGCGTCAAGATCGACAATGTGCTTCACGAATTCTCGCCCATTCCGGGGGTCGTGGAGGATGCGACGGACATCATCCTGAATCTGAAGCAGATTCCGATCAAGCTGCACACCGACGAAACGAAGACGTTGTATCTGCGGGCCCACAAGCCGGGCGAGGTCAAGGCGGCGGATCTCGAAGTCGATGCCGCGGTCGAGATTCTCGACCCCGATCTCCATGTCGCCACGATCGCCGACGGCGGTTCGTTGCATATGGAGATGCGGGTCAAGCAGGGGCGCGGATATGTCGCCGCGGAGAAGAACTTCGACGAAGATCTGGGCATCGGCTGGATCCCCATCGATTCGGTCCATTCTCCCGTGCGCAAGGTCAACTACTTGGTGGAAGCGGCCCGCCTGGGCCAGACGACGGACTACGACAAGCTCACCGTCGACGTCTGGACGGACGGCTCGGTGACCGCCCGGGAAGCGATTTCCCTGGGGGCAAGGCTGGTGCGCGACCATCTGAGCATCTTCGTCGGCCTCGATGACGCCGGTGACGCGCAGAACGAACCGGATGGCGAGAGGGTATCGGGGACCAACGAGCATCTTGACAAGAGTGTCGAAGAGCTCGAGCTCTCGGTCCGATCCTACAATTGCCTCAAGAACGCCAACATTCGGACGATTCGCGAACTGGTGAACAAGACCGAGGTGGAGATGCTTCGCACCAAAAACTTCGGTCGCAAGTCGCTCAACGAAATCAAGGAAATACTGCAGCAGATGGGGCTCGGTCTCGGGATGCGGTTCGATCAGCCGGCGCTCGACGCCGACCCGGAAGGCCAGGAGTCTGCGCCGTCGAACGGCGCGGATTCCTGAAGGGCTGGTTGGGCGGCAAGCGGAGCCGCAGGTGCCGATTGCCGGGGTTGGTCCAGGAGCGGCGGGTTCCCGGCATCCCGATCCCGAGGGTGGACGAGAGGAAAGCGGAAGCCATGCGTCATCGAGTAGCGCACAGGAAACTGGGTCGTGTGACCGAACATCGACTCGCCACGTTGCGCAATCAGGCCCAGATGCTGTTGCGCCACGGGCGGATCGATACGACCCTGGCCAAGGCGAAGGAGTTGCGTCCGTTCGTCGAGCGCCTGATCACGCTGGCCAAGCGCGGGATCGAGGATGGCGCGGAGACTACCCGCGCCCTGCACGCGCGCCGGCTGGTGGCTCGTGATATCGCCGACAAGCGGATCGCCGGCAAGCTGTTCGGCACGATTGCGCCGCGGTTTGCCGAGCGCCCCGGCGGGTATACGCGGGTTCTGCATCTCGGCCGGCGCCAGGGGGACGCAGCCGAGATCGCTCAGATTGAGCTCTTGGGCAGCGAGTACGACCCCAGCCAGGACCGGAGTACCGATGACGCCGCCTCGTCGGCGGAAGGCGCCTCGAGCAAGAAGGGGGTGGGTGGTCGCCTGCGCGCCGCCGCCAAGCGCCTGCGGGGCGGGAAGGACACCGAAACCGCGGACTGATCTCGGCTTCGCTCCGTTCCACCCCCTCTCCCGGGCGGTCAACGGCTGCGTTGTCTGCGACGGAGACGGATCGCATTTCTCCTCCGTCTCGGGGGTTTCGCCACGGGCCGCTACCGGATCGGCGGCCGCCGACCGCCTCAGTTCTCCTTGCCGTCCTCTTCGCCTCGTTCGGCCTTGGCGTCGGCTATCACCTTAGTTTTCCTTGCCGTCCTCTTCGCCTCGTTCGGCCTTGGCGTCGGCTATCACCTTTTGCAGGATGTGCGCCGGCACCTCTTCGTAGTGCGAGAACTCCATGTGGTACGACCCGCGGCCGCCGGTGGCCGAGGTCAACTGCTGCTCGTAGGTCAGCATTTCGGCCATCGGGACCTCGGCCTTGATCGAGGTCGAGGCGCCGCGCGTCTCCATGCCCCCGATCTTGCCGCGGCGGCCGTTGAGGTCACCCATCAGGTCGCCGGCGTAGTCGCTGGGAGCGTACACCTCGACGTTCATGACGGGTTCGAGCAGCGTGGGTTTCGCACGCGACATGGCGTCGCGGAACGCGAGCCGGCCCGCCATCTTGAAGGACATTTCGTTCGAATCGACCGGGTGGAAAGACCCGTCATAGAGGGTGACCTGAAAGTCCACCATGGGGTAGCCGGCCAGATAGCCCCGCGTCCGCGCCTCCTGGATGCCCTTTTCGACGGCGGGTATGAATCCGCGCGGGATCGCCCCCCCGAAGATCTCGTCGACGAATTGAAAGTCCTCGCCGCGCGGCAGCGGCGCCACCTTGATCTTGCAGTCCCCGAACTGGCCGTGTCCGCCGGTCTGCTTTTTGTGACGTCCGTGCGCCTCGGTAGCCGCCCTGATGGTCTCGCGATACGGAATCCTCGGCAGCTTCAGATTCACTTCGACCCCGAAGCGGCGCTTGAGTTTGGCGACGGTGACCTCGATGTGCAACTGTCCCTGGCCGGAGAGCAGCAACTGCGCGGTCTGGGCGTCGCGGGCGTAGCGGATGGTCGGATCCTCTTCCTGCAGACGTTGGAGGGCGGTGCTGATCTTCTCTTCGTCTCCGCGGCTCTTCGGTTCGATGGCATAGGCCAGTACCGGTTCGGTGAACCGGAACGGCGGGAATCGCCAGGAGGTCTCTTTCGGAGCCAGCGTGTCGCCCGTCCGCGTTTCCTTCAGCTTGGCGACCGCGCCCAGGTCGCCGGCCCTGATCTCGGTGACGGTGGTCTGGGTCTTTCCCTGCATGAGGGTGATGGCTCCGATCCGTTCGCCGACGCCGCGACTGACGTTTTGAACCGTCGAATCCGTTTCGATCGACCCGCTCGCCACCCGGAACATCGTGATTCGTCCCGCGAACGGATCCGCGACGGTCTTCCACACCAGGGCGGTCGAGGCGCCGGACGTCTCGGCGGTCGTCGGGTTGCCGTCGGAATCGACTATCGGCAGCGTCCGTTGCGCCGGGGACGGGAGATACCCGAGGATGGCGTCGAGCAGGGGCTGTACGCCGATGTTGGCGGTGGCCGACGTGCACACCAGCGGGAACAGATGCCGCCCCGCGGTTGCGGTCTTGAGCCCCGCTTCCAACTGTTCCTGGGTCAGCGTACCGGTCTCGAAGAACTGCTCCATGAGGGCGTCGTCCGCCTCCGCGACCAGCTCGATGAGGGCTTCCCGGGCGGCATCGGCGTCGTCGGCCAGCTCCGCCGGCACATCTCCGGCGGACACCGTCCGGCCGTCCGAGCCGAACGTCAAGGCCTTCATGGCGACCAGGTCGACCACGCCGCGGAACTCTCTCTCGTCTCCGATCGGAAGATGGATCGGCACCACCGTGCGGCCCAGCGCTTCGTGCAACGACTCGAGTGAGCGGGGCAGGCTCGCGCGTTCCCGGTCGAGACGGTTGAGCACGACGACGCAGGGCATGTTCAGCTCCTCGGCGACCGCCCACACCCTCTCGGTGAGCACCTCGGAGCCGGCCACGGCGTCCACCACTACGAGGGCGGCATCGGCGACCCGCAGCGCGCAGGCGGCGTCGCTGAAGAAATTGGCCATGCCCGGCGTGTCGATGAGGTTGATTTTCGTCTTCTTCCATTCCGCGAATGCAGTACTGGCCGAGAGCGTATGCTTGCGCGCGATCTCCTCTTCGTCGTAGTCCGTGACCGTCGTGCCGTCGTCCACCGCGCCGAGGCGGTTGACGGCGCCGGCGTCGAACAGGAGGGCCGAGGCCAACTGCGTCTTGCCGGCGCCGCTGTGTCCCACCAACGCGACATTACGGATCTGATCCGCATCGTACACTTTCATGGCTCGGCTATCCTCCTGGCCCGGAAATCGTCGCCTGCGGCTCCGATCGCCGCCCAACCAACCCTCCGGGAATCCGCGCCGTTCCACGGCGCAGACCCCCGGCCCGGAAATCGTCGCCTGCGGCTCCGATCGCCGCCCAACCAACCCTGGGGCGGCTGGTCCGTCAGCGCACCCGCGGGTACGGGCGCCACCGCAGCACGCTGCAATCGTCGACGCCGTAACGTCCGGCCGCCTGCGCAGCCGTGCCTTGATGCCGGCCGCCCACGCAAAACCTACATGCTACGCCACTCCGTACGTGTTGCTCAAGCGTCTCGACGAAGGTGGGTGCGCGTCAAGAAAGTGAAGCGGCCGCCGCTGGAAGTATCCGGCGTGGCTGGTCTCCGAGGCATCCATGCCTGGCACCAAAGCCCCGGCGGGCCCGTTCGGGAGGGCCTCGATGCCGGGAACGACGCGGAAATCGCCAACCTGACAGTGCCCGGGGCAGTCATTTCACAAGTCTGACGTGCGCCCGACCAAGGTCTATTCGTAGCGGAGGGCTTCGATCGGGTCGAGGTTGGAGGCCTTCATGGCCGGATACAGGCCGAAGACGATGCCGACGCCGGCGGAGAACCCCAAGCCGAGCGCGAACGACCACCAGGGCAGGGAGACCGGGAACCCGGTCGCGTAATGGACCCCGAGGCCGATGCCGCTGCCCAGGAGGATGCCGATCACGCCGCCGATCCCGGTGAGACAGGCGGCCTCCAGCAGAAACTGCCAGAGAATCTCCTTCCGCTTGGCGCCGATGGCCCGGCGCGTGCCAATCTCGCGGGTGCGGTCGGTCACCGAAATCGTCATGATCGCCATCACCCCGATTCCCCCGACCATCAGTGCGATCGAGGAGATCACGATCAGCGACAGGAACGTGGCGCGGCTGATCTGATCCCACAGCGCGAGCATCGCGTCCTGGGTGATGAACTCGAAGTCGTTCGGTTCGTCGAGGCGCAGCCCGTGCCGGATGCGCATGACGCGTTCGATGTCCGCGATGGCATCGTCGGGGGCGACATCCTCGTGCGGAGCCGCCGCAATCATCACCGCGCGCATCTCGCCGCCGAACATCCGCCGGCCCTTGATTCCGAACTGCTTTTGGTAGGCGGTGTGGGGGATGATGACGAAGTCGTCCTGTCCCGCGTTGAAGCCGCCGGGACTCGGCGTCTCGCCGAGCACGCCGATCACCGTGTAGCGGGTGGTCCCGATGCGGACCCGTTTCCCGATCGGGTCGGTGTTCGCGAACAGCGCCTGGGCGGGGGTGTGTCCCAGTACCACCACGCGCGTGCGCCGGCGGGTCTCGCCGGGGGTGAAGAAGCGTCCCGCCACCACGTCGACGGGGGTCACGTCCGGATACTCGGAAGTGGACCCGAAGATGTTGAGCGGCTTCGTCTGGTCCGACCGGTGGTAGACCCGCTCCATGGTGGGCGGGCCGCCCTGTCCGAGCACGATGGCCACGGCGGCGAGCGAGTCGGCCTGGCGCGCGATGGCGTCGGCGTCGCCGGTGGTGAGGTTCGGGCGGCGCATCAGCTCCGTGAACTCCTCGCCGGAGCCCAGGCTGATGGCCGAGAACTTGACGAGGAAGACGGCGTTCGGCCCCATCGACCGGATGGTCTCGCGCAGCGACTCGTCGAGCCCCCGAATCAGCGATGTGCTGCCGACGATCGACATGATGCCGATGACGACGCCGAGGATCGTCAACCCCGACCGCGCTTTCTGGTCGCGCAGCGTGGCCAGGGCCATCGTCACGATCTCGCCGAACAGACCGCCGTGGAACTGATGGGCCATCGAATCGTCTTGTCGAAAGGGACGCGGAGCCGGGTCGAGTCAGGCGCGGCCGAGGGCCGAGATCGGATCGAGCGACGCCGCCCGCGATGCCGGGTACAACCCGAAGAACAGTCCTACGACGGCGGTCATCGAGATCCCCAGGACCACCGACCAGGGGTGCACGGCGGCCGTGATCGGCGTCAGCGAGCTCAATCCGATCGCCACGCCGAATCCGGCCGCGGTCCCGACCAGACCTCCGCCGACCGAGAGGATGATCGACTCGGCCAGAATCTGCCAGAGGAGGTCGCGCCGGCGGGCTCCCAGCGCCTTGCGCAGTCCGATCTCCCGCGTGCGTTCCGAGACCACCATCAGCATGATGTTCATGATGACGATGCCGCCCACCACCAGCGACAAGCTGACGATGCCGACCAGCACCGCAAAGATGCCGGTGGTGGCCTGCTGGTAGAGTCCCAGCACCGCGTCCGACGTGAAGACCCCGAAGTTGTTCTCCTCGGTGGCCCGCAGCTTGCGCTCGATGCGGAGGGCGACGGTCGTCTCGTCGAGGGCGCGGTCGAACTGTTCCGGTGTGTCCGCGCGAACCCGCAACGCCAGCGACGGGCGCGCTCCGAACAGCTTGCGGAACTGACCCATCGGAATCACCACGAACTCGTCCTGCGACTGTCCGAACGCCGCGAGAGTCGGCTCGCTGACGCCGACGACCCGGAAGTTCACGCCCTGTACCTTGATCCGCCGGTCGACGGGATCGAGCTGGTCGAACAGCCGGTCGGCGGTGTCGAACCCCAGCAGCGCCACCCCGCGATTGCGATCGACCTCGGTCCGGCTGATCAGGCGCCCGCGCTCGGCCGTGAAGGTCGGGAACTCGACGTAGTCCTGCGTCACCCCCTGGATGCGGACGTTCTCGAGCACCCGGTCGCGGTAGCGGACCTCGCCGCTTCGGCCGGCCTGCGCCATGACCGCGCCGACATGGGTTCCGAACCGCCGAATGGCCTCGGCGTCGTCGAGCGACACACGGGGGTTGTTCCTTGCGGCCTCGATGTCATCCTCGGTCAGGACCATGGGGCTGCGTTCGACGACGAACGAATCCGAGCCGAACTCCGAGACGATGGCGTCGCCGACCTCGGCGTTGACGCCCTGAATCAGGGACACCACCGCGATGATCGAGGCCACCGCGACGATGTTCCCGAGAATCGTCAAGGCGGATCTGAGCTTGTTGGCCCAGATGGCGCGAAGGGCGATGCCCGTGAGATCAGCGGCGCGCCGCACTCTCGACCACCCGGATGGAGTCGCCGTCGGCGAGGTTGCGCACCTCGCTGAACGGCCCGATGATGATGAGGTCGCCTTCCGCCACGCCGGTCAGCGCCTCGAAGTAGCGCTCGCCCGCGATGCCGGTGTCGACGGGCACGAACACCGCGCGGCCCTGGCGCGCCACGAACACGCCCTCGAGCTCCTCCTCGATCTCTCCCGCCGGCAGCTCGGAGGCCGACACGCCGGGGGTGACGCCCCGCCTCCGTGGTCCGGTCTCCTGCCGCACCACGTTCCCGTTCGCGTCCAGCACCACCTCCCGCACGGTGGCCGCCTGTATCGGGATCGCCAGCGAGTCGGACCGGATCGCGGTCGTGATGTCCGCGGTGCAGGTGAAGCCCGGGCGCACGCCGGGAATCGCCTCGTCCAGGGTCACGACGACCTTGAACGTCGTCGCCTGGGTGCCGGCGCCGGTGCCGGCGCCGGCGGGCTGGATGGGGCTGTTGCCGATCTCGGTCACGACGCCGGAAAACTCCTCATCGGGGAACGCGTCGATGGTGACGGTCGCGATCTGCCCGAACTCGACGCTGGGAATGTCGGTCTCGTCGACCTCCACCTCGGCTTCGATCACGGAGAGATCCGCGATGGTGGCCAGCACCGTGCCCTGGTTGTTCATCGTGCCGACGACCACCGTCTCGCCTTCCTCGATGTTGCGCCGCGTGACGACCCCGGCGATGGGCGACGTAATGGTCACCTTGGTCAGCTCGTACCGCGCGCTGTCGAGGTTGGCTTCCTCCTGGCGGATGCGCTGCGCCTGGGTGGCGACCTCGACCTCCCGCGCCTGCAGCTCGGTCTCGCGGAGGGCGACGTCGTTCAGCGCGCGCTCGTAGGCTTCGCGAGACACCAACTGCAGCTCCCACAGGTGTTCCTGCCGCTCGAGGTTGTCCCGGGCCAGCTCGAGGTTGACCCGGGCGGTCTCCACCGCGACCTCGGCCTGCCGCTGGGACGAGCGCGACGCCTGCAGTGACGCCTCGCCCCGGTCGACCGCCGCGCGCAGCGTCTCGGGGTCTATCTCCAGAAGGAACTCGCCGTTCTCGACGCGGTCGCCCTCGTCGAATGCCAGCCGGGTCACGCGGCCCATCGTGTTCGCGCTGATGTCCACGGTGAGCTGCGGGACGATGGTGCCCGGCGCGGACACGATAGCCTCGAGGTAGCGGTGTTGCACGGCCTCGACCTCCACCTCGGGGCCGGTGGCGCGCTCGAACGCGAGGTTGACGTACACGACCGCGGCCCCGAGGACCACGATCGCGATGATGAGCATTACCTTGCGAGAAGCGGTCAACGGTTCATCCTCCCAGGCGAGACATAATGAAGCCGGCCGCGATCGCGACTGCGGCATACAGGCCGTAGAACGTGGCCGCAATGGGGCCCGTGCGCCGCTTGTACAGGACCCCGGCGCCCACCGCCAGCAGAAACATCTGCCACACCGCGAAGAGCTCGACGAGGCCCAGTGTCCGGTGGACGAAGCCGCCTTCATCGAGCATCGGCAGCAGCGCGGCCAGGGTCGTGGGAACGCTCATGACGCCGCGCGCGTAGTTGAGCGGCACGGTGAACAGTTGCTGAACGATGGTGACGGCCCCGACGTGGGCGACGACGGCATACATCGCCTTGAAGGGCGCATGCGCGCCGAGGATCACGTAGCACGCGGTCCACACGAGTCCGGCGATGATGAACGTGATGATCGGGAGCGACACGATGGGCGTCACCGCGCTGAAGTACGCTGCGTTCTCCAGGCCGCGCGCCATCTGAGCGTACATCTCGTCCGTCACCGTCACGCCGAACGACTCCATGCCCTCGACCTGCTGCGCGAGGATCATCTGCTGGCCGAGCTCGGTGCTGTAAAGCCAACCGGAGGCGATGGCGGCGCACAGACAGACGACGGCGAGGGCGCCGAAGGGCTTGGGCCGGTCCACGATGGCGGCGAACGTGGCCCGCGGTGACAGGAGCACCCCGAACAGGCGTCCGAAGAGACCCGGGGAGGGCGCCGCCTCCGGACGCGCCGCGTCGGTCTCTTCGGTCATGGTAGTTCGAATCGTGCGGGGGCGGTCCGGTTCGGGCACCGACCGTAACCCGATATTGTACTCTCACGGACCGACGCGGGCTCTCGTCGATGCCGCGTGGCCGCGTTGGCCGCCACGCGCTTTCATATCGTATACGCGCCGGCCGGACGAAATGTTCATTCCCGCGGACGCCCGCGCGCCGTTCCTCCGTTCTTGACAGGGTGCGGCCGGTTGCACTACGGTCGAATACGGCGTTTTGACATGTTCCGTCGGTTTCCGTCGGCGCATTCGGTCATCTGCAATCCCTTCCCGGCGGAGCCCACGTGATCGAACTCGTTCCCAAGGAGCTTTTTTTCACCAAGGGTGTCGGGAAACACCGCGAAAAGCTGACCTCGTTCGAGCTGGCATTGCGGTCCGCCGACATCGCGGCCTGCAATCTCGTGCGCGTGTCCAGCATCTTCCCGCCGGGCTGCCGCATTCTGCCGAGAGCTACCGGGGTTCGGAAGCTGAAACCCGGCCAGGTGGCGTTCGTGGTGATATCGGAGGCGGCCACCCGCGAGCCTCACCGCCTCGTGGCGGCGACGATCGGGGTCGCGATTCCCCGCGACCGGAAGCTGTTCGGGTATCTGTCCGAGCACCACAGCTTCGGAGAAAACGAGGAGACGGCCGGCGACTACGCCGAGGAGCTGGCGGCGGAGATGCTCGCCACGACCCTGGGCCTCGAGTTCGACCCCGACAAGAGCTGGGACGAGAAGAAGGAGGTCTACCGGCTGTCGAACCAGATCGTCCGGACCCAGAACGTCACCCAGACCGCGGTCGGCGACAAGCAGGGGCTCTGGACGACGGTGATCGCGGCGGCCGTCATCGTCGGGTGACGCCGGCCCGCAAGCCGGCGCCGCCCCGTCCCTCTCGGCATCCGCCGCACACGGCGCCCGCCCGCGCAGCCCGCCTTGCCTCCCCCCGCGGGCGCTTCCTTCCGCTCCGTGTCCGCTGGTCTTCCCTCCTTGAGTTGTCTGTTTCCGCCGCCCCGATCGGCCGATGCGACATCGATCGACCGGCCGCAGGGCGGGTTCCCGCGTTGACTCCGGCCGTCTCCCCCGAGCCGTCTTCCGGGCGGGCCTGTCTTCGGGGATCCAATGACGAAAAATGTCTGTTCGGTAGTCCTGGAATGGACGTATATTGACACCAAGGGCAAATATTTGTACTGTTGTTGTCAGTCGCCGGGTCTCAGCACCGTCAGCGGCTCCGAAAATCAATGGCTGCTCGAATTGGGGAACGGCTCCTGGAGGACGGACACGTAACGCAGGTTCGGATCGACGAAGCGTTGCGGTGCCAGAAGACCGCCGGCGGCAAGCTGGGGTCGCACCTTGTGCAGCTCGGCTTCGTCCGGGACGACGAGGTTGCGTCGCTCCTGGGCCGGCAATACCGCGTGCCGTTCATCGACCTCGGCCGGTTCGACGTCGAGGCCGACGTCATCAAGCTCCTGCCGGCGGCGACCGCCCGGAAGTACGAGACGGTGCCGGTGAGCCGAACCGGCGCCGCCCTCACGATTGCGATATCGGATCCGACCAATGTCTTCGCGGTCGACGACATCGAGTTCATGACCGGCTGCCACGTGGAACCGGTGGTGGCGACGCAGGCCGCGATTGCGGCGGCGGTCGAGCGGTACTATGGCGGGCGCCTGAACCGGACCGGCGCATCGGATCTGGGCGAGAGCCACCTTGCCCTCGCCGCCAAGGCGCTCGAGGAGATCCCCGGGATCGGCAAGGACCTCGAAGTCATCGAGGAGATGGAGGAGGTCGACGTCACCGCCTTGGAGACGCAGAGCGGGGAGACGCCGGTGGTTCGGCTCGTCAACGTCGTGCTGGCGTCGGCGATTCAGAAGGGAGCCAGCGACATCCACTTCGAGCCGTACGAACGGGAGTACCGGATCCGGTTCCGGATCGACGGCTCCTTGTACGGGATCATGGAGCCCCCCCTGAAGTACCGCGACACCATCACCTCGCGCCTGAAGGTGATGGCGAAGCTGGACATCGCCGAGAGGCGGCTTCCCCAGGACGGCCGCATCAAGTTGAGGTTGAACGCGGACGGCGGCGCGAAGGAAATCGACTTTCGCGTGTCCTGCCTGCCGACCCTTCACGGCGAGAAGATCGTGCTGCGGCTGCTCGACCGGAGCCAGTTGATGCTCGATATGACGAGGCTGGGGTTGGAGGCGGAATCGTTGAACCGTTTCGAGGAGGCGATTCGCCGACCCTGGGGGCTCGTGCTCGTGACCGGACCGACGGGCAGCGGCAAGACCAACACGTTGTACTCGGCCATCTCCCGGCTCAACACCCCGGCGACCAACATCATGACGGCCGAAGATCCGGTCGAGTTCAACATCGCCGGGGTCAACCAGGTGCAGACCCGCGAGAACGTGGGTCTCACCTTCGCCGTCGCCCTGCGAGCGTTCCTGCGGCAGGACCCGAACATCGTCCTGGTCGGCGAAATCCGCGATTTCGAGACGGCGGAGATCGCGATCAAGGCGGCCCTGACCGGCCACCTCGTGTTGTCTACCCTGCATACCAACGACGCCCCCGGCACGATCCACCGGCTCGTGAACATGGGAATCGAGTCGTTTCTCGTCGCGAGTGCGGTCAGTTTGATCTGTGCGCAGCGATTGGTGCGTCGGATCTGCACCGGATGCCTGGAAGAGGAACCTGCGCCGATACCGGTGCTCGAACGGATCGGGTTCGGAGTCGACGAGGCCTCAACCGTTGTGCCGCGCCGGGGAGTCGGGTGCGAACGCTGCAATGGTCGCGGCTACCGGGGGCGAATAGGGCTCTATGAAGTGATGGCGATGACGGATCGGTTCCGGGAGATGGTGCGGCTGGGCGCGTCGACGGCCGATCTCAGACGCCGGGCCATCGAGGAAGGCATGCTGACGTTGCGCGCGAGCGGCCTGCGAAAGATTGCGGCGGGACTCACCAGCATCGAAGAGGTGCTGAAGGAGACGGTGCAGTAGCGAAGAGACGGGAAGGGGTGACGGTGCCGCGATGCCGACATTGGCGGACTTGCTCAGATCCACGGTCGAGCTCGAGGGCTCGGATCTCCACATCACGACGAATTCGGCGCCGCAGGTCCGTGTCGACGGCGAGCTCAGGGCGCTCGACCTGCCGCGGCTCGGCCCCGCCGACACCCGGCAGCTCGTGTACAGCGTGTTGAGCGACGGCCAGCGGAAGCGCTTCGAGGAGACCCTCGAGCTGGACTGTTCGTTCGGCATCGGCGGGCTCGCGCGGTTTCGTTGCAACGTCTTCAGGCAGGGCGGGGCCGTGGCCGCGGTGTACCGGCTGGTGCCGGAGACGGTGCGGGCCATCGGCGAGCTGGGGTTGCCGCCGGTCGTCGAACGCTGGGCCGAGCGTCCCCGCGGCCTCGTGCTGGTGACCGGACCGACGGGGTCGGGCAAGAGCACGACGCTGGCGGCCCTCATCGACCGCATCAACACCGAGCGGCACGCGCATATCCTGACCATCGAAGATCCGATCGAATACGTCCACCGCAACAAGCGTTCGCTCGTCAATCAACGCGAGATCGACAACGATACGGCCAGCTTCTCGGCCGCCCTGCGCGCCGCCCTCCGCGAAGACCCCGACGTCGTGCTCATCGGCGAGCTCCGGGACTTCGAGACCATCGAGGCGGCTCTCCGCATCGCGGAGACGGGCCACCTGACCTTTGCGACGGCGCACACCAACTCCGCCTATCAGACGATCAACCGGCTCATCGACACGTTTCCCGACAGCCGTCAGGGTCAGGCCCGCGGGCAACTCGCGCTCCAGCTCGAGGGTGTCCTGTGTCAGACGCTGTTGCCCAGGACGGGCGGCCGGGGACGGGTGATCGCGGCCGAGGTGCTGAGCCCGACTCCCGCGGTTCGCAACCTGATTCGCGAGAACAAAGTGCACCAGTTGTATTCCGCGATGCAGGCGGGGCAGGGGCGGCACGGCATGCAGACGATGAACCAGTCGCTCGCGTCGCTGGTCGGGTGCGGAAGCATCTCGGTGGATACGGCGATGGCGGCATCGTCGATGCCGGACGAGCTTCGGATGCTCATCTCGCGGGCCGGGACGATGGGTTCGAAGTCGATGAGGGGTCACCGCGGGCGTGGGGCCGAATGATGCCGACCTTTGGCTACTCGGGACGGACTCGAGCCGGTCGGCACGTGAGCGGCGAACGCGTTGCCGCGACGAGCGAAGCGGCGGTGGCCGCCCTGCGTCGCGAACAGGTCTTCGTCACCCGGATCGAGCGGGCGAAGGAGGGCGGCAAGCGGGGCCGGGAATCGCGCCGGGGCAAGTCGGTGCCGGCCCGAAACCTCGCGATCTTCACACGCCAGTTCTCGGTGATGATCGATGCCGGCATGCCGTTGGTGGAGTGTCTCGAGACCTTGGGGAAGCAAGAGGCGCACCGGCCGTTCCGGGAGGCCATCCTGCGGACGCGGGCCGCGGTCGAAGCCGGTTCGAGCCTCGCCGATGCGATGCGGGAGCATCCGCGGGTATTCGATTCCCTCTATACCAACATGATCGCGGCGGGTGAGGCGGGCGGCATTCTCGACACGATTCTGCAGCGGTTGGCGACGCACATCGAGAAGAACGTCAAGCTCAGGGCGCAGGTCAAGTCGGCCATGGCCTACCCGACCGCCGTCGTGGGGATTGCCGCCGTTGTCGTCGGCGTGATTCTGTGGCAGGTCATCCCGACTTTCGACGAGCTGTTCGCGGGGCTGGGAGCGGCGCTGCCGCTGCCGACGCGGGTGGTCATCGCGTTGAGCGACGCACTCGTGTCGTACTTCGCCCTCTTCCTTCTCGGTGCGGTCGCGCTGGCGTTCGCGTTCCGCCGGTTTCGAGCCACCGCGCGCGGGCGCCGGGTCGTCGACGCCATGCTGCTCAGGCTACCGGGCCTGGGGCTGCTCGTGCGAAAGGTGGCCGTGGCCCGGTTCTGCCGCACCCTGGCCACGTTGGTCGGTTCCGGCATCCCGCTTCTCGCGGGGCTCGAGATTACCGCGAGGACTGCCGGCAACGCGATTATCGAAGATGCGGTTCTGGTCTCCCGAGCCGCCATCGAGCGCGGCGAGACGGTGTCTGCACCCCTGCGCCGGTCCGGGATGTTCCCGCCGATGGTGACGCAGATGATCAACGTGGGCGAGACGAGCGGGGCGCTCGACGCCATGCTCGCCAAGATCGCGGACTTTTACGAAGAGGAGGTCGACACGGCGGTCGCGGGGATGTTGACTCTTCTGGAACCCGTCATGATCGCGCTGCTGGGCGTGGTGATCGGCGGAATCGTGATTGCCATGTACTTGCCGATCTTCGATCTCATCGGTCGAATGGCGGTATAGGCGTCTGCGCCGTGGAACGGCGCGGATTCCTGGAGGGTTGGTTGGGCGGCGCTCGGAGCCGCCGGCGACGATTTCCGTGGCAGGAATCTGCGCCGTAGAACGGCGCGCTCGGAGCCGCCGGCGACGAGGTCTACGACTACTATATACAGGGATCTAATCGTGCCCAAAATCGTTCCACGGCGCAGACTCCTAGTGTTGCCATGATTAAAAATGGGGTTGCCGAGAACTCACTTCGGACCGAAAGATTTCCCATGCAGAAATACATCGTTCGGCTCAAGTCCGTCTGTCTGAAGATGATGACGTGACGGACCACTAGGAGTCTGCGCCGCAGGAAATCCTGACCACTATATGCTGTGCAAGCACCGGCGACATACCGCTACATATTGTGCCAGATCGGACCCAAAACAGTTCTACGGCGCAGACTCCTAGCGGCCGAGGCGGGACCGCGGATCGCGGGGAGACCGGCGGGGCGCGAACCGGCCGGAAGGGCGCCGGCCGACGGCAGTCCGCCCGTGCGACGCCTTCCGCCGCGGGCGGCCCGGTTCGACGTGCCGTACCCTTCGTCGAAGAGAGATGTCCAGGAGCGATGCGGGCGGCGCGTCGGCGCGGAATGCGGGGGGCGCGTACGACATCGTGGGCGACAGCCCGCAGATGCAGCGAACCCGGGAACGGATGGCGCGGGTCGCGCCCACCGACGTCACGGTGCTGATCACCGGCGACCCCGGTGTCGGCAAGGAGCTGATCGCGCGGGCCATCCATGGCCGCTCCGGACGCTCCGCGCTGCCGTTCGTCGCCGTGCGCGTCGAAGCGGCGCCCGAGACGATTCTCGAACCGAAGCCGTTCTGGCTCGGGACATCGGTCGCCGGCGGCGCGGGGGATGGCCGACCGGGCCGGGACGCGACGGCCGAACCCGGCACGCTGTTTCTGGCGGACGTCGGAGACATGAACGAGGCTTGGCAACTGTCGTTGCTGCGGTTCCTCAAGGAGCGGCAGTTTCGGCGTACGAGCGGCGCGGGCGCCAGGGATGCCGCGGTCCGGATCATCGCGGCGACGATCCGAAACCTCGCGGGGATGGTCGAGAACGGTGACTTTCGGGGCGACCTGTTCCACCGCCTGAGCGTCTTCAACCTCCACGTGCCTCCGCTGCGTGCCCGGCGGCAGGACATCCTGCCGTTGGCCCGCCACTTCGTCGAGCGGTTCGCCCGTGGGGTCCGCCGGGACCTCCGGGGGTTCTCTCCGGCCGCCGAGCGCGCGCTGGAGGCCCACAGGTGGCCCGGGAATGTCAGTGAGCTCGAGAGCGTGGTCGAGCGGGCGGTCGTCCTCGAGCCTGCGAACCGGGTCGAGGCCGGGAGTCTCGAGATCGGCGACGCGCCGGGCCCCGACAGACGGGTCGAAGCTCCGCGGCCCGCCGGGTCCACCGCCGTCGGCCACCCGGACGAAGCGCCCGCCGATCGGCTTCCGGACTCCGGGTTCGTCTTGGAGCGGCACGTCCGGAACCTCGAACGGGAATACCTCGCCTGGGCCCTTCGGCAGGCCGGCGGCGTCAAAGTCAGGGCCGCGGGCCTCTTGGGCATGAGCTTTCGGTCGTTCCGCTACTACGCCAAGAAGTACGATCTGGGGTGACGCCGGCCGGTCCCGCCGGCAACCCGCGTTGTCGGTTTCCGCCGCAGGGTCGGATCTAGCACTCAATCACAGTTGACACCGGCAGAGGTTCCGTGTAGAACGGATGCATGCGAATTGGTCTGCGGGTTTTGCAGCCGGAGACGGTGGAGTGGTTGCGCGGGGCGTTGGGGGACGGGGAACTGTCGCGGTCTGCGCTGGGGCGTGAGCTGTGCGAGCGGGACGGGTGGCGCAACCCGCGGGGGGCGTTGTGCACGGCCTCGGCGCGCAAGGCGCTGCCGGAGCTGGCGGCGGGGTTGGGGTTGGGGCTGCCGCCCGCGCAATCGGGTCCGCCGCGTCGTGGTTGCGATCCGTCGGCGTGCGGGTCGCGGTTGCCGCTGACGGAATTCTGCGGCAGCTTGTCGTCGTTGGGGGCGGTCGATGTTCGGGTGGCGGAAACGGCGGCGGAGGGCCGGTTGTGCGGTCATCTGCTGGCGGCGTGCCATCCGCGGGGTCGTGGGCGGGCGCCGGGGTGCCGTCTGACGTATGTGCTGGAAGCGTCGTCGGGGGTGCTGGGCGTTCTGAGCTTCGTGTCGGCGCCGATGCGGTTGGGGCCCCGCGACGCGCATCTGGGTTGGGACGACCGCACGCGGGGGTTTCACATCGGGGAGGTGGTTTCCAACGACCGTTTTCTGCTGTTGCCCGGGGTTCGGGTGCCGCACTTGGCCTCGCACGTGTTGGGGCGGGCGGTGAGTTGTCTGGCGTCGGACTGGGAAGCGCGGCACGGGGTTCGGCCGGTGTTGGTGGAGACGTGCGTGGAGGCGTCCCGTCCGGCGACGAGCTACCGGGCGGCGGGCTGGCGGTGCGTGGGCCGGACGTCGGGTTTGCCGCCGGGGGCGTCGGCGCCGGTGGCGCCGAAGGGGGTGTGGCTTCGGGGTCTGGCCTCGGATTGGGCGGAGACGTTGCGTCGGCCGCCGTCGCGGGCGCCGGGGTCGTTTCCGGCGCTTGATGCGGCAGACGAGTCGGGTTGGGCGTGGCGCGAGTTCGGGCGGTCGGACATGGCCGACGGGCGTTTGCGGTCGCGTCTGGTGCGGTTGGGGTCGGCGTGGGCGCGGCATCCGGGGGAGCCGCTGCCGGCGGTTTTCCCGGGCAGTGCCGAGCAACAGGCGGTGTATCGTTTCCTGCACAATAAGAAGGTGGCCGGCGAGGACATCCTGCAACCGCATCGGGAGGCGCTGGTGGAGCGCTGCCGGCCGGAGTCGGCGGTACTGCTGGTGCAGGACACGACGACGTTGAACTACACCGGTCTGCGGGAGAGCACGGCGGGGTTGGGACCGCTTCGGGAGCGGACGGGCAGCGCGCGGGGTCTGTTCGTGCATGCGGCGGTGGTGTTCACCGAGGGGCGGCGGGCGTTGGGGGTGAGCGGGCTGGAGACGTGGGCGCGGCCGGAAGCGGAACCGGCGGCGGAACTTGAGAAGGAGAGTCGGCGCTGGTTCCGGGGCTTCGATCAGGGCCGGGCGTTGGGGCGGGCGAGTCCCGGGACGCGGGTGGTGGTGGTCGGGGACCGGGAGAGCGACATTTACGGGCTGTTGAAGTGGCAGGCGGCGCATGCGGACGAGGCGGGGCTGGTGGTGCGGGCGAACGCGGGCCGGCGGCGGCGGGTGGAGGTGTGGGACCCGGAGTTGCGGGCGACGATGCTGCGGACGCTGGCGTCGCAGCCGGACTTCGAGACGCCGGTCAAGACGGGTCGGGCGGTACGGATCGGCGCGCAGGGCGGGAAGCGGGCGCGGTCACAACGGACGGCGGAGACCGAGCTGAGCATCGGGCGGGTGGAACTGCAGCCGCCGCAGGACCGACTCGGGGACGGTCCGGTGGCGGCGTGGCTGGTGCGCGTTCTGGAGACCGAGCCGCCGGCGGGGAAGGAACCGTTGGAGTGGCTGCTGTTGTCGAGCGAGGGGGGGCCGACGGCGGAATGGGCGGAACGTATCGTGGGCTGGTATGAGGCCCGCTGGGGGATCGAAGAGTATTTCCGGGTCCTCAAGAGCGGGACGCGGATCGAAGACCGGCGGCTGCAGGATGCCGACGCGCTGGTCAAGTGCCTGGCGTTCGACGCCGTCACGGCATGGCGGGTGTGCAACCTGGACCGCTACGCGCGGGACGCGCCGGAAACACCGGCCGGGGAGGTGCTGACCGAGGACGAGCGGCAGGTGATCGGCGCCGTGGTGCGGGCCGAACGGCTGCAGCCGCCGTCCGAGCGTGGGAAGCCGTTTCCGCCCGACATCCGCGGTTGGGTGGTGCTGCTGGCGCGCATGGCCGGCTGGCACCCCTCGAAACGAAGCCCGTTGCCCGGCAACCAAGTCATGTGGCGGGCATGCGTCCAGTTGCAGACGATGGTGCGCGCCATCCAAGCCGCGCGCGCACCGTAGCCCCCTGGACAGTCGCTTGGTGTTGGCTGGGCAGCCCGCATGCCGGAACCTGTGTCAACTGTGACCCCATGCTAGGGGTCGGATGCGCTCTCGAATCGGGCGGCGTAAAATGGACTTGGCTGACGGGCTCGCTCCCCGAGCGGGGTCGGTAGGGTTGGTTGGGCGGACAGCCGGACCCCGGCGGCGGTTTCGGGCGGCGGCCCACCGCGGGCCCTCGACGTGGGATCGATGCTTGCAATAGCCGTTCTCGGCGGCAGAGATGGTCGGGTCGGAGGGCATTGGGGTGTCGCCGCCCTTCGGCGGCTCGCCGGGTCCGTTCGGTGACGGTCGGCGATCCGCGCGCGTCGAGATCGGTTGGCCCGGCCCGCGGAACGACAGTGAAGGAGAGGTACGAATGAAGGCTGGCAGCCCGTGGCGAAAGTCCCCGCCGCATTCGAGCGGCGTTGTATCCCGCCTGACTGCGTTGTTCGTCGGTTGCACGGGCCCAATGGGCGCCCTCTTCACGCCTTGTCAGGCGGGCGCCCCGCCGCTCTCGGTGCGACGCGGGGGTTCACCACGGGCTGCCGGCGGCAGCAGCGGCTTCACGCTGATCGAGCTTCTGATGGTGGTTGCCATCATCGGCATCATTACCGCCATCGCGGCGCCGGGCCTGATGCGCGCCCGCATTTCCGCCAACGAGATCTCGGCCATGAATTCGCTGCGGGCCATCAACAGCGCTCAGGCGACGTTCGCCGCCAGTTGCGGCAGCGGCTTCTACGCACCGAGCCTCGCGGTGCTCGCAACGCCCCCGACGGTCGGCGGGGGCGACGGCTTCATCGGGACCGACCTTGCGTCGGACCCCTCCATGAAGAGCAGCTATTCGGTCGAGCTGACCGCCGGCGCGCCCGCGCCGGGGGCGCCGGCGTCATGCAACGGCGTGCCCGCCGGCGGCGTGGTCTCGACTTATTTCGTCGGTGCGTCGCCCGCGGGCGGCGGCGGCGTGCGCTTCTTCGGCACGAACCAGGGAGGCACGATCTACCAGTCGACAGCGGCGGTGGCGGTCACCCAGAACGGCGCGCCGGCGGGGTCCACGCCCATTCAATAGAGGGGGCGCTCACGCGCGACAGGCCGTTGCGGCCGCCGGTGGCAGCCTCGTTCCGCGGTTCCGCCGGCGCCGCATCCCGTCCGGCGCGTTGCGCCCCCCGGGCCCCGGCCCGCCGCACATAGTCCGACAACCGGAGTTGCGCCATGAGTCCAACAGTTCGCCGCGTCATCATCGCCCTTGCGCTGGCCGGTTTCGCCGCGGCCGCGACGTCGGCCTACGTGCACTATCGGAGCGCGCACGAACCCGCCTACGTGAGCTTCTGCGACGTCAACACGAGCGTGAGCTGCACCGATGTCTATCAGAGTCGTTTCGGGTCGATCGGCCGTATTCCGGTCGCGGTGTTCGGCGCGTTCTGGTTCGGCCTCGTGGCGCTGTTGACGGGGGCGGCGGGCCGGGGATCGGGCGAACTGGCCCGCAGCGTGGGCGGATATCTGCTGGTGCTGTCGACGGTCGGACTCGGTGCGGTGCTGTTTCTCGCCTACGAGTCGTTCTTCGTCCTCGGAACGCTCTGCCTGCTGTGCGTCACCGCCCACGTCGCCGTCGCCGGCATCTTCCTGGCCGTGAGCACGGTCTCGGCGGCGCCGCTGGCGTCGCTTCCCGGCCGCCTGCTTGCCGACGTGGGACAACTCGCCGGGAAGCCGGCGGCGCTGGGCGCAGCCGCAGGATACCTGGGGCTGACCGTCGTCGCGGTGCTGCCCTTCCTGGTCGAGCCGTCCGCGCCGGTTCTTCCCGTTGCGTCTTCGGCTTCGCCGTCCGGTGCCGCATCGTCAGCCGACGCCGGCGACGCCCAGTCCGAGTTCGAACGTTTCTGGAACGCCCAGCCGCGCGCCGATCTGCCGGTCCCGCGAGAGGGGGCGCGGGTGCTGGTGCTGAAGTTCAACGACTACCAGTGTCCGTCGTGCGCCCGGAGCCATTTTCTCTACGCACCGATCTTCGCGCGCTACGAGTCCAGTCATCCGGGAGCGGTGAGACTGGTCAGCATCGACTATCCGCTCGACCCGGAGTGCAACGAGCAGACGCCGATGGCCGGGCACACGGGAGCCTGCGAGGCCGCGGTCGCGGTCCGCCTGGCCCGGCGCGAGGGGCGTGACGCCGAGATGGCCCGCTGGCTCTACGAGCACCAAGCGACGATGTCGCGCGAGACGGTTCGGGAGGGGTTGGACGAGGTTGCCGGCATGACCGACTTCGACGAGCACTATGATGCGGTCCTCGATGACGTGCGCGCCGATATCGCCCTGGGGCCGCTGATCGCCATCGAGGCGACCCCGACCTACGTGATAAACGGCGTGGTGATAAACGGGGGGCTGTCGCCGCGGTTCTTCGACGCGGCGATCGCGATGGAGCTCGAGCGTGCCGGCGGGGTCGAGCCGTCGCCGTGATGCGCGGGTCCGCCCGGCGGGCGGCGCACCCCCGGAAGGGCCGAGCGGTCCGCCGCCGGAGCCTCGGGCGGCGTCGATGGGCGACGTCTGGCTGCGCCAGGAGCCCGCAGGAGCTGACCGGGAGTCTGCGCCGTAGGCCGTAGGTAGAACGGCGCCGCCTCCCCCGGAGGCGCCGACTCCCTGGAGGGTTGGTTGGGCGGTGAGCGGAGCCGCAGGCGACGCTCTCCGGGCTAGGAGTCTGCGCCGCAGATAATCCTGACCACCATATATTGTGTACGCTCCAGCAACTGACCGCTGCATATTGTGCTAGATCGGATCCAAAACGGTTCTGCGGCACCGACTCCCAGGTGGTTGCAGCAGGTCGGCCGCGCGCAGGCCCTGGTCAACGTCCCCGATGTGGTTTTCCTGCGCGCCGCCGGCGGTGCCATCGCCCGCGCGCCCGCCGCGCCGCCGGCCCCGCTGCCCGGCGCGCCCCCGTCATGACCGGGCTGCCGGCGGTGGGACTCGTCGCCGCCGCGGGGCTTGCGGTCGGGAGCTTCCTCAACGTCTGCATCCATCGCCTGCCGCGCGGCGAATCGGTCGTCGCTCCTCCCTCGCGGTGTCCGGCGTGCGGCCGTGGCCTGCGGTGGCTCGAGAACGTGCCGGTGCTGAGCTGGATGGTCCTGCGCGGCCGGTGTCGAACCTGCCGGGCGGCGATATCGACGGCCTATCCGCTGGTGGAGGTCGGCGCCGCGATCGTGTTCGTCCTTCAGTACCGGCAGTTCGGATGGCAGCCGCTCCTTGCGGCCCGCCTGCTGTTCGCGGCGTCGATGATCGTGCTCGGGGTGATCGACCTCCGCCACCGGATTCTGCCGAACGTCATCACCCTGCCGGGTGTGGGAATCGGCGTCGCGTGCAGCTTGTGGTGGGAGCCGGGGTGGCAGGCCTCGGTGGTCGGGGCGGCCGCGGGGGGCGCGATCCCGTGGGCGGTCGGCGAGGCCTACCTGCGGTTGCGCGGCCGCGAGGGGATGGGCATGGGCGACGTGAAGATGCTCGCCATGGTCGGGGCCTTTCTCGGTTGGCCCCACATGCTCGTAACGCTGATGATCGCCTCGCTGTCCGGTTCGCTGGTCGGCGGGGCCATGGTCGCCGCCAACCGGGACAACCTGAGCTACCCCTTGCCGTTCGGGACGTTCCTGGCCGCCGGCGCCCTCCTGTCCACCCACGTCGCCCCGCCGCTGATCCACTGGTATCTCTGGCCCTCGTGAACCGGCGGCGGACTGCCCGTGCCGGGCGAAGTCGAACGCCGATGCCGGAGGAAGCGGAACTTCGGTTCCGGGAAGTGACCAGAAGCGGCGCAAGAGCCGGCGGCGACGGGCACCTGCTCGTTCTCCCGGCATCCGCTCGGGCGCGCCGCCCGCATGGTGTCGATGGGCACCGCCCCGGGGGCGTGCCGCCCGGGGCGCCGCCCCCCGCCGTTCCTGAGACGTCTTCGACGCCTGCGGCGCGCAGAAACTGCCAATCCGGACATCGGGTCATGCGGCTCCGCTTCCCGCCCGACGGATCCGTTCGGCTCCGTTGCCCCGCGATTCGCGCCGCCGCGACCGCTCCGATGGCCGCCCGCGACGGGGTTGGCTCGGATATTGCTTTCGGACCGGCATGGAAGAACGCCTTCCCCCGCCGTCCCGCGATCCACTCGTTCGCGCCTGCGCCGACCGCGGCGCCGGCCTTGTCGAGGTCCTGGTGGCCGCGGGCCTCTTCGCGGCGCTGGCGGCCGGTGTCGCACAGCTGTTTGCGATGTCTGCCCGGTCGCTCGTGCAGGCTCGCCATCGAACATCGTCGCTCATGCTCGCCATCGACAAGATCGAACAACTGCGCGCGGGCGGCGCACCGTGGGGGCCGGCGCTGGCCGGCGCGGGGTCGGCGCAGACCGAGTTCCTGAGCGCCGCGGGACAGGTGCTCGGCGGGGGTGGGGCCGCCCCGCCGGGCGCCGCGTACCGGCGCATGACGTCGGTCCGCCCGCGTGCCTCCCAGCCCGGGATGCTGATCGTCAGGGTTCGGGTCGGGCCCGGTCGGAGCGCCGCCGACGGCGTTTCCCGGGGCGGGGCGCCGGACGAGGTCCTGTTGATGACGCTCCTGCCTGCGCCGGAGGGGCCGTGAGGGCGAACTTGCCGGCCCGCCGTCGCGTGTGCCGCGGGCCGGAAACATCCAACCCACGAGCTGCAGCCGTGATGGCGAACCTGCCGGCCCGCCGTCGCGTGGACGGCGGGTCCGTCCCGGGCGAGGCCGGACTGTCGCTGATCGAGACGATCGTCGCGTTGACCCTGACCCTGGTCGTACTGGCCGCAGTCTACGGCGCCGTGCGCCCCGCGCTGTTCCTGAGCCGGTCGCTTCCCGCGATGGCCGACGGGCAACAGCGCTTGCGGCACGCGTTCGATCGACTGCACGCGGACCTGATGGCGGCGGGACGGGGCACCATGCGGGTGGAGCCCGGGCCGCTCCGGCGGATGCTGCCGCCGATCGTGCCGTACCGGGTGGGGCGCTGGGCGCGCGACGGCGAACACCGGCGGGTCCGATCCGACGCCATCACGACGCTGTCGGTTTCGCGGGACGGCGGCGCCGAGGCCCGGCTCCTGGATGCGACGGGCGGTTCGGGCGCGGATGTGCGGTTGGCCCCGGGGGCCGGCTGCGCCCGGCCGGACTGCGGATACGGTACGGGCGACTTGGTGCTGGTCTTCGACGACCGGCCCGCCTGGGGTCTCTTCCGGGTGCGCGGCGCCGGAGAGCGGACGCTGGTGCTGGATCGGGTCGGCCCGGCCGCGACCGCCTTCGCGGCCGGTGCGGTGGTCGCTCCCGTCGATGTCCGTCACTACTATTTCGACGAGGAGCGGAGGCAGCTCAGGCAGTACAACGGCTGGCGGGGCAACTTCCCGATGGTGGACGGTCTCGCCGCGCTCCGGTTTCGGTTCTTCGGCGGTGCGGCGGCCGCGGGACCGCCCTGTACGGCCGGGGCTTCGAACCCGCGGCGGGGGCCGCTGGACGAGATTCCCCTGGACCGGTTGAGCGACGGACCCTGGTGTGGCCCGGCCGGGTCGCCGTTCGATGCGGATCTGCTCCGGGTGCGGGCGATCGGACTCGACATTCGTGTTGAGAGCGCCGCTCCCGAGCGGCCGGGGGCGGACCGGCGCCTGCTGGCCTCCGGCCCGGTCGCCGGCGGTGGAGCGGCCGCGGAGGGCTACCGCGTCGCCGCCGTGGTCGCGCCGCCCAACCTGGGGCTTGCGGGGAGTCGTGCGACGCGGTGAGGCGGGTAGCGCGCTGCTGGTGACGGTGGCGGTGAGCGCCCTGGTGTCCGCGCTGGCGGGCGCCCTGGCGGCGACCGTCATGATCGAGGAGGCGGTCGAGGCCCATCATCGCCGCGGGGTGCAGGCGTTGTACGCGGCCGACGGGCTGCTGGCGAGCGTGGCCGCCGATCTGGCCGACGCCTCGGACTGGCGCGCGGTGCTGGATGGCCCCGGTTCCCCCGGGTTCCGCGGGCCGGTCTCGGTGACTCTGCCGGACGGGTCGGTCGTGGACGCCGAGGCGGAGACTCGCGCCCTGCCGCCGGGTCGCCAGCCGTCCGACGACACCCGGTGGCGTCTTTTCGCGTGGGGCTGGCTCGGCGACCTAGTTGGCGTGCCTGACCGGGCGCCGCGGCTCTATCTGGTTGCGTGGCTCCGCGGGGACCCCGCCGACCCCGGCGCGGACCCGCCCGCCGATGCGGACGGCCGACTCGTGGTGCGGGCGGCGGCGTTCGGCCCGTTCCGCGTCATGCGAATGGTCGAGGCGACGTTGGTGAGACACGGCGCTGCGGTCCAGGTGGTTGCGTGGAACATCGTGCGCTAATGTATCGCCACGACTAAAAATAGGGTCTCCGGGGCACTCACCTCGAACCGCAAGAGTTCTATGCAGAAGAAATACGTCGTTTGACTCAAGTCCATATATCCGAACATTGTGGCGTGACGGACCACTGGGAGTCTGCGCCGCGCAAATCAGCCCCTACATTGCCGCCCAACCAACCCTCCAGGGAGTCGGCGCCTCCGGGGGGAGGCGGCGCCGTTCTACGGCGCAGACTCCCGGCCGCGCACCCCGATCGAGCCCAGCGCGCGCCGGATGTCCTTCTCGGCCACGTCGTCGACGATGACGGTGTCGCCGATGCCGTGCGGGAGCACGAAGTGCAGCCGTCCGGCGATGACCTTCTTGTCGCGCTGCATGGCCGCGAGCACGTCCTCCGGCGAGAGGTCGGTCACCGACGGCAGGGGGCCCATCCGCCCGATGAGCTCGACCAGCGCGGCGAGATCGGCCTTGTCGAGCAGCCGGCGGTCGGCGGCCAGCCGCGCCGCGACCAGCATGCCGTAGGCCACCGCCTCGCCGTGACGAAGACGCCGGTACCGGGTGACCGCCTCCAGGGCGTGGCCGGCCGTGTGCCCGAAGTTCAGGATGCGGCGCCGTCCCCCCTCACGTTCGTCGTCGGCGACGACCTCGGCCTTGATTCGGCAGGAGGCGGCGATGATGTCCACCAGGACTTCGGGCCGGCGCGCGAAGACCTCCGGCAGGCCGTTCACGAGCCGGTCGAAGAGCGGCCGGTCGGCGATGACCCCGTATTTGACGACCTCGTAGAGGCCGGCGCGCAGCTCGCGGCGGGGCAGGGTGTCGAGGAGCCGGGGGTCGGCGATGACCGCGGCGGGCGGATGGAAGGCGCCGATGAGGTTCTTGCCGAGGGGGTGGTTGACCCCGACCTTGCCGCCGACGGCGCTGTCGACCTGGGCGAGGAGGGTGGTGGGCACGTGCACCAGGTCCACGCCGCGGAGATACGTCGCGGCCGCGAATCCGGCGGTGTCGCCGAGCACCCCGCCCCCGACCGCGATGACCGTCGAGCCCCGGTCGGCGTCGGCGCGGATCAGCGCTTCGTAGATGCGCGACACGGTGTGCAGGGTCTTCGATCGCTCGCCGTCCGGCACCAGTATGGGCGGGACGTTCGGCAACGCGGCCTGCATCGTCTCGCCGTGCCGGGTCCAGACGGCCGGGCTGGACACGAAGAACCTGCGCTCGCCGATTCCGGCCGCCGACAGCCACCGGTCCATCCCGGCGGCAAGGCCGTGGGCCACGAGTACGGGGTAGGTCCGCGTTGCGCTGGCGACGTCGATCCGGGTCGGTTCCATGGAGGTTCGTGGTATCCGCGGACGCGCGGCGCCGCGGGCAGGCCGTTCGCGTGTGGGGTGGTAGGATAACAGTTTTGCCCGGAGGACCCCCCGCCGATGCCGGACAAGGACGCCGCGTTCGTGAAGGAGATCACCGCCAGATCCGAGGATTTTTCCCGGTGGTATACGGACGTCATTCGCCGCGCCGAGCTCGCCGACTATTCGCCGGTCAAGGGCAGCATGGTGATCCGGCCGTACGGCTACGCCATGTGGGAGCTCATGCAGCAGGCCCTCGACCGCCGCATCAAGGAGACCGGGCACGTCAACGCGTATTTCCCGATGTTCATCCCCGAGGGACTGCTCAAGAAGGAGGCGGCGCACGTGGAGGGGTTCGCGCCGCAGGTGGCCTGGGTGACCCACGGCGGAGAGGAGAAGCTCGAGGAACGGCTGGTGGTGCGTCCGACCTCTGAGGCGATCATCGGCACGATGTACTCGAAGTGGATACATTCTTGGCGTGACCTGCCGGTGCTCATCAACCAGTGGGCCAACGTCGTGCGCTGGGAGAAGGTGACCCGGCTCTTCCTGCGCACCACCGAGTTCCTGTGGCAGGAGGGCCACACCGTGCACGAGACCGAGGCGGAGGCGCAGGCGGAGACGCTGAAGATGCTCGGGGTATACAAGGACTTCTGCGAGACCGAGTTGGCGATGCCGGTGCTGGAAGGCCGAAAGACCGAGAGCGAGAAGTTCGCGGGGGCTGCGAAGACCTACTCGATCGAGGCGCTGATGGGAGACGGCCGGGCCCTGCAGGCCGGCACGTCGCACAATCTCGGACAGAACTTCGCCAAGGTGTTCGACATCACGTTCCAGGGACGGGACAAGACGGTGCAGTACGGCTGGCAGACGTCCTGGGGAGTGACCACGCGGCTCATCGGCGGGGTCATCATGACCCACGGCGACGACAGCGGGCTGATCCTGCCGCCGCGGGTCGCGCCGCACCAGGTCGTCATCGTGCCCATTCCGCGGGGCGACTGGCGCGAGACGGTGCTGCCGCAGGCGCAGCGGGTCCGGCGGGAGCTCGAGGCCCGGGGCGTCCGCGTCATGCTCGACGACCGCGAGGAGCATTCGCCCGGCTGGAAGTACGCCGAGTGGGAGATGCGCGGAGTGCCGCTGCGCCTCGAGATCGGTCCGCGGGACATCAGGAACGGACAGGTCATGCTCGTCCGCCGCGACACGCGGGACAAGATGCCGACCCCCATGGAAGGCCTCGCGGGGGGGATCGAGGCGCTGCTGGACACGATCCAGCAGGCGCTGTTCGACCGGGCGGCCGCGTTTCGGGCCGAGCACACCTTCCGGACCGCCGACCGGGCCGAGTTCGATGCGATCCTGGAGGGCCGGCCCGGCTACGTCGTCGCGCCCTGGTGCGGCGACGCCGACTGCGAGACGCAGATCAAGACCGCCACGCAGGCAACGATCCGCAACCTGCCGCTCGAACCGCCGCCGGCGTCCGGGAACTGCATACAGTGCGGAAAGCCGGGTCAGGTGGATGCGCACTTCGCCAAGTCGTACTGAGCGGAGACGGTTCGGGCGCGGGACGCCGGGCGCAGCGCCGGGGCTGTCCGGTGCCGGGCCGATGCCGTTCGCAGGAAAGTGACGCGGTCCGGGCCGCGTGTTGGTGGCATCCCATGGAACATCCCACATCCATTGACCCGCGGGAGCATGCCGTCTACGCGCCCGACAAAATGGGCAAGAGCACCCTCTTTCGCTCCGAGCGCGTGATGGTCGGCCTGAACGCATTCGAGCCCGGTCAGTCCCATGCCCTCCATGCCCACCCGGACATGGACAAGGTCTACCACGTCATCGAGGGCCGGGGGGTGTTCCTGCTCGACGGCCGGGAGGTCCCGATGCAGGCCGGCAGCCTGCTCGTGACCCCCGCCGGCGAACCCCACGGCATCCGCAATCCGGGCCCCGAACGGCTTCTCGTGCTGGCCGTCCTGGCGCCGGGCCCGCGGTGAAGGCGTCACCCGCCGGCAGCCCGCGGCGGCTCCGCCGACGCCCCGGGCATCCGCAACCGGACCCCGAACGGCTCTTCGTGCCGGCCGTCCCGGTGCCGGGCCCGCGGTGAAGGCGTCACCCGCCGGCAGCCCGCGGGCGGCTCCGCCGACGCCCCGGGCATCCGCAATCCGGGGCCCGAACGGCTTCTCGCGCCGGCCGTCCCGGCGCCGGGTCCGCGGTGTTGGGTGTCAGTTGCCGTCGACCCGTTTCCGGGGCGCCACCAACCAGGCAATCACGATGCTCAGGCCGTAGAGCGCAATCATCGGCGCCGCCATCACGGTCAGCGTGGCCGGATCGCCGGTCGGGGTCAGCACCGCGGCGACGATGAAGATCACGAGAATGGCGTATTTGGTGTTGCGTACGAGGTAACCCGCGGTCAGAAGACCGATCCGGGCGAAAAAGAACACCAGTGTCGGCATCTGGAACACGACGCCGCAGGCGAGCAGCAACCGCACGTAGAGCGAGAACGTCGGCTGTATCCTCGGCATGAACGTGACGTACTCGGTCGAGAAACTGCCCAGGAACAGCCACGCCACGCGAAAAAGGAGGTAGTGGGAGAAGAGACATCCCCCGGTGAAGAACACCGTCGACAGGGTGACGAAGGGAATCGCGAACTTCTTCTCGTGGGCGTACAGACCGGGGGCGACAAAGAGCCAGAACTGCGTGAGCACGACCGGCATCGCGAGGATCAGCCCGACGAGGGCGGCCACCTTGATGGAGAGGAAGAACGCCTCCGTCGGCTCCGTGAAGATGAACTCGCTGCCCTCGGGGAGTATCGCGTTCAGGGGCACCATGATGAACGCGGTGATCGGTTCGTGGAAGAAGTAGGCGAGGACGAACGCGATGAAGATCGCGCTGACGGAGGTGATGAGCCGCTTGCGCAACTCGTCCAGATGGTCGAGGAAGGACATCCGGCCGCCGGCGCCGTCGAGCCCTTCCTCGTCGAACTCTTCGCCGCCGCTCGGTGCGTCGTCGGGGCCGGGTCGGGCTGCGATCTGCGTTTCGGGGTCCGACTCGGGGGTGTCGGGAGCGGGGACGGCGGGCATGACTCTTGGCTTCCGATCAGACCGTGCCGGCCGCATCCTGGTGCGGGTCGTTCACGGGGTCGGCCGTTGCGGTCGTGGGCGGCGGGGCGGGCGCGGGCTTGGCGGGCTCTCGCCGAGCCTGCTCCTCCACGTGGATCTCATCCTCCAGCGTGTGGCGCAGATCGTTCGATGCGCGCTTGAACTCGCCCAGGCTCTTGCCGATGGATCGGCCCAGCTCCGGCAGCTTGCGCGGCCCGAACACCATCAAGGCGATGACCAGAATGACGACCAGTTCCATCGTCCCGATCGAACCAATCATGATCGCGGCTCCCTGCTGCGCTCGTGCCGGATGAAGCCGGCACGGTGGTCATGCGGAACGGAACATCGACATGACGCAATCCCCAGCCTTCGCATTATAGGAACGAGCAGGCCGCGCGGTCAAGCCGCGGGCTCCGTGAGCCTTGGCGCAAGTCTTTTTTGCGCAGTACGTTAACCGTCAATGACGTACGGCCGTCAAAGCGGGCGGCGGTCGAGGTGTCCGGCCGGGGACGACGTGCGGCGGCGGGGCCGCGCGGCATGCCCCGGTCGGCCGCGCGCGGGCGGCCGGTCGATAGGTGCGGCATCCCGTCCGGTTTCTGTTAGCATCATGGTCATGACTGGAAGGCGAACTCTGGCGATGGCGGTGGCGGTCGTGGTCGGATCCGCGGTGCTGGGCGGGGTCTTCGGCGGGCGCGTGCTGGCGGGTCAGGACCGTCTCAGCGAGCAGTACGAGGCGTTTGCGACCGCCCTGGCCGCGATCGAGACCACGTATGTCGGCGAGGTCGACTCCGAGCAGCTCGTCTACCGGGCGACCGGCGGCATGCTGCAGACGCTCGATCCGCACTCGAACTTCATGGATCCCCGCTCGTACGCGCGGCTCCGCGAGCGGCAGGAGGGGCGCTACTACGGGCTGGGCATCTCCATCAACGTCATCAACGGCGACATCACGGTGATGAACCTCTTCGAGGGATCGCCCGCGTATCGCCGGGGCATTCGGCGCGGGGACGTCATCGCGCGCATCGAGGGCGAGGACGCCGGCGGCATCACGAGTGACGACGCCGTGCGGCAACTCCGGGGGCCCAGGGGCAGCACCGTCGTCGTGTCCATTCGGCGGCGGGGCTACGACGAGCTGATCGATCTGGAGGTCGAACGGGACGAGATCACGATCCCCACGGTCCTGGGGGCGTTCATGATCGACGCCACCACCGGGTACGTGCGCCTCCGCGATTTCTCGGAGACCAGCTCGCGCGAGCTGCGACAGGGGCTCCGGAAGCTGGACGATCTCGGGATGGAGCAACTGCTGCTGGATCTGCGGGAAAACCCCGGCGGACCCCTCGACCAGGCGATCCGCGTGTCGAACGAGTTCCTGCCGCGGGGGGATCTCATCGTCTACACCCGCGGCCGGATCCAGAACTCCGATCAGGATTATCATGCGCGGGAGGACGGCGGCCACGTCGACATTCCCCTCGTGGTGCTCGTGAACCGCAACAGCGCCAGCGCCTCGGAGATCGTGTCCGGGGCGGTCCAGGATCACGACCGCGGTCTCATCGTCGGGGAGACGACCTTCGGGAAGGCGCTGGTGCAGTCGGTCTTCCGGGTGAGCCGCGAGGCCGGTCTGGCGTTGACGACGGCGCGGTACTTCACGCCGAGCGGACGCATGATCCAGAGGCCCTGGGACGGGACGTTCGACGAGTACCTGACCTACTCGTTGCGGGACCAGAAGCCGTCGGAGCGCGACGCGGGCGAGCGGCGGCTGACGGACGGCGGTCGCGAGGTGTTCGGCGGCGGCGGCATCGAGCCCGACTACTTCCTGGCCGGGCCCATCGAAGGGTTCGACCCGACGTCGTTCGGACGTCTCCTCGCCGTCCGGCAGGAGTTCGCCACGTTCGCCGAGCGTTTCTCGGCCGAGGGCGACACCCGCATCGAGGATCAGGGCGGGGGCCGCCAGCGGCTCGCGCCCGGGTTCGCGGTGGACGATGCCATGATGGACGCGTTCCGCGCACAGCTCGAGACCCGGGGGCTGACCATCGACGAAGAAGCGTTCGACGCGGATATCGGCTTCATTCGGGCGATGATGCGATACGAAATCGACCTCGCGCTCTTCAGCGTGGAGGAGGCGCGGCGCAACCTCGTCGCCGCCGATCCGCAGGCGCAGCTCGCCTTGACCCTGTTTCCCGAGGCGGAGCGTCTGTTGCGGATGTCGCGGCGGGGTGGCGCCGCCGCGGCGGCGGGCGGGGACTGACCGAGGCGCACGCGCCGCGCGGCGCGAACGGCTTGCTCGCCGGACGCACTCCTGCTATACTGCCGAACAGGCCACGCGCTCCCGGCAGTGCCGGCGGCGAGAGATCGTCGAGTCTTTTTCGCAGCGTTCCCAGCCGCTCGAAAAGGGGTATGTCGTACCCTGTTTTCGGGCGGCTGTTTTGATGTACGGAATCTCATGCGTTTGCATCAGCTCGCCATCTCCGGATTCAAGAGCTTCCCCGAACGGGCCAACCTCGTGTTCGACGACGGCGTGACCGCCATCGTCGGCCCCAACGGTTGCGGCAAGAGCAACGTCATCGACGCCATCACGTGGGTCCTCGGCGAGCAGAGCGCCAAGAGCCTGCGCGGCGAGCGCATGGAAGACGTCATCTTCGCCGGAAGCGACGGTCGGAAGCCGATCGGCACGGCCGAGGTCAGGTTGTTTCTGGCCCAGGTGGCGGCCGCCCCGGGCCAGGTCGGCGGACCGGACCCCAACGGCCATCCGGTGGTGGCGCCGGCCGATGCGCCGGCCGCGCCCGCGCCTGCGCCCATGGACCCGCCGTTGGACGATGCGGATATCGACGATCTCCTGCCGCTCATCACGCGCGACATCGAGGTCGGCCGCCGGCTGTATCGGTCCGGCGAGAGCGAGTATCTGATCGACGGGCGGGTCTGTCGGCTGCGGGACATCCAGGACTTGCTGATGGACTCGGGCGTCGGGGTCAAGGCCTATGCGGTCATCGAGCAGGGCAAGATCGGACAGATCCTGGGCGCCCGGCCGACGGAACGGCGACAGCTTCTCGAGGAGGCGGCCGGCGTCACGAAATACAAGAGCCGCCGGCGGGCGGCCGAGCTCAAACTGGACGCGGCGCGGCAGAACCTGACCCGGGTGGACGACGTCATCTACGAGGTCGAGAAGCAGCGGAAGTCGCTCAAGCGGCAGGCGGCCAAGGCTCGGCGCTATCGCCGGTTGCGAGAAGATCTCCGGCGCTGGGAGACGCTCGGATTCGCCCGGCGGCACCGGGTCCTGGCGGCGGAGCTCGAGACTGCCCGCACCCGGCTGGCGACGGCGCGCGAGGTCGAGGAGGCGGCGGCGGCGGCGGTGGCGACGGTCGAAGGGAATCGCGAACGCTGCCAGATCGAGCTCGCAGAGGCCGAGAGCGAGGCCAAGCGCAGCCGGGATGCGGCGCACACGCTCGATCTGGCCGTCGAGCGGCGTCAGCAACAGTTGGCGTTCGACGGCCAGCAGATTCAGTCGCTGGCCGAATCCCTGGCCGAGATCGCGGGCGAGCTGACGGATCTGCGGGCGAAGCGGGATCCGGCCCGGGCCGAACTCGATGCCCAGATCGCGGAAGCGCGCCGCTGTGGAGCCGAGCGCGACCGTGTCGGTGCGAGCCTGCAGTCGAAGGACGAGGAACTCGCGCAGGCCCAGTTGGCGCTGGACGGACTCGACGGCGACGTCGAGGCGGCGCGGAGCGAAGTGTTCGCGGCGGTCAACGCGGCGAGCGCGTTGCAGCATGCCATCGAGCATGCGTCGGCGAGCCACGAGCGGCTGAGCGAGTCGATGGCCAAGCTCGATGCCGAGGCCGCGGATCTGGTCATAGAGGCGCAGGCGCTGGAGGCGGAGCAGGAACGCCTCGACATCGAAGAGCGGAAGACGAAGACGGCGCTCGAACGCGTCCAGGCGCAGTGCACCGAACGCGGGGCGGAGCTCGTCTCCGTGCGTCGCGAACGCGGGGCGCTCGCGCAGGATCTTCGCGGGCGCGAACAAGGGTTGGCCGGTCTGAGCGGTCGGTTGACCTCGCTGCGCGACCTGGAGGCGACCCGCGCCGACTATACGGATGCGGCAAGACTGTTGCTGTCGGCGGATGGGGCGGCGGTGCGCCATCTGGGGTCGGTTGCCGACCATCTGGAGGTGGCGCCGGGACGCGAGCGGGCGGTGGAAGCCTGCCTCGGCGATTTGCTGCAGCACGTCGTCGTCGCGTCCCGGACCGACGCCGAGGCGGGTATCGCGTTCGTGCGGAGCCACGGCGCCGGCCGGGTCGGCTTCCTGGTCGTCGAAGCCGCCGATCGAGCGGCCTCGGACCCCGGTGCGCCGGCTTCCTCGGTCGAGTCGGTCGCCGGCGTGGTCGAGGTCCATGGTCCGGGAGCCGCCGCCGTCGGCCCCGCCATCGCGAACCACTGGCTGGCGCCGTCGTTCGAGGCGGCGGCGGAGGCGGCCGAACTGACCGCAGCGCCGATAGCGACTCCCGACGGCGACGTGTTTCACGGTCCGGCGCGGGTGGATGGCGGCGCCAAGGCGGAGGCGCTCGGGATTCTCGCCACCAAACGGCAAATCCGCGACCTCGAAGCGCAGATCGCGACCGAGAAGACAGCCGTGGAACGCCTGACCGCGGCCATCGCCGAGCACGACGCCACCGCGGCCGCGACGGAGACGGCCCTCGGCGATCTGCAACGGCAGCGGCATCAGCACGAAAAGTCGATGCTGGGCCACGACATGCAGCGGAGCGCGGCGGCGGCGACCGCGCGGCGGCTCGAGCAGAAGAAGGAGCTGACAGCCACCGAGCGGCGTACGGTGGACGAGGAGCGCGCCGCGCTCGAAGTGCGCCGCGACGAGGCCAGGGCCTCGATCGAACGGCTCGAAGGCGAACAGCGCGAGGCTGACGAGCGGCTGGCGGCGGCGCAGCGCCGGGTCTTCGACGCGCGGGAGTCGATCGAGCAGTCGCGTCGTGACGTGGGGGAGGTGAAGGCCGGATACGCGGGGCTGGTCGAGCGGGCGTCTGCGCTCGAGGCCGGCGTCCTGCGGACCGAGCGCGCCAACCGGGAGATCGAGGAGCGTCTCGAGCATCGCACGGCCGAACATGCGCGGGTCGGCGCCGCCCGGGAAGCCCTCATCGCGTCGGAGGCCGATTCCAGGCAGCGGCTCGACGACGAGATCACGGAGCTGGCGACCTTGCGGGAGGGCGTCCGGGTGGCCGACGAGCAGGTCCTCGACCTGCGTGGGCGGCTCGAGGCGGAGGACGCCGGGGCACGGTCCGCGCGCGCCGCCCTTGAGGAACGGCGGAGCGAGGCGGCGAGCATCGATCTCGCCCGAGTCACCGCCGAGCGCGACCTCGGCCACTTGGCGGACACTTGTCGAGACACGCTCCAGTTGACCCTCGACGAGGTTGCGGCGCAGGCGGAACGGATCGAGGAGGAGGGCGTGGCCGAGGCCGGACAGCGCGCCGGCGAGCCGGACGAGGCCGGCCCCCCGGAAGCCGGGGACGAACCGCACGAGGGCGGCGGGCGCGCGGCCGCCCCGACCTCCGGGGAGGGGACCGGAGAGGCGCCGGAGGCCGGTTCATCCGCGGCCGGGGAGGCCCCGGTCGACATCGAGGAAACGACGGCGATCCTCCGGGAGAAGATTGAACGTCTCGGGCCCGTGAACATGATGGCCATCGAAGAGTTCGACGACCTCGACGAGCGGTACGATTTTCTGACCGCGCAACGGAAAGATCTGGTGGAGTCGATTGCGGCGACCGTCGATGCGATCTCGAGAATCAACAAGACGACGCGCGAGCGGTTCCGCGAGGCCTTCGACGCCATCAACACCCATTTTCAGAAGACGTTCTCCACCCTGTTCGGCGGCGGCCGGGCGGGGCTCGCCCTGCTCGACGAGACGGACCTGCTGGAGAGCGGCATCGACATCATCGCCCAGCCCCCCGGCAAGCGCCTGCAGAGCATTCAGCTCCTGTCCGGGGGCGAGAAGGCGCTGACGGCGATGGCTCTGATGTTCGCGATCTTCAGGTTCAAGCCGAGCCCCTTCTGCCTGCTCGACGAGATCGATGCGCCCCTCGACGAAGCCAACATCGGGCGTTTCGTCGAAATGCTGCGGGGGATGCAGACGGAGACGCAGTTCATCCTCGTCACCCACAACCGCAAGACGATGGAGATCGCGGATCGCCTGTACGGGGTGACGATGGAGGAGCCGGGGGTCTCGAAGCTGATCTCGGTAGAGCTGGGGCAGGCTTGAGAGACCTGACGGAAGACTGCTTCGACGCGTCCGGTACCCGCGGGCGTCGTCACGTGGCGGGTCGCGACGCGGCGCCCAGGAATTTCTTGAGCCGCCGCTCCAGCCGCCTTGTTCCGACTTGACATTCCCAGACGATCATTACGCGCCAACCGAGGCGTCGTAGCCGACGCTGATTCTGGGGGTCGCGCCGGACGTTCCGCTTCAGCTTGTTCTCCCAATACTCACGGTTGGTTGGTCTTCGGCTTCCGGTCGCCTCGTCGGCATCGGTGCTGGCGCCAGAAGTTACCCGTGTGCGAACGCCGCACCCCGCGTTGCAAGGCTCTCGGCCTTCCTCGTCCCGCGAGTCGAGAAACGCCGCGAGTTTCTTCAGGATCGCGTGGACGTCATGCGGCACACGTGGCATCGGAACCCCGCCATCGGTCCGCCAATGGAGCCAGCAAGTGGTGCGTCAGCCAGCGGACCACCGGCACGGCCACCGCGTCGCCCATCGCGCGGTACCCCTCGTTGTAGGTTCCTGGCACTTGGTACCAATCCGGGGCGCCCATGAGTCGCGCGCATTCACGAACCGTCATGAGTCGGGAGCGAACCCCGCCGTTCTCGACAATCAGCACGACTTGTCTGCTGCTGCCGCCGCCCGGTGTCCTCAGGCAGCCCGCCACGCCGTCGAAGCGGACCTCCAGGCGCTGCCGTCTGCGACCGGCCAGCGACAGATCCTGGCAGGGGAACGACGCCCACGCCAAGTCCGCCGCCGACAGGTCAGAGCCTCGAACGTCGGCGATTGACTCGACATGGACTGGGTGAGGCGGGTGGTTCGCGTCGTATACAGCCGCCTTCTTCGGGCAGATGTCGTTCGCCCACACGGTTCGAAAATCCGGTTCCAGACCGAGACGAACGAGACCGCTGCCAGCGAAGAAGTCCAGAGCGCAAGCCGCGGTCATCTCAGTGAACCGTGGGAAGTGGCGGAGCGCGCCTTGGTCGGCCTCGACGGGATCTCGACTCCTGTCACCTGCAGACGATATCGCACCAGCGTTTCGCTGACTCCGTACTAGAAGCGCCGGGGGCTAGTGTTGCGCCATGACTAAACATTCTGGTTTGCGGTGCGGTGATTCGTCGACGATTGCACGCTGCAGGCCGATGCCCGTGTCCGCATATTATGGCGTGACGGACCACTAGGCTTGGCCCGTGGGCTTGCGTTCCCGCCGATTGCCGGCCTCCGCACCGCCCGCCGGCTTGTCGAGCAGCGCCTTCCGGCTCAGCCGGATCTTGCCGGAGGGGTCGACGTTGATCACCTTGACGAGCACCTGCTCGCCTTCCTCAAGCTCGTCCCGGACGTCCTTGACGCGGTAGTGCGCGATTTCCGAGACGTGCAGGAGGCCGTCCACGCCCGGCAGCACTTCGACGAAGGCCCCGAAGTCGGTGATCCGCTGCACGGTGCCCAGGTACGATTTGTTCAGCTCCGGAGTCGCCGTGAGCTCCTCGATAATCGAGATCGCGCGCTGGGCCGACTCGTCGTCGTTCGACGCGATGTTGACGTGGCCGTCGTCTTCGACGTCGATGCGTACCCCGGTCCGTTCGATGATGCTGCGGATGGTCTTTCCGCCGGGTCCGATGACGTCGCGGATCTTGTCGACGGGAATCTTGATGGTGACGATGCGGGGGGCGTAGGACGAGATGTTCGAGCGCGGGTCCGGAAGCGTGGTCCGCATCCGATCGAGAATGTGCAACCGCCCGGCGCGGGCCTGCTCGAGCGCCTCCCGCATGATGGCGGGGGTTATGCCGCCGATCTTGATGTCCATCTGGAGGGCGGTAATCCCCGATGCCGTGCCCGCGACCTTGAAGTCCATGTCGCCGTAGTGATCTTCCGCGCCGGCGATGTCGCTCAGCACCGCGTGGCGTCCGGTGGCGTCGTCGAAGATGAGGCCCATGGCCACCCCCGCCACGGGCGCCGCGAGCGGCACGCCGGCGTCCATCATGGCCAGCGTGCCCCCGCAGACCGAAGCCATCGATGACGATCCGTTCGATTCCAGGATGTCGGAGACCACCCGCACGGTGTAGGGGAACGTCTCTTCGCCGGGCAGCACCGGCAACAGGCTGCGTTCGGCGAGGTTGCCGTGGCCGATTTCGCGCCGGCCGGGGCCGCGCAGGAACTTGACCTCGCCGACGGAGAAGGGGGGGAAGTTGTAGTGCAACATGAAACGCCGAAAGATCTCGCCGTCGACCAGCTCGATCTTCTGCTTGTCGTCGGCGGTGCCGAGCGTCGCCGTGACCAGAGCCTGGGTCTCGCCGCGGGTGAACACCGCCGACCCGTGCGTGCGCGGGAGCAGGCCCACGTCGGAGGTGATGGTGCGGATTTCGTCGAACGCCCGGCCGTCGAGCCGCCGGCCCCGTTCGAGAACCTCGTCCCGGAGCACCCGCTCCTTCAGGTCCTTGAAGATGGTCTTGACGTCGCCGCGGCGCTCGGTATCGTCCTCCGGCAGCGTCGCCAGATAGTCGTCGCGCACCCGGTCGACCGCCGCGTAGTTTTCCAGCTTGTCGCGGATGCGCATGGCGTCGGCGAGGGGACCGAGCAGCGCATCCTCGACCTCCCGGACCCGTTCGGGCGCCGGCGCTTTCGTATCGACGGTCAGCTTCGGCTTGCCGGCGGCGCCGGCCAGCTTGTCGATCTCGTCGATGATGCTGCGGATGGCCTCGTGACCGGCCTCCAGCGCCTCGATCATCTCCGCTTCCGACAACTGGTGCGCCCCGGCTTCGACCATCACCAGCGCATCCCGGCTTCCCGCCACCACGAGATCCAGGCGGCCCCGACGCCGCTGGTCATAGGTGGGGTTGATCAGCAGCTTGCCGTCCAGCAGCCCGACCCGGACCGCCGCAATGTTCGTCTGCAACGGAATCTCGGACGCCGCGAGCGCCGCGGAGGCGCCGGTCAGGGCCAGCACGTCGGAATCGTTGTCGGTGTCGGCCGAGATGACGAAGGCCACGACCTGGGTCTCGTGATGCCAGCCGGCGGGGAAGAGCGGTCTGATCGGCCGGTCGATCAGGCGGCTCGTCAGCACTTCCTTTTCCGGCGGCTTGCCCTCGCGCTTGAAGAACCCGCCCGGAATGCGGCCCGAAGCGTAGGTGTTCTCCCGGTAGTCGACGGTCAGCGGAAGAAAGTCGATCCCCTCGCGTACGCCCTGCGCATAGCAGGCGGTGACGAGGACCATCGTGTCGCCGTACCGCACCACGACCGCGCCGTTGGCCTGCCGGGCCAACCGGCCGGTCTCGATGGTCAGGGGGTGGCCGCCGACATTCACTTCGCCTGTATACATTGTTTCCACTCCAGTACGCACGGAACGGCGAGGAGACGAGCGAGGGGGAGGACCGGCAGCGGGACGGGAACCGTCCCGCCTACTTGCGAAGTCCCAACCGCCGGATCAGGTCGGTGTATCGTCCCGAGTCCTTCGACTTGAGGTAGTCGAGGAGCCGCCGCCGCTGCCCGACCAGCTTCAGCAGTCCACGGCGCGAGTGGTGGTCCTTTGCGTGGATCTTGAAGTGTTCCGTCAGATAGCTGATCCGTTCGCTCAGCAGAGCGACCTGCACCTCGGGCGAACCAGTATCCGTCTGATGTACTCGATACGAACCGATGAGCTCGGTTTTTTGATCCTTTTGTAGCGCCACTGCTGATCACTCCGACCTGGGTCCAGATACGAACATGCGAGATGGCTCAGCAGTCTGTGCTCCAAGCCGCAATCGTCCTCAACGATTTCATCCATCTCATACCGGTCAACCGAGCAATCCTACACTAGAACAATCCTGGGATGCAAAGCCCCGGCGGCGTCCGGCTCGGCAATCGCCAGCAGCCGGCCGTCGGCGTCCAGCAGCCGGATCCGGGCGGCCGTCGCCGCCCGCCCGACGCCGGCCGCCGGCGAGGCGTCCGAGAGACCGATCGGGTTGCCGTGCGCCGCCCGACGCGCCCCCCGTTCGGTGACGACGACGCCGGGCAACTCCGGAAGCAGGGCATCGAGCGGGACGAGGCGGGCCGCCGCGTCGGTTCCCTCCCCGATGATTCCGGCCAGCGGTACGGCGTCGGCCAGGGTGAATCGGCCGTGTCGTTCACGCCGCAACGTCTCGAGGCATGCCCCGCAGCCCAACGCCCGCCCGAGGTCCCGCGCCAGTGCGCGCACGTAGAAGCCGCTCGAGCAGGCGATTCGGCACCGTACGTGCGCGCCTTCGATCGACAGCACCTCCAGCGTGTCGACGGTGACGCGAACCGGGGTGGGCTCCGCCGGGCGCTGTCGCCTCGCCAGATCGTAGGCCCGCACGCCCTTGATCTTCTTGGCCGAGACGGCCGGCGGCCGTTGCGGATGGGACCCCACGAAGCCCGCCGCCGCTTCCGCGACCGCCCGGCGGGACGGCAGCGGACCCGGCGGGGCGCCCCCGCGCCCGGCGTCCGACCCGCCGATGACGGTCCCGCCGATATCGCACGTGTCGGTCTCGAGTCCGAGTCGAATGACCGCGTCGTACTGCTTGGCGGCGCCGGCGAACAACACCGCGAGCCGCGTCGCTCGTCCCACCACCAGGGGCAGCACGCCGGTGGCCATCGGATCGAGGGTGCCGAGATGCCCCACCTTCCTGCACGCGAGGGCGCGCCGCGCGACGGCCACGACGTCGTGGGACGTCGGGCCGGCCGGTTTGTCGACGATCAGAATCCCGGCTGCCGCCGGCGGGGTGATCACGCTGATCGGGACTCCGCGACCGCCGCGGCCACCTCGGTCACGAGCCGGGCTCGAACGTCCGGGGAGGGCGCTTCTATGGTCAGTCCCGCGGCGTTTCGATGGCCGCCGCCTCCGAACGGCACTGCGACGCGCCGAACGTCAATCGCGTCCTTCGACCGCAGGCTGACGCGCAGGCCGGTCCCGGCCTGCTTCAGCAGGATCACCGCCCTGACGTCCCCGGCGGCCAGCGGCAGGTTGACGACGCCCTCCAGGTCGTCCGCATCGCAGCCGGTCTCCCGCAGCATCGCCTCGTCGACGGCGAGGACCGCGACCCGGCCGTCATCTTCGAGCTGCATCCGGTCCAGCACCCGGCCGGTCAGCCGCAACCGTCCGAGACTCCCGTTGTTGAACACGCGCGCGGCAACGGCGGCCGCGTCCACCCCGGCGTCGGCGAGGCGGCGGCAGATCTCGAACGTACGCGCCGTGATGTTGGCGTGCCGGAACGATCCGGTATCGGTGAGGATGGCGACGTAGAGGTTCGTGGCGATCGACGGCGTCAAACGGGTCCCGAGGGCCTCGATCAACTCGAAGACGAGCTCTCCACAGGCGCACGCCGATTCATCCACCCAGTTGACGGCGCCGTACCGGGTATTGCCGGTGTGGTGATCGATGTTGACGATGAACCGGCCTTCGAGGCCGGACACCTCCGTCCGGCCCAGGGCGCCGCACTCGAGGACCACGACGGTGTCCGCACCGGCTTCCACCGTCTCGGCGACCTCGATCGCCGGCGCACCGGGAAGGAACGCGTAGCGCCCCGGCGGCGGATCGCTGTTCACCAGCCTGACCCGCTTGCCGAGGCGGGTCAGCGCTTCGGCCAGCGCGAGCTGCGAGCCGAGCGAATCGCCGTCCGGCCGCGCGTGCGAGGTGATGAGAAAGCGGGTTCCGCTCCGCAGGCGGTCCCGTATCCGGGTGCGTTCAGCAGGAGGTCTGGTCATTCGGGGACATCGGACGAATCGACCGGTTCCGACGCCGGCGGCGAGGTCGGCCGGTCGAGATGCAACTCCTCGAGCACGTGCGCGATCCGCTGCTCCCGTTCGATCGAGTCGTCATGCACGAAGGTCAGATCCGGCACGTGCCGGAGGCGGAGCCGGCGGCCGAGCCGGCCGCGGAGGAACGATGCGGCGCGCCGCAGGCCGCGGTCGGCCTGCCGGCGTTCGGCGGCGCCGCCCAGGGCCGTGTAGTAGACACGTGCGTGTTGCAGGTCGCGGGCCATCCGGACATGCGTCACCGTCACCCGTTGGAGAGCCGGGTCCGATGCCGAGGTCCGGAGCAGCGCGCACAGCTCCGCACGTACCTGCTCGCCGACGCGTTCGGGACGGGAAGATGGCATGGCGTACGTCCTAGCCCGGAAATCGTCGCCTGCGGCTCCGATTGCCGCCCAACCAACCCTCCAGCAGTCCGCGCCGTTCTACGGTGCAGACTGCTGGGGCGCTGTCGGGAGCCGCTTCGAGCGGCGCGGTCTTCACAGCAGCCACTCCACCTCGTGTCGAACCATCACGCCCGGTTCGAGGCGATCGATCTCGGCGAGGACGCCCTCGAGGGTGCGTTCGGTCACTTCCCGATCGACGCCGATCGACACCACGCCCAGACCGGCGCGCTGATGCAGGTCGTGATGGTCGACCTCGGCGAGGGCGACGTTGAGGCGCCGCACTCTGTCCTTCAGGCGCCGGAGCGTCGCCCGCTTGTCCTTCAACGAGCGCGCGCCGGCGAGATGCAGCTCAATCGAGAGCAGTCCGACGATCATGGATCAGACGGTGGCCGCGATCGTCTCCGTCGAGAACACCTCGATCACGTCGCCGACCTTGATGTCGGCGTAGCGTTCGAAGGCGACCCCGCATTCGAGACCGTTCTTCACCTCGTTCACGTCGTCCTTGAACCGGCGGAGCGAGCCGATGCGTCCCTCGTGGATGACGACGTTGTCGCGGAGCAGCCGCGCCTGGGTCTCGCCCGATCGGCTGATCCTGCCTTCGACCACGAGACAGCCCGCCGCCGCCCCGAACTTGGGCACCTTGAAGACGTCCCGCACCTGCGCCTGTCCGAGCTGGATCTCCTTGACGGTCGGCTCGAGGAGGCCGGCCATCGCCTTCTTGATCTCCTCGGTCACGTCATAGATGACGCGATGGAGGCGGACGTCGATGTGTTCCCGTTCCGCCATCGCCGCCGCATTGCGGTCCGGGCGAACGTTGAACCCGACGATGACGGCGTTGGACGCGGCCGCGAAGACCACGTCCCCTTCGTTGATGGCGCCGGCCCCGCTGCTGATCAGCCGCACCTTGACCCGTTCGTCGCCGAGCTTGCTCAGGGCATCGGCGAGAACCTCGGCGGAGCCCTGGACGTCGGCCTTGACGATGATCGGCAGCTCCCTCGTGCCGCCCTCGGCGATCTGCTGCTGGAGCGATTCGAGGGTCAGGCGCCCACCCTTCTCGCCGAGCGTCTTCTCCTTGGCCTGACCCTGGCGCAGCATCGCGATCTGCCGGGCTTTCGAGGCATCCGCCACCGCCTGGAACGTGTCTCCCGGCTGCGGCAGTCCGGTCAATCCCAGGACCTCGACGGGGCTCGACGGACCAGACTCCTTCTGCGGCTGGCCGCGGTCGTCGATCAGGGCGCGGACCTTGCCGACGATGGGGCCGGCGATGAAGTTGTCTCCGATGCGGAGCGTGCCGTCCTTGACGAGGATTGTGGCCACCGGTCCGCGGCCCCGGTCGATCTTGGCCTCCAGCACCGTCCCGCTCGCGCTCCGCTTGGGATTGGCCTTGAGCTCGCCCAGATCGGTGACCAGCAGGATCATCTCCAGGAGCAGCTCGAGGTTCTGCTGCTTCTTCGCCGATACCTCGACGGTGACGGTCGAGCCGCCCCAGTCCTCCGCCGTCAGTCCGAGTTCGGACAGCTCCGTCTTGACCCGATCCGTGTTGGCGTTCGCCTTGTCGATCTTGTTGATGGCGACGATGAGGGGGACGTCGGCGGCCTTGGCGTGGTCGATCGCCTCCCGCGTCTGGGGCATGACGCCGTCGTCGGCGGCCACGACGAGGACGACGATGTCGGTGACCCGCGCGCCGCGCGCCCGCATCAGGGTGAACGCTTCGTGTCCGGGCGTGTCGAGGAAGACGATCTTCCGCTTGTTGATCTCCACCGAATAGGCGCCGATGTGCTGGGTGATGCCGCCGGCTTCCCGCTCGGCGACCCGCGAGTCGCGAATCGCGTCCAGCAGGGTCGTCTTGCCGTGGTCGACGTGGCCCATCACGGTGATGACCGGCGCCCGCGGGGAAAGATCCCCTTCCAGGGCGGCGGTCGATTCGACCTCCAGCATCTCCTCTTCGAAGGAGCGCATTTCGACGTCGGCGCCGAACTCCCGCGCCACCATGGTCGCGGTCTCGGTGTCCAGCGTCGTGTTGATGGTCATCATCAACCGCCGCTCGATCAGCTTCTTGAGGACGTCCTTGGCGCGCAGGTCCAGTTTTTCCGCAAGATCCTTGACCGTCATGCCTTCGGCCAACGAGATCGTGCGCGTGACCGGCGGCGGCGGCGCGGGGGTGAACGGCGCCGACGGACGCGGCGGCCGCCGTTTTCGCCCACCGGGCGGTCGCGGCGGCGGACGATACGCGGGTCGATAGCCGACGGCGGGCGCGGCGGGTCTGGCTCCCGGCGCGCGAACCGGTTGCGTCGGCAACGGCCGCGGTCCACCCAGCGGCGCGGTCGGCCGCGGCGGAGCCGGCGCTATCGGCCGCGATCCGGGGCGCGGACGGGGCGGAGCCGTCGGGCGGGCCGCCCCCGGCGGGGACGGTCGTCGGGTCGGACCCGGCGGGGCCTTCGGCGCCGGCGGCGGTGAAATGGTCTTCGGCACCAGGGGCGGGGCCTGCTCCTCGACGCGGAGCCTCATCGTCGAGGGCACCAGCCGGCCGGTCGGCTTCACCGGGCTGACCGAGGTCGGCGGCGGCGGCGCCGGCGGCGATTTCGCGACCGCGGCTCGCGGGACCGGCGTTTCCGGCGCCTTGGCGGGCGGCGGCGCCGGCCGGGTAGCCGCCGTCGCCGCCGCCGGTGCGCTTGGCGCGGCCGCTGCGGCTTGAGCCGCCGCTGCGGTTGGAGTCGCCGTTGCGGTCTTTGCGGCCGTTGCGGCTGGTGCCGACGGTGCGGCCTTCGCGGCCGTTGCGGCTGGCGCCGCCGTTGCTGCGGTCGAGGCGGCCGGCTTCATCCGGGGCGCAGTCGCGGCCGGACCCGTCGGCGCGTCGGCCGCACCGGCCGTCGCCGTCGTTTCAGCCGTCGCCGCATCGGCCGTCGTCGCTTGGGCCGCTGTCGTCGCTTGGGCCGGCGCCGTTGCTTGGGCCGTCACCGTCGCATCGGCCGTCACCGTCGCCGCGACCGGCACCGTTGACGTCTCGGGCGCCGCGGGCGCGACGACGACCGGGGTCGGGGTTGGCGCGGGCGCGACGGTCTCGGCCGGCCGGCCCGGGGCCGCGGCTGCCGGTGCGAAGGTTGCCGACGATGCCGCCGCCGGCCGGGTCCCGGCCGTGTCGGAAACGCCGGGCTGCAGCCGCGCCGCGGGGGGCGGCGGCGGGCTCTCCCCCGAGTCGGCGGCCGCCGGCGGCGGGGTGACGCGCTTCACCAGCCGCGGTGGACCCAGCCTCGGCCGCAGGGCCGGTTCCGGCGCCTTGGCTCCCTTGCGGCTCGGTGAGGCCGACGACGAAGAGAACAGGCGCCCCCCCGGCAGGTTCAGATTGCGCTCACGGGCGATACGCTTGGCGAACTCCCGGGCGACGATCTCTTCGATGGTGCTCGACGCACTCTTGACTTCGATGCCATGCGCTCGCGCAAGGAGGTCGATCACTTCCTGGCTCGGAATCCCGAGCACTTCGGCGACCTTGTAAATCCGGATCGTGGCCAACGTCTATCCTCTGTCTTCGGTGTCCGCGCGTTCCCGTTCACCGCCCCCCCATCCGGGATGGGTGCGGGCGGTTGGGGCCATTCCTGTCGCCGCCCGTGCCTCCCGCCGCGTTCGGCGCCGCATCCCGCGTGGAACGCCGCCCCGGCCGGTCTCCGTGCGGCCCGGGGCGCCACGGGCGCTCCCGGGTCATTCGCCGCCCGGCGCGTCGCGGCCGGTCTCGGCGGCGTTTCCGGCATTCTCCGCCACCGGGGCGAACTCGATTTCCGGCTTCTCGGCGGCAGCCGCGGGTAGCGGGTCTATCCCGTCCTGGGGAACCGCTTCGGTCACGCCGGTTCCCACGGCCCCGCCGGCCGCCATGGTGGCCGCTTCCGCATCCAGACGGAGCGCCTCGGCCGCGCCCTCGGAGACGCCGAGCACGTGGCTCAACTCGGCCGCCGAGGCCGAGATCATACGTTCCACCGTCTCGATGCCGGCCGCGTTCAGCTTCTCGACCATCGCCTGATCGAGTCCCGGCACGGACAACGGCGCCGGTTCCACCCCGAGCTCGTCGAACTGCGCTTCGACTTCCCGCCGCTTTTCTTCTTCGCTCTTGATGTCGATCTTCCAGCCCGCGAGCTTGGCCGCCAATCGGACGTTCTGTCCCTTCTTGCCGATCGCCAGCGACAACTGCCGGTCTTCGACCACGACCTCGACCACCCGTTCGGCGTCGTCCACGATGGAGACGCGCTGCACGCGGGCCGGACTGATGGCGTTGGTCACGAAGGTCGTGGCATCGTCGGACCATTCCACGATATCGATCTTCTCGCCGCGCAGCTCCCGGATGATGGCCTGCACCCGCGTGCCCTTCATTCCGACGCAGGCGCCCACCGGGTCGACTTCGCGTTCGCGGGACGCGACCGCCACTTTGGCTCGATCTCCCGCCTCGCGCACCGCCCCCCGAATGACGACGGTGCCGTCATAGATCTCCGGCACCTCCTGCTCGAACAGCTTGATCAGCAGAACTGGATCGGTGCGCGACAGGATGATCTGCGGGCCCTTCGTGTTCTTGTTGACCTCCTTGATCACCGCCCGCACCTGGTCGCTGGTCGTATAGTTCTCCGCCCGCGACTGCTCGCGCCGCGGCAACAGGGCTTCGACCTGCCCGATCTCCACGATGATGTCGCCGCTCTCGAAACGCTTGACGAGGCCCTTGACCACTTCCCCGAGCCGTTGGCCGAACTCTTCGAAGATGTTTTCCCGCTCCGCCTCGCGGACCTTCTGGAAGATCACCTGCTTGGCGGTCTGCGCGGCGATACGGCCGAGCACGTCCGTGGGCTTGGGGAATTCGATCTCCATTCCCGCCTCGGCCTCGTCGCCGTACAGCTCCCGCGCCTCGGCCAACGCAATCTCGATCGCCGGGTTGGTGACCTCCTCCACGATCTGCCGAACCGCGAACAGCTCCACCTGCCCGGTCTCGGGATTGAACCGGGTTCGCAGGTTCTCGTCCAACTTGTAGTACTTGCGCGACGCCGTCAGCACGGCATCCTCGATGGCGGTGATGATGATGTCCGCCTCGATGCCCTTCTCCTTGGCCAGCGCGTCGATCGTCTGCTGCAACACGTTGTTCATGGCATTTCCCTGCGACGGCCCCGGCGGGTCGCGACGTCAATCGGGCGACAGTCATGCGGCCGCGGCCCCGAAACGCCGGCCGCGGCGACGCCGGTCAGCGTGACCGGGCCCGTGGCGCGAAAGCTCCGCCGCAAGCAACCGCCCCCGGTCGCGCGACGGGCTACAACTCGACTTCGAGGCGGGCCCGCGCGACAGCAGCCTCGGGAACCAGACGCGTCGTCCCGCCGGCCTCGATCACGATCGTCCGGCCGCGGACCGCTGCGATCCGTCCCGCGACGAAGCGCTGTCCGTCGACCGGTTCGGACGTCACGATCCTGGCCCGCCGGCCGACGAACCGCGCGAAATCGTCGAGATGCCGCAAGGGCCGGTCGAGTCCGGGCGACGACACCTCGAGCGTGTACGCGTGGTCGAAGGTCGCCTCGACATCGAGAATCGCGCTGACGTCAACACTCACCGCCTCGCAGTCGCTCACGGTCACGCTGTCGCCGTGCTCTGCGCGGGCCTGCGGCGACGGGAGGCGGTCGATGACGATGCGCAAAACCCAGCCGATCGATTCGCGGCGAAACTGCAGGTCGAACAGAACGAGCCCGTGGCTGTGCGCGACCCGCTCCGCGACCGAACGGATCTGGCCGATCCGGTCAGCCGCCGACCTGGAAGGTCCCACGATGATCCGTCCGGAAAAACAAAAAGTGGGCCGCCAACGCCCACTCGGAGTCACTACCGCGAACGTAACCGGTCAACTATAGCACGGAGAATCGGTCAGGGGAAACGACCGGAACCGCCGGGGCCGCCGGGGCGGGGGCGTCCCACGCTGACTGCACGTGACGGCTCGCCCCCCGATTCGAGGGGTCGCCACCGTCTTGCCGGCGGGCCGGCGCCGCGTGAGACCCACGATTCCGCACGTCCAGAGCCTCAGGACCCGCCACGATTCCGCCTGCGCACGGCGGTGGCGGAGTGTGGGATGGTCCTGCCGCCGGGGTGCGCGTCAGATTTCGAGACGACCGCCCTGTCGCTGCCGGATTGGCGATTTCGATCCGTTCTCGGCCTCGAACCCTCCGAACCGGCCTTCGGGCTTCGGCGCGATGGGCGCCTCGGCCGGCCGCGCCGGATACCTCCAACGGCGGCGTTCGCTGTCTTGATGCGCACCCAACCCGTATCGGGTCGGCGAACGCGGCCGCCGGGAGTCTGCGGCCGCAGCGACGGCGCAGACTCCCGGCGGGTCGGCCGGGCGGCAAGCGGCGCCGCCGGGGCCGTCCCTACTGGCTCGCCTGCGCCTCGAGATACCGCTCGTTGCGCAGCGCGTGCTCGATCGCATAGTTCCCTTCGTGGCAGGCGAACTCGTAGAGGATGCCGGTGCCGGGGCTCGGGCGCATGAAAACGCGGGCGGTCCACGGCCGCGTCCAGGTGGACGGATCGTCCAGGGTGTACTCGTATTGCAGCCGCTCGGGGCCGACCCGGGTGAACCGCTCGGTGATCCGCACGTCGGACGTCGAGCCTCCGACGCCCCGCGACAGGTTGGTGGTCTCGACCACCAGCGTGTCTCCCTCCCAGCGGCCGCGCGAACTGCCCATGGCCGTCGGCGGGCCGACCAGATCCGGCGCCGCATCGCCGATGGGGATGAGTCGCGTGTCGTGGTGCATCTCGATCTGAATGCCGACGTAGTCGGTGCTCTGGAAGACTTGGTAGGTGCTGTTGTAGCCCCGCCCGCTCAACAGCGCCCCGCCGCCGCGGCAGCGAATGGCGGGATCGATGCGGGCGACCTCTTCCGCGAGGGTCGGCCGTCGGTCCGGCGCCGGCGCGTTGCGGGCCGCCCGCCGCCGCCTGTCGCGCTCCTCCGCCTCGGGGGTCCGGGCCGGCCGCCGCCCGTTGGGCGGATCGACGATCAGCGACGTGCGGTTCTCGAACCAGCGGCCGCTCATCCAGAACTGGTTGTAGCTTCCCGTCGACCGGCGCCGGGCCGGCCGGGCGGCCTGTCCGTCCTCGGCGGGCTCCGCCAGGGCGGCGAGGGCGCGCCGGAACGGCGTCTCGCCGAACACCGCATCACCCCCGACGGCGGAGTACTCGTTCGCGTGCGCGGCCAGCGCCGCCACTTCCTCGTCGGTGAGGAACGCCCGGCCGCCCAGCGATTCCGGCCGTTCGAGCGGCGTCGCCGAGTCGCTTGCCCAGACACCGCTCAGATCGGGTCGACCGTCCGCCGTCCGCGGCGCCGTCCAGCCGTCGGGGGCCTGTCCCGCTGCGGCCGCGGACGCCGTCGCCATGACCGCCGCCGCCGCCGCCGCCGCTACGAGGGATTGCCTGCGCATCTCCGCCTCTCCTTCCGAAATGAATCCCGGAATCGTCGCGTCTTCCCGCCCGCCAATCCGCCCAACCGTCATGATCGGGACGCCGATCACCCCGACGCCACGAAACGTCGAGACCTGTTCTGCAGGAAGATAAACCCCTGGGCCGGACAAGGCAAGGGGCGGCCCGCATCACATCAGGGGCATCCCACGCTGACTGCGCGTGACGGCCCGCCCCCGATTCGAGGGGTCGCCACCGTCTTGCCGACCGGCCGCGCGGCGTGAGACCCACGATTCCGCACGTCTGGAGCCCCAGGACCCGCCACGATTTCTGTCTGCGCACGGCTGGGGCGGAGCGTGGGATGGTCCTGCCGCATCACATTTCGACAGATGCGCGATGGTGCGGGCGCCGTCACGGCGCCTCGGCGCCTTCGTTGAGGATGGCCAAGTAACGATCGTAGACGAACAGCCGGTTGCGGGGTTTCCCCGTCAACTCGCGCGCAATCCCTTGTTCGACAAGCAATTGCATCGAGGAGGACGCGGTCGGAAAGGACAGTGCGGTGAGGGCGCGGACCGCGGACAGGGACAGGATCGGCTTGGCCTTGAGCGCGTCGTGGACCCGCAGGGCCGACCCGGCGCGCCGTCCCGCGCGGTGTTGCAGGGCGGTGCGGTCGGACGCGAACACGTTCGTCAGGCGGCGGGACGTGGAGACCGCGCCTTCGGCCGTGATCCGCACGCCCTCAATGAAGAAGGCGAGCCACGATTCCCAGTCGCCGGTGCGGCGCACGGCATCCAGCAAGTCGTAGTAGGTGGTCCGGTGCTGCTTGAAGAAGAGGCTCAGGTACAGGAGCGGCTCGCGCAGAATGCCGGCGTGGTACAGGAGCAGCGTGATGAGCAGCCGCCCCAGGCGCCCGTTGCCGTCCAGGAAGGGATGGACGGTCTCGAATTGCACGTGGGCCAGTCCCGCCCGGACCAGGGCCGGCAGCCCGTCGTCCGTGGCGTGGAGGAAGCGTTCGAGCGCCGCCATGCAGTCGGGCACGACGGTGGGCGGCGGTGGGACGAAGGTGGCGTTGCCGGGGCGGGAGCCGCCAATCCAGTTCTGCGACCGCCGGAATTCGCCGGGAGCCTTGCTGCTGCCGCGTCCGTGCCGCAACAGGACGCGGTGGATTTCCCGGAGCAGCCGATTCGACAGCGGGAATCCCCCTCGAAGGCGGTTCAGGCCGTGCTCGAGGGCGGCGACGTAGTTCGAGACCTCGACCACGTCGTCGAGCGGCACGCCGGGTGCTTCCTCCTGTTCGAACAGCAGGAGATCCGACAGGGACGACTGCGTCCCTTCTATCTGCGAGGAGAGTACGGCCTCTTTGCGCACGTAGGCGTAGAGAAAGAGCGTCTCGTCCGGCAGGAGCGTCGAGACCGCATCCAGCCGCCCGAGGGCAAGCGTTGCCGCTTCCAGTTCCTGCTGCGCCGAGCCGTCGAGCGCGATCCCCGGCTTCGGTGGCAGCGGCAGGGGTATGAAGGCGCGAACCGGCTCGCCGCCCGTGCTCGCGCTTTCGTATCTGCCGGTTTCTCGACGCTGCATTCCGACTCCGCGCAAGTTCAAGGGACTTTAACAGGGTGTGATCTTGCTAAAATTTTCCTCCTAAACTTTAACCAGCGCCGGTTTTCCGGACAACCAGCCCCGGCACCGCGAGCCGCCGCCGAGCTTGTGGAACACGATGGGGCTGCATTCCGCCTCCGCGCAAGTTCAAGGGACTTTAACAGGGCGTGATCTTGCTAAAATTTTCCTCCTAAACTTTAACCAGCGCCGGTTTTCCGGGCAACCGGCGAGCTGGACGCCATGGCCCCGGGCTCCTCGGGCCTACTCGTTGCCCCGGTACAGCGAGCCGCCGCCGAGCTCGTGGAACACGATGGGGACGAAGTCGTTGGCGGTCCACGTCGCCTCCTGTCCCCACTGGGCGTCGTAGGCGGCGGTCGGCGCCGCCGCCATCACCTCTTCCAGGGTGAAGCCCTCGGAGATCAGGTCGTGAACGCGGCCGCGGACGTCGACGATCATGTCCAGGAAGTCGACGAGAGTGTCACGGCCCACGACCTGGAGGCCGTGGCCGGGGATGATCCGGGTGTCCGGTCCCGCGAGGCGGAGCGCCGTCTCGAGGGCCTCGATGGTGCCCGCCACCGTGCCGCCGTTGTAGACGTCGATGATCGGGTAGCTCGTGGTCCGGAAGACGTCCCCGAGATGCAGCACGTCCGCCTCCGGGAAGTGGACGAAGGTGTCGCCGTCGGTGTGGGCGGGGGGGGCGAGGAACGCGCGCACCTCCTCGCCGTTGAAGTGGAAGCTCACGCTGTCGTTGTAGGTGACGACGGGCCGCGCCCCGGCTGCGGGCTGCGGCGCGAAGCTGCCGCCCCGGCGCGGGAAGCGCAGCCGGTCGAGCATGCGGACGCGGACGTTGTCGTGGGCGAAGATCAGGACGTCGCTGCCGGCGAGCGGCTCGTTGCCGCCGATGTGGTCCGGGTGCACGTGGGTGTTGACGAGGAAGCGGATCTCTCCGGTCGATATCGTCCGCACCGCCGCGATCAACCGCTCGGCCAGCGGCGCGAACAGCGAATCGACGAGCAGCACCCCGTCCGGCCCCGTGAAGACCCCGACGTTGCCGCCTCCACCCGGACGCTGCAACATGTGGACGTTGCCGGCCGCGGGCACGATCGTCAGCTCGACCCCCGCGAACCGGCCCCCCGGGTTCTGTTGTCCGGCCGCGACCGCGACGGCGATGCAGGCCGACGCAAGCGCGGCGGCGATGAGACGGCGGTACCTGGTCATGCGGTTCAGCTCCCTTCCATGAGCGGACGTTCATGTTCTCGACGGCTTCGCAAGGCATTCATGCCCGGGTGAGCGCGCCCGGCCCGCCAGCGGCGGGCAGCTTCGCGGCCCCGGCCCCGCCGGCGCGTCGGGGCGGACTTCTAGAAGTCGATGGACCCGGGTGTGCGCGGGCACGGGATGACGTCGCGGATGTTGGCCATGCCGGTGACGTACTGCGCCAGACGCTCGAAACCCAGGCCGAACCCGGCGTGCTCCGCGCTGCCGTAGCGGCGCAGGTCGCAGTACCAGGACAGCTCCGTCCGGTCGAGCCCCAGCTCGTCCATCCGCCGTTCCAGCACCGGCAGGCGTTCCTCCCGCTGGCTGCCGCCGATGATCTCGCCGATGCGCGGCGCCAGCACGTCCATCGCCGCCACCGTCTCCCCGTCGTCGTTGACGCGCATGTAGAAGGGCTTGATGGCGCGCGGGTAGTTCATCACGATGACGGGGCCGCCGCACACCTGCTCGGTCAGGTACCGCTCGTGCTCCGAGGCCAGCTCCTGCCCCCATTCGTGGGGAATCTGGAACGCGGCGCCCGCCTTCCGCAGCGCGTCGGCCGCCTCGGAATAGGAGAGGCGCGCGAACGTCGATTCCGCGAGGCCGCGCAGGGCCGCGGCGGAGGCGGCGTCGTAGTGCTTCTCGAGGAACGCCAGCTCGGCCCCGCAGCGCTCCAGGGCGGCCGTGCACATGGCCCTGAGGAAGTCCTCCGCGAGCGCCGCGTCGTCGTCGAGGTCCGCGAAGGCCATCTCCGGCTCGATCATCCAGAACTCGGCGAGGTGTCTCGACGTGTTGGAGTTTTCGGCCCGGAAGGTCGGTCCGAAGGTGTACACGTCCCCGAGGGCCATCGCCATGAACTCGGCTTCGAGCTGGCCGCTCACGGTGAGGTGGGCGGGCCGGCCGAAGAACTCGGCCCCGCCGGAAGCGGGCGCCGAGACCCGGAACATCTCGCCGGCCCCCTCGCAGTCGGATCCGGTGATGATCGGGGTATGCGCCCACACGAACCCCCGCTGCTGGAAGAACTCGTGCACCGCCGCGGCGAGGACGTTGCGAATCCGGAAGACGGCGCCGAACGTGTTGGTGCGCGGCCGGAGATGACCGACGTCCCGGAGGAACTCGAGGGTGTGCCCCTTCTTCTGGAGGGGGTACTCCGCCGGCGCCGGTCCCAGGACGTCGAGCGCATCGACCTGCATCTCGACGCGCTGGCCGGCCCCCGGCGACGCTCTCGCCACGCCGCGGGCGCGGACGGCGGCGCCGGTGAGCACGCGGTCGAGGGCCGTGAACGCGGGGGTGCCCTGATCGACGATCAGTTGCAAGGTGTCCTGCGACGAACCGTCGTTGACCGCGAGGAAGGCGAAGCGTTTGGCGGTTCGCTTCGTGCGCACCCAGCCGCAGACGGTGACCGGGCGGTCGGAGGGCGGGGACGAAAGGACGTCGCGGATACGGTGTCGTTTCATCGGACGATACCCAGCGTCTCTATTGTCTTCGAAGTCGGCGGGGCCGTCAGCCGAGCTCGGGCACGTGCGGGATCAGGACCTCGCGGAGTCGATCGAAGCGCGGGCGGCCCCGCAGGGTCCGGCGCAGATAGGCGAGCGTGCGGGGCACCGGCTCGGCGAAGTGACCGCGCCCCAACCGGGCGATCTGGTGACCGAACGTGCCCAGGGCCTTCAGGTGCCGCTGCACCGACATCAGGTCGAACCGGGCCTGGAAGTCGGCGGTCCTCTGCGCGGGCACCGCGTCGAGGAACTGCCGCGTCAGCGAAGCCGTCAGGTCGTCCGGCAGTTCGACGTAGCAGTCCCTGAGCAGGGAGACCAGATCGTAGGTGCCGGGACCCAGGCGGGCGTCTTGAAAATCGATCACGACCAGCCGGTCGTCCCGCACCATGAGGTTCCGGCAGTGATAGTCCCGATGACACAGCACCCGCGGCTCGGCCGCCAGCTCGGCGGCGACGGCCGCGAGTTCGGCGCCGAGCGCCCCGGCCTCGGCCGGCGTCAACCGGACGTGACGGTGCGCCTCCAGGAACTCCGACCGGAAGAAGTCGAGCTCCCAGGTGAGCTTGGCGGCGTCGAACGCCAAGCGGAAGGGCGGGGCGCCCTCGGTCCGGAAGGATGCCCCGCGGGTCTGCAGGGTCGCGATGTATCCGATCGCCTGGCGGTACAGGGGCGCCGGGTCGCGGCCGGCGCCGCCCTCCATCCAGCTCTGCAGCGTGTCGTCACCGAGATCCTCGACCGCGAGGATGCCCAGATCCGCGGCCTCGTCGAGCACCGCGGGGATGGGAATCCCCAGGCGGCGGAAGAGCGTTCCGACCACCGTCTGCGGCAGCGAATCGGGGGCGAACGGCTCCGGATGGACGGCGAGGACGACCGGCGGCCCCTCCGGGGGGGTGACCCGCACGTAGGCGCGGCTGGAGGCGTCGCCGTGCAGGGGTTCGACGCGCGTCGCCGTCGAGGCGAGGTCCGCCCGACGCAGATACTCGGCCACCCGTTCGTCGAGGGGGCCGGCCGCGGCGTCCCCGGACGTCGTCGGTGAATCGGTCATGGCGGTGGGAGGTCGTCCGCGGGCGCGGCCCGGCGCGCCCCGATCGCCGTTCCCGCCCGAGGCGGCGCGTTGCGGCCGGGGCGCCGCAGCCGGCTCACAGGGGCGCCACCCGCAGGTGGCCGAGATGCGGCTCGTGCGCGGGGGGCGCCGATTCGCCGGCGTCGGCCGCCCCCGCCGGCACGACCGCCCGTCTGTCGAGAACCGTGCCCGCGGGCAGCCGGACCCCGTCCGTGAGGATGCAGTCGGTCACCACGCAGTCGGCCCCGATCACCACATCGTCCCACAGGATGGACCGCTCGACCCGGGCGGAGGGATGAACGACCGAGCGGGCCCCGGGCGGGACCGGGGAGCGCCCTTCGGCCGCCGCGATCGCCCGCACGGTCGCGGCGTAGTCGGCCGGCGTCCCGATGTCCTGGAACGGGCCCGGGACCACGTGCACCGCCATTGGGCCTCCGCCCGCGATCAGCGTGTCGTAGAGTCCGCCGATCGACGCCGCGGGCACCCCGTCGGGCAGGGTCCGGAAGAGGGAGGCCTCGACGATCTGCACGCCGGCGAAGTGCCAGGGGACATCGGAACCGGTGGCGGAGCCGGCCGGGGCGAATCGTGCGATCCGGCCGTCGGGATCGGCCACGACCCCGCCGTAGCGGTGGGGGGCCGGATGGACCGTCACCGCGAGGGTCGCCAGCGCCCCGGCGGCGCGGTGCCGGTCGAGCAGGGCGCCGAAGTCCACGGTGCACAGGGTGTCGGCGTTGACGATGAAGAACGTGTCGTCGAGGAGGGACAGCGCGTGGCGCGGCCCGCCGGCCGAGCCCAGCACCGTCCGTTCCCACGAGTAGCGCACGCGGCAGTCCAGCGCGGCGCCGTCGCCGACGACGCCCGCGACGGTCTCCGGCCGATGGTGCAGATTCACCACGACGTCGCGGATGCCGGCCCGGGCCAGCGCCCGCAGTTGCCGGCAGATCAGCGGGGTGCCGGCGACCGGCACCGCCGCCTTGGCCCGGCAGAACGTCAGCGGGCGCAGGCGGGTGCCGAGCCCGGCGGCGAGCACGAGGGCCGGAGGCAGGGGGGGGGTCACGAGGCGTCGAACACCATGTGGGTGGCAGATGCGCCCGTCGCGGCGCAGTGCTTGCGGAACAGCGCCAGATACGAGTCGAGGATGAAGTCGGCCGGCTGCCGGCCGAGGGCGGCGGCCGTGGCCAGGATGTCGGGTTCGCTGCCTTCGAGCTCGACGAACGTCCCGATGGGCGCCTCGTCGATCGCGATCACGAGATCGCCGCGGCGGAATTCCTCGCGGTACTTCTGATAGCGGAACCAGACGTGGAAGCCGAGCCGTTCGAGCACCTGCAGCAGCCGCCCGCCGTCGCCCACCGGCGTCTCCAGCTCTTCCCGGACCTTGGTCGTCCCCAGCGTGGGGGCGCCCTTGAAGGTCACCCGCGCCGCGTCGCCGTCGATGCGGACCCGCAGGGTGCAGCTCCGGTCGGCCAGCGGCTCCCGTTCGCGGTCCAGCAGGCAATCGCTCTGGAGACGCCGGGCCCGCAGGGGCCGCGCGCCGGCGTCGACCACCGCCCGGCGGGCGGCGGCCGGCGTGTCGTACCGAAGCTTGATCTCGCGTTCGATCGGAACCGTCATGACGCGGTCTCCCGCGGCGCGAAAGAGCAGCCCTTCAACGCCGGTCGACCGACCTCCTTGCCGAGGATCAGCACCTGATGGGTGCTGCCCAGCCCGCCGGGGGCGAGCAGCGTCTTCAGGGCGAGCCGGTGCCGGAGCGCGCCGATCCCGTCCTGCGCCGCGGGCGCGGTGTCGAGGGCCCCGAGACCGAGCAGGAAGCGCGTCTGGTCGACGAAGCCCAGGACCTCCATTCCCGCCTCCCGGGCGGTTCGCTGGACGGACGTGAAGTCCACGTGCGACGTGATGTCCCGTTCGCCGGGATCGGCGAGCCAGGCGGGTCCGGCCGGTTGCTCCGGATCGGCGCCGGCCGCGTCCACCCGATGGCGGTGGAACGTGGTCAGCGTTCCGCTGGCGTGGCCGCCCGCGTACAGCTCCCGCGCCGCGTGGCCGTAGTCGATCAGGATGAGGAAGCCGCGCGTCAGACGCCCGGCGGCGGTTCGCACCCAGTCGATCGCGGCCAGATTGATCTCGCCCCGCCACCCCGGCTCCGGCGTCACGCCGACCCGTTCGAGATGCCGGCCGATGGCCGGGCTCGACGGCGGTCCGATCCGTTCGACGAGGCGGTCGCCGGCCAAGTCGATGAACACTTCCCGCAGCCCGTCGGCGGTCATGGTGGCGACGTGGGTGGGCAGGGCGTCGAGCAGTTCGTTGGCCAGAATCACCCCGGACACCTGGTCCGGCAGGGTGGCGGTTCGGGCGTGCAGGCGGTCCCGATGCCGGTCCAGGGTCTGCGGCTGGTTCGCCCGCGCGGCGGGGCTCGTCTCCACCAGGGTCAGCCGCGTGGCCGCCGGCAGCGCGGGATACGCCGATTCGGCTGCGTCGAGCACGTCGCGCGCGAGCTGGCCGTTCCCGGCGCCGACTTCGACGAGGTCGAACTCCCGCGCCCCCGCCGCGGCGTGCACCTGGCGCATCTCGTCGATCTGGGCGGCCAGCAGCGCGCCGAACTGCGGGCCGACGTCCACGCTGGTGTAGAAGTCGCCCGCGCGCCCCGTCCGCCGGGGCGCGCGGGTGTAGTAGCCCAATTCCGGGTGGTACAGCGCCATCTGCATGAACGCCGCCACCGTCAACGGTCCGCGGTCACGGATGCGCCGGACGATGAGGGTCCGGAGCGCGGCGCTCATCGGAGCAGGTTCCGGGCCGATCAGTCCCGGCTGAGCCGCAGCACGCTCTGGGCATCTCCCCGGCTGACCAGCAAGAACACCGTGCCGCCGTCCCCGACGCGGTTCAACTCCCGGATGGCGTCGGCGGCCGTCTCCACCGGCACGCGGTTGACGCTCCGGATCACGTCGCCGGGACGCACGCCGCCGGTCTGGGCCGGTCCTCCCGGTTCCACGCCGGTGACCACCGCGCCCTGGATGCCCCGCGGGACGTCGAGCTCGTGGGCCGACTCCGCCGTCAGGTCCTGGAGATTCATGCCGAAGCTGGTGCTGAGGTCTTCCACCGGGACGGGGGCCGCCCGGCCCTGGTTCTCCAAATCCAGCTCGCCGATCGTGATCGGCACCGTCGTCGGTTCGCCGGCCCGATAGATCCCCAGCGCGATCTCCGTGCCCGGCGCCGTGTCGAACACCTTGCGTTGGAGGTCCGCGACGTCCTCCACTTGTTCTCCGTCGAAGCTGACGATGACGTCGGCCAGTTCGAGGTCCGATTCGTCGGCCGGCCCTCCCCGCACGATGCTCGACACGATCGCGCCCATGGGCTCGCTCAGGCCGTGGTACTCGTAGTCCTCGTCGGTGACCGGGAGGATCGAGACTCCGATGACGCCGCGGGTCACCCGGCCGGTGCGAAGTTGGGGCAGCAGGTCCCGTACGGTGTTGATGGGGACCGCGAATCCGATGCCGAGGTTGCTCGGACGGTCGCTGACGATCGCGGTGTTGATGCCGATGACCTCGCCCCGCAGGTTGAGCAGCGGTCCCCCCGAGTTGCCGGGGTTGATGGCGGCATCGGTCTGGATGACGTTCTGGGCCCTGCCGCGGACCTGCTCGAACGGCCGGCCCACCGCGCTGACCACGCCGACGGTCACCGTGTGCCCGAGGTTGAACGGGTTGCCGATGGCCATCACCCAGTCGCCGGCCCGCATCTGGTCCGAGTCGCCGAACGTCGCCGCCGGCAGCGGGTAGTCGGGCCGCTCGATCAGCTCGAGCAGGGCGCTGTCGGTCAGACGGTCCCGGCCGACGACCCGGGCCTCGTAGGCATCCGCCTCGTCGCCGAAGAACGAGACCTCGATCTTGGTGGCGTCGGCCACCACGTGGTTGTTGGTCAGGATGTACCCGTTCCCGTCGATGACGAAGCCGGTGCCGGCCGACTGCGTCCGCCGTTGGCGGTCGGACTCCGGCAGATCTTCGAAGAAGCGCCGCAACTGGTCGTCGCCGAACAACCGGTTCAGATCGCCGGTGGGTCTTCGGGATTCGGTGCTGATGTTGACGACCATCGGGCTCTGGGCTTCGGCGATGTCGCGGAACGTGTTGGCCCCGAGCTGCCTGGTGATCGGCGCGCTGTTCGTCTCGGGCAGGGCCAGCTCGGGCGGGGTGTTGAAGGTCTGCGCCGCCGAGTCCGATACGAGATCGAGACGAGCCGCCAGCACGAGGCCGATTGCGACCGAGGTGACCGCGATCAGCATTCCCGAAAAGAACGTGTTCCTGCGTGTAGCCATCCTGCCCTCCAAGCCGTCATGATCGGGGATGCCGATCACCTCAACGCCGCGAAACGTCGGGACATGTTTCACAGCAAACCCGGTGTGGTCACCCCAGGGACCGGATCTCTTCCTGCCGCGGACCGGTCACCGTAGCCGTTTCCGATCCGATATAGAGGTTGATCTCGGTTCGAAGTCCGAAATCCTCGAAGTACACGCCGGGCTCGATGGTCACCCCGGTGCCCGGCAGCAGCCGCCGTTCGTCGTGGGTCTCGAAGTCGTCGAGATGCGCGCCGTTGCCATGGACCTCCCGGCCCAGATTGTGACCGGTCCGGTGGACGAACCGGTGACCGAGCCCGGCTGCGTCGACCCGGTCGCGGACCGTCCGGTCCACCTCCCACCCGCGCAGCTCGCGTCCGTCCTCGACCGCCCGCCGGACGAGGTCGACGGCGGCGTCCCGGCCGTCGCGGATCACCCGGAAGGCGTCGGCGTAGCGGGTGGGAACGGCGGCGCCGGTGTATCCCATCCAGGTGATGTCCGCGTAGACCGCGCCCGGCGTGGCCTTCTTTCCCCACAGGTCGAGCAGGAGCACTTCCCCGGCGCCGATGCGGCGGTGCCGCGCCGGCGTCGGGAGATAGTGCGGATCTCCGGCGTTCTCCTGCGCGGCCACGACCGGCCGCGAGTCGCTCACCAGCCCCTCTTCGTCGAACCACCCCGCCATCGCCTCCTGCACGTCGAGCTCGGTGAGCGGACGGTCGTCGCGGCGATGGCGGGACACGAAGTCGAACGCCCGGTCCTTGATCGCGTGGAGCGAGGCGGCCGCAGCGTGGTGCGAGGCGAGGGCGTCCGCGTCCCAGACCGCCTCGAACCGCTGAATCAGATCCCCGGACGAGCGGACGTCGACCCCGAGGGTTCGGACCGCGTCGATGGTGCCGGCATCGACGCGTGACACGTAGGGAATGGCGCACCGCGGCGAGTACTCCATCGCCACCGTCGCGCAGTTCGCCAGCAGCTCGCGCAGGCCGGCGTCGAGGGTGTCGTGGGCTGCGTAGCGGGTCTTGCTGCCGGGAAGGTGGTCGAGACGGTCCGCCTCGATGGCGTGGACCAGTCCGCGCGGCGGACCGTCGGCGGGAATCAGGTAGTACCACCGCCGCGTCGTGATCTTGGCCCCGGCGGCGAACCCCGCCACCCGCCGGGCGATGGGGTTCGACCCGTGAAAGTCGTACAACAGCCACCCGTCGAGCCCGTCGTCTCGCAGGGCGCGCTGGACGGCGTCGACATCCAGGCTCATGGCGTGCAGTATAGCAGCGGCCGGATCACGGCAGGCGAACGTCCACGTCATCCATTGTCTTGGACGCCGCAATGGCCGGGATGGTCGGCCGAGGTCACGGAACGGCGGCGCAAATGCGAAAGGCGCCAGACGGATCTCGAATCCGTCTGGCGCCTTCGGTAAACCGGCCCACAAATCGCCCGGCGTTGGCTCCACGTCCCGCCCGACCCGGCAGGTCGCGCGGGTCATGCGCGATCAGGGAGCCTCTTCGGCGTCTTCTTCCTCTTCGATGGGTGTCGGCTCGTCCATTTCCTCGAAGAGGGTGGTCTCGATGACGCCGTTCTTGTGGCTGAACTCGTAGTTGTTGCGGGCCATCCGCCGGTTGCGCGGAATACGTATCTCGACCGCGACGATCTCGCCCGGCAGAAACGGCTTCTGCATCCGGAACGAACCGCCGCTCACGGTTTCGCCGGCGCGGTCGTACCAGAACTCGTCCACCTTGAACGCGGCCAGCGCGCCGGTCGAGTTGTTCTGAACGCGGAAAGTGGTGACCATCTCGTTCCGCTGGCGCCGCGATCTGGGCTGGAGATAGCCGACCTGCCCGGGTCCGCGGATGGTCGCGACCAGATCCGACTCGCCCTTGTTATCGAGCAGCTCCCGGAGGTTGATCGGTACGGCCAGCGGCCTTTCCTCGGCTTCGGCGACGGCTTCGCCACCGCAACCGAACGACATCCCGATCGCCACGAAACAACCGAACAACGCCGCGAGCTTCAGGCCTCTCATGAACTGACCTCCGAATGCATCACCCGAATCAGGGACCGATGGATGGATTATAGGGCGGGTTGCCGCAAACCTCAACTGGAGTTTCACATCTCCCCGTTCCAGTCCTCCGGATCCGCGTGACTGGTCCGGAAGATCTCCAGGTGCCACTTGCCGCCGCCCCAGGGTTCGATGACTTCCGCGGCGACCACGTCGACCAGGATCTCCGCAAATGCCCGGCCGTCGGGATCGCCTTCGAGATGATACGCCGGTTCGTCCCAACCGAACGTCGGATAAAGCACCAGCGTCAGGAACAGATCATAGCCGTCGTCCACCACGATCAACTGGCCGCACGGGCGCTTCAACGTCGAGTGGTAGACGAGGTACTTCTCGGCGCTGTGCGCCCGGATGTACCGCTTGACGGCGAACTCGCGGGCGACGACGTCCTCGACGGCGACCTTCTTGTCCCAGCAGTCGCGGCAGTACTTCGCATCGCCGCGGGGTTCGGACACCTCCTTCGCTCCGCAGAGAGCGCAACGCACCTGTGCCGCCGAACGGGGAGCCATACCGGAATTCTAGCAGCCCCCCGCGCCGGTTTCCACCGGCGCGGGGGGCGCGGCAGGCGCGTCCCACGCTGACGGCGCGTGACGGCCCGCCCCCGATTCGAGGGGGCGCCACCGTCTTGCCGACCGGCCGGCGCCGCGTGAGACCCACGATTCCGCCCGTCCGGAGCCCCGGGACCCGCAACGATGCTGCCTGCGCACGGCGGTGACGGAGCGTGGGATGTCCCTGGGGGCGCGGGGGGCCGTCGGACCGGCCCCCGGTGATAGACTGGAAATCCGCACCGGTGAGGGCGGGAGTCCTGGAGGGCCGGTTGGACGGGAAGGGGCGTCGCGGGGCGGCGATTTCAGGGTAGTTGCCATGACCGGCCGGCCGGGACATCTCGGGATCCGACACCTCGCGCTGTTCGCGAAGGCGTTCGACGACATGCGGCGGTTCTACGTCGAACGGCTGGGCTTCGCGGTCGAGTGGGCGCCGGACGACGACAACGTCTATCTGACCTCGGGGGCGGACAATCTCGCCCTCCATCGCGCCGGTCCCGGCGATGCCGCGGAATCCGGCCGGCTCGACCACCTCGGGTTGCTGGTGCGGCACGCGGACGACGTCGACCGCTGGGCCGCGTATCTCGAGGAGCACGGCGTGCCGCTCCAGGCCCGGCCCCGGACCCACCGGGACGGCGCCCGGTCCCTGTACCTTCAGGACCCCGACGGCAACACCATCCAGATCATCCACCATCCGCCCATCAGCGGCGGCGCGACCTGACGGTCGCATTGGAAGTCTCGCCGGCGCGAAACTTCTGCGGCTCAACGTCGCGTTGGAGTTCGCCGGCGCGAGACTTCTGCGGCGCGGGCCTCACCGCGCCGCCCATCCCAGCTTCTCCCGCAGGACGGCGTAGTAGGGGCGCGCCGCGGCGCGAATCATGCGCAGCGGGCGGGGGGCGGTCTCCACGAGCACCGCGTCGCCCGGTTCGAGCTCGAAGCCGGTCTGTCCGTCGAAGCTGGCGAACGCCTGCACCCGCCGGTCGGCGAGATCGGGCTGGACGCGAATCGCGGCGCTCTCCGGCAGCACGAGAGGGCGGTTGGCGAGCATGTGCGGAGCGATGGGGGTCAGGACCACGGCGTTGACGAGGGGATGCACGATCGGGCCGCCCGTCGACAGGTTGTAGGCGGTTGAGCCGGTCGGGCTGGAGATGATCAGTCCATCGGCCCGGAGCTGCGCCACGAACTGGTCGCCCACCGACACCGACAGGTCGATCATGCCGGACAGGGCGCTCTTCGTGATCACCACGTCGTTCAGCGCGACGCCTTCCCCCGTCGTCGCGCCGCCACGCAGGGTGCGCGACTGCAGCATGCGGCGCTCGTCGATCCGGGCGGCGCCCTCCACCACCGAGGCCAGCGCCGTGAACAGCTCCGGGAGGGTAATCTCGGTCAGGAAGCCGAGCCCCCCGAAATTGACGGCGAGAACGGGGGGATCGGCCGCCGCCACCGCGATCCGGCGGGCCATGCCGAGGAGCGTGCCGTCGCCGCCGAGCACGAGAATCAGGTCGGAGGCGTCCGGGAGGGCCGACACGTCGGCGGCGGTGACCGCGGTCAGCTCGGCGAGCGCCGCCGTTCGGGATTCCACCACCGGTTGCAGCCCGCGGCGCTCCAGCCATGCGACGACGTCCCGCACCACCGGCGCCGCCGCGGCCAGACGCTTCTTCGCGACGATGCCGACCCGCGTGACGGCGGCGGGGGCGCCGGGAGGGGGGGTGTCGACGCCCATCACGGTTCGGCCGCGGCCTGCAGGTGCAGGAAGAATTCCTGGTTGCCCTTGGTTCCCGTGATCGGTGAAGGGGTCATCGCCACGCGTCTCAATCCTACCGCAGCCGCGGCGGCGGCGACGCTCTCCACCACGCGTTCGTGCACCTCCGGATCCGTGATCAGCCCGCCGCGCCGGACCTCCGCGCGGCCGGCTTCGAACTGCGGCTTCACGAGCGTCAGCAGATCCCCCCCGGGGGCGAGGAGGGCCGGGAGCCGATCGATGAACCGGCCTATCGAGATGAACGAGACGTCGACGGTGATGACGTCGAACCGGCGCAGGCCGGCCGGCAGGCCCTCCGGGGTCACGGCGCCGATGTGGACGCGTTCCAGAACCCGAATGCGCGGGTCTCTCCGCAGCCGCCAGTCGAGCTGGCCCCGGCCGACGTCGAGGGCCACCACGGTGCGGGCGCCGCGTCTCAGCAGGACGTCCGTGAAGCCGCCGGTGGAGGCCCCGACGTCGAGGGCGGCCGCGCCGCCGGGGTCGACCCCGAAGACCTCCAGGGCGTGGGCCAGCTTCACCCCGCCGCGTCCGACATAGGGGTGATCGGGGGCGTCGAGGGTCACCTCGGCGTCGGTCGGCACGAGGGCGCCGGCCTTGGTGGCGGGGCGGCCGTCGACCCGGACCAGTCCCGCGAGCACCGACGTTCGTCCCCGCGTCCGGGAGCTGACGAGGCCTCGTTCATGCAGCAGCGTATCGAGCCGGATGCGCGACGGCATCAGAACCGGGCTCCGTTCCGGTCTCCGTCGATCACGAGGTTCGGGACAACACCCATTCGGCGATGTCTCCGAGCCGTCCCCCCAACCCGGCCGACGCGAGCGCATCGCGGGCGGCGGCGACCGCGTCGGCGGCCAGCGCCCGCGACCGGTCGAGCCCGTGCATCGACGGGTAGGTGGGCTTGCGCGCGACCGCGTCCTTTCCCGCCGTCTTGCCGAGCTCGGCGGTGCTGCCCTCGACGTCGAGGATGTCGTCGACGATCTGGAACGCCAGTCCCACGTGGGCGGCGTAGGCGTCGACCCCGCGCACCGCCGTCTCGCCGCCGCCGGCCAGTATGGCGCCGATGGCCGCGGCGGCACGGATCAAGGCGCCGGTCTTGCGCTCGTGCACCTCCCGGAGCGCCGCTTCCGGGTCGTCGGCCGCGCGTACCGGCCCGCGATCCGCTCCGGCTCCCGCGGTCAGGTCCAGGGTCTGGCCGCCCACCATGCCCGCCGCCCCGGCCGCCTCGGCGATTCGCGCAATGGCGCGAAGCCTGCGGACCTCGAACCCCGGCGGAGCGTGGGACGGGGAACCCGCCAGCAGGGTGAAAGCCTGAGTTAGGAGGGCGTCTCCCGCGAGGATGGCGACGCCTTCGCCGAACACCACGTGGGAGGTGGGGCGGCCCCGCCGTAGCGTGTCGTCGTCCATCGCCGGGAGATCGTCGTGCACGAGGGAGTAGGTGTGGATCAGCTCTATCGCGCAGGCGCCGGCCAGGGCGGGCATCCGCCCGGTGTCCTCCGGGGGGGCGGCGTCTGGTCCGCACGGGATCGCCGCCTCGGCGGCGGCCAAGGTGAGAATCGGCCGGAAACGCTTGCCGCCGGCGAAGACGCTGTACCGCATGGCCTCCGCGATCGGCGGCGGGCACGCCGGCGGCGCCGGGAGGGCCTCGTCCAGGGCCGCGTCGATCTCCCGGCGGCGGGCGTCCAGATAGCGGTCGAACGCCGTGCCTTCGCTCACGTGCCGTCCTTCGGTGCCGTGGTGAGGGCGTCGGGCGCAGCCTGGCGCTCACCCCGTTCCGTCAGGATCTCGATCCGGCGCTCCGCGTCTTCGAGGCGGGTGTGGCAGAACCGGGACAACCGCACGCCGCGCTCGAACAACTGCAGCGACTGCTCGAGCGGCATGTCGCCCCGCTCGAGCGTGTCGACAATCGACTCCAGCTCCTTGATCGCCGATTCGAAGTCCTTGATGTTGTCATTCATGCGGCTCATCCTTGCCCGTGACGATGCAGCCGAGCCGCCCGCGGTCGAGTCCGATGACGAGGTCGTCTCCCACCGAGACGGTTGCCGCATCCCGGACGATCGCCCGGCGATCGCCCTGCCAGCAGATCGCGTAGCCGCGTCCGAGGACCCCGAGCGGACTCAACGCGTCGAGCCGCCCCGACAGCTCGGTGAGCCGGCCCTGCGCCCGTTCGCGCCGCCGGACGAGGGCGGTGTCCAGGCGCCCCCCGGCGGCCACGAGCCGGGTCCGCGCCGCTTCGAGCCGCCGCCCGGGCTCGCAGGCTTCGAGGCGGAGCTGCGCGCCGCGAAGGCGCCGCTCCCGGGTCCCGAGGCCGGCCCGGGCGAGCCGGGCGATGGCGTGGGTCAACCCGGCCACGTGCCGGCCGCGCATCGCCAGCCGGGCCGGCCAGCCGGTCAGACCCGGGCGCCGGACGAGGTCGAGCAGGCGGGCGCGCCGTCGTCCCGCCGCGTCTTGGAGAGCGGTCCGGAGCCTTGCCGCGAGCCGGTCGATCCGGGCGATGAGTTCGCCGCGGCCCGCCACCACGATTTCGGCCGCGGCGGAAGGGGTCGCGGCGCGGACGTCGGCCACCATGTCGCTGATGGTGACGTCGATTTCGTGACCGACGGCCGAGATGACCGGCACCGGGGCCGCCGCGATCGCCCGGGCCACCGGTTCTTCGTTGAACGCCCAGAGGTCCTCGAGCGAGCCGCCGCCCCGACCCACGATGATCACGTCGACGCCGTCCTGCCGCGCGAGCCGCCGAACGCCGCGCGCGATCTCATCGGCGGCGCCCTCGCCCTGCACCCGGACCGGACACAGCACGACGTGCGCGGTGCGGTGGCGCCGCCCCAGCACCTGGAGGATGTCCCGCACCGCGGCGCCGTCCGAAGAGGTCACGATGCCGATCTGCCGCGGCAGCACCGGCAGCGGGCGCTTCCGGTCCGGGGCGAAGAGTCCCTCGGTGTCGAGCCTGCGCTTCAACTGGTCGAACGCCAACTGCAGCGCGCCCCGACCCTGCGGCTGCAGATGCTCGCAGACGATCTGATACTCGCCCTTCGGCTCGTAGACGGTGACCCGGCCGCGGGCGACGACGCGCAGTCCGTCCTCCGGCGCGAAGCGCAGATAGCGGGCCGCCGACCGGAACATCACCGCCCTGAGCTGGGCGTTCTCGTCCCGCAGGGTGAAATACAGGTGGCCGGTCTTCCACAACCGGCAGTTGGCGATCTCGCCTTCCACCCACACCTGTCCATGCGTCGATTCGAGCAGCACCCGGATGCGGTTGGTCAGCTCGGTGACGGTGACGATCCGCCGGGCGGGCCGGCGGCCGGGCGGCGGCGGCGCGTCGAACGGCAGGCTGGTCACGAGGCGCTCGGCGCGGGCGCCGCCTCCAGGTCGGCCGGGGTCAGGCTCAGCCGCTCGATGGCCGTCGCGCGCCCGGTGGCGGCGTCGGCGGTCACGATGACGCCGTGCAGGCGGGGGTCGCCGCGGGCGGTGTCGAACCGTCCCGGCAGCGCCGTCAGGAACCGGCGCAGCACCACCGCCTTCTCGACCCCGAGCACCGAGTCGTGTGGACCGGTCATCCCGACGTCGGTGATGTACGCGGTGCCCTGGGGCAGCAGCCGGTCATCGGCCGACTGCACGTGGGTGTGGGTTCCGACCACCGCCGTCACCGCGCCGTCCAGATGCCAACCCATGGCGATCTTCTCGGAGGTCGCTTCGGCGTGGAAGTCGACCAGGATGACGCGGGCGGTCTCCCGCACCGCGGCGATCTCCCGCCGCACCACCGTGAACGGGTTGTCGAGGGGGGCCATGAACACCCGGCCCATCACGTTGATCACCCCGACCTCCTCGCCGGACCGCGCGGTGACCACCACGTGGCCGGCGCCGGGAACCCCGGCGGGGTAGTTGGCGGGTCTGATCAGACGCGGCTCCAGCTTGATGTAGTCGAGGGCTTCCTTCTTGTCCCAGATGTGGTTTCCGGACGTCATCACCTGGATGCCGTGGTCGCGCAGGCTCTCGCCGATATCGCGGGTGACGCCGTTGCCGCCGGCCGCGTTCTCGACGTTGGCGATGACGAGGTCGAGGTCGTGCCGGTCGACGAGCGCCGACACCCCCAGTCGCGTGAGCGCCCGGCCGGCCTTTCCGACGATGTCGCCTATGAACAGGATTTTCATGGATCGGTACGGCTCGTGGACCCCGCCGCGGCGGCGCGCGGGCGAACCCCGGAGCGCCGGCCGGCGGCGCGCGCGGTCCGACCGCGCATCCGCCCATGATCGCACAGGATGGCAAGCCGCCGTTCGTGTCCCGCCGCGCGACCGCGGCGCCGGGCGTCTTCCCGGTCGACTCGGCGGCGCCTCTTGGGGTACGATGCAGGTCATGGACGACGATTTCGACGCCGCATCGGATGATCGGGCGGAGTTCGCCGCGGACTCCCGGCCGATCCCGATGCCGCGGATTCCCGACGAGCCGATGCCGCCGGTCGAGAACCGGTTCCTGTTCGTGGACGTGGCCGCGCAGCGCGCGAAGCAGTTGCGGCGCGGCGCGTTGCCGCGGCTGGAGCCGTTGCGGCCCGACCCGGAGACCGGCGAACGGCCGGAGGTGTCGATCCGCCTCGAACGAGTCGCCATGGAGGAAGTCGAGCAGGGGCTCGTGGTCTACGAGCTGCCGGAGGCGAACTCGTGAATGACATTCAGTCGGTCGTGGTGGGGCTGCTGCAGGGCCTCGGTCTGTCCACCGTCTTTCTCCTCGCAGTCTTCATCGGCTTCTGCGTCCTCGTCGGTTTCACCAAGCTTCGGACCATCGACAAACGCAGCCGGGTCGTCCGCAACCTCGACGATCGTCTCGGTTCCGGAGGGCGCTATCTCTCCCCGAGCGTGCCGCGCGGTCCCGCCGACCAGCTCAAGACCCCCGAGCTGCTGGAGCAATCCGGCCGCCCTGACTGATTTCCGCCTGCGGCGGGCCCGGGACACGCCGCGCGGAATCGCCTTCATTCCGCCCGCGGCACCCCGGCTGGCGCCTTGCCGGTCTGCGCCGCCGCAAGAGGCGCGGTAGGTGATGTCCGGGCGTTTGGGCCAACCTGCTACGCTGGAGCCTGTCCCGTTCGACTCCAGGAAAACATAGCTGACTTCGGACCTGGACCGAACAAGCGGGTATCTGGAATTTGGGGCGCCAGAGGCGGGACACAGGCCGCGGCCGGCATCCGTCGGCCGCGGCCGTTTTCTTGTTCGGGCCGGTGGAGCCGATCAACACCGCCGCATAGTCCGGCGTGGTGAACCCGGTTCCTTGGCCGGCCGCGCCCGCGCCCGGGCATCGACGGGAACCCTCCCGCCGGGTGGCGCTTCCGTCCCGGCGTCAGCGCACGGTTCCCCGCGGACTCCCCGTCATTCCGGTCCGCGGGCGCCCGCGGCCGGCGGCGCCTCCCGCCACCACGGCGCCTGTTCCTCATAGGCGGCGCCGACCCTGATCAGCGTCTCTTCGCCGAAAGCGGGTCCGATGAGCTGCAAGCCGACCGGGAGCCCTGCGCCGTCCCGCCCGCACGGAAGGCTGATGGCGGGCAGCCCGGTGAGGTTGGCGCCGGCCGTGAAGACGTCGCCCATGTAGAGCTGCAGCGGGTCGTCCGAGCGCTCGCCGATCCGGAACGCGGTGGTCGGCGTGGTGGGCATGGCGACGGCGTCGACCCGCCGGAAGGCGGCGTCGTAGTCGTCGCGGATGAGGGTCCTGACCTGCTGCGCCTTGAGATAGTACGCGTCGTAGTAGCCGGCGCTGAGCGCATAGGTCCCGAGCATGATGCGGCGCTTGACCTCGTCCCCGAACCCGTGGCGGCGGGTCCGGTCGTACATCCGATCGAGCGTCGCGTCCCTCTCGTCGAGCGGCGCGCGGTAGGCGTAGCGCACCCCGTCGTAGCGCGCGAGGTTCGAGCTGGCCTCGGCCGGCGCGACGATGTAGTAGGTCGGCACCGCGTACTCGGCATGGGGAAGGGGGACGTCGACGATGGTCGCGCCCAGGCCGCGCAGGGTCTCGACGGCGGCGGTGAACACGGCGCCGACGCCCGCGTCGACGCCGTTCTCCAGGATCGACCAGGGCACGCCGATCGTCGGGTTGCGCGCCGGTTCGGCGGCGGCCTCCTCGAAGGCGGGGACCGCCGCGCCGGCCGACGTGGCGTCGCGGGGGTCGGGGCCCGCAATGGCCTGGAGCAGGGCGGCGGCGTCGGCCACCGTCAGCCCGAACGGTCCGATCTGGTCGAGCGACGAGGCGAACGCCAGCAGCCCGTAGCGGGAGACCCGCCCGTAGGTCGGCTTCATCCCCACGATGCCGCAGAACGCGGCCGGCTGGCGGATCGAGCCGCCGGTGTCCGACCCCAGCGCCGCCGGGGCGAGCCGCGCCGCCACCGCCGCCGCCGAGCCCCCGCTCGATCCCCCCGGGACGCACGCCGGGTTCCAGGGGTTGCGGCTCGGCCCCCGCACCGAGTGCTCGGTGGTCGACCCCATGGCGAATTCGTCGCAGTTCGTCTTGCCGATGACGACGGCCCCGGCCGCGGTGAGCCGCTCAATGACCGTCGCGTCGTAGGGAGGTACGTAGCCGGCGAGGATGCGCGACGAGGCGGTGGTCGGGAGCCCGCGGGTGCAGATGTTGTCCTTGATCGCGACGGGGACCCCGAGCAGGGGCAGGGCCGGGGCATCGGGTCCCCGCCCGTCGAGCGCCGCCGCCCGTTCGAGGGCGCGGTCGGCGGCGAGGTGGGTGAAGGCCCGGATGGCCCCGTCGCGGGCCGCGATGCGGTCGAGGAACTCGGCGCAGACGTCGACCGCGCCCGCGCCGTTCCGCAGCGCGGCGCGGACGTCCGCGATGGTCCCGAGCGACGACAGCTCCATCAGCCGATGACCTTCGGCACTCTGAACAACCGTTCCGCCCCGCGGTCCGGCGCGTTGGCGAACGTGTCGTCCGGCCGCATCGAGGGCCGGGGCTCGTCGTCGCGCATGACCGGGGCCGACGTGACGGGATGGGTGGTGGCCGCGACTCCGGTGGTGTCGATGCGGTTCAGGCGATCGAAGTATGCGAGGATGTCGCCGAGCTGGCGCGTGAACTGCTCGGCTTCCGCCTCGGTCAGCTCGAGGTGGGCGAGCCGGGCGATGCGATCGACGTCGGCTCGCGTCAGGGTGTCGGACACGCGCCAGATCGTAGCAGACGTTCGTCCAACCGGCCCGGCGGCCCGATGGCGAAGGCCCGGAAACGCAGCCTGCGACGCGCGCGCGAGCGAATCGAGGAGCGCCGACGTGCGGATCTCGGCCTCCAGCTCGGAGCGGTTGCGGGGGCAGAGGTTGTCGTAGTCGACGAGTGCGAGGCCCTGCATCGTCTATCGTATTCCATGCAAGAGACGGGCCGCCGGCTGTCGGATCGAGGGACCGCCGGCGTCAAGCGCCATCCATGGACGGGGTGCACGTCAAGAAAGTGAGGCGCCGCCGCTGGAGTATCCGGCGTGGCCGGCCCCGAGGCATCCCATGGCGCCAAAGCCCCAAAGGACCCGTTCGGGAGGGCCTCGAAGCCGAGAACGGCACGAAAATCGCCAACCTGACCGTGCCGGGGCAGTCATTTCACAAATCTGACGTGCACCCCCATGGACACGGCGGCGCGGCGGGCGCGGGGCTGCGGGAGCGCCTCGTTCCTATTCGGGCAGCGCCAGCGCGACGAGCCGCGGTCCGCCGCCGATGGTCAGGGCGATGTGCTGCCGGTCGTCGACCCGGTAGGTCATCGGGGTGCCGACGGCCCCGCTCGGCAGGTCGACCGAGCCGACGATGCGGCCGGTCGCCTTGTCGCGCGCGACGAGCCGCGGCCCGCCCCCGCTGCCGCCCGCGGTGAGGGCGCTGACGAGCAGCGTCTTCGTGACCAGCGGTCCGCCGCGCCCGTCGCCGCCGAGCGGCGGCAAGTCGAGGTCGCGCAACAGGGGGTGGTTGCGGAAGCGGTCGCCGTCGCCGTTGGGCTGCATCCAGGCGGTGTCCCCGACGTTCAGGTCGACCGCCGTCATACGCGAGTAGGGCGGCTTGAAAAGCGGCAGCCCCTGGGGCATCCGCGGCTGCCGGCCGCCGCCGAACGGGCCCTGGGTGTACCGCATGGTGCCGCCGGCGGCCGGGTCCGGCGTGTAGAAGTGCAGCACCGAGAACCGGTTCTGCGACGGCACGTAGAGCAGCCCCGTCTCGGGGTCGACGCCGGCCCCGCCCCAGTTGGCGCCCCCGTCGATGGCCGGACGCTGAATGGCGCCCTGGACGCCGCCGTCGACGCTGCGCAACGGCGGCGTGAACAGCGGACCGAGCTGGAAGTCCCGCACCGCCTCCACCGCCATCGCCCGGATCTCCGGCGTGAAGTCGACGAGGTCGTCAATCGCGACCCCCTGATACTCGAACGGCGGCGGTTTCGTGGGAAACGGCTGGGTCGGCGCCGGCGCCTCGTCCGGCAGGTTCGTGTGCTGCGGGACCGGCTGTTCCTCGATGGGCCAGATCGGCTCGCCCGTCACGCGGTCGAAGGCGTAGACGAACCCCTGCTTGCTCACCTGCGCCAGCGCCTTGATGCCGCGGCCGTCGACGGTGACGTCGAGCAGGTTGGGGTGGGTCGGGAAGTCGTAGTCCCACAGCCCGTGGTGGACTGCCTGGAAGTGCCAGACCCGCTGCCCGGTCTCGACGTCGACCGCGATGACCGATTCCGAGAACAGGTTGTCGCCGGGCCGGTCGGCGCCGTAGTAGTCGTTGGTCACGGTGCCGGTCGGCAGATACACGTAGCCCAGCTCGTTGTCGCCGGCCAGCATCGACCAGACGTTGGCGTTGCCCGAGTAGCGCCACGACTCGTTCAGCCAGGTGTCGGCGCCGAACTCGTCGGGGCTGTTCGGAACCGTGTGGAAGTCCCACTCGTGCGCGCCCGTCCGTACGTTCCAGGCCCGCACCCAGCCCGGCGGGGCCTCCTTCGTGATCCGCACGTCGGCGATCTGGGAGCCGTGGATCACCCGGTCGCGCACCACGATCGGCGGCGAGTTGATCGAGTAGAGCATGGCGTTGAGATAGTCGCGCGCGCCGCGGGCGGCCCGCGGGATGCCGACCGTCGCATCCACCATGCCGCTGCCGTCCGGTCCGAAGTCGGGACAGGGCCGCCCGGTGCCCGCCCGCACGCAGACCAGCCGGCCGTTGCCGGTGCCCCAGAAGATGCGCTCGTCGCCCCCGCCGTCGGTCCAGTAGGCGACGCCGCGCTGCGTCCACGGGCCGCTCATCGAGGGCGTGCCCTCTTCGTAGCTCTTCGGGTTGAAGACCCAGAGGGTCTCGCCGGTCGCCGCGTCGACCGCGACCCCCTGCGAGAGGGGCGTGTTGAAGTAGAGGACGCCGCCCACCATCAGGGGCGTCGCCTGCATGCGCGACGGGTTCGGCGACTGGCCGTCCCGATACAGGTTCGGGGTGTCCGCCACGAGCGACTCGACGATGGCGCCGAGCGGCGCCCGCCATTCGCCGCCGCCCGGGGTCGACCGGCTGAGCACGGCGTCGGCCGAGGTCCACTCCCACGCGACCTCGAGCCGGTCGAAGTTGCCGGCGTCGATCTGGTCCAGCGGCGAGTACTTCGTGCCGGCGATGTCGCCCGCATAGCTCCGCCATTCGCCGTTCGCGGTCCCGTAGTCCTGCCACGGGCCGTTCGACGGCACGGTCTGCGCGCCGGCGCCGCCGGCGCCGAGCAGCGCCGTCAGCCATCCGATCAGCGCGAGTCTTCCGGGGGCGCGGCCCGTGGAACGACGTAATGCGATGTTTCGAGACATTTGCGGACGGCCTCCAACCGGTGGAAGGATACCATCGGCGGTTCCGGCATCAGGACCCACTGCCGCCACCGGCGATTCACGACGCGCCGAACGGCGCGGATCGCTCGGCGCCGATGCCGAGTGGATGCTCGTTCTACAGGATAAGGCAGCGGCCGGATCTCAACGGCCCGGGGCGAAACCCCGCGTCGCACCGAGAGCGGCGAGCCGCCCGCCAGACGCGGCGCCGCTCTCCGTCCCGGACTCCCGGCCAGCCCGGAGAGCGTCGCCTGCGGCTCCGCTCTCCGCCCAACCAACCCTCCAGGAGTCCGCGCCATTCTACGACGCAGAACTCCTAGTGGTTCGTCCCTAGTGGTTCGTCACGTCATAATCTTCAGGCAGACGGACTTGAGTCGAACGACGTATTTTCTGCCTGGGACTCTTGCGGTCGGGGTGAGTGCCCCGGCGACCCTATTTTTTAGTCGCGGCGACGCACTAGTGCGCGCCCGGGCCGAGATAGGCCTTCTCTCCCGCTTCGACCCGGACCTCGAGCCGGTTGTCGGGCGGGGGCAGGGGGCACGTGGTGTGCGGGTTGAACGCGCACGGCGGGTTGTAGGCCTTGTTGAAGTCGACGGTGGTCCACCCGTCGGCGTCGGGGGCGTCGGCGTAGAGGAACCGCGCCGCCGGGTACGTCTCCCCGCCGCTCGTCGCGTCGCGCATGATGAACCAGAGCCGGCCGCCCGAGTTCACCGGCAGCATCCGCGCCTCGCGGCCGGCCACCGTCAGCGTGACGTAGCCGGTGCTCTGGTAGGTCTCGACGTCGCCGAGGATGTTCATGGTCTTCACGGTCAGCGGCTCGGCGTGCGGCGTGAACTTCCCGCGCACCCGGTAGCCCTCGTCGACCGGATACCACTCGAGGTGGGTGAAGTTGCGGCGGATGGCGGCGTCGGTGTCCCGGACGCGAATCGCGAGCCGCTCGCCGCTCTCGTGCACCCACAGCGACACCGGGCCTTCCCGCAGCGTCACCCGGCCCTCGGCCGGATAGAGCTGCGCGGCGGCGACCGGCTCACCGTCGACGGTCAGCCGCCGCCCGTCCGCCGCCCGCACCGACACCGTGCGTCCGCGGCGCTCGATCACCCCGGCCTCGGCCGGAAACGGGTCGGGGAGGACGAGGTCGTTGCGCGGGCTCGAGCCGAAGCGGCTCCCGCCCTCGGGCAGGAAGAACAGGGCCGACACGGTGAGCCAGCCGTCGTCGGCCTTCAGCCGCGCCTCGCGGTCGGCCCGCCAAGCCTCGATCTCCTCGGCGTAGTCGTTCGCCCCGGCGCCGGCGGCGCCGATGCCGAGGGCCGTCACCGCCGCCATCGTCACCAACCACCCCGTGCGCGCTCTCATGGCATCTCTCCCGATCCGCGATCTGCCGCGCGGCGTCAGGCCGCGCGGCGTCAGGCCGCGCGGCGTTGCATCCGGCCTTGCCGGTCCGCGGGCAAGCAAGATCGGCACTCCAAGGCTCGTCCCTCCCGGGCCGGGGACGAACAGCAAGTGTAGCACCCCTCGTTCATCGACGTGAGCGCCCGCGGCCGGGCGGCCCAGGGGCATCCCACGCTGGCTGCGCGTGACGGCTTCGCCCCCGATTTCGAGGGGTCGCCACCGTCTTGCCGATGGGCCGGCGCCGCGTGAGACCCACGATTCCGCACGTCCGGCGCCCCAGGACCCGCCATTATTTTGCCTGCGACGACAGATGCAAGCGCACAGAATGGGCGTGGGCACAGGACCGGTCCAGGGGGGGCAGGGAAATGCAGGGGGCAACGATAAGAGCCGAGCGCAGCCTGCGTGCGAGACTTCGGCGGGGTGCTGCGCGCCAACTCGGAGCGGGCGCGACCGACGACGCGATCGAAGGGCTGGCCGAGCGCCTGTACTACGGGCCGCGGCACAAGGACGCCGGGAAGCGGACGCCCATGGAACGGCGCCACGAAGAGCGCATGCGCCAAGCGACGCGAGACGCGCTGGAACGAGCCGGCAGAAGATGATCCTGGTCGACACGAGCGAGCTCGAGCTGATGCGGCCGACGCAACGCAAGCTCCACGCCGCTTGGCAGGAGCTGCCGGGCCGGCAGGTGCTCGCCACGCCGAGCGTCGCGGGGGAGCTTGCGCCCTTGGCCGTCGACGTGCCGTGGATGGGACGGCCAAGCGACGCCGAGAACCGGCTGAGCCACCAGACACGGAACCCCCGCCGGATCCGAGAACAGCACGAGTACTGGCCGAGCGGCCGGCGCTCGTGTGGCTGCACAGGCGGGGGCGCCCGCGGGCCGTCAGGGTGTGCGACAATCGGACGGCGCGATGAGCGACGAGCGACCGCTGTTCAAGCACCCGCCGTGGATGGTGGGCATCATGCTGATTCTCGGCGCGATGTCGCTCTTCGTGGGGCTCACCCTCGACCCGTTCTGGCTCGTCATGGGGGCCCCCGCCATCCTCACCCTGTTCGTCTACATGGGGGTGCGTATCGCTTTGTCGCTCGGTTTCGGGGTCCCGCCGCGGGATTCCGCCGACGCGAGCCGCCAGCTTCACGAACCGGACGGGGGAGTGCCGCCGCCCGACGTTCCCGTACCGTGACCGCAGCGCAGGTCGCCACTGTTTCGATGCGTTCCCAGTCGTCCGATCCGATCCGGCCGGCCGCGGTGGCGGGAACTTGGTATCCGGGCGCCGCCGCGCCGCTGCGCGCCGAGGTGGACGCCCACCTCGCCGGTGCCGGGGCCCCCCCGGCCGGCGACGTCGTCGCCCTCATCGCGCCGCACGCCGGACTGGTGTACTCGGGGCCGGTCGCCGCGTACGCCTACGGCGTCGTCGCGGGCCGTCCCTACGACGTCGCCCTGCTGGTCGGGCCGTCCCACTACCACGGCTTCGAGGGGGTGGCGGTGTGGCCGGCCGGGGCGTTCGAGACACCGCTGGGGCGGGTGGCGGTCGACGCCGCCGTGGCCGACCGGTTGCTCGCCTCGCCGGTTGTCGGCACCCACCCCGCCGCCCACGACCGCGAGCACGCGCTCGAAATGCAGCTTCCGTTCCTGCAGGCGGTGCTGCCCGGCGTGCCGATCGTGCCGCTGCTCCTCGGTTATCAGGAACGCCCGGCCATCGAAGCCCTGGCCGGCGCCCTCGTCGAGGCGTGCGCGGGGCGAACCCCGCTGCTGGTGGCCAGCACCGACCTCTCGCACTACTTCCCCGCCGACCGCGCCGCCGCTCTCGACCAAGTGGTCGTCGACCACGTCGACCGTTTCGACGCCGGCGGGCTGCTGGCCGAGTACGAACGCTATCCGCTCAACCACCGTGGCCGGTACGTGGCCTGCGGGGGGGGCGCGGCCATCGCCGTCATGCTGGCCGCGGCCCGGCTCGGGGCCGACCGGGCCCGGGTGCTGCGCCGCGCCGACTCGGGCGACGTGTCGGGAGACAAGTCCGCCGTGGTCGGCTACTTGGCGGCGGCGTTCGAGCGGGGCGGCGACGGCGGCGCGCCCTCCCCGGGCGGACCGCCCGGCAGTAGCTGATGCTCACGCCGAACGACCAGCAGCGGTTGCTGCGCCACGCGCGTCGCGCCATCGCGGCCCGGCTCGACGACCGCCGGATCGAGCCGCCGACGTCCCCCGGCGCCCTCGGCGAGCCGGCCGCCGCGTTCGTCACCCTCCGGCTCGGCGACCGCTTGCGGGGGTGCATCGGCTCGGTCGAGGGCGGCGAGCCTCTCCACGAAGTGGTGGCGCATTGCGCGGGCGACGCCGCGACCCGCGATCCACGGTTTCCGCCGCTGCCGCCCTCCGAGCTGCCGGCGGTTCGCATCGAGATCTCCGTGCTCACGCCGTTCCGGCGGATGGCCGATCCGGCCGAGACGGTGGTGGGGCGGCACGGGGTGATGGTCGAGCAGGGGTCGCACTGCGCGCTCCTGCTGCCGCAGGTCGCGGAGGAGTGGGGCTGGGACCGCGACACCTTTCTCTCGCAGACCTGCATCAAGGCCGGGCTGCCGGCCGACGCTTGGCAGACCGGCGCCGCCGTCCACACGTTCGAGGCGCAGGTGTTCGGGGAGGCGCCGTCGTTCGAGGGGGCGACTTCAGCGGGCTGAAGCCGGTCGCCACGCCTGAGTGGGACGACCGAGCGTGATCCGGTCCCTCCTCACACCCATCGCGCATTTACGGGGTGGATGGATCATCATGAAGAGAGCCTTCGTGCTGCTGCTCGCCGCCGGCTGCGCCCCGACCGCCACCGCCGAGCCACGCCCCGACGAGGTCGCCGTCCACCCCGCCGCCCCATCTACTTCGAGGCGGAACGCCACATGGGAGGCGCGGTCTCTTGGCGGCGCTATTTCGGAGGTCTCGATGGTGTTGCCTGGGCCGGTGCCCGTTCATCAACCAGTCGGGCCCCGGCCGCTTCTGCGGTACGACGCCGGGTCTACTTCATGAGCCGCCTCCCGGTCCTCCGGCGCGGAGGGCCTCGATGATCGCCGGCAGCCCCTCGACGATCGCCGGCAATCTGTATAGCGCGAACGCGATCAGTGCGCCGAAGACGCTGATGACTACGGCGAGAATGCGGTACGCCGTCCGAACGCTGGCGAGGACCCTGGTCAGGTCGTTGCGGCAGCCGTCGATCTTCCCGCCCAGCGCGTCGATTCTCCGTGACTGTTCCGCGACGGTGCCAGTCAGGCCCTCGACGGTTCCTGTCAGCTTCCCCACCGTCTTCTGCAGATCCGTGACGGTCTGCAGCACCCAGCTATGCTGGCCCGCCTGCAGGCCGGGCGGCGGTGTCACGTCCGTGTTCGGTGCGCCGTCGACCGGAGTCCCGTGCGTGCGCGGTTCAGAAGAGGAAGTCATCATCCCGCGCTTCGCCGCGAGCCACTCCCAGATCGTCGTCTGGTGGGCGCCATAGTAGCCGTAGACGGAGAGCACGATGCCGCGCGGCGGGGGTGTGCCCTCTGCGCCGCTGTGGTGGCTGAGGAGGCGCTCCCAGACGCGCCTGCTGGTCGGTGAGTCCGCGCTCACCAGCCACTCACCCTCGCCGACGGCGATCCGGTTGTCCTCCGAGAACGTCTTCTCGACGAGTGGTCCCAGCCTGTCTCCGATCACGCAGTAGATCACCGACGGCATGTCCCCCAAGGGGCCGGGATGGCCTGAAACCGACTATACCCCACGGCGGCCCCGATTCTGATTTCGGCAGGAGTCAACCTGTAGCACACTACCGGCCCGCCGGCCGGGTTGCGCGGCATCGAGACCGTGGACGAAAATAGGAAGGTTGCTCGGCGTGCGTCGATGGTCTCGACGCCCCGCTGAACGTTTCTGAAGACCCACTGGACCATCCCGAAGAAGAAGCTCATGAGCAACACGTTTGGCACGCTCTCCACCCTGCCGGTCGGCGACACCACCGTGTCGTATCACAGCCTCGAGGCGCTCGAACGCGCCGGGTTCCCCGGGGTCGCGCGCCTGCCGTACTCGCTGAAGGTCCTGCTTGAGAACCTCCTGCGCCGCGAGGACGGCCGCAGCGTCACCGCCGGCGACGTCCGGGCCCTCGCCGAATGGGACCCGGCCGCCGGCGGCGCGAAGGAGATCGCCTTCATGCCGGCCCGGGTCCTGCTGCAGGACTTCACGGGGGTCCCCGCGGTGGTCGACCTCGCGGCGATGCGGGACGGGGTCGCCCGCCTCGGCGGCGACCCCGCGCGCATCAACCCGCTGCAGCCGGCCGAGCTCGTCATCGACCACTCGGTGCAGGTCGACCACTTCCGGGGGGCGGACGCGTTCGACCTGAACGCGCAGCTCGAGTTCTCGCGCAACCGCGAGCGCTACGCGTTCCTGAAGTGGGGCCAGCAGGCGTTCGACAACTTCCGGGTGGTGCCCCCCGACACCGGCATCGTGCACCAGGTGAACCTGGAGTACCTGGCCCGGGCGGTGTGCGTGGACGAGAACGGCGGCCCGCCCATGGCGTACCCGGACACGCTGGTGGGGACCGACTCGCACACCACGATGGTCAACGGCCTCGGCGTCGTGGGGTGGGGCGTGGGCGGCATCGAGGCCGAGGCGGCGATGCTGGGGCAGCCCATCTCAATGCTCATCCCCGAGGTCGTCGGGTTCAAGCTGGTGGGCCGGCTGCCCGAGGGGACGACGGCCACCGACCTCGTGCTGACGATCACCGAGCGGCTGCGGCGGCACGGCGTCGTCGGCAAGTTCGTCGAGTTCTTCGGCCCGGGGCTGGCGTCGCTGACCCTCGCCGACCGGGCGACCCTCGGCAACATGTCGCCCGAGTACGGGTCGACGGTGGCCGTCTGCCCCATCGACCAGATGACCCTCGACTATCTCCGGCTGAGCGGGCGCGACGAGGGGCAGGTGGCCCTGGTCGACGCCTACGCCCGCGCCCAGGGCATGTTCGGGGCGCCGGCCGAGGATCCCCTCTACGCCGACGTCGTCGAGTTCGACCTCGGGTGCGTCGAGCCGAGCATCGCGGGGCCCAAGCGGCCCCAGGACCGGGTGCCCCTCGGGCAGGCGGCGACCGCGTTCACGCGGGCGCTGGACACGCTGCAGCCCGGCGCCACGATCCGCCCGAACGGCGGGCGGGCCGGCCTAGACCACGGCGCGGTGGTGGTGGCGGCCATCACGAGCTGCACCAACACGTCGAACCCCAGCGTGATGGTCGCGGCCGGCCTGCTCGCGCAGAAGGCCAACGCGCGGGGGCTGAAGCCGAGGCCGTGGGTCAAGACGAGTCTCGCGCCGGGGTCGATGGTGGTCACCGAGTACCTCGAGGCGGCCGGCCTCCTCGCCCCGCTGGCCGAGCTCGGCTTCAACCTCGTCGGCTACGGCTGCACCACCTGCATCGGCAACAGCGGACCGCTGCCCGAGTCCATCTCCGCCGAGGTGCGGTCGCGCGACCTCGTGGTGACGTCGGTGCTCAGCGGCAACCGCAACTTCGAGGGCCGCGTGCAGCCGCAGGTGCGGGCGAACTACCTGGCCTCGCCGCCCCTCGTCGTCGCCTACGCGCTGGCGGGGTCGATGACCGTCGACCTGACGACCGCGCCGCTCGGCCGGGACCGGGACGGCAACGACGTCTACCTGCGCGACCTCTGGCCGTCGGCGGCCGAGGTCCAGGCCGCGATGACCGCCGCCGTCCGCACCGAGCAGTTCACCGACAAGTACCGCGGCGTGTTCGACGGCGATGCGCGCTGGCAGGGGCTGCCGGCGCCGGAAGGACGGCGCTTCGACTGGGACGACGCGTCCACCTACGTACGGAACCCGCCGTTCTTCGAGGACCTCGACGCCGAGCCGGCCCCGCCGCGGGACGTGCGGGGGGCGCGGGTGCTCGCCCTGCTCGGCGACAGCGTCACCACCGACCACATCTCGCCGGCCGGGGCCATTCCCGCCGACGGGCCGGCCGGGGCGTACCTCATCTCGCAGGGGGTCGAGCCGAAGGACTTCAACTCGTTCGGCAGCCGCCGGGGCAACCACGAGGTGATGATGCGGGGCACGTTCGGCAACATCCGGCTTCGCAACCAGCTCGCGCCGGGGACCGAAGGGGGCTGGACCCGCTGCCAGCCGGACGGCGAACAGATGAGCATCTACGACGCGGCGATGCGCTACCAGTCGGCCGGCGTGCCCCTCGTCGTCCTCGCGGGCCGCGAGTACGGGTCGGGCTCGTCCCGCGACTGGGCGGCCAAGGGCACCATGCTGCTGGGCGTCCGCGCGGTGGTGGCCGAGAGCTTCGAGCGCATCCACCGCAGCAACCTCGTGTTCATGGGGGTCCTGCCGCTGCAGTTCCAGGACGGCGAGAGCGCGGCGGGCCTCGGCCTGACCGGCCGCGAGGCGTTCGACATCACCGGCATCGCCGACGGCCTCGTGCCGCGCGGCGAGGTCCGGGTGCGCGCCGCCGCCCCCGACGGCTCGACCCGCGGGTTCACGGCGCGGGTGCGCATCGACACCCCCGACGAGCTCGCCTACTACCGCCACGGCGGCATCCTGAAATACGTGCTGCGGCAGCTCGCGGGCGCCGGGCGGCAGTCGTAACCAATCGCCGGTACTGGTCCGCGCGGGTTGTGTCTCGGTTTCAACCAACCTGACCGACGATTCGCACCTCGTCTGACGCGGTCCTGCGCCGCCCGCAAGTCCGGCGAAGGGCGGCTGGCGTCAATCCCTGGGGCTTGTGTGGTCCATCGTTCCCACCTACGATCAAGGGGGGGTGTCTCCCAGTCCCCCTTGCGCGGTTGAGCTCCACCCCGAGACGAGGCACTGAGGGCGGTCGCATGGCTGACGCACCGCTCTGTGTGTCCGGGCGTACCTGGGAGGATGACCATGGCCGTTTGGCTCGCGATCACCGCAACCGTCATTCCGCTTCTGTATTACGTCTACAGAACAGCCGGACTCCTTAGGCTCGGTCTGCAGGCCGGCATGAACGACAGCCGCTTCGCGGCTGAGACTTTCGTCGAGCTCCTGAAGGATGCGGAGCGAACGATGTTGATCTGCGACGACGGGAACAGCATGACCGATTCGATCTACGACCGGGAGGATGTCGCCACTCAGGCCCTCGATTGCCTGAAGGCCAATCCCCGCCTGCGAATAGCGTGCCTGTTTTTCTCGAACGACGACACGGTTTTCACCCGCAGGCTGGATGGCCACCCCCAAGTTGTCCTGAAGAGAGGGGTGCAGCCCCGGCGTGATATCCACTTCAAGATCATCGACGACGGCCGGAAGGGCTATGTGTCGTCGCACCCGATCGGGGCCGCCGAGAGGCGGTATCGACTCTACGACTGCTCGCGGGTCCCGGCGGCCATTCGCGATGCCGCCCTGGGACACCACGTCCGCGCGATGAAGGCCCGATTTACCGACATGGAGGCCGCGGTTGCCTGAAGGCGGGCCGTATTCGCTTGCGACCCTCTCATTCCTGGTGTTCTCACTGTTGTCTTGGCAACTCCGCGCCAATACCCAGCAACAAGCCCCGCCGGTGGCCCTGAGCTGGTTCTCTGGCGGCGTTTTCGTCGCGGCGGCTGCAAGGTTGTTCGTGGGCTACGTCCTCAAGCCGGACCGGCTGCCCATTACCGACCGCACCGCTCTCTTCGCCTTTTTCTTCGACGGTGTGCTGCTCTTGTCGTTCTTGGCGCTGATCACCTTCGCCGTGGTCTGGATACTCCTGCGAGCCGCAACGGCAGACCCGTGACCGCCCTCGGGGCGGTTTGCCGAACGGCCCCCCCGCGGCCCCGGCGACCGGAGTCCGAGCCCGCCGGCGCACAGCCCGCCGGCGGGCGTCGACTTCGGAAGGCATGCCCGCGGGCGCACGGGCCGTGCCCGTCGCGCCGACCTCGACGTCGATCGGCTTCGGGCATGCCCGCGGGCGCACGGGCCGTGCCCGCCCCGATCCGACCGTGAACCGCATGAACCTCGAACGATGACGACCACCGCCACCGCCCCGACCGTCGAGCCGACTCCTCCGCCGCAGCAGATCGAGTGGGACCTCGGCGAGATCTACCCGAGCGTCGATGCCTGGAACGCGGCCCGGACCCACCTTGATGAACAGGTCGCGGCGCTCGCCGGCTACCAGGGCCGTCTCGGCGAGAGCGCGGCGACGCTGCGCGACGCCCTCGACGCCGTCTCGGCCACCGAGAAGGCGCTCTCCCGGCTGTTCGTGTTCGCGTTCCTGAAGGCCGACGAGGACCGCCGGGCCGCGGCCGCCCAGGAGCGCCGCGGACTCGCCGCCGCCCTCCGGTCCCGGTTCGGCGAGACCGTCGCGTTCCTCTCACCCGAGCTGCTGCGGGTCGGCGCGGAGACGATCGAGCGGTTCATCGCCGAAGAGCCGGGTCTGGCGCGGCACGCGTTCAACCTGCGCGACACCCTGCGGCGCGCGCCCCACACGCTGTCGGACGAGTCCGAGCAGGTCATCGCCGCGACCGGTCCCGTGGTGCAGGGCCCCGAGCGGATCTACGCCATGCTGACCAGCTCGGACATGGCGTTCCCCACCGTGACCCTGTCCACCGGCGAGACCGTGACCCTCGACCAGGCCGCCTACACCCTGCACCGGGCGTCGCGGCGCCGCGGCGACCGCAAGCTCGTGTTCGACCAGTTCTGGGCCGCCTGGAAGACCTGCGAGGCGACCCTCGGGCAGGTGCTCGACACGCAGGTCAAGGCCCACGTCTTCCAGGCCCGGGCGCGCCGCTACGGCAGCGCCCTCGACGCGGCCCTGGCCGGCCCGAACATCCCCGCCGCGGTCTACCGCACCCTGCTCGCCGCGGCCGGCCGCCACCTGCCGTCGCTGCACCGCTACTTCCGGCTCCGGCAGCGGATGCTGGGCCTCGAAGACCTGCACTATTACGACATCTACCCGCCGCTGGCCGCGTCGGACCGGGTGTTCGGCATCGACGAGTCGGCGGCCCTCACCCTGGCCTCGACCGCGCCCCTCGGCCCCCACTACCAGGACCTGCTGCGCGAAGGGCTCGAGGGCCGCTGGATGCACGTGTATCCGCAGACCGGGAAGGCGCCGGGCGCGTACATGTTCGGTGACGTGTACGACGTGCATCCGTACCTGCTGCTGAACCACAACGGCCGGTTCACCGATCTCTCCACCTTCACCCACGAGTGGGGGCACGCCATCCACACGCGGCTCGCCAACGAGCGGCAGCCCTACGAGACGTGCGGCTATCCGACGTTCATCGCCGAGATCGCGTCGATCACCAACGAGCTGTTGCTGCAGGAGCACCTGCTGGGCGGGGACATCGGGGACGGCGAGCGCCTGTTCTATCTGGGGGCGGCGCTCGAGGGCATCCGGGGCACGTTCTTCCGGCAGGTGATGTTCGCCGAGTTCGAGCTCGCGATCCACGAGCGGGTCGAGGCGGGCGAGGCCCTGTCCGGCGAGAAGATGACCGGCCTCTACGGGGCGCTGCTGCGGCGCTACCACGGCGCCGACGACGGGGTGATGGCCATCGACCCCGCCTATGCCGTCGAGTGGGCGTTCATCCCCCACTTCTACGGCAACTTCTACGTCTTCCAGTACGCGACGTCCATCGCCGCCGCCGCCCTGTTCGCCGAGCGGTTCCTCGCCGGCGACGCGCGGGTCCGCGACGACTATCTCGCGGTGCTGTCCGCGGGCGGCTCGCGCTACGCCTGCGAACTGCTCGGCGAGTACGGCATCGACTTGGCGGCGCATGCGCCCTTGCAGCGCCTGCGCGCCACCGGCCAGACGGTTCGGATTACCCGCGGCGGCGCATCCATCGCCGACGTGGCGCCGCCCGGACCGCCGGCGCGATCGGAGGCGTGGCTCGGGGCCATGTCCCATCGCGTTGTCCCGTCTCCCGCACCGAATTCACGCGGCCGCGCAACCGTCCGGCAGTTCTCGTCAGGTTGTCGACCGTGCGGGATGTGGGGCGGAGCCGTGCCGCCGCCGCGCGTGGTACGTTGAGAGACCCTGCACTGCAACGTTGGCCGGCAGGGCGTTGTTAACGAAGCGCGGCCGTGCCCGCCGCCGCGCGTGGTACGTTGAGAGACGGCCATGCTCGGTCCGTACACCCACCGCATCGATCCGATCCTGCTCGACGTCGGCGGCGTCCACCTCTGGTGGTACGGCCTCGGCTTCGCCCTGGGGTTCCTCGAGCTGCATCTGTTCCTCAGGCGCGGCGGCGGGCGGCTCGCGCTTTCGCCCCGCGAGGTGTGGAGCCTGAGCCTGAGCATCACGATCGGGGTGCTGGTGGGCGGACGCGCCCTGGAGATCGCGTTCGACGAATGGCCCTTCTACCGCGGGCATCTGCACCTGCTGCCGGCGTGGTGGCTCGGGGGCATGGCCACGCACGGGCTGCTGCTGGGCGGGGTGCTGGGCGCGGCGCTGTTCGCCCGCCGGTACGGCAAGCCGTTCCTGCTCGTGGCGGACGCGCTGGTGATTCCCGCCGCGTTCCTGATGGGGATGGGGCGGATCGGCAACTTCATCGACGGCCAGATCGTGGGCGCGGTGACCGACGTCCCGTGGGCGGTCGAGTTCCCTGACGCGGAGGGCTTCCGCCATCCCGTGGTGCTCTACGACGGGGCGAAGAATCTGCTGCTGATGGCTTGGCTGCTGCACGTGCGGCGGGTGAACCCGACACCGGGCGCGGTCGCCGCCCGCTTCGTGTTCTGGTACGCGTTCCCGCGCTTCTTCATCGATCTCTTCCGCGAGTACCCCACCCACCGGCTCGCCCTCGGCACCGGCCAGACCCTGAACATCGTCATGGCGGTGGTCGGGGCCGCGGCCCTCTACCGTTCGCGCCTGCGCCGGCTGGGCCGGCTGAAGGGCAGTGCCGGGTGGGGGCTCGGCGCCGCGCCCGCCGCGGGCCGGCGGGAGAATGCGCCGCCCCGGGTCTCGCAGCGCCTCGCCTTCGCGGGCCTGCTGGCGTTCTGCCTGACGATTCCGAGCAACTGGACGCAGGACGTCCCGGCCCGTTACGGCGCGCGGCATCCGGGCCTGGAGCATTCCTGGCTGTACCCGGAGATCGACACCGCGCCGCCGCCCGTGCCGGGGGCCGTTGGCGGGACGGACACGCCGCCGCCGAGCGGGGACGGGGGACGGAGGAGATGACCGCGCGACTGTCGGCCGCGCCGCCGCCCGTGCCGGGGGCCGTTGGCGGGACGGACACGCCGCCGCTGAGCGGGGACGGGGGAGATGACCGCGCGGCGACTCGTCGGCCGTGCCGGGGGCCGTTGGCGGGACGGACCCGCCGCTGAGCGGGGACGGGGGAGATGACCGCGCGGCGACTCGTCGGCCGTCTGCTGGCGCTCGGGCTGATCGCCGCGTCGCCGCCCGCCGCGGGTCAGTCAGCGGCGCCGACAAGCGCAGGGCCGGCGGAGCGGGCGGCGGGCGCGGGAGCCGTGGGCCAACCGGCGGCGCCGGAGGCGGTGCGTGCAGTGGCGGGGGCAGCCGAGCGGGCGGCGGGCGCAGGAGCCGCGGGCCAGCCGGCCGCGCCCGACACGGTCCGCGAGCCCGAGAGCGGAACCCTCTTCCCCGTCGCCCTCACCCCGCCGGGCGGCACGACACCTCACCGGCTGATAGGGACCGGCATCCGGCAGCGCACCATCTTCCGAGTGAACGTCTACGCCTTCGGCCTCTACGTCGATGCGGACGGCGCGCGGGCCGCGCTCGCGGATTTCGCCGGCGCTGCGGCCGAGGCGCTCGGACGGGACGAGCGCTTCACCCGGCGCCTGCTGGATCTCGACTTCGGGATGGCCCTCCGGCTCGTCATGACGCGAACCGTCAGCGGCGGCGACGTGGCCGGCGCGTTCGACGACGCGCTGCGGCCGCGCATGCCGCGGACCGGGCGCGGCGCCGACGGCGACGCCGCGGCGGCCCTGGCGACGCTGCGCGGCTACCTCGACGTGGACGAGGTGCGGCGCGGCGTCGAGATCGTCTTCTCGTGCGGTCCCGCCGGCCGCCTCGCCATGACGGTGGACGGCGCCGAGCGGGTGCCCATCGAGTCGCCGTCCCTCTGCCGCGCCCTCTTCGACATCTACCTGGGCGAGCGTCCGATCGAACGCGAGGGCCGGCGCAACCTGATCGCGGGATTCGCCGGTCTCCTGCAACCCCTCGACCGCCGCTGAGGCGGCTCGCATGTTCAGCGTCAACGACTCTGGCCGCTCCCGGCAGGAGCATCCCACGCCGACTGCGCGGGACGGCCCGTCCCCGATTCGACGGGTCGCCACTGTCTTGCCGACCGGCCGGGCGCCGCGTGGGAGCCGCGATTCCGCACGTCCGGAGTCCCAGGACCCGACCGTTCGAGGTTCACCATTATCGGCGGGGATTCCGAGGACCCGTTGCGACCGCGGGTGGACGGGCCGCCGCCGGAGGACGGATCGGTATTGCCACGAGCCGGTCCGCACCCCGTCCGCCGCCGGCCGTCGGCTGTGCAACCCGTCGTCCCGCCGTGCTAAAGTGGCGCGTTCACCCGGCGCCGTACACCTCTGACGACGGATACCGACCATGTTGAGCAGTTGGCAGCAGGACTATACGCCCATCGCGGACAGTCTCGGCTATTCGACGATCGCCGCGGCCATCCCTCTCGTCATCCTGTTCTACATGCTGGGGGTCCGGCGCAAGCCCGGATGGATCGCCGGTCTCACCGCCCTCGGGGCGGCGGTGGTGCTGGCCGTCGGGGTGTACGGCATGCCCGTCGTGCCGGCGGGGGCGGCGATGGTCTACGGGGCCGCGTTCGGCCTGTTCCCCATCGGCTGGATCGTCATCGCCTCGCTGATTCTCTACCGGGTCACCCTCGACTCGGGCCGGTTCGAGATCATCAAGGACTCGATCGGCTCGCTCAGCGACGACCGCCGCCTGCAGGCGGTGCTTATCGGCTTCGCGTTCGGCGGGTTCATCGAGGGGGCGGCGGGCTTCGGGACGCCGGTGGCCATCGCGGCGGCGATGCTCACCGGCCTGGGTTTCTCCCCCTTCTACGCCGCGTTCATCTGCCTCATCGCCAACACCGCGCCCGTCGCGTTCGGCTCGCTGGGCATCCCCGTCGTGACCCTCGCCCAGGTCACGGGGCTGCCCGAGATGGGCCTGAGCGCGATGACGGGGCGGCTGTGCGCGCTCATCGGCATCCTCATCCCCGCCTACATGGTGGTCGTCATGTCCGGGTTCCGCCGGGCCCTCGAGGTGTTGCCGCAGGTGCTGGCGTGCGCGGTGACCTTCGCGGTGGTGCTGTTCGCGGTCACCAACACCATGGGTCCGGCCCTCGCGGTCATCCTCGCGTCGATCGCCGCGATGATCGCGATGGTCACGGCCATGAAGATCTGGCACCCGGAAGAGCCGTTCCGTCTCGAGGGCGACGTCGCGGCGACGACACAGTCGCGCACCCACACGACCGGCGAGCTGGTGTCCGCGTGGACCCCCTACATGCTGCTCGTGGGGTTCGTGCTCGCGTGGCGCTACCCGCCCATCCAGGGTCTGCTGAACAGCCTCGGCACGACGATCCCGGTGCCGCTGCTGCACGACGTCGTCACCCGCGTGCCGCCGCTGATCCCCGAGCCGTCGCCGTACGCCGCGGTGTACAACTTCAACTGGCTGTCCGCGGCCGGCACGTCGTGCTTCCTCGCCGCGTTCGCGGCGTCCCTGGTCATCGGCCTGCCTGCCGGGAAGTTCTTCGGCATCGTGGGGGCGGTGCTCAAGCAGTTGCAGAAGCCGCTGCTGACCATCGCGTCGGTGCTGGCCCTCGCGTTCCTGATGAACTACGCGGGCATGACCTCGACCCTGGGGCTGGCGTTCGCGGCCACCGGGGCCCTCTTCCCGTTCTTCAGCGCCATGCTCGGCTGGACCGGCGTCTTCCTGACCGGCAGCGACACGTCGTCGAACGCGCTGTTCGGCACCCTGCAGGTGGTCACCGCCAACGCCCTGGGGCTGAACCCCATCCTCACCGCGTCGACGAACGCGGCCACCGGGGTCATGGGCAAGATGATCTCGCTGCAGAGCATCGCCGTCGCGGTGGCCGCCACCGGCATGGCGTCGTCCCAGGAGGGGCGCCTCTTCCGCATCACGCTGAAGCACAGCATCATCCTGGCCCTGACCATGGCCGTGGTGACGATGATCTTCGCCTACGTCCTCCCGCAGTTCGTGCCGCCGCCGGCGTGATGGGTCATGCCGGCGCAGCACGTCCGCCGTCCGGTCCGGCCCGGACGGCGGGAATCACGAGTAACCGCAGCGGACTTGGCTTGCGCGGGCGCTTCACGGGTCGGCGCCCCGCGACAGCACCGTCTCGTTGAACTCCGGCCGGTCGTGCGGTCCGGCCGGTCGGCGCGTATGCGGTCAACGGTCGCTTCGGCGTGACGGATGGACGGCGGGTCATCGACCACGAGATGCAGGGGTCGGGTTGGGCATCGTCCGACAAGAGCCCGTCCGGAAGGTACGCGAACCGGTCGTGTTCCCGCCACCCGGCGTCGTCCCGCTTCAGCCCGGCCGCCGCAGCGTAGCGGCCGGGATTGCGGTCTGGCGGGCGGCGGCGGTGAGCACGATCCGCTTGACCAGCCGTTCTCCAGCTCGGCGTTGCCGAGGCATGCCGTGGTTCCGCCCCGGGGCTCACAGCATCGACGGCACGAGCAGCATCGCGACGGCGGTGACGAGGAACAGGACCACCGCGACGAGGCCGCTGTAGCCGAGCACGTCCCCGAACTTCATCCGGGTCACGGTCAGGATGGGGATCGCCCAGAACGGCTGGATGAGGTTGCTCGTCGAGTCGCCGTAGCAGTAGGCGAGCAGGGTCGTCGTCGGCGACACCCCGAGGTCGCGGGCCGCCGGCAGCAGGTAGGGGGCCTCGATCAGCCACTTCGAGCCGCCGGAGGGGACGAACACGTTCACGATCCCCGAGTAGATGTAGACGATCAGCGGATAGGTCTCGGTGGTCGCCACCTGCACGAACAGGGCGCCGAGCCAGTCGCCGAGGCCGGTGCCGTTGATGACCCCGAAGATGCCGGCGTAGAACGGGAACTGCAGGATGACGCCCGACGCCGTCCGCGCGCCGTTGCCGAACGCCCTCACTAGGTTCGCGGGCCGCCTCTGCAGCAGCATCGCCCCCATCAGGAACACCGCGTTGTAGGCGTTGATGGTCCAGCTCGCCCCGAACCCTTGGGTCACGATGGAGTGGCCGAGGGGATAGCCGATCAGGATCACGGCGAGGAAGATCCAACCCGGGAACGCCTCGATGCCCGCCGCCGGGGTCGTCGGCTCCGCCTCCTCGGGCATCGCCGGCATGATCGCGGCCAGCTCGTCCTCGGTCAGCGTCCGTGCGTTGCGGCGCGGGTGCAGGATGGCGACCATGCCGAGGGCGACGGCCGAGACGACGGCGAGGTAGACGAGGTTGAACGAGTTGAAGAGGGTCTCGGTCACCGGCAGCAGCCGGTCGACGAGGGGCTCGGCCCCCGGCGGCGGCGTGGTGATGGGGTTGCCGGCCGTCGCCATGATGAGCGGGGCGGACCCGGAGAGCCCGCCGTGCCACACGGTGCCGAGGCCGAGATAGCCGGCCGCGATCAGGATGCGGATGTCCGCGCGCGGGTTCCGCCGCGCCACGAACGGGAGGAAGAGGGCCGAGGCGACCACGCTCGCGGCCCAGTTGAAGTAGGCGACGACGATCGAGAACAGCCCCAGCAGCACCACCGCCTGCACCGGCCGGTCGACGTCGGGGCGGCTCGCGAGCCAGTCGAGGAACCGGAACGCGGGCCGCGACGACACGCAGGCATGGGCCGCGATGAGGGCGATGGCGAACTGCATCGCCAGCTCGAGCAGCGCCCACATGCCGCCGCCCCACGCCAGCGCCGTCTCGTGGAGGCCGGCCCCGGCCCCGAACATGGCGAGCAGCATCGCCAGCACCGTCAGCGACATGCACACCACCCACGAGTCGGGGATCCAGCGCTGGGTGAAGCGGGACAGGCTCTCGCCGAGGTTGCCGATGATCTGGATGATCGCAGACATGGAGATGGATGCCGTCTAGGAGTCTGCGCCGCAGGAAAAATCAGCCCCCACCGCATATAGTGGGGCTGAAGGTCTACGACTACTGTGCACAGGGTCCAATCGTGCCCAAAATCGTTCCACGGCACCGACTCCTTAGCCGCCCGTGGTGAAACCCCGCGTTGCGCCGAGACCGGCGAAGGCGGCGGCGGGCTGAAGAACGCCCGTGCCGGACCAAGCGCGACGGGGGAGCATATCGGGCACCGGGTGACGGCGGAGCGGAACGCCGCTCCGCGGGACAACGCGGTCAGGCGGGATGCGTCGCCCGTCGAAGGCGGCGGCGACCTTCACCCGCGCCGCCGGGCTCAGGCCGCCTCGTCCGCGGTCGGAGGTTTCGCCGCGTACAGGCAGAGCAGCGAGGCGATCGACAGCACCGCGGCCCCGAAGAACGCCCACTGGTAGTTGCCGAAGGTGTCGAACACGAGGCCGGCGAGCCGGGCGCCGACGACCGCCGCCAACCCCCACGCCAGGAACAGCAGGCCGTAGTTCACGCCCAGATGCTTCGTGCCGTAGAAGTCGGCGGAGGTCGCCGCGAACACCGCGAGCAGCGCCCCGTAGCAGAAATAGACCGCGAAGACGCCGAGCACGAAGAACGCCACGGTCGAGCCCAGCAGATAGAGCAGGGGCATCGCCACCGCCGACACCACCACCATCAGCCGCAGCACGTTCAGCCGGCCGAGGTTGTCGGACATCGCGCCGGAGAGCACCCGCCCCGCGGTGTTGCCGACCGCCCCGACGATGAGCCCGATCAACGCCACGCTGGTGATGCCCGCTTCCGTGCCGAACGGGACGAGCTGGCTGATCAACCCCAGCCCGGCGATCGCGCCGAAGAAGTAGGCCAGGAACAGGAAGTAGAACGAGCCGCCCCGCAGCATCTCCGACGGCGTGATGTCGCGCGTCGCCCGGGTGACCGCGGCCTTGAGCTGGCTCGGGTCCCAGCCCGCGGGCGCGTACCCGTCCGGGGCCGGTTTGAGCAGCCACGCTCCGACGATGGAGATCAGAAGGAAGACGATGCCGTAGATCTGGAAGGTCGCCTGCCATCCCGCGTTCGGGATCAGCAACTCGTCGGCGATGGGTCCGAAGACGCCCGATCCGGCGCCGTAGCCGCCGACCGCGATGCCGATGGCGAGCCCGCGCCGGTCCGGGAACCACTTCGAGACGACGGGAATCGCGATCGAGTAGCCGATGCCGTTCCCGGCGCCGGCGATGAGGCCGTAGGTGACGTACAGGACCGTCAGCGACGTCGTGAAACTGGCCAGGAAGAACCCGGCGCTGAACAGGACCCCGCCGACGGCGGCCAGGGTGCGGAACCCGACGGCGGCGTGCAGGCGCCCGGCGAGGACGAACGTCACCGCCATCGTGAAGATGCCGATGCTGAAGGTGGTCGACGTCTGCTCGCGGGCCCAGCCGAACTCCTCCTCGAGCGGCAGCACGAAGACGCTCCAAGCGTAGAACGAGCCGAGCACGACGTTCAGCATCGTGCCGCCGATCAACGGAAGCCATCGGTTGCCGGCCTGTGATTCAGCCATCGGGTCTCCTCGCCGGAAATCGCCGCCGCGCGACCTTGCCGCCGCGTTGGAAGTTCGCTGAACGCGAAACTTCCGGGCTCCGCTTGCCGTCCAACCAACCCGCCGGGATTCCGCGCCGTTCTACCGCGCAGACTCCCGAGGTCGAGTCGCCGATCGCGTCCCCGCGTGGAAATCGCCGCCCCCGCGGACCCGGCGCCGCGTTGCGCCGCCGCAGCCCGCGCCTCCTGCCGGCGTCCGCCCGGTCCCGCGGGGCCGGCGCCTACTTCAGGGTGGGCATGCTCAGGCTCACCGCCTCGCGCCGGTCCGGCCACCGGGTGGTGACGACCTTGGTGCGGGTGTAGAACCTGACCCCGTCCTCGCCGTGCACGTGCAGGTCGCCGAACAGCGAGCTCTTCCAACCGCCGAACGAGAAGAACGCCATCGGGACCGGAATCGGGACGTTGACGCCGACCATCCCGACCTGGATCTCGCGGGCGAACCGGCGCGCCGCGTCGCCCGAGCGGGTGAACACCGCGGTCCCGTTGCCGTAGGGGTTGCGGTTGACGATGTCGATCGCGTCGTCGTAGGTGTCGGCGCGCACGACCACCAGCACCGGCCCGAAGATCTCGTCGCGGTAGATGGGCATCTCGACCGTCACCCGGTCGAACAGGGTCGGTCCCAGGAAGAACCCGCCCTCGCAGCCCGCGACCCGCACGCCGCGGCCGTCGAGCACGAGCTCGGCCCCGGCGCGCTCGCCGAGGGCGACGTAGGCGGCGACGCGGTCGAGATGCTCGCGGGTGATGAGGGGGCCCATGTCGACCCCTTCGCCATTGCCGGGGCCGACCCACACCGCGGCGGCCCGCTCCCGGAGGCGCGACACGATGGCGTCGCCCGCCCCGCCCACCGCCACCACCGCCGAGATCGCCATGCAGCGCTCGCCGGCCGAGCCGTAGGCGGCGCCGACGAGGGCGTCGGCGGCGGCGTCGAGATCCGCGTCGGGCAGCACCACCGCGTGGTTCTTGGCGCCGCCGAGGGCCTGCGCCCGCTTGCCGTGGGCGGTGGCCGTCTCGTAGACGCGCCGCGCGACCGGCGTCGACCCGACGAAGGAGACGGCGGCCACGTCCGGATGCGTCAGCAGGGCGTCGACCGCGGTCCGGTCGCCGTGCACGACGTTGAAGACGCCGGGGGGAAGGCCCGCCTCCTGCAGCAGCTCGGCCGCCATCACGCTCGCCGACGGATCCTTCTCGGACGGCTTCAGCACGAACGTGTTCCCGCACGCGAGGGCCACCGGGGCCATCCACATCGGGCACATGATCGGGAAGTTGAACGGGGTGATGCCGACGCAGACGCCGAGGGGCTGGCGGGTGCTGTGGGAGTCCACGCCGGCCCCCACGTCCTCCGCGTGCTCGCCCTTGAGCAGGTGGGGGATGCCGCTCGCGAACTCGACCACCTCGAGGCCGCGCTGCACCGAGCCGGCCGCGTCGTCGAGGGTCTTGCCGTGCTCCTCGGTGATCACGCGCGCGATGTCGCCTTTGTGCCGTTCCAGAAGGTCCCGGAACCGCATCAGGACCCGCGCCCGCCGGAGCGGGGTGGTGTCCCGCCACGCGGGGAACGCGGCGCGGGCGTCCCGCACCGCGGCGTCGACGTCGTCGGGGGTCGCGAACGGCACCGTCCGCACCGTGCGTCCGGTCGCGGAATCGGTGACGATGCCCTCCCGGCCGCCGGCGGGGGCGACACGGCGCCCGTTCACCCAGAACGGCACGGTGGGAACCGCAGCCTGTGTGGTCATGCGCAGGCTGAAGTGTAACAGAAGCGCAGGGGGCCGGAAACCGCCGGAAACGCCCCGCGGCGTCCGCCAGCGCGTGGTCATGCGGGGGCGGGCGTTGGTGAACGGACGACCGCGGGCGTCAGGGCCGGTTCGTGCGCTGGCGGAGGATCTCCCGGAGGATCGCCTGCAGGATCTCCTGTGTCTTCTGAGCCTCGATCTGGATCGCCTGGATGATTTGAGCGTGCTCGTCTCTCATCTCAGCCCTGATTTCGGCGTGTTCGGTCAGCATCTCGGCTCCGAGCGCGTTGCGCTCGGCCGTGATCCGGTTGTTGAGACTGAGAGAAACGGTGAGGAACACGCCGATCACCGCGGCGCCCACCCCGACCACCGCGACTCCCACCCCTGCGATGGCCCGGGTCTCCTGCGACCAGGGCATTCGGTCCTTTCCGGCGGTGGTGGCGGGAACCCCGGGCATTCTCTTGAAGCGTATCAGAAGGGGGGATGGGCCGGCCGGCACGATCGGCAACGAAACGGGGCCGCCGACGCGGGCCGGCGGCCCCTCCCGATGCCCGATCCTCCGGATGCCGGAGGCGCCGGGTGGCGCGGCGGCTAGATGTCGAAGTACATCGCGAACTCCCACGGATGGGGCCGCAGACGGATCGCGTCGACCTCGCCGCGCTTGTAGTCGATCCAGGTGTCGATGAGGTCCTGCGTGAAGACGTCGCCCTTCAGCAGGAACTCGTGGTCCGCCTCGAGGGCGTCGAGCGCCTCTTCGAGGCTGCCCGGCGTGCTCGGGATCTTCGCGTGCTCCTCGGGCGGCAGATCGTAGAGGTCCTTGTCGAGCGGCCCCATCGGCGTGATCGCGTTCTGGATGCCGTCGAGGCCGGCCATGAGCAGCGCGCTGAACGCCAGATAGCCGTTGCAGGTCGGATCGGGGAAACGGGTCTCGATCCGCTTCGCCTTCTCGCTGCCGGAGTACATGGGGATGCGGACCGCGGCGCTGCGGTTGCGCATCGAGTAGATCAGGTTGATGGGCGCCTCGTAGCCGGGGACGAGCCGCCGGTACGAGTTGGTGGTCGGGTTGCAGAAGGCGAGGAGGGCTCCGGCGTGTTTCAGGATGCCGCCGATGTAGTGCAGCGCCGTCTTGCTGAGTCCCGCGTAGGCGTCGGGGTCGAAGAAGGTGTTCTTGCCGTTCAGCCAGAGGCTCTGGTGGACGTGCATGCCCGAGCCGTTGTCCTGAAAGATGGGCTTGGGCATCAGGGTCACGGCTTTGCCGCTCCGCCGCGCCACGTTCTTGACGACGTACTTGTACTTGAGCAGCTTGTCGCCCATGCTGACGAGCTCGTCGAACCGCATGTCGATCTCGGACTGGCCCGCGGTTCCGACCTCGTGGTGGTGCACCTCGACTTCCACCCCGACCTTCTCGAGCTCGAGCATCATCTCGGTCCGCAGGTCCTGGTGGCTGTCCATCGGAGGCACCGGGAAGTAGCCCTCCTTGTAGCGCGGCTTGTAGCCGAGGTTGCGCGAGTTCCCGGCCGCGTCCGGATTCTCCGCCCGGCCGGCGTTCCAGAAACCTTCACTCGCGTCGATGTGGTAGTAGCCCTCGTTGTAGGTCTGTCCGAAGCGGATGTCGTCGAAGATGAAGAACTCGGGTTCGGGGCCGAAGTAGGCGGTGTCGGCGATGCCCGTGCTCTTCAGGTAGGCGTTGGCCTTCTGCGCGACGTGCCGGGGGTCGCGCGAGTACGACTCGCCGGTGATGGGGTCCTTGATGTTGCAGATGATGTTCAGCGTCGGCCGCTCGAAGAACGGGTCGACGAACGCGGTCGAGGCGTCCGGGAACAGCAGCATGTCGCTTTCCTGAATCGCCTGGAATCCGCGGATGCTCGACCCGTCGAAGCCGACGCCTTCCTCGAAGGCGTCGAGCTCGAACTCCTTCGCCGAAATCGTGAAGTGCTGCCAGAGGCCCGGCAGGTCGATGAACCGGAGATCGACCGCGCAGATCCCTTTTTCCTTGATCGTCGCCATCACGTCGTTCGCTGTCATCCGTGTTTCCTCCTGTGTCACCGTTCGTTCCAGTAGTCCGCGGCGGCGGTCCGCGGCCGTTCCACGCCGCAGACTCCTACGCCGCTTCCCCCGTACCCAACGCGGCTTCGAGATCGGTACGGAGTTCGTGCTCCATGTCGTTCGACAGCTTCCTGCCGTCGCGGGTCAGGTGGAACACGTCGGTCGCGCGATCGCCCTCGGTGGATATCAGGACCAGGTCGATGTCGTATCCATGTTCGGAAATGACCCGGCTGATGCGGTGCAGCAGTCCCCATTGGTTGGCGCCGCCGACCTCCAGGACGGTGTACCGGTCCGAGTAGTAGTGGTCGAAGTGCACCACGCTCGGCACGCGGATCCGGCGGCGCCGCGCCCGCGCCGCGGCTTCCCGTCCCTTCAGGATCGATTCCAGATCGGCGGTCCCCGCCAGGACCTCCTGCAGCAGGTGCGTGAGATCGGACGAGCCCGACTCGTTGAGAGCCAGGAACCGATCGGCGTCGACGAAGCGGAACAGGTCGAGCACCACCCGCTCGCGGTTGCTCATGGCCTGGCCCCGAACAATGTCCATGCCGAAGTAGGACAGCACGCCGCAGATCTTCGAGAAGATGCGCGGGCGGTCCCGGGTGACGACGCTGATCTCCCACACCTCGTCCCGGCGTTCCAGGTTGACCCGCACGCCGTCCGACTCGAGATCGCGGGACAGCGCGATGTGCTCGTACACCCGGCGGGGGTCGACGAGCCGCAGGTAGCGCCGGGGCAGACCGTCGAGGAACCGCGTCACCTGCTCCTCGGTGATCTCCGGCGGCCGCCCGGCCTGCAGCTCGGCCACGATCTGTTCGCCGGTCGCAATCACCTCGTCACCGTAGCCCAGCGTCATGTGGTTGTAGGTGTCGACGTAGAGGCGCCACAGGAGCTCCTCCTTCCAGGGCGTGAGGGTCTCCGGGGTCGTGCCCTGAATATCCACCAGGGTCAGCAGGCACAGCATTCTGAGCCGCTCCTCGGTGCCGACCAGCCGCGCGAGCTGCCGGGGCACCTCCGGATCCTGCGTGTCCCGCTGGAACGCCGTCTGCGACATGACGAGATGGTGGCGGATCAGGAACTCCACGGTGCGGGCCGCGGGCGGGGGGACGCGGAGCCGGCGCAACGGCCCCGCGACCATGCGCACGCTCTCCTCCGCGTGGTTCTTGTTCGTCCACTTGCCGACGTCGTGAAACAACAGCGCGAGGACGATCAGTTCGGGTTGGTCCAGTTCGGCCAGCGCCCCCGAGAACCGCCGGCGCGACGGCGTGCACGCGTCGAGGTCGGTCAGGTCCGACAGGTTGCGGATGGTCACGAGCGTATGCTCGTCGACCGTGTACTTGTGGTAGAAGTCGCGGATGACCCGGCAGTAGATCTTGCGGAATTCGGGGAACATGCGTCCGAGCAGCCCGTTCTCGTGCATCTCCGACAGCCGGTGGTAGAGACCGGCTCCGGGTTTCAGGAAATGCAGGAACGCCTCGCATTCGGCCGGTCCCGGGAAGAACTGTTCCGACGTGTAGCGGTCGCCGTGCCGCTCGATGAACGTGAGGGTGTCGGGAGCCACCGCGCAGCCTTCGTCGACGGCGGCTTGGAACACGCAGAGCCAGGTGCGCGGCTGCAGCGATGCGCGCACCGTGTCGATGAAGCCGACCCCGTTGTGTCGGCGCTCGATGTTGTCGCCGACCACGCCGGCGGGGATCCGGACCGGGGCCGGGTTCGTGCCTTCGAGGACGTGCGACAGTACGCGCGCCACGATGCGCGCGTGGTGGAAGTAGACGCTCATCAGCGCCTCGACCGTCCGCGCCCGGGAGCCCGGCGCGCCGAAGCGTTCGGCCACCGCTTCCTGGTGCTCGTGACTCAGGACGTTCTGGTCGCGCTTGTTGTCGAGGTGCACCATCGACCGGATGCGCAGCAGGAACTCCTCGGCCTCGTCGAGCGCCTCGTCGCGGCGGCCCGCGATGAGGGGCGCGACGCCGTCGGTCTCCGCGTGGGTCAGCGCGTTCAGGGTGCGGATCGCGGACACGTCGCGCAGGGCGCCGGGGGCTTCCTTGACGTCCGGTTCGAGGTGATAGATGGTGTGGCTGTAGTGCCGGTGGCGTTCCGCGACCAACTCGCGCAGCGCGTCGACGGTCGCCCGGGGCCACGGTGAGCCGCTGTCCCGGACGCACGCGGTGAGCCGGTCGAAGACCGCCGTCCCGCCGGCGAGGAACCGCGCCTCGGAGACCGAGACCAGGAACTCCGGGTTGTCGGTCTCCACGTTCTCGAGCTCGCCGACCTGCCGCACCTGGTGACCGACGTCGAGGCCGAGATCCCACAACGGGTGGAGCAGGGCCTTGGCCAGCCGTTCCTCGGCCGCCGTGATCCGGCCGTCGAACAGGATGAGGAGGTCGATGTCGGAGTGGAGACAGAGTTGGCGCCGGCCGTACCCGCCGATCGCCACCAGCGCCACGGGGGCGGTCGAGGCGCCGGGCCGGGCGCGGGCGGCGTCGAGCATGCCGGCCAGCATGCGGTCCACCGCGGCGGAGTACTCGCGCGCGGCGAGCCGGCCGCCGCGCGCCTGTCGGATGTCCGCCTCGTAGCGGCCGCGCGCCGCGTGGAGGGCCTCGGCCGGCAACGGTCCTTCTGCGGGAGCGGTAGCGGGCGGAGTGCTGGTCATCGATTCGGGACCGCGCCGGCGCTCGGGGCGCCGGCCCCTGTTCCGGCGGTTCACGTGGGAAGCAGCACGCCCCGGCGGCGCCAGAAACCGGTGCGAGAGCGTGCGGTCTTTGCGCGGGCGCGTTCAGCGCCCCCGGGTGTCGATCACGGGCGGGGCCGATCCGAGCCGGACCCGCCACGGGCCAACTTGGCGGCGATCCGCAAACCACACATCTTATCAGAGGAGCGGCGCCGTTTCGTGCGGGACGGCCGTATCCGACGCCGGGCTCCCGGCGCCGGACACGGCCGCGCGGATCCTAGTAGCCGACGCTCAGACCGAAGGTCGCAATCGGTTTGAAGCCGGAGTCCTCGCCGTTGATCGCCTTGAGCGCCTCGCCGAACATGAGGGCATTGAGGCCGAGGGCGAACTCCCACGAGCCGAACTCCTCGGGCGTGCTGATCGGGATGCCGACCGACGCGCCGACGCTGAAGAACCCGAACCTGCCGTCGGTCCACGATCCGCCGGCGTCCATGTACTCGAAGTAGTTGCCCGCGCTCAGGCCGATCGCCACCGGGAACGACAGGCCGACGGGCGCGTCGATCGGCGCCGACGGCTCGATGCCCAGCTCCAGGTAGGTGCCCTTGTTCGGACCGCCCTCGGCCCCGCCGGAGAGCTCGAACGCGAACGTGGCGTAGGGGGCGACGACGTCGTCGTGGCTCAGGCCGAGCGCGATCTCCTTGGTCGTGCCCCAGCTGCCGCGCGGGCTCATGTACGCGGTGTAGGTAACGTCGACGCCGACCGCTCCGGCCGAGCCGCCGATGCCGGCGTAGAAGTCGGTCTCGTAGAAGCTCTCCGGCGCGCCGGCGAAGCCGGTGCCGCCGGCCGAGTGCAGGCTGCTCCAGGTGCCGGCGGTCAGCGACGCGTTGCCGAAGCTGATGCTGGCGTCGAGGAACGGCTGCATGATGAAGCCGCCGGTCTCCTGCACGATGCCGCGGAAGTAGTACTGGTTGACGATGTCCGCCCCGGCGCTCATCGAGATGTTGCCGTCGTTCTGCGCGGCGGCGGGGCCGGCGAGCAGGAACGTCGCCGCCGCCGCGGCCAGAATGCCGCGGGTCAGGCGGTTCGCGGGGGTGGCTGTGCGTGTCGAAGTCATTGCCGTGATTCCTCTCCTGTGAAACCGGTTGTCATGCCTGTGACGGGCGCATCGTGCGTCGGCAGACGCCATCCCGCCTGCATCGTTTCTTCCTGTCGCTGCGCTGCGGGGCGATGGCTGGCGGCGCCCCGCCGGCGGTCCGGGGCGGCCCGGGCTCGCCGGCCGCCCCTGCGCGTCGTTTCGAAGGGGGCGCCCCGGCCGCGACGCGTCCGCGGGCGCACCCTTCCGTCGCCGTTCAGGCCCTCAGGCCTGGGTGATCTGGAAGCCGCCGTAGGCCTCCATGCCGTGCTCGCCCACGTCGAGGCCCAGGCGTTCCTCCTCCGCATCCACCCGCAGCCCGAGGCTGGCCTTGAGCGCGAAGAAGATGACGAACGCCGCGATGAAGCAGAAGACGCCGTAGGCGAGGACGCCGATGAGCTGCGTCAGGAAGGCGTGCTCGGGGTTCGTGCTGAAGATCCCCACCGCGAGGGTGCCCCACATGCCGCAGACGAGGTGGACGGAGATGGCGCCCACCGGATCGTCGAGCTTGGCCCGGTCGAGCAGGAGCACCGATCCCACGACGATGACGCCAGCGACGAGCCCGATGACGACGGCCGAGGCGACTCCTACGGTGTCCGCGCCGGCGGTGATGCCCACGAGGCCGGCGAGCGATCCGTTCAGCACCATGCTGAGGTCCGGCTTGTGCTGCAGCCCCCACGACGCGGCCATCGCGCCGATGACGCCGGCCGCCGCGGCGAGCGACGTCGTGACGAACACGAGGGACACCAACGCGGGGTCGGCGCTCAGCACCGAGCCGCCGTTGAACCCGTACCAGCCGAGCCACAGCAGGAACACGCCGATCGTCGCGAGCGGCATGCTGTGCCCGGCCACCGGCCGGACCTTGCCGTCGACGTACTTGCCCAGCCGCGGTCCGAGCACGATGACGCCGGCCAGCGCGGCCCAGCCGCCGACCGAGTGCACGAGGGTCGATCCCGCGAAGTCGTAGAAGCCCATCTGGTCGAGCCAGCCCGCGCCCCATTTCCACGACCCGGCGATGGGATAGATGACCGCGACGTAGAGGGTGGTGAAGACGAGGAACGAACCCAGCTTGATCCGTTCGGCGACCGCGCCCGACACGATCGTCGCCGCGGTCGCCGCGAACATGCCCTGGAAGATGAAGTCCGTGTAATAAGTATAGCCCGGGTTGTAGGCGGAGGTGTTGCCCTCCGCGCCGGGGTCGAGCCCGAACCCCGCGAACCCGAAGAACTCGCCGAGGCTGAAGTCCCCGGGATACATGAGGTTGAACCCCACGATGGCGTAGGTCAGCAGCCCGATGGCGATGATCGCGGTGTTCTTGAACAGGATGTTGACGGTGTTCTTGGCTCTCGTCAGGCCGCTCTCGAGCGCCGCGAAGCCGAGGTGCATGATGAACACCAGGAAGGTGGCGACCAGCATCCAGGTGTTGTTCACGGTGAACATCTCCTGCGAGACCTCCTGCGCGAACGCCGCGCTCGGCAGCAGTACGAGGCCCAGGAGCAACAGCGCGTAGCGACCGACCCGCCGCGACAACGTATTCGTCATTGGTGTGTCCTTCTTGTTCTCCGCAGTCTGCGCAACCGTCGAGGTCCGCCCGGAAGCCGCCGCCTTGCGGCCCGCTTCCCGCGCGACCAACTTGGCCGGGGCGCGGACTCTACAGCGCGTCGTCTCCAAGCTCTCCCGTCCGGATCCGGACCGCCTGCCCGACGTCGCTGACGAACACCTTGCCGTCACCGATCGAGCCGGTCCGGGCGGCCTGCGTGATGGCGTTGCTGGCCGCCTCGACGAGGTCGTCCGCCACAACCGCTTCGATCTTCGCCTTGGGGACGAAGTCGACGGTGTACTCCGCTCCCCGGTAGACTTCGGTATGTCCCTTCTGACGCCCGAAGCCCTTGACCTCGGTGACCGTCAGACCCTGAACACCCGCCTTGGCGAGCCCATCCCTGACGTCATCAAGTACGTGTGGCTTGATGATTGCGCTGATCAACTTCATCTCGACTCTCCTGGATATCCCCGATCGACGTGAACCGCGTCCAGCCGCCACGGAGGGTGAACATCGACGCAGTCACCGCAATCGTGTGGCCGCATTTCTACTAGCAATTACCGGGCCACATTTGCCGGCCGCGTCCCCTCGTTCGATTGGCCCAATGAATCCGGGGGAAATCGTGTAGCGGGAGAATGCGCAGGGCGGGCGGGATCGACGAAATTGTTCCGGCGAGGAGGGTGATCCGACGTTTCGCGCGGTCTGGCGGCGCCGGGGCGCGCCTCGGTGCGACGCCCGCCGTCAGCCGAATCGACCGGGGGGCGCGGGTCGCGTCCGGGGGGCGCGCGGCGCCGGGGAGCCGGTCGGGAGCACGCGGTCGGCGGGCGCCGCGCCGCGCGCGCTCACCGCTTGGCGATATCCGCCAGGGCGCGCCGGGCGTAGGCCTCCGTCTCGGGATGCGGGTCGGTGTCGAGCACCGCCATCAGGTGCTGAAAGGCGGCCGTCGGCTGGTTGCGCGCATGGAGCTGCACCAGCCCTGCGCCGAGGTGGGCCTCGGCCAGATACGGACCCAGCGGATAGTCGCGCAGATGCCGCTGATAGACCACGAGCGCGGCGTCGGCATGGTCGTGGTTGGCCAGCCACCGGCCGAACTCGAGGGAATCGCGCGGCATCAGCAGCCGCACCGTCCGGGCCGGGCTGAGCCGGAAGTAGGCGGCGGCCGCCGCCTCGTGCTCGCCGGCCGCGATCAACAGGCGGATGCCGCGGGTCGACGACGGATCGGCGTCGACGACCGCCGCCACCGGATCGGCGTCGACGACCGCCGCGTCCGGTTCGTACTCCGCCGGCCGCGCATGGACCCCGCGCCGGGCGCTCCACCAGGCATAGGCGAGTCCGCCCGCGAAGCCGCCGATATGCGCGCCGTAGGCCACCCCGCCGCCCCCGCCGGCGCGGGACGCGAGGAGCGGCAGCAGGTTGTCGACGACGAGATACACGCCGAGCACGAGCCGCGCCGGGGCGTAGACCACGTTCATGAAGAACGGAAACAGCATGATCCACAGCCGGACGCGGTTCCGCGGGAACCAGATGAAGTAGAAGCCGAGCACCCCGGAAACGGCGCCCGAGGCTCCCACCATCGGCAACGCCGAATCGAGATCCAGGGCCGCGTGGGAGAGGGTCGCGAGGACCCCGGTGCCGAGGTAGGCGGCGAGATAGCGCCACGGTCCGAGGCGGTGCTCGACGTTGTCGCCGTAGATCCAGAGGAACAGCATGTTGCCGGCGAGATGCATGAATCCGCCGTGGAGGAACATCGACGTGACGAGCGCCGACACGCTCGGGTCGGCGGGGCGGAAGCCGTGCGCGAAGACGACGAGGTCGTAGGCCGACACCTGCTGCAGCAGCGCCTCGAGGGCCATGCTGCTCGAGAGCCGGGGGTAGAGCGCGCGGATGTACTCGCCCAGCGCGGGGTCGTCGAGGGCCGGCCGCACGCCGCTCAGGGGCAGCGTCAAGAGCAGGAAGACGGCCGCGTTGACCCCGATGAGGGTCCAGGTGACGACCGGCGTCCCGCGGGGGTTCGGCTCGTCGCCGAGGGGAAGGAACATGGGTCAGCCGGCTTATATCGAGGGTCCGCCGGTTCCCTCCGGGGGCTCGCGGCGCAGGGGCCAAGCCGGGGCCCCGAATCCGCTCGGCCCTCTCTCGCGCGCCGGTGCTCTCCGGGGCTCGCGGCGCGCGAGTCCCGTGTCAGCGCAGCGCCGCAGGCGACTCCAGATCGCGCGGCCCCGCAACCTCCGCGTCCAGATCTCCCAGCCGCCGGCCGATCTCGTCGCGGACCGACCGGAACCGCTCCAGCCGCTCCGCGTCCGACCCCGCGGCGCCGGCGGGATCGGGCATCGGCCAGTGCAGCCGGCGCACCCGCCCGGGAAACACCGGGCAGACCTCCTCGGCGCACAGCGTCACCACGACGTCGACCGAGGCCGGGTCGACGTCGTCCACGCTCGTCGACCGCTGTCCGCGAATGTCGATCCCGATCTCGTCGAGGGCCGCGACGGCCAGGGGACTGACCGCGGTCGGCGACGAGCCGGCGCTCGCCACCCGTGCGCGGTCTCCGAACCGCGCCCGGGTGAGCCCCTCCGCCATCTGGCTGCGGGCGGCGTTGGCGACGCAGAGGAACAGCAGACTCGTCATTCGTCCGGCCGGCACGGCTGCATCGGTGCCTGCAAGTCGTTCACGAGGAGCGACTCGCCGTGGCCGCGGTCTGGCGCTGCCGCGGGTCCCGACCACGGATGGGCGACGCCGCGGACGTCACCGCGTACATCGTCGGCGCGGCCGCCTGCCCGGGCTCGAGTGCCGCGCGATCCGACCCATCATACCCCGGAGGGACACGGTCGCCGCTCGCGGAAGACGGCTCCGGCCTGACCGCCACGAGCATGCCTGTCGGGACCACGGGTACGACTGCAACATGGACCGCGGGAGACGGCTCCGGCCTGACCGCCACGAGCATCTCGCCGCTCGAGGCGCCCTCGCTGCCGCGTCAACCGCCCCCGGCGCTTTCCTGCTCGGCCCAATCGAGATAGGCGTCCAACCGGTGCACCAGGAAGTAGGGCAGATTGAGCAGCCGGAAGCGGTGCCCCGTGGGCGTCTTCGCCACGTGGAGGTCGATGTCCCCGTCCCAGAGCCGGACGGCCAGGTCGTGATCCGCGCGCTGCATGAACTGGTGAAGCGACCGGAGCGTACCGCTCCTGCCGGACTTCACCTCCACCGGCACCAGACGGTCGCGGTACCGGTGCAGGTAGTCCACCTCGGCGGTGGCGCCGGCCTTCTGCCGCACCCAGTAGCGCGGCTTGTCGTTGGTCCGAAGGTCGGCGGCGACGAGCTCCTGGCCGACGACGTGCTCCGCCAGACGGCCGCGATACGACGCGCCGAGCCCGCCCGGCGACAGGAATCCGGTCTGCAGCCCGGCGCGGTAGTTCACGAGGCCGGTGTCGAGATACAACAGGCGCGGCGACTTGCGCCGGTCGGGCGGCGCGGGCGGCTCGATGGCCGTGGTGGGGTAGAGCAGGAACAGGAGCATGGCCTGCTCCAGGGTCCTGAGCGCGTCGGCCATCTCCCGGGAACGGAAGTTGGAGCCGCCGAACCCCTGGAACGAGATCCGCTCACCGGCCTGCAATGGAGCCGTCTCGATGACGTGCCGGAGATGACCGAGCTGCGCAGGGCCGCGGGCGTACTTCGCGGCGTCGTCCGCGTACGAGACCAGCAGCCCCTCGTACAGTCGCGTCAGGCGGCCGAGGTCCCGATGCTCGAGATACGACGCCGCGATCTCGGGCATGCCGCCGATCATGACGTAGTCGCGAAACAGACGCCGCAGGGGTGCGACGGCGTAGTCCGCGCAGGGGACCGCGGCCATCGCGTCCCGCCAGCCGCCGGGCACGGCGGCGGCGTACTCGGCGAACGTCAACGGATAGTGGTAGAGGAACTCGACCCGGCCCACCGGGAAGCTGGCCCGGTACCGGTCGAGGGCCACCTCGAGCAGCGACCCGGCCGCGACCACCGCCAGGTCTGCGCGTTCCTCCGCAAAGTAGCGCAGCAGCTGCACCGCGTGCGGCGAGCTCTGGATCTCGTCCAGAAACAGGAGGGTCGACGCCTCGGCCGGGTCGGCGTTCTTCAGGAAGAAGATCGCCTCGAGCGTTCGTCCGAGGGGCAGGCCCTGGTCGAAGATCTCCCGGTCGCCGGGATGATCGAGATTCAGGGCGACGTACTGGCGGAACTCCGCGCCGAACAGGTCGACGGACGTCGTCTTGCCCACCTGCCGGGCACCTCGGAGCACCAGCGGCTTGCGGTCGGCCCGTCGTCGCCAGGCTCGCAAGGCATCGACTGCCCGCCTCGCGATCATGCAAGATGGTATCTATTTGCAACATCTCTTGTCAAGAATCAGGGGCATTTTTTAACGTAACCGCCCAGAATAGATGGCTGACTTCGCCATCGTACCGTCGTCGTTGCGCGAGCAGGCGACAAGGCGGCCACGGCCGCCCTGGATCGCGGGTTGTCGCCGAACGCGGCCATCGCCCCTGTGAGCTGCCACGGGTCGAGCGAAGGAGCCGCAGAGGTGGACGCAGCCGGGGCGCGATCGGCTGATGCGGGTTTTCCGGTCTCGGTGCGCCGTTCACATGCCGGAGGCGCCCGGGAAACGCAATGGCGGCGCCGAGTCGTCGCGACGCTGCTCGGGGGCGCCCGGGCGGACGTGGATGTCCATCCGCGGAAAGGCGATCTCGATGCCCTCCTGGCGGAACCGGTGCGCGATGGCGGTATGGAGCGCATGAATGGCGGGAAGCCGTTCCTCGACGTCCCGCACGTAGGCGCGGATGGAGAACTTCAGGGCGCTGTCGCCGAACTCCTCGAACGTGACCGTCGGCTCGGGCGTCTCCAGCACCAGCGGGCTGCCGCTCACGATCTCCCCAAGCACGCGCGTTACCTGATCCACGTCGGACTCGTAGGCGACCCCGACGAAGACCGTCACCCGGTTCGCCGCGTCCGACAGCGTCCAGTTGAGGAGCTGGCCGGTGACCAGGTCCTTGTTCGGGACCACGAGCTCCTTCAGGTCCCAGTCCTGGATGGTCGTCGCGCGAATCCGGATCCGCGTCACGATTCCCGTCACGCCCCCGACCGTGATGGTGTCGCCGACCCGTACCGGCCGCTCCACGAGCAGCAGCAACCCCGACACGAAGTTCGCGAAGATCTCCTGCAGGCCGAAGCCCAGGCCGACGCCGAAGGCGGCGACGAGCCACTGCACGCTGGACCAGCTGACCCCCAGCACCCCGAAGACGGCGAGCCCGCCGCTGAAGACGAGCGCATATCGGCTCATGGTCGTCAGCGCGTACCGGGCGCCCGGCTGAATGGGGAGCTGGAGCAGCAGCATCTCGAGCAGGGCCGGCACGTTGCGGGCCAGGGCCGCCGTCAGCACCGTCACGATGACGAGGAGGCCCAGGTGCTCGAGCGTGACCACGCCTCCCGTGCCCGGCTCGGCCCCGAGAGGCCACAGAGTCACCCCATCGAGGACGCTCAGCGCCGGCACCATGTCCGACCACACCAGCCATGCTCCGGTGAGCGCCGCGGCCGTGGTGAGGGTCCGGATGAGGCGGCGCGTGTCCGTGTCGATCTCGCCGCTGGCGGCCAGGCTGAGCTGGGTTGCCTGGGCGCGGGCCTCGTTCGCCTGCTGGGACGCATCGAGGCGGCGCAGGGCGGCGGCCGCGGCGTCGAGCTGGTTCAGCCTGTTCCTGCAGGCGCGCGACGTCGCGCGCGGCCAGCTCTCGCCGGTGGGGCAGGAGCGGCCGCTCCGCATCGTAGGCGATCAGCTCCCGGTCGAGCGAGGTCGCGCGGTTCGTGACGTGCAGTCGGCGGGCCGCGAGCAGCGACCGGCGTGCCTCGGCCTCCATCGGGCTCGCGCCCGCGGTCGCGGGAGTGTCCAGGTCCGCCTCGATCCCGGCGGCTTCCTCGGCAAGCTCCGCCAGGGTCTCGCGTATCTCGCCCCGGCGCGACGTGCGCCTGAGAGGCTCCGAGTCCGCTTCCGTCAGGCGCGCCGCCGCCTCCTCGAGCTGGCGTTCGACTTCGGCGCGCCGCTGTTCCAGCGTGTCCAGGCCGTCCGATGCGGAGATCGGCGGCGCGGCGGCCGCCGGCGCAGCCACCGCCGCCTCCAGCTCTGCCAGTGCGGTCGGAGCGTCAGTGGTTCGGCGCGAGAAGTCCAGCGCCGTCACCCGCAACCGGGCCGCCGCCGCTAGCTCGGACAGCGCCTGCTGGTACAGGCCGCGGATGTTCGCCCTGGTGGTGTCGTCGAGGCTCTGATCCTGCGCCGTCTCGAGCAGGCGCTGGTCGATCACGGCGACCGAGGGTGGGGGTTCGACCTCCGGAGACTGCGCCGCAGAGCGTTCCATGCCCCAGAAGGCGCTCGCCACCAGGAGACACGCCGCCGCCATGGTCGCTCGGCGTTTCGGATTCATGTCAGGAGCCTTGCCGTCGACGCTGCCCGCGTCGGATCGACGAGCGTACCTGACTATCAGCCACGGCTAAGGGCCCCGACGGAAACTCATTGGTCACTCCGGCAGGGCGAAGACGAAGAGCCCGTTCCCGCCGTTGGGGCGCCGCTTCTCGGGGGTCAGCTCGAGGGGGATCGTGGTCCAGCTCCCGCCCCCGATGCCGGTCCCGATCGCGACGTACTGCCGGCCGTCGACCGAATAGGTGATCGGGAAGCCCTGCACCGAGGTGGGGAGGCGCGTCGCCCACAGCTCCTCGCCGGTCGCGACGTCGTAGGCGTAGGCCCGGCGGTCGAACGTCCCCACGAAGACGAGGCCGCCGGCGGTGGTCAGCGAGGCCGAGATGTACGGGGTCCGCTTCCGGTGCGACCAGAGGATCTCGCCGCTGACGTGCATGGCCACGAACTCGCCGAGGTTGCCGCCGCTGTCGGGGTGGATGAAGTTCTCGCGGAACACCATGCCGGCGCCGCCGCCCCCTTCCCGCCACTCGACGTCGCTGTAGATGGTGCGCTGGCAGTTCAGGGTCAGGGGGATGTAGAACGCCTCGGTCTCCGGATGGTAGGCCATCGCCCGCCAGCTCTTCAGGCCGGAGTGGCTCGGGCAGAACTCGAGCCGCTCGTCGAGCACCGGCATCATGCCGGGCCGGAACGACATCCGGCCGGTCGCCGGATCGACGTCGACGATGTTCTGATAGCCCAGATCGGTGGCGTTGATGAACTGGCCGGTCTCGCGGTCGAGCTGCCACAGGATGCCGAGCTTCCCCATCGTGAACACCGACGGCCGCCCCTCCACGTCGACGAGGATCCGCTCGAAGGTCTCGTCCATGTCGTGGGACTCGCCCGGCAGATGCTGGAAGTACCAGCGCATCTCGCCGGTGGCGGGGTCGAGCGCGAGGGTCGAGCTGGTGTAGAGGGCGTCCCCGTCGGTGCGGCGGCTCACCTGCGCCCACGGCTTGGCCTGCGCCACCCCCCAGAACGTGAGCCCGAGGCCGGGGTCGTACGACCCGGTGATCCAGGCGTCGCCGCCGCCGCGGAACATCATCGGCAGGTCGCCCCAACTGTCGCCGCCGGGCTCGCCCGGCCGCGCCACCGTCGACGTGCGCCACAGCTCGCGTCCGGTGGCCGCGTCGTGCCCGGTGATGAAGCAGCCGTCGTCCCAGAACCGCATGCAGCCGGCCATGCCGGAGATCGCCACGCCGTCCACGACGAGCGAGCCTCCCGTGTAGTTGTACCCCTTGGCGGTGTCCGCGACGTCCGTTTCCCACACGACCTCGCCGGTCGACGCATCGAGTGCGACGATGCCCGCTTCGGCGGTGTTCAGGATGATGCGGTCGCCGTGGATGGCGATGTTGCGGTTCGGCCGCCCCCGGCCGCGCGCCATCGGGAACTCGCGGCGATGCTCCCAGAGCAGGTCGCCGGTCGCCGCGTCGAGCGCGTGCACGACGTTGCCGGGACTGGCGAGATACATCACGCCGTCGTGCACGATGGGGGTCGTCTGCTGCGATCCGGTCTCCATCGCCCAGGACCAGACCATCCGGAGCTGTCCGACGTTGTCGCGGGTGATCTGGTCGAGGGGGCTGTGGCCCCGGCCGTCGCGGGTGCGGCGCCAGTTCAGCCAGCTCTCCGGCGGCGGATCCGCCAGAAGAGCGTCGGTGACCGGCCGCAGGGCCGGGGCCTGGGCGACCGCCGGCGCGGCGGCGGCCAGGGCGACTAGGGCGGCGAGAACGGCGAAACGGGGCATCGTGGTCTCCCTGTGAGAAGGTCCGAGGAACAACCCACCGGCACCACCATATCACGCCGCCGCGCGGGGCGCCGACCCCGGGCGCGCGCGCCGCTTCGGGCGGGGCGGCCGGGGCGACCGGCGACGGCCCGGGGGCTCCGCGGGCGCGGTTCAGGTCCGGTACCGGCCGCAGTCGATCGCGTACTTCTTGACCTTGTAGCTCACGATCCGTTCGGTCGAACGGAGGAGGGAAGCGGCCCTGACGCGGTTCCCGCGGGTCGCCTTCAGGGCGTCCTCGATGAGGTCCTTCTCGTAGGCGTCGACGGCCTCGCCGAGCGACTGGCTCATGACCGTTCCGGAGGCTTCCGCGGTCTGCAGGGACGGCGGGAGGTCGTGGGCGTGGATGACGCTCCCGTCGCACACCAGCACCGCCCGCTCCATGGCGTTCTCGAGCTCCCGCACGTTCCCCGGCCAGTGGTAGGCCATGAGGATGTCGATGGCGGGGGTCGAGATGCGCCTCACCTGCTTGCCGTGCTCGACGCCGTAGCGCTCCAGGAAATGGTCCGCCAGCAGCAGCACGTCGGTCTTCCGCTCGCGGAGCGGCGGCACGAAGATGGCGAAGACGTTGAGGCGGTAGTGCAGGTCCTCCCGGAACGTGCCGGCGGCGATCGCCTTCTCGAGGGCGGCGTTGGTGGCCGCGATCAGACGCACGTCGACCTTGACCGGCTCGGTGCCGCCCAGGCGTTCGAACTCGCGCTCCTGCAGGACCCGGAGCAGCTTGACCTGGGTCGAGGGGTTCAGATCGCCGATCTCGTCCAGGAACAGGGTGCCGCCCTGGGCCAGCTCGAACCGCCCCTTCTTGCGGGACTGGGCCCCGGTGAACGCGCCGCGCTCGTAGCCGAACAGCTCGGATTCGATCAGCGAGTCGGGCAGGGCGGCGCAGCTCACCTTGATGAACGGCTTCTTGGCCCGCGGCGAGTTGTAGTGGATGGCGTGGGCGATCAGCTCCTTGCCGGTTCCGGACTCGCCGCGCACGAGCACCGTGGTGTTGGCGCCGGCCACCTGGGAAACTTGGCCGTAGACCTGCCGCATGGGGCTGCTGGTGCCGACGATGTTCGCGAAATCGTAGCGTTCCTGGAGTTCGCCGCGCAGATGGACGTTCTCTTCGGTCAGCCGCTGGCGCTCCGCATCCACCAGGTGGTTGACGCGGATCGCCTGGGCGATCATCGTCGCGACCACGTCGAGGAACTTGACGTACCGCGGGTAGTCCCGTCCCTTCTCGAACGGCAGATCGATGCTGATGGCCCCCACCGACTTCTTGCCGGTCTGGATGGGGACGCAGATGAAGCTGATGTCGCGGCGGTCGAGATTCTTGCGCCGGGCCCGGTTGAGGAACATCGGCTCCTTGCTGGCCCGCGGCACGATCACCGGCTTCCCGCTCTCGACGACCCGTCCCGTCACCCCTTCACCGATGGCGTAGCGGGCCGAGCGCCCCTCGGAGGCCAGTCCCTCGGAGGCTTCCACGTGGAGCAACCCGGTATCCGGATTCAGCAACGTGATCGATCCGCACACGACGCTGTCGCGCCGGTCGAGGAGCTGCATCACCCGCTGGAGGGCGGCCCGCAGGCTGGACCCTCCCGCGAGGGCGCTGTTGACCTCGGCCAGCGTCTCGAGTCGCGCGATGTCCGTCGACGCGTGTGCTCTCGCCACGTCTCGTTCTTTACTGGCGCGTCCGCCGCCGGCGTGACGCAGGCTTCCGGTCAACTGAATTCTTGCGGGTCAGCGGTCGCCCGCGCCCGGAAGCCCGCGGGCTTCCGGCGGCGCATTCCACCCGGTTCCCGCGCGGGGATCCGGAGCGGCCCGGCCCGGAAATCGCCGCGTCCGCTTGCCGCCCCGGCCGCCCCGGTTCGGAGTAGGCGCCCGCTTCTGTGGCGCGGACGCCTGTCAGGCACCGGCGCCGTAGAAGTTTCGCGCCGGCGAACGTCCGGCGCGACCGCAGGGTCGCGCTAGCCCGGAGAGCGTCGCCTGCGGCTCCGCTCACCGCCCAACCAACCCTCCAGGAGTCCGCGCCGTTCTACGGCGCAGACTCCTGTGGTTCGTCACGTCATAACCTTCGGATAGACGAACTTGAGTCGAGGGTGTGATTCTCCTGCATGGGGGACTTCCCGGATTCCAGGTGAGTTTCCCGGTGACTCTAATATTTATTCGTGGCACAGCACTAGGGCAGGGGCATGGGGAGCCGGGTCTCGCCCATCAGATGCCGGTCGATGCCCGCCGCCGCGCTGCGGCCTTCGGCGATCGCCCAGACGATGAGGGACTGGCCGCGCTGCATGTCGCCGGCCGTGAACACGCCGTCGACGCTGGTCATCCAGTTCGCGTCCCGCGACACGTTGCCCCGATCGGTGAGCTCGACCCCGAGCTGGGTGAGCAGCCCGCCGCGGGTCGGACCGAGAAACCCCATCGCCAGCAGCACCAGGTCGACCTCCAGCTCGAACGCGCTGTCCGGAACCGGGGTGAAGGAGAGCCGCCCGTTCTCGCGCTCCACCGCGACCTGGGTCGCATGCAGCGCCCTGACCTGTCCCGCCGCGTCGCCGGAAAACCGCTCCGTGGACACGGAATAGACCCGTTCGCCGCCTTCTTCGTGAGCGCCGGAAACCCGGAAGACGTTGGGCCATTCCGGCCATGGGTTGTTGTCGCTCCGCTGCTCGGGGGGTCTCTCCAGGAGCTCGAACTGGTGGATCGACCGGGCGCCCTGCCGGTGCGCGGTGCCCAGGCAGTCGGCCCCGGTGTCTCCGCCGCCGATGATGACGACCCGCTTGTCCTCCGCGGTGATGAAGTCGTCGTCGTCGATGACGTCGCCCTCGCACCGCCGGTTCTGCAGCGACAGGTAGTCCATGGCGAAGTGGATGCCGGAGAGCCCGCGCCCCGGAACCTTGAGGTCGCGCGGCTGCCCGGCGCCGCCCGCGAGCAGCATCGCGTCGTACTCCTGCCGGACGGCATTCGCCGGCACCGTCGTTCCGACGTCGGTGTTGGGCCGGAACCTGACGCCTTCGGCCTCCATGATCGACAGGCGGCGGGTCAGGAACCGCTTCTCCATCTTGAACTCGGGGATGCCGTAGCGCAGCAGCCCCCCGATGCGGTCGGACCGCTCGAAGACCGTGACCCGGTGCCCGGCCCGGTTCAACTGGTCGGCCGCGGCCAGCCCGGCCGGCCCCGAGCCGACGACGGCCACCGTCCTGCCGGTGCGGGCGGCCGGGGGCTCGGGCCGAATCCAGCCCTCCTCGAAGGCCCGTTCCACGATCGCCATCTCGATGGACTTGATGGTCACCGCGTCCCGGTTGATGGCGAGCACGCAGGAGCCTTCACAGGGCGCGGGGCAGAGGCGCCCCGTCCACTCGGGGAAGTTGTTCGTCTTGTGCAGGCGCTCGATCGCCGCCTTCCACTGGTCGCGGTAGACGAGATCGTTCCAGTCCGGGATGAGGTTCCCCAGCGGACACCCTTGGTGGCAGAAGGGAATCCCGCAATCCATGCACCGCGCCCCCTGGGCGCGCAGGTCCTCGGCGGCGTACGGCAGGTAGACCTCGCGCCAGTCGCGGATCCGCTCCGCGACGTCGCGGGACGCCTGCTTCTGCCGATCGATCTCGATGAATCCCTTCAGCTTTCCCATGGTGCTCGCATGTCGGGGCTCGGACGTCCCCGTACCGGGGGGGAGCGAAACCGCGGCCGTCGGTTACGGTTTGCGCAGCGTCAAGGTGCGGAGCTGCGCGCCCTGCTCATCCACGCGCCCCTTCAGGTGGTCGAACTTGCTGTTGAGCCGCAATACGCCATACGCGACCAGCGCTGTTATCGCCAAGTCGATTACTTCCAGGGTCTCGGCCAAAGCTCACCTCCGCGCGGGGAGAATCACCCGCTGCCTCGCCCGACCCGGCCAAGCACTGGCCAGAATAGCATGGGGCGGGGCCTGACCAACCCGCCGGACCCGCCAGGATGCCGTGCGACCTTGCGGTCGCGTTGGAAGTTCGCTGACGCGAAACTTCTGCTTCGCTCATACCCGTTACCGCACTAGTCGGCGCCGGTGCCGACCAGCTCGGCGAAGTCGGGCTCGCGCGACTCGGCCCGCGCCTTGGCCTCGGCCATCAGCACCCGCTTGTAGTCGCGGGGCATCACCTTCACGAACGCCGGCTGCGCCGTGTCCCACTGGTCGAGCACCGCCTGACCGCAGGCGCTGGCGGTGTGGTCGACGTGACGCCGGACGAGACGCCGCACCAGCTCGGCGTCGTCGTCGTCGAGGGCCTCCAGATCGACCATGCCGGGATTGCAGCGTTCGGCGAACGTCCCCGTCCGGTCGAGCACGTAGGCGATACCGCCGCTCATGCCCGCCGCGAAATTGCGGCCGGTCCGCCCCAGAATCACCACGCGGCCCCCGGTCATGTACTCGCAGCCGTGGTCGCCGACCCCTTCCACCACCGCGCTGACCCCGCTGTTGCGGACCGCGAACCGCTCTCCCGCGACGCCGCGCACGAACGCCTCGCCGCCGGTGCCGCCGTACAGCGCGACGTTGCCGATGACGATGTTCTCCTCGGGGACGAACGTCGCGGCCCGCGGGGGGAACACCGCGAGGCGGCCGCCCGAGAGCCCCTTGCCGAAGTAGTCGTTGGCGTCGCCCTCGATGGCGAGGGTGACCCCGGTCGGCAGGAACGCGCCGAAGCTCTGTCCGGCCGATCCCGTGAAGGTGACGTCGATGGTCCCGTCCGGCAGCCCCGCCCCGCCCCACCGGCGGGTGATCGTCGACCCCAGCATGGTGCCGACGGTCCGGTTGACGTTGCGGATGGGCAGGGTGAACGACACCGGGGTCCGGTGCTCGATGGCCGGCGCGCACCGCTCGATCAGGGTGTTGTCCAGCGCCCGGTCCAGGCCGTGGTCCTGCCCGCGCACCGCCCGCCGGGCCACCGTGTCCGGCACGTCGGGGTTCAGCAGGATCGGCGACAGGTCGAGCCCCCGCGCCTTCCAGTGGTCGACGGCGCCGGTCGTGTCGAGCCGATCGACGCGGCCGATCATCTCCTCCAGGGTCCGGAAGCCCATCTCCGCCATCAGTCCGCGCACCTCGTCGGCCACGAACCGGAAGTAGTTCTCCACGAACTCGGGGCGGCCCGAGAAGTGCTTGCGGAGCTCGGGGTTCTGGGTCGCGATGCCCACCGGACACGTGTCGAGATGGCAGACCCGCATCATGATGCACCCCGAGACGACGAGCGGGGCGGTGGAGAACCCGTACTCCTCGGCCCCGAGGAGGGCCGCGATGACCACGTCGCGGCCCGTCTTCATCTGTCCGTCGGTCTGGACGACGATGCGGTCCCGCAGGCGGTTGAGCACGAGCACCTGCTGGGTCTCGGCGAGGCCGAGCTCCCACGGCACCCCCGCGTGCTTGATGCTGGTCAGCGGCGAGGCGCCGGTCCCCCCGTCGTGCCCGGAGATGAGGACGACGTCGGCGTGGGCCTTGGCCACCCCCGCCGCCACCGTGCCCACGCCCACCTCCGCCACGAGCTTCACGTGCACCCGGGCGCGCGGGTTCGAGTTCTTCAGGTCGTGGATGAGTTGGGCGAGGTCCTCGATGGAATAGATGTCGTGGTGCGGCGGCGGCGAGATCAGGGTGACCCCGGGGGTCGAGTAGCGGATCTTGGCGATGAACGGGTAGACCTTGAACCCGGGGAGCTGGCCGCCCTCGCCCGGCTTGGCCCCCTGCGCCATCTTGATCTGCAGGTCGTCGGCGTTCACGAGGTACTCGCTGGTGACCCCGAACCGGCCGGACGCGACCTGCTTGACCGCGCTCCGCCGCAGGTCTCCGTTCGCGTCGGGGGTGTACCGCGCCGGGTCCTCGCCCCCTTCGCCGGTGTTGGACTTCCCGCCGAGACGGTTCATCGCGATGGCCAGCGTCTCGTGGGCTTCGGCGCTGATCGACCCGAACGACATCGCGCCGGTGGAGAACCGCTTGAAGATGGACTCCGCCGGCTCCACTTCGGCGAGCGGGACCGCCGTCTCGGCGGGACGGAGCGCGAACAGGCCGCGCAGCGTCGCGCGCCTGCGGTTCTGGTCGTTCACGAGCCGGGCGTAGTCCCGATAGATGGCGTACTGTCCGCTGCGGGTCGCGTGCTGCAGCTTGTGGACGGTGTCCGGATTGAACAGGTGGTACTCGCCGTCGCGCCGCCACTGGTACTCGCCGCCGCTGTCGAGCTCGTCGTCCCCGCCGCCGCGGGTCGGGAACGCCAGCCGGTGCCGTTGCGTCACCTCCGCCTCGACGGTGTCGATGCCGATGCCCCCGAGCCGTGACGCCGTCCACGTGAAGTAGCGGTCGACGAACGCCTTGTTCAGCCCCACCGCCTCGAAGATCTGGGCGCCGCGGTAGCTCTGCAGGGTCGAGATGCCCATCTTCGACATCACCTTCAGCACCCCCTTGGTGAGGGCGAGAATGTGATGGCGGATGCCCTGCCGCGCGTCTACGTCCGCGACGTCGCCCCGCTCGATCAGCTCCTTTACGGTCTCGAACGCCAGGTACGGGTTGATCGCCCCGGCTCCGTAGCCGAGCAGCAGCGCCATGTGGTGCGGCTCGCGGGGCTCGCCCGACTCGACGATCAGCGCGCACCGGGTCCGGGCGCCTTCGCGCACGAGATGGTGGTGCACGCCGGCGGTGGCGAGGAGGGCGGGAATCGCGGCGTGGCCGGCGTCGACGCCGCGGTCGGAGAGCACCAGCAGCGCATGGCCCTCGGCGACGGCGGCGCCCGCCCGGCGGCACAGCGCGTCCATCGCCTTCTCGACGCCCCCCGCGCCCTCGTGCGGGTCGAACAGCGTGGACAGCGTCACCGCCCGCAGCGCCGGGTCCGGGTTGTGCCGGATCCGGGCCGTCTCGTCGTTGTCGAGGATCGGATATTCGATGCGGATCTGATGGCAGGACGCCGGCTCCGGCTTCAGCAGGTTCCGCTCGGCCCCCAGGGTCGAGCTCATGTCCGTGACGAGTTCCTCCCGGATGGCGTCGAGGGGCGGGTTGGTGACCTGCGCGAAGAGCTGCTTGAAGTAGTCGTAGAGCAGCCGCGGCCGGTCGGACAGCACCGCCAGCGCGGTGTCGGTGCCCATCGATCCGACCGGCTCGACCCCCTGGCCGGCCATGGGGCCGATCAGCAGCCGCAGGTCCTCCTCCGTGTACCCGAACGCGCGCTGGCGCCGCCGCAACGACTCGCCGTCGACCGGCGCGGCATCGGGGGCGGGGGGCAGGTCGTCGAGGTGGACGACCTCGGCGTCCAGCCACGCCTGGTAGGGATGCTCGGCCGCGAGCCCCGACTTGATCTCCTCGTCGTCGATGATGCGGCCCTGGGCGGTGTCCACGAGGAAGATCCGGCCCGGATGCAGCCGCTCTTTGACGAGCACGTTCTCCGGGGCCACGTCGAGGACGCCGACCTCCGACGCCATGACCACGAGGTCGTCCTTCGTCACGTAATAGCGGGACGGTCGCAGCCCGTTGCGGTCGAGGACCGCCCCGACCACCGTGCCGTCGGTGAACGCGATCGAGGCGGGGCCGTCCCAGGGCTCCATCAGGGCCGAGTGGTACTCGTAGAACGCCCGCCGGTCGGCCGCCATCGACTCGTGCCGTCTCCACGGCTCGGGAATCATCATCAGGACCGCGTGCGGCAGCGAGCGGCCGGTCATGGCGAGGAACTCGAGCACGTTGTCGAAGGTGGCGGTGTCGCTCTGGCTCTCCTTGATGATCGGAAACAGCTTTCGGAGGTCGTCCCCCAGCAGGTCCGACCCGCACAGCGCCTCGCGCGCCCGCATCCAGTTGGTGTTGCCGCGCAGCGTGTTGATCTCGCCGTTGTGGGCGATGTAGCGGTAGGGATGCGACAGCGGCCACGACGGGAAGGTGTTGGTGCTGAAACGCGAGTGGACCAGCCCGATCGCCGACTCGAAGTCGGGGTCGACCAGGTCCGGGAACATGGTGGTGACCTGATCGGCGATCAGCATGCCCTTGTAGACGATGGTCCGCGACGACAGGCTGGCCGCGTAGAACCCACCGCCGGCCTCGATGCCGAGGCTCTCGACCGCGTTCTCGATGCGCCGGCGAATGACGTAGAGCTTGCGCTCGAACCGCGCCTGCGCGTCGGGGCCGCCGCCCGGCGCGGGGCCGCGTCCGATGAACACCTGCCGGATCACCGGCTCGCCCTGCCGCGCGGTGGCGCCCAGGGGGCTGCTGTCGGTCGGGACGTCCCGCCACCCCAGCAGGGTCTGGCCTTCTTCGCCGACGATGCGGGCGATCAGCTCCTCGACCCGGCGCCGCCCGCCCGCCCGCCGCGGCAGGAACAGCATGCCGGCGCCGTACTGCCCCTCCGGGGGCAGCGTGAACCCGAGCCCGCGGGTCTCGCGGCGCAGGAACCGGTCGGGAATCTGCAGCAGCAGCCCGGCCCCGTCCCCGGTGTCGGGCTCGCACCCGCAGGCGCCCCGGTGGAGCAGGTTGACCCCGATCTCGAGCGCCTGGTCGACGAGCTGGCGCGAGCGCCGCCCCCGGATGTGGACCACGAAGCCCACCCCGCAGGAGTCGTGCTCGAACCGGGGGTCGTACAGCCCCTGGCCCGATGCGCGCGGTGGTCGTCTTGCGGATCCGCTCATGGGTTCGCTCCCTGTGGGTCGGCGCCCGCGGTTCGGACCGCGTTCCGTCGCCGTCCCCCGACGGCTCTCGCGGCCCGGCGGGGTTCCGCCGTCTCCGCCGCGGCCGCCGGCGCGCCGGCGGCGAGCAGCTCGATGAAGGCGGTGACGGCCGGGTTCAGCCGCCGATTGCCGCGGTGCACGATGCTGAGGGGCCGCACCAGCGGCGGCTCGCCCGCCGGCAGCACGAGGGGCACCTGCACGAGGGTGCCGCGGCGCACCTCGCGGCGCAGCGTCGGCTCGGGCAGGATCGCGATGCCCGCTTCCTCGTCCACCGCCTGCTTGATGGTCTCGATGTTGTCGAACTCGGCGGTCACCGTCACCTCGACGCGGTGGCGCCGCAGGAACCGGTCGATGGCCCGGCGCACCGGCAGCCCCCGGTCGAACGCCACGAAGCGCTCGGCCGCGAGCTCCGCCGGGCGCACGCCGCGCTCGGCCGCGCGGGCCGCGAACCGGTGGGCGGGGGGGCACGCCACGACCATCGCCTGCCGCTGCCAGGGGATGACCGCGAGCTCGCGGCGGGGGGTGGCGAACGACATCAGGCCGAGGTCGCACCGGTCGTTCGCGACCTGCTCGCAGATCTCGGCGGGGTGCATGTACTGCAGGTCCACCGCCGCCCCCGGGACCGCGGCGCGGAACCGGTCCACGTATTGCGACAGATGGTGGACGCCCACGGAGTAGATGGTCGCGAGCCGCACCGTCCGGCCCGACGGGTTCTGTCGATGCCGCACCGCGTCTTCCAGCTCGTGATAGCGCTCGACGAGCTCCTGGCAGCCCTTGAAGAACAGCCGGCCCTCCGGGGTGAGCTGCCACGGCCGCTTGGACCGGTCGATGAGCTGCGCGCCGAGGTGCTTCTCGAGCTGCCGCACCGCCTGGCTGGCCGCCGACTGGCTGACCGAGCTGGCCCGCGCGCCCCGCGAAAAGCTCTGGTGGCGGACCACGTCGCAGAAGATGCTCAGCGTTTCGACGTGCATGAGACCGACTAATCTACCACAAACGGCTAATAACCGAGCATCTCAGTATTAGTGTTTCTAATATCTCAGGCACCCGCACCGTCGGGGGGCGGCTTCGGGACGGTGGCGGGTCAGGAACCGGCCGCGGAATCCAGCCGTCCCGCGAGGGTCTCGAGGGGCGCCCCGGCGGCCTCGGGACGGTGGCGCTTCAGGAACCGGCCGTGGATCCAGTCGTCTCGCGGCCATGATTCAGCCGTGGTGGTTCGGCTACGGAGAACGCTTCAGAAACCGGCCGCGGAATCCAGCCGTCCCGCGAGGGTCTCGAGGGGCACCCCGGCGGGGCCGCGCGCATGGATGCCGAAGCGCGTCCCCGATTCGCTGCGGGGAGTCAGGGTCCAGGGCGCGCCGCCGGACAGCGCATCAAGGAACGATTCGAACGCGGGACGGACGGCCAAGAAGGTGTCCGGCTTGTTCGGGGCCAGGAGTCGATCGTTCACGATCCAGTCTATCTCGTCGCCGCGGAAGCGCACCGGCCCGGCCGGGGCGGCATCTTTTTCGAGCCGCCGGGCGGCGCGCAGCAGCATCGCGGCCACGGTGCGCAACCGGGTCTCCAGCGGCCCGTCCAGCGGCTGCGTCCGCACGTACTGCAGCCCCAGCCGGTCCCCGCTGCGGTCGAGGACGTACCGGCCCTCGTGACCCACGAGGAGCGCCAGCGGCCCGGTGGGGAGGTGGGTGTAGTCGGCGACGTCGATCAGGAGCCCGTCCACCGCCCGGGTCTGGATCCAGCGGTGGAACACGGGGATGACGTCGCGCGGGGCGAGCGCCGCCGGCCCGTCCAGAAAGAGCTTCAGAGCGATGCGCTGCACGGCGGTGGCGTCGGGTGCGGCCGAGGCGGCGGCGTTCACGCGGGGCTCCCGGAAACGGCGCCTGCGCCCGCCGGCGCCGGCGCACCGGCCAGCCGCGCCTGACAGGCGTGGGTGGCTTCCAGAAAGAGCTGGGCCTCCTCGATGGACCGGCGGGCCGCGTCGACGCCGGCCGGCGGCCCGGAGCGGGCGTGCCGCCGGAACAGATACTGGGCGAACTTCCCGCCGGCGAACCGATCGAAGAAGATCCCGGTGTCGAAGAAGCGTGTCCGGAACTCGGCGACGATGCGGTCGGGGTCGTCCGGGATGTCGATGAACTCGGTCTTGATCAGGCCCCGGGCCGCCTGGAGCATCGCCGCGTAGGCCAGCCCGTCGGCCTGCGCGGCGTTCCCCGCTTCGAGCTCGAGCTGGGCTTCGAACACTTGGCTCTCGGCCCCGACGAGGTCGAACTCGGTCAGCGACACCACCTCGCCGGCGCACTCGCCGACCCCCATGTCGCCGATGCCGAACTCGCGCGGATCGCCCCAGTCGCGGTAGTAGTCGGGCTTTGTCTCGTAGTCGGGCACCGGCATCAGGTCTTGGAGCATGCCGCGCAGCGCCCGCTTGCCGATTCGCGCCGTGAACGCGTGGAACGTCTCGTCCGGTCGGCGGTCCTCAATGAAGCGGGTCGTGATCCGCTCGACCACCTCCGGAATCCGGCGGGCCGGCACCGCGCCGATCGCGAGCCCGTAGGCCCCGGCGTTCTCGACCCACTGGCCGCCGAGCACCACCTGGAAGTGCGGCACCACCCGCCCCCGCACGTGCCGGCTCACGCCGTAGAACCCCAAGTCGCTGATGTGGTGCTGGCCGCACGAGTTGAAGCATCCGCTGATCTTGATGCGGAGGCTGCGGACCGCGTCGTCGAGGGCGTCCATCCGCCCCCGCACCCGTTGCTCGAGCTCGGCCGCGAGTCCGCGCGACGAGGCGATCCCGAGCTTGCAGGTGTCCGTGCCCGGACAGGCGGTGATGTCGCCGATGGACTGCGCGCCGGGCCGGGCGAGGCCGAGGGCGTCGAGCTCGCGGTGCAGCGCCGGCAGGTCCGACCCGCGCACCCACCGCAGCACGATGTTCTGCTCGACGGTGGTGCGCACCGTGTCGCCGACGAACCGGCGGGCGACGTCGGCCAGCCCCCGGAGCTGGTCGCCGGTGATGTCGCCCAGGGGCAGGCTGACCGTCACCACCGCGTATCCCGGCTGGCGCTGGCGGTAAACGTTCGAGCGCGACCACGCCGCGAAGCTCGATTCGGCCGGCGCCCCGTCGAGCGGCCCGCCGCTCTTCAGCGGCTGCTCGGCGGCGGAGGACAGGTCGTCGAGATAGGCGGTCCAGCGCGCGTCGGGGGCCAGGCGCCGGCGTTCCTCCTGCACGAGCCGCCGGAACTCGTCGATGCCGAGCTGGGCGACCAGGAACTTGATGCGGGCGCGGGCCCGGTTGCGTTTCTCGCCCAGCCGCGCGAACACCCGCGAGATCGCCTGCAGCGTCGGGAGGACCTCGGCCTCGGCCATGAACGGATCGAACAGCCGCGCCTCGTGGGGCACCGCGCCGAGGCCGCCCCCGACGTGGACCTCGAACCCGCGTTGCGTGGCCCCGCCGGTCTCCCGGGTCACCGCGATCGCCCCGAAGTCGTGCATGTTGACGAGGCCGCACGCGTGTTGACGGCACCCCGAGAAGGCCACCTTGAACTTGCGGCCGAAGTCCTGGGCGTCGGGATGGCCGAGCAGGAACCGCATCGACGCCCGGGCGTAGGGGGTGACGTCGAACGTCTCGTCGCGGCAGACGCCGGCGAGCGGGCAGGCGGTGACGTTGCGGACGGTGTTGCCGCACGCCTCCCGCGTGGTGATGCCGACCGCCGCGAGCCGGCGCATGAGGGACGGGGTGTCGTCGAGGTGGACGAAGTGGAGTTGCACGTCCTGCCGCGTGGTGATGTGGCAGATGCCGTCGCTGTACTCCTCGGCGAGGTCGGCGAGGGTGTCCATCTGCTCGGGGGTCACCCCGCCGAACGGGATCTTGATCCGCTGCATGCCGGGGGCGTCCCAGACCGTGTCGGGACCCTTCGTCCGGCCGTTCGAGGGGAACGGCAGCATCTTGACCCCGTTGCCGTCGTTCCGTTGCCCGTTGTCGTAGCGCTGTCCGTAGGCGCCGCGCCGCAGGCGGGTCTCGGCGAACACCTTGTCGTCGATTCGGTCCCGGCGCTTGAGGGCGATCTGGTTCTCGAAGGTGTCGATCTCCCGCGCCGACTCGGCCGGGATGCGGTCGCCGAGTTTCTCTTTCCAGGTCATCGTGAGGTCCAGCTCTTTCGGGTCCAGGTCATCGTGAGGTCCAGCGCATTCGTCGGGCTCTCCCCATGTCGCCCGCCGGCATGGCGCCGCCCTTCCAGGTCATCGTGAGGTCCAGCGCATTCGTCGGGCTCTCCCCGTGTCGCCCGCCGGCATGGCGCCGCCCTCCAAGTCATCGTGAGCTCCAGTTCTTTCGCGCCACCGCCCCCGCGACGCCCCGCTTCGTCTCGTCGAGCACGGCGTGCAGCTCTTTCGTTTTGGGATCACCCGTGTCGCCCGCCGGCTGGCGCCGCCCCTCCAGGTCATCGTGAGCTCCAGCTCTCTCGCGCCGCCGCCCCCGCGGCGTCCCGATTCGTCTCGTCGAGCACGGCGTGCAGATCGACGACGCCGCCGATGACGATGGTGCCGGGGGCGCCATCGGCGGCCGGGTGCGGGGCCGTCCCGAGCTGTCCCAGCGTGCCGATCCAGGCGCGGGTCCGCGGCGAGACGGTCGCGCACACGATGGCCGCCGCGGTGTCCGCCGGCCAGCCGCGGTCGAGCAGGCAGGCCGCCACCGCGGCGCGGCGGGCCAGCCCCATCAGCACCACGACGGTCAGCGAGCCGGGGGACAGCGCGCTCAGTACCGGCCGGAAGCTCGATTCGTCGTGTCCGGACACGACGGCGAACCCCGAGGCCAGGCTGCGATGGGTCAAGGGGATCCCGGCCAGGGCGGGGGCGGTGACGGCGGTGGTCAGCCCCGGCACGACCTCGAAACGGATGCCCGCGCTCCGCAGGGCCAGGGCTTCCTCGCCGCCCCGCCCCAGCACGTAGGGGTCGCCGCCCTTCAGCCGGACCACGCGGCGCCCGCGGCGGGCGGCGCGGACCAGGAGGCGGATGATGGTGTTCTGGCGCACCGATCGGCGGCCCGCCCGCTTGCCCACGCAGAAGCGCTGCGCCCGGCTCGCCAGGGCCACGACGTCGGGCGCCACGAGGGCGTCGTACAGCACCAGATCGGCCTTCCGCAGGCGGTCCACCGCCTGCACCGTCAGCAGGTCGGGGTCTCCTGGACCCGCCCCGACCAGCGACACGAATCCCGGGGTCGGGTCCGATCCCCGGCCGTCGCCGGTCACGGCGGCACCCGGTCGCGAAGGGGGCGCGGCGGGTTGCTGCGGTCGAGGTCTCATCCTGTTTCCGTATCCGGAATCGGCGCCTGCGCCTCCGGCGCGGCCGCTCCGATCCGACCCTGCCGGCCGTCGGCGTCCCTGCTACCCGGCGACTTGCCCGGTCCTGGTTGCGCGGCGGACGTGCGCAGGGTGCGGCCGGCCGAACCGCGGTTCCGCTACCCGGCGACTTGCCCGGTCCTGGTTGCGCGCCGCGTGCGATCCGACCCTGCCAGTCGTGCGTCTCTGCTACGGCGCAGACCCCCGGCCTTCTTCCGCCGCCGGCCGATCGCCGTAGAGGGCGGCCAGCGCCCGCACGAGCAACGGCCGCCGCCGTTCCATCGGCACGCGGCCGGCGATCCATCCCGCCCGCTCCGCTTCCGCCGCGGCCAGCCACCGTCCCACCTCGTCCTCGGGCAGCAGCGCCTCTATCGCCTCCCGAATCAGCCCGGCCAGGGCCGGCGCCCGGCCGTCGGTCGAGATTGCCGCGGTGACCCCGCGCCGCCGGACCACCCCGCCGAGGTAGAGGCTCGCGTTCGCCGGATCATCCACCGCGTTGACGAACAGGCGCCGCGCCGCCGCCGCCGCCGCGACCTCGCGATTGACCTCCGGCGGCGCCGCCGCCACCGCGAGCCATGCGCCGTCGAGGTCCGAGGCCCGAAACGGCCGGCGACGGACGGCCACGCCGCTTCCCGTGATCTCGGCCGCGACCTCCGGCGCCACGACGGTCACGTCCGCCCCGGCATCAAGCAGCGCCCGGAGCTTCGACGCGGCGACCGGCCCGCCGCCGACCACCGTCACCGGTCGGTCCCTCAGCTTGAGGAACGCCGGAAACAGCGGCGTCGCCGCGGCGGGCGCGTTGCCGCCGCCGGCCGTCGAGCCCGGCCGCCCGTGAAAGTCCCCGCTGCATTCGAGCGGCGATGCGGGCGGCGCCGCCGTCTCGAACGCAGGGCCGGGGTCGATCAGGTCGTCGGGGGATGGAGCGACGGGGGATGGAGCCACGAGGGTGTCGGTCATGCCGGCGCGCCTGACGGGTTCAGTCTCCGATCGCTTGGCCGCGGCCGTGGTTCAACAAAAAAGCCCGGAGCCGTGTGGCCCCGGGCTTTCGGTCTCTCGCGCTGGTGCTTGCTGGTCTTCACTTCAGCGTTTGTGCATCACCTCACACGACCGTCAGCGCCGGGGCCTCGGCGGCCTCCGGACAACAGCAGCAACAACAGGCGGTTCGTGTGCGCAACGTCACGACACCAGACTGTATCCCGCGACGGCCCGCCGCGTCAAGGGCCGGTCGGGACCGGCTCCTGCGGACACTCTGAAGTTCTGTCCGTTGAAGTGCTATATTTCGACCCAATATGTCATAGGTGTCGAGATTTTTCGACCATCCTGCGGGCAGCTACTTCCTGTTGGGCCGCGCGGCACCGGCAAGTCCACTTGGCTGCGGGCCCGGTATCCCGGATGCGGCCTGGATCGATCTTCTCGACCCGACTCGATACTGCGGGCGAGATCGAACTGGTCCGCCGGCTCGACGACTTCAGCCGGTTCCTCGAGGTCGCCTCCTTCCCGCACGGGCGGATGCTGAACGTCGCGGACATCGCGCGGGAGTGCGTCGCCGGCCGCAACACCGTCGAGTCGTATCTGGGCATTCTGGAGGATCTGCCCATCGCCACCCGGCTCCCGGTTTTCCGGCGTCGGGCCGAGCGGGCGGTGGTCGCGCACGCCAAGCTCTACTTCTTCGACTGCGGCGTGTTCCGGTCGCTGCGCCCGGCCTGTCCTCTCGATGCGCGGGAGGAGATCGCCGGTCCTGCCTTCGAAGGACTGGTCCTGCAACACCTGCGCGCGTGGATCAGCTACGGCGATGCCGACTGCCGCATCCATTTCTGGCGCACTCGGGGCGGTTCGGAGGTCGACTTCGTCCTGTACGGCAGCGCGGGATTCCACGCCGTCGAGGTCAAGAACAGCCGGTCGGTGCGACCGAGCGACCTCAGGGGGCTGAGGACGTTCCACCAGGGCTACCCCGAGTGCTCACCGCTCCTCCTGTACCGCGGCGACGAGGCCCTGGAACGGAACGGCGTCCTGTGCCTGCCGGTCGACCGGTTCCTGCGCGGGTTGATCCCGGGACGCGACCTGCCGTGCTGAAGCCGGCCCGGCGTTCGGCAGCCGGGGCGGGGGTCGCCCGCCGGAGCGCTCGGCGAACGAAGAGCCCCCGGCGCCCGTTGCGGACGACAAGGCCGCCCGTACGCGCCCCGGGGCCAGCCGCGCCGACCGATCGCGGGTGCCGGCCCGCCGACCGGCAGCCGCCGAGGCCCCCGGCCAGCACGGTAGAATGACCACGGCAATGCTTGACAGAAAGACCGCGGCGCCGGACGCCGAAGAGCTTCGGGCCGCCGTCGAGACGGTCGTGGCGAGGCTGCATCCGGACCAGATCATCCTGTTCGGGTCCGGCGCCCGCGGAGAGCTGAGCGAACACAGCGACCTCGACCTGCTGGTGATTAAGGAACCCGACCGGGGAGACGGAGAACAACACCACCGGTTGACCTGCCGGGAGACCCGCCGCGAGATCGACGTGTTCGTCAGCAGCGGAAGCCAGGCGGCAGCCGGACGGGAGTACGCCGGCAACGTTCGTGGCCGCGCCCTGGAAACCGGGCGCACCCTCTACACGAGAACCGGCTTCAGACCCATCGAGACCGGTCCGACGTACGTCCTCGACGGGACGGAAAGGGTAAGGGTACAGAGAACACGGTACAAACCCGACCGCGCCTACTCGTTCCTGGCTCGCGCAGAGCGGAAATGGGGAATAGCCGGCGAACCCCGCCGGCACCCGGCCGACAGGTGCGAGAACCTGCAAGCCTCGATGGAACAAGCCCTGAAGGGCCTGATCATCGCCCAGGGACGGCATATCGAGCGCAAGCACGACCTGAACGCCTTGTGGGACGACGCGGAACGCGACGGCGGGCGGATAGCCGCGGCGCGCAACGAACCAGACCTGAATAAGCTGTCGCTGTACGCGGGCATCTACCAGTACGAAGATCCCACGGACGGCACGCCCGAGACGACGTGGGACGCAACGAGGACGACCGGCGCAGACGTGCTCGCGCACGCACGGTCGAGAATCCCGGCGCTCGTGAACGAGACGAAGGAACGATTGAAAACCCGGGCGCGCCCCGGAAACGGCGATCGCGCCGCCGGCCCATAGCGCAAACGGAGACCGCCGTCGAAGGAAACTGCTTGACCCGCCGACCGGTGGAGTTCCGGCGGCGCTTGGCGGGAGCGCTCCCGCACTGGCGCGCGGCGGCCGTTCGCGCAAGATCAGTTTGCCGGGTTCCGCAGGACGCAGTTATACATAATCAGCCCGTGGCCCATCAGTCCGTGGCAGAAGTTGCGCTGCATCCGGCTGGGACCGTACTCGGCCCAAGAACGTGTCGTACAGCGGTCGAAATCGCCGAAATCTGGCCGATCCGAGCCGTTTCCGCGCCATTGCCGGCCAGTTCCGGCGCGCCGCGGAGTTTTGCCACGGGCTGCCATGGTGACGCTGGAAGCCGTCAATGAAGTGGTGTTGCGGGTCGCCGCAGTGGTGCTGCAGCGGTACCGCGCCGGCGACACGTGGGTGCGGGCGAAGGCGGACGGGTCGCCGGTGACCGGCGTCGACCTCGCGGCCGACGAGATCCTGCGGGGCGGGTTGGCGGCGCTGGACCCCGCGGTGCCGTATCTCTCCGAGGAGCGCGGGATACCCCCCTACGAGGTGCGCCGCCGGTGGTCCCGCTACTGGCTCGTCGACCCCCTCGATGGGACGAAGGAGTTCGTCGACCGCACCGGCGAGTTCACCGTCAACGTCGCCCTGATCGAGCACGGCGAACCGGCGCTGGGGGTGGTGGCGGCGCCCGCGGCGGGGGTGCTGTACTACGCCCGCGCGGGGGCGGGCGCGTGGAAGCGCGAGGGGAACGGCCGGCCGCGGCGCCTGCGGTCGAGCTTGGCCGGCCCGTCCGACCCGCTGCGCGTCGTCGAGAGCCGATCCCACCCCAGCCCCGCCCTCGAGGCCTTCCTCGATCCGCTGAACGTGGTGGAGCGGGTCAAGAGCGGCAGCTCGCTGAAGTTCTGCGTGGTCGCCGAGGGCGGGGCGGACGTCTACCCGCGGCTCGGACCGACCATGGAATGGGACGTCGCGGCCGGCGACTGCGTCCACCGCAACTCCGGCCACCCCGAGCCCCACCCCGGCGCCCTGCGCTACAACAAGCCGTCGCTGAGAAACGGCAGCTTCGTGGTGGGGCTGCGGCCGGGGACGTACAGCCTGCCCGACGATTGAGTCGGAGGCAGGTGGTCGCGGTGTTGCCGATCGTGCGAAAGCGATCAATTCGGACGGGGCGTCGACCCCAAGATGTTGTGGTGGCGCGGGGCCGCCGCCGGGCGGACGTCACCTCCGCGCCGAGGCGCCGGACGTGGCGCAAGGTCTCATTCACATTCAGCGCTCGGTCAGGAGGGCTGTCGCCCGCCGCGGTCTTCCCGCGCCCGCCCTACTCTATCCGCAGGGCGTCGATCGGGTCGATGCGGGCGGCCCGATGCGCCGGTAGCCAGCAGGCGACGAGCGCGACGGCGGCGAGCACGAGCGGCGCTGCGGCGAAGGCCAGCGGGTCGTTCGCCGCGACGCCGAACAGGAAGCTCTCCAGCAGGCGGACGGAGCCGGTGGACGCGAGCAGGCCGAGGAGCGTCCCGGCCGCGACCAGTCCCGCCCCCTGCCGGACGACGAGGGCCACGACGTCGCCGCGCTGCGCGCCGAGGGCCATGCGGACCCCGATCTCCCGGCGGCGTTGCGACACGGTGTAGGTGAGCAGGGCATAGATGCCGAAGGCGGCGAGGAACAGCGCCAGGGCGGCGAAGAACCCGGCGAAGACGGCATAGAAGCGGGGTTGCGCGACCGCCGCCGACAGTCTCGCGTCCATCGTCATCACGTCGTCGATGCTCGCGTTCGGGCCCGCCGCGGCCACCGCCTCGCGCAGAAAGGGAACGGTGGCCACCGGGTCGCCGGCCGTCCGCACGGCGACCACCGGCGGGGACACGCCGCTCAGCATCGCCGCGTGTTCGATCTGGCGCAGCGGCATGTAGGCCTCGGCCTGCGACTCGGTGATGGTCAGCCCGCCGTAGCGGACGTCGGCCACGACCCCAATCACCTCCCACGGTTCCGGGCCTGCGCCGGCCGGCAGCAGGCGCTGGCCGACGGCCGGCCCGCCGCCGAAGAGTTCGCGTGCGAGGGTCTCGTTCACCATCAGCACCGGCGGACTCTCGGCCGTGTCGAGCCGGGTGAACGCCCGCCCGTTGCGGAGCCGCAGGCGCATCGTGTCGAAGTAGCCGGGGCTGACGAAGTTGACCGAGGCCGGCGGGAGGTCCCGCGGGTCGGTCGGCGGCGGGGCGCCTGCCAGGCGGAACACGGTGGAGCTTCCGCCGCCGGCGGGGGCGAGCGGCAGGCGTGACGACACCCCCACCGCTTCGACATCGGAAAGCGCCGCCAACCGGGCCATCTCGTCCACCAGCGATTCCTGGAAGCGGCGGCGGGCCGCCCGGAGGTCAGCCATCGACGCCGGGGTCATGCCCGGCCGAAACGCCGTGTCAGGGTTCCGGATGCCGGCGGCGATCACGCTGGCCGGGTCGTACCCGCGATCGAGGGTGATGAGCCGCACGAAGCTATGCAACAGCAGCCCCGCTCCCATCAGCAGCACCAGGGCCAGGGCAACTTGAACCACGGCGAGGGTAGCGCGCGTCCGGTTCGAGCGGAGCAGCCGGAAGCCGCCGGTGGACTGCGTGCTCCCTTCGTTCAGGGTGCCCGCCAGATCGAGCCGCGACCACTGGAGGGCCGGTGCGGCGCCGAACAGCAGCCCGGCGGCGATCGACACACCCAAGGTGAACGCGAGCGTCACGCCGTCGAGGCCCACCCCGTCGAGCCGCGCGACGTCACCGGGAACGAGCGCCGGCGCCGCACGCAGCACCATCGACGCCGCCGCCAACCCGAGCGCGCCGCCGCCCACGCCCAGCATCACGCTCTCGGTCAGGAGCTGGCGGACGAGCCGCAGGCGGCTCGCGCCGAGAGCCGCGCACACCGCCAGCGCCCGCCGGCGCGTCACCCCGCGCGCGAGCAGCAGCCCCGCCACGTTGACGCAGGCGATCAGCAGCACGAGGGCGGTCGCCATGGTCAGGGCCAGCAGCGCGGGCCGATACTCGCCGACCATCTCTTCCAGCAACGGCACGACCTGCACGTTGTTCTGGGGACCGCCCGCCCCCCGGCCGCCGCCGGGAAGCAGCATCCGAAACTCGGAAGCGCTCCGCAAGAGCGTGCCGGCCTCGGCCGCCGCCTGCTCCGGCGATACGCCCGGCGCGAGGCGCCCCAGGGCGTTGAAGACCATCATGAACACCATGCTCGGTTGCCCCGCTTCCGCGGCTGCCGGCGGCGCGTACGGCGGAACGACGAACGGGGTCCAGAACTCGCTGTCGGGGTTCGGGAAATAGAATCCCTCGGGCAGCACGCCAACCACGGTGTGCGGATCTCCGTCGAGGTCGACCGGGGCCCCGACGATGCCTGGATCCGATGCGAAGTGATTGGTCCAGGCGCGGTAGCTCAGCAGCACCACGCCGTCCGCGCCCTCCCGCGCCTCCTCCTCCGTGAACAGCCGGCCGAGGTGCGGTGTCGCCCGCAGCAGAGGGAACAGCGCCGGCGACACGGCGGCCCCGCGCAAGGCGATCGAGCCGTCCGGACCCGCCCATTCCAGCGAGCTCCCACGGTAGGCCGCGAGGTGCTCGAACGACTCGGCGGCCTGGAGCAGGGGTAACGATCGGTTGGTGAGCACCCCTCTGCGAGCGCCCATGGACTCTCCGACACGCACGACGCGCTCGGGGTCAGGATAGGGCAGGGGCCGCAAGAGCAGACTGTGGACGACGCTGAACATCGCCGTGTTGGCGCCGATGCCGAGGGCGAGCGTCAAGAGCGCGGCGAGGGTGAACCCGCGCTGGGCGACGAGCCGCCGCGCCGCGGAGCCGACGTCCCGAAGCAGCGTATCCATGCGGATACGGTACCTTTCTTTCGGGCGCTGGACAAACCGGCGCATTGCCCGGGCCGTTAGCCCGGACGCTTGGCTGCCGCGCGTCGAGGGGCGGTGGACGGCACCTGCTGCCGCATCTACGCCGGCGGGTCGCCGCTGCTCGAATCGCTACGCCCAGGCTCGTCCGACGAGATGCGCCCGTCGGCGTCGAGCCTGCGCAATTCCGGCGCGGCGCAAGCGGCCAGCCCCAGCGTGACCCCCGTCGCCGCCCCCACAAGGCGCGATGGCCGCGGGGAGCCGGTCCGTCACGCCGTCCGCGGACCCGGCGGCAAGCCCTTGGCCACGGTCCCGCGACTCCTGCGTTCCCGCGATCGCCGCACGGACACCGCGTGGTCGTGAACTCACGGGCCGCCCCCAGCCTTGAGTTCGAGACTCGATCCGCACCCGGAGTGTCGCTCTGCCATAACCGCGTCACACACCGCGGACAGCCGGTCACGCATGGCCTCATACCCCGAAATCGTCTTGCCGTCGTTGACCAGTGTCTGCGCCGCCGCAATGACAAACCTATCGGCCCGGGACAGCCGCAAACCCATCGCGGACAACTCCTTTCCCAACTCGCCGGCGCTCACCATCGTCCCGTGCTTCACGTTCCCTGCTCCACGAAGGTGCCCGCCCTTCCGGCAGACGAGAATTGCATCCAGGCTTATCGGATCCTTTGCTGTCGTTTTAGGGTTCGACACCCGCAACTCCGCATGCACCACGTGGACTGCGACAACGCGGAGCCCCGCGCACTGCACAGCCTCGTGAATCGCGGCCCAACCTTCCGGCCGCGAATGGTGAAAGCTGAATGCCAAGATCCCCTGCGCCTTCATCACCCGCCGGCACTCGGAAAACACCCGAGCCAACTGGTGGGCGAAAGCACGTGGATCTCTTTGCTGGACTTCGCCCATATGAGAGCAGTCCGCTCTCTTCATCCACACATGCCGGGCGGCAAGTGTCGGACCCAGCCATGCGAAGAAGAAGTCACTCAGCTCGCTGTAGTGAACGAAATCAAAGTACGGCGGGTCGGTCACGACAGCGTCTACCGACGCGTCAGGCACTGGTAGCCGCGCACTGTCCCCATTCAAGACCATGACCGCTCGAGGATCCCTCCGGAACTCGTCCCACGTCGCTACGCATCGAGGAGAGAGCTCCGGGCTCGCCACCAGCTTGACCGTCTCATTCGTTGCTCCGAAGAGGTCACGACCAAGTTGAAGCTCGAAGGGTTCCCTCAGGTACTGTTTGGCCCGCATCAGACGCGACTCGAACAGCGTACTGAAAGTCCCGCTGCTCTTTTCCGTTCCCCACACCGAGTTCTCGAGCGGCACACGCTCCGGCTTGAGGATGTGGTGCGAGAACATATGCCGCACTGCTCCCGTCCCCTCGCCCTTATAACTACAGAACAGGTTGTTGAATTCCAGTGTGCCAGAGAAAAGACACAGCATCTGTTCCTGCACCAGTTCGTCTTTGATCTCCAGGATGTGGCGCAACAGGAGCCCCAGACATAGCAGTTGCCGCGCATTGAAAAAATCACGCCACCCCGCGTAGTGGTAGCTGCGCGCCTGGTCTGTGTTGTGACCCGGCCGAACAGCAAGCGTAGGCAGCGGCAGGTCCTCCGCGTTTAGGCGCGCCGCCGCTTCGGCGTACAGTGCATCGTCCTCGGCTCCCGCGGCAAGGAACACCTTCTCGCCATCCGGCCGCAGGCCGAGCACGGCGTAGAGTCGGTGTCGGGGTGGTGAACCGTCCGCTGGCAGCAGATCCCTGATCTTGTAGCGCGATCCGTCCGGTGCCCGCACATGCTGACCGCTGGCGGGACCATCTTGTGGATTAAAACTGTGGCCGCAGTGCGGGCACTCGGTCAACGTCGAGTCGTATTGCGATTGAAAGATACCCCAACACTCCGCGCACACAATCCGCGCGGCGGGTTTCTGCCTTGGAGAGGCGTGTTGAGCGAATACATATCGCGAAAACAGCGGCACAACATCGCCCGCCGGAGTTTCCACTGTCTTGCACCAGAAGAAGTAGAGCACCGGCAGTGTCGAGCCGGTCTTGGGATCACGCGTTTTGTAGTACCGCCTGATCTCCGGTGCGGCCTTCGCCTCTAGGCGCGCGAACGCTTTGCGCAGTGCCGCTTCGCTGACTCGCGTCAGGGCTTGCCGCACTAAGAACGTGCTCACCGGGTTGATGTCGCAACCGATTGCTCGTGCGCCGAGCTTCAACGCCTCGCCAAGCGTCGTCCCGCTTCCCATGAACGGATCCAGAACCACCTTGTCCTGCAGATCGTGTCGCCTGTAGAATCCCTCCCAGATATCTGAGCCGGCGTCGGTGAGTGCGCCTAGTGTTATCCCGCGGAATACCGATCCCAGCCGTGTGGCCCACCACTTGTGGATGTGGTACAGGGGTCGATTAATCTCTTTGCGCCAGCTCTCGCGTTCCGCGACTCTGCTGATCTGCACCATCGGGAAACCTGCCTCCAGGGCGGTTGCCCGGTAATGGTCACTCTCATAGCGCGACGGCGACGTTCTCATCCACCCACTCCCGGCGTCCGCTGCAACATGCTCACAGGCTTGGCGCTCTGCGTCGCGAGTCGATAGGCAACGAACTGGTGCTCAGTCCCGACATTGGGGTTGGGCGCCCTTTCCGCAGCGAGTGCATTTGAGCGGAGGTCGAACTTGTACGCCACGACGAACTCCGCCGCCTCCATGCGTTGCAACCATCCAACCTCACGGAATCCGTCGCGCGCCTCCATGCTCTCAGGTACGATGAGCGTCATCAGGCCCGTTGTTCCGTCGGTAAGCGCGAATGGCGTCGGAGCCACGTACATCTTCCGGTCGCGGATCATGATGTCGCCGTACGTCCCAAAGCCCTTCAGGCTCTTGTTCTCGTGCACGTATTCGTGGTCCGCGTTCAGGAAGTCCCCGTGGCAAATGACCAGATCCACGACTGGGTACTGCCGACGCCCGTCTCCCACGTCGGCGTAAGGTGTGAGGTCTGCCGGATATCGACCGAAGACGTAGAAAATGCGCCGGCCATTGTGGAGGCCGGTTGGCGCTTGGCTATTTGCATCGTAGTCGCGCTCACGGCCCGGCCATGCCAGTCCTTTCACTTCATAGCCCTCGACATACTCGACCAACGAGAAGTCTGGGTACGTGTTCCGTCCTCCTGAATCGAAGTGAACGCCGACGCGGCCCAGGCGGGCTGCGAACCAGTTCTGGAAGTGGAACTCCTTGTCTCGATCGCTGACCGATTCGATCAACTCCCCTGCGTCCACGGCCTCAACGCATGCCCTGAACACATCGAAGCACAACGTGTCGCTCACACCGGCCTCCGTTCTGCTCGTCGCCGTTCAGCCGGCCCAAGAGCGGCCATGTCGACGCCCACAGAATGGCGGATGCACGCCGCGTGGGTGTCGGCACTACATCCGTCGCGTCCGTTGCCGCAGCATGAGTGCCCCGGCGACCCTGTTTTTAGTCGTGGCGATGCACTAGACGGTCGTTTGGTGTTGGCTGTGCAACCCGCATGCCGGAACCGATTCTGTGTCAACTGTAACCCCTTGCTAGGTCGGGCAGATCGGGCAGGGCCAGCGCGTTTAGGGGCGCCGACCAGGCAGCGCAGGTCGCGGTAGTCCCGCGCCCGCCGGAAACGCGGCGCCGCCTCCACCAGCGCGCTCGCCACCCAGCGTTGAACGATCTGCCCGCCGCGCCACCGCTTGACCCGCCGCGTACAGCCCTTAACGCTGCCCATCAAGGAAACGCTTTCATTCCTGAGCACTCCGCCGCCTCGGCGAGAACCTCATTACCCCTCATGGGGATTGGAAACCCAAGGAGCCGTTCTGGCAGCAGTCCTACACCAACACCTCATTACCCCTCATGGCGATCTCCTCGGCGATGGACTCATTATACCCCTCATGGGGATTGGAAACTTCCGGGTCTACCTCGCGGTGCCACCCGCCCATTATGCCTCATTACCCCTCATGGGGATTGGAAACCCGGCGGCCTCGGCGGGGCGGCGACGTCGGTCGCCACCTCATTACCCCTCATGGGGATTGGAAACTGGATCAACGGGCGGCGCGCGCACGTCGGCCCCGTCCTCTCATTACCCCTCATGGGGATTGGAAACGATACGGCACTCGCCGTCCCACTCCGGGAGCTGATCGACTCATTACCCCTCATGGGGATTGGAAACCCTACGGCACCAGGGACAACCGCCGCGTCTTCGACGGCTCATTACCCCTCATGGGGATTGGAAACCTGAAATCCGCGACGGTCGCAACCCACGCCCGGACCTCATTACCCCTCATGGGGATTGGAAACCCGGGGCGGTGGACGCGATGGTGCGCGGGGGGCTCATCGACTCATCGACTCATTACCCCTCATGGGGATTGGAAACTGGCGCGCCGCTCGGGCATGATGGCGTCCCAGGCGGTGTCCTCATTACCCCTCATGGGGATTGGAAACGCCCGGCAGCGGCTCCCGACATGGCCCGAGCAGGCAAAGCTCATTACCCCTCATGGGGATTGGAAACCCGCTGCGCCACGACGGTGGTCCACTCGTCGGCGCTGCTCATTACCCCTCATGGGGATTGGAAACCAGCTTGGGGGCGGGCCGTCCCGCCCCGACCAACTAGACTCATTACCCCTCATGGGGATTGGAAACCTTGCCGCTCCATTCGGCGCACGGAGCGGTTTTTCCCGCGCTCATTACCCCTCATGGGGATTGGAAACTAAGGATTTCGGCGTTCGGCAAGTCGGCCCCGCGCCCCTCATTACCCCTCATGGGGATTGGAAACGACCAGGCCCAGCACGGGCGACTTCCGCCGGCCGAGCTCATTACCCCTCATGGGGATTGGAAACCGAAAGCCGCGCGGGGAAGGTGAAGACGCCCTCATGCCTCATTACCCCTCATGGGGATTGGAAACCCCCCCCGAGGAGAACGACGGTGCACGGCTCGGAGCCCTCATTACCCCTCATGGGGATTGGAAACCTCCCGCCGCCACGGCGGCTCCGGGTGCAGCCACAGCTCATTACCCCTCATGGGGATTGGAAACGCCAGCGGCCCCCACCGCGCGCACGGCGGATGAGCCACCTCATTACCCCTCATGGGGATTGGAAACGCCTCGGCGACGACGGCGCGCGCCGGCCGGATCCTCTCATTACCCCTCATGGGGATTGGAAACATGATGCCCCCTCGGGGATCTCGCTCCACGCCCGCCCGCACTCATTACCCCTCATGGGGATTGGAAACCACAGGCTCGTGCCGGATACGGCCAAACCGGAGTATCCCTCATTACCCCTCATGGGGATTGGAAACCCGCCGCCGAATCCACCGCCTGCATCTTCGCCAGCGCTCATTACCCCTCATGGGGATTGGAAACGTTGGGGAGGGGTCGTTCGGCCGGCACGCGTTCGCGCTGACTCATTACCCCTCATGGGGATTGGAAACTGCCACGATTCTGTCTCCGGCGGCGGAAGTCTGCGGCACTCATTACCCCTCATGGGGATTGGAAACACCCGCCGGAGCCGCCGGCCCCGATGAGGCGTCCGAACTCATTACCCCTCATGGGGATTGGAAACTCGACGACGGCGACGCCGGGACCGCGGTGACCGTGCGCTCATTACCCCTCATGGGGATTGGAAACTGGTCGCGGACCGCGGATGAGCCGGTGGTTGAGGGAGCTCATTACCCCTCATGGGGATTGGAAACCCGCGAACCGCCGGAACATCTCGCCCCGCAGGTGCGCCTGCTCATTACCCCTCATGGGGATTGGAAACCCCCCTGGGGCTTCGGTCCGGACTCGCGGCGCCCGGCCGGCTCTCATTACCCCTCATGGGGATTGGAAACCGCACGGCAAGCGGCCTCGACCTGCGTCGACTGCGACTCATTACCCCTCATGGGGATTGGAAACCATCCCCCGCTGCGTCCCGCCCCACCGACGCCCGATCTCATTACCCCTCATGGGGATTGGAAACCCTGCACGTCGGCCTGGAGGGCGGCGACGTCGCCGCGCTCATTACCCCTCATGGGGATTGGAAACCGCTGAGCCCCCCAAGGAGAACACCATGGGCCACCTCTCATTACCCCTCATGGGGATTGGAAACACGGGTCCGCATCCCGATGCCACGACGGCGCCGCATCTCATTACCCCTCATGGGGATTGGAAACGGACTGCTGGACGAAGTGGTGCATCCACACCGCCACCTCATTACCCCTCATGGGGATTGGAAACACCCAGATGCCGCCGGGGACGGCGCGCGTCATCGATCCCTCATTACCCCTCATGGGGATTGGAAACCCCCGCGGCCGGCCGCGAGCCGGAAGAGGCCGCTCCCTCATTACCCCTCATGGGGATTGGAAACCGCGGAAGACGCGCCGGGGAGGGCGCATCAAATGGCGCTCATTACCCCTCATGGGGATTGGAAACCTCCAGATTCCCGCCGACCCCTACCGACCCGGCCGCCTCTCATTACCCCTCATGGGGATTGGAAACTGGACGCCCGCGCGGTCGAGTGGCGGACGCTGCGCATCTCATTACCCCTCATGGGGATTGGAAACCCTGGCACGGTTGGCCCCGCGTCGCGTCGGACCGCTGCTCATTACCCCTCATGGGGATTGGAAACCATCGGGCATTGGTCCCGGCTGTTGGCCATCCATCCACTCATTACCCCTCATGGGGATTGGAAACCCGCCGAGCTCCGACAGCGCCGGGACCGCGCCCGACCGCTCATTACCAGGCCGTGGCAGAAGTGGTGCTGCATCCGGCCGGGCCGTATCTCGGCCCAAGAACGTGTCGTGCAGCCGTCGAAATCGCCGAAATCTGGCCGATCCGAGCCGTTTCCGCGCCACCGCCGGCCGGTTTTGGCGCGCCGCGGAGTTTTGCCACGGGCTGTTACCCCTCATGGGGATTGGAAACCGCGGCGGCGCGCTGGTCGGGGGTCACGAGACGAGCTCATTACCCCTCATGGGGATTGGAAACCGCCGGTGTGCACGACCCGGACGCCGAGCAGGTCGAGCTCATTACCCCTCATGGGGATTGGAAACGACGCCCATGACACCCACTCCCGGGCCGCCGCCAGCGACTCATTACCCCTCATGGGGATTGGAAACTGAAGTCGCCCCGGACTTCCGCCGATCGCGGCATGGACTCATTACCCCTCATGGGGATTGGAAACCGTCCGCCCCGCTGACATGGAGGGCCGCGGGCCGCTGGTCTCATTACCCCTCATGGGGATTGGAAACCCGCCCGCAGGGGTCCGACAACAACCGGCTCGCCTATCGCTCATTACCCCTCATGGGGATTGGAAACCTTCTGATGTTGCAGTTGGGCGTTCCGGACAATTCGCTCATTACCCCTCATGGGGATTGGAAACACGACACCCCCCTCAGGAGCCAGTCCTCGGCGATCTCCTCATTACCCCTCATGGGGATTGGAAACACGTCGTGCAGTTGGTCGGCCTCGCCGACATCCGGGCCTCATTACCCCTCATGGGGATTGGAAACCGCCGACGCGGACGGCGGCCATGGAGGTCGATGTGATCTCATTACCCCTCATGGGGATTGGAAACTGAGACGGCTACGGGGCGTTGGACGCCCACGAGCGCGTCCAGCTCATTACCCCTCATGGGGATTGGAAACCCCCGCCGCCGACGACGTTGAACCCGTCGTTCGCCAGCCGCTCATTACCCCTCATGGGGATTGGAAACCGTGGACGGTCTCGATGCCGTAGCGCCGCAGCACCTCCTCATTACCCCTCATGGGGATTGGAAACTTCGATATCCGCCCGCTGGACGCCGCCATCGAGCGCTCATTACCCCTCATGGGGATTGGAAACCGCCCAGCACCGACCGCACGGTGAGGCCGGTGCTCTGCTCATTACCCCTCATGGGGATTGGAAACGCGGGCCGTCATGGTGGGCGACCGCATCAGCATCGTCCTCATTACCCCTCATGGGGATTGGAAACAGCGCATCGACATCCGGCAGGCGCGAGCCCGCGACGATCTCATTACCCCTCATGGGGATTGGAAACTCGGCCGCGGGGAGGTGGATTGATGGACTGCGATACTCATTACCCCTCATGGGGATTGGAAACGTGCGGGTCGCACGCGCGCGCCGCGCGGACCCAGTAGCCCTCATTACCCCTCATGGGGATTGGAAACCACGACCAGGCGCATGAGCCGGTCGCGCCACTCCGACGCTCATTACCCCTCATGGGGATTGGAAACCACCTCCCGCCTCAGCCTGATGCGCGACCCGCTCGGCAGCTCATTACCCCTCATGGGGATTGGAAACGTCGCTGCGATCGTGGTCGCTGCGCGACGAGGCGGGCTCATTACCCCTCATGGGGATTGGAAACGCCTCGCCGATCGCGGCCTCGATGAGGCGTTGCCGCGGCTCATTACCCCTCATGGGGATTGGAAACACCACGCCCGGTCGAGCGGTCGAGCCGGGCCGACTGCTCATTACCCCTCATGGGGATTGGAAACATCCCCGGCACGCCGACCGGCAACGGCGGCGCCGGCCTCATTACCCCTCATGGGGATTGGAAACGGTCGCCGTCCCAGGCCCAGACGGTGCCGTGGTACGCCTCATTACCCCTCATGGGGATTGGAAACGACGCGATCACACGCATGCCCGTCCAGACGGTGTCCTCATTACCCCTCATGGGGATTGGAAACCCCGGGGGCGTGGGCGTGGACCGCGTCCAGGTGCCGCTCATTACCCCTCATGGGGATTGGAAACCACCGGTGTAGGTGCCGTCATCCTCCTGATACACGGTCTCATTACCCCTCATGGGGATTGGAAACTCGAGGTCGAACACCGCGCCCTCGACCGCCCCAAGCTCATTACCCCTCATGGGGATTGGAAACACGAGACGGCATCCTCCGCCGCCGATCGCCGCCTCAACCTCTCATTACCCCTCATGGGGATTGGAAACCTGCGCGCGGCAGTCCGGCCACGGGCAATACAGGGGCTCATTACCCCTCATGGGGATTGGAAACAGCGGTAGACTACTACCCGGCCCGCGGCCGGGCCATCTCATTACCCCTCATGGGGATTGGAAACTCGGCCGGGTCGGCCGTCCGCCGGATGACACTCTCCTCATTACCCCTCATGGGGATTGGAAACTTGTGCTGCTCCAGGTTCGAGGTCGCCTCGAACATGTCCTCATTACCCCTCATGGGGATTGGAAACCCTCCCTTGCGCCGCCGGATGTGCGTCCACAGCGCCGCCTCATTACCCCTCATGGGGATTGGAAACCCTTGAAGGAACTCCACATTGGTGGCGTCGAACAGTCCCGCCTCATTACCCCTCATGGGGATTGGAAACCCTTGAAGGAACTCCACATTGGTGGCGTCGAACAGTCCCGCCTCATTACCCCTCATGGGGATTGGAAACAAGGGAGGCGGAGTGAGAGTCAACGACTACGGAGACTCATTACCCCTCATGGGGATTGGAAACAAGGCAGGCTTCAGCAAGATCAGCGAGGGGCTGTCCGGCTCATTACCCCTCATGGGGATTGGAAACGTCGACGTCGTGCCGCCGGTGTGGCTCGCGAAAGAGCTCATTACCCCTCATGGGGATTGGAAACGCGCGTCGAACGGTTCGCGCCCGGCCACCAGCGAGCCCTCATTACCCCTCATGGGGATTGGAAACCGGGTCAACGTCACCGAACGCCGCCGGTGACCGGGGCTCATTACCCCTCATGGGGATTGGAAACTCGGCAGATCGGCGCCTCTTCCGATCACATTGACATTCACCTCATTACCCCTCATGGGGATTGGAAACGCCAGGCCGCGCCGTCCGGGGCCGGGCCGCCGTCCAGCTCATTACCCCTCATGGGGATTGGAAACCCGTGGTTCGACAGCGCCTCGTCCACCGACTCCCCCTCATTACCCCTCATGGGGATTGGAAACCCGTTCGGGGGGTAGTGACTGCGCCACCAGGCGTGAGACTCATTACCCCTCATGGGGATTGGAAACGGCTACCGATTGCCGTCGATCCTGGAGGCGAGATGACTCATTACCCCTCATGGGGATTGAAAACCTCCCATGCGAGCCAGGCCCCGCCGCCCGCGCTCGGCTCATTACCCCTCATGGGGATTGGAAACTGGTGTGGGATGACACGGACGGGGAGACCCCGCTCCTCTCATTACCCCTCATGGGGATTGGAAACCGAACAGCGTCTTCCTTCGCATCTCGTTGCGGTACGCCTGCTCATTACCCCTCATGGGGATTGGAAACGTAAATACCCCCGCCGCCGCCGTTTCCCGACTGACTCTCATTACCCCTCATGGGGATTGGAAACGGCCATCATCGAGACCACCGCCCGCCTCGTCGAGCACTCATTACCCCTCATGGGGATTGGAAACATGACGGCGGCGGTGGAGTGTGCGAGGGTCGAATATCTCATTACCCCTCATGGGGATTGGAAACCCTCCCAGCCGCGCCCGCCCATGCCCCGGCTGGCGACTTCCTCATTACCCCTCATGGGGATTGGAAACTCGGCCAGTTCGGCGAGGACGGCGGGCGGTGCTGCTCGCGCTCATTACCCCTCATGGGGATTGGAAACCGCCGGGCGTACCGCCGTTGCTGCAAGCACTTCCATCCTCATTACCCCTCATGGGGATTGGAAACCGCCGCTGGAGCAGCATCGAGCCCCATCCGGCCGTCACTCATTACCCCTCATGGGGATTGGAAACCGTACTGCGGCCGGCTGAAGGTCGCCATCCAGGTCCAGCTCATTACCCCTCATGGGGATTGGAAACCCCTACGACGTCGTCGTCACGCTGGCACTGCATCACGGTGTTCTCATTACCCCTCATGGGGATTGGAAACTTCCGATTTATTGGTCTTAATCGTTACCGGCGCACGGCGACAGCGCCCCCATCCGCGCTTCCGGACCACCGCAACTGCGCCTAGCCTCCCATTTTCGCGGGGTCCCACGGCCAAGCGCGGGTCCGCCCGGCTCACACAACAGACCAATCGTGGCCATGCCATCGATCCTTTTCCTGCCGCATGGGTCCACCAGCGGCGTCTTTGCTCAGCCGAATGACTTCGATATTGTGACGGTTCTTGCAGACCAGCTTCAGCACGTGGTCGGTTGGTTCAATCGTCCGGGAGATGGTCGCGACCAGCTTCACGACGTCGGATTCAGCCAAGTCGCCCATGAAGACAGACGCCTGTTCGTGCACGAGAAACTCTTTCAGCAGCTTCCTGTACAGGTTGGTTCTCTTGGCTGGCACGTCGTAGGCGACGAGGACGAACACGGCCTCAGCCCCGCCAGACGAACGGCTTGAACCGCCCGACGCCCAGAGACTCCCGTTCCAATGAGAGACACTGCCGATGGATAGCTTCCCGAAAAGTCAGGGCGCCACTGCTGTCCTCAATGCGCGACCAGAAGTGCTCCGTGGCCCTGATCCGGCCCTTTTCGTTGAGCAGGCATACGCCCGGCTTCGAATCGAACCACGAAGCGTCCGGCCACCCGCGGCGGAACATCGACAGCAGCAGCGCGTCGGACAGTACCGGCCGGAAGGTCTCGGCCATGTCTATCGACAGCGAGCGGCGGTTGAGACCCGGCGCGTGCAGGAACGAGATGCTTCGGTCGAGATGGGTCTTCGCGAGCTCGTTGGCGCACGCCGAATACAGAAGCATGTTGAAGAACGACATCAGGCAGTTTACGGGGTCCGGCGGTGGACGGCGGATCCTGCGTTCGAGCTTCGCTTCGGGTGAGATCACCTCGAAGGCGTCGTGGAGAAACGCCCGCGCCTGTCCTTCGGCCCCCATCAGAGCATTGATGCCCGCGGCTGCGTTCACCATGCCGAGTGCGGCGTCGACACCGTCCAGCGCCGGCTCGATGCCGGTCGTACCATTGCGGCGGTAGCGTTGCAGGAGCCCCCGCATGGACTTCACCTGTGCGCCAACGATCGCCTTGGCGATCCTGAGCCGTTCCATATCGTCCAGGAACAGGCCGGCCTGACCGATCCGGACTCGGCCGGATGGCGTCTCGTCCTCGGGCTCGAAGGCGCCGAGGAACCTCCCGCCCGCATCGAGTACCGTGAACCGGATGCCGCGCCGCCCCATATCCTTCAGCAGACGGATCGAGATCGAACCGTCACCCATGCAGATGACGTGTTTTATGCCATTCAGTGGGATCGCCTTGCGTCCCGTGTCGGACGTCACTACCAGCGCGTTCTCGTGCCGGTTCAGGCGGGCGTCGCGCGGGACGATGACCGTGTCCATGTCTACTCCTCGTCCCAACACAAGGGCTTGCAGCTACAAGCTTCGCAGAGCGGGATCCGTCTGGCGGTGGGCGGCGGATCGTTCATCAGGTCGCGACTCTCTCTCGCGTCCTGCAAGAGGCTGTCGAGCACGGTTTCAGTGACGTCGTAGCTCATCGACTGCCGTGAGCCGTACACCTGCACCTCGGCGCGCCAACGCTCTCCCGTGGCGCCCATCATGAACGCAGCGTAGAACAGCGCCTGCCGCGATACGGCCTCACGGGCGCCGCTCGTGCCCTTCCGCTCGATTACGACGCGCCGCTGGAAATCGATCGCATCCGGCGCGATACCGAGCCCCTTGGGTGCCTCGCCGGGACGCCTTTCGGTCTGATGCAGGGCGAGGCCTCGCTGGACTCGGGGATGATGGACAGCGTGGGTCGCCCCCATCAGATGCAGCCACGCTCGGCGGCGGCACAGGGCGATGTGCTGGAAGTAGAGTCCGTGCAGACCGTGCTCCTCTGCGAGCTCACGCAAACAGCGCGCTTTCTTCATCATGGTCTTCGTCCAGCGGCGGCCGGCCGAGTTTCTCGACGAGCGCTGTCGCGGATTTCATCACCTTCCGGCGCGGATCTCGCGCGACATCTCCCGGCCCCGGTATGGATGGACCGAACCTATGGCGCCATTCCTCGACGAGGCGGGCGTGGAGTTGCTCGGTCCGCTTCTCGCGTTCGTGGATTGAAAGCGAAAAACCACGATCACCGATCGGCGACGGCACGTGCAGCTTCAGCCGTTCAGGTTTTCTGTCACCTGACGACTCCCTGAGCTCCTCGTCCAACGTGCCCGACATCAGGCGAACCACTCGCGCACCGTCTTCCTCACACGCTACGTGGCGGTGGAGAATATCCGTCTCACGCCGTAGGAACGACTCCGTCGTGGTGTGTCGCGTGCCGTCGGGGTCCACGACCTCGACTGTCGCCCCGATGTCGCGGTACGCGAGAGCGGCTGCCAGCAGGGCATTCACCCATCGCTTGTGCGGCTGTGACCGCCTGGGCAAGTTGTCGTTCACCATCTCGACCGACAGGATCTCCCCGATCCTGCTATCGACCCACTTCACGAGCCGCGGCGTCGCTTGGTAAAGTCGTTCACCGGCCGCCCTCTGAATCGGCATCCTGGTCCGACGGATCGCAACGATGAACAAGGCCGCCCAGTACGCGCCGCGCCAGGACGCGCGGCGATAGAACGGCACCGTCGTGTCGTCGCTCGTCGGCGCCGTTGCCATCTCGCTTCTCGTCGGCTCGAGTCGGCGCCGATCGTCGCGAAGGATCTCGGCGGTGAAGTCCAGGGCGGTCAGCTCCTCATGTTGCTCGACGACTGTGGCGATCCGTCGAGTCCAGGCATGCCGGTTACGGCGTTGCTGCGCCAGCGACACGATCACCTGTCCGTCTTCACGTCCCCGCGAGACCCGTCCGACCCGCTGCACGAAGCTCCCGAGCCCGAAACCCGGCTCCGTAAACATGAGCGTGCTGCTGAAGGTGACGCCAACCTCTATCGACGAGGTCGACACCAGCACGTCGTACTCGCGAGGATCCTTGTACCGTCGGCCCCGGCGTGGTTCACCTGGCTTCCGCTCCGAGTCGTCGATGGTGTTGATCGTCAACACTTTGGCTTTCGCAAGTCCGGCGTCGACCAGCGTTGTCCGTATCAACGGTTCCTCGAGTTTCAAGTGTTTCAGGGAATCGTAGATAACGACGACGGTGCGGCCGCGGGCGATCGAAGAGCAGACAGCGCCGATGCTCAGCGCGAACGACTCGTGAAGCGCGCATTCGCGCACGGTGACGGCGACGTTGCCGTGGATCGGGCGATTCCCCGGCGGATGCCCATCGACGATCTCCTCCGAGATCTTCTCCACGTCATCCGATCCCACGCCCGTCTGTTCCAGAACCTTCGTTACGTCTATCGGCGTCGCCGACAGCAGCGATACCTTCCCCTGCCGTTCGGTCACCGCCAAGAGCGACAACAGGCAGGCTAGACCGAACGAGCGGTCATCAATGGTGTGGAACTCGTCGAAGACGATGTGGTCAAAACCTCGCAGATAGGAGAAGGGGTTGACCGCCGTTCCTCCTGTGACGGGGGGACCGGAGATCATCTTGACCACGACCTCGGGGATCGCAAACAGCACTCGCCCACCCGGCGGGCCGGCCGTGAGAAGCTGTCCGGCCCGCGTGCTGGCAAGGCTCCGGCTTCCATCCTTGGGCTGATTGCCCGACCACTCGATGATCTGCTCGTCGATTCGGGCGTTGGCCTCCTTTTCATCCAAGCCGCGGTCACGAAGCCGTTGCCGCGCCTGCCCGCGGGCGTCTTCGATCAGGTTCTGAAGCAGCCGCTTGGTCGGCACGATGAACAGCACGTGTGCGCCCTCGTCGAGCACGGCCCGCATAAACGCATAGGACTTCCCCGAGCCCGTCGGGGCCGCTACCAGGCGCACGTACTTCTCGCAACGCAGCAGGCGCTCCTGCATGGGGGACAGGCCAGTGTCCAAGGTCCGTACGGAGTGGGATCTGATGATCATCGATTGTGCGCTATGACCAGCCGGCCGTGATCCGCAGCGCATCTTCTGGTTTCAGCGGCTGGCTGGGCTGGATGTTGTGCAGCCTGTACGGTCCCGCCGCGAGAGCAACATGCGGATCGAACAGTCGCGCCGTGTGCAGGTTGAGACAGATATCGCTCGGCGCAGCGCAGCGCTCCAGCAGGCCCACGCCGTTCCGCCCCAGCCCGAGTCTCACGACGAGGCTGTCGGTCGTTTCTCCGTAGGCTTCGCGCGCGATGCCGACCGGGTCCGTGTGCAGGAAGCAGCCGTGGAACACCGCCCCGGCGGCGACCTCCTGCACGTGGAAGTAGTCCTTGACGTTGCCGCTACTGCGTGCGGTGTGAATACTGGCCGGCATGCCGCATTCCGCGTCCAGATTGAGGCGGCGAGCCAACGGCCGGTTGAGGCGGTTCTCACGCCCCAGGAACAGCGTCGACTTGAACGGCAGCGCGGCCAGGTGGCCACGGTAGTCGGGTGCTGGCGGCAGACACGGCGAGCGGGGCGTCATGCCGAGAGCCGCCGCCGCGGCGAACGCCACCGCCGTGTCGGTCACCACGTCGTTGAGGGTCGCCGTTCCCGACGGCACGGCAAGACCGTGCCACGCCCAGGACGACAGCGCCGTCAGCCGGAAAGGAAAGATGGCCTCAGTCATTCTCGGGTACCCTTGAAATAGCTCTCGAACATGTCTCCGATCCTTTCCGCGGCTTCCTCGTACCGCCGCCGCAGTGCCGCATCGTCCTGCTCGAACGCCTGAACGAGTTGGCGCTGATAGGCGCACGCCTCGTCTGTACCGGCGTGGACCGAGTAGCACCCCTCCATCGCCTGCTCGACCGCGCCAACCACGTCGTTCACCGAGTCAACTGTGTCCGCCAGCTTGCGCAGCAGCTCGTAGGGCGACGACATCGGCGTCTCCAGACGCGACGCGTAGATGCCGGCGATGTGCGTTCGCACGTTGACGCCGGTCACCGAAGTCTGCCCGCCATAGGAGCCCGCCAGGCCCAGGCTGAGCAGCAGGTGGTCGAGACCAATGAGCGGAAGCTGCCGGCCGTTGCTGGTGAGGATCTGAACCAGGAGCGCGCCGGGACGAACGAAGCGCCGCGTGAACAGGTTTGCGGTGTTCTCTTTCTTTTCCGCATCCCACAGCGTTCCGGTCTCGTCCCCGCGGTTGTGGAAGCTCTCGCCCACGGCGTCGCGGTAGGGTACGGTGCTGAGTGCATCCGAGTACTGGACCGACGCCTTCACCGGCAATACCCGACTCCCCGACTTGGCAGAGTCCCCGAAAACCACCGTGTTCAGATCGAATGCGTGCCGAATCGGCATTCGGTCGCCCACCGCCGTGCGGTTCTGCGGCAACCGGCCGCCGACGTTCCAGGCGCGGAGCACCTGCAGTCCCCGGCCGCGCTCGCCGAACTTGAACTTGCTCGGCGTCGCCCGTACCCGGCGGACGCCGTCTCGATCCTCGATATCGGTGATTTCCTCCTCGGCGTTGCGGAACACCGTCGGCGCCACGATCTCCCGGATCAGGGCGATGGCGATATGTCCCGCGTTGCGGCGTGCCGGCATCACGTAGGTATCCTTGCCGTTCGCGGCGACCACTTCCTCGACTAGGTCGCCGTCGTTGAGGTACGCATTGAACTTGTCTGTCATCACAGGTGTCTCCTTTCCCTTCCGGGCGGCCACGCTACCGTTTTCCCCCGGACAGGCCCGGTTAAGCCGGTTCTTCAGAAAGATGCGTCGGCGGATCATCGCCCGGCGTGCCGTCGTCCGTCGCGTCGGTCTCGGACTCGGGAATGCCGCGTTCGCGGTACGCTTCCAGCAAGGCGAACCGGTATATTGCAGCCGCCCGGCGTTGCTCCCGTGATGTCGGCTCCCTCGACTTGAAGACCTTGTCCCAGACTTCGCCTGCGAAGTGGATCGCGAATTCCTTGCACCCTTCCGCCAGCGGCGTGCCGTCTCGATGTTTCCTGTGGGCACCATCGTTCTTGCGCGTCAGCTCCTCTTCAAGCGTGCCGGCAAGCCCCAGGATCAGAGCGGTCCTGTCCTTGCTCGTCGAGCGTTCGGCACCGGGGTAGAAGTCGAGCGCGATCTTCCAGCAAAGAAGCTGTTTATTCGTCGAATCTCTCGTGCTTCGCCGCCTCTGGATGCGGCTTGCGAGCCACGCCAATCGAATCAGGGGGTCTTGACTGTCCTTCACGTTCACGGGTTCACCTCCAGAGTTCTTGACGAGCGCAAGCGCACGCTCGCGCGTTCTGTTTTCGATCAACGACCAAGCGGCCCTGTCCCTGCCCGCACCGCCAGCGTTATCTACCGCGGCGCTCCAAGCCACGCAGAGCGCGCCGAGCGCAGTTTGGGGATAGGCGAGCTGCCTGGCCCACTCGATTCCGAGCCCCGGCCTGCCGGCGATGTTCTCGAACAGTTCCGACGTCCGAAGCGCTTCCGGAAGCTGTTCGATGCGCAGGGAGCTTCCTCCGAGCAACTTCGTCAACCACTCGGGCAGCGCGTCGGAGTAGAAGACGGCCGGATGCCGGTGGGGCGTCCCGCGGAAGATGTGGATGGGGCGTCCGAGCCGCCTGATCGCCATGAGCGTCTTGCGCAACTCAACCACGAGTTCTTCGTCCTTGTTCGGAAATGTCTCCAACCGCGCCAGGCGAATACGCTGCTTCTGGCAATCGAGCCCGTAATAGACGCGCCCCTTCCGAACGTCGAGGCGATTGAGGTCGTTCAGGCCCATCGACACGTCGGATTGTTCCCCTTGATACGCGAGCCCGCCGAAGAGTCCGGTGGTCGCGGGCGACGAAATCAGCGGGGGCAGAGCGCCGCTCCCCTTGAAGTCCTCCTGCGCCTGCTGGCGCAACTGCAATTCGGCGAGACAGACTAGGCACAGGTGGGTGTCGCCGGAGGGGGATGCCAAGTGGTCGTTCCGCCCGTCGCGGCCCGAGAACGCGGACGCCTTGATGCCGTGCGCCCGTGATGCGGTGCTCACGGTTCGCGAAGCGGCGACCGGCTCGTTGCACAGAATGCAGCGCTTGGTGGCCGCATCGGCGTCGAACGGCTGCGTCGCGCTTCCGGTCAGGTAAGCGGAGAAGCGGCGGCGCAGGGCGTCGACGATGTCACGCGACACATCGTCGATCTGGTCCGCGAGACCGACCCGGTTGTCGTCGCCCTCCAGCCACAGTCCGATCAGCCCCTCGCGGCCGACGATGCGGTTCAGCAGATTCTGCGCCGCGTCCGGGTCGTCTTCGGCCAGCCGCCAGACCTCCGCGACCGTCCACAGCGCCAGCAGCACCCGGCGCGCCCGACCATCTTCTGCGGGAACAGCGTCCACGAACGGCGGCGGCTCCCGGTCCTCACGCTGCATGAGATCCAGGAGCTCCTGCTCCCGAACACCGGCATCCGGCGCCGCGGACCTGCGCTTGACGTCCGTGTGGTTGAGCGCGATGGCTAGGAACACCAGGACCTGCGCCGGCTCCATCTCCAAGTCGCCGGCCTCCCCTTCCGGATGGTCGAGCGCAGGCTTCGCCGTAGCTCCGGCACCGTCACCGAGATCGCTCCACGAAGTCTGCATGCCGGCGGCACCAAAGAGTGCGTCGACCTCCTCGTGGTGCGCGCGCGCAAACGGCTTGGGCAGAGCCAGGAGGTTCACGAACGGACGCCAGTGGGGCGTGCGCCGCATGACCGCGTGGCAGGCCGTCCACGAGGCGGCCCCGCCGACGAATCGGCACGCCAAGCGGTTGTTGATCGAAAAACGGAGACCGTACGGAAGCTCTTCGAGAAACCGCTCGATGGCCTGCTCCTTGATGAGACCGGCCTGCTCCCGCGGAACGACGCACAGCAGCCGGCCATCGTGGACAATCTCGATCAGCGGCAGCCTGCCGGTGATCTCCTTGCAGCTTTCGGAAAGCGCGCGTTGAAAGCGGTCGAGCAGGAAGACGTGCAGGTGGTCATGGATTTCGAGCTTCTCCCACTGCTTCAGCGCCGGGCTCTGCAGCACGGGCCAGCGCTCAGGATCGCGCAGCGATTCGATCACGCCGTCGACCCCCTTGCCGGGCTCCCCGCTGGTGAACGTCCCCTCCAGCTTGTCCGCCAACTCGACGTACGGGCAGGTCGCCGCGATTCTGCGGTCGTAGTCCGCCGCCGCGGGACTGCGGGCCGCCTGCGTACTCTCGACCTCCTCGATGTAGTTGAGCATCGCCTCCGGCGAGATGCGAAGCCCGCGATCCGCGAGAAAACGGTCGATCCCGTAGCGGCGCATCCGTTCGGCCACGTCCCGGACGTCGATTTGCGCGCCGCGCGGCAACCCCAGATCCTTGTCGACGTCGTGCAGGAAGGCGATGCACACGACCGCGCATGCGATCCTCTCGATCTCCGCCCGCTCGGTCTCGCTCATCCTGTGGCGGGCGGCATCAGCCAGCCAGAACATGAGCGCCCCGCGCGCCACCGACAGCAGGTGATCGAGCAGGCTGATGTTGTCGTGCTTCTCCCACCGGCGGCGGGCGTTCGGGTCGGCCGACCAGCCGCCCTTCCCGCTGATCGTGAGCAGCCGCACCGGTCGCCCGTCGATTTTCGACCCCGGAGTCTCCGCCGGCCGACCGGCGCGGTCCGTGCCCACTCTCGCGACGACGCACTCCTCCAGGAAGGCGAAGTACACCGCGACAGCCGTCTGATGAGCGAAGTCACGAGGTTGACCGTTCACGGACGCCTCCCCGCATACCCGATACAGCCGAAGCCGTAGCGGGTCTTCTCGCCGATCCCGAGCGCCCAGGCCGAGCGCAGGTCTTCAATGCGGCCAGTGATGGACAACGGGCACATCATGCCGATCACGAAAGCGGGCCTGCCGCCGGGGACAGCGCGTGTGTGGACCAACGTCGAGTGCTTCGGATTGGCCCGGAGGTACAAACGGTCCGGCGCGACCCGCAGATCGACGCGCCGCCCGGTCAGGCGCGACAGGCGTGAGTTGACGGCGTTTTCGAGATCTCCATCGGCCGTCCCCAAGTTGTCATGCCAGCGCCCCTTCTGGCCGCGCACCGACAGCGCCAACGGAGAGAGCATGATCGCAGGCAAGGTCGCGACGCGTCCGGGTTCACAGATGAGCGGCAGATCTTCCTCTACCCGCGACCAGCCGGCGAGATCCACGACGTCGCCGTTGACCGATATCTTGCGGACGGCTTCGGCAGTCAGGCTGCTCAACACCGGCTGCAGAGACGCATCCTCGGCGCCGACCACCAACGACTTCACGAGGAACCCCGCGGAGGTCCCGGTTCCCACCGCCCCGAACGACCAGTTGCGCGCTTCGCGACCGACGACCGCCCCGCCTTCCGCTCCGCCCGCGGTCCAGGCGTTGACGAGCGCCGCGTGGACGCTGTCCAGGAAGCGCACCCGCACGAACGAACCCCGTGGTGCCACGAATCTCACTCGCATCCCGTTCCCTCCACTTGGACGAGAGTAGCACGATCATATTGAAATTTTGACATGCATATTTTGCACGTATAATACATTCTTAAATGTTGGAACTTGCGTTGGCGCGACGCTACGCCGAGACGATGCTGTACTGGCGTGGGCATCTGCGGGCGAAGGAGGTCCAGGAATACCTCGGAGTATCCGAGCGCACGGCACGCAGCTTGATCGCGGACTGGCGACGCGATGGAATCCTGCCGCGCTACCGGCGCGGAGCGGTGCGAGGCCTGGTACCGGTGGAGGGCTTCGATCCCGGACCGGCGGTGACCGATCCGAACGTCGCGCTGTCGCTGCTGCTGATGGCGGATCGTCCGGTGGGCAACCCTTTCGGGCCGGTTGCCCCGGCCGGGGGAGGGTACGATTTGGCGATCTCCGCGCCAGTGGCATCCCGAGCCACCCGGGAGATCCTCGCCGCGTGCCTGGAGCGGCAGGCCGTGTGGCTACTCTACGCGGCGAAGCCAGGACGGCAGGAATTCGTCTTTCACCCATCCGCGCTCGTCCGCTCGCGGGGGCGATACCACCTGCGCGGATACCGAGCCGAAGGGCGCGACGGGGCGGGGCGGCGGCTGGAGGACCGCTACGTGGACGTGGTTCCGACCCGCAGCATCGAGAGCCACCGGGTGGATCGGACGGTCTTCATCGGTCTCGAGGACGACACGGAGTGGCATACGATCGAGACTCGATGCTTCGTCCTGTCGTCCGGTCTGTTTCCCGAGGAACGGCTCTGTTACGAACATGAGTACGGCATCGCCGAGACTGGTGTCCTCGAGATCACCAATCGCCGGGCACTGCTGGCGTACGTCGTCCAGGAACTGTCCGAGCGGCGCTGTTGGCGGCGCGACGGTACGTCGGTACCGATCTGGGAAACGTGACGCTCTCGGCCGCGCGCCGGCGGGCACGCCACGAGCCACGGGAGCCGATAGAGAATCCGAATCATCGTCCGGGGCCACTCGCCGCCTTGCGACGACCGTCGCGTGGACGTCGCCGCTCTCGGAGCGACGCGGGGTTTCACCACGGGCTGCTTGGCCTCAGCGGCGGTTCATACGTGCGCCGATCTGTCTTGGCGGCAGTCTGGAACGCCAAGACCAGTCTGGAACTGATTCGGACAGTGCTTCAAGAACAGGACGTCCCAATCGGAGCGCCGTTGGGACCGGCGACGCGTCATGCGCCGCCGTTGGTGCCTTTCGGAGCCCGGCGCCGCCACCATGCCGCGATCAGGCTCCCGACCAGCGAGTGGAAGACGCTGGCGATGGCGCTGGGGACCGCCACCAGGGGGTTGGCGAAGTTCTGCTGGGCGAGCACGACGCCGAGCCCGGTGTTCTGCATCCCGACCTCGATCGACACCGTTCGGGCCGCCACCTCGCGCCGCAGGGCGAGCCGGCCGGCGAGATAGCCGAGGAGGAAGCCGAGGGTGTGGAGGCTGACGACCGCGAGCACCAGCCGCGGGCCCGCCTCGATGATGCGCTCTCGTCCGCCGCCGATGACCGACCCCACGATCAGGCTGATGGCGGCGATGGCCACGAGCGGCGCGATCGGCAACACGCGGTCGACGGCGCGGGGGAAGCGCCACTTGAGCATCGCCCCCGCCGCCACCGGCGCGATGACGACTTGGACGGTGCTGAGCAGCAGGCCGGCGGCGGGGACGTCGACGCGGCTGCCGGCGAGCAGGGCGGTCAGGAACGGCGTCATCAGGACCGCCAGCAGGGTGGACAGCGCGGTCAGCGTCACCGACAGGGCGACGTCCGCCCGCGCCAGGTACGCGATGACGTTCGAGGCGGTGCCGCCGGGACAGCACGAGACGAGCACGAGGCCGACCGCGAACGGCGTCGGCAGGGCGAAGAGATATCCGAGGCCCCAGCCCAGCGCGGGCATGACCGTGTACTGCAGGATCACCCCCGGCAGCACCCGGGCGCGCCCGCGCCCCACCCGGCGGAAGTCGTCGAACCCGAGGGTCATGCCCATGCTGAGCATGATGACGCCCAGCCCGAGGGTGATCAGGGGGCCGCTGAACCACGTGAACCAGTCCGGCCGGACGAGGGCCGCGATGCCGGCGCCCAGCACCCACAGGGGGAACGCCGAGGTCAGGAGGGAGAGCGCGCGTGCGGCGGTCACGGTGGATTCCTCCGCCCGGCCGGCCCGTGGTGAAAGTCCCGCGCTGCCTTCGAGCGGCGATGCATCGCGCCTGACTGCGTGGTTCGTCGGTTGCCGATGCCCAAATACGCGCTCTCCTCACGCCTTGTCAGGCCCGGGCGTTCTTTGCCCGCGGGCGCGCTTCAGCCCGCCGGCGCCCTCGCCGCTCTCGGTGCGACGCGCCACGCCCTGCTACGGGAGGGCGGCCACCACCGCCTGGAGCTCGTCGTAGTCGGGTTCGACGCCGAGGCTCTCGCCGACCCAGTGGTGGCGCACCACGCCCTGCTTGTCGACGACGGTCACCGCGCGGTTGGCGCAGACGTAGCCCTCGAGGCCGCCCAGTCCGGGGAACGCGACGCCGTAAGCGGTCACGACTTCCCGGTCGTAGTCGCTGAGAAAGGTGTACCCGACGTCGTGCGCCGCCTTCCACGCGGCCTGAACGAAGGGCGGGTCGACGGTGATGCCGACGATCTCGGCGTTCAGGGCGCTGAACCCGTCGAGGCGGTCGCGCAGGGCGCACATCTCGGTGGTGCAGACCGGCGTGAAGGCCCCGGGAAAGAAGACGAGCACGACGTTTCTGCCGCGGAAGTCCCGCAGGCTCCGTCGTTGCCGCAGGGTCTCGTGCAGGGTGAAATCGGGAGCCGGCTGTCCGACGACGATGGCCATCGAGCGATCTCCTTGGGGGAACGGTGAGCGGGCGGCGCCGCGGCCACGGGCCGGCGCCTCGGTTCCGGCGCGGGATCCGATGCCGCGCATGCGGCCGGGCTGCGCGCCATCGGCCGTACGCCGCGGCGCCTCGGTTCCGGCGCGGGGATCCGATGCCTGAGAGTATCGTACGGAACTCATCGCGACCGTTGCGACGCGACCCCGGGCCGGGTGACGGGGGCGGGGGCGCGGTTCGTGACAGGATTCGCGTTCGTGCCGCGGCTGCCGGGCTTCGTCGGCCGCGGCAGTTCGCCTTGGGTTTCCCGCGTCAAGCGCCGGGCCGGACGGGCGCCCCGCCGGCCGAGAGGAGTCGCGTCGTTGTCAGCCCATCTCACCGCCCCCCACGGCGGGTCCCTCGTCGACCTGTTCGCCGCGCCGGATCGGGCCGCGGAGATCGCCGCCGCGTCGCGGGACTGGCCGTCTCACGACCTCACCCCCCGCCAGATCTGCGACCTCGAGCTGCTGTTGAACGGGGGGTTCTCCCCGCTGACGGGGTTCATGACCTCGCGCGACCACGCCGCGGTGTGCGCCGGCATGCGGCTCGCGGACGGCACGCTGTGGCCGATCCCGATCACCCTCGACGTCGGGGAGGCGCTGGCCGACACGCTGTCGGCCGGTGACGCCCTGGCCCTGCGCGACCCGGAGGGCGTGATGCTGGCCGTCCTCCATGTGGAGGACGTCTGGCGCCCCGACCGCGAAGCGGAGGCCGAGGCGGTGTTCGGCGCCGCCAACCGCGGGCACCCCGGCGCCGCCCAGCTCCTCGACCGCACCGCGCCCCTGTACGTCGGGGGCCGGGTCGAGGGCGTGCAGCCGGTGCCGCACTACGACTACAAGCCGTTGCGGCACACCCCGGCCGAACTGCGGGACGCCTTCGCCAGGCTGGGGTGGACCCGGGTGGTGGCGTTCCAGACCCGCAACCCGATGCACCGCGCCCACTACGAGCTGACGCTGCGCGCGGCCCGGGAGATCGAGGCGGGCCTGCTGATTCATCCCGTCGTCGGGATGACCAAGCCGGGCGACGTCGACCACTACACGCGCGTGCGCTGCTACCAGGCCCTGCTGCCGCGCTATCCCCGGCACACCGCGCTGCTCTCGCTGCTGCCGCTGGCGATGCGCATGGGGGGGCCGCGCGAGGCGGTCTGGCACGCCATCATCCGGAAGAACCACGGGTGCACGCACCTCATCGTCGGCCGCGACCACGCCGGTCCCGGCCGCGATTCGAGCGGCACGCCGTTCTACGGCCCCTACGAGGCCCAGGCGCTGCTGGCCGCCCACGAGGCGGAGCTCGGGGTGGCGATGGTGCCGTTCAAGCGGATGGTGTACGTGGAGGACAGCGACAGCTACCTGCCCATCGACGAGGCGCCGGCCGGGCGGCGCACCCTCGACCTGTCGGGGACCGAGTTGCGCGGGCGTCTCGCCCACGGGAGGGAGATTCCGTCCTGGTTCACGTTCCCGGCGGTGGCCGACGAGCTCGCGCGCAGCCATCCGCCGCGCCACCGGCAGGGGTTCACGCTGCTGTTCACGGGGCTGTCCGGCTCGGGCAAGTCGACGATCGCGAACGTGCTGCGGGTCAAGCTGCTCGAGAGGGGCGGGCGTCCCGTCACCCTGCTCGACGGCGACCTCGTGCGCAGGAACCTGTCCTCGGAGCTCGGCTTCTCGCGCGGGCACCGCGACGTCAACATCCGCCGCATCGGTTACGTCGCCTCGGAGATCACCAGGAACGGCGGCATCGCGATCTGCGCGCCGATCGCGCCGTACGACGAGGTGCGCAAGCAGGTGCGGGCGATGATCGAGCCGCTCGGCGGCTTCATGGTGGTGCACGTGGCCACCGCCCTCGAGGTGTGCGAGGCGCGGGACCGCAAGGGGCTCTACGCGAAGGCGCGGGCCGGCATCATCCAGGCGTTCACGGGAATCTCGGACCCCTACGAGGCCCCCGACGACGCCGAGATCACCCTCGACACGGCGGAGTTGACGGCCGAGGAGGCGGCGCAGAAGATTGTCCTGCGCCTCGAGGAGGAAGGGTACGTGTCGGGCGGGCCGGCGGACCGCCGATCCTGAAGACCCCATGACCTCCGCGGCGTCCCCGTCTCGACCGCCGCGTCGGCCACTGGGCGGACCGCCGATCCCGAAGCACCCCATGACCTCCACCGACCGGTTCCGGCGCGCCGTCGAGCGGTTCGACGCCGCCAACGCGGAAGACCCGAACCGCGAGCGCGTGGACGGGGCCGGGCAGCCGAAGGAGCTGGTCTACGCCCGGCGCATGACCGCCCGCCTCGACCGGTTCCGGCCCGATGCGCCGGAGGCGGTCCGGCTCGCCGCCCGCTGCCAGCACATCCGGCGCTGGACGATCCCCCGCACGGACTACCCGGCCGGCCGCGGGGGCTACCGCCGGTGGCGAACCGACTTGGCCCGCTTCCATGCCTCGACGGCCGCCGCCATCCTGCGCGACGTCGGCTACGGCGGCCATGTCGTCGCGCGGGTCGAGTCGCTGCTGCGCAAGGAGCGGCTGAAGGCCGACCCCGACGTCCAGCTTCTCGAGGACGTGATCTGCCTGGTCTTCATCGAGCATTATCTGGCCGGCTTCGCGGCGAAGCACGACGAGGACACCCTCGCCGGGGTGCTCCGCAAGACGTGGCGGAAGATGTCGGAAGACGGACACCGCGCCGCCCTCGCCCTCGCCCTGCCCGCGGACCTGCGCTCGCTCGTCGAACGCGCGGTGGCGCCGCCGGGCGATTGACCCTGCGCATCGCGCTGCGCCGCGGGGGACTGCCCCTCGTGCGCGGGCGGTGGGCGCCGCCCGGCGATAGGCACGCCGGTGGCGCAAGGCTCAAGGTCCAGGTCGAGCGTCGAGCGGATGAAGCCGGTATCGCCGGGGTGGGGCGTGGCGAGCGCAGAGTCGCCGCCCGGCGATTGACCCCTGCGCATCGCGCTGCGCCGCGGGGGACTGCCCCTCGTCGCGCGGGCGGTAGGCGCCGCCCGGCGATGGGCACGCCGGCAGCGGCGCCAGGCCGAAGGCACAGGTCGAGCGTCGAGCGGATGAAGCCGGTATCGCCGGGGCGGGTGTGGCGAGCGCAGAGTACGGGTCGAACGTCGAGCGGGGGGGCGGTCAGCCGCCGATTGACGCCGCCCCGGCGGACTCGGGTGCCGGGGGCCGCTCGGCCGCCGGGGGGCGGGCGATTCTCGTCGTGAACGCAAGCAGGAACAACGTGCCGGCGAGACGGCCGCCCACGATCGCGGTCGCCGCCCCCACCGCGCCTACCCAGGACAGCACCTGGGTGGTGACCGTGAGCAGCAGGACGACCACGGTGACCTCGATAATGCCCGCCCAGGTGATCGGGGCCGTCTGCCGGGCGTGAACGAGCACCGAGCGCTGAAAGCAGATCCACACCGACCCGGCCGAGAACGGACCATACTACTCCATGCGTTCATGCCTGCGAGCCCACGACCGGAATCGGGCCGCCGCGGGGCGCGTGGACTGTTAAGATCACGGCATGGACGAGCAGGGCGTCCGCGAGATGATCGGCGGCGCGTCGCGCATCGTCGGCTTCACGGGCGCCGGCATCTCGACCGAGTCGGGGGTCCCCGACTTCCGCAGCCCCGACGGGGTGTGGGCGCGGAACCGGACCGTCGACTTCCAGGAATTCGTGTCGAGCGAGTCGGGGCGGGTCGAGTACTGGCGGCAGAAGGCGGCGGCGTGGCCGGCCATGCGCGACGCGAAGCCGAACGCGGGGCACTACGCGTTCGTCGAGCTGCACCGGCAGGGCCGGCTGCCGGCCCTGATCACGCAGAACATCGAGCGGCTGCACCAGCGCTCGGGGCTGCCGGCCGCGTCGGTGCTGGAACTGCACGGGACCACCACCGAGGCGGTGTGCCTGACGTGCGGCGACCGCATCACGTCCGACGAGGCGTGCCGCCGCATCGAGGCGGGCGAGCGGGCACCGCGCTGCCGGGCGTGCGGGGGGCTGCTCAAGCCGGCGACGATCTCGTTCGGCCAGGCCATGCCCCTCGACGTCATGGCGCGGGCGCAGGCCGCGGCCGAGACCTGCGATCTGCTGCTCGCGGCCGGCTCCTCGCTGGTGGTCGAGCCCGCCGCCTCGATCCCCCGGGCCGCGAAGGCGGCGGGTGCGCACCTCGTCATCGTCAACCGCGAGCCGACCCCCCTGGACGGCATCGCGGACGGGGTGGTGCGGGGCGAGATCGGCGTGGTCCTGCCCGCGATGGTTGCCGCCGGCGGCTGATGGCCGGGCAGGAGTCTGCGCGGTGGAACGGCACCAGGCGCCGGGCGGGGCTGGTTGGGCGGCCGTCGGAGCCGCCGGCGGCGGTGTAGGCGCCGGGTTCGCGCCGGCCCGGGCCTGGAGGCAGGCTCTTGCGTGGACTCGAGTCCGGCGACGGACCGGACAGGCGGTCCGGATAGACTGCCGCCCGCGCCGCCCCGCGGACCGGGCCGTGCGCGGTCTGTCTGCGCAACGGGAACCGACGAAGGAGATGGCACGATGCGGTTCCCGCGCTTTTCGCGGCGGTGGCGGCGTTCGTCGCGCGGGGGTCGTCCCGGCCGGATAAACTGCGCCCGGGCCGCGCGGACCCGGGGGTGCGCGGTCTGCGCAACGGCGCTAGACGAGAGGAGATGGCAGATGCGGTTCCCAAGTTTTCTAGCCGCGGTGGCGGCGTTCGTCGTCGCGGCGGGGTCGTCCCGGCCGGCGCCCGGGCAGGAGGTCACCACGCGCGATCTCGAGCAGGCCGCCGCCGACACCTCCGCATGGCTGATGTACGGCCGCGACTACCGCGGCCACCGCTTCGTCGAGCTCGATCAGATCACCCCGGACAACGTCGACCGCCTCCATCCGGCCTGGGTGTTCGCGACCGGCGGCGAGAACCGGGGTCTCCAGGCGACGCCGCTGCTGCACGAGGGGGTGCTCTACCTGTCGGCCGACGAGTCCCGCGTGTTCGCCCTCGACGCCCGGACCGGCGCCAAGAAGTGGGGCTTCGACCCGCAACTGTCCGACGAGGTGGAGCGCGTGTACTGCTGCGGGTCGAACAACCGCGGGGTCGCGCTGTTCGGCGGGCTGGTCTACGTCGGGACGATGGACGCGCGGCTGATCGCGCTCCACAAGGACACCGGCGCCGTCGCGTGGGAGGCCGAGGTCGTCGACTGGCGGCAGGGCTACAGCATCACCGGCGCGCCTCTGGTGGTGAACGGCTTGGTCCTGACCGGGGTCGCGGGCGGGGAGTACGGCATCCGCGGCTTCGTCAAGGCGTTCGACGCCATGACCGGCGAACCGCGCTGGACCACCTACACCATCCCCGGTCCCGGCGAGCCGGGGAACGAGACGTGGCCCGGCGACACCTGGAGGAACGGCGGCGCCCCCACCTGGACCACCGGCGCCTACGATCCCGGGCTGAACCTCGTCTATTGGAACACCGGCAACGCCGCCCCCTGGAACTGCCAGGTCCGCAAGGGCGACAACCAGTGGGCGGCCGCCACCGTCGCCCTCGACGCCGACAGCGGCGACATCCGGTGGGGCTTCCAGTACACGCCGTGGGACTGCTGGGACTACGATGCGGTCAGCACGCCGGTGCTCGCCGACGTGACCCTCCCCGGCCACGGACCCGTCAAGGCGTTGTTCCACCACGACAAGAACGGTTTCTTCTATGCGCTCGACCGCACCGACGGCCGGTTCCTCTACGGCGAGCCGATCGTGCCCGGCATCAACTGGGCCTTCGGACTCGATCCCGAGACCGGCCGCCCGGACGTGAACCCCGACATGGTGGCGCAGTCCGGCGGACCCGAGGTGGGGCCGATCATCCCCAGCCTCGAGGGGGCCATCGACTGGCAGCCGCTCGCCTACAACCCCGATCTCGGCGCCCTCTACTTCATGTCCAACCAGTGGGCGATGGGTTACCGGTTCTGGGCCGAGGACGAGTTCGAGCCGCCGACCAACGGCGAGGCGTACTTCGGTGCGGACTACCAGCAGTACCTGACGAGCGAGAACCCCGGCAACTTCGTTGGCTTCGACGTGGTCGAGCGGAAGGTGCTGTGGCGGGTGGTGAGCCCGGCGCCCTTCTGGGCCGGCGCCGTGGCGACCTCGAGCGGGCTGGTCTTCACCGGCGACATGCGCGGCTATTTCATGGCCATCGACGCCCGCAGCGGCGAGGTGCGGTGGCGGTTCCAGACCGGCTCGGGCATCATCGGCAGCCCCATCACCTACGAGCTCGACGGGACGCAGTATCTGGCGGTGCCGTCGGGAGGCATCGGCGGGGACATGATCTTCTACTACACCGAGCCGAAGGCGGGGAACCTGTGGGTGTTCGCGCTCGACGGCGGTCCGCGGGAGGCGCAGCCGGGCACGAACCTGACCACGCTCCCCGGCAGCCTGCCGCGCGTCGGCGAGCCGGGCCACACCCTGGGCGGCCGCGTCCTGCCCGGGTACGGCTTCGAGCCCACCGAGGGCGGCGAGCCCGTCACCACGACGCCTTCGGTTCCGGCCGCCGCGCCCGCCGCCGGCGACGCGGCCAATCCCGTGCTCGGCGACGAGGCCGCCGCCGCGGCCGGTGAGCGCATCTACCGCGCCCGCTGCGCCATCTGTCACCGGACCGGCGGCGGCGCGGGCCCCAACCTCTTCAGGACCGGACTGCCGGCCGGCCGGTTCCTCGACGCGGTCACGCGGGGGCGCGAAGGCACGAACATGCCCGCGTTCGGCGAGCTCCTGTCGCAGGACGAGATCTGGCAGGTGCACGCCTTCCTGATGTCCCGCGACGCCCTCTGAGGCGGGTTCGAAGCAGGATGCGGGCGGTTTCGGGAGGGCGGGGCCGACGTGGAGATCGCCGCCGCCGCGCGGCGGTCCCCCGCTCCAACCGCGACGCAGGCGGTTCAGGCCCGCGGTGAGATCGCGGCCTCGCCGCCCGCCACCGCGCCGGATCCGATCTCCGGGGAACGTGGGGGGGGCGCTCCCGGTAGAATCGAGCGTGCGGCGGAACTTGCGCGTGAGGAGTGGAGCCATGGACGGACGAAGCGGGCGGAGTTTGCTCCTGGTATGCGCGGCGGCGGGCGGCCTCGCGGTTCTCGCCGGTTGTGTCGGCAGCGAACCGGAACGGCTCGAGATCGTGGCCGAGGTTGAGGCGCTGCCGGTCGGCGGGTCGGCGCAGGTTCGGATCGAGCTCCTGGACAACCTGAATACACCGGTGCCGGGCCAAGTGATCCGGCTGTCCACCGACACGCCGGGCACGGCCCTGAGCGCGGAAGAGGTGGTGACCGGCGCCGCCGGTACCGCCGACGTGACCCTCACCGCGTCGAGTCGGGTCGGCGAGAACCGCATCGAGGCGGTCGCCGGCGATCTGTCGGCGACGCTCGTCGTGCCCGGCCGCCCCGGGCCTCCCGCCAGCTTCACCGTGACCGCCGATCCGGAGCGCACGGTCAGCGGCGGCGTCGTCATCCTCGGCGTCGCCGTCGCGGACCGATTCGACAATCCCGTGTCCGGCGCCATCGTCGGGCTGCGGGCGGCCGCGGACGGCTCGGCGCCGGACCTCGCCGGCGGCGGGACGGACAACGCGGGGTCGCTCACGCGCCTCTTCACCACCGCCCCCGACCCGGGCGACAACCGGGTGGAGGTCTCGGTGGCGGGTCTGCCGCCGCAGACACTCGTCGTGCCCACCCGTCGGCTGTCCCGGCTGACGGTGCGGCCGGACCGGGCGGAGGTGGTGGCCGGCGACACCCTGACCTTCGAAGCGACGGGCTATGACGACGACGGCGGCGAGCTCGTGGTGCGGCCGCAGTGGACCCTGGCGGGGGGAATCGGCGCGCTGGAGCCGTCCGGGACGTTCACGGCGGGGACGGCGGGCCGGGGACGGGTGCGGGCCGCGGTCGGCGGGGTCGAGGCGTCGAGCGCGCTGACGGTGGTGGCGGGTCCCGCGCGCCGCATCGAATTGCTGCCGGCCGAGGTGCGCGTCGCATCGGGTGGAGAGGTCGCGCTGCGCGCGGTGGCCCGTGACGCCGGCGGGAACGCGGTGGCCCTCGACCCGAACGATTCGGGCGTGACCGTCGAGTGGAGCCTCACGCGGGACGTGGGCGATCTCGACGGCCGGGGGGTCCTGACGGCGGGACGGGTCGGGCAGGCCGCGGTGGTGGCCGCGGCCGGCGATCTGCGGGGCGAAGCCCGGGTGGAGGTGACGCCGGGGCCGTTGGTGACGATTGCCCTGGAACCGGTCAACCCGACCGTCGTCAGCGGGGCCGAGCGGCAGTTTCGCGCCGTCGGGCAGGATGCCGGCGGCAATACGGTGCCGCTGACGCCGACCTGGAGCCTGTCCGATGCGATCGGCGAGCTCGACGACGGCGGGCGTTTCCGGGGGGTGCGGGCGGGTACGGCGCGGTTGGTCGTCGCCTCCGGCCGCGTCGCGGCCTCCACGGTGATCAGGGTGGTCCCGGGCCCGCTCGAATCGATCTCGGTGAGTCCGGCGCGGGCCGAGGTGCCGGCCGGGACCACGACCGCCTTCGTGGCCGCCGGACGCGATGCGGCCGGGAACGACGTGGCCATCGAGCCGGTCTGGCATCTGTCGTCGGCCGTGGGGCAGCTCGATCCGGCCGGCGGGTTCACGGGGGGGCAGGCCGGACAGGCGCAGGTGGTGGCGCGGTCGGGAGAGGTGACTGGCGCCGCGGACGTGCAGGTGGTCCCGGGCCCGTTGACCGGCCTTGCCGTGGCGCCGCGCGCCGTCACCGTGGTGGCCGGATCGCGGCAAGGGTTCACGGTGACCGGGGTCGACGGCGTGGGCAACCGCGTGACGGTCGAGCCGGCCTGGAGCCTGTCGGCGGGTGAGGGGCGTATCGACGCCGGCGGTACGTTCGTCGGCACCGCCGCCGGCGCGGTCACGTTGGTGGCGGCGGTGGGGGGCCTGTCGGTCGAGGCCGCGATTCGGGTCACCGCCGGACCCCTGGCCGCCATCGAGGTGACTCCGCGGGCGCTCGACATCGCATCGGGTTCGGTGCAGGCGTTCGAGGCCACGGGCCGGGATGCGCTCGGGAACGAGCGGCCGGTGACGCCGGCGTGGACGGTGACCGGCGGCGTCGGCGCCATCGGAACCGGGGATGGGCGGCTCACCGCGGTCGCGGCCGGGGCCGGCTCGGTGGTCGCGACGGCCGGCGGGTTGTCGGGGGTCGCCGCGGTGCGGGTCGTGCCCGGCCCGCTGGCCGCCATCGACCTCGAAGCGCCGGCCGACGTGCAGGTCGGCGAGGCGCGGCCGGTGGATTGGACCGGCGTCGATGCGAACGGCAACGAGGTGGTGATCCGGCCCGAATGGGAGGTGACCGGCGGCGTCGGCCGGGTCGACGCCGAGGGACGGTTCGTCGCGGCCTCCCCGGGGAGCGGCCGCATCATCGCGCGGGCGGGCGGGTTCTCGGCCGAAGCGCCGGTGCGGGTGTCGCCGGGCCCGCTGGCGGAGCTCCGGATCGTGCGCGGGTCGGACCGGGCCGAGGTGACGGCCGGCGAACGGATCCAGCTGTCGGCGGTGGGAAGCGACCGGGACGGTCACGTCGTCGACGTCGAGCCCCGGTGGGAAATTGTCCGCGGCGCGGGGACCATCGACGCGGCGGGGCAGTTCGTCCCCACGCGGGCGGGACCCGCGGTGATTCAGGTGACCAGCGGATCGTTGGTGGCCGAGGCGGCGGTGAACGTGGTGCCGGGCCCGCTCGCCGCGATCGTGGTGGCACCGGCGCGGGCGGACGTGGCGAGCGATACGACGCAGACGTTCACGGCGGCCGGCCGCGACGCGTACGGCAATCTGGTGGACGTCGATCCGGATTGGAGCGTGACCTACGGCGTCGGCGGCATAGACGCCGAGGGGCGGTTCAGCGGGACCATGGTCGGCACGGGGGTGGTGACCGCCACCGCCGGCGGGGTGGTCGGGACCGCGGACGTGGCCACGACGCCGGGTGCGCTGGCGGTGCTGGAGGTGCAGCCTGCGGCTCCCGAGGTGCGATCGGGCGAGCTCCTGCAGTTCCGCACCGCCGGATTCGATGCGCGCGGGAACACCGTGGCGGGGTACGCGGTCGATTGGCAGGTGTCGGGGGACGTGGGCACCGTCGAACCGACGCGCGGCATCTTCACCGCGCTGGCGGCCGGGGCCGGACGGGTGCGGGCGCGGTCGAACGGGGTCGAGGGGACGGGGGAGGTTCGGGTCGTTCCGGGGGATCCGAGCGCGGCGGCCTCGACGGTGGCGGTATCGCCCGGCGCGGTCGCCGCCGGCGGGGACGCCGCGGCCGAGATCACCGTCACGGTGCGGGATGCCTTCGACAATCCGGTGGCCGGGGCGCCGGTACGGGTTCTCTCCAGCCGCGCCGCGGACAGCGTGCGGCCCGTCGAATCGGTGACCGCCGCCGACGGGGTGGCCCGCCTGCGGATCACCTCGGGCTCCGCGGGACGTTCGGCGCTCCGCGTGACCGCGGGGACCGTGGATCTGGTCCCGCCCCCGCCGGTCGAGTTCCGTTGAAGGGGCTCGGCGGTCAGGCGCTTTCGTCCGCGGCCGATTCGGTGGCGTCCGCTTCCCGCAGAATTTTGCGCGGCCGGTTCAGGGTCGCCGGCGGCGCCCGGTGCGGGGCGGGGGCCGCGGCCGGTTCGGGATCGGCCGGCGGCGGGGCGGGGGGGGCCTGATCGAGCGCGCGCTCGAGCTCTCGAATCCGCAGGCGGGCCTCCCGGCTCGCCACCGCATGCTCGAGCTCCAGCGTCTTGACCTGCCGCTCGAGCGCGTGCCGGGTCTTGGTGGCCTCTATCTCCCGGCGATTGAGGGCGAGGCGGGCGGTGGACTCGCGCAGTCGGAGGTCGAGTTGCCGGAGCGCCCGCCGGGTGGCCAGCCAACCCGCCATGATCACGAGCAGGAGACCGACCGCGGCGACCGTCGCCGCGATCTCGAGGTAGTCGGCCAGGACCGGCGAGATGCCGGTCAAGGCGCCGCGGAACCCCAGCCCGGCCAGCGCGATCAGGCAGGGCACGCCATAGAGCGCCAGAGATACCCGGACCCGGCGCATGCTGCGGTCCAGCGCAGCCACGATCTCGTTGGCGTTCCGGGTCACGACGTCCGTTCCGGCAGTTGCGGGGGCTGCGCGGCCGCATCGAGGACGGCGGGCCGAATCTCGAGATCGGCGCCCGGCGTCCGATGCGGCGGGTCGTCGTTCCGGTTCTCGATCGCGTTCGTCTTGATCTTCAATTCCATGGCGTGCCGGGCTCGTTCCGTCTCGATCTCGTCGCCCGTCAGCTCGATCTGTCGGTTCACCGCGGCCAGCGCCCGCACCTGTCTTCTGACCGTCCACCAGTCGACGGCCCACGCCCCGGCGATGACGAGCAGCAGGGCGGCGCCGGTGGCGGCGGCGCTGATCGCGAGAGGGCCTTCGTCGATCAACGCCAGTTGCGACAGGGGCGACCGGAGCCCGAGTCCCGCCAGCGACACGACGAACGGGATGCCGATCAGGCTCAGCGCGATCTGCACGCCTCGCCCGCGCCGATCGGTATCGATGGTGAAGGGGCGTGGATGGTCGGACACGGCTTCTTCCCAGGAACGCCGCCACTTCCGGATCGGTCGGCGAGTCGGCGCGGCACCTTCAACAATGATAAGACGGATTCGCGGCGGTGGAACCCCGGCAGGTGCGGATCGTGTATAAAGGGGTCAGAAATTCGTCACGCCTACCTTGGTGGCCCGGGAGGGGGAACGCCGGATGTCGAAACCGAGGCGACGTTGGAGACTCCGCCCGATTCTGGCGGGGATGCTCGCGGCAGGCGCGCTCGGCGCCGCGCCGGCGTCCACCCAGCCGGCGCCGGACGCGGAAGCGTATCGGACCCTGGTCGGACGCTACTGCGTGTCGTGTCACAACGGCCGGACCCGCACCGCCGGTCTCGCCCTGGACACCATTGCCGGGGAGGCGCTGTCCGACCATACGGAGGTCTGGGAGCGGGTGGTCCGGAAGCTGCGCGCCCGGCAGATGCCGCCGGTCTCCGCCCGCCGGCCCGACGAATCGGCGTACGCGGCGGCCATCGGATCGCTGGAGGCGGCCCTGGACCGCCGGGCCGCGGCGGCGCCGGACCCGGGACGCTCCGAGACGTTCCGGCGGCTCAACCGCACGGAGTACCACAATGCGGTGCGGGATCTGCTGGATCTGGACGTCGACGTGGCGGCGCTGCTCCCGGGCGATTCGTCCAGCTTCGGGTTCGACAACATCACCGTCGGGAATCTTTCGCCCACGTTGCTGGAGCGGTACGTCTCGGCGGCCGAGAAGATCAGCCGGCTCGCGGTCGGACGCCCCGGCCTGGGGCCCGGCGGCGTCACGGTTCGCACCCGGCCGGACCTGACGCAGGAGGGACACCTGCCCGGCATGCCGATCGGGACGCGCGGCGGCGCCCTGCTGTCGCATACCTTTCCCGTCGACGGCGACTACGAGATCAGCATCCGGCTGGCCCGCGACCGGAACGAGCACATCGAGGGCCTGAGCGAGCCGCACGACCTGCACCTGCTGCTCGACGGCGAGCTGGTGGACACCTTCACCGTGCGGCCGGCGGAGCAGGTCGCCGAGCATGCGTTGAACTACCAGCCGTCGCACGACACGCTCGACGCGCATCTCACGCGGCGCGTCGCGGTCGCGGCCGGTCCGCATGCCCTGGCGGTCACGTTCCCCAAGAAGCCCGAGCTGCTGCTGGAGACCGAGCGGCAGCCGTACCAGGCGCACTTCAACTATTACCGGCACCCGCGGGTGCAGCCGGCGGTGTACGAGATCTCGATCGTGGGTCCCTACAACCCCGCCGGGGCCGGCGATACCCCGAGCCGGGCCCGCATCTTCACCTGCCAGCCGGCCGCGCCGGCCGGCGACGACGCCTGCGCCGCCGACATCCTGTCGACCCTGATGCGGCGGGCCTACCGCCGTCCGGTGACCGCGGCGGACCTCGCGCGGCCGTTCGATCTGTACCGCGCGGCTCGGGACGAGGCGGGGTTCGACACCGGCATCGAGATGGGGCTGGCCGCGGTGCTGGTGAGCCCCGAGTTCCTGTTCCGGGTGGAGCGGGACCCCGCCGGCGCCGCGCCCGGCGCGCCGTATCGTCTGAGCGGCATCGAGCTGGCGTCGCGGCTGTCGTTCTTCCTGTGGAGCAGCATTCCCGACGACGAGCTGCTCGGGTTGGCCGAGCGGGGGGAGTTGACCGCGCCGGGGGCGCTCGCGCGGCAGGCGCGCCGGATGCTGGCGGACCCGCGCGCCTCGAACCTCGTGACCAACTTCGCGGGCCAGTGGCTGCATCTCCGGAACCTGGAGTCGATTACCCCGGACATGCGGGTCTTCCCCGACTTCGACGACAACCTGCGTCAGGCGTTCCGGCAGGAGACGGAGATGCTCGTCGAGAGCGTCCTGCGCGAGAATCGCAGCGTCCTCGACCTGCTGCGGGCGGACTACACGTACCTGAACGAGCGGCTGGCCAGGCACTACGGGGTGCCGCACGTCTACGGCAGCCGGTTCCGCCGCGTCGAGTTCGGCGAAGGCGGGACCCGGGGCGGACTGCTGCGCCAGGGCAGCATCCTGCTGGCGACCTCCTACGCCACGCGCACATCGCCGGTCATCCGGGGGAAATGGGTGCTCGACAACATTCTGGGGGTGCCGCCGCCCCCGCCGCCCCCCAACGTGCCCGAGTTGGAAGAGACGGGGGCGGGGGCGCGCGCCCGCTCGATGAAGGAGCGCATGAGCGCGCATCGGGCGAATCCCGCGTGCGCGAGCTGCCACCTGCTGATGGACCCGGTGGGCTTCGCTCTCGAGAATTACGACGCGGTCGGGCGCTGGCGCGACGCGGACGGGGGGGTGCCCGTGGACGCCGCGGCGACGCTCTTCGACGGGACGAGCGTCGACGGCGTCGACGAGCTGGAGGCGGCGCTGCTGCGGCGCCCCGAGCTCTTCGTGGGCACGGTGGCGGAAAAGTTGCTGACGTTTGCGATCGGACGCGGGGTCGGGCACGCCGACGCCCCGGCCGTCCGGGCCATTCTCCGGGCCGCGCGGGAGGACGACTACCGTCTTTCGTCGCTGGTCGTGGGGGTGGTCGAGAGCACGCCGTTCCAGATGAGGAAAGCATCATGATTATCTCGAAGAGGGCGTTGCCGCGGCGGACCTTTCTGCGCGGCGCCGGAGCCGCCGTGGCGTTGCCGCTGCTCGATGCGATGGTGCCGTCGATGACGGCGCTCGCCAACACCGCGGCGAAACCGGTCCGGCGCCTCGGGTTCGTCTACGTGCCGATGGGATCCAACATCGCCCTGTGGACGCCGCCCGGCGGGGGCGGGGCGCTGACCCGCCTGTCTCCGAGCCTGGGGCCCCTGGCGCCGGTGCGGGACCAGTTGACGGTGGTCAGCAACCTGGAGCTCCGGAACGCGTACCCCGGGACCCACGCCACGTCGAACGCCTCGTTCTTGAGCGCGGCCAAGGCGAAGTGGACCGAGAGCACCGACTACTATCTGGGCACCACCGTCGATCAGATCGCGGCCCGGCGCATCGGCCGGGAGACGCAACTGCCCTCGCTCGAGCTGGCGATGGATCTGCTCGACATGGTCGGCCAGTGCGACAACGGCTACGCCTGCGTCTACCAGAACAACCTCTCGTGGTCGTCGCCGACCTCGCCGTTGCCGCCCGAGGCCCATCCGCGGATGGTGTTCGAGCGCCTGTTCGGCGAGGGTGGGACCGCCGTGCAGCGCCGCGCGGCGCTGGGACGGCGCGCGAGCCTGCTGGACTGGGTGCGCGACGACATCGCGCGGCTGCAGCGCGAGCTCGGTCCCGGCGACCGCGGCCGCGTGCGCGAGTATCTGGAGACGGTTCGCGAGGTCGAGCGCCGGATTCAGAGGGCGGAGGCGGAAACCGAACACAATCCGCTGCCCGACCTGGATCGGCCCATCGGGGTGCCGGCCGCCTACGAGGACCACGCGAAGCTGATGTTCGACCTGCAGGTGCTCGCCTTGCAGGGCGACGTGACCCGGGTCGTCACCTTCCAGCTCGCGCGGGAGTCGAGCAACCGGACCTATCCGGAGATCGGGGTGCCGGACCCGCATCACCCGATCTCGCACCACGGCAACGATCCCGAGAAGCTCGCGATGCTGGCCAAGATCAACCAGTACCACGTGTCGCTGTTCGGGTACTTCCTCGAGCGGCTGGCGGCGGCGCCGGACGGCGACGGGTCGTTGCTCGACCACTCCCTGTACATGTACGGCAGCGGGATGGGCAATCCGAACGTCCACGACCACGTGAACCTCCCGGTGGTGGTGGCCGGCGGCGGCGCCGGCCGGACGCAGGGGGGGCGGCACATCCGGTACGCCGAGCCGACGCCGATGGCGAACCTGCACCTGACCCTGCTCGACAAGGTCGGGGTGGAGCTCGATACCTGGTCGGACAGCACCGGCAGGATAGACACGCTGCTCGACCCGGTGGCGTTGTAGGTCGGGCGGCGCGGCCCGCGTTCCCGCCGTCGTCTCGTCGGGGACGGTTCCAGGCGCAGGGCGCGGGAGCCGCGTCGGGACGGTGGAGCGGCCCGCTTTCGTTCCGCCCCCGCCGCGGGGGGACGGGTTCCGAGAAGCCGGGCACGGGAGACGGAATGATGCATCGCAGAATGGCCGCCGGGAGTCCGCGCCGTAGAACGGTGCGGACCGCCGGCAGGGTTGGTTGGGGCGGCGGCGCAGGCGGCGCCCTCCGGGCCGGGTGCGTGGTCGTCGTCGCGCTCGTCGGTCTGGCGACGCTCGGCGCCGCCGCGTCCGAGGCGCCGTTGGCCGACGCGGTCCAGCAGCGCGATCGGGCGGCCATCGACCGTCTGCTCGATCCGCCGGGCGACGTGAACGCCGCGCAGGTCGATGGCATGACGGCCCTGCACTGGGCCGCGTATCACGATGACGCGGACCTCGTGGGCCGCCTCGTGGACGCCGGGGCGGATGTCCGGGCGTCGAACCGATACGGCGTGATCCCGCTGTCGCTGGCCGCCGAGAACGGCAACGCGGAGGTGGTCAGGCGTCTGCTCGACGCCGGCGCCGACGCGGGGGCCGTGTTGCCGGGGGGCGAGACGGTGCTGATGACCGCGGCCCGCTCGGGGCGGGTCGGCGTCGTCCGGGCGCTGATCGCGCACGGCGCGGACATCGAGGCGGTCGAGCCGAGACGCCGGCAGACGGCGCTGATGTGGGCGGCGGCGGAAGGGCACGTCGACGTCGTCGAGACGCTGATCGAGGTGGGGGCCGATTTCACCACGCCGCTCGACTCCGGGTTCACGCCGTTGCTGTTCGCGGTGCGGGAGGGCCACCTCGGGGTGGTTCGCACCCTGTTGAGCGCCGGCGTCGACGTCGATGGCGCGGTCGATGAGGTCATTCGGGCGGAACGGACCTACCGCACGGGACGGCCGGTCCGGGTCGGCACGACCCCGCTGCTGCTCGCGGTGACCAACGCGCATTGGGACGTGGCGGCGGCGCTGCTGGCCGCCGGCGCCGATCCGAACGCGGACGGCCCCGGATACGCCGCGCTCCACTTGATCCCGAAGGTGCGCAAGCCGGGCGTGGGCGACAACGACCCCGCCCCCGACGGGTCCGGGCGGATGACCAGCCTGGAGTTCGTACGGCGCCTAGTGGCGCACGGCGCCGACGTGAACGCCCGCATGGCGGTCCGGCGCAATCTGAACAACACCCGCCACCACGAGCCGGGGTCGACCCCGTTCATGCTGGCGTCGCTGGTGGCCGACGTGGAGCTGATGCGGACCCTCGTCGATCTCGGCGCCGATCCGTTGATGACCAACGCCGAGAACAGCACCCCGCTGATGGCCGCGGCGGGGCTGGGCACGCGGTCGCCGGGCGAGGACGCCGGGACCGAGGCGGAGGTGCTTGAGGCGGTCCAGCTCGCCCTGGACCTCGGCGCCGACGTGAACGCCGTCGACGACAAGGGCGAGACCGCCATGCACGGCGCCGCCTACAAGAACCTGCCGGCGGTGGTGGGGCTGCTCGCGGCCAGCGGTTCGGACATCGAGGTCTGGGCGCGCAAGAACCAGTTCGGCTGGTCGCCGCTGACCATCGCGCGCGGGTACCGGTTCGGCAACTTCAAGCCGTCGCCGGTGACGGTGGCCGCCGTCGAACAGGCGTTGCTCGCGGCGGGGGTGTCGCCGCCGTCGGAAGCGGAAGAGGCGGCGGAGGGCTACGACATCTATGCGCCGCGCGGGGCCGCCGCCGCAGCGCCCCCGGCCCCGCCGCGCTGAGGCGGCCGCGGACCGGCACCCGGCCGCCGGTGGGGAAAGTCCCCCGCGGCATTCGAGCGGCGGTGCATCCCGCCCGACGGCGTTGTTCGGCGGTTACCGGTGCCCGACAGGCGCCCCTACCTTACACCTTGTCGGGCACCGGCGTTCTTTGCCCGCGGGCGCGCTTCAGCCCGCTGGCGCCCCCGCCGCCCGCGGTGCGGCGCGGGGTTCGCCACGGGCTGCCGGGAGACAGGAGGAACACCGATGCGTGGCTGTCATCTCGTACGGATCGCGGTGCCGGCGGCCTTGATCGCGCTGGCGCTGGCGGCCGGTCCGGCCGGCGCGCAGACCGCCGCCGAAGACTGGACCCCGCCCCGGCTGCCGGACGGCCGCCCGGACCTGCAGGGCGTCTGGCTCAGCAATACCGCCACCCCCCTGCAGCGTCCCGAGGTGTTCGCGGACCGCGCGTATCTGACGGACGAAGAGGCCGCCACCCTTCGCGCGCGGGTGGCGCGGATCTTCCGCAACGGCAGAAGCGCCTTCGCGACCCCCGAGGGGGCGTTCTTCGCCGCCCTCAACGACGTCGAGACCTACGAGGCCTGGTCCACCAGCAGCTCCATCGGCATGGTCGACGTGGAGGTGACCGACCGGACGTCCCTCGTCATCGATCCGCCCGACGGGCGCATTCCCGCGCTGACGCCGGAAGCGCGCGCGCGGGAGGCGGCGGTGGATGACGGGTGGCGGTTCAAGACCGGTCCCGAAGACCTCAACAACGTGCACCGCTGCGTGACGACCGGGGTGCCGCGCCTGGGCGGCAACTTCGGCGCCGGTCCCTACACCTTCTACCAACTCGTCCAGACGCCGGACCACGTCGCGTTCGTCAGCGAGGCGTTCCACGATGCGCGGATCATTCCGCTCGACGGGCGTCCCCATCTCCCGGACGCCGTCCGCCAGTGGAACGGCGATTCGCGCGGCTACTGGGAGGGGGATACGCTGGTCGTGGAGACCCGCAACTTCTCCGAGAACAGCTACTACCGCGGGGCCGCCGAGGGGTTGCACTTGGTCGAACGGTTCACGCGGAGCGGCCCCGACACCCTCACCTACGAGATGACGTTCACCGACCCCGCGACCTGGGCCTCGCCGTGGACGGCGGCGCTTCCGTTGAAGCGCCGCACGCAGCCGATCTACGAGTTCGCGTGCCACGAGGGCAACTACTCCATCGTGGGGATGCTGCGGACCGCGCGTCTCGAGGAGGCGCGATAAGAACACCGGTGACGGCGCTGCGCCGCGGGCGCCTCCCGATGACAAGTACGGCCACCACCCGAAAGGACACCGATGATTCGCAAGCTGCTCGTGCTCGCCGCGTCGTTCGCCGGGTTCGCCGGCGCCCCGGCCGTCTCCGCCGCCGCCGACTATCACCACATCCATCTCGTCGCCGACTCCGCCGCCGAGGCGAAGGCGTGGTACATGACCCACATGGGGTGCACCGACTACGGCCGGCACAACGCCTGCGCCGCCGGCGACACCCTGATCATCTTCTTCGAGCGCGAGCCGACCGGTCCGAGCGTCGGCAGCGGCGTCGACCACATCGGCTTCTCGTTCACCGACCTCGCCGCGAAGATGGCCTCGTTCGAGGCGGCCGGCGTGAAGATTCTCGAGCCGATGCGCGAGATCGACGGCCTCTTCAAGCTCGCCTTCGTCGAGGACCCGTGGGGCACGAAGATCGAGGTCGTCGAGGACCCGGAATGGCTCGGTTTCCACCACCTGCACCTGCGGTCCACCGATCCCGCCGCCGCCCTCGACTGGTACGAGAACCTCTTCGAGGGCGAGCGGGACAGCCTGAAGGGCCGCATCGCCGGCCTCCGCTACGACACCGTCTGGCTGCTCATCTCGCGCCACGAGGGCGAGCTGGCGCCGACCGAGGGCCGGGCCTTCGACCACCTCGGCTGGCAGTTCCCCGACCTGCGGGCCGCCGCCGAGGAGATCAGGGGCAAGGGCGTCGAGTTCGACATCAAGCCGCGCCCGTTCACGAACCCCCTCGGCGAGGACATGCTGATCTCGTTCGTGACCGGACCGGACGGCGTGAGAATCGAGATCGTCCAGCCGCAGGCGTAAGTGGCCCGCGGCGAAGCCCCGCGGCGCACCGAGAGCGGCGCGGGGCCCGCCCGACGCCGATCTGACGTGCGCCCCCCCCCGCAGACCGCGTATCGACGTTCTCGGGGGCGAAGGACGAACCGAAGCGCCGCCGCACCGCCCCTACGGCTCTTCGGCCGGGTTACGGGGCGGGCCGGCGGAAGAGGGCCGGGTGACCGCCACGTCCGGCTGGAGCTCGATCGTCTCGCCCCGGTGGCCGATGGCGAGCGGCTCGTCGCCCCGCAGCAGATAGGTGGCGGCCGTCGGCGTCAACTCCACTTCCAGCCGCCGGCCGCGGATTTGCAGCGGGAAGCGGAGGCTCTCGAACTGCGGGGGCACCTGGGGGGAGAAGGTGATGCGGCCGCCGTCGTCGCGCATGCCCGCGAAGCCGTAGATGAGGGTCATCCAGAACCCGCCCATCGAGGCGATGTGGCAGCCGTCCTGCACGTTGCCGGCCACGTCGGCGAGATCCATGAACCCGGCGTCGAGCGAGTAGCCGAACGCCTTCTCCGCCTCGCCGACCTCGGCCGCGACGATGCTCTCGATCGAGCAGGACAGCGACGAGTCGCGGGTCGTCAACGGGTCGTAGTGCACGAAGTTGCGGCGCTTCTGCTCCAGCGGGAACTCGCGCCCGAGGAGGAACATCGCGAGCACGACGTCCGCCTGCTTGACCACCCGGTGGCGGTAGATGACGAGCGGATGGTAGTGCAGCAGGAGCGGATACTTGTCCGGCGGGGTGTTCTCGAAGTTCCAGTCCTCCTTGTCCTTGAAGGAGTCGTCCTGCAGATGGACGCCGTCGCGCGCATCGTAGGGCAGATACATGCGGTCGGCCGCGCGCTGCCACGCGTCGAGCTCGGCGGGGTCGAGACCGGTCGCGCGCACCAGCAGCTTGAACCGCGGCGCGTCGTCGGCGCGCAGCGCCCGGATCGTCTCCACCGCGTACCAGAGGTTCTCGCGCGCCATCAGATTGGTGTAGAGGTTGTTGTTGACGACGGTGTTGTACTCGTCCGGTCCGGTCACGCCGTTGATGCGGAACAGGTCGTCGTGGCGGTCGAAGAAGCCGAGGTCGACCCAGAGCCGGGCGGTCTCGACGAGAATCTCGGCGCCGACCTCGGCGAGGAAACGGGTGTCGTCGGTCACGTCGACGTACTTTCGGAGGGCGTACACGATGTCCGCGTTGATGTGGTACTGCGCGGTTCCCGCCGCGTAGTAGGCGGACGCCTCGTTGCCGTCGATGGTGCGCCACGGAAAGAGCGCGCCGCGCTGGTTCAGCTCGCCGGCGCGCCGCCGGGCGTCGTCCAGGTGCCGGTGGCGCAGACGCAGCAGGTTCTGCGCGATTCGCGGCGTCGTGTAGATCAGGAACGGCAGCAGGTAGATCTCGGTGTCCCAGAAATAGTGGCCCTCGTAGCCGGGGCCGGTCAGTCCCTTGGCCGGCACCCCGACGCCCCCGGCCCGCGCCGTCGCTTGGCAGATGTGGAAGAGGTTGAAGCGTATGGTCTGCTGCCACGCCGGCTGTCCCTTCACCACGACGTCGCTGCGGTGCCAGAAGTCGGTGAGGAACTGGCGCTGGCTGTCGAGCAGGTCCGCGAAGCCGCGCCGGACGGCTCGGTTCAACAGCCGCTCGGCCCTCTCGCAGAGCTCGTCGGTCTGCGGGCGCCGGGACGAGTGGTAGGTGACGTACTTGACAAGGTGGATGCGCGCGCCCACTTGGCCGTCGATCGAGAAGTCGATCCGCCCGCCCGGTCCGTCCGACCGCACGTCGGTCGTGTAGTCGCAGTCGGTCCGCAGTTCGTGGTCGACCGCGCACGACAGGGTCATGCCGCCCGACCGGGTACGGTGCCCGAGCACGATGCGGCGGTCGGCGGCGCGGTTCACCAGGGGCTCGAGCACCTCGCACCCGAACTGCTTGATGCGGGGATCGTCGTTGCCGCCGGTCGCGCGCCCCTCCGCCGCGATTTCGGAGACGATGACGACGGGGGCGTCGTAGGCCAGCAGGGTCACCTCGTAGGAGATCGCCGCGAGGTGCCGGTGCTCGAGGGAGACGAGCCGGCGCGATCGGATGGAGACGCGCTGGCCGGACGAATGGGCCCAGACGAGGGTGCGGTCCAGCGTCCCCGCGCGCATGTCGAGCACCCGCTCGTAGCGGTCGAGGGTCGCCGTCGGCAGGAAGAACGGCTCGTCGTCGACGTACAGCCGGATGATCTTGGCGTCCGGCACGTCGACGATGGTCTGGCCCAGCTTCGCGAAGCCGTACGCCTCTTCGCCGTAGACGATGGGCCAAGTTTCGTGGAAGCCGTTGACATAGGTGCCGTGGTGCTCCACCGGCTGGCCTTCGTCGCAGGTGCCGCGCATGCCGAGGTAGCCGTTGGCGGTCGTGAAGAGCGACTCCGACGCCCCGACCCGGCGGGGGTCGAAGCCCGTCTCGACGAGGCGCCATTCGTCCGGCGGGTAGATGTCCCGGGGGAGACGGGCGTGGTAGCGGTCGTCCATCAGCCGGCGTCCTCGACAGCGGCCGCGGCGGCCGGCCCGGCCCCGTCCGGCAGCGTGTCGGCGAGGTTCGTCACCACGCGATCCGCGCCCGCCCGGAGCAGATCGCCGGGGGCGCCGGCGCGCTCGATGCCGACCACCAGCGCGAACCCGCCGGCGCGGGCGGCGGCGACGCCCGCGATCGCGTCCTCGACCACCGCCGCGCGCGCCGGCGCGACCCCCAGGGCGCGGGCCGCATGCAGGAACGTATCGGGCGCCGGCTTGCCGGCCAGGCCCCGCTGCTCGGCGGCGACGCCGTCCACCTGCAGCTCGAACAGGTCGGCGATGCCCGCCGCGTCCAGGATCGCCGCGCAGTTTCGGCTCGACGAGACGACGGCGGTGCGCACCCCGTGCCGCCGCACATGGCGGACCACCGCCACCGTGCCGGTTATGGTGTCCACGCCCTCTGTCGCCAGGATCGCGAAGAAGAGCGCGTTCTTCCGGTTCCCGAGACCGGAGACCGTTTCCCGTTCCGGCGGGTCGTCGGGGGCGCCGTCGGGCACGGTGATGCCGCGCGAGGCGAGGAAGGCGCGCACGCCGTCGTAGCGCGGCCGGCCGTCGACGTACTGCGCGTAGTCGCGCGGCTCGAACGGCCGGAACCGCTCGCCGTGCGCGGCCGCCCGCTGCGCCAGATAGTCGTCGAACAGCCGGGTCCACGCCGCGGCATGCAGGCGCGCGGTGGCGGTCAGCACCCCGTCGAGATCGAAGAGAACCGCGTCGTAGCGGGTCCAGTCGATGACCGGAGCCGGGCGCGCGGAATCAGGCACCGGCGACCGCCGCGCCGGCCGGACACCGGACGCCGGTTCCGCCGAGGCCGCAGTAGCCTCCAGGGTTCTTCGCGAGGTACTGCTGGTGGTAGTCTTCGGCGTAGTAGAAGGGCGGCGCCCCGCGAATCTCGGTCGTGATCGGCCCGAAGCCGGCCGACGTCAACCGCGTCTGATAGGCGTCGCGCGAGGCCTCGGCGATGCGCAGTTGTCCGGCGTCGGCGGTGAAGATCGCCGAGCGGTACTGGGTGCCGACGTCGTTGCCCTGCCGCATGCCCTGGGTCGGGTCATGGCCCTCCCAGAACGCCTGGAGGAGCCGCTCGAAAGAGACCACCGCCGGATCGGCGACGACCAGCACCACCTCGGTGTGGCCCGTCCCTCCGCTGCACACCTCGCGGTAAGTCGGGTTCCGCGTGATCCCGCCGGCATAGCCGACGGCGGTCGTATGGACGCCCGCGAGTTTCCAGAACGTCCGTTCCGCCCCCCAGAAGCAGCCCATGCCGAACACCGCCCGCGTCATCCCGTCGGGGAACGGCGGCGCCGTCGGGCGGCCGTTGACGAAGTGCCGGCCGGCCGGCGGCATCGGCTCGTCCCGGCCGGGGAGCGCCTCTTCGGCGGTGGGCATCCGCAGGCTGGCGGGGTTGGCGAACAGCATGGTTCCTCCTGGAGCCGGCCGGCGTCGGACCGGCGCGGAAGACCGTGGCGCGGGCACGCGGTAAAACCGTCCCTTCGAGAACCCCGGACCCAACCGCTCGGAAGAACCCGAGGGTCCGGCTCCGGCCGCCGCCGTTGCGACCGGCCAGACCGGCATCCCGACCGCCGCCCTATCCGACGAGCCGGAGGATCCCGATGGTCAGCGTCGCCGTCGCGAGGACGGTGCCGACCATCCAGCGGATGAGCCGGGTTTCGAGGTTCGCGATCTCGGCCCGTACCTCGGCGTTCCGGGTTCGTTGTTCGGTGCGCAGGTCGGCGATCCGGGTCGAGAGCCGCGTGTCGAGATTCGCGATCCGGGTCGAGAGCCGCGTGCCGAGGGCGGCGATCCCGGTTCGCACCTCGGCGAGGCCGGCCGTGAATTGATCGGACGTGACGTGGCCGCCGTGCCCGGCGGCCAAACGAACCGCGTTCGTGATGACGTCGGCCTGGGCCGGCGTGAACACGGCGTCGGTCAGCGACCGCGCGACAGCGTGAGTGTCGAGCATTCATCCCATTATAACCAGTATCATGCGGTCATGGACTCTGCCGCACTCCTGCCCGACGACGCCTTCAATCGGCAGCTGACCGCCAACGTCCATCCGCCCGGGTGGCGGAATCCGACGCCGGACGGCCGCTACAACCTCGTCGTCGTGGGGGCGGGGACGGCGGGGCTGGTGACGGCGGCGGTCGCGGCCGGTCTCGGCGCCCGGGTGGCCCTCGTCGAGCGGCATCTGATGGGCGGCGACTGCCTGAACGTCGGCTGCGTGCCGTCGAAGGGGGTTCTCCGGGCGGCCCGGGTCTGGGCGTCGGCGCGGGACGGGGCGGCGTTCGGGCTGACCTTCCCCGGCGGCGTCGAGCGCGACTTCGGCGCGGCGATGGCCCGCATGCGCCGGCTGCGGGCCGAGATCAGCCACGTCGACTCGGCCGAGCGCTTCGCCGGGCTCGGCGTCGACGTCTTCATCGGCGAGGCCCGGTTCACCGGGCCGGACACCGTCGCGGTGGGCGACGCCGCCCTGCGGTTCGCGCGCGCCGCCGTCTGTACCGGGGCCCGCGCGGCGGCGCTGCCGATCCCGGGGTTGGCCGAAGCGGGCTGTCTCACCAACGAAACGGTCTTCTCGTTGACCGCGCTGCCGCGGCGGCTCGCGGTGATTGGGGCCGGCCCCATCGGCTGCGAGCTGGCCCAGGCGTTCGCCCGCTTCGGCAGCGAGGTCACGGTGCTCGAGCAGGCCGGCCGCATCCTGCCGCGCGAGGACCCGGACGCCGCCGCCGTGGTGCAGGCGCGGATGGCGCACGACGGCGTGCGGTTCGTCCTCGGCGCCGCGATCGGCGGGGTGGAGCCGCCGTCCGCCGCCGGCGCGGAGAAGCCGGCCGCCCCGGATTCCGCGGACGCCGGCGGGAAACGCATCCGCTATACCGCCGACGGGGCGTCGCACGACGTCGTCGTCGACGAGATCCTGATCGGCGTCGGCCGGGCGCCGAACGTCGAGGGGCTGCGTCTCGATACGGCCGGCGTGGCCTGCGACCGGCGCGGCGTCACCGTCGATGCCCACCTGCGGACGACCAATCCCCGCATCTACGCGGCGGGTGACGTCTGCTCTCCATTCAAGTTCACGCACGCGGCCGACGCCATGGCCCAGATCGTGATCCAGAACGCGCTGTTCCCGCATCCGTTCGGCTTGGGGAAGGCGTCGACCGACTCGCTGGTCATTCCCTGGTGCACCTATACCGAGCCCGAGATTGCCCACGTCGGGATGTACAAAGCCGACGCGCGGGCCCAGGGCATCGAGGTCGAGACCTTCACCCAGCCCCTCGCGGGGGTCGACCGTGCGGTGCTCGACGGCGAGGACGCGGGCTTCGCCCGGGTCCATGTCCGGAAAGGGACCGACCGCATCCTCGGCGCCACCGTGGTCGCCGCCGACGCCGGCAACCTGATCAGCGAGGTCACGGTGGCGATGAAGGCGGGCGCCGGCCTCGGCACCATCGGCTCCGCCATCCACCCCTATCCCACCCAGGCCGAGGCGTGGCGCAAGGCCGCCAACCAGTTGCGGAGGGCGCGGTTCACCGACCGCCGGCGGGCCATCCTCAGCCGCCTGTTCGCGTGGCGGCGGTAGCGGCGTTCTTGCCGACGCGCCCTTCGGACGACCCGCGGATCTCGCGGGACCCTGTCGGCGCTCATGGCGGTCGCCGGGTTCGCGCCACCGCCGGCCGAGGACGCGCCGCCGCCGGCCGAGGACGTCATGGCGGTCAGCCGATGATCTCCACCAGACCATCGACGACAGCGGCCAGTTCCTCCTCCGATGCCCGTCCGAGCCGCCGGCCGACGCGTTCGACCGAGAGCGTCCGGATCTGGCTGATCTTCACCCAGGAGCGCTTGGCGAGTCTCGGCCCGCCGAGCGGCAGCGTGAGGGGAAAGCCCGCGCGGGGTTCCTGACTGGTGAGGGCGGCCGCGATGACCGTGCCCGAGCGTTCGTTGAAGACGTCGTGGCTGAGGACGACGACAGGGCGCTTGCCGGCTTGCTCGCGGCCACGAACCGGGTTCAGGTTCGCCCAGCGGATATCGCCCCTCAGTATTCGGGCCACGACTCGCCTGCGAGGCCTTCATCAGCAAGGCGTTGTTCGAGGGCCGGGTCGAGCCGGGCGCACTCCGTCGCCAGCCGGGTCCGGGCGAGTTGGCCGAGCTTCTCGGCCAGGGCCGATTCGACCGCTTGGCTGCGGTTGCGGAACCGCCGTTCCGAGACGAGGGTGTCCACCTGGTCGAGCAGTCCGGCGTCGAGGGTGAGGGCGACCTTGGTTTTCGGCATGGTGGTTGGGTATGATTTTTCATCATACCATCTGCCGACGCGGTCCAACCGGTGCTTGCGCAGCTCGTGGCAAACTCCGCGGCCGCGCCAAACGGGGCGACGGTGGATGATCTTGCGGTCGGTGTGCGCTTCGTCCCTGGTGGCAAACTCCGCGGCGCGCCAAACGGGGCGGCGGCGCGGAAACGGCGCGGATCGGCCGGATTTCGGCGATTTCGACTGCTGCACGACACGTTCTTGGACCGAGTACGGCCCGGCCGGATGCCGCACCACTTCTACCACGGACTGTTGCCGCGTCGAGAACGGTGCCCTGAATCGGAACAGGCGTTCGGCATCTGTCCACGGCGACTGCCTCGCCAGGTGCCCGCGAGCCGTTCACGCGGGATCGGATCCGCGCGGGGTCCCGCCATCCTACCTACCGTCGCAACTGCCTCGCTATGCGCCGCGGGCCGTTCATGCGGGATCGGGGAAGACGCCCGCCGAGCGTCGGCGCCGAGGTGACGGGTCGTGTTGCGCCCGCCGCCGGGCTTTCGGCAGGCACGGCCGGCTCGCTGCTTCCGTCGGGGCCGGCGCTGGGCGGGTATGATCGGCTGACTTCGGGTCCCCCGCGCATTGAAGGAGATATCAGATGACACGACGGGTCAAGACTTCGCTTTGCGGGTTCGTCCCGCTCTCGCTGGGTGCGCTCGTCGCCCTGGCCGGCGTGGCGACCGCCCAGACGCCGCCGCCCGGACGACTTCTGGTGCTGCTCAGGGACGCGAGCGCCCTCGCGATCGTCGATCCGGCGGGCGGGAACGTGCTGGGGCGCGTGCCGACCGGCCGGGACCCCCACGAGGTGACCGCGTCCGCCGACGGCCGGCTGGCGTTCGTGGCGAGCATGGTGGACGGGATCTCGGTCATCGATCTCGCCGCGCAGGAGGAGATCCGCCGGGTCGACCCCGGCCCCGGCAGCCAGACGCACGACGTGCTGTTCGCTGGCGGCAAGGTGTACTTCACCATCGAGGGCTACAAGTCGATCGGGCGCTACGATCCGTCGGCGGACGCGATCGACTGGACGCTCGGGATCGGCGAGGACGGCACCCACATGCTGGTGCTCGATCGGGGGCGGGGCGCGATGTTCATGCCGAACACCGGCTCCAACTCGGTCACGATGGTCGAGAACGTCATGGAGGGGCCCGCGCGGGCGCGGATCACCGATATTCCCGTGCCGGGAGAGAGGCCCGAGGGCATCGACCTGTCGCCGGACGGCCGCGAGCTGTGGACGGCGACCCGCGGCGACGGCGGCGTGTCGATCATCGACGTCGAGAGCCGCCGGGTCGTGGAGACCCTCGACCTCGGCATGCGGGACGCGAATCGGCTGAAGTTCACGCCCGACGGCCGCGTGTTGATCATCGACGGCGAGGCGGCGTCCCTGGTGGTGATGGACGCGGCCACGCGCAGCGTGATCGAGCGCGTGACGGTGGGCTCGGCCGACACCGGCGACGGCGCGGTCCTGGTGGGGCCCGAGGGCCGGCGCGCCTTTCTCGGGCTGAGAGCCGCGGATCGCGTCTCGGTCGTCGACCTGGAGACGCTCGAGGTCACCCTCGAGATACCGATGGGCGCCGGCGCCGGCCCCGGCTGCCTGTACTGGATTGGCGCGAGCTGACCGCGTGGCCGGCGTTGACGGCAGGACCATCCCACGCTCCGCCACCGCCGTGCGCAGGCGGCATCGTGGCGGGTCCCGGGGCTCCGGACGGGCGGAATCGTGGGTCTCAACGCGGCGCCGGCCGGTCGGCAACCTCGAATCGGGGGGGCCGTCACGCGCCGTCAGCGTGGGATGTCCCTGCGTTGACGGTGGACGTCGCCGGTACTGGCCCGGCGACGTCGAAACAGCGGAAGTTCCGGGGCGCTTCATTGAACAGGAAAGCGCGGGAACTTCTTGACGAAGCTCTGATGCCGGCGCCGGAGGAACGCGCCGCCGCTGCTGCGGAGCTGCCGGCGAGACTTGGCGGGCCGTCGAGCGGCAACGGCCCGGAAACCACCGAGGCGCGGGCGGCCGAAGTCGGGCGCCGCGCGCTTCGGGTCGGTTGTCCGGCGAGTTTGGGAGGCCGTCCGAGCAGGGGGGCTCGGGCCTGTCGGAGCGGTGACGCGGCGGGCTCCTACGGGACGACCAGCCCTTCGAACTCGATGCGGATCTGCGGCCGCACCCGCAGAAGACCGAGCATGACGGTGGGAGGCTCGACGCCGTAGGCCGTCATGTCGAGACGGACGTCTCCCGCGATCTTGACACCGGTCCCGGCTGGAGTCAGCGAGATCGGGAAGCTCACCGCCCGGGTGACGTCCTGGATGGTGAGCGCGCCGGTAGCTTCCGCGCCCTGGGGGGATGCCTCGTAGCTCTCGAGCCGGAAGATGATCTCGGCGAACTCGGCCGGCTTCATCGCCTCGAGGAGGTGCTCGGTCATCGTTTCGTCGGGGCACTCGAAGTTGCCCACTGGTACGACGAGCGTCGCCGACTGGACCCCGGTGGCGAAACCGGGCGCCGGGGTGGACGAACCGGGCGTCACCTCGGCCGTCCCCTGCACCGAGCAGGTCCATCCCCGGATTGTCGACGTTCCGGACACGGTGAACTCGACGGCGGATGGTTGCGCCGCCGCCGGGGACCCGGCCAGCAGCGCGAAACCGACGGCGGCGGCGATCACGAAACGGAGCGAGAGACTTGTTCCAGAGGCGACCAGCATCCTGAGATCCTCCGAGTTCCGAGTCAGAGCGCGACTCCGCCCGCACCGGGCGCGCGCATGCGTCCCCCCGCGGTGGCGGAGTGGGGCCTGCGGGGTCCCGCTTCCGCGCCGCGGCGGTGGCGGAGCGGGACCCCGCAGGCTAACCAGTGGACCATCTTGAAGAGAGTTGTCCATGCCACCGGTCATGCGCCCGACAATCGAGGCGACGAGTCGCCGGCCGGACAGGAAAGTCAGCTCTGCGACAGTCTGCTACAGCCCGAAGCCGAACCGGTTGTCGCGCATCATGATGGGGTTCTTCCCCTCCATGACGAAGCGGGACGTGATTTGCTCGACGGAGGTGGTCCGGGTCTGCCGCATGGCGATCCGCAGCTCGGCGAGCAGCAGATCGATGACTTTGGCGACGCCGTCCTCTCCGAACGCGCCGAGCCCCCACACGTAGGGGCGTCCGATGCCCACCGCGTCGGCGCCGAGGGCCAGCGCCTTGAAGATGTCGGTGCCGCGGCGGACGCCGCTGTCGATGAACACCGGCACCCGGCCCCGGACGGCGGCGACGACCTCGGGCAGCGAGTCGATCGACGACCACATGCTGTTCACCGCCCGGCCGCCGTGGTTCGACACGAAGATGCCGTCCGCGCCGTGCTCTATCGCCTGCTCGGCGCCTTCGGCGGTCATGATGCCCTTCAGGATGAGCTGCATGCCGCTGGCGTCCTTGAGACGCTTGACGTAGTCCCAGGTGTAGGGGTGGCGGGGACCCTCCGGCCCTTCCAGCCCCGCCCGCATCGGCCGCAGGTAGCCCGGCTGGTGCTGGTGGCAGTTCTGGCAGAGCACCGACTCGTAGCCCTCGCCGGCCAGCGTGCGCCGCTGCAGTTCGCGGTTGCTGCCGCCCAGGAGGTCGATGGTCCACACCAGGGCGGGGCAGCCCGCGCCGGCGACGCGGTCGATGACCCGCTGGTTCACGTTCCAGTCGGGCGTCGTGTAGATCTGGAACCAGTGCGGCTCGCCGCGGGCCTCGGCGATCTCGGCGTAGGACTGCGAGCTCTGGTGCGACTGCATCTGCAGGACGCCCCTCGCCCGGGCGGCCCGGGCCGCGCCGCTCTCGCCCTGCGTGTGATAGGCCTCGAGGCTCGCGACGGGACACAGGAACAGGGGCGAGTCCCATCGGCGGCCGAAGAGCTCGACCGACGTGTCGAGCTCGGTCATCGCCTCGCCGCCGAGCCGACGGGGGCGAAGCATCAGGCGCTGGAACCCCTCCCGGTTCGCCTTCCTCGTCTCGTAGTCGTCGACCCCCATGTGCAGGTAGTCCCAGTGCTGGGCGAGATTGTTCGCATGCGCCGCGCGCTCGAAGTCCCAGACGTTGACCGCGTCGTCCTGCGACTCGATGACCTGCCCCGTCAACTGATCCTCCAGGGCGTTCTGGGGAGGCAGCGCCGGGTCTTGAAGGGCGTTGAAACGAGGCTGCGTCAACGACGGCAGAATGTCCGCTCCGCACTCGGGGCAGTGGGGCGCCGCGGAGCCCGGCCTTGCGCGGTGTTCCGCCTCGTGCGCGAGCGCCCGCTGCCAGCTCGTGGGCAGGCCCGACGCGGCCGCACCCAGCAACGGGCTCGCGGCCAGCAGCTTGAAGAACTCGCGCCGGCTCGCCGCGCGGTCGGGGAAACTCGTATCCGGTCTTCGTGCAGTCATCGTCGGTTCTCCTCGCAGGCCCGCGACGCGGCGTCGAATCGGCGCGCAGCCGCCGGCCGTCGGTCCGCAAAGTGTAGCCGAACGGCCGCCGAATGCAACCCGCGCCGATCGGCGCATCGGCGGCGGCGCGCAGCCGGGACCAAGACCGCCGCTCCAGCCTTGAACCGGGCGAACGAGAAGGCGTCGGCAACCCGCGGCGGAACCTGAATTGCGCCGAGGCCGGGGAGGGCGCAAGCCGGCCGCCGGGCGCCGTACGACGTAAGGCGTGGCGGGCGGCATCGGGCAGACCGGCCGCGGAGCAACGCGGCGGGGCGGAACAACCCCTTGGGGCCGGACGCCAGGACCATCCCACGCTCCGCCACCGCCGTGCGCAGGCGGAATCGCGGCGGATCCTGGGGCTCCGGACGTGCGGAATCGTGGGTCCCCGCGGTGCCGGCCGGTCGGCAAGACGGTGGCAATCCCTCGACTCGACGGCGCCGGGCGAGACCTCGGTTTCGACGACGAGCCGCGCGTACGGATGGTCGAGGTCCCACTCGTCGTTGGGATGTGCTGGAAGTACCAGACGATCTCGCCGGTGTCGGCGTCGAGGGCGAGGGTCGAGTTGGTGTACAGGATGTCGCCGTCACCGGTGCCCCGCTGCACCGAGCCCCACGGAATCGGCACCCCGACGCCGGTGTAGATGAGGTTCAGCCCGGGGTCGAAGCTGGGCGAGTTCCAAGCCGAGCCGCCCCGCCGGTCCTCGTCGGGGACGTTGGCGCCCCGTTTTGTGTGCGACGCGCCACGCGACCTTCTCGAGCGCTTCCGCGCCGAGCACGCCGGCCTCGGCGGCGACTGGCGGATCATCGAAGAGGCGATGCGCCGGCCAACAGCCATTAACCAGGCTAAGGGGTGTCGTAAAGTTCGATTGGCTCCCCCGGAGTCAAGTCCATCCCTTGCAGACCCGGGTAGTCTGGCGCATACCGGTAAGCGCGGTACACCCGATTAGCCGGTACTACGCTACCACTTCTCAGTTGTTCCGTCGGCACCGGCTTGCCTTGCCGCAAAGGGCCGCTGCTGGTCGTCGGGTTGACGTACTTCCAAACCGTTTTTGCCGGTCGGCGTTACCTCGAAAAGCGTGCCGTGTACCCCATCGCAAATCAGCGTGTTTCCGTTGGGCAGCCGTTGCGCCCCTGAGATATTATGGGCGTAAAAGTCGCCGGGCGTCGGGGCGGTATAAGTCCATACCGGTTCTGCCGGCGCATAAGCTAGGCCGGGATTCAGCCGGTAATTGGCTCCGTCCACCGGCGGAACGATCTCATCTACCGACGAGTAAGTGCGGGGGAGAGCCGTTGACTTGTCGCCATTGTTGAAAATGAGGATGTTTCCGGTGCCGGGATGGCCGGGGGGAATCCATTGCGGATTATGCGACGAGAAAAGTTGGTGGTCAGCGAGCGTTCCGGCCCGATAGGCGCGGGGGTTGCCCCAGCGGTACAGCAAGTCGCCCCCCTTGCCGCTATTTCCGCCGCCGGAGCCGGCCGCCTCGGTTCTGGTGGTGCTGTGGTCGATAATCCACACTTCGCTGAAATTACTAGGCGACAGCACAATCTGGTCCAATTCCGGGTTATAGTCGATTCCGTTGCTGTGTATCCAGTCCGAAGGGTCTGAATAATTGGTTGTCTCGGAAAGGTGGAAGTTAAGGTCAATCAGCTCCGGATGCTCGGCCACCTCCCCGTAATTGGCCTTGCTGGAGTCAAAGTCCTGAATCAGATGATCCCACGCCGACCATTCCCAAACAATTTCGCAGCTTGCCGGCCCGGTAATTCGCGCTTCCACAATATGCGGTGCCACCAAGCCATCAGGGCCGATAAACTCCGGGTTGGCGCCGGCGGCGATGACCTCCTCCGGCGTTTTACGTTGCCGGGACAGCAGCAGCACATTCCCGTTGGGCATTTTAAGGAAGTCATGATGCGGACTCCCCTGAGTACAGTCCGAAAGGATATCTCCGTTCCGGTCAACTTCCCGCACACTCGGGTAGCGGCCCTGGCCTTGATTGGCTAAAGTCAGCAGATTGCCATTCTCCAGCAATCTGGCTAACTGGGTTCGGACCCCCAACTCCCACCGGTGCACCTCCCGCCCCTGATTATCAATCAGGTAAATCGTATTGGTGCGGAGGGTATTGAATAAAGTATAGCCCTCAAATGCCTCCGGCTCGTTCAGGAACAACCCGACAGTCCTGGCGGCCGGCGTCGGGGTGGCGGTAGGTGTAGGAGCCGGTGCCGAAGTAGGTGTAGTGGCCGGCGTAGCGGTAGGGTCAGGAACCGGCGTAGCGGTGGGTGCCGGGGCAACAACCGGCACCGCTGTTGGAGAGGGTGTTGACCTTTCGACCGGCTCTGCGCTGCTGCAAGCCAGTAGGGAAACTGCCGCTATGCCAAGCAAGACCGCAACAGCGACAATCCGGTGCAATTTACTGGTTGCACTTCGCCGGAAATCGGAAACATGAGTGTGTAGCCGTTTCATTTGCTGTCCCATTAGCAGGGAAGGAAAGAGGGCTTGGATCGCCCTGCGCTGCTACATGGCCCGAAGCCGTCCACGGGTCGACCACGCCCCTGTCGGGAACCGTTTTCGGCCCCTCTCGGGCACTCCCATTGACCGTTTTCAGACCGCCATGAATAATCCCGGCTAAGATCGTGTTCTGAGAAAACCGATCGGAACACAGGAGATCCAATCCCGTGGCTGTCGGCGCAGTCGCGCAAGCTGTACCACCTTGGGGTGCGAGAGAACCGGGGGCGCGTCCCGCAACGCGGGCGACCCCCGGTGCCGTCTCCGAAGCGATCAGTGCCCGTCGCCGGCGTCGTCGCCTTCGACCGGCAACGCCATCGCGGCCAGGCCGTCTCGGAGCTGGATGATGACGTACTGCCGGCCCTCGTGCATCCAGCTCGACATGCCGTAGCGGGTCAGGCCGGGGATCTCCACCGCCCCGAGCCGCTCGCCGGTCCGCTTGTCGATGGCGAAGAGGTGCGGCGTGTTGTCGGCGGTCTGGCCGCCGGCCAGGAGCATCGTCGGCGTGACCACCATCGCGGCGTTGCCGCCGCGGCCGCGGTTCACCTCGACCCCGTCGAGCCCCTGCACGAGGGGGTGGTTGCGGATGCGGTCCTGCTGCGCTTGCGGGGCGTCCCCGTTCGGGGCCACCCACAGATGCTCGCCGGTGTTCACGTCGATGGCGGTGATACGCCCCACCGGCCCCTTCCAGATCGGGAGCCCGTCCAGGGTCGCCGCCTCGATGCTGCCGCGCACCGTCGTCGCGACCGCGGCCCAGTCGGTGTGCGTCGTGCCCGACTGCGGGAGCTCTTCGAGCGGCGAGTCCAACCCCGGCATCACTTGCAGCCGGAAGCAGCCGCTCTGCGAGCTCACGAACAGGACGCCGGCCACCGGGTCCCCGACGGCCGGCCCGGTGATGTTGGTGCCGCCTCCGCCCCCCGGGCAGTTCCACGCCGGTCCGGCCGGGTCGCCGGTGTGCGTCGGCGGATCGAACAACTCGTTGAAGAGACTGTTCTCGAGCGCCACCTGACGCGCCATCTCCTTGATCTGGGGCGTGTAGTCGATCAGGTGGTCCTCGGTCCGCCCCTGCAGATCGTAGGGCGCGGGCCGGGTCGGGAACGGCTGGGTCGCGGAGAGCACCTCGCCCGGAATGTTGGACGGCGGGACGGGACGCTCCTCGATGGGCCAGATGGGCTCGCCGGTCTCGCGGTCGAGCGCGTACAGGAAGGCCTGCTTCGTCGCCTGGAAGAGCCCCTTGACCCTGCGCCCGTCGACCGTCACGTCCATCAGGACGGGCGCCGTCGGCGTGTCGTAATTCCAGATGTCGTGGTGGACCATCTGGTAGTGCCAGCGCCGCTCTCCGGTGGCCGCGTCGAGGGCGATGATGCTCGTGCTGAACAGGTTGTCGCCGGGGTGGTGTCCGCCGTAGTAGTCGATGGTGGCGCCGTTGGTCACGATGTACACCAGCCCGAGCTCGGGGTCCGCCGACATCGGGGCCCAGGACGACACGTCCCCGATCCACTGCCACGCGTCGTTCTCCCAGGTCTCGTGCCCGAACTCGCCCGGCCGCGGAACCACGTGGAACTTCCACTTGAAGTCGCCGGTCCGCGCGTCGTAGGCGAGGATGTCGCCCGGCACGTTCTCGACCCGCGTCTGCAGGTAGCCCTGCTCGGCCGAGTTGCCGACCACCACCGTGTCGTTGACGATGATGGGCGGCGACGACGCGGTGATGTAGCCGATTTCCCGGGGGATGCCGATGAAGGGGTCGTAGGGCCGGTCCATGCTCGTCCACGGGCCCCAGTCGGCGATCAGGTCCTCCACGAGGTCGACCGTGCCGGAAGGCCCGAAGCCGTCGAGGGGCACGGGACGTCCCCAGCCCTCGAGGGGCAGGCCGGTGTCGGCGTCGAGGGCGTGCAGGAAGAAGCCCGGAGACGTGATGAACACGACCCCGCGGCCGTCGATCTCGGCGTAGGAGATGCCCTTGCCGTAGCCCTTGCGCATCGAGTATTCGTAGCGGTAGGTGTTCGGCTCGCGGAAGCTCCAGAGCACTTCGCCGGTCGCAGGGTCGAGGGCGACCACGTGGCGCCGGTTGCCGGCCACGGTGATGAGCTTGCCGCCGACCAGGGACGGCGTGGCCCGCGCCGTAGCGGGGCCGAAGCTGGTCGCGTTCCACTGCCAGGCGACCTCGATCTGCTCGAAGTTCGAGGGATCGAGCTGGTCGGCCGGCGTGTACCGGGTGTGCCAGGCGTCGCCGCCGAGGTAGGCCCACTGTCCGTCCTCGGTGCCGGGCCCCTGCGCCGCCGCGCCGGCCGGCGCGAGCAGACCGCACGCCAAGGCAAGCGTGGGCGCCATCGCCGATGTTCGACCGGCCTTGCGTCGTTCTTCCGTTCTCATTGAGTTCTGCTCCCGTGATCTGATCCGCACCGTCCGAGCGCCCCCGCCGCACGCGCTGCAGGGCAGTCAATGGTAGCAGCCGCGGATCGAAACGGGAAGCGGAGGAGGCCCTCTCGCAGGATCATCCCACGCTCCGTCATAGCCGTGCACAGGCAGAATCGTGGCGGGTCCTGGGGCTCCGGACGTGCGGAATCGTGGGTCTCACGCGGCACCGGCCGGTCGGCAAGACGGTGGCGCTCCCTCGAATCGGGGGCGGGCCGTCACGCGCAGTCAGCGCTCCGGCGGGATGCGGGGGGGCTCGTGTTGCGCCTGTGCGCCTGCTTGCAGACCCCGAACTCGTGTTAGGATAGCCATCTTCATGGCCATTGTGGCAGGGGAGTCATGCCCGAGGTACCCATCGCGCAAGCCAGAGACGCGCTGACCCGACTGATTCACCGGGCCGAGGCGGGAGAGCCCGTGCACATCACTCGGCGCGGAAAACCGGTCGCGGTCCTGGTGTCCCGGGACGAGTACGAACGCCTGGAATCGGGAGCAGCCCGGCGCGACTTCTGGCAGGCGATCGTCGACTGGCGCGCGGAGGCGGGCTTCGACTGGCCGGAACTCACGCCCGACGAAGTGGATGGGTGGCGTGACCGCCGCCCGCCCCGAGAGCCCGCATGGCCGGATTGAGGTACCTGCTCGACACGAACGTCCTCTCCGAACCCTCCCGGCGGTGCCCCGACCCCGGCGTCCAGTCACGGCTGCTGGCCCGTACGCACGAGGTGTGCACGGCGGCTCCGATTGTCCACGAGCTGCAGTATGGACTGGCCCGAATGCCGGACGGCGTGCGCAAGCAGCAGTTGGCGGGCTACCTGAAGCGGATCCTGCGCCTGGAGATCCTGCCGTACGATCGCGATGCCGCCCGATGGTATGCCGAAGAACGCGCCCGGTTGACCGGTCGCGGGCGGACGCCGCCCTTCGTGGACGGCCAGATCGCCGCGATTGCAGCGACCAACGGCTTGACGCTGGTCACGCGCAACGCGGGCGATTTCGACGACTTCACGGATCTGAGCGTGGAGAACTGGTTCGCGCGGACGTAGAAATGCCTGTCGCCCGACTGCCGGCTCGGCAACGCGCCGGCGAGCCGTTCACGACGGGATCGCAGGCAGGTTCTTCAAGCGTCGGTGACGAGGTGATAGCTCGTGTTGCGTCCGCCGCCGGGATTGCGGGCCAGAAGGCCGTGGTCGACCAGGACCGTGATGTCCCTCAGCGCCGTGTCCTGGGAGCACTGGGCGAGGCTGGCCCACTTAGACGTCGTGAGCTTTCCCTCGAAGCCGTCCAGGACACGGTTCAGAACACGCCGCTGGCGTTCATGGAGGGCAAGGCCGGCCGCGCGCTCCCAGAACCGGGCCTTCGCGAGCACGGTCGCCAGCGCCGTCTCCGCCGCCTCGATCGACCGGCCGAGGCAGGCGAGAAACCACGTCATCCACTCGGTAACGTCGGTCGTACCGCGCTGCGTCCGTTCCAGCACGCCGTAGTAGGCGGCGCGCTCGGCCCGGATCTGCGACGACATGCTGTAGAAGCGCTGCGAACTGCCCTCCGAGCGGGCCAGGGCCATGTCGGCGACGGCGCGGGCGATGCGGCCGTTTCCGTCCTCGAACGGGTGGATGGTCACGAACCAGAGGTGCGCCAACCCCGCCCGCGGCACCGGGTCGCTCTCGGCGGGGGCCTCGAACCAATCCAGAAACGCACGCATCTCCGCGTCGAGCCGGGCGGCGGACGGCGCTGCGAAATGCACCCGCTCCCGGCCGATCGGACCGGAGACCACCTGCATCGGATCGGCTTGCTCGTCGCGCCATCGCCCGGCCGCGATGCGCCGCATTCCACTGCGACCGGTCGGGAACAGGGACGCGTGCCAGTCGAACAGCCGTTCCGCCGTGAGCGGCTGGTCGTGGTGCCCGGTCGCGTCGAGCATCATCTCGACGACGCCCTCGACGTCGCGATCGGCCCGCCCGAGACCGCCCGTGTCCAGGCCGAGACGCCGCGCGATCGACGAGCGAACCTCTGCCGCATCGAGCGTCTCCCCCTCGATGTCGCTGCTCTTCACCACGTCCTCGACCAACGTGCCGAGCACCGCCTCGCGCCGAAGATCGAAGCCGAGGCCCTCCATTCGGCCGAGGAGGCGGCCCTGCCGGTGCCTGACGTCGGCCAGCGCATCGGCCAGCGCCTCGGGCTTCCAGTGGAGCTGAGGCCAGTCGACCTGTTCGTGGATGTACAATCTCCGCACGATTAGCGGCGATTGTAGCAGCGATTCACCGCACGCGGGCGTTCCCGCGGTCGATTCGCGGGAACGCTCGTTGTGGCTGGCGGTCAGTCAGGACAGTGATCGAACATTAGAGTCCTTGAGCGGCCGGGATCTTCGCAGTTGAGTCAAGTTTTGATCGTGTTTTATTCGCTGCCATGAGAGCGACCTCAGCATCGGCGACTGCGCAGATCCACATGCCTCGTCGGTCTGAGGCGGAGCCTCGCTGGAATTAGAGTTGCAACTACAACTCGGCCGCAGCCCGTTTCTGCGGCTTTGCGTGTGCGGCGCAAGGTAGGTAGTCCCGTCAGCCCGGTCGCGCCGGCATCCCGACGCGCCGAAGGTGCCGGTGGCGATGCTCAGGCTACGGACGACCATCGGCCGGTAGCCGGTCTGCGCACCAAGCGTTCCGCGGGTACCGACATCACGACTGAGCCGAGAAACCCGCGAAGTCGGCGGTCGTCCGGCTTCGCGCCGGGGGCATCAACCGAGCAGCCGCTGGGCTGCGATGACCAGGCCGGCGATGCCGAGCATGCGCCAGGTCAGACGCGTTTCCGCGGCGCTGACGGCGGTGAGCACGTCGGCGATCCGGGCGTTCACATCGGCGACCCGGACATCGAGGTGATCGGGCGTGAAGTGCTCACCGGCCGAGCGGATGCCGTCGGCTTGGGCCCGTTCGATGCCGGCGTCGGTCAGCTTCCCGGCGATGGCGGGGGAATCGAACACGGGATCCTCCGGGACGGGACGGCCGAATTGTTCGCGCGCATCGGGCCTCAGGACCGTCCGGCCCTCAGCGATCCAATGGCCGGCAATTGGTTCCGCTCATCGCGGCCGGCTGATCAGTACCCCACCACTTGGCCGTCCTTGCGCACGTCGGTGCCGCCGTGCAGCATGCCCGTCTCGGGGTTGATCATGATCGCCTGGTAGCCGCCCATGCCGCCGCCGCCCGCGCGGACGATGTGGTGGCCGCGGCGCCGGAGCTCGGCGATGACCTCGTCGGAGACGCCGGGCTCGACCGCGACGGTGCCGCCGGGGCGGCTGCCGGGGCTGTGGCGCACCCGGGCGGCGTCGCCCGCCTCCTGCAGGTTCATGCCGAAGTCGATGATGTTCGACAGCACCTGCCAGTGGCCCTGCGGCTGCATGGCGCCGCCCATGACCCCGAACGGCATGAACGGCTTGCCGTCCTTGGTGACGAAGCCGGGCATGTTGGTGTGCAGCGACCGCTTGTGGGGCTCGAGCGAGTTGAGGTGGCCCTCTTCGAGCGAGAAGCCGGAACCGCGGTTTTGGAGGGCGAAGCCGAGGTCGCCGGGCACCACCTTCGAGCCGAAGCCGCCGAAGATGCTCTCGATGAGGGAGATGGCGTTGCGGTCCTTGTCGACCACGGTCAGGTACACGGTGTCGCTGTGGTCGAACGGCTGTCCCGCGGCGACGCTGGTGGACGCCCGCTCGGGGTCGATGAGCTGCCGCCGCGCGTCGGCGTACGACTTCGAGATGAGGGGCTGGGTGGGCAGCTCGTTCGCGTCGGCGTCCGCGACGTAGGTGTCGCGGTCGGCCCAGACCAGCTTTTTCGCCTCGGTGTAGAGATGGATGGCGTCGGCGGAGTTCTTTCCCAGGGCGGCGACGTCGTAGCCCTCCATGATGTTGAGGATCATCAGGGCGAGGATGCCGGAGCTGTTGGGGGGCACCTCCCAGATGTCGTAGCCGCGGTAGTTGGTGCTGACCGGATCGACCCACACCGACGAGTGGTCCTCGAAGTCGGCCATCGTGAAGTAGCCGCCGTTGGCCTCGCTGAACGAGACGATGCGCCGGGCGATGCCGCCCTTGTAGAACGCGTCGCGGCCGCCCTGCGCGATCGCCTCGTAGGTGGCGGCGAGCCGCGGGTTCCTGAACACCTCGCCGACGCCCGGCGGTCGGCCGCCGGGCAGGTAGGTCGCGGCCGAGTCGGGCCACTGCGCCAGCGCCGGCATCGACTCCGCCCACTGCCGCTGGATGATCTCGCTCACCGGAAAGCCGTCGAGGGCGTAGCCGATGGCGGGGGCCAGAACCTCGGCGAGGGTCATCGTGCCGAACCGCTGCAGCAGCTCGTGCCAACCGTCGACGGCGCCGGGCACCGTCCACGTCAGCGGCCCCGACCCGGGCATGCGGGTGTAGCCCTGGCGGACGAGGGTCTCGCGGCTGATCTCGTACGGCGCGCGCCCGGTGGCGTTCAGCCCGTAGAGCTGCTCGGTCTCGGCGTCCCAGACGAGGGCGAACAGGTCGCCGCCGACGCCGTTCATGTGCGGCTCGACGAGGCCGAGGACGGCGTTGACGGCCACCGCCGCGTCGATGGCGTTGCCGCCGGCCTTCAGGACGTCGAGGCCGACCTGCGCCGCCAGCGGCTGGCTGGCCGCGACCATCCCGTGCGGCGCGATCACCTCGGACCGGCTGCCGTGGGGGCTCCGGGCCGGCCGGCTGTAGCCGTGGCCGAGGGCGTCGCCGGACTGGGCGGCCACCGGGGCGTCGGTGCCGGTCATCGCGATTCCCAGCAACAGGCCGAGCACCGGGGTCGATGGAACGACCCGGAACACCGAACGACAGGATCGCAGCGCCAGCAGCATCGTGTACCCCTTTCCATCGGTCCGGCAATCTGGTCGGGAGGGCGTCGCCCCGCGGCTCCGCCTTCCCGCCCATCGACGCGACAGGCCCCGCGCCGTCTGCGGCGAGGATGCCCGGCGGACGCCGGCGGGACGTCGCGTCCCGACGGCATGCGAGGGATGTTACCGCAATTCCTTCGATCCGCGGATCGCGGGGGGGCACGTCAAGAAAGTGAGGCACCGCCGCTGGAACTGGCCCCCGAGGGGCCAAGGCCCCAAGAAAAGCCGTTCGGGAGGGCCTCGATGTCGAGAACGGCACGGAAATCGTCAACCCGACGGCGCCAGGGGCAGTCACTTCGGGCAGTCACTTCACAAATCTGACGTGGACCTGATCGCGGGGGCCGAGTCGGTCCGAGGCCGGGATATGGGTTATGCTCGCGCCAGAAGCCGTCTCGGCGGGAGGTCGTCAACCAGAAGCCGTCTCGGCGGGAGGTCGTCAACCAGAAGCCGTCTCGGCGGGAGGTCGTCAAATGGTGTGCATCTTGTCCCTGTGGCTGCCGGTTCTGCTGTCGGCGGTGCTCGTCTTCGTCGCCAGCTCCGTCATCCACATGTTGCTGTCGTATCACGTCGGCGACGCCGGACCGGTGCCCGATCAACAGCGGGTGATGGACGCGCTCAGGCCGTTCGACATTCCCCCGGGTGACTACGCCGTCCCGCGCTCGGCGAGCATGAAGGAGATGAACTCTCCGGAGTTCGCGGAGCAACTGAAGCGAGGTCCGGTCGCGTTTCTGACGGTGCTCCCGAACGGCCCGATGGCCATCGGCAAGAGCTTGGGCCAGTGGTTCGTCTACTGCTTGGTCGTCGGCGTCGTCGCCGGCTACACGGCCGGCCTCACCATCGGGCCCGGCGCCGACTACGGTCTGGTCTTCCGCGTCGTCGGGCTCGTGGCCTTCGCCGGCTACGCGCTGGCGATTCCGCAGAGCACCATCTGGTGGTACCGCAGTTGGCGCTTCACGCTGCTGACGATGTTCGACGGCGTGATCTACGCGCTGCTGACGGCCGGCACGTTCGGCTGGCTCTGGCCGTAGGCGTTCGCGTCGCAGGACGGCGTCTGCAAGGGTCGGCGGAAGGCACGTCGGGACCGCGGGGCCGGGGCATGTCCCGCCGCCGGTACCGCCGAGTGCGCAGCGCGCAGCACCGAGGTGACGGACCGCGCCTGGACGCGGTTGGCAAAGCGGTTGCGCTCACTGTTCCCGGCCGCCCGCCGGCTTCGCGGCCGCGGTCCACGCATATCGCGCTCACTGTTCCTGGCCGCCCGCCGGCTTCGCGGCCGCGGTCCACGCATCGGGAGAATCCGACCATGAAGCGTTTCACGCGCATCGTTGCCGCCGCCGGCCTGATCCTGTCGCTCGGGGCCGGTTCCGCCCCGGCCCAGCCGCGCCTGACCATGCGGTGGGAGGCGATGGCCGAGCGCTTGGTGGCGCAGCTCGCGCCCGAGCCGGGCGAGCGGATTCTGCTCGTGGCGCGTCCGGGGCAGTTCGACGAGCTGATTCCCCCGCTGCGGTACGCCCTGCTGCGGGCCGGGGCCGTCGACCTCGGGGTGATCGACGTCATCGAGGAGCCGTATCCCGAAGACTGGGACGGCGACGTGCTGGCGCGGGGCGCGGCGGCCGCGCGCGCCGTCTACCGCGGGATGCTGCGCGACTTCGACGGCGCTGTCATGCTGCCCGGCGCGCGGCCCGACCACGCGGTGTACGCGGCGCTGCAGGACCTGCTGCACGAGGGCATCGGCCGCACGATTCACTTCCACTGGACCCAGAACGGCAGCGCGTTCCCCCTGCCGGGACAGCCCATGCCGTCGCCGGCGGTCATCGACGCCACCTATCAGCGCGCCCTGCTCGACACCGACTATGCGGCGCTGGCGGCGGTCCAGCGGCGCTTCGCCGCCGCGATGCGCGGCGCGGAGGTGCGGGTGACGTCGCCGCTGGGCACCGACATCCGGTTCCGCATCGGCGACCGCCCGGTGAACTTCGGTGACGGCGACGCCTCGAAGGCGCGCACCGATCAGGGCGTGATCCTGATCGACCGCGAGATCGAGCTGCCGTCCGGGGCGATCCGGGTCGCCCCGGTCGAGGACACCGTCGACGGCGTCATCGTGTTCCCCCCGTCGCAGTGGGACGGCCGGCCGGTCACCGGCCTGCGCGTCACCATCGAGGGCGGGCGGGTCGCCGGGGTGACCGCGGCGTCGGGGCTGGCGGCGGCCGAGGCGGAGCTGGCCGGCGTGCCCGAGGAGGCGCGGGCCTTCCGGGAGTTCGCGCTCGGGTTCAACCCCCTGCTCGCCGTGCCCGAGCGCAACCCGTGGATTCCGTACTACGGCTACGGGGCGGGTATCGTGCGGCTGTCGCTCGGCGACAACTCCGAGCTGGGCGGCACCGTCACCGGCGGCTACGTCCGCTGGAACTTCTTCACCGACACGACGGTGACGGTGGGCGGCGAAGTCTGGGTGCGCGACGGACGCCTCGTGCGCTGACCGGGAGTCTGCGCGGTGGCAGGGCGCGGGGTCCGGGGCGTCAGGCGATCGGAGCCGCGACTTCGGTGCGCGACGAACGCCTCGTGCGCTGACCGCGGCCGGGACGTGAACGACGCACCGCGACCGTCATCGCCCACGGTCACCCCCGCGACCGACCGTTCCCGCCGGACGGCTGGGGCCGGTCGGCGCTCGTGTCGTTCTACCGCGTCGAATAAGAGGCTTCCCGCGGGCGCGCCTGACCCGATTACGGGCGCCGCCGCGCGGCTGCGATGCCGGGCTACTGCCGGTTGACGAACCGTTGCACCCGCTTGCCCTCCAGCGTCTCGCCGACGTAGATGTTGCCGCTCGAGTCGACGGCGAGGCTGTGGGCGGCGGTGAACCCGCCGGCCATGTGCCCGCCGAAGCCGAACGACCCGAGGATGTCGAGGCTCGATCGCTCGATCAGCCACACCTTCTGGTTCATCCCGTCGATGTTGTAGAGGATCTGCTGGTCGCCGTCGGGTGAGAAGTCCACGTCGAACGCCGACCCGAACCCGCGGGTCCGGCCCGCGATGACCACCTCGTTCACGAACGTGCCGTCCTTGCGGAACACCTGGATGCGGTCGTTGACGCGGTCGCAGACGTAGACGAGCCCGTCGTCGGACAGGGTCGCGCAGTGGACGGGACGCCCGAATTGCTGCGAGAGCGGGGCGTCGGGATCGTAGGTGTAGGGCTCGTCGGTGGGCCGGTTGCCGTAGGCGCCCCAGTGGCGCTTGTACTCCCCCGTATCGGCGTCGAAGACCGCGACCCGGCGGTTCCCGTAACCGTCCGCGATGAACACCTCGTTCGTCTCGGGGTCGACGTCGATCTCGGCCGGCTGGCCGAAGTTCGCCAAATCGTTGCTGCCCCCGCCCTGACCCTGCCGGCCGATCTGCAGCAGGAACTCGCCGTCCCGGGTGAACTTCAGCACCTGGGCGTCGTTGCCGCCGCTGCCGCCCAGCCAGACGTTGTCCAGGTGGTCGATGAAGATGCCGTGCTCCGCCTCCGGCCACTCGTAGCCGTCGCCGGGCCCGCCCCAGGCGTTCACCACGTCGCCGGCCTGGTTGAACTCGATGATCGGCGGCGCCGGGCGGCAGCACTCGGCCAGCGGCGGCGTCTCGTCCGCGCCCCGTTCCTGCAGGGTCAGGCTGCCGGGACGGTGCACGACCCAGACGTGATCGCGGGCGTCCACCGCGACCCCCACCACGTTGCCCAGCGTCCAATTGTCGGGCAGCGGCTTCGGCCAGGTCGCGTCGAACTGGAACGCCGCGGCGTCGGCCGGCCCGGCCTGTCCGCCGCCGGTCAGGGCCGCCGGCCGAGACAGGCCCCCGCCGACGATTGTCGCCGCGACGGCCATCACGAGGGCAACGAGTACCGAGAAATGACGCCGTCTCATCATTGCCTCCAGACTGCCGGTCTCGTCCGAGCTTCCTGAAATCGGAGGAAGATCGCCGCGAACTCGCTGGTCAGGGTTCGACCGTGAAGTCGGCGGCCCAGACGTGCCGGCCCCAGTGGATCACGAGGCGGCCCTCGTCGTCGTCCACCGGCAGCAGGGACACGGCCAGGGGGCGGGCCTCGTAGGGACCGCCGTGGGTGTGGATGATGTCGATCGCGGCTGCGTCGAACGCCGGGTCGTGCTGGGTTCCCCACGAGTCCGGCTCGTTGTTGAAGACGAGGGTCCAGCCCGAGCCGGCCGCCCGCAGCCAAAGGCCGTACGAGCCGGGGAAGTCGGGGGCGAGGTTCCCGGTGGGGATGAGGGTGTCGCCGAACCGCAGGGGAACCTCGCTTCGGAGGCGGATGACCGCGCCCCGCGTGAGCTGCACGAGGTCGCCGTCGCCAATCGACTCCAGCGCCGCGAAGTCGACGCCGTCGGTGCCGAGTTCCTGCTCGAAGAGCACCTGGATGCGGGCGCCGCTCGGCGTCACGAGGGCGGTCTCGTTGCGGGATCCCAGCGCCGCCGCCCGGTAGCGGGCCTCGACGTCCGAGTCGCGGGTCAGGCTGGTCCCCGGACTGACGTTGGACGTGCGCGGGGGGCGGGGCGGCCGCGGCAGCTCGACGAACTCGAAGTCCGCGGTCCAGTCGTTCCGGCCCCACGACAGGGCCAGCGTGCCGGCCGCGTCCCCGCTCGGCAGCAACCCGACGGACAGGCGCCCTGCTTCTGCCGCGCGCGGGCGGTGGGCCAAAAGGATCCGGCCGGGCCGCGGCGTATCGTCCGCTTCTTCGCCGGCCGCTTCATCGCGGTCGGCATCCGCCTCGGCGACATCCGATCCACTGGCGTCCGCGTCGGCGGCGTCCGCGCCGGTGTTGTCCGCCTCGGCGACGCCGGGAGTATCGTCGTCGGCCGCCACGCCGGCGTCCGCGGCATTCTCGTGACCTTGTTCTTCGTTGCCTTGTTCTGCTTCTGCCCCAGGCGGGTCGGTGGATTCCCCGGGCGGGTCGGCGGCGTCTTCGCCGTCGGACGGATCCACGGGCTCCTCGACCGGCCGGGCGTCCAGCACCCAGCCCGCGGCGGTGCGCATCAGCCAGAGATCGTGGTCCGGGGCGGGGCCGCGCGGCTCGTCCGGATCCGGGGCCAGCGTCCCGATCGCCAGCGACCGGTGGCCCTCGAGCCGCCCCAGCCGCACCGCCGCCTGCGTGGAGCCGGCGCGCAGCACCAGCAGCGATCGGTGATCCGACGGCAGGGCGGGGTCGTAGGTCACGCTCACCCGCCGTCCGTTCAGGGTCAGCGAGGACTGGATCTGACCGCCCGCGCCGCCGTCGGCCTGTCCCGCGCGGGCGGGCGGGGCGGTCTGCGTCAGGACGCACAGGACCAGGGAACACGCAACGAGGAGGAATCGCGGAGCAGGCATGGCGCTATCCAACCGGGGAGGGAAACCGGCAGACCCATGCCCGGAGGGGGCGCGGGTCCGCCGGCAGGACGGTCTTGCTTAGTCGTCGTCGGTCGTGTTCGCCGGCTCGTCGAGCTCGACGGCGTAGCCGATGAAGCCCAGCGACATCTCGTCGTCGGTCCGGGGACCGTGGCCGGGCGACTCGCTCGATCGGAAGTCGGAGCGCGCCGCGCGCTCCGGCGAGTTGTCGTACCAGAAGCTGATGTCGATGCGCGTGCCCTCGGGCAGCAGCTTCGGCTCGCTGTACTTGTAGGTCTCCTGCCACCCCTGGTCGTAGTGGGGCACGTCGAGCAGCAGCTCTTCGCGGCCGTCGGGGTAGAACGCGGTGTAGCGGGACGCGCTGCCGCGCAGATGGGCGTGCGGCCAGTAGGTCAGCACGTGGATGTCCTGATCGAGCGTGCGGGACATGCCGATCCGGTAGTTGGGGTGGCCCGGCGGAATCTCGAATCCGGTGTTGCCGATCGAGTCGTTGACCACCTTGTACTGCACCGGCCGCTCCTCGACGAAGAAGGCGATCTCGGGCTGCGTCCAGATGCCCGTGCCCTCGCCCGGATCCTTGTGGTAGTGCATGTTGTAGGTCAGCGTCGACCCCGCCTCGAGCCGCAGGCCGTAGCCGTCGGGCAGCATGACCGCCTCGGCGCCTTCCGCGATGCACGTCAGCAGTTGGCCGGTGCCCGCCGCGCCCTCCTCGGCCGCGACCTCCTCGATCGGCCGCCCGCCCGGGGCGGGGCCGCGCACGAAGCCGCACATGTGGTGGCCGACGGTGCCGGCGTCGGTCTTGAACTCCCAGCCGCGGACCCAGACGTCCTCGGGCAGGTCCGCCTCCGTCAGGGTCTTGAAGAAGCTGATGTTCAGGTCGTACACGTCGTCGTCGATGTGGTAGGGCTCGTCGAGCTTGAACACGTAGTCGGGCGTGCCCAGCGACCAGCCGCCGCTCGTGTTCTCGACGAACTGCCGCGGGGCGGGCGCGTCGGCCCGGTCACCGGCGGGGGCGCCCGCCTCGACCCAGCTCAGCAGGGTCTCGATCTCCGCGTCGGTCAGCAGGCGCTCGTTCGAGAAGACGCCCTTCGGCTCCGAGGCGTACCACGGCGGCATCTCGCGCGCCTCCACCTTGTGGGCGATGGCGCGGGCCCACGGGCGGGTCTCCTGGTAGCTCATGAACGACATCGGGGCCAGCACCCCGCCGAGGTTCTGACCCTCCGGCTGATGGCAGTTCTGGCAGTTGTCCTGGATGATCGGCAGGACATCCCGGTAGTAGGTGACGTCGCCGTCGTTCGCTTGGCTGGGAGCGGCGATGACGGACAGCGCTCCGACCGCCATGACGACCGCGAGCGTTCGCGCCTGGATTCTCATGAATGAACTCCTTCAACCGGTACGCGGAGGTGACGAGTAATGGGGAATTATGACACCAACCCTCCCGCGGGTAAACACCGGGTCGACACCGGGTTGCCGCGGGACTCCGGGCGGCGCCGGTGCTCTCCGGCTCGGGGGCGCCGGATGTTGCCGCGCTTGACAGCCGGATGTTGCCGCGCTTGACAGATGTCTGTGCCTCGTGAGCAGATTTCTGTATGCGAACGACCCTCAGCTTCGACGACCACCTGTTCCGCGAGGCGAAGGAGCTCGCCGTCCGCGACGGCGATACGCTGACGCAGCTCGTCGAGCGGGCGGTGCGGCGGTACCTCGATCACCGGCGCGCACCGCCCGCACCGTACCGCCTCGAGTTGCTGACGACGGAAGGGCGCCCGACGCCCGGCGTGAACTTCGACGATCGGGATGCGCTGTACGAGTGGATGGAAGGTCGCAGGTGATCGCCGTCGACACCAACGTGCTCGTGCACGCGCACAGACGCAAGTCGCCGAGGCACGAGGCCGCCAGCCGTCGTGTCATCGCCCTCGCAGTAAGGAGCCGGCCACTGGGCAATCCCGGTGTTCTGTCTCGGTGAGTTCCTGCGGGTCGTCACCCATTCGCGTATTCTCGATCCTCTCAGCCCCGATGGGGCTTGCGACGCGATGCAGCGGCTGCTCGCCTCGCCGAGCGTGGAGCTTCTCCTGCCCGGACTCCGCTTCCCGCAAATGCTCGCGGACGCGGTGCGCGAGGTCGACGCGGCCGGCAACCTTGTCTTCGACGCCCAGATTGTCGCGCTCTGCCGCGAGGCCGGCGTTCGCGCGCTCCTCACCGAGGACCGCGACTTCGACCGGTTCCCGGGATTCGCGGCCGAGCGGCTGCCCCGCTGATCGCGCCGGCGCTCACCGGCCGAGACAAGCTTCCGGAACCGCCGCTTCCGCGAGCCCGGTTCCCCTCGCGACCGGGGGCGGCGTCGGCACGTGCCGTCGGCACGAAGAACCGGGCGCCGGATGGGTGCGTTCGGCCGTCGGTTCCGTGGCGCCCTGCGGGCGCTCGGGCAATACGGAGGCTGCAATGCCGCGTGAGGGGTGGTTGCCATCGAGCCCGGCCGGCGCTCGGTTCAGTGGGACCGGCGCCGCCTCGGGCGGGCACGTGGGGAATCTGGTTGCCATCGAGCCCGGCTGGCACTACAGTAGCGGAGGTGGCGGACGATTCAATCGAGGAGTCGCCCTCCAGACGAGAGAAGCGATGCTGTCGACGGTGACACGGGCCATCGGGCGCACGACCGCGTTCGTGATCGCGCTGGCCGTCCTGGTTCCGCCAGCGGCGTCGGCCCGGCAGAAACCGGCGTCGCCGCACGACGCCGACGCCGCCCAGGCGTTGCTGCAGCGCTACTGTCTAGCGTGCCACACCGCGGCCCGGGAGGCCCGGGGACTGGTGCCGGTGGCCTTCGACCGGCTCGATGCCGGGGACGTCGGGGCTGACGCGGCGGTATGGGAGCAGATCGTCCGCAAGCTGCGGCTCGGCATGATGCCGCCGGCTGGACGTCCGCGTCCGGCCGCGGACGTCCACGAGCAGTTTCTCGGCGGGCTCGAGAGCGCCCTCGACGCCGTCGCGGCCGAGCGGCCCGATCCCGGCCGGCCCGCCGTGCGCCGTCTGACGACGCCCGAGTACCGCAACGCGGTGCGGAGCGTGCTCGGCCTCGAGGTGGACGAGGGCTGGCTGCTGTTTCCGCCCGACGACGTCAGCCAGGAGGGGTTCAGCACCGACGCCGAGGCGCTCTCGGTGTCGCCCGCCCTGTTCGACCGCTATCTCTCCGCCGCCAACCGCATCAGCCGGCTCGCGGTCGGCGACCCCGCCGTCGGTCCCGGGTTCGCCGCCGCCACCTGGTCGACGCCGCGGCTGCTGTACCAGGACGACCGCATGAGCGAGGACCTCCCGTTCGGGTCCCGCGGCGGGATGGCCGTCCGCCACTACTTTCCGCTCGACGGCGACTACCGCGTGAAGATCCGGTTGCGGCGGATGATCTACGACTACATCGTCGGCATGGGAACCCCCCAGCAGATCGAGGTCCGCCTCGACGGGCGCCTGGTGCGGCGGTTCACCGTGGGCGGCGCCGACCGTTTCGGGTACCCCTCGGCCTACAGCTTCTTCGGCACCATCCGGGGCGACCCCGCGTGGGAGCAGTACGTGTCGATCGACGCCGACATCGACCTGGAGGTCACCCTGCCGGTCCCGGCCGGCGAGCACATCGTCGGGGCGTCGTTCGTGGCCGCGCGGACCGAGGCGACGGGGATTCTCGAACGGCGGCTGTCCGGGTTCTCGCTGAGCGGGCTCGGGTTCTACGACGGACACGCGGCGGTCGAGCGGGTGGAGATCGCCGGTCCCTACGACGCCGCCGGTCCGGGCGACACCGCGAGCCGGCGCCGCATCTTCAGTTGCCGGCCGGCCGCGGAAGTGGCCGCAGCCGGCGCCGTGGCCGAGGCCGCCGCGCTCGGGGGCGGGGCGGCGGCCGCGCCGGCCGACGACGGCCGCTGCGCGGGCGAGATTCTGTCGGCCTTGGGGCGGCGCGCGTATCGGCGTCCGCTGACCGGGGGCGATCTGGGCACCCTGCTGGCGTTCTACGAGCAGGGCCGCGCCGAGGGCGGCTTCGAGACCGGCATCCGGAAGGCGATCGAGCGTCTGCTGGTGGCCCCGGAGTTCCTGTTCCGCATCGAGCGCGATCCGCCCGGCCTGCCCCCCGGGACCGCGTACCGGTTGAGCGATCTGGAGCTCGCGTCCCGCCTGTCGCTGTTCCTGTGGAGCGACATCCCCGACGAGCCGCTGCTCGCGGCGGCCGAGGCCGGCCGCCTCTCCGAGCCGGACGAACTCGACCGGCAGGTCGAGCGCATGCTCGCCGATCCCCGGGCGCGGGCCCTCGTCGACAACTTCGCCAGCCAGTGGCTGCAGCTCGGGCGGGTGCGGGGGGTGATTCCCGACGCCGACGTGTTCTACGAGTTCGACGAGAACCTGCGCGCGGACATGGAGCGCGAGACGACGCTGTTCCTCGAGAGCCAGATGCTCGGCGACCGCGGCGTCATGGAGCTGTTCGACGCCGACTACACCTTCGTGAACGAGCGGCTCGCCCGGCACTACGGCTTGGACGGCGTCTACGGCGGGCGCTTCCGGCGCGTCGCCGCCGTCGGCGACCGCACCGGGCTGCTGGGGCACGCGAGCCTGTTGACGCTGACCGCCTATCCCACCCGGACGTCGCCGGTGCTGCGGGGCAAGTGGCTGCTCGACAACGTCCTCGGCATGCCGCCGGCCGAGCCCCCGGCGGACGTGCCCGCGCTCGAGGAGAACCACGGGGCGTCGGCCCCGCGGACGATGCGCGAGCGGATGGAGCGGCACCGGGCCAACCCCGCCTGCGCCGCCTGCCACCGCATGATGGACCCGCCGGGTTTCGCGCTGGAGCATTTCGACGCCATCGGGCGGTGGCGGGCCACCGACGAGTACGGGGCGCCGGTCGACGCGGCGGGGGCGCTCGCCGACGGCGCCGCGGTGGACGGCCCCGCCGCCCTGCGGCACGCGGTGCTCGCCTACGAGACCAGCGTGGTGCGGACCGTGACCGAGAAGCTGCTGACCTATGCCGTCGGACGCCGGATGGAGTCGTTCGACCAGCCCGCGATCCGGCGCATCGTGCGCGATGCGGAGGCCGGCGGGCACCGCTGGTCGTCGATTATTCGGGGCATCGTCGAGAGCGTGCCGTTTCAGATGAGGAGATCGGAGCCATGACGTTCATCACGAGGCGGGCGATTCCGCGTCGCGCGGTGCTGCGGGGACTGGGCGCGAGCTTGGCGCTGCCGATGCTCGACGGCATGGCGCCGGGCCTGAGCGCGCGCGCGGCTGCGGCGCCGGTGCGGTTCGGCGCGGTCTACGTGCCCAACGGCATGGTGATGCAGAACTGGACGCCCGCGGCCACCGGCACCGGCTTCGAGGTGTCGCCGATTCTCGAGCCGCTGGCGCCGTTCCGCGACCAGATGCTGGTGCTGTCCGGGCTGAATTGCACGCCGCCGCCGGGGACCCGCGGGGGGAGCCATTCGCGTGCCTCGACCCGCTTCCTGACCGACGTGCACCCCGGCGCGTGGAACCCCGAGGCGATCTCGATGGACCAGATCGCGGCCCGCGAGCTCGGGCGGCACACGCCGCTGGCGTCCCTCGAGCTGGGTCTCGAAGGGGCGAACTTCGCCGGCTCGTGCGACAGCGGCGGGTTCAGTTGCGCCTTCTCCTACACCATCTCGTGGCGCGACTCGGCGACCCCGCTGCCGATGGAGCACAACCCGCGGGCGGTGTTCGAGCGGCTGTTCGGCGACAACGAAACTACCGATCCCGCCGTCCGCGAGGCGCGCCGCCGCGAGCAGCGCAGCATCCTCGATTCGGTTCGCGCCGACGTGGCCCGGCTGCGCGGCAGCCTCGGCGCCGGCGATCGACGGAAGCTTGGCGCCTATCTCGACGCGGTGCGCGACGTCGAGCGGCGCATCGAGGTGGCCGAGGCGCAGGGCGAGCGGGAGGTCCCGCTGATGGCCCGGCCGATGGGGGCACCGGCGGATTTCGCCGAGCACACCGGGCTGATGTACGACTTGCAGTTGCTCGCCCACCAGACCGACCGCACGCGGGTCACCACGTTCATGAGCGGGCACGAGCTGAGCGGCCGTACCTATCCCCAGATAGACGTGCCCGATGCGCACCACCCGCTGTCGCACCACCGCGGGGTGGGAGAAGCGCTGCGCAAGCTGACCCGCATCAACCGCTATCACGTCAGCCTGTTCGCCGGCTTCGTCGAGAAGCTGCGGTCGACGCCGGACGGCGACGGTTCGCTGCTCGACCACATGATCCTGATGTACGGCGCGGGCATGAGCGACAGCAACGCGCATTCTCCCTACAACCTGCCGCTCGTCCTGCTCGGCGGCGGGGCGGGGCAGCTCGCCGGGGGCCGGCACGTGGCGTATCCGGAACGCGACCGCACCCCGCTCGCTAATCTTCACGTGTCGCTGCTCGACAAGCTGGGGGCGCCGGTCGAGCGCATCGGCGACAGCACGGGACCGCTCCCGAGGCTCGTGACCGGTCCGAGGCCCGATCGGCTGACCGGGATCTGACGGAGACCTCGACGCCATGTCTCTCCGGAGCGCACTGTCGCGGCCCGTCGGCCGAGGAGCCGGTGGCGAAACCACGCGCTGCGCCGAGATCGGCGCGGCGCCCGCGTGGCAAGGCGCGGCTCGCGCGCCTGTCGGGCATGGGTGCCGGCGGAGCGACGTGGCTCTGCGGAGCGGCACGGTCCGCATCGCCGGACGAAGGCAGCGGGGCTCTCGCTGCGCCGAGATCGGCGCGGCGCCCGCGTGGCGAGGCGCGGCTCGGGCGCCTGTCCGGCAAGGGCGCCCGCAGAGCAACGCCGCGCCGCTGAGCGTTGCAGCCCGCGGGGGCGGCGTCGCCGGACGAAGGCGGCGGGGCTCTCGCCTCGGGTTTCTCGCGGTCGCCGCCCTCGTGCCCGCGGTCGCCGCGGCGTCCGCCCAGAGCCCCGATCTGCGCTTGGTCGAGGCGGTCCAGCGGCAGGATGCGGCGGCGATTGCCGCCCTGCTGGAAACGGCGGGCGGGCCGGACGGCGTCGACGTGAACGCATTCCAGCCCGACGGCGCGACCGCGCTGCACTGGGCCGCCTACCGCGACGACCTCGAGGTGGCGCGGCGGCTGGCCGAGGCCGGCGCCGACGCCGGGGCGGCGAACGACCTGGGCGTCACGCCGCTGGCCCTCGCCTGCGGCAACGCCAACGCCGGCATGGTGAGGCTGCTGCTCGCGGCCGGAGCCGACGCCGACGCGGCGGTCGAGACCGGCGAGACCGTCCTCATGGCCTGCGCCCGGACCGGCAGCCTCGAGGCGGTGCGGCGCCTCCTCGACGCGGGGGCCGACGTGAACGCCCGCGAATCGCTCGAGCAGCAGACCGCGCTGATGTGGGCGGCCGCGCAACGCCACCCCGAGGTCGTGCAACTGCTGATCGACCGCGGTGCGGACGTCGGCGCGCGGTCGCGCGCGCGCCGCCTCGTCATCAGCCGGCGCCTGCAGTCCGAATTGCGGTACGGCGAGCTCGGGCGCAGTTACGGCACCGACGCCGAGGAGACGCAGGTCGGCGGGTTCACGCCGTTGCTGTTCGCGGCGCGCAACGGCGACGTGGCGGTGGCGCGCCGGCTGCTCGACGCCGGCGCCGACGTCGACGACACCGCGCCCGACGGTGCCGGCGCGCTCGTGGTGGCGGCCCACAGCGGGCACCGCGAGCTGGTGCTGACCTTGTTGGCGCGGGGCGCCAACCCCAACGCGTCCGCCGCCGGCTACACCGCCCTGCACGCGGCGGTGCTGACCGGCGATCTCGCGGTGGTCGAGGCCCTGCTCGCGGCCGGCGCCAGCCCCGACGCCCAGGTGACGCTGGCGACGAAGGTGACCCGCAACGGCCAGGTATTGATGCTCGGCGAGCATCTGCTGGGCGCGACCCCCCTCGCGCTGGCCGCGAAGTTCACCGAGGTGGACGTCATGCGGGCCCTCGCCGGGGCCGGCGCCGATCTGCGGCTGCCGCTGAAGAACGGGTGGACGCCGCTGATGCTCGCGGCCGGCGCCGGCTGGCGCTACGCGGTGTGGGACCGGCGGGAGCGGACGTTGCACAAGACGCCGGCGTTCCAGGCCCAGATGTACGACGAGGCGGGCACCCGCGACACGGTGCGGTTCCTGCTCGACCGGGGCGCGCACGTCAACGCGGTGGACGAGGACGGGAACACCGCGCTCCACTACGTCGTCGACAAGGGTTTCGACCGCGTCGTCGAACTGCTGGTCGAGCACGGCGCCGACCTCGACGTCGTCAACCGGCGGGGACAGACCCCCTACGCCATCGTGGCCCGCGGCCGCACCGGCAACATCGAGGCCGCGCCGGCCACCGCTCGGTTGCTCGAGTCGCTCGGGTCGGTCGGGCGGTAGGCGCTGGTTCGGCGGTGCTCGGGGTCGGGGAGGCCGTGCGGCAGGTCGTTGCCGCGGCCGGGCCGGCCACGCCGTCAGACAGAGCGGCCAGGATCGCCGCCTTCAACGTGCGACAGGTCGTTGCCGCGGCCGGGCCGGCCACCGCCCGGGCGTTCGGGCCGGTCGGGCGGTAGACGGCGGGGCCGGTGCCGGTTCGGCGGTGCTCGGGGTTGGGGAGCCCGTGGCGACAGGTCGTTGCCGCGGGCGGCGAGGCGCGCCTCCCGGCCAAGGTGCGGCGAGGATGTTCGGGAGCCGGTATCGGTTCGGCGGGGGAGGGTCCGGTACCGAACCTGCGGCGCGCGCGGCATGTCGGCGCCGCCGGGTCAGCGGTCGTGCGGGGCAAGCGGGTGTGGTTTGCAGTGCGGCGGGAGCCGGGTGTTCACGACGACAGGAACGAAGCAGGCGAAGACGATGCGAGTGCTGATGACGGCGACGGCGGCGGCGGTGATGGCGGCGGCGTCCCTGACCGCGGTATCGAGTCAGGAACCCGACGTCGAGACCACGGTCAAGGACGGGGTGTACACCCCCGGACAGGCCGTCCGCGGGCGCGAGCGCTACGAGGCGAGCTGCCAGCGCTGCCACGGCGCCGACCTCACCGGGGGCGCCGGCCGATCCCTCACCGGCGTCGTGTTCCTGCGCGACTGGACCGGGCTGACTCTCGACGGTCTGTTCGAGCGCATGCAGTCCATGCCCCCCGACGGGTCCGAGAACCTGTCCGGGGACGCCTACGTCGACATCATCAGCTACGTCCTCGAGCGCAACGGCTTCCCGGCGGGTGATGCCGAGCTCTCGTCCGGTCTTCTGGGCCACGTCCGCGTCGAGGGCGAGGACGGGCCGGGGGTCGTGCCGAACTTCGCGCTGGTGCGGGTGGTCGGCTGCCTGGCCGGCGACGGTCACGCCGGCTGGAGCCTGTCGGCGGCGAGCCCCGAGGTCCGGGCGTCCGACCCGGCGCCGTCGGCCGGCGATGCGCTGACCGAGGCGCAGGCGATTCCCCTCGGCGACCGCGCCTTCAAGCTGCTCTACGTCTTCCCGAGCCCCGAGGCCCACCTCGGGCACAAAGTCGAAACGAAGGGCCTGCTGATTCGCGACGAGAGCGGCGGCGGGGACGCCGTCGACAGCATCAACGTGACTTCCGTCCAGGGGCTCGGCGAGGTCTGCGAGTAGACGGCGCGCCGTGAAGGCACCCTCGGCAGCAGCCGCCGTCCTGAGCGTCGGAATCGCCGTCTCCGGCGTCGTCCTGACGACCACCGGCCGCCTGTTCCGTGAAGGCACCTTCGGCAGCAGCCGCCGTCCTGAGCGTCGGAATCGCCTCTCCGGCGTCGTCCTGACAACCACCGGCCGCCTGTTCCGTGAAGGTGCCCTCCGCCGAAGCCACCCGCCGTCTTGAGCGTCGGAATCGCCGTCTCCGGCCCTGACGACCACCGTCCGCCCGAGTCCCGGGATCGGCGGCGTGGACACCCGTTTGCGGCACCGCAGACGGCAGGTCCGACCGGACAGGAACCATCCCACCCTCCGCCACCGCCGTGCGCAGGCAGAATCGTGGCGGGTCCTGGGGCTCCGGACGTGCGGATCGTGGGTCTCACGCGGCGCCGGCCGGTCGGCAAGACGGTGGCGACCCCTCGAATCGGGGGCAAGCCGTCGCGCACAGTCAGCGTGGAATGCCCCTGTCTGTCGGCCGACCTGATGTCGTTGACAGGATCAGTCACTTCCGATCGAGCGACCCGGGACCGGGGATGTCCGACTCAAGAGCCTTGAGGACGGCCACGCGATCGTCGGCGGCGAGCTAACGTCGCTCGGAGACGAGCTGATGTGTCAGGCGGTCAGGCCGCTGATCGGAATACCCATCGTCCGGGCGGCGTCCGACATTCGGTGATCGTACGTCGCGAGTTCGACGGTCTGTCCGTGTTGGCGCAGGTAGTCGGCCGACGCCAGGTGCAGCGCGTCGAGGGTGCGAACGGGTACGGGAAACGCGCCAAGGGCGCGGGTGAGGACCGGCGGCGACAGTTCCAGCAGGGCGATACGTCCGAGGAGTGCGGTGGCGGCATCGCCGTGGGATTCGGCGAATGCGCGGGCATGCAGGACCGTCCAGACCTCGTACTCGAGCAGGCGACTGGCGGTCAGCGTCTTGTCCCAGAAATCGGCAGGTGGACGTCGATCCTCGAGGAAAAGGTGCGCCAACGCGATGGAGGCATCGATGTAGATCACCGATCGCCTCGGACGTCGTCCAAAATCTCGAGCAGTTGTTCCAGCGTCATGATCGGCGCGGGCGCCGGAGGCGGTCCGGTGCCGGGGGCTGCGGGCGGCGTCAGCAGGCCCTTGCGCACCATGTCGGCGAGCAGGGCGTCGGCGAGGATGGGGCTCCGTTCAGCCCGTGGCGGCACGATTTCCGCCACGACGCGGTCGCGGTCCGTCACGAGCACGGTCTCGCCCGCGGCGGCCAGACGCACGTATTCGCTCAGCTTGTTGTTGAGCACCTTCAGCCCGACGGAGCGCATGTTCCTCTCAAGGTAGCTTCCAGTGGCCACCATGGTCAAGGTGCCCCATTGCAGATCAGCGCCGTCCGGTGGTGCGCGTCGGCCAGACGCGGCAAGTGACCGTGGCGCGGGCGCCGGCCCCGCCGAGGAGGCGCACAGACGGGTCAGGAGCCATCACCTGCGATCGGTCTGTTCGACGGCCGGCGCGCTAACGCTAATACTAATAACCGATAATCCTAATATTTTCTTGTGGCACCGCGCAGCACTAGGAGTCTGCGCCGTAGAACCGTTTTGGGTCCGATCTGGCACATATATAGCGGTCAATCGCCAGCGCTTGCGCAACATATGGTAGTCAGAATTTCCTACGGCGCAGACTCCCAGCCCCGGAAATCGTCGCCTGCGGCTCCGATTGCCGCCCAACCAACCCTCCAGGAGTCCGCGCCGTCCCGCGGCGCAGATTCCTAGTCGATCGCTATTCCACCGTGATCGAACCGTGACGGTATGCGCCGCAACGGTCGCAGGCCGAGCGCGCCGAGGGCGATTTCGGAATACGTGGCGCCGCGCGGTTGCGTGTAGGCGAAGCGTCCGTGGTGCTGCTCGAGGGGTGAGAACCTCGCCTCGCGTCTGACCGCGCCCGGATACATGACGTCGGCGACGTTGGACGTGTGCCAGAAGCCGAGGGCGTGGCCGATCTCGTGCATGATCAGGGACGGCGTCAGGACCGATCGGTGGTACATGTTGAGCACAATGCACCCGTGCAGACTTCCGACCGTCGCCCTCGCGCGCACACCCCCCCCCAACGTTATGTTCCGGCAAGCGGGCGCTGTCGGTGGCCGCCCGGCCCTGATCCCCTCGATGGTAATCATCTCGACGCCCAGCCGCAGCGCGTCGAGCGGCCCGGCGTCGATCCGACCCGCATACGGCGCCCCGGTCAATTGCGGAACCGCGCGGGGAATCGTCTCCCGGATCTGATTGACGAGAGCCGGATCCAGGCTGTCCGCCAGCAGGAAGAAGTCGGGAGAGGGAGTCGGCAGCCGCCACAGCACGCGTTCTTCCAGGTCGCGATACTTGCGGTTGGCGTCTCGGCATGCCGCCGGAGTGCGGCACTCGTAATCGTCGAATGCGAACTCCCTCCAGAAGGTCTCGTCATGGTCCGGTGGTCGAACCTCGACCGTGACGGCCGCGCGGCGGTCGTCGACCGTCGCCGTGATCGTGGAGACGCCCGCGGCGTGACCCCGAACGGCTCCTTCCGCGTCGACGGAGGCCACCCCGGGATCGCTCGAAGTCCAAGCGGCGGCCTCGATCTTCCTCGTGCCGTCGCTGTACGTCCCTTGCGCTTGGAGCCAGATCTGGGATCCGATGAGCAGGTGGCCCGGCGGCGCGCCGACGATGTCGAGGCCTTGGGCCACCGGGACCGACGTGGGGGCGGGATCCGGAGCGGTCGGACTGCGGACGTCGTCGTTCCCGCAGCCGGCGCCCAGGAACGCGAGGACCAGCGGGATCCCCACCCGGCACGCGGCCCGGGTGCGCGCGCGTCTTGCCGGGCTCCCGGATGGACGACGGTTTCGGGTTGTTTCGGCGGGGCGGCCAGACGCGGCGGGCTCCTTCCGCACGGGCGTCCAGCAGTGCGTGGTACAGCTTGTGGCTTCGGCGGGGCGCTCAGGCGCGGCGTGTCCGGTGTTCCGGACGCCGGATGCGATGGAGACGGGCGACGCCCGGCGGGTTTCCACGCGTCCACTCGGGGACATGGCGGTACAATACATCAGCGTCGCGAACGGATCAGGATCGAGGGAGTTCACGGCGCGCGCGGCGGACGGGCGGCGGGAGATCACGGTTCCCGTCGGGCCGGCGCCGCAGATTTGGATTGCAGGATGAAGACACGCAGGATTTCCAGGTTCCGTCGGGCCGTCGGTCCGGTCCGTCGAACCGCGGGCGGGCGCACCCGCGCGCTCGCCCTGACTGCCGTCGCCGCGATCCTCCTGGCGGCTCCCGCGGTCTCGACCGCGCAGGGCCGGTGGGTCGGCACCTGGGCGGCCGGACCCCTCGCCGTCGATCCGCCGCCGCCCGAGGCGCAGGCGGAAGAGGTGCCGACGCCGGCGCCGCGCACGCCGGTGCGGGTGCGGAACCAGACGATTCGGCAGGTCGTGCGGACGAGCATCGGCGGGTCGCCGGTGCGGGTGGCCCTCACGAACCTGTTCGGCGCCGAGCCCCTCGATATCGGCGTCGCCCACGTCTCCGGGCGGGCCGACGGCGGGATCGCCGGGGGCGCCCGTCTGACCTTCGGCGGCCACCCGTCGGTCACCATCGAGGCGGGCTCGACGGTGCTGAGCGATCCGGCCCCCTTCGAGGTGGCGCCGCTCAGCGATCTGGTCATCGACGTCCATCTGCCGGGCGACACCTGGGGATCGGCCTCGCCGGCCACCATGCATCTCACCGGGCTGACGACGACGGTCGTGTCGGCGCCGGGCAACCACGTCGGGGCCGAGCCGTTCGATGGCGATCGCGACACGCAGCAGTGGTTCTATCTGTCGCGCGTCGACGTGTGGACGGAATCGGCGCCGGGTGCCATCGTGGCGATGGGCGATTCGATCACCGACGGCACCGGGTCGACGGTGGACGCGAACCGCCGCTGGCCCGACTTCCTGGCGCGGCGGCTCGCGGCCGAATTCGGCGACGCCGCGCCCGGCGTCCTGAACGTGGGCATCGCCGGCAACCGGGTGCTCAGCCACAACGCGGGCCTCGGCATCCTCCGCCGCGCCGGCCGTCCCGCGCCCCCGGACACCGGGCCGCCGAACCCCAACGCGTTGTTCGGGCCGAGCGGCCTGTCGCGGTTCGACCGAGACGTGCTGCTGCAGCCGGGGGCGACCCACGTGATCGTCCTGGAGACGACCAACGACATCGGAATGGCGTTCGACGACCCCTGGCCGTCGGTCGACGACCTGATCGCGGGACACCGCACGCTGATCCAGCGGGCGCACGCGCAGGGGCTGACCATCTACGGCGGCACCCTCCCGCCGTTCGAGGGCGCCTTCTACTGGACGGAAGCGGGCGAGGCCAAGCGGCAGGCGCTCAACGCGTGGATCCGCACCAGCGGCGCCTACGACGGGGTGATCGACTTCGACGCCGCGGTGCGCGACCCCGGCCGGCCGGCCCGGTTCCGGGGGGATCTGCACGCCGGCGACTGGCTGCACCCGTCCGACGCCGGCTACGAGGCGATGGCGAATGCCGTCGACCTGTCCCTGTTCGACCCCGCCGCGGCCGCCGACGCTGCGGCGGGCGCGGCGGGACCCCGCACGCCGTGGGGCGCGCCGGACCTCGGCGGCGTCTGGGACTTCCGGACGCTGACGCCGCTCGAGCGGCCGGCGGCGCTGGGCGACCAGGCGGTACTCACGCCCGAAGATGCCGCGGAGTTTCGGAACACCGCGCTCGAGAGCCGCAACGCGGACCGGCGGGACGGCGGCGCCCGGCGCGACGTCGAGCGCGCCTACAACGACTTCTGGTGGGACTACGGCGACGCCCTGACCGCGGATCTGCGCACGTCACTCATCGTCGATCCGCCCGACGGCCGCATCCCGCCGCGGGTCGACGGCGTGGACGAGGCCGACCAGGCGCGCCGCGCCGCCCGGCGCCGTCCGGTTCGCGAGCGGGTCGTCATCGGCTCGCCCGCGCACGGGCCCGAGGACCTCGGCCTGTCCGAGCGGTGCATGCTCGGGTTCAACGCCGGCCCGCCGATGCTGCCGAGCGCCTACAACAACAACGTCCACATCCTCCAGACCCCCGACCACGTCATCATCTTCAACGAGATGGTGCACGACGCGCGCATCGTGCCCCTCGGCGGCGTCCCGCACCTGCCCGGCGCCGTCCGCCAGTGGCTCGGCGACCCGCGCGGGCGCTGGGAGGGCGACACCCTCGTCGTCGAGTCGACCAACTTCACGAGCAAGACCGGCAGCTTCTACACCATCGCCCGCGCCTACGGGTCGGGCGGGACGGCGCGGCTCGTCGAGCGCTTCACCCGCGAAGGCGCCGACGGCCTGCGCTACGAGTTCACCGTCGACGACCCGGCGACGTTCACGCAGCCGTTCACGGCGATGATCCCGATGACGCGGACCGACGCGCCTTTGTTCGAGTACGCCTGTCACGAGGGCAACTACGGCATGACGAACCTGCTGGCCGGCGCCCGCGTTCAGGAACGGGACGCCGCCGCCGGACGTTGACGGCGGGCGCCTTTGTTCGAGTACGCCTGCCACGAAGGGAACCACGGCATGACGAACCTGCTGGCCGGTGCCCGGGTGCAGGAACGGGACGCCGTCGACGGACGTTGATGCGGGGTGTGCGCCGCGGTAACGGCGCAGATCATGCTGAACGAACCTGCTGGCCGGCGCCCGGGTGCAGGAACGGGACGCCGTCGACGGACGTTGATGCGGGGTGTGCGCCGCGGTACGGCGCAGATGCATGCTGATCGGCGGGGCGGCCATCGTCGCCGCCCCGCGGTACTTCGGGCCGGGAGTCTGCGCCGTGGAACGGCGCGGGAGCCTGGCGGGTTGGTTGGGCGGCCATCGCCGCCGCCGAGCGGAATCACCGGGCTGCAAAAGGAGCTATTCGATGCGGACATTCACCCATCACCGATGCCTCGTCATCGCGGCCTTCGCCGCCGCCGGCCTGCTCGCCGGCGCGGCCGGGGCGAGCGCGCAGCTCGATCGCGTCGTCGACCCCGACTGGACGCTGCCCCGCACCCCCGGCGGCCAGCCCGACCTCCAGGGCATGTGGGGCAACAAGACCCTGACCCCCATTGAGCGGCCGGCCGACGTCGGGGGACGCGCGTTCCTCACCGACGAGGAGATCGCCGCGATCAACCAGCAGCGCGTCGTCGACGAGCGGGCGCGCGACGCCGCCCCGGCGCGGCGCTACGAAGCGGGCAGTAACGTCGGCGGCTACGGCAGCTACTGGCTCGACGCGGGGGACACGGTGCTGTCGACGGGGCAGACCTCGCTCATCGTCGACCCCCCCGACGGGCGCGCGCGCATCCGGCAGTGGGCGCTCGACGCCAAGCAATACAACCTGGACCGCAACGGCGACGACTACCGGCACATGAGCGTGTGGGACCGCTGCATCTCGCGCGGCGTCCCCGGATCGATGCTCCCGGCCGGCTACAACAACGCCTACCGCATCGTCCAGACCCCGGACCACTTCGTCATCCAGCACGAGATGATCCACGACGTCCGCATCATCCCGCTCTCGGACCAGCCGCACATCGACGCGAACATCCGGCAGTGGATGGGCGACTCGCGGGCCCGGTGGGAGGGCGACACCCTGGTCGTCGAGTCGCGGAACTTCCACAACCGGGGCTGGATCGCGTCGAGCGCGGCCGGCCGCCGGCTCAAGGGCATCCCCACCAGCAAGGCCCTCGAGGTGGTCGAGCGCTTCCGGCGCGTTTCCGCGGACACGATCATCTGGACCGTCACCGTCACCGATCCGAACGTGTACACCGCGCCGTTCACCATCCAGATGCCCCTGACCCGCGACCCGAGCTACGAGATCTACGAGTACGCCTGCCACGAGGGCAACTGGGCGGTGCGCAACGCCCTCGCCGGCCAGCGCGTCCTCGACGCGCAGGCGGCGGCCGACGAGCAGTAGGTAGCCCATCGCCGCGCGTGCGCTTCTTCAATACGACCGGCCCCGCCGTGCTGGCGTATCGTGTATTCGTACCTGCCCGGGCACCCCGGGCACCTGTTCGTTCGTGATACGCTCGTCTGCGGACCCATGTCCCTTGCAGGCGCGCGGCGTCCTGCAACCGGGGAGCCGTTCACGGACCGCAGAGAAGAGAGGAAACGGGGTTGACGAACAGCGCCGCGAATGATCCGGCATTCGCAAGCGCCGGTCAGAAGTCGACAAGATTCCCGTACCTGTCAACTACGACATCATCCGGTTGTTCTCGGAAGGCCTCTACCGAAGTCCACACAAGGCGATAGAGGAACTCGTGAGCAACGGCTATGACGCCGGGGCGCAGCGAGTCCATGTCCTTTTGCCGGAGGAGCCTGCTGACGCGACGGACTCCTTGGCTCCGCTGTGGGTCATCGACGACGGCCACGGGATGGATGCGGGCGGATTCCATCAACTGTGGCGCGTTGCCGAATCGAACAAGAATGGCCGGGCACAGGGCCGCGCCCCGATCGGCCAGTTCGGCATCGGCAAGCTGGCGGCGTACGTTCTCGCCTGGAAACTGACGCACGTGAGCTGTGTGAACGGCAAGCTGCTGCTGACGTCCATGAACTTCCACGATGTCGTCGGGCGACGCCAAAGCGATGCCAGCGACCCGGTTCGGATTTCCCTGCGCGAAGTGCACGAAACAGAGGCCAAGTCACTCCTCGCCGAGATCGAGACACGCGATTCGGCCGCTTGGCGTCTCATGTTCGGCCGGCAGGCACGACGTCCCGCTTGGACAGCCGCGGCACTACGACGTGGGATACCTCAGAGCGGTGCGAGCCGAAAGCGTCGGAGCGGAGCGGGCGATGCCGGAAACCGAGGCGCATGCGGACGTTGCGCGCTTTGTGGTCGATTCCGGGGATTCGACCCTTGCATCCCGCCATCGGGGGTGGATACGACGCTACGCCGCCGACATGACCGCCGTGCTGCGTCAACTCGGACGGGTCGTCAAGGGTAGCGGCCGGGTGGTCCTGGTTCTCGGCAATTCCTTCCTGCGGGTAGCAGCCATCGACAACGCGGGTCTCGTCGAATCGCTCGCCCGGAGCATCGGGTTCGAGACGACGAGCCGGCACGAGAGAGAGATCCCCGCCCGGCGCCGGTACCTCCTCCGCCCGGCGCCGGCAACGGCGCGCTGGACGCCCGCATGCGAACCGAAACGGTGCTTGCATTCACCGTGCGATAGAGCGGGGAATCCAACGCGATGCCGCGCAGCAAGAGCAGCAAGAACAGGGCGAGCGACAAGGATGTCCGTCTCGCTATCTCATCCGCTCTTGAGAAGATGGCGGCTTAGGAATCTCGCCAAAATAAATCAACCGTTAACGTCAGTTCGAGGTAGCAAGCTGTAGTTCCACTCGCCATGAAATGCGTCCCGTTTGATGGACAGCCTCCCCATCTGTTCGTCGGTGACTTCACGACCGGTTGGATAGTTGGCTTCGTCCAGCGCCGACCGGATGGCCAAGCCGCCTTGCGTAGTCGTGCCGCCGATCAGGTTCACCACCACCTCGTGACTCACCAGCGGACGGCCCCGCCAATTCTCCGTAATGTGACAGAACATCCGGTGCTCGATCTTGTTCCACTTGCTCGTGCCCGGCGGGAAGTGGCACACCGAAATCCGCAACCCGAGCGCGTCGGCCAGCTTCTGCAACTCGAACTTCCAGAGCCGACTGCGGCTGCTGTTGGAACCGCCGCCGTCGGCCGTGAGCAGCAACCGCGTGGCCGCCGGATAGGCGTGACGCCCCATTTGCAGCCACCAGCGCCGAACCGTCTCCACCGCGAACTCCGACGTGTCGTGGTCAACGCCGACGCTTACCCAGCCCGTGTTGGACGTCAGGTCGTAGACCCCGTAGGGGATCGCCTTGCCGAGCTCCCGATCGATGAAGTCATGGACCTTCACCTCCGCCGGCTGACCCTTCGGGCGCCATTCCCGGCCGCCGTTGCGGTATCGGCCGACCAACTCCTTCTTCTTCGTGTCGATCGAAGCCACCGGCTGGCCCAGGCGTTGAAACGCCCGCACGCGCCGCGCGATGCGCCGGAATTGCGCGTCCCGGTCCGGATGTTGCCGGCCTTCGAGCGTCTTGCGGTTGGCCTGCAGGCTATAGCCCAACTCGTGCAGCAGCCGGTTCACCGTGCGCTCGCTGACCCGATGTCCTTCAGCCCCCAATTGCTCCGCCAAGCGCGCCGCGCTGCTGCATGTCCAGCGCAGCGGCCCCTGGGGGTCGCCCCGGGTGAACGGGTCGAGCAGATACTCCAACGCCTTCACGAGACCCGGATCGCGATCCGCCAGCGCCTTGCGACCCCCGCCCGGGGCGCGCACCCGCGCAACGCCCGCCTGCGGCGCCGGCGGCGTGGCCGAATCCAGTTCCCTCACGCCTGCCCGGACCGTGCCGCGCGACATCCCGGTCGCCTCTGCGACCCGTGTGATTCCCCCGCGTCCCATGGCGCGGGCTTCCGCCGCCGCCCACAAGCGTCGAGTGCGCTCGTCCAACAGCGGCGCCAACACGTTGTACTTTCCTTGCACCGCTTGTGTCACGGCGTTCATGACACCGGAGCATAGCAGACTGGCCGCCAAAAAGAACAAATTATTTTGGCGGGATTCCTTAGTTGGTGCTTTCCGGCAACCTGCCTACTGTTCCAGGGTCACGCCGGCCGCGCGCAGGGCGTCGCGGACCGCGTCGGCGGTCTCTGCCGAGCTGAGGAGGTTCATGCCGCGGTGCATGCCGACGGCGATGCCCAGCGGGGTGGCCCCGCGCCGGTTGGCGCGGTTCCAGACCGCAGGGTCGGCCCCCGCCCCGGCCAGCAGCGTCACCACCTGCGGCAGGTGCTTGTAGGCGGCGCCGTGCATCGCGGTCTCGCCGTTGTCGTCGACGGCATCGATGTCCAGACCGAGATCGAGGGCCAGTCGCACCGCTTCAAGGACCTCGGCTTCGGTGCCGGGATCCTCGCCGGGCGACGAGGTGCCGAGGCCGGCCGCGACCATGAGCGCGGTCGAGTCGTCCTCGTTGGTCAGGAGGACGTCGGCGCCCAGTCCCGCGAGAAGCTCCATGTACTCGGCGTCGGCGGTCCGCGCCGCGAGGAGGAACGGGGTGCCGCCGATGAAGTTCAGGGCGGTGATGCCGGCGGGGGGGCGGGTGGTGACGCGGGCGTTCATGTCGGCGCCGTGGGCGATCAGCTTGCGCGCGAAGTCGAGGCTGGTCATGTCGCCCGAGCCGCGCGGGGCGGGGTTGTTGCTGCCCGCGATGCCCGCCTTGCGGACCCAGCTCAACTGGTGGAGGGCGGTCCAGCCCCGCGGGGCGGCGTTGGGGTCGGCGCCGCGGTCCAGTAGATAAGCGGCCAGCTCGAAGTGGGCGCTCCCGGCGGCGAGCAGGAAGGCGTTCAGCCCGGCGTCGGACGCGCGCCGCCGCTCGACGCCGCCGGCGGTCAGGGTCGAGTTGATCGAGATCTGTTCGTCGAGGTCCGCCCCCGCCTCGAGCAGGGTCTGCACGACGCCGGTGCGTCCCTCCCGCGCCGCGAAGAGCAGCGCCGTGAACCCGCGCTTCGACCGGGCCCCGATGTCGGCGCCGTAGCGCACGAGGGCCGGGATGACCGCGGCGTGCCCCTCGGCCGCCGCCCACATCAACGCCGTCTGCCCCTTCCAGTCCTCTTGCGCGTTGACGTGGGCGCCGGCGTCGAGCAGCAGCTCGACGACCGCCACGTTGCCCGACCGGGCCGCCGTCATCAACGCGGTCTCGCCTTCCGTCAGGGTGCTGTTCGGGTTGGCGCCGGCGTCGAGCAGCGCCGCGACCACGCCGGGGCTGCCGGCGATGCACGCGAGCGACAGCGGCCGGACGCCGTAGCGGTTGCCGGTGTTGGCGACGGCGCCCGCCTCGAGGAGCAGCCGGGCCGCCTCGACGTCGGCGCCGTACGCGGCCCAGTGGAGCGGGGTGGCGCCGTCCGGCTCGGCCGCGTTCACGTCGGCCCCGGCGTCGATGATGGCGCGCATCCGCGCCGCGTCGCCCGCCTTGACGGCGTCGACGAGCGGCAGGTCGGCCGCGGCGGCGACGGGCGGCGCACTGGCCAGGAGCACGGCGAGGGTGAGGCCGAACAGCAGTCTGACCGGAGTCATGCGGTTGTCTCCCGAGTTGCTTGGGACGCCGACGGAAATGACCTTGCCGTGCGCCGGGCGCGCAAAACCGTAGACAACGGGCTGCGTCCGGGTGCAGTCGGCGACTCTATAGCGATCACTGACCTTGTCGTCACGTCGTTCGACGGTGTCGAGCGGTCGCCCCGAGGGGTGGTCGGCATCGGGGCGGCGAGCCGAGGCTCGGGGGGCCGGAGTATCGATCCGAGCCCGGGAATCGCCGCCATGCGGTTCCGGTGGCCGCCCAATCGACGCTCCGGGAAGCTCCCGGCGGGGGCGCCACCGTTGCGCGGCGCGCAGCCCCACCTTCGAAACTCGTGGCCGGCGGCGCCGGTGCCGCCCAACCCACCGTCCGGGAGTCGGCGCCCCCGGCAGGAGGCGCCGATTGATTCCGGAGGAGCCGAGTCCCGGCCGCCCGTGGCGACAGTCCCCGCTGCGTTCTGGCGGCGATGCTCGCCGCTCTCGGTGCGGCGCGGGGTTCGCCGCGGGCGGCTAGAGCGACAGCGGCTCCATGACCTCGGTGGCGTGCCCGGTGCTGTCGACGAACCGGTCGAGATGCACCCCCACGTCGTCGAGCAGCGCGAGGTGCAGGTTCGCGAGCGGCGTGCCCTGGTCGTACCGGACGTGGCGGCCGCCCCACGGCTTGTCGCGGCCGCCGCGCGCGACCACGATGGGCAGGTTGCGGTGGTCGTGCACGTCGGGGTTGCCCATGCCGCTGCCGAGCATGAACGTCGAGTGGTCGAGCAGCGAGCCGTCGCCGTCCGCGGTCGACTTCAACTGCTCGACCATGTACGCGAAGAGCGACACGTGATACGCGTTGATCTTCGCGAGCTTGGCCAGTTTCTCGGGGTCGTTCACGTGATGCGAGATCGGGTGGTGCGGCTCGGGGACCCCGATCTGCGGATAGGTGCGCGTGCTCGCCTCGCGCGCGAGCTGGAACGTGATGACCCGCGTCATGTCGGCCTGCAGGGCCAGCACCTGAAGGTCGAACATTAGCTTGACGTGGTCCTCCCACTCGGCGGGAACGCTGGTGGGGCGGGTCAGGTCCGGCAGCACCGAGCTTGCCGCCTGCTCCTCGGCGAGCTGGATGCGGCGCTCGACCTCGCGCACGGTGCTGACGTACTCGTCGACCCGGACGCGGTCCGCGCGGCCCACCCGGTGCTGCAGCTTCGCCATGTCGTCGAGCACCCAGTCGAGGATGCTCGCGTTCTTCTTCATCTCCGCCCGCCGCTGCTCGGCGGTGCCGCCGTCGCCGAAGAGCCGCTCGAAGACGACCCGCGGGTCGGCCTCGGTCGGCAGGGGCGAGGTCGGCGACGCCCAGGACAGGCTGTTCTGGTACACGCAGGCGTAGCCGTTGTCGCACGAGCCGACCTGCACGATGAGGTCGGTGCCCAGCTCCAGGGACGGAATCGGCGTGTCCGCCCCGATCTGCCGGGCCGCGATCTGGTCCACGGTGGTGCCCAGCTCGTAGTCGCTGCCCTCGGTCCGCTTGCCCTTGAGGCAGCTCAGGAACGCTGCGTTCGACGAGGCGTGGTTGCCGGTGGTGTGGGCGTTCTCGAGATCGAGGTTGGTGACCACCGTCACGTCGTCGAGGTGCGGGGTCAGCGCGGCGAGCGACGGCGAGAGCCCCTTCAGGCGGCCCACCTCTCCCGGCGTCCACGGCGCGGGGTTCATCCCCATCGGGATGAACACGAACCCGAGCCGGCGCGGGGCGTTGGCGGCGGTCGCCGCCTGCGCGGTGAACGCGGGGACCATCGCATCAAGCAACGGCAGCGCCACCGTGGCGCCCAGACCCCTGAGGAACGTCCGGCGCGGCAGCGCCATCCTGCTGATTGTCATGACTGCGACCTCCGCATCTGGAACGGGATGCTCTCTACGATACCGAGCACGAGAGACGAGAACCGGTAGTCGTCGCCGGCGGCGTCGCGGACGATGCGCCGCACCGCCGGCCCGTCGTTGTGGTCGAGCCCGCGGCCCAACGCATAGGTGAGGAGCTTCTCGGCCACCGTGCCCGCGAAGACGTGCGGGCGGGCGAGCACCGCGTCGCGCAGCCCGGTCACGCCGTCGAAGTCGCCGCCGCCGGGGATGCTCCCGCGGGCGTCGATCGGGCTCCAGTCTTCGCCGCGGTCGCGCCACCGGCCGATGGCGTCGAAGTTCTCCATCGAGAGCCCGGCCGGGTCCATGAGCCGGTGGCAGGCGGCGCACGCGGGGTTCACGCGGTGCGCCTCCATCCGCTCGCGCATCGATCGTGCGGCCACCCCCGGCTCGGGCTCGTCAAGGGGCGGCACGCTCGCCGGCGGGGACGGCGGGGGCATGCCGATCAGGTTGTCGAGAATCCACTTGCCGCGCAGCACCGGCGACGTGCGGGTGGCGTAGGAGGTGACGGTCAGGATGCTGCCGTGCCCCAGCAGCCCGCCGCGGATGCTGTCGTCCGGCAGCTCGACCCGCCGGAACCCGCTGCCGTAGACCCCGGGAATGCCGTAGTGCCGGGCGAGACGCTCGTTGAGGAACGTGTAGTCGGCCTGCAGGAGGTCGAGGACGCTGCGGTCCCCGCCGACGACGCTGCCGAACAGCAGCTCCGTCTCCCGCCGGAACGCCTGCCGCAGGTTGTCGTCGAAGTCGGGGAACCGCCGGAGGTTCGGCGCCGCCGTCTCCAAGTTGCGGAGATGCAGCCACTGGCCGGCGAAGTTGGTGGTCAGCGTCGCCGCCCGCGGGTCGGCGAGCATCCGCCGCACCTGCGCCTCGCGCACCGCCGGGTCGCCGAGCTTCCCGGCCTCGGCGAGGTCGAGGAGCTCGTCGTCGGGGATGCTGCTCCACAGGAAGAACGACAGGCGCGAGGCGAGCGCGAGGTCGTCCAGCCGGTAGGGCGCGCCCGGCGCCGCGTCCTCCGGGTCCTCTTCGATGCGGAAGAGGAACTCGGGGCTCGTCAGCAGCGCGCGCAGCGCGAGCTCGATGCCCGCCTCGAAGCCGCCGTCGGCGCGGCCCCGCTCGAAGAACGAGAGGGGCATCTCGATGTCGCCGTAGGACACCGGCCGCCGGTAGGCGCGCCGGGCCAGCGCGGAGACGATGCGGGCCGCGCAGTCGGCCTCGTCGGCCGCGGCCGACGGCCGGCAGGTGAAGATGCGGTCGCGGCTCGGCGTGTCGCCGGCGCCGCTCGGGTTGAACGGGCCGCTGATCGATATCGAGTGCACCGCCGGCTGCTGGCGCGGATGCCGGTCCTGGTTGAACTGCGCCTGATAGGGCTGCCGCTCGGTCTCGATGAGGGCCGCGTTCTTGCGCAGAAAAGCGGCGCCGACGGCGTGCGGACCGGCGGTGACGTGCAGGCGCAGGTTGAGGTGCCGGTCGACCCCCTCGTCGGCGTAGTAGCCGCCGAGCCGGTTGCGGTCGGGGACCACCGTGAACAGCTTCAGGCGCCCGCCGTCGAGCAGCATCTCGACGATGTGGGGGTCGCGCAGCCCCTCGACGTTCTCGTTGCGGTTGCGGGCCAGCCGCACCTCGATCTCGTACTCGCCGTCCAGCGGGAACGTGTGGTCGACGGTGGCGCCGCCGCGGGTGCCGAACGGCAACCCCTCGAGGTGCGCCTCCTGGGTCAGATCCGGCCGCAGGGTGACGACCCGGCTGCCCGGCACGATGGCCGAGCTGCCGACCGCGAGCCGGCTGATCTTCTGCGCGGCGGCCAGGTACCGCTCCATCAGGGTGGGCGACAGCTCGACCACCCCCACGTTGTCGAAGCCGTAGCTCGCGTCGTCGCGGGGCAGCAGGGCGGCCACGTCGACGTCGAGGGCCAGCAGGTCGCGGACGGCGTTGCGGTACTCGGTGCGGTTCAGGCGCCGGAAGGTGTCCGTCCGTCCCGGATCGGGGGAGGCGTCGGCGCGCCTATCGAGAGCGGTCTCAATGTAGTCGAGCAGGCCCTGGTAGGCGGCGGCCTCCGGACGCGCCGACCCCGCCGGGGGCATGGCGCCGGCCCGCAGCTTCCGGACCACCCGCTCCCACACCTCGGTGTGGCCGGCGACGTCGTCGAGGGGCGCCGCCTCGAGGGACAGCCCGCCCTGCAACGCCCGGTCGTTGTGGCACCCGAGACAGTACCGGTTGACGAGCGACTGCTCCGGGCTGCGTGCCTGGGCGTCCGCAGCCTCGGGTTGTGCGAGCCCCAGCCCAGCGAGCGCGAGCCCGGCCGCCAAGGCGGCTCTCTTCTGAATGCGCATGTCGACCCTCGCCGCGTTCCGGCGTCCGGTGGCGAAGAAGAGCGCGCGCCCGCGGGGCGGGAACGCGCACAAGCAGTAGGTACGGAAGCGTATGTTACACGCAGTCCTGTCGAGAGTCGAGCCGGTTGGGCCCGGTTGGGGGTGCACGTCAGGAAAGTGAGACGCCGCCGCTGGGAGTATCCGGCGTGGCTGGCCTCCCGAGGCGTCCTGGCGCCCCAAGCCTGACGAGGCTTCGCCTCAGACCGGCGAGGCATGCAGGTTCCATGATCGCTGACCCCCGGGGTCCACTACCGGCACCGCCGCACCGGCGCCCCGGCCTCGTAGACCGCCGAGTCTGTCTCCGGATTCGCCGGGGTCCACTACCGGCACCGCCCACCGGCGCCCCCGGCCGGTCAGAACGGGAAGCCTGACGAGGCTTCGCCTCAAACCGGCGAGGCATGCAGGTTTCGTGATCGCTGACACCGTGGTCCGCTCCGGCGCCGCCCGGCCGGCCCGGCCGGTCAGAACAACGGGAGCTGTCGGTCGTCGCCCACCACCCGGTCGAAGTCGAGCCCGAGGGCGGCCAGCACCGGCTCGGCGACCGGACGCACCTGCTTGTCCACGTAGTGCTCCCGGTCCGGCGCGTTGGCCAGCGCGTCCAGAGGCTCGGGGCCCGCGACGGTCATCAGGTAGGAGACCACGCGGCCCGGGCGCGGGGACTTGCGGGCGGCGGCGACGTGCGGCGGCGTGCCCGCGGTGTACGCGGCGGGACGCTTCCGCAGGCCCTTGCGGTAGACGAGCTTGTCGTCGAGCTCGCCGCGCCGGAGCGCGGCGACGGTGTCCGCGAGATAGCCGTCCACCGGCTCGCCCGCGAAGAGCCGCGCATAGAGCTCGCGCTGCACGTCCTTGGCGAGCGCCGTCCAGTCGCGGCGCACCACCTCCATGCCGACGAACTCGACCTCGCGGCGGCCGTCGACGAGCCCCGCGTAGCGCTTGCGCGCGCCGCCCCGGCCGCGCCGGACGGACGGCAGGACGAGCTTCAGATACAGCTTTTCGAGCTCCAGGTCGAGAAGACTGGTTACCTGCCACTCGGCGGAGACGTGGGCGGCGACGGCTTCGTTCAGCGCCAGGGCGAGACGCGGACCGGCGTCGCGGGCGGCCTCCGGGGACAGGCCGGAACGCACGAAGAGGCTGTCGGTGTCGCCGTAGAGCACATCGAAGCCCCGTTCTTCGAACCAGCGCTTCGACCACCGCAGCAGGCGGCGGCCCAGGCCGGTGACGGCGTTGGCGACGGCGGCGTTGTGGAACCGGCAGGCCGGCGTGCCGAGCACGCCGTAGAACGAGTTCATCAGGATCTTGATGGCCTGCGAGGCGACGGCGTCGCCGGCGCGTTTGGCGGCCTCCCGTTGCGGGAACAGCTCGTCCAGCATCGCCGGGAGGATGGCGTCGCCGCGGCGGAACGCCGTGTCGTCGGAGAGTCGCACCACCGCGTCCCCCGGCGCGGGACCCGCCACGTAGCCGAGCGGATCGATGTTGAACGTGCGGATGACGCTGGGGTACAGGCTCTTGAAGTCGAACACCCAGACGTTCTCGTGGATGCCCGTGACCGGTTCGAACACGTCGCCGCCGGCCTGATGCCGGGACACCCGCGCGTCGTCCGACCGCACGGTGGGGGCCACGACGCCCCGCTTGCCGAGGGCGGCGAGGTAGAGGAAGTCGAACGATGCGATGCTGGCCGAAACGCGGTCCGGCGTCATGCCGGTGAGGCGGCTGCGGGCCATCGCCAGGGTCACGAGGTCGAGCTTCCGCACGATCTGCAGCGCGAGACGGGCATCCGTGCGCGCGTAGTCCGCGAAGGTGTCGAGATCGTCGCGGAAACGGGCCTGGATCTCCTCCGCCCGGTCGCCGCGGCCGTCGCCGAGGGCCACCTTGCCTTCGCCGAGCACCTCGTTCGCGACCCGGTCCAGCGAGTAGTCGTCGAAGCGCAGGAACGCGCCGCGCACGAGGTCCATGCCGTCGAGGACGAGGCGGCCGGGGATGGACGCCTCGCCGCTGCCGAACCAGCCGCGGGGCGGCCGCAGGCGCAACGGTCCCGCATCGCGGCCGAGCTGCAGGGCAGCGCCCGTGCGTCCCGCGATCCGGCTGAGCACCTTGAGGTCGAAGTCGACGACGTTCCAGCCGGTCAGCACGTCCGGGTCCAGCCCGCGCACGCGGTCGGCGAAGGCGTCGAGGGCCTCCCGCTCGCCGGCGCAGCCGATGGCGCGGCCGGGCAGCGGGCGTCCGCCGGGGTCGACGATATAGACCTCGTCGGCGCCCTCGCCGTAGAGCGCGACGGCGAGCAGACGCCGGCCGGCGGGATCGGTCTCGATGTCGAAGGACAGCACCGACGGTGACACCGCCACCTGCGCCGGGCTCAACTCGGGGTCATCGAATACGCGGGTGATGCGTTCGCCGGGGGTCGAGACGCCCGCAATCCCGCAGCCGCCGCGGATGCCGCGGTCGAGCAGGTAGCGCACGGCGAAACGGACGTCCGCCTCGAAGGTCTGGATGCCGTGCTCCTGCAGGCGGTCCCGGAGGGGCGGCGCGTGCGGGGGGACGGCGACCTCCACCCGGACGACGCGGTCGCCGTCGAAGGTCCGCCGGGGGGTGTCGATCTGGCGCGCCGCGCCTAGGTCCCGGGCGCGGGCGGCGTCCCCGCGGCGGACGTAGAAGTGGGGGATCTCGCGGCGGTCCCGCACGAGGAACGTGCCGCCCCCCTCCAGCACGCCGTAGAGGTGGACCACCGGCGCGCCGTTCTCGATGCGGTACGTGGCCTGCAGGATGAAGCCGCGCGCCGCCTCCGGGGTCGCGGCCTTCGCATCGTCGGCGTTCCGCATGATCTCGTAGAGCCGGTCCCCGCCACCGGCGGTAGAATCGAATCCCGGACGGGGCGCACGGGGTACAGTAGACCCAACGGGGCCGTGGTAGAACCCCTGCGCGGCGCCGAGAGGGACGTCGCCGCTCGAAGGCCTGCGGGGACTCCCGCGGGCGGTCAGGGGACGGCGGTAGAACCCCCGCGCCGGCGGAGACCGGCGGGCGCCGGTCTGGACCGTGGCGACGGAACTCGGCCTGCGGTTCGACCGGCGGCGCATCTGGCGGGATCAACCCGCGACAGGAGAGAGACATGCGCGCAAGGCGGTTCCTGGTGGTGGTCGCGGCGGGGCTGTGTCTGGCGGCGGGGGCCGGCACGGGCGGGGCGCAGTGCCGGCCCGACGGCGACGTCGAGTTCGTGTGCGGTCCGGTGAGCCCCGAGGATCTGGTGGCGGTGCCGGAGTCGCCCTGGGTGATCGTGGCGGGCATGGAGGACGACGGCTACCTTTATGCGACGGACAGCCGGGACCACCGCTCGGCGGTGCTGTTTCCGACCTCGTCGTTCCGCTCCAGACCGGACTCCGCGTTCGGCGGGTGCGGTGGCCCCCTCGCCGGCGGCTTCCGGCCGCACGGCCTCAACCTGCGGCCGGGGCCCGGCGGCCGGCACACCCTCTACGTCGTGCGGCACGGGGCGCGCGAGGCCATCGAGGTCTTCGAGCTCGACGCCCGCGGGCCGCGGCCGGTGCTGACGTGGACGGGCTGCGCGACGGCCCCCGAGGGCGTCACCTTCAACTCAGTGGCGGCGCTGCCCGGCGGCGGCTTCGCGGCGACCCACTTCGCCCGGCCGGAGGGCCGGGTGTGGGAGTGGGCCCCGGACGCCGGCTGGGCCGAGGTTCCCGGCACCGAGACGAACGGGCCGAACGGCATCGTCGCGTCGGCGGACGGGCGGTGGCTGTACATCGGCGGCTGGGGCACGCGGTCGCTGATCCGGGTGTCCCGCGGAGAGACCCCGGTGCGGCGGGACGCGGTGGAGGTCGGCTTCCACATCGACAACGTCCGGTGGGCCCCGGACGGCTCCCTGCTCGCCGCCGGTCATCTCGGGGAGGCGCCGGAGTCCATCTTCGAGTGCCTGGGCCAGGGGCGCTGCGACGGCGTAACCTCGCGCGTGGCGCGGGTCGACCCGGACGCCCTGACGGCGGAGGAGATCGTCCGCTATCCGTCGAACGAGCACTTCATCCTGGGGACGGTGGGCCTGCAGGTCGGCGCCGAGATCTGGCTCGGCGGCATCGCCGGCTCGGACCGCATCGCGAGGTTCCCGGCGCAGTAAGCCCCACGTTTTCGGTGCCGTCTGGGCCGAAGACTGTGCGGCGGAGTTTCAGAACTGCGATGGGAAGGCCTCCTGAGTGGTCCCCCCTTGGGGCGGTGGCGGCCAGGTGAGAGAGGGATGCGCGGTCGACGTATTGTCGCCACGCCTGGAAGATGAGGTGCTGGTGGCCGTTCAGGGCAAGGTCGGGCCACGTCTTAATGGGGGCGCCGCAGGCGCCGATGCTGCGGATCGCGGCTCGAAAATGGCCGGACTGACGCCGGTATCCAACGTAGCGGCGTGGTGGTGTTCGCTGGCCGACCGGCTGGGGGATCTGTCGCGGGCTCCCGGCTACGAAGCGGTATCCGCGCCGGCGCCGGAGGGGTCGGTATACCGGTCGTTGAGGAGTTGGACGTAGCCGTTGGCTTCCGCCAGCACGTCGGCGACCCGGCGCTTCGCCCGGCCCTCCCAGCCGACGGGGCGGCGCCGGAAGATGCTGCGCCAGCCGCTCGCGCAGTTGATGAACGCGCGGGGCAGGCCGTCGGCGAACCGGGTGCCGTGGGCGTCCGTCGGCTGCTTGGCCAGTCTGGCGAGCACCGCCCGGGCGGCCCGGCCGCGGAGCCTGGCGTGGATGTATCCGCCGGCCAGCAGCACCGGGGCCAGCAGCACGATCTGCCATAGCGGGTCGAGGGTGAAGAGGCTGGCCCAGGTGGGGTGCGAGAAGCTCAGGCCGTCCCAGGCGCCGGTCCACAGCGTCCAGCCGCCGACGGCGGCGATGACGAGGCCGAAGACGACGGCGTCGAGCCGCAGCACCCCGCGCCGCCATTCCGCCAGCAGCGCCTCCAGCTTCGGGACGAACAGGTCCTGGATGTCCCGGGCGGTCTGCTCCAGCGAGCCGACGACGCGGTAGGCGCGGTCGACGCCCACCTGCTCCATGCGGTCGTGGATGTCCTTCAGGTCGACGTCGCGCTTCGCCTCGAACCGCCGGCGCCGGGTGTCGTCCTCGATGGCCACGGCCGCGGCGGGATTGTAGATGCGATAGAAGCGGCCCGCGGTCAGTCCCTTCTGGGCGAGCGCGCGCTGCCACGAGGCGATGACGTCCTCGGGATTGTCCTCGCGCGCGGTGGTGTCGATCTGGTTCAGCACGTACAGGAACTTGCTGGAGTCGGGTCGGCTGATGGTCTGGGACACCAAGTGGTCGAGCGTGTCCCGCATGGTCCCCGCCTCGGGATGGCGGGCGTCGAAGAACACCAGCACCAAGTCGGAGAGGTCGATGATGTGATCCGTGATGCGGAGGGTGGACGTGCGTTGCGCATCCGCGTCGAAGCCGGGCGAATCGACGATGATCTTGCCCCGCACCTTCGCGCCGCCGCAGGTCTTCAGTTGCAGATAGGCGTCGATGCGCCGGCCTTCGCCGGCCGCCAGCTCCTCGATGGAGCGGCTCAACCGGTAGAAAGAGAAGCGCGGATCGGCGTCGAGGGCGAGGCCCGGCAGCACCCGCGCCTCGTCTCCATGCGTGTAGCAGATCACCGTGAAGCGGTCGTCGACGGCCTGGTTTCCGGTGAGTTGCAGGGCCTCTCCGACGTAGTGGTTGATGAAGGTGGACTTGCCGGACGAGTAGGTTCCCAGCACCGAGATCATCGGCCACCAGGAGATGCGGGTCGCGAACGAGTCCTCCGGCGCCAGGAGGCCCAGGCGGTAGCACACCCGGTCGAGCTTGCGGAAGCTCGCGACGGTCTGCAGCAGGATCGGGTTCTCCTGGGACAGGTGCTTCTCCAGGTTGCGCAGGCGCTTCTTCAACGGTTGTGATTGCGGCATGCCGGTTGTCCTCGCGGGATCGCCGTCCCCAGGCGGCGGGAGCCCTTCGCGGCGGCCGGCCCGACGTTCGGCCGGAGGCCGCGCCGAACGGCTTCGGGCGCCTGCGGCAACCGCGGCGCGCGGTGCGCCCCGGCTGATCGGCCTCAGGGGCATCCTCTGGCCGGCTCGGGTGCCTGCGGCAACCGCGGCGCGCGGTGCGCCGGAGCTCCTGCGCCATTATCCCCGGACCCCGCGGGCGGGTCCAATCGAGCCGATCACCCCCGCAGATATTTCGCGGCGCCGGCGGCCGGGACGGCGTCGAGGAGGGGCGCGGTGAGGTAGACCCACCGGTGATGGAGGGCCGCGTCGACCAGCGCCGGTCCCAGGGGTCGCGCGGGATTCATCGAGGCCCCGGAGATCGGACCGCCGACCCGCGCGCCAGGCCGACGGCGATGCCGGCGGTGATCCCCTTCCCGCCCGCGGTCGAACGCCGCCGAGCCTTCCCCGCGCTGATCGCCGCTCACGGCCGCAGAGCGTATTTCCCGAATGTGTCGAACGCGTAACGCACCGGTAAAACCGTCGTTCCCCGGTGACGGCGGGTTCCCGCGGGGACCGCGGGGCGTGTCGGCGGTATCAAAGGCGGGTACCATGTCGGCGGCAGGCGCGCCTGCCGTCACGAAGGGTGGTGCATGGTTCAGAACCCGGGTCCGGACGCCGGGACGGCGGATCGGTTCGCCCCGCGCCCGTGGGCGGCGTGGGGCATCGTCGCCGGCATGGTCTATCTGCTCCTCGTCGCGGTCGGGGTCGTGGGCGACGGCTTCGGCCTGGCGGTCGGCGGGCGGGCCGGGGCCGAGCGGCTCTTCGCCTTCGCGACCAACCCGTTCGTCGGGGTGCTCCTGGGCACGCTCACCACCGCCCTCGTGCAATCGTCGAGCACGGTGACGTCCATCATCGTCGGCCTGGTGGCCGGCGGGCTGCCGGTCGGGGTCGCGATTCCGATGGTCATGGGCGCCAACATGGGCACGACCGTCACCAACACCCTGGTCAGCCTCGGCCACCTGGGCCGTCCCGACGAGTTCAGGCGGGCGTTCGCGGCGGCGACCGTGCACGACTGGTTCAATCTGCTCGGCATCGTCGTCTTCCTGCCGGTCGAGATACTCTTCGGCCTCATCGAACGGGCGAGCGCGGCGCTGCTGACGACGTTCGGGTCCCTGGGGTCCTACTCGACCGGGGGATGGGACGTGCTGGGCCGGGCGGTGCGGCCGGGCCGGTCGATCGTCGGGATGCTGGCCGGTCCGTCGCCGGAGCGTTGGGGCGGCATCGTGCTGATCGGGTTGGGCGTCGTGCTCATCCTGGTGTCGATCACGTACCTGGGCCGGGCGCTGAAGACGGTCATGGTGGGCAGGGCCCGCCGGCTCCTGCATGCGGCGATCGGCCGGGGTCCGGCGGCCGGCATCCTGTCGGGGACGGTGGTGACGGTCCTCGTGCAGTCGTCGTCGACCACCACCAGCCTGATGGTGCCGCTGGCCGCGGGCGGCGTGTTCGCCCTGCGGGAGGTGTATCCGTTCACGCTCGGCGCCAACATCGGCACGACGATCACCGCGTTGATGGCGGCGACCGCGGTGTCGGGCGGCAACCGCGAGCCGGCGCTCCAGATCGCCCTGGCCCACTTTCTCTTCAACGTGTTCGCGGTGGCCGTCGTCTACGGGGTGCCGTGGCTCCGTCGGGTGCCGCTCCGGGGCGCCGACTGGATCGCCGACCTCGGGGCGGAGCGCAGGGGACTCGCGTTCGCCTACGTCCTCGCGGTGTTCTTCGCGGTGCCCGCCATCCTCACCGTCGTGACGCTGCGTCTCTTCTGAGCCCACCGTCCGATTCGCTTCGCCCGCGGTCGGGAGCCTGCGGCCGTCGCGCCGGGCGGACCCCCCGGCCGGCCGGCCGGGGGAGCGGAGCCGCAACGCGGTCTTGCGGCCGGGTTGGGAGTTCGCCGGCGCGGAATTCCTGCCGGCCCGCGGCGAAAATCCCGGCTGCCTTCGAGCTGTAGCGCCGGGCGGATCCCCTTGGACGGCCGGCCGGGGGGGCGGAGCCGCAACGCGGTCTTGCGGCCGGGTTGGGAGTTCGCCGGCGCGGAATTCCTGCCGGCCCGCGGCGAAAGTCCCGGCTGCCTTCGAGCGGCGATGCCGCCCGCCTGACTGCGTTGTCCGTCGGTGGCCGGTGCCCGACAGGCACCCTCTTCACGCCTTTGTCAGGCGCCCGCGCCGTCGCCGCCTCACTCCATCGTGCGCACCTGGATGGCGTTCACGTGGCCGTGGCTGGTGGCGACGTTCGCGACGATCACCACCGGTTCGCCCCTCACCAGTCGATCGTGCGCTCTGAGGCGTTCGAGGGCAAGCACCACCGATTGCTCCGGCTCCTCCGTCAGGTCGAGGGTGAACGGCACGACGGATCGCGAGAGCCAGAGCCGCCGGCGGACGACGTCGGTGGTCGTGAACGCGTAGATGATCGCGCGCGGGCGGAAGCTGCTGACCAGATGACCCAGCAGGCCCCGCATCGTGATGACGACGATGGCCCGCGACCCGAGCGAGTCGGCCAGTCGGCACGCGCTCCGGGCCAGGTGCTCGCGGATCGACTGCGCCTCCCGGTCGCGGTGCAGCTCGAGCCCGCGTTCCTTCTCGGTGCGCCGGGCAATGCGGTCGAGCACCGACACGCAGCGCACCGCGTACTTCCCGGTCGCGGTTTCCCCGCTGAGCATCACCGCGTCGACCTGTTCGTACACCGCGTTGGCGACGTCGGTGACCTCGGCCCGGGTCGGCATCGGGTTGTCGATCATCGACTCCAGCAGATGGGTCGCCACGATCACCGCCTTGCCCGCGGTCACGCAGCGCCGCACCATGTCGCGCTGGGCCGCCGGGAGCTGCTCGAACTCCACTTCGACGCCGAGATCGCCGCGGGCCACCATGATGCCGTCGGCCGCGTCGATGATCTCGTCGAGATTGTCCAGGCCCTCCTGATTCTCGATCTTGGCGATTATCCGCATGGGGTGCCCGCCCGCCTCGGCGATGATCTGCCGCGCATCGCGCACCGCCTCGGCGCTGCGCACGAACGACACGGCGAGAAAATCGACGTCGTTCTCCTTCGCGAAACGGATGTCGGCGACGTCCTGCTCGGTGATCGAGGGCAGGTTGATGCGCACGCCGGGCAGGTTGATGTGCTTCCGCGATCCCAGGACCCCGCCGTCCAGCACCCGGCAGCGCAGGTCGTGCTCGCGCGTCTCCAGCACCTCCAAGTTGATCAGCCCGTTGTCGACCGTGATCCGGTCGCCTGCCTTCAACTGGTGCACCATGTCCTGGTAGTCGACGTGGATGCTCCTTTCCTCGGGGTTTCCGGTGGGGCCGACGGTGACGTGGAACTCCTGACCGACCTCCAGGGCCAGGTGTCCGAGGCGGTCGCCGGTGCGGATGGCCGGTCCCTGGAGGTCGAGCAGCAGGGCGATCGGGTGGTTCAGGCGCTGGTTCAGGTCCTGGACGATCCGGATCACCTCCCGGTGGCTGGCGTGGCTGCCGTGCGACATGTTGAGGCGCGCGATGTTCATGCCGGCCCGGGCGAGCCGTTCGATCTGCTCCGGCGATGAGCTGGACGGACCCAGCGTGCACACGATCTTGGTCTGCCGAAAGTCCCGTTGCGGTGCCATGGTGCGACCTGTCCTTTCCTGCGGTGACGGCGTGGTCGAGCCCGAGACGGCGTTGCCGGGCCGGCGCGCCCGATCCTCCGCGCCAGCCGCTTCGGGACGGCGTGGTCGAGCCCGAGACGGCGTTGCCGGGGGCGGCGGGAGGCGCCGCCGCGGGGTCCGTCCGGACACTATAGCCCGGAAATCGCCGCCTGCGGCTCCGCTTCCCGCCCCGCCGACCCGAGATCCGCTGCGGCACCGCCTCTTGGGCCGTGTGCGGCTCCGCTCCCCGCCCCGCAACACCTCTACGTCAGTCGACCACGAAGCTGAAGACCTTGTGCTCGCCGCCGCGCACCAGGGTCGACCCGTAGAAGCGCATCTCGATTTCCCGGCCGTTCTCGTCCCGCACCCGCAGGCGGGTTTCCCGATGCACGCGAAAGGCGCCGTAGTCGGTGGTCCCGCCGTCGTAGGCGACGTCGAGCAGCGTGAAGCGGTGTCCGCCCCAGCGGGCGACGAGCCGGCGCAGGGCGTTGGCGCTCTTCTGGTTCAGGTCGCCCCAGGCGTACGACACCGGCACGCCGCGCTCCGGCCGGCTCGCCGGCAGCGCCGGCCAGACGACGTCGCGGAACTCCCGGCCGTTGAGGGCCAGCGCGGCGAGGCGGTCCGCATCGCCGTCGGCGAGGGCGTCGAGGACGGCGGTCGCCAGCGCTTCCGGGGACGACCGGGTGTCGGCGAGGGGCGGCGGCGCGCCGCATCCGGCGAGCGCCAGGGCGAGGAGGAGGGCGCACGCGACACCCCCCGTCGGGCGGCGGGGGGTGTCGTTGCGCCGGGTAGGCGGGAACGCCGTCAGTTGGCTGCGAAGTCGGTCCACCCTTGCCACCAGGTGTCCTGTCCGCCGCCGGCCGGTCCGACCGCCCCGATGAAGTTGGCGACGTCGAAGAAGCCGTCGTTGGGAGGCACGGCCGGCGCCACCGCCCCGGTGAGCGCCGGCGACGTGGCGGCCGGCCGGTAGTCCGGGTCCGTCAGGTTGAAGGGGTCGGCGAGCATCGGGTCGTCGAACGAGATGTTGGCGCTGCCGGCGACGAACGCCTGCGTCGTGATCGACGCCGCCGCGTCGTCGCGGTCGGGCCGGAACTGGTCGACGCACCGGCTCACCACGCAGTTGCCGTAGAGGATGCCGCTCCCCACCGTCAGGCTGCCGTTTTCGATCTGCTCGAACGTCACCGGGTGGTCGATGTCCACCGAGGCCTCCTTGAATCCGGTGACGATGAAGTTCCGGAGGGTGGCGGAGGTGCCCTCGCGCAGCAGTATCCCGACGTCGCTCTCGCTGCCCTGGTCCGTGTCGGGATCGCCGATCAGGGTCAGGTTGTACAGGGTCGGATTGGAGCGCGGCGTCAGGTTGTTGTTGTCGCCGTTGTTGTCCGCTTCGATGCCCTGGTCGGCGTCGTCCCCGCTCTGCATGACGATGATGAACTGCCCCTTGCCGGTCCAGCCGTCCGTCCAGTCGACGCTGTCGTCGGCGATGCCCTGCAGCACCACGTGCTTGACCGCGACGGTGCCGCCGAAGAACTCCAGGCCGTCGTCCTTGTTGTACTTGACCATGACGTGGTCGACCTCGGTCCCGCTGCCGACGCCCTGGAAGGCGATGCCGTTCAGCTCGTTGTCGGGGCTGAACTCGGTGCCCGCGAACTCCACGCGGACGTACCTCAGGTGTCCGCTGTCGTCGGCGGGGTTGCTTCCGCCGTAGACGCCGGTGTCGCCCTCGCCCACCGATTCGCCGCCGGGGACGTTGATGGGCGCCCTGCCGTTGATGATCAGCCCGCCCCAGTCGGCGCGCGCCCGCTCGCCGATGGGCTGGTCGCTGCTGAAGACGATCGGCGCGCCGGCCGTGCCGTTGGCGTGGATCTGGGCGCCCCGGGTGATGATGAGCGTGCCGTTGGTGGCGAACTCACCGAAGATCTCGGTGCCGGCGTCGATGGTGAGCCGGGCCGGCGCCTCGATGAAGACCGCGCCCCGCAGCACCCAGTAGCGGTTGCTGTCCCAGGTCGTATCGCTGGAGATGCGCCCGCTGACGACGCAGATCGGCTTGTCGATGTCGTCGAGGGTCCCGCACAAGGTCGTCGACCGGGTGAGGGCAGCCTCTCCGGTGAGCAGGATTCCGGCGCCCGCGAGCAGCAGCGCCGCCGCGGCGCCGCCCATGGTCGTGCTGTTCGTATGGGTCCACATGCTGGTCTGTCCTGGTTCTACGTCGACGGTGTCTTTCAGTGCTTTACTCTGGAAGTGCGTATGGGGCCACATGCTGGTCTGTCCTGGTTCGGATGATTCCGGGTCTCCGGCCTCCGGCGCGCCCTGGACGCGGCTCACGGATGCACCGACAAGCCGAACGCCATGGTGCGGCCGAGCTTGTATACCCGCTGGTCCTGTCCACCCTGCTGGAAGATGTAGGGTTCGTCGGTCAGATTCGTGGCCGCGAATCGGAAGCTGACCTGACGGAAGCGTTTGGAGAAGACGAAGTCGACCGAGTTCCGCCCGTCCTGGATGATGTCGGGCAGGCCGAGCGAGCCGACGTCGCTGATGCGGTCGTCGAAGAAGTTGAACAGCAGGCGGCCCGAGTAGCCCGCGTTGCGCACTTCCAGCATGGTGTTGAAGAGGTTCTTCGAGGTGCCGGCGAGCGGACGCACCAGCGACGTCTGCACCTGGCGGGAAGCCGCGTCGAGGGTGACCTCGGAGTCGACGTAGGTGTAGTTCGCGCCGACGAACACGTACTCGTTGACCGCCTTGCGCCCCTCGATCTCGAAGCCGGCGTTGCGGGCCGAGTCGGCGTTGGTGAACGAGGTCCGGAGCTGGGCCGTCGGCTCGACGATCCGTTCGATGGGGTTGTCGAAGTTCTTGTAGAAGAAGCTGGCCGCGACCACTTCCTCTCCCGTGCCGGGGAACAGCTCCCAGCGCAAGTCGAGGTTCTGAATCAGCGACTGCTGCAGGTCGGGGTTGCCGACGGTGGCCCGCCCGCCGACGACGTCGGTGAACTCGAACGGCGCGAGTTCGCGGAACTCGGGGCGGTTGACGGTCTGGCTGAACCCGATCCGGAGGTTCTGGTTGTTCCGGACCGAGTACACCAGGTTCACGGCCGGGAAGACGTCGGTCTCGTCGAGTTCGGCGCGGATGACGTCCGCGTCGCCGAAGACGGCGCGCGCGAACGGGTCGAAGGTGTCGACCTGCTGCCGGAAGTTCTCGACCCGGGCCCCCGCCACGAGGCGGAGCCGGACGGCCAGGGGGACGTCGACCATGCCGTAGGCGGACAGGGTCTCCTGGGAGGCGTCGTACTGGTCCGTCGGCCGCGTCTCCTCCTTGAGCTGGAAGTTCGGGCCGATGTTGGCCGCCGTGAACAGCTCCTCGGCCGGCCGCGAGAGGTCGAGCCCGCTCGTGCTCGTCGGGACGAACCGCAGCCGCCGGGAGAGGAAGTCGCGGGCGCGGTCGATATAGCCGGCGCCGAACTTGAACTGGGTCGGGAGTCCCGCCCAGTTCTCCACCAGCGTGGACCAGTTCAGGTTGAACTCCAGGCTGTCGTCCGCGAGGTCGTTGAACTGGCGCAGTCCGCTCTGGGACTCGTCGGCGAGGACGAAGGCCTCGCGCGCGGGGTCGAATTCGTACAGCACCTCGCGCAGGTCCGGCTCGGCCCGGTCCGCCCGCGAGAACGCGGCCTTCCAGTCGAGGCGGCTGTTCGAGGCGTTCGGGAACAGATGGTCGCCGCCCACGTGATGCGCTCGAATCTGCTCTTCGACGAAGAAGAGCCGCTGGTTGCGGATGTCGTTGTCCGCGTCGCTGTTGAACCCTTCGAAGATGCGGGTTTCGTCGGTGCCCACGTGCGTGTAGAAGTTGTCGACCGACAGCCGATGGTTCGGATTGATCTGGTAGGCGAGGTTGCCCACGCCGCCCAGGGTCGAGACGAACTCGGTCTGGTTGAAATCGTAGGGGCCGTTGAACCGCTCGATGCCTCCGCCCGAACCGACCTTGTAGAACGTCTGCCGCTCGTTGGTGATCTGCGAGTTCTGCGAATGCCGCAGCGTGGCGACCACGCCCAGCTTGCCGAAGCGGCCGCCGAGCAGTCCGCTGTAGGACTGGTTCATGGGCTGGTCCCTGGCCACCGGATCCCAGACGTTGCTGAACGATTCACCCAGCCGTTCCAGGTCGGTCCGCAGGAAGCCGAGCTCGTCGCTCGTGAACCGGCCGCCGCGGATGACCTTGCGATCGGGGAAGTCGGCGGGAAGCCGGCGGGCGCCGTAGTCGAACCCGCTCCACGCGCCGCCCCCGTCGTAGGCGAGACCGCTCCGGCCGGTCGTGAGGGTGTTGTAGGCGCCGCCCAGCGAGAACTCGTAGGCGGTCTCGTTCGGCAGCTTCAACGGAATGATCTCGACGAGCCCGCCCGCGAACTGGGACGGCTTGTCGGGGGTGTAGGTCTTGCTGACCTGCACGCTGTCGATGAGGCCGGCCGGAAACAGGTCGAGCGGCACCACCCGGCGGTCGGGCTCGGTGGTGGGCAGGGTCGCGCCGTTCAGGGTCGTGTTGCTGTAGCGTTCGCCCAGCCCCCGCACGAAGACCGACTGGCTGTCGACGACCGAGATCCCGGTCACCCGGCTCATGGCGTCGGCCACGTCCGAGTCGTTGTTCGACCGCATCTCGGCCGCGCCGATGTTGTCCTGCACCGACGGGGCCCGCATCCGCAGCATCATCTGCGCCGACGCGGTGGAGCTCTGCGCATCGAGGGTGGCGGCGACGACCGCCACCTCTTCCGCGAAGACGTTGGTGGTCAGCGAGACCTGGACCTCGGTGACCGCCCCCGGGACGATCTTGACGTCGACGAGCTGGTCGGCATACCCGCCGAGCGAGATGCGCAACCGGTGCCCGCCGACCGGCAGCTCGAGGTTGTAGCGGCCGTCGAGGTCGGTATAGGCGACGTAGGGGGTGCCGACCGATTCGACGGGCACGCCGGGGAGGGTGATCGCATTCGTCTGGTCGATGACCACCCCCGCCGCCCGTCCCATCTCCTGCGCCGCGGCGGGGGCGGCGCTGAGCCCGAGCAGAGCCGCCCCCGCCCAGGTCCGGAACCGTGTTCGCCGGTTGTCGCCTCGGCGTACCCTGTTCCGCCCGGCGCGTGGCATACGGGCCGCGGGGAGGTTGTTTTCACGGATTGTCATGATTGTCATGCGTGCAACGATATAGAGTGGCTGTGACGGGGATGTGTCGGGATCGTAACGTTGGCGTTAACTTCGGGCGTTCGGCCCGTCGACGCGCACCTCGGCCGGCTGCGGGCCAAGCCGGGACCGGCCGGCGGCCGGATTGAGACGGTGTTCGGTCTCGGCTGCCGGTTCGCCGAGAATCTGTGACCTGGAATCCGCATCTTCTTCACGGTGGCGGGCCCGGACGAGTGTACGGTCATGGTCGGCAGGGGTGGCGGTCGCGTATCGGCCACGTTCCGGCGGCCGTCGGCCCCGCCGATCGCCGTCGCCGGGGTGCTGGCCGCGCATCGCTGGAGGCGTTGCTGAGCCGACCCGAATGACTGGGGGCCGAGGCGTCTTCTCCCGCTCGCCCGGCGGGTCGCGCCCGGGGGACGTTCGGAACTGCGGACATGGCGCGGACGACACGACAGAACCGCATCGAGAGCGTCATCGAATGGGTGCTGCGCGCCTGCGCGGGGGTGTCGGTTCTCGTCCCTGTCGGCATCGTGTCGATCCTGTCCATCGAGACGATTCAGTTCTTCCGTGAGGTGCCGCCGTTCGAGTTCCTGTTCGGGACGGTGTGGACGCCGCTCTTCTTCCAAGAGTCCTTCGGCGTGCTGCCGCTCGTGGCGGGCACCCTGCTGGTCGCGGCCATCGCGATGGCGGTGGCGCTTCCGGCGGGGCTGCTGACCGCCGTCTATCTCAGCGAGTACGCGCCGTCGAACGTGCGCCGGGGCGTCAAGCCGGTGCTGGAGGTCCTCGCGGGCCTGCCCACCGTGGTGTACGGCTACTTCGCGCTGTTCGTCGTCACCCCGTTCCTGCAGCAGTGGATCCCGGGTCTGTCCGGGTTCAACGCGCTCAGTCCCGGCTTGGTGATGGGCGTCATGATCCTCCCGCTGGTGTCCTCCCTGTCGGAAGATGCGCTGCAGGGGGTTCCGCGCGGCCTCAGGGACGCGTCGCGGGCGCTGGGGGCGACGCGCCTGCAGACCACCGTCGGTGTGGTCCTCCCGGCCGCGTGGTCGGGCATCTCGGCCGCCGCCGTCCTGGCCGTCTCGCGGGCCGTCGGCGAGACGATGATCGTGGCCATCGCGGCCGGACAGCAGCCGCGGCTGACGCTCAATCCGCTGGTGGCGATCGAGACGATGACCGCCTACATCGTGCAGATCAGTCTCGGCGACACCCCGGCCGGGACCCTCGCCTACCGGACGATTTTCGCGGTCGGAATGCTCCTCTTCATCGGCACGCTCTTTCTCAATCTCGTCAGCAACTGGCTGCGCGGGCGGTATCGGGAGGCCTGCCCGTGACCCGTCGGCGGCGGGATCGGCTGTCCGACCTCGCGCTGCACGGCCTGGGGTTGGGGGCCACCCTGCTCGGGTTGCTGGTGCTCGCGATCCTGCTGGCGGACATCTTCCGTGACGGGCTGGGGCGGTTGTCGTGGGACTTCCTGACGGGCTTTCCCTCGCGCCGCGCCGAGAACGCCGGCATCTTCGCGGCGCTCGCCGGCACGGTGTGGGTGATTGCCCTGACCATCGTGCTGGCGGTGCCGATCGGGGTGGGGGCGGCCGTCTACCTGGAGGAATACGGCGATCGGGGATGGTGGGCCCGCCTGATCGAGATCAATATCGCGAACCTCGCGGGGGTGCCGTCGGTGATCTACGGGCTCCTGGGGTTGGGGCTCTTCGTGCGCACCCTGGGGTTCGGCCGGAGCGTCCTGGCCGGCGCCGCCACCCTGGCCCTGCTGGTGCTGCCGGTGGTGATTCTGTCGTCGCGGGAAGCGTTGCGGGCGGTGTCGCCGTCGCTGCGGGAGGCGTCGTATGCCCTGGGGGCGACGCGGTGGCAGACCGTCCGGCATCTGGTGCTGCCGGTCGCCCTTCCCGGCATGCTCACGGGGATGATACTGGCGCTGTCGCGGGCGATCGGGGAGACGGCGCCCCTGATCACGATAGGCGCCCTGACCTACGTGCCGTTCGCGCCGGACGGCATCTGGTCGCCGTTCACGGCGCTGCCGATTCAGGTGTTCAACTGGGTGTCCCGGCCGCAGGAAGCGTTTCTGGAGAACGCGGCTGCCGGTATGATCGTGCTGCTGGTCCTGCTGGTCGCGATGAACGGCTTCGCCGCCTGGTTGCGGGACCGATATCGGCGCTAGGAGTCTGCGCCGTAGAACGGCGCCGCCTCCCCCCGGAGGCGCCGACCCCCTGGAGGGTTGGTTGGGCGGTGAGCGGAGCCGCAGGCGGCGCTCTCCGGGCTGGCGGCCGCGGCGCCGGTCGAACGCAGCGGGGCTTGCGGCGCGGGCTCCTGGACAATGGCCTCACGCAGCATGGCGATACCCTCCCTGGCCGACGTCGCGGCGCGCGGCGGCGGGGTCGTCGATACCGGGACGAAAGTCGAGGTCAACAACCTGAGTTGCTTCTACGGCGGGACGCGGGCCCTCGACAACGTGTCGATGCGCATCCCCGCCCACCAGGTCACGGCATGCATCGGGCCCTCGGGATGCGGCAAGAGCACGTTCTTGCGGGCGTTGAACCGGATGAACGAGATCATTCCGGCGACCCGGGTGACCGGAACCGTCGCCATCGACGGGCGGGACATCTATGCCCCGGATACCGATCCGGTGGAGGTGCGGCGCCGCGTCGGCATGGTGTTCCAGAAATCGAATCCGTTTCCCAAATCGGTTTTCGAGAACGTCGCCTACGGATTGCGCATCAATCGCCTGACCGAGTCGCGGGCCGAGCTGGAGGATCGGGTCGAAGCCAGCCTGCGGGCGGCCGCCCTGTGGGACGAGGTGCGCGACCGGCTGCGGGAGTCGGCTCTCACCCTGTCCGGCGGCCAGCAGCAGCGGTTGTGCATCGCGCGGGCGCTGGCCGTCGAGCCGGACATCCTGCTGATGGACGAACCGGCGTCGACGCTCGATCCCATCGCGACGCAGCGCATCGAGGAGCTGGTCTATCAACTCAGGCGCCGTTATACCATCGTCATCGTGACGCACAACATGCAGCAGGCCGCCCGCGTCTCGGACGGCACCGCGTTCTTCTGGCTGGGCAAGCTGGTGGAGCACGACCTGACGAGCCGGATCTTCACGGCTCCGGCCCGGAAGCTGACCGAAGACTACGTGACCGGCCGGCTGGGGTAAAACGGATCGTCGAGGGCTCGATGCCGCACTTCCAGGACGATCTCGACCACCTCAAGGAGCGGTTGCTGGTGATGGCCGGTGCCGTCGAGGAGCAGGTGCGCGCCTCGGTGCAGTCGCTGGTGGACCGCGACCACGAGCTGGTCGAGCAGGTGCTGGCCGGAGACGATCCGATCAACCGGCTGCACATCGAGATCGACGAGCGGTGCTTCCGGTTGCTTGCGCTGCACCAGCCGGTGGCGACGGATCTGCGGGTGGTGGTGTCCGGCGTCAAGATAAACAGCGATCTGGAACGCATCGGCGACTTCGCGATCAACGTCGCCGAAGCGACCCTCCGGTACCTGGAGCATCCCGCGGTCAAGCCCCTGATCGACGTTCCCCGAATGGCGGACATCGCCCAGGGCATGCTGCGCGACTCCCTGAACGCCTTCGTGCGGCAGGACAGCCGGCTGGCCCGGGAGGTCCTCGATCGCGATGATTCCGTGGACCGGCTCAAGGAGCGGGTGTTCCGCGAGCTGATCGGGATCATGTGCTCCGATGCCCAGGTAACCCAGTCCGCGCTCGAGCTCCTCCTCATTTCCAGACATCTCGAGCGGATCGGCGATCACGCCACGAACATCGCCGAAGAGGCCATCTTCATCGCGTCCGGACGCGACGTCCGCCATCACGGGCGCGACGGCGGACCCCGCGGGGCCGATCCCGCGCCGCGCCGGGAGGAGTGAGCGAGCCGGCGGTTCCGAGACCCATTGCCGATGCCCAGCCGTATACTCGTCGTCGAGGATGATCCGGATATCGCGGAGCTGGTCGAGCACCACCTGTCCCGCGCCGGCTTCAGCACCAGCGTCGTCGGAACCGGTACCGACGCCTTGGAGCAGGTGCGCCGCCGCCCCGATCTGGTGGTGCTCGATCTGATGCTGCCGGGGCTCAGCGGTTTCGAGATCTGCCGGTTGATGCGCGGCGATCCGCAGACCGCGGCGGTGCCCATCATCATGCTGACGGCGCGGGCGGAGGAAGAGGCCCGGGTGCAGGGGCTCGAGCTGGGCGCCGACGACTACGTGACGAAACCGTTCAGCCCGAGGGAGCTGGTGGCGCGGCTGCGGGCCGTCCTGCGCCGCACCCAGCCCTACGGGCCGGACAAGATCCTCCGGTTCGGCTCGCTGGTCGTCGATCTCGATCGGCACGAGGTCAGCGAGGATGGGCGGCCGGTCCGGCTGACGGCCAAGGAGTTTCTCCTGCTGAAGTACCTGGTCGAGCACGGCGGCCGGGTGTTGTCGCGCGATCTGCTGCTGTCCGACGTCTGGGGATACCAGTACACCGGGGGCACCCGCACCGTCGACGTGCACATCCGGCGTTTGCGCGAGAAACTGCCCACGCTCGTCGAGCACATCGTGACCATCAAGCAGTTCGGATACAAGTTCATCGGGGGCCGGTGACGGTCTCCGGACCGCCGCCTCCCTCCGCCCACCCGGTCAAGGTCTCGTGAGGCTCCCGACCCGGTTGTTCCTGACGTCGATGGCCGTCGCCGTCGCGGCCCTGGTCGCCGCGGCGCTCGTCGCCCCGTCGGCGCGCCCGCCGTCGACCGGTGTCGAGGACGGGTTCGAACCCTTGGTCCGCGGGCTCGCGGCCGGGTTCCTGGTGGCGGTGGGGGCGGCCCTGGCGGTAGCCCGGTCCGCCTCCACCCGGCTCCAGCGGCGGGTCCGGGCCCTCACCGAAACGGCCCGGCGCTATACGGCCGGGACGCCGTTTCCGGTCGGGCGCGAGCATGGGGACGACGAGCTGGGGGTCATGGCGCGGGCGCTCGATCAGGCGGCGCGTGAGCTGGCCCGCCAAGTGGAGCACCTGTCCGGCCAGCAGACGCGGACCGACGCCATTCTGGGGGGGATGGTCGAAGGGGTCCTGGTGATCGACGAGCAGGGCCGGGTGCAGATCGCCAACGAGTCCGTCAAGCGCATGCTCGGTATCGACCGCGATCCGGCCGGGCGCCTCCACGTGGAGTTGATCCGGCATCCGGAAGTGACCCGGGTCATTGCCGCGGCGGTGGCGGGCGACGCCGAGCCGGGGCGCGAGGTGACGTTGAATACCGACCCCCCCAAGGTGCTCCTGGCCAATGCGCGGCCCTTCCTGGCCAACGGCGAGCGGGGTGTGGCGCTCGTTCTCCACGACGTCACGGAGTTTCGGCGGGCGGATCAGGTGCGGCAGGACTTCGTCGCCAACGTGTCGCACGAGCTGCGGACGCCCCTCACCGCGATCCGGGGCGGGGTCGAAGCCCTCCTCGAAGAGGCGGGGCCCGAGGAGCAGCGCTTCGTGGCGATAATCGCCAGAAACAGCGCGCGGATGGAGCGTCTGGTCAGCGATCTGCTGCGGCTCGCCCGTCTCGATGCGGGCCAGGAAGAGCTGGCGCTGACCCCCTGCGTCCTGGAGGCGGCGTTCGGCTCGGCGGCCGGCGAGCTCGCGCCGGTGGTCGAGAGCAAGCGCCTGGAGGTCAGGACTTCCGTCGCCCCGGACGCGGGGACGGTCCTCGCCGATCCCGTCAAGCTCCACCACGTCATCCGCAACCTCGTCGAGAACGCCGTCAACTACGCCCCGGACGACAGCGCCATCGAGCTCGGGGCCACCGCGCAGGACGGCGCCGTCCGCATCACCGTCGCCGACCGCGGCCCGGGGATTCCCGATACGGACCTGACCCGGATCTTCGAGCGGTTCTACCGCGTGGACGACGCGCGGTCCCGCAACCCGGGGGGAACCGGGCTCGGGCTGGCCATCGTCAAGCACCTCGTCGGCCTGCACGAGGGGTCGGTGCGGGCGGGCAACCGGGACGGCGGCGGGACGATGTTCACCATAGCGCTGCCGCAGGCGGGGTCGCCAGGTATCGGCGAAGCCGCCGGAACGCCTGCCCGCGATGGCTGACGGCCGCCTTTTCTTCCGGCGTCACCTCGGCCAGCGTGCGGCCGTAGGGGGGGTAGTGGAAGATGGGGTCGTAGCCGAACCCCGCGCCGCCGCTGGGGGGCAGTTGCAGGCGTCCCTCGACGATGCCGGCGGTCTCCCACAGGATGCCGCCGGCGCGCGCGAGGGCGAGCGCGCAGACGAAACGCGCCGTGCTGGTGTCCGTCCCCCGTTCGGCGAGCATCCGCCGGATCGCCGCGAACTTGTCCGCGTACGACTCGCCGTTGAACCGCGCCGAGCGCACCCCCGGCTCGCCGTTCAGCGCATCGATTTCGAGTCCGGAGTCCTCGGCGACCGTGAGCTCTCCGGTCGCCCCGGCGTAGTGGAGCGCTTTCAGGCGGGCGTTGGCCGCGAAGGTCGTGCCGGTCTCCTCCGGTTCGGAGAGTCCGGGATGGTCGTCGAGGGCCCCCAGGGTCACCGGCGTCCCCCCGAGGATGTTCCGAATCTCCGCGAGCTTGCCGCGATTGGTGGTGGCGACGAGCAGCCGCGGCGGACGGGCCCCGGTCAGGTCAGAACCCCGACCAGTTCGCGCTGCATCGCCACGAGGCGGCGTATGCCGTTCTCGGCCAGCCCGAGCAGCGCATCGTGCGACGCACGGGAAAAGGGCGCGCCTTCGGCCGTTCCCTGCACCTCGATGAAGCGGCCGTCCCCGGTCATGACCACGTTCATGTCGACTTCCGCGTTCGAGTCTTCCTCGTAGGCGAGGTCGAGCAAAGGGCGGCCGCCGACGATCCCGACGCTGATCGCGGCGACGTGGTCCGTCAGCGGCATGCGTTTGATCGCGCCGCGTTCCCGAAGCCGCCGCAACGCGAAGACGAGCGCGACGAATGCGCCGGTGATCGACGCGGTGCGGGTTCCGCCGTCGGCCTGGATGACGTCGCAGTCGATCCAGATGGTCCGTTCACCGAGTGCTTCGAGGGTCGTGACCGCGCGCAGCGAGCGGCCGATGAGGCGTTGGATCTCCTGGGTGCGTCCGCTTGGCTTGCCGCGGGTCGCCTCGCGGGCGGTGCGCGTCGCCGTGGCCCGCGGCAGCATTCCGTACTCGGCCGTCACCCAGCCCTTGCCGGCGCCGCGGAGGAACGGAGGCACCTTGTCTTCGATGCTCGCGGTGCAGATGACCCGGGTGCGGCCGGCCTCGATGAGGACCGATCCTTCGGGGTGATCGAGATAGTGCGGGGTCAAGCGGGTCGGCCGGAGCTGATCGGAGGGCCGTGCATCGTCGCGGGCGGTAGAGGTCATGACGAACGATCCGGGTCGGGTGACGCGTCTTCGGCCGGCATCCAGTCGGTGTCCGGGGCTTCGAGCAGATCGATGTTCTGTTTCAGGGGGCGCTGCAGATCCACGTGTCCGACCAACGTGTCGACCTCGACGCCGTCGACCAGGATCTGCACGGCGTCGACGGAGGCGATATTCATGGTCAGGGCGTTCACGATGGAGTATACCGTGAACAACTCTTCCCGGGACCCGCCGGAATGCCCGAGCACGATCTCCTCGGAGAGATCGACGAACGCCTCGCCGTCTTCGGCGAGATAGACCGCGCGCAGGGCGGTGCCGGGGGGGATCGGCGAGAGGAGCGGGTCCGGCGGGTCCGCGAGCTGGGCTTCGAGGATGACCCGGGCCTGCGCCGTCGGGTTCGCCCGGCGCGCCAATCGGAGCGGAGATCCGACGAGCCGCATGCCGTCGTCGGACACGTAGAACAGCGTCGCGACGGTCAGCGTACCGCCTGTCGACGGATCCGCCGCCGCCCCGATCGGGGCCGCGGACTCTTCGGCCGGGTACCATCGAGGCAGCCCGACGAACAGCACCCAGGCGGCGGCCAGCGCGGCGGCGCCGAACGCGATTTTCCCCGTCCAGGTTCGGCGGCTCACGGGACCGGCCTCCGGATCTCCTCCGGATCGTCCGGCGCGTCATCCTCGCCGAACGGATCGTCGGCGGGAAAGCCCTGTTCCACCAGCTCGCGGAATCGGACGATGCTGCGCAGCAGTCCCTCCACGACGGCGTCCTGAAAGGCCGGAGAGACGAGCTGGACCTCCTGATCGGGATTCGAGATGAACCCTATTTCGACCAGGGCGGCCGGCATGTTGGCGCCGACGAGCACCCGGAGCGGCGCCTGCTGCACGCCCCGCGGGCTCATCGGCAGTCGATCCCGCAGCTCCTCGGCGACCGTCTGCGCCCATCGGGCCGACCGATCCACGAAGCGGAGCTGCGCCCGTTCCCAGCGCACGATATCGAGTATCCGCGTGCCCCCGCCGACCACCGGAATCCGTTCGCCGCCGCCGGTCCGCACATCGCCCGGTTCCTGGTCGTACTCGGTCGGGCTGAGATAGAAGACCTCGGCCCCCGAGGCGGTCTCCCGCATCGACGCGTTCGCGTGGAGGCTGATGAACAGGTCCGCACGATTGTTGTTGGCGATGGCCGCGCGTTCGTCCAGCGACACGGTCGTGTCGCCGGAGCGGGTCAACACGACCCGCAGCCCGAGCCGGCGTTGAACGGCGGCTTGCAGCCGGCGGGCGATACCGAGGGTGACGTCCTTTTCCAGCGTGCCTTCGGGCCCGCGCGTCCCGGCATCGGTGCCGCCGTGTCCCGGATCGATGGCGATGGCCCGAATCGTCGACGGCAGCGTGAGATCCGCCAGGGTCGGCAGCTCGGCGCCTTCTTCTTCCGCCCCGCCGGCGGGGCGCGGATCGGGCGCGGCCGGGGGGGCGGCGCGGGCCGCGGCCGGCGTCAGATCGATCTCCACGTCCAGACTGCCGGCGAGGGCCGGCGCGCGGGTCGCCGTATAGCTCCCGAACGCGTCGCCGAGCTCGAGCTCCAGTCGGGCGCGGCGGTCGTCCACGAGCACCCGCCGGAGCAGATCGTCGGCGAAAAAATCGCGCAGCACAAGGTCCACGGCGTCGGCCTCGAAGGTGACGAACAGCCGGTCGGCCGCCCGCTCGATGCGGGGTTCGAAGGCCGGGGTGACCATGAGGCGCAGCCGAGACCCCGGTCCCGTGCGCCGATAGCGGGCGGCCACCTGGGGGACCCGGACGTCGCCGAGGAGCACCAGCCCCGAGCGGGATCTCAACTCGACCGGTCGATCGGATACCAGGGGAAGCGCGCGTCCGATGAAGTCGATCGGGACGTACCAGATGCCCCTGCGCTCGACCGGGGGGGTGCTGAGCGACTCGAGGCGCCCCGCGGCGGAGACGATCCCGTCGTTCGCCGTCAGCACCATCACCGCCGTCCCCCGCAGGAGCGTCAGCCGCCCGGGTCGCCGGTCGTCGCCCGGGCGGAGGCCGAACGGTGCCATGAGATCGGCCACGGCGACCATCGTGCGCCCGCCGATGGTGACCGTGGGGAGGAAGCGCCGGCCGTCCCGCGAGATGACCGTCAACCGTTCCGGATCGGGCTGACCGCCGCCCGGGGCGGCGGTGGCGAGCAGGATGCAGAGCGCCCATCCGATCCACCGCGCCCGTCCTGCGCGGGCCGCGGGCGCCGCCGCCCCGGGAGCGGGCGGGGCGGTGTCCCGCCACGGGCTCTCGGTGCGCCCGACGCCACTGTCGACGGGACGGAGGGGATGTGACCACGCGGTCATGATGATCGGCGGGTGTGGATCAACGGGCGGAAGCCGTCGACGATCCTGCATGCATCATAGCGTACGGACCGTGTCGGTTCGACCGGGGTCGGTGGCGCCCCTCGAATCGGGGGCGGGAGGTCACGCGCAGTCAGCGCGGGATGCTCCTGTCCCGTCCCTCGTGGTAGAAAGATCCGCGTGCGAATCGACAGCCTCGAGGCCGAGGCGTACACGCGGCTGCTGCAGCCGATCTGGAACTACCTGTGCCTGACCCGGGCGCCGGTGCCCAGCGACGTCATCTTCGTATTCGGCAGCCGCGGACTGGAGGTTCCCCGGCGGGCGGCGCAGCTCTACGCGGCGGGATGGGCGCCGCGCGTGCTCGTGTCGGGCCGGGCCGGTCCGATGACCGAGCACGTGTTCGACAAGCCGGAAGCCCTCGTCTTCAAGGATGAGCTGGTGCGCCGGGGGGTGCCGGACTCCGCAATCACGACCGAGGTCGAGGCGCGCAACACGCTGGAGAACGTACGGTTCGGGATGAAGAGCCTCGACGCCGCGGGCTGGACGCCGCGGTCTGCGTTGCTGGTCGCCAAGGCCTTCGCGATGCGCCGGTGTCTCGCGACCTTTGCCCGGCAGCGCCCCGGCGTCGAGGTGCGGGGATGTCCTCCGGCCGGCTCGCTGATGGAGCACCTGGATCGGAGCCGGGCCGCCTTCGCCGCGCGGCTCGTGGCGGAGCTTCGCCGGTTGGACGCGTACGGCGCGGCCGGGGACATCGAGCCGTGCGCGGTCCCCCCCGCCGCGCGCGCGGCGTCGTGCGAGGTGGCCCGGCTCCTGGACCCGGCCGCCCTCTCCTGATTCCGGTCCGTGGTGTTGCCAGCCGCCACGGAAGCACCCCCGAGCTGCAACCAGCCCGCCGAGTCGGCGCTCGACCGCCACGTGGCGTTGCCAGCCGCCACAAAAGCACCCCCGAGTGCCGCGCCGGCGGGGTCAACCACTTCCTCAGGCACCTCCAGTGCGAGCGGTTGATCCTGAACGGGGACATCATCGACGGCCGGAGCCTCATGAGAAGGGGGGCGCCCGTGCGGCAAGGCGTGAACGAGCGGGCCGGCCGGGCATGGGGGGCCGCGGAGCGACGCGGTTCGGGCCGCGTCGCCTGCGGCGGGGCTTTCTCCCGCTGCTGCGGGTTCCCCTCCGTATCACGGCCAAGGCGGCAATAGCTTGTGCGCAACCGGCGGGAAACCCTTAGAATCAGTGTGAAGGCGTTGGCGGAGGTCCACGGAACCGATTGCGCACATGTCCGGCGTGAAGCTGTCGATGCTCGGCCTGTTGCTGCTGTCCGCCCCGGCGTGGGCGGGGCAGCCCACGACGTCCGCGGTCACGCGGGATGCCGCGCCGGTATTCAGCGCCGGGGTCGACATGGTGACGGTCCAAGTCTCCGTTCGCGACCCCCGGGGGCGCATCGTGCGCGGTCTCGCCTGCCCGGACTTTCGGCTCGTGGACAGCGGGTTCGGACGGCCCATCCGCACCGTCGTCGAGAGCGATGCGCCGCTCCGCGTCGCGGTGCTGCTCGACGTGAGCGGAAGCATGGCGATCGACGGCAACATCGCGCGCGCCCGGCGCGCTGTGAGGGCGATCGTCGGCTCGTTGCGGCGCGGCCGTGACGAGGCCGCGCTTTTCGCGTTCGACTCCTCGTTGCGGGAGCTCGTGCCGTTCACCGAAGATCTGGATCGGTTCGGGGCGGTGGACCTGACGGGGCGACCGTACGGCCAGACCTCGCTCTATGACGCGGTGGCCGACACCGCGACCCTCGTGGGCAGGGGCGGCAATCGCCACCACGCGCTGCTTGTGGTGACCGATGGCGTGGATACCGGCAGCCGCCGCACGGTGGAAGAGGTGTCCGGCGTGGCGAGCGCCATCTCGGTGCCGGTGCATCTGCTTACGGTCGGCGGGCGGCTGGATCGGCGCGGCGGGCCCGGGGGGGCGGGCGGGCCCGACGGCGGCGCCCTGTCGGCAACGCTTGCGGATCTCGCACGGTGGACCGGCGGCAGCGCGCGCGCCACGGGCACGGAAGAGGATATGCTTGAGGCCTTGGGGGACTTGCTGCCGGGGCTGCGGCATCAGTACGTGCTGATGTTCAGACCCGGCTTCCGGCGGGGGTGGCACCCCATCGAGATCACGACGGCGGATGATCGACTGGCGGTTCATGCCCGCCGCGGCTACGTGGCGGGACGGGCGAAACTGGATCAAAGACCTGTAGCGAGGGAGAGACCATGCGAGTGACGATGTTGAAAGTGTTGGCTTTGACAGCCGTGATTGCAGTGGTCGCGCCGGCCTGCGCGACCCGGGGATTCGTGCGGACCGAGACCGCCGTGGTCGACGCGAAGGTCGATTCGTTGGCGGGGACGGTCGAGGAGACCCAGGAGCGCACGCTCCAGAACGGAGAGCGGATCGGCGAGGTCGACCAGCGCGCCATGGCGGCCGGACAGGCGGCTCAGATGTCGCAGGCGGCGGCGGATGGGGCGGCCATGGCGGCGGAGGCGGTCGAGGGGCGTGTCGACGCCATCGAGGCGATGGCCGGCCGGTTGATCTTCGAGGTCACCCTCAGCGAGGACCAGGGGAACTTCCAGTCCGGCCGGGCTGATCTGCCGGACGCGGCGCGGGCCCGGATCGACCAGTTGATCGGCCAGCTTCGGGCCGACGCCCGGAACGAGTTCATCGAGATCGAGGGGCATACCGATTCCACCGGCGGCGCGAACCGCAACATGGCGTTGGGCATGCAGCGCGCCGAGGCGGTGAAGCGTTATCTGTACGAGCAGCACAACGTGCCGCTGCACAAGATGAACACGTTCAGCTACGGCGAGGACCGTCCCGCGGCGCCGAACAACACGGCGCAGGGCCGGTCGCAGAATCGCCGCGTGGTCATCCGGGTACGGACGTGACCGCGCCGCGCGGGGACGGGGCCGACGGCATTCGACCCGCGTCCCCGCGCATTCGCCCGCGCCGGGCGCCGTGCCTCGGTGGGGCCGGAAAGGGCGGAATCGTTCCAGGTCCTGCAGCTCGTGATCGAGTCGCCGATCCCGGTCGCCGTCCCCCGGCAGAGAAACTCACGCGGGAATCGGCAGCCTCCCGCGCGCCCGGCGCCGCCCCGCAAGTCGGCCGCGGTGGGCGACGTCATGGGCAGCCTCCCGCGCGCCCGGCGCCGCCCGAGATGAACTGATAGGCCTCGACCCCCGTGTTCAGGAACCGGGCCGCCTCCCGCGCGCCCGGCGCCGCCCCTGCCGACGGCGGTCCCCACGCCGCGCCGATTCTCCGGCCTGCGCGGGTCCGGCGTCGCCGGGTGGAGAACTATCCGGGATCGGGAGGCTCCCCGCGATGGTCCCGGATCACGTTGAGCACGATGGGTCCGAGATCCTCGGCCTTCCGGGCGCCGATGCCGTACACGTGCAGCAACTCGGCCGCCGTCGTCGGCCGGCGCCGGGCGAGGTCGCGCAACGTGTTGTCGTGGAATACGACGTAGGGGGGCACGCCCCGAGCCCGCGCGACTTCGAGCCGGCACTGCCGCAGGGCGTCGAAGAGCCCGCGGTCGACCCCCTCCCACGTGGCGGGGTCCGGGGCGGGCCGGCGCGCGCGCTGGCCGGGGACCGGCCGCGGCTGGCGGTAGAGCTCGACGGCGGCCTGGCCCTTCAGCGCCGCCACCCCGCGCTCCGTGAGCTGCAGAACGGGGTACTCACCCGCCGTGCGCAGCAGCAGATGCTGCTCGGTGAGCTGGTCGAGATAGCCGCGCAACTCGGCGATGGGCACGTCGGAGAGCAGCCCGAACGTGCTGAGCGCCTGATGGCCCCCCTTGGAGACCGCGTCGGTGGTGCGGCCGCGCAGCACGTCGACGACATGGCCGACCCCCCGCCGCTGCCCCAGCCGGGCCACCGTCGACAGGATCTTCTGGCACAGGACCAAGGCGTCGTCGATCCGCTCCAGCTCCTTCAGGCACCAGTCGCAGGCGTCGCAGGTGTCCCGGGTATAGGGCTGGTCGAAGTACTCGACGAGCGTCCGGTGCCGGCAGCGGGCGCCGCCCGCGTACCGCTCCATGCCGGTCAGCAGTTGCCGTGCCGTTTTCGACAGCTCTCCGCTCTTCTCGAGCATCTGGCGCCATCGGGCGAAGTCGGCGACCGAATAGAGGAGGATGCATTCCGCCTCGAGGCCGTCCCGTCCCGCGCGGCCCGATTCCTGCTGGTAGTGCTCGATCGACCGGGGCGCGCCCGCGTGGATCACGTAGCGGATGTTCGAGCGGTCGATCCCCATGCCGAACGCCACCGTCGCCACCATGATGTCTGCGCGTTCCTCGAGAAACGCGTCCTGGTGCCGCCGCCGCGTCTCGTCCGGCAGGCCGGCGTGGTAGGGGAGGGCGCGGTGACTCCGGCTTTCCAGCCATTCGGCGATCGACTCGACCTCGCGCCGCGAGAGGCAGTAAACGATGCCCGCCTCGCCGGCGTGACGGTCCAGCACCCGGCGAATCTGGTCCTTGAGGCCGGTGCGGGTCCGCACGCGGTAGACGAGGTTGGGCCGGTCGAACGACCCGACGAGCACCTCCGGGTCGCGCAGGGCGAGCTGCGCGATGATGTCCTCGCGCACCCGGCGGGTGGCGGTGGCGGTGAACGCGTGCAGGGCCGCGTCCGGGAAGTCGTCTCTGAGCCGCGCGAGCTGTCGATACTCGGGGCGGAACTCGTGCCCCCACTGGCTGATGCAGTGGGCCTCGTCGACCGCGGCGAAGCGGACGCCCCGCGTCCGAAGCCGAGCCCGGAACGCCTCTCCGCCCTCCCCGACGAGGCGCTCCGGCGTGACGTACAGCAGCCGGCAGCGCCCCTCGTCGAGGTCCGCGTAGATCCGGCGCCGTTCGGTCGGGGTGATGGTGGCGTTGAGGGCGGCGGCCGACACTCCGTTCTCCACCAGGCCGTCCACCTGGTCCTTCATCAGCGAGATGAGCGGTGACACGACGAGTCCGACCCCGCCGCCGGGTCCGACGAGGGCCGGCAACTGAAAGCACAGCGACTTGCCGCCTCCCGTCGGCAGCACGACGACGCTGTCGCGGCCCTGCAGGTTGGCGGCGATCGCCTCCCGTTGCAGGGGGCGGAACCCGCGGTAGCCCCAGTAGTTCGCGAGGGTGTCGAGCAGGACCGATTCCTCGATCTCAGTCACCGGACGGGGTGTCTCAGGCGGGGTCGGCACGCGTGAAAGAGGCGCAAGGAGCGGGCCGGGGCGACGGCGCCGGTCCGGGCGCGGCCCCGCGGCGCCGCGATCCGACCCGGGGGGTCCGCTGCGTGCGAGCTCCTCACGTTCGACCGGAGGTCGCAGGCGCGCGGCGCGGGCATCGAACGGTCCTTCATCCCCGTGGGACGGGCGGCGGGGCGGGCCGCGGATCGGCCCATTTCCGGTGCCGCCGCCCCCGGTCGACGGCCGTTCGTCGGACGAAACCTCGCCAAGTCGCCGCGCACCGATTATAGTGCGCTTGCGGAACGGTGCCGAAGGGATCAGACTGAACGGATGATTGGCGGGAGGAGGACGCGTGTGCAGGGCGGCAGATACGTGTGGTCGGTAGCGGGGGTGCTTCTGGTGGCCGGGCTCGCGTCTGCGCAACGTCCCGATTTCTCCGGGATGTGGACGCTCGATCGCGGGGCGAGCGACTTCACGGCGCCGGCGTTCAGCGGCGGCCGGGGCGGGGACGATATCGGACGGCTGTTCATCACCCATGCCGCCAACGGCACGGTGATCGTCGGCGCGGAGACCAACGGTCTCAAGGCTTGGTCCTATACGCCGGGGCGCGAGCTCACGATTCCCGTCGGCCGCGACACCACCATGCGGGCCGCGTCGCGGTGGGTTGGCGGGCGGCTGGTGGCGGAAGGGACGCAGGGCGGCATGACCATGCGCGAGGTGATGTCGCTGAGCCCGGACGGCGGGACCCTGACGATCGAGGTGACCACGGGCACGCCGGCGGGGGAGACCCGCAACCGGCTCGTCTATCGGGCGGATCGGCCCGTCGGCGCGTGCGAGACCTGGGCGATGCCGTGCAAGGAGTTCCCGCAGGACGTGCCTCCGGCCGGTGGCGCGGACGCTGCGCGCGGGGGGGCGCCGCGATGACGAGACACGAGACGGCGATCCGGATGGTCCTGGCCGCGGTCTTCTTCTTGGCCGCGCCTGCCGCAGCGCAGGAAGGCGAGTGGCGCCAGTGGGCGGGGCGGAACCGCGACTTCACGGCCGAGTCGACGGGTCTCGCCGAGCGCTGGCCGGCGGCGGGTCCGCCCGAGATCTGGAGCCGGCCCCTGGGTGCCGGGCATTCCGCCGTCCTGGTCTCCGGCGGGCGGCTGTTCACCCTGTACCGCGTCTCGCACCGCGAGGGCGGCGGCGCCCCCTGGACGCCGCGCGAGGCGGTCATCGCCCTCGATGCCGCGACCGGTGCGACGCTGTGGGAGTACGAGTACGCGTCGAAGAATCAGGACTTCGACCAAGGGGCGGGGCCGCACGCGACGCCGCTGCTGGCGGGCGGCCGCCTGTTCACCGTCGGCAGCAACAAGGAGTTGCACGTCTTCGATCCCGAGACCGGCGAGCTGTTGTGGTCGAGGAACCTCATCGCCGACTTCGGCGCGCCGCCGTTGCTGATCCGATCGATGATCAAGCCGGGGTCCGGGACGAGTCCGACCCCCTACAAGGACACCATCCTCCTGCAGGTCGGCGGACCCGGCCAGGCGGTGATGGCGTTGCGGCAGCGTGACGGCGAGGTCGTCTGGAAGAGCGGCAGCTTCCTGGTGTCGCATGCGGCGGTGGGGCTGATTACGGTCGCCGGCCGGCGCCACGCGGTGGTTTTCGCCGGGCAGGCGGTGGTCGGCATGGATCCCGACACCGGGCAGGTGCTGTGGGCCCACCCCCACGACGCCGGCAACGACTTCAACTTCCAGATTCCCCACTACGACCCCGAGAGCCGGGTGCTGTTCTTCTCGTCCGGCTACATCGGGGGCAGCCAGGCCATCCGGCTCGTGCCCGACGGCGACGTCGTGCGCACCGAGGCGCTGTGGGAGGACCGCCGCCTGCGCTTCACGTTTCTGAACGTGCTGAAGATCGGCGGCTTCATCTACGGCACGAGCGGACAAGGCGCGGCCGCGGTGCTGACCGCCACCCACATGGAAACGGGGGAGACGGCGTGGCGCGAGCGCGGGTTCAGCCGCGCGACCCTGGTCTACGGCGACGGGAAGGCGATCATCCTGGAGGAGGACGGCGACCTCTCGCTCGTCAGACTGAGCCCGAACGGCCTCGAGCGGCTGGCCACGACCCAGTTGTTCGACACGCGGTCGTGGACGGTGCCGACCCTCGTCGGCACGACCCTCTACGCCCGCGACCGCGCCCGGATCGTGGCCCTCGATCTCGGAGCCCGAGGTGAGAACGCGGAGGCTCGGTAGGCCGGGAGCCCGCGCAGTTCTGCGGCGTAGACGTCCGGCCCGATGATCGGTGTCGCCGGCCGGGGAATCCGGCTTGGCCGACATCAGCGGATCGATCTTCGAGCGCCCGATGATCGGCGCCGCCGGTCGGGGATATGGGGCTATTCGTCGTCCGAGGCCTCGCTGTCCGCAATTGCCGGCGCCGTCCGTTCCGCGGGCAGACTCACGCGCCGTTGCACCATGAAGGCCCGCTCGCCTTCGATAAGGGTAGCAAGCCGCGCGTCGATCAGACCGGCCCGGTCATCGTTTCGAAGCCGATCAAGGCCGTCGGCCGGGAAGCCGTGCGTCGGCAGCAGCGCCCTCAGCGCGTCGTCGTCCAGCGCGGACAGGGCGCCTAGCGCCTGTCCGACATGACTTTCGTCCACGAACAACCGGTTCGCTGGACTGGCGACTAGTTCAGGCGGGTCGGGGTTGGACCACACGTAACCGATCGCGTCGGTGCCCCGCCGCGACAGAAGCGGACCCGGAGACAGGTCGTCGACGCCGTGGAGCGATCGAGGACGAAGGGACGCCAAGTACAGGAGGAATGCGCGTACCCGGGCGCTTCGCCCGTCGAAACGGTCGGGAAACGGCTGCGCCGCCATGTCCGGATCGACCACGTTGAGCGTCTCGCTCTTCCCCTCTGCAAGGCGCCGGATTTCCTCGAGAGCGCGTTTGGCCTGCGCGGTATTGACGCCGCCGAACCAGCCCGTGAACGACGTCACCCAGAACCAGCGTTTCAGCAGCTCGACCGTTCGCGCCGCCGGCTGCGGGCAGATGCGGTGGAACTCGCCGAGCAGCACCAGTTGCAGTCCGTAGGGCAGCAGTCGGTCGGAAGTGACGCCGAAATCCTGGAGCATCTCCAGCGCGAGTCTGATGCCCCGCCTGGCGGCGTCGAACCCTTCCGGGAGTCTCGCGCGGACTTCCGGCTTGACCATGAGGTCCGCCCAGTCCTTGGCGTAGATGTCCAGATCGAGGGCCGCGAGCACCGACCTGAGGAGGAAGATGCGGTCGAGACCTCCGAAGCCCTTCTGCTTCAGCTCGGCCTTGAACTCGTCGAGCATGCCGGCCAGATGGAACTCTCCTTCCTGATAGGTCAGCGCGGACACCAGCTCGTCCTCGGCCATCTTGCGTCCCCGGCGGTTCAGGCGGGCGAAGACGGTGACGGCGCTCTCGAGGTCCGCCTCGCGGATACTGATGAGAGGGAGCTGGTAGTCGCGAAAGGCGTTCGCGAGCCGGTCCGCCTCGTCGAGCCGGTGCTGGCGACGCTCGCCGTCGGCTTGCTCCTGGATGCGACGGCAGGCTTCGAAGAACCCCGCCGTGTTGAGCAGGCTACGCACGGGAAAGTACTTGGGGTCCGGATCCTGCGCCGGCTGGTGGTGGTCGATGGACGGCTCCGCTGCCCCTGCGCGCCGCCGGCGTATGGCTGAATCTTTCACAGCCTTGCCGTGGTCGATGAATGCCTGCTCGTCAAGGTCGTAGTACACGCGCCACTCAATCTGGTCCACGATGGAATCCGGGCCGTCGGTCAGCCGCAGCGTGCCTGCGAGGGTCGAGACGCGCTGCTGGCCGTCGAGTATGTACCCGACTATGCCGTCCGGGCGGGAACTGATTTCGACGGAGCCGATGCGCGGGGCCGACTCGATATCCTTGCTCGTCTCCCAGACGAGGATCGAACCGATCGGAAAACCGCGCAGCACGCTGTCGAGCAGTGCGCTCAGGTCGGGCTGTTTCCACACGAAGGGACGCTGGAACCGCGGGACGCGGATCTTGCCGGCGGCCACGCGTTCCACGAGACTGCCCAGAAAAACCACTTCCGGTCGAACTTCGGTGCGCTTTCGCGTGCCGTTGGACATGTTGTCTACACTTCCCGGAGGATCAGCCCGATGCCGTGCTCGAGGTCGCCCCGTCCGCGAGTCCGCAATTCGTTCCGGACCTCTCGCACGTCCCACACGGTCCAGCATTCATACACGTTCGGTCCGAATCCCGCGGCCAGAATCTCCCGGTCGGCGTCCGGCAGGCCCCCAAACAGATCCTCCTCGATCGCCGAAGGATTCTCCGGCAGGCCGCGCTTCATGTCGAAGAAGTCCTTCTGATCGTCGCTGAGTCTGTCCCACGCTTCTGCGCGCCTTTCGTGTTCGCCGCCGGCGTTGGGTCTCCCGTCGAGGAGGATGCGGGGCAGGTAGTTCTCCGCTTCCCGCTTGGCGAGCACCCAGCAGGGAAGACCGTGCTGATTGCAGACCTCGCGGAGCCGCCGGGCTTCTTCGCTCTCCGAGTTTCCCGGACCCCTCCGGTCGCTGTCGATGACGGCGACGAGCCGCGGGCGATACGGCACTGCGCCTGCCCGTTTCTCGACTTCCTGCCGCATCTGGCCGGTGCCGCCGACGCTGTCGAATCGGATCGGTCCGCCTTCGCGCCTCCAGACGCCATGAAGGGACTTGTCGAGTTCTGTCACGACGCGTCCGACGAACGCGCTGTCGCTATCCCTGTTCTCGACGAGGATCACGAGCGGCTCGTCGGCCAGGCGGCACGCCTGCTCGGGCTCGAGTTCATCCGGTGCGGTCGGATGCGCAGTCACGCGCACGCGCCGTGTGTGCGGAGCCAGCGTCCAGGCGCTGCGCCGAGTCGATGTGACGATCAGTTCGCGCAGTCGATTGCCCTGCCTGCCGGGGTCGCTGTTCCACGTTGTGGCCGCGATGGCGTCGGCATCCGGTGTCTCGGTCAGGTCCCAGACGTGCCAGCCGTCTTCGATCCTGTCCAGCATGCGGTCAAGCCAACGGTGCGCGTCCGGATCATTGGCCGCGCTGACGTCGATCGTGATGCGCACGCCGGTCTATACCTTGACCTTGCCCCTGGCGGCGCGCCGGATGGCGAGGACCTCCTCGTAGTTCTCGATGAAGACGCCGTCCGGCCAGGTGTCCATCTCACCGTTCTCCCGTATTCTGATCTTCTCCAGCAGGGATCCGCGTCCCGGCGCCGTGTGAACCCAGTAGACCAGCACGTGCCCGGCCGGCAGCCGTCCCTCGGCGACCCAGCGCCGCGCCCGGAGCAGAATCATCTCCGAATGGGTCTCGACGATCAGGGGCCGTGCCGGCCCGGCGAGGTTCTCGAGTAGGAGCTCGGCGACGTCCGCGTGGGCTGCGGGATGGAGCTCGGCCTCGGGATGCTCGATGATGTCGACGCCCGCACCCGCCCGGCGGGCCAGCAGCGCCGTGACCGCGACCGGCAGCACGTGGGAGAGTCCGCGGCCCGCCTGTTCGATGCGCACGTCGTCGTTCCGGAGCGGCGTTCCGGTCACCAGATCGAGATAGCTTCCCTGCGCAACGATGTCGATGCGCACGCCGAAGGTCTTGCGGTACCAGCCTCGGACCGATTCGCGCAACACATCATCCGCGGCGAGGGCCAGCGGCGTGTCGCGTCCGTCGGGTCCGATACCCGCGGGCGCGCGCTCCGGCGCCCGAAAAGGCGACGGGAGGAGGCGCCGCGGGCAGCGCAGGTGGCGAACACCGGCCGCCCAGGTCGCGAGGGCGTCGACCTGCGGGCCGATCCAGTCCGCAAGCGCGTGGGGTTGCTTGGGGAGCAACCCTCGCCAGACCACGGGTCGGAGGTCCGGCGATGCTCCCGGGACAGAAATCCGGTAGTCTGAGGGTTCGCCGAATCCTTGCCTGTCGGCAACGATCTCCCGGTCGTTGCTCCGCAGCCGCCAGTCGGCAATCTGCCGTTCGGGCGTTCGTCCCGGCGCCACGACGTTCTGGACGGTGGCGGAAAGCAACGATTCGCCGTTTCCGTCCCCCAGCGTGACGGACAGCCCCAGCCGACCGTGCGCGACGCGCCCCGTCACCAAGTCTTCGAAGGTCTCCCCGTGCCGGATCCCGCACGATTCCAGGGGAAGCGGTTCCCGCGCGTCGCCGTCCGAGCCGGCCAGACCGCCCGCCAGCAACGGGACCGCCTGCGCGAGGGCGGTCTTGCCCGAGTTGTTGGGCCCGACGAGGATGGTCAGCGGAGCGAGTTCCACGTCGGTGCGCTCGGCGTAGCCCTTGTACCGTTCGAGACGGAAATGTCGGAGTTCCACGGTGATGGCAGCCGGACATGCCGGCGACGACGCGCCCCTTGACGATCATGGGGCCGGCCCCTCGAGCAAATAATGCCGGCCGACGGCTCAACTACATGATAACCACGCCGGTCACCGAACGTGGAGCTGGCGGTGTTGGGTGGCGCCGATTCCAGGTGCGCGTCCGGCGCGGCCCCCGCCGGACGCGCGATTGAATCGCGTTCGAGGCGGCTGCCGGCGGGGGGATGACGGGGAACCGCCGGGGTTCCGGGCGTCCGCCGTTCCTTGGCGCGGACGCCCGGGGGAATTCGGGCGGTTCGGACGGTGACGGAATTACCTTGCCGTGCGCCAAGCGCGCGAGACCGCGGAAACGGGCGGCGCGGGAGCGCATCCCACCTGACGGCGTGGTTCGTCGGATGCCTATGCTCAAACCGTTGTGATCGGGGACGCCGATCACCCCGACGCCACAAACGTCGGGACTTGTTTCACGGCGATAGGCACCCTCTTCACGCCTGGTCAGGCACGGGCGCGCTTCAGCCCGCGGGCGCCCGCGCCGCTCTCGGTGCGACGCGGGGTTCGCCGCGGGCGGTCAGCGGTTCGCCCGCTGCCGGTCGAGCAGGTCGACGTCGAACGTGAAGGTCAGCGGCACCGACACCGGGTCGTAGCAGAGCCGGTCGTCGCACGCCTGGTAGTCGAGCGAGCCCGACAGCGTCACCGCGTCGACCTCGGCCAGGGCCTCTTCCGTGCCCGGGGCGCCGGACACCACCGCTTCCTGCAGCAGGGTGAACGGGGCCTGGTAGACGGGCACCCGCTCGTCGAGCGGCTCGAAGTGGTAGATCTCGGACGCCGGGAACGCCACCGGCTCGAACCTGATGTGCGGCACCGGCGCGAGCGTCAGCCCCATCACCCGGTAGCCGAGCTGCTCGGCCCCGGGGGCGTAGAGGTGCATGCCCGGGTTCGGCTCTATCTCCAGGGCGACGGAGAAGCGGGTCCCGACGGTGATGACCGGATCGCTCGCGTACGCGGTGAACTTCAGGTGCGCGGTCGAGCCTTCGACGGCCTCGATCGGCGACAGCCCCTCGCCGAGCCGGAGCATCACGTTCGCGGCCGTGTTCCGCTCCCGATAGAACTCCTCGAAGAACCGCGCCGTCACGCGTCCGTCGCGGTCGAGCATGAAGGTGCCCGGAAACGGCGTGCCGACGATGTTCGAGCCCGCCCCGAACACCGACACGTACTTCGCCACGTCGGCCACGACCCCCGGGTCGTCGCCGTGGGGGCCCTGGGCCTCGATGGCGACCGTGTTCAGGATGCCGAAGTCGGTGATGACGGCGGAGTCGTCATCGGCGAGGAGCGGGAAGGTGATGCCGCGCCGCCGGCTGAAGTCGGCGAGCACCGCCTGCGAATCGTAGCTGACGGCCGCGACCCCGAGGCCTCTCGCCCGAAGCTCTTCGATACGGTCTTGCAGCTCCACGAGCTGCGCTTTGCAGTACGGTCACCAGTCGGCGGACCGGTGGAACAGCAGGATCGCGCCGTTGGGGCCCAGTATCGAGTCGCGTGTCCTGACGCGTCCGTTCTGGTCGGGCAGGGAGAAGTCGGGGACGATCTCGCCGATCTGCGGTCCCAACGATGCGACGTCCACGGGTGTTCTCTCCTGTGCGGCCTCGACCGGCGCCGCGGGCGGCAGGGCGCAGAGGGCGCCCGCGAGAGCGATGTGACGCAGTGTTCGTTTCATGACGCCGCATCCTATCACGGGAGCGAGGCGCCGCCGTCCTGGTCCGCAGGGGCATCCTACGCTGACTGCGCGTGACGGCCCGCCCCCGATTCGAGGGGTCGCCACCGTCCTGCCGACCGGCCGGTGCCGCATGAGACCCACGATTCCGCACGTCCGGAGCCCCAGGATCCACGACGATTCCGCCTGCGCACGGCGGTGGCGGAGCGTGGGATGGTCCTGCCTGATCCGACGCGCCGGATTCGCGCCGGCGGCCGGCCCGGAAATCGTCGCCTGCGGCTCCGGTTGCCGCCCACCAACCCTAACAGGGAGTCGGCGCCTCCGGGGGGAGGCGCGCCGTTCACGGCGCAGACTCCTGGCTGACTATAATTCGCGGCGGGAGGACGATATTTCATGCGAACAGCCCAGAAGCTGACCCTCGAGGATGCACGGATCATGATGGCCGCGGCCGAGGCCAAGGCGCGCGGGATCGGCGTCGACATGGACATCGCGATCACCGACGACAACGGCAGCCTGCTCATGTTCCACCGCATGGACGGCGGCCGCATCACGAGCATAGACGTGGCCATTTGCAAGGCGTTCACCGCGTCGGCGGCACGGCGGTCGACACGGGCCTACGGCGAGGTGAGCGGCCCGGGCGGCCCGGCGTTCGGCATCCACGTCAGCAACCAGGGCCGCTTCATGATCGTGGCCGGCGGCCTGCCGGTCTTCGTGAACGAGGAGATCGTCGCGGGCATCGGCTGCAGCTCCGGCACCCCCGATCAGGACGAGGTCGTGGCCCAGGCCGGCGTGGACGCGCTGCTGGCGAGTCTGGCGTAGCCTACTGCTGCTGCCCGCGCGCCGCGAGGACGTCCCTGAAGTTCGGCCCCAGGTCTTCGCCCAGGGTGGTGTCGGCTCCGAGCCGCTCGAGAATCTCGCCCGTCTCCTTGTGGGTGTAGAACGAGCCGGACCGGTACTCGCCCTCGGCCGCGACCATCCAGGGCGTCTGCCCGCGGACGTTGACGACGTCGATCTCGGCCCCCTGCTCGACCAGATAGGGCACCAGCAGGGTTCCGCCGAGATAGACTGCGCCGTGCAGGGTGGTCTGGTCGTGGACGTTGGCGGCGTTGACGTCGAGACCGAGCTCGAGCAGGTACTTCACGGCCGCGAGGGCCGACTGCTGCAGCGGCAGGTTGTCGCCGAACCACCGGACGCCGTACTTGTCGGCGCCCTCCACGTAGTCGCCCCCCGCCGCCACCATCAGCGCGGTGGTCTCGTCGTCGGTCCGCAGCGTCGGGTCGGCCCCGCCCTCCACGAGGATCCGCATGCTCTCGAGGTCGTTGTAGCTGGCGGCGAGGAAGAACGGGGTGGCGCCGACGTTCGACGGGGTCATGCCGTTGTTCTGCGTGATGCGCCGCGAGACGAACGGCAGCCGCTTCGTCATCCGGGGGTCGGGGTCGGCCCCGTGCTCGAGCAGCGCCGCGGCCACCTCGGGCATCTTCCGTTGCACGGCGGCGTGCAGGGCGGTGCGCCCCGCCCCGTCGTGGTCGGGGTCGGCGCCCCGCGCCAGCAGGAAGCGGGCCAGCTCGGAATGGCCGCTGTCGATGGCCACGAGGAGGGCGGCGGCGTCGGTGTCGGGCACGAAGCGCGAGCGCGCATTGGTGTTGCCGCCGATGCCGTCGGGGGCCGACTCGTTCACGTCGGCCCCGGCCGACAGCAGCAGTTCGGCCGCCTCGAGATTGCCCTGCTGGGCCGCGAAGAGCAGCGGCGTGAACCGGTTCTTCGACCGGGCCGAGACGGCGGCGCCGGTCTCGAGCAGCAGTCGCGCCACCGGGGTGTGGTTCTCGGCCACCGCCAGCATCAGCGCGGTCTGGCCGAGGGCGGCCTCCGCGGCGTCTGGATCCGCTCCCGCCGCGAGCAGGCTCCGGGCCACGTCGAGGCTGCCGACCCGGGCCGCCGTCATCAGCGGCGTCTCGCCGTTGCCGCGCGCCGCGTTCGGGTCCGCGCCGGCCGCGAGCAGGGCGTCGACGACGGGCAGGCTGCCGTTCAGGCAGGCCAGCGCCAGTGGGGTGACCCCGTGATCGTCCGCCGCGTCGACGGCTGCGCCCGCCGCCAGGAGGTCGGTCACCATGGCGGGCGCATCGCGGTGCGCCGCCCAGTGGAGGGCGGTGGCGCCGTCTCCATAGGCCGCGCCGGGGTCCGCTCCCGCCGCGAGCAGGGCCCGAACCGCCTCGTGATCGCTGCGTCGGGCCGCCGCCACCAAGTCCGGCGGACCGAAGGCGGGCTGGGCGTGGGACGCGACGGCAAGCGCGGCCGTCAAGACTCCGGTTGCGATAGCGGCTGCCGTCGATTCGCGTGCCTGCATGGTTCTCGGTCTCTCTCGCCGTCCGGGTGGAGGGGCGGGTGCGTCCGCGCAGGGGCATCCCACGCTGACTGCGCGTGACCGGCCCGCCCCCGATTCGGGGGTCGCCACCGTCTTGCCGACCGGCCGGCGCCGCGTATGCCGTGAGCCCGGTCGTCTGGGCCGCCGCCCACGCGCGTCGCCACCGTCTTGCCGACCGGCCGGCGCCGCGTGAGACCCACGATTCCGCCCGTCCGGAGCCCCGGGACCCGCCACGATGCCGACTGCGCACGGCGTTGGCGGAGCGTGGCATGGTTCTGGCACCGGCGCCGCCGCTTGACTGCCGCCGACGCCTTCATGATAATGCAGCGGAGGGGCTCTGATACAACTCCATCGATACGGTAGACAGCTCGTGGTGGAACCCCGCGCCGCTCCCGGAGCGGCGGGTGAGCCGGCGGGCTGCGCGACCTCCGTCTGACCAGGCGCGGCGGGGGCGCGTCTTGGTCAGGCCGCCGCCGCGGGCGGCACGCAGCCCGGCGGCACGATGCAGCCACGCGAAGCGCATCGCCGCTCGAAGGCGGCGGGGACTTTCACCACGGGCGGTTGAGCATGGCATACGGTCAAATACGCACACGGCGTTTTCCGGCCGTCCTGGCCGCGGCGGCGCTGTCGTTCTGGGGCGGGACGGGCGCCGCGCCGGCGCAGTCCGGGCCGGACGACCGTGCCCTTCTCACGCGCTACTGCGTGGGGTGCCACAACGATCGGACCCTGACCGCGGGCGTCTCCCTGCAGGGTGTCGACGTCGATGGGGTCGGCGAGCATCCCGGCGAGGCCGAGCTGTGGGAGAAGGTGGTGCGCAAGTTGCGCGTCCGCGCGATGCCCCCGGCCGGCCGGCCGCGTCCGAGCGAGGCGCAGTACGAAGGGGTCGTCGCCCGCCTCGAGGCGGCGCTGGATGCCGCGGCGGCGGTCGCGCCGAACCCCGGCCGGCGCCCCGCCGTCCACCGCCTGAACCGCGCCGAGTACGCCAACGCCATCCGCGACCTGCTCGCGCTCGACGTCGACACGCGGGTGCTGTTGCCGGCCGACGACTCGGGCTACGGCTTCGACAACATCGCCGACGTGCTGTCGGTGTCGCCGATGCTGACCGAGCGGTATCTGTCGACGGCCCGCAAGATCAGTCGGCTGGCGGTGGGGGACCCGAATCTGGCCCCGGCGACCGAGATCTTCGCGGTCGACAAGTATCTGAAACAGGATGCGCGGGTCAGCGACGACCTGCCGTTCGGGTCGCGGGGCGGGCTCGCGGTGCGGCACACCTTCCCCGTGGACGGCGAGTACGTCGTGAAGATCTATCTGGCGCGCACCTACGACGGCCGGTTGCGCGGTCTCGCCGACCGGCACGAGCTCGAGGTGCGGCTCGACGGCGCCTTGGTGCGGACCCTGACCGTGGGCGGCCCCGTGCTCGACGCGGCGGGCGTCGAGCAGCGGCGGGACTACCGGAACTCGGCGGACGACGGGCAGGAGGTGCGCTTCACCGTGCCCGCCGGCCCGCACCTGCTCGCGGTGACCTTCGTCGATCAGGCGGCGGTGCTTGAAGGCATGCGCCGGCCGCACTATGCGGTGACGAGCTACGAGTACGCGGGCGACCAGACCCACGATCCGGGCATCGGCCGCGTCGAGCTGCGGGGGCCGCACAACGTCACCGGCCGCGGCGACACCCCCAGTCGGCGGGCCATTTTCGTCTGCCGCCCGCCGGACGGCGCGGTACCGTCGGGCCCTGAGGAAGCGGCATGCGCGCGGCGGATTCTCGGGGGGCTGGGCCGCCGGGCGTTCCGGCGGCCGCTCGACGGCCGCGACCTCGACATGCTGCTGGGTTTCTTCCGTCTGGGACGCGGGAACGGCGACTTCGACGCGGGCATCGAGATGGCCCTGCGCCGGGTGCTCGTGAGCCCCGACTTCCTCTTCCGGCGCGAGCGGGATCCGGACGGGGCGGTCCCGGGAGCCCCGTACCGCATCAGCGGGCACGAGCTCGCGGCGCGGCTGTCGTTCTTCCTGTGGAGCAGCATTCCCGACGACGAGCTGCTCGACCTCGCGGCGCGGGGCGCGTTGCGCGACCCGGGCGTTCTGGAAGCCCAGGTGGCGCGGATGCTCGCCGATCCCCGGGCTGCGGCGCTGGTCGACAACTTCGGCGGGCAGTGGCTGTATCTGCGCAACATGGCCCTGGTGGCGCCTGATCCCTACGCCTTCGCCGATTTCGACGCCAACCTCCGGGCGGCCATGGCCCGCGAGTTGGAGCTGTTCCTCGACCGCCAGATCCGGCGGGACCACAGCGTCCTCGAGCTGCTGACGTCGGACGAGACGTTCGTCAATCAGCGGCTGGCCGAGCACTACGGCATCCCGAACGTCTACGGGAACCACTTCCGGCCCGTCGCCCTCGACGGGGGGCTGTCGCCGCGGCGCGGCCTGCTGGGCAAGGGCAGCGTGCTGACGGTGACCTCGTACGCGCACCGGACGTCCCCGGTGGTCCGCGGCAAGTGGCTGCTCGAGAACATCCTCGGCTCGCCGCCTCCGCCGCCCCCGCCCGACGTGCCGGCGTTGGCCGAGAACGACGACCGCGGCGAGCCGCCCCGCTCGGTGCGCGAGCGGCTCGAGGCGCACCGCGCGAACCCCGCCTGCGCGGGTTGCCACCGGGTCATGGACCCCCTGGGCTTCGCGCTCGAGAACTTCGACGCCATCGGCCGCTGGCGGACGGTGACGGAGGCGGGAACGCCCGTCGATGCGGCCGGCGAGCTCGTGGACGGCACCCCGGTGGGCGGACCCGAATCCCTGGCCGCGGCCCTGCTCAAGCGGCCCGACAGCTTCGTGACCACCGTGACCGAGAAGTTGCTGACCTACGGGCTCGGGCGCGGTGTAGAGTATTACGACGCCCCGGCGGTGCGTCGCATCGTCCGCGAGGCGGCGGACGACGACTACCGCTGGTCCGCGATCATTGCCGGCATCGCCCGCAGCGTGCCGTTCCAGATGAGGAGAGGTCCCGCGTCATGATGATCACGAAGATGGCCCTGCCCCGGCGCACCTTCCTGCGCGGCGTCGGCGCGACGCTCGCCCTGCCGCTGCTCGACGGGATGGTGCCGGCCCTGTCGGCCATGCGCAACACCGCGGCGCGGCCCCAGGCGCGGCTGTACGTCGGCTACGTGCCGAACGGCGTGATCATGGACAAGTGGACTCCGGCCGCCGAAGGCCGGGACTTCATGCTGCCGCAGACCCTCGCCCCCCTGAAGCCGTTCCAGGATCAGGTCACGGTGGTGAGCGGGCTGGCCAGCGAGCCGATGTTCCCGTTGCCCGGCGAAGGCACCGGAGACCATGTGCGCGCCGCCTCGGCGTTCCTGACCGGGGTGCATCCCAAGAAGACCGAGGGACCGGACATCCGCGGCGGCACGTCGATGGACCAGATCGCAGCCGCGAAGATCGGACAGGACACCCAGCTCACGTCGCTGGAGCTCAGTCTGGACCCGAACGAACTGATCGGCGCGTGCGAGGCGGGCTGGAGCTGCGCGTACGCCAACACCCTGTCCTGGCGCAACCCGACCACCCCGCTGCCGATGGAGAACCAGCCGCGGGCGGTGTTCGAGCGGCTGTTCGGCGATGCCGACGACACGAGTCAGGCGGCCCGGTTGGCCCGCATCCGCGAGGACCGCAGCATTCTCGACTCGCTGGTGCACGAGGTCGACAGCTTCCGGCACACCCTGGCCCCGGCCGACCGCGACAAGGTGAACCAGTACCTCGACGCGATCCGTGACATCGAGCGGCGCATTCAGCTCGCCGAGGCGCAGAGCCACGTCGAGCTGCCCGAGCTGGCCCGGCCCACCGGCGGCATCCCGGATACGTTCGCCGAGCATGCGCGGTTGATGTTCGACCTGCAGGTGCTCGCGTTGCAGACCGACATGACCCGGGTCGTCACGTTCATGATGTCGCGCGAGGTCAGCCCGCGGACCTATCCCGAGCTGGGCATTCCCGACCCCCACCACGGTCTGTCGCACCACCAGAACCGCCCGGTGCAGATGGAGAAGCTGGCCAAGCTGAACCTGCACCACATCGAGCAGTTCGCCTACTTCGTGGAGCGCCTGAAGGCGACGCCGGACGGAGACGGCACCCTGCTCGACCACATGATGATGCTCTACGGCTGCGGCATCAGCGACGGCAACCAGCACCTGCACGTGAATCTGCCGATCCTGCTCGTCGGTGGCGCGGCGGGGCGCATGCGGGGCGGCCGCCACGTGCGCGCGGCCGAAGAGACCCCGCTGACCAACCTGCAGCTCAGCCTGCTCGACAAGGTCGGGGTGCCGACCGAGCGTCTCGGCGACAGCACCGGCCAACTGAAGCACCTGTCGGACGTGTAGAAGCCGGGGGGACGGTGACGTGAAGTTGCCGAGCGCAGCCCGTTTCCACGGTTTCGAGCGCTTGGAGCGCGCCGGAAGGTGATTTCCGCCAACATCCTTGGGGAGTCATGCCCGGTGTGGGTAAACTGCTCACGGCTTCCCGGGCAAAGGAATTTGGAGCGCCCATAAGCCCTTTGCCGCCATCGGGTCAGGTGCGCCCGCGGGAAGCCCCTCCTTCTTCATTCCCGGTCGGCGCGATAGAACGACTTGAGCACCGGCAGGCGCCGGCCATCCAGCGGAACGATCAACCGCCAGCCAGCCGTCCGACCGGTCGCGCGGAGCACGGGCAGCCCCGCCAACCCCATCGCGGCGTCATGCCCGCGGGCGACGGGCTCGAGCGCCTCCACACGCGCCGCGGCTCGCCGCCCCGCGCCTGCTCCGGCTCAGTGGTGATGATGGTGGTACGCCTCGTGTTCGGCGTGCGCCTTGTCGCGCTGGATCTTCTTCGCGGCTTGGCGGGCGAGACCCAGGTTGCGCTGCCGCGTCCCGTCGGAGCTCACGGACGAGATCGACAGCAGCTTCTCCAGATCGCTGCCCCGACACGCGGGGCACGCGGGGTCGGTGCCGGGCAGCACGAGCAGCTCGAACTGTTTCCGGCAGCCTCGGCATTCGTATTCGTAGATCGGCATCGTCTCCTCACGGGGTGATCAGGTTGATGCAATCGGCCGGACCGGGATGGCGGGGGCCGCCCGCCGCTGCCGCCGCTTGGCGCGCAACAGCAGCAGCCAGTGCGGGCATTTCTTGACATCGGCATAGAGCCGCTCGCAGTCGTCGCAGCGGACGCATTCGGTCATGACGATCTGCGGTCCGCGGATCGCCCCCCATTCGCACGCCTTCTCGCAGATCTTGCAGGTGTCGCACTCCTTCCACCGCTTGATCCGGAAAACCGTCAGTTTGGACAGCAGCCCCAGGAACGCGCCCACCGGGCACAGGAACCGGCAGTAGAGGTTGCGCACGAACACGGTGGCCGCGAGCAGGGCGGCGAGCCCGATCCACATCGCCGTCGAGCCCCGCCGGGTGAACATCCAGAACGGTTCGACGAAGCGGTACGCGGGGATGTCCGCGGTCCCGAGGAAGTACAGCAGCGTCGCCGCCAGCAGGCCGTACTTGATCCACGCCGCGCGCCGCTCGAGCCACGGCGGCGTCTCGACCCGCAGCCGCGCCGGAACCACCCGGTCCATCAACTGGGTGAGCGCCCCGAAAGCGCAGACGCGCCCGCAGTAGAGCCGTCCCCAGAGGACCGTGGTGACGACCGTGAACCCCGCGAACAGATACCAGGCCAGACTGTAGCGGAAGACCGGCATGTTCCCGGTCATCATCCCGTAGACGTTGACCACGGAGATGAGCTGGCTCTTGGTGAACCCCAGGTAGCCGACCGCGGCGGCCAGGGTCACGTACTTCATCCAGACGCTCTTTCTGAAGAAGCCGACGAGGACCAGGGCCGCGAAGCCGGTGAAGAACGCGAGATCGGCGGCCTGATCGCGGAGCAGCGCGCCCCACGTCTCGACGTCCTCCTCGTCGTCTCCGAAGCTCCAGGCGTCGTCGCCCTCCTCGTCGTCCTCGAAGTCCCAGGCGTCGTCGCCCTCCTCGAAGTCCCAGGCGTCGTCGGCCGGCTGCCCGTCGATGCCCGAGGCGGCGGAGCCCGGCGTTGCGGGGGCGGCCCCGGGCTCCAACTGCGCGGCCGCGGGGGCGGCCAACCCGAACGCCGCCAGCAGCAGCGCCGCGGGGGCTCCCAGGATTCGGATCACTTCAGGCCTCCCTCCGGACGCAGGAACTGCCGTGCGATGCGCCGGGCTCGGTTGCGGCGGCGGCCCCCGGGCTCCAACTGCGCGGCCGCGGGGGCGGCCAACCCGAACGCCGCCAGCAGCAGCGCTGCGGGGGCTCCCAGGATTCGGATCACTTCAGGCCTCCCTCCGGACGCAGGAACTGCCGTGCGATGCGCCGGGCTCCGTTGCGCACCGCCCGGGTCGCGCTCCGCACCGTGATGGTCGCGGTGGCCACGGCATCGACGTCGGCGCCGACCCGGAACCGGTCGCGCACGTTCTTCCGGACGAACTGCTCGGCGTACTCGGGGGTGTCCACGGAGAAGTACCCGTAGGGCTCGAAGTGCCGGACGACGATGATGCCGGTGAGCTCGGCGTCGAGATCGACGCCCACGAGCACCTGAATGGGGCCGTCGTACCCGCGTTCGAGCGGTTCGAGCTCGGTGGTCCAGAAGGCGAAGCCGACGATGTCGCCGTTGGCCGCACGTGCCTTGAAATGCGGCGGCGACCCTTCTTTCGGGGAGAAGGACGCGGCTTTCGGGAACAGCCGGGCGAGACGCTCCTGCATCAATGGATCGAAGGGCGACTGGCCTTCCAGGACCACGACGCCGGCCAAGAGCAGCGCGAGGATGGGAATTCTCATAGAATGCCTGGAAGTGTACCCCAACGGAGGATCCATGCTGCGCACCAGACCCGGCACGACCGCGGCCGTGCTGTTCGTTACCGTGATCGCCGCGTGCCCGAGCGCGTTCGCGCAAGGCCGGCTGGCCGACGCCACCGGCCTCGATTGTTCGTTCACGGTGCTCTCGACCGCCGGCTGGACCGCCGGCGACGCCGAGGTCCGCGTCGATCCTTCCACGCTGTCGCTGCGCTTCGAGGAGATCGACACCGACGGGGCGACGGCCGAGATCGTCGGTCCCTACGGCGCTTCGCACATTATCGTGCGTCAGACCGGGGACTATCTCCATCTCGTGCAGATGTTCACGGTCGGGCCGTTGTACACGACGACGGTGATCGATCGGGAGACGGCGGCGGGGCGGTGGATGGCGGTGCATACGCGGCACGAGTACACCGACACGCAGCTCGTCGGCTTCACGTCGAGACCGGAGCTGTACATCGGGGATTGCGCGGTCGAACGGTGAACCCGCGGCCGGCCCGCGTCCCACCGCGTCGCGGACCCCGCGCGCCCGGGTTGCGCCTGATCGGAATGAAACGAGACCGCGTCGAGGTCGTGCGGGTCGACTGCGCGGTCGAACGGTGAACCCGCGTCCCACCGCGTCGCGGACCCCGCGCGCCCGGGTTGCGCCTGATCGGGGACGAAACGAGACCGCGTCGAGGTCGTGCGGGTCGAACCGGTCCGGTGGAAGCCGGCGGGCGGCGGGGCCGGAGGACCGAAGGCGATGACGCCATCGACGTGCGCGTGCAGAAAAGAGCGGGGATGAACCGGCGAACCGGTGGAGGACCGAAGGCGATGACGCCATCGATGTGCGCGGTCTGGTGTCCGGGAGCTCGGGGCGACGCCGCGCGGGGTTTCTGCCGCGGGCTCTTCGCGATCGTGCTGGCGCTCGGACCGTGCTCCGCGCGCGGCGCATTCGGGGAGCAGGCGGTGCCGGCGATCGAGATCGAGGAAGGGGTGTCCTGGACCCTGGCCGAGCGCCGGGCCGCGACGCTGTCCGACCTCCGATACCGCTACCGCCTCCGGATCCCGCGCGAGCGGAGCGTGCCCGTCGCGGGGACGGTCGAGATCCGCTTCGCCTGGTCCGATCCCCGGGCCCGCGATCTGGTGCTGGACTTCAACGATCCGGCCCGGCGGGTGACGGCGGTGCGGGCCAACGGCGCGGCCGTCGACTGGGCGCCCCGGCACGATCATGTCATCATTCCCGCCCGCGCCCTGCGTCCGGATGGGCGGAACCGGGTCGAGCTGGACTTCGAGGCGGGCGACGAGGCCCTCAACCGGAACGACGACTTCCTGTATACGCTCTTCGTGCCCGACCGGGCGCACTTCTCGCTGCCGCTCTTCGACCAACCCAATCTGAAGGCGCGCTTCGCGCTGACCCTGGAGGTGCCGGCCGGCTGGACCGCGGTGGCCAACGGGGACGCCGTCGAGGCGCCGGGCCCGGCCGATACGGGTTCGCGGGCCTCTTGGCGCTTCGCCGAAACCCGGCCGATTCCGACCTATCTGTTCGCGTTCGCGGCCGGGAGCCTCCAGGTCGAGACGGCGGAGCGGTCCGGCCGCAGGATGCGGATGTTCCATCGCGAGACCGATGCCGCCAAGGTCGCGCGCAACCGGGAGGCGATCTTCGATCTGCACGCCGCCGCCCTCGACTGGCTCGAGGACTACACCGGGATTCCGTATCCGTTCGGCAAGTTCGATTTCGTGCTGCTGCCGCCCTTCCAGTACGGGGGGATGGAGCATCCCGGCTCGATCTTCTACCGCGCGTCCAGCCTCATGCTGGACGAGTCGGCGACCCAGGCCGCGTACCTCGGGCGGGCCAGCCTCATCGCCCACGAGACCGCGCACATGTGGTTCGGCGACCTCGTCACGATGAACTGGTTCGACGACGTCTGGACCAAGGAGGTGTTCGCCAACTTCCTCGCGGCCAAGATCGTCCATCCCTCGTTTCCCGAGGTGGACCACGACCTCCGGTTCTATCTCGCGCATCACCACGCCGCCTACGGCGTGGACCGGACCGCGGGCGCCAACCCCGTCCGGCAGCCGCTGGACAACCTGAAAGAGGCGGGGGCGCTCTATGGCCCCATCATCTACCAGAAGGCGCCGATCTTGATGCGGCACCTGGAGCGGCTGGTGGGGGAGGCGTCGTTCCGGGACGGCCTGCGCGAATACCTGCGGGCGTTCGAGTTCGGCAACGCGACCTGGCCGGAGCTCATCGACATCCTCGATCGGCGCACCGAGACGGACCTGCGGTCCTGGAGCGCGGTGTGGGTGGAAGAGCCCGGCCGTCCGACCGTCACCGTCCGGCGCGGATCCGGGGACGGCGCCGCGGGCGGACGGCTCACGCTGGACCAGTCGGATCCGGCCGGCCGGGCGCGTCTCTGGCCGCAGCGGATCGAGCTGCTGCTGGCCTACGACGACGCGGACGTGCGGATGCCGCTGCTGCTCGACGGCGGCACGGCGTCGATCCGCCTCGATCGGCCGGCGCCCCGCTTCGTGCTGCCCAACGCGGCCGGGGTCGAGTACGGCCGATTCCGGCTCGATGCGGTCAGCACCGCGTTCCTGATGACGGCGCTCCCGGACATTCCGGACCCGCTGGTCCGCGGCATCGCCTGGGGGACGCTGTGGGAGGCGGTGCTGGAGGGGGAGATCGCCGTCGGGGACTGGTTCGAGCTGCTGCTGCGCGGTCTCGCGGCGGAACCCGTCGAGCAGAATGCCCAGCGGCTGCTCGGCTACCTCTCGACCACCTGCTGGACCCTCATGAACGACGCGGCGCGCCGGGCGGCGGCCCCGCGGGTCGAGGCGGTCCTCTGGGCGGGCGTGGAGAACAGCGCGGAGCCCACGCGCCGGGCCGCCTATTTTCGCGCCTGGCACGGCCTCGTCCGGACCCCCGACGGGGTGGCGCGGCTGCGGCGCATCTGGGCCGAGGAGGAAACGGCGCCCGGGGTGACGCTCTCCGAGCGCGACTTCACCGCCCTCAGCGCCGCGCTGGCGGTGCGCGGGGCACCCGGAACGGCGGAGATCCTCGCGCAGCAGGCCGCCCGCATCGAGAACCCGGATCGGCGGGCCCGTTACGATTTCCTGCTGCCCGCGCTGTCCGCGGATCCGGCGGTACGGGAACGGTTCTTCACGGGGTTGAGCGAGGCCGCCAACCGGGAACGGGAGCCCTGGGTGCTGACCGCGCTGGGCTATCTGCACCATCCCCTCCGGGCCGCCCATGCCCGCCGGTTCATCCGCCCCGCCCTCGATCGGCTGGTGGAGATCCAGCGCACCGGCGACATCTTCTTCCCGGCGGGCTGGCTCGACGCCACCCTCGGCGGGCACAACTCCGCCGCCGCCGCCGGTGTCGTCCGCCGGTTCCTCGGTGGACTCGACGCCGGCTATCCGTCCCGCCTGCGGGCGAAGGTCCTGCAGTCGGCCGATCTGCTGTTCAGGGCCGCGCGCATCGTCCCCCCGGATGCCGAGCCCGGCGCTTGACGGTTCGGCGCGGGATCGGTCCTGCGCCGGTCATCCCGCGGGATTCTATCGGCGCCTGCGCGTGAGACGCGGGAGAGCGGTGCGCGGCCGCGGCCCGCCGGATCTGCCGCGACGGGGTGCCGGCGTGGGGTGCGCGTGAGATGCGGGAGAGCCGCGCCCGGCCGCGGCCCGTTCCGATCGGAAGCCGCGGATCCGCGCCCAGGGTCCCGCGCAGGAGCATCCCACGCTGACGGCGCGTGACGGCCCGCCCCCGATTCGGGGGGGCGCCGCCGTCTTGCCAACCGGCCGGCGCTGCGTGAGACCCACGATTCCGCACGTCCGGAACCCCGGGACCCGCCGCGATTCCGCCTGCGCACGGCGGTGGCGGAGCGTGGGATGGTCCTGGTGCCGCGGGAGAATCGCGAATCGGCGGGAGCGGCGCGCGTGGCTAATATAGAATGAAACGTTTGTCCGACGCGGGGGCTGGCTCGCCCGGCCGCAGAAGGAGACTGGAATGCGTAGCTGGTTGCCGTTCGTCCTGCTGACTGTCATGAGCTGGGGCACCTATATTCCGACGTTGCACAAGGGGCAGCTGGCGTTGGGCGGGAGCGGCGTGCACGCCTTCCTGATGGTGGGCGTGGCGTATCTGCTCGTCGCCATTCTGGTGCCGGGGACGATGATTGCACGGGCCGGGAGCTGGGACCTGTTCACCTCGGGCGGGGTCACCTTCACGTTGGCGGCGGGGGTGCTCGGCGCCTTGGGGGCGCTCGGCATCGTGTTCGCCCTCGTCAACGGCGGCCGCCCCACCGTGGTCCCCCCCCTCGTCTTCGCGGGGGCGCCGGTGGTCAGCGTGTTCGTGGCCATGCTGTACAACCCGCCGGAGAATCTCCCGTCACCGGTCTTCTTCCTGGGTCTGGTGATGGCCGCGGTCGGCGCCGGGCTCGTGCTGGCCTATCGTCCCAGTTGATGGCCGCCGGACGGATTCACGCGTTCACTCGACGGGGCCGATTCGGCCAAGCCGGTTGACGGCCGGCGGTAGACCCGCGTCGCATCGAGACGGCGGAGGCGCTCCCGGCAACACGGGCTCGGATCGTGGGACGGCAAAGAGATCGAGACGGCGGGGCGCCCCTGCGGCAAGGCGGGTCGAGACGGTATCGGCGGCCCTCCGGCGCGGGCTCGTTTTCGAGATAGGGGGCACGTCTGACCGAGGAACGGCGCAGGTCGTACCGATTCGGCGCCGGCCGGGAGCCAAGACCATCCCACGCTCCGCCACCGCCGTGCGCAGGCGGAGTCATGGCGGGTCCCGGGCTCCGGACGTGCGGAATCGTGGGTCTCACGCGGCGCCGGCCGGTCGGCAAGACGGTGGCGACCCCTCGAATCGGGGGCGGGCCGTCACGCGCCGTCAGCGTGGGATGCCCTTGGCCGGGAAGCGGCGGGGCATTCTTGCCGCGGGCTGTTAGAATTACGTTGAAGGCTTCAATCGTCCATTCAAGGGGGAGCGTGCACGTGGAGATGTCACTGAGGTTGAAGGCAATGCGGGCCATCGCGGTGTGCGCCGCGGTCGGCGCGGCGGCTTGCGGCGGGGGCATGGAGGAGGCCGCGCCGGAGAGCGCTGCGGAACCGATGGAAGCGGCGGCGGCCGATGAATCGATGGAGCCGCGGGTGTTCTTCGTCGCCCCACGGGACGAGACCGATCACGCGACCGAGATTCCGCTCGGGCTGACGTTCGGGGTCGAGAACTTCGAGATCGGTGCGGTGCCCGATGAAGTGACCAGCGTGCGGGAAGGGGTGGGGCACTACCATCTCGGGGTCGACACCGACTGCCTGCCCGCTGGCGAGATCATCCCGGCCGCCGATCCCTGGGTGCATTTCGGCGATGGCTCCGACGGCATGGAGATGCAGCTCGAGGGCGGCGAGTATCGCATGACGGTGCAGATCGGGGACGACGAGCACCGGACCCTGGAAGGGCTGTGCGAGACCATCACCGTCCGCATGGAGGACGGCATCTAGGAGTCTGCGCCGCAGGAAATCAGCCCCCGCATATCGTGGAGTTGAAGGTCTGCGACGACTGTATACAGGGTCTAATCGTGCCCAAAATCGTTCCACGGCGCAGACTCCCGGCCCGGGAATCGTCGCCGTAGGAGTTTCGCGCCGGCGAAACTCCTACGGCGGCCGCAAGGTCGCGCTGCGGCCTCCGATTGCCGCCCAACCAACCCTCCAGGCGTCCGCGCCGTTCTACGGCGCAGACGCTTGGCTCGGGTAGGGGCTTGCCGTGGAAGTTCGCGCCGGCGAATTCCAACGCGACCGCAGAAGTCGCGCGTCTGTGCGGCCAGATGTCCTTCCGCGCTCCACGGCATGAAGCCGTCACCCTCCGGGGTGGCGGCGCCGGTTCTGCTCACGGCCCTCAGCGGTCGAACTCCACGGCGCGTCCGCCGGCGCCGGGGAGAAACCGGCCGTCGCGGTACCGCAGCTCGCCGTTCACCCAGGTCGCCCGGACCCGCGTGTTGAACGCAAACCCGCTGAACGGGCTCCACCCGCATTTCGACAGTATCGGTTCGTCGCGGCTCACCGCCGACGGGTCCATCAGGACCAGATCGGCCCAGTAGCCGTCTCGAACGAACCCGCGTGCCCGGATGCCGAACAGGCGCGCCGGAGCGTGCGCGGTCTTTTCGACCACCGTGGCGACCGTGCAGCGGCCCGCCCGGACCTGCTCGAACAAGGCGGGCAGGGCGTGCTGCACGAGCGGCAGCCCTGCCGGGGCGGCGGCGTAGGGGCGCGACTTCTCGTCCGCGGTATGGGGCGCGTGGTCGGTGGCGATGACGTCGATCCGGCTGTCGTTGACCGCCGCCCACAGGGCGTCCCGGTCGGCCGCCGACTTGATGGCGGGGTTGCACTTGACGCGGGCGCCGTGGGTCGGGTAGGCGGTGTCGTCGAAGAACAGATGGTGCACGCACGCTTCCGCCGTGATCCGCTTCCCGCCGAGGTCTCCGGGTTCGAACAGTCCGAGTTCCCGGGCCGTGGTGATGTGCAGGACGTGAAGGCGCGTATCGTGACGCCGGGCCAGCTCGACCGCGAGGCTCGACGAGCGGTAACAAGCCTCGGTCGAGCGAATGCGCGGATGCTCGCGGAACGGTATCCGCTCCCCGTATCTGGCCCGCGCCCGGGCCTCGTTCGCGAGAATGGTCGGCGTGTGCTCGCAGTGGGTGGCCACCAGCAGGGGGGCGCCGGCGAAGATGGCCTCGAGGGTCCGTTCGTCGTCCACCAGCATGTTCCCGGTGCTCGAACCCATGAACACCTTGATGCCGCACGCACGCCGCCGGTCGACCGCCTTCACCGCGTCGAGGTTGTCGTTGGTCGCGCCGAAGTAGAACCCGTAGTTCGCCATCGAGCCGGCGGCGGCGCGGGCGTGCTTGTCCTCCAGCGCCTCGGCGGTCACCGTCTGCGGATTGCAGTTCGGCATCTCCAGATAACTGGTGACGCCGCCGGCGACCGCCGCCCGTGACTCGGTGGCGATCGTCGCCTTGTGCTCGAACCCCGGCTCCCGAAAATGCACCTGATCGTCGATCATGCCCGGCAGGAGCCAGGCGCCCGCGGCGTCGATCACGGTGGCTCCCTCCGGGCCTCGCGCGCCGATCCCGGCGATGCGCCCCCCGGCGATCGAGAGGTCCCCCTCGACGACCGCGCCTTCGTTGACGATGCGGGCGTTGACGATGCGGTAGTCCACGGTACAGACCGGCGCGGCGCGCGGGGTCGGCTATTCGTCCAGCAGCAGGCGGATCTCGGCGTCGATCGCCGCGCGGCTCACCAGCCCGACGTGCTCGGCCGCAATCCGGCCCCGCCTGTCGATCAGCCAAGTCGTGGGCAGCACGTTCTTGGGGCCGAAGGGGGCGAGCCGCGCCTCGGTGTCGGCCAGGGCGATTCGGTAGTTGACGGGCGACCGATCGAGGAACGGCGCGACGACGTCACGGCCCGGCTCGTCCACCGAGACTCCGAGCACGGCGAAGCCGTCGCCCTCGAACGCCGTCTGAAACTCGACGAACCAGGGCATCTCCGCCCGGCATGGCAGGCACCAAGTCGCCCAGAAGTTGAGCAGCAGGACCCGCCCCGAGTAGTCGGCGAGGGTCGCAGTGCCCCCGTCCATGTCGGGCAGGGCGAAGCCCGGCGCGGGGTCGCGTCGCGGGACGGGAATCAGGCGCGGCCGGGCGGATCGGCGGGAAGACGATCGCGCTGCCCCGGCATCGGCCGGGGCGGGGGCGGTTCCGGGGGCGGAAGCGCCGGTGCCCGGCTCCTCCGCCGGATTGCCCGGAGAGAAGGGGCCCACCATGAACAGCATCACGCCCAGCCACAGGCCGAGGGCGGCCATGACCAGCCACAGGCCGATCGACCGGTGGCGCGCCGTGGCCGCGTCGGTCCGGGAATCCGGGGGATCGTCGAGTCCGGAGGCGGGTTCGGCGTCGACGTCGCGTGCAGCCATGGCGGGTCCAGAGCCCGTGGCGGGAATCAGCCTGTCGATGAACGCCGGGAGTGCCGATACGCTCGGTCGATGTGCGGCTGACTTCGTCGACGCATCCCTTGCCCTCTCGGGTCTCCTCCGTTGACGTACCCCGAAACGGCTGCCGGGAGAGCTGTTGCCGCACCGGCGGCAGTGACGAAATCCATAATTCGCACCGGAGCGTGACCATGCTATCACACGGGTGGAGAAGGAGCCTGAAGGCGCTGAAGGAGCCCGCATACCGGATGCCGCCATACCGTGACCTGCCGATCTTGACGGACCCGTTGCCCCATCGTTCTTCCCAACCGCCGCCCTTTTGCCGCGCCTCCGCCGCGCGGGCGCCTTCCGGTCACTCGGCGGCTTGGGCCGGCCGGTAGGGCAGGAACGGCGGCGGGGCCTCCGCACTCGCGGCGACCAGGTCTTCGAGACGGTCGAGTCTGAAGCAGGACGAGATTCGGGAATCGAGCGCGGCCCCCGCCGGCATCTCCGTCTCGAGGTGTTCGAGCAGCCGGGGACCCAGGAAGACCCGGGTCAACGAATCGAGGCTCGGGTCGGGCGGACCGGCCGGTTCGGCGCCGAGCGAGACCGCGAACACCGACACCGTCTGCGACAGCCTCCGGACGCTGTCGAGCAGGCTGCGCCGAAACCACCGGTCGTCCGGTATCGAATCGAACGGCACCAACGTGAAGAGGTCCGCGAATCCGCCGTCGATGCACGCACTGCCGGGATCCACGCAGGATCCGCGGCCGGCGTTCCAGGGTGCGAACGGCATGAATCCCAGATGCAGCAGCCGGGAGAACTGGCGGCACCAGCCGGCGATGGTCTCCTCGCCGGCTTCCGGAGCGGCCCGCAGGTGCGGGGCGGCGGCGGCCAGGATCCGCAGGTCGTCGACGCGGATCGGGGCCGCGGGGTAGTGCCACACCGAGACTCCGCATCCCTTGCGCACGCGCGCCTCGGCCCGTTCGAAGGCCTGTCGGGGCAGGCGCCACCGCAGGGTCTCGATGTAGCGCGCCGTGTCTTCCGCCGAACATCGGTGCACCGCCAGCGGCACCGGCGCCCGGGCCAGCTCGCCATAAAGGGTCAGATGCCGTTCGTGCAGCGCCGCCGCCAGCCGTTGGGCTTGCTCGCATTCGTCCAGCGGCGCCGCGCCGGGCGGAGTGCCGGCGACGAGCGGGAAGTGCAGCCCGATCGGGAGATCGCTGTCCGGGAACGGCGTGGACAGCATCCAGCGCAGGTAGCCGTCGAAATCGGGCATCAACGGTTCGGCGCCCTCGATGACGATGACGTCGCCCTCCCACAGGCGTTCCGGGTCACCGAGGTCGGGGATGGCGCAGCAGACGCTCCGGTAGTGGCCGGGCAGCCGGTAGAACTGCCCGGTGACCCCTTCGCCGGCGTTTCGGGCGACGGGCAGCCGCCGCCGCAGGCCGGCCAGGATCGCGCGAATGGGCGGGCACCGGTGCGCGACGGCCCCCACGAGTCGAGGGTGGTCGCGTTCGGCGTCGAAGGTCAGGTCGGCCGGCGCCTCGGCGAACCCGGCGCGTTCGGCATGCCGCCGGAGCGGGTCGGTCATCGCAGCGCTTGCAGCATCAGGTTGGCGATAGGCCCCGCCAGGCAGACGGCGGCCAGGACGATGCCGACCACGACGGTGGCGCGGACGGACAGCGATCCGACCACCTTGAGGGCGACGGCGAGCACCGCCGAGAGCCAGAGCAGGGAGTAGTACTCCAGCAGCCGTCCCGTCGACATCAGCGGTCCCGACCGGGCGGTCATCTGGTAGCGACCCACCTGATCCATGATCTCCGCCTCGGAGGCGCCCACCGGCAGGCGCAGCGGCGCCGGCGTCCAGTACCACGCGATGGCGAGCATCACGATGCACCACGGCACCTGGGTGTAGAAGCTGATCGCCGTGAACTTCGCCAGCAGACGCGGCTGTTCCGACCCGCTGGCCAGAATGTCGAGGGCCAGCATGGCGAGAAACAGCATGCCGAAGAACATCGGGTAACCCATCAGACCCGCGGCGAATGCCATGCTTCGCAGCGGGAAATCGGGGAACGGGACTTCGAGGATCGCGATCGCCTCCTCCAGCGCGGGGAGGATCTTGGCGCTGTTGATCAAGCCGGCGGCGGCCTGCAGGGCGGCGCACAGGGCCGGCGCGCCGGCGGCCGTGACCCAGTGCAGGCCGTTGGCGCGGCGGGTCTCGAAGAAACGAACCGGACTCCAGAACAGCGTGGGCATGGTCGGGCTCCGATCGCGAAGTCAGTCGACGAACTCGTACGTGTCGGCGCGCTCGACCCAACGTACGGTGGTCCAGACTACCGAGAGGTAGAGCAGCAGCAGACCGCCGGCCGCGAGCGGGCGGCCGTACGGCGCGTTCCACAGCGCCGTGAGCGCGGCCCGCCGCGCCGTGTCGTCGCCCGCGAACACCGTGAACAGCAGCACCGGCGCGGCCATGACCGCCAGCGGCGCCAGGTGGGCGTAATGCCAGTTGATGCGCCACCGGGCCCCGAGGCAGAGGGCGCCGAACACGAGCAGGCTGCACTGGAGCACCAGTCCGGTACCCCAAGGCGACCACAGCGTGGGGGCGAACAGTCCGGAGGACACCGTCCACAGCATCACGCAGAACACGGCCGCCAGCAGGAACTTGGCGACGACCAGGGCGCGATCGTCCAAGGGCAGCGTGCGCAGCCAGGCGAAGGAGCGCGCCGCCCGTTCGCGTGCGATCAACCACTCGGTCAGGAGCAGCGCCATGAGCATGTTCACGTTGAACACGAACCCGGTGACTGCACCGGTATGGGGCGCGAAGCGCATCGCGAGGGCGCAGCTCGCGAGCACGCCGGCCGCGACCAGCATGAGCGGCAGGCCGTGCAATCGGAGGTCTTTGCCCATCAGCACCCAGAGCGGTCCTGGTTTCATCGATTGTCTCCACGTGTGTGTCCGGCGCCGTGATACACGGCTGCGAGCAGGCTCGCCGGGTTGTCCTCGACATGATCGGAACGTTGCCGCAGGTCAGCGTCGAGGGCGCTGTCTCCGAGCACGAGCAGCCACGCCGTCTCCTTCCGTGTCCAGCGGGCCAGGAGGTCCGGCGACGGGCCCACGGCGTCCGCCGCGGCGGTGCGGTACAGCTTCGATGCCCGCAGGACTTCGGCCGTCGCCTGGAATGCGAAGCGGCCGTTTCGCAGTATCAGGATGTCGCTGGCCGTCTCTTCGACGTCCTCGAAGATGTGCGACGAGAGCACGACGCACAGATGCGGGTGCTCCACGACGAGATCACGGACGACGGCCTGGACGCCGGCCCGGACGGTGGGGTCCAGACCGGCGGTCGGCTCGTCGAGCAGCAGCAGGTCGGCGTGGTGCGCCAGCGCGCTCGCAATGCCGAGCTTGACCTTCGTGCCCTTGGAGAGCCTGCCGACCCGGCGGTCCGGGGGCAGCTCCAGGGTGTCGGCGAGTCGCGCGGCCAGGGCCGGGTCCCAGCGGTCGTAGAGCCGCGACGCCAGCCTCAGTGTCTCGGCCACCGTCAGCTCGTCGTAGAACGGGACGACCTCGCGGACGTAGGTGAGCCTTGCCTTCCAGTCGCGCGACCCCCACCGCAGGGGCGTCCCGCCCGCTCTTAGGGCGCCGGCGGTGGGCTTGAGCTGCAGCGCGACGAGGTCGAGCAGCGTGGTCTTCCCGGCGCCGTTCGGCCCGAGGAGGCCGTAGATGCGGCCCGGTCGCAGCTTCAGTGACAGGGGACCCATCTCGAAGCCGGGGAACCGGCGCCGGATGTCGACGAGTTCGAGGACGATGTCGTTGCTCAAGGGGTGCCTCCTATCGGCGGCGCCTGCCCGGCGACCGCCGCAATCGCCGGTATCACGCTCGCTTCGACGACGGCCGCGACGACCAGCAGCGCCCCGGCCGCGATCAGGCTGGCTGCGCCGGCCCGGGGCCGCACCGCCTCGCCGGTCGCCAGACAGCGGACAACCCCGAACGACAGATGCTGGGAGGCGGTGACGACGAGAATGAACGCCAGGAACTCGAGCGGCACGTAGCTGGCCAGAAACGGCAGGATCTCGGCCGCGCCGCGGCTCAGCGCGGACAGGCCGTACCCCAGCACGAATCCGTTGTAGAGCAGCCCGACGAGGGAGAACAGCCCCAGCGTGCACGCCCCCGCCAGCATGCCGGCGGCGACCCGCAGGTTGCCGCGCAGGATGTAGGCGGCGTCCGAGTGGATGCGGTCGCCGGTCACGTCGGCGAGCGGATGCACCCGAAGCTGTTCTCCCCGGAGATCGGCGCTGACCCAGCCGGCGCAGGCGGTGAGTCCGAAGAGCAGGACGTTGGCTGCGAGCAGCACCGACCACGATCGGGACCATTTGTCGAGTCTGCCCATGTCGCACATCCGTTTCTTCGTTCAAGCGCTCACTGCCCTGCGTTTGTGGCTAGGCCGCTCCAGCGACGCCGCAGGCGATGCCGCCCGGTCCCGTGAAAAAGGAGCAGACGATCGCGCCGGCGACACTCCACCAGAACGATTCCTCGGTGTCGAAACCGAACGCGGCGCCCCATTGCGGAGCGGCCGGGCCGTCCGCCGTCCACGGCGCGTGGGGCGCGGCCGGCTGCGTGTGGGACGCGGGTTCCGCCGCTGTTCCCGCCGGGGCCGTCGGCAGGGTCCCGATCGAGAGCAGGAGCGCGGTCAACGTTGCGGTGGCCAGTAGTCTTCGTCTCTGCACGATTACCTCCTATGTTATACGCGGCACCATGCCGCGCCGTACGCGACACCATGCCGCGTATTCGAGCCTCGGGGTTGCCCGCGTTCGACGGCAGGCTCGGGGTCGGCGCGTGGGCGCTCTCAGGCCGTCACGTTCGCCTGTCGTGCGCCCGTTCGCTCGACGCCGCCCGCCGCGTTGTCGCCGCCGGCTAGAGGGCCATGAGCGAGCAACCGGCGGCGCCCCACCCCCTCCGCAAGCTGCAATCGAACAGGGAGGGCAGGTGCCCCGATTCCCCCACGATATAGTTCCATTGCGGGCCGCTCGGATGTTCGGGGGCGTTCCGCGTGCGGGTGGCCTCGGCCGCCGCCCGGATGGGGCCGGTTTGCAGCGCTCCGGCGACGAGCGGGAGTGCGGCCAACGTTGCCGCCGCGAGCAGTCTTCGTGTTCTCATGAGTGATCTCCTGGTGTCTGTGCGGCCTCGGGCCGCGCGATGGACCTACAGCGAGACGAGAAATCCGAATACCCTGCCGCCCGCGTCCGACCCCGACACCGCGTATACGAAGCTCGCGGTTTCTGCATCCACCCCCGCCCAGTAGAGCGCCCTCGGGCCGCCCGGTCGTTCGGTGAAGTGCCGCGTGCGGTCGGCGTCGTCGGCGGTCCGGTGGGGGCCGGGCTGTCCGGCCCCGGCGAAGAGCGGGAGGGCGGCCAGGGTCGCCGCCGCGAGCAGCCTTCGTGTCCTCGTGGTTCGTGTTTTCATGGGTGACCTCCGTGTCGGTGTGAAATGCCGGGCCGTGGGATGACTACAGTGCCGCGGCCACTCCAGACAGCCAGCACCCCGTCACGACTTCCGTGAAGCCGGCCGCGAAGGCCGTCATTTCCAGGTCGCCCCATGTCGCGTAGGTCCATTGGGGGCCGCTCGGGCGTTCGATGGCGTGGCGCGTGCGTGCCGCGTCCGCCGCGCCGCGGGGGGGGCCGGCCTGCATGGCTCCGACGACGAGCGGGAGTGCGGCGAGCGTGGCCGACGCCAGTATTTTTCGCGTTGTCATGGTTGACCTCCTTGGTCTTGCGCGACACCAAGTCGCGCGAATCAGGTTGTCGAGTCGGCCCGAGAACCTGTGTCCCGAATGACTACAAGGGCCGTGCCACGAAGCGCGAGGATGCGATAAACCCAGGTGGAACCCGGGGAAAACGGCGTTGCGTCGGCGGCGGACGGATGGGCGGTCGGTTTGGCGGGGAACCGGTGGTCCCCGCGCGCACGGTCCGCGCGCCCCGCCGGCGGCGGACGAAGCCGCGTACGCCGCGCCGAATCAGGGTTGCGACCGGCCGTAAACCCCGGTTGACGCGGGATCCGCCGGGTTCACCGGCGAGGTCGGGGTCTCCGGCCTCGGCGGGACATGCCGCGCCGAATCCGGTCGTGGTCTCCCCGGGACGCCGGGCCGGAAGCGGTGGTATCCTCTAAAGAGAGAGGCCCGCATGACCGAAGCGACCCAAGCCGGGAGGAAATCGCCGGAGGAGTGGCGCGCGCTGCTGCCGGCGGAGTCTTTCGCGGTCCTGTTCCGGGAGGCGACCGAGCCGCCCGGGTCCAGCCCGCTGAATCACGAGAAGCGGGCCGGGACGTTCGTGTGCGCCGCCTGCCACCTGCCGTTGTTCGAGTCGGCGGGCAAGTACGAGAGCGGGACGGGCTGGCCGAGCTTCTTCGCGCCGATCGAGGGCAGTCTCGGCACGAAGCGCGACTTCAAGATGATCCTGCCGCGGACCGAGTATCACTGCGCCCGTTGCGGCGGGCATCAGGGGCATGTCTTTCCGGACGGACCGCAGCCCTCCGGGAAGCGGTACTGCAACAACGGCGTCGCCCTGCGCTTCGTGCCCGAGGGGGAGTCCCTGCCGGAACGCTGACGAACCGGGTCTTGAGACCGGTTCCACGCCCGCGTTAGAATAAAGCCGTTTTCGAAAGGTGCGCTCCATGGATTGCGGGTCCCGTCGCTCCGTCGTGGTCGGTGTTCACGGTGCCGGCGTCATGATTGCGCCGGGGGCCGGTGGATGATGCGCTCGACGAACGCAGCAGATTCGCGGGCCATCATCCACAGTCGGGTGATGGCCCTTTTTTCGTGTGAAAGTACCTGCTCATGACCGGCATACCAGGCAAGACCCGCAGCGGCGCGATTACCGATGGTCCGTCCCGGGCCCCGGCCCGATCGATGTTGAAGGCGGTCGGGTTCGACGACGACGCCCTGCGCCGGCCGATCATCGGGGTCGCGAACACGTGGATCGAGATCGGGCCGTGCAACTTCCACCTGCGGCGGCTCGGGGAGCGGATCAAGGAAGGGATTCGCGCCGCCGGGGGCACGCCGATGGAGTTCAACACCGTGTCCATCTCGGACGGCATCACCATGGGCAGCGACGGGATGCGCGCCTCGCTGATCAGCCGCGAGGTGATCGCCGATTCCATCGAGCTCGTGGCCCGCGGTAACCTGTTCGACGGACTCGTCGTGCTGGTGGGCTGCGACAAGACCATCCCCGGCGGGGTGATGGCGGTGGCGCGGGTCAACATTCCGGGCCTCGTGCTCTACGGCGGCTCCATTGCACCGGGGCGGTGGGAGGACCGGGACGTCACCATCCAGGACGTGTTCGAGGCGGTGGGCGCGCACGCGGCCGGCAAGATGACCGACGCGCGGTTGAAGGCGCTCGAGGACGCGGCGTGTCCCGGTCCGGGCGCGTGCGGCGGCCAGTTCACCGCCAACACCATGGCGACCGTCTGCGAGCTGATCGGCATCTCGCCGATGAGCCACAACGCGGTGCCGGCGATGAATGAAGAGAAGGACGTCGTGGCCTCCGAGTCGGGGCGCCTCATCATGGACCTGGTTCTCGCGGATCGGCGGCCCCGGCAGATCATGACCCGGGCCGCGCTCGAGAACGGCATCGCGTCGGTGGCCGCCACCGGCGGTTCGACCAACGCGGTGCTGCATCTGCTGGCGATCGCGCGCGAAGCCGGGGTCGGCGTCACCATCGACGATTTCGACCGCATCAGTCGGGAGACGCCGCTGCTGGCCGATCTCAAGCCGGGAGGCCGTTTCGTGGCCACCGATCTGTACCGGGCCGGCGGGAGCCGCCTGCTGGCGCACCGGTTGCGCGAGGTGGGCGTCCTGCGGTCCGATCAGGTCACCGTCACCGGCCGCACGATCGGGGAAGAAGCGCAGGCGGCGACCGAGGCGCCCGGCCAGGAGGTGGTGCGGCCGGCGTCCGATCCGATAACGCCGACCGGCGGGCTCATCATCCTGAAGGGCAATCTGGCTCCCGACGGATGCGTCGTCAAGGTGGCCGGCGGCTATGGCGCCCGGAAGCACCGCGGACCGGCGCGGGTGTTCGACGGCGAGGAAGCCTGCTTCGAGGCGGTGGAGCGGGGTGCGCTGCAGCCCGGCGACGTCGTCGTGATTCGTTACGAAGGCCCCCGCGGGGGGCCCGGCATGCGCGAGATGCTGGCGGTGACCGCGGCCATCGTCGGGGCCGGCCTCGGTGATTCGGTCGCCTTGTTGACCGACGGCCGGTTCTCCGGCGCCACCCGCGGGCTCATGGCGGGCCATGTTGCGCCGGAAGCGGCGCAGGGGGGGCCGATCGCGGCGGTGCGCGACGGCGATACCATCGTGTTCGACCTCCAGGGGCGCGAGCTGCGGGTCGAAGTGGACGAGGTGGAGATCGCCGAACGCATGCGCGGCTGGCAGGCCCCCGCGCCGCGGTACGCGACCGGCGTCATGGCGAAGTACTGCCGTCTCGTGGGTTCGGCGGCCGAAGGCGCGGTGACGACGGCGTGAGGGGCCGCGGGTCTCCGCCGCCCCCGAACTGGTAAGGGCCATGGGAAACATGAGAACCGGCGCGCAGATTCTGTGGGAATCCCTCGTTCGCGAGGGAGTGACCACGGTGTTCGGGTATCCGGGCGGCGCGATTCTGCCCGCCTACGACGCCCTGCTCGAGTACCCGGTCCGGCACGTCCTGGTGCGGCACGAGCAGGGCGCGACCCACATGGCCGACGGCTATGCGCGGGCCAGCGGCGAGGTCGGGGTGGCGGTGGCCACGTCCGGGCCCGGCGCCACGAACATGGTCACCGGCATCGCCACCGCGATGCTCGATTCTTCGCCCATCGTGTGCATCACCGGGCAGGTGGGCAGCCGGCTGATCGGCTCCGACGCTTTTCAGGAAACCGACGTCACGGGCGTCACCCTGCCGATCACGAAGCACAACTATCTGGTGTCCAAGGTCTCCGAGGTGGCGCCGACCATCCACGAGGCGTTCTACGTCGCGCGCTCCGGTCGTCCCGGGCCCGTGCTCGTGGACATCACGAAAGACGCCCAGCAGGCGTCGGCCGAGTTCGTGTGGGACCCCAGCCCGGTCCGCCTGCCCGGCTATCGACCGGATCTGCGGGCGTCGGAGGCCGAGCGCCGGAAGGCCGTCGAGCTGATCAACAGCGCGAAGCGTCCGGTCATCTTCGCCGGGCACGGGGTGATGCTGTCGGGCGCGATGGCTCTCGTGCGCGGGCTCGCCGAGCGGGCCAACATCCCCGTGGCGATGACCCTGCTCGGCATCGGGTCGTTTCCGGCCCTGCATCCGTTGAATCTGGGCATGATGGGCATGCACGGGGAAGCGTGGGTGAACCAAGCCATTCAGGAGGCCGACCTGCTGCTGGCCTTCGGCATGCGCTTCGACGACCGCGTTACCGGCAACATCAGGACGTACGCGCCCAACGCGCGGAAGATCCATATCGACATCGATCCGGCCGAGTTCAACAAGAACGTGATCGTGGACGTCGCTCTGGCCGGCGATCTGTCCAACGTGCTGCGGGATCTGCTGCCGCGGATAGAACCCGGCGACCGCCGGGCGTGGCTCGGCGCCATCGCCGGGATGAAGGGCGATTCGGCGGTCCGCGACGTGCAGAACCTGCCGGACAGCGGGCACCTGTACGCGGCGCACGTCATCAACGACATCTGGAGGATGACCGGCGGGAAGGCGGTCGTGGTGACCGACGTCGGGCAGCACCAGATGTGGGAAGCGCAGTACTACCACCATCAGGAACCCCGGTCGCTCATCACGTCGGGGGGCCTGGGGACGATGGGGTTCGCCCTGCCGGCCGCGATCGGCGCCAAGCTCGCGCGGCCCGAGGCCGAGGTGTGGGCGATCGTGGGGGACGGCGGTTTCCAGATGACGATGTGCGAGCTGGCCACCATCGCGCAAGAGAAGGTGAAGGTCAACGTGGCCATCATCAACAACGGCTATCTGGGCATGGTGCGCCAGTGGCAGGAGTTCTTCTACGAGCGGCGCTACGCGGCCACGCCGCTGCTCAGTCCCGACTTCGCGAAACTGGGCGACGCCTTCGGTCTGCGCAGCGCGACGGTCTCGCGGCGTCAGGACGTCGAGCCGACGGTGGCGATGGCGCGGGCCGAACCCGGTGCGGCGGTCATCGACTTCCGGGTCGAGCAGGAAGATACCGTCTATCCGATGGTGCCGGCCGGCGCCGACCTGCACGCCATGATCCGGCGGCCGAGCCCCAGCCCCATCGTCGAGACGGCGGACGACTAGTGGTCCGTCACGTCATAAGTTTTGGATAGACGGACTTGGGTCGAACGACGTATTTCTTCTGCATAGGACTCTTGCGGTTCGAGGTGAGTGCCCCGGCGACCCTATTTTGGTCGTGGCGATGCACTGGTAGAGCGGGCGCGGACGCCTGGAGGGTTGGTTCGGGCGGTCGGCGGAGCCGCAGGGGCGGCGATTGACGGGCCATATCATGCGGCGTACCTTTGTCGTGCACGTCGAGGACAAGCCGGGCGTTCTGAACCGGGTGGCGTCGCTGTTTCGCCGCCGGGCGTTCAACATCGAGTCGTTGACGGTCGGCCGTACCGAGGTGGCCGGCGTCTCCCGCATGACGATTGTCGTCGATACCGACGACAATGGCGCGAGGCGGCTCGAAGCGAACCTGTACAAGCTCGTGAACGTCCTGCGGGTGACCGATTTGACCGGCGATGCCGCCGTCGTCCGGGACCTGACCCTCATCAGGGTGGCCGCGACCCAGGAGACCCGCACGCAGGTGATGCAGATCGTGGATACGTTTCGGGGCCGCGTCGTCGACGTGGCCCCCGATTCGTTGATCGTCGAGGCGACCGGCACCGAGGAGAAGATCGACGGGTTGTTGGGAGTCCTGCAGCCCTACGGTCTGCTCGAGATCGCGCGAACCGGTCGGGTCGCCATGTCCCGGGGGCAGCAGAGCGAGGCGACCGAGCCTGCCGGCGCCCCGGCCGACGCCGAGCCCGGCGGCGACGTTTCCTATTCCGTGTGATTGGCGCAACCCCGAGGAGCCCGTGGGCGGACCCGGGTTGCGCCGAGACCGGCAAGGGCGCCGGCGGGCTTGAAGGCGCTCGTGCGACAAGGCGTGACGAGGGAGCATATTGATGTGACCGCGGAGCGGCGCAGCGCCGCGGAACAACGCAGTCAGGCCGGAGGCATCGCCGTCGAATGCTGCGTGGCCTTTGCCGCGTGCGCCCAATCCCCACCGCGGAATCAACCCGACCAGCGAGGCGAAAACCAGAATGGCAACGATTCACTACGACGACTCGGCGGATCTCTCACTCATCCAGGGCAGGAGGGTCGCCATTTTCGGCTACGGCTCCCAGGGGCATGCCCACGCCCTGAATCTGAAGGACAGCGGGGTCTCGGTGCAGGTGGCGCTGGCGGACGGCAGCCGGTCGCGCGCCCGGGCGCAGGCGGACGGACTCACGGTGACGAGCGGGACCGAGGCGGCGGCGTGGGCCGACGTGGTCATGATTCTCGCGCCCGATACGAAGCAGCGGGCCATCTACGATGAGTCGATTGCACCGAATCTCGCGCCGGGCAACATGCTGATGTTCGCCCACGGCTTCAATATCCGGTTCAAGACCATCACGCCGCCATCCGACGTCGACGTAACCTTGATTGCGCCCAAGGCGCCGGGTCACCGCGTGCGCGAGGTGTTTATCGAGGGAGGCGGCACCCCGGCCCTCGTTGCCGTCGAGCAGGATGCGACGGGGAGCGCCAAGGCCCTGGCCCTGTCCTATGCGAAGGGGCTTGGGGTCACGCGGGCCGGCGTCATCGAGACGACGTTCGCGGAAGAAACGGAAACAGACCTGTTCGGCGAGCAGACGGTCCTGTGCGGAGGCGTCAGCGCCCTCATCAAGGCGGGTTTCGAAACGCTGGTGGAAGCCGGCTACCAGCCGGAAGTGGCGTATTTCGAATGCATGCACGAGCTGAAGCTCATCGTCGACCTCATCTATCGCGGCGGTCTCAATTACATGCGCTACTCGGTCAGTGACACCGCCGAGCACGGCGACTACACCGGCGGTCCGCGGGTCGTGACCGACGCCACCCGCGAGGCGATGCGGGGCATTCTCAAGGACATTCAGGACGGGCGCTACGCCGAGAACTGGATCGCGGAAGACAAGGCCGGCCGGGCTTGGTTCATGGCGCAGCGCCGCGCCGAGCAGGAACATCAAATCGAGAAAGTGGGTGCCGATCTCCGGGGAATGATGCCGTTCCTCGATGCCGTCACCGTGAAGGAGCCCGTGTAGCGATACAGGAGGTTTGCGCCATGCCACGTGTCACCTTTGAAGAACTGCCGCCGGACGCCCGCCTCTGGATCTTCGCGGCCGAACGTCCGCTGGCCGTCGACGAACGCGCGCGCGTGACCCGCGAGGTGGACGCGTTCATCGACCAGTGGGCCGCGCACGATACTCCCCTGCGGGCGGCGCGTGACGTGCGGTACGACCAGTTCGTTTTCGTGGCCGTCGACGAACGGGCGGCCGGCGCGTCCGGTTGCTCCGTGGATGCTCTCGTGCGCCGTATGAAGGGGCTGCAGGTCGAGCTGGGGGTCGAGCTCGTGAACCATGCGCCGGTGCTCTATCGCGGTGAGACCGGTATCGCGAGGGTTTCCCGTGAACGGTTCGCCGACCTCGTGGAGAGCGGGGCGGTCGGCCCCCGGACCGTGGTGTTCGACAACACGTTGACGAAGGTCGAGCAGGTTCGAACCGGCCGTTGGGAGCTGCCGGCCGGCGAGTCGTGGCACGGAGCCGCTTTCTTCTGAACCGCGGGGTTCCCGCCACGGGCCTCCGGCGGCAGGCCGGAGCCTCCAGCCGCAAAAGGGTGGTCGGGGCGCCCGGGTTCGAACCGGGGGCCTCCTGCTCCCAAAGCAGGCGCGCTACCAGGCTGCGCCACGCCCCGACGGATGCGGCCGTCCCGCCTAAGTTATCACAACCACCCCGGTTCACATCGGTTCCGCGGCTCGGCCGCCGGTGGCGGCAGGCCGCGGGGGGCGCCGCCGGCCGACCGAAGGTCGCTCCGCCCGTGGCGCACGGCGCGACGCCAGCCTTGGGGGGGTTTGACATTTCCTAGGGCACGCTACTACTCTTTGTCACCATGAGTCTCATAGCACAGGCAATTGCCGACCGGCAGAGTGAAATCGAGCGCTTGCAGGCGGAGATCAAGGCGCTGAGCGACGTCGAGACGCTCCTGGGGGGCTCCGCCCCGCAGGCCAAGCCGGCGCCGCGGCGATCCTCCCGACCAAGGAAGACGGCTGCGGCTGCGGCTGCGCCTGCCGCAGCGCCGGGTGCGGCCGCGGAGGGTAAGTCCGAGGCCAAGCCGGCGCGCAAGCGCCGCCAGATGTCGCCCGAAGAGAAAAAGGCGGTATCCGAGCGGATGACGGCCTATTGGGCGGCGCGGAGAAAGAAAGGCGCGAAGTAGGCGGCCGCCGGCCGTAACCGGTCGAATGGTCGGCGAAGGCCGCAGGACCCCGGCCGGTCTCGGGTAGACCGCGGGTTCTGCGGCGTTGCCCGGGACCTGCGAAAGAAGAGGATCTACAGCGGGCGAGCCACCGGCGGTAGGCCGCGGGTCCCTGCGGCGGGCGCCCGGGACAGAGCGTTCGCCGTCGACTGGACGGCGGACGCTACCGGTTCGCCAGCGTCTGTCTGATCGAGGCGAGCTCGACGCATACCACGAATACCCGCATCGCCTGATCGAGATCGGTGAGCTCGGGAAACGTCGGCGCCAGCCGGATGTTCGTGTCGTCGGGGTCCCGGCGATACGGAAACGTGGCCCCGGCCGGTGTGAGCTTCACCCCTGCGTGGGCGGCGAGGCGGACAATCTCGCCGGCCAGACCGGGGCGGGCGTCGAACGCAACGAAGTAGCCCCCGCGCGGGGTCGTCCAGGTGCCGGTCGCGGTTCCGTCCAGCCCCTCCGACAGGCGGCGGCACACCAGATCGAACTTGGGACGCAGGATCGCGGCGTGCTTTCGCATGTGGTCCCGGACGTGGTCGAGGTCGCGCAGGAAGCGGACGTGCCGCAACTGGTTCACCTTGTCCGGTCCGATGGTCACGACCTGCAGCCGCCGCCGAAACCAGTCCAGGGTGGCGGGTGAGCCCCCCATGAAGCAGATGCCTGCGCCGGCCCGCGTGACCTTGGACGTCGATGCGAACAGCACCAGGCTGTCTTCGGTGTGGTGGCGCCGGCACGCGTCCATGATGTTGGCCAAACGCGGCGGCTCGTCGTCCAGATCGTGGAACGCATAGGCGTTGTCGCACAGGATGCGAAAGTGCGGGCCGGCGATGGTGGCGAGCCGCGCAAGGCGGTCGATGGTGTTCTCGGAATAGACCTGCCCGCCGGGATTGGAGTACTTCGGCACGCACCAGATGCCCCGGATCGACGCGTCGGTGCGCACATGCTCCTCGACCTGATCCATATCCGGACCGTCGTCCCGCATCGGCACGTTGATCATCTCGATGCCGAGGTCCTCGAGAATCGCGAAGTGCCGGTCATAGCCGGGCACCGGGCAGAGGAACCGCGCCGGTCCTGATGCCCGCCACGCGGTGTCCGGCCCGGCCGGGCCGTGAAGCCACGCGTTCAGTAGATAGAGATACATCAGCGTGAGGCTGCTGTTGCCTCCCGCGATCACTTCGTCGGGACGTACGCCGAGCCACGCCGCGCCGAGTTGCCGGGCTTCCGGCAGGCCGTCGAGTCCACCGTAGTTTCGGACGTCGGTCCCGTCGGCGGCGGCGGGCGGGCCGTTTGCGGCGTCGAGGTCGTCGGACAGCGCGAGTTGGGCCGGACTCGGCTTGCCGCGGGTCAGGTCCAAGGATAAACGGGCGGAGCGGAATCCCTCGTGAACGGCGGTCAGCTCGCTTTCGCGGGAACGTAGAGTCTCGAGATTGAAACGGACCGGGGTCGTTGTCGTCAAAGCGCCTCCATGGCCTTTCATGTTACAGGACCCGGCGTCGGCGCCGTCCCCGTCCCCGGGCGCCCGGTCAGCGGGCGGATGCCGCGCAGCCCGGCCTGGCCCGGAAATCGTCGCCCGCGGCTCCGATTGCCGCCCAACCAACCCTCCAGCAGGGGTCCGCGCCGTTCTACGGCGCAGCCCGGCTTGGCCGAACCGTACGGTCGCCGACCGAGGCCGAGGCGGTGGCGAAAACGCGGTCCGCGGGCGCACGTCAGGAACGTGGGACGTCGCCGCCGGAGGTATCCGGCTCGACCGTTCCCCGAGGCGCCCGTTGGCGCCAGAGCCCGGAAGGCCCGTTCGGCCTCGAGGCCGAGAACGAGACCGAAATCGCCAACGCTGACAGTTTCAGGAGCAGTGGTCTCACAACTTGACATGCCGCCCGCCGTCCCAGGACCATCCCACGCTCCGCCACCGCCGTGCGCAGGCGGAATCGTGGCGGGTCCTGGGCTCCGGACGTGCGGCATCGTGGGTCTCACGCGGCGCCGGCCGGTCGGCAAGACGGTGGCGCCCCCTCGAATCGGGGCGAGCCGTCACGCGCAGTCAGCGTGGGATGCTCCTGCCGCCGTCCGCGCGCGTCTTGCGGGGGGCCGGGAGGCGGTGGGATAATCGACGCAGGTCCGTGACCGGAGTTTGCCACGGGCTGTTTGGGCATGGGCAACCGACGAACCGACGAAACAACGCGGTCAGGCGGGATGCATCGCCGCTCGAAGGTGGCGGGGACTTTCGCCGCGGGCGGCTGGAGGGTCGGTTGGGCGGCAAGCGGATCCTCGGGCGGCGGTTGCGGGCCGGGTCCGCACGGGGTTCTTGCGCGGACTACCCGGCTCCTCCGTGCCGACAGGATGCGGGCGTGATGCGCGTGGCCCTGCGACTGCCCGATGGGACGCGCTCGCGCCGGGTGCCGCACGACAGGATGCGGGCGTGATGCGCGTGGCCCTGCGACCGTCGACCCGGCCCGCCGGCGGCGCGGGGCTGCTGGTGCTGGCGTTGGCGTGCGCGGGCGGAAGCTGCGCGCCGCCGTCCGATTCCACCGCCGGCGGCGCGCCGTCGGGGACGGACGCCGCCGCGCCCGGGCCGGCCCCCGGGGAGTGGTTCACGGACGGCGCGGCGGCGGCCGGACTCGGCTTCGTGCACTTCAACGGCATGTCGGGCAACTTCTATCAGACGGAGATCATGGGACCCGGCGTGGCGTTGTTCGACTACGACAACGACGGCGACCTCGACGTCTATCTCGTGCAGGGTCGGACCCTCGGCAGCGACGAACCGCTGATGCCGCCGCCGGACGGACCCCTCACCGACCGGCTCTACCGCAACGAGCTGCAGCCGTCACCGGACGGGCCCCGGTTGCGGTTCACGGACGTCACGGCCGAGAGCGGGCTGAACCCGGGCGGGCACGGCATGGGGGTCGCGGCCGGCGACATCGACAACGACGGCTGGGTCGACCTCTACCTGACCGGGTTCGAGCGGAACCGGATGCTCCGGAACAACGGCGACGGCACGTTCTCCGACGTGTCGGAGGAGAGCGGCACGCACGATCCCGACCGGTGGGGGGTGTCGGCCTCGTTTCTCGACTACGACCGCGACGGCTGGCTCGATCTCTTCGTCGGCAACTACCTGAGCTTCAATCTGGACACGCACATCCCGTGCTTCAACCGGTCCGGACCGCCCGACTACTGCCCCCCCGAGGTGTACCGCGCCCAACCGGACCGGCTGTATCGGAACCGAGGCGACGGCACGTTCGTCGATGCGACGACGGAGGCCGGCGTCGCCTACGAGTTCGGGCCGGCGCTCGGGGTGTCGACGGCGGACTTCGACAACGACGGCTGGATCGACATCTTCGTCGCCAACGATCAGCAGGAGAACCAGTTGTGGATCAACCGGCGCGACGGCACCTTCGCCAACCAGGCGCCGTTGCGGGGGGCGGCGGTGGGCGCCGGCGGCGGGGCGAAGGCGGACATGGGCGTCGATGCCGGCGACTTCGACAACGACGGTGACGAAGATCTGTTCGTCACCGAGCTCGTCGGTCAGGGCAGCACCCTCTACGTCAACGACGGCGCCGGGCTGTTCGAGGAGCAGAGCATGCAGACCTTCGTTCGTCTGCCCAGCCTGCCCTATACCGGCTTCGGGACCGCGTGGCTCGACTTCGACAACGACGGCTGGCTGGATCTGTTCTCCGTCAACGGCCACGTCACACGAAACATGGACGCCCTCGGGCCGGACAACCCGTTCCCTTTGCAGCAGCGCAACCTGTTGTTCCGCAACCGGGGGGACGGGCGGTTCGAGGACGTGACGGCCCGTGCCGGCGAGGTGTTCCGCTTGTCGGAGGTGAGCCGGGGCGCCGCGTTCGGCGATATCGACAACGACGGCGACGTGGACGTGCTGGTCGGCAACGGGGCGGGCCCCGTGCGCCTGCTCGTCAACCGCATCGGCGATCGAAACCGGTGGGTGGGCCTGCGGCTCGTCGGGGGGACCCCGCCCAGGGACCTGGTCGGCGCCCGCGTGGAGATCGTTCGCGGGGATGGAGCCTCCATATGGCGCCGCGCGAGAGCCGACGGCAGCTATGCTTCGGCGCAGGATCCGCGGGTCCTGATCGGGCTGGGCACGAGCGGGGCGCCGGTCGAGGTGCGCGTCACGTGGCCGAGCGGGCGCCACGAGGCGTGGCAGGACGTGCCGGCCGGCCGCTACACGACCCTGCGCGAAGGCGGGGGCGGCTGAACATGACGGGACACCGGCCGGGGACGGGTCTCCTGGGGTTTCTGGGATGCGTCGTGGTCCTCTCGGGCGGCTGCGCCGCGCCGGAGGATGTCGCGTCGGCGCTGCCCCGGGGGACCGGGCGGGCGATGCGTGCGGGCGGCCCGCGGCAGCCCGTCACCCTGCCGGATCTCTCCGGCGTGGCCGTATCGGTTCAGCGTCAGGTGCGCGGGCATCACGCGCGCCTGACCGAGAAGCTCACCGAGCCGGGGACCCCGCCGGTCGAACTCGGCAACGCCTTCGGCGAGCTGGGCCTGGTGCTCATGGCGGCGGAGTACCACGACGCGGCCGCAGCCTGTCTCGAGAGCGCGATCGACCTCGCGCCCGACGCCGCGCGGTGGCCGTACTATCTCGGCCATCTCCACGCGGTGCAGGGAGACCGCGCGGCGGCGGCCGAGCTCTACGCCCGTGCGCATGAGCTGCGGCCGTCGGACCTGCCCACGCTGGTCCGACTGGGCGATACGTTGCTCGACCAGAGCCGGCCCGCGGCGGCCGAGCAGGCGTTCATGCGGGCTCTGGCCCTCGATCCCGGCTCGGCTGCCGCCCTGGCCGGCGCGGGACGCGCCGCGCTGGCGGGAGGGGATGCGGCGCGGGCGGCCGAGTACCTGGGCCGCGCGCTGTCCGCCGACGAGCGCGCGACCAGCCTGCACTATCCGCTCGCGATGGCCTATCGGCAGCTCGGCCGGCTCGACGAGGCCCAGGCGCATCTCCGCCGGCGGGGGAGCGGCACGGCGGCGGTGCCGGATCCGCTGTTGGACGTCTACTCGGGGGTGCTGGAGAGCGCGATTACCTACGAGACCCGCGGGATGCGGGCGCTCCAGGGCGGGCAGTTGGCGGCGGCGGAAGACCTGTTCCGCCGGGGGCTGGCGCTGGCGCCGGACGACCCCGCGCTGCGGCATCGGTTGGGCACGGTGTTGATGATGGCGGGCAACCCGCGCGGCGCGGTCGAGCAGTTCGAAGAGACCATCCGCCGGTCTCCGGACTTCGCCAAGGCGCACTTCGGCCTCGGCATGGTCGCGATGCTGAACGGCGGCTACCCCGAGGCGGTCGCACGGTTCTCGGCGGCGGTCGGGCATCAGCCTGACTATCTGGAGGCGCGGGTCGGTCTCGCCGACGGGTTGCGGGTGACGGGGCGGGCGGACGCGTCGCTCGCGCATTACCGGCAAGTGGTGGTGGCCGATCCGCAGTTCGCCGACGCGTGGATGGGATATGTGCTGGCCCTCGCCGACCTGGGCCGCCGGGACGAAGCGCGCGACCGCCTCGGAGAGGCGCTGGCGATTCTTCCCGGTCACCCGGGCCTCGCCCGGTTGCGGGCGGGGTTGCCGTGACCGGGCGAGGCCCGGCGGGGAGCCCGTGGTCGAACCGCGGGGTTCCCGCCGCGCGCGCCCGCACCGGCGGTAGGCGGCGGTCGGGCGCATCTCGGGAACGAGGGCGCGGGGCGGGGAGACCGGTGACGCCGCGTCTCGTCCGTCGAATCGGGCTTTTGGTTGCGGCGGCCGTTCTCGGGGCGGGTCCCGCCGCCGCCCAGGAGGAGAATGCGGGGGAATCCGGGACGGCCGCCATGGTGGCGCGTCTGGAGGCGATAGCCGCCGCCGGGGCCTACACGAACCCCTACGCCGGCTCGATGCGGGCCGAGGCCCTCGCGGCGGTGACCCCGCCGGCGGCGCTGCCGGATCTGCTGAGGTACCGCTCGGAGATCGCGCGTTATCTCCTCTACGCCGGCCGGAGCGAAGAGGCGGCGGCCGCGTTCGAGGACATCCTGCGGGAGGCGCCGGCCGACCCGTCGGTCTCGCCCGCGTTCGTGAGCGCGGTGCGGCAGCTTCTCGCCCTGTCCCATCTGCGCCTGGCGATGCAGCGCAACTGCGTATCCGGTCCGGCCACCGCCCGCTGCTCGGCGCCGGTGGATCGGGGGGCGGTGCACCCGGACGACCGCGCGGCCCGGCGGGCCATCGAGGAGTACACCCGCGTTCTGGGCGATCCGCCGGACGAGTCGACCGCCCTCGCCGCGCAGTGGCTGCTCAATCTCGCCTACATGACCGTCGGGGAGTACCCGTTCCACGTGCCCGAGCGGTGGCTCGTGCCGCCGGCCGCGTTTCGGGCGGAGCATGACGTCGGACGGTTCGTCGACGTGGCGGGGCGGCTCGGGGTCGACGCCGCGGGCCGGAAGGGCGGCAGCGTCCTCGACGATCTCGACGGCGACGGGCGTCTCGACGTCGTCGCGTCGTCGGCCGGCCTGTTCACGGTCGCGGCCGGGGAGAATCCCAACCAGTTGCGGTACTTCCGCAACAACGGCGACGGCACGTTCGCGGATCGGACCACGGAGGCCGGGCTCGACGGCCTCGCGAGCGGCCTGCACGTCATCCACGCCGACTACGACAACGACGGGTTCCTCGATCTGCTGGTCCTGCGCGGCGCGTGGCTGGACGCCGGGCACCCGAACTCGCTGCTGCGGAACAACGGCGACGGCACGTTCACCGACGTCACGGCCGCGGCGGGCCTGTTGATGCCGGCGCCGACCCAGGCCGGGGCGTGGGGCGACTACGACAACGACGGCTGGATCGACCTGTTCATCGGCAACGAGACCCGGGGCGGGGAATCGGCCGGCGCGGCCGTCCATCCGTCCCGCCTGTTCCGCAACAACGGCGACGGGACGTTCACGGACGTCGCGGCCGAGGCCGGGGTGGCGGTGATCGGATTCGTCAAGGGGGTCGTCTGGGGCGACTACGACAACGACGGCCGGCTCGATCTCTACGTGACGCGGCTTCGCCCCGATCAACCGAACCTGCTCTTCCACAACGACGGTCCCCGCCCCGGCGGCGCCTGGTCGTTCCGCGACGTGGCGGCCGAGGCGGGGGTCGAGGGGCCGCCGGTGAGCTTTCCGACCTGGTTCTTCGACTACGACAACGACGGTTGGGACGATCTCTTCGTCAGCGGATTCAGCGGGGGGCTGGCCGACGTGGTCCTCGAGCGCCTGGGACGACCGCACCGCGGCCAGTTGCCGCGCCTCTATCGCAACGACCGCGACGGCACGTTCACCGACGTCACCCGGGCGATGGGGCTCGACCGGATCATGGTCGGCATGGGGTCGAACTTCGGCGACCTGGACAACGACGGTTTCCTCGACATGTACCTGGGCACCGGGGATCCCGACTACCGGATGCTCATTCCCAACCTGATGTTCCGGAACGCGGCGGGGAAGCGCTTCGAGGACGTCACCTCCTCCGGCGGCTTCGGTCACCTCCAGAAGGGCCACGGGGTGTCGTTCGGGGACGTCGATGCCGACGGCGATCAGGACCTGTACCACGTCTCCGGCGGCGCCTTCGAGGGCGACACCTTCCCGAACGCGCTCTACTTGAACCCCGGCCACGGCAACCGCTGGTTGACCCTGCGGCTGGAGGGGGTGGCCTCGAACCGGGCCGCCATCGGCGCCCGGATCGCGGTTACCGCGGTCACCCCGGACGGCGACCGCGGGATCCACGTCACCGTCGGGGGCGGCGGCAGCTTCGGCGGGTCGAGTCTGCAGCAGGAGATTGGGCTCGGGCCGGCGACGGCGATCCGGACGGTGGCGGTCACCTGGCCGGTCACCGGGAAGACCGACGTGTACGCCGGCGTCGGACTCGACCGCGCGTATCACGTGCGGGAAGGCGACGCGGCGCTGACCCCGGTCGTGCTCGACCCGCTCGATCTGCAGGCGCCCGCCGGTCCGGCGGAGCCGCAGGACCACCGGGCGCGCGGCCTGGACGCGAGCGCCGTCGGTGACTGGCCGGAAGCCCTCGCGCGGTTTCGGCAGGCGCTCGCGTCCGCCCCGGCCGACCCGATGCTGAACTGGTATCTGGGGATGGCCCTGCTGCTGTCGGGCGATGATGCGGAGGCGGCGGTGGCGTACCTGGCGGAAGCGGCGCGGCTCGACCCGGCGCTCGCGGCCCGGGCGCACCTCACCATCGGTGCGGCGCGCGAGCGGAGCGGGCGCGCCGAGGAGGCGATCGGCCATTTCACGCTGGCCGCGTCGCAGACGCCGGACGGCGGCGAGGCGCACTTCCGGCTCGCCGCGGCGCTGCGCCGATCCGGCCGGCCCGAGGCGTCGCTGGCCTACTACGAGCGGGTTCCCGACCGCCGCGACGCCCGTTTCGGCGAGGTGCTCGCCCTCGTGAAGCTGGGCCGTTATCGCGAGGCCCACGACCGCTTGGCGGCCGGGGTCGAGCGGCATCCGTGGGAGCCCGCGTTCCGCCTCGCGCTGGCCCGTCTGCTCGCCGCCGCCCCCGACGATGCGCTGCGCGACGGCGGGCGGGCCCTGGCCCTGGCGCAGGCGTTGGCCGAGGAGATCCGCACGACGGCAGTCGCCGAGACCATGGCCATGGCCCACGCCGAGCTGGGACAGTTCGCGGGGGCGGTCGAGTGGCAGCGCCTCGCGATGTCCGTCGCGGCCGAGGCCGGGCAGTCGGCGGCGGTGCAGCGCATGTCCGCCAACCTCGCGGGATATCTCCGGGGCGACCCCTGCCGCGTCCCGTGGCAGGACGACGAGCTGGAGTAGCGTGCGGAGCTTCCACGGTGCGTTCGGGCCGATGCGCGTATGACGTGCAACCCGCGGAGACGTGATGACGTCGAACACCGGCAAGGGCGCGACAGTTGCGGGGCGCCCCCGAACCGTGCCTGGTGGCAGCGTACTTGCGGGTGGCAGCGTACTTGCAATTGCGTCGGCCGATGAAGACGTCCGGCTCGATGAACGATCCTTCCGAACGGGGTATCGGGTTTCAGGCCGTCGGATTCGCCATTGTCGGCTGCGCCGGCGTGGCGATTCTGCAGGTCAGCCCGGAGTCGAGTTCGTGGGCGTACCAGAGCTTCGAGACGGCGGTCGTCCGGTTGTACTGGGCGTTCGTGGTTCCGTTGGCCGCGTTGTTCGATTGGGGGAGAAGAATGTTTGAAACGCGCCAAGCCATCAGGGAAGCCGCGATCGAGAAGGCGATCAGCAAGGGCGTCCAGAGGGTGGTCGACAAGGCGGTCCAAGAGGCGGTCCAGAAGGCGGTCGAGAAGGAGCGCAAGCGTATCCTGGGGTCCTGGGAGCAGCTCCAGGGGCTGTCCCGGAAGGAGGCCAGGCAGAGAATTCTTCAGGTCCGCCAACCCTGAGGTCGTCAGCGCCCCGCGAGCCTGAGGTCGTCAGCGCCCCGCGAGCTCGGCGAGCGCCGCGTCGAGCCGGGCCTGCAGGTCGGGATGATCGGGCGCGATCCGCATCGCCTCCCGGAACCGGGCGACGGCTTCGTCGAGCCGGCCCTGCATCTGGAGCGCGGTGCCCAGGTTGGCGTGGGCGTCGATATGGTCCGGGGCGAGATCGAGGGCCCGCCGGAACTGGACCGCCGCCTCGTCGAGCCGGTCCTGCGAGCCCAGCACGATGCCCAGCCGGTTGTGGAGGTCGGCGGTGGCGGCGCCGAGGTCGACGGCGCGGCGGAGATGCGCGGCGGCGTCTTCGAGCGCGCCGCCGTCATGCAGGGCGATGCCGAGGGCGGCGTGCGCCTCGGCCGAGCTCGGGTCGATGTCGAGGGCCCGACGCAGGCTCGCGACGCCCTCGGCGCTGCGGTCCTGCGCGAGCAGGGCGTTGCCCAGGTTGGAGTGGGCGTCGGCGTCCCCGGGGGCCAGCGCCAGCGCCCGCTCGTAGTGGCCGACGGCTTCGTCCAGCCGGCCCTGGGCGGCGAGGGCGGTGCCGAGGTTGCTGTGGGCGAGGGCGTCGTCCGGCGTCAGGGCGAGCACCTGCCGGTACTGCTCGATCGCCTGGTCGAGCCGGCCCTCGGCCTGCAGCTCGGTCCCCACATTCAGGGCGGTGATGGCCCGCATTTCGCTCATCGAGAGCAGTGGCCAGTTGCACAGGACCAGCAGGCCGGCGGCGGCCGCCGCCGCTCGGGCCGCCTGCGGCGTCCTCCAGCCGGTCCCCGTCCTGGCCATCCGCCAGGCCGCCACCACCCCTGCGGCCGCGAACAGCATCAGCATCGGCGCCAAGGGGTGGCGGTAGCGCCCCATCACCGCGAACAGCACCACGCTCGCCGCATAGGCCGCGAGCATCAGATGGAACGGCCGCAACTGCCGGCGCCGGCCCCACGTCAGGCAGAGGCCGGCGACCCCCAGCGGCGCGAGCAGGCCGAAGTGCCACACGTAGCCGGCGAGCCGGAGCGGGGCCGACCAGTCGGCGTGGCTGAGCTGATCTTCGGTGTCGGCCACCTCCGACGCGTTCAACGTCAGCAGCGCCTTGCGTCCGGTGAGCTGCAGCCAGTCCCCCGGCTGGCTGCGGATGTATTCCAGCGAGCGGCCCGCCCAGTAGCGCGAGACCTGTCCGGGGGTCAGCCGCGCGCCGACCTCGCGCTCGGCGATCTGTGTCGCGTCCCGGCGTTCGAACCGGGGGTCGCCCCGCCCGACCACGAGGGGGCGGTAGGTGCCGTCGGCGTCCGGGTTGTTGCCTATATAGAGGTTGGGTCCGAACTGGGCCGTCGTGAGCACGAACTCGCCGCCGACCACCCGGTTCCGCACCGCCGCCGGCAGGAGCACGAGGGCCAGTCCCAGCGCCAGCGCCCCCGCCTGCGCGAAACGCCGCCGCCCCGCGGCGCGCGACAGCACCAGCCACCCCAGCAGGGCGGCGGCGAAGACGAGGGCGTTCTCGCGCGTCAGCACGAGCCCGCCAAGGACCACGCCGGGCCAGACCCAGGCCCGGGGCGGTCCCGGTTCGGCGGCCAGCCGGCTCAGCAGGGCGAGGAGGAGGGACAGCAGGAACAGGCCGAGCGAGGTCTTCTGAATCAGCCCGTCGAAGAAGAGCGCCGGTGGATAGACGGCCAGCATGAGGCCGGCGACGATGCCCGCCGCCGGCGAGAACAGCCGGCGCCCGGCCACCGCCAGCAGGGCGCAGGAGGCCGCGCCGAGCACGGCCTGGCACAGGCGCGCCGCCAGCAGGTTCGGACCGAACAGCGTGTAGACGAATCCGAGGAAGTACGGATAGAGCGGCGCCTGGTAGAAGGTCCCGCGGCCGAGCCAATCGCCGCCGGCGACCTCCAGCCCCCATGTGTGGTAGCTCTGCGCGTCGCCCATCGCGAGCCCGAAGAACGGGGCCGACCGGAGCTGCCAGACGTGGACGAGCCGGATGGCGAGGGCGAGGCCGAAGATGCCGAGTGAGAACCGCCGGAAACCGTCCCGACCTGATGTCCCGGCGGGCGGATCGGGCGGCTGGCGGTTGGCCGCCGGCTGGCGTCCCGGCCGGGACGGCCGGCGGCGTCGATGGCGACCGGAGGACATGGCGGTTCACTTTGGCCGGGAGCGGGAAGCGTCCTCCGGTGGAGAGCGGATTGGTCAGGCTCCGGCGTTCTCCGGCCAGGCCTCTGCGCCGTAGAACGGCGCGGAGGCCTGGAGGGTTGGTTGCGCGGCAATCGGAGCCGCAGGCGATGATTTCCGGGCCAGGTTCACGCCGGACGGGGGGTAGCGCCGGCGCGCGCCGGGCTTCGGCGGACGCGGGTGTTGCGGCGTCAGACTGCACGCATCACCCGCGTGCGACCCTCCACGCGCCGGGCGCTTCGGCGGACGCGGGCGTTGCGGCGCCCCCTCGCGCACGCAAGTCCCGTGTTCCTCTCGGCCGACTGACCCAGCCGGACGGCGGCACCCCCCCCCCCCGCGCACGCAGGTCCAGTGTAGCAAACTCGGACAGAGCATTTGGCGGGGGGCCGCGACCCGCCCCGATCGAGATTCTTGTTGACCGCGGGCCGCAAACGGTTTACGGTCACCGTTGAATCGTGCGTAACACGCTTGGCACCAATTCGTTGGATGCCGCTCCAACGTCTGGGATGTTTACGCGGGCTCGGAGTCTTCGCCGCAGAACGGTTTTGGGTCCGATCTGACACAATATGTAGCGGTCAATGGTATGCGCTTGCGCAATATATGGTCATGATTTCCTGCGGCGCAGACTCCTCGCCGTCTGCCGAGGGCAGGGGCTATACGCGGATCGAGCGCCCTGAGTTCCGGCATGTAGACGGCACGTACTTGTTCCTGATACTGGCGCAGCACGGGAGGTTGCTGGCGCTCCGCGTCAGCGTTCGGTCGCGTCGTGGAGCCCCAGATCGGTATCCGGCTGGGTGTGAACGGTGGATTCGGCTCTCGGAGGAGGTTGTGGATGATGCGGTGGATGATACGTAGACGCAGGCGTCTTGTGCTCGGTGGTGTTCTGGCGGCCCTGGCGTTCGGCCTGCCCCAGCCGGCGGCGGCGCAGACCGGCGGGGACGTGGCCATCGGGTACTCGTTCCTGTCGAACAACGAGTTGGCCGCCAACGCGTCCAACCTGCCGTTCGGGTTTTTCTTCGATTCGTCGATTCAGTTGAACGACTTCATGTCGTTCGCGTTCGACCTGAACGGCCACTACCGGCGCGGCATCACGCCGAGCGACACGTACTCCGGCGGACCGAGCGACCCGGTGGTGAAGTCGCCGCCGGACCAGGATTTCCAGGCGTTCTCGATCTCGCGGCCGGAGGATGAGTACTGCTCGCCGAGGCTGTCGCGCGATCAATACGACTATGAGGACGTTCTGTCGACGTGCCACGTGAACATCCAGACGGTCGGCGTTCTGGGCGGCCCCCGGTTTCACTTCGACACCGGCGGCGCTCGTCCGTTCTTCCACGGGCTGGTCGGGGTCACGCGCGGGTTGCGCAAGATCGGGTTCTTCGGTCACACCGCGACGCACTGGGCGATTCAGCCCGGCGGCGGCGTCGACATCGACATGACCGAGAACACCGCGTTCCGGGTGCAGGCGGACTATCGGGTCACCTTCTTCCCCGATCCGGACTTGTCGGATCCGGGGTCGCAGGCGTCGCTGTTGAACGCGGGCGGGGCCAACTACAAGGACTTCTCGATCTCGATCGGCGCGGTGGTCCGGCTGGGCTCCCGGCGGAACTGACCGCCGGATCGCTCCGGGAGGGTATTGGCGCGGGGAAAAGAAAACGCGCCCGGTCGGCGTGAACGATGTGAACGATGTTGAGAGTTGAATCGAAGTTGACGGTCGTGTCTATCGAGGAGGTGTGCGCATGAGGTTGAGGAGGTTTCTTGCGGTCGCGGCAGCGGCTCTGCTGCTGGCGCCCGCTGTTGCCGTGGCCCAGAGTTCGATCTCGGGCTCGGTCACGGACGACACCGGCGGCGTGCTGCCCGGTGTGACCGTCGAGGCGTCGAGCGACGTCCTGATCGAAGGGTCGCGTGTGGTCTTCACCGACGGCACGGGAAGTTACAACATCATCGACCTGCGGCCGGGCGAGTACACGGTGGTCTTCACGCTGCCGGGCTTCGGCACGCTGGTGCGTGACGAGCTCATCCTCGGGGCCGACGTGGCGTTGCCGATCGACGCGGTGATGTCGGTCGGGTCGGTCGAAGAGACCATCACGGTGTCCGGCGAGACGCCGGTCGTCGACGTGCAGCAGGTGCAGCGCATCGAGGTGATGACGCGCGAGACGCAGGAAGCGATTCCGACCGGCCGCAGCACGTGGTCGTACGCCCTGCTGATCCCCGGCGTCAAGGCCCGGGCCCCCGACATGGGCGGCACCGCCGGCGCGCAGCAGTCCGAGATGATGGGCCGCGGCCTCGACGCGGCGCACACCACGGTCGAGATCGACGGCATGATGATCAACACGTTGATCAGCGACGGCCGCTACCAGGCTTACATGAACCCGATGATGGCGGCCGAGACGTCGTACACGACGTCGGGCGCGACGGCGGAGACGCAGAACGGCGGTCTGCGCATCAACATGATCCCGAACGAGGGCGGCAACCAGTTCAGCGGCAACTTCTTTGCGGGCGGGACCCCGGGGGCGTGGCAGGCCGACAACCTGAACCCGCGGCTGCAGGACCTGGGCGTTCTCGAGACCCCCAGGGTCTCCATCATCTACGACTTCAACGGGTCGATCGGCGGTCCGGTGTTCCGCGACAGGCTGTGGTTCTTCTCGTCGGCGCGGCGGAACGTCATCGACGACGGCGTGCTGAACAGCACCAACCGGGACGGGTCGCCGGCCCTCGACCGGAACAGCATCACCAGCGCCAACGCGCGGCTGACGTGGCAGATGAACCAGCAGAACAAGCTCTCGGTCATGTTCGACAAGGTGCGGAAGCGCCGGTTCAGCGAGCACGGCCCCGGGGACGACATCGAGACGGCGGCCCAGTCCTGGACCTCGCCGCACTACGACACGGGGACCGCGAAGTGGACCGGCACGCTGAGCAACCGGATGCTGGCCGAGTTCGGGTTCTCGCTGGTCTACGAGGACTGGGACCCCGGCTACTACCGCTTCAGCTCGCTCGGCGACTACGACTACTTCAGTCAGACGAAGCCGGCGGGCGGCGAGCTGGCCACCTGCTTCTCGACGCCCTGCTATGACGCACCCGGCTCGGCCGCGTACATGGCGCAGATGGCACCCGGCGCCAACTGGTACAATGTCGTTCCCAAAATCGACTCGCACTTGGGGATGACGTACGGCGTTTCGGACGAGCACGAGCAGAACAACTACTCGCACCGCTGGGCGTATCAGAGCGCGGTGTCGTACGTGACGGGTTCGCACAGCTTCAAGGTGGGGATGAACTTCTCCCACGGCCAGAACCGGCACACGAGGACCGGCAACGGCGACCTGACGCAGCGTTACGACGATTCGCCGAACACGTACGGGCGCACGCTGGACTTCGTCACCTCCTCGCACTTCGCGGCTGAGGCGAACAACGCGCTGGGCCTGCCCCCCGGCACCACCGGGGCGGCCGAGTGGGCCGACGTCCACAACTTTCCGGAGAACCGCGCCTACAACCTCGACTACAACGGAGGCATCTATGCGCAGGACTCCTGGACGGTCGACCGGCTGACCCTCAACTACGGTCTGCGGGTCGACTGGGCCGCGGTGTCGATTCCGGACACCCCGAAAGGCTTGGGGCGGTTCACGGAGTCGGACATCCGGCCCGGACGCCCGCGGAACGAGCTGCCCAGCTACGGTCCGGACTTTTCGCCGCGGTTCAGCTTGGCCTACGACGTGTTCGGCGACGCCAGGACGGCCCTGAAGTTCGGCTACAACAAGTACGTGCGGGACGTCGGCACCGGCCTGCCTTCCCGTTACCAGTACGGGGGTGCCCGGACCGACCAGCGGGTGTGGCTGGACTGCGCGCTGAACCCGACCGCGGCGGCCGCCGGCGATGCGGAGTGCGCCGCGCCGGGATCGGCCACGGCGCTCATGTACGCCGCCAGCCAGAACGACGACGTCGCCCAGAACTGGGAGATCGGGCCGCAGAGGTCCGCGGCCTTCGGTTCGTTCACCATTCCCTCGGCCAACCCGAACCTGGACGACTTCGCGCGGGAGTACAACCACATCTGGACGGTCGGCATCCAGCAGGAGATCTTCCCGGGCCTGTCGCTCAGCGGAGAGTACCGCCGCCGGTATTTCCGCAACACGTTCAGCCGGGACAATCTCGACGTCAACTTCTCCGACTTCGGGGCGCTTCCCGACGGCAGCCCCGACCCCGCGTACGCCGGAACGGGCCGCTACATCCAGGTGGCGCGGCCGTATCCGATGACCGGCTCGTTCACGGTCTTCAACCTCGACCCGGCCCTCCGCGGCGTGGACGACAACGTCTGGGAGCAGACGACGGTCGACGGCTACTCGAACATCTACCATGGTTTCGAGTTGAGCGCGCAGGGCCGTCTGGCGGGCGGCGGCACCCTCTTCGGAGGCTGGTCGATGGAGGACACCGGCCGCACCACCATCTACAACTTCGACTCCACCGCCGGGGGCGGCAGCTACGGCGGCGAGACCAATCTGTGCTCGGACGTCATGCACCGCGGAGACAACCCCAACCAGATGCGCTTCTGCGACCAGGGCAGCTTCCCGCGCCCGTTCCGGCACGAGTTCAAGCTGTCGGGCACGCAGCCGTTCTCGTTGCCGGGTCTCGGGGACATGCAGTTCGGCGCTTCGCTGCAGGCGTATCCGGGCGGCGGGAACATCCGCTGGGGCGCTTTCCAGGAAGGGCTCAACGTCCGCCGCTACAGCGGTGAGCCCAACGAGTTGCTCGGCACCTACTCCAATCGGCTCTATGGGCAGCCGGGGCACTGCGTGGCGCCTTGCGAGCTCGGCGCCAGGTTTGTGCCGGAGGGCGTGCCCACGGTGTCCACCTCCGATAGTGGATACTGGGCGCCGATGGTTCCGCTGGCCAGCGTGAAGTTCCTGCCGTACTGGACGCAGCTCGACATGAACTTCCTGAAGGTGTTCAACGTCGGGTCGTGGCGCTACGAGGCGCGGTGGGAGTTCTTCAACATGATGAACAACGGCGTCGAGTTGGAGAACACCTTCAACCACAGCGGCAGCACCGGAGCCGGGTACCAGTCCCTGTCGGGTTGGGAGCGCGCGGTCAGGCTGCTGCCCGGCCGGGTCATCCGCTTCGCGGTCACCGCCCGCTTCTGAGCGGGCCCCGCGGGGGACCAAGCCTGATTTCCGGGCGTGGTCCCACCCTCCTTCCCCCGGGGTCGGGAGAGTCCTCCTCTCCCGGCTCCGGGGTTTTTTTGTCGGTCGGCTTGCTCCCTCCAGGCTGTTGACGAGGACGACCGAGTGGTGTCATCGGTGTGGTGACATTTGATATCGCCGGGGGCCGATTCGATGACCTCCCGCTCCGTTTCCGTGAAATCCGGTTGATTCGATTCCTTGTTGCGATCGTACGCAACACGCCCGTCACCAATTCGTTGGATGCCGCTCCAATGTTTTGGATGTTTACGCGGGCTCGCCGTCGGCCGAGGGCAGGGGCTATACGCGGCTCGAGCGCCCTGAGTTCCGGCATGTAGACGGCACGGTACTTGCTTCTGATACTGGCGCAGCACGGGAGGTTGCTGGCGCTCCGCGTCAGCGTTCGGTCGCGTCGTGGAGCCCCAGATCGGTATCCGGCTGGGTGTGAACGGTGGATTCGGCTCTCGGAGGAGGTTGTGGATGATGCGGTGGATGATACGTAGACGCAGGCGTCTTGTGCTCGGTGGTGTTCTGGCGGCCCTGGCGTTCGGCCTGCCCCAGCCGGCGGCGGCGCAGACCGGCGGGGACGTGGCCATCGGGTACTCGTTCCTGTCGAACAACGAGTTGGCCGCCAACGCGTCCAACCTGCCGTTCGGGTTTTTCTTCGATTCGTCGATTCAGTTGAACGACTTCATGTCGTTCGCGTTCGACCTGAACGGCCACTACCGGCGCGGCATCACGCCGAGCGACACGTACTCCGGCGGACCGAGCGACCCGGTGGTGAAGTCGCCGCCGGACCAGGATTTCCAGGCGTTCTCGATCTCGCGGCCGGAGGATGAGTACTGCTCGCCGAGGCTGTCGCGCGATCAATACGACTATGAGGACGTTCTGTCGACGTGCCACGTGAACATCCAGACGGTCGGCGTTCTGGGCGGCCCCCGGTTTCACTTCGACACCGGCGGCGCTCGTCCGTTCTTCCACGGGCTGGTCGGGGTCACGCGCGGGTTGCGCAAGATCGGGTTCTTCGGTCACACCGCGACGCACTGGGCGATTCAGCCCGGCGGCGGCGTCGACATCGACATGACCGAGAACACCGCGTTCCGGGTGCAGGCGGACTATCGGGTCACCTTCTTCCCCGATCCGGACTTGTCGGATCCGGGGTCGCAGGCGTCGCTGTTGAACGCGGGCGGGGCCAACTACAAGGACTTCTCGATCTCGATCGGCGCGGTGGTCCGGCTGGGCTCCCGGCGGAACTGACCGCCGGATCGCTCCGGGAGGGTATTGGCGCGGGGAAAAGAAAACGCGCCCGGTCGGCGTGAACGATGTGAACGATGTTGAGAGTTGAATCGAAGTTGACGGTCGTGTCTATCGAGGAGGTGTGCGCATGAGGTTGAGGAGGTTTCTTGCGGTCGCGGCAGCGGCTCTGCTGCTGGCGCCCGCTGTTGCCGTGGCCCAGAGTTCGATCTCGGGCTCGGTCACGGACGACACCGGCGGCGTGCTGCCCGGTGTGACCGTCGAGGCGTCGAGCGACGTCCTGATCGAAGGGTCGCGTGTGGTCTTCACCGACGGCACGGGAAGTTACAACATCATCGACCTGCGGCCGGGCGAGTACACGGTGGTCTTCACGCTGCCGGGCTTCGGCACGCTGGTGCGTGACGAGCTCATCCTCGGGGCCGACGTGGCGTTGCCGATCGACGCGGTGATGTCGGTCGGGTCGGTCGAAGAGACCATCACGGTGTCCGGCGAGACGCCGGTCGTCGACGTGCAGCAGGTGCAGCGCATCGAGGTGATGACGCGCGAGACGCAGGAAGCGATTCCGACCGGTCGCAGCACGTGGTCGTACGCCCTGCTGATCCCCGGCGTCAAGGCCCGGGCCCCCGACATGGGCGGCACCGCCGGCGCGCAGCAGTCCGAGATGATGGGCCGCGGCCTCGACGCGGCGCACACCACGGTCGAGATCGACGGCATGATGATCAACACGTTGATCAGCGACGGCCGCTACCAGGCTTACATGAACCCGATGATGGCGGCCGAGACGTCGTACACGACGTCGGGCGCGACGGCGGAGACGCAGAACGGCGGCCTGCGCATCAACATGATCCCGAACGAGGGCGGCAACCAGTTCAGCGGCAACTTCTTCGCGGGCGGGACCCCGGGGTCGTGGCAGGCCGACAACCTGAACCCGCGGCTGCAGGACTTGGGCGTTCTCGAGACCCCCAGGGTCTCCATCATCTACGACTTCAACGGGTCGATCGGCGGTCCGGTGTTCCGCGACAAGCTGTGGTTCTTCTCGTCGGCGCGGCGGAACGTCATCGACGACGGCGTGCTGAACAGCGTCAACCGGGACGGGTCGCCGGCCCTCGACCGAAACAGCATCACCAGCGCCAATGCGCGGCTGACGTGGCAGATGAACCCGCAGCACAAGATTTCGGCCATGTTCGACAAGGTGCGGAAGCGCCGGTTCAGCAATCACGGCCCCGGCACCGACCTGGAGACCGCGGCGTCGTCCTGGACCTCGCCGCACTACGACACGGGGACCGCGAAGTGGACCGGCACGCTGAGCAACCGGATGCTGGCCGAGTTCGGATTCTCGCTGGTCTACGAGGACTGGGACCCCGGCTACTACCGCTTCAGCTCCCTCGGGGACTATGAGTACTTCAGGCAGCCGAAGCCGTCGGACGACTCGTTGGCCACCTGCTTCTCCACGCCCTGCTACCACGAGCCCGGCTCGCCCGCGTATAACGCGCAGGTGGCGGGCGGCGACCTCTGGTACAGCAGGGTTCCCAAGCGGGACGCCCACCTGGGGTTGTTGTACGGCCTCAAGGAACAGGGCGAGGAGAACAACTACTCGCACCGCTGGGCGTATCAGAGTGCGGTGTCGTACGTGACGGGGTCGCACAGCTTCAAGGTGGGGATGAACTTCTCCAACGGTCAGAACCGGCACACCAGGAATGCCAACGCCCACTTGACGCAACGTTACGATGATTCGCCGAACTCCTACGGGGGTGTCTTGGGCTTCGTTGACGCCGCTCATTTCGCGGCGGAGTCGAACCTCGCGCTGGGCCTGCCCCCCGGAACCATCGGCGCTCCTGAATTCGTCGATGTCTACAACTTCCCGGAATACCGCGCCTACAACCTCGACTACAACGGGGGCATCTACGCGCAGGACTCCTGGACGGTCGACCGGCTGACCCTCAACTACGGTCTGCGGGTCGACTGGGCCGCGGTGTCGATTCCGGATACCCCCAAGGGCTTGGGGCGGTTCACGCCGTCGGCCACCCGGCCCGGACGCGCGCGGAATGAGCTGCCCAGCTACGGTCCGGACTTCTCGCCGCGGTTCAGCTTGGCCTACGACGTGTTCGGCGACGCCAAGACCGCCCTGAAGTTCAGTTGGAACAAGTACGTGCGGGACGTCGGCACCGGCCTGCCTTCCCGTTACCAGTACGGGGGCGCCCGGACCGACCGGCGGGTGTGGCTGGACTGCGCGCTGAACCCGACCGCGGCGGCCGCCGGCGATGCGGAGTGCGCCGCGCCGGGATCGGCCACGGCGCTCATGTACGCCGGCAGCCAGAACGACGACATCGCCCAGAACTGGGAGATCGGGCCGCGTCGGTCCCAGGCCTTCGGTTCGTTCACCATTCCTTCGGCCAACCCGAACCTGGACGACTTCGCGCGGGAGTACAACCACATCTGGACGGGGGGCATCCAGCAGGAGATCTTCCCGGGTCTGTCGCTCAGCGCGGAGTACCGCCGCCGGTACTTCCGCAACACGTTCAGCCGGGACAATCTCGACGTCAACTTCTCCGACTTCGGGGCGCTTCCCGACGGCAGCCCCGACCCCGCGTACGCCGGAACGGGCCGCTACATCCAGGTGGCGCGGCCGTATCCGATGACCGGCTCGTTCACGGTCTTCAACCTCGACCCGGACCTCCGCGGCGTGGACGACAACGTCTGGGAGCAGACGACGGTCGACGGCTACTCGAACATCTACCACGGATTCGAGTTGAGCGCGCAGGGCCGTCTGGCGGGCGGCGGCACCCTCTTCGGAGGCTGGTCGATGGAGGACACCGGCCGCACCACCATCTACAACTTCGACTCCACCGCCGGGGGCGGCAGCTACGGCGGCGAGACCAATCTGTGCTCGGACGTCATGCATCGCGGAGACAACCCCAACGAGATGCGCTTCTGCGACCAGGGCAGCTTCCCGCGCCCGTTCCGGCACGAGTTCAAGCTGTCGGGCACGCAGCCGTTCTCGCTGCCGGGCCTCGGGGACATGCAGTTCGGCGCTTCGCTGCAGGCGTATCCGGGCGGCGGGAACATCCGCTGGGGCGCTTTCCAGGAAGGGCTCAACGTCCGCCGCTACAGCGGTGAGCCCAACGAGTTGCTCGGCACCTACTCCAATCGGCTCTATGGGCAGCCGGGGCACTGCGTGGCGCCGTGCGTGCTCGGCGAGCGGTTGGTGCCGGAGGGCGTGCCCACGGTGTCCACCTCCGATAGTGGATACTGGGCGCCGATGGTTCCGCTGGCCAGCGTGAAGTTCCTGCCGTACTGGACGCAGCTCGACATGAACTTCCTGAAGGTGTTCAACGTCGGGTCGTGGCGCTACGAGGCGCGGTGGGAGTTCTTCAACATGATGAACAACGGCGTCGAGTTGGAGAACACCTTCAACCACAGCGGCAGCACCGGAGCCGGGTACCAGTCCCTGTCGGGTTGGGAGCGCGCGGTCAGGCTGCTGCCCGGCCGGGTCATCCGCTTCGCGGTCACCGCCCGCTTCTGAGCGGGCCCCGCGGGGACCAAGCCTGATTTCCGGGTGTGGTCCCACCCTCCTTCCCCCGGGGTCGGGAGAGTCCTCCTCTCCCGGCTCCGGGTTTTTTTGTCGGCCGGCTTGCTCCCTCCAGGCTGTTGACGCGCATCCGCCGTCGGATGGGAGGCCGAGCGGGTTGTGGGGCGAGGTGGCTATCGACGGACGGGTGCTCTTCGATCGGGACCGGCGGATTTCCGCCGCCCTCGCGCGCATCCGGCGGGCTGTCGCCGGGGGCCGGTTCGTGCGTCGAGTGGTGCACGGACAGCCCTACTGGACCGAGACCCTCTGATGCGCAACCGGACGCTGGCCGTCGACTACGTGCGGCGCGCCGGGGTTCGCCTGCGGTCGCTCGACGTCCTGTACGAGGCCGAGAGCTGGGCTGACGTGGTGCGGGAGTCGCAGGAGGTCGTGGAGCTGGCGCTGAAGGGATTGTTGCGCGCCGCCGGCATCGATCCGCCGCGGACGCACGACGTCGCGGACGTACTCATGGCCGAGCGCCACCGGTTGCCGGCGGCGCTGGCGGACGATGACGTGGCGCGGCTCGCTGCCGCGTCCCGCGACCTGCGGCGCGATCTCGAGCTGGCGTTCTACGGCGCGGAGGACCTGACGCCGTCCGAGTTCTACCGGGAGACCGACGCGGCCGGCGCCCGAGAGGCCGCACGTCGGGTCGTGGGGCTCGTGCGCCCCCACGTCGCCGCCGGGCCGTAGCCGCCCGCGCCGAAAGTCCCCGCGGCGTTCGCGCGGTCCTCCCCGCTCTCCGGGGCAACGCGGGTTCCATCACGGGCGGCCGGAAGGGCGTCTCGTCGACCGGCGCGGGCGCGTCACCGCAACCCGAGGTCCTGCAGCCCCCCGCGCGCGTCCGCGTGATCGGGATCGAGGAGCAACGCATCCCGGAACGCGCGGGCCGCCCGATCGGGCGCGCCGGCGGCCGCGAGCGCGAGCCCGAGGTTGGCGTGCGCTTCGGCGCTCTCGGGGCTGACGGCAACCAGCCGTTCGAAGTGGCGGGCGGCCTCGTCCATCCGGCCCTGGCCCGCCAACGCCACCCCGAGGTTGTTGAGGGCGCTCGGATGGTTCGGGTCGCGGTCGAGGGCGCGCCGGTACTCGGCGACGGCCTCACTCCGCCGACCCGTCCGATCGAGCACGAGCCCGAGCTCGTAGCGGGTGGGCGCGTTGTCCAGGCCCTCGAGTGCCTGCCGCAGCACCGGCTCGGCCTCCGCGTAGCGCCGCAGGCCGGAGAGGCACCGGCCGATGTCGGCGAGCACGCCGGCGTCGTCGGGCTGCCGGCGCCGCCGGCGCTCCAGCAGCTCCAGGGCTTCTTCGTAGCGCCGGAGCACCCGGAACATCGTGGCCAGCTCGGCGAGGGCGACGGGGTGGTCGGGGTCGAACTCCAGAGCCCGTCGAATCAAGTGCTCGCGCCAGGCGGAGTTCGTCGTGAGGTCGACGGTGGCGGCCTGCTGGAGCAGAAACGTGGTGCTCCGCGACTCGCGGACGAGCGCCTCGGACAGCCGGTCGAGATAGGGCTCGTACGGGGGCAACCGGTCCGCCGTCCGCACCGCCCGCGCCGCGTCCTCGACCCGGCCCAGGGTCGCGTAGGCGTCGCCGAGCAGCCGGAAGGCGGGGCCGAACCCGGGCGCCGCCGCCGTCGTGTCCTCCAGCAGAGCCGCCGCGCCCTCCGCGTCCCCCTGCACCAGCGCAATCCGGGCGAGACCGAGCGCCGCGTAGGCGGAGACCGGCGCGCCCGGGGCGCGGTCCCCCGGTCCGGCCGGCTCGTCCGCCGGGGCCGGCTCGTCCAGAGACCGGGCCCGGCGCCACGCCTCGGCGGCGCGGTCGTGGTCTCCCGCCTTGAACTCGGCCTCCCCGAGCCGCCACCAGGCGGGGCCGAAGTCGGGGGCGGCGGCGGCGACCCGGCGCAGCCCGGCCGCCATCTCCTCGGTGTGGCCGCGCATCCCGTGCGCCAGCGCCCGGTAGTACGTCCAGCGCCACGCGCCGCCGGTCAGTTCCTCGGCCACCGCGTAGGCCCGGTCGGCGTGGTCCAGGAACAGGTCGGCGTGGTAGGCGAGGGCGAGCGCCCCCACCGTGTCGGGGGAAGTCGGCCGGTCTCTGGCGGCGCGGTCGGCGGCTTCCAGGTGCCCGCGCAGCGCCGGGGGTTGGCCCGAGAGCTCGGGAAGCGCGGGAAGCCGCGCCGCGTGCAGCGCCCGCCTCGCCTGAGAGCCGCCGGCATGGAGCAGCAAGCCTGCGGCCACCGCGGCGGCGGTCCAGGTCAGCCACCGGCGTCCGCGCGGCCCCGGACGCGTGACCGCGGCCGAGGGTCCGGTCGCGGCCCTCCGGGGCGCATCCCCGCGGGCGGGCCGATCTTCCGCCGCGGCGGTGGGGGCGGCCGCCGCGGTTCCCCGCGGCGTGTCCGGCCGCGGGCGCCGGGCCGCGACGGTGCCCGCGGCGGGCGGTTCAGCCGACGGTCCGGCGCCGGGCGCGTCGTGGCGCGTGGTTGCGCCGGCGGGCGACGCGGCCGGCGGGGCGGTCCGGCGCCCGCGTTCACGGCGCCGGCGGGCCGCCATTGCTCCAAGCCGTCACCCGCGACATCCGGTCGAAGGGACCGCTGATGTGCATGCCGCCGGTGACGAGGTCGGCCGCGCCGTCGTCGTCGAGGTCGCCGGCGGCGAGCGTGATCAAGTGCGTCGGCGAGCGGGCGATGCGATGCATCGCGAACTGCATCTGTCCGTTGTTCTCCAGCCAGACGAGGCTGTGGGCGGTCTCGTCGTCCCACTGATTGTAGGCGCTCACGACCGCCACGTCGAGGTCGCCGTCGCCGTCGAGATCGGCGGCCTGGGGGCTCGACGCCCCCGACAGGTCGGCGATGCGGTGCGGCTCGAATTCAAGATCGCCGCGGTTCTCCAGCCACTGCACGCCGTGCCAGGGCCGGCTGTTGGCCGGCGCGTAGTCGAACGCGTCGCCGTTGCTGTGCAGGATGTCCGGATCTCCGTCCCGGTCGAGGTCGACGACGGTGATCCAACTCGAGCCGTAGTCCGGGTTCGTGGTGCCCCAGAGCAGCTCCGGCCGCAACGGCTCGCCCGCGAAGGCCCAGATCTCCTCCCATTCTTGGCTGACCAAGGTCAGGATCTCGAGGGCGTCGTCGCCGTCGAGGTCGGCGATGATCGCGTTGATGGCGCCGGAGAACCGCTGCAGGACATGAGCCTCGAACTCCCATCCGCCCCGGTTCTCGAGCCACAGCGTCTCGCCGTGGTCGTAGCCGAAGGCGGCCACCGCGAGGTCGCGGTCGCCGTCGCCGTCCAGATCGCCCGCCCGCACGTCGGCGACCCGGGGTATTCCTTCCGCCGCGACGCGGCTCGTGAAGCGCTGGTTCCCGTCGTTCTCGAGAATCACGACAGCGCCGATCCGCAGGTCGGTCGGAAAGAGCTCGCCGAGGCTCGCGACCAGCAGGTCGAGGTCGCCGTCACCGTCGAAGTCGGTCGGCTCCACGTGCGCCGGCGCGCGGATGTCTTCGGCGACGGGCTGTTCGGTGTAGGTTCCCGCCGGAAACTGGCGAATCCAGGCGACCCGGTTCCGGAACGCGTCGCAGGCCAGGATGTCGGGGAGGCCGTCGGCGTCGAGGTCGACGATCTCGACGTGCGCGATCCGGGGCCGCTCGTTGTCGCCGCGGAGATCGCCGACCGGCCGCGCCGTGAAGAAGTCCGACGGCGGCCCGTCCGGCAGGATGGCGCGGCGCTCGTCGGCCGGGACCTCGCCGGGCGCCGCGCCGCACGCCCACGCAACGGCGCACAGCAGACCGGCCCCCGCCCCGACGGTTCGTGGGACCGTCGATCTTTCCGGCGTGCGACGGCGTGACATCACTCTCGACTATACCAGACCGGACACGCGCCGGCGGCCCGTTCCCCGGTCTGGGAAACAGTGGCCTCACGGCGCCGCCGTCCGTCCTGCCGACCCTTCGGCGGGTGCACGTCAAGAAAGTGAGATACCCCCGCTGGAACTCGCCCCCGAGGGGCCAAGGCCCCAAGAAAAGCCGTTCGGGGGAGGGCCTCGATGCCGAGAACGGCACGGAAACCGCCAACCTGACGGCGCCAGGGCAGTCACTTCACAATCTGACGTGCACCCCCTTCGCCGGCCGCGCCGCCGGGCTCGGACGCCTGTCGTATAATCGCCGAGCACTACCGCATTTCGATGCCTTCCGAATCCCGGCGCCCGTCTCCGGCGCTACCGCGTGACTGCGCGACCCCGCTGATGCCGTCGATCATTCTGGCCGGCCGGCGCCTGGGTGCCCGTGGCGGGACTCCGCGGGGCTCCGGTCACGGGCCGCCGGGCGCCCGTGGCGAAACCGCGCATCACACCGAGACCCGAATGCAGGGTGGCTTCGGCCGCGGGCTCCTCGTCTCCACCGTCGTCTACGGGCTGCTGGTCGGTCTCTGGGCATGCTCGCCCTCCGGCGGGGTCGACGCGCTCCGCCTCGCCGCCGAGCAGGGGGACGTCGAGGCGCAGCTCGACCTCGCATCGATGTACGGCGAGGGCCGCGGGGTTCCGCAGGACGACGCGGAGGCGGCGCGGTGGCTTCGGCTGGCGGCCGAGCAGGGGCTGGCGGCGGCGCAGGGCCGACTCGGGGCGCTGTATGCGGAGGGCCGCGGGGTTCCGCAGAGCGGTGCGGAGGCGGCGCGGTGGCTTCGGTTGGCGGCCGAGCAGGGGTTGGCGGCGGCGCAGGGGCAGCTCGGGGCGCTTTATGCCGGCGGCCGCGGGATCCCGCCGGACGATGCGGAGGCGGTGCGGTGGCTCCGGCTGGCGGCCGACCAGGGTGACGCCCGGGCGCAGGGGCAGCTCGGGGCGCTGTACGCGGGGGGGCGCGGGGTTCCGCAGGACGACGCGGAGGCGGCGCGCTGGATTCGGCTCGCGGCCGACCAGGAGCTCCCCGAGGCGCAGAGCCGGCTCGGCATGCTCTACGCGGGGGGGCGCGGGGTTCCCCGGGACGACGCCGAGGCCCTGCGGTGGACCCGGCTCGCGGCGGACCAGGGGCTTCCCGAAGCGCAGGGCCAGCTCGGCCTGCTGTACGCGGAGGGCCTTGGGGTTCCGCGGGACTATGCCGAAGCGGTTCGGTGGTATCGGCTGGCGGCCGAGCAGGGGGATGCCCAAGCCCAGGTCAACCTGGGGTTCGCGTACGGCGAAGGGCTCGGGGTTCCGCAGGACGACGCGGAGGCGGTGCGGTGGATTCGGCTGGCGGCGGAGCAGGGACACGCCATCGCGCAGGGCCAGCTCGGGATGATGTACCTGATCGGCGGCGGGGTCCCGCAGGACGGTACGGAGGCGGCGCGGTGGATTCGCCTTGCGGCGGACCAGGGGGTCGCCGAGGCGCAGTTCCAGCTCGGGATCCTGCACGCCCAGGGGGGCGGGGTGACGCAGGACGATGCCGAGGCCGCGCAGTGGTTCCGCCGCGCGGCGGACCAGGGACATCCCCAGGCCCAGGCCAGCCTCGGGGCGATGCATGCCGGCGGGCTCGGGGTTCCGCAGGATGATGAGGAGGCGCTGCGGTGGTTCCGCCTTGCCGCCGAACAGGGGGACGCGCAGGCGCAGGCCAATCTCGGCGCGATGTACGCCGGCGGACGCGGGGTTCCGCGGGACGATGCGGAAGCGGTGCGGTGGTTCCGCCTTGCCACCGACCAGGGACACCCCCAGGCGCAGTACCACCTCGGGTTCGCCTACCTCGAAGGCAGCGGGGTCCCGCAGGACGACGGCGAGGCGGTGGGGTGGTTCCGGCGGGCGGCGGACCAGGGATTCCCCGACGCGCAGTACTACCTGGGATTCGCGTACCTCGAGGGCCGCGGGGTTCCGCAGGACGACGCCGAGTCGGCGCGGTGGGTGCGGCTCGCCGCCGACCAGGGGCACCCCTACGCGCAGGGCCACCTCGGCCGCCTGCACGCCGAAGGCCGCGGCGTGCCGCGCGACCTCGTGGCCGCGCACACGTGGCTCAGCCTCGCCGCCCTGCAGGTGCCCCCGGCGGAGCGCGCCGCCGTCGTCCAGGCCCGCGATGCCGTCGCCGGCCGGATGACGCCCGACCAGATCGTGCAGGCGCAGAACAATCTGGAGACGATGTTCGGCCGCGGGGAGCCGTAAGCGGTTTCGTGACCGGCGTCGCGGGGCGCCGAACGTCAGCTCGGCGTCTCGCCGGCTTCCGCTTCCGGGGCGCGCAGGCGGTTGTCGAGGTCGCGGAGCCGTTCCCGCACATGCGCGTCGAGATCGGAAATCCGCTTCGACATCTGGGCGTTGAGCACCGCGACCTGGGCGTCGACCCGGTCGATCCGGGTGTGGAGCTCGGCGATCCGGGTGTCGAGCCCGCCGGCGCGGCGGTCGAGGCCGTCGAGCCGGGCATCAAGCGCCTGCATTCGGCCGTCGAGGCGGTCGAGGCCGTCGAGCCGGGCATCAAGCGCCTGCATTCGGCCGTCGAGGCCGTCGAGCCGCGTATTCGGCAGATTCCCGGGACTGTTGATCCGTTCGTCAATCCGCTCGGCTATCGTCCTCGCGAGGGCGCGGGGGATCCGGCCGTTGACCCAGCCCTCGATCACGATCAGCAGGACGACGAGATTGACGATGCCGACCAGTAGCTCCATGAAGGTCAATGATAGCTGAAGTCGATGTGACCCTGCGCAACCACGGGCCGGTCGTCGTCCCGGGGCGGCTTGGCCGAATCGCACGGGAGCGATTAGCATTAGGACAGGTTCCGTACGCGGAAGGAGTGGCCCCGTGGGTCTGACAGATCGGTGGTTCGGCCGGAAACCGGCGGATGAAGGCCCCGATCCGCTCGACGATCTGGTCCTCGAGAAGCTCAGGGTCGGCTATTTGGTCGACTACGATCTCGACACTTGGAAGGTGACCGGCTACTGCCGGTACCGGTTCTCGGGCCGGGACGACGACGTCGAGGAGTGGGAGCTCACCCGGAGCGGCGAGCAGCGCTATCTGGAGCGGGCGGACGACGCCTGGTCGCTGTCGCGGCGCATCGCGATCGGCGACATCGCCGGGGACGTCCGGCAGCATATCCTCGATCACGAAGATCCGCCGGAACGCATCGTCTTCGACGGCGCCGCGTACCGTCTCGACGCCTCCAGCGCCGGGCATCTGTTTCCCGACGGCGCCGGGGCCGGCGAGCCGGTGATCCGCTGGGAGTACGTGGACGAGGCGGAGACCGCCTTCGTCGGCATCGAGCAGTGGAGCGAGACGGAGTTCACGGCCGCCGCCGGCCGCGTGGTCGAGGACTATCAGTTCACGCACATTCTTCCCGGGAGTCCGGAATGAACCGCCGCTTCCGTCCCGCGCCGCGTCCGTGGATCGGTGGCTGCGGCCGGGCGCCGGCAGCCCGCGGCGGGATCGCCGGGCGGGGCTGCCGGCGCGCGCTGCTCGCCGCCGCGCTGCTCGCCGCCGCGTCCTGCGAGACGCAGTCGCCCCTCGATCGGATCGAGCAGGAGCTCGACCGGTACCCGGAGTACTCGGTGGTGCTGCAGGACATGACCGACGAGGGGTTCGGCCATGCGCATCAGTACCGCGTCGTCTTCGGCGGGCCGCAGGCCGGCTCCGAGGAACCCGTCTACCGCGAGGCCGTCCTCGACTGGATGGACGTCGATTCCGGCACTTACGCGCGCTACGAGTCTTCGCTCGGCATGGTCGTCCTGTCGAAGGGCGCTGACGGCGTCGTGGACCGGGCCGAGCATCCGCCTGGCTATCAGCAGGTGGGGGACGAGCGGTACGGGCGGTGGCGCGACGACGGGGGCGGACGGTCGTTCTGGGAGTTCTACGGCCAGTACGCCCTGCTGAGCCACATCATGGGCGGTTTCGGGCGTCCGATCTACCGGGACGACTGGAACGGCTATCGCGACGCGCGCGGCCGCGGCCAGACGTACTACGGCCCCGGCGGCGGCGTCTACGGCACCGGCGGAGCCACCACCCGCCAGACCAGTCCCGACTTTTACCGCCGGCAACAGACGCGCCAGGCGGCGCAGAGCCGGTCGTTCGGCCAGCGGGTCCAGAGTCGCATGGCGGGAGGCGCCCGCAGCTTCGGCAAGTAGGCGCCCGTGGCGGAACCCGCGCCGCACCGAGACCGGCGGTCGAATGCAGCGGGGCTTCCGCCGCGTGCTGACAGCCCGGGAGGCGAGTGATGTCCGTGGATCAGATCCTGGCCGGTTTCGTCTACCTCGTCGTGGTGCTCGGCCTGCTGACCCTCGGCAAGTGGGTGTACGACGGGCTCCACCGGCGTTTCGTGCTCCGGGTCGAGCTGCTCGAGAAGGACAATCTGGCGTTGGCCGTCACCGTCGCCGGCTACTATCTGGGGCTGGTCGTGGTGCTCGGGGGGGTGGTGTCCGGGCCCGCCTCCCTCAGTCTCCTCGACGACGTCATCGGTCTGGCGATCTACGGCGGGCTGGCCATCGTCCTCCTCAACCTCTCGGCCTGGGTGAACGACCGGCTCGTGTTCTCGAGATTCGACAACGAGCGTGAGATCGTCGAGGACCGCAACGTCGGGGTGGGCATCCTCGAAGGGGCCAACTACGTCGCGGTCGGGCTGATCACGGCCGGCGCGATGTCCGGCGAGGGAGGCATGCTGCCGGGGCTGGTGTTCTGGGTCACCGGTCTCGCCGCCCTCGTCCTCGCCGGGGTCCTGTACGACCGGCTCACGTCGTACGACCTCCACGACCAGATCGAACGCAACAACGTCGCGGTCGCCCTCGCCTTCGCCGGGGTCCTCGTCGGGTTCGGCAACGTCATCCGCCTCGCCGGCGAGGGGGACTTCGTGTCGTGGAACGAGAGCATGGCCGAGTTCGGGTACTACTTGGCGGTGGGGTTGATCCTGCTGCCGCTGGTCCGGCTCTTCGCCGACAAGGTGCTGCTGCCCGGCGCCCGCCTGACCGACGAGCTCGTGCGGGAGCGGCCGAATCTGGGCGCCGGCGTCATCGAGGGCGTGAGCTATCTCGCCGCTTCCATGCTGATCGGACTGACGCTGTAGGTGCGGGAGCGGCCGAATCCGGGCGCCGGCGTCATCAAGGGCGTGAGCTGTCCCGCCGCTTCCATGCTGATCGGACTGACGCGGTAGCGGCCCATGGCGAACCGGGGGGCGTTTGCCACCGCCGGCTGGGGGGCTCCGCGCCGTAGCCGATATGCGATTCCCGAAACGCATGACACTCGCGGGGCGTTTTGCCGCCGCCGGCTGGGGGGCTCCGCGGCGGCGCAGACGTACGAGCGATCGCGCTCGGTATCTGACAGTGCGGTGACCGCCATGGCGGGGAGCTCCGCGGCTGCGCAGACGTGCGAGCCCGCGGCGAAACCGCGGGGCGCTTGCCGCGGGCTCCCGAGCCGGGGGCGCTGGAGCCTCCGGCGGGCGGCAGGCGTCCGTTCGCGGCAGGCGCCCGGCCGCGGTCGGCGGTGCGGCCGCACAGAACATGAGCATCTTCGCGTCCGCGGTGGCGCAGGTGGAGCGGATCCTCAGGAGGTTTCTGGGCTTCATGCGTCGGGAGAAGCTGTTCCGGCTCGCGGGGGTCATCGCGGTGCTGATCCTGGGCGGGACGCTGGGGCTCGCGTTCTTCGAGGGCCGATCGCTGCCCGACGCGCTCTGGTGGTCGGTCGTCACCCTGACCACCGTCGGCTTCGGCGACATCTCTCCCGTCTCCTTCGGCGGCCGGCTGATCGGCGTGGTGCTGATGTTCTTCGGCATCGGCGTGCTCGGCATGTTCACCGCCACCATCGCCGGGGTCTTCGTCGAGCAACGCATGAGGAAGGACCGGGGCATGGAGTCGTGCAACCTCGAAGGGCACATCATCCTGTGCGGCTGGAACGGCCGGATGCAGGAGATACTGGCCGACCTGCGGGCCGATGAGCGTTCCGCCGGCGCCGCCATCGTGCTGGTGGCGGACATCGAAGCCACGCCGGTCGCGGACGAGCAGCTCCACTTCGTGCGGGGCGGCGTGACCGAGGAGGCGCTGAAGCGGGCGGGCATCGAGACCGCGGCGACCGTCGTCATCGTGGGGGACCGGTCGCTGGAGTACAGCGCGCGGGACGCCAAGACGGTGCTGTCGACGCTGACCGTCGAGAGCCTCAATCGGAAGGTCTACTCCATCGTCGAGCTGGCCAGCGAGGCGAACGCGCGCCACTGCGAGTGGGCGGGCGCCGACGAGATCGTCGTGGGAGCCGAGCTGTGCAGCCGGGTCATGTCGACCGCGGCCCTCGACCACGGCATCTCCCGGGTGCTGCGCGAGCTGCTGAGCGCGCAGGTCGGCCAGGACCTGGTCACCATGGCGGTGCCGCCGGCGCAGGCGGGCCGGTCGTTCTTCGAGGTGTTCTCCGCCCTGAAACGGGAGCAGGACATGATTGCGGTGGCGATCCAGCGGGACGGGACCGGGACCCTCGTGACGAACCCCGATGCGGACGCCGAGGTCGCGGCCGCGGATCGCCTGGTGGTGATCTCGGCCCGGAAGCGGAGGGCGGCCTCCGCGCGGTGATTGCGGTGGCGATCCAGCGGGACGGGACCGGGACCCTCGTGACGAACCCCGATGCGGACGCCGAGGTCGCGGCCGCGGATCGCTTGGTGGTGATTTCGGCCCGGAAGCGGAGGGCGGCCTCCGCGCGGTGATTGCGGTGGCGATCCAGCGGGACGGGACCGGGACCCTCGTGACGAACCCCGATGCGGACGCCGAGGTCGCGGCCGCGGATCGCTTGGTGGTGATTTCGGCCCGGAAGCGGAGGGCGGTCTCCGCGCGGCGACGGCCGTGTCGGAGCCCCGCGTGCCACCGAGAGCCGCCGCGGCGCTCGAATGCCGCGGGGACCCTCGCCGCGGGCGGTTGAACCCGGCGCGCCGATTGATCGTAAATCAGAGAGAATCCCGATGCCCCGTTCGAGCGGTGGGTGCGGGCGGCCCCCGGAAGAGCCTGCGTCGAATGCGGCGGGGCTTCCCGTGGCGGGCGGCAGGACGGGTGAGCGCGGGAACGCACGCGCAAGGAGGCGCGATGGATGTCTGAGCATCTGGATACGGTGAAGGGCCATCTGCTCGATCTCGGTCTCACGATCGTCACTGAGAACGAGGCCGACGCCTTGGTGGTGGTGGACGACGAGGACAACGGCATCAAGCAGTTGGTCATCGACTGCGAGCCGCCCATCGTCATTCTTGAACAGTTGATCGGCGAGGTGCCGTCCGAGCCGGGCGACCTTTTCACCCGGCTGCTGCAGATGAACAACACGCTGGTCCACGGCGCCTTCGTCCTCGACGAGACGGCCGGGCGCATCTTCTACCGCGACACGCTGCAGCTCGCCAACCTCGACCTGAACGAGCTCGAGGGCTCGATCCGGGCCCTCTCCCTGGCGCTGGCCGAGTACGGCGCCGAGCTGATCACCTACTGGAAGAAGTAGCCATGAGTATCTTTCGCAGAATGTTCAAGGTCGCGCAGTCGAACGCCAACGCCGCGGTGGACCAGTTGGAGGATCCGATCAAGATGACCGAGCAGGGCATCCGGGATCTCAAGAAGAACCTCCAGGCCGCCATGGTGAGCCTCGCGCAGGTGAAGTCGCTCGCCATTCGCCTGCAGAAGGAGAGCGACGACCACAAGAAGCGGGCGGCGGAGTACGAGCGCAAGGCGATGCTCCTGCTCCGGCGGGCGGAGGCGGGCGAGGTGGCCGCGGCCGAGGCGGAGCGCCTGGCCACCTCGGCTCTCGAGAAGAAGGACGACGCGGTGCGGCAGGCGGGCCGGGTGGGCGCCGATCACGAGACCCAGCGGCGGATGGCCGACCAGCTTCAGGCCAAGGTCGAGGACCTCAAGCGGCAGATCGCCAAATACGAGAACGAGGTGGTCACCCTGCGCGCCCGCGCCCGCACCGCGTCGTCGATGCGCAAGATCAACCAGCAGCTCGCGGGGGCCGACGCCTCCGGCACCGTCGCCATGCTCGAGAAGATGAAGCACAAGGTGCAGGAGGAGGAGTCGCTCGCCGAGGCCTACGACCAGCTCGCGGACGTCGGCGGCACCATCGACGAGGACATCGACCGGGCCCTCGCCGCGCCCTCCCCCAGCGCCGGCGCCGACTCGCTGGCCGAGTTGAAGAAGAAAATGGGCATCGCCGCGCCGTAGTGCCCACCCCGGACTCGGGGGCGGTGTCGCCTGTACGCCGGTGTTGGCGGCCCCTGCCGTCCGCCGCCGGATGGAGCTGCGCGCTCTCAGGCGACCCGCCGCCCCCTGCACGCTTTTCTCACGCGTCGTTCCATGGGGCTCGCGCCAGGAAATCAGCGAGCCCCGCACTCAGCGGAGACGCTTCGAATTGCGCGCGCGGCAGGCCCGTTCGGCCGATGACGATCGACAGGGGATCGCCCGGGTGGTCGAACTGTCCCGTGACCGTGATGATCGCCTTCAGCCGCTCCGCCTCTCTGCCGGACACCTTGTCGTCGCCGTCCCGGTTGTCGTCGACGAAACGCTCGGCCCCCGAGTACCTTTCGGGCCACGCCCCCCTGACCATCGGCGCCAGATGATTTGAGCGAACACGACGGCATGGTGCCCCTCGCAGAACACCAACACCGCCTTCATCGCACGCCTCGCAGGTCGAAATCCACAGCGTCGTGGAGCTTGCGAAGCTTGTTGCCGTCGTAGCGCTTGGCCCTGACGCCGCCGTCGGTACGATTGAGCGCATAGCCGACGACGTCGTCGGGTCGGTGTTCGTTCAGAACGAAGGCGTCAATCGCCTCCTTGCTATGGGTCGACAGGAAGACCTGAACGTTGAGCTTGACCGCGAGGTCCTGAACCAGACGCGTGAACTCCACGAGGAGCTCCGTGTGGATCGCGTTCTCGAATTCGTCGACGAGCAGCACGCCGCCCCGGACGTCGGCGAAGAGCAAGCCGATCTCGAAGACACGCCGCACGCCCTCGCCGAAAGTCGCCAAGTCCGGCGCCTTTTCGAAGTCATCGTGACTGACCAGAAACCGGTTGAAGCGATCGGCCAGTTCGATGTTCCGGAGTCCGGGATCGACCCGTTCCCGGATGAAGTCGATGAGCTGCCGCTTCGTTCCCGCCTCCAGGCTTTCCTTGTTGCAGCGCGCAAGCGTCTCGGGGCGGTTGGCCGAGAACGGGCTCGTGAACGCAGAACGGCAAAGCCAATGCTGCCCCTCGAAACGGGTCCGCCGGGGGCGATCCCCAAAGAACACGACGTCCGTGTTCTGAACGCGCGCGCCGTAGCTGGATTCGATGGCGAGCTTCGAAAGAAAGGAAGTCTGGTCTTCTACGTCCGGTTCGGGTTCGGTGGCGACCTCGAACTCGACGCTCGTCGTGTTGTCCGGGAGCCGGTCGAAACATCCCGAGATACGGATGGTGCGCGGAAGCTGTTCGACGAGCCAGAGCGCCGGGGGATCGCCCTCCACCCGGCCGCGCCAGCGGATGGCGTCCAGAAGAGCCCGCTCGTCGTTCTGGTGGGCGAGCAGGTAGATCGCTTCGAGCAGCGACGTCTTCCCGGCGTTGTTCACACCAACGATGAGATTGATTCGACCCGGGGCCTCAAGGGTGAGGCCGTCGATGCTGCGGTAGCTCTCGATGCGGAGGCAAGAGAACCTCGATTGCGTGATTTCGTTGAAGGGTTGCCGCGGCAACCGGAAGCCGGCGCCCGGCGGTTGGCGTTTGCGGGCCAGCACCATGCCCTGGAGCCTGCCGATGAGTTGCTCGACTCTGTCGAGTTCGCGGGACTCCAGTTCTCCGATCCGTCGGTCGAGTTTCTGGATACCGCTGTCGCACGACTTGAACGCGCCGTCGATTTCGCTTCTGACCAGGAGATTGCTGGAAAGCGTCGCCTCCTGAAGACTGCGGGTTTCGTCGAGACTCTTGACGGCGTCGGGGTCCGCAATGATCTTGGCGAGCTCGCGAACGTGGCCCCCGGTGGTCACTACGGGATCGGGCGTTGACCGAACGTCGACGTCCTGGCCGTCTTCCTCTCCCTCGTCGGATCCCGCTTCCCGCGACATCCAGGAAAAGAGCCGATTGAGGTTCGACCGGTTGGAAGCGGCGCCTGCCGTGTGGTCCCAGCCGAGCTAGGTGCGGATCTCCCCGCTCTTGAGAACCTCGCGAAACAGGTTGTACTGATCGGACTGCAACTGGTCGCCGTAGTCGCTCTCCTTGTAGGCGTTCACCAGCGCCAGCGTTCTTATCGACAGGTTGAACTCGCGTTTGCTCACGCCGAGAGCTCGGCAAACCGCATCCGTATCGTTCCCGAAGTGGGGGAGGAGCCGCTCCATCGCCCGTGCGCGGTTGATGGCGGGCCAACGCCGCTTGCCCGAGATGTGGTGGAGCCCCATCATCACCAGGCGATCGCGCTCGCCCGCGTCTCGGTAGAGAACGACGGGCAGCTCCGAAAACAGCGCACGGTCGAGCTTGCCGAGATCGATGGCGCCTTCTTCGTAGCGACGCTGCAAATGCTTGAGCGTCGCTACGCGCCGGTTCCCTTCGACCACGAGAAATCGACCCGCTTCCGTACGCTGGACCAGGATTGGATCGATGTCGAGCCAGCCGTTGGCCTTGATGCTCGCGATCAGATCCCGAACGTTCTCTTGTTGGCGTCCCAGCACGAAGCTGGTCGTGCGCCGCTGCACGTCCGGATCGAACACGCGCTCGGGTGGTACGAGCCGGTACTCAGGATGGTCCACGAACCGAAAGTTGTTCGGGTCGAGGTAGAGGCGACTGAGCGACACGGATTGCCGCCTGCCGCGCATCTGTTCCGGGGTTTCATCCATCATGGTTCGCTTCCCCTTCGGCGTCGGGAGGATGACCGCTCGGGCGGCTCGATCTTATCAGCCCGTGGTGAAGTCCCCGCTGCATCGAGCGGCGATGCATCCGCCTGACTGCGTTGCTCGCCGGACTGCTTGCAGTCCGCGGTTGCAATATGCCCGATAGGCGCCCTCCTCACGCTTGGTCAGGCATGGGCGTTCTTCAGCCCGCTGGTTCCTCCGCTGCTCTCGGGGCGACGCGGCGTTCACCACGGCCTGTTGTCAGCGCAGAGCATCAGCCGGACGGGCAGGGATCCGGCAATGCGCAACAGCAAGCCGCGTAGTCGATCACCTGGAGAAGGGGGGGGCGTGGAGAGGGGGTTAAAGCGAGGTCGCATGGGCGTGGCCCAGCGCCCGCATCACCTGCTCGGCCGCGTTCACGCCGTGGTACTGCGCCTCCTCGAAGACCGAGATGCCGCTCATGTCGGAGTGGGCGAATCGGATCGCCCCGTGGGGCGCGTCGGCCCGGCGCCGCGCCCCGCCCCAGATGAAACCGGGGGTCGGCCGGATCATCGCGTGCCCCCAGAGCATGACGTCGAGGTGGGTCACCCGGGACTCGATGTCGGGATGGGCCTGCACGAGGTCGGCGAGGACAAGCGACGCCCAATCGCGCCACCGCCGCTCGATCATCCAGGCGCGGGCGGCGCCGGGGTTCGGGACGGTGAGCGGCAGGTAGTAGGTCAGGACGCTGGGCCCCGGCGCCGTCCGCAGGTCCTGGTGGGTGGCCACGACGTAGCCGAGCGACGGGCTGTCGAAGAGCACGTTGTCCCAGGCCGCGCCGTCCGGCGCCCGGTCGACGGTCAGGTTCGCGACCATCCACGGACTGTAGGTGAACGCCTCGAGACCGGCCGCGGGGTAGCCGTCGATCACGTGGGGCGCCGTGAACCGGGGCAGGGCGTAGATGCAGTGGCGCGCCCGGAACCGCACCGCGGTCTCGGTGCGGGTGTCCAACGCGTCGACGTCGACGCCGCCGCCCGGGACGCCGCGGTCGCCGGCGTTCCCGGTCGGCCGCAGGCGGTAGGCGAGCATCCCGGGGCGGACGTTGCCTCCCACCCGTTCCAGCAAGTGCCGGACGATGCGGCCGTTGCCCTCGGGCCACGTCAGGTACTCGACGTCGTCGGGGCGCGAGCAGAAGTAGTGCCACGCCGCCCAGGCGGAGGTCGTCTCGAGCGTGCAACCGAAGTCGTCGCGGCAGCAGTAGTCGACGTACCAGCGCAGCCGGCGGGAGGACCAGCCGGCCCGGTCGAAGTACTCGCGCATCGACATCCGGTCGAGCTCGACGATCGCGGCGTCGTCGGCGCCGGCCGCGATCGGCAGGGCGAACGCCCGGCGGCCCCGCCCGTCCCGGTAGTCCCGATACCGCCGTGCCTGCGCCTCGAACGCCGCGAGTTCCGCCGCCGCGGCGGAACCGGCGGCGGGGTCCACCACATCGCGCGCCGACAGCCCCCCGCGCCACCCGCCGTCGATGAACAGCCGCTCCTGGGGGGCGTGGCACAGATGCCGCGGGTCGTAGACCGGCCCGCCGTCGGGGCCGGTATCCAGGATCAGGCCCATCTCGGCGACGAGCTCCCGAGTCGCGGTCGCCTCGGCGGTGGGGACCGGCAGATAGTGCGCGCCCCATGGGTAGGCGGAGACGTGGTTCTCCCCCCACCGCGCGTTGCCGCCCGCGTCCGGCTCGAGTTCGAGCACCACGAAGTCGCGCAGGCCGCTCCGCGCGAGCTTCCACGCCGCGGACAGCCCCGCGACGCCCCCGCCCACGATGACCACCGGAATGTCGCGGACCTCCCGCGGCTGGGGCCGGGCCCCGTCCCGCAGCCGATGCCCGGTCCGGTGCGAGGCGCCCACGATCGTGCCGGTGATGCGCCCGGCGTCGAGGGCCCGCTCGGTGGGGGCGGGCGGTCGGGGTCCGCACCCGAGGGCCATCGCCGCCGCCGCGCCGGGACCGACCCGCAGGACGTCCCGGCGGGTCAGTCCGCGGCGGGGAGGGATCCGTGGTTCGGCCATCGGCGGGTCACCGTCCACGGTAGGACCCGGCCGCGCACCGAGATCGGCGCCGGCGGACGGCAAGGCGCCCTTGCGGCAAGGCGTGACGAGGGCGCATGTTGGGCATGGGTGACCGCGGAGCAACGCGGCAATCCAACGGGGCCTTTTGCCAGGCGTCTGCGCCGGTAGCACGGCGCGGACGCCTGGAGGGTTGGTTGGGCCGCAGGCGACGATTTCCGGGCTGGTGGTTCGTCACGTCATAATCTTCAGATAGACGGACTTGAATCGAATGATGCAATTCTCCTGAATAGGGGACCCTCCTGGGTTCGAGGTGAGTTCCCGGAATGATCCTAATATTTGATCGTGGCGAAGCACTGGCCTGGATGATGCCCGAAGAGCCGATCCTGGTGGAGACACAGGAGCCACCATGTGGTAAACGTAGTGAACACAACACTTTAGCCACAACGATCTAGCAACGACGGAGGCTCTGCGTGACGCCTGACACCCTATCACAGACTGTCCGGTTCCCGGATCTCTTCGACAAGCCCCTCGTCGCCACGTTCGATCAACAGCAGGCAAGCTCTGACCGCGGCGGGGTGCTGCTCAAGGCGGCCGAGCGGGTGTACGGCTTGGTCAAGGCGTTCGCAGGATGTCTGACCGACAAACGTGCCCCGGAGAAGATTCGGCGCGCCCGCGCGGACGTGATCGGCCAGCGGATCGATTCGACACTGCGGTAGCTGCGCAGGCTGCCGACGGTGGAAGAACAGGCGGCTCTGGGGTTTGTCCGCGCGGGCAGCGCGCGTTAGTTGGACCTTGACGGAGCGCCTCTCGCGTGGATATCGTGGCTCGGTTGCGCATATTGTGCCGGCCGCGGGGCGAATCCGGGGAGGATTCCGGGCAATCCGTCCGCCGGGGTGGCCTTGAGGTGGCGTGACAGGTGCCGGGGAAGGGCGGGGCGGCGGAGATGCATATCGAGTCCATCAGGCTGAAGAATTTCAAGAGTTTCAAAGACGTCAAGATGCTGGAGATTCCGTCCTGCTGCGTGGTCGTAGGCGCGAACGGCGCCGGAAAGAGCACACTGTTCGACGTCTTCGGTTTTCTGAGGGACTGCCTGACGTTCAACGTGCGTCAGGCGTTGCAGACTCGGGGCGGCTATTCCGAGATCATCAGCCGGGGAGAAGATCCGAGTTTGCCGATCGAGATCGAAGTCAAGTTCCGCCTAGAGATCGCGCGCGTCAATCGTCTCGTCACCTATCTTCTCAGAATCGGGCAGGAACGGAACCGGCCCGTCGTCCGGCGGGAAATACTCCGCTACAAGCGCGGGCGCTACGGCTCTCCGTTCCGCTTTCTGGACTTCACGGACGGTTCCGGTTACGCCATCACCAACGAAGAGTTGTTCGACAAATCGGATGAAGAGTTGATACGTGAGCCTCAGTCCGTGGGCAGGGACGTGCTCGCCATCAAAGGTTTGGGGCAGTTCGAGCGGTTCAAGGCGGCGAGCGCCTTTCGGCAGTTGATCGAGAATTGGCATGTCTCCGATTTTCACATCAATCTGGCCCGCGGCAGCAAGGACGCGGCAGGGTACGCCGATCATCTTTCCGTCACGGGCGACAACCTCCAGTTGGTGGCCAAGAACATTCACGAGAGTGCGCCCGATGTTTTCGCCAGGATCGTCGCAGCCATGAAGCGGCGCGTGCCGGGCGTCAGCGAAGTGACCCCCGTGCCGACGCCGGACGGCAGGCTCCTGCTGCGTTTTCGCGACGACTCCTTCGTGGACCCGTTCGTCGACAGGTACGTGTCGGACGGGACCATCAAGATGTTCGCGTATCTCGTGCTCTTGTACGACCCGGAGCCGCATTCCCTGCTGTGCGTGGAGGAGCCGGAGAATCAGCTCTACCCGACCCTGCTGTGGGAGTTGGCGGAGGAATTCAGGGCGTACGCCAATCGGGGGGGGCAGGTGTTCGTGTCCACCCATTCGCCCGATTTCCTGAACGCGGTCGGGGTCAACGAGGTTTTCTGGCTGGTCAAACGACAGGGCTTCACTGAAGTGCGTCGCGCCCGCGACAACGCGCAGATCTCCTCCTTCATGGCGGATGGAGACCAGATGGGGCGTTTGTGGAAACAGGGCTTTTTCGAAGGATCCGATCCGTAATGACCCACTTGGTCTTCTTTCTTGAGGAACCTTTCGACCAGCCTGCTCTTGACCTACAAGCAATCCGCACCGTCCTGGTCGCGCAACACCACGAAGCGCGAGTCGGGCATGCGCCAACCCCGCAGCTTCTTCCCGCCGCCTTTGAGCGGAACCCCGCCGCCGTCAGAGCCTGCCTGCGGTTAGTAGGGGCGGTTCCGCGCGTACTGCCGCCAGCCGTCCGCGTGGTACTGCACCAGGATCTGGTTGTTCAGGTGGTTCACGTCCACCGGAACCGGCGCCATGTCGGCCGGGAACTCGAACAGCGACCGCGCGATCGCCGGGGTCAGGAACCGCAGCCCCGGCGGGAACGCATCGGACAGCGCCAGCGGTTCCGGCGACGCCAGCACGTAGCCCCATTCCCCGAAGGTGGGGACCGCCGCGTGGTAGGGCTTGGCCCGCAGCCCGGCCGCCCGGACGGTCTCGACGACGCACCAGAACGCCCGCCGGGAGACGAGCGGCGAGGTGCTCTGAATCGCGGCCGCGCCGCCGGGGTTCAGCCGGCCCGCGAGCCGCCGGTAGAAGGTGGTGGTATAGAGCTTGCCCAGCGAGTAGGAGCGGGGGTCGGGGAAATCGACGACGACGAAGTCGTAGCGGGAGCGGTTCGACTCGAGCCAGACGAACGCGTCGGCGTTGACCACCTCGACCCGGGGCGAGTGCAGCGCGTGGCCGTTGAGGGCGGCGAACGCCTCGTGGTCGCGGAAGATCTCCGTCATCATCGGATCGAGGTCCACGAGCGTGACCTCCCGAACGCGATCGTCCTTGAGGAGCTCGCGGACGGCCATCCCGTCGCCCCCGCCCAGTACCAGCGCCCGCCGGGGCGCGGCGACCGTGGCCAGCCCGGGATGGACGAGCGCCTCGTGATAACGGTACTCGTCGAGGGTCGAGAACTGCAGGTTGCCGTTCAGGAACAGCCGGACGCCGTCGTCGCCCCGCGTCAGCACGATGCGCTGGTAGGGAGACGACCGCGACAGGATGACCGGGTCTTCGTAGAGCCGCCGCTCCGACCAGGTCATCAAGTCGTCCGCGAGCACCCCGCCCAGCCCCAGCGCGACGAGCGCGGCGCAGGCCTGCGCGGTGAGCCACGGCCGGCGGTGGTGCCGGCGGAAGCGGTGGCTGGTCCACACCGCGACCAGCACGTTGAGACCGCCGAACACGAACGACGACCGCATCAGTCCGACCTGCGGCACGAGCCACAGCGGGAACAGCAGCGACGCCGCGAGCGCTCCCAGGTAGTCGAGCGACAGGACGCGCGAGACGAGGTCGTGCAGCGGAAACTCGTCCTCGAGGATGCGGATGAGGAACGGAATCTCCAGGCCGACCAGGATCCCGGTGGCCGTCACCCAACCGTAGAGCACCACCCGGAAGGCGTTGATTTCGGTGAACGCGAAGAAGAGCGCGGGCGAGGAGAGGCCGCCGACGAGCCCCACCAGGATCTCGATCTCGATGAAGCGGGTGATCAGATCGCGGCGGACGTGTCGGGACAGGTAAGACCCCACGCCCATCGAGAACAGGTAGACGCCGATGACCGTCGAGAACTGCGTGACGCTGTCGCCCAGAAGATAGCTCGCGATGGTGCCCGCGAGCAGCTCGTAGATCAGGCCGCAGGTCGCGATGGTGAAGACCGAGATCAGCAGAACGCCGGTGCCGGCGCCGATGGGGTCGGCCGGGGCGGCGCGGGGATCGTCCATGGGGCGGTCGGGCCGGGCGTCGGCGGACGCGGACCCGGAAGCGGTCGTCACGTCCTACTATACCGTGGTGGAGGTCGTGATCCGCAGACGCGTCACCTGCGCGAGCTCGTCCGTCCGGGTAGCGAGGTCGGCGCCGGCGCCGCAGACGGCTTTGGCCACGTCGCGCAGATGCCCCTTGGCGGGGTAGAGGTCGACGATTTCGATGGCGCCGGGGAACTGTTCGGCGGACCGATTCCAGATCCACTCGGCGCCGCCGTCGAGGACGACGCCCCGCGGTATCGAAAGCCGCGCCGCCGGTCCATTGCCGGCGGCAAGCGGAGAGAGGGCCGGGTGGACGCCGACCCTCCCGACCCTCGACCCTCCGCGTGTATCATCCGAACACGGCGGCCAGGACCTCGCGGTCACCGTCTGACTTCGCGGATTTCCGCCTTGATGCACTGCCAGGGCCACAACGACGGTCGCGCCGTCAGCTACCGGACGCAACCGCTTCATCGCCTGATCCCCGGTCTCGGCCTGCCCACCGGGGTCAGCTCCTGTATCTCGTAGGTTCTAACCGGCTCGAACCGGGACTCGACGAGAGGGACCCTGGCGGTGGAGATCACCTGTATCTGCTCCCTGAAAACCTCACTCCCGTCGGCGTCGTAGCTCGCCATCACCTGCTCCACCTTGATCGGAACCGGTACCGTCCGGCTCAAGGGAGTCAACCACGTGTCGATGATCGATTGCCGGCCATCTGGGAGGATGCGGCGCTTCGGCTGCCGCTGGCGATGACGGCTGCCGCCCCGGCACCGCCGCGGCGGGGGCGCTGGCACGCGCGCCACCGCGGCTTCGACCTGCATGGCGGGCTGTGCGTTCCGGCCGGCGGGAACGCCTGAAGCGCCTCTGCTGGTACGTGCTCCGTCGCGGCGCACCACCAAGGGCTGCTACTCCGACCAGGCCGATAGACGACGGAACAGATCGGCCGCCATGTCGCACTCGATGATCCAGTCGCCGACCTGCTCCAAGCGGTCCGGGTCCGCAACATGCTCAAGCGCGGCGGCCAACCGCTGCGCCGCAGCTTCGTCGAACTTCCGAGCAGTCAGACGGCACAGCAACGCGCGCTGGCCCTGCTCTCGGCCTTCTTCGCGGCCCTGCTCGACCCACTCGGCCGTCCACTCCTGAACGGTTTCGGCCAACATCGCCCTCACCTCCTCAAGCCGCAGCAGCGGCCCCGACACCGACCCGCGGAACCGTCGCGGCAGCAGCACCTGCGTCACCCATTCGGTGAACGCCGCCGTCAGCTCCGCATCATCCTGCTTCTGCAGCAGTTCGATCAACGGCTCCAGCAACGCCGCCGCCCGCACCCGATCCGGATTCGTCTCCAGCGCGATCAGTGCCGACACGAGATTGCCGGACGGCAGATCGGCACCGCCGACCCGACCCTCGTCCAGCAGGAAGTACCGCTGCGACGGCTGATACCGCGCCAACGCCGCCCCGCCACCCGAGGCGATCAGCGCCGACACGTCCGCCGGCGCCGTCCACGGCCGCCGACCGTTGTAGATCACGACGGGCAGCACCGGCGGCAAGCCGCCGTGCTCACGCAGCACGCCGTCGGCGATCAACTTCTGATACAGCAACCCCGTGTACGTCAGCATGCGGACCGCCATCGAGCGGTCAACCGCCGACTGGAACTCCAAGAGCAGCACGACGTACAGCCACCGATCGTCCTTGAACCGGACGCGCCACACCAAGTCGCCGTGACGCTGGCGCAGGTCGTGGCTGACGAAGCTAGCCGGCAGCGGCGTCAGCGACGCCAAGTCGAGGTCGCTGCTCCAGTCACGGGCGGCGAAGCCGCGCAGCAGGTCCTGGACCATGCGAGGCCGCGAGAACAATCGTTTGTACGCAGGATCATCCATGAATTGCGCCGATCATACCGCGCCAAGGGCGACCGAACGACGACCGATAGCCGGCGGATCGCCGCCTGCACGCCCACGTGCTGAGACGGCGACCACCAGATCGGCAACCGGATCAACGCAGCGGACGGACCGAGACTGACGACCGCGGGGGAACAGCCGGCGGCGGGTTTACGAGCGGCAGCGCCCGGGCAGTTGCCGCGCGACATCAAGCCGGAGAACCCAAAACGGGGGCCAACCCGGCGAAATCCCCAGCGGCACCGCAGCAGCCGCAGCCGACCGCGAAACCGCCTGCACCACGGAAACAACCGCGCCGCGCCGCCGATCAGGCCCGCGATGTCAACAGTCACCCGAAAGTGCGTCAATCTGGGCAGGTCGTCGACCACAACCTGTAGGGGGTCAGGGTTGGGCATCGTCCGATAAATGCCCGGTCTGGACAGGCGTGCGCGGAGCCGCCGTCCAGGCCGAGAGCCCCGCGAAGCGGGGGCGGAGCGAAGCGACGCGCCTTGACGGCGGTGAGCACACGCCGAAGCTGTCGGTCGGACGATGCCCCGGCCACCACAACATCTTGGAGTCGGCGCCGGGCTCGAATGATCCGTCCCGGCTGCGCCCCCGTCCAACTGCGGTGTTCGCCGCGCACGTCGGAGGCCTGCCGCATGCCGTTGCACGACAGGTCCGCGAACCGCCGACCGAGCGCCTCGGCGATGCTCTTCGCCAGCGACGACTTGCCCACGCCGGGCGGTCCGGCAAAGCAGAGAACCGCGCCCCGTGCGTCACCCTTCCGACGCCGCACGGCAAGGTGTTCGACGATGCGCTCCTTCACCTCCCGGAGTCCGAAAGGCCGAGCGTCGAGGACCCCGCGGGTGAAGATTGCTGTTCTAGGGTTAGACTCTTTTCAGAGGCCGCAGTTACGCCGTAATGGGATCGACCCACGGGCTGGTACGGCCGAACTGCGTCTGCCGCGCGGCCGACCCCGCACCGGGCCGACTCAGTACCGGAAGAGGTACTGGAGCTTCAGGAAGACCGCGCGGTTCGTTCGCCGGCGCCCGAGTGCGCGCAGGCCGCGGCCGCCGACGTCGCGCCAGTCCAGGAGATCGCCCTCGATCAGGTCCGCCCGCTGGTAGTGGTCGTCGTAACCGGCATAGAAGACGGTGCCCGCGTTGACCCGGTAGGTGAGCAGGAAGTTCAGGTCCAGCGTCCCGTCGAGCGTGTTGTACTCGCTGATGTTGCGGAAGAGCAGGCGGTTGCTGAACTGGTAGGTCGTGAGGGCCCGGTAGATCTGGACGTCGAAGACCGCGCGGCCGTTGCGGCGGGGATCGGTGAACCGGTTCGTGGTGACGTTGATCGCCGATCGCAGGCGCGGTGCGGGACGCAGGTTGATGGACGCGGAGATGCCGTGCTCCCGGCCGAGGTAGGGCGCGTCGGCGTCGAAGCGGATCTGCCCGCCGCGCCGGTACTCGAGGGACACGCCGATCCGCCGGCTGGTGTCCACCCGGCCGAAGACCCGGCCGCGGGTCTTGACGAACTCGATGCCGCCGAACCGCTCCAGCTCGCGGCGGACGTTGCCGGCCACGAACATGTTCCGGGCCAGGGCGAGGTTGATGCCGGCGTCGGCGACCTCGTCCTGCAGGACCCCCGCGAAGCCGTAGTTCCGCCCGTAGACGAACTCGGGCCCCCAGTTGCGGAGCCAGTGCTCCGGCCACCAGCGGTAGCCCCCGGTCACCGACGTGTAGCGTTGATCGTTACGGCGGACGAACCCGACGTCGGTCTTGAACTCGGGCGACAGCGCGTACGAGGACACCGCGTAGCGCAGGTTCCGGCCGCTTTTGCTGAACCTCGCGTCGAGCAGATGGCCCGTCGTCTGCCCGCCCCGGCGGTCCTGGTGGTCGGTCCCCATGGCGCGGAACGCGACCGCGTGGGTGTCGCCGAGGCGGAAGTTCGAGTCGACGCCGGCGAGCCGGCTGTAACCGTCGAGCAGCTCCCGGTCGGTGAAGACGGCCCCGACGTGCGACTCGGTGTAGAGGTCGTAGCGCGCCCGGCCCACGAACGTGTGCGCGGCCTGCCTGAAGGCCGGGTCCGTGTCGTCGTCCACGTTCCCCGGCTCGGCGTCGTTGGCGTACATCACCCCGAGGGTGGTCCGTCCCACCTTGCCGGTCAGCTTGGCGCCGTACGCCGGATCGACGATGGTGCGGGTGTGGACCGCGGTGATCGGCGCCCGGATGTTGAAGATCTCGGCCCCCTCCAGGAAGAAGGGGCGGAGCTCGGGGTAGAACAGCGCGAACCGCTGGTTGATCTCGATCTGCGGCAGGTCCGATTCGATCTGCGAGAAGTCGGGGTTGAAGGTGACGTCGGCGGTGAGGTTGGACGTGACGCCGTACTTCAGGTTGACGCCGCCCTCGGGCGACGGGTCTCCCTCGCGGAACCGGCCGGTGCCGCGGTCGAGGGAGCCGAACCGGGTCGCGGTGACGGTGGGCAGGATCTCCAGGTTGTGGCTGCGCGAGAGGTCGGTCATGCCGTCGAGGAGACCCATCTGGGGCAGGAAGCCGGCGATGTCGCGCGACGTGGGCGACCAGACGTCGGCCTCGTCCTTGCCGCCGATGGTGCGGGCGATCTGCAGACCCCACCGGTGGGCGGTCCCCGCCTCCCGTTGCGGATACCGGAGGCTCTTGAACGGAATGGCCATCTCCGCGACGAAGCCGTCGGCGACGATGCGGGCGGCGGTCTCGAAGAGCACGTCCCAGGAGGCGTCGCCGCGGGGGACGCCGAAGCGGCCGCCCCCCAGGGCCCCCGCCCGCAGAATCGCGTCCCCCTGCACCCCGTAGCCGTTCACCGTGAAGACGTAGGCCCGCTGCTGGTCGAGGAACGGGTCGAAATAGACCAGGAACAGGTCGTCCTCGACGGTCTGGTCGCGGTCGCGCCGGTTCGCGCGCATCATGCCCGGATCGGTGTAGTGGGCGTGCAGGCCTAGATAGAGGTTGGCGCTGTCGTAGGCGACGTAGACGTCGCTCGCTTCGCTGGCCGGGGGGCCGTCGAGGGGCCGGCGCTGGACGAGCGCGGTGATGTGGGCGGCGGCGCTCCAGACGGGGTCGTCGAGCCGGCCGTCGATCACCGGGGGGGCCTGCGCCCGCGGCGGCCGGACGATCGGCCGCCCCGCGCCGGCCGCGGCGCCGGGACGAGGCGGCGTCTCCGGCGGCGGCTGGGCCGGCGCCGCCGCACCGGCGGCGCCGGCGAGACAGAGCGCCAGCGACACCGGCAAGAACTGCCGCAGGCGGCGGCGCGGCGTATGAAGTTCCGGGAGTGCGCGGCCGATACAGTCGGTAATCCCACGGTATGGGATTCGTCCCGGTGCGAGCCTCTGCGGTCCCCGATGCCGGAGAGGCGCGGCAGAGGGGCATGGGCAAGGCGGACCGGACTCGGCAGGGAGGACCCTCATGCGACTGACGGCATCGGCGGCGGTGGTGATGAGCGCAGCGCTGCTCGGCGGCTGCGCCACGACCGGTTTCGTGGAAGAAACCGCCGCACAGCTTCAAACCCAGGTCGGCGCGCAGATCTCGCAGATCCGCGGCGAGCTGAACGAGGTGGAGACCATCGTACAGCAACAGGCGGTTCGGATTGAGGGGACCGAGCAGGCCGCCCAGAACGCGTTCGCCGTCGCCACTTCGGCGGAACAGGCGGCGGGCATGGCGCAACGGACCGTCGAGGAGTTGAGCGGCACGTTCGAGATCACCAACCGGCGTCTGGTGTACGAGATGGTGATCGACGAGATCGTCGCCGGGTTCCGGATCTCCGATGCCGCGCTGCCCGACGAAGTTCGTGCGTATCTGGACCGGTTCGTCGATGATCTTCGCGCGATGCCGATCGCGTCACACGTGGAGATAGAAGGGCATACCGACTCGACGGGCTCGGCCGCCAACAATGCGCGGCTCGGCATGGAGCGCGCCGACAACGCCCGGCGGTATCTCCACGAGGCCCATCAGCTCCCCCTCCACAAGATGAGCATCATCAGCTACGGCGAGGACCGGCCGGTGGCGCCCAACAACACCGCCGAGGGGCGGGCGCAGAACCGGCGGGTCGTGGTGCGCGTGCTGGCGTAGAACGGCTCCCCGGCGGCCCCGGTCCCGCGCCGGCCGATCCGCCGGGATCCCGCGCCCGCGCTCCGGCGCGGGATCCCCCGCCCGGCAATCGCCGCCTTGCGGCTCCGCTTCCCGCCTAACCCATCCGGCCGGGAGCCTGCGCCGTTCCCCGGCGCGGGATCCCTACTCCCTACTCCACGATCGAACGCCAGTTGTTCACCAGATGATCGGCCGTGCGCCACGCCAGCGCCTGCACCGTCAGCGTGGGGTTCCGGGCGCCGCTCGTCCCCATGACCGAGGCGCCAAGGATGCCGAGGTTCGGCACCTCGTGCGACAGTCCGTAGCGATCGACCACGTTGGTCTCCGGATCGTCGCCCATGCGGGTCCCGCCGTAGGCGTGGGTGGAGACCCCCATCTGTCCGCCCAGCCCGCCGCGCTGCACCTCGACCGCGCCGGCCGCGCGGTACCACTGCTCCATCCGGTCCTGCAGGAACTCGGCGATCGCCAGCTCGTTCCGCTGGTACTCCGCCGTCACCCGGATCACCGGATCGCCGACCGGATCGGTGACCACCGGGTCGAGGTCGAGGTAGTTGGATTCGTAGGGCAGCGTGGTCTTCTGAATGTAGGCGCTGTTCGTACGGTCGGCGTTCTCGCGGACGAACGCCTTCCAGGCCGAGCCCCAGGCGGGCGCGCGCCCGAACGTGCTCATGCCCGCGGCGGAGATCGGCCGCCGGTCGGAGTAGACCCAGAGATTGCCGCCGCCGATGAAGTCGAGGCCGCCGTGGTCGAAGTTGTCGTCGGCCCAGTCGTCGACGGCGACCCCCTGCGCGGGCAGGCCGTACCAGGCGTGCAGGTCGTAGGGGAACAACGCGGTGACCCCCGCCCCCTGATGATGGCTGAGATAGTGCCGGCCGACCTGCGAGTGGTTGTTCGAGAGGCCGAGGGGCCAGGCCCGCGACTTCGACAGCAACATCAGGCGCACGTTCTCGTAGGTGTAACTGGCGGTGAGGACGAACCGGGCCGGCTGGAAGAACTCTTCCCGATCCTGCAGATAGGTGACGCCGGTCACCCGGCCCCGGTTGTCGGTCTCGATGCGCCGGACGTGGGCATGCGTGACCACCTTGAGCCGCCCCGTCGCCTCCGCCCGGGGAATCGTCGTCACCGCGGGCGAGTTCTTGGCGTCGACGTGGCACCCGCCCCGGTTGCAGAAGCCGTGGTACAGGCATCCCGACCGTCCCTGGTAGGCGCGGGAGTTGATGGCGGCGGGTCCGGGGAACGGCCGCCACCCCAGCGAGCGCGCCGAATCCGCCATCCCCTCCAGGAAGCCCGTCCAGCGCAGCGCGGGCATCGGATAGTCGCGGGCGCGGGGGCCCTCGAACGGGTTGCCCCGCCCGCCGCGCTCGCCGTTGAGGTTGCCCGCCTGCCCCGAGACGCCGATCTCGTGCTCGACCCGGTCGTACCAGGGCTCGAGCTCGGCGTAGCCGAACGGCCAGTCCTCGACCGTCGAGCCCGCCGGGAGGCGTGAGCGGCCGTACCGGCGCGTGGTCGCCGAGACGACCTCGAAGTCCCACGGATTGAGCCGCCAGCTCTGCGCCCAGTAGTGCAGCGTCGTGCCCCCGACGGCGTTCATCATCGGGTGGCCGCCGCTCTGCGCCGCGGTGTCCGACCGGGTGCGGCGGAGGGTCGGCACCTCGTTGGCGCACTTCTGGACCGAGAACGGCCAGGCGCGCACGTTGTTCCGGATCTCGTCGGGGGCGAAGTCGCGCCGCGTGAGGCGCCCGCCGGCTTCGAGCCCGATCACGTCGAGCCCGGCCTCGGCGAGGGGGAGCGCGGCCACGCCGCCGGCCGCGCCGAGCCCCACGATGACGACGTCGGTTCCCGGCAGCCTAGTCGCCATGGCGGGTCTCCTCGTGCGCGGCGCGGACCACCGCCTTGTCGAAGTACTCGGACTCGTAGGCGGACCGGCGGTTCGCCGGCAGCTCGCCGGCCTCGAGCTGCGTCTGCAACCGGGGCGGGACGGCCGTCCTCACGCCGGGATAGCCGATCAGGTCCCAGCCCACGAAGCCGCGGTTGCCGCCGTAGTGCGGGTCCCCGAACGTGCCCTGCAGGACATGGCTGCGCACCATGTTGAAGAACCCGGCGGAGCTGCCCGCGAAGCCGGTGCGCGCCCCCGTCGCGGCCCCGGTCTCGACGTCGATGAGGGCCGAGACCCGATCGACGTGCGGCAGCTCGCGGAACGGCGCGCCGCGCGAGGCCCGGCAGTAGCGGTCGAAGGCGGACAGGCCCGCGCGGTAGGCGTTGCGCGATTCGGACAGCGCGCCGCCCAGGGCTCGATCGATGTAGACCACCGCCCCGGCCGCCACCGCGCCCGGTCCCAGGTCGTCGCTCGGGATCAACTCGTCGGCGATCGCTTCGAGCAGGTCCGCTTCCTCCGCCGTCAACTGCTCGTACGCGGCGCGCGGCGGATCCGGCCGCGGAGCCTGGACGGAGCCGGGAACCGGCCCGGCCGGCGGGGCCGTTGCCGCGACGGCCGGAGGCGCCTCCGCGCCGGCCGGTACGCCCGCGGCCCCGGCCGCCGCCGCCGCCCCGGCCGCGCCTGCGCGGCGCAACAGCGTGCGCCGGGATATGATCTGTGGCCCCTTGTTCTCCATGGATTGCTCCTCTTGAGGACGTTGACGGAAACTACCTTGCCGTGCGCCAAGCACGCGAAACTGCGCATGGGCGCAGTTGGCAACGCCGTGCCGATTGCGGTCCTGGGTTAGCCGTTGCTCAGGTCATTTATTCTAATATTATGACGTGACGAGCCGCTGGCCGCCATTCCACAGGTCCGCGCGGCCGCCTCGACGCGGTGATCGCGGGCTCCTCTTCATGGCGGGGATGCGACGGAGCGGGGTGAGCCGTGAACTCAAGTACGTATATCCGACGATTATGACGTGACGGACCGCTAGCCCGGAGAGCGTCGCCTGCGGCTCCGCTCACCGCCCAACCAACCCTCCAGGAATCCGCGCCGTTCTACGGCGCAGACTCCTAGAACCGTTCGTAGATCGGCACGAGGTCGCCCCGCCCGATGACATGGCCCTCCATCGCCTCGAGCAGTTCCCGGCGGGTCAGGCCGGGTTCGAGCTCCAGCGTCTCGTCGAGCGCGAACACCGTGAAGTGGTATAGGTGCGGGGTGCCCGCAGGCGGCGCGGGCCCCCGATAATAGGGCCGCCGCCACCCGTTCAGGCCCTGGATCGCCCCGCGCAGCTCCGCCGGCATCGGGGTCTCCGGCATGATCGGCAGGCCCTCGGGCAGCCCGCCGACGGTGGCGGGGATGCCGTAGATGATCCAGTGTACCCACGGCGGTGGACTCCCGGCGCCGAAGTCGGCGCAGACGACCGCGATCTCGCGGGCGCCGTCCGGCAGGCCGGTCCAGGTGATGGGCGGGGACAGGTTGTGTCCGTCCGGCGTGTACCGCCGGGGCATCGTCTCGCCCGAGGCCATGGCCGGGCTCTCGACGCGTATCTCGTGCATCTGCGGCTGCCCGGCGGCGGGCGCGGCCAGCACGCTGGCGGCGAGGGCCAGGCAGGCGGTGCGGAAGCGGTCGGGCGATGGCATGGGGCGGTACCTCATCTGCTTCGTGGTCGTCCGGCGCGGCGGGCAGGCCGCCGGTACGCCTCCGGACGGTTCCCGGCTGCGCGCCTGCTCCGGCCGGATCCGGCGCGGGCGCATCCTTGGCGGCTCCGACGGCGGACGCCCATGGCATCGCCGATGCCGGCGGCGGACATCCGTCTTCTTTACGCCGCTCCCTGCATGAGTGTAGGAGATGCGCCGCGGATTCGCCACGTGCGCGATTCCCGCGGGGCGCACCTCAAGAAAGTGAGGCGCCGCCGCCGGAATAGTCGTCGTGGCCGGCCCCGAAGCCTTTCCAGGGCGCGCCAAAGCCCCAAGGGCCGGTTCGGGAGGGCCTCGATGCCGAGAACGGCACGGAAATCGCCGACCTGACAGTGCCGGGGACAGTCAAATTCACAAACCGTCATGATCGGGGACGCCGATCACCCCAACGCCACGAAACGTCGGGACCTGTTTCACCGCAACGTCCCGGCGGGCGCTTGGCCGCCCCACCCCGCGAGATGAAAATGGCCGCGTCGTCGACGGGGACCTCCTGTGGCAGGCTGGCCGTAGAGCGGCTGCCGGATGATCCGGCGTGCGCCGGGCCCGGCCCGCACGCGTACCGGGCTGACCATCGCTGGGCGCCGCGTCCGTCGCCGAGTAAGACCACCGGGCGCGACGGGGCCTCTGCAAGGCACCGCCGCGGGCAAGGGATTGTTGACCTCCAGAGCCTTTCCTGCCGCCCCCCGTATTTTCAGAAGAAATTTGACGCGCACCCACGCCCGCGGGGATCTTTACCCCGGGAACCGATTTTTCGTAGAATTTTTCCGGGGCGGGTCCACCGCCTTCAATGACCCGGCCGCCGGCAACCGCCGGTACGGGACTCCGCGGCGGGTCCCCGGCCCCGGATCGGACGGCGGCCGTCGCGGGCCGCCGTCACCTGCAACCTCGAAGCGGCGGGCGCACAGATGAGGTGGGCTGCCTCGATCGACGGTCGGCGCCGATTCGCGGCGCAGCCCGCGGCGCGTGCCCGCGCACGTCCTGTGGAGGAGATTGCCATGAAAGCCACCCGAGCCTGCCTGCTGCTTGGAACGTTCCTGGTGACCGCACCGGCCTTCGCGCAGCACGACGCCCTGCGGGGGACGTGGTCCGGGCAGTGGATTCCCGAATTGGGATACGACGCCTCGACGGTGCGGTTCGAGGTGGACGGCGACGCCATCACCGGCGAGATGCTGAACCCGGAGAGCGTGGCGTTCGACCGTATCGAGTTCGACCCCGACACCCTCGAGCTCGTGGCCGAAGCGATCAGCCCCGAGCACGGGCACTTCCGGATCGAGGCGCGCATCGAGGAGGTCACCCGGTTGAACGGCACGCTATCGCACGACGATGTCAGCGGCGCCCTCCGGTTGACGAAGTGGACCTACCGGCCGCGGCGCTGATGCGGCCGGCGGCCGGGACGCGGCTATAATGGCGCCAGATGCGTACAACCTGTCTCCTGGCGTCCGTACTCTGCGCGGCCGGCGCCGCCGCGCCCGCGGTCGCCCAGTCGGCGGTCGAGGCGGGGAACGGCGGCCTCCCGGCCGGCCGTCAGCCGCTGATCCTCGAGGGGGGCGGCGCCTCCGGCGGCGCGGGCCCGCCCTCGGCCGGGCCCCTTCGCGTGACGCCGCGGCGGGTCGCCCAGCCGCCGGTCCTGGACGGCCGGCTCGACGAGGAGGCGTGGCTGTCGGCGGCCGTCGTCGACGACTTCGTGCAGCAGGAGCCGGCCGAGGGCGAGCCGGCCACGGAGCGCACGGTGGTGCGCCTGCTGTACGACGCGCAGGCGCTGTACATCGGCGTCGAAGCCTACGACTCGGCCCCCGAGGCGGTCATCGCGACGGAGATGCGCCGCGACTCGCTGCGGCTGTTCGACGAGGACAACTTCCAAGTCATCTTCGACACCTTCCACGACCGTCGGTCGGGCTACATGTTCGTGACGAGCCCCCTCGGGGCCAAGCTCGAGCAGCAGGTGTCCGAGGAGGGCGAGGGGGGCTGGCGCGGCACCAACACGTCGAACATCAACCTGAACTGGGACGGGGTCTGGGACGTGGTGGCCCACCGCACCCCCGACGGTTGGACGGCCGAGATCGCGATTCCGATGATCACCCTGCGTTTTCCCGACGCGGACGAGCAGGTGTGGGGCGTCAACTTCATGCGGAACATCCGCCGCAAGAACGAGCAGGTGTTCTGGGCGCCGATCTCCAAGGAGTACACCCTCACGCGCGTGAGCCTGGCCGGCACGATGACCGGCATCGGCGGCGTCGACCAGGGCATGGACCTGCGGGTGACCCCCTATGTGCTGTCGGGGGGGCGGCAGGATCGGGCGGGGGGCGGCGGGCTCGACGGGAGCGGGTTCCGCGAGGTCGGCCTCGACGTCAAGTACGGCCTCGCGTCGGGACTCAACCTCGACGTGACCCTCAACACCGACTTCGCCCAGGTCGAGGTCGACGAGCAGCAGGTCAACCTGACCCGCTTTCCCCTGTTCTTCCCCGAGAAGCGCGACTTCTTCCTCGAGAACGCGGGCATGTTCAACGTCGGGGCGTCCTCCGGGTTCAGCCGCCTCGCGGACCTGTTCTTCACCCGGCGCATCGGGTTGAACAACGGCCAGCCGGTGCCGATCGTCGGGGGCGCGCGGCTGTCGGGCAAGGTGGACCGCCACAACATCGCCGCGATGAACATCACGACGGGGGCGTTGGGCAATCCCGGCGAGAACTTCTTCGTCGGACGCTACAGCCGCGACATTCTCTCGCGGTCGAAGGTCGGGGGCATCATCATCGACAAGAACGCGGTGGACGACGCCCACTTCAACCGGACGTTCGCCGCCGACACCACGCTGGCCCTGCACCGCAACTTCGTGGTCAACGGATTCCTGGCCAGGACCGAGACGCCGGACATGGCCGGGGAGGACATGGCGGGGTACGCGCGCGCCACCTGGCTGAGCCCGTCGTGGAGCGTCTACGGCGAGTACATCGACCTGCAGGAGAACTTCAACGCCGAGGTGGGGTTCATTCCCCGCGTCGGCATCCGCACCTCGAAGTTCCACGGCGAGTGGGATCCCCGCCCCGGGCGCTGGGGCATCCGCATGTTCGACCCGATGTGGAACATGACGTACACCACCGATCAGAACAACCGGCTGCTGACGCGGCGCATCCACCACATGATCGGGACCTACTTCGACAACGGCTCGTCGTTCACCGTCTGGTACAACGACCACTTCGAGCAGCTCGACGTTCCGTTTCGGATCCACCAGCAGGACGTCGTGATCCCGCCGGGCACCTACCGCTTCGGCGAATGGAACTACCGCTTTCGCAGCGACGCGTCGCGCCGCCTCTATGGCGAGGCGGGCTATTCGCCGCAGACCTTCTTCGGCGGCACCCGCACCGACGTCAGCGCCACCCTCGGACTGCGGGCGACCAGCCGGATCGCGGTCGAGATGCGGCTGAACCGCAGCGACGTGGAGCTGCCGGTGGGGCCGTCCTTCGTGGCCGATCTCGCGTCGCTGCGGTTCGACTTCGCCCTGTCGCCGGAGATGACCCTGCGCACCCTGACCCAGTACAACTCGACCACCAGCGAGGTCAGCACCAGCGTCCGCTTCAACTGGATCTACAGCCCGGGCAGCGACATCTACATCGCCTACGACGAGCTGCGGCTCGACCCGCAGGCCGGCGTGTACGGCTACCACCCGACGCCGTGGCTCCGCAATCGCCAGCTCGCCGTCAAGATGACCTACCTGTTCTCGCGGTGACCGCGCCGGCGCCGAGAGGCGCCGAATCGGCAGACAAGTTGCCGAAAAAGAGGTTTTTTCGGCAACAGTATTGCTAGAATGATCCCGTCTTGGTGGAGGACACGACCGCACTGCCGCGGCGGCTCGACATCGCCCGCGATCTGCGCGACCGCTCCGTGTTTCTCTTCGGACCACGCCAGACCGGCAAGACCACCTGTCTGCGCCGGCGTTTTCCCGAGTCGCCGTGGTTCAATCTGCTGCAGGGCGACGTGTTCCTGCGCCTGTCGCGGGAGCCGGGGCGGCTGCGCGCCGAGCTGGCGGCCGTACCCGGCGCCGGCGGCCCCGTCATCATCGACGAGATCCAGAAGCTGCCGAGCCTCCTCGACGACGTGCACGACCTGATGGAGGGCCGGGGACTCCGGTTCGTGCTGGCCGCGAGCAGCCCGGCGAAGCTCAGGCGCGGCGGCGTGAACCTGCTGGGCGGACGGGCGCGGACGCGCCTGCTGTTTCCGTTCGTCTCGGCGGAGGTGCCGGGCTGGGACCTGCTGCGCGCCGTCAACGTCGGAGGCATTCCGTCGGTCTATTTCTCCTCGGACCCCATCGAGGATCTCCGCGCCTATTGCGGCAACTACCTGCAACTGGAGGTTCAGGCGGAGGGTTTGGTGAGGGGCATCGAACCGTTCTCACGGTTCCTCACCGCCGCGGCGGTGAGCCGCGGCCAGCCGATCGTGTTCGAGCGGCTGGCTTCCGACGCCGCCGTGCCCCCGCGCACCGTCCGCGAGTACTTCCGGGTATTGCAGGATACCCTGCTCGCGACGCTGCTGCCGCCGTTCACGTCCCGCCGGCCCCGCCGCAAACCGGCGTCCCGCGCCAAGCTGTACTTCTTCGATGTCGGCGTCGCCAATCTGCTCGCCGGCATCACCCGCGTCGAGGCGGGGAGCCCGGCGTTCGGTCTGGCGCTGGAACAACTGATCTTCTGCGAGCTGCGCGCGTGGCTCTCTTATGCCCGCGACGCCCGGCCGCTGACCTTCTGGCGCACCGCCGACGGTTCGGAGGTCGATTTCGTCGTGGGTGAAACCGCCGCGATCGAGGTGAAGGCGACCGGCGCGGTGACCCGCCGCGATCTGACCGGCCTGCGGCGGTTGGCCGAGGAGACGCCGCTGGCGGAACGGATCGTGATCTGCCGGGAGACCGCCGCCCGCGTGGTCGACGGCATCCTGATTCTGCCCGTCATGGAGTTCCTGCGCCGGCTCTGGGACGGGGAGCTGCTCGTCGATCCGGGGTAGGCGTCTGCGCCATCGCCCCATCGCCAGGACCATCCCACGCTCCGCCACCGCCGTGCGCAGGCGGAATCGTGGCGGGTCCTGGGGCTCCGGACGTGCTGAATCGTGGGTTTCACGCGACATCGGCCGGGTGGCGACCCCTCGAATCGGGGGCGAGCCGTCGGCTATGCCTTCCTGACCGACCCCTGGGGGGTGTCCATTGCGCTGACGGAGGGGTTGCGCGGCCTCTGAGGCGGGGCCGCGGCCTCGGCTCCACCTTCGACGGCGGCATCACGCGCACCAACGTGGTTGCGCGGCCTCGGCGGCCGTCCGGCTCACGCCGCCGCCGGCTGCGCGGCCGTGGAACGCCGGCCGCGTCGACCATCCCCGCGTGGCGGACAGGGAAGACCGGCGGGCGCACTGCCGGGCGTGTAGTCGGTCATGACTCCCGCGCCCGCGCCAGAGGCCGCCCGGTCACTCGAAATCCGTGTCCGCGGTTTCCGCTCCGCACCAGGGTGGTGGGGCGCAGGCTGCGATGACCAGGTCCGGCGGCGGAGGCCCTCTCGGCAGGGTGACAGCAGCCGTCAACGCCGTGCGATTCGGCACGGCCTCCAGCTTCGGGTCCAGTGTTCGTCCGTCTGCACGTGGTCGATGCGAACACTCTTGCAGACGTTGTCCGGGAACTCTGCCGCCGGGAATCCCCGCGCCAGCCTCAACACGACACCCTCCCGCTCGCCGCCGAGCGCGGACGGTTCGCCGTGGGCCCTATCCACGAACGCGCGGATCTCGGCCACCGAGCGGAAGCAACCCCTGAACAGAACGGGCACGACCGGTATCTCTCGGCGGCTCGCGTATTCCTCGACCTCGGCGAACGAGCCGAACCGGCCCTCGCCGCGCCGAAGCGCAAAGGCGTGGAAGGTCTGCTCTTCCGCCACGGGCTCGTACGCGATGCTGCGCACGCCGTAGATGTCCTCGCCGTAGAGATAGACCTCCGGTTCGGTCACCTTCCAGGCGTGGTGCTTCTTCACCATGGCCATCCACTTGCCCTTCGAAGGCGCCGAAACGCTCCGTCCGTAGACCGCGCCGGCATGGAGCAGCGTATTGCCCCCGTCCAGCTTTTCGGTCATCACCACGGTGTCCCCCACGAAGCGCTCGGGATTCGCGTGCATGTCGTCGTCCCGACCGGTGGCCGGCGACCATGGCCAGTACGGGGTGCCGGGATACTTCGGGACTGGCGGCATTCCGTAGTTTGCCCTCCCTGCATCATCTGCATCATCGGTCGGGCCCGGCCGCCTTCGAGGCGTGCTGCGGACAGAGCTGGTGGACGTGTACCTGGAGACGGTTCAGCAGTGCTCTCTGCTCGTTCCAATCGCTGTCGGTGGCATTCAGAAGGGCGGCCTTTGCGACGACGGCGACGGCAAGGAACTTACGGTCCGAACGATCGAGGGTGTTCTCCGGGAGCTCCTGGAAGCCCCGTTGGGTGTCGGCGGTTGGCCTCACCGTGATCCTTCGAACCCGACCAAGTTGATACTGATGGTCGAACAGGTGCTTGAGGAATGCGTCGCCCATGCCCGGTTGTCCGGAGCGACTGAGGCGGCTTGCGTACTCCGCGAGAATCAAACCGGCGTCGTCAATGGCGATGATTTCCTCCCTGACGACGGTCGCAAGCCTCTCCACGCACGACCGCTGACACTGAAGATCAGCATGGGTCCCACGACCATTCGCGACTATCGCGACGTTCGTGTCCACGACGAAAGCCGTCATCCGGACCGCTCCATCCGTCTTCTCAAGGACGCCTCGGAGATTGCGGCTATCTCGCCCATCTCGTCGCCGAAGAAGTTGTCCGGCCAGTTCTCGATCTCTCCCCATTCGTTCAGACGCAGATCCGAGAGCTGGGCTGCGCCTCGATTCGAGGATACGAAATACAACCTCACGTCTTCCGAGGATGCCTTTTCTTCGGCTACCCGCCGTTGCAGGCGCCGCATCAGGTGCTCGCTGTGGCTCTCCACGACGATCTGCACGTTTCGCACGCGAGCGACGTTCAGCATCACGTCGGCGAGACCGCTCTGCACCGCGGGATGAAGATGGATCTCGGGCTGTTCCATGAGCACCGTCGAGCCTTCCGGGACGTAGTAGAGCAGGACCAGGGCGGGCAGGACCTGAGATACGCCGAAACCGACGTCCGGCAGTGCCGTCGGTGCGCTTGATGAGGAGGTTTTCACGGTCGCTCGATACAGGTTCGTGCCCTTCGCGATTTCATCGAGATGAAAGTCGTGAATCAGCCCCAGCTTGTTCAGCCAGTGGGCGATCGTCGCCTGAAACGACTTCTTCCGTACACCCTTCGCTTTGGGCTGGAGGCGCCTCGTCTCGCCGTCTCGCGTGGCGGTGAGTATGGCGTCCACGGTCCGCTCGCCGCGCTGACCGACGCCCTCCGGGCTGGATCCGCTCCAGTGATATTCCCGATGCGGATACTCACGCAGCGGGCCGAGATAGTACAACGAGTCCATCAGCTTTTCGTATGCGAGTTCGAATTTACCGAGGAAGTCTGCGTTCTGATAGTAGCTCCTTACCTCATTGGGAAACAGGTAGGTCTTGACGGGATGCGAAAGCGGCCACGCACGCCCCTGCGTGCGCTTGAATCGGAAGTACCGGCTGTCGGTTTCCAGTGTGAATTTCCGTTTCGCTTCCGCCGCCGGTTGCACCCTGAAACACACATCGGAGAACTTGTAGGCCAGCTCCCGAGGCCACAGGCGCTTGTCGTGGTAGCCGACCTCGAACTGGGTCTGCAGGCGTGCGCCGGTGAAGCGCGGTCTACCGCGGGGTTTTTCGGGGTCTGTGATCTTCAGGGGTTGGGGGAGCATCCAGTCGAGTATCCACCTTATGCGTTCGTCCTCGGCATGGCCGTGAACGACGTCGGTGAATCCTCCCAGGTTCACCAACTCGCGCGGACCGCCGAAATCGAGGATCGACCCTCGGTCGGTGGCATTCCTCGTGTGCTTGAGCAGCAGAAGAAACTGGAGGAGGCTGCTCTTGCCGGCGCTGTTGGCGCCGAAGAAGCCGGTCACCTTGCCGAAGGTCAGATCGGCTTCACGCCACGCCTTGAAGTTCTCGAGCCTCAGGCGGTTCAGCATCGGCGGTGGCTCCTGTCGGGGATTCCAGAAACGCCGGGATGGTGTATCGGCACGATCCGGGGAGAGCCGGCCTTCCCGGGACGCCCGACAGACGTCATGCTCGGAATCGCCGGTACGGGAGGAGGCATCGGGCTGACGGAGCCGGCCTATCGCGGCTCGAACTCCGCCTCCTTCAGGCGGAAGCCGTCCGCCAGCTCGGGCTCGCGGTCGTCGTCGAGCACCCGGTGGGCGATGTAGTCGCCGAGCACCGGTCCGAACTTGAAGGCCTCCGCGGAGCCGCCGCCGGCGAGCCACACGTTGTCGAAGTCGGGGTGGGTGTCGACGATGAAGTTCCCGTCGACGCTGCTCTCGTAGTGGCAGGCCCGGGTCTCGTTGATGGGCGCCCCGACAAGGTCGGGAAAGTGCCGTTCCAGGATCTGGCGCGGGCGGTCGTGGTACTCGGGCGCGATCCAGCGATCGGACAGGTCGGGGTCCTCCGGGGCGCGGCCGCCGGTGCGCACGCGGAATCCGCGGTGGTCGGGGGGCAGGGCCGGCCAGCCGGTGCAGCCCGGCACCCCGTAGCTGGGCATGTGCGGATAGGAGAAGCGGGTGTCGCCGGGGGGCGCCGCGAAATAGAAGACGTGGCCCATGGCGATGCGGATGCGCTGTCCCATCAGCTCGGGCAGCACCTTGGGGAACCACGGGCCGCAGGCGAGGATGAACGTCTGCGCCGACAGGGACTCGCCGGATTGGAGTTGGAGGGCGGCGAGGGACCGCCCGTCCCGCGGACCGAAGGCGGCGCGGTCGATCCGGATGGCACCGCCTTCCTCTTCGAAGACGCGGGCCGCCGACTCGATGGCCCGCCGCGCCCGGACGACGCCCGCGCCCGGCTCATAGAGCGCGGCCCCGAGGTTGTCGTAGCGGATCCAGGGCCAACGGTAGGCGACCTCCTCCGGTTCCAGCACCTCGTAGGGGTTGCCCAGGGCGTCCCAGTGGCGGCGCGTCTCGGAGAAGTACCGGTTGGCCGCCTCGCGCAGAATCAGATCCCCGGTCTGGAAGAAGAGCCGGGGCAGCAGCCGGTCGCGCCCTTCCTCGTCCCACGCGAGCCACCGCTCGATGGCCCTTCCCGCCCAGTCGGTCCACAGCGCCCCGTGCGGGCGGTTGCCGTACGACGTGCGGACGCCCCGGGTCTCGCCGCCGGAGGTCTGCCGGGAGTTCCCCGCGCCGTAGGCGTCGACCACCGTCACGCGGGCGCCCAGGCGCTGCAGGTGCAGCGCCGTCCACATGCCGAAGGTCCCCGCGCCGACCACCGCCACGTCGGGTGACGGCCGCGGCGGCGCCGCATGCGTCCGTCCGCCCACGGCGCGGACCGGCGGCGGCCCGCCGCCGGCGGCGAGGGCGGCCCCGGCTCCGGCGCCCACTGCCTGCAGGAAGCGGCGCCGCCCGACGGGCGCGGCGGATTCCGGTGTGCGGACCGTGGTGCGGGTCGGCTTGCCCATGTGGCCTCGTTCGGGTGGCGGTCAGGGGAGACGAGCCGCCTTGACCGGCGATCTTAGCATTCCGGTTGCGCGGTGGCGCTTCAATCCCGTGGCGCGGAAGCCTGACTCGGGAACCGTTCCACCGCGGGCGGCTTCCGGGCGGCGCTGCGAAAACGTGCGCTTCTCGCGGTCGAGCGCCCCCCGCGGCGGACCGTCGGGCCGTGATAGGCTGAATCCAGGCCGTCGGTCCGGTGCACGCGGCCCGACGCACCCAGCCCATGACCCTGGCTCCAGGCGTTCGGCTCGGGCCCTACGAGGTCGTCGGCGCCCTCGGCGCGGGCGGCATGGGCGAGGTCTACCGGGTCACCGACCGGCGCCTCGATCGCACCGTCGCCATCAAGGTTCTGCCGGCGCACCTGTCCGCCGACCCCGCCCTGCGCGAGCGCTTCGAGCGCGAGGCGCGCGCCGTGGGGGGCCTCAACCACCCGAACATCTGCACGCTGCACGACGTCGGCCGCCAGCGGCCGGTGAGCGCGGCGGCGCCGGCGTCGGAGCCGGAGCCGCCGGTCGACTTCCTCGTCATGGAATGCCTCGCGGGGGAGACGCTCGCCGGTGTCGGATTTCACCGAGAGCAATCCGGCGGTGTCGCCGGACGGCCGCTGGATCGCGTACCGGTCGGACGAGTCCGGGCGCAACGAGGTCTACGTGCAGCGCTTTCCCGAGATGGGCGGCCGGGTCCAGATCTCGACCGCCGGCGGCACCGCGCCGCTCTGGTCGTCCGACGGCGCGGAGCTCTTCTATCGCCAGGGGCAGGCGATGATGGCGGTCGCCGTCGACGGGACGGGCGCCGCGTTCGGCGCCCGTCCGCCGGTGCGGCTGTTCGAGGGCCGGTATCTCGACGACCTCGCGCGCAACTACGACGTCGCCCCCGACGGGCGGTTCCTGATGATCAAGCAGGCCGACACGCTGAAGCAGATCCACGTGGTGGTCAATGGGATGGAGGATCTGCGCCCGTTCCTCGGGTCGAGGTGACCCGGTGTGGACGTGTCGCCTTCACAGACGACGTCGCCCCCGACGGGCGGTTCCTGATGTTCAAGCAGGCCGACACGCTGAAGCAGATCCCACGTGGTGGTCAATTGGATGGAGGATCTGCGCCCGTTCCTCGGGTCGAGGTGACCCGGTGTGGACGTGTCGGCCTTCCCATGATCGGTCTCGCAACTCCATCGCATGTCTCTCGAAGCCGACCCCGGAAATGACGCGGCGGCGGCCGAGGGCGCGGCCCCGGCCGAGGGCCTGCCCGGGGATCCTGCCGGCGCCTCGCCGACCGGCTCTGCCGCCGACCCGGGAGGTGACGCGGCGGCGGCCGAGGGCGCGGCCCCGGCCGGAGGCCCGCCGGAGGACCCTGCCGGCGCCCCGCCGCCGCCCCGGCACCCGGCCGCTGTTCGCGGCGCCGGGCTTCCGGAGGGCGGCGGCGACCAGCCGCTCGATCCGGCGTCGGTCACCGCGGCGCGTCTCGCCGGCGCGATCGGGGTGGCGGCGGGGGCGTTGTCCGGCTTGGTCGCGGTCCTCGTCGCCGTCCTCGCGACGCCGCTGGGCGGACTGCGCGCGGCCGTTCTCGTGGCCGCGGTGGTGACGTTGGCGGTGGCGGCGGCCGCCGCCTGCTACCAGTGGCCGGCGGTGCGGTATCGGCACACCCGCTACCGCCTGGACGCCCACGGCGTCACCATCCGCCGCGGGGTCGTCTGGCGCACCGTCACGTCGGTCCCGACGTCGCGCGTCCAGCACACCGACGTGTCCCGCGGCCCGGTGGAGCGCTACTTCGACCTCGCGACGCTGGTCATCCACACCGCCGGCACGCGCGATGCGTCGGTCGCCCTCAGCGGTCTCGGGCATCGCGCGGCGCTCGCCCTCCGCGATCGTCTGATCGGGGCGGGAGGCGGCCGTGGCGTCTGACGACCGGCGCCTGCACCCGCTGTCCTGGATCTTCACCGCCGCCCAGTTCGCCAAGGGGTTCATCGTTCCCGCCCTGTTGCTCTTGGCGGCCTCGGGCGGCGACGGCTACGAGCGGTGGGGCGCGCTGTTCATCGGTCCCGTGATTGCCGCCGCGCTGGTCCACTACCGCGTCTACCGCTACCGTCTCGCAGCGGACGAGATGGTGGTGCGCGACGGCATCCTGACCCGCACCGAGCGCCACATTCCGTACGGGCGCATCCAGAACATCGACCTCGTGCAGAACCCGCTGCACCGCCTCTGCCGGGTCGCGCTGGTGCGGGTCGAGACGGCCAGCGGCACCCGGCCCGAGGCGGTGATGCGGGTGCTGTCGCTCGACGCGGTGGCGGAGATGCACGCCCGGGTGTTCGCCGGCCGGACCGGCGTGCGGCATGCGGCCGCGGCGGGTGCGGCCGGGGGCTTCGGGGGCCGGGCCGATGGCTCCGCGGCGGCGGTCGCGGCCGGCGCGCGGGAACCGACGCCCGCGGTCGGCGGGCCGGGGGGGCGCGTGCCGCCGCACGAAGATCGGCGGGGGAGCCGCCGGGACGATCGGGTGGCGGCCGGCGGGCCGGGGGGGCGCGTGCTGCTGCGGGTGCCGGCCGGCGAGCTCGTGAAGCTGGGCATCGTCTCGAACAAGGGGATGGTGGTGGTCGCCGCCGCCCTGGGTCTGTTCGCGCAGGCGCGTCCGGACGGCGATGTGTTCGAGCCGGCGCTGCGGTCCGCCGCGGACCGGCTGCCGCTCGGCACGGCGGCCGATTGGCTGACCGGGCTCCGGTTGGCCAACCCGGTGCTGACCGGTGTCCTGCTCGCCGTCACCCTCGTGGTCCTGGCGTTCGTGCTGCTCCGCGTGCTGTCGGTCGGCTGGTTCCTGCTGCAGCTCCACGGCTTCACCCTGACCCGCCGCGGAGCGGACCTACGCGCCGACTACGGCCTCTTCACCCGCATCTCCCGCACCATTCCGACCGGCCGCATCCAGTCGTTGACGGCGACCGAGTCCCCGCTGCACCGCCGGTTTCGCCGCCAGTCGCTCAAACTGCGCACCGTCGGGGGCGCCGCCTCGGCCGGCGCGGACGTCGACTTCGATGCGTCGTCGGGCGGCCCGAAGGCGGAGAGCCAGTGGCTGGCCCCGATGGTGGAGACGGCGCACGTCCCCGTCCTCCTGCGGCAGGTCCTGCCGGACGTCGATCTCGCCGGCGTGGCGTGGCGGCGGCTCGCGGTCGGAGCGCGACGGCGCGTCCTCGTCCGCGGGATGGGGGTCGCGGCGGCGGTGACCCTGCTCGGCGGGGCGGTCGCCGGCCCGTGGGGGCTCGCGCTGGCTCTGCCGGCGGCGCTCGCCGCCTTTCTGCACGCCCGTCGCTGGGTGGCGCACGCCGCCTATGCGGTCACCGCCTGGGGGGTGCTGTTCCGGTCGGGCTGGTGGACCCGAAGGCTGGCGATCGTGCCTCTGGCCCGGATCCAGACGGTGGGGCTCGGCGAGTCTCCCTTCGACCGCCGCCACCGCATGGCCTCGGTGCGCATCGACACCGCCGGCGCCGCCGCGGGCGGCTACACCATCGCCATCCCGTACCTGGAGAGGACCGTCGCCGCCGAGATCGTTCGGCGTCTCCATGCCGAAGCCGGCGAGCGTGCGTTCCGCTGGTGAGCGGCCGGCGCGGTCTTCCCCGCGACGCGGTTCAGCGGCGTCGTGAATCCGCCCGGCTTCGGCTCGTCGAGCGTGTGCTCCCCCGAGTGTGCGCGCTCGACGAGCGCGGGCGGCGAACCGGCGGGCGCGCGTTCCGCCGGCGAGCGGCCGGCGCGGTCTTCCCCGCGACGCGGTTCAGCGGCGTCGTGGTGAATCCGCCCGGCTTCGGCTCGTCGAGCGTGTGCTCCCCCGAGTGTGCGCGCTCGTCGAGCGGCGGCCCCGCGGGTTCACTCGCCCTGGGGACACGGGTAGACAGGGGGGACGGGAGTCTCCGCCGATACCCGGCGTACAATAACCGGATGCCGCCGTCCGATGCGCGGCGATCCACGGCGTGGCGGCGATCGGCGGGGTCGCCGCCCGGGGGGACGATGGCGCACGTCCCCCCGGACTCGTGCGGCGAGCCGCCATCGGGCTCGTCAAGCGCCGGATTGAGGAGTTGGATGCGTTGGAGGACAGCGGGGGCGGTCGCCGGCGCGGCGGCCTGGCGCGGAGCGTGCATGCCGTTGATCGTCGCAACCGGGCTCGCGGGCGGCGCCCCCGCGTTCGGCGGGCAGGACCGGGATCAGTCGGCCGCGCAGGCCGGCGAGCCGCGGACCACGGCCGGCTTCGACGTGGGGGCGGGGCGGCAGACCGGCGCGAGGCGGGTGGACGCGCCTCCGCTGCTCGACGGCGACGTCCTCAACGACCCCGCCTGGGAAGGAGTCACGCCCGCGACCGGGTTCCGGCAGACGGCCCCCGACGAGGGGCGGCCGGCGTCGGAGCGCACCGAGGTCAGGGTCGTCTTCACCGACGACACGATCTACTTCGGTGTCGTCTGCTACGACCGCGACCCCGGCGCGATCATCGTGACCGACAGCCGCCGCGACTCGTCGCTCGCCGACAGCGACAGCTTCCAACTGATTCTCGATACCTTCCTCGATAGGCAGAACGGGTTCGTGTTCGGGACCAGCCCGTCCGGCCAGGAGTACGACGGGCAGCTCGTGAACGAGGGGGCGGGCGGCAGCGGCATGGGACGCGGGGGCACGTCTTTCGGGGCCGGCGGGGGTTTCAACCTGAATTGGGACGGCGTGTGGCAGGTGCGGACCGCGACGTCAGACATCGGGTGGAGCGCCGAGTTCGCCATTCCGTTCCGCACCATCCGTTTTCCGGCCGGCCGCGCCCAGACCTGGGGGGTGAACTTCCAGCGCAACATCCGGCGCCGCAACGAGCTGGCCTACTGGGCGCCGTTGCCGCGGCAGTTCGACCTGTTCCGGGTCTCGCTGGCCGGCCGGTTGGCCGGCGTCGAGGCGCCGGAGGGGTTGTGGCGCACACTGCAGATCACGCCATACGTCGTGGGCGAAGCGGTCCAGCATGCCGGCCCGGACGCCCGCGGGACGACGATGCTCGGCGACTTCGGCGGCGACCTGAAGTACGGGGTGACGTCGGGCGTCGCCCTCGATCTCACCGCCAACACCGACTTCGCCCAGGTCGAGGTCGACCAGCAGCAGATCAACCTCGACCGGTTCAACCTCTTCTTTCCCGAGAAGCGGCCGTTCTTCCTGGAGAATGCCGGCGCCTTCACCGTCGCCAACAGCGGCGGCGCCGCCTTCAACGACCCGAGTCAGACCGAGCTGTTCTTCAGCCGCCGCATCGGCATCGCCTCCGACGGGCACGCCATTCCGATCATCGGGGGGGCCCGGTTGTCCGGCAAGGTCTCGGACACCGTCACCGTCGGGTTGCTGAACATGCAGACCGCGGCCTCGGGGGGCATTCCCTCCAACAACTTCGGGGTGGCCCGGGTGCGGCGCGATCTGGCCAACCGGTCGAGCATCGGCGGGTTGTTCGTCAATCGCCAGGCGACCGGCGAGCTGGCCGGGGACGACGACTACAACCGCACGTTCGGTTTCGACGGCCGGTGGGGCTTCGGCCAGAACGGCATCGTGTCGGGGTTCGCGGCCCGCACCGAGACCCCCGGGCGGGTCGGCGGGGACCACGCCTACGACGTGGCCGTCGACTACAACGCGCAGGCGTGGCGGGTGCGCGCCGGCTACATGGAGATGGGCGACAACTTCAACCCCGAGGTCGGCTTCGTGCGCCGCCGCGGGTTCCGCAGGGTGGACGGCGGCATCTTCTACACGTGGCGGCCCGACGACTTCCTCAAGCTCCAGGAGCTGCGCCCGCACGTGACCTTCAACCGGTTCTGGAACTACGACCGCGGCTACATCGAGAGCTCGCTCCTCCACATGGACAACTTCTGGGAGTTCGAGGACAGCTCGGTGGCGATCACCGCCTGGAACGTGCGGAAGGAGAGCGTGATCGAGTCCTTCCCGATCTCGGGGGTGCCGGTGCTGCCGGGATCGTACGACTGGAACGAGGCGTCCCTGAGCTACAGCTCGGATCGGTCCGCGCCGGTGAACGCCGGGTTCCGGTTCCAGGGGAGCGGGTTCTTCGGGGGGACCCTGCGGTCCTACGGGCCGTCGTTCGGGGTCCGCCACGGCGAGACCCTGAACCTGCTCCTCAACTGGAGCCGCAACCACATCGACCTGCCGGCCGGTCAGGTCGTCACGAATCTGGTCTCGACCCGGGTCGCCTGGAACTTCTCGCCCCGGGTGTTCGCGCAGGGCCTGCTGCAGTACAACGACAGCGACGAGCTGTGGTCGGTCAATCTGCGGTTCGGCTGGCTGCAGGACGCCAACACCGGTCTGTTCCTGGTCTACAACGAGACCGAGGGGCTCGACGACTTCATCCCCGGCGGGGCCGGCCGCAGCGTCATTCTGAAGTACAGTTATCTCTTCGACGTGCTCGACTAGCGCGGTGCCACGAGCAAACAACAGGGTCCATCGGGGAACTCATCTCGAACCCGGAGAGTCCCCCACGCCGGAGAAGGCATCATTCGACTCCGGTCCGTCTATCCGAATATTATGACGTGACTAACCACTGGCCAGTTGGAACGCCGAAGATGCATAGCAGGGAGGCGGACAGGGGCGACCGCGGCGAGATCGAGCCGGGCGTCGTGCGCGGCTCGTGGTGGCATGCCTTGGAAGACGGCCGGGTGCAATGCGACCTGTGCCCGCGCCTGTGCCGGCTGCACGACGGGCAGAAGGCGTTCTGCTTCGTGCGGGAGGCGCGCGGCGGCGAGGTCGTGCTGACCAGCTACGGCCGGGCCACCGGCTTCTGCATCGATCCCATCGAGAAGAAGCCGCTGAGCCACTTCTACCCGGGTTCGAGCGTGCTGTCGTTCGGCACCGCCGGCTGCAACCTCGGCTGCCGCTTCTGCCAGAACTGGGACATCTCCAAGGCGCGGGAGGACCGCGTGCTGTCGGCCGCCGCCGCGCCCGCGGGGGTGGCCGAGACCGCGGCCGGGGCGGGATGCGCCAGCGTCGCGTTCACCTACAACGACCCCGTCATCTTCGCCGAGTACGCCATCGACTGCGCGAAGGCGGCCCGCGCGCGCGGCGTCAGAAGCGTCGCGGTGTCGAGCGGCTACGTGTCGCCGGACGCCCGCCGGGACCTCTTCGCCCACATGGACGCGGCGAACATCGATCTCAAGGCGTTCACCGAGACCTTCTACCACCGCATCTGCTTCGCTCACCTGCAGCCGGTGCTCGACACCCTGGAGTGGCTCGCCCGCGAGACCGAGGTCTGGCTCGAGATCACGACGCTGCTCATCCCCGGACAGAACGACTCGCGCGACGAGGTCGAGCGTCTCTGCGGCTGGCTGGTCGAGCATCTCGGCCCGGACGTCCCGCTGCACTTCACCGCGTTCCACCCCGATTTCAGGATGCTCGACGTGCGCCCCACGCCTCCCGACGTCGTCCGCCGGGCGCGCAGGCAGGGCCTGCAGGCGGGACTGCGTTACGTCTACACCGGCAACATCCGGGACGAGGAGGGCCAGTCCACCTGCTGTCCCGGCTGCGGCGACGTCCTGATCGGCCGCGACGGGTACCGCGTCACCCGGTGGAACCTCGATGCCGGGGGGCGCTGTCCGGCCTGCGCCGCGGCCCTGCCGGGGCGCTTCCTCCCGCAGCCCGGCCAATGGGGCGCGCGGCGCCGGCCGGTCGTTCCCTGATCTCGAGGCCGACCGACCCTTGGGGACCGGCGTCCGCAGCCAGGCGCGCGGCGCCAGCCGGTCGTTCCCTGATCTCGAGGGGGCGCGGTGCAGGAGCGTCCCGCGCTCCGCCGCAGAACGGTTTTGGGTCCGATCTGGCACAATATGTAGCGGTCAATTGCCTGCGCTTGTGCAATATATGGTGGTCATAATTTCCTGCGGCGCAGACTCCTAGCTGCGCGTGACGGTCCGCCCCCGATTCGAGGGGGCGCCACCGTCTTGCCGACCGGCCGGCGCCGCGTGAGACCCACGATTCCACCCGTCCGGAGCCCCAGCACCCGCCACGATGCGGCCTGCGCACGGCGGTGGCGGAGTGTGGGATGGTCCTGGGGCGCGGTGCGTCACACGCTGCGTTCCGCCGTGCGCTGTTTCGGCGAGGGCCGCCGCGCCCGGCCATGTGGCTGACGGTCGGCTTCACCGGTCGGCCCTGACCGCGCCGCCGTCTGTCGACGGTACGCGCCGTCCGGCCGGGCGTCGCCGCGGCGGGGCGTGCCGCGACCCTCCCCGCGCCGGTGGTATCGTAGGGCAATGCCCGGTCGGGACGTCTTGGCGGCGACGTGGTACGACCAGGCCCGGGCGGACCTCGCCGCGGCGGAGGACAGCACCGCCACCGGGCATCACGAATGGGCCTGCTTCCAGGCGCAGCAGGCGGGTGAGAAGGCGCTGAAGGCGTTTCTCTACGCCCGCGGACGGACGAGCATCATCACCCACAGTCTCCGCCGCCTCGCCCGGGAAGCGGCCGCGATCGACGCGGCGTTCGCGGATCTCGACGGGGCCGCGCGACTGCTCGACCAACACTACATCCCGACGCGCTATCCCAACGGACTCGACAACGAGACGGCGCCGGCGGCCTACTACGAAGAGGGGGATGCCGGGCAATGTCTGCGGTCTGCTCGCTTGATCCTCGCGCGCGTCAGTCCGTCCTTCGAGAGCTGAGACGGCTCGCGGCCGGTCTGCGGCGCGACTTCCCGATCACGTCCGTCTACGTCTTCGGCTCGTTCGCCCGAGGAACGGAGCACGAAGGGAGCGACATCGACCTGCTCGTCGTCGGCGAGTTGCCGGGGCGCGTCTTCGACCGGGTCGGGGAAGTGCTGAGGCGCACCACGCTTCCCGTCGAACCGGTCGTCGTCAGCGCGGCGACGTTCGAGCGGCGGTGCGGCGGCGGACATCCCCTGTTTCGGGTCATCGCCGACGAGGGGCTCCGTCTCGTCTGAACGGTCCGATTCCCGGGCGCTTCACTCCGGCGCGGGGACGGGAGCGTCGAGGGCGATGCGTTCGTCGGGGTAGATGGCGGTGACCCGGCCGTCGAGCAGCTCCAGCGCCGAGGCCCGGCCCCCGTAGACGTCCTCCAGCATGCCGGTGTCGATCAGGAAGACTCTCTCGCCGGCGCGGCCGGTGATCCGCCGCGATGCGGTGACCGAGTGGCCGACCACCGCCCGGGCCACGCCGAAACGTTTCAGCACGCCGCCGATGAAGTCGTCGACGTCACGCTCCGGCCGCAGCGCCAGTCCGCGGAACCAGAGGGGGCCCTCGGGGTCGGTGATCGACCAGCTGTTGATGGTCTGCAGGTCCATCAGCACGTCGAGAAGCGCTCTTTCTTCGCGCGTCACCGGCGGCCGGCGCCGACGCTCGCGCCGGTCGGGGGACAACCGCTCGATCCAGGCGCGCAGCTCGAGGGCCACGGCCCCGAAGATCTCCTGGAACGTCGAGAACGGCAGGATGACGCCGGCGTCGATGAGATGGCGCCGGTGCCGGTCGAAGCGTTCGATCTCCTCCCGCGCGGTGTCGTTCAACGCCTCGACACTCGTGGCTTCGAGGTCCGGTGAGAGGCCGCCGTGCAAGAAGACCGTATCTGCGGCCACGGTGGCGATGGGCTTGTCCCGCAGCCATCGGCCGTAGCGTCCGTCGGCCTCCATCGCCTCCCGGTACTCGACGAAACCGAGTGGGTGCGTGCGCACCCACTCGTCGCGGGACATCGGCTCCGGGCGCCCGTGGCGGTCCCCGTTCCCCCGCCGCCGGGCCGCGTGGGCCGCATACTGCCGGTAGGCGTCTTCGCGCCGCCGCTCCGCGTCGTCCGACGCGAAGGTGGCGAAGATCGCGGGCGTGACGTCCCGGACGTCGCCCATCAGGTTCATCGTTTCGTGATTGCCGAGCAGCACCCGGACCTCGCCGCCGTGCTCCCTGGCGCCGTCCTCGAGCCGCATCAGGAGGTCCATGGCCGCGCGCACCTGGGGGCCCCGGTCGGTGAAGTCGCCGGTTTGAACCAGAGTGGCGGTCCCGCCGGTCCAGTTGCATTCGGCGTCGATCAGGCCGGCGTGCTGCAGGATTTCGCGCAACTGGTCGCCGGCGCCGTGGATGTCGCCGATCGCGACCACGCGGCCGGAACCGGGCCGGGCCTCGGCCGGAGGGGTCGCCCCGCCGGCCGCGAACAGCAGGAGGAGCGCCGCCGCCGGACCGGCACCGCGGTGGAGACGGGCGCACCGGTCAGCCGGGAACGCGGTCGTGGTCGCCGGGCGGGCGATGGGTCGCATGAGAATCCTCGGGCACCACGACCAAGCGTCTGCCAAGCGTCTGCGCCGTAGAAAGGCGCGGACGCCTGGAGGGTCGGTTGGGCGGCCATCGGCGCCGCAGGCGGCGGTTTCCGGGCTGGGGAATCTGCGCCGCAGAACGGTTGGGTCCGATCTGACACAATATGCAGCGGTCAATCGCCGGCGCTGGCGCAACATATGGTGGTCATAATGTCCTGCGGCGCAGACTCCTAGGGCGCGGGCTCCGGATCCATGACCACGCCGCGTTCGCCGAGGCGCGCGATGCGGTCGTCGAAGTGCTGCAGCAGCAGGTCCCGCCGGCGCATCAGGCTCGACCGCTCTCCGGAGCTGAGGCTGTCGCCGAGCGCCGCTTCCAGGGCGTCCGGGGTCAGGCCGCGCAGGTTGTCGAGCAGCTCCCGTTCGATCCGCGTCAGTTGCTCGGGCCTCGTCAACTCGACGTCCCGGCGGAACGCACGGGTGTGATCGATCAGCCACATCTTCCAGTCCGTCGTCCAAAGGGTGTTGCCCTGGTTCCGGTCGCGGTTCTGGATGAGCTCGTCGAAGACGTACTGCGTGTAGAACTGCCGGCTCGTCCTCGCGGGGTCCGGTCCGAGCGCCCGCTGCTCGAGGCGTTCCCCCTCGGTCATGGCCACGTCGTCGACCCACCACGTGACCGCGGCCGGTTCGCCGTCGATGTGCCGGAGGACCGACATCGGCACGTTGTCGAGGCCGAGCAGCGCGGCCACGCGGTAGGCGGCGATGTTGTAGCGGTACGAGTCCCTGAAGTTGAGCTCCACCCGCGCGCCGCGGGCGACGAACCGCGATCGGGTGACGTCGACGGTCTGGATGTGGACATCGTGGCTCAGTCGACCGTCGGAGGCGGTCGCGCGCTGCGACCCCGTCACGCCGGCGCCGACGTCACGGACGTCCGACAGCTCGGCGGCGAGCAGGAACACCTCCATCTCCGCCGGCGAGAGTGCGGGCGCGGCGTCCTGGGGATGGGCGGCTTGCGCCACGCCCAGCCACAGCACCGCCGCCAAGGCCGGGAACCGAGGAGAAATGCGCATGATTGACCTCCGGTAGCCGGCCCGGCGATCGTCGCCGTGCGGTTCCGCATTCCGTTGAAACCAGACCTCCGGCACCGGCGGCTCCTGACCAGGGAGCCCCACCGACGCCTGCAAGCGACGCCGGCGTCTGCGGTACGGCTCCCGCGGGATCCGGGCTCCTGACCAGGGAGCCCCCCGACGCCTGCAAGCGACGCCGGCGTCTGCGGTACGGCTCCCGCGGGATCAGGCGACGCCGCCCCCGCGGGCGGACATGGACCCGCGCGGCGCGGAACCCCCGTCGGCGAGCGCGCCGGTGAAGAGATCCTGCAGCAAGTCGACCCGATCTGACAATACCGTGAAGACGTCATCCCGTTCCGCCCGCAGGACGCGGCACGAGCCCTGTGCGGTGGTCCGCCATCCCGCCGGGGCCCCCGCGAGGGTCTCGGCCACCAGCAGGGTGCCGCCCGGTCCCGCCACTATCGGCGCCGCGCCGTCCGATTCGAGGCGCAATGCGCCCTCCAGCACGAGACAAAGCGCGGCCGGGGCGTCGCCGGGGAACAGCACTTCCCCGTCTTCGAGCGACAGCCTCCGCGCCGCCCCCACGAGGGCGAGGAGCTCGGCCGCCGCCGCCCGTCCGAAGAGGGGGTGGCGCCGCAGCAGCATCGCCTCGTCGAACGGTTGCAGCGGCGTCTGCGGCAGGGTCACCGCCGGCAGGTGGGCCGGGCCGCGGTCGTCGCGGCCGTCGCGGGGGGGCAGCAGCAACCGGAACAGTCCTTGCGCCAGCCGATCGTCGTCGGACACCATCGCCACGAAATCGGCGGCCTTGATGCGCAGGCAGACGCAGGGTTCGTCGGCCCACGTCGGCTCGGTGGTGGGCGCACCCTGCAGCACTTCCTCCAGACCGAGCACGCCGGGCGCGTGCAGGGTGTCGCCGCCGCCGGTGACCGACCGCCGGACCGAGCCCTCGATCAGCAGATCGACCGCCTCGGCCGCGCCTTCCGTGTGGACCGGCTGGCCGGCCGCGTACCACACCTGCCGCCCGGAATCGATGACCCGGAAAAGCTCGTCCACCGAGACGAACTCGAAGATCGGGATACGGCCGAGCCGGTTCGCGAGCTCCACCGTGGGGAGCCGGTCGACGGCGGCGGGAGTCGAAGGCCGGCCGGGGGTTCGCAGCGACAGGGCCCAGGAGGCGGCGTCGTTGACGTGCCGGTCAGTCGCCGCGGGGTGATCGTTCACCCACTCCAGATCGCCGACCAGGGTCTCCGGGGCGTGCTCGACCACGAAGTGGATGGCCGTCGCCGCGATCACCGGGTTGGTGTCGTACATCAGTTGCGCCAGCGTGTCTTCGAGGTCGCGCGGTCTCGTGCCGAGCAGGCCGTTGGCGTGCTCGACCTTGGCGGACAGGGGCGTCTCGTCGATCAGGGGCAGGATACGCCGGCGTACACTCCCCGGCAGCACGTTGTCGAGGTACTCGAGGGCGCGGGCGCGCCGCCTGGGGTCGCCGGCCTCGATCGCGCGCCGCGCCGCCGCGACGTCGCCGACCTCGTGCAGGATGCCCAGCAGCCGGTAGATTCGGTCGCGGCTGCGATCGAGAAGCTCGCGGAGGGCGCGTTCGAGCAGGGTGTCGCGCGGGGCGGGCACGGCCGCGCGATCCGGGTTCCGGCGCTCGACGCCGTGGGCGCGCTCCGACCGTGCATCGTCCGGGGCCGGCGCGTGCCTGAAGAGGTTGTTGCCGAGGGTCAAGACGTTGCAGTACCGCGTCGATTCCTTCAGCAGGAACGACTCGATCTCGCCGCGGGGGACGGTCAGCGGGGGGTGGTTGCGCCGCAGGCGCTCGATGGCTGCGATCACCTTGTAGCGGAGGAACCGGTCGGAGGTTTCGAGACTGCCGACGAGCGCGTCCATCGCTGCCTGGTGGGGAAGGAGGGCCAGCGTGGACGGGATGTGCCGCCGCACCCAGACCTGCTCGTGCGGGTTCTCCAACGTGTAGCGCAGGGCCGGGATGCCCGCTTCGCCGTAGGCCGCGAGCGTGGCGCGCGCCGCGTGCTTCAGGTTGCGGTGGGCCAGTCTCGACAGCAGTCCCGGGAGGAACAGCCCGTCCGAGGCGCCGAGGGCCCGCGCGCTCCGGATGGCTTCGAGGACGACGTCGGCCCGATGGTCGTGCAGCAGGGTCGCCAGCAGGGCGCGGAAGCGGGGGTCGTCGGTCTTGATCCGGGCGAGGGCCGGCGCCGCCTCCCGCCTTCCCGCGGCGCCCGCGTCCCGGGTGTCCTCGATGAGCTTCCGGAACGTCGCGGCGGCGAGAAGCACGTCGGGCTCGCGGCCCGAACGGGCGAGAGCGGCGGCCGCGGCCACCGCCACCCGGGGCTCGGGGTCGTCGAGATGGCCGGACATCACCGCCGCCGCGTCCTGATCGGAGAGGCTCGCGAGGGTCTCGATCGCGGCGGCGCGCACGTCGACGTCGTCGTCGCGGGTCATCCGCTGGACGGCGTCCTTCCAGCGGTGGGCCACGCGCGAGCGGCCCGACGCCAGCGCGCGCAGCGCACGCACCCGGATCGGCCCCGATTCGTGACGGAGCAGGAGCGGGGTGATGAGGTTCGGCTTGTCCAGCGCCTCGAGCATCTCGATGGCGTAGAGCACGGCGGCGGGGTCCGGGTTGGACAGCTCCTCCACCAGGGTCTCGATGGTGGCGGCCTCGCCGGCCCGGGTCGCCACCGCGTCCGGCGTGATGGTCCGGGCGTCGATGCTGGCCCGGAACGACCGGAGGTGCTCGCGCCGCGCCCGGATCGCGACGGCGATCCACAGCCCGGTGATGGCGAGGCTCGCGTAGCTCAGTTCGCGCCAGTCCAGGCCGAACCCCCAAGGCTGAATGAGGGCGAGCAGCAGCAACGCCGTCAGCGCCTTGGCGAACCGGTCCATGGTGACGTCGATGAACGGCTTGACTCGGCGCCGCAGCTCGGCCGGGAGCGGCACGAAGAGGACCTCGCGCGTCGTCTTGTCGAGCGTGTAGCGCAGGGTCGAGCTGAGCACCCGCGCCCCCGCGACGGCCCAGAGAGTTCCCGTGAGGAGGATGAGCGCGGCGCTGGCGCTGAAGCCGAGCGGCAGCAGGAGAAGGGCCACCCCGATCCCGGCGGAGCGGTGGATGCGGCTGATGAGGGCCACCTGAACGACGAATCCGGCCAGCGAGAGATACGCGGTGACCGCGGCCAGCAGGGCGGCGATGCCGTCGCCGCCGCGGTCGCCGCGCATCGCCTCGGCCGCCATGTTGAGCTGCTGGTCGACGACGGCGGCGCCGGCGGCGGCGCACGCGACGGCCAGGGCCAGCACCTGCAGCGGGCGCGACTGCGACAGGAACCGGAGGACGTCGCGGCCCCCGCCGCCCGCGGGGGCGTCGAACTCGGCGGCCTCGCCGACCGGGTGCCGGCGGAGCAGCAGCAGCACGATGCCGGTGCAGGCGGCGAGCGTAGCCGCGCTCACCAGCACCAGTTGTTCCGAGCCCACCTCCTCGACGACGACGGCGGTGATGCCGGCCCCCAGCGCGCCGCCGAGGCTGGCGCCGCCGCCGATGAACCCGAACAGGCGCTTGGCCTGGCGGGCGTCGAAGACGTCGTTGGCGAGGGTCCAGAACTGGCTGATCAGCAGGATGCCGAGAATCAGGCCGAAGAAATAGAAGGCGACGGTGACCCACCCCGCGCCGGTCTGCAGGAGTCCCCAGAAGAGGACGAGGATGCCGATGATGGCGGCCTGGGTGACCGGTATCACGTGCCGGGGGGGCAGGCGGCGGACGGCTCTGGAGTAGAGGTGCATGACGGCGCCGATGAGCATCCCGGCGACGAACAGCACGTACGGCAGATTGTCGGAGCCGAGGGCGGCGATGAACTGCGACCGCGTCAGCGGCTTCACGATGTTGTACGACGTCATGGCGAGGAACGAGTAGGCGAACATCAACGCCACCGCCGTCGTCTCCTCGGGACGTATGGAGGTGACGGTGCCGATGAGCCGGTAGAGGAGGGTCCGCATCGCCATGGATCGCCGGCGCGCCGCGTGGTGCGCGGGCGCCGCCTGACCGTACCGTGATTCCGCCCTGCGCGCAACCGCCGCCCGCGCGTCGGGCGGGACCATCCCACGCTCCGCCACCGCCGTGCGCAGGCGGAATCGTGGCGGGGTCCTGGAGTTCCGGACGGGCGGAATCGTGGGTCTCACGCGGCGCCGGCCGGTCGGCAAGACGGTGGCGACCCCTCGAATCGGGGGCGGGCCGTCACGTGCCGTCAGCGTGGGATGTTCCTGGCGCGTCGGGCGGGACCATCCCACGCTCCGCCACCGCCGTGCGCAGGCGGAATCGTGGCGGGGTCCTGGAGTTCCGGACGTGCGGCATCGTGGGTCACGCGGCGCCGGCCGGTCGGCAAGACGGTGGCGACCCCTCGAATCGGGGGCGGGCCGTCACGTGCCGTCAGCGTGGGACGCTCCTGGCGCGTCGGGTGCGCGTCAAGAAAGTGAGACGCCGCGCCGCCGGAGACCATCCGGCGCGGCCGGCCCCGAGGCGCCCCATCGCGCCAAGCCCGAAAGGCCCGTTCGGGCATCGAGGCCGGGAACGGGATCGAAATCGCCAATCCGGCGGCGACAGGGCGGTCGTCTCACGAATCTGACGTGCGCCCCCGCGCGTCGATCCGAGGGTCGGGGCCGGCGCGGGGCCGCGCCGTGTCAGGATCGCGACGGCGCCGGCGGGCATCCGTCAGGGATCCTCCGCCGCGCTCCGGACGGCGGTTTCCTCCAGCGCGGCGGCGATCTCGGGAAACAGGATCTGCGGCAGCGACCGGTGCGAGCGGGGGGCGTTGCGGAACCCGGTCAGCCGCTCGTAACGGCGGACGGCGCGCAGGGCGCCGGCCAGCGAGCGCTTCCGCGTCGCTTCGAACTCCACGCACTGCACCGAGCGCGTCCCCGTCGAGGCGCGGTAGTGCGCCACTTCGACGTCGGGGAAGTACCAGACGGTCAGGTTCTTGTGGATGACGCCGCTCCAGGTCACCGCGAGCCGGTCGACGAACGCATCGACCGCCGCCGCCTGATCGCCGGCGTGGTGTCCGAGATCGAGATTGATTTCGGCGCGCACCTGGGTATCCTCCGCCAGCGATTTCAGGGTCAGATGGTGCAGCTCCGGATCGTAGCGATGGCGGATGATGAACCGCCCGCGCCGGCCCGCCTCGGTCAGGAAGTACCGGTCCCGGACCTGCAGCGCGTTCGTCCGGGTCGGCTGCAGCGGTTCGAGAGCCTCTGCCAGGCTTGTCGGGTCGAAGTCGTCGCCGACGACGAACTTGTGCTCGATTTCGGTGAAGCGGAGGTCGTCGGACATCGCATCGTGGTCTCTTCGGCGCCGGGATTCGGGGTTACATCCACCGCTTGAAGCCTCCGAGCAGCGCCAGGCGCAGCCGCAGGCCGGCCGGCAGGTCCCGGCGGAACCGGCGGCCGACCGGCGTGTTGCGCGGATCGGTTCGGAGGGCGTCGAAAATCGCCCGCGCCGGGGTGACGGCGGCCGGGTCCCGCGTGGCCAGCATCGCCTCGGCCAGCCGGTCGTGCGCTGCGTCCTCGAAGTTGTAGCTGCCGAACGCGACCCACGCGTCGTCGACGAGCACGATCTTCGAATGCTCGCCGCCGCGATTCTCGTAGATGCGGACCTCCGCGTCCAGCAGCCGCGGATAGCCGGCGGCGGCGGCGATCCAGGCGAGATCGGTGGCCGGCAGCGCGTCGCGGTGCGAATGGTGGATCTCGATCTCCACCCCCCGCCGCGCCGCCGCCAGCACCGCGTCCATCAGCGCCGGCGCCGGCTTGAAGTAGAAGGTCGTGAGCTGGATGCGGCGCCGGGCGGCGTTCAGCATGTCGAGCATGCGGTGGGTCACCACGTTGGAGCCGCGCCATCCGAGGGGACCGCGGCGGCCCTGGTGGAGATTGGGGTTGCATATCCAGTAGTCGAGGTCGATGTCTCCGCGCGTCCCGGCCGCGCGTCGACCGAGCTCGCGCAGGTGGTCGGCGTCGACCTCGCCGCCGATGGTCCGGTAGCTTTCGAGCAGCGTGCGCACGATGGGACCGCGGAGCGCGACCGAGTACTCGTTCCAACCTTCGAACGAGGTCCGCGTGACGTTGCTGCTGCCGAAGATCGCCTCCCCCTGCTCCGAGACCTGGATCTTCACGTGCTGGCCGCCGCCGAGGCGCCGCTGCATCGGGTGGGGGGGGCGGTACACGGTCACGACGGCGCCGGCGCCAAGCAGCGCGGCGAGCCGGTCCCGCAGGGCCGCCCTGGCCGCGGCCGACATCAGGACCCCGCCGAGACGCTGGCCGAAGCCGTCGATGAGCAGATTGACGGCCACGCCGCTCCGTTGCGCCTCGAGCAGCAGCGCGAGGAGTTCGGCGCCGTACTCGTCGTACTCGACGTAGTAGGTGGACAGATACAGGAACCGCCGCGCTTCGCGGATCATGCGCAGGCGGCGCGCCCACTCCGACGCCCGGTTCCAGAGCGGACAGAGCGCGGTGGCGGTAAGCGGGGTCGACACGCGTGGTCGGTTCGGATGCGGCGCGCCGCCGCTTTCGTCGACAGTTCCGGCCATGTCCAACCAGTGGTCCGTCACGTCATAAGTTTCGGACAAGCGGACTTGGTCGAACGACGTATTTCTTCTGCATAGGACTCTTGCGGTCGGAGTGAGTGCCCCGGCGACCCTGTTTTTAGTAGTGATGATGCGCTAGAGCCGGTAGCCGCCGGAGACGTCGATGTTGACGCCGGTCACGTAGGACGCGTCGAGCAGATACTCGACCGCCTGCGTGACGTCGTCCAGCCGGCCGGCGCGCCCCAGCGGCACCCATTTGCCGATCAGGTCCGGCGGCGGCAGGTCGACGGAGTTCTCGAGTTGTCCCGGCGAGACCATGTTCACCCGGATTCCGCGGCCGGCATGCGCCTTCGCGAGGGCCCGGGTCAGGACCAGGAGCCCGGTCTTGCTCACGTAGTAGTCGGCGCCGTGGACGTTGGCGCGGATGCCTTCCAGGCCCGCCATGCCGATGCTGATGACGTTGCCGCCCTCGGGCATCAGCGGCAGCGCGTGGTGGCAGCAGTAGAACGCGCCGGACAGGTTGGCGGCGAGGGTCGCGTCCCACGCCGCGGGATCGAGCCGGGTCACCGGCTGCGGGTTGTAGTTGCCCACGTTGTTCACGAGGAGATCGACCCGGCCCTCCGCCGCCGCGACGTCGTCGAAGACCGCCGCCACGTCCCGCTCGATGCCGATGTCCGCAGCCAGAGACCGCGCGCGCCGCCCCGCCGTCTCCAGCTCGCGCACCAGCGAGCGGGCGTCCTGTTCCGACGTGCGGTAGAGCGCCACGAGGTCGTATCCCCGCGCCGCCAGCATCAGGCACAGGCGGCGGCCCAGCCGGCGCGCGCCGCCGGTCACCACCGCGACCGGGGTGTTCTGCGCGGGGCTCACGACCGCGTGCGCTCCACCCGGACGAAGGCGCAGGCGGCGGCGGGGACCGCCCGGGGCTTGCGAACTTCCACCCGGACGCGCTGCGCGCCGTCGATTCGGTCGAGGAGGAGCGCCGCCGCGGTCTCCGCCATGGTCTCGAGGAGGGCGAACCGCCGCCGCCGGACGAGCTCGGCGACGGCGGCGGCGATGCCGTCGTAGTCGACGGCGTCCGCCAGGGCGTCCGATTGCGCGGCGCGCGCCAGGTCGTAATCGACCTCGATGTCGAAGAAGACCGGCTGGGGCCGCTCCCGCTCCCGCGGGTAGACCCCGACGATGCCGGCCACTTCCAGGTTCTTCAGTCCCGCGGTTCCGACCATGTGGGTTGGGGCTCCAGGTTCACGGCGGGCTGCCGGCCGGTCGGGCCGCCGTCCGACCCGACCCCGCGGATTCCGCACCGTTCTGCGCGGCCGATCATCGTCCCGGTTTGCGGGCGATCCAGATCTGCTCGGCCGCGGTGTCGATGGAAAACGGCGTCCCGTCGAAGCTGCCGAGACAGGCGTCGATCGTGAACCCGGCCCCGAGCAGCAGCATGCGGGCGTGGTCCGGGTCCAGCCAGCTCAGGTCCAGCCGCCGGTAGCGGCGCCATTCCGGCCGGCCCTCCGCCGTGAAGTGGTCCTCCCAGGTGATGACCTTGATCAGGCGGGCCTTCTCGTCCACGAGGGAGGTGACCCACAACAGGATATCCGTGCCGGCCGCCGACGGGTAGGTGGCCCGAAGCTGCACCTGCCGCATCCGCGCCGCGGCGTCGGGGGTCATCACGAAATCGTCGAAGATGAACCGTCCCCCCGGCCGGAGCTGGTTGAACACTTGGTGCGCCGCCTGCCGCTTGGCCGGCACGCTGGTCAGGTGTCCGATGCTGTGGTAAGGCAGGGTGACGAGAGCGGCCGGCTCGTCGAGCCGAAACGTGCGGAAGTCCGTTTCCAGCAGCTCGATCCGGTCGCCCACGCCGGCTTGCTCGGCGCGTTTCCGGCACCGCCGGAGCATCACCGGGGAGGCGTCCACGCCGATCACCCGGCACCCGCGCGCGGCTGCTTCCACGGCGATGCGCCCGTCGCCGACGCCGAGCTCGACGACCGGCCCGCCGGCGGCGAGATACGCCTCGACGTAGAACCGGCGGTTCGACTTGGCCGCGGGCGCGGTCTCCGTCCAGACGTCGTAGATGTCGGCGAAGGTGTCGTATTGCGCCGCCGATCCGGCCGCCGGGGAGCGCGGTGTCGTCACGGCCCAAGTTTACCCAGTCGGCCCGGCTTCTTGGCGATGTGACGGAGCGTCATGGGGGGATCTGTTCCGATTCTGCGAGGCCGCGCGTCAAGAAACCGGGAACCCGGTGTTCCGACGAGGAGTCGAACCTCTGCGGTCTGACCGGCGTCCCCGTCCCGCGCGTCAAGAAACCGGGAACCCGGTGTTCCGACGGCTCCTGCGACCTGACCGGCGTCCCGGCCCGCGCCTCAAGAACCGGGAACCCGGTGTTCCGACGGCTCCCCGCTCGTGATCGCGGGGCCGCGGAGCACATCCGCCTGCGGCGGCCTGATGGTGCCGCCCGGCGGCCGAAAGAGGGCGTGCCGCCGGCGTGGTTCCGGGCGGCCCCGGAAGGGGTGCCTGGGCGGCGGGCGGAGGCGAAACTCTACTCCGGCTCGCCGCGGTTCCCGACCCGGCGCGGATCAGTCGAGCCCGGAAAACACTGGGGGCCGAAGGGTCAGTCCCGGTGAACCGTCCCCGCGGCTCGGGTCCGGCTCCCGCGCGCGAGCGCCACAATCTCGTCCGCATCCCGCCGGAGCAGCAGCCGGTCCCGCACGAGGGCCTGCGCCGCCCCGCGGACCGCGCGCACGTAGGACGCGTGGTCCGGGTAGCGTTCCTCCAGCGACAACCGCGGGTCTCCCGACGACCGGCGGTCCGCCCGGGTGGCCGCGAACGGGATGAACGACCCGGCGCCGCGGCACTGGGCGCCCTCGGCGAAGCCGGTCCGCCGGAGGTTCCAGCCCGTGAAGGTGCCGATGGGCGCGACGAGATTGGGGTGGCGGACGCCGTCGATCATGTTGCCGTCGGCGTCGGTGCGGCCGACCAGGACCGTGTAGGCGTCACCGCGCATGGGCGGCAGCGAGCGGTGGTCGGCGAGGCGCAACGGATTGTGCGACCCCGTCCAGGTCACCCCGGGGACGGCGGGGAAGTCCACCGCGGCCGCGGGGACGAGCCCGTCACCCGAGGTGGGGAAGCGGCTCTTCGGGGGCGCGGCGCCCCGTGCCACCCAATCGTACAGCGCCAGGCTGAGGGCGAGGCGTACCTGGCCCAGCGCGATCGGATTGCTCAGGTTCTGGCACAGGCCCGCGCTCGGGGGTCCGGTGTGGACGCCGGGACCGCCGCCGTGCTGGGTGCCGGCCAGCAGATAGACCCGCACGTTGTCCGGCAGCTCGATGGGCCCGCCCTCGGGATCGGTGACCACCAGCGACGCCCTCGCCTGCCAGAGTTCCGCCTCGCTGTCGCTGTGGATGATTCGGGGGCAGGTGCCGGAAGCCGCGCACCGTTCCTGCAGCCCGTCGGTGCGGCCGCTGACGGGGTCGGTCAGGGTCGTGTAGGTGAACGGGAACTGGTCGCCGGGATAGACGTGGTCCTCGTGCTGCTTCTGCCAGCGCCCGGGCTGGCCGAACGGGTAGTTGGTGAACGTCTTCCGCGAGCCGGCGATGTTGGGGTGGATGCCGTCGAACACGATCCGGCCCGCGACGTCCTCGTTGAACCCCTGGTAGAGGAAGTCGCGCAGCATGCGTCCGCTCTGGGAGATGCCGATCGAGATCGCGGTGCGGGGCAGGCCGGTCACGGCCAGGGGGTTGGGGGCGCCGGCGGCGTCCGCCGCCTCGTGGCGCAGGAACGAGATGGCGTCCCGCACCGCCGCGAACCCGAGGCCCAGCACGATGGGGTCCTTCGCCTGGTAGATGAACTCGTAGATGGCCCCGCCGTCGAACCCGGCGGGGCGCGTGACCTCGATCTCGGTGTCGCCGATCCAGGTCCACGCGAGGTCCGGGGGCGCCTGCCGCTTCGCGGTCTGGGAGGTCCGGACCGAGAGCATCCCGCCGGCGGAGTCCCGCGAGGCGGTCGGATAGGTCAGGCGGTAGCGGGATCGGGGCGCGTCGTCGTCGAAGATCATCTCCTCGAGGGCCGGGCCGGTGAGCGGGGCGCCGTCGGCCCCGGTGGCGACGGGCAGCCGGGCCACGATGTTCGTGCCGGTCGGGGCGATGTCGCCCTGCCAGCCCACGCGGACGAGCGCGAACCCGCGCTCGAGGAGGGCGGGCTCGGCCGCGCCGGCCCCGCCCCGGTTCGGGACGGTGTGGTAGATGGCCCCGTTCCAGCGGCTCATGTCGACGGGGCGGTAGATCTCGACGGTGGTTCGGTACTCGACCCGCCCGCGGCCGTTCCGGGGGGCGCGGTCGAGATTGACGATGTGCCGGTGGCGCGGGTCTTCCGGATCGACCTCCCCCGTGACCAGCCCGCGCAGGCGCTCGTACCGGCCGGCCTCGCCGAACGACTCGCCCCCGAGGGCCGGCGACTCGACGACCGGCAGGTCGATGCGCGTGATCTGCGCCGGCGCGATCCCGGCCCACAGGAAGACGGCGACGGCCGCGGCGAACAACGCTCGACTCACTCTGGTCATGGTGTCTGCCCTCATCCCGCCCGCGATGCCCCACCCGCCCGCCCCTGCGCCCGCGCGCGCCGCGTCGACACGGGGCGGACGGGCGGGCAGGGCGACGGTCTGAACGGACGCGGGGCCGTCTGCGGCCGTAGTGTAGTCCAAGCGGGCAGGCTCGCGGGGCTCGCGTGGGCTCGCGGCCCGGTCGTGGAAGCGGGATCGCCCGCGGCTTCTGGATCGGGCGCATCACGCAGCAAGTGGAGCAGTCGCTGGACGATTGCACCGAGCACCACCACGTCGACCACCTCCCGCCCGCTGGCGGGGCTTGACAGCCCCAACCGTCATGAGCGGGGGACGCCGATCGCCTCAACGCCACGAAACGTCGGGACATGTTGCAGAGGAATTAGGTGCCCTCATCACGCCTTGTCGGGCACGGGCGTTCTTTGCCCGCCGGCGCTCTTCAGCCCGCCGGCGCTCTTCAGCCCGCTGGCGCCCTCGCCGCTCCCGGTGCGACGCGGGGTTTCACCACGGGCTGCTGACCCCTGCTGACCCCAGGGGCATCCCACGCTGACGGCGCGTGACGGCCCGCCCCCGATTCGAGGGGTCGCCACCGTCTTGCCGACCGGCCGGCGCCGCGTGAGACCCACGATTCCGCACGTCCGGAGCCCAGGACCCGCCACGATTTCGCCTGCGCACGGCGGCGGCGGAGCGTGGGATGGTCCTGTTGTTGACCCCTCCCGGCGTTGACGCCGGCGCCCGTCAGGGTATACCGTGGGATTGCAGGCCGCGCGGCGTCTCTTGCCGCCGGTGCGGCGCGGTGCGCGCCGGCCGATGGCTCCGTCCCCCTCATGAGTTCCGAGCGCGGCCATTCGCACCACCCCCACGGCCCGGACGGGCACGAGCATGACCTGCGCGGCCTGAGCCGCCGCCGGCTGACCACCGCGCTCGTGCTCATCGCCGGCTACATGGGCGTCGAGGTCGCCGGCGGCATCCTTTCCGGCAGCCTTGCGCTCATCGCCGACGCGGGCCACATGCTGACCGACGCGGCGTCCATCGGCCTCGCCCTGGCCGCCATGCATTTCGCGGATCGGCCCGCCTCCGCGCGGCGGACGTTCGGTTATCGCCGCCTGGAGATCCTCGCGGCGCTGGTGAACGTGCTCACCCTCTGGCTGATCGCGGGCTGGGTGATCGTCGAGGCCTGGCGCCGCTTCCTGGCCCCGCCGGACGTCCAGGGTCAACTGGTGCTGACCGTCGGCGCCGCCGGCCTCGCCGTGAACGTGCTCGCGGCCTGGATTCTCCACCGCTCGGCCGGGCACAGCGTCAACGTCGAGGGCGCCTTCCGGCACGTCATGGCCGATCTGCTCGGCTCGGTCGGCGTCGTGGTGTCGGGCGTCCTCGTCTGGGCCTTCGGCTGGACGCTGGCCGACCCCGTCCTGAGCGTGTTCATCGGCCTCCTGATTCTGGCCGGCACGTGGCGTCTGCTCGGCAAGGTGGTGCACGTCCTGCTCGAAGGCGCGCCCGCGCACGTCGACGTCCAGCGTCTCTGCCGGGAGATGGAGGGCGTGGGGGGCGTCGCCCAGATTCACGACATGCACGTCTGGACCATCGCTCAGGGCTACGACGCGCTCGCTGCGCACGTCCTGATCGATCCCGACTATCCGGACCGCGACCTCGAGCCGGTGCTCCGCCGCCTGCGCGCCGTCGGGTCGCGCGACTTCGGCATCCACCACATCACCATTCAGGTGGAGCGATCGCTGGACGACTGCACCGAGCACCACCACGCCGACGGCCTGCGCGCCCGCGGGCGGCCGTCGGAAGCGTGACATGCCGGCCGGCATGATCCCGCTCCCGCTCGTCGGCGCGCTCGCCGCCCCGCTCGCCGGCGTCCTGCTGTACCGATGGTCGCACCGCCGGCCCGGTGCCGCCCGCGTCGTCGACGGCGTCATGCTCGCCCTCGTGCCGGGGCTGGTGGCGTGGCAGGTGCTCCCGCACGCCTGGGCCGAGCACGGGGCCGCGACGCTCGTGGTCCTGGCCGCGGGCGCGGGCGTCCCGGTGCTCGTCGAGCGGACGTCGCGCGCGCTCGCCCCGCACGTCGACGACCTGGCCCTGGTGGTGGGGTTGTCCGGCCTGGGGCTGCACGCGTTGCTCGAGGGGGCGGCGCTCGCCCCGGGCACGGGCGTCGCCGCCGCGGTGATCCTGCATCGGATTCCGGTCGGTCTGGCGATCTGGTGGATGCTGCGGCCCCGGCACGGCGTCCGGGGGGGCGCCCTCGGCATCGGCGTCCTCACCGCCGCGACCGTCATCGGCTACGCGGTCGGCGGGGAGCTGGCCGGCGGGCACGGTCCCGGCGTCGACCTCTACCAGGCGTTCGTCGGCGGCTCGCTGCTGCACGTGGTGTTCCACCAGAGCCGCCGCGACCACCGGCACTGAGAGTCTCGCGGCGGGGCAGCCCGTCGTGGGACCCGCGTCGAGAGCTACAATCGGGAGCGTCGGAGAGAGGAGCCCGCCCATGGCCGTCATCGCGCGTCTGTTCGCTTTCGCCGCGATCTCGTTGCCGGTCCTGCAGACCGGCGAGCCCGGTTTCCTGCGGCGGTCGAACACCGGTGCCGGGTTGATGCGGACGTTGCCGGTCCTGCAGACCGGCGAGCCGGGCTTCCTGCGCTGGAGCGCGGCCGAGCTGGAACGGCGCAACGCCGCCCTGTCGGAGACGATCCGGCCCGACGGCTCGGCCCGCGAGACGCTGGCCGACTACGAGGTCCCCGGCGGATCCCATCGGTTCCGGTTCATCCGGCGTGACGCCGACGGTTTTCCCGAGCAGCATGCGCGCATCGAGGACGTGGTGCTCGTCCAGAGCGGGGCGGCGATCCTCGAAGTCGGCGGCGAGCTGATCGACCGCGCCGGCGGGGACGGCGAGTACCGGGGGACCGGCATCGCCGGCGGGGTGCGCTACCCCGTGGGGCGGGGCGACGTTCTGCGCATTCCCGCCGACACCCCCCACCGCTACCTCGTCCCGGAGGGCGGGCACGTGACCTACGTGCTGGTCAGGCTGCCCGCCCTGACCGGCCGGCGGGTCGTGCCCGACGACGCCCCCGCCCTCGACTTCGATCCGCCCGGATTCGCCCTGTGGCGGGCCGGCGAGCTCGACCGGCGGCGCGCCGCCCTCGACCTGCGGATCGGTCCCGACCGTTCGGCCCGTGAGACCCTCGCCGACTACGGCAGCCCGACCCGTTCGCACCGCTTCCGCCACATCCACCGCGACGCCGACGGGGCGCCCGAGATTCACGACGACATCATCGACGTCGTCTTCGTGACGAGCGGCGGGGGCGGGGTGCTCGTGGGGGGCGAGATGCTCGACCGGACCGGGAGCCGCGGGTCCGGCATCGCCGGCGGGACGCGGCATCCGGTGGCGGCCGGCGACGTGCTGCACATTCCCGCCCGCACCCCCCACGGCTACCTCGTGCCGGCGGGGGGGCACGTGACCTACATCCTCGTGCGGGTCCCCGCGGTGGTCTTGCGTTAGTTGGTTGGTAGCGCCAAGTGGTGCGCCGCCGTCGAGTCTGGCTCCTTCGCTTGGAACGTCGCCGCTTTGTCTCGCCGCGTCGCGGCCGTCGTTGCGCGCACGGCACACTGCTGATATTCTCGCCGCGCTGCTCCGGCGGCGAATCGGCATCGCCGCACTGACACCGTGCAGCTGCCGGCCGCTGAGAGGATCGACCTTGCTGCAACTCACCCTGCGGAGCGAGTTCCGCGGGCGCCGCCTCGGCGGCACTGCGATCGAGCTCGAGAACACCCGGAACACCGGCGCCACGCAGATGGCGGCGGCGGACTTCCTTGAGATCACCTACCCCTCCGCCGACGCGCTCAAGTCGCTCGAAGCCGTGGGTCCAGACTGTGGCCGGCCACTCGTCCTCATCGGGGAACGCGGGCAGGGCAAATCGCACCTCATGGCGCTGCTGCACCACGCCTTCACCGCCGCCGCCGCCACCCGTGCTTGGCTGGAGGCTTGGTCAGAGCGTCTCGACAACCAGAAGCTCGCCGCGCTCCCGCTGCGTGACGGGATGCACGTCATCAGCGAGAGCCTGCACCGCCAGCGCTACAAGTTCCTGTGGGATCTGCTGTTCGACCGCCACCCGCACGGGGCGGAGGTGCGCGGCATGTGGCAGGGGCTCGGCGACAAGCAGACCGACGTGCCGAGTTCCGATTATCTGGTGGAGCTGTTCCGGCGCACGCCGACAGCGCTGATTCTCGACGAGTACCAGACTTGGTTCGACGGGCTGACGAATACCAAGCAGTACCCGTGGCGCACGTGGGCGTTCAACGTCGTGCAGCTCCTCTCCGAGATCGCCAAGGCCCACCCCGAGCTGCTCGTACTCGTCGTATCGGTGCGGAACGGCAACACCGACGCCTTTCAGCAGATCCGCCGCGTCGGGCCGGTCGAGGCCGACTTCAAGAGTCCGACCGCCAGGCGGGACCGCAAGAAACTGCTGCTCCATCGTCTGTTCGAGAACCGCCTGCAAATCCCGGACGAGCAGATCGATCTCGCCACGCAGGTTCACGTCGCCGAATACCTGCGGCTGAGCCAGACGCTTTCTTCCGAGCACGATCGGGTTCGACGCGAATTCCTCGCCTGCTGGCCGTTCGCACCCCACCTGCTGCAACTGCTGGAGGATCAGGTCCTCGTGGCCACGCAGGCGCAAGAGACGCGCGACCTCATACGCGTCCTCGCGCAACTGTTCAAGCGCCACGGCGACAACCCCATTGTCACGGCGGCGGACTTCCGGCTGGACGACGACCACAGCGGTGTCGTGGCGCTGCTCGACTCGGTGTCGAACCAGCATCACGCCAATCTGCGCGGGAAGGCGCTGCGCAACGTATCCGCAGTGCAAGAAGCCACGACAGGGCCCAACGGGAACACGCCGCACTTGTCCGAGATCGTTGGCGCGCTCTGGCTGCGCTCGCTCGCGGTGGGCAACTTGGCCGGCGCGGAGCCGGAGACGCTCCAGATCGACATCACCCATGGAGAGCGCATCGACGACAACGCCTTCCAGGACGAGCTGTCGACCATCGTCGAAAACAGCTTCAACATCCACCGCGACGGTCCTCGCCTCGTCTTTCGCGAGGACGAGAACCCGCAGGCCAGACTCATTGCAAGCGCCCGCAACGACAGGCTCTTCGAGGATGGTTCCGATCGCGTGCAATTGGCCAAGGAAGTGCGTTACGTCATCGGCGGCGACGGTCACGTGACGAAGGCGTTCCGGGTCGTGGTTCTGCGGTCGGGCTGGGAGTCGGCGCCGTGGGAGGCGGTCGACGAGGCTGATCGGCCGGAGCGTTGGGACGAACGCCTGCCGCTGCTGGTGCTGCCCATTTCTCCGGAGGATATCGGGGCCACGCTGGGACCATGGCTTCGTGACCACCTCCACACCCGCCGCAACGCCGTTCGCTTCCTTGTCCCCGGCACGGGTGGCCGCGACCTGTTCGAGGATCGTGAACTCTTGGTCGTCGCCCGCGCGGTGACGCTCGCATTACGCTGGGGCGCCGAGGAGCCCGCGTACCGCAGGCTTCGCACACGCTACGAGCGTGAGCTGCGGGCCAAACTGACCAGGCACTTCGACCGCTTCGCGATCCTCGACAGATGGATCTACCAGGAGCCGGCCCGCTGCACGTTCCACGTCGAGCCCCACCGGGCGGAAGGCTCCGAGATCCCCCGAACCATCGAGGAGCACGTCCGCACTCACCTCTTCGTCCCTGAGGAGTTCGATGCTTGGGTGCTGGCGGCCGCGGATAACCATGACTCAGTGGGCAAGCTGCTCCGCGAGCTCCAGGAACCGCGCCCGGGAGGCGAGCCGTGCATCCCGTGGATCGGCGAGATCCAGGTGAAGGAACGCATCCTCCGTCTCTGTGCGCGCGGCAAGATCGCGATCGACCTGCGCGGTGCGGAACACCTGCAGGTCCGAGCCGGAGAGGACGAGGAGACGGCGTGGCGGCGGATGCGCGGGCGATTCGGCGGCGGCAAACATCTCGACGAGACCCGCCTGCTGCGGCCTCAGGCGGTTGCGCAGACGAGCGGTTTTTCGGGAACTGCAACGGCCCCGGCACCGGGTAACGCCACCTACGGCGGAGGGTCCGCGCCTTCCGTGCAGCCGACCCGCGCCGACGTCCAGCCTCCCCCCGGAGGGGGTACGCCATCGCTTCCTATCTCCACTGGTCGCCAGACCCGGACACACGGTGTGAAGGAAACGACCGTCTCCACACCGCCGGCGCACGAAACCACGCTCTTCCAGAGCGGCTCCGAACTCGTGCCCCATGAATCTCCCGCCACGTCGCCCCTGAATCTCCTGGGGAAGATGGAGTCGTGGGGCATCGGTGCCGGCACCCAGATCCACGAGCTGTCGCTGCAGACCTCCGCTCTCACTGGCGCGCAGCTCGAGGCGCTGATCCGGAAACTGCCCGACGGGATCGAGTACGAACTGCGCCTGAAGCGGGAGGAAAAGTGACGACCCTGCCGCTCGGCCTGCTGCGGACACTTCAACAGGCGCCCCCGGACGAGGCGTGGCAGGCGTTGTTCGAATGGGCCTGGGTTACCTGCCGGCCGAAGATGTCAATCGCCGACGCCGCGAACGAGACCAGCCGGCGCGACAGCATCCTCGCCCCGGCCGACCTGTTCCTGGCGACCGCGGGCTGGGATCTGTGGACCGAGTACCGCGCCAGCGCGCCCAAGATTGCCGAGCGGTTGGCGGCCTGGTGGCGCGGGCGCGTGCCGGGACGGGCGGTGCTGATTCTCGACGGGCTGTCGCTGCGCGAAACGCCGTGGCTGCTGCACGGCGCCACCGAGAGGGGTTATACCGTGCATTCCGCCGAAGCCTTGGGCACCGAACTACCAGCGGATACGACGCCATTCGCACAGGCTCTCGGCTTGAGCCAGCGCTCGGCGCTGGAGAACGACGGCGCGGGCGATACGCACCTCCTCTCCGGCGCACGGACGGACAGCATGGATCTTCCGTGGCGGGAATGCGTCGACATGATCGACGCGTCACCCGATTGGGTGCTGTGGCACCACTGGCCCGATACGCGACTGCACGCGCTCAGCGCGCCGGGGCGCGGACTGGCCGCACTCGCCAAGGAGACGGCGGCGGCACTCACCGGCGACGACTTCTGGGCGCTCGTCGAGCGGCTGACGACCGGCCGGCGGCTCGTCGTGAGCGGCGACCACGGGTATGCTGCGAGCGGCCTCTTCCCCGACACCGCGGACGTGGAGCAGGCGGCGCACCTCAAGGCCCGTTTCAGGAGCGGACGATCCGCGTCCTGCGACGGGTCGCCGAGTCGATGGACGCCGCCCATCGACGTGGCACTCGATCACCCTCGCGGCCGATACGCCTTCGTGCTGGGTCGCCGGAAGTGGAAGAGCTCCGGCGGGTACCCCACGCTGACGCACGGCGGTCTGTCTCTGCTCGAGGTTGCGGTTCCCTTCCTGGAACTGTCCCGACCTGCCGGACAATGAGATGGCGAGGCGCCACAACCAGAAGACGAAGGCCGAGCGGATCCGCGACGAAGTGGCCCGTGCGGTGAACGCCAGTGCCGCCGTGGCGCTCGACACGGTGGATTTCTCGGATCCGAACCGACCGAAAACCTGCCTGGAGGTGGATTTCCCCATTCTCCCCGTGAACCAGATCGCCACCATCGAGGGCAACGCCGGCAAGCCTGTCTACCAGATGTCCAAGTGGTGGGCGCGTCGGCGGTCGAGCGTCTTCCGCTCCCTGCTCATTGCGGCGGCCACCCGCGCCCCGGTCGATCCCGCCGCGGCGGCCAAGACGGTCTGGGACGCCTACTACGCCAACCACCAGACGAAGGGGGCGTTCTCCGGTCTCAAGGTCGCCGACATCTTCATGGGCGGCGGCACGACGATCGTGGAGGGTTCCCGTCTCGGCATGCAGATGTACGGCGCCGACCTCAATCCGGTGGCGTGGTTCATCGTCCGGAACGCATTGTCCGACGTTACGCGCGCCGAGGTCGAAGCGTTGCTGGCCGACGTGGAAGCCGAGGTCCGCCCGCAGATCATGCCGTTCTACGCCTGCGACTGCCCGCGAGGCCATCGCGGCGTGTGGACGCGGTGGTCGACCGGCGAGGAGATGGGCGCGGAGTTCGACCCCTTGGCTCTCACGCCGGAACAGCGGACCGATTACGACTATCATGGACCGGAGACGATCTACGTCTTCTGGGCGAAGCACGGCCCCTGTCAGGTCACCGGCTGCGGCCACCGCACTCCGCTGATGTCGAGCCCGGTGATGGCAGTGAAGACGCTCACGGTCGGGGCGTGGCCCCATCGGTGCGCGGGATGCGGCGGGGCCTTCGATATCGAGGACCGGGACGCCCGCATGGCGCCAAGCGTGGCGCAGATTATCGCGGACGGCGAAGCGCCTTACGCGGTTTTCGCCCCGGACGCCTCCATCCGTTGTCCCCACTGCGACCGCCACGAATCGATGCCATCCCTGCGAAACCAGCGTGCGAAGCGCAAGCGTATCGCGCTCTCCCTGCTCGTGTCGCCCCAATGGCTCGCTGGGGCTTCCAGCGCGACGGAGGACGGTGCCCCCCTCGGCGGCAGCGCGACCGACACCGCTGACGCCACAGCGCGCTGGAACCGGGTGCGCGCCGCCACGAACGCGCTGTTCGAAGTGCGGGGGGTGCTTCCCGAGGAGGTGACTTGCCCCGACACCGGCGCGAGGGTCCGCACGGCCAAGGGCGGTGGCACCGTCCCGAAGAAGTCCGCCTTCGCGTGCGGCGCCTGCGGCACGGTGCAGGACGTGCTGACGGCAGTGAAAGCCACCGGGAAGACCGGGCCGGCGGCGGCCTACGCCGTGCAGGGGTACTGCCCCACCTGTGACCAGGAAAAGCAGGCGTACGACGGTCGTTTCTTCGCCCCGGTGACCGACACGGAGCGCTTCGAGGCGGCGGCGGCCGAGTGGGAGCGACGACGGGACACGGACTTCGCCGACTGGTGGCCGCATTCTGAGGTGCCGTACGGTTTCATGACGGGCGTCGCGAACGGGGACATCAGAACCGGACATGGGTTCACACACTGGTGGACCATGTTCAACGCTCGCCAACTATTGGGACACACCCAGTTGCTCCGCGCCGTTCTCGATGGACGTGGCGTACACCGCTGGCAGGCGCGTGAATACACGCTTGGCGCCTTTCAGCAATACCTGCGGAATCAGAACAAGTTCACGATCTGGAACACTCAGAGAGACAGTTTGGAGCCGATGTTCGCCAACTCAAACTACCACCCCAAGTCGACTTTTGTTGAGAACGGTGTCTTCGCCGACTTGGGACGGGGAAATTGGGCGTCGTGCGCGGACCAGGCGATCAAGGCGAGCGAATGGGCCGACGCACCGTGGGACACGGTCGCGAGCGAACGCCTGAGGTCACTGGCACCGGGCTTGTCCGGCGACCTCAAGGGCAAGAGCGTGAAGGTGTACCCCGCTGACAGGCTCCGGCCTGACACCGCGCACTTGGATTGCGTCTCGGCGACCGAACTGTCGAGCATCGAGAACGGGTCCTACGACCTGATCGTCACTGATCCGCCGTTTGGCGGTCTCCTCCACTACTCGGAACTCGCCGACTTCTTCCACGTCTGGCTGCGGCTGGCGCTCCGCGACCACTATCCGGATCAGTTTTCGCCGGAGCACACACCCAAGACCCTGGAAGCCGTCTCGAACCGTGCCCGTCACCCCGACGATGCCGACGCCTTCTACCAGCGGATCCTGACCGCCTGCTGGCGCGAGGGCCACCGCATCCTCAAGCCCGGCGGCATGCTGGCGTTTACGTTCCACCACAGTCAGGACGCACCCTGGGTTTCGGTGCTGGAGAGTCTGTTCGAGGCCGGCTTCTACCTGGAGGCAACTTACCCGATTCGTAGCGACGAGACCAAGGGCAAGGGCGAGTTCGGCTCCCGGCAGATCGAGTACGACATCATCCACGTGTGCCGCAAGCGGCGAGAGGAGCCGCAGCCGGTCAGTTGGGCCCGCATGCGGCGGCAGGTGCTCGCCGACGTGCGGGGGCTGCAGACGCTGCTCGAACATCACGAACGGGCGGGCCTTTCGCAGGCGGATCTTCAGGTGATCAGGCGTGGCAAGGCGCTGGAGTACTTCAGCCGTCACTACGGGCAGGTGTACGTCGACGAGGGTCGGTCGATGTCCGTGGAGGCGGCGCTTCTCGGCATCAACCAGCTCCTGGACGAGGACCTCAGTGTCGTGCAGGATCCCCCACCGGCGAACGCCGAACCGTTCACCCGCCAGTTCCTGCGGGTGTTCGACGGACGGACGACGATGCCGCGCGATCAGGTGCAGAAGCTCCTGCGCGGAACGGGCATCGCGCCGCAGGACTTCGAGAACCGCGGTTGGTGCCGCATCAAGCAGAAAACCTACCACCTTACGCCGCCGTTGGAGATCGCGCGCCTGAACCGACAGTCGCCCAGCGACTACGATCAGGCGGCGCTCCTGGTGGGCGCGTGCTTCGACCACAGTGGCATCAATGCGATGGACACGCTGAACAGCGGCGGTTTCGCGCCGCACCCGGCTCTGGATGGTCTGCTCGACTGGTTCTCTCGTCGCGGGGGAGCCACCGAGATCCAGAAGGCTGCGGGCAGAGCGCGACGCATTCTGCACGACTGGCGAACCAGACACCCCCGGCAGGTCCAACGGCAGATGGATCTCTTCCCGGACGGGGAGGAGACGACACTAACGACATAGAGGGCATGAACCTGCAACACGATTCGGTCTGGAGACGGAGAGGATGCTCGCTGCTTTGGGACTCCGCCGCCCTGTCCACGGTGGCGAAGCCGTCAGATGTGGTGTCGTTGCGGGCGTTCTTCGCCATGACCGACGACTGGCCGGCGGGTCTGCCGAGCACGAGCGGTGACGCCCTCGTCGTCGCAGGGGTGGAAGGGTGCCTGGACGTGCTCAGTATCGACGACGCGACGGCTTGGCTGGAGACCGATCTGAAGCATGCCGTTCTGGCTTTCCAGGATCACTATGCCGGTCAGGCCGCGCTGATTCTGTGGCTGCCGACGGGACGGAAACGGATCGGCATGGCGACGGCGACCGAGGAGTACTTCTGGACCAGCGCAACGGCAACGGCGCATAGGTTGGCCATCGGCCGCTGTCTGTGGGCGGGCGCCGAATCGGACGCGGCGCGCATCCTCATCTCGGACGCCCCGCAGGCGAATCCTGATGGCGACGCTTGGGTCGGCCTTTACCACCCGAGGATCTCCTGATCGCGATGCCTGCGCAGTTCGAGCCGGGCCAGCGCATTCGGCACGCCGACTTCGGCGAGGGCGTCGTAGTCGGCGCGGCGCGCGACGGGTATCTGCGCGCTTTCTTCCCCGACGGCGAACGACAAGTTCCCGCACACGCGGTTCAACCGCTCGTCTCGTGGAACGACCGCGTACTGTCCCACGTCGAAGGCAACCCGATCCGCCTCCGGCGCGCTTGGCTGGCGCGAGAGGCCCATGCGCTGCCGCTCATCGACAGCGCCACGGCGTTGACGGCGGCCCCCATCGACCTGCTGCCGCATCAAGTCGTCCTCACGCACCGAATCGCAACCGCTGCGCCCCGGCGTTTTCTGGTCGCCGACGAGGTTGGGCTCGGCAAGACCATCGAGACGGCGCTACTGCTGCGCGAACTCGAGAGCCGCGGCGAACTGCGGCGCGCCCTGATGGTGGTGCCCGCCGGCCTCGTGAGCAACTGGCACCGGGAAATCAACGACGTCTTCCATCTGGGCTTCGAGGTCTTCGGCAGCGAGGGCGACGTCTCCGACCGCAAGTCGAACGCCTTCGCGAAGCACGACCGGCTTATCGCCAGCATCGACACGCTCAAGCGCCGAGCTCGCGTCAAGCGCCTGCTCGAGGCTCCCCGCTGGGACCTGGTGGTTTTCGACGAGGCGCACCACCTGACGGCGAGCCGTTCCGGCAGCAAGGTGCGCCGGACGGAGAAATACAAGCTGGCCGAGGCGCTACGCGACCACACGCGAGACCTGATCCTGCTCTCGGCCACGCCGCACCAGGGCGATCACTTCCGCTTCTGGATGCTGGTGCAACTGCTGAATCCGACGCTGTTCGCCGGCCCCGAGGAGATGACCGCCAACCGGCACCGCCTCAACACGGTGGTGTACCGCCGCACCAAGGCGGATGCCTGCACGCCGGACGGCGCACCGCTTTTTGCCCGCCGCCGGGTGCACACCGAATCGTTCACCATGACGGACGAAGAACGCGCCTTCTACGCCGCGTTGCGGGAGTATCTGCAGGAGGGCTTCGCCCTCGCGAAACGGCGCGGGAACCAAGGCCGCGCGCTCGGGTTCGTGATGACGATCTTCCAGAAGATCGCCGCATCGAGTTTCGCTGCCGTGCGCCGGACCCTGCGGCGGCGCTTGGTGACGCTGACGCTGCACGAGGCGATCATCGCCGACCAGGCGCTCGATATCGACGATCGCGATCGGCTCCACAACGAGGTCCGCGACCTCATTCACGAGGAGCACCGCATCCCGCGGGATGACGCCGTTTCCCGAGGTCGTGTCGACGCCATCCTTGCCGACCTGAGAGTCCACCTGCTCAAGCGCCTGAAGGAGGATGAACTTGCCACGGCGTCGGACTCCGGCGTCGGCGAAGACTCGGCAGCCGCCGGTGAAGAGGCCGCCGCGATGGCCGTTGGTCTGGCGCTGCCCGAAGAACGGCTCCGGATCCGGGATCTTCTCGCGCGCTTTCCCGACACCCGCGAGACGAAGGTTGAAAAGCTGCTGCGCGCGCTCGGATCGCTGTGGGAAGAGAATCCGGTCGAAAAGGTCGTCGTCTTCGCGACCTATCTCGGCACGGTCGATCTGATCGATCAAGAGATCGAGCACGCGTATCCCGGGCAGGGCGTTGTGGTGCTGCGCGGCGGCGACCACAGCGCGAAGCTGGCCGCGGAACGCCGCTTCAAGAAGCCGGACGGTCCGCGCGTGCTGGTCTGCACCGCAGCCGGACGGGAGGGCATCAACCTGCAGGCCGCGCGCATCCTCTTCAACTTCGATCTGCCGTGGAACCCGATGGACGTGGAGCAGCGCATAGGACGCATCCACCGCTACGGCCAGACGCACGCAGCGCAGGTGTACAACCTGGTCCTGTCGGACACCATCGAGGGCCGCATCTTCCTGATGCTCACGGACAAGCTCGCGGAGATCGCCGGCACGCTGGGCAAGGTAGACGAGCGGGGCAACGTCGCCGAAGACCTCCACACGCAGATCCTGGGGCAGCTCTCGGAACGGTTGACCTACGACACGCTCTACCGGGAGGCGCTCTCCGACCCGGAACTGCGCCGTACGAAGGAGGAACTGGAGGCCGCGATGTCGAACGCCACCGAAGCACGCAAGGTGGTGTTCGAGCTATTCCAGGATCTGGAGCGCTTCTCGCTCGACGATTACCAACCGCTCGCCGATGTGGACGTGGGATTCGACCGGATCGTCCGGTTTCTCGACGCCGCCCTGCGGGAGGATGGCCAGGGCGTGGATCGCATCGACGAGCGCACGTTCGCGATCCCTTCCGCCGACGGCGGCTCCGAGCGACGGTTCACCACCGACCGGGAACTCGCCCGGGCGCAAGAAGGGATCGAACTGATCGGCCTCGACCATTCGCTCGTGGTCGGCGCGCTGAGACGCTGGCAGGATCTCGAGCCGGAGATGCTGGGCGTCGCGGTGGACGGCGACGACGGCCCGGCGGCCGTCTCGTGGTGGCTCGTTCACGCCATGAGCGGGCACCGCCAGCAGCACACCTTCGTCCGACCGCTGGCCGTAAACGCCGACGGCACGCGCATGCCCAAACTGGAACGCGACGTCCCCGACCTGCTGCTGCGGCCGCCGAACGGGGCCTGCTTCTCGCCCGAGCGGCGCCGCGAACTGCTGCACGACGTCTTGGAACCCATGCTCCAGCGGGAGCTGCAGCATCGCGGCCTCGTCCCGGAGGGCGGGAGCTTCCGCGCCAGACTGATAGGATGGGCCGAAGTGGGCGCCGACGTCACCCGACGCCTGAACGAGCTGTTCGCGGATCCTGAACTGCGCCGGGAGCAGCTCCGAACGGCGGCCGAGTTGGATGCCGCCGGCACGGACTGGGGTGACGAGCGTTGGTGATCCGTCAGGGAGCCATCCACTGGCTGCACTTCGGCGCGCCGGAGGGTTCTGCACCGGCGGGTCGCCGACCCGCAGTGGTCGTGCAGCAAGACCGCTTCAATCGAAGCGGGATCTCTACGGTGGTGGTGGCTGCGATTACGTCGAACCTACGGCTCGCAGGCATGCCCGGCAACGTCCGGCTGGGCCGCGGAGAGGGCGGGCTTCCCCGGGCGAGCGTCGTAAACGTCTCGCAGCTCCGGACCGTCGACCGGGGCCAAGTCGGCGAACAGATCGGAGTACTCGGTCAGGACAGAATTCGGGATGTGCTGCGCGGCTTGGCGCTGCTGCTGGGAACGGACCGAATGAACCCTGACGCTCTGTCGTGATCACCCCGGCGCTCTGTTGGGCTGGGTCAAGGCGTGGCTGGAAATGGCGGTGGAGGAGGACGACGGGCGCGGCGGTCGCCGCCGCACGAACCGGGCGCGTCGGGAGCGGAAGGGGACCCCGCAGGGGTCGCCGATTTCGCCGCTGTTCAGCAACATCTACAGGCGTCGCTTCATCCTCGGCTGGAAGGTGCTGGGCTACGCCCGGCGCTTCAAGGCGGAAATCGTCAACTACGCAGACGACTTCGCGGTGCTTGGCAAAGCGCCGGCGGCAGAAATGCTGACGGCGGTCAAGGAGCTGATGAAGCGTCTGAAGTTGCCGATGAACGCGGAGAAGACCCGCTGCTGCCGGGTGCCGGAAGAACCGATGACGTGCGGTCGTCCGGCGCCTCAACCGAGGAGAGGTTTCTTGCGCCACGGACCGGTGCCGCGCTCGTCCTCAAGACGAGAAGATGTCGTCCAGGTGGAGTTCGAGGCCGGCGAGCAGCGGTGAGCGCAGCGTCTGTTCCCGACCGAAGGTGTGGATGACGGCCAGCACGCCTCCGTGTTGGCGATGGAGCGAGACGGTCTCCGCTATCGGGTCGACCAGCCAGTACTCCGTCACGCCGTGTTTGCCGTAGAGTTCACGCTTGTAGCCGCGGTCCCGGTCGGCGGTAGCCGGAGACAGTATCTCGACCACGAGATCGGGCGCACCCCGCACGTTCTCGCCGCCGCTCAGCAGATGCTCGCGTCCCTGGGAGACGAACAGCAAGTCCGGCTGCACGACGTCGGTGTCGGACAGCACCACGTCGCAGGGGGCGTAGAAGAGCTTCCCTAGCTCGTGGTCGAGGATGAATCGCCCGAGCTCTTGGCTCAAGCGGAACTGGACTTCTTGGTGCCTCAGATTCGGGGCAGGAACCATGATCAGATCACCGCCGAGCAGTTCGTAGCGCTTGTCCGCTGGTGCGGTGCGGTAGTCCTCGTAGGTGAACTTGACGACGGGTTGCGTGGTGGCCACGTCGGTGCTTCTCCAGTGCCCGAATGGTTGCGAGACTCATCATAGCGCGTCTGGACGTGGTCGGCATTCTTGCCGTTTCCGACGTGTGTGCGGGCTCTTGGGAATCTGAACGGGGACCGAGTGCCGGAGGCGGCCGGATCGGGGTCGAACAGGGTCCCGTCGTCGCTCATCTGTCCCTCGTGGGTGGAGTGCGCCGGTCGCCGGTGAAACCGGTCGCGACCGGGCGGCTCCGTGTTTGTCCGCCGCGGTCCTCAGCGACGATTGGGGGTCAAGCGCGTGCGGACCGGGAGGTGTCGAGGGGGGCCGTGGCGGCGGGCGGGTGTCCGCGTGCCAGCGGGGACGGCGGGGCTCGGGCGCAGTTCTCCTGCGTTGGCGCGAACTTGGGGGAGGGCGGAGGGCGAGGGGTGCGGCCGTCAGTCGCGGCCGATCGGGGATCCGGCTGCGAGCGCTGCGTCGTGGAGCCTCTGCCAGGGCATGCAGTCGTCGGCGGCCTGTAACCAGGCCGACGCCTCGTGCTCGCCGGACGGGCCGACGTTGACCATTTGCAGGGCGCCGCACGAGCGGCAGCGGCGGAGCTCCGTGTAGTGCTGGTGCGCCCCGGGGATAGGAGGCTGCCTCCTGGAGCCGCCAGTCGGTACTTGCCGTCGTAGCGCCACGCGACGTCCCATTTCTTCTCGCGGCCGCCGCCGGGAATCGACGCCTCCTTCTCGACGTCCTTCATGCCGAGCCGCGTCAGTTCCTGCACGCAGAAGTCCGCGAGCGCGTCGAGCCGCGACGTGGAGGTCTTCTTCTCCTCCGCGACGGCTATCCGGTAGAGGTCGTCGACGGCGTCCTGGGCGCCAATCATGCGCAGACCGCCTGCGCCGTGGCGGGCAACCCGGGTTTCGTTTCGATCTCGCCGGCGCTTACGTCCGCGGTGCTCAGAAGGCTGGCGGTCTCGGTCCGCAGCCGCGCCAGCGCGTTCCCGTGGTACACCGGGTCGACTTCGATGCCGACACTGTTGCGGCCGCAGGTGGCGGCGGCGACCTGGGTGGACGCGGTTCCGGTGAAGGGGTCGAGCACGGAGTCGCCGACGAAGCTGAACATGGTGATGAGACGTTCGGCGAGAGCGACGGGATAGGGCGCGGGATGGTCCCGGGTCGACGCGCCGGCGACGTCGGTCCAGACCTGGCGGAACAGCGTCTTGAAGCGCGCCTCGGACAGCAGGCTGAGCGTTCGCGCGGCGAGGCTCGGCCGCCGGTAGCCGCCCGGCTTCCATTGCATCAGGATGAACTCGACGTCGTTCTTGATCACGGCGTTCGGCTCGTACGGCTTGCCCAGGAAGCCGCCGGTCCCCCGCTCCACTTCGTGGGCCGCGTTCGCGATCTTGTGCCAGATGATCGGCGCCAGGTTGTCGAACCCGAGCGCCCGGCAACGGTCCTGGATGGAGGCGTGCAAGGGAACCACGGTATGGCGGCCGCGGTTCCTGCGCCGCGACAGACAGACGTCGCCCACCACGCAGATGAGCCGCCCGCCGGGCACGAGCGCCCGGTGACACGTGCGCCAGACGGCATCCAGATGATCGAGGAACTCGTCGTAGTCGGCGACCCCGCCGAGTTGGCCGGCGGAGCGGCGGTACTGCTTGAGGGTCCAGTAGGGCGGCGACGTGAGCACGAGGTGAACCGAGCCGGCGGGCAGGACGGCGCGGCGGGCGTCTCCGAGCAAGAGCCGATGGCGGGTGGGTACCTGGCTCACGGCGGCCCCGATCATCCTCATGGCCGAGGGGTCCTTCGCGATCCGCGGCAGGTCGCGCGAGGGGGTCTCCAACTGCCTGAACGGTTCAGGAACGAAGGCGTCCAGCGGTGCGTCGGCGTTCATGGCTTTTCGTCCCGGCCCCCTGAAATCGTGTCCTGCGGGTCGATTGCCGTCCGGGCAACCCCGCCAAGCGTCGGCGCCGCTTCACGGCGCTTTGCGCGAAGCCTCTGCGGCGCCGATTGCCGCCCAACCAACCCGCCGGGGAATCGGCGCCTCCTTGCAGGTCACCATCTGTCGGGGGTGACCAGGTGCAACCCGCCAACCAACCCGCCGGGGAATCGGCGCCTCCTTGCAGGCGTCGGCGCCGCTTTTACGGCGCAGACGCTTGGCGCAGGCTGACACCGGCCGCGGTGGGGAAGTCGTCGGGCGCCGGCTGGGTGACGTCGCCGGTGGCCGCCCACTCCGCCGCGCGTTGTATCAGGGTGACGAACCCGACGCACTCGATGGCCGGCCACGGGCCCGAGCCGAGCGGCGCGCCCCCGTCGACGTGGCCCATGGCGGTGCCGACGATGCGCCCGCGGCCGTAGCGCACGGTGTGCACCATCGGCTCGTCGTCGCCGGTGCCGTGCGTGCGGACCCCCCAGTGGGCCTCGCGGGCGGGGTCGGACCACGCGGTGGCGAGGATGGTCATGTTCTTCGCGGGACCCCGCTGGTTGCTGTACAGCTCGTCGGTGCCGTGCAACCAGACGCGGGGGAGGCCGCGCATGATCGGGTGGTCCGGCTCGCGGGTCACCACCGGGTACTCGTGCGGGTCCACGCACTCGCCGGCGTGGCCGGGCTGGTGGTCCAGGAACAGCCGGCCGTCGCGGTACTTCACGTAGGGACCGTGCCGCTCGTCGCGTCCGCCCCATCCGCCGATGCCGATCATCTCGTTGAAGGCGGGCCAATCCGCGAACGCATGGTTCACGGCGTGGCCGTAGACGAGGCCGCCGCCGTTCACCATGTAGCGCTCGAACGACTCCCGGACGGATGCCGGCCAGGCATCGCCGTTGTACTCCAGGACGATCACGTCGTAGTCGGAGAACGCGGGGGCGAACCCGCTCATGTCGGCCCCTCGGGGCGGGCTGGTCACCACGTCCACCTCGAAGAGGCCGGTCTCTTCGAGGATCGACCGGTAGTGCGCGCTCAGGACCTGCCAGCCATGGTTGTTCTGGCCCGTCAGCACCATCGCCCGGATCGGGCGTTCCCAGGCGTCGAGCATCGTCGGGCCGGGGCCGCCGGCAAGCGCGAGCAGCACCAGCGGGCCGAACAGCGCCGCGTACCGTCGGACCTGAAGTCGTGTCGCCATCCACTCCCTCCGTAGCTCGTCACGCGGCTTCGCGGCCGACGCGACAGATTGGGTGCCGGTCGAGATCAGCGTCCCTTACTCCGTTGGCCGGCAACGGTACTACATCACATTGACAGCCCGTGGTGGAACCCCGCTTCGCGCCGGGAGCGGCGACGGCGTCGGCGGGCTGCAAGACGCGCGCCTGAGCGACGCGTGAGGAGGGCGGCGCCGAGCCCCTGCTCGGGGTGACCGCGCTTCCGGCCGAGTACCGGCGGCATCTGCGGACATCGGAACCTGATCGAATCGCCGTTCGCGACGGTTCGGCAGCGGCAGCGTGTGACGAAGGAGGCCGGCTCGCACGAGGGGCTGCTGATGGCGTTCAAGCTGCTGGAGATGGCGCAGCGCCGGTGGCGCCGGCTGAACGGGGGCGCACCGGTTGCCTCTGGTGCTGGGCCGGGGTGAGGTTCAATATCCCGCGGAGCCGAACTTCGATGCGGTGAGCGTACCGTACAATCTGCGCGAGCCGCCCGCGCGGGCGGAGGCGCCCCGATGAAACCTGTCCATGAACGCGGAGGGCCGCAGGTGACCGCCCCCTGGCCGCGCATCCCCTACGGCGAGGCGTCGTTCCGGCGCATCCGGGTGAACCGCTGGCTGTACGTGGACAAGACCCGTTACCTGCGCCCGCTCGAAGACGAACGCTACGTCTTCTTCATCCGCCCCCGGCGCTTCGGCAAGTCCTGCTGGCTGGCGCTGCTGGAGTGCTACTACGGGCGGCACTGGGCGCACGAGTTCGAGGACCTGTTCGGGGGCACCGACGTCGGCCGCGCACCCACCGCCGAGCGCGGCCGCTACGTCACCGTGCGCTTCGACTTCTCCGCCTTCAACGACAAGCTGGAGACCCTGGAGGAACGCTTCGAGGGTTATTGCTTCATCGAGCTCCGCCACGCTCTGGAGCAGCATCCGGACCTGTTCCCCGAGGCCGCGCTCCGGCGCATCCTCGCCCCGCCCGCCATCGACGGCAGGCTCCAAGAGCTGTTCAAGTACGCCGGTGAGCACGGCATCCCGCTCTACATGCTCATCGACGAGTACGACAACTTCGCCAACACGGTGCTGGCCCACCGCGGGCGGGAGGCGTACGAGTCCCTCACCCACGGCGGCGGCTTCTACCGCAACTTCTTCGCCGCCCTGAAGGCCGGGACCGGCGAAGCGGGCGGCGGCCTCGAACGCCTGTTCATCACCGGCGTCTCGCCCATCACGATGGACGACGTGACCAGCGGCTTCAACATCGGCCGCAACGTCACCCTCAAGCCGGAGTTCAACGAGATGCTCGGCTTCACCGAGCCGGAGGTGCGCCGCCTGCTGGAGCTCTACCGGAACCGCGGCGCGTTCAACCAGGACGTGGACGCGGCCCTCGACGTGATGCGCGAGTGGTACAACGGCTACCGCTTCGCGAAGAACGCCCCCGGTGACCTCTACAACACCGACATGGTGCTCCACTACCTGAAGGATTCCGTGCCGAACAAGCCGATGCCGGACGACCTCATCGACCCCAACATTCGCATCGACTACACGAAGCTGCGCCACCTGTTGGTGCTGAACCGCCAACTCAACGGCAACTTCGACCTGCTGCGCCACCTCATCGGCGAGGGGGAGACGGAGGCCGACATCAACCTCAGCTTCCCCCTGGAAGAGCTCGACGAGCCGGAAAACTTCCTCTCCCTGCTGTACTACTTCGGCCTGCTGAGCATCCGCGGGGTGTCCGGGGGCGCGGTCCGGCTGGGGATCCCGAACCAGACGGTGTGGCGGCTGATGTACGGCTACCTGCGCAGGGCGTACCGGGACGTGGGAGTGTTCTCGGTGAGCCACCACCACTTCTCGCGCCTGGTGCGGGGCATGGCCTACCGGGGCGAATGGCGCCCGGCGCTCGAATACATCGCGGCGGCCATCGCCGAGCAGACGGGGATTCGGGACTACATCGACGGGGAGAAGGTGGTGCAGGCGTTCCTGGCCGCGCATTTCAGCGTGGTGGGGCAGTTCCTCATCCACTCGGAGCGTGAGTTGAACAAGGGTTACGCGGACCTGCATCTCGAGCCGTTCGTGGCGCAGTATCCGGACATCGCTTACGGGTACGTCATCGAGGTGAAGTACCTGAAGCGAAGCGGGCGGGTGGATGATTCGGTGGTGGCGGAGACGATGCGCGGGGCGCGGGAGCAGCTAGCGGGCTACCTGGCGGACGAGGGGTTGCGGCGTCGTGCTCCGTCGGTGCGGCACATCGGGTTGGCGGTGGTGTTCCACGGCTGGGAGCTGGCGGCGTGCGAGGCGGTGGAGCCGGGGGTGGGCGACGACGAGGCGCGCGGCTAGACGGCTAGTGGTCCGTCACGTCATAAGTTTCGGACAGGCAGACTTGGGTCGAACGACGTATTTCTTCTGCATAGGACTCTTGCGGTTCGAGGTGAGTGCCCCGGAGACCCTATTTTTAGTCGTGGCGATGCGCTAGAGTCCTTGAACGGGCGTGATCTTTACAGTTAAGTCAAGTTTCGGGTCAGGGCTTCATTACAGCAGTTCCATTCGGTGATCGACGGTTTGTTAGCAGGCCGTGGCAGAAGTGGTGCTGCATCCGGCCGGGCCGTACTCGGCCCAAGCAAGAACGTGTCGTGCAGCCGTCGAAATCGCCGAAATCTGGCCGATCCGAGCCGTTTCCGCGCCACCGCCGGCCGGTTTTGGCGCGCCGCGGAGTTTTGCCACGGGCTGTTAGGCGGCCAGGGCCTGTCCGTGCCAGACGCGGTCGACCCCCCGATCGTAGAGGGCCACGGCTTCACGCAGACGCGTGGTCGATTCCCGGTCGAGGGTCGCCGACAGCACGGGGCCCGGAACGCGCGCCTGCGTGCGGTGGTAGGCGGGGGCGACGCACAGCCCTTCGGCCGTGACCCGATACCGCCGGGTGCGGGGTATCCGCTCGATGAGGCCCCGCCGCCGGAGCCGCCGCAGGTCGTAGGCATTGGCCGCACCTCGTCCGGTGCCCTGCTGCTGATCGCCGTAGGAACCGCCCCACACGCGGCACCCCAGGACCGATGTTCAAGCAACTCTCGCAACCGAACGAGAAGTCCGCCACGGACATCCATAACCGTGTGATACTGCACGTTCCGATGGATCGAAGCCTGCGATGCGAGTTCGACGCCGCCGCGCGCCGGCCGCTCCGGCTCCGCCTCCGGTACGCCTTCGTCCACACCTACAAGCCTGTGCTCGACGATGAGGAGTACCGATCGTTCGAGAGCACGGCCGAATACCGACGCTGGTGCGACGAGTACCTGCCGGATTGGCTCGGCTACAGCGATGGGACCGATTAGCTACCCCCAGGTCGAGGAGCTGCGGGACGCCCTCGATCGCCGCGACGTCAAGTACCTGCTCATCGGGCAGACGGCGCGATCATCTACGGATTCCCGGACACCACACAGGACGCCGACCTGTTCGTCCAGAAGACCCCGGCCAACGGGGCCGCTCTGGTCAAGGCACTCGAGGAGTTGGGCTTTCGGTTCACAGCCCGGCAGGCGGCCGAGATCCGACGCGGGAGGACTTCATCCAGCTGAAGAACGGCCCGTTCGACGTTGACGTGGTCTTCGCCCCCGACGGCATCGAGCGCTTCGAGGACGCTTGGGGGCCGGGGCAGCAACATCGAAGGGTTCCCGGTGTGCTCGACGACGACCTCATCGCGAGCAAGCAGGCCGCCAACCGCGCCAAGGACCGCCAGACGCTGCCGAGGCTCAAGGCACGATCATCCTCCGATGATCCCCGACTCGACGCCCGTTCAGGCTCACTTTGTCGTTGGAAAACACCCCCCGTTCAGGCTCATGTGTCATTGACGAAAATTGAGCTTGACAGGAGCGGATCGGCGCAGTAGCCTGAACTCGTCGTGGGTGCCCGCGCATGGAGCATCTGAGCGAGCCGAAGGTGCCCGCCGACTTGGGATGCATCGCATCCACGCGGACTGCTCTTGTGAGGAGCCGACCGCATCTGACGGACGAAACGTCCGAGCCGGGCGCGTCAAGGGACCCCCGGCAACTGTGGGATGCCATTAGCCATCCCCATATAATCCTCCCTCGGAGGACTGGCCGGAAACCGGCCCCGCTGTCGGACGAACACGTCCGACCGCATCTGACGGACGAAACGTCCGAGCCGGGCGCGTCAAGGACCCCCGGCAACTTGGATGCCATAGCCATCCCCTCGTGATCCTCCCTCGGAGGACTGGCCGGAAACCGGCCCCGCTGTCGGACGAACACGTCCGACCGCATCTGACGGACGAAACGTCCGAGCCGGGCGCGTCGAGGACCGCCGGCAACTGTGGGATGCCATTAGCCATCCCCATATAATCCTCCCTCGGAGGACTGGCCGGAAACCGGCCCCGCTGTCGGACGAACACGTCCGACCGCATCTGACGGACGAAACGTCCGAGCCGGGCGCGTCAAGGACCCCCGGCAACTTGGATGCCATAGCCATCCCCTCGTGATCCTCCCTCGGAGGACTGGCCGGAAACCGGCCCCGCTGTCGGACGAACACGTCCGACCGCATCTGACGGACGAAACGTCCGAGCCGGGCGCGTCAAGGGACCCCCGGCGACTTGCGATGCCATAGGCATCCCCTCGTGATCCTCCCTCGGAGGACTGGCCGGAAACCGGCCCCGCAAGCTGTCGGACGAACACGTCCGAACTCATCAAGCCCGTCGGTTGCAGTCGCTGGAGGTCGTTGCCAGCGATGATCCGGGGCGCCTTGTGCGTGCAGTAGTTGTACCTGCGATCTACTTCCGATCCGGGACGGCTCGGCACCCTCCGGTTCCCCGCACGAAATTCGTTTCCCGAGCAGCCCGCTTGGGCCGCTGGAGGAGCAAATGCAGAGCAGGATCACAGATTCGGATTTCCAGTTCGACAATGAACCATTCCGCGAGCGGTTCGACGTGTCGGGACTCCCGACGCTCGATCTTCTCGACACGGTGCTGTTCCCGCACGAGGTTGTGGTGCTGGCCGCGGGCCGGACCGACCCGCTCGTGCGGCTCGTTGATGGGGGGGGTAACCCGGTGGATCAGGGCTTGCCATTCGAGCCGAAGGTCGTCAAGGTCCGCTGTCGGGTCAACCGGCCGCCCCGCCAAGGCGCCGATGTTCCCAAAGAGTTCTGCACGCTCGGCAGGGTGAAATTCTGCGAGAAGCCCCGCGCCGAACTGCACGTACGGATGCTCGCGCGGGTGTTCAGCAATCAGGGCCGCGACTTGCTCGGCGCCAACCCCGCGCACCCCGTCTTCAACCCCTGCTCCAGCTACTCGGAGGTCCGCGGTAACTTCGTGAAGCTGATCCGCCAGTCTCCAGGCATCGACGTGGATGCGGGAGTCGACATGTTGGACAAGCTGGCGGCGATCGAGCAACCCGGGCCGGGAACGACCGTTTCAGGGCCCGCCCTCCCCATCGACGTGGCTGCAGACTTCATCGCGGTCAGTCTGATCAGGCGCATTGCTGATCTGAACGTTCCGGTCCGCCTGCAGCAGCAATGGCTCGAAATCGTCGATCCGCGCGAACGCGCGCGCGCGTTGAACGCGTTCATGGTCGACGTGCTTGACGGAGCGACGACGCCGGAGAAGGCCTACGAACGCACCTTGAGAACCTCGAGAGAGCGCTGGCGGAAGGTGTTGGAACTCCGGAGCGACGACTCCCTCGGCAGCGAGTTCCTGAAGGAGAAGCTCCGTGATGTCGAGGCGCAGTTGGACGAACCCGCCGACCGACTCCGCGGCAGGCTCGAGACGTGCGGCATGTCCAGAGAGGCGCAGACGCAGTTGAAACCCGAGCTCGACCGCTTGTCGGAGCGTACCGATACGAAGACCATGGAGTATTTCCGGTGGCTGGCCGACCTGCCCTGGCGCGGCGGCGGGGTCGAGGCGATCGACGTCGAAAACGCCCGGAGGGTCCTGGACGAACACCATGTGGGACTCCGGAAAGCGAAGAAACGCATCCTCGAATACCTGGCCGTACGCCGTCGCACGCGTGACGCGCGGGGACAGATTCTCTGCTTCGTCGGACCGCCCGGCGTGGGCAAGACGTCGCTGGCGGCGCGCATCGCCGCGGCGCTCGGCCGCGAGTTCGCGGAGGTGTCGTGCAACGGCCTGAACGAGGTGGCCGACGTGCGCGGCGCGCGGCGCGACTATGCGGCGTCGCAGCCGGGGCAGATTATCCGGCAGTTGCACAAGGCGGGGGCGAGGAATCCGGTGTTCGTGCTCGACGAGATCGACAAGGTGGGGAACGCCGCGGGCATGGCGCTGCTCGACGCGCTCGAGCCGACGCGGAACGCCAAGTTCCACGACCTCTACGTGGACGTTCCGTTCGACCTGTCGGAGGTGTTGTTCATCGCCACCGCCAACGTGCTGGACTGGATTCCGACGCCGCTGCGGAACCGCCTGGAGGTGGTCGAGATCGGCGGCTACTCGAAGGCCGAGAAGTTCGAGATTGCGAAGCGGATTCTTGTGCCGGCGTTGGCCGAATACCACGGATTGACGAACGACCAGATCAAGTTCGAAGACGAGGCGTTGCGGGCGTTGATCGACGACCACGCGAACGAAATGGGTGTGCGCGACCTCGAACGCGGCGTCTCCGCGATTTGCAGGCGGGCGGCGCTCCGGCTGGAGACGCCGAGCGACCGGGCTCCGACGAAGGTCACGGTCGGGAACAGTACGATCCGCGAGGTGCTCGGCGTACGCGGGGGCCGCGGCGAAGGCCTGCCCGGCGTCGAGCAGCTCCGGGCGATGATCGAACGCGGCGGCATGCCGCCGGAAACGCAGCGTCGAGCCAAGGCCGAGCTGGAGCGGATGTTGTCGAAGTCGCCCGGCGATTCCGCGTACGGCGACAGCTTCGACTATCTGCGCTGGCTGGCCCGTCTGCCGTGGAACAAGCGTGATGAGGAACAGCTCGACCTGCGGCGCGCCGGGGAGCGGCTGGACGAAGGGCACCGGGGGCTCGCGAAGGCGAAGGCGCGCATTCTGGAGCACTTGGCCGTCCGAAAACTCGGCGGCGGCAAGAGCACGATTCTCTGCCTTGTCGGCCCCCCCGGCGTCGGCAAGACGTCGCTGGCCCGAGACGTCGCCGACACGATCGGTCGACAGTTCGGCGCGATCTCGTGCGCCGGCCTGAGCGACGGGACGGAGTTGCGCGGACACAACCGCACGTGGCGCGGCGCGCAGCCGGGCCGGATCGTGCGCGAGCTGGTCAGAATAGGGGCGAAGAACCCGGTGCTGATGCTGGACGAGATCGACAAGATTTCGCGGGGGCACAGCGGCGGCGACCCGGAGTCGGCGCTGCTCGAGGTGCTCGACCCCATGCAGAACGACCAGTTCGTCGACAACTACGTGGAAGTGCCCTTCGACCTGTCGGAGGTGTTCTTTGTCGCCACCGCGAACGTGCTGAGCGCGGTCGCGGTTCCGCTCCAGGACCGCCTGGAGGTGATCGAGCTGCCGGGCTACTCGGAGGACGAGAAGTTCGAGATCGCCCGGGCGCATCTGGTCGGGCGGCAACTCGCGGAGAACGGGCTGCCCGCGCAGGTCCGTTTCACCGGCGGGGCGCTGTACGCCCTGATCCGCGGCTACACGCGCGAGGCCGGGGTGCGCGACCTCGAACGCCGAATCGGCGCCATCTGCCGCAAGGTGGCGTTCCGGCGGGCCGCGGGAGACGAGTCGCCGGCCGAGATCACGGAACAGACGGTCGCGGACCTCCTGGGCGCACCGCGGCACACGGATGAAGTGCTGTCCGAACGGACGAGGCGCCCCGGCGTGGCCGTGGGGTTGGCGTACACGCCCGCCGGCGGGGAGGTGCTGTTCGTCGAAGCCCGCCGGATGCGCGGCAACGGCGTGCTGACCCTGACCGGACACCTGGGCGACGTGATGAAGGAATCGGCGCATGCGGCTCTGTCGTGGCTGCGCGCCAACGCCGCGCGCTACGGTATCGACCCCGGGTTCTACGAGACGGCCGAGGTGCACCTGCACGTGCCTGCCGGCGGCATCCCGAAGGACGGGCCGTCGGCGGGCGTGGCGATAGTCGCCGCGCTGGCCTCGGAACTCACCGGGCGTGAGGTGCGCCGTGACCGCGCGATGACCGGCGAGATCACGCTCTCCGGGGATGTGCTCGCGGTCGGCGGCATCAAGGAGAAGGTGCTGGCCGCCCGCCGGCTCGGAATCGCCGAGGTGATTCTCCCGAAACAGAACGTGAAGGATGTCGAAGAAAATCTCGGGGAAGGCTTGCTGCGCGGGATCGGCGTGCGCTACGTGTCCACGATCGAGGAACTGCTGGAGCTGACCCTGTCGTCGCCGGCAGGGCCTGAGGGAGAATTGTCAACGGTCGCTTCGACGTGATCAATTTCACGCGATTCGTTGACACCGAGCCCGTCGCCCGATGCCGTCGAGCGGATGGCGCGGCTGTTCCGGTCGGTGGAGCGGATGTTCGGAAGGGGGGCGGACGCCCCCCGCCCCGCGCTCGACGGCGGCGCGGACGGTCTCACGGTGCTGTCGGAGCTCGGGGCGGTCACGAGGGTCCGGGGGCACAACCGGACCCTCACCCCCCACGTCTGAGTCCGCTCCCTACGCTATCCGAACGCACTGCCGATCGCCAGCGCCGGGGCTGTGGACGCCGCCGCTCCCCATGGACGCAAAAGAGCGCGCCCACAGGGAGCTTGGAAAACCGCGAAGAACGCGGTTTCCCACAGCCATCATTTTCATCTTCTTCAAGATCTACACGAGAAGACCGGTGCCGGGGCCGGGCGCACCGGCGGATGTCGAGAATTGATCAGTTTTTCGCGACTCTTAACACTTGTCACCGGGGGGCCGGCGGAGGGGCCGGCGGGGGGCGGGGGTTCCGGGTTGGAGCAGAGCGTCGAAGGCGTTTGGTGCCGGAAGGCGAAGTGGCGGGCTGCGGCGGCGATGCCGTCGAACCGCGTCCGGTGCAGGATGACCGCCGCCTGAGGAGAGCCCTCTTTCGCTGGAGGGAAACCGCCTCCCCCAAGCAACTCTTCGCACCGCCACTCATTCAACCACGTAAGTGCTCATCAACTTGTCGTGCCAACCCTGTTTGTCCCGATCGAACAAAACCCAAACAAACCCTATCCCGAACGCGAGGGAGGACACCCACTTCGCCGCCCATTCGCGCACCAACATCGTGAAGAACGACGGCACACTCCCGTCGTCTTGAATGACCCGTATACCGACCACCTTCTTGCCCGGCGTCATTCCCCTTGACCCGAAAAGGACAAGAGCCCACACGATATACGCAAGGAAGCCCGCAAAACCTAAGACCATGAAAGTACCGGCGAGCAACGGGACGAGTACCCCCGGTTCCCCGCCGCCGGACTGCCCGGCCGAGCCCGCGATCACGCCGGTCACCGCCCCCGGGGCTATGGTCAGAACCACCATACCCAAGAATATACATAAATCCAAGAAGTTCGCGTAGAGCCTGCGGATCGGCCGTGCGAGGTGCCCGATCCGTGAATCCGCCAAGTATATGCCGCAGCGTGCACACCAACGGGCGACCGGCGCGTTCTCCGTTCCACATGATGGACAGGCGCTCATGGGTTTCTCCTTCTTCGTACGCCGGGCCCCGGCGTCCGAGGGCCCCGGGTTTTCTGCATCCCCTTCCGGGGAAGGGGTTCCGCGGGCCTGTAGTTCGATCGCCGGGGGCGGCCGTGTGCGGCTCACCGACCGGTGCCCGGGTCGCCGGATCCCATCGCTGCAACCGTTCCCATCGGTCGACGTTCCGGAACCCGGACCGCAGCTCCCGGGGCACCGCCTCAATGAGACCGCCGGCGTCGCCGGTCGAGAACAACGCGGAGACGGTCCGCCCGGGCTCCACCCGTCCGGCGGTCAGCCCACCAAGGTGGAGCTTCGCGCCGCCGACATGCCCCGCCGCTGCTCCCGGCCGTCCCCTCGCCGATCGCTCGATCGTCCGTTTCCGCCCGATTCACTCGGTAACCCAGCCCTGCGCCGTCAGGAGCATGGTTTTACGGGTCTCTCTCGGGTTCTCCACCGACCGAACATCACGGGCCACGATCGAAGACTGCTCTTGCAGTGCTTCACTGCCGACCGCCCAGTCCGCCAAGTCCCCGGCGGTCAACGTGAACTCTACCGTGGACATCGTCACCCCCGCGTTGCCCGTCGGTACCGTCCAATTCGTCACCTCCACGACACGATAGCCGCCCGCTCCGTAGCAGAACGCCGTTCCGGTGGGGAGAACTCTCCCTGAGCCGAACATATCCCTTCTCCGCAGTCTTGCGTCATCCGTCGCATCGACCAAGGGGCGTACGACGGCTTCCCCCTCCGAAGTCAGCGCAAATATGTGTTCGGTGTCCATTTCAACCCGACCGAACTGGTTCTCCCGCGTTTCAGTTCGCGAGCTGACCTCTATGAATCCAAGTTCGATAAGCGGGTTGAGTGCGGTGGATGTCTGTTCGTACAGGAACTGCCCTTCCAGCTCTCGCCCTTCCGCCGTCTCTGTCGTCGTAACCGAGTGCGGAAACTCCTCCCGAACGACGTAGCACGGCAATCCTGCATCGTCATAGTGTTCCTGCAAAGCTCTCATGAAATTGGATTCCGAGGCCGCTTGGGGATCCGAACACCCCGCCAGGGTGATCAAAGACACGCCTGCCCACCAGATAGAAGCCTTCATCTTCTCTTCCTCACTTTCCGCGGTTGTAGAGAGTTCTCCCCGATTGCCGTTCTCCTCAACATCCCCGGCGGTCGGCTCGTCCAGGTGAATCCGCCCGCCGCCGAGCCCGGCGCCGAAGTTCCGGTCCGTCGGAATGCGCAGGGATGACGTCGATCCGGACACGGAAGGTTCATAAACCGGGATCACGCCTGTCCTGCTGGACTTGTTCCGTCGCTACCAAGGCGTTCCGGATGTCGATCAGCACCGCCAGCACGCCGCAGACGGATCCGGCGAGCAGGATACCGCCTACTCCCCCGACGATGAAGCCGCCCAGGAATCCCAGGATAGAAAAGCCGCCGAAGCCGGCATTGCCGGCGAGCCCGCCCGCGGTCAGGCCAACCAGCAGAGGAATCCCAACGGCCACCAGCGCGTTGATCGTGCTGACCCACTCAGCGAGAAACCCGTTGATCTTCTTGTGAAAACTCATTGCATGACACCTTCCTTTCCCGTTCCCCGGAGTTCCGAACCCGAGAGTCCGTCTCCCGGGACGGCAGCGGACCACCTCAGCATTCCGGCACGGCTTGTCGCCGAACGGAACGCAGCCGAAACGGGGGCCTTCCCGATTCGGCTGTCATTATCACAACGGCTTCGCCGCCACCGATTCAGCACCAACGTTCGTATTAGCGGGTCGTCATCCGCGTTACACGCGGTCCGTCGTGTTGCAGCTCGACAACATCGAGCCCTCTGTCCGAAGGCGTCACGGAGTGAAGGGGCGTTGGGCCGCAGCGCCCCTTCAACTCCGTGACTGAGTGCACGTAGCGCTCTCCTTTTCCGGTTGCGGAAGCTCTGCGGCGGCAGGTTGTCGGGAGGTTGCCATCCTCGACTGAAGGTTACAGCGCCGCCGCCCCGCGTCGGGGCGAAGCTAAGATCGGAGGCCGCCGACATCTCGGCCGCATCCCCGCGATCCTGGACCCCGTCGTAGAGCAGCCAAGCGCCTCCACCGTTGAGGCCGCCGCCGATTGCCAACGTGGCGGCGCCAATTCCGCCTGGGCCGACGCCGTCGACCAGTTGCACACCCTCCAGGCCGAATACGAGGCATGGCGCGACCAGATGCCCGAGGCCCTGGCCGACTCCAAGACCAGCCGCGGAGCGACCGGGGGGTGTGCGGCCTTACCCCAAGGCTAGAACGACAGGGCTACGGTGCCAACGGCGCCTCCCCGGATCGGTGAGACCGAGACGTAGCCGGCTCGCGACCCATCAAGCTCGAGCTCGCCCACGTCGGAGTGGCCGTTGATCCAGTCGAAGATGCCCCAGATGCCAACACCCAGGCCTGCGAGCGAGATCAGAGCGCCAACACCGATCCCGGCCTCGCTGTCCGCTGCTGCGGATCCCGCGGCCACGGCACCCCCGACCACGGGTCCTCCGATGAGCCCGCCGAGCGTCAGGATCATGCCCCGGCGCCGCTTCCCGCGAGCCGCGTCCATGGCGGCCCGCCACTGGTCGTAGCCGGGGTCGGCCGGCTGGATCAGGGTCACCATCGGCGGCAGTTCGAGCCCGAGGTCCGGCAGTTCGAGCCCGCGGTCCGTGAACGGCGTCGCTTGCTGGGACGCGGGGACATCGATTGTGGTGGCATCGGCTTTGACGCCCTTGCTCGGCTCGCCCGCCATCGCGGGGCCCGCATTCACTGCGAGCAAGGTGGCCGCTACTGCGGCGGCCGGGATGAGTGTCTTCATGAAGTGACTCCTTCTTGTGATTTGCGCCCGGCGAACCTGGGTTGGCGAATCCCCGCCCCTGACCCGGAGCGCGCCGAGCAGACCACCCACAAGGGCATCAGTGAATTGTTGGGGCATGAACATGACTCCGTGAGCCGCTGGGCTCTTACAAGATATCCGTTCACTGCGGCACCGTTAAACGAATACCTTCAAACAGAGAGAATTGAGTCAAGTTCGGGTCAGAGCTTCATTGCGGTACCTCCATTCTCGATGATCGACGGTTACGCGGCTAAGGGTCCGCGCAAGAACAACTTCCTTCAGAGGCCGCAATCACGCCGTCATGGGATCGACGCCGAAGGTGCCAGATGCGCGGCATGGATGCGGCCGAAGTGAAACTGCGCCACGAAACCGATGCAGCAAACTGGGAATTTATTCTTGCGCCGATCCTAAGGCCCTTCCGTGCCAAGCGCGGTCGACCTCTCAACCGTAGCAGCCCGTGGTAAAACTCCGCGGCGCGCCGGAACTGGCCGGCGGTGGCGCGAAAACGGCTCGGATCGGCGGGGTTTCGACCGCTGTACGAACATTCTTGGGCCGAGTACGGCCTCGGCCGGATGCTGCGCAACTTCTGCCACGGACTGATAGGGGCCACGGCTTCACGCAGGCAGCGCCCAACCCGTCGCCAGCGCTCCGCCCGTGCCGAATGGCAACGACGGTTCTCCTTGATGGGACGGTTGGTCCGAGGGTGAACACGGGTCGCGGTCTCCTTCATGGTCCAGTCGCCGAACGAAGGGGCGTCATGCGGGTCGGCTGGCCGGGACTGTCGCCGTGTCCGCAGAAGCGGTCGCGCCGGAGCGGTCCGAGACGGGTACACTTTCTCGCTGCAGGGCGTGTCACCGCCCCGCACTGCGTTGCTTGGACGGCGGGTCAAGGCGTCCGGCACCCGGTGATGCGTGCGCCGGGCGGCGGTGCCACCGAGGGGTGTACGGCGCCGGCGTCGGGCGAGGAACGTCCGTCGGCCACGCCAAGTCGGCCGGCCAATGGTGGGACAGGCTACCCGCCACACGCGCCGCGCGCGCCTCGGTGATCGTGTGGCCGGACTCGATCCGGTCGAAAAAAGCGCCGTGGTTCGCCAAGTACCGCCCCGCCGTGGAGAGGCTGAGCCCCCGATGACTGGCGTAGAGCCGAGCGAGGCGCAGCAGCAAGGTGGAATTCATGCCGCTGATGATGGCATATATTCCACAGCGCGTCAAGAACGTACGCCGTGCACCCATCCGACCGAGTCCCGAGGATTCACCGGAATCGTGGTATCAATACCACTGTGGAAGCTCACGACTTTGAGAGAATCGTGCGGGAACGCTTGGCCGAGATCGGAGAGACGGCCATCGGAGCGGCCAACCGGGCGGGGCTACCACGCGACGCGATCCGGTCGGTCCTCCGGGGGCATCCTCCCAACCTCCTTCGCGCGAAGAAGATCTGCGAGGCCCTCGGTCTCAGCCTGAGCGTTGGGTTGCCGCGGAACACGCCGCGGCTCGGCGAAGGCCGCCCGGACGACGCCGAACGCCGAACGAAAGGCCTGCCGCCCGACTTGGAGCGCCACACGCAGGGCCTGGTTCGGGCCGTCGCGGAAGCCGGCGGCGACCCGATCCCGCCGGAGATGCGGGCGACACTGGGTCACCGCCCTCTCACGGGCCGCGACGTGGGCGGCGCCGCAGCAAGTCCGATCGTCGAGACAGAGCCGACCTCTGTGGTGATTCCTTTCGCAGCCGACGTTCGGCTCGCAGCCGAGTCGGGAGAGGCTGTGTGGGACGAGACGGCAGAGATGGCCGTATCGGTAGCGCGGTCGGCGCTCGCGCCGTGGGCGCATCCCCAGCGGTTGCGCTGCGCGCGGGTGGTCGGCGATTCCATGGCGCCGACCATTCGCGACGGGGATCTGGTGGTGCTCGATTCAGGGCGGGCCGAGCCGCTCGACGGCCAAGTATTCGGCGTGCGAACAGACGAGGGACTCGTCGTAAAACGGGTGCGGGACGTTGACGGCCGGTGGCATCTTGACAGCGACAACCCAGGGCACGAACCGCAGCCCGTCACGGGCGGGGAACAGATCGTCGGTCAAGTCGCGTGGTCAGGGCCGCCGATCCCTGATCACCGAGCCGGCAGAGTGTTTGATTTGACAGCGGACGCGAGCGTCAGAAACGCGGTCGGTGCGGTTGGCGACCGGGGAACCGAGATCGCAAGATCGGACGCGGTCGGCGGCAGTACTTCGAAACCTTCGAACAAGCCGTCCGCCGCTGGGCGCTCGACCCCGCGGCGGGGGAGGTAAAGTTCCCCGGCGCCATCGAAATCGTCGACCTCTACCATGCCAACCGGGCCTCGTCGAGACACCACAGCACGCGCCATCGGTGGACCAGTTCAGAGGGTGGGGTGAGATGGAAAAGGTAGGGGAGCCAGCGGCAGTGTTTGATGGCAGTGGCTCTGGCCGCTGCTGCGGCAGGGTTGATCAGCGGGAGTGATTCCGTGCTCTACTACGGCGCGGGGATGGCCTCAGCGTGGCTCGTGTTGTGGGGATTGGGAAGGTTGAGGAGATCGGACTGAAGAGGTCATGTGATGCCGGATGACTCGTTGGGTGAAGGTAACGTGCCTCCGAAGGCGCAGCGAAATGCACCGCACCGGGAGCCGGCGAAACACGTTCCGTTACCCGCCGGCGCGAGCGGATTGGCTCTCTCGGGACGGACGGCGCGTCTACCCCCCCGCGATCACGGCGCATCGGCAACTGGACCCGCGATCGAGTCGGCTCCGACCAACGGCAGATGGCAAGGACGGCGAGAGCGCACCACCGCGGCCCGCAGCTCCATCACGTGCGCCGCCCTGATTGAGGGCGACCCTCTGCGTGTGGTGGAATGGTTGCGGCGACCGGTCGTTGCGCCGGGCCGGCGCGTATCCATTCACCCGTTCTTCTTCCGCGCCGCCGGTGACGACAGCGCCAGATCGAGAACCTCGTCGATCGTCGACACGTACTGCAGGCCGATCTCGCGCCGCAGGTCGTCGCCGAGATCATCCTCGACCCGGCTCTCGTTCTGCTTCGGGAGGATCACCTGCGCTACCCCGTCGCGGCGAGCGGCCAGCACCTTGTCCCTGATGCCGCCGACGGCGAGGATGTTCCCCGAGAGCGTGATCTCGCCGGTCATGGCGATGTCGACGCGCACGGTGCGGCCGGTGAGTTCGGAGACCAGTGCAGCAGCCATCGTCACGCCGGCCGACGGTCCATCCTTCGGAACGGCGCCCGCCGGCACGTGCAGGTGCACGTCGGTCTTCTGGTAGAACTCCGGGTCGATGCCGTAACGGGCGGCGTTGGCGCGTACCCACGACAGCGCCGCCTTAGCCGACTCCTGCATCACGTTGCCGAGCTGTCCGGTCAGCGTCAACACGCCGGCGCCACGCATCCGACGCGCTTCGACGAACAGCACTTTGCCGCCCGTCGGCGTCCAAGACAGTCCCAGCGCCACGCCGGGGTGCCCCATGCGGTCGGACACTACCGCGTCGACGCCCCGCGGCGCGCCCAGCAGGTCGGCGACCGTCCGTTCAGTGATCTCGACCGGCGATTCGTCGCCCTCCGCCCGCCGCAAGGCCACCTTGCGGCAGACGGTGCCGATCCGGCGTTCGAGGTCGCGCACCCCTGCCTCGCGCGTGTAGCCGCGAATCAGGGCGTGCAGAGCCGCATCGGTGAAACGGACCTGCGCGGCCGTCAGCCCGTTTTCGGCGAGCTGCCGCCCGACCAGATGCGACCCGGCGATCCGGAACTTCTCGTCTTCGGCGTAGCCTGGCAGCTCGATCACCTCCAGGCGATCCTGGAGCGGCGCCGGGATCATGTCCCGGACGTTGGCGGTGGCGACGAAGAACACTTCCGACAGGTCGAACGGCACTTCGACGTAGTGGTCGGCGAACCTGTCGTTCTGCACCGGGTCGAGCACCTCGAGCAACGCCGACGCCGGGTCGCCGGCGCTGCCTGCGGTCCGCTGCACCTTGTCGATCTCGTCCAGCACCAGCACCGGATTCTTCACCCCGATGCCGACGAGCTCGCGCACGATTCGGCCCGGCTGTGCGCCGCTCCACGTGCGGTTGTGTCCGCGCAACTCCGTCTCGTCGCTCAGGCCGCCGCACGAGATCGCGGCGAGCTTTCGGCCCATCGCGTCGGCGATGCCGCGGGCGAGCGATGTCTTGCCGACGCCGGGCGGACCGATGAAACAGAGAATCGATCCCTTCGCGCCGCCGCTGAGCTTCCGCGCGGCCAGGTACTCCAGAATCCGCAGCTTTGCCGTTGGGAGCCCGCAGTGCCGCTCGTCGAGCAGCCGCCTGGTGCGCGGCAGGTCGATCTGCGCCTCGTCGCGCGCGTTCCACGGCAGCCCGGCCAGCCACCGCAGATAGGTGAAGCGGTGGTTGTAATCCGAATCGCCCGGCGAGTTCGCCAACATCAGTTCGAGCTCGCGTCTCCCCTTCCGCCGCGCTTCCAGCGGCAGGTCGCCGAGTTCGAACACCGCCCGGAGCCGCTCGACGTCGGGCAGGCTTTCACCGTGGCCGGTCCGTGCGCCCAGCACGTCGCGGATCATCTTCTCGGTGATCCTGACCCTCGCGGGGATTCGGCCGCCCGCCGTCTCCAGCAGCAACACCGCCCTCCTGCACAACGCCTCGACCGCCCGGTCGAGGCCGCGCATGCCCATTTCGTACGCGTGGTCGCTGATCACCGCTTTGAGCGCCGCGTCTTCGAACGCGATCAGGTCGTCCGTCAGATCGTGGTCCCGAACCCGCGCCGGCACGAGAATCCGCTTCGCGATCTCCAGCTTTTCGGCCTCCGAGTAGCCGGCGATCTCGATCACCTCCAGGCGGTTGCGCAGCGCCGTCGGAATCCGGCCGAGCACGTTCGCGGTGGCAATGAAGAACACTTCCGACAGATCGAACGGCACTTCCAGGTAGAGGTCGTGAAACACCGGGTTCCGCGTGGGATCGAGCGCGTCGAGCAGCGCCTCGCCCGCAACCTCCCCCACCTTGTCGATCTCGTCGAGCACGAACACGGGATTTCTCGCCCTGACGCTCTGCAACTGCCGGATGATCCGACCCGGCTGCGCGCCCGCCCAGGTGCGGTGGTCGCCGCGCACGTCGGAGACCTGCCGCATGCCGTTGCACGACATGTCCGCGAACCGGCGGCCGAGCGCCTCGGCGATGCTCTTCGCCAGCGACGACTTGCCTACGCCGGGTGGTCCGACGAAGCAGAGGACCAGTCCCCGCGCGTCACGCTTCCGGCGGCGCACGGCCAGGTACTCGAGAATGCGATCCTTCGCTTCCCGGAGTCCGAAGTGCCGTGCGTCGAGGGTCCTTCGGGCGCGTTCGAGATCAAGCGTGTCCGCCTTGCCGCCGATCCACGGCAGTTCGGCCAGACACCGGAGGTACTCCATCGTCTTCGCGTCGGTCTTGTCCAAGAGGCGGTCGAGCTCCGGCCTCAACTGCGCCCGCACCGCCTTGGGCATGCCGCACGTGTCGAGCTTGCCGCGGAGTCTGGCGAGCGGGTCGTCCAACTGCTCCTGGGCATCCTTGAGTCTCTGCTGCAAAAAATTGTTGCCGTTCGATCTCAGGCCTTCGTTCCCGTCGTTGTCCCGGCGGTGCGCCAGCACGCGCGCGTAGCGCTTGATCCGGGCCCTCAGGGCGCGCTCGTACATGCCGTCCGGCGTCATCATGGCGTCGAGCGCATCGACCACGAAGGCACTCAACGCCCGCATGCGTGCGCACGGATCGAGCATCTCCAGCCACTTCTGCTGGAGGCGGACTGGAACATCCAGATCCGGAATCCTCCTGATCAGGCTGACCGCGATGAAGTCGGCGGCCACATCAAGAAACCGTAGGGGCCGCTCCGGGGCTTTGTGCCCGTCGTCGTCCCGGCCTTCCGGTTCGTCGGACGCAAGCGGCCCACGGCAGTTGTCGTACTCGCGCCCGATCCGGGCTATCACCTCCAGCATGTCCAGCAGATTGCTTCCCGGAACGGCGTCGAGGCCCGGAGACTGTTCGATCAGCTTCACGAAGTTCTCCCGGAGTGCCGGGAAGTCGGCGCAGGCGCCGAAGACGGGGTACGCGGGGTTGCGGCCCGGCAGATCGTCTGTGCCTTGGTCGCCGATCACGCGGGCGCACGTCAGCACGTACAAGCTCACGTCACCATCGGACCGTGGGTTGACGGAGACCGTGCCGATCGTGCAGACCGCGCCGGGCACCCTGTCGTCTTCGCGCGACCGGCCCGGCCCGGGGTGGAGCCTGACGACGGTCGTGGGCGGCCGGTCGTCCTGCCCCACGACGGCGGGACGGAACTTGACGATGGGTATGGGCGGCTCGTCGCCCTGCGGCACCAGGGCGTCGGCCTGCGCGATGAGCTGGAGCAGCGGGTCCGTCCGGCTCACCGTCAGCGTCAGATTCTCGTCGGGGAACAGGACCGTATCCGGAAGCTCAAGGGTCGGCACCGCGGACACGTCTATCGGTTCGTTGCCGATGGGGTTCAGGATGTCGCGCTGTTGGTCGAAGTCCGGGTCGGCGAACACGGCACGGAGGTCTTCCAGCTCTGCCGTAGCGGTTTTGGATCGGAGGTCGAGGTTGAAGATGAGCTGGTTGAAGAATAATGAATCCTGGATATGCATTTTCAGTTCTCCGACTGCGAATCCGCGGGCTGCAGATTGCCCCTCTGCTTGCCCGCGGCGGAACGCATCGTCAAGAGGCTTGCTCAAGGCCGGCGGCCGCGACCCGGGGTTCGAGTCGATCGCATCAGCACAACCGGGATAAGGCCGACATGGAGATCTTACGACGGTCGCAGCAGACCTCGCAAAGACACTTCAAGCCCCTCGCCGACTGGGACTGGAACTGGCCCACCGCCTTCGAACGTCCAGACCTCGAACGCAACCTCACCCTCGATTTCCTTACCCGCGGCGAGACCGTCATCCTCGGCGCCCAGGAGCGCGGTGTCGATTGGCAGATGAAGATCGACGATGCGCGCCGCAAGCTCAAGTCCGTCTATCCGAAAATATAATGTGACGGACCACTGGCCAGACCGCGTCGTCCGGTGATCCACTGCTCCGGATCTCTCGGACGTGTTCTCACGGGCGAAGTCGCCGGTGGCGCGCTTCGGTTGCGCGCCGCCGACGCCGCCGGCCGCCGGTTCACGCGAGCAGGCGCCACACCTGGGTCAGCAGGAAGCAGACGGTGACCCCCATGGCCACCGGCAGCAGGGTGGCGACGGTGGTCCAGCGGGCGCTGCGGGTCTCCCTGTAGATCGTGTAGATGGTCGTCGAGCAGGGGTTGTGGAGCAGGCTGAAGAGCATGAGGTTCACGGCCGTGAGCAGCGTCCAGCCCCCGGCCCGCAGCAGGTCGCCGGTGGCTTCCGTGCTGTCGAGCTCGAACATCACCCCCGCGCCCTGACCCGCCCCCGCCACGTTGGCGGTCAGCACCGTCAGCATCAGCACCGTCGGGATGACGATCTCGTTGGCGGGAATGGCGACGATGTACGCGAGCAGGATCACCCCGTTCAGCCCGATAAGGAGGCCCGGCCCGTCGAGCCAGGCGACCGAGTGGGCGGCGAGGCTCGCGTCGCCGAGGGTGAGGTTGGAGATCAGCCAGATCACCGCGCCTGCGGGCATCGCGAACAGCACCGCGCGCCAGAGCACGATGAGGGTGCGGTCGATCACCGACGTATAGAGCGTCTGCAGCAGGCGGGGGGGCCGGTAGGGCGGCAGCTCCAGGCTGAAGCTCGTGGCCTCGCCCCGCAGCACCGTCCGCGAGAGCAGCCACGAGGCGGCGAGCATCAGGCCGATGCCGAGCACCGCGATGCCCACCACCGCCGCGGCCGAGACGATCCCCGCGAGGTGGGCCGGGGCGAGGGCCCCGATGAAGATCGACGCGATGAGAATCTGCGTCGGCCAGCGCCCGTTGCACAGCGAGAAGTTGTTCGTGATGATGGCGATGAGCCGCTCGCGCGGGCTGTCGATGATGCGGGCCGACACCACCCCGGCCGCGTTGCACCCGAAGCCCATGCACATCGTCAGCGCCTGCTTGCCGTGGGCGCCGGCGCGGCGGAACAGCGAGTCGAGATTGAAGGCGACCCGGGGCAGGTAGCCGAAGTCCTCGAGCAGCGTGAACAGCGGGAAGAAGATGGCCATCGGCGGCAGCATCACCGCGATCACCCACGCGGTGGCCAGATAGATGCCGTCGAAGAGCAGGCCGCTCATCCACCAGGGCATGCGCAGCGCCTCGCCGGCCCCGGTCAGCCACGGATGGACGGTGTCGATCAGCAGGCCCGCGAGCAGGCTCGACGGCACGTTCGCGCCCTCGATGGTCAGCCAGAAGACCACCGCGAGGATTGCGAGCATCAGCGGGAACCCGAGCCACCGGCTCGTCAGGAGCCCGTCGAGCCACCGGTCGAGGTCGAAGCGGGCCCGCCCGAGGCCGCGGCGCATCGCGCCCCCGGCGATCTCCTGCGCGGCGTGGTAGGTCCGTTCCGTCACCGTGTCGTGGAAGTCGGGGGGCAGGTCCCACTGGAGCCGCCGGGTCTCCTGCAGCACCCGTTGGCGGGCCGCGTCCGGGACCGGCGCCCCGGCGTCGCCGCCGGTGTCCCCGGCGATCCGGCCCAGCTCGCCGGAGCGCACCGCGGTCGCCACCGCGTCGTCCGCGTTGAGCAGGCGCTCGGCCACCCAGCGGCTGTTCGCCACCGTCGGAAACGTCGTCTCGACGGTCTCCGCGAGGGCGGCGACGGCCTGCTCGACGGCGGGCGCGTGCCGGACGAGCCGGAACGGGGAGGTGCGGGTCTCGCCCGTCGCGACCCGGTGGGCGGTCTCGAGCAGATCGTCGATGCCCACCCGGTTCCGGGCCGCGCCGCCGACCACCGGCACCCCCAGCTCGCGCGCGAGCCGCGCCGCGTCGACGGCGACGCCGTGCCGGCGGGCCTCGTCCATCAGATTCAGGAACACGACCACCCGGTCGGTGATGCTCAGGATCTGCAGGACGAGATGGAGGTTGCGTTCGAGACGGGTGGCGTCGACCACCGCCACGGTGACGTCGGGACGCCCGAAGAGCAGGAAGTCGCGCGCCACCTCCTCGTCGGCGCTGCCCGCCTGCAGCGAGTAGGTTCCCGGCAGATCGACGAGCTTGACCCGGGAGCCGCGGTGGGCGAACGCCCCCTCGGCCCGCACGATGGTCTTGCCCGGCCAGTTGCCGGTGTGCTGCCGCAGGCCGGTGAGGGCGTTGAAGACGGTGCTCTTGCCGACGTTGGGATTGCCGGCGAGGGCGATCAGCACGTCCCAGCGGCCGGGGCTCAGACCGAGCCGAACCAGATTCTCGGCCCGGTGCTCCGCGCATCCCCCGAACCGGGGCAGGACCGAGCGTGAAGCGGTATCCGCCATCAGGCAGCCTCCTGCGGCGCCGGCACGTCCGGCGGGTCGATCCAGATCAGTTGCGCCTGGGAGCGCCGCAGCGCGATCAGCGCGCCCCGGATGCGGTAGGCGGTGGGGTCGCCGGCCGCGCTCGTCAGCTCCGGCGTCACCGCCGTCCCCGGCACCAGTCCCAGGTCGAGGAGGCGCCGGCGCTGGGCCCCCTGACAGGCCCGCGAGATGCTGGCGACCCGCACCGTCCGCCCCGGCGCGGCGTCGAGCAGGGTGGCCGGGGTGGTGTCGGCCGCCTCGTCCGCGGCCAGATACCGAACGGTGACGTTGTCCGCGGTCACCGGGTCGAGGTTCCAGGAGCGGCCGTGGGCGCGCAGGCGGATGGCGCGGTCGGTGCGTTCGACGATTTCCAGGCGGGCGCCCGGCGACAGCCCGTCCTCGAGCAGGGCGTCGTAGATCTCGCGCGGCTCGTCCTCCAGGTGCAGGACCTCCACCGTCCGTCCCGGCTCCGCCGCCGGCAGGCCGAAGCCGGGCTCGGGCGGCATTTCGCCGGTCGGCGCCGGAATCGGGTCGCCGTGCGGATCCCAGACCGGATGCCCCAGGCGGGCGTCGAGGGCGTCGACCTGCGCCGCCGACAGCGCGTGCTCCATCCGCTCCGCCTCGGCGTGCCATTCGCCGGCCGGCACTCCGGTCCGGTCGGCCAGGTAGCGCTCCCACATGCGATGGGTGCGGACGATCTGCACGGCCGAGCGCTCGCCGTCGGCGGTCAGGGCGGGGCCGGTGCTCGGGGTGCGCACCAGCCGCAGGTCGGCAAGCCGGGAGATCAGCGACGCGGCGCGCGCCCGCGATGTCCCCAGCCGTCCCGCGAGACTGTCGAGCGAGCAGCGCAGTTGGGAGCGCTGGCACATGTAGATGTGCTTGATGGCGTCCTCCAGCCGCACGCGTTCGTCGAGGTCGGCCAGCCGGCGCAGCCGGCCGATCAGGCCGCCGACGGGCCAGAACAACCCCACGCCGGCGGCTGCGAGCAGGGCGAACGCGAGCAGGGCGAGGACCGGATCCACCATGGGTTTTGAGTATACAAAAAAATGTCTTCGCTGTCGCGAAAATCGGCTCGGGCAGGCCCCGTCCCCGGGGGTGGATACACACGAATCCCGTCGGACAGGATTCGCGGGACCGCCCGACGCCGATGGCCGTGATGCGCTCGGCGACGGCGCCGCCGGGACGTCCCGCCGTCGTCGCCGGCGGGATCCGTGGCGGGCGGCGGAACTACCGGCTACGGTCTCAGTTCTTCGGCGCCGGTGAAGTGCGGCGACCGTCCGCCGTTGCGGCGCCATCAATCGGGCGTCGTCCGAAGGAACCGCAGGGTCAAGGTCCACGGCACGTCCCTTCGGATCGGCTCCCGGCGGTCCCGCGCCGGCCGGCGGGCCGGTGGCCGGACGAGCATTGACAGCCCCCCGCCGGCCCCGTACCCTATGTGAAAATTGCGTCCTGCAGGATTGGTTGGGCGGGAAGGGGAGCCGTGCGGCGGCGCTTTCCGGGCCGAGGTTGCGGCATAGGCGGACGGGCGAGCCGTCCCGTCAGCGGTGTCCTGGAACGCCGGCGCCCCGGACTGCCCGCGGAGAACCGCACCGTCGCTCGAACGCAGCGCGGCCTTCCGCCGCGGGCGCGTCGTGCGCATGTCTCGTGCGGCCGCCCGGGTCCGGCCCGAAAGGAGCACCGATGCCACTGCGTGACACATTCCCCGCCAGGCGCAGCCGCCGGGGATTCCTGAAGGCGGCGGCCCTGGGGTCTGCCGCGGTTGCGCTTCCACCGTTGCCGGTCTCTGGCCAGGAGCGCGCGGGACGAACGCTCGGCGCGGGGGTCAGCGGCTACGGCCGGCGGTCCCGGTTCGAGGTGGCGACCCGCCGTGTGCGCGGCGTCCGCTACGAGCAGGCGGCCGGCAGCCTGACCCCGCTCCAGGACCTCGACGGCGCCATCACGCCGTCGGCCCTGCACTTCGAGCGGCACCACGCCGGCATTCCGGACATCGATCCGGCCGAGCATCGGGTGGCCGTCGACGGTCTCGTCGACCGGCCGCTGGTGTTCACGATGGCCGAGCTGAGGCGGTTGCCGGCGGTCACCCGCGTCTACTTCATCGAGTGCTCGGGCAACGGCCGCGTGAAGTGGTCTCCCGCCCGGCCCGACACCGACGCCCAGGGGGCGTTCGGCATGACCAGTTGCAGCGAGTGGACGGGGGCGCCGCTGTCGGCGCTGCTGCGCGAGGCGGGGGTCCGGGATGAGGCCCGCTGGCTGGTGGCGGAGGGGGCCGACGCGTGCCGCATGACCCGCAGCGTGCCCCTCGACAAGGCCCTCGACGACGTGCTCGTCGCCTACGGTCAGAACGGCGAGGCGCTGCGCCCGGCCCAGGGGTATCCGGTCCGGCTGCTGATACCGGGGTGGGAGGGCAACATCTCCATCAAGTGGCTGCGGCGGATTCAGCTCGTCGACCGGGCTTGGCAGACCCGCGAGGAGACCTCGAAGTACACCGACCTGATGCCGAACGGCGAGGCCCGGCAGTTCACGTTCGTGATGGACGCCAAGTCGGTCATCACGCGGCCGTCCGGCGGGCAGCGGCTCGACGGGCCGGGGTTCCATCAGATCTCGGGGCTGGCGTGGTCGGGAAGGGGCAAGGTGCGGCGCGTCGAGGTGTCGACCGACGGCGGCGCCTCGTGGACCGAAGCGCGGCTCCAGGATCCGGTGCTGCCGCTGGCCCACACCCGGTTCCGCCTCGACTGGCGCTGGGACGGCTCGCCGGCGACCCTCGTCTCGCGGTGTATCGACGAGACCGGCGACCGGCAGCCGACGCGGGACGCGTTGATCGCGGTGCGGGGCACGCGGTCGAGCTACCACAACAACGCGCTGCAGGGCTGGCGGGTCCGGTCTGACGGCCGGGTGGAGAACGTCGATGTCTGAACGGGGTGCGCGGGCCGCTCTCGCCGTCGTGGTGCTGCCGGTGGTTTGGGCCGGCGCCGTCGCCGCCCAGACGTCCGCCGGGGGGACGGCGCTGACGAATCTGGGGAGTCCGGCGACCCCGGAGGAGATCGCGGACCGGGATCCGATCGTCGGACCCGGCGGCGAAGGGCTGCCGGCGGGGAGCGGGACGGCGGCCGAGGGCCGGGCGCTCTACGACCGCCGGTGCGCCGCCTGTCACGGGGCGACCGGGCGGGAGGGTCCGGACGACCGGCTCGCCGGCGGGCAGGGGTCGCTGGCCGGCGAAGGGGCGCGGAAGACGGTGGGCAGCTACTGGCCCGCCGCCACCACCCTGTGGGACTACGTCAACCGCGCCATGCCGTTCAACCAGCCCGGCTCGCTCGCGCCCGACGAGGTCTACGCGGTGGTCGCGTACGTGCTCTACCTCAACGGCATCGTCGGCGGGGACGACCTGATCGACGCCGGCACGTTGCCGCGGATCGAGATGCCGAACCGCGACGGCTTCGTTCCCGATCCGCGCCCGGACCTGGCCGAAGCGTCGGGCCGCGCCCGGCGGCCGCCTGTCGCGGTCGAGGCGCGTGTCGCGGTCGAGGCGCGTGTCGCGGTCGAGGCGCCGATCGGCGCCGCCGCGCCGCGGGCCCCGGCGGCGCCGCCGTCCGCCGGCTCGGTGCTCGACGGCGTCTTCACCGCGGCCCAGGCGTCGCGCGGCGAGCGGACGTTCCGCGAGGTGTGCGCCGCCTGCCACGACCCCGGAGAGTTCTCGGGCGGCCGGTTCCGCATCGGCTGGGTGGGCCGGCCGGTGGGCGAGCTGTTCGAGACGATCTCGACGTTGATGCCCGAGGCCGACCCGGGCAGTCTCAGCCGCGGCGAGTACGCCGCCATCGTCGCCTATCTGTTGCAGTTGAACGACTATCCCGCCGGAGACGCGGACCTGCCGTCGAACGGTCGGGCGCTCGGACGGTTGGAGATAGTGGCGCGGCCGGCGCCGTAGGCGCGTTTCCGAGTGGTTCGCGGGTATCCGGCCGTTCGGGCGGCGGCGCGGCGATGGCCGGGCCGGTCGGGGGGGCGGTGCCGGCGGCGGGAGCGGCCCACGGGGGAAGGGGAGAGCGATGATCGTCACTGCGCATTCCGGCGGCCGGTCGTGGGCCGGCGCCGCCGCCGCGGGCATTCTCCTGGCCGCGTCGGCGGTGCCCGCCCAGGACGCCGGCGAATGGCGCTACATCGGGGGCGACGCCGGACACACCCGCTATTCTCCCCTCGATCAGGTGACCGCCGACAACTTCGAGGACCTCGAGGTCGCGTGGATCTGGCGGGGCGACAACTTCGGGCCCGGAAGGCTCGGCGTGTCCCGCTCGACCCCGATCTACGTCGACGGCACGCTGTACACGGTGGCCGGCGAGCGCCGCACCGTGGCCGCCATCGACCCCGCGACCGGCGAGACGCTCTGGACGTTCCGCGAGCCGCACACCACCCGGTTCGACCGGGGCATGCGGAACGGCTACGGCAAGGGCGTCGCCTACGCCGAGATCGACGGCCGCGGCGTCATCTACACCATCAGCCCCGCCTTCTTCCTCTACGCCCTCGACGCCCGCACCGGGCGGCCCCTCGACGACTGGGGGACGCCGGTGCCGCTGCCGGGTTTCCCGGGTACCGGGGTGGTCGACCTGCTGCCGGACCTGATCGCCGACTGGGGGCCGTGGCAGAGCTGGGACGGTGCCTACGACGCCGACTTCGGCATTCCCCGCGAGCTGGGCTACGTCACCAGCTCGTCGCCCCCGATCGTCGTCAACGGGGTGGTCGTGGTGGGCAACTCGGCCGAGCAGGGCTACAACCAGACCCGCATCGAGAACGTGCCGGGCGACATCCTGGGCTACGACGCCCGCACCGGCGCGCGCAAGTGGAAGTTCCACGTCATTCCGAGGCCCGGCGAGTACGGCCACGAGACCTGGGAGAACGACGCCTGGGAATGGACCGGCGACGTGTCGTCGTGGGCGCCGATGTCCGCGGACCCCGAGCTGGGCCTCGTCTACGTGCCGACCAATCCGCCGACCATCGACTTCTACGGCGGGTTCCGGCCCGGGGACGGGCTCTTCGGCACCAGCGTCATCGCCCTCGACGTCGAGACCGGCGAGCGCCGGTGGCACTTCCAGACGGTGCACCACGACATCTGGAACTTCGACAACCCCACCGCGCCGGTAGCCCTCGACGTGACCGTCGACGGGCGGCCGCGCCGCATCGTCGTGCAGACCACCAAGCAGGGCTGGGCCTATACCTTCGACCGGGCGACGGGCGAGCCCGTGTGGCCGATCGAGGAACGGCCGGTGCCGCAGTCCGACGTGCCCGGCGAGCGCCTGTCGCCCACCCAGCCGATGCCCACCCGGCCCGCCGCCTTCGAGATGCAGGGGCTGACCGAGGACGACCTGATCGACTTCACCCCCGAGCTGCGCGCCGAGGCGGTCGAGATTACCCGGAACTATCGTCTCGGGCCGATCTTCAATCCGCCGATCCAGCGCGGCCATCCGTCCGGGCTGCGGTCGTTCGTGAGCTGTCCGAGCGGGGCCTCGAACATCTTCGGTCCGACGTCCGCCGACCCCGAGACCGGCATCCTCTACGTGTCGACCCGCCGCGGCTGCCGGTCCGAGAACATCGTGCCCGGCGCGGCCATCGACGCCCCTGAGGACATCAAGACCACGGGCCGGACCATCGCCGAGTTCGCGGTGCTGAACCGCGGCGACTTCCGGGGGCCGCAGGGCCTGCCCATCCACAAGCCGCCCTACGCCCGCATCGTCGCCATCGACATGAACACCGGCGACCATCTCTGGGAGACGCCGAACGGCGACACCCCCGAGCGCATCCGCAACCACCCCGCCCTGCAGGGCGTGGACCTGCCCAACACCGGGCGCGATTCGCATCCGGTGACGATGGTCACCCGGACCCTGGTCGTCACCGCGGAAGGCACCGGCGGCGCCCCGCGCCTGCACGCCCTCGACAAGCGGACGGGCGAGCGCGTCGGCACCGTTGCGCTGCCCGCCTCGGGCCAGTACGGCATGATGGGCTATCTGCACGAGGGCCGGCAGTACATCGTGGTCCAGGTCGCCGGCGCGGACCTTCCGGGTTCGCTCGCGGCGCTGCGCCTGCCCTGATCCCCGACGCCGCGGAACGTCGGAACCGATTCACAGCGCACAGCGATAGGGTGCCCTCTGTCAGGCACGGGCGTTCTTTGCCCGCGGGCGCTCTTCGGCCCGCCGGCGCCCTCGCCGCTCTCGTTGCGACGCGGGGTTCAGGAGCGTCCCACGCTGACGGCGCGTGACGGCCCGCCCCCGATTCGAGGGTCGCCGCCGTCTTGCCGACGCCGGCCGAGGTCGAGAGCGATCCGGCCGGGCGCTGGCCCCCGATTCGAGGGGTCGCCGCCGTCTCGCCGACCGGCCGGCGCCGCGTGAGACCCACGATTCCGCACGTCCGAGCCCCAAGACCCGCCACGATTCCGCCTGCGCACGGCGTTGGCGGAGCGTGGGATGGTCCTGCGCGGGGTTGCTACGGGTTGTCAAGGGGCAAAGGCGGGATCCGTCGTCGTCGTTCCGATCGGGGCAGGAGCAACCTGTTCCTCTGTTGCCCAACGGAAGCGCGTGTCCCGGAAACGACGGGCTCATGCGCGCTCGCCTTGACCTGCGGACTCGACCACGGTCCGAAATCCGCCCGGCCGGGAACCAGATGCCGGTCCGATCGCGTCTCATTGATCGAGAGCGATGAACACGGCCGATCCCGATCCGGGCTGTGTCGTCCCCGGCGGTTGCGGCCGATACGATCCGTGACGGACACACGGAGGCAAGGCATGGCCAATCTGGAAATGTCGGCGGACGTGGAACACCGGTCCCGCGAGTCGAAAGACCGGTCGGCTCGGCCCGGCAAGTTGTGCCGGCGGTGCGGCAGGCGCAAGGCGGTGTGCACGCGCTATACCTGGAAGCGGCGGGTCAACCGGAAACGGCACGGCGATCTCTGCTTTCAGTGCCGTCGAGCGGTGCGCGACGCGGCGCGGAGATGCCCGGTCCGCGGCTCGCAGGCCTGAAGCCGCGTGGAAATCACGATCGGCAGCAACGACGATGCGACGACCAGCGTGCCGGGCAGCGCCGACCGGCCCTTGACCAGCGCCGCCGCGCTGAGCCCGATGAAGGTTCCCGCCGGGTCCATGGCGAGGATGTGGCCCGCTCCGATGCGGCCGCACCGCCTGCAGCGCGGTGCAGACGCCACTGATGGCGACTGCGCTGAACACGGCCCAGGGCAAGTACGCTTCGCTCCCACCGGGGCCCGAATCACGATCGTGGGGATCAGAACGATGCTGGCCACATCGAGAATCACGAGTTGCAGGCCGCATCCGAAGGCCAGCGCCGCCGGAGGATTCTCGTCGGGCTGGTAGCGAACGGTTGTCCCGCGGTTCGAGGCGCCGGCGCTCTTGAAGTGCCCTCACTCCCACATGTGGAGTGTCGGGACCATGGCGAGTGTCGTGTTACGCGCCCTCGGGTATTGCGGCCAGGGATTGGCCTCACCCTGTCCACGCGAGAGGCGATGGCCAAGGTCGATCGACGCCAGTGCGAATCGAGCGCCGGCTCGCCGGCGGCGGGGGACCGGAGATCAAGACGACGCGGCCGGCCGGCGTTGCGCGATGTCCCGGAAGAATCGTGTCATCTCGCGCAACGTCCGAATGGCCTTTGGCTCAAGTCCGTCAGGGTTGAAATGCATCACGTTGTTGCGGATCTCCCTGACATCGTGCAATTGTTGCACAAAGACGGCACGGTCGACGTGAAGACCCAACCGGTCCCATCGTTCCTGGTTCTCGATCAAACGACAATATTCCCCGAGAGTCAGGCTCGCGGTGTCGTCGATACTCCCGCCGCTCGATGTTCCCCTCGCGCTGAGAAGGTCATCGCGGGTGAACTTGCCGTGAATAATCCATCGGACATGGTGCTCGATTTCACCGATGAGCAGGAAGGGTTCGGCCAGTTCCAGGAACTGACGGTTGAGGTCACTCGCCGTAATTATCCCGGTAATGGTGTTGTCCCCGCTCCTGACCAGCACATGACCGTGTTCGGTGATCATGCTGACTGCATTGAACAAGGGACGGTGTCCGTCAATTACCTGAGCAGACGTCATGTAATGGCGGGCCTTGTCGCCCGCTTGATGCGCCGCTCTTCCGATGGACTCCCAGGTAACTATCCCCTTGACATCCCGAGTTCCCGTCAGGACGGGGACATGCGAAAAACCGTTGCACGACATTAGTGTCGTGGCCTTCTTGAGATCATCGTCGGGAGCCACCGTCATGGGCTTGTTGTGGGCGGCCTCAAGCGTGTCCACGCGCAATGTGCCGTCTGACGGCGGCGTCGACACGGCAGAGTCCTTGAAACAAATCGTGCTGTCGATATAGGCATTCTCGAAATCGGGTTCAGTATGAAGGCCGTGCGTCTCCAATTCCGCGCGCACTCTGCCGATCAGCCAAGAGCTGCGACGCACGAATCCGAACCAGGATATGAAATCACGGACGGTTGGAGCAGGTGGATTCGGGGCCAAGCCCTGCTCTCGTTCCTCCTTCATCTTCGCGGCAATCTCCTGCAGCTTCTGCAGACCTTGTTTCATCATTTCGGCTGGCTATTCTGGAATCGATGTGGACTGTCAATGCGGGTTGGAAGCGGACGCTCGACGCGGCCGGGCGTAGTCGAAAGAGGAGCATAGTTCCGCTTTGTACGGTGGTCACGTTTCGTTGCGGGGATTGCGTAACGCCCGGCGTCCCCGGCCGCGGCGCGGGGACGCCGGGAAGATTGTCGAAAGACGAACGTCAGTCCAGCGGGGCCCGCGCGATGCGGATGCTCTCGCCGACGCTGCCGACCCAGAGCTCGTCGCCGACTTGGATGGCGGCGGTGCCCAGGCGCAGATGGTCGTTGCTGGGGTAGGAGAAGATCTCCTCCGCGGTCAGGGCCTCGGTGTCGACGCGGGCGACGTGCGACGTGACGCCCTCGCAGGTCACGCCGCGGACGCATTCGCCGACGCGGGCCCGCTCGGGGGCGCGGTGGCCGGCCGCGAGCAGGGTGCCGTCGGGCGCCCAGTGCACGTTGTCGATGTAGAAGCCGACCTCGATGCGGTCTGTCGGCATGGCGTCGGGGCCCCGGGGCAGCCGGATGATCGACTCCGCGGCATAGCCGGCGACGAGGAACGACTGGCCGTCGGGGGCGATCTCCAGCCCGTTGGGGCCGATGCCTTCGCTGCCGGGCACGCGGGTCCACTCGCCGCCCGGCTGCCACTCCCAGATGTCGCCGGTCGCGGGGCTGGTCGCCGCGAAGCCGCCCTCGGGCAGCGGCACCACCGCGTTCAGCCCGAGGCCGTCGGGGGCGACCACGCACCCGACCCAGGTGAGGGACGGAACGGCGCCGCCGGCGTCGACCTCGAACACCTCGATGGCCTCGCGGTCGGTGTGCCGGACGACGTACAACGTGTGGGTGCCGCCGTCACCGGGCCGGATGCTGATGCCGTGCGCCCGGAACTGCTCGGTGGTCATGCCCGGGCACCCGCCGTAGCGGGCCATGTCGTGGCGCGCCCGCGGCGGCGTGGTGGTGGTGGGGAACAGCCGGACGGTGCTGCTGTCGCGGCTGTCGGCGGCCGACAGGTAGCCGTCGTCCACCATGCTGGCGACGATGATCCAGGGCGAGTCGGGTATCTGGATGAGGTCCTCGGGGCTGATGGGCCCGCAGACGAACTGCACGTCGCCGTCCGGCTCGCACTGCGCGGCGGCCGTCGCGGGCGCCGCCAGCAGGGCCGCCGCCATGAAGAACAAGGGAAACAGTCGCCTCATTTGATCTCTCCTCCCGCCGGCGGCGACCCACGCCCCGGCGCGGTTGTCCGCGGTTGCGCCGACGGCGGCGGGCCGGCCACCTCAACGTGAACCCGCTCCGGCGCGACCCGCTCGCAGCGGGCGTCGGCGGCGTCGTACCAGCGATCGGATCAGCCGTTCCCGGCTCAAGACGCTTGCCGTACTGGACCGCCGACGCTGCGCGGCAATCGTCCATCCCGGACAAGTGCGCTGTCAAGTCTGGACCGCGCAGAACGCAGGGGCATCCCACGCTGACGGCGCGTGACGGCTCGCCCCCGATTCGAGGGGTCGCCACCGTCATGCCGACCGGCCGGCGCCGCGGGAGGCCCACGATTCCGCACCTCCGGAGCCCAGGATCCGCCACGATTCCGCCTGCGCACGGCGGTGGCGGCGCGTGGGATGGTCCTGGCGCAAGAACGCTGCGCCGGTTTCCGGCGTATCGCCGGTAGCAGGGGGGCGGTGGTTCGTCGCCGCGGGTCGGCGGCGGTCACGACGGAATACTGAATTGTGGCATGTTTCCTCATGTCGGTAGTATGATCATTTTGCCGATCCCGATAGAGAATCCGGGGAGAGCGTCCGATGTCCACCGCAAAGCCTGCCGGCAGAACCCGGATGACGGTCTCGGTTCCGGCCGACGTCGCCGAGTATCTCCGATCGACGTCCAATGCCAGCGCCGTGGTCTGCGAAGCGATTGCGGTGTACCGGGCGCGCGAGCTCGACCGCCGCCTGGAAGAGGCCTATCGGGCGGATGCCGCCGAGGCGGAGCAGCTCAACCGGGAGTGGGAGGGCGTCGACGCCGAGGTTTCCGAATGAACCCGCCCTTGGCGCGGGGCGCTGTCGTGCTCGTTCGTTTCGATCCCACCGAAGGGCGTGAGATCAGGAAGACGCGGCCCGCCGTCGTCGTCTCCAACCATGTCGCGTGCCGTCATGACGCGGTCGTGCAGGTTGTGCCCATCACGAGCCTGCCCGACCGGGAGCTGCGGCCGTACGAGTCGCGTTGCAGCTCACGATCGAGCGGTCTCGCACACCCGTCGAGGGCCGTGGCCAACCAGATTCGCACGGTATCCCGACGTCGGACCGGGCGCTTGCTCGGGCGTTTGACCCCGGACGAGACGATGGCCCTGGACCGGGCGCTGCTGATTCAGTTGGGGTTGGGTGCGCGTCAAGAAAGTGAGGCGCCGCCGCTGGAACCGGTCCCCGATGGATCCCAGGCGCCAAAGCCCAAAGAAAGCCCCGTTCGAGAGGGCTTCGGTGCCGAGAACGGTACGGAAATCGCCAACCTGACGGCACCAGGGGCAGTCAGGTCACGAATTTGACATGCACCCGTTGGGGTTCGACGCGTTGTAGGGGACCGCCGCCGTCATCCGGCGCGATCGGATGACGGCGCCCGCTCGAACGCGGCCTTCGCGCGGGGCTCGAAGCGGACGAAGGTGACCTCCTCGATGGACGGCGCCCCCGCGGGCGCGGCCCGTACCTGCGGCCGTCGCGGGCGGCGCCAGGGTTGATCTCTCCTCCCGGCGGCGGCGACCCACGCCCCGGCACGGTCGTCCGCCCGCGGGGCGGCGCCGCGCGCCGCGGACGGGTCGGCGTCCGGGAACCCCACCCGCCGCCGCGCGCGGCGGCCGGACGGTCCGCCGATTTCACCGGCTCCAGGGCGGCACGATGCGGTTGGTGCGGGCGTACGCGATCAGTTGGCCGAGGTGCTCGTGCATGTCGCCGCCCACTAACATCACGATCGCGGGCGTGGTGCGCTCCTGGCCGAACAGGTTGCGGGCACCGGTGAGCGTGGCCGGGTCGAGCGCCTCGAGCTGCTCCCGCGCATAGTCGAAGCCCTTGTTCAGGTGGTCGATGACCTCCGCCTTGTCGGTGATCGCGCTCAGGGCCTGCGACTCCTGGCGGCCCATGGCCGTCGGCGCGCCGAGCGCCATCGGCACGAAGCCGTAGCCCTCGGCGGCGATGAGCATCAGGACCTCCGAGACGGAGCGGACCCCTTCCATCGGCCGCCACGTGTACGTCTCGGCCGGGAAGGCCTCGGCGAGCCCGAGGAACTTTCCGCGCATCACTTCGATGTCGGCCATGAACGCCGCCTTCAGGGCGGCGGCCGATTCCGCGTTCAGGTCCTGCGCCTGGGCGGGCGCGGTGGTCAGGACCAAGCCAAGGGCCGCGGCGATCAGCATCCGGGTGACGCGGCCGGCGGACGGGTTGCGGACGTGAGATGCGCCATTCATGTCGTGGGCTCCTTCATTCAGGGTCTCGGTGCGCGGTTCGCGCGCGATCACGTTCAACTGCTGCCGGCATTGTAGCCGACCGCCGCGTGCGCGCGGATGGCGACGCGGGCGCCGGGAGTCGGCGTCGCGGGGCGGCGCCGCCGCGGGCGGGGCGGCGCCGACGCCCTGGAGGGTCGGTCGTGGCCGTTCGGAGCCGCAGGGCGACGATGGGCGGGGCTACTCTGCGCCTCGGCCGGCGTACGACGACAACTGGATGACGGGCAGCCCGGGGAACGACGGCAGGCGCCGGTCGTTGGTTACGAAGGCGCGGCATCCGGTGCCGATCGCGGCGGCGAGCTGCAGCGCGTCCGGCGTCTTGACGCCGGTGGCCGACCGAAGTTGCGCGGCGGCCCGAAGCTGGTGGTGCGTCAGGGCGACCAGCTCGATGCCGCGACTTCGGGTCAGCAGCGCCTCGTAGCGGTCCGCCAAGTGCCGGTTTCCGGCGCGGCACGGCGCCGCCAGCATTTCGAGGAGGGTCAACGCCGAGGTGACCAGCCGTTCCCCGCCGCCGTCGGCCCGCCTGAACAGGGGCGACACGATGGGCAGAAACGTGGGGTGCTCTTCAATCAGGTAGATGAAGATCATGGTGTCCACCCCGACGCTGCCGCCGGGCAGATCGGCGATCAGTCCCATGAGTCCCGCTCGCGGGCCACGTAGTCCGCCGCGTCGACGTTCTCCCACAGCTCCCGGCCGAGGCCCTGGAGATCGAGAATGGACAACGGTTCCGGAGCCTCCAGGGTCCGGCCCGGCAGGTGTATGACCTCCTGGGCGACGGATCGATGCTCGCGGCCGGCCCGGGCCCGCAGGGCCGCATAGAGATCATCCGGGAAGTTCTTGACGTTCAGGGTGGCCAGGGTCTCCTCCTCTTTTCATCCGTTTTGGAGGCATCCCGCCCGGTCGTCAACGGGTATCGTGCGGAACGCGCTGTGAGCCGGCCGGCGCCGGGAAGCCCGGATTCCGGATCGGGCTACTCGGATCACCGGCCCTTGATGTATAAAGGCATGATCCGGAGCCATGGCCGGACCGAAGGTGATGGGAGATTCGCTGATGACGACAAGACGCCACCGAGTGACGGCCGGCGCCGCGCTCGCCTTCGTGCTCGCCGGCAGCGCCGCGTCGGCCCAGTCTCCGGCTTGGTCGCCCGGACCCGCGTCGTGGGCCGGGGACCTGACGCCCATCACCGCCGCCGACTGGAACGCCGACCGGGCCGCGCACCTGCTGGGCCGGGCCGGGTTCGGCGGCGCCCCCGAGGAGATTGCCGCGCTCGCCGCCCTGGGCCCGGAGCAGGCGGTGCGGTCGCTGGTGCATTACGACGACACCGCGAACGGCCATCTCGCGCCTTTCGAGCACTCGGGGCTGTGGGACGAGGGGCTGCTGCACTTCCCGCCGAGCCGGCCCGCCGCCACCGAGCTGGGGCTCAGGAACGGCGAGAGCATGGGGGTCCGGGTCAAGCCCGACCACGTCAACCGCCACGCGCAGCCGATCTCCGACCGCTTCTTCTACTGGCTGCGCGCGACCCTGCTGGAGACCCGCCGGGTCGGCTACTGGTGGGCCGAGCGGATGCTCGACACCCACCGGCCCCTCGAAGAGAAGATGGCCCTGTTCTGGCACGGGCACTTCGCGACGGCGGAGAGCAAGGTCCGCGACTACCGCAAGATGCTGCTCCAGATCGAGACGTTCGAGCGGCACGCGACCGGCAACTTCGGCGATCTGCTGCTCGCGGTGGCCCGGGACCCGGCGATGCTCTCCTACCTCGACGCCGGGGTGAACGTGAAGGGCGCCGCCAACGAGAACTTCGCCCGCGAGGTGATGGAGCTGTTCACCATGGGGGTGGGCAACTACACCGAGCCGGACATCCGCGAGGCCGCCCGCGCGTTCACCGGCTGGAACTTCGAGAACCTCGACTTCGTGGTCCACCCCGCCCTCCACGACGACGGACCCAAGACGTTCCTGGGGCGGACCGGCAACTTCGACGGCGTCGACGTGCTGCGCATCATCCTCGAGCAGCCGGTCACGGCCGAGTTCATCGCGGCCAAGATCTACCGCTTCTTCGTGCGGGAAGAGCTGTCGCCGGCCCTCCGGCGCGAGCTCGGGGCGGTTCTGCGCGACCACGACTACGAGCTGCGGCCGCTGCTCTCGACCCTGTTCCGCTCGCGCGACTTCTACAGCGCGGCGACCTACGGCGCCCACATCAAGGGGCCGGTCGAGCACGTCATCACGATGCTGAAGCACCTCGGGGCCGAGGACGTGCCCGGCGTGCCCGACTTCAACCGGACCACCACCGCCCTCGGCCAGCACCTGTTGAATCCGCCGTCGGTCGCGGGCTGGGCGCAGGGCCGGGCCTGGATCACCCCCGCCCTCATCCAGGAGCGGGGCAACGTCGCCTTCGACTACCTGTTCCCCGACATCGTGAACTTCCGCGATCCGAACTTCCTGTCCCGCCGCGGCGCCGGCGAGGTGGGCGATCGGCTGCGTCGGGGGTATGATTTCGGCAGCGCGATCACCCTCGGCGATCCGGCCAGCATGTCCGCGTTCGACTTGGTCGCGCTCGAGCGGGACGAGCTGTTCAACACCCGCGTGTCGACCTACCGCGGGTGGGAGCGGGCGGTGCGCCAGTTGATTCCGACCCCGCGCGGCGGGGCGCGGGTGGACATGACCCGCATGATTCTGGACGCGGGCGCGGCGACCACCGCCGAGGCGGTAGACTACCTGCTGGGGCGGTTTCTCCGGGTGCCGACAGCCCCCTCGACCCGCGACGCGCTGGTGGCGCTGCTGGACGACGAGCTCGGCACCCCGGACATCGGACGCGCCGAGACCTACATGGAAGACCCGTTGCGCATGGTGGCGCATCTCATCATGAGCACGCCGGAGTATCAGATCAACTAGAGGTGGGACATGACGACGATGACGAATCGAGGCCGGCGGTTGTGCGAGGCGAGCGGCGTGTCCCGCCGCGAGGCGCTGAAGATCGGCGCCCGCGGCATCGCCCTTGGGCTGGCCGGGGCGGTCAGCCCCCTGCCGCCCCTGTTCGGGGCGGCGTCGAAGGCGGTCGCCGCCACCGAGGGCAAGATCCTCGTGGTCTTCGAGTGGTTCGGGGGCTATGACGGGCTGAGCACGTTCGTGCCTTACAGCAACGACGCGCTGTACCGGCACCGGCCCAACCTCGGGGTGCGCGAGGCCGACGTCCTGAAGGTGGACGAGCACTTCGGCTTCCAGAAGTCGATGCTCGGCATGCACCGCCTGTGGAACGACGGCAACGTGGCCGTCGTGCACGGCGCGGGCTACGACCAGCCCTCGTTCTCGCACTTCACGTCCGCCTCGTACTGGCATACCGGCGCCCCCAACAGCGGCTCGGAGTACGGCTGGTACGGCCGCACCGCCGACGCCCTCGATCCGACGGGGACGCCCAACTACCTGGTCAACATCTCGTCGACCCAGAGCCTCGCGGTGCGGGCCCGGCAGCACGTGCCCGTCGTCTTCGACCAGCCGTCCGCGTTCACCCGCGCCGTCTTCCACCCCGAGCAGCCGTACGTCGACCACCTCGGGGTGGGGCAGGAGGCGCGCACCGCCGCCCACAAGTTCCTGCTCGACGTGAACCGGAGCGCCCGCGACGCCTCCGCCCTCGTCAGCCAGGCCTGGGACAACTACAGCCGCACCCGCAACCCCGACCTGCGCCTCCTCGACCTCGACAAGGTCGTGGCCCTGATCGAGAACGACTTCCCGGCCCGGCTCTACTACGTCCGGCTGCAGGGCAGCCTGTTCGACACCCACGTCAACCAGGAGAGCCCGCACAACCGTCAGGTGCAGTACTGCTCGGACGCGGTCTGGGCCTTCTTCGAGGAGATGAAGCGCCTCGGCAAGCAGGACGACGTGGCCGTCTTCATCCACAGCGAGTTCGGGCGCCGGGTGCCCGAGAACACCAACCTCGGCACCGACCACGGCACCGCCAACGTGTCGTTCGTGGTCGGCGGCGGGGTCCAGGGCGGCCAGTACAGCACCCCGCCGAGCCTCACCGAGCTCGTCCACGGCGACAACCTGCAGCACACCGTCGACTTCCGCCGCGTCTACGCCAGCCTCATCGAGGAGTTCCTGGGGCACCCCGCCTCGGAGAAGGTGCTGGGCGAGAAGCTGAAGACGATGGGCCTGTTCGCCTGATCGTTGGCGCCCCGCCTCCCGGTCGGGGGGGCGGGGCGCGTCATCACCGCGGGCGCCGATGAGACCGCCGTCCAGGTGAGCGCATCGCCGTCCGGGTTCCGGCACGCCCCAGCGCCGGCGATCTACCGGAAAAGACTACCGGGCAGCCTCATACGGGAGTCGGGGCCCGCGCAGGCGTCGGCGACCCGCGCGGCGGTCTGCGCCGACCACGACGAACCGGGCAGCGTCGGCGGCCCCGCCGCCGTGGTTCCGGCGGGCATCGGGTCGATCGCCGCCGTGCCGCCGGCGCCGGCTCAGGCGTGCACCGGCTCGCGGTCGACGACCTCGAGCTGGTCGAGCCAGTAGGCCTCGTCGTTCCGGCGGCGGACGAAGAACCGCCCCAGGTCGTTCGGGAACTTCGCCTGGTGGTAGCGCAGGTACACGTGCTCGGCGTCAATCCCCAGGACCTCCACCTTGCCGGTCTCGTGCGACATGCAGTAGCGCGCCCGCCGCGCGAGGCCGGACCCGCGGGTCAACGCCTGCTGGAAGATCGACCAGCCCTCGACGAGGGGAATCTCGTAGGGCTCGTTGCCGGCCGTCGGGCGGCCCTGGAAGAGGTAGTACGGCGGGCAGCCGATGTACGACAGCTTCGCGTACATCTCGGCCAGCACCCGCGGGTTGTCGTTGATGCCGCGGATGAGGGGGCACTGGTTGACGCAGATGACGCCGTTGCGGATGCAGGCGTCGATGCCCTCGATCGCGAGGTCGGTCAGCTCGCGCGGGTGGTCGAAGTGCGCCATCAGATAAATGCGCTGCGTGGGGGTCGAGTACTTGCGGAACGCGGCCTGGAGGTCGGGGTCGCGGAGGACCCGGTAGGGATCGAACGCCGGCATCTTCGAGCCGATGCGAATGATCCGCACGTGGGGAATTGCGCGTAACGCGTCGAAGATCTCCACGAGCCGCCGCGTGCTCATCAGCAGCGGGTCGCCGCCGGTCAGCAGCACGTTGGTGACCTCCGGATGCTCTGCGATGTACCGCAGCCCCGCCGTCACATCGTTGGTGGCCTCGTCGTTCTCGTCCATGAAGAGGCGCTTGCGGAAGCAGTAGCGGCAGTAGGCGCCGCAGACCTCGTTGCACAGCAGCAGCACCGTGTCGGTGTACTTGTGCTGCACCCCGCGGGCCACGGTGATCGACTCCTCGTTGCTGGCGTCGAGCCTGCCCCACTCGATCAGCTCTTCCTCGCGGGGGATGATCAACTGGCGGATGGGGTCGTCCGGGTCGTCCCAGTCGATCAGGTCCAAGTAGTAGTCGTTGGCGCGGAAGACGTACCGTGACGCCACGGGCCCCAGCCGATCCCGCTCCTCCGCGGAAAGCTGCTCTATCTGCTCGAGCTTCCGGACGTACTTCACGCGCTTCGGGCCGTCGATCGCCGCCGAACTGCGGCTCACGTGATTCGCATCATGCATTGGTATCGGGCCCTCCGTTGCGGGGCGCCGGCCCGGCTGCCGGGGGTGTGAGAACCCGGCGTGCCGACGGGTTGCGCGGCGCAAAAGGGCGTCCGGTCCGGGGGGTGGCCTCGACTCCGCACAGCGGCGGGTCGACCAAGCCGCGTTCCCGTCACCTGGGACGCCAGAGTTCGCGATGCGTTTCGCTTGCGTGTGCGGTGAGGCTCGCCCCGGGCCGCCCACGTGCGAATCCGCGGGGTCCGGCGCGCATCACCGCCTCGATCCAAGACCCGGCAGGCCATGGGCGAGCAACCCGGCGGCGCACGCTCCCGCGAGCCGTCGGGGGAGATGTCGTGTCGCCAGCGCCTGTCGGATCGGAGGGAGCCCCGGCTCGTTCGGGCCGTCCGGCTGCCTCGTTCCGTAACTCTATCACTTCTCCGGCCGAACGTCCCGGCCCGCGTCGCCGCACCCGCCGCGCCCGCCAAATGGCACCCCCCGGCGGGGCAATCTGGTAGAGAATGGAGGGAACCCGCAAAACGGAGGAACCTGTGAATCGAGACCGAATCGAGCAATCGCGGCGGGCGCCCGGGGCGTGGCGCCGGCCGGTGGCGGTCGTGCTGCTGGCCTTCGGCGGAGCGCCGGCGCTGGCCCAGGGCCCGGACGTCTACGCGCTGCGGCAGGCGGCCGAGGAACGCGCCCGCGCGGTCGAGCCGCAGGTGGTGACCTGGCGGCGGGACATCCACGAGCATCCCGAGTTGAGCAATCGGGAGTTCCGCACCGCCGCCCTGGTGGCCGGCCATCTGCGGTCGCTGGGCATGGAGGTGCGGACGGAGGTGGCGCACACCGGCGTCGTCGCCACCCTGCGGGGCGGGCGGCCCGGGCCGGTGGTGGCGCTGCGCGCCGACATGGACGCGCTGCCGGTCACCGAACAGGTCGACCTGCCGTTCGCGTCCCGCGAGCGGGCGCTGTACAACGGTCGGGAGGTCGGCGTCATGCATGCGTGCGGCCACGACAACCACGTCGCCATCCTCATGGGGGTGGCCGACGTGCTCGCCTCGGTGCGCGCGGATCTGCCCGGATCGGTGAAGTTCATCTTTCAACCGGCCGAGGAAGGGGCGCCGGAGGGCGAGCGCGGCGGCGCCGAGCTGATGCTCGAGGAAGGCGCGTTCGAGAATCCGCGGCCGGAGGTCATCTTCGGGCTGCACGTCGGTCCCGGGCCGGTGGGGCGGCTGTCCTACCGGGCGGGCAGCACGATGGCCAGCGCCGACTGGCTCCGCATCCTGGTGCGGGGGCGGCAGACCCACGGCGCGGCCCCCTGGAGCGGGATCGACCCGATCGTGGTCGCCTCCCAGATCGTGCTGGGCCTGCAGACCGTCGCCAGCCGCCAGCTTCCGGTGACGCTGACCCCGTCCATCATCACCATCGGCAGCATCCACGGCGGCGTGCGGGGCAACATCATCCCCGACGAGGTGGAGATGGTGGGGACGATCCGGACGTTCGACGCCGACGTGCGCCGCGACCTCCACCGCCGGATCCGCCGGACGGCGGAGCAGATCGCGGCGAGCGCCGGGGCGACGGCCGAAGTGTCGATCACCCACGGGTACCCGGTGACCGTCAACGACCCGGAGCTGACCGCGCGGATGGTCCCGACCCTGCAGCGGGTCGCCGGCGACGACCCCGTCGTGGTGCAGGACCTCATGACCGTGGCCGAGGACTTCTCCTATTTTCAGCAGGAGGTGCCGGGGCTGTTCTTCTTCCTCGGGGTCACCCCGGAGGACCAGGATCCGGCCACCGCGCCGAGCAATCACTCGCCGCTGTTCTTCGCCGACGAGCAGGCGCTGCCGGTGGGCGTCCGCGCCCTGACCAACCTCACCCTCGACTACATGACCGCGCGCTGAGGCCGGGCGGGGGGCGCCGGCGCGCCTGCGCGGGGCGTTGGAGCAGGGGAGCTGTCGCGGGCTGCGCTGGGACGCGGGTTGTGCGGGCGGGACGGGTGGCGCAACCCGCGGGGGGCGTTGCGGGCGGCCTCGGCGCGCAAGGCGCCGCCGGGGCGCCGGGGCGCCGGCGCGTGGACATGACCAGATATATGGTCCAATAAGGTGTTGAATCGTCGCGTGCTCCGCGCACGGCTCGGCGCCGCACGCGCAAGGACAGTTCGGCGAGCGAAATGGATGACATCATGCCTGAACGTTTTACATCGCGGGCGGCGGGCCCCGTCGCGACCGTCGCCGCCGTGCTGCTGCTGGCGGGCGCGGCCTCGGCGCAGCGCTTGACGGGGACCGAGAACGGGGAGTGGCGCTATCTCGGCGGCGACGCCGGACACACCCGTTCGTCGGCCCTCGACCAGATCGACGGCGGCAACTTCTCCGACCTCGAGGTCGCCTGGATCTGGCGCGGCGACAACTTCGGCCCCAACCTCGACTACTTCAACCGGTCCACGCCGATCTACGTCGACGGCGTCCTCTACACCGTGGCGTCGCCGCGGCGGCAGGTGGTGGCGATCGACCCGGGCACGGGGGAGACCCTCTGGACGTTCCGCGAGCCCGAGACCGTCCGCCATCTGCGCTCGCCCCGGCAGGCCTACGGCAAGGGCGTCGCCTACGCCGAGGTGAACGGCCGCGGCGTGATCTTCGTCACCAGCCCCGCCTTCTTTCTGTGGGCGCTCGACGCCGAGACCGGCCGCCCCCTCGAGAACTGGGGCCGGCAGATCCCGCTCGACGGCTTTCCGCCGTCCGGCGGCCTCGACCTCATCCCGCCCCTCGTCGAGGACTGGGGGCGCTGGGTGGACCGCGCAGCCAGCTACGACCCCGGCTACGGCATCCCCCGCGAACTCGGCATGGTCACCGCCTCGGCCCCGCCCATCGTGGTGAACGGGGTGGTCGTGGTGCTCGTCGGCCACCAGCCGAGCTACGGCCAGACCCGCATCGAGAACGTGCCCGGCGACATCATGGGCGTCGACGCCGCCACCGGCGAGGTGCTCTGGAAGTTCCACACCATCCCGCGCCCCGGCGAGTTCGGGCACGAGACGTGGCACAACGACGCGTGGCAGTGGTCGGGCGACATGTCGACGTGGGCCCCCGCCTCCGCCGACCCCGAGCGGGGGCTCGTCTATCTGGTGACGAACGCCTCGACGGTGCAGAGCTACGCGGGCCACCGGCCGGGCGACAACCTGTTCGGCGGCAGCGTCCTCGCGCTCGACGTCGAGACCGGCGAGCGGCGCTGGCACTTCCAGATCCACCGCAGCGACCAGTGGAACTACGACCTGCCGACGCCGCCGATGCTGATGGACCTGACGGTGGACGGGGAGCGCGTCCCGGCCCTCATCCAGAACACCAAGCAGGGCCTGATCTTCGCCTTCAACCGGGAGACGGGCGAGCCGATCTGGCCCATCGAGGAGCGGGACGTCATCCAGACCGAGGTGCCGGGCAACTACACGTCGCCCCGGCAGCCGTATCCGACTTGGCCCGAGCCCGTCGATCCCATTCTGCTGACGGGCCTGACCGAGGAGTTCGTCATCGACTACACGCCGGAGCTCCGGCGGGAGGCGCTGGCGATCCTGGAGCACTACCGCGTGGGCGGCTTGTACGTGCCGGCCCTGCCGGAGAACCACACGAACGCTTTCTACAACAACGTCGGCTGCCTCGGCGGCGGCAACGTCATTCCCCATCCTCCGGTCGCCGACCCGAGCACCGGGATGATGTTCAACTCGCACCGCCGGAGCTGCAACGCCCCGTCGTTCATGCGGCCCACCGGCGGCGTCGACGAGGACAACCCCGACTACGCGCGGCCCGGCCCCGGCGGCGCCACCCCCAACTCGACCCCCACCACCGGCACCACGGTGGCGGCGTGGCTGCCCGGCGGCTTCCGCCGGCCGACCCCCGAGCAGGAGCCGTTCGTCTCGGTGACGGGCCTGCCGCGCATCGACGGCCTGCGGCTCTACAAGCCGATGGACAACCAGCTCACCGCGTACCGGATGAACACCGGCGAGAAGGCCTGGTCGCTGCCGGTGGGCGAGACCGCGCAGGTCATCCGCGAGCATCCAAGGCTCGCGGGCGTCGACATCCCCAACGCCGGGGGCGCCGGCTTCTCGATTCAGATGGTGACCGGCGACCTGCTGGTGCAGACCCGCTCGCTCAGCGAGGGGACGCGCCAGATCGTGCCCGACGCGCCGCTGCTGCTGCACGGCCGCGACAAGCGCACCGGAGAGATCCTCGGCAGCGTCGAGCTTCCCGCGCCCGGGCAGTACGGCATGATGACCTACCTGCACGAGGGGAAGCAGCACATCGTCGTGCAGATCGGCAGCATCCAGACCGGGTTTCCGGGCGCGCTCGTGGCCTACGCGCTGCCGTAGGCAGGAGTCCGGCGTCTCGATGCGTTGATCAGCCCACCGGATCGGCGGCTTGCCTGCGGCGGCAGGGACGCCGGAAGCGCGGCGGGGGGCGGGGACCGGTCAGCCGCGCATCGCCGAGTAGACCGCGGTGTGCGCGCTGACGATGAGCTGCATCGCCTCCGGGTTCGGCGCCAGCGACCACACGCCCCGCTCCGACGTGCCCCCCAGGACGATGCCGTCTCGGCGCGGCTGCATGTGGGCGCCGAGGACGCCCGGCGGGGCCCCGGGAAGGTCGGCGGAGATACCGTAGGCGACCTCCTCCTGGGGCAGGAGCACGGTGAGCTGCCCCTTCAGCGGCAGCAGCTCGGGGTCGCCGAAGAGGTCGCGCGCGCCCAGCCCGGCGCAGTTGATGACCAGCGCCTCGCTCAACGCCGCCAGCTCGCGCGGCTCGTCGAACTTGCGGATCTCGAGACGGCCGCCGACGTCGATGAAGTCGTGAACCAACGCATCCAGGTAGATGGACGGCTCGATGCGCAGATGGCGGCGGCGGATCGCGTAGCGGGTGGCGAAAGGATGCTCCCCGGGTCCCAGCGTGACCTCGCCGGTGCGCAGATGGGCGGGCAGCAGCGGCGCCTCATCTTCCTCGGCGTCGCCCCGCGCCGCGCCCGGGCGGGTGTCCCGGAGACCGTAGCGGTCGATCCAGGAAACGCCGAACCCCCGCCCCGGCAACTGTTGCAGCTCGCGGTAGGAAATCTCGGCCGCTTCGCGGAATTGGGCGTCCCAGGCCGGCGTTCTGAGGTCGCCGTCGATCAGCCCCGAGGTGGGGGTGAAGCCCGCGAGCGACATGTTCGAGGTCGTGTCCGGCGGTATCGACATGGCGTAGATGGTCACCGCGAATCCGCGCCGTTGCAGTTGGCGCGCGGCGGTGAGGCCCACGGCTCCGCAACCGATGACCGCCGCCCGCCGGCTGTCGTGGCCGAGGGCCATCTCGGCCGCCATCCGGCCCGTGCCCCAGGAGAGCGACATGCCGGCGCCGCCGTGGCCGTAGTTGTGGATCACCGTGGTGTCGTCGAGCCGGTCGGCGCGCAACAGGAAGCCGGAGGGGCGGTGCGGACGCAGCCCGACCGTGGTGCGGATGATCCGGTCCCATTCGGCGCGCACGGGCGCGAGCCGCAGAGGCGGCCGCCGCGCCGGGGGGACCGACCGCGCCGAGCAGCCGCCGAGGCCGGCGCCCACGAGGCCCAGGCCGCCCATCCTCAAGAGCGTTCTTCGGTCCACCGTCGCCTCCGGGTTCATGACATGCCGTGGCGGACATCTCCGCCGCCGCCCATCTTGGATCGTCCATCCACGCCGGGCAACTCCATTCGGTTCAGGAGCATCCCACGCTGACTGCGCGTGACGGCCCGCCACCGATTTGAGAGGTCGCCACCGTCTTGCCGACCGGCCGGCGCCGCGTGGGATCCACGATTCCGCACGTCCGGAGCCCCAGCCCAGGACCGGCACGATTCTGCCTGCGCACGGCGGTGGCGGAGCGTGGGATGGTCCTGCCATTCGGTTGGCGGGTGCGCCGGTTGCGGCACGACGTTGAATCGGGGGTCCGGAACGTCGAGACTCCGCGCGGCACGAATCGGGCCGGCTGGATCATCGGGAAGGCGGCGGGGACGCGGTCGACGCCGCCTCTGAGCACGGCGCGTCGACCGGTCGGGCGTGGGCGGTTGCAGGCGACCAACAAGTTGATCCCCAGGATGGAACTGCGCACGGCGCGTCGACCGGCCGGGCGTGGGCGGATCATCGGGGAATGCGGCGGCTGCGCGGTCAACGCGGAGGTCCGTTGGAGGCGGGCGGCTGCGCCGTGCGCACGGCGGGGAGTTGGGAGGCGGCCGAACTCTGTGGTTGAATGGGAACGCATCCTGAGGAGAGTGGCCGGCGGGGCGCCCTGACCGCGCCGCGGCCGGAAGACCGCAGAAGAGAGGAGGGCATCCATGCCCCGGCGCCAACGCCCGCTCGTCGTCACGGCCGCTTCGACGGTCATGCTCGCCGCCCTCACCGCCGGCCAAGCGCCCGAGCCGGGCCGCGGCTACCCCTCGACCGACTGGCCCTTCACCGGCGGGAACTGGTCCAGCTCGCGCTACACCGCGCTCGACGCGGTGTCGACCGACACCGTCGATCGCCTCGGCGCCGCGTGGATGACGCCGCTCCCCGGCGGCGCCGCGTCGCGCGCGACCCCGGTGGTCGAGGACGGCGTCATCTACCTGACCGGCGGCGCCAACGTCTTCGCGTTCGACGCGCGGACCGGCGACCCGGTCTGGCGGTGGGAGCCGGACCCCGAGGCGGGGCGGGTCCCGTCGTGGCAGGGGGTCGCGCTGGGCGGCGGTCACGTCTTCTTCGGCACGCGGAGCGGGGAGGTCATCGCGCTCAGCCGGGAGACCGGCGAGCAGGTCTGGGCGACGCGGGTCGGGAGCGAGGTGCGGACGCGGGGCGAGTCGGTGACTACCGCGCCGATGTACGCGCGCGGCAAGGTGTTCGTCGGCCTCGCGAACGGCGACGTCGGCGGACAGGGCCGCGTGCTCGCCCTCGACGCGGCGACCGGCGCGGTGGCGTGGACCTTCTTCGTGGTGCCGCGCCCCGGCGAGTTCGGCCACGAGACCTGGCCCCAGGACAACGATTCGTGGGAGTTCGGGGGCGGCGGGGTGTGGCTGGTCGGCACCGTCGACCCGGACCTCGGCATGGTCTACTTCTCGACCGGCAACCCGGTGCCGATGTTCGGCGGCGAGCTCCGCGACGGGGACAACCTGTTCACCGCGTCGGTCCTCGCCCTCGACATGGAGACCGGCGAGCGGCGCTGGCACTACCAGGTCGTGCGCCACGACATCTGGGACGCCGACATCGCCACCCCGCTGCTGCTCTACGACACCACGGTCGACGGCGAGCCGGTGAAGGCGGTGGCGGCGATGCGCGCCGACGGCTACTTGTTCCTCTTCAACCGCGAGACCGGCGAGCCGCTCCTGCCCATCGAGGAGCGCGAGGTGCCGCAGGACGCGCACCAGCGCACGGTGCCGACGCAGCCGTTCCCGGTCGGGACCGAGAGCATCCTCTTCGAGTGCTCGTACTGGCGCGACCGGGTGCCGCCGCCGTTCCAGCTCAACTGCAGCAGCTACACGCCGCCGTCGGTCGACGAGCAGACGGTGGTCGCGCCGGGGGTGCCGATCCCTCTGGTGCGGGTCACCCCGATGGCGTTCTCGCCCGACACCGGCTACATCTACGCGCAGGGGCGCGCCCACGTCGGCCGCGCGCGCCGCTTCGCGGATCCGTTCGTGTGGAACACCGCGCGGTTCCACCTCACGCTGCCCGACGCGGTCGGGGTGCTGGCCGCCGTCGACACCGCGACCGGCCGCGTGGTGTGGAAGAACGAGATGCCGAGCGCGTTCCTCGGCGTGAGCGGTCCCCTCGTCACCGCGGGCGGCCTGCTGTTCCGGGGCTCGCCGGGCGGGCAGGTGGAGGCCTACGACGTGCGCACCGGCGTCCGCCGCTGGGCGTTCCGGACGAGCCCGGAGGGGTCGCGGCTGCGTCCCGGCCCGGCGTCGGCCTACGAGATCGACGGCGCGCAGCACATCGCCATCGCGATGGGCCCCGCGCTCTGGGCGTTCACCCTCGACGGCGCCGTGCCGGCGCGCGGCGAACCCTCGCCGGATCCGCCGGTGGACGACCGGCCGAGCGGCCCCGCCCCGCGCGAGACCGACGAAATCGACACCGCGACGCTGCTCGAGAACCCGCGGGGCTCGGTCGGCGGCCGGCGCTACGCGTTCGACGAGCACAACTTCAACCCGGTTCGGGCGCGGGTCACCGCCGGCACGCGGGTCCGGTTCACCAACAACGGCGAGATCGCCCACACCGTGGCCGCGCGCGACGGCAGTTGGAGCACCGGCGCCCTCGCGCCGGGGCTGTGGGACTTCGTCACGTTCGACGAACCGGGGACGTTCCTCTATCACTGCGAGGACCATCCCTGGGCGGTGGGGGAGATCACCGTCGATCCGTGACGCCGTTCGCGTGCGCCGCCGTCACGGTGGGTTCGATTCCCCGGCCCGTCTCCAGGCAGACGGAGACGGCGCCGGCCGTTTCGCGCGGCGGACACCCGCCCGTGCAGGACGCAGGACGAAGGCGGGGGAGATCACGGTCGATCCGTGACGCCGCCCGCGTGCGGGGTCGTCGGGATGAGAGCGTTTCGCGCGCGGCGGACACGCGCCCGTGGAGGACGCAGGACGAAGGCGGGGGAGATCACGGTCGATCGCGACGCGTTCCGCCTGCGCCGTCGTCGGGATGAGAGCGTTTCGCGCGCGGCGGACACCCGCCCGTGCAGAACGCAGTACGAAGGCGGGGGAGATCACGGTCGATCCGTGACGCATTCCGCCTGCGCCGTCGTCGGGATGAGAGCGTTTCGCGCGCGGCGGACACGCGCCCGTGGAGGACGAAGAACGTGCATGCGAGAAAGCTGGCGGGATCGATGGTCTTGGCGATGTGGCTGCCGGCCGTGGCCGGTCCCGGCGCCGCCGCCCAGGACACACGGCTGATCGACGCGGCCCGGGCGGCGGACTCGACGAGGGTGATCGCCCTGCTCGAACAGGGCGCCGCTGCGGATACCCGGCAGGCGGACGGCGCGGGCGCCCTGCACTGGGCCGCCCACTGGGACGATGCGGCGATGGCCGACGCGCTCGTTCGAGCCGGCGCCGCCGTCGACGCGGCGAACGACTTCGGCGTCACCCCGCTCTGGCTGGCCTGCCTCAACGCCAGCGAGACGATGGTCGCGACCCTGCTGGCGGCCGGCGCCGACGCGAACGCCGCGCTGCCCTCGGGCGAGACGGTGCTGATGACCGCGTCCCGCACCGGGTCGGCGGAGGCGGTGCGTCTGCTCGTGTCCCACGGCGCCGACCTGAACGCCCGCGAGCGCACGCGGGGGCAGACGGCGCTGATGTGGGCGGTGGCCCAGCAGCATCCCGACGTCGTGGAGACGCTGGCCGCGCTTGGGGCGGACGTCCATGCCCGCTCGGCCCCGCGGCCCCGGCGCATCCACACGCGGACCGCCGGGTTCAACCCGGCCGGGGTGCTCGATGTCGTGCAGGGCGGCAACACGCCCATCCTGTTCGCGGCCCGACAGGGCAGTCTCGATGCGGCCGGGCATCTCGTGGCCGCGGGCGCCGACGTGAACGACACCGCGGCGTCGGGCACCAGCGCCCTCGTCGTGGCCGCGCACAGCGGCCATACCGCGCTCGCCCGGTTCCTGCTCGACCAGGGCGCCGACCCGAACGCGGCCGAGGCCGGCTACTCCGCCCTGCACGCCGCCACCCTGCGCGGCGACGAGACGCTGGCGGCGGCGCTGCTGGCGCGCGGCGCCGACCCGAATGCGCCGGTCAGACGCGGCAGCCCGGGCCGGCGCAACAGCCCCGACTATGTACTCGAGCACGACGTGATCGGCGCCACCGCCTTCTGGCTCGCCGCGCACTTCGCCGAGCCCGGCGTCATGCGGGCGCTGGCCGACAACGGCGCCGACCCGCGAATCGTCCTGGCGGACGGCACGACGCCCCTGATGGCGGCGGCAGCCGCCCGCCGCCGCCGGGAACCGGGACTGGCTGCGAATCCGGCCGAGGACGAGCGTCTCGTGCTGGAAGCGGCCAGGGTGGCGATCGACGCGGGGGTCGACGTCAACGCGGGGGACGCGGCCGGAAACACGGCGCTGCACACCGCCGCTTCGAGACGTCTCGACACCGTCGTCCGGTTGCTGGTGGACAGCGGCGCCGACCTGCACGCCTTGAACGACCGGGGGCAGACACCGCTGGCGCTGGCCGCGGGGCGCGGGGGCGCTGACAACGGCACCGTCGAGCTGCTGCGCCGCCGCGCCGCCTTGGGGCCGCGCTAGTCGGCTTGGCGCTCCCGCGGGGCGTGGCGCCGCCGCGATCGATAGCGCGAACATTTTGCGCTGGCTTGGGTTCTGCCGACGGCGGCCACGCCGGGAGCTGTCGGCCTGACCACGAGGCGGGCCGGGTTCCGCGAATTCCTCGCTGTCGCCGCGGCAAGATTTCGACATGGACGCTACCGCTTGGACCGTCGTCGGGGCTGCCATCGCGATCCTGGCAAGTGCATCGACGCCTTGGGTGAACAGATGGGCGTGCTCCGGGAGCGAATGGTGCACCTCGGAGGCCTGCTTGAAGGTCTTCGTGAGGCCATCACCGGCAAGCGGGTCGCGTGAGAGTCGGGACGCCGGGGGACGACGGGCGTCGCGTGGTACCCTGCTGCGGTGTTCGACCCGGCCGGCCCGCCCCGTGCCGCCCGCCCGAGAAGCGCAGTCGCGCCACCGCGCACGTGAAGGCCCGAGCGGCGGCCGTGAGCACCGCCATGATCCCGCCTGCTGCCCGAACCAGTGCCCGTAGCGCTCCGGAACGGAATCGTCTGAAGCCCGAAGACCGCGCCGTCCACGACTGGTACCGTTTCGTCCTCTCGTTTCCGTCGCACCTCGTACGCGACTACCTCGACACGTTCGGGGTCGATTCGACGCAGAAGGTGCTGGATCCGTTCTGCGGGACCGGAACGACGCTGGTCGAGTGCAAGAAGCTCGGCATCCCGAGCGTCGGGATCGAGCGCAACCCGATGGCCGGCTTCGCGAGCCGCACCAAGCTGGACTGGAGCGTCGACCCCGACGCGCTGGTCTCCCACGCCGGGGAGATCGCCGGGCTGGCGCTGGACCGGCTCGATGGTCAGGGCATCGACGACTTCGGGCCGGCGCCCCTGTTTCAGGCGGAGGACCCGCCCATCGCCGATCTCCGGACGTTGCCTCCCGACCGCCTGAGCCTTCTGCTGAAGAACTCGATCAGCCCGCTGCCGCTTCACAAGACGCTGCTGCTGCTCGACGCGCTGGAGGGGCGCCGCGACGACGCGGTGTACGCTCACGAACGACTCGCGCTCGCGGCGGCATTGGTCTCGGGAATCGGCAACCTGCATTTCGGCCCGGAGGTCGGTGTCCGACGGATTCGGGAAGACGCGCCGGTCGTCGGACCGTGGCTGGACCGCGTCAGGACGATGGGCGGTGACCTTGCGACGTTGCGGAAACAGGCCGGGACTGAAGCCACCGTCCACCTTGCGGACGCGCGGAGGTTGGACGAGTTCCTGGAGCCGTCGTCCATCGATGCGGTCATCACCTCCCCGCCGTATCCCAACGAGAAGGACTACACGCGCACGACGCGGCTCGAAAGCGTGCTGTTCGGCTTCGTCCGGGACAAGCAGGCGCTGCGGGGCCTGAAACAGGGACTCGTTCGATCCAATACGCGAAGCGTGTACAAGACGGACGCCGACGACGCCCTGGTTGCTGAACACGAGGGCATTCAGCGCATCGCCCGGCTCATCGAAGAGCGGCGGATCGAGCTGGGCAAGACATCGGGCTTCGAACGGCAGTACGCGCGGGTCACGAAGCTGTACTTCGGCGGCATGGTGCGGCATCTGGCCGGTCTCAGGAGCAGGCTGCGTCCCGGCGCGAGACTCGCGTACGTCGTCGGAGACCAGGCATCGTACCTGCGGGTGATGATCCGGACCGGGCAGATCCTGGGCGAGCTGGCCCAGTCTCTCGGCTATGAGCTGACGGCCATCGACCTGTTCAGGACGCGGATCGCGACGGCCAGCCGACAACATCTGCGTGAAGAGGTCGTCCGGCTCCGTTGGGCAGGTTGATTCCGACACGGCTGCTCACGATGTCCAAGTCCAACGTGTACGCCGCGATCATCGAAGAGATCTTCGAGTCGAAGTTCAAGAAGGGGATGACTCAAGTCGATTTCGAGAGAGCCGAAATCACGGCAGCCGCCAAGCGGCGAGGCGTTCGGCGTCCGAGCAACGTCGGCGACGTGGTTTACAGCGCGCGGTATCGGGGGAACCTTCCGGAATCCGTACAGTCCACTGCCACGCGCGGCCGCGAATGGATCATCCGGGGTGCGGGGTCGGGGCGATACAGCTTCGTCCTGACTCGGCCGATTCGCTTGGCCCCCAACGAGCAGATGGGAGCCACCAAGGTTCCCGACGCCACGCCGGGCGTCGTCGCAATGCACGCGCTCAACGATGAGCAGGCCCTTCTGGCCGTAGTGCGGTACAACCGCTTGATCGACATCTTCACGGGGATCACGTGCTACTCGTTGCAGAATCACCTCCGGACGGCGGTGCGCGGCATCCGACAGACTCACTTCCATCAATGAGCGTCGATCACAGCCGCGATCGCCTGCGATGTCGAAAACCCACGGCCGGGATCGTGCTGAAGGGACCACGGAAGAAATGCGAGTGCTGAAGGACCGCTACGCCCTAGTCAAGAACGAGGAACCGCGGACTGGGGGTATGGCCGAGGTTTACCGCGCCTTCGACGCGACCAACGGTCACCCTGTCGCGATCAAGTTCTTCAAGACCGATATCGAAGCTGGTCGTCTCCATCTAGAAGCGTACTCCCGGGAGTGCCGTGCTCTACAGCGGCTCGACCACCCCAACATCGTGCGGGTTCTCGATGTTGGGACCGACGCCGAGTCCGGCCGTCGCTTCTTGGTTCTCGAATGGCTCGAAACCTCCCTCCTCCAGCACGTCGCTGCTCAACCTTTGCCCGGCTGGGACACATTCTACGACGACATTGGTCGTCCCATTCTCGATGGCTTGGTCTACGCCTACAGTCGCGATGTTCTGCACCGCGACCTAAAACCACATAACGTCCTCTTTTCTGCCGAAGGGATAATCAAAGTCGTGGACTTCGGTATCTCAAAGCTGAGGTCCCATGTTGCGCCCGGATTGACCGTGGCCGGATTCCGTTCGGAGCCGTATGCTCCCCCCGAGTCCGACGATGGAACCAACAGTGAGTCCCGCGACGTATTTGGATTCGCCGTGCTCGCTCTCGAGTGCCTCAGCGACACGCCCCTCGCGTCCTACGAGGATGTCTACGGTGCGCTGGAGGATTTCGATGGTCCGTCGGAAGTCGCCACCACCCTCCGTCTCGCGCTCTCGAAGAACGCCAGCGAGAGGCAGAACAACGTCGTTGTACTAAAGGCTGGACTCGACCAGATCCAGACCCAGCGCGAAGCTGGTTTCCACCCAGCGTCACCACGACGCCGCTGTTATGTCAAGATCACTCGTAAAGTAGAGGATATATTACGGAAAACCTTCGACCGTGCTGGAATCGACGCGAAACGCTTCGTGCTCGACGACATGAACGAAATCTGTGGCTTGAAGCGCTACGTACCCTCTGGTCCGAGCAAGGAGCCGTTGCGAGAGGACGGTTTCCATGTCGCATTCTACACCGCGCAGTACTTCTATCACGGCGCTATTGACCGAGAATCCCGTGGTTACCTTGTCGTGTTTAGTGTCTCGCCATGGCCGCCATCCTATCTTGAGTTCCAACGCGACTCGGCGTGGATCCCCGAAGTCAAGTTCGGTCTCCAGATCGGGTCTAGTCCTCCCCAGGACGGACCAGCGACTATGGAGTGGTTAGTGAATGGTTTGGGCGAACACGAAGCGGCTTTGGCCCAACAGCGGGAAGCGGCCCGTAGTGATGAGATATTCCGGAAGTGGACGTCCATCCTCCACGCCAAGAGCGATGTAGAACAACGACGCGAACCACCGATTCCATACGACGGCTTCGAGAGGGCTGGAAATCGGCTCACTTTTTTCACCGGCTACGCCGTTGAAGACGATGTGATCGGTCAACCACGCCTTATCGAGGTATCGGAGCACGGTAATAGAGTCGTGGCGGGAGAAGTTGATGCCGTGGACGACAACTGCGTCGTGCTCTGGGTAGAAGATGAAATAGCAGATCCGATTCCGAACCGCGGCAAGCTTCAGTTCGACACCCGTGCGAGCCGGCGGGCGATCCATCGTCAACGCCAAGCGCTGGATGCTGTGCGTTTTCGACGATCGGCCCGATCGGACCTTCGCGACCTACTTGTCAATCCGGAGGCTGCGCACGAACCCAATGACCTCGACGACATCCAGGTCTCTAGCGACCGCCTCGACGAGAGCAAACGCCAAGCTCTAAGGAAGGCTCTCGGCACGAACTCCTTCTTGGTGGTCGAAGGGCCGCCGGGTACCGGCAAGACACGGTTTATCACAGAAGTCGTCATACAGACGCTACATCGCAATCCGGAAGCGCGCATTCTCCTCACCTCCCAGACACATGTGGCCCTAGCAGCCCGTGGTGAAAGTCGGCGTCCAGGGATCGACAGGGCGGCCCCCATGTACTACACTGGCGGGCATGGCAATGGGCACGGTGCGCGACGACGGGTCGCAGCAGTCGATGTGGGTCGCGACGGCGGATCTGTCGCAGAGTGCGGGGCATCCGTTCTACGAGCGACTGAACCGGATTCTGGAGGCGGCAGGGTTCGACGCGTTCGTCGAAGGCCTGTGCGCGCCGTTCTACGCGGTGATGGGCCGGCCGAGTCTGGCTCCCGGACGGTACTTCCGATTGCTGCTCATCGGGTACTTCGAAGGGCTGGACTCGGAGCGGGGCATCGCGTGGCGCGCGGAGGATTCGCTGAGCATGCGGGCGTTTCTGCGTTTGGCGGCGCCGGCGGCGCCCCCGGACCATTCGACGATTTCGCGGACGCGTCGGCTGTTCCCGGTGGAGACCCATCAGGCGGTGTTCACTTGGGTGCTGGAGCAGTTGGCGGGGGCGGGCTTGGTTGCGGGGAAGACGTTGGGCGTCGATGCGACGACGCTGGAGGCGAACGCGGCGATGCGGAGCATCGTTCGGCGTGACACGGGCGAGGATTACACGGCGTTCCTGACCCGTTTGGCGAAAGCTTCCGGCATCGAGACGCCGACGGCGGAGGAGTTGGCGCGTTTTGACCGGAAGCGGAAGAAGAAGACGTCGAACAAGGATTGGACCCACCCCCACGACCCGGACGCGAAGGTCGCGAAGATGAAGGACGGCAGCACCCACCTGGCCCACAAGGTGGAGCATGCGGTGGATCTGGAGACGGGTGCGGTGGTGGGTGTGACGATCCAGGGGGCGGACAAGGGGGATACGGCGACGATGGCCGAGACCCTCGTGACGGCGACGGAGCAGGTGGAGACGGTGTTGCCGGAGGCGGCGGGGGTTTCGGAGGTGGTTGCGGACAAGGGCTACCACAGCAACGAGACGATGGTGGATTTGGCGGCGGTGGAGGTTCGGAGCTACATTGCGGAGCCGGACCGGGGCCGGCGGAGCTGGAAGAACGCGCCGGAGGCTCGGGACGCGGTGTATGGGAACCGGCGCCGGATCCGGGGCAAGCGGGGCCGGCGTTTGCTGCGGCGTCGTGGCGAGCTGGTGGAGCGTCCGTTTGCGCACCTGTTTGAGACCGGCGGGATGCGCCGGGTGCACCTTCGGGGGCATTCGAACATCCTGAAGCGCCTGCTGGTGCACGTCGCGGGCCTCAACCTCGGGCTGCTTCTGCGTCAGGCGATCGGCGCCGGCACGCCCCGCGGCCTGCGGGGCGGGGTGGTATCCGCCGTCTGCGGGCTGATTGGGCGGTTTGTGGGCCTGTGGAGCGGTCTGGAGCGGCTCTTGACGCGATTCCGGCCCAATTCGGCGCGGGTCGCCGCGCTATCGAGCCACCGGCCCCTTCAGCCAGCCATCTGAACACCGGGGACTTCTACCTCGGGCTGCTAGGTGTATTGGGAGGTATGCCGCGGGCGCCGGTCAAACGGCGCAGATACGCAATCTCCGACAAACGAATGATTTCTATCTGGTGGGCTGTCCATCGCGTTTGGAACATTGCGATGCCATGTACTATCCTCGGCGACGATACGGCGACAGTAGCGACATTGCCCCGCTTCGACGCAGGGCATTACTTGGTGCGCCAGTCGCGAAGTCTGCATCGTGCATCGAGCTACCGAACTTTAATCGATTGAACGCGCCCATTGGAGCCGAAGCAACTTGCATATAACCGACGACGCGAATCGCTGCCTCATTCAAGAGGTCGTCGGTAGCTTCCCACCATTCAGATAGTCTGTGATGATTCGCTTTGCGATATTCAACCTTCGTACCTCACTCGCTGGGATGGGGGTAACTAGCGCTTGCGTCTGAGGGTCAATGGTGAGGTCGTACCCTAGCAGTCCGTGGCAGAAGTTGTGCTGCATCCGGCCGGGGCCGTACTCGGCCCAAGAACGTGTCGTACAGCGGTCGAAAATCGCCGAAATCTGACCGATCCGAGCCGTTTCCGCGCCACCGCCGGCCAGTTCTGGCGCGTCGCGGAGTTTTGCCACGGGCTGCTAGGAGTCTGCGCCGTAGAAAATCGATGCGACAATTGTAGACGAGCCGACGACGAGAGGGAGCTTGATGTCGACCACGTTTCGCCCCTACGTGCCCGAGCAGTCGCTGTTGTTGCCGCCCGATGTGCGGGAGTGGCTGCCCGAGGGTCACTTGGCGCACCACATCAGCGATCTGGTTGAAGGTCTGGATCTGACGGCGTTCTACGCGCCGTACGAGGGGGACGGTCGTCGCAACGCGCCGTATTCGCCTCGGATGATGGTGAAGGTGCTGCTCTACGCCTACGCGACGGGGGTGTTTTCGTCGCGGAGGATCGCGAAGAAGCTGGAAGAGGACGTCGCGTTCCGGGTGCTGGCCGCCGGCAACTTCCCGCAGCATCGGACGATTTGCGAGTTTCGTCGCCGGCACCCGGCCGATTTCAAGCGGCTGTTCGTCGAGGTGGTCGGTCTGGCGCGGGAATTGGGGCTGGCCCGGTTCGGGAAGCTGTCGATCGACGGGACGAAGGTGCGCGCGAATGCGAGCAAGCGCAAGGCGATGAGCTACGGTCGGATGCAGGAGGAGGAACGGCGTCTGGCCGGCGAGGTCGACGCGCTGTTGCGGTCGGCGGATGAGACCGACGTGGCCGAGGACGTGCGGTTGGGTCCGGCGGTACGGGGCGACGAGTTGCCGGCGGAGTTGCGGCGGCGTGAGGATCGTTTGGCGGCGATCCGGGCGGCGCAGGCGCGTTTGGAGGCGGCGCAACGGGCTGCGGACGCCGCGCGCGGCCGGCAGCCGGGGCGGACCCGGAATCCGAAGGGGGGCCGGCCGTACAAGCGGGCGTACGGGGAGCCCGACGAGAAGTCGCAGAGCAACTTCACGGACCCGGAAAGCGGGATCATGAAGACGGGCAACGAGGGCTTCCAGCAGTGCTACAACGCGCAGGCGGCGGTGGACGCCGAGCACCAGTTGTTGGTGGCGACGGATGTGACGGCGAACGCGAGCGACCAGGGGGGGCTGCCGGTGTTGCTCGACCAGGTGCGGGAGACGTTCGAGACGCAGCCGGAGACGGTGCTGGCCGACGCGGGGTACTGCAACGAGCGGGATTTGGCGGACCTGGAAACGCGGGGTGTTGACGGTTACGTGGCGGCGGGCCGGGAGGACAAGGGGGTCGCCGGCCGCGATCTGGAGAAGCATCCGGCGACGGGGCGGATGGTGGAGAAGCTGTCGACGCCGGCGGGGCGGGCGGTGTATGCGGAGCGGAAGTGGTTGTCGGAGGCGCCGTATGGCTGGGTCAAGCACGTGCTGGGCTTCCGGCGCTTCAGCCTGCGCGGCCTGGCGCAGGTGCGGGGCGAGTGGGACTTGGTGTGCCTGGCGGTGAACGCCAAGCGCCTGCACGCGCTGATGGCGGCGTAAAAGGGGTGGATCTTGCCCCCACCGACCGAGAATCGGGTGCGAATCGCGGCGTTTGGAGGGGTGTACGGCCTGTTTTCGGTTCACGCCGCCGGCTGGTCGAAAATCACCTGCTCGTCGACCGCGGAAGACACCTTGACGCCGTGCGTCACGACGCAAGCCACCGGGATTCCGCGAACTTCCTGCGGCGCAGACTCCTAGGAGTCTGCGCCGCAGAACGGTTTTGGGTCCGATTTGGCACAATATGTAGCGGTCAATCGCCGGCGCTTGCGCAACATATGGTGGTCATAATTTCCTACGGCGCAGACTCCTAGCCCAAGTTTACCAAGTTGACCGGTCATTTTGCCGATTTTGGCTGTATTTCGGGTCTTTCGTGTCCGTAAGTTGTTGATTCTAAAGGATCTGGTTTTGATGCCGCGCGATGTAGTGCCATAATTTTACAGAATGGGTTGACTGGGGTGGATCCACCCGCTATCGTGGGCATCGTGTTCATCCGGCGAACCCAGACGCGGCGCTCACACGACGGAAAGCCCTACTTCTCCCATCGTCTGGTGCAATCCGAGCGCGTCGGAAACACCGTCCGTCAACGCACCCGGCTCAATCTCGGGCGGCACTTCGACATCCCCCAGGCCCAATGGCCGCGGTTGTGCGCTCGCATCGACGACCTCTTGACCGGCCAAGCGCCCCTGGTCGCCGATGGCCCGCCCGCCGTCGAAAAGGAAGCCCGGCGCATCGCCGGACAGCTGGTCGTCCGCGGCGCGCAGGCGGGCGGCGCGGCGGCCGGACCGGCCGACGTGCAGCCCCTCGATGTCGACTCGCTGCGTCTGGTCCGCCCCCGCAGCGTCGGGGTTGAGCAGGTCGGCCTGTGGGCCCTCGAGCAGTTGGGCCTGCCGGCGCTGCTCGCCGACCTCGGCGTCAACGGCGCCCTGCGCGCGGCGGCGGCCGGCGTCATCGTCGGGCGTTTCGCCCACCCCGCCTCGGAGCGGGCGACCCACCGCTGGCTGCAAGAGCGCAGCGGACTCGGGGAGTTGCTCGGCGTCGACTTCGAGACCGTCGGCGCGATGCAGCTCTACCGCGCCTCGGACGCGCTGGTGAAGCATCGCGGGGCGATCGAGACGCATCTGTTCGACCGCGCGATGGGACTGTTCGACCTGCAGCCGACGGTGACCCTCTACGACCTGACCAACACCTACTTCGAAGGCGGGGCGGGCGGGCAGCCGCAGGCGCAACGCGGGCACTCGAAGGAGAAGCGCAGCGACTGTCCGCTGCTGACCCTGGGCCTCATGCTCGACGCCGGCGGCTTCGTGCGCCGCTCCGGGGTCTTCGCCGGCAACGTCCGGGAACAGCGCACGCCGGCCGGCATGCTCGGGGCGCTGGAGGCGCCGGCCGGCGCCCTCGTGGTCATGGACCGCGGCGTCGCCACCGAAGCCTGCGTGCAGTGGCTGCGCGACCACGGCTACCGCTACCTGGTCGTCAGCCGCGAACGTCACCGTCAGTTCGACGCCGAGGCCGCCGTATCGCTCCGGACCCGGTCCAACCAGACCGTGCACCTGCACAAGGTGGTCTCGACCGACCCCGACGAAGTGCGCCTGTACTGCTACTCCGAGGAGCGCGCCAAGAAGGAGCGGGCCATCGTCGAGCGTTTCGCCGCCCGCTTCGAGGCCGCCCTGACCCGGCTCCACGAGGGACTCGCGCGCCCCCGCGCCCACAAGCGGCTCGACCAAGTGTGGCAGCGCATCGGGCGGTTGAAGACGAAGCACCCCCGCGTCGCCTCCCACTACCAGATCGGGGTCACTGCCGACGAGACCGGCGGGAAGGCCGTCGCCGTCACCTGGACCCGCCGTCCCCGGGACGGCTCGATGGCCACCCATCCCGGGGTCTACTGCCTGCGCAGCAGCGAGACCGACTGGGATGAAGACGCCCTGTGGCGCACCTACACCACGCTCACCGACGTGGAGGCCGTCTTCCGTTCACTCAAGTCCGAGCTCGGCCTGCGCCCCATCTACCACCACAAGCCGCGGCGGGCCGACGGCCGCCTGTTCATCACCGTCATCGCCTACCAGCTCGTACAGGTCATCCGAACCCGACTGCGTGAGCACGGCAACGCCGCCGGTTGGACCACGTTGCGCCGCATTCTGGAAGGGCAGCAACGCGTCACCGCCACCTTCCGGCGCCCCGACGAACGCACGCTGCACGTGCGCACGGCCACGCAAGCCGAACCCGGGCAGCGTGAAATCTACGACGCGCTCGGCGTCGACCCGCATCCCGGGGGCGTCCGCAAGACGCTCATCTGACCGCCCCCTCTCACCGGTTTGGGCACGTTTGTAGTGCCACTCGAGTATTTCTGTCGGCGTAAGTTGCTTGTTTACAATATTTTATATTTATGGCTGGTAAACTTGGGCTAGCGCTTCCCAGACTGTATCGTCGTCAATCATTTTCCCATCCTACCCTTCTCATGGCGTCTTCGATGGGAACGCCGGCCTCATGTAGCGCCTTTGCTGCGCGTGCCCTTGCCGCCACCACGTCGGCGGTCCCGGCTGCCTGACCATGATGGAGGTGGACTGGACGCTCCAGGACGCGCGCTAGTTTCTCGGCGACCAACCCCAACAGAGGCGCAATCGTAAGCGCCCAAAAGCGCCTTGACGACTCCCTCATTGCCGTTCCATCCGACACGCCAGACGGGCCCAGCGAAGACGGAACGCCGTAGCACGATAGGACGGTATTTTCGACTGCGGACCGCAACGCAATCAATGATGATGGCGGGTCCGCACCAAGACGAACGGGCGACCAATCGCGTTGCGGGCGACCTTGCATGTCGCCGAACCCGCCCGCTGTCGTTTCCATTAGCAAGGTCTTACCCTTCGCATCGCGAACGACATTAGCCAATGGGTTATCGGGGTCGTCTGTATGACCCTCCGGCATCGTTATCAATCTGGCTACTGCGCCGCCAACCTCATGACCAAGGGCAGTTTCCAGTGAGGCGGTCAGGGTGCCGGTCAGGCTCGCGTATTGAAGCGGCGACAACCCGCGTGCTGGCGTAAATCGTTCCGTTGCGTAGCGTACATGCAGGACCCGAGACGACGGCACAACTATCGTCTCGGTCGTTCGTGGTCCAGTTACCGTGAGTCGATACCACCATTCCTCAATATCGGGTCCGTCGCCCCATACGTCGTTGGTGTATGCGCGCAAGAAACGCAATCGTCCCATCTTCGCATCAAGCAGATAGACGACTTCCCCTCTACGGGCAAGGTCGCGACCGACCTCCGCAAGCCATGACCGTCTGATTGGTACGTCGTCTGGAATCTCTGCCAACGACAGACCTCGACTCCATAGGCCAGTCGCACATTCGACCGCACCCGCAGCCCACGTAGCGACCGACCCGCCAGTAGCAGCGGCGGTCAGGGCATGGACTAGTGACGTGGTTGTGTCGGTTCGGACCTCGGGTCGCGAGATTCCAAGCGAAATCATACCCCGTCCCACGCCGTCCACAGGTCGGGTTCGTCCCCCTGCAGGACATCGAACAGGGTGTCGGCGGCCACCAGCGAGTCGCCGCCGGGGGTGGAGCGGACGAGGTGCGAATCGGCCGAGTTCCAGCGCCACCGCACCTCGAGGTCGCCGAAGTTCTCGGCGGTTATCTGGTCGAGCGGCGATTACTTCGTGCCGCCGCTGTCGCCCGCGTAACTGCGCCACTCGCCGCCGGCCGGCGCCCCGTACTGCGCCGCCGCCGGGCTCGCGTCCAGGCACACCGTCGCCGCGGCCACTGCCGTCAGCGCATGGATCCGTCGCATGGTCATCACCTCGGTTGTTCGGGTGCAGTCCGATCCCAATTCCGGCGGCGAGGCCGGACGACAGTCGGACCATCGATTGCGGCCGCCGCCGCGACGAGTCGGTCGCGGGGTTCTGTTCGGTCGACTTGTACCTATTCTGTACCGACGGTCGGCAGAGGCGAAGTCATGGATACGATCCCGGCGCAGGGGGCCGTTCGGTGGACTCCTACCGTACCGCGTCCCGAGCGGTTACGATGTCGACGTGATCACTGACGGCATTGCGGCGTTCATGGCGCGCGATTGGCAGAGGGCGCGCGACGCCAAGGACGCCTACTGGGCCGAGCGCGTCGGGCGTCTCGGACCTCTGGAAGCGATGCGGATGGCCGACGAGCTGCGACGGCAGGCGCTGTTGCAGCATCCGGACTGGCCCGACGCCGCAGGCCGGCGTGACGATCTGCGCCACCATGCGCGCATGACGGCGCTGTTCGAGCGTGTCGATGCAGCCCGCCGCGCTTGATCTGATCAAGGCGCTGTCGGTGGTGCTCGACCGCTGGGGGAGGTGGTACCTCTTCGGCGCCCAGGCCGTCGTTGCCTACGGCGTGCCTCGATTCAGCGCCGACGTCGACGTCACCGTCAAGCTCGACCCGGACGATCCGGAGCGGTTCGTCAGCGACATGGAGGCCGGCGGCTTCAAGCTCCGTGTCGACGATCCGGAATTCGTGCGGCGAACGCGCGTGATTCCGTTCGTTCACATCGTCACGGGCATGCCGCTCGACGTCGTGCTGGCCGGATCCGGACTCGAAGACGAGTTTCTCGACCGCGCGACGACGAAGGACATCGGCGGAACGACCGTGCCGCTGATCGACGTGGCCGACCTCCTCATCGCCAAGATCCTCGCCGGTCGTCCCAAGGACACCGAAGACGCACGCAACCTTTGGCGTCTGCACGGCGCCGAGTCGCACCGCCGCCGAATCCGCCGATTGCTGCGGCTGCTCGAAGAAGCCCTCGGTCAGAGCGATCTGGTGTCGGGTTTCGAGACGATCATCGGTCGAACGCCGGGCGCGCAGGCTCGACTCGGGCGACGCGACAACAACGCCGCTTCCGGTTCGTGATTGATCGGCCCGCCGAGTCCACGTGCAGGCGGCGACCGCTCCGGGCTGGCCCGGAAAATCGTCGCCTGCGGCTCCGATTGCCGCCCAACCAACGCTGCCGGGAGTCTGCATTGCTCTTGCAGCGCAGACTCCCGGATTCCCGCCCCCGCGGCGAGCCTCGCGGGGCCGCCGGGATCGGATTCCGGTTCGGCTTACCGTGACCGACAAGTCGTCTCCGCCGGTCCCGCCGGCGCGCGCCCGGGGTCAGCCCGGCCGACCGCCCCAGCGAGTCGCCCCGACTGGTGCGACGATCAAGGGTTCGGCTACCGCAGCACGTCGCTCTCCTCCGCCATCCCGACGAGCACCTCGGCGTCCTCGGACAGCAGGAGCCGGCGGGCGACCGACTCGTCGGCGGCGTCCCGGACGGCGGCGACGAAGCCTGCGTGGTCGCCGTACCGTTCCTCGAGCGACAGGCGCGGGTCGCCGCTCGCCAGCCGTTCTGCGCGCGTCCGCGCGAAGGGGAAGAACGACCCCGTCAGCGAGCAGAGGTCGCGTCCGCGCGGGCCGGGCGCCAGCAGGTTCCAGCCGGTGTTGGTGCCGACCGGCGCCGCGACGTCCACGGTGTGGATGCCGGCGACGTCGTGTCCGTCGCGGTCCGTCGTCGGCACGAGCACCTGGTACGATCCGCCGCGGGTCGGCGGCAGCACCGTCTGCCGGCCGCCCCCGGACCCGAACATGGGGCCGAAGTCCAGCGCGTCGAGCCCGTTCGCGCGGGTCGGGAAGGCGACGCCCGGAATCGCGGGGAACATCCGCGCGACCTCGTCCACCGTGGCCAGCGTCCCCCGCCGCACGTCCGGATAGGCGCTCGCGGGCGGCTCGATGCCGCGGTCGGCCCAGTCGTCGAGGGCCACGAGCAGCGCGCGCATCGCCGGCGCCGCGCTGCGGTAGGTGTTGGTCACGTAGGCGCACGCCCCGCGGCCGGTCGGCCTCGCCCCGACCCCCGCGGCCCCGCCGTGCGGATGGCTCGCGAGCAGGTAGAGGCGGACGTTGTCGGGAATCGGCACCGGGTCGCCGCGGCCGTCGTGGACGTTCAGCGACGCCTTCATCTGCCAGAACTCGTTGCTCGTGTCGACGTGGAAGACGAGGGGGTCGGTCGCCGGCCGCTTGAGGATGCCGTCGCGGACGTTCGTCACCGGGTCGGTGGTCACCGCGTAGGTCAGGGGCGGATACGACTGCGACGTGAAGTCGGGGGTCCGGTCCTGGCGCGAGTAGATGTTCGGGTCGGCGAACTCGACGTTGGCGAACAGCCGGTGCGAGCCGGGGATGTGGATGCGCACCGCGTCGAACGCCCACCGGTCTCCCGCGACCGGCCGGCGTTCGCCGTTGATGGCGTCGCGGACGGTCAGCGTCGAGCGCCCGGCGCCGGTGTCGGCCGTCTCGTAGCTCACGAAGCGGCCGTTACCCTTGAGCGGGACGGTGTAGAGGCCGGCGGCACCCGCCGGCTGCTGCGCCAGGTCCGAGGAATACTCGATCCGGATGCGGGACACGATGGGGCTGCCGTCGGCCTGCGCCGCGACCGGCAGGTTCGCCCCGAGCCGCGTCGCGGTCGTCACGACGTCGCCCGCCAGCCGGCGTCGACGAGGGTGTAGCCGAGGCGGAAGAACAGCCCGTCGCCGTCGTCGGGGCTGGTGCCGGGCGGCAGCGAGGGGAAGGTGTGGAAGCCCAGCTCGATCGCGTTCCCGCGGTTCCGCGTCAGCGGATGACCTGAATTTCCGTGATGAATTCGGCTGGATCGAACCCGATGGCCTCCGCGATTCTCAATGAATTCAATGATGTCGAGCCGTCTCTCGCCGTTCTCGTACTTGGCGACGAATGACTGCGGCCGGTCAAGCCGGGCAGCGAGTGTTGCCTGCGTCAGGTTGGCGTCGATTCGCTTTTTCTTCATCTGACGCCTGAACAGCACGCTTCTGGGCCCGAATCTTGACCGCCGCACGGATCATGTGTATGCTCCCGGCTTTAGATATCCCATTTTGGGATTTTGGTGTTCCGACTGGGAGGGCTGCCAGATACGCGTGCGCATCCGCAAGGCTCAGGGGAAGGCGATGGCGAGCGCTGTCACGATCCAGCCACCGGCGACACGTATCAGTGGGCTGGCCGACTCGACGGTGATGGTCTGCGCTGGCTCCGGCCGCGGGGGGGGCCTCCAGCTACTCGGAGGTCCGCGGTAACTTCGTGACGGCTCGCCCCCGATTCGAGGGGTCGCCACCGTCTTGCCGACCGGCCAGCGTCGCGGGAGACCCACGATTCCGCACGTCCGGAGCCCCAGGACCCGCCACGGCGCGCGCACTCTCCAGCGAAGAATTTCCCCCGCCAGCGACCGGCGCCGTTTCCGCGGAACCCGACGGGCGGGTCGGTGACCGCGGCTGGGTCGCGTCAGACGGACCTGGGACGGTCTCGCGAGGGCGGAGATGCTGCCCGGTGAGTAGGACGGCTCGCTTCGCTGAAGGGGTCGACGCGCGGGCAGCGTGAGTAAACGCGGATCAAGGAAAGGGTGCTGACATGCAACGACTTGTAGCCTTGGTGGCGGCGACCGCGGTTCTCTGGAACTTGGCCGGCACCCGTGGTTCGGCCATCGAACAGCTCGAACAGCAGTCTGAGCCGGGAGAGGCGTCGACCATGCTGCGCCAGGGAATCCGACTTGTCGAGGCAGGCGACTACACGGCGGCCATCGCCGTGCTCGAAGCGGCCGCCCTCGAGTTCGAGGCCAGCCGTGCTTCGCCCGGCGACATGGCGCGGTCCTACTTCTACGCGGGCGTCGCACGCGTGTTCGTCGTCGGCGACGATGAAGCCCGGTTCGCATTCTACGAAGCGCAGCAGCACGATCCCGAGTTCCGTCCGTCGGAGGACGCCTTCCCGAGACGCGTGATCCGGCTGTGGGAAGAGGCGCACACCATGGACATGGAGGCCGAAGCGGCAGCCCTTGGTGAGGCGACGGCCACGCTGACCGTGATCACGGAGCCGGTGGCCGCAACGGTCTACGTGGCCGGACGGCCGCGCGGGGAAACGCCGGTGGAAGTCGCCGGGCTGCCGGTTGGCGACCACCGCGTCACGATCGTCAAGGAGGGGTACATCAACAACAGCCGCGTGATGGCTTTGGCACCGAATCAGGCCGAGCGTCTGAACGTCGAGTTGACGGCGTCGGCCGGGGGGGGCGGATCGGCGGCGAGGGCGGCGACGGAGCTGCAGGAGAGCTCAGGCTCGGGCGGCGGCTGGTGGAAGTGGGCCGCGCTCGCTGGCGGCGGCGCCGTCGCCACGTGGGCTCTCCTGCCGAAGAACGAGCCTCCCGTCGCCGACGCGTACGTGCGGCCGACCGGAGCCGGCATGGCGGGGTTGACGAACTACCGCTTCGACGGCGGCGGATCGTCGGATCCGGACAACGACGGGTTGACGTATTCGTGGAACTTCGGGGACGGGAGCAGCGGCTCCGGCGTCAATACGTCGCACGTCTACGACTCGCCCGGCACGTACAGCATCACCCTGACAGTGAGCGACGGCAAGGAGCAGGCGACCACCACCACCGGTCCGGTCATGGTCACTCGAGACCTCGACGGGGGAGCGTTTCGTCCCAGCGGAACATTTACCATCAGTGGTACATCCTTTCGTTTTACGAAGACCATACGGTTGACCCAGAACGGAAGGACACTCGGTGGCAGCGCGGTATTCACAGGTGACGCGACCGGTTCAATTGGCGTCAACGGCGACATCAACAGTAGTTCAAACGATTTTGTCTGCCCCTGTGACATCAGATTGTCCGGTTCCGATGGCTACAGCTTTAGCGGAACTGTGGCCAACGGCGCGGGTAGTCTTACGGGAGATTTCAGTCTCGTTCTTTCAACCACGGAAGAGAGCTTTCGCGTCACGTGGCGTAGAGTGACATTTACTCGGCAATGATTGGAGGAACCTCTCTAATCAACTGAACTGATCGACGACCCCGTTTCGGGCTGGCCCGTGAGTCATGCGGTCTCCGCGGTGCAGGACGCGCGGGCAGCCTCCAAATGTTTCAGATCGGGCCGTCGTCTGGAGAGTCGACTCGTTGCCCTGATCCGTATCTCGAACCGTCAGAAGATTAGCGCATGCGATTTCATGCCGGTGCCATCGTTACTCTAGCGTCGCTGGTCTTGCTGCCTTCGAACGGGCCCTATGCCCAGGAATCCGTGCCGCTGCTGACCCTCGCCGAGGCGGTCGGGCTCGCGCTCGCGAACAACGAGCGGGTTATCGGCTCCCGGGAGAGCGTCGCCCAGGCGCGGCTCGGCCGAAATCTGGCCGCGTCCGCGTTCGGCACCCAAGTCACGCCCAACGTGCTCGGGTCGTTCGGCCAGTCGGACGTACGCAACCAGACCTACGGCGTCGGCGCGTCACGGCGGTTCACCACCGGGACGGAAGTCCGCATGGACATGGGGGCCGCCACCTTCCGTAACCAGATCGGGAACTTCTACGCCGCCGACACGACCCTGCTGGTGAGCCAGCCGCTCCTCCGGGGCTTCGGGCCGGCGGTCGGTCGCCGCCCGCTCGAACGGGCGGACCATCGGATCGCGATCGCGGAGCGGCAGCACGGGTTGACGGAGCAGCAGCTCGCGATCGAAGTGGCCGGCGTCTACTACCGGCTGATCGCGCAGCGCGAGCTCGCGGCGGCGGCCCGGAGGGCGCTGGAGAACGCCGAGCGTCTGCTGGCGGCGTCCGAGGCGAAGCTGCGGGCGAACCTCGTGTCCCAGCTCGACGTGTTCCGGGCGCGGCAACTCGTGGCGGAGGCCGGGGGGCAGCTCTTTGATGTGGAGGGGGCGGTCGAGGATCTGAAAGACCAGTTACGGTTCCTGATGTCCAGAGACGTCGATTACGACTTCCGCGTCGCGGCGGCCATCACGGCGCGGCCCGATCCGGTGACGGCGCCGGCTGCCGTCGAGCTGGCGCTGCGGAACCGGATCGAACTGCGCGACATGGACGCGGTCGTGGAGGACGCCGAGCGCGACGTGCGGTTCGCGCGCCATCAGTTGCTGCCGCAGTTGGACATCAGTCTGGCGCTGACGCGGCGCGAGACCGCGGACAGCCTCCGGGACGCGTTCGGCGTCGACCGATTCGAGCCAGTCACGTTCTTCTCGATGTCCACCCCCCTGGACCGGACCCGCGAGGAGACCGGGCTGCGGACCGCAGTCATTGAGCATGGCCGGCGCGTCCGCGCCCGGGACACGTTGCGGCGGCGTATTGCGCAGGAGGCCCGGCGCGCTGTCCGTATGCAACGGCGCCTCGCGAACCGGCTGGAGAGCGCCGCGGTAAGCGTGGAATTCGCGGAGCGCGAAGTGGAGCTGGCGACGCTCAGGTTCCAGCGCGGCCTGTCGAACAACCTCAACGTGGTCAACGCGCAGGCGAACCTGCTGAACGCGACCACCCGCCGGTTGGCGGTGCTCGCGGATCTCGCGGTGGCCCGGCTCGACCTGCTCGCCACGTTGGGCACGCTCGATGTGCGCCGGGACGTGCGGTAGTGGGGTAGTTGGTCAGTAGATGCGGTAGTTGGTCAATAGATGAAGGTGTCGACCATGTCAACTCTCCGGAAAAGGGTGTTGGCTGTTGCCGGTCTGGTCGCGGTGGGTGCCGTGGGCACCGCCGGCCTGCCCGCCGTGTGGCGCTCGCCGGCCGGCGGGCGGGACTTCGCCTGGACCGTGGAACGCGGCGATCTCGTCGCCGCCCTTATCGAGCCGGGCACCCTCCGTGCCGCCCGGTCCATCACGTACCGCTCGCCGGTCAACGGCCGGGAACTGGAGATCGTCCACCTTGTTCCGGAAGGACTGCGCGTCGGAGAGGGCGACCTGCTGGTGCGCCTTGAAACACGCGACCTCGACACTGACCGGCAACGCGCCGTGGACGACGTCCACGAGGCGGAGCTCGCGCTGCAGGTCGCGGAGCTCGACCTGCTCGAAGCGACCGCCGCGCTCGAATCGACGGTCGCCGGCGAGGGATCTCTTACCATTGAGGAGAGCCGGGCCAACCTGGCTCTGGCGGAGCGGAGGGTCGGGCGGCTGCGGCGCGAGGTGGAGAACCTGGAGCCGCTGCTCGCCCAGGGGTTCATTACCCGCGACGAGCTCGAACGGTCGCAGACCGAGCTGGAGACGGCCGAGGCGGATCTCGCGCTCGCGCGCCGCCGCGCCGCCGTCCTGGTCGAGCAGACCCACCCTGTCGAAACGCGGCGCGCCGAGCTTCAGTTGGCCCAGAAACGGGCGCAGCGGCAGGCGGTCGAACGGCGGCTCGCCATGGCCCGCCGTCAAGTGGCGGCGATGACCGCCCTGATCGCGCGGTGCACTATCTACGCGAACGGCCCCGGCTTGGTGGTCTACGAGGAGTTCCTGGCCTCGTCTCCGCGCCGGAAGGTCCGTCTTGGCGACCGCGTGACGCCGAGTCAGGGAATCGTGCGCGTGGTGGAGGTGAGCCGCATGCTGGTCGACGCCTCGGTCCCCGAGCGATCCATCCATCGCGTGCAGCCGGGCCAGCCGGCGACCGTCCGCATTGAGGCCTTTCCCGACCTGCGGCTGTCCGGGCGGATCGCGACCGTCGGCTCCCTCGCCCGCACGACGTTCGATCGGCAGTTCGAAGGCAAGCGGTTCGACGTGACCGTCGCGCTCGACCCGACCGACGCCGAGCTGCGGCCCGAGATGACGGCCCGCGTGGACATCACGGTGGGCGAGCGCCCGGACGTACTACGGGTCCCCGTCAACGCGATCTTCGATCGGGACGGCATGACCGTCGTTAACGTGTTGCGAGGCGGGCGGATCGAGCCGCGGCAGGTCGAGCTCGGCGAGCAGAACCCGCGGTTCGTCGAGGTGCTGGCCGGCGTTGCGGAGGGAGATCGAGTGATGCTCGTCGGCGACACGCCCATGGTCGACGACGCCCCCCCGGTGATCGCTGAAATCGAAACGCTGGAGCTCGACGGGGGGAAGCTGCTCGGCGCGGGCGGCGGCGTCGCGCTCGGTTCCGTGCGCTGAGATTGTGTTACCAGCGAAATCTCATGTGCCCGGTCGATACCACGGGATATGGAGGCATCGGGACGGCGGTAGTAGGGTCGGTGGGAGGTGGGAACGCCCACGCTGGCGACGCGCAAAGCAGCGTGAGTAAACGCAGGTCAAAAGAAGGGTGTTGACATGCAACGACTTGTGGCCTTGGTGGCGGCGACCGCGGTTCTCTGGAACTTGGCCGGCGCCCGTGGTTCGGCCATCGAACAGCAGCCTGAGCCGGGAGAGGCATCGACCCTTGGTGAGGCGACGGCCACGCTGACCGTGATCACGGAGCCGGTGGCCGCAACGGTCTACGTGGCCGGACGGCCGCGCGGGGAAACGCCGGTGGAAGTCGCCGGGCTGCCGGCTGGCGACCACCGCGTCACGATCGTCAAGGAGGGGTACATCAACAACAGCCGCGTGGTGGCCTTGGCGCCGAATCAGGCCGAGCGTCTGAATGTCACGTTGACGGCGTCGGCCGGGGGGGGGCACGATTCTCAAATCGTCGGAAGCTGCCTTGGAGCGACTAACCCAAACGGAGACGCCACGCGTTCGCGCGCGATCGGCCCGCCGAACGTGGATTGGGATCGGCTTGCTCGGCTTCGGAACCCTCGTGTCGGCGGCGGCTAGCCAGGCGGTGTGTGTCAGCAGCAGCGAAAGGACCACGATAAATGGGAGGGTCGTCTCCGAGTCGAGTTTCTTGAGCTGTGACACGTCTCCGGTCGGGCTCGGAGTCGGGCTCGGAATAGCCACGAGCGGCGTCCTGCTCGCCACGGTGTGGGCTGATGTGCCAGTAGCACGTCATGTCGAGTTTGCGCTGCTCCCAGGAGGTGCAAGGCTGGGAGTCTCAGTCGGTCTTGGCCGCGATTGATGACCTGAGTGGGACCGCGCCCCGCCGCCGTGCGGCCTGCCGGGGTGTTGCCAGCCGGCGAGCAGCCGGGGAGCAGCAGCCGAGGCACGGTCGCCGCGGGGAGCGAGATGTCGCAACCGTGACGACTGACCGGCTGCAGTGGCGAGTGACGTCAGCCGGGGAGAATCGTGTCGGGCGGAACACGTGCTCCGCGTCCGACACGTCGTTGAGGGCGAGCGAAGCAGATGTCCGATCACCCGGTCTTCATCGACCGCTACCGGGTCGTCGAGCGGATCGGCAGCGGCGGGATGGGCGTGCTGTACCTCGCCCGCGACCCGACCATCGACCGGCGGGTCGCGATCAAGGTGGCGCACGTGCAGGACGCCGAACTGCGGCAGCGGTTCCTGCGGGAGGCCCGCGCCACCGGGCGCCTCGACCACCGGAACATCGTCACGATCTTCGACGTCGGCGAGCACGGCGGTGAGCCGTTCATCGCCATGGAGTACGTGCCCGGCCGGACGCTCGCGGAGATCGTCCGCAAGCGCGCGCCGCTGCCCATTCCGCCGCGCCTGCGGATGCTGCGCGAGCTGTGCGACGGCTTGGCGTACGCGCACGCCCAGGGCGTGGTGCATCGCGACGTCAAGCCCGCCAACCTGATGGTCCGCGATGATTCCGGCGCGCTCACGATCCTCGATTTCGGCATCGCGCGGCTGGCGGACACGCTGACGGGCGACGGTGTGATGATCGGGACGCCCAACTACATGGCGCCCGAACAGATCGTCGGCGGCGGCGTCGATCACCGGTGCGACATCTTCGCGGTCGGCTTGGTCTGCTACGAGCTGTTGTCGTATCGACGGGCGTTCGACGGCGACACGCCGACCGCGGTGACGTACCGGATTGTGCACGAAGAGCCGACCCCGCTCCGCGAGCTGGTTCCGGATCTGCCCGAGAGCCTCCTCACGCTCGTCGAGCGGGCGATCGTCAAGCGCGTCGGTGATCGGTTCCAGCAGATGAGCGAAGTGCTCGCGGAACTCGACGCCGCCATCGCAGGCGTCGAGACGGACGACCGCGAGCCCGAGTCGACGATTCTGCTGCCGCGACCGACCAGGCCAAAGATGTTGACCGCTCCGCGGTCCTGTCGTGAGGATCCGAAGCCGGCCCCGTCCACCTCTACCAGCGGGGACGGGCTCGACCGGGAGGCGTTGCGCCAGCGGCGGAACGCCCGGTTGACGGCGTGTCTTGATGACGCGCGCGACGCGCTCGAACGCGGGCGCTACGACGACGCGCAGGAGGCGATCGAGCAGGCCGCACTGCTCGACCCGGACAACGCGCGCGTGCTGCAGGTGATGGCGCGCCTCGCCGCCGTGCGCCGTGATCGGCAGTTCGAGGAACACGTGTCGAACGCCAGGATGCATCTGAAGAACCTGGCGTTGACGCAGGCGTCCGAGAACGTGGAACTGGCGCTGCAGGCACGGCCGGAATCTCCCGAGGCGCTGAAGATACGGAACGACGTCGAGCGCCGGCGGTCGGTCGACCGGTTGCTGGAGAGAGCCGAACGACTTGTCGCAGAGGGCGCGTTCAGGGAGGCGGCGCGGACGTCGGACGAAGTTCTGGCGATCGAACCGGGGCACGAGGCCGCCCTGCGGTCGAAGACGCGGGCGGAGCGGGCCGAGCACGACGGCCGGGCGCTGGGCGTCGTCGAGGAGGCGCGCCAAGCGTGCGCCGGCGGCGACTTCGCGGCGGCGCACGACCTGCTCGCGCGATTCGCCCCGCCCCACGATCTGGTCGAGGCGGAGCGCGCCACCGTCGGGGAGGCGATTCAGCAGGCGCGCAAATCGTTGCGGGACGGATCCGCCAACCCGCCGGCGCGGTGGGCGCGGCCGGGTCCGGACTCGGCCGCGGACGCGGGCCGCACGCGCGCGCTCGACGGTCTCACGCGGAAGGTGCCGCCGGTCGGCGGCGGCGTGCGCGGCTTGGCGAACGTGTGGCCGAGCCTGACGAACCCGCCGGCGGCGGTTGCCGCCGTGGTTGCCGTGGCCGCGGTGGCGACAGGTCTGTGGCTGGCGCCGTTCGGCGGCGAATCCGAAGGGGTCGCTCTGGACACCCCAAAGAGCGGTTTCGATCCTGGCGGCCAGATCCTTGAGACCGACCCGCCGCGCCGGGAAGAGGCCCTCACCGGTTCCGGGGCGCCGGATTCCAGACATGAAGCAGGTTCCGCCCCCGAGGTTCGCGGGGGCGACGCCGAAGATGCCCGCTCGGTCCCATCGCCGCCCGCGGCGCCGCGGGCGGCGGTCCGGTCATCGCCGGCGCCCGAGCCGCGCGGGCCGGGTGTCGCCCCCCTGCTCAACGACGCCGTCGCCGCGGAGGTCGCCGGAAACGCCGCGGCGGCGCTGGCCCTCTACGCCCGTGTGATCGAGCGCGATCCCGACAACCGGACCGCGCGGGACGGCCAGCGGCGTGTCAGGACGGCGATCGACCGGCGCAATGAGGACAGACTGGTGGAGGAGGCGAACGCGGCGTTCGCTGACGGCCGGTACGCCGACGCGGGTGCGCTCTTTCGACAGTCGAACGACCTGCGCCCGTCTCCCGCCGCCGCCGAAGGGCTGCAACGCGCAGCCAACGCCGCGGCGTTGACCTGTGGCGCCGGCGCCGCCTGCGGCGTTCTGGCCGTTCGCACGGCGCCGGCGGCGGAGCTGTTCGTCGACGACCGTTCGCTGGGCGTCGTCGTCGAACTCGTGGTGCGGTTACCCGCGGGACGACACCGAATTCGCCTGGAAACCGACGCGTGGCGGCACCCGCGGGTGGTGGAGATTGCCGTCGGCGAGCGCACGACGATCGACGTCGACTTGGCGGAAAGCGGATTTCCTCGTCCCCCGGCGTGAGCCGTTGACGAATGTCGAACTGGAGCCGGCGCGCCGAGATCCTCCTCGTCAGCGTGGAGGCGTTGCGTCGCTATCGGCTGCGAACGGCGCTGAGCACGCTCGGCATCGTCTTGGGCGTCGCCGCCGTGATCGCCATGCTGTCGGTCGGCGAGGGTGCCCGCGAGGATGTCCTGCGGCAGGTCGAGCAGCTCGGCCTCGACAACGTCATTGTGCGGAACCGGAACTTCGGCGGCGGCGCGGGGCTGCGCCTGGAGGACGCCGGCCTGCTGCGCGAGCTGTTGCCGCAAGTCGTCGCCGTCAGTCCGTTGGTCGATCGCTTCGTCGTCGTGTCCGGTCCCCTGGCCAGCCGCCGGACGTCCCTGCTCGGCGTCACGCCGGCGTACGGGACGGTGCTGGATCTCGATGTCGGGCGGGGGCGGTTCCTGACCCCGCCCGACCGGCGCACGGCGGTTCCGGTCTGCGTGCTGGGGGCGCGGTTGCGCCGCGTGCTGTTCGGGTACCGCGATCCGATCGGCGCGCAGGTGCAGGTAGATCGGGGCTGGTGCGAGGTGGTCGGCGTCCTGGCCCCTCGATCGACCGGGGGGCGGGCGGGCCGCACCGCGGCGGCCCGCGACCTCGACGGCGTCGTCATTGCGGCCATCACGAGCGTCCTCCCGACCAGTCCGGTCGTAGCGCCCGGACAACGGATCGACGAGGTCTGGCTGCAGATCGCGGACGGCGACGACGTGCCGGCGGTCGCGGGGTCGATTGCGCGCACTCTGGCCCGTGCGCACGGAGACGCGCCGGCGCTCGACGTCGTCGTGCCGCGGGATCTGCTGAACCAGCGGGTCCGCACGCAACAGGCCTTCAACGTCGTCGTTGGCAGCGTAGCGGTGCTGTCGCTGCTCGTCGGCGGCATCGGGATCATGAACACCATGTTGACATCGGTGATCGAGCGGACTCGAGAGATCGGCCTGCGGCGCGTCGTGGGCGCGACGGCGCGGGACATCGTCGCGCAGTTTCTGGCCGAGAGCCTGATGGTGACGCTGGCCGGCGGCGCTCTTGGGGTCGTCGCCGGCGTGGTCACGGCGTACGCCATCACTGCGTACGCCGCGTGGAGCACCAGCGTGTCGCCCGTCGCCGTTGGGTTGGCCTTCGGTGTGTCGGCCGTCGTCGGACTCGTGTTCGGGATCTATCCAGCGTCGCAGGCGGCCCGACTCCAGCCGGTCGACGCCGTCCGGTACGAATAGCCGGTCGGCGAACGCATGTAGGAACGGTGCGCATCGTGTCGGCGGCGTGGCAAGGTAATCGCGGCGGATCTGCCCGCGCGCTTTGACGGACTTGCCTGCGGCGTCACCCGCACCGGAGACCGGACACCGATCCACATGTTCGGCGGTCTGAGGCGGAGTCTCGCTAGTCGAGCGATCTCGCCACACGGAACCCGTAGTTGTCGTGGTAGCTCCCCAGGTAACTCCCGCGTCTGAGACGTTTGGCCGAACGGAGCTGCGACGGATCGTCGATCCAGGAACCGCCGCGCAAGACGTGGTTGTCGCAATCTCCTCCGCGCGTCCATGTCGCGCCGTCGGACGGCGCTCCGGCGTAAGTACTGTGCCAGCAGTCCTCGACCCATTCCCACACATTGCCCAGTATGTCATACAGCGCAAACGGGTTGGGAAGATACGACCCCACCGGCGCCGTATAGACATGGCCGTCGGCGCAATCGACAATCGAAGGAATCTGCCGAATGCGCTGGCGCATCGTGATGTCGGCGCCGTTGGCGTACCGGCACTGTCGGTTTTCGTCGTCCCCCCAATACCGGGACGTCGTCGTCCGCGCCCGCGCCGCGTATTCCCACTCCGCCTCGCTCGGCAACCGGTATGACCTGCCCGTCTCTGCGGACAACCACCGCACGTACTCCTGCGTATCCTCCCACGTGAGGTTGATAACCGGACGACGTTCCCGCCCCCAGCCTTGATCGTTCGGTCGCGGGTTGCCGCCGCACCCGCCGTTCGACGCGCAGGCTTCCCACTCCTGATACGTCACTTCGTACCGGCCGATCGCGAACGTACCCATACTCACTTCGCGCACCGGCTGCTCGTCGTCGTTACCGTCGGTCGAACCCATCCGGAACGTCCCCCCACCAACCACCACCATTTCCGGACACCGCTCCGCACAGTCCCGGAATATCCGTCCCGGACGCAGGCGCTCGCGCAGCTCCGCCACGTCTGCCTGGCCGCGCGCCCTGTCTTCCCAGAGCCGCAGCTCCTCGATCAGCCGCCGCCGTTCCGCCACGGCGGCGGCGTGCCGTTGGGTGGCGGTGTTCCAGAGCCGCAACAGACGCATTGATAACATGTCCTCCGGGTTCAGTTGCGGGTCGCGCCGCAGCGCTTCCTGGAACGTCCGTATCGCTGCATCCTCGTCGCCCGCGGCATAGAGCCGCGCAATCCCCAGATACTGGTACGCCCGCGCCAGATCTCCAAGCTGCGCGGGCTGGCCCTCCAGGGTGATCGTGACCGTCTCGAGGATGTCTGCGGCCCTTTCGTAGTCTCCTTCGCCGACCAACCGGACGCCGCGCTCCAGATCCCGGATCGATGTCTCCGGCGGGAGCGGGACGGGGGGGGAAGGCCGTCTCGGGGTCAGTGCCGCCGCCGCGTATACGTCCGCGAGCGCGACGTTGGTGAGTCGGCGGTCGCCCCACTGCGCCGTCCCGCTCGTGACGGTCAGGCGGGAGAGACGCTGCTCGTACGTGCCGACGTAGTGATGCGCCCACTCATCGTCCGGCAGGTGGCGGCGGGCCAGATCGGCCAGTACGGCGATTTCATCCGGTGCCGGTTGAAAATAGACCGACTGCAGAACGACGCCCTGTCCAGCCGCCATCTCCAGGGTAGGTTCTCCGGCAATTCTCGGCGTGCTGAAGCCGGAAACATCCAATATGTTGCGCGTCGGGAGTGCATTTCCCGGACCGGCATACGAATAGGACACGCTCGCGGTGCCGAGATCGAACAGGAGCTCGTCGAGCACGATCCGTCGTTCCGACGCGTTGTGCAGGTACACGATGCCATGATGCTGGCCGGTTCTGACGCTCAGCACCTTGACGGCCGCGCCCAGGGCGCCGGGCTCTTCCGGCGTCCCGAGGCTCCAGAAAAGTCCCGGCATGCTGGCGTAGAGGTCTGCGCCCCGGTCCTGCGCCGCATCGGTTCTGCCTGAGGTAGCCAGAGCGATCATCAACGCCGTCGAGAATTCATGCCGTCCATGATCGTCGAGATCCTGCCAGCGTTCGTCCACCAGGGTCGCGAACCTCGCGATCGCGTCCGTGTCATCCTGGGTCGCCGCGGCGGTTGAGAGCGATCCCGTGAGCACGAACCCGAGCCCGAGACGGATGGCCGGACCAGCCACGGCGTTCCAGGTTACCGTCAGGCGACAGTTGCAGAGGTGATGAGTCATCTGAGGCGTCCTTTCTTCTTCGAGGTCGACGGGGGTTCCGTGACATCGCCGGCTGTCATCATCGAGATTTGCTCGACTGCCTGGAAACGTCGCGTGGGTGCCAGAGTTCGCTTGATCTCGACGGCAAGGACCACGCTTTCGCCCGCTGGCGACGCAATCTCCGGCAGCAGGTACGCGGTACCGACCGAGCGCTTCGGTCCGCCGGGATTCGAGTGACCGGCCGGCCGGGATTCGTTCAGCCAGGAACCGTTCGACATGGCGCTCGACCTGCATTCCGGTCGGGGTTTGCCGGTTACGGGCATGGGGCTCTCTGCCGGAACGGCATTTAGCAGCCCGTGGGAAGAAGTCTGTCCGTGGTAGGCTGGCAGTAGAGCGGCTGTCGGACGATCTGGCGTGCGCCGGCCCGACCCGCGCGCGTACCGGGCCGGCCATTGCTGCAGACCGGGCATCGCGTCCGTCGCCGAGGTAAGGCCACCGGGCCTCTGCAGGGCACTGCCGCGCGCGAAAAAAAGCATTGTTTACCTCCGGAGTCTCCTGCCCCCCGTATTTTCAGAGGAATCTGTCGTGCACCCAGCGCTCTCGCGCTCCCGTCGGGTTGACAACCGCGGCGTGTTCGGCAAACGATAGCGCCATGCTGGTCGCTTCGATCCAGTGCCCCCCTGTCTGCTTCCCGCCGCCGCGGCCGCCGCGGTTACACCGACAACCATATCACCGGCGTTGCGAATCTCTCTCTTCAATCTCTTCAATAATCTCCGCCCGCGGGACGCGGATGTCGCCCTTCCGGCAGGGCGGCCCGTCGCGCTCGGGGGCCGAGCGGGCGTGGGGGCAAGCCGGTCTGGTGCGGGCGCCGCGCACGACGCTCGATGGATGGTTCGCCAAGTGGTGCGGCCTCAGTGGGACCGCTCCACGACGCCGTGCGGCCTGCCGGGGTGTTGCCAACCAAGCGAGCAGCAGCCGGGCACGGTCGCCGCGGGGGGCGAGATGTCGCAACCGTAACGGCTGACCGGTTGCAGTGACGTCAGCCGGGGAGAATCGTGTCGGGCGGAGCACGTGTTTCGCGTCCGACACGTCGTTGAGGGCGAGCGAAGCAGATGTCCGATCACCCGGTCTTCATCGGCCGCTACCGGGTCGTCGAGCGGATCGGCAGCGGCGGGATGGGCGTGCTGTACCTCGCCCGCGACCCGACCATCGACCGGCGGGTCGCGATCAAGGTGGCGCACGTGCAGGACGCCGAACTGCGGCAGCGGTTCCTGCGGGAGGCCCGCGCCACTGGGCGCCTCGACCACCGGAACATCGTCACGATCTTCGACGTCGGCGAGCACGGCGGTGAGCCGTTCATCGCCATGGAGTACGTGCCCGGCCGGACACTCGCGGAGATCGTCCGCGAGCGCGCGCCGCTGCCCATTCTGCCGCGCCTGCGGATGCTGCGCGAGCTGTGCAACGGCTTGGCGTACGCGCACGCCCAGGGGGTCGTGCATCGCGACATCAAGCCCGCCAACCTGATGGTCCGCGATGATTCCGGCGCGCTCACGATCCTTGATTTCGGCATCGCGCGGCTGGCGGACACGCTGACGGGCGACGGCAGGATGATCGGGACGCCCAGCTACATGGCACCCGAACAGATCGTCGGCGGCGGCGTCGATCACCGGTGCGACATCTTCGCGGTCGGCCTGGTCTGCTACGAGCTGTTGTCGTATCGACGGGCGTTCGACGGCGACACGCCGACCGCGGTGACGTACCGGATTGTGCACGAAGAGCCGACTCCGCTCCGCGAGCTGGTTCCGGATCTGCCCGAGAGCCTCCTCACGCTCGTCGAGCGGGCGATCGTCAAGCGCGCCGGTGATCGGTTCCAGCAGATGAGCGAAGTGCTCGCGGAACTCGACGCCGCCATCGCAGGCGTCGAGAAGGACGGCCGCGAGCCCGAGTCGACGATTCTGCTGCCGCGTGAGGCTCCGAAGCCGGCCCCGTCCACCTCTACCAGCGGGAGCGGGCTCGACCGGGAGGCGTTGCGCCAGCGGCGGAACGCCCGGTTGACGGCGTGCTTCGGCGACGCGCAGGAGGCGATCGAACGCGGGCGCTACGACGACGCGCAGGAGGCGATCGATCAGGCCGCACTGCTCGACCCGGACGACGCGCGCGTGCTGCAGGTGATGGCGCGCCTCGCCGCCGTGCGCCGTGATCGGCAGTTCGATGAACACGTGTCGAACGCCAGGATGCATCTGAAGAACCTGGCGTTGACGCAGGCGTCCGAGAGCGTGGACTTGGCGCTGCAGGCACGGCCGGAATCTCCCGAGGCGCTGAAGATACGAAACGACGTCGAGCGCCGGCGGTCGATCGACCGGTTGCTGGAGAGAGCCGAACGACTCGTGACAGAGGGTGCGTTCAGGGAGGCGGCGCGGACGTCGGACGAAGTTCTAGCGATCGAACCGGGGCACGAGGCCGCCCTGCGGTCGAAGACGCGGGCGGAGCGGGCCGAGCACGACAGCCGGGCGCTGGGCGTCGTCGAGGAGGCGCGCCAAGCGTGCGCCGGCGGCGACTTCGCGGCGGCGCACGACCTGCTCGCGCGATTCGCCCCGCCCCACGATCTGGTCGAGGCGGAGCGCGCCACCGTCGGGGAGGCGATTCAGCAGGCGCGCAAATCGTTGCGGGACGGATCTGCCAACCCGCTGGCGCGGTGGGCGCGGCCGGGTCCGGACTCGGCCGCGGACGCGGGCCGCACGCGCGCGCTCGACGGTCTCACGCGGAAGGTGCCGCCGGTCGGCGGCGGCGTGCGCGGCTTGGCGAACGTGTGGCCGAGCCTGACGAACCCGCTGGCGGCGGTTGCCGCCGTGGTTGCCGTGGCCGCGGTGGCGACAGGTCTGTGGCTGGCGCCGTTCGGCGGCGAATCCGAAGGGGTCGCTCTGGACACCCCAAAGAGCGGTTTCGATCCTGGCGCCCAGATCCTTGAGACCGACCCGCCGCGCCGGGAAGATGCCCTCACCGGTTCCGGGGCACCGGATTCCAGACCTGAAGCAGGTTCCGCCCCCGAGGTTCGCGGGGGCGACGCCGAAGATGCCCGCTCGGTCCCATCGCCGCCCGCGGCGCCGCGGGCGGCGGTCCGGTCATCGCCGGCGCCCGAGCCGCGCGGGCCGGGTGTTGCCCCCCTGCTCAACGACGCCGTCGCCGCGGAGGTCGCCGGAAACGCCGCGGCGGCGCTGGCCCTCTACGCCCGTGTGATCGAGCGCGATCCCGACAACCGGACCGCGCGGGACGGCCAGCGGCGTGTCAGGACGGCGATCGACCGGCGCAATGAGGACAGACTGGTGGAGGAGGCGAACGCGGCGTTCGCTGACGGCCGGTACGCCGACGCGGGTGCGCTCTTTCGACAGTCGAACGACCTGCGCCCGTCTCCCGCCGCCGCCGAAGGGCTGCAACGCGCAGCCAACGCCGCGGCGTTGACCTGTGGCGCCGGCGCCGCCTGCGGCGTGCTGGCCGTTCGCACGGCGCCGGCGGCGGAGCTGTTCGTCGACGACCGCTCGCTGGGCGTCGTCGTCGAACTCGTGGTGCGGTTACCCGCGGGACGACACCGAATTCGCCTGGAAACCGACGCGTGGCGGTACCCGCGGGTGGTGGAGATTGCCGTCGGCGAGCGCACGACGATCGACGTCGACTTGGCGGAAAGCGGATTTCCTCGTCCCCCGGCGTGAGCCATAGCGTGTCGGCCGTCGCCGTCGGGCTGGCCTTCGGCGTGTCGGCCGTCTTCGAGCTCGTTTTCGGGATCTATCCAGCGTCGCAGGCGGCCCGACTCCAGCCGCTCGACGCCGTCCGGTACGAAGAATATAGTCGGTCGGCGAACGCATGTAGGGGAACGGTGCGCATCGCGCAAGCGGGATTCTTCCGCAGAACGGGCGAGTTGCTGGGGGCCGACCATCGGATCGGCGACGAAGCGACGACAGGCCGCGGGCCGGACAACACTATCGTGGTCGTCGCCGCAGTCGTGTCGAAGACCACGCGCGCATCGCCTGGCGGACATGAAGAGACCGGGGAGCAGCGTGGAGGCGAGATTTTTCTGCAGGACGGGCGCGCTGGCGGGGTCCGATTACCGGATCGGCGGGCACGCGACGATCGGGCGCGGATCGGCGAACACCATCGTGGTCGCCGATAGCGTCGTATCGAAGACGCATGCGCGGATCGCGTTCGACGCCGCCGCCGCCTCGTGGTTCCTGGAGGATCTCGGCAGCACGAACGGGACGCGGCTGGACGGCGCGCCGGTCTCGGGTCGGGCCCGTTTGCGCGACCTGCACGTGGTGACCCTCGGCGGGCAGCACGACTTCATCTTCGTCGTTCCGGCCGAGGACGCGGGGCCGAGCGCGGCGGCGGACTCGCCGGCGGCGATCCCGACGCCGGCCGGGGAAACGGATGAGCGTGCGGCCGTGGCCGTCGCCCGCGGGTCGGATGCGGCGGCGCCGGTCGCCGGCGCGTCGTCGACGCGCCACGAGCCTGCGTCGGCGTTGTCGGTTCCGCCGCTCATCGCGGGTAGCGGCCCTGCCGCCGGCGCGGCTGTCGATTCTGCGTCGAAGGTCGCGGGGTCTGGCCGCTCGGCGGGGTCGGTGCCGGCATCGCCGCCCGCGCCGTCCGCCGGCGCGTCGCCCGCGTCGTCGACGCGCTATGAGCCTGCGTCGGCGCTGTCGGTCCCGCCGCTCGTCGCGGGTAGCGGCCCTGCCGCCGGCGCGGCTGTCGATTCTGCGTCGAAGGTCGCGGGGTCTGGCCGCTCGGCGGGGTCGGTGCCGGCATCGCCGCCCGCGCCGTCCGCCGGCGCGTCGCCCGCGTCGTCGACGCGCTATGAGCCTGCGTCGGCGCTGTCGGTTCCGCCGCTCGTCGCGGGTAGCGGCCCTGCCGCCGGCGCGGCTGTCGATTCTGCGTCGAAGGTCGCGGGGTCTGGCCGCTCGGCGGGGTCGGCGCCGGCATCGCCGTCCGCGTCGCCCGCGGGGGCGTCGCCCGCATCGTCGACGCGCTACGAGCCTGCGTCGGCGTTGTCGGTCCCGCCGCTCGTTGCGGCTGTCGATTCTGCGTCGGCGGGCGCGGAGGCCGGCGCCGACGCGGGAACGGGGGCGTCCGGGGGGCCGCGACCCGAACCGCCCGGCGGCGCCGCTCCGCCGTCGTCGGCGGCTGCGTCCGCGGCGCCGCCGGGCAAGGCGGCGTCGCCCGCGGGCGTGTCGTTCGAGGTTCGGATCGTCGACGGCGAGCCGCGTCGGATGCGCCTCGGCGACGGCCGGCACGTCTTCGGCCGCGCGAAGGGCTGCGACGTGCCCATCGACGACCGGACGCTGTCACGCCGCCACGCCGCCTTGGTCGTGCGCGGCGGCCGGGTGACCGTCGAGGATCTCGACAGTCTGAACGGTACGTTCGTCGACGGGGCCCGATCGGCGGGGATGACGGAGGTCGGCGACGGCGCGACCGTGAAGCTGGGCGACCGCGTGACGGTGGTTCGGGTCGCCCCCTGACGGGGTGGATCGGCGCTTGGTCGGATCATGGAGGGTATCGCACGATGAGACGTTGGGCGCGTTGCGAAGCAGCAGGGGAGGGGAGCCGGGGGGCGGGGCCGGGGGCGCTGATTCCGTGCGCCGCGGGCATCCTGGCTGCCTCGCTGGCCGCGGCGGCCGCCGAGCCGCCCGCGGCGTCCCGGCAGCCGGAGGCCGCCGCCGACCACGCCGCGCTGTTCGCCGAAGACCGCTTCCCGTCGGCGACGACCTGCGCGCCCTGCCACGAGGACATCTATCGCGAGTGGTCGGTCTCGTCGCATGCCTATGCGCAGATGAGTCCCGTCTTCAACGCGATGCACGCCAAGATTCTGAAGGAGACGAACGGTACGAACGGCGACTTCTGCATCCGGTGCCATACGCCGGTCGGCATGAACCTCGAGGAGCCCGAGTTCATGTCGAACCTCGACCGGCACCCCACGTCGCGCGAAGGCATCACGTGCATCGTCTGTCATCGACAGGATCAGCCCTACGGGAAGATCAGCGGCCGGCTGCCGATCGTCGAGGGCAGCCTCTACGATCCGGTGTTCGGGCCGGGCGGCAACGAAGAGCTCGAGCGCGCCATCGAGAGCGGCCGGTTCAATCTGCAGACCGACCCGGAGCGCGCCGGCCGCGGCGTGCACGCCGAGGCGCGCGAGTTCTCGCAGTTGTCGAAGCCCGGGTTCTGCGGGTCGTGCCACGACGTGAATCTGGTGAACGGGTTCCGGCTGGAGGAGGCGTTCAGCGAGTACAAGCACACCCCGGCCGCCGCCGCCGGCGTCAGTTGCCAGGACTGTCACATGGGGACCGAGCCGGGGGTGCCGTCGGGCTATGCGACGGGGCCGGCGGCGCGGGTCGGCGGCCGCGGGACGCGGCCCCGGAAACGGACGAACCACATGTTCGCCGGTCCCGACTATTCCATCGTGCACCCCGGCATCTTCCCGCACAACACCGAGGCCCAGGAGCTCGCGACGTTGCGCGAGTGGCTCACCTTCGACTACACGGCGGGATGGGGAACCGACGAGTTCGAGGACTCGGCGCCCGACGACTACGCCTTCCCCCCGCGCTGGGTCGAGCCCGACGACCGCTACGACGCCGCCGACGTCATTCGCGACAACCTCGATCTGCTGGACGAGCTCGCCGACCAGCGGCTGAAGCTCCTGCGGGCGGGATATCAGCTCGGCGAAGTGGTCGTCGATCGCGCCGACGAGGGGGGCATCGCGTTCCGGGTCGAGTTCAGGAACGGCACCGACGGCCACAACGTGCCGACCGGCTTCGACGCCGAACGCGTGGTCTGGCTGCACGTGACGGTGACGGACGCGACCGGGCGCGTGGTCTTCGAGTCGGGCGACCTCGACCCCAACGGGGACGTCCGCGACAGCCATTCGGTGTACGTGCACGACGGTGCGTTGCCCGCCGACGAGCACCTGTTCAGCCTGCAGTCCCGCTTTCTCGTGCGGATGGTGCGCGGCGGCGAGCGCGAGCAGGTGCTGACGATCCCCTATTCACCCGATCCGCTGCCGTTCCTGCGTCCGTCGACCCGTTCGACGGTTCTTACGGGGCGGCCGGTGGCCGCGCGCAAGCACCGCCAGACGATACCGCCGCGGGGCGGCAAGTGGGCGTCGTACTCGGTCGCCCGGGAGGCGCTGGCCGGCGCCACCGGTCCGTACTACGCCAACATCCGCATCAAGGCGGGGATGGTGCCGGTCAATCTGGTGCACGAGATCGAGGACGTGGGGTTCGACTACGGCATGACGGCGCGGGACGTGGCGGATGCGGTGGTCGCGGGCCACGTGGTCGTGCGCGAGCTCGACGTGGACCTGACCGGCGGCGGCGTGGAGACCGGCGCGGCGCCGGCCCCGCGCCCGGCGGCGGCCGCCGGGGGCGGACACGAGACCGGGGAACACGGGGACAGCCGCATCACCGACCACTACGTGCCGTTGCAGTTGGACGGGTTTCCGCAGCGCCCGAGGCCGCTCCTCGAACTGGGACCGCCGTTTCTCGGCACCGGACGGATCGGCCGCGGGTTCACGATGCCGGGCGGCGCGGTGTGGACGCCGTCGTTCCTGATGTTCGGCACCCTCCGCAGCGGCTTCGGCGTCCTCGACGACGGGTCGGGACAGCGCAGCCAGTGGGCGAACCGTCTCGATCTGTTCGCGAACCTCGCCCTCACCGGCACCGAGCGCGTCGTGTTCGGACTGCGTCCGACGCACCGGGGGCATCGGCTCGGTCCCGGCCAGCCGTTCGGCGCGCTGCGGTTCACGGGGTATACGTCGGCCCCGCCGGGAACCGGCGGCCTCAGCAACCAGCTCAACTTCGACTGGAATACGCTGACCCATCTCTTCTTCGAAGGCGATCTGGGCGAGCTGTTTCCGAACCTCGACGCCGGCGACCGCCGCGGTCTCGACATCGGCCTGTCCGTCGGGCGCCAGCCCGTCAGTTTCCAGGAAGGCCTGCTGATCAACGACTTCATCGACGCGGTGGGCGTGACGCGCAACAACCTCCGCGCCGGCGGAGCCGTCAACCTCAGGTTCACGGGACTCTACGGCTGGGGCGGCGTCAACCGGCACTTCCCGCTTCCAGCCAGCCCGGCGCCGGGCTACGCGCCGCTCAACGACGTCGACGCCGGCGCGCGGCTCGTCGGCGGATTCACCGAAATCGACTGGCGGGCGGCGACCACCGCCTTCGACGTGCTGTACGTGCGGGGCGGCGCGCTCGGCCCGGCCCTCGGCGGTCCCGTCGGCGACGGTCTGTACGCGGGGGCCAGCGTCGTCGGGCGCCCGGGCAGCGGGGCGTTCAACACGTCCGTGCGCTTCGTCGCCTCGATGCCGTTCGGCGACGCGCCGGCCGCCGCGGCGGCGGCGGCCGGCATCGCCAATCCGATGAGCCGCGGCGCGCTGGTCTTCTCCGAGCTGTCGTGGACGCCGCACCGCGGAAAGGACTTCTTCTACGCCACCGGCTTCTACGCCCACGGCGCGTACCGGCCCGCAGCCCTCGACGTGCTGGTTCCGGGGCCGCTCGCCCGCGCCGGCATCCTCTTCGCCGGCTCGGGCCTCGGCGACGTGCCCGGCGTGGGGGCGGGCGCGCTGTCGCCGGCCGCCCGCGACGTGGCGGGCGGCGCGTTCGGCCACCAGAAGTTCTTGGCCGGCACGCGCCGGCAACTGCTGTTCGAGGGGGCCGCGCGATACTCGACGGCCGCGTGCGCGACCGTGTCGGTGGTGTGCGAACCGCATGCGGTCGCCGGCGGGGTGCGTTACCAGGCGGCGGTGGGCCGGCGCGGCGTGCTCGTGCTCGACGCCTTCGTCGCCCGCGAGACCCTGCGAGGCCTCTCGATGCTCGACGGCGCGGGGGGCGCGAGCCGCCGGCGCGTCGGCGGCCGGGCCGAGTTCGTGGTGAAGTTCTGAGCGGCGGGAGGCATGACCGTCATGACGAGAATCGCCGCGCTCGCGGCGTCCGTCCTGCTCTTCGCGGCCGGTTCCGCTTGGCCGCAACCGCCCGCCGGCGGCGCGGCGCACCTCGATCTCCGGGCCGCCCTCGCCGCGACGGCCGAGCGCATCGTGCTTCCCGAGCGGTGCGGCGAGTGCCACGCGGCCGAGTTCGAGGTGTGGGAGACGACGGCGCACGCGGCCGGATTCGACACGCTGCACCGGCGGGACCGCGCCAAGGAGATCTATCGACTCCTGGGTCTGCGGCTGATCAAGCGCGGCACGGACGAGGCGACCCCCGCCTGTCTGAGCTGCCATTACACGCCGGTGCTGCGGCGCGGCGAACTGCGGGCCGGCGCCGGCGTTACCTGCGAGTCGTGCCACGGAGCCGCGCGCGACTGGGTGTCGACGCACAACGACTACGGCGTGGCCGAGGCGGACTTCCAGAGGGCCGCGCGGCTCGAGACCCCGGAGCACCGGACGCAGCGGATTGCGGACAGCCGGGCGGCCGGCATGCGGCGTCCCTCGGATTTGTACGACGTCGCCGCCAATTGTTTCGGATGCCACACCGTGCCCAACGAGGACCTCGTGAACCGCGGCGGCCACTCGACCGGTAGCGACTTCGAGATCGTGGCCTGGAGCGACCGCATACGGCACAACTTCCTGGAGTCGTACAAGACGGCCGACGGGCGGACCAACGCCGAGCGGCCGCGGGACTGGAAGCGGAAGATGTACGTCGTCGGCCGCGCGCTCGACCTGGAGTACGCCGTACGGGGCCTGGCCGCGGCGACGCGGCGGGACGAGCTGTACTTCCTGGCGATGAGCGACCGCGCGGGCGCCGCCGTCGACGAGTTGCTCGAAATCGCCGACCGCGTGGACGTGGCCCCGCTGCGCGGGATCATCGCGGCGTGGGACGCGATCGACGTGTCGATCGGCGACCCCGCCCGGCTGCGCGGGGCCGCCGACCTCATGCAGGCGTCGACGAGGCGGTTCATTGCCGCCATCGACGGGGCCGGGCTGGCCGCGCTGGACCCGTTGTGGGACGCGGCGGTCACCGACGCCGGGGCCCCGGCGCGGGTTACCGAGATTGCCGGCCTGCCGGCCGTGTCGCTGCCGGCGAGCGGGGACGCCGTGGCGGGCGGCGCGGCGCCCCCGGCCTCGGATCCGCGCGATGGCGGGGCGGCCCCGCGGCCCGCGGCCGCGTCGCCGCCGCCGGTCGCGGCCGGGCCGGCCGCCGCGGCTCCCGAGCCCGTCGCGGCGTCGCTGCCGCGCCCGGTGCCGGCGCGGACGGAGACGCTCACGCGCCCGCGGTGGCGCGACCCGCCCGCGCACGGCTTCGTGAAGGTCCCTTGCGGGCGCTGCCACAACGCCCAGGAGCGGTGGTGGCGGAGCGATCCGCATTCGACGGCCGCGAGGCCGTTCCGCGCGAACGAGCCCCGGCACGTGGAGATCGCGCAGGCCTACGGGGTGGCCGCCGCGGACATGGCGCGGGGGGACCGCATCTGCATGTGGTGTCACGGGACGCCGGTGTCCGCGCCGTCGCGGAAGGTGCGTGCCGGCGTCGGCTGCCAGCGCTGCCACGGGGCGGGGGCGGATTACCTCGAACCGCACGAGACCGTCGGCTATGCCGGCGCGTTGGCGCTGGGATTGACGGACCTGCGCGATCCGGAGGTGCAGGCCGCCACCTGCGCCGGCTGTCACTACGTCACCGACCCGGGGTTGATCGGCGCCGGCCATCCGGCGGGCGACGCCTTCGACGTGGGCGCGCGCATCGGCGACGTCGTGCATTGGGGGGCCGACTTCGGCCGCGACACCCGACCCGTCGACCGCGCGGCGCTCGCCGCCGCCTACGCGGAAGCCGTCGCCTCCCGCGGTCCCGTGCCGGCCCCCGCGCCGCCGGCCCCGCCGACCCCGTCTGCGACGCCGGCCGCGCCGGTGACCGCGCCGCCGGCCTCCTCCCCGGGGCCGGGCACCGGCGCGCGCCCGGCTCCGGCGGAAGTGTCGCCCGCACCGGTCCCCCCGGTGCGCCCGCCGCGCTCGGGCCCGCCGCCTAGCGGCCCGGGAAGCCGCCGGAGTCCCCGCGGCGCGCCGGCTCCCGTCGACGATCCGGGGCTGGACGCGTTGCGTCCGAATCCCGACGCATCGGTCGAAGAGATGCTCGACGCGCTTCGCGAGCGGATCGAGCGCCTGTATCGCGTGTTGCGGGGAGAGTCCGGGTGACCACGCCATGACCGACCTGACCGGCCGGACCCTCCTTCGCCGTGACGAGCAGCATCGCGACCGCTGGAGCCTGTACGGCGCCGAGAGCGGCATCGAGCACCTCTCCCAGCGCTTGAGCGCCGGCGAGTTGAAGGGCTATGAGGTGTTCGAGGGTTTCAAGGACCAGGTCCTCGAAACCATCAGCCCCGACGTCTCGGTCGCGGTATGGCGAAAAGGGGCGGTGCTGTTCGAGGAGGGCAGCCACGTCGACGTCGCGTTCTTCCTGGTCGAAGGCAAGGCGGCGGCCTATCTGTCGAAGTACGTCGATCCTGAATCGGTCTCGGCCGCCGCCGACTCGGCCGGGACCGAGAACCCCGCCGGGGCGTCGGCCGCGACCGTCCACCATCGGCAGAGCGAACGGGGGGGCGGCGGAGGGACGATGCTGCTCTCGGCGATGGACTTCGACCTGGGCGGCGATTCCGACGTGCAGACGCTCGGACCGGGCGAGTTCTTCGGCGAGATCGGCGCGCTGAACGGCTGGCCGCAGTCGGTGACGGTCAGGGCGCTCACCGCGTGCCGGGTCGTGCAGATCCGCGTGCCGGCGCTGCGTCTGTTGAAGCGGCGGTCGAGCGCCTTCAGGCGGAAGATCGAAGCGGTCTACCGGGAGCGCGCGCTGTTGTCCCAGTTGGGGGCCTGTCCGGTGTTCCGCGAGTGTCCCCGGCCGCTGCTCGCCGAGCTCGCGCAGCGCGTCGAGCTGGTGCCGTGCGACCCGGGCGAAGTCGTCTTCGAGGAAGGGGCGGCGGCCGACGCGCTGTATCTGGTGCGGTCGGGGTTCCTGCGGCTGTCGCGCAGGATGGGGGCGGGGCACGTCACCGTCACCTACCTGTCGAAGGGCATGACCGTGGGCGAGGTCGAGCTGCTCGTCGACGGCCTGGACCGCGCCCGTTTCACGGTGTCGTCGGTGGGGTACGGAGAGCTGGTCCGCATCGCCCGGAGCGATCTGTTCGATGTGCTGCGCGCCGCCCCCGCCGGCGGGCGGGAGCTCTGGCGGCAGGCGGTCGACCGGATCAAGGAGACCGGGGGGCGGCTGGCCGATCCGGGATCGTCCGAGTTCGTCGAGTTCGCCCTCGACAAGGGACTGGTGGAGGGCAGCAGCATCCTGGTGATGGACCTCGACCGGTGCACGCGTTGCGACGACTGCGTGCGCGCGTGCGCCGACACGCACGGGGGGCGGCCGCGGTTCGTGCGCGAAGGAGACCGGTACGACAATCTGCTGATCGCGCGGTCCTGCTATCACTGCCGTGACCCGGTGTGCCTCGTCGGCTGCCCGACCGGGGCCATCCGGCGCGCGGACGTGGGTGACGTCGTGGAGATCAAGGACGAGATCTGCATCGGTTGCGCCACCTGCCACGACAACTGCCCGTACGACGCGATCGTGATGCACGACACCGGCGGGGCGTGGCCGGACGACGCGTTGCCGAAGGCTCTCCGCGGGACGCCGCGCGCCGTCGCCAGCAAGTGCGATCTCTGTTACGCCTCGCCGGCCGGGCCGGCGTGCGTGCGGAACTGTCCCCATCACTGCGCCTTTCGCGTCGGCTCCGTCGAGGAGTTCCGGGCGCTCCAACGGTCGGACGGACGATGATGCGCCGGTTGTTCTCGCCCCGCACCGCCGTTTCGGCCGGCTGGTGGCGCGTCTTTCTGGCCGGCGCGGCGCTCTCGCTGGCGGCGCCGCTCGTCCGGCGCGTCCCCGGCGTCCCGGGCGGGGACGGCGCCTGGACGGTCGCCTACGGCGTCGCAGCGACCGCGCTGCTGTTGGTCGCGCTGGCCTACGGCGCGCGGCGGCGAATGCCGCGGCGGGGACCGGGCGCCCTCCACCACTGGGTGCAGGCGCACGTCTACGGCGGCGTGCTCTTCCTGTTCCTGCTCGCGGCGCACACCGGCGCCGCTTCGCCCCAGGGGGCGCTGGCGTGGGGCCTGTGGGCGTCGAGCCTGTGGGTCGTCGGTACGGGGCTGGCCGGCGTCTTCATTCAGAAGTGGATACCGCCCGCGCTGACCTCGGGGCTGTCGACCGAGGTTCACTACGACCGGATTCCGGATCTCGTGGAAGCGGTGCGGAAGAGGGTCGAGGTGCTGGCGGCCTCCGGCGGCGAGTCCGTCAGGAAGTTCCATGACGCGGACCTGGCTCCCGTGCTGGCCGGTCCCACCGTGTCGTTGGTCTATTTCTTCGACGTCACCGGCGGCGTTCAGTCGTGCATGCGGCGTTTCGACTACCTGAAGCGGTTGCTGGACGAAGACGACGCCCGACGCCTGGACGAGCTGCGGGTGCTGGTCCGCGCCAAGTTCGAGATGGACGCCCACTACACCTTGCAGGGTGCGCTGCGCTGGTGGCTGCGCCTGCACGTGCCGCCGGTGGTTCTGTTGGCGGTGCTCGTGGGGTTTCACGTGTTCGCGGTCTTCTACTACTGAGATCATGGCTGACGACGACGGCAAGGGAGCGTTCGGAGATGCGCGGCTTCCGGTCTCCGCGGGGTACGTCCGTCCGCGCAGCCGCAACCGCATCGTCTGGATCGGCGCGGTGCCGGCCGCGCTCGCCGCGGGCCTTCTGACCGTCGATCTGGGACTCGGTGCCGGCGATCTGGTGGCCAACGGACCGCTGTCGTCGGCGCACGCGGCGCTGGAGGGGCGCTGCGCGGCGTGCCACACGCCGTTCGGCGGCGTGCGTTCGAGCGCGTGTTCGGCGTGCCACGATCGGTTCGACGACGCCATCGGCGCCTATTCGTTCAACGCGCACTACGTCTATGCCTCCGGCGATCGGACGCGGGCTTTCGGCCGCGAGAACGAGACAGGGTGCGCCGCGTGCCACGGCGAACACGAGGGACGGCGGGCGGACCCGCGGGCCGCGTCACCGGATGCCCGGTGCGCGGGTTGTCACGGGATCGGCGGGTTCCACGGCGACCATCCGGAGTTCGCGTTCGCGGCCGGGGGCGTCCCCGACGACGCCGGGCTGGCCTTCACCCACATCAGGCACGTCGATCGGGTGCTCGACGACCGCGGCGGCGAGAACGTGGAGGCGGCGTGTCTGGCCTGCCACGAGGCGACGGCCGACGCCCGGGGGTTTCAGCCCATCCGTTTCGAGGCGGCGTGCGGAGACTGCCATCTGGGGCCGCACGACGAGTCGGCCGAGCTGCCGATCCAGCCGCCCCGTACGCCGGTGGTTCGCGCCTCGGGCGACGGCGTGGAACTGACGCTCGGGGTGGAGACGCTCGAAACGGTGCGCGCGCGGACGGCGCCGGGCGGGGGATGGGCGGCCCGCATGAGCGCAGCCGGTTTCGATGTGGACGACGGGTTCGTGGTGAAGACCGGGATCGTCCACGCGGACCCCTGGGTGCTGCACAACCTGAGGCGCCTGCGGCGCGCCATCTACCCGTCCCGCGGGCTCGCCGACCTGCTCGTTACCTCGGCGGACGTCGCCCGGGCCGACCGGCGGGAGCTGTACGACGAGGCCCTGGACGAGTTGAGGAACCACGCGGATGACCTCCGCGGGCGCGGCGAGGAATGGGTGCAGGCGGCCCTGCTGGAGTTCGACCAGTCGATGGGCGCCCTCGAACGGCGCATGGCCGACCCGAACACGGCGCTCGACGATACGCGGTTCCGACTGAACGTCAGGGACCCGCGGTTGACGGACGGGCAGTTGGCCGAGATGGACCGCTTCGCGGCCGAGGTCGCAGAGCCGTGCGCGTTGTGCCACACGGTGGAACGCGCCACCCTCCGGCGGGTGCGGCAGGAACAGCGGGTCCTTCGGCGCGCCGGGTTCGACCACGGCGCCCACGTCATTCAGCGCGGCTGCCTGGACTGCCATACCCGGATTCCCTTCAGCGACTATCTGGGGGCCGACGAGGCGGTCGATCCGCGGCTGGACAACGCGGCCATCCAGAACGTGCCCACGGTGGCCGTCTGCCGGCAGTGCCACCGGCCCGATGCGGTGTCCGACCGCTGCGTGACGTGCCACGTCTTCCACCCGGACCGCGGCGCTCGGTTCCGGCTGCTGCCGTGACCCCGGCGTGAGATCCACATGACCGACGAGCCATTGGAAGTCCCGCCTGACGGCCGCCTCCGACTCGACGCCGAGGCCGAGTCGTCCGACCTGCTCGACCTGCTGATCGTCGGTGGCGGCCCGGCGGGAACGGGAGCCGCCTTTCGGGCGAGAGAGCTGGGGCTGTCGGCCCTCGTGATCGAGCTGGACGACATCCTGAAACGGATACGCGACTATGACAAGGACAAGCCGATCAAGCCCGACTTCGGCGCCGGCAAGCAGATGGGGTTTCCGAAGGGCGGCGAGCTGATCGAACAGTTGCATTTCTTCACGGACGTTCGCCCCCGCGATCTGTGCGACGCCTGGAAGGCGCTGTACCGCCGGCATGGCGTGCCGGTGCGGACCGGCGTCGAACTCGTCGGATTGGAGCCGGGCGGCGACCGCGTCTGGCGCGCGCTCGTGCGGAATCACCGGACCGGACAGAACGGCGTCCTGAGCGCGGGGCACGTCGTGCTGGCGCTGGGCGCCGGCATGCCGCGGTGGCTCGACGTGCCGGGCGACGTTCGAGCGATCAGTCATCGGTTTTCGACCGCGAGCCGTTACGTCGGCGCCTCCGCCTGCGTCATCGGCGGCGGCGTGTCGGCGGTCGAAGCGGTCATCGCGATATCGGATGCGAAGGCCGCCGCCGGCGACGACACCGGCGTGTACTGGTCGCACCGCGGACGAGAGATGCCGAAAGCGCCGCGCGCACTGGAGGCGCCGATGGCGCGGGCGGTCTCGGTCAACCGCAACGTGCGATTCCTGGCCGGCAGTGAGGCGGGCGAGGTGGTGGAGTCCGGTTCGGGCAAGGTCCTGCGCGTACGGGTCGGGCACGAGCGTGAGCCCGAGGCGCCGGTCGCAAGGACCGTCCTGGAGTTCGAGGCTTCGCGGGTCATCGCCTGCATCGGCCAGGAGATCGACTGGAAGCTGATGAACGGCATGGGCATCTTTCAGGTCGCCGGCGGACCGCACGTCCGCAAGGCGATCCCGCTCAATGCTCTGCTGGAGTGCCGGCAACCGAACGTCTACGTGATCGGAGACACGCTCAACCCGGCCTATCTCGAGTGCGGGGACTTCGACGGCGACGTGTCCGGGTTCCGCAAGGTCACGCACCGCGGCAACATCAAGGCGTCGTTGATCGACGGCGTCAAGGTGGCCGACGTGATTGCGCAGCGGCTGGCGGGGAAGGCTGAAATCCGTGTCGCTCTCGATTTCGTGGGTGCCACCGTCGCCACGCCGTCGGCGACCGGCGGCGCGCCGCCGGCGGCGCTCACGCGGTTGCTCGACGGCGCGGTCGAAGCCGAACAGTTCGTGCTGCATTCCGACCGCGCCACGACCATCGGCAGACGCGGCGGCGACATCCGCTTCGAAGACGATTCCGAACTCGTCGATCGCCACGCGGCGATCGTGCCGGACGGGACGGCATACCGCGTGCGCGGCGAAGATTCGTCGGCCGGCGTGTTCCTGCATCTCACCGATGGCCGCGAGCGCGCCGTCGAGCCGGGGACCGTCGCGCGGCTCGGACGCCAGTGGCTGATCCTGGGCTCGATGCGCAACCCGTGGCTCCTGGCCCACCATGACCCGGACGGACGGCTGGTCGGGCGTCACCAGATCTCGGAAGGCACGCACGTCATCGGGCGCAACGCGCCGGACATCACGTTGGCGCCCGACGACCTGTCGCTGTCCCGCCGGCACGCGTCTATCGTGGCCGTCGGCGCAAGCCTGTTCGTGCGGGACCTCAACAGCGTGAACGGGACTTATCTCAAGGTCGACGGTTCATGCGGGCTCCAGGACGGTGACGTCGTGCGGGTCGGTCGTCAGACGCTTCGGTTTTCTCTTCTCGGCGCGGAAGCGGTTTCCGAGTCCCGGCGGGTCGATTCCCGGACGGTCAACCTGCCCGCGGCCGGCGAGCCGCTGGCGGAAGCGCTGACCGTGACGTTCAGGAACCGCAGCCGGCCGTGTCCGTTCAAGAGGGGCCAGACCATCTGCGATGCCGCCGAGGCCGGCGGCGTCGAAATATCAGCCGACTGCCACGCTGGAATCTGCGGCAGCGATCCGGTCCGGATCGTTTCCGGCGCAGAGCGCCTGAACCCGATGAGCGGCGCGGAACGGGAGACGCTCGAGGAGATCTGCGCCGTGGATCCCGAAACCCATCGACTGGCGTGCATGGCGCGGCCGACGGGACCGGTGGTCGTCGAGATCGTGGATGGATAGCCGCCCGGGGCGGAGGCTGCCAACGATTGCGCCGCGGCGGTTTGCGGCGAGCCTTGCGAAGGGGTTGTCGTGATGCGAACACGTCTTCGATCAACCGTGCGGTTCCCGGCCTCGTCGGGGGCGCCTTGGCGTCGGCTGCCGTTTTCTCTGGCGTCGGCCGCCGCGCACGCCCAGCCCGCGCCCGGCTTCGTGCCCGTCACCGACGAGATGCTGCATGTGTCATTGGACAAGACCCGCGACTGCGGCAGGCGCGCCCAAGGCGACGTTCGACCGGGCTGCGCTCGAGGCGCTCTACTGGGCGACCGCCGGGCCGAACTGGACGGATAGCACGAATCGGTTGACCGATGCGCCGTTTGGACTGGTACAGTGTCTCTACGGATGAGACCGGCCATGTCACGGGCCTGTCTTCTGGGAAACGCGTTGACCGGCCCGATCACGGGCGTAGCCGCGTGGGCATGAGCACTCCGTTCCGGGTCTCCGGCCATTCGAAGAAGTCCTTGTTATCGGCCCGGTGGGAGATGACCTGCTGGAACGCCCTCAACAATCCCACACCCGCGCCGTTGGTCTGCAAGAACTCCAGCAGGTCATCGCCGTAGCTCCAGGATGCCCTCGTGTCATCCAGGAACGCCAGGAACTGCTCGCTGAACGGTGTGAACGCCCGGCACGAGTACAAGTAGTTGGCCTGCATCACCTGAGATTCCATCATGTTCTGCCGCGAGTACTCGTACGCCTTCCGCTTGAGGTCGACGCGGCCAATCAGCGCGGCGCGCAGCCCACGAGCAGCCGCAAACAGCCGGTGGTACTGCACGTCGGGATTGGTCTCGTTGTCCTTTTCTATAGTCCAGTCATCCATCGTATACCCGCCGTTGGGCAGGTCCGACGCGATATAGAACCGCGCGTGCCGGCAGAAGTTGATCAGATCCTCGACCCCTCCTTTGACGCAGGGGCCTCCCATGTCGATCACGCCCAGGGACCGCCCAAGCGCCGTGGTCCAGTGCGCCAGCATTTCGTGCGCGTCCGAGTAGAAGAGATGCCCCGCGAAGAGGCGCCCACCCGGGCCGCCGTGTCCGTCATACACCAAGTGTTGGCCCGAGTCGGGGTACCGCGACACGATGTAGGTGGCGAAGTCCTTGAACGCTTCCCGGATGAATAAGCTGATCTCTGGAGAATAGTAGTCGTCCCGCGGGGGAAGCGGCATTCCGGGAACCTGCATCACCCTGTAGCTCTCCCGGTGAGCGACCCATTGCTCTGGCGTTCTGCCGTTCAGGGATGGCTCGAAGTCGTTGTCAAACTCGTACAAGTGGATCGCGCGTGTCTCCTCCCAGATGGCGGCCTCGAAGTACTTCAGGCTCTCGCTCTCCTTGACCGGATACACGGCCGATGGCCACCCACCGCCATTGTGCACGTACGGGTTCCAGTCGAGGGTCGCGAAGACTACGCGCAGGATGACGTGATGCGTCGGTTCCGCCAGCACCCGCGCTTCGTGGGAAAGCATGGCACCCCCCCCCCCCCGCGCCTCACGCGGATGGCGGCGCGACCGGCACCGATCGCCCGCCAGCGCCAGCGATCACCCTCGCGTTGCAACCTCAGAACGCCGGGGTCAGTTGAGAGCAATTCCGCCCGTCCGGAGCCCCAGCCAGGACCCGCCGCGATTCTGCCTGCGCACGGCGGTGGCGGAGCGTGGGATGGTCTTGTGTCCCGCCGTGCCCCCCGTCGCCCGCCGTCGCTTGGGCTGCGGTATGATTCTTCCGTCGGGCTGCTTGTGGAGTGACCGGCGCAGGCGCGGAGTCGGCCGAGCGTCGCGCGGGCCCGGGCGCGGCGCGCGTCGAGCAGCAGGGCGGGGTGGACCGGAACGGGAGCAACGATGCGTGGGCGACTGGGATTTCCGGCGATTGTCATGGTCCTGACGGGGTGGGTCGGCGAAGCCGGGGCCCAGACGGGGCCGTACATCCAGATGGACCTGGGAATGGCGGTTGCGCCGTCGCTCGGGGTAGAAGGGGTGGACAACGACTGGGGCACCAAGTGCGATCTGATCATCAACCCGCTCGGGGTGGAGGCGGGCGCCGAATGCGACGTCACGCCGCCGCTGACGTCATGGACGAACCAGTTCGGCGGCGGCCGCGGCATCCGGTCGGGGTTCGCGCTCGGATACGACTGGGGGGGGATCAGGCTCGAAGGTGAGTATTCCCACCGGGTCACGGCCTACAACGATCGCAGGGACACGGGCATCTTCGACGACGTGACGATCGACAAGCAGGAGCAGGAAATCGAGCTGGCGGTCGGCCGTGTCGACGACCTGCAGGCGCACGGCGTCTTCGCGAATGTGTATTACGACTTCGCGACCGTGTCTTCGTCCTGGACGCCGTACGTCGGCGCCGGAGTCGGCGTGGAACGGGCGACCCTCGACTACGGTTCCATGTGGAAGCGCAACGACGATCCCGAGCGGATCACGACGTTCGTCGATCCGCTGCTGCGCGCCAAAATCGCCGGCTCGATCTCCATCGGCGACGCCCGGCTGACCGATGTCGTTGCCGGCTATCAAGTGCTGGCGGGCGTGGATCGCCGGCTCGGCGAGCGGGTCACGCTGGGCGTGAAGTTCCGCTGGGCGGATTTCGGCGGGTTCATGAGCGAGCCGACGCTCTGGGATCAACTGCGCAGCCATGAGTCGAACGTCGGCCGCGGCGAAGACGTCCTCTATCGGATGACGACGGACGACAGCAGGTTCTGGAGCGTGAGTCTCGGCTTGAAGTACCGGTTCTGAACAGCTGGACGGCTTTCGAGCCGGGACCGTCCGTCGTGGAACCCCGCGTCGCGCCGGGAGCGCCCGCCCATACCCGGCGGGGACCTCGGCATGAGCACCAAGTTTCTGACAGGCTGACGACTCTACGAGCCGGGACAGCTCGTGGCGGAACCCCGCGTTGCCGCGAGTGACAAGGGCGCGCCCGCACCCGGCGGGGACCTCGCTTGAAAGTACCGGTCTGGACAGGGGGGACGCTTTCGAGCCGGGACCGTCCGTCGTGGAACCCCGCGTTGCGCCGCAAGGGTGCCCGCGTCGACAAGCGCTACCTCGATCCGCTCGCCAACCAAGGTGTGGCGGAACCCCGCGTCGCCCGCGAGGGCGCCCGCCCGCACCCCGGCGAGGCCCGGGGCGGACACCCTCGTCGAACCGCCGATCGGGGCCTGAGGCGACCCACGCCGGTTCAAGGAGAACCCGAACTCGCGCCCGACCGGCTCAGAAGGTGTACTTCAGCACCAGGTTGACGCCGATCCATCCGACGTCGTCGGTCTCGAGGCGGAACGTCGCCGGCTCGCTGCCGTCGAGCCGGATATTGGAAGCGTGGCTCCGAAGCTGATCCCAGCCGCGCGGTTCCTCGATCGCCAGCCGGCGGAAACGGACCCATCGCGCCTTGACGCCGAGCGACACCGCGTCCGAGAGCGCGACGTCGCCGCCGGCGAGGACCTGCCAGCCGGCGAGCGCGGCGGTGAACTGATCGTGGTGCGTGGTTACGGTGCCGGCGAGGGTGCTCCGGAACCGTTCGTAGTCGGGAATGTTCAGTTCGCGGCCCGACGTGATCTGGGCGGGGTCGAGGTTGCGGGCCCAGACGGCGCCGTAGTCCATCTCGTGGAAGCCGACCCCGGCCCCGGCCCCGGCGTACGGCGTGAACCGGCTGGCGTTGGGGAAGTCGACGTAGGCGTTCACGAAGGCGCCGTGGGCGTTCAGGTCGCCGACGTACTCTTCAGCCCGCACGATCTCGCCGTCGAGCTTGCCGAAGATGGTTCGGTCGGCGGACATGGCGGGGGCGAACTGATCGTACCCCGAGGATCGGAAGACGTACTCGCCTTCGACGCGAAATCGGCGGCCGATCCGATAGCCGACAGCCGTCTCGGCGTGGACCCCGGCCGCGCCGCCGAAATCCAGCCGCCACATTCCGCCGCCGGGCCGCAGGCACGGCTCGATGAGCGCGTAATGCGGGTTGAAGTACTCGTCGCAGTAGCTGGCCTTGTCGTTGCTCTGCCCGGCCACCTCCAGCGGTGCGGCCACGTGCGCTCCCAGGCCGCTGCTCAGGTAGGGCTGCGCGAGGGCGGGGCCGGCCGCGAGGCCGATCAGCAACGGCAGCAGGAACCAACGGCGGGGCAGTGCGGCGCGGGTGGTCATCGTGCGGGACATCCTCTGGCGCGGGCCGCTCTCCCGGGGCGCCGGTGCGTCCCGGCGGGGGCGCACCGGATCGGAACCCGCCATGCGTGATCGCGACACGTCTGGGGAGTACGCGCGGCGAAGTTTGGAATCTTCCCGCCTACCCGCGGTCCTGGCGGCGGGACATCGCTCGGCTCCCGCGCCGCGGCCACCGGCGGTTGCGCCGACGGTGTGAGAAACGCCGACAGGAGCACCCGCAACGTTCGCGTCCCGGGCGCATACATGGTAGCACCGGCGTGGCCGGCGCCGCCAGACGCGGCCGCGTTTCCGCCCGCCGTCCGGACCGATCGGCACGGTTGAGCCGCGCCGGGACGCCGTCGAGGGCATGCGCCCGCTCCGCCGGCTGGTCGCCGGGTCCGACGCGGCGGCGCCAGGACGCTGCCGGCGGCCGGAATCAAGTGCGGTCCGGTCCGGTCACGGATGTGCACCGAACCGGGTCACGGTGCGTCGGCAGGTCCGCGGCGGCGCGAGGATGCAGCCGGCGCCGGAATCAAGTGCGGTCCGGTCGGCCCGGTCCGGTCACTCAAGGACCCCAAGGTCGCTCAGGTTTACCGGGGTTTCGGTGCGTCGGCAGGTCCGCGGCGGCGCGGGGATGCAGCCGGCGCCGGAATCAAGTACGGTCCGGTCGGCCCGGTCACGGACGTGCGCCGAACCGGGTCCCGGCGCATCGCATGTGGAACGTCCTGGTGACGGCCCTCGAAGGGGGTCACGGACGTGCGCGGAACCGGTTCTCGGTGCATCGGCCGAAGTCGACGACCCCTGCGGTCTTCTGTTGCAGGGCGCGGAACTCGTCGTCGCCCATGAGGATCTCGTTGAAGATCCGGCGCATGTCCGCATCGGGGTGCCGCTCGCTGAAGAGGATCTGGTCGACCGGCCGCTCGATGTTCTGAAAACCGGTCATCCAGCGGCCGGTCCTCGCCGACATCTCGGCGCCGGGGTACTTCCGCTCGACCAGGGCGACCATTTCGCGCGCGAGCGCCGCGGCCGCCGCCTCCTGGCCGGGTACGATGTTGCAGACGCGCTGAAAGACCCACGGGCGCTCGTCCTGCCGCGCCGCTTCTCCCTGCGCAGTCGCCGCGGCGCAGGCCAGCGCGACGGCGGCGATGACGGTCCTCATGGCGCATTCTCCCCTCGCACGAGCGGTTTCCCGGACCGACTCGACGCGGACGTTCGGCCCCGGAGAGCCGGCCAGCCGATCAGCCCGCGGCGGAGTTCCCCCGCTGCATTCGAGCGGCGATGCATCCCGCCTGCCGGCGTTGGTCCGTCGGGTTGCCTATGCCCAACAGGCGCCCTCACGCCTTGTCAGGGCGGGTTCAGCCCGCCGGCGCCCCCGCCGCTCTCGGTGTTCGCCACCGGCTGCTACGGCAGGGCCAGCGCGACGAGCTGCTCGCGGGCGTCCCCGCCGCCGACGGCGAGGACGATGTGCTGCCGGCCGCCGGCCAGGTAGCTGATGGGGGCCGACGACGACCGCGCCGGCAGCTCCATCTCGAACCGCTCGTAGCCGGTGTCCTTGTCGAAAGCGCGCAGGCGGTTCGATTCGATGCCCTGGCCGATGAAGAGCAGGGTCTTCGTCAGCAGGGGGCCGCCGCTCTTCTCGTAGTTGCCGAGGGGCGGCAGGTCCATGCCGCGCAGCGCCTCGTGGTCGCGGGGGCCGTCGCCGAGGGGCACGCTCCACAGTTTCTCGCCCGCGTTCATGTCCAGGGCCGCTAGTTGCGAGTACGGCGGCTTGAACAGGGGGAGCCCCCGCGGACCCGGCAGGTTGCTCACGCGCGGCCGGATCGTCAGGTCGGATCGCGCGGGGTCGCCCGGCTCGAGCACCACGAACGAGAAGTGGGCCCAGCTCGGCACGTAGAGCCGCCCCGTCTCGGGGTCGAAGGCGGCGCCCCACCAGTTGGCGCCGCCGCTCCAGCCGGGCCGCACGATGTTGCCGCCCAGCGCCGGCGGGGTGTAGAGGGGGCCGGCGGTGTGTCTCCCGTAGATCTCCAGCGCCTCGGCCCGCAGTTCGTCGGTGAAGTCGATCAAGTCCTCTTCGAGCGCCCCGTTCGTCAGGTAGACCGGCGGCTTCGTCGGGTACGGCTGGGTGGGGGAGGTGCGTTCGCCGGGCACCGTCGAAGGCGGCGCCGGCCGCTCCTCGATGGGCCAGACCGGCTCGCCGGTCGCCCGGTCGAACACGAACGTGAACCCCTGCTTCGTGATCTGGGCGACCGCCTCGATCTCCCGCCCGTCGACGGTGATGTCGATCAGGTTCGGGGCCGCCGGCAGGTCGTAGTCCCACACCGTGTGGTGCACGAACTGGAAGTGCCACACCCGCTCGCCGGTCTCGGCGTCGAGGCAGACCAGAGAGTTCGCGAACAGGTTGTCGCCGGGGCGGTGACCTCCGTAGTAGTCGGTCACCGGCGATCCGATCGGCAGGTACACGTAGCCGAGCTCGGGGTCGGCGCTCATGTTAGACCAGACGTTGGCCCCGCCCGCCCACCGCCACGAGTCGTTGCCCCAGGTCTCGTGGCCGAACTCGCCGGGCTGGGGGATCGTGTGGAAGATCCACTTCATCTCGCCGGTCCGCACGTCGTAGCCGCGGACGTGCCCCGGCGGCGCCTCCTTCCGGCCGGTGCCCTCGGTGATCGCCGAGCCGACGACCACCGTGCCGCCGGCCACGAGCGGTGCCGAGCTGACCGCGTACTGGCTTGTGTCGATGGTGCGGCCGAGCCCCCGCGTCAGGTCGACCCGGCCGTTCCGGCCGAAGTCGGGGTCGGGCCGGCCGGTCTTCGCGTCGACCGAGACCAGCCAGGTCCGCCCGCCCGCGTAGAGCAGCCGGGCTTCTTCGCCGTCCGACCAGTACGCGAGCCCCCGCGACAGGAAGCCGTGCACGGCGGGGCGGCCGTCGAGGTAGAGGCCGGGGTCGTAGCTCCAGATCGTCTTGCCGCTCGCCGGGTCTATCGCCGCGACCTGCCCGAGGTTGGTGGTGGCGTAGAGCACGCCGTCGACCACCAGGGGAGTGACCTCGTAGGCGTAGGTGCGGAATCGGCGCCCTTCCCCGATGACCGGGTTCTCCGCGCGCAGCTTCTCGTCCACCGACGTCCAGGTCCACGCGATGCGGAGCCGGTCGACGTTGTCCGCCGTGATCTGGTCGAGCGGGGTGTACTTCGTGTGGCCGGGATCGCCCCCGTAGAAGCGCCACTCTGCCGGGTCGGCGCCGGTCTGGGCGAGGGCCTGCGGCGGCGCCGGCACCGCGCCGATCACGAACAGCAACCCGGCCAGACGACGTATCGCGGCGTTGGACATCGGTCCTCCTGACGAAAGCACGCGTCGCGGGGGGTCTGCGATCATAGCGCAGGAGGTTTTCTCGGCCTGCGCCGGCCTGCGCCGGCCCCGGCCCGAAGGCCATGCGGACCGAGCCTGCGGAGCAACCGGTGCGGCAAGGTGTCCGCCCGTGCCCGGGTCAGGGTGCGTGCGCCGGCCGGAGTCGGACGTTCCTTCGATCGCTCGGATCGCTCGCGCCCCGGCCGCGGCATCGGGTCCGGTCCGAATAGATCCCGCGGCCGGCCGTAACTACTGTCGGAGAAATCACAGGATCGAAACCGAGGAACGCAACGACGTCACACCGGTCTGTCGCGGGCATGCTCATTGACAAGGTGTCCGACGGCCCCGCGATCATGACGGCGCGGCTGACCGAGATAGCCGCTCGGCAGGCGGTGATTGACGGGCTCTTGCGGGATGCCCGCGTCCAGGACCCGCGCTCCAGGGCTACGAGTGGGACTTCAGCCCGCCCGAGGAGCCGGGGGCGGGGCGACGCGAAGGAACGGGAGCGCATCCTGCGGCGCGAAGCACGCTGCAAGCCGCGCCTCGCGGAGGAGGTGAGGGCGGAGGAGCGGCGAATACCCTGAACCGCTTCATCGATCCTCCCCATCGGTCACGCATTCCGGTCCGCCAACAGGATGTTGTCGATCCGCGTATTCACCGCGTCAACGCGCCGGTCCACGGTCTCGATCCGGCTGGCGAGATCCCGCCGCACGCCCTCGACCATGCGCCAGACCCCGATCAGGACTCCAGCGCCGGTGAGTACCGTCGCGATCACCTCCTGACTCACGCTTCACCCTCGACGATTTTACCATCACGGACCACCACCGTCAGCGACCCAGGGCCATCCCACGCTCCGCCACCGCCGTGCGCAGGCGGAATCGCGGCGGGTCCTGTCGGGGCTCCGGACGTGCGGAATCGTGGGTCTCACGCGGCGCCGGCCGGTCGGCAAGACGGTGGCGACCCCTCGAATCGGGGGCGGGCCGTCACGCGCAGTCAGCGTGGGATGCCCCTGTCAGCGACCAGGACCATCCCACGCTCCGCCGCCGCCGTGCGCAGGCGGAATCGCGGCGGGTCCTGTCGGGGCTCCGGACGTGCGGAATCGTGGGTCTCACGCGGCGCCGGCCGGTCGGCAAGACGGTGGCGACCCCTCGAATCGGGGGCGGGCCGTCACGCGCAGTCAGCGTGGGATGCCCCTGGTTAGCGACCGATACGGCTCGGCCGGCGCCGGCCCCGGCCCGAAGGCCATGCCGACCGAGTCTGCGGAGCAGCCGGTGCGGCAGGGTGTCCGCCCGTGCCCAGGGCCGGGGGTGCGTGCGCCGGCCGGATTTCGGACGTTCCTTCGATCGCTCGCGGCCCGGCTGCGGCATCGGGTCCGGTCCGAATAGATCCCGCGGCCGGCCGTAACTACTGTCGGAGAATCACATGATCGAAACCGAAGAACGCAACGACGTCACACCGGTCTGCCCGCACTGCGACAAGCCGATCCGCACCGTCCAGTACCGCGTGCTCTCCGGCCTGCTCGGCAAGCGTTACATCTACTTCTGCGCCGCGTGCCGGAAGGTGCTGGGGATCTCGCAGCGCAAGGGGTTCTGGATGGGCTGACCCGAAGACGATCCTCGTGCCGCCCCTGGCCGCGGCCGGGGCGGCTGCTCCTCGTCCTGCTCCCGGCTCCGGGCGCCGCGCCGGGTCGAGCGCCGCGCCGCGGATACCGGATTTCTCCGGCGGCGGGGCGCTACTCGGCGGCGGTGAACCGCACCGACGCCATCTTCGTGCCCCAGATCAGCGCGAGCCGCCCGCCGCGTGCGGTCATGTCCAGGAACTGCCACGAGAGCTGGTCGAAGGCGGCGGGCAGGGTCTCCAGGGCCATCGGCGTCCGCAGGACGTCGCGGTCGGCGGTGTAGTCGAAGGCGCCGAAGAGCGCGTCCCGGTTCTCGTAGTCGTAGGTGGTCTGCGCCGGCCAGCTCGAGAGGATGAAGGTCCAGACGTCGTCGGCCAGCTCGATGAACAGCGTGTATTCACCCGGTTCGACCCGCGTGCCGCCGATGATCAGCGGCGCCTCGGTGACGAGGCGCGTCGACTGGTTGGCGCCGGCGCGCCAGACCGGGGCGCCGTCGTTGAGCATCTCCGCCCAATCCGGCGGCCCGAACAGGTCCCGCCCGCGCTTGAGGGGTCGGCCGTAGCGCACATCGATCCACCGGCCGCCGAGGTAGCCGTACTGCACGGGGTCGAAGGTGCCGCCGACCTGGACGGCCGAATGGCCGGGCGGACTGAGGATGCGCCGCGCCTGCGCGAGGGCGTCGTCTTGCGCGACGGTCAGCGCCGCGACGGCGGCGCCGACCGCGGCGGTCATCCGAAGGGTGAAGGCAACTGGGCGGATTGGCGTCACAGGTGTGCTCCTCTTCCAACGAGATCGACGATCTTATTCCAGCGGGGACCCAAGCAGGTGACCCCACATCGAGATTCTCGGCGCCCGGACTCGCAATCTGAAGGGTATCGACGTCGACGTGCCGAAGGACCGGCCCGCGGTGGAGCCGCCCCCCGGCGCCCGTTGCAGCGCCTCCAGCGACGGCACCCAATGGTGGTCATAATTTCCTGCGGCCAGACTCCTAGTGGCCCGTCATGTCATAAATTTCGGACAGACGGACTTGAAGTCGAACGATGTCGGGGGGGTAGGCTAACTCAAAATTGGACTTGGGATTGGCGTGGCACTGTGCGAGGATGTGCCCGTGATCCATCGAGATTTGGCGGCGGTGCTGGAGCGCGCGGCTGCGTGGGCCCCGTCCATCACGCTCACGGGTCCGCGGCAGAGCGGGAAGACGACGCTGTGCCGGGCGGTGTTCCCGGACCATCCCTATCGATCCCTGGAGGCGCCGGACGAACGGGCGTTTGCGGCGGAGGACCCGAAGGCGTTCCTCGCGCAGTTCCGGCACGGCGCCATCCTCGACGAGGTGCAGCGCGCCCCGGATCTGCTGTCGTACCTGCAGGGCATCATCGACGCCGACCGGGCCCCGGGGCGTTGGATCCTGAGCGGGTCGCAGAACTTCACGCGGCTGGAATCGATCAGCCAGTCGTTGGCGGGCAGAACCGCGATGCATCGGCTTCTGCCCTTGTCCTGGGACGAGATCAGCCGCTTCCCCCGGCGTCCCGTCGATCTCGACGAGGCCCTCTTCAGCGGCGGCTATCCCGTTATCTTCGATCGGGGTCACAATCCGGCGGACTGGCTTCGTTCCTACGTCGCCACCTACATCGAGCGGGACGTGCGCAGGATCGGCGGCGTCGGCGATCTGACGGCGTTCCAGCGCTTCGTGGAGCTGTGCGCCGGCCGGAGCGCGCAACTGCTCAACTACGCCTCCCTGGCCGACGACTGCGGCATCTCGCAGCCGACCGCCAAGACGTGGTTCAGCATTCTGGAGGCGAGCTTCATCGCGTTCCACCTGCCGGCGTTCAGCATGAAGCAGCGCAAGCGGCTGGTGAAGATGCCCAAGCTGTACTTTCACGACACAGGCCTGGCGTGTTGGCTGTTGGGCATCCGGGAGCCGCGGCAACTTCGCGCCCATCCGCTGCGCGGAGCCCTGTTCGAGACCTGGGTGGTCTCCGAGGTGCTGAAGCACCGCACCCACCACGGCGAGAGTGGGGGCTTGTCGTTCTACCGGGACCGCAACGGCGCCGAGCTCGACCTGGTGATTGACGAGCGGGACGCCCTGACGCTCGTCGAGGCCAAGTCCTCCGCCACGGCGTCCGCGAGTCTGATGGACGGTTTGAAACGCGTGCGCCCGCATCTGCAGGACCTGCGCCCGGCATGTGACGCGGCGGTGGTCTATGGGGGTGAGGAGCTCCAGCAGCGCACCGGCGCCCGGTTGATTCCGTGGCGCCGCGTACGATCGGTGGCTTCCAGCGAATGTTGACCACTCGTGCGGAATTGACGGGCCGGCTCCGTCCGGCTAGGAGTCTGCGCCGCAGAAAATCGATGCGACAATTGTAGACGAGCCGACGACGAGAGGGAGCTTGATGTCGACCACGTTTCGCCCCTACGTGCCCGAGCAGTCGCTGTTGTTGCCGCCCGATGTGCGGGAGTGGCTGCCCGAGGGTCACTTGGCGCACCACATCAGCGATCTGGTTGAAGGTCTGGATCTGACGGCGTTCTACGCGCCGTACGAGGGGGACGGTCGTCGCAACGCGCCGTATTCTCCTCGGATGATGGTGAAGGTGCTGCTCTACGCCTACGCGACGGGGGTGTTTTCGTCGCGGAGGATCGCGAAGAAGCTGGAAGAGGACGTCGCGTTCCGGGTGCTGGCCGCCGGCAACTTCCCGCAGCATCGGACGATTTGCGAGTTCCGGCGCCGGCACCTGGCCGATTTCAAGCGGTTGTTCGTCGAGGTGGTCGGTCTGGCGCGGGAATTGGGGCTGGCCCGGTTCGGGAAGCTGTCGATCGACGGGACGAAGGTGCGCGCGAATGCGAGCAAGCGCAAGGCGATGAGCTACGGTCGGATGCAGGAGGAGGAACGGCGTCTGGCCGGCGAGGTCGACGCGCTGTTGCGGTCGGCGGATGAGACCGACGTGGCCGAGGACGTGCGGTTGGGTCCGGCGGTACGGGGCGACGAGTTGCCGGCGGAGTTGCGGCGGCGTGAGGATCGTTTGGCGGCGATCCGGGCGGCGCAGGCGCGTTTGGAGGCGGCGCAACGGGCTGCGGACGCCGCGCGCGGCCGGCAGCCGGGGCGGACCCGGAATCCGAAGGGGGGCCGGCCGTACAAGCGGGCGTACGGGGAGCCCGACGAGAAGTCGCAGAGCAACTTCACGGACCCGGAAAGCGGGATCATGAAGACGGGCAACGAGGGCTTCCAGCAGTGCTACAACGCGCAGGCGGCGGTGGACGCCGAGCACCAGTTGTTGGTGGCGACGGATGTGACGGCGAACGCGAGCGACCAGGGGGGGCTGCCGGTGTTGCTCGACCAGGTGCGGGAGACGTTCGAGACGCAGCCGGAGACGGTGCTGGCCGACGCGGGGTACTGCAACGAGCGGGATTTGGCGGACCTGGAAACGCGGGGTGTTGACGGTTACGTGGCGGCGGGCCGGGAGGACAAGGGGGTCGCCGGCCGCGATCTGGAGAAGCATCCGGCGACGGGGCGGATGGTGGAGAAGCTGTCGACGCCGGCGGGGCGGGCGGTGTATGCGGAGCGGAAGTGGTTGTCGGAGGCGCCGTATGGCTGGGTCAAGCACGTGCTGGGCTTCCGGCGCTTCAGCCTGCGCGGCCTGGCGCAGGTGCGGGGCGAGTGGGACTTGGTGTGCCTGGCGGTGAACGCCAAGCGCCTGCACGCGCTGATGGCGGCGTAAAGGGGTGGATCCTGCCCCCACCGACCGAGAATCGGGTGCGAATCGCGGCGTTTGGAGGGGTGTACGGCCTGTTTTCGGTTCACGCCGCCGGCTGGTCGAAAATCACCTGCTCGTCGACCGCGGAAGACACCTTGACGCCGTGCGTCACGACGCAAGCCACCGGGGTTCCGCGACCTTCCTGCGGCGCAGACTCCTAGGAGGCTAGGACTGCCCTTGCCCCAGATCTCTCCGGCTGAAAGATCACCCGTATTCGTCCCTCAGTTCGAAGGCGAAGACCATGGCGGCGAGCTGGGTGTAGCCGTGCCACAGGAGTTGCGCGCCGGGCGGGACGCGGCGGCGCCCGAGCCAGCCGCCGAGGCGCCCGACCAGTCCGACGGCGTTGCCGAGGCGGGTCGGGGGCGGCAGCCCGGCGGGAGCGCGACTTGGCCTGCCGCCTCGAGGGCGGCCAACGCCGAGGCGCAGCTCGCGCGCTGCCACCGGCCACGCCCATCGCGGAAATCGAACGCTTCACACACGCGGTCGGCGACCTGCCCGCGGCTGCCGATGCCCTGCGCCACCGCGCTCCCCAGCACATCGCGCAGGCGGGCGAGGTTGTCCCGCAGCCTCCGCATGACTTGATTCTGAATCTTCATGCCCGCCACGGTAGCGAAGTGGCCTCATGAAGTTCAGTGCTCACCGCCCAACCAACCAGGAGGCCGCGCCGTTCTACGGCGAAGACTCTTGGTGGTCCGTCCCTGCGGTTCGAGGTGAGTGCCCCGGCGACCCTATTTTAGTCGTGGCGATGCGCTGGTGGTTCGTCACGTCACAACGCTCAGACTCCTGGCGGCGGCTATGCGCACGGCGTGAGGTCATATCCCGGCGCCCGAGCCGGCGTCGCAGAGACACGCCGACTCGGAGAGCGACCCGAGAGCCAGACGGGCCGCGCCGCGGTAGTAGTCGGTTTCGGCGTGCTCCTCGACGAGCCCGAGGCAGGCGGGGGCCCACGCGAGCAGGTGGTCCCGCAGGAAGTCCCTCTGGGTCCGGAAACAGGTCGCGAGCTGCGCCGCGTCGTCCCGGGCCGCGGCCCGGGCGGCGAGGTCCGACAGGGTCGCCATGAAGGCGAGCTCGAGCCCGAGGTGGTCGTCCGGCTCGCGGTGGACGGCCGGCGCCTGCACCCCGAAGCGCACGTAGAGCGCGCGCACTTGGAGCGTGGGCTCTTGGAAGGTGAGCTTCGTCTTGCTGCGGTGTACCGACTCCCACGGCGGGGCCAACATCTCGCCGGGACCGACGAAGAGTCGGTTGAAGTCCCATTCGAGCGCGCCGAGCCGGGCGGGGTCCCAGCCTGCGCAGAACGCGGCCAGCAGGGCGAGCCCGGCCGTGGTCCGGTCGTCGCGGGACGGGAACGGCCAAGCTTCGAACAACCGATCCTCGGCGAGAGGGGCCAGCCACTCGCGGTGCGGCGTCTCGTAGAAGCAGCGGCCCAGAAAGTGGTAGGCGAGAGCCTGCTCGTCCTGCCGCCGCCGCCACTCGACGGGGACAATCGGCTCTTCGTTCGAGACGGGAGCCGTCACGGACCGGTCCTCACCCTCGTTCGAGACGGGAGCCGTCACGGACCGACCCTCACCCTCGTTCGACGCGGGAGCGGTCAAATGCCGACCCTCACCTGCATGGCATAGAACAGGAAGCGTCCGCACACCCTCACCCTCGTTTCGACGCGGGAGCGGTCATGGACCGGCCCTCACCCTTGTTCGGCGCGGGAGCGGTCAAATGCCGACCCTCACCTGCATGGCATAGAACAGGAAGCGTCCGCACACCTCCGACACCACGACGAGGCCGAAAGCCCCGCAGGCGAGGGCGGCGGCGAGTCTGCGGCCGGAAGACCGGGCGGGTCCACGGATGACCGCGGGGATGCCGCCCAGCGCCGCCGCGGCCGCCGCCAGCAGCCCGAGCCGCAGCAGGAGCACGCCGCCGTAGCTGCCGGTCAGCCGCTGGGCGCTCGCGGCGGCGGCCGGCGAGGCGTCGGCGGCGAGCTCGGCGAGGTGGAGCGGCAGGACGAAGAACTCCAGGGCCAGCGCCGCAAGGCCGGCCAGCACGAGTCCGCGCACGGTCGCCGATGACATGCCGGGCCCGGTCGGGTCGGTGTCGGCGGGCGGGAGGTTCCGTGCCGCCGGCCCCGGCGAACCGGCGGGCCGAGCCGCATCGCCGCCTCCCGGCGCGGGTCCGCGCACGACCAGTCCCGCCGCCACGCCGAGGATGCCCAGTCGCAACGCCGTGCCTCCGAACGCGGCGGGGGTCGCGAAGCTGTTCCAGGCGGGCTGGGCCGGCAGCAGGTAGATGGCGGTCTGGCAGCACAGGAACGCGATGCCGGCGGCGGCGGTGAGATGGGGCAGCCACGTGGCCGCGGCCGGACCGGCCGGCGCCGCGCGCCGCTCCCGCCTTGAGTTCACCGCGGCCGGACCCGCCGGCGCCGGACCGGCCGCCCGCCTCTTCCGTGCCTTCTGCGCCGAACTCGCCGGCGTCGAGTTGGCCGCGCGCCGCTCCTGCGCCGCCAGCAAGCCCAACAGCGCCGCGAAGAGGCTCCCGAAGACGATCTCGCGGCTCAGCCACGACGACGAGAAGTTCACGACGGCGCGCGCCGCCTGGAGTGGGGTGGAGAGGTGAAACAGGGCCGCGAAGAGGCCGGCCGACAGCACGGCGAGCACGACCGCGGCCGGAACCGGTGCCCGATGACCGCGGCTCCATGCGCCGCCCGCCTCCGCACCGTCGCTGCGCGCGCCGCCCGGTCCGGGGTCGTCGTACCACGCACCGCCTGCCTCCGGACCGTCGCCCCGTGCCCCGCCCGGTCGGGGGCCGTCGTCCCGTGGGGGGGCCGCCTCCGGACCGCCGCTCTGCGCGCCGCCTCTCGCGCGGCCCGCGTCCGGTCCGCGTCGCGTCGCCCGCGCGCCTGCACGAGCGGCGCGCGGTGCGGCCACATACCGCAGGACCTGCAGGACGAGGAACGCCCCCACCGCCGCCTGGGTCAGGACCGTGAAGACCACGAGCGACCAGTCGCGCGTCTCCATGCCGGGGCGCGGGTCAGGCGCGGACGAGCTTGAGGGGGATGAAGCGGATCGCCGGTTTGGTGATGTCCGCGTCGGGCAGCGGCCCGAACCGGTCGGTGGCGCCCTGCTTCGCGGCCACCTCGTCCAGCGGGCCCCACTGCAGCGCCTTGGTCGGGCACGCCTCGGCGCACGCGGGCCCACCCGTGCCGGCGTCGATGCGGTGCGAGCAGAAGTTGCACTTCTCCATCTTGCCGGTCTCTTCGCTGAACTGCGGCGCGTCGTAGGGACACGCCCAGGCGCAGAGACGGGCGCCGATGCACTTGCTCTCGTCGACGATGACGATGCCGTCGGGCCGCTTCGTGATGGCCCCCGACGGACAGGCCTCGGCGCAGACCGGGACCTCGCAGTGGTTGCACGACATCGACACGTGGTACATGTACGGCCCGCCGCGGCCGTCGCCCTCCACCGTCCGCACCTTGCGCCAGCGCGGCCCCAGCTCGACCCCGTTCTCGACCTTGCAGGCGACCTCGCAGGTGCGGCAGCCGGTGCAGCGATTGGCGTCGAAGAAGAACGCGACCTGCCTGCTCATGCGGCGCCTCCCCCCGCGACGTCCACCATCGACGAGTTCAGCGTGTGGCCCAGCGAGATCGGCTCGTACTTGTCGGGGCTCAGGATGCTGGCCGTCTGCTTCTCGTTCACGCCGCCCCAGCCCGTCGTCACGCTCACCACCCCGCGCATGATGCCGCGCGTCACCTGCGCCATCGCCTCGATCTCCCCGCGGTCGTTGAAGACGCGGATGCGGGCGCCGTCCTCGATGCCGCGGGGCTTCGCGTCCTCGGGGTGGATCTGCAGCACTTGGCTGGCCCAGATCTCGGTCAGGAAGTCGTGGTGGTGGAAGCTCGAGTTGACGTGGTTGTGGTTCTTGCGGTTGATGAGCTGCAGCGGATAGCGCGCGGCCCGCGTCTCGTCCACCCAGGGGGCCTCGACCGGGTGCAGGTACTCGAGCAGCGGGTCGAAGCCCCTCTCCTGCAGATACAGCGAGAAGAACTCGATGCGGCCCGACGGCGTGTTGAACTTCTTGTCGGCGAACGGGATCCACGGGTCGGGCATGGGATTGACGGGGCCCTCCTCGAGCTGCTCCAGGCTGACCCCGGTCGGCTCGAGCACGTGCCGCAGCAGCTCGTCGTCGGGCTTGTCGAAGTCGTCGCCGAAGCCGAGGCGCGTGGCCAGCTCGGTCATGATCCAGCGGTCGGAGCGCGACTCGAACAGCGGCTCGATGGCCTGCTCCATGAGCTGGATGTAGCGGCTGCGGATGCCCGCGAGCAGGTTGCGGGTCTCGAAGAGGGTGGTCACCGGCAGGACGAAGTCGGCGTAGCGCGCCGTCGTCGTCATGAAGATGTCCTGCACGACCATCAGATCGATGTTGTCGAGCCCGGCGATGATCCGGCGCGTGTTCGGATACTGGGTGAGCACCCCGGCGCCCGCCACGTGGATGGCCCGGATGGGATGCGGCTTGCGCTCGACCAGGTACTCGCCGAGCTTGGTGGCGGGGATGCCGTCGATGCGGGGGTTGCGCTGCGTCGGCACCGGGGTGTTGATGGTCCCGCCCTCGCTCAGGTAGCCGCCGTTGTCGTTGACGCCCCCCCCGAGCAAGCCGACGTTGCCGGTGAGCGAGGCCAGGTACAGGTGGCCGATGACCGTCAGCGTGCCGTGGTCGGTGCGCTGCGCGCCGGCCATGTTCTGGATGATCGCGGCCGGCTTGACGGACGCGTACTCGCGCGCCACCGCGGCGACGGCATCGGCCGAGGCGCCGGTGATGCGGTGCACGGCCTCGGGGGTGTAGCGCGCCGCGATGGCGCGCATCCACTCGAAGACCGGCTGGTGGCGGACGCCGTCGATCGTGAAGCTGCCGCGCAGGGCCGCCTGCGCGCCCGGCGTGTCGGCGGGGACCGGCCGGCCGCCGCGCTCGTCCCAGACGACGAAGCTCCCCGCGCCGCTGCCGCCGCCGGTCAGGAGCCGCAGGCCGCGCAGATCGACGGGCAGCGTTTCGCCGCCCGCCGGCCAGCCCCGCGACGCCCCCTGCAGGTCGTAGCCGCGCTCGCCGAGCCGCACCAGGAACGGCGCGTTGGTGTGCCGGCGGACGTACTCCTCGTCGAAGAGCCCTTCGTCGAGCAGCACCTTGATCATGCCGAGGGCGAAGGCGGCGTCGGTGCCCGGCCGGATCTGGATCCAGCGGTCCGAGAGGGCCGCCGTCTCGCTCAGTCGCGGGTCGATGGTCACCAGCCTTGCGCCGTGCTCCTCCCGCGCCTGGAAGAGGTTCTTCATGTAGCCCTGGTTGGAGACCGCCGGGTTGTTGCCCCAAGCCAGGAAAAAGCGGCTGTGGACCCACTCGTCGCGGAACTCGGAGCGCCCGCCGCCGAAGGTCGCGTTGAATCCCGAACTGACGGAGGCGCAGCAGAGCTGGGAGATGATCGGCGTCGCGCCCCCGAAGCGGTTCCAGAACGCCGAGTAGAGGCCCCGCACCCCCGTAGACAGGGCCGACCAGTTGCCGGTCCCCCCGAAGGCGAGGAACGCCCGGTTGCCGTCCTCCTCGAGAATCCGGCGGTAGCGCTCGGCGATGGTGTCGAGGGCCTCCTCCCACGTGACGCGCTCCCACCGGTCCCCGCCCCGCCGGCCCGCCCGGCGCATGGGGTACTTCAGGCGGTGGGGGCTGTAGAGCTGGCGGATGCGGGAGATGCCGCGGGCGCAGGCGAGCACGTTGAAGTCGGGGTCGCCGGTCACCTTGACGAGGCGGCCGTCCTCGACGTGCGCGAGGAGCGCGCAGTGCAGGCACTCGGGGGTGTTCGCGGTGCGGAAGATGCGGGTTACGGCCGCCGCGCCGGCCCCGGCGCCGGAGACCCCGGCCGGCGCCCCGCCGGTCGGACAGCGGGACAGGAGGAGCCCGCCGCCCCCGAGCGCGGCCGCGCCCCCGACGAGGGCGCTCCACTTCAGAAAGTCCCGCCGCGAGGCCGAGAAGGCGTCGTCCGGATCGGCGGCTTCAGGCTTTGGCATCGGCACCTCCCGGATGGTCCGAGTCGCCGGGATATCCGCTAATCGAGCAGCCGTATCAGGCCGACCACGGCGCCGGTGACTGCGACCCCGGTGCCGATGATCCACTTGATCAGCCGAAGCTCCAGCGCCGCGAGCCCGGCGGTGAACCGGTCGGTGGTCACGTGGTCGCCAGGGTCGGCAGCCTGCCGGACGGCATCCGCGATCGCGTCTGCGTGGCCGCGATCGATGCCCGCGACGGTCGACGGCCGAACGAGAGAGTCGAACATCGGAACGCCTCCACGGGTGCCGCGCGGCATTGCCGCGAACACCCGCCTCATTATAAGGGTATCCGTCGGCGGGGCGGGGGGGATCCGTCGGTATCCGTCCGCAAGGGCCGCGGTCCGCGCTCTCCCGGCCGCACTCGACAACTGCACGGGGGGCCCTCCCCTGGGCAGCGGCATCCCACGCTGACTGCGCGTGACGGCCCGCCCCCGATTCGAGGGGTCGCCACCGTCCAGTCGACCGGTCGGTGCCGCGTGAGACCCACGATTCCGCCCGTCCGGAGCCCGGCAGGACCCGCCGCGATTCCGCCTGCGTACGGCGGTGGCGGCGCGTGGGATGGTCCTGCCCCTGGGCGCAGCGGCATCCCACGCTGACTGCGCGTGACGGCCCGCCCCCGATTCGAGGGGTCGCCACCGTCTTGCCGACCGGCCGGCGCCGCGTGAGACCCACGATTCCGCCCGTCCGGAGCCCCAGGACCCGCCGCGATTCCGCCTGCGCACGGCGGTGGCGGCGCGTGGGATGGTCCTGCCCCTGGGCGTGGACGGCGTGCGCGCGACCTCATTCTGCGGTAAGGTGAATCGTCATGCGCAGCCTGCCGGCCACCGCCCTCTTGCTGTCGATGGTCCCGGTCTCCTTGCCGGCGCAGGAGGCCGAGGCGCCGCTCACGCCCTGGGCGGTGCCGGACCTGAGCGGCTACTGGGAGTACCGCAGCACGACGCCGCTCGAGCGGCCGGAGGCGCTCGGGGGCCGGGAGGTGCTCACCCCCGAGGAAGAGGCGGAGTACCTGGTCGGGCGCCACGCCGCCATCGGGCGCGAGCGCGACCTGCAACTGAACGCCGACTGGTGGCAGCCGGGCGGCCTGACGGCCGGCCGGACGTCGCTGATCGTCGACCCGCCCGACGGCCGGCTGCCGGCGCGCACCGCGGCCGGCCGCGGGCGGGCGCGCACGCTGGGCATCGCCATCCGGTCGCGGTCGGCCGACGGTCCGGAGGACCGCGAGCGCTACGAACGCTGCATCATGGGGCGGACGGTGCCGCTGATGGCGGTGTCGCCCAACCGGCTGGCGCAGATCTTCCAGACGCCCGACCTCGTCGCCATCCTGCACGAGCAGAACTCGGACCTGCGCATCATCCCCCTCGACGGCCGGCCGCCGCTCCCGGCGCCGATTCGCCAGTGGCAGGGCAGCTCGCGCGGCCGCTGGGAGGGCGACACCCTCGTCGTCGAGACCACGGGCTTCAACGGCGCGTGGACGATCCAGGGTGCCGGGCCGAACGCGCGCTACGTCGAGCGCATCCGGCTCGCCGGCGCCGATGCGCTGCACTACGAGTTCACGGCGCACGACCCCGAGTCGTTCGCCGCCCCCTGGACGGTGACGTTCCCGATCACCCGCGCCGCCGGCCCCGTCTTCGAGAACGCCTGCCACGAGGGCAACTACAGCATGCCCCTCATCCTGGGCGGTGCCCGCGCCGAGGAGCGCGTTCGATGACGCCAAAAGGCCAATCGCAAAATGAGACTTGAATCGGCCTGGCGTCATGCGTTCTGGAAGCTGGCTTCATCGCCTTCCGGCTGCCCGCGTTCGACGCCGGGCGGCGCAAGCGGCTGGTGCGGCTGGTGAAGACGCCGAAGTGATTCCGGCGCTGTCGAAGCCGCACTCGCGCGGCTCCGCCGGTTGGCCGCAGACGGTGCGCCCGACGCCGCCGACTTGGCCCGGAAATCGTCGTCGGCGGCTCCGATTGCCGCCCAACCAACCCTCCAGGAGTCCGCACCGTTCTACGGCGCAGACTCCGGGCCGCCGAATCATGGGTCGTCGATGGAAACAAGCGTATCGCGCGGGTGGTGGCGCGCCTCTTCCCGGAAGGCAATGGGCATCGGTACGTCACCGACGCCATCCGGATCATGGAAGCGACTGCGGCGGGTGCGGTGGCGGAATCCGAATTGGCGGCCTGGTGCCGCCAGCGATTGACCCTTGGCCAAAGCGGACGGTCCGGACCGTGAGCCGTGGTGAAGCCTCGAGTTGTCAACGAGACCGGCGAGGGCGCCGGAGGGCGGCAGGACACCCGCGCATCCGTGTCCTGCGCGCCCCGCCGAGCCCCGGCGCGCCTCGTGGTGGCCGGCTTCGGCATGGTCGGGTTCAAGCTCGTCGAGCGGCTGGCGGCCCTCGACGCGTTGTGGCGCTACGACGTCACCGTGGTCGGCGAGGAGCGGCATCCCGCCTACGACCGCGTCCGGCTCACCGAGTGGCTCGACCACCGTGACCCCGATCGGCTTGCCCTCGCCCGCCCGGGCTGGGCGGAGGCGCTCGGCATTCGGGTCGTCACCGGCATGCGGGTGGCCTCCATCGACCGCGAACGGAGGCTCGTTCGGGCGGCCGGCGGGGCGCAGATCGGTTACGACCGCCTGGTCCTGGCCACCGGCTCGGCCCCGTTCGTCCCCCCCATCGAGGGGGCGGACCACGACGGTGTGTTCGTCTACCGCACCCTCGACGATCTTCTCCGCCTGCGCAGGCGGGCCGGGCGCGTGCGCCGCGCCGTCGTGCTCGGCGGCGGCCTGCTCGGGCTGGAGGCGGCCGACGCGCTGCGGCGGCTGGGCCTCGACGTGATCCTGGTGGAGGCGGCGCCCCACCTGATGAGCCGGCAGCTCGATGCGGACGCGGCGGCGCGGCTCGAGGCGCGGGTCCGCGAGACGGGGGTTCGCACGATCACCGGCGCCCGGGTCCGGCGGATCGAGCCGCGGGGCGACGGCCTCGCGCTGACGATCGACGGCGGGGCGGAGCCGCTCGACGCCGGCGTCGTCGTCATCGCCGCGGGCGTGCGTCCGCGGGACGAGTTGGCGCGGAACGCCGGCCTGGAGGTCGCGCCGGGACCGGGCGGCATCGTCGTCGACGACGAGTTGCGGACCATCGACCCGGCCATCCACGCCATCGGCGAGTGCGCCTCGCACGCGGGCGTGGTCTACGGCCTCGCGGTGCCGGGATTCCGCATGGCGGAGACCTTGGCCGAGACTCTCGCCGGCCGCCGCGGTCGGTTCCGCGGCTACACGCCGGCGGTGCGGCTGCGGCTGATCGGCATCGACGTGTGGTCGCTGGGCGACCAGGGGCAGCCGGGCACGCGCGTCACGTGGAGCGGCGACGGCGCCTGTCGTCAGGTCACGATGCGCGGGCGCCGCATGGTCGCGGCGTCGGCCGTCGGCCCGTGGGCGGAGCTGGGCTTCACGCAGGACCTGATCCGCCGGGGACGCGCCGTCGCCCCGTGGGTGCTCCACCGGTTCTTCCGGACCGGCTCGTTCGAGGACCCGACGGCGCGGCGCCCGGTGGCGGAGTGGCCGGCGTCGGCGATGGTGTGCAACTGCCTGGAGATCACGCGCGGCGCGCTGAGCGCGGCCAGCGCCGCGGGCTGCGCCACCGTGGACGAGCTGATCGAGCGCACCGGCGCGTCCCGCGTCTGCGGCTCGTGCCGGCCGCTGCTGGCCGAGCTCGCCGGCGGCGGCCCGGCCGCGGCGGGGCACCGTTGGCGGGAGGGTCTGCTGTTCGCCGCCCTCGCCGCGGCGCTGCTGGCGCTGCTGATAGCGGCAAGCACCCCGTTCCCGCTCGCCGCCCGCCTGCGCGGGAGCTTCGTCTGGGACGTGCTGTACCGGGACGGGTGGTGGCGGCAGGCCACCGGCTACGGCGCGCTCGCCTGCGCCCTGATCGGCACCCTCGGGTACTCGGTCCGGAAGCACTGGCCGCGCGCGCGGTGGGGGAGTCTTGCGGCGTGGCGGATGGCGCACGGCGCGGTCGGCGCGCTGGCCCTGCTGGTGCTGGTCGCGCATACCGGCATGCGCATCGGGTCGGGCTTCAACCGCGTCCTGTTGGTCACGTTCCTGGCCGCGGCGGCGCTCGGCAGCGCCGCCGCGGTGGGGCTGGAGCACCGGCATGCGCGCGTGACCTCGTGGCTGCATCTGCTCGCGGTCTGGCCGCTGCCGGCGCTGCTCGTCATTCACATCCTGTCGGCCTATTTCTTCTGACGCCCTGTGAACCTGACGAGCACTTGGGTTGCGGAGTCCGGTGTTCCCGGCGTCCGACGCCCTGGAACGTGACGAGCACTGGTTTGCGGTGTCCGGTGTTTCCGGCGTCTGACGCCCTGGAATGTGACGAGCACTGGGGTGCGGAGTCCGGTGTTCCCGGTGTCTGACGCCCTGGAACGTGACGAGCACTGGTTTGCGGAGTCCGGTGTTCCCGGAAAAAGCGAACTGCCGGCTGCGCTTCCTCTGACTGACGCCGGCCAGTCCTTTATCGATCGCGGTCTCGAGCGTCTGACGCGATGCGTTGTCGAGGCGGTGCGTTTCGAGGCGGTGCGCTCCGGCGCGAAGCCGCGGGTCCGACGCCATGCATTCCACCTTTTTCAGGCTCGTCTGGCTGCTGGCCACCGTCGGTCTCGCCGGCGGGCTCGCCTTCACCCTCGCCAGCCCGGGCGCTGACCGCCGCGTCTTCCAGCCCGGACCGCTGACGGACGGCCACCATCAGATCGAGATCGCCTGCGGGCGCTGCCACACGCCGTTCGGGGGCGTGCGGCAGGAGGCCTGTCTGGATTGCCACGCGGCCGAACTGGAAGCCGCGCTCGATTCGCACGCCGCGTCGATCTTCGACGACCCGCGCAACGCCGCCGACCTGAATCGGATCGACGTGCGCGCGTGCATCACCTGCCACACCGAGCACCGGCCCGAAATCACCGCGGCGATGGGCGTCACGCTGCCCGCCGACTTCTGCGCGCCGTGTCACGAGTCGGTGGCCGAAGACCGGCCGACCCACCGCGGGCTGTCGATCGACACGTGCGCGTCGGCGGGGTGCCACAACTACCACGACAACCGGGCGCTGTACGAGGACTTCCTCGTGGAGCAGGGCGACAGCGGACCGGAGACGTTCGCGGGCGTGATGCCGCCGCGCGGGACGTGGGTGTCGTGGGAGGCCGCTGAACCGACGCCGCTGACCGCCGCCGATGCCGACGCCCCGGCCGCGGCGGCCGGCGATCGGGCGCTGATCGACGCCTGGGCCGGCTCTGCGCACGCCGCGGCGGGCGTGGCGTGCGCCGATTGCCACCGGCCCGCGGGCGCGGCGTGGACCGACGACCCGGCGCTGTCGGCCTGCGCCGCCTGCCACGAGCTCGAGCCGGAGGGCTTTCTCGCCGGCCGTCACGGCATGCGCCTGGCCGCCGGCCTGGATGCGCTGTCGCCCGCGCACGCGCGGTTGCCGATGCGTCAGGACGCGCAGCCGCTGGTCCTGGGCTGCGGGACGTGCCACGATGCCCACGCTGTTGACGTGCGGCGTGCGGCGGTCGACGGCTGCCTGACGTGTCACGACGACGAGCACTCGGCCGCGTACGCCGACTCGCCCCATGCCCGGGCGTGGGCGCGCGAGCGGTCCGGCGCGGGGCCGCCGGGCAGCGGGGTGAGCTGCGCCTCGTGCCATCTGCCGCGCGAGCCGCGCCGCGTCGCCGGCGGGGAAGGCGTCGTCGTCGAGCACAACCAGAACGCGAACCTGCGCCCCAACGAGAAGATGATCCGCGGCGTCTGCCTGCGTTGCCACTCGCTCCGCCTCTCGATCGACGCGCTCGCCGATCCCGCGCTGATCCGGCGCAACTTCGCGGGGCGTCCCGCGCGCCACGTCGAGAGCATCGACATGGCGCGGTCCCGCCGCGAGTGACTTCGATGGCCCCGGGGCCAGGGGGGAAGCGTCGGACCGGCGTGCGGCCGCGGCCCCGCGTGATGCGCCTCGAAAGGGCGCCCCGGCTCGCGTGCGGAAGGGGCCGGCACGACCCCGCTCATGATGGCGGCGGGCGTGGCCGCCCCGGCGCGTGTGCGGAAGGGGCCCCACTCGAGCCGGCGAGGTTCGATCGCATTCCCGGCGCTCCGGCTCGCGTGCGTAAGGGCCGCGGGCATTGGGGGCTGGGTCGCGGGCTTCGCCGGCGCCCCGGCTCGCGTGCGGATAAGGGGCCTACTCGAGCCGGCGAGGTTCGATCGCATTCCCGGCGCTCCGGCTCGCTGCGTAAGGGCCGCGGGCATTGGGGGCTGGGTCGCGGGCTTCGCCGGCGCCCCGGCTCACGTGCGGAGGCCCGCCGGGAGTAAACTGGCCGTCATGATGAAGCTGCTTGTCGATCGGCGCCCGCCGGCGATCGCCGCCGTGGCCCTCGGGGCCGTGCTCGCCGCCTGCGGAGGCGGTTCGGGCGCGGGCGGGGACGAGCCGGGCGGGATCTCCCCGCAGGTGATGGCCGACGCGTTGCGCACCGTCATCGAGTCGGACCGCACGGTCTACGCGCGCCACGTCGTGAACCGGCTGCAGGACGAGGAGCAGGTGATCGAGGCCAGCGAGCACTGGCAGGACGACCGGGCCCTGCCCCTGCCGGCGCAGATGTTCCGAATGGGGGCGGAGCTGGCGGCGGAGCAGACGGACCTCTTCCGCTACGCGCTCCTCTCGAAGTGGCCGGTCAACGCGCAGAACGCGCCCAAGACGGAGATGGAGGCGGCCGGTCTCGACGCGGTCGCCGCCGACCCGTCACAGCCGTTCTACGGAACGGAGACCCTCGGCGGGGTGGACTACTTCACGGCGGTCTACCCGGACGTGGCGGTCGCGGAGGCCTGCGTCAACTGCCACAACGCGCACCCGGACAGCGCCCGCGACGACTTCGAGGTGGGCGACACCATGGGCGGCGTCGTCATCCGCATCCCCGTGGGCTGAGGCCGGGATCAGGGCGGGGAGGCCGCGCGGGCGCAAGACCACGGTCATTGAGCGACCGTTGGGACGGTTGCCGTACCCTTGCCGACCCGCGGCATGGCCCGGACCGTCGAGAAACCGAGGACAAGCGATGACCCATCAAGTTCGTTTCGACTCGTTGCTGCGGCGTCGGTTGGACCGCCGCGATCTGCTGACCGGCGGTCTGGCTCTGCTTGGTCTCGGGGCCGCCCACCGCACCTCGGGCCGCACTCTCTTTCAGCCGTCGCTCTTTCCGCTCGGCGTCGCGTCCGGCGATCCGACGCCGGACGGCGTCGTGCTGTGGACCCGCCTCGCCCTGGATCCGCTGCACGGCGGCGGCATGCCCCGGGAGGACGTGGAGGTGGTGTGGGAGGTCGCGCGGGACGAGCGGATGGCTGACGTGGTCCAACGCGGCACGGCCGTTGGCCGCGCGATCCTCGGGCACAGCGTCCACGTCGAGGTGGAGGGGCTGGAGCCGGGGCGCTGGTACTGGTACCGGTTCCGCAGCGGCGCCGACGAGAGCGCCGTCGGCCGGACCCGCACGCTCCCCGCGGCCGGTGCGGGCGCCGACCGGCTGCGGTTCGCGTTCGCCTCGTGCCAGCACTACGAGCAGGGGTACTACACCGCGTACCGCCACATGGCCGAGGACGACCTCGACCTCGTCTTCCACCTCGGCGACTACATCTACGAGTACGAGGGACGCGAGGGGCGGGTACGCAGGCACACCGGCGACGAAATCGAGCTGCTCGACGACTACCGCAACCGCTACGCCCTCTACCGCAGCGACCCGGACCTGCAGGCGGCGCACGCGGCGTTCCCGTGGGTCGTGACGTGGGACGACCACGAGGTCGACAACAACTACGCGAACGCGGTGTCGGAGGAGTCGGGACTGCCGGCCGAGCTGTTCCTGCGGCGCCGCGCCGCCGCGTACCAGGCGTACTACGAGCACATGCCGCTGAGGCGGTCGTCCCTGCGGAACGGCCCGGACCTGCAGCTCTACCGCGCCTTCGCCTGGGGCGACCTCGCCTCGTTCCACGTGCTCGACACGCGCCAGTACCGCACCGACCAGCCGTGCGGCGACCGGCGCGGCAACTGCGACGGCATCCACGACCCCGCCGCGACCCTGCTCGGCGAGAGGCAGGAGCGCTGGCTGATGGACGGGCTCGACGGCTCGACGGCCCGCTGGAACGTCATCCCGCAGCAGGTCATGATGGCGCGGATCGACTTCGCCCCGGGGGACGGCGAGTCCTATTCCGCGGATGTTTGGTCCGGCTACGAGGTCGCGCGGCGCCGGCTGATGGAGTTCCTGGCGACCCGCCGGCCCGCGAACCCCGTCGTCCTGACCGGCGACATCCACAGCAACTGGGTGACGGACCTCAAGGTGGACTACCGGGACCCCGCCGCGCCGGTGGTCGCGACCGAGCTCGTGGGCACCTCGATCAGCTCTGGCGGCGACGGTGTCGACGTCCGCGACTCGACCGCCGCGCTGCTCGCCGAGAACCCGTCGATCCGGTTCTACAACGGCCAGCGCGGCTACGTGCGCTGCGACGTGAACCCGGAGCGGTGCCGGGCCGACTACGAGGTCGTGGAGTACGTCACCCGGCCGGGCAGCCCGATCGCCACGCGCGCTTCGTTCCTCGTCGAGGACGGGCGGCCCGGCGCCCAGCGTCTCTGAGCGGCGTCTATTACCGAGCTGCATTCGGAAGCGGAACGCGGGTCTTGCGCAGACCGTCGGGACGCCGACGATTCTTCGCTTCCCCAAGCCAATCCTGGATGCACTGAAGGGACTCGTCTATTCGGACGATTTCCAGGTGTCCGACCTGCTTTGCCGCAAGAGGAATCTGCGCGAAGAACTGCTGATTGAGAACCCGTCGGCGACTCTACTGGACTTCCTTCGTGACGCCCGACCGGTTCTCCACATTGCGGTGACCGGGGCGGTCACCCGGGAGGTGGTGTTGTGATCGACGAAGCATCCAATGCCGAGTACCTGCGGGCCCGCGAGGCGGCGGCGGAGTACCGGAGGAGGGGCTACGAGGTTGCCCTCGAGGCTCCGCTCGATTTCCTGCCGGGCTTTCGTGCGGACTTGGTTGTCAGTGAGGGACGACGAAGTAAAGGTGGTGGAGGTGAAGTCTCGATCGTCGCTGGCCGCGGATCCCAGAATCAGAGAGTTGGCGCGGGCTGTCGACGCCAGACCCGGATGGAGCTTCGAGTTGCTGCTTGTGGCGGAGCCGGAGAAGCTGGACGCGCCGGAAGGCGCGCGCTCGTTCGATCGTGGAAACGTTCTTGAGCGGACTGAACAGGCGGAGAGGGCTCTTGCATCGGGGATGTCCGAGGCGGCGCTCGTGTTGGCGTGGTCGGCTTGCGAGGGAGGATGACGAGGTGTGGAAGATCCTGGCGTTCATCCGGTCGGTCTACGCCGGCGACCCCGGCCGGATCGACTGGTAGCGAGCGCAGCGGACGCGGCGGGCGGTTACTACCGCACCGGGTGGTTCACGGTGGCGGCTTCCTCTCCCTCGCTCGCCGGCCCGCGCCATTTGGCTGTCAGAAGGTCCGGGAATCGTTGGCCGCCCGTCTGGATGCGGGAGCGAGAGCCTGGATACCGGCGGACGGAATCCGTTGTAAAGTGCCGGCCAGAGAGGCCGATTCGGCTGATGGAGGTTGCACCATGGGCGGGACACCGACCCTGAACAGGAAAGGCTACGCGGTCGGGGACGCGGAGGTCAGGATTTCCAAGAGAGGGACGAAATACGTGCTGGTGAAGGTCCGGCTGGCCGTGGAGGACCCCGCGCGATTCGTTGACGTCATCGTGACCGGCCGCCGGCCCCTGGATCGGGAACGGGCGGCGGGCGTCGCCAAGGGCGATGTCGTGGAGTTCATGGGCCCGTTGCGTCAAGAACGCGAGGCGTGGTCCTGCTACGCTGACACCTTCACGAGCTCGGAGGGCAACCACGAGCCGCTGACGGTGACGGCGGCTCGCCTTGACGACGGCACGTGGGGTGTGAGGCTGCCGAAGGGCGTCAAGGGCGCGGCCGGGATGCCGTGCCGCAAGGTCTTGATGTCCGGCGATGCCTTCCCCGTCACATTGGATCGGCGCGAACAGGATTCCCCCTACGGGGAAGTGTGGACGACGGGCACCCGCTGACCGGGGTCGTGAAGGACGAACGGACGGCGGGGTCCGGCGCTGGACGGATGTGCGCCGGCGAAGGGTTGCATCGTGGGGTGAGGACCGGCGGGTGCGGTCCTCACCCTGCTTTTCGCGCGGCGGGTGTGCCGACGGTCCTGATCGAGGCCAGGGACGACTTCGACCGGGCGTTTCGCGGGGACACCGTGCATCCCTCCACGCTCGAGATGCTCGACGATCTCGGGCTCGCCGATGCCGGCCCGGATCGCCCCGCCCTGCCGTGGCTGCGCAACCTCCCCGCATGGCTGGTCGGCTGGGGCATCCGCCCCGAGCGCGTCCATCAGGCCGCGTTCGACTCACAGTCTGCGGCGCAGACTCCTAGTGGGCCAGCGGATCCGGCCGTACCTGGAACTTGAAGACCGGCGCCACGCGGTCGGTCCCGCCCTCGGCGTGGAACGGGGCGCGGCTGCCCGACGTCGTCCAGATCCCCCGCCCCTTCCAGCCGGCGCCGGGGTCGTCGATCCGCCCGTCGAGGCCCTTGCCGAAGAAGCTCCCGAGCGGGTAGGGCACGCGGAAGTTGAGGAACTCGCCGTCCACCAGCGCCAGCACCCCCTCGGACAGGTTGCCGGTGGCGAGCGGGACGTTCTCGCCGAGCCCCAGCAGGTCGAACCGGTCGGTGAAGTTGTAGTACGCCGACTCGGCGCTCCCGGAATCGACCGCCCCCTTGAAGTTCGGCCCCGGGAACTGATGGAGGGCCCAGCCCTCCGGGCAGTGCCGGCCGGTGGCGGTGGGCCCGTTGAGCGCACCCGTGCACGTCGTGCGGTCGAAGCTCGCGAAGTGGCCGCTCGCCAGCACCGTCCACACGACGCCGTCGCTGTCGACGTCCATGCCGCGGGGCGAGAACCCCTGCACCGGCGCGTCGGGGTCGTTCCAGGGCACCTCGTAGAACTCCACCAGCGCGGTGTTGACCGGATCGCCGCCCGGCACGAGTCTCACGAGCCCGCCCGGAAACCCCAGGGTCGAGCCCCAGATCGATCCGTCGAGCGGACTGGGGGCGACACCGTAGAAGCCGCGCTCGATGCGCATGTCCTTCGCGGGATCCAGCGGCTCGCCCGGCTCGACGTACTCGTCCCGCCGGCCGTTGCCGTTGGTGTCCAGCACCTGCACCGTCCAGCCCTGCGCCAGCTCTTCGTCGCCGGTTTCGTCGAACACCTTCGTGTCGAACCACGCGACCACCGGCCCGCTGCCGCAGAACCACAGCTTGTCGTCGTAGGCGAAGTTCAGGTGGTGGGTCCCGAAGCAGGTGTTGACGGTGGTGACCTCCTGCGTCTCGGGGTCGTACATCTGGACCTGCCGGTTGCTGCGCTCGATGGGGAACGCCTGCGCGGACGGATGAGTCGACCCCGGCCGGCAGAAGGCCGGGGTCTCGGCCGCACGCACCCGGGCCGCGATCCAGACGCGCGCCCGGCTGTCCATGGCGAAGCTGTGGGCGACGCTGCGGCTGTGCCAGATGACCTCGCCGCCCCAGTACGGCGACGGCATCTTGGGCGGGGTCGACGCCGAGCTCGGCGTGTCTGCGTCGCGGACCTGCAGCGGCACCACGCCGGCCATGTGCGTGTTCGGGTCGACGACGGGCATGTCGTCGGTGCTGTTCTCGGGGGCGCCGTAGACCGGGCCGTTCGCGTTGACGGTGGGGTCGCGCTTGTCGGCGGAGATCAGGTCATGCATGTACGCCTGCGGATCCGACCAGTCCCACAAGCTGACGACGACGTTCCGCTCCACGCCCCGGGGGCGGGCCGGCGGTGTCATCGGGTACTCGCCGGCCTGGATGCGGTCGGTCCAGTCGGCGTACATCGCCAGCGCGCGGTCGCGCCCGACCACGGCCAGCCGCGCGTCCATGGCGGCGCCCGCCTGCCCGGACTGCACCCGGCGGTCCCACGCGGCGAGATGCGAGTCGAAGTCGCCGAGCGCATCGGGAATTTCCCGCGTGGCCTTGTTCCCCAGCGCGTGGCATCCGGTGCAGCCGTCCGTGTTGACGACCGAGCGGATCCACTCGCCCTGGCTCTCGATGTCCGGCGAGATGCCGTTCCCGGCCGACCCCGTGCCGGGGAACTCGTCCGGCCCCGGGACCTCGAGCAGGGCGAACCAGTCCTGCGCCGGGTAGTACTCGGCCGCCGCCGCGGCGTCGGGGGCGGCGACCGCGGTGAGATCGAGGGCCGCGCCCGGCTGCGCCTGCACCTTCTCGGAGTCGACCAGCCCGTAGCCGCGCACCCACACGTCGTAGGTGGCCTGCGGCAGATCGGGGAGGAGGTAGCGTCCCGCATCGTCCGTCACGACGATCTTGGCGTGGCGGGTGGGCAGATTGCGCGTCTCTGCGATCACCCAGACCCCGGCCTCGGGGCCGTTCGGGCCGGCGACCACCCCGGCGATGTCGTCGCCGTCCATCGCGATCGCCCCGGCGGGCGCCTGACCGGCGGGCGCCGCGACCAGCGACAGGGTGACGGCAACCGCTCCCGCGACCGCGATCCGGCTCGAAGACAACACACTGCGCGCCATTCCAACCTCCTCCATAGTCCGGGGACCTCGCCCGCCAGCCCCATGATCGCAAGGTTGGTCCGGTCGGTCCCGGAGCGTGCGTCCCATCATGCCACCCCGTGCCGTCAACGCAAAGCGGGGGCCCGGATTCCGGCAGGACCATCCCCCCGTGTTAAGAGTCGCGAAAAACTGATCAATTCTCGACATCCGCCGGTGCGCCCGGCCCCGGTACCGGTCTCTCGTGTAGATCTTGAAGAAGATGAAAATGATGGCTGTGGGCGCTGTGGGAAACCGCGTTCTTCGCGGTTTTCCAAGCTCCCTGTGGGCGCGCTCTTTGCGTCCATGGGGAGCGGCGGCGTCCACAGCCCCGGCGCTGGCGATCGGCAGTGCGTTCGGATAGCGTAGGGAGCGGACTCAGACGTGGGGGGTGAGGGTCCGGTTGTGCCCCCGGACCCTCGTGACCGCCCCGAGCTCCGACAGACCGAGCCGGTCCCTGCTGTTGTGCCACGGTTCAGGCTCGTTGTCCAGTCGGAGACCGCCCCGCGCGCTCCGACGCCGTGGACCAGCCCCTCCGCCAGAAGACCTGCCGACACTGCCACCGACTCTTCGCCGTCTGCGCGGCGTGTTACCGCGGCCAGGCCTACTGCACGCCGCGGTGCCGGGCGGCCGGTCGCCGCCGGGCGGTCCGAGCCGCCAACGCCCGCCATCAGCGCAGCCCCGAAGGGCGCCTCGACCACCGCGACCGGCAACGCGCCTACCGCGCCCGGCGTCGTGTGACGGATCACACTTCCCCCGCACCCCGGCCGTCGGACAGACTCCCCGTTCCCGACGCCGCCCCGGTTCCCGCGCCTGCGCCCACGCGCTGTGTGGTCTGCGGCCGGCAGAGCCGGTGGCTGGTCCCGATGCCGGAGCCCGGCGGCGTTCGGAGGGGGAGGGACGATGATCACGCCCGCGCAGCGCGCCGAGATCCGGCGCCTCTATTACGGCGAGCACTGGAAGCTCGGCACCATCGCGGCCCAACTCGGCCTCCACCGTGAGACCGTCCGCGCCGCCGTCGAGCGCGGGGCGGGGGGCGTCCGCCGGGGCGCGTGCCGGCCCAGCGCCCTCGACCCCTATCTGCCGTTCATCCGCGACACCCCGGCCCAGTACCCCACCCTGCGCGCCACCCGCATCCACGAGATGGTCCGCCAGCGCGGCTATCCCGGCTCCGTCATCCAGGTCCGACGCCTCGTCCGACGCCTGCGCCCCGAGTCCACCCGCACCGTCTACCGCCGCGTCGTCACCCTGCCCGGCGAGTCCGCACAGGTCGACTGGGGCTCCTTCGGCAAGGTCCGCATCGGACGCGGCACCCGCGCCGTCTCCGGATTCGTCATGGTCCTCGGCTACTCCCGCGCCGTCGCCGCCCTCTTCACCCTCGACCAGACCCTCGAGAGCTTCCTCCGCGGACACGTCGAGGCCTTCCAGGCCCTCGGCGACGTCGCCCGCACCCTCGTCTACGACAACCTCCGAACCGCCGTCCTCGACCGCCGCGGCGCCGCCGTCCAGTTCCACCCCCGACTGCTCGAACTCGCCGGCCACTACCACTTCGCCCCCCGCCCCTGCACGCCGGGACGCGGCAACGAGAAAGGAAAGGTCGAACGACAGATCCAATACCTGCGGCATGCCTTCTTCGCCGCCAGGCCCTTCCGAGACCTCGACGACCTCAACACCCAGTTCCGGCGCCGGCGCGACGGGGTCGCCCACCAACGGCGCCACCCCGAGATGCCGGACCGCACCGTCACCGACGCCTGGGCCGAAGAGCAGCCCCGGCTGCTCCCGCTCCCCGCCCATCCCTTCGAGACCGAACTCGTCCGCGCCGTCCGCTCCGGAAAGACCCCCTACGTCCGCTTCGACCGCAATCTCTACTCCATCCCCCACACCCACGTCCGAAAGCCCCTGACGCTGCTCGCCGGCGACACCCGCGTCCGCATCCTCGATCAACAGACCGAGCTCGCCCGCCACCGCCGCAGCTACGACACCGCACAGACCGTCGAGGACCCGACCATCTCGAAGGGCTCCTCGCCGCCACCCGCCAGACCAACACCCACACCACCCGCGACCGCCTCCGCGCCGCCGTCCCCGCCACCGCCGCCCTCTTCGAGCGACTCGCCGAGCGCGGAGAAGCGCTCAGACCCCACGCCACCCGACTGCTCGCTCTCCTCGACGATTACGGGCCGCAGGAACTCGCCGCCGCCGTTGCCGACGCCCTCCAACGTGACGCCCCCGGCGCCGGCTCCATCGCCCACATCCTCGAAACGCGACGGCGACGGCGCGGACTCAAACCACCGCTCCGCCTCGCTCTGCCCGACCGACCCGGACTGCGGGACCTCGACGTCCGGCCACATGACCTGGAGACCTACGATGCCCTCGGCCGACACAACCCCGACGACGCCGGCGACTGAACTCCGCCGACTCGGACTCAACCGCACCGCCGACGACCTCAACGACATCATCGCCATGGCCACCCGCAAGCGCTGGAGCCCGACCGCCCTGCTCGAACACATCGCCGCCGCCGAACTCGAAGACCGACAGCGACGCAGCGTCGAGCGCCGACTCACCTGCGCCCGACTCGGACGCTTCAAGCCCCTCGCCGACTGGGACTGGAACTGGCCGACCACCCTCGACCGACCCGCCCTCGAACGCATCCTCTCCCTCGACTTCCTCTCCCGCGGCGAGAACGTCATCCTCGTCGGCGCCCAGGGCCTCGGCAAGACCATGCTCGCCAAGAACATCGCCCACCAAGCCATCCTCGCCGGCCATTCCGCCCTCTTCACCACCGCCGCCGACCTCCTCCTCGACCTCAGCGGACAGGAGACTGCCCGGGTCCTCGAACGCCGCCTCAAGCACTACACCCGGCCCTCGCTGCTCGCGGTCGACGAGGTCGGCTACCTCGCCTACGATGCACGCGCCGCCGACCTCATCTTCCAGCTCGTCAGCCGCCGTTACGAACGCCGGTCCCTGCTGATTACCACCAACCTGCCCTTCAAGCACTGGGACACCGTCTTCCCCAATGCCTCCTGCGCCGTCGCCCTGATCGACCGCCTGACCCACCACGCGGAGCTCCTCGTCATCGAAGGCCAGAGCTACCGCCGCCGCGAGGCCGAACTCACCCGGCAGCAGCGCAGCCGCAAACGCCCGTCCCGCAAACGGGCAGCCGACAACGGCGGTCAGCAGTGAGCACAGTCGATGGCGGTGCAGAAATGATCACTTTCAGGCGCTCGACAACACCACGCTCCGCCGCCGCCGTGCGCCGGCAGAATCGAGGCGGGTCTTGGGGCTCCGGACGGGCGGAATCGTGGGTCTCACGCGGCGCCGGCCGGTCGGCAAGACGGTGGCGACCCCTTGAATCGGGGGCGGGCCGTTACGCGCAGTCAGCGTGGGATGCCCTGGGATGCCGGCCGGAGTGCGCCGTGGACGGCGCCCTGGCGGTGGCACATGGCGCCGCCGCCCTGTCGGTGGTATATAACGGCGGCACAGGCGGCTACGCGATCTGGAGGCGCCCTCTGACGGCGCCGGGGAGTTGCGATCATGTCGAAGGGAACTTGCGTCGGCGTCGGCGGATCGCGTTGGCGCGGAGCGCAAGGAGAAACCCCCCGCGCGCGCCGGGGACGGAATCCGGCGGTGGTCCGGGTGGCGGCCGCCGCACTGATCGCGGCGGGCGGCTCCATCGGCGGATCGGTTGTCTGGCCCGGGGGCGCCGCGGCGTCGGGGGCGGCGCGGGCCCAGGGGGCGGGCGGCGGCTTCACGGCGGAACAGGCCGCCGCCGGGTGGACGGTGTATGCGCGGCAGTGCGGCGAATGCCACGGCGAGGGGCTGGACGGGGCGGAAGCCCCGCCGCTGCGCGGGGTCGACTTTCTGAACGGCTGGGCGGGGCAGACGACGGACGAGTTGTTCGCATACGTGCGCGACGAGATGCCCCCCGGCCTCGGGGGCTCGCTCGGCGATCGGGTCTACCTGAACCTGGTCGCGTACATCCTCGATGCGAACGGTGCCCGGCCCGGCGCCGCGCCGCTGACCCCCGGCGCGGCGGTGGCGATCGGCGGTGCGGCTGACGTCGACGAGGCGCGGCGCGCGGCCGAGCAAGGCGAGCCGCCGCGGCGCCGGCCGACGCGGTTCGTCAACCGGGAGGCGCCGCACGATCTGACCCCGGTGACCGACGCGCTGCTCGCGGACCCGCCGCCCGGCGACTGGCTGAGCTGGCGGCGGACGCGCGACAGCCACGGCTACAGTCCCCTCGGCCGGATCACGCGCGACAACGTCGACGAGCTGCGGCTGGCCTGGGTGCTGGCGATTCGGGAGGGCAACCACCAGACGACGCCGCTGGTGCACGACGGCGTGATGTTCCTCGCCAGTCCGGGGAACGTGGTGCAGGCGATAGACGCGGTGGCCGGCGACGTCATCTGGCAGTATCGATGGCCGCTGCCCGAGGATGCGCCGCAGCGGGCCGCGACCCGCACGCTTGCGCTCTACGGCGACAAGGTCTACTTGGCCACCCACGACGCGGCCCTCGTCGCCCTCGACGCGCGGACCGGGGCCGAGGCATGGCGCGCCGTGAAGGCGGACTACACGCAGGGCTTCCGCCAGAACTCCGGCCCCGTCGTCGCCGACGGTGTCGTCATCAGCGGGATGAACGGCTGCAATCGCTACAAGGCGCAGACCTGCTTCATCACCGGGCACGACCCCGAGACCGGCGAGGAGCTGTGGCGGACCTCGACCATCGCCCTGCCCGGCGATCCGAACGACGCGTCGTGGGGCGACACGCCGCCGTATCTGCGCGCGGGCGGCGACTCGTGGATCCCGGGCAGCTACGACCCGGACCTCGGTCTCTTCTACATCGGCACCGCGCAGACCAAGCCGTGGGTGGCCGCGAGCCGCGGCATGACGACGCGGCAGGACGCGCTGTACACGAACTCGACGCTGGCTCTGAACCCGCGCACCGGGCAGGTCGAGTGGTACTTCCAGCACGCCCCGGGCGAAACCCTCGACCTCGACATCGTCTACGAGCGCGTTCTCGTCGACGCCGACGGCGAGAAGTGGCTGTTCACGATCGGGAAGGACGGCATCCTCTGGAAGCTCGACCGGCGGACCGGCGCGCTCGTCGACCTGCGCGAGACCGTCTACCAGGACGTCTTCGCGTCGATCGACCGCACCACCGGCGAGCTGACCTACCGGCAGGACATCCGTGACGCCGGCATCGGCGACCGCGTGCCCGCCTGTCCCAGCCTGCTCGGCGGCCACAACTGGCAGGCGTCGGCGTATCACCCCGGGGCCGGCGCGCTCGTGATTCCGCTCCACCAAGCCTGCATGTACCTGACCGGCCGCGAAGTGGAGTTCGTCGAGGGCGGCGGCGGCGTGGCGGGCCGGTCCGAGTTCCGCGGGATGCCCGGCTCGAACGGGAACGTGGGGAAGCTCGCCGCCTACGACGTCCGGACGATGGAGGAGCTGTGGAGCCGCGGGCAGCGGGCCGCGTTCCTGACGTCGACGCTGACGACGGCGGGCGGCCTCGTCTTCGCGGGCGACGCCGACCGCTACTACCGGGCGTTCGACGTCCGGACCGGGGAGGTCCTCTGGGAGACCCGCCTCGGCGCCGCCGCGCACGGCTATCCCATCACCTACGAGGCGGGCGGGCGGCAGTTCATCGCCGTCCCCGCTTCGCTGGGGGGCGCGTTCCGGGGCCTCACCGCGCAGCTCACGCCGGAGATCTTCCAGCCGGAGGGCGGGAATGCGCTCTACGTCTTCTCCCTGCCTGAGTAGCCGATGGCGCGCAGAAGGTGTCCAGCGTCGCGCAGGACGGTCCCCAAATGACTGAATAGCTTATCGCCGATTCTCGAATCGCGTCAGGTTGGAACCACAAAGCGGCGCATGGATCGATCGTCTGCTATCTGCCTTGGTTGAGTTGGAGCACGACCGACCTGCCCGCCGGGGACATCGACCGTGTCGCGCAGCGGTGCGCCGTGGTAGGCTGTCGGCAGGCGGCGACGACAAACATCGAGCGCCGGATCCGGTTCATTTTCGCTTCCCGGCCCCCGTTTCCGAGAGATGGCCTCGTCCAAGGCAATCCAACAAAGTGCTCACGCGCCTCAAGGTGGACGGGTTCAAGAATCTCGACCGGATCGATGTTCGGCTGGGCCCCTTCACGTGCATTGCCGGACCCAACGGCGTCGGAAAGTCCAATTTGTTCGACGCGATCTCCTTTCTCGCGGCGTTGGCGGACAAACCGCTGGTGGAAGCAGCGTCAACCGTTCGGGGCGGGGACTCTCGACGAGGTGATGTGTGGAGCCTCTTCCGTCGCAACGGCGACCACGTCGCCGACAAGATGACGTTCGCGGCCGAGTTCCTGATTCCCGAGGAAGGTGAAGACGAACTGGGTCAGGCGGCCAAGGCATCGATGACGTTTCTCCAGTACGAGCTGGAGCTGCGCTATCGCCAGGACCCCACCATCAGAACGATCGGCGGGCTGGAGATCGTCCGTGAGAGATTGGTGCATATCAACCGGTCCGAGGCGAAGAATCGGCTCGGTTTTCCGCACAAGAAACCGTGGCGGGACTCCGTCGTCAAGGGGCGTCGCACCAGTCCCTATATTTCGACGGAGAACGAGGGTGAAGGCGGACCCGTCGTGTCACTGCACGCAGACAGCGTGGCGGGTCTGGGCGGCGGCCGCCCACGTCGTGTTTCCGCCGCGAACCTGCCGCGCACCATGTTGTCGTCGGTCAACAATGCCGCCGAGCACCGAACGTTGGTGCTGGCCCGTCAAGAAATGGCGCGATGGACGCAACTCCAGCTCGAGCCCTCGGCGCTGCGGGTGCCGGACGCCTTCACGGCGCCGCGCAGCATGGGACCGAGCGGCGCTCACCTGCCCGCAACGCTGCACGACCTTGCGCAGGCGGCGCAGCGGGATCACCCCGGCGGAGAGCGGGACGTCTATGCCCGCGTCGCGAACAAGCTCTCCGAACTGGTCGAGAACGTGCGCGGGATTACCGTGGACGTAGACGACAAGCGACAGCTTCTGAGTATCGTGATGACGGACCTCCAGGACACCGAGCACGTCGCGGGCGCGTTGTCCGACGGCACACTGCGGTTTCTCGCCCTCACCGTCATGGAATCCGATCCCGGGAGCAGGCGGCTTCTGTGCCTGGAAGAACCCGAGAACGGGATGCATCCGCTCCGAATCTCGGCCGTGATTGAACTGCTGGGTGAGCTTGCCGTGGACGCTGCGGAACCGGTCGATGCCGACAACCCGCTTCGACAGGTCATCATCAACACGCACTCGCCGTCCGTCGTGGCGTGCGTTCATGACGATGCGCTGCTCGTGGCGCATGCCGGCCGCGGTGGGGAATCAGCGGTGTCACGGCTCTCCATTCGTCACCTGCCGGGCACGTGGCGGCATGAAGAGAGTTCTGACGAGCCTACGGTTGCGCGGGGAGACCTGTTGGCCTACCTGAACCCCCTGCAGGCCATCGACGTTGATGGCGCCGCGCCGCATGTCGGCGCTACGAGAGTCATGCATCGGGAAGACATGCAACAACCCGGGCTACCGCTCCCGCCTTCGGCGACCGGGTCCGGAAAATGACACTACGGGTGACACTCGTGACCGATGGCGCGTCGGATGTCGTGCTGATGCCGATTCTTCAGTGGCTGATGAGCCGATTGACGCCGCAAGCGTTCGAAATCCAATGGGCAGACCTCAGAGTGCTTCGCGACAGGCCCCGCGATCTGGCCGAGAGACTCGCCGTTGCGATTCAGGAGTATCCGTGTCAGCTTCTCTTCGTGCATCGAGACGCGGAGAGACAAGACCCATGTGTTCGATATGAGGAGATCGGGGCCGCCAATCGTACAGGCCTCAGTCATGTTTGCGTCGTACCGGTGAAAATGCAGGAGGCGTGGCTTCTGCACGACGAGTCTGCTCTTCGTGAAGCGGCTGGTCGGCCGTCTGGAACGGAGAACCTCGGGTTGCCGCCGGCGCATCGATGGGAAAAGTTGGCGGATCCCAAGAAAATCCTCCACGATGCGCTGCGTGCCGCCAACGGAGCGAAAGGAAGACGAGCGAAGAGCTTCAAACCCGGCCGCGCCGCTCATCGCTTGGCGAACCTGATCGGCGATTGGACTGCTTTGCGAACTTTGCCGGCATTCGCCCGGCTCGAGGCAGACACGACGACAGCTCTCGATCAACTTGGCATTCCAGTGGAGGCAAGAACCTGAGCTCGACCGTGACAGCCTGTCCCACTTGATCGTCAGGGCCATTTTGCCGATCGTTGAATGGAATACGTCGTTCGACTCAAGTCCGTCTGTCCGAAACTTATGGCGTGACAGGCCACCAGGAATGTAGGCACCGGAGGCACCGGAGGGATGCGATTCAACGCGCGGAGGCGATCGAGTGACTGCGCCGTATACACAGCACGAGCTTGAAGCGATGCTGGTGGACCTGGAGTCGGACTTGGTCGAGCGGAAGGAATCGCTGCGGGGAGACAGTCCCCGCAAGATCCGGCAAGCGGTCTGCGCCTTCGCCAACGATCTGCCGGACCACCAGCGCCCCGGCGTCGTGTTTGTGGGAGCGGACGACGCCGGCGCGCCCGTCGGCCTCGAGATCACGGACGAAATGCTGTTGCAGCTCGCCGACGTGAAGACGGACGGCAACATCGTGCCGCCGCCGACGCTGACCGTCGACCGGCGCGTGCTGCTCGGGACTCCCGTTGCGGTCGTTACCGTCGTGCCGTCGGACACGCCGCCGGTGCGCCACCGGGGACGGATCTGGATCCGCGTGGGGCCGAGGCGGGCCGTCGCCGGCGCCCAGGACGAACGGATTCTGAACGAGAAGCGGCGGCATCGCGACCCCCACTTCGATGCGCAACCGGTGCCCACCGCCAGTGTCGCCGATCTCGATTTGCGGCGTTTCGAGGAGGATTACCTCCCGCTGGCGGTCGACGCGACGGCCCTTGCGGAGAACGATCGGAGCACGGAGCAGCGTCTCGCGGCCCTCAAGATGATCGCCGCGGTCGATGACCCGAGGCCGACGATCGCCGGCATTCTCGTCCTGGGCAAGAACCCGCAGGACTTCCTGCCGGCCGCCTTCGTGCAGTTTCTGCGTATCGCCGGCACGGATCTCGCCGACCCCGTGGTCGACGACGGGCGATGCAGCGGCCCGATTGCCCACCTGGTTCTCGGTCTCGACGACAAGCTGCTGGCGCACAATCGGACCGCGGTCGACTTCACGTCGGGTCCGGTCGAAGTGCGGACGCCGACGTATCCCATGGCGGCGCTTCAGCAACTCGTTCGCAACGCCGTCATGCACAGGACCTACGAAGGCACGAATGCGCCGATCCATGTCTACTGGTTCGACGATCGTGTCGAGATCACGAGTCCGGGCGGCCCCTACGGCGCCCTTACCACCGAGAACTTCGGGCAGCCGGGCATCGTGGACTATCGCAACCAGATTCTGGCGGAAGCGATGCGGGTTCTCGGACTGGCTCAACGCTACGGCGCGGGAATTCCGACGGCGCGACGCGCCCTGCTGAACAATGGGCAACCGGAACCCGACTTCCGCGTCGAGCCGAACTGGGTTCACTGCACGGTGAGGGTCCGCGCGTGATGACGCCCGTCCTGACGTTCTTCAACAACAAAGGTGGCGTGGGAAAGACCTCCCTGGTCTACCACGCGGCCTGGATGTTGTCGGCGCTGGACCATACGGTGCTGGTCGTCGATCTCGATCCCCAGGCCAACCTCACGGCGGCGTTTCTGGACGAGGATACGCTCGCCGACCTCTGGAACGACCAGGCGTCTTCGTCGGGCAGGACGATCCACCAGTGCGTGGCGCCGCTCACCAAGGTCGGGGACGTCGGAGACCCCGAGTTGCAGCGACCCGCGGACGGGCTCTACCTGCTGCCCGGCGATCTGGCGTTGTCGGGCTTCGAGGACCTGCTGTCCACGGAATGGCCGAACTGCCTGGGAAGCACCAACCTGTACCGCGCGTTTCGTGTGATCACCGCGTTCTGGCAGGTCGTGCAAAAGGGCGCCGGGCAGTCAGGCGCAGACATCGTGCTGGTCGACGTCGGCCCGAGCCTGGGGGCCATCAACCGTTCCGCCCTGATTGCCACCGACTTCGTCGCGGTGCCGCTGGCCGCCGACCTGTTCTCCCGGCAGGGGCTGCGCAACCTGGGTCCGACCCTCCGCCGCTGGCGGGACGACTGGAAGAAGCGCCGCGGCAATTGGGCCGAGCCCGATTTCGACCTGCCGACCGGTGACATGCGGCCAATCGGTTACCTGATTCAGCAGCACGGCGTCCGACTGAGCCGTCCCGTCAAGGCCTACGACCGGTGGGCAAGGCAGATGCCGGCCGAGTACTCGCGCAGCGTGCTGGGCGAAGAGACTCCTGCAACTGCGTTGGATCCGCAAGCCGACGAGCATTGCATCGCCACCGTGAAGCACTACCGCAGCCTCGTTCCGCTGGCGCAGGACGCGCGCAAGCCGATCTTTTCCCTGTCCGCAGGAGACGGCGCCCTCGGGAGTCATGCCGTCGCCGCCCGCGGCGCGTTCCACGACTTCAGAGCGCTCGTCGAGAACCTGCTGCAACGGACGCACGCCGCGTCGGCCGCGGCGGAACGGCCGCGGTCCGCCGCGCCGCCAGCGGGACCGGTGTAGCGGACGCCGGCGCCGCCGTCATCGGGAACGGGCGGCGCCCGTCGCCACGCGGGAAGGCGTCGTGCGGGCGTCAGGCGGGATGCGCCGCTGCCCGGATGCGGCATAGTGGATGCCTGCGTCGCCGTCATCGGGAACGGGCGGCACCCGTCGCCAGGTGGGAAGGCGTCGTGCGGGCGTCAGGCGGGATGCCCCGCCGCCCGGATGCGGCAGGGACTTCACCATGGGCCGTCAGGCCCTGCGCGAACGGGCGGGCTCACCCGGCTCTACCGTATTCGCCACGGTTGAAGAGCGACGTGAACGCCGAAGTGGTTGAGCCGGGTCCCGGAAGGGCGTTTGCGCCCTCCGGAACCCGGCGTAATCGACTACTGCCCGCGCCGGACGTACTTGACGAGCTGCCGCGGGCCGACCTCGGCGCCATAGACGTTGCCCTCGGCGTCGACCGCCACGCCCTCGGCCGCGGTGGTTCCCCGCGGCACGTCGGCGGGGTCGGGGATGAAGAACCGGACGTGGCCGGTCACCGCGCTGCCGATGCGGATGCCCCGGCGCCAGCCCGGGTTCGACGTGGGGCTCGACTCGGAGTCGGCGCCGTAGATGTTGTCGTCGGCGTCGATGTAGATCCCGCTGAGGCGGCTGAACTGCTTCCACTGGTCGATGAAGTTGCCGTCCTGGTCGAAGATCTGGATGCGCACGTTGCCGCGGTCGGCGACGAAGAGGCGGCCGCGCGAGTCCATGGCGAGGCCGTGCGGCGTCCGGAACTGCCCGGGGGCGGTCCCGATGCCGCCCCACGACTTGATGAAGTTGCCCTGGCGGTCGAACTTGACGACGCGGGCGACGGTGTCCCAGCTCGCCCCCGCGCCCTGGCCGCTGTGGCCCTCGGCGACGAAGATGTCGCCGTTGGGGGCGACGTGCACGTCGTTCGGCTCGTTGAGGAGCGGCCCCGACCCGTCGCCGGCGGTGCCGGGGCGGCCCAGGGTCATCAGCAGCTCGCCGTCCGGGTTGAACTTGAAGACGGCGTGGCCCTTGCCCTCGTAGGCGGGACCGCGTCCCCGCGGGCCCTGGGCGTCGGTGACCCACACGTTGCCGCGGCCGTCGACGTGGATGCCGTGCGGGAAGATGAACATGCCGCCGCCGAAGCTTTTCAGCAGGTTGCCGTCCCTGTCGAACTGGAGGACCGGATCGAGGTCCGATTCCGCGCAACTGTTCGCCCCGCAACGCTCGCCGACCCAGATCGACGTCCCGTCGGGATCGATGTCCACGGCGCTGGTCGAGCCCCAAGTGCGTCCCTCGGGCAGCTTGAAGTGGTCGTTTATCGTCTCGAAGGGGTTGGGGTGCTCGTTGGTCGGCCCGGTGACCGGCTGCGCCGGCGCCGGCGCAGCCGCCGAGACGATCGCCGCCGCGACCACCGCCAACGCCGTCCGCATGCCTGCTCGATACGTCATCTGAAGGTCCCTTCCTGTGCGCACGTGTCCCGGACTGCAACGTCTCGACCTCGACACGGAACGCGCCCGGACGCGGCGGGCGGACCCGCCGGGGCACGGTCCGCCGGTCCGATCAGCGCCCGTCGTCCGCCGCCAGCGCCAGCACCGCGTAGGCGGTGGCGGCGTCCCGCATGAAGCGCCCCCGGTCCGACGCCGGATCGCGCCCGCGGTTGAGCGACGACGCGGGCCACGACCCGTCGGGGTCCTGGTTCAGGACGAGCCAGTCGAGGCCGCCCGCGACCGCCTCGTGATCCCGCGGCAGGCCGGCCCGCCGGAGCGCGAGCGTGACCAGACCGGTCGCGTAACCGTCGCTCCCCGTCTCGGCGGGGGTCCCGTCCCGCCGGGTCCAGGCGCCCAGTGACGACAGGCTCCAGCCGCCGTCCTTCCGCTGCAGGTCGGCGATCTCGTCGACGATCGCCTGCCGCCGCGCGCCCGTCAGCAGATCCGGAAGCGCGCCGGAGGCCCAGAGGGCCATGACGCGGTTGAAAGGCGGCTGGGCGTCGAGCCGGCGCCGAAGATAGCCGCCGAGCCGCGCGACGTTGTCCCGAATCTCGGCGCGGGCGCGGTAGCCGTCCGGCGCGAGTCCGACGGCGACGGCGGCCAGCGCCGCCCCGTGGTACGGCCCCTCGTCCGATTCCCACGGCGCCAGGTTGAAGTGCAGCCAGGGCCACGCGCCCGCGTCGGCGCCGTCCGTGCGTTGCAGCGCCCAGAGGTTGTCGAACGCCCGGCGCGTGCGGTCGCTCAGCACGCCGTTCCGCTCGTCGTGCCGGGCGAGGACGAGGGCGTTGAGTATCGCTTCCGTCCCGCGCGACTGGCTGGTCTTGGGCGCGCCGTAGCGCTCGTCGGGGTAGAACGGGCCGACCTCGGTCCAGCCGGCGACGCGGGTCGTGACGCTGTCCAGCAGCTTGCGCTCGTACCGTGATGCCGCGCCCGCGCCGCCCGCGGGCCGCAGCATCGGGCGGGCGAGGCCGTACGGGGCGGTGGTGTGACAGGAGACGCAGAACGTGCCGCGCTCCCGCGCCGCCGTCTCCCAGCCCGACCACCAGTCCACCCGCTGGTCGAGATAGGCGGCGGCGGCGTCCGGGTCCCACGCGCCGGGGCCGCCGCTTTGGGCGTGCGCCGTGGAGGGGCCGCCGCTTTGGGCGTGCGCCGTGGAGAGGCCGCCCAGCGTCAGGCCCGCCGCCAGTAGCACGATTGTCGGCTTCGTCATCTCTGAATCCAGCAGCCCATCATCTCACATCGAGGCCCGCGGGCGGGGCCGTGCCGGGCCGTGCCCGGGTCGCCGCGCAGGGGCATCCCACGCTGACTGCGCGTGACGGCCCGCCCCCTCGAATCGGGGATCGCGGGATCACGGTTCGAGCACCCACGGTCTTCCTGCCGAATCCGTGGCGGATCGGCCGTACCGCCTCACGGCGGCCGTGCGGAAGAGCGCGCTGCCCGCGGCGGTGGGCGTCGTGCCCGCCATGCCCGCGACGCATCTGTCGAGCGAAACGCTCGCGGGCATCAATTTTACCGCAACAAAGCACGTCGGACTTGACAATGCCATCCGGCCGTCCACAATGGAGATTCTGGAAATCGGAGCGGCCCTGCATCAAGGGACCGGCCTGGATACGAGGGGACGACCCATGACGACTCGATACCACCGCGCCGCGGCGGCCTGCGCCGCGCTGGCGCTGTGCATCGCCGGCGGCGCCGTGACGGCGAGCTCGCAGACGTGGGAGCCGGGACCGGCCGCCTGGCGGGGGGACCTGACCCCGATCACCGCCGCGGACTGGAGCTACGACCGCGCCGAGCACCTGCTGGGCCGCGCCGGCTTCAGCGGCGCGCCCGACGACGTCCGGAAGCTGGCCGGGATGACCCCCGAGGAGGCGGTCCGCGCCCTCGTGGACTACGACGGCATCGCGAACGGCCATCTTCCGCCGTTCGAGCATTCCGGCTTCTGGGACGAGGGGCTGCTGCACTTTCCGCCGAGCCGGCCCGCCGCCACCGAGCTGGGGCTGAGGAACGGGGAGAGCATGGGGGTGCGGGTCAAGCCCGACCACGTCAACCGGCACGGACAGCCGCTCTCCGATCGGTTCTTCTACTGGCTGCGGGCGACCGGGCTGGAGACCCGGCGGGTCGGCTACTGGTGGGCCGAGCGGATGCTCGACACCCACCGGCCGCTCGAAGAGAAGATGGCGCTGTTCTGGCATGGCCATTTCGCCACCGCCCAGAACAAGGTGCGCGACTACCGCAAGATGCTCCTGCAGATCGAGACGTTCGAGCGGCACGCGACCGGCAACTTCGGCGAGCTGCTGGTGGCGGTGGCCCAGGATCCCGGGATGCTCTACTACCTCGATGCCGGGGTGAACGTGAAGGGCGCGGCCAACGAGAACTTCGCCCGCGAGGTGATGGAGCTGTTCACCATGGGGGTGGGCAACTACACCGAGCGGGACGTGCGCGAGGCGGCGCGGGCCTTCACCGGCTGGAACTTCGAGAACCTCGACTTCGTGGTCAACGCCGGTCAGCACGACGACGACGAGAAGACCTTCCTGGGGCGCACCGGCAACTTCGACGGCGTGGACGTTCTCCGCATCATCCTCGAGCAGCCGGTCACCGCCGAGTACATTGCGTCCAAGATCTACCGCTTCTTCGTCCGCGAGGACCCGTCGCCGGCCCTGCAGGCCGAGCTCGGCGCCGTCTTCCGGGACAACGGCTACGAGCTGAAGCCGCTCATGCGGACGATCTTCCTGTCGCGCGACTTCTACAGCGAGGCGAGCTACGGCGCCCACATCAAGGGGCCGGTCGAGCACGTCATCACGATGCTGAAGCACCTCGGGGCCGAGGACGTGCCCGGCGTGCCCGACTTCAACAGCACGGCGATTGCGCTGGGCCAGCACCTGCTGAACCCGCCGTCGGTCGCGGGCTGGGCGCAGGGCCGGGCGTGGATCACCCCCGCCCTCCTCCAGGAGCGGGGCAACGTCGCCTTCGACTACCTGTTCCCCGACATCGTCAACTTCCGCGACCCGAATTTCCTCACCCTCAGCGGGGACGGGGTCGTGGGCGACCGCCTGCGCCGGGGCTACGACTTCGGCGCCGCCATCGCCTTCGACGACGACCCGGCCAACATGACCGCGTTCGACCTCGCCGCGCTCGAGCGGGACGAGCTGTTCAACACCCGCGTCTCCGGCTACTTCGCGTGGGCCCGGGCCATGCAGAAGCTGATTCCGACCCCGCGCGGCGCGGCCCGGGTGGACATGACCCGGATGGTCCTGGACAGCGGCGCGGCGACCACCGGCGAGGCGGTCGACTACCTGCTGGCGCGTTTCCTGCGGATGCCGGTGTCGGCGGGCATGCGCGACGCGCTGGTGGCGCTACTGGACGGCGAGCTCGGCACCGCGGACCTCGCGCGCGCCGAGACCTATCTGGAGGACCCGCTGCGCATGGTGACGCACCTCATCATGAGCACGCCGGAGTACCAGATCGACTAGTGCGGTGTCACGAGAAAATATTGGGTCATCGGGAACTCACCTCGGAGCAAGAAGAGTCTCCCCATGCAGGCGAATTGCATCATTCGACTCAAGTCCGTCTATCCGAGAATTATGACGTGACGGACCACTAGGAGTCTGCGCCGCAGGAAGTTCGCGGAACCCCGATGGCTTGCGTCGTGACGCACGCCGTCAAGGTGTCTTCCGCGGTCGACGAGCAGGTGATTTTCGACCAGCCGGCGGCGCGAACCGAAAACAGGCCGTACACCCCTCAAAACGCCGCGATTCGCAACTGCGATTCCGGTCAGCAGAGCCGAAAAGCCGCCCTGTTACGCCGCCATCAGCGCGTGCAGACGCTTGGCGTTCACCCGCCAGGCACACCAAGTCCCACTCGCCCCGCACCTGCGCCAGGCCGCGCAGGCTGAAGCGCCGGAAGCCCAGCACGTGCTTGACCCAGCCGTACGGCGCCTCCGACAACCACTTCCGCTCCGCATACACCGCCCGCCCCGCCGGCGTCGACAGCTTCTCCACCATCCGCCCCGTCGCCGGATGTTTCTCCAGATCGCGGCCGGCGACCCCCTTGTCCTCCCGGCCCGCCGCCACGTAACCGTCAACACCCCGCGTTTCCAGGTCCGCCAAATCCCGCTCGTTGCAGTACCCCGCGTCGGCCAGCACCGTCTCCGGCTGCGTCTCGAACGTCTCCCGCACTTGGTCGAGCAACACCGGCAGCCCCCCCTGGTCGCTCGCGTTCGCCGTCACATCCGTCGCCACCAACAACTGGTGCTCGGCGTCCACCGCCGCCTGCGCGTTGTAGCACTGCTGGAAGCCCTCGTTGCCCGTCTTCATGATCCCGCTTTCCAGGTCCGTGAAGTTGCTCTGCGACTTCTCGTCAGGCTCCCCGTACGCCCGCTTGTACGGCCGGCCCCCCTTCGGATTCCGGGTCTGCCCCGGCTGCCGGCCGCGCGCGGCGTCCGCAGCCCGTTGCGCCGCCTCCAAACGCGCCTGCGCCGCCCGGATCGCCGCCAAACGATCCTCACGCCGCCGCAACTCCGCCGGCAACTCGTCGCCCCGTACCGCCGGACCCAACCGCACGTCCTCGGCCACGTCGGTCTCATCCGCCGGATTACGCAAAGTGTCGGCGTGGTCGACCGACACCAACGGCACGCAGCGCGGTGTCGATTGGCAGATGAAGATCGACGATGCGCGCTGCAAACTCAAGTCCGTCTATCCGAAAAATATAATGTGACGGACCGCTAGGGGTTGGAGGGCGACTCTCGAGGTCTGGAGGTAGACAACGGAGCGTGAGTGTCAACAGTCGCCCGAAAGTGCGTCGAACTGGACAGGTCGTCGACCACAAGATGTAGGGGAGCGGGTTGGGCATCGTCCGACAAATGCCCGGTCTGGACAGGCGTGCGCGGAGCCGCCGTCCAAGCCGAGAGCCCCGCGAAGCGGGGGCGGAGCGAAGCGACGCGCCTTGACGGCGGCGAGCACACGCCGAAGCTGTCGGTCGGACGATGCCCCGGCCACCACAACATCTTGGGGTCGGCACCGGGCTCGAATCGATCGCTTTCACGCGTTCGGCAACAGATGATCGAACCTGCGCCGGCCGATGAGGTGCTGCGGGTGGGGCTCGGTGACCGTCGAATCGCTTTGAAGGACCGACAGCGCCACCGCCGCTCCCGGAAGAACGTCAGGCGGTCGCCACGCCGGATCGCTGGGCCACGGTGTGGGCGAGTGCCCGGAAGTCGCGGTAGCACCCCCGCACGGCATTGACCTGGCTGCCGATGACGCCGTCCGCCGGCTTCAGGGCGAACATCGGTTTGCGCGCCTCCTGCGCGAGCGGCATTAGGCTTCGATAATGCCTGAGGGTGGCCAGGCAGTGCTTATCATCGTCCATGGAAAGGGCGGGCCGTGCGGCCTTGCCGACCACGAAACCACGGTACGCGCCCGGTATGCGTTCCATCCAGCGTTCATACGCCATGACCGGACGATTCAGCCGCACCGCATGTTGAAGCACCACGTACCCGATCGGCTCCATGTCTCCGCGCGGCACGTCCAGACCCGCCACCGGGTTGCGCTCCCGGCGCTCCGACCACTCCTGCCGCCACCGGCGCAATGTCGGTCCGAGATTGTAGAGGCCCCGAATGGAGTAGAGGTCGGCCGCCAGCGGTACGACGACATGGTCCGCGGTGACCAGCACCGCCCGGTTGAGCGCACCGAGGTTCGGGCCGACGTCCATCAGGATCAGGTCCGCGGCAACCTTCTCCGCTGCCCCGTGCAGGGCTCGCGAGATGGCTGAAAGCACGCGGAATGCACGGGGCTTTCGGTCAAGGCAGTCCGGCCATTGGCTCGTCAGCTCGTCTTCCGCCCCGGAAAGCAGCATGTCGCCCGCTACCAGTCCGATACCCGGCGCGGGCTCTGTCACATACGGCGTCGTGACGTCTCCGGTGCCTTCCAGCAGCGGTCGCAGAGAGGTGTAGATCGTCCCATCCTCGCGATCTTCCTCCCACAGAGCCTCAAGCTCCTCGTCGTTCAGGAACATGCTGGTGAGATTCGCCTGCGGGTCGAGGTCCGCCACCAGGACGTTGAAGTCGAGCCTCGCGTACATCCAGGCGAGATGGTAGACGAGGGAGGTCTTTCCAACGCCGCCCTTGTTGTTGAACACGGCGATACTTTTCACGGTGCGGCCCTCACCGTGGCGACGACGAGAGTCTGTTCGAATCCGAATTCAGGCACCGGATTGCCGTTCGCTTCCAAGGCGTTGCGAGCGAGCGGCACGCCGAGGCCGAAGCGTTGGGCGAACGGTGTCTCCCGTGCCGAAGTTGTCGCGCGTGATCCTTCCGTACAACCCGCCGGGGCTCGCAATCTCGATCCGGTCGGAGAACCAGTGTATCCGTACCGGGGTGTTGGTTCCTTCGTAGCTGCGGTGCATGACGGCGTTGTGCGCGAGTTGCCGCAAGGCATCGACGGGGTAGTCGGGGCGCTGTCTCTCCCGCGGCACGCCCGCGACCTGGGTGCGAACCGAAACGTTCAGGTCGAGGAGCTCGTCGAGCCGGCGAACCACGTCGTACAGTCGCCCGGTGAGCTGCTTCTGATCCCGGATCGGATCGGTAATTTCAGTGCCGTCGATACGAAGGAATTGAACGTAAGCGCCGGGCACGAATGCCTGCGGATCCAATCCGAAGGCAATAACCGCACCCCATGTCGGCTTTTCTCCCTGAACCAGTCGCAGGGAACGCAACTGATGCTCAAGTGGGCGAGTGTTCCGTTCGAGCACTTCGAGCGCGATCGCATTGGGCAGGTAGTAATCGCACACGAAGTCTCGGTCCAAGTCATCCAGGCCCGCGGCGTCCACCGCCCTCAAGTCGAAGGGCAGGTCGGCAGCGCGCCGGCGTTCGGTGAGCAGGCGTTCGTCTTCCACGGAGCCTTCGCGAACGGACGGGCCGACCCGGACCCAGACGCGGCCCTTGTAACGCACGGGCGTATCGGCCGCTGGCTCGACGGACACGACGGCGACTTCGCAGCCCTTCAACACTCGTTTTTGTACCGTCATCGAAGGCAGCGGCAGAATGTCGCCTTCGCCGTGGATGTTTGCCAGTCTCGTCAACAGGGCGTCATCTATCGGCAACGAGGCGCAGGAAGCGTCGTCCCGTACCCCGACCAGCACCACCCCCGGCCTGCCGTTTTCCGGCAGATCGTTGGCGAAGGCGCAGACGTTGCGCCGGATCTTCGTCCCGTCAACGGCCGACTCCTTGCGTTCCACGAGATCGGATTCGAGATCCGACATCAGCGCCTCGAGCTCGGCATCGGAGTACGCCGCCATTACCGCCCACCCCTCGCGACCGGTTCGTTTCCGATGCCGTGCAGTGCGGAGTACGTCGCCATTACCGCCCGCTCCTCGCGACCCGTTCGCCCCCGATGCCGTGCAGTATCGCAGCGATGTACGAACCCCGGTCTTCCTCCTGGAATGCGATGTGCCGCGCCGCCATCTCGGGCTTGCCGATGCCCCAGAGCTTCTTCATCACGTGTGAAGGCGTACTGGACACGATGAAGGAATCCAGCGCGACCTTCGGATCGCCGAGGCGCCGCTCGATCTCCTTGATGGTCTCGAAGAAGCGGATCTTCGGATCGTCCGCGCCGACGTTGCGGATACCCTTCGGGTCGACGAAGGTGACGTGCTGCCGGTCGTCGGCGAGCAGCCACAGAATGAAGTCGGGGTGGAAGTTGCCCGCTTCGAAGAAGCCGATGCCGCGGCCCCGGCTCAGGTTGCGCAACAGGTAGAGCTCCCTGCCCTCGAAGGCGGCGGCGTTGCCGTCGCAGTACGCCTTCAGGTCCTCGACGAAGCGGCGCTCGCCCCGGTTGAGCGGCGCCGGCGAAATTTCCACTACCCCGCCTTCGAGGGCGAGCAAGGGTTGGTACAGATGCTTGTCGAACCAGACGGCGCTGATGCCCTGGAAGGTCCAGGGTCTCAGAGCGCCGCCCTTGATCGACGCTTTCAGCTCCTCCAGCTTTGCCATGACGTCATGCCGCGATTTCTCGACGAGGACGCGGTACCCGTACTCACCGCGTTCCTCGCGCACGCCGGGGAAATCGAGTCCTCCCCGGTCAGCGCCCGGTATTCGAGGTGCGGAAGCTCCCACTCTCGCTTGCGGAAGGTGTAGTAACGCTCCGTGTACTTCTTGAGCAGGGCAAGCGCGATCTCCTGCCAGAGGCGGACCTTGTCGATGGAGTCGGCGGCGAGCGCGGATTCGGGGATGAGCAGGCGGTACCAAGTGGTGTCGGCCAGGAGATCGCGGATGCCGGCGCGCGACAGGTTCAGGTTGTGCCAGCCTCGCTCCGCCTTGAACCGCTCCAGCGCGAAGAACAGGCCATCAATGTCCAGAAAGGCGAGGTGGGCCGCTTGCAGATGGGCCTGTTCGGGCGTCGCGCTGGCATCGTCGCCCTCCTCGCCGGAGGCGGCTGCTGCCGCCGGATCCATGGCCTGGATCTTCGGATACCAGTTGAGTGCCACCTGATTCCGCTGGAGATAGTCCGCTTCCTGCGCCCTCGCATCGTCTGCCGGCGCTTCGTCCGGTGGCCGCAGGGTCGGCACGGGTCCGAGCTTGCGGAAGGCGTCGCCGGACTCGGTGCTGACGCCGTTGATGGTCTTCCTGATCCGGATGGTCTTGAGCGGCTGCGTGCCGAGGTTCTTGACGATCGGCAGGTGGAATTCGATCCGTCCGTCGTCGGGGGGCAGTCCCTCTTCTTCGAGAAAGTCCCGGAACTGGGCCATGTAGTTGGCGCGGATGCCGAAGACCTGAAGCGTTTCGAGGGATTCGATGGAGTCCGGCCGTTCCAGACCCTCCGCGAGCTCCGCCCTCGCGCTGCGCTTGAGGCTCATTCCGCAGCCCTTGAGCCGCACGCCGCGCCCGAAGAGCTGGATGATCTGCGCCCCCTCGCCGCGCCCGACGTTCATCAGCCCCATGGTGCCGACGCGCCAGCTATTCCACCCCTCGGTGAACTTCCGGGAGCCGATGAGCACGTTGACGGTCGAACGGGGCGCGGCGAGATCATGGAAGAGCGAGCCCGCGAACTCCCGCTCGGCCACGTTGAACCCTTCCCGTTCGCAGAGGGTCACGAGTTTGGCGTCGTCGCCGACGTTGATGACCCCGAAGGGCTCGTTTTCCCCCACCCGCAACGCCACCTCCCCCGCGGCCCCCTTCAGGTTCTCGACGTGCAGCGCACCGCCGCGCGGCGCGTTGAAGAGGAGCTCCAGGGTCTCGTCGAACACCTGTTCGGGCGACCGCCCGCTGGTGTCGAGATGGATGAAGCGCCCGGCAAAGAGGTTCTCCCCGGACGCGGAGACGAGCCCGCGGGTCAGGATCTCCCGGATGCGCGCGATGCTGCCGGCGCGGTCCGACACGTAGCCGGCCAGGAAGCGCAGGATCTCGACGATGTCCGAGGCGTCGCGCTTCGCAAGCGTGACCCGGCCGCCGACGAAGATCCACAGCGGGCGCTCCAGGTTGAAGGGACGGAGCGCCGCCTCGTGCTCGCGGTAGAGCCGCTGCTGCTGGAAGAAGGCGAGCAGGCAGGCGGTGAGGTAGCTGGCCATCCATTCCGCGCTGCTGTCGTCTTCGAGGTTCAGGATCCGGTAGTCCTTGCCGAAGCCGTCGCCGTAGAACCAGCGGTAGGAGTAGTCGAAGAGGGTGCCGCGGGCATAGAGGTCGCCGAGGCCCGGGTTGCCCTTGACCGCCTGCCCGAAGGTCGCCGAGTACTCGAAGGAGAAGCCCTTCGGCCGTCCCAATCGCATCAAGGAACTGATCTGGGCGCAGAATACCACCCACAGCCAGTCACCGTTGCGCTCGACGCTGCCATTTCAGATTCTCGATGCTGTTCGTCGAACGCAGCGTGCGTTGCAGCGCCCCCGTCAGGCCGAGGCGCTGCACGGGTCATGCCGCGCCATATCGAGGAGCCGATCTTCATCCCGTAGACGGCGCCGAGCAGCGCGTGCGCCTCGACGTCGTCGTCGCGCACGTCGAGATTCGCCCTCAGCATCGATTCCGCCTCGTCGGCCAGGGCGTCGCGTTCGTCGCCGTCCGGCGCCGGATTCGCCCCGAGCAGACGCCAGTTCGCGTAGGCGAGCAGGTACCGGAGCCGCGCCTGCGCCGCTCCGCGCGGCGCCTCCTCCAGCCCCCGCCGGGCGGCGTCCCGCGCGGCGGTCATTCCTTGCGCGTCGCCCGCGATGACGGACCGGTCGAGATCGTCGACGAGCGCGGCCCATTGCCGGTCGGCCGCCGGCGGTTCCTGCGCCCCGCCAAGCCCGGCCGAACCGAACCCGAGAGCGACGGCGAGACCGATCACCCGGGTCACGAGGCCCTCCCCGGCAACTCCAGCATCTTCATCTCCAGCATCTTCTCGTAGTCGGCGACCCCCACCCGGACCGCGCGTGGCGCGCATTGCTGTCGCCGTACGGCCAGTGTAGCCGGGAAGCGGATGACGGGAAAGAGGCGGGTGACGAAACCGCAGGGGCATCCCACGCTGACTGCGCGTGACGGTTCGCCCCCGATTCGAGGGGTCGCCACCGTCTTGCCGGCCGGCGCCGCGTGAGACCCGCGATTCCGCACGTCCGGAGCCCCGGGACCCGCCACGATGCTGCCTGCGCACGGCGGTGGCGGCGAGTGGGATGGTCATGGACGAAACCGTCAGAAGATGGGACGAAACGGCGCGGTCTTGGCGCGAACAGATCGCGGGCCCGGGCCGGGCCGCGATCCTGCCCCGTGAAGGTGAAGATTTGAAAACGCGCGCTGGTCCGGCTCGGGCCTGCTGAAGGCCGGGGCCTTGTGCTGGCCGGGCGCGGTCGACCGGCGCCGGCTGGTTCCGGTCTCCGCTCTTCAACGGGAACCGGGTTGCTTTATGATACAGATGTATTATATTCTCCGGATATGAGCCGGACACGGGCGGGGCAGACCCGCGACCGGGTGTTCCGGTTCGTGCGCGACCGGCTGCTCGCCGGCGATCCGCCGACGGTGCGCGAGGTGCAGCGGATGTTCGGCTTCCGCACGCCGCACACGGCGCGGTATCACCTGGAGAAGCTCGTCGCCGAGCGGCGGCTGTCGGCGGATCGGGGGAGGGCCCGGGGCTATCGCCTGCCGATCGGCGGCGGGCCGGCGTCTCCGGTGGGCTGGGTGCCGCTGCTGGGGCGGGTGCAGGCGGGGCGCCCGACCGAGGCGGCGGAAGATCTCGAAGGTTACGTCCCCGCGCCGGCCGGCCGCCTGGAGGAGGGGCTGTTCGCGCTGCGGGTGCGGGGGCGCAGCATGGTGGGGGCCGGCATCCTCCCCGGCGACCTCGTGATCGTGCGGCGCCAGCCGACCGCCGACTCGGGGGCGCTGGTCGTGGCCCTGGTCGACGGCGAGGCGACGGTCAAGCGGTTGCGTCTGCGGGACGAACGGGTGGAGCTGCATCCGGAGAACCCCGAGTTCGCGCCGATCCGGTCCGACCGGGAGGTAACGCTGCTCGGCAAGGTCCTCGAGGTGCGCCGCACCGTGGGTTGATGGATGCGCAATGGCTCGCGCCGCCGAACTGAAGCTGCCGCCGCGATTGGCGGGGCGCTTGGCCGCGTTCCCGTCCCCCGACGCGCCTGCCGTCCGGCGGCCGGCGGGCGCGCCGCTCAGGTCGTGGCGTCTGGCGGCCCTCGCCGGGCGTCTGGCCGAGCTGTCGAGCCGGGAGGGAGCGGCCGGGCTGACCCTGGCGTTCTCGCTGGTGCTCGATGCCCAGCGGGCCGGCGAGCCGGTGGGCTGGCTGACGGCTGACGAGAGCGCCTTCTTTCCCCCTGACGCGGCGCGGGGCGGCGTCGATCTCGACGCCCTGGTCGTCGTCCGGTTGCCGGCGGCGGGACAGCTCCCGCGCGCGGCCGAGCATCTGGCGCGTTCGGGCGCCTTCGGCCTGCTCGTGCTCGACCTCGGCGAGACCGCCCGGGTGCCGGTCCCCATGCAGATGCGTCTGCTCGGTCTGGCCAGAGAGCACGAGTCGGCGGTGCTGTTCCTGACCCGGAAGGGGCGCGACGCCGCGTCGCTCGGCTCTCTCGTATCGCTCAGGGCCGAGGCGCGGCAGGAGCCGGCCGGGGAGCCCCGCCGCGCCGGGGTCAGCGCCTTCAAGTGCACCGCCCGGGTGCTTAAGGACAAGCGGGGCGGGCCCGGGTGGAGGCACGTCGAGGTGTGTCGTGGACCGGATGGCCTGTGTTGACGTGCCGGCGTTGCCTCTGCAACTGCTGATGCGCCGGCATCCCGCGTGGGCGGCGCAGCCGGCGGCGGTGGTCGACCGCGACCGGCCGCAGGGGGTCGTCGAGTGGGTGAACGAGGCGGCCCGCCGGGCCGGGGTGCTGCCCGGCATGTCGTACGCCGCGGGGCTCTCGCTGGCCGGCGCCCTCCGCGCGGCCGAGGTGCCCCCCGGCGACGTCGAGGCCGGCGTCGCCGCGATTGCCGGGTTGCTCCGGCGGTTCACGCCCGGCATCGAGCCGTCCCGCGCCCGTCCCGGCGTGTTCTGGCTCGACGCCTCCGGGTTGCAGCCGCTGTTCGCCTCTCTGGTGGACTGGGCGCGCGGGGTGCGGGGGCATCTGCGGGCGGCGGGGTTCCGCGGACGGGTGGTGGTGGGGTTCACCCGGTTCGGCACGTATGCGCTGGCGGGAGCCGGGGGGGAAGCCGGCCGCCGGGGGCCGGTCCGCGGGGTGGCGGTGCTCGGCGACGCCGCGGCCGAGCGGCGGGCGGCCTGCCGCGTCCCCCTGCGCCGGCTCGATGTCGACCCCGCGCTGCGCGACGCTCTCGACAGGCTCGGGGTCCGCACCCTCGGGGCGTTCCTGCAATTGCCGGCCGCCGGCGTCCGCCGGCGGTTCGGCCGCGAGGCGCATCGGTTGCATCGTGAGGCGGCCGGGGATCTCGTCGTCCCCTTCCAGCCCGCGCCGGCGGTCGAGCCGCTCGCGCGCCATCTCGACCTCGATGCGCCGGAGACCGACGTTCAGCGCCTGCTGTTCCGGGTCAAGCAGGCGCTCGATCCGCTGCTCGGGGTGATGGCGGCGCGGCGGGAGGCGCTGGCCGGCCTCGAGCTCCGCCTGCGGCTGGACGCGCCGGCCGCGGCGCCGCGGGTCGAGCGGATCCGCCCCGCCGCGCCGACCCTCGACGTCCGGCAGGTCCTGAACTTGGTGCATCTGCGTGTCGAGGGCCTGACCCTGTCCGCCGGGGTCGTCGAGATCGACCTGACCGTGTCGCCGGCGCGGGCGACCCGCGAGCAGTTGCGGCTCTTTCAGGAGGAGACCCGGCGGGACCTCCGGGCCGCGGACCGCGCCGTGGCCCGCATCCGCGCCGAGTTCGGCGACGGCGCGGTGGTGCGGGCGGCGCTGGCCGACGGCCATCTGCCCGAGGCGGCCTTCGTCTGGCTGCCGCTGGATCGCGTCGTGCGTCCGGTCCCGACCCCGGCCGTCGTCCGCCCGCTGGTGCGGCGTCTCTTCGTCGCGCCGCGCCGGGTGCCGTCCCCGCGGCAACGCGAGCTGGACGACCGGGCGGCGCGCGATGCCCGTCACGAGGCCGCGGAGATGTGCGGGCCCTACGTGGTTTCGGGCGGCTGGTGGAGAACCCCGATCCACCGGGAGTACTACTTCGCCGACGCCGGCGGCTGCGCCTGGAGCTGGATCTACTACGACCGCCGCCGCCGCGCCTGGTTTCTGCAGGGCGCGGTGGAATGAAACCGCCGGCGGGATGAGCCGAGGGGGGGAATGAGCCGCGGTAGGAACCCGAACCGGAGGCGAAGCCACCCACGGCAAGACTCCCAGAGGAAGGGGGGGAATGAGCCGCGGTGGGGAACCCGAACCGGAGGCGGCATGAGCTGCGGTGGCATGAAACGCGATGGTGACGAGCCGCGGTGGAACGAGCGCGGTGGGAACCAAACTCGAGCCGCGACCGCGTCAGTCTCTTCCGGACGAGCGCCTCGACCCGGCGACCGCGCCCACGCCGCTACCGACCAGCCGCCCGGGCGTCGGTGTTTCGAAGTCGGCGAACTGATTCGAGGACGGTGGCATGAAACGCGGTGGTGACGAGCCGCGGTGGCCTGAGCCGCGGGTGGAGCGAGCCGAGGTGGAGGGATACGCGCCGCTCTGGTGCAAGAGCAACTACTCGTTTCTGGAAGGCGCCTCGCATCCCGAGGAACTGGTCGAGCAGGCCCACGCCCTGGGTCTGCGCGCCCTCGCGTTGACCGACCGGGACGGCGTGTACGGCATCGTGCGCGCCCACGTGCGGGCCCGCGAGCTCGGCGTGCACCTGATTTGCGGGGCCCAGATGTCGCTGGCCGGCGGGGCGCAGGTGGTGCTGCTGGCCCTGGATCGCGCCGGCTACGCCAACCTCTGCCGGCTGATCACCCGCGGCCGCCTGCGGCATGCCAAGGGGGAGTGCAGCGTCACCGCGGACGAGGTCTGCGAGCATGCCGAGGGGCTGCTGGCCCTCTGGCCCGGCGCCCACTGGACGGTCGAGGCGGATGCCGACCGCGACCGCCCGGTGCTGGCCGCGCTCCGCGACGCCTTCGGCGATCGGGCCTACGGGCTGCTGGCCCGCCACCGTCTTGCCGGCGAGGCGCCGCGGGAAGGGTGGCTGCGGGCGCGGTCCCGGGAGATCCGCCTGCCGCTGGCGGCGGCGACCGAGGTGCTCTATCACATCCCGGCGCGCCGGGACCTCCAGGACGTGCTGACCTGCATCCGGCACGGCGTCAGCCTTGCCCGGGCGGGGCGGCGGACCCGCGCCAACGCCGAGCACGACCTGAAGGCCCCGGCCGCCCTCGGCGCGCTGTACCGCGACGATCCGGCCGCGGTGGCGCGTACGGTCGAGATTGCGGCCCGGTGCGGTTTCTCGCTCGACGCCATCCGCTACCGCTATCCGTCCGAGCGTCTGCCCGACGGCGCCACCTCGTCGAGCTGGCTCCGCCGGCTCGCCGAGGTGGGGGCGCGCCGGCGCTTCGGCGGCCGCGTCCCCGCCGCGGTACGGGCGCAGATCGCCCGGGAGTTGGCCCTCATCGACGACCTCGACTACTGCGGCTACTTCCTCACCATGTGGGAGATCGTCGAGTTCTGCCGCCGGCGCGGCATCCTGTGCCAGGGACGGGGGTCGGCCGCCAACTCCGCCGTCTGCTACTGCCTCGGCATCACCGCCGTCGACCCGACCCGGGTCGATCTGCTGTTCGAGCGCTTCCTGTCGCGCGAGCGCGCCGAGCCGCCCGACATCGACCTCGACATCATGCACGAGCGCCGGGAGGAGGTGATTCAGTTCGTCTACGAGAAGTACGGGCGCGACCGGGCGGCGATGGTCGCCAACGTCGTCCGGTACCGCGCCCGCTCGGCCGTGCGCGGGGTGGGGAAGGCGCTGGGGTTGCCCGAGACGGCGGTCGACCGGCTCGCCAAGCGGTTGTCCCACTACGACGCCGTCGACCCGGACACCGTGCGGCAGGTGCTCGACGGCGGCGGTCCCGCCGCCGAGCACCTCGTACGGCTCGTCGGCGAGATCCGCGACTTTCCCCGCCACCTGTCCATCCACCCCGGCGGGTTTCTCCTCGGCCACGAGCCGGTGCGCGACCTGGTGCCGATCGAGAACGCGGCCATGGCCGGACGCACCGTGATTCAGTGGGACAAGGAGGATCTGGAGGACCTCGGGCTGTTCAAGGTCGACCTGCTGGGGCTGGGGGCGCTGACCCAGCTCGATCTGTCGTTCGGGCTGCTGGAGCGGCACTACCGCCGCACGCTGTCGATGGCCGCGATCCCGGAAGGAGACGAGGCCACCTACGACATGATCTGCCGGGGCGACACCGTGGGCGTCTTCCAGATCGAGAGCCGGGCGCAGATGGCGATGCTGCCGCGGCTCCGGCCGCGCAGCTACTACGACCTGGTCATCGAGGTGTCCATCGTCCGGCCGGGGCCGATCACCGGCGGGATGGTGCATCCGTACCTGCGGCGGCGCAACGGGGAGGAGGCGGTGGCCTATCCCCACCCATGCCTCGAGCCGGTGCTGAAGAAGACGTTGGGGGTGCCGCTGTTCCAGGAGCAGGTGATGCAGCTCGCGATGGTGGCCGCCGACTACACCCCCGGCGAGGCGGATCAACTGCGGCGCGACATGGCGGCGTGGCGGCGCAGCGGCCGGATCGAGCGCCATCACGATCGGCTCGTCAGCCGGATGACGGCCAAGGGCATCGCCCCCGAGTTCGCCGAGCGGGTGTTCGGCCAGATTCGCGGCTTCGGGGAGTACGGGTTTCCCGAGAGCCACGCGGCCAGCTTCGCGCTCATCGCTTATGCCACGTCCTGGCTCCGGCGCCACTATCCGGATGTCTTCACCTGTGCGCTGCTCAACGCGCAGCCGATGGGGTTCTACGCGCCGGCCACCATCGTGGACGATGCCCGGCGGCACGGCATCGAGGTGCGTCCGGTCGACGTCACCTGCAGCGGCTGGGACTGCGCGCTCGAGCCGGGGGGCGGGGCGCCCGCTCCTCCGGTCCGGGGGCGGGCCGCGGCGGGCGGGCCGGCGGGGGCGGTGCTGTCGAGCCCGGCAATCGTCGCCTTGCCGCTCCGTCGCCTTGCGGCGCAACCGCCCAGCCCCTCCGGAAGTGCGCGCCGTTCGACGGAGCGGACTCCCAGGTTCGCGGTGCGGATGGGGCTCCGGTACGTCAAGGGGTTGTCCGAATCGCGCGACTGGGCCCGCATCGAGACCGCGCGCGGGCGGGCGCCGTTCGACTCGGTGGAGGACTTCGTCGCCCGGGCCGATCTCGACGAGCAGGTGACGACCCGTCTCGCCGAGGCGGGGGCGCTGGCCGGTCTGGAGGAGCGGCGCCGAGACGCGCTCTGGCAGGTCAGCGGTCTGACCCGCACGCGCGCGCCGGTCCTGCCGGCCGGCGCGGCGCGGGACGAGACCCCGGCGTTCGAGGATCTGGATCTGCGCGAGACCATCGCGTGGGACTACCGCACCAGCGCGCACAGCCCGCGCGGCCATCCCCTGGCCGTCCTGCGGGAGCAGTTGAGGGCCCGGCGCCTCCCCGACGCCCGCACCGTCTCGTCGATGCGCGACGGGCGGAAGACGGGTTATGCCGGTCTCGTCATCTGCCGCCAGCGTCCCGGGACGGCGGGCGGGGTCGTGTTCATGACCCTGGAGGACGAGACCGGGTTCGTCAACCTCGTGGTCTGGAGCCGGGTGTTCGCCGCGCATGCGCTGATCGCCGGAACCGCGTCGTTCCTCGGCGTGACCGGCACGATTCAGCGGGAGGCCGGCGTCGTGCACCTGGTCGCCGACGCGCTGTGGCGCCCCGGCCTCGATCGGGACCCGAGCGCGGTGGGCAGCCGGGACTTTCACTAGTAACTTATTTATATTCAATACGTTACGATGATTTTGTTTGACTTGACGCGGATTCGTCGCCTATGATGAAGTTTTCTTGCAGATTCACCCCGTTCCAGGAGATCAACTTCCATGAAAGACTGTGTCCGAAGCGCGTGGGTCGTGACCGGGTGCGTCACGGCGATGCTGTTGGCGGTTGCGCCGGTCGGCGCGCAAGACCTCGAAGATTGGCAGAACGCCGAGCTCGTCACGTTGGTCGCGGCGATCAACGAGGCTCGCCAGGGGGAGCGCGCTCCCGACGAAGACGCGATCACTTGGCTGCCCAGTTATTTCAAGGGACCCGCCGATGACCTCACGATTGGCCCGTTCACGCTGCTGATCGATCCGGCGGCGGTGAGTGCGGACAACATTGCCGCGTACGTGGTGCTGGCGGAGGCGGGCTCGGACTCGTCGGACTTGGAGTTCGAGAACGTCTTCTATGCCGAGGCCGGGGAGTGCGAGGGTGAGCGGGTGTGCGTCGCCGGCTTCGTGCAGGCCGAAGGCGGCGATTACGACCTGTACATCGCCGTCCGCGACAGTTTCGACGGCGACGCCCCGGTCGAGCGGTCCATTGATGCCTTCGGGCGGACCACCTCGGTGGTGGTCGTGCCGCCGATCACCATTCTGCGCGAGCGGGTCACGATTCCGAACCTGTGGAACGGTGAGCTGCAGACCGGCAGCGTCCTGCTGATCCAGGACTTGCAGCCGCTGACCCAGGTCCCGTCGGAGGAAGAGATCGCCGAGTCGCCTTACCTGCTCACGGGGTTCCGGGCGACCCCCAGGCTGAGCGCCGATTTTCGCAAGCAGGACACGCTGGGGTTCCTGTTCGGCATCTATAACGCTGGACACAATGGCGGCATGCCCGACATCACCGTCGGCTACGACTTCTACACCCGCAACGATGGCGGCGAGGAGTTCTTCAACCGCACCGCCCCGCAGCAGCTCGGTTCTGAGACGCTGCCGCCGGGCTTCGACGTTCGGCAGTTCCCGCTCGTCATCCCCCAGAACATCCCCCTCGGCGGATTCCCGGCCGGCAACTATCGTCTCGAGATCAAGGTCACCGACAACGAGGAGGACGAGGAGCTGACGCACGACCTCTTCTTCTCGGTCGCCGACAACTAGTCGCCTGCCCCCCGACCGACCCCGCCGGCAGTCCGCATCGTTCTACGGCGCGGACTGCCGGCCCCGTCAGCGGTCGCCGCCCACTACGATGGTCATGTCGCCGCTGAAGGTCGACAGCTCGAGACGACCGCCGCCGCCGCCGCCGGCGCCCTCTATCTCGCGGGTGCTGCCCCAGTGGACCTCGGGTTCGGTCAACTCGATGGTCTGGTTGCCCCGGCCGAGGGTGATTGCGGCGTTCGATGTGAAGGAGCCGCTGTAGGACTGCGCCTCGATATCGAATCCGGTCCCGGTCGGCATCGTCACGCGGATGCTGCCCGAGTGGGTCTCGAACTCGTAGCGGCCATTGGCGTCGATTGCGCCGTCGAAGGTCACCGGTCCCGACACCGTCTCCACGTCGACTCGCCTCGCCTCCACGCGGGTCAGCACGAGCGTCCCGCTGACCGTCGACACGTCCAGCCGCGGCGTCCGGACCCCGTCGATGGTGATCCGTCCGCTGATCGCCTCGGCCGACAGCTCGTCGTCGCTGCCGACGTCGGTCATCCGGAGATCGCCTGACACCATCTCGACCTCCATCAGGCGCGCCAGCGAGGCGAGCCGCACATCGCCGCTGACCGTCTCGACACGGGTCTCGCCGTCGATGTTCTCGACGGTGACGGTGCCCGAGATCGATTCGACGGCAACCTCGGCGCCGCGGGGGACGGTCACGTCGTAGTCCACCGCCACGCGTGCATCTCCGCCCCGGAACAGGGCGGCCAGACGCCCGCCGAAGCCGCGGCGCGGATACTCGGTCTCGACCGAGACCCGATCGCCCCGCTCCCGGATCTCGATCTCGATACGGTCGAACGCATCGCGGGTGGCGGCGGCGCTTGCCGCCGTCGGACCGGCGAGCCGCTTCGTGACGCGCAGCGTGATCTCGGCGCCGTCGATGCCGGTCACCGAAATGTCTCCGGAGATGTTGCCGAGCGAGAACTGCCCGCCGGGGGCGAGGGGAATGGTCCGGACGATCTCCTCGGTCTGGCCGCCGGCGATCCCGGCCACCCCGGTCGTCAGGGCGACGATGCCCGTGCGCAGCAGGAACTGTGTGGTCATGGTTTCTCTCCGCATCCGTGGTGTCCGTGCTCCGGGAACCCGGCCGCCGATGCCCGCCGGCGGTCCGGCCGCGCGCCGTCCAAGCGCCGGCGCGTCAGCCTCCTTCCAGCTCCAGGGCGGCCATCGTCCGCAGCAGCGCGAGCTTCTGCGTGAGGCCGGCCCGCAGCCGATCGCGGGCGATGGCGGTGCCGGGGTCGGCCGCGACGGCGGACCGGCTCTCGGCAATCGCGTCGTCGACGAGGGCCAGGTTGCGGGTCAGCACGGCGCGGGTGGCGGCCGGGATCGGAGCGCCGGCGCCGACGCGCTGCTCGAGCTCCCGGATGGCGGCGGCGTGCGGACCCTCGATTTGCTCCAGCGCCGCGGTGGCGGCCCGGTGCGCCGCGCCGGCGGGGTCGTCCGACGCCCGTGACCGCGTGAAGTCGGCCGGGCCGATGACGAGGACGGCCGCCGCCATCGCGGCGGCGCCGGCCAGGGCTGCGCCGCCGAGCGACCACCATAGCCGCCATCCGACCGTGCGTTGCGGCGCCTGCTCCCCGGCTGCGATGCGCCGTCTGACGTCGTGCCAGACCCGGGCCGGCGGCTCGATCGGCTCCAGCGCGCGGGCGAGCGATCGAATCTCGCGCAGGTCCGCGAGGAGTTTCCGGCACGCCGCGCAGCCGGCCAGATGGTCGCCGAGCGGTCCCCGGCCGCGCGGGTCGAGGGCGTCGTCGACGAGGGCCGCGAGGGCGTCGGCGTGCCGGCCGCACGCGGTTCGAGGCGTCGGCTCGTGGTTCTTCATGCGCTCCTTCCTCTCAGGATGCCGCGGAGCCGCAGCCGGGCCTTGTGCACCTGCGATTTCGACGTGCCGACGGCGATGCCGAGTCGCTCGGCGACCTCGCGGTGCTCGTACCCTTCGACGTCGTGCAGGATGAACGCCATGCGGCAGCCGACCGGAAGCTGCGCGATCGCCCGCTCGAGGTCGATCCGGGTAATCGGGCCGGCCGCGGCGCCGGTCGGCGACGTCGTGTCCTCGATCAGCGGTTCGGTCAGCGCGCCCTGCCGCGCGGCCCGGCTTCGCACGTGGTCGAGACAGCGGTTCACGGCCAAGCGGTGCAGCCACGTCGACAGCGCCGCCTCGTGCCGGAAGCCGGACAGCTTCCGGTGGGCCTGCAGGAAGATGTCCTGCAGCAGCTCCTCCGCCTCGGCCGCATTGCCGGCGAAGCGGTAGGCCAGCGAGTAGATCCGTTTCGCGTGCGTGCGGTAGAGGGACTCGAAGGTCGTGCTCTCGTCGCTCGTCTTGGCCGGCGCCGGGCCCTCGACCGCCCGCGTCTCAATCATCAATCCGTATAGACGGGGCGGGGGCGGCGCGGGTTGCCCGGGGGCGCGAGTTCGGCGGGTAGTCGCGACGGCGGATCTGCCGCAGAGCGCGGGGCATCCGTTCTACGAGCGGCTGAACCGGATTCTGGAGGCGGCAGGGTTCGACGCGTTCGTCGAAGGCCTGTGCGCGCCGTTCTACGCGGTGATGGGCCGGCCGAGTCCGGCTCCGGCTCCCGGACGCTACTTCCGATTGCTGCTCATCGGGTACTTCGAAGGGCTGGACTCGGAGCGGGGCATCGCGTGGCGCGCGGAGGATCCGCTGAGCATCGTGCACGTCTGCCGGCGGACTTGGTGCCCCGGATCCGGCGCATTCCGCTTCGGCTGCAAGAGGCGACGAATCCCGGCAGCGCCGCCGCTCCCGGCTTCCGGCTCCATCCCCTGAAGGGGGACCGGGCAGGCTGGTGAAGCGTGGAGGTGTCCGGCAACTGGCGGGGGGTGTTCCGCTTCGAGCACACCGAGGTCGTGGATGTCGATTTGATCGACTATCACTGATGATGGGACCATGAAGCTCATGACCGGCACCGATGACGAGCGCGTTCGCCCCATGTTGAATCCCCCGCACTTGGGCGAACTGATCCGTGAGAGCATGGAAGAGGTCGGCTGGACGGTGGGCGAGACGGCCACTCGCCTGAACTGCGAGCGCGGGACACTGTCTCGTGTGCTGAACGGCAAGGCGGGAGTGTCTGCGAAGATGGCCCTGGCGCTGGAGGGCATAGACTGGGGCACTGCCGACCATTGGATGCGCATGCAGGCAGCCTACGAGCTGGCGCAAGCGCGTCGGCAGCGCAGGACCAGCAAGCGCGAGCCCATACGTGGCCGTGAAGCGGTATCCGATGCCGCAGGCTAGTGCATCGCCACGACTAAACGGAAGTTTCGGGGCTTATAGCGTATAAGTCGCCATTATTGTAGCAGTTACGGTGTTTCGTGAGGTGTCAGTCCTGGCTACACTCGCGGCGTCATCCCCAATAGCTCGAAGCAGCGCTCCTGCACCGGCGTCGGCTGCGTCTGCAGCGTGAAAGTGGCGCCGTCCTCGGAGACCTGCATGGTGTTGGCGGTCAGCGTCCCCAGGTCGGTGAGCAGCGTCCGAAAGCTGTGCACCGGCAGATCGTCTTCGGTGCGTTTGCGCCCGGCCTTGGCCCGCGCCGCGGGCGAGCGCTTCGCGGGCTCTACGACGGAACGGCGCTGCTGCTCGGCCGCCGCCGGGTCGTGGTCGTCGAACAGCAGCGGCGCCAGGGCGCGTCGCATGTGCCACTCGACGTAGTAGGCCAGCATGCACAGCAGGACATGCGCCCGCACCCGGTCAGCCCGCCGGTGGTGAATCGGCCGCACCTTCAGGTCCACCGACTTCAGGCTCCGAAACGCCCGCTCCACCTTCGACAGGTCCTTGTAGGCCCGCACCGTCTGCGCCGCATCGAACCGTTCCGGCTCGACGTTGGACCGGACGATGTAGATCCCATCGAGCGCCTGCTCGGCTGCGATCTTCTCTTCGTCCCGACGGAAGGTGAAGACCTCGTCGGTGATGGTAGTGACGACATGCTTCGCCATCTTGTAGCGATTGATCACTTTCCCGACGCGCAGGCCGATCTCGGCCGCCCCCTGCAGCGGCCGGTTCTTGCGCGTGGTCGCGGCCGCGATGGGTGCCAAGTCCTTCTCGGTGGCCGCCAGCAGCTCCTGCCGCTTGCGGTGCCGTTCGGCCGCCAGCAGTGGATTGCGGCACACGATCAGCCGCTCGCCGGGGAACTCCCCGCTGGTCACCTCGGCCGGGTGCCGCTCGTCGAACAACGAGGGCGTCACCGTGCCGGCCTTCAGCAGCTTGCGGATCGTCGGCGCGCGCAGCGTGGTGATCCAGCGCAGCCCGTCCACCCCCTGCAGGTCCTCGCGGATGCGCGCTGCCGTCAGCATGCCCCGGTCACCCACCAGCACCACGCGTTCGAGCCCGAACCGCCGCCGGATCTTCTCCACTTGAGAGGCCACCGTCTTGGGGTCGCTCGTCGAACCCTCGAAGACCTCGACCGCGACCGGACAGCCTTCGGCCGTGCACAACAGCCCGAAGACGATCTGCAGGGTGCCCTGCTTGCGGTCGCGGCTGTGTCCGCGCCGGGCGAGCGGGCAGTGGGTCCCCTCCAGGTAGCTGGAGGTCAGGTCGTAGAGCACCAGGGTGTGTTCCCGCAGGTGCCGTTTGGCCAGCCGCTGCTCGATCCCCGCCTGGCGGTCGAACAGCCAGTCCATCGCGGCGTAGAGCTCATGCTGGTCGACGGCGCCGAGCCCGAGCACCCCGCCCAGGGTGGAAACGGCGCTCTCGGGGGTGAGGGCGCGGGCGGTGGCCAGCTTCGACTGCGCGTCAATGACGCGGGCGACGACGAGGGCGAGGACGAGGTCGCGGAGGCGGCTGGCGCCCGTGGCGATCAGGGTGTGGAGTCCGAGCTGCTTCAGGGTGCCGAGCACGGCGGCGACATGGCCGTGGGGGAGGCTTCGCACGCAGGTGAAGGCCTCCGCCGGGGCGACGAGGCGCTCGCCGCGGAGGACCCGGCGGAGCGTCTCGACGGCGGCGGCGGGCAGTTTGGAGAGGTTGGCGAGGGTGCGCTTCTTGATTCGCCCCGCCTCGCGGTAGGACTCGCGCAGGAGCACGGCTGGGGGCGAGTTCCGGTTGGGCACGCGCTCGATATACATGGTTAATATTATACCAAATATATCCTGTAAATAAAGGGATATATGCAACAAAAAGCACTTATTACATGGCTACAAATCAGGGCTCGCACCACACCCAAAAGCCCCAAAACCCTTTATAATCTATGAATTAGGGGAAATGGGCCGCTGAAACTTCCGACTAAAAACAGGGTCGCCGGAGCACTCACCCCGACCGCAAGAGTTCTATGCGGAAGAAATACGTCGTTCGACCCAAGTCCGTCTGTCCGAAACTTATGACGTGACGGACCACTAGCTGGGCGTGCCGCCGCGTCCAACGGGCTTGCCGCCGTCATCGGCACGCGCATGGGCGCTCGCCCCGCGGTCCAGCAGGACTTCGACCGCCGCCACGGCGTTCCCCCGACGCCGCCCAGTGGAGGGGCGCGTGCCCCGCGGCGTCGGGGGGCGTTGAGGTCGGCCCCGTGGATCAGCAACGCCGCCACTATCCCGGCGGCGTCGTTCAGCGCCGCCACATGCAGCGGGGGTCGCACCGTCGTCCGCACGCGCGTCAACGTTCGCTCCGCGGCTGAGCAACATGCGGTGTAGTCATCCACGTTACAGAGTCTCCGTGCGGACGTCTGCCCGCTCATGACCCCAGCCGTTCCCTCAGATAACGCCCCGTGTGGCTGGTCGCATGCTGCGCGGCGACGGCTTCCGGCGTGCCCTCGGCGACGATGGCGCCGCCGTCCTTCCCGCCCTCCGGTCCGAGGTCGACAATCCAGTCGGCGGCGGCGATGACGTCGAGGTTGTGCTCGATGACCACGACGGTGTTGCCGGCCGTGAGGAGCCGGTCGACGACGCCCAGCAGGCGGTCGATGTCGGCGGGGTGAAGGCCGGTCGTCGGCTCGTCCATGACGTAGACGTTGCCGGAGCGGGTCAGCTCGGAGGCGAGCTTGAGGCGCTGCGCTTCGCCGCCCGACAGGGTGGACACCGATTGTCCCAGCCGCAGGTAGCCGACGCCGACGTCGGAAAGAAGCTGGAGGCCGCGCGTGATTACGTTGCTCCGTCCCCTGCAATCATCGACACCGGCCGAGGCGAAGAAGGCCAGGGCATCGGTGACCGTCATCTCCAGGACGTCATGGATGGAGCGGCCGTGGTACGTCAGCTCCAGCACTTCCTCCCGGTACCGCTTGCCCCCGCACACCTTGCAGTCGAGGCGGACGTCGTCGAGAAACGACAGCTCGACCTCCAGATAGCCGCGCCCCTTGCACTCCGGGCAGGAACCCTTGGCGTTGAAGCTGAAGAGGGCGGGGGAGACCCGGTTGGCGGCGCCGAACAGCTTGCGGATGGAGTCGAAGACGCCGATGTAGGTGGCCGGGTTGGACCGGGACGAGCGCCCGACGGGACGCTGATCGATGACCACGACGCCGTCGCAGCCTCCCCCGCGGCCTGCGCCCCGGCCGCCTGCCGCGGAGCGGCCTCCGTCCCCGCCAACGTCCCGGTCCCGAGCGCCGCCTCCATCCGGACGGCGGTTTCGGTTCTCTTGCCGGCTTCCGTCCTCACCGGCGCTCCCGTCCCCGCCCCGGCGCCGCCGGAGGGTGCCGACGAGCTCGCCCACGAGCGAACTCTTGCCCGACCCGGCGACTCCGGTGACGCACGTCAGCACCCCCTTCGGTATGCGGACCGTGACGTTGCGCAGATTGTTGGCGCTCGCGCCTTCGATGCGCAGCGTGTCGCGGAACGGTCGGCGCACCGGCCGCGGGGCGGCCGCTCGTTCCCGCAGCGCGCGCGAGGTCGCGCCGCCCGCGGACAGGAGGTCATCGAGGCGCCCGCCGAAGACCAGCTCGCCGCCGCCGTCGCCGGCGCGGGGGCCGACGTCGACCACCCAGTCCGCGGCGCGGATGACGGCGGGGTCGTGCTCGACCACGAGCACGGAGTTGCCCTGGTCGCGCAGGCGTCGCAGCATGGCGATGAGGTGGTCGATGTCCCGCGGGTGGAGCCCGACGGTCGGTTCGTCGAGGATGTAGATGAGATCGACGAGGTCGCAGTCAAGCTGGCGCGCCATCTTGACCCGCTGGCTCTCCCCGCCCGAGAGCGTCGGCACCCCCCGGTTGAGCGACAGGTAGCCGACGCCGATGTCGATCAGGTGCCGGAGCGTCGCCCGCATCCGCGCGGCCAGTGTCGCGACGACGTCGCGGATCGGCTCGTAGTCGTCCCGCTCGACGAGATCCCCGAGCCCCTGGTCCAGCTCCGCAAGCTCGCACTCGACGAGCCGGCCGATGGTCCAGCCGCCGGCCAGCTCGACCGCGAGCGCCGCGGCGTTGAGCCGGGCGCCGCCGCAATCGGAGCAGGGCCGCTCCCGGAACAGCCGCCGATACGCTTCCCGCGCCACGTTCGAGATCTGGTCCTCGTTCTTGTCCACGTGGAGCCGCTCGAGCTTGCGGGCCACCCCGTCGAAGGGCCGCTCGTAGGTCACGCCCTCGTGGACCTTCTCTATCCGCACCCCGTCCGCCCAGAGCAACCGCTCCATCTCGGTCTCGGTGAACTGCCGGAGTGGCTTGCGGGGCGGGACGACGCCGGTCTGGACGATCTCCCGCCAGTACCACTTGCCGGGGTCGTAGCTCGGGTGCCGGATAGCACCTTCCTCGATGCTCCGGTCGAGGTCGAGCAGCTTGCCGACGTCGATGCGGACGCGCTTCCCAAGGCCCTTGCACGCGGGGCACATGCCGTCGGGGTGATTGAAGGAGAAGCGGTGCGACCAGCCGATGAACGGCCGGCCGCAGCGCGAGAAGAGCATCCGGAGGTAGGTGTAGATCTCGGTGACGGTGCCGACGGTGCTGCGGCTGCTGGCCCCGAGGCGCTTCTGGTCGATCACGATGCACGGCGAGATGTTCCGGATGGCTTCGACCGGCGGCCGGGTGAGCTGGGGCAGCCGCCGGCGGGCGTAGGTGCCGAACGTCTCGACGAGCTGGCGCTGCGCCTCCGTGTAGATGGTGTCGAACACGAGCGACGACTTGCCGCTGCCGCTCACGCCGGTGAACGCGACGAGCTGATGCTTCGGAACATCGACGTCGATGCCCTTGAGGTTGTGGGACCGGGCGCCGCGAATCTCGATGTGGGTCACGTGTCGCCGTCCTGGCCGGGCCGCTCCTGGCCGCCGGCCGGGCTGCGAATCGGTAGAATGCCGGCGTAACCGAGCGGTGTCCGAGGGGCGATCATACGATGGCTCGTTTGGACCTGGACGCCGGTCGACGAGACGCTGCGGGCCGAGGCGGGCCGAGAACCCGGTTGCTCGAACGCGGGTGCCGGGTTCATGGTATGAGGAGACAGTTCCATGAGGAACTTCATTGTCGCTCCCGCGCTGCTCGGCGCCGCGGCAGGTGTTCGGGGGGAGCTTGCAGTCCAGGACGAGCCCCCCCGGCGGCGGCGTTCAGCCCCGCCGCATGCACTGGGGCCGCACCGTCGTCCGCACGCGCGTCAACGTTCGCTCCGCGGCTGAGCAACACCCGCACCACCCGGCCGGCTTGAGCGCCGCCACGCGCAAGGGGGTCGCGCCGTCGTCCGCCCGCGCGCCGGTCTCGGCTCCGCGGTCGAGCAAGAGGGCCGCCGCCGACGCCGCGTCGCCCGACGCGGCCCGATGCAGCGGGGTATCGCCCCCGGCGTCGTGCTCTGGATCTGTACGGTGTCGCCGCCGACCGGCTCCGACTGCCGCGCGTTTGTCATCGATGCCGACCGCTGCCTGAAGGGCGGTGTCGTGTGACTTCAGACGGATGCACGTCACAGATTCCTCTGAAATACAGGGGGGCGGCAAAAGGTACTCCTATTGACCGTTTTCAGACCGCCATGAATAATCCAAGGCCCCTTGGCTAGCGGTCCGTCTCGATGGCCACCCGTTGACCGACGGTGGAACCGGCGGTTCGGGTGAAGGAAGGCCCCTTGACTAGCGGTCCGTCTCGACGGCCACCGGCCTGCGGCCGGAGAGTATCTCGTAGAAATCGTCGCGGGCGCCGGTGTCGGACGTGAACCGCGACACGAGGGGGATGACGGCCAGCGGCACGAAGAAGGTGAGATACGACGGATCGAGGCCCTCGCCGTCGACGGTGAGCGCATGCGCGAGGATGCGGACGACGAACCCGGCCGACTCGGGGGCCGTCACCCCGGCCGCGAGGGCGATCTTGATCGACGCGAACCAGACCAGCCCGGCGCCGTATCCGGACGCCATGCCCCACCACGCGCCCTGCTCGGTGGTCCGGGGCCGGTAGATGAGATAGCCGAGGGCCACCGCCGGGGGGACCACCATCGCGAATCCGAACAACAGCAGGTCGAGGATGGAGATCGTGGTCCGGGTGGCGACGAACCAGGCGGCCAGGGCCGCCGCGAAGGCGTAGACGGTCGTGGTGATGCGGTACGCCCGAAGCTGCTGCTCCGACGTCCGGCGGCAGGAGAACGGCAGCCAATCGCGCACCACCATCGTGGCGCTCGACAGCAGGATCGGGCCGCCGGAGGAGATGACCGCGGCGAGCACCGCGGCCAGCGCCGCCCCGCCGACCACCGGGTCGATCCCGGAAGCCAGGGTGGTGAGGTTGCGGTAGCCGCCGAGCCCGGTGTCGAGACCGTAGCGGGCGGTGGTGAGGATGCCGATCAGGCCCGCGAGCACGGACATCGCGGCCGCGATCAGCCCCCCGAGCAGAAACGCCGGTGCGATTTGACGTTCGGTCCGGGCCGCCGTCGAGTAGTTCGTGTACACCGAGGCGGCCGGCGTGTGCACCGCCGCCGCGAAGAACATCCCGATCACCGGGAGCCATCCCGCGCCCGCGAACCCCCACCAAGCCGTCTCGTCCCCGGACGCCGCGGCCAGGTGAACGCCGATGGATTCGGTGACCCCGCCCCAGCCGCCGAGCTGGTCGATGCCCATCAGGCCCACCCAGAGGAGGCCGACGAGCACCACCGAACAGTGGATCAGGTTCGTGACCGCGGTGCCCCACAGCCCCCCCAGGGAAACGTAGGTGGAGAAGATGACGGCCGCCACCATCACCCCGCCGAACATCGACAGGGGGGTGAGGGTGCTCAGGATGACGCCGATCACGTAGGCCTCGATGAGGTTGACGACGGCGTACTCGGTCTGGACGCACAGGCTTGTGAGCCACTGGCACCGGCGCTTCCCGAAGCGGAGGGTGAACAACTCACCGACCGTGCGCAGCCGGAACCGCCGGTAGTAGACGCCGAAGAACAGCCCGACGATGGCGAGGGCGAGAAAGGTGTTGATGCCGTACCACCACAGGTTCCAGACCCCGCCGCTGACGACGTCGCCGGCCACCCCGTAGGTGCCGGCGCCCCCGATGCGGGTCCCGGCGACGCCGAACGCGACCATCGCGGTGGACATGCCGCCGCCGGCCACCGCCCAGCCCGCCGAGCTGCGGGCGCGGCGGGCCATGAGGCTCCCGGCGGCGGTGGCGGCTGCCAGGTAGACGACGATCGTCGTCACCGCGATCGCGTCCATGCGGGGCTCCTCTCGGGCGGCTCTACCGGGGCGCGGCGTCTGCCGGCTTCACGGCCCGGCGGTAAGGACCAGTGACCGATATGAAGTTGCCGACTGCACCCGGGCGAGCCTTCGACGGGGTCGCCCTCGACCCCCGTCGTGGCCGTGTGACCGATACGACGTTGCCGACTGCGCCCGGGCGAAGCCCGTTTCGCGCGCTTGGCATACGGCAAGGTCATTCCCGTCAGCGTCCCAAGGACGGCGGGGGACGGCGTCGATCGCATCCCGCGCCTTCGCCCGTCCTATGGCCCGGCGGTCAGCGCGGCGGGGATGGCGTCGATGGCGTCCCGCGCCTTCGCCCGCATCTCGTCGTCGGTGGCGTCCTGGATCGGATGCGGCACGAACACCGACCCGTCCGCGATCCCGGGCATGCCCAGCGCCTCCGCCTGCATCCGGGCGGGGCGGCGGAACCCGCTCGACGCCGCCATGACGGCGGGGATCCCGCGGATGGCGTCGATCGCATCCCGCACCTTCGCCTGCCCCACGGCCCGGCGGTCAGCGCGGCGGGGATGGCGTTGATCGCATCCCGCGCCTTCGCCCGCCCTACGGCCCGGCGGTCAGCGCGGCGAGGATGGCGTCGATGGCGTCCCGCGCCTTCGCCCGCATCTCGTCGTCGGTGGCGTCCTGGATCGGATGCGGCACGAACACCGACCCGCCCGCGATCCCGGGCATGCCCAGCGCCTCCGCCTGCATCCGGGCGGGGCGGCGGAACTCGCTCGACGCCACCATGACGGCGGGGATCCCGCGGGTCTCGTAGTCGACCAGGTCGTGCACACTGCACGACGTGCAGGACCCTCAATCGGCGAGGGCCTGAATCACCGCCCGGCACCGCGCGCCGACCTCGTCCCGCAGGTCGCCCGGCGCCGGTTTCGTGTAGGTCGGCTTGCGCAGGCGGATGACGTCGACGGACGGCAAGCGCTCGCGGACGAGCCGCTCCACCTCGTCGCAGAAGACATCTCCGCGCGCCTTCGCGATGTCGATGATGCCCAGGGGCCCGTCGAGGCGGGCGGGTCGGGCGGCGGGCTGCCGCCCCATGGGGGCGCGCTCGTCGGTCGGGTCCAGAATAACCGGGGATTCGTTGCGCATGTCGTTCACCTTGTCTGAAGTGCGTTCCGCACGGGACGCTGGCCCGTGATCTCCCGGGTCACCGCCGTCGACCCGGCCGCCCCGCTCGCCCAGCCGCCCAGCATCGCCGAGAACTTGCCGGCGGTGCCGCCGGCCACGACGATCAGGATGTCGTCGTCGCGGCGGAACTTCGGCAGGGGGGTGTCGAGGGCCTCGGCCGTCGGCCGCCCGTCCGGGCCGAGGTACTCCGGCGGCAGGGTGCCGAGGGCCATGCCTTTCTGGCACTCGTCGTCCGGCAGCAGCTCGCGCAGGGGCCTCGCGGTCACCTCCTGGATGCGGGCCCGCAGGTCCGCCTTGGTGCAGCTCTCCCGTGCGAACGTCCGGGCGTGCTCGGGACTCACCACCAGCAGCACCTCGCCCATGCGGTGCAGCTTGGGGTGGGCCATGGTCTCCAGGCACCACCCCATGCTGGCCCCCAGCGACCGCGCGGTCCGCGAGAGCTGGTCGCGAATCGCCCGCGGCGCCTCGCCCGCGAAGACGGTGACGGTGCTCGTGCCGGCCGGGAACCCGCGCTCGACGTGCAGGGGTTCCCAGCCGCTGACCTCCTCGTGCTCGCCGATGCAGCAGGTGAACTTGCCCGGTTGCCCGAGCGTCGACATGTCCACCTCGCCGGGACGGCCCCCGCCGACGTTGCGCACCAGCAGCTGCAGCGCCCGCCCGATGGTGGCGTTGGCGCGGAACCCCTGCCCGAAGACGTTGCCGCCGCAGTTGAGGCCGATCCGGCGGCGGATCGGCCCGTTGACGACGATGACCGGCGTCGCGAAGTAGGTCGTCGCCAGCACCCCGTGCAGATTGAACGCGTCGGTGCAGGCGGCCTCCGCGGCGGCGATGACCACCGGCAGGTACTCCGGCCGGCAGCCGGCCATGACCGCGTTGATGGCGACCTTCTCCACCGTGGCGGGGGCGAGGTTCGGGGGCACGTGGGCGACCACCTCGGACGCGGGGCGGGTGGTGCCCTCGAGCATCCGCAGCACCCGGGCCTCGGTCGGGGGGACGACGGGGAGCCCGTCGTCGAGCCCCTGCGACGCCATGAACTCGAACGGGTCGTCGTCGACGGGGATGCGCACCCGCCTCGCCCCCAGCGTCGCCGCCCCGCGCCGCACCGCAAGGCGGCGGGCCACTTCGGGGTCGTGGACCTTCGAGCCGCATCCGGGCCGATGATCGGGCAGCCCGTCCTCCTCCCGGATGATGGCGGGCGCGGGGACGCCGCACGCCCCCGCCGCCCGCTCTATCAGCGCGACGAGGTCCTGCCTGGCGAACCCTTCGAAGCTGTGGCGAACCCGGCGGGCCGCGCCCGCCAGCACCAGGGCCGGCACTGCGTCGAAGCCGTAGTCGGCCGACACCGTGAGGTCGGCGTCGAGGGCCACGTCGAAGCCCAACCCGTGCCGGTCCACGAATCCCGCGGTGTCGGCTTCGGGGTCCTGGGAGACCCCCGCAACCCGCAGGCCGTGCGGCCCGAGGGCCCGGTGGAGCCGCTCGACGAGCGGCGCCGTCAGCTCGCACGTCGCGCAGTCGTGCTTGAAGAAGAAGAGCAGGGTGGCCCCGGCGGCGGCACCGCCGTCGAACGCGAGGGTGGCCCCCTGCCGGTCGGTCAGCGAGAACGCCGGCGCCTCCGCGCCGGCCGCGGGCAGGTCGGACATGGCCAGAAGTTTACCCCGATGCGCGGCGCCCGCGGCTCCCCGCGCGGCATGGCTGCTTCACGGGCGGCTGGAGTACCATGTACGTCGTGGTCGCACGGATTGCGTTCACGGCGGGGGAGAGGGTGTCCGCTCCACACTTCACAGGGGAAGCATGAGCCGAAACGTTTTGCTGTCGATGATGCTGGTCGCCTCGCCGGGCTTGCTCGGGGGGTGTGATTCCGTCAGTTCTCTCAATCCTTTCTCGCCCGACGAGGATGACCTGCAGCCGTCGTTCGCGGAGTTCGTCGCGAACCAGACTTGGACGGTCGGCACCGCCGTTCAGCTTTCGTTGCCGGCCGCGCGCGGGGGGAACACGCCGCTGACCTACGGCCTCTCGCCGGCGCTTCCCGCCGGACTGACCTTCAACGCCGCCACGCGAGTCATCGCCGGCACCCCGACCGCCGCGAAGACGGCGACCACCTACAGCTATACCGTGACCGACAACGACGACGACACCGCATCGATCCAGTTCCAGGCCACCGTCGCCGCGGCCCAGTGAGTCGGGACGGCCTGTCTGGCAGCGCCGTGCACCGCCGGCGATGAGCGACCATCGGTCGGGGACCGGGCTGCGCCCGGCCTGTCCGCCGGCGCCGTGCGCCGTCGGTGATGAGCGCCGGTCGGTCGCGGGCGCGGCGTTCAGGCCGCTTCCCGGTCGCGGCGCCCGGCGAGGAAGCCTTCCAGGGCGCCCTCCAGCTTCGCCATGCGCTCGCGCAGATCGCCGATCTGGCGGCCGACTTCATCGAAGCGGCCGTTCATGTCGTCGAAGCGGCTGTTCACTTCGCGCCGGAGTTGGCGGAGGTCGGTGCGGAGCCAAGCGAACAGGGCGATAACCAGAGCCGGCGTCAGCCAGGGTGCGAGTCCCCGCATCCCCTCCATCCTAACACTCCCGGACGGACCGGACACCAAGGGTCGCGGGCGCGGCGTTCAGGCCGCTTCCCGGTCGCGGCGCCCGGCGAGGATCATGTCGTCGAAGCGGCTGTTCACTTCGCGCCGGAGTTGGCGGAGGTCGGTGCGGAGCCAAGCGAACAAGGCGATAACCAGAGCCGGCGTCAGCCAGGGTGCGAGTTCCCGCATCGCCTCCATCCCAACACTCCAGGACGGACCGGACACAAGGGTTCCCAAGGGTCCCCCGCTCGCGCTCCGGGACGGAACCGGCGCCTGATCACGGTCGCGGAACCGTCAGCAGCTCCTCGTACAGATCATAGAAGGCGCCGACGTCGAGATCGAGCATCACCTCGACGAGCCGGGCGCGGGCATCGTCGGGCGCCGTCACCGAGGTGGCGCCGCAGGTGGGGCCGAACGCCGTCTCGACCGCGATCGGCAGCGATTCCGATACCGTCACCACCGACGGGTCGATGAGCCAGGCCGCGGTGATGCAGTCCCACACGTAGTGCGTGGCGGCGGGGTCGCGGGCGTAGCGCGGCCCCATGTCGCGCTGCATGAGCCGGGTGAGCGGGGTGCCGACCGCCACGATGCGGTCGAACAGCGGCTTGCGCACCGGGGCGTGGTTCGTGACGTCGAGGCCGAACATCACGAGCGAGGGCACGCCGGCGCGGAGGACCTCGGCCGCCGCGTCCGGATCGAACCAGATGTTGAACTCCGCGGCGGGCGTCACGTTGCCGGGCACGCGCGCGGCCCCGCCCATGAAGACGAGACGCTTGACTCTCGGCGCGAGGTCCGGGCGCGCGCGGAACACCTGCGCGAGGTTCGTCATGGGGCCGACGGCGACGAGGGTGATTTCGTTCGGCCGACGCTCGATGGTGTCGATGATGAAGGAAGCCGCGTCGGCCGGCCGGGGACGGACGGCGGCGAAGCGTCCCCCGTGCGGCGGGCGCACGTCGGGTTCCGCGTCGAAGGCGCCCTTGAACGCGATCGGCCCCCACCGCGCTTCGTGCCGGGCCGCCCGTTCCGGGGTGTTGACGAGGGGGGCGCGCGCACCGAGGTGCAGGGGGACATCCGCCGCCCCCGCCAGCTCCAGCAGGTGCAGCATGTGCTCGGCCCCCTGGGGCGCCGTGTGGTTGCCGGCGACCACCGTGACCCCGAGCACCTCGACCCGGTCGGGCCGGCCGAGCAGCATCGCGAGGGCCGCGGCGTCGTCGTTGAAGACGGCCGAGTCGGTGTCGAAGACGATGGGGCAGGGCTCAGAAACGGACATTGACCCCCACCTGGGCGCGGCGGGTGTCGCCGAGCCCGCTCCGGATCGTGCCGTCGAAGTTGAAGAGCAGCGACCCCTGGGCGGTGTCGAGGATGTTGTCGGCGTTCAGGACGTTGAACACCTCGAAGACCGGCTCGACGGCGACGCCGTCGGCCAGCGGGAAGCGCCGGGCGAGCCGGAGGTCCCAGGTGACGAACTCGTTGTCCCGCCGCAGCGTGTTGCGCTGGAGGATCGATCCGTCGGCGCAGAGCCGGTCCGATGGCTGCGCGGCGCGGGCGCCCGGCTCGGCGCACCGGGCGGAGACGGGTGACGCCGACAGGTACTGGAACGCGTTGTCGAAGCGGATGTCGCCGGGGAGGGTGAGCAGGACGTAGCCGTTCACCCCATGGCGCCGGTCGCGGTCGGACCAGCCGTACTCCGGCGCGAGGTCGGCGGCGCTCGCATAGCGGAAGGAGAACGGATCGCGTTCGTTGTCGTCGTCCGAGCGGTCGAACGCGAGCGTGTAGTTCGTCTCGAACGTGAGCCGGCCCCCGAACGCGTTCCGCCCCCGCAGGCCCACCGTCACGCCTTGATAGCGCGAGCGGGCGCTGCTCTCGGCCACGGTCAGGGCGCCCAGTCCACCGCCCGCGGGGTGGGTCCCGACCCCGAAAGGCGCGCCGAGGACGGGATCGTTGCGGTTGACGAATCGGAACAGGTTGTCGGTCCGGGCGCGGGTGACGGTGACGCCGGCGGCGAGGCCGCGCCCGAGGTCCCGATCGACGGCGGCGCTGAACGACCAGGTGCGCGGCAGCTCCAGGTTGCGGTCGGCGACCTGGATGTCCGGCAGGAACGGCAGGGTCGCCGAGCCGTCGATCTGCCGGTCGAGGGACGGCACCGGTCCGAGCGCGGGCGAGGCGGCGCTGCTGCGGAAGATGATCTGCTGAAAGGCGCCGTTGGTGGTGCGGTGCCCCGCGAAGACGAGCATCGGGATGCGCGCGACGTAGGACCCGGCGTTGGCCCGCACCACCGTGCGTCCGTCGCCGCCGGCGTCCCACGCCAGCCCCAGACGGGGCTGGAAGTTGTCGAGGTCGTGGGGAATCCGGCCGTCGGACGGAAAGCGGGGATCGTCGAGATAGGGCGCGAAGAACGTATCCTCCGGCGCGACGAACACGTCGGGGTGCCACGTGCCCTCCCAGCGGAGGCCGAGGTCGAGCGTCAGCCGGTCGTGCGGGGTCCAGGTGTCCTGCAGAAAGAGCCCCAGCTCCTGCGTGCGGAGCTGTTGCCGCCCGAGCTGGTCGGGGGGGACCCCCGGCACCGTCGCCGACTGCAGGTAGAGCAGCACCGGTCCGGTGATCTCGGCTCCGGCGGGGCAGACGCCGGCGTCGCTGCCCGACCCGTCCGAGCAGGTGACGTAGCGGTGGCCCCGCGTCACGAAGTTCATGAACCCGTCGACCGAGTCGAAGAGGTAGCGGCTGTTCGCGAAACCGATGAACTGCTGCATGGCGCCGGTCCGGTTGTACTCGACGCCGGCCTTGACGAGGTGGCGGCCCAGCAGGACCGAGGCGTTGTCGAGCGCCTGCAGGCGCGTGTCGTACGACGGGTCGACGGGCAGGAAGAACGGGAGTCCGATGCGGAAGCCGTCCGCGAAGTCCATGCCGAGGTCGGGGAACGGCCGTCCCCCGAGCCGGTCGAACTGCGGCGGGCCGGGCCGCGCCGCCCCCGGCATCAGCGGGCCGTCGTACCAGCGCGGCCGGTGCTCGCGCGCCCACTGCACGCGGAACTCGTTGGAGAGGGTGTTGCCGAGCAGCGAGCGGAGGCCGGCGTTGAAGGCGTGCGACCGGTCCCCCTCGATCCCGTTGGCCGAGCGTCCCCACGCGTCGACGTCGAAGGTGCCGTTCACCTGCTCCGCCCACGTGTGGTTGTACTTCCCGGTGAGCTGGTGGCGGGCGTCGAGGGTGACGTCGACCTTGGCGAGGAACGACCGGGCGTCGTCGGTGCGCCGGATGGGCCCGAACTCGTCGTCGAACAGGCCCGGCCACCGGGATTGCAGGAACGTCTCGAGCCGGCCGAGCTCGGCCCGGTTCACGACCTGCCGCTCGATCTGCCGGGTCTCGGCCGCCGCCTGCTGGTCGTAGGCGAGGAAGTAGAACGCGCGGTCGCGCACGAGGGGGCCGCCGAGGGTGCCGCCGAACTGGTTGCGCCCGAAGTCGGGCCTGCCGCCGCGCCCGCGCGGGTAGGCGGCGGAGATTTCGTCCCACTGCCCATAGTAGTGGGCCGAGCCGCTCGCATCGTTCGTGCCCGACTTGGTGATCACGTTGACGAAGCCGCCGGCCGAGCGGCCGAACTCGGCCGTCGCGCCCTGGTTGACCACCACGATCTCTTCGATCGCGTCCTGGTTGAAGGTGAACGCGGGCCGCTGCCCGCCCCGCTGCTCGCCGAAGAACGGATTGTTGAAGTCGGCGCCGTCCACGATGATGTTGTTGAAGATGCCGCGCTGGCCGGCGATGTTGAGCACGTCGCCGTCCGGGCCCTGCGAGATCGACGCCCCCGGCGTCAGCAGGGCCAGGTCGAGGTAGTTGCGGCCGTTGCTGGGGAGCCGGTCGACGACCTCCTCGGCCACCCGCTGCGAACTCGTGACGTCGGCCGTCGAGACCAGCAACGCGCCGTCGGCGGCCACCGTGACCGTCTCCGCCGCCACCACCCGCAGGTCGATCGAGAGGTCGAGAGTCTCGCCGACGCGCAGCGCCGCGCCTTCGAGGCGCTCGACGCCGTACCCGCCGTCGGCGGTCACCGTCAGGTCGTAGGTGCCCGGCGGCAGGAGCGTTCGCACGAACGCGCCGGCCGGCGTCGTTTCGATTATGGTCTGCAGGTCGGTCTCGCGGTGCAGGATGATGAGCACCGCGCCCGGCACCGGCTGCCCGATCGGGTCGCGGACCATGCCCCGGATGACCCCGGTCGTCGCCCCCGCCTGGGCCGCCGCGTCCGGCGCCGCGGCCGCGAGCAGGACCAGCGCCGCGGCGGCCGCGATCAGCCGGCGCAGCGCGGCGCGGAGGGGGGCGGGGCGCGGTGCCGGACAGCCCGTGGCGGAACCCCGCGTCGCACCGCGACCGGCAGGTGCGCCCGCGGGCGGTAAGGGCGCCCGCGGGCGCAGAACGCCCGTGCCTGACGAGGCGTGACGAGGGGGCATACCGGGCATGGGTGACCACGGAGCGCCGCAGCACCGCCCGACAACGCGGTCGAGCAGGATGCATCGCCGGTCGAATGCCGCGGGGTCTTCCGCCGCGGGTGGTTGTTCAGCAGGGTTGGCGACCATGATCATGTTTCGACGCTTGCCGACCGCTACTCCGGCAGGGCCAGCACGATCAGCTCGGGCACCGGCGAGCCGCCGACGGTCAGGGCGATGTGCTGCCGCCCGTCGAGGAGATAGGTCATCGGGGTGCCGATGGCCCCGCGCGGGATGTCCACCGACGCGAGCTCCCGGCCGGTGGCCTTGTCGACCGCGAGCAGCCGGGGGCCGCCCGTCGATCCGCCGGTGGTCAGCGCATAGACGAGCAGGGTCGGGGTCACCAGCGGCCCGCTGCGGCTGCCGTCGCCGCCCACCGGCGGCAGGTCGAGGTCGCGCAGCATCGGGTGGTTCCGCACCCGGTCGCCGTCGCCCAGCGGTTTCATCCACGCGTGCTCTCCGGTGTTCAGGTCGATCGCCGTCATCCGCGAGTAGGGCGGCTTGAACAGGGGCAGGCCCTGGGGCATCGTCGGCGACCGGGTGCCGGCCCCGCGGGCCTCGATGATGTTCAGGGTCGCGCCCTCGCCGGGCTCGGGGTCGCGGTAGTTACGCACGCTGAAGGCGTTGACCGACGGCACGTAGAGGAGGCCGGTCTCGGGGTCGACCCCGGCCCCCGACCAGTTGGCGCCCCCTCCGGCGCTGGGACGCTGAATGGTGCCGCTGAGGCTCTGCGGCGTGAACAGCGGCCCCAGCCGGAACCCTTCGACCGCGTCGATCGCCATCCGGCGGATCTCTGGCGTGAAGTCGGCGAGGTCGTCGATGGTGGCCCCCTGGTACTCGAACGGCGCGGGCCGGGTGGGGAAGGGCTGGGTGGGCCAGACCGCCTCGCCGGGGATGTCCGTGTCGGTGGGGACGGGGCGTTCCTCGATGGGCCAGACGGGCTCGCCGGTGACCCGGTCGAAGACGTACAGGAACCCCTGTTTGCTCACCTGGGCCAGCGCCTTGACGGGACGTCCGTCCACCTCGATGTCGACGAGGTTCGGCGCGGCGGGGAAGTCGTAGTCCCACAGCCCGTGGTGCACCGCTTGAAAGTGCCATTCGCGCTGGCCGGTCTCGATGTCCAGCGCCACCACGCTCTCGGCGAACAGGTTCTCGCCCGGCCGGTGTCCGCCGTAGTAGTCGGGGGCCGGGGTGTTGGTCGGCAGATATACGAGGCCCAGCTCGGGGTCGGCGCTCATCATCGACCACACCCCGACCTTGCCGGTGACCCGCCACGAGTCGCCGCCCCACGTGTCGTTGCCGAACTCGTCGCCCTGGGGAATCGTGTGGAACGTCCACTGGGTGCGGCCGGAGCGCGCGTCGAACCCCCGCATCCAGCCCGGCGGGGCCTCCCGCGTGATGTTGTACGACGAGATGGACGACGGGGTGATGATGGTGTCGCCGACCACCAGCGGCGGGGACTGCACGGAGTAGAGCAGGGCGTTCAGCCAGTCCCGGTCGCCGCGGGCGGCGCGGGGGAGGTCGCGGGTCAGGTCGACGCGGCCGTTCTCGCCGAAGTCGGCGCACGGGCGCCCCGTGGCCGCCTCCACGCAGATCAGGAAGCCGTTGCTCGTGCCCCAGAAGACGCGCTCCGACGACCCGTCGGTCCAGTAGGCGACGCCGCGCTGGTTCCAGCGCGCGGTCATCGTGGTGGTGCCGGCCTCGTAGGTCTTGGGGTTGTAGACCCAGAGGGTCTCGCCGGTGGCGGCGTCCACCGCGGCGCCCTGCGACGTCGGCATGTTGATGAACAGCCGTCCGCCGACCATCAGCGGGGTGGCCTTGAGGTTGTTCGTGTAGGGCGGCTGGCGGTCGCGCCAGCGCTCGGGGTCTTCCCGGTCGAGCGCCTCGAAGATGACGTCCGACCTCGCCCGCCACTCGCCCCCGTCCGGGGTCGTCTTGCTGACCCAGGCGTCGGCCGACTGCCAGCGCCAAGCGATCTCGAGGTCGCCGAAGTTGGCGGCGTCGATCTGGTCGAGCGGCGAGTATTTGGTGCTGCCGAGGTCGCCGCCGTAGGTGGGCCACTCGCCGTTGGCCGGCGCCCCCTGTTGCGCGGCCGCCATCGGCGCGGCCAGCATCGCCGCGGCCAGCATCCAGCACATCGGGTGAGCCCGTCGCATCATCGTCGTCGCTCCTCGCAGGTGTCGATCGCCGTCATGGAAGTGCCAATGATACCGCCACCGGCTGCATCGGGTGCGCACCCCCCGTTTACGGCTCGCCGGGGCGGGCATCCGTGGCGGAGGTCCCGGTGATCGTCCACTCGGAGCCCGGCCCGGCGCCGCGAAACGTTGCGGACGCCTGGGGAGGGTCGGGCCGTGACCGGAGCGCAGGCGGCGATCTCGCGGGGTGAGGGCTTGGCGCGGCAGAACAGCGCGGACTGCCGGAGGGGTTGCTCGCGCGGGAATCGGAGCGGCAGGCGACGATTCCGGGGCAGGAGTCTGGGCCGTGGAACGGCGCGGACGGCCGGAGGGTCGGTTGGGCGGGAACCGGCGGCCGCGGCGCGGCCTTGCGGTTGCGTTGGGAGTTTCGCCAGGAGCATCCTCCGCTGACTGCGCGTGACGGCCCGCCCCCGATTCGAAGGGGCGCCACCGTCTTGCCGGCCGGCGCCGCGTGAGACCCCCGATTCCGCACGTCCGGAGCCTCAGAAACCGCCACGATGCTGCCTGCGCACGGCGGTGGCGGAGCGTGGGATGGTCCTGGAGTTTCGCTGGCGCGAACTCCCAGGGCGACGATTCCGGGCTAGAATGGCCGTACCATGCCCGAACGGATCCGCGGTCGGAGACAGCACGCGGCGGCGGGCCTCGCGGCGGCGGCGGCCGGTTGCGCCCTCGGCGCGGCCGTGATCGAGGGACGCGCGGGCACCGGCCAACGCGACTGGCGGCCGGCGCCCGAGACTTGGCACTGGGTGCTCCCCGCGCAGCACGACGGGGTCGAGGTCGCCGAACTGCATCCCGGCGACTGCTACGTGATTCGGCAGGTGGACGGCATCGTGCACTTCGGCGAGCCGCCGCCGGACGTTCTCGAGCTGCAGGGGCGGCTCGGCGACCCCGTCGCCCATCTCGTCGAAGAGGTCGGCGATCATCCGGAGTGCGGACGGGACGAGTGCGTTGCGACGTCCCGCCTGACGCGGGCGATTGCGGGCCGGCTCGTCGAGGCCGGCGACCGGCGGGCGGTGCGGCGGGCGAACCACCGGCCGTCGCCCCTCGACGACATGCGGGGCGGCGCGTACTCGGACGTGGGGTCCGCGGATCGCCCGCGCTATCGCCAGACCCGGGAGCAGCGCATGGCGTATCTGCACCTGAGGACCGCCGCCCGCGACAACTGCTACGCCGCGCAGGTGCCGAGAACGTTGACCATTCACGTCCGGGACCGGCAGCATCGCGCCGGCCGGACCGGGTTCTACAGCGGATATCTCTATCTGGAACATCACCACGCGCCGGTTCCGGGGCGGGTGGCGGGCAACGAGCCCGCTTTCGTGGAGGCGATTGACCGATGAAACGATTCCTGATGACCCTCTCCATCGGCGCCCTGGCCGTGTTCGCGGCCCAGTGGCAGACCCGCGGCGCCGTCCTGCAGAGCCCCGACGGCAGTCCGAGCCACCGGTTCGAGGAACTGGCCGACGGGGTCTGGTTCGCGATCGGCACCGGGTCGATGACGGTCATGAGCAACTCGCTCGTCATCATCAACGACGACCACGTGATGCTCGTCGACACGTCGGTGACCCCCGCCGCCGCGCGGGGGCTCGTCGAGGGCGTCGCGACCCTCACCGACAAGCCCATCCGCTACGTCTTCAACAGCCACTACCACTTCGATCATGCGCACGGGAACCAGATTTTCGGCGACGACGTGGAGATCATCGGCCACGACTTCGTGCGCACGATGCTGTCGTCCGACGTGCTCAGCCAGCGCACCAACCGTTCGTTCACGCAGGTGATTCCGGACCAGATCGAGCAGCGGAAGGCGCAGATCGCAGCCACCGAAGATGCGTCCGAGCGGGCCCGGCTGGAGACCCAGCTCCGCATCCAGGAGGCGCACTGGGAGGCGCTGCAGGAGACGGCGCCGACCCCGCCGAACCTGACTTACAGCGACACCATGACGCTCGTCAAGGGCGGCCGCGAGGTGCAGCTCCACTTCCCCGGGCGCGGCCACACCGGCGGCGACACCCTGGTGTTCCTGCCCGAGGAGCGCATCGTGTTCACCGGCGACTTCTTCGTCGGGCGCCCCGGCGGCCACGGCCTGCCGTACATGGGCGACGGCTTCGTCGACGAGTGGCCGGCGTCGCTCGACCGGCTGAAGGCGCTGGAGTTCGACGTCATGGTGCCCGGCCACGGCACGCCGTTCACCGAGCGCGGGCAGATCGACCACCTGCAGGCGTACCTCCGCGACCTGAACCGCCAGGTGAACGACCTGTACGCCGAGGGCGTCTCCGCCCGGAGCGCGGCCCGGCGCGTGGACCTCAGCGCCCACATCGAGCACTATGGCCCGGCGGCGGCGCGGGTCGACCCGCGCGCGGTGGTCCGCATGTACGAGCGGCTGCAGGTCAAGATGCCCAGGTAGAGAGGGGGGAGACAAGCACGGGCGTCACGTTCGCTCCCGCGGCCACCGTCCTCAACGACCCGTCCGCCCTGTCGGTTCCGGACGGGGAACCACGGCGCGACCGAGGAACGCTGGTTGACCTTGGGTCAAGCCGCGAACGGGACGCTCGTGGTAGTCGTTCACACGTATCTTGAGGTCGGCGTCGATGCCGCCGACGTTCGCATCATTTCTGCGCGACGGGCGGGGAAACGCGAGCGCCGGCAGTACGAGTCGAAGCAATGAGACCCGAATACGACTTCTCCAGGGGGGGAGCGCGGCAGGTTCTTCCGCGGCGCGGCCCGGTTGAATCTGCCGGACGTCGAGCGCGGGTCGATCGGGACGAAACCGGATGACCTTTTCCCCGACGCTGCTCACGCGTGAAGAACGTAAACAGGCGCAGTACCGGTGCGTTGAGCCTGTCGGGATGAACGTTCAAAAGCCTCTGGAACGAATTCCCCTCGCGCAAGTGCAAGCCTCGTTCCGCCGCCTCCTGGATCCGGCCAACTACTTCCTGTTGGCGAAGTCGTTGGCCGGGTTGGGTGAAGTGAAGGCCTTCCAGCAGGGGGTGCTGCGTTCCGGCGCATGAACGGCCATGCGCACCCTGTCTCGGCGCGGACCACGGATCGTCAGCGCGCCGCCTCCATCAACTGCGTGAACGCCGACCGGAGCGCGGACTGCGCTGCCGCAAGGCGTGCGCGTGTATCGCGCAGCCAGCGCCGGCCCGCTTCCGTGCGCTCGCGGCCCGCCTGAAGCATGCGCGTCACCTCGGCCGCCTGCGGGCCGCCGAGGCCGCGCCGGCCCGCCACCATCTGTTCGGGGTCGAGAGCCGCCTGTATCAGCGCCACGTCGACCGGCAGCGGCTCGCCGTAGGCTTCGTCGTACAGGTGGCGGAGCTCGTCGGCGGTGAGATCCTTGGGCCGCTTCCCGCGGGCGCGGCCGTACTCCGTGATCTCAGACGCGTAGTGATGGCCGACCCGGAACGGCACGTCGGCATGGCGCAGCAGGGTGTCGGCGACCTCGGTCATCGTGGCGTAGTCGGCGTCGACCTCCGCGAGCGACCGCGCCGGGTCGACCCGCAGCCCGTTCACGACGTCCGCGTAGACGCGGTACATTTGCGCGGCCTTGGCGGCGGTCTCCAGGAGCTGGTCGGTGCTGCGGTAGTCGGCCATGCCCGTCGAGGTGTTGTGGGCGGCGAGGAACACCGTCTGCGCATCGCCGATCACGGTGCTGGCCAGCCTTCGGAGCTGGGCGAGGATTCCCGGGTTCCGCTTCTGCGGCATGATGCTGCTGACCCCGGTGAGCGACCGGTCGAGCAGCAGCCACGGCGCGGGGTCGTGATACTGGATGTGCACGTCCTCGACGAGCTGGCCGATCGACAGGGCGGAGATCGCGAGGGTCGACGCGACCTCCGTCTTCGAATCGACGGTGGAGACGTGGTTGGCGTCGTAGGCGTTCTCGACCACGCCGTCGAACCCGAGCAGCGCGGCGAGGCGGCCGCGGTCGAGGGGGAACCCGGAGGTGGCGAGGGCGGCGGCGCCGAGGGGGCTGCGGTTTACCCGGGCGAAGGTTTCCTCCAGACGCTCGGCGTCGCGGTCGAGGGCGGCGGCGAAGGCCAGCAGATAATGGGCCAGCGACGTCGGCTGGGCCTGCACCCCGTGGGTGTAGGCGGGGATGATCGTCCCGGTGTGCTGTGCGGCCAAGGTCAGCAGCGCGTCGCGCGGCGCGAGCAGGGCCTCGTAGGCGTCGAGCAGCGCCTCGCGAATGCCGAGGCGCCGGAAGGTCGACCCGATGTCCTGGCGGCTGCGGCCGGTATGGAGCCGCGACGCGTCCCGGCCCGCGACGTCGACGAGAAGCGCCTCGAAGTCGAGGTAGTCGGACGAGCGCGGGGCACCGGGCTCGGCCTGCTCGGCGAGCACCGCGGCGATGCCGGCGGCAATCGCCGACGCCATCGGTCCGGGAACCAGGCCGACCTCGCTCAGCATGACGATGGACGCCTTGTTGATCTCGCCCAGATGGTGAAAGTCGTCATGCGCGGGCTGCGCGAACGCCGGGGCGGCGCCGGGCCCGAGGCCGATTCCAAGTGTTACCACCGCCGCGAGTTGACCACGTGACATCGCGTTCCTCCTTGTCCGGGTTCCTGCCGTCGAGCCGCGGCTTGTCGGTTTCGCGATGCGGCATCAATTTCTTGAGAATCGATGAACGTTGCGTGTCTCCCGAGCGTCGCGCGCGCCCGATCAAGCAGATGTCATCGGCGCCGCGGGATGGGGCGAAGTTCCTTCTCGCTCCCCCCCAGAGCGGCCAGGCGGCGCGCGCTCTCGCGGGCGATCAGCGCTTCGAGCCCGCGGTGCACGAGTGCGGTCTTCTCTTGAAGACCGGTCAGTCGCGAGGCTTCCCGAATCAGATCATCGTCGATGTTCAGGGTCGTCCTTATATGCATGAATATGCATAAATTGTATACAAGTTTCAAGCGCCGGTCTGGTCCGCCTCGGACGCGGCGGGCCGCGCCGTTGCCGACGCAGGCCCCGCGTCCGGCTCCCGGTTACGGCTGCGGGGCGACCGTCGGCGCGGGCCTGCGGGCCGGCGACCGGCGCGGGTCCCTGCGCAGCATATGCTCCGGCACCTCCATCCGGCGCGTGCGGGCGGGGGCCAGGGCGGCGTCGATGCGGCCGGGGCGGTACGTGCGCGCGGCGCCGGTGGCGAAGTCCACGGCCATCGGCGCCAAGCCCGCCAACAGGGCGGCCCAGGGGTTCACACCGCCCTCGCCGCCCAACCCGACCCCGGCCGCCAAGCCCAGGGCGACTCCGGTCGCGGCGTTCGGCAGGATCCACCAGCTCGTTCCGCGTCGGAGCTCCCGCCTGTGCCGCCTGACCCCTCCTTTTCGATGTGAATCACCCGGTCACGGTTGCGGCGGCTCACGACGACCTCCGCCGGAGTCGTGCCCACCGGCTCGCCGTCGAGGAACACCTCGGCGCCCGGCGGCGTGGAAGTGACCTCGATGCGCTGCGTGGTCCCGTTCACGTAGAGGGTCGCGCAGTTCGCCGTGGCCAGGACGGCGGCGGCGAGCGCGCCCGCGCGCAAGAACGGCATCTCCATCTTCGTGCCTCCTGCTACTGCCTGAGCAGGACAATCCCGCGCCGCGCCGACGGCTGTCTCGGGCCGTACGACCCCGCCGCCGGCGAAATGACCCCGGCCGGCGCCCGCTCGCACTCGCCGCCTGATTTCGCCGCCGCCGGCTACTCCAGCAGCCGGATGCGGTGGGCCTCGCTGTCGCCGACATAGAGCCCGCGGCCGGGCTCGTAGAAGATGCCGTGCGGCCTCGCCAGGCGGCAGCGCAGGGGATCGTCTTCCGGGCCGTCTCCGCGCGTGCCGTCGCCGAGCACGGTGGAGATCACCCCGGTGGCGGTGTCGACCATCCGGATGACGTGGTTCTCGGTGTCGGCGATGTAGAGCCGGCCCTCGGCGAAGGCGAGCCCTTTGGGGCCGGCCAGCGTCGCCATGGCGGCGGGGCCGCCGTCGCCGGTGTAGCCCTGCCCGCCGGTGCCCGCGACGTGGTGGATGGTCTCGGCCGCCAAGTCGATCCGGTAGATGGCGTTGCCCTCGCGCAGGGCCAGGTAGAGGTTGCCGGCGGGGTCGCCGGCCATGGCCCGCGGGCCGTTGAGGGGCGTGCCCGCGAGGGGGGCCCCGTCGGGCGTCGGCTCGCGGGCGCCGGTGCCCGCCCAGGTTTCGATGAGGCCGGTGGCGGGGTCGACGCGGCGGATGCGGTGGTTCCCGATGTCGCAGATCAGAAGCCGGCCGTCGGGGTCGAAGGCGATGCTGTGGGGACGCCTGAGCATCGCCTCCACGGCCGGGCCGCCGTCGCCCGAGAAGCCGGCCTCGCCGGTGCCGGCGACGGTGGAGATGACGCCGGTGACCGCGTCCACCCGGCGCACCGCGTGGCTGTCGCGTTCGACGATGTAGAGATGGCCCTCGGCGTCGAACTGGATCTCGTGCGGCATGTTCAGGGCGGCCTCGGTGGCGGGGCCGCCGTCGCCGTGGTAGCCCCGCTCGCCGTTCCCGGCGATGGTCGTCGTCGCGCCCGTCCCGCGGTCCAGCCGTCGGATGCGCTGGTTGTCGAGGTCGCAGAAGTACAGCGCGCCGTCGGGGCCGACGACGACGCCGTAGGGATTGGCGACCTGCGCGTCGGAGAGCCCCGCCGCGCCGTTGCCGATGACGGTGGTGACGGTGGCCGCCTCCAGGTGGGCGGGGCCGGCCGACAGCAGCAGTCCCGATACCAGAGCGATCGTCTGTTTCATGATGTCCTCGTCGTCCCGCGGCCCGCACCCGCGGGCCCGGTCGGTGTTGCGTCGTTCATGCGCGGTCAGAACCGGGCCCGGATGGCGCGCGCGCGGGCTTCCGCCGCCGCCGCCTCATCCCCCCGGCCGGTGGCGCGCAGCAGGGCGGCGTATTCGTCGAGCACGGTCAGCACCCGGTCCAGGTCCCGATCCGGATCGGGCGCGTCGAGCAGAATCGCGAGCACTTCGAGATAGAGCGGCTCCGCCTCCGCGTACCGCGCCTGCTGCAGCAGGAAGCCGGCCAGCATCGTCCGCAGCTCCAGCACGTCGTCGTGATAGAACCCGTGCGTCCACTCGAGCGCCTCCAGCGCCCGCCGGTAGAGCGGCTCCGCTTCCTCGACGCGGCCCAGGGCGGTATAGAACACCGCGACGTCGGCCGCGAACCGGGCCACCCGCGGCGAATCCGGTCCGTCGATCCCTTCGAGCAGCGCCAGCGATTCCAGGTACGCCGCCTCGGCTTCCTCGTCGCGGGCCTGCGAGCGGTACAGGTCCGCGAGGTTGCCGAGGGTCAGGGCCCGCCGGGGGTCGGTGTCCTCGAACTCCTCGGCGAGCTGCGCGGCCAGGAGAAAGAACGACTCCGCCTCTCCGGTCCGGCCGTCCTGGTAGGCGAAGGCGGCCGCATCCATGTGCTGCTCCCAGGATTCCGTCTGGCATCCGGCCAGGGCCGCCAGCGCCGCCGCGACGGCAAGCCACGAGCCCGTGGCGAGAACGCGGGCAACGCCGAGACCGGCGGGTGCGGGGCGCCCGCGTGGTCCGGTGCCGCGAAGGCGCCTCCGGGGTACGGGCAGCCGCGGACCCGATGCGGTCTGCGGCGTGACGCATTCCGCGCGGGAAGGGTCGCCGGTCGCGTGCAGCGGGACTCCGGTCACGGGCTCCTCGACCCGAGCATCATGCCGGCGCGTCGGGCGGACCTCTGCTCCCGTCCCGGACGGCTCGATCGTCCGGGACTCCAAGGGACGGTTGACATTGTGGCATGTCCGTGTCGAAATCGTGGCGTACGGGCACGGACGGCGACGGCGTCCGACGCGGGGAACCGGACCGCCGGTGGCGGGGGTTGCGGCCTGCGATGCCCGGATTGGACATGGGCGGCCGCGGAGCGAGCCGGGTCCGGGGAGCAACGCGGTCCACGCGGAATGCGTCGCCGGTCGAACGCTGCGGGCCTGCCCGGGTCGCCCATGGACGACCCGTTCGGGCGCCGGCGTTTGCCGGCGTTCAAGAGAGCGGCGAAATCAGGGAGAAGAGAAGATGACGAGAAGCAGGATGGCGTTTCTCGGAGCGCTCGCGGGCGGCTTGGCCGTCTGCGGGTTGGCGTTGCAGCCGGGACTGGGCGCCCGGCAGATGGCGGTGGCCATCGACGACGACGACATCGGCGGCGTCGTGACCGGGCCGAACGGGCCGGAGGCCGGGGTCTGGGTGATCGCCGAGACCATGGACCTGCCGACGCGGTTCAACCGTACCGTGGTCACCGACGACGAGGGCCGCTACGTCGTTCCGGACCTGCCGGAAGCGACCTACGACGTGTGGGTGCGCGGCTACGGGCTCGTCGATTCGCCCCGGCGGCAGGCGTCGCCGGGCGCCCGCGTCGATCTGACGGCGGTGGCGGCGCCCGACGAGCAGGCGGCGGCGCAGTACTATCCGTCCGGCTACTGGTACTCGCTGCTCGAGGTGCCGGGGCCCGAAGAGTTTCCGGGTACCGGCGCCGACGGGAACGGCATTTCGCCGAGCGTGCCCAACCAGTCCGCGTGGCTGCGCGGCCTGAAGTCGGGCGGCTGCACCGCCTGTCACGGCCTCGGGAACAAGGCCACGCGCGAGATCCCGCCGCAGCTCGGCGAGTTCGATTCGCTCGTGGCGGCGTGGGACCGCCGCATCCAGTCCGGCCAGGCCGGGGGCAGCATGAGCGGGGCCCTCGACCGGATGGGACGCCGCCGCGCGCTGGAGATGTACGCCGACTGGACCGGCCGCATCATGGCCGGCGAGGTGCCGCCGGCGCCGCCGCGGCCCCAAGGGGTCGAGCGCAACGTCGTCGTCACCCAGTGGGACTGGGCCGACCCCACCGCCTATCTGCACGACGAGGCGTCGACCGACAAGCGCAACCCGACCGTCAACGCCAACGGGCCGATCTACGGCGCGCTCGAGGCGAGCGCCGACTACGTGCCGGTGCTCGATCCGGCGAGCAACTCCATCCGGGAGGTCGTGGTGCCGGTGCGCGACCCGGACACCCCGCTGGCCGCGGGAGCGCCCCTCGCGTCCTCGCCCTACTGGGGGGACGAGGCCATCTGGGACAGCCGGTCCAACGTGCACAACCCGATGCTCGACCAGGACGGCCGCGTCTGGCTGACCTCCCGGGTGCGCGGTCCCGAGAACCCGCCGATGTGCCTGGAGGGGTCCGACCATCCGTCCGCCCGCGTGTTCCCGAACGCCCGCGCCAACCGCCATCTCGCGGTGTACGACCCCGCCACCGACGAGATGACCCTCGTCGGCACCTGCTACAGCACCCACCACCTGATCTTCGCCGAGGACGAGAACGACACCCTGTGGACCAGCGGCGGCGGGCAGGTCGTCGGGTGGCTGAACACGAAGCTGTTCCTCGAGACCGGTGACGAAGAGGCGGCGCAGGGCTGGAGCCCGCTCGTGCTCGACACCAACGGCAACGGCGTGCGCGACGAGTGGGTCGAGCCCGGCGAACCCGCCGACCCCGCGAAGGACACCCGCATCCGCTCCGGCTTCTACGGCGTGGCCTACAACCCCGTCGACGGCAGCATCTGGGGATCGTCGCTCGGCATGCCGGGCGCGGTGCTGCGGTTCGCCCCCGGCGACGACCCGTCCGAGACGGGCCTGACCGAGTTCTACGAGGTCCCGTTCCAGAACCCCGGGGCCGAGGTGCAGGACGGCTACTCGCCGCGCGGGATGGACGTCGACCGCAACGGCGTCGTGTGGACCCCCCTGGCCAGCGGACACCTCGCCAGCTTCGACCGAGGCAAGTGCACCGGGCCGCTGAACGGACCGGACGCGACCGGCCAGCACTGCCCCGAAGGGTGGACCCTGTACGAGGAGCCGATGCCCCAGATGAAGGGCATCGCCGAGTCGGGCAGCGTCGAGGGCAGCTACTACACCTGGGTCGACCAGTTCGACACGCTGGGGCTGGGCCGAGACGTGCCCATCAACACCGGCAACGCGGCCGAGGGGCTGCTCGCGCTGCGCGACGGCGAGTGGGTCGTCCTGCGCGTGCCGTATCCGCTGGGGTTCTACACCAAGTGGATGGACGGCCGCATCGACGACCCCGACGCGGGATGGAAGGGCAAGGGCATCTGGGCGACCTGGAGCACCCGGGCCCCGTTCCACGCCGAGACCGGGGCGGGCACTCCGAGCAAGGTGGTGCAGTTCCGGCTCCGTCCCGACCCGCTGGCGAAGTAGACCTGGAGCTCTGCGCTACCAACCGGGTGGATGCAGCCAGGCGCCTGCATCCACCCGGGCCCGCTCTTCCGCGTCGCGTTCCGCTCAGCCTTGTCGCGGTGGCGCAGGCGTCCACCCGGATCCGCCCGTTGCCTTCATCTTCCGGCCGGCGGCCGCCTGCGCTCGGTGGCGATGACCGTGGCCCTGACTCACGCCTTGTCAGGCGGGCGCCTCGCCGCTCTCGGTGCGCCGCGGAGTCTTCGCCGCAGGCTGCTACGCATCGGAATAGGTGCCGCCCGGACCCGGCCGGTAGCGCCGCAAGCGCGCCCGGGATTCCAAGAGGTCGAAGTGCCGATCGGCGGCGAAGACCCTGAGATCCCACAGCAGGCCGAGGCTTCCGATCAGGAGGTCGTTCCAGGGCAGGGTGATGCCGTCGTCCCGCAGCCGCCATGACAGTCGCGCGGCCTGCCGCCACGCCTCGTCGGGTACTCGGCGGCAGGGCACGCGGCCGAAGTAGTCGAGCAGCCGCTTGCGGTCAGCGGGACGGCATCCTCCGAGCACTTCCAGCAGGATCGGACCGGATACGAGCGCTCCATCGACCTCCAGCAACGCCTCCAGCGCCACCTTGGCCGCGGGGTCACCCCGCCTGCGCAGGGCTTCGATCCAGACCGACGAGTCCACGAGCACCATGCCGGGTCAGTGATCCGCGGACTCGATCTCGTCGTTGGTCAACGGGTAGTCGAAGGCGCCCTCGCGCAGCAAACGGCCGAACTCCCGCACGTGTTGCCGTCTGACGAACTCGGTGACCGCGCGACTGATCGCGGGGCTCATCTTCCTCTCACCGGTCAACCGGCGGAGCGCGTTCAAGGTTGCTTCATCGATCTCGACGCTGACTCTCATATTGATTCACATCGTAGCCTGATTTGCATCATTGTAGAGCCGCCGGGGACGTCCGGAAGCCGCCCCGCGCTGCGGCCCTCGAACCCGGCCGGCATCATCAGGCAGGTCGTCCTGCCGGAGCCGGAAGGTCCGGGCAGGGGGTGATGAAATTCGCCCCGGGCGATCCGCAGAACGACGTCGCGCACCATCAGGGTGCGGCCGTCGCCGCTCTTGATGACGCGATCGAACACGACGTAATCGGCGTCGCCCGCCGCCGGGCTTCGCGGCGCAGGCGCCGTGGGCGTCGACTCGATCTGGATGCCCGGTACTCGATTCCGGCGCCGGCGAACTATACTGTCGGCGAATCGCGATGTGCGCACGGGATCGGCGGGCCGCCGGCATCGCCCGGCCGGCGGCGCCGTGGAGCGCGTCCCGTCCGCGCGGCTGAAGAGGGATCGGCGGGTCGCCGGCATCGCCCGGTCGGCGGCAGCCCGCGGCGTGGGGGGTGCGCACGAGCGCCAGCCCGGTTTCCGGGCCGCTCGGCGAGCGTCGAGGGTATTTGGGACACGGGTTGGCGAGGTCAGACGGTGATCGCAAATCGAACGGTACCGGGCTGGTGGGGCTGGGGGTTGGGTGCGTTACTGGCGGGGTTCGCGGCGGCGCCGGCGGCCGCGCAGACCGAGTTCCAGTTCCAGTACGGCCGTCTCGTGAACCCCTTCTCGGCGCAGTCGACGCCGAGCCGCATCCTGACGATACAGCAGGCGTCGGGCTGGTCGCTCGGCGACAGCTTCCTGTTCATCGACTACATCGACGACGACCTCCTTGACGGCTTCAACGACAAGGACTTCTACGGCGAGTGGTACCCCACGCTCAGCTTCGGCAAGATGTCCGGTCGAACGGTGGGCGGCGGGCCGCTCCGGGACGTGGCCCTCATCGGTGGCATCAACTTCGGCGGCGACGCCGACTTCTTCAAGTACCTGCCCGGTGTCCGATTGTCCTGGGCGGTGCCCGGCTTCTTCTTCCTGAACACCGACGTCACCGCGTTCATCGACGGCAACAGCGGCAGCGGCGCCCCGCGGACGAGCAACAGTTGGACCTTCGACGTCAACTGGGGCGCCGGGTTCGACGTCGGACGCCAGTCGTTCGGGTTCTTCGGCCACGCCGAGTACATCCACCGCGTCACCGACGAGTTCGGCAACGAGGTCCGGAGCTGGGTCCTCGCCCAGCCGCAGTTCGTCTGGGACCTCGGCAAGGCCGTGAGCGGCCACCCGAACCAGCTCTTCATGGGCGCCGAGTACCAGTACTGGCCGAACAAGTTGGGCACCGACACCGACGAGAACCTGGTGCAGCTCCTGATCATCTGGCGGCTCTGACGGGGCACGGCATGGATTTCGGCGCGTACGAGATCGATCCCGCGTTCCACGACGAGATGTTCGGGTCGGACGGCGCGCCCCGAGAGCACAGCCGCTCCCTCCACGAGGCGCTGGGCAAGCTGTCGAACGCGGAGCTCGGCGAGATTCAGGAACGGGTCAGCCGGTCGTTCCTCAACGAGGGCATCACCTTCACGGTCTACAGCGACGAGGCGGCGGACGAGCGCATCATCCCGATAGACTGCATTCCCCGCATCCTGCCCGCCGCCGAATGGAAGCAGCTCGAAGCGGGCCTCACGCAGCGGGTCCTCGCCCTGAACCACTTTCTCGCCGACGTCTACAGCGACGCCCACGCGATCGCCGACGGGGTCATTCCCGACGACCTAGTGTACGGCTGTCCGCAGTACCGCCGCGAGATGCGCGGGGTGACCCCGCCCCACGGGACCTGGGTCGCCGTCTGCGGCACCGACGTCGTGCGCACCACCGACGGGTTCATGGTGCTCGAAGACAACCTGCGGGTGCCGTCGGGGGTGTCCTACATGATCGCCAACCGCAGGGCGGTGAAGGCCGGCCTGCGGCGTCTCTACCGGCAGTGCCGGGTGCGGGAGGTCGAGCACTACGGACGGTTGCTGCGCGAGACCCTGCGCGAGCTCGCCCCCGCCGGCTGCGGCGAACCGACCCTCGCCCTGCTGACCCCCGGGGTGGCCAACTCCGCGTTCTACGAGCACATGTTCCTGGCCAACGAGATCGGCGGAGAGCTGGTGGAGGGACGCGATCTGGTGGTGAGGAACCGGGTCGTGCACATGCGCACGACGGAGGGGCTGCGCCGCGTCGACGTGATCTACCGGCGGATGGACGACGACTTCCTCGACCCGCTCGTCTTCCGTTCCGATTCGCTGCTGGGGGTTCCCGGCTTGATGGAGGCGTACCGGCACGGCAGCGTGGTCATCGCGAACGCCCCCGGGACCGGCGTGGCCGACGACAAGAGCGTATACCCCTACGTGCCGGATCTGATCCGCTATTACCTGAGCGAAGATCCGATCCTGGCCAACGTGCCGACCCGCATCTGCCGGCGGCCGGACGAGATGGAGTACACGCTCGCCAACCTCGATCGGCTGGTCGTGAAGCGGGTCGGCGAGTCCGGCGGCTACGGCATGCTGGTCGGTCCCCACGCCACCCCGGCGGAGCGGGACGCGTACGCCCGGGAGGTGCGGGCCAATCCCGCCGACTTCATCTCGCAGCCGGTGCTGGCGCTCTCCCGCGCCCCCTGCTTCGTGGACGGCCGGCCCGAGCCGCGCCACGTCGATCTGCGCCCGTTCGTGCTGCGGGGACGGCGGACCCGGCTCGTGCCGGGTGCGTTCTGCCGCGTCGCCCTCCGCCGGGGCAGCCTCGTCGTGAACTCGAGCCAGGGCGGCGGCGGCAAGGACGTCTGGGTGCTGGAAGACTGAAGAAATGCTGCTGGCGCGCAACGCGGAGGGTCTCTACTGGATGGGCCGCTACGCCGAGCGGACGAGCCACCTCTGCCGTCTGCTCGGCGGGCAGATGGAGACCCTGGTCGACCGGCCCATCCGCGAGATCAACTTCGGCTGGCGCCGCATCTACGGCGCGTTGCGCCGGCAGCCTCCCGGCCCCGCCATCGGGTTCGGCGGCTTCGACGACGATTTCACCCTCGCAGATTCGTTCGCGCTCGCCGACGACCTCACCTTCGAGCGATCCAACCCCGACTCGGTCTGGAACTGCTTCGGCGCGGCTCGGGAGAACGCGCGCCAGATGCGCCACTGCATCACCGGCGAGATGTGGAGCTGTCTCAATCCCGCCTACCTGCGTCTCCGTCTTCAGAGGCTGCGTATCGCGGATATCTGGAAGGTCGAGCCGGAAGGTTTCTATGCGCGGGTCTCGCGGGACGTCGACACCTTCATGGGCGTGGCCGAGCGGACCATGTATCGTGACGACCGCTGGCGCTTTCTGCAGATCGGCCGGTGCACCGAGCGCGTGCAGCTCACGATTTCACTGCTGCTGGCCCATGTCGAAGAGATCATGACGGCGGAGGAGACCTCCGACCACGACTGGATGAGCCTGCTGCGCCTCTGTCACGCGCTCGACGCCTATACGCATCGGTACGGAGTGGCGATCCGGATGGATCGGGCATTCGACCTGCTGGTCGTCGATCCCCGGCTGCCGCGATCGTTGTGCTGCGCTTCCGACGGGGCGGCACGGGAGCTGGCGGCGCTCGCGCCCGGGCCGGGACCGGCCGGCGGGGCCGCGCGTCTGATGGCGCGGATCACCGAGGCTGTACGCAGCGGATGGCCGCCCGAAGGGCCTGCCCTGAAGGACCGCCGCGACCGTCTCCGGCAGATCGAGACCCGGTGCCGCGGCTTCCACGACGTCTTGACGGCGGCTCATATCCGGTACGACGCCGACGAAGCGGCGCCCTGACGGACGCTTCCTGACGGCGAGCCGGTGCCGATCGTCGGTCCGGGAGGTACGACGCCGGCGAGGCGGCGCCCTGACGGACGAGAATCGCCTCGGCCCGAGCGGCGTGAACCGCCGGTGCCTCACGGGTTCTCGGCGGCTTGGGCTGCCGACGTCGGGGACACGCCCGCGGGAAGGGTGGGGTCAGGAGACTTCCAGCGCCGCCTGGCGCGAGTCGCGGATCGGAATGATCTGATCGAAGCCGCTGACGCGGAACACTTCCTCAATGTGGTCCTGCATGTTGCACAGGGCGATGGTGCCCTCGTTCGCGCCGAGTTTCTTGGCGGCGATGAGGAGCACCCGCATCCCGGAGCTGCTGATGAACGACAGGCGGCCGAAGTCGAAGATCAGCTTCCGTTCGTCGTTGCCGATGTGATCCATGACGATCGACTCGAACGCCCGCGCGTTCGCGCTGTCGAGCCGTCCGACCGGCAGCAGTACCAGCGCCCCCTCTTCCCGTTCTTCTGCGACTTCGATGTTCATCGATGCCCCTCGGTCGAATCCCCCGGCCGCGCCGGTCAGGCGGATTCCGACTTGAAATGGTGGTGTACCGTCAAACGGTTCCTGCCGTCGACGAACTGGTAGGACATGTCGTGGGCGAAGGTCCTGACCAAGTGCAAGCCGAGGCCGCCCACCGCCCGGTCCTCCAGCGACGACGTGGTGTCGACGTCGGCCGCGCTCCTCTGCGTCGGGTCGAAGGGCGACCCGTTGTCCTCCATGGTCAGGGTCACGATGTCCCGATCGGCCTTGAGATGGATGTCTATCGTGGGATCGGGCACCTCGAACCTGCCGTGCGTCACGGCGTTGGTGATCAGCTCGTCCAGAGCCAGATTGATCACGAAGACGGTCGGCAGCGGCAACTGGTTCGCGTCTCCGAACTCTTCGACCGCGGTCGACAGATTGCGAACCTCTGTCAACTTGGCCGGCAGCGAAACGTGAAGGTCAGGCATGGTCTGGCACGGTCGTCCAACGTTCGCGAGCCCATCACTATAGCAACATCCGCTGCCGCCAATCCACCGCGCCGCCACGGCGCCCCGCCGCGGTCATCCGTGGCGCAGCACGAGGCAGGTCATGTCGTCGGCCGCGGCGGCCCCCGTCGAAAAGCTCCCGATCTCGCTCCAGACATGGTCCACGATCTCCGCCGGTGACCGCCGCGATGCGCCGTCCAGCGTTCCCTCCAGGCGGTCCTTGCCGAACAGCGTGCCGCTGAGGTCAACGGCGTCGGTCAGACCGTCCGTATACAGAAACAGGGTCTCATTCGGCCGAATGACCTCGCTTCCGCTGGCGTAGTCGAAGTCATCCATCAGCCCCATGGCCAAGCCCCGGGTCATGGGGAGGGCGCGCCGGCCGCCGTCGGGGGTGATGATGTAGGCGGGCTCGTGTCCGGCGCAGACGTAGTCGAGCCTGCCTGTCTCCAGGTCGAGGATGCCGACCACGCAGGTCACGAAGAGCCCCATCGGATTCTGCTGGCACAGCCGGCGGTTCGCCTCGTTGGCGATCTTGGAGATGCCGGTGTGCTCGGCGCACGCCGACATCATCGCGGACTGCGATGCGGCCATGAACAACGCCGCCGCGACCCCCTTGCCGGAGACGTCGCCCAGCACGAAGAACAGGCTTCCGCCCGGCGAGTCCGTGAACTCGACGAAGTCGCCGCCGATCTGCTGGGCCGGGGTCATCCGGGCAGATATCGAGAACGCCCCGAACTCGGCGTCGCCCTCCCGCACCAGCGCCTCCTGCACGACCTTGGCCATCGACAGGTCCTGCTTGATGGCCTCGTGCGCGATCTGCAGGCGCTGGTTGCTCGTCTGCAGCTCCCGCGTCCGCGCCGCCACCATCGTCTCCAACTGCTCCTCGCGGTTGAAGACCTGGACCGTCATGTCGGAGAACACGCGGGCCAGACTGCCCAGCTCGTCCGTTCGACGAATCACGTCCCGCATCGCTTCCGGGTCGGGCGGCTTCCCTGTCTCGACCTGCCGAGCCGCGTCCGCGATGACTTCTATCGGATGGGTCAGCCACCGCGTGCCTCCCGCCGCCGCGAAGCCGGTGAGCGCGAGCAGCACGACCGCGATGAGAACGGTGTTCCGGGTCTCGTCGAGCACCGTATCGGCGATGTCGTCCAGGTTCACGGCGAGGGCCAGGCCGCCGATGGGGATGCCCCCGGTGTTGATGAGGGGCGAGGCGACCCAGATGCCGCGGGCCTCGGGTGACCAGAGGCTCAGGCTCGCGGCGCTGACGACGCGTCCCTGGTCCATGGCCAAGTCCATGACCGCCGCCGCGCGGTTCTCCGCGAACAACTGCCAGGCGTCCGCCCTGTCGCCCGCGTCCTGCACCTCCGCGCGCGGGGCGGCCGCCGCCAGATTCCGATCGAGGTTGACGACCCAGAGCGCTTCGAGGTTGCCCTGGCGAACCAGAACGTCCGCTTCGCGCTGGTACACGGAGTAGAGCAGATTGCCCGACGCGCTTTCGATCGGAATGCCGACCTGGACGCGCCGCTCCGATTCCCCGGTGGCGACGGTGACGTACTTGTAGAGGGCGCCGTCGGACGGACGCGCCGCCGTCGGATGCTCCACGACGCCGCGCGATCCCTCGGGCAGGTCGCCGAGGTCCTCGGGGCGCACGAGGGCCGCCTGGGCTCCGCCCGCGGCGGTCGGCAGCAGGCTCGAGTAGAGGGGAACGTTGTTCGCGTCGGCGACGCGAATCTCGTCGATGATGGTCGTGGTGGTGATGCGCCTCAGCCGGAAGGCGATGTCGTCCCGCGTCCAGGCCGCGGCCTCGGCGGCCGCGATGAAGCGTTCCAGCATGGTCGCCTGAGCCGCCATCTGCTGGCCCAGAATGCCTTCGATGATCGCCGAGACGTCCGCCCGCTGAGACGTGTAGCGGCTCGTCATTATCTCCTGATCACCGAAGACGATCGCGTTGCCGACCTGGACGATCCGCGTCTTGTCGACCCCGCCGACCCCGACGTACTTGTAGACCTCGTTGTCGATCTCCCGCACCTGGGCCGGCTGAGTGATGACGTCACCGTCATCGACGCCGTCGAGCAGCACGTAGAACTTCGATGCCTGCGGCTGCACCGCCGGATCCGGATCGAACTGGAACGGCACCAGCGCGCCCCGTTCGTCCCGCACGTTGGTGAGATAGGAAAAGGCCGACTCATCGGTGATCCAGAACTCGTCGAGGACCGTCTCGCCGACGATGCCGTCCAGGATCCCGATGACGCGCGGAGGATTGTACCCGGCCGCCTCCGCCGCCGCCACGAGATGGGCGGCGATGTGGGCCTGGGCGATCATCTGGCCGTCGAGGGTCGCGTCCAGCGTCCGGGCGACGTTGGCCAGCGAGATCTCGCCCATCTCCGCGAAGCTCGCGGACAGCAACTCCGAGGTGTTCACGGCTGCCGCTTCCGCCTCGTCGCGCAACGCGGTTGCCGTGTTGTAGAGGAGGGTGGCCGACGTGGCCACGATGGTCACCGCCAGCAGCACGGCAAGGGCGAGAAAGCCCCGCACGGCGAGCCGCAACCGCACGTGCGGCCGAGACTCCGTCCCAGGAACGGAAAGCGTGTCGTGGTCCGTGCGAATCGTGGCGACTCCCAAGTGGCTCACCTTCAATGTTGGCGTCTCAAAGACGGCCCGATGATATCACCGTTTGGCCGCGCCTCCACTTCCGCGGTTCGACCCCGCCCGGCGGGACGGCGTGTAACCGGAGACGTGCCTGGAAAACGTCGCCTGCGGCTCCGATTGCCGCCCAACCAACCCTCCATGACTGGTGCGTGTTCCGCCCCCGCCGCGCATGCGGACGGCGGTGACGCGCCCCGGTCCGGGCGGGGGCCGCAACAGCCCGCGGTCAGTTCAAGCCGCGCCGGACGAGGAGCGGACGGATGTCGGGATCCGCGCCCCGGAACGCGCGAAAGAGGTCCAGGGCCTCGATGCTGCCGCCCTTCGACAGCAGCGTGCTCCGGAAGTGGTCGCCGTTCCCGCGCCGCAGGCCGCCGTTCTCCTTGAACCACTCGACGGAGTCGGCGTCGAGCACCTCGCTCCAGATATAGGAATAGTAGCCGGCCGAGTAGCCGCTGCTCCAGATGTGCGAGAAGTAGGTGCTGCGATAGCGCGGCGGCACCGTATCGAGGGCGACCCCCGCCGCCTCGAGGGCCGCCGCCTCGAACGCCTCGACCCCGGCCGCGTCGGGGACCTCTTCGGCCGTGAGCTGATGCCACGCTTGGTCGAGGAGCGACGCGGCGAGGTACTCGGTGGTCGCGAACCCCTGGTTGAACTGCTGCGTCGCCAGCACCTTGTCGAGGAGGTCCGCCGGCATCGGCTCGCCCGTCTCGTGGTGGACCGCGTAGTTCCGGAGCACCTCGGGCCAGGTGGACCACATCTCGTTGACCTGCGAGGGGTACTCCACGAAGTCGCGCGGGACCGACGTGCCCGCGAAGTAGGGGTAGCGTACGTCGGAGAAGAAGCCGTGCAGGGCGTGCCCGAACTCGTGGAACATCGTCGTGACCTCGTCGAAGGTCAGCAGCGTCGGTTCGCCGTCCGGCGGCTTCGGCACGTTCAGGTGGTTGGCCACCACCGGTGCCGTCTCGAGCAGATGCGACTGCGACACGTACGCGTTCATCCAGGCCCCGCCCCGCTTGGAGGGCCGGGCGTAGAAGTCGCCGAGGAACAGCCCGAGGGGCGCGCCCCCGGCGTCGAACACCTCCCACACCCGGACGTCCGGGTGGTAGACCGGCAGCTCCGGCCGTGCCTCGAACGTCAGCCCGTACAACCGGTTGGCGGCGAAGAACACGCCGTTCTCGAGCACGTTGTCCATCTCGAAGTAAGGGCGAAGCTGCGACGCGTCGAAGGCGTAGCGTTCCGCCCGCACCTTCTCGGTGTAGTACGACCAGTCCCAGGCCGCCAGCTCCAGATCGGTGCCCTCCGCCGCGGCCATCGCCTGCAGGTCCGCCGCCTCGCGCTCGGCGTTGGCCACCGCCGGCGGGGCGAGGCTCGCGAGCCGCTCGTTGACCGCGGCGACGGTCCGGGCCGTCTGCCGCTCGAGGATGTACGCGGCGTGGTTGGGATAGCCGAGCATGGCGGCCCGCTCGGCCCGCAGCCGCGCCATCTCCGTGATCACCCCGCGGTTGTCGTATTCGCCGCCCCGGCTGTTGCGGGCGAGCGAGGTCCGCGTGATGCGCTCGCGGAGGCCGCGGTCCTCGAGCGAGTCCAGGGCTGGCTGTCCGCTGGTGTTCAGCAGGGGGATGACGAACTGTCCTTCCAGGTCCCGCGCCGCCGCCGCCGCGACGGTGGCCGCGATCCGGCCCTCGGACAGCCCGGCCAACTCCTCGCGCGAATCGACCACCACGGCCGAGGCGTTCACCTCGTCGAGCACGTTCTGGGTGAACCGGCTGGACAGCGCCGCGAGTCTGGCGTTGATCGCCTGCATGCGCTCCTTCCCGGCGTCGGAGAGCCGCGCCCCGGCCCGCACGAAGTCGACGTAGTACTCCTCGACGAGCCGCCGTGACTCGTCGTCGAGGTCGAGCGCCGTCCGCTGCTCGTAAAGCGCCTCGACGCGCGCGAACAGGTCGCCGTCGAGCAGAATGCGGTCGGTGTGGGCGGCCAGCCGCGGCGCCATCTCGTTGCGGATCGCGTTGATGGCGTCGTTGGTGTCGGCGCTGGCGAGGCTGAAGAACGTCGACGCGACACGGTCGAGCAGCCGGCCCGACATTTCGAGGGGGATGATGGTGTTCTCGAACGTCGGCGGGTCGGACGCCCCGGCGATCGCCGCTATCTCGGCGATCTGCTCCGCCATGCCCCGCTCGAACGCCGGTCGGTAGTGCGCGTCGTCGACGCGGTCGAACGGGGGAAGCTGATAGGGCAGCGGGCTCGCGGCGAAGAACGGATTGTCGGTCATCGCTTCCTGCTCCGCCGCGCCGAGGGACCCGGCCCCGATCGCCAATGCCAATCCGGCCGCCGCCGCCGCCATCGCAGACTTCATAGATCGCATGCTCACATCCTCCCGGCGGGTAGATCCACGGCGACGATCCTACCACCGGGCGCGGCCCGGCCGGACCGCGGCGTCGTGACGTTCGTTGCGGTTGGTTTCGGGCGCCGCCCGAGCTCCACGCACCACGATCGATACGCCGTCCCTCATCAGGTGAGCAGAGGGTCGGCGCGCACGTCGACGAGGGCCGGTCCCCCGCCGTTCAATGCCTTGCGGAGCGCCGGTGCGAGGTCGCCGGGCGCATCGACCCGGTATCCGCGCCCCCCGCAGAGCCGCGCGTACTCCGCGAAGTCGGGATTGCGCAGGGCGGTCCGCCACACGGGCCACCCGCCGTTGCGCTGCTCCTTGGAGATCTTGCCGAGCTCGTGATTATCGATCAGCACGTGCGTGATCGGCATTTCGTGTTTCACGGCCGTCAGGAACTCGCCCATGTACTGACCGAACCCGCCGTCGCCGCTCACCGACACGATCTGCCGGTCCGGCGCGGCGGCCCAGGCGCCCATCGCGGCGGGGAACGCGAAGCCGATCGACCCCAGATAGCCGGACATCACCACGGTCTGCCGCCGGCACTCGAAATACCGGCCGAAGGAATAGGTGTTGTTTCCAACGTCGACCACCATGACCGCGTCGTCGGCCACCGCTGCGGCCAGCTCGCTGAAGATGCGCGCGGACGCGATCCCGCGCCCGTCGTCGCGCTGCTCGCGGGCCGCCTTCTCGGCGCGCCAGAGACGCCGTCGCCGGGCCAGGGTTTCGCGCGGGTCGACCGCCGCCGGCCGGGATGGCAGCCGCTCGCGCAGGAGGCGGGCCGAGACGCCGACGTCACCCCAGACCGCTTCATCCACCGGCCGCCGCCGGCCGAGCGCCATCGGGTCGAAGTCGACCTGCACGATCGGCGCCCCCGCGCCGATCCCCGTGTGGTCGGAGAACGACGCGCCGAACACCAGCAGCAGATCGGCCTGCGAGACGCACCAGCTCGCGACCGGCGTGCCGCTCCGCCCCAGCACGCCCCCGGCCAGCGGGTGGTCGTCCGGCACGAGGCCCTTCCCCTTGAACGTCGTGACGATCGGGCAGCCGATGGCGTCCGCGAGCGCGGTGACCTCGGCCATTCCGTCGCGGGCGCCGTACCCGGCGACGATCACCGGGCGGCGCGCCCGGCGCAGCCGCAACGCCGCGTGCTCGATCGGCTGGGCGGGCGGCGCGATCGCGCTGGCGGCGACGCGGCCGTCCCGCCGGCCGGGAGCCGTGTCGCCCGCATCGAGCGCCTGTACCTCGTCCGGCAGGATGAGGTGGGCGACGTCGCGTTCGACGAGCGCCGTCTTGACCGCCAGCGCCGCGAGCTCCGCGTGGTTGCTGTTCGGCAGCACGGTCTGGCTGAAGCGGGTCACCGCCTCGAACGCGGACGAGAGATCGATCTCCTGGAACGCTCCGGGGCCCATCACCTGCGTGTTCACCTGGCCGGTCAGCGCGATCACCGGCGCGCGGTCCATCTTCGCGTCCCAGAGACCCGTCAGCAGGTTGGTGGCGCCGGGGCCGGCGATGGCGAGGCACGCGGCCGGCCGCCCGCTCACCTTGGCGTAGCCGGAGCAGGCGAACGCCGCCGCGCCTTCATGGCGGACGCCGAAGTACCGGAGCCGCTTCCGCGCCTCCTGCACGCGCAATGCTTCCGCCAAGCCGAGGTTGGAATGTCCGACCATTCCGAAGACGGTGTTCAGCCCCCACTCGACCAGGGTCTCCGCGATCACGTGGCTCACCGTCCAGGTGGAGCGCACCGGCTGCGGCGCAGCGACCTCGACCACGCCGTCGCGCTCGCGGACCGGCAGCACCTGAGCCTGGTGTTCGCCGCCGGCGCATCGGCCGTCGTCGAGGGAGAATGCGTAGCCGTGCCAGGGACACCGGATCGCGCCATCGCAGACCTCGCCCTCCGCCAGCGGGCCGCCCTGGTGCGGGCAGGCCGCGTTCAACGCCCGCCATCCGCCGTCCACGCGGACCAGCGCCGCGGCGAGGTTCCCCGCCGTCACGGCGTGCGCGCGGCCGGCGGCGAAGTCGGCGGTCTTCCCCACGCCGACCCACTGCCCGCCGCTCGCGGCTTGCGCCCGGTTGGCCGCGGCGATCGTGCCCGCCTCGTCGTCATGGAAGCCGGCGTACCAGTGGCTCCCGTCACAGAACGGCTTGTTGCGCGAGTGGCCGCACCGGCACAACGCGCAGTGCCCGCGGCTTGCGCCGTCGCCGTACGTGACCCCGTCGAGCGGGACGCCGCCGCGGACGTAGTACGGACCGTCGCGGGAAACGACGATCTCCGGGGCGTCGTGGTCGTCGGTCTGCCGGTCGCCGTCGAGCGCGTAGCTCAACGCTCCGGACGGACAGGCGCGGACGACCCGCACGATCTCCTCCGGCGGCGCTGCGTCCGGATCGATCCACGGCTCGACGCCGGATCGCCAGACCGCCGGCAGGCGCGCGGTGCAGAGCCCCGCGTGGCTGCAGACGCCGCGGTTGTCGAACACCGTGATGCTATCGCCGCGATGGACGTCGAGGCGGTCGGGCACACGGTGGTCCGCCCGCGCGTCCGTGAACCCGATTGCGGCGTGGGAGCCGTCGCAGAACGGCTTCCGCCTCGACGCGCCGCACCGGCACAGCGTGTAGACGCGCCTGACGGCGACGGACTCGCCTCTCGAGTTCCTGAGGGCGGCGACGCCCGTGACCCGGAGCGGTCCGTCCTTCAGCGGACGAATGGCCGGTGGCTCGGGAGATCGGCTCATGCGCCCCCCCGCTCCAGAACGCATGCCACCGATCGAAGGTTTCGACGATGCTCCATGATCTGCGCCCCGGTCACCGGCGGCGCCGGAGCCGCGCCAGGAAATCGGTCTCGTCGTCGCACGCGATCGCCGCGCGGACCAAGGCGTCACCGGACGTCACGTCGATCTCCGACAGGTGGGCGAGGCCCGGGTCCGAGAGTATGATGCCGCGTGTCTCCAGGATCTCGCGGACCATCTCCAGCCGGGTCGCCGCCCGGCCCAGGGCCACGCCTTCCGCCCGGCCCAGGGCCACGCCTTCCGCCCGGCCCTGGCGCCGGTGCCAGCCCAGCATCGGATCGTCGTCCGGCCCGGTGCCGTCCCGCACGCCGAGCGCGGCGCCGACCCGGTGCAGCACCGCAAACGTCTGTTCCGACAGCACCGTCTCGTTGAGGCCGACGTGGATCTCGGCCGCCGTCCAGCCCGGAAACACGCCGCTCGCCGCCGACGCGTGGTAGGCGCCCGCAACCCGCCGGTGGATCGTCAGTCCCGGCCGCCGCCGGCGCGTCCGGCCCGCCGCCCGACGGTCCGGCACCTCCACCCACACTTCCGGGAAGCCCCACGCTTCGTACAGCCCCAGCTTGCCCCGCCGTACGTCCGTCGTGTGATCGACCTCCAACACCACGTCCGGGAAATCGTGCTCGCCGGCCACCATCGCTTTGGGGCCCGGCAGGCGCGCGCGCCGAGGATGCACGTATACGGACTCGTCGGCCTGCAGGATGCGCCGCGGCGCGCCGTGCTCGTCGCGCTGCAGGAGGTCCATCGAGCCGTAGCAGTCGATGGCCGACCCGCGTTCCGCGGCAATCCGGTCCACGAGCTGCGTCAGCCTGCGCGACGGCTTCTCGTGATACGGGGTGGTCGGCTCGGCGACCCACGCCGTCTCGGTGGCGGCGTCCCAGAACTCCAGCCGGCCTTCCCAGGTGTCGATCTCGCTTCGCGGCAGGTGCCGGGGCGTGCAGCCGGGGAATGTCGCAGCCGGCGTCGCCGGTGTCGGGGACGCCGGTGTGTCGTCGCGCGGAACATGCGGTTGGGGTTCGAAATCGGCCATGGCTCCATTCTACTGCCGGACCGATGCCGGCCGGCCGGTCCACGGTGCGCACCGCTCGTCGATCGCGGCGCGATCGGGCGATCCGCGCCGGCGCCGGCCCCGGGGCGCAGGGGACTCGGGGCGGGTGTTGGCGTCCGCGGAGAAGTGACGACGGCACCCTCGCCGCTCTCGGTGGGCGCAACGCGGGGAACGCGGGGCTTCATCAGGGGCTGACAAGACGCCCTCTGGTCGCCTGTGGACACCGCCTGACAGGCAAGAGCATCCCACGCTGACGGCGCGTGACGGCTCGCCCCCGATTCGAGGGGTCGCCACGGTCTTGCCGACCGGCCGGCGCCGCGTGAGACCGGCGATTCCGCACGTCCGGAGCCCCAGGACCCGCCACGATTCCGCCTGCGCACGGCGGTGGCGGAGCGTGGGATGGTCCTGCCTGACAGGTGAGAAGGGGTTGCGGACAGGGTCGGACGGGGCCCTGGCCTCTTCGTTCGTGCGATACTTGGACGGACGACCGACGACCGGGTCGTGATGGCGGGGTGCGAGGCGTCCGAAGGGCCGGTCGGCGTTCCGGGCCAGGATTCGGCGCCGTAACAAGCAGTGCAGACTTCCGGCGGCGTCGACTTCCTGTGAACAGGTCCCGACGTTCGTGGCGTCGGGTGATCGGCGTCCCCGATCATGACGGTTTGGGGGCAACCCGAGCATGAACCAGAACGCACCGCAGGTCATCGAGCTCCGGGCCGGTTCGACGCGGCTCGCGGTGGCGCCCGAGATCGGCGGGTCCATCACCCGGTACGTCTCGGAGCGCGGCGGCCGAACCCTCGAATGGATGCGCCCGGCGTCTCCCGACGCTCTCGCAGCGCGGTCCGCGGGCGGGATGTCGAGCTTCCCGCTGGTACCGTTCTCGAACCGCATCCGCGACGCGCGGTTCCGCTTTCGCGGCCGCGGGGTCCAGCTTCCGCAGAACTTTCCGCCCGAGCCCCACGCCATCCACGGCCACGGCTGGCGGGAACCGTGGACCGTCGTCGACCGGGCCGCCGCGCGGCTGACGATGGAGTACCGGCATCGGGCCGATGCGTGGCCCTGGGCCTACACGGCGCAGCAGACCTTCGACCTCACCGGCGGGCGCCTCCGCGTCCGGTTCGCGGTCACCAACGAGGCGTCGGATCCGATGCCCGTCGGCTTCGGGCTCCACCCCTACTTCGTCCGCACCCCGCGGGCGGTGGTGCGGGCCGACGTCGGCCCGATGTGGGAGGCCGACGCCGCCGTCATGCCGGTCCGCATCGTGCCGCCGCCCCCGCAGCTCCTCCTCGACGGCGCCGGGCTGAATCCGGACGCCACGGTTCTCGACAACAACTTCATCCGCTTCGGCGGGCGCGCGGTCATCGAGTGGCCGGAGCTGAACGCGCGGCTGCGGGTCGACGCCGACCCCGTCTATGCCTGTCTGGTCGTCTACACCCCCGCCGGCCGCGATTTCTTCTGCGTCGAGCCCGCCACCAACTGCATCGACGGGTTCAACTTGGCCGATCGCGGTCGTACCGACGCCGGCCTCATCGTCCTCAACCCCGGCGACACCGCCGCCGGCGACGTCACGTTCACGCCCGAGATGACGTAGTGGTCCGTCACGCCATAATCTTCAGACAGACGGACTTGAGCCGAACGATGTATTTCCTCTGCATGGGGAACTCTTTCGGTCCGAAGTGAGTTCCTCGGCGACCCCATTTTTAATCATGGCAACACAGTAGGAGCCTGCGCCTTGGCGTTGACGCCGACGTCGCCGGTGTCATGACGACGGAACAGCGCTCCGGTCAATGGCTTCGCGCGCGGGCCCGGGTCGGCTCACGACGCCGCCCGCTTCCGGACAGAGACGGTGGTGACCGGCCGGCGTACCTGCGGCCCGCGGCGGGGAGATGGCGCAACGTGGCGGCGGGGCTGGTGCGTCGCCGGGCAGGTTCAGGAGGAGAAGACGTCTTCCAGATCCAGGGCGAACCCCGGCAGCAGGGGTGAGCGCAACGTCTGTCCCCGGTGGAGAGTCTGCGCAACGACCAGCGCACGGCCGCGCAGGCGATGAATCCACACCGTCTCGGCCGAAGGATCGACCAGCCAGTACTCCGCCACGCCATGCTTGGCGTAGAGCGCGCGCTTGTAGCCCCGGTCCCGCTCGGCGGTGGCCGGTGACAGGATCTCGATCACGAGGTCGGGCGCGCCCCGCACGTTTTCACCGTTGTTCAGCAGATGTGCGCGGTCGCTGGAGACGAACAGCAGGTCCGGCTGCACGACATCGGTGTCGGAGAGCACCACGTCGCACGGGGCGAAGAACAGCATCCCCAGCGAGTGCTCCCGAACGAACCGAGCGAGCCGCTCGCCCAACCGGACCTGAACCGTCTGGTGCTTCAGATTCGGCGCCGGGACCATGACCAGATCCCCGTCGAACAGCTCGTAGCGCCTGTCCGGCGGCGCCGTCCGGTAATCCTCGTAGGTGAACTTGAAGGCGGGTTGCGCGGTGGGCACGTCGTTCGTCCCTCTGTTGTCCCGCTGCCTGCGGCAACTGCGGAGATCATACGTCCATTCGGCACCGCAGCGCGCCGCTCCTTCCACCCGCGCCGCGGGTTCCCGTACGTAGCGCGCGGTGCGCAGCGATTCGTCCGGGCGTTCGTTGGCCGACGGCAGTGCCGAACGGCCAGGGCTCAGCCGGTTGCGCCGGGCATGGGCTCGATTCGCATGAATCGCGGCACCCGCGCAGCGTCGCCGCCGATCAGGGCCTTGATGTCATCGAGATCTTCCATGAACTCGTTCGCCGGCACTTCGGCATAGCGCCAGCAACTCAACGCCGAACCGCGCACGGCCGCTCGGGCGCGCGCCTCGAACTCGGCCGCCGCCCCGGTGTCGCCGGTCGCCCAGCAGGCCACCGCCATGCACTGCAAGTAGTTGGGGTCCGATCGCGATTCCGATGCCGATTCCGATTTGTCGATCTCGACGACACGAACGAACGGATCCGGGACGATCCCGCCGGTGGCTCCCCACGCCGCCATGCCGTAGTTGAAGGCATCCTGAATATCCATATCCTCGACACTGCGATTCTCAGGGCGAAGCAGCTTCGCCGCCTCACCGCACGCGCCGGTCGCGACCAACCGCATCGCCAAGATGCCGCGCGCGCGCGCACGATGCTCCTCTTGGAGGTCCGAGTCGTCGACGATCGGTTCCAGGATGCGAATCGAGACCTTGATTTGATCCGGCCATTCGTTGAGTCCGTCCGCAAGCGAGACGCGTTCACGAACGTCGAGCGACACGACCGCCGGCGACGTGGCGGCCGCCTCGGACTTGTCGGGCCGGATCATCGAGACGGCTTGCCAGATCAACGGAGGCGGCGCACCGTCGGTTTGCAGCGCACGCAGTGCATCATCACTCGCGCCGTCCGGCTCGCCGTCGCGCGCGCGAACACGGGCTCGTTGCAGATAGACCTCCGGTTGGCGGTATCCCGACTCGATCGCCCGATCGAACAACGAGGCGTCCCGGCCCATCCGCGGGTCGTTTTCCCTGAACTTTCCAAGTTCGAACAGCACTTCTCCGTCTTTGGCGTGCGCCTTTTCGATTCGACGCAGATTCTCCGCCAGATCACGCTGTGATTCGTATGCCGTTCTCCGGCGCCGCCATGATCTGCTCGTCCGTTCGAGGTAGCTCAGCGCTCCATCCCGGTCGTCGAGATTGCGCCCGACGATCTGGTCCACGACCGCGCAATACTCTCTGGCGAGCCGGCTCTTCGGACGAACCCCGGTGAACACCGCCTGGTTCAGCAGCGACAGGCTGTCGTACCGGTGCACGATCAGCGGATCGCACGTCAAGGCCAGCTCGTTCCGGAAGGCCTGGATCTTCTTCTCGAGAATCCTGTCCTCGTCGTCCAGGTCCGGAACGTTGGACATGACGAAGTGAAGCTCGATGGCCTTGCGGCGCGGTTCGCCGGTCTCCGAACGGATGTCGTTCACCACCTTGGTCAGCCCGCGCAGGTTCTGTTCGTTCGGGAAGAACAGGATGGCCACCGCGTCGGGCAGCTGCCGGGTGCAGATGCCTCCGGTGTCGGTGTGGCCGGTTCGCGAATCGATGAGCACGTAGTCCGGATTGATGGCCTGCCGCCACTGGGCCTTGAGATCCTCGAACAGCAGATAGCCGTCGCGTTTCTCGTACAACCCGCCCCAGTCGATCTGATTGAAGTGGGCTGCGTACGTGGCCTGCTGCGCGCCCGACGGCATGATCCACAGCTCGCCGCCGCGGTCGCCCATATCGGGCAACCGGGCCAGAAACCGGCCGGCCTCGGGCGCGCGATTGGAGTCGAGGTACTCGTGGACGAAGTCGATGATTCCGGGGACCTCGTCCCGTGGACGCAAGACGTCGAACGTATCAAGCCCCGGCGCCTCGAGATCGAAATCGACGGCGAGGACGCGGCGACCCCGCTTCGCCAGTTCGACGGCGGTGTTCGCGAGCGCCATGCTGCGGCCCACGCCGCCCTTGAAGGAGTAGAACGTCGTGACGTACATGCGTCGAACCCGTCCGAGGGTTATGCGACGACGAGACGGAATCCCGTCTGTTGCCGCCGATGTTTTTCGGACACGTCGATGACGCGGAAACGTCCCGCGTCTGTTTCGGACGGCGGAAGCGAAGCCGTCGGTCCCGCCTCCAGGCGCTTCAGCCGGTGCAGGTTGTCGGGCGCGGCCAGGAGGCGGAGGTAGCGGTCGTTCGCCGCGCTCTGAATCAGAATCCTGTTCTCCCAGCGGTTCAGCGTCGCTTCGCCGAGGCCGGTGACCTTCGAGAACGCAGCGCGGGACATGCCGTGCATCCCCCGGATTCCGCGAATCTCGTTCGGCGACAGTACGCCGAGGTGGGTGCAGACCGCTTCGTGCTTGAGCGTCTCGGCTTCATCGTCGAGACACTCGAAGCCGCAGGACGGACAGACGTGAATCGGAAGGTCCACGGTCAGTTCGACGGCGGCGGCGCCAAGTCCGTACGTGAACGTGTGCCCGCCCCAGATCCTGCGCGTGTCGGCGTCGCAGTCGAAGCAGGGGACGGTGTCTTGCCGGTCGTCTGGGGGAGTTGCGGCCGTCGCACGTGATGGCATGTCTGATGCTCCACTCGGCCGTCGATGGCCAACCTCCGGCGCATTCAAAGGGCGGCGCATCGCGGTCGTCTGCTTGGCTCCCCGCTGAGATGCCGCCCGCTCCGCGTCACCCCCGCGCTTTGTCGGGCGGGCGCTCGCCGCAACGCAGGGTCTCGCCATGGGCTGTCAGCGTTCCGAGTCGTGGAAGCTCCTTCCGAGTATCCAGCCCCGATGCAGCTCCAACTTCACGTAGAGTCGGGGACGCATCGACGAGCCAAGCTGGATCTTCAGGACGTAGCCCGTCGCGCCCTTCGGCTTCTCGAGTGCCATGATCTCGACTCGATGGCCGCTCGCGAGCTTGGATGCGATCAGTTCCCAAGCGCCGTCGTTCGTGAATCCGTTGTTCCCGTCGTCGGGGTTTTCCACGTATTGCGGCTGCCACCTTGTCGGGCGGGCCGGCGTGGACTTGGTCAATCGGCGTCCAGTTTTCGCCAGCCTCACGAGTTCGGCTCGCCTCGGGTCGTCTTCCTTCAGGAACTCACGCGAGCGGAACCATGCGGCAATCATATGAACTCATGCACCAAGATGCAAGGCGGTCATTGGTATCATGTGATTTTGGCGGTTCGGCTGGCGCACCCCTGCCGTCGAGCGGACGAGCCGTCAGACCGTCTTGGGCTCACTGCGCCGTCAGCTCGTCGAACACGCCCTGAATCCGCACCGGCGCGAGGGGCCAATCGAGGTCGGCGGTGTCGACGCGGGAGGCGACGTCGTCGCGGGTCGCCCCGGCGGCGATCGCGGCGCGCACCCGGTCGAGCACGGTCTCGAGCTTCGCGCGGAAGGTCCGGACGTCGTCCTTGCCCAGGATCTCCCCGTGTCCGGGAATCACGGTGTCGAAGTCGAGGGCCAGCAGGCGGGTCAGGGTCGCCGGCCACTCGGCGGCGCTGCCGCCGTTGCCGTAGTCCCAGAACGGGGCCAGGGTGCTGCCGTCGAGGCGTTGGCCGTGGATGAACAGGTCTCCGGTGTGGACGGTGCGGAGGTCGGGGAAGTAGATGACCGCATCGCCGTTGGTGTGGCCGCGCCCGAAGTGGTGGGCCTGCGCCTCGGCGCCGCCGAGGAACACCGCGGTCTCGTCGGCGAAGGTCACCCGCGGGGCGCCGGTCTGGTCGTTGCGGACGATGTTGGCGCGCGCGTTGCGGTGGGCGATGACCTCGGCCGCGCGCATGAAGTCGGCGTTGCTGCCGGCGTGGTCGCCGTGGTGGTGGGTGTTCAGCACGTAGCGGATGGGCTGGTCGGTGACGCCGGCGACCTGGGCGGTGATGAAGTCGTAGCTGTAGGGGAACTTGTTGTCGACGATGATGACGCCCTCGTCGGTCACCCGGACCGCGACGTTGCCGCCGGACTGCCCGCCGTCGAAGCCGGGGATGACGTAGAGGCCGTCGGTCACCTCGCGTATCTGCAGCCGGGCCTCCTGCTCGGGGGTGAACGTCGGGCGCTGCTGTCCGGCCGTGAAGACGAGTCCGGCGCCGAGGGTGAGAATCGCCGCCGACAGGCCGAGTCGTTGCCGTGCGCGCATTGGAGTGCCTCTTCGGGAAAGGCGGACCGCGCCGCCGGGGCTGCGGCGGGGCGGGGATCCGCGGAATGTGATGGATCCCGCCGGCGGATCATCGACCGCTGGCGGGATGCCCGAATTTCGTCGGGCCTGGACCGGTACAAACTCACGGCCGCCTTCACTTACGCCGGCGTGTGAAACAACGCGATCGCGAAGAGAACGAACGACAGCAGGAGGAAAAACACCGGAACAGCCATCTCGGCGTGAATCAACCACCTGTACTTGGTGTCGTCTACTTGGTGTCGTCGCTCAACAGCGCCGATTCGCGCCTGAAGAACCAGTACGGGAGTGTCTCTTCGATCTCGCGCAGCAGCCCGCGCTTCGTCGCTTCAAGCTTGCCGTAGTAACGAATGACGCGTATCCCGGAAGCGGACACCACTGCGCCGACCATTCCGACGAGCCCCATGACGGCGTTGAGCCGGGCGTCGCCGATCCCGGCCCGGCTGACGGCGGCGAGAAGCGCCGCCGCCAAGCCCACCATCAGACTGGCGTACAGTCGATTGGCGACCTCGCAGCGCTGACTCACCCTGTCGGTGAGCTCCGCGTGGAGCTTGTAGATCTCCAGCATATCTTGCCGGTGCGGGTCGGCCTTCCGTCTTTGCGGGTCGGTCATCGCGCCGGTCGTCCACGCTGGCCGGGTCGGACATCGACCGACGCCTTGCCGTCGGCAGGTCAGCTCCGGCGTCGCCCCCTCACTCCACGATGACCACGCCCCACGGCCGCACGCCGACCTCCACCCTCGCGACCACCTCGAGGGTCTCGGTGTCGACGACGGAGACGTCGTTCCCGGGGCCGTTTGCGGTGTAGAGGTAGCGCCCGTCCGGGGTCAGGTCGATGCCCCAGGGCCGCTCGCCGACCTCCACCTGCGTGATCGGCTCGTTGGTCGCGGTGTCGATGACCGCCACCGTGCGGCCGCGGCCGGTCGAGACGTAGAGCCGCGACCCGTCGGGCGAGACCTTGGCGTCCATCGGCCGCACCAGCTCGCCGGTCAGCTCGATGGTCTCGATGACGGAGTGGTCGGCGGTGTCGACGACCGACACCGTGCTCCCGTTCTCGGCCGTGACGTAGGCGCGGGTGCTGTCGGGCGAGAACGCCGACGAGCGCGGCCGGGCCCCGACGTCGAACACCGCCGCCACCTCCAGCGCCTCGGTGTCGATGACCGAGACCTGGTTGTCGTTCTCCGACGTGATGTAGACCCAGCGGCCGTCGGGGCTGCGGGTCACGCCCTCGGGCTCGCCGCCCACCGGGAGCTGGGCGAGGATCTCGCCGCTCTCGATGTCGACGATGCTCGCGAGCGCCGCGTCCTCGTTGGCCACGAAGACCCGGGCGCCGTCGGCGCTCACCGCCACCTGCTCGGGGTCGGTGCCCGCGTCGAGCACCGTCACGATCTGTCCCTCGGCGATGTTCACGATACCGATGCCGTCCGCCGACCGGTCGGGCGGCGGCAGCGTCGATTCGTCGACCCCCGGCGGGGCCGGCGGCGATCCGCTGAGGGCGACGAACAGGCGCTCGCCGGCCGGATCGACCTTGATGCCCCGCGGGCGCTTCCCGAGGGGGATGGTCGCCAGCACCTCGTGGGTGCCGCCCGCAATCACCGACAGATCGCCCGAGGTCTCGTTGGTGACGAATGCCCGGTAGGGCGGGGGAGCGGCTTCCGCGGCCGGCGGGTCCGCGGCCGGCTCGGCGCCGCCGCAGGCGTTCAGGAGCAGCAGGGGGACCGCGAGCGCACGAGTGTTCAGGTATCTCATGACGGGACTCCTCACGATGACGCGGACGGGGCGGGGTCGTTCGTTGCGATGGCCGCGCGGGGCGGCGGCGCGCCGGCCGTCACCGCCTCGTTGGCGACCTCCATGACGATGCGGCTGTAGGCGCCGGGGTCCGGCAGGGTGCCGCCCTCAGCGAGAATCGCCTGCCCGTGCAGCAGACGGGCGTAGGTCCTCAGCTTGAGCGACCGGGTGTTCTCCGCGTGGATGGCGGCGAGCCGCCCGATGAACGGATGTTCGGGGTTGATCTCGAGAATCCGCTTCGTCTTCGGCGGGTCCTGCCCGAGCTGGCGCATCATCTGCTCGAGCTGCGGGCTCAGGTCGTCCTTGTCGCCGACCAGGCACGCCGGGCTGTCGGTGAGCCGTCCCGAGACCCGCACCTCCTTGACGTCGTCCTGCAGGTGCGCGCGCAGGGTCTGCAGCAGGCTGTCGAGTTGGGGCCGTTCCGCGGCATCCTTCTTCTCGTCCTCCGCATCACCGGTCCCGAGGTCGATCTCGCCCTTGGTGACCGACACGAACGTCTTGTCCCGGTACGTCAGCTCGCGCTCGAGCCAGAACTCGTCGACGGGGTCCGCGAAGAACAGCACCTCGACGCCCTTGCGGGTGAACGACTCGAGGTGCGGCGAATGGCGCACCGCGTCGAGCGAGGTCCCGGCCAGATAGTAAATGTGCTGCTGGTCGTCCGCCATCCGATCGACATAGTCGGCGAGCGGGGTCGGCTCGTCCCCGTGGGTGGTCGCGCACAGTATCAGGTCGAGCAGCCGGTCGCGATGCTCGCCGTCCGCCGCCAGCCCCTCCTTGAGGACCGCGCCGAACTCGCGCCAGAACGTGCGCATCGACTCCGGCTTGTCCTTGCGCAGCTTCCCGATCGCCTCCAACGTCTTCTTGATCGCGAAGTTGCGGATCGACTTCACCTGCCGATCGTGCTGGAGGATCTCGCGCGACACGTTCAGCGAAAGGTCTTCGCAGTCGATGACCCCCTTCAGGAAGCGCAGCCACTCGGGCAGCAGCACCTTCCAGTCGTCCATGATGTGGACCCGCTTCACGTAGAGCTGCACGCCCTTGGTGATGCGCTCGCGGTGGTACAGGTCGAAGGGGGCCTTGGGGGGGATGAACAGCAGGATGCGGGCGTTGAACGCGCCCTCCATCGCGGCGGGGATGGTGGCCAGCGGATCGTGCCAGTCGTGCGACAGGTGGCGGTAGAACTCGTGGTACTCGTCGTCGCTGACGTCGCCGCGCGACCGGGTCCAGATCGCCTTCATCGAGTTGAAGGTCTCGTCCTCGACCACCGTCTTCGGCAGGACGCCCTTCACGGGCTGGCCGGTGTTGTCGAGCACCGGCTCCTGCCGCTCCACCCGCATGCGGATGGGGTGCGCCACGAAGTCGGAGTGCTTCTTGACGATCTCGCGGAGCACGAAGGGGTCGGTGTAGTCCCGCCGCCCGTCCTCCTCGTCGGCCGGCTTCAAGTGCAGCACCACGGTGGTGCCGGCCTGCGGCCGCGCCGCCTCGTCCAGGGTGTAGGTGCCGTCGCCCGTCGATTCCCAGCGGGTGGCGGTGTCGGCGCCGGCGCGGCGCGTGGTCAGGACGACCCGGTCCGCAACCATGAACGTCGAGTAGAAACCGACCCCGAACTGGCCGATCAGGTCGGCGGTGGCCGCCGCGGTCCCCTCGCCGCCGGCGTCCTGCTTCGCCTTCAGCGCGGTCAGGAACTCGCGGCTGCCGGAACGCGCGATGGTGCCGATGTCGCGCACCACCTCGTCCCGCCCCATCCCGATGCCGTTGTCGGAGATGGTCAGGGTGCGCGCCTCCGGGTCGGCGTCGAGCCGGATCTCCAGATCGCCCTCCGGCAGGAGGTTCGGGTCCGACAGCCCTTGTATCCGCAGCTTGTCCAGGGCGTCCGAGCTGTTCGAGACGAGCTCGCGGAGGAAGATGTCCTTCTGGGAGTAGAGCGAATGAACCATGAGGTTCAGGAGCTCCTGAACCTCGGCGGTAAAGGTGCGCTTCTCGGTGCTCATCGTTGTCGGGTCTGTGGTCTCGGTGGTCTCAGCCGCCGCCGGACGGTCGCCGTTCGGCGGTCGCGGCGCCGGAGCGGTTTCGCGTGTGTTCTTCCCGGGCCCGGAAACCCCCGCCTGCCGAGCCGATGGCCGCCAAACCCTCGTGGTCGCGCGAACGCATGGAAAGACAGCCTCGAACCGCCGCCGGGGTCCGCCCGGGCGCCGCCTACGGCCGGGGGGTGTCGGCGGCCAGCGCCTGACGCTCCCACGGGGCGAGGTCCAGCGGCCGGCGGGCGCCCGCGGCGGGGTCCGCCCCGAGCGTCTCCAGCAGGGCCACGAGATGCGGATGCCGGTTGAACGTGTTCGGATAGAACACGCCCCGCGCGATGGACAGCGCGGTCCAGCCGGTCTCGTTCACGGCATCGAGGTCGGCCCCCTTCTCGTGCAGGAACCGCACGATGCCGTCGGCGCCCCGATGGATGGCGCCGTGCAGCGCCGTATCGCCGTTGCCGTCCACGGCGTCAACGTCGTTCCCCAGCTCCCAGGCCAGCTCGACCGCGGCCAGCGCCTCGTGGTTGTCGCCGGGGTTCTCGCCGATCTTCCAGATGCCCACCCCCGCCGCCGCCATCATCGGGGTCGCGCCGTTGGCGGTGGTCAGGCTCGGGTCGGCGCCGAGATCCGCGAGCAGCCGCATCATCGGCACGTCGGCGGCCTTCGCGGCCAGCAGGAACGGCGTCGCCCCCACCCGGTCGAGCATGTTGCGGTTGCCGTCCCGCGGCTCCCGGGTCTGCGGCAGGTTCGGGTCGGCCCCGTGGGCGATCAGGGTGCGCGCCATGTCGAGGCCGTCGAGCCGTCCCAGGGGCACCGGGAACGGCGGGTTGCGTCCGAGATTCGGCCGGCGCGTCCACACCACCTGATGCAGCGCCGTCCACCCCTGCCCCCGCGCGTCGGGGTCGGCCCCGGCCGCGAGCAGCCGCGCCGCAATCTCGTACTGCGCGTTGTAGACGGCCATGCCAAGGGCGCTGGTCCCGTCGGGCAGCGTGTCGTCGGGGTCGGCCCCGGCCGCGAGCAGCACGTCGAGCGCCGCGAGACTGCCTTCCCGGGCCGCGAACAGCAGCGGCGTGAAGCCGCCCGCGGACCTCGCGTGGACGCCGGCGCCGGCTGCGATCAACGCCTCGGCCGCGCCCGGGTTGTCCTGCGATGCGGTCCACATCAGCGCCGTCTGGCCCCGCCAGCCCTCGACCGCGTCGACCTCGGCGCCGTGCTCCAGCAGGACCGCGACCGCGGGTACGACGCCGGTCCGGGCGGCCGTCATCAGCGGGGTCTCGCCCTCGCCCCACGCCCGGTTGGCGTCCGCGCCCGCGTCGAGCAGCATCGCCAGCATCGCGGCGCTGCCGTTGGTGGCGGCGAGGGCGAGCGGCACCACACCGTAGCGGGTGGCGGCGTCCGCGGCGGCGCCGGCCTCCAGGAGCTGCGCGGCCAAGCGCAGGTCGTTGTTGTGCGCGGCCCAGTGCAGCGCGGTGGTCCCGTCCGGCTCGCCCGCGTCGACGGCGGCGCCGGCGGCGAGAAGCGCGCGAACCATCACCGCGTCGCCGGCTTTGACCGCCTCGATCAGGGGGATGCCGGGGGGCTGCGCGGCGTCCGCCGCGGCGGACACGGCCACGAGCCCCGCGGCCAGCCAGCGCGCCGACCGGTATGTCAGTGCGATGCGCATGTTGTCTCTCACGTTCGGTCGTCGGTAGCGGTCAACAGTTCCGTGGCAGACGTGGTGCTGCATCCAGTCGGGGCCGTATCGGCCCAAGACGTATCGTGCAGCGGTCGAAATCGCCGAAATCTGACCGATCCGGTCGATCCGGAGCGGTTTCCGCGCCACCGCCGGCCGGTTCTGGCGCGCCGCGGAGTTTGCTACGGGCTGTCAAGCTCCACGCGGCGGCCGTGCGGGCAGTGTCAGCCCCGCCCGCTCCGGCTCTAACCCCCCGGAAAGTACCCCTTGACGAATTTCCTGGTGGACAAACAGGGATGGCCGCCCCGTCGTCCGCGCCGTCCGGCTTGTAGCAGGCGACGGGGGGCGGCTTTGCTTCCGCGGGATGGTCGAAACCGCAACTTGTCTTCGTCTCCATCAGGCTGCTGCCCGCTCTACACCGTCAACGGCTCCAGGGGCAGCCGCCCCGTGCTGTCGCCGAGCTGCTCGGGATCGACGACCCCCGCCTTGTCCAGCATCGCCAGCAGGAGGTTCGTCATCGGGGTGTCGCTGGGGTAGCGCACGTGCCGTCCGCCCTTCAGTTGCCCCGCCCCGCCGCCGGCCAGAATCAGCGGCAGGTCGATGTGCGAATGCTGGTCGCCGTCGCTGATGCCGCCGCCGTACAGGATGAGCGAGTGGTCGAGCAGCGACCCGTCGCCGTCCGGGGTCGCCTGGAGCTGCTGCAGGAACCCGGACAGCAGATCCACGTGATAAGTGTTGATCTTGGCGTACTGATCGAGCTTGGCGGGGTTCAACTGGTGATGCGATACGGAATGGTGCGCGTCGGGCACCCCCACCTCGGGGTAGCTCTGGGCGGTCTGCTCGCGGCCGATCAGATACGTGAACACGCGGGTGACGTCGGCCTGGAACGCCAGCGCCTGGAGGTCGAACATGAGGCGGGCGTGCTCGGTGAACGAGTCCGGAATGCCCACCGGCCGGGCGAGGCGCTCCGGCAGATCGCCCTCGCCGGCCTGCGCCTCGACCCGCTGGATCCGGCGCTCGATCTCGCGGACCGCATCGAGATACTGGCTGATGCGGCGCCGGTCGCCGGCCCCGAGCCGCCGCTCGAGCCGCGCCACGTCGCCGCGTACCGCGTCGAGAATGCTGCGGTCTTCCCGCAGGCGGGCGAGGCGCTGCGCGGTGGTGCCGCCCTCGCCGAACAGCCGCTCGAACACCACGCGCGGGTTGTGCTCCATCGGCAGCGGGGTCGTCGGCGTGCGCCACGCGATGGTGTTGGTGTAGACGCAACTGTAGCCGTTGTCGCAGTTGCCGACCACGTAGCTGTTCTCGAGCGAGATCTCCAGGGACGGCAGGGGGGTGTCCTGACCCAGCGCGGCGGCCGCGATCTGGTCGGCGGTGGTCCCGGCGCGGACGTCCGCGCCCTCGGTGCGCTTGGGGTGCACGCCGTTGAGCCAGACGCCGCTGGCCCGCGAGTGCTCGCCGTTGCCGTCGCCCCACGCCTCGGCCTGCCGGTGGGCGAGGCCGGTGGGGATGACCACCTGGTCCCTGACGGGGGCCAGGGGACTCAGGATCGGCGACAGCGCCAGGGGGCCGTCGGCGGCCGGCGTCCACTGCGACATGTTGGCCCCGTTCGGGATGTAGATGAAGCCCAGCCGCTTCGTCGGGCGCGCGGCGGTGCGGGCGAGCGCGGTGGCCGCGGGCGCCATGGCGTCGAGCAGCGGCAACGCCAGCGCGGCGCCGGCGCCGCGCAGAAACGTGCGGCGGGGCAGTGACATCCTGGTGATCATCATGACTGCGTGCTCCTCATCCGGAACGGGGGGCTCTTGACGACACCCAGGATGAGGGTCGTCAGGCGGTAGTCGTCCTCGGCCGCGGCGCGGGTGATGGCCCGTACGGCCGGCGCGTCGTAGTGCTCCACGCCGCGGCCGACGGCGTAGGTCAGCAGCTTCTCGGTGACGGTGTTGACGAAACGGTCGGGGTGGGCCAGCAGCGCCGCCTTGAGACCGGCCGGCCCCTCGAAGACGGTGCCGTCCGGCAGCACGCCGGTCAGGTCCATCGGGACCCGGGTCTGGTTCGGGGTGCGCCGGCGGCCGATGGCGTCGAACGGCTCGAGGGCGAGGCCCAGCGGGTCCATCACGCGGTGACAGCTCGCGCATACCGGGTTGGCCCGATGCTGCTCCATCGCCTCGCGCATGGTCAGGGTCCGGCCGCCGGTCGTGGCCTCGAGGGCCGGCACGTCGGCCGGGGGCGGCGGGGGCGGGGCGCCGAGGATGTTCTCGAGCACCCACTTGCCCCGCACCACCGGCGAGGTGCGGTTGGCGTGCGACGTCACGGTCAGGATGCTGCCGTGGCCGAGCAGCCCGCCCCGCCCGGGGTCGTCGAGGACGACCCGCCGGAAATGGCTCCCGCGCACGTTGGGGATGCCGTAGTGCAGGGCCAGCCGTTCGTTCAGGAACGTGTAGTCGGCCGAAATCAGCTCGACGACGCTGCGTTCTTCGCGGAGAATCGCGCCGAACAGCAGCTCCGTCTCGCGCCGGAACCCCTGCCGCAGGTTCTCCCCGAAGTCGGGGAAGAGGTCTTCGTCGGGCTGCACCGCGGCCGCGTTGCGCAGGCTGAGCCACTGCCCCGCGAAGTTGGCGACGAGCGCCTCCGCCCGCGGGTCGTCCAGCATGCGCCGGGTCTGGGCCTCCAGAACCGCGGGGTCCCGCAGCTCGCCGCGGCCGGCCACGTCGAGGAGCTCGTCGTCGGGGATGCTGCTCCACAGGAAGAACGACAGGCGCGACGCCAGCTCCAGATCGCCCAGCGGGTAGGCGGCGCCGGGCGGCAGACCCGGCGGATCCTCGACGATGCGGAACAGGAACTCGGGGCTGACGAGCAGCCGCCGCAGGGCCAGCTCGATGCCGCCGTCGAACCCGCCGGTGGCCGCCCCCTGCTCGTAGAAGACGAGCAGCCGCTGGACGTCCCCGCCGGTGACGGGCCGCCGGTACGCGCGCCGGGCGAGGGTCGACAGGATGTCGGCCGCGCACGCGGCGGCCGACGCGGCGTCGCCGTCCGGCTCGCAGACGAAGATGCGCGCCCGGCTCGGGGTGTCGACGGCGGGCCGGGAGCCGCGCGACTCGAACGGACCGGTTATCGTGACCCGCTCGAGATAGGGCTGGTAGCGCGAGTCGCCGCCCGACCCTTCACCGGTGAACGGCCGCCGGTACAGCTTGCGCGTGCGCTCCTGTTCGGCCGCGGTCTTGCGCAGGAAGGCGGCGCCGATACGGTGGGGGCCGGCGCTGACCCGCACCCGCACCTCCCGCGCGTCCGCCTCCGCGTACTGGCTGCGGCGCTGGCCCGGCTCGAGGGTTCGTCCGACCGTGAACACCTCGAGACGTTCGCCGTCCAGGGTGAGCTCCAATTCATGGGGCTCGATGTGCAGCGGGCCGTCCGGGACCACCGAGATCACGTACTCCGCGTCCTCGGGAAAGTTGAAATCGACGACGGCGCCCCCGCGGGTGCCGAACGGGAGCCCCGCAATGTGGTCGTCCTGCCCCAGATCGGAGGCGATGCGGAACGTCTCGGCGATCGGCGAGGGGACCGGCGATCCGACGGCGAGCCGGCTGATCTTCCCCGCCGCCGCGAGATAGCGTTCCATCAAGGTCGGCGAGATTCCCAGCACGCCGGCGATGTTGTCGAAGCCGTAGCTGGTGTCGTCGGCCGGCAACAGGTCGCTGACGTCGACGTCGAGACCGACGAGGTCCCGGATGACGTTGCGGTACTCCGTGCGGCTGAGCCGATGGAGCGCCTCGGTCCGCCCCGGCCGCACATCGGCGGCGGCGGCCCGGTCCAGCTCGGTCTCGAGCCACGCGCGCAAGCCGTCGTAGGCGGCCCGGTCCGGCCGGGGCCGCGGGTGCGGCGGCATGGCCCCCGCCCGCAGCTTGCCGACCACCTTCTCCCAGACCGCCGCCTCGCCGGCGACGTTGGCCAGGTCGATGGCTTCGAGCGACAACCCGCCGGTCTCGAGCCGGTCGTTGTGGCAGGTGACGCAGTACCGGTCGAGCAACTGGCGCCGGCCGGCCGGGTCGGCGGCCTGTCGGGCGGCCAGCGGCCTCGGAGCCGCGGCCGTCCCGCAGATCAGCGCCGCCCCGACGGCGGCGCCGACGATCCGAAATCCAGACATGGACCGTGGTTCCTTTCGGGGGGAACGTGGTGTCGCCGCACACGCCGAAAGCCTATTTTGGGCTGTGGGCGCGCGGGGTGTCAATCGGATGCCGGCGCGTGCGGTCCACCGCGGCTGAACCCGGGCGCACGTCAATAAAGCGAGGCGCCGCCGGAACCGGCCTCCGAGGGATCCCAGGCGCCAAAGCTCCAAGATAAAGCCCGTTCGGGAGGGCCTCGATGCCGGGAACGGCACGGAAACCGCCAACCTGACGGTGCCGGGGCAGTCATTCCGCAAATCCTACGTGCGCCCGCCGGACCCCGGCGGCTTGACAGGAGCAGCGCCAGTCGGTAACAACGCACGATACGCGAAGCGCGGCGGACCGCGCCCGGAGGTGTGAGGGACGCATGAATCGATACCCGCTCGTCGTTGTCGTCGGTCTGCTGCTGGTGCTGGCCGCACCGACCTCCCCCCGCGCGCAATGGGCGCAGTTCCGGGGTTCGAACGCCGGCGACGTCGGTGACGATCCCGCGCTGCCGGAGACGTGGAGCGAGACGGAGAACGTCGTCTGGAAGGTCGACGTTCCGGGGCTGAGCTGGAGCTCGCCGGTGGTCTGGGAGGACACGATCTTCGTCACCTCCGCCATCAGCGCCGGCGAGGAACCCGATCCCATTCCGGGGCTGTACGACCCCGGGGACGACAACGGGGCGACCCGGTCGTCGCAGGTCCATCGCTGGGTCGTCTACAACATCGACTTCCACACCGGCGCCGTCCGGTGGGTGCGCGAGCTGCACCGCGCCGCCCCGGAGATCGCGAGGCACATCAAGAACAGCTTCGCGTCGGAGACCCCCGTCACCGACGGCCGCCGCGTGTACGTCTACTTCGGGACGGCCGGCGTCGCCGCCGCGTTGAACATGAGCGGCGAGACGGTCTGGCACATCGAGCTCGGCGCCTACGAGACCACCGGGGGGTTCGGCTCGGCCGCCTCTCCGACGTTGTACGGCGACCGGCTCTACATCGTGAACGACAACGTCACCAGCTCGTTCATGGTCGCCCTCGACAAGGACACCGGGGCCGAGATCTGGCGGGTGGAACGACCCGAGCGCGGCCAGAACTGGGCGACCCCGTTCGTCTGGGAGCACGCGCTGCGGACCGAGATCGTGACCGCGGGCACGCAGGGCGTCCGCTCGTACGACCTCGACGGCAACCTCCTGTGGGAGATCCACGGCATGTCCGGGCTGACCGTGCCGACGCCGTTCTCGCGGCACGGACTGCTCTATATCGGCTCCGGCTATCCCGGCGGCGGCCTGCGCCCGGTTTACGCGGTCAGGCCGGGGGCGTCGGGCGACATCTCGATCTGGTCTCCCGACGACATGCGGACGGGGCTTAACTTCGGGTTCCCCGGCGTGAAGGCCTCGTCCGACGACGTCGCCTGGGCCTATCCGCTGCTGGGCACCTACAATACGTCGGCGCTGGTCTACGGCGGCCAGTACTACACGCTGCTCGACCGCGGATTCCTCGTGGCCCACGACGCCCGGACCGGGGAGGAGATCTACGGGCGGCGGCGCCTCGAGATCGGCAACGGGTTCACGGCGTCGCCGTGGGCGTACAATGACCGGATATTCCTGCTGAGCGAGGACGGCGAGACGTTCGTCGTCCGGGCGGGACCCGACTTCGAGATTCTCCACAAGAATCCGCTCAACGAGATGACGCTCGCGACGCCGGCGGTGGCGCGCGGCAGCCTCATCCTGCGGACCCGCTCGAAGCTCTATCGGATTGCGAACGGAGGGCAGCCGTGAAGAAGACCGTGAACGTCGTCGTCCCGGCCGGTGTGCTGGCGCCGGCGCTGGCGCTGTTGGCGTCGATGCCGGCCGGCGCCCAGACCGTCACCCTGACCCCGGTGGGCGAGATACCGGGCCCGGCCGAGCATGTCAGGGTGCAGGGCGACCACGCGTACGTGTCCCACCATTCCACGTTCGCCGTCTGGGACGTCTCGGACCCGGCCGCGCCGGTGCGGATGGGCGCGACCGAGCTGCCCCAGGAGATCTGGGGCTTCAGGGTCCGCGGCGACCGCGCCTACGTCGGTGCCAACTTCTTCGGCGTGGCCATCGTCGACATCTCCGATCCCGCGGCGCCGGTCGTCCTGGGCAACCACGAGACGCTGGGACAGACCAAGATCGGCGCCGTGTACGAGAACCGGGTGGTGCTGATCGACCACATGGAAGGCATGGTGCTCGTCGATGCGACGGACGAGTCGGCGCCGACCGGCGTCGGCTCGTTCTTCCTCGACGGCTATGCGCGCGACGTGGTGACCTCGGGCCCGATGGCCTACGCCACCGATTCCCCGACCGGCCTCTACGTCTTCGACCTGTCGGCGCCGGGGCCGCCCGAGCCCGTCGGCGTCCTTCACGCTCCGGCCGCGCCCCGCGCCATCGAGGTGCAGCGCGAGGTCGGCGAGCCGTCCGGCCTGCTTGCGGGGGCGGGCGGCGGCCAGCTTCAGATCTACGACGCCTCCGATCCGACGGCCCCGGTGCGGGCGGCGACCTACGAGACGCCCGGCCGCGCCGCGCGGGTGGCCTTCTCCGGGTCTTACGTGTTCGTCGCCGACACGGAGGCCGGCGTCACCGTCGTCGACATCTCGAACCCGTCGGCCCCGGCCCCGGCCGGGACCCATCGGACCGGCGAGCCGGCGCGCGACATCGCCGCGACCGACACCCACGTCTTCGTGGTCGTCGGGGCCGGCGAGCGCCAGGAAGGCGAGACCGCGGTCCGCATCTTCAGCCGCTCGTCGTGAGCCGGATGGCGCCGGCTCACCGCTCTCCTCCCCGCGTGCGGGTCCCGCGCGCGGCGAAACCGTCACCCGTGCGCGCGACTGAGGCGCCGGCATGGACCCGCTGCTGACTCCCGAGGAACGCGAGCTGGTGCACGAACAGCGGGCGCTGTTCGACGCCAGCCGCGCGCTGCTCGCCGATCTCGACCTCGTGCCGGGCGACGGCGAGGCGCTCGAGGCGATGCGGCGGCGTCTCGACGAGCTGTTCCTGATCATGGTGGTCGGGGAGTTCAACGCCGGCAAGTCGACGTTCCTGAACGCCATCCTGGGGACCGACGCCCTTGAGACCGGCGAGCTGCCGACGACCCGGTCGGTGCACCTGCTGCGCCACGGGACCATCGAGTCGGTGCGCGAGTCGGAACCGCGTCTGCTCGTCCACGAGCTGCCGGTCGAGGTGCTGCAGGAACTGAACATCGTCGATACGCCGGGCACCAACTCGATGCAGCGTGAGGAGCAGTTGCTGACCGAGAGCTTCGTGCCGCGCGCCGACTTCGTCTTCTTCGTCACCTCGCTGCTGCGCCCGTACTCGGCGAGCGAGCACGACTTCCTCGAGCTCATCCTGAGCTGGGGCAAGCGCGTCGTGTTCATCGTCAACCAGGTCGATCTTGCGGCCGGTCGCGACCACGCGGCGCGGGTGAAGCGCTATGTCCAGCAGCAGGCGAAGGAGGAGCTGGGGAAGGAGCCGCCGTTGTTCGCGATCAGCGCCCGCGAGGTCGTGCGCGGACGCACGTCGGGCGAGCCGTTGTCCGACCTCAACGAGTGGACCGCCTTCGCCGCCTACTTCCAGTCGACCCTGCGCGACCGCGACCGCGTCCGCCTGAAGCTGACCGCGCCGCTGCGGAGCCTGACCCCGGTGCTGGCCCGCCAGGCCGACGCCCTCGCCGAGCGGCTGCGGCTCGTGCACGGCGACCACTCCGCCCTCGCGTCGATCCTGAGCGAGGTCGACGCCTACGAGACGCGGATGCGGGCCGACGTCTCCCGCTACCAGTCGCAGATCACGAACATTCTGTGGCAGCTCGAGAGGCGCGGCCAACGGTTCTTCGACGAGCTGGTGCGCGTGTCCAACATCATGCGGCTGCGCGACAAGGACATCGTGGAGAACCGGTTCCGCCACGAGGTCGTCGCCGACGCCCCGCAGCACATCGAGGAGGAGGTGCAGGCGCTGATCGACTGGCTGGTGCGCCAGAACCTCGCGATGTGGGAGACGGCGGACGGCCTGCTGCGCCAGCGCCGCGAGGCGTTGCGCGACGCGGCCGGGCGCACGCGGTTCGTGAGTCCGCAGTACGTCTACAACCGGGAGGAGATCTTCACCCGGCTTGCGCAGCCGGTGCGGCGGCGGCTCGAGCGGTTCGACGCGCAGCGCGAGGCGGAGGAGATCGTGGCGGCGGTGAACGCGGCCCTCGCCAGGACGTTCGGCGTTCAGGCCGTCGTCATCGGACTGGGGGCGGTGTTGACCGCCGCCTTCACGACGCTCGGCCTGGACGTGACCGGCACCGTCGGCGTGACCCTGCTCGTCGCTTCCGGCCTGTTCATCCTTCCCCAGCGCCGCGCGCGGCTGAAGCGCGAGCTCGCGGGCAAGGTCGAGAGCCTGCGCGCCGAGCTCGCGCAGACCCTGGAGGTGCGGTTCAAGGAGCAGTTGCGCGACTACGTCGAGCAGTTGCGCGAGACGTTCGCTCCAGAGCTGGAGAGCACCAAGGCCCAGGTGCTCCGGCTGCGGAGCGCCGGCGACGCCTTGAAGGAACGGCAGGCGGAGTGCGCGGCCCTGCTGGAGCGGATCGACGGCCGGCGACACGGCCCGCGGCCGCCGGCGCGGGACGAATCTGAGGCGGGGGCGGTTTCGTAGGGTGACGGCACCACGACCGCGGCTTGGCCGCGGCGCGTCCACCCGCTGAGGCGTTCCCCGTGATCGCGGTATCGACGACCGCGCCGGACCGGTTCTTCGCATCCTGCCGGGCCGGCGCCGGCAGGGATCGCGGTTTGATTAAGGAATCCCGCCAAAATAATTTGTTCTTTTTGGCGGCCAGTCTGCTATGCTCCGGTGTCATGAACGCCGTGACACAAGCGGTGCAAGGAAAGTACAACGTGTTGGCGCCGCTGTTGGACGAGCGCACTCGACGCTTGTGGGCGGCGGCGGAAGCCCGCGCCATGGGACGCGGGGGAATCACACGGGTCGCAGAGGCGACCGGGATGTCGCGCGGCACGGTCCGGGCAGGCGTGAGGGAACTGGATTCGGCCACGCCGCCGGCGCCGCAGGCGGGCGTTGCGCGGGTGCGCGCCCCGGGCGGGGGTCGCAAGGCGCTGGCGGATCGCGATCCGGGTCTCGTGAAGGCGTTGGAGTATCTGCTCGACCCGTTCACCCGGGGCGACCCCCAGGGGCCGCTGCGCTGGACATGCAGCAGCGCGGCGCGCTTGGCGGAGCAATTGGGGGCTGAAGGACATCGGGTCAGCGAGCGCACGGTGAACCGGCTGCTGCACGAGTTGGGCTATAGCCTGCAGGCCAACCGCAAGACGCTCGAAGGCCGGCAACATCCGGACCGGGACGCGCAATTCCGGCGCATCGCGCGGCGCGTGCGGGCGTTTCAACGCCTGGGCCAGCCGGTGGCTTCGATCGACACGAAGAAGAAGGAGTTGGTCGGCCGATACCGCAACGGCGGCCGGGAATGGCGCCCGAAGGGTCAGCCGGCGGAGGTGAAGGTCCATGACTTCATCGATCGGGAGCTCGGCAAGGCGATCCCCTACGGGGTCTACGACCTGACGTCCAACACGGGCTGGGTAAGCGTCGGCGTTGACCACGACACGTCGGAGTTCGCGGTGGAGACGGTTCGGCGCTGGTGGCTGCAAATGGGGCGTCACGCCTATCCGGCGGCCACGCGGTTGCTGCTCACGGCCGACGGCGGCGGTTCCAACAGCAGCCGCAGTCGGCTCTGGAAGTTCGAGTTGCAGAAGCTGGCCGACGCGCTCGGGTTGCGGATTTCGGTGTGCCACTTCCCGCCGGGCACGAGCAAGTGGAACAAGATCGAGCACCGGATGTTCTGTCACATTACGGAGAATTGGCGGGGCCGTCCGCTGGTGAGTCACGAGGTGGTGGTGAACCTGATCGGCGGCACGACTACGCAAGGCGGCTTGGCCATCCGGTCGGCGCTGGACGAAGCCAACTATCCAACCGGTCGTGAAGTCACCGACGAACAGATGGGGAGGCTGTCCATCAAACGGGACGCATTTCATGGCGAGTGGAACTACAGCTTGCTACCTCGAACTGACGTTAACGGTTGATTTATTTTGGCGAGATTCCTAAGAGGCCGTGAAGACGCTGGCGGCCACGAACTTCAGATCGGGGAACAAGACCGACCGCACCGTATTGTCAGCCGCCGCGGCCTGCGCCTGCCGGTAGGCGCGGGATCTGCGGTCTTCGGCGCCCGCCGCCGCGGGTCGTGCCGCCGCCCGCGCAGCGCAGACGCCGGCGCATCGGGGACGCCGCCGCCCGGGCAGGTCGTTCCACCGCCCGCGCAGCGCAGATTGCCTGCGCCCGCGGCTGGCGGGCCGCACGCCGTGTCGTTTCGGAGGTGCGCGGATCAGAACCGGGAGGTCGCCCGGGTGATCTCCAGGGCGATGCCCTCGGGGCAGCCGGCGGACTCGGTCAGGCGTCCCTCGACCGCCACGTCGGCTCCTGCGGTGAGCCCCGGCGGGTCGCCGGTGAGGACGTAGCGCCCGCCGCCTTCGCCGTCTTCCTGCAGCACGAGGCAGCCGCCCGCGTCAACGGTGATCCGGCCGCGGCGCCGCAGCGTGCCGTCGGGCTCGGTGACGTGGAAGGCGTCGGACACCGCCAGGGGCCGGAAGTAGACGTCCACGAGGACGAAGAAGTGGGTCCGGTCGGTGGTGGTCCAAGCCGGCACCTCGATGACCGTCGACATCGTGCCGAACTCGTCGGTGACCAGCTGGGCGAGGACCTCGAAGCTGGAGCGGGTGGCGCCCATGCCGAGGTAGATCGGGGTGACGGCCGGGAGGTTGGTCGTCTCCACGGTTACCGGGGTGCCGGCGGGACCGCTCCCGGGAGAAAAAACGGGAGCCCGCGTGTGGACGGGGTCCAGGGGCTGGTTCGGACGATTGCTCGGCACGGGCTGCTGCATGGCTGCCAGGATCGCTCCCGATGGGCATCATCCTACCACCCCGCGGGGCGGAGACTGGCGGAGACTGGTGAACGGCCGGTCGGCGCGTGATACCGTACCGGCATGGACGCCGTCACACCGTGGCTCACGCCGGCCCTCATCATCGCCGTGTTCGCGTGGCTGCGGGCTGACATCCGCGGCCTCAAGACCGACATCGACAAGCGCATCGACGGCGTCGGCAAGCGCATCGACAGCCTCGACGCGCGGCTCGGCGCCCGCATCGACAGCCTCGACGCGAACCTCGGCGCCCGCATCGACGCCCTCGACGCACGGCTCGGCGCCCGCATCGACAGCGCCGTCCGGGACTTGAACACGCGGATCGACGGTGCCGTCCGGGAACTGCGGACCGACATCGCCGGCGTGCACACGCGCATCGACAACGTGTTGCTCGCGGACCGCGACAAGCGGGACCGGGGCGCCGCCTGAACGCCCGGATCGACACCTCGACGTGCGGCTGAACGCCCGGACGACATCGACAAGCGTCTCACCAGCCGCCTCGACGGGCCGGCCAAGAACCCAATCGGGTCGAGCTCGATCACCTGCGCGATCTCGACGAACTCCACCAGATTCATACTGGAGCATCCTGCACGGAGACTCCGGCGGGGCGGCGGAGACCTGCGGAGCCCAGCGGAGGTGCTTGCCGGTGCTGACCATGCTAACCAGCGGAGACCTTGATGATCTGCTACACTTGCGCGGTTCAGGCTCCGGCGGTTTCGAGGCGACCCATGATGAGATCTCCTGCCGTCCCCGCCGCGCTTCTTGCCGCCGGGCTCGCCGTCGCCGGCGGAGCCGGGGGCGCCGCCGCGCAGGAACCGGCGCCGACCCCGCCGGCTGCGGCTCCCGACCACGACGCGCTGAACGGCGTGGTGCAGACCTACTGCCAGCGCTGCCACAACGACCGGATGCTGACCGGCAACTTTTCGCTGGACGGCTTCGACGTCGGGGGCGCGGGCAGCAGGACCGAGTCGGTCGTCCGCGCCGAGAAGATGATCCGCAAGCTGCGGGCGGACATGATGCCCCCGCCGGGCATGCGGCGCCCGCCGGCGGAGACCCTGACCGCCCTGGTGGAGACGCTGGAATCGGTGGTGGACGAGGCCGCCTCCGCCGACCCGAACCCCGGGTATCGGACCTTCCAGCGCCTGAACCGCCACGAGTACGAGCAGGCCGTCCACAATCTGCTGGCGCTGGACGTGGACGCGGGCGACTACCTGCCGCTCGACACCATGAGCGCCAACTTCGACAACATCGCCGACGTCCAACTGCTGTCGGCGACGCTGCTCGACGGGTATCTGCGGGCCGCGTCCGAGGTCAGCCAGCTCGCGGTCGGGAACCCGAACGCGGCCCCCAAGCAGACCACCTACGCCAAGTCGCGCGCGTATTCGCAGTGGGACCAGGTGGAGGGTGCCCCCTACGGCACCCGCGGCGGGTTTTCGGTGGTGCACAACTTCCCGGCCGACGGGGACTACATCTTCCGGATGGCGTTCCAGCACACGACGACCGGCGGCCTGTCCGGCTCGACGATCCGGAACGAGCAGATCGAGCTCTCGATCGACGGCGAGCCGGCGGCGCTGCTGGCGATGGACCAGTGGCTGCGGACCTCCGACCCCAACGGGGTGAACCTGGAGGTCGAGGCGCCGATCTTCGTGCGGGCGGGTCCCCGGCGGGTGTCGGCGGTGTTCGTCCGGCAGTTCGAGGGGCCGGTCGAGGACGTCCTGGCGCCGCACGAGTGGTCGATCGTCGACACCGAGATCGGCGATCTCGGGTACGGCATCACCGCCCTGCCGCACATGCGGGACCTCGTCATCGACGGCCCCTACGACGTCACCGGCGTGTCCGAGACCCCCAGCCGGCGGAAGATTTTCAGTTGCCGTCCCACCTCTCCCGACACCGAGCGCGCCTGCGCCGAGGAGATCGTCGCGCGTCTCGGCGCCCAGGCGTATCGCCGGCCCCTGACCGACGCCGATCTCGCGGACCTCATGGCGTTCTACGAGGCGGGCCTCGCCGAAGGCGGCTGGGAGACGGGCGTCCGCACCGCGCTGCAGGCGACCCTGGCCAGCCCCGACTTCCTGTTCCGCATCGAGCGTCCGGCCGGCCCCGTCGCGCCGGGGAAGAACTACCGGGTCTCGGACGTGGCCCTGGCCTCGCGGCTGGCGTTCTTCCTGTGGGGCGGGCCGCCCGACGAGGCGCTGCTGGCGCGGGCGGCGGCCGGTGCGCTGTCCGACCCCGAGGTGCTCGAGGTCGAGACACGGCGCATGCTCGCCGATCCGCGGGCCGAGTCGCTGGCCACCCGGTTCGCGGCGCTTTGGCTCCGGCTCCAGGATATGGATCAGGTCCAGCCGGATGCGTTCTGGTTCCCGAACTTCGACCGGCAGCTCGCCGACGCGATGCGCCGCGAGACCGAGCTGCTGTTCCACAGCCTCGTGCAGGAGGACCGCAGCTTCTTCGACCTGTTCACGGCCGACTACACCTTCGTGAACGAGCGGCTGGCCCGCCACTACGGCATCCCGAACGTCGCCGGCCCGCACTTCCGGCGCGTCGAGTACCGCGGCGATCAGCGGCGCGGCCTGTTCGGCCACGGCTCGGTGCTGATGCTGACGTCGATGGCCAACCGGACCTCGCCGGTGCTGCGGGGCAAGTGGGTGCTCGAGGTGGTGCTGGGCACCCCGCCGCCGCCTCCGCCGCCGGCGATCCCCGACCTCGACGAGACGGCGGCGGTCATCGACGGCCGGGCCCTCACGACGCGCGAGCGGATGGAGATCCACCGGACGAACCCGACGTGCAACGCCTGCCACCGCTTCATGGACCCGCTCGGGCTGGCCCTCGACAATTTCGACGTCATCGGGAAGTGGCGCATCCGCGAGAACGGCATGCCCCTGGACACCCGCGGGGAGATGTGGGACGGGACGCCGGTGTCGAGCCCGCAGGAGCTGCGGGCCGCGCTACTGAAGCTGCAGGTGCCGTTGGCCCGCACGTTCACCGAGAACCTCATGGCCTATGCCTTGGGGCGGCGGGTCGAGCACTACGACATGCCCGCGGTGCGGCGCATCGCCCGGACCGCCCGGGACGACGGCTACCGCATGTCGTCGTTCATTCTGGGGGTCGTCGCGAGCCCCGCGTTCACGATGCAGCGGGCGGAACCGGCCGGCGCGGGCGGGGCGGGTGCCACCGTGCAGCAGGCGGCGCCGTAGAACGGCGTGGAACCTGGAGGGTTGGCCGGGCGGGAAGCGGAGGCAGAGCCGCGCGACTTGGTGGTCGCTAACTCCAGTGGCGGCGACTCGCGGGCCAGGAGTCCTGCGCCGTAGAACGGCGCGGAATCCTGGAGGATTGGTTGGGCGCAATCGGAGGCCGCAGCGCGACCTTGCGGTCGCGTTCGGAGTGTCGCCCGCGAAACTCCTACGGCGACGATTTCCGGGCCGGGCGAAGACAGGCGGAACATTCAGGAGACGAGACAGGCAGGCTGGGAGACAGACTCATGTTCATCACCGGAAAGCACCTTCCTCGCCGGACGTTTCTCCGTGACGTGGGGACCGCGACGCTGGCCCTGCCGTTCCTCGACGCGATGCGTCCGGCGGGACGGGTCTCGGCGGCGACCGCCGCCGCGCTCGATCCGACCCGCCTGATCTGCATGGAGATGGTGCACGGGGCGGCCGGGTCCAACGCGTGGGGGGGCACCCGGCATCTGTGGAGTCCCGCCGCGGCGGGACGCGGCTTCGACCTGAGCCCCGGCGCGCTGAGCTCGCTGGAGCCGTACCGGGACCACCTGACCATCGTCAGCGACACGGACGTCGGGATGGCGGAGGCGTTCTCGCCGCCCGAGATCGGCGGCGACCACTTCCGGACCAGCTCGGTGTTCCTGACCCAGGCGCATCCGAAGCAGACCCAGGGGTCGGACGTTCTCGCGGGAACCTCCCTCGATCAGTTGCATGCCCAGCGGTTCGGCCAGGACACGCCGATTCCGTCCATGCAGCTCTGCATTGAGAACGTCGACCAGGCCGGCGGCTGCGCCTACGGCTACACGTGCGTCTACACCGACTCGATAAGCTGGGCGTCGCCGACCGAGCCGCTGCCGGTGACCCGGTCGCCGCGCGTCGCCTTCGAGCAGCTCTTCGGGGTCGGCGGCACGGCCGAGGAGCGCGCGGCGCGGCGGCGGACCGACGCGAGCATCCTCGACTGGATGACCTCGCGGGTGTCGCAGCTCACGCGCGAGCTGGGGGCGACCGACCGGCGGCGCATGGAGCGCTACCTGGACAACATCCGCGAGATCGAGCGGCGCATCCAGCGGGTCGAAGAGCGGAACCTGGGCGGCGAGCCTCGCGAGCTGCCGGCGGCGCCGGCCGGCGTGCCCGACTCGTTCGACGAGCACGTGAAACTGATGTTCGACGTGCAGGCCCTCGCTTTCGAGAGCGACGTGACCCGGGTGTTCTCGTTCAAGATGGGCCGCGACGCCTCGGGGCGGGTCTTCCCGCTGAGCGGCACCGACCGGCCGTTCCACTCGGCGTCGCACCACGGCGGCAACGAGGATGCCATTCTCGAGTTCAGCAAGATCAACCGTTACCACGTCAGCCTGCTGCCGTACCTGCTCGACAAGCTGAAGAGTACGACGGAAGGCGACAGCGATCTGCTCGAGAAGAGCGTGATTCTCTACGGCTCGGGCATGGGCGACCCCAACCTCCACAACCACAAGCGCTGTCCGCTCATCGTTCTCGGCCACGCCAACGGCCGGCTCGCGGGCGGGGTTCACGTGAAGGCGGCGGAGGGGACGCCGATGGCGAACGCGATGCTCAGCCTGCTGCACGCGCTCGGGCACGACGACCGGGCGAGCTTCGGCGACAGCACCGGCGAACTCGCGCTCAGCATCTGATCGGAGAGAGCAGGGGAGAGGGTCGTGAGACTGTCACTGCGCACGGCCCAGCCTGCTGCGCGCGCTCGGGCACGACGACCGGGCGGGCTTCAGCGACAGCCCGGCGAGATCGCGCCCGGCATCTGACCGGAGAGCAGGGGAGAGGGTCATGAGACTGTCACTGCGCATGGGCGCGGTCGTGGCGATGCTGGCGGCGCTGTGCGCGGTGCCGTCCCTGTGGTCGGTGGCCGCCGCGGCGGCCGATTCCCCGGTCGCGGATGCCGCGATCCGGGGCGACGTCGAGGCCGTCCGGGCCCTGCTCGAACGGGGCGCCGACGTGCAGACGGCGCGGCCCGACGGCATGACCGCGCTGCACTGGGCGGCGATGCGGAGCGACCTCGACTTGGCCGAGATGCTCCTGTACGCCGGCGCGAACCTCGAGGCGACGACCCGCATCGGGCAGCATACGCCGCTGCACGTCGCGGGGCGGAGCGGTCAGGCGCCGGTGGTGCGGGCGCTGCTCGAGGCCGGCGCCGACCCGCACGCCGAGTCGTCGAGCGGGGCGACCCCGCTCCACCTCGCGGCGCAGGCGGGCAATGCCGCGGCCGTCGCCGCCCTGCTCGATCACGGGGCGGACGTGAACGCCCGGGAGCGGACCTGGGGACAGACCCCGCTGATGTTCGCGGCCGCGTCCAACCGGCTGGGGCCGGTGAACGTGCTGATGGAGCGCGGTGCGGATCTCGAGGCCGCCACGAGGGTCGTGGATCTCCCCGCCCGCGACGCCATGGACCGGGCCGCGGCGGCGCGGCGCAAGGAAGTGCTGGACCGGTTCCGGGCGACGGCGCCGCCCCGCGAGCAGCAGGGGTGGCGGCCCACCGCCAGCCAGGTCCAGACCGCGGTCCGGGCCGCGCGCGGGGTGCAGGACCTCGCCGGCATTCCGTCCGGCGGCGACGCATCGGGGCTCGAGCGCGGCACGCCGCGCGCCTACACCGAACGGGTCGGCGTGCAGGGCGGGTTGACCGCCCTGCTGCACGCGGCCCGCCAGGGGCATACCGAGGTCGCGATGGCCCTGCTCTACGCCGGGGCGGACATCAACCGGGTGAGCGGCGACCATACGAGCCCGTTGCAGATCGCCGCCATGAACGGCCACTTCGACCTCGCGCTGCGGCTCATCGAACGCGGCGCCGATCCCAACGTCGCCACCAGCGGCGGGGCCACGCCGCTGTTCGCCGCCCTCAACCTGCAGTGGGCGCCGAGGGCGCGCTATCCGCAGCCCCGCGCGCACGATCAGCAGGAAGCCACCTACCTCGACGTCATGGAGGCGCTGCTCGAGGCGGGGGCGAACCCGAACGTGCGGCTCGAGAAGCATCTTTGGTACATGTCCTACAACCACTGCTGTTCGGAGAGCGTCGACGGGGCGACGCCCTTCTGGCGCGCCGCCTATGCGACCGACGTCGAGGCGATGAAGCTCCTCCGGGCGTACGGCGCGGACCCGCACGTCCCGACGCGGGCGCCCCAGCCGCGTCGCCGGAACGGCGTCAGCGCCGCCGCCGCGCCGCCCGACCCCTCGGGGTTGCCGCCGGTGGAGCCGGGCGGGCCCGGCGTGTGGCCCCTCCACGCCGCCTCCGGGGTCGGTTACGGCGAGGGCTTCGAATCGAACGCCCACCGGCACGTGCCCGACGGTTGGCTGCCCTCGGTGAAGTACCTGGTGGAAGAAGTCGGTGTCGACGTCAACGCCCGGGACCACGAGGGCTACACCGCGGTCCATCATGCCGCGGCCCGGGGCGACACCGGGCTGGTGCGCTATCTCGTGGAGCAGGGCGCCGACGTGATGGTGGTCAGCCGCCGCGGCCAGACCACCGCGGACATGGCGAACGGCCCGTATCAGCGGACGCTGCCGTTCCCCGAGACGCTTGCCCTCCTCGAGGGCCTCGGCGCCGTGAACAACGACAACTGCGTATCCTGCTGAGGCGCCAATACGCTGGACGCCGGCAACCAACGGTGCATGCCGTCGATTCCCCGGGGACGGTATCTGGAGTGGCTTCCCGTCGGATCTTCGGCGTCAGCAGTAGGCGTCACGGCTGACGCGGGAGTGGCCGTCGGTCGCGGTCGGACTTCGGAGCGGGGATGTCACCACCGGCTGTCGGCAGTCCGTGGCAGAAGTTGTGCTGCGTCCGGCCGGGGCCGTACTCGGCCCAAGACGTGTCGTACAGCGGTCGAAATCGCCGAAATCCAGCCGATCGGAGCCGTTTCCGCGCCATCGCCGGCCAGTTCCGGCGCACCGCGGAGTTGCCGCCGGTTGTCAGGCCCGCTCGACGGCGAACGCCGTCACGTTGCGCGTGCGCTTGCTGAACTCCACCCCGATCAGGTGGATTGACCCGCTTGACGCGCGGTATTTGTCGGCGTAGCCCCGCTCCCTGAGCTGCGCCAGCGCGGCGCCTTGGGTCGCCTGCTCCACCACCTTGAACTCGAACAGATAGACGTTGCCAGACATTGCCGCCGAAGCGTACCGCCATGTCCGCCCGACCGCGGTTGCTCGATTTCTCCACCGCGTCGTCGAAACCCGATGCGGCGAAGTGCGGTAGACTGGCTTGGTTGCAGCAGCAGGAGGTCATGATGCGGGACGTGGGAATCTTGGTTCGTCTGATCGGCGTGATGGTCTGCGCCGTGACCTGCGTCCTGGGCGTCGCCGCGCCCGCGGCAGGCCAGACCATGGACATCTACTGGATCGACGTCGAGGGCGGGGGCGCCACCCTGGTCATCTCCCCGTCCGGCGAGTCGATGCTCGTCGACACCGGCTGGCCGCGCCCGGCGGGCCGGGACGCGCAGCGCATCGTCGCGGCGATGGAGGACGCCGGTCTCGAGAAGCTGGACTACATGCTGATCACGCACTTCCACACCGACCATGTCGGCAGCCTTGCCGAGCTGGCCGGAATGGTCGAAATCGATCACTTTCTGGATCACGGCGGCGAGACCGAGGCGCGGAACCAGCAGTGGCGCGATATCTATCTGGAGACCGCCGGCGACGCGCGGATGGTCGCCGACGCCGGGGACGTCCTGTCGATGGGCGACGTCGAGGTGCGGATGATCTCGTCCAACCGGGAACTGATCGCCGAGCCCATCAACGACGGCGGCCCCAATCCGCACTGCGCCGGAGCCGAGAACCGGCCGCCCGCCTCCCCCGAGAACCAGCGCACCCTGGGCGCGTTGTTCAGCTTCGGCCGGTTCCGCTTCGTCGATCTGGGCGACCTCGACTGGGACATGGAGATGAAGCTGTCGTGCCCCGTCAACCGCCTGGGGACCGTCACCCTGTATCAGACCAGCCGCCACGGCGCGTTCGACGGCGCCGGGGCCCCCGCCCACCTGTGGGCCATCGAGCCCCAGGTCGTCGTCGTGAACAACGGGCCCCGCAAGGGCATCACCGCCCCGCACATGTACGACCGCATCACCGACGTTCCCGGCGTCGAGGACATCTGGCAGACGCACCTCGCCCTCGAGGCGGAGGGCCACAACACCGCGGACGACATGATCGCCAACTTCGAGGACACCGACGACTGCCGGGGCCACTGGCTGAAGGCGTCGGTAGCGGCGGACGGCACGTTCACGATGACGAACGGCCGCAACGGCTACAGCCGGACCTACACCGCGCGCTGACCCGCACCATGGAGTGGATTCGTGGGCGCGGCGCGTGCTGATGTGGCCCCGTTCGCTCGAAGACGCAACCGATGAGAATTCTCCATGAAGGCGATATGGAGTCCAAAGGCGGTCGGCTGCGTTTCTCCCGGCCCTTGAGCCTGCTCCCCGGTCTCGGCGCCGACCGCCCTGACCGCCCTTGATGTCGCTCTTGAAGTTGCGGATGTCGGCGCGGATCCACGCGGACACGGCGATCACCACGGCCGGCGTGAGCCACTGCACGAACCGCGTTCATCAGGCCGCCCCCCGGCTCTGCCGGTTGCGGTCGCGGTCGGCCAGCAGCACGGCGTCGATCCGCGCGTGAACGCCGGCGATGTCGGTCCGCAACTCCCGGACCGCGTTGTCGATGCGGGCGTTCACGGAGGCGTTCACGCCGTCGATGCGGGTGTTCACGGCCGCGATGTCGGTCCGCAGTTCCCGGACCGCGATGTCGATGCGCGTGTTGACCCCGCGGATGTCGACGCGCAGCGCGGTGTACACGGCGACGACGAGGGCGGGCGTGAGCCACGGTGTGATGGCGTCCATATCCCGCCACGGTATCACGGTCCGTCCGGGTCAGCCAGTGGCCCTAGCATGGGGTCACAGTTGACACAGGTTCCGGCATGCGGGCTGCCCAGCCAACACCAAGCGACTGTCCAGGGGGCTACGGTGCGCGCGCGGCTTGGATGGCGCGCACCATCGTCTGCAACTGGACGCATGCCCGCCACATGACTTGGTTGCCGGGCAACGGGCTTCGTTTCGAGGGGTGCCAGCCGGCCATGCGCGCCAGCAGCACCACCCAACCGCGGATGTCGGGCGGAAACGGCTTCCCACGCTCGGACGGCGGCTGCAGCCGTTCGGCCCGCACCACGGCGCCGATCACCTGCCGCTCGTCCTCGGTCAGCACCTCCCCGGCCGGTGTTTCCGGCGCGTCCCGCGCGTAGCGGTCCAGGTTGCACACCCGCCATGCCGTGACGGCGTCGAACGCCAGGCACTTGACCAGCGCGTCGGCATCCTGCAGCCGCCGGTCTTCGATCCGCGTCCCGCTCTTGAGGACCCGGAAATACTCTTCGATCCCCCAGCGGGCCTCATACCAGCCCACGATACGTTCCGCCCATTCCGCCGTCGGCCCCCCCTCGCTCGACAACAGCAGCCACTCCAACGGTTCCTTCCCCGCCGGCGGCTCGGTCTCCAGAACGCGCACCAGCCACGCCGCCACCGGACCGTCCCCGAGTCGGTCCTGCGGCGGCTGCAGTTCCACCCGCCCGATGCTCAGCTCGGTCTCCGCCGTCCGTTGTGACCGCGCCCGCTTCCCGCCCTGCGCGCCGATCCGTACCGCCCGACCCGTCTTGACCGGCGTCTCGAAGTCCGGCTGCGACGCCAGCGTCCGCAGCATCGTCGCCCGCAACTCCGGGTCCCACACCTCCACCCGCCGCCGCCGGCCCGCGTTCGCCCGCACCACCAGCCCCGCCTCGTCCGCATGCGCCGCCTGCCACTTCAACAGCCCGTAAATGTCGCTCTCCCGGTCCCCGACCACCACCACCCGCGTCCCGGGACTCGCCCGCCCCAACGCCCGGCCCTGATCGAAGCCCCGGAACCAGCGCCGACTCTCCTTCTCAAGTTCCGCCGCCGGTTCCGCTTCCGGCCGCGCCCACGTCTCCAGCCCGCTCACCCCCAACGCCCGCCGCCCCTCGGTGAACACCACCGCCGCATGCACGAACAGACCCCGCGCGCTGCCCGTCCGCTCCCGAAGCGGTCCCAACCCCGCCGTGCTCTCCCGCAGACCGGTGTAGTTCAACGTCGTCGTGTCCTGCACCAGCAGTACCGCCGACTCCGGCCGGCAGCGCTCCACCAGCGCCTCCCGATGCGGTTGCAGGATGTCCTCGCCGGCCACCTTCTTATTGTGCAGGAAACGATACACCGCCTGTTGCTCGGCACTGCCCGGGAAAACCGCCGGCAGCGGCTCCCCCGGATGCCGCGCCCACGCCGACCCCAACCGCACCAGACGCGACCGCAAACGCCCGTCGGCCATGTCCGACCGCCCGAACTCGCGCCACGCCCAACCCGACTCGTCTGCCGCATCAAGCGCCGGAAACGACCCCGGCGCCCGCGACGGCGGCCGACGCAACGTCTCCGCCCAATCCGAGGCCAGACCCCGAAGCCACACCCCCTTCGGCGCCACCGGCGCCGACGCCCCCGGCGGCAAACCCGACGTCCGGCCCACGCACCGCCAGCCCGCCGCCCGGTAGCTCGTCGCCGGACGGGACGCCTCCACGCACGTCTCCACCAACACCGGCCGAACCCCGTGCCGCGCTTCCCAGTCCGACGCCAGACAACTCACCGCCCGCCCCAACACGTGCGAGGCCAAGTGCGGCACCCGAACCCCGGGCAACAGCAGAAAACGGTCGTTGGAAACCACCTCCCCGATGTGAAACCCCCGCGTGCGGTCGTCCCAACCCAGATGCGCGTCGCGGGGCCCCAACCGCATCGGCGCCGACACGAAGCTCAGAACGCCCAGCACCCCCGACGACGCTTCCAGCACATACGTCAGACGGCACCCCGGCGCCCGCCCACGACCCCGCGGATGGCACGCCGCCAGCAGATGACCGCACAACCGGCCCTCCGCCGCCGTTTCCGCCACCCGAACATCGACCGCCCCCAACGACGACAAGCTGCCGCAGAATTCCGTCAGCGGCAACCGCGACCCGCACGCCGACGGATCGCAACCACGACGCGGCGGACCCGATTGCGCGGGCGGCAGCCCCAACCCCAACCCCGCCGCCAGCTCCGGCAGCGCCTTGCGCGCCGAGGCCGTGCACAACGCCCCCCGCGGGTTGCGCCACCCGTCCCGCTCGCACAGCTCACGCCCCAGCGCAGACCGCGACAGTTCCCCGTCCCCCAACGCCCCGCGCAACCACTCCACCGTCTCCGGCTGCAAAACCCGCAGACCAATTCGCATGCATCCGTTCTACACGGAACCTCTGCCGGTGTCAACTGTGATTGAGTGCTAGCAGTGGCCCGTCACATTGTCATAGTAGGATAGACGGACGTATATTCCGGCAGCTCCGGCGCATCCTCGGACGTCGCCTGCCCCGGGATCGTCGCCGGATACTCCTTCAGTTCGTAGGCCCGGTCAGCGCCCGGTTCTCACGACGCAACGTCTCCAGACGCCGGGCCTCACCAAGCTTCAGCCGCCCCGGGTGCTTCAGCGATGACCTCTCGCCGACCCGACAATCGCGCCTCAACCCACCACACTCGTTTGATGAGAGCCGGGCTGCCGAGGTGTCGGTTGGTTGGTGGATGAGGGCGGCCACACTGCGGGCGGAGTGACCAATGGGGTAGCGTCAGGGGGAATCTCCGGTCAGAATCCGTTCCCAGAAATCCCGGCAGTGAGCCGGCAGTTCGTCGACATCGGCGGAAACCTCGGCGATGAGGGCGTCGCGGCCCGGCCCCGCCAGCAACTGAACCACGTCCCAGGCGTCCTGGGCGCCGCCGGCGAACAACTTGAGCGCGATGAGGTCCCGGGCCTGCACGGCTGGCACGCGCGACCCCTCGACGACCGCCGGTTCGGCCCGGTCGAGCATGCGCACCTGCCATCGATGACGGCCGACGACCAGATCGACGGGGCGCTTGCCGGCTTCCTCGAAGCGGACGACGCCGGCCAGCGGATCCGCCGCGTCGCCGCGGTTCACCGACACGGATACGCCGCCGCTCGCGAGCGGCGCCCACCGTCCCGCGTCGAGACACTCGCCGTCGAGCGCCAGTAGGTCTATGTCATGGGTCGAGCGGGCGACGCCGTGCGCGGCCATCGCCGAGGCGCCGATAACCGCGTACAGCACGCCGGCGGCATCGAGAATCGCAGCGACGCGGTCGAGCAGGCTCACCCGATCAAGCGGTCGAGGCATGCGCTGGGCCGGCGGGTCGCCTGCCGGCGCCGTTCGAGCAGCCGAATCGCGGTCCGCCGGTCGAGGCCGCGGGCGGCGCGGAACGATTCGATGGCCTCGTCGCCCAGACGGAAGGCGAGCTCCACCCGCTCGGCCGGCGACATCCGCCGGATCTCGGCGCCGGTACGCGCGCGGAGGTCGGAGGCCACCGACTTCATGAATGCGAGTATACCGCTCGACGGGTGCGCTAGATCCGTCGCTCGGCATCGAGTGGCAATCTCGGTCCTCTCGTTACGGTCGCTCTGGCGGGGCCCATGGAGATTCACGCGTGTCCGAAGTTGGCGCATTCGAAGCGGAGACGCGTCTGCCGCAGCCCGCTGAAGTGCGTGGAGCAGGGGCGAAGGGTTCGTGGGGAAAGGCTAGGAGTCTGCGCCGTAGAACGGCGCGGACTCCTGGAGGGTTGGTTGGGCGGTGAGCGGAGCCGCAGGCGACGCTCTCCGGGCTAGATCGCCGACAGCCTTGTTCGAGGGCCTGCCGGATGGAAGCGGATGCGATACCGGCCGCCTACCGCGCCGCGGCCGACGCCCGCTCTTCCGCCCGTGCCCCCGCCAGTATGCCCTCCAGGCCGTAGTTGCCTTCGTGGCAGGCGAACTCGTACAGATCTCCGTCGAGGCGCTTCATCGTGAGGGCTGCGGTCCACGGCTTCGCATACGTGTCGGCGCCGGCGATGGTGTATACGTATTCCAGGGTGTCGGCGCCGGTGAGGGTGAACCGCTCGACGACCTGCAGATCGTCGCTCGACCCTTGGTAGGCGGCCTTGCCGTTGAAGCGGGTCGTCTCGACGACCAGCGTGTCGCCGTCCCAGCGTCCGCGCGGGTCTCCCATCCACTGCCGGACGGCGTCGGCGATCCTGGGGCGCCCGTCCAGGGGCACGATGCGCGCGTCATGAATGTTCTCGGTCCACACGACGGCGTAGCCGGGCGCCTGCAGCAGCCGCAGGTGGTTGTTGTCGCTGCCTCCGGTCATCGGCGGGCCGGCCTTGAAGCTGTGCACGCAGCGCTCCCCGGGGGTGCGGTCCTCGGGGCCGTGGGCGGGCCGCCTGAGCAGGTCCCAGCGCGCGTCGCGCCGCCGCCGCCCCTCGCGGGTGAACGGAATCCGGCCGTCCGGCGGATCGACGATCAACGCGGTGCGTCCCGTGGACCGGCCGCTCTCGTACCAGAACGCGTTGTAGGGTGATGCGTCGAGATCGAACGCCCGCTGCTCCGGCGTCGACCCGCGGGGCGGCGGCCGCCGGTCGGGGCCCGTCGACGCTTCTTCGTCGAGGGCCGCGATTTCCTCTGGTGTCAGGTGTTCCCGCCCCGCGTAACGCGCGGGCCGCTCCAAGGGCGTGTAGGCAGCGAACGACCAGACGCCCTGCAAGTCGGGGTCGCCCCAGGCGGTGCGGGACAGCGTCCAGGCGTCCGATGGCGCCCCGGGGGTCTGGGCCGCGGCGGCGGGGGCCAGCCAGCCCATGGCGACCGCTGCGCAGAGACGTCGAACGGCCATCTCGCACCTCCCGGAGGGCGCTGGCCGGCGATCGTCGCCTGCGGCTCGGCTGCCGCCTCGCGGCGCAACCGCCGTTTCGCGGCGCAACCGCCCCCACCAACCCTCTACGAGCCGGCGCCTGCGGCCGGGGTCGGTGCCCGGCGGCGGGAGTCGGTGCCAGCGGTCGGAGTTGGTGCGGCCGGCCGAAGGCGGGGCGCGGGCGCAGGCTCCTACCGCAGGTCCCGAAAGAACGCCCGCAGGTCGTCGACCAGCAGCGCCGGCTCTTCGCTGGCCGCGAAGTGGCCGCCGCTCGGCATCATCGTGAAGCGGACGAGGTTGTAGCGCGCCTCGAGCCACCGCCGCGGCGTGAACCGGAACTCGCCGGGGAACGCCGCGCACGCCGTCGGCACCTCGATCCGATCCGGGTCCGGCGAGTTGGCGCCGTGCCGGCCCTCGTAGTAGTAGCGGGCGGCCGAGGTCGCGGTCTCCGTGGCCCAATAGATGGTGAGGGTCGTCAGCAGCTCGTCCTTGGTGAAGCGCGTCTCGGGGTTGCCGTCGCAGTCGCACCAGCTCCGGTACTTCTCGACGATCCACGCGGCGAGCCCGACCGGCGAGTCGTTGAGGCTGTAGCCGAGGGTCTGCGGCTTGGTGCCGTGCATGTGGCTGTAGCCGCGCTCCTCGTCGGTCCAGAACGCGGCGCGCTCCTGCATCAGGGCAATTTCGGCGGGGGGCACGCCGGCGGTGGGATCGTCCGGGTCCGGCGGGCCGGCGGTGCACAGGTTGAGGTGCAGGCCGGCCACGTGCTCGGCGTCGTTGGCGGCCAGCCAGCGGCTGATCCCGGCCCCGAGGTCGCCTCCCTGCGCGCCGTACCGCTCGTAGCCCAGTCGCGCCATCAGCTCGGCGAAGATCGCCCCGGTGCGGTCGCGGCCGTAGCCGAGCTGCCGCGGCCGGTCCGAGAACCCGTAGCCGGGGATGGACGGGACCACGACGTGGAAGGCGTCCTCGGCGCGGCCGCCGTGGGCGACGGGGTCGGTCAGGGGCTCGATGACCTTGTCGAACTCCGCAAAGGTCCCCGGCCAGCCGTGCGTCAGGATCAACGGGAATGCATCGGGCTCCGGTGACCGGCGGTGCGCGAAGTGGATGTCGAGGCCGTCGATGGTGGTCTTGAACTGCTCGAGCCGGTTGAGCCGGCGCTCCTGCGCCCGCCAGTCGAACTCGTCGCGCCAGTAGTCGATGAGCTGCCGCAGGTAGGCTTGGTTCATCCCGAGCCGCCACCCGACGCCCTCCGGCTCGTCGGGCATGCGGGCGCGCGCGAGCCGTTCGCGCAGGTCCGCGAGCACCTCGTCGGGCACCTCGATCGTGAATGGTTCGATGCCGGCGCCGGGAGCGGTCTGGCTTTCCGCCGCGCGCGGCGGGGCGGGCCCCGGGACGACCCCGGCGGCCAGCGCCAACGCCAGCGCGGCGGACAGGGCGACGGCGGCTCGTCTCATGTTCGATGCTCCCTTCGCCGGGCGGGTGGGCGGGCTGGAATTGCTGCTGGTCGCGCCGCCGGTGTCGCCAGTCTGGTCGTGCCCCGGATTGTACCATCCGTCCGGCTGCCGGCATCGGCGACGCCCACTGGGGGGGCCACGTCAGATTCGTGAAAATGACTGCCCCCTGGAGTCCTCGATCCGCCGGGATCTCTACGGTTGAGTCAAATCTTGATCGCGTGGTGTTCGCCATCGGTGTTTCAGTGCCGTTCCCGGCATCGAGGCTCTCCCGAACCGGTTTTCGGGGCCTTGGCGCGCCATGGGCTTCCAGCGGCGGCGCCTTGCTTGACTTGACGCGCAACCCCGCCGGGTCCGCAGCCGCTCGGCGGGCGGGATGCGAGCCGCGGGGAACGGCAGGACCATCCCACGTTCCACCACCGCCGTGCGCAGGCAGAAATCATGGCGGGTCCTGGAGCTCCGGACGTGTGGAATCGTGGGTCCCGCGGCGCCGGCCGGTCGGCAAGACGGTGGCAACCCCTCGAATCGGGGGCGAACCGTCACGCGCCGTCAGCGTGGGATGCTCCTGCGGGGAACGGGGGGAACGGTGGAAGGGCTGGCCTGAACGGGGCCGGGCCGGTATAGTCTCCATGCGCCGGATCCGGCGCGCGCTGAAGCTTGGCGGGGCCCGGTGTCTGGAGACGTGGCGTCATGAGAACCGGGCGTTGGACCGGGCCCACGAACTGAAGGAGCACCTGGCGACGATCCTGGGCAGGCGACGCCCGAGGGTGCGCCGGTCCACGAGGAGGCAGACATGAGACGCAGCGGATACCTGGCCATGCTCACGGTCGTCGGCGCGGTCCTGACGGGGGCGACGTATCAGGCGCAGCAGGAGCGGGCGGCCCTTGAGGTGCAGGCGATCACCGACAACCTCTACGTGCTGGCGAATGCATCGTCGGTTCAGGGCATGGGCGGCGGCGGGAACACCGCGATCTTCATCACCGCCGACGGCGTCGCCCTCGTCGACACGAAGATCAACGGCTACGGGCAGGACATCATCGCCCACGTGGGCGAGCTGACCGACAAGCCGATCACGCACGTCATCAACACCCACACCCACTTCGACCACAGCGGCGGCAACACCGAGTTGCCCGACACCGTGAACTTCGTGGTGCACGAGAACACCCTGGCCCAGATGTCGCGCGACACCTGCCAGCCGGTGACCAACTGCGACGCCTTCAAGGGCGGGAACGCGAACTACCTTCCCAAGACCGCCTACTCCGAGCGCATGTCGCTCTTCAACGGCGCGGACCGCATCGACCTTTATCACTTCGGCCGCGGCCACACCGACGGCGACACGTTCGTGGTCTTCCGGGACGCGCGCGCCATGCACACCGGCGACATGTTCCAGCGCAAGGGGCTGCCGTTCATCGACGTCGCCAACGGCAACGGCAGCGCCACCGCGTTCGGCGAGACGCTGAAAAAGGCGGTCGCGGGGGTCTCCGGCGTCGACACCGTGATTCCGGGGCACAACCCCACGCCGGTGACCTGGAGCGAGTTCGTCGACTTCAGCGGGTTCTTCAACGACGTCGTGAGCAAGGCGCAGCACGGGAAGGCGGCCGGAATGTCGGTGGACGAGGTGGTCGCCGCCTACAGCGTGCCTGGCCAGTACAGCGACTTCCAGGCGCCCGAGGGGAGCCTGCGGACGACTGTGCAGCACGTCTACGACGGCAACTGAGAGGGGGGCGGGGTCATGACGTTGGCGGGAGAGCGTCTCGGCCCCGCGGCCGGGGCGGTGCTGCTGGCCGTCTCGGTCGCGGGCGCCCAGACGAGCGACGATCCGTTCGCGGCGCCCATCGCCGCGGCCGACGGCGTCATTACGGTCGGCGCCGTCGAGTTCGCCGCGCTGCCGGACGTCGCCGGCGGGACGGCGCGCATGATGCGGCTCGTCGACGAGCCGGGCACCGGCCGGCTGTTCGTCAACGACATGCGCGGCTTCGTCTACACCGTCAGCTACGACGGCGGGACCGTCACGCGCTATCTCGACCTCACCGCTCCGCCGTGGGCGGTCGCCGTCGAGGCGTCCGGCCGCGAGCGCGGTTTCCAGAGCTTCGCCCTCCATCCCCGGTTCGGCGAGGCCGGCGCGCCGGGGTACGGCAAGCTCTACACCTACACCGATTCGAGCGACACGGCGCCGCCGCCGGACTTCGCGCCCGGCGGCGGCAACGACGCCCACGATACGGTCCTGCTCGAGTGGACGGCCGCCGACGCCGCCGCGCCGGTCTACGACGGCGGCCCGCCGCGCGAGCTGCTGCGGGTCGAGCAGCCGTTCGGCAACCACAACGGGGGCCAGCTCGCCTTCAACCCCCTCGCGGCCCCCGGCGACCCCGACTTCGGCCTCCTCTACGCCGGGTCGGCGGATGGCGGCAGCGGCGGCGATCCGCTCGACCTCTCGCAGAACCTCGGCTCGATCTTCGGCAAGATCCTGCGCATCGATCCCCTCGGCTCGAACAGCGCGAACGGCCGCTACGGCATCCCCGCGGACAACCCGTTCGCCGGCGACGGCGACGACGCCACCCTCGGCGAGATCTACGCCTACGGGGTGCGCAACCCGCAGCGCCTCGCGTGGGACGCGCGGAACGGCAACCTGTTCCTCGCCGACATCGGCCAGAACATCGTCGAGGAGATCAGCCCGGTGTGGCCGGGCGCCAACCTCGGCTGGAACGACTGGGAGGGGAGCTTCCGGTTCATCAGCCGCCGGGCCGTCAGCCTGGTCGACCCCCGCGGAGAGGCCGGCCTCAGCTACCCCGTCGCCGAGTACGGACAGGCGGATCCCCTGTTGCAGCGGAGCTCCCACGCGACCGGACTCGTCGTCTACCGCGACGACGTGATCCCGCAGCTTGCGAACCTCCTGCTCTTCGGCGACGGCCCCAGCGGCGAGGTCTTCTACCTGGACGCCGACGAGCTGCCCGAGGGCGGCCAGGACGCGATTCGCCGGGTGCTGTTCGAGCACGAGGGCGGGACCCGCACGCTTCTGCAACTGATTCAGGAGAAGAACATCGAACAGGGACGGACGCCGGCCCGGCGCGCGGACCTGCGCCTGGGAGCCGGTCCCGGCGGTCAGCTCTTCCTCCTGAACAAGCACGACGGGGTGATCCGCCGGCTGGTTCCGTAAGCCGGCGAGGAACCGGTCCCGGCGGTCAGCTCTTCCTCCTCAACAAGCACGACGGGGCGGGAGGCGCGCCGTGCTGACGGCCGCAGGCTCTTGGCGGCCCGTGGTTGAAACCCCGCGTCGCACCGAGAGCGGCGGGGGCGCCAGCGGCTGAAGAGCGCCCGCGGGCAAAGAACGCCCGTGCTTGACAAGGCGTGGGGAGGGTGCCTATCGGGCATCGGGCAACCGACGAACAACGCCGTCAGGCGGGATGCATCGCCGCTCGAATGCCGCGGGAAGTCGAACCACCGTCCGAACGGGGTCTCCGTGCGGAGGTCGAACCCGATGAACCGGGCTTGGCCGCCCTGTGTGTAGCGGAAGACGACGGGGGGTTGAGGGGCAGCCGCTTCGGCAGATCGGCGTCGGGCGTGACGGTGATGTAGTCGTCGATGACGCGGTGGAGGACATCTATTTCGGCCACCGACCATCCCGGCACGGAGACCAATCCGGCGTTGAACTCCCGGCTCTTCTCCGGCACGAGGTTCGGGTTGCCCAGGAACTCGGCTGCGGTCTGGAACTTCACGGCGGGAAAGCGGTCCGAGTAGCGCTCCAGCACCGACGGGTTCCGGACCGCCCGTCCGGCGCCGAGGTTCAGGACCGTGTTGGACCGCACGTTGAGCGGCGGCGATTATGCCGACGGCAACGGTGACGTCGTGCCGGGAGACTACGACTCGTACGACACCCGCTGGAGCCTCGGCGGCCGGCTGAACGAACGCTGATCGAGTACAGCGGCGGCCACCAGCAGCAGAGCGACCTCGACTACCCGGGCCGCATCCTCGACGCGACCTTCTTCCAGACCCGGTCGCACCCTGCGCACGACGGTGGCGGAGCGTGGGATGGACCTGCTTGAGATCGCGTCTCATTCTCAGGCATGCTATGATAAAAGGCCGCATGGAGATGCCGGAACGCGACGCGGTCCTTTGCGCGTGTCTGCAGGTCACCGAGGGCCAACTGTGCGCGGCCCTCGAACAGACCGGCATCTGCACCCTGCGGGAGCTGATACGTGCGACGGGGGCCGGCGCAGGTTGTACCGCCTGCCACCAACGGCTCGAGCGTTGTCTCGCGAGTTGGTCGAGCCCGCCCCCGCCCCCAGCCCCCCGCGGCGAAAATCCCCGCGGCATTCGAGCGGCGGTGCATTCCGCCTGACTGCGTTGCCCGCCGGTTGCCTATGCCCGATAGGCACCCTCCTCACGTCTTGTCACGGGCGTTCTTCAGCCCGCTGGCGCTCTCGGTGCGACGCGGGGTTTGCCAGGGTCTGCCAAATCCTGTCCGGAACCGTTTTACGCTCGCCGGATCTGCGTGCCCGGATAGTCCTGTTCGCCCCGCGGCGGGGCGTCCGCCGGCGATGCATCGCGGCTGAACGGGTTGTGGCGCGGTCACCCATTCCCCACGTGTTCGCTCGTCACGTCTTGTCCGGCAGGCGTCTTGCAGCCTGATGGCGCCCTCGCCGGTTTCGGTGCGGCGCGGGGTTCCACCACCACGGGCGCCTACCGGTCGTGGCCTCCCATCTGCTCGGTCAGGTAGTTCTCGATACCGACCTTCTCGATGCGGAACAGTTGGGTCTCGGCCCAGTCGACGTGCTCTTCCGACTCGGTGAGAATCGGCTCGAGGACCTCCCGGGTGCCGTTGTCCCCGAGCTGGGTGCACAGGGCGATGGCCTCGTTGTAGTGCTTGACGCCCTTCATCTCCAGTTCCAGGTCGTTCTCGAGCTGCTCCTTGACGTCGGTTCCGACCCGGATGACGTCGTACCGCGCGATCTCCGGGGTCCCTTCGAGGAACAGGATGCGGTCTATGAGCTGCTCGGCGTGCTTCATCTCGCCGATCGACTCTTCGTGGTGCTTCTTCGCGAGGTGGTGGAATCCCCAGTTGGCGCACATCTTCGCTTGGCAGAAGTACTGGTTTATCGCGGTCAACTCGACGGTCAGCGCCCGGTTCAGCGCCTCTATCACCTGGGTCTGTCCCTGCATGACTCACCTCCGTTCGTGACGTGACGGGCGGCGCCTTCCACGTTTCCCCGACGTCAGGGCACGCGCCGGTATCGGTCCGGCGTTCGTGACCGCCCTGTTTCCATCTTAACCCGCGAGGATATGCAGGGGGGCCGTCGGGGGTCCCGCGCGGGGCAGGCGGGGGCGGCTGAATGGGCGGTGGGCGGCCACGGCCGCGCGGCCGGCTGCGCCTGGACGCCGCGGGTTCGACGACACGATCGAACGGGCGGGGGCGTCACCGCCGCCCTGCCCGTCCGATGGGGAACGCCGCCGCTACAGGCTGAACCGCACCTCGCCGACCACCGTGCGCCGCAGGATGTCGCCGAAAATGTGCTGCTGGATGCTCTGGTTGAAGAGGTTCGTCACCTTCAACAGCGTCGTGATCGCGCCGCCGCTCCACCTCACGCCGAAGCTGCCGTTCACCATGGTGTAGCCGTCGGAATAGCCGTGGAACGCCGACGTCAGGACGTCCGACCAGAACGCCGCGCTGGCCATGCTCACCGACGCGTTTCCGAGGAACCGCGTTCCGTTCAGGGACGCGCCCACGTTGACCCGGTGGGTCGGGGGCAGGGTGAGCTCCTCCGGCAGAAACGGGTTGTCCGAGTCGAGGATCTCGGGCTCGGCCTGCCACGAGTAGTTGAACCAGGCCGAGGTCGAGCGCGAGATGCGCTGGTCGAACCACAGCTCGGCCCCGACCTGCCGCGTCGGCCCCAGGTTGGAGTAGGTGAACCCCGTGCGCGGCAGGTAGATACCGGCGGCCGACGCCATGAACGACAGGGCCTGCGGGGGGAGCAGCCATCCCGGCGGCGGATTCTCCGCCGTGTAAGGGTCGACACTCGGCGGCACCTCGGTGAAGCTGATGGGGTTGTCGCGGCGGTTCAGGTAGACGGCGCCGCCCGCCGTCGTGTAGCCGAAGGTCCCCGTGTAGCTCAACTCGTAGGCGGTCAGCGACTCTTCCGTCAGGTCGGGGCGCGGCATCGAGCCGAAGGGCAGGTCGCTGCCGACCGACCGGAGCACCAGCGGAAACGGCTGCGCGGTGGTCTGGTCGAGCTGCTGCTCAAGCTGCTGCAGGGCCCCCTGGGCCACCGCCGGCGGCAGCCCGGGCGGCAGCAGCGTCGGCAGCAGGGGCCGGAACGCCGCGAGTGCGCTCAGGTCGACGGGGAAGACGATGTTCATGTCGAGGAAGTTGTTGATGATCGACGGCGACCGGAACGCCCGGTTGTAGGAGACGGTCACGGAGTGGTCGACGCCGGGCTTGAACATCACCGACAGGCGCGGCGAGAAGGCCGGCGTGGACACACTGCCGAACTTGTCGACCCGTCCGCCGAGGACGACGCGGACGTGCTCGAAGAAGATCTCGTCCTGCAGGTAGGCGCCGAACTCGAGACGGTCGGGCGCCATCGGGGCGATGGTGATGTCGAAGGTGTTCCGGCGCACGTTGCCGCCGTAGGTCAGCAGGTTCCGCTCGCCGACGAACGTCGAGTTGCCGATCTCGGCGTCGAACGTCTTCCCCTTGAACCCGAGCTGCACCGGCTGGCCGGTGGCGGGGTCCGCCAGCAGGAGGTTCGGCGCGTCGCCGTCCAGGATGTTCGAGAAGAACTGGAACCGGAAGTCGCCCCGCGTATAGCCCACCTTGCCGTAGCCCAGGTACGACCCGCGCTGGATGTCGAACGGCCCGACTCCGGTGTGCGAGAGGCCCTCGGTGGCGGCGACCCCGCCCGAGTACGTGAACTGGCCGCCGTTGGACAGCTCCTGGTCCACCCGCACGTCGAACTTGGGCTGGCTGGTGCCCCGGTTCGCGAACGCGGCGCCGAACGGACCGGCCCCGTCCAGCGGATACGGCGCCCCGCCCACCATCCGGCCCGGAACCCGCGGGTCCTCGATGACCGGCACCCGGCCCGCGGGGCGGGGGAACGCGTCGGACTGGAAGTACCCGGCGCTGATTCGGTAGGCGAGCGTGTCGCTCGGCGCCCGCGTGATCGTCGCGTTGGTGCCGAACATCGTCCCGGCGCCCCGCCCGACCGTCGACCCGGCGTCCCGGTCGATCCATCCTCCGCTCATGCTCACCGTCGTTCCGACCGATTCCCGCGGCGCCTTGGTGATGATGTTGACGGCGCCGGTCATCGCGTTCGCGCCCCAGGTGGCCGACGCCGGCCCGCGGACGACCTCGATCTGCTCGATGTCGCCCTGGTTGGCGGGCAGCGAGTCCCACAGCACCAAGCCGAAGAAGTCCAGATAGATGCTGCGCCCGTCCATCAGCACGAGCTGCGAATTGGCTATCGGACCGGTGGACTGCCGGCTCGTCACCTGGACGTCGCGGGCCGAGAGCTGGATGACGTTGACGCCCGGCACCGAGCGGAGGACGTCGCCGACGTTCGTGCTGGCGGTCGTCTCCAGGGTGGCGGCGGGGACGACCGACGTGGTGACGGGCGCGTCGACCACCCGGACCTCGGTGCGCGAGGCGGTGACGACCACGGTGTCGCCGAAGCTCGCGATGGACAGCATGAGGGGCGGCGCCTCGACGGGATTGTCCGCGACGGCGATTCCCGCCAGGGTCTCGTCCGAGAACCCCGACAGCCCGGCCGTCACGGACCAAGTGCCGGCGGACACGGCCGGGAACACGTAGTCCCCGTTGCCGTCCGACTGCGTGACGCGCGTCTCGTCGGGGCCGCTCAGGGTGACCGTCGCGCCCGGCAGCACGGCGCCCGTCTCGTCGGTGACGCGGCCGGCGACCTCTCCGTCCTGGGCCGCGGCAGGAGCCGCCGACAGTGCCAACGCGAGCAGGATGAGTGCGCTTTTGTTTCGAGTCATGCTTGCCTCCCAGGAGTTTTGGAAAACCGTGTAAATCACTCTCACTCGTCCCGGCCCGTCTCACTCCGTCTCGCCGTCCGGCTTCTGGAGTGGGCGCCATCGAGCCTGCCGGCTGCACCTGACGGCGGGTGCGCGGTCCGTTCAGCGTCGTCCCGATCACCGTGTAGCGAACGCCCATCTGGTAGATGAGCAGCAGAAAGGCGACGACCGCGGTGCTGATCAACACGAACTTCAGGTGGACGCTGACCCGCCGGTCCACGGCCAGCCGCTGCGCGCCGATGACCAGCGGCAGGTGGGTCAGGTAAAGCCAGTACGACGCGTCCGACAGGTATCGCTCCCAGAAGCGTTCCTTCGAGGCGATCCAGCGGAACAGCCCCATCGCGCCGAAGCGCATCAGCCACGCAAAGGCGACCTGCGCGACGCCCCGGACCCACTCCGCTACCGGTACTGGAAACCTGCGTCATACCTGGAGCAACACGCCGGACGCGAGCAACACGCCAGCCGGAAGGAGCAGCACCAGCGGGGAGGCCGGGGCGGCGGTCCGGATCGTGGAATCCGACCGTCGTGAGCCCGCCGGTTCGGGCTATCGCCCGAGTCGCCATACCCGCGATTATAGCGCCGGTTGTCGGATTCTCTCCAGGGTTGGTCGAGGGTGGCGCCGCCACCTGCCCCGGGCAAGCCGGCGACGGCGCAAGCGGCAGCGGAAGCGCCCGCTCCTGGAAGGGCCGATGCGGTCGGCTCGATGCCGCGTGGCTACCGGGGCCACCCCTCGGAAGTCTTGCGGTACCTGGAAAGAAACTCGGGGATGATCGGCAGCCTCCCGTGCGCTCCGCCCCGCCCGTGCCGGCGCCCATCACCACGCCGCGCGGCGATTTTCATGCCACGCGGGTCCGGCGGCGCCGGGTGGAAACTACGAAGTTCGCCGCAGCGGCTGGGGCGCGCCGTAGGTGAGCGACCGCCAGGCCCACTCGGCCGGTCCGAAGCGGAACCGGCGCAGCCAGAGCGGCGACGCGACGAGCTGCAGCGCCCAGACGCCGGCCACCACGCCGAGCTGCCCCGCGCGGTCGACCGAGCCGAACCAACCGAACCCGTGGCCGTAGAAGATCGTCGTGCACAGGACGGTCTGCAGCAGGTAGTTCGTCAGGGCGGTCTGCCCGACGGCGGCGAACGGACGGGTGAAGGGGCGCAGCGCGGCCGTGCGGCATGCGAGCATCACGAGCCCGACGTAGCCGAGGCTGACCGCGATGCTCGGCCAGTAGTTGAACTGCAGGCCGATGAAGAAGGACCAGACCGGCCACCCCCGCGCGAAGTCGAGGGAGAGGCCGTACGCCTGCAGCGGCAGGCCGACCGCGACCGCCGCCGCGATCAGCCCCGCGTAGAAGCGCGGCGCGCGCCGCGCGCCGAACACCTCGCGCTTGAAGAGGCCCATCCCGATCAGCATCAGCCCGCCCGCGCGCCAGAAGCCCCAGATGATCAGGAGGAACGTCTCGAACCCGAACGCCGCAACGGACCGAACGGGCTGCTGGTCGAGCCAGCCGCCGCGGAAGGCGGCGAGCTCGGCCTCGATGATCTCCGGCGTCGGTCGCCACGCCTCGGACGCGAACGCGGCCCGCGCCTCCTCCGGCCAGTACGGCAGCGACATCCCGATCCCGACGTAGAACGCCGATCCAACCGCGATCAGCGTCGTCCCCAGCGCCACCAGCCGTCCCGGCGACAGGTGGCGCAGCGGGTAGACGAGCATGCCGCACACCGCGTAGGTGAAGAGGATGTCGCCGTGCCAGAGCAGGTGGGCGTGGAGCAGGCCGATGACCAGCAGCCAGCCCATGCGCCGGTAGTGCGCTCGCCCGGCGCCGCCGCGCGCCGCCATCAGGACGATGCCCGCGCCGAACAGCATCGAGAAGATCGTCATGAACTTCTGGTCGGCGAGCATTCGCCCCGCCAGCCAGACGTAGAGGTTCGCGCCTGTGAGGTCGCCGTAGGCGGTGGGATTGAAGTAGGCCGCCTGGGGCATCGCGAACGACTGGACGTTCATGACGAGGATGCCGAGGAGGGCGAAGCCGCGCAGGACGTCGATCGCGTCGATGCGCGCGGTCTGGGCGACGGGTCCGGCGTCGGGCCGGTCGGGGGGACGGGTCAAGTTTCGCTTCTTTCGCTCTGCGCGGGGGCCGCGCAGGAATCAGCGGGCGGCGCGGCCCACGTAGCCCTGGAAGGTCCGTTCCACGAGATCGTCCACGCCCGGAACGAACAGGACCGCGAGAACGGTCACGACCAGCGCCGCCGCGATGCACCAGTAGAAGTACTTCATGAGGACACCCGTGCCGCCAACCAGCGTCCGGTCCCTGAAATTCGAATCACGACAGGTGCAATCCTACCGATGACCGACGGAGACGCGGTGACCCAGACGAGCGGTGCAGGTCACGGTGAGCGGGGACCAGCTTGTGCCAGCGCAGAATCACGTTACGAATTTACGAGACGGCACACCACCAAGAGTCTGCGCCGCAGGAAATCAGCCGCCACTTAACAGTGGGGGGTGAAGGGGCTGCGACTACTAATAGACAGGGTCTGATCGTGCCCAAATCGTTCCACGGCGCAGACTCCCAGCCCGGCAATCGTCGCCTGCGGCTCCGATTGCCGCCCAACCAACCCGCCAGGCGTCCGCGCGTTCTACGGCGCAGAGTCCTGGCGCGGCGCCGCCTCGAACACCCAGGAGTCGCCGGCTTCGACCGCGGCCCGGGTGACCTGAGACGGGTACTTGTCCCGGATGGCGCTGCTGACGCCGTCGAGGACCTCGCCCGACTCGATGCGCACGAGCTGCCGCTCGTAGCGCTTGCCGCCGATGCGGAGCACCGCGCGGCCGTCCCGCTCCGCCTGTATCGGCCAGCGCTTCCAGAGCCGGCCCACCGTCGTGCCCATGTAGCCGGACCAGACGTACAGCTTGCCGTCGTACTCCGTGGTCCAGATGCGGCGGGACCGCGGCGGGTCGAGCAGTTGCAGCTCGATGGTGGGGATGTCCTCGACGAAGCTCCAGTCCGGTTCGGGTCCGGCGTGCAACTCGCCCGACACGAGGGGGCCGCCCGAGAACAGCCGGTTCGGGCCGTCGGCGAAGCGCTGTTTCACAGCGGCGGTGACGACGGCGGTCAGCGGGATCAGCAGCAGGCATCCGACGACGATCAGCACTCGCGGGACAACTCTCATGGTGCGGTGATTTTACCACCCTGAAGGGCGTCCACCGCCCCGGCTCGACCCATCGGGCGGCCAGGGGGACGAGCTCTTGTGCAGCCGCCCGGCCCGACGTCCATGAAGGCAGAGCCTTCCGAGGAGGACAACGCGGGGAATCGAGTCCTTGCCTGGGCGAGGGGCCTACGCCCGCAAGGTCGAGACGCGCACCCTCGACTTGCTCGATTCAGTCGCTGGTCCGGCGTTCGGACTGGATGCCGCACGACGTCATCCGGACCAAGCTGTTGGCGACCGCGCCGCGGCGATGTCGAGGAGCTGCTGCGACCAATCGAGCCGCGGGCCGAGGAGATCGCCGAGCTGGCGCCGCGCCGCCGGGGCGAGCGGGGCGAGCGGGAGGCGCGCGACCTCGAAGAGATGTTCCGGCGCCAGCGCGAGCGCGTCGTCGACGAGCTCGACCGCCACGCGGGCCAGTACTCGCAGATCGTGCTCGACTTCGACCAGGACGAACGGGTGTCAGCTCCAATCGAACATGCGTTACTGGCGCACCTGCTTCGACCAATTCGACCGCGACTTGGGCCGGGAGCCGGGGCGCATCCGAGCGTTCTACGAGGTGCAGGCGAAGCGCGTGGAGCCGGTCGGACTCGTCTACTGTGGCAGGAGACGAACTGAGCGAGACTGTTCGTCGGCGTCGAGCGTGGTGTCGAGCCTGTCGAGGATACCAGGGGCATCCCACACTGACTGCGCGTGACGGCCCGCCACCGATTCGAGGGGTCGCCACCGTCTTGCCGACCGGCCGGCGCCGCGTGAGACCCACGATGCCGCACGTCCGGAACCCCAGGACCCGCCACGATTCCGCCTGTGCACGGCGGTGTCGGAGCGTGGGATGGTCCTGGCGGGGATACGGTGACCCATTGACACGCTGTCGGTTGGCGCGCTAGGCTTCGAGAGTCGGCTCCCAAGGGAGTCGGGCTTCACCCCCCCGGGGTCTGGTGTCTCGCGCACCACACGCCGGGGTTTTTTTCTGTCCGCGCGATGGCACCTCGGGCGACGCTCTTCATCGACGGCAACAACTGGTACCATGGCCTCAAGGGTCGGTCGACCTTGGTCGACTCGACTACCGAAGACTCTCTCTGAAGCTGGTCGGGCCGCGGCGGTGGATCGGCACGCGGTACTACATCGGCCGCGTGCCCCAGAGCGGGGATGTCACGCTCTACACCGGCCAGCGTCGCTTTCTCGCGAAGCTCGAGGCTGAGCCGCGTATCAGCGCCCACCTCGGCCGGCTGGAACCGCGAGCGGTTACAAATCAGATCGCGCGCAATTTGCGATCCTATCTCTCCAATCTGGGAACGAAGATCGATCTCAGGGTATTTCAGGACCTGATGAGGCTGGCGCAACGGGACCAGAAGACCACCGTTCTTGTGGAGAAGGCCGTCGACGTAATGCTCGCCGTGGACTTGGTGGTCCTGGCCGAACGCGATGGCTTCGACGACGCCTACCTGCTCTCGGCCGATGGTGACTTCACGCCGGCGGTCGAGCACGTCCGCTCGCGCGGAAAGAAAGTGTACGCGGTCTCGGCATCGTCCGGAGCCCGGCTCGCCGCCGCGGTGAACTCGTTCATACGAATCCGCGCGGCGTCGTGGTTCGCCGACTGTTACGATGCGTCCGTTGTAGCCCGCAGCGCCAGCGATGCCCGGAGGGAATCGTGGCGGTGAGCGGCTGGCCACGCGGGCCGGCGACCAGTCTGCTGCTCGACCGCGCCGACGTGGCGGATGCCGAAACGCGACCCCCAGATCGACGCCCACTTGGAGTGGATTGGCTTCGCCGGGCTGACGGGCCTCGTGGTGTCGGCGCCGGCCCTGGTGTGGGCGGGGGCGGTCCTGCCGCGTGACCCGACGGGTAGCGGCGGCTGCGGGCGTGCGTGGCCGGGAGACGGTTCCGTCCCGGCGGCGAGCCCGAGCCGTGCGTCTTGTGTCGGTGCCGCGGGGCGAGAGTTCGGGCTGGCTCGACCTGCACGTGGCCGACCCTGTTGTGCGCATGGATGGCAGCCGGTGCAGTCTGGTCAAGGAGGCCGTGCCGTGGCGGCAGGAGCATCCCACGCTGACTGCGCGTGACGGCTCGCCCCCGATTCGAGGGGTCGCCACCGTCTTGCCGACCGGCCGGCGCCGCGTGAGACCCACGATTCCGCACATCCGGAGTCCCAAGACCCGCCACGATTCTGACTGCGCACGGCGGTGGCGGAACGTGGGATGGCCTTGGCCGTGGCGGGCGGGATCGCTCTCGGTGCTGCCGGCGAACCGGTCCGAGCAGCGGCCCGCGTGCGCCCGGAGGACGATGGAAGTGAGAGATTGGGGGGCGCCGGCGGCTCGTCGTTTCGTCGTTGGGGTGCCGCATGTCATTGGACCTTCGGGCTGCTAGAATATTCGGCCTGCGAGGGCGATGATGAAGATACGGCGAACTGGGACCGTGCCGACCCTGGCCGCGGCCGTGGCGGTTGCCGTCGGGACGGCGGGCGGCTCGACCCCCGGCCGCTCGTCCGGCCAACTCCTGGCCGCTTCGGCTGCCCAACCGGCGGCGGCTTCCCCCCAATCCGTCCGCGGCCTCCTCGATCGATACTGCGTCGTCTGCCACAGCGAGCGCCGGGTCACCGCGGCGGGCGGGGCTCCATCGGTGCTCGATGCGCAGCTCCGGGAAACGGGGCTCGCCCTGGACGTGGCGGACACCGAGCACCCGAGCGCCGACGCCGAGCTGTGGGAGCGCGTGATCGCGAGGCTCAGGGCGGGCTCCATGCCCCCGGCCGGGCGCCCGCGGCCCGGCGGGGACGAGTCCCGCGCCGCCGCGGGCTGGCTGGAGGCGCGAATCGACGAGGCGGCCTCGACGAACCCGAACCCGGGCCGGACCGGTTCGATGCATCGCCTGAACCGCACGGAGTACGGCAATGCGATCCGCGATCTCCTCGCCCTCGACATCGACGTGGCGGCGCTGCTGCCCGGGGACGAGACGTCGGACACCGGGTTCGACAACAACGCGGAGGTGCTCTCCATCTCGACCGCCCAGCTCGAGCGGTATCTGTCGGCGGCGCGGAAGATCTCGCGCCTCGCCACCGGGGTCACGACGGCGCCGGAGTTCGCGCGGTTCGAGAACTCGGTGCTGCTGACGCAGGCGGACCGGCGGAACGAGGACCTGCCGCTCGGGTCCCGCGGCGGCCTCAGCGCGACCTACCATTTTCCCGCCGACGGCAACTACATCTTCCGCATCGGGCTGACGACCAACTGGCAGGACTACGTCCGCGGCATGGGCAGGAGGAACCTCCTCGACCTGCGTATCGACGGGCGGCTCGTCGAGCGGTTCACGGTGGGGGGCGAGGCGCCGGGCGCGCCGGCTCCGACGACGTGGTCGCCGGCGGAGGCGGGCGACCCCGAGTGGGAGCGCTACGTCCGCGAGTCGGCCGCCCACCTGGAGGTCCGCGTGCCCGTCGACGGCGGACCGCACGTCGTCGGGGTCTCGTTCGTCCGGAACCGGTGGGAGCCTGAGGGACCCCTGCAGCCGGTCATGAAGGGCGCGGTCCTGTCGAATGACGAGAAGTACCACGGGAATGCCGAGGTCCAGGCCCTGACGATTGAGGGGCCCTATGAGGGCGCGGTCCCCGACGACACGCCGAGCCGGCGGCGGGTCTTCGCATGCCGGCCCGCCGCCGCGGCGGAGGAGGACGCGTGCGCGGAGCGGATCCTGTCGCGGCTGGCCCGCCGCGCCTATCGCCGGCCGCCGACGGAGAGAGACGTCGAGACGCTGCTCGGGTTCTTCCGGGACGGGCGGGCGAAGGCGGGGGGCGGCTTCGACACCGGCATCCAGCTCGCGCTCGAACGGCTGCTCGTCGACCCCGACTTCCTCCTGCGGGTGCACGAGGACCCGCCCGGCGCGGGGCCGGGAGAGGCGTACGCGCTGGGGGATCTGGAGCTCGCCTCGCGCCTGTCGTTCTTCCTGTGGAGCAGCATCCCCGACGACGAGCTGCTCGAGGTCGCCGAGCGCGGAGAGCTGACGGACCCCGCGACCCTGCGCCGGCAGGTGCGGCGCATGCTGGCCGATGCGCGGAGCGAGGCGCTGGTCAGCAACTTCGCCGCGCAGTGGCTGCACCTGCGGAACCTCGACGACGTGAAGGCCGAGCCCGCGGTCTATCCCGAGTTCGACCAGGATCTGGTGGAGGCGTTCCGGCAGGAGACGGCGTCGTTCATCGGCAGCACCATCGACGAGGACCGCAGCGTCCTCGACCTCCTCGCCGCCGACTACACCTACGTGAACGAGCGGCTGGCGCGGCACTACGGCATCCCGGGGGTCTACGGCAGCCGGTTCCGGCGCGTGTCGCTGCCCGACCTGGAACAGCGGGGCGGGTTGCTGGGCCATGGATCGCTGCTGTCGCTGACCTCCTACCCGAACCGCACCTCGCCCGTCCTGCGGGGGCGGTGGCTGCTGGAAGCCATCTTCGGCGCGCCGCCGCCGGGTCCGCCGCCCGACGTGCCGCCGTTGCCCGAGCGCGGGGAGAACGACGCGCCGGCGACGATGCGCGAGCGCCTGGAGCTGCACCGGCGCAACCCGGCGTGCGCGGGCTGTCACCGGCTCATCGATCCGCCGGGGTTCATGCTGGAGCACTACGACGCCATCGGGCGGTGGCGGACCGTCACCGAGGCGGGTCATCCCGTCGACGCCGCCGGCGTCCTGCCGAACGGGGTGGCGGCGGTGGGCCTCGCCGGGCTGCGGGGCCTCCTGCTCGAAGAGCCCGATCGGTTCGTGGGCACCCTCACCGGGCGGCTCCTGGCTTACGCCCTCGGGCGCCAGCTCCGGCACTACGACCAGCCGACGGTGCGCGGCATCGTCCGCAACGCGGCCGCGGACGGGTATCGCTGGTCGTCGATCATTCTCGGCGTCGTCGAGAGCCCGGCGTTCCTGATGAGGCGGGCGGCGGAATGACGGTTCAACCTGCGTGGACGGCTACGAGCCGACATGAGAGGCATCGTCCGCAACGCGGCCGCGGACGGGTATCGCTGGTCGTCGATCATTCTCGGCGTCGTCGAGAGCCCGGCGTTCCTGATGAGGCGGGCGGCGGAATGACGGTTCAACCTGCGTGGACGGCTACGAGCCGACATGAGGACTGACATGAGAGGCATCAACATCATCACCGCGAAGCCCTTGTCCCGCCGGACGGTCCTGCGCGGCGTGGGCGCGACCGTGGCGCTGCCGTTTCTCGACGCGATGGCGCCCGGCGTGTCGGCGCTGGCGCGGTCCGCGGCCAAGCCGGTGCGGCGCTTCCAGGCCATCTTCGTGCCGAACGGGATGGCGATGGAGTACTGGACGCCGGCGGCGGTGGGACGCGACTTCGAGCTCACTCCGATTCTGCAGCCCCTGGCCCCGTTCCGGGACCGGATGCTCGTCTTCTCGGGGCTCCGCTCGTCGTGGATCTACGTCCACGCGGGCGCGTCCGGCTCGTTCCTCACCGGCACGCGGCGCGGGGGCGCGTCGGAGACGGACGTGGTGGCCGACACGTCGATCGACCAGATGCTCGCCCGCGAGCTCGGCGGCTCGACCCCGCTCGCCTCGCTCGAGCTGTCGATAGACAAGGAAGCCAACGCGGGACAGTGCACCTCGGGCCTGAGCTGCGCGTACACCCAGACGATCTCGTGGCGCACGCCGACCATGCCGCTGCCGATGGAGAACAACCCGCGGGCGGTGTTCGAGCGGCTGTTCGGCGACAGCGGCTCGACCGACCCCGAGGTGCGCCGGGCGCGCCTGGCGGAGAAGCGGAGCATCCTCGACTCGGTGATGGGCAAGCTGGCCGACGTCGAGCGCCGCGTCGGGGCGGACGATCGGCGCAAGGTCGAGGACTATGCCGCGGCCGTCCGCGACGTCGAGAGACGCATCGAGGTGGCGGAATCCAGGAACGACGCGCATCCGGAGGTCTTCGCAGAGGAGCCCCGGGGCGTGCCGTCCACGTTCGAGGAGCACGTCGAGCTGATGTTCGACCTGCAGTTCCTGGCCCTGCAGAGCGACATCACCCGCGTCGCCACGTTCATGCTCGGCCGCGAGCAGAGCACCAGGACCTATCCCGAGGTGGGAGTCGCCGAACCCCACCATCCGCTGTCGCACCACGGCAACGATCCGGCCCTCATCGCCAAGATGTCCAAGGTGAACCGGTATCACGCGGAGCTGACCTCGCGGTACCTCGAGCGGCTGCGGGCGACGCCCGACCAGGACGGGTCGCTGCTGGACAACATGACCATCATGTACGGCACGTGCATGTCCAACAGCACGCGCCATGCGGGCACCAACGTCCCGATTCTGGTGCTCGGCGGCGGTGGGGGACGGCTCAAGGGCGGGCGGCATCTCGCGTACGGCCCGGGGACCTCGCACGCCAATCTCCTGCTCACCCTGATGGACAAGTTCGACGTCCCCCTGGAGCGCGTCGGCGGCAGCGCCGGGCCCTTGCCGATCGACGAGATCGATACGCTGTCGGAGGTGTAGAGGCAGTTGCGTCAGGGCGCCGGGCGACTGCAGGACGCCGCTGGCGCACACGAAGCTGGACCAGGAGTCTGCGCCGTAGAACGGTGCGGACTCCATGGAGGGTTGGTTGGGCGGCAATCGGAGGCCGCAGCGCGACCTTAGCGGCGATTTCCGGGTGAGGGATGGCGATGTTGGGAGCCGGTGGAAAGAGCCCCGCTGCATGCGGGCGGCGATGCAGTTCGTCCGGCCACGCGGCGTTTCGCCAAGGGCTGCCCGGAGTTTGCGCCGCAGAACGGCGCGGGGGCCTGCAGGATTGGTCGGGCGGACGGCGGTGCCGTGAAGCGGTGACGTCCGGGCCGGGCCGGGAGAGCAGGGTGGCGCGTTTCTGCGTGTCGGGGTTGCTGCTGGCCCTGGTGGGCGTCGGCGCCGCGGCCGCGGCGCCGCCCGGGACGGCGCTCGCCGATGCCGCGAGGCGCGCCGACTGGGCTGCCGTCCGGACGCTGCTGGACGCGGGCGCCGACGTCGACGCGCGCGAGGGGGACGGCTCGACCGCTCTTCATTGGGCGAGCTACCGGGACAATCGCGAGGTCGCGGCGCTGCTGATTCGCGCCGGGGCCGACGTCGACGCCGCGAATGACCTCGGGGTCACGCCGCTCTGGGCTGCGTGCGAGAACGGCAGCTCGGCCATGGTCGAGACCCTGCTCGGGGCCGGAGCCGACCCGAACGTGCCGTTGCCTTTCGGGGAGACGCCGCTGATGACGGCGGCCCGTGCCGGCGATGCCGGCGTGGTGGGCCGGCTGCTGGACGCGGGCGCCGACGTCGACGCGGCCACCGCGGAAGGGGCCTACGGCGCGCAGACGGCCCTCATGTGGGCGGTCGCGCAGAGCCATCCCTCGGTGGTCGAGGTGCTGCTGGCGCATGGCGCCGACGTGCGCGCGCGCTCGACCACCTTCACGGAGACCGTCAAGACCATCTCGACGTACGCGAACTACGGTCTGCAGTGCGTGCCCCGGGACGAGTGCTACATCACCGAGGTCCGGAGCGGGGGGTTCACCCCGTTGCTGTTCGCGGCCCGGGTGGGCGACGTCGCCTCGGCGCGGCTGCTCGTGGCGGCGGGCGCCGACGTGAACGAAGCCGCGCCCGACGGAGCCGGCGCGCTGGCCGTCGCGGCCCTCAGCGGGAACGGCGCCGTCGCTGCGCTATTGCTGGATAGCGGCGCGGACCCGAATGCGGCCGGGGGCGGCTATGCGCCGCTGCACGCCGCGATCCTGCGTCGGGACCCGATGCTGGCCGAGGCGCTCCTGTCGGCCGGAGCCGACCCGAACGCCCGGGTGTCGGCCTCGACGCGGTACACGCGCGACAGCGCGGACTTCTTCTTCCCGCCCTGGTTCGTCAGAGCGCCGGCCTTCTGGCTGGCCGCGCGCCACCGGGAAGCCGGCCTCATGCGCCTCCTCGCCCGGCACGGCGCCGACCCCCTGGCCACGCACCGCCCGGCGTACTGGACCACCGACCGGCGGACGGCTGCGGGCCGGATGTGGGTCGAGGAAGGCGACACGACAGCCCTGATGGCGGCGGTCGGACTGGGAGGACGCGACCCCCTCTGGGCGGTGGACCACCGCGCGAGAGTCGCGGAGGCGACGGAGCTCGGGCGGGGACCCGACCGCGCCGAGGTCGAGGCCGCGACGCTGGAAGCGGTCAGGGCGGCGGTCGAGCTGGGCGTCGACGTCGACGCCGCGGACGCGCGCGGCCGGACGGCGGTCGGCGCGGCCCTCGGCGACGGGTTCGACGACGTGGTCGCGTTTCTGACCGGGCACGGGGCGGCGCCCCCGTTCGACTGAGACGAAGAGCGCGTCGAGGCGCGTGGCGGCAGGCGTCACCGCGCCCTGCTGCTCATAACACGCGCGGAGGGTAGTCGGGTAGCCGTCGACCTCGTCCAGGCAGGACCATCCCACGCTCCGCCACCGCCGTGCGCAGGCGGCATCGTGGCGGGTCCTGGGGCTCCGGACGTGCGGAATCGTGGGTCTCACGTGGCGCCGGCCGGTCGGCAAGACGGTGGCGATCGGGGGCGAGGCCGTCACGCGCAGTCAGCGTGGGATGCCCTTGGGCAGGCGTCACCGCCCCCTGCTGCTCATTACATGCGCGGAGGGTAGCCGGGTAGCCGTCGACCTCGTTCAGGATGTGGCGGCAGGTGGCACCGCCTCCTGCTGACTGCCGTTCACGCACGGGGACGCCGCATTCCTGAATGCCCGTGCGCCGCCCGATAGAGCGCCTGACGCGCGAGTCCAGCCGAGCCCGCCGGCGTATGTCCAGCCCGCTTGCCGCGGTAGACCGTTTCGCGAGAGTCCGGCTCGGCCACGCGCCCACGCCTCTCGACGCCGCCCCGCGCCTCGGCGCCGCCCTCGGCGTCGAGCTGTGGGTCAAGCGCGACGACTGCACGGGGCTGGCGCTGGGCGGCAACAAGGTGCGCCAGCTCGAGTTCCATCTCGGGGCGGCGCAGGCCCGCGGCGCCGACACGGTGCTGGTCACCGGGGCGGTGCAGTCGAACCTCGTCCGCGTCGCCGCCGCCGGCGCGCGCCGGCTCGGGATGGACGCGCACATCCAGCTCGAAGAGCGCGTAGACGAGGCCGGCGACCTCTACCGCGACTCGGGCAACCTGCTGGTGGACCGGTTGCTCGGCGCGACCCTCCATTCGTTTCCCGTCGGCGAGGACGAGGCCGCGGCGGACGCCGCGCTCGAGCGTCTCGCCCGGGCGCTCGCCGGCGAGGGCCGCCGGCCCTACGTGATTCACTCCGCCCCGGGGCGCCCGCCGCTCGGCGGGCTCGGCTACGTCCTGGCCGCCGACGAGATCGTGACGCAGGCCGCGGCCCTCGGCGTCGGGTTCGACGCGGTGGTCTGCGCCTCGGGCAGCGCGGCCACCCACGCGGGCGTCCTCGTCGGGTTGCGGGCCGTCGGCGGGACGATGCCGGTGCGCGGCATCTGCGTGCGGCGCGACGCGCGCCGGCAGGGCGCGCGGGTGGCGGGCGCGGCGGCGGCGCTGGCCGCGATGATCGAGCGCCCGTCGGCGTTCGACGAGGGCGACGTCGATGTCTCCGACGCGGTGCTCGCACCGGGCTACGGCCGGCTCAACGACGCGGTGCGCGAGGCGCTGGAGATGGCGGCGCGGCACGAGGCGTTGCTCCTCGACCCCGTCTACACCGGCAAGGCGATGGCGGGCCTCATCGCCCACGTGCGCTCGGGGCGCATCGCCGCCGGCAGCCGGGTGCTCTTCCTCCATACCGGCGGCCTGCCGGCCATCTTCGCCTACGCGGACCGCCTCGGGCCCTGGCTGTCGAAGGCGCCCTGGCCGCCGGCCCGCTGAGTTCACTTCCTTCCACAGGCGTACCAGGAAGCGATCATCCTCCTTGATGAGGTCAGGCTCGGTGCCGTTGTGCGCGCGCATCCCATCAATGATTCTGCGCGGCACTCCGAGGCCGGTGGCTTCGATGTAGCGGTAGTCGCGCAGCACTTCCTTGATCAGCTCGTTGCGCGACGCGCGGTATCCGGCCCGCATCTTGTCGACGGCGACCATGTTCGGGAGACGCCCGGGAGAGATGATCTCGATCCGGTCGGTGTAGAGGGAAAGCTCGATGTCGGTCACGGTGATGGTGTAGTCGCGGTGCGCGACCGCATTGACCAGCGCTTCGCGCACGGCTTCGAGCGGGTAGTCCCAGTCTGGCGCTCGCCTCGTGTTGTTGCCGCCAGTTCGTCAGGCGCGACGTATACAACCACTCGCGACGCAAACGTTCTAACTTGACTCAACTGTACTCGAAGGCATGCAGGCTCGAACCGCCAACCGTACTGCTCGCTGATGTCGATCGTGAACCGGGGGCGGAGGTTAAGTGGTGTGCCGTCGGCTCGTGGACCTTAGTCTTTCTCACCCGAGCGGCCGAGGTGCTGCGCGGGTTGTGCGCCTTCGCGGGCCAGTTCTCGTGGGGGCCGCGCGCGCCTCGCCGAGGCGTTGCGGCTCGACCTGGTCGGTCCCCGGGCCGGCCATGAGCTGGAAGCCGAGCAGTTGCCGGGTCGCGGGTCCGGCGCTCAAGCCGCGTCCCTATCCCGGCCGCGCTAGCCGGCCATGAAGCCGTCGAGTGCGCCTTCGAGCTTCGCTATCCGTTCACGCAGCCCGGCGACTTCCGCCGCGAGTCAGTCGACGCGCTTGTTGACGGCTGCGATGTCGGTCGTGAAGGCGTCCATCAGGCGGCGCCCCGGTCCCGTTTGTCGCGGTCGGCCAACAGTACGGCGTCGATCCGCGTGTGCACGCCCGCGATGTCGGTCCGCAGTTCCCGGACGGCGTTGTCGATCCGCGTGTTGACGGCTGCGATGTCGGTTCGCAGTTCCCGGACGGCGTTGTCGATCCGCGCGTCGAGGCCGTCAATGCGGCCGGTGAGGCGCGCGTCGAGGCCGTCAATGCGCTTGTCGATGTCGGTCTTGAGGCCGCGGATATCCGCCCGCAGCCACGCGAACACGGCGATGACGATAGCCGGCGTGAGCCACGGTGTGATGGCGTCCATGCCCCACACGGTATCACGCCCCGGCCGTCCCTTCCCGCCGCTACCGCCTCGTCGAGGGCGGCGCCGACCCGGCCCGGGTCGGGCATCGAGGACGGCGGCTAGACGGCTAGACCTAGGAGTCTGCGCCACAGAAAATCGATGCGACAATTGTAGACAAGCCGACGACGAGAGGGAGCTTGATGTCGACCACGTTTCGCCCCTACGTGCCCGAGCAGTCGCTGTTGTTGCCGCCCGATGTGCGGGAGTGGCTGCCCGAGGGTCACTTGGCGCACCAAGCGGGATCATGAAGACGGGCGGCGAGGGCTTCCAGCAGTGCTACAACGCGCAGACGGCGGTGGACGCCGAGCACCAGTTGTTGGTGGCGACGGATGTGACGGCGAACGCGAGCGACTAGGGGGGGCTGCCGGTGTTGCTCGACCAGGTGCGGGAGACGTTCGAGACGCAGCCGGAGACGGTGCTGGCCGACGCGGGGTACTGCAACGAGCGGGATTTGGCGGACCTGGAAACGCGGGGTGTTGACGGTTATGTGGCGGCGGGCCGGGAGGACAAGGGGGTCGCCGGCCGCGATCTGGAGAAGCATCCGGCGACGGGGTGGATGGTGGAGAAGCTGTCGACGCCGGCGGGGCGGGCGGTGTATGCGGAGCGGAAGTGGTTGTCGGAGGTGCCGTATGGCTGGGTCAAGCACGTGCTGGGCTTCCGGCGCTTCAGCCTGCGCGGCCTGGCGCAGGTGCGGGGCGAGTGGGACTTGGTGTGCCTGGCGGGAACGCCAAGCGCCTGCACGCGCTGATGGCGGCGTAACGGGGTGGATCCTGCCCCCACCGACCGAGAATCGGGTGCGAATCGCGGCGTTTGGAGGGGTGTACGGTCTGTTTCGGTTCACGCCGCCGGCTGGTCGAAAATCACCTGCTCGTCGACCGCGGAAGACACCTTGACGCCGTGCGTCACGACGCAAGCCACCGGGGTTCCGCGACCTTCCTGCGGCGCAGACTCCTAGGTGCTCAAAGACCGCGCCTCGCCCAGCAAGCGTCGGAACTTGGTGCCCGTCAATGGCCGATCCAGCACGCCACCTGGACACTTGCCCCACAGTCACGATGGACTCCGATTCAGGGTAAGGCAATCGCTGGGCGAGGAGCGCGCTAACGAGGCCAAAAGTCGTCGTGTTGCGCCGATGCCGACAGCAAGCAGGGTCACGGTGGCAAGCGTGACACTCGGATGCACCCGCAGTTTCCGGGCGGTGTCGCGAAGATCACGCAGGAGCCATTCCCCCATCAGAATCCGTAGCGTAGTCCGGCGCCAATCCGGATGCCACTTGCACCAATCGTGTTCGTGGCCAACCACACGTATCGCACTTCCAGATCAATGAGCGGTATCCTGCCGGACTTGAACAAAGCCCCGGTGGAGATTTGCAGGTTTGGGGTCCAGCCATAGGCTGCGAGGTGGGTTGTTGGACACTTCTGTCCCACACACCTTCAAGTGAAGGCGGCTTGAACCTTCCATGTCTGATAGAATGATTGGTAGCATAAGTCATTCAAAAGACAGGAGATCCAAGCCGTGGCTCATCATAACACAGTCTTCGCGCAGCTTCTCAAGTTCCCTCCGAGACATGAATTCGAGACCGAAGCTCGCCGGCACCAGCGCGGTCAGGGGTTGCGCGTCATGAGCCGCTGGGCGCAGTTCGCGGCCCTTGGCTTGGCGCAGTTGACGGGCCGACAGAGCCTGCGGGATATCGTGAGCAACTTGGCCGCCCAAGGACGCAAACTCTATCACCTCGGCGTGGGGACGGTCAGCCGCTCGTCGTTGGCCCGGGTCAATACCGAACAGCCGTACACCCTCTACGAAGCGCTGTTCGAACGCCTGTTGGGCCGCTGCCGGGAGCACGCGCCGAGGCACGGCTTTCGATTCAAGAACAAGTTGTACGCCGTCGATGCGTCCACCATCGATTTGTGTCTGGCGGTCTTCCCGTGGGCGACGTTTCGACGCACGAAGGCGGCCGTCAAGCTGCACGTCGGTCTGGATGAGGCGGGCCATCTACCGAGCTTCGTCAGTGTGACCGAAGGCAAGACCGCCGATGTCACGGTCGTCCGCACCTGGATATTTCCGGCGGGCAGCGTGGTCGTGGCGGACCGGGCGTATATGGACTTCAAGCGGTTCCATCAGTTGCAGGCGCAGGGCGTGACCTTCGGCTCTCCTCAAACGAGTGTGGGTAGGGCGGCGCCGATCAGCGGGTCGGTGCGGGATGCTGGCGGCGTCATGGGCTGCGCGGTCCCGCTTGGCGCCGTTCGTGAAGCTGGGGCGCACGATTCGGAAACACGCGGAAGGCATCCCGGCGTATCTGGACACCCGGATGACGAACGGTCCGGTAGAGGGTATCAACAACAAGCTGCGTGTGATTGCGCGGCGCGCGTACGGTTTCCACTCGGCCGGTGCGCTCATCTCGATGCGGTTCCTGTGCTGCGGAGGCATCGAATTGGCACCGCCCCTACCCACACGCATTTGAGGAGATTCAAACAACCCTGGCTGGCACGCGGGGGGAAGGAGACACCACCCATGCTGACGGTACCCGACAACAGGAGCGAAGACACTGCTGTCCCACTAGAGGCAAATGAAACGGGTCCAGAACACCTGTGCTGGTATAATGGGTTTTTGAGAAAAACCAACCGAAACACAGTGGGAACCAAGCCCGTGGCCCACAATAATACCGTACTCGCGCAGGTGCTGGGACGCTGCCAAGCGAAGGTACCGGGACATGACTTCCGGTTCAAAGCCAAGCTGTTCTCGTTGGACTCGACGACCGTTGACTTGTGTCTGTCGGTGTTTCCGTGGGCGAAGTTCCGGCGGACGAAAGGGGCGGTGAAGGTACACGTCGGTCTGGACCACGCGGGGTATCTGCCGACGTTCGTTCGGGTGACGAACGGGAAGACGTCGGACATCAAGGCGGCGCGGGCGTTGAAGCTGCCGCCGGGCAGCATCGTGGCTGCGGACCGCGCGTACGTGGACTTCGCGTGGATTGATTCGTTGATTTCGAAGCACTAGTGTCCCACAATTTTGGCGATTCTAGGCCCACATCAGCGGCAGTTGGGGGCCGGGAGGGCTGGAAGGACCGGGTGGCGACGGCGTCGTGAAGAGCTCCTGGAGTAGGCGACGTTCGAACACGTTGAGCTGGAGGACCTGCAGCATCTGGTGAAGGCTCCAACTCACTCGCATGACGAACTTGAGATACGCCAACAGCAAGTACATGCACATCGCCACCCATAGCTGCGTCATGACCGCGTTCTTCGACCGGCCCACGAACCGCTTCACCTTCAGATGCTGCTTGATCCACTTGAAAAACAGCTCGATCTGCCACCGGGATTTGTAGATGTCCGCAATCGTCTTGGCCACCCACGTCGTGTTGTTGGTCACGAACACGTACCGGTTCTTCGTCACCGGGTCCTTGTAGACCACCCGCCGCAGCGGCGCGGCATACGCCTTCCGGCCGCGAGCGCTCGTCAGCTCGATCGTCTCGTCGCTGATGACGCCGGTCCCGCGGCGGACGCCGTGCGTGTCCGTGACCCGATACCGCACGCCCCGCTTCAGGCGCGTCACGAAGGTCACGCCCTGCGCCTGCAACTGATGGAACCACTTGAAGTCCATATACGCCCGGTCCGCCACGACCACGCTGCCGGCCGGAAATATCCAGGTGCGGACGACCGTGACATCGGCGGTCTTGCCTTCGGTCACACTGACGAAGCTCGGTAGATGGCCCGCCTCATCCAGACCGACGTGCAGCTTGACGGCCGCCTTCGTGCGTCGAAACGTCGCCCACGGGAAGACCGCCAGACATAAATCGATGGTGGACGCATCGACGGCGTACAACTTGTTCTTGAATCGAAAGCCGTGCCTCGGCGCGTGCTCCCGGCAGCGGCCCAACAGGCGTTCGAACAGCGCTTCGTAGAGGGTGTACGGCTGTTCGGTATTGACCCGGGCCAACGACGAGCGGCTGACCGTCCCCACGCCGAGGTGATAGAGTTTGCGTCCTTGGGCGGCCAAGTTGCTCACGATATCCCGCAGGCTCTGTCGGCCCGTCAACTGCGCCAAGCCAAGGGCCGCGAACTGCGCCCAGCGGCTCATGACGCGCAACCCCTGACCGCGCTGGTGCCGGCGAGCTTCGGCCTCGAATTCATGTCTCGGAAGGAACTTGAGAAGCTGCGCGAAGACTGTGTTATGATGAGCCACGGCTTGGATCTCCTGTCTTTTGAATGACTTATGCTACCAATCATTCTATCAGACATGGAAGGTTCAAGCCGCCTTCACTTGAAGGTGTGTGGGACAGAAGTGATTTCGAAGGGACTTCACTTGGTGACGCGTCTCAAGCGGGGATGAAGTACCGCGTGGTGGAGACGCGGGCCGTCAACGCGAAGCGGGGCGTGACATCGGATGAGACGATTGAGTTCACGAGCTCGCAGGGGAGGAAGCGGTGCCCGCATCGGCTGCGGCGTGTCGGCTACCACGACCGTGAGACGAAGAAGGACTACGTGTTCCTGACGACGAACTTCGCTCTGTCGGCGGGGACGATTGCGGACATCTACAAGTCGCGCTGGCAGGTGGAGTTGTTCTTCAAGTGGATCAAGCAGAACCTGAAGGTGAAGAGCTTCGTCGGGACGACGCGGAACGCAGTGCTGACACAGCTCTGGATTGCGATGTGCATGTATCTGATCCTGTCGTACATCCAGTTTTCGAATCGGATCGCCTGGAGGCCGAGCGAGATTCTGCGGCTTCTTCAGCTCAACCTGTTCGAGCGGCGGCCGCTTCTGGAGCTGCTGGGAAGCGGAAACGAAAGTCCACCGGATCGTTCATCCCAGTTGACGATGAAGTTCGCGTGGAGTTAATGGGACAGCAGTGACCGCGGCTCGACTACGTGGTGGCGATGGCGAAGAACGCGGTGTTGGTGCGGCGGGCCGAGCCGGCCATGGAGGTCGCGCGGGGGCGGAGTGAGGTGAGCGGGGAGACGGCGCACGTCTACACCGACACCTGTTATGCGGCGCGCACGTGGGGTGGCGCGCGCCGGGTGGTGATCACTAGTGTCCCACAATTTTGGCGATTCTAGGCCCACATCAGCGGCAGTTGGGGGCCGGGAGGGCTGGAAGGACCGGGTGGCGACGGCGTCGTGAAGAGCTCCTGGAGTAGGCGACGTTCGAACACGTTGAGCTGGAGCACCTGCAGCATCCGGTGAAGGCTCCAACTCACTCGCATGACGAACTTGAGATACGCCAACAGCAAGTACATGCACATCGCCACCCATAGCTGCGTCATGACCGCGTTCTTCGACCGGCCCACGAACCGCTTCACCTTCAGATGCTGCTTGATCCACTTGAAAAACAGCTCGATCTGCCACCGGGATTTGTAGATGTCCGCAATCGTCTTGGCCACCCAAGTCGTGTTGTTGGTCACGAACACGTACCGGTTCTTCGTCACCGGGTCCTTGTAGACCACCCGCCGCAGCGGCGCGGCATACGCCTTCCGGCCGCGGGCGCTCGTCAGCTCGATCGTCTCGTCGCTGATGACGCCGGTCCCGCGGCGGACGCCGTGCGTGTCCGTGACCCGATACCGCACGCCCCGCTTCAGGCGCGTCACGAAGGTCACGCCCTGCGCCTGCAACTGATGGAACCACTTGAAGTCCATATACGCCCGGTCCGCCACGACCACGCTGCCGGCCGGAAATATCCAGGTGCGGACGACCGTGACATCGGCGGTCTTGCCTTCGGTCACACTGACGAAGCTCGGTAGATGGCCCGCCTCATCCAGACCGACGTGCAGCTTGATGGCCGCCTTCGTGCGTCGAAACGTCGCCCACGGGAAGACCGCCAGACACAAATCAATGGTGGAGGCATCGACGGCGTACAACTTGTTCTTGAATCGAAAGCCGTGCCTCGGCGCGTGCTCCCGGCAGCGGCCCAACAGGCGTTCGAACAGCGCTTCGTAGAGGGTGTACGGCTGTTCGGTATTGACCCGGGCCAACGACGAGCGGCTGACCGTCCCCACGCCGAGGTGATAGAGTTTGCGTCCTTGGGCGGCCAGGTTGCTCACGATATCCCGCAGGCTCTGTCGGCCCGTCAACTGCGCCAAGCCAAGGGCCGCGAACTGCGCCCAGCGGCTCATGACGCGCAACCCCTGACCGCGCTGGTGCCGGCGGGCTTCGGCCTCGAATTCATGTCTCGGAAGGAACTTGAGAAGCTGCGCGAAGACTGTGTTGTGATGAGCCACGGCTTGGATCTCCTGTCTTTTGAATGACTTATGCTACCAATCATTCTATCAGACATGGAAGGTTCAAGCCGCCTTCACCTGAAGGTGTGTGGGACAGAAGTGGGTGGTGATCAAGGCGGAAGTCGTCTGCCTCGGCGACCGCAAGCCGCGGGACAACCCGCGCTTCGTGGTGACGAACATGCGGCAGACGCCGCGCTTCATCTACGAGAAGATCTACTGCGCCCGCGGGGACATCGAGAACCGGATCAAGGAGTTGCTCGACGGCCTGCAGATCGACCGCACGAGTTGCTCCCTCTTCTCGGCGAACCAGTTCCGCGTCCTGCTGACTGCCGCGGCGTATGTGCTCATGCAGGAGCTGCGGCTGCGGGCGGCGCGCACCGCCTGCGCCCGCACCCGGGTGAGCTGGCTGCGGGACCGGCTGCTCAAGCTGGGGGTGCACGTTGTCCGCTCGGCGCGCCGCCTTGTTCTGCATCTGCCGCGCGCGACGCCGCACCTCGATGCTTGGCGGCATATCGCCCTCGAGCTCGGGGCGTGGACCGGATAGCCCCCCGCGGCGCCGCAACCGTCTCCTGGCGGAGGGACAGAAAACCGTCCCCGGGGTGAAGCTGTCGCCGCCCCACCGTCCGCACCCGCCATCATGCCCGCCGGCCCGCCCCATCACGCCGATATTCGCCGGCCACATGGCCCGAAGCCGTCCACGGGTCGACCACGCCCCTGTCGGGAACCGTTTTCGGCCCTCTCGGGCACTCCCATTGACCGTTTTCAGACCGCCATGAATAATCCAGGTTAGGGCGTTCCGCGCGAGGCGCAGGCGACCGGCAGCTCCGGTACCACGTACGGCCGGCCCAAGTCGCCGCGGGTCGACCCGGACCCGTCGAGCACCGCCGACAAACCGATGAACATCGGCTCGCCGAGCACGCGGTAGCGCACCCAACCGCCGGGGCACGCGGTGCCGGCAACGCCGACGACCTCCCCCGCCGCCGCGGGGATGTACTGGTCCAACGGCACGAACCGGTGGGTCAGCACCCGGACGCCTTCGGCGGCCGCCGGCATTTCAACGGCCGGCGCGCCGGGGGCGTAACGCATGTACGCGGCGCGGGCCAACCCGACGCAGAGCGCGGCCACGACGGTGACGACGAGCTTCGCGGTGATCTGGTACTTGGTCTCGTATCCCACTCCGACACCTCCGCGCATCCGCGCAGAAGATACCGCACAACGCGGACGGGCCGGCGCGGTCGGCGAGGGACCCCGGCGGCACAGAACGCCGCCGGGGAAAACCCCGAAGCCCACGGTACGGACGGGTGATGATGAGACAATATGGGTATCTGGACGGGGAAGACGGGCGGGGTCCACACGGCGCGGCGGGAGCTCCGCCAAGCACGGACGGACGCGGTTGGGGTCTCGCTTCGCTCGCCCGACAATCAACGGACACGGGGCCCCTTCGGGGCATCCGCAAGACTGCGCGGCCGTCCGCAGGAGCGGACCGGGCGGAGCTGCGGGCAATCCCGTGAACCGACCCGGGGAGTGGTAGGGATCCGAGGGGGGTGGACGATGCGCCAAGTGCAGATCACGATCCGGGACCACGAGGAGGAATTACTCCGGCAAGCGCGCGAGAAGATCGGCGGCCGGTGCCCGGCCACCGAGGCGGAGTTCATTGAGACCGCGGTGCGGCAGCGCATCGGTGTCAACAGTCGCCCGAAAGTGCGTCAATCTGGACAGGTCGTAGACCACAAGATGTAGGGGGTCAGGGTTGGGCATCGTCCGATAAATGCCCGGTCTGGACAGGCGTGCGCGGAGCCGCCGTCCAGGCCGAGAGCCCCGCGAAGCGGGGGCGGAGCGAAGCGACGCGCCTTGACGGCGGCGGGCACACGCCGAAGCTGTCGGTCGGACGATGCCCCGGCCACCACAACATCTTGGGGTCGGCACCGGGCTCGAATCGATCGCTTTCACGCGTTCGGCAACAATCGGGGTGGTACTCGAGGAAGCCGGGGCGTCCGAGGACCCGGAAGGGGACGGGGACATCGAGTTCGACGACTCCGAAACGGCGGACGATTACTACATGGCGCGGGGGGCCGGCCCTTGCGCCGAAAACGATTAGGCTGTTCGGCGCCGCCCGTCCCGGGGATCGGCCCGGGGCGGGCTTTTCCGCGTGAAGGAGAACAGGACGGCGAGGATCAAGAAGCGCGACCTGGTGAAGATGCTTGAGGGAGATCATGGAGGAGGAGGGCATCAGCCGCCAGAAGACGGCCGATTTCCTCGGGGTTCCGATCAAGGTCGTCAACAAGCATCGCGAAGAGCTGATGGAATGATCCTGCGCCCGTCCCGGGCATCACCCCGGTGCGGGCTTTTCTGCGTACGGGGTGAAGCGGATGACGAAGCGCGACGCGGATACGGCGAAGCCGCCGGCTCCGTACGGCTGGCGGATCGAGAGGGACGCGGCGACCGGGTACTGGATGGTCTACGGTCCCGACGGCCGACCGAAGGCGGCGGTGAACACCTCGGAAGAGGCGGTCTCGGAGGCCGAGCGCTTGGCGTAGCGGGCGGAAGTCGACCGGGGCCGGCGCGGCGGCGCCGGGGGCGTGAACGCACGACAAGACGGAAGGACGAAGCGATGAGATTGAGGAGACTGCACGTGTTGGTACTCGCGGCCGCGGTGCTCGCGGCGCCGGTTGCGGCGGACACGGCCGAGGCCGTACCGGCCGGCGGGTGCGCGGCCGCCGGCGGGCTCGGGGGATCGGCCGTCGGCGCGAAGATCGGGTCGGCGATGGGCGTCGCCGCATTCGGGACGGCGACGAGCGGGATGATCCCGGTAGCGTTCGTACTCGGCGCCGCCGGTGCGATGGCGGCCGCGCTCGGGTGCCTCGCCCTCGCGGGCGGCGGGGCCGCGGCGCTCACGCCGGCGGCCGCGGCGGGCATCGGACTGCTGAGCGGCGGCGCCGTCCTCGCGGCCGGCGCGCTGGCCGCCGGCGTCGCGGCGATCGTCATCTGGGAGATGCTGCCCGAGCCGACGAAGAACGAAATCCGCGGCTGGGTGCGCGGCGCGTGGGCGGGTGCGGAAGGGGCCGTGCTCCGCGCGAAGGCGGCTGCGGTGCGGGGGATCGAGCGCAGCGTCGCGGCCTCCGGCCGCCTGTTGATCCGCGGAGCGGACTCCACCGAGCGGGCGCTCCAGAGGAGCACCGACACCGTGCGGGGCCTTCGGGACCGGTTCCGCTGGGCGGGCATCTGACGACGCCCGCGGCGGTACGGCGGCGCGCCCGGTCCGCCGACTCCGCGTCTACGAACGACCGGTGTCGACGCTGCGGGCGGGGGTCGGATGCCGGGGCGCCCGCGCGCTCGACGTACTCGGGCGGCGGCGGGGCCTGGCCGCCGACCCCCGCCGGGGATTCCGACCGCCGGGCGGCGGACCCCGCGGGGGCCGAGTTCTGCTTACCCGGCAGCTCGGCGGGAGGGCGCCTGCGCGGCCGGTGCCGAGATGTCCGGCAGCGTGACGCTGCTGCTTCCCGAGACCCCCGCCGAGTACGAACAGGCGCGGGCGGAGGTCGAGACCTCCATCCGGCCGGACGTCGAAACGAAACCCGCCGAGCGCCCCGCGCTGATCGCGCGGCTGGCCGAGCGCATCCGGCGCCGGCCGCCCGGCGGGACGAAATCCGCCGACCCCGCCGAGGGCGCAACACCGGCCGGGGAAGGCGGAGCGGCAACGGCGGAGACGCCGTGCGGCGGGCACTACGTGGTGACCAGCGATTCGCAGCGCCGGGCGTGGGGCCTGCCGGACTTGGCGAACGGGACGGCCGCCCCCGACGCCGCCCCGGGGGGTGTGGACACGATCGAGGGGCACGACGCCGTTCGGGTGGTGGACTCCGCCGAGGCGGTCGACCTCCTCTTCGGGGGCGGCGGGAACGGGTTCGACGACGAAGACAGCGACGGAAGCGCCGTCGGAGCGCGCCGGCGCGGGCGAACACACCCGGCCCCGACGGTGAACCTGAAGCACGACCGGGGGCCCATCCCCGACGATGTCCGCGCGGCGTTCCGGGACCTGTGCGGGCAGCCGGGGATCGACAGCCTGCTGGAGTCGATCGATGCGCTGATCGAGCCCCTCGAGACGGCGGCGGTTCGGGAACTCGAGGATGCCCGCCGCCGGCTCGCGGCATTGCGGCGGGAGGAGGTCACGCCGCACCGTCTCGGCGATGCGGGCGTCGCAGCCGGGTCGGATGAGGCGGCCGAGCGGGCGGCGGGAACGTGCCGGCTGATCAGGAGGTGCCTGCGGAAGGTCGGCGGGGCCCTGGGGAGGCTGGATTTCGACGGGATGGAGATTGCGCCGTCGCCGTCCGCGTTCCGGCGGTTGCTGCAGCGGGTCGAAGACGATCCGGCCGGGAACATCCCCGGGGAGGGGTTGGCCGCGGCCTGCGACAAGGCCCTGGGGGGATTCGAACGGGCGGCCGGGCAGGCGGTCAGCCGTATCCGCGGCGTGGTCGACGCCCGGCGCGGGGTCGAAGCCGGCGAATGGAGCGACGCCGCGGTCGGGCGCATCCGGCTCGTACTGCGCCGCCTCGAGGACGCGCGGAAGGTGCTGGACGGCGACAGCCTGCCGGACGGCGCGGTCGCGGCGGTGCGGGATAGCCTGAAGGCGCTGGACGAAGAACGACAGTCAACCGACCGTCTGGCGGCCGCGGCCCGGGAGGTGCTCGCGCGGCTCGAGGCCTGCGACCTGCCGCTTCCGGTGCTGACCCGCTCCCTCGACGAAATCCGCACGGTGCAGACGGCGGGCCGGGAGGCCGCCGCCGCGCTGCTCGAACGGCTTCGGGTGGTGCTCGACCTCCCGTGGACCGCGCGGGCGTGCGAACGGGTCGACATCGGGGCGGCGATGGCGGAACTGGAAGCGGCCCACGCCGGCCGCGCGGCGCTCATAGGAAGGTGCCGGTGGCCAGCGTCTCCAGCCGTTGCGCGACCGGGGCGGGGAACCGTCCGGTGTCGAGCGTCGCGAACGTCTTGCCCGGCGGCAACCGCAAGGCGCGGCGCAACCGAGTGACCCGGCGCTGACGGCGCGCTTCGGCTTCCGCCTCGGAACACCTCGACCAGCACCGGCAGCGCCTCGGGACAGCCGGCCTGCGTCAGCCGCGGCACGAGCTCCTCGGCCGCCGTCATCCGACCGGACCTCCAGTCAGCAGCGCGTCGTACTGCGCCAGATCCGGGCGGGGAACGTGGACCACGGGGATGGTCGGAACCGGCGGACGAACGGCGGCGTAGTCGCAGGGGGCGCCGGTGTCGAGCCGGGCGCGAAGCGTCGCCTCGACCCGCCGCTCGCCGGTCGTGGCCGCCAAGTGCAACAGGCGCACGTACTCGATGTCGGCCCGCTCCCCATGCGTCCGGCCGAGCGGGTCATACGCCGCCCGGAACACGAGCGACGGGAACAGCTCCTCCCGGAAGCGATACCGCGCGAACGCCCCCGGCTTCCGGACCAAGCTCCCGATGATGTGGCGGTAGTCGATACGGTGCTCCGCCGAGCCCCGCAGCCGCGGCATCGTGCACACCACCCGCCCGCCGTAGAGGACCTCCACCGCCGACGGATGCCGGCGAGTCTCGACCGTGTGACCGATCAACCGCGACGGCACCGAGTAGACCCGGCCGCCGACCCGGATCGTGCTCCACTTCCGCACCCGGCACTGGAACGTCGTGTAATCCGGGACCCGAGCCGACGGCAACGGCCGCAGATACGGACGCTCTCCGGCCAACCGAGACGCCGCCGGGGCATTCCGCTCCTCGCCGACGACCATCCGCACGAAGCCCGGATACGCCGCCTCGTCGACGAAGTCCCTCCCGCCCCGCAACAGCAACGCCTGCTTGATGGCCGTCGCCGTCCGGAAGTGCGACTGCTCGGCCACCCCGTTCTCGTGCGGCTTCCCCGGCTGGATCCGCGACGAGCAGCCCGTAGTGGTCCAGCACCTGCCGGAACCGCGCCGTCAACTGACGACCGCCGCTGCGCCTCAACTTGTGCGTCGCCGCCGACAGGTTGTCGTGACGAAGCACCGCCGGAACCGCGCCCAGCGTCCACAGCGCACCCCGCAGGCCCGACACCAGCGCCTCGAACGTCTCGCTCAGCGCCAGCCCCACATACGTCCACCGGCTGTAGCTCAGCACCCACTCGAACAGCAGGTGCGGGAACGCCACGCCACGAAGCGTCACCCCCAGGTCGCTCAAACCGGTGAAGTCGAACGCCGCTTCCCGGCCCGGGATCGGAACCTGCTCGAAGTACACCCCGCGGTCGGGACCGTACTGAACCCGCCAATCGCGGATCCGCCGCTGCAAAGTCCGCAGCTGCCCCGGCTGAAAGCGGCCCGGATGCCGACGGCACAGCGCCTTGAACAGCGTCGGCACCTGCAGCCGGCCGTCGGTGTCGGCCACAAGCTGCGGCACGACCTCCGACTGCCACACATCGGCGAACGGATCCTCCCGTGTGCGCAACTTCCGCGGTGCCTTCGCCGTCGACGGCAACGGCCCGCTCTGCCACTTGCGCGCCGCCCGCTCGCTCATCCCGGCCGCCGCCGCGGCCGCCGCCAGCGTCTTGCCTGCCATCCGCTTCTCGCGCAATCGCCGAACCTGGGCATCGGTGACCAACCCGTCCTCCGGGGGGGAAAACGGGCAGTGTCACACGCTCCGCGGGTGCCCCCGCGGCCGGCCGATCGCCATCTCGGCGACCGGCAGAAATAATTGTCGTTGATCACCTCCGGCACCGCCCTCGTGGCGCCGTCTTCCATCTGCTCTATCCCCGGTCGGTATATCCGTGGTTGAATACCCGGCATGTGCCGAGCGTAGAACCCACGGGACACACGAGGGGGCAGAGGATGGGCGTCTTCACCAGGATCTTCAAGGTCGCACAGGCAAGCGCACACGCTGGGATCGAAGCTCTCGATGACCCGATCAAGATAACCGAACAGGGCATCCGGGACATGAAGAACCTCCAGGGCGCCATGTCGAGTCTCGCGCAGGTGAAGGCGCTGGCCGTAGTCCCCGGCCCGCTTCCTGTGGCCGTCGCTCTCGCCCTGCAAGCCCTCCGCGCCCGGTCGCGCGTCGCCTCGTCCATGCGCAAGATCAACCGGCAGTTGGCCTCCGGCGCCGACGCCTCCGGCACGGTCGCCATGCTGGAGAAGATGAAGCACAAGGTGCAGGAAGAGGAATCGTTGGCCGAAGCCTACGATTCCCTCGTCGACGTCGGCGGGACGATCGACGACGACATCAACCGGGCGCTGGCTGCACCTTCGTCAAGCGCCGGAGCCGATGCGCTGGCGGAGTTGAGGGCGAAGATGGGCGGCGCGAAGCCGGCGCGGTCAGAGAGAGGATCGACGATGGGAACGACGCCCGAGACCGCCGCCCGCGCCGGCGCGTGGGACGATGACGGCCCCGCTGCCCCGCCGCCGAGGTCGAACATGCCGCGCTGCTGCGCCGGGGCGACCATGTTCGCGCCGTCGGGTTCCACCACCACAGGATCCCGGTTCGCTATGGCAGCGACGAGCGGATGCTCTGGCTGACGTGTCTTGATCCGCGCCGGGCTGGCCGAAGTCCGGGCCGAGTCCCGGGCCGACCACGCCGAGATACGCGCGGAGATCTGCGCCGGGCTGGCCGAGGTCCGCGATGACCTGCGCCGGCTCGACGAGCGGCTGCGCGCCGTCGAGGTGACGTTGGGGGAAGGTCGACCAGCGGCTCGCGGCGCTGGAGCGGCTTCACGCCCCGCAGCCGGCGCAGTGATGAAGACATATCCGATACCGCCGCCGGGGGGTATCAGGGGGGGGCGCATGAGTTTGTCGATTCGGCCGTTCGGCGTGCTGATGTCGGCCGCGGCCGTGCTGGCCCCGTTTGCGGCGCCTGCGCAGCCGCAGGATGCAGTGCTGTGCGCGTATGAGAGCAAGCAGGTGTGCACCCCGGACGGTTGCCGGGATGATGATGTAGGCGATGCGTTTCTTCTGGTGCCGCCGTTCGGTTCACGCTTCCGCCCTACCGAGCAGTTCTTCCGCTGCGACAGCCGCGGTTGCACGGCGGTGTCTGTTTCGCGGGCTTTCAGCACCGGGGTGTTCGGCACCTTCACGGCGCCGGCCTATTCATTGAGATTCGCTGAAATCACGCCGTTCGGAGGGCCTCCGGCGGCGGGTGACTTCGTGGAGACGGCGGCGATCGGATTGAACCTGATCATCTATCGAGGTTCGTGCCCGGAGGTCCTGTCGGCGCAGTGAGGAAGACATGCCCGATACCGCCCCCGCCCCCGGCGCGTGGAACGATGACGCCCCGCTGTCCCGCGCCATGCCCGGCGGCCGGTACCTGATCTCCGGACGCGCCTTGGCCGACGCCGCGGTCCGCGTCCGGAAGCGCCGCCGCGACGGGGTGCATGAGACGGTCGTCAGCGTTCTCGTCGAGCGGGACCCCGACGAGGTCGACGAGTACCCAGCCGCCGCGACCCTCCGGTGCACGCTGCGCGGCCCTGCGGCGGCCGTTGAACCGGCCGTGCAGCTGCGCAGGGGTGACTTGGTCCGCGCGGTCGGGTTCCACCACTACAGGATTCCGGTCCGCTACGGCAGTCCGGAGCGGATGTTGTGGCTCGACTGCGTTGAACTCGGCCCGGCGCGGGTGCACTGACGTCGCCCTCCGCGCCGGCGCGCTCGAGCTCGACCCGGGCGCGCGCCCGCCCCTGCCCATGAAGGGTCCGATGTTCAGATCATCGGTCGCATATACCCCCGACGACGTCGGGGTAGTTCCTGTAATCGTAGGCCGTCGGAGTCTCGAACGCCGGTGGAAGGTAGACCCCGGCTCTTGAACTTCCGCCGTCCGTTCGGAAGCGGTCGGGGAACAGCCCGGCCCGCGCGCTGAGCGATTCTTCCGGCGTCAGCTTGCAGAGCACCAGCAGATGAACGCCTTCGATGTCGCCTATGAGCAATCCGATGTTGCTTTGAGCCCCGGATGCGTTCTCGTAGGCCAGATAAGCCAGCCCAAGCGCCCACAGGATCAACCCCAGCTTCACCAGTTCCCAGATGATGCGCATGCGTCCATTCCTTTCAAGGGCACGGGGGGAAGCCGCCCGTCCGGGGCGTCTTTCCGACGCCCTACCAGCGGGCCGTTCTGTCTACGGAATTGGTAGCGGCGGGTAGCGTGGAAAACCGCAAGTTCCTGAACCGGCTGGGCTTCGCGCCGGTATTCGTCTTCCTACCGGAAGCGGGCCAAGTCCTCGTCAAGCGCGCCGGATCGCAGCCGGGTTGGTCGACTTCAAGGTCTGCGCCGTCGATGAAGATTGGTCCGGCATGGCCTTTGTCCGGTGCCGGCGCTGAATGCTGCCGACGCCTGTCCGGTGCCGGCGCTGAATGCTGCCGACGCCCGGAACAGCGTCGGCGGGTGACGTGACGGCAAAATGACTTGGTATACTCGGCGGGAGTGTGTCAAGAATAGTCTTTCTTCTTCCCCTGCTGGTGGAAGTTGTGGCGCCGGCGCTTGTCCACGCCCAGGAGACGGTCCTCGCCGGGACCGTCTCCGACGCCACGGGGTTCGTGCTGCCGGGCGTGACCGTGGAGGCGCGCGGTGCGGGGGATGGCGGCCCGCCGGATGTCGCCTTCACCGACGGCGTCGGCGCGTTCGTCTTCCATGGGCTCCCGCCGGGCACGTACGGCGTGACGTTCGCGTTGCCCGGCTTCCAGCCCGGCACGCGCCGCGTGGAGCTCCGCGCGGGGGCGGCAGTGGCCCTCGACGTCGTCCTGTCGGTGCGGCTCGAAGAACAGGTCATCGTCGGCAGCCGCGCGCAGCCGCGGTCGGTCACCGAATCGCCGGTTCCCATCGACGCCATTCCGTTCCGCGACATCATCAGCCAGGGGGCCACGACGCTGGACTACCAGTTGCGGAACTTGGTGCCGTCGTTCAACGTCGCCGCGCATCCGATCAGTGGCGCGGCCTCGCTCGTGCGGCCGGCGAGCCTGCGCAACTTGGCCCACGACCATATGCTCGTAATGGTCAACGGCAAGCGCCGCCACCGCTCGGCGGTCCTCGTCTGGTTCGGCGGCGTGACGGACGGCACGCAGGGCCCCGACATCTCGTCCATCCCGTCCATTGCGCTGCGGCAGGTTGAGGTGCTGCGCGACGGCGCCTCGGCGCAGTACGGCTCGGACGCCATCGCCGGGGTGCTGAACTTCCTGCTCAAGGACGCCCGCGAGGGAGGCAGCCTGGAGTTCAGCACCGGCGCCTACGGCGCGGGGGACGGCGGCGCGTACAACGTCGCCGGTAACGTCGGGCTGCCGTTCGGCGACAACGGCTTCGCCAACCTCAGCCTGGAGTACGGCAACGCCGGTCCGACCGACCGCAGCGTGCAGCGCGCCGACGCGGCGGCGCTCATCGCGGCCGGCAACACCGCCGTGGCCGACCCGGCGCAGCCCTGGGGGAACACGACGAGCGAGGACGACCTCAAGCTGTTCGGCAACTTCGGCCGCCTGCACGCCAACGGCGTGCAGCTCTACGGCCACGCCAACTACGCCCACAGGACGTCGGCCCAGGGGTTCTACTTCCGCAACCCCAACACCCGGGCCAACATCTTCAGCCTCGACGGCGGCCGGACGCTGCTCGTCGGGGACGTGCTCGACGCGCGCGACGGCGTCCGGGACGGCTCGGCGGGCTGTCCCACCGTGCGGATCATCGACGACAGGCCGGATCAGGCGGCCTTGGCTCGGGTGTTCGAAGACCCGAACTGCTTCTCCTTCCAGGAGATCGCCCCGGGTGGATTCACTCCGTCGTTCAGCGGGGTGATCTCCGACCTGTCAGCGGTTGCCGGCGTGCGGCGGACCACGCCCGGCGGCCTGACCTGGGACGCCAGCGCCGGGTACGGCGCCCACCAGGCGGACTTCTTCCTGTTCAACACCGTCAACGCTTCGCTCGGGCCGGAGACCCCGCGCAACTTCGATCCCGGTCTCTACCGGCAGGAGGAGGTCAACCTCAACTTCGACGTCTCCCGGGCGGTCAGCGAACTGGTCCACCTCGCCGGCGGCGCCGAATGGCGGGACGAGCGCTTCACGATCCGCGCCGGCGGGCGGCCGTCGTGGGAGGTCGGTCCGTTCGCGGCGCAGGGCTTTGTGTCCGGCTCCAACGGCCTGCCGGGGTTTCCCGACTACACCGCCGGGACCTGGACCCGCGCGAACGCCGCCCTCTACGGCGACCTGGAGCTGCGGCCGCGCGACGACCGCTGGACGCTCGGCGGCGCCCTGCGGGTCGAGCGCTTCGACGTCTTCGGCGCGACGGCGAACGGCAAGCTGTCCGCTCGTTACGGGCTGACGGACGCCGTCTCGGTGCGCGGCGGCGTCAGCACGGGTTTCCGCGCGCCGACGCCCGGCCAGCAGAACACGTTCAACGTGCAGTCGACCATCAACCCGGAGACGCTGGATCTGGTCGACAGCGCCACCGTGCCGTCCACGTTCCGGGCCGCGGAGCTGCGGGGCGGTCGGCCGCTCGACCCCGAGACCTCGACCAGCGCGACGGCCGGCCTGGTGGTCGATACCGGAGCCTTCACGCTGACCGCCGACTACTTCCAGGTGGACGTCTCGAACCGTCTCGCCCTGTCGCAGAACTTCACGCTCGGGGCCCACGAGCGCGCGCAGCTCCTGTCGGAGGGCATCACGTCGGCGCGCACGCTGGCCTTCTTCCGCTTCTTCATCAACGATTTCTCGACCCGCACGCGTGGGATCGACGTCGTTTCGACCTGGACCCCTCCCGGACGGGGCGGCGCCACGGTCCTGAGCTTCGCGCTGAACCACACCGACACGGAGGTGACGGCGGAATCGGATCTGCTGGGCGCCGGCGACGTGCTCGCCCTGGAACGGGGCGTGCCGGAGACGCGCTGGAACGTCGCCGTCAACCAGCGCGCCGGGCGGGTCGGTCTGCTCGGCCGCCTGCACTGGTTCGGGTCGTGGGTCGACCACCTCGACGCGCGCTCCGCCCGCGGCGCCGACGCGCAGGTCCTCGGCGGCCGCTTCATCGTCGACGTCGAGGCCGGCGTTGCGCTCGCCCGCGGCGTGATGCTCGCGGTCGGCGGCCAGAACGTCTTCAACACCTACTCGGACCGGATGGATCTGTTTGCCGCGCGGTTCGGACTCCCCTACAGCCAGTTCACGCCATGGGGTCTGAGCGGCGGGTACTACTACGCGCGTCTGAACTACGGCTGGGGCGGGTAGCATCCGGTCCGCATCGACCGCCTGAGCGGCGACCAGTACGGGGACCGGCAAGGTCGTGCGGGTGGTTCTCGCGGAGGTCGGCCTCGCACAAGGACCTTCAGGTCTTCGGCCCTCACGACGCTCACCTGCGCTCGCCGGGTTCCAATCCGAAATTCCAGAGCCTGAACGGCCCCGCACCGTCCGCAAACCCCCGGAGCGGCGACAACGGGACACCTTCAGCCCACATGGGCCAGTTGGTGCGCCGTCGTCCGCCCCGGGACGACTTCACCCCGCACCACGCGCTCCGCGAGCCGCCGGATCGCCGTCAAAGATCTCGGCCGATAGTGCACTTGCTCGACACAGACGTTGATGTGACGGGCGCTGCCACGCACGGTCGCGTTGTGAAGGTGGCCGTGCAGGTTCACGCACCCCTCCGGGACCCGGCGGAGGGGGAAGTGCGTCATCAGCAACGGCGGGTCGCCGTCGGCGTAGAGCACGCCGTAGATCTCGTCGAAGCCCGGAACGCCGACCCCCGCGATGCCGAGTTCATGGTTGCCGAACACCAGAATCTTGCGCCGCCCGGGCGCGGCCGCCACCCGCTTGCGGCGCTTCCCCCACAGCCCGGAGAACACGACGTCCCCGAGGCAGATGATCGTGTCCTCGGGACGCACGGTGCGGCGCCATACCCCGAACAGGCGCTTGTCCATGTCGGCCGGACCGTCGAAAGGCCGGCCGAAGACGGAGATCGTCCCCGAGTGACCCAGGTGGAGATCCGACCAAATCCAGATCTCCCGATGGTACTGCTGCCGGAGCACGCCGGCCGCCATCCCGCGGGAAGCCCGCAACATGCCCAGAGTCGTGCGCCGGTCGACATGCTCCCGGATCGGCGGCTTGAGGTCGTCTTCGAACTGCTGCTCGTACAGCCGTTTCAACTCGTTGGCGTCCATAACCGAAGCCGCCGTGTCCGCGTCACCACGCTGAGATACCGGGGAACCCCCGCGCGGGGGAACCGGAAGCCCGCCCACTGCGTCCAGACCGGTGCGGGTCGGCACCCGGACGCCGAGCGCAGCCGTGGTCGGCGTTCCTCACGCCCCGGACGGGAGTTCAGACCCCGCTGCCTGCCGGATCCGGTCGGTGGTCGTCGCCCCTTCAGGCACGTGGCCGGCCAAGAGGTGCTTCCCGAGTGTGATCAGGCTCTCGAGCGGGAGGGGCCGGTAGTCCGTGTGCTCGACGCACACGTTGATGTGCGGCGTGTCCCGCAGGGGCTCGTTGTTGTGCACGTGGCCGTACAGGTTCACCCACCCCGCGGGGAGTCCGTCCATCGGGACGTGCGTCAGCACCATCGGGGGATCGGTGTCGATCGCCAGGATTCCGGTTGCGGCCCCGTGCCCGGCGGCGTCCAACAGCCCGGTCTTCCTGTTGAAGTCGTGGTTCCCGACCACGAGCAGCTTGCGGCCCGGCGCCGCCCGGATTTCGGCGCGGCCGGCCTTGTCGAGGCTTCCCGCGAGCGCGACGTCGCCGCCGTTCAGCACGGTGTCGTCGGCGCCGACGACCGATTTCCAGCCCGCCATCATCGCTGCGCCCATGTGTTCGGCGTCCACGAACGGCCTCTTGCAGTACTTGATGATGTTGCGGTGCCGCAGGTGCAGGTCTGACCAGACCCATGTGCGGTGCCCGTCGGGTCGATGAACCCCGATCGGGTGCGTCTGCGTGTGGTCGATGATGCGCCGGATGCCCCGCACGTTCTGTTTCGGCTTCTTCGGCGCGATGATCCGGTGGAGCCCCTCCAGGTAGAGCGCCTTCACCTCGTTGCACGTCCGATCGTCGGGCGACATGGTCTTCGTTCCTCGTGCGGCCGGGCTCGACCGCCCCCGGTCTCGGGCCGCCGGAAGCCTCTACGGCCGCGCCGAAACGGGGCCGGAAAGATCGATCCCGGTAGTACAATCGGACACGCTGCGTGTGCGGCAAGGGGAACACCACCCTGCGCGACACCCGGCTCAAGACCCCGCGAACTCGAGTTCCCCGCCGGGGACGAGCCGCCGCCCGCCGACGAGAATCGATGTCGGGAACGGTGTTTCCAGGTGAGTACGGTGATGGATTCCGTCAGGACCGCCGAGGACGCCCGTGACCGGTGGGTGGCAGGCCTGACCTCGCCGCCGAGCGCGAACGGCGCGCAGGGCGCCGCCGGCGAACACTTGGTGCTCCACCTGCTGCGCACGGCATCCATCCCGATTCTGCGCCCGGATCCCGAACGGACATGGGTCTGGTCGGACCTTCATCTCGGCGACCCGGCGATGATCGAGGCCTGGGACCGGCCGTTCCGAAACGTCAGACACATGAACCGCGCGCTGCTGGCCGAGTGGCGGCGACGCGTCCGCCCCGGCGACACGATCATCTGCCTCGGCGATGTCGCCCACTTCGACGCCTGGCACGACGACAGCCGACTGCGCTTGGACGTCGCCGGCTGCCCGGGCGAACGGCTGCTGATCCTCGGGAACCACGACATCTTCCTGCGCGCGGAGCTGGCGGCCGGCGGCTTCGACCACCAGTACGCGGCGGCGGTCTGCGACACGGACCCGCTGCTCGTCCTCACCCACTCCCCCCTGCGGCGGGTGCCGCCGAACACCGTGAACCTCCACGGCCACCTGCACGGTGGCGGAAGCCCGACCCGGCAACACCGAAATCTCACTGTCGAACGCACCGGCTATCAGCCGCTGCGCCTCGGAGAGGTCCTGGCCGGCGCGACCGGCTCCGAGTCGTCGCCCGGGTAACGGGCCCGGCAACCCCTGCTCCCGCGCAATTCCCGCCCGCTGACCGGGTCCGAGACGAGCCCTCTCGGAGCCTCAAGGATCTGCTCCGCCTCACGCAGCTCGCCGGCCGGCGGAATCAACGACGCGTTGAGCATAGACCGCGTTCCGGAAGGCGCGGCATGCAGCTCGGCCACCCGCCCGAGGCTTACACGCTCGATCACATAACTTGATAACATATTACAACTAAACAGCTTATGCCTCAACATCGGCATCCGGCGCGGTGCCGAAGTACAACCAAAAGTTGTGGATCGGGGGCGTGAGGCACAGGCGGCGTATCCCTTCCACGTGAACACCGAAACACCCTGCCTGGATGGGGCCGGGGAGGAGATGCGCAGGCCCGCACGGTGACCTGCGGAGCGGGGACGATGCAGGTCCGGGCCCCGCGGGTGAACGGACGGGCGGGTTGACGACGATGGCGAACGCCGGCGGTTCACCAGGCGTCGTTCGCCGCAGGTGGCGGAGGAGCTGCCGTTGCTGTATCTGCGGGGGTTGTCGACGGGCAGATTTCCGCGGGGCGCTTCCGGTGCTGCTGGGGAAGGATGCGGCGGGGCCTGAGTCCGACGAACATCTCGCGGCTGACGGCGGCCGGGGAAGAGAAGTACTGGGGCGTTCCGGGTCCGGGACTTGTCGGCGTGCGGCTGCGTCTACAGGCGGGTGGACGGGATCCATTGATGGACCGTATCGACCCGCACGTGGCCGGGTTGCCCGAACGGCTGCGGCCGGCGGCGTTCCCAGATCGCGATCTGCACGGAGCGCGTGGGGGCCGGGACCGCCCCGCGGCGGCGCTGGCTGGCAGGTGATGGAGTGCCGCAGGTTGTACAGTGGCCGTTGGAGATGGCGGCCAAGCGTTCGAAGCGCGGGTCACCGAAGCGGTGGAAGGCGCGGGCGCAGAACTTGCGGGTGGTCGGGCCGGAGAGCGTGCCGGAGAGCGTGCCGTGGATCGCGTCGAGTTCGGCGAGCCACCCGATGTCGGCATGGGTGTAGCGGCGCGGGGACGGTTGCCCCCGGGGGGGCCGCGGCGGTCGATGATCTCGCCGGTGTCTGGTAGAGGCAGGTGCGGTCGACGACCTTCACGGTCGGCGAGCCCGCGGAGAGCCCCGGGCGCACCGTCTGGATCGGGGACGACCGCCCGGCGGTCGACGCGGGCAGGTGATTGGGACCAAGCCCGGCGCGGTCGTTGACAATCTCGCCGGCCATTCGGAGCGCTGATCCAAGCGGTCATGGGGCCGAGCGGCTGCCACGCCCGCGGTGCGTACTACAACCTCGGTCGGGTCAAGTCGGCCCGGATTCGTGCAAACCGAGAGGTGGGCGATTCCAGAATGCCCCAAAGGGCCAGGGAATGCACCCTACACGAGCTTAGCGCGATGATCAGTCGATCTGACGTGTGGCCGCAAGTTGCTGAAAACTAAGGGGGAAAAACGTGGAGCCGGCGAGCGGACTCGAACCGCTGACCTGCTGATTACGAATCAGCTGCTCTACCAACTGAGCTACGCCGGCATGTGCGCGGGAAACGCTGACTTGCGTGGACATCAGGAGGCGTGACCGGCCGTCTCCACGTGTCGAACGAGGTCTGACCCTCCGGCCTAAGAGCCCGGCGGCGAAGGACGCGGGCATGCCCGCGTCCTCACCGACACTTGATTGTAGTCCGTTTCGGGGCGCGGTGCACGCCGCGCACGGTCCGCGATCGCCCGCCCCCCCCCGGTCACCGCCCGTAGCGCCGCACCGCCTCCCCCGGGCCGGCGGGCGCCGAGGATGTCACGACGCCGCCGGCTCACGGCGAGCGGCTCGCCAGCCGCGATCCCCGAACCTCCCGGTGGCACTGCATGCAGCTCGAGACCAGCGACATGTAGGCGGTGGAGACCTCGTCCACGTCGCCCTCGGCGGCGGCCCCGGCGAGGTTGCGGGCGGCTTCCTGGAACTGGCCGGCATGGTGGAGATACTCCGTGGACGGCATAGGCATCCACGCGGAGGCCTCGCTGATCCGCAGCAGTTCGCCCGCATGCCGCTCCACTGCCGGCAGTCGGGCGAGCACGACCGCCTCGAAGAGCTGCTGGGCGCGCTCGAGCTTCTGCCGCATGAGGCTGCCGAGGTCCGTCTGCGCCGCGGCGGGGGCGGCCGGCGGCACGAGCAGGGCGAGTACGGCTACCGTGCCTACGATTCCAGAGTATCTTCGCGTTCTTCGGTCAGTCATCCCGTTCTCCTCATTCGGGTCGTTCGTCCGCCTGCATCCCCGGCCGACGCAGGGGCGCGGCGTCGCCGCGTCCGGCGAACGTTTCAATGTACATGGGACGGCCGATGCAGCCAAGCCGGAGCGGAAGTGGACGCTGCTTTCCGCCGTCGGCGCCGATGCGTATCCGCCCGAGGCGAAGTCCCTGCTGCATTCGAGCGGCGATGCATCCCGCTTCACTGCGTTGTTCGTCGGTTACTCCTGCCGTGGCGCCCAGGACCATCCCACGCTCCGTCACCGCCGTGCGCAGGCGGAATCGTGGCGGGTCCTGGGGCTCCGGACGGGCGGAGTCGTGGGTCTCACGCGGCGCCGGCCGGTCGGCAAGACGGTGGCCCCCTCGACTCGGGGGCGAGCCGTCACGCGAAGTCAGCGTGGGATGCTCCTGCCGTGGCGCCCCGCGGGTTGGACGGACGGACGAGGCAGGCGGTACACTGGCGAGTTCGGGTACCGCCCCGGACGGTGCGGGGGGCGATCCGGTGGCCGCGTCGTCGCGGCACGTCCACGAGCGGGCGGCGGATCTCGCATGCCAGAAGCGGCAGCCGCGAACGGGCATCTCGTCATCCGGGGCGCCCGTACGCACAACCTCAAGAACATCGACCTGACGCTGCCCGCGGGCCGGCTGATCATCGTCACCGGGGTCAGCGGGTCGGGCAAGTCGTCGCTCGCCTTCGACACCATCTACGCCGAGGGGCAGCGCCGGTACGTCGAGTCGCTGTCTGCCTATGCCCGGCAGTTCCTCGAGCGGATGGAGAAGCCGGACGTCGACCGCATCGACGGCATCTGCCCGGCGATCGCGATACGGCAGAAGAACAGCGTGCGCAACCCGCGGTCGACGGTGGGCACCACGACCGAGATTCACGACTATCTGCGTCTGTTCTTCGCCCGGGTCGGGCGGACGATCTGCCGGCGGTGCGGGCGCGGGGTCGTCCGCGAACCGGTGGAGGTGGCGGCGCGGCAGCTCGCGGCCCTGCCGGCGGGGACCCGGCTGCTGCTGGGGTTCGACTACCGGGTAAACGAGGCCGATACGGGCCTGCCCGCCGGCGGCGCGTTCTCGGACGGGGCCGAGGCCGGGTCCCCGGCCGCGAACGCGCCGCCCGCCGCCGGGGGCGACCCGGTGTCGGCGGCGATCGCGGGCCTGCGCAAGCGCGGATTCGGTCGGATCATCGTGTCCGACGGCGAGGACCCGGATGGGGAGGGCGGCCGGGTCGTCCGACTCGACGAGGTCGACCCGGCGCAGTTCGCGGGCCGGCGGTCGTTGCGCATCGTGGTCGATCGGCTGCGGGTCGGGCCGGATCTGCTGGGGCGGATGACCGACTCGATCGAGACGGCGTATCTGGAGGGCGGGGGCTCGGCGTTCGCGCTCGAGGTCGGGGCCGACGGGCGGCCGGCGGATGCGGTGGAGCACCGGTTCAGCGAGCGGTTCGAGTGCCGGACCTGCGGGATCGGCTACGAGCCTCCCGAGCCGCGCCTCTTCTCGTTCAACAATCCGTTCGGGGCGTGTCCCACCTGCCACGGCTTCGGGAACGTGATCGAGCTCGACCTGAATCTGGTGGTGCCGGATCGGACGAAGTCGATCCGGCAGCAGGCGGTCGAGCCGTGGAGCAAACCGGAGTACCGCCCGCAGTTGACCCGGCTGATGCGCGCGGCCGAAGGCGGCGCGGTTCGGCTGGACACGTCCTGGTGCGACCTGACCGACGCGGAGCGGGAGTTCGTGGTCGAGGGCGACGGCGCCGGCTATCCGGGGATCCGGGGGTTCTTCGGGGGGCTCGAACGCAAGAAGCACAAGATGCGCGTCCGGGTGTTCCTGAGCCGGTATCGCGGCTACGTGACCTGCCCCGGGTGCGGCGGGACCCGGCTGCGGCCGGAGGCCCGCGGGGTCCAGGTCGCGGGACGCGCCATCGACGAGGTCTCCGCCTTCACGGTGGGCGAGGCGGCCGGGTTCTTCGACGGCCTCGCCCTGACCGAGGGCGAGCGGACGGTCGCGGATCGGCTGGTGCGGGAAATCCGGCGGCGGCTGTCGTTCCTGCGCGACGTGGGCCTCGAGTATCTGACCCTCGACCGCCCGTCTTCGACGTTGTCCGGCGGCGAGGCGCAGCGGATCAATCTGGCGACGGCCCTGGGCTCGGCCCTCGTCGGGACGCTCTACGTGCTCGACGAGCCTTCGATCGGCCTGCATCCGCGGGACAACGAGCGGCTCATCGCCATCCTGCGGCAGTTGCGCGACCAGGGCAACACGGTGCTGGTGGTGGAGCACGACGCCGACACCATCCGGACCGCCGACGTCGTGGTCGATCTGGGGCTGGGGGCGGGAGAGCAGGGGGGGCGGGTCATCCATGCCGGGTCGTTCGACGCCCTGCTGGAGGAGCCGCAGTCGCTGACCGCCAAGTACATGCGGGGCGATCTGACGATTCCGCTCCCCGAGAGCCGCCGCAAGCACCCGCCGCCGGCGATCCGGGTCACCGGCGCCCGCGAGCACAACCTGCGGGGGATCGATGTCGAGATTCCCCTGAACACGCTGACCTGCGTCACCGGCGTCAGCGGGTCGGGGAAGTCGACGCTGGTCCACGACGTTCTGTACGCGGCCATCAAGCGGCGGAAGGGGGCGTGGGACAAGCGGGTCGGACGCCATGACCGTCTCGAGGGCGCGGAGATGGTGACCGATGTCACCCTCGTCGACCAGACCCCGATCGGGCGGACGCCGCGGTCGAACCCGGTCACCTATCTGAAGGCGTTCGACCCGATACGCGAGCTGTTCTCGCACACCCGGGACGCCCGCGCGGCCGGACTGACCCCCGGCCACTTCTCCTTCAACGTGCCCGGGGGACGGTGCGACGGATGCGAGGGGGAAGGCGTCGTGCGGGTCGAGATGCAGTTCCTGGCCGACGTGTTCGTGCCGTGCGACGAGTGCGGCGGGCGCCGGTTCAAGCCGCAGGTGCTCGATGTGCGGTACCGCGGTGTCGGCGTCGACGGGGTTCTCGGCATGACGGTGCGCGAGGCCCTGTCGTTCTTCGTCGGGGCGCCCAAGATCATCCGCCGGCTGCATCTGCTCGACGAGATCGGGCTGGGCTATCTGCGGCTGGGGCAGCCCGCCACGACCCTCTCGGGGGGCGAGGCGCAACGCATCAAGATCGCCTCGCATCTGGCCGCGCGCAAGGCCGACCGCACGCTGTACATCCTCGACGAGCCGACGACAGGACTGCATTTCGACGACGTCGCCAAGCTGCTGGCCGCGTTTCGCAAGTTGCTGCAGGCGGGGAACAGCATCCTCGTCATCGAGCACAACCTCGACGTCATCAAGTCGGCGGATTGGGTGATCGATCTGGGACCGGAAGGCGGCGGGCAAGGCGGCCGGATCGTCGCGGTCGGCACCCCCGAGCAGATCGCCATGGCCGGGGGGTCGCATACCGGCCGCTATCTGCGCCCGATTCTGGCCGGCGGGCAGGCCGCGGGCGGGTGAGGGGCCCGCCGGCCGTGGTGGACCCCGCGTGGCGCCCGGAGCGGCTCGAACGCAGCGGGCCGATCCGCGGCCCCGGTCCCCGCTCAGACTCATCTATCGTTGGAACCCTCCCCCCGCAGAGCGGGACGTTGACGGCCCGGCCTGCGCCGCTCAGGCTCATCGGTCGGCGGAACAATCCCCCCCGTTCAGCCTCATCGGTCATTGGAAGAGACTCGGCCCGCCTCGGGCCGCCCGGACGCCGCTGGCGGTGTGGTACGATCCAGCTTTTGTGTTCGTGGGTTCACCGAACATCCGCGCGGACCGGTGCCTAGTCTGCGCGCTGCATGGCCGTCATGGAATCGATCCAATCTACCCGCCTGCGCAAGGGCATGCTGGTCAAGCTCAACGACGATCTCTATCGCGTGATGGACGTCACGCACCTGACCCCCGGGAAGGGGAAGGCGTTCGTCCAATCGCGGATGCGGAACGTCCGGGCGGGCACCCTGCTCGACCACAAGTTCCGGTCCGCCGAGTTCGTCGAGCGGGCCGCCCTCGACGATCGCGAGATGCAGTTCACGTACCGCGACGGCGACGCATTCCACTTCATGGACCTCGAGACCTACGAGCATCTCGAGATGAGGGCCGAGACCCTCGGCGACTCGGTCAACTACCTGCTGCCGGAGGCGACGATACGGGTCTCGCTGTTCGAGGGGGAGGCGGTCGGGGTGGATCTGCCGATGTCCGTCGAGCTCGCCGTGCAGGAGACTGCGCCGGCGATCAAGGGGGCCACCGCCAACGCGCAGCTCAAGCCGGCGACCCTGGAGACCGGGCTCGTCGTGCAGGTGCCGCCGTTCATCAGCAACGGCGATCGCATCCGGGTGAACACCGAGACCGGCGAGTATCAATCGCGGGCCTGATCGCCCGCGGGCGTGGGACGGATCTGTGGCTGTCGGGGAGCTGTTCTCCAGTTTCGCCCAGTCGGTCGTGCCGGCCGCGCTGTGGCTCCTCGGGGCGGGCTTCCTGGTGGCCAATCTCCGGTTGCTGGGGCGGTTTCTGCGGTTCCGCCGTCTCCGGCCGACGGCGGTGCTGACGTGGCCGGGCGGGCGCCCGTCCGCCTACGGGGTGTCGCTGGGGTTCGGGGTCCTGTTCGGCGCTCTCGTGTTCACGAAGGTCGTCGTCCGGGATCGTCCGCTGGCCGACGCGTTCGGCGAGGGGATGATGTTCATCTACTACGCCTACGCCTTTCCCCTCAGCCTGCGCATTGGGCACGGGTTCTACGATGCGGGCGTCTGGTCCGACAAGGGGCTCGTGCCGTACCGGCGGATCGGCGGCCTGTCGTGGCAGGGAGGCTCCGATCTGAGGCTGGTGCTCATCGACCGCGTGCGCAACCTCGTGCGGCATCTCGACGTGCCGCGGGAGCACTACGGCGAGGTGCGGCGTCTGTTGCGCGACAAGATCGCCGCCCACGACATCCACTTCGCGGGAAAGGGACTCGATCTCGGTTCCGACGAGCGGGAAGTGGTGTGAGGCGTCGGCGGCCCCGCGCATGATGGCCGCCGCGGCTCGATCTCGGTTCCGGCGGGCGGGAAGTGGTGTGAGGCTACCGGAACAGATCGCGGAGGATGCCGATGAGTCCGGGGCCGGTGGCCGTCGGATCGCCGATCCACTCCGGCGGGGTGAGCCAGACGAACGCGAGTATGGCGAGCACCATCAGGTCGTACTGCCACGTGGCCCGGTCGAACGTCCAGAACAGGGCGTGCCAGACGGCCCGCGCCGGCAACGTCAGGAGGCGCTGCATCGTTACCGTGCCCCCGCTTCCTGGGTCTCGAGGTCGAGGACGCCGAGCGGCGCGCGCAGGCGCATCGTTACCGTGCCCCCGCTTCCTGGGTCTCGAGGGCCCGCCAGGTGAAGTAGATCCGGTCGAGCACGGTGACGATCGACAACACCAGGATGACCCAGAGCACGGCGCCCATCCGGTTCGTGAACGCCCCGATCATCACGAGCACGATCCGTTCGGGACGCTCCATGAACCCGACCTTGCACTTGTCGATCATGGACTCGGCCCGGGCCCGCGTATAGCTCGTCATCACCGAGAACATCATCGCGAAAGCGGCGATCATGACGTAGTCGGTGCGCCCGAGCTGCGCGTACAGATAGATGACGCCGATGAACAGCGACAGATCGGAGAACCGGTCCATGACCGAGTCCCAGAACCCGCCGAACCGTGACGCCAGGTTCGTCGCCTCGGCCACCTTGCCGTCGATGAAGTCGAAGATGTTGGCGACCAGCATGATGAAGCCGGCGGTGATGAAGGACCCCTGCGCGAAGAACCAGGCCGCGATGAAGTTGATCACCACACCGATCAGGGTGAGCGCGTTGGGATGAATCCGTAACGCGACGCACGCCCGAATGATGGCGCGGAGCGGGAACATGCAGGCGGCGCCGACGGCGCCCGTGAACGTCATGGTGGGAGATGCGAACGCTGTGATACCGTCGGCGCGCCCGCCCCCGGTGCGGCGCCCCTCCGACAGCACGAACCCCGCAGTGTAATCCATGGCCATTCGTGATCTCAAGAAGCGGATCGCGGCCCTGCCCGAGCAGCCCGGCGTCTACCTGTATCTCGACGACGCCGGCGGGACGCTCTACGTGGGCCGGGCGCGTTCGCTGCGGGCCCGCGTGCGCAGCTACCTGGGGGCCTACGGATCGAGCCCCAAGACCGACGCGCTGCTCGACGAGGTGGCCCGGCTGGAGGTCATCGTCACCGACTCGCTGGTCGAGGCCCTGGCCCTCGAAGCCCATCTCATCAAGCAACGGTCGCCGCGGTTCAACATCCTGCTCCGCGACGACAAGAACTACCCGTACCTGCAGCTCACGACCGGCGAGGCGTTCCCGCGGGTGCTCGTGGCGCGCCGGGTGGCCCGCGACGGACACACCTACGCGGGGCCGTTCCTGCCCGCGACCCTGGCCCGCAAGACGATGTCGCTGACGCACAAGCTGTTCGGCATCCGTTCGTGCAACGAGGTCATCAACGGCCGCCGGGGGCGGGCCTGCCTGGAGTACGACATCAAGCGGTGCATCGCGCCGTGCGTCGCCACCCTGTGCAGCCCCGAGCAGTACGCGGAGGCGGTCGAGCACACGAAGCTGTTCCTGGAGGGGCGGAACGACGAGCTGATCGCCGATCTGAAACGGCGGATGCTGGAGGCCTCCGACGATCTGCGGTACGAGGAGGCGGCCCAGACCCGCGACGCGATCGGGACGATAGAGACGCTGCGGGACCGCCAGCAGAAGATGTCGTCGGTGCGCCTGGGCGACCGCGACGCCTTCGGCGTCAAGATCGGGCCGTCCGGCGCGATCATCCAGGTGTTCCAGATGCGGGGCGGGCGGGTCATCGAACGGGTCGAGCTGGCCGCCGACCTGCCGGCGGGGGCGGGGCCGGCGGAACGGGAGACCGTGCAGGCGGCGGTGCAGCAGTTCTACGAGGCGCGGGCCGCCCCCCCCGAGGTGCATCTGCCGGTCGAGATCGAGGAGCCGGAGGCGCTGGAGAGCTGGCTGGGCGGGCGGGCGGGGCGGCGGGTGCGGATCACCGTCCCGAAACGGGGGGAGAAGCGCGGGCTGCTGGATCTCGCCACCCGCAACGCGGCCCTCGCCTACCGGTCGCGCTACAGCGACGAGGCCCGCGCCGGCGCCGCCGCCCTCGACGAGCTGCGGACGGTGCTGGGGCTGCCGGTGGTGCCGAGGCGCATCGAGTGCTTCGACATCTCCACCCTGCAGGGGGCGGAGACGGTCGGATCGATGGTGGTCTGCGAGGATGGACGGGCGGCTCGCAAGGAGTACCGGAAGTACCGGGTGCGGGGGACCCACTGGGGCGGGGAGCGCACCGCGCCGCCCGGGGCGCCCCCGCGCCCGCGCCGGCGCGGCAAGGGCCCCGCGCCCGGCGCCGACGCCCGCCTGCTGGACGACTTCGCGGCGATGCGCGAGGTGGTCGGCCGCCGGTACCGCCGGCTGCTCGACGACGGTGGGCCGCTGCCCGATCTGGTGGTGATCGACGGCGGCCGCGGGCAGTTGTCGTCCGCCTACGAGGCGTTCGCGTCGCTCGGCCTGTCGAACCTGGTGGCGGTCGGGCTGGCGAAGCAGGAGGAGCTCATCTTCACCCGGGATGCGGCGGATCCCATCGCCCTCGACGCCGCGAGTCCGGCGTTGCGCCTGCTGCAGCGGTTGCGCGACGAGGCCCACCGATTCGCGGTCACCTACCACCGGACCGCGCGGTCCCGCCGCGACCTGCAGTCGGTCCTCGACGGCATCCCGGGGGTCGGGCCGCGCCGGCGGCGGGTGCTGCTGACCCGGTTCGGGAGCGTGGCCAACGTCCGCCGCGCGACCCGCGAGGAACTCGTCCCGGTGGTCGGAGCCAAGGTCGCCGATGCGGTGCTGGCTCACTTCGCGGCCGAGCCCCGGGCTCCGGACTTGCAGTGACCCCGCCGGTCATTTTATGCTGATGAGTCTTGCCCGATATCGGTCAGCTCCTCGTCATCCTCCCGGTCCTGCTCCTGTCCCTGACGATCCACGAGGCGGCCCACGCCGTGACGGCCGACTGGTACGGCGATCCCACGGCTCGGCGGCTCGGCCGGATGTCCTTGAACCCGGCCGTGCACGTCGACCCCGTCGGCACGGTGATCCTGCCCCTGCTGGGGATCCTGGCCGGCGGATTCGTGTTCGGCTGGGCCAAGCCGGTGCCCGTCAATCCGGCCAACCTGGCCCAGCCCCGGCGCGACTTCCTGGTGATTGCCGCGGCCGGACCGGCCAGCAACATCCTGCTCGCGATCGGGGCGTCGTGGCTGCTGGGGGCCGTGCCGGGGGGGCTGGAGGCCGCCGACGGGCCCGCCGGCACGCTCGCGACGTTTGCGTTCGCGATGCTCCAACTGAACCTGCTGCTGGCGGTGTTCAACATGATTCCGGTGCCGCCGCTCGACGGCGGGAACGTGCTGGCGGGGCTGCTGCCGGCGGCGCTGGCCGAGCCCTACGACCGACTCGTCAGGCCGTACGGGTTCCTGATTCTCCTGGTGTTGATGGCGACGGGTTGGCTGTACCGGTTGATCGGGCCGCCGATGTCGTTGCTGATGGGGTGGTTGCTACCGTGAAGCCACGCGTCGTGTCCGGCATGCGTCCAACCGGCAAGCTGCACCTCGGCCATCTGGTCGGCGCGCTGCAGCAGTGGACCCGGTTGCAGGACGACTACGATTGCATGTACTTCGTTGCGGACTGGCATGCGCTGACCAGCGAGTACTCCGATACGGGCGGGCTCGCCGGGTACGCCTGCGACAACGCGGCGGACTGGATTGCCGCCGGGGTCGACCCCGATCGGAGCACGTTGTTCATCCAGTCGCAGGTGCCCGAGCATGCCGAGCTCTACCTGCTCCTGCAAATGGTGGTGCCGATTCCGTGGCTCGAGCGGGTGCCGACCTACAAGGAGCAGATCGAGCAACTCGCCGAGAAGGATCTGTCGACGCTCGGGTTCCTCGGCTATCCGCTCCTGCAGGGCGCCGACGTGATCATCTACAAGGCGAACTACGTGCCGGTGGGGGACGATCAGGTGCCGCATCTCGAGCTCGATCGCGAGGTGGTGCGGCGGTTTCACGGGTTCTTCGGCGATCTGTTCCCCGAGCCGCAGCCGTTGCTGACCCGTTTTCCGCGGCTGCCGGGACTCGACAACCGGAAGATGAGCAAGAGCTACGACAACGCCATCAGCCTGTCGGACGACGCCGCGACCGTGAAGAAGAAGGTGATGCGGATGTACACGGACCCGAAACGGATCCGCGCCGACATCCCCGGCACCGTCGAGGGCAATCCGGTGTTCACGTACCACGACGCCTTCAATCCCGATACCGCCGAGGTCGACGATTTGAAGAGCCGCTACCGCGCCGGCGCGGTGGGCGACGTCGAGGTCAAGCAGAAGCTGGCCCGCGCCCTCAACGCGGCCCTCGATCCGCTGCGCGAGCGCCGGGCCGAGGTTCTCGCCCGGCCGGGGCGGGTCCGTGAGATCCTGATGGACGGGTCTCTCCGGGCGCGCCGCATCGCCCGGGAGACGATGGAACAGGTTCGCGGGGCGGTCGGGCTGACATACAAATGACGAGCCGAGATGCGGCGCACACCGGGCGGGGACCGGGCGGCGCCGGCCGGACCGGCGAGTTCGAGTCGGTTCTCGATGACTACCCGGTCCGGCTCGACAACTTCGAGGGGCCGCTGGACCTCTTGCTGCACCTCATCCGGACGAACCAGATCGACATCTACGACATCCCCATCGCGCTGATCACCCAACAGTATCTCGAGTACATCGAGCTGATGAAGGAGCTCAACCTCGACACCGCCGGCGAGTTCCTGCTGATGGCGGCCACGCTGATCCAGATCAAGGCGCGGACCCTGGTTCCCCGGCCGGAAACGGGGACGGGAGATCCGGAGGAAGAGGAGGATCCGCGCGAGGCGCTCGTCCGGCGTCTCATCGAGCACCAGAAGTTCAAGGCGGCGGCGGAGCTGCTGCACGAACGGCAGACGGTGCGGAGCGCGCAGTGGGGGCTCGCCGACGAGCGGCTGGTGGATCTCGCGGGCGAGCCGTTCGAGCGGGAGCTCGAGGTCGACCTGTTCGGGCTGCTGCAGGCGTTCCAGTCGGTTCTCACGCGCGCCCGGGTTCCGCCGGGGGTGCCCCTGCCGGCGGCGGAGGTGTCTATCGAGACCCGCACCCGGCAGTTGACGGAGCAGCTCGTCCACATCGGGGGGGCGTGCGGATTCGAGGATCTCTTCGCCGAGGACGCCGGTCGCGTCGACCTCATCACGACTTTTCTCGCGGTGCTCGAGATGATTCGGCTGAAGCTGATACGGGTGTTTCAATCCGGGTCGTGCAGTCCTATCCGAGTGTATCGCCGCGAGCCCCCCGAGGATGCGCCGAAGCCGATAGAATCGACCGCGGACCCGGAGGACAGGATCGGGTGACGGCGGCCTTCGGGCCGGGACAACCCAGCATGCCGGACGATCTCAAACCGATACTGGAAGCGCTCATCTTCGCGTCGCCGGGCCCGCTGACGCCGGAGGCGCTGTCGGAGCTGCTCGACGGACCGCCGAAGGAAGACATCGAGCGGGCGCTGGAGGCGCTGCAGGCCGAGTACGAGCAGCGGGGCGGCCTACAGATGGTGCAGGTGGCCGGCGGCTACCAAATCTGCACCCGGCCCGAGCTGCACGAGTGGGTGCGGCGGCTGTTCCACCAGCACGCGAAGCAGCGCCTGTCGGTGCAGGCGCTCGAGACGCTGGCCGTCATCGCCTACAAGCAGCCGATTACCAGCGCGGAAATTGCGGAGATTCGGGGCGTCAACGCCTCCGGGGTGGTCGGGACCCTGCTCGACCGGCAACTGGTGAAGGTGATCGGCCGCAAGCAGGTCGTGGGCCGGCCTTTTCTCTACGCGACGACGCGGGAGTTCCTGAACCAGTTCGGACTGAGCGATCTGAACGACCTGCCGAAGGTGGAGGAGATGGCCGAGGCGCTCGGCATGGAGGTGCCGTCGGCGCTGGCCGCGGGCGAATCGGTCCAATCGCTGCCGTTGGACGGCCCGGCGCCGGAGACGTCCGGAGATCCCGGGTCCACGCCGTCCGGGCAGGTGCATTAGTGGAGTCCGTGGTGAACCCCCTCGTTGCACCGGATGGCGTGCGGCTGCAGAAGGTGATTGCCGCGGCCGGCATCGCGTCGCGCCGGGCCGCGGAGTCGCTGATGCGCGAGGGCCGGGTCACCGTCAACGGCGTGGTGGTGTCCACCCCCGGCGCGAAGGCGGATCCCGGCGCCGACGACATCCGGGTCGACGGGCGCCGCGTCGGGGACGGGGGGCGGCGGCGGTATCTGCTGCTGAACAAGCCGCGCGGCGTGGTGACCACCCGGGACGATCCGGAGCGGCGCCGTACGGTGATGCATCTGCTGTCGGGGGTCCGCGAATCGGTCTATCCGGTCGGCCGGTTGGACTACGACAGCGAGGGGCTTCTGTTGCTGACCAACGACGGCGAGTTCGCGGCCCGGCTCACGCATCCGCGGCACCGCGTCGAACGGGTGTACGAGGCGCGGGTCCGGGGGGTGCCGGACGCCTCGGCGTTGAAGCGGTTGGCCGGGGGCGTGGTGGTCGATGGCCGCAGGACGATGCCGGCCACCGCCAGCCTGGTGTCCGCGGGACGCGGTCGGGCGGGAGATCAGTCGTTGATCCGGATCGGCGTCACCGAGGGGCGGAAGCGTCAGATACGGCACATGTGCGAGTCGGTCGGACACCCGGTGGTGCGGCTGCGGCGCGTGGCGATCGGGCCGATCCGCGATCGGGGGCTCCGGCCGGGCCGGTTCCGTGACTTGACGGCGCGCGAGGTGGCGGCGTTGCGGCGGGCGGTCACCGCCGCTTCCGAGGGCCGAACGTGAGCCTTCCCCGGGCCGTGCCGAGTTCGTTGATGAATCCGACCGGAGCCGCGGCTCGAGTCACCCCGGTGATCGCGATAGACGGGCCGTCGGGGGCGGGGAAGGGAAGTGTCTCCCGCGCGATCGCCGAGGCGCTGGGATGCCGCTACGTGGACACCGGCGCGATGTATCGGGCGGTCGCCTGGCTGGCGTCGCACCGGGGACTCGCGCTCGATGACGAAGTGGCCGTGCGGCAGTTGGCGGAACAGGTCGAGGTGACGCAGCGCGGGGGGCACGTGACGGTCGCCGGCCACGACGTGACGCAAGAGATCCGCACCGCCGAGATCGACGCGGCGGCCGCCGGCGTGGCGCGGATGCCGTCGGTGCGCGCGGCGCTGGTCTGCCGGCAGCGGGCCTGTTCATCGGCGGAGGGGTTGGTGATGGAGGGCCGGGACATCGGCACGACGGTGTTTCCGGACGCCGACGTGAAGATCTACCTGGACGCGGACCCGGAGGAGCGGGCGGCCCGCCGCGCCGCGGATCCGGCGCACGGCCTGGGCCGCGCCGCGTCGACCCTGTCGGACGTGGCGAGCGCGCTCGAAGCGAGGGACCGTTCCGACCGCACCCGCAACAGTTCGCCGCTCGTGATGGCCGGCGATGCGGTGCGCGTCGACACGACCGGTCTGCGGCTCGAGGTGGTCATCGAGCGCGTGCTGACCATCGTGCGCGACCGGCTGGCGGGCGCGGGGAAGCGGGGCGGTTCGGCTGATTTCGGCGTCGATCGCATTTGACGCGTCTCGATAACTGGCATATAGTCTGCCGCTTATCGCCGATCGATGCTTTCGGCAACGGCGGGCGCCCGCCCCGGTTGCCGCGTGTCGACGGCTACCCCGCGGCGGGACGGTTAATGGGCACTGACAGGAGATTCGCAATTCCATGACGAAGGCAGAAGACGTCGAGGTGGACCGCCCGGAGAAGATCGCGCGACCCGCGCCCATGACGGTCATGACCGATCAGTACGACGACGATGATGATCAGTCCAGCCGCGAAGAGTACGAGCGGTTGCTCCAGCTTTACGAGGGCAGTTTCCGCAACATCGCCGAAGGCGAGGTGATTACCGGCACCGTGCTGAAGGTGTCCTCGTCGGAGGTGGTGGTCGACGTCGGCTACAAGTCTGAAGGGATGATCGCCATCCAGGAGTTCCTCGACGAGAACGGCGAGTGCATCGTGCGGCAGGGTGACGCCGTCGATGTCCTGCTCGAGCGTACCGAGGACCGTGACGGCCACATCGTGCTCTCGCGCGAGAAGGCCGAGAAGATGAAGATCTGGGACGAGGTCGAGAAGGCGTACGACGACCAGAAGGTCGTCATCGGCCGCGTCATCGAGCGGATCAAGGGCGGGTTGGCGGTCGACATCGGGGTGCGGGCGTTCCTGCCGGGCTCGCAGGTGGACGTGCGTCCGGTGCGCAATCTCGATGCGCTGCGCGGTCAGGAGCTGCGCATGCGCGTCATCAAGGTCAACAAGAAGCGCGGCAACATCGTGCTGTCCCGCAAGGCGCTGCTCGAAGAGGAGAACGCCGAGAAGAAGAAGCACACCCTGGCGACGCTCGAAGAGGGCAAGGTGTTCCGGGGGGTCGTCAAGAACATCACCGACTACGGCGCGTTCATCGATCTCGGGGGGCTCGACGGGCTGCTGCACGTGACGGACATGTCGTGGGGCCGCGCCGCCCATCCGTCGGAGATCTTCAAGGTGAACGATGAAGTCGACGTGGTGGTGCTCAAGTTCGATCGCGCGAGCGAACGGGTGTCGCTGGGCTACAAGCAGCTTCACGCCGACCCGTGGACGGCGGTGGATGAGCGCTACCAGGTCGGCATGCGGCTGAGCGGCAAGGTGGTCAGCCTGACCGACTACGGGGCGTTCATCGAGCTGGAGCCGGGCGTCGAGGGCCTGATCCACGTATCGGAGATGTCGTGGAGCAAGCGGGTCAAGCACCCGTCGAAGCTGCTCACGGTGGGCGACGCGGTCGAGTCGATGGTGCTCGGCGTCGATCCCCAGGCGCGCCGCATCTCGCTCGGATTGAAGCAGATCGAGTCGAACCCGTGGCATCAGCTCGCCGACAAGTACCCGATCGGGGCCCGGTTGACGGGGCGGGTCCGCAACCTGACCGAGTTCGGCGCGTTCGTCGAGGTCGAGGAAGGCATCGACGGGCTCATCCACATCTCGGACATGTCCTGGAGCAAGCGCCTCAAGCATCCGTCGGAGGTCGTGAAGAAGGGCGACGAGGTCGAGGCGATGGTCCTCAACGTTGATCCGGACAATCAGCGCCTGTCCCTGGGGCTGAAGCAGCTCGCGACCGATATATGGGACGAGTTCTTCGAGAACCACAAGGTCGGATCGGTGGTCGAGGGCAAGGTGGTCCGCATCACCAACTTCGGCGCCTTCGTGGAGCTGGCCGAGGGAATCGAGGGGCTCATCCACGTGTCGGAGTTCGACGACGACACGGGCCGCGACAAGGTCGAGCTGAAGGTCGACGAGGTCACCAGCATGAAGATAATCAAGCTGAGCCCCTCGGAGCGGAAGATCGGTCTCAGCATCCGGGCCCTGAAGTCGGACGACTACGAGGCGGACTGGGAGGCCTACGGTGCGGCGTCCGGATCGCCGGAGGTGACTCTGGGCGACCATTTCAAGCATCAGACCTAGGGCTCCCGGCACGTCCGGCTCGGCTCTCATGGAGCGAGGGAGGTCTTGGTGGCAGGCGGGAGCGTGACCAAGGCGGCACTCGTCGAGGAAGTGTCTCGAGCCGCCGATCTGACCAAGAAGCACTCCGAGGTCATCGTCGATACGGTGTTCCGCAGCATCATCACCGCGCTGCACCGGGGCGAGAAGATAGAGCTGCGGGGGTTCGGCAGCTTTCGCCTCCGGCAGCGCGAGCCGCGGAGAGGCCGGAATCCGAAGACCGGGGGCAGGGTGGACGTACCGCCCAAGCGGGTCCCGTACTTCAAGCCGGGCAAGGAGCTCAAGGAGTTGATCAACCGGGAGCCGGAGGTTCCGCGGGAACCGACGCTGTCCGAGCCCGTGACGGCGGCGATGCCGGAGCCGGGCGGCAGTCCCGGCTACTGATTCCCCCCGCGCGAAATTCTTGCCGGGCGTCGGGTGCGGGCGCCCCCCGACCGAGTCCCGCGGGTCCTCCCATGGAACGACTCTGGTCTCCCTGGAGGCTCGACTACGTGAGCGGCAGCGCCGGCGTCTCCGGAGGCGATTGCGTTTTCTGCGCGGCGCTGGCCGGCGCCGGCGGGCACCCGCCGCAGGGTTCCTCGCTGATCCTGGCGCGCGCCCGCACGTGCTTCGTGATCCTGAATCTGTACCCCTACAACAACGGCCACGTCATGGTGGTGCCGAATCGGCACATCGGATTGCTGGCCGAGGCGTCGGCGGCCGAGCTCGGCGATCTGATGACGATGGCGCAGCGGGCCGAGATCGCCCTGACCGAGGCGTATCGGCCCCAGGGCATGAACCTGGGAATCAACCTGGGCCGGCCGGCCGGAGCAGGGATCCCGGGCCATCTCCATCTGCACGTGGTGCCCCGCTGGGAGGGCGACACCAACTTCATGACCGTCGTCGGCACGACCCGGGTGGTGCCCGAGACCCCCCCGCAGACTCTGGAGCGCCTGATCCCGATCTTCGAACGTCTCGCCGCCGGCGCGTAGCGGCCCGCCGCGGACCCGCGCGCGGCGCCGAGCCGGAAGCGGGCGGGCGGCCGGCCCACACCCCCGCCGGACAGGCGTGACGAGCGGGAATTATGGAGGCTTGCGCCGCAGAAGTTCACGCGGGAATTGCCGGCGCGGCCGCAGGTCGTGCGGCCACCGCGCAGAAGTCCACGCCGGGGACTGCCGGCGAAACCGCAGGTCGTGCGGCCACCGCGCAGACGTTTCGCGCCGGGGAACTGCCGACGCGGCCGGGTCGCGCGGTCAGCGCCCTGCGAGGAGGTGGGCGGCGATGACCATGCGCTGCACTTCCGAGGTGCCCTGGTAGATCTCGGTCGCCCGGACGTCCCGAAACAGCCGCTCGACGGTCGAGCCCCGGCGGTAGCCGGCCGAGGCCAGGATCTGCATCGCCTTGTCGGCGGCCCGGTGCGCCGCCTCCGAGGCGTAGAGCTTGGCCATGGCCGCTTCCGAGGCGCTGCGCTCCTGCGTCTCCTTGGCCGCCGCGCCCCGATACACCAGCATGCGGGCGGCCTCCAGCTCCGTGGCCATGTCCGCCAGCATCCACTGCACCGCCTGATACCGGCCGATGGGGCGCCCGAAGGTCCGGCGGCGCCGGGCGTGCGCCAGCGCCTCGTCGAAGGCGGCCTGCCCGACGCCGACGGCCTGGGCGGCGATGGCCACGCGGCCGCCGTCGAGCGCCCACATGGCGATGCGGAATCCGCCGCCGGCGGCGCCGATCAGCGCCTCCGCGGGAACACGCACCGCATCGAGGTCGAGATCCCGGCATCCGAGACCGCGTACCCCGAGCGTATCGGGCGTGGCCGACGCGTGGAGGCCCGGGGCGTCGGCGGGCACCAGGAACGCCGAGACGCCGCGGCCGCCGATGTCCGGCTCGGTGGCCGCGAACACGATGAACACGTCGGCGGCGGTCCCGTTGGCCACCCAGACCTTGCGTCCGGTCAGGCGGTAGCCCGCGCCGTCGGAGACGGCCCGGGTGCGCTGGTTGGCGGCATCGGTGCCGGCGTCGGGTTCCGAGAGGGCGAAGGCGCCGATGGCGGCGCCGGTCGCCAGCGACCGGAGCCAGGCCTCGCGCTGGCGCGCCGTGCCGAACCGGGCGATCACCTCGGCGACGAGGGAGTTGTTGACCGACAGGATGGCGGCCAGGGTGGCGCTGGCCGCGGCGATCGCCTCGATCGCCGCGGCGTAGCTGACGTAGCCGCGGCCGGCGCCGCCCGCCGCGACGGGGATGGTGACGCCCATCAGCCCCTGCTCGCCGGCCCGGCGGACGAGGTCGGAGGGAAAGCGGTCGGTGGCGTCGATCTCGGCGGCGCGCGGCCGCACTTCCGCTTCCGCGAACTGCTGCGCGGACGCGCGGAACGCTTCCTGTTCGGTCGTCAGCTCGAGGCGCATGGCGAAGGCGCGATTCCAGTCGTTTCGAGGCGCGGAAGCCCGGGGCGAAGCCCCGCGGCTGACCGCAGGCGCTCTGATCATATGCGAGCGTGACCGGATCGACGGGGTTCGGGCGGCCCGTGACGGGAGCCGGCGGTGCCGATCCGAGTGGTATCATTGGATGTCGGCGTTTCTAATTGCCAAGGAAGGGCGACCATGTCGAGCAGTCGATGGCGCGTACGGGGCGGCGCCCGAATCCGGCGGGCGGCCGGTCGGTCCCGGTGGGCGGCCCCGGTGCTGGCCGCGTGGATGCTCCTGCCGGGTGCCGGCGTTCCGGCCCAGGAGCCCCGGGCGCCCCGGACCGGCCAGACGGACGGCTCTGCGACCGCGGCGCCCGAAGACGCCGACGCTCGGCCGCAGACCCCCGTGTTCCGGTCCGGAATCAACTTCGTGCGGGTCGATGCCATCGTCACCGACGACGACGGCAACCCGATTCTCGATCTGACGCAGGACGACTTCCGGGTCTTCGAGGACGACGTCGAGCAGACGATCGAGTCGTTCCGGCTGGTCGAGGTCACGGGGGAGCCGGACCCGACGCTGCCGCCCCCCTCCAGCATTCGCAACGAGTTCGATCAGGAGCGCGAAGCGGCGCGGCCGGACTCGCGGATCTTCGTGTTCTTCCTCGACGATTACCACGTGCGGGACTCCAACGCCATTCGGTTGCGATCGACGCTCGTCGAGTTCATCGAGACGCAGCTCCGGCCGACCGATCTCGTTGGGGTGATGTACCCCCTGACGCCGATCATGGACGTGCGGCTGACCCGGAACCATGCGCAGATCGTCCGCGCTCTGAATGGCTTCGAAGGCGTCAAGTACAACTACGAGCCGCGCAACATGTACGAGCATCAGTACGTGAACTTCCCGACCGCCACGGTCGAGATGATCCGCAACGACGTCAGCCTGTCCGCCCTGAAGGGGTTGGTCATCTATCTCGGCGGACTGCGCGAGGGACGCAAGTCGGTCATCGTGCTGAGCGAGGGCTATACCAACTACGTGCCGCCCCAGTTGCGCGACATGAATGCGCTCGGCGGGGGCTTGTTCAATCCCCAGCGGTACGACCCGCTGGCGGGGGAGTCGCATTTCGAAGAGACCCAGCAGTTCTTCGAGTCGTCGTACATGCGCACGGAGCTGCTGTACACCGCCGACCTCGCCAACAAGAACAACACCAGCTTCTACATGTTGGATCCCCGGGGGCTGGCCACCGGCGAGTTCGACTCCAGCAACGTCACGATCGACATGCGCACCGACTACCGCCTCTTGCGCGAGCTGCAGGACACCCTGCGTCTGCTGGCGGACGAGACCGACGGCCGGGCCATCGTCAACCGCAACAACATGCTGCCGGATCTGACCCGGATCGTGGCCGACCAGAGCGCGTACTACCTGCTCGGCTACACGTCGTCGTCGTCGCCGACCGACGGCGAGTTCCACGAGATCGACGTGGAGGTCCTGCGGGACGACGTTCGGGTCCGCGCCCGCAGGGGCTACTATGCGCTGACGGCGGCCAACGCGGCGCGGGTGTTGGCTCCGCCCCGGCCGGCGCCGCCGCGGGCCGTCGACACCGCGCTCGCGAGCCTGGCCGAGCCGATGCGGGGGCGTTACGTGCGGACCTGGGTCGGCGCCCGTCGCGGCGACAACGGCAGGACGCAGTTGACCTTCGTGTGGGAGCCGATCGGCGGCGAACGCAGCCGCCGCCAGGAATCGGCATCGCAGGTGATGCTGATGGCGATGAGCGACAGCAGCGCCTACTTCCGGGGAGAGGTGCCGGGAGGGGGGGCGGGCCGGGCGCCGCGCGCCAGCTTCGAGGTCGACCCCGGCGCACTCGAGTTGAACATCGCGATCGAGGACGAGTACGGAGATGTGCTCGACCGGGCCATCGACGAGTTGGTGGCGCCCGATTTCACCGGTCCCGACGTCGCCCTGAGCACCCCGCAGGTGTTGAGGGCGCGGAACGCGGTCGAGCTGCGCCGGTTGCTCGCCGACGCCGACGCCCTGCCGACGGCGTCGCGCTTCTTCCGCCGTAACGATCAGCTCCTGGTCCGGGTCGAGGCCTATGCGCCGGGCGGCGTCGCCCCGCGGGTTCGCGCGCAGTTGCTGAGCCGCGAGGGCACCGTGATGATGGAGTTGCCGGTGGACGCGCCGGAGGCCGCCGGTCCGCATCAGGTCCTCCTGCAGCTCTCGCCGTTTCCCCGGGGAGACTATCTGATCGAGTTGTCGGCGGAGGCGGGCGGCGAGTCCGCGTCGGCGTTGGTGGCGTTCCGCGTGCAGCCGTAGGGCTCCTGGGAACGAGATGGAGCGGATTCGCGTCGTCATCGCCAAACCGGGGCTCGACGGTCACGACCGTGGTGCGAAGGTGATTGCCCGGGCGCTTCGGGACGAGGGGATGGAGGTGATCTACACCGGATTGCGCCAGACGCCCGAACAGATCGTCGAGGCGGCCTTGCAGGAGGATGCCGGCGTCATCGGCTTGTCCATTCTGTCGGGCGCCCACAACCATGTGTGTCCCCGGGTGATGGAGCTGCTGCGCGAGAAGGGCCTCGACGACGTCCTCGTGGTCGTGGGGGGCATCATTCCCGATGCGGATCTGCCGGGGCTGCGGGACATCGGTATCGAAGGCGTGTTTCAGCCCGGAACCCCCATGCGGGACATCGTCAGTTTCATTCGCGGGCGCCACCGGGCCGCGCCGGCATGACCGGCGGTGCGATCGGTGCCGTCGAGGTGGCCGCCGGTCTGTGACGCGCCGAATCCGTTTCCCCACGTTCCTGTCGAGGTCCGGAACCGCCGATGCCACATACGCTTCTGCTTGCCGACGACAGCGCCACGATTCAACGCGTCATTGAGATGACCTTCGCTGAGGAGGACGTCCGGGTGGCGGCGGTCGGTAACGGGCGCGAGGCGATTGAGCGCATTGCCGCCGACCCGCCGGACATCGTGCTGGCCGACACCAACATGCCGGAGAAGGACGGTTACGCCGTTTCGGCCTTCGTCAAGGCCGACAGCGCCCTGTCCCACATTCCGGTGGTGCTGCTGACGGGGGCCTTCGATCCGGTCGACGGCGATCGGGCCCGCGAGGTCGGCTGTGACGCGGTACTGGTGAAACCGTTCGAACCGCAGGCGGTGATCACCCGGGTCCGCGAGCTCCTCGGCGCGCCGGCGGTTCCGGAGACCGGGACGCCGGCATCGGCGGGCCCGCCGGCGCCGGCGCCGCGCGGCGATGCCCCCGGCCGGGCTGGCGAAGACACCGGGCGGAGCGCCGCGGCGCCGGCGTCTCCGCCCCCCCCCGCGGAACCGGAGCGGCCGCGGGAGGCGGAAGCGCCGGCCGTCGCGGACGGGACCCTCGGCGCGGCCGGCGGCGACGGCGACGATCGGGCAACCGGACCCGACCCGGCCCCGGCGGCGCCCGCACCGGCGGAATCGCCGGCCCCGGCGGCGGAAGCCGGAGATTCGGCCCCGCCGGTCCCGGCCCCGGCGGCGTCCGCACCGGCGGAATCGCCGGCCCCGGCGGCGGAAGCCGGAGATTCGGCCCCGCCGGTCCCGGCCCCGGCGGCGTCCGCACCGGCGGAATCGCCGGCCCCGGCGGCGGAAGCCGGAGATTCGGCCCCGCCGGTCCCGGCCGTGGCCGCGGTGGAGGCGCCGCCGCCGCCCTCGCTGGCCGACGCCTTCGCCTCGCTCCTCGCGGCTGAGCAGGGCGACCTCGATCGGGCGCGTGCGGCCTATCCTTGGCCTCGCCAGGCCGCCCCGGTCAGCGAGGACGACCTGATCGAGCGGGTGGCCGAGCGGGTCGTCCAGCGCCTGTCGGACGACGTGACCGGCGAGCTGGTGTCCGAAGTGGTCGCCAGGGTGGCGGAGCGCCTGGTGCGCGACCAGATCGGCCGCATCAAGCCGGTTTGAGCGCGGCCCGCCGCATCCACCGACGCGTATCCGGCATCGACTTCCGCCCGGGCATGTCGACCTGCCGCCCCCCGACCGCCGCCGGCGCGCCCCCCGGCGCCCTGCCGGCGGCTTGATACCATGAATGACATGCGTGAATTGAGCAAGGGGTTCGACCATGCCGGCGTCGACCCGAAGTGGTACGCGTTCTGGGAGTCCAGCGGCGCCTTTCGGGCCGATCCGGCGTCATCCCGCCCGCCTTTCAGCATGGTGCTGCCGCCCCCCAACGTCACCGGCGTGCTCCACATCGGTCACGCCCTCAACCAGACCCTGCCGGACATCGTCTGCCGCTGGAAGCGGATGACCGGCCACGACGTGCTGTGGCTGCCGGGCACCGACCATGCCGGTATCGCGACCCAGAACGTCGTCGAGAAGCACCTGGCCGACGAGGGGACCGACCGGCACGGGATCGGCCGCCGGGCGTTCGAAGAGCGGGTGTGGGCGTGGAGCAGGAAGAGCCACGGCACCATCACGAACCAGATGCGCACCCTCGGGTCGTCGGTCGACTGGAGCCGCGAGCGCTTCACCCTCGACGACGACCTGTCGCGGGCGGTCCGGCGGGTCTTCGTGACCCTCTATCGCGAGGGGCTGATCTATCGCGGCAAGTACATCGTGAACTGGTGCACCCGGTGCCGGACCGCGCTGTCCGATCTCGAGGTGGCGCACGAGGAGCAGGCGGGCCGGCTCTATCACGTGCGCTACCCGGCCGCCGCCGGGAATGGCGCCGGCGCCGCCGACGGCGGCGCGGTGACGGTGGCCACCACCCGGCCGGAGACGATGGTGGGGGACACCGCGGTGGCGGTGCATCCGGACGACGAGCGGTACCGCGGCCTGATCGGCCGGAGCCTGCGCCTGCCGATCATCGGCCGCGAGCTGCCCGTGATCGCCGACGCGTTCGTCGACGCGGGGTTCGGGACCGGCGCGGTCAAGGTGACCCCGGCCCACGATCCCAACGACTTCGAGATGGGCCGGCGGCACGATCTGCCCCAGGTGGTGGTGATCGGCGAGGACGGCCGGATGACCGGCGAGGCGGGGCCGTTCGCCGGTCAGGACCGGTTCGCGGCGCGGGAGGCGATCGTCGAGCGGCTCGAGGCGGAGGGCCTCCTCGAACGGGTCGACGACCACCGGCATGCGGTGGGGCGCTGCAGCCGCTGCCAGACGGTCGTCGAGCCGTTGGTGTCGACCCAGTGGTTCGTCCGGATCAAGCCGCTGGCCGAGCCCGCGATTGCCGCGGTGGAGGACGGCCGCACCCGCTTCGTGCCCGACAACTGGGCCCGCACCTACTTCGAGTGGATGACCAACATCCACGACTGGTGCATCTCGCGCCAGCTCTGGTGGGGACATCGGGTGCCCGCCTGGTACTGTGATCGGTGCGGGTCGGTGCTCGTCGAGGAGGAAGCGCCGGAGGCCTGCGGCTGCGGCGGACCGCTTCGCCGGGACACCGACGTGCTGGACACCTGGTTCAGCTCCGGACTCTGGCCGTTCAGCACCATGGGGTGGCCCGACCGCACCGCCGATCTCGCGCGCTACTATCCCACCAGCGTCATGATCACCGGGCTCGACATCATCTTCTTCTGGATCGCGCGGATGATGATGCTGGGCCTGAAGTTCGCCGGCGACGTGCCGTTCAGGGTCATCTACATCACGTCGCTCGTGCGGGACGCGCACGGGCGGAAGATGAGCAAGTCGAAAGGCAACGTCGTCAATCCCCTGCAGGTGATGGAGGAGATAGGCGCCGACGCCTTCCGGTTCACCCTGGCCGCGCTCGCTTCCCCCGGCATGGACATCTCGCTCTCCGAGGGGCGCCTGCGCGGGTACCGGCAGTTCGTGAACAAGATCTGGAACGTCTCGAGGTTCGTGCTCATGAACCTGCCGGCGTCGCTGGCCGAGCGCCCGCCGGTTCCCCCGCCGCGCGAGCTCGGGACCATCCACCGGTGGGTGCTGCATCGCGTGAGCGAGCTCGCGGCCGAGGTGACCCGCGCCCTGGAGGGGTTCCGGTTCGACGTCGCCGCCGACCGGTTGTATCACTTCATCTGGCACGAGTACGCCGACTGGTACATAGAATTGGTGAAGCCGCATCTGCAGGACGAGGCGGAAGATCGGGATCGGGCGCTGGCGGTCCTGCTGGCCGTGCACAACCGGGTGCTGCGTCTTCTGCATCCCTTCATGCCGTTCGTCACCGAGGAGCTCTGGCAGACCCTGCCGGCCGCCGCCGAGGCGGCCGACGACGGGCGAACGCCGGACGGGCAGGCGCGCACCATCACCCGCGCCCCCTATCCCGAGCCGGTGCCGGAATGGTCCGACGTGGAGGCGGTGTCGGTGCTGACGCTTCTTCAGGAGGTCATCACCGCGGTGCGCACGGTCCGGGCCGAGTTGGGCGTGCCGCCGTCGCGCCGGCTGAGGCTGCAGATCGAGCACGCGGACCCCGCCGAGCGGGTGGTCCTCGACGGGCACGGCGGCTATCTGCGGCGGTTGGCGGGTCTGGAGACGTTCGAGTTCGTCGAGTCGGCGCCGTCCGACCCCGATACGGTGCGTCGCATCGTCCGCCGCATGCGGCTGTATCTGCCGCTGGCCGGCGTCATCGACCGGGCGGCGGAGACCGTCCGGCTGCGCCGGGAGATCGACAAGATCTCGAAGCAGCTCGGATCCCTGGAAGGCAAGCTCGGGAATCCGAAGTTCCGGGAGCGCGCCGATCCGGAGGTGGTGGCCGAGACCGAGGCCCGGCACGCGGCGGCGCGGCAGCGCCGGCGGCAGCTCGACGAAGTATTGGCGGAGCTGTCTTCCTGATGGTTGCGGTGCTCGTCCCCCCGGCGCCCCCGGCCGCCGCGGCCGCCGCAGGTCGGTGGGCCGCCCCGTGAGCCGCTCATCCACCGTTTCCTTCCAGGCGCGCCTGCGCGGAGCGGCGTCCCGACTCGGGCCTTTCGCGGGGCGGGTGCATCACCATCCTCGGGTTCGTTCGACGAACGACGTCGCCGCCCTGCTCGCCGGGGGCGGCGCGCCGCACGGGACGGTGGTGGTGGCGGACGAGCAGACCGCGGGGCGGGGACGTCACGGGAACCACTGGTTCTCTCCCCCCGGCGCCGGTCTGTACGTCTCGGTGCTGTTGCGCCTCGCCCCGCCCCCGGTGCTGACGCTGGCGGCGGGGGTGGCGGTGGCCGAGGCCCTGGAACGGGCGGCCGGGCTCGACGCGACGCTGGAGTGGCCGAATGACGTGGTCGTCGAGGCCGCCGGCCGCCGCCGCAAGGTGGCGGGGATTCTGGCCGAGGCGTCGACGGCGGGCGACCGGGTAGAGCGCGTCATCGTGGGCATCGGCATCAACGTGCGCGACGGCGCGTGGCCGGCCGAGCTCGCGTCCCGGGCCGGTTCGGTCGAGGGCCTGACGGGCCGGCCGGTCGACCCCGCCGCGCTGCTGGTGGAGGTGCTGGCGGCCCTCGCGATCCGGTGCGGCGAGGTCGAGGACGGCCGGGTCGCGGCCCTGCTCGCGCGGTGGGGGGCGCTCGCGCCGTCGAGCCGGGGCTCCACCGTGGAATGGTCGGTGGGGCCGGTCCGCCGCCGCGGGGTCACCGAGGGGGTGGATGAGCAGGGCGCGTTGATCGTGCGGGTGGGGACGCGTCGCGAACGGCTGTGCGGCGGCGAGGTGCATCACGTCGGATGACGGGACGGGGGACCGATGCTGCTTGCGGTCGACGTCGGCAATTCGAACATCGTCTTCGGCATTTTCGACGGGACGCGGCTCGGCGAGAGCTGGCGGGTGGCGACCCTGCGCGGCCGGACCGCCGACGAGTTGCGGGTGCTCGTGAGCCGGCTCTTCGCCGAGTCCGGTCTTGATAGGGCGCTGGTGTCGGGGGTGGTTCTCTCGTCGGTCGTTTCCCCGCTGACGGCGACGATCACCAGGATGGCGCAGGACGCGTTCGGGGTGGAGACCCTGGTCGTCGACGCCTCCAACGCCGGTCTGCCGGTCCGCTATCAGCCCCCGGAGGACGTGGGCGCGGACCGTCTGGTGAACGGTCTCGCGGCGCTCGACGAATACGGCGGAGCCGGCCGGTCGATCATCGTCGTGGACTTCGGGACCGCCACCACGTTCGACGTCATTTCCGCGGCGGGTGACTACTTAGGCGGCGTCATCTGTCCGGGGGTCGAGATTTCGGCGGACGCGTTGTTCCAGCGGGCCGCGCGCCTCCCGCGGGTTGACGTCCGCCGGCCGGAGCAGGTCATCGGGACGAGCACGGTGGGGTCGATGCGGTCCGGGCTGTACTTCGGCTACGTCGCGATGGTGGACGGGCTGGTGGCGCGGCTGCGCGTCGAGCTGGGAGACGGCCGGCCCGCGGTGAGCGTCGCCACCGGCGGGCTGGCGGCGACCATCGCGGCCGAGACCGGGGCCATCGACCACGTCAGCCCGGACCTGACGTTGCACGGCCTGCGTCTCGCCTGGCAGCGCAACCGGGGCCCGGTCCGATGATGGATCCCGGCGCCTACTGCCGCGAGATCGAGTCGTACCTCTGCCGCTGCAACCACGGTCATCTCATCCGCATCGTGGGGCCGGCCTTCGAGCGGGTGCGCGGCTGGGCCGAGGCGGGGGTGCCGTTGCAGGTGGTGACGACCGGCATCGACCGCCGGCTGGCCCGGTACCGGGCGTCCGGCCCCCGGCGGCGGCCCCTCCGCATCGAGTTCTGCGAGGCCGACGTGCTGGATGCCTTCGGCGAATGGCGCCGGGCGGTCGGGGTCGCGCCGGCCCCCGGCGGCGCGGTGGACGCCGCGGACGCCGCCGATCGCGCCGGCCGGTCCGGGCCACGCCGCCCCAGCCTGCCCCGGCACGTCGACCGGGTCCTGGAGCGGGTCTCCAACCGGCTCGCGCGCGACGAGATGGCCGCGGATCTGCGCGCCGCCCTGACCCGGCTCGCCGCCGATCTCGATGCCCTGCGGCCGGCCGCGCGCGGTGCCCGCGGCGCGGCGCGGCGGACTCTGATCGACCGGCTCGCGGAGATCGACCGGGTGCTGCTGGCGTCGGTGCGCGGGGCGGCGGGCCCGGCCCTCGACGAGGTCGAGACCGACGCCCGGGCCGAGCTGGCCTCGTTCAGGTCGCGCCTCGACCCCGATGCCTACACCCGCGCCGTGGAAGCCAGCGTGGACCGGCTGCTGCGCGTCCGTCTCCGCCTGCCGGCGGTTCGGTTCGAGGAATAGGGGGAGAGAGCGATTTCTCACCACCGGCCCCCCCGTGGCGCCGGGGACGGCAGGCAGCGCGAGGCGCGAATGGATCCTTTGGATTTGACCGGTTCCCGCGGGGCTGACCAAATCGACCTGACCGTCGAGCGGCCGGCGGTCGGCGGCCGGATGATCGCGCGGTGGGCGGGACGGGTGGTCCTGGTGGCCGGGGCCATTCCCGGCGAGCGGGTGCGGGCCGTCGTCGAACGGACCCGCCGTGACGTTGTTTTCGCCCGCACCGTCGAGGTCGCGCATCCGTCGCCGGATCGGCGCTCGACGGCCGCCCCGGCGTCCTGCGGGGGCCGGACGCTGGCCCATGTCGCGTACCCGCGGCAGCTCGTCCTGAAGGCGGAGATGGTGCGGGACGCCTTTCGCCGGATCGGGCGCATCGATCTCGACGCGCCCCCGGCGGTCGCCGGCTCGCCGGAAACCGGCTACCGCATGCGCGCCCGCTTGCACGCCGGGAACGACCGGGTCGGGTTTCTCGAGGAGGGCTCGCATCATGTCTGTGCCGTCGCCGGCACCGGCGTGCTGTCCCCGGGCGCCGAGCGGGTCGTCGCCGCGTTGAACGCCCAGGCTCCCGCCCTGCTGGCGGGCGGCGTCCGCACCGTCGAGCTGGCCGAGGACCTTCCCGGCGATCACGCCGCACTGCATCTGGCCGTGCAGGGCGGCGTCGCGGAAACCGGCGTGCGGTGGGAGGCGCTGGCCGCGGCGGCGGGGGTATCCGGCCTGTCGGTGGCGTCGCGGACGCTTCCGGGGCCGCCGCGGGTCCTGGGGTCGCCGTTCGTCACCGACCCCCTGGCGAAGTTCCTGCCGTCGCCCCGGGCCGCGACCCTCTTTCTGCGCCGGCACGCCACCGCTTTCTTCCAGGCGAATCGCCATCTCGTGCCGGCGCTGGCCGCGGCGGTGGCCGAGCTGGCCGGCGTCGGCGAGGTCGTGGACCTGTATGCGGGGGTCGGGCTGTTCGCGGTCGCGATAGCGGCGCGCGGAGGCGGCCGGGTGACCGCGGTCGAGCGCGATCCGGTCAGCGCCGGCGACCTCGCCGCCAATGCGGCGCCGCTGGCGCCCGACCTGCGTATCGTCCGGGCGCCGGTCGAGACTTGGCTCAAACGCGCCGGGAAGCTGTCCGGCGCCACGGTCATCGTGGACCCCCCGCGGACCGGCCTCTCGCGCGAGGTCGTCACCCGGCTCGCGCGCCGCCGGCCCCGGCGCATCGTCCACGTCTCCTGCGACGTCGCCACCCAGGCGCGGGACCTGCGCGCGCTGCGATCGTCCGGCTACCGTATCGGCGAGGTCCGGGCGTTCGACCTGTTTCCGAACACGCCGCACATCGAGACGGTGGTCGCCCTCGACCGGGGGTCGAGAGAAGCGCGGTGACGCCGTTGCCCCGGCTGGGGGCCGCCCTCGCGCACGAGGGCGCTCAAGGTCGCCGGGCGGCCGGCGCCGGCCGCGCCAGCCTCCTCGACGGGTACCAGCGGCGGTGGTTCGCCGGCCTCGAATCGCTCAAGTGCGGGTGGGGCGGCGACCGGCGCGCACCGCTTCGTTGCGGCTGCTCAACGTCGAACGGCTTCGGCTCATGGCGTGCACGCCCGGTGCAGCCTTCGGCAACAGCAAGCGGCGAGTACAGGGGCGGTTTCGACATCGAGGAGTGTTACCTCACGATCAGCCTGGGCGAACCGTACCAGGACGCGTGCTACAAGCTGATCGCCGCCATCATTCCTGCGACCTGACGACAGATCATGCCTGCAGCCGGTACCATGGTGCTGACGATAGGTCACTCCACGCACCCCGTAGAAGGATTCCTCGATCTGTTGCGGCGCCATGGGGTGACCGCGGTGGCGGATGTCCGCGCGGCGCCCTACAGCCGCTTCAATCCGCAGTTCAACCGAGAGACGCTGGTGGGCAGCCTCGACGCGCGCGGTATCGCGTACGTCTTCCTCGGGCGGGAGTTGGGCGGTCGCTCGGAGGATCCAGCCGTCTACGACGACGGCCGCATCAGCTACGAGCGATTGGGCCGGACCCGCGCGTTCGAGAAAGGACTGGACCGCGTAGAGCGGGGTGCGGCCGGCCACCGCATTGCGCTGATGTGCGCGGAGAGAGAACCGCTGGAGTGCCACCGCTGCCTGCTTGTGGCGCCGGCCCTCGAGGCACGAAGCGTTTCGGTCGCGCACGTCTGTTCACACGGAGGACTGGAGCGCCATTCGGACGCCATGGAGCGGCTTTTGGCCCTGCATGGCCTACAGGACTCGAACGAGGATCAACGCCTGTTCCCCCGATCCCCCGCTGAGCGGATCACGGAGGCCGTCGCCCGGCAGGCCCATCGATTTGCGCACCGGAACAAGACACAGGCCAACGACTCGACGCCACCCGGCCGGCGCAGCGGCGAGTTGCATCCATGAGGGTCTTCACCATCGGTTTCACGAAGAAGTCCGCCCGTCGGTTCTTCGAACTCCTGCGGACGTCCGGTGCGCGCCGCATCGTGGATGTTCGGCTCAACAACGTGTCGCAGCTCGCCGGCTTCGCCAAGCGCGACGACCTGAGCTTTTTTCTCGCCGAAATCTGCGGCATGGACTACGTGCACGTACCGGCGCTGGCGCCCACGAAGGAGATGCTGGACGACTACAAGAAGCACCGCGGCGACTGGAGCGCCTACGAAACCCGGTTCCTCGATCTCATGCGGGAACGTCGCGTCGATCAGACGGTCGCGAGGGAGACGGTCGCGGACGGCTGCCTGCTGTGCAGCGAGGATGCGCCCGACCTTTGCCATCGCCGCCTCGTGGTCGAGTACCTGGACCGGCGCTGGGGCGGCCTACACGTTACGCATCTTGGACGGTGAGGGCCAGCCCGGCTCCGCTCACCGCCCAACCAACCCTCCAGGAGTCCGCGTCGTTCTACGGCGCAGACTCCCGGCCTTGATTCTCGCGAGCTGACCTTGGTCCGCCGGACACTCGACGGAATCCCGCCGGGCCAAGCGCGGGACGGAATCGGACCACTTTGCTCCGTTTCCAATCTGCCCGGCGGGTAGCGGCGCGGACCTTGACTACAGGCGGTCCGGCACCTCGCATCCCATCAGTCCGCGCACGATGACGCCGTCGAGGGCCTACATGCGGTCCGGCGCTTCGCATCCCATCAGCGCGAGGGCCCTCGTCATCTGCGCCTCGAACCAGGCGACCCCGGCTGCGCGCCAGCGCCGGACCGCCTCGTCGGGCTCCGCCACCACCGGGCTGCTGTGGTAGAAGCCGTTGAAGCGCTGGGCGAGCGCGAACGCGTACTTGGCGAGCACCGACAGCTCGAGCGTCCGCACCGCCTGATCGGCTATCTCGTCCAGCCGCGCCGCCTCGAGGACGAGGCCCCAGAGCTCGTCGCCGGCGGGACCCGCGAGAGGGGCGTCCGGCGCGGCCGCCAAGCCCTCGAGGATGTCCGCGGTCTCGAGGCCGTGCCGGTCCCGCAACTTCTGCAGGATCTTGCGGGCGCGGACGGTGGCGTACTGGAGGTACGGCCCGGTCTCCCCCTCGAAGCTGAGGGCCTCGTCGATGTCGAAGGCGATGACCTTGCCGCGCGAGAACTTGATCATGAAGTAGCGGACGGCCGCGGCCGCGATGATCTCGGCGGTGCGCCGCTGCTCGACGGCGGGGAGGTCGGGGTGTCGGGCCGCGACCTCCTGCTGCGCCCGTTCCGTCACTTGGTCGAGCAGGTCGTCCGCCTTCACCCCGAGCCCCTTGCGGCCGGACACCTCGACGAACGGCTTGCCGTCGTCGGCCGAGGCGGCGTGGCCGAGAGCCGCGGCGGTGTTGCGGGACAGCGCCACCATCTCGTACGAGAAATGGACGGAGCGCTCCGCCTCCGCCGGATGGTCCAGCGCCACGAGCGCCTGAACCAGCAGCCGCTGCAGATAGCTCTGGCGGGTGTCGATGATGTTGTAGACGGCGGCGGCGCGGCCGAACGGGGCGGTGGGGCCGCCGCCGTCCGGGGCGGCGGCGCTCGACGTGGTCCAGAGGGGGCGGCCCGAGGGCTGGGCGTCGAACCGCCGGTAGTGGAAGTCTCGTCCCAGCAGGCCGAACTTCCAGAGCTGATAGGCGATGTCCTTGCCGACGTAGGTCACGGTGCCGTTCGACCGCACGATGACCTTGAGGCGGGCGTCCGCGTCGGGGTCGCCGCCGTCGGCGTCCGACGGCGCCTCGGCCTCGCCGGGCTCGTCGATCGGCATCACCCAGCAGCCGGCGAGCCGGCCGTCGGCCTGGAGGCGGACGGCGCCCGAGGCCTTGAGAATCTCGAAGGCGCGGTCCCAGAACGCCAGCCTCAGGATGTCGCCCTCCCAGCTCAGCAGGTCGTACTCGATCCCGAGCCGCGCCATCGTCCGCAGGTGGCAGCGCACGATGCTGTCGGTCACCACGCGGGCCATTGCCGCGGTGGAGTCCGCGTCGCGCTCGAGGTCGTGCAGGGCGTCCCGGCGGTGCGACAGCCGCGCGTCGTCCTCCTCGTACCACCGCGTCACCCGCGCATAGAGGTTCCAGCAGTAGTCGTCGAACCGGGGTTCCTCCGCGAGCCGGCGCACGTCGTCGACGTCCTTCTTCTCGAGCTCCCGCAGCCCGACCACCACGTCGGCCACCTGCACGCCGGTGTCGTCGATGTAGTTCTGCACCTCAACGTCGGCCCCCCGGAAGCGCAGCAGCCGGCACAGCGTGTCGCCGAGGGCGGCGTTGCGCAGATGCCCGATGTGGGCCGCCTTGTTCGGGTTGATGGCGGTGTGCTCGACGATGGTCTTCGCCGCGTCCCCGGCAGCGGCGGCCGGCGGGTCCCCGCCGATGCGGGCACGGGCGAAGCGGGGGCGATCGAGGAACAGGTTGAGATAACCGGTCCCGGTCGCCTCGAGACGCCCGAGGCCGGCGGGGCCGGTCGCCGCCGCGGCGATCTCCGCCGCGATCAGGCGGGGCGCTTTCCGGAGGGTGCGGGCGAGGTCGAAGGCGACGGTGACGGCGAGGTCGCCCATCCGCCGGTTCGGCGGGTACTCGATCACGATCGGGGGCATCGCGTCCGGCGCGAGGCCGTAGAGTGTGCCCAGGGCCGATGCGATGGCGCGGCGCAGGTCCGTGTGCAGTGGCAGTATCATGCTCGGATTCAGTCGGATGCGACGGTCGGTTCAGGCGGCCGGCGCCGCGGACCGTCTCGAAGCGGGGCGGCGGGTCCGGTGACGCGGGCCGGGGGCGCGTCGCCCGGAACGTTGGCCGGCGCCGGCCCAAGCACGGCGTTCCATCGGCTCATGCGGGGCCGGCCAGCGGCGCCCGCGCTCCCGGACCGGCGCGCCCGGCCCCGCACGCGGCGGCGCGGGCGCGGTCGGCCGGCGTGTTCACGTTGAAGAGCAGCATGCCGTCGGGGTCGAAGGCGGCGACCTCGTCGGGTTCCACCTCGGTCACGCGCAACAAGCCCGCGAGATCCATCAGTCGGTGACGTCCCCCTTCGATCCGGGCCCGGATCGCCTCGGCGCAGCCCCGATCGTAGACCGCGCACAGCGGCTGCAGGCCGGCCGCGTTCCGCGGGACCACCGCGTCCGCGTGCGGGGCCCGGGCCGCGAGGTGGCGGAGGAACGCGCCCGACAGGAACGGCAGATCGCCGGCGACGACGAGGGTACGCCGGCCCGGCGCCCGGGTCAACGCGGTGTGCAGGCCCCCCAGCGGACCCGCCCCCGGCAGGAGGTCGTCGCAGACCTGAAGCCCGGACGCGCGGAAGCGGTGATGATCGTCGGTGACCAGCAGGATGCGCGGGGCGACCTGGCCGAGCACCGCGAGCTGTCGGTCGAGGATGCGCCGGCCGCCGATGACGAGCTGGCTCTTGTCGAGTCCGCCCAGGCGCCGCCCCCGGCCCCCCGCGATGATCACCGCGGCGTGCACGGTCACGGCTCGCGGCCTGTCAGGCGGCCGGACCGATGCGGGTCCCACCGGCCGGTCGTCGCCCCGGCGGCTTCGTCGGCGACGGCGCAGATCGGCAGGAAGCGGTCCATGAGGCCTCCATGCCGGTCACCGTCCGCCGCCCTCGGACTGACGCCCCGGCATGAGATCGTGGGTTCTGTTGTTGAGGGGAGGCCACCCGGGGCGCATCGCCGGTCAGGAGCTTCTTGATGTCCGCGCGGAGCGCCTTGACGTCCGCGCGGAGCGCCGCGTGCGCCGTGTCGTTGTTCTTGACCTCCCGCCGCAGGAACCCCGCGATGATGCCGGGCAGGACCACGACGGCGGCAAGCGCGAACGAGACGGCGGCGCCCAGCTCGACCGACGGGGAGGCGCGGCGTTTGCGGACAGGCCGATCATGCGTCGTCTCCAAGTCTCCCGGTGCCGCCCCCGCCGGCGACGCCCTGTAAGCATCCTAGCATGGGGCGTCCATGCAGTCGGGCCTTTTTCCGCGGGCGGCTAAGCGTTACCATGGGAGACGGGGCGCGCGGGTCGGTATCCGTTCTCGATCGCGCAGCTCCCGAGGAATCGACGCATGATCGCGCCGCGCTTTCGTTTGCCGATTCGCCTGATCGCGATCGGGGCGATCCTGGCCGCCATCGACGGCCCGGTCCCCGCGGGCCAGCCGGGCGACCGCGCCGGGACGCCGGCGCGCGGGGCGGGTGACCCCCTTGATGCGCCGCTGGTGCAGGTGGCGGAGGTCGAGGCGCTCATTCACCCCGCTTCGGCCGAGTTCATCACCCAGACCCTCGACGCGGCCGGCGCCGCGCGGGCCGACGTCGTGGTCCTCGTGCTGCGCACGCCGGGCGGGCTGGTGGATTCCACCCGCGACATCAACACCGCGATCATCGAATCCCGCGTGCCGGTGGTCGTGTTCGTGGGACCGAGCGGGGCGCGGGCGGCGTCGGCGGGATTCCTGATCACGATCGCGGCCGACGTCGCGGCGATGGCTCCCGGGACCCACATTGGCGCGGCGCATCCGGTGGCGGGCACCGGGCAGCCGATGGACGACGCGGCGTCCGAGAAGGCCGCATCCGACGTCGCCGCCTATGCCCGGTCGCTGGCGGCGCAGCGCGGCCGGAACGTCGAGCTGGCGGAGGAGGCGGTGGTCGACAGCCGATCGTTCACCGAGGAGGAGGCCCTCGGGGCGGAGCCGCCGCTGATCGATCTCGTCGTCAACGATCTCGATGCGCTGATCGAGGCCCTCGACGGTCGGGCGGTCACCCGGTGGGACGGGCGCGGGGAGGTTCTGCGCACCGCCGGGGCGCGGGTGGAACGGATAGAGATGACGTGGCGGCAGCGTCTGCTGAGTACGATTGCGCATCCGCAGATTGCGGTCCTGCTGTTCAGTCTCGGCTCGCTCGGGTTGACGATCGAGCTGTGGAGCCCGGGTGCGATCCTCCCGGGGGTCGTCGGCGGGCTGTGCCTGCTGCTGGCGTTCTTCGCGTTCCAGATTCTCCCGGTCAACTACGTCGGGCTGCTCCTGCTGCTGTTCGGGCTCGTGCTGCTGATTCTGGAGATGGTGACCCCGACCTTCGGCGCCCTGGCCGCCGGCGGGCTCGTGAGCATGGTGTTCGGGGCGGTGATGCTGATCGACTCGCCCCTGCCGGAGATGCAGCCGGGGTGGCCGTTCGTGCTCACGGTGGTGGGGGCGCTGGCGGTGCTCGTCAGCCTGCTGGGGCGCCTCGCGGTCCGCGCGCAGCTCCGTCCGCCGGTGACCGGCGTCGGCGGCATGCTCGACAAACGGGGTGAGGTGATCGAATCGATCGCGCCCGGGGAAAGCGGCCGCGTGGCCACGCACGGCGAGATCTGGTCGGCGACGGCCGGCGAGCCCATCCCGCGCGGTGCGCGCGTGCGGGTCGTCGCCATCGACGGCATGACCCTGACGGTGGTGCCCGAGCGACCCGCGGAACGGGTCTAGGAGAGACTGCAGTGACCTTGCTCAACAACCCCTTGCTGATCGTGGGCCTGATGGTGGCGTTCTATCTGATGAGCTCCATCAAGATTCTGAACGAGTACGAACGCGGGGTGATATTCCGGCTCGGGAAGCTGCTCCCCCGGCCCAAGGGGCCGGGGATCATCCTGGTCTTCGCCCCGATCGACCGGATCGTCCGCGTGGGGCTCCGGACCATCGTCATGGACGTGCCGCCCCAGGACATCATCACCCGCGACAACGTGTCGGTGAAGGTGAACGCGGTCATCTACTTCCGGGTGATGGACCCGCAGAAGGCCATCGTCGAGGTCGAGAGCTTCAACTACGCGACGTCGCAGCTCGCGCAGACCACGCTGCGCAGCGTCCTCGGACAGGTCGACCTCGACGACCTCCTGTCGGAACGGGAACGGCTGAACCGCGACCTGCAGCATCTGCTCGACCAGCAGACCGATCCCTGGGGGATCAAGGTGTCGGCGGTCGAGGTGAAGCACGTCGATCTGCCCGACAACATGCAGCGGGCCATGGCCAAGCAGGCGGAGGCGGAGCGCGAGAAGCGGGCGAAGATCATCCACGCTGCCGGTGAGTTCGAAGCGTCCGAGCGCCTGTCCCAGGCCGCCGGGGTCATCGCCACCCAGCCGCTCGCGGTGACCCTGCGCTATCTGCAGACCCTGACGGAGATCGCCGCCGAGAAGAACTCCACGATTCTGTTCCCGGTTCCCGTCGAGTTCCTGAACCTGCTGCAGCAGAGCTCGCCGGCCGAAAAGGCGGACAGCGACGATGCAGCAGACCGATCGGCCTGACGTCACGGTCAGTCCGAAACAGTTGGTGTTCCTGACGATGATCGCGGTCCTGGCCGCGGTCGTGGTCTTCTTGTGCGGCGTGCAGGTCGGGCGGGGGGTGGCGGTCCGGGGGGCGGGAGGCGCCGGCTCGACCGCGCCGCTTCCGGCGGTTGGCGGGGCGGCCCGGTCCGGGGCTCCGGCGCCGCCGCCCGAGCCGTCGGGATTGCGGCTCGACGGCTTGAGTTACTTCGATCGGCTGCGCGGCCGCGGGCCGGTGCCGGAGACCCTGGACTTCGCCGGCCGGCGGCGGGCGGTGGGCGGCGTGGAGCCGGACCCGCGGGATGGGCCCGCCGGCGATCGCGGGGGCGCGTTCGTCGTGCAGGTGATGAGCGTGCGCGGCGTCGAGGCCGCGCAGGACGTGAAGGCGGCGCTGGAGGCGAAGGGATATCCCGTCGTGATCGCGCCGATGCCCCGGATTCCGGGGGGCCTGCATCGCGTCCGCGTCGGACCCTACACCGATCGCGCCGAGGCCGAGCTGGTGAGCCATCGTCTCCGGACGGAGGAACGGTTCGAGCCCTGGATCACCCAGCCCTGATCGCCGCGCGTCGGCCGACGACGGGGCGGGGCGGTCCGACGAGCAGTCCGCGGAGGCGGGTATCCTGGTCGCCACACTGATTCTCGCGGCGTCGGTCGGCTATCTGCTGGGGTCGTGCCCGAGTTCGGTGCCGATCAGCCGGGGGCTCTACGGCCGCGACATCCGGAGGCTCGGCAGCGGCAACGCCGGCGCGACGAACATGCTGCGGGCGTTCGGCTGGAAGCCGGCTCTTGCGGTGCTGGTGCTGGACGTCGCCAAGGGGTGCATTCCGGCCCTGCTGGCTCCGTGGCTGCTGGCCGGTGACGCGGGTCCGTCGCCCGCGACGGTCGGGTTGGCGGCCGGCGCGGCCGCGACCTTCGGGCACTGCTATCCACTTTTTGCCGGATTTCGCGGGGGGAAGGGGGTCGCCACCGCGGCCGGGGCCTTTCTCGCGACCCACCCCGTCGCGGTGGCGGTCGGGCTCGCGGTGTTCGTGACGTTCGTCACGCTGTGCCGCTACGTGTCGGCGGCGGCGGTCGCGGCCGCGCTGGCGATGCCGGTGGCTCTGCTGGTCTTCCGGTACCGGTTCGGGTACGCCGTGGCGCCGTCGGACCTCTGGCTGGCGACGGCGCTGGCCGGCTTCATGGCGTTCACCCACCGCTCCAATCTCTCGCGGCTGCGGCGGGGCTGCGAGCCCCGGATCGGCGCGGCCGGGGATGGGCGCGTCGGCGCGGCGGCGCGGGCGGACGAGACGACGACAGGAGGATGAACGTGACCATCGATATCGACGAACAACTCAAGCGCTACCAGAACCTCGTGGAGCGGTCGCTCGCCCTGTGCGGCTATCTTTGACACCCCCGAGACCGATCAGGAGCTGCGTGTACTCGAGACCCGGGCCGCCGGGGCCGATTTCTGGAGCGATCCCGACCGGGCGCAGGAGGTGCTGCGCCGCCGGCGGCGGCTGCAGGACGATCGCGACCTCGCCGAGTCCCTGCGGCGGAAGGCGGAGGACCTCGGCGTCCTCGTGGACTGGATCGGGCAGGGCGAGCCGGTGGAAGAGGATCTGCTGGCGGCGCTCGACGCGCTCGCGGCCGAGATCGAGACCGGCGAGATCAAGAAGATGCTCGGCGGCGAGCACGACGACAAGAACGCCATCGTCGCCATCCATCCCGGGGCGGGCGGCACCGAGTCGCAGGACTGGGCGGAAATGCTGGTGCGCGCCTACCTGCGATGGGCCGAGCGGCGGGACTTCAAGGTCGAGGTGATCGAGTGGCAGCCGGGTGACGAGGCGGGAATCAAGGCGGCCACCCTCACGATCGCGGGCGACTACGCCTATGGCCTGATGCTGGCGGAGGCCGGGGTGCACCGGCTGGTCCGGATGTCACCGTTCGATCAGGCGTCCCGCCGGCATACGTCGTTCGCTTCGGTGTTCGTGTGGCCCGAGCTGCCCGAGGACGTGGACGTGGAGATCGACGAGAAGGACCTCCGCATCGACACCTATCGGTCCAGCGGGGCCGGGGGACAGCACGTCAACGTGACCGACTCGGCCGTCCGCATCACCCATCTTCCCTCCGGTATCGTCGTCTCCTGCCAGAACGAGCGGTCACAGCACCGCAACCGCGACGCGGCCATGACGGTGCTCAGGGCCCGGTTGTACGACCTCAAGCAGAAGGAGCAGCAGGACAAGCTGGAGGAGATCGGGGGCGAGAAGAAGGCGATCGGGTTCGGCAGCCAGATTCGCAGCTACGTGCTCCATCCCTACCAGATGGTCAAGGACCTCCGCACGAGGTTGGAGACGGGCGCCGTCGACCGGGTGCTCGATGGGGACTTCGACCCGTTCATCAAGGCGTATCTGATGCAGAAGGCGGGCGGGGAGCGGTCGACGCGGGGCTGACGGCCAACCGCCGGATGGGGTGACGGGCGCCGCTCCGGGGGAACCGGCGCCTCGTGTCGTGCTGTGCACTGAGTTTACACTGAGCAGCTAAGATTATATAATTTGCGCACTGTTAGCATTGTTTCCCCGTCTTCACGGGTGCTCGTTCGTAAACTCTTTCAGGACAGGGTGTCATGAGCAAGGTAATCGGAATCGACCTGGGAACGACGAACTCGGTGGTGGCGGTGATGGAGGCGGGCGAGCCGGTCGTGGTGACGAATCCGGAGGGCAGCCGGATCACGCCGTCCATCGTCGCGTTCGCCAAGTCGGGTGAACGGCCGGTCGGGCAGGTGGCCAAGCGCCAGGCGGTGACGAATCCGGAGAACACCGTGTTCTCCATCAAGCGCTTCATGGGCCGCAAGTTCGGCGAAGTCAGCGAAGAGATGAAGATGGTGCCCTACCAGGTGGTCAAGGCGTCGAACGGCGACGCCCGGGTCCACGCCGGCGGCAAGGAGCTGTCGCCGCCCGAGATCTCCGCCATGGTGCTCCAGAAGCTCCGGCAGGCGGCGGAAGAGTACCTGGGGCAGTCGGTCGGCCAGGCGGTGATCACGGTGCCCGCCTACTTCAACGACGCCCAGCGCCAGGCCACCAAGGACGCCGGCCAGATCGCCGGTCTCGACGTGCTGCGCATCGTCAACGAGCCCACCGCCGCCGCCCTCGCCTACGGGCTCGACAAGAAGAAGGACGAGACCATCGCCGTCTACGACTTCGGGGGCGGGACCTTCGACATCTCCATCCTCGAAGTGGGTGAGGGCGTCGTGGAGGTCAAGTCCACCAACGGCGACACCCATCTGGGCGGTGACAACCTCGATCAGCGGATCATCGAGTGGATCGCCGACGAGTTCCACAAGAGCGACGGCATCGATCTCCGCAAGGACCGCATGGCCCTGCAGCGGCTGAAGGAAGCGGCGGAGAAGGCCAAGATGGAGCTCTCGACGGTGGTCGAGACCGAGATCAACCTGCCCTTCGTCACCGCCGACCAGTCCGGTCCCAAGCACCTCGCCATGAAGCTGAGCCGCGCGCGGTTCGAGCAGCTCGTCGAGGACCTGCTGCAGAAGACGGTGTCGCCGGTCAAGCGGGCGCTCTCGGATGCGGGGCTCGACGCGTCGCAGATCGACGAGGTGGTCATGGTCGGCGGGTCCACCCGGGTGCCGCGCGTGCAGGCGATCGTCAGGGACCTGTTCGGCAAGGATCCCCACAAGGGGGTCAACCCGGACGAGGTGGTCGCGGTGGGGGCCGCGCTGCAGGCGGGGGTGCTGGCCGGAGAGGTCAAGGACCTGCTGCTGCTCGACGTCACCCCGCTGTCGCTGGGCATCGAGACGCTGGGGGGCGTGCGAACCACCCTGATCGAACGGAACACCACCATTCCCACCAAGAAGAGCGAGATCTTCTCGACGGCGGCCGACAGCCAGACGAGCGTCGAGGTGCACGTGCTGCAGGGCGAGCGCTCGATGGCGCGGGACAACCGGACCCTGGGCAAGTTCCAGCTCGTCGGATTGCCGCCGGCGCCGCGCGGCGTGCCCCAGATCGAGGTGACGTTCGACATCGACGCGAACGGCATCGTGAACGTGTCGGCGAAGGACCAGGGCACCGGCAAGGAGCAGAAGATCACCATCACCGCCTCGAGCGGATTGTCGAAAGACGAAGTCGATCAGATGATGCGCGAGGCGGAGGCGCACGCCGACGAGGACAAGACGCGGAAGGAGGCCACGGAGGCCAGGAACCAGGCCGACCAGGCGGTCTACGCCGCCGAACGGATGATGCAGGAGGCGGGGGACAAGCTGCCGGCTTCGGATCGCGCGCCGATCGAGAGCGCGGTGGCCGACGTCAGGAAGGCTCTCGAGTCGGAGGACGCCGCCGCCCTCAAGCCGGCCATGGAGCAGTTGACCGCCGTGCAGCACAAGGCGGCCGAGGCGATGTACAAGCAGGCCGGCCAGGCGCCGCCTCCGCCGGATCCTTCGTCCGGCGACGGTGGCGGCTCGGCGCCCGGCAAGGGCGGCGCGGCGGGCGGCGGCGGGGGCGAGGTCATCGACGCCGAGGTGGTCGAGGGCAAGAAGTGAGCCCGGACGTGATGTGAGACGGACGGATGGACCTGTACGTCATTCTCGGGGTCGACCGGAGCGCCTCGGCGACCGAACTGAAGCGCGCCTATCGCCGGCTCGCCCGGAAGTACCATCCCAACATCAACCCCGGCGACCGCGAGACCGAGGCCGTCTTCCGGCGGGTGACCGAGGCCTACGAGATCCTCGTGGACCCGGAGCGGCGGCAGGACTACGACGCGCATGGTCTGCCGGCGTCGCGGGCGCCGGAGGGCGGGATCGAGTTCGAAGGCTTCGACTTCTCCGGCGCCCCGCGCGGCGACGCGGCTTCGAGCTTCGGAGATCTGTTCGCCGAAGTCATCGCCGAGTCCGGCGGCCGACGCCGTCCCGAGGATGGTCCCGCCGTCGATCTGCACGCGGCCCTGCAGATCACGTTCGAGCAGGCGATGCGGGGGGGGGTGCACGAAGTGACGGTGACGCGGGTCGCCGCCTGCGACGCCTGCGGGGGCGTCGGGGCCCGCCGGGTTGCCGAGAGCCGTTGCGCGAGCTGCGCCGGGGCCGGCCACTCCCGCTGGATGCGGGGGCATATGGTCTTCTCCCGCCGTTGCGCGGAGTGCGGGGGAACCGGTCGCCGGCGCCACCGTCCCTGCGGGGTCTGCCGAGCGGAGGGGGTCCTGTCGCGAATCGAGGCGATTGCGGTGCCGGTGCCGGCGGGGGTCACCGGCGGGACCCGGCTGCGGGTGCCGGGGGCGGGGAACGCGGGGTCGCGGGGCGGGCCCACCGGCGATCTCTACGTGACGGTGTCCGTCGATCCGCATCCGCTGTTCCGGCGCGAGGGCGACGACCTGCATCTGGTGCTGCCCGTCGCCGTCCACGAAGCGGCGCTGGGGGCGCGGATGGAGGTGCCGGCCGTCGGCGCCCCGGCCCGGGTCAGGATTCCCCCGGGGACCCAGTCGGGTCAGCGGTTCCGCCTGAGGGACCGCGGGGCCCCCTCGCCGCGCACCGGCGCACCGGGAGACTTGATCGTCGAAGTCAGAATCGTGCTCCCCCGGGTGCTCGACGAGCGATCGAAGGAGCTGATGCGCCAGCTCGCCGAGAACAGCACCGAAGACGTGCGCGCCGGGCTGTGGTGACGGCGCGCGATGAGCGGCGGTAAGGGGGGGGGATGCCAGACAGGGGATCCGGGCAGGGCTGCTACATGATCAGCGCGGTGGCGCGGCGATTCGACATTCATCCGCAGACGCTGCGTCTCTACGAACGCGAAGGGTTGCTGAAACCGTCGAGGACCGACGGCAACACCCGACAGTATTCCGATGCCGACCTCGAGCAGTTGGAGACGATCCTGACGCTGACGAGGGAGCTGGGGGTGAACTTGGCGGGGGTCGAGATCATCCTCAACATGCGGCGCAAGATGGACCGCATGCAGGCCGAGGTCAACGAGTTCATGGCCTATGTGAAACAGGAGCTCGCCCGCGGGCTCGGAGATTGGGAGCAACGATTGGGCACGGCGCTGGTAAGATCGACGCCGACCGATCTGGTCCGCGTCGAGGGGCGGACCCGGGCCGGCGGCGGCGATCAGGGGCGCGGTGACGCCGTCTGATCGGCGCTGCTCGGCGAGGCCGCCGGCCGACACCGCCGGCGGGGATGTGAACGCTCCAATGTCCTGTCCACACTGTGACGGCACGCGCTGGCGCGTCGTCGCCGGCGATGCCGTCTCCCGCGTCGAACGGTGCGAGTGCTGGCGCACCGAGGCGGCCCGGACCCTGTTGGCGGCGGCGCGGATTCCCCCGCGCTACCGCGCCTGCGATCTGACGACGTTCGTCAGCTACGAGAACCCCCAGCTCCTGCGGGCGATCGATCGGGCCGGGCGGTTCATCGAGGCGTTCCCGGTCGTGGACAAGGGGCTGCTGCTGATCGGTCCACCCGGCATCGGCAAGACCCATATCGCGGTGGCCACGCTCCGGCGGGTGGTGTCGGAAAAACGCGCCCGCGGCCTGTACTACGACACGCGGAGCCTGCTCAACACGATTCGCAGCACCTACGACCCGGTGACCCGCACGTCGGAGGGCGACGTGCTCCGTCCGGTGATTGAGGCCGAGCTGCTCGTGCTCGACGACCTGGGCGCGGAGCGGTTGACCGACTGGGTGGACGAGACGATGAACTTCATCGTCAACACCCGGTACAACGATCGCCGCCCCACGATCTTCACGTCGAACTACGAGGACGTTCCGGACCCCGAGGCGCTCGACTCGCTCCTCGTGCGCGTCGGCTTCCGCATGCACTCGCGGCTCCGTGAGATGTGCGAGTTCCTGGAGTACGATGGTCCCGACTATCGTGAGTTCAACGGGCTGGCGCCGAGCAGCGAGGATCTCACGCGCCTCTGGAAGGCGAAACCCCGGCGCAAGCTGCCGGCTCGAACGTCGTCGCGCGCGCGGGCGCGCTTGAAGACGGGCAAGGCCGAGCTGGGCTGGTCGGGGGGGCGTGCGGGCGGGTGAGGTTCGCAGGCCCCGCGGCGCCGTCCGCATCCTCCCCGGCCGGACCATCGTCGCCCATGGCTCCGCTTGCCGCCCAACCCGTCCCGCCGGGAGTCCGCGCCGTTTCGGCGGGGCGGACTTCCGGCGCCGAGCCCCTCGCATCGGCCATCATCTCGGAGAGTGCCGCCGCGTCCGGCGGTCCGCTCGGAATCTACCTTCACATTCCGTTCTGCGAGGCGATCTGCAACTACTGCAACTTCAACCGGGGGCTGTTCCGAACCGATACGAAACGCCGGTATCTGATCGCGTTGGCGCGGGAGATCGAGTCGGCGCGGGCCGGCGGGCCCGTGGATTCCGTGTTCTTCGGCGGCGGTACGCCTTCGGTGCTCGATCCCGGTGACGTGCGCGCCCTCATCGCCCGCTGCGGATCGAGCTTCACGCTCGATCCGGGGGCCGAAGTCACGCTCGAAGCGAATCCCGAGACCGCATCGCGGGAGCGGCTCGAGGGCTACCGGTCCGCCGGAGTGACCCGTCTCAGCCTCGGCGTGCAGTCGTTCCGCGACGCCGAACTGCGCCGACTCGGCCGCGCGCATACCGCGGCGCGCGCGATCGAAGCCTTCGAGTCGGCCCGGTCCGCCGGGTTCGACGACATCAGCATCGATCTGATGACCTGGCTGCCGGAGCAGACCGTCGAGCACTGGGCCGAGACCCTCGACGTCCTGATCGGACTCGACCCCGAGCATGCCTCGCTCTACCTGCTCGAGCTCTATCCCAACGCTCCCTTGCGGGAGGACATGGCCCGGGGCGGCTGGGCGCAGGCCCCGGACGACGTCGCGGCCGAAATGTACCTGGCGGCGCTCGATCGTCTCGAGACCGCAGGGTATGCCCATTATGAGATCTCGAACGTGGCCAAGCCGGGTCGCCGGTGCCGCCACAATCTCAAATACTGGTCCGACGGCGCTTGGGTCGGCTTCGGGTGCGGTGCGCATTCCACGCGGGACGGCCGGCGCTGGCGCAACGTGAGCGAAACGGAGTCTTATATGGCGCGGGTCGCCGATGGCGTAAGTCCCGTGGCCCACGAGCAGGTTCTCTCCGTCGACGAACGCGCCACCGATACCCTGTTCCTCGGGCTGCGGCTCACCGAAGGGGTCGATGTTCCGGCGGTCGAGCGACGATACGGCGTGAACGTCTGGGAGCGGTGGGGCGGCGAGCTGACCCGTTGTGTCGAAGCCGGCCTGCTGGAGGACGATTCGGAACGCCTGCGCCTGACCCGGAAGGGGCGGCTGCTGGCGAGCGAAGTGATGCAGGTCTTCGTCTAGACTAGGAGTCTGCCCGCAGGGTCGCGCCAGGCGCTTGCGCCGTAGAAGTTTCGCGTCAGCGAACTTCCAACGCGCCCGCAGGGTTGCGCCAGGCGCTTGCGCCGTAGAAGTTTCGCGTCAGCGAAACTTCCAACGCGACCGCAAGGTCGCGCAGACTCCCGGCGGTTCGTGTTCTCGATACCGGTGCCGGGCGGGGCTCGGGGGACTGTGAGGATGGCGGAATGCGGATAACGGACTCGCGGCGGCGACAGGCGGGTGGCGCGGCCGCGGTTGCCGCGGCGTTCTGGCTGGGGTTCCTCTGCGGGGGAGGCGGGAGCTTTTCCGGCGCCGCGGCGATCCAGGAGCCGTCCGAGGAGCGGCGGCAGGATCCGCCTCCGGTCTCCCAGCCGCCGGAGGAGCCGTCGCCCGCCGCGGAAGAATCGCCGGAGGCGGATCCGGCGACCGACGCCGCCGGGCCGGCGCCGCCGCTGGTCCAGGACCGGCCCCGCGGGTTCACCGCCGAAACCGGCGCCATGCTCAACTTCGTCATGCCGGAGGGGGAGAGCGCCTTCGAGGAGACGATGACGCGCGTGGCCGAGGCGTTGGCGATGAGCGAGAGCGGGGAGCGGCGCCGGCAGGCGGCCGGCTGGAGCACCTACCGGGTCGAGGAGCCCCTCGCCGGGGGCGTCCTCCTGTACATCTCGTGGTTCGACCCGGCGGTTCCGGGGGCCGACTACTGGATACCGGGCATCCTGAACGAAGCCTTCCCCACCGAGGTGCAGGCGTTGTACGAAACCTACGTGGGGGCGTTTGCGGATGGGCAGATCCTGCTGAACCTGACCCCGGTCGCGGGACCGTGAACGGCACCGGCGGCCTGCTGTCGGCGCCGGCGGATTTTCGTATTGGCCGAACGGGGTAGCTGCGGTAGAGTAGCTCCCTTTGGCAAGTCGTATCTGGCTACACCTTGGAGGAGGAGCATATGCGGAGGATGTTGAGTCAGCGGAGCGGCCGGGTCTGGACGGGCACGGCCATCGTGGCGGCGCTCGCCGTCGGTGTGGTGCTCGGGAGTTCGTTCGCTTCGCGGTCGGAAGCCGCGGTCCAACCCCCGAGCGTCAATTTCAATGGCAATGTCGGGGTATGGCAGTGGGTGGTGCAGCAAGGCCAGACCGCCGCCTTCGAGCGGGCAGTGAGGGGGTACGGGCAGTCGCTCGCGGCCCGGAGCGGCGGCGGCGCCGGATTCACGCTGTATCGTTCGTCGACCCCCGGTCCCGGAGGAACCGTAATCTACTTCGGGCACATCAACTCGGTCGCGGCCGGCAGCGACTACCAGGTGATTACGGTCCTGGCGCAGCACTTCCCTCCGGGGCCGCCGTCCAACGGCGACGAGGTTCGCGAGCTGTACGGCGCCTACACCGGGTCGTTAGCCGGGAGTGTGACCTACGATCTCAGCGTCGTGGCGTCGTTCTAGGAGTCTGCGCCGTAGAACGGCGCGGACTCCTAGAGGGTTGTGGTTGGGCGGTGAGCGGAGCCGCAGGCGCCGCTCTCCGGGCCAATGTCGATTGTTCATGAGGGTTCCGGTCCGGCGGCTGTAAGCGCCGTCGCGCCGCCGAGCCGATCCGAACAACACCGCCGCCCACTGCCGGTTCGCGGATCAGTCCCGTTCTCGGTCGACCGCGAACAGGCAACGCCGGCTCTTTGCGGCATGCAACGACGCGTTGCCGGCGGCGGACAGATCCCACCAAGATTCAGACCGCCAGTCGTGGCGCCGAACCTGTCGCGAAGGGGGCGGCGCCGCGGCTGGCCCGACGCAGTCATCGACCTCGCATCGCCGCTGGTGAGCCTGCGGGTCGCAAGGGGGCGCCTCGGCTGGCCGACGCGGTCATCGACCTCGCATCGCCGCTGGTGAGCGGGTAGCAAGGGGGCGGCGCCTCGGCCGGCCGACGCAGTCATCGACCTCGCATCGCCGCTGTTGAGCCTGCGGGTAGCAAGGGGGGCGGCGCCGCGGCCGGTCGGCGCGCGCCCGCGGCACGTGCGGCCGTCGCCGCCGCCGGTATAGCCCACTCGGTACGATACATCCGCCGAGGTGGACCCTCTCGACGCAGACGTATCCGGGCGGCGCCCGCGGCCTTCGCCGACGCGCCGGATCAAAGTTCGGGGGAGGGTCTCTCGACGCAGGCGTATCCGGGCGGCGCCCGCGGCCCCTCAGAAGGCGATGTTCAGGCCGGTGTAGAACCGGTGATGGGTCTTGTTCGGCGATGACTCGCCGCGGAGCATGAACACGCGGTAGTCGAACCGCGCCCGGAACGGCCCGACGAGGCCCACCTTGACCCCGCCCCCGCTGTTCGTGGCGGCGCTGGTCTCGAGCAGTCCGGCGCCCTCCTCCCGGTAGAGCCCGCCACCGACGGTCGCGTAGAACTGGAGACTGTTGAACCAGTTCGGCGTCTGCGCCAGTACGTTGAACATGCCCGCCTTGCGACGCGCGTTGCCCAGCTCGTCGGCCTTCGTGTCCGAATACTCGAACTCGACGCCGACGATCACGAACGACAGGCCGACCGCGACCCCGCGGACGGGACGGTTGGTGGGCGTGGTGTTGGCGCCGAGGAAGGCGGTCAGGTCGGCGTCCGCACGGCCGGCGCACGCCAGCAGCACCGCCAGGAGCAAGACGGAAACGGGAATGGGTCGCAGGGACATGGGTCGGAACGCAGCGGGCGGAATCTCGATGGAGGGAATGATAGCAGAATGAGCCGCCGACCCCCGGACGACCCGATCGGGGCCCCGCCGCCCCCCGCCGCCCCGAGAGTCTGCGCCGTGGAACGATTCGGGCACGATTAGACTCTGTATAGTAGTCGTAGACCCTTCAACTCCACTATATGTGGGGCTGATTTTTCCTGAGGCGCGGACTCCCAGGCCGCCTCCGCCGGCCCGGAAACGGTGTGATAGAGTAGCCGGGCGCTTCCATGGACTTTCGGCCGACCGGCGAGCAACGCCTGCTTCGACAATCAGTTCGCGAGTTCGCGGAAACCGAGCTGGCCCCCGGCGTCATGGTCCGGGACGAGGCGCAGAGCTTCCCCCTGTCCCTGTTGCCCAAGCTCGGCGGGCTGGGGCTGATGGGCATTCAGTTTCCGGAGCGCTACGGAGGCGCCGCCCTGGAGGCGGTCGACTACTGTATCTGCATCGAGGAGCTGGCGCGGGTCGACCCGGCCATCGCCCTCTCGGTGGCCGCGCACAACGGGTTGGCGTCCGCGCACATTCACCTGTTCGGGACCGAGGCCCAGCGCGGGCGCCATCTCGCCCCGCTCGCGCGCGGCCGGCATCTGGGCGCCTGGGCGCTCACCGAGTCCAACGCCGGGAGCGACGCGGGAAGCCTGCGTACGACGGCGCGCCGGGTCGAAGGGGGATGGCGCCTGAACGGGTCCAAGACCTTCACGACGCACGCCAGTCTGGCCGGGACTTTCGTGGTCATGGCGGTTTCCGATGCGGCGCGGGGGGCGCGCGGCATTTCCGCCTTCATCATCGAGCGGGACACGCCCGGCCTGGTGCCGGGACGCAAGGAGAACAAGCTCGGCATGCGCGCCAGCGATACCGCGGGTCTGGCGCTCGACGATTGTTTCGTGCCGGCGGACCAGCTGCTCGGCGAGACGGGTCGCGGGTTCATCGACGCCATGCGGGTTCTCGACGCCGGCCGCATCGGGATCGCCGCGCTGGCGGTCGGTCTGGCGCAGGGCGCCTGCGAGGCGGCGCGCCGCCATGCGACCCAACGGGAGCAGTTCGGACACCCGATCGCGTCGTTTCAGGCGATTCAGTTCAAACTGGCGGACATGGCCACCCGGATCGAGGCGGCGCGGTGGCTCACCTACCGCGCCGCCTGGCTCAAGGATCGCGGCCGGGTGACCACGCGCGAATCGGCCATGGCCAAGCTGTTCGCCAGCGAGACGGCGGTGCGGGTGGCCGAAGAAGGCGTGCAGATTCATGGCGGCTACGGCTTCGTGAAGGACTACCCGGCCGAGAAGTTCTTCCGCGACGTGAAGCTGACCACCATCGGCGAGGGCACCAGCGAGATCCAGCGTCTCATCATCGCCAGGCAGTATCTGGATGCCGACGCATGACGATACGCGCGAGCTCGCGGCCCGGGTGGTCGATGGCGACCGTCGAGCCGTCGCGCGCGCGATTTCCCGGGTAGAATCGGAAGGCGCGTCGGCCGCGTCGATGGTGAGAGCGGTCCATGCCCGGACCGGCCGCGGCTATCTGGTCGGCGTGACCGGCGCCCCCGGGGTCGGGAAGAGCACCCTGGTCGACCGCCTCGCCCTGACCCTGCGGTCCCGGGGCCGGACGGTCGGCGTGCTCGCCGTCGACCCCAGCAGCCCGTTCAGCGGCGGCGCGGTGCTGGGTGACCGTGTCCGGATGCAGACGCACGCGGGCGACGACGGGGTGTTCGTGCGGAGCATGGCCAGCCGCGGTCAGCTCGGGGGGTTGGCGCGGGCCACCTCCGATGCCGCCCTCGTGCTCGATGCGGCGGGGTTCGAGGTCATCGTCATCGAGACGGTCGGCGTGGGGCAGGCGGAGGTCGAGATCTCGCGCGCCGCCGACGTGACCCTGGTGGTGACGATGCCCGGCGGGGGTGACGGCGTGCAGGCCCTGAAGGCGGGCGTGATGGAGATCGCGGACCTGTTCGTGGTCAACAAGGCCGACCAGGCGGGGGTGGAGCGGGCGGCGGCGGAGATCGAGTCCTTGCTGCATCTGAACGACTATCGTCCCGGCGACTGGCGGCCGCCGGTGCTGCGGACCCGGGCCACCGAGGGGCGCGGGGTCGAGGAGGTCGTGGCGGCGCTGGATCGGTTTCGGGCGCGGGGCGGAGAGGGTGCGGAGCAGCGCCGCCGGGCGCGGGTGAGGACCCGGATCCGGCAGTTGGTCTCGCATCGGTTTCTCGATCACGCCGAGCATCGGGCGCTCGATCCGGGAACGTTCGATCGGCTCGTCGAGCACGTGGCGGGCGCGGTCATCGACCCGTACACGGCGGCCGACCGGATACTCGATCGGGCGGTTTCCGGGGCCGCTCCCACCGCCTCTCCGGCGCCGCGATCGAAGGGACCGGGACTCGGATGAAGGCGACGCTCGATCACATCGGTATCGCGGTTCGTGACCTGGACACCGCGCTGGCCTTCTACCGGGACGCGCTGGGGCTGGAAGTGGGCGAGGTCGAGGAGGTGCCGTCCCAGCAGGTGCGCGCGCAGTTCCTGCCGCTCGGAGAGACTGCGTTGGAGCTCTTGGAGGCGACCTCCGAGGGCTCGGCGATCGCGCGATCGATCGTACGCCGGGGCCCCGGCATCCATCACATCACCCTGCGGGTCGACGATCTCGCGGCGACCCTGGCCAGCCTGCGCGATCGCGGCGTCAGGCTGGTCGACGAACACCCGCGGCCCGGCGCGGGCGGCAGTCTCGTGGCCTTCATTCATCCCTCCGCGGCGCAGGGCGTGCTGATCGAGCTCAAGGAAGATCCCGGCGAATGAGGGCGGCGCCCGCGAACCGGGGGGTCGGGCCCGCGCCGGGGGAGTGATCCGCGGCGGGCGGGCCTGAAAGGGAGATACGTGGAGAATCCAGCGTCGGCGGCTCGAATCGGGGTGATCGGCGGCAGCGGCCTCTATGAGATGGAGGAGCTGACGGACCGGGAGACGGTCGAGGTGTCGACACCCTTCGGCGAGCCGTCTTCGCCGTACGTCGTCGGCGCCCTCAACGGCCGGCGGGTCGCGTTCCTGGCCCGGCACGGCCAGGGGCATCGGCTGATGCCGTCGGAGCTGAACTTCCGGGCCAACATCTTCGGGTTCAAGACCCTCGGGGTGGAGCGGATACTGTCGGCCAGCGCCGTGGGCAGTCTGCAGGAACGGTATCGGCCGCTCGATCTCGTGGTTCCGGACCAGTTTCTCGATCGGACCCGCGGGCGCGTCAGCACCTTCTTCGGGGGCGGCATCGCCGCCCACGTCGGTTTCGCGCATCCGTTCTGTTCCGTGCTCGCGGACATCGTGGTCGAGGCCGCGGCCGGGTCCGGGGCCACGGTTCATCGCGGCGGGACCTACGTCTGCATGGAAGGACCGCAGTTTTCGACCCTCGCCGAATCCCGGCTCTATCGCGCCTGGGGGATGGACGTCATCGGCATGACCAACCTGCAGGAAGCGAAGCTGGCCCGCGAAGCGGAGATCTGCTATTCGACGCTCGCGCTGGTCACCGACTACGACTGCTGGCACGAGGGCCACGACGACGTGACGGTCGAGATGGTCATCGCCACGCTGCAGCAGAACGCCGTCACCGCGCAACGGGTGGTGCGGGACGCGGTCGCGCGGCTGCCGATCGACCGCGACTGCGAGTGCGCGACGGCGCTCGGCTCGGCTATCATTACCCGGTCGGAGTCGATTCCGGCCGCCGTCAGACGGGATCTGGCGCCGATCATCGGCAGGTATCTGCCGCAGTCGTAGGAACGGAGCCGCAGGCGACGATTTCCGGGCTGGGAGGGGTTTTGCGCTCGTGCATCCGATAGTGACCGTCGGTTCGGTGGCGTTCGATTCCGTCAAGACGCCGTTCGGGGAGGCGTCCCGGGTCGTCGGGGGGGCCGCCACCTACTTCAGCGTCGCCGCGTCCTTCTTCACCGATGTGAGGCTCGTCGCGGTGGTGGGTGACGATTTCACCGAGGAAGAGATGCGGGTGTTCGCGGGCCGGCGCATCGACCTCGCCGGCCTGCAGCGCGTGCCCGGCGAGACGTTTCGCTGGAAGGGGGAATACGGCTTCGACCTCAGCACCCGCGAGACGACCTACACGCGGCTGAACGTGTTCGATCGATTCCGTCCGGTCCTGCCCGATCCGTACCGATCCACCCCGTTCGTGTTCCTGGCCAACATCCATCCGGCTTTGCAGGCCGAGGTGTTGACCCAGGTCGACGGTCCGAGGTTCGTGGCCGCCGACACGATGAACTACTGGATCGACGGCACGCCGGAGGAGTTGCGGGCGGTGCTGCGGCGGATCGACGCCCTCCTGATCAACGACGAAGAGGCGCGCCAGCTCGCCGGCGAATCGAACCTCGTGAAGGCGGCGCGCGCCATCCAGCGGATGGGTCCCCGGCTCCTGGTGATCAAGCGCGGCGAGCACGGGGTCCTGATGACGCGCGACCAGGGGTTCTTCGCGGTGCCCGCCATGCCGCTGGACACGGTAATCGACCCGACCGGTGCCGGAGATACGTTCGCGGGCGGATTCATGGGGTATCTGGCGTCGGCCCGTGAAATCACCGATGCCGTTTTCACCCGGGCGACCATCGCCGGAAGCGCCCTCGCCTCGCTGGCCGTCGAGGACTTCGGGCTCGACGGGCTGCTGGGGGCGTCACCCAAGGTCCTCAATCAACGGTTCGCGGCGTTCAAGCGGTTGACCCACTTCGAGGCGCTATGACGCGGGGGAGGCGGCGGTGGATCGGCGCGGCGTTCACGGCGGTCACGCTCGCTTGGCTGCTCCTCATCCTGCTGGTGCCCGCGGCGCTGGCCCGCGGCACCCGCGGGCGAACGATGACCGCCGTCTCGGCGGGCACTTATCTGATGGCGGGGTTCGTCTGCCACCAGCGTCCGGACCGGTCCTTCCATCCCGCCGGCGTGCAGATGCCGGTGTGCGCCCGGTGCGCGGGGTTGTATCTGGGAGCGGGGGCGGGTGTGCTGGCGGCGGGTGTGCTGGCGGCCGGCGTGCGCCGGCGCCAGGGGGCGGGTTCCGGCCCGGGTCGAACCGCGGGTTCGACCGAGCCCGGTCAGGCCCCCGCTTGGCTGCGGTGGGCCGTGCTGGCGGCGGCGGCGCCGACGGGAATCTCCTTCGTGGCCGAGATGGCGGGCTGGATACCGTCGATCGGAGAACTGCGGGCAGCGGCGGGCGTGCCCCTGGGAGTAGCGGTGACATGGGTCGCAAGTCTCGTGATTCGCGGCGATCTCGCATGACGGCGGCGGCCGTCCCGGCCGGCGCGGGCCGGGACCTGAATCAGGCGCTGACCGCGGCGGCGCTCGGCTGGGTCGTGCCCGGCGGCGGGCATCTCTGGCTGGCGCGCCGTCAGAAGGGCTTGGTCTTCCTGCTCGCCGTGCCGATGATGTTCGCCATCGGGTTGGGGTTCGGAGGACGGCTGTTTCCGTTCGACTCCGGCCAGCCCCTGGTGCTGCTGGCCGCGTTCGCGGATATCGGCAACGGCCTGCCGTATCTGATCGCCCGGGCCGCCGGGTTCGGCGAGGGCCGCGTCGTCGCCGATACGTTCGAGTACGGCAACACGTTCATCATCGTGTCCGGCCTGTTGAACATGCTGGTGACCCTCGACGCCTACGACGTGGCGCTGGGCCGGCGGTAGACGAAGATGTCGAGCCATCTGCTGGTGATGATGCTGTTCGCGGGGTTCGTGTCGCTGATCTTCGCGGTGCTGATGCATGATCGGCCGGCCGAACAGGTGAAGCTGGGCGGCCGACTGTTCGCCGGCTTCGTCGGCGCCGCGCTGGTGCTGGGCTGGCTCCTGTTTCCGTTCCCCCTGTGACCCGCCGGCCCATGCCGATGACCCGCAGACCGCAGGGCGGCGTGCGGTCGCGTCTCCGGTTCTGGGGGCCGGCGTGGGCGGTCATGGCGCTGATCTTCGCCCTGTCCGCGGTGTCGTACGTGCCGTCGGCGGCCCGGGCGATCGACGACGGCCTCTGGCACGGACTGGGCTACGGCCTGCTGGCGGCGTTGGTGCTGCGGGCGCTCGCCGAGGCGCGCTGGCAGGCGGTCACCGGCCGGACCGCCCTGCTGGCGGCGGCCATCGCGGCCCTGTACGGCGTGACCGACGAGCTGCATCAGTGGTTCGTGCCCGGACGCGCCGCCCAGTGGTCGGATCTGGCCGCCGATGCAACCGGCGCCGCGGTGGCCTGCGGCGCGCTGCTGGTGTGGCGGTCGCGTGTGGTCCGCGGGCCCGCCGACCCGGAACGAGAAGGGACTTCATGAACGTCGAGCAGATCCTGACAGAACGGACCGGGGCGGTGACCACGGTCACCGTCAACCGGCCGAAGGTGCTCAATGCCCTGAGCTCGCAGACGGTCGAAGCTCTGACCGCCGTCCTGATCGACCTGCAGAAGGACGACGAGGTCCGATCCGTGGTGCTGACCGGCGCCGGGGATCGCGCGTTCATCGCCGGGGCCGACATCGGCGAGCTGGCGCAGTTGACCCCGCGAACCGCGCGCGCCCTCACCGACGCCGGGCACCGGCTCTGCACGCAGATCGAGCGCCTCGGGAAGCCGGTGATTGCCGCCGTGAACGGATACGCGCTCGGCGGCGGATGCGAGGTCGCGATGGCCTGCACCTGCCGGATCGCCGCGAGGACCGCCAGGCTGGGGCTGCCCGAGATCACCCTGGGCATCATCCCCGGGTACGGCGGCACCCAACGTCTGCCGCGTCTGGTGGGTCGGGGCCGCGCCTTCGAGATGCTGCTCACCGGCGCGCCGGTCACGGCGGAAGAAGCCTGGCGAATCGGGCTGGTGAATCGGGTGGTCGAGCCGGAGGCGCTGTCGGCGGAAGCGTTCGCGCTGGCGGCCACCCTCGCCGCGCAGGCGCCGGAGGCGGTGCGCCGCATACTGGACGTGGTCAACCACGGCCTCGACATGTCGATGGCCGATGCCACCGCGCTCGAAGCGACCGCCTTCGGGCTCCTGTGGGCGACCGAGGATGCGCGGGAAGGTACCACGGCCTTTCTGGAGAAGCGCAAGGCGAGGTTCACGGGCCGGTGAGTGAGCAGACCTTGACGGGGAGCGGCGGGATCGGCGGCGTTCGGGTCGGTCTCGCCGTGTCGCAGTACAACGACTTCGTCACCAACCGGCTTCGGGACGGCGCGATTGCGGCGCTCCAGGCGGCCGGCGTGGGCGGCGCGGCGATCGTGGTGGCCCCGGTGCCCGGCGCGTTCGAGGTGCCGCAGGCGGCGCGCCGGCTCGCGTCCGTCGGCGACGTCGATGCGGTGGTCGGTCTCGGGTGCCTGATTCGGGGCGAGACCCCGCACTTCGAGTTCATCGCGGCGGCCGTCGCCCACGGCCTGACCCAGGCTGCGCTGGACAGCGGAACGCCGATGACGTTCGGCGTGCTGACCACCAACTCGGCGGAAGAGGCGCTCGCGCGGGCGGGGGGCGGCCGATCGAACAAGGGGTGGGAGGCGGCGGATGCGGCGCTGGCGATGGTGCGTCTCTTTCGGCGGTTGAGGGCGCCCGGCGCGGGGCCCCCGGCGTGAGGGCGCCCGGCTTCGATCCGGCGGAGCGTCATCGCGGCAGGGTCGCGGCGCTCCAACTGTTGTATCAGCGCGAGGTCGGGGGAGTCGGGGGACCGCCGTTCGACCATGCGGTCGGTTGCTATTGGCGGGAACGCCCGGCTCCGGACGGTCCCCGGCAGTTCGCGGACCGCCTGCTGCGGGGCACGCTGGAGGCGATGGAGCAGATCGATCCGCTCATCGAATCGGCCTCCGACAACTGGCGCCTCTCCCGCATGGCGGTCATCGACCGGCTCGTCCTCAGGTTGGCGGTGTACGAGTTGCTCGTCGCCGAGACTCCCGCCGCCGTCGTGATAGACGAGGCGATCGAACTGGCTCGGACGTTCAGCGACGAGCCGTCGCCGCGCTTCGTGAACGGGGTGCTGGACGCGGTGCGGATCCGGCTCGACCGGGACCGCGGGGGGGCCGACCCTGCGACGGCCTGAGCCGCGGGTACGGCGAAGATTTCCGGGCCATGGCCGATTCTCAAGAAAACGATCAGCGCGCGCAGCGCCGCGCGAACCTCGCCTCGCTCGCCGACCTGGGCGTGCCCGTCTACCCCCACGCCTTTCGCGGCGCGGACCCGGACCGGGATGCGGATACGGTGTCGGCGCTGGTGGACGCCCACGGGTCGACCTGCGGCGCCGATCTCGAGAGCGCGCAGGTCCGCACCGCGACGGCGGGTCGGATCCTGATCGTACGGAGCTTCGGGAAGGCCCGGTTCCTGGTGATCTCCGACGGCCGGAAGCGCATACAGGTCTACGTGCGGAAGGATGCGCTGTCCGACGGGGATTTCGGGGTCGCGGCGTTGCTCGACATCGGCGACCACGTCGGGGTCGAAGGACGCCTCTTCCGCACCCGGACCGACGAGCTGACGGTGTGGGCCGACCGGCTCGAGTTCCTGGCCAAGTGCCATCTGCCGCTGCCCGAGAAATGGCACGGTCTGACCGACGTCGAGACCCGATATCGGCGGCGCTACCTGGACCTGATCGTCAATCCGGGGTCTCGCGCGGTGTTCGAAGCGCGCGCCCGGGTGATCGCCTCGATCCGCCGGTTCCTGGAAGATCCGGAACGCGGGTTTCTCGAGGTCGAGACGCCGATGATGCAGCCGATCGCGGGCGGGGCCCTGGCCCGGCCGTTCGTGACGCATCACAACGCGCAGGACATGGACCTGTACCTGCGGATCGCCCCGGAGCTTTATCTCAAGCGGCTGGTCGTGGGCGGGATGGAGCGGGTCTACGAGATCAACCGGAACTTCAGGAACGAGGGCGTATCGACCCGGCACAACCCGGAGTTCACGATGCTCGAGTTCTATTGGGCCTACCGCGACTACCGCGACCTGATGACCCTGACCGAGCGTCTGCTGGAGACGGTGGCGCGGGACGTCGCGCCATTCACCCGGGACGCCGTCGGCGCCGACGGCGGCGACCCCCGTGGGTCCGGCGCCGACGATGACGCTGCCGTGGTCTTCGGGGGCCGAACCGTGTCGTTCCGGGGGCCGTACCCGCGCGTCAAGCTGCGGCAGGCGGTGGGTGACGCGGCCGCCGAGCGGCTCGGGATCCCGGTGTCCGAGTCGGACCTCCGGAACCGCGGGACGGCCGCGCAGGTCGCCGCGCGCCTCGGCGTCGAGACGGTGCCCGGCCACGGACCCGGCAAGATCAGCCTGGAGATCTTCGAACGGCTGTGCGAGCCGGCGATCCTGCAACCGACGTTCGTGCACGACTTCCCGACGGAGGTGTCGCCGCTGTCGAAGCAGCGTGACGACGATCCGGACACCGTCGAACGCTTCGAGCTGTACGTAGCCGGCATGGAGCTCGCGAACGGGTTCAGCGAGCTCAACGATCCGGTCGAGCAGCGGCGGCGTTTCGAGGCGCAGCTCCGCGATCGGCAGGGCGGCGACCTCGAAGCGCATCGCATGGACGAGGACTACGTGCGCGCGCTGGAGTACGGTCTGCCCCCGACGGCCGGCGAGGGTGTCGGCATCGACCGGCTGGTGATGGTCCTGACCGACAGCCCGTCCATCCGGGACGTGATCCTGTTTCCCCTGATGCGCGCGAAATCGTGATCCTGTTTCCCCTGATGCGCGGGAAATAATGGAAGGGATCGGGACCGGGGCCGGCACCGGTTTCGGCGAGACGGCATGACCCTGCCCTTCGAGCTCTATATCGCGACCCGCTACCTGCTGGCCCGGCGCGGGCAGGCCTTCATCTCGGTGATCTCCGCCGTCTCCGCCCTGGGGGTGACGGTCGGGGTCATGGCCCTGGTCGTCGCCCTCGCCCTGATGACCGGCATGCAGGAGGAGCTGCGGGACCGCATCGTCGGGTCGGCCGCCCATGTCTACGTGCAAAAGCTCCTGGGCGGGGGGTTCGTCGATCACGAGGCCGAGGCCGCGAAACTCGTCGAGGTGCCCGGCGTCGTCGCGGCGGCTCCGGCGATGATCGGGCGCGGGATGGCGGCGGCCGCCGGCGTCAACGCGTTCATCACCCTCAAGGGGGTCGATCCGGTGCTCGAGGCGCGGGTCACGGAGGTCGTCGGCTCGATCCGGCGGGGCAGCTTCACGGCGCTGTCCGAGCCGCCCGATCCGCGCGCCGGCGTCCTCGGCGGGGTGGTCATCGGCGAGGACCTGTCGCGCTCCCTGCGGGCGTCGGTCGGCGACACCATCTCGGTGCTGACGCCGGAGGGGGGGAGTTTGTCGCCGTGGGGGCTGATACCGCGGCCGCAGCGTCTCGAGGTGGTCGGCATCTTCCACTTGGGGCTGCGCGAGTACGACAGCTCGTACGGCTTCGTCACCCTCGACGTGGCGGGCCGGCTGTTCAACCGGGACCGCGTCGATCTGATGGAGCTGCGGGTCGAGGACCTGGAGGACGCCCCGCGGGTGGCGCGCGCGGTCACCGAGACCCTTGGGGCCGAGTACTTCGCGGAGGACTGGGGGCAGTCGAACGCGGCGCTGTTCTCGGCCCTGTGGCTCGAGAAGATGGCGATCGGAATCACCATCGGGCTCATCATGATGGTGGCGGCCCTCAACATCGTGGCGTCGCTGGTGCTCCTGGTCATGGAGAAGAGCCGGGACATCGCGATTCTCAAGACGATGGGGGCCTCGTCGCCCAGCATCCGGATCATCTTCGTGCTGCAGGGGGGGATCATCGGGGCCGTCGGGACCGCCGTCGGGGCCGCGTGCGGGGTCGCGGTGTCCTATCTGGCCGACCGTTATCAGTGGATACGGTTGCCGGACGACGTGTACGACGGCGTGGCGTGGTTGCCGTTCAGGGTCGATCCGGGCAATCTGCTGGTCGTCGTGCTGGGCTCGTTCGCCGTGTGTCTGCTCGCAACCCTGTATCCTTCCCGTCAGGCGTCACGCCTCGATCCGGCCGAGGCGCTCCGGTACGAGTAGCCTCATCAACCGCGCTGCGCGCCCATGGCTTTCCTCATCGTCCGCGCCCTCTCGAAGTCCTACGCCGTGGGCGGCCGCCGGCTGCCGGTCCTGCGCGACCTGGAGCTCACCGTCGACGAGGGCGAGATGGTCGCCGTCGTCGGCGCTTCGGGGGTCGGAAAGAGCACCCTGCTGCAGTGCGTGGGCGGGCTCGACGCGATCGAGGGGGGCAGCGTCACCATCGCCGGCACCGAGCTGTCGTCGGTCGGCGACGATGCGCGGGTCGCGTTCCGGAACCGGCACATCGGGTTCGTCTTCCAGTTCCACCATCTGCTGCCGGAGTTCAGCGCCGTCGAGAACGTGGCGATGCCGCTGCGCATCGCGAGGGCGGTGCCCGCGGAGGCGCATCGGCGGGCCGAGGCGCGGTTGCGCGAAGTGGGCCTCGGCGGGCGGATGGCCCACCGGCCGGGGATGCTCTCGGGCGGCGAGCAGCAGCGGGTGGCGGTGGCGCGCGCGCTGGTGATGCAGCCGGCCCTGCTGCTGGCGGACGAGCCGACCGGCGACCTCGACGAGCAGACCGGCCGCGACCTGCACGCGCTGCTGCGGCGCCTGCACGAGACGCGCCGCCTCACCGCGCTCATCGCCACCCACAACCTGCAGCTCGCCGCGGCGTGCGACCGCGTGCTCCGCCTCGAAGACGGCCGCCTGCGGCCGGCCTGAGCGCCGGCAGGCCCCGGCGGTGGTCCCCGCCGCGCTCGACCGGCGATGCATCCTGCGCGGCGGCGTTGCGGGAACCCGCCCGCCCCGCTTGCGGGACGATCCGGGGGCTTGTCCTATAATGACCGAATCTCCCTTTGTGCGGTCTTGCCGGCGTCCCGCGGTGGGTCGAGCCGCCAGTGCCCACGGTGAACCAGGGGTCAACCGATGTTCGAGCGCTACACCGAGCGGGCACGCCGGGTCCTGTTTTTCGCTCGCTACGAGGCGAGTCAGCTCGGTAGCATCTCGATCGAGACGGAACACCTGCTGCTGGGGCTGATCCGGGAGGGCAAGGGGCTGACGAGCCGCATCTTCGCGCGCTCGCATCTGTCGCTCGAGGGCATCCGCAAGGACATCGAGGGGCAGACGGTGTTCCGGGAGAAGGTCTCGACCTCGGTGGAGATTCCGTTCAGCACCGAGACCAAGCGGGTCCTGCAGTTCGCGGCCGAGGAAGCGGATCGGCTGTTGCACAACTACGTGGGGACCGAGCACCTGCTGCTCGGCCTCCTCCGGGAAGAGCGCTGCGTCGCCGCGTCGATTCTCGTCGAGAAGGGCATGCGGTTGAACACGGTGCGCGAGGACATCGTCCAGCTCCTGAACGAGAAGACCACCCTCACGCGGGTCAAGGAGACGCCGCTGCTCGCGGAGTTCAGCCGCGACCTCACCGAGAGTGCGATGAAGAGCCAGCTCGACCCGCTGATCGGGCGCGCGCTCGAGCTCGAGCGGGTGCAGCAGGTGCTGTGCCGCCGCAACAAGAACAACGCGGTCCTGATCGGCGAGCCGGGGGTCGGGAAGACCGCGATCGTCGAGGGTCTCGCCCAGCGGATCGTCGGCGGCGAAGTGCCGCACTTCCTGGCCGACAAGCGGATTCTCGCCCTCGACATCTCGCTCATCGTCGCCGGCACCAAGTACCGGGGGCAGTTCGAGGAACGGCTCAAGGCGATCATGAAGGAGCTGGTCGAGAATCCGAACATCATCCTGTTCATCGACGAGCTGCACACGCTGGTCGGGGCCGGCTCCGCGGAGGGGTCGCTCGATGCCGCGAACATCCTCAAGCCGGCCCTGTCGCGCGGGGAGATCCGGTGTATCGGGGCCACCACCCCGGCCGAGTATCGACGGCACATCGAGAAGGATCGGTCGCTCGAACGCCGGTTCCAGGCCGTCAAGGTGGAACCCACCCCCGAGACCGATGCCCTCGAGGTGCTGCTCGGGGTCAAGGACCGGTACGAGTCGTTTCACCACGTCACCTATACGCCGGAAGCCCTCGAAGCGGCGGTCTATCAGTCGAGCCGCTACATCACCGAGCGGTTCCTGCCCGACAAGGCGATAGACCTGCTGGACGAGGCGGGGTCCCGCGCCAAGCTTCGCGAGGCGCAGTTCAGCGAGGAGCTCGGGGACATCAACCGCGACATCCGCGCCGCGGTCGAGCAGATGGAGAATGCGGCGGCGCAGAAGGATTTCGAGAAAGCCCAGTTCTTCAAGGAGCAGGAGGTCGTCGCCCGCGAGAACCTCCAGTGCGTGCGGGAGCGCTTCGACGAGCGCGTCGGCTCGACCCCGATCGAGGTCGGCAAGCAGGATATCGACGGTGTCGTGGCCACCTGGACCGGCGTGCCGCTGACATCGATCAACAAGGACGAGGGCGACCGGCTCCTGCAGATGGAGAGCGAGCTGCACCGGCGGGTCATCAGCCAGGAGCACGCCACCTCGGCCCTGGCGCGGGCGATCCGCCGATCCCGCGCGGGCCTGAAGTCGCCGAACCGTCCCGTCGGCAGCTTCGTGTTCCTCGGCCCGACCGGGGTGGGGAAGACCGAGCTGGCGCGGGCGCTGGCGAACTTCCTGTTCGGGAGCGACGGCGCCCTCATCCGATTCGACATGTCGGAGTACATGGAGAAGCACTCGGTCTCGAAGCTCATCGGGTCGCCGCCCGGGTACGTGGGACACGAGGAAGGCGGTCAACTGACCGAGAAGGTCAAGCGCCATCCCTACTCGGTGGTGCTGCTCGACGAGATCGAGAAGGCCCATCCGGATCTCTTCAACATCCTGCTGCAGGTGTTCGAGGACGGGCATCTCACCGACGGCCTCGGCAACCGGATCAGCTTCAAGAACACGATCATCATCATGACCTCGAACATCGGGGCCCGCTTCATCCAGAAGCAGGCTGCGCTGGGGTTTCAGCCGGCGGACGCGGGCCGGATCCAACGCAACGTCAGCGACATGGTGCTGGGCGAGGTTCGGCGCACCTTCAACCCCGAGTTCCTGAACCGGATCGACGAGGTGATCGTCTTCGACGCCCTCGTCGACGACGACCTGCGGCGGATCACGCAGATGCTCGTCGACCAGCTCAACAAGCATCTGGTCGATCGCAAGCTGCAGATTGCCGTGACGTCGGAAGTGGTCGATTGGGTGATCGAGATGACATGCAGGGATCGGTCTTACGGCGCGAGGCCGCTTCGGCGGGCGATTCAGCGCTACGTGGAGGATCCGCTGTCGGAAGAGCTGATCCGCGGTCGTCTGCGCGGCGGCGAGATCGAGGTGTATCTCGACGGCGGCGAGCTGAGCTACCGCGATGCGGCGCGGACGTATGCCGGCCGCCGGCTGACGGCGAGCGTCTAAAGGGCTCGGGGGGGGTGATCATCATCCCCGGCTTCTGCGGGGATGGCGGAGAAGGACGGACGGGAAAGACCATGAGACGTTACAAAGTTCCGGCGGTTGCGATCGCCCTCGCGGCGATCGGCCTGAGTCAGATCGCCGCGTCGGCGGCGGGCGAACCGCGTGCGGCGGGCGGGCAGTTCCAGCCGGCGCCGTTGCCGCCGCCCGACTCGCCGACGCTGTTCACGACGCTCCAGATAGTGGCCCCCACCCAGGGCGACGTCCTCAGCGTGGAAGGCGAGACGTACCTCTACTACATGGAGATCGACGCCTACGTCAGCCAGCCCTCGCAGGGACGGTGGACGCCGTACGACGAGACGATCGAGCAGGTGCTGCTCGGAGATTTCGAACGGTTGTGGGATACCGGCTTTCTGACCGACCTCACTATCGAGATCGTCGACGATCCGTATCCCAACGGGGTGCAGGGCCGCCGCGCGATTTTCGTGATGGAGGAGCGCGAACGGGTCCGGATCGTCAACTTCGAGGGCTCCGAGGAGTACGACCGGGCGGAGATCGACCAGGCGATGGAGTCGGTCGGCCTCGAGTTGCGCCTGGACAGTCGAATCGGACCCGGCGTGATCCGGCGGACCGAGGGGCTGCTCCGCGAGATGTGGGGCGAGAAGGGGTTTCAGTTCGCCGAGGTGACCCACGAGATAACCCCGATGGCCGGCGGGCCCAGGGTCGTGCAACTCACGTTCAACATCGACGAGGGGCCCAAGGTCCACGTCTCGGACATCACCTTCGCCGGGAACGACAACATGAGCGAGCGGTCGCTCAAGGGCCAGATGAGGAACACCAGAGAACGCTGGTTGTTCTCCTTCATCAGCGGCCGCGGGACGTACCGGCCCCTCGGCTTTGAGCAGGATGCCGACCTGCTGGTGGCGCACTATCGGAACAACGGGTATATCGATGCCCAGGTGGGCCAGCCGGAGCTGGAGTATCTGGACGAGTCCGAGGACGGCGAGAGCCGGCCCGTGCGGCTCCGGATTCCGGTGAGCGAAGGAGAGCGGTACCGCGTCGGGACCCTGGACTTCGACGGGCAGGACGTGCTCCGGACCGAGGCTCTGGAGAGCATCTTCTCGGGCTTGGAGCCGGGGGACCACTACTCGGAGCAGGTGGTCCGGGATGCGTTCGACGTGGCCCGCGAGGCCTACGGCGCCATCGGGTACTACGAGATGACCCTGTTTCCCGATCTCGTCCCGCTTGTGGATGAGGATGGGGTGCCCATCCGGGTCGACGGCGAGCCGGTCGTCGACGTGACGATCCGGTTGCAGGAGGGGGAGCAGTACTTCGTCAACCGCATCACCTTCGTGGGCAACAACACCACCCACGACGAGGTGATCCGGCGCGAGATCAACCTGTTCGAACGGGGTGTGTTCAACACCGAGGCGCTCCGGTTCAGTGTTCGGCGGCTCAATCAGCTCGGGTACTTCGAGCCCCTCGACGAGGACACCGCCATCCAGATCGAGAAGCGCCCGGGGGTCGACAACGAGGTCGATCTGACCCTCGAGGTGGCGGAGACCAACCTCAACCAGTTGACCTTCGGCGCCGGCGCGTCGCAGTTCGACGGCTTCTTCCTGCAACTGGCGTTTCAGACCACCAACTTCCTGGGCCGCGGCGAGTCGCTGTCGGTGTCGCTCCAGAACGGCGAGCGCATCAGGAACTACGTGCTGGGGTTCACGGAGCCGTACCTCTTCGGCAAGCCGATCACCGGCGGGTTCAACGTGTTCCGCCGCGACATCCGGTTCATCAACCAGTTCACGCAGAGCTCGATCGGAGCGACCACGTCGGTCGGGATGCGGGCCGGGCGCTGGTCGCAGTTCTTCCTGGGGTACTCGTACGAGGAGACCGACGTCGAGGAGGTCAACCCCGCGTTCCTGAATCCCCGCCTCCTGCAGTTCAATCCTTTCCTGCAAGACGCCCTCCTGCTCGGCGAGGGCGGCGCGCGGACGATCAGCTCGGTCACGCCCTCCTTCGTCTTCAACACGGTGGATCACCCCATCTTCCCGATGAGCGGGCAGCGGTACACGGCGGCGTTCGAGATGGCCGCCGGTCTGGGCGGCAACACGCATTTCTACAAGCCTTCGCTCGAGGGGGTCTGGTTCCTGCGCCACGCTCCGCGGTTGACGTTCGGGCTGCGGGCCCGCGGCGAGTACATCGCGCCGCTGGGGTCGACCGAGACGCTGCCGATCTTCGAGTTGCTGGCGATGGGGGGGGAGTTCAGCCTGCGCGGGTTCGACATCCGCACCGTCGGGCCCAACGATCCGCTCGTCTTCGACGCGGCCGGCAACGTCGTCTCGGGCAGCGGCCTGGTGATCGGCGGCAACAAGAGCCTGCTGGTCAACGCCGAGTACATCATCGCGATCGCCAACCCCGTGCGGCTGCTGTTCTTCTACGACACCGGCCAGGTCGCGGACTTCGGGCAGCGGTTCTCGAACGAGCTGTTCAGGACGTCGACCGGGGTCGAGCTGCGGTTCTTCATGCCCGTCCTGAACGTCCCGTTCCGACTGATCTACGCCTGGAACCCGCAGCGGGAAGGGGTCCTCAACGATCGGTTCCGGCCGCAGGAGCGGACGGTCTTCAAGTTCGCGGTCGGAACCACGTTCTGAGTCGGGTTCGCGGGGAACACCGGGAAACTGGTATCGTATTGGGTGCGTTCGGCAAGAGGGGCGTTGGGTGCGCCGTCATTTTCCGATTTGGGTGTCACGGGTCGATCGAGGGACAGGTCTGATGAAATTGTTGATGGGAGTCGCGGCGACGATTGCCGTTTGCGCAGGAGTGATGCCGGCGTCCGCAGGCGCGGAGGGACAGGCGCCGGCCCGGTTGCCGTTCCCCTCGGACGCAAGATACGCCTATGTCGACCCGGTGCGGGTCTTCGCCGAGTCGCGTGACGGCCAAGCCGCGAACCAGCAGCTTCAGCAACTGCTCCAGCAGAAGCAGCAGGAGGTCGGGGGCCGGCAACAGGAGCTGCAGGCGAGCCAGCAGAAGCTGCAGCAGAACGCCAGCGTCATGAGCCCCGAGGCCCAGTTGGCGCTGCAGCAGGAGATTGAACGCATCGGCCTGGACGTCCAGCGGATGAGCCAGGACGCGGAGGCGGAGCTCGCGCAGTTGGAGCAGCAGCTTCAGCTCGCTTTCCAGACCAAGTTCACCCCGGCCGTCAATCAGGTCGCGACGAGCAAGAGGCTCCACTTCGTCTTCAATGCCGGCGCGGGCGCACTGGTCTGGGCGGATCCCGCTCTCGACATCTCCGTCGACGTCATTCAGGCGCTCGACCGCGCCTCGGGCGGAGAGTAGCGGACGCCGTCGTGAACCCGCGCCGCCCGCCCCGGCGCGGGCCGGATCGTGGCGGCGGGGCGGCGCGCGTTGAAGGCGGGCCTCGTACCGCTCTCCGCCGGCCGCTCCCGTGACCGTCAGCCCCGGCCCCGCGGTGCGGCGTAGTACCGCGAAGGACCCGCCCGCCCGCGCCTCCGATATGGCCAGCCTTCCGTCGAGCTCGGCATCCTCGGTCCCGGCCGACGCCGGAGCGTCCGACCGATTCCTGTCCGACGGGGCCCTCGATCGCCTCTGCTTCCGCTATCCTTCGCCGCTGCTCGACGACGTCGTCGAGCACGAACCGGGGGTGCGGCTCGTCGCCGTCAAGAACGTCACCGTCAACGAAGAGTACTTTCAGGGGCATTTTCCGGGCAATCCGGTCATGCCCGGCGTGTTGATGATCGAGACGTTCGCGCAGGCCGCCGCGGTGTTGCTGCTCGCGCCGGACGGCGGGACCGCGGCCTTGCGCGCGGTGCTGCGCGGCGTCAACAGTGCGCGGTTCCGCCGGCAGGTGGTGCCGGGCGATCGCCTGAGCGTCGCGGTGACGGTCCGCCGCCGCCGCCGGCGGATGGCGGTGGCGGCGGCGGCGGCCCGGGTGGGCGGGCACGTGGTCGCCGAGGCGGAGCTGCTGGTGGGACTGGTGCTCGATGACGCACGCATCGATCACACCGCGCGGGTGGCCCCGGGAGCCCGGATCGGAGCCGGTACGGTGGTGGGACCGAATGTCCTGATCGGTCCCCACGTGCGGATCGGGCGGGGGTGCTTCGTCGGGGCGTCGGCGGTCATCGACGGGTGGACCGAGATCGGCGACGAGACGCAGGTGTTTCCGTTCGCGTCGATCGGCCTTGTTCCCCAGGATACGAAGTTCAAGGGAGAGCGCACGACGCTCGTCATCGGCCGGCGAAACATCTTCCGCGAGTTCGTCACCATCCACCGCGGGACGAAGCAGGGAGGAGGCGTCACCCGGATCGGGGACGACAACCTCTTCATGGCTTATGTCCACATCGCCCACGATTGCCAGGTCGGCGATCGGACCATTCTCGCCAACGCGGTGATGCTCGGCGGTCACGTCACGGTAGAGGACCATGCGTTCATCGGCGCCGTCTCCGGGGTGCACCAATATTGCCGCGTCGGCCGGCATGCCTTCGTCGGCGGCGCGTCGGTGGTGACGCTGGACGCGCTTCCCTACGCCCGGAGCGTCGGGAACCGGGCGCGCATCTACGATCTGAACACCCTGGGGCTCGAACGCCGGGGCGTGCCGCAGGAGACGATCACCCAGCTCAAGCGGGCTTTCCGCCATCTGCTGCAGTCGAAGTTGAACACGACCCAGGCCCTCGATCGGATCCGGGGGGATCGCACCCTGCAATGCCCGGAGGTGACCTATCTCGTCGAGTTCATCAGCTCGTCCCGGCGGGGTGTCCATCTCCGCCGGCGTACCCGCCGGATCGAGGTGACGGCGGGCGATGACTAGCGGCGGGCGGCGGAACCCCGTGCCGCGCCGCGACCTCGGCGGTCGAATGCGGCGGGGCCTGCTGGGTCGGGCCGCCGGTTGGGCCGGAACCGCAGGGGGACGGTCCGGGAGCGGGGCGGCGGCGTCATGCGACTCGGTCTGATCGCGGGGAACGGCCGGTTTCCGTTTCTGGCGCTGGAGGGCGCGCGCCGGCTCGGTCATGAGGTGACCATCGTCGCCATCAGGGAAGAGACCAGCCCGGCCCTGACCGAGGCGGCGGCCGTCCAACCGCCGGCCGACCTGCACTGGGTCTCCCTGGGGCAGGTGGGCAAGTGCATCGCGATCCTGCAGGCCGCGGGGGTGACGCGGGCGGTCATGGCCGGACAGGTCAGGCACACGCGGCTGTTCGCGGACGTCGTACCGGATCTGACCGGACTGAAGGTGCTCTCCCGTCTCCGGACCAGAAACACCGACGCGGTGATTTCGGCGGTGGCGGACGTGCTTGCGGATCATGGGATCGAGCTCGTGAACTCGACCGCTTTTCTGCAGCCGCTGCTGGCCGCGGGCGGGGTGCTCACGGCGCGTGCGCCGTCCGCCGACGAGCGGGCGGACCTGGACTTCGGCTACCGCATGGCGGACGCCGTGGCCGGGCTGGATATCGGCCAGACCATCGCCGTCAAGGATCGGGCGGTCGTGGCGGTCGAGGCGATGGAGGGCACCGATGCGGTCATCGCCCGCGCCGGCGACCTCGCGGGGCCGGGCGTCCGCATCGTCAAGGTCGCCAAGCCGGCCCAGGACATGCGGTTCGACGTGCCGGTGGTGGGTCTGCCGACGCTGGCCGCGTTGGAGAAGGCCGGCGCACGCGTACTGTCCGTCGACGCCGGGCGAACCCTGGTGCTCGACGGCGCGGAGTTCTACGCGCGGGCGGACGCCCAGGGGGCGGTGGTGGTGGGCCGGGAGGTGAAGGTCGGATGAGCGCGCGAGCCGCCTTCCGCAGGGTCCGGCCCCGCCGCGGGATGGCGCGCCGCGTCGGGTTGCCGGCGCCATGACCCGCGCTGTCGACTCCGCCGGTCCCCGGGTGGCGGTGGTCGGGGCCGGGCACTTCGGGCGCCATCATGCCCGGATCCTGTCCGCGGCGTCGGGCGTGCGGCTCGTGGCGATCGTCGACGAGAATCCGGTGGTGGCGGCCCGTGTCGCGTCCGAGACCGGCGCGCGCCCGGAAACCGACGCGGCCGCTCTGGAGGGCCGGGTCGATGCGGTCACCGTCGCGGTGCCGACCGACCGCCACCACGCGGTGGCCGTCCCGTTGCTCGAGCGGGGCATCTCGGTGCTCGTCGAGAAGCCGATGGCGCGCTCGCTCGACGAAGCCGACGAGATGATCGCGGCCGCCCGGGCCGGCGGGGCGGTCCTGGCGGTCGGACATACCGAGCGCTACAATCCGGCGGTGACCGCCGCCCTCCCGGTCGTCGAGGCGCCGCGCTTCATCGAGGTGCACCGTATCGGCGCCTTCTCACCGCGCAGTCTGGATGTCGACGTCATCTTCGACCTGATGATTCACGACCTCGACATCGTGCAGACCGCGGTCGGCGGGGAGGTGGCGGCCATCGAGGCGGTCGGAGTTCCGGTGTTGACCGATCACGTCGACATCGCCAACGTCCGGCTTCGGTTCCGTTCCGGATGCATCGCGAATCTGACCGCGAGCCGGATCAGCCGGGATCGCGTGCGCAAGCTGCGGTTCTTCCAGCCGGACGCGTGCATCTCGGTCGATTGCGTCCGGCGGGAGGTCGAGACGTGGCGCGTCAGACGCGCCGCGAGCCGAATGCCGGCCATCGATGGCGGGCGCGTCGAGGTGCCGCCCGGCGAGCCGCTCGCGCTCGAGCTCGAGGACTTCGTGAAGGCGGCCTCCGGGGGACCCGCACCGCGGGTCGACGGGCGCGCGGGGCGGCGGGCGCTGGCCCTGGCGGTGCGGGTGGCGGCGGCGGTGCGCAGCGGTTCTGGAGGGCCTTGAGGGTCGGTTGGGCGGTGAGCGGCGCCTGGGAGTCTGCGCCGTAGAACGGCGCCGCCTCCCCCCCGGAGGCGCTGACTCCCTGGAGGGTTGGTTGGGCGGCAACCGGAGCCGCCGGCGACGATTCCCGGGCCGGGGCGACGGCCACCGGGGTGGCGGCAACAAAATTGCATCAGATGACATCAGCACCGGTCATCGGCAGGTGGCATCGGCAGCAGGTGACATGAAGCAGCGACGCCGGCGGTGCGGAGGCGGTGACGTCCATGCATGACGACCTGACGGCGGCCCTCGACAAGATCGAGGCCGGCGCCGTCCTGGAGGACCGGGACTGGCAGGCGCTGACCGGCGGACGCGACCTGATTGCCCTCGGCATGGCCGCCGACACCGCGCGCCGCCGCCGGCACGCGGACCGGACCACCTTCGTGCAGGTCGTCTCGGTGTCGGTGTCCGCCCCCGTGCCCGCCGATCCGATCGGTGGGGATGCGGGTGAGGTGCGGCTGGCGGGCCGGCCGGCGACGGCCGAGGCGGCGGTGGCCGCGGTTCGGACCCTGGCCGATCGGGCCCCGGGCGTGCCGGTCACCGGGTTCGCCTACGGAGACCTCGATGCGCTGTGCGGGCATGATCCGGTACGGCTAGGCGACTTGCTGGTCGATCTGCGGGAGGCCGGGCTGGCGCAGGTGGCGTCGCTCGCGGCGGATGCCCTGGTGGACCCGGAACCGGTGGTTGGCGTCCTGCGCGGCAGCGGTTCGGCCGTCTCGAGTCTGACCTTCGGGGAAGCGGTGGGGAGCGATGTCTGGCGGTTGATGCAGCGGGTGAAGTCCTGGGACGGTATCGGCGGCATCTGCCGCGCCCTCGCCCCGTTGCCTTCGGCCGAGCCGTCGCCGCCGACCACCGGCTACAGCGACCTGCGGCAGGTTGCGCTGGCGCGACTCCTGGTTGACAATATCGACTCGATTCAGGTCGACTGGTCGCGCCACGGCCCGAAGCTGGCCCAGGTGGCGCTGACCTTCGGCGCTGATGACGTCGACGCGGTGCCGGCCGTCGCATCGCACGATCAGGGGTGGCGACGGTCTCCGCGGGAGGAGATTCGCCGGAACATCACTGCGGCCGGCTTTCGCCCGGTCCCGCGGAACGGCCGTTTCGAGGCAGTCGAGCCATGAGTCCAGTTCGCGCCAGCGCCGTGGAGTACCTGAATGCGAGGCCGCTCGTCGAAGGCCTTGATGGCCGGACGGGCCTCTTCGATCTGCAGTTCGACGTGCCGGCCCGATGCGCCGCCCATCTCCACAATCGTTCGGCGGATCTCGCGCTGATCCCCTCCATCGAGTACCTGCAGAACGCCGACTACCGCATCGTTCCCAATCTTGCGGTGGCGTCGGAGGGGGAGGTGGCGTCGGTCGCGTTGTTCACCACCCGGCCGGTGACGTCGCTCCGGTCGATCGCGGTCGACAGCAATTCCCGGACTGCCGCCATGCTGCTCCGGATTCTGTGCGGCGAGTCCTGGGAGATCGAACCGAAGCTCGTGAGGCTCCGCCCCGATCTGGACGTCATGCTGAAGCGGTGCGACGCCGCCTTGATCATCGGCGATGCCGCGTTGTTCCTCGATCACGAGCAGAAGGGGCTCGACAAGGTCGACCTCGGTGAGGAGTGGACGGTTCTCACGTCGCTGCCGTTCGTCTGGGCGGCCTGGGTGGGGCGCCGCGATGCGCTGGCGGCCGAGCACGCGCAGGCGTTGGAGGCGGCTCGCGGACAGGGGGAACAGGCCATCGACGACATCGTGGCCCGCCACTGTCCCGACGACGAGGAGCAGCGGGACGTCGGCCGCCGGTATCTGCGGGAGAACGTGACGTTCGGCCTCGACGAACGGGCGCGCGACGGCCTCCGGAAGTTCTACGAGTACGCCTACGAGCAGCGGCTGGTCCAGGTGCGACGGGACCTCCGCTTCTACGGGTGGCCCTCGGAATGACCATCGCGTCGATCGCGGCACGGGTGCGCGACGGCCGGCGGATCGATGGCCGCGACGCGTTGCGGCTCTACACCGGGGCGCCGACGGCGTTGCTCGGCCGCTTGGCCGACACCATCCGGGCGCGCAAACATCCGTCCGGCGTGGTGAGTTACATCATCGATCGCAACGTCAACTACACCAACGTCTGCGTGGCCCGGTGCGCATTCTGCGCGTTCTATCGGCCGGTGGGATCCGGCGACGGCTACGTGCTGGGCTTCGACGAGCTGTTCCGCAAGATCGACGAGACGCGCGCGGTGGGGGGCGGGCAGTTGCTGCTGCAGGGTGGGCACAACCCGGATCTCCCGCTGCCGTGGTACGAGGACCTGTTCGCCGCGGTCAAGTCCCGGTATCCCGATTTCAGGCTCCACGCCCTGTCCCCGCCGGAGATCCTGCACCTGTCGCGACTGTCGCAGGAGCCGGTGCCGGTCGTGGTCCGCCGGCTGGTCCGCGCCGGCCTCGACAGCGTACCGGGCGGGGGCGCCGAGATTCTCGTCGACCGCGTCCGCCGCGAGCTGAACTGCTACAGCAAGGCCACCGCCGACGAGTGGCTGTCGGTGATGCGGGTGGTGCACGAGGCCGGCCTGCGATCGACGGCGACCATGATGTACGGCAGCGTCGACACCCCGGCCGAGCGGGTCGAGCACCTGTGCCGGCTGCGGGACCTGCAGGACGAGACCGGCGGGTTCACCGCCTTCATCACCTGGAGCTATCAGCCCGCCAACACGGCGCTGTCCGGGGTGGAGGCGACCGGAATCGATTATCTGCGCACGCTCGCGCTGTCCCGCATCGTCCTCGACAATTTCGACAACCTGCAGGCGTCGTGGGTCACCCAGGGCGGCAAGGTCGGCCAATTGAGCCTCGCCTTCGGGGCGAACGACATGGGCAGCGTCATGATCGAGGAGAACGTGGTCCGCGCCGCCGGCGCCGAGTACTGCATGGACGAGGCCGAGATCGTCCGGAACATCGAAGATGCGGGCTATGTGGCGAAACGGCGCAACATGACCTACGACCTTCTCGGGGACCCGCTCTTCCGCCGCCGGGCGATACCCCGGCGCACGACCCTCGCGGTGGCCCGCCCGGCCGGCGACACCTCTCTGCCGGCCGAGCTGTCCCGGTACCCGGCCCGCAGCCGTCCCGGCCGGGAGCAGCGGTCGGCGCCCGACCCGCGCCCGGCGTGACCCGGCGCCGCGGATGCGCTATTCAGCCGACTGGGTACTGCCGATCGCGGCCCCTCCCCTGCATCGGGGGTGGGTCGATGTCCGCGGCGGCCGTATCGCAGGGGTCGGGTCGGGGGACGCCGGCCGGGCTTCGGCCGTCGAGCTGGGGCGCACCGCGATCCTGCCCGCGCTGGTCAACGCGCATACCCATCTGGAACTCTCGGGGTTGCGGGGCGCGGTGCCGCCGGCCGCATCGATGCCGTTGTGGGTCGACAGTCTGCTGCAGCGCCGGGCCGAGGCGGGACCACCCGACCGGGCCGCCATCCGCCGGGCCGTCCTCGAGGCGCGCGCGTCGGGCACCGGGCTGCTCGGCGATATCGGCAACACCACGGCGGCGGGGCCGGTCCTGGCGCAGGCGGGGATGCCGGCCCGACTGTTTCGCGAGGTCCTGGCCTTCCCCGAGCGGGGGGCGGCGGCCGCGGTGGACGCGGCGGCGGCCGACCTCCTCTCGGTGGCGGCCGGCGGGGTCCGGGTGGGGATGGCGGCGCACGCCCCGTACTCGGTCGGCCCGGCCGCGTTCGCGGCCCTGGATGGGGCGGTCCGGGAGCGATTCGGCGGTCCCCGGTCGATTCACCTCGCGGAATCGCCCGAAGAGCTGGAGTTTCTGAGCAACGGGACCGGCCCCTGGCGCGATCTGCTCGAACGGATCGGGCGCTGGGACCCCGCGTGGACGGCGCCGCGGTGCGGCCCGGTGGAGTATCTCGACCGTCTGGGCTGGTTGCGCGCGGGGCTCGTCGTCGTCCACGGCGTCCAGTTGACCGACCCGGAGCTGCGCCGGTTGGCCGAACGGGGCGTGTTTCTGGTGACCTGTCCGCGGAGCAACGCGTGGACCGGGGTCGGCGACCCGCCGATCGAGCGCTTTCTGCGCGCCGGCGTGCAGCTCGCGGTCGGCACCGACAGTCTCGCGAGCGCCCCCGACCTCAACCTTTTCAGCGAGCTGGCCCTGATGCGCCGTCTCGCGCCGTCGGCGCCGGCCGGGCGGCTGCTGGCGTGCGCGACGCGGCGCGGAGCCGAGGCGTTGGGGTTCGACGACGAGTTCGGCAGCCTCGCGCCGGGCCGCCGCGCCGACCTCATCGCCGTGCCCATTCCCGCCGGCGTGGACGATGTGGAAGAATATCTGCTGGGTGGCATCACCCCGGACCGGGTCACGCGGCTCGATGTCCGGCATCCGGGCGGCTCGACATGATATCCCCCACGCTACGGTACATCCGATCCTGTTTCTCGTTCGTGCGATTCGGCCATTCGGTCTTCGCGCTCCCGTTCGCGCTCGTCGGCGCGCTTCTCGCGGCCCGGCAGCATCCGCTGACCCTCGCCCGCATCGGCTGGATCGTCGCGGCCATGATAGCCGCCCGGACCGCCGCGATGGGGTTCAATCGACTGGTCGATGCGCGGTACGACGCCCTGAACCCGAGGACCGCCAATCGCGAGCTGCCGCGGGGGGTGCTGTCGCGCGGGGACGCGATCGGGCTGGTGGCCCTGTCCTCGCTCGCCTTCATCCTCGTGACCACGCAGCTCGGGTGGATCTGTCTCCTGCTGTCGCCCCTCGCCCTCGCCATCGTGTTCTGGTACTCCCTGGCGAAACGGTTCACGAGCTGGACGCAGTTGTTCCTGGGGTTGGCTCTTGCCGTCGCTCCGGTCGGCGGATGGCTGGCCGCGGGGGGGCGCGGCGGGTGGGAACCGTGGCTGCTGGCCCTGGCCGTCGGGACGTGGGTCGCAGGATTCGACATTCTGTACGCCTGTCAGGATCTCGAGTTCGATCGGGCGCAGGGCCTGCGCTCCGTTCCGGTCCGTTTCGGCGTGGGCCGGTCGCTGGCTATCGCGCGCGGGCTGCATGTCGGGACGGTGGCGGCGCTGGCCGCGGTGGCCTTGGCGGCACCCCTTGGCGGCGGGTATCTCGCGGGGGTCGGGGGGGTGGCGGTGCTGCTCGTTTGGGAACAGTCCCTCGTTCGGGCGGACGACCTCTCGCGGGTGAAGCAGGCGTTCGATCTGAACGGCTACGTGGGGCTCTTCTATCTGGCCGCGACCGCCGGTGCCCTCTATGCCGGATGACCGGGAGCGTTGCGTCTCGGTGGGGATTACCGGGGCGAGCGGCGCCCTGTACGCGGTGCGCACCGTCGCCGCCCTCCTCGCCGGCCGGTGCCGGGTCGAGCTGGTGGTCTCCGACTTCGGGCGCCGGCTGCTGCGCGACGAACTCGGCGAGGCTGCCTCCTGCGACCGGCTCCTCGAGTACATGACCTCCCGCTACGGCGAGGGGGTACGCGCCGGCACCCTCGCCGTCCACAGCAACCGCAACCTGGGGGCGTCGATCGCCAGCGGCAGCTACGGCTGCGAGGGCATGGCGATCGTGCCCTGTTCGATGAAGACCCTGGCCGGGGTGGCGCACGGACTCTCGAGGACTCTCGTCGAACGCGCCGCCGACGTCATGCTCAAGGAGCGCCGTCCCCTCGTGATCGTGCCGCGGGAGACCCCGATGAGCCTGCCGCAGCTTCGCAACCTGGTGGCCTCCGCCGAGGCGGGGGCGACGGTGCTGCCGGCGATGCCGGCGTTCTACCAGGGCCCCCGGACGCTCGACGACCTCGCCGACTTCATGGCCGGGAAGATTCTCGAAGCGCTGCGGGTCTCGCACGCCCTCTATCCCCCATGGACGGGATGATGGGCGGCCCGGCGGGTCGCCCGTCCGGGGACGGCGCCCCGCCGCTCGACAAGACTCCCGGACGCATTGCCGGGATGTTCGATGCGATTGCGCATCGCTACGACCGCCTGAACCACGTGCTCAGCGCCGGACTCGATCGGCGCTGGCGGCGGCGGGCGATCGCGGCGATCGCGCCCCCGGCCGGCGCCCGGGTGCTCGACGTGTGTACCGGCACCGCAGATCTGGCGATCGCCGCCTGCCGGCGGGATGCGCCGCCGCGAACCGTTCTCGGGGTCGACTTCGCCGGGGCGATGCTGGAGATCGGCCGCCGCAAGGTGCAGGCGCGCGGGCTCGATCGGCGCGTTCGATTGGTCCGCGGGGACGCCTGCCGGCTGCCCTGCCCGCCGGCGTCGATGGATGCGGTGACCATCGGATTCGGGATCCGCAACGTGGTCGATCCGGCGCAGGCGGTCCGGGAGATCGCCCGCGTCCTGAAGCCGGGAGGCCGGCTGGCGATCCTCGAGTTCGGCGAGCCCCGCCTGCCGCTGATTCGGGCCGTGTATCTCTGGTACTTCAGGCGGGTGCTGCCCCGCATCGGCCGGTGGCTGTCGCGGCATGCGGAGGCCTACGCCTACCTCCCCGCCTCGGTCCATGCCTTCCTCGGTCCCGATGCGCTGGCCGCGGTGCTGCGCGGCGGCGGATTCGGCGAGGTCCGGGTCGAGCGGCTGGCCCTGGGGATCGTGTATCTCTATCTGGCCCGCAAGCCGACGGAACGTGAACGCGCGGTATACTGAGAAGCACGCTCCCGTCCCATGTACTTCGATCTCGAGAGCCGGCACTTCGAGACACCGACCGTCGAGTCGGCGATGTCTTGGCGCGAGTGCGCCCTGCTGTCGCTCTTCACCCATCTGCTGATCGCGCTGCTGGTGATCGTGGGGCCCCGCCTGCAGTTCGTGCAGGACGCCATGGAGCGCCGCGCCGAACGGCTCGCGGAAATGGCGGAGATGGCGGAGTCCGAACGGCTCGCGTTGCGGCAGGTGCCCGACGATGCGCCGGAGTTCATCTTCGTCGACACCCTGGTCGACCCGCCGGCGCCCGCGCCCCCGCCCGAGGCGGACCTCTCGGATCTGGACCGGGTCGCGCAGTCCCCGATCCAGGCGGAGGATCCGCTGAACGACCTGCCCAACGCCGACGGGAACTCGTTCGAGTTCGTCCAGACCCCGGACCCGGCGGGCGGGCTCGATCCCCTGACCTCTCCCGGCGAGGAGCCGGAAGCGGAGGCGACCCCGATGGAGCCGGTGGACGGGGCCGACGAAGGCCTCGCCGAAGCACCCGCGCCGGAGACGCCGGAAGCGGACCCGGGGGAGGGGGAGGGGGAGTCGGCGCCGCTGCCGGCGGAGCGCGGCGGGCTGCGGCGCCCGTTCGGCGAGCGTCGGGGGACGATCCTGGACCGCGCGTTGCGGGGGCTCGACAGCGTGGCCCGCAACCAGACGTTCGCCAACCTGCGGGGCCGCACCGATCGCTACGGTCCCGACATCCAGTTCGATTCGAAGGGGGTCGACTTCGGCTCCTGGCTCCGGCGGTTCCGCGCCCAGATCTATCGCAACTGGTTCATTCCCTACGCGGCGATGTCGATGTCGGGGAACGTCGTCCTGACTTTCAACGTCCACACCGACGGCACGGTGACGGATCTCGCGGTGCAGAGACCGTCCACCGTCGATGCGTTCACCGGCTCCGCGTTCAATGCGATTCGCGGGTCGAACCCGACCTACCCGTTGCCCCCCGAGTATCCGGAAGACAAAATCTTCTTTACGGTGACGTTCTACTTCAACGAGCGGCCGGCGGGCGGCTGATCCCGCCATGACCGAGCCGCCCCGGCTGACCGAACGCCAGCAGCTCGGTCTCCTGATCCTGTTGACGGTCGTGGCGGCGATGGCGCTTCTCGGGTGACGACGTGCGACGACGCATCGGCCTGCGGGACGCGGACGGCCGCCCGGTGCTCCTCGCCCTGGTCGGGCCGACGGCGACCGGCAAGAGCGCGCTCGCGATGGCCGTCGCCGCGCGGGTCGGGGGCGAGATCCTGGGATGCGACTCGACGGCGGTCTACCGCGGCTTCGACATCGGGACCGACAAGGTCCCCGCCGGCCGGCAGCGGGGAATCCCGCATCATCTGATCGACGTCGTCGATCCGGTCGAGGTGTACTCGGCGGCGCGCTACAGCCGCGATGCGGCGCGGATCGTGCGCGACGTGACGAATCGAGGCCGGCTTCCGATCGTGGCCGGGGGCACCGGTCTCTACTATCGAGCCCTGACGCGCGGGCTGTTCGCGGGGCCGGGCCGCGATGCGGAGCTCCGGGCCCGGCTGCAACGGGTGGCCCGGCGGCGGGGGGGCGGCGCCCTGCACCGGTTTCTCGCCCGCCACGATCCGGCCTCGACGCGCAGGATTCATCCGTCCGACGAGAAACGCCTGATCCGGGCGCTGGAGGTGTTCCTGCTGACCGGCCGGACCCTGACCGACCACTTCGCCGAGACGCGTTCGCCGATTGCCGGTCATACGGTGGTCACCGTCGGACTGCGGCTGCCGATCGATCAACTCGAAGGCCGGATCGCGGATCGGGTGGACCGGCAGTTGGCGAGCGGCCTGCTGGACGAGATTCGCCGGCTGCTCGCGCGGGGCGTGCCGGAGGATGCGGGGCCGTTCGGCGGGCTCGTCTATCGCCAGGCTCTCGAGCATCTGCGCGGGGAGCGCGATCTCCGCAGCACGCGGGACCTGATTGTGCGCGAAAACCGACGCTATTCCCGCCGGCAGTTGACGTGGTTCAGGAAGGAGGCGGGGGTGCACTGGCTGGCGACCCCCGGTGAGCATCCCGCGACCGGCGGGGCGGTCGAGGAGCTGCTCGATGCCGTCGTCCGCGCCGGGACGGGACGAACGCCGGCATGATTCGGCACGAGCTGGAGGCTCGCGAGGCCCAGTACCTCGCACCGTACGCGGCGCGCAGCCGCGGGTCGAAAGGGCGGCTCCGGGCGGAGCCCGAGGATCCGATTCGGCCGGCGTTCCACCGCGACCGCGATCGGATCGTGCACAGCAAGGCGTTTCGCCGGCTCAAGCACAAGACCCAGGTGTTCTTCTCTCCCGCCGGCGACCACTACCGGACGCGGCTGACCCATACCCTGGAGGTGGCCCAGATCGCGCGGACGGTGTCCAAGGTGCTCGGCCTCAACGAAGATCTCACCGAGGCCATCGCCCTGGGCCACGATCTCGGCCACACCCCGTTCGGCCATGCCGGCGAAGGAGTCCTGCGCCGGTTGATGCCGGGCGGATTCAATCACTACGAGCACAGCCTGCGCATCGTCGACGTGCTCGAACGGGGCCGCCGCGGCCTCAACCTGACGTGGGAGGTCAGGAACGGGATCGCCAAGCACTCGAAAGGCAGGGACGGCGCGCCCCTCGGCATGGAGCCGTCTCGCCGGGCCGCGACGCTCGAGGGGCAGGTCGCGCGGGTTGCGGACATGATCGCCTACGTGAACCACGACATCGACGACGCGGTCCGCGCGGGGGTGATCGACACGTCCGACCTGCCGGCGTCTCCGCTCGATCTGCTCGGGCGCACCTCCTCCGAGCGGATTGGCGCGCTGGTGTCCGACGTGGTGACCTCGACCCGCGCGACGAGACCCGACGTCGAGCTCCGCATGAGTCCGCCGGTGCTGAACGCCCTGACGTCGTTGCGGGCGTTCCTGTTCGGGGCGGTGTACGAGAACCGGGGGGCCACCGCCGAGATCGCGAAGGCTTCCGGCATCATCGGCGGGCTCTGGGAACGGGTGCGGCAGGCGCCCGACGCGTTTCTCGACCCGCGCACCCTGGAGGAGGACGGGGTTGATGCAGCGGCGCGGGACTTCATCGCGGGCATGACGGATCGGTTCGCCGTGCACCTGTACAAGCGCCTCTTCATTCCGCGGCCCTGGGCGACCGGAACCTCCCGCCGGGAGGACGACCGGGCGGGGGAATGAGGGTTTTCGCGCGTATCTCCCCGAGGCGGTGCCGAACGCCCGAACGCGGGGCGCTTTGCGGAGCTGGCGGCGCGCCCTCGCCGACGGCGGCGCCCGCGGGTGCCGAACGCGCGAACGCGGGCGTGTTTTTGCCGCGGCTCCCGGCTTTTGGATGTAACGGGATGGAAACCTTGCGGTTATAATCCTGAATTCGTCCGGCGTCCGGTCCGTGCGCTGTTTGCCGCCGTGGTCGGAGTCGACTGAAAATGGAGCCGAGGGCAGTCGGGACGGAGGACGCGGCGACCTCCGGGCGCCTCGAGCTGCGGGCCATCGAGGGACCACGCACCGATGTTCATCGTCGGTTCCCGGCCGGGTCGCTGACTTCGGACGGCGGCCGGCAGTATCGGGTCCCCGGCGTGGTGGCCCTCGATCTGCTGGTCCGGAAGGCTGGAAGCGAGTACCGGCTGTCGGGTCGGATCGAAGGGGGGCTGGAGCTCGATTGCAGTCGATGTCTGGAGCCCTTCCGCCTCGAAGCCGGCGTGGATGTGGACCTCCTGTATCTGCCCGCCTCCGAGAACCGCGGCGACGGTGAGGTCCGGATAGAGGAAGAGGACCTGAGTACCGCTTTCTATCGGGACGAACAGATCGACCTGAGGCATCTGATTCAGGAGCAGTTCCAGCTCGCGTTGCCGATGAAGCCGCTGTGCCGCACCGACTGCCGGGGGCTCTGCATCGTCTGCGGAGGCAACCGGAACGCAGTCCCGTGCCAGTGTGTCGACGCCTGGGAGGATCCCAGACTGGCCGGGCTGAAGCAGTTGTTGAAACACTAGATCGGCGGCACCGGAGGATTCGAGAAAGACATGGCCAATCCGAAACGACGGCACTCCAAGTCACGCACCGCGAAGCGCCGCACGCACCAGAGTCTCGACCCGGTGCTGCTGGGCGACTGCCCGCAGTGTCACGAGCGAAAACCGCCGCATCAGGTGTGCCCGCACTGCGGCTACTACCGTGGCCGTCAGGTGCGGCGGATCAAGGAGGCCTGATCCGGCGCCCCGGAAGGCCGGGATCGTTCGTCCATCGTCGAAGCCTGTCTCCATGATCGCATTCGTGTTTCCGGGCCAGGGTTCGCAGCACGTGGGAATGGGGCAGGCGCTTGCCGATCGGTTCCCGGAGTGCCGCGAGACCTTCGAGCAGGCCGACGCGGCGCTCGGCACCGCCATCAGTACGCTCTGCTTCGAGGGGCCGGCCGAACAGCTCGTTCTGACCGAACATGCCCAGCCGGGGTTGCTCGCGGTGTCGACGGCGGCGGCGCGGGTTCTGATCGGGCGGGGGGTGCGGCCCGCTTGGCTGGCGGGTCACAGTCTGGGCGAGTACTCGGCGCATGTGGCGGCCGGCACCCTGTCGTTCAGCGACGCGGTGCGCACGGTGCGCAACCGGGGGCGCTACATGCAGGACGCGGTCGCGGTGGGGGACGGGGCCATGGCCGCGGTGATGGGCCTGGACGGGCCGCGGGTGGAGCGGGCGTGCCGGGAGGCGGCCCAGGAGCAGGTGGTGAGTCCCGCGAATCTCAATGCTCCGGGCCAGATCGTCATCGCGGGCGAGGCGGAGGCGGTGCAGCGCGCCGGCGAGCGGGCCAAGGTGCTCGGCGCCAGGCGCGTGCGGCCTCTGCCGGTCAGCGCGCCGTTCCATTGCGTGCTGATGCAGCCTGCCCAGGATCGCCTCGAACGGGATCTGCGCGCGCTCGTGGTTTCCGATCCCGCCCTCCCCGTCGTGGCCAATCTGGACGCCGAGCCGAAGCGGGACGCGGCCGCTTCGATTTCCGCCCTGGTGGATCAGGTCACGGCGCCGGTTCGTTGGGAGCAGGTCGTTCAGCGCCTTGCGTCGGAGGGTGTCGACACGTATGTTGAGGTGGGCCCGGGGACGGTGTTGAGCGGTCTCATTCGGAGAATCGACCGCAACGCGCGTCTGCTGTCGGTGGCCGACCCGGAGGGCGTCGAGCAGGCGGTGGCGGCGCTGGCCGCGTGACCCGAAGCGATATGCTGGACGGCCGGCGGGAGCGCGTTGCCATCGTGACCGGCGCCTCGCGCGGCATCGGCCGGGCCGTGGCGCGCCGCTTCGCGGCGGCGGGCGCCGCGGTGGTGGCGGCGGCGCGCGGCGACCATGCCGACGCGGTGGCCGGGGAGATTCGCGAAGGCGGCGGCCGGGCGGTCGGGGTCGGCGTCGACGTCACCGACCCGCAACGTATCGACGCGATGGTCCGGACGGCGCTCGACGAGTATGGCCGCATCGACGTGCTGGTCAACAACGCCGGCATCGTCCGCGATCAGCTCGCGCTCCGGATGGCGCCGGCCGACTGGGATGCGGTCGTCGCCACGAACCTGACGGCGGCGTTCACGTGCGCACGCGCGGTGTTGCGTCCGATGCTCAAGCAGCGCAGCGGCCGCATCATCAACGTCGGTTCGGTGGTGGGGCGGATGGGCAACCCCGGACAGGTCAATTATGCAGCGTCCAAGGCGGGTCTGGAGGGGTTCTCGAAGGCTCTGGCGCGGGAGGTTGCCTCGCGCGGAATCACCGTGAACGTGGTCGCTCCCGGCATGATCGACACCGACATGACGGCAGGGCTCCGGGGGTCCGCGCAGGCGGCGATGCTCGGGCGGATACCGATGGGACGACTCGGAACGCCCGATGACGTGGCGGGGGCCATCTGTTTTCTGGCGTCCGACGAAGCAGCGTACGTTACAGGGCACGTGCTGGCGGTGAACGGTGGAATGTACATGTAGGAGGCAAGTGAATGGCGGTTGCTGAAAAGGTGAAGAGCATCATCGTGGAGCAGCTCGGTGTCGACGACGAAGAGGTGACGTCGGATGCATCGTTCGTGGACGACCTCGGAGCCGACTCGCTCGACACCGTGGAGCTCGTGATGGCGTTCGAAGAGGAATTCGGCCTCGAGATACCGGATGAGGACGCCGAGAAGATCACCCGGGTCAAAGAAGCCGTCGAGTACATCGAGGCGCACTCGAAGGCGAAGTAGGCGGCTCCGACGGGAGTGAATGTGAGCAGGCGGGTTGTGGTGACGGGTGTCGGCCTCGTGTCGCCGCTCGGTATCGGTACGTCGGCGACGTGGGAGGCGCTGTGCGGGGGCCGGAGCGGGATCGGTCCGATCACGAAGTTCGACCCCACCGGCTACGCGGCGCGCATCGCCGGGGAAGTGAGCGGGTTCGATCCGCTCGCCTTCATCGCCAGGAAGGACGTCAAGAAGATGGATGTCTTCATCCAGTACGCCATCGCTGCGGCCGATTTCGCGCGCACCGATGCGCAACTGGAGGTGACGCCGGATCTGGCGCCCCGCGTGGGTGTGTACATCGCGTCGGGCATCGGCGGATTCAGCACCATCGAGCGTGAGCATCACGCGCTGATCAAGGGCGGACCGCGGAAGATCTCGCCCTTCTTCATTCCCGCCGCGATCATCAATCTGGCGGCGGGGCAGGTATCGATTCGTCTGGGTGCGAAAGGGCCGAACTCGGCGACCTGCACCGCCTGCTCGGCTTCGGCGCATGCGGTCGGCGACGCGTTCGAGACGATCCTGCGGGGTGACGCGGACGTCATGGTGGCGGGCGGGTCCGAGGCGGCGATCACCCCCATGGGCGTCGGCGGGTTCGCGGCGATGCGCGCGCTCTCGACCCGCAACGACGAGCCGACGCGCGCCTGTCGCCCCTTCGACCGCGAGCGCGACGGATTCATCATCGGCGAGGGCGCCGGGGTCATCATTCTCGAAGAGCGCGGCCGGGCCCTGGAGCGCGGGGCGCCGGTCTATGCGGAGCTCGTCGGATACGGGATGTCCGCGGACGCCCATCACGTCACCGCGCCGGCCGAGGACGGGGACGGCGCCCTGCGCGTGATGCGGGCGGCCATCGCGCAGGCCGGCGTCGCGCCGGATCAGGTCGGCTACATCAACGCGCACGGGACGTCGACGCCGTTCAACGATCGGATAGAGACCCTGGCGATCAAGCGGTGCTTCGGAGAGCACGCCCACCGCTTGGCGGTGTCGTCGACGAAGTCGATGACCGGCCATCTGCTGGGGGCGGCGGGCGGGGTGGAAGCCGGGATCATGGCGTTGACGATGCGCGAGCAGATCATGCCGCCGACGATCAACCTCGAGAACCCCGATCCCGACTGCGACCTCGACTACGTCCCCCACGTCAAGCGGCCGGCCTCGATGGAGTACGCCCTGTCGAACTCGTTCGGATTCGGCGGGACCAACGCCTCGTTGCTGTTCAGACGCCACCATGCCTGAGAGCCGGTGGCGGGAGCCCCGCCGCATTCGACCGGCGATGCATCCCGCGTGGACCGCGGCGCTCCGCGGACGGCATGCGGTCCGCGGTTGCCGGTGCCCGACAGGGGGCCCCGCCGCGCCTTGCCGCCCCCGGGCGGTCCCTGCCCGGGGGCGCCCTTGCGGCCCGCCGGCGCACTCGCCGGTCTCGGTGCGGCGCGGGGGCTCACCACGGACTCTTGACGCCGCCGGAGCGGCGCCGCGCGAGACGAGGAACGGATGAAGATCGCCGTCTGTGTCAAACAGGTCGTGACCCGCGAGTGGCCGCTCCGGGTGGACGAAGCCCGTACCTGGGTCGAGGACCGGGACGCCAGCTTCGAGATGAACGAGCCGGACGCCTACGCGCTGGAAGAGGCGCTTCGATTGAGGGAGCAGCACGGGGGCGAGGTGGTGGTCTGCTCCGCCGGACCGGCCCGCGCCGCCCAGGTCGTCCGGGAAGCGCTGGCCCGTGGGGCGGACCGGGCGATTCGGGTCGAGGGCGGCGGTCTCGCCGCCGCCGACGCGGCCATGGTCGCCGAGGCGCTGGCCGCGGCCATGCGGGACGAGCAGTTCGAGCTCGTCCTGACCGGCCTGCAGTCGGACGACCAGGGGTTCGCCCAGACCGGTGTCGTCCTCGCCGAGCTGCTCGGCATCCCCCATGCCACGATCATCATGGAGGTGCAGGTCGCGGACGGGCGCCTGCGGGTGAAGAGGGAGCTGGAGGGCGGGTGGTTCCAGTGGGTCTCGATGCCCACGCCGGCCCTGTTGACGATTCAGAGCGGAATCAACCAGCTGCGCTACGCCACCTTGAAGGGCATCATGGCCGCGAAGCGGAAGGAGGTCCGGGTCGTCGAGGCGGCGGCCGACCTCGTGCCGCGGCAGGAGATTCTCGAGATTCGCGTGCCCGAGAAGACCAAGCAGACGCACATGATAGCCGGGTCGCCGTCCGAGGCGGCGGCCGAGCTGGTCAAGGTGCTGCGGGAAGAAGCGCGGGTGATCTGACCTCGGACCCCATTGAGCCCACGGTTATGGTTCTAGTCATCGCCGAACAACGAGACGGAGTCCTGAACAACGCGAGCTGGGAGGCGCTGGTGGCCGCCCAGCAGCTCGACGAGCCGGTGCGCGTCGCCGTCGCCGGCGCGGGCGACGGCTTGGCGGCGGTGGGCGCCGAGCTGGCGGCGGCCGACGTCGAGTCGATTCTCACCGTCGACCACCCCGAGCTCGAGTCCTATACCCCCGACGGTTTCGTGGCCGCATTCGCCGCCGTGGTGACGGACACGGCTCCGGATCGCGTCTTTCTCGCGCACACCTATCAGACCCGCGAGTTCGCCCCCCGGCTGGCCGCTCGGGTCGGCCGGTCGCTGATCGCCGACTGTGTCGGGGTCCGGCCCCGGGATGGCCGGCTGGCGTTCGTGCGTCCGATGTTTCAGGGGAAGTTCGTGGCCGACGTCGCGGCCGCCGGCCCCGCGCCGCACTTCGCCAGCTTCCAGATCGGCGCGTTCCGGCCCGATGCCCTGGAACGGGGGGCGGCGCCGGCCCCGGTGACGGCCTTCCCGGTGACGCTGGAGCCCGGCGCGATTCGACAGCAGATCGAGGTGCCGTTCCAGGAGGCCAAGCAGGCGGTCGACCTCACCCAGGCCGAGCGCATCGTGGCGGTCGGGCGCGGGATCAAGGGCCGGGAGCACCTGGGCCTGGTCGAGTCCCTCGCGACCGCGCTGGGCGCCGAGGTTGCGGCGTCGCGGCCGATCTGCGATTCCGGCTGGCTGCCGATGGATCGCCAGATTGGCAGCTCGGGCCAGACGGTCGCCCCGAAGCTCTATCTGGCGCTGGGCATTTCCGGCGCGATCCAGCATCTGGTGGGCATGAAGGGCTCCCGCACCATCGTGGCGGTGAACAAGGACGCCGACGCCCCCATCTTCGAAGTCGCCGACTACGGCATCGTCGGCGACCTGTTCGACGTGGTGCCCGCGATCATCGCCGCCCTCGACGCCTGATGGAGCGCGAAACCCTCGACGTCGACATCCTGATCGTCGGTGGCGGTCCGGCCGGGATGTCGGCGGCCATCCGTCTCGCCGCGCTCCAACGGCAGGAGGGGGGCGGGCCCCTCGCCGTCGCCGTGCTCGAGAAGTCCCGCCAGAGCGGCTCCCACATGCTGTCCGGGGCGGTCCTCGACCCGTCCGGCCTCGACGCGCTGCTGCCGGACTGGAAGGAACGCGGGGCGCCGGTCGAGACGCCGGTGAAGCAGGACCGCATCTACTATCTGACCGCGGGCTCCCAGGTCCGGGCGCCGATCACGCCGCCGCCCCTGCGCAACCACGGGAACTACGTCATCTCCCTCAACCGGTTCGTCCGCTGGCTCGGCGGGCAGGCGGAGGCGGAGGGCGTCGACGTCTTCACGGGGTTCGCGGGCACCGAGGTGCTCTACGACGGCGACCGCGTGGTCGGGGTCAGGACCGGCGATCGCGGCCTGGACAAGCAGGGCGGACGGAAGGGCGCCTTCGAGCCGGGCGTCGACATCAGGGCCGCCGTCACCATCTTCGCCGACGGTGTGCGCGGCAATCTCACGAAGACCCTCATCCGCAAGCAGGGGCTCGACGCCGGGGCGCCGCAGACCTATGCCATCGGCATCAAGGAGCTCTGGCGGATTCCGCCGGATCGGGAGGCCCCGGGCACCGTCGTGCACACGCTGGGTTATCCCCTCCGCAGCGAGGAGTTCGGCGGCGGGTTCATCTACGCGCTTCCCGAGGGGCGTCTCGCGATCGGGCTCGTGGTGGGGCTCGACTACCGGGACCCGCGGTTCGATCCGCACATGGCGTTTCAGCGGTTCAAGCAGCATCCGCTCGTGGCCGGCATGCTGGCCGGCGGCGAGATGACCCGCTACGGCGCGAAGGCGTTGCCGGAGGGGGGCTGGTACGCCATTCCCCGGTGTCATGTGGACGGGGCGCTGATCGTCGGCGACGCCGCGGGGTTCCTCAACTCCATGCGGCTGAAGGGGATCCACCTCGCCATGCACAGCGGCATCCACGCCGCCGATACCGCCTTCGCGGCGGTGCGGGCGGGTGACGTGTCGGCGTCGCAATTGGTGAAGTATCGGGATCTCATCAACCGCGGCTGCATCCGGCGCGAGTTGTATCCGGTTCGCAACGTCCATCAGGCGTTCGGAGCCGGGCTGCTGGCGGGCACCGCCTTCGCGGGGCTGGCGTGGTTAACCAACGGGCGGTGGCCGGCGGGACCGCTGCCGAGCGAGGCCGGCCACGAACGCCTGACCCCGCTGTCCGGCTACTATTCCGGCGGGCCGGCCGATCCGGACACGCCGAGCAACGCGGTCAAGGTCGACCGCGCGCTGACCTTCGACAAGCTCACCAACGTCCACTACTCGGGGACCCGCCACGACGAGGACCAGCCGGCCCACCTGCTCGTTCAGGACACCGACGTCTGCCGCACGCGATGCCGCGAGGAGTACGGCAACCCGTGCGTCCGCTTCTGTCCCGCCAACGTCTACGAGATGGTGGACGACGGGACGGGAACCGGCCGCCGCCTGCAGATCAACGCGTCGAACTGCGTCCACTGCAAGACGTGCGACATCATGGACCCCTACCAGATCATCGACTGGGTGCCTCCCGAGGGCGGCGGCGGTCCCGAGTACGAAGGGATGTAGCGTGGGCGCCGGTCCGCGCGCCGCCTCCACTTGCCTCACCCCCTGGCAACTCGCCCAGGCGCGGGCCATCGCCGGGGCCGGCGCGCCGCTCATGGGCCTGCTCTGCCGGACCCTCCGCTGGCGCGTCGAGGGCATGGACCACTACGACGCCATCGTGGCGAGCCGGCGCGAGCCCATCTTCGCGTTCTGGCACGGGCGCATTCTGCCCGCCACCTGGTTCTGGCGCGACCGCGGCATCGTGGTCATGACCAGCCAGAACTTCGACGGCGAGTGGATCGCCCGCATCATCCGGCGCTTCGGCTACGGCGCCGCCCGCGGCTCGACCTCCCGCGGCGCCCGGCGCGCCCTCATCCAGCTCAAGCGCGACGTGACGGCGGGACGTCCCGCCGCATTCACCGTCGACGGCCCGCGCGGACCGGCGCGCCGCGTCCAGCCCGGCGCGGTGTGGCTCGCGGGGGTCACCGGCAGCCCGATCCTCCCCTTCCACATCGAGGCCGAGCGCCATTGGTCGATGTCGAGCTGGGATCGGACCCAGATCCCCCGGCCGTTCAGCGCCGTCGCGGTGGCCATCGGCGCCCCGTTCGACGTGCCCGACCCGTCGGAGGACGGCGTGGTCGAGGCGTATCGATCCGAGCTCGAGGGGGTGCTCGGCGCCCTGGCGGATCGGGCCGCGGCGATGTTGCATGCGTAGGCGGCAGCGCGGTTGGGCTGCCGCGCCCGACCGCACGGGTTCCGGAGTCGGCCCGCCCTGCCGATGTCAGAGCATCGCCGAACCCCGCAGAGACCGCGTTGCTCCCTGCCCAAAGAGGGCAGGCACGGATGACGCCCGGTGTCGTAGACCGGTTCGGCAACCGCCGTAGCGCCTCGAAGATGCGCGTGGGGCCCTTGACGTCCGGCTTCGACGGACCACGCGCGCGGTATGCTTGGCGTCGATCCGTTCGAAAGCGGCAGATCATTGCACACAGCCAATCCCACCGCGATCACGCGGGTCGGCCTGCGCAACTACAAGAGCATCGCCGCCTGCGACGTCGAGTTGCCTCCGCTCACCTGTCTCGTCGGGCCCAACGGCTCCGGCAAGAGCAACTTCCTCGACGCGCTCCGCTTCGTAGCGCAGGCCCTGCGTTATTCTCCCGAGCACGCGCTGCGCGAGCGTGGCGGGATCAACGAGGTTCGGCGCCGCTCACGCGGCCACCCCAACCACTTCACCATTCGTGTCGGCTTCCACGTGCCGCATGCGGCGGGTTGGTACGCGTTCGAAATCGGCGCTCGACCGAAGGGTCGGTACTTCATTCGACGGGAGCAGTGCGTCGTCCAGGCGGCGGATCCCGAGCGCTCGGGTTTCTTCCGGATAGAGGACGGCCGGCACAGAGGCAGCTCGATTCCGCATCCGGCTCCGACCGGCGGAAGCGACCGGCTCTACCTCCTGCCGGCATCCGGGTACGAGGCGTTTCGGCCGGTGTACGACACCTTGGCGGGAATGGGGTTCTACAACCTGAATCCGGCGCAGATCCGCGAACTCCAGTCGCCCGATCCCGGCGATCTGCTCGACCGGGACGGAGGCAACATCGCCAGCGTCCTCGATCGCCTGAAGTCGCAGTCTCCGTCCGACATGGGGCGTATCGGGGACTATCTCTCGAGGGTGGCGCCGGGAACCTACGGTGTCGAACCCAGGACCATCGGCCCCAAGTTGACGCTGGAGTTTCGCCAGCGGGTACGAGGTGACCCCAACCCCTGGCGTTTTCTCGCGAACAACGTGTCGGACGGCACGTTGCGGGTGGTGGGCGTGCTCGCGGCCTTGTTTCAGCGTCCCGGCGCTTCCCGGAGCGCCAGGCTGGTGGGTATCGAGGAACCGGAAACCGCACTTCATCCCGCCGCTGCGGGCGTGCTCGCCGACATCCTGCTCGAAGCGAGCCGGCACGTGCAGGTAATCGTCACCAGCCACAGCGCGGACTTGCTGGATCGCAACACGATTCCGCTGGAATCGATTCTGGCGGTTGTGTCGGAAGACGGCGAGTCGAAAGTGTCCCGACTCGACGAAGCAGGCCGCACGACCCTTCGCGACGGTCTGTTCACGGTGGGAGAGCTGCTTCGCATGAACCATCTCGCGCCCGATCCGGAGTCGGCAGCCCCCTCCCCGCTGGACCTCTTTCGCGAAGAGCGATGAGGTGAGCTTGACGAAGATCGTGGCCGTCGTGCATGAATCGTCCGCGGTAGCGGCATCTGCTTCAGCCGGTGCAGCATCAGGACGGCGCCGGCCGGCAGGTGAAGCTCGCGGCGTCGTCGACGTCGCCGGCGCCCGCGTAGCGGGCGACCTGGGGATAGGGGCAGACCGGCCGCGTCATCAGCACTTCGCCGTCGCTATCGACGCGCCGGCCGATCAGGCGCGCGGGCGCCTCGCCGGTCTCGACCCAGGCCACGAGATCCGGCAGCGCGTCGATGGTGTTGATGCCCCGTCCGCCCCCGCAGTGGAACATGCCGGGGACCATGAAGAGCCGGTAGAAGTCGGCGGCGTCGGGCGTTTCGGCCAGCACGTCCTCGTAGTAGTTCACCGCCATCAGGGGGTTGAGGGCGGTGTCCGACCAGCCGTGATACGTGATCATCCGGCCGCCGGCGTCGCGGAACCGGGTGAGGTCGGGGTTGGTGGCGTCGAGGATGCGGCGAATGGCGTCCATCCGGTAGGGGTCCTCGTCGAAGTCGAACCGGTCGAGCGACCAGTCGGGGTCGTCCCGGCGGAACGCCATGTAGCGCATGAAGGTCACTCCGAAGCGCTCCAGCAACGGCGTCCCGCCCGCGGGGTCCACGAACCAGCCGCCCCACCCGCTGGTCCGCGACGCGGGCGGGCCGAGGGGGTCGCCGAGTTCGGCCCCGAGCGGCTGGCCGGGAAAGTACGGCTCGCCGCGGCTGACGACGCCGCCGTAGATCTTGGCCAGCGTCTCGCCCTGCCCCTCGGTCAGGCAGTCGACGCGGTCCGCGCCCCCGCACCGGGGGTAGTCGGTCCGGGGGTCGAAGCGGCACTGCCGCGGATCGTCGATCAGGCCGTCCTCGAGGCCGTCGAGGCCGTCGCACGCCGCGTAGATCGCCCCGCCGACCCGCGCGATCTTCTCGAGCGTGAGGGGGTGCCCGCGCATCGCCCGCGAGAACCACACGCCGCCGATCTGGGTGTTGGTGAAGTCGAGCACCGGCGCCCCCGCGACGATGCCGTCGAAGTCGTCGGGGAAGCGCTGGGCCGACATCAGGCCCTGGCGCCCGCCGGTGGAGCAGCCGAGCCAGTAGTCGTAGTCGGCAGGCCGGCCGTAGTGCTCGGCGATGAGCGCCTTGACCTCGACCGCGGTCAGGTGCACCGCGCGGTACGCGTAGTCGATCTCGCCGTCCCGGTTGTCGTGGGCGAAGCTGGCGAGAGGATAGCGGGCGGCGTCGTGTCCGGTGTCGGTCGAGGCGGTGACCCAGCCCTCGTCCCGCAACGGATCGGCGCGTCCCTTCACCGGCTGTTGGCCGGCGTAGCCGCCCCCGCCCCGCATGACGAACCGCCCGTTCCAGTGCGTCGGCAGGCTCGCGGCGAAGCGGATGTTGGGCCGGATCATCGCGTCGACCCAGCAGTACTCGGTGTCGGCGCCGGGGTTCATGAGCTCGGCGTCCATGACGCTGACGTCGAAGTCGGTGCGCGACAGGAAGTCGGCGCACGCGCGCGGCGGCGGGGTGGTGGTCCCGGTCGTGGCCGGAGCGGTTCCGCAGCCGAGGCCCGCCGCGGCGAGACCGGCGGTCAGGAGGAGGCGCAGGCGCATCGTGCGTGGGATCATGTCATCGGCCCCGTGCGTGGAATCAGGTCATCGGCCCCCGCGGCGACGCGCGCAGGCGTTCCGCACGAACGCTTCGATCCGCGCGAACGCCGGCTCCATGGGAATCGCGTCCGGCAGGCCCGGTACGTCGGCGCGCGTATCGAGGTAGGCGATCGAGGGTTTCCCGTACCACACCGCAAGCCTCGCTTCGCTCGCGGTCCCGGCCGAGCCGGGCAGGAAGATCAGGACGTCGGACGACAGGACGTTCACGTGATTGCGCGACCGTTCGTCGCCGCTGCGTTCTCCGAGGCTGTCGAGATGCGTGGCTATCGCCAGTTCGACCCAGGGGTTCGGGTACCCCGGCGGCGGCCGGACCTCGGCCCCCCCGGGGGCGCGGCGGCCGTCCGCGGGCAGGACGCCGACGGCGAGGCCGCGGCGATCCGTCACCGCGACGAACGCTTCGGTGACGGCCGCCATCACGCCCGGCCCGCCGCCCGTCAACAGGTGATAGCCGGCGCGGGCAAGCCACGCGCCGACGCGCCGCGACCGCTCGGTATGCGGCTCGCGGCTCGCCCCCATGACGCCGACGACCGGCCGTGATGATGTGGACAGCATCGAAGTGAACACTATATAGCGCAACCCACGGTTCCCCCCGCGCTCCCCAAGCGCCCGCAGGGGGAGACCCCGCGCGGCTTCGGGGACCGCGGTGGCGCCCGCGGGCTGAAAGGGCCCGCGGACGGCAAGGGCGTCCCTACCGGACTTCCCCGGCGGACAGCCGCCGGGCGCACCAGTCGCGGTGCTCGACGTACCAGCGGACCGTGTCGCGCAGCCCCTGCCGGAACGGGCGCCGCGGGCGCCAGCCCAGTTCGCCGGCGATGCGGGAGGCGTCGATGGCGTAGCGGCGGTCGTGGCCCGGCCGGTCCGGCACGAACGTCTTGAGGGCGCGGTAGCTCCCGCCGCCGCCCAGCGCCGGGTTGGACGCGGCGGGCGACAGCTCGTCGAGGGCGTCGCAGACCAGATCGACGATCTCCAGATTGGTGCGCTCGTTGCCGCCGCCGACGTTGTAGCGCTCGCCGGGGGTCCCGTCCGACAGCACCCGCAGCAGCGCCGCGCAGTGGTCGTCGACGTGCAGCCAGTCGCGCACGTGCCCGCCGTCCCCGTAGATCGGCAGCGGGCGGCCGTCCAGGGCGTTGAGAATCATCAACGGGATCAGCTTCTCGGGGAACTGGTATTCGCCGTAGTTGTTGGAGCAGTGGGTGACGAGCGCCGGCAGGCGGTAGGTGCGGCACCAGGCGCGGACGAGATGGTCGGCTGCCGCCTTGCTCGCCGCGTAGGGGGAGTTGGGCGCGTAGGGGCTGTCCTCGCGGAAGCGCCCGGTCGGGCCGAGGGAGCCGTAGACCTCGTCGGTCGATACGTGGAGAAAGCGGAATCCCGCGCCCCCGCGGCGGTCCCCGCCGGCCATCTGCGTTCTGGCGCACTCGAGGAGCACGGACGTGCCCACGATGTTGGCGTCGATGAACGACCGGGGGCGGTGAATCGACCGGTCGACGTGCGACTCGGCCGCGAGGTTGACGACCGCCCGCGGCCGGTGCGCCCGGAAAACCTGCTCCATCGCCGCGCGGTCCGCGATGTCCGCCTCGATCAGCGTCAGCCGCGGGTGGTCGAGCACCCCCGCGAGGTTCGACCGGCTGCCGGCGTAGGTGAGCTTGTCGACGACGACGAGGCGGTCCGCCGCGTGGTCCAGCGCGTGCCGGACGAGGTTCGACCCGATGAAGCCGGCGCCGCCGGTGACGAGCAGGGTCTCTGCCAGCAGTGGTCGTCCTCCGTGCCCGGGGCGGCGGGCCGAGCCGCAGGGCCGCGATGGCCGGATTCAGGCGCCCGCGCCTCCCGCCGGCGGCGGGGCGGCTGCTCTGCCCGGCGGCGGCGCAACCCGGTTGCTGCTTGAAGCGCCCCTTCGCGCCCAGCCGGATGTCGGGGCGGCCGTTCCGCCGGGCGGCGCAACCCGGTTGCTGCTGGAGCGCCTTTCACGCCCGGCCGGAGTCGGCGCCGGCGGCTCCGCCGGGCGGCGCCGACTCCGGCGACGGTTTCCGGGCGGGGAGCTTGCGCCGCAGGAGTCTTGCGCCGGCGGAACTTCCAGCTACCGCGACGAGACCCGCTCCTCTCCCTTGTCCTCCACCCGCCCGGTCACCTGCCGCTCGACGTTCCTCGCGACCTCGAGAATGTGCCGGATGTCGTGGTTCCCTTCGTGGCACGCGTATTCGTAGAGGGGGCCGCCGCGCTTCATCAGCGGGAACTCCGCGCTCCACGGCTGCGCCCACGTCCTGTCGTCCTGCACCGTGAATTCGTACCGGATCGTCTCCGCGTCGACGCGGGTGAAGCGCTCGACGACGTGCAACGCCTCGGTCGAGCCCTCGTAGTGGGTCTTCTCGTTGAAGTTGATCGTGTCGACCACCAGCGTGCCGCCCTCCCAGCGCCCGCGGGAGTCGCCGGGCCACTGCCGGATGCGCGACGGTAGATGGGGGCGGCCGAGGGGGATGATGCGGGGCGGGTTGTTGCTCATCTCCTGCATGACGACGACGTGATCCGGGGTCTGGAAGATCTGGAGCATGTCGTTGTAGGACGGCGGCACCATCGGCGGGCCCTCGTGCCGCCAGACCAGGCAGCGCTCCTGCAGGGTGCGCGTGTGGAAGCCGTCGTACGAAGGCTCCTCGATGTTGTGGACGAGATGCCGGCTGGCCTGCCGGCGCGCCGCCTCGCGCTCCACCGCCTCCGGGATGCGCGGCGGGATCCGTCCGCTCGGCGGATCGACGATCAGGGAGGTGCGTCGGCTCGAGAACGTCTTCCGCTGCTCTTCCGTCAGCCAGACGGCGTTGTCGTAGTGGATGTTCTCCTGCGTCTGCCGGGTCACGGCCAGCCGCTCCTCCTCCGTCTCGGCTGCGAGAATGCCGCGCGCCCGCAACGGATCGACCCCGTCCTCGGCCACCAGGGCCGCGAGCCCGGCCGCCTCTTCCGCGGTGAGGAACGCGCGGTCGGCGAAGGCCTCGGGGCGCTCCAGCGGCGTGTAGGTGGCGCTGGTCCAGATTCCCTGCAGGTCGGGATGGCCCCAGGGCGTGCGGAGATCCGGACCCTCGGCCGGCTGACCCGCCGCCGCGGGGGGGACCACGCCGATGATGACCGCCGCCAGCAGCGAAACACCGTATCGTCGGCTCATGGCACGTCCTCCGGGCACATCGTATCGCGTACGCGCATCATGCCTTGCGCGGGCCGTGCGCGCAATACCCGCGCCGCGGGCTGCCGGGGCGATCCCGACCGGGGGCAGGCTTCCGATAGGAGAATCTCTTAAATGATTCCAAGAACCAAGCGCCTTCGTCGCTGGTCCCCGTCACGGTCGCTTGGTCGGCCCGCGTAGCGCAGGAACATCGCGGTCAATCCCCCAAGTTGAGCAGGCTTTACAAGCTCACCCAGGATGGTGAGCGCGGATTCGAGAGGTAGATTTCGCTCCGGCGGGGCAGGAACGCCGGGGGCACGTTCGCCTTTCACGTTGCGGCCAGCCTCTCCGCGGCGGCGACGTAGAACTCAGGTACCGTCTCGGCGGCGTAGTACTCCCGACCACTGAGAAACGAGCCGTACTCCGCAAGCACTGGATGGACGTTGGCCCAACCGATCTCGGTGTTCCAGAACCACAAGGTGGTGGCTGGCGTCGAACGAGTGCTCCACGCGCGGACATGGGGTTCGTACCAGTCAGCCAACGACTCTGCCGTGCGGCGATCGCCGGGGAAGCCATCGACACCGTACGGGCCGTCCGAGATCAGGCAGATCGGAGCGGGCCACGCCGCGTAGAAGTCCTCCGCGCGGCCGAAGTGGAGAGACGCCTTTCCGCGGGAGAAGCACTCGCCGGGTGCAGGCGCCTGCGGGCGGCCCTGCCGACGCGGGAACAAGGGGACCTGGGCTGGCACCGTGGAATCGGCCATGACCTCGCTGTCAGAATAGCACGCGCGTATCCGAGGACCGAACCCCGATGGTGGTCCCCGAGGTCCCCGAGGTGATCCGATGTCCATCATGGGGTAGAATGCGCCGGATCGCACAACCCGCACTGGAGGCTTGGATGACGGGAGGCGTGGAGCGGATGTTGATGAGTCGGCTCGTGCGGCGCGCCGTCGTCTGTTTCGCAAGTCTCGCCCTGCCGGCGGCCGCCGCGGAAGCGCAGCCGGTTTCGTCCGCGTCCGCCGGCGTCGAGTCGGCCGCCTCCGAGCGGGCCGTCCTCGCCCGGTACTGCGTCACCTGCCACAGCGACCGTCTCCAGACGGGCGGGCTGTCGCTGGAAGGCGTGGACGTTGCTGACGTCGCCGCGCACGCGGAGGTCTGGGAGAAGGTCGTCAGGAAGCTGCGCGCGGGCGCGATGCCCCCGCGTCCGCGTCCGCGTCCCGATGCCGCGACCCGCCGGCGCCTCCTGACCTATCTCGAGACCGCGCTCGACGAGGCGGCGGGGGCCCGTCCCGATCCCGGCCGCACCGAGACCTTCCGGCGGCTGAACCGGACCGAGTATCAGAACGCGGTCCGCGACCTGCTGGCGCTGGAGATCGACGTCACCGCGCTGCTGCCGCGCGACGACGCCGCCTTCGGGTTCGACAACGTGAACAGCGGGGGGTTGTCGCCGACCCTGATGGAGCGGTATCTCGCCGCCGCCCGGACCGTCGCCGAGCTGGCCGTGGGCAGCCGCGCGCCCGCCCCGGGCAGCCGGGTGGTGGTCGTGCCCGCCGACCGCACCCAGGAGGACCACGTCGACGGCCTGCCGTTCGGCACCCGCGGAGGGACCGTCGTCGACCACGTCTTCCCGTTCGACGGCGAGTACGAGATTCAGGTCCGCCTGCAGCGCAACCGCAACGAGAACGTCGAGGGGTTGACCGAGCCGCACGAGGTGGAGCTGACCCTCGACGGCGAGCGGCTGGGGCTCTTCACCATGGAGCCGAGCACGAACATGGTGATTCAGGCCAACGCCACTTACTACGCGGACGAGGGGATCGACAACCACCTGAACGTGCGTCTGCCGGTCACCGCGGGCCCGCACCGGGTGGCCGCCGCCTTCATCAAGAAGAACTCGGCCCTGCTTGAGACGACCCGGCAGCCCTACGACGCCCACTACAACATGGACCGCCACCCCCGGCAGCAGCCGGCGGTGCGCACCATCTCGATCGCGGGGCCGTTCAATCCCTCGGGCATCGGCGGGACGCCGAGCCGTGACCGCATCTTTTCGTGCCGCCCCGCAGACGCCGCCGTGGAGGAGGCCGAGGCGTGCGCCGCCGCGATCATCGCCTCGCTGGCCCGGCGCGCCTACCGGCGTCCCGTCACCTTCGGCGACATTGAGCAACTGACCGGGTTCTATCGGGAAGGGGTTGCCGAGGGCGGGTTCGAGGCCGGCGTCGAGACCGCCCTGCGGGCCTTGCTGACCAGCCCCGAGTTCCTGTTCCGCATCGAGCGCGATCCTGCGGGGGTGGACGCCGGCACCGCGTATCCCGTCAGCGGCCTCGAGCTGGCCTCGCGCCTGTCGTTCTTCCTGTGGAGCAGCCTGCCCGACGACGAGCTGATCGACGTGGCGGCGGCGGGCCGCCTGCGCGACGCCGGCGTGCTGCGGGCCCAGGTGCGGCGCATGCTGGCCGACCCCCGCGCCGAGGCCCTGACCACGAACTTCGCGTCGCAGTGGCTGCACCTGCGGAACCTCGACGCCGTCACGCCCGACGCGCGCGCCTTCCCCGACTTCGACGACAACCTGCGGCAGGGGTTCCGCACCGAGACGCAGCTTCTGTTCGGGAGCGTCGTCGAGGAAGACCGCAGCGTGACCGACCTGCTCACCGCGGACTACACGTTCCTCAACGAGCGGGTCGCGACGCACTACGGGGTGCCGGGCATCTACGGCGACCACTTCCGGCGCGTCGCCCTGCCGGCGGGCAGCCCCCGCGCCGGGTTGCTCGGCCACGGCAGCATCCTGACCGTGACGTCCTACGCCACGCGGACGTCGCCGGTGCTGCGCGGCAAGTGGATTCTCGAGAACCTGCTGGGGACGCCCCCGCCGCCCCCGCCGCCGAACGTGCCGCCGCTTGAGGAGAGCGCGTCGTCGACCGAGGTGACGTCGATGCGCGAGCGGATGGTGGCGCACCGCCGGAACCCCGCCTGCGCCGTCTGTCACCGCATCATGGACCCGGCCGGGCTGTCGATGGAGAACTTCGACGCCATCGGGCGGTGGCGTGACGACGAAGGCGGGGCGGCCATCGACGCGTCCGGAAACCTGCCCGGCGGCGAGTCCTTCGACGGCGTGGCCGGTCTGCGCCGGGCCCTGCTCGACCGCCCGGAGGTGTTCATCGGCACCTTGACCGAGAAGCTCCTGATCTACGCGCTGGGGCGCGGCGTCGAGCCCGCCGACGGCCCCGCGGTTCGCGCGATCGTCGACGCCGCGGCCGGCGACGGCTATCGCTTCTCGTCGCTCGTCCTCGGTATCGTTCAGAGCCCGCCCTTTCAGATGAGGAGATCGCAGTCATGATCATCAGCAAGATGGCCCTGCCGCGGCGGACGTTCCTGCGTGGCGTGGGGGCGACGTTGGCCCTGCCGCTGCTCGACGCCATGGCGCCGGCGGCGTCCGCGCTGGCCAACACGGCCGCGGCGGCGCCGCGGCGGCTCGGCTACGTGTACATCCCGATGGGGATGAACCCGGTGCCGTGGACGCCGGCCGAGGTGGGTCGCATGACGACGCTGTCGCCGACCCTGTCGCCGCTGCTGCCGCACCTCGAGAACGTGACGGTCGTGACCAACCTCGAGATCAACGACGCGCACATCTCCGGGAACCACGCGTCGGCCAACTCGGCGTTCCTGACCTGCGTACGGCCGAAGCGCACCGAGGGCAGCGACTACGTCAACGGCACTTCGGTCGACCAGATCGCGGCCCGCAACGTCGGCGGCGACACGCCGCTGCCGTCGCTCGAGCTCGGCACCGACCTCATCGCCCAGGTCGGCAACTGCGACAACGGGTTCGCCTGCGCCTACATGAACAGCCTGTCGTGGGCGTCGCCGACCGCCCCGAACCCCACCGAGGCGGACCCCCGCATCGTCTTCGAGCGCCTGTTCGGCAAGGGCGGCACCCCCGAGCAGCGGAAGGCGCAGTTGCGCCGCGACCGCAGCATCCTCGACTGGGTGCTCGACGACATGTCCCGCCTGCAGTCGCAGCTCGGCGCGGGCGACCGCAACCGGGTCGGCGAGTATCTCGACACCGTGCGCGAGGTCGAGCGGCGCATCCAGCGCGCCGAGGCGTCGGCGGCCGACTCGCCGCTGAGCGGCCTGACCCGCCCCACGAGCGTGCCCGACGTGTGGGAGGACCACGTCAAGTTGATGGTCGACCTGCAGGTGCTCGCGCTGCGGGCCGACCTGACGCGGGTCGTCACGTTCCAGATGGCGCGCGAGGCGAGCACCCGCACCTATCCGCAGATCGGCGTGCCCGAGCCGCACCACCCGACGTCGCACCACCTCGACAACCCCGAGAAGCTCGCCCAGCTCGCGAAGATCAACCAGTACCACGTGTCGCTCTTCGCGTACATGGTCGAGCAACTGAAGGGGACCGAGGACGGCGACGGCACCCTGCTCGACCACACGACCTACATGCTCGGCAGCGGTCTCGGCAACCCGAACGTCCACGACCACCGCAACCTGCCCATCGTCGTGGCGAGCGGGGCGGGGTCGCGCATCGCCGGCGGGCGCCACGTCAAGTACGACGAGCTGACGCCGATGGCGAACCTCCACCTGACCCTGCTCGACGACGTGGGGGTGCGCCTCGACGCGTTCGCCGACAGCACCGGCCGCACCGGCGAGATCGTCGAACCGTTGTCGCTGTAGACCGGGCCAGTTTCGGAGCAAGGGGCGGGACGGCGAGATTGACCCGCTGTTCGGTCCGTGAGCTTTTGAGGTATTGGCCTTCAAACTAGAGCCTTGGGGGAGTCAATGAGCAAGAGCGGAATGATCGGCTTCGGATGTTCGTGGCTCATCGCTGCGTCTTTCGCCTCCGATGTATCGGCGCAGGAGAAGTTCTTCGCATTTTGCGATTCCACAACTCAGTCAGGCCAGCGTGTGCATAGTGCAATCTTCTCGACTGCCGAGCGTAGATCCAGCCGACCGTTCAGGGAATTCCTCGAGGCGGAGGGATACGTACTCAGTGACGACGATACTAGCAACCCGTGTCACTATTGGGTTGATGGGGGTACGGGCACGCCAACGACATCCGATAGAGAAGCTGTCTTGCGCTGGGTGAAGGACCATGTTGGTGAGAGGGCGATTGAATTGGATTGGCCAGAAACAGGTGCCGATGGTGCCGGTGCCCAGATGCAAGTGAGTGAATTAGAGATCGATGTTGCATTGCATGGGTATTTTGGTGGCGTGACGCCAAGGCGGTTGTATACGTTTCGTTCCGACAGTGAGGCGGAGAGGGCAGTTGACCGAGTCGTGAATGCGACTGGGCTGCGACGGAATTTTGACGTGCGTGCGGGAGGTGTTGACAATGCTGCTGCCGCGATCCGAAACGGACGGCGGTTGCTACTTTACAACCCGGCGTTCATGGAGGAGGTAGAACGGCAAACCGGCAGTCGGTGGGCCGGCATTAGTGTGATGGCACATGAGGTCGGCCATCACCTGCAGGGACATACGATCACCGGTCGTGGCAGTCATCCTCCTATCGAACTGGAAGCGGACGAATTCTCCTGATTCGTGCTGCAAAGACTGGGAGCATCATTGTCGGATGCTCAAGCAGTCATGAGGTTGATCTCCAGTGAGCATGGCAGTGGCTCGCATCCTGGCAAGAGAGATCGTTTGGCGGCCATCGCCAGTGGTTATCGGCGCGCACGCATTGACGGCGGTGGCGGCCCGATTGACGAACGTCGTGCCGAAGAAGAACGTCGTGCCGAAGAAGAACGTCGTGCCGAAGAAGAACGTCGTGCCGAAGAAGAACGTCGTGCCGAAGAAGAACGTCGTGCCGAAGAAGAACGTCGTGCCGAAGAAGAACGTCGTGCCGAAGAAGAACGTCGTGCCGAAGAAGAACGTCGTGCCGAAGCACGTCGTGCCGAAGCACGTCGTGCCGAAGCACGTCGTGCCGAAGCACGTCGTCGTGCCGAAGCACGTCGTTTGGCGGACATGTGCAGGAGCCGTGGTGGTGAGTGGACAGGGAATGAGTGCAGATACCCAAGGCTGAGTAATACGTGCTATACGCAATACGGCGCATGCCAAGTTCCTCGTCCGATGCCCGTCGGCACCACCGGATGTTATTGCTATTTTCCCAACTTGGGAATCAGTGTGTACGGCCAGTACCGCTAGTGAAGGCGAGGAGCAGCTAATGCGCCGTTGGATCTTGGGGCAGACGATACGATTTGTCTTCGCATTCGTAGCGGTAATCGCCGTCGTGCCTGAAGGTACCCTTTGTGCCGCCGCGGGCGAGGTAGTCGATGCGGGGCTGCTCGAGGCCATCAAGGCGGTCGATGCTGGTGCCGTGCGCGCGGCGCTCGAGGGCGGCGCCGATGCGGCCGCGGCGGAGCCGGACGGCACCACGCCGCTCCATTGGGCCGTCCATGCCGACGACGCGGGCATCGTCGAGCTGCTGCTCGCGGCGGGGGCGGACGCCGCCGCGGCGAACCGGTACGGGGTGGCGCCCATCGCCCTCGCCTGCGTGAACGGCAACGCCGACATCGTGCGGCTGCTCCTCGAGGCCGGGGTCGATCCCGACACCACGCTCGCCGAGGGCGAGACGGCGTTGATGACGGCGGCGCGAACCGGAGCGCAGGACGTGGTGGAGCTGTTGCTCGACCACGGCGCCGACGTGAACGCGGCCGAGGCGTGGCGCGGGCAGACGGCGCTGATGTGGGCGTCGGCCGAGGGGCATGCGCACGTCATTCCCACGATGTTGTCCCACGGCGCCGATGTCAGCGCCCGGTCCGCCCAGGGCTGGACCCCGCTGCTGTTCGCGGTGCGCGAAGGCGAGATCGACGTCGTGCAGACGCTGCTCGAGGCCGGGGTGGACGTCGAAGAGGCCCTGCCCGTCCTCGCCGAGCGGCGCCGGGGCGGCACCAGCGCCGAGCGCGAGGCGACCGGCCTCGACGCCTTCCTGCTCGCCGCAGCCAACGCCCACTACGAGCTCGCGGCCCTGCTCGTCGACCGGGGCGCCGACGTCAATGTGGCTTCGCGGGGCTGGACGGCGCTGCACCAGGTGTCGTGGGTGCGCAAGGCGGGCGTCGCCGGCAGCAACAACCCGTCGCCCAAGGGCTCGGGCAACATGACGAGCCTGGAGTTCGTGAAGAAAATCGTCGCGGCCGGGGCCGACCTGAACGCGCGGGTCACGACCCGGCCGCCGGCCGGCATCACCCGCCTGAACTTCATCGGCGGCACGCCGTTTCTCCTCGCCGCGCGTACCGGCGACGCGCCGTTGATGCGCCTGCTCGCCGATCTCGGCGCCGACCCGCTGTTGCCGAACGAGGACGGCACGACGCCGATCATGGTGGCGGCCGGCGTCGGCACGTCGTCGCCGGGCGAGGATCCGGGCACCGGGCCCGAGGTGCTCGAGGCGGTCGAGGTGGCCCTGGAGCTGGGCGGTGACCTGAACGGGGTCGACGACAACGGCGAGACGGTCATGCACGGCGCCGCCTACAAACACGCGCCCGGGGTGGTGGCGTTCCTGACCGAGGCGGGCGCCGACCCCGCGGTCTGGAACCGGCCGAACTCCCGCGAGTGGACGCCCCTCGACATCGTCGAGAACGTGCCCCTCGGCCGGGGCATCCAGGACAACCCGGCCACCGCGGCCGCCATCCGCGCGGTGATGGAGCGGGCCGGCGTCGCGCCGCAACTCGGGCCGTGACGAACCCGGCCCGCCGTCGCCCGGCGAGCCGGCACGCCGCCTTGGAGCGCCGACACGTTGCTCCGGAGGTGACGGACCCGCCGTCGTCCGGCGGGCCGGAGACAGTACCGGCCGCCCCGGCGGCTCGAACCCGTCGACGCGGGCCGCCTTGCCTGTACTGCCTGTACGGATAACGACGGCAAGACCGTCAGAGCACCGTCCGTCCTGGCCGCACCGGTCGCCATTCCATGCAATCGCGTCCGGCTGAACCGGCGTCCGTTCGACGCTGCGGCGACGTCGGTGTCTTGGCCATCAACCTACGGCCGCCGTCATGCGCCCGGAAGTGACGCGCACGCCGTGCGCGCCGGTACATCTCTGTAAGGACAGGGCCATCCCACGCTGCCTGCGCGCGACGGCTCGCCCCGATTCGAGGGGTCGGCGCCGTCATGCCGACCGGCCGGCGCCGCGTGAGACCCACGATTCCGCACGTCCGGAGCCCCAGGGCCCGCCACGATTCTGCCTGCGCACGGCGGTAGCGGAGCGTGGGATGGTCCTGCTGTAAGGACCGGAGGTCTTGACGAGCCGGCCGGCCGCGGGGGCGTGGTACTGTGGCCCGGACGAAGAGGCCCGCGGACGGCCGCGACGCCATGAGCCACGAATTTCCCGAAATTCCCTACGGCCGCGCCCACTTCAGGGGGCTGCGGCTGGACGGTTGTCTGTACGTGGACAAGACCCGCTTCCTGCGCGAGCTGGAGCGGCAGCGCTACGTGTTCTTCATCCGCCCGCGGCGGTTCGGCAAGTCCTGCTGGCTGTCGATGCTCGAGAGCTACTACAACCGCTACGAAGAGGCGCGGTTCGACGCGGTGTTCGGCGGCACCGACATCGGCCGCCGGCCGACCGCCGACCGCAGCCGCTACGCGGTTCTGCGCTTCGACTTCTCCGCCTTCAACGACAAGCTGGACCTGCTGGAGGACAGCTTCGAAGGCTACTGCAACATTCGACTGGAAGACGCGCTCGACTGCAATCCCGACCTGTTCCCGAACGAGGCGAAGCGGCGTATCCTCTCGCCGCCGAGGATCGACGGCAAACTCAACGAGCTGTTCCGGCACACCAGCCGGCGGGACATCCCGCTCTACATCCTCATCGACGAGTACGACAATTTCGCCAATACGGTGCTGGCCCGCCACGGCGAGGCCGCGTATCACCACTTCACGCACGGGGAGGGCTTCTACCGCAGCTTTTTCGCGACCCTGAAGGCCGGCACGGTGGACGGCGGACTCGATCGGCTGTTCATCACCGGCGTCTCGCCGATCACCATCGACGACGTCACCAGCGGCTTCAACATCGGCCGTAACCTGAGCCTCGACGCCCGTTTCAACGAGATGCTCGGCTTCACCGAGGACGAGGTGCGCGACGTGCTGGAGACGTACCGGGGTCTCGGCGTGCTCGACCGCGACCCGGACGCCGTGCTGGAGGTCATGCGCGAGTGGTACGACGGCTACCGGTTCTCCAGGCACGCGGAGCGCGACGTCTACAACACGGATATGGTGCTCTACTACCTGAGCGATGCCGTGCCCAACCGGACCGGACCCGACGATCTGATCGACCAGAACGTGCGCATCGACTACGACAAGCTGCGCCACCTGCTGGTGACCGCGCGGCGGCTGAACGGCAACTTCGACCTGCTGCGCGACGTGATGGCCCGGGGCTCCGCGGACGCCGACCCGCGCAGCGGCTTCCCCTTGACGCGGCTGGGCGGGCGGGAGAACTTTTTCTCGCTGCTGCACTACTTCGGGCTGCTCAGCATCCGCCCGGGGTCGGCCGGGGCGCCGCGGCTGGGCATCCCCAACCAGACCGTGCGGCGGCTGATGTACGGCTACCTGCGCGACGCCTACCGGGACGTGGGCGTGTTCAACGTGGACGTGTACGCGCTGGAGCGGCTGACGCGGGCGATGGCGTTCGCGGGCGAGTGGCGGCCGGTGCTGGAGTTCCTGCGCGCCGCCGTCGCCGAGCAGACCAGCGTGCGCGACTACCTCGGCGGCGAGCGGCTGGCGCAGGGCTTCGTGGCCGCGTACCTGAACGTGATCGACTACTTCGTGGTCCACACCGAGCTGGCGCTGGGCGGGGGCTACGCCGACATCTGCCTGGAGCCGAACGCGGCGCGCTTCCCGGACATTCGCCACGGCTTCCTGATCGAACTCAAGTACGTCAAGCGGGGGGAGGGCGCGGGGCGGGTGGACGCGGCGTTCCGGGCGGCGGCGGAGCAACTGCGGCGCTATCTGGTGGACAGGCGCCTGGCCCGCCGGCATCCGTCGGTCCGTTTCGCCGGCTTGGCGGTGGTGTTCCACGGCGCGCAGATGGTGCGTTGCGAACAGGTGGCCGGGCCGGAGGAGCCGTGAGCCGGTGGCAGGGCGCGGCGCATCGGCGCGCCGTGGGGAGGGGTCTTCAGCGTCTGGGAGGCCCCTTCGGCTCGTCGGGCGAGAGCCGCGAGCCGCGGCCTGCGCGCCGTACGTCCCGAGGCGGGATGCGGCTCCGAACGAGCCAGGGGCATCCCACGCTGACGGCGCGTGACGGCCCGCCCCCGATTCGAGGGCCGCCACTGTCTTGCCGACCGGCCGGCGCCGCGTGAGACCCGCGATTCCGCACGTCCGGCGCCCCAGGACCCACCGCGATTCTGCCTGCGCACGGCGGTGGCGGAGCGTGGGATGGTCCTGCCGAACGAGCCTGGATTTCTGGACATGGACCGCTCCGTACTGAGAGAATCGCCGCCTGAGGTGTTCCCGCTCGAATGATCCGCACTTGGGCGGGGGAGAACAGCCCGGCAGTCGCGCACGCAGCTCCACCTGCCCGCCCGACCCTGCGCCGGGAGTCCGCACCGTTGCGGTGCGGGCGCTGGGCTCTGAGCCGGCGCCGGGCGCCGCGCTTGCCAGTGCGCAGTCTCGCGCACGGAGGTCGCCCCATGCAGCCCTGCACCCGCGGCGGTTCGTCGGCGGTGCTGTCGCTCGCCGTCTGCGCGCTCGCGGTCGCCGGAATCGAAGCGGGCCGCGGCGCGGTCGCGTCGGCCCAGGTCGGCCAGCGCGCCACCGCCTTGAGCGGGGTGCCGGCGGCGCCCCTGCCCGAGGGGCCGGTGGTGCTCTACAGCGCCGAGCAGCCGCGCATCCGGGTCGTGCCGGTGGCGGCCGGGCTCTCGCATCCCTGGGGGCTGGCGTTCCGCGCCAACGGCGACATCCTCGTCACCGAGCGCGACGCGGGCGCCCTGCGGCTGATCCGGGACGGCGTGCTCGATCCGCGGCCGATTCCCGGGGTGCCCGAGGTCTATCTGGGCACGCGGCTCGCCGGCCTGATGGACGTCGCCCTCCACCCGGACGACGACCGGCTCGTTTATCTGACCTACTCGAAGCCGATGGAGCAGGACGGCCGCCGGGGCGCGACGATCGCCCTCGCTCGCGGCCGGCTCGACAGCGGGGCGTTGACGGAAGTCCGCGACGTCTTCGTCTCCGAGGGCTTCGGCCGCGGCGTCGCCGCCTCGCGGGTCGCGTTCGGCCCCGACGGCAAGGTGTACATGACGGTCGGCGGGGCCATCCGGTCCCGGACGACGGGACAGCGCGCCCAGGACCCGGGCACCCACGTCGGCAAGGTCGTCCGCCTCGACGACGACGGCGGCGTCCCCGCCGACAACCCGTTCGTCGGCCGGCCCGGCTATCTGCCCGAGATCTACTCGTTCGGCCATCGCAACCAGCTCGGTCTCGCGTTCCATCCCGAGACCGGGCAGCTCTGGGCGAGCGAGAACGCCCCGCAGGGGGGCGACGAGGTCAACATCGTTCTGTCCGGACGCAACTACGGCTGGCCCGTCGCCTCCGACAGCCGCGAGTACACCGGGGTGCGGGTGTCCGACACCCCGTGGGTCGACGGTTTCGAGCGGCCCGAGGTCCTGTGGTGGCCGTCGATCGCGCCGTCGGGGCTGACCTTCTACGACGGCGACCGGTTCCCGGCCTGGCGGGGCAATCTCTTCGTCGGCTCGATGACGGTCGGGCGGATGCAGCGGACGGGCCATCTGGAACGGATCGTGTTCAACCAGCGCGGCGAGGAGATGCGCCGCGAATGGCTGCTCGCCGAGCTGAAGCAGCGCATCCGCGACGTCCGGCAGGGGCCCGACGGGTTCCTCTACGTGCTGACCGAGGAGGACGATGCGGCCCTGCTCCGCATCGAGCCGGCCCGGGCGATCACCGGCCTGCCCGGCAGCGTGCTGCCGCACCGCCGCCCGCGCGCGCCGCGCATCGCCCCGCTGGCGGAGGCGGAGTGGACCGACGCGCAGCGCGGGGTCGTCGAGCGCCACGCCGGCGGCGCCGGGCCGGGGAACGCCCTGCGCACCCTCGTCCGGGTCCCCGCCCTCGCCGACCGCATCTTCGCGTTCAGGGACTATGTGTCGACGGGTTCGACCCTGTCGCCGCGCCACCGCGCGATGCTCATCCTGCGCACCGCGTGGCTCGCGCAGAATGCCCGGCTCTGGGCCGGCCACGCCGCCGCCGCGGCCGACGCCGGGTTGACGGCGGAGGAACTGACGGACCTCGCCGAAGGGCCGTCCCTCGAACGCTGGGAACCGTTCGAGGATGTGCTGGTGGGCTTTGCCGATCAGCTCTTCCGCAACTCGTCGGTGACCGACGAGACCTGGGCGGCGCTCGCCGAGCGCTACGACGAGCGCAACCTGATCGACGCGGTGGCGACGGTGGCCGACACCACCGCGCTCGCGATCCTGTTCAACGCCCTCGGCATCCAGCCCGACGACGGGGCGGCGCTCCGCCTCCCCACCCGCGACGTCGCCTATCGGGTGGTGGTCCCGGTGCGCGAGCCGCCTCTCGCCAACCCGCGCATCGAGCCGGAGGACGGTCCCGGCCTCCGGGTCTCCCGCACGTTCCACCGGCATCCGGCGATGGCCGACGCCTTCAGCGCGACCTCCGGCTACGTGCTGAACCCCGCGCTGTCGGGACTGACGCCGCACGACCGCGAGCTGCTCATCCTGCGCACGGGCTGGAACGCCCAGGCCGTGTACGAGTGGGCCAAGCACGTCGGCAGCGTCGGCCGCGCGCGCGACCACGGCCTCGACCCGTACTGGATCGCCCAGGGGCACGACGCCGCGGGCTGGAACGCCACCGAGCGCCTGCTGATTGACGCCGCGAACGAGATGTACCGCGACACCACCGTCTCGGACGAGACCTGGAACGGGCTCGCGGAACGGTACGACACCCACCAGATGATCAGCATCGTGGCCACCGCCGCGCGCTACCGCATGGTGTCGATGCTGCTCAACGCGTTCGGGGTCCAGCCGCTGCCGACCGACGAGGGCTTCCCGGTGATCGAGGGCTACTGAGGTCGGTTGCGCCAGAGTATTCCCGGAGGAGCTCGAGAAAGTGAGGCGCCGCCGCCGGAACCGGCCTCCGAGGGAACTCAGGCGCCAAAGCCCCGAGATAAAGCCCGTTCGGGAGAGCCTCAATGCCGAGAACGGCACGGAGATCGCCAACCTGCCGGCGCCAGGGGCAGTCATTTCACAAATCTGACGTGCGCCCCAACGGGGAACGGTTCTTGCTTTTGAACTCGTGCTGCGATAGCGCGGTCAGGTGACCGGTCGGCGGTCCGCCGCTGCTGTCGCGGGACGGAGAGAGACCATGCGCACCGAACGGGCAGAACAGCGTATCGAGAATATCGAACATCGGGTCGACCGGATCGAGCAGATTCTTCCGACCCTCGCGACGAGGGATCATGTTTCGGATGCGATCTCGGCGTCGGAAGAGCGCATGCGCATCCACGTTTCGGATGCGATCTCGGCGTCGGAGGAGCGCATGCGCATCCACGTTTCGGATGCGATCTCGGCGTCGGAGGAGCGCATGCGCATCCACGTTTCCGATGTGGTCACGGCGTCGGAGAAGCGCACGCGCACGTACTTCGATGTGGTCGCCGAGAGCCTGCGGCATGACATTCGGCTCGTTGCCGAGGCCGTCGCGGCCCTCTCGGAACGCGTGCGGTAGCGTCCCGAACCTCTGTCGTTCGGACGGACCGCGCGCCGTGGACGAGGTGGCCCAAGTTGCGCGCAGGCGTTCTCGGAGGTGTTCGCGGCGGGGAGGGGACCCCGCGGCGGGGGCGGAGCCGCCGGGCCGTATCGTCGCGAACAGGGCGCGGTCATGCTCAAGAAGCTGCTCGTCCTGTCGATTGAGCTGCCACTGCCGTTCTGAGAGCGCGGCGACGGCGACCAGCCGGCTGTCGTGCCGCAGGCCCTCGGCGACCACGTACGGGGGTTGAGATGCGCCTCGATCTGGAGACCTGCGGCGTGCGGTCGTTCCGCGGGACGGACGCCGCCGATCTCGCTCTGCACGCCAACAACCGCAAGGTGTGGCTGCAGTTGCGGGACCGGTTCCCGCATCCCTACTCGGTCGACGATGCGCGCGGGTTCATCGCGTTCGCACGAGGCGCGACCCTCGAGTCGGAGTTCGCGATTACCGTCGACGATCTGCCGGTCGGCGCCATCGGGGCGATACTCCGCGACGATGTGGAGCGCTGCTCGGCCGAGGTCGGCTACTGGCTCGGCGAGCCGCACTGGGGCCGGGGCATCGCCACCCGAGCCCTCGCCGGGTTCACCCGCTTCGCCTTCGACACCTGGGACCTGGAACGGCTGTACGCGGTTCCCCTCGCCTCGAACACCGCCTCCTGCCGAGTCCTCGAAAAGGTCGGCTACCAGCTCGAGGGCCGCATGCGCCGCAGCGCCGTCAAGGACGGCACGGTGCGGGACCAGTTGCTGTACGCCATCCTGCGCGGGGTTGGAACCGCTGCGAAGCCGGCGACGATGACGTCGAGCCGAGCCTCATGACGTGCCTCGTCTCCGCTGGAGACGTCGATGGCGACGTCGGCGGCCGGCAGGTTGGCGGCGGGAGCCGCCCCCGGCCGCACCGGCGGCCCGCGCTCCGCGAACGCGCGTTCCGTTTCCGCCGGACGGTCCCCGTCGATCGCGTCCCCGAAGCCCAGGCCGGCGACCTTGTTGCACGGCGGGCCGGGCCGACGGCCGGCAACCGGCGGCGGCGTCAGGAGCCGTCGGTCAGCGTTGCACGGCGGGCCGGCCGACGGCCGGCAACCGGCGGCGGCGTCAGGAGCCGTCGGTCAGCTCCGAGACGTTCAGTCCCGTCGCTTCCTTCAGGCGCGCGATCAGCCTTCGGTGAATCGCGGCGCGGTCGCCGCCGTTCGTCCGGACGGCCGACTCGGAGATGCACGTGACGTGCATGCCGCAGAGGATGAACTCGTTCATGCCGCTCGCGCCGAGAAAATGGGCGCCGGCGAGCAGCGAGGCCGCGTCGATGACGACGCCGTAGGCGCTCCTGCCGATCCGGTCCTTCACTTGGTCATCCAGGATGGACCAGTTGATCTCCGTATAGCGCTTCATCGCCTCGTCGTTCGCGTGGCGGTTGCACTGGAACTGCTCGTCCGAGGTGATGCCCCATTCGTTTTCGATCCAATTGCCCAGGTCGTCCTTGAGCTTGACGTCCCGCAGGGCGGCCAGCGTCATCTGGTAGTAGCCGATCGCGGAGCTGGTCGACGGGCTGAGGGCGCAGCCCAGGGTCGATTCGTGCTTCCTGGCCAAATCGAGGTAGCCGCGCACCCCGCCGTCGCCCGCCGGCGCCACCGCGGGTAAGCACAGCGCGCCGGCCAGGATCGCGGCCGCGGCAGGCAGCCGGTGGGTCGGGGCGGGTCGGCGCATCGTGAACGCAGATCGTCGCTGTGGCATCGGTCAGGCCAGAATGGTCCCTGCGATCGGGCGCGGCGGTCAGGGAATCGGTGACGGTACGCAGACCGTCGGTGGATGGGTCGCGGTGAAGGGTATCCGGCGGTCGGGAGCCCGTCGCAAGAACGCGGGGTTTCGCCGGGGCTCCTGCGACAAGACGCAAAAGGAGCAGGGGCGTTCGACCCCTGCTCCCGTGACAACGCGTGCCAATCGGCGACCGGCGGCTACTGCTGTTGCGCCGGCCGCGCGTAGATGTCGACGATCTCCGGCCGCGGCCCGTCGGTCGGGATGCCCTCCATCGCCATGATGCGTTCGAGGGCGTCGATCGTGGGCCGGGACAGCCTGGGCAGACCGTTCCGGAACCCTTCGGCAATGAACAGCGGGGTGCGCCCCGCCGCGTTCTTCTGCCTCCAGACCTCGGAGTCGGCCCCGCTTGCGGCCAGCAACCCGACGACGGCGGGGAAGTTGCCGTACGCCGCGCCGTGCATCGCGGTATCCCCCTGGGCGTCAACGGCATCGATGTCCGCGCCGAGATCGAGCAGCATCTGGGCGGCGATCAGCGCTTCGGCCTCGGTGCCCGCTTCCTCGTCGGGCGCGTTGGTGCCGAGCCCCGCCGCGGCCATCAGCGGCGTGCTCTGCTCGGCGTTCGGCAGGAACGGGTCGGCGCCCAGCTCGAGGAGCTGCTGCATCAGCCGGGCGTCGGCCCGGTCGGCCGCCATCAGGAAGGCCGTCGCCCCCTCCATCTCGAGACCGGATGCGGTGTGCGGCGCCCGTTTGCTCTGCTCCAGACGCAGGTTCACGTCCGCCCCCATGGCGACGAGGGCCCGCACGAACTGCAGGCTCGTCAGGCTGCCGGCTCCGACCGGGGCGGGGTCGCCCCGGTCGCTCGCGTCCGGCTTCCGCACCCAGCTCACGGTGTGCAGGGGCGAGAAGCCGGTCCGCTGGTCGTTGGGGTCCGCACCGGCCTTCAGGAGCTCGATGGCAAGCTCGAAATGCCCGTTGCGCACCGCCAGCAGCAGGGGGCTCATGCCGTCGTCCACCGGCCGGTAGGTCGCGTTGTTGACGGCGCGGTCCGGCCCGTCCTTGATGCGTGTGAGCTCCGCGTTCACGTCAACCCCGGCCGCGAGCAGGGCCCGCGTGGCGTCGATGTGGCCTCCCCGCACCGCGAAGAAGAGCGGCGTGAAGCCCGATCGCAGCGAGGCGTTCACGTCGGCGCCGGCCGCGAGCAGCGCTTCCACGATCGAGGTGTGCCCTTCCGCCGCCGCCCACATCAGGGCGGTCTGGGCCCCGGCCTCGCGGGCATTGGCGTCGGCGCCCCGCGCGAGTAGCGCACCGACCGCGGCGAGGTTCCCGGTGCGGGCCGCGGTCATGAGCACCGTCTCGCCTCCCCGCAACGCGGCGGCGGGGTCGCCTCCGGCGTCGAGCAGCAGGTTCACGAGGCCCGCGTTGCCGTTGGCGGCGGCCAGGGACAGCGGCGGCACCCCGTAGCGGTTCGCGGCGTTGACGTCCGCGCCCGCGCGCACCAGCAATTCGGCCGTCTCGTCGTCGTCGTGATAGACCGCCCAATGGAGGGCGGTCATGCCGTCGACCTGCGGCGCGTTGACGTCCGCCCCGCCCGCGTGCAGCAGCGTGCGGACCCGCGCGGCGTCCGCCCGCTCCGCCGCGTCGGCGAGGGGGGCGTCGTCGGCCGCCCATGCGGCGCCGGCGAGCCCCAGCGCCACCATCGACAGTCGAGCGATTCGTCCTGGATTCATCGGTCTCTCCTGGTCCGGTAATCGTCGCCGCGCGGCCCTTGCGGCCGCGTTTGGAAGTTTCGCTGGCGCGAAACTTCTGCGGCGCAAGCATTGCCGCCCAACCAACCCGGAAGCCGGCGCCTCCCGCGGCAGTTCTGCGCCCGCGGGAGGCCGCGCATCCGGTTGGAGTCTGCGCCGCCTCCGCGGCGCGGACTCCTGACTGCCATCGGCCGTCCCGCTACACCGCGACGGGGTCGAAGAGGGTGTCGACGGTGCCGGTGCTGTCGCCGAACTGGTCGAGCTTCACCCCCACCCGGTCGAGCAGGGTGAGATGGAGGTTGGCCAGTGGCTTGCCGGTCTCGTAGCGGATGTGGCGGCCGCCGCTCATGCCCGCGGCGGCGCCGCCGGCGACGAGAATCGGCAGGTTGACGTGGTCGTGCAGGCTCGAGTTGCCCATCCCGCTGCCATACAGGTAGATCGTCTGATCAAGCAGCGAGCCGTCGCCGTCCGGCGTCTCCTTCAGCTTCCGGAGGAACTCGGCGAACAGCGAGACGTGGAACGTGTTGATCTTGGCGATCTTCGCGAGCTTCTCGGGGTCGTTGCCGTGATGGCTCGTCGGATGGTGCGGATCCGGCACCCCGATCTCCGGATAGGTGCGATTGCTGAGTTCGCGCGTAAGCTGGAACGTGACGATCCGGGTGATGTCGCCCTGGAACGCCAGCACCTGCAGGTCGAACATCAGCCGCGCGTGGTCGGCGAAGGAGTCCGGCACGCCCACCGGGCGGTCGAGGTCGGGGAAGAGGTTGTCGCTGGCCGCCGCTTCGGCCCGCTGAATCTGGCGCTCCACCTCCCGGATGCTGTCGAGATACTGATCGACGCGGACCCGGTCCGCCGCCCCGACGGCGCCCTTGAGCCGCGCGATGTCCTCGTTGAACGAATCGAGCAGGCTGGCCCGGCTGCGCAACGCCGCCTGCCGCTCTTCCGCGGTGCCGCCCTCGCCGAAGAGCCGCTCGAACACGATGCGGGGGTGGGCCTCCGACGGCAGCGGGGTCGTCGGCGACGACCACGAGAGGCAGTTCTGATAGACGCAGGCATAGCCGTTGTTGCAGACGCCGGCCAGCGGGTTCAGGTCCATCGACAGCTCGAGCGACGGAAGCTGCGTGTCCTGGCCGATTTGCCGGGCCGCGAGCTGATCGGCGGTGGTGCCGAGGAAGTAGTCGGAGCTCTCGGTGTGCTTGGCGTAGGCGGCGCTCAGAAACCCGGAGTTCGACGTGTCGTGGGTGCCGGGGTAGGAGAGCTGCAGCTCGGTGTTGGTCACCACCGTGAGCTGGTCCTTGACGGCCTCGAGCGGACTCAGGATCGGGGTCAACCGGCCCAGTTTGCCGTGGCCGGCGGGGGTCCACCGCTGGTGGTCGGCGCCCATCGGAATGAACACGTATCCGAGCCGGCGGATGGGTTTGGCCGGGGTTCCGGCGAGGGCGGTGGCCGCGGGAATCATCGCATCAAGCAGCGGCAGGGCCAGCGTGGCCTGCACGCCCTTCAGAAACGTACGCCGCGGTAACGCCTTCTTCGTGATGATCATGTGGAGTTCCTCATCTGAAACGGGACGCTCTTGACGATGCCGAGGATGAGCGAGGAGAAGCGGTAGTCTTCTGCTTCGGCGTCGCGGACGATGGCGCGGACGGCGGGCGCGTCGTAGTGCTCGACGCCCCGGCCCAGCGCGAACGTCAGCAGCTTTTCCGTCAGTCTTGTGACGAACAGGTCGGACTGGCCCAGCAGGCCGGCTTCGAGGCCGTCGACGCCGGCGAGTTCGCCGGCGCCGGGCAGCCCCCCTGAAACGTCGATGGGGCCGTTGTCACCTTCGTGCTCGCGCCAGCGCCCCAGGGCGTCGAAGTTCTCCAGGGCGAAGCCGACCGGGTCGATGGTGCGATGACATGTCGCGCATACCGGGTTGCTGCGATGCTGGGCCAGCCGCTCCCGCATCGGGAGATTGGCCGCGACGGAGTTCTCTTCGAGCGCGGGCACGTTGGGCAGGGGCGGCGGCGGCGGCGCCCCGAAGATGTTGTCGAGCACCCAGACGCCGCGAATCACCGGTGAGGTTCGGGTCGCATACGAGGTGACGGCGAGGACGCTGCCGTGCCGCAGCAGTCCGCCGCGCCGGCTGCTCTCGTCGAGCGCCACCCGCCGGAACCGGGTGCCGTAGACGTTGGGAATCCCGTAGTGCTTGGCGAGGCGTTCGTTGAGGAACGTGTAGTCGGCGCGCAGCAGGTCGAGCACGCTGCGATCTTCGTCGATCACGCTGTCGATGAAGCGCTCCGTCTCCTCGCGGAACGCCTGCCGCAGATTGTCGTCGAAGTCGGGATACAGGCGGCCGTTGGGGCTCAGCGCCTCGAGATTGCGCAGGCGCAGCCACTGCCCGGCGAAGTTGCTCGCGAGATTGAACGAGCGGGGGTCGGCGAGCATCCGGCGCGTCTGCCGCTCCAGCTCGTCGGGGTCGCTCAGCCCGCCCCGAATCGCGGCGTCCAGCAGCTCGTCGTCCGGCAGGCTGCTCCAGAGGAAGAACGACAGCCGGGAGGCCAGCTCCAGATCGCTGACGTGATACGCGGGGATGGCGCCGCCGCGGTCCGGATCGAGCTCGACCCGGAACAGGAACTCCGGGTTGATGAGGACGGCGCTGAGCGCGCGGCCGATGCCGTGGTCGAAGCCGCCGCCGGCCCGGCCCTCCCGGTAGAACGCCATCGGGCCGTCGAGATCCGCGTCGGTGACCGGCCGCCGGTAGGCCCGCCGCATCAGGGTGGACAGGATCTCCCGGGCGCAGCCGTCTTCCTCGTTCGCGGCCGCCGGCCGGCAGACGAACACGCGCCGGCGGCTGGGCGTGTCGTCGGCCCCCTGCGGCGCGTAGGGTCCGGTAATCGACACTTGGTAGATCGCGGGGGTCAGCCGCGGATGACGGGTTTCGTTGAAGTGCGACTGCCCGGGGTTGCGCTCGGTCTCCATCAACGACGAGGCGTTCTTCAGGAACGTGACGCCGAGATCATGGGGACCGGCGGTCACCGGCGCCCGCACCTTCAGGTCGCGGTCGACGAGCGAATCGTCCCCGCGCTCGGGGCGCTGGACCGTGAAGCTCCCGATGGGAACCCGATCCAGCAGGATCTCCATCTCGTGCGGCCGCGGATCCCGCAGCCCGCCGATGTTGCCGGTGCGGTTCCGCGCCAGCCGCACCTGGATGTCGTAGTCCCCGTCCTGGGCGAACACGTAGGGAATCAGCACGCCGCCGCGGGTGCCGAGGGGCAGTCCCGGGACGTGCTCTTCCTGCGTGGTGTCCGCGGGCACCCGGATCACGTCCGCCTGAAGCGAGGTCTGCGTGCTGCCGATGACCAGCCGGCTGACCTTCTGCGCGGCCGAGATATAGCGGTCGAGCAGGGCCGGCGGCAGGTCGCCGACCGTCACGTTGTCGAAGCCGTGGCCGCTCTCGTCGGGGGGCAGCAGGGCGGTCGCGTCGATGTCGAGGGCCAGGAGGTCGCGGACGGCGTTCTGGTACTCGGTCCGGTTGAGGCGGCGCAGCGTCTCCGTCCGGCCCGGGTTCGGGCTCGCCGCGGCCGCCTGATCGAGCGTCGACTCCAGCCACGAGGCCATCGCCGCCCGCGCCTGGACCGGCGGCTGCGGCCGGTTGGGCGGCGGCATGGTGGTCGTGCGCAGCTTGCGCACGACCTTTTCCCAGATCTCCGCGTCCGCGGCTACGTGGGCGAGGTCGATGTCGTCCAGGCTCAACCCGGCCGTCAGGAGCCGCGCGTTGTGACACGCGACACAGTAGCGGTCGAGCAGTTGGCGGGCGTCTGACGCCGCGGCCGTCGGCGCCGCCTCGCCCGGCGCGCCGGCCGGTTCCTGCGCGCGCGCGCCGGCCGGAAGCGACACCGCCGCACCCAGGATCACCCCGGCGGGGAGGGCCGCGAAGCGTGAAACGGTCCAGCTTGACCAGAATTTCATCTCCGCATTATAGGACTCGACGGGTCAAAACTCAAGGATTCCAGAGATGCCGGGCAGGACCATCCCACGCTCCGCCACCGCCGTGCGCAGGCGGAATCGTGGCGGGTCCTGGGGCTCCGGACGCGCGGAATCGTGGGTCTCACGCGGCGCCGGCCGGTCGGCAAGACGGTGGCGCCCCTCGAATCGGGGGCGGGCCGTCACGCGCAGTCAGCGCGGGATGCCCCTGGGGCGCCGGGCCAGTGGTTCGGTCAGCGGTCCGAGCCGTTCCCGGATCCACCAAGCCCCGACCGCGGTCTCGTCCGAGGTTGCGAACCGGTAGCGGTACATTATCAGCCGGATGAAGCGGGGCGCCGCTTCCGGGAACGGATTGCCGCCGAGGAGGTCGAGGGCGGCCGGATCGTTGGCCAGCAGGCGTTCCGTGAGCGGAAACAGCCAGTGGGTGCTCTCGCGGGGATCGAGGGCCGCGAACCACATCTGCCAGTCGAGGCGCGGCATGTGCGGCTGCACGAACCCCGGCGCCCGGCCGGGATCGCCCGGCTTCCACTTGAACGGATACTCGCGCCAAGTGGAACCGTCGGCGCTTCCTTCGACGACGATCTCGAGACGTTCGGTGGTCATCACCCGGAACAGCCCGTAGCCGTTGACGGAACGGAACGGCCCGACCCAGCCGAGCAGGGCATCGGTCCACGCGGGCATCGGCGAGGGGCGGCGGACCTCCCGCACGAGCGTGAGCGCGCTCAGCCCCACCAGCAGCGCCGTCACGCCGGTCCTTGCGTGCCGCCGCCACGCCGGCGCGGCGCGCCGGGCGTCCTGCGGCATGCCGGCGGTGGAGACGCCGGGCCGGAGCAGCGGCGCGACGGCTTCGTCGTCGAGCAGCGACAGGTAGAGCACGACGGCCAGCAGGTTGAAGAAACCGTAGTTGCCGGTCGCGGCAATCAGGATCTGCAGCAGGCAGAGCAGGCCGCAGCCGGCCATCCGTATCCGGCGGAAGCGGGCCGGCGCGAAGATGACGAACGGGACCGCGAGCTCGATGGCGAACATGACGCCGACCGACAGAACGCCGAACCAGTCGGGCGCATGGTGGGCGTACCAGCCGATCCAGGTCGGAATTGGTTGGGTCTCGTAGTGGTGCTCCAGCGCGGTCAGGCTTCGCCAGGCCGGGTCGCCGCTCAGCAGCTTGGTGACGCCGGAGAGAAAGGTCAGCTTGAAGGCGAGGCCCCAGACCAGCCAGCGCCCCGCCGCGCTCGGCTCGTTGCCGGTCCCGAGCGGCGCCCGCCATCCGGGCGAAGCGTACAGGACGGCCAGCAACCCCGTTTCCAGCAGCAGCACGTCCCACTGGAACGACAGGAAGTCCTGTCCGGCGACGACAAGGGCCAGGTAGCAGACCCACAGCGCCGCCAACACCGCTCTCGGGGCGATGCCGGCCACGGTCGCGGCCGACAGCGTCATCCCGAGCCAGCAAAGGGTGGCGAGGAACGTGTCGCTCGGCCAGAGCCACAGCAGCGTCGGCAGCCGAAGATACGCGGCGGCGCCCCAGATCTCGTAGGCGCGGTCGAGGTACGCGGCAGCCGGCAGCAGGCCGCCGGCGCCGATTAGATCGAGGATCTGCGGCGCGAGCGATGCGAACGCCAGGAAATAGACGAGGCCGAGAAGCCGGAGGAACAGATCGCGGGACAGGGCGAAGCGCGGACCGGCGGGGGCGGCCGAGGGCAAGCCGGACACGGGCTATTGTAACGTCGAATCGGCGGGCCGCCCGCCGGGAGGCGCGATTGGGGAGGTGCCGGAGCTCTGGTCCCGGGTTCGGTCGGTCTTCGCGGCCCAGCCGGTCCGCGTCGAAGCCGAGCGCGCCCGGCAGGGGACCGAAACGCCTGGGGAGGCGCCGGGGGGCTTGGTCCCGGGTTGGTCGGTCTTCGCGGCCCAGTCGGTCCGCGTCGAAGCCGAGCGCGCCCGGCAGGGGACCGAAACGCCTGGGGAGGCGCCGGGGGGCTTGGTCCCGGGTTGGTCAGTCTTCGCGGCCCAGCCGGTCCGCGTCAAGGCCGAGCGCGCCCAGCAGGGGACCGAAACGCCTTTCGAAGTTCCCGATCTTCGCGCTGGCGATCGTCAGGCGGTCGGGGCCGCACCGGACCACGAGGTCGTCGGTCAGGTGCCCGCGCCGGCGAACCAGACGGACCGGGGCCAGGGGATGGAACTCCGGCCGGAGGGGATGAACCTCCGGCTCGCGGTCGTCGATGACCAGATCGTTGTCGGGCACCGCCCCGACGAGCAGCCGGTCACGATGGAACAGGAGCCACCGCGCCCGACCGGCGTGAGTGGTCCCCGCGAGCACCGCCAACGGCGGGTCGCCGTCCCCGAGCTGCCGCAGAATCGCCGGCGCGGCGCCGGGCGGCCAAGTCGACAGGTCCGGCAGGTGGAGCCGCTCCCGTATCCGGTGGGACGCGGCGTCGAGGTAGCGTCTCCACGCGGCCGCGACCTGCTTGCGTTCGGGGAGCAGCACCGACGCGTAGAGCAGCACCAGGTGGTCGTGTTCGATCGGCCACGGCGCCGGCGCGGCGGCCAGCAGGTCGGCCGCCGCCGCCACCAGCGGCTCGGCCAACCCGTCGCCGACCAGCGCGGGCGGGGGCTCGGCCGCGCGCGGCGCCTCCGGCTCGTTCGGAGCCCCGTACGCCGCCGCCACCGCCTCCCGCAGGGCTCGTTCCGCGTCCTCGTCATCCACGATCCGTTTCACGCGCGCGGTGAACACGCTGCCGCGGATCGACCGGCGGGCTTCCGCGCGGTCGGCACCGAGGCGGTCGCGCGCGAGCGCGGCGAGCAGCGCAAACCCCTCGGCCGCCCGTCCCGTCTCCGGGCGGTCCGAGCTGCCCAGGTCGGCCGGCAGCGGCAGGCGGCGCTGCAGGGTCTCGATCGCGGCCTTCGCGGCCGGCGCCTGCAGGCCGCGCATGCCGGACAACAGGTCGGCCAGACGTTCTCCGACCGCCTGCCGATCCGCCGGCCGCAGCGCATCGAGGTCGACGGGGGGGACCGACGGCGGCGCCGGCGCCCGGTCTTCGGCCAGCGCGCGCAGAAGGACCATCTTCGCGAACTCGTCCGGTATCGGCGCGCACAGGACGCGGTGGAGCAGACGGCGCCGGTTGTGATCGATACCGGGGATGCAGGCGTGGATGCGGATCGCCTCCACCAGCGCGGTCCAGTCCGGGCCGCGGTACGAGCGGAGCGGGTCGTAGATGCGCGCCACGCGCAGGTAGATCAGCGCCACCGAGCTTTCCAGCAGGGTCTTGAGCCAGACCTCCGCGCGCGACTTGATGAGCCTGCCCCCGACCCGCTTGGCCACCTGCGTGCCCAGCGTCCACGCGACGACCCCCACGGGGTTCGAACCGCCGGCGAGGCGCGCCGCCAAGAGCGCGGCGTTGACGTAGTGCTCGTAGGGCGAGAGCTTCTTGTACAGGGCGAGCCCCTGCTGGGCCTGCTCGAGCTGGGCCACCACCGCTTTGACGGACCAGCCCGCGGGGTCGACGAACGGCACCTGCCGCGCCGTCTGCAACAGCTCTCCGAGGGCCGAGCGGGCCGCGATGGCGATGTCGCCGGTGCGCGCCTCGAGCACCGCGTTGTCCGACTCGGCGTGGTACAGGGCCGCGACCTCCTGCACGACGTCGCGGAGCTCCGCGAAGATGGCGGCGCCGTCGAGGTCCGCGATGCGTCCGTCTTCGCGCCGTACGTACCGCCGATCGCGGATGCCGTTCCACACGCGGTCGCAACGGTCGCGAATCATCTCCCCCAGCCGGCGTTCCTGCTCGTCGAGGGTCGCCGGCGGTGGGTTCGTCTCGGGGCCGCGGCGCAGGAGATCGTCGTAGGCCCGTTCGACGGGCGACACGCCGGCCGCGCTCAGCCGCGCATCGAGCCCCCGCAGCTCGTCGAGGCGTCGGTCGAGCTCGGCGATTGCCGCGGCGTCGGCGGCGGCTCGGGCCCGCGCCATGGCCCCGGCGCCGACCGCGGCGGCGCCCAGCAGGGCGAGCGCGGCTCCCGCCTCGGCCGACAGCGAGAGGGCCAGCGCGACGCCGGACGCCAGGGATCCGACCCCGCCGACGAGCCAGATGACCGATGAATGCCCCATGCGCCGCCGCCGCAGTCTATCAGGGAGAGGGGAATCCCTACCGCTCCCACCGCTCCATGACCATCCCACGCTCCGCCACCGCCGTGCGCAGGCGGAATCGTGGCGGGTCCTGGGGCTCCGGACGTGCGGAATCGTGGGTTCCCGCGGCGCCGGCCGGTCGGCAAGACGGTGGCGACCCTCGAATCGGGGCGAACCGTCACGCGCAGTCAGCGTGGGATGCCCCTGCCCACCGCTCCGCGCGGTTCGCCGAGCAGGCCGTCGACACCAAGGGAGAGGGAGGGAGAGGGAACGCGAAGGAGCGCCCCAGTTTATGATGAGGGGTTGTGTCTGACGTTGCGTGGATCCGATGGGTCGGCGCCGCCGGTCTGATCCTGGCGGTCATCGCGGGAGCGCCGCGGGCGCACGGCCAGGCCGCGCCCCCGATCGCGGATGCCGCCGGCCCCGTCGGGATCGCGGCCTTCGCCAATCTGTCGGGCAACCCCGCCGACGCCTGGATCGGTGACGGCATCGCCGAGACCCTGGGGGCGGAACTCGGACCGTCGGCCGGGGTCTTCGCGCCCGGCCTGCGCGTGGCCGGCGCGTACCAGCGGGTGGGCGCCGGCCTCCGGATCACCGCCCGACTCGTCGACGCGGGCAGCCGCCGGGTCGTTGCCGGCGTCCGCGTCGACGGGGCGATGGCGGATCTCTTCGACCTGCAGGACGAACTCGTCGCCCGCCTTGCCGAGGCGGGGCATCGCGTCGGGTCCCGGGCCGCGGTGGCCGGTCCCGGACCGCGCGTCCCGTCGCCGGCGTCCGCGGCGCCGCGCGCCTCCGTCCCGGCCGGAATCGACGCAGAGACCGCCGCCCGCGGCCCGGGAGCGGGGACGTCCGGCGCCGGCTTGGGGTTTGCGGCCGCCGCGTCGGGCTCGATCGACGGCCCGCCGCCGCCCCTCCCGCCGGAGGTGGTGGCTCGCGACGCCCGCGGACGCATGACCCTGCGGGCGATTCGGCTCGACGCGCCGTTGCAGCTCGACGGCCGGCTCGATGAGCGCGTCTACCACGACGTGCCGCCGGTGACCGGCTTCATTCAGCAGGAGCCGAACGAGGGCGCCCCCGCCGCCGACCAGACCGAGGTGTGGGTGGCCTTCGACGCCGACACCCTGTACGTGTCCGCCCGGTGCTGGAGCCGGGACCCGGACCGCATCGTCGCGAACGAGATGAAGCGCGACAGTTGGGGCATGTACGGCAACGAGACCCTCGGGGTCGTCCTCGACACCTTCTACGACCGCCGCAACGCGTTCGCCTTCACCACCAACGCCATCGGGGGCCTCTTCGACGCGCTGGTGACCGACGAGCGCAGCCAGAACATCGACTGGAACACCGTCTGGGATGTCCGCGCCGGCCGGTTCGAGGGCGGCTGGACGGTCGAGATCGCGATTCCCTTCAAGTCGCTCCGGTATCGGGCGGGGCCGGCGCAGGTGTGGGGCGTCAACGTGCAGCGCCGGGTGGCGTCGACCAACGAGACCTCGTTCCTGACCCCGATTCCCGCCTCGCTGAGCTGGGCCGGGGCCTACAAGATGTCGTCGGCCGCGACCTTGGTGGGGCTGGAAGTGCCGGCGTCCGGCACGCGACTCGAGGTCAAGCCGTTCGGCATCTCCGACTTCACCACCGACCGCGCCCGGACCCCCGCCGACGAGGCGGGGGGCGAGGTGGGTTTCGACGTGAAATACGGCGTCACCCAGGGGCTCACCGCCGACTTCACCTACAACACCGATTTCGCGCAGGTCGAGGTCGACGAGCAGCAGGTCAACCTGACCCGGTTCAGCCTCTTCTTTCCCGAGAAGCGCGAGTTCTTCCTGGAAGGGCAGGGGATCTTCGACTTCGGCGGCGGCTTCACCAGCGATTCGACCGCGTTCTATTTCGGGGGCGGCCAGTTCTCGGGGACCGCGCCGATCATGTTCTTCAGCCGGCGCATCGGGCTTCAGGACGGCCGGACCGTCCCCATCCGGGCCGGCGGCCGGCTGACCGGGAAGGCCGGGCCCTACAGCATCGGCGTGTTGAACGTGCAGACCGAGGAGGCCGGCGCCGCCGCCGCGACCAACTTCTCGGTCGCGCGGGTCAAGCGGGACGTCCTGCGGCGCAGCGCCGTCGGGGCGCTTTTCACGGGCCGTTCGGTGTCGCTCGACGGCGCCGGGTCGAATCAGGTGTACGGGGTCGACGGGCTCTTCTCGTTCTACGACAACCTGAACATCACGTCTTATCTAGCTCAGAGCCGGCGGCCCGGCGTCAGCCGCGGCGACGCCGTGAGCTACCAGACCAGGCTCGACTACCGCGGCGACCGTTGGGGGCTCCTCGCGGAACGGCTGGCCGTCGGCGCCGATTTCCAGCCGGAAGTGGGCTTCGTCCGCCGGCACGATTTTCGACGCAACTTCCTGGAGGGCCGGTTCAGCCCGCGTCCACTCTCCATCGCGTCGATCCGCAAGTTCCTGTTCCAAGGCAGCCTCGACTACACCACGGACAGCGCCGGTCTCCTCGAGACGAGGGTGCGGCAGGGGCTGTTCGGTATCGAGCTCGAGAACGGCGACCTGTTCTTCGCCGGCGCGACAGACAGCTTCGAGCTGCTGAAGCGGCCGTTCGAGATGACCCCGGACATCGCGATTCCCCCCGGCGACTACCGCTTTACTAATACCCGCCTCGTCTACGCGCTGGGCCAGCAACGCGTCGTGTCGGGCGGGCTGAGCTTCGACCGGGGCGGGTTCTTCGGGGGCGGGCGCACCGGGGTGGGGTATACCTTCGGCCGCGCCTATCTCTCGTCGCAGTTGAACATCGAGCCCTCCGTGTCGTTCAACTGGCTCGCCCTGCCGCAGGGCGACTTCAAGACCGAGCTCGTCGCGATCCGCACCACCTATACGCTGACCCCGCGCATGTTCGTGGCGGCCCTGGTGCAATACAACTCGACCCTCGACGCGCTCGGCACCAACCTGCGCTTCCGCTGGGAGTATCAGCCCGGCAGCGAGCTGTTCGTCGTCTACACCGACGAACGGGACACCCTCGACCCGCGGGGCCCGTTTCTCGAAAATCGCGCCATCGTCGTCAAGGCCACGCGCCTGCTGCGCTTCTGACGGCGTCCCCGCCCGCGGCGGCGCCTCCGCCGGACCGCCCCAGCGCCACGGCCCCTTCGCCGGTCGACACCTCTGCGCGACTTGGCGTGGGTCGCCCTGTCGCCGATCGGAACGTCGCAAAGCCGCGTTCCGCGGCACCTTCCGGGGGCGGAGTTGCCGCGACCCCCGCCTCTGCCAGGAGTTGCCGCGACCCATCGGGGCCTGGAGGGTTGGTTGGGCGTCCATCGGAGCCGCGGCGACGATTTCCGGGCCAGGCGCCCGCAGAGTTAGAGTGGAGGGACTCTTGGACGTTCGGCCGGCGGGGCGGCGCCGGAGGGTGGCGGCACGCCCCGCGCGACCTGTTCGCGCCGGGCGTCTGCGCCAAAGAACGGCGCGGACTCCTGGAGGGTTGGTTGGGCGTCCATCGGAGCCGCCGGCGACGATTCCGGGCTGCCAGCGGCCCGTCACGTCATAACCTTCGGATAGACGGACTGGAGTCGAGGGTGCGATTCTCCTGCATGGGGACTCTCCCGGATTCCAGGTAAGTTCCCCGATGGCCCTAATATTCAATCGTGGTGAAACACTAGTCGACGGCGAAGCAGTAGAACAGCCCCGCGCCTCCGGTGCCGACCAAGTTCTCCTGGCTGCAGCCGCGGCTGGCGTGGGTCGAGTTCCACGAGCTGTTGCCGCCGCCCTGCGTATCCGAGTGGCCGACCTGGGCCGAGCCCTCGCCGTTGCCCGTCCAATTGCCGCAGGTGTGGTCCGCGTCGTCGGTGTAGGCGCGGCCGTCGGGCTGCGATCCGGTGAGGATGTCATGCTGGTTGGGCGAGTCGCCGACGCCGTTGACCGGGTTGCCCTGCTCGGTCAGGGCGATCATCTTGCCGATGGCGTTGCCCAACCGAGCCTGCTCCAGGGTGTCGCCGTGGAGCCAGCCGAGGTCGGCGGCGATCTGCCGCCGGCCGCCGTGGGCGTACCACGGGCCGCTGCCGATCCGGTCGCGCGCGTTGACCGCGTTCGGCCCCTGCGTGCTGAGATAGGCGCGCCAGGTGGCGTCGCCCCGCCCGGCCGCCGCGGCGAGCGTCTGGCAGTGCGCGTCGGCCCCGGCGAGACCGCCGAGGTTGGCGCCGTCGCCCAACCCGACGCTGGTGACGAAGAACGACATCGGCTGAGCCGGCGGTTGCGCCGCCGTCATGGTGTGCGACGCGATCGCCGCGAGCACCGCCACGCCTGCCCACCACGGATGATGCTTGCGCATTTCGTCCTCCCTCCCCATGAGTGGCCGGCTCCCCGCCGGCAGTTGGGACGATATGCGCGCGGCGGCGGCACGTCAAGGCGCGGCCGCCGCGTGGGTGCACGTCAAGAAAGTGAGACGGCCCCCGTTGGGGGTATCTGGCGCGGGCGGCCCCGAGCTGCTCCATCGCGTCGAAGCCCGAAAGGGCTCGTTCGGAGGGCATCCAGGCCGGGAACAGGATCGGAAATCGCCAATCTGGCAGCGACAGGGCGGTCGTCTTACAAATCTGACGTGCACCCCCGCCGCGTACCCCCGCGGCCGGGCGGGCGGGGCGGCCCGACCCGGCGCCCGGCGGTGACGGCGGCGGGCGGGCGGGGCAGCGATGACTGACGCGGGCGGACCGTCCGGGCTCGACGCCGGCCGCCACCTGCTGTTGTACGACGGCATGTGCGGGCTCTGCGACCGGTTCGTCCGCTTCGTGCTGGCGCACGACCGCCGGCGCCGTTTCCGGTTCGCAGCGATCCAGAGCCGGGTCGGCGGGAGCCTCCTCGCAGCGCACGGCGGGGACCCGGATCGGCTGGAGACGGTCTACGTCGTCGTCGACTACGCATCGGGGACGGCCCGCGTATTGAACCGTTCGGCGGCCACGCTGTTCGTCCTCGACCAGCTCGGTCCGCCTTGGTGTCTCGCGACGCTGCTGCGCAGGGCGCCGGCCCCTCTGCTGGACTGGCTCTACGACCGCGTCGCGGCGCATCGCTACCGGGTCTTCGGCCGCCGCGCCGCCTGCCCGGCGCCGGGCCCCGAGCACCGGGATCGCTTTTTGGACGCCTGACGCCGGAGCGCGTCGCGGCCGCCGCGCGGCGCACGTGCCGTGACGACCTCCAAGTGCCGACGGTCGACCCGGACGTACTGCCCAGGTTGTTGCGGAAGCCGTGCGGCCCCGTGCCGTGACGACCTCCAGATCCCAGCCGTCGACCCGGGCGTACTGCCCAGGTCGTTGCGGAAGCCGCGCGTTGCCCGCGCCGTGACGACCTCCAGGTGCCGACGGTCGACCCGGACGTACTGCCCAGGTCGTCGCGGAAGCGGCGCGGTGCCCGCACCGTGACGACCTCCAGGTGCCGACGGTCGACCCGGACGTACTGCCCAGGTCGTTGCGGAAGCCGCGCGGCCCCGTGCCGTGACGACCTCCAGGTGTCGGCTGTCGATCCCGACGTACTGCCCCAGATCGCCGAGGGAAGCCGCGCGGTGCCCGTGCCGGGACGAAGTACGCAATAATCTCCACCTCTGCCGGCGAATCCGTGGCGTTTCCTGCCACGTTGACGCCTCGCCGGTCCGAGGTGGCTCATGTTGCTGCATCTCCGCGCGGTTGATGTCTCGGTTTTTGCCAGCCGGTGTCTGCTGGCCGCCGCCCTGTTCGCGTTCGCGCCGGCGCCCGCCGGGGCGCAACTGGTCGAACGGGTCGTCGACGGCGACACCATCATCGTGCGGGGCGTGGGCCGGGTGCGGCTCATCGGTGTCGACACCCCCGAGACGGTGAGTCCCGGCCGGCCGGTCGAGTTCTTCGGCCGAGAGGCGAGCGCGTTCACCAAGCGGCTGCTCGAAGGCCGGCCCGTTCGTCTCGAGTACGACTGGGAACGAACGGATCGGTACGGACGGATCCTCGCCTACGTCCATCTCGCGGACGGGACGTTCGTCAACGCCGAGATCATCCGGCGGGGCTACGGCCACGCGTATACGCGGTTCCCGTTCCGGCACCGCGACCGGTTCCGCCAGCTCGAGCGCGAGGCGCGCACCGCGGGCCGGGGGCTGTGGAACCCGCGAGCAACACCGGCCGCGCAGAGATCGGCGGGCGCGGGGGGCGGTGGATTGCGGTGGGACGACGACGGCAACGGCCGGGTGACGTGCGCCGAGGCGCGGCGGCACGGAATCGCGCCGGTGCCGCGCAGCCATCCCGCCTACGCGTACATGCGCGACGGCGACGGCGACGGCGTCGTGTGCGAGTGAACGGCCGGCGGGCCTGCGCCGCCGCCCCCGCCCGGACCGCGCCGCATCACCGCGGCGGGGCGGCGCAACGGCGTCGAGACGTGCGCGACGGTTGCGGTTCCGGTGCCGCGCTGGTGGTGGGGGGCATCACCGCGGCGGGGCGGCGCAACGGCGTCGAGACAGGAGCGGGACCGGGGCGGGCGCGCGGCGCCGCATCACCCCGGGCCGCCGGAGGAGCCACCGCCCATGACCACTCTGCTCGAGGAGGCGATCGAGGCGTGGGGCGGCGCCCGCCGGGGCGTCATCGCCGAGGCGGCCGGCATTCCCGCCCGCGACTACGATTTTCGTCCCACCCCGGAGGCCCGGTCGGTGGCCGAGCTGGTCGCCCACATCGCGGCCACCGGCATGATGTGGACGAACGAGCTCACCCGGCCCACCGCCGACTTCACCCGCCAGAGCTTCCCGGCGTTCATCCGTGACTATGCCGGCGGGACCGCCAAGCGCCGTCCCCGGGGCGAGTGGCTGCGCCTGCTGCGCAGCAGCTACCGCGACGGGGCCCGGCAGATCCGCGCCGCTGGCGAGGTGCAGATGCTGCAGTACGTGCGGCGCTTCGACGGCGAACGGGGTACCCGCCTGACCTGGATGCACCACGGAATCGCCCACGAGGAGTACCACCGCGCCCAGCTCGCGCTCTACGCCCGGCTGCTCGGTCGCACGCCGGCCCTGACCCAGGCGATACAGGGAGCCGATGCGTGAGGACCAAGCTTCTCCGGGTTGTGAAAGTCGGCCTCTGAGGGTCCGCGGGTGGCCTCGACGGCGAACGGTGCCGCGGGCGCAGGTACTCTACTGCCGACCCTTCATGTCCATCGGCGCCGTCGGGGCGGGCGGCGCGCCGCTCATGGGCGTTTGCCGTGAAGTTCCGTAGGCTTCCGTACGCACCAGTCCCCCCGCGGCGGGCGGCGTTACGATGAGGTTGCCGCGTATTCGGTTACCGGGTACTCGATCGGTTTTCGCCAGGGTAGCAAGGTTGCGCCTTATCAGATTGTCGATTGTAGCGGGCCGATTGCCGGTCGGGGAACGGTTAGCCTGCCGGGTTGGCATGGCCTGCAAGCGGGTCGGGCGGGGGCGTACGGCCGGCGTCCTCCTGGGGACGTCTCCTCGGGCGTCCCGCCCGGCGAGCGCGGCGCGAAGCTCCGCCGGTCTTCTTCGGGTGGCAGCGCCGCGAACGGGGCACGCGGCCAGACGGACAAGGCGAACTGCGACGAGCGTCTTGTGGGCGTTCCCGTTCGGTCCGATGACGAAACCCCACGGTATGCGGTCGTGTCGGCGGTGCGTCAGCTTCAGACTGACACTCGCCCTTCGGTGGCGTGACATAATTGGAGAAACTCGTGTCCCACGCCGTGAGACAGTGAAATGACCAAGGCTGATATTCTTCGCGAGTTCGAGATCTTCTTCGTGCCTACGCGCGGCATCGGTGAATGGCTTAGTAAAGATACTCACGAGGATGTATTCAAGCGTTTGGGCGTGATCGACGAGAAAGCGCTTACCATAGTTCAATTGAATCAGTTGCTGGCCTTGGGCCACGAGGCTCCACTTGGGGACGGATTCTTCCGGTATTACTGGTTGCGGGTTCCCGAACGGCATTCGTACAATGTCTCGGACCTCGAGGGCTTCTCGAATGACTGGCTTAACTCTGACGGCAACATCATCGCACTCGCACACCTCAAGTGGGGGTTGTACAGGCTCTACGTTGACGCTCTCTTGTATTTTGGGAACGTCCGGACAGCATTCCGGAAACTCCGAGACTTGTCATATGACGAGCTTGATAGTTTCTTTGCGCGTCGGTGTTTCGATACCGATGCGATGAGGCGACGTGGCCCCGCGTTACCTCTCAAACCCATCCCCAAGGATGACCGGTATCTCATCTCCGAGATGGCGTGCAAGTCGTTCGGCGATCCCGTTGACGATCACGGTGATCTGCAGGCTTTCCTCGAGCAGGCGTACGAGGCGTACGAGGCCGCGGAGCAACCATCGCCGACTATCCGTCAGCTCTTGAAAGATCCTTTGCCGCCCCAGGCTGCTGCTCGCCAACGAGAGTTCATTTTCTCCGCTGATGAAATACTTGACACGGCGGTCACGTCGACGAAAGATCTAATAATCAAATGCCGTCGTGTCGCAGAGAAATATAGAATTGCGAGGACTGCCGCGCTAGACAATACGCATTACTATTTGTCGATGGTGAACGACCTAGATGTGTATGTGGCGACCAGCATGCGGACGCGGGAAGACTTTCGAAACATGGCTACGACCTGCGAGACCATGTTCGGTGACCATAGGCTTGGGACAATGAACCTCCGCTACTTTGACCCTACGCTGAGCGCGGCGCGCGGCCATGAAGACAAAGGGCTTGTCGAATGTCTGATGGTAAAATGTGCCAAGCTTCTCGTGTACTGCGCCGGTGACAAGGAGAGCTACGGTAAGGACGCTGAGGCGGCCATGGCCCTTAGCCTCGGCAAACCCGTTATTTTTTATTGCGATCGCGAGGAGCGGGGACGATTCTATCGGGATGTTCATCCGTTGAGCCGCCTGATCGAGATCGATACTGGTGTTGCGGTGGGCGCGATGGTGACGGACAAATTGGAGGACGTGTCGGAGTTAATTCACCGGATTTTCGAGAATCGAATGATCTATCGCATCGAACAGACCACTCCTGGCTACCTCCGTCTGAAAGAACATATCACCGATTCGGTGGTGAGATTGCAAACGAACGACCGACTGCTCACGGAGACGTTTTGGAACCACTACCACAGAGACCGGAAATCAAGGGGGCGTGGTGTGGGTGCGGCCTGACTTCTTGAAAGTGTATTCGGTTACCGGGTGCTCGTTCGGTTTCGCCAGTGAAAATGAGACTGAAATCGACCGGATCATCGGGAAGTTACGACGATAGCCCAAGTTTACCAAGTTGACCGGTCATTTTGCCGATTTTGGCTGTATTTCGGGTCTTTCGTGTCCGTAAGTTATTGATTCTAAAGGATCTGGTTTTGATGCCGCGCGATGTAGTGCCATAATTTTACAGAATGGGTTGACTAGGGTGGATCCACCCGCTATCGTGGGCATCGTGTTCATCCGGCGAACCCAGACGCGGCGCTCACACGACGGAAAACCCTACTTCTCCCATCGTCTGGTGCAATCCGAGCGCGTCGGAAACACCGTCCGTCAACGCACCCGGCTCAATCTCGGGCGGCACTTCGACATCCCCCAGGCCCAATGGCCGCGGTTGTGCGCTCGCATCGACGACCTCTTGACCGGCCAAGCGCCCCTGGTCGCCGATGGCCCGCCCGCCGTCGAAAAGGAAGCCCGGCGCATCGCCGGACAGCTGGTCGTCCGCGGCGCGCAGGCGGGCGGCGCGGCGGCCGGACCGGCCGACGTGCAGCCCCTCGATGTCGACTCGCTGCGTCTGGTCCGCCCCCGCAGCGTCGGGGTCGAGCAGGTCGGCCTGTGGGCCCTCGAGCAGTTGGGCCTGCCGGCGCTGCTCGCCGACCTCGGCGTCAACGGCGCCCTGCGCGCGGCGGCGGCCGGCGTCATCGTCGGGCGTTTCGCCCACCCCGCCTCGGAGCGGGCGACCCACCGCTGGCTGCAAGAGCGCAGCGGACTCGGGGAGTTGCTCGGCGTCGACTTCGAGACCGTCGGCGCGATGCAGCTCTACCGCGCCTCGGACGCGCTGGTGAAGCATCGCGGGGCGATCGAGACGCATCTGTTCGACCGCGCGATGGGACTGTTCGACCTGCAGCCGACGGTGACCCTCTACGACCTGACCAACACCTACTTCGAAGGCGGGGCGGGCGGGCAGCCGCAGGCGCAACGCGGGCACTCGAAGGAGAAGCGCAGCGACTGTCCGCTGCTGACCCTGGGCCTCATGCTCGACGCCGGCGGCTTCGTGCGCCGCTCCGGGGTCTTCGCCGGCAACGTCCGGGAACAGCGCACGCCGGCCGGCATGCTCGGGGCGCTGGAGGCGCCGGCCGGCGCCCTCGTGGTCATGGACCGCGGCGTCGCCACCGAAGCCTGCGTGCAGTGGCTGCGCGACCACGGCTACCGCTACCTGGTCGTCAGCCGCGAACGTCACCGTCAGTTCGACGCCGAGGCCGCCGTATCGCTCCGGACCCGGTCCAACCAAACCGTGCACCTGCACAAGGTGGTCTCGACCGACCCCGACGAAGTGCGCCTGTACTGCTACTCCGAGGAGCGCGCCAAGAAGGAGCGGGCCATCGTCGAGCGTTTCGCCGCCCGCTTCGAGGCCGCCCTGACCCGGCTCCACGAGGGACTCGCGCGCCCCCGCGCCCACAAGCGGCTCGACCGGGTGTGGCAGCGCATCGGGCGGTTGAAGACGAAGTACCCCCGCGTCGCCTCCCACTACCAGATCGGGGTCACTGCCGACGAGACCGGCGGGAAGGCCGTCGCCGTCACCTGGACCCGCCGTCCCCGGGACGGCTCGATGGCCACCCATCCCGGGGTCTACTGCCTCCGCAGCAGCGAGACCGACTGGGATGAAGACGCCCTGTGGCGCACCTACACCGCGCTCACCGACGTGGAGGCCGTCTTCCGTTCACTCAAGTCCGAGCTCGGCCTGCGCCCCATCTACCACCACAAGCCGCGGCGGGCCGACGGCCACCTGTTCATCACCGTCATCGCCTACCAGCTCGTACAGGTCATCCGAACCCGTCTGCGCGAGCACGGCAACGCCGCCGGTTGGACCACGTTGCGCCGCATTCTGGAAGGGCAGCAACGCGTCACCGCCACCTTCCGGCGCCCCGACGAACGCACGCTGCACGTGCGCACGGCCACGCAAGCCGAACCCGGGCAGCGCGAAATCTACGGTTGGGCACGTTTGTAGTGCCACTCGAGTATTTCTGTCGGCGTAAGTTGCTTGTTTACAATATTTTTATATTTATGGCTGGTAAACTTGGGATAGCAAGGGTTGCGCCTTACCAGCCCGTGGTGAAAGTCGGACGCGTCGGCTGTTCCCGGTGGAGACCCATCAGGCGGTGTTCACTTGGGTGCTGGAGCAGTTGGCGGCGTCGGGCTTGGTTGCGGGGAAGACGTTGGGCGTCGATGCGACGACGCCGGAGGCGAACGCGGCGATGCGGAGCATCGTGCGCTATCGAGCCACCGGCCCCTTCAGCCACCCATCTGAACACCGGGGACTTCTACCAGGACTTCTACCTCGGGCTGCTAAGCCCGGTATATCGTCGCCTGCGGCTCCGATTATCGCCCAACCAGCCCTGCTGACGGTCTGCACACGATGGCGCAGATTGCTAGCGGGCGCAGACCGGTCAGGGAAGCAGGTCGTCGACGGCGATCGCCGCCGCGGGGCGGGCGAGAGGGGCCACGAGGTCACCGGCTCGATGCATCGAAACGGCGCGGTACCCGTCCTCGGTCGGGTCGCGGTACACCTCGAGACGGCGGTCGGGGAGGGCGACGAGCCAGTACTCCGGGATGCCGCACCGGCCGTAGATGCGCTGCTTGAGGGTGCGGTCCCGGCGCACCGAGTCGTCCGCCACTTCGACCACGAGGAGGGCGGTGGCGGGATGGGCGTCGACGTGGTCGCGGATTCGGCCTTCGACGACCGCCGCGTCCGGTTCCGGCTCCGAGTCGTCGCCGGCGGCCAGGGGCAACCGTATCCGCACGTGGCACCCGGCGCCGAACGCGCTTCGGAGCGCTTCGCCGGCGAGCGCAACGCCCGCCGCGTGGCGGCTTCCCTGCGGCGTCATCGCGAGCACGTACCCTTCCAGCAGTTCGGCCCGCGCGTCGGGGTCGAAGGCGCCGGCTTCGACCGCGCGATCGTACTCCGCACGGCTCCAGCGATACGGTTGCTCCTGGTGGATGTTCGCGTCGGGCATGATGCATGCGTCGCAGCGCGCCGCCGGGTGGAAGCCACGTTCCGTCCACCCGGCGGCGCCCACCCGGCGGCGTTACTGCCGGCGTCGGCCATGGCGCATGCGCCGGGACGCTCCGCCGTTCGGAGGCCGACCTGCCGTCCGCCCGGCGGCGCCCACCCGGCGGGCGCTACTGCCGGCGCCGGCCATGGCGCCTGCGCCGGGACGCTCCGCCGGGTGGAGGCTGACCTGCCGTCCACCCGGCGGAGCCCCGCGCGGCGGCGCTACTGCTCGGCCCGCTCGTCGGCGCGGGCGCCGGAGAGGATGCCCTCCATCGAGTAGTTGCCCTCGTGGCAGGCGTACTCGTAGAGCGGCTGCTCGCCGCGCCGCATCGGGATCTCCGCCGTCCACGGCTGGGTCCAAGTGTCGGGGTCGGTCACCGTGAACGTGTAGACCAGCGTGTCGTCGTCCTGCCGGGTCAGCCGCTCGACCAGCGTCATGTTCGGGCTCGAGCCGCGCCAGCGGGTCTTGTCGGTGAAGTTGTCGGTCTCGATGACCAGCGTGTCGCCCTCCCAGCGCCCGCGGGACTCGCCGGTCCACGACTCGATGCCGGTGCGCGGCGCGCCGTCGATGGGGATGATGCGCGAGTCGTGCACCATCTCGTTCAGGATGACGACGGCGTCCTCGGTCTGGAACACCTGCATGTTCTGGTTGTAGCCGCCCGGGGTCATCGGGGGGCCGGTGTTGAACCCGAGGATGCACCGGTCGAAGGTGCTGCGGTCGAGCCAGGAGTCGGCGGGATGCTCCGCCCGGTGCTCGCGGCGCGCGGCGGCCCGCGCCTGTCCCGCCTCGCTCATCTCCGGCATGCGCCCGTTGGGCGGGTCCACGATCAGCGAGGTCCGGCGGGTCTCGATGGTGCGCGTCCCCCGGTCCATCCAGAAGTTGTTGTAGGCGCCGACGCTGCCGCCCGCCTCGGTTCTCCGGGCCTCCGCGAGCAGGAGCCGCTGGTCGCGGTCGACGGCGCCCTGCTCGAGGGTGGCCGCTTCTTCCTGGGTCAGGAACTCGCGGTCTCCGTACCGTTCGGGGCGCTGCAGCGGGGTGATGGTGCGAAAGTCCCACACGCCCTGCAGGTCCGGGGCTCCCCACGCCGTGCGCGGCCCGTCCTGGGCCATCGCCGGCGCCGCCGGCCCCGCGACCGCGACGATCGCGGCGAGGACGCCGAGCGATACGATCTGTCTCTGCCTCATCTCCGACCTCCACTGATTTCCCGGCCGAACTGCCGTCTTGATTGCCGGCGCCGGAACCGGCTGTCGATCACCCGCGTTTCCGCGGACGAACACACGAATCCCAATCTCGACAAGAGTAGCCCCCGGCGTCGGGCGGGTCAACGCTCATCGTTCCGCCGTCTCCGGCAGGGCAAGGGCCACGTACTCGCTGGTCATGTCGCTCCAGCCGACGGTGGCCACGATGTACTGGCGGCCGTCGACCCGGTAGCTGATGGGGGCCGCCGTGGTGCCCCGGGCAGCTCAGAGCGGCGCCGACGTTGGCGCCCTCGCCGAGAAACACCAGGCTCCGGGTCACCAGGGGGGCGGCGCGGCCTCCCTGGCCGAGGGGCGGCAGGTCCAGATGGGCGATGGCCGGATGGTCGCGCGGCCCGTCGCCGTTGGCCGCCGTCCACAGGATCCCGCCCTGGGAGGTCGATGGCGACGAGGCGCCGTAGGGGGGCTTGAACAACGGCAGCCCCCGCGGGCCGGGGATGTGCCGGGCCCCCCGCATCACCCGGTCGACGTCCGAGCGGGGGTGCTCGGACCGGCTGAGATCCACCACGGTGCCGCTGTGGACCGAGGGGACGTAGAGAATGCCCGTCTCCGGGTCGACGCCGGCGCCGTTCCAGTCGGTGCCGCCGACCAGGCCGGGGACGACCAGCGTGCCCTGCGTCCCGCCCGGCCGCTCGTCGATCAGCGACGGCGGCGTGAAGAGAGGCCCCCAGACGTAGTCGTCGAGGATGGCGAGGGCCTCGGCCCGCAGCGCCGGCGTGAAGTCGATGAGGTCGTCGATGCCGACCCCCTGCTGGTCGTAGGCCGGCGGCTTCACGGGGAACGGCTGGGTCGGCGCGTACCACTCTCCCGGCACGTCGCCGGCGGGCACGGGACGCTCTTCGATGGGCCACACCGGCTCGCCGGTGACCCGGTCGAAGACGTAGGTGTGCGCCTGCTTGCTCGTGATCGCCACCGCCTTGACGTCGCGGCCGTCCACGCTGATGTCCACCAGGGCCGGGGCGGCGGGGAAGTCGTAGTCCCACAGGCCGTTCCGCCTGCGCACGGCGGTGGCGGAGCGTGGGATGGTCCTGGGGATGCGCTACAGGCGATTCTACGTCAGGTGTGGTACATCTATCCTCCGGGGCGGCAACCGATTGTCCGCCGAGGCGGTGGACCCATCCAACGGATACGAGCACGGGAGCGAGCAGAGAAATGAGACGGAGCATGATACTCGGCGGGGTCGTGGCGTTCGGCGGGTTGTCGGTCGGCGTCGGCGGGTTCCAGCAACTCAATCCGGACGCGGTGGACGCGGCCGTGATCGAGCAGGTGAAGGACAACCTCTACGTCATCACCGGATCGTCGACGGTCGACCGCGCGCTGTTCAGCGGCGGCAACGTCGGGGTTTTCGTGATGGAGGACGGGGTGGCGATCGTCGACACCAAGCTGCCGGGCTGGGGACCGGTGATTCTCGAGCGCATCCGCTCGGTGACCGACAAGCCCGTCGTCACCATCGTCAACACCCATACCCACGGCGATCACGTCGGCAGCAACGAGTTCTTCCCCGACACGGCGCGGATCGCGGCCCACGAGAACACCCATGCCAACATGCGGCGGATGGACAACTTCCAGGGCGACAACGCCAAGTACCTGCCCGCCGCCACCTACTCCGAACGGATGAGCCTCGGCTCGGGCGCGGACCAGATGGATCTGTATCACTTCGGGGCCGGCCACACCGACGGCGACACCTTCATCGTGTATCCGGCCCTCGGGGTCCTGCAGACCGGCGACATGTTCCCGTGGCGGGACGCGCCGTTCCTCGACACCAGCAACGGCGGCAGCGGCCTTGCCATGCCCGAGACGCTGGCCGGGGCGATCGCCGGCATCGAGGGCGTGGACGTCGTGGTGCCGGGGCACATCCCGGTGACCACGTGGGAGAGCTTCCAGGAGTTCCAGCGCTACACCGCTGACCTCGTGGACGCGGTGCGGACCGCCAAGGGTGCCGGCCTGAGCGTGGACGAGACGGCGGCGGGCGTCGACCTGTCGTCCGGGTATCCCGACTACGACTCGACCCGCCTCGAGGCGGCGGTCCGGGTGATCTACGGCGAACTCCCGTAGCCGCTCCCCGTCAACGCATGCCGGGAGTCTGCGCAGTCCGCGGCGCAGACTCCCGACTAAAGCGCCTTCGGGCCCGCGAGCACCCGGGCCGGGAACAGGATGATGACGGCCAGCAGCGCGAACACCCCGGTCACCGCGATGCCGAGGAGCCGGAACGGCAGCAGCAGCACCCAGACGATCGGGTAGAGCAGCAACGCCAGCAGCGCCACCGGCCAACACAGCACGAGGAGGATGCACCAGAGCAGGAACTTGATCATGGTTCTACCTGGATTCTGACGAGCGGCCGGGGCCGGCGGTTCCCGCCCGGGCCGATCGCAGGCCGGAACCGCCGGCCGCGGCGCCGCCCGCCGCCCCGGCAAGCCTCCCGGGATTCCGCGCCGTTCCGCGGCGCGGAATCCCGGAGTCGATATACTCCGCGTGTCCATCCCCGGAAGGAGTGGAGATGCCGCGTTACATCCTGCAGTTCCTGGCGCTGCTGATCGCCGCCGGCAGCCCCGCTCCGGCTCGGGCCGACGATTGGCCCGAATGGCGCGGGGCGGGCCGCCGGGGGGTCCTGGCCGAGACCGGCCTCGTCGAGACTTTTCCCGACGGCGGTCTGCCGGTGGCTTGGCGCACGCCCATCCACGGCGGCTATGCCGGCCCCGCGGTCGCCGGAGGGCGCGTGTTCATCACCGATGCCCGGCGCCCCGACCCGCGGGCGACGGCGGTGGTCGAGCGGGCCCTCGCCCTCGACGAGGAGACCGGGGAGGTGCTCTGGACCCGCGAGTGGAGCACCGACTACGCCGGGCTGCAACTGGTGTACGCCATCGGGCCGCGGGCCACGCCGACCGTCGACGGCGACCGGGTTTACGTGCTCGGGGCGATGGGCCGGCTGCTGGCCCTGGACGTGGTTGACGGGACCGTGCGGTGGGAGAAGGACTTTCCCGCCGACTTCCACACCGAAGTGCCGTCGTGGGGCATGTCCGGCGCGCCGCTCGTCGACGGCGACCGGCTGATCTGCCTCGTGGGCGGCGAGCCCGACGCCAAGATGATGGCGTTCGACAAGCATACCGGCGAGGAGGTCTGGCGGGCCCTGTCGTCCGACTGGGAGCCCGGCTACAGCCAGCCGATCATCATCGAGGCGGGGGGCGCGCGGCAGCTCATCGCCTGGCATCCGCGGGACATCAGCTCGCTCGACCCCGAGACCGGCGAGGTGTACTGGGAGATCCGCCACATCGTGGACATGGGGATCAACCCCGCGACTGCGGTTCAGAGCGGCCGCTACCTGTTCTTCACGTCGCAGTACGGCGGGGCCCGCATGCTGCTGCTCGACGAGGACCGCCCCGGGGCGGAGGTGCTCTGGGAGGGGGTCGGCGAGAGCGACCCCGAGTACGGCTTCGACTTCAATACCCTGAACTCCGTCATCAGCACCCCGCTGATCCAAGGGGACTATGTGTACGGGGTGGACGGCCACGGGGTCCTCCGGGGGCTTGAGGCGGCGACCGGCCGCCGCGTCTGGGAGACCGAGGCCCTGATCGGCGAAAGCGCCAACTGGGCCACCGCGTTCTTCGTGCGCAACGGAGACCGCTATTTCGTCAACACCGACACCGGCGACCTCGTGATCGCACGGTTCTCTCCCGACGGCTACGACGAGGTCAGCCGCACGCGTTTGATCGAGCCCACCCATCCCTATGTTCGGCGGCGCCGGTCCGGCACCGCCGTCAACTGGTCGCACCCGGCCTATGCGAACCGCCATGTCGTCGTCCGCAACGACGAGTCGATCGTGCGGCTCTCGCTGGCGAAGGAGGAATAGGTGTCCGCGATGCCCTGGCTCGGCCGTCGCGCGGCGATTTCCGGGGGAGGAGCCTCCGCCGGCGTGGAATGGCGCGGGCGCTTGCCGCGTGGGTCGAGCCGGAGCCGTCGGGCGGCGCTTCCCGGGCGGCGAGTCTGGGGGGCGGCACGGCGCGGGTTCCTGGAGGGTTGGTCGGGCGGGAAGCGGAGCCGTCGGGCGGCGATTGCCGGGCTGGTCCTGTTCGCGTTCGCCGTCGCGGCGTCCGGGGGCCTTTCGCACGCCCGGACCGCGGACGACCCGCCGCGCCGGGTCGTGGTGCTGGGCGACATGCACCTCGGCGAGGGGCGCGGCGCGGACGGCGCGTGGTCGCCGTACGAGGACTTCCGGTGGGCGGACGATCTCCGCGGGTTTCTGGACGCCCTGGCGGACGTTGGAGCGCCGACCGACCTTGTCCTGAACGGGGACACGTTCGACCTGCTGCAGGCCGGCGACGGCGCCTGCGCCCACGACGACCCCGACCTGGGGTGCAGCGAGGCCGAGGCGCTGGCCCGTCTCGACCGTGTGCTCGCGGCGCATCGGGGGGAGGTTGCCGCTCTCGCGGCATTCGCGGCGTCGGGCGACAACCGGCTGGTGCTCGTGCCCGGCGACCACGACGCCGCCCTCTTGTTCCCCGCCGTCGGGCGGCGCGCCGTCGAGGCGTTCGCGGCCGCGCCCGGGCGGGTGAGGGTGGCCGGGGACGGGTACTGGCGCTCGGCGGACGGCCTGATTCACGCCGAGCACGGGCATCAGATCGAGCACCGGGCCGACCGCTTCGAGCGCTGGCCGGCCCCGTTCGAGACCCGGTCCGGGCCGCGGCGCCTGGAGCGGCCGTGGGGGCAGTCCGTCGTGCAGGCGCTGTACGACCGCTACGAGCCCCGGTTCCCGATCGTCGACAACCTCGCCGAGGACGGCGCCGGCGTGCGCGAGGCGCTGGCTGCGGCCGGGGTGGACGACGCGGGGGCGGCGGCCCCCGACCTGCTGCGGTTCCTCCTCTTCCGGATGTCGTGGCAGCAGTTCCGCATGGACCTGGACCGGGGCGACGTGGAGCCGCCGGCCTGGGACCTGGGCGAGGTCCGCGCGGCGGGGCCGCGGTTTCTCGTGGACTCGCTGGCCGACGACGACCGGTTCAAGCCGGTGGCCGCGCGGGCCCTCGACGCCGGCCGCCTGACCGCCCTCATGGAGGCCTTGGGCGACGACGAGCTGGCCGCCCTTTGCGACCACCGCGCCGCCCTCCGCCGGGCGCGGCGGCGTTTCGAGCGCATCCTGACCCAGTTCGACCCGACCGGCCCGCCGGTGGCCGAGTGCCCGCGGACGCCCGAGACCGCCGCGCCGCGGTTCGAGTACTTCTGGGGGTCGCGCGACCGCGTGTTCGGCCGTCACCTCGAGCAGATGGCGGACCCTCGGCCCGTCGCCGTGATGGTCCACGGGCACACCCATCTCGCCGACTACCGCCAGGGGAACTTCACCCGCGTCGAGGCCGGCCGGACCTACGTCGTCGACGGCTTCTCGCCGGTGCGCGGCGCGGCGACCCCGGTCGTCGTCAACGGTGGGGCGTGGCAGCGCACGGTGACCCCGCGGCAGCTCGACGAACACCGGCGGCGCCAGGGCGTATCGGAGGCCGGGCTGCTGGAATCGATGCGGCCCGAGCAGTTGCCCCCCTGCTACAGCTTCGTGCAGATCGAACCCTACACGGAGCGGCCCGATCCGCCGATGCTGCGCTATTGGCGGCAGGCCGGCGACGGAACCTGGACGATGGCTCCCCGGTGCGGGCGGCGTATCGACGACCGGGCGTCTGCGCCGTAGAAGCGGGCGGCGCGGGTCCCGGCTGGCGCCGCCGGATGCGCCCGGCGACGATTCCCGGTGAGGGGCGTCGGGGCAGGATCCGCTCGGCTCAATCGAACATCGCGTCCACCGGGATGGCGTCGACCTCGGGAAGCGCGGCGACGTCAAGCGCGCCGCCGCGTTCGGCCACCGCACGCTCGGCGTAGCCGTTCGGGCCGGGCCGGCGGTACACGTGGACGCGTTGCTCGCGGAGCGCGGGCACCCAGAGCTCGCGGATGCCGGCGCGGGCATAGAGATGGGGTTTCACGTCCCGATCGAAATCCAGCGACGTATCGGCCACTTCGATCAGCAGGAGCACGTCTTCCGGGCGCGGATGCCGGCTGCCGTAGACGTCCTTCGGTTCGAGCAGGGCCACATCCGGTTCCGGTTCCGAGCGGTCGTTCAACCGTACGGGGTTCTGTATGCTGACCACCGCCCCGGGCGTGACCCTCAGTACTAGGAGTTCCGTCAGGCGACGCACGCACTGGGCGTGGCCGCTGCCGATGGGGGCCATCTCGTAGATCCGGCCGTCGAGCAGCTCGACCCGGTCGTTCTCCGTCAGGATGCCGTGGCGCGCCAGCCTGTAGTATTCGCTGACGGTGAAGGTCCGCTCGCGGGGCGGCGCGATCGTGTCCATGTCATGCATCGCGGTCTCGCACGCGCTGGACAGGCGCGCAGCGCGCAGCCTCTTCAGAATAGCCGATTCGTCGTTCGGTATCGCGGAAATGCATCGGGAGTGCAACAATTGCGCCGGATAGGGGCAGGACCATCCCACGCTCCGCCACCGCCGTGCGCAGGCAGAATCGTGGCGGGTCCTGGGGCTCCGGACGGGCGGAATCGTGGGTCTCACGCGGCGCCGGCCGGCCGGCAAGACCGTGGTGCCCCCTCGAATCGGGGGCGAAGCCGTCACGCGCAGCCAGCGTGGGATGCCCCTGCGGATAGGGGGGAGTGCCCGGAGGACCCACGAGCAGAGTGGAGGCCGACAGACCCGAACGCGTGCGCCGTACACGTGGCCCGGATTCTGACGGGTGGGACTCAGGAGCCGGCGGCCGAGCCCGCGCGGCGAAGATGGCCCGGAGCGGTCCGCCGGCGCGAAGCGGCCTCGGCCGCCCGGTGGGGCGGGCGAGCCCCGCAAACCCGTCAATGGAGGTGGTTGAGATCACCTGTCGGGCCCTGGTTACGGCGCGGCGGGGACCACGGGATGACCGGCGGCCCGTTGAAGGCGATACAACCTTCGAACCGGCGGGAAGGTTTCGACCGATCCCGCGAGGAGACAGCCATGAAGAGATCGACGATGAAGGGACTGGCGCTGGCCGCGGTGCTGGCGGCGGCGCTGGCCGCGGTGCGGGCGAACGCGCCGGGGGACGTGCCCGACATGGACGGCGTGCCGGCGGCCGAGCCGGAGGCGGTGGGGATGTCCTCGGAGAGGCTCGATCGCCTCGACCGGGTGATGCAGGGCTACATCGACCGCAACGAGGTGGCGGGGGTCGTGACCCTCGTGGCGCGCCGGGGCAAGGTCGTGCACTTCTCGGCCCTGGGGCAGCGCGACGTCGAGGCCGGCGCCCCGATGACCCACGACGCCATCTTCCGCATCGCGTCGATGACCAAGCCGATCGCGTCGGTGGCGTTGATGATGCTCTACGAGGAGGGCCGCTTCCAGCTTCGCGACCCCATCGCGAAGTGGCTGCCGGAGTTCGCGGACATGCAGGTGGCGGTGCCCGCTCCGCCGCAGGAGCGGCTGACCGGCCGCTACAAGACGGCGCCGGCGGCCCGGCCCATCACCGTGCAGCACATCCTGACCCACACCGCGGGGCTCGCCAACACCTACCGCGGCATCACCCAGCCCGAGTTCCAGGAGGTGGTCGCGCCGCGGAAGCCCGGCGACACGGTGGGCGGCATGCTGAAGCGGCTCGCGACGCTGCCCCTCAACTTCCATCCCGGCGAGCACTGGGAGTACGGCCGGGCCACCGACGTGGTGGGCCGGCTCGTCGAGGTCATGTCCGGCCAGACCCTCGACGCGTTCCTCCGGGAGCGGATCTTCGAGCCGCTCGGCATGACCGACACCCACTTCTATCTGCCCGAGTCGAAGCTCGGCCGGTTCGCCGCGCTCTACCGCCCGAACGCCCAGGGCAAGATAGAGCTGGCCGAGGCGCCGACGGCCGAGAGCCGCTTCGTGGCCGAGCCCCACACCTACTTCAGCGGTGCCGGGGGGCTGGTGTCGACCGCGCGCGACTACTTCCGCTTCCACCAGATGATGCTGAACGGCGGCGAGCTCGACGGCGCGCGCATCCTCGGCCGCAAGACGGTCGAGCTGATGACCGCCAACCACACCGGCGACAAGGGCATCTGGCTGGCCGGGCCGGGCTACGGGTTCGGCCTCGGCTACGCGGTGGTCACCGACCTCGGGCCGTCCGGCACCCCGCGCTCGGAGGGGTCCTACTACTGGGGCGGGGCGTTCGGCACGATCTTCTGGGTCGACCCGTCCGAGGAGCTCATCGGCATCCTGATGGAGCAGATCCGGCCCTACACGCACCTCAACGTCCGGCCGGACCTCGCGACGATGACGTATCAGGCGATCATCGACTGAGCCGCGATGCTGAAGTGGATCGTCCTCGCGACGGTGCTGGGGTGGGTGGGCCGGGCGCTGCTCGACGGCGTGCGCCGGGCCGTCAACCGGCCCCCGCCGCCGCGCCGCTTCGACGTCTTCACGGTGCTCGCCATCGTCGTCGTGGTGCTGTGGCTGTTGCCGTTCGTCGTCCCCTTCGTCAGGGACATGCTGGAGTGACGCCTGACGTTGTGCGCGCAAGCGCGGATTCCAGAATGCTGGATCGTCAATCCGATCGACGAGACGGCGCCGGTGCTCGTGCTGTCCGAAGACAGGTCCGTGGACCACGGCGTCCCTTCGCCAGAGACAGGGGCCCGTTCCGTGTGCCTGTCCGACTGTTCGCTCGTGTTCGAAGGCCGATCGGCATTCCGTCAGGGCAGAGACGCGCCTCACGCTTCGCGCCGGTCAGCCAGATTCGCCCAGGCCGTCCCTACCCGAACGTGAACAGTCTGGGGTCGTACCGGAAGGTTGCCATGCGGGAGAGGGTGATGCGGCGCGCGTCCTCGTGGCGGTGGTTGATCAGGACGTTTCCGTCGCAGGCGTCCGTAATCGGCACGATGACCGACGGGGCGCGAAGAAGACAGGCCGAGACGCCGTCCAACCAGTCGTTTCCGAGACGCCGGGTCAGACCGCCCAGCACGCTCCAACGCTCGGGCAAGCCGTCCAGAGGCACTTCTTCGACCTTGAGATCGTCCGGTGCTGCGTAGCGCACGAACACCATGTCGTCGGGCAACAAGGACGCGTCGTCGAGGTGCACGAGCTTCTTGATGACGCACAGCGCAGGGCCGGTCGAACAGTACGTGACCGGGCGGCCTCTTCCGTTCCAACGACCGTCGTTCTCGAGCCCGTACCCGCCGTCGAACCGTTCCGCGTACACGCCCGCCGACAGCCGCCAGAGCTGCATCAGACGGCGGCACCCCAGGCGATGCCCGCCAGCAGATCCTCGACCATCCGGGCGCCGACCTGCGTACGAATCAGATCGATCGGGCGCCGTTCGTCCAGTGCCGTCAGTTCCCGGTGGAGCCAGCGGTCGGCCTTGCGCGTGTCGGCGAAGGTCTCTTCGGCGAGCTCCCTCACCCGGGCGAGCCTGACGGCCTGGTCGGCCTCCTCCTCCGGGCCCAGTATCCGGAGCGCGTCGATCCTGGCTTTCGGGAACTCGAGTTCCACCGCTCGGGCCAAGTCGGCCTCCGACTGGACCGGAAGGCCGATGGTCTTGGTGCCGCCGAGCTGTTCGGCGGTGAAGGAGGCCGTCAGGCTTTCCGTGACCGAGTCCGGCATTTGCTCATCGTACGGCGGCAAGTTGCCGCCGTCAAGGCGATCCGGTGCCGAAGAGGCGCTTCGGAATCCGCCCCGTGACCACCTGGGTCAGGTCGACGGCTTCGGCCGCGTGGAAGTCGACGGCGGTGCTGGCCGGCGACAGCGCCCGGTCGGGGCTGAGACCGTGCTCGGCGCCGAGGAACGCCACCACCTCTTCGACCGCCTTGCTGAAGTGGATCGTCCTCGCGACGGTGTTGGGCGGGTGGGCCGGGTGCTGCTCGACGGCGTGCGTCGGGCCATCCATGAATACCCGGCGCGCCCCGGCGTAGATCGAGGGAGAGGTCCAGAACGCACGAATGCACGAAGGGGCAGAGGATGAGTATCTTCACCCAGGATGTTCAAGGTCGCGCAGTCCAACGCACACGCCACGGTTGACTGTCTGGAAGACCCGATCAAGATGACCGAACAGGGCATCTCAAGCAGAACCTCCAGGGTGCCGTGTCGAGTCTCGCGCAGGTGAAGGCGCCGGCCATCCGCCTGCAGAACGAGAGCGACGGCCGTAGGAAGCGGGCCGCGGACTACAAACGGAAGGCCATGATGCTGATCCGGCGGGCGGATGTCGGCGAGGTGCCCGCTGACGAGGCTGAGTGGCTGGACCGGCTGGCCGCCGCGGCGCTCGAGGCGAAGGCGGACCGGGTCGGCGGCCGACCACGACGCCCAGCGGCGGATGGCCGACCAGCTTCAAGGCAAGGTTGACGACCTGCGCCGGCAGATCGCCAAGTACGAGCACGAGGCGGTCACGCTCCGCGCCCGCTCCCGCGACGCCTCGTCCATGCGCAAGATCAACCGGGAACTCGCGGGGGCCGACGCATCCGGCACGGTCGCCATGCTCGATGAAGATGAAGCACAAGGTGCAGGAGGAGGAATCGTTGGCCGAAGCCTACGATGCCCTCGTCGACGTCGGCGGCACCATCGACGACGACATCGATCGGGCGCTGGCCGTGCCGTCGTCAAGCGCCGGCGCCGATTCGCTGGCGGAGTTGAAGAAACGGATGGGCATCGGGGCGCAGCCCGCGGCGGCGCAGCCCGAGCCGCAGCCGGCGCAGTAGAATCCCCTCGTGACGACCGAAGTGGAACACTTGAAGTTGGTGACGCCGCAGCGGACCGAACCGGCGAAGGTCTATCCGCGCATCGTCGGGGTGGTCCGGGATTATGGCTGGTGGGTTCTCGCCGGCCTGTTCCTGTGGCTCAGCATCGCGGGCAACTACGCTGACCGCCGCGAGTCCGACGCGCTCAAGCGGCGCGTCGAGGCACTGGAGCGGCTGCACGAAGCGCCGGCCGACTGACGAAGGGCGGAACGATGCCGAGTCGGGATATGCAGTGGCTTGTTGGTGCCCTCGTGGCGGTGGCGTTGGGCTTGGCCGTCCAGATCGATACGCAGATCGGCGGCCTGCGCGACGAACTCCGGTCCGGGCTGGCCGAAGTCCGGGCGGAGTCCCGGGCGGAGCATGCCGAGATACGGGCGGAGCTCCGGGCCGACATGGCGGAGTTCCGCGCCGAGTTCCGGTCCGGGCTCGCGGAGTTGCGCGAGGACATCCGCCGTCTCGACGAGCGGCTGCGCGCCGTCGAGGTGACGCTCGGCAAGGTCGACCAGCGGCTCGCGGCGCTGGAGCGGCTGCACGAGGCGCAGCCGGCGCAGTGAGGCGGCTCATGTCCCTTCCCGTGAAGCTGTCGGTGTCGTCCTTCGAACCGTCCGACAGGCGGCTGGGCTGCCCCGGCGGCAACTCGCGCAGCGGCTCGACCGTCCGCCCGCGTGGGTGGCGCGGATCGACGGCGGGGCACCGCCCCAGATGACAACGTCCGGACACAGGTCGGAGCCATTCGGCCACGACACCGTACCGCCGGCGATTCTGACCCGTGCGAACATCTCCGGTCTCTCGCGGATCTGATCGAAGACCGGACCGACCAGCCATGGGTCCACATCGCGCTCAATCGTCGACCCGTCCGTCTGACGGAGCCTGAGGCGGTATCCCGGTAACGGGTTGACCTCTGCTATGCGGAGCAGCGCCATGGGACCCGTCACTCAAGCGGCGGGATCGGCGCCAGCGTCCGGCCGGACCGGGCGCGGCGCCAGTCTGCCCGCAGCTCCTCACGGTGGGTGGCCGCCCACTCCAGCACCAAAGCAGGCACCCGGTGCGGCAAGCTGCCCCGCAGCACCTCGAGCGTCTCGATCATGATGAGCGCCTTGTGTCCGGCGTGGATAATGCGGCGGCGCATGGTCGGAAAGAACATCTTGATCACGATGCCGAAGAATCGGCTGATCTCCGGCATGCCGCCTGTCCTCGCCGCCGGTCGTTTGCGCTTTCAATCGGTCGTTGTTTCTCAGTTATCGTCGCCCCACTTCGCACGGGTCGCGGCTCCACGCCGCCCCGTGCTCGTCGACGGTGAGCCGACCGTCGTCTCGCGCTCCGCTGCCGCCGGCCCGGGCCACCCGATCACCGGCCGAACAGGGCCTTCGGAACCCGCCCCGTGACCACCTGGGTCAGGTCGACGGCTTCGGCCACGTGGAAGTCGACGGCGATGCTGGCCAGCGACAGCGCCCGGTCGGGGCTGAGGCCGTGCTCGGCGCCGAGGAACGCCACCACCTCTTCGACCGCCTTCTGCAGGGCGCGGTCGAGGTCGAGGTCGATGCCCATCAGGACGTAGTGGGTGCGGGTCTCGGCCCGCGGCGCGGTCAGGGTGCGGTCCTTGCGCAGGACGAACCGGAACCGGCCGGTCAGCGACTGCTCGATGGCGGTGCCGCTGACTTCGCCGTCTCCCTGCGCGGAGTGCGGGTCTCCGACGTAGAACAGGGCGCCGGGCTGGAGCACCGGCAGATACAGGGTGCTGCCGGCGGTGAGGTCCTTGACGTCGAGGTTGCCGCCGAACCGGCCGGGCGGCCGCGACGCCTGGACCCCCGGCACGGTGACCCCGGGCTGGCCGACGACGGGGTCGGGGGCGACCGCCATGATGCCCATGAACGGCGCCAGCGGCACGTGGATGCCGTCGCCGAACAGCGCGACCTCGCGGCTGTTCACGACTCCGGTGCGGATGAGATGCCGGCCCCGCGCGATGTCCCGCCCGGCGTCGTCGGGCCGCGACCCCGGATAGGCGGGCGAGAAGACGCCGCCGGCCGGACTGGTGTTGTTGACGCCGTAGGGCGCCCGGGTGGCGAGCTCCAGCACCTGGATCTCGAGGACGTCGCCGGGCTCGGCGTTCCGGACCGCGATCGGGCCGGTGATGACGTGGCCGCTCCGGCCGTCCCGCGGGCGCCCCGCCCGAGACGCCCAGAAGTCGACGACGTCCGGGAGGATCTCGTCCGGCGAGACCCCGAGCGCGCCCAGCGACGCCTCGGGATGCTCGTCCTGGGTGGCCCCGGCGTGCGACAGGGTGTCGATGCGCACCGTGTCCCCGGAGTCGATGGTCAGGACCGGCGGCTTGTCGAGGGGGAACCACCCCCAGCTCACCGTCTCGGGCCGCGACGGCACGAAGTGCTCGCGGGGCGCCTGGGCGGCGGCCGGGCCCGGCCATACCGCCATCACGAGAGAGGTCGAAACGCCGGCCAGCGCCGTACGCAGGCTGCCTGAGTGCATCTGTCGTTCCTCCGCCGGATGCGGTTTCCGGGCGCCAGTCTACCAGGACTCTGCGCCGTAGTCGGTCCGGGGCGGGGTCTGGGCCAGGACCATCCCACGCTCCGCCACCGCCGTGCGCCGGCAGAATCGCGGCGGGTCCTGTCGGGGCTCCGGACGGGCGGAATCGTGGGTCTCACGCGGCGCCGGCCGGTCGGCAAGACGGTCGCGCCCCCTCGAATCGGGGGCGAGCCGTCACGCGCAGTCAGCGCGGGATGCCCCTGGGGTCTAGTGCATCGCCACGACTAAAAACCAGGGTCTCCAGGGTACTCGCCGCGAACCGCAAGGGTCCTATGCAGAAGAAAATACGTCGTTCGATTCAAGTCCGTCTATCCGAGAATTATGACGTGACGGACCACTAGGCGGTAGCACGGTGCTGATTCCTGGCGGGCTGGTTGGGCGACCATCGGCGCCGCCGGCGACGATTTCCGGGGCAGGAGTCTGGGCGGTAGCACGGTGCTGATTCCTGGCGGGCTGGTTGGGCGACCGTCGGCGCTGCCGGCGACGATTTCCGGGCTAGAATACCGGCAACGGTCGACGGCACGGGCCGGACAGCTTCGAGGAGTCGATGATGAGCATGCGATTGACCGCGCTCGGGACGTGCAGCGTCCTGCTGAGCGCTTCGATGGGGGCGGCCCAGACCAACTGGCCGCAGTTCCGCGGCGGGACGGCGGGGGTGGTGGCCGACGACCCGGCGCTGCCCGAGCGCTGGGGGCGGGACGAGAACGTGGCGTGGCGGGTCGACGTGCCGGGCCGCGGCTGGGCGTCGCCGATCGTCTGGGGGGACCACGTCTTCGTCCTCACGTCGACGGCGGTGGAGGGCGCCGAGGTGCCGATTCAGCCCATCGAGAACTACCGGGCGCGATCGCTCGGGGGGACGATGACCGCCGCGTTCATCACCGACGTGGACGAGCCGCTGCGGTGGGTGCTCCTCGACATCGACTTCGAGACGGGGGAGACCCGCTGGGAATACACCCTGCACACCGGCGTGCCGGCGCTGCCCACCCACCAGAAGAGCACCTTCGCGTCGGAGACCCCGGTCACCGACGGCGAGCGCGTTTACGTCTATCTCGCCGACATCGGGCTGTTCGCGGTCGACTTCGCGGGCGAGCTGGCGTGGTCGGCGCCGCTCGAGTGGCTGCCGCGCCGCCAGTGGGGCGCCGCGAGCTCGCCGGTGCTGCACGACGGCCGGCTTTACGTGGTCAACGACAACGAGGACGCGTCGTGGGTGGCGGCCCTCGACGCCGCGACCGGGGCCGAGTTGTGGCGGGTCGACCGGGACGAGAACTCGAACTGGTCCACGCCGTTCGTGTGGGAGAACGATGTGCGGACCGAGCTGGTGACCACCGGACAGGGCGGGGTCCGGTCGTACGGGCTCGACGGCGAACTGCTGTGGCAGCTCAGCGGGATGTCGTCGCTGGTCATTCCGACGCCGTTCAGCGACGACGGCCTCCTGTACATCAACTCGGGCTACGTGGCCGACCGGAACCGGCCGGTGTACGCGATCCGGCCGGGCGCGGGCGGCGACATCACGCTGCCCGAGGGAGCCACCAGCAACGACTACGTGGTCTGGTCCCATCCCCAGCTCGGATCGTACAACCCGTCGTCGCTCGTCTACGGCGGCACCCATTACACGCTGCTCGACCGGGGCATCCTGATGGCCTACGACGCCCGCACCGGCGCCGAGGTCTACCGGCGGCGGGTCACCGCGGGGACGCTCTTCACCGCGTCGCCGTGGGCGTACAACGGGAAGATCTTCGCCCTGAGCGAGGACGGCGACACCTTCGTCATGCAGGCGGGCGGGGACTTCGAGGTGCTGGGGCGCAACTCGCTCGACGAGATGACCCTGTCGACGCCGGCGGTGGCCCGCGGCAGCCTGATCATCCGCACCGCGTCGGGGCTCTATCGCATCGCGGAGAGCGGCAACTGAGCCTGGCGATCGGGAGCCGGCGACGGGAAGAAGACAATGCGTAGGAGGAGCCCGGTCGGCGGCGGGGGTCGGACTGGTGCCCGCGGCCGGCGCGGGTAGTGCGCCGGGGCGCCGGCCCGGGGGCCGCGCCGGGGCTTTACCGCATCGCGGAGAGCGGCGACTGAGCCTGGCGATCGGGAGCCGGAGGAGGGAAGACGATGGGTAGAGGTTTCCTGTCGGCGGCCGCGGTGGGGCTGGCGCTCGGGGCCGGCGCGCCGGCGGCGGGGCAGCCGGCCGCCGACCCCGCCGATCCCGTCGCGGCGCTCGTCGGCCGTCTCGACCTCGAGGGGTACAAGGCCGTCATCAAGGGGCTGACGCAGTTCGGGGACCGGCGGCAGGGGACCCGGCGCAACCGCGACGCGGTCGACTGGATAGAGGCGCAGCTGCAGGCGGTGGGCTGCGCCACGGAACGGGTCTTCTACACCTACGCCGCGCCGCCGCCCCGGCCGCGGACCCCGCCCCCGTTGCGCGCCGGGGGCGCGCCGCAGCCCTTGAACCCGGTCGGGCCGACGCCGACCGGGGGACGCATCGGCCGCAACGGGAACGGCCCCGGAGGCAGCTCCATCTTCGGATACCGCCGCCGCACCGGGGTCGTCCGCGACCCGTCGGCCCAGCCCGACGAGGCGCTGCGGGCGCTGAACCTGGAGGAGCCGGTCGACGGCGGGCGCTCTCAGGTGTTCTGCACCAAGATCGGCTCGACCCGCCCCGACGAGATGTACATCCTCGGCGCCCACATGGACGGGCACGGCTTCGGCGAGGCGGCGAACGACGACGGGTCGGGGACCGCCCTCGTCATGGAACTCGCGCGTATCCTGAACGCCCCCGACGTGCGGACCGAGCGGTCCATCCGATTCGCCCTCTGGAACAACGAGGAGACCGGCCTGAACGGCAGCCGGGCCTACGTGGAGCAGCGCCGCGGGCGGCAGGGTCTGGAAGATCCCCCGGGGTCGGGCCGGTATCCCGAGCCGCGCTGGCTGGGGATGATCCAGCACGACATGATGCTGTTCGACCACGGCGCGCCCGGCCCGGACGGCGTCGTCAGCCGCGACCAGCGGCGGGAGGCCGACGTGAACATCGAGTTCCAGTCGAACTCGGCGCTCGCGGCCGAATCGCGCGACCTCGCTTTCTTCTTCAAGGCCGCCAACGACGCCTACGCCACCGATTATCCCGCCATGGTCGGGCCGCACATGACCAACACCGACTCGACCCCGTTCATGAACGCCACTCCGTCCATCAGCCTGCGCGAGAACGAGCGCGGCATGCACATCGGAGCCGGTTGGGACCCCCACTGGCACCAGCCCACCGACCGCTACAGCACGTTCACGGACGACGATTTCCGCCTTGGCCTGAACGCCGCCCAGACCACCCTGGCCGCGATCGCGCAGCTCGCGGGGGCGGCGATCGCCGCGCCCTGACGCGTGGCGCCCCCGGGGGTGCCCGCGCCATCGGTCATGAACGTCGCTCCGTCCGTCAGCCTGCGCGAGAACGAGCGCGGCATGCACATCGGGGCCGGCTGGGACCCCCACTGGCACCAGCCCACCGACCGCTACAGCACGTTCACGGACGACGATTTCCGCCTTGGGCTGAACGCCGCCCAGACCACCCTGGCGGCGATCGCGCAGCTCGCGGGGGCGGCGATCGCCGCGCTCTGACGCGTGGCGCCCCGGGGGGCGCCCGCAGCATCGTCCTGCGCGCGCCGCAACGGCAGGGCGTCCAGTTGGCCGGGCGGCCGTCGTGTCCCGTGCGGGCAGTTTCTTCACGCAGAATCTCGGGGGCTGACGGCATGGCAGCCCGGTGGTGAACCCCGCGCCGCACCGAGGGCGGCGAGGGCGCCAGCGGGCTGAAGAGCGCCGGCGGGCCAAGAACGCCCGCGCCTGACCAGGCGTGAGGAGCGCGCCTATTGGACATAGACAACCGGCGAACAACGCAGTCAGGCGGGATGCATCGCCGCTCGAATGCAGCCGGGACTTTCGCCGCGGGCTGCTTGGGCGGCGACTCGACGAGCTCTGTCCATCGGAGTCCATCGGAACGCCGCACCGTGTATTCCGCGCCCGGCGTGCGGGTCTCTCGCGCGCCCCCGCCAACGGCTTGACTCCTGCGTCCGCGGCGGCCGGGCAGCGAACCTTTCCCGTCCCCGGGCCGGCCACGAACGCCAGGCGGCCGTCGGCGCGCGTTCCGCGGCGGCCGGGCAGCGAACCTTTCCCGCGCCGCTGCGTTCTTCCCCATAGCGCGCGGCCGTTCGGCGGTCACGCGCGCAGTTGCTCGACCCGGAAGGACAGGGACGCGAAGCGCAATGACCGAACCGGACCCCGGCCCAGACCCGCACTTGGCTCTCGTCGAACGCTGCCGGCGGGGCGACGACCTGGCGTGGGAGCAGCTCGTCCGCTGCTGCCAGGGACGGGTCTACGGCCTTGCCTTCCACTACCTGGGCAGCGTCGAGGACGCCCGGGACGTGACCCAGGAGGCGTTCGTGCGCGTCTACCGGCAGCTCGACGCCTTCGAGGGCGGCCGCTTCCTGGCGTGGCTGCTGCGCATCACCCGCAACCTGTGCATCGATCAGCTTCGCCGACGGAAGGCGCGTCCGCCGGCCGAGGATCTGCGGGCCGGCGAAGACGATGCCGTGACGCCCGCGGACATGGCTCCGAACCCGGAGCAGGCTTGGCTGACCGACGGGCGGAAGCGCACCGTCTACGCCGCCCTCGCGCGCTTGAGCGGCACGAGCCGCGAGATGATCCTGCTCAAGGAGATCCAGGGGCTGCGGCTCGAAGAGATCGCTCGACTGCTCGGCGTGCCTCTCGGAACCGTAAAGTCGCGATCGAGCCGTGCGCGGGTGGAACTGGCGCGGCAGGTCGTCGCGATCGACCCCTCGTATGCCGATTCGTCCCGGCTGCGGGTATGAGGCCCATGGACTGTTTCCAATTCACGGACCGGCTCGCGGCGCTGCTCGACGGTGTCCTGGGGGAAGACGAGCGGCTGCGCGCCGCGGCGCACGCCGCCGGCTGTTCCGCCTGCCGTGCGGTCCTGACCTCGCTGCAGGAAGAGACTGCGCCGGCCGCGGCGGAGGTCCCCGACGGGTTGACCGAGGAGATCCTGGCGAAGACGAGCGGCCCGCCGTGCGGGCGCGCGCGGGCGCGGCTCGGCGAACTGGTCGACGGCACGCTCGCCGATGCGGACCGCGGCCTGGTCGGCGCGCATCTGCGGCATTGTCCTGCCTGCGCCGCGCTCGCCTCCGCGCTTGCGGGGCTGGCCGAGGACCTGCCGCGGTTCGCCGAGGCGGGGCCGGATGCGCGGCTCGTGGCCGACGTGCTCGCCCGGACCCGGCCGCGCCGACGGCGGTGGACCGCGCCGGCGGGCCGGATGCGGGAAACCGGGCTCCGACTCCTCGTGCGTCCCCGCATCGCCTGGGAGGCGGGCTGCGCGGCGGCGTTGGTCGCGTGGCTGGCCTTCGGGGCGTCGTGGTCGCCGCTGCGGGCGGCGGCGGTGGGAGCGCAGGTTGTCCTGCAGGAGACCGGGGCGGACGCGCGGGAAGTGGGCGTCAGCTCCGCGGCCGCCGTCAACCGCACCGTCTCGGCGGCGCGCAACCGGGTCGCGCGGATGGCGGCCGAGGGCGCGGGCGGGGCGGCCGGTTGGGTATCCGCCCTCTCGTCGTGGTCGCGGCGGGCCGCCGGAGCGGCGCCCGATCTGGAACGGCACTGGCGGCAGCTCGTGCAGGCCGTCCAGCACCGCGATCTCTTCAGCGGCGTCGACGCCCTGCGTGCCCTCAGCCTGGACGCCGGTGCGATGCTGGGCGAGCTGTTCTCCGCGTCCCGCCCGCGACCGCGCCCGGTACCGATCGAACCCGAAACAGGAGTAGCAGACGATGAGCAGCGCCCACGAGCCTCCGAGTCCTCCCGTCATCCCGGAACCCGCGCCTGCGCCGGCCGCCGGGCCCGCCGCGCCTGCGCCCCCGACCGCGCCTGCGCCCCCGGCCGCCGTCCACGCGCCCTACGCCGCCCCCGCCGGCGCCGCGGCGGGCCGCCAACGCAAATCCCCGGTCCTGGCCGGCCTGCTGTCGCTCATGCCCGGCGCCGGTCAGATCTACGTCGGCTACTACAAGCTCGGGTTCATCCACAACATCATCTTTGGAATGAACATCGCCTTTCTGGCCGCCGTAAACCCGTCGTTCTCGCGGCTGCTGCCCGCAGCTTCGATCTTTCTCGCCTTCTTCGTCATCTACAACATCGTGGACGCCAGCCGGCGCGCCACCTGCTACAACCTGGCTCTCGACGGGGTCGAGGGCATCGAGCTGCCGAGCCTGAACGACGCATCACTTCCGTTCCAGAACCTGCGGGGCTCGGTCGGCGGCGGCGTGATCCTGATTGCCGTGGGCGCCATCCTGCTTTCCAACACGCTGCTCGGCATTCCCCTCGACTGGCTCGCCGCGTGGTGGCCCGTCGCCCCGCTCGGCCTGGGCGTCCACCTGCTCGCCAAGGGGCTGAAGGAGCGGTAGGCGGCAGCGGCGGCCGCTCGGAACCCCATCCCGATTCGGGGGGGCGAACCCTCGACAGGTCCGGCAGGTCATGGGCGCGGACGCCGGCTGAACGCCGCCGCGCCAATCCCGGCCGTTGCGCCGGGCCGGGAGTCTGCGCCGTGGAAGGGCGCGGATTTCTGGAGGGTTGGTTGGGCGGCCATCGGAGCCGCAGGCGGCGATTCCGGGCCGGCCCGCAATGCCGGCCGTCATGCAAGCCGACAGGAGCCGGCCCGCAGCCGACAACAGAGCGGCGAAGAGTAGTCTTGGTGATGCACCGCCGCTCGAATGCAGCGGGGACTATCGCCACGGGCCGCTAGAACAACGACCGTCCCGCGAGCCGCAGGATGAGCTCGATCACGAGCAGCGGAATCGCCACGATCTGCAGCGCGATGAACACCGTGTTCGAAATGAGCCCCAGGAACCGGAGTCCGGCGCCGGTGTCGGCGGCCTCCGACAGCGGTTCGGTTCGCAGCGGTCCGAATATCGTGGCGACCACGAGCACCAGGGCGATGACGCCCACGCAGCTCAGGACGGTGACGTGCACCACGTAGTCGGTGGCGAACTGCATGAACAGGTAGTACGGCAGGAGCGCGATGACTCCGAAGGTCGCGATGCCCACCATCCACAGGAGCAGTCGACCGGTCAGTCCCAATTGCTGCGTCTCAGTCATGTGATCTCCGTTCGGAATCCGCTCGGCCCGTCTCCACACGGGCCGTGGTCCAGTCCGCCGGCGGCCCCGGCCGGCGGCCGGACCTCGGGGCGTGAACGGAACCGAGGCCAATTATACGCACGCCGGCGAGCTTCCGGCGCCGGACCTGCGCGGCGCGGCCGGCCTCGGGCCGAAACGCCGCGCCGGGCGCTCCCCGCCGAGACCGGATGAGCGCCCGATTGCCCCCCCTGACTTACAATAGCCTGCCGCATGTGGGCGGCACGGCGATGACGGCGGCGCAGGAGCGATTCCGGCGCCGGGGCAGGGCCGCCGCCCGGAGGTCGTGGTGGAGCCGAAGGCTCTTGCCTGGGGTTCGCAGGCACTATGGAAGGAGCGGAATTCATGCGCGCGATGTTGGTGACGGTGTCGGCTCCGGCCGCGGTTCTCGCGGTCGTCGTGGGGGTCGTGCCCGGGGCGGCTGCCGCTCAGGCGACCGAGGCCGGCTGGGTCGCGCCCCGCACGCCGGATGGCCATGCGGACCTGCAGGGGGTCTGGGCTAACAACAACGTGACGCCGCTGGAGCGTCCCGAGGCGTGGGCGGGCAAGGAGACCCTCAGCGACGAGGAGTTGGCGGCGTTGCGGGTGTCCGCCGCGAACGCGGTCGGCGACGGAGATGCGCTGTTCGGCGACCAGTTGGTGCTGGCGGCCATCGAGGGGATCGAGGCGACCTCCTACGACCCCGCGACCGGGAACTACAACCAGTTCTGGATCGCCGATCGGGACTTCACCAACCGGACGTCGCTGGTGGTCGACCCGCCGGACGGCCGAATCCCGGCCGCGACCCCGGCGGCGCGGGAGCGGTTCCGCGACGCGGCCGCCTACCGCCGCGAGCACCCCGCCGACAGTTATACCGACCGGCCGCTGCAGGAGCGGTGCGTGACCTACGGGATTCCGCGGTTGGGGGCGGGATACAACAGCTACTACCAGATCTTCCAGAACGCGAATCACGTCGTTTTTCTGAACGAGATGATTCACGATGCGCGGGTGATTCCGCTCGCCGGCCAGCCGCACTTGCCCGAGGCGGTGCGCCAACTGCACGGCGACTCCCGCGGATACTGGGAGGGGGACACGCTGGTCATCGAGACGACGAACTTCTCGTCGACCGCGAGCTTCCGCGGATCGTCCGACGGCCTCCACCTGATGGAACGGTTGACCCGGGTCGGTCCCCGAACCCTCGACTACGAGGTCACGATCACCGACCCGACGGTCTGGACCCGGCCGTGGACGGTTCTGATTCCCCTGATGCTGAGCGACGAACCGATGTTCGAGTACGCCTGCCACGAAGGCAACATCGGGATGGACGGAATTCTCGCCGGTCACCGCGCCGAGGAGCGGGCCGGGCAGTCGCAGTAGCCGTCCGGCGGCTCCGCCGCCTTGCGGCGCGGCCGTCGCCACACCCGACGGCCGCTCGATAGCGGTCTGGGGGGCGGTTCCGCCGTCTTGCGGCGCGGCTGTCGCCGCCCACCGGCGGACATCCGCGCCCTGGAGCCCGCGCAGATGCCTCCTGGCCGGCTCGGCGGGGGTGCCGGGGACTGCCATATGCCTGTTCCCATCGTTCAAGGGGGCCACGCGCAGATGCCCGGCCGGCTCGGCGCGGGGGCGCAGGGGGGGCGCACGCCATGAAGAGTCCCGCAATCGCGGTGGGGATTGCCCTGGCCGTTTGCGGTCCCCGCCCGGCGTTCGCGCAGTCGCCGGATCCGGTGTACGACGCCGCCATCCGGGCGGTCGCGGCGCGGCCGGAGGTGCGCGGGGCCCTCGCCCTCGCGCGCAGGCTCGAAAGGACGGCCGAGGCGGCCCTGATCGAGCTGACCGAGATACCTGCGCCGCCCTTCGGGGAGGCCGAGCGCGGACGGCGGTTCGCGGAGCTCCTGCGGGCGGCGGGGCTGGACGATGTGACCGTCGACGAACCTGGAAACGTCATCGCGCGGCGGCCCGGGGTCGCCGGCCCCGCGGCGGTCGCCATCGTCGCCCATCTCGACACCGTCTTTCCCCCCGGCACCGACGTGACTGTCCGCCGCCGGGGCGACCGTCTCTACGCGCCCGGCGTCGGCGACGACACCCGGGGGCTGGTGGTGCTGCTGAACATCGCCGCGGCGCTCGAGCGGGCCGGCGTGCGCACGCGGGACGACGTTCTCTTCGTCGGGAGCGTGGGCGAGGAGGGGCTCGGCGACCTGCGCGGCGTGCGGCATCTGCTGCGGCCGGGCGGACCGCGCATCGATCAGTTCATCGCCATCGACGGCGGGTCCGACGAAACGGTGGTCAACCAAGCCCTCGGATCCCGCCGGTACCGGGTCGCCGTGACCGGTCCCGGCGGCCATTCCTGGGGCGACTTCGGTCTCGCCAACCCCGCTCACGCGCTCGCCCGCGCCATCGACTACTTCAATCGGGCGGCATCGGCAGTCGCCGGGGTCGGGACGTCGTCCAGCTACAACGTGGGTCGTATCGGCGGGGGCACGTCGGTCAACGCCGTCCCGCGCGAGACGTGGGCCGAGGTCGACCTGCGGTCGACCTTCCCAGGACGGCTGGACCGGCTGGACGCGGTGCTGCGGTCGTCGGTCAGGCGCGCCGTCGACGAACAGAATCGAGCCCGCGACCGCGGCGCCCCGCTGACCGCCCGGTTCGAGCCGATCGGCGACCGCCCGTCCGGCGTCGTCGACCCGGGGGCTCCGCTCGTTCGACGGGCCCTGGCCGTGACCCGCTTCCTCGGCCTGCGGCCGCGCCTGGGGGTGGCGTCGACCGACGCCAATCTGCCGATCGCCGGCGGCATCCCCGCGGTGACCCTGGGGCGGGGCGGCGTCGGCGGCGGCGCGCACTCCCTCGACGAATGGTGGGCGCCCCGCGACGCCCACATCGGCACGCAGCGCGCGCTCCTGCTGCTGGTCGCGTCGGCCGGCGTCGCCCGCTGACCTCGATCCGGCCGCGCCGGCCGGCTCGCCGTAATGGTCTGGAACCGAACCGTGGCCCCGACGTTCTCCCGAAACCGCCGCCGGCGCCGGTTCGGCGTCCTGTTGGCGTGCCTCCTCCTGCCCGCCGGCTGCCGCCCGCAGCTACCCGCCGACGCGTCTGCCGAGGGGGCCGCCGTCGGCCCCGCCCTCACGAGCGGCGGCCGACCTGCCGATATTCCTGATGAAGTGCGGCTCGGCGCGCTGCCCGGCGGCGCGCCGGCGCCCGGCGGCGATGCCCGCAATCCGTTTCGGTTCGCGCGGGCGCCGGCGCCGCCGCCGTTGATGCCCGCGGACGGCGTCCCGGGCGGGAATCCGGCGATATCGCCGGGCCGCGTGGACGGGTGGCGGCCCGCCGGCGACCCCGAGGCCATCCGGTTTCTCGGCGTCCTCGAAGCGCCGGAGAGCGTCGGCCGCGTCGCCGTCGTGACCGACGGGGACGGCGTCTATCACGGACGGGCGGGGGATGTCGTCGGAGGACGCTATCGCATCGTCGCGATCGACCGGACCGCGGTGGTGATCGAGCGGGTCGAGGGCGGAGAACGCCTGACCTTGAGCGCCGGGTGAAGGCCGGCGTCGGGGCGGGCGCGGTCGTCGGAGGACGCCGCCGCATTGTCGTGCCCGGCCGGATCGTGCCGGCGCTCGAGCGGGTCGGGGGCGGAGAACGCCTGACCTTGAGCGCCGGGTGAAGGGCCGGCGTCACCCAGGGAGGTTCCAGTGAGGGTCGGTCGGGTGCGCATCTCCGGGCGGGAGCCTGTCGTCGCCGCGATCCTGCTCGCGGCGGCCGTCGCGGTCTCCGGATGCGCGTCCGGCTCGGCGTTCCGCGACCAGGGCGCGTCGGCCGCGCGCCGGGGCGACTGGGATGCGGCGGTCGAGTACTACCGCCGGGCGTTGCAGGAAGCCCCCGATCGCGTCGAGCACCGGATTGCCCTGGAGCGGGCCATGCTGAGCGCCGCGCGCCACCACGCGGCGGCGGCGGGCGAGCTCGAAGCCCTGGGAGACCTGCCGGGCGCGCTGCGCGGGTACCGGCGCGCGTACGAGCTCGACCCGTCGAACGAGCCGGCGGGCGTCAAAATTGCCAACCTGCAGCAGACGCTGCGCGAGCGGGCGGAGGCGGCGCGGGCCCCCGCCCCCATCGAAGCGATGCGGACTCAGGCGCGCCTCGACACGCAGCCGCCGTTGCTCGACCCGGTGTCGGATGAGCCGCTGGTCATCGAGTTCGCGGATACGAGCCTGCGCGACGTGCTCGATTTCCTTGGCGAGGCGGCCGGCATCAATGTCGTCTACGACCGGGACTTCGAGGATCTGACGTTGTCGGTGGCGCTGGCCGGGGTGACCTTCGAACAGGCGTTGTCCCGCATCCTCGCGGCGAACGGCGCATTCCACAAGGTGGTGGACCCGAGGACGATCGTCGTCGCGCCCGAGACGCCGGAGAAGCGCGGCGAGTACGAAGAACTGGTCATCCGCACCTTCTACGTCTCGCACGGCGACGTGGAAGCGCTGGTCGAGATGCTCACCGCCCTCGTGAGCGTGCCGGACATGCCGGTCGCCCCGCAACTGGTGGCGAACGTCGAGGCCAATGCGATCACGGTGCGGGCGACGGCGCCGGTCGTCGGCATCGTCGAGCGGGTCCTCGCGGCGAACGACAAGCCGCGGGCCGAGGTCGTCATCGACGTGGAGATTCTCGAGGTCAACCGCGAGCGCGCGAAGCAGTACGGCCTCGACCTGTCGCGCTACTCCATCACGACGACGTTCTCGCCGGAGGGCAGGCCGGCCGCGCCGACCGGAAACGGCGCCGAGGGGGCGTCCGCCCGGTCCGGGGCGTTCAGTCTGGGCGCGCTCGCCGGCGGCGTCGGCGCCGGAGACTTCTACCTCGCGGTGCCCCCCGCGGTGATCCGTTTCCTCGAGCAGGACACCCATAACCGGCTCGTCGCGCAGCCGCAGATCCGCGGGCAGGAAGGGGCCGAGCTCGAACTGAATCTCGGGCAGGACATCCCCGTGCCGACCACCGCGTTCACCCCGCTGGCCGCCGGCGGCGCGTCGTTCAACCCGTTGACCTCGTTCCAGTATCGGCCGGTCGGCGTCATTCTGCGGATGACCCCGCGGGTCACCTACGAGAACGAGATCATCCTCGACCTCGAGGTCGAGAACAGCACCCTGGGCGCGTCGATTCTCGTCGCCGGCCAGTCGCTGCCGACGTTCGGCAGCCGCAAGGTCGTGACCCGCCTGCGGCTCCGCGACGGCGAGTCGAACCTGCTCGCCGGTCTCCTGAGCCAGGAGGAGCGCCAGATTCTCAAGGGTTTCCCCGGCCTGCTGCGCCTGCCCATCCTCAAGCAGATCTTCTCGGCCAACGACGAGTCGGCGCAGTCGACCGACATCGTGATGCTGCTGACGCCGCACATCGTCCGCACGCACCGGCTGACGCAGGAGGATGTGGGTCCGATCCACATCGGTACCCGGAACAACCCGGGGGTGACCGGCCCCCCGCCCTGCATCGCGCCCCGTCCCGCCGCCGGGCCGTAGCGCCGCCCGGGGCTTGCGTCGCCCTCTTCTTTCACCACATCGGCACCCGGAGCAACCCGGGGGTGACCGGCCCCCCGTCCCGCATCGCGCCGCGTTCCACCCCAGGGCGGTGTTGCGTCGCGCCGTCGGTTGCGGTCCGTCGCCGTCGGTCGCGGGTCCGCCGCCGTGTGCTATCGTGCGGGCATGAGCCGTAGCGGACGAGGGTGGAGCGTCGGCGTTGCGGTCGCGGCGATCGCCGCGACCGCGGCGGGCGCGGTGCGGGTCGGTTCCGCCGACGATCTGGAACTCGATATTGGGCAGGGCCGGGTCACCCTGATTGCGTCCGGCGTCCCGCTCGGCGACGTCCTGGACGAATGGGCGCGGGTGGGGAACACCCGGTTCGAGGGCGCAGGCGGGATAGGCGCGGCGCCGGTGTCGCTTCATCTGGAGCGCGTCACCGAGCGCGAGGCGTTGCGGCTCTTGCTGCGTCCGGCGGCCGGCTTCCTCGCGGCGGCGCGGGCGCCGCACGTTTCGGGAGGAGCATCGATATACGACCGGGTCAAGATTCGGGCCGCGCGCCGGGCGCCGCAACCGGTGCCGGCGGGCGCGTCGCGGGCGCGGCGAGACACGCCGCTCAGCCCCGTGCAGGCGTCGCCGCCGGCGCTTTCCGAGGCGGACCAGCGCGAACGGCTGCAACGGTTGCTCCGGCCGCGCGCGACCGTCGAGGCGGTGACCGGCCGGCCCGCGGAGGGGCTGCGGGTGGGCGCGGTGTACGCGCCCACCACGCCGCGTCCGGGGATGGTGGTGGATGCGGTGCTTCCGGCTCGGCCGTAGCGGCCCGTCGTGAACTGCGGCAGGCACTGGGCGCCGCGTACGCGGCGGCGGGGCGGGCGGTGCCGCGCTGGACCGACGCCGCGCCGGCGGCGGGGACGACCCCGATCCGGGCGGCGCACCTGATGGAACTGCGCGCTGCGGCGCTGGCGCTGGAGTCGGGCGCCGCAACCGCGTCCTGAGCGATCACGACGGTAATCCGCAACTTGCAACGACCGCAACGGAGCATGCCGTCGAGCAGATGCTTCGTACAGGTACACTCGCGCTGAAGACACGGAGCGTCGACATGCGCACGCAAGATCAACGAACTGAACCGAACGAGGCGGGCAGACCCGACGGCGAACCCTGGCGAGTCGTAACAGCCCGAGGTAGAAGTCCCCGGTGTTCAGATGGCTGGCTGAAGGGGCCGGTGGCTCGATAGCGCGGCGACCCGCGCCGAATTGGGCCGGAATCGCGTCAAGAGCCGCTCCAGACCGCTCCACAGGCCCACAAACCGCCCAATCAGCCCGCAGACGGCGGATACCACCCCGCCCCGCAGGCCGCGGGGCGTGCCGGCGCCGATCGCCTGACGCAGAAGCAGCCCGAGGTTGAGGCCCGCGACGTGCACCAGCAGGCGCTTCAGGATGTTCGAATGCCCCCGAAGGTGCACCCGGCGCATCCCGCCGGTCTCAAACAGGTGCGCAAACGGACGCTCCACCAGCTCGCCACGACGCCGCAGCAAACGCCGGCCCCGCTTGCCCCGGATCCGGCGCCGGTTCCCATACACCGCGTCCCGAGCCTCCGGCGCGTTCTTCCAGCTCCGCCGGCCCCGGTCCGGCTCCGCAATGTAGCTCCGAACCTCCACCGCCGCCAAATCCACCATCGTCTCGTTGCTGTGGTAGCCCTTGTCCGCAACCACCTCCGAAACCCCCGCCGCCTCCGGCAACACCGTCTCCACCTGCTCCGTCGCCGTCACGAGGGTCTCGGCCATCGTCGCCGTATCCCCCTTGTCCGCCCCCTGGATCGTCACACCCACCACCGCACCCGTCTCCAGATCCACCGCATGCTCCACCTTGTGGGCCAGGTGGGTGCTGCCGTCCTTCATCTTCGCGACCTTCGCGTCCGGGTCGTGGGGGTGGGTCCAATCCTTGTTCGACGTCTTCTTCTTCCGCTTCCGGTCAAAACGCGCCAACTCCTCCGCCGTCGGCGTCTCGATGCCGGAAGCTTTCGCCAAACGGGTCAGGAACGCCGTGTAATCCTCGCCCGTGTCACGCCGAACGATGCTCCGCATCGCCGCGTTCGCCTCCAGCGTCGTCGCATCGACGCCCAACGTCTTCCCCGCAACCAAGCCCGCCCCCGCCAACTGCTCCAGCACCCAAGTGAACACCGCCTGATGGGTCTCCACCGGGAACAGCCGACGCGTCCGCGAAATCGTCGAATGGTCCGGGGGCGCCGCCGGCGCCGCCAAACGCAGAAACGCCCGCATGCTCAGCGAATCCTCCGCGCGCCACGCGATGCCCCGCTCCGAGTCCAGCCCTTCGAAGTACCCGATGAGCAGCAATCGGAAGTACCGTCCGGGAGCCAGACTCGGCCGGCCCATCACCGCGTAGAACGGCGCGCACAGGCCTTCGACGAACGCGTCGAACCCTGCCGCCTCCAGAATCCGGTTCAGTCGCTCGTAGAACGGATGCCCCGCACTCTGCGACAGATCCGCCGTCGCGACCCACATCGACTGCTGCGACCCGTCGTCGCGCACCGTGCCCATTGCCATGCCCGCCAGTGTAGTACATGGGGGCCGCCCTGTCGATCCCTGGACGCCGACTTTCACCACGGGCTGGTAAGGGGCTACGATGCCGACAGCATTCACTGGCGGTACATCAACCCGGACGGAACGCCTGACGAAGACATGCTGAAAAGGGTCACGGGCGCAATAGTCGCCGCGGTCAAACCGCGCAGAGTAATTCTCTTCGGTTCCGCAGCCCGCGGCGAGATGAACGAGCGGAGCGACCTCGACATCCTGGTCATCAAGGACGAGTGCGACACGACGTCGATAGCGGCCGAGATTTACTGCACGATGCCGGTCGCCAGGAGAGGCGCCGACATCGTCGTCGCGACAACAAGTGAAATCGAGCGAAACCGCGGAAAGCCCTACTTCGTGATCGAACCCGCACTACGGGAGGGACGGGTGCTGTATGACGAAGCAGAGAGAGCCTGAGGACGCGCTGCTATGGCTCGGGGAAGCGGAAGCACGCCTCAACCACGCAAAGGGATACGCTGGTGGAAGAGACGCGAGAATCTACTGCGAACAAGCGCACTATAGCAGCCGAAATGGCCATCAAGGGACTGATAATCGCTCGAAAGGGTGAATTCACATTCACTCATGACGTCGCGATTCTGCTGGAAGAGGCACGACAAACAGGTGAAACGATTCCAGAGGAAGTAAAGGAGGCGAGGCGACTATCGCCATACGGCGGAACCGGAAGATACGCCTTCGAGAGAGATCGGCAGCGAGAACCTGTGACGGAAAGACAATACGAACAAGTCATAACGCCGGCGACCGCAACAGTGAATTGGGCGAACACACGAGTACGAGACATTCTGGCGAACCGGGAAGAATACCCGGTGCCGGGCGCGGGCGGACCCGCGGGCGGCATCGCGCCGGAAGTATTCGGTTACCGGGTGCTCGATCGGTTTTCGCCAGTGAAAATGGGACTGAAATCGACCGGACTATCGGGAAGTTACGACGGTAGCCAAGTTGCGCCTTACCAGATTGTCGATTGTGGCGGGCCGATTGCGCGGTCGGGGGAAGGTCAGCCTGCCGGTTGGCATGGCCTGCAAGCGGGTCGGGCGGGGGCGTACGGCCGGCGTCCACCCCTGGGGACGCCCCCTCGGGCGTCCCCCCGGCGGGGGAGGCTCGAGCTCCGCCGGTCTTCTTCGGGTGGCAGCGCCGCGAACGGGGCACGCGACCGGACGGACAATGCGAACTGCGGCGAGCGTCTTGTGGGCGTCCCGTTCGGTCCGATGACGAAACCCCACGGATCGTGGCCGCGGACGGTTGCGGTCGGCTCGGCGTGAGTGCGGACCGGCCGCAGGGGGCCGGCTTGCCCGCCGTCAAGAGGGTGGCGGCAGCGCAAGCGCTTCGGGTACGACCGGCTTGGGGGCGCACAGCATCGTGGTGATCAGCGAACGGGGGTCGAGGTTGCGTTGGCGGGTGGTGCGCATCACGCTGGCCAGCACCTGCTGGGTGTCGGCGCCCTTGCGGGTACGATTGCCGCCGCAGACCTTGCGGGTGACGACGGCGGGGCGGATGGCCTGCTCGGCCCGCCAGTTGGTGGCGTCTATCGACGGGTCGCACAAGAAGAGGAACACCGCGGGGAATTCGTTGGCCAAGTGCTTGGCGAAGCGCTCGGCGGCGGCCAACGGCGGCGCAGCGTCGATCAGCCGGCCGAGCCGGGCGGCGAGTCGGCCGCGGGCCGACGCCAGACCGTGCCCGCTGATTTCGCCCGCGTTCGAGCGGTCCCGCAGGGCGAGACCGTCCTGCAGGACCGCCTGCACCTCCCCCGCCCAGGGACTGTCGGGATGAGCGGCCTGCAAGTCCTTGGACCGTCGCAAGAGGTGAGCCAAGCACGTCTGCTGCGGCGCTTCCTTGAAGCCGCGATAGGCCACCCACCCGTCCCGCACCAGTACGCCGGCAAAGTCGGGGCCGAGCACCGCCGCCGCTTCGGCGAACCCCCGGCCGTCGCAGATGGCGTACACCGTCGTCTCCGGGGTGGCGAATGCCCACAGCCAGTAGCGGAGCGCGTTCACACGCCAGCCCGTCTCATCCGGCGTGACCACCGGACTGCGGCGGACCTGCTCGCGCAGCGCCGCATACGCGGGCGCCGCCGCGTCGGCGGTGCGGTGCAGCAGTTGGACCAAGCCGCCCTTGGTCACGTGCAGGCCGAACTGGGTCTGCAGAACGCGGACGACCTTCTCCACCGGCATGCCCAGCTCGGTGTGGAACTCGGCGACCAGCGCGGCGACGTTCGGACCCAACTGCGCGCTGGCCGCGCCCAACGCGTCGGAGGTCTGCAAGGGGTGCCGGCCCTGCACGCGCCGCTGACACTGCGAGCAGTGGCCCACCTCGATGTCGAAGCGCCGCACGAGGGGACGCACCTCCGGCAGGTCTTCCTGATACTGCGACGCCACACGGTCCAGCGCGACCGCGCCGCCGCAGTCCGGACAGGTCGTCGGGGTCGGCGCCGCATACGTCTCGTCAACTCGTGTCGGTTCCCGGCGGCGTCCCTGCTTCCCGTACTCCGCGCCGGCTCGCCGCCCCGGCCGCCGGCCGCTTCCCTGCGGTCGGTCCTTGGCGAAGGGGGCCGCCTGCCGTTTGCCGGCGCGCCGCGCGGCCTCGAGTTCCTTCTCCAGATGCTCGCTGCGGCGCTTCCAGTGATCCCGCTCCTCGATCAGCTTCGCCTTGTCTCGTTCGAGGCGTTCGATGCGCCGCACATCCTGTGGATCCCGTTGCGGCCCAGGACCCTTCGAACCGTCGTGGTCATCGCTCTTGCGCGCCATACATCACGTATCGGCACGAGTCCGCCGTACCTGCACACCATTTCGTGGATTTTCTCGGCACGACCCGCTAACCGAAGACCGCCGGAACAGAAGACGCAGGGCTGGAAGCGCTGACCCACTGGAGCAACTTTTCCACGGAGCAGAAGCGGCTCCGTTCACCGACGACCCCATCCGGCCCGAAGTGACGCCGGTCAGCAGCCCGAGGTAGAAGTCCCCGGTGTTCAGATGGCTGGCTGAAGGGGCCGGTGGCTCGATAGCGCGGCGACCCGCGCCGAATTGGGCCGGAATCGCGTCAAGAGCCGCTCCAGACCGCTCCACAGGCCCACAAACCGCCCAATCAGCCCGCAGACGGCGGATACCACCCCGCCCCGCAGGCCGCGGGGCGTGCCGGCGCCGATCGCCTGACGCAGAAGCAGCCCGAGGTTGAGGCCCGCGACGTGCACCAGCAGGCGCTTCAGGATGTTCGAATGCCCCCGAAGGTGCACCCGGCGCATCCCGCCGGTCTCAAACAGGTGCGCAAACGGACGCTCCACCAGCTCGCCACGACGCCGCAGCAAACGCCGGCCCCGCTTGCCCCGGATCCGGCGCCGGTTCCCATACACCGCGTCCCGAGCCTCCGGCGCGTTCTTCCAGCTCCGCCGGCCCCGGTCCGGCTCCGCAATGTAGCTCCGAACCTCCACCGCCGCCAAATCCACCATCGTCTCGTTGCTGTGGTAGCCCTTGTCCGCAACCACCTCCGAAACCCCCGCCGCCTCCGGCAACACCGTCTCCACCTGCTCCGTCGCCGTCACGAGGGTCTCGGCCATCGTCGCCGTATCCCCCTTGTCCGCCCCCTGGATCGTCACACCCACCACCGCACCCGTCTCCAGATCCACCGCATGCTCCACCTTGTGGGCCAGGTGGGTGCTGCCGTCCTTCATCTTCGCGACCTTCGCGTCCGGGTCGTGGGGGTGGGTCCAATCCTTGTTCGACGTCTTCTTCTTCCGCTTCCGGTCAAAACGCGCCAACTCCTCCGCCGTCGGCGTCTCGATGCCGGAAGCTTTCGCCAAACGGGTCAGGAACGCCGTGTAATCCTCGCCCGTGTCACGCCGAACGATGCTCCGCATCGCCGCGTTCGCCTCCAGCGTCGTCGCATCGACGCCCAACGTCTTCCCCGCAACCAAGCCCGCCCCCGCCAACTGCTCCAGCACCCAAGTGAACACCGCCTGATGGGTCTCCACCGGGAACAGCCGACGCGTCCGCGAAATCGTCGAATGGTCCGGGGGCGCCGCCGGCGCCGCCAAACGCAGAAACGCCCGCATGCTCAGCGAATCCTCCGCGCGCCACGCGATGCCCCGCTCCGAGTCCAGCCCTTCGAAGTACCCGATGAGCAGCAATCGGAAGTACCGTCCGGGAGCCAGACTCGGCCGGCCCATCACCGCGTAGAACGGCGCGCACAGGCCTTCGACGAACGCGTCGAACCCTGCCGCCTCCAGAATCCGGTTCAGTCGCTCGTAGAACGGATGCCCCGCACTCTGCGACAGATCCGCCGTCGCGACCCACATCGACTGCTGCGACCCGTCGTCGCGCACCGTGCCCATTGCCATGCCCGCCAGTGTAGTACATGGGGGCCGCCCTGTCGATCCCTGGACGCCGACTTTCACCACGGGCTGTCAGGCTCGCGCACCTGGGGGTGGTGGTCACCCGCGCAGCGGGCGAAGTTCGATGGAGAGTCGCGCGGCGGGCACGGCCCGGACGCGAGGCGCCATCGAGTGCCGGTGCGTCCCGGCGTGCACGATGTCCAGGCGTTCGAGATTCAGCGTGTCGACGACGTCAACCGGGGGGGGCCGTCCGCTTGATCTCGAAGCCGTAGCGGCCAGCACCGCCATCAGTTGGCATGGAGTACACTGTTGCCACTTGCAAGACTTCCTTCCATGGCGTCAAGGGAGAGCAATCCGAGTTGAAGCGCCACGCCGACACCATATCATGACTTCGTTCGCATACCGTGCATACCGTTGCGCACCTCGCATGACCGTGCTCGCGGTCGCCGCGTTCTGGGCGGCCTTTTTCCCGGCCAGCGCCGAGGGTCAGGCGGGCACGGCGACCGACAGGGCGGCGCTCGAGGCGCTCTACGACGCGACCGGCGGCGCGAATTGGACAGCCAGCGCGGGCTGGAAGACCGCCGCGCCGCTGAACGCGTGGCACGGCGTGACGACCGACGCCGACGGCCGGGTGACGGCGCTTGCGCTCGGCAACAACGGCCTGACCGGCTCCCTCCCTCCCGCGTTGGGGAACTTGGTCCAGCTCCGGTCCCTGTCGCTCTGGAATAACGCGTTGACCGGCCCGATCCCGGGTGAACTCGGAAGCCTCGTGAAACTCGAAGAGCTGCGGCTCGGCGACAACGTGTTGACCGGCCCCATCCCGAGCGAACTCGGAAACTTGGCGAACCTCGAATCGCTGTGGCTCGGCTACAACGATTTGACCGGCCCGGTGCCGTCGTGGCTGGGGAACCTGGTCCAGCTCCGGTCCCTGTATCTCGACGGGAACGATTTGACCGGCCCGGTGCCGTCGTCGTTGGGGAACCTGGTCCAGCTCCGGGACCTGGGTCTCAGCGATAACGCATTGACCGGCCCGATCCCGGACGAACTCGGAAACTTGGCGAACCTCGAATCGCTGTGGCTCGGCTACAACGATTTGACCGGCCCGGTGCCGTCGTGGTTGGGGAACTTGGTCCAGCTCCGGTCGCTGTATCTCGACGGGAACGATTTGACGGGCCCGATCCCGGACGAACTCGGAAACCTCGTGAACCTCGAATCGCTGAACCTCAGCGAGAACGATTTGACGGGCCCGATCCCGGGCGAACTCGGAAACCTGGCGAACCTCCAGTTTCTGGAGCTCAGCAGGAACGCGTTGACCGGCCCGATCCCGGACGAACTCGGAAACCTCGTGAACCTCCAGTTTCTGGAGCTCAGCGAGAACGATTTGACCGGCCCGATCCCGGACGAACTCGGAAACCTCGTGAACCTCGAATTGCTGAACCTCCGCTACAACGATTTGACGGGCCCGATCCCGGGCGAACTCGGAAACCTGGCGAACCTCCAGTTTCTGTATCTCAGCAGGAACACATTGACCGGCCCGATCCCGGACGAACTCGGAAACCTCGTGAACCTCCAAGAGCTGCATCTCCGCTACAACGATTTGACGGGCCCGATCCCGGGCGAACTCGGAAACCTCGTGAACCTCGAATGGCTGTGGCTCGACCACAACGCGTTGACCGGCCCCATCCCGGGTGAACTCGGGAACCTGGCGAACCTCCAGTCGCTGGATCTCGGCTACAACGCGTTGACCGGTCCGATCCCGGGCGAACTCGGAAGCCTCGTGAACCTCGAATGGCTGTGGCTCGGCTACAACGCGTTGACCGGCCCGGTGCCGTCGCGGTTGGGAAACCTAGTCCAGCTCAGGACCTTGAGTCTAAAAGCGAGCCCATTGACCGGGACGCTCCCCCAGAGTCTGACCCGGTTGTCGGAACTCGAGTGGTTGAATATCCAGGCCACGGGAGTATGTGCGCCCGCTGACGCCGCGTTCCAGGCGTGGTTGGCGACCATCGACTTCTTCGGAGGGAGCACCTGCAATCGCCCGCCGCAGCCGGTCGGCGCGATCCCGGCGCAGGCGCTGACCCGGCCGGGGCCGGCTCTCGGTGTGTCCGTGGGGACGTACTTCAGCGACCCGGACTACGACCCGCTCACCTGGTCGGCCGTGTCCAGCGACCCGCGCACGGTCGCCGTCCTCGTATCGGGCGATACCGTCTGGCTCGTGCCGGAGGCGGCGGGCGCGGCGACCGTGACGGTGACAGCGCGCGATCCGGCAGGCCTAACAGCCCGTGGCAAAACTCCGCGGCGCGCCAAAACCGGCCGGCGGTGGCGCGGAAACGGCTCGGATCGGCCAGATTTCGGCGATTTCGACGGCTGCACGACACGTTCTTGGGCCGAGATACGGCCCGGCCGGATGCAGCACCACTTCTGCCACGGCCTGCTAAGCGCGACCCAGGACATGGCGGTAACGACCGACGCGACCGCCGAGCCGCAGAGTGACCGAGGGGTACTGGAGGCGCTCTACGACACGACCGGCGGCGCGAATTGGACAAACAGCGCGGGTTGGAAAACCGACGCGCCGTTGTCGGAGTGGTTCGGCGTCTTTACGGATGAAAGCGGCCGTGTCACGTGGCTATCTCTCGGCGACAACGATTTGACGGGCCCGGTGCCGTCGTCGTTGGGGAATCTGGTTCAGCTCCGGGAGCTGTCTCTCGGCGGGAACGCGTTGACGGGCCCGATCCCGGACGAACTCGGAAGCCTGCTGAAACTCGAAACGCTGGAGCTCCGCGGGAACGATTTAACGGGCCCGGTGCCGTCGTGGTTGGGGAACTTGGTCCAGCTCCGGGACCTGGGTCTCAGCGATAGCGCATTGACCGGCCCGATCCCGGACGAACTCGGAAACTTGGCGAACCTCGAATCGCTGTGGCTCGGCGACAACGATTTGACCGGCCCGGTGCCGTCGTGGTTGGGGAACCTGGTCCAGCTCCGGTACCTGAGTCTCGGCGGGAACGCGTTGACCGGCCCGATCCCGGGCGAACTCGGAAGCCTCGTGAACCTCGAGCGGCTGAATCTCGGCTACAACGATTTGACGGGCCCGGTGCCGTCGTCGTTGGGGAACCTGGTCCAGCTCCGGGAGCTGTCTCTCGGCGGGAACGCGTTGACGGGCCCGATCCCGGGCGAACTCGGAAGCCTGCTGAAACTCGAAACGCTGGAGCTCAGCGGGAACGATTTAACCGGCCCGGTGCCGTCGTGGTTGGGGAACTTGGTCCAGCTCCGGTACCTGAGTCTCGGCGGGAACGATTTGACCGGCCCGATCCCGGACGAACTCGGAAGTTTGGTGAACCTCGAATCGCTGGACTTGTCCTTCGCCTGGGGGTTGTCGGGAGCGCTCCCGCCCGGTCTGCGGTCGGCCGCGTCTCTCGATGCGCTGGATGTCTTCGCCACCCAGGCGTGCGCGCCGGCCGCCTGGCGGGACTGGTTGGAGACGATCGAGTTCACCGGGCGGCTGTGCGGCGCCGAAACCGCCACCATCGACGTGGCCGTCGTGTATACGCCGGCGGCCCGCGAGGCGGCGGGCGGGGCGACCGAGATCGAGGCGGTGATCGACCTGATGATCGCGGAAACCAACCAGGCCTACGCGGCGAGCGGGGTGCGCCACCGCGTGGCGCTGGCGGGCAGGGCCGAGGTGCAGTACGTCGAGACGGGCGATTCCGGGATCGATCTCAGCCGGCTCGCGGACCCGTCGGACGGCCACATGGACGACGTGCATGCCCTGCGCGACCGGGTCGGGGCCGACCTCGTCCACCTGATCGTCGACGCGGACAAGGCGAACGTTGGGGGCATCGCCTTTCTCCCCGGCGCCTTCGGCCTCACCGTTCACTTGGGTGGCGGCAGGGTCTTCGCGCACGAACTGGGGCACAACCTGGGGCTGTCGCACGACCGGTACCAGACGCACCACCATGAAGGCGGCGTGAGTTTGGACCCGGCGTACGGCTACGTGAACCAGCAGGGACTCGTTCCGGGCGCTGTGCCGTCCCGCCGCTGGCGCACGATAATGGCCTACAACATCCAGTGCTCGGACGCCTACACTGAATGCTCGAGGCTGCTCCGGTTCTCGAATCCCCGCCAGCAGTACGCCGGCGACCCGCTCGGCGTTCCGTTCGGCAGCGGCGAGTCAGGCGTGACGGGCCCGGCCGATGCGGCGGCGGTGCTCGACGCCACGGGTCCCGCCGTGGCGTTGTGGCGCGATCACGTCGCCCGGCCCAACCGGCCGCCGGCGGCGGTGGGCACGCTGCCGGACCGCACGGTGGCGCGGGACGGCGTGCTGAACGTGGACGTGTCGCAGGCGTTCGTCGATCCCGACGGCGACGCGCTGACCTACGCGGTGTCATCGTCGGCGCCCGGCGTCGTGACGGCGGCGGCGGCCGGTGCCCGCGTGACGCTGACGGCCGTGAGCGCCGGCACCGCGACGATCCGGGTGACCGCCACCGACCCCGGCGGTCTGCGCGCGGCGCAGTCGTTCACGGTAACGGTGACGGAGCCGGTAACGGTGACGGAGCCGGTGTCGCAATCGGCGCCGTTCACCGACGACCCCATCCGGCCCGGAGTGACGCCCGTCAGAGCCGTCCACTTCGCCGAGCTGCGGGCGCGCATCGACGCGCTGCGGGTAGCGGCTGACCTGGGGCGGTTCGGCTGGACCGACCCGGTGCTGCGGGTGGGTATAACGCCGGTCAGGCTCGTGCACCTGCTGGAACTGCGGCAGGCGCTGGGCGCCGCGTACGCGGCGGCGGGGCGGGCGGCGCCGCGCTGGACCGACGCCGCGCCGGCGGCGGGAACGACCCCGATCCGGGCGGCGCACCTGATGGAACTGCGCGCTGCGGTGCTGGCGCTGGAGTCGGGCGCCGCAACCGCGCCCTGAGGGCTCACGACGGTAATCCGCAACTTGCAACGACCGCAACGGCGCATGCCGTCGAGCAGATGCTTCGGGTAAACCTCGGACCAGGAGCACCGAGCACTGCTGAAGCCCACGCGGTTGCCCCCGGCCCGACACGGTCAACCTCCCGCTGGCGGGCGTGGGCGGCGTCCGCCGTCCGCGCCGACCCTGCTCCCTGAACCCGCTTCGACCCAACCATGCGCCCTTCCTCTTTCGACATCGGATGCTCCAACCTTCGGAGGTCGTCTTCACCGCCGCCTACGGGAGATCGGCTCGCCCAACGGCGGCAGCCGCGCCGGGTCGATCTGGCTGACCGCGTGCAGCCCCGCCCCCGCCGGCCGGATGCGGTAGGTCGCCTCCGGCGTCCGCACCGTGCCTGCGACCACCTCGCCGTTCACCACCAGCGTCACCGTGCCCATCTCCACGCCGGCCAGACGGCCCGACAGCGAGTAGCCGCCCGAGAAGGTCGGCGCCACGCTCTCGACGACACCTGTGAACGACGCGTCGTCAAAGAGGTTCAACCGCAGCACGCCGGACGGCGCGGCGGCGCGGGCCGCATCCACGGCGACCCCGTCCACCGGCGGCGAGATCTGCGCGAAGTCGATGGACACCAGACGACGCCGCAGCGTCAGCGAGTCGGTAGCAGCTTCGGTAGCGGCTTGAGGACCGCGGGCGGCGGCCACCCCGGCCGGCGCCACCGCCCGGAAGAGGCCGCCGGGCTGCGCCGCCGCCTCGCCGGCCGCCAGCACCGCCAGCAGCATTCCGAGAACCGCGCCCCGGCGCCCGACCACCGACGCCGCCGGGCTGTCGGCGCGCGGCATCGTCTTCAACTGCTGCGGAACGTATCCCGTAGAGTCCATGCGCGTCCTTCCTGTATGGGGGCGCGACGCCCGGGCGGGATCGGGTCGCCGGTGAACGGCGCCGCCACCCGCGTTCGAGGTCAGCGTCCCGCCGTCGAAAACGGGCCGGCAGACGGCGCCGGACAGCACCGGCACCAGTTAGCGTGGAGTACACTGTTGCGGCTTGCAAGTTGAAGCGCCAAGCCGGCACCATATCATGACATCGTTCGCCTGCTATTGCGCACCTCGCATGACCGTTCTGGGCAGCCTTCCCAGCCAGCGCGGAGGGTCAGGCGGGCACGGCGACCGACAGGGCGGCGCTCGAGGCGCTCTACGACGCGACCGGCGGCGCGAATTGGACAAACAGCGCGGGCTGGAAGACCACGGCGCCGTTGGCGGAGTGGTTCGGCGTCTCTACAGATGAAAGCGGCCGTGTCACGGTGCTGTGGTTCAACGGCAACGCGTTGACGGGCCCGATCCCGGACGTACTACTACGGTGCGTGCGTCGAGGCGGTCAGCGAGGCGAGATTGAGGCGGATTACTTCGTGTCGAACGCAAGAGAAACGGGGGAGACGATCTCCGTTGCCGAAACGGGGCCGGTTCTTTGAACGCGCCGGTTCTGCTGCCGGACCGAGACGAGACTGCGACCTGCCCGTTGGCGATGCCGGAGATGGTGGTCGGAACGGTGGTTCGACGATGCTTGAGTCTTGGGAGAGTGCGCATTCGGCGCGTTCGTCATCGTCACACGGTCGGACCGCGGGCCGTGTCTGGCATGGAGCTGGGGGCGACTACTGCACGGTCGACATCCCCGCCATCAACTTCGGCGGGCAATCGGTTTGCGGTTCAGACTGCATGGGACTCTTTCGGTTTGAGGTGGAGTTCCCGGAAACCCTATTTTTGGTCATGGCAATACGCCGGGAGACTGCGCCGTAGACGGCGGACTCTTGGAGGGTTGGTTGGGCGGCAATCGGCCCCGCAGGGGCGATCCCGTGATGACCGTGATACGCCGAGGATGGAGGTTGCAATGAGGAGAATGCGTGGTTTCTGGTTCTCGGCCGCCCTGGTGCCGGCGGTCTTCGCCGGCGTCGTTTACCTGCAGGCCGGCGCGCAGAGCGCCCCCGAGCGGCAGCCGCTCATCACCGAGGCGCTCGTCGACGCCGAGAACGCGACGCTGACCATCAACGGCTACGACTTCTCGGCCGGCGTTCCCACCGTGACCCTCGGCATGCACGCGCTTCCGGTGCTGTCGGCGGGCGGGTCGGGGACGGTGACGGGGTTGCCCGAGCTGCCACCCGGCACCTACCTGCTGGCCGCCACGTGGCCCGACGGGGCGGGCGCGGTGTTCTATCTGACGGTCGGCGCGGCCGGTCCGGCGGGGCCGCGGGGACCGCAGGGCGAGCCCGCCCCGGTCCTGGCGATGGGGTCGACGTCCCCGGCCGAAGCGGCGGCGTACGGCGCAGACGCGGCGGTCGACGGGGTTCCGCCGAGCGCGCCGGACCACGCGGGATCGACCAACACGCACTACGGCGACGGCGCGCTGGCGTCGGTGACGACGGGCCGGGACAACTCGGCGTTCGGCCAGCAGGCGTTGAACAGCCTGACCGTCGGGAAGGACAACGCGGCGTTCGGCCGTCTGGCGATGCGGGGCATGATCAGCGGCACCGACAATCTCGCCGTCGGCACCCGGGCCATGTTGCGGTCGACGGCGGCGTCGTTCAACATGGCCCTCGGCAGCGGCGCGCTGGAGAACTCGGTGGCGGGTCAGCACAACGTCGCCATCGGCGCCGCCGCGCTCCTGCAGAGCCAGGGCGACCGGAACATCGCCATCGGCCGCAACGCGCTTCGCCTGAACGCGGACGGTTCGGGCAACACGGCGATCGGATACGAGGCCGGCATCGACAACCGGACGGGCCGCGACAACGTGTACATCGGCAGCCGCGGCGAGAACGGCGACGAGGGGGTCATCCGCATCGGCGACCCGCGCACCCACACCAGGACGTATCTGGCGGGAGAGGTGGTCGGCGACATCAAGGTCGTCCCGGTGTACCAGTAGCCGCCGTGCTGGAACCCTGCGTTGTGGCGAGAACGGCGGGGGGGGCGCCGTCGGGGTGAAGGGCGTCCGCCTGCCAAGGCGTGAGGGGGGGCGCATGTCGGGCATCTCGTCACCGCGGACCGGCAAGCCGTCTGACGAACAACGCAGTCGGGCGGGGTGCATCCACCGCTCGAATGCGGCGGGGATTTCACCATCTGCCGGTGGGCGCCCGCGCCTGCACGGAGGACCGATGCCATGGCTTGCCTGCGGGCTCCGCCCCCCGCCGCCGACGGTCGGCGTCAGCCGGCGGCGGCGGAGCCGCGATTGTCTACCTCCAGAGCCTCTCCTGCCGCCCCCCGTATTTTCAGAGGAATATTTGCTCGTGACAGCGCACCGGCGTGGTGTCCCTGAAATATCAGACAGAATTAGGAATCAGGTGCTGCCGCGGGCCGATTTGAACGCGCGATTTGATGCCGGTGGTGAACCCGGGGCGAAGGGGCAGCGCCCTGGCGCGGAGGCAAAAAAGCGCGCGCAGGAGAACCGACGGGTGTATAACAGGCAGACGCAGGGTGTGATAGCGGAGATCGAGAGGAGGTCTTGATGGGCACCCGGTTCAGGGGCATCGCTGGGACGCCGACGTGGGTTCTGCTGGCGGCCGCCGTGGGGACGAGTGTCGGCCTCTCGCCGTCGACCGCCGCCGCCCAGACCGGGGAGTACGTGGCGCCCCGTCTGCCGGGCACGTCCCACCCCAATCTCAGCGGAATCTGGCAGGCGTTCACCACCGCCAACTGGGATCTGCAGGACCACGGCGCGGAGGCCGGGCCGTTCCCCCGATTGCTCGGGGTCTGGGGGGCGCAGCCGCCCGGGCAGGGGGTGGTCGTGGGCAACGAGATCCCCTATCGGACCGAGGCCCTGGCCAGAAAGCGGGAGAACCTCGAGCGGCGCCTGGAGGTCGACCACGACAACGTCAACACGGTCGGCGACCCCGAGGCGAAGTGCTACCTGCCGGGGGTTCCGCGGGCCACCTACATGCCGTTTCCGTTCCAGATCATCCAGGGCGCCGACAAGGTGATCATCGCCTACCAGTTCGCGGGCGCCAACCGCACCATTCCCCTGGGCGGATCCAGCGAGGCGCCGGTCGATAGCTGGATGGGGTGGTCGAACGGACACTGGGACGGGGACACGCTGGTGGTGGAGGTGGCCGGATTCAACGATCTCTCCTGGTTCGACCGGGCCGGGAACTACCACAGCGCGGCCATGGAGGTGGTGGAACGGTATACGCCCATCAGCCCCTATCACCTGATGTACGAAGCGACGATCGAGGATCCCGGGGTCTTCACCCGCCACTGGACGATACGGCTGCCGCTGTACCGCCGCATCGAGGACGACCTGCGGCTGCTGGAGTTCAAGTGCGTGGACCTCGCCGAGGAATACGTGTACGGGGGCCTCGTCGACCCGGAAGGAGGTGGACGGTGAGACTTCGAGGGTGCGTGCCGGTTGGCGCGGTGATTGCGATCGCGGTTCTGGCGGCGGTGTCGGCGCGGGCGGGGCAGTCCCAGGACCCCGGCCGAGGGGCCTACACCGCGCCGCGGACCGCCTGGGGCGATCCGGATTTGCAGGGCATGTGGGATACCCGGACCTACACCCCGTTCGAGCGTCCGGCCGAGTTCGGCATGCGGGAGTTCATGACCGAGGAGGAGGCGGCCGAGCGGGAGCGCCTCGGATTGCGCCGGGTCGTGAGCGACGACGACGATGACGCTGTCGCCCAGGCGCTGGTGCAGCAGGACGTGCAGCGTTATGCCCGGTCCGACGCGCCGGACGACGGACGGCCCGGCTACCGCATCGCCGGCGCCGAGTACAACGCGTTCTGGAGCGCCGACCCGACGTCGCCCGGATTCTCCCTGCGCACGTCGCAGATCGTCGATCCCCCCGACGGGCGCATGCCGTCGCTGACCCGCGGCGCCCTCGCCATCTGGGAGGCGCGCGAGGCGGCGCGGCGCCCGCGCAGTCAGGCCGACGATTGGGAAGACCGGGGATTGTCCGAGCGGTGCATCACCCGAAACGGCCTGCCCGGAGAGATGCTGGGGAGCAGCCAGCAGCCGCTCAAGGAGATCGTGCAGACGCCCGGCTACGTGAGCATCGTGATGCCCTACAACTATGTGCGCATCATCCCCGTGGGCACGGCGGACGAGGACGGGCCGGGACCGTTGGGATCGGCGATTCGCCAGTGGAACGGCGATTCCCGCGGGCGCTGGGACGGCGACACGCTGGTCGTCGAGACCGCCAACTTCAAGAACACCGTCAAGACCGTCGTGCCGGCGCACGGGGGGCCGTTCGGCGGGTCGGCGCACGTTCACTACTACCCGGGCACCGGCGAGACGCTGCGCCTCACGGAGCGCTTCCGCCGCATCGACGGCGAGACCCTGGAGTATGGCTACACGGTTGACGATCCGGCCGTGTTCGTGCGTTCCTTCACCACCGTCAACTATTTCACGCTCGATCCGTGGGCGGCCGGCGGCAACCAGGATCGGCTCTTCGAGTACGCTTGTCACGAGCACAACTACGGGATGGTGAACGCCATTCGCGGCGCGAAGGTCGATCGGCAGTGGGCGCTGGACGAGGCGGCGCGCGAGGCGGCCATCCGCAGCCGCGAGCTGGACGAAAAGAAGGCGCAGTTGGCCGCGTGGGAGGCCTCGCAGCAGGAAGGCCGCTAGTCGCTGGGAGTCTGCGCCGCAGAACGGCGCGGACAGGGTTGGTCGGGCGGCCGGTGGAGCCGCGGGGCGGCGCTTTCCGGGCGGGAGTTCCGGACCGGGGCGCGCCGAGAGGAGGGCGGAAAATGCGGGCACGAGCAGCAGTCTTGATGGTCGGGATCGGAGGGTTCGTGGCCGGGGCCGGCGCGCAGGCGCTGGCCCACCACGCGTTCGCGGCGGAGTTCGACGCGGGCAGCCCGATCGAGTTGACCGGCACCGTCGTCAGAATGGAGTGGGTCAACCCGCACACCTGGATCCACATCGACGTGGCCCAGGAGGACGGCTCCGCGCAGCGCTGGATGATCGAGGGCGGGCCGCCGACCTCGCTGCTCCGGCGCGGGTTCACCAAGCGCTCGCTGCTGGCCGGCACCGAGGTGTTCGTCGAGGGGTTCCGGTCGAAGGACGGGTCGAACAAGGCCAACGGCCGCGACGTGACCTTCGCCGACGGCAGCAAGCTGTTTCTCGGCTCGTCGGGCACCGGCGCGCCGCGGGACGGCCGCGACCCCACGGAGCTGCCGAGGTAGCGCCCCCGGATGGCTGGACATCGGTCGACGGCGCGGCGCCCCGCCGTGCGGCGGAACGCGCGGCGCTCACGGCACCAGTGCGGTGCCACAAATAAATATTAGTCATCGGGGAACTCTCCCGGATTCCGGGTGAGTTCCCCATGCAGGGGAATCGCACCCTCGACTCAAGTCCGTCTATCCGAAGGTTATGACGTGACAGGCCGCTGGCTGGAGGGGCGCCCCGGGCGACGCGCCCGCGGCGTCAGGGGTGCCGGTCCGGTCGGCGGCGTTGCGCGGGCTGCTTTGGCGGCGTGTCCGCTGGTTTGGTGCAATTTCCGGTTACTTTGCTAAGATTACCGTTGATTTCACGAAAGGAAGTGAGGATGCGAACCATTATTGCAGTGTGCCTCGGGGCTGTCCTCGTCTCTCTCTCCGCCGCGCCGGCAGCAGCGCAGGCGCCCGCCGCCTCGCAGGACTCCGGGGGGCGGATCGGATCGTCCGGGGACCTGTTGGTCGACCGGATCGACCCGGAGCGTCTGCGGCAGATCGGAAACGAACGCACCCGCCAGTTCATTCTGGGCGCGGGGATGGTCGCGGCCGGCGGCGTGGTGGGGTTCACGAAGAACGAGTGGGTCGTCGACGAGGGCGTCGTGGGCGCCGTGATCGCCGTTCTCGGGTTGTCGTTGTTCATCGAGCCGTTGACGTGGCGGGATCTGGAGGTCAGCACCTCCAGCAACGGTCTGACTCTGGAATGGTGAAGCGAAGAGGAGACCCGGCGGCTGAATGAGACAGGTCCCGGCGCGGCGCCGGCGGTCCTGACGGTACTTCTGTCCATCTCGTGCCCGCGGGCATGCCGCAGCCGTTGGCCGCGGCAACCCGCGGGAAGCACCCGTATCCCACGCGCACGAAGGAGAAGCATCATGGGGAACCGCAGGATCGCACCGATCGTCGCCGTCGCCGTGTGTCTGCCCTTCGCGATCGGCGGTTGCGCGGAGATACCCTTCCCCTCGGCGGAGAGCGCGTCGACGGCGGCCCCGGCCGCGGAAGACGCGGCGGTCCGGACCGGCCCGCCGCGCGGCCCCATCGTCGGCACGTACCAGCTGATCGGACGCAACGTCAAGGACGAGAACGGCGCGTGGGTCCCCACGCCCGACTTCAACTCGCTCGGGTACATCACCTACGGCGACACCGGCTACATGGCGGTGAACGTCATGCCGCTCGACCGGCAGCCCTTCGCCGACACCGCGCCGACGCCGGAGGAGGCGCAGGCGGCGCTCGACGGCTATACCGCGTACTACGGCCCGTTCTCCGTCGACGAGGACGCGGAGGGGCGGTTCCTGGTCCACCATCGGATCGGGCAGATGAACCCCGGCGGCGAGGTGGACGCGAAGCGCTTCTACGACATCGAGGGCGACCGGCTCATCCTCACCCCCGCGACCGCGGCGGGGACGAAGGGCGACGCCACACGCCAGGTCGTCTGGGAGCGGTTGCCGGACGCCGAGCTGTCGGAGGAAGCGCAGCGTTTCGTCGGCTTCCGCCAGCTCCTGTTCACGGACCGGTACGAGCAGCGGGGCAGCGAGTACTGGCACGGGCAGCGGAACAGCGGCCGCGCCGGCTCCTGGATCATCTACACGCCGACCGGTCACATGATGGTGCACCTGATGGCGCGCGGGGGACGCACGCCGTACGCCGGCGAGACCCCCACCCCGGAGGAGGCCCTGGCCGCGTACCGGTCCTACGGCGGGTATTTCGGGCGGTTCACCGTGCATGACGACGCAGAGCCGCAGTACGTCGTCCACCACCAGGAAGGCAGGACGCGGCCCGTCGAGGGGGTGACGGACGCCGAACGGCTCTACCACCTCGCCGGCGACGTTCTGCGGCTCGGGGGGCGGCCCCGCACGACCGAGGAGGGCGAGATTCTGGGCGGCCACCTCTATTGGGAGCTGCTGCCGCATCGGCCCGAGTAGATGCGGCATCGGTCGCCACCGCCGTCGGCTGAAGGGCACGGTCGGCGCGGTCCCGCGCACCGGCCGTGCCCCTTCGCACTTTACCGGCGGATCACGAGAGTGCGCTCTCGAACAGGGCGAGGAGACGGCTCCACGCCCGCTCCGCCTGCGCCTCGTGGTACACCTGGGTGTCCGGCGGGCACCAGCCGTGCAGCGCGCCCTCGTACACCTCGATCTCCGCCGGCAGGCCCGCGTCGGCGAACGCCTCGCGCAGGACGTCCTTCGCCGCGGGCTGGCTCTGGTCGTCGTTCTCGGCGATCGCGAACAAGTAGTGCGCGGTCATCTGCGGCACCAGCAGGTGCGGGCTGTCCGGCTGATCCGTCACGAGGCCGCCGCCGTGGAACGACGCGCCGGCGCCGATGCGGTCGGGCAGGGCCGCCGCCGTCCGCATGGTGATGGGACCGCCCATGCAGTAGCCCATCGTCCCCATCTTCCGGTTGCTGTCCACCGACGCCTGGCTGTCGAGGAAGCTCACGAAGGCCCGCGCGTCGGTCACGTGGGTCTCGGGGCTCAATGTCCCCATCAGCGGCATGAGGACCTCGCGCAGCTCGGCGAAGTTCGTGCTGTCGGTGATGGGCGCCCGTTGCGACCGGTAGTACTGGTTGACCACGAGCACGGAGTAGCCGGATTCGGCGAGCCGCTTGGCCATCTGCCGTTTCGCGGGCCGCAGGCCGAAGGCGTCGGGCCAGATGAGGACGCCCGGATGGGCGCCGCCCGCGGGATGCACGAAGTAGCTGTCGGCCACGCCGTCGGGGGTCGGGACGTCGACCTCGGACTCGGTGACGGCCTGGGCGTTCGCGGCCCGGGGCAGCAGCATCGCCAGTCCCGCGCCGGCGGAGACGGCCCCGAACTGCCGCCGCGTCATCTCCCGCGCGCGCAGGTACTTCGTGGTGTCGGCATCGGTTCTCTCATCGCACATGTCGATCTCCTTGCTGGAAGCCTTCGGGGTGTTGGATTCTCACGCCGGCCTTGATTCTACGTGAATGCTTCCGGACGCGATCCCAGGGGCATCCCACGCTGGCTGCGCGTGACGGCTTCGCCCCCGATTCGAGGGGTCGCCACCGTCTTGCCGGTGGGCCGGCGCCGCGTGAGACCCACGATGCCGCACATCCGGCGCCCCAGGACCCGCCGCATTCCGCCTGCGCCCGGCGGTGGCGGAGCGTGGGATGGTCCTGACGCGATCCTGCCGGCACTTGCGGTCGGACCATGATGGTGTGCACCGATGGAACGTCCGCCGCCGTATCCGGCTCGCCGGAGCGTCGCGCGGGCGTCAAGGAAAGGGGGTGTTCCGTGCGCGCAGCGATACACGCGATGCGGTGGACGGCGGCGTTCAGCGCCGGCGTGTTGCTGGCCGTCTCCGCCGCCGCGGCGGCGGAGACGGCGGGGGAGGCGCGGCTGCTGGTGCTGCTGCGGGACGCCGGCGCCCTGGCCGTTGTGGACCCGGCGGTGGGGACGGTGCTGGGCCGGGTGCCCACGGTGAGCGCCCCCCACGAGGTGACCGCGTCGCCGGACGGGAAGCTGGCGTTCGTGGCCAGCCCGAGCGGCGGCATCTCGGTGATCGACCTGGAGACGATGATCGAGCTGCGCCGGCTCGACCTCGGGCGTGGCAGCGAGCCGCACGACGTGCGCTTCGCCGGCGGCCGGCTGTACTTCACGGTGGAGGGCTACAAGGCCATCGGCCGCTACGATCCCGAGGCCGACGAGGTCGACTGGCTGCTCGGGCTCGGCCAGGACGGGGCCCACATGCTCGTCCTCAGCCGCGACCGCGACACCATCTTCACCGCGAACCGCGAGTCGAACACGGTGAGCGTCGTCGACGGCGCGGCGGCGGGCCCGCCCGACTGGGGGGTGAGCGCGATTCCCGCCGGCGGCGAGTATCCCGAGGGCCTCGACCTCTCGCCGGACGGCGCGGAACTGTGGACGGCCACCCGCAACGACGGCGGGGTGTCCATCATCGACGTCGCCGCGGGGACGGTCACCGAGCGTCTCGAACTGGGCCTGACGGACCCGAACCGGCTCGCCTTCACGCCGGACGGCGCGCGGGTGCTCATCTCGGACTCGGCGACGAGCGTCGTCGTCATGGACGCTGCGGCGCGGACGGAGATCGCGCGGCTCGATCTCGCCCCGAACGCGTTGCTGGTGCGGCCCGACGGCGCGGTGGCCTTCGCGGCGCTGCGGGGCGGGGACCGGGTGGCGGTGATCGACCTCGAAACCCTGGAGGTCGTCTCGGAGATACCGACCGGCGAAGGCTCGGGTCCCGGGTGCATGTTCTGGCTGGCGGGAGACTGACGATTCCGGCCGGAGGGGAGACTGACGATGGGGGCGGCGCTGCCGGCGGGACGTGGGGTGCGGTGGGCCGCCGCGGCGGCCGCGGCGGCAGGGCTGACGCTCGGGCCGGGAGCCCGTGGCGGCGCCGCGTGTTGCGCCGAGACCGGCGTGGCGCCCGCGCGGCTGGGCGTGGGCAACGCGCCGGCCCGGCCGCGGGCGGAGCAGCCCGTGGCGAGAGTCCCCGCCGCATTCGAGCGGCGATGCATTCCGCCTGCCTGCGTTGTTCGTCGGTCGCCGGTGCCCGATATGCGTTCTCCTCGCGCCTTGTCAGGCGGGCCCCCCGCCGTTCTCGGCGCGGCGCGGGGGTTCACCACGGGCGGGGAGGGGACGGCGGATCTGCGGACGGCGCTCGACGCCCTCGCGGCGCTTCCGGGCGAGCCGCGGATCGTGAGCGCGGCGGGGGTGGCCCGTGACGAGACGCCGCTGCTCACCCTCGAGAACCCGTCGCCTTTCGACGCCGCGCGGCCCCAGCGCCGCCTGGTGATCGTCGGCGGGCTCGACGGCGATGCGGACGCCGCAGCCCGCATCGTGCTCGACGCGGTGCGGTGGTTCAAGACCGAAGCCCCCGAACGGGAGCGCACGCGGTGGACGGTGAGCGCGCTCCCGATGGCCCTGCCGTTGCCCGGCGGTCCGGCTCGACCCGGCGGGTTCCCGCCGGTGGGCGGGTTCTTCGACGACCCGGAGCGGCCCGAAATCCGCTACGTCTGGCGGTGGGTGGCGTACCAGGCCCCGGACCTCGTGGTGGATGTCCGCGCCGGGGACGGCCTGCGCATCCGATCGCGCGCCGCCGGCGAAAGCGGCGGGGACGACGGGATACCTGCGGGGTCGCTGGCCGCGGCGCTGGCGGACCCCGTGAGTCAGCCGCGCCTCGGTCCGGTCGACACGCTGCTCGTCACCGCCGGCGCCTCCGATGGAGCGGCGGTCATGCGCGGGGCGCTGGCCCGCGCCCCGGACCGGCCGTCGCCCTTGCGCCGCGCCTTCGCCGCCCGGACGGGGAGCGACCCGCTGTCGGTGGCGCGCCTGCTCGCCGGACGCTACCCCGGCGCCCCGAGCATCAGCTACATTCCCGCCCTCGCCTGGGTGCATTCCCTGCGGCTCGCCGCCCTCGACGGCGACGACTCGTTGCGCGACAAGGTCCTGGCGGAGGTCCGCCCCTGGCTCTCCGGCGACCGGCCGCTGTTCGGCGACCGCGTCAGCTTCGCGGCGGTGGCGGGCACGATGATCTTCAGCGAGCTGGCGCAGTCATCCGGCGGCGACCGCGACGCGGCGGCCCGGCTCGCGGCCGAGGGCGTGGCCCTCGCGCGGGCCGAGACGGCGCCGGGCGTCCCGCGGCACGGTTCTGGCTGGAGCGACGACTTCTTCCTCGGCACCATCGCCGCCGTCCGCGCCGGCGACCCCGACGGCCTCGCCGCCGCCGTCCGCCTCGTCACCGCCTACGCGGCCCGCCTGCAGCAGCCGGACGGGCTGTTCCACCACGACGCCGGCGCGCCCACCGCGTGGGGCCGCGGCAACGGGTTCGGCGCCCTCGGCCTCTCGGAGCTCCTGACCGTCCTGCCGCCGGACCACCCGGACCGCGCGGCGTTGCTCGACGCGCATCGCCGGCACCTGGCGGCGATGCGCGCCGAACAGGCGCCGGACGGGATGTGGCGGCAGGTCGTCGACGAGCCCGGCAGTTACCGCGAGACCAGCGTCACCGCGATGACCCTGACCGCGATGGCCCGGGGCATCCGGCTCGGCTGGCTGGACGAATCGTACCGGCCGGTCGTCGATCGGGCGTGGCGCGCGCTGCTCGCCCACGTGGCGGACGACGGCACGCTGGTCGACGTCTGCATCGGCACCGGCGCGGGTCCGACGCGGCGGCACTATCTCGACCGCCCGGCCGTCAACGGCGCCGACGACCGCGGCGGCGCCATGGCCCTCGGGGCCGCGTTGGAGTATCACGAACTGCTGCAGGGTGACTGAGCGGGCTGAGCGGGAGAGCGGCCGGCGCCGGACACGCGGGAGACTTCACGGCGACGACGGCCGGCGGGTCACGAGCCGGCGCCGAGACCGAGGAACAGCCCGAGCCCGTTGTCGACTACCCCCATCCCGTCCGCGCCGGTTCGTCCGAAGACGCGCCGCCCGCGTCGCTTGTCCACCGACCGCATGGGATCGACGAGCGCCAGGACTTCTGACAAGCCCGTCCGGTCCGGGGCGCAACGCCGGGTGCGGTCCGCCCCTGCCCGACGTGCCGGTCACCGGCGCCATGCCTGTCAACGGGACCGTTGATCAGCGATGACATCGGCGTCACCGGCAACCATGCGCGGGCGCGTGCCCAGGGCGTCCCACGCTGACGGCGCGTGACGGCCCGCCCCCGATTCGAGGGGTCGCCACCGTCTTGCCGACCGGCCGGCGCCGCGTGAGACCCGCGATTCCCACGTCCGGAGCCCCAGGGCCCGCCACGATTCTGCCTGCGCACGGCGGTGGCGGAGCGTGGGATGGTCCTGGGCGCGCGCCTCTTTGTTCGTGGCGGATCGTGCAAAATGCGCTACGCTGAACCGTTCGACGTGCGGGAGGAGAACACGATGGCCGGATCGCGGCGAATCGCAGGGATGGCCGGTGCGGCTCTCATGGCGGCCTGCGCCGCCGACGAGCCGGGAGGGGACGTGCCGCCGCCACCGCCCACCGAGGTCCGGGAGGTCGTCGACACGCTGCACGGCGTTGACGTGCCCGACCCCTACCGCTGGCTCGAGGATCAGGAGGCGCCCGAGACCCGCGCCTGGATCGACGCCCAGAACGCCTATACGGATTCGATGCTGGGGGCGTTGCCGGGCCGCGGGGAGTTGCGGACGGTGGCCGCGTCGGTGCTCGAGCGGGACACGATCGGACTGCCGAACGAGCGTGGGGGGCGCTATTTCCACACCAGGCGGCGGGCCGACCAGGACCTCGCCGTCGTCTACGTGCGCGAGGGGCTCGACGGCGAGGAACAGGTGCTGATAGACCCGCATCCGATGAGCCCCGACCACACGACCAGCGTCGCGTTGCGCGACATCTCGGACGACGGCGCGCGCGTGGTCTACGGGGTCCGCGAAGGGGGCGTCGACGAGGTCGAGATTCGCGTCCGCGACGTCGACACCGGCGAAGACCTCGCCGACGTGCTGCCGCCGGCCCGCTACGGCTCCGTGACCCTGACCCCCGACGGCGCCGGGCTCTATTACGAGCAGTACGGCAACGTGACGCCGCGGGTGATGCGCCACGCGTTCGGGACGCCTCTGGCGGACGACGTGCAGCTCTTCGGCGAGGGGTACGAGCGCCACCAGATTCCTTCCACCGTCGTGTCCGACGACGGGCGCTGGATGGTCGTCCACGTCATCGAGGGCTCGTCGGGGCCGACCTCGATCCACGTCAAGGACCTCGAGCGGGACACGCCGTTCGTGACCGCCGTCGCCGACGGGGTCTCCGAGTCGTGGGCCTCGTTCGCGGGCGGCGAGCTCGTCATCGTCACCAACCTCGACGCGCCGAACAAGCGGGTGGTGCGGGCAGACCCCGCGGACCCCGGGTTCGAGGGCTGGCGCGACGTGATCCCCGAGCGCGACGACGTCGTCGTGGAAGGGGCCGCCGCCCTCGGCGGGAAACTCGCCGTGTTCTACCTGCAGGACGTCCAGCGGCGGGTCGCCGTCCACGAGCTCGACGGGACCCACGTCCGCGACATCGCGTTCGACACCGTCGGCTCGGTCGGCGGCGGGTCGGGGCGGTGGACGAGCGACGAGGCGTTCTTCACGTTCCAGACGTTCCACGTGCCGAGCACCATCTACCGCTACGACCTCGAGACCGGCGGGCGGTCCGTATGGGCCGAGCCCGAGCCGCCCGTCGACGCGGCCGCTTACGCGGTGACCCAGCGGTGGTTCGCGTCGAAGGACGGCGCCGCGGTGCCGATGTTCGTCGTCCACCGGCCCGACGCCGCCCTCGACGGGAGCAACCCGACCCTGCTGACCGGCTACGGGGGCTTCAACAACAGCATGACGCCGGCGTTCTCGGCCCTCGCGACGACCTGGCTCGAGTCGGGCGGCGTCTTCGCCCTGGCCAACCTGCGCGGGGGCGGCGAGTTCGGCGAAGAGTGGCACCGGGCCGGCATGCTCGAGAGCAAGCAGAACGTCTTCGACGACTTCATCGCCGCGGCCGAGCATCTGATAGCGGAGGGCTACACCAGCCCCGAGCACCTCGCGATCCGCGGCGGCAGCAACGGCGGCCTGCTCGTCGGGGCGGTGTCGAACCAGCGGCCCGACCTCTTCGGGGCGGTGGTCTGCACCTATCCGCTGCTTGACATGGTCCGCTACCACCAGTTCCTCGTCGCCAGCTTCTGGGTGCCCGAGTACGGGTCGAGCGACGACCCCGGGCAGTTCGCGTACATCCACGCGTACTCGCCGTACCACAACGTCGTCGACGGGGGCGACTATCCGGCGATGCTGTACCTCTCGGGCGACGGCGACACGCGGGTGGCGCCGCTGCACGCCCGGAAGATGACCGCCCTGATGCAGGCGAAGAACGGATCGGGCAACCCCGTCCTGCTCCGCTACCACACGGCGGCGGGCCACTCCGGCGGCCAGCCGACGAGCCGGCAGATCGACGAGATGGTCGACACCGTGAGCTTCCTGCTCTGGCAGGTGGGGCGCGAATAGGGCGGCGAGCGGAGCTGCAGGCGACGCTCTCCGGGCTAGGAGTCTGCGCCGCAGAACGGTTTTGGGTCCGATCTGACACAATATGTAGCGGTCAATTGCCGGCGCTTGCACAATATATAGTGGTCATAATTTCCTGCGGCGCAGACTCCTAGCTCGACAGCGGGTTCGGGCATACTGACGTGCGCCCCGTCACCCAGGGGCATCCCACGCTGACGGCGCGTGACGGCTCGCCCCCGATTCGCGGGGTCGCCACGGTCTTGCCGACCGGCCGGCGCCGCGTGAGACCCGCGATTCCGCACGTCCGGAGCCCCAGGACCCGCCGCGATTCCGCCTGCGCACGGCGGTGGCCGAGCGTAGGATGGTCCTGCCCGTCACCGCGCGGCGGTTGACGGCCGCGCGGCGGCGCGCTAGGAGTCTGCGCCGCAGGAAATTATGACCGCCATATATTGCGCAAGCACAGGCGATTGACCGCTACATATTGTGCCAGATCAGACCCAAAACAGTTCTACGGCGCAGACTCCTAGAGTCCCGTACGAGGAGGCTCGCCCATGACATTCGCCACCCTGCGGGCGCGCGGTCGCCGCCCGGTTCGTCTGTTGCGGATCGCCGCCGCTCTCGCCGTCGCCGTCCTGCTGCCGCCGTCGCCGGCGGCCGCGAACGATGACGACATCTACATCGTCCAGACCAACGCCGCCGGCGACAACGTGCACGTGATCGATCCGGCGACCAACGCGATCGTCGCCGAAATCACCGGGGTCGAGGTGATCCACGGCGTGGCCGCGGCCCCCGACGGCAGCCGGCTCTACCTGAGCAACGAGTCGACGCACGCCCTTGACGTCGTCGACACGAAGACCCTCGAGGTCCGCAAGTCGATTCCGCTGAGCGGGCGGCCGAACAACGTCGCCATCCACGCCAACGGCGAGCGGCTCTACGTGGCCATCCGGGGGGTGGGCGGCGGCGTCGACGTCATCGACGCGGTGGCCGAGGAGCACGTCGACTTCATCCGCATCCTGCGCGGCGTGCACAACACGTTCATGACCCCCGACAGCCGGTACGTCGTCGCCGGCTCCATCGGCGGGTCGAGCGCCACCGTCATCAACACCGAGCTCGAGCGGCCGGTATGGGCGTACCACTTCGAGGGCGGCGTGCGCCCGTTCACCTTCGACACGAACCCCGACGGGTCGACGAAGAACATGTACGTGCAGATCTCCAACCTGCACGGGTTCGCGGTGGTCGATTGGGAGAAGCGCCGCGAGGTCCGCCGCATCGTCCAGCCCGACATCCCCGTGGCCGAGCGCAACACCTACGGCATCCAGGGCGCCCCCGCCCACGGCATCAAGATCACGCCGGACGGCACGACGATCTGGTCGACCAGCAAGATCAACGGCAGCGTCTACGCCTACTCGCTCCCGGACCTCGATCCGCTCGGCGGCGTGAAGGTGGGCGTGGTTCCCGACTGGCTGACGTTCACGCCCGACAGCAGGTACCTCTACGTGGCGAACGCCCACTCGAACACCGTGTCGGTGGTCGACGTCGCGGCCCGCGAAGAGGTCGAGGTGATTCAGGTCGGCCAGGTGCCGAAGCGGAACATCACGGCCCAGCTGCCGGGGCTGCCGGTGGATCAGTAGAAGACGAGCCGTCCCGCGTCCGGGGCCGGGCCGGTCAGGGATCGCGCGCCGGCCGTCGTTCGGGCCGACCGGCCTTTGCCGGACGCCGGCCGTCCTCTTCGGAAGGAGTAACCGGGCCATGTTCGCACGGACCCCGTTCATCGCCTGCGCCGCGGCGCCCGCGGTCGCCGCCGCCCTCGCGGTCGTCACCCTCTTTGCCGCGGCACCGGTGTCGGCGCAGCCGCCGGGCGGCACGCTGCTCGGTCTCGACTTCGACCTCTATCTCGAGACGGTGGAGCCCGTCTTCCTGAACCGCCGGCCGGGCAACGCCCGCTGCGTCGTCTGCCATTCGGCCGGCGGCGGCAACAGCTTCCTCGAGCCGCTGCCGCCGGGGCGGGAGACCTGGGACGAGGAGCAGTCGTTCCGCAACTTCGAGCGGGTGCAGCGTCTGGTGGCGCCGGGCGAGCCGATGGCGAGCGTGCTGCTGGTGAACCCGTTGGCGGAGGACGCGGGCGGCAGCCACTGGCACGCCGGCGGCAAGCACTGGGGCTCGCAGGATGACGAAGAGTGGCAGGCCCTCGCCCGCTGGGTGAACACGACCTCCATCGCCCTCGACTTCGGCTTCTACCGCGACCACGTGGAGCCTATCTTCCTGAACCGGCGCCCCGGCAACGCGCGCTGCATCGCCTGCCATTCGAGCGGCGGCGGCAACGCCTTCCTCGAGCCGCTGCCGCCGGGGCGGGAGACCTGGGACGAGGAGCAGTCGTTCCGCAACTTCGAGCGGGTGCAGCGTCTGGTGGCGCCGGGCGAGCCGATGGCGAGCGTGCTGCTGGTGAACCCGTTGGCGGAGGACGCGGGCGGCAGCCGCTGGCACGCCGGCGGCAAGCACTGGACGACGCGGGACGCCGGCGAGTGGCAGACCCTCGCCGCCTGGGTTCAGGGGCGGATGGCCCGATGACCCCGGCGCTCCGCGGCAACACCGCCGGCCGCGCCGAGACCGGTGCGGCGCCCGCGCGGGAAGGCGCGGCGAAGGCGCGTGGCGGCGGCTTGGCCCGCCGGACGTTCCTCGGCGCCGCGGCCCTCGTCCTCTGCGGTCTCGGCCGCCGCCTCCGCGCGCAGGGACGGCGGTTCCTGCGCTACCACCCGCTGCCCCGGCCGGTGCTGGTGCCGCGCAACGCGCTGGCCGCGCCCGGCCGCGCGCGCCGGTTCCAGGCCCGCGCGGTGTCGCTGCCGACGGCTGCGAACCCGGACCAACCGGTCCGGGTCACCGGCTTGGTGACGCGCATCTCGGACGCCGACGACGCCCCCGATCGCTTCCGCGCGGTCTGCGCCGTCTGCCCGCACGAACGGTGCGAGGTCGACTTCGTCGGCGACCCCGCCGACCTGCATCCCGACGTGATCGCCGAAACCGGGCCGGTCGACGGTCCCGTCTATCTCTGCCCCTGCCACAACAGCGCCTTCGCGGCCGCGGACGGCCGCCGCCTCGGCGGTCCCGCGCCGCGCGGCCTCTACCGTTTCCGCGTGACCGACGTGACCGACACGAGCGTGGTCATCGGCGAGGTGGAAGAGGACGTCCTGCTCTTCTTCTGATTGCGGTTCTCGGGCGCGGCCCCGCGGGTGGCCGAGGCCGGGAGCCTTCGCCGGCGGACCGTGCGGACTGCGGCGGGATCGGTTGGCCGGGCCGCGCCGGCACGAGGCGGCCCGGCTACCGGTTCCGGCGGTTCGGTCCGATCGCGATCGCTGTCACGTGCAGGCCGGCGCCGGCGCGCAGTCCGATGACGCCGGCCAGCGGCAGTCCATCCGGAGAAGCTCGGAGACAATCACGTCGTTGACATGGAAGCCGTGGTGCCGTGCCCGGCTGCCGGCGCCACGGCCCCGCTACGGGCTGACCGTGACGGTCACGTCCTGATGTGTCGCGAGGCCGCCGTCGTGGGCGAGGCAGCGGATCACGTATCTGCCCGGCCGGTGGAAGGTCGCCTCGACGGTCCACGCCCCGTCCTCGGGCGGCTCCGGCGTCTTCCAGCCCGGCGCCCACGGCGAGTCGGCCCCGGCCCGGTAGTCCTCGTAGACCTTGAACTGCGGCGGATCGAAGGTGACGCCGCGGCCCGCGCCGCGGTAGACGATCCAGGCGACGCGCAGGCCGCTCGCGCTGTTCGGGGTGCCGGCCCCGATGCGGGTGGCGCCGATGCGCGGGGCCGGCATGTTCCGCGTCTTCGGCACGCCGTCGTCGCGGGCCCGCGCCCGCAGGACCACGGGCTCGCCGACGGTGGCGCGGCGCACGCGCAGGTCCTCGATCTCCAGCACCGGCCGTTCGTTGCCGAAGATGTTGTAGGCGCCGCCGGCCGGTCCGCCGGCGCCGTTGTTGTTCATGATCGCGATGTCGTTGATGAAGTAGTCGGGGTGCAGCGTCCCGTAGGCGCGCTCGGTCTCCCCGTGGCTGGTCAGCGTCCACACCAGCTCCCGGTCGCCGAAGTCGGCCGGCACCCGGACCCGGAAGACGTGACGGTTCCGCCGCGGCTGGAAGTGGGTCGGCTGCCCCCGGTCCGGGGTGCCCGGCTCGATCCGGTTGTCGAGGCCGATGGGGACGTCGACCGCGTCCCAGCCCCGGTTCATGTAGCCGAAAACCAGGTTGAACGATCCGTCGCCGTTCCGCTCCCAGCCTTCGTAGGCGGGGGAGATGCTGATTTCGCGCCCCGGCGGGTCCTGGGCCCAGGCCGGGGCGGCGGCGCCGCCGATGGCGCCGGCCGCGACGCCCGCCGCCGCCACCAGGGCCGCGGCGCCGGCCGCCGGTCCCGTCCATCCGGACTCCCGTGTCGCTTTGACCATCGCTACTGGCCCCCGGTGTTGTCGGCCGTGGCCGGAACCAGCTCGGACGGGTCGGGGTAGCCGCACAGCGGGCACCCGACGACCGTCTCTCCCGGCGCGAGACCGAGGCGCGCCCGCCGGGCCGCCATCTCGTCGGCGAACTCCTGGTCGGTCAGCGACACCGCCTGCCCGATGTTGATCATCATGTTGTCGATCGAGCGGTGGCCGAGCCCCGACCAGTTCCGGGGATCGGAGACGTTGGGGTTCGTCGGGGTGTTGTCGAAGTAGCCGGTGATGCGCAGGATGGTGCCCCGCGGCAGCAGCGGCGCCGCGTCGTCCTCGAAGGTGTACACCCGCACCCAGTTGTGGTTGTAGCCGGCGCAGCTCAGGGTCTCGACGTTGTTCTGCCAGATTGCGTCGAGGCACATCCGCACCCCCGCCGCGTGCATGTGGGGCTCGTACACCATCATCTTGGTGTGCTCCATCAGGGTGCTGAACGCCTCGAACTTCTGGCCCGCCTCCATCGGCCGGATGTCGAGGTCGACCGTCGCGGGGCCGATGATCTGCACCGTGCGCGACGGCTCGTAACCCTCGGGATGGAACTTGAACCCGATCTCGAGCCGGGCGCGGGTATGGCGCCCGTTCGAGTGCAGGTGGGCGGACGGGAAGAGGATCTTCGAGCCCGCCTTCAGCAGCTTGCCCGAGTCGGGGTGGAAGATGTCGGGGTTGCGCCCCACCTCGTGGACCGGCCAGAAGCCGGACTCGGCCACCGGCCGTCCGTCGGGACCCACCGGCAGCATGACCAAGTGGTGGATGACGTAGAGCCCGCCGATGGTGTCGCGCTCGGCCGGCCCCTCGTAGGTGCTCAGCTCGCGCATCTCGATGGCCGAGACGTACCGGTCCTCGGTCAGACCGGTCTCCGTCTCGCCCATCGGCCCCCACCAGTCGGGCGCCGTCGCCGAAACCTCGATCTCCGGGGACCGGACGACGAGATCCGGCGCGCCGATCCGCCACCCCGACGCGTCGACGACGCGGGTGACGGCCGGGCGGTCGACCGGCTCGCCGCGCGGGGCGCCGTCGTCCGCCCAGGCCGCGATGAGGGCGATCTCCTCGGCGCTCAGCGAGATGTCGCCCTTGTAGTCCTGGATGCCGACGTCCTTCTCGATGTACCACGGCGGCATCACGTCCGGCTTGCCGACCCGTCCGGTGCGGTACTTGATGGCCCGCACCCAGGGCCGCACATCCTCGTAGGTCAGCAGCGACATCGGCGCCACCGACTCGGGGCGGTGGCAGTGCTGGCAGCTCCGCTCGAGAATGGGCGCGATGTCCCGGTGGTAGGTGACGCCGTCCGCCGCACTCCCCGACGCGGCGGCCGCCGGCGCGGCGATCATCGCGAAAGCGGCGGCGCCGATGGCGCCGGCCGCGAACCAACGTCTCCGGAAGCTCAATGCAGGCATCTGGACGGTCTCCTCACGTGGCGGCGATGTGATGACGGCGCGCGTGCGCCGGACCCGTGGCGGAAATCCCGCGGCGACCCGCCACGCTCCTATGCTAGTGGACCGATGCGGCGGAATCAACGTGCGGATTCCGGCGGGGTGCGCGTCAAGAAAGTGAGGCGCCGCCGCTGGAAGTTCCGGCCCCGAGGCGCCCCATCGCGCCGAGACCCGAAGGCCCGTTCGAAATCGCCAATCCGTCAGCGACGGGGCGGTCGTCTCACGAGTCTGATGTGCACCCGACTGTTGGGGGTGCACGTCAAGAAAGTGAGACGGCCCCGTTGGGGTATCTGGCGCGGGCGGCCCCGAGCTGCCCCATCGCGTCGAAGCCCGAAAGGGCTCGTTCGGAGGGCATCCAGACCGGGAACGGGATCGGAAATCGCCAATCTGGCAGCGACAGGGCGGTCGTTTCACAAATCTGACGTGCACCCGACTGTTGGTGACTGTTGGGCGCCTCGTCGCGGATTCTGCTATACTTTTCCGCGATGTTTCGTACCGCCCTGTTCGTCGTCGTCCTTCTGGTCGCGTTCGAGAAGCCGGCCGTTGCCTATCTCGACCCCGGGACCGGGAGCATGTTGCTGCAGGCGCTCCTCGGCGGTGTCGCGGCTTTGGGGGTCATTGCGAGGCTCTACTGGCACCGGCTGACGGCTGTTTTCGGCAAGTCGCAACGCCCCAAGCGCTGACACCGCCATGGGGCTGGCCGCGGATCTGCCGCGTCGGCGTTCCACCTCGGCTTCACCGCGCCGCAGATGATGGCTCAAGAGCCCTCTGTGCGGTTCGACACCGGCTCGTTCCGAGACCCGGACACCCGCGTCTTCTACCACAACGGGGCCGCATTCCGCTGCTTGGCGGCCCGCGCCCTCGATAATTGGCAGCGGCTTGCCGCCACCGACTTTCATGCTCGGTTCATGGCGGATCGCCGCTTGATCCCGACGCGGTTGGTAACCGACGTCGAGTCGTTGCCGCCGCTCCCACCCCGCTGGGTGGCGGTTCTGGAGCACGAGCTGGTGCCCGTGGTGTCCTATCCGTACGAGTGGTCGTTCGGCATGCTCAAGGATGCCGCCCTGTTGCAGCTCGACGTGACGCGCGCCGCGCTCAACGAGAAGATGACGCTCAAGGACGCAACCGCGTTCAACGTCCAATGGTGCGGCGCGCGCCCCACGTTCATCGACATCGGATCGTTCACGGCATACGTCGCGGGGGAACCTTGGGCCGGTTACAGGCAGTTCTGCGAGACGTTTCTCTATCCGCTGCTGCTGCAGGCGTACCGCAACGTGCCGTTCCACCCCTGGCTTCGTGGCAGCCTGGAAGGGATCCCGGCGGAGCAGTGTCTCGCGTTGCTGTCGGGCCGCCACATGCTGCGGCGCGGGGTGCTGGCGCACGTGTACCTGCAGGCGAAAGCGCAGGTGCGCTACAAGGATGCGCCACGGGACGTCCGGCAGGAGCTGCGCGCCGCGGGCTTCGGCGCGTCGCTGATCAAGCACAACATCGACCGCCTGCGACGAACCGTCGAGCGGCTGCGCTGGGAACCCCGGCGTTCTACCTGGTCGGAGTATCAGCGGGAGCATTCCTACGACGACGCCGACCTGCAGCGCAAGGTCGGTTTTGTCGAAGGGGTTTTGGCCCGGCGGCGCTGGCCGCTCGTTTGGGACCTCGGGTGCAACACCGGTAGTTACTCGCGTCTGGCCGCGAAGCACGCGGACTACACCCTGGCTCTCGACGCCGATCACGTCGTCGTCGAGCGCCTGTACCAAGCGCTCGACGACGGCGGACCCTCGAACATCTTGCCGCTCGTGGCCGACGTCGCCAATCCGTCACCGGGCTTGGGTTGGCGCGGGCGGGAGCGGCTGCCGCTCGGTGACCGCGGCGCACCGGCGCTCATCCTGTGTCTGGCGTTGGTGCACCATGTGGTGATCGGCCGGAACATTCCGCTGGACGATTTCGTGGTTTGGCTCGCGCAGTTCGGCGCCGAGGTGATACTGGAGTTCGTCGGACGCGATGACCCGATGGTGCAGCGGTTGCTCCGCAACCGGCGGGATCAGGAGTTCGACTATTCCGAACCCGCGCTCCGCGCGGCGCTGGAGCGGCATTTTGGCGACGTGAGACACGAGATGTTGGCCTCCGGCACGCGCACCCTGTATCACTGCCGGCCCGGAACCCGATGAACAACTCGAACTGTTCGGAACCGCCGCTGCCGGTCTGGGCGCGCCTCGCCGACAGCCTCGCGCTGCTGCTCGCCGCCGCCGTACTCCTTTGGGGTGTCTTCGGAGGGATTCGGATTGGAACGCTGTTCTCCATGTCCACGCCCGGGCGGGCGTTGTTCGGACTGATCGTCATTTGTGGTCTGCGCCACTACCTGGTACGCGCGCGCCCGCTGCCTCGGCGCGTTTGGAGTGGGCTCCGACATGCGGCGCGGCGGCCGTGGTCCGTGCCGCGGGAGTCCGTCGCCGACGCCCGTCTCGCAGCGCTTCACATCGCCGGCCTCTGGAGCCTCGCCGTCGCGCAGCCGATTCTTGACTTGGTGGGGCGCAGCCCCGAGTTCTTCGTGGCCCACGACACCCGGCCGAGCTATCTTCTGGGGCTGGTGCTGCTGCTCTGCCTCGGCGGTTCGGCCGGTTGCCTCCTCGCCATCCGTCTCGTCGGCCTCGCGGCCGGTCCGCATTGGCGGCGACGCGCCGCCGTGTGGGTCATCGGCGGTCTCGTCGGCGTCATGGCGCTCTTGACGCTCAAGTCGCTCGGCGGCTCGCCCGGCACCTTTCTTGTCGTCTTGGCCGCCGCCGCCGGTGCAGGTGTGGCGCATGCGTATCGCCGTTTCGCGCCCGTCCGGTTGTTTGCCACGTTTCTGACCCCCGCAGTCGTCGTCGTGCCGACGGTGTTTCTGCTCAACCCCGGCGTCGGCCGTCTGCTCGCGCCAGCCGAGGAGGCCCGTGCGCTCGACCGCGTAGCGTTCGCCGCCACGCCGCCGGTGGTGGTGGTCGTTTTCGATCAGTTCCAGCTTGCGGCGCTGCTCGACCGGGAAGGAAACATCGACCGCGGGACCTTCCCGCATTTTGCGGCGCTGGCCGACGACGCCACTTGGTTTCGGAACGCGACCGCGGTGGGGGAGATGACGCGGTACGCGCTGCCCGCCATCTTGACCGGCACGTATCCGTCGCCCGACCGCCTGCCGGTGTCCGCCGACCATCCGGGGAATCTGTTCACGCTGCTGGGCGGCCGGTATCGGCTGCACGTCGAAGAGCCGTTGTCGGAGCTCTGTCCGGAATCGTTGTGCCCGCCCGAGCATGGGTTCGGCGCTTGGCTCGCGAGCGTACTGCGCGACTTGGCCATCGTGTATCTGACAGTGGCGTTACCGGACGATTTGACCGGTTCATTGCCGCCGGTGGATCAGAACTGGAACGACTTCGCGGGGAGCGGGACGTTGCAGGGCCGCTGGCGTGCGGCGCGGGTCGACGACCGGCGGCCGACGATCATGGGTTTCATCGAGTCGATCAGCGCCGCCGCTGAACCGACGCTGCATTTCGCGCACGTGTTGCTCCCGCACGAACCCTGGCTCTACCTGCCGACGGGGCAGCAGTATACGTTCCTGCGGCAGAACGTCGGTCTTCAGAATGGCAGATGGTCCGACGATCCGTGGGCCGCGGCGCTGAACTATCAGCGGTACCTGCTGCAGGTCGGATACGTGGACACCCTGCTCGGCAGGCTGGTGGCGCGCCTGCGCGAGGTGGGTGTCTACGACGACGCCCTGATCGTCGTGACCGCTGATCACGGCGCCAGCCTGTGGCCCGGGAACTCGTTCCGGCGGCCCGAACCCTCTTCTTTCGGGGATGTCGGGACCGTACCGTTCTTCGTCAAACGGCCGGCGCAGCGCGAGGGTAGGGTGGTCGATGCGGATGTCGAGGTGGTCGACGTGCTCCCGACGCTGGCGGCCGGCCTCGGTGTCGAGTTGCCGTGGGCCGTCGATGGAGTGAACGTCCTCGATCCGGCGCTTTTGCGGCGCCGATCGTCCAGGAAGTTGTTCTTCAACGGCGCGAGAAGCAGCGTGGAAGCGCCGGGCGACCTTGTCGCCACCTTGGTCGAGAGCGCCGCCCGCAAGTTCGAGTGGTTCTCAACCGGCGACCCGCTGGACATCCGCGCCTTCCACGGCCCCTACGGGGAGTTGATCGGACGCGCGGCCGATCCGCTGCGCGCGGCGCGGTCGGCGGACGCTCAGGTGGTTGTTGACGTACTGCCGCTACTGCGGGACGTGGACCCGGAGGCCGATTTCGTCCCGGCCCACATCACGGGTAGCGTCGCCGATCTGCGGGATGGTGCGGCGGCGCCCGCGCTGGCGATCGTGCTCAACGGTGTCGTTGCCGCCGTCACGCGGCCGTACGGGTTTCCGTTACACGGTCGCCGCAACGCTTGGGAGGCCATCGTCGATCCGCGGCGTTTCGTCGCGGGCGCGAACGCGCTGGAAGTGTTCGAGATCCGCGCGGCGCCCGGCGGCGGGTCCGTCGAACTGGCGGCCGCCGCAGGTTCCAGCGCCCCGGGTTCGTGGCCCAACCTCGTTCGGGAAGCGGAGATTCAGGTGTTGGGGGCCCAGGCGTCCGGCTTTGGCGGCACCGAGTGGACGGATCTCCGCTCGTTCCGCTGGACCGGCGGAGACGCGCGTCTGCTGGTGCCGCTCGATTCTCGCTCGCCACCGGTGGAACTCGTCATCGAGGTGCTGATGACAGGCCCGCCCAAGCGGCTCCGCATCACGGTAGAGGGTTGCATCCTCTTCGATCAGACCATCCAAGGGCGCTGGAGCGCTACCTTTGGTCTGGGCGACTGCCCGCTCGTCCCCCCCGAACTCGAGATCGCGCTGCAGAGCGATACGCACGTTCCCTCGACGCGCGATACGCGCGAGCTCGGTGTTGCCGTCAGCCTGATCGAGTTGCGTGGCGCAGCTCCCGTCCCGTAACCGAGATCTGCACGTGGCGTGTCACGGCGGCGCCGGCGGCGACCGCAGGTGCGGAATCCGTTCCCGGAGCGCCGGCACGTCCTGGTGAAGCCGGTCCACTACGCGGCTGAGGCGAACATCAAAGGCGGTAGACAGAGCCCCGCGATGCCCGCCCCGGCCGCGATGGCCCAGAACTCCCGGTGTGCTACGCTGGTCTATGTGACCAGCGACACGAAGTGGATCATCGGCACGATCGTCGGCACGGGGCTGACCATCGTCATGGCCGTGTTCACCGTGGCCGGTCTCCTGCTCACTCAGTTCGGCGGGCTGAACGACCGCATCGAAGACGTCAACGACCGCATCGACGACGTCAACACGCGCATCGAGGACGTCAACGACCGCATCGACGACCTGCGCACCGACCTTCGCGACTTCCGCTCTGAAGTGAACACCCGCATGAACGGCTTCGACACCCGACTGCGCAACGTCGAGATCGCCTTCGGCAAGGTCGACCAGAGACTGCTCATCATCGAGCGTGTCGTCCTGCCAACGCCGGAGCCGCCCGCGGAATAGCCGCCGGCTCTGCCACGCCTCGGTTCGAAGTCCCGGAGATCGACTGGAGGCCTCCCCGACCCAAGGGCCACAACCCTGCCGGCGCAGGCCGGCCGGAGCCTCAGCGGCAGGAACCGATGAATCGCGGCCGCCGGGCGACACCGCGGACGGGGCGGCCGCGCGGGAGACGGACGATGTCACGACACGTGGATGTGCGCGGAACGGGTGTGCGTGCGGCGGCGGTGGCGGCGCTCCTTCTCGCCGGGGCGGCGCCGGGCGTGGCGCAGTTCGGGGCCGCCGGCGGCGAATGGCGGACCTACGGGGGCGACCTGGGCAGCACCCGGTACGCGCCGCTGGACCAGATCACGGCCGAGAACTTCGACGACCTCGAGGTGCAGTGGCGGTTCAGGACCACCAATCTCGGGCCGTTTCCCGACTTCAACTACCAGGCCACGCCGCTGATGGTCGACGGCGTGCTCTACGCCACCGCCGGCAGCCGCCGCAACGTCGTGGCCCTCGACGCGGCCACCGGCGAACTGCTGTGGATCCACCGGCTCGACGAGGGCCGGCGGGGGACGAACGCCATCCGCCGCCTGTCCGGGCGCGGCGTCGCCTACTGGACCGACGGCGGAGGCGACGAGCGCATCTACACCGTCACCATCGGCTACCAGCTCGTGGGGCTCGACGCCCGGACCGGGCGTCGATTGCCCGACTTCGGCGTCGACGGCATCGTCGACCTCAAGCGCGGCAACGACCAGCCCATCGACCCCCTGACCGGCGAGATCGGGTGGAACAGCGCCCCCGTCGTCGCGCGCGACGTGGTGATCGTCGGGGCGTCGCACCGCTCCGGCGGGTCGCCCCCGAGCCGCGAGAACGTCAAGGGCTACATCCGCGGGTACGACGTCCGCACCGGCGGGCGCCGGTGGATCTTCCACACCATTCCGCGCCCCGGCCAGTTCGGGCGCGGGACTTGGCTGAACGACTCCGCCGTCTATACCGGCAACACCGGGATCTGGACCAACCTCACCGTCGACGAGGAGCTCGGCATCGCCTACCTCCCGATCGAGATTCCCACCGGCGACTACTATGGCGGGCATCGGCCGGGCGACAACCTGTTCGGCGAGAGTCTCGTTGCGGTGAGTCTCGAGACCGGCGAGCGGCTGTGGCACTTCCAGTTCGTGCACCATCCCATCTGGGACTACGACGTGCCGTGTCCGCCGATCCTCGTCGACATCACCGTCGACGGCCGCGGGATCAAGGCGGTGGCGCAGCCGACCAAGCAGGGGTGGGTGTACGTGTTCGACCGCGTCACCGGCGAGCCGGTGTGGCCGATCGAGGAGCGGCCGGTGCCGGCGGGGTCGGTGCCCGGCGAGTGGTACGCGCCGACCCAGCCGTTTCCCACGAAGCCCCCGCCGTTCGAGCGGCAGGGGTTCACCCTTGACGAGCTGATCGACTTCACCCCCGAGCTGCGCGCCGAGGCGCTCGCGATCGCGTCGCGCTACCGGACGGGACCGGTCTTCACGCCGCCGATCGTGCGCGGGCAGGACGGCCTGCTCGCGACCCTGTTCGTGCCGAACGGCGCCAACTGGCCCGGCGGCTCGTTCGACCCCGACACCGGCCTGCTGTACCTGTACTCCCACACCCTGAACCGGGCCATCGGGCTGGTCAACGACCCCGCGCGGTCGGACATGGACTACGTCAACGGCCGCCTGCGGCCGCCCACGGTGCGGGGACTGCCGATGATGAAGCCGCCGTGGGGCCGCATCACCGCCATCGACCTGAACGAGGGGGAGATCGCGTGGCAGATTGCGCACGGCGAGACCCCCGACTTCGTGCGCAACCATCCCGCGCTGCGGGGCCTCGACATTCCGCGCACAGGCCGCACCGGCGGCGCCGGCGGCAGTTCCGGAGGCATCGGGACCCTGACCACGAAGACCCTCGTCATCAGCGGCGAGGGCGGAACGTTCACCACCCCGTCCGGCGCGCGCGGCGCCATGCTGCGCGCCTACGACAAGGCGACGGGGGAGGAGCGGGGGGCGGTCTATCTGCCCGCCGCCCAGACCGGCTCGCCCATGACCTACCTGCTCGACGGCCGGCAGTATCTCGTCGTGGCCGTGGGCGGCGGCACGTATCACGGGGAGCTGATCGCCTTCGCACTGCCGTGAGGGCTTTCCGCGCCGGCCGAAGCGCCCGGAGCGGGCTGGACGCTGCCCCATCTCGACATCGGCTCCTTGGGTCGGGGTTCCGCCCGCCCGACGGCCTCGGAGACGGGTCGCTCCGAGGCCGTTCGTCCGGAGCGCTACTCGCCGTTGATCAGCCGCATGAAGTCCACGTGCGAGCCGACGAGGCCGTGGATGCCGACGTGCCGCGCGACGTCGAGGTCGAGCTGCTCGATGTTCTGGGCGAGGCTCCGCATGCCGGCCGTGACCGGCGGCGGGTCGGACCCCGGCGCTGGCGGCGAGTAGAGGTCCGCGTTGATGAGGATCCGCTCCGCCGGCAGGTGCGCGATGAGCATCGTGCCGGCGTGCCCCAGGCGCAGGACGGGGTGGATGTTCATGACCCGCTCGCCGTCGGTCAGCGTGTGCCCGTCGTCGCCCACCAGCTCGTAGGCGGGGATGCGGTTGGGGGCGAACCACGGCATGCGCCCGGACAGGAGGTCCGGCTCCAGGGCGCGGGTGCCGGGGTGGAAGAACACGTCGTCGTAGAACGCGTGGTTGGCCTCGTGGGTGATGACGGTCGCGCTCTGGGCGACGTAGGTGCGCAGGCCGCCGGCGTGGTCGGCGTGATGATGGGTGTTGATGACGTAGCGGATCGGCTTGTCCGGGACCCGGCGGCGGATCTCGGCGATGACCGCAAGCGATCGCGCCTCGTTCTGCGGCGCCTCGACGACGGCGACGAAGTCGGCGAACTCGACGGCGACGCTGTGGTGGCTGCCGCCGTAGATGCGCCAGACGCCGGAGGCCATCTGCGTGGAGCGGACGACGACGGGGGGGGCGGTCGCGTCCCGCACGTTGTCGGGCGCCGCCGGCGGCGCGGTCTCCACGTCGGCCGCCGCCGCCGTCACCGTGATCTCCATCGAGTTGTGGCCGGGGTTGATCCGCGGGTCGCCCTGGTGCGAGTGGATCACGGTGGGGAACATCACGCCGCCGAAATCCTGGTAGCCGGTGTAGCGGTGGTCGTAGATCATGTCGCCGAACACGGGGTTCGCGACCCACGTCAGGGTTCGTTCGACGAGGTTGTCCTCGTTGATGGTGCCGTTCAGCCGGTGGCCCATCGCCGTGAACGACACGATGGTCAGCTCGCGTCCCTCCAGCATCAGGGTCACGGCGGTGGCGTCGTCGGCGTCGGCCGCCGCTCTCAGGAACCCGTGCGGTGACATCCAGATGTCGAGCTGCCGGACCGTCGCCGCGGCCGGCTGGGGCACCGCGTCGGATCCGCGCATCGTCCACGCATGCCCGCCGCTCGTGAGGAGGATCCGTTCCTGCTCTCCCAGGAGCGGCGCGCCCCCGCCGAGGGCCGGATAATCGCCCTGGCGGCGGGTATGGATCTCCTTCGACGACTTGGCGTCGTAGTCGATGGTGCGTGAGTAGGCGGTCACCTCGAAGCGGGGCCAGTCGTCGGCGGGGGTGTGGCTCTGGCCGACGTTCGCGACCCAGCCGGTGCCGGAGTACTCGATGGAGCTCGGATTGCCCATGGCCTCGCCCGCGGCCAGCAGCACGCTCTCGATGTCCTGGGCCGCGGCCAGTGCCGCCGGCAGGGCCGCGAGAGCGGCGATCAGCGGGAGCGTTCTTCGCATGAATGCCTCCTGACGGCGTGAGTGAGTCATGGAAACGATGATAGTCGGAGACTGCGGGCAGGGACAAGATCGTCCCCGCCTCCGGAATCCCGTCTCGTTCGCCGGAGCGGGTAGGCGGGGGGAACGTCGGGACCGTCCGTGGTGGTAGAATCCGGGGGTCGCCCGGACGGGCGGCGGCGATTGACCCGGGAGGGCCTGAAGTGGCTGAGTACAAACTGCTCGGAAAGAACTATCAGACGCCGGATCTGTTCGCGAAGGTCACCGGACGTTCGCGCTACGCCGAGGACCATCGCGCCGAGGGCATGGTCTTCTGCAAGCTCCTGGTGAGTCCGATGCCGCACGCCCGGGTGGTGTCCATCGACATCGGCGCGGCCGAGGCGCTGCCGGGCGTCGAGGGCATTCTGACCGCGGACGACCTGCCGGAGATCGACGCGCCCAACGAGGCGGCCCTGACCAACGAGCCGCGCTACGAGGGCGAGCCGATTCTCGCGGTGGCCGCGGTCGACGAGGAGACCGCCGCCCGCGCCGTCGAGCTCATCGACATCGACCTCGACCCGCTGCCGTTCGTCCTCGATCCGCTCGACAGCCTCCGCCCCGGGGGACCGAACGCCCGTACCGAGGGCAACACGACCAAGGGGCGCGAGTTGAGCGAGGTCAAGTGGACCGAGGCGGACCTCGCGGGGCTCGGGCCGGGCGAGATCCCGATGGGCGCGGAGGCGACCGACGAGTGGTCGTACGGCGACCTCGAGGCGGGCTTCGCGGCCGCGGACGTCGTCGTCGAGGAGCACTCGTATCATCAGTCGCTCTCGCACCAGCCGCTCGAGAGCCGCACCACCATGGCCTACTGGGAGGGCCAGAAGCTCTACGTGTATCCGTCGGTGCAGAGCACCAACCGGAGCGTCGGGCCGATGGCGCGCTGGGCCGGCGTCGAGCCCTCGAACGTGGTGCTCATCAACGAGTTCACCGGCGGCGGCTTCGGCAGCAAGGCGGCCGGCTACGTGCAGGCGCAGATTCCGATCCTGCTGTCGAAGAAAATCGGCAAGCCGGTCATGATGCGGGTGACCCGGCGCGACGAGACCTCGTTCGGCAAGGCCCGCCCCGGCATCCAGGCGCGTATCCGGCTGGGCATGCGGCGGGACGGACGGATTACCGCGCTCGACATCCACTCCATCGGCGACGGCGGCCCCTACGGGCGGTCCGGCGATCACATGAACCTCGGGGTCATGGGCTCGCTCGCCTATCAGCCGGTGGCGATGCGCATCCGCGGCACCGGCGTCTACACCAACACCCCGCCGCGCGCCGCCCAGCGCGCCCCCGGCGGCGAGCAGTCGATGACGATGCTGTCGCCGATCATCCAGAAGGCGGCGAAGCAGTTGGGCCTCGACCAGGTCGAAGTGCTGAAGGTCAACGCGCCCGAAGGGCAGGCGAGGTTCGGCGCGCCGGGCGTGAACGGCGAGCAGGGGCACGCGTCGAGCGCGTTCGCGCGGGAGGCCATCGACAGGGGCGCGGAGCTCTTCAACTGGCGCGGGCGGGTGCAGCGCAGCGGGCGGCGCAACGGGCCCAAGGTGACGGGAGTGGGGGTGGCGTTGAGCACCTTCGCGGCCGGCGCCTCCGGCGTCGACGGGCTGTTCGTCATCCGGCCCGACGGGCGCATGTCCATCCAGTCGGGCGTCGGCAATCTGGGCACGGGGTCGACCTTCGACATGATGCGGGCCGCCGCCGAGGGCATGGACATGCCCTGGGAAAAGTGCGACGTCGCGTGGGGCGACACCAGCCGGCACCTGCCGTGGAGCTCTCTGCAGGCGGGCAGCTCGACGGCCCACGCGCACACCCGCGCCAACTGGGCGGCGGCGCTCGATGCGCGGCGGAAGGTGCGCGAGATCGCGGCCCGCGACCTCGGGGGCGTGCCCGACGACTACACCATCGGCGGCGAGCGCGTGTTCCGCATCGGCAACCGCTCGGTGGGCATGAGCTTCGCGCGGGTGGCGCAGCGCGCCATCGACATCGGCGGCCGCTACGACGGCCACGAGCTGCCCGAGGACATCAACGGGATGACGGCGGCCGCGGCGACCGCGCTCGCCGGGCAGGGCCTGATGGGGGTCGCCCGCGACAACTTCGAGGAGGGCGGCCGGCGGATGTCGTTCGTCGCGGGGTTCGCCGAGGTCGAGGTGGACGTGGAGACCGGCGGCATCCGGCTCGTCGACTACGCAGCGGGGTGCGACGCCGGCACCATCATCCACCCCCGGACCTTCGCGGCCCAGGTTTTCGGGGGGGCGATCCAGGGGTTCTCTGTCGCCCTCAGCCAGAAGTGGGTGTACGACCGGCGCTGGGGACTGCTGGTGGCGAAGCGGTTTTACCAGAACCGCCCGCCGGGCATCCTCGACGTGCCCCACGAGCAGCCGATGCAGTGGGGCGCGGCCGACCTGCCAGACCCGTTCAACCCGCTGGGCGCCAAGGGCATCGGCGAGGCCGCGCAGGGCGCCGGCTCGGGCGCCGTCGTCAACGCCGTCGCCGACGCGCTGGGCCGGCACGGCGACCTCTTCCGGTCGCCGGTGACGCGGGACATGATTCTGACCCGGCTCGAGCAGGCGCCGACCGGTCACGACCGGTTGATGGCCCACGTCTAGTGCTTCGCCATGATTAAACATCAGGGCCATCGGGAACTCACCTCGAACCAAAGTGAGTCCCCATACCGGAGAATCAACATCATCGACTCCAGTTCGCCTATTCGAAGATGAAGACCTGACGAACGACGGGGAGCGCGATCGCCGTACCGCTCTTTCGTCGTCGACCATGCCCGGCAGCCGCGCTAGCTGCCGGGCATGGTCGACGAGGGGGTGACCCACCTCTCGCCGGCATCCCGGCACCACCGAGCCGTCGCTGACGGCGGCCCCGCCAAGCTTCCGCAGATGGACGACGTGTCATGCTCGGTAGCCACGCGTTGCTGTCGCTGCTGGTCGACGAGGGGGTGACCCACCTCTTCGGCAATCCCGGCACGACCGAGCTGCCGCTGATGGCGGCCCTGCCGGACTTTCCGCAGATCGACTACGTGCTCGGCGCCCAGGAGGCCGCGGTGGTGGCGATGGCCGACGGCTACGCGCGCGCCAGCGGGCGTCTCGCCGCGTGCAATCTTCACGTCGCGCCCGGGGTCGGCAACGCCGTCGGCTCCCTCTTCAACGCGAGCTGGATCGGGTCGCCGCTGATCGTCACCGCCGGCCAGCACCCCATCGGGCACGGCTTGACCGAGCCCATGCTCTACGCGCCGCTCGAACCCATGGCGCGGCCCCACGTCAAGTGGGCGGTGGAGGCGGCGCGGCTCGACGACCTGCCCCGGATCGTGCGGCGCGCCGCCAAGATCGCCCTCGCGCCCCCGACCGGTCCGGTTTTCATCTCGCTGCCGGGCAACGTGCTGACGGATGACGTCGAGGTGGACCTCGGACAACGGAACCGCGTCGACGCCCGCGCCCGGCCCGCCGACGCCGTCCTCGACGCGCTGGCCGACCGCCTGCTCGCGGCCCGCCGCCCCGTGGTGGTGGCGGGACACGAGGTGAACACCCGCTCGGCCCTGCCGCAGGCCGCCGACTTGGCCGAGCTGCTCGGCGCCGGCGTGTACCAGGACACCATTCCCACCGCCGCCCCCTTCCTGTCCGCGCACCCGTGCTTTCTCGGCATGCTGAGCCGCGACCAGCGGGAAGTCGCGGACCGCTTGGGCGCCTACGATTTGCTGGTCTGTCTCGGTACCGACCTGCTGCGCATGTCCGTGCCGGCGCCGGCGCCGCCGCTGCCCCCGGGGCTGCCGGTCGTGCAGGTGGGGGAGCGGTCGGCCGACCTCGCCAAGAACTACCCGACCGAGCTGGCGCTGCAGGCGGACGTCCGCGAGACCCTCGCCGCCTTGAACGCCCGGCTGCGCGCCCGGCGGCCGGCGGGGCACGCGGAAGCCGCGCGGCGGCGCATCGAACGGCTGGGGCCGCGAAACTGGTCGGCGGAGCGGGCCGCCTTCGTGCGGTCGCTGGGGCCCTGCGCGGGGGCGCCGATCGACCCCCGCCATCTGATGCGGGTGTTGAGCGACACCCTGCCGGCCGATGCGGTGGTGGTCGACGAGGGGCTAACGTCGTCACGTGCGCTGCCCCGGTTGTGGGCGTACCGCGACGGCCGCAGCTACTACGGTCTCGCCAGCGGGGGCATCGGGTTCGCGGTGGCGGGCGCGGTCGGCATTCGGCTCGCGGTGCCGGACCGGCCGCTGGTGGCGGTCATCGGGGACGGCTCGGCGCTCTACAACATCCAGGCGCTGTGGACCGCGGCCCATCTCCGCCTGCCGATGGTCTACGTCATCGCCAACAACCGCGGCTACCGGATCCTGAAAGAACGGGTGCGGGCCGGACACGGCGTCGAGCGCTTCGTCGGCATGGACTTCGACGACCCGCCCATCGACTTCGCGGGGCTGGCCGCCGCGCTGGGGCTCCGGTCGCGACGGATAGTCGAGCCGGACGACGTCGCACCGGCCCTCGCCGAGGCGCTCGACCACGCCGGCCCGACGCTCCTGGACGTCGTGGTCGACGGGCGGATCTGACGGCGCGAGGGGCCCGCGGCTGCCGCCGAACGCGTGAAAGCGATCGATTCGCGCCCGGCGCCGACCCCAAGATGTTGTGGTGGCCGGGCATTGTCCGACCGACAGCTTCGGCGTGCGATCGCCGGCGTCGAGGCGCTTCGCCGGACTTTCGGCCGGGACGACGGTTCTGCGCACGCCTGTCGGACCGGGCATTTAACGGACGATGTCCAACCCTGACCCCCGACATGCTGTGGTCGACGACCGGTCCAGATTGACGCCCTGTCGGGCGGCGGCTGACACGTGGCGAAACCGTGGGCGGCGGCGGGACCGGTGAGAGTGCCCGGGGTTGTGGGGGCGCCCGGGGGGTAGGTGCCCGCGCGGCAAGGTGCGATGCGGCCAGCCGGTTGGGCCGGGGCCCGCGCGGCTCTGCGAAGCAACGCAGTCCAGGCGGGATGCGCCGCTGGTCGAGCCTCCGGCGACCGGCGACCGGGAGACCGGGCGTATAATCTGGAAGAAGGGCTCGACGCGCGTCCGCGGGCCGCGGCGCGTCCTGGCGGACAAGAGAACCAGACGGGAGGTACCAGAGATGACACGATCACGCTTTGCCGCAGCGGCCCTGGCCGCGCTTCTGCTCGCGCCGGCGGCGGTGGCCGGCCAGGACACGCCCCGGACGCCGTGGGGCGACCCGGACCTGCAGGGCACCTATACGAACAAGACGACGACGCCGCTCGAGCGTCCGGAGGCGCTGGGCGACAAGGAGTTCCTTACCGCGGAAGAGGTGGCGTCCCAGGAGCAGGCCCGGGTCGACCGCAACCTCGAGCTGCTGCTCGCCCCGCCGCGCCGGACCGAGGCCGGGGGCAACGTCGGCGGCTACAACAACTTCTGGCTGGACGGGGGCACGCGGCCGACCGGCCGGACGTCCCTGATCTCCGACCCGCCCAACGGTCGGCTGCCGGCGCGTACCGTGGAGGCCGCCGACCGGAAGATGGCGCACGACGCCGCCTTCCCCGTCGAGGGGCCGTTCGACTCGTGGGAGGACCTCGAGCTGAACGACCGCTGCCTGGTGTGGTCGGCCGGTCCGCCGATGCTGCCGAGCGCCTACAACAACAACTTCATGATCATGCAGACGCTGGGCTACGTCGCGATCTACGTCGAGATGATCCACGACTTCCGGATCATTCCCATCGATGGGCGCGGGCATCTGCCGGCGGGTATCCGCCAGTGGCACGGCGACGCGCGGGGGCGCTGGGAGGGCGACACCCTCGTCGTCGAGACCACCAACCTGCGGCGCACCGAGGCGAACGCGGGGGCGGTGGGCGGCGACCCCGTCCTGCTGCGCATGGCGAACGGCCGGGACGACGACACCATCACCGTGACCGAGCGGTTCACGCGGACCGGTCCCGGCACCGTGCGCTACGAGTTCACCGTCGACGACCCCACGCACTGGACCCGGAGCTTCTCGGGCGAGTTCCCGTTCACGACGTTCCCGGCCGACGAGCTGCCGTACCTCTTCGAGTACGCCTGCCACGAAGGCAACTACAGCATGACCAACATCCTCGGCGGCGAGCGCGCGCGGGAACTGACCAACGACGACGGGCAGTAGACCGCCCGCCGACAGGCGCCTGGCGGCGCTACGGGTAGTCACTGGGGCCGGGTGCCGTTGCCCGGCCCTTCGTCTTTTCGCACGTCTTCCGGCGCCGGGCCGCGTTCGTTGTCCGGCCGCGCTGCGCGTGCTCACAGCCCGAACCGCCGCCGCAAGATCACTCGGACGAGCAGCGGCAACGCTCGCGTCAGTGCTGCGCGGTCGGCGCCCACGCGGTCGTGCGTCCACCGATCGTCAGGTGCTCGATGCGCTCGCCGCGCGTCGTCCGCGCGTCCGCACGCTTGCCCCAGCGCCGGTGGAACAGCCACGTGCGGGGGTAGCGCGAGTCGTCGGCGTTCGCGTCGACCGCGCGCTTGACGATCGCCGCGAGCCGAGCGCGCACGCGCCGGGCTTCGGCGTCCGTCAGCGAGGTGGCGCGGCGCCGCGGATCGATGCCGGCCTGGTACAGCACCTCGTCCGCGATCCAGTTGCCGACTCCGGCCGCGAACGACTGGTCGAGCAGGAGCGACTTCACGTTGGCGCCGCGCGCGCGGATCAGCCCGGAGAACCGCTTCGGCGGGGGCATCGCCAGCAGGGGGTCGAAGCCGAGCCTGGCGACGGGGGGCTCGGCCTGCGGATCGTCGCGCAGCAGGATGCGGCCGAGGCGGCGGCCGTCGGTCATCGCGAGCTCGCCGCCGTCGTCGAAGCGCATCCGGATCTTCACGAATCGCGGCGGCCAGACCGCCGGGTCCTCCTTCGGCCCCGACTTGAGCTGCAGCGGCGTCGACGCCGGGGTCTTGAACCCGCCGGCCATCCCGAAATGGAAGAGGGGATGCGGCGGCTCGTCGAGGACGAACCAGAGCTGCTTGCCCCAGCGCCGCGCCGCCTCGACCCGCCGGCCCTCGAGCGCGTCCCGCCAGTGGTCCGGCGCGACCCCGTCGAACACCCGCGGATCGTCCTCGCACCAGACCCGCGCGACGCGCCGCCCCGCCGCCACCGACTCCGCGAGCCTGCGGCCCCGCTCGACCTCCGGCAGCTCCGGCAAGGGTCGGTCCTCCTCGTGACGGCATCACGGCGGCGACGGACGGTTACGCCGCCCCAACGTCGCGCGCGGTCCGGGTGCAAATCAGCGCTTGGCGCGAACGCGCCGATCTACGGGAGACGTCAGGAACGCCCCGCGTCCGATCAGCGGCCAAGTTCGTAGCGAATTTCCGGACGCCGCGACAGAGACTCTTCGTCTCCAGAAGCGCCTGGTGCTCGGGCGTGTAGCTCTTGGACTCCTGCGTCGTGTATACCCGCCCCTTGGGTCTCTGGATGATGCCGGCGTCGGAGAAATCGTCCTTCAGGTCGCCATCATTGGAGTACAGAAGACGTGCCCCACTCACCAGGGCGAGGGCAAGAACGTGCTCGTCATCGGACCTGCACCGGCCACCCCGCCGGAGTTCTTCCTCCTGGATCTCGATCTGCGCCTTGCCTACTTGTCGAACCCGTCCGGTCAGCCGCCGCGCCTCCACAAACCACCTCCGGAAACTGCCGTTGTGCGCAAGCTCGGTCAGGTTCTTCCCGCCGACCACGAGAGCCCCGCCGTTCCCGTCGAGCCAGTCCCGGAACTTCCTGCCGGCCTCGGTCTGCTTTCTCCCGAACACTTCGAACGTCACGTTGGCGTCGACTATGGCGCACATCAGTAGCTGATCACCCGGTTCAGCTCGTCCTGGAAGAAACGCCGGTATCCTTCGGGCGCATCGAGTACGCTCCCTTCGTCGTCGACGCGAATGGAGTGAATGCGGACGTCGAGATCTTCACGCTGAAAATAGAGGATCGATACGTCTTCCGCTTCCAAATCGGTACGTCGGTCGCGAACGTCGAGGAGGACGCGATCGACGATATAGTCGCTGTGGGTCTCGATGATGAGCTGCCGGCCGGCTGCTGCGGTCTCACAGAACAAGGTACCGAGGGCGGCCTGGGCGCTTGGATGCAGATGCACCTCGGGTTGCTGGAAGAGCAGCATCTGTGGCGCATCAGGCCGGAAGAGCTCCACGAGCACCGGCAGCGCCTGGCTTACGCCGTATCCGACATCTATCAGGTTCCGTCTCGGACCCGCTCTGCTCGTCCCGGCTTTTCTGACCTGCAGTTGGAACGGTCCGCCCTCGATTCCACCCAGTTGCTTTACTCCGATTTCCTCGAACAAACCAGATCGGCGGCCGAATTGCTCCAGTCGGTCCTTGAGTTGAAGCCACCTGCTCCTGTCCTGAAAATACACGCTTTGCATATAAGCTGGTACATTCTTGCCCCCTGGATCAGGTGAGGACCCGGCTAGATCATATGTCCGGCTGGGGCTGGAACGGATCGGAGCGCTGGCGAATGGAGGCTCCCCGGAGCGGAAAGTGAAGTGGCGCAGAAGGTCCGAGAGGTTCTTGAGATCCTCTCGACTGGGTGCCTTCAGCGTACCATCCATTTTCTGCAATCGATCGTAACTGCTGTCGAATTCATCAATCGTTGCTTCAATCCAGTGGGCGAGCAATCGCGCAGATGTCCACCATCGCCTGAATGGTCGTTCGATATTCACGTCGAGACGCCACGTCCCGTTGCCGGAAGCGAGATCGATGGTGGCCTTGCCGGTGTTGACGCGGGAGTACTCGACCCGGATGTCCTTCGTGTGCCAGGACAGCCGTGAGGGTGAGGGTGCGGCGGCGCGGGATGTGAACGTGACGTCGAACTCGACGGGTCTGCGCTGTCGGCCGTGGCCGCGGAAGCCGAGACGGAAGGAACTGGTGCCGTTTTCTCCATCGCTCCGGTTGTGCGCGATCTCGCGAAACGCGCCGAGGTCGTAGGGCGGCTCTCGGAAATCGAGTTCGGTTTGGCGGAAGGCAGCCTGCCACACTGCCCGCACCGCGGCCAGAAAGGACGTCTTGCCGGTGCTGTTGTCGCCGACGAGCAGCGTGAGCGGCGCCAGACGAGCCATCTGCTCGTCGTGGAAGCAGCGGAAATCATGCAGCCGGATTTCCTGGAAGTGGTTGCGGTTCATGCGCTCTTGCGGTCATCTCGGGCTTGGCACCTGCGCGGCAGGAGAGTATCCAGACGAATCGATCGCGGGTTGCGGCGCGCCGCGGGCGGGCGGTCGGCTGCCCGCCCGCCCGCCCGCGGCGTCAGGGGCGGCCTTGGCTACTCCGGAAGCGCGAACGTGAACACCACGTTGCCGGCCGCGACGGTCACGTACTGCCGGCCGTCGACGGCGTAGGTCAGCGGGGCGGCGTGCACCATGGCCCCGACCGCGACGTGCCACAGCGCTTCGCCGGTGGCCGCGTCAAGGGCGTAGAAGTAGCCGTCGACGCTGCCGCTGAACACGAGGTCGCCGGCCGTCGCCAGGACGCCCGCGGTCGAGCGCGGCTGCACCGGATACTCCCACCGGACGTCGCCGGTCCGCGGGTCGATGGCGCGAATGGCGCTCTCGTAGTTCTCGACCGGCAGCGGCCGCTGGAAACCGCCGCCGGTGTAGCGATCGCCCTCGACGTAGTCCTCGTCGCGCTTGTAGTAGATGTCCTCGCCGTCATAGGCCTGCACGTAGAAGAGCTCGGTGCGCGGGCTGTAGGCGGGCGAGAACCAGTTGGTGCCCCCGACGACGGGCGGCGATACGATCGTCCCCTCGGGCGTGGGCGACGTGTCGGGCACGCGAATCGGACGGCCGTTCGAGTCGAGCCCCACCGCCCACGTCTGTTTGGCGTACGGCTTGCCCACCAGGAACTCGCCGGTCACGCGGTCGAGGGTGTAGAAGAACGCGTTGCGGTTCGCCCACATCATGACCTTGCGCTCCTCGCCGTCCATCGTCAGGTCGGCGAGAATCGGCACCTGGATGGCGTCCCAGTCGTGCACGTCGTGGGGTGTGAATTGGAAGTACCACTCGAGCCCGCCCGTCTCGTGGTCGATGGCCAGCACCGAGTCCGAGTAGAGGTTGTCGCCGAGCCGCACGTCCCCGTTCCAATCCGGACCCGGGTTGCCGGTGCCCCAATAGACGAGGTCGAGGTCGGGGTCGTAGGCGCCGGTGATCCAGCTGGCCGACCCGCCGGTGCGCCACGAGTCGCCGGCCCAGGTCTGGTTGTCGGGGTGGTCGGGGCCGGGAATCGTCCACGCCCGCCACGTCAGGTCTCCGGTCGCGGCGTCGTAGGCGTCGACGAACCCGCGGATGCCGAACTCGCCGCCGGCGATGCCCGTCACCACCTCGCCCTTCACGATCAGCGGAGCCGCCGTCTTGCTGTACCCCGACCGGTGGTCGGCGACCTCCCGATCCCACACGAGGTTCCCGGTGCGCGCGTCGATGGCGACGAGGTGCGCGTCCAGCGTGCTCATGAAGAGCGTGTCGCCCAGGATGGCCACGCCGCGGTTGTTGCGGCCGCAGCAGATGCGCAGGTCGTCGGGCAGCGGGTGGTCGTAGCGCCAGTACTGCCGGCCCGTGGCGGCGTCGACGGCGACGACGTTGCTCGGCGCCTCGGTGATGAACATCACCCCGTCGACGACGAGGGGAACGGTCTCCGCGCGGTCGAGCTGGGGGATCTGGTAGGCCCACTTCAGCTCGAGCCCGCCGACGTTGCGGTTGTGGACCTGATCGAGCCGGCTGTAGCGCTGGGCGTCGAGGGTGCCCGAGTACATCAGCCAGTTCTCGGGCTCGTCGGCCGCGTTCAGCAGACGCTCCCAGGTGACGGGCGACAGGGACGGCGATGCGCCGGCCCCGGTGTCGGCGGGCTGGGCGGCCGCGCCGGCGGCGCAGGCGAGCAGGGTGATGGCGGTGACGAGCCGTTGCATGGCGATCTCCAGTTGTCAGTGGTCGGTCGAGCGCGGCCCGTTCGGCGGGCCGCCTTGGGAACGCAGGTCTCGGCGCAACAGGCGGTTCGCCACCTGCGCCCAACCGCCCGAGGCGGAAAGTCCCTGCTGCCGTCGAGCGGCGATGCATCCCGCCTGACTGCGTTGTTCGTCGGTTGCCTACTCACGCCTTGTCAGGCACGGGCGTTCTTCAGCCCGCTGGCGTCCTCGCTGCTCTCGGGGCGACGCGGGGTTCGCCACGGGCTGCCAAGCATTGACGATACCACGCGTTCGAGACAGCGTGAAGCCGGACCGGCGATGCCGGACGGGCGGCGCCGCCGGTCCGGCGGGGCTCGGCCTGAAAAAAACCTCGTCGACTACATCGAGCAGCCGCGCGCGCGGAGGACGTGTGGTACGGCTGGCTCGACCGTGCCGCCGATCCGTGGTCGTGCGCCAGAATCGCGGCCGGGATCAAACCAGGATTGCCACCGGGATCGCCAATCACCCAGCTTGGCCCGGACGAGCCGGAGAAACGGTCGATTCGGCGGTAGACTGGACCAGACCCCATTCCACGTGGATCGTGCAGGCGGCAGGGTCGATGCGACGGATCGTGATTTGGCGTCCGACCGATCAATCGACACTTGGGCCGCCGAAGAAAGCCCCCGGTAGGCGCAGTCGAGCACCGGACCGTCGGCCGCGAATACCGATTCCGGCGCGTCCTCCAGAGATTTGAACAAGTCGCTGGGAATCTCGATGAGTTGATAGCGGTTCGGAACCGTGTCCGGTTCGCGGAACGCTCTGAGCATAATGATCGCGTCCACCGCGGCACGATACTCCCTGAACAGTTTCAGCGTGTGCTGGCGGCGTGCTCTGGCACTCCTCACGTCTTGAATCCATGCGGCTTCCGTCAGCTTCGAGATGTGGGCGGTACGCTCAGAGAGGTTTCTGGCGGCGGTCGATTTCAGCGACAGTCTCCGCGCCGTTCCGTCGGCCGGCGTGAGCGTCAGGTCCACGAATCGTCGCGTTGCCGATCCGGGCGCGTCAATCGACCAATCCAAGGCTTCGCACGCGTTGCGAAACACGGTTTCGAAACTCGTCAATCCGAGAGGTTCGATCGTCGTGCCGTGGTGCGCCGAGATCGCGGGCCCGAAGTAGAAGTACTCGATCCATTACCGGATGTCGGGTCAACCATGTCGGTGCGACGGTGTTCGGCGTGGGCGCCTCGGACAGCGAATCAACGAGCCTCGCAACGAACCGCACGGCCATCGCGGACAAGGTGTCGATGCGCGCCTTGAGGCTGTCGCGATCGTTCATCGGCTCATGCGACGCTCGATCAGACGCACGAATTCCGCTTTGAGCTCGATACCGACCCACCGCCGTCGCAGTTGCGCGGCCGCGAGCAGGGTGGTGCCGGAGCCGGCGTACGGATCCAGCACCACATCGCCCGGTTCGCTCGTGAGCGTGACGCAGCGATGGGCCAAGTTGATTGGCATCGGCGCGGGGTGATCATCACCGGGGATCTGATGGCGTCGGCGCGGGCTGGTCGGAATGTCCCATACCGTTCTCAAGCGCCGGTCGTTGGCCCCGCGGACGGCGTTGACGTCGTAACGGTAATCCTGGTCCTTCGACAGCAGAAAGACCGTTTCGTGGGCCTTGGTCGGTCGGTCGGCGACTGACTCCGGGTGCGCGTTCGGCTTGTGCCAGATCACCTCTGACCGTACCCACCACCCGTCGTCCTGCAGCGCGAACGCGACGCGCCAGGGCAGCCCGATCAGGTCCTTGGGCTTGAGTCCGCGCGGCGTCCGGGGCCGGACCGACATCGCGCGCGCCCGGTTCTTCCGGTCCGGCGCCCGGTAGCGGCGATTCCCGGACGTGTACGCATCGCCGATGTTCAGCCATACCGTGCCGTCGCCCTTCAGCACACGCCGGAGCTTGCGGAAGTCGGCGACGATGCTTGCTACGTAGTCGTGCAGGGTGTCGTTCCGTCCGAACGGGTCGCCGACGTCGTAGTCGCGCAGCGACCAGTACGGTGGGGACGTAACGACCGTACGCACGCTCTCGGCGGGCAGCAGGTCGAGCGCATCCGAGGCTCTTCCGCGGATCAGTGTGGCGGCCGGCAGAGCAGGGAGTTCACCGTCTACTTCCGCATCGAGACGGAGGTACTGGGGCGCGTGGTCGCCCTGCCCCTTGGGGGTAACCGGTTCAATGGACTCGATCGGAAACAGCGGGGTCACCACGGCACCCGGCGCCTCTGCCGCCAGCCCGAGTCCGCCGCCAAGCGGTCATGGTGGGTATCAAGCACCGACTCGTGCGGCCACGGGTGCTCGAATGGCCCGTACGGCCGGCGGCCTCGTTTCCTCGGTGAACAGCGCGGGGGGGCGCCGCGGGGCTCGGTCCGTCCACAGACGGTGCTTTCGTCCGCATCAAGCCGATTCAGAACAAGGAACGCAAACGGGGTAAACGCGCACGGTCGCCGCGGGGCTTGACTCATACGCCGCGATCGGGGACGCCGATCACTCCAACGCCACGAAACGTCGGGACATGTTTTCACAGCACCGGGCGCCCTCCCCACGCCTTGTCAGGCACAGGCGCTCTTCAGCCCGCTGGCGCCCCCGCCGCTCTCGGTGCGACGCGGGGTTCGCCACGGGCCGCTACGGCACGGTGTCAAGGTGTCCCGGTGCGTAGTGGGGAGTCACCCCAACTTGGGTGCACGCTCGTTCGTACTCCACCCGTGCTTTTTCGTACTCCGCGCTCGCCTTGACGAGTGCCCGCTCAGCGGCGAAAAACAGCTTGCGGTTCTTGATGATCCTGTCCCACTCCCCCGGTGTGCCCTGTGTCATCCTCTCGCCTCCTGATTGGGCCACCCAGATCCCTGCTCCCCGCCTTCACCACGCGGCGGAGGTCCTCACCGAGCGCCCAGGAGCGCAGGCTTGCGCCCGCTCACTGCTGTCCCACAGACTTTCAAAATGAAGGCGGCTTGAACCTTCCATGTCCGGCAGAATGATCGCTGAGGACGCCGGTCCCGGGTCGGACGTCATGCTCGCGCGTGACCCGATGTCGCACGCCCCGCTGAAGGCGCTCAAGGACGGTCGGTTCCGCCCGCGCCACGCCTCCTGAGGAGCAGGTACGCGAGAACGAGGATGCCGATGACGGCAACCACCTGGAACGCGGCCACCGCGATGGGCAGCAGATCGATCTCGACCACCTCAGCGCCGGCCGGCGCACCCCGGCGCAAGGTCCATTGCGATTGCGCGTGAATCGGAACCGCTGCGCGGAGCGCTGCGGCAGCGAAGCACCCGCTCACCCAGTGCCGCATATCGTCCTCGTGCTGAAAATCGCTCATTCGGTGTCGTCGCTGTCGTGGGAGTCGTCTTCAGAATCCCGCGTCGGTGTCGCCGTCGTCAACTGCTCGTGTCGGTCGGGCCGCTTCAGGCTTGCTGCCATAGTGCCGGCGGCCGCCCGTGTCGGGAGCGTCCACACCTTTTTCGACTGCCATGGCTGCCGCCGTGCACGACGGAATGGCATGATCGCGGCGCGGGCGCACGCAAGGCTGTCCACGGCGAACGGCAAGCGCATACTCTGCGTGGGGTCCGAGTCCCTTTCATCGGGCGGGATGGACACGCCCGGCGGCGAAGGTGATCCTATCATGGTGCTGGCGAGCGGTTGTCCATGGCCGCCCGCCATCGGGTCGGCGGTTCGCAACTCGCGACGGCGGTGAGGCACAGGGGTCCGTCAGCGGCGCGCGACGCCGAGCCGACGCCAGAAGTCCGCTTCGTCCACGCAGGCGACGGCCGCCGCCGTCACGTCATCCCGGGGGGCGCCGCCGAAAGGCGCCGGTCCGGCCGGCAGCGGCTCCGCCAGTCGGATGCCGCGCGCCTGGAGCACACTGTCCACGGTGGCGACGAGTTCGGCGTTGCGGCCCGCCGTGTAAGCTTGCTCGTTGAGTGCGCGGATGAGCGGGGTGTCGTCGGCCTGCGTGCCGTCCCGGGCGCCGAGCGCGCGGCCCACCCGTTCGAGCACGCGGTCGGTCCGCGCCGACGGAACCCGCTCCGTCAGGGCCGCGTGGATCTCTGCCGCCGTCCATCCGGGCAGGGCGGTGCTGGCCGCGGCGGGGCGGTACCGTCCGGAGGTGAGGCGGTAGATCGCGACCCCGGCCGGCCGCCGCCGGCTCGCGCCCTCCGGCGTCACCGTCCACAGCTCCGGGAAACCCCATCTCTCGTACACCCGCAGCTTGCCGGGGCGGATGTCGGTGGTGTAGTCCACCTCGAGCGCCACGTCGGGCAGGTCGTGCTCGCCGATGGTCAGGGACCCTTCGGGCAGAACCGCTCGATCGGGATGCAGATACAGGGTCTCGTCGGCCTGCATCGCGCGGACGGGGGCGCCGGCGGCGTCGCGCTCCACCAGCCCCACCGCGCCGAGGGCCACGATCGGCGCGCCGCGCACCAGGGCGACCCGCTCCGCGAGTTGCGGCAGCCGCCGGGACGTGCCTTCATGGATGCCGCCCGGCGTTTCGGCCACCACCCATACGGTCTCGGACCCCGCGTCCCAGTGTTCGAGCCGGTCGTCGAAGTCGTCGAACCGGTCGCGCAGCAGCGGCAGCGGGCGGCATCCGGGGAACCGGAGATTCTCGAGGGGGGGATCGTCGGCGCGGGCGGCCGGTACCGTCACGCCGATGTTGGACATGGCCGTGTCGGTGCGGCGCGCGGAGTGAGGCTGATCGTTCAGGTCGGGTGCATCCGCCACCAGAAGATCATAGCAGGGGTCTCCGCGGCGTCGACCGGGCTGGTGGCGCCGGCGCCGGAGATTTTCGTGCGAAAATGCGGACGATTACCTGGACCGGCGCTGGTCGTCCCGATATATCGGTGTCGACGACGCGGCGTTCTTCGGGTCGGTGAGCAGCAATGAGGAACCATGCGCGTGGGGTCGTCCCGGGGGCGTGATTCGTGATTGACTTGTCCGCCTGGAAGTCGCGGGCCGCCGCGCTGGGCGCCGTTACCGCCCTGGTATGGGCGGTGTCCCTCTACGGCCTGCTCGCGGACGAGCGCCTCGTCTACGCCCTCGCCGTCGTCCCGCGCCGGTTCGACCGCCTCGCCGGCATTCTCGGTGCGCCCCTGGTGCACGGCTCGTTCGCCCACCTGACCGCCAACACGGTTCCCCTGCTGATTCTCGGCGGCATGGTGGCCATCCGCGGCGCGGCCTACTACGTGACGACGACGCTGGCCATCGTCGTTCTCGGAGGCCTGGGCCTGTGGACGTTCGGACGGAACGCGGCGCACGTCGGCGCGAGCGGTTTGATCTTCGGCTACTTCGGCTTCCTGGTCGGCCGCGGCTACTACGAACGCAGCCTGTCGTCCGTCGCCGTCGCGATCTTGGTGGCGGTCGTCTACGGCGGCATGATCGCGGGCGTCCTGCCGCGCGATGACCGGGTCTCCTGGGAGGCCCATCTGTTCGGCCTGCTGGCCGGCGGCCTGTGCGCCCGCGCGGCGCGGGGGCGGCGGTGATGCCCGGCGGCCCCGCGCCGAGCCGTTCGCGGCGCCCCCGCGCGCCGACGATGCTGCAGTGTCGCCATCGGCCTGCGCAGGTTGATCCCCGGCGCTGAACGTTCGCAATGCCGAAGCCGGGGTTCGCCGAGCCGGTGACCGCGTTGATTTCCCGCACGCGGAGGTCGCGACGTATTCCGGCTGAGCGCCGTCGCCGGGTCGATCGCGGGGACCGCGGCAAGGCTCGATCCCGGCAACGCCGCGTCCGGGTCCGGAGATCCGCTCTGATCCCTCCGGATCGCGGCGGCGGTCAGCGCAGGGTGCGGAAGAATCGGCGCAGGTCCTGCGCCAGCAGATCCGGCTCCTCGATCGCGGGGAAGTGCCCGCCGGTGTCGAAGACCGACCAGTGGATGACGTTGTCCGGCACGTCCTCCACGAAGGACCGGGGCGGTCCGGACCGGGACGGAATGCCCACGAACTGCGCGTAGCCCTGCGGCATCTGCACCGGTCCCTGCGGGACCCGCCGGGGGCGCGAGCTGCCGAGCCCGTTGGCGTAGTAGTAGCGCACGCTGGTGCCGATGGTCCGGGTGTGCCAGTAGATGGAGACGAGAGTGAGAATCTGGTCTTTGCTGAAGCGGGTCTCGACGTCGCCGCCGCAGTCGCTCCAGGACCGCAGCTTCTCGGTGATCCACGCGGCGACCCCCACCGGCGAGTCGGTCAGTCCATAGGCCAGGGTCTGGGGCTTGGTGCCCTGGATGCGCTGGTACCCGGTCTCGTCGACCGACCAGGCCTCGGCGCGCGCGAGATAGTCCCGTTCCTCTTCGGTGGCCGGCGGGCGGCGGGCTCGGGGCGGCGCGCCGGGGGTGTGGATGCCCGTGACCCGATCCGGGTACCCCGCGCCGAGAGCGCGGGTGACTCCGGCCCCCCAGTCGCTGCCGTAGGCGCCGAACCGGTCGTAGCCGAGGCGGCCCATCAGGGCGACCCACAGCTCGGCGGTGCGGGCGATGTCGGTGCCTTCGAGAGGCTCGCCCGAGAAGCCGAAGCCGGGGATCGAGGGCGCCACGACGTGGAACCCGTCGGCGGCGTCGGCGCCGTGGGCGGCGGGATCGGCGAGGCGGCGGACCGAGGGCAGCATCTCCCAGACGGTGCCGGGCCACCCGTGGGTCATCAGCAGGGGCAGCGCCCCCTCGCGGGCGCTCCGCTGGTGGACGAAATGGATCCGCTGGCCTTCGATCTCGGTCGTGTAGTGGTCGAACGTGTTGAGGGCCGCCTCGTGCGCGCGCCAATCGTACTCGTCCCGCCAGTACGCGATCAGCGCTTCGAGAAACGCGCGGTCGGTGCCGTAGGTCCACGGCCCGCCCGGCGCCTCGGGCGGCCATCGAACGGCCGCCAGCCGGCGGTGGAGGTCGTCCAGCGCCTCGCCGCTGACCTCGATGGTGAAGGGAGCGATGTCCGCCTGCGCCGCCGCCGTGCCGCCCGCAGCCCGGGCCGGGGCCGCCCCGACAGCGGAGGGGCCGGCGACCCCCGCCGCGGCCATCGCCTTCAGAAGGGTCCGTCGGTCCATCTGCTGTTCTGGCATCGCGTTCTCCATCCCGTGCAGGTTCGTGCGCAGTGCTCGATGACCCCCTCGCCGCGCCATCGGCGGGCGCTGGTCACTCCGGGGGGGGCGGGTCCCCGGGTCCGTCCGCCTCTTCGAAGCGCTCAGGCGGTTCGCGGACATCGGACGCTTCCGATTCTTCGGGGATGCCGGCGATCTCCGGCGTGGCGGCGTCCTCCGGTGCGCTCGGGTCGTCGTCCGAGAAGAGCTCCAGCAGATCCAGCAGACCCGGCAGGTCCGGCAGAGCCAGCTCCCCGAGGCGGTCGCCGATGCCGCCGAGATAGGGCCGGGCCGCGTCGATCACCTCCCCGCGATGCTCCCAGACCCAGATTGCCGCCAGCACCAGGGCCGCGAGGACGAGCAGGCGGAAGGTCAGCACGATGATGTGCCGGAGCAGGTAGATGCCGACGATGGCGGCGGCGACGACGATGGCGAGGACAATCTCGTTGGACATGGGCTGCGTGGAGCCGCCGGTGGACCCCCGTCGGGCCGCGGCGCAGTCCGCTTGCGCTTCCAGCATCCGCGCGGCAGAGCCGGAGGGTCAGCGTAGCACGTTCATCGCCCATCTGCGCGGCAGCCGGCGCGGCCGGGGCGCGACCCATCAAGGTAGGGCTATAATCCGCCCCCGACTTGATTCAAGGAGAACCAGTGACACGAACGACCGCGGAGGTGTCCGCAGCGTGCCGCAACCCTGCATCCCCGCTCGGGGGACGGCCGGCGTCCATCGCCCTGGCGCTGTCGCTGTCGGCGGCCGGCGTTTCCGGCGCGCAGGACTTCCGGCTGATGGAGACGACCATCGACGAGGTGCACGCCGCCTTCGCGGCGGGACGGACCACCTGCCGCGATCTCGTGGAGGGCTACCTCGCCCGCATCGAGGCCTATGACCAGGCAGGGCCCGCGTTGAACGCGATCCAGTACGTCAACCCCCTCGCGGTGGAGGAGGCGGACGCCCTCGACGCCGCCTTCGCCGCCTCCGGCCGGGTCGGTGTCCTGCACTGCGTCCCGGTGCTCCTCAAGGACCAGGTCGAGACCCGCGACATGCCGACGACCTACGGCTCCGCGCTCTTCGACGGGTTCCAGTCGGGCCGCGACGCCACCATCGTCACCCGGATGCGGGAGGCGGGGGCGATCATCCTCGCCAAGACGACCATGGGGGAGTTCGCCTCCCGCTACGTCGGGTCGGCTTTCGGCATCATCCGGAACGCCTACGACCCGACCCGCAACCCGAGCGGGTCGTCGGGGGGCAGCGGGGCCGGCATCGCCGCGAACTTCGGTCTGGTGGGCATCGGGGAGGACACCGGCGGCTCCATCCGGGGTCCGGCCGCCGTCCACAGCCTCGTCGGCCTGCGGCCGACGGTGCCCCTGGTCAGCCGATTCGGGATGATGCCCGCGAATCCCTCGAGCGATATGCTGGGGCCGATGACCCGCACGGTCAGGGATGCCGCGATTCTCCTCGACACGATCGCCGGCTATGACTCGAACGATCCGGTGACCGCCTACGCCGCCGGCCGCACGCCCGGTTCCTACGCCGACGGCCTCGACCGCGACGGCCTGCGCGGGGCCCGCATCGGCGTGATCCGCGAGCCCATGGACGCCAAGACCGATCCCGAATCCGACGACTACCGGCAGGTGCGGCGGGTCGTGGATCGGGCGATTGCGGATCTCCAGCGGCTCGGGGCGGTGGTGCTGGACCCGGTCGAGATCCCCGACTTCGATCGGGTGCAGGCGACGTACGTGCGGAACAACTTCGAGACGGAAGAAGCGATGGACGCCTATCTGGCCGCGCTGCCCGAGGCCCCGGTCCGCACGTTGCGCGACATCCTCCTGGCGGGACGGGTCACCCCGTGGCGGGCCAAGGGGTTGATGGGCGTGGTGGGCCGGTCGACCGGCGATCACGCCTATCTGCCGGTTCTCCGCGCCCGGGAACACCTGCGGCGCACGATTCTCTCGGTGATGGCGGACCGGGACCTGGACGCGCTGGTCTATGCGACGTTCGATCACCAGACGACCCTCATCGCCCCGGACGTCCTGACCAATCCGGACACCGAGGACGCCTACGCGCGGGGGAACAACCGGTATCTGAGCCCGGTGGTCGGTTTCCCGGCTCTGACCGTGCCGGCCGGCCTGACCGATGACGGGCTGCCGGTCGGTCTCGAGTTTCTCGCGGGGCCGTTCGCCGAGGCCGCGCTGCTGCGCCTGGGGTACGCCTACGAACAAGGTACGCACCGGCGCGAGCCGCCGGCCACGACCCCGGTCCTGCAGCGGCGGGAGTCTGCGCCGCAGGGCGGCCCGCCTTCGGCAAGGAGGTGCTGACTCGGCAAGGCGGCGCCGCTCCCGGAGGGTGGGTTGCGGCAGGGCGTCCTCGGCGTCCCGAGCAGGGCGCTGACTCGGCAAGGCGGCGCCGGTCCCGGAGGGTGGGTTGCGGAGCCGCAAGACGCTTTGCGGGCCGGCGTAGAACGGCGCCCGCTCCTGGAGGGTTGGGCGGCAATCGGAGCCGCAGGCGGCGATTGCCGGGCGAGGCCGCCGCGAGTCGCTGAGGCTGCCCCTCTTCGCCGGGGAGCCCTCGTCCCGCGACTTCAATGGGTTGGAGTTCCGTGCCGGCAGGGCGGCGGGGCCGCCTTGGGCGACAGTGGCGGCGCACCGGCTTCGCAGTTCCACCCGGGGGGCGCCGGGCTTCTTCAGGCCGGATCGCCGGTTCGGGGCGATGGCCGCAAGTCGGTGCCGGCCTCGTGCGGATCCAGATGGTGGATGCGGCCTCCGGCGGCCCGCGCGTCGGCCGCGTCGTGGGTCACCAGCACCACCGGGAGCCGCCGCGTCCGGGCGCGGTCGAGGACGGCCTGCCGGATGCGATCCCGCAAGCCCGCATCGAGCCGCGGGAACGGCTCGTCGAGGAGCAGCGCCCGCGGCTCCGAGAGCAGCATTCGCATCAAAGCGACCCGCACCTGCTGTCCGCCGGAGAGCGTGGCCGGGTCGCGGTTCGCGAACCCCGCGAGGTTCACCTCGGCGAGGGCCGCCTCCACGCGGCGCCGGCGTTCGCGCCGGCCGGCCACCGAGGGGGGGAGGCCGAAGGCGAGGTTGCCGCCCACCGAGAGATGCGGGAACAGCAGCTCGTCCTGGAACAGGATGCCGACCCGCCGCGCCTCCGGCGCGAGACCGGTGATGTCGCGCCCGTCGAGATGAATCCCGCCCCGGACCTGGAACACCGCCGCCGCGGTGCCGGAGATGACCGACAGGAGGGTGGACTTGCCGGACCCCGACGGCCCCATGACCGTGAGCACGTCGCCCGGCGCGACGTGGCCGTCGAGGGTGACGAGGCGGTTGCGCCCCAGGGTGATCGACAGGCGGTCGAAGCGGAGTCCCGCGGCGTCAGTCATCGCGCAGCCCCCGCCGCCGGCGCCAGAGCACCCGCGGCACGGCGCCGGCCAGCGCGAAGGGGAGCAGGACGGCGGCGGTCTGGGCCAGGGCATAGACGCCGATGACCCGCCGGTCGCCGCCCGACGCCAGGGCCACCGCCTCGGTGGTCAGGGTTTGGACGCGGCCGGCCCCGACCAGCAGCGTCGGCAGATACAGCCCGACGGAGACCGCGAAGCCCAATGCGGCCGCGGTCAGCACCGGGCGTACCAGCATCGGCAGGCGCACCGTCCAGAATACGCGGTCCGGTCCCGCTCCGAGGGCCGCGGCGACCGCCGCATAGCGCCGATCCCAGGCGCGGAACGGGTCGGCCAGAGACAAGAACACGTAAGGCAGCACGAAGACGAGGTGGGTCAGGATCACGGCGCCCCGGTTCGGGTCGAGGCCGGCGGCCAGGGCCAGCATCTGCAGGCCCGCGAGGAACGCGACCTGCGGCACGAGCAGCGGAAGATACACGAGCCAGAGGGCGCGGCCGGCGGATCGGACCCCGTACCGCTGCTCGGCTTCCAGACACGCCAGCGCGAGGGCGAGGGCGAGGCCGGTGGCCGCCCCGGCGAGAATGAAGGTTTCGGCGCCGGGGTCGGCGAGCCGCGGCCCGTAGCGCTCCCAGCTCCGCCAGGTCAGGGCATCGGGGGTTGCCTGGGGAAAACGCCACACGCCGGCGACCGACCAGACCGCGAGCCCCGCGATCCCCGCGCCGAGGGCGCCGGCGGTGGCGGCGGCGGCGCCCCCGCCAAGGACGCGGGTCGCCGCCGCGCTGCGCCCCCGCCCGCCCCGCTCTATCCAGCGCCGGCCGAGGCCCGCGGCGAGCCGCTCGCCGGCCCGCCACAGCCCGAGCGCCCCTGCCAGCAGCGCCAATTGCGTCACCGCGCCGGCCGCCGCCTGGAACCGAAGCTGGAGGTCCGGGTCGTTCATCCACCGAACCACCTGCACGGCCAGGGTCGGCGGGGTGTTCGGGCCGAGGATGATGGCGGTGTCCACCGCCGACATCGAGTACGCGAGCACCGCATAGATCGGGAGCCGGATCTGGGGGTAAACCCGAGGGAACACCGTCTTGACCCACGCCGCCACCGGCCCGTACCCCAGGGCGCGGGCCACCGTGCGGCTGCGGGCCGACGGCACCTGGCCGAGCGCGGCGAGCGTCATCAGCAGGAGGAACGGGATCTCCTTGACGACCAGCCCCGCGATCAGGGCGAGGCCGTTGGGGTCCTGCAGAATCAGCAGATCGGGGGGGCGCTCCCACCCCGTGGCCCAGGGGGAGGCGGCGCGCGCGAGCCAGCCCGACGGGGCGATCAGGAACGCGAGCCCGAAGGCGGCGGCGGCGTGCGGTACCGACAGCAGCGGCGACAGCCCCCGCTCGATCGCGTGAAAGACCCGGGTACCCTGCCAGCCGGCGCAGATCAGGGTGACGGCGGCGAGCGACGTGAGGGTCGCGCCGAGGCCGGTGAAGAGGCTGAGGGCGGCCGCGCGCGGGAATCCCGGCCACGCCCGCAGCGCCTCGAAAGCGTCCGTACCGAGATGGTCGCCGCCCAGCGCCGGCAGCCAGCCGAGGGCGGGCGCCACCGTGCCCGCCAGCCCCGCCGCCACCGGGCCGAGCATCAGGCCGAGGGTGAGGGCGGGCGCCCAGGCGAGAGCCCCCGGCCGCGGGCGGCCGCGGGCGGTCGGGGCCGCCCGGGTCCGGACCGTGTCGTCGCTCACCGGGACACGCCGAACCGCCTGATCCAGTCCTCCTCCAACCGGACCATCCAGCTCGGATGCGGCTCGGGCAGCGGGTCGCCGAGCTCGGCCGGCCCCGGTGTGGCGATGCCCGGCTCGAGGGCCTCGAAGCGCGCCCGGTCCTCGGCTGGAAGCCGGTCGACGGCGAGGACCGTGGGGTTGCCCCACACCGCCGGGTCCTGCTTGCGCGCCTGCGCCGCGGGCGACATCAGGAAGTCGGCCAGCACCAGGGCGCCCGCCTTCGCCGCGGCGTTGTAGGGGATGGCCAGGAAGCTGGCGTTGCCGATGGTGCCGCCGTCGAGGACGGACGTTCGCACCGTGTCCGGAAGCTCGAAGTTGTCGATGGCGGCGGACGCCTCGCCCGGGTTGAAGCTGATCGCGAGGTCGATCTCGCCGTCCGCCATCAGATGGATCTGGCGGGGACCGGTCTGCGGATAGGCGGCCCCCGACCGCCAGAGATGCGGGGTGAGGGCGGCCAGGAACGCCCAGACCGGCGCCGTCGCCGCGTCGTAGTCGGCCTGCGCGGCCGGCCGCAGCAGCGCCGCCGGGTCCGGGGTCAGCTCGTAGAGCGCCTGCTTGAGCCACGTCGTGCCGAGATGGTCCGGGGGCTGGGGGAAGGTGAACCGTCCAGGGTGGGCCCTCGCCCACGCGAGCAGCTCCTGCATGCTGCCCGGAGCCTCCGGCACCCGCGCCGCGTCGCGGTAGAGCACGAGCTGGGCGAGGCCCCACGGCGCCTCCAGCCCGTCCGTCGGCACCGTGAAGTCGGTGGTCACCGCGGGGTTGCCGGTGTCGACGTAGCGCCAGTTCGGTATCGCTTCCGCCCAGGGACCGAACAGCAGCCCCTGGTCCTTCAGCGCGGCGAAGTTCTCGCCGTTGAGCCAGACGAGGTCGACGGCGCCCCCGGCGTGGCGGCCGGCGGCCCGCTCGGCCACGATGCGGCTGACCGCCTCGGCCGCGTCCGAGAGCTTCACGTGCTCGACCCGGACGCCGTGGCGGGCCCGTACCTGGCGCGCGGCCCAGGCGATGTAGTCGTTGATGCGCGCCGACCCCGCCCACGCGTGCCAGTACACGGTCTGGCCCCGCGCCTCGGCGAGCACCGCCGGCCAGTCGGCGGGATCGGGGTTGGCGCGGACGGGCGCGGCGAGCAGCAGCGCCGCGGCGGCGGCGAGGGCGGCCGATCGGGTCGTGACGGCCATTTCGATCATGCCGGCGCAACGCCGTCCGCGCCGCGCCGCGCGGCGAGGCGGCCCGCCCGGAGGGCTTCGATGACCGGGCCGAGGACCTGCTCGTGGAAGCGGTCGCAGCCGATGCACAGATTGCGGTAGTCGGCGCCGGCCGGCGTCGTGGTCCGCGAGGCGTCCAGAAACCGGGCGACGCTCCAGCCGTGGGCGAGCCCCATGCGTTCGGGATGGCCCATCGCGATCGCCTCGAACACGGAATGGCCGGCGAGGCTGTCGAGAATGTCGTCGAGCCGCTCCTCCTGCAGGTTGCCCAGTGGGATCGCGGTCTTCAGGCAGCACGGAAACACGTCGCCGTTCGGGTCGATCGACACTTCCGAGCCGGCGACGCCGCGGCGCAGAAAGTTCAGCCCGCCGGACCACGCGTTGCAGAAGTTGTCCTCGATGGCGGCGGTCGACAGCGAATGCTCCCAGGCCCGTCCGCGCGGCCAGATTTTGCCGATCCAGGCGTCGTCGGTCGCGCCGAAGAAGGAATAGCAGGGGCCGGCGTCGTCCTGCCGCGACCAATCCCGGGCGCCGGCGGTGCGGGCGCTGTCCCGCATCCCCGCCGCTTCGAAGATCGCCCGCAGCCGCTCCTCTACCGGGATGCGTTTCTCGCCCTCCATCCCCACGTGGAAGTCGTCCATGCCCGCGCAAGAGATCATCCAGACCCCGCGGGCGAGCAGATCGTCGACGATGCCGGGCGTCACGAGATCGCCGGTGGTCTGTACGATGACCCGAACGCCCTGGCCTGCGTAGCGGCCGCGGAGCAGGTCGAGGGCCGGGTAGAGCACCTCCTCGCGCACCGGATCCACCAGCACCTCGCCGCCGGCGAGGATGATCCGGCCGGACCGGCGTTCGTAGCCCCCCGGCGCGCCCTCGGACGGCGCCGACAGGTCGAGGTACGAGAAGTCCTCCGGGAGATGCGCGATCACCCGCGGGAACGCCGCCCCCGCCTCGTCGACGACGCGGCGCAGGTCGGCCGGCGCATACGGGCGGAACCGCACCTCGTAGCAGTGCCGGCACTGGCGGTGGCAGGCCCAGCACAGGACGTAGTAGATGCTCTCCACGGCGATGTCGTCCCCGGCGGTTCCCGGCGTCGGCCCGATGCCGGTCCGGGGGCCTCCACGCGAATGTTCGCTCGGTAACACCTTACCCCATCACCGGTGTGCATCGGCGCTCTCGCGGTCCCCGACCACCACCACCCGCGTCCCGTGACCCGCCCGCCCCAACGCCCGGCCCTGATCGAATGTGACGGAGCGTCGACCTACGGAGCCGGGGGGCGACGGCGCCGGAGTCGCGTGGCGCGGTGGACCGCAGGGTCGCGCGGCTGTGATCGGACGGTGCGCGGGCTCCTGCCACCGATCGCGGGGAACGCTTCTCCAGCGTAAGGACAGTGCGGCCGTGATCGGACGGTGCGCGGGCTCCTGCAGGGATTCGGCCGGACGGGGGGAGAGACGACATGAGCGCCAGAGGCCGTACGGCATGTCTTTCGGGCGTGGGTCTGTCGGCGATGGCGGCGCTGCTGCTCGGGTCGGTCCTGCGCCGCGGGCCGCGGGTGACGACATCGCGGGGGTCGTGACGAGCGCGGCCGGCCCCGAGGCCGGGGTCTGGGTGATCGCCGAGACGGACGGCCTCGAGACGACGTTCCTGACGTGGGGCCGGACGCGGGCACACGCGCGAGTGTTTTTGGGTTGATCAGAAAAGAGTCATGAGTAATTTCAGGTATACCTGAAATTACTCATGGAAAGGCCGCACAAGCTCCGGTACATCAACCATGCCGTGACCGCGGATCTTGCCGATACGATGGTTTCGTCGGAGGTCCGCGGCAGGTAGGTTCATCTCGGCGCCGGGGACTTCGGCAGCGCGGACTCCGCCACCCGGGTCCTGCCGTTCGCCGCTTTCTGCGCCGAGCTGGCGCTGCCGTAGCGGGCGGCTGACCGGCTACTGGCGGGTGAGCGTCAGGTTGCCGTTGTCATTGACTCGGCCCTCACACGACGCGTTGGTGCGCCACGTCCCCTCCATCGTCGTCGCCGTGAACGACGTTACCGACAGGGAGAGCGCGCAGCCCTCGGCGAAGTACTCCTGGAAAGCCGCGATGGCCAGGAATCCGAACGAGAGTTCGGCCGTCGTGCCCGTCACCGTTCCCGTCACGGGACCGGAGAGGTTGACGTTGGCGGGCGCGCCCAAGGCGACGAGGATCGCGGGCATCGGGGAAGACCATTCCCCGGTCACCGCGGCGTCGGTCTGGGTGAGGGTCGCGGTGACCGCGTCCGAGGCGATCAAGGTGCCCGTGAACGTCCCTCTCCAATTGCCGTTGAGGGTGACCGGCTCGGGCTCGGGTTCGGGTGCCGTCGGCGCCGTCGGGCTCGCGCTGTCGCAGGCGACCGCCGCCAGGATGCCGCACAGCACGATCGCCAAGCGGAAGCTGTTGTTCTTCTTCGTCATGGTTCGGTTCGATTCTCGGCCGGATGCCGATGCCGGCCGGAGAGGGCCGGGGGACTCGCAGCGGTCGGCGGTTTCGCGGGTCGCCGTGGAGGGCTTCGGCCGCGGCAACTCTCGGCTGCAGCCTTTCGTGGTCTTGAAGTCAGAAAATGGTGCCGAGGGGCAGAATCGAACTGCCGACACCATGATTTTCAGTCATGTGCTCTACCGACTGAGCTACCTCGGCACACAAGAGACAGAGCGTTGCGCGATCCCCGTCTCGGGGTTGCGCAACTTTGCCGTCGCGAGATGCATCGTCCGAAACGCACCATCAAGATAACGCACGGCGCTACTGCCGCGCAACCTGCCGCGCGTGCCTCCAGGCTCCCCGCGGTTCCGCCTCGAGCCTGCCGGCAATCCTGGACTGCGTTCGTGAAGGCGGTTCGACTTCACGCTCTCGAAGCGGGGCGATCGCCGGGTGGACGGACTCGGCCGTCCCACCCGTTCCCGCCAGCCGGCCCAAGCCGCGGCACCGAAGAAGATGGTATCGCCGAGCGCGCTGACCACCCGGCTCAGCACGACCGCGGGCAGCAGGTGCTGCTCTGCCGCGTGGTTCTCCAGCAGGAGCACCAGGACCGCTTCGCGTACCCCCAACCCGGCCGGAGCACCGGGGGTGACGAAGCCGGCCAGCCACGCCGCGGCGTAGGTGCCGCAGGCCGCGGTCCAGGGGAGGGTCCGGTCGGCCACGGGGGTGAGCAGGACGAGAAGCACGGTGAAGATCAGCGATGCGGTGAGCAGAAACAGCAGATGCCGTCCGAGGATCCGCGCGGTCAGGGCTCCCGCCGTCATGCGGACCGCCCCGAGGGTCAGCAGGACGATCGCCGCGCCGGCCGCCGGTGTGACCCACCGGAACCGGCCGCCGTCGATCAGGGGCAGCGCGGGCAGGCTGAGGAGAAGGCCGGCGGACGCCAAGCCGGCGAGTTCGAGCAGGGACGATCGGGCGAGGACGGCGTGCGGCACTCCGGCGGATGCCCCGAGGAGCTGGCGGCTGGCGAGGTGCATCACGTTGCCGGGGAGGTACTTGGAGATCTGCGACACTCCGTAAGTCCGTAGCCGGTCAGCTCGAACGTCAGCAGGGAGAGGCCGAGGACCCCGAGCCGCCGTACGGGGGACCGGCGGGGGTTCCGCGCGACCTCGGCGAGCCCTCACGCTGCAGGTGGGCGGACATGCTGACGTACACGCCCTGGTCCTGTCCGCCGTGCATGTACAGGAACGGCTCGGTGCGGAACAACAGGCCCGTGAGGAGCACCAGCAGGAGGACGGGCGCGATCGGCTTGCCGGCCGACGCGCGCTCGGCGTCGAACCGCGCCGGCGTGAAGCACCGGACGGCGGTGGCCAGAAGGAGTCCGGCGATGCACGAGATGCGCGCGTCGAACCGGTTCAGGGCCAGCAGGGCGATCGCGGCGAACGAGATCGAGACCACCGACAGGACGAGGACGTCGAGGGTCCGGAAGAACTTCAGGTCCAGCGACGGCCACTGGGCCGTCCGGGCCGCCATCGCGCGGGTCCAGGCCGTCCGCACCTCGTCCGTCAACCAGATCTTGCAGAGCCAGCGCCACAGACGCTCGTGCATCGGCGCCGTGCGGAACACACCGTGGCGAAGGGCGGCGAGCACCAACCCGAACACCAGGGGTCGCCACGGATCGGTGACCGAGAGACCGGGTGTCTGGAAACCGCCGAACAGCGCGGCCTGCAGCGCGGCCGCCCCGAGTAGGCCGGTCAGGGCGTCCGCCGCGCGCACCCAACGCGGCAGGATCGGCGCCGGCGTAGCGGATGGCGGGACGTGGTCTTTGCGCACGGCGGTTGATGCCGATCGTGGTGCGGTCCGTCCCGGAAAAACGTTGCCTGCGGCTCCGCCCCGCCGCCCAACCAGACCTCCGGGAATCCGCGCCATTCCCCGGCGCGGATTCCTAGTGTACCGTATGTCCGGGCCGGTTGCGGTCGGCGTCTCGGGACGGCCGGCGCGTAGTGCGGGGCTCGAAGTCAAGAGGCCGAAGGTCTGTGGGCGCGCCCGGAGAGCGCCGCGGTGGGAGGCATCATGAGGACACTAGTCGGAGCGCTGGCGCTCGCCGCGGCGTGCGCCGGCGGCACGGCGGCGGCGCAGCAGGTCCCGGTCGAGGAAGTCGTGCTCGACAACGGGATGACGCTGTTGCTGCTGCCGCGGCCGGGGGACCCGAACGTGGCGGCGGGGTGGGTGGCCAAGGTCGGGTCGGTCTACGAGCGGCCCGGCATCACGGGGGTCGCGCATCTCTTCGAGCACATGATGTTCAAGGGCACCGCGGCCATCGGCACCCGGAACATCGAGCAGGACCTGCAGATTATCGCCCAGCTCGACGAGGTGAAGGCGGCGCTCCGGGTGGAGGAGGCGGCCCTGCTCGAGGCGGAGCGGCTGGGGCGGATCGAGGACGCCGGCGACCCCGCCCATCGAACCGAACGCCACCAGGCGCTGATGGACCGGTTCGAGGCGCTGCTCGCCCAGCAGGGGGATCTGCTCATCAAGGAGGACTTCAGCCGGATCTACTCGGGACAGGGCGCCTCCGGGATGAACGCGGGCACCAGCTACGACTTCACGCTGTACTTCGTGAACGTGCCCGCGAACAAGCTCGAGCTGTGGTTCTGGATGGAGTCGGACCGGTTGCTGAACCCCGTCTTCCGCGAGTTCTACGCCGAGCGCGACGTCGTTCACGAGGAGCGGCGGCTGCGCATCGACAGCACGCCGATCGGCAGGTTCCAGGAGCAGTTCGAAGCCCTGTTCTGGCAGTCGTCGCCCTACGGCTGGCCGGTGGTGGGCTGGCCGAGCGACCTCGAGGGCATCACCCGCGGGGAGGCGCTGGCGTTCTTCGATCTGTACTATGCGCCGAACAATCTGGCGGCGGCGCTGGTGGGCGACTTCGACCCCGCCGAGGCGAAGGCGCTGGCCGAGCGGTACTTCGGCCGCCTGCCGCGGGGCGACCGGCTCCCGCCGCAGCCGCGCACGCGCGAGATGCCGCAGGTGAGCGAGAAGCGGATGCTCGCCTACGCCGAGACGAACCCGCAGGTCGTGGTCCGCTACCACTCGGTGCCGGACGGGCACGTCGACGAGCCGGCCCTCGTGGTGCTCGGCCAGTTGCTGAACGACCGGACCGGGCGCCTCTACCGGGCCCTGGTGGAAGAAGAGGGCGTGGCCACCCGGGCCTCCGGCGGGCAGTCCGGCTTCAAGTTCGAGGGCATGTTCGAGCTGCGGGGGACGGCGGCGGAGGGGCACGCGCCGGAGGAGGTCGAGCAGGCGCTGTACGCGGAGATGGAGCGGTTGAAGACCGAACCGGTGGACCCCCGCGAGCTTCAGAAGGTGAAGAACCAGAACGCCGCATCCACCTTCCGCCAGTTGCAGGGCAACTTTTTCCTGATGTACTCGTTGCTGATGCGGGACGCCTACCGCGGCTGGGAGACGATCAACTCCGACCCGCCGCTGTACGAGGCGGTGACCGCGGATGACATCATGCGGGTGGCCAACACCTACTTCGAGCCGGAGAACCGGGCGGTGGCCGTCTACTATCGGAAGGCGTCGGACGAGGCGCCGGATCCCCGCCTCGCCGGGCTGGACCCGGAGGAGCAGGAGCAGATTCGTCAGATGCAGGCCATGATCGGGCAGTTGAACGCGGAGCAGATCGGGCAGTTCATCGAGCGGTTCGAGCAGATGTCGTCGCAGGCGCCGCCCGAGAATCAGGACATGGTGGCCGTCGTGCTGGAGCTGCTGCGCGAACGCCGGGCCGCCGCGGAGGGGGACGGGAGATGATGCTCCTGCGCAGACAACCGACAGGTCGGGCGGCGTGCGCCGCGGGCTTGCTGGCGCTCGGCGTGCTGCCGCCGGGGGCGACCGCCGGCGCGCAGACCATTCCCGCGCATCCCGCCGATCTGGCCTACGAACTGCTCGACTTCACGCCGCCGGCGGCGTCCGATCACCGGCACGAGCTCTCGAACGGGATCGTCGTCTTCGCCGTGGAAGACCACGAGCTGCCGCTCGTGACGGTGGCGGTGACCGTCCGCACCGGCGCCCATCTGGACCCGCCGGACAAGATCGGGCTGGCCGGCCTGACCGGGAGCCAGATGCGGGCCGGCGGCACCGCGACGATGAGCGCGGCCGAGTTCGACGAGGAGGCCGCCTTCCTGGCCGCCCAGATCGGCAGCAGCATCGGCGCCACCTCCGGCGGCGCCAGCATGAACTGTCTGACCCGGGACCTTGATGCCTGTCTGGACCTCTTCTTCGACATGCTGAGAAACCCGGGCTTCGACGAAGAACGGCTGGCCCTGGCCAAGCGGCAGGCGATTCAGCAGATGGAGCGCCGAAACGACGCGACGGGAAGCATCGAACGCCGGGAGTGGCAGCGGCTGATGCGCGGCGACGCGCATTTCTCGACCCTGCCGCGGACCCGATCCTCGGTCGAGTCGATCACCCGCGACGACTTGGTGGCGTTCCACCGCGAGTACTACCACCCGGGCAACTTCATCTTCGCGGTCTCCGGGGACGTGGACACGGCCGGCATCCTCGCCGAGCTCGAACGGCGGTTCGACGGATGGGCGGCCGGCACGGGACCGGTGCCGCCGGTGCCGGCGCCGGATTTCACCCCGTCCCCCGGTCTCTACCTCGTCGACAAGCCGGACGTGAATCAGGGACGGGTCGCGATCGGCCATCTCGGCACCACCCGGGACAACCCGGACCGCTACAAGCTCCTGGTGATGAACGACATTCTCGGCGGCGGCGGGTTCAGCGCCCGTCTCCTGACCCGCGTCCGCTCCGACGAGGGGCTGGCCTACAGCGCCAGTTCGAACTTCGGGCTGGGCGTGCACTACGACGGGGTGTTTCAGGCCGGGTTCCAGTCGCGCAGCGAGACCGTCGCGCGGGCGGCGGCGATCGTGCTCGAAGAGATCGAACGCATCCGCCGCGAGCCGGTCACGGAGGAGGAGCTGCGCAACTCGATCGCCTACTTCGTGGAGACGTTCTCGCGGAACTTCTCGAGCGCCGCGTCGACGGCCGGCCTGTTCGCCGGAGACGAGCACACGGGCCGAGACCCGTCCTACCTGGCGACCTACCGCGACAACATCGCGGCGGTGACGGCAGAGGATGTCCTGGACGCGGCGCGACGCTACCTCGACCCCGAAGCGCTGGCGATTCTCGTGGTCGGCAATCTCGATGCGATTCTCGCCGGCGACCCCGAGCGGCCCGAGTTCTCCCTCGAAACGTTGCGTCCGGGCGGCGCGGTGCGCATTCCGCTGCCCGATCCGTTCACCATGGAGTATCCGGCGCCATAGTCCGGGGCGGCGTCTGCCTCCCCAACCGGTCCTGCCGGGGGTCTGCGCCGCTTCTGCGGCGCAGACCCCCGGAAACTCTTCCTGCTACTTCGCGGCGCGGAGATTGGACGCGGCCGCCGCCGGCGCCGTCTGCGGCTCGGCATCGGCCGTCATGTGCAGCGCCTTCCGGAGCCGGGTGTCGATCGAGTCGAAGACCGCGGTGTTGTTCTTCAGGAACTGCTTGACCTTCTCGCGCCCCTGCCCGAGCCGCTCGCCGTCATAGGAGAACCACGTGCCGCTCTTCTCGACGAGCCGGTTGGCGACGGCCAGATCGAGGAGGTCGCCTTCGCGCGAGACGCCTTCGCCGTACATCAGGTCGAACTCGGCGATGCGGAACGGCGGGGCCACCTTGTTCTTGACAATCTTGACCCGGGTCCGGCTGCCGGTGACTTGATCGCCGTCCTTGATGGCGCCGATGCGGCGGATGTCGACCCGGATCGACGAGTAGAATTTCAGGGCGCGCCCGCCGGTGGTGGTCTCGGGGTTGCCGAACATGACCCCGATCTTCTCGCGAAGCTGGTTGATGAAGATGAGACAGGTGGAGGACTTCGCCACCACCGCGGTGAGCTTGCGCAGGGCCTGGGACATCAGCCGCGCCTGCAGTCCGACCTGCGCATCGCCCATCTCGCCGTCGATCTCCGCGCGCGGCACGAGGGCGGCCACCGAGTCGACGACCACCACGTCGGCCCCGCCCGACCGCACCAGCACCTCCACGATCTCGAGGGCCTGCTCGCCGTGGTCCGGCTGTGCGACCAGCAGGTTGTCGAGATCGACCCCCAGCTTCTTCGCGTAGGTCGGGTCGAGGGCGTGCTCGGCGTCGACGAACGCGGCGGCGCCGCCGCGCCGCTGGGCCTGGGCGATGATCTGCAGGGTCAGCGTGGTCTTGCCCGACGCCTCGGGCCCGAAGATCTCGACGACGCGGCCGCGGGGGACGCCGCCGATGCCCAGGGCGTGGTCGATGCTGATCGAGCCGGTCGAGATGGTGGGCACGGTGGTGACCGCGTTCTGCCCGAGCCGCATGATGGCGCCCTTGCCGAACTGTTTCTCGATCTGGCCCACCGCCATCTGGATGGCCTTGTCACGCTCGCGCAGATTGCGATCCTCGGGCATGGATACCTCTCGACCTGTCGGCTCGTCGTTCCTGGACGATTTGCGATGAAGTGCAGGGTGACCGCCGCGTGCTGGTTTGGCCGGAACCTGGACCGTCGCGGTATGGCGCCGGCCCGGCCCCCGTGTCACGCTCACGGCATTCTAGGATCGTGCCAGATCCATGTCAAGCGAAAATATACGCTGCGTAGGAGGTTATCCATAGTTAAATCAGTAGGTTACAGATTCATCGACTTTCGCTTCCGAACGGGCGTGCGCGGGATGTTGCACTCCGGAGGACCGGTGCAGGGTGCAGGATCTTCCAGGAGTCCGGGTGAGACCGCAGGTTGCCGCACCCGGCGGCGGGACTCTTGCCGTCCCCCCGCCAAGTCCGTGTCCCCGTCGTCGACGGCACGGAGGCCGGCGCGGCACGAGGCCCCGGCCTGCGCCCGCGTCGGTTGCCGCGCCCGGCGGCGGGACTCGCGGAACTCTCGCCGTCCCGGGACCGGCGTTACAATGGACCGTTCGCGCCGCAGGTTCGGAGGTGGCGGCTGCCCGGCAGATCGTGATGGAACTCCGCGTCGCACCGGGCGGTGGCGAGCGGGGCCGCTTGCCACCGCCCGCCGAGGTTTCGCGGGGGGCTGCGCAGCCGTCCCGGCCGTGTCGTTGTGGAACCCGCCCCGTTGGTGGGGGAGGAGCCCGTGACAGGAATCAGATGTGCGGCGGCGGTGCTCGCCGGTGTCGTGACGTTGGCCGCCGCGCCGGCGGCGGCGCAGGCGGAGACCGGAGCGCTCACGCTCGAGGTCGCGCCGGACCGCTTGACGCTGGCGGTGGGGGAGAAGGCGACGCTGGCCGCCACCGTCCGGGACGCGTCCGGGGCGGTGGTGGACGATGCGACGGTCATCTATCTGTCCCGCGCGCGGCGCAGCGTCGGGGTGACGCGCGCCGGCGAGGTCGAAGCCTACCGGCCCGGCGAGTTCACCCTGGTGGCCCTCGTGCCGGCCGATCCCGGCGGCGGGGGCCGCCGCCCCGAGGCGCGCGTGCGGGTCGAGGTGCCGGTGACGGTGCCGCCGCCGGCCGCGGCGCGGGTCGCGTTCACCGACGCGCCGGCCAAATACTACGTGGGCACCCGGCCGCGGTTGGCCGTCGAGGTGGTCGACGTCGTCGGTGCCGTGCGGACGGACATCCCGGTAACGTTTGCGTCGGCCGACGCCGGCTTGGCGGAGGTCGACGGCTTCGGGTTCCTCACCTTGCGCGCGCCCGGATCGGTGGAGATCACCGCGACCGCCGAGGGCGTCAGCGACCGCCTGGCCATCGAGGTCGAGACCAGTCCGGTGACGTCGCTCGAGCTGCGGGCCGGCGCCCCGACCGCGCTGACCGGCGACGTGGTGCGGTTCACGGCCACCGCCAGGGACGCGCGGGGGCTGGCCGTGCGCGGCGTGCCGGTGCGGTTCGCGGTGGGGGGCGGGACCGCGCCGGGGATCATCGCGGCCGGCGCGGCCGCGCACGTTGCCGAGGATGGACGCTTCGTCGCGGAGCGTTCCGGTCTCTACACCGTCGTGGCCACGACCGGCCGCCACAGCGCCGCCAGCACCATCTCCATCGGCCGGCGCGACGTGCGCCGCGAGGTCGAGGTGGTCGGACGCGGCAGGGTGCTCGACCGGCATACGTCCGACCTGTGGATCTGGGAGGGGACCGACGGCCGCGACTATGCGATTACCGGGACCTGGGGCGCCGACGGGCACGCCTATATCTGGGACGTGACGGACCCCGCCGACATCGAGAGGCTGCACGAGGTGAAGGTCGATGCCCGCACCGTCAATGACGTCAAGGTGTCCGAGGACGGCGATATCGCCGTCATCAGCCGCGAGGGGGCGTCGGATCGCAGGAACGGCATCGTCGTTCTGGGCGTGGGCAACCCGCGCGAGGGGGTGCCGGTGCTGTCCGAGTTCACCGACCAGCTCACCGGCGGGGTCCACAACGTGTTCATCGCCGACGACCACGTCTTCGCCCTGAGCGCCGGCCGGCGCTACGACGTCATCGACATCGAGGACCCCCGCAATCCGCGCCGCGTGGGGCGGTTCGAGCTGGACACCCCCGGCCACAGCATCCACGACGTCTGGGTCAGCGACGGCGTGGCGTTCTCGTCCAACTGGACCGACGGGATCGTGGCCGTCGACGTCGGCGGCGGGGGCCGGGGCGGGACGCCGGAGCAGCCGGTGGAGCTGGGCCGCTACGCGTACCCCAGTGGATGGAACCACGCCGCCTTCCCGTATCGGAGCCGGTCCACCGGTAAGTTCTACCTGTTCGCCGGCGACGAGGCGTTTCCCTACGGTGGCTACAGCAACCAGCGCGGCGGCTCCCCCTCGCGCGCGGCGGGGTGGATCCACGTCATCGACTGGAGCGACTGGGACCATCCGCAGGAGGTGGCCCGCTACCAGGTGCCCGAGGCGGGCTCGCACAACCTCTGGATCGAGGACGACGTGCTGTACGCCGCCTTCTACAACGGGGGGCTCCGGGTCGTCGACGTCTCCGGAGAGCTGATGGGCGATCTGTACCGGCAGGGCCGCGAGATCGCGATGTACGTGCCGGCCGATCCCGACGGCTACATCGCCAACGCCCCGTTCGTCTGGGGCCCGCAGCCCCACAAGGGACACATCTTCTTCACCGACTGGAACACCGGGCTCTGGGCCGTGAAACTGCGGGAGCGGACCGGTCCGGGTCGTATTGTCGGCGAGCCGCGTTAGCCGCCCGCCGCGGGATCGTGTTGCGCCGGGACCGGCGGGGGCGTCGGCAGGCCGCAAGCCGCCCGCGGACGCGGCGCCGCCAAGGCGCCTGTCGGTGCGGGCAACCGCGGACCCAACGCGGTCCGCGCGGCGGGTTGCCGGCCGCGCAGACCGTTCACGAGGTTCCGGAGGATGACACGGAGACGCCGGACGATGGGTGCGGCGGCGGTGGCGGCGGGGCTGCTGGCCGGCGGCGCGGCGCCGGCGGAGCTGGAGGCTTCCGGGCGCAATTACTACGTGTATGTCGCGGCGGAATCGGACGACGAGGTGTCCATCGTCCGCTACGGGCCGGGCGGGGCCGAGGTGGTCAAGACGGTGGCGGTGGGAAGCTACCCGGCCGAGGTCGAAGGGCCGCACGGTGTCAACGTCGATCCGGACGGACGCCATTGGTACGTCTCGATCGCCCACGGGTTTCCGTACGGCAGCGTGCGCAAGTACGAGACCGGCACCGATGCCTGGGTCGGCGACGTCACCCTCGGCCTGTTTCCCGCCACCCTCGACGTGTCGGCGCCCACCGGGCTGCTCTTCGCCGTGAACTTCAACCTCCACGGTCCGCTCGAGGCCGGCAGCATCTCGGTGGTCGAGGTGGACACGATGGCCGAGGTCGCCCGCGTCGAGACCGGCGTCCGGCCCCATGGGGGGCGCCTCAGCCGGGACGGCTCGGCCTTCTACTCGGTCAACATGATGGACTTCGAGCTCGTGGAGCTCGATGCGTTCACGTTCGAGATCACCCGCCGGCTCCCGCTCGGGGACGGCGTGATGCCGACCTGGGTGACCCGCCCGACGCCGGACGGGAAGGTCTACGTGACCGGGAACAACGTTGCGCGCATATTCGAGATCGACCTGGAGAGCTGGCGCATCGAGCGGACCTTCGAGACCGGGGCCGGCCCCTACAACATCGACGTCAGCGCCGACGGAACGCGCATGGCCGCCACTTACAAGAACGGCGATGCGGTCGGGTTCTGGGACCTGGAGCGCGGGGAGGAAACCGCCCGCACGCCGACGAGCCGGACCATCCCTCACGGGATACTGGTGACTCCGGACGCCGAGTTCGCGTTCGTCACGCTGGAGGGCGCCGGGGCCGATCCCGGCACCGTCGAGATCTACCGGCTGGCCACCGGCGAGCGGGTGGGCGCCGTCGACGTGGGCAAGCAGGCCGGCGGCATCGCGTTCTGGAAGCAGGATGACTGACTCCGCGCGCGGGCGGCGGCCTCCTGCCGTCCTTGCCGGAAGCCCCCGGTCGACAGACGGCGGGAGTGGCGTCCCGCGCCGCTACGCTCATCTTTCGACGGCCAGGGCCACGCCGTTGCCGCCGCCGAGGCACAGGGTGGCCACGCCGCGCTTGGCGTTCCGGTTCCGCATGGCGTAGAGCAGCGTCGTCAGGATGCGGGCGCCGCTGGCCCCGATGGGGTGGCCGAGGGCGACCGCCCCGCCGTTGACGTTGACCTTGTCGGGGTCCATGCCCAGCTCGCGGATGACCGCGACGGCCTGGGCCGAGAACGCCTCGTTCAGCTCGAGGAGGTCGACGTCGCCCATCGACCAGCCCACCTTGGCGAGCAGCTTGCGGACCGCCTCGACCGGGGTCATCAGCAGCCACTTCGGTGCGAGCCCGCTCACCGCCTGTCCGACCACCCGGGCCATGGGCGTGAGGCCGAGGGCGTCCGCCCTGTCGGCGGCCATGATCACGACGGCGGCCGCGCCGTCGTTGACCCCCGGTGCGTTCCCGGCGGTGACCGTGCCGCCCTCCTTGAAGGCCGCCCGCAGCTTTCCGAGGGCCTCGGCGCTGGTGTCGGGGCGAACCGGCTCGTCGTAGGCGAGGCGGATCGGATCGCCGCGGCGTTGCGGGATGTCGACGGGCAGGATCTCGTCCTTGAACCAGCACTCGCGGATGGCCCGCGCCGCCTTGTGGTGACTCGCGGCGGCGAAGGCGTCCTGGTCGTCGCGCGAGACCCCGTAGCGCTCGACCACCGCCTCGCAGGCGATCCCCATGCCCTGGTTCTCGAGCGAGCACCACAGTCCGTCGTGGATCATCGAGTCGATCACCTCGGCGTTGCCCATGCGGATGCCTTCGCGCGCCCGCGTCAGCATGTACGGGCAGTTGCTCATCGACTCCATGCCCCCGGCCACGGCGACGTCGATGTCTCCGGTCGCGATTCCCTGCGACGCGAGCATGACCGCCTTGAGCCCGGACCCGCAGACCTTGTTGATGGTGAGGGCCGCGACGTGGTCGTCGAGTCCGCCCTTGAGGGCCGCCTGCCGGGCCGGGGCCTGGCCCGCACCGGCGGAAACGACGTTGCCCATGATGCACTCGTCGACCAGCCCGGGCTCGATGCCGGCGCGGGCGACCGCCTCGCGCACCACCTTGGCCCCCAGCTCGGTGGCCGGCGCGCTCTTGAGGGCGCCCAGGAACTTCCCGGTGGGCAGACGCGCAGCGCTAACGATGACCGACTCTCGCATGAGACTGTCTCTCCTGGGCGGTGCGGCTCGATATCTCGATTCGGGTGACGGCGCCGTGGCCGAGCACCTGATTCAACCGGGTCGTGAGCAACGGGCGCGATCGGTGGAGCTCGCGCGCCCAGTGCCGATCGGCCGCGGTGACCGTGAGGGCGCCGTCCCCGTCGAGCTCGACGCTGGTGACCCGTTCGACCGTGCGGCCGACGGCGACGCTCCAGGCCAACGCGACCTTGCCGCGGGACAGCGGCTGGTCGCGCAGAAGCGCTCCTAGCGCAGACGCCGTGCACTGGCGCGCCGCGGTCATCGACCTGCCGTTCGCTCCGGTTGGGATCCTTGTCCGCACCCCGATTACTCTAATGTAACATCCAGCGCCATGCATCTCGTGCTCGCGTCCCGGTCGCCGCGCCGGTCGGACCTGCTCACCCGCGCCGGACACCGGTTCGAGGTGGCGCCGGCGGATATCGACGAGCGCCGGCTCGACGGGGAAGCGCCGGCCGCGCTGGTGCGCCGCCTCGCCCGCGGGAAGGCCGCGGCGGTGGCTCCCCGCCACCCCGGGGCCATCGTGCTCGGGGCGGATACCGTGGTCGTGGTCGACGGCGCGGTGCTGGGCAAGCCGGCCGGCGACGCGGACGCGGCCGCCATGCTCCGGCGGCTGTCCGGCCGGGCCCACGAGGTGCTGACCGGCGTCGCCGTGCGCACGGACGGCCGGCGCTGCGACGGCGTGCAGTCGACCCGCGTGGTCTTTCGGGCGCTCAGCCGGGACGACATCGCGTGGTACGTGGCGACCGGCGAGCCGTCCGACAAGGCCGGCGGGTATTCGATCCAGGGGCGGGCGTCGCGGTTCGTCACCCGTCTCGAGGGCTCCTATACGAACGTCGTCGGGCTTCCCATCGAGTTGGTCGATGATCTGCTGGCCGAGCTGAGGGCGGACCGTGGCCGCGGCGCGGATCGCGCGGCCGGAGCCGCATCCCCGGGCGGGGCGGATCGTTGACCGGCCGGGCGTCGTCGCGGTATCCTTCGGCATATTCGCGATTCGGTTTCGCGCCGGAGGGTGCAGCAGCATGCCAGCCAAGACCGTGAAGATGATCGTGACGACCCTGGTTCTGACCGCCGCGTTCGGCGGCCTGCTCTGGGGAACGCTTGCCGAGGGCACCGAGTACTACATGCACGTCGACGAGGTCCTGGCCGAGCCCGACGCGTGGTACGGCAAGAACCTGCAGGTGCACGGGTACGTGGTACCGGGGTCGAGGATGGTCAATCCGAACACCCTGGAATATCGGTTCAAGGTCGAGAACAACGGCGCCGTGATCGACGCCGAGTACACCGGGATCGTCCCCGATACCTTCCAGGACGGCTCGGAAGTGGTCATCTCGGGGCGGCTCTCGCCCCACGTCTTCGCGGTCAAGCCGAATGGGGTGATGGCCAAGTGCCCGTCCAAGTACGAGCCCAAGCCCACCCTGGACGCCGTCGCGTCCGGCAACTTCGCGTCCGGCAACTAGGAGTCTGCCCGTAGAACGGCGCGGACTCTTGGACGGCTGGTTCGGCGGCAATCGGAGCCGCAGGCGGCGGTTTCCGGGCCAGGGTTCCGCCGGTCGGCGTCCGGACGGGAACCGGGGCAGTTTCGAGAAGGTACGGCTCGATCCGGCTTTCGGACATTACCTCGTCGAGGTCTCATCACGATGGCATCCCTAGGCTCGTTCACCCTCCTGGTCGCCTTCGTCGTCTGCACCTATGCCGCCGCCGTCTCCGTGGCCGGCGCGAGACGCCGTTCCCCCCGGCTGATCGAGAGCGGCATCGGCGCTTCCTATCTCGTGACCGCGCTCATGCTGCTGGCGTCGGCGGTCATCGTCCACGCTTTCATCACCGAGGACTACTCGATCCGCTACGTCGACCAGTACTCCGACTCGGCGCAGCCGCTGTTCTACCAGTTCACGTCGTACTGGGGCGGGCTCGACGGGTCGATCATGTTCTGGGTGACCCTGCTGGCGCTCTTCGGGACGGCCGCCATCCATTCGAACCGCGAGCGGCAGCGCGAGCTGATTCCCTACGTGGTCGCGGTCATCGCCGTCGTGCAGATGTTCTTTCTGTTCGTGATGATCGTGCACAAGAACCCGTTCGCGACGTATCTGACGACGGCGCCGCTGGACGGGCGGGGGCTGAACCCGCTGCTGCAGAACCCCTACATGGCGATTCACCCGCCGTCCCTCTACACCGGATTCGTCGGGATGACGATTCCGTTCGCCTTCGGGTTGGCGGCGCTGATCACGGGGCACCTCGACGACTCCTGGCTGCGGGCGGTGCGGCGGTGGACGATGATGTCCTGGCTGTTCTTGTCGCTGGGACTGACGCTGGGGATGATCTGGGCCTACGAGGAGCTGGGCTGGGGCGGCTACTGGGGCTGGGATCCGGTCGAGAACGCCGGCCTTCTGCCGTGGTTCACGGCGACCGCGTTCCTCCACTCGGTGATGGTGCAGGAACGGCGCAGCATGCTCCGCGTCTGGAACATGACGCTCGTCATCATGACGTTCTTCCTGACCATCTTCGGAACGTTCATGACCCGGTCGGGGATCGTGCAGTCGGTGCATGCGTTCGGCCAGGACATCGCGCTCGCGTGGATGTTCACGATCTTCATGGTCGTCCTGCTCGTCTTCAGCTTCGGACTGGTGATCTACCGGCTGCCGCTGCTGCGGGCGCGGAACGAGCTCGAATCGTGGGTGTCGCGCGAGGCCGCGTTTCTCGTGAACAACTGGATCCTGTTGTTCTCGGCCGTCTTCGTGCTGTTCGCGACGATGTTCCCGACCCTGAGCGAAGCGGTCACGGGGATGCGGTTGACGGTGGGACCGCCGTTCTTCACGAAGTGGATGCTGCCGATCGGGCTCATCCTGCTCACCCTGACCGGAATCGGGCCGCTGCTGGCGTGGCGCCGATCGTCGCCCTCGAATCTGCTGTACCAGTTCCTGTGGCCGGCCGCGCTTGCGGCGGCCACCGGCGTCGGGCTGTACGCGCTCGGATTCCGGGTGTGGGTGTCGGGGCTGTGCTTCGCCCTGTGCGCGTTCGTGGTCGGGACGATCGGGCAGGAGTTCATCCGCGGGGCGGCGGTGCGGCGGGAGGCGACGGGGACGGATCTGCTGACGGCGATGATCGGGCTGGTGGCCCGCTCCCGGCGGCGGTACGGCGGCTACGTCGTGCACGTCGGCATCGTGCTGATGTTCCTGGGCTTCGCCGGGGCCGGCTACAAGCTCGACTCGCAGGTGCTCCTGAAGCCGGGAGACGCGCACGAGCTGGGCCCGTACACCGTGCGTTACGACCGGTTGAGTCAGAACACCGACTCGCAGAAGCAGATGATCACCGCGCACATGACGGTGCTCGAGGACGGCGAGGTCCTCGGCGAGCTGTATCCCGCGCGCTGGTTCTTCTTCAAGCACGAGAGCGAGCCGACGACCGAGGTGGCGATGCGGCGGACGATCGCCGACGACCTCTACGTCGTGCTGGCCGGCTACGAGCTGAGCGATCAGGCCGCGAGCTTCCAGATCACCGTGAATCCGCTCGTGAACTGGATCTGGTTCGGGTTCACGGTGCTGGCCCTGGGCACCGGCATCGCGTTGTTGCCGGAGAGCGCCTTCGCCTACGCGGGTGCCGCCGTGCCGCAGGGCGCAGCGACGGCGTCCATGGCGTTGCTGGCGTTCGGGTTGACGGCGCTGGCGCCGGCCGCCGCCGCGGCGGCCCAGCCCGGCCAGCTCGAGAGCGCGCTGCAGGACGCCAACGTTCCCGCCAGCGCGCTCGAGCTCGAGATGCAGCGATCGCTGGTGTGCATGTGCGGCAGTCCGGGGTGCGGCAAGAAGATTCTCGCCGAATGCACGTGCGTCACCGCCGCCGCCACCCGCGAGGAACTCAGGAACTTGGTCGCCGAGGGGTTGACCCGCGACGAGGTGCTTCGCTTTTACATCGACAAGCACCAGAGCCAGGAGGCGCTGGCCGCGCCCCTTGACGAAGGCTTCAACCGTCTCGCTTGGCTCTTTCCGTACTTCCTGGCCGCGACCGGCGCGGTGGCCCTGGGGGCCGCGCTGGTGCGCTGGACGCGTCCCGGACAGCAGGCGCCGGCCGATGATCGGGGTCCCGATCACGAACGCGACCCGATCGAGGCCCGTCTGGATGACGAGCTCCGGGATCTCGACTAGGAGTCTGCGCCGTAGAACGGCGCCGCCTCCCCCCGGAGGCGCCGACTCCCTGGAGGGTTGGTTGGGCGGCAATCGGAGCCGCAGACGACGATTTCCGGGCTAGGAGTCTGCGCCGCAGAACGATTTTGGCACGATTAGACCCCTGTATATAGTAGTCGTAGATCTTAACTCCACTGTATGTGGGGGCTTATTTTCCTGCGGCGCAGACTCCTAGGAGTCTGCGCCGTGGAACGGGCGCGAACCCCTGGACGCGCCGCGACGGCGCAGCGCATGACGTGTCCATGAAGCCGGCCATCGATACTTCCTCCTTCCGCCCCTGGCATCTGTTCGTCCTGGCCGCCCTGGTGGCGGCGACGGCCGCCATCCTCGTGGCGAGACCGTCGGACCCCGTGGGCGCGATCCTGCTGACGCTGGCCATCGGCGCGGCGGGCTTCGTCGGGCTGATGATCCATCGGGCGATCGCGCCGTTGCTCCAGGACACGTTCCAGGAGACGACGGTGATGGCCGGATCGCGGAGCCGGGCCGCGGTCGAGCGGGAGAAGACCCTGGTGCTGCGGTCCATCAAGGAGCTCGAGTTCGATCGGGCGATGGGCAAAGTGTCGGAAGCCGATTTCAACGAGATGGGCCGGCGGCTGCGGGCGCGGGCGATTCGCCTCATGAAGCAGCTCGACGTCGAAGCGGTCGACTTTCTCGCGGTGATCGAGCGCGAGCTGCAGGAGCGGCTGGGCTCGACTCCGGAGCCGGCGGCGGCGTCCGCCGGCGCGCGGGAGCGGGTGTGCGGCGCCTGCCAAACGTCCAACGACGCGGACGCCCGTTTCTGCAAGGGGTGCGGCGCGGCCCTGTCGGGAGCGGTGGCGTGACCGGGGTCGCGCGCGGCAACAAGAGGTACGCCGGCAACGGCCGGTCGAATCCGCCGCGCCCGCTCCGCGCGCGGGGGCGGGCCGGCGCCGGCGTCCTGCTGCTGGGTCTCGCCGCGGTGTCCGCACTGGCGCAACCGGACCCGCGGCAGATGTCGGGGATTCCCCGGCCCGACCCCAATCTGTCCGACGGGGCGATCACGGTGCGGGTCATCCGCGACAGTTTTGCCGACAACGTGGCCGGGCACGTGGTCGAGCTGCGGGCGGGCGACCGGGTGTCGACGGCGGATACCGATGCGGAAGGCCGGGCGACGTTTCTGAGCCTGAACCCGGGAGAGCAGGTGACGGTGGCCACCGAGTTGGACGGGGCCGCGCTCGAGTCGCTGCCGTTCGCGGCTCCAGGTCGGGGAGGCGTCGCCGTCCTGCTCGTCGGGGCGGCCGGAAACGTCGGAGACGCCGACCCCCGCGCCGCGGCGCGTCCCGGGCGGGTGACCCTGAGCCGGGAATCGCGCATTCTGCTCGAGCTCGGTGAAGAGCAGATCGAGGTGTACTACCTCTTGGACGTGTTCAATCAGGCCGCGTGGCCGGTCGAGCCGGACCCCCCGTTCGAGTTCCGCCTGCCCCCGGGAGCCCAGGCCGGCACGGTGCTGCCGGGGTCGACGCCGCGAACCCTGATCGATGGCCCGCGGGTGTGGGTGCAGGGAGCCTTCGAGCCGGGGGTGACCCCGGTGCAGGTGGCCGGCATCCTGCCCTACTCGGGAGGCAGTCTTGTGCTGTCGCAGGCGTTTCCCGCGGACTTCGACCAGTTCCTGGTCTTCGTCGAGAAGTGGGGCACGGTGGACGTGGCGTCTGCCCAGATCGAGCGGCGCGGGGAGATGACGGCGGCCGAGACGGGGCGATCGGCGTTGATCTGGGGCGCCGGCCGCCGGGTTCCGGCAGGGCAGCCGGTGGTCCTGGAGCTGAGCGGCCTGCCCCACCACAGCGGATGGCCCCGCATCATCGCCCTGTCCCTGTCGGGGCTCGTCGCCGCCCTCGGCATCGTGGGGTCGGTGGGCGCCGGCGGCGGGGGGGGGGCGGATCGCGAAGCGCTCGAACGCCGCCGCGAGAAGCTGTTCACGGAGCTGGTGAAGGTGGAACGGCAGCACCGGCAGGGCCGGATCGGGGCCACGCGGTACGGGACGCGGCGGGCCGAGCTGATCGATGAGCTCCAGGCGGTGTTGCGGGACCTGGACGATCTAGCGGTGGCCGGTCCCCCGACGGCCGTTCGCCTTTCCGGTCAGGCGCCCGCATGATCCGCGGGGGCCGTTCGCCGTCGTGACGCGTTGCCGCCCCCGGACCCGCGGCGGGCCCGGTCTCCGAGTCGACCCGCCCGGGTTCGGACCCGGCCCCGCCAAGTGTTGAAAGCCGCGTGCCGTATTCCGAACCCGTCCACTTCGAGCGGATCACCGTAGCCGACGTGTCCCGTCACTTCGGCCGGCGGCGGGCGTTGTCCCGGGTGTCGTTCGACTGCGCGGCCGGACAGATCGTGGGGCTCCTCGGCCCGAACGGCGCCGGCAAGTCGACCCTGCTTTCGGTGCTGGCCACCCTCGCCGCGCCCTCGACGGGGAGCGTGCGGTACGGCGCGGCGACCCCCGGCGCGGCGGGGGCCGCCCTGCGCGCGCAGATCGGTTTCCTCTCCCACGACCTGCAGTTGTATCCGGAGCTGTCGGCGCGCGAGAACCTGGAGTTCTTCGCGGGGCTCCACGGCCTCGACGATCCGCGGCGCGAGGCGGCGGACGCCTTGGCGCGCGCCGGTCTCGACGACCGGGCGGACGACGTCGTCGAAGGGTTCTCCCGCGGCATGCGCCAGCGGCTGGCGCTTGAGCGCGCGCTGCTGCACGAGCCGCGTCTGGCCTTGTTCGACGAGCCGTTCACGGGGCTGGACGAGGCATCGTGCGTCAAGCTGGTACGCCGGTTGCGGAGCCTGCGCGCCGACCGGCGGATCGTCGTGCTCGCCACCCACGACCTCGACATCGTCGACGGCCTGCTGGATCAGGCGCTGCTGCTGCGGGCGGGCCGGCTGCGGCCCCTGGGGGGCGAGGGAACACTTCGCGAGCGGTACCGGGCCGCGGTCGCGTCCGGGGAGGCGCGGTGAACGAGTTTCTGCGGGTCGCCTGGCTCGTGGTCCGCAAGGACCTGCGCGTCGAGTCGCGCAGCCGGGAGCTGCTGTTCACGACCGTCTTCTTCGCCATCTCCTGCGTCCTGGTGTTCTCGTTCGGCTTCGTCCGCGGCGGGCGCGCCGTCGAAGGGGCCGCGGCCGGCATCCTGTGGATCGCCGTCGCCTTCTCCGGCACCCTGGCTCTGGGCCGCGCCTTCGAGCGCGAGCGGCATCACGACGCCCTCCGCGGCCTGCTGCTCGCGCCGGCCGCCCGTCCCGCGATCTATGTCGGCAAGCTGGCCGGCCTGCTGCTGCTCTTGGCGGTGGTGGAAGCGATCGTGGCGGTCATGGTGGCCTTCCTGTTCCAGGCCCCGCTGTTCCGGTTCCCGGTGCGGCTCTTCGCGTTGCTGGCGCTCGGGACGATCGGGTTCGCGAGCGTGGGGACGCTGTTCTCGGCGATGCTCGTGCGTACCCGCAGCCGGGCCGTCCTGTTGCCGGTGCTGCTGTATCCGATCACGATCCCGGTGCTCATCATGGGGGTCAGCGGAACCGCCGTGCTCATCGCGCCGGAGCCGGATCTCGCGATGGCGCGGCTGTGGATCGGCCTGCTGTTCTTCTTCGACGCGGTGTTCCTGACCCTCGCGTTATGGACATTCGAGCCGGTCATGACAGAATGACACCGATGAACCGACGCCTCTTCCCGGTGCTCGCGGGCCTGTCGCTGTTCTTCTTCGTGACCGCCCCCGTCATCATCATTCGCGCCCCCTACGAGTCGACGATGGGGCTGGTGCAGAAGATCTTCTACTTCCACTTTCCGGCGTGGATGGCGATGTTCCTCGCCATCTTCGTCCTCGGCATCGCCAGCGGCCTGTATCTGTTCCGGCGCAAGCCGGCGGCCGACCGACTCGCCGTCGCGGCGGCCGAAACGGCCGTGATCTTCGGACTGATGGGGCTGATCACCGGGCCCTTGTGGGGGATCAAGGCCTGGGGGGTGTGGTGGCAGTGGGACGCCCGATTGACCATGGCGGTGATCCTCGAGCTGATCCTGATCGCCTATCTGCTCCTGCGGCAGTACGGCGGGGCCGGTTCCGACAGACTGGCGGCGGGCATCGGGATCTTCGCGATGGCCAACGTGCCGTTCCTCTATGTGTCGACCGAGATCTGGCGTACCGTCCATCCCCGAACATCGGTGGTGCCGACGCTCCCCGTCGACTTCGGCATTCCGCTCTGGTGGTCGTTCGCGGGGTTCATCGTGCTGTGCATGGCGTTGCTCGCGGCCAGGGTCAGGCTGGAGGAACAGCGTGCGGCGCTCGATCGCCTCTATCTGGCGGTGGAGGAGGACTAGTGGGGATTCTGCGTCTGGGCGGCGGGTCACGGCCGGCCGCGTCCGGGTGGGGCATACGCCGGCTGCTGGCCCTGGGGCTCGTCATCGGCTTGGCGGCGGGCGTGGCGGTGCTGGATGCGGCCCAACCGCCCACGACCGCGGCGCAGGACGGGTTCGTGCCGATGCCTGACATTCCGCCCGAGGACCAGATGCCGGCCGCGCCCCTCGTGGCGGCCGCCTATGCCGTCGTCTGGGCGATTGCCGTCGGCTATCTGTGGACCCTCTGGCGAAGGCTGGGCACGGTCGAGGCGGAGCTCGCCGACGTGGCCCGCCGTATCGGAGAACGGGACGGGGCCTGAGGCCCCACGTCACCCTTTCCAGGCAGACGCCCCGCCCGTCTCGGTGCGACGCGGGGTTCCGCCGGGGACTGCCAGACGATGCCCGCCGGACACTTCGTCTATATTCCGGCCATCCTGCTGCTGGGGCTGGTGGCCGGTTGGATTCTCGGATCCCGCGCCGCCGCCGACGCCTATGCGGCGGAGTTGCGGCGGCGGGAGGAGCGCGCCGCTCGGAAGCGGGCGCCGCGCGGGACCTGACGGCGCGCCGTCCCGCCCCCGCGGTGCGGTAGCCCGGCGGCCCGTGGTGAACCCCGCGTCGCCCCGGGAGCGGCGGGGGCGCCGGCGGGATGAAGGGCCGCCGCGGGCAAGGGGCGCCCGTGCCCGGCAAGGCGTGAGAAGGGCGCCGGTTGCTGTTGAAACCGGTCCCGACGTTTCGTGGCGCCGGGTGATCGGCGTCCCCGATCATGACGGTTTGGGCGTAGGCAACCGACGACGACGCCGGGCGGGACGCCCCGCCGCTCGAATGCAGCGCGGACTTCCGCCACGGGCTGCCGGCCCCCGGCAGGTTCTCTTACCGGCCCAAGCCGAGCCTGAACGCGAGACTCTCCGGAAGTCCTACCTCGGTGATGCGTTGCTGCGCCAGATCGATGCGATACGGCACGCGCCGGAGCTCGATGCTCGGTTTCCGCGAATCGTAGACGGCGTAGGACGCCCGTGAATCCGTGTCCCGCGGTTGTCCGACCGAGCCCGGGTTGACGAGATAGCGCCACTTCTTGTCCACGTTGATGACGGTGGTGTCGGGGCCGCCCGGTATCGGGTGGGTGGCCGCCACGTCGGACTCCCGTTGCACGTAGGCGACGGGTACGTGGGTGTGCCCGAAGAAGCAGATGTGGCGGCGGGACGCCTTGAAGGCCCGAACCGCATCCTCTTCGTCGGCGATGCAGGTGTCTTCGTCGAACGGCGTGCCGTAAAACACCTCGACTTCCCGGTTCACCGTTTTCGGCCCCGCCGGCAGGGCCGCCACCCGTCCGCGATTCTCCGGAGTCAGCGCCTTGTGGGTCCAGCGGGCCGCCTCTCCCGCCACCCGGCGGAAGCTGTCGGGCTCCTGCACGCCGGTCGAGACCTTGTCGTGGTTGCCCCGGATCATGACGTGCGGCTCGAGCTCGAAGATCCGCTCGACCACCTCGTTCGGGTTTGCGCAGTAGCCGACCAGGTCGCCGAGCACCAGCAGGCGATCGTAGGTGTCCGGCGGCGTGCGGGCGAGCACGGCATCGAGCGCATCGATGTTGCCGTGAATGTCGCTGAGAATCAGGAAACGCATCAGGAGCGGCCTCGCAGTGCGACGCGGGACTCTCGTCCGAAGAGCCTAGACACCGAGCCGGTCGATGATCCGTTCGACGAGCTCGCCGGCCGCCGCCGCTCCGGCATCCAGACGCACATGGGCGTGGTTGTAGGCGCCCTGCCGGTGGCGAAAAAGCCGCGCCATGCCCGACCGGTCCGTCGCCAGCGGCCGTCGTCCGTCTCTCGGCAGACGCTCGATGACCTGCGTCAAGGATACATCAAGCCAGATCGAGACGCCGTCTCCATTGATCAACGAGCGGTTGGCCGGGTCCACGAAGGTGCCGCCGCCGGTCGCCACCACGGTGTGGCGCACGGGAATCCGGGCGGCCAGCACCGCCCGCTCCACCCGGCGGAAGTAGGTCTCTCCGCGCCGGGAGAAGATGTCCGCGACGGTCATGCCCTCGCGCTGCTCGATGAGGTCGTCGACGTCGTCGACACGCCATCCGAGCTTCGTTCCGAGAGCGCGGGCAACGGTGCTCTTGCCGGCGCCCATGAACCCGACCAGGTAGATCTTGTCAGTGCGCATTGACCGCCGCCGGGTCCGGGCCGGCGGCCCGGGGTGAGAATCGCCGCCGCATCCGGCCGGCGATGCATCCCGCCTGACTGCGTTGTTCGTCGGACGCCGCGCCGTCCGCGGTTGCGGATGCCGAGAATGCACCCTCCTCCGCCATGTCAGCCCGCGGCGAAAGTCCCCGCCGCATCCAACCGGCGATGCATCCCGCCTGACTGCGTTGTTCGCCGGTCAACCTGTGCCCGACCGTCATGATCGGGGATGCCGATCACCGCAACGCCGCGAATACGTCGGGGGACGTGTTTTCACCGCCATGGGCGCCCTCCTCACGCCTTGCCAGGCACGGGCGTTCTTCCAGCCCGCCGGCGCCCCCGCCGCTCCCGGGGCGGCGCGGGGTCCCGCCGCGGGCTGTCGTCAGGCGGGCGTCTCACCGTCCGCTGGCGCTCCCGGTGCAGCCGGGGGTTCCACCGCGGGCCGCCGGAGCCGGATTTCGAAAGGTCACGCGCGGATGCAGATGGATTCGAGGACATCGAAGAAACCGGGGTAGGACACGTCGACGACCTCGGCGTTGCGGATGCGGCTCGGCTGCCGGGCGCCCAGGGCGGCGATGGCGAACGCCATCGCCAGACGATGGTCGCCGGCCGCATCGGCTTCGCCGCCCTGCATTCGCCGGCGGCCCACGACGTGGAAGCCATCCTCCATCTCCGCGACGTATCCCCCGAGTCCGCGCAGACCGTCGGCCAGCGCGGCGATGCGGTCGCTCTCCTTGTGCCGCAGTTCGCCGGCGCCGGTGACGTGCAGCTCTCCACCGTGGGTGGCCAGCGCGGCGAGGACCGGCAGCTCGTCGATGAGACCCGGCACGTCGGCCGGGCCGACGGCGAGCCCGGCGTTGCCGCCATGGCGGACCCGGATGGATCCGCGGCGCTCGCCGGCGTCCTCGGTGACCCGCAACAGGTCGATGCCGGCGCCCGCGCGTTCGAGCCACGTGAGAATCCCGGTCCGGGAGGGATTGAGTCCCACGTCGTCGAGGGTGATGTCCGAGCCGGGCAGGGCCGCCGCGGCGGTCGCCCAGAACGCGGCGGACGACAGGTCGCCGGGCACCGCGAGTTCGGCCGCCTGCAGACGCTGGCCACCGCGCAGCGTGATGCTCCCGGCGGCCCGGCGCAGTTCGACCCCGAAAACCGGCAACGCGCGCTCGGTGTGGTCTCGGGTGGCGGCCGTCTCTCTGACGGTGGTGTCGCCGTTCGCATGGAGCCCGGCCACGAGCACCGCGCTCTTGACCTGCGCGCTCGGGACCGCCGGGGTGAAGTGGATGCCCTCGAGCTGCGCGCCGGCGATGGCGAGCGGCGGGCGGTCCTGTTCTCCCGTCACCCGCGCGCCCATTCGGGTGAGCGGTTCGATAATCCGCCGCATCGGCCGGCGGCGGAGAGAACCGTCCCCGGTGATGACGCTGGTGAAGGGATGGCCGGCGAGGGCGCCGGACAGGAGCCTCAGGGTCGTGCCGGAGTTGCCGGCGTCCAGCGGCGCCGGCGGAGACTTCAGTCCCCCGATGCCGCGGCCGTCGATGGTCACGATGCGCCGGTCCGTTCCGCGCTCGGGCGCTCCCGGACCCTCCACGCGGACGCCCAGCGCCTGGAGACACCTCAGGGTGGAGGCGCAGTCGGCCCCCGGCGCGTAGCCGGTGAGCGTCGACCGGCCGCCGGCCAGCGCGGCCAGCAGCGCGTACCGGTGGGAGATCGATTTGTCGCCCGGTATGGGGATGCGGCCGCGGACGCGGGTGACGGGGTGAACGACGACGGACGGCATTCTTGGCACTATATCAGGGGCGTCGGTTTCCGTCCGTCAAGGGTGAATCGATCGATGACCTTGCGCCCCTTGCGCCAATCGGGGACGGACAGTATGTTACGCACTGGAATCGCCGCGCCGGACCCAGGACTCAGGCGTCCCGGCCGCGTGCCGGGAGCCCGGGGAACCACCCGTCCGACCCGAGACAGTTGCCGCATGACCCGCGACCCCGTCGTTCGTCTGGCGTTCCGGAGCCATTTCGACATGCTGGACTTCGTTCAGGTCGTCAGCGACGAGCTGGGGAAGATCATCGGCTTCGACGGCGACTCGATTCACTGGATAAGCGTGGCGGTCCGTGAATCGGTGATCAACGCCATCAAGCATGGCAATCAGGATATCGAGGACAAGCTGGTCACGGTGGAGTTCACGCTGGCGCCGCCGGCCGAGCCGACGCGGCTGACGGTGCGGGTGGTCGATCAGGGAGAGGGTTTCGACCCGGTGGAGATCGCCGATCCGCTGGCCCCCGAGAACCTGCTGAAGTCGAGCGGCCGGGGCATCTTCTTCATGCGCAGCCTCATGGACGACGTGCGCATGGGGCGGGCGCCGGAGGGGGGCATGGAGGTGGTGATGGTGAAGACCCTCGGGGCGGATTCCGAGTCCGGCTGACGCCTGCGGCATCCGACATGGCGTACCCTTCCGCGTGGCTGGCCACCGCCGTCGAGATCGTTCGGCGCGCCGGTACGATGCAACTCGAGTATCTGGGCGGCAATCTGCAGATCCGCAAGAAGGGCGCGATCGACCTCGTCACCGCGATCGACGTCGAGGTGGAGCGGATGGGCCGCGCCGTCATCGCGGAACGGTTTCCCGACCACGAGGTGCTCGCCGAGGAACTGCGTAACGACACCGGCCGGACCCCGGCCCGGTACCGGTGGGTGTTCGACCCCCTCGACGGCACCGTCAACTTCGCCCACGGCCTGCCGATCTTCTGTTCCTGCCTCGCGCTGGAGATCGATCGGCGGCCGGTGGCGGCGGCCGTCTTCGATCCCACCCGCCGCGAGCTGTTCACCGCCGAACGGGGCGCCGGGGCTTGGTTGAACGACGCCCCCCTGCGGGTGTCCGACACCGGGTCCGTCCTCGACGCGATGCTGTGCACGGGGTTCCCCTACGACGTGCACGATACCGTGGACGACCTCGTCGGGCTGTTCGGCGCATTCGTCGCGCGGGCCCGGGCGGTGCGCCGACTGGGCTCCGCCGCGCTCGACCTGTGCTATCTGGCGGCGGGACGGTTCGACGGGTTCTGGGAGCAGCGCCTGCGCCCCTGGGACATGTCGGCGGCGAGTCTCGTGGTCGAGGAGGCGGGGGGACGCCTGTCGAGGTTCGACGGCGCCGCGTTCGACACCCACGGGGACGAGATCGTGGCCTCGAACGGCCGAATTCACGACGAGATGCTCCGGATCATCGCGGGCGGTTCGTCCGGAGCCCGACCGGGCGGGAGTCTGCGGGATGCCGGCGCGGCGCGTGCGTGAGATCGACTGGACGTCCTGGCGGGCCGCGGACCCGGCGACGCTCGTCTTCGTCGTCAAGAACCGGCGCATTCTGCTGATCCGCAAGAAGCGCGGGCTGGGGGCCGGCAAGATCAACGGCCCCGGCGGCCGGCGCGAGGCGGGCGAGTCGTTCGATGACTGCGCCGTCCGCGAGATGCGCGAGGAGCTGGGCGTGACCCCGCTCGACCTTGTCCGGCTCGGGGAGCACTGCTTCCAGTTCGTCGACGGCTATTCGACGTTCGTTCGGGTCTATCGGGCGTCGGACCTCGACGGCGATCCGGTGGAGACCGACGAGGCGGCTCCGCTCTGGTTCGACGTCGATGCGATCCCCTTTCACGAGATGTGGGAGGACGACCGCCACTGGCTGCCACTGGTCGTCGACGGACGCCGATTCTCCGGCCGGTGGATCTTCGACGGCGATCGGATGCTCGATTACATCCTCGACGTCGTCCCGGAGGCGTGCGCACCTTGAGGCGTGCGCACCTTGGCAGCCCGTGGCGAACCCGCCGAGCCGAGTCTCCACCCCACGCGCGATGAGTCCAGAGCTGTCGGTCGTCATCCCCCTCCTGGACGAGGCGCCGAACGTCGATGCGCTCTACCGGGAGCTCACGGAGACCCTCGACGCCTGGGGGCGGACCTACGAGATGGTCTTCGTGGACGACGGGAGCACGGACGGGACCTTCGAGCGGCTTGCCCGGCTTCAGGCCGCGGATTCCCGGATGCGGGTGGTCCGGCTGCGCCGGAACTTCGGACAGACGGCGGCGTTCTCGGCCGGGTTCTCGACCGCGCGGGGACGCCTGATCGCCACCGCGGACGGCGATTTGCAGAACGACCTGCGCGAAATTCCGCGGATGGTCGACAAGCTGAACGAGGGGTTCGACATCGTCTGCGGGTGGCGCAAGGCGCGCCGGGACCCCTGGTTCTCCCGCCGGCTCGTCTCCGCCCTCGCCAACCGGCTGATATCGCGGGTCACGGGGGTGCGGCTGCGCGACTATGGATGCTCGCTCAAGCTGTTCCAGGCCGAGGTGGTCAAGTCGCTCCGCCTCTACGGCGAGATGCACCGGTTCATACCCGCCATCGCGAGCGAGCAGGGCGTCCGTATCGCCGAGGTCGTCGTCAATCATCGGCCCCGCCGGCACGGTCGGTCGAAGTACGGCCTGTGGCGGACCCCGCACGTGATCCTGGACCTCGTCACCGTGAAGTTCCTGTTGAGCTACTCGACCCGGCCGCTGCAGATCTTCGGCCTGGTCGGCCTCGTCATGGGCGCGGCGGGGGCCGCGATTACCGGATGGCTGGCGTATATCCGGCTCTTCGGGGGCCGGGACATCGGGGGGCGGCCGCTGCTGCTGTTCGGCATTCTGTTACTGTTTACGGGTGTGCAGCTCGTGACGCTCGGGCTCCTGGCCGAGCTGCTGGTCCGGACCTATCACGAGTCGCAGGGCAAGCCCACCTACCACATCCGCGAGGTGCTCGAGACGCCGGCGGCCCCGACGCTTCGGGAATGACCCGGGGCGGCGGTCTCAAAGCCGGTGGTCCGCGCCGAAGAACGGTGCGGACCCCGGGCGGGATGGATGGGTCGGCGAGCCGAGCCCGCCGGCGGCGATTTCCGGGGCCGGGATCTGCGCCGAAGACACGGTGCGGACTCCGGCGGGGTTGATGGGTCGGCCGGCGGAGCCCGCCGCCGGCAGTTTCCCGGGCGGGGACGGCAGGACATGCCGGTGCATCTGGCGTTTCTCGGGTGCGGGTTCATCGCCGGGGTGCACAGCCGGCACCTGCGGCGGTTGCGCCCAAGGGTGGTCTGCAGCTACGCGAGCCGGGACGCGGCGCGGGCGGAGGCCTACCGCCGCCGCTATCGCGGTGTCGGCAGCTACGGCGGCTATGCCGCCGCGATCGAGGATTCCCGGGTGGACGCGGTGGTGGTCGCGGTGCCCCCGCGATTCCATCTCGATCTGTCCCTGCAGGCGCTGTCGGCCGGGAAGCACGTGCTGGTCGAGAAGCCGGCCTTCCTCCGGATGGAGGACTATCGGCGGGTGCAGGCGGCGCGTGACCGGGCCGGCCGGGTGGTGCTCGTGGGCGAGAACGACCACTACAAGCCGCTGGCCGTCTGTCTGCGGCGGCTGCTGGACCGGGGGGTCATCGGCGATCTGGTGCTCGCCCAGTTCACGACCGTGGCCAGACGCCTGAAGCGGGCCGACGACTGGCGCAACGACGAACGGCTGGCGGGGGGCGACGCCTTCTTCGAGGAGGGCATCCATTGGCTGCACCTTGCCAACAGCCTGGGCATGGCCATCACCACCGCGGCCGGGTTCGCGCCGGCCCCGGCCCGGCGCGGACCGGATCGCCGCGCCAAGAGCATGCTCGCGGCGTTCCGGTATGCGAACGGCGCGGCCGGCGCGCTCTTCTATTCGCGCGAGGTGCCCTCGCTGTTGCGGGGGGTGCGGGTGTCGAAACTGTTCGGGCGGGACGGCGTCATCACGTTCGAGTCGAACGGCGGTTTCGTGCTGGTGCGGAGCCGCGGCCTGCCGCGGCTGTTGTTCCCCGGGGTGCGGGACATCCGCGGCTATCGGGCGATGTACCGCGACTTCGTCGAGGCGGTGCGATCGGGGCGGCGGCCCGCGATGAGTCTGGAGGCGGCCATGGACGACCAGCGGCTCATGGACCAGATCTACGCGACGCGCCGGCCCGCGGCGCGACCGGGAACGTGAACCGCGGAATGCCCAGCGAGCGGTACGACATCGTCGTCGTCGGGACGGGCGCCGGGGGAGGCACCCTGGCCCGGGCGCTGGCCGATACGCCGGCCCGGATCCTGCTGGTCGAGCGGGGCCGGTTCGTGCCGCAGGAGCCCGAGAACCGCGACCCCGCCGCGGTCTGGAAGCACCGGCGCTACCAGACGTCGGAGCGCTGGCTGGACGACGGCGGCAGGGCGTTCCGCCCCTACACCCACTACTGCGTCGGGGGCAACACCAAGTTCTGGGGCAGCGTCCTCTTCCGGATGCGCCGCGAGGACTTCGGCGAGATCGAGCATGTCGACGGCGTCTCGCCGGCCTGGCCGATCGACTACGACGCCCTCGAGCCGTACTACGAGCGGGCGGAGCGCCTGTACGAGGTGCACGGAACGGCCGGCGAGGATCCCACCGAGCCGCCGAGGAAGCCGTTTCCCCACCCCGCGATTCCGCACGCGGAGCAGGTGGAGGCGTACGTGGCCCGGATTCGCGGCCAGGGGCTGCATCCCTCGGCCCTGCCGCTGGGACTCCGGGGGCCGGGGGAACCGGGACGCTGCATCCTGTGCGATACGTGCAACTCGTTCCCGTGCCACCGCGGGGCGAAAAGCGACGCCGACATCTGTTGCGTCCGCCCCGCCGCCATGCGGGACAACGTCACCCTGTGGACCGGCGCGCGGGCGCGGCGCCTGCTGACGGACCCGGGCGGACGGCGGGTCGAGGCCGTCGAGGTCGACCACGCCGGCGAACGGCGTCGGGTCGAGGCGTCGATCGTGGTCCTGTCGTGTGGAGCGGTCAATTCGGCGGCGTTGCTGCTGCAGTCGGCGAACGAGCGGCACCCGGATGGTCTGGCGAACTCCTCCGGTCTCGCGGGACGGCGCTACATGGCGCATCTCGCCACGATGATGGCGGGGTTCCATCCGTTTCGCCGGAACCGCACCGTGTTCCAGAAGACGGTGGCGATCAACGACTTCTATCTCCGCGGACCGGATGGAGACCACCCCCTGGGACAGATCCAGTCCCAGGGGCGGACCCACGGCGTCATGGCCCAGACCGCCGCGCCGTGGATGCCGTTGAAGTTCTTCGACTACTGGGTGGCGCGGGGCCTCGACTGGCTCGCCATGACCGAGGACCTGCCCCGGTCCGACAACCGTGTGACGGTCGGCGCCGGGGGGCGCATCCGGCTGCGCTACCGGCCGAACAACGTGCGCGCCCACGGGCGGCTGGTCCGCGAGGTCCGGCGGATGCTCCGCCGGCTGGGACTGGCGATCGTCTACGTCCATCCGCGATCGATCCACAATACGACCCACCAGTGCGGCACGCTGTGCTTCGGGACCGATCCGAGCCGCTCGGTGCTCGATCCCTGGTGCCGGACCCACGACGTCGAGAACCTCTTCGTGGTCGATGCGTCGTTCTTTCCGTCGTCGTCGGCGGTCAACCCGGGCCTGACCATCGTCGCTCAGGCCCTGCGGGTGGCCGACCACATCAAGGAGACGGAGCTGCGCATCGGCCGCACCGGTCCCGGGGACTCGGCGGCCGCGGCCCATTAACAGTCCGTGGCAGAAGTTGTGCTGCGTCCGGCCGGGGCCGTACTCGGCCCAAGAACGTGTCGTACAGCGGTCGAAATCGCCGAAATCCGGCCGATCGGAGCCGTTTCCGCGCCATCGCCGGCCAGTTCCGGCGCACCGCGGAGTTTGCCGCCGGCTGTTAACTTCCTGCGGCCGGGACCGCGTGACCGGAATCGGGTAATCCGCGCCGGAGAACCGTGCGGATTCCCGGAGGGTCGGATTGGGCGGCCGACGGCTGCGCCGCCCGGGGAGGACGTCGCCGTGCGCGTACGGTCATTCAGCCACACCGGCATCACGGTGTCCGATTTCAACCAGGCGGTCCGGTTCTACTGGGACGTCTTCGGGTGCCCCCTGGTCGGCGTATCCGATGCCCCCACGGACCGTGTGCGGGGCTTCTTCGGGGTCGACGCGCCCGAGCCGACCTGCAAGATAGGGTGGATTCGGGCCCCCGGGGGGGCGGTCATCGAGATCTTCGAGTTCCGGCCGGACCGGCCGGCCGCCGAGGCGGTCTGGAACCGGGTCGGGCTGACCCACATCTGCTTCAACGTGCGCAACACCCGCCGCTGGTATGACTACCTGGTGGACAAGGGCGTGGAGATCGTGAGCCCGCCCGAGCGCTCTCCCAACGGCCACACCCTGTTTTTCGCCCGGGACTTCGACGGGAACCTCATCGAGCTGACCGATCTGCGGCACATGCGCCATGTGCTGCGGTGGCTGGGTCCGCTCGGGGGATGGTTGTTCCGGCGGGGTATCGGTCGGGACTATCGGCGCCACTACGAACCGCCGGCCGAGCCGCGGCCGTGAGCGGGCGCGACCGGCAAGGCGCGTCGACGGTGTCGGCCGCGGGCTCGTCGAGCAGCGCGGGCGCATGGCCGCGCTGAAAGGCCCGATCGACGCTTCATGACGAGGGGCGTGATCGCGGCGCCGCGTGAGCGCCCAGGCTACCCCCCGCAGACCCGCCGGGCGATCTCGGCCACCCGCGCCGGCACGTCATGCGGCAGTTCGGGGTAGAGGGGCAGGGTCAGCGTGCGGGCCGCGGCGGTCTCCGCATGGGGGTGGTCGCCTGCCCGTCCCCCCAGATCGGCGCACCAGGGCTGCAGATGGATGGGGACCGGGTAGGGCAGTCCGGTCCGGATCCCTTCCATGCCGAGGGCCCGGCGCAGCGCGTCCCGATGAGGCGTATCCACCGCGTAGCAGTGGTAGACGTGCCGGACGTCGGGCGTCTCGGCGGGCGTCGTCACACCGGTCGGGGCCAGCGCGCGATCATACGCGGCGGCGATACGGCGGCGGGCCTCGGTCCACCCGGGAAGATGCCGGAGCTTGACCCCGAGAATCGCGCCCTGCAGGCCCTCCATTCGGTAGTTGAAGCCGGGGTGTGGGGGGGGATGGCGCTCGTCGTCGCCCCAGCTTCGCAGCGCGCGAATCGTTCGGGCGTGCGCGTCGTCGTTGGTGACGACGATGCCCCCCTCGCCGTACGACCCGAGGTTCTTGGTGGGGTAGAAGCTGAAACAACCCAGGTCGCCCAGCCCGCCGACCCGCCGGCCGCGGTACTCGGCGCCGTGCGCCTGTGACGCATCCTCGATCACCGTCAGGCCGTGCCGGCGGGCCAGCGCCAGCAGTGGATCCAGGTCGGCGGGATGGCCGAAGAGATGCACCGCGACCACCGCCTTCGTGCGCGCGGTGATCGCGCCCGCCACCCGGTTCACGTCGATGGTCCGGGTCCGGGGGGCGATGTCCACGAACACGGGGGTCGCGCCGGCATATCGGATGGCCGCCGCCGTGGCGATGAACGTGAAGGGGACGGTGATCACCTCGTCGCCGGGTCCGGCGCCGGCGGCGAGGAGGGCGAGATGGAGGGCGCTGGTGCCGGAGTTCACGGCAATGCCGTGCCCGGCGCCGCAGTAGGCCGAGAACTCGCGCTCGAAAGCCTCCACTTCCGGCCCGAGCGCGAACTGCCCGCTCTCGAGGACGCGCGCCACCGCCTCGTCGATTTCCCGCCGGATCGACGCATACTGGCTCCGGAGGTCCACCAGGGGGATGTCGGTCACGATGTGGGGGAGGCCGGACGCCAGTCGTGCTCGCTGAACGCGCGCGCCGCGAAGCACCAGATGACCAGCCGCTTCCGGCTCCAGTAGTCCGGGTTCGCCTGGAGCCGCCCCAGGAGGTCCTCGAGAGCCGCCGTCGGGCTGGCGCCCGGAGCCGCGGCAACGTCGACGGGGAGGCCGAGCTCGAAGGCGAGCTGGTCGGGCAGCCCCGCCCCGGCGGCGTGCAGGCCGCCTCCGGCGTGGAACACCAGCGCATGGCTGTCGCCGAGCAGCAGGATGGCGCTCTGCGGGTCGGGAGCGACCGGCGTCGGCCCACCGTCCGTTCTCCGAACCACGCCGCGCAGGCGCAGCTCTTCCCGGCCCGCGGGCACTCCGCCGGGGCCGGTCAGATCACCCCTGATGCTGGTGCTGTACCAGCTCGCCCCGAACGATTCCGTGTCGAGCTCCGCGTACCACGGTCTGGCCCGGACGTCGGCGGCGATGGCGGCGGCGGCCGTCGTGCATCCGCTGCCCGACCAGTGGGTGTCGGTGCGGCAGTAGAGCGGTCCCTCGGCGTGGAAACGCTCGCGAATGAAGTGCTCCGTGAGGTCGAGGACTTCGACGCCGCCGGCGCGGAGCTCGTCGTAGAGCGCCTGCAGAGCGGGGTCGAGACGAGGCACCGGAATCGGAATCGTCAGCGCGCCGGACACCTTCTCGGGGAAGATGACGGACTTCGGCGGTATGGGCACCAGCAGCAGCTCGACATCCTGCGCGGCGAAGCGGCGATGCGCGTCGAGGACGGCCGGGACCGGGCCGGCCTCGGCCTCCGTGCGGTTGGTCGCGGGCGGAGCGCCGGGGCTCGGCGCCCGGAAGCCGTCGAGACCCACGTGCCGCAGCTCGGGGCCGAAGAAGAGCCAGTCGTCCAGCCCGGACACCGCGATGCGCTGCTCGGCTTCCGCCTCGTGCGCCAACCGATCCAGCTCGGCTCGGAACGGCGCCAGCACCTTGCCGACGTCCGGTCCGCCGCACCCGCCGAGGAGCGTCATGGCGGCCGCGCCGGCCGCCAGACGGGGAAGGACGCAGGTCATGGCTCCCATCCGCCCCCGCCGGCCCGTGAGGACGATCACCCGCGTGATCCGCCGGAACCCGGGAATCTCCCGCGTGGTGCTGCGCGGGGAAGAAACTAACTGGAGAAGCGCAGCGAGCCGCCGCGCTGCAGAGCAAAGAACTGGTGATTGCGACCGCCGCCATTGTACCATCGTCGCGGTTACGCCCGCGGCCGGCGCCGTCCGGCCGCGGGCGGCGGCGTTCCCGCTTTCTCCAATCACGACGATTCATGTCCGGTATCGCCGGTATCGTCGAACGCGACGCGGCCCGCCCGGTTGATCCGACCCAGATCAATCGCATGGTCGAATCCCTGCGTCATCGGGGGCCGGATCAGCATGGTCAGCTCGTTCGGCCGGGGGTGGGTCTCGGCATGCGCCGGCTGTCGGTCATCGACCTCCGCAACGGCCAGCAGCCGTTCTCCAGCGAGGACGGGTCCACGCATCTCGTGGCGAACGGGGAGATCTACAACCATGCCGGGCTGCGCCGGGAGCTGGTCGCCCGGGGACACCGGTTTCGCAGCCGCTCCGACATCGAAGTCATCCTGCACGGCTACGAGGCGTTCGGCGTCGACGTGGTGACCCGGCTGCGGGGGATGTTCGCCTTCGCGTTGTGGGACGCGAACAACCGCCGCCTGTTCGCCGGCCGCGACCGGGCCGGCGAGAAGCCGCTCTTCTACGCGCAGACCCCGCAGCGTCTGTTGTTCGGCTCCGAAATGAAGGCGCTGCTGGTACGGCCCGAAGTGTCGCGGGAGATGGACTTCGAGGCGCTCGATCAGTTCCTGACCTACGAGTACGTGCTGTCCCCCAGGACGATCTTCGCCGATGTGCGAACCCTCCCCCCGGCCCATTACCTGATCTATGAGCGCGGCTCCGTCAAGGTCGAGCGGTACTGGGACGTGGCGTCGGTGCCGCTCCGGAGCTGGACCGAGGACGATGCGGCGTCGGCGCTCCGCGAGGCCCTCTCGCGGGCCGTCTCCGCCCAGATGATGTCGGACGTTCCCTTGGGGGCGTTCCTGTCGGGGGACCTCGATTCGAGCGCCGTCGTCGGCCTGATGGCGCCTTCGTCGGCCGGCCGGCCCGTCGCCACGTTCAGTCTGGGGTTCGGCGCGGCCGGCTACGACGAGCTGCCGCGGGCCCGCGCCGTAGCCTCCCACTTCGGGACCGATCATCGGGAGGGGGTCGTCGATCCCGACCTTGCGACGCTGTTCGAGCGCGTCGTGGGCTGTTTCGACCAGCCGTTCGCCGATGCATCGTTGTTCCCGGCCTTTCTGGTATCGCAGATCGCGCGCCAGCATGTGACCGCGGCCCTGTCCGGCGGCGGGGGCCGTGCGCTCTTCGGTGGATACGAGACGTATCGGACGGAGGCGTTGGCCCGGCGCGTGTCGACGTTGGTTCCCGACGCCGCGCTGCGGTTGGCCGCGGCCGCGGCGGCGTTGCTGCCTCCGAGCGAGAAGAAGCAGGGGGTCGTCAACCGCCTGCGCCGTTTCATCCTCGGTCTGGCGACGGCGCCCGGGAACATCGCCCACTACCGGTGGATGACGGTCCTCGACGGGCCGGCCAAGCGGCACGTCTACACGCCGGCGCTTCGCGGCGCCCTGGTCGACAGCGATGTGTACGCGCCGATTCGCCGGCATCTGCAGGGGGCCCACACCGACGACCTGCTCAACCGGCAGCTCTATGTCGACCTGCAGGTGTTCCTGCGCGACGATGTGCTCGTGATGGCGGACCGGACGAGCATGGCGACCTCGCTGGAGACGCGGGCGCCCTTCCTGGACGTCGACGTCATGGAGCTCGCGTTCTCGATGCCGGGCTCGCTGAAGATTCGGAACGGTGAACGCCAGTACATCCTGAAGCGCGCGATGCGCCCCCTGCTTCCCGAGTCGATGTTGCGGCAGAGCCCGGCGGAGCCTTCCATTCCCACGCAGATCTGGCTGCGGCAGCAGTGGGCGCCGATGATGCAGGATCTCCTGGGGCCCGATCAGGTGCGGCGGCGGGGCTGGTTCGAACCCGCGGAGGTCACCCGCCGGGTCGACGAGCACCTGGCGGGCCGCCGCGACCACGCTCGTCTCCTGTTCAGCCTGATGGTGCTGGAGCGGTGGTCGCAGACGTTTCTCGACTGAGGCTCCGGTCCCGCGGAGCATCGCCGGCCGGACGCCCAGCACTCCCGACGCCGCTTCCAGCAGATACGTTAGACGGCAGCCCGGGCCGGCCGGCGGCCTTTCGTCGTATCATGGAGTTGGAATCCGCGCCGTGGATCGGGTGGATCGGCGCGGACTCCGGGCGGCGGGTTCGCATCGGCGGCGCGGCATCCCGCGGCTCGCGGTGAAGCTGTGGGGCTCTGCCGCGGCCTCCGGCGGACCGGCCTGCGGCGCGGCATCCCGACAGTGCAGTCATGGCGTACGAGAGCGCACTCGAGAAGAAGCTGGCCCGGAAGATGACGAAGGCCATCGTCGACTTCGACCTCGTCGAAGACGGCGATCGCGTCATGGTCGGATTGTCCGGCGGCAAGGACAGTTGGGCGTTGATGCAACTGCTGGATGCCTTGCGCCGGCGGGCGCCGGTCGCCTTCACGCTGGTGGCGGTGAACGTCCATTCCGGCTATCGCGACTACCGGCACGACGCGATTGCGCAGGCGTGCGCAGAGCGGGGTTGGGAGCTTCGGATCGAGCACACGTCGATCGGTGAGATCATCGACGACAAGCTGGAGGAAGGGGCCACCCCGTGTTCGCTGTGCGCTCGGCTCCGCCGCGGCGTGCTGTATCGGATTGCCGGCGAGGTGGGGGCGACGAAGATCGCCCTTGGACACCATGCGGACGACTTCATCGAAACGCTGTTGCTGAACCTCTTCTTCGCCGGCGCCCTGAAGGCGATGCCGGCCCGGCTGGTGTCGGATGATCGACGCCACGTGGTCATTCGCCCGCTCGCGTACATCGGCGAGGAGGAGGCGCGGGACTATACCCGGCAGGCGGGTCTGCCGGTCATTGGCTGCTGCTGTCCGGCGTGCGGCGACCTGGGGCTGCAGCGGCAGCGCGTCAAGCGTCTGTTGCTCGATCTCGAACGCGGGCATCCGGGGGTCAAGCAGTCGATGCTGAAGGCTCTCGGCAATGTGGCGGGGCGGCATCTCCTGGACCGGCGCATCAACCCCGTGGCCGAGCTCCGGGCGGGCGTGGCCGCATCCTCGACCCGACCCCGGCGGTCTGCGGGCGGGGCGGCGGTCGTCTGAGCGCGCCGGGATGGGCGCGGGTCCTGCCGGCCCGGGGGAACCGCGGGGGGGTATCCACGCGGGCTGCAGGCGCCGGGAGTCTGCGCCGTAGCACGGCGCGGACTGCTGGAGGGTTGGTTGGGCGGTGAGCGGAGCCGCAGGCGACGCTATCCGGGCGGGGAGTCTGCGCCGCAGGAAATTATGGCCACCCTATGTTGCGCAAGTGCCGGCGATTGACCACTGCATATTGTGCCGGATCGGACCCAAAACGGTTCTACGGCGCAGACTCCTAGCTTCAGGGAACGGATGAGAGCGGTTGTGCAGCGGGTGGCCTCGGCCCGGGTCACCGTCGGCGATCGGGCGGTGGGCAGCATTCGCCGCGGCCTGCTGGTCCTGGTCGGGATCGCGCGTGACGACGGGCGCGACGCCGCGACGTATCTGGTGAACAAGATTGTCGGTTTGCGTGTCTTTCCCGATGCCGACGGGCGGCTGGATCGTTCCGTTCGGGAGGTCGATGGCGGGGTCCTGCTCGTTTCACAGTTCACCCTCTACGGAGACTGCCGCCGCGGGCGCCGCCCGTCGTTCGACCGGGCCGCGGCTCCGGATCGGGCGCGCGCAGTGTACGAGGAGATTGTGGACCGGTTTCGCGATCAGGGGGTCGCGGTCGAGACCGGTACGTTCCAGGCCCACATGATGGTGCACTCGGTCAACGACGGACCGGTGACGATTCTCCTCGACACCGGGAAGGCATTCTGAGTGAGGAGAAGGATGAACCGCCGCGTGACGCATCTCGGGTGTTGGGGACTGGGATTCTGCTTGGCCGCCGGATCGGCGCTGGCCCAACAGCGGCCGCTGCTGACCGAAGACCCCGAGCCCGTGGGCGACCGCCTGGTACTCCTGGAGGCGGGGGTCGACCATACCTGGAACCATATCTATCCGGCGTCCGGACTCAAGGGGACCCTGCTGCGGGCGCCGCGGCTCGGCTTCAGCTTCGGCATGGGGTCCCAGGCCGAGATTCAGCTCGATGCCGTGTCGATCAGCCGCCTGGTCATCTCGGAGCGCTCTCCCGCACCGCTGGCTCACATGCTCGAGGTCCCCGGCGATACGACGCGGGGCTGGGACGACGCGGTGATCGGGGCCAAGGTGAAGCTGGTCAGCGAGGGCGCGCGGAGGCCCGCCGTCGGCCTGCGTTTCGCGACCCGGCTGCCCAACGCCAGCAACGAGACCGGGCTCGGACTCGACACGATGGACTTTTTTCAGGCGCTGCTGGTCGGCAAGACCGTGCAGTCGATTCGCGTCGTCGGCAACGTCGGGGTGGGTATTCTGTCGGATCCGACCCGCGGCGATCGGCAGAACGACGTGCTGACCTACGGCATCTCGCTGGCCCGCGCGATTACCACCGCCTCGGAGATCGTCGGCGAGGTCAACGGGCGGATCAGCACCCGGCGCGGGACGCCGCCTCCCGGCACCGAGTCCCGCGGCCGCATGACCTTCGGGCTCCGCTATACGCGCGGGACCCTTCGGTTCGACACCGGGCTGTTCACCGGGCTCACTGCGCTCGATCCGAAGATCGGCGTGACCACCGGCGTGACCTGGGTGTTCCAGAGCCCCTTGGCTCCCTGAGCCGGACTTGGCGCGGCTTGGCGGTCGCGTTGGGGGTTTCGCCGGCGCGAAGCTCCTCCGGCGCAAGCCCCCGGCGGAGCGATGCCTCTCGATCTCGTCAAGGCCCACGCCTACGGAAACGACTTCCTCTTCGTTCCCGCCGGCCAGACCGCGGACGGCGGGCGCCCCGCGTTGGCCCGGCGCCTCTGCGATCGTCACACGGGGGTGGGGGGGGACGGACTCGTGTTCCACGCGCCCACCGGGACGGGCGCGCGGATGACGCTCTACAACGCCGACGGCGGGCGCGCGGAGGTCTCCGGCAACGCGGTGCGTTGCCTGGCCGCCATCGTGGTGCGGGAGCGGCCATCCCTCCAACGCCTGGTCATCGAGACGGATGCCGGGTCGATACCGTTGACGCGGGTGGCGTCGGCGGGGCGCCGTACGACCTTCGACGCGCTCATGCGACCCCCGGCCGGGCTCCGGAAACGGCGCCTCGAGGCCGCGGGCGAGCAGGTCGAGGTTGTGGAACTGTCGGTGGGCAATCCCCAGTGCATCGTGCTCGGCGGCGCGGTGGACGAGGCGCGTCTGCGCCGTCTCGGCTCGGCGCTGGCGACCCACCCGGCGTTCCCCGAAGGAACCAACGTCGAGCTGGTCGAGGTCGAGTCTCCATCCCGCGTTCGGATACTCATCTGGGAGCGCGGGGTGGGTCCGACCGCCGCGTCCGGCACGGGCGCCTGCGCGAGTGCGGTGGCGGCGGCCGCCTACGGCGGCGCTTCGCGCGACGTCGAAGTGGTGTCCCCCGGCGGCGCGCAGCACGTGCGCTGGACGGACGAGGGCATACACCTCACCGGGTGGGCGGACATCGTCATGACCGGACACTGGCTTGGCCAGGAGTCTGCGCCGTAGCACGGCGCGGACTGCTGGAGGGTTGGTTGGGCGGTAATCGGAGGCCGCAGCGCGACCTTGCGGTCGCGTTCGGAGTTTCGCTGGCGCGAAACTCCTACGGCGACGATTTCCGGGGCAGGAGTCGTCGTAGACGCGCCGTTCGTGCAAACCACGCGATCCTCGATCCGGCCGCCGCATGCAGCGTACGCGTACATCCCCGCCCGGCACGCGGGGCGGCGCCGGCGGGATTCTCCCATCGGTCGGCGTATCCTGCCGCGGCGGGGCGCGAACGGGCCTCCCGCCGGGATGTGCGCGATTCTTGCAGGCAAATGCGGCGGTGGCCGCCGGACCGCGGGCGCCGGTGTCCCCGGCTCTCGACCGGGGCCGAAGCCGACGTGTGGTACGATGAAATCACTCGCTCTTCACGACCGACCCCGCGAAAAGCTCGAACGTCTCGGGCCGTCAGGTCTGGGCGACAACGAGTTGCTGGCGATCATCCTCGGGCACGGGTTTCGCGACGTGAGTGCGATCGACGTCTCGAATCGTGTGCTGGCCGCGGTGCAGGGCGTGCACGGGTTGACGCGGCAGTCTCTCGGCGACCTGTGCCGTTTGAAGGGGCTCGGTGCCGCGAAGGCGGCGCAGGTGCTGGCTGCCGTCGAGCTGGGTCGCCGCACGTTGGTGCGGCCGCCGGATCATCGCAAGCGTCTGGGTTCTCCGCGGGAGGTCGCATCCTTCCTGCTGCCGAGCTACGGCGCCCGCGGCGTCGAACAGTTCGGCATCGTGCTGCTGGACACCAAGCACCGCGTTCTCAAGACTGCCCTTCTGTCGAGCGGGACCCTCGATGCCAGCCTCGTTCATCCCAGAGAGGTGTTCCGGACGGCGGCGGGGGGCGGCGCGGCGGCGATCGTGCTGTTCCACAATCATCCGTCCGGCGACCCGACGCCGAGCGGCGACGACGTGGCGTTGACGGCGCGGCTGGTCGAAGCGGGGTTGGTGATGGGAATCGAAGTGGTCGACCACGTGATCCTGGCCGACGCGAAGTACTGCAGCTTCAAGGAAATGGGGCGGATCTAGGCGTCCGCGCCGCGGAACGGCGCGGATTCCTGGAGGGTTGGTTGGGCGGCCATCGGAGGCCGCAGCGCGACCTTGCGGTCGCGTTCGGATTTTCGCTGGCGCGAAACTCCTACGGCGACGATTTCCGGGCTGGCGTGACCGCGCGGCCTGACGGTCGCGTTGGAAGTTCCGCTGACGCGGAACTTCTGCGGCGCAGATTCTTGGCGCGGCCTGACGGTCGCGTTGGCGTTCCGCCGGCGTGTGAAACTTCCAGGAACCCATGGGGCGGATTCTCTATCTGGACTGCTTCTCCGGCGCATCGGGCGACATGATGATCGGCGCCCTGCTCGATGCGGGCCTGCCCTTCGAGCGTCTCCAGGAGGCGTTGGGGAGCCTCGCCCTCGGCGACGAGTGCACCGTTTCGGCCGAGCCGGTGAGCCGGTCCGGCGTGGGAGCCACGAAGTTCACGGTGACCGGGACCGCCGGTGACGGCGGCGGCCATCCCCACCGCCATCTTCCCGGGATTCTCGAGCGGGTGGAACGATCGTCGTTGGCCGATGGCTCCCGGGCGCGGGCGGCCGCGTTGTTTCGGCGCTTGGCCGAGACCGAGGCCGCGATACACCGGATGCCGGTGGAGAAGGTGCACCTGCACGAGGTGGGGGCCCTCGACTCGATCATCGACATCGTCGGCGGGGTCTTCGCGCTGGAGTGGTTCGGAGCCGAGCGGATCGTCGCCTCCGCCGTGAACGTGGGGAACGGCGCCGTCACGTGCGCGCACGGGACCCTGCCGGTGCCGGCGCCGGCGACGGCGGCGTTGATCGCCGGCGCCCCGGTGTACGCGGGGGCGCCGGGCGGCGAGCTCCTGACCCCGACCGGCGCCCTGCTCGTGTCGGAGTTCGCGGTTGAGTACGGACCGTTGCCGCCGATGCGCATCCAGCGGATCGGGTACGGCGCCGGGTCGCGCGACCCCCGGGGCCATCCCAACGTCCTGCGGGTGCTCCTCGGCGAGGCGGCGGAGGGCGCCCCCGAGGAACGGGTGGCCGCCGTCCACTGCGAGATCGACGACATGAACCCCCAGATCTTCGGGGTGCTCCGGGAGCATCTCCAGGATGCGGGGGCGGTCGACGTGTTCTATACGCCGGTGCAGATGAAGAAGAACCGTCCGGGTACGCAGGTGACGGTGCTCGTGCCGCCGGGACGCCGCGAGGCGGTCTGCGCCACCCTGTTCCGGGAGACGAGCACCATCGGACTCCGCTACGGCGAGGTGACCCGGGAGGTGCTGGCGCGGGAGATCGTGCCGGTGCCGACCGGCTACGGCGAGATACGATGCAAGGTGGCGCGGCGCGGCGCCGCGGTGGTCAACGTGTCGCCCGAGTTCGAGGACTGCGCCCGCGCGGCCCGCGCGCACCGCGTATCGGTGAAGGAGGTTCACGCGGCCGCCGTTCAGGCGTCGCGCGACGCCGGACTGGCGGCGCGGCCGGGCGCCCGGTGAGCGGCGCGCCGGCGTCGGGGGCAGCGCGTCGAAGGCAAGGAAGATGAACCGTTTCTACCTGACCACCGCGATCGACTACGTCAACAGCCGGCCCCATTTGGGCACGGCCTACGAGAAGGTGACGGCCGACGTCATCGCCCGCTATCGCCGGCTGCGCGGCCACCCGACGCGGTTCGTCATGGGCAACGACGAGCACTCGCAGAACGTCTTCCAGCGCGCGACCGAGCTCGGGCTCGACCCGCGGGTCTTCTGCGACCGGATGGAGGCGGTGTTCCGCGAGGTCTGGGCGAAGCTCGACGTGTCGTTCGACGATTTCATCCGGACCACCGAAGCGCGCCACCGGGTGGCGGTCACGACCCTGGTCGAGCGCATCGCCGCCGCCGGCGACCTGTACGAAGGCGAGTACGAGGGGTGGTACTGCGTCTCCTGCGAGGCGTTCAAGCAGGACCGGGACCTCGTCGACGGCGAGTGTCCGGTGCACCGCAGCAAGCCGGACTGGGTCAAGGAGAAGAACCACTTTTTTCGCCTGTCCCGCTATCGGGACCGGTTGCTGGAGCACTACGCGGCGCATCCGACGTTCGTGCAGCCCGAGGTCCGGCGCAACGAGATGCTCCGGCTGCTGGAACGCGGCCTCGAGGACATCTCCGTCAGCCGCACGGGACAGCGCTGGGGCATTCCGCTGCCGTTCGACCCGTCGAACGTGGTCTACGTCTGGTTCGACGCCCTCACCAACTACATGGCTGCGGTCGGGTACGGCAGCGACGAGGAGCAGTTCGCCACCTGGTGGCCGGCCGACGTGCACGTGGTGGGGAAGGACATCACCCGTTTCCACGCCGTGGTGTGGCCGGCCATGCTCATGAGCGCGGGGATCGCGCCGCCGAGGCGCGTATTCGGCCACGGATGGGTGAACTGGCAGGGCCGGCGCATGAGCAAGTCCCTCGGCACCAACGTCGATCCGCTCGATGCGGCGGATCGGCTGGGCCCCGATCCGCTGCGCCTGTATCTCGTCAAGGAGATCGTGTACGGCCAGGACGGCGATTTCACCTGGGAACGCTTCGACGAGCGTTACAACGCGGACCTCGCGAACAACTTCGGCAACTTGGTGAGTCGCGTCACGGCGATGGCGCACAAGTACCGCGGGGGGCGGGTGGCTCCGGCGCCCGGCGCGGCGCCGCGTCTGGCGGACGTCGCGGCCGACGTGGTGCGGCGGTACCGCGCGGCGCTCGACGCCTACGCGCTGCACGCGGGGATGGCGGCGGCGTTCGACCTGATCGACGCCACCAACGAGTTCATCACCCGGTCCGAGCCGTGGGCGCTGGCCAAGAGCGCCGACCGCCGCCGCGAGCTCGACCAGGCGCTGTTCGAGATGGTGGAGGCGGTGCGGATTGCGGCGCTGCTGCTGTGGCCGGCAATGCCCTCGTCCTGCGCGGAGATTTGGCGCCGGATGGGCCAGACGAGGCCGATTGCCGAGAGTCGGCTGGATGCGGATGCGGCGTGGTCCGGGGGCGGGCGGCATGTCGTCCAGGGACCGCCGCTCTGGCCGCGGCTCGAGGCGGGTGGTTCCATCGGCGGGATCGCCGCCGGTGCGCCCGGGGTTGCCGCGGAGAAGGGATCAGGGACGACGATGACAGACGACATACCGACCACGGCGCCGCTGCCGGTAGAGCGCGACCCGGGTTCGCGGCGCGTGGGGGGGCCGCGGGACGGCACCCCGTCCGCGCCGCCCGCCGGCGGGACCGACCCCGGCCCGGCGGCAGCCCCTCCCGCGCCCGCACCCGCCGCGCCGGCGCCCCCCCCGGAGCCGCGCATCTCGTTCGACGACTTCATGAAGGTGCGGCTGCAGGTGGCCAGGGTGCTCGTGGCCGAGGTGATTCCGAAGTCCAGGAAGCTGCTGAAGGTGACGGTGGACGACGGAAGCGGCGAGCGCACGCTCGTCGCGGGGATCGCGCGCGCCTACGCCCCCGAGACCTTGGTGGGGCGTTCGGTGGTGATTGTCGCCAACCTCGAGAAGGCCAGGTTGATGGGGGTCGAGTCGAACGGCATGATTCTTGCTGCGACCGATCCGGACGGTCAGCCGGTGCTGCTGGGCGTCGACAACCCGGATGCCGCTCCCCCCGGGGCTCGAGTCCGATAACGGGTCGGGGGAGCCGATGTTCGATTCGCACTGTCATCTGGCCGACGAGGCGTTCGAGGACGACCTCGACGCGGTCGTCGAACGGGCTCGGGGGGCCGGGCTCCGCGGCGCGCTGTGCATTCTCGACGCCACGAACCCGGCCGAAGCGACCCGCGCCCGGCGGGTGTCGGCGCTCTGGCCGGCGGTCGGATTCGCGGTCGGCGTGCATCCGCACCAGGCCGGCGAGTTCGCCGACTGTCTCGACGACGTGGGTCCGCGGCTGCGCTCGGCCGTCGCGGCGCGGGCCGGCGCCTGCGCGGTGGGGGAGATCGGTCTCGACTACCACTACGATTCCGCGCCGCGCGAGATCCAGCGCGAAGTGTTCAGGCGTCAGGTTCGGGTGGCGCGCGATCTGGGACGTCCGGTGGTGATCCATACCCGCGAGGCGGACGAGGACACCTTCGCGGTCCTGGCGGACGAGGGCGCGCCGCCGCCGGGCGGCGTGTTTCACTGCTTCACCGGCGGCGCATCGATGGCGCGGCGGGCCGTCGATCTCGGGTTTCACGTGTCGTTCTCGGGTATCGCGACGTTCAAGCGGGCGGATGCCGTGCGCGAGGCGGCGGCCGTGGTGCCCTGGGACCGGCTGCTCGTCGAGACCGATGCCCCGTACCTGGCACCGGTGCCGCATCGGGGGCGGCGCAACGAGCCGGCCTGGGTGACCCGGGTGGTCGACGTCGTGGCCGGCGTGCGGGGGACGACCGCCGGCGAGGTGCGCGCGCGAACCTCGGCCGCTTTCGAGGCGCTCTTCCCCGCGGGGCCTCCACGGCCCGCCGCGTGTCCAGAGGGGGATCAACCCCCGGGAAGGCTTCCCAACTAAAGGCTGGGCGCACGTCGGATTTCCTCCTGAAGCCTGTCCCGGCGTTTCGTGACGTTGGATGATCGGCGTCCCCGATCATGACGGTTTGCGAAATGACCGCCCCGGCGCCGTCAGGTTGGCGATTTCCGTGCCGTTCTCGGCATCGAGGCCGTCCTGAACGGGCTTTTCTTGGGGCTTTGGCGCCTGGGATCCCTCGGGGGCGGTTCCAGCGGCGGTGCCGCGCTTTCTTGACGCGCACCCCTGACTAAAGGCCTAAAGGCTTGCTGCATTGACACTTGGAACGCAAGTATGCTCAAATCCGGGCCGCGAGTTGCCACCGTGTCGAGAACCTCTTCCCCCCCGGATCTCGCCGAGATTTTCGATCCGATACGGCAGGACCTCGAATCGGTCGAGCGGCAGTTCGTTCGGCACATCGAATCACGGGTCGAGTTGATTCCCGAGATCGGCCGCTACCTGCAGACGAGCGGCGGCAAGCGGGTGAGACCGGCGCTCCTCCTGATGTGCGCCCGGCTCGGCGGCTATCGGGGGGACAATGCGACGCTGTATGCGGCGGTGGTGGAGTTCATCCACACCGCCACCCTCGTGCACGACGACATGATCGACGATTCGGTCATTCGGCGCGGGCGGAAGACCGTGCATTCCCGCTGGGGCAACGACATCACCGTCCTGCTCGGCGACTACCTCTACATCAAGTCGATGGGCATGGCCCTGACCGTCGACTCGCTCGAGCTCGTGCGGCTGCTCTGCGACGTCACCCGGCGCATGATCGAAGGAGAGCTCTACCAGCTCACCAAGGTCGGAGACGTGGACATCAGCGAGGAAGAGCATCTGGAGATCATCCGGCGCAAGACCGCCCACCTGTTCGGGGGCTGCGCCCGGATCGGCGCGATGCTCGGGAAGCTGTCCGAGGCCCGGCAACTGGCGTTGCGCGACTACGGCATCAATCTCGGCATCGCCTTCCAGCTTGTCGACGATCTCCTGGACTACACCGCGGACGAGAGCGTGCTCGGGAAACCGGTCGGCGGCGACGTGCGCGAAGGCAAGATGACCCTGCCCGCGATCTACCTGCTCCAGAAGGCCGGGGATTCGGCCCGGGTCCTGCTGGACGCGATGGTGCGGGACCGCCGGTTCACCCCGGACGCCTGGAGCGAGCTGCGCGCGCTGTTGACGGAGCATCAGGTGCTCGATCTCGCCTTCGAGCGGGCGGCGGGTTTCGCCGCCGCGGCGAAGCGGTCTCTTCAGGGCTTCCCGCCGACGCCCGAGCTCGATGCGCTGATGGCGCTGCCGGATTACGTGCTCGCCCGCGATCGCTAGCCCGGAAATCGTCGCCGTAGGAGTTTCGCGCCGGCGAAACTCCGAACGCGACCGCAAGGTCGCGCTGCGGCCTCCGATTGCCGCCCAACCACCCGCGACCCGCGCGCCGCCGGTTTCGCAGCGGTTCCGGCTTCCGTGAACTTATAATGGCCGGCGGGAGCCGATGAACGAGCGGATTCTGGTGGTCGATGACGACGAAGGCGTGCGCGATGCGCTCAAAATGACCCTTGAGTACGAGGGCTACGAGTGCCTGTTTGCGCGCAGCGGCCGGGAGGGTCTCGACCTGATCGATTCCGAGAGCATCGACCTGGTACTCCTCGACGTGAAGATGCCGGGGATGGATGGGTTGGAAGTGCTGCGGCGGATGCGCGAACGGGGTGATGCGGTCCCGGTGATCGTGATCTCGGGGCACGGCACCATCGGCACCGCGGTCGAGGCGACCAAGCAGGGCGCGTTCACGTTTCTAGAGAAGGGCTTCGAGGGTGACGTCCTCAAGCTCGACATCCGAAACGCCTTGGAGCAGCACCGGCTGCAGACGGAGGTGAGCCGCTACCGCGAACTGGTCGAGATCCGCCACGAGATGGTGGGGGACAGTCCGGCGCTCGAGGAGGTGACCGATGCGATCGGCCGGGCCGCGCCCACCAGCAGCACCGTCCTCATCCAGGGCGAGAGCGGGGTCGGCAAGGAGCTCGTGGCGCGGGCGATCCACCGCAACAGCCGGCGGGGCCGGGAGCGGTTCGTGCAGGTCAACTGCGCCGCGCTTCCCGAGGAGCTCATCGAATCGGAGCTCTTCGGACACGAGCGGGGGGCCTTCACCGGGGCGACCCAGAAGCAGATCGGCAAGTTCGAGCAGGCGGATCGCGGTACCATCTTTCTCGACGAAGTCGGTGACATGAGCCTCCGTACGCAGGCCAAGGTGCTGCGGGTGCTGCAGGAGGGAGAGGTCGAGAGGCTCGGATCCGCCCGGACGATCAAGGTCGACGTGCGGGTGCTCGCCGCCACCAACCGGAATCTCGAGGAGGCCATCGACCAGGAGCGCTTTCGCGAGGACCTGTATTTTCGACTCAGCGTCATCCCCATTCGGGTGCCGCCGCTCCGCGACCGGCGGGAGGATATTCCCCGGCTGGTCCGTCACTTCACCGCGCTGTTCTGCCGGGACAACAATTTCCGGCCCCGGGAGTTCACGCCGGCCGCGATCGAGGCGCTGGGCGGCGAGCGGTGGCGTGGCAACATCCGCGAGCTGAAGAACACGGTGGAACGGTTGCTCGTGATGACCCCGGGCGGGACGATCGACGTGGGCGACGTTCGCGCCGTGTTGCGGAGCGGGTCCCGGGAGGCCCCGGCGGGGCTCGCGGCGAGTCAGGCCGGCACCCTGCGGGAGTTCAAGGAGCGGGCGGAGCGCGCGTTTCTGATCGACAAGCTGCGGGAGCACGGCTGGAACATCTCGAGGACCGCGGAGGTGATCGATACGCCGCGCAGCAATCTCTACAAGAAGCTGGAGCAGTACGCGATTTCACAGGACACGGATGGCTAGTCGAAGGCAGGGAGGTTGACGCGCCGCAGTGGGACAGACGACCGCTGCGCACGATGCCTCGGGGCATCGGGTGGGGAGGAAAGTCCGAACTCCAGAGGGCAGTGCGCCGGGTAATCCCCGGTCAGGGCGACCTGAAGGAAAGTGGCACAGAAAACATACCGCCTCGATGACGACCGATTCAGGTCGGTGCGTCGGGAGGTAAGGGTGAAAAGGTGCGGTAAGAGCGCACCGCGTTCGCCGCAAGGCGGATGGCAGGCTAAACCCCGCACGGAGCAAGACCAAATAGGGAGGCGTCATCAGGGCGGCCCGTCCGAAGCCTCCGGGTAGGTTGCTCGACCCCGCCAGTGATGGCGGGGCTAGAGGAATGGTCGTCGCCCGGCGTCGTCCCGTCCGCGGGGGGCCGTCGGGTACAGAATTCGGCTTATCGTCCCACTGCGGCGCTCTTCGTGCGTATGAACAAGTCCCGACGTTTCGCGGCGTCGGGGCGATCGGCGTCCCCGATCATGACGGTTTGGGCATGGGCAACCGCCGAACCGCGCGGTTCGGCGGGAAGCATCGCCGCTTGAAGGCAGCGGGGACTTTCGCCACGGGCCGCTACCGGGCGGTTCGCGGCGGCGCGGGGCGGACGAGCAACGTCGTGCCCCGTACCGCGTGCACGGTGACGGGATGCCCGCGTCGGATCGCCGGATCGACGGCCGTCGCCTCCGAGCGCCACAGCTCGCCGCGGACGCGCACGTAGCCGCCGGGTGCGAGCGGCTCGACGGCCACCCCGCGCAGGCCGATCAGACGTTCGATGGCGCTCGACGTGTCGGTTTCATAGGCGGTGCGCAGCAACGGATACAGCGCGGCGTCCTTCGCCATGCAGCTCGCGACGAGGAGGGCGCCGGCCCAGCCCGGCAGCATGCCCCGGCGGTAGAGCAGAATCGCGGCGCCCAGGACGAGCACCCATTCCGGGATCTGGTAGAGCGTATAGCGGACCAGGGTGGAGCGGGGTGTCGCGCGGGGCACGGGTCCACTATCTCATCCCTGCGGGCGGAAAGGGAAGCCGTTCTGCAGAGAGGCGGGCCGGCGTGGGGCGCGCGGCGGGCGGGTATACTGACCCGCGTCCGTTGGCGGAGAGGCGGTCGGGGCGGGGGCGCCGCAAGGCGGCGGAGCCGCGGGGCGGGGATTCCCAGGGACACGATGATGCGTATCCGGTTCAATGGTTCGTCGGGGCCGACGCTCGGAGTCGAGGTGGAGCTGCAGATCATCGACCCCGAGACCCGCAATCTCGTATCGGGCGCTTCCGCCATTCTTGAGCGCGCGGGCGACGTCAACAACCTCAAGCCGGAGCTGATTCAGTCGACCATCGAGTTGAACACCGACGTATGCGCCGACGTCGCGGCGGTCCGGGGCGAGCTGTCGACGCGTCTCCGTGAACTCTTCACGCGGTGCGACGGCCTCGGCTACCAGCTGGCGAGCACCGGCACCCATCCCTTCTCGCGGTGGGCCGATCAGGACATCACCGACAAGGAGCGCTATCACCTCCTCGCCAACCGCTGCCAGTGGCCGGCCCGGCGCCTGATGATCTTCGGCCTGCACGTGCACGTGGGGATCGAGAGCGGCGAGAAGGCGATTGCCATCTTCAATGCGCTGACCACCTATATTCCCCATCTGCTCGCGCTGTCCGCCAGTTCGCCGTTCTTTCAGGGCGAGGAGACGGGGCTCGCCTCGTGCCGCGTGAAGATTTTCGAGAGTCTGCCCACGGCGGGGCTGCCGTACCGGCTTCTGAACTGGGCCGAGTTCCAGCGTCTGATGATCACGCTGGTCGGGGCCGGGGCGATCGAGTCGGTGCGGGAAATCTGGTGGGACATTCGGCCCCACCCGGAATTCGGCACGGTCGAGGTGCGGATCTGCGACGGGTTGCCCACGCTGAACGACATCATCGCGATGACCGCGCTGATTCAGGCGCTGGTGGTATGGCTGGGAGACCAGTACGACCAAGGCATCTATCTGCCGCTGCAGCGCTACTGGATCGTCCGCGAGAACAAGTGGCGCGCCGCCCGGTGGGCCCTCGATGCGGATGTGATCGTGGACGAGGAGGGTCGTCTCGAACCCTTGTCGGAGGCCGTACTTCGGCTGCTGGAGTCGCTCGAGTCGGTGTCGAAGCGGCTCGGCAGCCACGCCGAGCTGATGCGCATCCGCGCCCTCATGCAGGCCGGACCCAGTTGCGCTTACCAGCGCCGGGTCTACGCCGAGACCGGCGACTTCACCCAGGTCGTGGACTCCCTCGTCGGCGCGTTGCGGACGAGCGTGTTCGCTGCGTCCTGACGGCTTGGGAAGCCGACTGCCCGCCATCGGCGTGCCGGCTCGCATCGCCGACGAGCCTGCGGTGGCACCGGGCGCCGCATCGGTCGCCGGGCCCGGTCAGCCGGCGGCCCGGGCGTGCCAGCGGCCGTGGCTCTGCTCGACGTGCAGGGCGAGCCCGAAGCAGGCCGACAACCGGGGCGGGGTCAGCACCCGCCCGATGGGACCGGCGGCGGCGATGCGCCCCGACGCGAGCAGCAGCGCATGGGTGAACCCGGGCGGAATCTCGTCCAGGTGGTGGGTGACGAGCACGATGGGCGGCCCGGCGGCGCTGCGGGCAAGCGTGGTCAGGGTCTGCACGAGCTGCTCGCGGCCCGGCAGGTCCAGCCCGGCGTTCGGTTCGTCCAGTACCATCAGACCCGGCGTGGACATCAGCGCGCGGGCCAGCAGCACACGCTGGCGCTCGCCCGACGACAGCGTCCTGAAGCGTTGTCCGGCGTGTCCGAGGCAGTCGACGCGGGCAAGGCAGTGCCGCGCGTGGTCCCAATCGGCCTCGTCGTAGCGGTGCCACCAGGGGGCCAGGGCGGCCTGCTTGCCGGCGACCACGATCTGCTCGGCGGTCAGGGCGGGCGGGATCATCGCGGCGAGGGCGGCGCTGGTGCTCCCGATGCGCAGGCGGAGGGCCCGCACGTCGACGCGGCCCAGCTCGCCGCCGAGCACGGTGACGGCGCCCGCCGAGGGGTGCTGGTAGAGGGTGAGAATCTGGCACAGCGAGGTTTTGCCGCTGCCGTTGGGCCCCAGCACGACCCAACGCTCGCCGGCGCGCACCTGCCAGTTGATCCCCTCGAGGATGGTCGCACGGTCGCGGATCAGCCGCACGCCGGTCAACTTCAGCACCACCGGCGGATCCGTCGACGACGTCATTGTCAGACTTCGCTTTCCGGTCGTCGTCACGAGGGGGGGGACGCCGGGTGGAGGCGCCGCGGCCTGATCCGGCGCCCGGTTTCAACCCGGGCTTCGCGGATCGCCGACGCGGTCGGCCGCCGCGCGCGCCGGCCGGAATCAGGACTCCTTGACGGCGGCAATGAGATCGAGCACCGCCTGCTTGCCGTCGGCGAACAGCATCAGGGTGTTGTCGGCGGCGAAGAGCGGGTTCGGAACGCCCGCGAAGCCCGGCGACAGGCTGCGCTTGACGACGACGACGGTGCCGGACTTGTCGACGTCGAGGATCGGCATCCCCGCGATCGGACTGGACGGATCGGTCCGGGCATCGGGGTTGACGATGTCGTTGGCGCCGATGACGAGGGAGACGTCCGTCTGTGCGAACGACGGGTTGACGTCGTCCATCTCCCGCAGCTTGTCGTAGTCGACGTCCGCCTCGGCCAGCAGCACGTTCATGTGGCCGGGCATGCGTCCCGCCACCGGGTGAATCGCGAACTCCACCTCCGTGCCCCGCGATTCGAGGAGGTTGGCGAGGTCGCGCACCTGGTGCTGCGCCTGCGCCACCGCCATGCCGTAGCCGGGCACCACCACCACCCGCCGCGCGCCGTCGAACAGCATCGCCACCTCTTCCGGCGCGGCGCTCTTGATCCGCCCGGCGTAGACGTCGTCGGCGCCGGCGGCGGCGCCGACGACGTCGGGACCGATGGCCCCCAGCAGGACGTTCATCAGCGAGCGGTTCATCGCCTTGCACATGATCCGCGTCAGGATCAAGCCGGAGGCGCCCACGAGCGAACCGGTGATGATGAGGATGTTGTTGTCCAGCACGAACCCGGTGGAGGCGGCGGCGAGTCCCGAATAGGAGTTGAGCAGGGCGATGGCGACGGGCATGTCGGCGCCCCCGATGGGAATCGTCAGGAGCACCCCGAGCACCGATCCGACGGCCACGAGCCGGGCATAGTTCGTGAGGTCGCCGGGGTCGCCGACGACGAGCGCCCCGAGGGCGAGGGCGCCCACCCCGAGCAGCACGTTGATCGCCTGCTGGGCGGGGAAGTGCACGGGCCGGTCCGGCAGCAGCAGCCCCTGCAGCTTGTCGAAAGCGACGAGGCTGCCGAAGAACGTCACCGACCCGATGATGCCGGAGGCGACGGTGGCCACCGCGGTCTGCGCCGTCGGGTCGCCGCCGGTGCTCAGCACCGCCCCCGCGATGAGGGCCGAGGCGCCGCCCCCGAACGCGTTCAGCAACGCCACCATCTGGGGCATCGCAGTCATCTGGATGCGGAGGGCGAGGGTGGCGCCGACGGCCGCCCCGAGCCCGACCCCGGCCGCGATGTGGCCCAAGCTCAGCGCGCCGGCGCCGAGCACTTCGCGGTCGGCGAGGGTGGCGGCCACCGCGAGCGACATGCCGGCGGCGCCCAACAGGTTGCCGCGGACCGCCGTCCGCGGATGAGTCAGTCCCTTGATCCCGAAGATGAAGAGGATCGACGCCAGGAGGTAGGTCAGATCGATGAAGACAGCGCTCACACCGTCTAATCCTTCTTCTTGAACATGCCCACCATGCGGTGGGTCACCAGGAATCCGCCGACCACGTTGACGGTGGCGAGCACCAGGGCCGCGAAGCCGAGGATGGTGCTGAGGCGGCCCTCGGCCGCGACCGACAGGAGCGCCCCGATGATGGTGATGCCGGAGATCGCGTTGCTGCCGGACATCAGCGGCGTGTGGAGCAGCGGCGGTACCTTCGTGATGATCTCGAAGCCGACGAAGACGGCCAGCATGAAGATCGTCAACAGGGGCAGGAACGCATCCATGGGGCCACCTCGGCGCAACGTCAGGCCGGTTCGAGGAGCGCGCGGACCCGCGGGTGCACGACCCCGCCGTCGCGCGACACCAGCGTGCCCGTCGTGATCTCGTCGTCGGGGTCGAGCGCCACCGCGCCGTCCCGGACGAGATGCAGCAGCAGCGCCGACACGTTCCGGGCGTACATCTGACTGGCGTGATACGGCACCGTGGACGGCAGGTTGGTCGGGCCGAGCACGGTGACCCCGTGCGCGGTCACCACGTCGTCGGGTTGCGACGGTTCGACGTTGCCGCCCCGCTCGGCCGCCAGGTCCACCACCACCGAGCCGGGGTTCATCCCCGCCACCATCTCGTCGGTCACCAGCACCGGAGCCGGCCGTCCGGGGATCAGGGCGGTGGTGATGACGACGTCGCTGCCGGCCACGACGCGGCCCATCATCCCGCGCTGCCGCGCGTAGAACGTCTCGTCCTGGACCTTGGCGTAGCCGCCCGCGTCCTCCGATTCGCGGGTGTCGAGCGGGAGGTCCACGAACGAGGCGCCGAGGCTCTCCACCTGCTCCTTGACCGCGGGTCTCACGTCGTACGCCTCGACCTTGGCGCCCAGGCGGCGGGCGCTCGCGATGGCCTGCAACCCGGCCACTCCCGCCCCCACCACGAACACCCGGGCGGGCGTGACGGTCCCGGCCGCCGTCATCATCATCGGGAACATGCGCGGCAGGGTCTCGGCCGCCACCAGCACCGCCTTGTACCCGGCGATGGTGGCCATCGACGACAGGGCGTCCATGCTCTGGGCGCGGGTGATCCGCGGAATCAGCTCCATCGAGAACGCGGTGACGCCGCGGGCCGCGAGGTCGCGGGCCGCCCCCGGTTCCCCGAGCGGCTCGGACAGGCCGATGACCACCTGTCCGGTCCGCAGCAGCTCCAGGTCGGCGCGCCCGGCGTCCGGATTGGCGCCGAGCGTGCGCACCTGCAGAACGACGTCGGCGGCGGCGAAGACGTGGGCTCGATCGACCGCGAGGGCGGCCCCCTTGTCGACGTAGCTCGAGTCGCCGAATCCCGCCGCCGCGCCGGCGCCGGGTTCCAGGAGTACGTCGAGGCCGGCCTTGATCAGGGCTGGAAGCACCGCCGGAACGGTGGCGACGCGCCGCTCGCCGGGGAAGGTTTCTGCCGGGATGCCGACGACCATACGGTGCGACTCGTCTCGAACTGGAGGCCTGATTGCCGTGGGCGGCGCCGTACGCCCGCCGCGCAATCGTACCACAACCGCTACCGGGCGCCCGCGCCGGCCGCGCCGGTCCGCGCCGGGCGCGCCGGACCCTTCCCCCGTCCGTTATGATAGTCCGCCAAGACGAGCGGTCCCGAAGGGCGGGGTGTTTCGAGCGACCCGGGAAATGTGTACACTCCATCTGCGGGACGTACTGAACCGGATCGGGGCGCAGGCCCGGTGAGCCGCACGCGGATACCGTAAATGAAGCTGATCAAAGCCATCGTCCGGCCCAGCAAGGTCGACATCATCAGGGATGGGCTCGCGAAGCGTGGCATCGCCGGCATCACCGTCACCGAGGTGCGGGGACACGGCCGCCAGCGCGGCCACACCACCGTCTATCGCGGGCGGGAGTACGACATCAGCCTGCTGCCGAAGACCAAGATCGAGATCGTCGTGGCCGACGAGGCCGTCGACGCCGCCGTCGAGGTCATCATGGACGCCGCCCGCACCGGGGAGATCGGCGACGGCCGGGTGTTCGTGTTGCCGGTCGAGCAGAGCTGGGTCATCCGGACCGGGGAGACGGACATCACCTAGAAGTCTGCGCCGCAGAACGGTTTGGGTCCGATCTGACGCAATATGTAGCGGTCAATCACCGGCGCTCCGCAATATATGGTTGTAATTACTGTGGTGCAGACTCCTAGCCAGGAGTCTGCACCCGAGCCCGCGGCGAGCCCGCGTGCTGCGTCGAGCCCCTCCGGGAGCCCGCAGCGGGGCGGTCGCCGCGGGCTCCCGGGGATGCCAGTATGCCGCCCGAACCGAACGCCGTCACGCCGAAGGACATCTTCCTCGGGGCGGATCTGTCCCCGGAGGCCGCGGCGCGCTTTCTGGAAGGGTGCGGGATCCGCGACGGCGCGGCCGCCGACCAGCATCTGCAGCAGCTCGCGGACGACCTGACGAGCCGTCTGGCCCTGGGGCATCTCGCTCCCCTGCTGTTCAACGAGATTGCCACGACCGCGGATCCGGACGCGGCCGTCGTGGGGTTCTGCCGCTACGTCGCCACGCGTACGCCGAAGGCGGCGTTCATCGGCACCCTGCAGGCGGACCCGCACGTCCTGGACATCATGACGCAGATTCTCGGGGCCTCGCCGTTCCTCAGCGAGATTCTGATCCGCAACCCCGGCTACCTGGACTGGCTGCGGAGCGCGCTGGACGGGGCGCCGCCGGATCGCGCCGACTACGACCAGGAGATCGCCCGGCTGATAGACGGCGGCGGCACGATCGAGTATCAGGTGGACGGGCTGAAGCGGTTTCAGCGCCGGGAGATGCTGCGGGTCGCGGCCACCGACCTCTTCGGCATGTTGAACCGGGAGACGCTGACCGCGACCACCGCGCAGTTGTCGAACCTGGCCGATACGCTGGTCGACAAGGTGCTGGCCGCCGCGACGGCCGAACAGACGGCGGCCGAGGGTCCGCTGCCGGGACGGTTCGCGGTGGTCGGCATGGGCAAGCTCGGCGGCGGCGATCTCAACTACAGCTCCGACATCGACCTCATCTACGTCTACGACGCCCCCGACGATCGGACCGGAACGGCCCACCGGCGCTATCAGAAGCTGGGACGCCGTCTCACGATGCTGCTCACCGAGCACACCGGGGAGGGCTATCTCTACCGGGTGGACATGCGGCTCCGGCCCATGGGGCAGCGCGGCAACCTCGTCTACTCGCTGAAGCAGTCGGCCCAGTACTACGAGAGCCTCGGCGAGACGTTCGAGCGGTTCGCGCTCCTGAAGGCGCGGCCGATCGCGGGCGATCTCGACCTCGGACGGCGGTTCGTCGAGGTGACCGTCCCCTTCGTGTACCGAAAGTATCTCGATCATGCGGCCATCGCCGAGCTCGCCCGGTACAAGGCGCGGGCGGACCGAGAGCACGGAAAACGGGGCGATCTGGACCAGAACGTGAAGGAGGGGCGCGGGGGCATCCGCGAGATCGAGCTGTTCGCGCAGGTGTTCCAGATCATCTACGGCGGTGCCACGCCGGCCCTCCGCACCGGCCACACCCTGACCGCGCTCGACCAGCTCGGGTCGCACGGGCTCATCGATGCGGAAGTGCAGCAGGATCTGGCCGCGGCGTACATATTCCTCCGCAACGTCGAGCACGGCCTGCAGGTCGCGCAGGGTCAGCAGACCCACAGTCTGTCCGGCACGGAACGCGGGCTGCGGGTGCTGGCGCGGCGTCTCGGGTTCGATGACATCGATACCCTGAAGACGGTGCTCGACCGCCACCGGGACCGCGTCCACGTGGTCTACGCCGGCCTCTTCGAAGACGATGCCGAAGACGGCGGCCTCGCCGGCCGCGCGATGTTCCGGCTGCTGGCCGGGGACATGGCCGACGTCGACGCGCGCGCGCGCCTCGCCGCGGCCGGCGTCGACGAACCGGACAGCGCCCTCGCGGCCATGCGGGAGCTCGATGCGGTGCCGTCGCCCGGCTGGTCCTCCGCGCGGAACCTCCTGGCGAATCTGCTGGCGGCGATGCTGGAGGGCGAGACCCCGCCGTCCGGGGTGGCCCGGATGCTCGTCCGCTTCGGGCGCGTGGCGACCCGTTCCGGCGCGGCCGGCGCCCTCTACCGCACGCTGCTCGATGACGAGGTGTTGCGGCGGCGGTTCTTCTCGGGACTCGACGCCGGCGATCTCTACGCGGCAAGGCTCGCCGCCTACCCGGAGCTGCTCGATTCTCTCGTGCGCGCGGTCGTCGACCCGGACACGTTCCGGGATGAGGTGGTCCGGGGGTTCGACGCGGTCGAGGCGGGGCCCGACCTGGCCTCGAGCCTCGACCCGTTTCGACGGGTCAAGGCGATGCAGGAGTTCAAGGCGCTCGTCGAGTGGCTGACCGAGCGCCGCCTCGATCAACTGAACGAGAAGCTCTCGCTCGTTGCCGACTGCGCGCTGCAGGCGGCGGCGCGGGCGGTCGCGCACCATCGGCCGCCGGGACCGCCGTCTGCGAGCCCGGAGACCGGCTGGGTCGTCTTCGCCCTCGGCAAGCTCGGGGGCCGCGAGCTGACCGTCCATTCGGACTTGGATCTGGTCTTCCTCTACGCCGGCGATGCGTCCTGGTTCGAACCGCAGCAGAAGTTCGTGCGCGCGATCTACGACCTGCTCTCGAAGCGAACGGCGGCGGGGGCCGCGTACGAGATCGACACCCGGCTGCGCCCCGAGGGCCGGATGGGGGCCCTCGCGATCTCCCTCACCGCCTTCGAACGCTATCTGCGCGACCGCGCGGAGATCTGGGAGCGGATGGCGTGGACGCGCTGCCGCTTCGCGGGTGGAGACCCGGCTCTCGCCGAACGGGTGAAGGACGTCGTCAGCCGTTTCGTGTACGCGCCGTGGTCGCTCGACGTGCCCGCCTACGCCCGGCGGGTTCGCACCCGCATCGAGCGCGAGCTCGCCAACGAGGCGGGCGGTGACCATCTCGATCTCAAGCGCGGCCGCGGCGGCCTCGCCGACATCGACTTCCTGCTGCAGGTGTTGCAGCTCCGAGAAGGACCGGCCCGTCCGGAGTTCCGGGTCGCGGGGGCGCGGCGGTTGCTGGCCGCGTTCCCCGGGACCGACGTCCTGCGCCCGGGCGAGGTCACGGCGTTGCGCGATGCCTACGTCTTTCTCCGGGATCTGGAAACGGTGCAGCGCATCGCCGCCGATGCCGGCGGGGGCGTCATCTCGACCGACCCGGACGCGGTCGAGCCCATCGCCCGCCGGCTCCGCGAGCCGCTGGCGGGGCGTGAACTGCTTGCGCGCTACCGCGACGTCACCGCGCAGGTCCGGGAGATCTACGAGACGGGCATGGACCGCCTGATGAGCGAGCCCGGCTCGTGATGACGTGGCCACATCCGATGCCGGTTTCTCACCACTGGTACTGCCAGCGTACGCCGTAGATCCGGAAGCTGCCGGTGGCCGGCGCGGCGTAGGAGACCGGCATGCCGTCGGCGGGTCCGGACTCGAAACAGAGGCCGAAGGCGCCCTCGACGTCGATGTGGATCGCGTTGAACATCAGCCGGCTGCGGCTGGTGAGGTACCAGTTGACGCCCGCGGTCAAGTTCGATTGCCGGCCGGCATGCCCGGTGTCGCCTACAGGCCGGGCATCGGTCGGGTTCATCGGCTCACCGAAGTCGACGGTGCTGTATCGCAGCGCGAACTCCACGACGCCGGCGCCTCCGCCGGTGACCGCATGGGTGACCGCCGGCGCGGACCACGCCCCCTCCCGCATGTCGTAACGTCTGGCGCCGCCCGCCACGTACCCGACCTGCGCGTACCATCCGGCGGCCGCGAAGTCGGGTCTGTCCACGCGACGGAACCGCCCTCCGATCGCCTCGGCCTGCGCCCAGAACGGACCGTTGAGCCAGGCCGCTTCGAGACCCCGGTGGAGCAGCGCGTCGAACCGGCCCTCGGGCCGGCGGCCCGAGAGGGTCAGGATGTCCGCGACTTCGAGCTCGGGGCCGTAGCCCCATCGCGGGTCGTCGACGGAGCCCCCGGACCGGTCGACCCAGGCGCCCAGGTGCACGACGGTCGTCCCGGTCCGAACGGGAGCGAACGCCACCCGGCCGGTGACGCCGATCACCTTTGCGCGGGCCTCGACGTTCGATGCGCCGCGGGTATCGCGCGCGAGGTGCATCGCCGCTTCGACGAGATGGTTGCGGCCGTATATCCAGACCTGGGCGTTCGTCACCTTGGGACCCAGGGTTTCGTCGGTGAACACGTCGACCGGCAGGGAGCGCTCAATGAAGCTGATGTCGTTGGACGAGGTGCTCTCCTCGAACGTCACGGGAATCTTCATCTTGCCGACACCGATCCTGACCCGGTCCGACGGCGAATAGTAGAGCGCGGCCTGTTCGATGTCCACCGCGTGGGCGGGGTCGCCGGCGTCGGCGTCGGCATCGGCGTCGACGACGACGAGGTAGGAGAAGCGCCCGGCTGCGCCCTCCACGCCGAGACGGGCGCGGCGGAGCAGGACTCCGGTCCGGCGCGCGCCGCCGCCGAGGGCGCCGGTGTCCTCGACCTGGGGGTGGATACCCGCGTCCCAGTGGAGGCGGCCGGTGAGCGCTATCGGCGGCCGGCCGGCGTCGGTGGACTGGGCCGCGGCGGGGGCCGTCAGGGCGCAGCCGAGCATCAGCACCCGCGCGCCGGAGGCGAACGGCATCGCCGCCCCCCGGCGTCCGGCGTTCCGGCGGGGGGGTGCGGTGACTGCGCCGGGGAACATCGGCCGACCATAGCACGCCCTCTGAAGACGCGGCGCCCGTGCGCGCGGCGCGGCGAAACGTCGTCGGCGCCGCGCGTGATTGGGCCGTGGCGGGGTGGTGATGCCGCGACGCGGGGAGTATGCTCCCCCGCATGCAGGACATCGCCATGCCCTCCCGCGCTCCGGTGTCCGTCATCGGGGTTCCGCTCGACCTCGGGGCCGGCCGCCGCGGGGTGGACATGGGGCCGTCGGCGATGCGGCACGCCCGTCTCGTGGAGAAGATCAGGAGCCTGGGGCGCGGGGTCGTCGACGAGGGCAACCTCGCCGCCCCGGTGGTCGAGTCGCTCGCCGGTCCCGGAGACGAGAACGCCCGCTACCTCGCCGAGATCGCCGGGGTCCTCGAGGCGCTCGCCGAACGGGTGCGGCGGGCCCGGCTCGCCGGGCGGCTGCCGGTGGTGCTGGGCGGCGATCACTCGATCGCGCTCGGGACGGTCTCGGGGATGGCGGCGTCGCCGGGCGGGGGGAGCTCCCGCAAGTCGATCGGCCTTCTCTGGATCGACGCCCACACCGACGCCAACACCCCGGAGACGTCGCCGAGCGGGAATCTCCACGGCATGCCGTTGGCCGCGATTCTGGGGAAGGGTCCGGAGGCGCTGACCCGCGTCGGGGGATTCGCGGCCGGAACCGCCCGCGTGTCGCCGGCGAACGCGGTGGTGATCGGGGCGCGGAGCGTGGACCCCGAGGAGGCCGCGGTGGTGGCGTCGCTCGGGCCGCGGGTCTACACGATGGAGGAAGTGGACCGGCGCGGGATCTCGTCAGTCATCGACGAGGCCCTCGGGCTGGCTCTCGACGGGACGCGGGGGGTCCATCTGAGCCTTGACATGGACGTTCTCGACCCCTCGGCCGCACCCGGCGTCGGCACGCCGGTTCCCGGAGGGCTGACGGTCCGCGAGGTCCATACGGTGATGGAGCGGGTCGCCGCGTGCGGAGGCCTGCGGTCGCTGGAGGTCGCCGAGGTCAACCCGGTACTCGATCTGCGGAACCAGACGGCGGAGCTCGCGGTCCACTTCGTCGCATCGGCGCTCGGAAAGCGGGTGCTGAGCGGTCTCGCTCCGCGCTGAACCGGCGAGCTAGGACGCGGCGGCGGTCGGCTCGACGCGGACGGTCACCACGTCGGTGTCGTGGTACTGCTGGTGGCGCACCGACGACGCGAAGTGGCGCAGCAGTCTCAGCGAAACCTCGCGGTCGCCCGGCGCGCCGCCGGTCCGGTCCCCGAGCAGCGCAAGCTGATCCTCGATGTTCGTCTCCTCGGTCGAGGCCACGAACTCCAGCTCGGCGGCGGCGCCGTCGCGGCGGGCGGTCAGCCGCAGGCGCCGTCCGTCGGGGGCGGCGCCCTCCCCGCCGCGCCCGGTGAGGGTCAGCAGCGTCTCCTCGCCGACGGCGCGAACCCGGTCGGTCATCGCGCCGCTCCAGCCCTGGCGGGCCGCGAACTCGGCCAGGAACCCATCGATCTTCGGGTAGGCCTCGACGTTCAGCCGGGTCCGGAGGCGCCGCGGCCGCGGTTGCGCTAAACGGAGGAACCCGGTCATGAGGATCGCGGCGAGGCCGCCCGCGGTCATGCCGTTTCCGAGCAGCCCGCCCCACCACGGCCCCAGCGCCTCGGGGAAAATCCACTGCTGCTGGAACCCGGTGCCCACCCAGAACGCGACGCCGGCCACGACCCCCTTGCGGTAGTCGATGCCGTCCTGCACCACTATCTCCATGCCGATCACGAACAGCACGGACAACAGAACGACGGTGTATCCCCACACCACGGGACCCGGGATCGCGAGGATGAGGCCCATGAACTTGGGCATGAACGCCAGGCAGACGAAGACGGCCCCGATGTACACACCGACGAGGCGGGAGGCCACGCCGGTGATCTCGGCCACCGCGATGCTCGACGAGTAGGTCGTGTTCGGCACCGTGGCCGCGAGACCGGAAAGCAGGTTGCCGAGTCCGTCCGCGGCCACCGCGCCCTGCACCGCACGAAAGTCGACGGCCCGCGGTTTCCGCCACGACACCCGCTGGATGGCGACGCCGTCGCCGATGGTCTCGATGGCCCCGATCAGGGTCACGAAGATGAACGCGGGCAGGAGAGACCAGAAGGTCACCCCGAAGCTGAGGTCGAGTCCCGGCCATGCGCCCGCGGGCAGGCCGATCCAGCCTGCCTCGGCGATGAGTCGCGTGTCGTAGATGCCGAAGGCGCCGGCGACCACGCAGCCCGAAACGATGCCGATGACCGGCGCCCAGAGACGCCAGACGCCGGCCGCGCGCAGGATCACCGCGACGGTGACGACCATCGTGGCGGCGGCGCTGACCGGCGCCGACGCCGGCGGCGCCCCGTCCGGCACCTGGGGCAGCGCGTCGAAGACGATCGGCATGATGGTCACCGAGATCAGCATGATCACGGTGCCGCAGACGGTCGGCGTGAAGATGCGCCGCAGCAGGGCCAGGCGCGCCGAAAGGGCGAACTGCACGAGGGCTGAGGCCGCGACCAGCGAGGCGAGCATCGCCGGCCCGCCCTCGGCCAGCGCGGTGACGCAGACCGCGATGAAGGCCCCGGAGGTGCCCATCATCAGGATGTAACCCGAGCCGACGTGGCCGATCCGGATCGCCTGGACCACCGTGGTGACGCCGCTGATCACCAGCGCGGCGAAGGCCGCCCACGTCAGGTAGTCCTCGCCGGCGCCCGCCGCCCGCACCACGATGGCCGGGATCACCACGGTGTTCGGGACGGCGAGCATCGCGTCCTGGAACCCGAACCCCAGGGCGTGGGCGTGGGGCGGGCGTTCGTCGGGCTCGTAGCGGATGCCCCGGGCGGTGTCGGCGCCGGTTGGTTCCATCGTGGTTCTCCCGTTGCGGCCGGTGGCGAAAGTCCCGGCTGCGTTCCACCGGCGATGCATCCCGCCCGACGGTGTCATTTCGGACGGACTGCTTGCGGTCCGCGGTTTCGAGACATCGAATTCGCGCCCTGCCCACGACTTCTCAGGCACAGGCGCTCTTGCGGCCCGCCGCCGCGCGGGGTCCCGCGGCAACGCGGGGCGCCGCCAGGGGCTGATAGCCGGGGCGTCACCCCCGGAGCGCCGCCGCACCGCGAACCGCGCGATGAACGTGATCCCGGGTATTGTAAACGTGCGGGCATAGCCGCAGGCCCCCGGTGGCCGCGCCGGCGATGCCGTGCCGCTCGTGCAACGCGGTCACCAGGGGGCCCCGCCGGTCCGGGGCGCAGGCCGCGATCACGACGCCGCCGCTCAGTTCGGGCGCCATCGGCGTGACGAGCTCGAAGCCGGCCTCGACGAGCCCGTTCTTCAGCAACGTCGCGAGCTCGACGATGCGCGCCTCGATGCGCGCCCTGCCCAGGCGGTTCTGGAACGCCGCGGTGGTGGCGACGGCGGCCAGGGCCGCATCGTCGCGCTGGCCCAGCGACTCGAACTTGCGCGTGCCGCGGGGGCGGGGCGCGACCCCGCCGCCCCAGCTCGGTGCGACGATGCTCGGCCAGATGTCCGCCACGCGGTCGGCGCGGACGTAGAGCAGCCCGACCTCCTTCGGTCCGAGGAACCACTTGTGGGCGCTGCCGGTGTAGGAGTCGCAGCCGAGGTCGCGCAGGTTCACGTCGAGCGCACCCCAGGTCTGCGCGCCGTCGACGTGGACGTGGATGCCGCGGCGGTGGGCCACATCGCACAGCGCGCGCACCGGCAGCCGCACCCCGCTCACGTTCGAGACGTGGGTCAGGGCGAGCACCCGCGTGCGCGGCGTCAGGGCGCGCTCGAAGGCGGCGGCGAGCTCGTCCGCGCCCGACGGCGCGGCGGGCGTCGCCACCCGCTTGACCGACAGCCCGCGGCGCGCCGCCCGCACGTCCCAGGCGACGTTGTTGGTCGGATGGTTCTGATCCCACACCACGACCTCGTCGCCCGCGCCGAGCGGCAACCCCGCGTTGACGACGTTGTTGGCCTCGCTGGTGTTGCGCACGAGGGCGATCTCGTCCGCGGTGACCCCGAGCTGCGCCGCCGCCGCCCCGCGCGACGCCTCGAGCAGGGCGCCGAACTTCGCGCGGTTCGGAAACGAGCAGTCGACGTCGATGTCGCGGGTCAGCTCGCGGACCCGCTCGGCCACCGCCCGCGGCGACGGGCACAGGTTCGCCGCGTTCATCGGCACCCGTTCCTCGCGGAAGGCGAACTGGCGACGGACCTCCTGCCAGAACGACTCGGTCGGGTCTGACTGCGCCGCCGCGGGGCGGCCGGCCAGCATCGGCTGGACGACGCTGCCGACGGCCAGGGTTTGCAGGAATCGGCGCCGTGCGGTGTCGACGGTCATGGCTGTCCTCCTTAGTTGGCGGGCGCGCCTCTCGCGCGACCCGCGATTCACCGAGCTCCGGGCGCGGTGCGGTTCATCGGCCCCGTGGTGGAACCCCGCGCCCGCACGGGAGCGGCGGGGGCGCCGGCGGGCTGCAAGACGCCTGCCTGCCGAAGCGTGGGGAGGGCGAACGTCGTGCCTGCCGTAGCTGTCGGCAACCCGTTCGGCGGGCGACGCAGTCAGACGGGACGCCACGGGTGTCTTGAGAACGCGCTGCTGGCAGTTCTCGCCGCGAGGCGCGCAGGATGCCTATCGAAAGCGGGTCAGAGTGATGTCCAGCATGCGCGCGCGGGGCTCGTTTCGCCGCCACTGCATCAAGATCGGACTCTGGTAGCGTCCTTGCGCGAGACGACCCGCGCCCGGGGTTTCCCGGTCGGATACGGGCAGGCTCACCGACCGCTTAACCTGCAGGAAACGACGCGCCGGGGCGACGAAGAACCGGGATAGAATCCGTTCCACCATCGAGTCGCTGAGGTGGAGCGCGTCGAACAACTCGTTGAACACCCTCACCAAGTCGTACTTGGCGTAGTTGATGGTCTTGTTGGGAATGGCCCGGGGGTCGGACAGCAGGTCCCGGCTCTTCTCGGCCATGAACCGCAGCGGGTCGCGCAGGACCTCGGCGAGGTCGTGGCGCATGAGCAGGGTCTCGTACTCGTTGACGGTGAGGCCCGCGTGCTCCTCACCGGGACCGAGGGTGAGCTGAACGCGGCCCTTGTCGACGCCGTGGCGTCGGATGAGCTCGCGGCAACGCTCGAACACCCCGAAGCGCGGATCCTTGAGGCTGACGGCGTCGACGGGATGCGCCGACATGGGCACCGCCACCCGATCGCGCGCCACCTCCTCCTCCCTGCTGTAACCGAGCACCGTGGTCACGCGTTGGCGCGGCCGGCCGCGGTAGACGCCGTCGAGATCGATGAAGTACACCGGTTCGCCGGTCCGGCCGCGGTAGGTCACGCAGTTGCGCAGCCCCGCGCTGATGAACGCGAGATGCGAGTCGGCGTTGGGGGGTTCCGTGCGCCGTTGCGCGTCCGACAGCTCCTCGCGCAGATCGAGCTGATCGTGCTTGTATCCAGCCCCCTCCGGGAACACCTTGCGGAAGAAGGAGAGGTACGACCCGAGGCCGCCGCGTTTCCGGCTCAGACGGGTCGCCAAGCTCTGATCGAGATAGCCGGCGGTGGTGTGAAACGAGCTGTACAGCGCTAGCGGAAACGGCTCGATCACATCGCCGTGGGTCTCCGACACCCGGCGGCGGACATCAAGCAGGTCGATGCGGGTGCGCGGCTGTACCGTGAGCGCTACTTCGACGGGCGCAGAGGGCATCAAAAGGCCCATATTAACTCAAAGTGGAGGGCGCGGCCGAACGCCCGCGCCGAACACCGGCGCGTCAGACGGCGAGGCGGCGGATCCCGGGGACGTGGTCAAAGGCGCGGTCGAACGACAGGATTTCCTCGACACCGTGTTGCCGCATTGCCGCGACGTGAATCGCGTCGCGGGCCGAGAGCGCCGGTGACCCGAGCACGACGTCGCGCGCGCCCTTCAAGGTCTCCACCGTGATCGGGAAAACGTCGTCGACGATGCCGAGGAGAGCATCGAAGGCCGGCTGAATCGCGTCTCGCCGCTCAATCGAGACGTAGCGGTGCAGGATTTCCTGCATGACCTCCGCGTCGCTGACCAAGCGTCGATTGTCCATCGCGAAACGTTCGAGCAATCGTTGCGCGTCCGTCTTGTGTGGATGGGCGGCGCCGACGAGGTACATCGGGACGTTCGAATCGATCAGGATCATGCCCGGTAGCCCGACTCGATTTCGCGCAACATCCGGTCGATGTCCGCGGCGGGGAAGTCGTGGCGCGCGGCGGCGCGAATCGCGGCGAGCTTCCGATCGACGTTGCCCGAGGCTTCGTCCCGTTCGGCCCGGCGCAGCTTCTGACGGACCCACTCGGACAGCGTCAGCCCATCGCGCGCGGCGAGGCGGCGGTACTCGTCCGCCTCCGTTTCGTCCATCACGACCTGCAGTCGGGTACTCATGGGGGTAGTATAACGGAAGCCTGCTATGAGGTAAGCGGTCGCCCTCGGTGACGCCGGCGCCGTCGAGCAGCGTCGCTGCCGCCGAGGACCGGATGATCGCGTCGGTTCGAGGCGAAGCCTCGTTGGCTGGCTTGGCTGGCCGGCGTTGAGGCGAAGCCTCGTCAGCAGCTCAGGCAGCGGTGATTGTTCTTCGCGCCGAGACTCTCGAGCAAGGCGATGGTGTCCGGGAACGGTTGAATCCGCTGCACGGGACCATTGGCCATGTCGACGGTCGTCTGCCCCCGGCGACTGACCTCGGTGACGTCGACGCCCCGGCCGACGAGATAGCGGATCAGGGCGTTGTCCCCGCGGGCGGCGGCATGGTGGACCGCGTTGTACCCGTTGTGGTCCCGGAAATGGACGTCGAGCCCCACCTCTTCGACGAGAAACCGCACCGCGGGGAGCCACCCGCCGGGCGCGTGCCGGTGCGAGTTCCCCGCGTAGCCCTGGCCGTATCCGACGCCGGACGCGGCGAGCAGCGGGGACACGGCGGGGCCGCCGAGCGGGACCGGCGGCAGACCGGACGGGTCCGGATGGGCGGGAAGCCGGCGGGTGGGCACCGTGACGGTTGGCAGATGCGGGTCCGCCCCGTACTCCAGCAGGAGCCGCATGGCCCCGACGTCGAGGGCGTGGGCGGCGCGCCAGAACGCGGTCGCGCCGGCGCGGTCGACCCCGAGCAGGTCGCGGTTGTAGGTCGTGTACCACAGCGACATCTCGAGTCGCGCGTTGACGTCGGCGCCGGCTTCGAGCAGTGTCCGCATCACGTCGAGATAGGAGACGGTCTGCTGCAGGTGGTCCGTGGGCTGCGGATGCCGGGCCTTCGGGGCCCATTGCATGTTGAGCACCCCGTACAGCGGCGTCGCGCCGGCCGCGCTCGCCAGGGTGGGGTCGGCTCCCGACTCGAGGAGCCGCAGGGCCAGATCGAAGTGCCCGTTGATGGCCGCGATGAGCAGGGGGCTCGTGCCGTCGGCCGCGCTCACCTGGTTGACGTCGGCGCCGCCCGCGATCAGCGCCAGGGCCGTATCGGTGTGGCCGTCGCGCGCGGCGAGCAGCAGCGCCGTCAGGCCGCCGTGGGTTCCCACCAGATCGGCGAAGCCGAGAGGCTCGGGTTCTTCCTGCCGGTCGGCCTCGGCCGCCGTCGCGGGCCGGGGCGAAGCCGGACGCCGAAAGGGGGGCGGCGCCGACGTACGCGGCAGACGCGGGCGCCGGGCCCGGAAGCGGCGCCCGGGGTCGCGTCCCGTCGCCCGTCCGGCGCGGGCGGCGGCCACGCGGGCGCGCCGCCGCCGGCTGTCGGCCTGGTCGAACGCGTTGCGGGCGGAGATGTCCACGACCGCCGCGGCGATGCCGGGGTCCGCCCCCCACCGCAGCAGGGGCGCGACGGCCGCGGTCCGCGCCGCCCCCGCCGCGAACATGAGGGGGGTCTGGCCCCACCGGGGCTCGCGCACGTCGGGGTCGGCGCCGTGCGCCAGCAGCGTCTCGACGGCGTCGGCGTTCCCCGATTGCGCGGCGAAGTGCAGTGGGGCGGCGCCGGCCGAGGTCAACGCCTCGGCATTCGCCCGATGGGCGAGCAGGGCGGCGATCACCGGGGTATGGCCGGCCCGGCCCGCGACGTGCAGCGGCGTGTGGCGGCCGAGACGGGTCGACGCTTCGAGGTCGGCGCCGGCCGCGAGGAGCCGGCGGGCGGTCTCGACATCGCCGTGCCGCGCCGCCCAGTGGAGGGCGGTCATGCCGTCGCCGCGCGGGGCGTCGACGGCGGCGCCGGCCGCCAGCAGCGCCCGCACCGCGTCGTGGTCCTGACGCATGACGGCATCGGCGAGCGGGGCGTCGACGGCGGCCCGCACGGGGCCGGGCACGGCGCACAGCAGTGTCAGGAGGACGCCGGTCCGGATTCGAAGCATGGTTTCTCCAGACGATCGACGTGGCCTGTCGGTCTCTCAGGCGTTCAACGAGAATGCGCGGGTGCTGTCGCCGAACCGCTCGACGTCGTCGACCCCGAGGCGGTGGATGAGGTCGAGCATCACGTTCGCCATCGGCGTCCCCGGCGCCGCGCGCAGGTGCAGGTTGCCGGCAAGCCGGCCGTTGGCCCCGCCGACCACGAAGAGCGGGCACCGCTTGTGGTTGTGCACGTTGGGGTCGCCCATCGGCGAACCGTAGATGATCATCGAACGGTCGAGCAGGGTCGCGTCGCCCTCCTGCAGCGCCCGCAGCTTGCCCAGGAAGTACGGCAACAGGCTCACGTGATAGCGGTTGAGCCGGGCGAACTCCTCGATGTTGCGCTCGCGCCCGCCGTGGTGCGAAACCGGGTGGAAGCCCCGGGCGACGCCGCTGGCGGGATAGACGCGGCCGGTCGCGTCGCGCGACAGCTTGAACGAGAAGACGCGGGTCACGTCGGTCTCGAATGCGAGCGCCTGCAAGTCGAACATCAGCCGGACGTGCTCGTCGAACGAGTCGGGCACCCCGGCCGGCGCGTTCGGGAGCTCGCGGGGCTCGCCGCCGAGATTCCGGGCCTCGACGCGCTCGATCCGCCGCTCGATCTCCCGGATGTCCGTCAGGTAGCGATCCATGCGGCGCCGGTCGGCCGGGTCGAGGGTGGGGGCGAGCCGGGCGACCTCCTCGGTGATGAAGTCGAGCACGCTGCGTTGCTGGCGGCGCCGGACGGCCCGTTCGCCGGGGGTGCCGCCGGTGCCGAACAACTGATCGAACGCCAGCCGGGGATCGCGAATCATCGGCAACGGCTCGGTCGCCGACGCCCAGCTGATGGTGTCGGTGTACACGCACGAGTAGCCGTAGGCGCAGCCCCCGGCCTGATCGACGTTCTCGATGCAGAGCTGCATGGACGGAATCGGCGTGCGCTGGCCGAACCGCCGGGCGTAGAGCTGGTCGAGGGAAACGCCGGCCCGGACGTCGGAGCTCTCGGTCTGTTTCGGATGCGACTGGGTGAGGAAGGTCGCGCTCGATCTGAAGTGGTCGCCGCCGATCTCCGGCGGGGTGACCGCTTCCGCCGGCCGCACGTCGGTGTCGCTGACGATGGTCAGCACGTCCCGGAACGGCTCGAGGGGGCTCAGGGCGCTCGGCGCCAGATCGAAGTCGCGGCCCACCGCGGCCGGTGACCAGAGGTGCCGCGCGGCCCCGTGGGCGGTGCTGCCGGCGGCCCCGTGGACGTTCTCGATGCAGACCAGGCGGGTCGGATCGTCGAGCGACTGGGCCGCCGCCGCGCGGCGCCAGGGCCGGCCGGCGGGCACGAACGCGTCGAGGAAGGGGAGCGCGACGGTCGTTCCGAGGCCTCGCAGGAACGTACGGCGCGGGAGATGCCTGCCGGTGACGAAGGCCATGCTGATCAGTCCTCCACGGAAGCGGGGGCCGCGCCCTGCGTGCGGAACGCGGGGCTGCGTACGATCCCGCGGATGAAGCGGGACAGGCGCATGCCGTCCGCTTCGGCCGCGCCGGCGATGCCGCGGACCGCGGGCATGTCGAAGTACTCAAGGCGGCGGCCCAGCGCGTAGGCCATCAAGTTCTCGGTGAACGTGCGGGCGATCGCGCCCGGCCGATCGAGCAGGGCGGCGCGCAGGTCGCCGGCACCGGCGATGGGCGTGCCGTCGTACAGCTCGCCCGACGCGTCGATGCGGTTGCCGTTGTCGTTGATCCGCCTCGCCCCGGTCACGCCGTAGTGTTCCAGGGCGAGCCCGATCGGGTCCATCATCCGATGGCACGAGCTGCAGGCGGGGCTCCGCCGGTGGTGCTCCAGGCGTTCCCGCACCGACAGCAGCCGGCCGCCGTCGGCGACCGCGGTGTCGTCGAGGTCGGGCACGTCGGGCGGAGGCGGCGGGGGCGGGCTGCCGAGCAGCACCTCCATCACCCACTTGCCGCGCAGCACCGGCGACGTGCGGTCGGCGTGGGAGGTCAGCGTGAGCACGCTGCCGTGTCCCAGCAGCCCCCGGCGCCGATGGCCGGCCGGCCACGCCACACGCCGATGGTGGTCGCCGGCGACCCCTGGAAGCCGGTAGTGCCGGGCGAGACGCTCGTTGACGAAGCTGTAGTCCGCCGTCAGCAGCTCCAGCAGGCTCCGGTCCTCGCGGACGAGGTGGTGAAAGAACAGCTCCGTCTCCCGACGCATGGCGCGCTTGAGCTGCTCGTCGAAATCGGGATGCGTCCGGACGTCCGGATGCATCGCGTCGAGATCGGGCAGCCGCAGCCACTGCGCCGCGAACCGGGTGGCCAGGGCCTCCGACCGCGGGTCGGCGAGCATGCGCCGCACCTGGGCGTCGAGCACCGCGGGGGCCGACAGGCGGCCGGCGGTGGCGAGGTCGATGAGCTCGGCGTCCGGACCCGAGGCCCAGAGGAAGAACGACAGGCGCGACGCCAGCGCATGGTCCGAAACGGTAAAGCCGCCCGTCGGGTCGGTGCCGGCCGGCGGCGCCTCGAACCGGAACACGAAGTGCGGGCTGGCGAGGATGCCTTCGAGGGCCATCCGGACGCCCGCCTCGAATCCCGCCTCGGCCGCGCCGGTGTCGTACAACGCCATCAGCGGCCGGAGGTCGCCGGCGGCGAGGGGGCGGCGATAAGCGGCGGTCCCGAGCCGGGTGACGATCCCGCGGGCGCACGCCGGCGCATCGCCGGCCGCGTCGGGCCGGCAGGAGAATATCCGGCGCCGGCTCGGCGTGTCGGAGACCCCGACCGGATCGAGCGGCCCCCGGATCGCCAGATCCCGCAGATGGGGCAGGCTGGTGAAGCCGTAGGCGTTGGCGACGCTCGTGCTCGACAGCGACCACTCGTGGGGCGAGATGAGATCCTGCGCCGGGCCTTCCAACCGGCGGATGAAGACGGCCGAGACCCGGTGCGGCCCCGCCGTGACGCGGATCGGATCGGTGCGGAGGTTGACGCCGTTCGGATCGGAGACGTGCATCCACCGGTCGATGTCGAGGAGGGCGGCGCGTTCGCCGTCGATCGAGATCTCGATCCGCTCCGGATGCTCGGCCGTGTGCAGCGCTCCGCGGCCGCTGCCGAACAGCTCTCCGGTGGTCTCGTGGTGGAACGAGACCCGGAACCGGTAGTCCGCGTCGGCGGGGAAGGTGTGGACGACGGAGATCCCGCCCCGCGAGCCGTAGGGCGCTCCGTCGACCTGTTCCCGCTGGGAAACCCACCGCGTGACCTTGTAGGTCGCCTCCCGGGGGCCGGCCGCCGGGTCGCCGACGGCGAGCCGGCTGATCTCGGCCGCGGCCCGGAGATAGCCGTTCATCAGGGTGGGAGAGAGCAGTTGCGCGTCGGCGATGTTGTCGAAACCCGCGCTCTTGGTGTCGAGGGGCAGGTAGTCGCCCGCGCGTACGTCGACGGCGAGCAGATCGCGGACAGACCGCTCGTACTCCGCGCGGTTGAGCCGCTGGAAGCTGCGGCGTCCGGGAAGCGGCTGCTCGGCCGCGGCGCCGTCGACGAGCGTCTCCAGGGTCGCGGCGAGCCCCTGCAGGGCGGTCTCGTCGGGACGGACGGCCCCCGCCGGGGGCATCAGGCCCGTCCGCACCTTCCGGATTATCTTCTCCGCCAGCGGGCGTTCGCCGGCGGCGCGGCCGACCTCGAAGTGGTCCAGCGACAGATTCCCGTAGCGCGCCCGGTCGTTGTGGCAGCGCCGGCAGGTCTCGTTCACCACCGCCTGGGCCGCTTCCGGGGCGGTCGTGCGCGCCTCTGTCGGCGGACCCGCGACGGGCCCGAGCGCGAGGCAGACTGCGATCCCGGAGCGGGCGGCCGGTCCGGTGTTCACCATCGTCCGATGACTCCCGCGCCGCGGCGGTCGTCCTGACCGTCCGTCCACGCGCGTTTCCGGTTGCTGCGGGCTGCAATGGGCGGGCGCCGCGACCCGCGCGCACCAAGTGCTTCCTCGGTCACTCTGCCCGACAGGCCTCTCGTCACGCCCGTCGGGCAGACGCCCCGGGGCGACGCGGGGCCGCGCCGAGGGTTCCTAGTGTAGCCGTTGTTCGCGGCGTTTTCCATGCCCGGTGTTCCCCGGGGGCGCACGTCAAGAAAGTGAGACGCCGGCGCTGGAGGTATCCGACGCCGCTGGCTCCGAGGCGTTCTATCGCGCCAAGGCCCGAAGGGCCCGTTCGGAGGGTCTCGAGGCCGAGAACGAGATCGAAATCGCCGATCTGACCGTGACAGGGCAGTCGTCCCACAAATCTGACGTACACCCTGTTCCCGGGGGCAGGACCATCCCACGCTCCGCCACCGCCGGGCGCGGGCAGCATCGTGGCGGGTCCTGGGGTTCCGGACGTGCGGAATCGCGGGTCTCACGCGGCGCCGGCCGGTCGGCAAGACGGTGGCGACCCCTCGAATCGGGGGCGGGCCGTCACGCGCAGTCAGCGTGGGATGCCCCTGATGCCGGGGGTGCACATCAAGAAGGTGAGGCGCCACTGCTGGAACCATCCGTCGTGGCCGGTCCCCGAGGCATCCATGGCGCCGGAGCCCCAATAGGCTCGTCGGGAGGGCCTTGATGCCGGGAACGGCACGGAAATCGCCAACCGGCAGTGCCCGGGGGGCAGTCATTGCGCAAATCGGACGCGCACCCCGATCCCGGCCCTCTCCGGTGTCTCGGTATCGAGGAGGTGCTCCCGGCAGCATAAGATTGATGGCCGCGTCCCGAAGGCGCGGAGGAGGCACCATGGCGCTGTTCGTCGTCCGGCATCAGCACGATGCCGAGAGTTGTCCGGCCCGGGATCCCTTTGCCGGGGCCAGTCTGTTGAACCATCTCAGCCGCCCCAACGTGCGGCAGCACGGCGTGCGCATCCAGGGCGAGGCGGTGGTCCGGGGCGAGCACACCGTCTACTTCATCGTCGAGGCCGACGACGAGGCGAGACTGACCGCGTTCATGCAGCCGTTCCGGCAGGCGGGCCGCGTGGACGTCTATCCGGCGTCGACCTGCGCGGGGGTCGTCGCCAACGGCGGCTGCGCCGCTCCCGCCGCCTCCGGCGATCCGGTGTCCGCCGTCGACCCGGAGACCGCCTGCCAGCAGGCGCTCGACGACGGTCTCGTCGTGCACAGAGCCCACCCCCTCAACGGCGAGACGTCGATCCCCGCTCTCCTCGGCGGCGTCGTCATGCCCAACGCGCACTTCTACGTGCGGAACCACTTTCAGATTCCGAGTTTCGACACCGAGACGTTTCGTCTCGCGGTGGGCGGCCTCGTCGAGCGTCCGCTCAGCGTGAGCCTGCGCGACCTGCACAACATGCCGTCGCGGACCCTCATGGTCACCCTCGAGTGCGCCGGCAACGGGCGGGCGCTGTTCGACCCCCCGGTCGAGGGCGAGCGCTGGGATCTGGGCGCGGTGAGCACCGCGGAATGGACCGGGGTGCCGCTCAAGGAGCTGCTCGACCGCGCCGGACCGACCCCCGGGGCCCGCGAGGTGCTGTTCCGCGGGGCGGACCGGGGGGCGGTCGAGGGCGGGCCGGCGTCGATCGCCTTCGAACGCAGCCTCGGTCTCGACGATGCGCGCGACGCCGACGTTCTGCTCGCCTACGGGATGAACGGCGAAGCGCTCCCGCAACAGCACGGCCATCCGCTGCGCGTGATCGTGCCCCGGTGGTACGCGGTGGCTTCCGTGAAGTGGCTGACGGACATCACGCTGATCGACCATCGATTCACGGGGCACTATCAGGGCACGAAGTACTGGTACGAATGGGAACGCGGGGAGGGGCGGGTGCGCGAGCCGGTCACCCTGCAGCAGGTGCGGGCGCTCGTCACCGAGCCGGGGCCCGACCAGGAGGTCCGGGCCGGCGAGTTCGCCATCCGGGGGGTGGCCTGGTCGGGCGCGGCGCCCATCGCGCGCGTGGACGTCAGCCTCGGCGGGGACTGGCAGGCGGCCCGCCTCGTCGGCGAGCGCCATCGGCACAGTTGGCAGTGGTGGGAGCTGATCACCCGGCTCGAACGGCCCGGTCCGTTGGTGCTGCAGGCGCGGGCGACGGACATGGCCGGACGCACCCAACCCGCGCAGGCGGAGTGGAACCGGCTCGGCTACGGCAACAACACGATTCACCGCGTCCCGATTCGGGTGGTCTGACCGCGCGGGCGGCGCGGAGCTTTCGCCGAAGGTTGCCCGGGCCGAGGTCGGCGCCGAAATCCGCGCCTCCGGCCGCACGGACCCGCGTGTCGCCGGCGCGCAGCGGTTGGTCCAACCGGCCACTATCCGCCCTGCCACCATCGGGTTGGTCGATCTGATCCGAAGCGGAAACCGCCGGGTCAGGCGTGCTACGCTTGCTGGACATGCTCGATACGCCCGCCGTCGCCCGCTCGTTGACCGACGCCGAGTTCACCTCCGCTCAGGCAGACGCCATCACGGCCGCCGAGCGGAGCGGCCACGTGACGGCCGACCCGTTCAAGGCCGGCCTCGCCGTGCTGATGGCGGGGATGACGCGGGTCAGGCTCGTGCATCTGCTGGAGCTGAGGAAGTCGCTGGAGGCCCTGACGAATTTCATGTCTTCAGGGTGGCCGCGCAGCGCGACCATGACCGTTTGGTCCAAATGGCCACTATCCGCCCTGGGTTGGTCGATCTAATCCGAAGCGGAAAATCGCCGGGTCGGGCGTGCTACGCTTGCTGGACATGCTCGATACGCTCGCCGTCGCCCGTTCGTTGACCGACGCCGAGTTCACCCCGCTCAGGCCGACGCCATCACGACCGCCGTTCGTTCGGCCGCCGAGCGGAGCGACCACGTGACGGCCGACCAGTTCAAGGCCGGCCTCGCCGATCTGCGCACCGAGATCGCCGGGCAACGCGCCGAGCTCACGGGGCAGATCGCCGGGCAGCGCGCCGAGCTCATGGAGCAGCTCGCCGGGCAACGCGCCGAGCTCACGGGGCAGATCGCGGCGCAACGCGCCGAGCTCACGGAGCAGATCGCCGGGCAGCGCGCCGAGCTCACGGAGCAGCTCGCGGCGCAACGCGCCGAGTTCAAGGGGCAGATCGCCGAGGTTGCCGGGCAGATCGCTGAGCAACGCGCCGAGATCGCCGAGGTGCGAACTGAAATCGCGAACCTCGACACCCGACTCTCGACCCAGATTGCCGATTTACGGACTGAGCAACGCACGGATATCGCCGGCGTGCGCACCGAGGTCGCGAACCTCGAAACCAGGCTCGTCCGCTGGATGGTCGGGACCGTGATCGCGACGGCCACGTTGACATTCGCGATCCTGCGGTTTCTCGAATGAGTAAGGAGGGGACAACTGAATCGCGGCTGGGCGCGGCGACTCGGCTTCATTGCATTGAAGAAGGCCGGGGTGTGGCGCAGGACTACGGTGACGCCGCCCGGTGGTTCCACCGGGACCGCACCGCGCCATCGACCCGCGGCACGAAGCGAGAGAATTACGTTCCCTATTTTACGGAACGGCACACTGGCTGGCGATCCGCGCGGTGGGGAAGGGAAACCGTGAACGGCGGACACACTTCGTCAACCGCGGCGCCGCGGCCGTGGCGCTGTGGCTGCAGGCGCGAGCCGGCGACCCGGGCCCGCTTCATCAGCGCCGACGCCGTCCGCAGGCAGGGCATAACGGCGCTCCAGGACCGGGGGCGCAGGCGCCTGCAGGAGCTTCAACAGGAGCGCTTCGAACGGGGGAGGTGACCGTGTTCGATCCACTCACCATCGCCCGGGAGTTGACCGCCGCGGGGATCGATCGCTCGCAGGCCGACGCCATCGCAGACGGCATTCGGCGCGCGGCCGAGCACGGCGAGCACGTCACGCCCGACCAGCTCAACGCCCGGATTGCCGACGTGCTGACCGCCGTGAGCGCCGCCGAAACGCGCATGACGTGGCGGATGCCCGCCGTGGCCGGCTTGGTCATCGCAGCACCGCGGTTCCTGCTTCAGTGAGGCCGCAGACCGAAGTCTGCGGAAACGGACCCCGCTGACCGGCGCCGCCCCTGCAGGTTACGCGCCGGAGCAGTCCGGACCGCCGGCCGGCTCCTCGGTCTCGGCACCTGCGTATTCCGACCGAAAATCGATCACCGATTCCGGTCGAAATCGATCACCCGTCGGCGCTGAGCGGCGCGGGACGACCCGCTGGCCGTGAGACCTTTCTGCTTTTGCAGGAGGGACGAACGCCGGCGAACAGGAGGTTGTCCATGCGCAAGATCCGAGAAGTGCGGCGGCTGTACTCGCCGCGGCATTGAGCATCCGAGTCATCGCCCGCAGCCTGGGGGCGTCGCGGTCGACGGTGGGGCGACTGCCTGCGCCGCGCCAAGGTGGCGGGGCTGGGACTGCGGAGCGCCGGTTGTGCGGTCGTCTGCTGGCGGCGTGCCATCCGCGGGGGGCTGGGTCGGCTCCCTGCCCGCGTGGTCTGACGTCGCCGGCCCGCGGCTGCGCGGACCGGCTCCGCCCGGCGGGTTGGCCCATCTCACTTGATATGGGTAGTATGGGAAATCATGAAGACGGCGCTGGACATGCACGATGACCTCCTGATTCGGGCGAAGCGGCATGCCCGGCGCATCGGTCGACCGTTGCGCGCGGTGATCGAGGAGGGGCTCCGCCCGGTGCCGGCGACGCCGTCGGCCCGTTCTCGTTATCGGTTGCCGGACTTGAGCGCAGGGGAAGCCGAGGCGCCCGATCCCTTGGAGTCGTACTCGTGGCAGGACCTGCGCGATACGTATCGACGCGGCCGGGGAACGCCGTGATTGCGGTTGACACGAACATCTTGGTGTGCGGCCGCATCGTCATCGCCGGCGCGGTCCGGACGAGGAGCGACACGATGAAGCGCATCCTGATCGGCATTTTCGGCGTCGGCTGGCTGCTGGTCCCCGCCCCGGACGCGGCGGCGCAGCACTGGCCGCAGTTCCGGGGGCTGAACGCCGGCAACGTGGCCGACGACCCGGCCCTGCCCGACCGGTGGAGCGAGACCGAGAACATCGCCTGGAAGATCGACGTCCCCGGGCTGAGCTGGAGCTCGCCGATCGTCTGGGGCGACCACATATTCGTCACCACCGCGGTCAGCGCGGCGGACGACGAGGTGCAGCCCATTCCCGGCCTGTACGACCCGGGCGAGCACAACGGGTCGGTGCCGGCCAGCGGCGAGCACCGGTGGCTGGTGTACGACATCGACTTCGAGACCGGCGCGGTGCGGTGGGTGCGGGAGCTCCACCGCGCGGTGCCGGGGATTACCCGGCATCTCAAGAACAGCTACGCCTCGGAGACGCCGGTCACCGACGGCGAACGGGTCTACGTCTACTTCGGCCCCATCGGACTGGTCGCGGCCCTCGACTTCGAGGGCCGGGAGGTCTGGCGCCGGGACGTCGGGACGTTCAACACCATGCAGGCGATGGCCACCGCGTCGTCCCCGGCCCTGCACGACGGCCGGCTGTACGTCCTGAACGACAACACCACGCAGTCGTTTCTGGCGGCGCTGGATGCGGCGACCGGCGAGGACGTGTGGCGGGTCGAGCGCGACGAGCCCGGGCATACGTGGTCGACCCCCCTCGTGTGGGAGAACCCTCTGCGCACCGAGATCGTCACCTCCGCCACCGGGAGGGTCCGCTCCTACGGCCTCGACGGCGGGCTGCTGTGGGAGCTCGGGGGGATGTCGCTGCTGACCACCCCCAGCCCGTTCACGAGCCACGGGCTGGTCTACATCAGCTCGGGCTATCCCGGCGGCGCCCTGCGGCCGGTCTACGCCATCCAGCCCGGCGCGGCCGGCGACATCTCCATCTACCAGGAGGTCGCGAGCGGCCTGCAGGAGGGGTTTCCCGGCAGCCGGACCTACTCGCAGGACTCCCACGTCGTCTGGGCCTATCCGCTGCTGGGCACCTACAACACCACCGCCCTCGTCTACGGCGACATCTACTACACCCTGCTCGACCGCGGCTTCCTGCTCGCGCACGATGCGGTCACCGGGGAGGAGATCTACGGCCGGCGGCGTCTGGAGATCGGGAACGGCTTCACCGCGTCGCCGTGGGGCTACAACGGCCGGATCTTCCTGTTGAGCGAGGACGGCGACACCTTCGTGGTCAAGGCGGGACCCGAGTTCGAGATCCTGCACAAGAACTCTCTGGATGAAATGACGTTGGCGACACCCGCGGTGGCGCGCGGCAGCGTGATTCTGCGCACGCAGTCGAAGCTCTACCGGATCGCCGGGAGCGGCTGACCCATCGTCCGCATACGGCGGAAACGACATCTGATCGGCGGCCCCGGGCCCGAGAGGAGCCGGCGGCGGGTCGTGCAAGGAGACAGGCATGGGACCGACGGCGGTTGAGACCACGCACGCGTTCGACGCGGCGGTACGGGCGGGCCGCGAGCCGTTCAAGGTGGCGGATCTCTCGCTGGCCGCATTCGGGCGGAACGAGATCCGGCTGGCCGAGCAGGAGATGCCGGGGCTCATGGCCCTCCGCCGGGAGTATGCGGGGAAGGCGCCGCTCGAAGGGGCCCGCATCATGGGCAGCCTGCACATGACGGTGCAGACCGCGGTGCTCATCGAGACGCTGGACGCGCTCGGCGCCGACGTGCGGTGGGTGTCGTGCAACATCTTCTCGACCCAGGATCACGCGGCCGCGGCGGTGGCCGTCGGGCGGCCGGAGAGCGGAGGGACGGCGGAGAACCCGCGCGGAATCCCGGTGTTCGCGTGGAAGGGGGAGACCCTCGCCGACTACTGGTGGTGCACCAGCGAGGCGTTGGTGTGGCCGGACGGCGCCGGTCCCTCCCTCGTCGTCGACGACGGCGGCGACGCCACCCTGCTCGTGCACAAGGGCTACGAGTTCGAGCAGCTCGGCGAAGTGCCGGGGTTCGACCCGGAGACGGAGCCGGAAGAGTGGGGCGTCATTCTGGATCTCCTGCGCAATCTCCAGGCGCGCGACAAGCAGCACTGGCGGCGGGTGAGCCCGGCCATTCGCGGGGTCAGCGAGGAGACCACCACCGGGGTTCACCGGCTCTACGAGATGACGGAGGCCGGGACCCTCCTGTTTCCCGCGATCAACGTGAACGACTCGGTCACCAAGAGCAAGTTCGACAACGTGTACGGCTGCCGCCACTCGCTGCCGGACGGCTTGGCGCGGGCCACCGACGTGATGCTCGGCGGGAAGGTCGCCGTCGTGTGCGGCTTCGGCGAGGTCGGGAAGGGCTGCGCCCAGGCCCTGCGGGGCCAGGGGTGCCGGGTCGTCGTCACCGAGATCGACCCGATCTGCGCCCTGCAGGCGGCGATGGAGGGCTACGAGGTCAATACCCTCGACGCGATGATCGACCGCGCCGACGTCTTCATCACCGCCACCGGCAACCGGGACATCATCTCGGCCCGGCAGATGGCCCGGATGAAGGACAAGGCGATCGTCGGCAACATCGGGCACTTCGACAACGAGATCGACATGGCCGGGCTCAAGAAGACGCCGGGCATCCAGCACGTCCACATCAAGCCCCAGTACGACGAGTGGCGGTTCCCCGACGGCCACAGCGTGATGGTGCTCGCGGAGGGGCGCCTGTTGAACCTCGGCTGCGCGACCGGCCATCCGAGCTTCGTCATGTCCGCGTCCTTCACCAACCAGGTGCTGGCCCAGATTGCCCTGCATCAGAACAAGGGCGAGTACGGCAAGCGCGTCTACATGCTGCCGAAGCGCCTCGACGAGAGAGTGGCCCGGCTCCACCTGGACCATCTCGGGGTCCGGCTCACCACCCTGACCCCGGACCAGGCGGGCTATATCGGCGTGGACGTCGACGGACCGTACAAGCCGGACCACTATCGCTACTGAGCGCCGGGTTCCGGGCGGACTTGGCGGGCGCGGTCGCGGGCTCCGGGGAGCCTGCGCCGCAGATGCGTCGCGGGCTCCTGCAGGATTGGTTCGTCGGCCGGCGGGGCCGGGGCCGGAAGACCGGCGGCGCCCACATCCGACGGTTGCTTCGACGCTTTGCGCCGCGCTTTTGCGCGGGCGGCGGCGGGCGGCCGTGACTTGACTTGGCCTGCCGCGGGGCGCATTCTCTTCACGTGACGACATCCCGTCGATCCGCCGACCTTCCAAGGAGCAGGAGATGGAGCTTTCGACAATGCGTGGCGCGGGCCGATATCGTGCCCGGCGGTTGGCCGTGGCGCTGTTCGCGCCGGTCCTCGCCCTGACCGGGATCGGTCTGCAGGCGGAGGTGCCGGGAACCGCAAGCCTGTCGGGGACCGTGACGGCCTCCCAGCCGTTCACGGCGGCGCAGGTCTACGTTCGCAACGTCGACCGGGGGATCGTGCACATGGTGTACACGAACGCGGGGCGCTACCGGGCCGTAGCCCTGTTTCCGGGCACCTACGAGGTGAGCGCCAGCACGAAGCGCCTCGAGTCGGATGTCCGGACGGTGACGGTGGGCGCCGGCGACGCGGCGGAGATCGATCTGGCGCTGGGCGCGCTCTCGGGCGACGCGCCCCCGCTCGTCATCCCGGCCGGCCGGACCGCGATGGAGAGCGGCGCGGCCGGCGCGTTCGAGTACGCGGGCTACGACGAGATCTACCCGCCGGGGCCCGGCCGGGCGGTCGCCGAGCAGGTCTGCATGGTGTGCCACGGCGAGAACTTCTTCCCCTCGCGTCCGGGAACCGAACGCCAGTGGATGACCTGGATCGACCACATGGTCGGCAGCACCCTCGGGGAGCAGGATCCCACCCGGTACGCGCAGGGCCTGCTCTCGTTCCGGGCGTCGATGTTCCGCTTCGGCCGGCAGGACCGGGACGACCTGCTGGCGTATGCCGCCGAGAACTTCGGGCCCGACAGCAAGCGCCGGCGCGTGCGCATCGAGCAGCAGACGCCGGTCGACGAAGAGGCCCTCGGCAAGGCGATGTACATCGAGTACTACCTCGCCAAGGACGGACCCGGTGAAGGCGTCAACGATCCCCGCTGGGCCCGGGACCGGGTCGCCCGCTACGGCCAGGACCCGCGCTTCGACGCGGACGGCAACGTCTGGCTGGTCGACCGCGGCGTTCCGCACCGGCTCGTCAAGCTGGACCCCCGCACCGGCGGGCAGTGGGAGTACCTCTATCCCGATCCCCGCAACGGCAACCACGAGATTCTCATCGATCCGTCCGGCCTCATCTGGCTGCCGGAGCACCGGGGCCGCACCGGGGCCAAGGAGAAGCGGCTCCTGGGGTTCAATCCCGAGACCGAGGAGTTCGAGCACCAGATTCCGATGGACCCCGACGACGTGGTGCGCAACCCGACGAAGTTCATGCAGTCGCTGGCGATGGATTCGAAGGGCAACATCTACGTCGGGTGGATCATGGGCGGGGCCCTGAGCAAGTGGGACCGGGCCACCGGGGAGGTGTCGGTGTTCCGCATCCCGACCCCGCACGCCATCCCCTACGGCGTCGTGGCCGACCGCAACGACAACATCTGGATCGCCCTCTGGAGCGGCGGCAAGATCGTCAAGTTCGACACGTCCAACAACTCGTGGACGGAGTTCACGGCTCCCACCTACCCGGGGCACACGCGGCGGTTGAACGTCGATTCCGAGAACAACATCTGGTGGGGCATCTACTCCGCCGGCAGGCGGGCCGGAAAGCTGGTCAAGCTGGACCAGGCCACCGGCAAGATGACCGAGTGGACGATCCCGCAGCAGAACGCGGAGCCGTACGACGTCGCCGCCGACCCCGACGACAACATCTGGGCGGCCGACGTGGGCCAGCGGACCGACGGCGAGTACGGCGCCTCGCTCTGGAAGTTCGACCCGCGCGCCGAGAAGTTCACGTTCTATCCCAAGCCGCAGCGGCACGCCGACTCGCCCAAGATCCAGATCACCGGAGACGGCGCCGTCTGGTACTCGCCGCGGGGCAGCCGCGAGGCGCCCGCCTTCGGGGTGCTGTATCCCGACATGGACGAGATCGACTCCCTGGGGGCGTTCTATACCTACGGGCCGCCCGGGTATCCGTTTCCGGCGCCGTCTCCCGCAACGTCCTCGGGAGGGCGCTGACGCGGAGCCCCCTCAACCTCGACGTCACCGACACGGCGATCAACTTCCCGCAACGTCCTCGGGAGGGCGCTGACCCGGAGCCGGCAGGCCGACGCCGGGTGTGATCAAGGCCAATGACGGGCAGGGCGGGCCGTTTGCAGCGCGCAGAGGGCTCGCCTGCCCGCTACCCAGGGTGCGGCGGAGGGTCCGGCCGGGTTTCGTCGCCGGTGATGCGCCGGCCCAGCGCGCGAAGGGTGTCGAGGTCGTGGACGTCGTCGGGCAGCAGGGGAGTGCGCACCTGCGGTATCCCGGCGAACACCCGGTCGATCTTCGCCAGGTAGCGGGCTTCCTGCTCGCGCCGGGCGGCGAGAAACGCGCCGTCGGCGTCTTCCGGCAGCACCCGGTTCACCACCACCGCGGTCACCGGTATCGAGAACCGGCGCAGGACTTCGTGCGCCCTGGCCGTCTCGAGCACCGAGAGCCGGTCCGGATTCAGCACGGAGATGAAGGCGGTCTGCGCGTGATCGAGGAGCTGCCCGCGGGCGTGAATGAACTTCCGCCGCCGCGCCTGCAGGAGGTCGTCGAGCTGCGCATCCCGGCTGCCCGGTTCGTGGTCGGCGGCGCTCTCGAGCCTCGACAGCTCGTCGCCCTTGACGCGTCCCCCGCCCAGATGCCGGAGGGCGGCGCCGAGCCGCGCCGACCGTTCGCGGTGGCCGAGCAGCCCGTCGGTCCACGCCGCCATGATGTCCGGCAGCGACAGGAGCCGGACGGTGTGCCCGGTCGGCGCGGTATCGAAGATGACCCGGTCGTAGTCGCGTCCGGCCCGCGTCATGATCTCGGCGACGCGTTCGAGCAGCGCCGCCTCCATCGTGCCGGGGGCCATCCGCGCCAGATCGAGCTGCCGGTCGATCTCGTCGAACAGGCGGGGGTGCACGAGCCGCTTCATGCGGTTCTTGACGGTCCGCACGTGCGCGTCGGCCTGCCGGTCGGGGTCGATCTCCAGCGCCCACAACGAGTCGGCGATGGCGGTGTCCCGGTCGCCGACGGGGCGGCCGAAGAGGTCGGCCAGCGAGTGGGCCGGGTCGGTCGAGACGAGCAGGCACCGCCGGCCGCGGGCGGCGGCGGCGAGCCCGAGGGCGGCCGCCGTCGTCGTCTTGCCGACGCCGCCCTTGCCGCCGACGAAGAGGAGGGGGCGGTTCAGGACGTGATCGAGCAGGGCGGCGCTCCCGCGTGATGTCTCCGGGACGGCTCGCGCTGGCTAACAGCAGCGGAAGCCGTCGAGGGGAGAGTGGTCCAACCCCTGCCGGCGATGCCAGTCGTGAAAGCGTTCGAGCAGCACCGGCTGCAGCTCGAGCGTGTAGTACGCCGCGGGGTTCGGCACCCCCATGAGTTCGGCGAAGACGAAGAGCATGAACAGGTCGTCCTCGTCCCGCCGGGCGCGCGCCAGGGCCCCCCGATACGGCGCCGCGTAGAACTCGTCCAGCAGTTCCTGCAGCCGTGCGAACCAGCCCGGGTTCCCCGTCATGCCGTGCCCGCGTCGATGTCCCGCGTTGCGTCCATCCCTGCTCCGCGTGGTGCGTTCATGCGCCCGCGGCGGCTTCCGCCGCCCGCCTTTCCCGCATGAACGCCGATCCGGCCTCCAGCATCGTGAAGATGGCCAGCAGCACGATCACGACGTCGATCCACAGGAGCGGGTAGAAGATGCCGCCTTCGCGATAGAGCGACAGGAGCTGGACGAGGGCGGCGGCGAGGGCCATGGTGGTGATGAAGATCATCGGGATGAGCGTGTAGCGGGCCGGCCGCCCGAGCTTCACGAGCATCACGCTGATGATCAGCAGGGTGAGTCCGGCCAGCAGTTGATTGGTGGTCCCGAAGAGCGGCCAGATCAGCATGCCGCCCTCGCCGCTCGGGCCGCCGGCGCCGAACGCCAGCAGCAGGCACGCGGCCACCGCCGCGCCCGTGGCCACGTAGCCGTTCTGGAGGATCGGAATGCCGTAGATGGAGCCCCACTCCTGGACGATATAGCGTTGCAGGCGGACGCCGGCGTCCATGGTCGTGCCGGCGAAGAGCACCGCCATCACCGTCAGGAGCGTCGCTGCGAACTCGTTCGAGATGCCGACCCCGGCGGTGACGATCCGCGCCCCGCCCTGCACGAACGCCGCCATGCCGCCGTTCCCGAAATCGCTGTACATGGCTTCCCAGTCCCCCAGGGTGGCGAACCCGGCGGTGGCCGCGATTATCGCCACCAGGGCCAGCGAGCCTTCGCCGGACGAGCCGAGATACCCCACGAACCGGGCGTCGGTCTCCTTGTTGAGCTGTTTCGAGGTGGTGCCGGAGCCGACGAGGCCGTGGAAACCGGATATTGCCCCGCACGCGATGGTGACGAACAGCAGCGGGAAGATCGGCGGCGCCGACGCCGGCAGGTTGGGATTGATGGCCGGGGCGACGATGGTGGGGTTCGCGATGAGCACCGCGCCGTAGAGCAGTCCGAGTCCCACGAAGAGCTGGATGCCGTTGATGTAGTCGCGCGGCTGCAGCAGCAGCCAGACGGGAAGCAGGGACGCGATGCCGGCGTACAGGAACAGCAGGAGAATCCACTGCGCGCCCACCGGCAGGCCGAGCGCTCCCGGCGTCAACGAGATCGGTACCGCTTCTCCGAGATAGATGACCGCATACAGGATGACCGTGCCGGCGACGGTGGGCCATAGGATCGGCACGTGCATGCGGTAGATCAGGATGCCGATGCCGATGGCGACGACCACCGCCGTCCACGCCGGGATGACGCTGCTCGGGGTCTCCTGGAACGCGTCCGAGATCGCTACCCCGAACACCGCGTTCACCATCATCAACAGGAAGAAGACGACGACCATGAACAGGGTGCGGGCGCGGGGGCTGACGACGTCGCCGGTCAGCGAGCCGACCGATTTCGCCTTGTTCCTGACGCTGGCCCACACCGCGCCGAAGTCGTGGACGCCGGCGAAGAACATCGTGCCGACGATGACCCACAGGAACGCCGGCAGCCAGCCCCAGATGACCGCGATGCCCGGTCCGATGATCGGCGCGGCGCCGGCCACCGCCGTGAAGTGGTGGCCCCACAGGACGACCCGGTTGGTCGGGACATAATCGACGTCGTCCCGCATGGTGTGGGCGGGCGTCTGGAAATCCGGGTCGAGCCGGTAGATCTGCTCGGCGATGAACTTCGAGTAGAACCGGTAGCCGGTGTAGATCATCGCGAGGCCGACAACGGCGAGAAAGGTGGCGTTCATCAGATGACACCTCGTGACAGGACGGGGCGACGGCCGGGGAATGGGCCTATTCTACACGGGGCGCGGGACGAGACAACGGCGGGCCGGTCCCGCGGCCCGGCGCGCACGGGCGCGGGATAGTCCGATGTACGGCGCTCTTGCCGACCTCGTCCTGCTGGCGCACGCCGGGTTCATCCTGTTCGCGGCCGCCGGCGCGCTGCTGATTCGGCGGTTCCCGCGTCTCGCGTGGCTGCATCTGCCCGCGGTCGTGTGGGGCGTCGGCATCGCGTGGTCCGGGGCCGTCTGTCCGCTCACCCCGCTCGAGGTCCGCCTCCGGCGGCAGGCGGGGGCATCGGGCTACGAGAGCGGCTTCATCGAGCACTACGTCGCGGCGGCGATCTATCCGGCGGGATTGACCCGGGGCATGCAGGCCGCCCTCGGCGGGGCGCTGCTCCTCGTGAGCGTCCTTCTGTACTGGCGCGCGTGGTCCGCCTCTCGACGCCGGGTACCAGCCCGTGGCGCAACCCCGCGCCGCACCGGGGGCGGCGGGTAGCGCCGGCGGACCGAAGGCGCCGGCAGATGGTCCGCCGAGTTTCCGGCGCATCGCCGGGGCCGCACCGCCGGCCGGCCGCAGCCGCCCTGGCCGCCCGCCGCGGGAACCGGCGCAGACCGCGTTGCGTAATAACATTAGTCAGGTGATGACAGGGACCGTGGGGGTGAGCGTTCGGCTGGTGCGGGCGGTCCTGTCGGGGATGGTCCTCGCGGGCTGCGGCGGGGCCCCGGAGGACGCGGTCGAATCGGCGGCGCCGGCGGCCGCGCCCGGCGCCGGCTCGGTGGTTGCGGCCCGCGACGCCCCGCCCGCCGGCCGGCCCGGCCCGCTGGTGGTGGCCCTCGGAGACAGCCTGACCGCGGGGCTCGGGCTCGACATGGACGACGCCTATCCGGCGCGGTTGGAGCGGGCGCTACGTGACGACGGCTACGCGGTGACGGTCGTGAACGCCGGGGTGTCCGGCGATACGAGCGCGGCCGGGCTCAGCCGCGCGGAGTGGGCTCTCGAGGGCGACGTACGCATCCTGATCCTGGCCCTGGGCGGGAACGACGGGCTCCGGGGACTCCCGGTCGATCAGATGCGACGCAATCTCTCGCAGATCCTCTCGGTGGCCGCGGAGCGCGGCATTCGGGTCTTGCTGGCGGGCATGGAGGCGCCCCCGAACTTCGGGGCGACCTATACCGCGCAGTTTCGGGCGGTGTTCGCGGACCTTGCCGGCGATCACGAGGTGGCGTTTCTGCCGTTCCTGCTCGACGGGGTGGCCGCCGATCCGACTCTCAACCAAGCCGACGGGATTCACCCGAACGCGGACGGAGCCGCGATCGTGGCGGCGCGCGTCCGGGACGCGATTGAGCCGTTGCTGCCCGCGCTCACCCGGGAACCGGTAAATCGCTGACCCATCGCATCGCGTGGTTCGAGGCCGGTGAGGGGACCGTCTCCTCCCGTATGCCGCGCGGTGATTCGCCGCTCGGGACCGGCGGCAGGTTCGCCGTCGGCTGAAGAACTCATGATCGAGCTCCGCAACGTCTCGAAGACCGTCGTCAGCGGGAACGCGCCGCTGACCATCGTTCAACCCCTCGACCTGACGGTGTCCTCCGGGCAGTACGTGTCGATCGTGGGACCCTCCGGCAGCGGGAAATCGACCCTGCTGGGCCTGATCGCAGGGCTCGATGAACCGACCACCGGCGAGATCACGATCGACGGCGTGGAGATCTCCGCCCTCGACGAGGACGCGCTGGCGCGGCTGCGGGGCCGCAAGATCGGGATCGTGTTCCAGTTCTTCCATCTGGTGCCGTCGTTGACCGCCTTCGAGAACGTGCTGGTGCCGCTGGAAATCGCCGGCGCCGCGCGAGCCCCCGATCGAGCCGCGGCGCTGCTGTCGGAGGTGGGGCTCGATGAGCGGGCCGGACACTATCCGGCGCAACTGTCGGGCGGCGAGCAGCAGCGGATCGCGATCGCGCGGGCCCTCGCCAACGACCCCCCGATTCTCCTCGCGGATGAACCGACGGGGAACCTGGACAGCGTCAATGGAAGGCATATCGTGGCGCTGCTCCATCGCGTCAACCGATCGCGCGGCACGACGATCGTGCTCGTGACCCACGACACCGCGCTGGCGTCGGGCACCGACGTCACCCTGCGGATGCGCGACGGCCTCACCGAGCGGGTGTTCCCGATGCCGGTCGGGGAGGGGATCGCATGAGGTTCGTGGTCCGGATGGTCGGTCGCGAACTGCGCGCATCGTGGCGGCGGCTCGCCTTCTTCTTCGTCTGCGTGGCCGTCGGGGTGAGCGCGATCGTCGCATTGCGGTCCGTGATCCAGCAGGTTGGCGCGGCGATGGCGGGCGAGACGCGGGCCCTCCTGGCGGCCGACGTGATCGTCGAGTCGGAGCAGCCCTGGTCCGAGGAGGCTCGGACTTTCATCGACGAGATCCTGGGGGCCGAGCCGGGGCTGACGCGCACGTTGTCCATCGAGACGGCGACGATGGCGCGGCCGGCGGACGAGGCGAAGGCGACGGCCCGGGTGGTCGAGCTGCGGGGGGTCCAGGCCGCGTTTCCGTTCTACGGGACCTTCGTGCTGCAGGACGACCTGTTCTACCACCACGGCCTGCTGGCCGGCGGGGGGGCGCTGGTGCGGCCGGAGTTGTTGACCCAGCTCGACGTGGCGGTTGGAGACGACATCCTCATCGGCGACGGCCGGTTCGAGATCCGCGGCATCGTTCTGCGGGAGCCGGGCGGAGGCATCGGCGCGTTCAGCTTCGGCCCGCGCGTGCTGATCGACTACGACGACCTGTTGCGGACGGGGTTGCTGAACCTCGGTACGCGCGCCGAGCGGCAGATCCTGCTCCAGGTTCCCGACCCGCGCATCGACCCGCTCGTCGCGTCCCTGCGCGAGCCCCTGCGGGACGAGTTCGTGCGCGTGCGGTCCTATCGGAACACCGAGGATCGGATTGCCCGCAATCTGTCGCGGGCCGAGAACTACCTGAGCCTGATCGGGTTCGTGGTGGTCGTGCTCGGGGGCATCGGCGTGTGGAGCGTCACCAGGGTCTTCGTGCAGCAGCGGGTGCGCAGCGTCGCCATTCTGAAGTGCCTCGGGGCGACGAGCCGGCAGGTGCTGGCCATCTACGTCGCGCAGGTCGCCCTCCTGGGCCTCGGCGGCGCGCTGCTGGGGGCGGCCTTGGCCGCCGGCATCCTGGCGGCGCTGCCGTCCTCCCTCACCGCCGAGGCGGCGGCCGTCGCCGGGGTGGACGACCTCTCCTACGGCGTCACCGGATCGGCGGTCTTGCAGGGGCTGGGGGTGGGCGTCCTGGTGTCCTTGCTGTTCGCGCTCGACCCCTTGCTGGAGATGCGCGCCATCAAGCCGCTGGCGCTGATCCGATGGAACCTGATCGCGGCCGCGGCGCGCGACCGGGTCCGGGCGGCGGTGATCGGGGGGCTGGCCGTGGGGCTCGTCGCGCTGGCGAGCTGGCAGGCGGCCTCGTGGGAGGCCGGCTTGTGGGTGTGCGGCGGTTTCGCGGCGGTCGCCCTGGTGCTGCACGGCGTGGGGCGGGCGCTAGTCCGACTGATTCAGCCCCTGGGCGCCGGCGCGCGGTTCGCAGTGCGTCACGCCGTCCTCAATCTGGCGAGACCCGGCAATCAGACCCGCGTCATACTGCTGGCGGTGGGACTGGGCAGCTTCTTCGTCATCGGCATCCACGCGGTCCAGGCCAACCTGTTGGGGGCGTTCGCGCTGGAAATCCGCGAGGACAGCCCCGACATGTTCCTGATCGACATTCAGCAGGATCAGCGGGCCGGGGTCGGCGAGCTTCTCTCCGAACGAATCGGGAGCGTTCCCACCCTGATCCCGGTGCTGCGGGCGCGGGTGACCGGGGTAACCGGTGAACGGACGAATCTGGATACCGCCCGCGCGGTGCGGAGGCGGGGGGTCGGGCGCGAGTTCACGGTGACCTACCGCGGCCATCTGGAAGCGAACGAACGCGTCGTCGACGGCGCGTTCTGGGAGGGCGGCGGCTCCGGTTCCCCCGAGGTTTCGGTAGAGGAGAGTATCCGCGACCGGTTGGATCTGGAGATGGGCGACGTCCTGCGGTTCCGGGTCCTGGGACGAGACGTCGGGGCGACGGTCACGAGCGTGCGGGCCGTCGACTGGGACGATTCCCGCAGCGGCGGCTTCATGTTCCTGTTCAGCCCCGGGGTGTTCGACGAGGCGCCCCACAGCTTCATCACGTTTCTGCGCGGTCCCCCGGAAACGCAGGCGCGCGCGCGCCTGCAGCGCGACCTCGTGGCCGGTTTCCCCAACGTGTCGGTTATCGATGGGCTGGAGGTGATCGCGACCGTCCGGCGGATTCTCGACTACGTCACGCTCGCGATCTCGGTGGTGGGGGGCATCGCGCTCTTCAGCGGCGTCCTGATCCTCATCGGGTCGGTGGCGATGACCAAGTTCCAGCGGCGCTACGAGACCGCCATCTTCCAGACCCTCGGTGCGACCAGCCGGACCCTCGGGCTGATGCTCGTCGTCGAGTACGGCACGCTGGGGATCCTGGCCGGCACCGTAGGGGCCGTCGGCGCCGTCGGGCTGACCTGGGGCCTGAGCCGCCATCTCCTGGACATCAACTGGGATCCGGCGCCGTTGGTGAACGTCGGGGGCGTCGTGCTGACGACCCTGGTGGTGGGGGGTGTAGGCGTGGCGTCCAGCCTCGACGTGCTGCGCCGCCGTCCGTTGAGCACGCTCCGGGCCGAGTAGCCGCCGCACCGGCGCGGCCGGGCGTCCGGCGATCGTCTGGTATTATTGATAGTTGAATCTGCACGCCGGATGCGGTCGAATCCGGCTACGATCCGATACGCGCGGCGATGTTGCGAGCTTGGCGGGGACGGCCGGTTTCAGGCTTCGCCGACGAGCGCCCCGCGACCCCGTGACGGCAAGCTGGTACCGGAGAGTCCCGATGGACATGGCACGCTACAGGGACGCGTTGTTGCGCAAGCGCTCCGAGATCCTGACGATGGGAGCAGGCGCGAAACCGATTCAGGCGGGCGAGGGGACGAGCAGCCGTCAGGGAGATCTGGCGGATCAGGCGACCGGCAACAACGAGGTCCACATTCATCTCAAGCTGAAGCAGACCGACGCCAAGATACTGCAGGCCATCGAGGAAGCGTTGTGGCGTCTCGAACAGGGCACCTATGGCGTATGCCGGGACTGTGGTGAACCGGTGGCGGAGGCGCGTCTGAACGCCATTCCCTGGACGCGCGTGTGCATCACGTGCAAGGAGAAGCAGAGCGCGGGGTGACGGTCCCGCCGCCCGCGCCGGAGACCGGGACCCGGCCTCCGCGGTTCCCGGCGGTGTGGCGAGGCGGCCGATGGCACTACCGGAGCGACGCGCGGCCGTGGCGCTCGGGAGCAACCTCGGGGACCGGGCATCGCATCTGCGCTACGCGGTGGCTCGACTGCGGCGGATGCTCTCCGGCGTCGTCGTCTCCCGCTTCATCGAGACCCGCCCCGAGCACGCGGTCGACGAGCCGCTGTTTCTGAACGCGGCCTTGGTGGGCGGCACGCGCGACACGCCGGATCGGCTGCTGGAACGACTTCTGTCGATCGAGGAGGAGAGGGGGCGGGTTCGCTCCTATCCGGGCGCGCCGCGCACGCTCGATCTCGATCTGGTGCTCGTGGGTGATCTGGCGGTCGAGTCGCCCTGTCTCACGTTGCCCCACCCGCGCTTCCGCTCGCGGGCGTTCGTGCTCGAGCCGCTGGCCGAGATCGCGCCGGCGTTCGTCGATCCGGTCACCGGCAAGACCGTGGCCCAACTTCTGGGTATCCTGCGCGCCGACGGGGCCTGACCGCCGGCGGCCGGCGAACCGTCGTCCGCCGGCGGCCTGCCGATCGCGTTTGTGCGCCCTGCGCAACGACCGCGCAACCGTCGCGGGGTCGTGCGCAGGGCGCGGCCGCGCGACCCGTCGGCGCCGCGCCTACTCGAATCGCAACGACTCGATCGGGTCGAGCTGCGCGCCCTTCCAGGCCGGGTAGAAGCCGAACAGGACGCCGATCACCGCGGCGAACCCGACGGAGATGGCCACCGCGTCCGGCGGTACCGTGGCGGGCCACTGGAGGAACTCGGTGAGCCCCCCGGACACGGCAAAGCCGACGCCGACGCCGATGAGGCCGCCCACGAGGCTGAGGGCGATGGCCTCGACCAGGAACTGCCACAGGACGTCCTTGCCCTTGGCGCCCACCGCCATGCGCAGTCCTATCTCGCGCGTGCGTTCGGTGACCGACACGAGCATGATGTTCATGATCCCGATGCCGCCGACGATCAGGGAGACGACGGCGATGGCCAGCGTGAACATCGTCATGGTCTGGGTCATGCCGGTGCGCATGCTGGTGATGTCGTCCTGGGTGCGCACCATGAAGTCGTTGTCCTCACCGGGGATCAGCTCGTGCTCCGCGCGCAGCACCGCGGTAATCTCCTCCGAAACCTCCTGAATCTCGTCGGCCGACCGGGCCGAGATGATGATGCCGGAGATGTTGGTGCCGTCACGCCCGCGGAGCTTGCGCTGAACGGTCGTGTAGGGCGCGAAGATCGAGTCGTCCTGGTCGTCTCCGAACGCTCCGGAGCCTTTCGCCTCCATGACCCCGACGACCTTGAACGACTGGTTGCGAACGCGGATCGTCTGGCCGACGGGGTCGACGCCCTCCCCGAACAGGTTGTCGCGCACCACCGACCCGAGCACCGCGACCTTGGCGGCGCTGGAGACCTCCGTCGGCGTGAAGAACGCGCCGTCGGCGACGTCCCAGAACCGGATGAGGGGGAACTCGACGTCGACGCCCTCGATGCGGGTGAACCAGTTCTGGCCCGCGGCAATCACCTGGTCGCGGGTGCTGACGGTGGCGCTCAGATACTGGGCGCCGGGGACCTGCCCGCGGATTGCCGCGATATCCTTGACCTTGAGCCGGGGGGACGAGCCCATGCCCCCGCTGACGCCGCCGCGGCTCCAGTTGCCGGCGCGCACCATGATGAGATTGGTGCCGGCGGACCTGATCTGGGTCTCGATCTCTTCCTGCGCCCCGGTGCCCAACGCGACCATGGTGATGACCGCGGCCACCCCGATGATCATGCCGAGCATAGTCAGCGCGGTGCGCATTTTGTTGCGTGCCAGTGCCTTGACGGCGGTTCGGAAGATCAGCAGCAGTGACATGCCGGGTTACTCCTTGGGCGTCGGCGGGTTGTCGGTCGTCGAGCGTGCGGCGCTCTCTCGCGGGTCCGCTGCGGGCGGCGGGAACGTGGGCCGATCCCCGGTCGCCGCCGCGGCGCCGCCGTCGTCCAGCTGGGCGAACTCGACCTGCGCCCGGCGCAGGATGTTCAGGGCAGGCTCGACCGCGTCGTCGTCGTTCGGCAGCGCGGCGAGCTCGTCGGCGGCCACGCGCCGGACCGCGTTCGGCTTGTCGCTCACGATCCGGCCGTCGCGGAATGCGATGATGCGCGTGCCGTACTCCGCGATGTCCTGCTCGTGGGTGATCAGGAGGACGGTGATGCCGCGTTCGGTGTTCAGACGCTGAAAGATGTCCATCACCTCGATGCTGGTGCGGCTGTCGAGGTTGCCCGTCGGCTCGTCCGCGAGCAGGATGGCGGGCTCGTTGATGAGAGCGCGGGCGATGGCCACCCGCTGCTGTTGTCCGCCCGAGAGCTGGCTGGGGTGGTGGTGGGCGCGGTCGCTGAGTCCCACCGCGGCCAGGGCCTCCCGGGCCCGCCGGTGCCGGTCGCGGGCGCGCAGGCCGTTGCCGTTGTACAGCAACGGCAACTCCACGTTGTCGAGGGCGTTCGTGCGCGGCAGCAGGTTGAAGCCCTGGAAGACGAATCCGACCTTCTTGCTGCGGGCGGTGGCCAGGGTGTTCTTCGACAGGGTGGAGACGTCCTGTCCGTCCAAGATGTACCGTCCCGACGTGGGGCGGTCCAGGCACCCCAGGATGTGCATGAACGTCGACTTCCCGGAACCGGAGGGTCCGATCACGGCCACGAACTCGCCGGTCTCGATCTCCAACGACACGCCGCGGAGGGCGCGGACCTTGACCTCGCCGAGGTCGTAGACCTTGGTGAGATCGTGAACGGCGATGGTCGTCGTCATGACCGTCTCGGACCTATCGGCGGCCGCGCCGGCCGAACTGCGGGATGAGCGGCGAGGAGGATCGGGCCGCGGGGCCCGCGCCCTCCTCGGGCGTGCTCACGTCGGTGACGAGCTGGGCCCCCTCGTTCAGGGCCGCGGCGGGCATGGGAGCCTCGGCGGCGGTCGCCGGAGCGGCTTCGAGCCGCTGGATCATCTGCTCGATGTTCCGGCGGGTCTCGGGGTCGTCGATCAGTTCGGCCTGTTGGCGCAGTTCGACGATCTGGGGGTCGGCGGCGGGTCTGGCCGGCGGCCGCGGTCCGGCCGCGCCGAGCAGCTCCGTCGCGGTGCCGTCGGTCACGCCCAGGCGCACCTCCACCGGAGTCAACCGGTCTCCTTCCATCACCCAGACCCGGCCGGCCGTCTCGGCCACTTCCAGCGGTGCGAACAGCGCGTCGATGGTCCTGGCGCCGCGTTCCACCGTGGGGATCGCGGGCCCGGCGTTCCGGTTGGCCCGGCGTCTCGCGCCGCCCGGCGCGCCTCCCCCGCCCGGGCCGCCGTCCTGGCCCCGGCGCGCGGCAAAGAACTCCGCCCGCTGCTCCGGCGTCATGCTCTGGACCCGCTCCCGCATCGCCTGGCGTTCCGCATCCGACATGTTGGCGAATCCGCTCCGCCCGCCGCCGGGGCCGCCGAATCCACCCGGTCGGCCGCCGGGACCGCCCTGCGCTCCGAATCCGCCCGAACCCCCGGGGCCGCCGGGTCGTCCCCCGGGACCCCCGCCGGTCCCGCCGGCGCCGCGCTGGAGGACCTCGGGCACCGGCTGGTTCAGCACCGCGAACATGTCCGGCGCGGGGCGGAACCGCAGGGCGGAGTTCGGCACGCGCAGCACGTTCTCGCGTCGGGAGATCTCCAGGGTCACGGTGGCGGTCATGCCCGGCTTCAACCGGAGATCGTTGTTCGGGACGTCGATGACCGTCGCGTAGGTCACGACGTTCTGCAGCACCACCGGCTCGAGGCGAATCTGCGAGACGGTCCCGTCGAACTCCTCGGCCGCGTACGCGTCGACGGTGAACGTTACCGGTTGCCCCGGCCGGATCCGCCCGACGTCCGACTCGTCGATGTTGGCGATCACCTGCATCTTGGTCAGATCGGCGGCGATGATGAACAGCTCGGGGGCCGACATGCTCGCCGCGACGGTCTGTCCCACGTCGACCTGCCGCGCGATGACGATGCCGTCGATCGGAGCCGTGATCACCGTGTGCCCCAGGTTGACCTCGCTCTGGCTCAACGACGCGCGCGACTGAATGACGCCGGCTTCCGCCGACCGCAACTGCGCCTCGGCCGATCGGACCGCGACCTGGGAGGCCTCTAGCTCGGACTCGGAGATCAGATCGCGGGCCGCGAGCTCCTCCGATCGGCGCAACTGCGTCTGGGCGTCTTCGAGGGCGACGCGCAGCCGCTGCACGTCCGCTTCGGAGCGGGCGAGATTGGCGCGCGCCTGCTCGACCTGCGACTCGAACAGGGACGGTTCCAGGCGTGCGATGACGTCTCCGGCGCGGACGATCGAGTTGAAGTCGGCATACAGCGCTTCGATGATGCCCGACACCTGACTGCCGACCTGCACGGTGGTGACCGCCTCGAGCGCCCCGGTGGCGCCGACGGTGTCGACCACGTCGCCCCGCGCGAGGTTCACGGTGCTGACTTCGGGGATGAACTCCGTTGTCCGGAAGCCCAGATAGCCGTACGCGGTGATTCCGAGGGTGGCTAGGACGACGACGATGGAGAGCTTCTTCATGGGGCTCGGTCCTCGATGCATGTGCGTGTCGATCAGGAACCTCCGGCGGCCCGGCTCGCGGCGGCTACTGCACGATCTGAATTCCGGCTTGCGACAGCGACGTGCGTTGTACGCGATCGAGCTCGATGAGCGCCTTCTGCTGATCGAGGATGGCGCGCAGCTCCGTGTCCTGGGCGGCGGAGAGGTCCCGTTGCGCCTGGACCACGAAGAAATTGGTCGACAATCCCGCTTCGAAGCGGCTCTGCTCGGCCGCCAGTTGTTCCTCGGCGAGTTCGCGGGCGGCGGTGGCGGCCTCGATGCGCCGGGAGATCGCCCGGATCTGGATGACCGCGTTGGTGACCTCGGTGGCGACCTGGAGCTCCAGTTGCCGTAGCTGCGCCTGGACCTGCTGGGTCTGCAACTGCGCCCGCGCGTAGGCGGCGTCGGCCGCGCTCGGGCCGATCGGATAGCTCACGTCGAGCTGCACCGTCCACACCGGGTAGTCGGCGTCGACCAACTGGTCGAACGCATCGTTGATGCCGCCCGGCACCTCCGTCAGCACCGTGCCGCCGAGTCCCGAGCGCACGAAACGCGTCCCGCCCTGCCCCTGCAACTGGTAGCTGCCCGTGAGGTCGAGCGAGGGCAGCCTCTGGTTGCGCATCGACGAGAGATTCACTTCGTTGATGTCGAGCTGGCGGCGCGATCGCTCGAGGTCGGTTCGTTCCTCGAGAGCCCTGCGGATGGTCTCTTCGAGGTCGATCGGCGCCAGATCGAGGGTCGGGAGATCGATGGGGTTCAGCGATACCCGCCAATACTCGTCGTTGGTGCCGCCGACGATCAGTTGCTTCAAGGCCAGCTCGGCCGTCGCCAGCGCCTGCTCGGCCTGCGCGAGCGTCTGCCGGCGGGCCGCCGCCTCCGAAAGGGCCTGGACCACGTCGATCGGCGCCAGGGTGCCGATCTCGACCCGGGCCTCGTTGTCGCGGACGAGCGCCTCCGCGAGCTCGAGGGCCTGCTGTTGCACCGCCACCGTCTGTGTCGCGTAGACGAGCTCCCAATAGGCGTCCCTGACCGCCGACACCGTATTGGTGATCGTCTGGCGCAGGTCGATGTCGGCGATGTCGCGGTTGATCCGGGTGACCTGAATCTGCTGCCGGGTCGGATCGATCCGGAATCCCCGGAGCAACGGCTGCGTATAGGAGGCCTGGAAGTTCGAGCGATAGCTGGGGTTGAAGCTGGAGAAGAAATTCGTCGTCGCCGCACGGTTGTTGTTGAAGTTGAGCTGGTAGCTGCCGCCGCCCCAGCCGACGGCCTGACTCACGCCGGTATTCAGGGTCACGATGTCGCTGACGACCGATTCGCCGCCGTCGAGCTGCGTGGAGGATGGGTTCGTGCGCGAATTGTTGGAGAATGCGGTATCGAACGTGGGGCGGTACGCGGCGAGCTGCTGGGCCAGGGTGAGATCGAATACCTGCGGGTTCAGCCGTTGGACGGCCAGATCGAGATTGCGCTCGAGCGCGCGGGCGATCGCGTCATCCAGCGTCAGCTCTATCCGCGGCCCGGTGCCGGGGGCCTGCATCGTGGCCAGGCGGCTGCGGGCCTGGGCGATCAGATCGTCGAATTGCCCGGCGGGGGAGGGCTGTGCTCGGGCGGTAGCCGCCAGACCCACGAGCACCGCGAGCGCGGTGGCGCCGATTGCACGGGACGGGACACTCCGCATGTCGCTACTGCTCCTTCGCGGTTCGCCGGACTGCGGTTCCGGCGGCACAGGCGGCCGGCGCACTCCGATGTTCGCGTCGTGTTCTCGTGTAGGTAGACTCGCCTGACCGCCCGAATCTTCCCCCTCTGCGCTTCCCGCCACGGGAGAGATGCGGACGCTTGCGGGAAGACGATGAGGAGGTCCGGAGCAACGCCGACGTTGGCCGGGGGCGTCAGCCGCACCGGTTCCGGGAACGCCCGGAGCGTTCGTTGTCCGGTTTCTTCAGGTCCATCCATTCCTTGAGCGCCGAACGTTGAGTCGGATCCAGAACGCGGTACATGCGGAAGACCATCAGGGTCCGGGTCTTGCTGAGCTCGCTCCGCGCCGCTTCGACGCGGTCGATCTGACGGGTGATGTCGATTTCTTCCACCTGCATGTTGGCGATCATCTGCGACAACATGCGTTCCTCGGCGTTCAGGCGGTGGTAGGACTCGTGCATCTTGGGCAGCGTGAGACGATAGATCCGGTCCAGATTGGCGGCTTGGTCCCCGCCCAGCTCGAGCAGTGCCGTCACTTCCCGGGATTGCCACCACTGATGCGGCCGCCGACTCTGCGCGACGGCCTCGAGCGGCGCGAAAGCGCCGGCCACGACAAGAACGGCCAAGACACTACCCAACCAGCGCATCGAGCGTCCTCCAGTGGAACGGACCGCGTTCTGGCAATCCAATACTGTCGGAAAACGGGAATCGTTTACTCGTCCCGTCGGTCGTCCGCGAGGGTCCCGAGCCGCTCGATGACCTGGCCGACCGCCGAGTCCGGCGTCGAGGCGCCGGCGGTCAGACCGACGTTGACGACCGGCAGGTCGGGAAGCCAGTCGAGGCTCCGCGTTTCCGCGGCCGGGGTCGGCTGCGGCTCGGCGTCCACCGCACGGTGTCGAACTTCGCGCCTCGAAACCAGATCGCCCGCGTTGGCGATGTGATAGGTCGGGACGCGACGAGCGGCCAATCGGGCCAGGTTCCGCGTGTTGCTGCTGTTGTGGCCGCCGATGACGAGCATCAGGTCGAGGCTCTGCTCCGAGAGCAGGGTCTTGATGGCGTCCTGCCGGTCCTGCGTGGCGCTGCAAATGGTGTCGAACGCCCGGTAGTGCCGATCGAGCTCGATGTCGTCGTCCCCGTATCGGTCGATCATGGCCCGATGAATCATCTCGCCGATGGCGAGAGATTCGGACATCAGCATGGTGGTCTGGTTGGCCAGGCCGACCCGCTGCAGGTCGCGGTCGGGGTCGAAGCCGGGTGACACCGCCCCCGCGAACTTCGCCAGGAAGGCGGACGAGTCGCCGCCGCGCCGGATGAAGTCGCACACGATCTCCGTTTCCGTCCGATCGAGTACGACGAGGGACCGCCCGCCGGGGTACTCCAGGGCTTGCGAGGCGGTAGCCACGGTTTCTTCGTGCTTCACCTTGCCGTGGATAACCGCGGTGAACCCGTCCCGCGCATACTTGCGCACGTTCTTCCAGACGTTGAGGACCGATCCGCACGTCGTGTCGACCAGCGTGCAACCCTGCCTCTGCAGGCGCGACAGCATCGAGACGGCGACGCCGAAAGCCGGGAGGATGACGACGTCGTCCGGCCCGAGGGCGCGTTCATCCCCGCCGGGGTCGCTCAGAAAACGGATGCCCGCGTCGCGCAACCGATCGTTGACCCGCGGGTTGTGGATGATCTCGCCCGTCAGATAGATGGAGCGTTCCGGGAACCGTCGGACGGTCTGGTACGCGTAGTCGACCGCCCGGTCGACGCCGTAGCAGAAACCGAACTCGCCCGCCAGGTACAGATGCAGGCGTCCCATCTTCCGCTGGTAGTTGGCGGCCCGCACCTCGTCCACCAGCGCGCTGTGGTAATGGGCGGCCAGCTCGCCCGCGACCTCGTTCTTCAACGCCAGTCCCTTGCGGAACATCCGGACCGCCTGCGCTGCTTCGATCATGGCGAGCTTGACGCGGTCTCTTTCCGGCGCGGGGGCTGCGCCCGCCGCGGCGCGGGATTCCGGCCCTCGGGCGCGGGGTTGCGGCTCATCGGGTGGCGGTGGCGAGGTCGCTCACGTGCGGCGTCAGCGCGTCGATGGATTCGAGCTCCGTCACGGGAAGACCGATCAGGGCGATGTCGAGGGTATCGAAAAACGGCGCCTCGGCCATGACCTGCTCGAACTCGCTCAGCGTGAGCGGGGCCGGGGCGGCCGCGCCGGTCGACGCGGGGGGAAGCTCGACGGTGCCGGTCATGTCGAGCGTTCCGCTGCCGCCTTCCGCACGCGGTTCGGCACCGGCCTGGAAGGCCACGCCGCCGTCTACCGCCGGCGCGGGTGCCGGATACCTGTGAAAGTGCAGGAGCTGCCCCGTGACCATTCCCAGGACCAGTCCGGCCGCGGTGGCGGCCAGGGTCCATCGGCCGGGACGACGGTCGGTCCGGTGCGCCGGCATGCGCCGGAACGGGAACGCAAGCACCCGGGCCGGCTCGACCTTCCCGATCGCCTGCGCCAGTCGATGGTCGATGCGCGTTCGTTGAGCCTGGAGCCGGGCGGGGGGGAAGAGCTCGTCGAAGGGGGCGCCGGCGGCGTCCGCGAGGGTGTCGAGAAACGCCCGCATGTCGCCGGCGCGATGCTGGCACCGGGCGCACCGGCGCAGGTGCCGTGCCGTCGAGACCGCGGTTGCGGTTTCAGCTTGACCGAACACCACCTCCAGCAGACGGTTCCGCGAGGGATGGCGCCGGCGAATGCAGAGCCGCCAGCTTCGCAGGAGCGCAGTCATTCTTCTCGGCTCAAGGCAACGCGGCTCGACTTCTTCCGGGCTTGCCGGGGACAGCCCCGTTCACCGGCCGCCGTTTGCCGGCCGGCCGGGCGCGGCAACCTTGCGGCCAATCCAGCTCTCGCGGTCGAGCGCGTCCCGCAGCTTCCGTACCGCTCGGAACAGATGCACGCGCACCGTCGATTCGTTGAGCCCCATGATGGCGCTGACTTCCCGTGCCGGCCGCCCTTCGAGATGGCTCAGGATCATGGCCGTGCGTTGGCGGACCGGAAGCCGATCGATGGCCACTTCCAGCCGTGCCCGCTGTTCCTTGGCCAGCAGCACTGCTTCCGGTGACGGTTCGCGGCTCGGCGGTCCGTCCGGGAGCAGCCCCTCTCGGGTCTCCGGAGGCACCATCCAGCGCGCCCGGCGCCCGCGCGCCTTCAATCGATCGAGACAGGCATTGACGAGGATGCGCGTGAACCACAACTCGAAGAACAGATCCTCGCGAAACGACGGCAGGTGCGTGAACGCCTTGAGGAACGCATCCTGAACGACCTCGTCCACTTCGGCCGGGTCGCGGAGGTAATAATAGGCGATGCGGGCCGCCCGGCGCTGCTGTCGATCGACGATCTCTCCGAACCGTTCCGCCGCTTCTTCGCGGCGTCCGCCCGCGAGCAGGTGCTTCACTTGGCCCGCAAGCTTGGTTTCGACCGCGGTGTGCCGGCCACCGCCCGTCGCTTCCGCGTCCCGCGGATACCGCGCGGCTCGACGCGAAGTGCCGTTGTCCACAGGCGAGTTCGCCACCATCTCCACGACCGGCATTATATTACAGGGCGGCGCACGGGTGCGTCTAGCACTCAATCACAGTTGACACCGGCAGAGGTTCCGTGTAGAACGGATGCATGCGAATTGGTCTGCGGGTTTTGCAGCCGGAGACGGTGGAGTGGTTGCGCGGGGCGTTGGGGGACGGGGAACTGTCGCGGTCTGCGCTGGGGCGTGAGCTGTGCGAGCGGGACGGGTGGCGCAACCCGCGGGGGGCGTTGTGCACGGCCTCGGCGCGCAAGGCGCTGCCGGAGCTGGCGGCGGGGTTGGGGTTGGGGCTGCCGCCCGCGCAATCGGGTCCGCCGCGTCGTGGTTGCGATCCGTCGGCGTGCGGGTCGCGGTTGCCGCTGACGGAATTCTGCGGCAGCTTGTCGTCGTTGGGGGCGGTCGATGTTCGGGTGGCGGAAACGGCGGCGGAGGGCCGGTTGTGCGGTCATCTGCTGGCGGCGTGCCATCCGCGGGGTCGTGGGCGGGCGCCGGGGTGCCGTCTGACGTATGTGCTGGAAGCGTCGTCGGGGGTGCTGGGCGTTCTGAGCTTCGTGTCGGCGCCGATGCGGTTGGGGCCCCGCGACGCGCATCTGGGTTGGGACGACCGCACGCGGGGGTTTCACATCGGGGAGGTGGTTTCCAACGACCGTTTTCTGCTGTTGCCCGGGGTTCGGGTGCCGCACTTGGCCTCGCACGTGTTGGGGCGGGCGGTGAGTTGTCTGGCGTCGGACTGGGAAGCGCGGCACGGGGTTCGGCCGGTGTTGGTGGAGACGTGCGTGGAGGCGTCCCGTCCGGCGACGAGCTACCGGGCGGCGGGCTGGCGGTGCGTGGGCCGGACGTCGGGTTTGCCGCCGGGGGCGTCGGCGCCGGTGGCGCCGAAGGGGGTGTGGCTTCGGGGTCTGGCCTCGGATTGGGCGGAGACGTTGCGTCGGCCGCCGTCGCGGGCGCCGGGGTCGTTTCCGGCGCTTGATGCGGCAGACGAGTCGGGTTGGGCGTGGCGCGAGTTCGGGCGGTCGGACATGGCCGACGGGCGTTTGCGGTCGCGTCTGGTGCGGTTGGGGTCGGCGTGGGCGCGGCATCCGGGGGAGCCGCTGCCGGCGGTTTTCCCGGGCAGTGCCGAGCAACAGGCGGTGTATCGTTTCCTGCACAATAAGAAGGTGGCCGGCGAGGACATCCTGCAACCGCATCGGGAGGCGCTGGTGGAGCGCTGCCGGCCGGAGTCGGCGGTACTGCTGGTGCAGGACACGACGACGTTGAACTACACCGGTCTGCGGGAGAGCACGGCGGGGTTGGGACCGCTTCGGGAGCGGACGGGCAGCGCGCGGGGTCTGTTCGTGCATGCGGCGGTGGTGTTCACCGAGGGGCGGCGGGCGTTGGGGGTGAGCGGGCTGGAGACGTGGGCGCGGCCGGAAGCGGAACCGGCGGCGGAACTTGAGAAGGAGAGTCGGCGCTGGTTCCGGGGCTTCGATCAGGGCCGGGCGTTGGGGCGGGCGAGTCCCGGGACGCGGGTGGTGGTGGTCGGGGACCGGGAGAGCGACATTTACGGGCTGTTGAAGTGGCAGGCGGCGCATGCGGACGAGGCGGGGCTGGTGGTGCGGGCGAACGCGGGCCGGCGGCGGCGGGTGGAGGTGTGGGACCCGGAGTTGCGGGCGACGATGCTGCGGACGCTGGCGTCGCAGCCGGACTTCGAGACGCCGGTCAAGACGGGTCGGGCGGTACGGATCGGCGCGCAGGGCGGGAAGCGGGCGCGGTCACAACGGACGGCGGAGACCGAGCTGAGCATCGGGCGGGTGGAACTGCAGCCGCCGCAGGACCGACTCGGGGACGGTCCGGTGGCGGCGTGGCTGGTGCGCGTTCTGGAGACCGAGCCGCCGGCGGGGAAGGAACCGTTGGAGTGGCTGCTGTTGTCGAGCGAGGGGGGGCCGACGGCGGAATGGGCGGAACGTATCGTGGGCTGGTATGAGGCCCGCTGGGGGATCGAAGAGTATTTCCGGGTCCTCAAGAGCGGGACGCGGATCGAAGACCGGCGGCTGCAGGATGCCGACGCGCTGGTCAAGTGCCTGGCGTTCGACGCCGTCACGGCATGGCGGGTGTGCAACCTGGACCGCTACGCGCGGGACGCGCCGGAAACACCGGCCGGGGAGGTGCTGACCGAGGACGAGCGGCAGGTGATCGGCGCCGTGGTGCGGGCCGAACGGCTGCAGCCGCCGTCCGAGCGTGGGAAGCCGTTTCCGCCCGACATCCGCGGTTGGGTGGTGCTGCTGGCGCGCATGGCCGGCTGGCACCCCTCGAAACGAAGCCCGTTGCCCGGCAACCAAGTCATGTGGCGGGCATGCGTCCAGTTGCAGACGATGGTGCGCGCCATCCAAGCCGCGCGCGCACCGTAGCCCCCTGGACAGTCGCTTGGTGTTGGCTGGGCAGCCCGCATGCCGGAACCTGTGTCAACTGTGACCCCATGCTAGCGGGTGCGTACTGGCGGGAATCCCGGTCTCCACCCGGGGATGCGGCCGGTGTGCGCCGGCTCCGCGGATGGAGGGGGGGGACTGCCCGCGGGGTGCGCGTCAGATTTTTTGAAATGACTGCCCCCGGCACTGTCAGGTTGGCGGTTTCCGCGCCGTTCTCGGCATCGAGGTCCTCCCGAACAGGCCCTTGGGGGCTATGGCGCCACGGGATGCCTCGGGGGCCGGCCACGCCGGATACTCCAGCGGCGCCGCGCCTCACTTGCCTGACGTGCCCCTGCCCCTGCCTGCCCCCGTGCACCGCATTGACGGCATGTAGAGACCGATAATAAAATCGTACTGGCATCGGCCCGACTCGAGCCCTGCCGTCGTTTCGTGCCATCGTCCGAAAGCGGGCGACTCGCTCCCCGGTCGGGCCTTCCTGGAACGGTAGACTCCTTTAACACCCCCACCCCGGCGAACCATGCAGCGTGATCGCAGGAAATGCCCGATCTGCGGGTCGGGCGGCGCGGCCGTCGGCGGGCCGGCGCCCCGTCGGCGGGGGATGACCGCGGTTGTGGACGACGGGTAGCGGTGGAGAGACAGGGCGGATGTTGAACGTGAGTTCTGACCAGCGGTTGGAGTCTGTCGGAATCGTCGACCCGGCATCGGTTTTCTGGAATCTGTCGACGGCTGCGCTCTACGAGGAAGTGGTGGCGCGCCGGGAGGGAACGGTGGCCACGTCCGGGCCGCTCGTCTTTCGCACCGGCGCCCACACCGGGCGGTCCCCCCGCGATCGATTCCTCGTGGACGAGCCGTCGAGTTCGGCCCGGATCGCGTGGGGTGACTTCAACCGTCCGATCGATCCCGACCGGTTCGACGCCGTCCACCAGACCGTCGTTGAACATCTGCGCGGCCGCGACCTGTTCGTGCAGGACTGCTACGCGGGGGCGGACCCCGCCTTCCGCCTGCCGGTGCGGGTCGTGACCGAGAAGGCCTGGCACGCGTTGTTCGCCCGCCACCTGCTCGTCACCGAATCCGATCGTGCCAAGCTTGCCGACCACGTCCCCGAGCTCACCGTGATCAACGCGGCGTCCTGCCGGGCGGATCCGCGGATACACGGGACGAACTCCGAGGTGTTCATCCTGCTGAATCTCGCGAAGCGCCTGGTGCTGATCGGAGGGACCAGCTACGCCGGCGAGATCAAGAAGTCGGTGTTCGCGGTGATGAACTACCTGTTGCCGCTGCGGCGCGTGCTGCCGATGCACTGCTCGGCGAACATCGGTTCCGACGGCGACGTGGCCGTCTTCTTCGGGTTGTCCGGGACCGGCAAGACGACGTTGTCGAGCGATTCCACCCGGCGGCTCATCGGGGACGACGAGCACGGGTGGAGCGACCGCGGCGTATTCAACTTCGAGGGCGGCTGCTACGCGAAGATGATCCGGCTCTCGGCCGAGGCGGAGCCGCAGATTTACGCGACGACGCAGCGGTTCGGCACCGTGCTCGAGAACGTGACCATCGATCCGGTGACCCGCCGATTGGATCTCGATGACGACTCGATCACCGAGAACACGCGGGGGGCGTATCCCCTGGCGGCCATCGATTCGTACGTGCCGTCCGGGCGGGGCGGGCATCCGAGTCAAGTGGTGATGCTCACCGCCGACGCCTTCGGGGTGCTGCCGCCGATCGCGCGCCTGTCGCCGGCGGCCGCGATGTATCACTTCCTGTCGGGCTACACGGCCAAGGTCGCGGGAACGGAACGCGGGGTCACGGAGCCGACGGCCACGTTCAGCACCTGCTTCGGAGCCCCGTTCATGGTGTGGCCGGCGACCACCTATGCGGAGCTTCTCGGCGAGCGGCTCCGGGAACATCCCACGAAGGCCTGGCTCGTCAATACCGGGTGGACCGGAGGCCCCTTCGGGGTGGGGCGCCGCATGCCCATTGCGCATACCCGGGCCTTGATCGCCGCGGTATTGTCGGGGGAACTGAACGACGTTCCGACCGCGCCCGACCCGGTCTTCAAATTCGACGTGCCGCTCGTCTGCCCGGGCGTGCCGTCCGACGTGCTGCACCCCCGGGGCACCTGGGCCAACCCCGCCGACTACGACGTCCAGGCGGGCAGGTTGGCCGGCATGTTCGCCGAGAACTTCGACCGGTTCGCGGGTGACGTCTCGGCCGAGGTCGCCGCGGCCGGTCCGGCAAGCGGAGTGTCGGTCAGCCGGTGAGCGATACTGGCTTCGAACCGGTCATCGGGCTCGAAATCCACGCGCAGCTCCTGACCGACACGAAGATCTTCTGCGGATGCGCCACCCGTTTCGGAGCGGCGCCGAATGCGCACGTGTGTCCGGTCTGCCTCGGTCTGCCGGGGGCCCTGCCGGTGCTGAACCGCCGCGTCGTCGAGCTGGGCATCCGGGCGGCGCTGGCCCTGAACTGCACGGTGCAGCCGCTCTCCGTCTTCGCCCGCAAGAACTACTTCTATCCGGACCTGCCCAAGGGCTATCAGATCTCGCAGTACGAGCATCCTCTCGCCACCGAGGGCGCGGTGCGCTACGCGCAGGACGACGGCGACCGCGTTGTGCGCATCATTCGGGTGCATCTCGAGGAGGATGCGGGCAAGTCGCTCCACGCCGCGGCCGGTGACGTCGATCGCCGTACTCATCTGGATTTCAACCGCAGCGGAGTGCCGTTGATCGAGATCGTCAGCCATCCGGATCTGCGGTCGCCCGCCGAGGCCGCCGGGTTCTTCACCCGGTTGCGGGGAATCCTGACCACCGTCGGGGTCACCGACGGGAACATGGAAGAAGGCAGCCTGCGGTGCGATGCGAACGTATCGATTCGCCCCGCCGGAGCGTCGGCCCTCGGGGTCAAGGTCGAGGTCAAGAACCTCAACTCGTTCCGGTTCCTGCAGCGCGCGATCGAGTTCGAGATCCACCGGCAGACGGAGGTCGTCCGCGCCGGGAAGCAGGTAGAGCAGGAGACCCGCCTGTGGGATACCGCGGCCAATCGGACCGTGTCGATGCGCAGCAAGGAGGACGCGCACGACTACCGGTATTTCCCGGAGCCGGATCTGCCCCCGGTCGAGGTGTCGGAGGCGTGGGTCGCCGAGGTGGCGGCGGCTCTGCCGGAGCTGCCGGAGGCCCGGAAGCAGCGCCTCGTCCGCGATTACCGCATCCCGCCCGCTGAAGCCGCGCAGTTGGCCGACACCGGGGCGTTGACCGCCTACTTCGAGGCGGCCGCGGCGGCGGCGGGCAACGCGAAGGCGGCGGCCAACTGGGTCATGGGCGAGGTCACTCGGCGGCTCAAGGCCGACGGCGGCGGGATCGGGGCCGTCGGGGTGTCCCCGGAGGCGCTGGGCCGGTTGATTCGGATGGTCGATGCCGGAACCGTGAGCGGGAGCGCGGCCAAGACGGTCTTCGAGCGCATGTATGGGACCGGTCGCGGGGCGCAAGAGATCGTCGAGGCGGAGGGGCTCGCCCAAATCGGCGACGAGGAGCGGTTGCTCGATGTCGTGACCCGCGTGATTGCGGACAACGACGATGCCGCGTCGCGGTTTCGGAACGGCAACGAGGGATCGCTGGGGTTCCTGGTGGGGCAGGTGATGCGGGCGACCGGGGGGCGGGCGAATCCCAGGCTCGTGAATGCGCTCCTGCGGCGATCGTTGTCCGACGATGCGTGACGCGGTCCATGGCATGGCCGAACGGCCCGTGGCGAACCCCGCGTCGCACCGAGAGCGGGGAGGGCGCGGGCGGGTTGAAGAGCCGCCCGCGGGCAGAGAACACCGGTGCCTGACCGGGCGTGAAGAGGACGCATACCGGGCCTATGCGGCCGGCGAACGACGCCGTCGGGCGGGATGCATCGCCGCTCGAAGGCGGCGGGGACTTTCGCCGCGGGCTGCGAAGCGCCGGAGCAAGGCGCCGGTGCGTTTGACAGTGTGGGACGTTCATGAATAGACTGGGAATCCGTAATTCATGCTACGGTCAGATCATGCTCTTGCCGGCCTCCTGGTGGACTTGTGTCCACCGGACGTTTCCGCGTTCGACCGCATCCGAACCGAGTTTTACCGCGAAGAATTCCTGAAGCACCGCGATTGTCTGCGGCGGCAGCGGGACGCCTACTCCGAATGCACCATCAGCGGGATGGAGGCGGCGCTTCGCCATGTCATGGCCCGTGTCGATGAGCTCTGCGCCAACGGCAGCGCCGACCTTGATCAGGTGGTCAGTGGTCTGCTTCGTTCGTTCGACGGCGTGACGAAGCTGTCGGCATGGTCGGATCCCCCCGTTACCCACTGATTCCCTTCTGACATCTCCATCTCGTTCGCTGCCGTTGGTCCGCCGACACGCGCTCGACATCGTCGATGCGGCGATAGCCGCGGTGGCTCCCGCGGGGCTGGTTCGGACGGCTCTCGCCGATCCGGTCGTTCGGGCGTTCATCGGGCCGGGACCGGTGAGCCTTGTGGCCGCCGGCAAGGCGGCGGCGGGCATGATTCACGGCTTCCTGGGCGCTGTCGATCAGCCGATTCGGCGCGGTGTCGCCGTGGGGCCGGGGCCGGCGGCGGCGATGCCCGCGCCCGTCGTCTGGCATCGCGGCGGTCATCCCGTTCCCGATGCCGGCAGTGTCCGGGCCGGGCGGGAGGCGTTGCGGTGCGCGGCGGACGGGCCCGCCTCCGGCTGCCTCGTGGTGCTGCTGTCAGGCGGCGCGTCGGCGCTGTTGTCGATGCCGGCGGCGGGGGTGAGCCTGGAAGAGAAAGTCGAGACGACTCGCGTGCTGCTCGACGCCGGGGTACCGATTCATGAGCTCAACTGTGTCCGGAAGCACCTCTCCGGCGTCAAGGGGGGGCGTCTGGCCCTGGCCGCGGCGGGGCGCGTGCTGACGCTCGCGATCTCGGACGTGGTCTCGCCGGTCGAGAACGACCCCGGCGTGATCGGTTCGGGACCTACGGTTCGGGACACGACCCGGTTCGCCGAGGCGCTGGCCATCGTCGAGCGTCCGGGGATACGGCCGCGCGTGCCGGCTCGGGTGCGCCGGCTGCTCGAACAGGGCCGGGACGGCGTCGCCGCCGAAACGTTGAAGACGCCGCTCGGAACGGACCGCGCGCTGTATCGGGTGATCGGGAGCCGGCGCGACGCGATGTCCGGGGCGGTGGAAGCAGCCCGCCGGCTCGGCTATCTTGTGACACAGGTTGCCGAGCCCGTCGTCGGTGAGGCCCGGGTCGCCGGGGCGGGGCATCCGTCGCGCGCGGCCGAGGCGGTCGCGGCCCCGGCGGGGCCGTGGTGCGTGGTGTCGTCCGGCGAGACGACGGTCACCGTGTCCGGGGGCGGCCGCGGCGGCCGCAACCAGGAGCTGGCCCTGGCCGCGGTGGACGAGATCGGGCGGTTGGGGGCCGAGGCGGTCCTGGCCAGCGTCGGCACCGACGGCGTAGACGGTCCGACCGATGCGGCCGGCGCGCTGGTCGATTCGGAGACGCCGTCCCGCGCCCGGGATCTGGATCTGGCGCCGCCGGCGGCGTATTTGGCCGAGAACGACGCTCATGCGTACTTCGACCGGCTCGGCGATCTCGTTCGCACCGGACCGACCGGTACCAATGCCGGGGATCTGCAGGTGGTGCTCGCGCGATGACGGATGCGCCGGACCGGACGGACGGAGCGGCCGGGGCGATCGCCGGCGGTATCCGCGCTCGGGTGCATCAACCGGCGACGATCCGGGAACTGATGCGCGCTCTGAAGATTGCCCGCGCCGACCGCCACCGGTTTCGCCGGCAGATTGCGCGGCTCGTCGACACCGGTGATTTGATCCGGATCCGCGGGAATCGCTACGGCCTCGCGGATCGGATGCATCTGGTGGTCGGCCGCCTCGCCGTCAACCCCCGCGGCTTCGGATTCGTCACCCCGGAACCCGGCGGCATGAACAGCGGTTCGCCGACGGCCCCGGGCGACGATATCTACGTGGCCGGTGTCGATCCGGACCAGGCGATGCACGGAGATCGGGTGACGGTGCGGGTGGAGCGGTCCGGCGGACGCGCCGAGGGACGGATCGTCGAGGTGCTGGAACGCGCGAACGCCGACGTCGTCGGCCGGTACGAGGTCGACGGCGCGGGGAGGGGGTTCGTCGTGCCGTTCGACGAGCGGGTGAACTTGGACCTGCGGATTGCGCCCGGAGGCGGCATCGAGGCGGAGCCGGGGCAGATGGTGGTGGCGGCGGTCGACCGTCGGCCCGGGAGTGGACGCGGGCCGCTCGGGCGCCTGGTGGAGGTGCTCGGCCGCCTGGACGAGCCCGGCGTCGACACCGCGCTCGTCGTCAGGAAGCACCGGCTGCCTGACGGACCTGATCCCGACGCGGCGGCGGAGGCGGCCCGGCTCGGCGACGTGGTCGCAGCGTCCGATCGGCGGGGGCGCGCCGACTTTCGGGGGTGGCCGACGGTCACCATCGACGGCGAGACCGCCCGCGACTTCGACGACGCCGTCACGCTCGAGACGTTGCCCGACGGACACCATCGGCTCGGCGTGCACATTGCGGACGTCGCCCATTACGTGGAAGAGGGGAGCGCCCTCGACGAGTCGGCGTATCGGCGCGGCGCCTCGGTGTATTTCCCGGAGCGCGCGATTCACATGTTCCCCGCGCGGCTGGCCACCGGACTCTGCAGCCTGAATCCGGGCGTGGACCGGCTCGTCCAGTCCTGTCTGATGGAAATCGACGGGCAGGGCCGCGTGATTCGATACGAGCTGCGCGACGGCGTGATCCGTTCGGATGCGAGAATGACCTATGCCGAGGTGGACGCGATCCTGACCGCGCGGCAAGCCGGTGTTCGGGAACGATACGCGGCGCTGGTGCCGATGCTCGAGTCGATGGACGCGGTGGCGCGGCGGCTCGGCGCCCGGCGGACGGATCGCGGCTCGCTCGATTTCGATCTGCGGGAGACCCGTCTCGTCCTCGACGAGGCGGGCCTCGTCGAGGACGTCGTGGCGGCCGAGCGCAACGTGGCCCACCGAATCATCGAGGAGTTCATGCTGATCGCCAACGAGACGGTGGCCGGGCACCTCGAGGACCTCGGGCTGCCGGCGCTGTTTCGGGTTCACGAGTCGCCGGACCCGGCCAAGGTCGCGGACTTCGACGATTTCACGACGACGCTCGGATACGGATTGGGCGCACCCCCGGACCGGGTGCGGCCGCGGCATTTCCAGCGCCTGCTGGCGCGCCTGCACGGGGTTCCGGCGGAACGACCGGTGGCCCTGCTGATGCTGCGCACCCTGCAGAAGGCGCACTACGACTCGGTCAATACCGGGCATTTCGGTCTCGCGTCGGAGGCCTATACGCACTTCACGTCACCGATCCGGCGCTACCCCGACCTCGTGGTGCACCGGTTGCTGCGGGAGTTCCGGCAGAGCCGCGTCCAGCCCGGGCGGGTCGCGGAGCTGACGGAGGAGCTGCCGGAGATCGCGCGTCATGCGTCGGCGATGGAACGGCGCGCGGAGGACGCCGAGCGGGAGATCGTCCAGTGGAAGAAGGTCCGCTTCATGGCGGACAAGGTCGGGGACGAATACACCGGCCATGTTGTCGGCGTGACCCGTTTCGGACTGTTCGTCGAGTTGATCGAACACTTCGTCGAGGGTCTCGCGCACGTGTCCGGCATGGCCGACGACTACTATCGGTTCGTGGAGTCCGATCACGCACTCTGCGGCGAGGCCACCGGGAAGACCTATCGACTGGGCGACCGCGTCACCGTGCAGGTGGTGCGGGTCGATGCCGCGCGGCGTCGGATCGACCTGGGCCTCGTCGAGATTCTCGATGCGCTCCGGGCCTCGGAGCGGAACCGGGGTCCGCGCCGCGGCCGCGTGACGCGCGTCCGGCGCCCGGCCGGGACGCGCGGGTCCCACCGGCGGGCCCGGCGGCGGGGATGACGCCATGACGCGTCATGTCGTCATCGGCACCGCCGGCCATATCGACCACGGTAAGAGCGCCCTCGTCCGGGCCCTGACCGGTACCGATCCGGACCGGCTCAAGGAGGAGAAAGAGCGCGGGATCACGATAGAGCTCGGATTCGCGCATTGGCGTGACGGCGACACCCAGCTCGCGTTCGTGGACGTGCCCGGCCATGAACGGTTCGTCAAGAACATGCTGGCCGGCGCCAGCGGCATCGACGGCGTGCTCCTGGTCATCGCCGCCGACGAGTCGGTGATGCCGCAGACCCGGGAGCACTTCGACATCTGTTGTCTGCTCGGGGTGACGAGCGGGATCGTAGCCCTCACCAAGACGGATACCGTCGACCGCGAGACGGTGGAGCTGGTGGAACTCGAGACCGCCGATCTGCTCGCCGGATCGCCGCTCGAGGGCATGCCGGTCATTCCCGTCTCCGCCCGGACCGGCGAGGGCCTGGAGGGCCTGCGCCGGGAGCTGCTGGCGATGGCCGGCCGGTGCGGCGTCCGCACCGCGGCCGGAGCGGCCCGGTTGCCCATCGATCGGGCGTTCACGGTCCGGGGATTCGGCACCGTCGTGACCGGGACCCTGGTTTCAGGCCGGGTGGCGGTCGACGAGACCCTCACGGTGCTTCCGGCCGGCGTCGACGTCAAGGTCCGCGGTTTGCAGGTCCACGGCGCGATGCAGTCCCGAGCGGTTGCCGGCCAGCGGGTGGCCGCCAACTTCTCGGGCGCAGGCCTGTCCCGGGTGATGCGCGGGGAGACGGCGGTCACCCCCGGCAGCTTCGAGGCGACCGAGTGCGTGGACGCGGTGCTCGACCTGCTGCCGTCGGCGCGGCGGCTGCGGCACGGCTCGCGGGTGCGGTTCCACTACGGGACCTGCGAAGTTCTGGGGCGGGTGGCGCTCGGGCCCGGCCTCGCCGGGGCGGTGGCCGGCCGCGACGCGCCGGACGCCCTCCCGCCGGGCGGCCGGGCGTTCGTACGACTGCGTCTCGAACAGGCGGCGGTGTTGACCCGCGGAGATCGGTTCATTCTGCGCGCGTACTCTCCGCCGTTGACCATCGCCGGCGGTCGGGTGCTCGATCCCTTGCCTCCGCGCGGGGGCATCCGGACCGCGGCGACGCGGTCGCGGATGGAGCCGCTCCTGAAGGGGATTTCGGCGGCCGGCACCGCCGATCACGATCGGGCGATCTCGATGCTGATCGGGGAGCGGGGACTGGCCGGGCTTCCAGCGACCGCGCTCGTGGCCCGGGCCGGCGTAGCCCCCGAGTCGGTGGGAGGGGTGGTCGATCGGTTGTCCGACCTCGGGGCGGTGCGGCGTATCGGCGACCGCCTCGTCGACGTCGAGTCGCTGCAGGACGGCGGCGCCCGCCTGCTGGCGATGGTGTCCGACTTCCATCGCGCGCATCCGCTGCGGGACGGGGTTCCGCGGGAGGAGGCGCGCGAGCGCGTCTTCCGCCACGCCGGCCCGGGTATCTTCGAGGCGGTGCTCGAGCGATTGACGGGGGACGGATGCCTGGTGGTGCGTGACCACCTCGCGCTGCCCAGCCACCGCGTGACCTTGTCGCCGGCGGAACTGCGGGCCAGCGACGCGGTGGCGGCTCTGCTGCGGGACGCGGGGCTGCGCCCGCCGGCTCCGGGCGCGATTCGGGAACGGCTCGGCGTCGGCGGGGAACTGCTCGAACGGGTGTTGCGACGCCTCGTGCGGCAACAGGCGGTGGTGCGGGTCGGACCGCTGGTGTTCGACGCCGGCGCCGTCGAGTCGCTGAAGGCGGATCTCGTCTCCCTCAAGGCCGGTGCGGATCCGGCGACCATTGACGTCGGCACCTTCAAGGACCGGTACGGGGTCAGCCGGAAATTCGCGATCCCCCTGCTGGAATACCTGGACCGGGAGCGTCTCACGCGACGGATCGGCGAGCGGCGGATCGTCCTGTAGTCCCGGAGCCGGTGGCGGGAGTCCCCGCCGCCTTCGAGCGGCGATGCATCCCGCCCGACTGCGTTGTTCGTCGGTTGCCGATGCTCGATAAGCGCCCTCCTCACGCCTGGGCAGGCACGGGTTCTTTGCCCGCGGGCGTTCGTCCAGCCCGCCGGCGCCCCCGCCGCTCTTGGTGCGGCGCGGGGTTCGCCGCGGGCGGCCGGGCGTTGCCGCGCGTTTTGCCATCGCGGGCATCTGTCGTTAAACTTGACGGTGGGACGGCGTACGTTCGGGATAGCCGGCCAGAGGCGGCTCGGTTGACCGCAGGACAGGGAACGGACAAGGGCGCGGAATGGACGATACAGCGCGGCAGTGTTTCACGGTTGGCGTGTTTCAGGATGTCGAATGGGCGCAAAGGGGCCTCGAAGCCTTGGGCCAGGAAGGTTTTGCGCCGGAGTCCCTGTCGCTCATCAGCCGGCGGACTCCCGAGGCGGCGGAACTGGTGAGACGGACCTTCGGGGTCGCCGGTGATGTCATGGATGTCGCTCGAATCGGCTCCGTGGTGGCGCATGGACCGCTCGTCGGCGCGTTGCAGGGGAGTGGCGGCGACCTGGACAGCACCGGGATTGCCGCGACCATCCGGCGCGCCGGTTTCCAGACCCATGACGGGTACATCTTCGAGACTTTGACTGCGCGCGGGGGGGTGCTGGTGGGCGTGCGCAGCGAGCCCCGGGCCGCGGACGCGCTGGCTGTCATGTTCGCCTACGGCGGCGGCAACGCTTCCATCGGCGCTTGGGCCGGCCGCGTTTGAGCGGTTCGCGGCGGACGGACGAGTCAGCCGGGGGGGGCTGCGCCGCAGGACGGTGCAGATTCCCGGCAGGGTTGGTTGGGCGGCAATCAGAGCCGCCGGGCGGCGATTGCCGGGCCGGGAGTTCGTGCCGTAGAACGGCGCGGACTCCTGTGGTGGTTGGTCGGGCGGCAAGCGGAGCCGAAGGCGACGCTTTCCGGCCAAGGGGGGCTTCGCGTGAGCGACAGCTTGAATCTCGGATCGCTCCCGTTTTCCCCGGGCCGGAAGCCCTACACGCCGCCCGAGCGGCGCCGCCGGAAGGCGAAGCCTGCTGCCGGCGGCGCCGGGCGCAGCAGCCCCCGAGAGCCCGGTGGGGGCGCGCCCACCGGCTGGGTGTCCATCAGTCCGGAAGGCGGCGCCGACTACGTTCCCTTCCTCGGGGTTCAGCGGGGTCGGATCCGGGGCGCCCTCGGCGCATCTTTCGCGAGTCACGTGCTCGGGGTGGCGGTGATCCTGCTCATCATCCGGGCCGCCCCCGTCGAGGAGATCTTCGAGGTCGACCGAACCAACTACAACATCGTCTGGATACCGCAGGCGGGTCCGGGCGGCGGTGGCGGCGGCGGCGGGAACGAGTCGCTGGAGTTGCCGCGTCAGGTCGAAGTGGCCGGTGATGACGATCTGGACGTTCCGATCGAAGTGCCGGAGGAAGTGGAAGCCCCGGCCGAGCCGGAACCGGAGCCCGAACCTCTTGAATCCCAGAACCTGCAGCTCTCCGCCCTGCCGATGGAGGCCTCGCTCCAGACGCGTACGGGACTGCTGGATGAGCTGCTGACCGGTGCTCCCGCCTCGGCCGGGAGCGGAACGGACGGCGGCGCCGGTGAAGGAGAGGGCGGGGGAATCGGGCCCGGTCAGGGGGACGGCTTGGGGCCCGGCGAGGGCGGCGGCACCGGAGGCGGTGTCTTCAGGCCGGGCAACGGCGTCGAGACGCCCCGTCCGCTGCGGGAGGGTACCCCCCGCTACACGGCCGAGGCGATGCGGGCCAAGATCCAGGGGGTGGTTCTGGTCGAGGCGGTGGTCCTGCCGGACGGCTCCGTCGGCGACGTCACGGTGATCCGGTCGTTGGACCGGGTCTTTGGACTCGACGAGGAGGCGATCAAGGCCGCCCGGCAGTGGCGCTTCCTTCCCGGCACCCGGTTCGGCGAACCGGTCGCGGTGCTCGTGACCATCGAGCTGACCTTCACCCTGCGTTAGGGTTGGAAGTCTGCGCGGTAGAAACGGCTCCGGAGGCGCTTCGGCGAACCGGTCGCGGTGCTCGTGACCATCGAGCTGACCTTCACCTTGCGTTAGGGTCGGGAGTCTGCGCTGTAGAAGTAGAAACAGCTCGGATTCCTGGAAGGGGTTGGTTTGCCGCCGAGGGTTCCGGGCGGGGCTGATTCCGGGGAGCCGTCCGAGAGATCGGAGCTGCAAGAAAGAAAAATGGGGGCGGCACCCGCGTGGTGCCCGCCCCCTTGATCTTTCTGCCGACGACGGGCTTCCTAGTACATGCCGCCCATGCCGCCCATGCCGCCGTGGCCGCCGCCCGGCATCGCGGCTTCCTTCTTTTCTTCCGGAATCTCACTGACCAGAGCTTCGGTGGTGAGCAGCAGCGACGCGATCGAGCTCGCGTTCTGCAGCGCCGCCCGGACGACCTTGGTGGGATCGATGACGCCCGCGTCGATCAGGTTCTCGTAGACCTCGGTCTGCGCGTTGAAGCCCTCTTCGTCGGCCTGCTGCTCGCGCACCTTCTGGACGACGATGGAGCCTTCCTGACCGGCGTTGGCGGCGATCCAGCGCATCGGCTCCTCGAGGGCGCGCCGGATGATGTTCGCACCGATCTGCTGGTCGCCGTCGAGCCTGACGTCCGCGAGGGCGGTCTGGCTGCGCAGCAGGGCCACGCCGCCGCCGGGCACGATTCCCTCTTCGACGGCCGCCTTGGTCGCGTGCATGGCGTCCTCGACCCGGGCCTTCTTCTCCTTCATTTCGGTCTCGGTGGCGGCGCCGACCTTGATGACCGCCACGCCGCCGACGAGCTTGGCCAGCCGCTCCTGCAGCTTCTCGCGGTCGTAGTCCGAGGTGGTTTCCTCGATCTGCGTGCGGATCTGCTTGACCCGCCCCTCGATGGCCGCGTGGGTGCCCTCGCCCTCGACGATGGTCGTGTTGTCCTTGTCGATGGTGACCTTCTTCGCCTTGCCGAGATCCTCGATGCCGATGTTCTCGAGCTTCAGGCCGAGGTCCTCGGTGATCGCCTTGCCGCCGGTGAGCGTCGCGATGTCTTCGAGCATCGCCTTCCGCCGGTCACCGAAGCCCGGCGCCTTGACGGCGGCGCCCTGCAGCGTGCCGCGCAGCTTGTTGACCACGAGGGTGGCGAGCGCCTCGCCCTCGACGTCTTCCGCCACGATGAGGAGCGGCCGGTTCAGGCGGGCCACCTGCTCGAGGAGCGGCAGGAGGTCCTTCATCGAGCTGATCTTCTTTTCGTGGATCAGGATGATGGGGTTCTCGAGCACCACCTCCATCCGTTCGGAGTCGGTGACGAAGTACGGGGACAGGTAGCCGCGGTCGAACTGCATGCCCTCGACCACCTCGAGCGAGGTCTCGAGGGTCCGCGCCTCCTCCACGGTGATGACGCCGTCCTTGCCGACCTTGTCCATCGCCTGGGCGATGATCCGGCCGATGGTCTCGTCGTTGTTGGCCGAGATCTGTCCGACCTGGGCGATCATGTCGCCGCTGACGGCGCGCGAGAGGTTCTCGAGGTGCTCCACGACCGCGGCGACGGCCGCCTCGATGCCCCGCTTCACCTCCATCGGGTTGGCGCCGGCCACGACGTTCTTGGCCCCCTCGCGGTAGATGGACTGGGCGAGGACGGTTGCGGTGGTGGTGCCGTCACCCGCGATGTCGGAGGTCTTGCTGGCGACCTCGCGAACCATCTGGGCGCCCATGTTCTCGAGGGCGTCCTTCAGCTCGATCTCCTTCGCGACCGTCACCCCGTCCTTGGTGATGGTGGGAGACCCGAACTTCTTGTCGAGGATGACGTTGCGGCCCTTGGGCCCCAGCGTCACCTTGACGCAGTTGGCCAACTGATCGACGCCGGCGAGGATGTTCTGCCTCGCTCCTTCACTGTAGACAATCTGCTTTGCCATGTTGATGTGCTCCAATCAGGTCGAATTCGACGTGACCGGCGCGGCCGCGGCCGGCCGCCTGCCGGGTGATATCGCGGCCGCCGGCTACTGCACGACGCCCAGGACCTCGTCTTCCCGCATGATGAGATACTCTTCGCCGTCCAGCTTGATCTCCTGTCCCGAGTACTTGCCGAACAGAATCGTGTCGCCTTCCGCGACGTCCATCGGCTGAAGACCGCCGTCCTCCTTGACCTTGCCCTTGCCGACGGCGACGACCCTGCCCTGCTGCGGCTTCTCCTTGGCGGTGTCCGGAATGATGATGCCGCCGACTTGCTGCTCTTCCTCCTCGAGACGCTGCACGATGAGGCGGTCGTGAAGTGGTCGTACCTTGATTGCCATGGTGTGTCCGACTCCCTTGGGTTGTTGAAGGAATCCCTCCCCGGATTCGCGTGGAATCGAGGAGGGGTTGGCACTCTCTGTTACGGACTGACAATGTTAGCAGTCTCTGCGGCAGAGTGTCAACCGCGGTCTTGGGGCAGCGTCCGCGATGGGCGGTGGCGGGTCGGGTGATATCGTGGATAACCGTGGAGAGGGTGTGGATGGCGGGTGCGCCCCGGGATGCGCCCCGTCCCGGCGGCGGCCGGCCATCCGCAGTGTCGAGGAGCGCGTTGGTGAGCAGGATTCTGATCGTCGAGGACGACCAGTCGCTGGCCGCGGGACTGTGCGACGGGCTGCGCTGCGAGGGCTATGGGACGCTGGTCGCGGGCGACGGCGCCGACGGCTTGCGCCTGGCCGCCCAACCTGGGATAGACCTCGTTATTCTCGACGTCATGCTGCCGAAGCTGACCGGGGTGGAAGTGTGCCGGACCCTCCGGGCGCGGGGCAGCACGGTGCCGGTCGTCATGCTGAGCGCCAAGGGGGAGGAGCTCGACAAGGTGGTCGGGTTGAAGGTGGGGGCGGACGACTACCTGACGAAGCCGTTCAGCTTCACCGAGCTCGTGGCCCGCGTGGAAGCGGTGCTGCGGCGGACCAGGCGGTTCGCGGGACGGGAGCGCACCTACGAGTTCGGTGACGTGAGTGTGAATCTCCGAACCCGCGAAGTCGAGAAAGGCGGCCGATCGCTGACGTTGCTGCCGCGGGAGTTCCGTTTGCTCGAGCACTTCATCGAGCACCGCGGCGAGGTCATGAGCCGGGATCAGCTCCTGGACGCGGTCTGGGACCACGACGCCATGTCGCCGCTGAGCCGCACCGTCGACATGCATGTCGCCAAGCTGCGCCAGAAGATCGAGGACGAGGGGTCGGCCCCCCGCTGGATCGTCACCGCCCACCGTGTCGGCTACAAGTTCACCGGATAGGCGCCCGCGGGGAACCGCGGGGACTGGTCACGGGCTCCCGGGTCCAGGCGGGGTCGGCGGCGGCGAAGCCCGGGACCGCCGTCAGGGGGCCTCGCCGGACGGACTCTCCAAGTCGTGCTCGAGGTCGTCGAGATCGTATTGGACCGAGACCTTGCCCGATCGAGCGTAGTCCATCATCTCCCACAGCGAGACGCCGGCGAGAAGCGCGGCCCGGGCCAGCGAGACCCTGCGCTCTCCGTACTCGCGGGCCGCGTGCTCCAGTTTCCATGCCCGGACCGCCTTCGAGAGCAGACGGCGCACCGTCGTCGAGCGATCGGACTGCTCGACGTTTTGGATGAACTCGAGCTCACGGACCAGGTCCGACGGCAGCCTGGCTCCGACCATCTGTTCCTTCTTCATCGCTTCGCCTTGCGGGCTCGTCTCAGAATCTCGGCGACCACCGACGGAGAGAGCCAGAGGGTCTTGCCGAGATCCCGAAGGGTCTTTTCCAGGGCGTCGAGACCGAGACCGCGGCGCAAGTGCGCCTCGAGCAGCACGCTGACCGTGCCGACCCGGCGCACGCCGAGGGTTCCCGCCACGCTTCGAGCCTCCTTGTCGTCGACGACCAGCTGCAACTTCCGCGTGCGGGCCAGCGCGATCGATTCGGCCTCGCCCTGATGCAGACGGGAGCGTTGCGACAGGCGTTGCATGAGGTCGTTTTCCGCGTCGGTCGAGCTGGCGATCCGGAGCCAGCCGGCGTCGACGGCGGCCTCGATCCGCTCCACGCCGAGCGCGCGGATGGACCTGCCCGCATCGATCGTCTCCGCCTTGACGACGGATCCGATCAGCACCTGGTCGTAGAGCTCGTGCAGGAGCTCCAGCCTGTGGATCCTGGCGAGGGCGATCAGGGGAGTCGCGTCGGCTACGGTCACTCGCTCTCCTTGCCACCGGGCGTCAGCGACCGTGCGCAGGTCAACCGTGGCAGATGTTTCGCGCATCAATGTTTTATCACTACATACCGCGCTTGGCGCCAGATATTTACAACTTGCAGACAACTTTGACAGCGGGATGATGACATTTACACTGCGCCCGCCCATGATCGGCGCATGGAAGGCCAATTCCAAGACAGACCGGGCGTCGGAACCGATCGACCGGACTCCTGGCTTCCGTCGCTGCCCTCGGCGCTGTTGTACCCGGTGGGTACGGTGCTGATGCAGCAGGGGGGCGATCCGGGCGACGTGTTCTACGTCGAGGAGGGGTTGGCGAAGCTCGTCCGGACGGGATCGGACGGGCGGGAGCAGATTCTCGGCCTGCGGGGGGCCGGCTGGATCCTGGGCGCGGCGCTGGTGCTGGTGTTGCGGGCCCATCCAGCCAGCGCGGTGGCGGTGACGCCGTGCAGGCTGCGCCGGCTGAGCCGGCAGGTCTTTCTCGAACTGATGATGAAGCACGAGGCGCTGTCCTGGCACGTCCACCAGATGCACAGCCGCGAGGTCCTGAGCCAGTTTCAGCAGATGGCCGATCTCGGCACCGCCACGTCCCGGGAGCGTCTCGAGCGGATCCTCCGGCGTCTCACCGGGACCGCATCATCGTCCGGCGCCGGTGACGGAGTGCGGTTGTCGCTGCCGCTGAAGCGCTGGGAGCTGGCCAGCCTCATCGCGGTCACGCCGGAGCATCTCAGCCGGCTTCTCCGGCAGCTTCGCGACGACGGGGTCATTCGCATCAACAACGGGTACATCGTCATTCCGGACGTTCGGAGGCTCGCGGCTGACGACATCGAAGGCGGCGGGGTGCTGACGAACCCCGTGGACACGCGTGGGCACGCCGCGCCGCGCTGCTGAACGCGGTCGGGAGAGCGCGGCGGCATGACAACCGCGGGGAGTGGGGAGATTCACGGGTGGCGGACGCATCTGGCGCCGCCGGAGACGCATCCGGCGGGCACCGAGCTCCTGCCGCAGGGCTGGATACCGGAGCGCGTGCAGTTGCTGGCGGACGGTATCGTGAAGCTCGAACGGCGGGCCCCCGATCGGGTCCCCGCCACCATCGGTCTGCGTTTCCCCGGCTGGCTGCTGGGAGCCGAATCGGTCATCGCAGGGCAGGAGACGCCGGTCTCCGTGGTCGCGGTGACCGACTGCGCGCTGCGGGGGCTGGCGCGGGAACGGTTCCTCGGGTTCGTGCGGGTGGATCCGGACCTGTCGTGGCGCGTCGCCCAGATGTGCAGCCGCGAGCTGGTCGACCGTCTCGAGCGCGCCGGCGATCGGGGCCACGCGCCGGCGGAGACCCGCCTCAGGCACCTGTTGCGCCGGTTGCTCGACGCCAACGACACGGGCCACCTGCAGAAGGAAGTGCACATGCGCCTGCCGTTCACGCACCGGGAGCTGGCGAGACTGCTTGCGGTCTCGGCCAGCCAGTTGGCCGCGTTGCTCACCCGGTTGCAGCGGGACGGCGTCATCCGATTGCGGGGTGATCGCCTCATCATCCGGGACCTGCCCGGACTGCGCGGGATCGACCCCGTCCGCCATGACGTGGGCTGGCCGGTGAACGCCTGACGGCCGGGTCGTTCGGGTGTGTCTCTTGGCAGCCCGCGGCGACAGTCCCCGCTGCATGCGAGCGGCGATGCGTCCCGCCTGACTGCGTCGTTCGTCGGTTGCCACCCAACGCCGCGAAACGTCGGGGCCTGTTTCACAGCATAGGCGCTCTTCTCCTCACGCCTTGTCAGGCGGCGCCCCGCCGCTCTCGGTGCGGCGCGGGTTTCACCACGGGCCGCTCAGGTGTCGCGTGTAGATAAAATGGACACACTTCGGCATATAAAAAACACACGTGAGGAGGACGCCATGCACAACCTCGGATCCTTCCATGGGAGGTGGCGGTTCGAAGTTGCCGTCGTTCTCGTCCCGCTGCTGGCGATCGTCGTCCTGCAGTACGTCTCGAGCCGTCGGCTGGCGCAGGTAGAGCTGATTGCGCACCAATCCACCCTCTTGGAGTATCTGGAGGCGGTAGCGGCCGACGTGCGGCGGGCGTACGAGGACGCGGCGCAGGAGATGCTGGCCGTGCCCGGCGACGCCCTCGCCGCGAAGCGGTTCGATGTGATTGCGCAGCACTTCGATGGGGTCGATACCTCGGCGGCCAGCCTGCTGTTCGCCGGATCTCTCGATGGATGCTCCTGCCTGACGCAGTACTACGATCTCGAGACCGGCGATATCGGCATCGGAGCCGACCCGGCCACGGAGGCGGTGATATTCCGCGTCAGCCAATACCTTCGAGTGGAGTGGATACAGCATCTGAATCGATCCGAGATCTACGTGGACGAACTGGATGCCGAGAACCGCGTCGTCTACCGGTTCGTCACCAATGCCGATTCGGCGGTCGTCGGTTTTGTCGGTTTCGTCATCGATATGCGTCGATTCGAACGCGATTACCTGCCCCGGGCCATCGCTGGTGCGGAAGGCATGCTCGCCGCCGACGTGCGGGACAACCTGATCGTGCGCGTGGCGGACGGCGCGGGGCGCGTCGTGGCGGCCATGCATGACGGGCCGGGCCAGGACGATGCGCTGGCGGGCCGTTTCGATTTCGTGTTCCGCGACCTGGAGCTGTCGGCGCGGAGCCGCCACACCGCCGCGGCGCAGGTGCTGCAGTCCAACGCCCTGACGAGCCGGGTCCTCTCGATTCTGATGTCGGTGATGGCGACCGGCGGGGTGCTGCTCACGTGGCGGGCGGCGCGGCGCGAGCGGCGGCTCTCGCAGATCCGGAACGGGTTCGTGGCCGGCGTGTCCCATGAGCTGCGCACGCCGCTGACGTCACTGGCCGTGTTCGGGGAGCTCCTGCGTTGCGGGCGGGTCACGGCGCCGGACCGGGTCGTCGAGTACGGGCGCCGCATCGAGCAGGAGAGCAGCCGTCTGCGGCACCTTGTCGACAACGTGCTGAGCTTCGGCCGTATCGAGTCGGCGGAGGTCCGCTACCGCCCGGAGACGGCGGCCATCGAGGACGTCGTCGGCGCGGCGGTGGGAGCGGTCGACACCCGCCGCGCGCAGGGAGGATTCGCGATCTCGGTGGCCGCGCCGGATGCCGGCCTGCCCGAGGTTCGCGTCGACGCGGCGGCGATGACGCAGGTCTTCGTGAATCTGCTCGACAACGCGATGAAGTACTCGGGGTCCTGCCGCCGGGTGCGCGTGGAGCTGCGGCGACGCGGCGACGCGGTGGCGGTCGCCGTCGCGGATGCCGGGATCGGTATCGCGCCGCACGAGCAGAGACGTATCTTCGACGAGTTCTACCGGGTCGCCGCGGAGGGTACCGAGGTGGCGGGGACGGGTCTCGGGCTGGCGATCGCCAGGCACGTCGTACAGGCGCACGGAGGGCGGATCGAAGTCCACAGCCGCCTCGGCCACGGTGCGGCCTTCACGGTTCTGCTGCCCGCGGCCCCCGCGGGGGTTCGACGGCCAGTCGAGGTTCCGCGTGCCTTGGACCGCCCGCAGATCGAAGCCCGGGCTTGATCCTGGTCTGCGGCGCTTCTTCATCTGCACTGTCCGGTGCCGGCCTTCCGGGTTCGGGAAGGCGCCTTGATTCATGTCATCGATCGGGTTGACGGAAGGCAATGCTCCGCGGCCGCCGGATCTGAGAGGATGCAGTCCGCTCATAGAGTTGATGGCATCTCTTGAACCAGGGAGGAATGAAGTGGCGATTCAAAAAAAGCAAAAGAGGGCGTACGTCGCGCCGCGCGTCGTCGACTTCGGCGCCGTCGAGGTGATGACGGGCGACTGCCTCGGCTTCTGCACGGACGGAGAGAACGGCGGGCATTTTGGACTCTGGCCGTAGTTGGCGGCCCGCGGCCGGGGGCCCCGCGGCAGTTCGAGCGGCGACGCATCCCGCCTGAACAGCGTTGTTCGTCGGTTGCATACGCACCATAGGCGCCGTCTTCTTCGCGCCTTGTCAGGCGGGCGCCCCGCCGCTCTCGGGGCGACGCGGGGTTCGCCGCGGGCGGTCGGGCGGGGGCGATGGCGGAGCAGGCAGTCGACAGTGTCGATTGCCTGCTCGATGCCTCGGGGGCGCTCCACAGAAATAAGGAACAATGACAATCCAGGCGCTTCTGGTCTTCGTTCTTCTGGATGCCGGTTTCCGGGTGTTCGGCTTCCCGCGAGTATTCCGGTTCGTGGACAGGTGGGGGCGGCGCTCCGTCGATGCCGCGTCGCCGGCGGCCCGGCGGCGGACGGCGTTCCGGGTCCTCGAGGCGGTGCGGACGGCGACCCGCTACTACTACCGCCGGCGCCTGGACTGTCTGCCGCGGGCTCTGGCCATCTTCGTGCTCCTGCGGTGGCGGGGCGTTCCCGCGACGCTGCGCATCGGTGTGAAGCGCTTTCCCTTCGGGGCCCATGCCTGGGTCGAATGCCTGGGAGAAGTGCTGGACGACTCGACCGACGATTGGCGGCACGAGCCGTACGTGCCGATCCTCTCGACCGGCGAACCGGTGTAGATCGGCGAACCGGTGTAGTTGGCGGAGCCCCGCTCGACCGGCGAACCGGTGTAGACCGGCGAACCGGTGTAGACCGGCGAACCGGTGTAGACCGGCGAACCGGTGTAGACCGGCGGAGCCCCGCCGCATTCGAAGAGCCGTCGGGCCGTGCCGCGGGGACGGCGTTCCGGGCTCTTCGCCCCTGCTGATCCAATCCAATACGATGGCCGGTGCGACCCTGCGCTCAGTCGGTGGCATCCACGCGCTCGACGGCGGGCCGGTCGAGCGCCGGGCGGTCGCGCGCATGAACGAGGCCGCGAGAATCCTGGTCTCGAGCCGCCGGAGCCACTGGGTAGGGGAGTCCATCGGACTCGCATGCACCGCGGCTTCCGCCGATGCCGCTTGCCCGACCGTTGCGCGGTCATCGAGCAACGGCCGCGCGCAGTGCGTCCTCGTCTTCGACGGCCGAATCGACAATCGCAGGGCGTTGATGGCGGACCTGTCGGTCCACGGTGTCGATGCGTCGGTCGACGACGCCGGGCTGGCCCTCGCCGCCTACCGCGCCTGGGGGGACACGTGCGCGTCGAGGCTGATCGGCGACTTCGCGTTCGGGCTGTGGGACAGCGGCGCCCGGCGGCTCCTCTGCGCGAGAGACCCGCTCGGCGTGCAGCCGCTGTACGTGCTCGTGCGGGACGACCGGGTCTGTTTCGCCACGCAGCTCGGGCAACTGCTGGCCGTCTGCCCCGAGACCCCGCCGCTCGACCTGGAGTACGTGGCCGATCGGCTCGCCCTCGGCGTGGATCGCCCGAGCTCGGGCCGCACGCCGTACCGCGGCCTGTCGCGGCTCGAGCCCGGCCACCGTCTGATCGCCGAACACGGGCGCGTCCGGATCGAGCGGTACTGGGAGTGGCGCGCTGGAGGCGCCCGTCTCCACCGTAACGATGAGGACCATGTCGACCAGTTTCTGGACACGTTCTCCGACGCGGTGGCGAGCCGGATGTCCGGGTCCGACGTGGTGTGGTCGGACCTCTCGGGCGGGCTCGACTCGTCGTCGATCGTCAGCGTGGCCGCCCGCCACCGCGGCCGGCCGTCGCTGTCGGCGATCACCGTCGTGTTCGGCGAGTCGACGTTGAGCGACGAGCGGGAATGGGCCTCGGAAGTCGCGCGGGCGAGCGACGTCGAGCGGCGCGACATCGAGGGCGACGTCCACCATCCGTTCAGCCGGCTGCGGGACGCCGTGCGGTACTGGGATGAACCGCACTCGGCGGCCGCGTTCTTCGGGGTGCACGAGCAGTACGGACGGCTGATGGCGCGGCCCGGCGTGCCGGTGCTCCTGAGCGGCATCGGCGCCGAGGCGGTCGTCCTGAGCAAGCATCAGGAGCCCGTGCATCTTGCCGATCTGCTGCGCCGCGGGCGGCTGGGGCAGTTGGGGCGGGAGGTGGATCGGTGGCAGCGGGTGCTGAAGATGCCGTTGAGCAACCTCCTGTTCCGGTACTGTCTGCGGCCGCTGGTGGGCCGGCCTCTGATCAGCTACGGCCATTCGCCCGCCGGGCACGATTGGATCGCGGGCCGCTTCGCAGACACCTGGAACCTGAGGGATCGCGCCCGGTACGGGAACATGCCGCGAGCGGGTCGGGGACCCGCCGATCAGTGGCACGTCGAGCGGATCGCCTGGATCACGGGATTCCTCCTGCGGGGATATCTGGAGAAGGCCTGTGACATACGGTATCCCTTCCTGCACCGGCCGCTGGTCGAGCTGGCCCTCGCGGCGCCGTGGAGCCTGAAGGCGGCGCCGGGAGAGCCGAAGGCGGTCCTGCGCCGCGCCATGCGGAGCATCCTGCCGGAGCGGGTCAGATGCCGCACCCGGAACGCGTCGACGGGGCATGCGGTCTACAACGGTCTGCGGAAGGAATGGCCGGTCCTCGAGCAGGTGGTCGCGTCGTCGGTGCTCGTCGACCTCGGCGTCGTCGACCGCCATCGCCTGCTGAACGCCCTGCAGTTGGCCCGCCAGGGACATGCGGCGCACCTCGGGGGACTGCTCTCGACCCTGACCCTGGACGCATGGCTGCAACACGCGTTCCAGGGGCGGCGGCGTCCGTGGGTGAACGCCGATACGGCCTGAACCGGGAGGCGCGATGCGATCGACAGGAACGCGGTTGAGGGTATCCGAGCAGGTCCACTACGCCCGCATGGGGGATCAGATCATCCTGGTGGACATGCGGTCCGGGCGCTATCTCGGCCTCGACGAGGTTGGAGCCGCGGTGTGGACCCTGATCGAGCAGCGAATGACTCGAGGCGCGATCGTGGACCGCGTGCATGCCGACTACGACGTTCCCCGGGACGTGCTCGAACGCGACGTGGACCGGCTTCTCGACGATCTCCTGCAGCGCCGGCTCATCGAGTACGCCACCGCCGATCCGGGGCGGTGAGACCTGCGCGCCACCACGAGGGCCCGGGGCGGAAAAGCCGCCCCACGACCCTGCGCAACGCCGGCGCGCGGGGGTGCGGGACGGAGATCTGCTGATACACTGCTGACGCTGGCACGGGCCGTTTGCCGGCCGGTCGTCGGGTCTCTCCAGCGCAGGAGGCATCGTGGGAAAGATTGAGCAGCGATGGCGTCGCGGAATGTCCCGGAGAAGGGCGCTGTGCGGGCTGGCGTCGTTCATGGCGGCTTCGCCGCTGCTCCATGCGCAACGCGACCCGTGGCCGCTCGGCCCGCACCGGCGGTTTCTCGGGTTCGACGAGATGCGTGACGTCTTCGATTTCGAGCCGATCTTTCGCGCCAACGTGCCGCTGTCGGTGTACGACTACACCGCGCACGGCACCGAATCGGAATTCACGCTGTACCGCAACCGCGACGCGTTCGACTGGGTGGAGCTGATCGGCCGCGGCGGGGTCGATGCGGCGTCGGTCGACACCTCGACCGAGCTGTTCGGGCACGCGATGCCGAGCCCGGTCATGCTCGCGCCGACGGCGCGGCAGCGGGATCTGCATCCCGACGGCGAGCTGGGCATGCACCGGGCGGCGACGGCCACCGGCACGACGATGATCGTCAGCAACGTGTCGAGCTTCCCGTTCCCGCGGATCGCCCGGGACGCCGAGGGGCCGCTTTGGTTCCAGCGCTATGCGTCCCGCGGGATGGAGTCGAACCGGGAGGCCCTCGGCACGGCGCAGGAGGTCGGAGCGCAGACGATCGTGGTGACCATCGATCAGCAGGCGTCCTACTACGAGCGCGACCTGCACGTCCGCCACCTCGGCGGGGCTCCGCGCCGGGTGACGCGGCGGGAGCGGCCGAACCCCCCGAACCCGTATCGCGTGGGCGCCGGGCGGCTGTGGTACGAGTGGACCCTCTTCGACGAGCTCCGACCGATGTGCGACGTGCCGATGCTGGCCAAGGGGATCCTGACCGGCGAGGGGGCGAAGAAGTGTCTCGAGCACGGGGTGGACGGCATCATCGTGTCGAACCACGGCGGCCGGGCTCTCGATTACGGCCCCTCGAGTCTCGAGGTGTTGGAAGAGGTGGTCGAGGCGGTGGGGGGGCGGGTTCCGGTGCTGATCGACAGCGGGTTCCGCCGGGGCGGCGACGTGTTGAAGGCGCTGGCCCTGGGAGCCGATGCGGTCTGTCTCGGGCGCGCGTCGCGCTGGGGGCTGGGGGCGTTCGGCGAGCAGGGCGCGCAGAAGGTGCTCGAGATCGTCAACGCGGAACTGAAGCAGGCGATGGCGTTCGCGGGGGCGGCCTCTCTCGCCGAGATCGACCGCAGCATCGTGAAGACGAACTTCCCGTAGGTCGTAGCCCGTCGCCTTGCGGCTCCGCTTGCCGCGTCACCAACCCGGCCGGTGCCGTTGCGGGGCGGACCGTCATGGCGACAACGTCGTGAAGACGAACTTCCCGTAGGCCGTAGCCCGTCGCTTGGCGGCTCCGCTGCCGCGTCACCAACCCGGCCGGCGTCGGTGCCGTTGCGGGGCGGGCCGTCATGGCGACCAACGTCGAGTGAGGCATCCCGATGCAGACGAAGCAGCACCGCGTGGTCGCCGCCGCCCTCGCCGCCGCCCTGGCCGGCGTGACGGCGGCGGCGCAGGACCGGTCCGGAGGCATGGTCGAGTGGCCCTACGTCGGGGCCGACCAGGGGGCGTCGAAGTACTCGCCGCTGGCCGACGTCGACGTCTCGAACGTCGAGACGCTCGAGGTCGCCTGGACGTGGGAGCCGAACGAGCTGCCGAACCAGGAGTTCCGGACGCGGCCGGGCAGCTTCGAGGTCATGCCGCTGATGATCGACAACGTCGTCTACGTCTCGACGATGTACACGCGGGTGGCCGCGCTCGACGCCGACACCGGCGAGCAGCTCTGGGCGTTCGATCCCGAGGCTTGGCGCACCGGTCCGGAAGGCGGTCCCCCGGGCGGCTTCAAGCATCGGGGCGTCGCGGTCTGGCCGGCCAACGACAACCGGGCGGCGGGCTCAGGCGGCGGGATGCGGGTCTTCATCAACAGCCGCGACAGCCTCTATGCGCTCGATGCGGCCGACGGCTCGCGGGTCTCTTCCTTCGGTGACGGGGGCCGGGTGCTGCTGACCGAGAACTTTCCCAACCCGGTGACCCACCAGATGTTCGACCAGACGTCGCCGCCGGTGGTCTTCGAGGACCTCGTCATCGTCGGCAGCCGGGTGCCCGACCGCATCCAGCAACGCTTCGACACCCCCGGTTCGGTGCAGGCGTTCGACGTCCGCACCGGCGAGCGGCGCTGGGTCTTCTACACCGTGCCGCAGTCGAACGACGCGTTCGGGGCCGACACGTGGGAGGGCGGGTCGTGGCGTTTCACGGGCCACGCCAACGTCTGGGGGCTGATGTCCCTCGACGCCGAGCGCGGGCTGTTGTACGTGCCGACCAGCACCCCGAGCAGCGACTACTGGGGCGGCCGGCGTCTCGGCGCCAACCTGTTCGCCGAGTCGCTCGTCTGCCTCGACGCGCGGACCGGCGAGCGCGAGTGGCACTTCCAGGCGGTGCACCACGGGCTGTGGGACTACGACTTCACGTCGGCGCCGAACCTGATGACGCTGAACGTCGGCGGCCGGGCCATCGACGCGGTGGCCGAGGTGTCGAAGCAGGGGTTCACCTACGTGTTCGACCGGGTGACCGGCGAGCCGGTCTGGCCGATCGAAGAGCGCCCCGTCGACACCGACACCGACGTGCCGGGCGAGGTCGTGTATCCGACCCAGCCGTTCCCCACGAAGCCGCCGCCGTTCGCCCGGCAGGGGGTCTCGCTCGACGACGCGAACGACCTGACCCCCGAGATCCACCGGCTCGCGGTCGAGGAGCTGCAGACCTACCGGCTCGGGCCGCTGTTCACGCCGCCCAGCCTGCGGGGCACGCTGCAGCGGCCGCGGGTGGACGGCGGCGCCAACTGGGGCGGCGCGGCGCTCGACCCGACCACGAACCGGCTCTACGTGCGGACTTCGGAAGGGGTGTCGGCCAACCAAGTCTGCGAGACCCATCCCGACCTGCCGGAGGTCGACGTCGCCTACACCAACAACTGCCCGCGCGGCGGCTCGGCCGGCATCTTCCGCGGGCTGGGCGGTTACATCGCCGCGGAGCGCAGCCGCCTCGGGCCGATTCCGCTCGTCAAGCCGCCCTACGCGCGGCTCGTCGCCATCGATCTTGACGCCGGCGACCTCGCCTGGAGCGTGCCGTTCGGCGAGGGCAGCCGCATCATGCGCGCGCACCCGCTGCTGCGCGGCGTCGACCTGCCCGACCGCCTCGGCACCCCCGGCGCCAACGGTCCGATGGTCACCGCGGGCGGACTCGTCTTCCTCGGCGGCGGCGACCCGTACCTGTACGCGTTCGACGCCGCCACCGGCCGCGAGGTGACCCGGGTGGCCACCGAGTTCCGCACCAGCGGCAACCCGATGACCTACCGCTCGCGCGCCGGCCGGCAGTTCATCCTGATCGCCACCGGCGCCGGCCCCGACGCCCGTCTCGTCGCGTTCGCGCTGCCGGAGGGGTAGTGCGCGGGGGAGTCGGTCTCGTCGGCCCGGGTGAGTCCCGCGTTGCACCGAGGCGTCGAGGCGCCGTCGGACAGCGGGGGGGCTGACGAGCGTGACGAGGCGCCGCGGGCCGGCGGCGGGCGTAATTCTCCTGCCATGGGGGGCTCTCCTGGGTTCGCGGTGAGTTCCCCGATGACCGCTCCTGTCCCTTCCGACGTGCGTCCCATCAGCGGTCGGGCGAAAGGACTCCACGTTCGCGCGGTGATTCCACGACTTCCGGCAGAACCGGGACAAAATGCGCCGGATCGTCGACACTGAGGGGACGTGCGGTGGAGAGGGACGACTACATCCCCGCGGGAAGGGTGGGCAACGATACGTCCCAGGTCTTCGACGCGCAGGTGTGAACGATGCTGACCCTCGACGCCGCGGAGCAGGTCTGGCTGGACGAATACCGGCGCGCCCTCCGGACGCGTCATCCCGGGGTGGTCGCGCGCATGGTGGTCTACGGCTCCAAGGCGCGCGGCGACGCCCGCGAAGACAGCGACCTCGACGTGCTCCTCGTGGTGGAGGACGGCGCCGGCCACCTCAAGCGTCCCTTGCGGGAGATCGGCTACGACTTGGCCGCGACGTCCGACGCCGTGCCGTCGATTCTCGCCTACACGCAGGAAGAATGGGATGATCACAAGCGACGCGGCTATCCCTTTCAGCAGGCGGTGGAGCGCGATGGGGTGTCGGTCCTGTGAATCGTGAGGTCGTGCTGGCAGAGTGGCGCAGGTCTGCGCAGTCGCTGCGGGCGGCCGATCTTCTGGCGCGGGAAGATTATCCCGAGGATGCGGTGTCCCGAGCCTATTATGCGATTCTGCACGCCGCCAAGGCGGCTTTGCTGGTGCACGACGTGGCGGTGGCGAGTCATGCCGGCGCAAGACGGATGTTCGGGAAACACCTTGTCCGTACTGGACGCATCGAAAGGTCGTGGGCGAAGCATCTGGGCAGAAGCATGGACGATCGCCTGATGGCGGACTACGACGCCGGGATCTCCTTCGTCGGCGAAGAATCGCGGTTCGAATGCGAGCGGGCGCGAGAGTTTGCGGAGCGTATCCGGGAGTATCTGTTGGCCAACGGCTTGACCGATCAGGAACTCGCATCGGAGCGCGGCGATGGCTGAGGCGGTCGTCGCCTGCGACCGGGATCTGCCGGAGATCCCGGGCCGCCGCCGGTGGAGCCGGTGGGAGCGGCCTGCGTCGTATCTGGTCAGGGACGACGCGGCTCGGAGCGGTGGCGGGTGGACGACGCGGGCGGGCGCCCGAGGCGTCGCCGGCGGGAGCGGACCACGGCGCGTCGCGACCGGCATCGATGTTCCGTTTTGCATTCCGGGAGCCCTGACATGAGCACACAACGTTTCCGCCGGCGCTTCGGTCTGGTCCTGTTGCTCGGACTCGCCGGCGCCGCGGCCGCCGGCGGGCAGACCCTCGACGTCACCTCCGCCACCATCGCGGATCTCAACCGGGCGTTCGACGAGGGGACGCTGACCTCGGAGCAGCTCGTCGAGCGCTACCTGGCCCGCATCGCCGCGTACGACGACGCGGGCCCGGCGCTCAATGCGGTCATCACCCTGAATCCGCATGCCGTCGACCGCGCCCGCGCCCTCGACGCGGAGCGGCGGGAGGGCGGGGCGCGGTCTCCGCTGCACGGGGTTCCCGTCGTCCTCAAGGACAACTTCGATACCGCGGATCTGCCGACCACCGCCGGATCCGTCATGCTGGCGGGCTCGATGCCGCCCGACGACGCCTTCCTGGTCCGCAAGCTTCGGGACGCCGGCGCGATCGTCCTCGCCAAGGTCAACATGAGCGAGTTCGCGTCCGGCGGGGCGATCAGCTCGCTGGGCGGACGCACCCGCAACCCGCACGACCTGGTGCGGACGCCCGGCGGATCGTCCGGGGGCACCGGCGCGGCGATCGCGGCGGCGTACGCGCAGTTCGGACTGGGGACCGACACCGGCGGATCGGTGCGCTCGCCGTCGACGGCCAACGGCATTGCCGGGCTGAAGCCGACCCTGGGCCTGCTCAGCCGCGACGGCATCGTGCCGCTCGCGCTGTCGTTCGACACCGCCGGTCCGATGGCCCGGCACGTGTACGACGTCGCCGCCGCGCTCGGCGTCCTGAGCGGGCGCGACCCCGCCGACGAGGCCACCGCGGCGAACCGCGGGCGCTCCGAGACGGACTATACGCAGTATCTCGATCCCGACGCGCTCGCCGGCGCCCGCATCGGGATCGCCCGCGACTTCCTCGGCCAGGACGGCGACGTGGACTGGGTCGTCGAGGCGTCGCTGGACGTCATGCGCGGGGCCGGGGCCACCATCGTGGACGTGCGGTTCCCGCAATGGCTGCTCGACGTCAGCGGCGACTTCTACACGGTGGTCCGCTACCGTGAGTTCCGGGCCCAGATCGCGGAGTACCTGGCGACCCTGCAGCCGGGATTCGCCGCCAACCTCGCCGAGCTCGTCGAGCGGTCGGTGCGTCTCACCGCGCCGTCCCATGGGGCGGGGCACAACCCCGGCCGGTGGCGCCTGATGCGGCAGGAGGACGCGAGCGGCGGGTTGTCGGACCCGGAGTACCGCGCGGTGCTCGGGCACGGTCTGCCGATGGTGCGCACCGTGATCCGCGGGTTGATGGACACCGACGATCTCGCGGCGATCGTGTATCCGACGTCGCCCCGGCGACCCGGGCGGGTCGACACCGCCCCCGCGCCTTCCGGCGGGGGAGGCCGCTCGGCGACGCGGTACGCGAATCTCACCGGCTTTCCCGATCTCATCGTGCCCGCCGGCTTTACCGGCGACGGACTCCCCGTCGGCATCTCCTTCCTCGGGCGGGCGTTCGACGAACCGCGCCTGCTGGCTCTGGGCTACGCCTTCGAGCAGGCGACCCGGGCGCGCCGGCTGCCGGTGCGCACGCCTGCCCTCCGGCCGTGAGCCGGGGGCAGGGAGGGACGCCCCGGCGTCCTCGGCGCCGGCGGCATGGGCGAAGTCGGTCGCGCCCGCGCCACCCGGCAGATCCGCGGCGTCGCCCTCCAATGGGCGAGGTCTGCCGCGCGCGCGACACTTGGTAGATCCACGGCGTCGCCCTCCAAGCTGCTGCCGGACGTCTTCGCCGCCGATCCCGATCGGCTGGCCCGGTTCCAGCGGGAAGCCGAGCTGCCGGCCTCGCTCGACCACCCGAACATCGCCGTAGATTTACGGGCGTCGAGGCGGGGTTCGGGCACCGGGCTGGAGCTGGTCGGGGGGGCGACGCGGGAAGCGCGCTGGTGCGGGGGCGGCGGCCGCGGTCCGCACGGCGGGAGCGGCGCCGCCTTGCGGCGCGGCGCGTGGATCTCACAGCGCCTCCCGGCCGAAGCCCTCGATGGTCTCCAGCGTCTCGCGGACGTCGTCCCAGCTCGTCGAGTGATTGATGACGCACATCCGCAGCGCGAACCTCCGGTGGAGCAGCGTCGACGACATGAACGCCCGTTCCTCCCAGAACACGCGGGCGAGGACCTTTCGGTTGAGCTGGTGGAGCGCCCTCTCGCCGCCGACCCCTTCGCCGGGGTTGACCCGGAAGCAGACGATGCCCAGCGAGACCGGCGTCATGAGCTCCATGACGGGGCTGTCGACGACGTACTGCCCGGCGCGCTCGGCCAGCTCGATACCCTTGGCCACCGCCGCCCGGAACGCGGCCAGCCCGCAGATCTGCACCGACATCCAGATCTTGAGGGCGCGGTCGCGGCGGCTCAACTGCAGATCGCGGTCCGCCTGGTTCGGATGGTTCGCGCCCCACACGGAGTCCTGCAGCACGTCGTGGTGGATGGCGAAGGCCCGCTCGAGCGTTCGCACGTCCTTGACGAGCAGACAGCCCGCCTCGTACGGCTGGAAGAACCACTTGTGCGGATCGAGGCCGATGGAGTCGGCGCGCTCGATGCCGCGCAGCCGCCGGGCTCCCGGCTCGGTGATCGCGGCGAAACCGCCGTACGCGGCGTCGACGTGCAGCCAGATGCCGTGCGCCGTACAGTAGTCGGCGACCGCGGGCAGCGGGTCGACGGCGCCGGTGCTGGTGGAGCCGGCATTGGCGCAGACGGCGATTGGGATGCGGCCCGCGGCGCGGTCCGCCTCGACCGCGCCGGCCAGGACCGCCGGATCGAGACGGAAGTCGGCGCCGGCCGGCAGCAGGCGCAGGTGGTCGGGGCGGATGCCGATGATGCGCGCGGCGCGGATCTGGGCGCTGTGGCTCTGGTCGCTCATGTAGACGGTGGCCCGCGCCGGGTGTCCGGCCGCCTCGCGCGCCGCCACCAAGGCGTCCAGGGCCGCCGCCGAGCCGCCGCTGGTCAACGCGCCGCCCGCCGTCTCCGGGTATCCCAGCCAGCGCCGGAACCAGTCGATCACGACGGCTTCGAGCTGGCTTGGCCCGCTTGCGCTCAGCCACGTGGCCGCGTTGACGTTGAAGCCGGTCGCCAGGAAGTCGGCCAGCACCCCCGGCCACGTCGGTTCCGACGGCACGAATCCGAAGGCCCGGGGGTGATCGTGCCGCATGATCGGCGACAGGACGTCGCGCACCGCGCGGTCGATCACCTCGCGCGGCGGCCGGCCGGTCTCGGGGGGGGGCTCCAGCAGCCGTTCCCGGAGATCCTGCTTGAACTCGCCGTCCCAGGCGCGGCCGTCCCGCAAGCTCGCGCTCCGCTCGACCAGAATTTCGGTGACGTGCGTCGCCAGCTCGCGCATCACGTCGGGGGGCATCCGGAGGCCGTGCGTCATGGGTCCGCTCCGAACGGTCGCGGCGCGCCGTTCCCTGTCGTACGGCGCGTCGCGGGCGCCGTCTTCGGCGTCCATCGCCAGCTCGGATCACCGACGTGGCCGGGACCCCGTCCCAGAGCACCAAGGCGGCGCCTGCGGCGACGCAGGTGACGGGTGCTAATTCTGGCATGCGGGATACGGGCTCACAAGCGCCGCACCGGGCTCGGCTGTTTCGGCGGTCGGCTCTTCACCAGGAGCTAATTCTCGAGGATGGCGGCGGCCCGGCCCGTCAGCTCGACGATGTGGAGGCCGCTGTCGGCGCGGTCGGCGAGATAGATCAACCCGCGGTCGTCGACCTCGACGTTGTTGGTCTGGATGGCCACTTGGCAGGTCTCGACGCCGTCGATGGCGGCGCACCGCTCGTCGGTTCGCTCAGTCGTGGCGGGGATGTAGTACGCGACCTCCTCCAGGTTGAAGGGATCGCGGACGTCGATCGCGCGCGCGCCCGCGTTGAACCACGACACGACCATCAGCTTCCCGTAGAACGGGGGCTCCATCGACCACTGCGGCGCATGGGGGCCGAAGCGGCCGCCCCGCCCGCAGAACCCCCCGCTCGATTCCGGCACCTGGAAGGTGGCGATGGGCAGGGGATGGGCTTCGTCCGTGATGTCGAGCATGAGGGTGACGTGGCGCGCTTCCTGACAGGCGTTGCCGACCGACTCGGAGACGACGAACAGGAAGTCCCGCGTCGCGTGGTCCCGGTTGTCCGCGTAGTCGTCGATGGGCACGCCGAGCAGCGGCATCGCGGTGTGCCCGCCCCAGAACGACGGCAGATCGACCCGGCCGATCTGGGGAAACGCCAGGGCCGCGGGACTCGCCGCGAGGGGCGCGGCCGCGTCCGGATCGCCGCGCAGCAGCCGGTCGCGGTCGAGAATCTGCACCGCGCCGTTGGCCGAGGTGCCGTAGGCCAGGTACACGCGGTCTCCCAGGCTGACCGCCTCGTGCACGCCCGACCCGCCGGGCACGGGGCCGCCGGCGTCGGGTTGGACCCCGGGCAGGCTGAAGTCGCGGATGCGCCGCGGCGCCGCCGGGTCCGCCAGATCGAAGATCTGCAGGATGCGGGGGGCGCGCCATCCGTCGGCGGTCCCGACGAGATGGGCGACCCCGGTGTCGCACTCCCACCAGTTCTTGTGGGTGTGCTGCTCGCCGGTGGGGGTCCGGCCCATTTCCGCCACCGTCCGCACGAAGGCGGGCCGGGCCGGCTCGGTGACGTCCCAGACCTCGTGGCTCTGATTGCCGTTCGACCGGAGCAGGTAGAACCGGCCGCCCGCCGCCCGCGGCAGCGCATCGCCCGCGCACACCTGCACCATCTGCGCGCCGCTGGCGCCTTCCCGCGCCGGGATGTGCGTCAGATAGACGGGGGCGTCGGGGGCGGTGACGTCGACGACCGACGTGCCGTTGGGCTCGACCGCGCCGGTCAGCGGATTCAGCCGCTCTCCGGCGTGGTGACCGACGTACAGGATGCGGCGCGTTCCCTGGCGGACCGGCAGGGGCTGGTAGGCGGAGCGCGCCTGCAGGTCGTGCATCCCGACGAGCCGGGTGTTGAAGTGCTCTTCACCGTGCCCCGTGTCTCCGGTCTGAGCCGCGGAGGCGGCCGCGCCGGCGATAACGAGACTCGTGACGATCGACGTCGCAAACCAGCGGTTCATGGTCGGCCTCCCGGATGGCGGTGGCGGTGGGTGTCCCGGCTTCTCGTTCAGATTACCCCGAAGCGGCCGTCCCGGCCGCCCGTGGCGGGTGTCCCCGCTGCCTTCGAGCGGCGGTGGAGCCCGCCTGAACTGCGTTGTTCGTCGGCTGCGTGCGGTCCGCGGCTGCAATCGGCCTCAATACGTCCTCGTCACGCCGGTCAGGCCGGGCGCCCCGCCGTTCTCGGCGCAACGCGGGGCTCTGCCACGGGCTGGATCGGTCCAGGGGCCGCGGAAACCGCGCTCCGGCGAGCGCCCAGGAGCATCCCACGCTGACTGCGCGTGACGGTCCGCCCCGATTCGAAGGGTCGCCACCGTCTTGCCGACCGGCCGGCGCCGCGTGAGACCCACGATTCCGCCCGTCCGGAGCCCCAGGACCCGCCACGATGCTGCCTGCGCACGGCGGTGGCTGAGCGCCGGCGAGCGGCGGTTCGTGGTTGTCGCAGGACCCCCGACGGCGTAGCATGGATCGGTCGGATGCCGCACAATGGAAGCAGCCACTCCCGGCGTCGAGGTAAGACCGACGTTGGGGGGCGATCGGGGTCGTGCGGCCCACGGAGGTTGAGATGACGGTTCGATCCTTCGCTGCCGCGATCGTGCTCGCCCTCGCCGGTCTCCCGCCGGTCTCCGCGGCCGGCCAGCCGGCGGCGCCGCGCACCGCGTGGGGCGATCCTGATCTGCAGGGCGCCTACACGAACAAGACGATCACGCCACTCCAGCGGCCGGCCGAGCTGGCGGCGCAGGAGCGGCTGAGCGCAGAAGAGGTGGCGAGTCTCGAACGGGAGGTCGCCGACCGGAACGCGGCGCTGTTGCGGCGCCCGGCGCGGAGAACCGCGGTCACCGAGAGCGTGGACGTGGGGGAGGACGGGGCCCCCGGGTTCTACAACAACTTCTGGCTGGACCGCGGCACGACCTCGACGGGGCAGACGTCCATCGTCGTCGACCCGCCCGACGGCCGAATCCCGCCGTTGACGCCGGCCGCGCAGCAGGACGAGGACGCCCGCCTCGCCGCGCGGGCCGAACGCGGTCCGGCGGACACCTGGACCGACCTGGACCTCAACGATCGCTGCATGCTGTGGTCGGTGGGGCCGCCGATGCTGCCGACCGGCTACAACAACAACTACCTGATCCTCCAGACGCCGGACCACGTCGTCATCCACGTCGAGATGATCCACGACACGCGCATCATCCCCCTCGACGGCCGCCCGCGCCCGGCCCGGCCGGTTCCGCAGTGGCTTGGCGAGATGCGCGGCCGCTGGGAGGGCGACACCCTCGTCGTCGAGACCCGCCGCATCGCCCGCAGCGAGGAGGGCTCGTCGTTCGGCAACGACGTCGTCCGCATCCGGGCCGCCAACGGCGGCCGCACCGAGAGCCTTCGCGTCATCGAACGGTTCACCCGGGTCGGCCCCGACACCATCCGCTACCAGTTCACCGTCGAGGACCCGTCGCGCTGGACGAGCCCGTGGTCCGGAGAGCTGCCCCTGCGCAGCATCGACGAGACGCTCTTCGAGTACGCGTGCCACGAGGGGAACTACAGCATCGTCAACGTGCTGAGCGGCGAGCGGACCGGCGAGCGCGCCGCCGCGGCCGACCGGTAGCCCTCCGGCCGGCGGTGCGTCGTGGGCGGGCTGATGGGCTTCGACGTCGAAGACGCCTGCAGGTTCGACGCCGACGAGCCGGTCTCCGTGCCCCTGACCTGCGCGCCGGCTTTCACCGCCGCGTGGGACGACGATGCCCTGCGGGCGCGCGCCGATGCGGGCCGGCCGTGAACGGCGGCGGCCGGCAAATGCGGGAAAACGCGGGACAAAGGGTAATATTGAGCGGGCACGACGCCGGACAGCAGGAAGGGGCTTCAGAATGCGTCATCGAGTTGTCGGATGCGTGAACGCGGCGGCGCTGGTTACGTTCGGTCTGTTCCCGCCGGCGCCGGCTGCGGCCCAGGATGCGCCGCGGACGGCGTGGGGCGCTCCCGATCTGCAGGGTGTCTGGGACTTTCGCACCATCACGCCGCTGGAGCGGCCCGAAGCACTGGGCGACCAGGCGTTCCTGACCGCGGAGGAGGCGGCCAACCTCGAGCGGGAAGTGGTTGACCGGAACGTCGAGCTCGCCGACCGGGCCGCCCGGCGCACATCGGTCACCGAGAGCGTCGACCGAGGCGAGGAGGGCGCTCCAGGCTTCTACAACAACTTCTGGCTCGACCGGGGCACGAGGACCATCGGCACCCGGCGCACATCGCTCGTCGTGGATCCGCCGAACGGGCGGCTGCCGGAGATGTCGCCGGCGGGGCGGGAGCGGACTGCGGCGCGGCGCGAGTACCGGCGGGAGCATCCCGCCGACTCGTGGCTGGACCGCAGCGCGTTCGACCGGTGCATCCTCGGCTTCAACGCCGGTCCGCCCATCACCCCCGGCGGCTACAACCAGAACCTGCAGGTGTTCCAGACGCCCGGCCACGTGGTGCTGGTCACCGAGATGGTCCATACGGTCCGGGTGGTGCCGCTCGACGGGCGTCCGGCGCTGCCCGGCCAGGTCCGCCAGTGGTCGGGCGACTCGCGCGGCCGCTGGGAGGGCGATACGCTGGTGATCGAGACGTCGCACTTCAACGATCAGCGCCGGTGGCGGGGGACGACCTCCGGCATGACGCTGGTCGAGCGGCTGACCCGGGTCGACGCCGGCACCCTCGCCTACGAGTACACCGTCGACGACCCGGAGACTTGGACGCGTCCGTGGACGGCTTCGATCCCGATGCGGCTCAGCGACCAGCCGATGTACGAGTACGCGTGCCACGAAGGCAACTACAGCATGCCCGGCATTCTCGGCGGCCACCGCGCGGACGAAGCCGCCGCCGCGGGTCGGTGAGGACGCGGTGGGCCGCCCGCGGGCTGCGCCTGCCGGCAGGCCGACCCTGCCGGGGTCCGGTGTCCTCGGGCGCGGGCTCCCGGCTGATTCGTTCGAGGGAGAAGTGACCGTCATGAGATTCGACCCGCGCCGTCTGCCCGCCGCCTGCGCTCTCGTCCTCGTCGCCGCCGCGCCGCTCGCCGCCCAACCGGAAGGGTGGACGCGGCCGTTCCCGGGCCACCGGGTCATCGGCAACCTCTACGCGGTCGGAACCTACGATCTCGCGGTCTTTCTCGTGACGTCGGACGAGGGTCACTTCCTGATCAACACCGGCGTGGAAGACTCGACCGCGATGATCCGCGAGAACATCGAGTCGCTCGGATTCCGGCTCGAGGACGTCAGGGTGCTGCTGACGATGCAGGCGCACTGGGACCACACCGCGGCCCTCGCCGAGATCAAGGAGGTGGCCGGGGCCGAGATGTGGGCGACGGCCGGCGATGCGCCGGTGCTCGAGGACGGCGGATTCAGCGACCCGCACTTCGGCGGCCGCGAATCGTTCCCGCCGGTCGCGGTCGACCGCGTCATCGCCGAGGGCGAGGTCCTCGAGCTGGGAGACGCGCGCCTCACGGTGATGGAGAGTCCCGGACACACCGCCGGCAGCTCGAGCTACCTCATGACCGTCGAGGAGGGCGGGCGCGAGTACAGCGTCGCGATCGCGAACATGGGCACCATCAACCCCGGCAAGCGGCTGGTCGTCGACCCGACCTACCCCGGCGTGGCCGACGACTTCGCGGAGACGTTCCGCAAGCAGAAGGCGCTGGACGTCGACGTCTGGGTCGCGGCGCACGGCGGCCAGTACGGCCTGCACGACAAGTACGAGGCGGGGCAGCGGTACAGCCCCGACACGTTCGTCGACCCCGACGGGTTCTTCGCCGCGGTGGAGCGTCTGGAGGGTCTCTATCTGGAGCAGATCGCGGCCGAGCGCCGCTGATTCGTACGGCGCACGCGCGTCAAATCGACCGCGCCTCGATGGCGCCCGGAGTCGGCGCCGCCTCCCGCGGGGGCGGCGGCTAAGGAAGTGGATCGGGGCGGCGGCTCGCTCCAGCCGTTCGCGTCGGGTTTCGCGAGCGAGCTGGCGCGGCAAGGCTACATGCCAAGTTCCCTGCAGACGCAGTTTGCATCTGATGGCGTACGTCAGCCGTTGGCTGCATACCTATGCGGCAGGTGGCCGCGGTCCTTGATGCCGACCTGGGCCGGGTCGGCGCCGCCCACGACGAGGCGGTAGCGGCCGGGGTGAACGGGCCGCTACAGACCGCCGGGGGATGGTACCATAGCGGGATGGACGCCATCCTGCCGTGGCTCACGCCGGCCGTCGTCATCGCCGTAGGCGCTTGGCTCCGGGCCGACCTCGGCGGTCGGATGGACCGGATGGACAAGCGCCTCGAAGCCCTCGACAACCGCCTCACCGGACGCATCGACGGGCTTGACAACCGCCTCGACAACGCCGTCCACCAACTGCGGGCCGACATCGCAGCCGTGAACACGCGCATCGTGTTGCTGGCCGACCGCGGCAAGCAAGATCGGGGGGCGGCCTGATGGAGGCCATCCTGCCGTGGCTCACGCCGGCCGTCACCGGTCCGGTTTCAAGGAAGAAAACATGACGATAACGCCCGCATCGACGTCCTCGGCAAGAGCGCTTGACGGCGTCGACGAAGCGCTGGGTCATGGGGGCCGTCAGGGCCGAGGACGGTACGGCCGCGCCCCGCATCTTGCGGAAGAAGTACGCCGCTTGCGGAAGAGTACGCCGCCCCCGCCGCGGTCTGGAGCAGGGGCACGTAGACGTTGAGATACATCCGATCGAGGCACTCCAGGGTCAGGGTCGTGTGCTCTGCCAACACCTCGGCGACGGAACGTGCTACCTTCACGGTCGGACCCCGGTCGATAGGCTCTTCACCGGCCGGTTTACGGCCACCATCGCCTTCGGGCGACCATGAAGGCGGAGCCGCGCTGGGTTTAGGACGGTGATCGAGATGGAGTCGCCGACTGCATCCAGGCGCAGCCCGTTTTCCGAGGCGCGGCGCACCTGATATACGGCAACGTCATTCCCGTCAGTGTCCTGGCGGTTGCACTACAGTCGGATCGACTGGGGGGTCGAGATGCTGAACCACGCACGGTGCCGCGCGTCCGCCGCGTACCTCGTTCTGGCCGGACTGGCCGTCGCGTTCGCCGCTTCGCCGCTGGAGGCCCAGCGCCCGGCCGTGTCCGGCCCGCGCGCGGGACTGTCGACGGGCCATCCTCTCACGACCGCCGCCGCGTTCGAGACCCTGATCCGGGGCGGCAACGCCTTCGACGCGGGAGTGACGGCGCTGCTCGTGGGCGGCGTCGTCGAGCAGGACCTGTACGGGCTGGGCGGCGAGTCCCTGATCCTGGTGTACCCGGCCGGGGAGGGCGAGGTGACGTCGGTCGTCGCCCAGGGCTGGGCGCCGAAGGGCGCGAGCATCGAGTGGTACCGGTCGCGCGGGCGCGATCTCTTCGGCGAGGGGCTCGACCCCGCCGTCGTGCCGGGCGCCCTGCACGGCGCGCTGACGGTGCTGGAGCGCTGGGGCACCATGAGCTTCGAGCAGGTCTCGGCCCGCGCCATCGAGTACGCCGGGCAGGGGTTTCCGCTGCGGCCCCTCACCGCCCGCGCCGTCGAGGCGAACCTCGGGTTCATGGAGGCGTGGCCCGAGAACCAGCGGTTCTGGCTGAAGCCCGACGGCTCGCTCTACGCGGCGGGCGAGGTCATCAGGTTCCCGACCCTCGCCGCCACCCTCGAGAAGATGGTGGAGGCGGAACGGGCCGGCGCCCATCTGGGCCGCGCGCAGGGCATCGCCGCCGCCCGCGACCGCTTCTACAAGGGCGACATCGCCGAAGAGATGGTCGCCTTCCTGCAGGAGCACGGCGCGCCCTTCGAGCTCGACGACTTCGCCGAGTTCCACTCGCGGGTCGAGGAGCCCACCCGCACCGACTACCGCGGCTACACCATCTACAAGCACGGGTTCAACAGCCAGGGGCCGGTGCTGCTGCAGGCCCTCAACATCCTGGAAGAGTTCGACCTGCAGGCGATGGGCCACAACAGCCCCGACTACATCCACACCGTGGTCGAGGCGATGAAGCTGGCCTACGCGGACCGCGACACCTACTACGCCGATCCCGACTTCGTCGACGTGCCGGCCGAGGGCCTGTTGTCCACCGCCTACGCCCGCGAGCGGGCGGCGGAGATCGATCCGGGCCGGGCGTCGGTCGCGTTCCGCGCCGGCGACCCGCTGCCCCACGACCCGGCCGTCGACGCGTGGCCGTTCTGGGTCGCCGACATCGCGGACGGGGTGGCGGCGAGCGACGCCGACGGATCGTTCGTGCCGTCGGCCGGCGGCCTCAAGGACACCACCCACATCGCGGTCATCGACGGGGACGGCAACGTCTTCGACGCCACCCCGAGCGGCGGCTGGACCGGCGGCGGGGTCATCCTCGGGGAGACCGGCATCGGGCTCAGCACCCGCGGCGAGCAGTTCTGGCTCGACCCGGACCGCGCCAACCAGATCCGCCCGCGCGCCCGCCCGCGCTACACCCTGACCCCCAGCATCGTGTTCAAGGACGGCGAGCCGCTGATGGCGATCGGCACGCCGGGGGGCGACAACCAGGACCAGACCATCCTGCAGGCGTTCCTGAACGTCGTCGAGTTCTGGTCCGACTGGTACCCGAACCTGCACGACGCGCTGGCGTGGCCGCGGGTTCGGACGCAGCATCTGCACGGGTCGTTCTGGCCGCATGCGGCGGGGTTCAACCGGATGGACCTCGAGTCGAACATCTCGTCGGAGGTGGCGAACGAACTGCGGCGCCGGGGGCACGACGTCAACGAGGTGCGGCCGTTCGGGATGTCGGGCTGCGCGACCGCGGTTCTCATCGATCCGGCGACCGGCAACCGCCTCGCGGCCGGCGACCCGCGGCGCGACTGCTACGCGATCGCGTACTGACCGTGCCTATCTGAACGGGTTGACGACGCGAATCGAGCCGTATCGCTGTCCGTGGTCCAGGTCTTCGGTGAAGAGCACCGCCGCCCCGAGCGATTCCGCGGCGGCGACGATGGCGCCGTCCCAGTAGGAGATCCCGTAGCGGAGCGACACCTCGATTCCCGACGTGATCAACGGATAGTCGATCAACGCCAGTGGCAACGCCCGATACGACTCCAGCAGGGCGGTCGCCGCGGGTGGTTCGAGCGGCACTCGAAACTTCCGGGTGACGGTCACGTAGAATTCCTGCAGCACTTGAGCCGACAGGCCGAAGTCCTTCGTCCGGATCAGATCGAGGGCCGTGTTCCGCTTGCGAACGTCCTCGGCCGAGGTGGAGGCGGCGTAGACGAGTACGTTGGTGTCGAAGAAACACTCAACGTTCATGGAGCTCGTCCCGTGTCCAGCGTTCCGTTCCGCGCTCGGCCGTCGATTCCAGGCAGAGGGCGACGATGCGACGGCGGGCCCGGGCGGCGCGCGATTCTCGGGCGACGAGCTGGCCGAGAAACTCGCGAATCATGCCGTTCAGCGACGTCGACCGGTCGGCCGCGATTCGCCGCGCTTCGCGGAGCGTGGCTTCATCCAAGGCGATGGTGACGTTCTTCATGAACACATGATACGTGTGAATGTGGTCCAACGCCGGCCGGTGGCGTGCGCCGACGCGCCCCGCCGCGCGCGACCCGGCGCGTCGCGGGCCGCGATGCGTTACGATGCGCGTGAGCCACCCGTCGGGCGACCGGCCCGGGTTCCGTATCGGCCGGCGAAGGTCCGGGGACGCACGGTTCGGGGATGAAGATCACGCGACGACGGAGTCGACGGAGGATGTCGATGCATCGACGACGATACGGACGGCGTCCGGCCCGGTTGGCGTTGGGAACGGGGTTTGCCGCGGCCGTGCTGGCCCCGTCGGCCGTCTCGGCGCAGCTCTTCTCCGCGGACTACACCGCGGCCGAGGCCGAGGCGGGCCGCGCGATCTACGAGCAGGCTTGCGCGACGTGCCACATGTCGAACCTCACCGGCTCGTTCGAGGCGCCGGAGTTGGCGGGGCCGACGTTCCGCGGCGCGTGGGGGGACCGTCCCGTCGACGAGCTGATCGACCTGGTGCAGGTGACGATGCCGCCGGGTGCCGGGGGCTCGCTCGCGCCGGATGAATACGCGCGCGCCGTCGCCTACATCCTGCAGGAGAACGGGGTGGCGGCGGGGACGGTGGCCCTGGGGGGCGTCACCGCGCCCGCGGGGGGCGATGCCGGAACGCCCCCCGCGGGCGCCGCGGCGGGGGGCACGCGAAGCTTCCGGCCCATCGCGGAGCGCGTGCCCGTCACCGACGCGATGCTGCGGGACCCCGACCCGAACGACTGGCTGATCTACCGTCGGACCTACGACGGATGGGGGCACAGCCCTCTCGACCAGATTACCCGTGACAACGTCGCCGACCTGCAGCTCGCCTGGGTGTGGTCGATGGGGGACGGCCGCAACCAGCCGACGCCCCTCGTGTACGACGGCGTGATGTATCTCGCCAACCCCGGCAACGTCGTCCAGGCTCTCGACGCTGCGACCGGCACCCTGCTGTGGGAGTACCGCCGCCCGCTGCCCGAGGCGTTGCGCGGCGCGAACAGCCGCAACCTCGCCATCTACGGCGACAAGCTGTTCCTGGGGGCGCGCGACGCCTTCATCGTGGCCCTCGACAGCCGGACCGGGGAGCTCGTCTGGGAGACCCGGATGGCCGACTACAACGACGGCTATTCCAACTCGAGCGGGCCGATCGTGGTGAACGGCCGGGTCGTCAACGGCATCAACGGATGCTCGCGGTTCATGCCCGACAGTTGCTTCATCACCGCCCACGACGCCGCCACCGGCGAGGAGCTGTGGCGCCGTCTGACCATCGCCGCGCCCGGCGATCCCGGGGGCGACACGTGGGGCGACCTGCCGCTGGCCCTGCGGGGCGGCGGCGACTCGTGGATTCCGGGCAGCTACGACCCGGAGCTGGACCTGCTCTACTGGCCGGTCGCCCAAGCCAAGCCGTGGGTGCCCGCGAGCCGGGGCCTGACCGTCCACGACCCCGCGCTCTACACCAACTCGACGCTCGCCTTGAACCCCGCCGACGGCTCGATCCGCTGGTACCGCCAGCACGTGCCCGGCGAGGCCCTCGACCTCGACGAGGGGTTCGAGCAGGTGCTGGTGGAGAGCGGCGGGCGCAAGGCCCTCCTCACCATCGGCAAGCACGGCATCCTGTGGAAGCTCGACCGCGGGTCGGGCGCGTTCCTCGGGCACGCGGAGACCGTGTTCCAGAACGTGTTCGAGGCCATCGACCCCGACACCGGCGTCGTGACCTACCGGCAGGACATCGCCGACGCCGGCATCGGCGACTGGGTGTCGGTGTGCCCGAGCACCGCCGGCGGCCACAACTGGCACGCCACCGCCTACAGCCCGGAGACGAGGCTGCTGATCATCCCGCTGAGCCAGAGCTGTCTGGAGATCGCGGGCCGCGAGGTGGCCCTGGAGATCGGTTCGGGCGGTTCGCAGGCCGACCGGAAGTGGTTCGAGATGCCGGGGACGAACGGCAATCTCGGCAAGCTGGCCGCCTACGACGTCGATACGCTCGAGGAACGCTGGAGCGTCGAGCAGCGCGCCGCGTTCATGACCGCGGTGCTGACCACCGGCGGCGGCCTCGCGTTCGCGGGCGACGTCGACCGCTACTTCCGGGCGTTCGACGCCGCCACCGGCGACGTCCTGTGGGAAACGCGGCTCGGCACCTCGGTGCAGGGCTTCCCGGTCAGCTATGGCGTCGACGGCGCGCAGTACATCGCGGTCTCGACGGGGCTCGGCGGGGGCAGCCCGCGCCGGGTGCCGTCGCTGCTCAGCCCGGACATCGTGCACCCCGACACCGGCAACGCGCTGTACGTCTTCTCGCTCCGGCGCTGACGGCGGCGCGGTTGCGGCTTCAAGACTCGGGCGCGACGTACTACGCGCCGTCGCGTTCGAACACCGCGGTGAACTCGTTTCGCACCGGCTGCCCCCGCCGCTCACTCTACCACCGGGGTGCCGATCGAGACCGCGTCGGTTCAGCGAACGCTTGGCGTCGTGGCCCGTCCTGGTTCACAATAGGCCGTCGACCATTGTGCGCTGCGCGGCGTACGACCTGCTTCATCAGATTTCCGTCCGGAGGCTTGGAGATGTCATTCACACCGTATCGCGGCGCCGGCTTCGCCGTCGTCCTGACCGCCGCGCTCGGCGTCTCGGCGCCCGCCGTCGCCGCGGCGCAGGACGAGGCGCCCGCCGTCACCTTCACGAAGGACGTCGCCCCGATTCTGCAGCGCTCCTGCCAGGAGTGCCACCGCACCGGGTCGATCGCGCCGATGTCGCTGCTGACCTACGAGGAGACGCGGCCGTGGGCCCGATCGATCCGCGAGAAGGTGGTCACGCGGGCCATGCCCCCGTGGTACATCGACAAGAACATCGGCGTGCAGGGCTTCAAGTACGACTACTCGCTGAGCGACGACGAGATCGCCGCCGTCGCCGCATGGGTCGACGCCGGCGCGCCCCGCGGCAACCCCGAGGACCTGCCGCCGCCGCGAGGGTTCCGGAACATCGCCGAGTGGAAGATCGGCGAGCCCGACTGGATCGTGGAGCTTCCCGAGCCGTTCGTGGTCGCGGCCGAGGCCCCCAACTGGTGGGGCGATCTGATCTCGGACTCGGGCCTCACGGAAGACCGCTGGGTGAAGGCGGTGGAGACGAAGCCGTCGATCGAAGGGTTCCCGGTGGTCCATCACGCCGTGACCAGCAACTCGGACCCCGAATCCGACGATGACGACTACGCCTTCCTGAACGAGTACGCGCTCGGCAAGAACGGCGACATCTTCCCCGAAGGAACCGGGCGGCTGATCAAGGCCGGGAGCCGGATCAAGTTCAACATGCACTACGCCGCCATCGGCGTCGAGACGACGGACCGGACGCGGGTCGGCCTGCAGTTCTATCCCAAGGGCGTGGAGCCCGAGCGCAAGCTGATCTCCGCCCACGTCGGGGACGACGAGGATCTCGACATCCCCGCCGGCGCCTCCAACGTGCGGCACGACGGGTACTACCGCCTGCGGGAGAACGCCCACATCACCGCGTTCCAGGCCCACCTGCACAACCTCGGCAAGCGGCAGTGCCTCGAGGCGATCCTCCCCGACAACCGCAAGGAGATTCTGAACTGCGCCGATTGGGACTTCGGGTGGCACATCGTCTACAACTACGAGGACGATGTGGCCCCGCTGCTGCCCAAGGGGACGCTGCTGCACGTGACGAGCTGGCACGACAACTCGGAGGCGAACCGCTGGAACGACGACCCGACCAACTGGGCCGGCTTCGGCCAGCGGTCGAGCGACGAGATGAGCTTCGCCTGGGTGAGCTGGTACGAGCTCGACGACGAGGCGTTCGAGAACGAAGTCGAGGCGCGTGAGGCGCTGGCCGACGACAACGACCAGTAGGCTGCGCCTCGGAAGGGCAGCGGACGACGGTTCGACCGGGGCCTTCGCGATCTCCTGATCGCGGAGGCTTCGATCGTGGCGGGGACGAAAGAGGTCACGGGAAGAGCAGTCATGAGTTGTCACAGTCGGAACGTTCGGGCGATTGTCGCGGCGGCGTTGCTGGCGGGGGCCGTCGGGTCCGCCGCCTCGGCCCAGGAGCGCTGGAGCCGGGGCCAGAACGTGCAGCCGGTGTTCGAGGGGTGGGAGCGGAACGCCGACGGGTCGTTCACCATGGTCTTCGGCTATCTGAACCGCAACTACGAGGAGCAGCCGATTATTCCCGTCGGTCCGAACAACCGCTTCGAGCCGGGCCCCGCGGATCGGGGACAGCCGACGCACTTCTACAACCGGCGCCAGCAGTTCGTGTTCACGGTGCGCGTGCCCGCCGACTGGGGGCGGGAGCAGGATCTCGTGTGGACCGTCACCCACAACGGCCGGACCGACCGGGCCATCGGCCACCTGTGGCCGGTGTGGGAGATCGACGACGGCGTCCTGCGACTGAACCGGGGGTCGGGCACCGCGCAGGGCTACGCCGACAACCAGCGCCCGTTCGTCCGTCTGGAGGGCGGCGACCACCTCGAGGTCACCCTGCCGGACACGCTCGAGATTGCCGTCCTCGCCGGCGACGACGGTATTCCGCCGCCCAATCCCCGGCTCGCCGAGCGGCGGGTGCGGCGCGGCCCGAAATCGCAGGCGATGGTCGATCCGCGCAAGGCGGCGGCCACCGGTCTCGCCGTCACGTGGCTGCACTGGCGCGGCCCGGGGGCGGTGTCGTTCGACCCGCGGGTGCCCGAGATCGGCGAGGAGGGGCGGGCCGTCACCCGCGTCGCCTTCAGCCGGCCCGGCGTCTACGTCCTGCAGGCGGTGGCCGACGACACGGTGTACGTGAGCCCCGTCAACGTCACCGTGACCGTCAAGCCGGCGGCAGGCGCGCCGTAGGGTCGAGGAGCACAGTCATGCATGCACGATTCAACGCACGGTGGATGCGGCGCGTTGCCGGCATCGCGGGCGCGCTCGCCCTGATCGCCATGGCGCCGGGGGAGCGGGCTTTCGCCCAGTCGGGCGACGGCGGGCCGACCATCGCGTCCACGCCGACGCGCGCGCAGGCCGCCGACGGCTCGTACATCTCCTGGCGTGAGCACATCATCGACGACCTCGCGGTGGGCGGCGTCGCCCTCGCGGGCAGCGACGGGCTCGCCATGGCCGACCTCGATCTCGACGGCCACTTGGACGTCGTCTCCGTGCACGAGTCCGACACCACCTACGACGGCGTGCCCGACGGGCACGTGCGCATCGCGTACGGCTCGGCCGACCCCGACACCTGGGACCTCCACACGCTGGGCGAGGGCGAAGAGGTGGGCGCGGCCGAGGACGTGGCCATCGGCGACATGAACGGCGACGGCTATCCCGACGTCGTCGTCGCGTGCGAGCTCGCGCATCTGATCTACTTCGAGAACCCCGGCGCGGCGGGGCGGGCCGAGCGGTGGGAGCGGGTCATCCCCGCCTCGACCCTCGACCGAGGGTCGTACATCCGCGTATTCCTGGCCGACTTCAACGACGACGGCCGCCTCGAGGTGGTCGCGGCGAACAAGGGTGGGCAGAACCCGGGGCGCGGCACCACCGAGAAGCACCCGGTGTCGTGGTTCGCGATTCCCGACGAGCCGCTCGACGGCGACGCCTGGGTCGAGCACGAGCTGGCCCGCGTCATCGTGCCCATCAACTCGCAACCGTTCGACCTCGACGGCGACGGCGACCTCGACGTCATCGGCGGCTCGCGCATGGAGCGGCGCATCTTCTGGTTCGAGAACGTGAGCAGCGGGGAGATCGCGTTCCGCGGGCACCGCATCGAGATCACGCCCGAGGCGGTCGTCACCGGGTTCAACATGGAGTTCGCGGACCTTAGCGGCGACGGGCGCATCGACATCGCGATACGCGACGAGCGCAACGGCCTCTCCTGGCTCGAGCAGCCGGCCGACCCCGGCGGCGCATGGCGCCTGTATCCCATCGGCGGTCTTGCGCCCGACCGTCTGGTCGGTTTCGTCCTGACGGACATCAACGGCGACGGCCGCCTCGACGCGTTCTCCGGCGCCTACAGCCAGGACCCGCGCGATGCCGACGCCGCCGACCTGTCCCCCTCGCACCGGGCGGGCCGCCTGGCGTGGTTCGAGCAGCCCGAGGACCCGGCCGGGACCTGGACCCGCCACGACGTGTCGCGCCGCATCCGCGGCATGTTCGACAAGTTCCTCGTCCGCGACATGGACGGCGACGGCGACATCGATCTCATCGGCACCCGCGGCAACGCCATCCCCTACGACGGGGTGTTCTGGCTGGAACAGGTGCGCAGCCCCGAGCCGCTGCCGGCCTTCGACCAGGCGCGCGAGAAGGAGAGTCGCCAGCTTCCGCTGCCGGAGCAGTTCCGCTGACTGACGGCGCGGCTCCCGCTCATTGCGGCTCCCCTCCGCGGTCCACGCCACCCGGCGCGGAACTGCTCGGCCGGATCGTGAACCGGCCGAAGAAGAGCTTGGTCGTGCGATAGCCTGCCATATGAAGGTGAGGCGGACCTCAAGTCTGTTCAGATCCCGCTCGATTTGACGTTGTGGTCGTCGGAGCTCTCTTGCGGGCCGTGATGTGCGGACCAAGCCGTCCGCCGCCAACATGGGCCCAAGATATTTCACTTGGGCTTGTCGAGTGAAAACGGGCTCCGGGTGAAAGCGGCGATCAGGTTGGCGATTTCCGTGCCGCTCTCGGCATCGAGGCCTTCCCGAACGGGCGTCTCTTGGGGCTTGGCGCGCCGGGATCCCTCCGAGGCCGGTTCCAGCGGCGGGTGCCTCACTTCTTGACGCGCACCCCCCGCGGTGGTGTTCCTCGACCTGGGTTAAGAGAGACGCGGCGGGGGGGCACTGAGGCGCAGGGCGGGACGGTCGAGGTTGCGTGCGGAACTCTGCATCGCCTGCGTGCGTCAATGGGAGAGTAGCCGGCCGGGAGGCCGGCCCGGGTATCATGACGGAGGGACACGGGACCGATGCCGCTGATCCACACCGACGATCTTTGGAAGACCTACCGGATGGGGACCGAGTCGGTCCACGCGCTCAGCGGGGTGTCGGTGGATATCGAGCGCGGCGAGTTCGTCGCGATCATGGGGCCGTCGGGATCGGGCAAATCGACCCTGATGAACCTCATCGGCTGCCTCGACACGCCCAGCAAGGGGCTGTACCGGCTGAACGGCAAGGACGTGAGCCGGATGAACGACGACGAGCTGGCGCGCATCCGGAACGAAGAGATCGGGTTCGTGTTCCAGACGTTCAATCTGCTGCCGCGGGCGTCGGCGCTGCACAACGTCGAGCTGCCCCTCATCTATGCGGGCGTGCCCTCGGCCCGGCGGAACGAGCGGGCGGTGGCGGCGCTCGAGCTGGTGGAGCTGGAAGAGCGGATGAGCCACCGGCCGAACGAGTTGTCGGGGGGGCAGCGCCAGCGGGTGGCGATCGCCCGGGCCCTCGTCAACCAGCCGTCGTTGCTGCTCGCGGACGAGCCCACCGGCAACCTGGACTCGAAGACCGGGCGCGAGATCATGGCGATCTTCGAGGGACTGCACCGCTCCGGGAACACCATCGTTCTGATCACCCACGAGGCCGATGTCGCGCGGCACGCGCACCGCGTGATCCACCTGAAGGACGGCGCGGTCGAGCGCGAGGACGTCGTCACGCGGCCGACGGAAGCCGGAGACACTCGGGTCTCGGTGCGAACGGCTTGACACCGCGGAACGGCGCGGCGGTGGGTTGCGGTGTGGCTCGTCAAGCGGCCGCCGCCGTCAGCAAGGAGTAGAGAGCAGCGATGCAAACGGAACCGCTGAGGCTGGAGCAGCGCACGGAGCACCTCGAACGTCGAGTCGACCGGATCGAAGGGATCCTGCCGACTCTCGCGACCAAGGAGGGCTTGCGGGCGACGGAGCAGCGTCTGCGGACCGAGATCACCGACACGGAGCAGCGTCTGCGGACCGAGATCACCGACACGGAGCAGCGTCTGCGGGCCGAGATCACCGACGCGGAGCAGCGTCTGCGGGCCGAGATCACCGACGCGGAGCAGCGCCTGCGGACCCACTTCGACATGGTGGGCGAGGATCTACGCCACGACATTCGGCTCGTGGCCGAAGCGGTCGCCACCTTCGCGGAACGAGAGCGGTAGATTCCGGCTGTTTCCGACATCCTGAAGCGGATGCGGAGAGCCCCACCCGAACTTCAGTCGAGCTCGACGCCGGTCAGCAGGCGGTAGGCCTCGCGGTACTTCTCACGGGTCCTGGCCACCACGTCGTCAGGCAGCGACGGCGCCGGGGGCCGGCGGTTCCACTGCACCGAGTCAAGATGATCCCGGACGAACTGCTTGTCGAAGCTGGGTTGCGCGACCCCCCGCCGATAGGTCTCTCGAGGCCAGAAACGAGAGGAGTCGGGGGTGAGGGCCTCGTCGATCAGGATGATCTCGTCGCCGTCCCCGATATCCGTGCCCAACCCGTCCCGGCCGTCCGCCCGTAGCAGTCCGAACTCGAACTTGGTGTCGGCGACGATGATGCCGCACGACTCGGCGTGCGCCGCGCCGTGCGCATAGAGGGCGAGGGTCAGCTCGCGCAGCCGGGCCAGCAGCCGGGGGCCGATGAGCTCGGCTGCCTGCTCGGCCGTGATGTTCTCGTCGTGACCGGTGGCGGCCTTCGTCGCGGGCGTGAAGATGGGCTCCGGCAGGCGGTCCGACTGCTGCAGGCCGGCGGGAAGCTCGACCCCGCACACGGCGCCGGTGCGCCGGTAGTCGACCCAGCCGGAGCCGGCCAGGTATCCGCGGGCGACGCACTCGACGGGGATCGGTTCGGTGCGCCGCACGAGCATCGACCGCCCCCGCAGCGTCTCCGCATGGGGGCGGCAGGCGGCGGGGTAGTCGTCGGGATTCGTCGACACGAGGTGGTTCGTCACGACGGATCCGGTGCGCGCGAACCAGAACGCCGAGAGCTGGGTCAGCACCCTGCCCTTGTCGGGAATCGTCGACCCGAGGACGAGATCGTAGGCGGAGATGCGGTCGGTCGCGACCATCAGCAGATGATCGCCGACGGCGTAGAGATCGCGGACCTTGCCGCGGCGCTGCGGTTCCAGTCCCTCCAGCGAGGTCTCGAAGAGTGCGGGTGCGGACGTCACGATGGCCTCATTCAGTGCGGGGAAGAGGGGTGCACGTCAAGAAAGTGAGGCGCCGCCGCTGGAACCGGCCCCGGAGGGGCCAAGGCCCCAAGAAAGCCGTTCGGGAGGGCCTCGATGTCGAGAACGGCACGGAAATCGCCAACCTGACGGCGCCAGGGCAGGCACTTCACAAATCTGACGTGCACCCGGGGAAGAGCGCCGACGATAGGCCGGCACCCGAGAGCATGTAGAATCAAGCTTACCGAAGAGACGCGCATGCGGCAAGGGACCGTGGCTGCCGGCTTCATGCCTCCTGTGCGATTCTCGCGTTGCGGCCTGTGCGCGGTGCTTCCTGCAATCCGATGACGCCGGTCGGCGTCGCGGCGAAGCGCCGCACCGCCCGGATTCCCGATTCCGCGCACACCTTCACTGAGAGAGACCTCGGAACGCATGCGTAATCATCTTCGGACCGTCGGCGTGGTCGGGCTGGCCGCGGCCCTCATGGCGTGGGTGTTTCGGAGCGCCGATCTGGCGTCGGTGTGGACGGAGATCGGCGGGGCCAGGGCCGACCTGATCGGTGCGGTGGTGGCCGGTATCGCCTTGGCCTACGGGGTCCGCGTGAAACGGTGGCAACTGTTGCTGGAGCCGCTCGGATCGGTCGGATTCGGGTCGGCGACCCGCGCCACGGTCATCGGGTTCGCCGCCTCGACCATCGTGCCGCGTCTCGGCGAGGTCGTGCGCCCCTATCTTCTCGCGCGCCGCGAGCAGCTCAGCATGAGCGCCGCGCTGGCGACGATCGTGGTCGAGCGCCTGCTGGACATGCTCGCGGTGATCCTGCTGTTCGGCCTGTTCCTGCTGGCGTTCAGCAGCCACCTGCCCAGTACCGACGAGCAGGTTCTCGGCGCCCTCAAGGCCGGAGGACTGGTGGTCGCCGTCGTCGGCGGCGGCGTCCTGGCCCTGGTCTGCGCCGCGGCGCGGCGTCCCGAGTGGGTGGTCTCGCTTGCGGCCCGGGTGAAGCGTCTGGCGCCGCACGGCCCCGGCGCGGCCGCGAGCCGCTTCATCACGCGTTTCAGCGCAGGGCTCGGGGCGGCCCGCGACCCGGGGCGGTTGCTGCAGGCGGTCCTGTGGTCGCTGCTGATGTGGTCGCTCGTGGGCGCCACCGCCTGGTGGGGCTGTCTGGCGTTCGGGATCGCGTTGCCGGCGAGCAGCGGTCTGTTCCTGATGGCGTTGATGGCGCTCGGCGTCGCGGTTCCGACGCCGGCCGGCGTCGGCGGATTCCACGCGGCGGTCCAGGTCGGACTGACCGCGTTCTACGACGTGCCGGTGGACGCGGCAGTCGGCGCGGCCCTGGTATTGCACGCCGCGACATTCGCGCCGGTAACGGTCGCCGGGTTGGCGTGGATGGCGCGCGACGGCATCTCGTTCCGGGGGATGGTGAATCTGACGCCTTCGACGACACCCCGCGGAGACGTTGCGGTCACGTCGGAGGCGCCCGTTCCGGACGGCGCGGCATCGCTGGGAGGACGCCGCCCCGCATGAGGGAGACCCCGGGAAGCTGGGAGTCTGCGCCGCAGGAAATCAGCCCCCACATATAGTGGAGTTGAAAGTCTAAGACTACTATATACAGGGTCTAATCGTGCTCAAAATCGTTCCACGGCGCAGACCCCCAGGAGGCCGACATGAAGTGCCCGTTCTGCGGCCATGACACCCCGCGGAGACGTTGCGGTCACGTCGGAGGCGCCCGTTCCGGACGGCGCGGCATCGCTGGGAGGACGCCGCCCCGCATGAGGGGGTGGCGATGAGACCCCGGGAAGCTGGGAGGCCGACATGAAGTGCCCGTTCTGCGGCCATCTCGGTGACAAGGTCGTCGACTCGCGCGAGAGCCGGGAGGGCGAGGTCATTCGCCGCCGGCGCGAGTGCCAGGCGTGCGGCCGGCGCTTCACGAGCTACGAGCGGATCGACGAGATACCGTACATGGTCGTAAAGAAGGACGGCAGCCGGGAGCGCTTCGAGCGCCAGAAGGTGACGTCCGGCATGTTGAAGGCGTGCGAGAAGCGACCGGTAACGGTGGCGGCGGTCGAGGCGCTGGCCGATCGGGTCGAAGCGATTCTCCAGGAGCGCCCGGACAAGGAGATCCCGACGGCGGAGATCGGGACGTTCGTGATGCAAGAGCTGAGGCGGCTCGACAAGGTCGCCTACGTCCGATTCGCCTCGGTGTATCGGCACTTCCGGGACGTCGGCGAGTTCATGGCCGAGCTGCAGGATCTTCTCGACGCGAAGGACTGAGGCGCGGCGGGTTGGTTGGGCGGCCATCGGCGCCGCCGGCGATTTCCGGGGCAGGCGTCCGGGCCGTATCGCGGCGCGGGCTCCTGTCGGGTTGGTTGGGCGGCCATCGGCGCCGCCGGCGACGATTTCCGGGGCAGGCGTCCGGGCCGTATCGCGGCGCGGACGCCTGTTGGGTTGGTTGGGCGGCCATCGGAGCCGTAGGCGACGATGGCCGGGCTACGTCGCCGGTGCGATCCCGGGGGACCGGGATGCGTCCTCGGCCGGGATACGGCTATCCAGCACGCGGCGCATCGTGAAGTCGTCGATGCGGAGGGCCTCGGCCGCGGCCGGCGGGAGGGCCGCGGCGGGAACGAGCCCGACGATCTCGCTGTTGCGAACGTCGACCCCGTGCCCGGCCGCTTCGCGCCGCACGGCTTCGAACACGCGGTGCAGCGGGGTCCGCTCGAAGTCCACGAGATTCATCGAGACCTGCACGACGTCCGGGTGCGCCGTTCTCACCCCGATCGCCTTGACCGCCTCGAGACCCCCGTCGGACGCGCGTATCGTCCGGGCGATGCCGCGGGCGACGTCGAGGTCGCCGGTGTCGAGATTGACGTTGAAGGCGATCAGCAGGCGCCGGGCGCCGACGGCGGTGGCTCCGCCCGACGGATGGGGCGCCGCCGGACCGAAGTCCGGCCGCCATTCCGGCCGGCGCATCTTCCCGGTCAGGTTCTCGAAGCCGCCCCGGCGAATTCGCTCGAGGCGCTGTCGGTCCGGCGTGCGGGCGGCCTGCTCGTACAGGTAGACCGGCAGGTCGAATCGCCGGGCGATCGTCTCGCCGAGATCGGTCGCCAGCGAGACGCACGCGGGCATGCCGCCGGGGTCCAGGGGGACCAACGGGACGACGTCCACGGCGCCGATGCGGGGATGAACCCCGGTATGGGTGCGGAGATCGATTCGGGCGAGGGCGGCGGCGAACAGCGCGAGGAGGGCGGTTTTCAACGGTGCCGCCCGGCCTACGAGGGTGAAGACGGTCCGGTTGTGGGCGGCATCCGACGAGGTGTCGAGCAGGGTTGCGCCGCGCACGCCGGCGACGGCGGCGGCGAGGGTGTCGATCACCTCGCCGCGCCGCCCTTCGCTGACGTTGGGAACCGCTTCGATCAGGCCCACGCCGCAGGTATAACACAGGCCTTGCGGGTTGGCGGCGGTCCGCGATGCCGCCTGGTACAATAACCTCTGCCCATGGGTGTCGTCTGCAGGAGACGGTGGCGGGAGCCCGCCGGCCCTCGACCGGCCGGCGGAGGCGGGAGGTGGCTCTGACCTCCCCGCGTCCCGACCGGTCCGGGCGCCGCCGGGATTCCCGTTCGCTTCCGGAGCGGGATGCGCCCCCGGCCGCCGACCTGCTGCTGTTCCCGCCGGAGCCGGAGCCCCGGGCCCCTCAACCGCGGGTCCCGGCGCCCCTCCGCGTCAGGCGATCGCCGCACTCGGACCGGCGCACGGGGTCGAGTGAGTCGCCACGCCGCGCTCCTTCTTCTTCCGATGCGGCATCGCCGCCGGCCGAGCCGGCCGGGCTGCGGGCGGCGCGTCCCGCCGTGCGGGTGGCGGCCGGATGCTGCGACCTTGCGCTGTTGGCCGGCCTGGACGCCGCCGTGGTCTGGTTGACCCTCAGACTCACCGAATTGGACGTGCAATCGTTCGACGTTCTGCCGTGGCCGCCCCTCGTGGTGTTCCTGGGCCTGTTGAACGCGGGATACGTCGTCGGCCTGACGGCGGCGGGGGGGCAGACGATCGGCAAGATGGCGTGGGGCCTGCGCGTGGCGGATGCGGCGGGCCGTCCCGTCTCCGTGGCGAAGGCGGTGCTCCGGACGGTGTGGGCCCCGGTCTTGCTGGCCGCGGGCATCGGTGTCGTCTGGATGTTCTTCGAGCGCCGGGGGCGCGCCCTGCACGATGTGCTCTCGGGTACCCGGGTGCTGGCCGTGCCGCCGGCCGCGCACGAACCGCAACCGGAGCGCGGGACGCGGTGACGGCGCGTTCGACGGAGGGATGGTTCGATCGGGCGGCCCTCGGGATTGCCACCCTCGGCCCCTGCGGCCATGCGCCGGCCGCCCCGGGAACCGTCGGGTCGATGGCGGGGCTGGCGCTGTTCTGGGCGGTCCGCGCATCCGGGTCGTTGGCGGTCGAGGGGTTGGTCCTGATCGCGGTGACCGCGGTCGGGGTGTCGGTCGCGTCGCGGGCCGAAACGGCGTATCGCCGCCGGGACCCGGGCCTCATCGTCATCGACGAGACGGCCGGGATGCTCCTGACGCTGGCCGCGGTTCCCGTCGGCTTCGGAGGCGCGGTGGTCGGGTTTTTCGCATTCCGCCTGTTCGACATCGTGAAACCGTTCCCCGCCCGGCGGGCGGAACGGCTTCCCGGAGGGTGGGGCGTGATGGCGGACGATCTCGTGGCCGGGCTCTACGCGCAGGCGTTGCTTCGTCTCCTCCTCTGGCTGGCGGGGACTTGATCCGAATCGTCGCCAAGAGTCTGCGGCGTAGCACGGCGCGGACTTCCGGCGGGTTGGTTTGGCGGCCAACGGCGCTGCCGGCGACGATTTCCGGGGCAGGGGTCTGCGGCGTAGCACGGCGCGGACTTCCGGCGGATTGGTTGGGCGGCCAACGGCGCCGCCGGCGACGATTTCCGGGCTATGTTTGGCGCCCCCCCTCACACACGAGTCTTCATTTGCAGGTTCGCCAAGCCAAGCCGATGAAACCGACGACCGCCCGGCAGTCGGACCAGCCTCTCTCGACGGCCGAGATCATCGCGGTGGGAACGGAATTGCTGACACCGTTCCGGTCCGATACGAACTCGTTGTTCCTGACGGCCGGACTCAACGAGCTCGGTATCGTCGTCCGCCGCAAGTCGATTGTCGGCGACCGTGTCGACGACTTGGCGGCGGCCGTGCAATCCGCGCTCGGGCGGGTCGAGCTACTCGTGATCTGCGGCGGGCTCGGGCCGACGGAGGACGACCTGACGCGGGAGACCGTCGCGCGGGTGCTCGATCGCCCGTTGAGCGAAAATCCGGCCATCGTCGCGCGGTTGCAGGCCCGTTTCGCCCGCCGGGGCTGGACGATGCCGGCCAACAACCGGCGTCAGGCTCGGGTGCCGGCGGGCGCGGTCGCGCTCGACAACCCGCGGGGTACCGCCCCGGGACTCTGGATGGAGCACCTCGGCCGGGTGATCGTCCTGCTTCCGGGGCCGCCGCGCGAGCTCGAGCCGATGTTCACCGGGCTGGTGCAGGGGCGACTCGCCGCGCAGGCGACGTCGCGGCGGCTGTATCGGCGGGTGCTGCGCGTGGCGGGCCGCGGGGAATCGCATGTCGAGGAGCGGGCCCAACCGGTCTACGAGCGATGGCGGCGCGCCGAGCCGGGGGTCGAGACCACCGTGCTGGCGTCGCCGGGGCTCGTCGAGCTGCACCTGTCGACCCGAGCCGATTCGGAGCCGGCGGCCGCCGCAGTTCTCGACGGGGCGACCGGGGAGCTGGCGGAGACGCTGGGAGACGACCTGTTCAGCACCGATGGCCGTTCGCTGCCGGAGGTCGTCGGGGCGTTGCTCGCGCGTGAGCGCCTCCGGGTCGCGGTGGGGGAGTCGTGCACCGGTGGACTGGTGATGGCGCGGCTCGTGGACGTGCCGGGAAGCTCCGGCTACGTCGAGGCCGGCATCGTCGCCTATTCCAACGCCGTCAAGCGGGCGGTGCTGGGGGTGCCGCCGGGGGTCCTCGAGGCGCACGGCGCGGTCAGTGAAGCGGTGGCGCTGGCGATGGCGGACGGCGCGCGGCGGGTGGGCGGCGCCGATCTCGGGGTGGGCGTCACCGGCGTGGCCGGGCCCGGCGGCGGCACCGACGCCAAGCCCGTCGGCACCGTTTGCATCGCGGTCGCGGGGCCGGGAACCGCCGAGGTCGCGACCACCGTGCGCCTGCCCGGCGACCGCGCGATGGTCCGCGGTCAGGCCGCCCGGATCGCGTTGGATCTGCTGCGGCGGGCGCTGCTGCGGGGGTGCGGGGGAACGTGAGACTCTTCGCCGCTGTTGACCCGGACCCGACGGCCCGCGCCGCGGCCGCGCGCACGGTCCGGGCCCTGGCCAGCCGTCTGGAGGGAGAGGCGTCGAGGCGGATTCGGTGGGTCCCGCCGGAACAGTTGCACGTCACGCTCCGTTTTCTCGGTGAGAGCACGGAAGCCGATGCGGATGCGGTGCGGGGCGTGTTCCGGCCGCCTTTCGTGACCGGCGCGTTTACCGCCCGAATGTCGGGTCTCGATCGTTTTCCGGCGTCCGGGACACCGCGCGTGGTGTGGCTGGGCCTCGACGAGGGGCGTGACGCCATGGTCGCCGTCAGAGCGGAGCTCGATCGGCGGCTGGCGTCGGCGGGCTGCCCGCCGGAATCCCGAGCGTTTCGGGCGCATCTCACGTTGGGCCGGACGAAGAGGTGGGCGGCGTGGAAGCGGTACGACTTGGTCCGGGCCTGGTCGGAGGTTCGGCCGGAGACGCCGCGGTGGGTGGTCGATCACGTAACCCTCTACGAGAGCCGGTTGACGCCTCGCGGCGCCCGCCATCACGTGCTCGAATCGGCTCCGCTGCGGCGGTTCGCCGGCGCGTGAGCGTGTACAGTGGATCGCGGTGATGGTGGCGGGACGGGCGAATCGATGAACGACGTTGCGGTTCTGGGGGCCGGCGCCTGGGGCACCGCGCTGGCGATTCATCTTGCCCGGTTGGGGAAGCGGCCGCGGCTGTGGGGGCGCAGCCCCGAGCTCGTGGCGCGGTTGCGGCGGGATCGCGTCAATGCGCCGTATCTGCCGGGAGCGACCCTGCCGCCGGCGGTCGCGCCGACCGCGTCCCTCGAAGAGGCGGTCGGCGGGGCGGATGCCGCCGTGCTCGCGGTGCCGTCGCACGGCGCCCGCGCGCTGCTGCGCCGCGCCGCGCCGCGGTTCGGCCCGCGAACGACGATCGTGAGCGCGGCCAAGGGGTTCGAGGTCGGTACGCTGAATCGCGTGTCGGAGGTGATCGAGCAGGAGCTGGGCCCGTCGCGCCCGGTGGTGGTGCTCTCCGGTCCGTCGTTTGCGGCGGAGCTCGCGCGGGCGGCGCCCACCGCGGTGTCGGTGGCGGGTCGATGCCGCGAAGCCGTCGGCACGGTGCAGCAGGAGCTTCGGGCCGGCTCGTACTTCAGGCTGTACGCCAGCGACGACGTCATCGGCGTCGAAGTGGGCGGCGCGATGAAGAACGTGATCGCCATCGCGGCCGGCGTTGTCGATGGGCTGGATCTGGGACCGAACGCCCTCGCCGCTCTCATCACCCGCGGCCTTGCGGAGATCTCCCGGTTGGCGTGCGCCCTGGGCGGGCGGCGCGAGACCCTGGCCGGCCTGAGCGGTCTGGGTGACCTGGTGCTGACGTGCACCGGGGGCCTGAGCCGGAACTGGCACGTCGGCCGCGAGCTCGGCCGGGGCCGGGCCCTCGATGAGATACTGGCGGGCATGCAGTCGGTGGCGGAGGGCGTGAAGACCACCGGCGCGGCCCTCGAGCTCGGACGCCGGCACGGGGTGGATCTGCCGATAGCCGTCCAGATGGGTGAGGTGTTGGCCGGCCGCATCGACGTGCGGACGGCGGTCGAAGAACTCATGCTGCGCCGGCAGCGCCATGAATCCGACGGCCTGTGAGGAAGGGAAACCGTGAGCCTGCTTGAACGACTCCGGACCGGTCTGCGACGGACCGCCGACCAGTTGCGGGGGCGTTTCGACGGTCTGCCGGACGCCCGGCCCGCGGCCCGCGGCGCGCGCGGCGGGGCGGTCGCGGCCATCGACACCCTTGATGCTCTCGAGGAGATCCTGCTCGAAGCGGATCTCGGGGTCGCGGCGACCACCCGTCTCGTCGAGGCGGCGCGCGATCGGGCCGGCGACGGGGATCTGCGCTCGGTGGTCAGGGCCGAGCTGCTGCGGGTGCTCGATGCCGCCAACCCCGCCCCCGCGCCCGCGGCCCGCCCCCGCGTGGTGCTCGTCGTCGGGGTCAACGGGACCGGAAAGACCACCACCGTGGGCCGGTTGGCGCGGTTGGTCATGGACGCCGGCGAACGGCCGGTCATCTGCGCCGCGGACACCTTTCGGGCGGCCGCGGTCGAGCAACTGGAGGTCTGGGCCCGGCGGGTGGACGCGGACTTCGTCCGGGCTCGTCCCGGATCCGACCCCGCGGCGGTGGTCTTCGATGCGATTTCCTCCGGGAAGGCGCGGGGCCGAGACGTGGTCCTGGTCGACACCGCCGGCCGCCTCCACACCCGCTCGAACCTCATGGGTGAGCTCGACAAGATTCGGCGCGTGGCGGGGAAGGCGGTCGAGGGGGCGCCGCACGAGACCCTGCTCGTGCTCGACGCCACGGTGGGCCAGAACGGGTTGTCCCAGGCCCGGGCGTTTCTCGAGTCGGCGGGGGTCACCGGGATCGTGCTGACGAAGTTGGACGGCACCGCGAAGGGCGGGATCGCGGCGGCGATCACGGCGGAACTCGGGGTTCCCATCCGCTACGTCGGGGTCGGAGAGCAGATCGAGGATCTGCTCCCGTTCTCGCCGGTGGAGTACGTGGACGCCCTGTTCGAATCGGGATGGTGACCGAGAGGGGGGCCGCGGCGATGGTGTCCCGCCGGTTCGGGCCGACATGACGGACGACGCCCTGATGGCGCTGGCCCTCGAGCTCGCGGCGCGCGGGCATGGGGCCACGAGTCCCAATCCGATGGTGGGAGCGGTCCTCTGGAACGGGGGGCGGATTGTGGGGCGCGGGTATCACGTCGGGGCCGGCGCCCCGCACGCCGAGGTCGTCGCCCTCGAGGAGGCCGGCGCGGCGGCCCGCGGGGCGACGCTCTATTGCACGCTCGAGCCCTGCTGCCATACCGGCCGGACCGGTCCGTGCGTGGACCGTATCGTCGAGGCCGGCGTGCGCAGGGTGGTGGTCGGGGTCGAGGATCCCGACCCCCGCGTGGACGGCGGGGGCGTCCGGCATCTGCGGGCCCGCGGGGTCGAGGTCGCGGTGGGGGTCGGCCGCCGGCGCGCCGCGCGCCTGAACGAGGCGTTCTTCACCGTGAAGAGGCGCCGGCGGCCGTTCGTGACCCTGAAGGCGGCGGTGAGTCTCGATGGCCGCATCGCGGCCGCGCCCGGAAGGCGGACCCCGCTCACCGGCCGGTCGGCGCAGGACCATGCGCACGACACACGCGCCCTCGTGGACGCCATCGGGATCGGATCGGAGACGGTCCTCGTGGACGATCCGCAGCTCACGGCCCGGGGCCGCCCTCGACGGCGTCCCTTCGTGAGGGTGCTGTTCGACACACGGATGCGTACTCCGGCGGACGCCCGCGTGCTGACGACCCTGGCCCATGGTCCGGTGGTGGTCATGACCACCGAGGCCGCGGCGGACGCCTGGCCCGAGCGGGCGGCGGCGTTGGAGGGGGCGGGCGCCGCCGTCGAACGGTTGCCGGCGCGCGATCCCGCCCTGGCGGCCTCGCGGCTTCTCGCTTACGGGGTCAGCGACCTGCTGATCGAGGGCGGCGCGGACGTCCATCGGGCGGCGTGGGCGGCGGGGATCGTCGATCGGGTTCGGTTGTATCTGTGTCCCGTGACCCTGGCGCCGGCCGGGGTGCCGTGGATGGCGGACGCGCGTTTCTCGTTTGCGGCCCTCGGCCCGGTGCGGACGCGCTGTCTGGGCGGGGACGTTCTGTTGGAGGCCGATGTTCAACGGTTTGATTGAAGCGCTCGGCGAGGTGACCGAGCTGACGGCGATCCCCGCGGGGTTGCGGTTGGGGGTGCGGACCGCGGTGGCCCGCGAGCTCGTCCTCGGGGAGAGCATCGCGGTCAACGGCGTCTGCCTCACCGTGATCCGGGCGGATGAGGCGTCGTTCTCCGCGGAGGTGTCCCCCGAGACGCGGCGGGTGACCAATCTGGGCGCTCTGAGACTGCGGGACGCGGTGAACCTGGAACGGTCCATGCGCGCGGACGCGCGGGTCGGCGGGCACTTCGTGCAGGGCCATGTCGACGGCACCGGCCTCATCGAAGCCATCCGGCACGAGGCGGAGTTCCACTGGATCTCCGCGTCGTTTCCCGCCGCGTTGTCTCCCTACTTGGTTCGCAAGGGGTCGATCGCCGTCGACGGGATCAGCCTGACGGTGGCCGGACTGCGGGACACCGGTTTCGACGTGCAGATCGTGCCTTACACCTGGGACCACACCACTCTGGGGCGGGCCGCGGTCGGCGCCGTCGTCAACCTGGAGTGCGATATCATCGGAAAGCATGTCGTCCGGGCCCTGGAGGTCGGAGAGTTCGGGGGGGGCGCCGACGGCGGCGGGGAGCGTCATGGCTGAGGAGAGCCCCGGCGGGCCGGCTCCGCGCGGGCGGTTGTCGCTGGCGGATGCGCCGCACCGCGGACCATTCGCCCCGGTCGACGAGGCGGTGGACGCGATTCGCGAGGGGCGGATGGTCATCGTCGTCGACGACGAGGACCGCGAGAACGAAGGCGATCTGACGATCGCGGCCGAGAAGACGACCCCCGAGCTGATCAACTTCATGGCGAAGCACGGGCGGGGTCTGATCTGTCTCCCGATGACCGGAGCTTGGCTGGATCGTCTGGATGTGCCGCTCATGGTGCGGGAGAACACGTCCCAGTTCGCCACCGCGTTCTGCGTGTCGATCGAGGCGAAGGAGTCGACGAGCACGGGCATCTCGGCGTCCGATCGGGCCACCACCGCCCGGGTCGCCGCGGATCCGACCACGCAACCGCGGGATCTCGCCCGTCCCGGCCACATGTTTCCGCTGCGGGCGCGGGACGGCGGGGTGCTGGTGCGGGCCGGTCAGACTGAAGCGGCGGTCGATCTGGCGCGCATTGCCGGCCTCCATCCCGTCGGGGTCATCTGCGAGATCATGAATGACGACGGCACCATGGCCCGGGTGCCGCAGTTGCGGCGGTTCGCACGCCGGCACAAGCTGCTCATGATCACGATCGCCGATCTGATCAAGTACCGCATGCGCAACGAGCGGCTGGTGCGGCGGGTGGCGTCGTCGAAGCTGCCGACCGACCACGGTGATTTCGAGCTGGTGGCGTTCGAGAGCATCGTCAACGGCGAGACCCACGTGGCGCTCGTGCGGGGCGACGTCGGAGACGGCGACGACGTGCTGGTACGGGTGCATTCCCGCTGCCTGACCGGCGAGGTCTTCCATTCCGCCCGGTGCGACTGCGGTCCCCAGCTCCACGCGGCCATGGAGCGGATTGCGGCCGAGGGCCGGGGCATCCTCCTGTATCTGAACCAGGAGGGCCGCGGAATCGGTCTGACCAACAAGATCCGCGCCTATCATCTCCAGGACCAGGGATATGACACGGTGGAGGCCAACGAGCGGCTCGGGTTCAAGCCGGACCAGCGCGACTACGGGATCGGCGCGCAGATTCTGGGCGAACTCGGGGTCAAGAGCATGCGGCTGCTGACCAACAACCCCCGCAAGTTCATCGGGCTCGAAGGCTATGGATTGTCGGTGGCGGCCTCGCTCGCCCTCGAGGTGCCGACCACCGGGCCGGCCCGTTCGTACCTGCAGACCAAGAAGGCCAAACTGGGACACACCTTGAAATCCGTGTGAACGACCCGCGCCACCCCCCGCGCCACCCCCCGGCGCTGCGGGCGCACGTCGGCTTTCCTTCTGAAACAGGCCCCGACGTTTCGTGGCGTTGGGGGTGATCGGCGTCCCCAAATCATGACGGTTTGTGAGACGGCCGCCCCTGGAAACTGTCAGAGTGGGGCGATTTCGGTCCCGTTTCGGCTTCGAGGCTCTCTGAACGGGCCGTCGGGGCTTGGCACCAAGGGGCGCCTCGGGGGCCGGCCGAGCCGAATACCTTCGGCGTCGTGGTCTCACTTTCCTGACGCGCACCCCGCCGCCGCATTTCCGTTGACAATAGGCCCCTCCAGAGCGCTATCATAAGCGGTTACGTCCGGTCCGTCTTCCCTGGGTTACAGATGTTCGGCTCGCTGAGTGAACGACTGCAATCGGTGTTCGCCGCCGTGCGGCGCGACGCCCGCCTGACGCCCGAGTCGGTCGAGACCGCGTTGCGCGAGATCCGGCTGGCCCTGCTCGAGGCGGACGTCAACTTCAAGGTCGTCCGCGCCTTCATCGATCGGGTGCGGGACCGCGCGGTCGACCGTTCGGTGCTGGAGAGCCTGACGCCGACGCAGCAGGTCGTGGCCATTGTGCGCGACGAGCTCCGGGCGTTGCTGGGCGATGGGCAGGGCGGCCTGCCGCCAAGCCGCCAACGCCCGCAGGTGGTGCTGCTGCTCGGGTTGCAGGGGGCGGGAAAGACCACCACGACTGTCAAGCTGGCCAAGTGGCTGGAGCGGCAGGGTCGGCACGCGCTGGCGGTGTCGACCGACGTGCGGCGGCCGGCCGCCATCGAGCAGTTGCGGCTGCTGGCCGGCGACGCCGGCGTTCGCGTGCACGAACCGGATCCGGGCACGAGCGTGGCGGCCCGTGCAGCGGGGGCGGTCGAGTCGGCGCGGTCTCTGGGGTTCGACGTGGTGCTCGTCGACACGGCGGGGCGGCTGCACATCGCGGATGACCTGATGGGCGAGCTGGAGACGCTGAAGGTCGCGGTCGAGCCGTCGGAGCTGCTCTACGTGGCGGACGCCATGACGGGGCAGGACGCGATCAAGAGCGCCGGAGAGTTCAACCGGCGGATCGGGATCGACGGCGTGGTGCTGACCAAGATGGACGGGGACGCCCGCGGCGGCGCGGCGCTGTCGGTCGTCTCGGTGGTCGGGGTGCCGGTGACCTTCGTCGGCGACGGCGAGCGGATCGACGACTTCCATCCGTTCCATCCGGACCGCCTGGTCTCGCGGATGCTCGGGATGGGCGACGTCCTGTCCCTCGTCGAAAAGGCGGAGCAGGTGGTCAGCCGCGAAGAGGCCTCGCGGCTGGAGCTGAAGATCCGCCGGAACGACTTTACCCTGCAGGACATGCGGGATCAGTTGACGGCCGTGAAGCGGATGGGGCCGCTGGATCGCCTGATGGATCTCATCCCCGGGATGGGGGGGATGGCCTCGCAGATGCCCGGCGACGTGGACCCGCGGGCGCTCGGGCGCACCATGGCGATCATCGATTCGATGACGCCGCGGGAGCGGGGCCGGCATCAGATCATCAACGGCAGCCGCCGCCGCCGGATCGCCCGCGGGAGCGGGACCACGGTCCAGGAGGTCAACCGTCTGCTGAAGCAGTTCGTCGAGATGCGCCGCGTGCTGCGCTCGGTCGGCGCCGGGTCCCGGGCGCGAAAAGGGAAGCGGGGCCGGCGGGCCGCGCCCCTGCCGCCGGGCATGGGGTTCCCCGGACGCTAGCGCGGCGCCGCGATCCAATATCGGGGGTCATCGGGGATCTCACCTCGAACCCCAGGCGGGTCCCCCAGGCAGGAGAATCGCATCATTCGACTCAAGTCCGTCTATTCGAAGATGATGACGTGACGAACCGCTGGCAGAGTTGTGGGTCGGCCGGCGGCGCCGCGGGCGGCGATTTCCGGGCCGGGAGCCCGCGCCGAGGGAGTGGAGCGCGCGGGGTGAGGAGACGACAGGCGAAAATGTTGACTATTCGATTGACTCGAGTCGGGACGACGAAACGCCCGTTCTATCGCGTGGTGGTCATGGAATCGCACGTGCCGAGAGACGGTCGCTTCGTCGAATCGCTGGGGCACTACAATCCGCGTTCGGAGCCGGAACTGCTGCAGGTGGACCACGACCGGGTGGCGTACTGGATCAGCAAGGGGGCGCGCCCATCCGACACCGTCCGCACGTTGCTGGCGCGGCATCCCGCTCCGCCGCCGCCGGCGGACGAGCCGGAGACGGCCGCCGCGCCGGCCGGCGACGAACCGGCGGTGACCGCATGAGCCGCGCGCGGGACGTGGTCGAGGTCATTGCCCGCGAGCTGGCGGATCGCGCCGAGGACATCTCCGTGACCGAGCGGGACGGGCAGGAAACGACCCACGTCGAGTTGTCCACCGCGGGTCAGGACCTCGGACGCATGATCGGACGTCAGGGCCGCACGGCGGCGTCCATCCGGGTGTTGGCGGGGTTGGGGGCCGGGTTGCGGGACCGGCGGGTCGTCGTCGACTTCGTCGACGGCCCGCAGCGGGCCGGTTAGCCGCAGTGGCGCTATCGGCGCGGGACCCCCCGAGGGCGGCCGGCGGTCGTCCGTTCCTGAGCGCGGGTCCGGCGGATCGGGCCGAGACCATGCCGGACTGGGACGTGATGATTGCGGTGGGCCGCATCGCCCGGCCGCACGGCAACGCGGGCCGCGTCATCGTCAATCCGGATACCGATTTCGTTGAAGAACGGTTCCGGAAGGGAAACGTCGTCTACGTTCGCCGCGGGGAGGATGTCGAACGACTCGTGGTCCGCGATGTGCGTTTCCACCGGGGCCGGCCCATCATCGGCTTCGAGGGCGTGTCGACGATCCCCGGTGCGGAGGCGCTGGCGAACGTCGAGGTTCGGATACCGGCGGAAGCCCTGGGGGGGTTGCCGGCCGGCACGTTCTACCACCACGAGCTGATCGGATGCCGTGTGGAAACGGTCGGGGGCCGGCCGGTGGGAACGGTCGTCTCGATCGAAGGGGGCGGTGGCACGCACCGGCTCGTCATCGAGGACGCCGGCGCGGAGGTGCAGGTACCGCTGGTCGCCTCGATCTGCGTGCGTATCGATCCGCGGGAGCGGGTGATTCTTCTCGATCCCCCGGAGGGACTGCTGGATCTCAACCGTTCGCGTCGTTCCCCGGCGGCGCGTGATGGGGGGCGATACTGAGGTTCGACATCGTCACCGTTTTCCCGCGCATGATGGACGTGATGGTGCGGGAGGGCGTGCTGGGCCGGGCCCTGGAGCGGGAGATCGTGCAGATCGGCGTGCACGACCTGCGCGACTACACGTCGGACCGCCACCGCACCGTGGACGACGCGCCGTACGGCGGCGGACCGGGGATGGTGATGAAGGCGGAGCCGTTCGCCGATGCGGTTGCCGCGATCCGGAGTCGGTTCGGCCCCCCGGACGCCGTGGTGCTGATGTCACCGCAAGGCCGGTCGTTCTCCCATGGGGAGGCGTTGCGGCTGAGCCGGTTGCGCCATGTCACGCTGCTCTGCGGCCGCTACGAGGGGGTCGACGAGCGCGTGCGGGAGCTGGTGGCCACGGAAGAGATCTCCATCGGCGACTATGTGCTGACCGGCGGGGAGCTGCCGGCGGCGGTGGTGGTCGACGCGGTGGCCCGGTTCGTGCCGGGCGTGGTCGGCGACGCCCGCTCGGTCGACGACGATTCGTTCGTGCGCGGGTTGTTCGATCACCCGCACTTCACGAGGCCGGCGGCGATCGAGTCGCATGCGGTGCCCGATGTCCTGCTGTCGGGGCACCACGGTGAAATCCGCCGCTGGCGAAAGCGGGAGGCGCTGAAGCGAACGCTGGCGCGCCGGCCGGACCTCTTGGATGCCGCGGCCCTGGACGGCGAGGATCAGGTCATCCTGGAGGAGTTGAAGAACCGCGTCCGCGGGGAGTGACAGGCCTGCGGAACGCGAACATGCGGCGGGTTGGCCGGCTGGGAGCCGGCGGCGTGCTGGTTCTGGAGCGGTGAGATGAATGCCATCGAGACGTTGGAACAGGAACAACTGCGCGAGCGCCCGGATCTGCGGCCGGGGCTGACGGTTCGCGTGCACGTCAGGATTCGGGAGGGAGAGAAGGAACGCATCCAGGTTTTCGAGGGGGTCGTCATCTCCATTCGCCGCGGCGGGCCCCGCGCGACGTTCACGGTGCGGAAGGTGTCGTTCGGACAGGGCGTCGAGCGCATCTTTCCGTTGCACTCTCCGTCGATCGACAAGATCGAGGTCGGGCGCGCGGCCCGCGTGCGGCGGGCCAAGCTCTACTTCCTGCGCGGTCTGCGGGGTCGTGCGGCCCGTCTGCGCGAGCGGCGTCGGCCCACCGACGGATCGAAGCGGAAGTAGCCTCCGCCGGCGCCGGTTCGAATGCCGCGGCGCGGTCGCCGCGAACCACCGGGGGACGTGACGGACGAGGAGCGGAAGCCGGCGGGTCGGATCCATCGGCGATCGCGGGCGCGGTCGTCGGCGCGGCGCACGGCGGAGAACGCGTTGCGCCGGATCGGATTCGCCCGCATCGCCGGGGTCGATGAGGCCGGCCGGGGAGCTCTGGCGGGGCCGGTGGTTGCCGGCGCGGTGGTGCTGTCTTCCCGGCGTCTCGTCGGGCTTCGGGACTCGAAGCTGCTGACCGCCGCGGCGCGGGTGCGTCTGTACGACCGGATCTTGGACTCTTGTCTGGCCTGGGGCGTCGGCGTCCGGGGGCCGGAGGAGATCGACCGGATCAATGTGCACCAGGCGTCTCTGGCGGCGATGCGGGATGCGCTGAGCGGTCTGACGCCGTTGCCGGACTTCGTCCTCGTCGATGCGTTCCGGATCCCGGCCGTCTTCATTCCACAACGCGGCGTGGTCGGGGGAGACCGGCGGTGCGCGTGCATCGCCGCAGCGTCGATCATCGCCAAGGTGACCCGTGACCGCCACATGGTCCATCTGCATCACGTGGACAATCGGTACGGATTCGAGCGCCACAAGGGATACGCAACCCGGGAGCATCTGGCAGCGGTGGCCCGTCACGGCTATTCGCCGGCGCATCGCCGAACATTTCGACCGGTCCTCTTTGTCTGATACCATCGGATCCATCGGATAGGCTGCTCAACCGCCCGTGGTGAAATCCCGCGTTGCGCCGAGCGGCGAAGGCGTCCAGCGGGCTGAAAAGCGCCCGCCTGACAAGGTGTGGGGAGGGCGTAGAATCGGACCGGTTGCGACCGCGGACAGCATGTCGTCCGATGAACAACGCCGTTCAGGCGGGATGCATCGCCGCTCGAATGCAGCGGCGGACTTTCGCCACGGGCTGTCAGACCCGTCGGGAGGGTGAAATCCATCGATTGTCGCGGATCCTGTTGATCGTCTATTTCCTCGAGACGGGGCTGGTGCTGCTGATCGCGCCATGGTCGATCATGTGGGAGCGGAATCTGTTCGTCGAAGCCCTGCCGTTCTGGGCGGGCGTGGCCCGTCTGCACGGTGTCCGGGGAGCGGTGTCGGGGGTCGGTCTCGTGACTCTCGGCATCGGCGTCCGGGAATTGACGGTCATGCTCGGCCGGGCAATCCTGCGGCGCCGCGGGTCAGAGCGGCCGGCGCCGTCCGCGGCCGGGGCGGAGCGCGTGCTCGCGGAGGAGGCCGGTTCCTGGTTGCGGAAGCGCTGACCCGGCGGCCGCTCATTGCGCTGGTCACAAGCCTGCGCGGTCTGGCGCCGGAGGGCGGCGGTGCGGACCTCGCGGAGAAACAGATCGCGTCTGCGGTCGACGCCGGCGTGGATCTCATTCAGGTCCGCGAGCCGAACCTGCCCGATCGCCCGTTGTTCGATCTGGTGTCCCGCGCCGTCGGCGTTGCGCGGGGGACCGGGAGGCTCGTTCTGGTCAACGATCGATTCGACGTGGCGTTGGCGGCCGGGGCCGCGGGGGTGCATCTGAGGACCTCTTCGGTTCCCGCACCGGTGATGCGGCGCCATCTTCCCCGCGGGTTCCTGCTGGGACGTTCGGTGCACGGGGCGGCGGAAGCGGCGCGGGTGGAGGCCGAGGGCGGCGTGGACTATCTGACCATGGGTACCGTGTTCGCGTCGGCGTCGAAGCCCGGCCAAGCCGCCTGCGGCGTCGAAGCGCTCGCCGCGACGACCCGGGCGGTGCGTCTTCCGGTATTGGCGATCGGCGGCGTGACCGTCGACCGCGTCCGGGAAGTGCTGGATGCCGGGGCGGCCGGAGTGGCCGCGATCGGTCTTTTCGCGGAGCCCGGACCGGCGGGCCATTTCGATGCCATCAGCTCAATCGTAGCGGAGATTCGCCGATGCTCGGAGCAATCCTGAACGTCGTCTCGACCGATTCGGAGGCGTCGCCGGATCCGTCCGCGGACGTGGGAGCGCGTCTTCGCGCGGAGCGCGAGGCCAGGAACATGGAACTCCGGGACATCGCCGCGACCACGAAGATCTCCATCGGCGCGTTGGAGGCTCTCGAGCAGAACGATTTCGACTCGTTGCCGGGCGGGATCTTCACGCGGGCCTTCGTGCGATCCTACGCCAGAGAGGTCGGGTTGGATCCCGAGCAGACGACGCGCGACTTCATGGCGCAGGCTCCGGTCGAGGTTGCCCAGGAGGCGGGCCGGCCGCACGAGGACGACGAGATGCCCGGTTCGCGGCGGGTCGTCGTCGAGACCGTGGTCAAGGTGCTGGTCGTCGGCGTACCGCTGGCGGGATTGCTGTTCCTGGGCGTGCGCAGCATGTCGAACGATTCTCCGGGGCTGGAAGATACCGGCGCTCCGGTCGTTGCGATGCCCGCCCCGCCACCGTCGCCGCCCGCCGCGCCGGCCGGTGTCGAAGAGGCTGCGGCAGTTTCGGAGCCCTTGGCCATCGTGCTGCGGCCGCGCGGCGAGTGCTGGGTGTCGCTGACGGTGGACGGGGAGTTGGTGGTATCCCGCCTCATGCAGGCCGGTGAAGAGGAGTCCCACGAAGCCGAGGACGAGATTACCCTCAACATCGGGAACGCCGGGCAGTTCGATTTCACGATCAACCAGCAGGACGGGCGTTCGCTCGGCGGCCCGGGCGAGGTGGCGACCGCGCGCATCACCCTCGAGAACTACCGCAGCTATCTCCAGGTGCGGTAACCGTGCGGCGGCCCCTGCTTCATTTCGGAAACGCATCCAGCAGACGTCTACGGACCTCCAGCCGCGGTGACCGTGCGGCGGCTCCTTCTCTTCAGCTTCCCCACCGCCGTAAACCGACCCGCGCGCAGAAGTAAAGCGCCGCGGTGGCCGCGCGGCGTGTACCCGCGGTACTGCTGCCCACGGACACCGCGATGGGCGCAACGGCGTCGGGGCGGGGTGCGCTGCGATCGGTCGGGTTCGAGTTACGGTTCTCGGGTCCCCGCCGCGCCCCGCCGGCCGGCGCCACCGCGGGGGACGTGGCGTCGAGGACGGGCTCGCCGCGCCTTGCTGCGGGGGGCGTGCGGCACGGAGAAGACCTCACCGCGGAGTCCGGGCCGTCAGTCGGCGAGCCGTTCGACGCGGAGTCCGTCGAGGTCGATGGGACACTCCAGCAGGCGGGCGCCGGCTCCGGCCACCGCGCTGCGCACCGCATCGCGCCGGCGCGGGTCGACGAGAAAGAAGATGCATCCTCCGCCGCCCGCCCCGCAGACTTTCCCGGCCGCCGCGCCGGCCGCGCCCGCGGCGGCGAACAGTCGGTCGATGACCGGCGTGGTGACCCCGGGCGCGAGGGCCTGCCGCTCACGCCATTCAAGCGTCACCTGTCTCGCGAGCTCGGTCCAATCGTGGCGGGTCAGGGCGTCCCGGGTCGCCGCCGCGATCTCCGCGATGCGACGGAAGTGCGCGACGATCGTGGAATCGCCCTCGATGTGTCTCCGGGTGATCTCCCAGTTGTTGATGCCCGACGATCGCGAGTCGCCGCTGTACGCCAGCACGATGCGTTGCTCGAGATCCGTCGGATCGACGTCGAGAGCGACCCGACCTACTCCCGCCGGCCCGAGCTCTATCGCCGAGACGCCGCCGTAGCAGGCCGGCCGGTAGTCCTGGACGCCGGTCGGGATGCCCAGCGTGCGGGCTTCCAGATTCATCGCCAGGGTCAGGAGCCGCTCCGTGGGATAGTCGACCCGACACCATTCGGCGAGGGCCGCGCATACCGCGACGTTGAGCGCGGAGGAACCCGCGATCCCGGCCCCGACCGGCGACGCCGCGCGCGTCGTCAGCCGCACGCCGTCGACCTCGAAGAACCGGACGATATGGGCGGGCAGGCGGTTGTCGCCGTCGGTGGAGAGCTGCCGCCAGCCGTCGGCGGAGAGGTCGGCCCCGGTATCCTCCGACACGATCCGCAGGCGGCCGTCCGGGCTGGCCGACACCGTGCAGACAGCGCGTTGCCCGATGGCCGCGTTCACCGTCTGCGCGCCGGGGTGAAAGAGATACAGGGGCCAGATGTCGAGCGTGCCCCCGGCGAGATCGATGCGGGTCGGGGCCGAAGCGCGCACTTGCACGCGGGCATTATAATCGCAGGGCTCCCGCGCCCGCGGCCGGGCCGCCCCGGGAGCAGAGGGCCTTTGCCGTGACCGCTCTGCATCGTCAGGTGGGACAGGTGTTGATGGCCGGGTTCGGCGGAGCCACGGTGCCCGTCGAGCTCCGTGCGCTCGCTCGTGAATGGGATCTCGGCGGGGTGGTGCTGTTCGCGCGCAACGTCGAGGCGCCGGAGCAGGTCGCGGAACTGACGTTCGAGGTCGAGGGGCTCGCGCGGGAAACGCCCTTGTGGGTCGGGATCGACCAGGAAGGGGGGCGGGTCGCCCGGCTGCGGGCGTCGTTCACCGAATGGCCGGCCATGGCCAACCTCGGGAGGCACGGCGACGAGGCCCTGGCGCGCCGCTTCGCGCGGGCGTTGGCGGCCGAGCTGGCGGCGGTGGGCGTGACCCTCGACTTCGCGCCGGTTCTCGATCTCCACAACGACTCGGCGGACCCGGTGATCGGAGATCGGGCGTTCTCGTCGGACCCCGGGACGGTGGGCCGGCTCGGGAGCAGCATCGTCGCCGGCCTGCAGGAAGGTGGGGTGGCGGCCTGCGCCAAGCACTTCCCGGGACACGGCGATACCGCGGTCGATTCCCACCGCGAGCTGCCGGTGGTAGGGCACGATCCGGAACGACTCCGCGAGCGGGAGATGGCGCCGTTCCGGGCCGCGGTCGCGGCGGAGGTCGCGGCCGTCATGACCGCGCACGTGGTCTATCCGGCGCTGGACGAGGCGTATCCGGCGACCTTGTCGCGCACGATCGTCGAGCGGATCCTGCGGCGCGAGTGCGGTCATCGCGGGCTCATCGTGACCGACGACCTCGAAATGGGGGCGATCACCGCGGACCGGACCGTCGAGCAGGCCGCGGTCCAGGCGCTCGCATCCGGGTGTGACACCATTCTCGTTTGCGGGGCGTCGGTCGAACGGCATGCGTCGGTCCTCGAGGCGATCATTCATGCGGTCGAAGCGGGCGGATTGGACGGCCGGCGGGTCGAAGAGGCGTGGGCTCGCCAACAGCGCGTCAAGGCGCGTTTTCTGGCCGGAGACCGGTCCCGCCGCCCCCTGTCGCGCCGGCAGATTCTGGAACGGATCGGTTCCGCCGAACACCAGTCGGTGGCGGAAGAGATGGCGCGGGCCTAATGAGGAAGCCTCGCCGCCTCCTGTCCGGCGACCGGATTGCGGTCGTGGCGCCGGCGAGCCCGTTCGATCGGAGCCGGTTCGACCGCGGCGTGACCGAGATTGCGAGGCTCGGCCTGCAGCCGGTGCTCACCGACGGGGTCTTCGACCGTCGCGGATACGTGGCGGGGGAGGCGCGCCGGCGGGCCGACGCGCTGACGGCGGTGTGGCGCGATCCTTCCATCGCCGCGGTAATCGCGGCGCGCGGTGGATATGGGAGCGCCCAGTTGCTCCCGTTGCTCGATTGCGGCGACCTCGGCGAGACCCCCCCGGCGTTCATCGGCCACAGCGATCTCACGGCGTTACTCGTCTATCTCACGGTCCATTGCGGGGTGGTCTGCTTTCATGGGCCGATGGTGGTCAATCTGGCCGGCGGCGATGCGGCCTACGATTCGGATTCCTTCCGGCGCGGCCTGATGACCGCGGCGCCGATGGGCGAGCTCGGAGCCGACGGGGTGCGGGCGCTTCGGCCCGGTGACGTGCGCGGGCCGTTGCTCGGCGGTACGCTCACGCAACTGGCGGCGTCGCTCGGCACCCCCCAGGCGTTCTCGCCGCCGGCCGGGTATGTGCTGCTGCTCGACGAGATTGGCGAACGTCCCTTCCGGATCGACCGCATGCTGACGCAGTTGATTGCGGGCGGCGTGCTGGGCCGCGCCGCGGCGATCGTGTGCGGCGAGTTTCCGGCCTGCGACGAACCGGGCGGTCAGTTGACCGCCTGCGGGGTCGCCGCCGATTTGCTGGAGGCCTTTCCTGGGCCCGTTCTGTTCGGGTTCCCGACCGGTCACACCACCGGACCGGCCCTGACGGTGCCCCTGGGGGTGGAGGTGCGGGTAGTGGGCGGCGGACGCCCGCGGCTCGTGGTGACCGAATCGGCGGTCTGCTGAGTCGGGCGACAGGGCTTCCCGGGCCGCCGTCAATCCAGATGATGAAGGTGCACCTCATTGGAATCTGCGGCACGGCGATGGCCACCCTGGCCGCGATGCTCAAGGAGGGGGGGCATGACGTGGGCGGCTCCGACCAGCATGTCTATCCTCCGATGAGCGATTTTCTCGCCGCGCGGGGAATTCCCTGTCTGGACGGCTTCGAGGCGTCGCACGTCGCCGCGGACGTCGATCTGGTGGTCATCGGGAACGCCGTGTCGCGGGGGAATCCGGAAGTCGAGGCGGTGCTCGATCGCGGGCTCCGGTATCGCTCGCTGCCGGAGATGGTGCGCGAGACGTGGCTTTGGGACCACCGGTCGATCGTCGTCGCGGGCACCCACGGCAAGACGACGACCGCGTCCCTGGTGGCGTGGCTGTTGACGGAGGGCGGCCGCGACCCGAGCTTCCTGATCGGAGGCGTGATCGGGAACTTCGGTTCCAGCTACCGGTTGGGACGGGGGCGGGAGTTCGTGATCGAAGGTGACGAGTACGACAGCGCGTTCTTCGACAAGACCGCAAAGTTCCTGAAGTACCTTCCGGACATTGCCGTGGTGGGCAACCTCGAGTTCGACCACGCCGACGTTTACGCCGACTTCGAGGCGGTTCGCGTGGCGGTCCGGCGGCTTGTGACCCTGCTGCCCAGGCGGGGGCTGCTGCTCGTGGGCGCCGACAGCCCCGCCGCGATCGAGATGGGCGCGGGGGCGCCCTGCCGTGTGGAGACGTTCGGACTGGCGGCCGGAGCCGATTGGCGGGCGACCGGGGTGGAGCCGGGTCCGGACGGAACCGCGGCCACGGTGGAGTATCGCGGCGCGCCGATCGGCCGGGTGCGTATGCCGCTGGTCGGCGCCTTCAACGTGCGAAACGTGTTGGCGGCGTTCGCGGTGGCCCGTACCGTCGGATTGGAGGCTCCCGCCATCGCCGGGGCCGTCGGCCGCTTCACGGGGGTTCGCCGACGTCTCGAGATCCGCGGGCGCGAGCGCGGCGTGACCGTGTACGACGACTTCGCCCATCATCCGACCGCGGTTCGCGAGACCCTGGCCGGGCTGAGGGCGGCGTTCCCGTCGCGCCGGATCTGGGCGTTGTTCGAGCCCCGATCCGCCACCGCGTGCCGGCGGGTCTTTCAGGCGGCGTTCGCGGAGGCGTTCGGCGATGCGGACGAAGCGATCATCTGGCGCGTGTATCGCTCGACGTTGCCGGCTTCCGAGCGGCTGTCGGAACCGGAGCTGGCGGCGGCCATCCGCGACCGGGGCGGGTGCGCCCGGTACCTGCCGGAGCTGTCGGACATCGTGCGGGTCGTGGCGCAGGAAGCGCGGGACGGCGATCTCGTGGTGGCGATGTCGAACGGAGCCTTCGGCGGCATCCATGGACAGCTTCTGGCGGCGCTCGCGGCCGCATCCCGGCCCGCGGCGGAATTGAGCGGCGGATGAGGCGGTGGGGACCGTGACGGATCGGGCGCGCCCCGCTCGGGACTGGCGCATTCGTCTGACCGGAGATGCCGCCGTCACCCTCGAGTTCGCGCCGCGCATCGATCCCGGCATCAACGCCAGGGTCGTGGCGGCGGCGGCCCGGGTCACCGCCGGGAGGCATCGGGGGGTGCGCGACGTCGTCCCCGGCTACCACGCGGTCACCGTGTACTTCGATCCCCTGCGGGCGGATGCCGGCCGGGTGTGGACGGCGCTAGAGGAGGCGGTGACCACGCCGGCGGTCGAGGCGGACGCGTCCCGGGAGGTCGTGATCCCGGTGCGCTACGGCGGCGGGGAGGGTCCGGACCTGGAAGAGGTGGCGGCCTTCGCGGGATGTTCGGCCGCGGAGGTGATCCGGCGGCACACCGCGACCACCTATCGCGTCTACATGGTCGGGTATCTGCACGGGTTCGCCTATCTGGGCATCGTGGATCCCCGGATAGCGATGCCCCGGCGCGAGACGCCCCGGCTGGTGGTCCCGGCCGGTTCGGTGGGTATCGCGGGGAGACAGACGGGGGTCTATCCGACCGCGGCGCCCGGTGGCTGGCGCCTCATCGGGCGTACCGCGGTGCGGGTCTTCGACGCTCTGCGGCATCCGCCGGGCCTCTTCGGCCCCGGAGACCGGGTGCGCTTCGAGCCGGCGCCGCCGGGCGCGCCGACGGCCGGAGGCATGACGTGATCCGGATGGTCGACCCCGGGCTCCTGACCACGGTGCAGGACGGCGGACGATGGGGCTACCAGCACCTCGGCGTGCCCGTCGCGGGACCGATGGACCCGGTGTCGCATCGGGTGGCGAATCTCCTCGTCGGCAACCCTCCGGACCGGGCCACCCTCGAAGTGACTCTGGTCGGTCCGGCGATCGAGTTCCTCGCCGACACTACCTTCGCCGTCGCCGGCGCCCGGTTCGACCTGTCTCTCGATGCGCAGCCGCTGCCGGTCAATGCGGCCGGCCGCGCCGGCCGGGGCAGCCTCCTCCGGTTCGGCCGCCGGACGGCCGGAGCCCGAGCCTATGTGGCGGTGCGCGGGGGCGTCGAGGTGCCGCCGCGGCTCGGGAGCCGCAGTACCGATCTGGCGAGCCGCCTCGGGGGCCTTGGCGGCCGGCCGTTGCGGGCCGGCGACCGGCTCGACGTCGGCGCGGCGGGTGGCGCCGCGGCTCTGGACCGACGGCCGGGCCGGTGGTTCCAACCGCCGGCGGGCGGCGCCAGGGTACGATTCCTACCCGGACCGGATCCGCAACGGTTCGAAGGCCGCGCCCTGAAGCGCTTCACGCGCAGCCGGTTCACGGTCGGCCCCGATTCGAACCGGATGGGGTATCGGTTGCAGGGACCTGCGATCGGACTCGCCGACGCCGCCCCGGTCCTGTCGGCCGCCACCCCGCCGGGTACGATTCAGGTTCCTCCCGCCGGCCACCCGATACTGCTCATGGCGGATCGGCAGACGACCGGCGGCTATGCCGTGCTCGGCGCCGTGATAACCGCCGATCTGGGCGTGGCCGGGCAACTCGCCCCGGGGGACTGGATCGCCTTCGAGGCCTGCGAACACGGCGACGCGGTCGCCGCCCTCATCAAGACGGAGCAGAGACTGATGCAGCTCGCGGCGACGTCGAACCGCCGTCTCGGACCGGCGGGAACGTCGAGCCGCCGGGGACCCGGACGGAGAGGCGCGGTAGCTTCGTGACCGATCGGTCGGCGGATGCGCATTCATCAGATCGGCTCTCCAGGGCGGAGGCCGGCGCGGCCGGCGCCCGCCTCGCGGAGGTCTTCGTGGACCGCCTGCGGTCACGGGCGCCGCTCGCGAACCTGACGACCTTCCGCACCGGGGGGGCGGCCGACTGGCTGGTCGAGACGTCGCAGGTGTCTGATCTGGTCGCCGCGGTTCGGATCGCGAACGCCCTGAAGCTGCGGCTGACGGTGCTGGGCGGCGGCTCGAACGTCCTGGTGTCCGACGCCGGCGTACGCGGCCTCGTCGTGCGCCTGCGCCACGGGATGATCTCTCGAACCGACGCGGGCACGGTGCGGGCGGACGGCGGGGTGACCGTCAACCATCTGGTGCGCTGGACGATTCGACGCGGCCTGTCCGGCCTCGAACGGTGGGCCGGCACGCCGGGGACGGTGGGCGGAGCCATTCGCGGCAACGCCCACTTCAAGGGCCGGTTGATCGGGGACCGTGTGACCGCGGTGGGCCTGGCGGACCGTGTCGGCACGGAGTTCGTCGTGCCGCGGGCGTCCATGGCCTTCGGGTACGACGACAGCCGCGTGCAACATACCGGCGAGCTGGTGCGCTGGGCCGAGTTTCGGGTGGGCCGCGGGGTGATGGCGCAGTTGCGCGAGGCGGCCCGCGGGTCGTTGGCGTTTCGCAAGCGGACCCAGCCGCTCGCGCAGGCCTCGGCGGGGTGCGTGTTCCAGAACCCGCGTGCGGGTGACGGCCGGCTGCCGGACGGGGTGCCGCGCTCGGCCGGCGCCCTGATTGAACGCGCGGGACTGAAAGGGCGCCGGATCGGGGGGGCGGTCGTGTCGCCGCTGCACGCGAACTTCATCGTGAACGCGGGGGGCGCCGCCGCGCGGGACGTGCGGCGCCTGATCGAGGCGTGCCGCACCGCGGTCGCGGAACGGTTCGGCCTGGTCCTGCGCGACGAGGTCGTGTATCTGGGCGAGTTCGGCCGGGAGTCTGCGCCGATGCCTGAGGGGCTGGTTGGCCGGGCGGACGGCGGGACGATTTCCGGAGCAGGATGAATCAGACATGACGGGACCGGTGGACAGCAGTCTGACGAGTCTGGTGGTCGAGGGCGGTCATCGTCTGGAGGGCCGAATCGACGTCGAGGGCAACAAGAACGCGGCGCTGCCGCTGCTGGCGGCGTGCCTGCTGACGGAGCGCACCTGCGTTCTCACCAACGTCCCCCGCATCAAGGACGTGCAGGTGATGGCGGATCTGCTGCTGGGGCTCGGAGCGGCGATCGACGGGGTGGGGACCACCACCCTGCGGGTCGACTGCGGGCAGGTCACCGGCGATGTCCCGGACAGCGATCTGGTCGGCCGGTTGCGCGGCTCGGTGCTGTTGTGCGGCCCCCTCCTGGCGCGGCTCGGCCGGGTCCGACTGGCGCCGCCGGGGGGTGATTTCCCGGCGCGGCGCACCCTGTCGGCCCATCTCCAGGCGCTCGAGGCGATGGGGGTCCGGCGTCTGCCGGAGAGCGGCGGCGACTTCGTGCTGGAAGCCCCCGGCGGTCTGCGGCCGGCCTCGCTGTATCTGGAAGAAGCGTCGGTGACGGGCACCGAGACCGCCCTGCTCGCGGCGGCCGCGGCCCCGGGGGTGAGCGAGATTCGACACGCCGCCTGCGAGCCACACGTGGTGGAGCTGTGCCGGTTCCTGACCCGGATGGGGGCCGAGGTCGAGGGCGCCGGCACGTCCACCGTGCGCATCGCCGGCGGGGGGTCGTTGACGGGGGTCGAGCATCGCCTCGGCGGGGACTACATCGAAGCGGGAAGCTGGGCGGTTGCCGCGGCGGTGACCGGCGGCGAGATCGAGGTCCACGGGGCCGCCGCCGGCGACCTCGAGCCGATTACCTCGGTGCTCCGGAGAATGGCCGTCGACTGCGACGTGGACGACGATCGACTGTGGCTGCGCCCATCGGTGCCGGAAGCCGTCCGGCAGATCACCACCGCGCCCTGGCCCGGGTTCCCGAGCGACATGGTCAGTCTCATCTGTGTCCTCGCGACGCAGGCGCGGGGACGGACGCTGATTCACGACTGGATGTACGAGCTGCGGTTGTTCGCCCTCGAGCAGTTGAGCGGGATGAGCGCGAACCTCTTCCTCTGCGATCCCCACCGCATGATCGTCGACGGACCGGCGGCCCTGACCGGCCGCACCCTCGACAGCCGCGATCTGCGGTCGGGGATGGCCCTCATCGCGGCCTCCCTGGCTGCGACCGGCACCAGCCGCATTCATCCGCTGGAGACGGTCGAGCGGGGCTACGCGCAGCTCGTCGAGCGTCTGCTCGCCCTCGGGGCCCGGATAGACATCGAGCGTCCGTGACGCCGGCCCCGCCGCTGGGTGGGCAATCCTCGGCGGACGCGGCGGCGGGCACACGGTCCCCGCGGCGGCGGCGCCGGAGAAACCGCCGGGCGCCGGGCTCTCGACGGACGCGGCGGCGGGCGCACGGTTCCCCGGGTTACCGGGGATCGAGCGGCGGGGGTCTGATCGGAAGAACCCGTCCGGGTTCCGGACTGCGCCTCGGCGCGGGTTGCCCGCCCTCCGGAGGCCGGAGCGCGCCGGGGACCGGTATCCGTTCCGGGGGCGTTCTCGATCCCAGATCGAACGAGCCGTCGCCGTCGAACCGGAACGCCCGCAGGTCGGTCTCCTCGAGATCCAGAACCCGGAGGATGCGGGGCGTCACGGTCACGATGATGTCGGTTTCCTGGGTCTCCAGACGGTTGCGGGCGAACAGCCGACCGATGAACGGCAGGTCGCTCAGGCCGGGGATGCCCTCCAGTATCTCGCGCTCGTCGTCGCGGATCAGACCCGCGAGGATGCTGGTCTCGCCGTTGCGCAGGCGTATGGTGGTGGTGATCGATCGTTCGCCGAACGTCGGCAGCTCGCCGTACCCTTCGCCGGAGATGTTGAGCACTTCGATGAGGACATCGAGGGAGACCTCGTCGTCGTGGTGGATATGCGGTGTGAGCTGGATGTTGACGCCGATGTTGCGGTAGTCGTAGGAGGTCACCGGCTGCTGTTGCAGGCCGCCGGCCGCGAACGGCGTGAACGTGGTGACGGGAACCGGTACCCGGTCCCCGAACTGCGCGTCGACAGCCTCGCCCGCCGACGCGCGGATTTGGGGGTTGGCCAGCGTATGGGTCTGCTGGTCCTGTTTCAGCAGGCGATAGAACAGGCTCGGGAGGTTGGCGACGAAGACGTCCGTGGCCGCCAGGCTGCCCAGGTCATCGATGGAAAGGGTGCCGCTGGCCGGGTTGACGGTCACGGATCCGTTGATACCCGGCGAGCGGGCCGATGCGAACTGGAGGCCGTAGTCGCGCAATCGCTGTCGGTCGACCTCCAGCAGCTCGACGTCGATCACGACTTCGGGAGGCGCCTTGTCGATGGCGGTGATGAGTCGGGCGGCAGCCGCGACCCGCTCGGGCGTATCCCGGATCGAGAGGGATCGGGTGGCCGTGACCGCGGACAGCCGACGCACATCAAGGACGAGGCGGAGCAGGTTGACCGCCTCCTCGAGGTTCGCGTTGCTGAGATAGAAGGTCTGGACGACCTCTTCCTCGTACTCGCTCCGCTTGGCGGGCGTGTCGGGAATCACGGTGACGGTCCGCCGGGCGGTTACGCGGTAGAAGTTCTGCGAGGACCGCGTCACCGACGCGAAGGCGTCGGGCAGGCGCGCGCCGCGCAGATCGACGGAGATCCGCCGGTCGACGAAGGCCGGATCGAAAACGACGTTCACGTCGGAGAACAGGCCCAGGGCGGTGAAGACGTCGCGCGTGCTCGCATCACGAAAGACGAGGGAGTCCGGGAGGACGTCGTCCGGTAGCTCCAGCCCCTCGGGCGGGAGGAATCGGGTCCGCTCGACCAGCGCCTCGATCTCGGTCCGGCCGGCGCGCAGGGCGGCGTGCCGGGTCCGTACCCGCTCTGCCGTCTCGCGCAGGATGTCCTGGATTTCCGAGCTCGCGGGGTTGAGTTCGGCCGCGATCTGATGCTCGACCAGCGAGTCCTCGTAGTTCCCGAGACCGGCAAGGCGGAGCCCCTCCGCGTGGTGATACTGCGCGGCCCGCAGCCGGGCACGCTCGAGGTCCCGTTGGAGCGTCCGGTCGTCCGGTCGATCCTGCAGCGCCCGGGTGTACTCGATCACCGCTTCATCGAAGTTCTCGGCCAGCTCCGCGGTGCGGGCCCGATCCCTGGCGGTGGTCGCGCAGCCGGCCGCGAGGACCAGACAGAACCCGGCCGCGATCAACCCGGCGGCGGCCGGTATCCGGCGACCGGCCCGGAAACCGTGGCGTTGCGGCTTCGCTTCCCGCCCGGCCGACCCGGCGGGGAGTCGGCGCCTTCCGGCGGGACGCCAGTTCAGCCGCTCCTCATGCGCCGCCGGCATCCACAACCCGGCGGGGAGTCGGCGCGTCCCGCCGGGACGCGCCGCCGTTCCGAGGCCCGGACTCCTAGCGGAACGTACCGGAGGCGGTGGTGTCGATGACATCGGCGTCGCGGGGAATGTCGAAGGTGAACGGGCGATCGGACAGGCCCACGTTCTCCCGGAGGTTGGAGAAGAAGAAGGTGGAAACGCCTCCTTGCAGGTCGTAGGCCACCAGGCGGACGATCGCCAGCGACGGCGCGTCGAGGACCACGATCAGGAACTCGAAATCGCGTTCCGGGCGCGTCGGGGTCAGGCGCAGGACGCGGCTGTCGGGCGGCGGATCGTCGACCGCGTCGAACACCGCCGTGAAATCGGCGGCGAAGTCTCCCGCGCCGGCCAGGAACAGGGCCGGGGTGGTGGCCTCGTCGGCCGCCGGGAGCTCGCCGACGATGACCTGGCGATCCTCCGGCAGATAGGAATAGAGATGCTCGCCGTCCGACAGGTAGAGCTTGCGCTCCGGCTCGCGGTAGTCCCACCGCATCCGGCCGGGCTTCTTCACCATGACCGTGCCGCGCTCGACGAGGGTCGTCCGCAGCAGGCCGCCCTGGTAGGTGTGCGTGAACTCGGCCGAGAAGTCCCGGACGAGTTCGTAGCGCCGCTGCAGCGCACGCTGCAGGTCTTCGGGAGACTGGGAGAGCGGCTGGGCGCCGCCGCTCGGCGTCATGCCCCCGAGGCTCAGCCCGGCCGCCGCGAGGAGCAGCGCCACCGAGCGGCTCCAGCCGCGCAGGCAGGACCCCGCCGACCGGCGCACGAGGCTCACGGGAATCATCGGCCCGATTCCATCCAGTCGGCGCAGTCGGCGGAGGTCCACGAAGCCCGGTCGGCGTCCTGTTCCGTCGCCGAACCGATTCATCCTATCACGTGCCAATCCGGATCTTGGCGGCCGGCCGCGGCCGGCGCGTGCGCCCTTCGGCGAAGCCGGCCGCCCATACCGGAAGCCGCCTCCTCCGCGGTGTGCGGGGTCAACGTCCGCGCCGCCGGAAGCCTGCGCCCGATGGGGCGGTGTTCCGCCCGGCGACCGTGATGCCGGAGACGGCTGCGCGCGGGAACTGCGGACCGGAATTCGGGAAGTAGAGACGGATCTCGAGCCTGTAGTGACCGGCGTCGCCGTCGCGGAACCTGTACGGTATCGAGAATCGATTGCCGGCGATCGAGGCGCACTCGAAGATCATGTCATCGCTGCCCGCGCCATCGCGATTCCAGGTCGCGCAGGCGATGGTGAAGTCGTCGCGCTCGGTCGTGGTCACGGCGCCCGCGATCGTGACGCTCTCGCCGGCCGTGATGAGCGCGGGCACCGGCGCGTCGAGCTCCACCTCTCTGAACTCCGCGGGGGCGATGGGCATGTGGCTGGTCTCGACCGTCGCGGCGATCTTGGCCGCGTTCAACGGCGTCACGTCGGTGCGCAACGGCACCGCGCCGCCGGTGGCCTCGAAGAACGACGGGACTCCCTCCCAGGTGGTCACGCCGCCGGTTGCCGCATGCCGGGCGGCAAAGAAGTTCCAGTAGCTCATTTCCTCCGGTGACAGCAACCCATCGCGCGAGACCACGACCGTCACGCGCGACCACGCGTCGTCCACCGGTCCGCGGCGCGCCCCGTGCTCCGCCAGCACGTCGTTGACGTGCACGCGGCGCCCGCGGCCGGCGACCTCGGTTCCGACCGCCGGCGCCACCGCATCGGCCGCGTCGAACTGGCCTTGATTCAGGAAGACCCGGACCTCCGGCACCGCCTCCGGCCCGATCAACCCCATCCGGTAGCGGGTCGTCGGGTGCTGCAGGGCCGGAGCCGGCGTGCGTTCAATCGCGAACGCGGTCCCGCCTTCGACGGCGGCGACCCGCCGCGTCACGTCGAGCACCGCGCCGGAGTAGACCTCGCCGGGAAAGAGCAACGGCGTGTGGCGGTCGGGATCGAGCCCGGCGCGATCGAGGCCCCCGGCCAGCGCCGACCAGTCCCAGTAGTCTACCCACTGGTGTCCGATCTCGTGCGTCGACACGGCCATGGAGGTGAACGACACGTCCGGATACAGCTCCACGGAGCGGAGCGCGCCCGCGCTGCCGTACGCCTCCGTGTTGTCGAACACCGGGAGGGCGCCGAGGCCGGCAATCGGGTTACTCACGTTGTGGTGGAAGCCGTCGTAGGGGACGACGTGCTGCTGTCGGGGCACGATCGCGATAGACGCGTACTCGTCCCGAAAGTGCGCGTAGAAGCGATTCGCGGCTTCGTCGAGCTCATAGCCGTAGTCGCCGGCGGACAGCCGGCGGTCGCCGAACTGCGGCACGACAAGGTTGACGACGTGGCTCGCGTATTGGGTGTCGGCGTCGATCCGGGTCACCTCCGCCGACGGCACGTTCAACGGCGCCACGCGCAGCCTGATGAAGAATCTCGCTGCCGCGTCATCACCGTCCCCATCGGAAGGCCTCGGGACCAGGAGCGTTCCGAATCGCACCCAGGGGTGGTCGAAGCCGCGGCGTTGCCAGCCGATGCTGTCCCACAGGGCGGCGCTGTCCCATCTCGGGTTGAAGACGCTGATCAGATGTCCGTCGATGTCGGTGGTGCCGGTGCGTTGCCAGGTCTCCCGCGCGATGAAGCCCTCGGCGCCGAGAGACAGGCGTTCGAACGACAGGGCGGCCACGTCGCCGGCGACGAGGAAGTTGTCGAACGCCAGCCCGCCGGTATGGTCAGCGCGGACGAGCCGCGGATTCTGGTCGTACCAGAGCGGCCCGTCGCGCACATCGGGCTCCGTCATGGGAACCGCTGCGGATGGAGGAGCGAAGCCCGACCGTATCTGGAGGTCGAAGAGGGCCGGCGTGCCGCAGAGGTGTGGGGCGTCTCCGAGGACGGGTTGCAGAGCCAATGCGGCGTACCCGGCGGCCGACGATTCCGGACCCTGCGCGACCGGCCGCGGCGCCAACCCCCACAAGGCAGCCACGATGCCGAGTACGCCGAGGAGGATGCCGCGGGGGATTCGTCTCGATCGGTTGCGCCCGGCTGCCCGCCTCCAGCCGTCCGCGGCGATACCGCCCGGGGCGCCCGCCACGGGTCTCTAACCCTTCAAATCGCCGGCCTTGGGCGGCGCCTGCTTTGGCGCGTCCTTCGCGTCGGTGGGGTACTTGGCGGTGATCCAGTCCGCCAGTCCGCCCTGGAGCGCGCTCGCCCGGAAACCCCGGCGAATGAGCATCGCCGCGACATGCGCGCTCACCAGCTCCTCCGGATCGGAATCGTAGGCGACGATGTCCCGATCGGGTGAGAGCCCGGACGTGTCGACGCCGTCGCTCGGATCCACGCGCACGGCGCCGGGCAGGGTCACGGTACTGTGCTCGTACGGATACTTGAGCCGGGCGTCCATGATGACCGGTGCGTTTGCGGCGTCCTCTTCGAGACGCGCCTTCAGGGCTTCCTTGGTGATCCGCGGCACGGACATGCTGCTGTACGCTCCTTGCTGCTGTCTGGCGACGACCGCTCGTCCGGGAGCCCGGCGCTCGATCGCCGGGGCGGCGTCGACGGCGGAGTCAGTTCGTCGAACAGGCGCCGGCCCCCCGCGGGTCACCGCAACGGCCGCAGGCCTGGGGCGCCGAACCGGCGGACGCCGTGCCCGGGCGGCCCACCGAGAACGCGGACAGACGTTTCTGCAGCGTCGGGGTGTCGCAGGCCGGACAAGCCGGGGTGGCCCCGGCGTGGACCAGCAATTCGAAATGCTGCCGGCACTGCGCGCACCGGTATTCGTAGATCGGCATCAGGCGCTTTATCGGTTCGATTCTAGCATGAACTCGGATCGCGGAGGGTCCCGACGGCCCCGATGGCCCTGTCAGCTCGACGCGTGCTCGTCGATGGCGCGCCTGACCGCGTCGTAGTCGTCGGGCAGCTCGACGGGTATGTTCGCGTGCGTGGCGGGTACGTCCGGCAATCGGCGTTCGTGGTATCCGAGCTTGAAGTCGGTGAACTTCAGGCCGCTGGCCGTCGACACCACGACGACCCGGGAGCCGGCGTCGATCTGTCCGCGTCCGCGCAGCTTGATGAGGGCGGCCAGCGCCACCCCGGTGTGCGGGCAGTTGTACATGCCGGTGCGATCGGCCCGGGCCGCCGCCTCGGCCAGCTCCGCTTCCGACGCCTGTTCGACGATACCGCGGTGGCGCTGCAGCGTCCGTATCGCCTTTCGCACCGACACCGGGTTGCCGATCTGGATCGCCGAGGCCTGCGTCGGCTTCGCCCCGACCGGTTCGAACTCCCAGTGGCGCCGGTACGCGAGATAGAGCGGATTGGCCGCCTGCGCCTGGGCCACGACGATCTGCGGCTGGCGGTTGATGACGCCCAGGGCGGCCATCATCTCGAATCCGGCCCCCAATGCGCTGACGTTGCCCAGATTGCCGCCCGGAATGATGACGACGTCGGGGATGGTCCAGTCGAGCTGCTGGACGATCTCGATCGCCACGGTCTTCTGACCCTCCAGCCGCAGGCTGTTCATCGAGTTGGCGAGGTAGATGCCCTCGTCCTGGGAGAGCCGCTGGACGATCGCCATGCACCCGTCGAAGTCCGTGTCGAGCGCGAGGACCAGCGCGCCGTTGGCGATCGGTTGCAGCAACTGGGCGGTCGAGACTTTGCCGCGGGGCAGGAGGACGATCGCGGGAATGCCGCCGGCGGCGGCGTAGGCGGCCAACGACGCCGACGTATCGCCGGTGGATGCGCAGGCGACGGCTCGAACGGTACCGCCTTGGTCCATGATCTGCCGCACCACCGACACCAGCACGGTCATGCCGAGATCCTTGAACGAGCCGGTGTGCGAATTGCCGCAGAGCTTGACCCACAGGTCGTTCATCCCGAGCTCGCGTCCGAAACGCTCCGCCCAGAAGAGGTTGGTGCCGCCTTCGTCCATGGAGACGACGGAGTCGTCGCGGACGTCCGGGCACACCCATTCCTTCTTGCCCCAGACCGACGATCCATAGGGCCACGTCGTGCGCTTGTAGCGGTCGTCGAACAGACGCATCCAGGCCCCGGCCGACCGATCCCTCAGCATCTCGATGTCGTGGGCGACCTCGAGTAGATCACCGCACGACGGACACCGGTAGATCGGATCCCAGATCGGATGCTCCCCGGGACACCCCGCGATACATCGAAAAACCGCGTGATACGCCATCTGTCAGCTATACCGCAGGTCGGCCGGAGACGCCAAGGGCTTGCAGTTTCCGGGCAAACACTGTAAGTTACTGATTCTAAATGATGGGCCGCTAGCTCAGCCGGGAGAGCGCCGCGTTCGCAACGCGGAGGTCGTGGGTTCGAATCCCATGCGGTCCACCACCCGCCATCCGAGGCCCGCCCGGGCCGCCGGCGGCTGAAGTCCCCGCCGTCTTCGAGCGGCGATGCATCCCGCCTGACGGCGTTGTTCGTTGGTTGCCTATGCCCGAACCGCCGTATGCCGAACCGTCGTGATCGCGGACGCCGATCACGCCGACGCCACGGAGCGTCGGGGACAGGTTGCGCAGCAATAGGCCTCCTCACGCCTTGTCAAGCGCGGACGCTCTTCAGCCCGCCGGCGCCCTCGCGCCGCTCTCGGTGCGGCGCAGGGTTCGACACGGGCGGCCGGCGTGCGGCCAAGCGGTGTTCACCGCTCTTCGACGAGATCCAGATACTTCAGCGCGCCGCCGGTATTGAGCAGGACCACCTCGTCGTCCGGGGCAATCACCGCATCGCGGACGAGTTGCCGCAGGGCGGCGAGGGTGGCGCCGCCTTCCGGCGCGGCGCCGATGCCTTCCCGGCGGCCGAGATCATGCATGCCCCGCACCATGTCATCGTCCGAGACGGTGACCGCGGTTCCGCCGCTCCCGCGGAGTGCGCGCAGGACCAGGACATCGCCCACCGCCGCCGGGACCCGCAGGCCGTCCGCCACCGTGGCCGCCCCCTCCCACGGGTCGGCGGTGTCGGCGCCGGCGTCGAAGGCGCGCACCATCGGCGCGCAGCCCGCGGCCTGCACCGTCACCAGCCGGGGTCGCGGCCCCTTCACCCACCCGAGCGCCTCGAGCTCCTCGCACGCCTTCCAGATGCCGACGATCCCGGTTCCTCCGCCGGTGGGGTAGACGATCCAGTTCGGCCACCGCCAACCGAGCTGCTCGGCGATCTCGTAGCCCATGGTCTTCTTGCCTTCGACCCGGTAGGGCTCTTTCAGCGTGGACACGTCGTACCAGCCCGACCGGCGGCCCTGGTCCGCGGCGATCCGGCCGGCATCGGTGATCAGGCCGTCGACGAGGGTGACCGCCGCGCCGTGCAGGCGGCACTCGCGGATGAAAGGCGTCTTGACGTCGCGGGGCATGAACACCTGGGCCTCGATGCCCGCGTTCGCGGCGTAGGCGGCGAGGGCGCAGGCCGCGTTGCCGGCCGACGGCACGGCGAGGGTGGCCGCCCCCAGCGCATGGGCGCGGGTGACCGCGGCGGACATGCCGCGCGCCTTGAACGAGTTCGTCGGGTTGGCCGCCTCGTCCTTGACGAGCAGCCGTTCGAGCCCCAGTTCGGCCCCCAGTGCGGGCGCCGGGACGAGCGGCGTCCACCCTTCGCCCAACGTCACCGCGCGGTCGCCGTCGTCGAGGGGGAGGGCCGGCGCATACCGCCACATGGACGGGACCGCATCGCGCAGCGATTCACGGGACCAGCCCGCACCGATGCGCGCCCAGTCGTAGCGCGCCAGCAGGGGCCGGCCGCAGTGGCACAGGTGGTGGGGATGGCCCGCGTCGAACGGCCCCGCGCCGCACGAGACGGAACACTCGAGGTGAAAGCGGGGCGGCATCGTCGGGCCGACCGTCAACGGTCGAGGAGCTCCGCGTCCTTGGCCTTCAGGAGCTCGCCGATCCGGGTGATATGGTCGTTGGTCACTTTCTGCACTTCCTCGAGGGCCCGCCGCTCGTCGTCCTCGGATATGTCGTGGTCCTTCAGCAGCTTCTTCAGCGCGTCGTTGACATGCCGCCGTACGCCGCGCACGCCGTTGCGCCCTTCCTCGGCGAGCGCATGCACGATGCGCGACAGCTCCTTCCGGCGGTCGTCGGTCAACGGGGGAATCGGAAGCCGGACCACCTTGCCGTCGTTGGCCGGGTTCAGTCCGAGGTTCGCGCGCTGAATGGCGCGTTCGATCGCGCCTATCTGGCTGGGATCGAAGGGGTGCACGACGATGAGCGTCGGCTCCGGCACCGAGAGCGTGGCCACTTGGTTCAGCGGCATCTGCGTGCCGTAGATCTCGATCCGCACCGAGTCGAGAATGCCGACCGATGCCCGTCCCGTGCGCACTCCCGCCAACTCGTGCTGCACGTGGGCGACCTGTTTTTCCATGCCGGCCCGGGCCTCGGCCACGGCGCTCTTTTCGTCGGTGACGTTCATCACGACCCTCGATTCTCTCTCCACCAGGGGCGGCGACCGGTCACGTCGTGACCACCGATCCGACCGGTTCTCCCATCACCGCCCGCCGGACGTTGCCTGGTGCCTTCAGGTTGAACACGACTATCGGGAGCTTGTTGTCCATGCACAAGGAGATGGCGGTGGTGTCCATGACGTTCAGCCGCCGTCCCAGCACCTCGTGGTGCGAAAGCGAGTCGATTCGCGTCGCGGCGGGATCGACGGCCGGATCGGCGGTGAAGATGCCGTCCACTTTCGTGGCCTTCATGATGACGTCGGCACGCACCTCCATGGCTCGAAGCGCGGCTGCGGTATCCGTGGTGAAGTACGGGTTTCCGGTGCCGGCCGCGAACAGCACCACCCGTCCCTTCTCGAGATGCCGGATGGCGCGCCGCCGGATGAAGGGCTCTGCGACGGTACGCATCTCGATGGCGGTCAGCACCCGCGTCGTTGCGCCATGGCGTTCGAGGGCGTCCGAGAGCGCGAGGGCGTTCATGACCGTCGCCAGCATGCCCATGTTGTCGGCAGTGGTTCGATCCATGCCCTTGGCGCTCGCGGCGAGGCCGCGAAAGATGTTGCCGCCGCCGATGACGACGGCGATCTCCACCCCGAGCCGCCGCACGTCGACCACGTCCTGGGCGATCTGATTGGCGACGAACGGATCGATGCCGTACGAACGATCACCTATGAGCGCCTCGCCGGACAGTTTGAGGAGGACGCGTTGATAGGCGGGGGCAGCCATCGAGTGCAGGGATTATAGCCCAGCCCTTCCGGCAACCCCGGCGACACTCGGCCGGCGCAGGCTCCGGGAGCCGCGGGGCGCCCGCCCCGGGCTGACTCCCGCCCCGTCGGGCGGGCTGGCGGGCGCCGCAGGCTCCGGGAACCGCGGGCCGCCCGCCCCGGGCGGGCTGGCGGGCTCCCGGAGGAAGGGCCCGGGCGCAGCGTCGAGACCGCGGGGTCAGTCTGCGGATTCTCCTATCTTGAACCGTGCGAACCGCACGACGGTGATGTTCTCGCCCACCTTGGCGATGGCCGTCGTCACCAGATCCCCGATCGAGGTCTTGGGATCGCGGATGGACGGCTGATCCAGCAGGACCACCTGCTGGTAGTAGCTGTTCATCTTGCCGTCGACGATCTTGTCGATGACCTGCGGCGGCTTGTTCGAACCTTCGAACTGCGCGCGGAAGATGCCGGTCTCGCGCTCGACGTCCGCGGCCGGAACCTGATCCCGGGTGACGTACAGCGGGCTCGCGGCCGCGATGTGCATCGCGATCTCCCGGGTGAGCTGCTGGAACTCGTCGGTGCGCGCGACGAAGTCCGACTCGCATCCGACTTCCACCAGCACGCCGACCTGCCCGCCCATGTGGATGTAGCTGCCGACCAGACCCTGGCTCGTGCTCCGACCCGACCGCTTGGCGGCCCGCGCCTGCCCGCGGGTTCGCAGAATCGTGATCGCCTTGTCGACATCGCCCTCGGCCTCGGTGAGGGCGGACTTGCAGTCCATGAATCCGGCTCCGGTCTTGTCCCTGAGGTCTTTGACCTGTGCGGCGGAAATAGCCATTTTCAATCTACCTCTGTGCGATGGTCACCCGGTCGATCCGATTCGGCGCCGAACCCGGTGATTGGATGTCGATGCGTTACGCGGCCGGCGGTGAGCCGGTTGGCCGGCGAGCCCATGGAACCACGCCCGCGGTCCTGCTGCGGGCGTGTCCGGCGGCGGCCGCTGCGTTGCGGGACGGCGGTGGTTCCGAGACGGCCTCCTGCGCGTTTCCCGGCGCCCGTCCCGCGTCGAGGGGGCGTCTGCCGTGCAGGGCGAACCCCCGCCCTCCGTCCGGCCGCCGCCTTTACCACCGCAACGCGGGATTAGATCAGCCGGTGGCAGGATCCCCGCGGGGACTTCACGCCCGGCTGTCAGGCCGAGGCCGGCGCCGCCGCCGGCGCCGCCGGATTGTCCGTCCTGGGAGGCGGCGCGGCGTTCGAAGCGCCCGACGGGCCGGCGGGCGCATTCCGCGACGATTCGCGCTGGTTGCGGCCGGCGAGCGCGGCATCGGCAATCCGGGACAGGAAGAGGCGGATCGACCGCAACGCATCGTCGTTCCCCGGAATCACATAGTCGACGTCATCCGGGTTGCAGTTGGTGTCGACGATGCCGATCACCGGAATCTTCAGCTTTCGCGCTTCGTCGACGGCGATCTTTTCTTTCCGCGTGTCGACCACGAAGACCGCGTCCGGCAGCTTGGACATGTGACGGATGCCGTCGAGATTCTTGTGCAGCTTCCGCTTTTCCTTCTCGATGCGGGCGATTTCCTTCTTCGAGAAGGTGTCGTATCGGCCGTCTTCGGCCATCGCCTCCATGTCGCGAAGCCGCGCGATGCTGCGCTGGATGGTCACGAAATTGGTCAGCAGGCCGCCGAGCCATCGCTGATTCACGAAGAACATGCCGCAACGCCTGGCTTCCTCGACCACCAGGTCCTGCGCCTGGCGTTTGGTGCCGACGAACAGCACCGTCTTGCCGTCGGCCGCCAGATCGCGAACGAACGCTTCCGCCCGGTCGAACAACTCGGCGGTGCGCCCGAGGTCGATGATGTAGATGCCGTTGCGCGCTCCGAAGATATAGGGCTTCATCTTCGGGTTCCAGCGTTTGGTCTGGTGCCCGAAGTGCACGCCTGCCTCGAGCAGGTCCTTGATGGCGATCGACGTCAAGCTTCCTCCTCAGCGCTTGCTGAACTGGAACCGCTTGCGGGCTCCGGCCAGACCGTACTTCTTGCGTTCCTTGATTCGGGCGTCGCGGGTCAGCATCCCGGCCTTCTTGAGCGCCGGCCGCAACTCCGCATCGAAGGCGACGAGGGCCCGCGCGATGCCCAACCGGAGGGCGTCGGCCTGCCCGGTGACGCCGCCGCCCTTGGCGGTGGCGAGAATGTCGAACTTGTCCGCGGCCTCCGCGACCTGGAGCGGTGCGGTGATGCGCGTACGCACCGCTTCCGAGGGAAAACGCTTCTCCAGCGAGGTTCCCCGGATGACCAGCTCGCCCGATCCGGGTCTCAGGAACACCCGCGCCGTCGACGACTTCCGCCGCCCCGTACCGTAGAAACTCGTCGCCGCCACGTCAGGACACCTCGAATCGAGTGGGTTGCTGGGCCGTGTGCGGATGGTCGGGTCCCGCGTACACCTTCAGCTTGCGGTACATCTGCTTGCCCAGTTTGGTTTTCGGCAGCATGCCGCGTACTGCCGCTTCGACGATCCGGGCCGGCATCCGCTGCCGCATGGTCTTGGCCCGTATCTCCCGGAGACCGCCTTCGTGCCCGCTGTGGCGGCGGTACAGCTTTTGATCTTCCTTGGCGCCGCTCAGCTTGACCTGCTTGGCGTTCGTGATGATCACGAAGTCGCCGGTGTCCAGGAAGGGCGCGTATTGCGGTTTGTGCTTCCCCTGCAGCAGCTTGGCGGCGACCGTCGCCACGCGGCCGAGCACCTGCTCGCCGGCGTCGATGACGTGCCATCGCCGCTGAATGCCCGGGGCTGACGGTGCATACGTGGACATCTACTCTCCAGCGGCCTCCCCGGCCGCAAACGTAAACCCAAAGGCTACGCGCAATCGGCCGCAGTGTCAAGATTTGCCGCCCCGCGGGGAGCCGCGGTGGCGATTTCCGCAGTGCGCAGGGAGGTGCCGCCGCCGATGCCGCACGCGAACCGGGCGGAAACGCGGCGGCCGGAAGTGGATCGGAAATTGCTGGATCGAAACTGGGAACCGGGAACCGGGAATCGCCGGAGCAATCCTCCCGTTCACGGCGCAGGGCGTACCTGGAAGGTGGATGAACATGGTCTTTCGCCGCGCGGAATCGCTGGTCGGACTCGATATCGGCTCGAGTGCAGTCAAGGCGGTCACGCTGCGCCGGACGTCGCGCGGCCGCGAAGTGGTGGCGGTCGGCAACGAGCCGATGCCGCGCGGCAGCATCGTTGACGGCGACGTTGTGGACCGGGACGTCGTCGCCGGGATCATCCGTCAGGCGTTCGATCGGAACGGTATCAGGACGAGGCGGGTCGTGACCGCGGTGTCCGGCAACGCGGTGATCGTGAAAAGGGTCACCCTGCCGTTGATGGACGAGGACGACCTGGCCGAGTCGATTCGGTGGGAGGCCGAGCAGCACATTCCGTTCGACATCAAGGACGTCAATCTCGACTACCAGGTGCTGCAGGCGGGCAGGGACGCGGAGAACCGCGCATCCATGGACGTGCTCCTCGTGGCCGCGAAGACGGAGAAAATCGCCGCCTACGCGGACGTGATCTCCCGGGCGGGCGGCGCGCCGGCCGTGGTCGACATTGCGGCGTTCGCCCTGCAGAACGCCTTCGAGGTCAACTACGCCGCCGACCCGGGGCGGGTCACGATGCTCGTCAACGTCGGCGCGAGCGGGATGAACATCAATATCGTGGAGGGCGGACAGTCGCTCTTCACCCGCGACGTCTCGATGGGGGGCGACGCGTACACCGAAGCGCTCCAGTCGGAGCTGGGTCTCTCATACGAGGATGCGGAGCGCCTGAAGCGGGGGCAGACGGTGGACGGGGTGGGCCCCGAGGACGCCGACCCGATCACGGGGACCATCACCGAGCACCTGATCCTGGACGTCGAGAAGACGTTCGCCTTCTTCCAGGCCACCGCGGCCCGGGGGCGCATCGACGAGTTGGTGGTCAGCGGGGGATCGGCCGCCGTCCGCGGCTTCTTTCCGGCGCTCGAAACGCGGTTCGACATCCCGGTCTCGCCCTTCGATCCGTTTCGCCGGATTGCCTGCAGTTCCGAAAACGGGGGGGGAGAGCGGAACCGGAGGCCCGGCTCGACCCTTGCGGTCGCGGTGGGTCTCGCGTTGCGCGGCGGAGACGATCGATGATCCGCATCAATCTGCTGGCCGTCGAGTTGCGCCCCGTCACCCCTTCCCGAGTCGGCGCCGGACTCGGAGAGCCGCTCGCTTGCGGCGGCATCATCGCGGCGGTGCTGGGGCTCGTGCTCTGGCAGTCGCTCTCGATCCGCACCGCGTCGAATCGCCTGGACGATCGGATGAAGACCCTCGATCGCGGGTTGGCCGGCTTCGCCGGCGTACCGGCCCGGCGGGACGAGGTCGAACGGCGGAGTGCCGATCTGGCGCGGCGGGTCGCGTTGACGGAAACGCGCCGCGCCGCGCAGGGCGCGCCGGTGCGCATGCTCGACCAGGTGAGCCGCGTCCTGCCCGACGGCGTGTGGTTGACGGAGCTGCGGCGCCAGGGTGACGACGTCACGATAGAAGGGCGGGCGACGGGGATGACCGGCGTGTCCGATACGGTCGCCGGATTGGAGTCGTCGGGGTACTTCGCCCCGCCTATCGAGATCGTCGACAGCCGACCCGAAGCCGAGGCCTCGGCCGGGGCGGTTCGTTTCGAGCTTCGAGCCCGCCTCTCGCTCCCGGCGTTGTGAGCGGCGGGCTCACGTGAGGTGGAGATCATGGGATCGGCTTTCGTCACGGTGCCCCGGTACGGGCGGGTCGGGGCGGTGGCGGCCCTCGCCGCGGTCCTGTTCCTCGGCTTTCGGCTCTACCACCTCGGACCGCAGCTCGAGGGGTTGGAGCAGAAGCGCGCGGCCCTGGCGCGGAAGCAGGACGAGCTGGCGCAGGCGCACCGGGATCGGGAGGCGCTCGCGCGGTTCCAGAACCGGGTCGACGACCTGACCCTGCGGCTCGGCCGGCTCGGCGCGGCGCTGCCGGAACGGGAGGACGTGTCCGAACTGTTGCGGCGCCTGCAGTTTCTCGCGGTCCGGTCGAATCTGACGATTCGGGCGTTCAGGCCGCAGCCGGCCGTGGCGCGCGACCTGCATACCGAGTGGTCGTACCGGGTGCGCCTCGACGGCACCTACCACAATCTCGCCCGGTTCTTCGATCGGATCGGCGGGCTCTCCCGAATCATCACGATCGGCGACCTGGTAATCCGGGGAGCGGATGCGCAGGAAGCCGATCTCACCATTTCCGCCGAATGCACCGCCACAATCCTCGTGCCGATCGAGCCGTCTCCGCCCGGCGCCGGTGGACCGGGGGGGGACCCCGCGCGGGAATGGCCGGGGGCGCCGCAGACCCTGATCGGCTACGAACCGGACGGACGCCGCGATCCCTTTGTCAGTCCGATCCTCCGAAGCAGCGGCGGGCCGGCGGGGGAGCGTCCCGGGGGACTCGCGGGACTCGGCGTCGACGAGGCGGTGCTGCGCGGTGTCGTCACGAGCCGGGAAGGCTACCTGGCGGTGCTGGAGGCGCCGGACGCGCGCACCTACGTGGCGCGGGCGGGGGACCGGTTGTATGACGCTGCGGTGGGGGAGATCACCGGCGATGCCGTGATCCTCCTGATGGATGCCGCCGCTCCGACCGCCGCCGAAGGGCGGGAGGTGCGCAAGCGGCTTCACGGTATGGAGAGTGAGCGATGAAGGGACGGGGCGGTTGCGCGATCGGATGGGCGTTGCTGACCTGCGTGCCGGGTGCGGCGGCCGAGGGTCTGACGTCGATGCCGCCGGCGACGGCGATTGTCGCGGTCGAGACCTTGGTTCAACCGGAGGCGGTCACGGTCACGATTCGCGGAAACGGCGCGCTTTCGCCGGACCGGATCCGGAGGGTGGAGCATTTCCGGCCCCGGTTGGTGATGGACTTCCCCGGTCTTGCGGCCGAGGCCGGGGCGGCCATACCGGTCGAGATCGACCCGGTGGACCGCGTGCGGGTCGATCGCCAATCGGTCGCGATGACCCGGGTGGTTCTGGAGCTGGCGCGGCCCGCGCGCTACCACGTCGAGTCGGCGGAGCCTCCGGCGCCGAGCCTGCGGGTGGTGTTCCCGCGGGAGCCGCCGGTTCCGCCGGGCGGCGGGATCGCGGGCGCGCGCCCGGGGCCGGTCCGACTCTCCGGCCAGCCCGCCGGGCCGGGACCGGTGTACGCCGGTGACCCGATATCGATGGACTTCCAGAGCGCGGATCTGCGGGCGGTCCTCCGGACGTTCGCCGAGATCAGCGCCCTGAACATCGTCATCGATTCCAGCGTGCAGGGCGAGGTGAACGTGGCCCTCACGCAGGTGCCGTGGGATCAGGCGTTCGACGTCGTCCTCCGGTCCAACGGGCTCGGCTATGAAATCGAAGGTACGGTGGTGCGTATCGCCTCGATCGAGCGGTTGCGGGAGGAGGCTCAGGCGAGGGCGGTCCTGGCCCGACGCGAGGCGGAGGCGGGGGAGCTCAAGGTGTTCACCCGAACCCTGAGCTACGCCCGGGCGGACGATCTCGTGCCGCTGCTCACGGGCACGTTCCTGTCGCCCCGCGGCGAGGTGTTCACCGACGCGAGGACCAACACGCTCATCATCCGGGACCTGGAAGACCGCCTGCCGACTCTCGACGACCTGCTGGACACGCTGGATCGGACCGAGCCGCAGGTGGAGATCGAGGCGCGCATCGTGCGGGCCGGCCACGATTCGGCCCGCGCGCTCGGCGTGCAATGGGGGTTGAGCGGCCGAGGCGTGCGGAACGCCGGCGGGACCGCCGAAGCGCCGGGGTCGGGGGTATCCGCGGGCGCGGTACGTTCGCCGCCGGACGCCGGCCCCGCGACCGGGGTCAATCTCGGCGTCGGCGCGCCGACCTCGACCCTCGGCGTCTCGCTGGGGCCGGTCGATGGGCCGCTTGCCCTCGACGTGGTCCTGTCGGCGCTGGAGAGCCGGGGTGAGCTGCGGATCATCTCGAGCCCCCGGGTGACGACCCAGAACAACGTCCAGGCCCAGATTCTCCAGGGCGACCAGATCCCCTACCAGACGGTGGCCAACAACACGGTCACGGTGCAGTTCAAGGAGGCGGCGCTGACCCTGCGCGTGACGCCGCAGATCACGGCGGCCGATACCGTCATCATGCAGGTCGAGGTCGAGAACTCGTTCGCGGACTTCGCGCGGGCCCTCGGAACCCCCCCGATTCCCGCCATCGTGACCCAGCGGGCGGCGACGACGGTGCAGGTCGGCGACGGGGAGACGACGGTCATCGGCGGCATCTACGAGAACACCCGCAGCGAGCAGAACAGCCGTACGCCGGGCCTGCACCGCATTCCCCTGCTGGGATGGCTGTTCAAGAGCACCGCCCGCAACGAGAGCGCCGACGAGCTGATGATCTTCCTCACCCCCCGCATCGTGCGGCGATGACGTGTGGGCGTCGGACGCCGCTTGGGGTATCGTTCCCCGGCGGGAGCGCCGCCGCCGCACGGCCGTCGAGGCGCGGGAGGCATCGTGGGGGACGATACGTACTGGTCCCGGCGGAGACGCGGCCTGCTCGCGCCGGCGGGGGGAGCCCGCGGGGCCGCGCAGGCTCGCGGGCGGGACGAGCCGCTCGACCTGCTTCTCGTGACGCACGCCGCCAACATCTTTTATCTCACCGGCTTCCGGGGGAGCGCGGGCATGCTGCTGGTCGGCCCCGGCGAGGCCACCCTGATCGTCGACGCCCGCTACGTCACGGCGGCGCGGCGCGTGCTCGACGAGGCCTCGGCCCCCGGCGAGCCGGTGGTGCTGGCAGAGGTCGAGACATCGTACGAGGAGACCCTGTGCGAGCTCCTGCGGGCGCGCGGACCCTGCCGTCTCGGCATAGAAGCCGATCACATGACCCTGGCCCGGTACGACTGGATCGAGCGGGCCCTCGTCGGTTCGGGAGTCGAGCTGCACCGCACGTCGGGGCGGGTCGAGGAACGGCGGTTCGTGAAGGATCCGCGGGAAGTGGCGATACTGCGGGCGGCCGGGGGCCGCATCTCGGCGGTGATGGCCGAGATGCTGGCCGGCCTGCGGCCGGGCCGACGGGAGCGGGATGTGGCGGCGGACATCGATTGGGCGGTCCGCCGCGCCGGATTCGAGGGCCCCGCCTTCGAGACGATCGTCGCGGGCGGGCCCAACAGCGCGCTGCCGCATGCGCGGCCCGGGGATCGCGAGCTGGCGGCGGGCGACCTCGTGCTGCTGGACTTCGGAGGCGTGCACGAGGGCTACTGCGTGGACCTGACGCGGGTGGCGGCCCTCGGCCAGCCCCCCCCGCGCGTGGTCGCCTGGCACGACGCGGTGCGGGCGGCGCATGCGGCGGCGTTGGCCGCGGTGCGGCCGGGCGTCCCGGCCGGCGAGGTCGACGGCGCGGCTCGCAACGCGCTGGCGGGCCGGGGGCTGGGGGACGCGTTCGGACACGGGACCGGGCACGGCCTGGGGATCGAGGTCCACGAGGCGCCGCGCATCGGGAAGCGGCGCGCGACCGACGGCCCCGAGGACGTGCGGCTGGCGCCGGGCATGGTCTTCACGGTCGAGCCCGGAGTCTATCTGCCGGGGGAGGGCGGTGTCCGGCTGGAAGACGACGCGGTCGTGACCGAGACCGGCTGCGAGCTCCTGACCCACGTTCCACTGGATCTCGTTGTGGTCTAATGGTCCCCGTAAAGACGGGGACGTTCCGAGGAAGCTGCGGCTCTCGGTACGTTTTCGGTATTTGCGCCGATCTCCGCGTGATTGGGCGCTCCGGCGGTTGGTGACCGACATGGATTTCGATCAGATCGGCCCGGTGCTGGACCGGATGCTGGACCTGATGCGCGGGCACGCGCTGGCGGAGCTCGAGATCGAGTCCGACGGTCTGCGGATCCGGCTCAGGAAAGCGGGGGCGGCCGGGCCGCCCGGCGAATCGGCGGGGACGCCGGACCCGGCGGCGGCGCGCCGCGAACCGGTCGCGACCGTCGTGAACGCGCCCCTCGTCGGGACCTTCTATCGGGCCGGCGGCCCCGATGCGGCGCCGTTCGTCCAGGTCGGCGACCGGGTGGAGCCGGGGGACGTTCTCTGCGTCATCGAGGCGATGAAGCTGATGAACGACATCAAGGCGGAGTTCGCCGGCGAGGTCGTGGAGATCCTCGTCGAGAACGGCCAAGCGGTGGAGTACGGACAACCGCTGTTCTCGATGCTGCCGGTTTCAGACGGCTGACGCCGCCGCCGGTTCCGCCTTCACCGCGCGGTACTGTCATGTTCGAGAAGATCCTCGTCGCCAACCGGGGCGAGATTGCCCTGAGAGTCATCGCGGCCTGCCGGGAGCTCGGCATCCGGACGGTGGTCGCGCACTCGCAGGCCGACCGGTGCAGCCTGCCGGTACGGTTCGCCGACGAGACGGTGTGCATCGGGCCGGCGCCCAGCCGGCACAGCTATCTGAACCTGGGGGCCATCGCGGCGGCGGCGGAGACGACCGGCGCGGACGCCGTCCATCCCGGCTACGGCTTCCTGTCCGAACGGGCCGACCTCGCCGAAGCGTGCGCCCGCGGGGGGATCGCGTTCATCGGGCCGCCGGCCGGGGTGCTGCGGCTGCTGGGCGACAAGGCGCGGGCCCGGGAGGCGATGGCGGAGGCGGGTCTGCCTCTCGTGCCCGGGACCGGCGTCGTCGAGGATCCGGCCGCGGCGGGGCGGGCGGGGCGGCGGATCGGATACCCCCTGCTCGTCAAGGCGGTCGCCGGTGGCGGCGGCCGCGGGATGCGGCTCGTCGACGACCCCGACCGGCTTTCCGACGCGTTCCGCGCCGCCGTGAGCGAGGCGGAGGCGGCCTTCGGCGATCCCCGCGTCTATCTGGAGAGATTCGTCGGCGGAGCCCGGCACGTCGAGTTTCAGGTGCTGGCCGACCGCCACGGCCACACCGTGCATCTCGGTGAACGGGAGTGCTCGGTGCAGCGGCGGCAGCAGAAGCTGATCGAGGAGGCCCCGGCGCCCGGTCTCGAGGCGGGGCTGCGCCGGCGGGTGGGCGGGCTCGTCGCGGCGGCGGCGGGCGCAGTCGGTTACGTGAACGCCGGCACGTTCGAGTTCCTGATGGACGACGGCGGCCGGTTCTACTTCATGGAGACCAATCCCCGGGTGCAGGTCGAGCACGGCATCACCGAGATGGTTTCCGGGGTCGACATCGTCAAGGAGCAGATCCGGATCGCCGCCGGAGAACCGCTCTCGGTGGAGCAGGACGAGGTGCGTCTCGCGGGACACGCCATCGAGTGCCGGGTGAACGCGGAGCATCCCGAGACGTTCGCGCCGAGCCCCGGCGCGATACGCGCCCTCGTGCTCCCCGGCGGGCCGGGCATCCGGGTGGAGACGGCGGCGTGCGCCGGCGACATGGTCTCGCCGTTCTACGATTCGTTGCTGGCCAAGGTGATCGCCCACGGGCGCGACCGCACCGAAGCGATCGCCCGCCTGCGCCGGGCCCTGCGGATGATGGTCGTCGAGGGCGTCGACACGACCCTCCCCCTGCATCTGCGCATTCTCGAAGATCCCGATTTTCTCGCCGGGCGCCTGACCACCACGTTTCTGGATCGGTTCCTCGCCCCGGGAGCGCCGGCGGCGTGAGCGGCTGGCCCCGGCTCTATGCGATCGTCGACGCGGAGCGGGCGTCCTGCGCCGGCCGGACGCCGGTCGGTCTCGCCCGCGCGTACGTCGACGGCGGCGTGCGTCTCCTGCAGTTGCGCGCCCCCGGCGTCGACACCGGGACCCTGGTCGAGTGGACGCGCGGGATCGTCGATATCGCGGCGGGGCGGGGCGCGCGAATCATCGTCAACGACCGTTGCGACGTGGCCTTGGTGGCCGGCGCCGCCGGCGTGCACGTCGGGCAGAACGATCTTCCTGCGGAGGCTGCGAGGGACCTGCTGGGATCCGCCGCGGTCCTCGGTCTGTCCACCCACGACGCCGCTCAGGTGGACGCCGCGCTGCTTCAGCCCGTGGACTACCTCGCGATCGGCCCCGTCTACGCCACCCGCACGAAGCGCACGAGCACTGCCGCGGTCGGTCTCGAGGCGGTGCGGCAGGCCGCGCGGGCGGCCGGCGGCCGTCCCGTCGTGGCCATCGGGGGCATCACCCTGGAGGCGGCGCCGGCCGTCATCGCGGCGGGCGCCGCCTCGGTCGCGGTGATCTCCGACCTGCTCGCGGACGACGACCCGGTGCGGCGGGTTCGAGCCTATCTGGACGTCCTCGACGGCTGAACCGCCGAGGCGCGGCCGGCCCGGCCGTCGTCGGCCGCTCGAAGGCAGCGGGACTGTTCGCCGCCGGCCGCTACGGTGCGGGCTCTCGTCCGGCTCTTCTCCGCAGCCAGGGCTTCCGTTCGAAGTAACTGTCCATCAGGGCCCGGGTCTCGCCGGACAGGAGGACAAGAGCGAGCAGATTCGGCAGGATCACGATCCCGAGGGCGATGTCCCCGAGATCCCAGGCGGCGGTGGGGGCGATCAGGGCGCCGATAAACACCATGCCCACGTAGACGAGCCGGTAAGGCAGGATGGCCCGTGCCCCGAACAGGTACGCCGCGCAGCGATCGCCGTAGTAGCTCCACGCGATGGCGGTGGAGAGGGCGAAAAGTATCACCGAGAGCACCACGATCATCCCGCCCCAGTCGCCGAGGGGACGGAGTCCGCGCTGGAACCCGAGCTGGGTCAGCGGGGCGCCGCCCTCGGGGGCGTCGCCGTAGAGCACGGTGTAGACCGTCCCGTCGGCGGCGGTCGCGACGCCGCGGCCCGGGTCGATGGTGCCGCTGAAGGGGACCGTCTGCGCTTCGTCGACGTAGAACCGATCGACCGGCACGTCGTGCCAGGCGAAGGCCGCCTGTCCCGGCCCCGGCTCCTGGCGGCCCTCGTCGACGCGGATCCCGGTCGGGGGGGCGGCCTCCCGCAGAGCTCCGTCGGGCGCCGTCGCGACGTAGGTCAGGTCGCCTCCGCCCAGGGTGAACTCCGACGGCACGCGATCGTCGTGCACGCCGGTGATGATGATCACCAGGCAGGTCATGGTGACGATGACGATGGTGTCGATGAACGGCTCGACGAGCCCCACCACCCCCTCCGAGACGGGTTCCTCGGTCTTGGCCGCGGCGTGGGCGATCGGCGCCGACCCCTGTCCCGCCTCGTTCGAGAACAGCCCGCGGTTGACGCCCCAGTTGAGGGTCACGAGGAGGACGCCGACGCCGGTGCCGGCGACCCCCGCGGTGGGATTGAACGCTTCCCGGAAGATGAGGGCGAACGTGGGCGCGACCGCGCCGGCGTTCATTAGGATGATGAGCAGCGCGCCGAAGACGTAGACCGCCGCCATGAGGGGGGCGAGAATCGCGGTCACTTTCCCGATGCGCGTGATTCCGCCCAGGATCACGGCCGCCACCGCCGACGCCGCGAGCAGCCCCGTCACCACGTTCGGCGTGCCGAAGTTCGACTCCAGGGTGTCGGCGAGGGTGTTCGCCTGCACCGCGTTGCCGGCGATGAACGCGGTGAAGCCGAGGGCGACCGCGAAGAACAGCGCCATCCACCGCCAACGCTCGCCGAGCCCCCGCTCGATGTAGTACATCGGACCGCCGGCCACCGTGCCCTCGTGCCTGCGGGCCTCGGGGTGCACGTCGCGGTAGCGCTGGGCCAGGGTTACCTCCGAGAACTTCGTGGCGGCGCCGAGCAGCGCCGTCATCCACATCCAGAACAGCGCCCCGGGGCCCCCGTAGTGGATCGCCCACGCCGCCCCCGCGATGTTGCCGATGCCCACGGTGGCCGACAGGGCGGTGGTGAGGGCCTGGAAGTGCGAGACGTCTCCGGGCTCGTCGGGGTCGTCGTAGCGGCCGGAGGTGACCGCGAACCCGTGGCCGAGGCGCCGCATCTGGACGAACCCGAGCCGGGCCGTCAGGAACAGGCCCGCCCCCAGCAGGGCGACGACCTTCAGAGGCACGACCTGCTCGCCGACCGGGATGCCGAAGCTGTCGATGTAGAACTTGACGGTCCGGATGAGCTGCTCGAGGGTTTCCATGCCTTCGGCTCCGATTCCGTCCCGGCGGAGCGGGGCGGCCCGCCGGTCACTCGGTGTCGGGGACAGTATATAGAAGTGCAGTGGACGACGGACGATGCGCGGACGGACGGCGCGGCGGCGGGGTGGGCGGCCGGCGCCATCCTGCCGCGCGTCGATGTCATCCGCGGTTCTTCGGGACGGACGGCGCGGCAGGGGCATTCCACGCTGACGGCGCGTGACGGCCCGCCCCCGATTCGAGGGGGCGCCACCGTCTTGCCGACCGGCCGGCGCTGAGTGAGACCCACGATTCCGCACGTCCGGAGCCCGGGACCCGCCACAATTCCGCCTGCGCACGGCGGTGGCGGAGCGTGGGATGGTCTTGACGGCGCGGCGGCGGGGTAGGCCGCCGGCGCCTGCTAACATGCACCCGCAAATGGTCGGCGTGCGGCACGGCTCGGTGGGCGGGGGAGCGATGGAGAGCAGCGGGACGGCGGCGGCGAGACGCCTCGACGGCAAGGCGGTGGCGGAGGCGGTCCGCGAGTCCCTGAGGCCGCGCATCGCGCGTTTCTCGACGGCGGCCGGGCGCCCGCCGGGGCTGGGGATATTGCTGGCGGGCAACGACGGCGGGTCGGAGATCTACGTGCGCAACAAGGTGCGCGCCTGCGGGGGGCTCGGCATTCACGCCGATCTCCGGCGCCTGCCGGCCGAGGCGGGCCTCGACGAGGTCATGGCCATCGTGGCCCGGTTCAATGCGTCTGCGGCCGTAGACGGCGTGCTGGTGCAGTCGCCGCTGCCGGACGGCATGGGGGCCGATGCCGAGCAGCGGGTGTTCGACGCCATCGAGCCCGCCAAGGACGTCGACGGGTTCAACCCGGTCAACGTGGGCCGGTTGGCGCAGAACCGACCGGCGCTGGCCCCGGGGACGCCGTCCGGGGTCATCGAGCTGCTTGAGCGGTCGCGCATCCCCATCGAAGGGCGGCGCGCGGTAGTTATCGGCCGCAGCGACATCGTCGGGAAGCCGATGGCCGCCCTGCTGCTGCACCGGCATGCGACGGTGACCGTCTGCCACTCGCGGACCCGCGATCTGCCGGCCGTCGCCTCGGCCGCGGACATCCTGGTGGCGGCGATCGGGCGGCCGGGGTTCGTGACCGCGGACTTCGTGAAGCCGGGGGCGACGGTGATCGACGTGGGGACCACCCGGATGACGGATCGGGACCGGGTCGCGGCGCTGTTCGGGCCGGACTCGCCGCGTCTCGAAGTGCTGGAACGGCGGGGCGCGACCGTCGTCGGCGACGTGCACCCCGCGGTGGCGGCGGTCGCGGGGGCGTTGACGCCGGTGCCGGGCGGGGTGGGCCCGCTCACCATCGCGATGTTGTTGTCGAACACGGTCCGCGCCGCGGAAGCGGGCGTCTGCGGTGACGCCGCGCGGCTTCCGCCGACTTCCGGCCCCTGACGCGGCGCCCGCCGGCGTGTCGGACCGCGACGTGGGCCGCGCCTGCGGCGGCTCCATCACCGGGGGCCGGACCGCGGGGCGCGCGGGGACCGGGGGTGATCATGAGCCTTCGGCGTGCGGCCGCGCCTATGCCGGTCACCAACCCCCGCCGCCCAGCCCGAGCCGGGGATGATCATGAGCCTTCGGCGTGCGGCCGCGAGTCTCGACGCGGGAGGTCGGTGGCGGTTCTGCCGGGGGACCGATCACCGGACAGGAGAAATGACATGAAGGGCGTGCTGCGCAGGGGGGCGGCGGGCGCGATGGCGCTCGCGGGGATGATCGCGGCGTCGGCGGCGCCCGCGCGGGCGCAGTCGCCGGCGCCGGTGGGCGAGTGGCGGGCGTTCGGGGCGGACCCCGCGAACACCAAGTACTCGCCGCTCGACCAGGTCACGCCGGAGAACTTCAGCGAGCTGGAGGTCGCCTGGCGGTGGCGGTCGCTCTCGGCCGAGGTCGCGGCCAGCCGCGGGGCGATCCGGCCCGGTCCGTTCAAGACCGCCCCGCTCATGGTCGGGGGACTGGTCTACGCGAGCACCGCCCTCGGACAGGTGGCGGCGCTCGACGCCGGCACCGGCGAGCTGGTCTGGTCGTACGACCCCCGCACCTACGACCGTCTCGAACGTCCCGCCAACATGGGTTGGCAGCATCGCGGGGTGTCGTACTGGGAGGATGACGAGAGCGGCGACGCGCGCATCTTCATCGCCACCCACGACCTGCTGCTCGTCGCCATGAACGCCCGCACGGGCCGCCTGTATCCGGACTTCGGGGCGGACGGCGCCGTCGATCTCGGCAGCAGCCTCGGACGCCCGATCGACCGATCGCGCCTGACCCACTCGCAGCCGCTGGCCGTCGTCGGCGATACCGTCATCGTGGGCAGCATCGTGCAGGACACCTCCCTGACCCGCCGGGAGGCGGACCCCGGCCACGTCCGCGCCTTCGATGCCCGGACCGGCGGGATGAAGTGGATCTTCCACACCATTCCCCAGGGCGGCGAGTTCGGGGCGGAGACGTGGCAGAACGAGTCGTGGCGCTACAGCGGCCACACCAACGTCTGGGGCACGATGGCCGTCGACGAGGAGCTCGGTTACGTCTATCTGCCGACGGGGACCCCGACCAACGACTGGTACGGGGGCATGCGCCCCGGCGACAACCTGTTCGCGGAGAGCATCGTCGCCGTTGACGTCGCCACCGGACGGCGGGTCTGGCACTTCCAGGCGGTGCACCATGGCCTGTGGGACTACGACTTCCCGACCGCCGGCAACCTGCTCGACATCCGGGTCGACGGCCGCGTCGTCAAGGCGATCGCGCAGACCAGCAAACAAGCCTTCGTGTACGTCCTCGACCGCGTGACCGGCGAGCCGGTGTGGCCGATCGAGGAGCGGCCGGTTCCGGCGGGGGCCGTGCCGGGGGAGTGGTACTCGCCCACCCAGCCGTTCCCGACCCGGCCCGCCGCGTTCGATCTGCAGGGCATCACCGTCGACGACCTGATCGATTTCACCCCCGAGCTGCGGGAAGCGGCCCTCCGAATCGCGGAGCGGGCGCAGCTCGGACCGATCTTCACCCCGCCTCCGGTTCGGGGCGCGGGCCGGCCGATCATCCAGTCGCCGGGCCCCGGCGGCGGCGTCAACTGGCCGGGCGCGGCCGTCGACCCCGAGTCCGGGCGGCTCTTCGTGCCGTCGCAGACCCGCCTGCGGGCGGTGGAGCTGGTCGAGTATCCGCCCCCCGCCACCGTCGGCTACTTCACCGACCCGTGGGCGACGCCGGTGCCGGGGCCGCAGGGGCTGCCCCTGGTGAAGCCGCCCTACAAGCGCGTCACCGCCATCGACCTGAACACCGGCGACCACGTCTGGATGAGCCCCCACGGCGACGGACCGCGCAACCATCCGGCGCTGCGCGGCCTCGATCTGCCGCCCCTCGGCGGCCACAACGGCATGCACGGCGGCGGCCCCCTGGTGACGAAGAGCCTGCTGATCGTCAACTCCGGCGGGCGGTACGTCGAGGACATGGTCGAGGCGGCGCGCGCGATCACCGCCTACGACAAGGACACCGGGGCCTATCTGGGGTCGGTGCCGCTGCCCGCCGTTCCCTACGGCAATCCCGTCACGTACCTGCACGAAGGGAAGCAGTACATAGCCGTGGCCGTCGGCGCGGCGGACGGGGCGGAGCTCATCGCCCTCGCCCTGCCGTGACGGCGAGGGCGATGAGGGTATCGGCTTGCGGTTCACGGGTCCGCTGAACCCGGCGGATGCCGCCACCGGCGGCCCGGGGACGCGGCAACCCTCGGATCTCGGCACGGTGAACGGGGGCAGGCAGCCCTCGTTCGTGGCGCTCGCCGCGACCCCCTGGAACGACGTGACGAACAGCCGCCGGATCTCCTCCGGCGCTTGTCTTCGCGGCGAGCCCGTGGGACGGTGAGGCGCTGCGAGCCCGGTTCGTGGACGCGCGATGTGACCCGGCGCCGAGCCGCCGTTCGATCCGGTGAACCGGGCAGGCAGCCCTCGTTCGTGGCGCTCGCCGCGACCCCCTGGAACGACGTGACGAACAGCCGCCGGATCTCCTCCGGCGCTTGTCTTCGCGGCGAGCCCGTGGGACGGTGAGGCGCTGCGAGCCCGGTTCGTGGACGCGCGATGTGACCCGTCGCCGAGCCGCCGTTCGATACCGACCCCTGATTCCGGTACCCGGTCTGCGTCCGATCCAACGGGCGTGAACCGATTCGACGCGGTCTGACGCATTCCCTGCCGGGAGGTCAGACATGACGACGACGGTTCCATGCTCTGGAGGTCCGAGACGGACCGGAACTGCGCGGCCGGAATCGGCCGGGCCGGTTCCAACCGAGGCCGTTCTTCGATCCGGCGCGCCTGAAGGGATCGGCCCGACTACGCACCGGGCGCCGGTCAGGATCGCGGTCTTCACCGACAACGACTTCGCCAAGGTCAACGGCGTCACGACCGCGTTGTCGGCCCTGCTGCGGCACGCGCCGCCCGGCATTGAGCCCCGCATCTACACGCACGCGGACCGGGCGGAGGATCGGCCCGGCTACATCGCCCTGCGCGCGCCGGGCATCGGCCTTCCGTTCTACCACGGGATGCGGGTCTACCTGCCGCGGTTGCGGGCGCTCTGCGCGCGGGTGCGCGCCGACGGCATCCAACTCATCCATCTGACCACGCCGGGGCCGATCGGGCTGGCCGCGCTGCACGTCGCGGCCAGACTCGATCTGCCTCTGGTCGGCAGTTTCCACACCGACCTCGGCCGCTACGTCGGCATACTCAGCGGCTCGGCGCGGCTCGAGCGGTGGCTCCGGCTCTACATGCGCTGGCTGTACGGCCGTTGCGAACGGGTGTTCGTGCCCTCGGCGGCGACCGGGGCGATGCTCGTCCAGGACGGGATCGAGCCGTCGCGCATCGCCCTGTGGGTGCGGGGGGTGGACGCCGAGGCGTTCTCGCCGCTTCGACGATCCGCCGCCCTGCGGCGGGCCTGGGGGGTCGGCGGGGGGGCTCCGGGGGCCCCGGTGGCGCTCCTGTATTGCGGGCGGGTCTCGAAGGAGAAGGGGTTGGCGTTGTTGCCCGACGTGGCGGCGCGGCTGCGGCGGGCGGGGGTCGCGCATCGGTGGGTGGTCGTCGGCGACGGCGCCGGTCGGCCGGAGCTGGCGCGGCGGCTGCCGGGGGCGGCGTTCACAGGGACGCTGGATCGCGCGGATGTGGCGCGGTCGATGGCGTCGGCGGACGTGTTCGTGTTTCCGAGCTGCACGGACACGGCCGGCAACGTCGTGCTGGAGGCCCAGGCGTGCGGCCTGCCGGTGGTCGTGTCGGACCAGGGGGGGCCGCAGGAGAACATGCGGGCGCGGGTGACGGGCCGGGTGTTTCGGGGCGGGGACGCCGGCGGTCTGGCCGAGGCGGTGATCGATCTGGCCACGAATCCGGCGCGGCGGCGCGCGCTGTCCGCCGCGGCCCGCCGCTACGCCGAGAGCCGGCGTTGGGAGCAGGCTTTCGCCCCGCTCTACGACGCCTACCGCGAGGTCGCGGCGCCACCGGGCACGGCGCGCCCGCGGCCGCGCGCGTCCGGCCGGCCGCGGGCGCCCTTCGGGGGCGGCGGTGGCGCCCCGACGGTGCGGGCGGTGCTCGCCGACTTGGCGCGCCGGCCGCACCATCACCTGATCGCGTGCTGGAACTGGAAGGCGGCGCTGCTGAGCGCCGTGCTGCGCGGGCTCGCGTTCTACGCGGCGATGCGGGGCGCGGGGTTCGAAGCGGCGCGCACCGCCCTCGCCGTCGAGGTCGCCTACCGGGTCGCGAGCACCGGCTGCTTCGCGTCACTGACCCAGGCGTTCCGCCGGGCCGCGCCGGGCTGGGCCGCCGCCGGTATCGCCGTCGTCGCCATCCCGGCTGCGGCCCACGCCCTGCAGCTCGCGGCGCACGCCCTCGCGGGGACCGTCGAGCTCGACCGGGGCATGGCGGTGTCGGTGGCGTTCACGGTCGTCTCGTCCGCGTTCACGCTGTACGCCATGCGCCGCGGCGTCCTCATCGTCGGCGACCGCGATCGGCGGCCCTTTCGGCGGGACGTCGCGGCCCTGCCCGGGCTCGCCGCCGGCTTCGCGGCGGCCGTCGCCCGGGGCGTGTAGCGCTACGTCATCCGCTCGGGCGGCGCCTGCTCCAAGAGGAGGCGGGCATGACCAGGACGGTCCATCTCACCAACGCCTACCACCCCCACTCGGGGGGCATTCGCACGTTCTACCGGACCCTCATCGACGAAGCGAACCGGCGCGGGCGCCCCCTTCGGCTCGTCGTCCCGGCCGAACGCCACGGCGTCGAGGACGTCGGGGCGCATGGCCGCATCCATTACGTCCGGGCCCCGCGCTCGCCGTGGATCGACCCGCGCTACCGGGTGCTGTTCCCGTCGCAGTTCCTGCTGCCGGGGCGCCGCCTGGCGCGCATCCTGCGGGCGGAGCAGCCCGACGTCGTCGAGGTCTGCGACAAGTACTCGCTGTGCCACCTCGCCGGCGTCATCAACCGCGGGTGGATGGCCGGCCTGCCGCGCCCGGTGCTGGTCGGCCTGACGTGCGAGCGGATGGACGACAACGTCGACCAGCACCTCAACCTCGGCGCACCGGGCCGGCGGTGGGCTGCGCGCTACATGCGGCACGTGTACCTGCCGCAGTTCGACAGCCACATCGCCATCTCGCCCTACACCGCGGACGAGCTGCGCCCGCAGTCGCCGCGGCATCCGCGCCGGGTCGACGTCCTGCCGCTGGGGGTGGACGCCGACCACTTCCGGCCGTCGCGGCGCTCGACGGCCGTCCGCGAGGCGCTGCTGGTCCGCGTCTCGGGAGACGCGCGCACGCGCCTGCTCCTGTACGCGGGACGGCTGTCGCGCGAGAAGAACATCGACCTGCTGGCGTCGATGCTCGCGCGGGTGGTGGTGGCGGACCCCGGTCACGACTACCGGCTGCTCGTGGCGGGGAGCGGCCCACTTCGGGAAGCGTTCCTCGCCCGCGCGGATCGCCTCGCGCCGGGGCGCGTGCACCCGCTGGGGCACCTGGACCGGGACGGTCTGGCCGACGTGGTGGCCAACGTCGACGTCTTCGTGCATCCGAACCCGCGCGAGCCGTTCGGCATCGGCCCGCTGGAAGCGATGGCGTCGGGCGTCGCCCTCGTCGCGCCCGATGCCGGCGGACTGCTGACGTACGCCTGCGGCGGGACGGCCTGGCTCCGGCCGCCGGCGGCGGATGCGTTCGCCCGCGCCGTGCTCGACGTGTTCGGCGATGCGGACCGGAGACGGGCGACGGTGGCCCGTGCCGTTTCCCGCGCGCGCGGGTACGCCTGGCCGCGGTCGGCGGCCCGCTTCTTCCGGCTCTACGACGATCTCGCGGGAACCGCGCGGCGGCACGCCGCCACCCTGCATCCGGCCCGCGCGCTGCGCCTGGCGCCGCCGGCGGTGGAAGTCGTCGACGATTCGTGAACGGGCGGCGGGGGGGCTCGTGCGCCGGTCCGGGGTGAGGTCCGGCCAGGGGACACCGCCGGGGGCGCACGACTGGATGATCGCCGCCGCCGCGGTACGACTCGGCCATACCGCGGCCACCCACGGCCGGCGGCGCTTCGGCCGAATCGACGGTCTCGACGTGCAGTGCTGGTGAACCGGGCGGCCGCCCGCGGTGCGGCGGCCGCCCGCTCCTTGTCCCGCCCGTGCGCCACCGAGGGGCCGTAGAACGGCAGGCTGTGCGGCGGCCGCCCGCCCGCCCGCGGCGGAACGCTCCCTGTCCCGGCGCGCGGCGCCGGCCCGGTTCAGAACGGCGGAGCGCGCCAGCGATCCCGGCGCACCAGCTCGCCGCTGCCCGGCTCGCCCAGCACCTCGCCGTCGCGATACACGATCTCCCCGCGCCGCAGCGTCAGCGTCGGCCAGCCCGTCACCACGCGTCCTGCGTGCACCGAGTAGCCGCTGCCCGAGAACATGTCCTCGTCGCGAATCGTCCGCGTTTCCTGCGGGTCCCACAGCACGAGGTCCGCGTCGGACCCGACGGCGATGGTCCCCTTGCGGGGGTACAGCCCGAACAGCCGGGCGGGGTTGGCCGACGTGACCTCGACGAAGCGTTCCAGGGTGATCCGGCCGTCCCGCACCCCCTCGGAGTAGATCATCGGCAGCATCACCTGGAGGTTGCTCATGCCCGCGCGGTGCTGCACGACGTTCTGCGACGGGTCGAGCTTCTGCTCGCGCGTGTAGGCGACGTGGTCGGTGGCGACGACGTGGATGGTTCCGCGGGCGATCCCGTCCCAGAGGGCGTCGAGGTCGCTCTGCTCCCGCAGCGGCGGCTGGCCGATGTAGAGGCCCGGCGTGGGGCCGTCGAACCGTTCGCGGGTCAGGTGCAGGTAGATGGGGCGGGTCTCGACGTACACCGGCAGACCGCGCTCCTGCGCCTCCTCGGCCACCCGCAGGGCGCGTTCGGAGGACAGGTGGACGATGTAGATCGCCGCTCCCGTCGCCTCGGCCATCGCCACCGCACGCTGCGTGGCCGCGACCTCCGCCGCCACCGGCCGCGCATCGGCGAAGTGCTCGAGCCCGCCCCGTCCCTCGGCCGCCATCCGCTCCGCCGTCATCCGCACGATCGCGGCGTCCTCGCAGTGCATCATCATCAGCACGCCGGTGGCGCGCGCCGCGCGCATCGTGGTGACGAAGCCGGGGGCGTTGGGGTCGAACGTGGGCCGCACCATGAACACCTTGATGGTGGTCTGCCCGGTGTCGGCGAGGGCCGAGAGGGTGTCGATGGTGGCGGTCGCGGGGTCGGAGACGATGGGGTGGAAGATGACGTCGGCGATCGACCGCGCTTCGACCTCCGCCGCCGCGCGCGCCACCGTCGCCGCCGGCGTCTCGCCGGCGCCCACCCCGCCGAAGTTGGAGATGGTGGTGATGCCCCCGGCGAGCGCCGCGGCCGAGCCGGACGTGTAGTCGTCCATGCGAACCCCGCCGAGGTGCACGTGGGGGTCGATGCCGCCCGGCAGCACCAGCCGCCCGCTGGCGTCAATCTCCCGGGTGTCCGCGTCGCGCGGGGCGAGTCCGGTGCCGATCTCGGCGATGGTGGTGCCGACGACGCGGATATCGGCCGAGCGCAGGCCGCCGCCGGTGAAGACCTCGCCGCCGCGGATGAGCGTCTCGGGCTCCGGCTGGGCGGCGGCCGCGGGGGCCGTCAACCCGATCGCGCCGAGGGTAACGAGACTGCGCAGTGCGTTCATCGACACATCTCCGGATTCCCAGGCGCCGGCGTCGCAGGACGGCGCCGACGCCTGATGGATGGGCGGGGCGGCCAACGGAACCGTGGGCGACGCTTCATCGAGCCCGCTGACGCGCCGCCGGGAAGCGCCCATTATCGCATTCCGGGATGCTCCCCGGGGCACGGGTCGGATCCGGGGCTCCGACGGCCGCCGCCCGGGGCTGCGCCCTTGGCAAGTGGTGGACGCTCGCCACGCTGGGCGCGCTGCAGGGTGCCCGACGGCCGCCGCCCGGGGCTGCGCCCTTGGCAAGGTAGCGGCTCGGCGATGATCTCCGGTCGTCTCCCGACGGCCGCCGCCCGGGGCCGCGCCTCGGCAGGGGTTCCGACGCGGCGAGTCGGTTGCTGATCGATAATGTCGGCGGTGGACCGATCGGTCGAGCGATTGGAGGAGACGATGACGTTCCGCTGGCGCACCGTCGTTGCCGCATCGGGTCTCTGGCTGTCGGCGATCCCGGCCGGCGCGCAATGGTCGCAGTGCGCGTCCGATCTGAACGAGCTGTCCACCGTCGCCCGCGGGGTGCAGGAGACCGCTGACAAGGCCGCGTCGATTCAGGCGAGGCTCCGGAACGGGGAGGAGGCGTACGCCCGCTGCGTCCAAGACCGCGGGCGTTTCCGCACCGGTGATCCGCTCGTGAACCCGCCAGGCATCGTCTCCAGCGACGAATGCAGCCTGCAGATCTTGTCGTACCGGTCCGCCGAGCGGCAGTATGAGACGGAGATGAGCTTGGCTCGACAGGCCTTCGCAGACTTGGCGTTCGCGGTTCAGACGGTCGAGCGGAGCTGCCAATATCCGCTCGCGGCGATGGCGCCGGCCCCGGGTGGGGCCGCGCGGAGCCCGGCCTGCGATCGCTTTCTGCGGCAGCGGCGCGACGCGCCGGCCGAGTCGCTGCGTGTCCTTTGCGGGGCGGAGATGTCCGCCGAGGAGTGCCGCGCCTGTCTGGACGGGCCGCCGAGGAACTGACCGGCCGCCACGCCCGCGGCGGCCGGTCAGGACGGAACCGGCGGGCCGCCGGAGCGGGCCTCACCGACGGGGCAGGATCAGTGCTGGGCCGGCCAGCCCTCGTCGAGCGGCTGGGACTCGTCGGCGGTGATCTGCAGGTGGGCGCAGTGGTGATAGCTGTAGGCGCCGGGGTTGTTGTAGGCGTGCTCCGCCATCCACTGGATGACCTGCAGCGTGCACTTGTCGCAGTTGATGTTGGGAACGCGGATCTCCGTCTCGAACTCGATCGGGGTCGGCTCCCGGGTGTGGTGGATGAACAGGCCGTCGGCCAGCAGCGGTGGCTGGGCGGGAACCTCGATCATCGCCGCCACCGACCACGGGCGGTCCCATTCGCCCCGGTGGCTGGGCCGGGTCTTGGTCTCCGGATCGGGCGGCAGCTCGGTCATCGAGTTGACCGCGAGAGCCACGCGGTAGTGCCCCGGATGGTAGATGGTCTCCAGGATTTTGAGGGGCAGCATCGAACCGCCCACCACCTTGGTGACGATGTTGCTCGCGGTGCCCCAGTCGGTGTTCGAGCCGCCGCAGGGGCCGGCCTTCTGCGGGTCGCCCCGCTCGTTCTCGACGATCCACGGGGCTGGCTCGACCAGCTTGAAATGGGCGTGGGTCACGGCCGGCGCCACCAGCGCGACCACCCCGACTACCAGAAGAAACCGGACAACATGCGGCATGCCAACGCTCCTTATTGTCGACAGAGTGACTCAACCGTCCAACGTGAACGCCTCACCTTATCAACTCCCCGCGGGCGGTTCAATGGGCATGCCGTCCGGCGCCAGGGGCATCCCACGCTGACGGCGCGTGACGGGCCCGCCCCGATTCGAGGGGTCGCCGCCGTCTTGCCGACCGGCCGGCGCCGCGTGCCGCGGCGGCGAGCATGCGCCGGTATTCGTCGGCGGCGGGGTCGCCACTGTCTTGCCGACCGGTCGGCGCCGCGTGGGACCCACGGTTCCGCCCGTCCGGAGCCCCACGATCCGCCACGATGCGGCCTGCGCACGGCGGTGGCGGAGCGTGGGATGGTCCTGTGTCCGGCGCCGGGCCGGGAGCCGGCGGCGTCGGCGAGTCCGCCTGCGACTCCCACGCGCAGGGGACCCCGGCCCGCCGCGCGGCATGGGCCGACGCCGTTGGTCGGGCCCACCCGTGACAGCCGTGTGAGAATGGGGCCCGTCCGACCCGGCCGGCGGCCTGCGGTGGAACCCGGCGTCGCACCGAGACCGGATCAGGCGGGATACCCGCAGCTCGAACCCGGGCGTCGGGTCATTTTGGAGGTGTGAGCGGTGATGGCGAATGCAGGCAACGAGCTGACGGCGGTGTTCGAGACTTCGAAGGGCCGGATCCGCATCGGGCTCTTCGCGGACGACGCGCCCCTGACCGTCGCGAACTTCGTGAACCTCGCGCAGCGCGGCTTCTACGACGGACTCAAGTTCCACCGGGTCATCGCGAACTTCATGATTCAGGGCGGCGACCCCACCGGCACCGGCCGCGGGGGACCCGGCTACAACTTCGCCGACGAGTTCAGCCCGAACCGGCGGCACGACGCGGCCGGCATCCTCTCGATGGCCAACGCCGGCCCCGGCACCAACGGCAGCCAGTTCTTCATCACCCACGGCCCCACGCCGCACCTCGACGGCCGGCACTCCGTGTTCGGCCGGGTCGTCTCCGGACAGGACGTCGTCGACGCCATTGCGCAGAACGACGTCATGACCACCGTGACCATCGAGGGCGATGCTTCGGATCTGCTCGCGGCGCAGCCGGAGCAGGTGGCCGGCTGGAACCGGATCCTCGATCGGCGTTGACGAACCGGCCGCCCGCGCTTCGTGAGCCGGGAGGGAGTCGAGCACGACGCCGCGCAACTCAGCGGTCCCTCGTCGCTGCGGGCATTCACGTCTTCGATGCGTGCGTGGGGCACGGCGCGCCGATCTGGTGGCGCGGAACGCAGCGACCGACAAGAGAATCGTAATCCCGGCGGGCGCAGACGCCGGCACGGCAGCACGCCCCTCGGGTTCTGCGCCAACAACGATTGCCTGGATGACCGGACCTGTGCCACGAGCAAATATTAGTTGGGACTGGACACTGGCAGGCGCGGTCGGGTCACGGAATCGCGCGGAGGTGGCCGCATGGCCGACATGATCGATTTCACGGAGTTGCTGAACGGCTGCGCCGACGACTCGTTCGACGACGGCATTCGGGTCGACACGGAGCTCGTACCGCTGGCCGGTCCCGGAGGACCGGTCAAACCGGCGGTCTACGAAGGTGGTGTCTATCAACAGGATCGGCGCTGGCGCGCGCCGGACGCGGCGGAGCCCACGCCGGTCATCGTGATCGACAACGTGCCGTCGCAGGCCAACCGGCTGGAAGACGCGCTGCGCCGACACCGCGAATCGACGTCCGTACCCGAGCTCGTACTCGACCTGTCCGGTTTGCCTCATCTGCCGGCGCATCTGCCGACAAGCCTGTCGAGCCTGCAGTTCCCGCATCGCAACGGCGATGCGTACCTCCGGGACTCCACGATGGACGGCCAGGACTTCATCAAGACGAAGCTCGGAAGCGCCATCTTCGGCGCCACCGCGCAGGCGTGCGGCCCCCTGATGGCGTGGTTTCCGCAAGCGCTGCTGTACGGGTTCTGGCAGTCTCATCTGGGCAAGAAGCGGCACAACAGCAAGCACGCTCGCGCCTGGGTGTCGGAGATCATCGGCTGGCAGCCCGCTTCGACGGAGACCCGCGTCCTCGGACTGAAGGGCGATGCCCTGAACCTGAACACCGACGAGGTCGTGACTTCCAATCCGGACGACCGGACGAAATGGGAGGTCGGGAAAGAGGTGAGCGTTGCCGGCGGCAAGAAGGACAAGCTCTCCGAGATGGGCCACGGCCAGGTGCCGTTCATGGGTAGCGACGCAACCGCGGCGGCGGTCTCGTTCGCGTGGGTGACACAGCGCGCGACCGTCTCTTTCGCGCAGCTCCGTCGAGTCAGTCTCGGTGGAGATCAGCCGAACGCGGACGCGGCGGCGCGAGCCCTGCTGGTGGCGCTCGGACTGCATGCCCACCAGCTTGCTTTCGGACGGGGGTTCGCGTTGCGCTCCGGTGCTGAATTGCGGCCGGCATCGAGAAACGTGACGTGGCTCGGAAGCGACGGCGACGAGGCTCGCGACCTCGGCGACGCCACGGCTACCCTTGCGCTGCTGCGGTCGGCGGTGGACCACGCCAGAGAGGCGTGTGTACCGCTCGACGGCTGGGGTCAGCCCCCGAAGGTGCTCAAGCCCAAGGAGAACCTCAAGGCCGCAATCCGCTCGACGTGGCCGGAGCTTGCCGACTGATGTTGGCGATCTCGGTGGAGCTTCTGCACGGGACGTTTCGCGGCGACCCGGACGGCACTGCGAACACGGGCCGCCTGATCCGCGGCGAGTGGCCTCCCTCGCCGGCACGCCTCTTTGCGGCGCTGGTTGCGGCGGACGGCACGCGAGACAGGTGCCGAGTGACCGACGGCGCGGAGCTGGCGTGGTTCGAACGGTTGCCGCCACCGGTCATCCATGCGCACGCCAAGCCCTGCCACCAACGACTCGAACCGCGATACGTCGTCAGGCACGAGGGCACTGCATCGAAGTCGACCCACCAGGAGTACGTGGGCAGGTCGGGGGCACTCAACCGCCCGGGGGTGCGGGTCACGCCGCGCAGTCCCGTCGTTGTTTACTCGTGGAACACTGAATCCCCGGATCGAGCGACTCTCGTTGCCCTCGGACGGCGCGCCGCGCGGATCGGTTATCTGGGCGCCTCCGATTCGCCGGTACGCTTACGTGTCACGACGCGGCTGCCCGTGTCGGCAACGGAGAACGACGCTTTCATCCCCGACCAGCTCGGCCACACCGTCATCAACGTGTCCGAGCCGGGCGATCTCCGGATGCTCGATCGGATGTACGACACGTGGATCGAACGCGGGGCGTCGGTGAGCCGGCTGCAGTTCCCGGCGCTCAGGCATGGAAGGACGTACCTCGCGCCCGGGTCGGCCAAACCGGTCGACAGAGGCGAAGTCGCGGCGTGGCTGCGGCTTGCGGTCGCCCTCTCGGGCCGCCGCATATCCACGGTTACAAGGCTGTTCAAGGAGGCGGTCCTCAGTCAACACCAACGGCTCCATGGAGAGCCGCCAGGCGTGTTGCATGGCCACGGGTTCAATGGGGGCGGCTACGACATTGCTCGCTATCTGGCCCTTCCGGACGTCGGCCACCGGTGGTCGCGCGGACGCATTCATGGTCTGGCGCTGTGGATGCCACCGGGGTGTGACGTCACCGCGCGCCGGATGGCCCGTGACGCGGCGTTTGCCGTGAACCGGCTGATTGGTGGTGGCGTCGACGTGTCGGTTACCCCCCGCGAAGACGAGGACCGACCGCTCGCAGCTCATCCGGACCGTTGGCGTCGCAAATCGCGCGCCTGGGTGACGGCGTTTCCGGCGATCCACGAACGACGACGCACCCTCGACCTTGCGGAAGTGACCCGCTGGTGCCTTCACGCCGGTCTGCCGGAACCGGTCACTTTTCGGTCGACGCGCGCGCCCCTGGTCGCGGGGGCGCTCGATCTTGCCCCCGTGGAGGTGAACCGGCGAAGCCGGCCTGCACTGCCGTACTCGCACGTCGAGCTCAGATTCGCTGAAGCGGTGCCGGGACCCGTCGTGATCGGCTCCGGGCGGCAACGTGGTTTCGGGCTCTGCATTCCTGTCGATGACTGAGCGACGGAACGGAACGTCGAGCGGCGGGGCTGCGCCGGCGCCCATGCCCACGTTCGCCGAGTTCTATTGGGCGCTGAACGGGCGCAATCCGTTTCCCTGGCAGACGCGTCTGGCCGAGGAGGTCGCGACGACCGGTGTGTGGCCCGCCGAGGTCGGTGTTCCGACGGGCCTGGGCAAGACCGCCTGTCTTGATATCGCCGTGTGGTGGCTGGCGTCGCAGGCGGACCGCGCCCCGGCGAAGCGTACCGCCCCGACCCGCCTATGGTGGGTTGTGAACCGGCGCCTGCTGGTCGACTCGACGGCCGTACATGCGGAAGAGATCGCCACAAGGCTCTTCGATTCGGAGTCGGCAGAGTCCGTAGCGCCGGAGCGAGACGTCGTCGCAGCGGTAGCTCACCGTTTGCGTTCGCTGTCCGCCGATCCGGCTCGGAGGATGCCCAAATTGCGCGGCCGGTCGGGTGCAGCTCACGGTCTGCGCTCCCTGTCGGCCGATCCGGCTGCCGCGCCGCTGGAAGTGATCCGGTTGCGCGGCGGCATCGGGTCTCGCACGCCGATTGACCCGGCGCACCCTGCCGTTCTGCTGTGCACTTTGCCCATGTACGGCTCGCGACTGCTGTTTCGCGGCTACGGATCGAGCCGACGTTTGCGCGCGGTCGATGCCGCCATGGCCGGAACCGACAGCCTGGTCCTGCTCGACGAGGCTCACTTGGCGCCGCACCTGACGGCGTTGCTCCCCGCGCTCACGGAGTGCATACCCGGCGCCCGGGCCATTCTCCGCGAAGCCCGATCGAGAGCCAGGGTGGTGGCGCTGACGGCGACCGGCAAGTCGCCGGCCGGCGAGCGATTCGACCTCAACAGCGAGGACAAAGCGCACCCAATCGTGCAACAACGGCTCGACGCGGCGAAGCCGCTCGCGCTGCGGATCGAAACCGGTGACAGCGCCAAGCGTCTGGCGGATGCAACGCTGGAGCTCATCGGGGCGGCGCCGGCCCCTGCCGCGTGTGTCGTCTTCGCCAATACCCCGAAGACGGCGCGGGAGACGTTCGACCGACTGCGCAAGCAGAAGGCGGTGAAGGCGGCGGAGCTGCTCCTCCTGACGGGGCTCTCACGCGAGCGGGAGGCGGAGCGGATACGGGCGCGCATCCTCGATCCCGTGGACGGCATGGCTGCGACCCGCGACCCGACGGTCGGCCGCCAACGCCATCTGATAGTGGTCGCTACGCAGACGCTCGAGGTCGGAGCGGACATCGACGCTGAATACCTGGTCACCGAGGCGTGCGGCGTTCGGGCGCTCACCCAGCGTCTGGGCAGACTGAACCGACTCGGACGATACGCGCATGCGCGCGCCGTCTATGTGCATCTGCCGCCGCCCAAGCCGCGGCGCCGTGGCGGAGCCGCCGGCCAGGACTCAGACACCTGGCCGGTCTACGGCGAGGAGCCCGCAAGCGTCCGCGATAGATTGCAGGATGCCTGCGGCGACGGCGGGACTGTGAACCTGTCGCCCAGACGCGTGGTCGGGATTCTCGGGCCGCCGGGCGAGGACTCCGACCGCGCGCCGGAGATCCTGCCCGGGATTCTGCGGGAGTGGACCAAGACGACCACGCCGCCTGACGGCGAGGCGCCGGTGGAGCCGTACTTCAGCGGCATCGCAGGTGCGCAGTACACGGTTTCGCTGATCTGGCGCGTCCATGTGCCCGAAAACGGTGAGCGGCTGTGGCCGCGCGCCACGGATCGCGAGGCGGTCGATGTCTCGATCACGGCCGTGCGCGAAGTGCTGAGCGACGAGGAGGTCCGGCGCCTGGCTTCGGACGGCGTGACGGTGGAGGCGGCATCCGGCGCGGGTCTGCGGCCCGGCGACCAGATCGTATTGCCGGCCGATCGCGGCCTGCTGGATGCGTTCGGCTGGAACCCTGCCGCTTCCGGCCCGGTCGTGGATGCATCTCTGGCCGGACATGGCCTGCCACTCGATGCGACAGCGATCAAGCGCCTCTGTGGGGTTGCGCTCGGCGGTCTCATCGATACCTTGCGGGGGATTGCCGCCGACGGCGAGGACGTCGACCAGGCCGAGCGCGACGACGCGGCGAAGGAAGTCCTGGCCAGGGTCAGGACGGCTCCCAAGCCGGACGGCTGGGATGAGACCGAGTGGCAAGGCTTTGTCGACACGTTGCGTCCGCGGGTCGTCGAAGTCCGCAGGGAGGCGCCTCGGTTCCGGGTCGAGGCTCCGGACCGCGAACCGCGGAGCGGCGACTTCGACGAGACGTCGCTCGGCCCGGCCGCGATCGAGCTTGACCGGCACGGTCACGCCGTGGCAACGCGGGCGCGCGTCATCGCGAACCGTATCGGGCTGCCGAGCGATCTGACAACCGTGGTCGAGCACGCCGGGCGGCTGCACGATATCGGCAAGGCCGACCGGCGTTTCCAGCGCTGGCTCGATCCGGATGGCGCGCGGGGCGTGCTCGTGGCCAAATCGAACGCGCCGCGTCACCGTTGGGAGGAGATGCGCGTCGCGGCCGGATGGCCCCGGGGCGGCCGTCACGAGGATCTGTCGGCCCGACTGGTGCGGGCATGGCTGCAGCAGAACCCCGCCTGGGGCGATCCCGCGCAGCGGGACCTGCTGCTGCACTTGGTGATCAGCCACCACGGCAAGGGCCGGCCGCTCGTGCCGCCGGTCTCCGACGGCACGCTCGAGGCGGTATCCGCGACGGTGGAAGGCTCGTCCGTCGAGGCGCCCGCCGATCTCGGCGTCGTCGACTGGGATCAGCCGGCTCGCTTCGCACGGCTCAACGACCGCTTCGGCCCGTGGGGACTGGCGCTGCTCGAAGCGATCGTGATCCGCGCGGACCACGCCGTTTCCGCGGGAGTCAACGGGGAGCCGGAGACGCCCCGATGACCCAGGTGACGTGTCCCGGCTTGCCGGCTGACTGGCTCAACGGCTGGCTCGCGGCGGTGGGCGCGACCGTGCTGGATTCCCGGATCCGACTGCACTGGACGACGGACGGCGAGCCCCTGGCGGTGCTCTCAGCCAACGAAGTCGATCCGGTCGCGGCCATTGTCGAGTCATGGCCGGACGAGGCGTTGCTGTCTGACCTGCCGATTGCCAAGAACTGGCGCGGAGCTGGGGAAGTTCGACGCAAGGTACCGGTGGAAGCGTTCGTTGCCCGAGCACGAGCGGCGCGAGGTCACCGATATTCCTGGACGCTGTCGTCGACCATGACCGATCTGTGCGTCGACGAGAACGGCGAGGTCGCGCACGCTCCCCTGGATCCTGCCGGCCCGGGAACGATCAAGTGGCTGCATCATCGGCTGATGAAGCTCCATGCGCGAGTGGATCTCTCGTCGGCCCAGCTCCGAGAGTCGTTGGCTGGTCATGCCGCACGCGTGCAGGACAATGGACTAGGATTCGACCAGACTAGGCTTGGCTCGCAGTCGGACGTGACCTCGATGTGGATCGACCCCGTGGTCGAGGTGCTCGCGTTCTTCGGCCTCGCGATGCTGCCCGTACGGGGTCGCGGGGCCGACCGGCGGCTGGACCGATACGCAGACGTGCGTGAGAGGCAGAGGGGATGGCGAAGCGCTTCGGAGAGTCGCGCTCCGCGCCGCTTCCACTGGCCTGCATGGAGCCGGCCACTCGATAGTGCCGGCATCGACGCGCTGATGGACGTGTGGAACCCCGAGAACAGAGTCACATGGCCGCGGGTGGGCGTCCACGCGGGGTGGCGGAGCGTCCGGTTTGACCCCAGAGGCTCGGCCGACACGACCAGAGCATTCGGACCTGAACGGTTGTGAACACCGAGCCCGTCGTTCCGATCTCCGCCATTGAGCACTTCGCGTACTGTCCGCGCCAATGCGCCCTGATCCATTGCGACGGCGTCTGGAGCGACAACGTCCACACCGTGAAGGGCATGCGCGCGCATCGCCGGGTCGACAGCGGCCAGCATCGCCGTGAACGGGGGCGACAGATACTTCGCTCCATCCCGCTCTGGTCCGAGAGACTGGGACTGTCGGGCCGCGCCGATGCAGTCGAAGTAGACGATGGAGCGGTCCATCCCGTCGAATACAAGGCGGGTGTACGGCATGGAATGGCTGCGGATCTCCAGCTGTGCGCGCAGGCGCTGTGTCTCGAGGAGATGTTCGACGCCGCCGTGCCGCACGGCCATGTGTGGTACGGCGGACCGCGGCGCCGCGTTCTGGTCGATTTCACGGTGGAGTTGCGCCACGACGTGCAGACCGTCATCCACGAGATCCGGAAGCAGATGCTGACGGCCGATCTGCCGGACGCGCCCAACGACCGCCGGTGTGCGGAATGCCAGCTACTGCACCACTGTTTGCCCGAGCTCACGAGCAGGCCCCGTAAGGTAGAGCGGTACATGGCCGACGCCGTATTCGGATGCGCTACCTGAGCACCGTGTACGTCCGCAACCATCGCGCCCGCGTGCAGCATCGCCGCGGGTCGCTGCTCGTGTCCTCGCCGGACGGGAGTCAGCGGATTCCGCTCGAAGCGATTGACGCTCTGGTCGTGCTGGGCGGCGCGCAGGTCACCACCCAGGCTCTGGATGCGTGCGTGCGCCGCGGTGTTCGCGTGGCCGCGCTCCACATGAGCGGAGCCATCCGGTTCGTCGTCAACGGCGCGACCGGCGGGAACGTGCATTTGCGTACGGCGCTGTTCCGGACCGCCATGGACGACGTCAAGTCGCTCGCCCTGTCCAAGGCAATTGTTGCGGCGAAGCTCCAGAACAGCCGGAAGGTCGTCGATCGGTGGTCGCGCGATGAGAAGAATGCCGCCGAGGCAGAACGGCTCGCGGCTCGCGGCGCCCAGATCCGGGAGCGGATCGCTCGACTGGTCGACGCCGAAACTGCGGACCACATTCGGGGTATTGAAGGCGATGCGGCCAGAATCTACTTTCGCGCGGTCGGTCAGGCCCTCGCGTCGAGTGACCTGGATTTCTCGGCAAGAACACGTCGGCCGCCCCGGGACCCCGTCAACGCCATGCTCGGATTTTGCTACGGCTTGCTGGTGACGGAGTGCATCGGCGCGGCGGAGAGCGTCGGCCTGGATTACCAGATGGGCTTCTTCCATCGTCCGCGTGCCGGCCGCCCCTCGCTCGCCCTGGACCTTGCCGAGGAGCAGCGCGCCCTGACAGACCGATTCGTCGTGTCCCTGATTCGCCGCCGGCAAGTCGGCCACGACAGCTTCGTCCAGGTGCCGGGAGGCGGCGTCTACCTGAGCGACGACGGTCGGACGGGTCTGATCAAGGCTTGGGAGGAACACAAGGAAGCCGAGATCCGGCATCCGCTCTTGGGTCGCCAGATAGGCCGCTGGGCGCTGCCGTCGGTCCAGGCGACTCTGCTCGCCCGTCACCTCCGCGGTGATCTGCCGGCGTATCCGCCGTTCGTGCTGCCATGAAGCGATGGACGTCCTCGTCACCTACGACATCGCCGACACGGAGGGGGATGGGGCATCGCGGCTCAAGCGTGTAGCCGAGGTCTGCGAGAAGTACGGCATCCGCGTGCAGCTCTCGGTCTTCGAGTGCCGGCTCTCTCCCACCAAGCTGACCCGCATGATCGGCGAGGTCCAGGACGTGATTGATCACCAACGCGACTCGGTGATCGTCTATCGCTTCCCCGGCCGTATCGACGACGCAACGCTCCGTTTCGGGCGAGGCCAGCGTCACGAACTCGGTCAGCCCTGGGTGATTTGATCTACCTGCGAACCCCCGGTGATTCTGAACGGCCATAGGGGGTCGGGCGTCATTGTCAGACTTGAACCGGACCTCACCGACGGAATAGGGTTCAACGATGCCTCGCAGGACCGCAAGCTGCGCCACTGGCGAACTTCGGATGTCCTCTGAACGGGACACGTTCGTCTTGATGCAGCCCCCTACGTATGATTAGGGTGTCGCCGGGGTTCACGCCCCGGCCTTCGTTGAGCGACCCGGGCGCGGAACGCCGTCCCGGCCGGCGTGTCGAGTGTCGCCGGGGTTCACGCCCCGGCCTTCGTTGAGCGGCCGCGATGCAGGCGCAGACCTCGAACGCGGACGCGGGTGTCGCCGGGGTTCACGCCCCGGCCTTCGTTGAGCGGACGGGACGCTCGGCTTCTGGTGGCGATGCGGGACGTGTCGCCGGGGTTCACGCCCCGGCCTTCGTTGAGCGGGCCACGCGGCGGGCGGCCCGATGACGCCGGACCAGTGTCGCCGGGGTTCACGCCCCGGCCTTCGTTGAGCGTTCCATCGGCGCCGTCCGCGTCGGCGTCCCCTTCACGTGTCGCCGGGGTTCACGCCCCGGCCTTCGTTGAGCGCGGGAGGCGCCTCCATGCCGGACAGTGCGAGACACGCCAGTGTCGCCGGGGTTCACGCCCCGGCCTTCGTTGAGCGAGGTCATCCAGCTCGGCACTGCCGGGCTGTCGGGCGCGTGTCGCCGGGGTTCACGCCCCGGCCTTCGTTGAGCGATGGATGCGTGACCGCCGCCTGGCCGAACCGTCGGGTGTGTCGCCGGGGTTCACGCCCCGGCCTTCGTTGAGCGAGTCGCGCCGCGTCACCGGCACCGCCCTGCGGTACGGTGTCGCCGGGGTTCACGCCCCGGCCTTCGTTGAGCGCTGGAGGAGGGTGTCTACTGCACGCGGTGCCGCGCGTGGGGTGTCGCCGGGGTTCACGCCCCGGCCTTCGTTGAGCGCACGTGAGCGTGAGGACCTGGACCCATACGATAGAGTGTCGCCGGGGTTCACGCCCCGGCCTTCGTTGAGCGCGCCACATGAACGCCGCCAACAGCCGCATGGCGGATGTGTCGCCGGGGTTCACGCCCCGGCCTTCGTTGAGCGTCGTCGCGGGCTTCCGCCGCGGCTTCGAGCGCCTGTGTCGCCGGGGTTCACGCCCCGGCCTTCGTTGAGCGCTGCGGCGGGTCGACGTGCTCAACGCGCCGCCGGCGGTGTCGCCGGGGTTCACGCCCCGGCCTTCGTTGAGCGCTCCCGCATCGGCCGCCGGCATTGCACCGGCTCCAGGTGTCGCCGGGGTTCACGCCCCGGCCTTCGTTGAGCGCGATCGGTGCAGACCGTGCACAGCACGCGCCGCGGGTGTCGCCGGGGTTCACGCCCCGGCCTTCGTTGAGCGAGCCTCGGTACCATCTAGTGCGCCCCCCAGATGCCCGCGTGTCGCCGGGGTTCACGCCCCGGCCTTCGTTGAGCGAGCGGACTAGCCAGAGCTGGATCGCGCCCAGCAGGTCGTGTCGCCGGGGTTCACGCCCCGGCCTTCGTTGAGCGCCCGGGCCAGAGGGTCACCTGCGCGGCCGACTCGAGTGTCGCCGGGGTTCACGCCCCGGCCTTCGTTGAGCGCGCGTGAGCGTGAGGACCTGGACCCACAAGATCGAGTGTCGCCGGGGTTCACGCCCCGGCCTTCGTTGAGCGCCTCTCCGCCGCGCTGCGATGCACCCGCGGCACTGGCGTGTCGCCGGGGTTCACGCCCCGGCCTTCGTTGAGCGAGCGCGTTCGAGGGCACGCTCGTCGGCAACCAGGACGTGTCGCCGGGGTTCACGCCCCGGCCTTCGTTGAGCGCAGCTGCTCGGCGACTTCATCCGCGAGGTCGAACTGTGTCGCCGGGGTTCACGCCCCGGCCTTCGTTGAGCGCACGACGCCGACCTCCGGGCCCGCCCCGCCGGCTGGAGTGTCGCCGGGGTTCACGCCCCGGCCTTCGTTGAGCGGCTTGGACGGCGGCCCGCTGCGCCGCCGTGTTGGCGTGTCGCCGGGGTTCACGCCCCGGCCTTCGTTGAGCGCCCCGCTCAACGGGCAGGAGATTCGCCACGCCCTCAAGTGTCGCCGGGGTTCACGCCCCGGCCTTCGTTGAGCGCGTCCAGGTGGCGGCCGGCGCATCCGGCTTCGCACCGGTGTCGCCGGGGTTCACGCCCCGGCCTTCGTTGAGCGCTCCAGACGGTGGGCTCCGGGATCGACGCGCCGCCTGGTGTCGCCGGGGTTCACGCCCCGGCCTTCGTTGAGCGCGCCCGGGCGGCCTTGAGCACCGCCGTCCGGGCGAGTGTCGCCGGGGTTCACGCCCCGGCCTTCGTTGAGCGCTGGTGAGAGCATCGCGCCGCGGCAGGGGTCCGGGCGGGTGTCGCCGGGGTTCACGCCCCGGCCTTCGTTGAGCGCACCGAGCGCGGTATCGAGCTCAGCCAGCGCCGGCGTGTCGCCGGGGTTCACGCCCCGGCCTTCGTTGAGCGCAGTGACTCGGCCGCTGAACTACGCGGCGCTGGGCAGTGTCGCCGGGGTTCACGCCCCGGCCTTCGTTGAGCGGGCGCTCGTCGCCGACCTGATCGACCGCGGCCTCGACGTGTGTCGCCGGGGTTCACGCCCCGGCCTTCGTTGAGCGCCCACACCATCGGCCCGTCCGGGACATCCGACCCCGGGTGTCGCCGGGGTTCACGCCCCGGCCTTCGTTGAGCGAACGAGGACTGCCGTGCGCGTGCGCCGCCCTGCGCGTGTCGCCGGGGTTCACGCCCCGGCCTTCGTTGAGCGGTGACGGGAATCGGCGGCTAGCTGGCCGATCGGTTTGCCGGTGTCGCCGGGGTTCACGCCCCGGCCTTCGTTGAGCGATCAGTCATGCCGTGTTCGCCACAGAGTCACTGAGCGGGTGTCGCCGGGGTTCACGCCCCGGCCTTCGTTGAGCGAGATGCATCCCGGCGGCCACGCCGCCCACGCCCAGTGTCGCCGGGGTTCACGCCCCGGCCTTCGTTGAGCGTGCACTAAGCCGCTCCGGCGCGGCGGACGCTCTGAGTGTCGCCGGGGTTCACGCCCCGGCCTTCGTTGAGCGGACTTGACGGCCCCCCACACCGGATCGCGGCAGCGGTGTCGCCGGGGTTCACGCCCCGGCCTTCGTTGAGCGGACGAGCTCGATGAAGCGCGGGCCATCGGCGCGCCGGGGTGTCGCCGGGGTTCACGCCCCGGCCTTCGTTGAGCGCCCGTCGAGATCGACGATGGTCTTGTAGCCGCTCCGGGAGTGTCGCCGGGGTTCACGCCCCGGCCTTCGTTGAGCGAGCCCGAACTGCCGTGCGCGTGCGCCGCCCTGCGCGGCGGTGTCGCCGGGGTTCACGCCCCGGCCTTCGTTGAGCGCAGTCAGCAAGGGCCAATCAGGGCCATCCACCCAGGAGGTGTCGCCGGGGTTCACGCCCCGGCCTTCGTTGAGCGCCGTCCGCGCCGAAATCGACGGCGGCGCGGATACGCCGGGTGTCGCCGGGGTTCACGCCCCGGCCTTCGTTGAGCGATACGAAGAACGCCGGCAAATCCTGCGTGATTTCGTGTGTCGCCGGGGTTCACGCCCCGGCCTTCGTTGAGCGGAGTCGGGCAAGACGATCGCCGCCGGATGGCTCGTGGTGTCGCCGGGGTTCACGCCCCGGCCTTCGTTGAGCGGCTGACGGTTCGCGCGGGCGGATGAGCCGCGCGGGTGTCGCCGGGGTTCACGCCCCGGCCTTCGTTGAGCGTTCCGGGCCTATGGGGACTATGGGTATACGGGTGCGTGTCGCCGGGGTTCACGCCCCGGCCTTCGTTGAGCGACGCGGGTGGCGGGCGCGCCCGCGGCACCGGGGCAGGTGTCGCCGGGGTTCACGCCCCGGCCTTCGTTGAGCGCACGATGAGGCCGTTGACGTTCGGCGACTGCGGCAGTGTCGCCGGGGTTCACGCCCCGGCCTTCGTTGAGCGACGGCGGACGACGTGTCCCGGTTGGCGGGCGGCTTGGTGGTGTCGCCGGGGTTCACGCCCCGGCCTTCGTTGAGCGGGGGCAGATCCGGTGACATTGCATCCGCGCTGCTCCGCGTGTCGCCGGGGTTCACGCCCCGGCCTTCGTTGAGCGGGGGCGGCCTTGAGATCGGCCCCCTTCACGCCGTCGGCGTGTCGCCGGGGTTCACGCCCCGGCCTTCGTTGAGCGATGTTGAAAATGTGGCGACGAGCCACATCCATGTGCGGTGTCGCCGGGGTTCACGCCCCGGCCTTCGTTGAGCGACGCGGACTAGCCAGCACCCGCGCAACTGCGGAGGCCCGAGTGTCGCCGGGGTTCACGCCCCGGCCTTCGTTGAGCGGGTCGGTCGGGGGATGTCGGGGCGGCGGTGCTGGAGGGTGTCGCCGGGGTTCACGCCCCGGCCTTCGTTGAGCGCGATAGACTCGGGCCTGCTCGAGGCCGAGTGGCTCGAGTGTCGCCGGGGTTCACGCCCCGGCCTTCGTTGAGCGGCTTCCTTCGCCGCGCTGAATGACGCCGCCTCGCACGTGTCGCCGGGGTTCACGCCCCGGCCTTCGTTGAGCGCCATCGTCCTCGGCGGCCGTCAGGGCCGCACACCACCAGTGTCGCCGGGGTTCACGCCCCGGCCTTCGTTGAGCGATGGGCGCGACGCACTACATGCTCGTGGCCGGCGTGTGTCGCCGGGGTTCACGCCCCGGCCTTCGTTGAGCGTTCGCTCGCGGGGCGCGGGCCGAAGGTGGGAGACAGGTGTCGCCGGGGTTCACGCCCCGGCCTTCGTTGAGCGCGGCGGGCTGGGCGGGCAGTCGTGGGAAGTTGCAACAGGTGTCGCCGGGGTTCACGCCCCGGCCTTCGTTGAGCGGCCGCGAGGAACGCCGCGCACGCGAGGGCGGCGTTGTGTCGCCGGGGTTCACGCCCCGGCCTTCGTTGAGCGACAGCCAAGGCTCAGGCCAAGATGCACTTCAAGCCGTGTCGCCGGGGTTCACGCCCCGGCCTTCGTTGAGCGGTCTACGACCCGGTGGCGGTCGGATTCGCTCTGGAGGGTGTCGCCGGGGTTCACGCCCCGGCCTTCGTTGAGCGTTCCCCGCCGGCCGCCGCGGCGGCGTCCGCAACGGCTTGGAGTGTCGCCGGGGTTCACGCCCCGGCCTTCGTTGAGCGCGCGCTTGGCGGCGCGCTGGGCCCGTCCGCCCAGAGCGTGTCGCCGGGGTTCACGCCCCGGCCTTCGTTGAGCGTGCGTGAGCCCTAGCCGCTGCAGCGAGAGCATCGCGGCGGGTGTCGCCGGGGTTCACGCCCCGGCCTTCGTTGAGCGATCCGGCTGACGAGGTTGAGCAACGGAGAGGTCGCAGTGTCGCCGGGGTTCACGCCCCGGCCTTCGTTGAGCGAGGTTGCCTCCGTGGTAGATTCCTCCGCTGTATCGCGTGTCGCCGGGGTTCACGCCCCGGCCTTCGTTGAGCGCGCGACGGCCGCGGGGAGACCGCCGACCTCGTGATGGTGTCGCCGGGGTTCACGCCCCGGCCTTCGTTGAGCGTGCGCTGTCAGCCACTCCATGTCGCCGGGCGGCCCCGTGTCGCCGGGGTTCACGCCCCGGCCTTCGTTGAGCGACCCACTCGCTCTCGCGGCCGTTCGAGGTCCGCGGAGTGTCGCCGGGGTTCACGCCCCGGCCTTCGTTGAGCGAACGCCGAGCTCAAGGCGTGGCGCGGGCGGCTCGAGAAGTGTCGCCGGGGTTCACGCCCCGGCCTTCGTTGAGCGTTGACGTGCCAAGAACTGACGCCGAGCTTTCTGTGAAGTGTCGCCGGGGTTCACGCCCCGGCCTTCGTTGAGCGATGGGCAAGGTCAGCCGGCGGCTGCTGTGGGTGCTCCAGTGTCGCCGGGGTTCACGCCCCGGCCTTCGTTGAGCGGATCACGACGCCGACGAGACCCCGGCCGACGACGAGTGTCGCCGGGGTTCACGCCCCGGCCTTCGTTGAGCGGACACGCGGAGCGTAACCATATGACATGCGGAGCGTGTGTCGCCGGGGTTCACGCCCCGGCCTTCGTTGAGCGGGGCGGTCCAGTGCCGACGGCACCCCGGCCCGCGGGAGTGTCGCCGGGGTTCACGCCCCGGCCTTCGTTGAGCGCCCGGACGACAACCGCTATTACATCGCCCACAACGGCGTGTCGCCGGGGTTCACGCCCCGGCCTTCGTTGAGCGCCCGCGCGACGCCAGGTAGGCGCCGCCGGGCGTGCCGCGCGTGTCGCCGGGGTTCACGCCCCGGCCTTCGTTGAGCGGATCGGCCGACGGCGCGCGATCCGTGGCGGTCGTGTGTCGCCGGGGTTCACGCCCCGGCCTTCGTTGAGCGCTCCCTCGCTCGCTCCGCTCGCTCGGTCGTGAAGGGGTGTCGCCGGGGTTCACGCCCCGGCCTTCGTTGAGCGGTCTACGTCGAGGCCGAGTCCGCGGTCACGAAGAAGCCGGGGTTCACGCCCCGGCCTTCGTTGAGCGATCGATGGACATCGAGGCGATCATCTGTATCGTCGCGTGTGTCGCCGGGGTTCACGCCCCGGCCTTCGTTGAGCGCGGAGGGCGCCCTTGGGGATGGGGCCGGGGGCCCGGGCGTGTCGCCGGGGTTCACGCCCCGGCCTTCGTTGAGCGCATCCACCACCCATCGGCCCCGGACCCCGTGTGGCGCGTGTGTCGCCGGGGTTCACGCCCCGGCCTTCGTTGAGCGCTCGACAGGGCGTTGGGTCTGGACAGCAGGCAGGAGGTGTCGCCGGGGTTCACGCCCCGGCCTTCGTTGAGCGGCCTCATCCACCGCGCCGGTCGTGTCGCCGAGCTCCGAGTGTCGCCGGGGTTCACGCCCCGGCCTTCGTTGAGCGAGCTCATCCACGCGCGCCACCAAGCGCCGTATCAGCGTGTCGCCGGGGTTCACGCCCCGGCCTTCGTTGAGCGTGCGGTTGGGCGGTCGGCGTGCTGTCGTCGGTGTGGGTGTCGCCGGGGTTCACGCCCCGGCCTTCGTTGAGCGCACGTGATGACGGACGGCAACGACCCGGCGTGGGCGCGTGTCGCCGGGGTTCACGCCCCGGCCTTCGTTGAGCGACGATTGGATGCAGGCGCAGGAACGCCGCCACTCCGAGTGTCGCCGGGGTTCACGCCCCGGCCTTCGTTGAGCGCGCCGGCCGCTTGGCGCCCCCGCCGAACAGGATGCGTGTCGCCGGGGTTCACGCCCCGGCCTTCGTTGAGCGGCCCCGCCCCCCCGGAAGTACCCGCGGTCGCCGGGCGTGTCGCCGGGGTTCACGCCCCGGCCTTCGTTGAGCGCGGTCGCGTCGTGGGATGTCCGCGGCGGCCCGCTGCGGGTGTCGCCGGGGTTCACGCCCCGGCCTTCGTTGAGCGGCTGAGCAGTCGGCCGACGTGGAGTACTACGTGTCGGTGTCGCCGGGGTTCACGCCCCGGCCTTCGTTGAGCGGAGCGTGGCTTCGACCCGCGCCTCGTGCCCGAGGCGGTGTCGCCGGGGTTCACGCCCCGGCCTTCGTTGAGCGCACGTCGGCGGCCAGCGGACCCTGGGCGTCAACGCCGTGTCGCCGGGGTTCACGCCCCGGCCTTCGTTGAGCGGGCAAGGGCCGCGGCTACACCCCGTGCCCGCCGGGGAGGGTGTCGCCGGGGTTCACGCCCCGGCCTTCGTTGAGCGTACCAGCCGCCGCCGCCGAGCCCGAGGAACCGGGCGGCCCGTGTCGCCGGGGTTCACGCCCCGGCCTTCGTTGAGCGGGCAAACTCACCGTTCTTGTGCAGCTCTTCGAGTATGTGTCGCCGGGGTTCACGCCCCGGCCTTCGTTGAGCGCGGTTGTTGTGGCCCGGCCCCTGCATGCTGGCGGAATGGGGTGTCGCCGGGGTTCACGCCCCGGCCTTCGTTGAGCGAGCCCGGACTGCCGTGCGCGTGCGCCGCCCTGCGCGGCGGGTGTCGCCGGGGTTCACGCCCCGGCCTTCGTTGAGCGCGGTTGTTGTGGCCCGGCCCCTGCATGCTGGCGGAATGGGGTGTCGCCGGGGTTCACGCCCCGGCCTTCGTTGAGCGAGTATCCGGCCATGCGTCGGGACCCTACGCCCAGCCTCGTGTCGCCGGGGTTCACGCCCCGGCCTTCGTTGAGCGGCCCGCTCGGCCTGCCCGGCCAGCCACCCGGCGTCGGGTGTGTCGCCGGGGTTCACGCCCCGGCCTTCGTTGAGCGGAGGGCGGCGGCGCGTGGTTGTGCCGCGAGACGACGGGCGTGTCGCCGGGGTTCACGCCCCGGCCTTCGTTGAGCGCCCGTGCCCGCGGTAATCGACGCGCCGTAGACCCACGTGTCGCCGGGGTTCACGCCCCGGCCTTCGTTGAGCGGGTCACGGTGCGGGTTCGTGCTCGGGTAGGCGGGGGTGTCGCCGGGGTTCACGCCCCGGCCTTCGTTGAGCGATCTCCGGCGAGGAAGCCGCGCCGGAGCATGTCCGTGTCGCCGGGGTTCACGCCCCGGCCTTCGTTGAGCGCTCGTGGGCGGGCGGTATAAGATCATCATCCAAGGGGGTGTCGCCGGGGTTCACGCCCCGGCCTTCGTTGAGCGCCGTTCGACGACACCGCCGCCGGCGCCGTGTCGCGGGTGTCGCCGGGGTTCACGCCCCGGCCTTCGTTGAGCGAGCCGGAGCCTCACCGGCGCAGCTAAATCCACCGAGTGTCGCCGGGGTTCACGCCCCGGCCTTCGTTGAGCGACCGAAGCATCCAAGGCGGCGCGCCCCATGTCGAGCACGTGTCGCCGGGGTTCACGCCCCGGCCTTCGTTGAGCGATCCGGTTGACCCGGAACAGCAACGGGGAAGTCGGCGAGTGTCGCCGGGGTTCACGCCCCGGCCTTCGTTGAGCGTGGAACACGAGCGGCCAGATCGGGGCGACCCCCGCGGGTGTCGCCGGGGTTCACGCCCCGGCCTTCGTTGAGCGGCCCGCCCGTCGGCCTCGCGGCCGTCGATCTCCGGGTCGAGTGTCGCCGGGGTTCACGCCCCGGCCTTCGTTGAGCGACGATGGAGTTCCGTCCCCCCGGCTTCGGCGCTCTTGTGTCGCCGGGGTTCACGCCCCGGCCTTCGTTGAGCGCATTCACTTATCAGTCAGTCAGCAAGGGCCAATCAGGGTGTCGCCGGGGTTCACGCCCCGGCCTTCGTTGAGCGGCGTCGAAATCGTCCCGGTTCAGCGGGGCCATCGACGTGTCGCCGGGGTTCACGCCCCGGCCTTCGTTGAGCGGTGGCCCTCTAGGCGCGTCAGCGCCCCGGAACGCAGGCGTGTCGCCGGGGTTCACGCCCCGGCCTTCGTTGAGCGACGATGTGACGGGTCTCCCCGGGCAGGCGCGCGAGTGTCGCCGGGGTTCACGCCCCGGCCTTCGTTGAGCGGTGTAGGCGAACGTCGGCTGCGGCCTTGCCGGTGTGGTGTCGCCGGGGTTCACGCCCCGGCCTTCGTTGAGCGGGCTTGGCCGGCGTCGGGAAATCATGGGCGCTCGCGTGTCGCCGGGGTTCACGCCCCGGCCTTCGTTGAGCGTCGATGAGACTGTCGGCCCCCGGATGCCTGGTGACGGTGTCGCCGGGGTTCACGCCCCGGCCTTCGTTGAGCGTCGGACGCCGTGCCTCAAGCGCTGGGCACCGCCGCGTGTCGCCGGGGTTCACGCCCCGGCCTTCGTTGAGCGCCGTGCCGTTTCTCGATCATGACTTTTGGTCCTGGAGTGTCGCCGGGGTTCACGCCCCGGCCTTCGTTGAGCGCGGCGGGGCGACCCGCCCCCCGTGGAGTTCGGCGAGTGTCGCCGGGGTTCACGCCCCGGCCTTCGTTGAGCGCCGCCCGAGGTCGTCCGGTGCGGGCTGGTCAGGATCGGCGAGTGTCGCCGGGGTTCACGCCCCGGCCTTCGTTGAGCGGCGGCCGCGCGGGGGAACGTCCGCCGGTGGACGCATGTGTCGCCGGGGTTCACGCCCCGGCCTTCGTTGAGCGAGCACCTGGCGCGCCGGGCTCGAGCCCGGCGCGCCGGTGTCGCCGGGGTTCACGCCCCGGCCTTCGTTGAGCGGCAGACAGCGCCACGATGTGCGGCTGCAAGCCGAGGGTGTCGCCGGGGTTCACGCCCCGGCCTTCGTTGAGCGTGGCCAGATACTGGCCGGGCCGAGGTTTGGGTCGGGTGTCGCCGGGGTTCACGCCCCGGCCTTCGTTGAGCGCGGATCGAGGTGTGGCGCGCCGAGAAGCAGAAGAAGTGTCGCCGGGGTTCACGCCCCGGCCTTCGTTGAGCGAACTGAATACGGTGAGTAGCCAATCCCAGGATGCTAGGTGTCGCCGGGGTTCACGCCCCGGCCTTCGTTGAGCGTACGAGGCGCACAAGGGCGACCTGGCGCAGGTGTGGTGTCGCCGGGGTTCACGCCCCGGCCTTCGTTGAGCGACGCGGCGCGAGGCGCTGGCCGCGGCGCTTCTCGTGGTGTCGCCGGGGTTCACGCCCCGGCCTTCGTTGAGCGCACCCAACACCGCGTCTGCTGGTATCTCGCGGTGGCGTGTCGCCGGGGTTCACGCCCCGGCCTTCGTTGAGCGCATCCGCCGATGCGCCGCGCCATCCTGCTCCGCGAGGTGTCGCCGGGGTTCACGCCCCGGCCTTCGTTGAGCGCATCCGCCGATGCGCCGCGCCATCCTGCTCCGCGAGGTGTCGCCGGGGTTCACGCCCCGGCCTTCGTTGAGCGGGCGGCTTGAACCAGATCACCGGCGAGCTCAAGAAGTGTCGCCGGGGTTCACGCCCCGGCCTTCGTTGAGCGGGGGGAGGTTCGCTGGTTCGGCCGGCATGGTCGGGTGTCGCCGGGGTTCACGCCCCGGCCTTCGTTGAGCGGTCATGGTTCCTGTGATGGGTTCCAGTCTGGAGTTTGTGTGTCGCCGGGGTTCACGCCCCGGCCTTCGTTGAGCGGGAGTAGGTGGCACCGGTGCGGGGAGCTATCTTTACCAGTGTCGCCGGGGTTCACGCCCCGGCCTTCGTTGAGCGGGAGTAGCCGGTCAGCGCCCGCGCTGTCGCCATCGTGGAGTGTGTCGCCGGGGTTCACGCCCCGGCCTTCGTTGAGCGGTCCGCGACCTGCCCGCGGCCCGGTTCGAGCGCCAAGTGTCGCCGGGGTTCACGCCCCGGCCTTCGTTGAGCGCCGGTCAGGCTCCCGCCCACCTGGTCACCGAGCGCCGCCGTGTCGCCGGGGTTCACGCCCCGGCCTTCGTTGAGCGGCGACAAGTTGGCCGGTATAGTCGATTTCAAGGTGTGTCGCCGGGGTTCACGCCCCGGCCTTCGTTGAGCGGCGGGCGACCCGGACGTGCTCCTGCCGGCCGCCTCGTGGGTGTCGCCGGGGTTCACGCCCCGGCCTTCGTTGAGCGGAAGTCAGCGGCGTCAGCGACATCATCAGGGGCCAAGGTGTCGCCGGGGTTCACGCCCCGGCCTTCGTTGAGCGAACGGCTACCGGCAGTGGCAGTGACACACTCCGGTTGCTGGTGTCGCCGGGGTTCACGCCCCGGCCTTCGTTGAGCGTGTGGGAGCGCCGACCTGATCCGCGTCCACGCCTGCGTGTCGCCGGGGTTCACGCCCCGGCCTTCGTTGAGCGCACATCAGGCAGAACGCTTCCTTGTGATCGTGCTCGGGAGGTGTCGCCGGGGTTCACGCCCCGGCCTTCGTTGAGCGACGCTCGACGGCGAAGCGTTGCCGTCGGTGACGACGTGTCGCCGGGGTTCACGCCCCGGCCTTCGTTGAGCGGCGGGCGGCAGTCCGGTCGTGGCTCATCCGCCCTGTGCGTGTCGCCGGGGTTCACGCCCCGGCCTTCGTTGAGCGAACACCAAGCGTTGGAAGGTCCTCCGGGCGCGGGTTCGTGTCGCCGGGGTTCACGCCCCGGCCTTCGTTGAGCGCACCGGTCGAAGTCGCTGCGGGCGCGGTCCTGGGCGAAGTGTCGCCGGGGTTCACGCCCCGGCCTTCGTTGAGCGAGGAGGCATACCCATGGGCGTCCCGCTCTCGGCCGGTGTCGCCGGGGTTCACGCCCCGGCCTTCGTTGAGCGCTCAAGAAGCGCGGGACCGGGCCGGGGCCGGCGCGCCGGTGTCGCCGGGGTTCACGCCCCGGCCTTCGTTGAGCGGGCTGGTCCAAGCAGGCTCTCGCCGAGTCCGGCGGGAGTGTCGCCGGGGTTCACGCCCCGGCCTTCGTTGAGCGTCGGCACTCCCCGCGGCCTCGAAGCGGAAGGTGCCGTGTCGCCGGGGTTCACGCCCCGGCCTTCGTTGAGCGCCGATGGCGGGGACCGACAAGGGTCGGCCGGTGGATGGTGTCGCCGGGGTTCACGCCCCGGCCTTCGTTGAGCGTCGGCCGTGAGCGTGCTGACCGAGCGCAGCAACCCCGGGAGTGTCGCCGGGGTTCACGCCCCGGCCTTCGTTGAGCGCGCCGGGACCTTCGGCATGCGCCGACTCCGCCGGACGTGTCGCCGGGGTTCACGCCCCGGCCTTCGTTGAGCGACCGGTGTCGGCATCGGGTACGGGTCGTGGAACGAGTGTCGCCGGGGTTCACGCCCCGGCCTTCGTTGAGCGCCCCCCGCCGCGTCTGACCGCGGTGACGATGTGTGCGTGTCGCCGGGGTTCACGCCCCGGCCTTCGTTGAGCGAAGCGGGTCGCCGGGGCGTGGGTTAGCCAATCGCTGAGTGTCGCCGGGGTTCACGCCCCGGCCTTCGTTGAGCGGGCCTGGCCGGCGTCGGGAAATCATGGGCGCTCGCGTGTCGCCGGGGTTCACGCCCCGGCCTTCGTTGAGCGACCGCCGTCGGCCCCGTCTCGCGCGCCGAGCCCTCCTGGGGGTGTCGCCGGGGTTCACGCCCCGGCCTTCGTTGAGCGCGCGCGGACGGGCGGCACGGGCCCGAACGCCGTATGTGTGTCGCCGGGGTTCACGCCCCGGCCTTCGTTGAGCGCGTGGACCGATGTATGAGGTGCTCGCCGTCGTGCTGTGTCGCCGGGGTTCACGCCCCGGCCTTCGTTGAGCGACCACGGCGATGTCGGCGCGCGCCTGAGCGTGCCGGGTGTCGCCGGGGTTCACGCCCCGGCCTTCGTTGAGCGGACCCGAGCGGCAACCCGGCGCTGGACAAGGCGATGAGGTGTCGCCGGGGTTCACGCCCCGGCCTTCGTTGAGCGTTACCGCGCTGCAGACGCAGTTCGATTTGTCCGGCGTGTCGCCGGGGTTCACGCCCCGGCCTTCGTTGAGCGACGCACTTCCGGCCGGAGGGGCCCATCGTCTTTTCTGGTGTCGCCGGGGTTCACGCCCCGGCCTTCGTTGAGCGTACGTCAGTCCGGAGCTGTATCGCCGGATCCAGGCCGTGTCGCCGGGGTTCACGCCCCGGCCTTCGTTGAGCGGTGACACAGACACTCGCGGAGTCGTGCCGCACCGCGTGTCGCCGGGGTTCACGCCCCGGCCTTCGTTGAGCGGGGCCCCGGCGGCGCTGCGGAACTCGGCGCCGTTCGTCGTGTCGCCGGGGTTCACGCCCCGGCCTTCGTTGAGCGTCATCCCGACGGGACCGCCCGGAGCGCCCGCCGCAAGTGTCGCCGGGGTTCACGCCCCGGCCTTCGTTGAGCGTGTCCGATCCTGATGGGGATGCCGTAGAGCTCCGCGTGTGTCGCCGGGGTTCACGCCCCGGCCTTCGTTGAGCGAGGGAGTGCCGCCCCCCGGAGGCCGTAGAAGCCGACGTGTCGCCGGGGTTCACGCCCCGGCCTTCGTTGAGCGTCGTTGCTCGCCACCGCCGCGCCGCCCGGCCGGGTAGTGTCGCCGGGGTTCACGCCCCGGCCTTCGTTGAGCGGCGGATGGACCTGAGGGAGCCGTCCCCGGCGCCCGACAGTGTCGCCGGGGTTCACGCCCCGGCCTTCGTTGAGCGTACTGCCTCGCCTGCGGACTCACCCACGCCGTCCGGTGTCGCCGGGGTTCACGCCCCGGCCTTCGTTGAGCGGTGCGTCAGGAGATGCACCCTCGCGCCGGTGCCCGCGGGTGTCGCCGGGGTTCACGCCCCGGCCTTCGTTGAGCGCGGGGGACCGACATCAGCACCGCCCTGGCGGCGGTGGTGTCGCCGGGGTTCACGCCCCGGCCTTCGTTGAGCGCGGACTAATCTCCGGACCGCACGCGCCGCCGGCCAGTGTCGCCGGGGTTCACGCCCCGGCCTTCGTTGAGCGATCAGGCGGCTGCCCCACTCGACCGCGCCGCCGGCCACGTGTCGCCGGGGTTCACGCCCCGGCCTTCGTTGAGCGCGGACGGAGGCGCACAATTCGGTCGTGGGCGGCTCGGGTGTCGCCGGGGTTCACGCCCCGGCCTTCGTTGAGCGAGCCGGGACTGCCGTGCGCGTGCGCCGCCCTGCGCGTGTCGCCGGGGTTCACGCCCCGGCCTTCGTTGAGCGGTCGGGGAGCGGGATGTCGGTGCAGGCCGCCCTGCGCGTGTCGCCGGGGTTCACGCCCCGGCCTTCGTTGAGCGACCAGGTTCGAGCCCCAGGTCGCCGTCGCGGCCCCAGTGTCGCCGGGGTTCACGCCCCGGCCTTCGTTGAGCGCGATACGCCGGCGCCGGGACCGCCGGTGCCGACCAGTGTCGCCGGGGTTCACGCCCCGGCCTTCGTTGAGCGTCCCCGCGGAGCCGGGCGGTCGTCGCCTCCGCCCACGCGTGTCGTTCGGGGTTCACGCCCCGGCCTTCGTTGAGCGAGCGTCGGACTCACCGGCGCCACCAAGCACACCGCGTGTCGCCGGGGTTCACGCCCCGGCCTTCGTTGAGCGTTCCAACGGCGCCTGGCGCACCAGCAGGAGCTCGCGTGTCGCCGGGGTTCACGCCCCGGCCTTCGTTGAGCGACGGGCGGGGTCACACCGATAAAGGCTTGAGGTCGACGGACGCGGTTGGCCCGTTGGCGATGCGCCGGCCGTCCGGGACCGTGCGGACCATTCCGCATTAACCTCTGTCGGTTACGGAACGGCCCGCACGGCGGCGAGGCTCAGCGGGCCGCGACATCCTCGGCGCGGGCACCGGTCAGGATGTTCAGCAGGCCGTAGTTGCCCTCGTGGCAGGCGTACTCGAACATCGGCTCGGGCGAGCGGCGCATCGGAACCGCGACGGTGAACGGGCGCGTGAAGATGACGGGGTCGTCCACGGTGTACTCGTAGAGCAGGGTGTCGTCGTCGAGGCGGGTGAACCGCTCGGTCAAGGTGACGGTGAGGCCGGTGCCGATGGCGGTGGTGGCGGACGGGTCGAAGCTGCCGGTCTTGTCCGTCATGTTGGTCGTCTCGACCACCAGGGTGTCGCCCTCCCAGTGCCCGCGCGAGCTGCCGGCCCACTGGCGGAGGCCGGCCGGTAACTGCGGGCGGCCGTCGAGGGGGATCACCCGCAGGTCGTGCACCATCTCGTTCAGGAGCACGACGTTGTCCGCGGTCTGAAAGAGCTGCATGTTGTTGTTGTACCCGCTCGGCATCATGGGCGGGCCGCTGTTGAACCCGACGAGGCAGCGCTCGGCGAGACCGCGGTCTTCGGGCCGGTCGGCGCCGGTGCCGGCGCTCCGGACCCGCACCGGCGGTGGGATCGGCAGGTCCTCGATCAGCGAGCCGACTTGGCGGAGGGCCTCGCCCTCGGGGGTCAGCGCGGGCAGCCGGCCGTCCGGCGGATCGACGATCAGCGAGGTCCGCCGGTCGTCGACGAGGGTCGTGCCGTAGTCGAGCCAGAAGTCGTTGTAGCCGCCCACCGCGCGGCCCCCGCCCCCGGCCGGCAGCGGCTCGGTCCGCACCTCGCTCGGCTCGAGCAACTGGGCCCTTCGCGCCGCGACCTGGGTCTCCTGGGCCGCCGCCTCTTCCTCCGTGAGGAACTCCCGGTCGGCCAGCATGCGGGGCCGCTGCAGCGGGGTCATCGTGCGGAAGTCCCACACACCCTGCAGGTCCGGCCGGCCGTCGGGCAGCCGTGGCGGCGCCTGTCCGAGCGCCGGGCCGGCGAGAAGCGAAACGACGACGAGCGCGCTGAGCGCGACGATGGAACGTGCCCGCATTCGACCCCTCCCGCGGTTGCGGGGACCAAGCTCGCAACAGAAATCTGGCAAGACGCTCGAATTCAGACCAGTATACACGCCGGATGCGACATTGGCGGCGGGCGTTGGCACACGGTCATCGCCTGAAGCACTTCGACGACAACGGGCCGCCATTGGGCGGCTCAGCGACCATGCGGGCGGCAACGCGAGTGAACGCCGAGCAGGCCTCGAAACGACGAATGCGGAAGCCGACCCGCCCACAATACGGGGAAGGCTGCCACGGGCCGGGAAGCGAGCGACGGGGGCACCGGCCGGTTCCGCCGGGGTATTGGCGGCGGCACGCATGGAAGAGGGGAATGGACGCAACACGGGAAGCCCCGCCGGTGGTGTGGCACGCGCCAACTGACAGCCCGTGAGGGTCAGGTCGGGCCGGCGGGGGTGATGGGGCAGTTGGGGCGGTTCGTTGACGCGGAACGGCGTTGCGTGTACCCCTGGGCACATCAATTCTCCCTGCCGCGTCTCGGCCAAGCGAGCCTCGGCCCGGTATCGTATGGACGTTATGGCGGCGGCATCATGCTATCGAGGCTGATTTACCCCGGTGTCGCGGTGCTGATCGGAACCTCCGCGTGCTCCCAGGAGGTGCCGGCCGGCGCCTCGCAAGCCTCCAGCGTGCAGGCTCCGCAAGACGATGAAGCTCGAAGACAGGAGCTCATCGACAGGTTCGCCCGAGAGACCGCCACGGAAGAGGACCGGCTCCGTGCCGAGCAGGGGGACCCCGACGCGCAGGCCCTCCTCGCGGTGGTGTACTTCAACGGCCGCGGCGTGGACGTCGACTACGAGCAGGCCCTGCGATGGGCCAGACTCGCGGCCGATCAAGGGCACGCCCGCGGGCAGAGCATCCTCGCGGCGGCGTACTTCAACGGTTTCGGCGTGGAGCGGGACTACACCGAGGCTGCCCGCTGGGCCCGGCCCGCTGCTGAGGCCGGCAGGGCTGGTCCACAGGTCATCCTCGGGACGTTGTACATGAACGGGTACGGTGTGGAGCAGGACTTCGTCTCCGCCTACATGTGGCTGACCCTCGTCGCGAACAACAGGGACGCCGCAAGCGGAGGAAGGCTGATCGAGTTCCTCGCCGCGCGCATGACGCCCGAACAACTCGAAGAGGCCCGCACGCGTGTGCGGGACTGGCGCCCAAGGTAATTGGTCTTGGTCGGGGCTTGGTGCCCGGGCCTTTAAACCCGAGGAGGAAGGAAGCGGACAATGTTGAAGCGATTTGACTCGCCTGATGGCGGACTGCTACATCGAGTGCGAGTTTTACATCACCGACGACTACATCATCGTGACCTGCGGCCCCGTTTGGTGCGACGGCGAGGGCGGCTAGTCGCCCCGAATTCAGGGAGGGGCTGCGCCAGCAGCCCCTCCTATTCGAGGCGCAGCAGCCCCACGGGATCGACGCGCGCCGCCCGCCGCGCCGGGAACCAGCAGGCCGCCAGCGCAACGGCGGCCAGAACGAGAGGTGCCACCAGGAACGACAGGCTATCGCCGGCGGCTACACCGTAGAGGAAGCTCTCTAGCAGCGGGCGGAATACCGTTGCGGCGCCCACGCCGATCAACCCTCCGACGCCCACCAGCACGACGCCCTGCCCAATCACCAGCGCGAGGATCCGGGAACTCCGGGCACCCAACGCCATGCGGATGCCGATCTCGCGCTCGCGCTGAGCCACGGTGTAGCTGAGGAGGCCGTAGATGCCGACCGCCGCGAGGATCAGCGCAAGCCCGGCGAGCGACCCGACGAAGAAGACATAGAGGCGCGGCCAGGCGACGGCGTTCAGCAGGCGCGTCTCCATCGTCGAGATCTCGCTGATGGTCGCCTGCGGATTCGCCGCGGTGACAGCCTCGCGGACGAACGGGACGACGGCCAGCGAGCCGCTCGCGGTCCTCACGGAGATCCGCACGCCCGTGGTGAAACCGAAGAGCGTGTCGGTGGCCTGGGCGAGTGGGAAGTACGCCTCCGGCTGCCTCTCGCCCGTAAGGTCGAGGCCATCGTACACGATGTCGCCCACGACGCCGACGACCTCCCACGGCTCGCCAGGACCCACGTCCACCCGCCGGCCGACCGCCGGCTCATTGCCAAAGAGCTGTCGGGCCAGCGTCTCGTTGGCGACCAGGACCCGCGGGCTCTCGCGTCCGTCCTGGGGTGTGAACGTGCGGCCGGCCCGCAGACGGAACCGCAGGGTGTCGAGGTAGCCGGGGCTCACCACCTGCAGCGCCGTACGCGGCCTCTCGTTCAGATCGCTCGACAAGGGCGTACCGGCCACCCGGAGGATGCCGTTGCTGGACACATTGCGCCCGAAGGGCACGTTGCGGGAGAGGCCAACGGCTTCCACGTCGGCAAGGGGCTGGATCCGGGGCAACACCTCGTCGACGAGGCGCTCGTGGAACTGCTGGTGCATCGTTGTTATCTCGGGCAACCGGGTCGCCATCTCGTGCGGTGCAGCGCCCAGCGGGTTCGAGACCTCCATCGTGATCACGTTGGTAGGATCGAAGCCGCGGTCGAAGGTGAGGAGCTGGACCAAGCTCTGGACGAATAGCCCTGCGCCGATCAGCAGCATGACCGCCGCGGCGACCTGCATCGCGGACATCGCCGTGCGCAAGCGGTGAGTGCGCGAGCCGCTGGCGGCACTGCCCTCGTTGAGGGCGTCCACGAGGCGGACCTGGGAGCATTGGAGTGCCGGTCCGGCGCCGCACAACAGCCCGACGACGAGCGACAGGCCTGCCGTGAAAGCAAACACCGTGCCGTCGATCCCGACCTCATCCAGGCGGGCGACGTCGACCGGCGCGAGCGCAGGTACGGCGCTGAGGATCAGGCCGGCGACGGTCAGCCCCGCCGCGCCTCCGATCAGCGTCAGCACTACGCTCTCGGTCAGGAGCTGACGCACGAGCCTCCCGCGGCTGGCGCCGAGGGCCGCACTGATGGCGAGCAGGCGCCGGCGGGCCACGCCGCGGGCTAGGAGCAGACCGGCGACGTTCAGACCGGCGACCAGCAACGCGAGCACTGCCACGGCGGTCAGTATCCAGAGGGCGGGGCGGTACTCGCCGACCATCTCCTCTAGCAGCGGGATCACGCGGGCACCCGGCGCATTGCCATCGCCGCCGGCGGCGACCAGCGCCTGGAGCGGGGTCCTGTTGTCTTGCAGGATGCTGTCGATTTCGGCTGCTGCCTGCTCTGCGGAGACACCGGGGCGCAGCCGGCCGATCACGGGAGATGCGACGCCACCCGCCGAACCCTGATCGGCGGGTGGCTGGATGACGTACGGCACCCAGAACTCGGTGCTCGGGGACGGGAAATTGAGCCCTTCGGACAGCACGCCGACCACGAGGTGCGAATCACCATTGAGACTCATCGTGGTCCCGACGACGGACGGATCGGCGCCGAAGCGGCTTGTCCATGCGCCGTGGCTCAGCAGCACCACGCTCGCCGTGCCCGGCACCGCCTCCTCGTCCAGGAACAGCCGCCCCAGGTGCGGCGCGGCCCGCAACAGCGGGAACAGGGATGGCGAGACCCTGCCGCCGGTCAGCTTGGCGCCGTCCCAATCGGCGGTCATGTCCTGGTGGACGGCGATCTGCTCGAAGGACTCCGCGTTCCCCTGAAGCAGCAACGTCGATCGGTTCGACAGGTACTCCGAAGCACTCGACACGAGCAGCGGCTCGCTGATGCGCACGATGCCGTCAGCGTCCGGGTACGGGAGCGGCCGTAGCAGGACGCCGTAGACGATGCTGAACATGGCGGTGTTGGCGCCGATGCCCAGCGCCAGGATGAGCGTCACGGTGGCCGTGAAGCCCGCGTTGCGCCCCAGACTGCGGACCGCGTGACGCAGATCGCGCCCCAGATCATCTAGCCAGCTCATGTGGGATTGTCCCTCTCGTTGTTGAACTTGCGAGATCGGCACACCCCAACTTGCTTCGAGTTGAAGGCGGGGAGCCCGAGGTTGGCGCACTGGCCTGGGCGCGCGTGCGGGGCATTCTCGAAGGGCAAGGTCAGCCGGGTGGCGGCGATGCGGCGTGTGGCGACCGTCGCCCGGTTTCTCGAAGGACACCCGCGCAAGCCGGTCGACAGGTGCGCCGACCACCTGCTGAAGATACGCGCCGTGTCTGCACGACGACCGCTACCTCGTGGCGGGCTATCCCATCGCCGCCGGGATCATCGAAGGGGCGTGTATCGTTCGTCCCGCAGGGTGCGCTTGATCACGCGGCTGAAGGATTCCCCCGGCCGCCTGCGTGCGGCGAGCAACTCGTACGATTCCAAGTCGATGGTAATCGTCTTCACAGCCGTGCGCTCAGCATACACGTTGCGGATTCGTTCCCGCCGTCCCCCCGCCGTCTTCTGCGCCTCACTTTCTTGACGTGCGCCCCCGGCGCCGCGCGCGGGTTGACGGCCGCGGGCATCGGAGCGATGATGCCGCGATCGAAGGCTCGATCGGATACGGAACCCAGCGAAGGAGGAAGTCCGTGGTCATCCATCGACATCCGGCGGCGGTGTGCGCAGGGCTCGTTCTCGCGGCCGGGGCTCTCGCCCCCGGCGCGGCACCGGCCCAGCCGGCGGCGGCCGGGGAGGGCGCGATGCCCCGGACGGCGTGGGGCGCCCCGGACCTCAACGGGGTGTGGGACTTCCGCACCCTGACGCCCTTCGAGCGGCCCGAGTCTTTGGCCGGCCAGGCGGTGTTCACGCCCGAGGAGGCGGCGCAGTACGAGGCCGAACGCCTCGCCGCGTTCGAAGTGCGCGACGACCAGGAGCCGGCCGACGTGGTGGGCAACTACAACCAGTTCTGGTTCGACCCGGGGAACAAGGTCAGCGAGACCCGGCAGACGTCGCTGGTGACCGACCCGCCCGACGGCCGGGTGCCGGCCCTGTCGGCGGACGCGGCGGCGCGGCAGGCGGCGCAGCGGCAGGCGCGGGCCGGCGTCAACCGCCACTCGCCGACCGCCGGCGGTTGGGTGGAGGACCTCGGGCCGGGCATGTTCGCGGTCCGCTGCCTCCTCGGCTTCAACTCCGGACCGCCGATGACCCCGGGCGGCTACAACCAGAACCTCCAGGTGTTCCAGACGCCCGACCACGTGGTCCTGCTCAACGAGATGGTGCACAGCTCGCGCGTGATCCCGCTCGACGGCCGCCCGCACGTCGAGGACGGGGTCCGACAGTGGATGGGCGATTCGCGCGGGCGCTGGGAAGGCGACACCCTGGTCGTGGAGACGACCAACTTCCTGCGCGAGACCAGCTTCCGGGGCGGCGTCACGACCGCCGATCTGAACCTCGTCGAGCGGTTCACGCGGGTGTCCGGGGGCACGCTGATGTATCAGGTGACGGTCGACGATCCCAACGCCTGGGACCGGCCCTGGAGCTACCAGATTCCCATGGTGAAGAACGACCAGCCGCTGTTCGAGTATGCGTGCCACGAGGGCAACTACGGGCTCTACAACATCCTCGCCGGCGCGGTCATGCAGGAAGCGGAGGCGGGCGGCCGCTAGAAGTCGGCGGCGGCGGAACGGCGCCGCCGCACGGACTCCCCGGCGGGGCGGTTGGGCGGCAAGCGGCGCCGCAGGCGGCGTGTTGTCGGGCTCGCCGCGAAGCCGCCCGGTCCCCGGCGGCGGGAGGACCCGCGGTCGCCGATGGCCGGCCCACGACGGGGTAGGAGTCCATGCTGACGAGACGTGGTCTTCTGCTGTCGCCCCTAGCCGTCCCCTTGGCGCGGCTGGTCCAGGCGCCGTCGGCCGAACCCGGCCGGATGCCGGCCACTACGGGGTAGGATCCCTGCCGACGAGGTGTATTCTTTCTGCCGGCGTCCCCGGCGCGGCTGGTCCAGGCGCAGTCGGCCGAACTTGGCCGGATGCTGCCACTACGGGGTAGGAATCATGCTGACGAGACGTAATCTTCTGCTGTCGCCGCTGGCCGTCCCCCTGGCGCGGCTGGTCCAGGCGCAGTCGGCCGCGCCCGGCCGGATGCTGCTGGCCATGCACCAGAACACCTCCCGCGGCGCCGGCTACCGCGGGTCGCTGGAGGGCTGGGCGCGGGCGGGCATCCGCTACGTCGAACTGACCGACCGGCTGCTCGTGGACTTCCTCGCCAACGACACCCTGGCGGCGGCGCGGCGCGTGCTGAGCGACGCGGGGCTGACGCCGGTCTCGGCCGCCATCGTGCTGCCGGATCTGTGGATTCCGGGACCGGCCCGGGCGGCCTCGCTCGACACGTGGCGGCGGCGGTGCGAGCAGTTCGCCGGCCTGGGGCTGCAGAGGGTCTACTCGCCGTCGATCACGAACCGGCCGGTCACCGCGGCCGACTTCGACGCGACGCCCGCGTGCATCCACGAGGTGGGGGAGATCACCGCGGGGTTCGACCTGACCGCGATGATCGAGTTCACCCGCACGTCGACCCATCTGTCCACGCTGACGTCGTCGCTGGCGACGATTCGGGCCGCCGCCCACCCCAACGTCCGCCCGATGATCGACTTCTTCCACTTCTGGTCGGGCCTGAGCAAGTTCGAGGACCTCGACCTGCTCGAGCCGGGCGAGCTGGCCCACACCCACTTCCAGGACCTGCTCGACACGCCGCGGGAGCTCATCGACAACGACTCGCGGCTGATTCCCGGCGACGGCATCGCCCCCGTGGTGCGCATCCTCGAGAAGCTGGCCGAAAAGCAGTTCACCGGCGCCCTCTCGGTCGAGCTGTTCCGGGCGGAGCTGGTGCAGGGGGATCCGTTCGAGGTGGCGACCGAGATACGGGGCAAGTGCGAGGCGGTGATGGAGCAGGCCGGGGTGCTGTGAGGACCGTGATCGATACGAAGCCGCCATGGCGCCTGGGCAGCCTGTTTTCGCGGTTTCGCGCGCTTGGTGCGTGGCAGGGAGATTCCCGTTGGACGCGGCCCGTTTTCCGCGGTTCGTGCGCTTGATGCGCGACAGGGAGATTCCCGTTGGACGCGGCCCGTTTCCGCGGTTTCGCGCGCTTGGCGCGCGGCAAGTGATTTCCGTTGGGCGCGGCCCGTTTTCTGCGGTTCGCGCGCTTGGCGCGCGGCTAAAGGTGATTCCCGTCAGCGTTTCCGGGGTGCGCGCCGGGCAGCGGGGCGGACTTCTTGCGGGTTGGCGGGGCGGGAACCGGAGCCGCGCCGCGGCGGTTCCCGGGCGAGGAGTTCTGGATGCGCCGGAGTGATTACGTGAGATGGATTGGCGCGGCCGCCGCCGTCGCGGCGTGGGCCGCCGGCGCGCCGGCGGCCGCGCAGACCGAGCGGATCGTCGAGATCGACACCCTGAACGTCCGCGACGTGCTGTACCACCTCGGGGGCGGCGGCGGGAACGGCCTTGCCCTCATCGACGAGATCAACGGCGGCGTGGTCCTCATCGATACGAAGCCGCCGGGCTGGGGCGGGGCGGTCCGCGAGGTCGTCGAGCAGGTGACCGACCTGCCGGTGACCACCATCATCAACACCCATGCCCACGCCGAACACGCGGGGAGCAACGCGGAGTTCCCCGACGCGGTGACGATCATCGCGCATGCCAACGCCCGGGCCGCGATGCTGCGCGACGGCCGGTACGCTGAGGGCGGCCCGGGGCTGCCCACCGCCACCTTCACCGATCGCTTCTCGCTGCTCGACGACCTCGATCGCATCGAGCTGCACCACTTCGGTCCCGCCCACACCGACGGCGACGTCGTGGTCGTCTTTCCCGAGAAGGCCGTCGCCTATTTGGGCGGCCTGTTTCCCGACAAGGCGGTCCCGGTCATCGATCTCGAGCGGGGCGGCAGCGGGCTCGCCTTCCCGGAGACGCTGGACCGCGCCGTCGCGGCCATCGACGGCGTCGCCCGGGTCATCACCGGACACGGGCCGTTCCCCACGACCTACGCGGGCCGGGGGCGCCGCGATCGCGGCGCGGCCCGCGCCTGGAGCGGTTTCCTGACCTGGGACGACCTCGCCGAGTACGCCGCGTTCACCCGGGACCTCGTGGCCGCGGTCGAGCGCGAGTTCGCGGCGGGGCGCAGCGCCGTGGAGGCCGCGGAGGCGCTGGAACTGCCGGACCGGTACGCCGGCTACGACCTGACGAATCTGCCGGCGGCCGTGGATGCGCTGTACACCGAGCTCGCGGCGCAGTGACCGGCCGGCGTCTGTTTCGACGGCCTAGGAGTCTGCGCCGCAGGAAATTATGACCACCATATGTTGCGCAAGCTCTGGTGATTGACCGCTATATATTGTGCCAAATCGGACCCAAAACCGTTCTGCGGCGCAGACTCCCAGCGCTCCGCCGCGGTCGCGGCGCAGTGACCGGTCGGCGGGCGGCGCGCGGCCGGGTGCCTGTCTCGACGGGCTTCTGGCGGCTCCGCCGCGGTCGCGGCGCGGTGACCGGCCGGCGGGCGGCGCGCGGCCGGCGCCATGGGATGCAGGTGCGTTACCGCGACAGGACTTCTGGCGCGGAGTGACCGGTCGGCGGCACGGGTCGGCGCCGGTCTCGACGGGTTCCGGCGGCTTCACCGAGCTCTTGGCGCGATGATCGGCCGGCGGCCCGCGGGTGCGGCATGCGCACCGGTGACGGCGGCCATCGGAACCCGGCTCGTCCTTCTCGGCGGACGAGCCACGGCTCTACGCAAGCCTTCGATTGGGGATACGCACGCATGATTGACTCGAGACACTCGAGACTGACCGTGGCGCTGGTCTGCGCGGCCGGCCTGGCCGGCGGGGCGGCGGAGGTGGCGGCCGACGACTGGCCCGAGTTCCGCGGCGCGGGGCGCCGCGGGGTGTGGACCGAGACCGGCATCGTCCGCGCGTTCCCCGACGACGGGCTGAAGGCGCGCTGGCGCACGCCCATCGAGGCCGGCTACTCGGGGCCGTCGGTCGTCGACGGCCGCGTGTTCATCACCGACTGGGAGCCGCAACAGGGCATGCGCGGCGTCGAGCGGGCGCTGGCCCTCGACGAGGCGACGGGCGAGATCCTGTGGACGCAGTCGTGGGAGGCGGACTACGCGGGCATCCAGTGGGAGATCGGGCCGGGGGCGACCCCGACCGTCGACGGCGACCGGGTGTACGTGCTCGGCCGCACCGGCATGCTGTCGGCGCTCGCCGTCGACACCGGCGAGATCCTCTGGCGCAAGCACTACGGCGGGGACTACGGCGTCGACCGCATGCAGTGGGGCTTCGACTGGGGCTTCGCGAGCGCCCCCCTCGTCGACGGCGATCGGCTCATCTGCCTGGTCGGCGGCTCGCCGGACGCCCGCGTCGTCGCCTTCGACAAGATGACCGGGGAAGAGCGGTGGCGGGCTCTGCCGAGCGAGGCGGACCTCGGGGTCGCGCAGCCCATCATCATCGAGGCCGGGGGGGCGCGGCAGCTCATCATCTGGAATCCCGAGGAGGTCGCCTCGCTGGACCCGGTGACGGGGGAGACGTACTGGCGGCAGCCGTACGTCGTCGGCGGGGCCATGACCGTGGCGGTGCCGGTGCAGGTGGGCGCCCGGCTCTTCTTCACCACGTTCTACGACGGTCCGATGATGCTGGCCCTCAATCAGGATCGCCCGGGGGCGGCCATCGCCTGGAAAGGAAACAGCAACAGCGAGATCCGCACCGAGGGCCTGCACGCGGTGCTCGCCACCCCGATCATCGACGGCGGGTACATCTACGGCATCTGCAGCTACGGCCAGCTCCGGTGTCTGGACGCCGAGACCGGCGAGCGCATCTGGGAGACCCAGGCCGCCACCGTGGAGCGCCGCCGCTGGGTGTCGGGGTTCATGGTCAAGAACCGCGACCGGGTGTTCCTCAACAACGACCGGGGCGAGCTGATCATCGCCCGGATGAGCCCGGCCGGCTACGACGAGATCAGCCGCACCCGGCTGATCGAGCCGACCTCCCTCCCCGGCAACCGGCGGGAGCTGCGCAGCGTCAACTGGGTCCATCCCGCCTACGCCAACCGGCATGTGTTGACCCGGAACGACGAGGAGATCGTCAGCTTCTCGCTGGATGCGGCCGACTATTGATGCGTTCGGGGGTGCCGAACGCGGCCGGCGGCGGCGCGAACGCGGTCCCCGGGTGCACGTCATATCGGTGAAATGACTGCCCCCGGCCCTGATCAGGTCGGCGATGGGCTTTATCGGCGCTTGGCGCCGGGGGCCGGTCACGCCGGGTACTTCCAGCGGCGGGCCTCCTTTCTTGACGTGCGCCCCGCGGTCCCCAGGACCATCCCACGCTCCGCCACCGCTGTGCGCAGGCGGAATCGTGGCGGATCCCGGGGCTCCGGACGTGCGGAATCGTGGGTCTCACGCGGCGGCGGCCGGTCGGCAAGACGGTGGCGACCCCTCGAATCGGGGGCGGGCCGTCGCGCGCCGTCAGCGTGGGATGCCCCTGCGCGGTCTCCAGGACCATCCCACGCTCCGCCACCGCTGTGCGCAGGCGGAACGTGGCGGGTCCCGGGGCTCCGGACGTGCGGAATCGTGGGTCTCACGCGGCGCCGGCCGGTCGGCAAGACGGTGGCGACCCCTCGAATCGGGGGCGGGCCGTCGCGCGCCGTCAGCGCGGGATGCCCCTGGCGCGGTCCCTGGGGACGCTTGCGTCCGGCCGCCGAAGTAGGCGATCATCGTAACCACGCGGGTGGACGAGGAGGGTGACATGAACCATCGACATTGTGCGGCGGCAGGTCGGGCGATCGTGGCCGTGGTCGCGTTCGGCATGCTGGCCCCGGCGGCCGCAGCCGGGCAGGCGGCCGGGGAAGCGGCGTCGCGGACCGGGTGGGGCGCGCCCGATCTGCAGGGCGTGTGGGACTTCCGCTCCATCACCCCGATGGAACGTCCCGAGGCGCTGGGAGACCGGGCGTTTCTGACCGAGGAGGAGGCCGCGAACCTGGAGCAGGAGACCCTGGCCCGCAATGAAGACCTCCTGAATCGTCCCGCCGTGAGAACGGAGGTCACCGAGAGCGTGGACCGCGGGGAGGAGGGCGCTCCCGGCTTCTACAACAACTTCTGGCTCGACCGCGGCACCACCATCGTCGACACACGGCGGACGTCGCTGGTCGTCGACCCGCCGGACGGGACGATCCCGGCGCTGGTCCCCGAGGCGGCCGAGCGGCAGGCGGCGCTGCGGGCGGCGCGGGAAGGCACGGCCAATCACGAGCCGACGCCGGGCGGCTGGGTCGAGGACCTCGGCGCCAACGGGCTGCAGTTGCGCTGCATCACCGGCTTCAACGCCGGCCCCCCGATGACTCCGGGCGGCTACAACAACAACGTGCAGATCTTCCAGACCCCCGACCATGTGGTCCTGCTCAACGAGATGAACCACAACGCGCGCATCGTGCCCCTCGACGGGCGTCCCGCCATCGACCTCCCGCAGTGGACGGGCGACTCGCGCGGCCACTGGGAGGGGGACACCCTGGTCGTCGAGACGGGGAACTTCCTGCGCGAGACGAGCTTCCGGTCGGGGGCGACCGACGCGAACCTGCGTCTTACGGAGCGGTTCACGCGGGTGTCGGCGGGGGTGCTGATGTACGAGGCGACCATCGACGATCCCACCGTCTGGTCGCGGCCGTGGACCTACGAGGTGCCCATGGTGTGGAACGACCAGCCGGTGTTCGAGTACGCCTGTCACGAGGGCAACTACGGCCTCTACAACATCCTCGCCGGCGCGCGGGTGGCGGAAGCGGCCGAGGCGTCGAAGTAGGTGGACCGCAACCGGGGCCGTTCGCCGTCAGGCGGAACCGCCCGGGTTGCGGGTAGCCGCGCATTCTCACGCAGGAGCCGTTCGCAGTTGGGCGGAACGGCCCGGGTTGCGGGATAACCGTCCATTCTCACTCAGGAGCCGTTCGCAGTTGGGCGGAACGGCCCGGGTTGCGGGGTAGCCGCCCATTCTCACACAGAGGTGAAACGACCATGACCATCCGAACCGCCGCCGTGCTCGCGGGCAGCGCCGTGCTTGCGCTGTCGCTCTCGACCCCGGCCGCCGCCCAGTCCGAGAGCGGGATCCTGCGCACCCCTGACGGGCACCCCGACATCAGCGGCGTCTGGGATTTCCGGACCGTGACCCCGCTCGAGCGTCCGGAGGAGTTCGCCGACCAGGCGTTCCTCTCCGAGGAGGAGGTCGCCGCTTACGCCGCCGAGCGCGTGCAGGCGAGCAACGCCGACCGGGATCGGGAAGCCAGGAAGCTGGAGACCACCGACCGGGGACAGGTCAACGGCACGCGCGAGAGCCGCGACCTCGCCCTCGCCTACAACGACTTCTGGTGGGACCGCGGCGACTCCGTCGTCGAGACCCGCCGGACCTCGCTGGTCGTCGATCCCCCGAACGGGCGGGTGCCGGCGCTGACGGTGGCGGCGGAGGCCCGCGCGGCGGAGCGCCTGCGCATCAACCAGCGGCCGTCGTGGGGCCCCGAAGATCGCCCCCTTGGCGAGCGCTGCATCACCGGCTTCAACTCGGGACCACCGATGCTGCCCGCCGCCTACAACATGAACGTGCAGATCTTCCAGACCGCCGACCACGTCGTGCTGCTCAACGAAATGGTCCACAACGCCCGGATCATCCCCCTCGACGGCAGCGGCCACGGCCCGGTGCCGCTGTGGACCGGCGACTCGCGCGGCCACTGGGACGGCGACACCCTGGTCGTCGAGACGAAGAACTTCCTGCGCGAGACCAGCTTCCGGAACTCGAGCCGGAACCTCCACCTCGTCGAGCGGTTCCGGCGCGGGAGCGAGGATGTGCTGCTCTACAGCTTCACGGTGACCGACCCGACGACGTGGACGCAGCCGTGGTCGGTGGAGTTGCCGATGCGGCAGAGCGGCCTCCCGCTGTTCGAGTACGCCTGCCACGAGGGCAACTACGGCATGGACGGCACGCTGACGGGGGCCCGGGCGGTCGAGAAGACGGCGGCGGACGATGGGCAGTAGGGTCGACTGGTACTACCACCGATCCGGTTGAACGAGCTGCGTGAAAGCCTCCAGGTTTCTGGAGGCCAACGGGATCGAGGTTGAAGAGCGGGTGCCGGCGAGCCGCAAGCTCGGCCGGTCGGACGCCCGCGAGCTGGCCGCGGCGGCGTCGCGCATCGTCGTGGCCAAGGGCCGGCGGGTCCAGCAGTTCGAGCCGCGCGGCGCGCCCGACGACACGGTGCTCGACGCGATGGTCGGCGCCACCGGCAACCTGCGGGCGCCGCTCCTGCGGGTCGGCGGAATCCTGCTCGTCGGCTTCGACGCCGACAGCTACGCCGGCGTGCTCGGCTGATCGCCGGCTGCTCATCCGGCATCGCATGAAACCGGCCGCCGCCCCGGGGACGGTCCTCGTCCTCGGGGCGGCGCTCGCCATCGACGCGGCGGTGTAGAACCTGATGCGCGTCATGGAGCTGGGAACGGTCCTCGTCCTCGGGGCGGCGCTCGCCGGCTGCCGGATCGATTCCGGGCCGGTCCCCGCCGGCCATCCCGCGCCGCCGCCGGCTTCCGATGCTGCTCCCGCCCCCGAGACGGACGAGACGCGGTCGTTGGCCGCGCCGGGGACGAACGATGTCGCCGGCGGGCGCGGGGATGCCCCGGAATCACCCTCCGGCATCGTCTACCACGTCGTGAAGGGTGCCCGATTCTTCGACATCCTCGTCGCCCGCATCGGAAACCGCGAGCACGTGGTGCTCGGAGAGACGGACGACATGTGTCTCGATCTCCCGGACCAGCGCGACTTCGACGGCGACGGCAACCGGGACGCCCTGGTGTTCCGGAGTCCCGGTTGCCGGGGCGACACGGCCCCCGGTCTGCTCTTCTTCGTGTCGGGCGACACCGCGTTCCGCCGGTCCCATCCGTTTCCCGGGCATCGCCCCCGCATCGAGCGGTGGAACGGAGGCTGGAGCGTTCTCGCCGGCGGGACCCGACACGTGCTGCGGGACGGACACGCGGTACCCGTCGAGCGGATCGAGCCCGGGGGTCAGCAGGTCCGGGCGCCGGTCAGTCCCCGTCGTTGACACGGCCGCGCGCGCGAACCTTTACTCCCGCGCTGACGCGCCGAGGTCCGGGCGCCGGTCAGTCCCGTCGTTGACACGGCCAGCCGGTGTCAGGCATTTTGTAGGACGTGAAGTCGTTCAACGTCCGACCCATCCAGCACCATCCCGCCATCTTGTCCGCCGACGTCGAACCGGGCGGAGAGATCGAGATGCGTCGCGACGGGCGGCCCGTTGCGCGGATCGTGCCGCCGCCGTCCGCCCCGACGCGGGCGGACTGGAGCCACGCGGCGGGACGGTTGCGGGCCGCCTGCCCGAGGCCCCGCAACCGCGGCACGACGGCGGCGCGGCCCGTTTCGGATGGCCGCGGCGAACGGTGAGCCTCTGCTCGTGCGGCGTCGGCGGGCGAACTCGCGCGTCCTCATCTTGCAGGCCCGGCATCCCCCATGACCCCATCTTCCGATGCGAAGCAGGCCCCGAATCCCCGGAGCCCGGTCGAGACCGTGGCCGCCCCGGGGTGGCACTTCCTGGCGGGGTGGACCGCGGCATGGCTCGCGGTCGGCATCGTGTTCGCGGTCGGAGTCTCGTTCGGGGCCGGTGTCGACCTCGGCCCCGTCCTGCGGTTGAGCGTGCTGTTCGCCGAGGTCGTCGGCTTCAGCGCGTATGTCTCGGCGCGGCTGGTTTTCCCGCTGCTGGCGCGGCTGCCGGCGGCGCTGCGCTTGGCGCTCGATGCGTTGATCGTGGTGTCGGGCACGATCTTCGGCTCGATCGTCGTCATCGTCACCGATCCGTTCTTCTTGTTGGCGCAGCCCCGGGCGGCCCTGCTTCTGGTCGCGTTCAACGCGGTGCTCGCGGCGGGGGTCGCGGTGGCCCTGGGCGCCTATGACCGGATGCGCCGCCAGATCGAGGCGTCGTACCGCGTCCTCCGGGAACGGGACGCGCTCGAGCGCGAGCTGACCGTGGCCCGCGAGGTGCAGCGCGAGCTGCTGCCGGGCGGGGCCCCGTCGGTCGCCGGGCTTGAGCTGGCCGGCGTCTGCCGGCCCGCCATCGCGGTGGGCGGCGACTACTACGACTACCTCCAGGACGGCGGCGGCCGGCTGGGCCTGGTCATCGCCGACGTGTCCGGCAAGGGGGTTCCCGCCGCCCTCCTCATGGCCAGTCTCCAGGCCTCGATGCGCAGCCGCTTCCCCACGGCGGGGAGCCCGGAACGGCTCGCGGCGGGCCTGAACGAGGCGCTGTTGGGCTCGTCCTCCGCCGCCCGCTACGCCACCGCCTTCCTCTCCGCCTTCGATCCCGAGACCCGCCGCCTGTCCTACAGCAACGCCGGGCATCTGCCGGCGATCCTGATCCGGAAGGACGAGATGATCCGCTGCCACGAAGGCGGCATGCCCATCGGGTTGTTCGAAGGCGCGGCCTACGAGACCGCCACCCGGACCCTCGCGCCGGGTGACCTGCTGGCGCTGTTCACCGACGGCGTCACCGAGGCACCGGCGCCGGACGGCGAGGAGTTCGGGGCGGCGAGGCTGGCCGATCTGCTGCGCGCCCACCGCGCGCGTCCGCTCGACGCCGTGATCGAGATCGTGCTCGACGCGCTGCTGCAATGGAGCGGCCCCATCGACGCCCATGACGACGTCACCCTCGTCCTCGCGAGAGTGCGGTGATCCGGCCCCGGACGGCCGGGAGCCTGGTGGCTCGTCGCGTCGTTCCTGATTTCGGATAGGCGGACTTGAGTCCGACGATGCGCTTCTTCCACTTCGTCTGCGCCGGGACTCTCTTCGGTTCGAGGCGGGTTCCCCGACAGCCGTGACCTCCACTCATGGCCAGGCGGCAGGCCGCCACGCCGCGCTGTGGATCGCGGCCTGCAGCCTCGCGGGCCTCGCCATCGGTCTAGGCGTGAGCGTCTTCCAGGGCGACGGCGTCGAGCGCCCGATTCTCGTGATCTCGGCGCTGTTCGCCAACGTGGTGGGGCTCACCGCTCTGATCGGCTCGGTGTGGCTGTTCCCGCGGCTGCGGGGGCGCTCGGGCCTGTTGCGGTTCCCGCTGCTGGTCCTGGCCCTGATCTCGGGGGCGGTTCTCGGCAGCTTGGCCGTGCTCGGCGTCTATCCGCTGTTCGTCTTCCGCGAGCCGCGGCTCGCGGTCGCGGTGGTCGTCCTGAACAGCGTCCTCGCCCTCGTCGTCGGCGGCGTCGTGCTCGGCTACGAGGAGATGCGGCTGCGGCTGCACGACGCCCTGCGCGAAATGCGGGAGGTCCGGCTGGTCGAGGCGCGGCTGCGCGAGGAAGCGGCGCGGGCCGAGCTGGCCGCGCTGCAGGCGCGGATCAACCCGCACTTCTTCTTCAACACCCTCAACACCATCGTGTCCCTGCTTGAAGAGGACGCGCGCCAGGCCGAGGAGCTGTTGGAGACGTTCGCCGAACTGTTCCGCTATGTGTTCGACGCGGCCGACGCCGCACCCGTCCCCCTGCGCGACGAGATCGCCTTCACCCGAGGCTACCTGCGGATCGAGCACATCCGTTTCGGCCACCGGCTGCGGGTCGGCTGGGACGTCGCCCCCGAGTCGCTGGCGGTGCGCGTGCCCGGCTTGATCCTCCAGCCGCTGATCGAGAACGCGGTGGGGCACGGGCTCGCGCCGCGGGCGCGCGGAGGACGCATCGATGTCTCGGCCTTCGTCGAGAAAGGCATGCTGCGCATAGACGTGGTCGACGACGGGGTCGGACTCTCCGGCGCGGGCGGGGGCCTGATTCGCGACGGCCACGGGCTGGGCAACATCGTCCGCCGGCTCGAGACCGCCTACGGGGCCCGCGCGGCCGTCGCGCTGTCCGCGGGGCCGGGCGGCGCGGGGGCCCGCGCCCGGCTCGTCCTGCCCGCCGCCCCCGTCCTTCCCGGGGCCGCGCAGTGCGCGCCATGAGCCACCGATGCGTCGTCGTCGACGACGAGCGGCCGGCCCGCGACCGGGTGAAGCGGCTGCTCGCCGCGCATCCCGGCTTCGAACTCGCGGGCGAAGCCGCCGATGCCGAGGCGGCGGTGCGGCTGATCGACGAGACCACGCCCGACCTGTGCTTTCTCGACGTCGAGATGCCCGAGGGCACCGGCTTCGACGTCCTCGATCGGGTGAGGCACGTTCCGCACGTCGTCTTCGTCACCGCCTACGACCGCTACGCGGTGCCGGCCTTCGAGGTGAGATCGATCGACTACCTGCTGAAGCCGGTCGGTCGCGAGCGGTTCGCCGAGGCCCTCGACCGCGCGCGCGAGCGGATCGAGGGCGCGGGCTCGGCCCGGCGCATCCTCGACGATCTCGACGTTCTGCGGCGGCTGGTCGGCGGGCGGGCTGCGGCGCCGCCCGCGATCGACCGCGTCAGCGTGCGGCGCGGGTCGGGGGTGCTTCTGCTCGACCCCGAGGAGATCATCTGGTTCGAGGCGGAGGACGCGCTGGTCTTCGCGAGGACCGCGGCCGGGCGGTTCCTCGTCGACCGCACGCTGTCCGAGCTCGAAGGCCGGCTCAAGGGCCGGTTCTTCCGGGCCCACCGCGGCTGCCTCGTCAATCTCGGGCGGATCGCCGAGATCCGGCCGGCCGACGCGGGCGCCTGGACGATCGTGTGTCCCGGCGCGGGTACGGTGCCCCTGTCCCGCCGGCAGGCCCGGCGGCTGCGCGAGGTCTTTCCGTGGTGAATCCTCCAGTGCGGAGGTCCCACCCCGCAAAAGACCAAGCCCGGCGGCTGCGCGGGGTGTTTCCGGGGGTGAGCTTGGCGGTCCGTGGCGGAACCCGCGCCGCGCCGGAGTCGGCGGTGCGGCAGCGGGCCACAAGCTACGGGGCTGCGCGGGGTGTTTCCGGGGTGAGCCTGGCGGTCCGTGGCGGCACCCCGCGCCGGGGTCGGCGGTGCGGCAGCGGGCCAAGGGCGGCGGCCGGCTCAAGCGGCGCAACCCGGCTGAAGAGCGGCAGCGGAGCTTGGACTCCGGCTGCCGGCCGGCCATCGGCGGTTCCCGGCCGCTGGTGGGCCCCGGGCGACCGCCCATCACAATCCGGTTGCGGCACCCGGCCGGGGACGGCACCATCCACGCCAGGAGTCTTAGAACGGTGCCGCCTCCCTCCGGAGGGGCGCCGACTCCCTGGAGGGTTGGTTGGGCGGAGAGCGGGGCCGCAGGCGCCGCTCTTCGGGCTGAGAGGACGATACACATGGTTCACAGGGCGATAGGGTTGATCCTGACGGCGGCGCTGGCGGCCGCGCCGGTGCCGGCCGGGGCGCAGGAGACCGAGGCGGGTGCGGCGGTGACCATCCCCGGCGGCGAGGTCCGCGAGGGCGACCTCTACGCCGCCGGCGAAGCGATACGCGTCCACGGGCAGTTGGCGGGAGACCTGGTGGCGGCGGGGCGGCGGGTGCTCGTGGACGGGCAGGTCGACGGCGACGTGTTCGCGGCGGGCAGGACCGTCGACCTGCGGGGTCCCATCGGCGATTCCACCCGGATAGTCGGCGACCAGGTCACCGTGAACACCACCATCGACGGCGATCTGATCGCGGGGGGCAACCGGGTGCAGCTTCTCGAGAGCACGGTCGTCCGGGGAGGCCTCGTGGCCGCCGCGAGCATCCTGGACATCGAGGGCACGGTGGAGGAGAATCTGCTTGCCGCGGCGGGGCAGATCACCCTTTACGGCGCGGTGCTCGGCGACGCGAACGTCATCGCCGACCGCCTCGACCTCGCCCCCGGCGCGCGCATCGACGGCGACCTCGACTACCGCACGCGCATACCCCTCAGCCCGGAAGCGGCGGCCCGGGTGGCGGGCGCGGTGCGCTATGAGGAACCGACCGACGAGAACGACGAGGATGACGGCGGCGTAGCGGGAAGCCTCCTCTTCTGGAGCTGGCAGACCGGCGCGGCGCTGCTCGCCGGCATGCTCGCCGTGGCGCTGTTCCGGCGCCTCGTGCGGGAGTTGGTCTCGGCCGTCGCGGAGGAGACCACGCTCGGCGCCCTGCTCGGGTTCGGCGCGTTCCTGATCGTTCCCGTCGCGGCCGTCCTGGTCATGGCGACGGTGGTCGGGCTGCCCATCGGCGTCATTGCCGCGCTGCTGTTCGGCGTGGCCCTCTACGTGGCGAAGCTCCCGATCGCGGCCTGGGCGGGAGGACTGCTTCTCGCCCGCGCCGGCCGCCCCGGCGTCTCGCCGTACGCGGCGATGGCCGTCGGCGTCGTGGTCCTCTACCTGCTGTTCGCGGTGCCTTGGGTCGGGGGGCTGTTCTGGCTCGCGGCCACGTGGCTGGGCCTCGGCGCCATGGTCTTGTCCGGACGCCGGTATCTGTCGGCGGATACGGCGTAGGAGATCCCCTGGCAGTACGATGCGAACGCCGGTGCCCGGTTCCGAGGGTGTCGCCGTGCCGGAGCCGGGATGGACGCCGACGCCCGCCCGCGCCGCCGCGGGTGGGCGGTCCTCCCGCGGCGCCCGGAGTCGGCCGACAACCGATCGCCGACCTCGGGCGTGTCCGCCGGTCCTCTCCGCGCTATCCGGAGTTCGGCCCTGCCTCGTCGCGCGTCGTGTCCGGCCCGCCCGGATGCCGGCTGACGCCTCCTGGCGGACGGTGCCGCCGGACAGCACCCGTGCCCGGCGCCTCGTCGGCCGCCCGGACGCCGGCCAGGACCATCCCACGCTCCGCCACCGCCGTGCGCAGGCGGAATCGTGGTGGGTCCTGGGGCTCCGGACGTGCGGAATCGTGGGTCTCACGCGGCGCCGGCCGGTCGGCAAGACGGTGGCGACTTGAAGCAAGTGATTGTGTTCAACCGTAGTTGGGAGCACGCGGCGCCGGCCGGTCGGCAAGACGGTGGCGACCCCTCGAATCGGGGGCGGGCCGTCACGCGCAGGCAGCGTGGGATGCTCCTGGGCCGCCGGCTGATGCGGGCTCTTCCCGCGGCGCTTCTGTAGTACGATTCATCACCGTGTTCCGCGGTTGGCGCGCACTTGGAGTGCCCGTAGAACGGCGCGGACTCCTGGAGGGTTGGTTGGGCGGCCATCGGAGCCGCAGGCGACGATTTTCCGGGGGACGCTGACGGAACCACCGTGCCGCGCAACCGTGCGCCGGCAAGGGAGTCCACGGCGGTCCTTGTCGAGCTTGACGCATCGATATCGGTCAACGTTCTGACTGCCGGTCCCGGTGTCCGGCGTATCGTCCGGCGGGTTCGGCGGGGGGGGACCGCCTCGGTGGCAGGGGGATGGCGGAAAACGGCACGATGCGGGTGGCGATAGGATCGGACCACGCCGGCTTCCATCTGAAGGCGCTCATCGCGGACCTGTTGCGGGACGGCGGACACGAGGTGGTCGACGTCGGCACCGACAGCGAGGCGCCGGCCGACTATCCCGACTACGCGGAGTCGCTGGCCCTGACCGTCCGCGACGGCCGCGCCGATCGCGGGGTGATGATCTGCGGGAGCGGCGTGGGCGCCGGGGTGGCCGTGAACAAGGTGCCCGGCATCCGGGGCGCGGTCTGCCACGATACGTACTCCGCTCATCAGGGGGTGGAGCACGACGACATGAACGTCCTGGTTCTCGGGGCGCGCATCGTCGGGGTGGCGCTGGCCCGCGAGCTCGTCGAGACGTTCCTGGCCGCGACGTTCTCACGCGACGAGCGCCATCGCCGGCGGATCGAGAAGGTGCAGCGGCTCGAGGCCCGGCACCGGGCGGAGAGCTGATGCCGCCCAGGGGCTCGCCCCGCAGGGGTTTCGCGTCAACGGAACTCCCGACGCGGCCGCAAGGCCGCGCCGGCCGCGCTCCGGTTCGCCGGTGCGGTTCGAACCCCCGTCGCACGTGTCCTACTGGAGCTTCCCCTGACTGACGCCACGCCTGGATGGCAGCTTGGTCCCGCCCTCCAGGCCGCCCTTGACGAGCACTGCCGGCGCTGGGACCGCGAAGGCCTGGTGGGCCGCGTGTGGCGGAAGGATGCCGGTGTCTGGACCGGGGGCGACGAGGCGCGCTGGCTGGGGTGGCTGGATCTGGCCGGCGCCGCCCTGCCGGCCGGTGCGCTGTCTCGCTTCGCCGAAGGGGTGCGGGCGGGCGGGTTCACCGACGTCCTCCTCCTCGGCATGGGAGGATCCAGTCTCGGCGCCGAGGTCATCGGCCGGATTCTCGCGCCGCGGGTGCCGGCGCTGCACGTGCTCGATTCGACCGACCCGGCGCAGATCGCGCGGACCGCATCCCGGCTCGACCTGCCCCGCACCCTGTGCATCGTGTCGAGCAAGTCCGGAACGACCCTCGAGCCGGCGCTACTCGCCGACTACTTCCTCGATCGCATGCGGCAGGCGGTCGGACCCGATCGGGCCGGCGCGCATTTCGTGGCGATCACCGATCCGGGCTCGGCCCTCGAGGCGATGGCCGGGACGGAAGGCTTCCGGCAGGTGTGGAGCGGCCGCCCCGACGTGGGGGGGCGGTTCTCGGTGCTGTCGAACTTCGGCCTCGTCCCCGCCGCGGCCTGCGGGGTGGACGTGCCGGCGTTCCTGGCGCCCGCGGGAAGGATGGCCGAGCTCTGCGGCCCCGCCGTGCCCGCCGGCCGGAACCCGGGGGCGCGGCTGGGGCTCCTGCTCGGTCTCGCCGCCGCCGCCGGCCGGGACAAGATCACCCTGGTGCTGTCGCCCTCGGTTCGCGCCCTCGGCGCGTGGCTGGAGCAGTTGCTGGCGGAGTCGACGGGCAAGGCGGGGCGGGGCCTGATTCCCGTCGTCGACGAGGAGCTTGGTCCGCCCTCGGCGTACGGTAGCGACCGTCTGTTCGTCCACGTGCGGGTCGAGGACGATCCCGATCTCGAGCAGGATGCCGCCCTCGCCGTCCTCGCCGCCGCCGGCCACCCCGTCGTCACCCTGCCGGTGCCGGGCCGGGAGGCGCTGGCCGCCGAGTTCTTCCGGTGGGAGCTCGCCACCGCCGTCTGCGGGGCGGTGCTGGGGGTGAACCCCTTCGACCAGCCCGACGTGGAGGCCGCCAAGGTCGCGGCGCGGTCGCTGACCGCGGCCTGGGAGGCGGCCGGGGGACCGCCGGACGAGCGGCCGGTGGCCGAGTCGGACGGGATCGCCCTGTTCGCCGACGCCGGTGCCGCCGCGCGGCTGCGGCCGGCGGCCGGCGGGTCGGCCACGCTCGAACGGCTCGTGTCGGCGCACGTGGCGAGCGCGGGCCCCGGCGACTATCTGGCCCTGTTGGCGTACCTGGATCGGAGCGGGGACAACGCAGAGGCGCTGCAGCGCGTCCGCCGCCGGGTCCGCGACGCCCGGCGCGTGGCGACGAGCGTCGGGTTCGGACCGCGCTATCTCCATTCGACCGGCCAAGTGTTCAAGGGGGGGCCGGCGACCGGGGTGTTCGTGGTCCTCACGACCGACGACACGGCCCGCGATCTGGCGGTTCCGGGCCGCTCGTGCACGTTCGGGACGGTGAAGATGGCGCAGGCGCTCGGCGACCATGAGGTGCTGGCCGCGCGCGGGCGCCGCGTGGTCCGGCTGCATCTGGGTGGCGGCGCCGCGGCCGGGCTCGAACGGCTGGCGTCGCTCGTCGGGGACGCGGCGGCGCGGCCCGTGGCGGAACCCCCCGTCGCAACCAGACCGGCGCCGCCGGCGGCCGGTGGGGGCTCCGGCGGGCGAAGAACGCCCGAGCCCGGCTAGTGCATAGCCACAAATAAACATTAGGATTATCGGGGAACTCTTCTCGAACCAAGAACGGTCTCCCATGCAGGAGAATCACATCATCGACTCAAGTCCGTCTGTCGGAAGCTTATGACGTGACGGACCACTAGGCGTGACGGGGAGCGTATCGCGCCCGTGCCGCGGAGTCGTCGCGCTCCGCGGCACGGCGCGGTCAGGCAGGAGGCATCGCCGGTCGAATGGGGCGGGGCCCGCCGTCGCGGGCCGCGGGATGCGGACGGGCGGTCACCGTCCCGACCACGCCGGAGCGCGGCGGGCCACGAACGCCTCCACCGCGTTCTGGAAGTCGTCGCTCGTATAGCAGTCGATGATGAGATCGTGGGCGAGGGCCGGGTCGGGCCGCCGCCCGCGCTGCACGCGGCGGACGAGCTCCTTGGTGGCGCGAATCGTCAGGGGGGCGTTGGCGGCGATGGCCGCGGCCGTCTCGGCCACCGCGTCGTCGAGACCCTCGGCGTCGACGACCTGGGTCGCGAGCCCCGCCGCCAGGGCCTCGCGGGCGTCGAGGAGCCGGGCGGTGTACATGAGGTCCTTGAGCCGCGCCGGTCCCACGAGGTCCAGCAGCCGGGCGCAGTTGGCGGCCGACAGGCAGTTGCCCAGGGTCCGCGCGACGGGGATGCCGAACCGGGCGCCGGGACCGCAGATGCGCAGATCGCAGGCGACGGCCATGATGCAGCCGCCGCCGACGGCCACGCCCTGGACCCGGGCGATGGTCGGTATCTGTACCCGTTCCAGCCGGTCGATCACGCGATCGAGCTTCGACTCGTACCCCAGCGCGTCGTCCGCGGTCCGCAGGTCTTGGAACTGGCTGATGTCGGTGCCGGCCACGAAGGCGCGGTCGCCGGCGCCGCGCAGGACGATGACCATCACCGCGGGGTCGGCGTCGACGGCGTCGCAGGCATCGAGGAGGGCGTCGTACATCGCCCAGGTCATGGCGTTGCGGGCCGCGGGGCGGTTGAACGTGAGGGTCGCGACGGGACCGTCGACAGCGTAGATGGCGTCAGAAGTGGACACGGGTAGACTCTCCTGGTTCCTTCCGGACGTTCGCGCGGCGGAGCGGGGCGGACGCCTGAAGGTGGGTTGGGCGGCAAACGGGGCCGCCGGGCGACGGTTGCCGGGCTGGGGACGATGACATCAGCACTGGACGGACTGCGCGTGCTCGACCTGACCCAGGTGATGGCCGGGCCGTTCTGCTCGATGCTACTGTGCGACATGGGCGCCGACGTGATCAAGGTCGAGCCTCCGGCCGGCGACTCGACGCGGCGCATGCCGGGGGCGGTCGGCGCGGACAGCCCGAGCTTCAACGCCGTCAACCGGGGCAAGCGCGGCATCGTCGTCGATCTGAAGCGGCCGGACGGCCGCGGGGCGGTGCGGCGTCTCGCCGCGGTGTCCGACGTGCTGGTGGAGAACTACCGGCCGGGGGTGCTGGCGAAGTTCGGTCTGGGGTACGCCGAGCTGTCGCAGCGCTGTCCGCGCCTCGTGTACGCGTCCATCTCGGGGTACGGGCAGACCGGCCCGTCCGCCGGCAAGGGGGGCTTCGACCTCGTGGCCCAGGGCGTCTCCGGCCTGATGTCGGTCACCGGCGAGGCGGGGCGCCCTCCGGTCAAGGCGGGGATACCGGTGACCGACCTCGGGGCGGCGCTCTTCGCCCTCGCCGGCATTCTGTCCGCCCTGCTGGCGCGGGCCCGCACCGGCCGCGGCCAGCTCGTCGACACGTCGCTGGTCGACGCGGGCGTCGCCCTGTCGGTGTGGGAGGCGACGCAGTATTTCTCGGGGCGCGGGGTGCCGGAGCGCCTGGGGTCCGCCCATCGCATGAACGCGCCGTACCAGGCGATCCGCTGCGCCGACGGGCACATGACGATCGGGGCGGCCAACGACCGCACGTTCCAGCGGCTGTGCGAGGCCCTGGGGCATCCCGAGTGGGCCGCCGATCCCGACTACCGGGACGACACCCACCGCATCCGCAACCGGGAAGCGCTCGCGGCCCGCATCGAGGCGGTGATGGAGACCCGCCCCCGCGCCCACTGGCTGGAGCGGCTCGAGAGCCACGGGGTGCCGTGCGGCCCCATCAACGACTATGCCGAGGTGATGGCCGATCCCCATGTCCGCGCCCGCGGTCTGGTGGTGGAGACCGAGCATCCGACCCTGGGCCGGATCCGGACCCTCGGCACCCCGATCAAGCTCTCGGAGACGCCGCTGTCGCCGGGCCGTCCCGCGCCGCGGCTCGGCCAGCATACGGACGGCGTGCTCGCTGACGCCGGATTCGGCGCCGACGAGATCGCCACGTTGCGGCGACGCGGTGCGGTAGCGTAGGAGCCTGCGGTGAACCGCGTGTCGCGCCGAGATCGGCGGACCGCCCGCGCGGCGGCGCGCGGCGGGGGAGCCCGCCGGGCATCTGCGAACGGGGGGCCACGCCGTCCACGCGGCATGCGGCGGCGGCGGGCTGCGACGGGGCTTTCGCCGCGGACTCCCGAGCCGCCGTCCATCGCGTCACGACTTCCCGAACGAAAACCATGACAGACACCACCTATCGTATTGCGGTCATTCCCGGCGACGGGATCGGCAAGGAGGTCGTGCCCGCGGCCCGGACACTGCTCGCGGCGGTCGGCGAGCGGTTAGGATTCGGCTTCGACTGGACGGAGTTCGACTGGTCGTGCGAGCTGTACGCCCGCACCGGCAGCATGACGGGGGGACGCAGCGTCGCCGAGCTCGCGGGCTTTGACGCGGTGTTCCTCGGCGCCGTGGGGTACCCCGGGGTGCCCGACCACGTGTCCCTGTGGGGACTGCTCATCCCCATCCGCCGGCAGTTCCGGCAATACGTCAACCTGCGTCCCGTCCGGCTCTGGCCGGGGGTGCGCACGCCGCTCGCGGATCGCCGCCCGTCCGACATCGACTTCGTCATCGTCCGCGAGAACAACGAGGGCGAATACTCGGAGATCGGCGGCCGCCTCTACGCGGGGACGCCGGGCGAGCTGGCCGTGCAGCAGTCGGTGTTCACGCGGGAGGGCGTCGACCGGGTGCTGCGGTACGCCTTCGAACGGGCGCTGGCGCGGCCCGAGCGGCATCTGACCTCGGCGACCAAGTCGAACGGCATCATCCACACCATGCCGTTCTGGGACGAGCGCTTCGAGGCGATGGCCGCCGCGTATCCCGACGTGCGGACCGACCAGTACCACATCGACATCCTGTCCGCGCACCTCGTTCAGCATCCCGACTGGTTCGACGTCATCGTCGCGAGCAACCTGTTCGGCGACATCCTGTCCGACCTCGGCCCGGCCGTGGCCGGATCGATAGGACTCGCCCCCGGCGCGAATCTCAACCCCGACCGCACGCATCCCTCGATGTTCGAGCCCGTCCACGGGTCGGCTCCGGACATCGCCGGCAAGGGCGTCGCCAACCCCGTCGCCCAGATGCTGACCGGGGCGATGATGCTGGAGCATCTGGGCGAGGCGCAGGGCGCGGCCGCGATCGAGGCGGCGGTGGAGCAGGTGCTGGCCGCCGGCGATCCCCGCACCGGCGACCTCGGCGGCGCCGCGGCCACGGCCGACATGACCGCGGCCATCGTCGCCGCCCTGGGGTGAGCCCGCGCCGTCCGCGTCGAACCTTGCTCCGGACCTGGTCGTCAGGGCTTGCGTTCCGAGCATGGCATGGAGATTCGCGGCTCGAGCTCCCGCGTGCGCCGGTCTCTGTCCGCCGCGGCGTTCATGGTGCTGCCGGTTGCACCCAGCCGCCAAGGGCGACGAGTTCCCGGGCGACGTGCGCGCGGCTGTCGACGAGACCGACGGGGACGGGGAGCCAGGCGGCGGTGCGTTCCAGGGCGGCGGTGAGCCGGTCACCGTCCAGCAGGCTTCCCAGCAGCTCGGTGGCTTCCCGCCGAATCCGTTCCGTCGATCGGAAGAGCACGATCCGGGCCAGGGCGGTCTCCGCCGCCGACTCGCCGTCGGGGCGGCCGTCCCACCGCTTGGAGACCCGCAGGACCGTGCTCTCGGCCAGATACGTCTCCATGGCGATGTCCGCGAGGCCCGCGAGGTACGGCTGGTGGGCGGGGTCGAGCAGGCGCGCCGCGTCCAGGGTGTCCCACACCTCCCCCAGCACGAAGAGGAACACGCGCTTCAGACCGCCGGTCCGGGCGCGCAGGGCCGCGAGGCTGGTGTCGCGGGACGCCGGGTCCCGGGGGGCGGACAGGCCGGCCACCGCGTCGCGGAGCGCGAGTTCTCCGCGGTCCGCCCGCTTCAGGAGGGTCTTGGCGATGCCGAGGCGGCAGATCTCGCTGGTGCCCTCGTAGATGCGGGTGATTCGCGAGTCCCGGTACCAGCGGGCGGCCGGATACTCCTCGCTGAAGCCGTACCCGCCGTACACCTGCAAGGCGTCGTCGGCCGCGGCATGGTACGCCTCCGACCCGATGACCTTCGCCATGGCGCACTCGACCGAGAACTCGGCGAAGGTCCGCAGCTTGACGTCGAGCGCGTCGGCGCCGCGCCGGCCCAGGTCCTCGATGGCGGCGTAGACGAGTCCGGCGGTGCGGTAGGCGACCGACTCGGCGCCGTAGGCCCGGGCCGCCATGTCCGCGAGCTTGCGCTGGATCAGGCCGAACTCCGCGATCGGCCGGCCGAACTGCCGCCGGTCGGCCGCGTAGCGGGTCGTCGTCGCGAGGATCTTCTTGGCCGAGCCGGCGCAGTTGGCGCCCATCTTCATGCGGCCGACGTTGAGGGTGCACAGCGCCACGCGATGGCCCTGGCCCACCGCGCCGAGGAGGTTGTCGACGGGAATCGCGACGTCGTCGAGCTGCATCGCGCACACCGACGAGCCCTGGAGACCCAGCAGGCGCTCGTGGGGGCCGACGGTCACCCCCGGCGTGTCCCGTTCCAGCAGGAAGGCCGAGAACGCCGCGCCGTCCACCTTGGCGAAGAGGATGAACAGGTCGGCCCACCCCGCGTTGGTGATCCACTGCTTGGAACCGTTGACGACGTAGTGCGTCTTCTCGGGGTTGAGCACCGCCGTCGTCCGGATGCTCATGGCGTCCGAACCGGCCTCGGGCTCGGTCAGCGCGAACGCCGCCATCAGTTCGCCGCGCATGCAGCGCTCCAGATAGCGGTCGATCTGGGCCGGGGTCCCGAAGTTGATCAGGGGGATGGTGCCGATGCCCTGGTGCGCGAAGACCGTCGAGGCGAGCCCCCCGAGATGGGACCGGCACTCGTTCATCCCGGCGACGGCGAGCGGACTCAGGCCGAGGCCGCCGTGGGTCTCCGGGACCTCCGCCATGAAGATGCCGAGGTCGGCCGCCTTCTTGAACAGGGGACGGATGACCTCGATGTCGCGCCGGTCGATCTCATCGAGCAGCGGCGCCACCTCCTGCTCGGCGAACTCCCGGATCGAGCGCATCAACAGCCTCTCGTCGTCGCCCATGTCCTCCGGACACACGACGTCCTGCGGTTCGACGACGTCCACGAGAAAACGCGCTCCGCGGGCTTGCGGCATGATCGGATTCCCCCGGCCCCGGCAACGACCGCCTCCTGCGGCTCTGCCCGCCGGCCGTGCCGGACTCCCGGCGGAAGCCCGGTACACAAGAAAACGGGCCGGCATGTGATGCCGGCCCGTTTGTGTTGGTTGCGGGGGGGGGATTTGAACCCCCGACCTTTGGGTTATGAGCCCAACGAGCTACCGGACTGCTCCACCCCGCGTCAATCGGCCGATCCGCTCAAGCGGGTCGACCGGAACGTTGCGATCCAATCGATGAATGTATGATACCCGATCAATCGGAGATGAGCAAGCCTTCGGTCTGCGCGCCGTTCGGAACGGTGCGGCGGCGGGCCAGCTCGTGCTCGGCCGGAAGCGGCGCGGCGCGGTCGGTGACGACGAAGAGCTGTTCGCCGGGACGGATGAGTCCAAGATCCCGGCGCGCCAGCTCCTCTATCGCGGCCGGATCGCTGCGAAGGCGCTCCGCTTCACGGTGCAGACGCTGGTTCGTCTCCCGCAGTTCGGCGATGGTGTCGGCCAGCTCCCGGTGCTCCCGCCGAATCCGGAGGGTGGCCGGCAGTCCCCGTTCGCCGATCAGCGCGTTCGCGATCAGGATGGCGGTCAGGAGGCTGAACAGCAACCGCGCGAGATGCCGTCTCCGCCACGAGCTCTGCTCCCCGCGGCGCGGCGGGGGAACCTCGGCCCGCTCCGCGCCGGGGAAGGGGAGCGCCGGCTGCGCGGGCCGCGCTCGTCCCCGGGAGCTCCGGACCCCGCTCCGCCGGGTCGCGCGTCGTGCGGTCTGGGGCATGCTTTCATGTATCGGTCGAAGCGGGGGCCGAGAGCAGGACTCCCGCCGGGTTGGTTGAGCGGCCCGCGGAGCCGCGGGCGATTGTGGCCGGGCTGCTGCCGGCGGGCCGGCCCCGCCGGCGGAACACGGAGGAACGAGTGGCCTCTTCCGACGCGGTCGTGGTCTTGATCACGTTTCCGGTGGATGCCGATGCCGCCGGCTTCGCCTCCACCCTCGTCGGCGAGCGCTGCGCGGCCTGCGTGAACATCCTGCCGGCCGTCGAGTCGGTCTATCGATGGGAGGGCCGGATCGAACGGGCGCAGGAGCGTCAGTTGCTCGTGAAGACGCGGAGCGCCTGCGTCGACCGCCTGCGCCGCCGCGTGGGCGAGCTGCATCCCTACGAGACGCCGGAGTTCCTCGTGATTCCCGCGGTGGACGGCGATCCGCGTTACGTGGCGTGGATCGAGGCGATGACCGGCGCGCCGCCCGGCGGAGGCGAACGGCCCTGACCGCCGGCGCGCTCTGGTAACATCCGCAAGGCCCTCATATGGCTTCGCAGGCACCGGCTTCCGATCCTGCCGGAAAGACCGCCGCTTCCCCCGCTCCCGCGCCTCCCGTCTCCGGCGGCGGAGACGGCCGCGTCGGCGGACGCCTGCGCGTCCTCGTCGAAGCGCTCGGCGACATGGCGGGGCTGTTCGCGGCCTCGACGCCCGGCCGCGCGATCTTCGCGGTCGTCGGAGTCAAGACGCTGATCGCGGTGTTCGGCGGAGCCGCCACGGGCTGGCTGCGGGCGATCGACACGGTGGGAACCGTCGCCCTCGTGGCGGCCCTCGGCTACCTGCTGGCGCGGATGCTGACGTTGCTGCTGCAACGTTTCCTGTGGCGGGTCCGGCGGAAGCTCGTGCTGTCCTACGTCCTGATCGGCTTCGTGCCGATCCTGGCGTTCGGCGCGTGCTTCCTGGTGTCGGGCGCCCTGCTCCTCTCGACGGTCAGCTCCTCGCTCGTGCAGCGCAGCTTCGCGGACGCGGTGGAGGACGCGAAGGAGCTCGCGGACAAGACTTCCATCGATCTGCGCGGGCGTGTCGATTCCGCGGACTTGGGCGCGGTGCTGGCGCGTCGCCTGCGGGAGTTCGAGGAGCGGTATCCCGACGCATCCATCGGCGTGTCGTCGGGAAAGGAGACCGGCCGCGTCGGCGCCGCCGGGCCGTGGCGGCATGACTCGGGCGATCCGGGCTTTCCCGCCTGGCTCGGCGATGGCCGCGATGCGGCCGGGCTCGTCCTGACACGGGGGGGGGCGGGCTGGACGGTGGTGGCGCGCGGGGCGCGGAGGTTCGAGGCGGAAGGGCAATCGTACGCGGTGGTCGCGGACCTTCCGATCGCCGGGAACGTCACGCGGCGCATGCAGGCCTCCCGCGGCGTCACCCTCACCGATTTCGAGGTGGCCACGATGGCCGACGGTAGCGCCATCCCCGCCGGAGCCGCGTCCGACGCGGTCCGGGTCTTGTTCGGGACGCCGGCCCGGAGCGCCGCGCCGACCCTGGATCCGCCGGTGAGGGCCTACGTCGACCTGCTCGACTGGTCCACCGGCGGGCAGGGGCGCGGCGCGGTGTGGTTTCGCGTGCACCCCGTGGAGTTCTACCGTCAGTTCGCCGAGGGCGGCGACGTCATGGCCAGCACCTTCCTGGCCGTGCTGATGGTGATAGGGGTGATGTTCCTGACCATCGAGGCGGTGGCCCTGGTCATGGGCTTCGTCCTCGCCAAGTCGATCACCGGGGCGGTGCACGCGCTGTTCACCGGCACCGAACGGGTGCGGGAGGGCGATCTCACCCACCGCATCCGGGTCGACACGGAGGACCAGCTCGGCGAGCTGGCCAAGTCGTTCAACGCGATGACCGGCAGCATCGCGGATCTGTTGACCCAGGCCGAGGAGAAGCGCCGGCTCGAGGAGGAGCTGCGGATCGCGCGGGACATCCAGATGTCCCTCCTGCCCGACGGACCCGCCTCCGTGCCGGGCCTCGCGGTGACCGCGGCCTGCCGTCCCGCCCGGGAGGTCGGCGGCGACTACTACGATTTCATCCGGCTGGACGAGCATCGGCTGGGGGTGCTGGTGGCCGACGTCTCCGGGAAGGGTACGTCCGCGGCCTTCTACATGGCCGAGCTGAAGGGCGTGGTGCTGTCGCTGAGCCGGTTCCACCAGAGCCCCCGGCAACTGCTCATCGAGGTCAATCGCATTCTGTCCGCCAGCCTCGACAGCCGGACCTTCATCACCATGACGTACGCGATCGTCGACCTCGCGGCCCGCCGTCTCGCCTATGCGCGGGCCGGTCATACCCCCTTGATCCACGTTCCGGCCGCGCCGGCGGGAACGCCCACGCCCCGGGTGCTGGTTCCGGACGGGATGGTGGTGGGGTTGCAGATCGACGGAGCCGCGGAGAGATTCGCCGAGCTGCTCGAAGAGTCCACGTTCCCGGTCGAAGCCGGCGATGTCGTGGCGTTGTTCACCGACGGCGTTACCGAGGCGATGAACGAGGCCTCGGATTTCTTCGGCGAAGAGCGGCTGAGCCGTACCCTGGCCGAGCAGAACCACCTGCCGCCGCACGAATTGAAACAGCGCGTCCTGGGCGACGTCGAGGCGTTCGCGGGCGGCGCGGAGCAGCATGACGACATGACCATCGTGCTCCTCCGGGTCGGCGATCCGCCGGCCCTCCCGCCGCCCGCGAGCCGCCTGTGACCGATTCCGATCCGAAAGTCGTATTCCGCACCCCGTCCACGATCGAGGCCAATGTGGTGAGCGGGCTCCTCGAGACGCGGGGCATCGACGCGGTCCTCTCGTCGGGGGCGCCCCACGCCATCTTTCCCCTCACCGTCAGCGGGTTGGGGGAAGTGCGGCTGACCGTGCGCGGCGCGGAGGCCCCACGCGCCCGCCGACTCATCGCCGAGTTCGGACAGCAGGTCTCCGACCGACTGATGCGCATTCGGGACGAGTTTCGCGCCGTCGAGGAGGCCCTGGGGTATCGCTTCAAGGACCCCGGGCTCCTCGAGCATGCTCTGACCCATCGTTCCCGGGCGCACGAGGATGCCAGCGGCGGCGTCCGCGACAACGAATCGCTCGAGTTCCTGGGCGACGCGGTGCTCGGGTTCGTGATCTCGGATCGGTTGTTTCGGGAGTGTCCCGACTGGAACGAGGGACAGAAGTCGAAGGCGCGGGCGGCGCTCGTCTCCACCGCGGCGCTGGCCCAGGTCGGCGAACGGCTGGGTCTCGGCAACCATCTCCTGCTGGGGCGCGGAGAAGAGAGAACCGGCGGTCGAGCCAAGCGGTCGCTCATCGCCGACACCTTCGAGGCGGTGGTCGCCGCCGTCTATCTCGACGGGGGAATCGAAGGGGCGGCCCGGTTCATCGAACGGTGGTTCAGGCCCCAGATCGAGGTCGTCCGAGCCGGAGATCTCACCCCCGGCATGACCCGGGATCACAAGTCCGCCCTGCAGGAGCGGCTGCAGTCCCGCGACCGGGGCCTGCCGCGGTACGAGTTGGTGGGCATGACCGGGCCGGCTCATCGCCGGGTGTTCGAGACCGAGATCCGGGTGGGGGAGCGGGCGCTGGCCCGGGGTGAGGGCCGCAGCAAGAAGGAAGCGGAGCAGCGTGCGGCCGAGCGGGCGCTCGCGGCGCTCGATGGCGCGGAGGAACCTGCTTGACGCCGGCCCGGACGTCGTCGCCGGCGGCTCCGATCGCCGCCCGGCCCTGCCGGGGTCCGCACCGTTCCACGGCGCGGACTCCCGGTCTGCGGCGGCGGCCGGCGCCGGCCCGGGACCCGGCCGGCCGTGTCTTGCCGACCGGCCGGCGCGGTGTCAGACCCACGATTCCGCATGTCCGGAGCCCCAGGACCCGCCGCGATTCGGCCTGCGCACGGCGGTGGCGGAGCGTGGGATGGTCCTGGATCCTGACTGATGCGCGGTTCGGCCCCTTCTGCTACGATCGATCATTTGGCGTCGCCGGATCGGGCGCGACCGGGACAACCGCCCGGCGGCGTTCGGCCGGAGACGCGGCCCGATGGAAGGGCTGGGCAGCCTGCGGCGGAACCCCGCATCGCGCCGAGACCGCCCGTCGAAGGCGCCGGGGCCTTCTGCGGCAGGCTGTCGGGGCCGACTCTCACGGAACGAGGAACAGTGTGAACATCGCCGTCATCGGTGCGCAATGGGGCGACGAGGGCAAGGGCAAGGTCGTCGACCTGCTCACGCCCAACGTGTCCATTGTGGCGCGTTATCAGGGAGGCCACAACGCCGGTCACACCGTGCGGGTGGGCGGGGCCGAGTTCATTCTGCACCTGTTGCCGTCCGGCATTCTGCACCCGGGGGTGCGCTGTGTCATCGGGAACGGCGTCGTGATCGATCCGGTGGCGTTGTTCTCGGAGATCGAGACGCTCGCCGCACAGGGCGTCGAGGTCGGCGACCGGCTGCTCATCAGCGACCGGGCGCACGTCATTCTGCCGTATCACCGCGACCTCGAAGCGCTGTCCGAGGCGCGTCGCGGCGATCAGCGGATCGGCACGACCTCGCGCGGCATCGGGCCGACCTACGAGGACAAGGCCGGACGCCGCGGCATCCGGGTCGCCGACCTCGGCGATGCGTCGGAAGACGGGTTCCTGGCCTCGGCGATTCGGGCGAACGTGTCGGCGCGCAACGAGGCGTTGGGGGGGCCGGAGGCCGACTGGCGGGCGCTGCACGCGGAGGTGCGCGCGGCGTGGCGGCGCCTGGCGGGTTGGGTGGGCGACGCGTCGGTCTTCCTCGCGCGGGCGTTCGAGGCCGGCGAGCGGGTGCTTCTTGAGGGCGCCCAGGGGACCCTGCTCGACATCGACCACGGCACGTATCCGTTCGTCACCTCGTCCAACGCGACCGTCGGCGGGATCTGCACCGGTCTCGGGATCGGTCCCCGCGCCGTCGGCTCCGTCCTCGGTATCGCCAAGGCCTACACGACCCGGGTCGGCGAGGGGCCGCTGCCCACCGAGCTGCACGGCGCCGAGGGCGACCTGCTGCGGGAGAGCGGGCGCGAGTACGGCGCCTCGACCGGCCGCCCGCGCCGGTGCGGCTGGTACGACGCGGTGGCGGTCCGCTACGCGGTGCGCGTGAACGGGCTGGATGCGCTCGCGGTCACCAAGCTGGACGTGCTCGACGGCCTCGACGAGATTCCCCTGTGCACCGCCTACCGCCACGGGGAGGGCCTGCTGACGGAGTTTCCCGCGAGCCCCGCGATCCTCGCCGGCTGCCGGCCGGTGTACGAGCGCCTGCCAGGGTGGTCTCGGCCGACCGCCGGCGTGCGTCGGTACGGAGACCTGCCGCCGGAGGCCCGGGCCTACCTGGCGCGGATCGAGGCCCTGAGCGGGGTGCCGGTCGCCATCATCTCGACCGGCTCGGATCGGGCCGACACCATTCTCGTGCGCGGCGGACTCGTCGACCGGTGGCAGGCCGGACGCGCGCGGCCGGTTTCGCAGCCCCGGCCGCCGGCTTTCAACGCAGGATCGTCATGAAGGGCAGGCTGTCCATGAAGCGCGTCTTCCGGTGCGTCGGCGTGCTCTGCATCCTGACCGCCGCCTGCGCCGAGGCCCCGCCGTCCGCCGACGAGGCGCGCGCCTTTCTCGACGCGGCGGAGACCCGGCTCCTCGATGCCTGGATCTCGGCGGGGCGGGCGTCGTGGATCCAGAACACCTACATCACCGAGGACACCACGGCGCAGGCGGCCGAGGCCCGGACCGCGGTCATCGGCCTCACCATGGCGCTGGCCGCCGACGCCGCGCGCTTCGACGGGGTCGACCTTCCCGACGACCTCCGGCGCAAGCTGCTGCGGTTGAAGACGTCGATGGGGGTGGCGGCGCCCGCCGATCCGGCGCGGCAGGCGGAACTGTCGGCCATCGCCGCGGGGATGGAGGCCGCGTACGGCCGGGGCGCGTACTGTTCCGGCGGCGGCGGGGAGTGCCTGTCGCTGCCGCAGCTCGAACGGCGGCTCGCCGAGGTCCGCGACACCGACGAGCTGCTGGACCTGTGGCTCGGCTGGCGGGCGGTGGCGCCGCCGATGCGCGACTCCTATGCCCGCTTCGTGGAATTGGCCAACATCGGCGCCCGCGACCTGGGGTTCGCCGATCTCGGCGAGCTGTGGCGCGCCGGCTACGACATGCCCCCCGATGCGTTCACGGCCGAGCTCGAACGGTTGTGGGACCAGGTGCGCCCGCTCTACGAGTCGCTCCACTGCCACGTCCGGGCGGGCTTGGCCGACGAGTACGGCTCGGCCATCGTCCCCCCGGACGAGGCGATTCCCGCCCATCTGCTCGGCAACATGTGGAGTCAGACGTGGGCCAACGTCTTCGATCTCGTCGCCCCGCGGCGGACCGACCCGGGCTACGACCTGACCGATCTGCTCGAGGACGCGGACGTCGGCGAGATCGCGATGGTGCGCTACGGCGAACGCTTCTTCAACTCGCTCGGGTTCGACCCGCTGCCGGACACGTTCTGGGAGCGGTCGCTGTTCGTCCAGCCCGCCGACCGCGACGTGGTCTGCCACGCCAGCGCCTGGAACCTGGACTACGGTTCGGACGTGCGCATCAAGATGTGCCTCGAAGTGAACGGCGGGGACTTCGTCACCATCCACCACGAGCTGGGCCACAACTATTATCAGCGCGCCTACCGGGGCCAGTCGCCGCTGTACCGGGACGGCGCCAACGGCGGCTTCCACGAAGGCATCGGCGACACCATCGCCCTCTCCATGACCCCGGAGTACCTGGTCGAGGTCGGCCTGCTCGATCGGGCGCCGCCGGCCGACCGGGACATCGGGCGGCTGCTGCGGCTCGCGCTCGACAAGGTCGCGTTCCTGCCGTTCGGCCTGCTCGTCGATCAGTGGCGCTGGCGGGTGTTCTCGGGGGACATTCCGCCGGAATCGTACAACGAGGGCTGGTGGGACCTCCGGACCGCGTATCAGGGCGTCAGCCCCCCGGCGCCGCGCAGCGAAGCCGACTTCGATCCCGGCGCCAAATATCACATTCCCGCCAACGTGTCCTATACGCGCTACTTCCTCGCCCACATCCTGCAGTTCCAGTTCCACCGGGCGTTGTGCGAGACGGCCGGCCACGAGGGTCCGCTGCACCGGTGCTCGATCTTCGGCAGCCGGGAGGCGGGGCGGCGGCTGCAGGCGATGCTCGAGCCGGGCGCGAGCCGGCCCTGGCCCGACGTGCTCGAGCTGGGCACGGGCCGGCGCGAGATGGACGCCACCGCCATCCTCGACTACTTCGCCCCCCTCCAGGCTTGGCTCGACGAGCAGAACGCCGGCCGGTCCTGCGGCTGGGAGCAGGGCTGATCCGCGCTGAGCGCGCCGCCGCGTCCCGGCGAAGCCGCCCAACCCCCCCCCGCGCCGCCACCGGCGGCGACCGCCTGGCGGTTGCCGAACGCGGTCGATTCGAGCCCGGCGCCGGCCCCAAGACGTTGTGGTGGCCGGGGCGTCGTCCGACCGGCCGCTTCGGTGCGCTCGCCGGCGTCAAGGCGCGTCGCTTTCGCTCCGCGCCCGCTTCGCGGGGCTCTCGGCCTGGACGACGGCTCCGCGCACGCCTGTCCAAACCGGGCATTTTTCGAATGATGCCCAACCTTGACCCCCTACAGGTGTGCTCGAAGACTTGTCCGGATTGACGCACGTTCGGGCCACTGTCGACACGAGGGCCGCCGCACCTTGACTCGGCCTGTTCGCCGCCGATGCGCCGGTCCGGCCCCGCGCTGCGGTGAGGACGCCGAAGGGAATCGTTTGCCTTGCAAGTCGCCGGTGAGGGAACAGGCCGGCCTTTGTTGAACCTGACAAGTCGATATCGATCAACGTCCTGAGGGCGGGTCGCGGCCGTTTCCGTGATGACGTTCTTCGTGCCGGGCTACCGGTGGAGCGTCACGGGCGTGGTCATCGCGGCCGCGCTCGTGGCGCAGGCGTTCCTGGGCGCCCCGACCCGTGACGCAACGAGCTGATCCGGACATCGGCGGCCTCGACGAGCTGGCGTCGCTCGACGGGCTCTTCGAGCACCGGGTGCGGCTCGCCATCTGCGTGTTCCTTTCGAAGCACGACGCGATGTCGTTCAGCCGCCTCAAGAAGGTGCTCGAAGAGACCGACGGCAGTATCGGCACCCATCTGCGCAAGCTCGAGAACGCCGGCTACCTGTCGATCGAGAAGACCTTCCGCGGCCGGCGTCCGGTGACCTGGTACACCCTGACCCCGACCGGCCGGGTCAGGCTGATGGACCACATCGCCAACCTGACGCGCCTGATCGACCGCGTCCGCTGAGGTCCCGGACCGGTTTCCCGCGGCGTGTTGTCGAGCGCCTGAAAGTGATCATTTCTGCACCGCCATCGACTGTGCTCACTGCTGACCGCCGTTGTCAGAGGCCCGTTTGCGGGACAGACGTTTGCGGCTGCGCTGCTGCCGGGTGAGCTCGGCCTCGCGGCGGCGATAGCTCTGGCCCTCGATGGCGAGGATCTCCGCGTGGTGGGTCAGGCGGTCGATCAGGGCGACGGCGCAGGAGGCGTTGGGGAAGACGGTGTCCCAGCGCTTGAAGGGCAGGTTGGTGGTGATGAGGAGGGAGCGGTGCTCGTAGCGGCGGCTGACGAGCTGGAAGAGGAGGTCGGCGGCGCGTGCATCGTAGGCGAGGTAGCCGACCTCGTCGACTAATGTTGAGCTCAACATTAGTCGCCGAATCGGGTTAGGCGCATCCCGCGGTGATTGCGGAAGACCGGCTCGTCGGATTGCAGTTCGCGATCGCGTTCGGCCAGCAGGGAACGCAACAGGTCGGCGGTCTGGGACCACAGCGGGCAGACGCGTTCCTTCCGCCCCTTGCCGTGGAGGCGGACCTGTGCAGGTGCGTCCAGCCGCAGGTCGGCGACGCTCAGCACGACGATTTCCTGGACCCGGGCGCCGGTGTTGAACATCGTGGCGAGGAGCGCATAGTCGCGCCGACCGTCGACGGTGCGGCGATCGACGGCGCCCAGGATGGCGTCGATCTCCTCGTGCTCGAGGTACTCCACCGGGCGGCTGCCGGTCCGTTTGAACGGGACGGCGAGAACACGTTGACAGTGTTCGAGCCGTGCGGGGTACTCCATGGCGCAGTATCGGAAGAACGCGTGGACCGCGGCGAGGCGGACGTTGCGGGTGGCGACGCTGTTGTGCCGGTCGCACTCCAGGTACTGAAGAAACGCGAGGATCGGCTGGGGTCCGAGGTCGTCCAGGTCCAGTTCGAGGACGGACCGCTGCGACCGGGTTGCGACGAAGCGCAGCAGCAGCACCAGGCTGTCCCGATAGCTCCGGACGGTATGGGGACTCGTTCCGCGCACCCGGGGCAGGTGATCGGCGAAGAATGCTCGGAGGGCCCGCGCCAGGTCGTTCGGGCCGGCGGCGGTCATCGCGCACCTCCCGCGCCGAGGGGACCCGTGACGAGAGCGCCGCAGCGGTCGGCGAACCGCGCACTCGCGGCGCTGGCGAGAGGTTCGACGAACTGGAGGTAGTACGCGGTCGACACGATCGAGACGTGCCCCATGTAGACGGCCAGGAAGGGCAGCTTCGCCTGTACGTCCAGTCCGGCGCGGTACCACCGGAGGAGTGCGTTGACGGCGAATCCGTGCCGGAAATCATGTGTGCGTGGGAGCTGACCGGTCGCGGTCCGAACACCGGCCCGCCGGAAGAGTGCCCGCATGACGCCGCCGAAGCCGCCGCCGCTGTAGCCGCCGCCAGTGTGCGGACGGCGATGCCAGAGGAGCGGACTGTCCGTCCCGGTGGGCAGTCGCCGGAGGCCGCGAATCTCGATCAGGTGCTCGACCTCGCGGGCGGTATCCGCCGACACCGGGAGGAGGCGCGACTTGTGGAACTTGGATTCCCGGATCGCCAGGGTGCGCTGCGGCGGGTCATAGTCTCCCACAGTCAGCCGCGTCAGCTCCCCGCGTCGCAGCCCGGTGGTGGACAGCAGCACGATCGCGAGGCGCATGTTCTCGGGACACAGTGGCGAATTCGAGGTGCGGGCCGACGTGCGGGCGGTGGCCAGCAACTGCACCATCTGGCTGTCGGTGAATAGATGGGGCCGGATGGCTTGGTGCACCGGCGGAAACAGCCGCTCGTCCGGGATGAAGCAGCCGGGCTCGCTGCGTCGTCGATACAGACACAGGTTCCGCACGATCCGCATGCGGTCCCGACGCGTGCCCGTGGCCAGATGCTGCAGGGTGAGACACCAAGCCGCGAACGTCTCGGCGACGAGGTCGACGCGTCGGGCGGCGAGGAACCGATCCAGGTGCGCCAGCACCCATTCTTCCGCGGCGTACTGCCGGCCCAGTGCTCGCTTGAGCGTCAGGTAGCTCCCGATGGCGGCGGACAGGACGGAGTGGAACGCCGTCATGACGCCACCCCCGGCGCACTGCCGCCAGCCGTGGCCGGCAGAGGCAACGCGACGTCGCGGAGGTCGTCAACCGCCAAGCGCAGATACACGCATGTGCTCTCCAGAGTGCGATGGCCCAGAAGATCCCCGATCGTCTTGAGCGACAGGCCGGACCGCAAGAGGTGCACCGCAAAGGAGTGCCGCACGCAATGGGGTCCCTGGAACGGAATGGGCAGGCCGCTTCGCTTCGACCAAGCCTGGAAGGCCTCGGTGACCGCCGTCGGTTTGAGGACGCCCCTCGGCGTGCGGCAGCGGAGAAACAGCTCCCGATAGCTGCGCGGCGGCGGGCCCTGGAACGGGACCCGCTGCCGGCGCACGTTCAGGGCGGCGCGTCCGTGACGCAGGTAGTCGAGCAGGGCGGTCCCGACCTCGTCGGTGAGCGGCAGCCAGAGCGAACCGCGTGTCTTGCGTTGCGGAATGCGCAGCCGCCCTGCCCGCCACTTTACGTCGTCGAGCGTGAGCGTCACGACCTCGCACGCGCGCAGGCCGTAGGTGGCCATGAGGAGAAAGAGCGCGTAGTCGCGGCGACCGAGCGGGGTCGTGCGGTCGATCGTCTGGAGCAGCGCCCGAACCGTGTCCCAGGGCAGCGCCCGTGGGAGCTGCTCGCCGCGATACACCCGCGGCGTGTCGATCTGCGTGTCGAGCCCGGTCGGGACCTCTCCGGCAGACGCCAGGAAGCGGAGAAAGGCTCGGAGGTGGCCCACCACATGCTGGAGGGATGCACGCGACTGACGGGGGCCGACGGCACGCAGGAAGGCGTCGAGATCCCGGCGTTCGAGCGTGGCGAGCCGCGTCGGGTGGGTCTCGTAGCCGATGTGGGCCAGAAACTCGCCCGCCGTGCGGCCGTGGTGCGCCAGGGTCGAAGGCGCGAACCCTCGGACCTGCTGGAGATACGTCCTGTAGGCAGCGACTCGCTGCTCGACGCGGGTCAACGCGGGCGCAGGATACAACGCCAGCTCGGACTCGCAATACCGCTCCAGCTGCCGCACCAGGACCGCGAGATTGGGGTCCTCCTGCGAATCCGCGGGAGCACAGGCCCGCAACCGTGTCCGCGTCAGGCTCGTCAGGGCCTCCACGCCGCGTTGCTGTAGACGGTCGGCGAGGCGTCGCGCCGCACAGAAATGCTCGCGGACGCGTTCGGTCGAGTAGCCCTGCTCCAAGAGCCACGTGCCGTATCCGTCCAAGACCGGACCGAGGATCGCCAACGACGTGTACCGCCGGTGCACCCTGGGGTACAGCTCAAGCACCATCGGGACCTCCCGGGAGGCGGTGCCGGGATTGGCACAGTCCCGATGCTACGTACGTAATGTGGAGTCTTGGACGGAATACCTTCGGCCCGGCCCGAGCAAGAGCCAGCTACTCCACATTACCGATCGCTCAACATTAGTCGACCGCGAGCAGCGCGGGGCGGGAGTAGTGCTTGAGACGGCGTTCGAGGGTGCGGGCGGTCTCCTGTCCGTTGAGGTCGAGGAGGAGGTCGGCGGCGGTGGTGAAGAGGGCGGAATGGCCGGCGAGGATGGCTTGGTGGGCGATGTTCTTGGCGAGCATGGTCTTGCCGAGGCCCTGGGCGCCGACGAGGATGACGTTCTCGCCGCGGGAGAGGAAGTCGAGGGTGAGGATGCGTTCGAGGGCCGGGCGTTCGAGGGCGGCGGGCCAGTTCCAGTCCCAGTCGGCGAGGGGCTTGAAGCGTCCGAGTCGGGCGCAGGTGAGTCGGCGCTCGACGCTGCGTCGCTGTCGGTCTTCGAGTTCGGCGGCGGCGATGTGTTCGAGCAGGGCGGTCGGGCTCCAGCGCTTGCGGGTGGCCATGGCGATGATGTCGTTGAGGTCGTCGGCGGTGCGGTTGAGTCCGAGTCGGCGGAGTTCAGTCGCCGGGGTCGTCGGGGTTGTGTCGGCCGAGGGCATCGTAGGTCTCCAGGTCATGTGGCCGGACGTCGAGGTCCCGCAGTCCGGGTCGGTCGGGCAGAGCGAGGCGGAGCGGTGGTTTGAGTCCGCGCCGTCGCCGTCGTGTTTCGAGGATGTGGGCGATGGAGCCGGCACCGGGGGCGTCGCGTTGGAGGGCGTCGGCAACGGCGGCGGCGAGTTCCTGCGGCCCGTAATCGTCGAGGAGAGCGAGCAGCCGGGTGGCGTGGGGTCTGAGCGCTTCTCCGCGCTCGGCGAGTCGCTCGAAGAGGGCGGCGGTGGCGGGGACGGCGGCGCGGAGGCGGTCGCGGGTGGTGTGGGTGTTGGTCTGGCGGGTGGCGGCGAGGAGCCCTTCGAGATGGCCGGGGTCCTCGACGGTCTGTGCGGTGTCGTAGCTGCGGCGGTGGCGGGCGAGCTCGGTCTGTTGATCGAGGATGCGGACGCGGGTGTCGCCGGCGAGCAGCGTCAGGGGCTTTCGGACGTGGGTGTGGGGGATGGAGTAGAGATTGCGGTCGAAGCGGACATAGGGGGTCTTTCCGGAGCGGACGGCGCGGACGAGTTCGGTCTCGAAGGGATGGGCGGGGAGCGGGAGCAGCCGGGGCTGCTCTTCGGCCCAGGCGTCGGCGACGGTGCGGTCCGGCATCTCGGGGTGGCGCCGTTGGTGGGCGACCCCGTCGCGCCGGCGCCGGAACTGGGTGTTGAGGTCGTCGAGGTCTCGGAAGGGCCTGGCGGCGAAGAAGGCATGGCGCAGGTATTGGATCTGTCGTTCGACCTTCCCTTTCTCGTTGCCGCGTCCCGGCGTGCAGGGGCGGGGGGCGAAGTGGTAGTGGCCGGCGAGTTCGAGCAGGCGGGGGTGGAACTGGACGGCGGCGCCGCGGCGGTCGAGGACGGCGGTTCGGAGGTTGTCGTAGACGAGGGTGCGGGCGATGCCGCCGAGGGCCTGGAAGGCTTCGACATGTCCGCGGAGGAAGCTCTCGAGGGTCTGGTCGAGGGTGAAGAGGGCGGCGACGGCGCGGGAGTGGCCGAGGACCATGACGAATCCGGAGACGGCGCGGGTGCCGCGTCCGATGCGGACCTTGCCGAAGGAGCCCCAGTCGACCTGTGCGGACTCGCCGGGCAGGGTGACGACGCGGCGGTAGACGGTGCGGGTGGACTCGGGGCGCAGGCGCCTGACGAGGCGTCGGACCTGGATGACCGAGCCGGGATAGCCGCGCTGCCGGACCATCTCGTGGATGCGGGTGGCGCGCAGGGTCGGGTACTGGGTCAGGGTGTCGCGGATGAACGGCAGATACGGGTCGAGGGCGCTGGGCCGGCACGCGCCCCGGCGGACGCTTCCCGCCCCGCGCTCGACGGCGGCGCGGACGGTCTCACGGTGGAGGCCGAGTTGGGCCGCGATGGTGCCGAGCTTCCAGTGCTCGCCGTAATAGAGGCGCCGGATCTCGGCGCGCTGCGCGGGCGTGATCATCGTCCCTCCCCCTCCGAACGCCGCCGGGCTCCGGCATCGGGACCAGCCACCGGCTCTGCCGGCCGCAGACCACACAGCGCGTGGGCGCAGGCGCGGGAACCGGGGCGGCGTCGGGAACGGGGAGTCTGTCCGACGGCCGGGGTGCGGGGGAAGTGTGATCCGTCACACGACGCCGGGCACGGTAGGCGCGTTGCCGGTCGCGGTGGTCGAGGCGCCCTTCGGGGCTGCGCTGATGGCGGGCGTTGGCGGCTCGGACCGCCCGGCGGCGACCGGCCGCCCGGCACCGCGGCGTGCAGTAGGCTTGGCCGCGGTAACACGCCGCGCAGACGGCGAAGAGTCGGTGGCAGTGTCGGCAGGTCTTCTGGCGGAGGGGCTGGTCCACGGCGTCGGAGCGCGCGGGGCGGTCTCCGACTGGACAACGAGCCTGAACCGTGGCACAACAGCAGGGACCGGCTCGGTCTGTCGGAGCTCGGGGCGGTCACGAGGGTCCGGGGGCACAACCGGACCCTCACCCCCCACGTCTGAGTCCGCTCCCTACGCTATCCGAACGCACTGCCGACCGCCAGCGCCGGGGCTGTGGACGCCGCCGCTCCCCATGGACGCAAAGAGCGCGCCCACAGGGAGCTTGGAAAACCGCGAAGAACGCGGTTTCCCACAGCGCCCACAGCCATCATTTTCATCTTCTTCAAGATCTACACGAGAGACCGGTACCGGGGCCGAGCGCACCGGCGGATGTCGAGAATTGATCAGTTTTTCGCGACTCTTAACACGGCGCGACCGCGGCGGGCGGACTTGCTTGCTCCACGCCCCCGAGCCTCCGTCACCGGCGGCAGGCGGCCTTCCTCCCCCGGCGCCTATTCCGGCCGGGGGGCGTGGCCTCCGTCACCGGCGGCGGGGGCTCTTCATCCCCGGCACGGCGGCGTCGACGTCCGGGCGCTCCCGGGGCTCCAGGGTGAAACCTCCGCACGCGTCGAATAGGATAGCCGTATGGATCGCGCGCTGCCCGAAGACCCCGTGCGCCGTCTCGTCGACGACTACCGCGTCCGGTGTCTCTGGTTTTTTCGGGAGGACTACTATCCGGCCACCCCGGCCGAATGCGGGCGGGTGCTGCGGCTGATAGAGCTGCACGGCGACGTGCCGGCGCTCCGCCGCGTCGCCGAGGTGCGGACATGGCTCTCACGCCGCTCCAGCGAGACGTCTGCCGCCTCCTAGGAGTCTGCGCCGCAGGAAATTATGACCACCATATACTGCACAAGCTCAGGCGACTGACCGCTATATATTGTGCCAGATTGGGCCCAAAACTGTTCTACGGCGCAGACTCCTAGCGGCCCCGCACATCGGCGAAGCGGTGCTCACGCCGGCCGCGACGCTGTTCACGGGCGATGCCGCGGCCCTGGCCGAGGCCCAGGCGGCGAACGGCCTGCGGTTCCATCCCGGCCGCTCCGGGCGGAGCGTGGCCGCAGGTCAAGGCGTAGGCCGCTCCGTCGCCGCGCCCTCTCCGCGCTTACTGAAGCTCCTGGACGGCGTCTTGCGCCGGCCGGATGCTGTCTGGCGGGGTGTGCAGAGCGTCGGCGGTGGGTCCCCGGGGGAGCCGCTCGCGGCTCCCCCGGGGGGCGCAGCGGCTCAGTTGGCGGCGCGGCGGCGGCCGAAGGGCCGCTGGCCGAGGGCGCGCTGCATCACCTCGTACTGCACCGACATGATGTGGCCGATCGCCTCGATCCAGTACGACGCGTTGTGGGCGCCGGGCATCTGCATGTAGTTGAAGGGAATGTTCTCTTCGGCCATGTAGCCGGCGAGTTCCTGGGCGCCGCTGATCAACCGGTCCTCGGTGCCGCAATCGAGATAGATGTGCGGCAGGTCGTCCCGCGGCACCTGCTTGATCAGCGTGAACGGGTCGTACGCCTCGGCCTGCTCCGGGGTCGCGAACATCGTGCCCCGCGGCGTCCGGTCCTCCTGGCTGCTGAAGCCGTCGATGCCGATGAGCGGGTTCGGCTGCCGGCGTCGGGCCGCCTGCTCGGCCGTCGGGGTGCGCCGCGGCCGCGGCTCCAGCTCGCCCCGTATCCGCGCCGCCGCCTGCCGTCCGTACTCGAGGGCCCCGCTCGTGCTGCCGATGGAGATGAACATCTCCGGGTTGCGCAGCCCCATCGTGATCGCGCCGAAGCCGCCCATCGACAGGCCGGTCATGGCGCGGCCCTCGCGGCGGGCGATGGTGCGGAAGTTCCAGTCGACGTGGCGGACGACGTCCCGGACGATGTGGTCCTCCCAGTCGTTCGACTGCCCGTCCTCGTTCTCGGCCCAGTTGACGTACCAGGAGTTCCCGGCGTCGGGCATCACGACGATGAGGTCGTCGTAGAGGCCGGCGTAGAACGGGGCGCCGTTCGCCAGTCCCCAGGCGGTGTAGTTCTGCGTCAGGCCGTGCAGCAGGTACAGCGCCGGATAGCGCGCGGTCGACGTCTCGTAGTCGTCCGGAAGCAGGATGTTGTACTTCATGGTCCGGTCGACGGCGGGGCTGAAGAACTCGACCGTCAGCAGGTCCCGCCCCTGCGCCGGCGCGGCGGCCACCAGCGCCGCGAGCACGAATACCACCGCCGCCGCCCGCACGAGCTTCGATCTGGGCATTGCTTTCCTCCGGAGGGTTCCTGCGGCGGGCGGATGCCGCCGCCGCGGATCGTCATGCTACCCCGAAACGCACGCCGTTGTTCGCCGGTTACCCCTGCCCAACCGTCATGATCGGGACGCCGATCACCCCGACGCCGCGAAACGTCGGGACAAGTTCACCGCCACCGGCGCCTTCCTCACGCCTGGTCGGGCGCGGGCGTCTTCAGCCCGCCGGCGTCCCCGCCGCCCTCGGCGCGGCGCGGGGTTCGCCACGGGCGGTTGGGGCGGGCGGAGGCAGCGGCTACCGGGCGGGGTCGTTGTGGTGCAGGAGGGTGTTGAAGAGCATCCCGAACTCGCCGTGGTTCTGCCAGCGGTAGCACGGGTTGGTGGCGAACAGGACGATGCGGCCGTCCCCGAGCGGGACGTCGACGACGGCGGGGCGGCCGTCGATCTGGTCGGCCCCGCGCAGGTGGCCGGCGAGCACGCGGCCGCTGAACGTCATGAGGACCCGGTCGTCGCGAAGCCGCCGCGGGACTTCGAGGAGCGGTCCGTTCGCGTAACGGACCGGTATCCGGTCCGCGTCGTATCCGTAAAAGATCGGATGGCCCGGAGCGGAGATCTCCGCTTCGACGAGCGGACCCGGCGCGTAGAAGCCCGAACCCGGACGCCGGACGTCGATCTCCCGGGTGAGGCCGTACTCCGGCGGGACGTGGCTCGCCTCGCCGAGGGTCACCAGCAGCCCGCCGCCCTCGACGAACCGGCGAAGCTCCAAAACCCCTTCGAGCCCCATGCCCCCGGTGATGTCCTCCGACGAGCCGTAGTCGCCGAGGAACCGGTAGCGGCCGGTCTTGGTGTAGGCCCGCGGGCCGCCGCGCGGCGCGACGTCGAAGACCAGACCCTTCGCGGTCCGGCCCTGGTTCGGAACCAGGATCACGTCGTAGTCCGCCCCGAGGCCGCCGGCCCGGACCCGCTCCTTGAAGATGAGGTCGAACGGAATCTCGAACCGGTCGAACGCGTGGCGCACCCAGCCCACCTCCTGGGTGTCGCCCCAGGTGCTGTAGATCGCGAGCCGGGGAAGGTCGACGGGATGGGCCGCGACCGCCGGCCGTTCGTCGAGGGCCGCCGCGGTCAGGCCGAGATCGGTCACCGCGGCGCGGAGGCGCCGGGCCCGCGCGCCCCCCGCGGGGGCGGGCACGATGAACGATCCGGGCGGGAACGCCAGCCCGTCGACCTCGAAGCCCTCCTCGGCCGCGTCCACCGGCGCCGTCCCGAGCCGGTAGCGCAGCGTCGTCAGGTGGTTCGAGCCGTAGTGGGCCACCGCGTACCCGAACCGCGCTTCGCGGCCGCCCGCGACGGTGCCGGCGGGGCGCGCCTCGGTGACCGGCTCGACCGGCGCCTCGAGGACCTCGGGGTCGTCGACGGCGACGACGTCGACGCCGAGCATCAGACCCATCGTCCAGCCGGTGTCGTCATACGTCCGGAGACCGTCGTCGGGGAACGTCTGGCTGCCGAGCAGGATCTTCGCCAGCCGGAAGTACGGCTGGCCCCCCTTGACGACGAACGAGCCGGCGGGATGGGTGTCGTCGCCGAAGACGAGGTCGTCTCCCGCGCGGCCGACCTCGATCCCCTGGATGCGCAGCAGGTCGACGAGGGTCGCCACCCGCGTCATGTCGCGCTGCCCGGCCGGGATGACGAAGCCGTGCGGCGGGTCGGTCCCGCCGTCCTCCACCGCGTTCCGCGACTTGCGGTAGAAGTTCTCCAGGATGACGGCGGGGTTCGACGCGGTGAGCTCGAGCGCCGCGAGGGCGGCGGTCTGGCTGTAGTTGGTGTTGTTCCGCATCGACCACTCGACCTCTTCGTAGGGGGGCGAAGGCCGGTACCACTCGCGGCTCGTGCGCGCCTGCCGGGCGGTGTTGTCCTCGGTCTTCAGGCGGCGCTGCATGGTCGTCGCGCCGCCGTTGCCGAACGTCTCGTAGAACCGGATCAGTCCGTTGTGGTTCGACGCCATGAACGCGAGATAGCCCGGCGACCACATGTCGACGAAGCCGTGCGTCCACACCCCGGGCATGCCGTAGCCGGTCAGCCGGGCCATCTCGAAGTTCGCGAACCACGGCAGCTCGCCGTAGACGATGGGGTCGAGCAGGGGGTTCTGCGGCGCTTGGCCGCTGAACGTGTAGAGGAAGGGCACCGACTCGTGCAGGTCGTGCATGACCGGGGGATGCCACTCCAGGTACCAATCGAGCACGTTCCGCATGCTCCGCTGCGAGTAGTTGATGTCGCGGTTGTTGTCGTGGAAGATGTACTTCCCCCAGTACGGCGGTCCGCCGATGCGGTCGTCCTCGTCGGTGATGTCGATCAGGTGCCGGTAGTACCAGTCGACGTAGCGGTCGCGCCCGTCGGGCTCGGCGGCGGGAATCAGGGCCACGATGACGTTCCCGCGGATGCGGTCGTAGAGCGGCCCCTCCTCGACCGCGAGCCGGTAGGCCAGCTCCATCAGCATTTCGGGCGGCCCCGTCTCGCCGCTGTGCAGGCCGGCCATCAGGACGTAGATCGGTTTGGCCCGGGCGACGACCGCCCGCGCCTCGGTCTCGCTCAGCCCGCGGGGGTCCGCGAGCCGGGCGAGGTCCCGGCGGTAGCGTTCGAGGTCCGCGAGGGTCGCCGCGTCGGCAATCGTCACCACCACCATCCCGCGGTCCTCGTCGGTGCGGCCGATGGGCGTGATCGCGACCCGCGGCGAGGCGTCGGCGAGGGCCCGGTAGTAGTCGAGCAGCCCGGCGTAGTAGGTGAGCTCGCGCGGGGCTCCGACATGGTGCCCGAGGACGTCCTTCGGCGACGGGACGGCGCCGCCGGCCGGCAGGTGGTCGACGAGGGGGCTGAGGAACTCGGGCCGCGTCGTCCATTCGCGCACCCGCTCCGCGAAGTCGGCGTCCATCGGCTGCCCGGCCCCGGTCTGGGCGGCCGCAGCGGGGGCGGACAAGGCGATCGCGGCGGTGACGGCGAGACTGACCACGATCGACGGGCGGCGCGGGCGGCGATCGGGCATGATGGTCACCTTGGGCGGGTGATCGGCAATCGGTCCGCCGGGCGCGACGAGGCCCGGTCCTGGATTCCCGGACCGGCGCCCCGGCCGCACGGCAAGGTAGTCTCCGTCAGCGTCCTCAAGTCGGTGATCGAATTGCAGTCGCCGGTCGTTATCGAGGCGCAGGCCAGGATCCCCGCCGGGTACGCCGGTGACCACGGCAGGCGATTCCCATCAGGGTCGTCAGGCCCGTGATCGATCTCGGTGGTCGCCCTGCACCCGGGCGCAACGCGTTTCTGCGGTTTCGCGCGCTTGGCGCACGGCGGGGCCGGACGCCGATCCGGGTCAGGCGCCGTACTCGGCGTCGCTGACCGCCTCGAACCAGCTCGTCGTGGCGTCGATGTTGACGGCGACGTGGGTCATGGGGCCGTCCGGCCCCGCCCCGTGCCAGTGGCGCTCGCCGGGCGCGACCGCGATGAGATCGCCGGGGACGGCCTCGCGCACCGCCTCGCCGTCCTTCTGGAACCGGCACGTGCCCTCGACGATCTGCAGCAGTTGCGGGCCGCTGTGGGCGTGCCAGTGGGTCCGGGCCCCGGCCTCGAACGCGACGCGGTAGACGTTCGCGGGCGGGGCGTCCGACACCCCGTTCATGCGGGTCAGCCGGGCGCGGCCCACGAACGTCTTCGGATCCGACGGCTCGCCGGCGATGCCGGCCAGGGAGAACAGCCTCATGCCGTCGCCGGCCGCCTCCCGTAGCGGACGATGGAGAAGACGGCGAGCCCCGCGATCAGCGCGATCAGATACGTCCCCGCGTTCAGGATGCCCTGGTCGGCGTACGACACGATGAGATAGCCGACCGCGCCCGGCAGCAGGGCGTAGTAGACGAAGGGCAACAGCGTGATCCGGATCACCGACCCCTCACGCCCGAGCAGCCCGACCACCGCCGAGGCCGCGACCACGTTGTGCACGCAGATCATGTTGCCGGCGGCCCCGCCGACCGCCTGGAGGGCGACGATCCACACCGGGTCGGCCGCGATGCGCTGGCCCATGCCGAACTGGAACTCCGAGAACATCATGTTGCTGACGGTGTTGCTGCCGGCCACTGCGGCCCCGATGCCCCCGATGAACGGCGCGAAGATCGGCCAGGCGCCCCCGACCAGCGACGCCACGCCGTCGGCGAGCACGATGGGCATCTGGGCGAACCCGACCGCGCCGCCGTCGGTATTAATGAACACCTGCACCATCGGCACCGTGAACACCAGCGCGATCGAGGCCGAGGCGGTCACCTGCAGCGAGGTGCTCCAGGCCTGCCGGTAGGCGGGGCCGGGAATGCGGTGGAGGAAGAACGTGATGAGCGACGTGGCGATGAACAGGCCGCCGGGCAGATACAGCGGCTGCACGTTGTCCGTCATGTCGACGTTGCTGTCCAGAATGGCAGGCCAAGTCAGGGTAACCCGCTGCAGGAACTCCTTGAACGGGTCCCACACCCGCGAGGTCAGGAGCAGGAGGGCGACGATGACGTAGGGCGCCCAGGCGAGCAGCAGGCCCATCGTGCGGCCGTTGCCCGCGTCGTCCTTGATCTCGATTGAGCCGGTCCACTCCGCCGGCCAGCCCGCCTTGTCGCCGAAGTCCCAGGCCTCTTCCGGCTTCGGCACGAGGAACCCCCGCCGCGCCGCCAGCACGACGACCAGGAGGCCGACGAGGCTCCCGATCAGGGCCGGGAACTCGGGTCCGAGGAAGTAGCCGGCGATGACGAAGGGGATGGTCATCGACAGCGCCGCGAACAGCGCGAACTTCCAGACCTGCAGGCCCTCCGCGAACGACTTGCGCTCGCCGAAGAAGCGGGTCATGAACGAGACGAGGATGAGCGGCACCAGGGTGCCGGCGACGGCGTGCAGCGCCGCCACCCGGAAGCCGACGAGGTGGAGGAACTCGGGCCACTCGCCGGCGACGCGCTCCATCCCGTAGGCGACGATGGCGGGGTCGGCAAAAAGCCCGGTGTTGACCCCGATGAGGATCGGGGTGCCGGCGGCGCCGAAGCTGACCGGGGTGCTCTGGATGATCATCCCCGCCATGACCGCGGCCATGCCCGGGAACCCGAGACCCACGAGCAGGGGCACAGCCACCGCGGCCGGGGTGCCGAAGCCGGCCGAGCCCTCGATGAACGAGCCGAAGAGCCACGCCACGATGATGACCTGCACCCGACGGTCGCGGCTGACGTCGGTGAAGCCCCGCCGGATGACGTTGATGGCGCCGCTCGCCCGCAGCGTGTTCAGCAGCAGGATGGCGCCGAAGATGATGTAGAGCAGGGTCAGGGCGATGACGAGGCCGTTGAGGGTCGCCGCCGCCACCTGCAGGCCCGGCACCTGCCACACGAAGAGGGCCAGGGCCGCCGCCACCGCGTAGGTCAGAGGCATGGCGCGGCTCGCCGGCCACCGGAGCAGAACCAGAAAGATCGCGACCGTCGCGATCGGCAACAGGGACAGGACGGCCAATGTCATCGTGCCCATCAAGGCTCTCCCTTCAGGAGCTCGGCGCGCCGAGACCGGGGTGGCAGGGCGTTCCGGCGGGCGCCATTGTAGCGCACCCGCGCCGGCGCCGCGACGACGCGCCGTGCTCCGGCAGGACCATCCCACGCTCCGCCACCGCCGTGCGCTGGCGGAATCGCGGCGGGCCCTGGGACTCCGGACGTGCGGAATCGTGGGTCTCACGCGGCGCCGGCCGGTCGGCAAGACGGTGGCGACCCCTCGAATCGGGGGCGAGCCCGTTGCGCGCAGTCAGCGTGGGATGCTCCTGACGACGCGCTGTGCTCCGGCGCGGTGTGCGCCGGCGCCGCGTGGCTCCGGCGGGGGCGGGACCGGTGGATCGCGTCATAATAGTTTCCACCGGCGCTGCCGGACCCGCGTGGCATGATCGCCGCGCGGCGTGGTGATGGGCGCCGGCACGGGCGGGGCGGCGGCGTCCCCACTCGACGTCGCGTGGCCGGACAGGAAATGGGCGCCGGCACGGGCGGGGCGGTGTGCGCGGGAGGCTGCCGATCTCGGCAGGCGCCGGTAACCGGCGGCGGCGCTTCTCCGCGGCGACGGGAACGGCGAGTGGCAGGCCGGCGCGGCGGGGGTGGGCACCGGTAACCGGGCGGCGGCGCCTCTAGCGCGCCACGCGCGTCGGCGGTGGTTGGCGGCGGGGCTTCGCCGCGGGTCCCGGGGGTTCGGAGTCGCGTTCATGCGCATAGGCATACCGACGGAGATCAAGCCCGACGAGAGCCGCGTGGCGATCACGCCGGCGGGGGTGGCCGCATTCCGCGGGCACGGCCACGAGGTGCTCGTGCAGGCCGGCGCGGGCCGGGGCAGCGCCATTCCCGACGCCGCCTACGTCCGCGCGGGCGCCGACATCGTCGAGGGCGCCGGCGGCGTTTGGGACCGGGCCGAGCTCGTGCTCAAGGTCAAGGAACCGATCGGACCCGAGTTCGAGGCGATGCGGCCCGGCCAGGTCCTGTTCACCTACCTGCATCTCGCGGCGTCGAAGACGTTGACCGAGCGCCTCCTCGAGCGGCGGGTCGTGGGCATCGCCTACGAGACGGTGCAGCTCGCCGACGGGACCCTGCCGCTGCTCGTGCCGATGTCCGAGGTCGCGGGGCGTCTCTCGGTGCAGGCCGGCGCCGCGTCGCTCGAGAGGATCGCCGGAGGAAAGGGCATCCTGCTGCCGGGCGTGTCCGGCGTGCGCCGCGGTCGCGTGACGATCGTCGGAGCCGGGGTCGTCGGGCTGAACGCCTGCGTGGTCGGCGTCGGCTTCGGGGCTGACGTCACCGTCATCGACATCAATCCGTTGCGGCTCGCCTACGTGCGTGACGTCGTGCAGGGGCACGTGACCACCCTCATGTCGAACGCCGCCAACATCGAGGGAGCCGTGTGCGACGCCGACCTCGTGATCTGCGCGGTGCTGATTCCCGGCGCCCGCACCCCGCGGCTCGTCACCCGCCGGCACCTGCAGCAGATGGAGGACGGCTCGGCCCTCGTCGACGTCGCCGTCGACCAGGGCGGCGGGGCCGAGACGAGCCGGCCCACCACCCACCACGCCCCCCGGTTCGTCGAGCACGGCGTCGTCCACTACTGCGTGTCGAACATGCCCGGGGCGGTGCCGCACACGTCCACCTACGCGCTCACCAACGCCACCACGGCCTACGCCCTCGACATCGCCAACCACGGCTGGCGCGGGGCGGCCCGCGACCCCGTCCTCGCCGGCGGCGTCAACATCGTCGACGGACGGGTCACGCACCCCGCCGTCGCCGAGGCCCACGGCCTGGAGTGCGTGCCGGTGGAAACACTGGCCGGCGGGGGATGAGGAGCGCGATGGGAGACTACGTGCGCATCGGAGACGCCGCCGACGTGCCGCCCGGCGCCGTGCGCTGCATACGGCTCGCGGATCGGAAGGTCGCCGTCTTCAACGAGAACGGCGCCCTGCTCGCCTACGACGACTACTGCACCCACGTCGGCGGACCCCTCACCCAGGGCACGTACGAGAACGGCGTGGTGACCTGCCTGTGGCACGGCGCCCAGTTCCGCGTCGCCGACGGCGCCCCCCTCACCCCGCCCGCCGGCGGCCGCCTGCGCGCCTATCCCCTCCGGGTCCGGGACGGCGCCATCGAGATCGACCTCGGGGATCGGTAGTCAGGCGGGATGTATCGCCGCTCGAAGGCAACGGGACTTCCAACACGGGCCGCCGGCTAGCGGCCGGGCGCCGGTGCGGGGAGGACCAGGCGTTCGATGTTCAGGAGGCGCTGGACGACCCTCCCGAGGGTGACTTCGACGCTGCGCAGCCGTTTGTCCAACCCGTCGAGGCGCACCTCGATACGGTCGATGCGGGCGTTCACGTCGTCAATGCGGGTGTTCATGTCGTCAATGCGGGTGTTCATGTCGCCGATGCGGGTGTTCATGTCGCCGATGCGGTTGTTCATGTCGTCGATGCGGTTGTTCACGCCGTCGATCTGCGTCAAGAGCAGACCGGCGATCACGAGTCCCGTCCCGACGATGGTCCCGATGACCGCCTTGGTGTCGGTGCTCATGCGTCAAGAATAACACGGCCGGTGATGGTCCCCGTGCGGACCGCGCTCTCCTGACCGGCCGGATCGACGGCCGTGCCGCCGTGATCCGACCGGCCGATCGCGGCCCGCGCCCAGGGGCTTGCGCCGTAAGGCGTTTCACGCAGCGAAACCCCCGACGCGACTGCAAGGTCGCGCTACCGGGACTGATACGTCCGGCTGTAGCCGGTCCGGCCGTTGGTCATCGACCAGCTCCGGCCGTCGGGCGCCACCGTGGCCTTGATCCAGTGTCCCTCGCAGTCATCCTCTTCCGTGAGGTTGGCGATGAGCGCCTCGTCGGTGTTGTTGGCGGCGTCGTCGGTCAGGGTTCGGTGGGCCTGCCAGACGTCGCCGACCTCCGCCGTGCCCTGGACGACGGCCAGCGACTCCGGCGTGCCCCCCTTGCGGGGGCCGTTGTTGACGACCGCCACCGTGGGCTGCAGCACCGCCGCGAGTTCGGGACGGATGGCGCCGTAACCGCCGTGGTGGGGCACCTGCCACAGGTCGACGACCCCCAGCCGGTTCTCGGGGCATGCCAACGCGTGCTCGCGGTCGGGGGTCAGGTCGCCGAGGTTGAGGAACTGGAACGCCCCGAGCGACAGCAGATAGCCCAGGCTGTGCCCGTTCTCGCCCATGTCGGGGTCGGGGGGCGCGACGCCGTCGCAGAGCGGGTTCGGCATCTGCGGCTCGAGGGCGTCGACGAGCTCCCGGTGCGACGCCACGAACGTCAGCTCGAGGCGATCGAGGGGCAGTTTGTCTCCGGGCGTCACCGAGCGGCGCCGGTCGGCGGCGAGGCCGATGTACTCGTCCCACAGGGCCTGGCCGCGCGGGCTGCCGAGCTCGACGCTGTCACCGTGGTCGACGATCGCGCCGATGGGGACCCGCTCGGCCAGGGCCGGCAGGCCGCCGACGTGGTCGCCGTGGAAGTGCGAGAACAGCAGGTAGTCGATGCGGTCGATCCCCGCGTCGTCCATCGCGGCCTGGATGCGCAGGGCGTCGCGGGCGTCGGGCCGCGGCCAGCCGGTGTCCATCAGCACCGATTCGCGGGCCGGGGTGACCACCAGCGTCGCCGCGCCGCCCTCCACGTCGATCCAGTAGATGTCCAGGTTGCCCGACGCCTGCGCGAGCCCGGCCAGGGGCAGGGCCACGAGCATGGCGGCGGCGAGGGCGGCGAGACGGCCGACGCCCGACCGGGCGGGAAGCGAGGGTGTGCGCTGCATCGTGATGCCTTTCTTCTCTTCTTGGGCGCGGGGGAGCTCCGCGGCGAGCGGACTCCCGGCGCGAATGGCGGCGGACGCCGGGGCCATTCGCGCCCGCCGCGTGATTGCACCGTTTCGATCGGCTCCAGCCTACTGTAACCTGCCCGGGTCCGGCAGGGGGGAATCGCAGTTCGAGCCAGGAGCATCCCACGCTGACTGCGCGTGACAGCTCTCGCCCCCGATTCGAGGGGTCGCCACCGTCTTGCCGACCGGCCGGCGCCGCGTGAGACCCACATCCGGCGCCCCAGGACCCGCCACGATTCCGCCGGCGCACGGCGTTGGCGGAGCTTGGGATGGTCCTGCAGTTCGAGGGATGCGGGTTCTCGAAGCTTTCACCGCCCGCCGGCCGGCCCGTCCGGCCGCACGTACTGGAGGAGGGCGCCTCCGAACGCGACGACCGCACCGTAGACCGTCCCGTCGGCGGCGACGGTCACCCCCTCGGGGTTCGAGCCGTCGATGAACGCGTCGAGCGACCCGGTGCGGAGGTTGCCGATGCGGATTCCGTACTCCCATCCCGGATGCTGGCCGTTGCGCGACGACGCCGAGTCGGCGACGTATACGGTGTCGTCGTCCGCGATGTGGAAGCCGCTCGGCCGGCTGTACTGGTAGAACTCCTCCAGAAAGACGCCGTCGGGATCGAACACTTGGAGCCGGTCGTTGCCCCGGTCGGCGACCACCACGCGGCCCCGCGAGTCGAGGTCGATCGCATGCGGCGTGCGGAACCGGCCCGGCCCGCTGCCGTGCGAGCCCCATTCCGTCAGATAGCGGCCGTCCGGCGCGAACTTGACGACGCGCGCCGTCGTGTGGGGCCCGGCGCCGGGAAGCTGGCCGCCGTGGCCGTCCGCGACGTAGATCGTGCCGTCGTCGGCAACCACGACGTCGCACGGCTGGTCGAGGGTGCGGCGCCCGGCCGCGCCGACCCCCGGTGTGCCCAGGGTCATCAGCAGCTCGCCGTCCGGGTTGAACTTCAGGACGACGTGGCCCTTGCCCCCGCGGTCGGGGTCGACGCCGTCGGGTCCCTGGGCGTCGGTCACCCAGACGTTGCCGTCGGGGTCCACGTGCAACCCGTGCGGCTGGATCATCAGACCCGCGCCGAAGCTGGCGACGAGCGCGCCCGCGGGGTCGAGCTTCAGCACCGGGTCGAGCCCGCTCCCCGCGCACGAGTTGCCGCCGCAGCGCTCCGCCACCCACACGTGGCGACCGTCCCGGTCCATGTCGACGCCCCCGGTCGACCCCCACCCGCGGCCGTCGGGTAACCTCGCCCAGTCGCGAACGGTGACGTACGGATTCGGCGCGTCGTTCTGCGGCGCGATGTCGGGTTGCGCCCCCGCCGGACCGGCCGAGACGGCCACCGCGGCAAGGAGAAGCAAGAAGGACAACGGCATCGGCCACGCCGGCGCTATGCGCGATGTGCTCATGGCCCGAAGCGTACCACGCGCGCCGGAAGGGAGCCCCGCGAGCGGGCGGCGGTCGGGTGATCGAGAGGACCGAACGAGGGTGATACCGTCAGTGTCCACTCGAAGCTCCGCGAGCGGGCGGCGGTCGGGTGATCGAGAGGCCATCCGAACTCCGGGGCCGCAGCGCAAGTACCGCCGGTCCGGCAGGGATCAGGGCCGCGTGCGCGCAGGACCCTGCCGACGCCCCTCCGGGGTTGCGGACCCGCACCGGGACCGGAACCGCTGGAAGTCGTCGGGGGCGGGCGCGTTCCCGCCGTCCCGGTCCTTGACGGATCCGCCGCTCGCCTTCAGGTCCGAGAAGACACCCGGAACCGCTAGAAGTCGTCGGGGGCGGGCGCGTTCCCGCCGTCCCAGTCCTTGACGGATCCGTCGCTCGCCTTCAGGAACCCGAGAAGACACCCGGGGGAGCCGTCCCTGACGGGGTGGCAGCGCGCCTTGACGGGGTCGCCGGGTCGGACGTAGTCGCGCGTGACGCCGATGTCTGCGAGTCCGTTGCGGCTGGTGGCTTCCAGCGCCCATACCTGCGGCTGACCGTCGGGGCCCTCGACCTCCAGATAGAGCCAGGAGTGCGGGACCAGCAGGTGCAGCTCGGTGACCACGCCCTCGATGTCCGTGAACGTGTCCGAGTAGTTGCCGTGGGAATGGTGTCCCCAGGCCGGCAACGCGAAGGAAGCCGCACAGACGGCGGCCAGACTCAGTTGAAATCGCATGCTGTCCCTCCTGCCTCGTTTTCCGGAACCGCGCAACAAGACGACCGCCCCAATCAGCCCGTGGTGAGGCCCCGCTGCCTTCGAGCGGCGATGCATCCCGCCCGACTGCGTTGCTCGTCGGTTACCGATGCCCAAACCGTCATGATCGGGGACGCCGATCACCCCGACGCCACGAACGTCGGGACATGTTTCACAGCATTATGCGCCCGCCTCACACCTGTCAGGCACGGGCGTTCTTGCCCGCGGACGGGCGTTCCTGGCCCGCTGGCACCCTTCAGCCCGCCGGCGCCCCCGCCGGCTCTACGGAGCAACGCGGGGTGCCACCGCGGGCTGCTATCGCTCGACGGGGGGCGGGGCCGGGAATCCGTTGGAGTAGGTCGACTGATAGCGAAGCCCCCTTCCGTTCTCGTCGAGCCAACCCAGCGACTGTTGAAAGAGCGCCGGCTCCGGGTAGCCCCGCGGGACGGTCCCCTCCAGAACATAGAGCTTGTTCTCGTGCATGTAGATCGACACGTAGGTGCGGGACTGGTCGGCGTTGGTGAGATGTAGCTGATACCCCTCGACGCGATCGACGGAGTTGTAGCCCAGGTGTGTCGCCTCGGCGTCCCGCTGCAGGAACGTCCAGGTCGCGTAGAGCATCGCGCCGAGCAGATCGTGCCGCCAGTACCCCTCGCCGGTGAGCCCGCCGCCGCTGCAGCGTTCCGCGCCCGGCGGGCAGTCCGCGGCCCGTTCGACGAGTATCCGTTCGACGTGGTTGTAGTCGGCCACGGTCACCGTGTAGCGGCTCGGACCGACGTCGGCGGCATAGACGCGCGCCGGCAGCTCGGCCCCGAACTCGGAGACCCAGGTGGCTTCCGTGACCTCCGGCTCGCCCGGAAAGTTGCAGGTGAACCGATCCGCCTGGCTGGCGTACTCGGTCCAGTCCTGCGCCGAACCCGGCGCGGCGAGGAACAGTAGCGACGCCGTCGCAACGGCTGGAATCAGGCGCATCGTTATCCTCCCGGCTTCGCCCGCCGCCGGCATCCCGCCGGCTGGCGGCATCGTGTGACCCATGCGGCATCACTGAAGGGCATGGAGAGTTATGTCCCCCCGCGGCGCCCGCCCCCGAGACCCGCGGCCGATCCGTGGTCAGGGGTCCTGCCGGCAGCGGTCGGTTCCCACCCCGCGCCCTTCGGCGCCCGCGTCACGATAGACTCGGTGGCAGTTCGCGCAGGCGTCGTTGAGCTGGTCGACGACCTCCAGGACCGCGTCGACGCTCCTCGATTGCGACGCCCGAAACGCGGCCCGTCCCGCTTCCACGACCGCCTCGGTGTACTGCCTCCAGTCGGCCCGGTCCACGGGGACGGGCCGGCCGTTCTCGCACCGGCGCCCGGGCGCCAGGAAGAGGGGCGCCGACTCGGCGAGGGCCAGCGCGGCCAGATCGATGGCCTCCCATCCCGGATAGACCGTGGATCCCCACTCGACGAAGTCGAAGGACCTGGCCCCCGTCGGCGGCGGCACGTCGGCCGCAGGGTCCTTGATCTGCACGTTGAAGACGATGTTGGAGGCGGGAAAGGCGATAGCCCGCATCAACTGGGCGAGGTTGGCGATCGGTGCGACGGCAAGGTCCCCGCCGGCGGCGGAAGCGGTCGGCGCTGCGGGAAGCGCGATCCCCGGCAGGGCGGCGTCGGTCAGCTCGGCCTGCGCGGCCGGGAATCCGCCGGCCTCGAGGATGTAGGCCGCCAGATCCAGAGATTCCTGCCGGGAGAGGGGCGCCGGCGCCTGCAGCGGCATGGTGTTGTGGATCTTGTCGACGAGATCCGCCATCGGGCGCGCGCTCCAGACCGACCGGAAGCCGTCTCCGGCCAGCGGGGGCCCGACGCTGCCTTCCAGCGCGTCCCCGTGGCAGGTCGCGCATTGATCTTGGTAGACCTCCCGGCCGCGGGCAGCCTGCTCGGCGGAGTACACGCCTTCCGCCAGGTCCTGCGATTGCGCGGCGTGTCCGGTGAGGACCAACGCTCCGGCGAGCGCGCCGGCGCGCCGGACGGCGGCCCGTGCTCCGCGAACCGCTCTCCGACCCCGTCGAATCACGCGCATGGAGAATCCTCCCGAGCCCGCCACCACGGCTTCCGACCCAGACGTGGCGCCTTGCGGCGCGGTGGTCCGTCGAACCCATCCTAACAGGAGTCCGCGCCGTTTCGCGGCGCAGGGTCCCGGCGGCCCGTGGTGAAACCCCGCGTCGCACCGGGAGCGGCGCGGGCGCCCGCGGGCCGACGAGCGCCCGCGGGCCAAGAACCAGGGGCATCCCACGCTGACGGCGCGTGACGGCCCGCCCCCGATTCGAGGGGGCGCCACCGTCTTGCCGACCGGCCGGCACCACGTGAGACCCACGATTCCGCACGTCCGGAGCCCCCAGGACCCGCCGCAATGCTGCCTGCGCACGGCGGTGGCGGAGCGTGGGATGGTCCTGGGCCAAGAACGCCCGTGCCTGACAAGGCGGGAGGAGGGGCGCATACCCGCTGTGAAACAGGTCCCGACGTTTCATGGCGTTGGGGTGACCGGCGTCCCCCGATCACGACGGTTGGAGCATAGAGGTAACCGACGAACAACGCAGTCAGGCGGGAGGCATCGCTGCTCGAAGGCAGCGGGGACTCTCACCACGGCTGCTAGAAGATGACGACGAACCGACCATCCTGAACCACCGCGGCCGATGTGCTTCCGGTGAGTATCGTGTCCGGCCCGCCGCCCGGTTCTCCGACCGGACGGCCGGCGTCGTCGAAGACCTGCCAGTGGAGCGAGCCCCCGAAGCTGAAGCCGGGTCCGTCGCCCCAGACGAGCAGGGTGTCGCCTCGGGAATCCACCGCCACCGCGGGATTCTTGCGCCGGAACCGCGCCTCTCCCGGCGGCGTGAGGACCGCGTCGAGCCGGTCGACGTCGGCGAAGTGGACCTGTCCGCGCGTTTCCCACGCCGCCGTCAGGACGCCGGGGCCGGCGGACAGGCTCGTGGTCGACACGGGGCATGCCCCGAGCTCCCACGGATGCGCCAGCCGATCGGAGAAGGTGCGGCCCCGATCGGTCGACGTCAGCAGTCGTTGTCCCCGACGCACGTTGTCACCCGCGCCCCGGTACGAGACGTGGACGGCGCCCTTCGGATCGCGCATCGCGGCAAGGCCGCAGCAGGCGCAGGCCCCCTCGGCGGGCCGGCTGACGCGGCGCGCCGGCTCGAAGGTCGTCCCGCCGTCGCGCGACACCCTCAGGTACACGCCGCGCCGGGCGTCCTCGACCGCGCCGGCATGCCAGAAGACGAAGACGTAGCCGCCGCCGTCGACGGCGACGGCCGGACCCGCTTCGGCCCCGTCCGCCTGGCCGGCCGACAGATTCCGCGGCGGCTCGAAGCCCGATCCGTCCGCGCGGCTCCGCGAATAGAAGAACCCCGCCGGTTCGCGCTGGAGCCAGACCAGGTGGAGCCGGTTGTCGGGGCCGAGCGCAAGCTGTCCGCCGTCGATCGGTCCCACCCCGGAGACCGAGCGCTCCCGGCGGTTGACCCGCCGCGGCTCGGACCAGGCCGGGGCGCCGGACGCGCGCGTCACGTGGAAGAGGTTCGCGCCGTTCGCTTCTCCCCGGACGTACGCGAGGTGCAGCGTTTCGTCGGCGTCGACCACCGCCCGGGGCAGGCGGCCGCCGTCGGGAGTCCGCAGCGTCACGACCGCTCCGCGCGGGGAGAGGCCCGCCCAGGCGGGACCCAACGTCAGGCAGGCGGCCGCCGCACAGCCCCATCGAAGCAGCTTGGCCATCAAGGGTCTACCCTAAACCCTGCCGGTCGTCTCCGCAAGACGGCGTTGCGGCGTTCGCGGAGTGCGACCCTCCGGAGCAGCGTCCGCACGAGTCTCGCACGGGGTGCCGTCTGCTTCCGGGAGCGGCATGCGGCACCGTGCGCGCCGATACGGTCCTGGATGCCGTGCCCCACCGCCCTGGAATGCTCTCTCGGCCTTGTCATGGGCGCCGGCAAGATGTACAAGGTTTCGCGCCGGCTGCGGGGGACGGCGGGCGGCGGCGGCGGACCGCGCCTCGGCAGGAGGTGACCCATGTTCCGGAAACCCGTCTTCTGGGCGGCGTTCGCGGCGTTTTCCGCCGCGTGCGCGGCATTCGCGGTCGTCAACTTCCCGCGTGCGTTCTCGATCGTGGAGCTCGACCTCGAGATGGACCGGACTGCGGCCCTGTCCGAGGCGCGGCGGCTCGCGGGCGGGCTCGGCTGGGGGCCGACGGACTACCGGCAGGCGGCGAGCTTCCGCGTGGACGACCGCGCCCGCAGCTTCGTCGAGCTGGAAGGGGGCGGCCCGGAGGCGTTCGCGGGGCTGCTGCGCGACGGTCCGTTCCATCCCTACCAGTGGGTCGTCCGGCACTTCCGCGGGGGCGAGGTGCGCGAGGCGGAGGTGCGCTTCCGTGCCGACGGGGCGCCGTACGGCTTCCGGGAGACGCTGGCGGAGGATGCGGAGGGTGCGGCCCTCGACGCCGAAACGGCCCGCGCCATCGCCGAGGCCGGGGCCGGCGCGCCTTGGAACGTCGCGCTCGACGGTTACGAGCCGGTGGAGGCGTCCCTGGACGAGCGTCCAGGGGGGCGGGTCGACCACACGTTCGTCTACGAGCGGACCGGCGCGCAGGCGGGGGAGGGCCGCTTCCGGCTGCGCCTCGTCGTGAGCGGCGACCGGCTGACCGAGCTGATGCACGTCCTGCAGGTGCCGGAGGCCTTCGACCGCCGCTACGAGGCGATGCGCGCGGCCAACGAGGGCATCGGCGCCACGTCGCCCTCGAAGCGCGCGTAGCGCACGCCCGCCGCCGCGATGACCGCCCCCGAGATCCTGGCCCGCGGTGTCGACCAGGCCTACGGTGGCGCCCTTCCCGGATCCCTGCTGGGCGCTGCCGTGGTTTCCTGCATCGCCTGGCGCTGGTTCGTCCACCTGATGCCGGCGCGGCGGGCATAGCGCCGAGTCGGAGAACCGTTGCGGATCGACGATATCCGCCGCCGCGCGCCGTCCGGACGGGAGGCGGCGCCCGGCAGGGGACAGGGGTGCCTGTCCGTCGCTGGAGACGAACCGGGGGGCTGCCGGAGGTCGCCGAGCGCCGGCGCGCGGCGGCGGAAGCCGTGTACAATCGCCGCGATCGCAACTGGAGCACCGGCGGCGGCGAATCGACGAAGCTGCCGCGGCGGAGCCGCCGCTCGGGGTCGTCGACCGATCTGCGGGTCCCGTCGAGCAGTTTCCGCATGGCCATGGCCGCGCACACCGACTACGAGCTCGGGCGGGACAACCTCCAGTTCTTCGGTCTCGACGTCCACAACCCCGTCTTCATCGTCTCCAGCCTCACCATCGTGGCGTTCGTGGCCGGGGTGCTCGCGTTCCGGGACGCGGCCGCGGGCGTCTTCGACGCCCTCTACGCCTGGCTGACCTCGACGTTCGACTGGGTGTTCATGGGCGTCGGCAACGTCCTCGTCCTCTTCTGCCTGGTCTTGCTGGTGACCCCCTTCGGCCGGGTCCGCCTCGGCGGTCCCGACGCCAAGCCCGACTACTCCATGTGGTCGTGGTTCGCCATGCTCTTCGCGGCCGGCATGGGCATCGGCTTGATGTTCTTCGGGGTGGCCGAGCCGGTCGATCATTTCCTGAACCCGCCGCTCGGCGTCGACCCGGCCGACACCGCCGCCGCCCACCGCCTCGCCACCGCTTCCGCCATCTTCCACTGGGGGGTGCACCCGTGGGCGATGTTCGCGGTCGTCGCCCTCGCGCTGGCCTTCGCCGCCTACAACCTCGGGCTGCCCTTGACGCTGCGGTCGGCGTTCTACCCGATCCTGGGCGCGCGGGTGTGGGGCCGGTTCGGCCATGCCATCGACATCCTCGCGGTGTTCGCCACGCTCTTCGGGCTGGCGACGTCGCTCGGCCTCGGGGCCGAGCAGACGGCGGCGGGGCTGGCCCATCTGTTCGGGGTGCCGGACACCGGCACGACCAAGGTGCTGCTGGTAGCCGGCATCACCGGCATCGCGCTGACGTCGGTGGTCGCGGGGTTGGACCGGGGCGTCAAGCGCCTCAGCCAGGCCAACCTGCTCCTTGCTCTGCTGCTCCTCGCGTTCGTGCTCGCGGTGGGGCCCACCGCCGATCTGTTCGCGGGGTTCGTCGCCAGCCTCGGCCACTATGCCGCGGAGATCGGACCGCTCAGCAACCCGGTGGGGCGCGACGACTTCGACTTCCTGCACGGGTGGACCACCTTCTTCTGGGCGTGGTGGTTCTCGTGGGCGCCCTTCGTCGGCATGTTCATCGCCCGCGTCTCGCGCGGCCGCACGGTGCGCGCCCTCGTCGGCTGCATGCTCGTCGTCCCCGTGCTCGTCTCGGCCCTCTGGATGAACGCCTTCGGGGCGACCGCGCTGTCGCACTATCTCGACGCGGGCCAGACCGCGGCGGTCGAGGCGGTGCAGGCGCAGCAGCCCGAGCTGGCCTTGTTCAGGATGCTCGAGGTGCTGCCCCTCGCCGGCGTCACCTCGGTCGTCGGCATCGTTCTCGTGATCGTCTTCTTCGTCACCTCTTCCGATTCCGGCTCGCTCGTCATCGACACCATCACCGCCGGCGGCAAGCTCGACGCGCCGGTCGCCCAGCGCGTCTTCTGGTGCGCGTTCGAGGGCATCGTAGCCATCACCCTGCTGCTCGGCGGCGGCCTCGTGGCCCTGCAGACCGCGGCCCTCGCCACCGGCTTCCCGATCGCGTTGCTGCTGGTGGCGATGTGCGGCAGCATCTGGAAGGGGCTGCGCGGGGCGCGGTTGGCGTGAGCGCGCCGCGCATCATCGTTCCCCGCGCCTTGACGGGGCGGGGAGGCGGGCATGGGGTTGGGCATGGGCTCGGGCCGGCCCTTGGCGCCAAGCCGCCCGTTACGCGCGGTGTGCGGGTACGAATACCCACCGAGGGCGGGTCGCGGCCGAGTCGGGGCCGCTCACGCACACCGCCGAGGAAGCCCAAGGCGAGCGGCGGTGTCCGAGTCCGAGCCGGCCCGGTTCGGCTCGGCGGTCCTCGGCCGGCTGCGCGGCAAGCCCCGCCGTCGCGCGTGCGGGCGCGCCCGCGGCGTGCCGTTCGCGAAGGTCACGGACCTGGCCCCGCCGTCGCGCGTGCGGGCGCGCCCGCGGCGTGTAGAATGCCGGTTCGTCGCTTGCCGGTGTGTATCCGATGGGTCGCGTGCGCCGCATTCCGCGGGCGCAGGTGGGCCGTCCGTTCCGGGGTCGGCAGGGAGGTTCCGATGCGGGAGATGATGGATTCGGCGACCGGCGTGACCTTCGTCTGCGGAACGCTCGCGGTCGGCGCGGCCCTGGCGGCGGCGCAGGAGCCGGGCGTGAGCCGCGTGGCGCCGTTCGAGCATCTCGACGGCCCCCGAATCGCGCTGCCCGACGGGGCGGGCGAGAGTCCGATGCGGGAGCTCTGTCCCGACGCCACCGAGACCTGCCGGAAGTACTGGGACTACACGGGCCACTTCGTCCGCAACGCGAAGATCCCGACGCGCCACCGCGAGCTGCTCATTCTGCGGACCGCCTGGTTGTCCCGCGGCGACTACATCTGGGGACGGCACGACGCCATCGGGCGGGAGGCGGGGCTGACGGCGGAGGAGGTCGCGCGGGTGACGACCGGTCCGGACGCCTCCGGATGGGCCGACTTCGAACGCGCCATCCTGCGGGCGGCGGACGAGCTCCACGCCAGCCGGTTCATCTCCCACGAGACGTGGAACGCGCTTGCGGCGCGCTACACGGAGGAGGAGCTGGTCGAGGTCGTGCTGATCGTCGGCAACTACACGCAGTTGGCGATGTTCCAGAACACGCTGGGCGCCCAGCTTCCCCCCGGTTTCGAGGGGTTGCCGGCGTCCCGCGTCCGCTGAGGCGCGGCCGGCCGCAACGTCTGCGCGCGCCATGTTGCGTCCGGCGTCCGGCCCGCTCCGCTCCCGCGCGGGGGGACGGCGGTCGACTTCCAGGAGGCGCTGCGCTGGTCCCGCCTCGCCGCCCGCTCCGCTCCCGCGCGGGGGGACGGCGGTCGACCATGCCCTCGTAGGCGTCGCCGTAGGCGCGTCCGGCCCGCTCCGCTCCCGCGCGGGGACGGGGACCCGGGAAGAACCGGCCGCTTCGCCCATAGCGGCAGTAGTCGTCGCCAAGGCGATCGACGTGCTTGGCTTCCTCGGCGGGGGTCGGGATCGAAGCTCCATGGGGAACTCGTGGTCACGTTGGGTGCAGGCGCCGCAGAGCGTCGGGCTGCGCAAGGCGATCTTCCAGGTCCACCTGTGGACCGGCATCGGTCTGGGCATCTACATCTTCGTGATCTGCGCGACCGGGAGCGTGCTGGTCTATCGGAACGAGCTGTTCGCCGTCTTCTCGCCGCAGCCCGTCATCGTGGGCGGCACGGGCGCGTCGCTGGGCGACGACGCCCTGGAGCGCGCCGCCCGGCAGGCCTATCCCGGCTACGACGTGCAGAACGTGCGGCCGGGTGAGACGCCGAACCACGCTGTCGAGGTCACCCTGACGCGCGACGGCGACCGCATCCGGCGGCTGTTCGACCCGTTCACGGGGGAGGACCGGGGAGACCCCCTGCCGCTGGGCTACCGCATGAGCGCCTGGGTGCTGGACCTGCACGACAACCTCCTGGGCGGACAGACGGGCCGGCGGGTGAACGGCGTCGGCGCGTTGTTCCTCCTGGTGCTGTCGATGACCGGCGCCGTGGTCTGGTGGCCCGGCGTCCTGCGCTGGCGGCGCAGCCTGACCATCGACCGGCGGGCGGACTGGAAGCAGCTCAATTGGCGTGTCCACAGCGCGTTCGGCTTCTGGTGCTGGCCGTTCCTGATCCTGTGGGCGGTCACGGGGGCCTACCTGTCGTTCCCGGCCGCCTTCATCGCGATCGTCGACTACCTGGAGCCGTTCGACGTGTCGAACCCGGTGGAGCGCGTCGGCGACCGGGTGATGTACTGGCTCGCCTATCTGCACTTCGGCCGGCTCGGCGGCCGCGGCATCCCGGGCTGTGAGGCGCTCTGCAACTCGACCACCAAGGCGATCTGGGCGCTGATCGGGCTCGTTCCGCCCGCGCTGTTCGTCACCGGCGCAATCATGTGGTGGAACCGCGTCGTCCGGCGGTGGCTGAAGTCCGGCTCCGCCGCCTGAGCGGTCCTGCGGGCGGCTCTGAAGCGGTGCAGACGCCGACGCGGGATCTCCGAGCGACCACGGTCGGGCGGCCGCGGTCCACGGATCTCCCGACTGGGTAATGTCTCCGTTTGATTCCCGCTTGTGCTTCCAGGGGCCCACAAGACGCTGCGGACCACGCCGGCGATGGCGGCCGGGCTACGGATACACTACCCCCGACTCGACTGGCCGGCAACCACGGGGCTGGAGCGCCGTTACGATTCGCCGCCCACTTGGCCATCGACACACGTCCCAGTCCGGATCGTCCGTTGAACGGCCGGGAGATCGAGGCCCGCGCCGCCTCGTTCCTGCGCGGGGCGGCGCGGGTCAACGACGCCTCGCGCGACCACGGTCAGCGTCGGGTGTTCCAGAACCGCACCTGCGACGTTGATTCAGGTGGCGCCCACCGTCGTCATGCGGAACGAGGACTACGGCCGGCCCGCCCGTCTTGCTCGAGTTCGGGTCGGCGCCGGTCGATCTCGAGTTCAAGGTGCGCGGGCGCGAACCGCGGGAGAGGATCTCGAGAATATTCCCGGACCGGCGGAGTGCCGTTGGTGGGCCGCGCTGGGATCGAACCAGCGACCATCTGATTAAAAGTCAGGTGCTCTACCGCTGAGCTAGCGGCCCAAGGTCTTGCTCACACCGATGTAGCCGACGCCTCGGCAGCTTGGGAATCGGCATAAGAATAAACTCCCGGTTTCGCTGCATCGGTTTCGCGTCGCAGTTTCACTGCGGCCGCATCCACGCCGCGCATCTGTCGCATTTCGGCGTCGATTCCTTGACGGCGTGATTGCGGCCTCTGAAGGAAGTTGTTCTTGCTCGGACCTACGCAGCGCCGCCGACGCCTGCGAGGCGTGCCGCGCGTCAGTGCACGACGATCGGCACCGAGGCGACCATCGACCCCCATTCGAAGCGAAGCTCGCGGTTCTCCATGTGCAGCGTCAGCTGCTCGGCCGGCGTGTCGAGGCTGCCGACGGTCATCGGGGTGCGGCCGAGGTCGCGCGACGGGTCGTACTCGGTGCCCCACTGTCCGGTCTCGGCGTTGACGATGAGCTCGGTGGTGTCGCCGGTGGTCAGGGTCCACAGCGTGTACTCCCCGGCGGGGACGTGGGTGCCGCCGACCATGAGGTCGCCGTCCGTCACGAAGGTCGTGGCCTCGTCGGCCCCGAGTCGCCAGACGGATCCGTCGAGGGGCTCGACGGTCTCGCCGACGGTACGGTCCCGGAGGTAGGGACGGCCGTAGGTGATCGAGATGTTCGCGCCGTCGACCTCCCAGGCGACCTGGACGTGGGGGCTGCCGGCTTGGCCGTCATGGACGTGGGTGAGCACGCCGCCGCCGAGCATTTCCGCCGGGACGGTGGCTTCGGCCGCCGCGGGTGCCGTCGCCGCGGGTTCTCCGGAGCCGCCGCAGCCCGCCGCCGCCAGAATGGTCACCGCGAACGCCGCGATACCGGATGTCCGTACCTTCTTCATGATCGAATACGCCTCCTGCGCTGCAAGCGGACGGACCGCTTGCGGCGGCCGTCCTGTTCCGTCGAGCGGGTTCCGTGATGCCGCTCCCGCGCGAAAGGGCGGGCATGCCCCGGCGGGGAGACGAGTGAACCTGCTGTGGACTATAGCATTCCGGAGGCGGCGTCACCGCTCTCCGGGAGGGCGTCAAGGGAGGCGCCGCGGTGTTGACGCCGGAGATAACTTTCTGATAGAGTTCAAGTTATCGTTTCGGCAGCGGGTCGTAGCGTGCGGTGCCAGGGTGCTTTGTGTGTACGGTTGGTGGCATCAAGTCGGGGAGAGCAGTCGACAATGAAGCGCTTCGAGGTGGGAGCCAGGGTGCACGAACCGACATACGGCGCGGGATCGGTGATCGCCATCGAGGATGCCTACACGCGGATCCAGTTCGATGACAACACCGTCCGCAAGTTCCTGACGAGTCTGGCGAAGCTCGAGCCGTCGAGCGAGCCGGCTCCGCCGACCCGGCCGCGGGCCCGCAAGCGCAAGACGGCTTCGACGTCCGCGGCGAAGACGAAGAAAGCCGCGAAGGCGGCGGCGCCGGCGGATGCCGCCGAGTGATCCCCGCGCGGCGGTGGCCTGCCCGTCCCTGCCCATCCATCCAGTCCATCGTTGCCGGGGCCATGGTTGGCCCGTGGGACCCCGGGGGCGGTGAATCGTCCTCCACAACGGGGGACTGTCGCCACGGGCCGCAAGGCCGTCCGGCGCCGCCCGGTCATGGTCCGACCGCCCCGCGCCCGGATTCTGCGCTTCGCCGCCCGGCGAACCGCTGCGGCGGTGAATCACCTCCCCAGCCAGTCTGTCGTTGCCCGGGCCATGGTTCGCCCGTCGGCGACGCAATCGGGAATGCCGACTCCCCGAAAGCCGGCGCCGGTGACGAAGAGGCCGGGCCAGTGCCGCAATCGCGTCTCGATGGCCGCAAGCCGCACGAGGTGCCCGACGTTGTGCTGGGGGTTGGCGCGTTCCCAGCGGTAGACGCGGGCGAGGCTGGGGCCGCGGTCGAGGCCGAGCAGCCCGGCGAAGGTGGCATGGGTCTGCTCGATCAGCTCGTCTTCGGAGCGTTCCTGGACGTGCGGGTCGCGGACGCCTCCGAGGAACCCCCGCAACAGCACTTGTCCCTCCGGCGCCCGGCCGGGCCACTTCGAGGTCACCCACGACCCTGCCATCAGCGGCACCGCGCGCTCGCCTCGCGGCACCACGAACCCGGACCCCCGGCGGGGCCGGCGCACCGCGGCTTGCGGATAGGCGAGGAGCACGGTCGCGGTCGACGTGTAGGGGATCTCGTCGCACAACGCGGCCAGGCGTTGGTCGAGGGGGCGCACCAGGGTTGCGGTGACGTGGGCCGGGGTGGCGATGATAACGCTGCGGGCGGAGATGGGGTCGGCGGTGGAGAGCCGCACGGTATAGGGGGCGGGGCCGCGGAGGGCGACGGCCCGCATGCGGCAGCGGACGGCGCCGGGGGGCAGGGTCGCGGCCAGCGCGTCCACCATCTCCTCGAGGCCGCCGGGGAGCGAGCGGAAGAGCCCCCCCGCCGGGCGCGGCGCGGCCCGGCGCTTCCGCCGGAATGCGCGGATCACGCTGCCCGCGGCGCGTTCGGCCTCGACGAGCCGGGGGAACAGGGCCGGCATCGACAATCGGTCGACGTCGCCGGCGTGGATGCCCGCAAGCAGCGGCTCGGCGATGTACTCGGCGGCCTCCGCCCCGAAACGGCGGCGGAAGAAACTCCCCACCGATTCGTCGGAGCCGCCGCCGCGGGGCAGGACGAGGTCGGCGGCGAGACGCAGCCGGCCGGCGGGGGAGAGCAGGTCGCTGGTAACCCAGGGCCCGACGGCCGTGGGTATGCCGAGGACCGAGGCCGCCGGCAGGGGGCGCAGCCGCCGGTTGCGCAGCACGTAGGCGGTTCGGGGCTCCCGCGTCGGTACGAGGCGGGGGCCGAGCCCGAGCTCGCGGCACAGCTCAAGGGCGGCCGGCTTCTGCACGAGCAGCGAGTCGGGTCCCGCGTCGAGGGTGAACCCGTCGACGCGCTCGGTGCGGACCACGCCGCCGGGCCGCGGCGCCGCGTCTATCAGCACGAACGAGACACCGTGACGGTGCAGCTCGTAGGCGGCGGCGAGCCCCGCCATCCCTCCCCCGACCACCGCGACGTCGACTTCCGCCATGTGCCGCCGCCGTCGGTCAGCGCGCCCGCGCTGCCGGCCGCAGGAGCCCGTGGCCGGCGCTCCGCCGCACTCGACCAGGCGCCCTCGCCGCGCCCTGCCGCGCGGCCGCCGCGATCTCCGTGCAGCGCGCGGTGTCGCCGCGGGCTCCCGGGGAGCCCGACATGGCAGGCGGCCTGACCGCGGGCCGCGCGGGCGTCGCGCGCCGCGCCGGTCGCGGTCGAACGCGCCGACTCACCACGGGCCCCCGGTCTGCTCGTGCACGAAGCGGGCGAGGAGCTGCACGTGCTCGAGATTCGTGCCGGGGAGGATGCCGTGGCCGAGGTTGAACACGTGGCCGGGGCGGCCGCCGGCCCGGCGCAGCACGTCGACCGCGCCCCGCAGCAGGCGTTCGACGGGGCCGAGCAGCAGGGTCGGGTCGAGGTTGCCCTGCACCGCGCAGTCGTCGCCGACCAGCGCCCAGCCCTCGTCGAGGGGGATGCGCCAGTCGAGGCCGATCACGTCGCCGCCCGCCTCGCGCATCGTCGGCAGCAGGGTGGTGGTGCCCGTGCCGAAGTGCAGCATGGGGACCCCGCCGGCCCGGACCGTCTCGAAGATCTTCTGCGTATGGGGCAGCGCGAACTCGCGGTAGTCGCGGGGGGAGAGCGCGCCCACCCAGGAGTCGAACACCTGCACCGCCTGCACCCCGGCCTCGATCTGGGCGTTCAGATAGTCGGCGACGACGGTGGCGAAGGTATCCGCGAGCCGGTGCCATGCCTCGGGCTCTCCGTACATCAGCGCCTTGGTCCGCGCGTAGTTGCTCGAAGGGCCGCCCTCGATGGCGTAGGAGGCGAGGGTGAACGGCGCGCCCGCGAACCCGATCAGGGGCACGCGGTCGGCCAACCGCAGGGAGAGGAGGCGAATCGTGTCCAGCACGTGCCCGAGCCCCTCGCGGGGCTCGAAGACGCGGAGCCGGTCGATGCGCTCCACCGTCCGCACCGGCGGATCGATCACCGGTCCCTCGCCCTTCACGAAGTCGAAGGGGATGCCCATCGGCTCGAGCGGGAGCAGCAGGTCCGAGAACAGGATGGCGGCGTCGACGTCGATGGCCTCGACCGGCTGCAGGGTCACCTGGGCCGCGAGCTCGGGCTGGCGGCATATCTCGAGCAGGCTGAAGCGCTCGCGAATCCCGCGGTAGGCGCTCATATAGCGCCCCGCCTGCCGCATGAACCACACCGGGGTCATGTCGACGGGCTCGCGGCGGCACGCGCGGAGGAAACGATCGTTCACGAGGGGTGCTCCTGACGGCGAAGGACGGAAGCAGATGGAAGTACCGGGCGAATCGGTGCCGGGAGGCGGCGGTCAGCCCGGCGGCATTCGACCGGCCGGCGCATCCCGCTTGGTTGCGTTCCCAGGCCGCATACGCCCGATATGCTTCCTCGTCACGCCTTCTCACGCGGGCGCCGCGCCGGTCTCGATGCACCGCTGCGCTTCACCACCGGCTCCCAGGCGCGGGCACATGATAACCCGCCGCGGCCGGCGCCGCCGCCCCGCGCCTACCGGCCGGCGGCGACAGTCCCCGCTGCCTTCGAGCGGCGATGCATCCCGCCTGACTGCGTTGTTCGTCGGTTGCCTATCAGTCCGTGGCAGAAGTTGTGCTGCATCCGGCCGGAGCCGTACTCGGCCCGGAACGTGTCGTACAGCGGTCGAAATCGCCGAAGTCCGGCCGATCCGAGCCGTTTCCGCGCCACCGCCGGCCAGTCCGGCGCGCTTGCCACGGGCTGCTATGCCCAAACCGTCATGATCGGGCTGCCGACCACCCCGACGTCATGAAACGTGGGGGTATTTTCACGGCAATATACGCCCTCTTCACGCCTTGTCAGGCACGGGCGTTCTTCAGCCCGCCGGCGCCCTCGCCGCTCTCGGTGCGACGCGGGGGTTTCGCCACCGGGCTGTTACGCAAGGAGCCGGGCGCAGGTGCTAGAACCCGGTTTCGCGCAACCAATCTCCGCGTTCGCGAACGTCGCGGGAAACGCGCCGTCGAACCCTCGAGGCCACCGAGGAGGCGTTGCCGTGGGTCGGACGTGCCGGTCGTGGGCGGTCGTGACGGTACTCTCGGGCGCCGCCGCGGGGTTCGCCGGCCAGGACCCGGGCCGGTCCGGCGTCGGCAACCCGCCCGCCGCCCCGCCGCCGGCCGCGGTGGAGCCGCTTCCCGGCGGCGACTGGTTCACCGACGAGGCGGCGGCCCGCCGCCAAGTCCGAGAGGCCCTCGACCGCCATCCCGATGTCCCCGCGGTCCGACAAGGCATCCCGGACATCGTGAGACCTCCGTCAAGAATGGACCCGTCAGGAACCGCGTGGCGAATGCACTTGAGTGCATAATATCACACTCTTCAGTGATTGTCACGGATGTTTGTCTCGTACGGCAGAACCATCCCACGCTCCGCCACCGCCGTGCGCAGGCGGAAGCGTGGCGGGTCCTGGGGCTCCGGACGCGCGGAATCGTGGGTCTCACGCGGCGCCGACCGGTCGGCAAGAGGGTGGCGACCCCTCGAATCGGGGGCGGGCCGTCACGCGCTGTCAGCGTGGGATGCCCCTGCTCGTACGGGGCGCACATGGGGCCCGAGCGTCGATCTTGCCTGGATTGCGTTCGGTGTTCGTGCTATTGTAGCCGCCACACCGCCGGAGACCGCCCGGAAGCCGTTTCCGGGCGGTGCCGGCTGGCGGATCGGATGCCTTTCCTTCGGTTTTCCCGCGACAAGCGCGGCTACGCCAACACCTACCTTTGCCATACGTTTCGGCAGGACGGCATCGTACGGATGCGGGTCTTGTACTGGTTCCGCACGCCCCCCGACATCGAGGTCGGACGGCCGGCTCTCGATGACGACGCGATTCGCGGCATCGAGAAGTCGAATCCCGATCTGACGTTCGACTGGGAGGAGATCCTGAAGGCGAAGCCGCTGCCGCCGGCGCGGGACGACACCGACGAGGGACGGCCCCGGCGCCGATCGCGCCGGGGGAGCCGAGAAGAGTCGACCGGCGGCCGCGGGACGGCGGCCGAGTCGACGGGAGCGCAGCAACCGGCGCCTCGGCGGGACGAGCCGCGCCCCGGAGACCTTGATGCGCCCCCGGGCGAGCCCGGCTCCGGAGCCGGTGAGCGGGCGGCGGCGTCCGCCGATACCGCGGAAACGCCGCGCGACCCGCCAAGCCGGAGGCGCCGGAGACGGCGCCGGCGCGGCCGGCGCAGTGGGGACGAGGGGGCCGCTCCGGCCGAGTCCGGCGGCAGTGCCGAAGGGGCGTCGCCGGTCGAACCGGATGCGGATCGCGGATGACCATGCGATTCCACGCAGGACCATCCCACGCTCCGCCACCGCCGTGCGCAGGCGGAATCGTGGGGGTCCCGGGGCTCCGGACGGGCGGAATCTTGGGTCTCACGCGGCGCCGGCCGGTCGGCAGGACGGTGGCGAGCCCTCGGAGTCGGGGGCGAGCCGTCACGCGCCGTCAGCGTGGGATGTTTCTGGAGATTCCGTGCGATGGGGGGGGCGCGGGCTTTGCTGTATAATGCGCGAATGGGTATGACAGCTTTCGGTCGTGGCGTCAGAATCGGTGTCGGATCTCTCGCCGCCACCGCCGCCGCCTTCACCGTTCTTTCGGCGCAGACGCGGCCGGAGGAACCGGGGCCGACCACCGTCGGCGTCATCGGAGACGGGCGGCCGACCTTCCGCACCGGGGTGACCCTGGTCACCACGGACGTCATCGTGCGCGACCGCGGCGGCGTCTTCGTTCCCGACCTCACCCGAAACGACTTCCGTATCTTCGAGGACGACGTCGAACAGGACATCGTCTCGATGGTGCTGGTCCACGGCGGCCGCGTCTACAACCAGTTGCAGCCGGCCCCGGCGGTCCAGGAAGGCATCATCCTGCCCTCGTCGCGGCCGGTGAACAATACAGCGGGCCGCATCTTCGTGCTGTTCGTGGACGACCTGCACCTGACTCCGGCCCGCACGCCCAAGATACGGCAGATCTTCGAGGAGATCGGAGACACCCTGGTTCACGAGGGGGATCTCTTCGGCATCATCTCGACGGGGCCGTCGTCGCTTTCCATCGACATGACCTATGATCGCGGGTTGCTCTATGCCGCGGGCAACCGAATCATGGGCGACGCGCTGAGCGTCCGGGATCAGGTGATGGCGATGGACACGTCGCGCGGGCCGGCCGAAGTCCTGTACCGCGCCCACGTGGCGTTCAAGACGGCGCACTCCGTGTTGCGGAACCTCGAAGCGGTGAACGACCGCCGCAAGGTCTTCATCTATCTGAGCGAGGGATACGATTTCGACCCGTTCCCCGAGGCGCGGCTGCACAGCGGTCTGTTCCAGCAGCAGCGCCTGGCGGACATCGGAAACCTGGACGAAGACGCCTTCAACGACCTCTACGGCGGTATGCCCGATCCGGCTACCGACCCGTTCGAGCGCTATTCGCGTCAGGGGCAGCAGTTCGCGAACCTCGACCTGAGCTTCGAGCTGGCCGAGCTGGCGCGGTCGGCCAATCGGGCGAACACTTCGTTCTACACCCTCGACCCCCGCGGTCTGGTGGCCGGACCGGACCTCGACGTTCAGGTGGACCTCATCGAATGGAACCGGCACATCTATCAGACGCAGGGCACCCTGCGCATGCTGTCCGAGCTGACCGGCGGCCGGGCGGTGGTCAATCGCAACGACTTCGGCGATGCGCTGCGCGAGATCGACTCCGAGACGAGCGACTACTACGTCGTCGGGTTCTATACCAGCAACCCGGACCCCACCGTCAGAACGCGCCGCCTGCGCGTCGAGGTGCGGGACCGGGACGATCTGAACATTCGGGCGCGGACGCACTATACGTTGCCGCGCCCGACCAACGACACCGGGGCGTGATCTGAGACCCGTTGCCTCGTCGCAAGCAGCGGGGCTCTTGCCTCCGGTGCCTGGGATTCGTGAACGCGCGACCGTTGCGGGTGGGCGTCGGACGGCGGCGCCCTCATCCCGCGGAATCCGGCCCCTCCGCGTCGTCCTGCTCGTTCTGCTCGCGGTCGGTCTGTCCGCGGCCGGCCCGCCGGTCGGTCTCCTCGCGCGGGGCCTGTCGCCGGAAGCGCCCGCGGCTCCTCCCGCGCAGAGCATTCCGTCGCCCCGCGTGCGCGCCGAGGCCGCCATCATCTTCGACCCGTTGACCGGGAATGCGGTCTGGGAGCTGAACGCCCGGGAACCGCGTCCCATCGCCAGCATCACCAAGGTGATGACGGCGATGCTGTTCCTCGAGGATGAGCCGGATCTCAGGCGGGACGTCGTCATCTCGCAGCGGGACGTCCGCCGGGCGTCCACCACCTACCTGCAGCGGGGCGAGCGGGTCAGCCTGCGCGATCTCCTGCATCTCGCGTTGGTGGCGTCCGACAACGTGGCCGCGCGCGTGCTGGCGCGGGCGTCACCCTGGGGGACGAAGCGTTTCATCAGCCGCATGAACGCGCTGGCGGCCGAGCTCGGGCTGGAGCAGACCCGGTTCACGGATCCGTCGGGGCTGCACGAAGGCAACGTGTCGTCGGCCCATGACGTGTCCCGGCTGATTGCGGCGGCCGGCCGGAACCCCGGGATCGCGCGGATCATCCGTAAGCGTTCGCATCGCATCCGCACGAGCCTCCAGAGCCGCGTGGTCCGGAACACCAACCGCCTGCTCGATTCGCGCCCCGACGTCGTCGGGGGGAAGACCGGCTTCATCAACGAGGCCGGATACTGCTTGGCGACGTTGATCCGGGTCGGCGACCGCGCGGTCTCGGTGGTGGTGCTGGGAGCGCGATCGAATGCGGGTCGGTTCACGGAGACCCGCCGTCTCGTGGACTGGCTGTCGGCCCGGGCCCGCGTACTGTTCGCTCCCGCCGCTGACTAGGAGTCTGCGCCGTAGAATGGCGCCGCCTCCCCCCGGAGGCGCCGACTCCCTGGAGGGTTGGTTGGGCGGTAATCGGAGCCGCAGGCGACGATTTCCGGACTAGGAGTCTGCGCCGTCTCCATCTCACCGCTGTCTTCCCGGGCGGCGTTTACCGTGAAGGGTGATTCCTGAATGCGTAACGTGATCATCATCGGGTCCGGGCCGGCGGGGCTGACCGCCGCCCTGTACTCCGCGCGGGCGAATCTGAACCCGTTGGTCATCGAGGGACTCGAGTCGGGCGGACAGTTGATGCTCACGACGGCGGTCGAGAACTTTCCCGGGTTCCGGGACGGCATCATGGGGCCCGAGCTCATGGCCGAGATGCGGGCGCAGGCGGAGCGGTTCGGGGCGGAGATCGTGGCCGGCGACGTCACGTCGGTCGAGCTCGGAGAGCCGCCGTTCGTGGTCCGGGTGGGGGGGCAGGCGCACGAGACACGGTCGCTCATCATCTCGACCGGAGCCTCGGCCCGCCTGCTCGGCCTTCCGTCGGAACGCACCCTGATGGGGCACGGCGTGTCCACGTGCGCGACCTGCGACGGCTACTTCTTCCGCGGCAAGCCCATCGCGGTCGTCGGGGGCGGGGACTCGGCCATGGAGGAGGCCGTCTTCCTGACGAAGTTCGCCTCGCAGGTCACCGTCCTGCACCGGCGCGACCGTCTCCGGGCGTCGAAGATCATGCAAGACAAGGCGTTCGCCAATCCGAAGATCGCCTTCGAATGGAACACCGAGCTGGCCGAGGTGAAGGACGTCGAACAGGGCGTGGTGACGGGGGCCGTCCTCCGGAACCGCGAGACCGGCGCGGTCAAGGAGCTGGCCGTGGACGGCGTGTTCATCGCCATCGGACATACGCCCAACACCCGCCTGTTCGAGGGGCAGGTCGAGTTGGACGCCAACGGCTACATCGTCGCCGGCGCCGGCACGCGCACCAGCGCGCCCGGCGTTTTCGCCTGCGGCGACGTGCAGGACCACGTGTACCGCCAAGCCATCACCGCCGCCGGCACCGGCTGCATGGCCGCCATCGACGCCGAACGGTACCTCGAGTCGTCGTAGGCGCCGGCGCCGAAGGACGGCGCATCCTCCTTGCAGGCCTGTTGGGGGGCAGCGGCGCCGCAACGCGGCCATGTCCGGGCGAACCGCCTGCGCCGAAGGACGGCGCGGCCTGGTTGGGCGGGCAGCGGCGCCGCAACGCGGCAGGTCCGGGCCGGGAAGCGCTGGGAGTCTGCGCCGTAGAACGATTTTGGGTCCGATCTGGCACAATATGTAGTAGTCAATCGCCAGCGCTTGCGCAACATATGGTAGTCAGAATTTCCTGCGGCGCAGACTCCTAGCTCGCGGCGGTGCGCATCAGCCAGAGGTCGTGGTCCGGGGTGCGCGGCCCGTCCGGATCCGGAGCGAGCGTCCCGATCGCCGGCGATCGATGGCTCTCGAGCCGCCCCAGCCGCACCGCCGCCCCAGTGGGAACCGGCCCGCAGTGGTGCGCATCAGCCAGAGGTCGTGGTCCGGGGCGCGCGGCCCGTCCGGATCCGGGGCCAGCGTCCCGATCGCCGGCGATCGATGGCTCTCGAGCCGCCCCAGCCGCACCGCCGCCCCGGTGGAACCGGCGCGCAGTCAGTCGATCCAACCGCCGCCCAGCACCGTGTCGCCCTCATAGAAGACCACCGCCTGGCCGGGGGCGACCGCGCGTTGCGGCTCGTCGAACACGACTGCGACCCGGTCGTCGGGGAGAGGCTCGACCCGCGCCGGCGCATCGGGATGGCGATGCCGGATACGGGCGGTGACCCGGCCGGACCCGTGCGGGGGCGATCCGGCGATCCAATTGACAGACGACGCGGTGAGGCGCGTGCGGTCCAAGGCGCGGCGGGGGCCGACGGTCACCGCGTTTCCGGCGGCGTCGATGCCCAGGACGTACAGGGGGACGCTTGTCGACAGCTTCAGACCCTTCCGCTGGCCGACGGTAAAGCGGTGCACGCCGTTGTGCCGGCCCACCTCCCGTCCGTGCTGGTCGCGGATCGGTCCGCTCCGGGCCACCGCCGGCTCGCGCGCCTCGACGAGTCCGGCGGTGTCGCCGTTCGGAACGAAGCACAGCTCCTGGCTGTCGGGCTTGTCGGCTACCGGCAGCCGGCCGCGCCGGGCCAGAGCGCGGACCTCCTTCTTGTGCAGGTGTCCGACGGGGAACAGGGCCCGCGCCAGTTGCCCCTGGGTCAGCGTGAAGAGGAAGTAGGACTGGTCCTTGGCGGCGTCGAGGCCGCGGCGCAGGGTGTGACCCTGCGCCGGCGGGTCCCCGGCGGCGCGGCGGGCATAGTGGCCGGTGGCGACGCAGTCGGCGCCGAGGGCGGCGGCCCGCTCCAGCAGGTGGGCGAACTTCAGGTCTCCGTTGCACTGGACGCAGGGAATCGGGGTGCGCCCGGCCGCGTACTCGCGGACGAACGTCGAGACCACCGCGGCCTCGAACTGCCGCTCGAAGTTCATGACGTAGTGCCGGATGCCGAGGGCCGCGGCGGTGCGGCGCGCGTCGTGCAGGTCGTCGAGCGAGCAGCATCCCCCGAACCGCGGGGCGTCCTGCTGCTGATCGTAGAGCTGCATCGACAGGCCGATGACCTCGTGGCCCGCCTCGACGAGCTGCAGCGCGGCCACCGAGGAGTCGACCCCGCCGGACATCGCGACCACCACCCGCATCGGCGGTCAGCGCCCCACCGCCGCCGCGCCGCGGCCGGCGAGCGCGCGGAGGCGGTCGATGATGCCGGGCAGGACGGCGACCACACGGTCCACCTCGTCGGCGGTATTGCCGAGCCCGAGGCTGAATCGGATCGAGTTCTGGGTGCGATGCGGCGAGAAGCCCATCGCCCGCAGGACATGGGAAGGTTCGAGGGTCCCGGAAGAGCAGGCGGACCCGGTCGACACCGCGATGCCCTCGAGATCCAGGGCGATGAGCAGCGATTCCGCCTCGACGCCGTGGAAGCTGATGTTCGAGGTGTTCCCGACGCGGGGGGGCGAAGCCCCGTTCACGGCGGCGCCGGACACGGTGGCGAGGATGCCCGCTTCGAGCCGATCCCGAAGCGCCGCGAGGTCCGTCGCCGACTCGGGCTTGTCCAGCAGCCGGCGCGCCGCCGCGCCGAGGCCGACGATGGCGGGCAGGTTCTCCGTGCCGGCCCGCCGGTTGCGTTCCTGCCGGCCGCCCGTCATCTGCGCATGCAGCCGCGTGCCCCGGCGAATCCAGAGGATGCCGGCCCCCTTGGGACCGTTGAACTTGTGGCCCGACAGCGACAGCAGATCGACGCCCAGGCGGCGCACGTCGACCGGGATCTTGCCCACCGACTGCACCGCGTCCGTGTGCATGAGGGCGCCGCGCTCGTGGGCCAGCGCAGCCAGCTCGGCGATGGGTTGAATCGTGCCTATCTCGTTGTTGGCGTGCATGATGGAGACGAGCGCGGTTTCGTCGGTCAGCGCCGCGGCGAGCCGCTCGGCGGTGACGACCCCGCGTTCGTCGACCGCCACCAAGGTCGTGGACCGGCCCTTGTGGAGGGCCTTCAGGGTGCGCAGGACGGCTTCGTGCTCGATGGCGCTCGCGACGAGATGACGCCGGCCGGCGTCCGCGGCGGCCTCCGCGACGCCTCGAATGGCCAAGTTGTTCGATTCGGAACCCCCGGACGTGAAGACGATCTCCGTGGGTTCGGCGCCGATCAGGCGGGCCACCGCGGCCCGGGCCTCGTCGAGGGCGGTCTTCGCCTCCTGCCCGTACGCGTGCACGCTGGACGGATTGCCGAAGACGGTGCGCAGGGCGCTCGTCATCGCGTCGGCCACCGGAGGGGCCACCGGCGTCGTCGCGTTGTGGTCCAGATAGATCCCGGTCACCGTATCCAATCTACCAGCGTCCGGGAGCCCGCGGTGAAACCGCGCGGGGCTTTCCCCCCGCGCGTCTCGATGCCCGCGGCCGGGACGGCGGCTGTCGGCGGTCGGCGCATCTGCCGATAACGGGGGAGTATCTCCGCGGTGAGGCCGCCGGTGGACACTCCGCGAGCGCTCATCGTACCATTGATTCACCGCCTTCGGCAGGAGGTCGCCGGATGCGCAGGGCACGTCGCTCGAGGCGCCGGATCAGTCGCGTCACTCTCGACAGGGGTGGCGGAGCCGGCACGGGAACGCGATTCCCCACGGCCGCGTGGCCCGGAGAAGCACTCATGTGGAAGCGCGAAGAACCGCCCCAGCCGGTGACCCCTCCGGTCACGAACAACGCCGGCTCCGACCTCGCCGAGGGACGGAGCGTGAACGAGAACGTGACCATCGGCAAGTCGATCGTCGTCAAGGGCGAGCTCCGCGGCAGCGAGGACCTGACGATCGAGGGACAGGTCGAGGGCAAGATCACCCTCAAGCAGCACGTCCTGACCATCGGCGCCCACGGACGCATTCGGGCGCAGGTGGTCGCGAAGTCGATTGTCGTGCTCGGTGAGGTCATCGGCAACATCGAAGCGGCCGAGAAGGTCGCGATTCGGAACGAGGGAACGGTCGAAGGCGATATCAAGGCTCCGCGGGTCGCCATTGCCGAAGGCGCCAAGTTCCGCGGCGGCATCGACATGCAGCAGCAGGCGCAACCGGCGAACCGCTCTCGGAGCGAACCGAAGGCGGGCGGCGGCGAGCCCCGAAAACCCCCGGCGCCGCCCGCGAGGAACAACAAGAGCGTGTAGCGTCCGGCGGTGCGCTCGGGCGGGCCGGTACGACCGCGGGCCCACGGGAGCCCGTCGCGGGCCTGAACGGAACAGATGGCTCGTCCAGTCGTCGGTCTGTTGAGTGATTTCGGTACCCGCGACCATTACGCGGGCGCCATGCGGGGGGTGATTCTGGATATCTGTCCGGACGCCGCCCTCGTGGACGTCACGCACGACATTCCACCTCATGATCGCCGGGCCGCCTCGCTGGAGCTGGCCGCCGCCCATCGGTACTTTCCCGCCGGCAGCGTGTTTCTCGTCGTCGTCGACCCCGGCGTCGGATCCACCCGGCGCGGGCTCGCCGCCGATACGGGCCACCACCGATTCGTTGCGCCGGACAACGGCGTTCTCACCCATGTCTTCGCGCAGAGCCCGCCGAAACAGATCGTGGAGCTGACCGAGCGCCGGTATGCGCGACCGGCCGTCAGCCGGACGTTCGAGGGGCGGGACCGCTTCGCCCCCGCCGCGGCGTGGCTGGCCCGGGGGATTCGACTGTCCGCCCTGGGGCGGCCTCTGCGCGGCTACGTCACGCTTGAGCTGCCGGCGATCGAGATGCGGGACGGCTCGATCGGCGGCAGCGTCGTTCGCATCGACCGATTCGGCAACTTGGTGACGAACCTGGACCGCCGGGACTGCGAACGGCTGGCCGCGGCCGGGGGCATCGACATCGTGGTCGGAGGCCACGCGGTGGGGCGGCTCGTTGAGACCTACGCGGACATCGGTCCCGGCGAGGTCTGCGCCCTGTTCGGCAGCACCGATCATCTCGAGTTCGCCGCCAACGCGGCCAGCGCGGCCGAACGCCTCGACCTGCAGGTGGGCGCCGCCGTCCAGATGACCAGCCGGTGACCGGCGCCCCCGGCGTCCGGTCGATTCAAGGAGAACCGCGACCGCATGAGTGACAGCAGCCAGGCCGGCATGGGCGCCGACATCACATCCGCCTTGCTCGAGGTCGTCGAGCGGGCCGCCGTCGCGTGCGCCCATACGATGGGTCAGGGCGATCGCCACCGGTCCGATCAGGTCGCCGTCGAGTCGATGCGGGAGACCCTGGACAGGGTGCCGATCGACGGCCGGGTGGTCATCGGCGAGGGCGAGCGGGATGAAGCGCCGATGCTTTACATCGGCGAACTGGTGGGGACCGCGCATGCCGCGGGGGCGGGCCGGGACGCCGCCGCGCTGCCGGAGGTGGACATCGCGGTCGACCCGCTGGAGGGAACCAACCTCTGCGCCACCGGGGCGTCGAACGCGATCGCGGTGCTGGCGGTGTCCGAACGCGGCGGGTTGCTGCACGCCCCGGACATCTACATGGACAAGCTCGTCGTGGGACCGAGCTCCAGGCATGCCGTCTATCTGGATGCGCCGGTCCGGGACAATCTGCGGGCCATCGCGCGGTGTCTGGACCGCAAGGTCGAGGACCTCGTCGTGATCGTGCTCGACCGGCCGCGCCACCGGCAGTTGATCGCGGACATCCGGGAGGCCGGCGCCCGTATCCGACTGATTGGCGACGGCGACCTGTCGGCGGGCATTTCGGCCGCGGTGCGGGGCAGCGGCGTGCACGCGGTCATGGGGACCGGCGGCGCGCCGGAGGGCGTGCTCGTCGCGGCCGCGATGCGCTGTCTGAACGGCGAGATTTTCGCCCGGCTGGTCGTGGATACGCCGGAGAAGGAGGAACGGTGCCGGTCGATGGGAATCACCGACATGGGCCGCGTCTATCGCGCCGCCGACCTCGCCTGCGGCCGGCAGATCACCTTCGCGGCCACCGGTGTCACCGACGGTACCCTGATGCGGGGCGTTCGCTTCTTCGGGGACGGGGCGCGGACCAACTCGCTGGTCATGCAGACCAGCCCCCAACGCATCCAGTTCGTGGACACCATCCATCTGACCGGCGACTCCAACATGGTGGTGCACTTCTGACGAGGCGCCGCGTCCCGCGGTCGCGCTCGGCCGGTCGTCCCGGAACGTCCCCGGTGCTTGCGGTCGCGGAACAGCGCCTTGATCTTGTCCGGGTGGGGGCCCCCGCGCCGGCGGAGCAGCGGGACGCGTGGCGGTCTCGACGGGCGTTTCGGAGCGCGGGAAGACTTGGCAGGCACGATGACCTCGATCCATCGATCATGGAGCATCCGGTCCGGTTCTGGCGATGGGCCGTCCGCACCGGGGGGCGGCGCCGCGGGCGCCCGCATCGTTCGCCTGGACGAGACTGCGCCCGATCGAGCACTCAGGCAGGCGGCCGGCGCGCTGGCGGACGGGAGCATCGTCGCCTATCCGACCGATACGCTGTACGGTCTCGGGGTGGATCCGACGCGGGCGGCCGCGGTCCAGCGCCTGTGCCGGTTGAAGACCCGGTCGGCGCGGGCCGGGATACCCTTGATCGCGGCCAGCCTGACCCAGGTCGAGGCCGGAGCGGGCGCCCTGCCGCCGTTGGGGTGCCGGTTGGCCTCCAGCTTCTGGCCCGGCCCGCTGACCCTCGTCTTCGATCCGGAGGCCGCGTTCGCCGACGGCGTGTGCGCGGCTGACGGCTCGGTGGCGATACGGGTGCCCCGTAGTCCCGCCGCCCGCCGGCTGGCCGCGTTGCGCGGCGGACCCATCACCGCGACCAGCGCGAATCGAGCCGGCCGCCGGCCCGCCGCGACGGCGGCCGAAGTGGTCGACGGCCTGGGCTCGGCGGTGGCCCTCGTGCTCGAGCAATCGGCGGCGTTGACAGGACCGCCATCGACGATCGTCGACGTGCGGGGCCGCCATCCGCGGCTGGTTCGCGGGGGCGCGGTCGAATGGGAACGCGTGCTACAATCGCTGGCGTGACGGCTGGCGGCGTATCGATGCCCTGTTGCGGGCGCACGGGGCGCGGGTTCGGGTCCAGGAGCGTCGATCGGCCGATCGATGCGGAGTCTCCCTCGGCGCGATGGAGCCGGGCGGCAGCGGCACGTTCCGCACCGGCGTCGGTGGTTCCAGGCTGGCGCCGGGGAGAAGGGCTCCTCGCGGCGAAGCGCTGAGTCATGGAGAACGCGCGGGCCGTCGTCGTCGTTGCCGCGTTGTGCGGACTCCTGTCCGGGTGCGCCGCCCGCGTCCCGGTGGCCACGACGCCGGCCTACCCGGACTACCCGTTTCCGGCGGTTTCGGCTGAGCTGGAGGGGACTCCCGCCGCGGCCGCCCACCGTGACGCCTGGGCGTTCCTGCAGGCGGGGCAGCTCGAGGCCGCGGAGCTTCGTTTCGTCGGGATTCTGCGCGACGCGCCCTCGTTTCATCCGTCGGCGACGGGGCTCGGATTCCTCGCCCTGGCCCGGGGCGATGCGGGCGGTGCGATTGCCCGGTTCCAGGGGGTTCTCGCCCGGGTCCCGGCCTACGTTCCGGCGCGGCTGGGGCGGGCCGAAGCGTTGCTGCTCGAGGACCGCGTCACCGAGGCGATTGCGGACCTCGGCGCGGCCCTTGCGGCCGACCCGAGCTTGACGCCGGTGCGCCAGCGCATCGCGGAGCTCGAGTTCACCTCGATGACGGTGCAGGTCGCCCTCGCCCGTGAAGCGGTCGAGGCGGGGCGCGATGCCGATGCGATTGCGGCCTACGAACGGGTCATCGGGGCGTCTCCCGAGTCCGCTTTTCTCTACGTCGAGCTGGCGGACGTCGAACGGCGGCGCGGCGATACGGCCTCGGCCCTGGCCCGGCTGGATCGCGCGATCGCCCTTGATCCGAACGCCCTGGACGCTTGGCTGCTTGTCGCGGAGCTGCATCTCGCCCGCGGCGATCTGGACCGCGCGGAGCAGGCGTTGCTCCGGGCCGACGCCCTCGCATCGGGACCCGATGTCGCGCGCCGGCTCGCGGATCTGGATTGGCGCCGCCGGACGGCTGAGCTGCCGATCGAGTATGCGGCCATCGAGGCCGCGGACGCGATTACCCGCGGGCAGCTCGCGGCCCTGCTGGGGTTGCAGTTCGAGTCGGTGCTGGCCGGTCAGGCCGGCGACCGCGCCGCCATCATCACCGACGCCCGCGACCATTGGGCGTACCGGTGGATGATCGATGTCGCGCAGGCCGGGATCATGCAGGCCGATGTCAACTACCGTTTTCAGCCGGAGCGGGTCGTGAACCGTGCGGAGCTCGCGCAGATCATGGTCCGCTTGCTGCGCGCCGCCGGGGTCGATCCGGTATCGACGGCCGCGCTGCCGCCATTCTCCGATCTGGATCCAGGACACCTCGACTATCCGGCGGCGTCTGAGGCGGTAGCGGCCGGGTTGCTGTCTCCGCTCCCGCAGAACATGTTTCGGCCAGGCCTCTCCGTAACCGGCGGTGAGGCGATGGCGGCCTTGTCCCGCCTGTATCGGGCGGCCGCCCGTTAGAGGCGGGGGTCTGCGCCGTAGCGCGGCGCGGATTTCCTGGAGGGTTGGTTCGGCGGCGATCGGCGCCGCCGGCGACGATTTCCGGGCTAGGAGTCTGCGCCGTAGAACGGCGCCGCCTCCCCCCGGAGGCGCCGACTCCCTGGAGGGTTGGTTGGGCGGTGAGCGGAGCCGCAGGCGACGCTCTCCGGGCTAGGCGTCTGCGCCGTGGAACGGCGCGGACGACGGCAAGATTGGTTGGGCGGGCGGCGGCGCCGAAGGCGCCGATCTCCGGGCCGGGGCTCCTCGGTTCCCCGCCGGGCGGCCGTCCGCGCCCGGACCCGTTGGATGACGAGCCATGTCGGCGTTGACGGTTGCGAACCAACTCACGCTGCTTCGGATGCTTCTGATCCCGGCCTTGGTCATTCTCGTGGTGTACGGATTGAACGGCTGGGCGCTGGTCGTGTTCATCGTGGCCGGAGTGACCGATGCCCTGGACGGCGTGATGGCGCGGTGGTGGGGGGAACCGACGACCCTGGGCGCGCTGCTCGACCCCATGGCCGACAAGCTGCTCCTCATCTCGACGTTCGTCGTCCTCACCCTCCCCGGCCTCGACCTGCCCAACCAGTTTCCGGTCTGGCTGACGGTGCTCGTCATCAGCCGCGACGTGATCATCGTGGTGACGGTGGCGGTCGTCAATCTCGGGGTCGGACGGCGCACGTTCCCACCGACGATGCTGGGGAAGCTGGCGACGCTGATCTACATTCTGACGGTTGCCCTCACCCTGCTTTTCAACTGGCTGGAGCAACCCTCGGTCGTCGTGGACGCCGCCATCTGGGGCGCGTTGGCAATCACCTTGGTTTCCGGGCTTCACTACATCGCGCACGCCACGCGGGTGCTCAGCGAGTAAGGGCGGGTCGGCGTCGCGCGCCCGCACGAGGGGGCCGTCCGGGGGTGACCGCCCGCGGCGAAGGTCCCCGTTGCCTTCGAGCGGCGATACATCCCGACTGACCTGCGTTGTTCGTCGGTTGCTTACCGATGTCCGACAGGCGCCCCTCCCCACGCCTTTGCCGGGCACGGGCGCTCTTTGCCCGCTGGCGCTCTTCAGCCCGCTGGCGCCCTCGCCGCTCTCAGTGCGACGCGGGGGTTTCACCACGGGCTGGCAAGGGTCACCGTTGGCGCACGGCGGCGGCGAGCGCGATCTCGGCGAGGCCCGGCGGGCCGCCGGCGCCGGGACGCCGTCACCGTTGGCGCACGTCGGCGAGCGCGTTCCGGACGAAGGCGATGGTCTTCGTCAGGCCCTCCGTCAGGGACACGCGGGGCTCCCAGTCGAGAATGCGGCGTGCGCGGCCGATGTCCGGCTGCCGTACCTTCGGATCATCGACCGGGAGCGGTTGATGCACGATGCGGCTGGCCGAGCCGGTCAGCCGGATGATCCGCTCCGCGATCCCCGCCACCGTCATCTCGTTCGGGTTCCCGATGTTGACCGGGTCGTTGGTGTCCGACCGCAGCAGCCGGAGAATGCCGTCCACGAGATCGCTGATGTAGCAGAAGCTGCGGGTCTGGGTGCCGTCGCCGTAGATGGTCAGATCCTCGCCGCGCAGCGCCTGGGCGATGAAGTTGGGCACGGCCCGACCGTCCCGGATCCGCATCCTGGGTCCGTAGGTGTTGAAGATCCGGACGATCTTCGTATCGATGCCGTGATAGCGGTGATAGGCCGTGGTCATGGCCTCGGCGAAGCGTTTGGCCTCGTCGTAGACCCCCCGTGGACCGATCGGATTCACGTTCCCCCAGTAGCTCTCGGTCTGCGGATGCTCGAGGGGGTCGCCATAGACCTCCGAGGTCGAGGCGAGGACGAACCGCGCCTGCTTGGCCTTGGCGAGACCGAGGGCGTTGTGGGTGCCCAGGGCCCCCACCTTCAGGGTCGGAATCGGCCTTTCGAGATAGTCGATGGGGCTGGCCGGACTGGCCCAGTGCAGCACCGCGTCCACCGGTCCTTCCAGGCTGATGTAGTTGGAGACGTCGTGCCGGATGAACCGGAAGTCGCGGTCGGCGAGATGGGCGATGTTCGCAGGGTCGCCGGTCGACAGGTTGTCGATCGCGACGACGGCGTCGCCCCGCTCGAGGAGAGCCTCGGCGAGATGGGATCCGATGAAGCCGGCGGCGCCGGTGATGACGATCCGATCACCCATGTGCTGTCGTGGGCGGTTGCCGCACGCGACCCGTGCCCCCGGAACGCACCGACGAAACGGGCCGGGCCCGAGGTGCGCCGCGGCGATTCAGTACGCGTGGCGATGGAAGAACACCCGGAGGACCGTCAGCCAGAGGATCTTGAAGTCGAGCCCCACCGACCAGTTCTCAATGTAGTACAGATCGTACTCGATGCGTTTCTCGATCGACGTATCGCCCCGCCAGCCGTTGACCTGGGCCCACCCGGTCATGCCGGACCGAACCTTGTGGCGCAGCATGTACTGCGGGACCCGCTGCTTGAACTGCTCGACGAAGAACGGGCGCTCCGGTCTGGGGCCCACGAGCGACATGTCGCCGCGGATCACGTTCCAGAACTGGGGAAGCTCGTCGAGACTGAGCTGGCGCAGCACGCGGCCGACCGGCGTCCGCCGCGGGTCGTCCTTGCGGGTCCACACCGGTCCGGTGTCGCGCTCGGCGTCCTCGAACATCGATCGGAACTTGTACACGCTGAACGGGTGGCCGTCGAGCCCCATGCGCTCCTGCCGGTAGAACACGGGACCGGGCGACGTCGCCTTGATGAGGGCGGCGATGACCGCGAAGGGCAGGCTCAGGAAAACGAGCGCGACGCCCGCGACCCCGATGTCGATCATGCGCTTGATGAGACCGTTCAGCCCCTGAAGCGGCACGTCGTTGATGCTGATGATGGGAACGCCGTCGAGCTCCTCGAGGCGGGCGCGCAGGGCGATGACCTGGAGGAGGTCGGGCACCACCTTGACGTCCACGCACACCCGGTTGGCGACCTCGATGAGCTCGAGCATCTTCACGTGCTCGTCGAGCGACAGGGCGACGTAGAGTTCGTCGACCCGCTCGCGTTCCAGGATGTCGCCCACCTCCGAGAGCGCCCCGAGCAGCGGCAGCCCCCGATACCCCTGACGGTCGCTGGTCCGGTCGTCGATAAAGCCGACGATGCGGTAGCCGAGTTCGCGGTGATGAAGCACCTTGTCCACGACGTGACGGGCGACGTCGCCGGTGCCGGCGACGAGAATCCGCTTGAGGCCCACACCCTCGCGCCACTGGCGCTCGAGCGCGGACCGGACCGTGGCGCGGGAGGCGTAGGCGCAGACGACGCAGAGGGCCAGGAACAGCGCCCAGACGAGACGGGACACTTCGTACGCGCCCTGGTCTTTCAGCACCGGGGGAACGAAGTAGGCTTGGAAGACGAGCGTGCCCACGAGGCCGAGCACGACGGCGATCAGGCCGCCGATGAGCACCGCGAAGAAGTCGTCGACCCGGGACCGGATGCGTTCGTGGCGGTAGGCTCCCTGCATCCACAGACCGAAGGGGAGCAACAGTCCGATGAAGGGGGCGAGCTGCTCGTAGTACTCGATGGGGGGTTGACCCTTGGGGGCCGGGACCAGGTCGGTCTCGAACCGGAGCAGATAAGCGGCCACGAACATCGTCACGCCGATGCCGCCGTCGATCACCGACTGAATGAGCATGCGCACCCGGGCGCGTTGGGTCATCGATACTGCTCCGATGGAGATGCGGTCATCAGCCGGGTGACCTCGGTCCGGAGCGCGGCGTCGAATCTTTCGCGGGAAAACCGCAGGGCCTGCCGCCGGATGGCCGCGCCGTCGAAGGGCCGGTGTTGCGCCCGGGCAACCGTATCGGCGAACGCGGCCGGTGTGGACTCCGGCACGAGGACGCCGGTCTCGCCGTCCACGACGGTCTCACAGGCCCCGCCTTCCGCGAGGGCGACGACCGGGCATCCGCAGGCCTGGGCCTCGACCGGAGCGATGCCGAAGTCCTCGGCGCCCGGCAGCAGAACCGCGGCGGCGCGCCGATACTCTTGCCGGACCTCCTCGTCGGTCAGGGCGCCGAGAAACTCCACCTGCGGCCCGGCGATTCTCCGAAGGCGCGCGAGGTCCGGGCCGCCGCCGACGACCCGCAGGGGGACGCCGGCCTGCGTGCACGCGCGTATCGCGAGGTCGACGCGCTTGTAAGGTACGAGAGCCGACACGATCAGGCAGCCATGGCGCGGCCGAACGGGGCCCGGATGGAAAAAGGTCGTGTCCACGGGCGGATACACGATACTTGCCCTTCGATTATAGTATCGGCCAATCCTCCCCGCAACATATTGCGAAATAGCCACATAGCGGTCCACGCGGTGCGCCGTGGACGCATCCCACCGCGCGATCGCGCCGAGTCCCCGCCGGAGCCATCGGCTCGCCCCCGCGCCCACCCGTTCCGGCCCGAAGTAGGCGGGAAACTGATCCCAGGCGTAGCGCATCGGGGTGAAGCAGTAGCACAGATGCCGAGCGCGGCCGGGCGCGACCACCGACTTGGCGACGCAGTGGCTGGTGCTGATGATCAGATCGAAGTCGTCGAGGTCGAACTGTTCCACCGCGGCGGGAAAGAGCGGCAGCAGCGGCCGGTAGTGCCGGTGCGACCCCGGAATATGCTGAATGAAGGACGTTCGGATCGGCCGCGCCTCGATGGTCGGGGAGACCGAGCCCCGGACGTGCAGGAGCGCGAACCGCGCCGCGTCGGGGAACAGCTCGCAGATCGCCTCGAGCACCCGTTCGCCGCCCCGCATGCCGGTGAGCCAATCGTGCGCCAGCGCCACGCGGGGCGCGCGCCCGTCGATCGTAATTCGCATCCCCTGCCAGCGGGCTCCGCCTCAGACCGACGAACCGGCAGGGCTGGGCTTCGACGGACGGCCTGAACGGACCCCGGCCGCTGCTCCCTCTGCCGCGTGAAGCCGCGTTCGTGGCCGCCCGCGGGCGCCGTTGGCCGTAGACCGGCCGGTGGGGAGCCCATCGACCGGAGTCCGAGCCCTGAAGATAGCACGTGCCGCCGCCGCGGTGCGGTCGCGGCGCACCACGCCGACCCCTCGAATGAAGCCTGACCCGAGCTGGACTCGACGGTAAGAATCACGCCCGCTCGAGGACTCTAGTATCCTGTACAGGCATGTCGCGGACGCTTCCCCCGGTCGGGCCTCCACGCCGGAGCGCCGGCCGAATGGGGGATTTCACCTCGAGTTCCTCGAGCTCTCCGGCAACTCATGAAAATGACAGTGGTTGGTACGGGGTACGTCGGTCTCGTGGTCGGCGCATGCCTGGCGGAGACGGGCAACGACGTCACCTGCATCGACGTCGACGAGGGCAAGATCGGGTCGCTGCGCCGGGGCCGCCTTCCGATCTATGAACCGGGGCTCGACGAGCTGGTGCGCCGGAACACCGCGAAGCGGCGGCTCGACTTCGAAACCGCTCTCGCCCCGTCCGTACGCGATTCGGAGGTGGTCTTCATCGCGGTGGGGACGCCGTCCGACGAGGACGGCTCGGCCGACGTGCAGCACGTCCTGGGGGCGGCGCGCGACGTCGGACGGGCGATGGCCGGCCATACCGTGGTGGCCCTCAAGAGCACGGTGCCGGTGGGCACCGCCCGGCGCGTGCAGGCGGCGATAGGGGACGAGACGACCGAGCCGTTCAACGTCGTGAGCAATCCGGAGTTCCTGAAGCAGGGGTCCGCCGTCGATGACTTCCTGAAGCCCGATCGGGTCGTGATCGGGGCCGAGGACGCGAACGCCGCGAAGTTGATGGCTTCGCTCTACAAGCCTTTCACCCGCACCGGGGCCCCGATCTGGATCATGGACTGGGCCAGCGCGGAGCTGAGCAAGTACGCCGCCAACGCGATGCTCGCCGCCCGCGTGTCGTTCATGAACGAGGTGGCCAACGTCTGCGACGCGGTGGGCGCCAACGTCGACCACGTGCGCCGGGTCGTCGCGTCCGACCTCCGCATCGGTTCGTCCTTTCTGTTTCCCGGGATCGGCTACGGCGGGAGCTGCTTTCCCAAGGACGTCAAGGCGTTGGCCCGGTTGGCTCGGGACGCCGACTACCGCTTCCGGATCCTCGACGCGGTCGAGAAGGTCAACGCCGCCCAGAAACGCCGGCTCGTCGACAAGATGGTCGACGTCCTGGGGGCGCTCGACGGCCGGCGGATCGCCGTCTGGGGGCTGTCGTTCAAGCCGCGTACCGACGACATGCGGGACGCGCCGTCCATCACCATCATCGATGCGCTCCTGGCGGCGGGGGCCGAGGTCACCGCCTACGATCCCCAGGCGAACGAGTCGGCCCGGAGGATTTTCGCGTCGCGCATCGGCTTGGCGTCCGACGGCTACGACGCGCTGAAGGGGGCGGATGCGCTGGCCATCCTGACCGAGTGGAACGAGTTTCGCGAGCCCGACTTCCCGCGCATGCGCCGATTGATGCGGGACGCGCTCGTCTTCGATGGCCGCAACCTGTTCGATCCCGGAGAGATGCGCGAGCTCGGCTTTCGCTACCACTCGATCGGACGTTGAGCCCCGGGAGCCCGTGAAACCGCGCGGCATGAACGCCACCCGGAAGGGGTTCGGCCAGGCGTCTGCGCCGTAGAACGGCGCCGCCTCCCGCAGGAGGCGCCGACTCCCTGGAGGGTTGGTTGGGCAGTGAGCGGAGCCGCAGGCGACGCTCTCCGGGCTGGGAATCTGCGCCGCAGAACGGTTTGGGTCCGATCTGGCACAATATGTAGCGCCAATTGCTGGCGCTTGCGCAACATATGGTGGTCATAATTTCCTGCGGCGCAGACTCCTAGAGAGTGAATCCACTGCTCCGGCTGCTGCGATTCGCCCTGCCGCACAAGCTGCGCGTTCTCGCCGCGCTGCCCGCCATGGTGCTGTACGCCCTGGCGTCGGGCGGGCTGGCCTACATCATCAAGCCGATCTTCGACGAGTCGCTTCCCGCCGGCGACCGGGTCGGGTTGATCTCCGGCGCGCTGGTCGGCCTCTACCTGGTCAAGGGAGCGGGCGCCTACTTCTCCGTCTACCTCATGGCCGATGCGGGACAGCGTCTCGTCCACGACCTGCGCACCGAGCTCTTTCAGCACATGCTCGGCCAGTCGACGGCCTTCTTCGGCCGCCGCACCACCGGACGCCTGCTGTCGCGGATCACCAGCGACGTCAGCCGGGTCCAGCAGGTTGTCTCGGAGACCTGCGGCGATCTGATACGCGAATCGTTGGCGTTGACCGCATTCGCGACGCTGCTGTTCTACCATGACGCCCGGCTCGCGCTGGTGTGCATGACCGGCGCGCCGGTGGTGGTCTATCCCCTCGTGCGCCTGGGGCAGCACGTCCGGCAGACGACGCGGCGCAGCCAGGAGCAGGTCGAGTACCTGTCGCACGTGATCGTCGAAGCGCTCACCGGCCACCGGATCGTTCAGGCGTTTCAGGCCGAGCCGTTCGAGCGGCAGAGGTTCGCCCGGGCCTCGCGCCGTCTGTATCGGACGATCATGCGGGTCACGAGCGCCCTCTCCGTCCTGCCGCCGGTGATCGAGCTCCTCGGGGGCGTCGGCATCGCCGGCGTCCTGTGGTACGGCAGCCGGGAGATCGCCGCCGGCGATCTGACGCTGGGAGAGTTCACGTCGTTCATGACCGCGCTCCTGCTGATGTACGGTCCCGTGAAGAGGCTGAGCCGGGTCAATGCGAACATTCAGCAGGCCATCGCCGCGGCCGAACGGATCTTCGAGATTCTGGACACCCGCACCGAGACCGGCGACCGCGCCGGCGCCGCCGCGCTGCCCCCGTTCGCATCGAGCATCGAGTTTCGCGGCGTGACCTTCCAGTATCCCGACGATACCGAACCGGTGCTGCGCGGCGTCTCGTTCACGGTGCGGGCCGGAGAGGTCGTGGCGGTGGTCGGGCTCAGCGGCGCGGGCAAGTCGACGCTCGTCAACCTGGTGCCGCGGTTCCACGACGTCACCGGCGGGGCAATCCTGATCGACGGGGTGGACGTGCGCGACGTGACGCTGCGTTCACTGCGCCGGGCGATCGGGATCGTGACGCAGGAGACGTTCCTGTTCGACGCGTCGGTGGCCGACAACATCGCGTACGCGGCGCCGGGCACCCCCCGCGAATCGATCGTGGCGGTGGCGCGCGCCGCCCATGCGCACGAGTTCATCGTGGATCTTCCGCGGGGCTACGATACGCTGATCGGCGAGCGCGGACAGCGGTTGTCGGGCGGCCAGCGCCAACGTCTCACGATTGCGCGGGCCCTGCTCCGGAACCCGCCGATCCTCGTGCTCGACGAGGCGACGTCGGCCCTGGACGCCGAGTCGGAGCTGCTGGTGCAGGATGCGCTGGCCAAGCTCCTGCTCAACCGTACCGCGTTCGTGATTGCGCACCGGCTGTCGACCATCCGCCGGGCCGATGCCATCATCGTGATTGAGGGCGGGCGGGTCGTGGAATCCGGCCGGCACGAGGAGCTGCTGGCGCGGTCGGACAGCAGCTATGCGAAGCTCTATGCGACGCAGGTGTTCGGACAGGAGCGCGAAGAGCCCCGCGCCGGCGTCGCGGCCGCCGGCGTCCTGTCCGGCCCGGCGGCGGGTGGAACACGATGATCAAGTCGATGACGGGGTTCGCGGTGGGGAGCCGGGAGCTCGATACGGCGGCCCTCGGGGTCACGGCGCGGACGGTCAACCATCGGTATCTGGACATCCAGGTGCGGATACCCCCGTTGCTGGCCGCGCAGGAGGCGGAGCTCCGCGGGGTCGTGCAGCGGTGGGTGGCGCGGGGGCGCGTGGAGCTGGCGGTGACGGCGCGTCTTCTCGGACAACCGGAGGTCGAGGCCGTCCTGAACGATCCGCTGGTCGACGCCCTGTCGACCAGCGTCGAGCAGGCGCGCGCCCGGGGCGTCGTCACCGGCGGCCTGACGGCCGGCGACCTCCTGCGGTTCCCGCAGGCGGTGGTGGTCCGGGAACGGGACATGGACGAGGCGGGACGAGCCGCACTGGGCCGCGCGGTCACCGAAGCGGTCGAGGAGGCGCTCCGCGACCTGGACGCCATGCGCGTGCGGGAGGGCGGGTATCTGCAGGCCGACCTCGATGCTCGATGCCTCACGATCGCCGATCTGGTCACGCGTCTGGAGACCGCGGCCGAGTCGGGCCGGACCGAGCTCGTCTCGCGGCTGACCACCCGGGTCGAGGAGCTGCGGGTGCAGCCCGCCGTCGAGGAGGCGGTCGTCGCGCAGGAGATCGTGCGGTTCGCGGCCCGCTCGGACGTCACCGAGGAGCTCACCCGCCTGCGCGGCCATCTGGCCCACTGGTCCACCCTCACGGGTTCGGCCGAACCGTGCGGCCGCAAGCTGGACTTTCTGCTGCAGGAGATGAACCGCGAGGTCAACACGTTGGGCGCGAAGGCGGAGGGCGCCGCCGCGGGCGAACTGGTCGTGACGGCCAAGGCCGAGCTCGAGAAACTTCGGGAGCAGGTGCAGAACGTGGAGTAGGGCGTCCGTAGAACCGGGCGGACCGCTGGCGGGTTGGTCGGGCGGCGAGCGGCGGTTGCCGGGCGGGCGGTCTGCGCCGTAGAACGGGCGGACCGCTGGAGGGTTGGTCGGGCGGCGGGGAGTCCGCGCCGTGGAACGGCTCCGCCTCCTGCCGGGGGCGCCGATTCCCCGGGGGGCGGTTGGGCGGCGAGCGGCGCGGCCGGCGGTGGATGCGGGGCGGGGTGCAGGCGCCCATGGCGGGTTGCCTTGCTTCGATGAGGTCGCGGGGCGGATGGGCGGCGGTGGATGCGGGCCGGGGTGCGGGCGCCCATGGCGGGGGTTTCAGGCGTGGACGGCAAGGGGAGCTTGTTCGTGGTTTCGGCGCCGTCGGGTACCGGAAAGACCACCGCCGTCGACGCTCTGGTCGCGCGCGTGCCCGGGCTCGAGCGGTCGCGGAGCTATACCTCGCGTCCCCCCCGCCCGAGTGAACGGGACGGCGCGGACTACCACTTCGTGGACCGGGCGGCTTTCGAATCGATGCGCGATGCGGGGGAGTTCCTGGAATGGGCCGAGGTCTTCGGCCATCTCTACGGCACCCGCGCGCTCGATACACGGCGGCGGCTCGACGCCAGCGGCAGCCTCGTTCTCGTCATCGACGTGCAGGGCGCCGGCCAGATCCGGGGGATCGAGCCGGATGCGGTCGGCATCTTCATGCTGCCCCCGTCTCCCGCGGCGCTCGAGAATCGCCTGCGCCGCCGGGCCGGCGATCGCCTCACGGAATCCGAGATCCGGCGCCGGCTCACCATCGCCCGGAATGAGGTGCGGCACGTCGCGGAGTACGATTACGTCGTCGTCAACGACGACCTTGAAGACTGCATCGACCGCCTGCGGTGCATCGTGGAGGCCGAGCGCCTGTCGTGGCGGGCGGCCGGTCCCGCCGCGAGCGCGATCGCGGCGGCGTTCGACAAGCCGTACGCCGGAGCCGGGCCATGGGACTGATCGCGTTGGGGGTGACCGGCGGCATCGGAGCCTACAAGGCGGTCGAGATCGTCCGCCGGTTGCAACAGGGCGGACACGACGTCGTGACGATCATGACACCCAACGCGCGCCGGTTCGTCGGACGGCTGACGTTCGAGGCGATCACCCGCCGGCCGGTCATCGTCGATCAGTTCGCGCCCGGCGCGAACGCCGCCGTCGAGCACGTCTCGCTGGCGACGGACATTCAGGCGCTGCTGGTGGCGCCGGCGACGGCCAACACGATCGGGAAGCTGGCGCACGGCATCGCCGACGATTTCCTGACCTCGCTCTATCTCGTCACCCGGGCGCCGGTGGTCATCGCGCCGGCGATGAACACGAACATGTACGAGCATCCGGCGGTCGCCGGGAATCTGCAAGCGTTGCGGGCGCGCGGGGCCCACGTGGTCGCGCCGGGCGAAGGCTATCTCGCCTGCGGATGGACCGGTCCGGGGAGGCTGGCCTCGGTGGAGGATGTCGCCGCCGCCGTGGAGGGCCGGCTCCGGCCGGCCGCCGGGCTTGATGGGCGGCGCGTTCTTGTCTCCGCCGGGCCGACCTGCGAGGATCTGGATCCGGTGCGTTTCGTCGGCAACCGCTCGAGCGGGAGAATGGGGTTCGCCCTGGCCGCGGAGGCCGCCGGCCGCGGCGCCCGGGTGGTGCTCGTGGCGGGTCCGTGCGGCCTGGAGCCGCCTTCCGGAACCGAGGTGGTTTCGGTGCGGAGCGCGGCCGACATGCACGCTGCGGTGATGCGCGGGGCGGTCGAGGCGGACGCCGTGATCATGGCCGCGGCGGTGGCCGACTACACTCCGGGGGATGGGCCGCGGCCGCAGAAGATCGTGAAGGAGTCCGAGACCATCACGCTGACCCTGGCCCGCACCACCGACATCTTGGCCGCCCTCGGCCGGTGGCGCGGCGGCCGGCGCCTTCCGGTGCTGATCGGGTTCGCGGCCGAGACCCGTGACGTCGTCGCGCGGGCCCGGGCCAAGCTCGAGGCCAAGCGGGTGGACCTGATCGTCGCCAACGACGTGTCCCGGAGCGACGCCGGGTTCGGCGCCGAGACGAACGCCGCCACCCTGGTTGCGCCCGGCGGCACGACCGACGTGCCGTTGCAGTCCAAGCGCGGCGTGGCCCGCGTGATCATCGACCGGCTGCAGGGCATGCTGGTCGAGCGCGATACGGCGGATGCGGTTCGGACCGCCGACCATGAGCCATCGTGAGCAGTTGCGGCGTCACCTGGAGTTCTTCCGGGAGCTGGGGGTCGAAGGGATCAGCCGCGACGCCCGGTGGCGTGTGCGCGATCCCGCGGATCGCGTCGGTGATCCTGCGGATCGCGTCGGTGATCCTGCGGATCGCGTCGGTGATCCTGCGGATCGCGTCGGTGATCCCGCGGATCGTGTCGGTGATCGCGTGCGCGATCCTGCGGATCCCGCACGCAGGGGGATGCCGCAGACGGCCGGTGATGACCGCGCGGCGGCGGCCATGACCGCCGCGCCGGCCGCCTTCCCGCCGTCGGCCGGCGCGGGGCCGGGACCGGAGACCCTGGAGGCGGTGCGCGGGGACCTCGGCGAGTGCACCCGCTGCAAGCTGCACGCGGGGCGGACGACCCTGGTGTTCGGGGTCGGCAGCCCCTCCGCCGACCTGGTGTTCGTCGGCGAGGCGCCGGGGCGTGACGAGGACCGGCAGGGGATTCCGTTCGTGGGCCGGGCCGGGCAACTGCTGACGCGGATCATCGCCTCGATCGGCCTGTCGCGCGACGAGGTCTACATCGCCAACGTGATCAAGTGCCGGCCCCCGAACAACCGGAACCCGGAGCCCGGCGAGGTGGCGACCTGCGAGCCGTTTCTGTTTCGGCAGCTCGACGTCATCCAGCCCCGGGTCGTCGTGGCCCTCGGGGCGTTCGCCGTCAGGACGCTGCTCGACACGGACCAGGCGATCTCCCGGCTGCGGGGGCGGGTGTTCGACTATCGCGGGGCGAAGCTGGTCCCGACTTTCCACCCCGCCTTTCTCCTGCGAAGCCCCGAGCGGAAGCGGGACGTCTGGGAAGACATGAAGCGCGTGCGCGCCCTGCTCGCCGGGCCGTCGTCCGCGCCGTAGAACCGTGACGGCGGACCTTCCGCCGCCGTCGCTTGGCGTCCGATGCCCCGCGCCGTCTCGGTCGTCGTCCCCGTACCGGCCTTGGACCGGCTGGACTACGAGGTGCCCCCGGAGCTGCCGGTTCCGGAGCCCGGGACCCGCGTCCTCGTGCCGCTGGGTACGCGTGTGGTCACCGGCTGCGTCGTCGATCGATCGGAATCGCCGGCCTCCGCCGCCCTCAAGCCGCTGCTCGACATCCTGGACGTCGAGCCGATGCTGCCGCCCGACGTGGTCGGGCTCGCGCTCTGGGTGGGCGAGTACTACGCGTGCGGGGCGGGAGAGGCGATGGCGGCGGCGATGCCCCCGCGGGCCTGGGTGGTCAGCGAGCGGCGGGTCGAGATTACCGCGGCGGGCCGCGCCGCGCCCGCGGGTCGGCGGGGTTCGGCGCGCCGTCGCCTGCTGGAGCTGCTGGCCGACGGTGCGCCGCATCCGGTGACGGCGCTGGAACACCGAATGAGCCCGCACGGCAGCGGCCGGCGGCGGGGCGGGGGACACCACGCGCTCATCGCGGCCCTGGTCCGCGAGGAGCTGGTCCGGTTGACGCAGCCCCTGAAGGGAGCCGCGTCCGCGTTCAAGTCGGTTCGGATCGCCCGCCTGACCCCGGACGGCCGGGCGCGCCTCGCCTCCGATGCCGCGCTGGGAAGGCGGCAGCGGGAGGCGCTCGAACGGCTCGGCGCGGCGGGGGGGGGGGGTGGCGGTGCCCGAGCTCACGGCCGGGGGCGTTCCCGGAGGGACGATTCGACGGCTGGCCGAGCTCGGCGCGGTGACGATCTCCCGCGAGGTGGTCGAACGGGAGCCGTGGCCGGTCGAGACCTCCGAAGAGCCGGACCCCCCGGTCCGCACGCTGACGCCCGATCAGCAGCAGGTGATCGAGGCCCTCGGGGCGTCGGCGGGGTCCGGCGCCTTCGAGGTGGCGTTGCTGCACGGCGTCACGGGGAGCGGCAAGACGGAAGTCTATGCGCGGCTGGCCCGGGCGGCGGTCGAGAGAGGGCGGCAGGCGCTGATTCTCGTTCCCGAGATCGCCCTGACCTCCGGGATCGCGGCGAGCCTCAGGCCGATGTTCGGGGCCCGGGTGGCGGTGCAGCACAGCGGCCTTCCGGACGGCGAACGCCACGATCAGTGGCACCGCATCCGCCGCGGCGGGATCGACGTCGTGGTGGGGACCCGTTCCGCGGTGTTCGCGCCCCTGCCGTCGGTGGGGTTGATCGTGGTCGACGAGGAGCACGACGCGTCGTACAAGCAGGACGAGAGTCCGCGGTATCACGGTCGGGACGTGGCGATCATGCGGGCGAAGCGCGGCGATGCGCTCGTCCTCCTCGGATCCGCGACCCCGTCGCTGGAGAGTTACCGCCATGCGGGCGCCGGCCGGTACCGGCGGCTGACCCTGCCGCGGCGCATTGGAAGCCGCCCGCTTCCGGCCGTGCGCATCGTCGACATGCGCGCGGAGTTCGCGTCGCACGGACCGGACGTCGTGCTGAGCACGCCGCTCGCCGAGGCTCTCGACGAGAGGCTGGCGCGCCGGGAGCAGGCGCTGGTGCTGTTGAACCGCAGAGGTTTCGCAGCCTCCCTCCTGTGCCGCCGGTGCGGTCACACCCCGGAGTGCCCCGACTGCAGCGTGACCCTGACGTTTCATCGCGCGGCGGGGCGCGCCCGCTGTCATTACTGCGGGTACTCGCGGGCCTGTCCCACGGCCTGTCCGATGTGCTCGGGCACGGTGCTGGAGCGCGTGGGGCTGGGCACCGAACGGGTGCAGGCGGAGATCGAGCGGCGGTGGCCGGCGGCCAGGGTCGCCCGGCTCGACCGCGACACGGTGCGCCGCCGGGGCGCGGCGGCCCGGCTGCTCCGACGCGTGGCGCGCCGCGAGCTCGACATCCTGGTGGGCACCCAGATGGTGGCGAAGGGGCACGATTTCCCCGGCGTGACGCTGGTGGGGGTGGTGTCGGCGGACGTCGGCCTCGGGGTGCCGGACTTCCGGGCGGCGGAGCGCACGTTTCAGTTGCTGACCCAGGTCGCGGGCCGCGCCGGCCGGGGGAGCACCCCCGGCGAGGCGATCATCCAGACGCTGCATCCCGGCCACTACGGCATCCGTCACGCCTGCGACCAGGCCTACGCGCCGTTCTATCGGGAAGAGCTGCGCTTCCGCCGGGCCATGCGGTACCCGCCGGTGGTGTCCCTGGTCTGCGCGGTCGTCCATGGGACGGCCCGGGACGGCGCCCTGCGCGATGCGGCGGTTCTCGCCGCGCGTCTGCGGGCGGCGCCCCGCCGGTTCACGGTGCTGGGACCGGCGCCGGCGCCGATCGGCAGACTCCGGGGGCGGTACCGGGCCCAACTCTTCCTGAAGGGTCTGCATCGCGGAGAGATGCGGGAAGCGCTCCTGCGGGTGCTCGACGAGCATCCCCGGCTGAAGAGGCGCGTCGTGGTCGACGTCGACCCGGTGTCGATGTTGTAGCATCGGGGTCGGCTCCACGCCGGTCTGCCGGCCCAGGAGTCTGCGCCGTAGAACGGCGCCGCCCCGCCCCGCCAACCTGCGGGATCCGCGCCGCCCTGCAGCGCAGATGCCTACTCTCCGACGATCTGAATGGGAGCGGGGGTGAAGCAGAGGACGAAGATGACGAGCGCGCACGCCGCGACGAGTATCCGGGGGCGGTCGAGGGGCACGTCGTGGTCGAGCGTGCGCGGGTGGCGCGGACCGAACGCGACGAGTATGACCGCCATCAGCACCGCCCAGGCGATCCAGCTCGGCGAATGGAAGGCGAGGGCGAAGATGGCGGCCGCGGAGGCCACGGTCACCCCCGTCGAGCGGGCGCCGAAGATCGCGTACGAGATATGGCCGCCGTCGAGCTGACCGATCGGAAACAGGTTGAGGGCGGTGGCGAGCAGCCCGACCCACGCGGCAAAGCCCATGGGGTGCAGGTTCAACGAGTACCCTTCCAGCGCCGCGCCCCAGATGGTCCAGGACGCCAACCGGAACAGGAGCGGTTCGCCGATGAGCAGCGTGAGCCCGTCGATTTCGTCCGGCAGGACCGGCTGCGACAGGCCGACTCCGAGAAAGAGGGCGGGGACCGCGACGACGAAACCCGCGATGGGGCCGGCGACCCCGATGTCGAAGAGCATCCTCTTGGTGGGAATGGGCTGCCGCATGCGGATGAAGGCGCCCAAGGTGCCGAGCAGAATCGGCGCCGGCAGAAAGTAGGGGAGCGACGCATCGACGCGGTAGTACCGACACGCGTAGTAGTGACCCAGCTCGTGGACCCCCAGGATCGCCAGGACCGGCATGCTGTACCAGAGCCCCTGCCACAACACCCACGGCACCTCCGCCGCGGGCGAGAAACCGGAGGCGAAGCTCTGGTGGTGGCAGGCTCCGACCAGCGTGGTGGACGCGATCGTGGCCAACAGGAGCACCCCGTTGATCCACGGGCGGTCCCGCCGGGAGACCGCGGGCGTCGGCGGCCGCAACGGATGCGGAGGAAGGGGAGCTCCTCCGCGCGGGTCCGCCGGCCAGGCCGTCGGGGGCGGTTCGGGGATCGGCGGGGGAGGCTGGCTCAAAAGATGTCTACCCGTGGGGCTTGCGCCGCCCGGCGGCGGAGCGGATGCGGCAAGGCGGACGCATCAGCCGCCGATGTCCTGGAGGTCCTTGCCGGGCTTGAACCGGATGGTTCGGCCGGGTGGAATGCGAACTTCCTTGCCGGTCCGCGGATTGCGGCCGATGCCCCGCTTGCGCGGCTTCACCTGGAAGACCCCGAAGCCTCTCAGCTCGATACGCTCTCCGCGCTGCATGGACGTCCGCATGGCGTCGAACACCGCGTCGACGGCCACTTCGGCCTTCACCTTGGTGATGTCGGCGAGCCTGGAGACTTCGTTCACGATGTCGACTTTGATCATGTGCCCCGGCCAACAATGTATGTAAGCATCATAGGGACTGTTATTTACGGCTGTCAAGCCGTCGTGGGGCGAGCGTCGGGACGAGACCGCGATGAGTCATGAGCATAACCGCGCCGCGGGACAGGCCGCCCTGGTGGGCCGGCCGAACGTGGGCAAGTCGACACTCTTCAACCGTTTGACGGGGACGCGGCGCGCCATCGTCACCGAGGTGGCCGGCACCACCCGCGACGTCCTCGCGGGGCCGGTCGAGTGGCAGCGGCGGGCATTCGCCCTCGTCGACACCGGCGGCGTGGCCGGCGCGAGCACCGATCCGATGCAGGCGGCGGTGGCGGATCGCGGACGGCGCGCCGCGGGCGAAGCGGACGTGGTGGTCTTCGTGGTGGACGGCCGCGAGGGACCGGTGCCGGCCGACGACGAGCTCGCCCGCGAGCTTCGGACGCGCGGGGTTCCGGTGGTGCTGGCCGTCAACAAGATCGACGATCGGCGGGCGGGCGCGCGCGTGGCTGAGTTCCATCGGTTCGGCTTCGAGCCGGTGGTCGAGATTTCGGCCGAGCACGGACAGGGGATTGGGGAGCTTCTGGACGAGGTCGCCGCCCGGTTGCCGCCGGCGCCGGCGGCGTCGTCCGACGCCGCCGAGCCCCGTTCCCGCCCGGAAACCGGCGTCGTGGTGGTCGGCCGCCCCAACGTCGGGAAGTCGTCGCTGGTCAACCGGCTGCTGCGCGGGGACCGCGTGCTGGTCAGCTCGACCCCGGGCACGACCCGCGACGCCGTCGACGAGGTGGTGAACTGGCACCGGCAGCGGTTCCGGATCGTGGACACCGCGGGCATGCGCCGGCCCGGCCGGGTCGCGGGGGGAGGGCGCATCGAGGCGGTCAGCGTGGTGCGGGCGCGTCACGCGATGGAGAAGACGGATGTCGCGGTGCTCGTGGTCGATGCGGCGGCCGGGGTGGTCAGACGGGACGCGGCGATCGCCGGCGAGGCGGAAGCGGCCGGGTGCGGCGTCGTCATCGCCGCCAACAAGTGGGATCTCGTCAAGGACCGCGGGCCCGGGTTCGTGACCGAGTTCGACGAAGCGCTCCGCGACACCCTGAAGTTCCTCGAATACGCCCCGATCGTCCACGTGTCGGCGGTGTCCGGAGAGCGTGTGGGACGGCTGCTGGAGCTCATCGACGAGGTCGCCGCGGCCCGGCGGACCAAGGTCGCCACCGGCGAGCTCAACCGCGTCGTCACCCGGGCGACCCGCGCCCATCGGCCCGCCGGCGCCAGCCAACGGACGGTCCATATCCGGTACGCGGTGCAGACCGGGGTGGCGCCGCCGACGTTCACCTTGTTCACCAGCCGGGGCGCGCGGCTGCATTTCTCGTCCGAACGGTTCCTCCGCCGCCGGCTGCGGGAGGCATTCGGATTCACCGGCACCCCGATTCGCCTGAAGGCCCGCGGGCGGTAATCCGCGGCCGGCGCCCCGCGGCGTTCGGCCGGTGTATACTGGGTTCGGCTTGAAGCGGGGCGATGGCGACACGGGTCAAGATACCGGAGCGGTCCGTCTACAAGCCTTCCGAGGTTTGCGCCATCGCGCGCCTGCAGCCCTACGTGCTACGCTCATGGGAAGCGGAGTTCCCGGAAATGGGCGTCGCCCACGGGGAGGGCCGCTCGCGGCTGTATCGCCGGGAAGACCTCGACAGGGTGCTCCGCATCAAGGAGCTGGTCTTCAGCGAGGGCTTGACCCTGGGGGCCGCGCGGCGCAAGCTCCTCAGGGAGATGCCGGCGCAGGAGAACCCCGAGGCGCCGGCGTTGGACGAGCTGTTGGGCGCCGAGGTCGGGGCGCGGCTGAACGGCATCAAGAAGGGCCTCCAGGCCATTCTCGATCTGCTCGCGGGGCAGAAGGGGCCCGCCGCCCCCGGGGCGGCGTCGACCGGTACGCCCGCCACGGGTCGTCCGGACGACTCCACCCGTACTCGTCGTTGAAGGCGTCTGGCGGAAGCGGGAATTTGACGGTTCGCCGGGTTCGTGGCGGCCTGTGGGTCGTGTCGGGATGTGGCGCAGTCTGGTAGCGCACCTGACTGGGGGTCAGGGGGTCGCTGGTTCGAATCCAGTCATCCCGACCATTTGTCGGCGGCTCTTCAACGACATCCACCGCCCCTGCTGAAGGCACTGGTACCGACGCTGAAGACGTCCGGTGGTGTCTTCCGCGGGCGTCTTCAATGAGCGCCGCGGGGCCGTGGCGAGACGCTGAGGCGTCGGCGCGTGACGCCCTCGTGAACGCAGGTCTTGCCGCGGCCGCGGGGCGCCGGAGTCGGCGCCGGGGGAGTCAACCCGTTTCCTGGTTCATGGCTCCAGTTCGATCGGGTCTTCACTTCGGTCTCACACCGCACTTCCCCGGCGCGTTGATAACCCGTAGAGAATCCGGATATCGTCTGCCTGGACTTGTTGGCCGCGGTTGACACCCTCTCGGCTCGGTATCCGGGTCCGGAGCGGCAGCAGGAGGACACAGCATGAGCACGCCAGCCGAGAAACCAGCCGACGCCGCCTTCGTACCGATGTCGCCGAGACTCCTTGGCGCCGCCGTCTTCGCCGTCGTCACGATGACCCAGGCGGTATCCGCGGACGACTGGCCGCAGTGGCGGGGCGAGGATCGGCTCGCGGTCTGGCGCGAAACCGGCATCGTCGAAGCGCTGCCGGAGGCGTTGAGAGTCGGCTGGCGCACCCCCATACGCTCGGGGTACTCCGGGCCCGCGGTCGCCGGCGGCCGGGTGTTCATCACCGACTGGCAGGAGGATCCGGACTCGCGCACGCTGGACGGTACGGAGCGGGTCCTCGCCCTCGACGAGGAGACCGGCGCGGTGCTGTGGACCTACGAGTGGCCGACGTCGTACCGCATGCTCTCCATCAGCTACGCGGTCGGTCCCCGGGCCACCCCGACCGTCGACGGCGACCGTGTCTACGTGGTCGGCGCCACCGGGCGGCTGTTCTGCTTCGACGTCGAGACCGGCGCGGTGCGCTGGCAGAAGGACTACGTGGCCGAGTACGGCACGAGCGTGCCGGTGTGGGGCATCGTCAGCGCGCCCCTGGTCGACGGCGACAGGCTTCTGACGGTGGTCGGCGGCGAGCCCGACGCGCTGGTGGTCGCCTTCGACAAGCGGACCGGCGACGAGCTGTGGCGCGCGATCGAAGTGGAAGCCGAGATGGGTTACGCGCAACCGGTGATCTACGAGGCGGGCGGGGTTCGGCAGTTGATCGTCTGGCATCCGCGCGCCCTCGCGTCGCTGGACCCCGAGACCGGCGCGCTCTATTGGGAGCAGCCGTGGGACGTCTCGATGGGGGTCACGGTGGCGACCCCCGTGCGGAGCGGCAACTACCTGCTGGTGTCGCAGTTCTTCAACGGTTCGCTGATGATGCAGTTGAACCAGGACCGGCCGGCGGCCACGGAGCTGTGGCGGGGCCGGAGCCGGAGCGAGCTGCCCGGCGATACGGACACGATCCATTCCATGGTGACGACCCCGATCATCATCGGCGACCATGTCTACGGGGTGGACAGCTACGGCGAACTGCGCGGTCTCGACGCGGCCACCGGCGAACGGCTCTGGATGAGCCCGGACATGACCGCCCAGGCGCGGTGGAGCACCGCTTTCCTGGTGCGGCACGAGGACCGTTACTTCGTCAACAACGACGAGGGGTTCCTGATTCTCGCCCGGTTCACGCCGGACGGTTACGTCGAGCTCGATCGTACGCGGCTCATCGAACCGACCGGCGGCTCCGGCACCCGCACGCCGCATGGCCGCATCGCCGAGCGCCTCATCAACTGGTCGCATCCGGCGTACGCCAACGGACACATCGTTCATCGCAACGACCGGGAGATCATTCGGGCGTCCCTGCGGGCGGCCGACTACCGGGAGTCTGCGCCTTGAGGCGGCGCGGACTCCTGGAGGTTGGTTGGACGGCCATCGGCGCCGCCGGGGACGATTCCCGGGCCGGGAGTCTGCGCCGGTGGAACGGGGCGGATTCCTGGAGGTTGGTTGGGCGGCCATCGGCGCCGCCGGGGACGATTCCCGGGCCGGGCGGGGGCGCATGAATCTGCGGTCCGGGCGATTCCCGCCGGCGGGTTGCCCGAACAACGCCCGTCCAGGGTCGTTTCGTGCGAACTTGCGGCCCCGGTTCGGTTATCATCATGCGGGCGGAGCGAGAGACCGGTTCACTCATCTCCAGGAGGGAATGTTGGCAAGAGTCAAGAAACTCACCGAGGCGATGACGAAAACGCAGATGTTTTCGGATATCGCGGAGAAGACGGAGTTGACGAGGCGGCAGGTCGCCGATGTCTTCGAGGCGCTGGAATCGGTCATCGAGCGCCATGTCCGGCGAGGGGCTGTCGGCGCTTGCACGATACCCGGCCTGATGAAGATCAAGGTCGTCAAGAAGGCCGCGCGCAAGGCCCGGAAGAACGTGCCGAATCCGTTCCGGCCTGGTGAGACGATGGACGTGAAGGCCAAGCCGGCCAGCACGACCGTGAAGGTTCTGCCGCTCAAGAAGCTGAAAGACATGGCGTAGCAGGCGTCCGCTGCACGCCGTTGCCGTCGTGGGCGGCCCGGCGGCGCTGCGCAGGATGTGCGGTTGGCCGCCGAGTCAGGCGTTCTTCACCCGGTGGCGGGCGAGCGCGATGGCGATGTCGGTCTTGCCGGGGTCGACGGGGCCGCAGAAATGGGCACCGTCCTCGATGATCAGGTAGGGCGACGCGAGCCGTCCGCTGACGACCGAATTCGCGCGAAGCTCGATCAGCTTCGATGCGGTCAGGTTTCCCTTGACGCGGCCCAGCACGGTGACGGTTCGAGCGAATACGTCGCCCTGCACCCGAGCGCCGCCGGTGACCGCGACCCCATGATCGGGGACGACCACCTCGCCCTCGACGGTGCCCTCGATGATGACGTGATCGGTGGCGGTGAGCCGGCCCTTGGCCGTGGCGTTGCGGCCGAAGCTCATCAACTCGCCGGAGCCGGGCGGGTCTCGAAACGCGGAGGCCTTGTCGGCGGGGGCGACGGTGAGGGCGGGATATCGATCGATCGTCGCCATGGGTCGATCGCGCCGCGGAGTCTGGAGCGGGAGACGGGGATCGAACCCGCGACCAACGGCTTGGGAAGCCGTGACTCTACCACTGAGTTACTCCCGCTCGTCGTCGAACGGATCAATCTTATCAGAATCGCCGGGAATCAGCTTCGGATCAGCGCCAGCACCTCGGCGCGCCGCTGCTCCATCCCGTCCCGGGTGGTCGCCTCGAGGTTCAGCCGCAGCAGCGGTTCGGTATTCGACGGACGGACGTTGAAGCGCCAGGTCGGGTACTCGACCGACACGCCGTCGAGGCGGTAGACGTTCGCGTCGGCGTAGTGGCTGGCCAGCAGGTCCAGCCGGGCCGCGACGCGCTCCTGATCCTCCAGCGCGGTGTTGATTTCGCCGGAGACGAAATAGCGCTCGCGGAAGGGTGCGAGCAGTTCGCGCAGCGTCTGCCCGCGGATCGACATCAGCTCGAGCACGAGCAGCGCCGGGATGAATCCGTTGTCGGCGTAGAAGTTCCCGCGGAAGTAGTAGTGGCCGGTCACCTCGCCCCCGAAGACCGCATTCTCCTCGCGCATCCGCTTCTTGAAGAACGCGTGGCCGACCCGGTTCATCAGCGCGCGTCCCCCGTAGCGGGCGACGGTGTCCTCGATGGCGCGGCTCGCTCGGACGTCGTAGACGATGGCGGCTTCCGGCGTCTTGCGCAGATACGCTTCCGCCAGCAGGGCGGTGATGAAGTCGCCGGGGATGAACTCGCCCTCGCCGTCGACGAAGAAGCACCGGTCGGCGTCGCCGTCCCACGCGATTCCGGCGTCCGCCGGCCCGGCCCGAACGGCGTCGACGAGATCGCGCCGGTTGGCTTCGATCAGCGGATTCGCCTCGTGATTCGGAAACGTGCCGTCGACGTCGAAGCAGAGGCGGGTGGTGCGGCAGGGCAACCGATTGAAGAGCGCCGGCGCCACCACCCCCGCGATGCCGCTGCCGGCATCGAGCACCAGCGAGAACGGCCGGATGGCCGCGGCGTCGATGAAGCCGAGCACATGGTCGAGGTAGTCGTCGAGAATGCGCTTTTCGGTGCGGACTCCCGGCCGGGCCGCGGGCGCGGGCAGCGCGTCCGCCGCCAGCATGTCGCGGATGTCGGCGATGCCCGCGTCGCCGCTGAGCGGCAACGCCTGCCGCCCGACGAGCTTGATGCCGTTGTAGGCGCCCGGGTTGTGCGACGCGGTGATCTGGGCTCCGCCGTCGAGGTCGTCGCGGGCCACCGCGAAGTAGAGCTGGTCGGTTCCCATCAAGCCGATGTCCAGGACATCGGCGCCCTGGGTCGTCGCTCCCGCGATGAACGCCTGGGCGAGACCGGGCGACGACAGGCGCATGTCGCGGCTGACGGCGATGCGCCGTGCCCCGAGATGCGCGACGAATCCGCGGCCGATCAGCTCGGCCAACCGTTCGTCGATCTGATCGGGATACAGTCCGCGTACGTCGTAGGCCTTGAATACGCCGGGATCGAAGGTCATCTTGAAGTCTCCCGGATACGCGGAGTCCCCGGCCGCGGGCAGGCGCCGATACCGTACGGCCGCCGTCCGGGATGCGCTCACACCCGGCTGTGGGCGGACAGCGTGGACCGGCTTCCGAGCACGGCTCCGCCGCGAATCTCCGCCCCGGCGGCGATACGGCACGCTCTCGCCAGAATCGCCTCCCGCACCACCGCATCCGCTTCGACGACGGTGTCCCCCCAGAGGATTGAGCGCTCGATGACGGCGCGGGGACCGATGGCGCACCCGGGGCCGATGACCGACTCGGCTCCGATGCGGGCGCCCTCTTCCACGACACAGCCGCTCCCGAGAAAGCAGGGACCCGCGATCTCGGCCCCGTCCGCGACCCGGCAGCCGGCGCCGCGGTGCACGGACTCGGCGTCCGACCCCGCGAAGGGACCGGCCGCGCAGCGTCCGGCCATCAGGTCGCGGTGCGCCTGCAGGTAGCTGGCCGGGGTGCCGATGTCGATCCAGTAGCGGCGATCGACCTGCGCGATGAAGGTCTCTTTCCGGTCGACGAGCGACGGAAAGTACTGGCGCTCGATCGACCACGCGGTGTCGTCCGGAATGCGGTCGAACGTGGCGGGTTCCAGCAGATAGATGCCCGCGTTGATGGTGTCGCAGGTAACTTCGTCCGGGTCCGGTTTCTCCAGGAACCGCCGCACGTTGCCGTCCTCATCGGTCTCGACGAGGCCGTAGGCCGACGGATTGTCGACGGGGGTGAGCACGATGGTCGCGCGCGCGCGCCGCTCCCGGTGCCGCGAGACGGCCGCGTTCAGGTCGAACCCGGTGAGCACGTCTCCGTTGAGGACCAGCACCGTGTCCTCGACGCCCCGGGCCGCGAACTTGATCGCCCCTCCGGTGCCGAGGGGATGGGGCTCGACCCGGTACCGCACCGGCAGCCCGATTTCGGCGCCGTCGCCGATCCGGGCCTCGATGCGTTCCGGGTGGTAGTTGAGGCTCAGGATCACCTCGTCGATATCCGGGACCTGCCGTAACAGATCGATCTGATAGCAGAGGAACGGGCGGTCGAAGATGGGCACGATCGGCTTCGGAACGTCGAGCGTGAGGGGCCGCAGCCTCGTGCCGAAGCCGCCGGCCAGAATCACCGCCTTCATGCGGCGGGGATTGTAGCACCCGCGCCGGCCGGCATCTTGCGACCGGCCTGTCCGGACACTACAATGAGGCCGTCTTTTTCCCTCCGATGAATCTGCCGAACAGCCTGACCCTGGCTCGCATCTTCCTGGTTCCACTGCTCGTCGTGGTGCTGTGGACGGAGTTCGAGGGGAAGGAGCTGGTGGGCGCGGCCATCTTCAGCGTGGCCGCCCTGACCGATTGGCTCGACGGGTTTCTCGCCCGGCGGCAGAAACAGGTCACCACGTTCGGCCAACTGATGGACCCCCTGGCCGACAAGCTCCTGATCACCGCCGCCCTGATCTCGCTCGTGCAGATGGAGCTGGCGCCGGCCTGGATGGTGGCCATCATTCTGGGCCGGGAGCTGGGGGTCACGGTGCTGCGCAGTCTGGCCTATTCACGCGGCGTGACGATTCCGGCGTCGCCGCTCGGCAAGGTCAAGATGATGTCGCAGGTCATCGCGATCCTGTTGCTGATCCTGGGCCGGGAGTATCTGCAACAGTTCTTCGTGCTGGGGCAGATCGCGCTGTGGGTCGTCGTGGTGACGGCGCTGGGGTCGGCGCTGGAGCACTATCGGCGGTTCACCCGGGTCGCCATGAGCCCCAAGAGCGTCCCGTTCGGAGAGGCGCCCCGTCCGTCACCCCCGGCGCCGGAGGCGGCGGACGCCGTCACCGGCCAGAAGGGCCGGCGGTTCGCGTCTCCGTCCTGACGGACGAACCCGCGCATCCACGGGCCGGCCCGCGGCGCGGTCTCATTGATCCAGTTCGGTTTCCAGCTCGGCGAGCCGCTCGCGGGCGTCCTCGGCGTAATCGCTGGCCTCGAACTCTTCGAGGATCCGGGCGAAGTAGGGGATGGCCTCGGTGACCTGCCGGGCGTCGGCCAGCGACTGGCCGAGATAGAAATAGACCTCGTCCCGCTTCGAGTAATCCGGATCGCTGTCCAGAATCTGCCGGAACCGATTGACGGCGCCGGGGTAGAACTTGACGCGGTAGTAGAAGTGGCCCACGGTGAAGTCGTGCGAACTGAGCCGGTCGCGGGCTTCGCGCAACCGTTCGCGGACCTCCGGCATCCATTCCTGATCGGTCGGATACCGGTCGAGGAAGTTCTCGAACTCGCGGATGGCGTTCGATGTCTCGGACTGATCGCGTTCGGCCCGCCGCATCTGGTGGAAGTGCACCATCGCGAGCTTGTACTGGGCGAACGCCGCCCGGGGATGGGTGGGGTAGAGGCTGAGAAAATCCTGGAACTCGGCGAGGGCGCGGACGTACGCCTCCGTCGAGCCTTCCTGCTCGTAGCTCTCGCCGATGCCCAGCCGCGCCGCCGCCCGGAACCGGCTCTGGGGGTAGTTGTCGCGGATCTCCACGAAGTACTGGCGGGCACGGCGCCAGTCTCCCTCGTCGAGCGCCGCCGATCCGCGCTCGAACAGGAGACGGTCCGCCTCCACCTCGCCGATCGCCGGGATGTCCGCGCGGGGCGTGGTGCAGCCGACGACGGCGACGGCCAGCAACAGCGGCAGTCCCGCTTTCCACCACCTCCGGCGGGGCGGCCTCGGTGAACGGTGGGAACGACGGATCGGATCGTGGTCGTGATCGTGGTAGTTCATTGATTTCCGCCAGGCGGCTACGCCTGCGCCAACAGCTTTCGAACGTCGATCGGGAGCCGCGCCGGCTTGCCTTCGCCGTCCACCGATGCATGCACGGTGTGGCCGAGGGCCGTCACGGCGCCATCCCCGGTCCGCCGAACCTCGTACGCGAACTGCACGCGAACCGGCGACATCAGCTTCCCGCGGGTGAGAATCGTGAGCTCATCGTCGTAGCGGGCCGGCTGCCGGTACTCGCAGTGCGCCTCGATGACCGGCAGCATGAATCCCGCCGCTTCGAGATCCCGGTAGGTGCAGCCCATCGATCGCAGCAGTTCGCAACGCGCCACCTCGAACCACACGAAATAGTTCGAATAGTACGCCACCTGCATCCGGTCGGTTTCGGCATACCGGACCCGTACCGTGGCGCTGCCCCGAGCCACCCGGTCAGCCTTCCGCGACCGTCGCGCGGACCGGCGCGGTGGCGGCGGCGCGAAGCGCGCGGACCGCCGCGGCGGCGTCGGGGGTTCCGAAGATGGCGGCCCCGGCCACGAGAATCTCAGCCCCCGCGTCCACCACGCGTGCCGCGTTGCCGCAGTCGACGCCGCCGTCGACCTCGATGGGGGCGCGATTGCCGGCCTCGTCGAGGAGCCGCCGGACGCGGGCAATCTTCGCGTCGCTGCCGGGGATGAACTTCTGACCTCCGAATCCGGGATTGACGGTCATGACGAGCACGAAATCGAGATCGGCCGCCACCTCGCTCAGGGTCGACACCGCGGTGGCGGGATTCAGCGCGACACCGGCCCGTACCGCGTGACTCCGGATATGTTCCAACGTCCGGTGCAGATGCGGGGTGGTCTCGACGTGGACCGAAATCGCCGCCGCGCCGGCGTCCGCGAACCGGTCGATATAGCGATCCGGGTCCGTGATCATCAGGTGCGCGTCCAGAGGGACGGTGGCCGCCCGGTGCAGCGACGCGACCACGGGCGGCCCGATCGTGAGATTGGGCACGAAGTGCCCATCCATGACGTCGACGTGTATCAGATCCGCTCCGCCCGCCTCCGCGGCCGCGACGGCCGTCCCGAGGGCGGCGAAGTCGGCCGAGAGAATCGAGGGCGCGATGCGGACGCTCATCGACTGACCTCGAGGGAGATCGCTTCGCCGTGGGCGATCTGGAACCCCGTCTGCGGGAACTGGCGCAGGACGACCCCCGGCTCGACGCCGGGATAGGGATGGTCGCCGACGACCGAGACGCGGAATCCGCGGGCCCGCAGCACCTCGGCGGCGTCTGCGCCGTAGACGCCGATGAGATCCGGCATGACGTAGGTGGCGCCGCGCTCCCCGCGATTGACGAGGACGGAAACCGTGGCCGCCGACCCCCGGGGGGGCGGTTCCTGGGCCACCACCGTGTCGGTGGGATAGCGGCCGGACCGGATCTCCGAGATGCTGCGCAGGGGCAGGGCGTCCTCCTCGAGCCGGGCGCGGGCGCTGCGCTCCGACTGTCCGATCAAAGTGGGCACCGAACCGGCGCTGGCGCCGGAACTGAGCCACACCTTGACGCTTCGCCCGCTGCGGGTGGTCAGCCCGGTGGCCGGATCCTGGTCCACGACATGGCCGGCGGGAATGCCGGGATCGATTCGAGCCAGCGGTTCGACCCGTACCTGAAGACCGAGTGGATCGAGGGTCGCCGCCGCCTGATCCGCGCTCTGGCCAACCAGGTTCGGTACCGAGACCTCCCGGAACCGCAACGCGATCTGCATGCCCACCACCGCGAACAGCAGGAAGATGACGCCCGCGGTCGACACGAGGACGCCGGTCATCACCAGCCGCGACGCCCAGCTCCGCACGGGTGAGCGGCGGGCGGGGGGCGGCGCCGGCCGCTTCCGCCGCGCCGCCGAAGAACGTACTGGCGCTGAACGCAACGACGTGTCGGATGGGGCAGACATTCTACCCACAAAATACTACAGGTTCCCACCAGGGTCACGGTTCGAGCGGTTCGGGCGCCCCCCGGCACCGTCAGGTTGGCGGTTCCCGCGCCGTTCTCCGCATCGAGGCCTCCCGAACGGACCCTTCGGGGCATTGGCGCCATGGGAATGCCGCGGGGGCCGGCCACGCCGGATACTCCCGCGGCGGCGCCTCACCGGCTTGACGCGCACCCTCGCGGTTCCGCGCGCTCGGCGCCGGTCGCAGAAGCCCGCGCCGTGCCGCCGCGCGGGTTGCCGGGGGCGCGCCCGGGGTTCCGTCGCAGGACGGCGCGTCGTTGCAGAACGGCGGCGAAGAAGGCGTCGAGTCGGTGGTCGGAGGGCCTGGTCGCCAGACGCCCCCGCTCGTCGAGGACCCGACGGAGGCCCGTCGAGACCGGGCCGGCTCGATCGGGATGGACCGGTTCGAAATCGGGATGGGCTTCCAGGAACGCGGCCACGACGTCCTCGTTCTCTTCCGGCTCGCTGGAGCAGGTGGCGTAGACGAGGTGTCCGCCGGGACGGACCGCGCCGGCCGCGTGGCCGGCCATGGTCAACTGTTCCGCCGCGAAGCGCGGCAGGTCGGCGGGGCGGCGGCGCCACCGTATTTCCGGGTCGCGCCGAAGAATGCCCAGCCCCGAGCAGGGCGCGTCGACGAGGACCCGGTCGAACACCGGGGGGAACGGGATCCCGCGGCGCAGATCGAGGCGTACGATGCCGACGGCCGCCGCGCCCATGCCGGCGAGGGTCCGGCGGAGCAGCCGGACCCGCGCCGGCCGCAGGTCCCCGGCGACGAGCAGGCCGCGGCGGTCCATGGCCCCCGCGATGGCGAGGGTCTTGCCGCCGGGCGCGGCGCAGGCGTCCAGCACGCGCTCGCCGGGCCGGGCGCCGACCAACTCGGCCACCAGTTGGCTGGCCTCGTCCTGGGCGAGAAAGAGCCCCCGGCCCGCGAGCGGGGTTCGGTAGGGGTTCCCGGACTCGACCCTGAGCCCGTCGCGCGCGAACCGCGTCGGCTCGGTCTCGACGCCGTGCTCCGCAAGCTGCCGCCCGAGCTCCCCGCGCGAGGTTCGAAGCCGGTTGGCCCGCAACGTCAGGGGCGGGGTGGTGTTGTTGAAGTGAATCCAGTCGGCGGCTGCGGGGAAGCCGCAGCGATCGAGCCACCGTTCGACGAGCCAGCGTGGATGCGACGCGGTCACGCTGAGGTACGCCAAGTGGGCCTCTCGATCCGCGGCGCCTCCCGGGGGGGGAGGCAACCCCGGCGTCCGCCGGCTCGCCGCCACCCGGCGGAGCACGGCGTTGACGAATCCGGCCGCGCCCGCCTTGCCGACCCGCCTGACGAGGCGGACCGATTCGTTGACCGCTGCCGCCGGGGGCACCCGATCGAGGTGCAACAACTGGTAGGCGCCGAGGCGGAGCACCGTCAGCACGTCCCGATCGATACGTGCGATCGGACGATCGGCGGCGCCCTCGACCACATGGTCCAGCGCCGCCCGCCAGCGGAACGTGCCGCTGGCGAGCTCGGTCACCAGCGCCCGGTCTCGATCGTCGGTGAGCGGGTCGCGGAAGGCGGCCAGCGCCCGTGGCAGGTCGTCGCCGCGGAGCACCGCCTGCACGACGTCGTAGGCGGCGGCGCGGGCCCGGTTCGCGCGCGTCATGGAATTCGTGGCGGGCGCCCCCGCGCGTCCCGCTCCAAGCCTCCCCCGGCCTCAGTGGCGCTCCGGGCGTTGCCGCGGACCCCGGGCGCGCGGATCATCCGGCGGGCGCCGCCGGCCGGAAGACGGCGTCGGACCCGATGCGCCGTCCCGCCAGGAAGTCGCGGGTCGACTGCGCCCGGCCGCCCTCGGGCTGAATCTCGAGGATCGACAGCACGGTACCCGCGCCGCACGCGACCTGCAACCGATCACCGCGGGCCTCGACGATCGCCCCGGGGGAGGGCGCGGGGAGGCGTCCGGAGGACGATGGCGGGACAGGCTCGGTGCGCCGGATCAGATACCGCGATCCGTCGAGGAAGGCGAACGCGGGAGGCCACGGGCGCAAGCCGCGCACGAGGTCGTGAATGGTCCTGGCCGGCCGGTTCCAGTCGATCCGGCCATCCTCCCGGGTGAGGCGCGGCGCGTAGGTCGCCCGGGCGTGATCCTGCGGCTGCGCGCGGACCCGCCCCCCGGCGATATCGCGAACCGTGGCGACCAGCAGATCCGCGCCGACGGCGGCGAGCTCCCGCTCGACGTCCGCGCTCGTCTCATGCCCGGCGATGGGCAGGGACGTGCGGGCGAGCATCGGACCCGCGTCCATCTCCTGGACCAGGCGGATCAGGGTGACGCCGGTCTCCCGTTCGCCCGCGATGACGGCGCGTTGTATCGGCGCCGCGCCCCGGTAACGCGGCAGCAACGAGGCATGCACGTTGATGACGCCGTGCCGCGGCGTCGCGAGAACCGCGTCGGGCAGGAATTGACCGTAGGCGACGACGACGCCGATGTCGGCGCCGCTGGCCGCGAGCCCCGCCGCGAGGGCCGGCTCGCGCGCCCGCTCGGGTTGAAGGACGGGGATCCCGTGGTCCCCGGCCGAGGTCTTCACGGGAGAAGGCCGGAGCCGTTGGCCCCTTCCGCGGGGGCGGTCGGGCTGCGTCACCGCCAGCACGACCCGTTCGCCGGCCGCGACCAGACGCTCCAGCGACGGCACCGCGAACGCCGGGGTCCCGAAGAAGGCGATCTTCACCACTTGCCCGCGCGCTGGAGCTTGCGCACCCGCCGCACGATCTGCTCGCGTCGAAGACCCTGCATGCGGTCGATGAACAGGGTGCCGTCGAGATGATCCAGTTCGTGCTGGAGCACGCGGGCGAACAACGTCTCGCCCTCGATGGTGATCTCCGTGCCCTCGCGGTCGTAGCCCTGGATGACCATCCGTGCCGGCCGCGTCACGCGCGCCGCGAATCCCGGCAGGCTGAGGCAGCCTTCCTCTTCCCGTTGCGCGCCCTCCTGCTCGACGACGCGGGGATTGACCACGGCGACGAGATCGTCGATGGACCGCCCGGACGACGGATCGGCGACGAATACGCGCAGTCCGACCCCCACCTGCGGCGCCGCGAGACCGACGCCGGGGGCGGCGTGCATGGTCTGGATCATGTCGTCGATGAGCGTCTGCAGGCCATCGTCGAAGTCCACCACCCGGCGGGCCGGCTGGTGGAGGACGTCGGCACCATGGCGAAGAATGGGGCGGATCATGCAGCGCGGGGTTTCACCACGGACGTCCGGGAAAATCAGCCCTGATCGGACTGCTCGTCCGAATCGGCGGTGCGCTCGTCCTCCGCTCCCAGCTCGCGCAGCACCTCCGCGCTGTTGCCGGCGGGGTACCGGCTGGGGTCGTCGATGCGGGCGCGGGTGGCCTCGGCGGCCTTGGCAAGATCGAGCGGGGTTCGACCCGCGTCGTTCTTCACGTCGACGTCGGCGCCGTGCTCGGCCAGGAACCGGACGATCGTATTGAAGTTGCGCTGCGCCGCCGCGTGCATCGCGGTGTCGCCGTGCAGATCGGCGGCGTTGACGTCGGCGCCGAACTCGAACGCGGTCCGCACCGCGGCGAGCGTCTTGCGCTCCTCCGCGTCGGGATCGCGCAACGCGGTGTTGAAGAAGCGCCCGCGGTTGGCCGGTCCGCGCGTGGCCGCGACCAGCGGGGGAATGAAACCACCGGCCAGATGGGGCGGCCCCACGCCGCCGGCCCGCTCGAACACCGTGCGCCAGCGCTCCAGGGTCGCCAATCGGGGATCGGCGCCGGCCTCCGCGAGATCGCGCATGACGTCGGCGTCGTGGAACCAGGCCGCGAGCCAGTAGGGGGTCGCGCTGATCAGCGACGGGTTGAACGCCCAGTCCTGACTCGCCCGCCGCACCGGGGTCCCCGAGCGCAGCCTGAGGTTCGGGTCGGCGCCGTGCGCCAGCAGGGCTCGTACGAGCGCCCGGTCACCGCGCAGCACGGCGGCGTGGAGGGCGGTGTATCCGGCCCCCATCGCGTTCGGGTCGGCGCCGCGGTCGAGCAGATGCGCGGCGAACGCACCCTGGCCGCTGTGGGCGGCGAGCACGAGCGGGGTCGCTCCGGTGGGCGCCGGGCTGTCGACGTCGGCCCCGCCGTCGAGCAGAACGTCCGCGGCCGCGATGCGGCCGTGCCGCGCCCCGAACAGCAGGGGCGTGAACCCGCCCCGGTTCCACATGACCCCCTGGTCGTACTGCGATCCGTTGGTGGCGTCGGCGTGCATCAGCCGCGGGCGCTCCTTCGAACGGGCCTCGACATCCGCTCCGTGGCGCACGAGGAGGCCGGCCACGTCGTGATGACCCTGGGCCACCGCCCACATCAACGCGGTCTGGCCTCGGGAGTGTTCGACCGCGTTGACGTCGGCGCCGGCCTGGAGCAGGGCGCGCACGCCGTCCGCGCTGCCGGCCCGAGACGCGGTCATCACCGGGGTTTCGCCTTCCGGCAACTGCACGTTCGCATCGGCGCCGGCCGCGAGCAGACGCTCGATCATCGGCGCGCTGCCGTTCTCGGCCGCGAGCCACAGCGGGGTCGCCCCGAGCTCGTTGGCCGCGTCGGCGCCGGCCCCCGCCTCCAAGAGCAGCGCGGCAATCCGCTCGTCGTCCCGGAATGCGGCCCAGTGCAGGGCGGTGGCGCCGTCGGGCTGGCTCTGGTCGACGTCGGCGCCCTGCCGCAGCAGCCGCTCGACCGCCGGCGCGTCGGACACCCGGGCGGCGGCCACGAGGGGAAGGCCGTCGGTGTTGGCGCGGGCCGGGAGGGACGCGGCAACCAGTCCCAGACATCCTCCCAACACGGCGAGGCCGCCGATTCGTACCGTCGATCGATCTGCGGATCTGTTCGCGCTCATCGAGAATCTCTCCTGGACTCGAATAGCGTCAGGGGCTTCGATGCAGGCCCCGAGCCACGTTACCGCGTCATGCTACCGCAGGTGCCGCCCTCGGTGGAACCCCGTGCCGCATCGGCCGCCGGGGACGCCGGCCGCGCCCGCAGCCCCACCGCGCTCAATCCGTCAACTTCCGCTGGTCTCCCGGTTGACACCATGCCAACAGACAGACCGCGACCGCGTTGCGGAACCGAGCCGTCAACTTCCCGGGTCTCCTGGTCAGGACCATCCCACAATTCCGCCACCGCCGTGCGCAGGCGGAATCGTGGCGGGTCCCGGGGCTCCGGACGGGCGGAATCGCGGGTCTCACGCGGCGCCGGCCGGTCGGCAAGACGGTGGCGACCCTCGAATCGGGGGCGGGCCGTCACGCGCCGTCAGCGTGGGATGCCCCTGTCTCCTGGTTGACACTTGTTGACACCCCCTGCCAAGAGCGGCGAAACTATGCGTGTCCCGGCGGGGCGGGAGCGATCCAATCGCCAGCGGCGGTCGCTCTTTCCGCCGACGGTGGGCCGGCATCTCATGACACAAAAGCAGGGTCAGGCGCTCCGACGTTATCTTGGTGGATTGGGCGTGGCGGTTCTCGCGGCGCTGGTGTGCACCGCACAGGGGGTGCAGTCCGCGGGCCGGTCCTCGTCCGGCGCAGCGGCGGCCTCGCAGCAGCGTGCGCTTCTCGACCAGTACTGCGTGACCTGCCACAACAGCGCGTTCGTGAACGGCGCCGGTGAGCCGCGGTCGAGGCTCGTGTCGCAGTTGCGCGCGGTGGGGTTGGCCCTCGACACCGTCGACATTGACGACGTCGCCGAAGATCCCGAGGTCTGGGAGAGCGTGGTGCGGAAGCTGCGGGTCGGCGCCATGCCGCCGCAGCCGCGTCCGCGGCCCGACAAGGCGACCTACGACGGATTTCGGCAGTGGCTCGAGGACGAACTGGATCGGGCGGCCGAGGCCCGGCCGAACCCGGGTCGAACCCAGGCGTTCCACCGCCTGAACCAGACGGAGTACCGGAACGTCATTCGCGATCTGCTGGATCTGGAGATCGACGTCGGCGAGTGGATTCCCGCCGACGCTCCGGACCGCTTCGGCTTCGACAACAACGCGGGCGCCCTGTCCCTGTCGCCGGCCCTCTTCGAGCGTTACGTATCCGCCGCCCGCAAGATCAGCCGGCTCGCCATCGGCCGGCCCCCGGCCGGCGGGACGGTCATCGCCGCCTACGACGTTCCCCTGAACCTGATACAGGACAACCAGCAGCACGAGGATCTGCCCTTCGGCTCGCGCGGCGGCGCCGCGGTGCGGCATCACTTTCCGGTTGACGGAGAGTATCTGATCCAGCTGCGTCTGCGCACCAACTACGTGGGATACGTGCGCGGCATCGATCAGCCGCACGACGTCGAGATTCGCCTCGACGGTCGGCGGATCCGGCAGTTCACGTTCGGCGGGCAGGCGCCGGGCATGCCCGCGCCGATGAGCTTCGCCGGCAACATCCGCGGCGACGACGCGTGGGAGTCGTACACGCTGCACGCCGACGACAACCTCGAGATCCGCATCAAGGTCGACGCGGGACCGCATCTCATCGGGGTGTCCTTCCCGCGGGAGACGTGGGAAGAAGACGGCGTGCTGCAGCCGCGGCAGGCCGGATTCGCCCTCGCCATCAACGACATGCCGGACAGCAATCCGGCCCTCGACAGCGTGCGGATCCACGGTCCGCTCACCGTGGACGGCCCCGGCGACACCCCGACGCGGCGCCGCGTATTCACGTGCGCGCCCGCCACCGAGGCCGAGGAGCGGCCGTGCGCCGCCGAGATCCTGGGCGCGCTCGCCCGGCGCGCGTACCGGCGTCCGGTGTCGGACGACGATGTGCGGACGCTGCTCGACTTTTTCGAGATCGGCCGTCAGGGCGGCAGCTTCGACGCCGGTATCGGTCTCGCCCTGGAGCGGGTCCTCGCCGATCCGGAGTTCCTCTACCGCATCCAGCAGGACCCGGTCGACAGTCCGCCCGACGCCATCTACGCGATCTCCGACCTCGATCTCGCGTCGCGGCTGTCGTTCTTCCTGTGGAGCAGCATTCCCGACGACGAGCTGCTGGCGGTGGCCGAGAACGGGACGCTGACCGATCCCGAGGTGCTCGACCGGCAGGTGCGCCGCATGCTCGCCGACCCCCGCGCCGCCGCCCTCGTGGACAACTTCGCGGGGCAGTGGCTCCACTTCCGGAACCTCGAGGGCGTGTATCCGGATCCGCTGCTCTTTCCCGACTTCGACGACAACCTGCGCGCCGCCTTCGAGGCCGAGACCAGCTTGTTCATCAACAGCCTGATTCGGGAAGATCGAAGCATGCTGGACCTGCTGCGCGCCGACTACACCTACGTCAACGAGCGTCTTGCTGCGCACTACGGCATCCCCGAGGTCTACGGGAACCGCTTCCGGAAGGTGACGTTCGCGGAAGGCGCGCGTGCCGGGCTGCTGAGCCACGGCAGCGTCATGACGGTCACGTCCTATCCGAACCGGACGTCGCCGGTGCTGCGGGGCAAGTGGGTGCTCGAGAACCTGCTGGGGGCTCCGCCGCCGGAGCCGCCGCCCGACGTGCCGACCCTCGAGGAAGAGAACGAGGACGGTGAGCCGCTCACGATGCGGCAGGCGATGGTTCGGCACCGGGAGGATCCGGCGTGCTCGGTGTGTCACGCGCCCATGGACCCCATCGGGTTCTCGCTGGAGAACTTCGACGCGATCGGCCGGTGGCGGGCGACCACCGCGGGCGTTCCCGTCGACGCCTCGGGAACGCTGCCCGACGGCGCCGCGTTCGACGGTCCGACCGGGCTCCGCGACCTGCTGCTGGCGAGGCCCGACGATTTCGTCGGCACCGTGACCGAGAAGCTGATGGGGTATGCCCTGGGGCGCGGGATCGAATATTATGACGCTCCAACCGTCCGGAAGATCGTGCGTGAAGCGGCTGGCGACGATTATCGCTGGTCATCCATAATCCTCGGAATCGTGAAGAGCACCGCGTTCCAGATGCGGAGGTCCGACTCATGATCATCACCAGGAAAGCTATCCCGCGCCGCACCGTGTTGCGGGGCATCGGCGCCGGCTTGGCGCTTCCGCTGTTGGACGGCATGGTTCCGGCCTTCGCCGCCATCCGCAACAGCGCCGCCAACCCCGTCCGCCGGTTCGGCGTCTTCTACGTGCCGAACGGGATGGCGATGAAGCACTGGACGCCCGAGTCGGAGGGATTGGGGTTCGAGACGACCCGGCTGCTCAACCCGATTGCGGCCTATCGCGATCAGATGACGCTGTTGACGGGCCTCAACGGGGTGCCGAGCAACGCCGGCGTCCACGCCAGCGCGGCTACCCGGTTCCTGACCGGCGTGACCCCCGCCCGCACCGAGTCGAACCTCCGCGCGGGCGTGTCCGTCGACCAGTTGATCGCCAGGGAGACGGCCCGGCATACGCAGCTCGGCTCGCTCGAGCTGGCGCTGGACAGCCGCGACGTGTCCGGTTCTTGCGACGTCGGGTTCAGTTGCACCTACACCAACACCATCTCGTGGCGGAACGAGACCACGCCGCTGCTCGGCGAGAACAACCCGCGGGCGGTCTTCGAGCGGCTTTTCGGCGACAGCGGGTCGACCGATCCGGCGGCGCGGCTCGACCGCATCCGCAAGGATCAGAGCATTCTCGACTCGGTGTCCGACAAGATCAGCGCGTTGCAGCGCGGTCTCGGACCCAACGACCAGATTCGGGTGAACGAGTATATCGAGGCGGTCCGGGACATCGAGCGCCGGATTCAGAAGGCCGAGGAGCAGAGCGACCGCGAACTGCCGCAAGTGGATCAGCCGGCGGGCATTCCGGCGACCTACGGCGAGCACGCCAGGCTGATGTTCGATATGCTGCTGCTGGCCTATCAGACGGACCTGACGCGGGTCGGCACCTACATGATGGCGCGGGAGATCAGCGGCCGGACGTACCCCGAGATCGGGGTCCCCGACTCTCATCATCCGACGTCGCACCACCGGGACGATCCGGCTCTCTACGAAAAAATCGCGAAGATCAACGAGTACCATCTGTCGCTCTTCGCCTACTTCCTAGAGAAGGCGCGCGCGACGCCGGACGGCGACGGCAACCTGCTCGACAACATGATGATGCTGTACGGCGCCGGGATGTCCGACAGCAACCGCCACGACAACAAGGGCCTGCCCCTCGTGCTCGTCGGCGGCGGCTCCGGCAAGCTGCGCGCGAGCGGTCATCTGCGCTACCCGGAGAGAACCTCCATCTCGAATCTGCACCTGACGATTCTCGACAAGATGGGGGTGCGCGTCGACAAGATGAGCGACGCCACCGGCAAGCTCGACCTGCTGACGGTCGGCTGAGGGCTTGCGCCATAGAAAGTTCGCGCCAAGAGTCTGCGCCGTAGAACCGGCGCCGCCTCCCCCCGGAGGCGCGGACTCCTGGAGGGTTGGTTGGGCGGCAATCGGAGCCGCAGGCGACGATTGCCGGGCTAGTGAACTCCAAACGCGACCGTGAGGTCGCGCATCCACCTATCGGGTCGAGGCCCGGTAGACGCAACACCTTGGGCCCGGCATTCGTGCCGGGCCTTTCGTTTGTGGGGGACCCGGCGGGTTCTGTGGCGGTATCGCGGCGCCGCTCCAGCGGCGGGCGAACGCCGGGACCGTCGGTGCCGGGTCAGGAACCGGGGAAGCGCCGGCCGCCATCGCGGCCGCGGGGGAGGGCGGAATGGGCAGACTGCGCAGAGGACTGTTGGCGGGAGTGGCGGCGGCGATGCTCGCCGCGGTGTCCGGCTTGGCCGTCGAGGGGCGACAGGAAGCCGGCGGGGTGACGATCGACGCCGACGACATCGGGGGCGTCGTCACCAGCAGCGCGGGACCCGAGGCGGGGGTCTGGGTCGTCGCCGAGACCACGGATCTGCCGACCCGGTTCATTCGCATCGTCGCCACCGACGACGAAGGGCGCTACGTGCTCCCCGACCTGCCCGACGCGACCTATGAGCTGTTCGTGCGCGGCTACGGCCTCGTCGACTCGCCGCGGGTCACCGCGTCGCCGGGTCAGACCGTCGACCTCGAAGGCGTGGTGGCGCCCGATGCCCGCGCGGCGGCCGCCGTCTATCCGGCCGCGTGGTGGCTGTCGATGCTGGAGTTGCCGGAAGGAGAGCATTCGCAACAGGAGTTGGGCAGCCAAGTGACCGGCTGCATGAACTGCCACCAAGTCGGCAACCGCGCGACGCGGGAGATACCGGGCGACATTCTCGATGCCGCCGACTCGCACCTCGCGGCGTGGGACCGCCGGGTCGCGATGGGCCCGATGGGGTCGAGCATGGCGGGCGCGTTCGGGCGGCTGGGCGACCAGCGCCGCATGTTCGCGGACTGGACCGAGCGCATCGCGGCCGGCGAGGCCCCCACCCAGACCCCGCCCCGGCCGACCGGCATCGAGCGCAACGTCGTCGTCACCCTGTGGGACTGGGGCACGCAGACCGACGGGCGCACCGACAGCGCCGCGTCCGACGTGCGGGACGCCACCGTCAACGCCGACGGACTGGTCTACGGCGTCGTGCAGCCGAGCGACATCCTCGCCGTCGTCGACCCCGTCGAGCACCGCGCCTTCACCATCGACATCCCGTCGAGCGGCCCGACCATCCAGGGGCGGACCCCCGAGTCGCCGTACTGGGGCGACGACCCGGTCTGGGCCCGGCAGTCCGACCCCCGCAGCGTCGCCATGGACGGCGACGGGCGGGTGTGGCTGACCGGCCGCGTCCGCGCCCCCGGCGAGCAGCCGGCGTTCTGCACCGAGAACGCCTTCGGCCGCCACTACCCGCTCGCGCAGGGGACGCGGCAGGTGTTCATGTACGATCCCGAGACCGAGGCGTTCTCGGAGATCGACACCTGCTTCTCGGCCGACCACAACCAGATCGGCGAGGACGAACGCATCTACTACGGCTTCAACAGCGGACTCGGCTGGATCGACATGGAGATCTGGGACGAGACGGGCGACGCGGAGGCGGCGCAGGGCTGGTGCCCCGGCGTCGTCGACACCAACCAGGACGGCGTCATCACCCCGGGTTGGACCGAGCCGGGCGAGGCCATCGACCCGACCCGCGACCACCGCATCCAGTTCGGCTGCTATTCGCCGGCGGTGAACCCCGCCGACGCCAGCGTCTGGTGCTCGGGCAACGGCCGGACCCAGCGCCAGCTCGTCCGCCTCGAGCTCGGCGACAACCCGCCCGGGTCGTGTGTGGCCGAGCTGTACGAGCCGCCCCCCTCGGTCACGAACCCCACCGCCTACGGGAGCGGCGGCCTGCACCTGACCACCGAGGGCGTCGCGTGGCAGGACTGGCGGGGCAGCGGCCACTTCGCGAGGTTCGACCGCAGCCAATGCGCCGACATCTCGGGCCCGCAGGCGGACGGGCAGGGATGCCCCGAGGGCTGGACCTTCTACCGGATGGACAAGCCGATCTACCAGAACGCCGAGGCGTTCCCGATCAACGCCGACGAGAGTTACCTCACCCAGGTCGACCACCACGACGTTCTCGGCCTCGGGCCCGACGTGCCCCTGTACGGCGTCGTGAACACCGACTCGCTCGAGGTCTTCGTGCCCGACACCGAGCAGTTCGTCACCCTGCGGGTGCCGTATCCGATGGGCTTCTTTTCCCGGTCGTCGAACGGTCGCATCGACGACCCGGCGGCCGGCTGGAAGGGCAGGGGGCTCTGGTCGAGCTACTCGAACTACGCCGCCTGGCACCTCGAGGGCGGCCCCGGCACGAACCAGAAGGCGGTGAAGTTCCAGATCCGCCCCGACCCGCTGGCGCACTAGGCGGCACCGCCCAGTTGTACCACGACGACTATGCAAAGGGCCGGAATACCCTTTCGATTGGTCGCGCTCGGGCATCGGAGCTCTGAACGAGAGGCCCGACAATCGAAAGCTGACACGGTTCCGGCGGGCGATCGCGAACTTCGTCGTCGCCGGTCCGTGTCCTCCGCTCTTCGAACCGGAGACGAGAAGCGAAGACGAGTTTCTCGAACCATTCATGCAGAACTTCGTTGGCTGGTACCGCCACGCCGCGCAGGAGAACATGGGCGCGATCGCCGGGTTGTTCGAGGCGCTCGGCGAGCATCGACTACCTGGCTGGAGCGAAGGGCCGATGGTTCTACCGGGACGGGACCGGGCCGGTGCGGGTCAACGACCAGCCGGACCGGACGGTCGACGGCATCTCGCTGTCGGAAACGATGATACGAGGTTGGGACAGAGAGTGAGTCGAGTCCACATCACGCTGCTTTGCGAGGACTCGCAGACGGATGCATTCGTGCGGCGGTTCCTCAAACGGCGTAACTTCCGCGGTCGTGACATCAGAACACTCCCGCTTCCGGGGGGGGAACCAGTCGGGCGAGCGAACGCGGTATCCCGCTGAACTGAAAGCCATCCGAGAGAGGCGGCGGCACCTATCTGATCGTGGTCACACGGCGCGACGAGGGGAGCGGCACGAGGGAGAATGTTGGTACATTCGAGCGGGGACGGGCAATCATGACCGGCCCTGCACGTGAACCGGCCTGCAAAGACGGGCGGGGAGGAACCATGCGGAGGGGTCTGCCGGTGGCGATCGTGCTGGTCCTGTTCGTGTTTCCCGGTCGGGCGCGGGCGCAGGACGGCTGGTACCTGGGGATGGAGCTGGGAGTCGCGGCGGCTCCCCGAATCGACGCGACGACCGGGGGGCTGGATGATTGGTCATCATCGTCCGGTGTGTTGTCGGTCCGGTGCGACGTGACCCTGAACCCTGAACGTGTTCAGGTCGAACCGGGAGCGTGCAGCGACGCTCCTCAGCCGTGGGGGCCTCTGGAGGAGTCGTTCGATGGAGGAGCGGGGATCCTGGCCGGGATGGTCCTGGGATATCACATGCGGAACCTCAGAGTCGATGGAGAATATTTCTATCGCAGCACCACCCACGACAGCACGGCCATACCCTACGGTCCGAATTACGACCCCACCACGGATCCGACGCTCGACATGGTCCAGGACGCCGTTGATGACGCGATGTCGCACAGCGTTTTCGCCAACATGTACTACGATTTTCGCTCCGGCTCGAAGCTTACTCCGTACCTGGGGATGGGAATCGGTTTTTCGGACGTATCGGTCGAGTACCGGACGCTGTGGCACCGGACGAATATCCTCGGACCCGACAACCTGATCGTCGATCCCGCAGGCGTGAGGGAAGAGGAGTTGAACCGGCGCTTTTTGGGCACGAACACCATTGACAGAGCCAGGCTGTCGGATACGCTGATCGGCTATCAGGCAATCGCCGGCCTGGATTATCAGGTCAGCGATCCGGTCACCCTCGGCGTCAAGTTTCGATGGGTGGGTCTCGGTGAATTCGATGACGAATCGGAATACGATTATCTGCGTGGCCATGCGTCCGTGGCCGGCAACCCGCCGGTGCCTGTTACGTACTATGTAAGGACGAACGACCTTCGATTCCTGGCTGTCAGCCTCAACATGAAATACCGGTTCTGACCGGCAAGGACTTGACCCGCCACCCCGAGCCCGGCGCCGACACCGTTCCCCACGGAGTTCCGGCCTTCGATCTTCAGGATCCCGCTCCCGCGGAAGAGCCTTGTGTTCCGCCCATCGGTCAACATCGGCGCATCCGGCGGAAGATCGCGGATGTCGGCCTTGAATCGCCCCTTCCGTGACGTCGGCCAGGCGGACGCCGTCGCCAATCTCCAAACCGTCATGATGATCGGGGACGCCGATCACCCCAACGCCGCCAAGCGTCGGGACATGTTTCGCAGCAAACGACCGGCGCGTCGAGCGGGATCGTGGTTCTGACGGAGGTGCTGTCCGCACCACGATTCCGGACGTGGCGGGGCACCGCGCCAACGGGGTAGCGGGCGTACCTGCCCTTGATGGAAGAGGCGCCTGTCAACAGTCGCCCGTAGAGTACGTCAATCCAGACCGGTCGACCACAACATGTAGGGGGTCAGGGCAGGGCATCGTCCGATAAATGCCGGTCTGGCCAAGTGTGCGCGGAGCCGTCGTCAAGGCCGAGAGCGGGAAGCCCGCGAAGCGGGGGCGGAGCGAAGCAGCATCCCACGCTCCGCACGGCAGCATCGTGGCCGGGTTCTGGGGCTCCGGACGTGCGGAAATCGTGGGTCTCACGCGGCGCCGAGCGGTCGGCAAGACGGTGGCGCCCCTCGAATCGGGGGCGAGCCGTCACGCGCAGTCAGCGTGAGACGCTCCCGCGGAGCGAAGCGACGGGCCTTGACGCCGGTGGGCGCAGGCCGAAACTGTCGGTCGGACGATGCCCGGACCACCACCACAGCTTGGGGTCGGCGCCGGGCTCGAATCGATCGCGGTTACGCATTCGGCAACAGCCAAGGGCCGGCGGGCGGTGCGAAAGGGAACCTTCCGCCGCGGCCGGAAGAGCCGCCGGTCGTCCGGCCGCCGCCGGTTGCCGCATTCGGGAGCGGTTAGAAAGCGCGCGGATGATGCGGTCGGGCCTGCGCAGTTCCTGCGATGTCGGGCGGAGCCGTGCGCTCTGTACCGCACGGCGGACAGGGCGCCGGCGCCGGGCGCTTCCGGCCGGCATTTTGCAATGGGGCGTGACCTATCGGACGGACCACGGTGGGGTTTTAGATTCGGGACGCAACACGCGGCTGGCGCCGGCGCCGGTCGATTGCCGAGGGGCCGGCGTGTTCGCCTCGTCGCCCGGGACCGCGTTCCGGCGGGACGGGGGCACGAACGACGGCGGCCGGAACTCGATGACGGAGGGACTCAGTGCAACGCGACACCCGTTCGAACGATCTTGGACTTCTGGGCCGGAGCGACGTCATGACCCGGCTGCGCGGCAGCCTGCGCCGGGTCGCCGAGTCGCCGTTCCCAGTCCTCGTCACCGGCGAGAGCGGCTGCGGCAAGGAACTCGTGGCGCGCGGGGTGCACCGGTTGAGCGGCCGGCCCGAGCGCCGTTTCGGGGCCGTCAACTGCGCCGCCCTGACCGACGAGCTCGTCGAGGCGGAGCTGTTCGGCTACGTCCGGGGCGCGTTCACCGGCGCGATGACCGACCGGGCCGGGCTCTTCGAGGCGTCCGACCGGGGCACGCTGTTTCTCGACGAAGTGGGGGAGCTGTCGCCGCGCGCCCAGGCCAAGCTGCTGCGGGTGTTGCAGGACGGCGAGATTCGCCGGGTGGGGGATACGGTGCCACGGGCGGTCGACGTGCGGGTGGTCGCAGCCACGAACCGGCCCCTGGAGAGTGACGTCAGGACCAGGCAGTTCCGGGAGGACCTGCTGTATCGACTCGACGTGCTGCGCATCGAGGTGCCGCCGTTGCGGGACCGGGGCGACGACGTGCGGCTGCTCGCCGAGCACTTCTGGGAGCGGGCCCGGTCGCTCACCGGGAGCCGGGCCATGCCCGCCCGGTCCACCCTGGAGGCGCTGGCCCGGTACCACTGGCCGGGCAACGTGCGGCAGCTCGAGAACATCGTGGCGGCGCTCGTCGTGCGGGGGCCGCGGAGCGGCGTGGTGGGACCAGCCTTGCTGCCGACCGCCATAACCGGCGGGGCGGGCGGGCAGAACGGGATGCCGACGCTGCACGAGGCGCGGCAGGTGTTCGAGCGGCGCTTCGTCAGCGGCGCCCTCGCGCAGGCCGGGGGCCGCCGGGCCAAGGCGGCGTCGGCGCTCGGGGTGACCCGCCAGGGGCTGGCGAAGTTGCTGAAACGGCTCGACCTCGACGATCGGGGGACCGCCGCGGTGCGCTGCGGCGACGGCGCCCGCTACGGCGAGTCGGCGGAGTCGTGACGCCGGAGCATCTCGGGATGCCGATGGTGACTCGACGAGGCGGCGCCCGGCCCGAGCCGCCTCCCTGGGCATGTCGGGACTCTACCCCGGTGACCGAGAGGGCCGTCGTCACCAAGACCGGGTTTTGGGGGCGCGCCGGCGCGGGGACGGTGCGGGGACGCCCGCGGTGGTCGAGGCGTTCCGAGCCGGACACGTGTCACGTCGGCGCGGCGCGTTGCGCCCATGGACGTCCTTCGGTGTGAGTAGGCGCGGCGTCGGGATTCCATCTCGTGCGGCGCGCAAGGCCCCGGCGCCCCGGAGAACGACGACATGCCACTGCGGCGGGGGCAGCCCGCTGGGGCCGGGAGTCCGCGCCGTTCTACGGCGCGGACTCCCGGAGGGTTGGTTGGGCGGCAATCGGAGCCGCAGGCGAACGATTCGGGCCGGGCTCGCCGCCGACGAGGACGATTCAGTGGGGCGGGGCGTTCCGCCGGCCGCAGGCATCCTGCTGGATTTGACAGGCGGTTGGCAGTGGATGATGATGTGATCGTTGGGTTGGTTGGAGGCGGAGCCATCCGGGATGAGCAACGACGCGAAGTGGATCATCGGGACGGGAATCACCCTCGGCGGGTTGCTGACCGGGCTGATGCTGGCGCAGTTTTCCAGCGTGAACGGTAGAATCGACGATCTTCGCAGCGATATCCGGAGCATTGACGCGCGCTTGCGAACGGTCGAAATCGGTCTGGCCGAAGTCAAGGTCCTGATAGCCGGCGGCGGTCGAAACCCGGCGAACGGCGGGGGACGGTAGCCACCCGGGAGCAGACGGCAAGCTCGACGGCCCCCGACCCGCCGCCCACGGCCACTCGGCCGATTCTTCGGCCGGCTGGATCAACTTTCGTACGCGACCCCTGTCCGCAAGCGCTCCCGGGACGGCACGAACGCCTACCCGAACATCAGATTGACGATGAACACCGCGCCGAGGATGCCCGCGGTGTCGGCGAGCAGGCACGCCGGCACGGTGTGACGGGTCCGGCGGATGCCCACCGCCCCGTAGTACACCGCCAGCGTGTAGAACGTCGTCTCGGTGCTTCCCTGGAAGGTGCTGACCATGTACCCGACCACCGAGTCGGGACCCTCCGCGGTCATGATCTCGGCCATCACCGCATAGGCCCCGCTCCCCGTCAGGGGCCGGAGGATGGCCATCGGCAGGGCCGCGGCCGGCAGCCCGATCAGCGCCGTGAGGGGCGAGAGCACCGTGGTGATGAGGTCGATGCCGCCCGAGGCCCGGAACATCCCCACGACGACGAGAATGGCCACCAGGTAGGGGATGATGCGCACCGCGACGTCGAAGCCCTGGCGGGCGCCGGTCACCAGCGAGTCGTAGACCCGGACCCCCCGCGTCCAGCCGTACATCACGAGCACCGCCACCACCAGCGGGAGCATCCAGGCCGACGTGACGCCGGCGAGGACCTCGAAGGGCGGGTCGGTCCGGTGCTGCCAGATGAAGCGTCCGAGCAGGCCGCCGAGAGCGAACCAGAACAGACGTCCGGCCCAACGCCGCCCCGGTATGGGATCGAGCGCCGCGGGCGCGTCGACGGCGGAACCCGCGTCACCGCCGGTGCCGGGGGGCGGGGCATCCGCCGCCGGCCCGGGCTCGGTGCGCCGGTAGGCGGCCAGCCGGCTCAGCAGGATGGCCGCGGTCACTCCGACGAGGGTGGCGCAGCCGCTGGCGAACCACGTGGGGAAGAAGATGCCCGCGGCGTCCTCGGACCCGACGGACGCCCGCATCGACACGACCCCGGACGGGAGGATGGCGAGGGCCGAGGTGTTGATGGCGAGGAACAGGACCATCGCGTTGGTCGCGGTCCCGCGCTCGCCGTTCAGCTTGTCGAGCTCCTCCATCGCCTTGATGCCGAACGGGGTCGCGGCATTCGCGAGCCCGAGCATGTTGGCCGCGATGTTCAGAATCATGGCGCTCATCGCGGGGCTGTGGACGGGAACCCCCGGGAAGAGGCGCCGCATGAGGGGGCCGAGCAGCCGCGCGAGGTGGCGCAGGGCGCCGGCGTCCTCGATCACCCGCATCAATCCGAGGAAGAACGCCATCAGGCCGATGAGCCCGATGGCGAGCTCGACGGCTCCCCGGGCCGACGAGACGATCGCGTCGGTCAGCGCCTGCATCTGGCCCGTCAGGGCGGCCAGGAAGACCGACGCGAGGGCTGCGAAGACGATCAGGCCGTTCAGCATCTGTCGGCAGTGGAGGTGCGGGGCAGGGCCGCCGCGGCCGCCGCGTCGCCCGCTACTCCCCGAAGACGCTCACGGTGTTGCGGAGGGCATCGGTGGCCCGAATGATGATCGGCGCGTCGCGGGCGGCGTCGAGGACCACCTCGAACCGTTCCACCAGACCGTCGGGCACCCCGTCAAGGGGATAGACGACCCGCCACTCGTCGTTCCCGGCAGCGATCTCGACCCGTTGAACCGGTGACTGCGCGTCGCGCACGGTGAAGGGCAGGACGACCCGGTTGCCCTCGCGCCGCCGCGCCGCCACCTCGATGCGGGGCGCGGTGTTGTCGATGTCGAACACGGTGCTGTCGCGCTCGCCGGTCAGGGCCGCGCCGGGGGCGTTCCCCCGCGCATCGGATGCGGTGATCTTCACGCGATAGGCGCCATCCGGGACCATCGTGGTGTCCCAGGCGAATACGGTGTCCCGCAACCCGGTTCGCAGGACGCGCCACTCTGCGCCGCCGGCCCGCTGATAGGACACGGCGTAGTCGAGCGGATCGCGGTTGTCGTCGCTCGCCTGCCACCGAAACGTCTGAATGCCCTTGCGATAGATCTCGCGGCCGACGGTGCTTGCGGTCGCCGGCCGGGGCGACGATCGCTCGTCGAGCCCGGCAATCGGCGGGTCGCTCGTGCTGAAGGACTGCTGGAAGGCGGTGCCGGGGGGGTGAACGGTGAGCTGGGTGATCTCGGGCCGGCGGTTGCGCGGCAGGTACGCGGCGGTCACCGAGGTCAGCACCGGCGATGCGTCGCCGCCGTAGAGGGTGGCCCGCCACTGCAGGTAGCGCGCGTTGGGGCTGGTGATCGGGGTGCCCGACGCATCGGTATGGGCGGCCGACCAGGCGCTCCAGGTGGCGTTGGGGATCGCGGTGTTCCCGGATCGCGTGGCCAGCTCAATGCGGCTCCCGCCCGGCGTCGCGCCCCGCCAGCGAATCGTGCCCCAGCGGGCCGCCGCCGCCGCGTCGTGCACCTCGGACTCGTAGGTGCCCCGGGCCGCGGGGCGGTTCGCCATCCGCATGATCTTTCCGGGGTTGGCGGTGGCGTAGGCCATCGATCCGTCCGGCTCCGGCAGCAGCCGGGTCACCTGCCCGGCGGGGGCCTGACCCGACAGGGTCGTCCGCGGCGGATTCCGCGACACCCGATACAGCTTGCCGTTCGGTCCGGTGCCGACGACCAGCGCCCCCCGATCGTCGAACGCCGCGTCGAACGGGGTGTCCAGGCTCGACTGCCACAGCCGGTCCCACAGCCCGTCCGCGGTGATGTGATAGACGGCCCCCTTCCGGCCGGTGTTCGCCGACGCGGAGGTCGATGCCCGCGGCGTGGCGGGGGTCGCGGCGCCTCCGACCACGACGGCGGTGACGCTCGTGGTCACCGAGACCGTCGGCACCGGGGCGGCGGAGGCCGCGGCCGGCGGGGGCGTCGCGGGGGGCGCGGCCGGCGCCGGCCGGCCGCTCACCGCCACCGCGAGCAGCGACCCGTCGGGCTGGAGCCGCAGCGAGCGGATCTCCTCGTACGGCGCGTCGAGCAGTGCGAACGCCCGGCCGGTCGGGTCTATGCGCAACACCTGGCCGGGCGACTCCGTGCCGGCCAGCAGCGTACCGTCCGCCGCGGGAGCCAGCGCGAGGATGTGCGTCGCATCGCTCTCGTACACCAGCTCGCGCCCGCCGCCGGCAGGTACCCGATAGATGCGGCCGGGGTTGCCGGTGGCCACGTACAGGGCGCCGTCGCGGGAGAGGGCGAGAGCCCAGATATACGTCTCGTCGGGATCCAGCACGACCCGCGCGTCGCCGCCGGCGGTGACGTGATACACGCGTCCGTCCGGCGAGGTGCCGGCGAAGACGCCGCCCTCCCGGTCGGCCGCAAGGGCGTGCACGTCGAGCTGGTCGGTGTCGAAGACGACGGCGCCCGCGCCATCCGGCCCGACACGATACAGCCGCCCGTCGGTCCCGCTCCCGGCCCAGACGGCTCCGTCGGACGCGCGCTCGATCGACCACACGGACGGCTCGGGCGTCTCGAATACGGTCTCGGCGGCCGGACCCAGCCGGAGACGGCCCTCGGCGTCGACCGACAGGGCGTCGACCCCGCCGCGCAGAAACTCCGCCTGCGTCGACACCTGCCAGAAGACCGGCGCGGATGCGGTCAGGGTGGCGGCGGCGATGAGCACGATCAGGAAGAGGCTGCGTTTCATCGGGAAGGAATCCGGAGACGGCGGGGGGGGACGAACGCGTGGGTTCCGTCAACCCGACCTGCGGCGGTCGGCGCCGTTCTGCGGCGCAGGCCCCCGGTGCGGCGCCACGAGCAGGTATCAGGGGGCGTCGTGGGAACTCACCGCGACCCCGGGAGAATCCCCCCTGCCGGAGAATCGCATCATTCGACCCATCAAGTCCGTCTATCCAAAAATTATGACGTGACAAACCACTAGCCCGGAGAGCGTCGCCTGCGGCTCCGCTCACCGCCCAACCAACCCTCCAGGAGTCCGCGCCGTTCCTTCGGCGCAGACGCCTAGGGCATACCGAGGTCCAGCGTCAGGACGCGCGCCCCGGAGACGACATGGTCGACCGGAACCTCCCACTCGCGCACCGCGGCGATGCTCATCCGGGCGAGACCGCCGCCGTAGCGATCGGTCCCCAGCACTTCCAGCACCGAGGGGGGGAGGGAGGGCTGCCGGCGGCCGTTCACGACCGCACCGGCGTCGCTGCGCCGCAGTTGAACATAGAGGCGGTCGTTGCGCCGCGCGGTGTTCAGCGCGTCCATGAGCTGGCGGAGGTCCGTGGCGCGCGCCGCCTGTCCCGCCTGCTGCCGCTCCTGCTGCGCCAGGGTCGCGCCGTCGGCCGCCAGCACCTGGAGCGGGCCGCGCGCCGCCGACGGCAGGTCGATCATCACGGTCCGAATGACCACCTCGCCGTTGCGGGTGCGGATGGCCAGACGCAGGGGCGCCGTCCGCCCCGGCCGCGGCCGGGGATCGTCCAGCCAGATGCGCTCCAGCACCGCGGTCCGGGCCCCGTCCCACGCGGTGACCGACACGTCCACCCGCTCGACCGTCACCGGTTCCAGCCCGTTGTTGACCAGCGCCGTCAACGGTCCCGAGACGTACACCGAGGCGAGGACGGTGGCCGCGGCGCCGGCGAACGTCTCTTCGAACCGGACCGGCGGATGTCCTTCCAGGGCGACCTCTCCGCGCACCGCGTAGGTCGCCGCGCCCACCTGCCGATGGTGCGAGAACAGGGTGTTCAACATCGCGTTGTACGCGAGCAGCGGCGTGAAGAGGTCGTCTTCCACGACCTGGAAGTCGAAGGTGTCCGTCCGCTGCCGGTCCGGCGCGTCGAGGGTGACGCGGATGGGCACCAGGCGCGGACCCGGACCGAGACTGCCGCTGATGCCGCTGGAACGGTCCTGGTCGATGGTGCCGAGAGTTTCGCCGACGGTGGCGATGCGGGAGGAGATCGCCCGGCTCGGGAGCACCGTGTGGACGTAGGCGCGGGTCATCGGAAAACGGGACGACCCGAGGTTGTAGAAGGGGTGCCCGAAGGCGTACACCCGGCCGCCCTCGACGAGGGTGACGGTGCCGGTTCCCGCCATCGACAGGTCGCCCTGCATGAGACTCACGCCCACCGCGTCGCCGGCCACGAGCGGGGCGTCGGACTGCGCCCCGGCCCGGCCGGCCGCCGTCCCTCCCACGACCGGGGCCAGACCCGCCGAGCGGAAAAGCGGCGCGATGCGGTCGAACGCGGCCGGTGTGAACCCGTTCATGCTGAGGGGGGTCGTGATGGGGCGCAGCCGTCCCCCGAACGAGGCTCCGGCGCCGGTCGTCAGGCCGAGCGCGTCGAGGTCGCTCCGCCGCGCCGCGAACGGTTCCGGACGCTCGAGGCGGATGGGCAACAGGCCCGTCAGGGTGTCCGCCGCCAGCGGCAGAACGAGGTTCAGCGCGGCGTCGGCGACCCGCGCCGGCGCCTGCGTATCGTCGCGCAGCATCTCTTCGATGGGGGTGATGCCGGCAATCGTGGCCTTGGAGAACGAGCCCAGAGCGTAGGAGACGGCGCCGACGAGCCGCCCGTCGATATGGACGGGGCTTCCGCTCATGCCCTGAATCACCCCGCTCGCGGCCAGGGGGCCGCCGTCGAGCCGGGCCAGGATGAGGTTGCGGCGCGGCCCGAACGAGTTCTCGAGCACGCCGATGATCTCGGCCGTGAACTCGCTCCGTTCGGCGCCGTCGAAGACGGTGACGCCGGTACCCTGCATGCCCGCCCGCACCTCGTCCACCGGCATGGTGACGGTGGCCGCCGGCAGCACGGCCAGGAACCCGCCGGTCGCGAGGGCAAGCGGCAGGAGCGGTCTGGACAGATTCATGGAAGAAGAAGGGCCGAGCCGTCACGCTGGAGAACGAGTTCCTTATATCGAAGGAAGTGCTTACGGGTCAAGCGGAAAAGAGCGTTGCAGACCGCCGGCGGCAGGGAATCTTGACACCGGCCGGCGGCGTTTGCTACGGTGAAAGCCGCTTTCGGCGACGGGTCGGCGGCAAAGCAGGTAATCGTGGAGCAGACAAGTTCGTCGCCGTATCGGATCGTCTTTGCAGCGGGCGCCGGAGCGCGGGCTTGGTGGGGGTACTGGTTCAGCCAGCCCGGAGAGGTGCGTCTGCCCGCCTGAATCCACACCCGCAGCAGACAGCGACAGCCTCTCCGGCCCACCGGTTGGAGAGGCTTTTTTTGTGTGAAGACTTTGCGGCTCCCCATGTCCCAGGCTCGACTGTGCGCGACCGTGACCGCTGAGACCACCGCCGGACTGCGCGCGGCCCGGGACGCGGTGCGCGGTGCCGACCTCGTCGAGTTGCGGCTCGACGGCGTGCGGGACCTCGACGTCGCGGGCGCGCTCGCCGGGCGGTCCGTCCCGACCCTGATCACGTGCCGGCCGGCCTGGGAGGGCGGACGGTTCGCCGGGTCGGAAGAAGAACGGCGGCGCATCCTGCAGCGCGCGTTCGAGCTCGGCGCCGACTGGGTGGATCTCGAATGGCGCGGCGGCTTCGACCGATTGATCGCCAATCGGCGGGGCCGGAACGTCGTGCTGTCGATGCACGATTTCGAGGCCACCCCGGCCGATCTGAAGTCGCCGTACCGGGCGATGCGGGCCACCGGGGCGGAAGTCGTCAAGATCGCCGCCCACAGCCGTTCGGGCGCCGACGTCGTGCGGCTGCATCGGCTGGCGCGCGGCACGCGGGGCGAGCCGGCGGTGCTGGTGGGGATGGGGCCGATCGGCGTGCCGACCCGCCTGCTGCCGGCGCGGTTCGGATCGGCCTGGACCTATGCCGGCGACGGGGTCGCCCCCGGGCAGATTCCCCTGTCCGACATGATCGAGCGCTACCGGTGTCATCGGACGTCGGCGTCGACGGCGGTCTACGGCGTGGCCGGCTCCCCGATCGCGCATTCGCTGTCGCCGGTCATGCACAACGCCGGCTTCGCGGACGCCGGGCTCGATGCGATCTACGTGCCGTTCGAGGCGGCCGGCCCCGGCGACCTCATGGAGCTCGTGCAGGCGCTCGACGTGCAGGGTCTCAGCGTCACCGCGCCGTTCAAGGAATCGATTCTGGACCATGTGGGCGACGTCGATCCGGTCGGCCGGCGGACCGGGGCGGTGAATACGCTCCGGGCCGACGGGGACAGGTGGCAGGGACTGAATACCGACGTCGCCGGTTTTCTCGCGCCGCTCGAGGCGCGCGGCGGCGTCGAGGGGCTCCGGTGCTGCGTGCTCGGCGCCGGCGGCGCCGCCCGGTCGGTGGCATTGGGTCTGGCCGGCGCGGGGGGCGCGGTGACGGTGCGCGCCCGCCGTCCCGCGCGCGCCGCCGAGGTCGCGGCCCTCGCGGGCGGCGCCGCGGGCGGCCTGCCTCCGCCGCCCGGGTCCTGGGACCTGCTGGTGAACACCACGCCGGTCGGAACCGCGCCGCACGTCGGCGACACCCCGGTGCCGGCGGAGGCGCTGGCGGGCGGGAGCACCGTCTACGACCTCGTCTACAACCCCGCGCGGACGCGGCTGATGCGCGACGCGGAGGCCGCGGGTTGCCGCACCCTCGGCGGCCTCGACATGCTCGCGGCCCAGGCGGTGCGGCAGTTCGAGTGGTGGTGCGGCGCACGTCCGTCCACGGACCTGTTCCTGAACGCGGCGCGCGCCGCCCTGGCATCGCGGAACCGAACCGCGCAGGATACGCCGGCATGAGCATCACTTCGTTCGAGACGTTTCGGGAGCTGGCCGGGCGCGGCACGTTCGTGCCGGTCTGCAACGAGATACTGGCGGACCTGCTGACCCCGCTGTCGGCGTTCCTCAAGGTGGCGGAGCATGCCGGCTATGCGTTCCTGCTCGAGAGCGTGGAGGGGGGCGAGCAGGTCGCGCGCTACTCGTTCCTCGGCAAGGATCCGTTCCTCGTGCTGCGGGCGCGGGACGGCGAGACCATCACCGAAGAGGGCGGCGTCACCACCGCCGACCGCGGTCCCTTCCTCGACCGGCTGCGGCGCGTCATGAGCGACTACCGGGCCCCGACCGTGCCGGGAATGCCGCGGTTCACCGGCGGCGCCGTCGGCTTCCTCGGCTACGACGCCGCCCAGTGGTTCGAGCCGGGGCTCGAGGGGGTTTGGGAGCGGCGCGGCGCGCCCACGAGCGGGGACGACCAAGCCGGCTTCATGGTGTTCGACACGATTCTCGCGTTCGACCACGTCAAGCACCGGATACTCGTCATCGCCAACGCCCGCGTCGACCCCGGCGCCGACCTCGACGCCGCCTACCGCTTCGCCTGCGCCAGGATCCACTTCCTCGAACAGGAGCTGGAGCGCAGCCTGTCGGAGCCGGCGGTGACCGCGTCGGGTCCGCGGGAAGTCCGCTCGAACACCAGCCAGGACGCGTTCGAGCGGGCGGTGCGGACCGCGAAGGACCACATCGCGGACGGCGACATTTTCCAGGTGGTCCTGTCGCGGCGGTTCGAGACCGAGGTGACCGCCGACCCGTTCAGCGTCTACCGCGCCCTGCGGCACGTGAACCCCTCGCCGTACATGTACTTCATCCGCATGGGCGGGCTGTCGATCATCGGCTCGTCGCCGGAGATGCTCGTGCGGGTGGAGGGGCGCGGGGTGATCACGCACCCGATTGCCGGCACCCGCCCCCGCGGCCGGGACGACGCGGAGGACCGGCGGCTGGCGGAGGAACTGAAACGGAACGAGAAGGAGCGGGCCGAGCACGTCATGCTCGTCGACCTCGGCCGGAACGACATCGGGCGGGTGTCCGACTTCGGGACGGTGCGGGTGGCGCAGTTCATGGAGCTGGAGCGCTACTCGCACGTCATGCACTTGGTCTCGCGGGTCGAGGGACGGCTGCGGGAGGATTGCGACCGGCTCGACGCGCTCGCCGCGTGCTTCCCGGCCGGCACCGTGTCGGGCGCCCCGAAGATACGCGCGATGGAGATCATCTCGGACCTCGAGCCGGCGCGCCGGGGCATCTACGCGGGGGCCATCGGCTACGTCGACTTCGCGGGCAACCTCGACTGCTGCATCACCATCCGGACCATCACCATGCGCGACGGCCGGGCCCGCGTGCAGGCGGGGGCGGGCATCGTCGCCGATTCGGACCCGACGGCGGAGTACAACGAGACCCGGGACAAGGCCTCGGCCCTCCTGCGGGCCCTGGAGATGGTCTGACGCGGGGCGCGCACCATGGTGCTGGTCATCGACAACTACGATTCGTTCACCTACAACCTCGTCCAGTACCTGGGCGAGCTCGGCGCCATGCCGGCGGTGCGGCGCAACGACGCGGTGTCGGTGGGCGAGATCGCGGCGTTGAAGCCGGAGCGGATCGTCATCTCGCCGGGACCGGGGCGGCCCGAGCATGCCGGGGTGACGGTGGACGCGATCCGCCGGTTCGGGGCGGAGCTGCCGATTCTCGGGGTCTGCCTCGGGCACCAGGCCATCGGATTGGCGTACGGCGCCGCCATCGCCCCCGCGCCGACCCTCGTGCACGGCAAGCGCTCGATGGTCGAGCACGACGGCCGGGGCGTCTTCCGGGGCATCGAGGGCCCGTTCGCGGCGGGGCGCTATCACTCGCTGGCGGTGGCCCCGGGCACCTGTCCGGCCGAGATCGAGGTCGCGGCCCGCGCCGCCGACGACGGCGCGATCATGGCGGTGCGGCATCGGGACCGGCCCGTCCACGGCGTGCAGTTCCATCCCGAGTCGGTGTTGACCGGGGTCGGCCACCGGATTCTGCGCAACTTCCTGGAGAGCTGATGTTCGCCGATCTGATAGAAAGGCTGCACCGCCGCCGGGACCTGAGCGTCGGCGAGGCGGCGGACGCGATGCAGGAGATCATGGCGGGGCGCGCCGCCCCCGCCCAGATCGCAGGGCTGCTGATGGCGCTGTCCATGAAGGGGGAGCGGCCGTCCGAGATCGTCGGGCTGGCGACGACGATGCGCGCGAACGCGGTCGCGGTGCCGGCGGGTCGCCGCCCGCGGTTCGATACCTGCGGCACCGGCGGCGATCGCGCGTCGACGTTCAACGTCTCGTCGCTTGCCGCCCTCGTCCTCGCCGCCTGCGGCGTCACCGTCGCCAAGCACGGCAACCGCGCCGTCTCGAGCCGGTGCGGGAGCGCGGATCTCTTCGGCGCCCTCGGGGTCGCGGTTGACGCGCCCCCGCCGGTCGTCGAGCGCTGCCTCGACACCTGCGGCATCGCGTTCCTGTTCGCGCCCACCTTCCATCCGTCGATGCGTCACGCGGCCCCCACCCGGCGCGAGCTCGGCGTGCGCACCGTCTTCAACCTGCTCGGCCCCCTGACCAATCCGGCCGGCGTCGTCCGGCAACTCGTCGGGGTGTCGCGGCCCGACCACACCGATCTGCTGGCCCGGGCCCTCGCCGACCTCGGGACCGAACGGGCCTGGGTGGCGCACGGCGCCGACGGCCTGGACGAGATCTCCACCACCGGGCACACCAAGGTGTCGGAGTGCCGCGACGGCATCGTCCGCAGCTTCTTCCTGCATCCGGACGACTTCGGGTTGCCGGTGGCCGGGATCGGGGACCTCCGCGCGGAGTCTCCCGACGACAACACGGCCATCGCCCGCGCCGTGCTGGCGGGCCGGCCGGGTCCCCCGCGGGACATGGTGCTGGCCAACGCGGCGGCGGGTCTGTTCATCACGGGGCGCGCCGCGGACCTGCGGGACGGGGTCGCGACGGCCGCCGCGGCCCTCGACGCCGGCCGGGCGCAGGAGACGCTGGACCGGCTGGTGGCGGCGACCGCCGCGGAGGGGGAGGCATGACGTCGAACCCGCGCTTCGACCCCGGCCCGGACCTGCTGGCGACGATCGTCGCCGCCACCCGGCAGGCGGTGCGCGACCGCCGGCGCCGTTGTCCGGAGACGGTCCTGGCGTCCAGGGTCCCGCCGGCCCTCGACGGCCGGGCCCGGTTCGAGGCGGCCCTGACCGCACCCGGCGGCGCCAACGTCATCGCGGAGTGCAAGCGCCGGTCGCCTTCGCGGGGGATTCTTCGCCGCGACTACCGGCCCGAGGCCATCGCCGCGGCCTACGAACGGAACGGGGCGGCGGCGGTCTCCGTGCTGACGGAGCCGACGTTCTTCGACGGGTCGCTCGACCACCTGCGCGCGGTGCGGGCCGCCGTCGGCATCCCCGTGCTCCGCAAGGACTTCATCGTCGCCCCGTATCAGTTGCTGGAGGCGGCGGCGGCCGGCGCCGACGCGGTGCTGCTGATTGCCGCCGCCCTCGACGACGCCGAGCTCGGCGCGCTTCGCGCCCGGGCGACGGCGTTGGGGCTGGGGGTCCTCGTCGAGGTGCACGACGGGGAAGAGCTGGACCGGGCGGCGCGGGCCGGGGCGGGGGTCATCGGGGTGAACAACCGCAACCTGCGGACCTTGGCCGTCGACGTCGAGGCATCGCGCCGGCTCGCCGGGCAGATGCCGGCGGGCGCGATCGGGGTGGCGGAGAGCGGTCTGCGGACGGGCGCCGACCTCGTGCGGCTGGGCGCGGCCGGCTACCCGGCGTTCCTGATCGGAGAGACCTTCATGACCGCCCCCGACCCCGGGACCGCCCTCCGCGATCTGCTGGCCGCGGTCCCGGCGCCGGAGACCGCCCCGGCCGCCGGGGGCGTGTCGGCGGGGGGCGCGCGATGACCGTGCCGGTCAAGATCTGCGGCATCACGCGGCCGCAGGACGCGGACCTCGCGGCGCGGCTCGGCGCGGCGTGGGTGGGCTTCATCTTCTGGCCCCGCAGCCCGCGGTTCGTGGAGCCGGAGGCCGCGGCGGCGATCCTCGGCGGACTGCCGCCGCACGTGAGCGGGGTGGGGGTGTTCGTCGATCAGCCGGTCGACGAAGTCAACGCGATCGCCGACGAGGTCGGGCTCGGCGCGGTGCAGCTGCATGGGCGGGAGTCGACCGCGGTGTGCCGGCGGTGCCGCCGGCGCGTCATCAAGGCGGTGCGGCTGTCCGGCGGCGGCGAAGATCCGGAATCGGTGTGGTCCGGGGCGACCCTCCTCGTCGATGCGTTCGACCCGGTGCGGATGGGGGGCACGGGGCGGCGGGTCGACTGGAGCCGCGCGGCGCGGATGGCGCGGCGGCGTCCGCTGGTGTTGTCGGGGGGGCTGCGGGCCGGGAACGTGGCCGACGCGGTGCGGCAGGTCGCGCCCTACGGCCTGGACGTGTCGTCGGGGGTGGAGTCGGAGCCGGGGGTGAAGGACCCGGAGCGCCTGCGCGCATTCTTTGCCGCTTTGGCGGCCGGGGAACCGGCGGCAACCGCACCGGTTGGTCAGGGACGCTGACGAAGACTACCGGTGCTGTCCCGCCAAGCGCGCGAACGGGATCGTGGAAGACGGGCTGCGCCTGGGTGCGGTTGGCCACCTGGTATCGATCACTCCCCCCAGGGTGCCGGGGGGCGCCGGCGGGTTGAAGGACGCCCGGCGCGACAAGGCGTGACGAGGGAGCCTATGACGACGACGGACACCACCGCCGCGGTCGGCGCGGTCTTCGGGCAACGGGATCCGGACGCGCGCGGATACTTCGGCGCCTACGGCGGCCGCTTCGTTCCCGAGACCCTGGTGGCGCCGGTGGCGGAGTTGGAAGAGGCGTACCTCGCCGCCCGCGCCGATTCGGCTTTTCGGCAGGAGCTCGTCATCCTCCTCGATCGGGTCGTCGGCCGCCCGACTCCGATGTACGAAGCCGGCCGGTGGTCCGAGCAACTGGGGGGCGCCCGGGTGTTCCTCAAGCGCGAGGACCTTGCGCACACCGGCGCCCACAAGATCAACAACGCGCTCGGGCAGGCGCTGCTGGCGGTCCGGATGGGCAAGCGCCGGGTGGTGGCGGAGACCGGCGCGGGACAGCACGGGGTGGCCACCGCCACCGCCTGCGCCCTGCTGGGGCTCGCCTGCGAGGTCTACATGGGGGCCGAGGACATGGCGCGCCAAGCCCTGAACGTGGTCAGGATGCGTTTGCTCGGCGCGAAGGTGACCGGCGTGGACGCGGGCCGCCGGACCCTGAAGGACGCTATCAACGAGGCGATGCGCGACTGGGTGACCAACGTCTACGACACCTACTATCTGTTGGGGTCGGTGCTCGGTCCTCATCCCTACCCGCTGATGGTGCGCGAGTTCCAGTCGGTCATCGGACGCGAGGCAAGGCGGCAGATCCTGGACCTGACCGGGCAGTTGCCGGCGGCGGTCGTCGCCTGCGTGGGCGGCGGCAGCAACGCCCTGGGCATCTTCGACGGGTTCGTCGACGACGCCCAGGTGCGGTTGATCGGGGTGGAGGCGGGCGGCGAGGCCCTCGTCTCCGGCCGTCATGCGGCGCGGTTCGCCACCGGCGCGGTCGGGGTCCTGCAGGGCACGCGGAGCATCATCCTCCAGGACCTGCACGGCAACATCGAGCCGACCCATTCGGTGTCGGCCGGTCTGGACTACGCGGCGGTGGGCCCCGAGCATGCGTGGTTGCGCGATCTCGGGCGCGCGGAATACACCTGGGTGTCGGACGACCAGGCGCTGCAGGCGTTTCAGCGGGTGGCGCGGCTGGAAGGGATCATTCCCGCGCTCGAGTCGGCGCACGCGCTGGCCCATGTCGAAACGGTGGCCGCGGGCTGCGATCCGCGGGCGGTTCTCCTCGTCAACCTCTCCGGCCGAGGGGACAAGGACGTCGAGATCGCGCGCGACCGGGGGTTCGGCGTCGACCCCGCCGCGGCCGGCGGGGCCTCCGGATCGGAGTCGAAGGCATGAGCTCGCGCATTGCGGACCGCTTTGCGGACCTGCGCGCCGCCGGCCGCACCGGTCTGGTGACCTACGTCACCGCGGGCGATCCCGATCGGGAGCGCTCGGGGGCCATTCTCCGGGCGTTGGACCGGGCCGGGGCGGACGTGATCGAGGTCGGCGTGCCGTTCTCCGATCCCCTGGCCGACGGACCGGTCATCCAGCGCGCCTCGGAACGCGCCCTGGCGTCCGGCACGACCCTGACCGGTACGCTGGATCTCATCGAGAGCGTGCGCGCGGAGCTCCGCGCCGCGGTGGTGGTGTTCACCTATGCGAACCCCGTGCTCCGCCTGGGGCCGGACCGTTTCGCCGCCCGGGCGGCGGCGGCGGGCGTCGACGGCGTGCTCATGCTCGATCTGCCGATTGAAGAAGGAGACGGTTTTCGTCGGACCGTCGTGGACGCGGGCATCGATCCGATCTTCTTGCTGAGCCCGACGACGAGCGACGATCGGATCCGGCGGGCGGCCGATCTGGGGCGCGGTTTTCTCTACGGCATCTCGAGGCTCGGGGTGACGGGTGCGCGGGCGGAGATGGCGGCCGGCGTGCGCGGGCTCGTGGAGCGGATTCGGGCGGTGACGGCGTTGCCGGTGGCGATCGGATTCGGGCTGTCGAGCCCCGAGCATCTGCGCGAGGTGGGACGGTACGCGGACGCCGGGGTGGTGGGAAGCGCGCTGGTGGACACGATCGCCCGCCGGGCGGACTCGAGCGGCTTGGTGACCGCGGTCGAGGGCTACGTGGCCTGGCTGAAGGGCGACGCAGACCTGGCGCCGGCGCCGTAGAACGGCGCGCCGGCGGGACGATTGGCCGGGCGGCCGGCGAAGCCGCAGGCCACGATTTCCAGGCTGGGAGCATGCGCCGTGGAAGGCGCCGTGGGTTGGTTCGGCGGCGGGCGGAGCCGAAGGACGGCGATGACCCAGAGCCGGGAGGGAGGCGCGCGCGGCATGACGTCAGGAAACCGGCAATCCGCGTCGCCCGGGGCGGCGGCGGTGGAACGGCGGATCACGGAGATTCGGAACCGGATGGACGAGCTCGACGCCCGGCTCGTGGCGTTGCTGAACGAGCGGGCGGGCTGTGCGCAGGAGATCGGACGGCTCAAGGAGACCGTGGGGCTCGAGGTCTATCAGCCGCATCGCGAGCGCGAGGTGCTGAATCACGTGCGGTCGGAGAACGCCGGCCCGCTCGATGGGGACGCGATGACGCGGCTGTTCGAGCGCATCATCGACGAAGCCCGGCGCTTGGAGCGTTCGTCGGGGTGACGCGGGCGGATCGGGGCGGGCGCCGAGACAGGAGGAAGGCGGGGTCATGGTTGTCGTCATGGAAGAACGCGCGAGCGAAGAGCAGATTCAGCGGGTCATCGCGCACCTGGTGGAACACCAGTTCGACGTGCACCGGTCGACCGATCAGCTTCGCAGCATGCTGGGCGCGGTGGGGGGCGTCCGGTCGTTCGACGCCCGTCTCATCGAGGTGATGGACGGCGTCCAGGAAGTCGCGCGGATCACCGAGCCCTACAAGCTCGCCAGCCGGACGTTCAGGCCCGAGAACACCACCGTTCCCTTGGGTGAGGTCCGGGTCGGCGGCGACGAGGTGATCGTCATGGCCGGGCCCTGCTCGGTGGAGACCGAGGAGCAGATCGGCGCGGCCGCCGCGGCCGTGAAGAACGCGGGCGCGAAGGTGCTGCGGGGCGGCGCCTTCAAGCCGCGGAGCTCGCCCTACAGCTTCCAGGGGCTGGGAGAGGAGGCGCTGCGGCTGATGCGCGCGGCGGCCGACGCCGAGGGCCTGAAGGTGGTCTCCGAGGTCATGGACGTCAGCCAGATCGAGCTGGTGTCCCGGTATGCGGACATTCTGCAGGTGGGTGCCCGCAACATGCAGAACTACAGCCTGTTGCGGGAGCTGGGGCGGAGCGGCACGCCGATTCTCCTCAAACGGGGCATCTCGGCCAACATTGAAGAGTGGCTGCTGTCGGCGGAGTACCTGCTGTCGGGGGGCAACCCGAACGTCGTCCTGTGCGAGCGCGGCATCCGGACGTTCGAGAACTATACCCGGAACACCATGGACATCTCCGCGGTCCCGGTGGTCCAGAAGCTGAGCCATCTCCCGATCATCGCCGACCCCAGCCACGGCACCGGCCTGCGCGACAAGGTCGCCCCGATGGCCCGCGCGGCGATCGCGGCCGGCGCCGACGGCCTGATCATCGAGGTCCATCCGGATCCCGACCATGCCCTGAGCGACGGCGCGCAGTCGATCTTCCCGGCCCAGTTCGACCGCCTCATGGCCGAGCTGCGGATCATCGCGCCGGCCATCGGGCGCAGCATCTGTCTCGAGCCGGCCGCCTATCGCGGCTGGGGGACCTGACCCGTGGTGAAACCGGTGACCGACCCTCCCCGGACCCTTCCGATGCTCCAGCCGCAACCCGCGGCGGCGGGCCCGCCGCCGTTCGACAAGGTGGCGATCGTCGGGCTCGGGCTCATCGGCGGCTCGATCGCGCTCGCGGCGCGCCGGCACTGGCCTTCCTGCCTCGTCATCGGCGTCGATCGCAAGGAGGTCCTCGAGAAGGCGATGGTGCTCCACGCGATCGACGTGGCCGCCGACGACCCGGTCGTCATGGCCGGGGCCGATCTCGTCATTCTCGCGGCGCCGATCGAACAGAACATAGACCGGCTCGCGGAGCTGGAGCGGCACGTCACGACCGCCGCCGTGGTGACCGACGTCGGGAGCACCAAACGCACGACGGTCGAGGCGGCCCGCCAGCTTCCGTCGCGGTTCACGTTCGTGGGTGGACATCCCCTCGGCGGGGCCCCGCGGGGCGGGATCGAACACGCCCGTCCGGATCTGTTCGTCAAGCGCCCCTGGCTGTTCACGCCGGACGGCGCGGCGGCGGCAGGGGTGTTGGAGCGGTTGTCTGAGTTCGTCCGGACCCTCGGCGCCGAGCCCCACGTGCTCGACCCGGCGGAGCACGATAGGCTTCTCGCGTTCGTCAGCCACCTGCCGCAGCTCGCGGCCAGCGCCCTCATGCACGTCGTCGGCAACCGGGCCGGGGAACGCGGATTGGCGCTGACCGGGCGGGGATTGTTCGACGCCACCCGACTCGCGTCGAGCCCGCCGGACATCTGGCGGGACATCTGCCGCTCGAACGCCGATGCCGTCGGCGATGCCCTCGACGACTTCATCGCCGAGCTGCAGGCGCTCCGTTCGGGGCTGGATACCGGGGAGGAAATCGATCGCGTCTTCGACTCGGCCGGTGTCTGGCGGGCGCATCTGGCCCGGCTGCGCGGCGATCGGCGGCAGGAGTAGCCCCGCGGAGCCGGGTCCGCCGGAGCAGGGGGGCATCGTCCATGCGTCCCTCACCCCGTTCTGCGCTCCCGCGGACCCCGCGGAGCCGGGTCCGCCGGAGCAGGGGAGCATCCCTTACCGTGGGCGACGTCGTTCATATCCGCCGCGCGGTGCGCGACGGCATTCTCGAGCATGCGCGCCGCGCCCTGCCGGACGAGTGCTGCGGTCTGCTCATCGGTCTCGCCACGGGTACCGGCACGCAGATCACGCGCGCCCATCCCGCCCGCAACCTGCGGCAGAGTCGTACCCGGTATCTGATCGACCCGGCCGACCACTTCGCCGCCATCAGGACCGCCCGTCGGGTCGGCCTCGCGGTGATCGGCGCCTATCACTCCCATCCCGCATCACCGCCGTTGCCGTCCGCGACGGATACGCGGGAAGCCGACGACACCGGGCTGCTGTACGTAATCGCGTCGCCGGCCCTGTCGGAAGTACGGGCCTACCGCCTCGACGGCGGCCGATTGAGATCGGTCGAGCTGCGCACGACGGTCAGTCGGGGAATCGGCCGCCCTGGATCGTGACCCGGACCCGGGCCGAGGTGACCACGTCGTCACGGCGCTTGAGATTGAGCCGGATCTCGTAGCGTCCCGCGCTCTGGTAGGTGTGCCGCCGCGAGAAACGGCGCCGGATCTCGCTCACGCCCGGCTCGTAGGGCTCGCAGTCGAAGACGCTCTCCGATACCGTCCCGTCGTCCCAGTCCCACTCGGCGCTGACGCAGTAGAAGTCCTCGTAGTCGTCCGCCCCCCCCCGCAACAGGCCCGTGAACGAGATCGGGTTCGGGGCGAACGCCACGTTCGGACGGGCGCGAAGGGTCAATTCCGGCCGTTCGCCATCCTGGGCGGCCGCGCCCGCCGGGAGCGCGAGGACGAGCAGCGCCAAGCCCGCGGGGATGCCGCCGGCGCACCGCCGCGAGCCAGATTCATGCATGGCTCGATTGTAGCGCGACGGCCGCCCGGACGCCAGCGCGCGGCGCATCGGGGAGCATCGGGGGCGCACGTCAAGAAAGCGAGGCGCCGCCGCTGGAACCGGCTCCCCGAGGGATCCCAGGCGCCAAAGCCCGAGAAAGCTCGTTCGGGAGGGGGCCGCGATGCCGAGAACGGCGCGGAATCGCCAACCCGATGCCTCCAGAGGCCCTCCTGCCGTCCCCCCGTATTTTCAGAGGAAATCCGACGTGCGCCCGCGCATCGGTCGCGGACCCGGGGCGCCCCCGGGCGGGGAGAGGACGCGGGCAGGAGCGTCCCGGAGCGTCCCGTTCCGGGATCGCCGCGCGTTATAATCCGCCGATGCACACGGCACACGAAGTCCTGCCCGTCGACTGCCGCTCCGACGCGCTGCGCAGCTATGGCGCCGATCTTCTCTGCGCGCCGATCTTCGAGGACGACGACAACACCGACCTGCAGGAGCTCGATACCGCGGCGGCCGGCGCCATCGGCCGGGCCCGGGCCTCCGGCGAGCTGAGCGGAAAGGTCCACGAGCTGTACCTCACGGACGTGGCCGACGCCGCCTGGGGAACCCGCCGGGTGCTCCTGGTGGGGGCGGGCCCCCGCGGCGCCTATGCCGCCGATCGCGCGCGGACGGTGGCCGGGGCCGCCGGCATGGCCGCGCGCAGCCGCCGGGCCCGGCGCCTCGTCTTCGTCTGCGGCGGTTCCGGCGGGACGCCGTCGACGGTGCAGGCCGTCGCCGAGGGGTTGGTGCTGGGGGCGTTTCGCGATGACCGGTTCAAGACGGACGACCCGGAGACTCTGCCGCTGGCCGGGGTCGATCTGGCCCTGGGCCGCGAGCCGGATGCGGACGTGCAGGCGGCCGCCCGGCGCGGGGCGCTCCTCGGGAGCTGCTCGAATCTGGCGCGGGAGCTGTCCAACGAGCCCGCGAACCTGTTCACCCCGCGGGTCTTCGCGGACCGGGCCCTCGACCTCGCCAGCGGCCCCCGAACCTCGGTGGAGGTGCTCACCGAAGAGGCCATCGCCTCGCACGGAATGGGGCTCGTCGAGGGCGTGGCGCAGGGCAGCGCCGAGCCTCCGCGGGTCATCGTCATGCGCTACGAGCCCGAGGATGCCGGAGACGGAACCGGGCCGGTGCTGGGTCTGATCGGCAAGGGCGTGACGTTCGACACCGGAGGCATTTCGATCAAGCCGTCCGACGGCATGGACCTCATGAAGCGCGACATGTCCGGCGGGGCCGCGGTGGTGTGCGCGATGCGGGCGATCGGACAACTGGCCCCGCCCGTGCGCGTGATCGGCATCGTGCCGGCGGTGGAGAACATGCCGGGAGGGCGGGCCATCCGCCCGGGCGACGTGCTGACCGCGGCCGACGGCAAACGGGTCGAGGTGCTCAACACGGACGCCGAGGGGAGGCTGATCCTCGCCGACGCCCTCATCCTCGCGCAAGAGCTCGGCGCGACCCACTTGGTGGACATCGCGACCCTCACCGGCGCCTGCGTCGTCGCCCTGGGACATCATGCCTCGGGTCTCGTGGGGACGCCGGCGGCGTGGGTCGAGTCCGTCCGCCGGACCGCGGCCGGGGCGGGGGAGCGGCTGTGGCCGCTGCCGGCGTTCGACGAGTATGCCGAGCAGTTGAAGAGCGAGACCGCCGACCTCGCCAACATCGGGGGGCGCGACGGCGGGGCGATCACCGCGGGGATGTTCCTGAAGGCGTTCAGCGGCGGCCGGCCCTGGGCCCATCTCGACATCGCCGGCACCGCCTGGCACGACGAGAACAAGCCGTACTGCGCCAAGGGCGCCACCGGCGTGGGCGTGCGCGCTTTGGCCGCGCTGCCGTTCGAGGCTTCCTGGGGGGACGGCTCCTCCGGGACCTGACGAGTCGGCGCCGCCGGGCGCCGCGCCGTTCACCCGATCGGGCCGCGCTCCGCGTTCAGCGGAGCTGCATGTCGACCTCTTCGAAGTAGTCCGTCCCGACGAGCACCTCGCGGGCCTTGCCGCCGCTCCCGGCCGAGACGAGCCCGTCCGCTTCCATCATGTCGACGAGCCGGCCGGCCCGGCTGAATCCGATGTGGAGGCGGCGCTGGAGGTAGGAGATGGAGGCCTGACCCGCCGCCACGACGATACGCGCCGCCTCGTCATAGAGCTCGTCCTTCTCGAAGGCCTCGGCGTCGGCCGGCTTCTCCTCGGCGGTGATCGTCGTGTCGTAGTCGGGGCTGCCCTGCTTGCGCAGAAAACCACAGACGCGCGCCGTTTCCTGCTCGGAGATGTAGGGTCCGTGCACCCGCACCAGCCGCGACGAGGCCGGCGGCAGATACAGCATGTCGCCGCGGCCCAGGAGCTTCTCGGCCCCGTTGCTGTCGAGAATCGTGCGTGAATCGACCTTGGACGAGACGCGGAACGAGATGCGGGACGGGAGATTGGCCTTGATCAGGCCCGTGATCACATCGACCGACGGACGCTGGGTGGCCAGGATCAGATGTATGCCCACCGCCCGGGCCATCTGGGCCAACCGCGCGATCGATTCTTCCACCTCGCGGCCCGCGAGCATCATCAGGTCGGCCAGCTCGTCGATGGCCAGCACGATGTAGGGCAACCGCTTCGGAAGCTCTTCCGGGTCCGGAGGCGCCTCGTCGGGCCGCTCCGCCTGCTCCCGCAACTGCTCGCGCACGTTGCGGTTGTACTGTTCCAGGTTCCGCACCCCTTCCGCCGCCAACTGCTTGTATCGTTCCTCCATTTCGTGGACGGCCCAGCGCAGGGCGTTCGCGGCCAGCTTGGGCTCGACCACCACCGGGGTCAGCAGGTGGGGAATGTCCTTGTACATGCCGAGCTCGAGCCGCTTGGGGTCGATCAGGATGAACCGCACGTCCTCCGGCGTGGCCTTGTAGAGGATGCTGGTGAGCATCGCATTCATCGCCACGCTCTTGCCGGTGCCCGTCGAACCGGCGATCAGGAGATGGGGCATCTTCCCCAGATCGCCGGCGATCGGCTCTCCGTGGATCCGCCGCCCCAGCGCCAACGCCAACTTCGACTCGCTGTCGCAATAGGGGGACGACTGCAGCATCTGCCGCAGCGAGATCTGCTCCCGCACGCGGTTCGGTATCTGGATGCCGACGGTGGATTTGCCGGCAAGCCGCTCGATGAGAATCGATTCCGCCTGCATCGCCAGACAGAGGTCGTCGGCGAGACCGGTCACGCGGCTGTACTTGACGCCGGGATCGGGGCGGAACTCGTAGGTCGTCACCACCGGTCCCGGGTGTATCTGGATGACCGTCCCCCGCACCGAGAATTCCTGGCACTTGTTCTCGAGCAGGCGGGCGTTGTCGAGGAGCTCGCGCTCATCGAACTGCTGTTTCTCCTGCAGCGGGTCGAGCAGGGACAGCGGGGGCAGCGTGAAGACCCGCTCCCGGCGATCGGGCGTCGGGGCGGACGCCGGCGCCGCCGGCGTCATCGGCGGCGGATCGGGCTGCGCCGCCCGGATCGCCGGCGCGGGGCTCTCGCGTTCTTCGCGGCGAGCCGCCGTCGCGGAGACCTGTCGTTCTTCGCGGGGGGGCGCCGGCGCCGCCGTCCGGCCCCCGCGGGTCCGTGTCCGTGCCCGTGCCGGCCGGGCGGCGGGCGGGCCCGCCGCCGCCTCGGGAGCCGGGGCCGCCGCCCGGTCGCGCTTCGGGACGACGTTCCGGCGCCCCCGGCCGCGTTCGCGGCGGCGGTTGATCCACTGGGCGTACGCGGCGTCCCGCAGGGCGGCTCCGCTCCGGCCGACCCCGGCCACCGACCGGCTCAGCACGTGTCCGAACGAGACCTGGGTCATGAGGAGAACGGCGAGGAACAGGAAGGTCAGAATGAGGATAATCGAGCCGGTGCGGTTGAGATACTCCGCCAGAAGGTCCGCGATCCACCCCCCGACGTATCCACCGGCTCCGAACGGGCGCTCGGCGGTGTCGAAGGCGGAGAACGCCAAGGTGAGGAAAGACGTGGTGCAGGCCAGTGTCAGCCCCAGCCCGACGGCCCGGATGTACGCCCCCTCGACGGGCCTGCACCAGAAGTAGTGCCAGCCGAGCGCGATCAGGACCAGCGGCAGCAGGTAGCTGCTGAAACCGACCACCTGAAACGACAGCTCGGCCACGAACGCGCCCACGCGCCCCGCGAAGTTCACGGGCGTCTCGTGCCCGTCGGTGCTGAAGAACCAGACCGGATCGAGAGGGTCGTGGGTGGCGAGGGCGACCAGCGCGAAGAGCGCAGCCGCGAACAGCGCCACCCCGAAGAACTCGCTTCCCCAGCGTGACAGCGTGGATCGGGACACCCGTCAAACCTCCATGATGACCGGCAGCACGAGGGGGCGCCGGCCCGCCCGTTTCCGAAACAGGCGTTGCAACTCGATGCGGACCCGCTCCGTGAGCAGATCGTGATCGGATCGTTCCTCGGGGCTGGCCCGGCCGATGACCTCGGTCAGCCACTCGGGCACGGCATCGAGCACGTCGCTCGTCCGGCCGTCGAGCACGACGCCGCGGGTCGCGACGTCCGGGGCGCCCTCGATCCGTCCTTCCTGACGGTTGACCGCAATCACCGGCACGACCACGCCGTCCGCGGCGAGATGCCTGCGGTGTCGCAGCACCTCGTCGCCGACCACACCGGATCGGGCGCCGTCGATGAGGATGCGGCCGGTCGCGACGCGGCCCGCGATGCGTCCAGCGCCCGGCGCGAGGCGAATGACGTCCCCATCTTCGGCCAGCAACACGGTGGTGGCGCCTCCGGTGACCCGTCCGGCGATGCGCGCGTGCTCCGCGAGGTACCTGTACTCCCCATGTATCGGCACGAAGTAGCGCGGCCTGACGAGGGAGAGCAACAATTTCAACTCTTCGGCGCTTCCGTGTCCGGAGACGTGCACCGCCTTCCGGTCGTTGTGCAGAACTTCCGCCCCGCGGTGGGCGATATGGTCCATCACCCGGCCGATGGCCCGCTGGTTGCCCGGAATGGCGCGGGCCGAGAAGACCACCACGTCGTCCGGCTCGAGCCGGACGTGCCGATGGTCGTCGATGGCGATCCGCGACAACGCGGCCAGCGGCTCGCCCTGGGACCCGGTCGCGACGCAGGCGACCCTCCGGGCGGGGTGGTCGCCGATCTCCGAGTCTCGAATCTGTAATCCCGCGGGGAGGTGCAGATACCCCAGCCGCGTCGCAATCTGCGTGTTCTGAACGATGCCCCGCCCCACGAAGGCCAGTTTGCGGTCGAACTGCGCCGCCAAGTCCGCGAGAATCCGGATCCGGTGCAGGCTCGACGCGAATGCGGCGACCACGATCCTGCCCTTCGCGCCGGCGAACACTTCTTCGAGCCCGGGCAGGACGTCGATCTCCGACCCGGTGAACCCCGGCCGTTCGATGTTGGTGCTGTCCCCGAAGAACGCGAGGACCCCCTGCCGTCCGAGCTCCGCGAAGCGATGCACGTCCAGGGCCTGACCGTCGATCGGGGTCTGGTCGATCTTGAAGTCGCCGCTGTGCACGACGACCCCGGCCGGGGTGTGCAGAGCGACGGCCACGCAGTCCGGCATGCTGTGGGTGACCCGGATGAACTCCAGGGCGACGTCCCCGATCTCGGTGGTGTCGCCGGGGCGCAGCGGGCGGCAGCGCTCGTCGGGGTCGAAACCATGCTCCGCCAGCTTGTGGCCGGCCAGGGCAAGAGTCAGCGGCGTGCCGTACACCGGGCCGTCCAGGAGCGGCCAGACGTACGGCAGCGCCCCGATGTGGTCTTCGTGCCCGTGGGTCAGCACCACCGCCGAGAGCCTGCCGACGCGCTCCTCCAGATGACCGAGATCCGGGATGACCAGATCGACCCCCGGCAGCTCCGGTCCCGGGAACATCGCCCCGGCATCGACGAGGATGGCGGTGTCGCGCCAGGTGACGAGCAGCATGTTCATGCCGAACTCGCCGAGGCCGCCGTAGGGGACGACCTCCAGTTTCGGTTCGGCCGCCGCGGAAGGTTCTGGTATCGCAGTCATGCTTCCTGGTTGGCTGTATCGGCCGGAAACCGGAGCGGGGATACGGTGGAGCGGCGGGCGGAGCGGGATGCTCATCGGGGCGCCCGAAAAGGATCGCCGTCCCGCACCGGCGGCAGGTGGAGCGGCGGGCGGAGCGGGATGCTCATCGGGGCGGGGGGGCCAGGGTGTCCGCGAGTCTGGCCAGCTCCGCCAGGTCGAGCGTGGCGGGACGGCGGTCCGGCGCCAGCCCCGCCCGTTCGAGCAGCTCCCGCGGCGGGCGGGGCGACACGCTGCGGGCCAGCGGACTGAAAGCGTTGAGCACCGTCTTGCGCCGTTGCGAGAACAGACTTCGAACCACCCGTTCGAACAGCATCCGGTCGCCGATCGGCACCGGCGATGGACGGAATCGCAGGGCGACCACGGCCGATCGTACGCGCGGGGGCGGCCGGAACGCCCCCGGAGGCAGGGCCAGCACCCGCTCCGCCTGCGCCGCGACCTGCGTCAGAATGGCCAGGGGGCCGTAGGCGCGCGCGCCCGGTTGACCGACGACCCGATCCGCGACCTCGCGCTGCAGCATGAGCGTGGCGTCTTGAAAACACGCGTGCCGGCGCTGGGTCTCGAGCAGGCGGCGCAGGATGGGCGTCGACACGTTGTACGGCAGGTTGCCGGCCACGCGCGCCGGCCGGTCCGGGCGGCCGGCGCGCGGTTCGGCGACGAGGCGCGCCAAGTCCTGGTCCAGCACGTCCGCCGCGACGACCCGGACCGACGCCGGGACGATCGCCTGCAGACGGGCGGCGAGCCGGCGGTCCAGCTCGACCGCGACCACCTCCGCCCCGGCCGCCGCCAAGGGGAGCGTCAGCTGCCCCGCCCCTGCGCCGATCTCCAGGAACAGCTCCCCCGGCGCCGGCCCGATGCGCGCCACCAGCTTGGAGACCCACGCGGCCTCGAGGAAATGCTGGCCGAAGCGTTTCCGGGCCGGCGGCCGTCGGGCCGGACCAGGCGCGGTCGGCATCCCGGTATCGGTTTCGGTCTCAGTGGACCGCCGGTTTGTTCCAGTCGGGTTTGCCGCCCGATTCCGAACAGGCTCTCAGATGGTCCTGCAACGCCTTGATGAGATTCGGGACGAACGCCATCGGCACGACGATGCGCGACCGGACCGGCGCCTTGAGCACACGATCCGCCGCTGCCTCCCGCACGGCCTTCTCCGTGGGCGGCAGGACCTCGCAGAACGTCAGCGTGAAGTCGAAGGGGGTGTGTGAAATCGCGCAGAAATTGGAGTAGATGCGTGGCTCGTCGGACGCGTCGTCGGGCACGATGGTGAAGTTGATCTGCTTGCGCTCTTCCATGAGATGCCAATCCTTGCGGTCCGTGGTCGATTCCCGCCGCTCGGCCGGAGCCTCCCGGGGGGGCAACCAACCGCCGCGGGTCGACTCGACTATATCAGTGAACGTCAGTGAACTCTGCGGCGCCGATGCGTCAGCCGGCGGTCCGGCCGCGAACGCCCGGTGGACCGGCGCAGAAGCCGCTCTGCCGCCGAGCCGGGTCACATGCGTAGAAAACGACCGCTGAGAGCTCCGCCGTCCTGCCGCCGACTCACGGCCGCAAACGTCGAGCAAAATGGCCGGCGGGATGGAAAGCCTCTCTCCAGGACAGTCCACTAGTAGCGCCGGATCACCCCGATCACGACTCCCTGCACCTCGACCGAGTCCGCCTTGACGATGATGGGAGCGAGGGCTTCGTTCGCCGGTTGCAGGCGGATACGCCCCTTCTCGCGGTAGAACGTCTTGAGGGTGACGTCCGACCCGTCGAGCAGCGCGATCACCATTTCGCCGTTCTGCGGGACCTGACGCTTCTCGACGACGACGAGATCGCCGTCGCGAATCTGCTCGTCGATCATGGAGTTCCCGCGCACCCGCAGGGCATACGCTTCACGCGATCCCACCAGGTCTTCCGGCACCGTCACCGTCTCTGCGCTGACCACCGCCTCGATCGGCTCGCCGGCGGCCACGTAGCCCCACAACGGCAGATCGAGAGCGCGGCCCCCCGCCCGAATCTGCACGAGCTCCACCGAGCGGCTGCGGTTCCAGGACCGGCGAATGAAGCCCTTGTCCTGCAGGTTCGTCAGATGCTTGTGGACCGTGGCCAGCGACGAGAGGCCGAACCGGCTTCCGATCTCCTCGAGGCTCGGGGCGTACCCCCGTTCTTCGATGAACTCCTTGAGGTAGTCCAGAATCTCCCGTTGTCGTCTGGTCAGAGGTTGCACGCGGCTCTCCTGACTGGCGCCGGTCCAGAATGCGTCATGAAACACCAACGAAACCGTAACTTTACCTGAAATACAAAGAAAAAGCGAACAAAATCGCTATATACTGCATCAGATGGGCCATCGACAGACGGGATGGGCGGCGATGTTGGCGTTCGTGGCCGGCGGCCCGACGGCTCCGGCCGATGTGGGGGCGATGACCGGCGAAGCGGTGCGGACCGCGGAGACCGGTGGCGCGGCGCAGGCTGCCGACGCCGACTCGGAGGCGTCCGGGGCTCGGTTGGAAGGGAAGCTCCTCGACATCCTGCGGCACGCCTCCGAGGTCTCCTCGGAGGTTCGGTTGACGCCGCTGCTCGAATCGGAAGTCAACGCTTATCTCGCCTTTCAGGGAGCGCGGCATCTACCGGTGGGCATCCGGGCGCCGGTCGTGCGCATCGGGGAGGATCGCCTGTCGGCCGAGGCGGTCATCGATCTCGACGTCATCCGCGAATCCCGGGAACGAACCGGGTTCGACCTCGTCCGGTATCTGGCCGGACAGCTCGTCGTGACCGCGAGCGGCCGGGTCCGATCCGCGAACGGCACGGCCCGCGTGGACGTGGAGGCGGTGACCATCGGCGGCATTCCGGTACCCGTGCAGGTGTTGCAGGAGGTGGTGCGGCACTTTACCCGGACCCCCGAGCAGCCGGCGGGCTCACGCCTCGACGAGCCGATTCCTCTGCCCTACGGCATCACCGAACTCCGCCTGTTGCCCGGCCTGGCGGTCATCGCGCAGTGAACGCCGGATGCAACCGTCCGTGGGGAACGGGGAGCCGCGAGCGTCCGCCGGTTCGGACCTCGGCGTCGAGTTGCGGTACCTGAAGGGGGTCGGACCGCGCCGCGCCGCGGAGCTCGAGCGGGCGGGGCTGCGCACCTGCGACGATCTCCTCCACCGGTTTCCCATCCGCTACGAAGATCGCAGCCGCCTCGTCCTTTCCAGCGAGCTGCGGCCGGGTGAAGCCGCCGCGGTCCGCGGGCAGGTGGTCAGCACCGGCATGCGGCATACCCGTCGGCGGGGCTTCTCGCTGTTCGAGATGCTGGCGCGGGACGACGCCGGCACGTTTCGGGCCGTGTGGATGAACCAACCGTATCTGAAGACGGCCTTCTCGCCGGGCCAGCGGATCCAGCTCTACGGAACGCCGGAGTGGCGCGACCCGGGGGGGCTGCGTCTGACCAACCCGCAGTACGAGCTGCTCGGCGCCGGGGAGGGGGACGGGGATGGAAACGAGCAGGAGGCCGGGCCGGAGGGGCTGCACAGCGCCCGCGTGGTCCCCGTGTACGAGCGTACAGGCACCCTGACGACGAAGCGGTTGCGGGGGCTGGTGCACCGCGCGATCGAGCAGATGCCGGCCGATCTGGACGATCCCCTGCCCGCGGACCTCCGGGTGCGGCGGCGTCTGCCGGATCGCCGCCGGGCTCTCCGGGACGCCCATTTCCCGCCCCCGGACACCTCCCTCTCCCGGTTGAACCGGTTCCGCAGCCCGGCTCAGGTGCGGCTGATTCTGGAGGAGCTGTTTCTGTTTCGGCTGGGCCTGCAGGTTCGCGTCGAGGCCCGCACCCGGGAACGCAAGCCGCATACCGTCCGGGTGGACGACCGGATCCGCCGCTCGGCCCTCGCGGCGCTGCCGTTCCGACTGACTCCCGGCCAGAAGGACGCCCTTCGCGCCATCGTCGACGACCTCTGCCGACCCTGTCCGATGAACCGGCTCCTGCAAGGGGACGTGGGATGCGGCAAGACCATCGTGGCCCTGTTGGCGGCCCTCGTCGCCCTGGAGAACGGCTTGCAGGTCGCGTTCATGGCCCCGACCGAGCTACTCGCCGAACAGCACTATCTGACCCTGCGGCCGCTGCTGGCCCGATCGCGTTTCCGGGTGGTTGTCCTGACCGGTAGCCACGGGGCAAGGGCGCGGCGGGACACCATCGCGGCGCTGGAGCGGGGAGACGCCCATCTGGTGGTGGGGACCCACGCGCTCGTGCAACAAGCCGTCGAGTTCCGCGCGCTCGGACTTGCGATTATCGACGAGCAGCATCGATTCGGGGTCAGGCAACGGGCGACCCTGCGGGAGAAGGGCAGGCGCCCGGACGTGCTCGTCATGACCGCGACCCCGATTCCCCGCAGTCTGGCCCTCACCGCCTACGGCGACCTCGACGTATCCGTGATTCGGGACCGGCCGCCGGGCCGCACGCCGGTGGACACGCGGATCGAGCCGGAATCCCGCCGGGACGCGGTCCATGCGCTGGTGGATCGTGAACTCCGCCTCGGACGGCAGGCCTACGTCGTCTATCCGCTCGTCGACGAGTCGGACAAGGTCGATCTGAAGGCGGCCGCCGTGATGGTCGACACCCTGGCGCGCCGGTTTCCCGACCATGCCGTCGCGCTGTTGCACGGGCGTATGAAGTCCGACGAACGCGAGGCGGTCATGGCGCGGTTCGCCCGCGGCGGCGTGGACGTGCTCGTGGCCACGACGGTCATCGAGGTCGGGGTGGACGTGCCGGGGGCCAGCGTGATGGTCGTGGAGCACGCGGAGCGATTCGGATTGGCGCAGCTTCACCAGCTCCGGGGGCGGGTCGGCCGCGGGTCGGGCCGGGCCTGGTGCCGGCTGCTCTATCGCGAGCCGCTGTCGGACGTCGGCCGCGCGCGGCTCGAGGCGGTCGCCGGCACCACCGACGGCTTCGAGCTCGCCGAGCGCGATCTGCAGCTGCGCGGCCCGGGAGAGGTGCTGGGGACACGGCAATCCGGTCTGCCGACCCTGCGCGTCGCGAACCTGGTTCGCGATCACGACATCATGGACGTCGCGCGGGACGAGGCGGAACGGGCGCTGCGCGGGGGCATCGCCGCCGACCTGTTGGCCCGGCTCGACGCCGGCTGGCGGGAGCGCTTCGGGTTGGCCGGTGTAGGGTAGGGGCCCGCGGTTGAGGCCGCGGAGCGCCTGCCGCGGGCTCCCGTCGCCGTGGAGACGGCGCAGCCGCGGGGCGAACATGCGGATCATCGCGGGCACGCGCAAGGGACGCCGGCTGTTCACGCCGCGCTGGGACGGTCTGCGCCCGACTTCCGATCGCCTGCGGGAGACCCTCTTCGGCATCCTGGGTCCCGCTGTCGAGGGTGCGCGGGTGCTCGACGGCTGCGCCGGCACCGGCGCCGTCGGTCTGGAAGCGCTGAGCCGCGGCGCCGCCCACGTCGTCTTCATCGATCGCGATCCGCGGGCGGCCGCACTGATCCGCCGCAACGCCGCGGTCTGCGGCCTCGCCGATCGCTGCACGGTGAGGCGGGCCGCGCTGCCGGCCGCCCTTCGCCGCCTCGTCCCCGCGGTGTTCGACCTGGTACTGCTCGACCCGCCGTACGACGCACCGGACATCGGCGCCCTGCTGGCCGCGGCGGCCGTCCATCTCGGCCCGGGGAGCCTCCTGGTCATCGAGCACGCGCGGTATCGGGATCCTCCGGCCCCGCCCACGCTCGAAGCGCTGAGATCGGTGCGCGCGGGCGACAGCGCGCTCCGGTTCTACCGTCCCGCGGTTGACAGAGCACACGCCATGCATGGCACCATGCAGGCCGTCGTCTCGGACGGGGGAACGTGACACGCCATGGCAGCCAACCGGCCCGAACGTATCGCCGTCTATCCCGGCACCTTCGATCCCTTGACGAACGGCCACGTCGACATCATCCAGCGGGGAGCGGCGCTCTTCGACCGGATCGTGGTGGCCATCCTCGTCAACCCCGCGAAATCGCCGTTGTTCAGCGTCGCCGAGCGGGTGGAGATGGCCCGGGGGGTGTTCAAGTCCCAGCCGGGCGTCGAGGTCGACACGTTCGAGGGGTTGCTCGTCGACTATGCGCGGAACCGGCAGGCGCACGTGATCGTCCGCGGCCTGCGGGCCATCTCGGACTTCGAGTTCGAGATGCAGATGGCCCTCATGAACCGGCGCCTCAGCTCGACCATCGAGACCGTCCTGATGATGCCGGCGGAGTCCTATACGTATCTCAGCTCCCGGCTCGTCAAGGAAGTGTTCGCCCTGGGAGGGTCGATACACGGTCTGGTCCCCGAGCTCGTAGAGTCCCGCCTGGCCGACAAGGCCGGCATCACCGACTCGCTCTGCGTCTGACCGTCCCGCACCGCCGCGCCTCCGCTCCCCTGAGGCCGCCGGCGCGTCCGCCGCCGGGCGCGGCCATCCCGGTCAGGGCGGTGCGCGATTGGTCGCGAGCACCACGGTCTGCAGGTCGGTGGCCGGGTCCGGCCACAACAGCGTCCGCAGCGTGAGACGGCCGGTATCGAAATAGGCGACGCGCCCGATCTCGTAGGCCGTCGCACCGTTCGCGCGCGCCTGCTCGAGGTCGGTGTCCGGCAGCACGCACAGGACCGGCTCGGGGGAGGCGAGAAACACGTGGAGCTGTTCGGGCGTGATCAGCTCGACGTGGGGCCGGCCGGTGTAATAGAGCAGATTCCGCGCGAAGACCCGGTAGCGGCCGTACGGCAGGTCGCCGGAGCCCGCGGTGCGGACCAGCGCGGCCATGCGTTCGACGGGCTCCGGCCCGGGGCGCGACAGAACCGAATACTGCAGACTCAGGGTGGTGATGACCGAGGCGCCGGCGAGCGCGGCCGGGAGGAGCCGCTGGCGCGGCGAAAGCGCGGCCAGCACCACCCCCAGGCCCGACAGGATGATCAGGATCGCGGCGGTCCGGATGGGGGCCGGGGAACCGTCGCTCAACAGGACGCCGGCCCGGGCCGCCGCCGAGCCGAAGAGAAGCAGCACGACGCCGGATACCGTCCCGCCGGCCGCCAGGAGTCGATTCCGCCCGGCGCCGGCCGCGGCCTGCCGCGCCAGGGCCCGCGATAACCCCCGCGCCAACAGGATCGCCAGCGGGGGCAGGACCGGCAGCACGTACCGCGGCTGCTTGCCGACCGAGATGGAGTAGAAGACGAGGGGCGCCGCCGCCCACAGACCGAGCCAGATCTCGGCGGGCTCGATCCGGCGGGCCCGGGCGAGCATCCGGCGGACCGGCCGCCACCAGACCAGCATCAGGGGCGACCAGGGCAGAAGTCCGCCGAGCACGATCGGCGCGTAGTACCAGATCGGCCGCGGGTCGTTGTAGCGGGCGGTTGCGAACCTCTCCAGGTTCTCGGCGAAGAAGAACCGCTCCAGGTACGCCACCCCGTGCGTCGCGGTCATCGCTGCGAACCAGGGCAGCGTCAACGCCGCGCAGACCACCGCGGGCAGGCTCACGTCTCCGGCCAGTCGTGCGAACGCCGGTCCCGGCCTGACGGCCCGCGCCCGTCCCTCGACGAGACACCGCCAGACGGCCGGCGGGCCCACGATCAGCGCGGGGAGGACGACTCCCACGGGGCCCTTGGTGAGAAAGGCGGCCGCGAGGGCGACGCCGGCCGCGGCCAGCCACCCGCGGCGGCCCCGGCCCGCGGACCGGGGAACGACGAGGGCTTCGAACCCGGTCCACGTCGCGGCGGTAATGAAGCACGCCAGCGAGAGGTCCGGCAGCGCCTGCCGCGCCACCGCCACGTACCCGAAGCTGGTGGCGGTGATGGCGCCGGCAAGGACCGCGGTGCGGTCGTCGTACCAACGCCGCGCGCACGCGAAGGCGGTCAGCACGAGACCGAGTCCAGCCAGGGCCGAGGGGATCCGCGCGGCGAGTTCGCCGATCCCCGCCGCGAGATAGGTCAGCGCGACCAGCCAGTAGAACAGCACCGGTTTCTCGAACCGGGGCTGCCGATTGTAGTGGGGCGTCACCCAGTCGCCGCTCTCCGCCATCTCCCGGCCGGCCTGCGCATAGAACGCCTCGTCGGAGTCGGTAATCGCCGGCCGGCCGAGCCCGACGAAGAAGGTCAGGAACGCGAGAACGGTGAGGAGCATGACGCGTGCGGACGGCACGGCGGGATTGTATACGGCCCTCACTCACGCCTCGTCAAGCGGCGTCTTGCGGCCCGCCGGCGGACTCGCCGCTCTCGGCGCGACGCCGGGTTCGACCGCGGGTTGCTATACTGCCGCATGGCCCGAGTCGTCGCCGTCGTGGGTGCGTCGCGAGACCGAAGGAAGTTCGGGAACAAGGCGGTTCGGGCGTTTCGCCGCCGCGGCTACGAGGTCGTGCCGATCACGCCGGCCGCCGACGTCATCGAGGGCCTGCCGGCCTATTCCTCGGTTCTCGACGTCGCCGGCCGCATCGACCTCGCGACCGTCTATCTCGAACCCGCGGCCGGGGAATCAGTCATGGAGGAGATCGCTCGGCGGGGGATCGAGGAGGTCTGGCTGAATCCCGGCGCCGACGACCCCGGGGTGGTGGCCAAGGCCCGCGCCCTCGGTCTGGAGCCGATCCTCGACTGCAGCATCGTCGGCATCGGCGAGAGCCCCGCCTCCTATTGACGCGGACGGCCGGCAGCCTTCCGCCGTCGGCCCCGGCCACCGGGCCGGAGCGCGGGTTGACACGCCAGTTCGGGCGTGTCTATACTCGGTTCCGATAGTCATTCCCCGTCACGGGCCTCGTGCTGGATGCCTCGCGTCCGATTCACGCACGGCTCACCGAAATTTCTACCTCCAGCCAATCTCCTATGCCAACGAACCAGAAGCGCACATCGGCGCGCGATTCCACCCATCCGGCGGGCCCGGCTCCAGCCGATACAGCCACCGCGGAGCCTCCGGCCAAGCCCAATCGCCGCGCCGCCAACGGCCTGAACATCGGCGAGCTCAAGGACATGAGCATCGCCAAGCTGACGCAGATCGCCAAGGATCTGAGCGTCGCGGGCGCGACGGGGATGCGCAAGCAGGAGCTGATCTTCCAGATCCTCAAGGCGCAGACGGAGCAGAGCGGATTCATCTTCTCGGAGGGGGTGCTCGAGGTGCTGCCGGACGGCTTCGGGTTTCTCCGGGCGCCGGACTACAACTACCTGCCCGGCCCGGACGACATCTACGTCTCGCCGTCCCAGATTCGCAAGTTCGATCTGCAGACCGGGGACACCGTCTCGGGGCAGATCCGTCCGCCGAAGGAAGGGGAGCGGTACTTCGCGCTGATCAAGGTCGAGGCGGTCAACTTCGAATCGCCCGATCAGGCCCGGGACAAGCTGTTCTTCGAGAACCTGACCCCGCTCTATCCCGAAGAGCGGGTCACGCTGGAGACCACCGCCGACAATCTCTCGGCCCGGGTCATGGACATGATGACCCCGATCGGGAAGGGACAGCGCGGTCTCATCGTCGCCGCGCCGCGTACCGGCAAGACGATGCTGCTGCAGGCGATCGCGCAGTCCATCGCCGCGAACCACTCCGAGGTCTATCTCATCGTGCTGCTCATCGACGAACGGCCCGAAGAGGTGACCGACATGCAGCGTTCGGTCGACGGAGAGGTGATCTCGTCGACCTTCGACGAGCCGGCCCAGCGGCACGTGCAGGTGGCCGAGATGGTCATCGAGAAGGCGAAACGCCTGGTCGAGCACAAGAAGGACGTGTTCATCCTGCTCGACTCGGTCACGCGGCTCGCCCGCGCCTACAACACGGTGATTCCTCCCTCGGGCAAGGTGCTCTCGGGCGGGCTCGACTCGAACGCGCTGCAGAAGCCGAAGCGGTTCTTCGGCGCCGCGCGGAACATCGAGGAGGGCGGCTCGCTGACGATCATGGCCACCGCCCTCGTCGACACCGGCTCGCGCATGGACGACGTCATCTTCGAGGAATTCAAGGGGACCGGCAACATGGAGATCCATCTGGACCGCAAGCTGGTCGACAAGCGGGTCTTCCCGGCCATCGACATCCAGAAGAGCGGCACGCGCAAGGAAGAGCTGCTGCTGGGGCCCGAGGATCTCAACCGGGTCTGGGTGCTGAGGAAGGTCCTGAACCCGTTGTCGGCGGTCGAGGCGATGGAGCTGCTGCTCGACAAGATGTCCAAGACCCGCTCGAACCAGGATTTCCTGGCCTCGATGCAGAAGATGGGATGACGCAATGGCGGAAATCAAGGTTCGAGAGAACGGTCCCTATCTGGTCACCGGCGACGACGTCACCCTCGTCGACTGGAACGGCGCCGCCTACCCGATAGCCCGGCGGCCTTTCGCGCTGTGCCGGTGCGGTGCCTCGGAGAACAAGCCCTTCTGCGACGGCTCCCACAAGGCCGCCGGGTTCGAAGCGGCGGAAGGCGCCCCCCAAGCCGATTCCTCGGAATAGCGGTCACGCGGCCATCGACGCCTCCGTTTCGAATACCAGCTCGGCCCCGGCCGCGTCGACCCGGATGCGGGCGCCCTCCAGAAGCTCGTGCTCGAGCATCCGCCGCGCCAGCGGATCGAGCACCATCCGCTGCACGGTACGTTTCAGCGGGCGCGCCCCGTAGACCGGATCGAAACCGCGATCCGCCAGCAGGTCCAGCGCCGCGTCGGACAGCTCGATGGTCATCCGGCGATCCGCCAGACGCTCGGTGAGCTGCTGAAGCTGGATCCGGACGATCTCGCGGACGTGGGCGCGACCCAGCGCGTGGAACAGGATGACGTCGTCGATCCGGTTGAGGAACTCCGGTCGGAAGTGCGTCTGCAGGGCGTCGAAGACCCGCCCGCGCACCGCCCCGTCGACGTCGCCGCCCTCGGGGCCGGCCCGCGCCGCGATGAACTGGCTGCCCAGGTTCGACGTCATGATCACCACCGCGTTCTTGAAGTCGACGGTCCGGCCCCTGCCGTCCGTCAACTGCCCGTCGTCAAGGAGCTGCAGCAGCACGTTGAGCACGTCGGGGTGCGCCTTCTCCACCTCGTCGAAGAGCACCACCGCGTAGGGGCGGCGTCTGACCGCCTCGGTCAACTGCCCCGCGTCCTCGTAGCCGACGTAGCCGGGGGGCGCCCCGATCATCCGCGCCACGGTGTGCTTCTCCTGGTACTCGGTCATGTCGATGCGGACCATCGCGTGCTCGTCGTCGAACAGGAACCGGGCGAGAGCGCGGGCCAGCTCGGTCTTGCCGACCCCGGTCGGCCCGAGGAAGATGAAGCTCCCGAGCGGGCGCGCCGGGTCCTGCAGCCCGGCCCGGGCCCGCCGGATCGCATTCGACACCGCGGCGACCGCCTCGTCCTGCCCGATCACCCGTTCGTGGAGCCGGCCTTCCATCTTCAAGAGCTTCTCGATCTCGCCCTCGACGAGACGGCTGACCGGGATGCGGGTCCACCGGCTGACGACCTCGGCGATGTCCGCGTCGTCGACCTGCTCCTTGAGCATGCGGTCGTCCCCGCCGCCCTCGGCCGGTGACTGGGCTGCGATCTCCCGCTCGAGCGCGGGCCGCCGGCCGTACTGCAGCTCCGACGCGCGGGCGTAGTCGCCGTCGCGCTGCGCCCGCTCGACGGCGAGCCGGACCTGTTCCAGCTCCTCGGTCAGTCCGCGGGTCGCCTGGATCGCCGCCTTCTCCTGCTGCCACTGGGCGTGCAGGCGGGTGCGGGTCTCCTTGAGGCCGGCCAGTTCGCGCTCGAGGCGTCCGAGGCGCTCGGCCGATGCCGCGTCCTTCTCTTTGCGCAGGGCCTCCCGCTCGATCTCGAGTTGCATGATGCGCCGCTCGACCTCGTCGAGCTCCGCCGGCAGCGAGTCGATCTCGGTGCGCAGCTTCGCCGCCGCCTCGTCGATGAGGTCGATGGCCTTGTCGGGCAGGAACCGATCGGGGATGTAGCGGTGGGACAGGGTCGCGGCGGCCACGAGGGCGGCGTCCTTGAACTGCACCCCGTGATGGATCTCGTAGCGCTCGCGCAGTCCGCGCAGGATGCTGATGGTGTCTTCGACCGTCGGTTCGGCAACCAGGACCGGCTGGAACCGCCGCTCGAGGGCGGCGTCCTTCTCGATGCGCTTCCGGTACTCGTCGAGGGTGGTGGCGCCGATGGTGTGGAGCTCGCCGCGCGCGAGCATGGGTTTGAGCAGGTTCGAGGCGTCGATGGCGCCTTCGGCCGAACCCGCCCCGACCACCGTGTGCAGCTCGTCGATGAAGAGGATGATCCGGCCGTCGGCGTCGGCGATCTCCTTCAGCACCGCCTTGAGGCGTTCCTCGAACTCGCCCCGGTACTTCGCGCCCGCCACCAGCGCGCCGAGATCGAGGCTGATGATGCGCTTCTCCTTCAGCCCCTCCGGCACGTCGCCCCGGGCGATGCGATGGGCCAGACCCTCGACGATGGCGGTCTTGCCGACCCCCGGCTCGCCGATGAGCACGGGGTTGTTCTTGGTCCGCCGCGAGAGCACCTGGAGCGTCCGCCGGATCTCGTCGTCCCGCCCGATGACCGGGTCGAGCCGGCCCTGACCCGCGGCTTCGGCGAGATCGCGGCCGTAGCGCTGGAGCGCCTCGTACTTGCCCTCCGGATGCGGGTCCGTGACCCGCTGACTCCCGCGCACCGCGGACAGCGCCTCGAGGACCCGCGCCGACGTGACCCCGTGCGCCGCGAGCAGCCGGGACGCCGCTCCCCGGTCGCCCTCGAGGGCCACCGCCGTCAGCAGGTGCTCGGTGCTGACGTAGTCATCGCGCAGCCGCTCCGCCTCGCCTTCCGCCGCCTGCGCGACCGCGCGCAGGCGCGGGGACGGGCCGGCCTCCGCCCCTCCATGGACCTGGGGCCGGCCCGCCAGCCACTCGCGGGCTTCCTGGAGTATCCGCGGCGGCTCGACGCCGAGGCGCCGCAGCACCGCCGGCACCACCCCGTCCGCCTGGTCGATCAGGGTGACGAGCAGGTGCTCCGGCTCGATTTGCGGGTGGTGATGCCGTTCCGCGAGTTGTTGCGCGGCCAGCACCGCTTCCTGTGATTTCTCCGTGCAGCGCTTGAGATTCACGGTCCCTCCTCTCCACCGCCGTTCCGCCCCCAAGGCTTCGTCCGACGGTCGCGGCCGCCGCGCCGCCCGTTCGGAAGTTCGGTGTGCCATGCCTGATTATGAGTGTATTAAAAGCATATATATTGATGTTTATAATATAATCTTGATCGACGTTCCGCAATGCTCGATAGTTCCTCCGGATGGCAACACAAGACCGGTTCTCGTCGCGTTGGGGACTCATCCTCGCGGGGCTGGGGATGGCCGTCGGCACCGGCAACCTCTGGCGGTTTCCCAGAGTCGCAGCCGAGAACGGCGGGGCCGCCTTCCTGATTCCCTGGCTGCTGTTCCTGTTCCTGTGGTCGCTGCCGCTGCTGATCGCCGAGTTCGGATTCGGCCGCGGCAGCCGGCGCGGGGTCATCGGGTCTTTCGCCGATCTCGTGGGACGGCGCTACGCCTGGATGGGGGGCTTCGTCGCCGTCACCAGCGTGATGATCCTGTTCTATTACTCGGTGGTGACGGGCTGGACCCTGAAGTACTTCACGGTGACCCTCTTCGGCAGCCTGCCGGGCTCGGCCGCCGAGGAATACTGGACGAGCTTCAGCGCTTCGGTCTGGCAGCCGCTCGCGTTCCAGATCGTGGCGGTGCTGATTGCCGCCGCGATCATCAGCCGCGGGGTCGTGGCCGGCATCGAACGGGCCAACCGGGTGCTCATCCCGACGCTGTTCGCCCTGCTTGTGGTGGCGGTGGTGCGCTCGGTGACCCTGCCGGGGGCGGGCCGGGGGCTCGGCTTCCTCTTCAACCCGGATCTGTCGCTCCTCGGCAGCTACCGCACGTGGCTCGAGGCGCTGACCCAATCGGCGTGGTCGACGGGGGCGGGCTGGGGCCTCATCCTCACCTACGCGGTGTACGTGAAGCGCGAAGAGGACGTCGTGCTCAACTCCACCGCCATCGGGGTCGGCAACAACACCGCCTCGCTGCTCGCGGGCATGGCCATCGTGCCGACCGCGTTCGCGATCCTCTCCGAGAACGAGGCGCTCGCGGTGATGGCGGGCGGGAACCAGGGGCTGACCTTCATCTGGATTCCCCAGCTCTTCGACCGCATCCCCGCCGGCGGGCTGTTCCTGCCGCTGTTCTTCCTCGCCCTGTTCTGCGCCGCGCTGTCGTCGCTGATCGCGATGTTCGAGCTCGCCACGCGCATCCTGATGGACACCGGCATGCCGCGGGCGCGGGCGATTCGCTGGGTCGCGGCGGCGGTGATCGTCGGGGGGGCGCCGTCGGCCGCGAGCCTGAGCGTCTTCGACAACCAGGACTGGGTCTGGGGTCTGGCCCTCATGATCAGCGGCCTGTGCATCGCGATGGGGGTGCGGCGGTTCGGGGTCGGCCGGTTCCGGCGCGAGCTGGTCGACTTGTCGGACGGCCATCTGCAGGCCGGACGCGCGTGGGAATGGGTGGTGACGTGGCTGGTGCCGCTGGAGTTCCTGGCCATGTTCACCTGGTGGACCTATCAGGCGGTGGCGGTGTTCGATCCGGCCGGTTGGTGGAATCCCGCGCGGGTCGGCTCGCTCGGCACGTGCCTGTTCCAGTGGGGCATCGCGCTGGCCCTGTTGCTCGCGTTCAACCGGCGCATCGCGGCGGCCAGCCTGCGGGGCCGCGCCTGACGCGTCGGCGGGCTCGCCCGTCCTGTGCTAAGCTCAATACGGCAACGCATTGAAAGGAGTATCCGCTTGTACCCAGAATTCATGATTGCGCCGATGCGCGAGGAACTGACCCGGTTCGGCGTCCGCGAGCTGCGCACCGAGGCGGAGGTCGACGAGGCGCTGGTCCGGACACCGGGAACGACAATGGTCGTGGTCAACTCGGTGTGCGGCTGCGCCGCGGGGAAGGCCCGTCCGGGGGTGGCCCTCGCGCTGCAGCACCCGGTGAAGCCGGACCACGTCACGACGGTGTTCGCCGGCGCCGACGTCGAGGCCACCGAGCGGGCCCGCGGCTACTTCACCGGCTATCCGCCCTCGTCGCCGTCGATCGCGCTGCTCCGGGACGGCAAGCTGATCTACATGATGGAGCGGCACCAGATCGAAAACCAGGAAGCCCGCACCATCGCGTCCCAGCTGATCGCGGCGTTCGACAAGCACTGCGTCCGCGAGCCGGTCGCCGGGTAGGCGTCGGCAGCAGAGTGCGGGGGGGCGCGGCTGGCAAGCGCACGCAGCAGCGCCCCGAAGCCGAGACTCGTGATTGGCGGCGTGCCGTCCACCCGCACGGGGCCGAGCGGCGGCGCGGCGGTGTTCGGGCGGTGGGAGGGCCTGGGAGACGCGGCGGCCAAGTCGGCGTCGGGCGATCGAGCGCGGCGGCCGCGGCGTTTCGGCAGAGCCTCCCCAGCGCGCCCTTCGCAACTCGGCTGCCGGACGCAGTCAAGAGTCTCGTCGAAACCGCCAACCGCGGGGGTCACCCCCGCAGGCTGCACGTGCTACGCTGATTGCATGCTCGACACGCTCGCGGTCGCCCAGCAGCTCATGCTACGCTGATTGCATGCTCGACACGCTCGCGGTCGCCCAGCAGCTTACCGTCGGCGGTGTCGAGCGCCGCCAGGCCGAAGTCATCGCTAAGGCCATCCGCGCCGGCGCCGAGCAGGGCGGCCACGTCACCTCTGACCAGTTCAAGGCCGGACTTGCGGAGCTGCGCACGGAGCTCGCGGAGTCGCGAGCCGAGCAACGCGCCGAGGTTGCTGCCGTCCGCACCGAGATCGCGAACCTCGAAACCAGGCTCGTCCGCTGGATGGTTGGGACCGTGCTCGCGACGGGTGCGCTGACCGTCGCAATCCTGCGCCTCGTTGGATAGGCCGAAGTCCGGGCCGCCATACTCAGCCCTGCCACGCGCAAGGCGAACCACCCCTTCTCAACGGCACAACCGACGCGGGACAATCTGCTGACGGGCAGCGTCATACCCCGACAATTCCGCCGGCGCTGAGGATTGTCGCAGCGCAAGGCGAAGAGGTCAGTATCCGCAGATCACCGTCATGCAAGGTTGATGAACTTCAAGAGATCCTGTCTCGGGAGCCATCCGCTTGCCACCGTCGAAGCCGCATCAGGCGGCCGGCGGCTCCGCCGCGGGGCAGATGGGCAGCGGCCGACCCCCGCGGTGGCGATCGACGGTCGTCCGGACGATGTCCGCCATCATGTCGAGAAAGCGCGGGTCGTCGTTGACCGCGGACGCCCGCCGCATCGTGACGCCGAGCTCGGCGCACACCTCCGCCGCCTCCACGTCGAGATCGTAGAGCACCTCGATGTGGTCGGCCACGAACCCCAGCGGACAGAGGATCACCGCATCAAGGCCGTGCGCCGCCGCGGTGCGGATATAGTCGCAGACGTCGGGTTCCAGCCACGGGTCCTGCGGGCGGCCGCTGCGGCTCTGAAAGACCAGCGCCCAGTCGGTCCGTCCCAGCCGTTCCGCGACGAGGCGGGCGGCGGCGTTCAGCTGCCCGCGATACCGATCGGCGCCGGCCATCCCGAGGGGGATGCTGTGCGCGGTGAACACGAGCCGGGCGCGGCTCCGCTCCGACGCCGGCAGGGTGTCCATCGCGGCGCCGACCCGCGCCGCCCAGGCGGCGATGAAGCGCTCGTGCGCGTGCCAGTCTCCGACGTACGAGACCTCGACGTCGGGGCGGCCGGCGGCGCGGACCTCGCGGCGCGCAGCCAGGACGTTGTCGCGGTACTGTCCGCAGCTCGAATGGGAACGAAACGCGGCGAGAATGAACCCGATCGCGCGCCGGATTCCCGCTTCGGCCATTTCCTGCAGGGTATCGGCGAGGAACGGGTGCCAGTTCCGCATGCCGACGTAGACGGGAAGCGGCGGGCCGTCCCGATCGAACCGCTCCTGCAGACCCGCCGCCTGCCGCCGCGTCAAAGACGTGATCGGGGACACCCCGCCGAAGCGTTCGTAGTGCCGCGCCACCTCCTCGACGCGGTCGGGAGGCACGCGGCGTCCGCGCAGCACGTTCGCGAGAAAGGGGCGGATGTCGTCGAGTCCCTGAGGGCCGCCGAAGCTGATGAGGAGCACCGCGTCGAACGGCGCGGCGGGTGCCGGTCGGGCCATCGCCCGTTCATGATACCGTCTGCAGCCATGCCGAAGTTGGCCGCCAACTTTTCGATGATGTTCCACGAGGTCGAGATGCTCGACCGATTCGGGGTGGCGGCGCGCGTCGGCTTCACCGGCGCGGAGATACAGAGCCCCTACGAGCACACCGCGGCGGAGATCGCGGGGGCGTATCGGGACAGCGGCCTCGAGGCGGTTCTCTTCAACCTGCCCTCCATGGTGGGCGCGGTCCCGGGACGCGAGGCGGAGTTCGACCGGGGGGTGGCGCGCGCGCTCGATTACTGTCGAGCCACCGGCTGCCGGCAGGTGCACTGCCTGGCCGGAACGACCGACGATGCCCGGGCGGAGGCCACGTTCGTGGCGAATCTGCGTCGGGCGTCGGCCGCGGTCCGGCCGCTCGGCGTGCGGTTGCTGCTCGAGCCGCTCAACACGCGGGACATGCCCGGCTATTTCCTGACCCGCACCGCCGACGCCCGCCGCGTCATCGATCGGGTGGGGGAGGACAACGTCTTTCTGCAGTACGACATCTACCACATGCAGATCATGGAGGGCCGGCTGGCCGAGACCATCAAGGCCAATCTGGACGTCATCAGCCACATCCAGATTGCGGGGGTCCCCGGCCGGCACGAACCGGACACCTCGCAGGAGGTGCACTATCCGTTTCTGTTCGATGTGCTCGACGGGCTGGGATACGAGCGCTGGGTGGCCTGCGAGTACCGTCCCGCGGGCGGCACCCTGGCGGGGCTCGAGTGGGCGCGGCCCTATGGCATCGACCCGGCCCGCGCCCGGTGAGCCCGGAATCCGGCGGCTCCGGACTTCAGGAGGCCGCGGCGAAGGGCCTGCGCCCCGGCGGGGCGCGGTGTCCCGCCGCCGGCCGCCGGCCGAATTCATCCCTCCGGTCATGCGACAGATTCTCGTCACCAACGACGACGGCATAGCCGCGGACGGGCTGCGGGCGTTGGCCGATGCTCTGGCCCCGCTCGGCCGGGTGACGGTTGTCGCGCCGGCGGAAGAGAGCAGCGCCGTCGGGCACGGCCTCACGCTGCGCCGGCCGCTTCAACTGCGGGAGGCGGCGCCGGGGTGGTACTCGGTCGACGGTACGCCCGCCGACTGCGTCAACATCGCGGTGTCCGAAGTGATCGGCGCCGTGCCGGATCTGGTGGTGTCCGGCATCAACAACGGGCTGAACATCGGCGACGACGTGACCTACTCCGGTACCGTGGCGGGCGCTCTCGAAGGGGTTCTGCTCGGGACGCCGGCGATTGCCGTCTCGTTGCAACGCGGCGAACGGATGGACCACGCCGGGGCGGGGTACATCGCCCGCCAATTGGTGGAAGCGGTGCTGTTCGAAGGGCTGCCGGATCGCACGTTGCTGAATGTCAACATCCCGCGCACGATTCCCCGCGGCATCCGAGTCACGGTGCAGGCCAGCCGCCGTCAGGTCTTCGAAGTGACGGGGGCCGGGGGAAGTGGACGGACGTCGGTCTGGATTGACTCGGCGCAGCTCGAGTGGGAGCCGAACGAACGATCCGACTACGCGGCGATACGCGGGGGCTGGGTCTCGGTCACGCCCCTGCAGCCGGACTGGACCAACCATGGCGCGCTCGATGCGGTCGATTTCCTCGCCGAATCGCCGCCGGTTGAGGTAGAATAGGCGATTGTGTCGGGGCGTGGCTCAGCCTGGTAGAGCACTCGGTTCGGGACCGAGGGGTCGGAGGTTCAAATCCTCTCGCCCCGACCACCTTCCATACACCATCGGTTTTAAGCCTCCGGCGCCTCTGTCGGACGCCGAATCGACACCGAATCCGCCCACGCGGCCCGTGCGTCCGTCGGAGGTGGGGTGATTGTCGCCAGGCGATTCGTGGTTTCCGGCCGGGTGCAGGGTGTCGGGTACCGGTTCCATGCGCGTGACGCCGCCGCCCGGGAGGGGCTCGGCGGCTTCGTCCGGAATCTCTCCGACGGGCGGGTCGAGGTCGAAGCCGAGGGCGAACGGGAGGCGATGCAGCGGTTCGAACGAGCCCTCTGGCAGGGCCCGCCGGCGGGGCACGTCGATGCCGTCGCCATGAACGAGACGCCTCCCCGGGCGGCGGCGCCGGCATTCCGCATCGAGATGGAATAGGCTGCGCCCGCGCACGTCGACGGCGGGACGCCGCCGGCCCGGGGGCTGCGGTTCGAGACACCGGCCGGACGGCCGGGTCGGGTCGGGCGAAGAACGGGATCCGTAGGGCGGCGATTCCCCGGCTGCACGTCGAAGCCACCATGGAACACTTGAAATCGAAGATTCGTCACGTTCCCGATTTCCCGAAGCCGGGCATTCGCTTCTGCGACATCACGACCCTGCTTCGCGACCCGGCCGGGCTGTCGGACGCGGTGCAGGGGTTGTCCGAGCCGTTCCGCGCCGAGCGGATCGACTTGGTCGTGGGCATCGAGAGCCGCGGCTTCATTCTCGGGGCGCCGGTCGCCCAGCGGTTGCAGGCCGGTTTCGTTCCCGCCCGCAAACCGGGCAAGCTGCCGGCGGGGACCCTTCGGCAGTCCTACGAGCTGGAGTACGGGTCGGACGCCCTCGAGATCCACGAGGACGCGATCGAGCCGGGTCAGCGGGTGCTCATCGTCGACGATCTGCTCGCCACCGGAGGCACCGCCTGCGCCGTCCGGGATCTGGTGCAGCGGGCGGGCGGGGACATCGTGAGCATCGCGTTTCTCGTCGAGCTGACGTTCCTCGGGGGCCGCGAACGGCTGGGAGAGACGCCGCTCTTCGTCGGTTTGCGTTACTGACCCCCCGCACGACCCATGATCGAGCTGGCGCTGGCGGCGGTCGCGGCGGCTATCGGATTGGGCGCGTTCCTGGTCGCGGGCGCCCTGCGGGACCGGCGGCGGGACGCGCAGATCCTCGGGTTGCTGGCGGCGTTCGGTCCCGCGGCGGAGCGGGCGCGCACCGACCCGCGCGTCCTCCTGGCCTGGTATCCGTTTGTGAACGCGGCGCGGCGGGCCTTTCCGGAGGCCTTCGGGGCTCTGGAGCCCGAAGGCCAACCGCAGCTTCCGCTCGGCCCGGCCGATCTCGAGGCGGCGCATGCCCGGTGGAGCACCGAGTGGCTCGACTGGGAGAGGCGCCAGGATGCGGAGCACCGCGCGAAGCGCGAAGCTGTCGAGGCCGAGCTCGGGCAGGCCACCGACGTGACCGCACCGCCCCTTCGGGCGCGGCTCGAGGCCTTGGAGCGGGAGAAGCTCGAGCAGTACCAGCGTCGATATGAAGAGTACGTGAGCGTGTCGCGAGCCCTCAGGCATCTGTCGGAACCCGAGTCCGCGGTGAACCCGCGCGGGCCTTCGCCGCCGGCTTCCTGAGGGCTCCGTCACGCGGCCGGGTGGGTGGAGGCCGGCATCATGCCTGATCTGGATCTCGAACGTTTCATGCGGGGCCTGGTTCGCCGCAACCCCGGCGAGCCCGAGTTCCACCAAGCGGTGCGGGAGGTGATGGGGTCGCTGATTCCCTTCATGCGCGAGCACCCCCGGTATGCCGAGGGCGGCATTCTCGAGCGCATGACCGAGCCCGATCGCATCATCGTCTTCCGGGTGTGCTGGCTCGACGACGACAACCGCGTCCGCACCAACCGCGCCTACCGCGTGCAGTTCAACAACGCCATCGGACCCTACAAAGGGGGCCTGCGGTTCCACCGGAGCGTGACCCTGTCGGTGCTGAAGTTCCTCGGTTTCGAGCAGACGTTCAAGAACAGTCTGACCGGACTGCCGATGGGCGGGGCCAAGGGCGGGGCCGACTTCAACCCGAAGGGGAAGAGCGACGCCGAGGTGATGCGGTTCTGTCACTCGATGATGACCGAGCTCGCCCGGCACATCGGGGAGGATGTCGACGTACCGGCCGGGGACATCGGAGTCGGGGCGCGGGAAATCTCGTATCTCTTCGGCCAGTACAAGCGAATCAACAACCGTTTCGCGGGCACCCTCACCGGCAAGGGCGTCGCCTTCGGCGGCAGCCTGATCCGCACCGAGGCGACCGGGTACGGCTGCGTGTACTTCGTCGAGAACATGCTTAATCGGCGCGGCGAGGGGCTCCGGGGCTGGACCTGCGCCGTCAGCGGCTCCGGCAACGTCGCGATCTACGCGGCAGAGAAGGCCGTCGAGCTCGGCGCGACGGTCGTGACCCTGTCCGATTCGGACGGCTTCGTGCATGACCCGGACGGCATCGACCAGGAGAAGCTGGCGTTCGTCAAGGATCTCAAGGAGGTTCGCCGGGGGCGCATCTCCGAGTACGCCGACCGGTTCGGATGCGCCTATCACCCCGGGGCCGGGCCCTGGGGGGTGCCCTGCGATGTCGCGCTGCCGTGCGCGACCCAGAACGAACTCGCCGCCGGAGACGCGGACACCCTGATCGGCAACGGCGTCCGGGCCGTCGGCGAGGGCGCCAACATGCCGTGCAGCCTCGACGCCACCGAGCGTTTCCTCGCCGCCGGGGTCCTCTACGGCCCCTCCAAGGCCGCCAACGCCGGCGGGGTGGCGGTGTCGGGGCTCGAGCAGAGCCAGAATGCTCTGCGCATGAGCTGGTCGCGCGAGGAGGTCCACGAGCGGCTGCGGCAGATCATGGCGGACATCCACGAGAAGTGCTGTACCTACGGCGACGGCGGCGGCGGCGTGAACTACGTGCGGGGCGCCAACGTGGCCGGCTTCGTCAAGGTCGCCGACGCCATGCTCGCCTACGGGGCCGTCTAGGTCCAGCGAGGCTCCGCCTCAGACCGACGAGGCCTGTGGGTCCGCGCAGTCGCCGATGCTGTGTTCGCTCCCATGGCAGCGAACAAAACACGATCAAAACTGGACTCAAACGGTAAAGATCCCGGCCGCTCAAGGAGTCCAGGTCCAGCCGGATTTCGGGCGGGGAGGTTGCTTCGGAGTGACGGATTGTGGACAGGTCATCGACCACAACATGCCGGGGTTCAGGGTTTGGGCGTCGTCCGACAAGAGCCGGTCCGGACCGGCGTTTCGCGGACCCGTCGTCAGGCCGAGAGCTCCGCGACAGTGCGGGCGGAGCGAAGCGAAGCGAAGCGCCTGGACGACGGTGAGCGCACGCCGAAGCTGTTGGTCGGACGATGCCTCGGCCACCACAACATCTTGGAGTCGCCGCCGGGTCCGAATCGATCGCTTCGCGCGATCGGCGACAAGACGGCGGCCATTCGACGCGGGGGTCTGTCGCCGCGGCGCATTGCGGCCGAAAAAGCGGTACATGCTGCAGTTTCCAGACGAAGTGCACGATGTCATCTGCTGCCATCAGTCCCCGTCGGACGGCCGGGGAAGCTGGGTCGTCCGACTCGGCGAAGACACCCTGGGAGAGCGGGACTCGCTGGCCGGCGCGATCGATCTCACCCGGACCGTCGCGGTGTCACACCGGCGGCCGGCTTGGCTGCTGGACGAGTCGGGATACCCGTTGAAGCCGATGTTGCCCTGGCGCCTGTGATTCCGGGGCGGGGCGCACGAACCCGCACCGTCTGCGGGCCCCGTGTTTGATTCCGGGGCGGGGCGCACGAACCCGCCCGTCTGCGGGCCCCGCGCGACGACCCGCGTTCCCGCGGGCCGGCCGCCCGGTACCGTTCGGCCTCTGCGAATCGGTACCCGTTCGGCCTCTGCTAAACTGGTGTCTTACTCGGTACGCGCGTGTAGCTCAGTCGGATAGAGCGACCGCCTCCTAAGCGGTAGGCCCCTGGTTCGAATCCAGGCACGCGCGCCAACCCGAACCCGTCGCCCCCGGGGGCAGGTCTCTGGTACACTGGCGGCGACACGCCGGCGTGGAAAGACACCGGGAAAAGGCAGGAACACACGAATGAGGCGGAGTGAGCGGCATCACCTGAAGGAAAACGCCCTCGCGGTGGCGGTGGCCCGGTTCCAGCACCGGGTGGAGAACTGGGGCGCCGGGCTCGCGATCGGCGCCGGCATCGGACTGGCCGTCCTCGTGCTGTTCGGCGGCTATTCCTGGTGGACCGCGCGGGCGGAGGCGTCGGCGGGAACGCTGCTCGCCGAGGCTCTCGTGGTCGCGGATGCCCCGGTCGTTCCGCCGCCCCCGCCGCCGGTGACCGGCGGGGGGGAAGACGCGGCCGCGGATACCGGGGAGCCCCCCTTCGTCCAGCCGCCCGGCTCCTATCCGACGATTGAGGCGAAGATGTCGGCATCGCTTCCGATGCTGCTCGAAACCGCCGACAGCTATCCGGGCACGCCGTCGGGCATCACCGCCCGATACCGGGCCGCCGCGGCTCTGGCCGCCCTCGGACGTTACGACGAGGCGGCCGGGCAGTACCAGCGCGTGGTCGACGACGACGAGACCGGCGTCTACGGTCGCATGGCCATCCTGGGACTGGCGAGCGTGCAGATGTCCCGCGGCTCCTACGAGGCGGCGATCGCCCTGCTCGAACCGTCCTCGGTTGCCGATGCCGACGCGACGCTGCCCGTCGACGGCGTCCTGATGGAGTTGGGACGCGCCTACCGGTTGGCCGGTCGGGCCGACGAGGCCCGGGCCGCGTTCCAGCGCATCATGGACGAGTTCCCGACCTCGCTCTACTTCACAAACGCCGAGCGCGAGCTGCGGGTGCTGCAGATCGAAAGCTGACGATCCTGGCGGGCATCACCTTGCCGCGTCACACGCGTACCCCAGCGGGCATCACGGGTTGCGCCGCGATGAAGTTGGCAACCCGGTTGCAGTCACCGGCCCGGGGGCCGCTGCCGCGCCCCGCTTGACGGGTGCCTCGGCGGTTCGGTGCGGGCGTCGTGCCGGCCGGGCATGTACCAATGTCGACAGGAGGGGCTCTGCGGTTCACGGTGGGTCTGGTGCAGATGTCCTGCGGCGATGGTGCGGCCGCGAACATCGACAAGGCGGTCCGCTTGATTCGCAACGCGGCGGGGCGGGGCGCCCACATCATCTGCCTGCAGGAGCTGTTCAGCTCCCGCTATTTTTGTCAGCACGAGGACACCAGCCGTTTCGACCTCGCCGAGCCGGTGCCGGGTCCGACCACCGCCCGCTGCGCCGCGCTCGCCGGCGAGCTCGGCGTCGTGCTGGTGGTCCCCGTCTTCGAGCGCCGGGCGGCCGGCGTCTATCACAACTCCGTCGTCGTGATCGATGCCGACGGCGCCCTGCTGGGCCGCTACCGCAAGGCCCACGTCCCCGACGATCCGCTTTACTACGAGAAGTTCTACTTCACCCCCGGCGATCTCGGCTATCCGGTGTTCCGGACGCGGTTCGCGCGGATCGGTCCGCTGATCTGCTGGGACCAGTGGTTCCCCGAGGCCGCCCGGTTGAGCGCCCTCGGCGGGGCGGATCTCATCGTCTATCCGAGCGCCATAGGCTGGCACCCGGCCGAACGCGGGGCGGAGGGGGCGGCCCAGTACGACGCGTGGCGCACCATCCAGCGGGGACACGCGATCGCGAACGGCGTCTTCGTCGCCGCCGTCAACCGGGTCGGACACGAGGGGCCGCCCGGTGGAGGGCTGCAGTTCTGGGGCCAGTCGTTCGTATGCGATCCGGGCGGGCGGATCCTGGCCGCGGGGTCGATAGATCGGGACGAGGTGGTGCTGGCGGTGTGCGATGGAGGGGCCATCGAAACCCGGCGGCGCGGATGGCCGTTCCTCCGGGACCGCCGCGTGGACACCTATGCCGGGCTGACCGCCCGGCTGCTCGACGGGCCTCTGGACACCGGCTCGGCAGCCCGCGGCGAAACCCCGCGTCGCCCCGGGAGCGGCGGGGCGCCTGACTGACGAGCTCGCACCGGATGCGCGCCGGCCGACTCAGCGCGGCCCCGCCCAAGGCCGTCAGCCCGGCCGCAGTCCCTGATCGCCCGGCCGATGCGGCGATGAACGGCAAACCCGGCCAAAGCGGTCCCGCATGACGCCTGCCAGCCGAACCGTCCTGCCGCCCGAGTCCCGAACCCGCCCCGCGGGGGACCGGTACCGCATGCCCGCCGAGTGGGCCGCCCACCGCGCGACCTGGCTCGCGTGGCCGCACAACCGTTCCGACTGGCCGGGCAAGGTCGAGGCGGTCCGGTGGTGCTACGTCGAGATCGTCCGCCGGCTCGCGGCGGTCGAGCCGGTCGAAATCATATTCGGCGACGCCGGCGCCGAGCGGCGGGCGCTGAGGCGGTTGGCCCGGGTCGGGGTCGATCCGGGTCGGGTCGGCGTCCACCGGTTCCCGACCAACCGGGGCTGGGTCCGCGACTCGGGCGGCACGTTCGTGCGGCGCGCGGCCGGGGGGGGGACGTCCGCGGAGGTCGCCCTCGTTGACTGGCGTTTCAACGGCTGGGCCAGGTACGACGACTGGGCGCACGACAACCGGCTGCCGGGCCGCATCGCCGCCGCTCGGCGGATGCGGCGCATCGCCGCGCGCCCCGGCGGCCGGCGCCGGGCGATGGTCCTCGAAGGGGGGAGCATTGACGTCAACGGCGCCGGGACCGCGCTGGCGACCGAAGAGTGTCTGCTCGACCCGGTCGTGCAACCGAGGAACCCGGGCATGGACCGCGGGGACGTTGAACGGGCGTTCGAGGCCTATCTCGGCGTTGACAACATTATCTGGCTGGGGCGCGGCATCGCCGGCGACGACACCCATGGACACGTCGACGACGTCGCACGTTTCGTCGATGCCGCCACCGTCGCCGCCGCCGCCGAGCCGGACCCCGCCGACGTCAACCATGCTCCGCTGGAGGACAATCTTCGCCGTTTGCGGGCGGCCCGGGTGGGCGGCCGCCGCCTCACGGTGGTACCGCTGCCGATGCCCCGGCCGCTCTGGTTCGGCAACCAGCGGCTGCCGGCCAGCTATCTGAACTTCTACATCGCCAACGGCCTGGTCCTCGTGCCGACCTTCAATGATCCGGCCGACCGGGTGGCCCTCGGCCGACTGGCCGAGCTGTTTCCGCGTCGCGAAGTGATCGGCATCCACGCCGTCGATCTGGTCCTGGGCCTGGGCACGCTGCACTGCCTCACCCTGCAGGAGCCGGTCGCGTGACGGCCGCGGCCCCACACACGCCCGTGCGCCGCCCCCAACCAACCTCCGGGCGTCCGCGCCGTTCCTACCGCGCAGACTCCCGGCCCGCGGCCCGACGCTCGTCGAGGAAGAAGGCGGATCGGGGAGATGACGGCGTGCTGGATCCGGGTTCGGCTCCGGCGCCGAACAGATCCGCGGCGCCGTCTGCGACCGAATCGGTCTTCGCGGTGATCAGATCGCCGAGACGCGATACCCCGTACAACACGGCATCGAGGGCTCCGCACAGGGTGGCGTCGTAGAGATAGTCTCCGATGAACTGCAGTTGAGGCCAGCGGGGGTCGGGGCTGTGACGTTGCCGCGCGGGACGCAGCGGGACGCCGCCGGGCAGGGCGGAGACGCCGGCTACGCCCGTCCACCGGTCCACGAAGGCCCGGACGAGCAGATCTTCCCGGACGGGGCTGAGGCCGGGCACGGCGTTGAGGACCGCGGCCACGATGTCTCCGTCGGACTTCGAGGCGTACTCCAGGGCCGGCGCCCCACCCAATAGCCAGCTCTGGATGCCTGCCCCTTCCGCGCCGTCGTCCGGCGATTGGTCGTAGACGGTGACGCCGCCGAAGGCGTCGCTCACGAAGTAGTCTTCGGGAAACGCGCGGCGCCAGAACCGCCGGCGAAAAAGCAGGGTCACCCGCAGATACGCGGTTCCGTGATCATGATGGCGAACGTGGCCGGCGACCGCGTCCTGCAGGCGCTCGTCGCTCCAGCGGATGCGCCGCACGCCGGCCGGCGGCAGGGTGACGAGCAACGCGTCGACCTCGACGTCGCGGCGCCCGCCGCCGCGGTTCCGCAGGGAGACCCGCATCCCGGTCTCCTCGTCCGCGGCCACGTGGGTGACGGCCGTCCCCGGGGATACCGGAGAACGGACCCGGCCGGCCAGAGCCGCGATCAGCCCCTCGTTCCCTTCCGCCAGGGTGTACATGGTGCAGTAGCCGGGGTGGTCGATCAGCAGGTTGTCCATGCCGAACAGCCCGCTGGTATGGGGCGGCTCGGTCGCCAGATCGCTGTGGCACTGCATCGCCGTGAACCACTCGCAGAGCGGATCGTCGATGTCGCCGAGGACGTCCGCGAACGTGCGCCGCTGCCAGGGATGCGCGTTGTCGCGTTCCCGGCCGGCCAGGGCGTAGTCCGCCGGCGGCCGCAGCCCCGTGCCCCGCTCCCAGAACCGGCGCAGGCGGTCCATGCCGCGGCGTCCGAGCACCCCTTCGAGCATCCGGTCGTCCCGCAGGACGCGGTCGCCGACCACGAAGTACGGCGTCCCGGTGAGGGGGCGCGTCCGGAGACCCAGGTGACGGATCAGCCGGCGGAGATGGGGATTGCCGGCGATGTCGTACAGCTCGGCCACCCCCGCCTCGTAGCTCGCTCCGACCTCGGGCACCGGGGTCGTCCGAACGCGGCCGCCGGAACGGTCGCCCGCCTCCCAGACCTCGATCTCCACCTGGTCCCCGAACCGGCGCTCGAGCAGGTAGGCGCTCAGCAGCCCGCTGAAGCCGGCCCCGATGATTCCGATGCGATCGGCCATGGGCGTTCGTTCGTTCCCGCGCCCGGCGCCTCGTCGTTCACCGGAGGCGGGGTCACCCGCGCGGGCTACTTCGCCTCCCGCTTGAGCTCCGCCAGCAGGTTGAGGGCCTCGAGGGGGGTCATGCCGTCGACGTCGGCATCGCGCAGGCGACGGACCACTTCCGGCTCGGGCGGGGCGTCCGCGAACAGCGCCAACTGCGTCTGCGGATCCGCGTTCCCGGCCGCCGGCACCGGGCGTCCGCCCCGCGCCAGCTCGTCCTGCTCGAGACCGTGCAGGAGCTCCTTCGCCCGTTCGACCGTCCGCGCCGGCAGGCCGGCGAGGCGTGCGACCTGGATGCCGTAGCTGTGGTCCGAGCGTCCCGGCTCCACCTTCCGGAGGAAGTGGATCTCGTCCTGCCATTCGCGCGCCACCACATGGCAGTTGGTCACCCCCGGCAGCCGGTCGGCGATTTCGGTCAGCTCGTGGTAGTGGGTGGCGAACAACGTCCTCGGCCGGGCCGATGGATCGGTCGCCAGATGCTCGGCGACGGCCCACGCGATGCTCAGCCCGTCGTAGGTCGCGGTGCCCCGGCCGATCTCGTCCAGCAACACCAGGCTGCGGGAGGTCGCCGAATGGAGGATGTTCGCGGTTTCCTGCATTTCCACCATGAAGGTCGATTGGCCGCGCGCGATGTTGTCGGAGGCGCCGACGCGGGCGAAGATCCGGTCGGTTATCGGCAGTTTGGCGCGGTTCGCCGGTACGAACGACCCGATGTGGGCCAAGAGGACGATCAGGGCGGTCTGCCGCAGATAGGTCGATTTGCCGCCCATGTTCGGGCCGGTCAGGATGATCACCTGGTGCGTGGATCCGTTGAGGGTCACGTCGTTGGGGACGAAGTCATGTCCGACGTGCCGTTCCACGACGGGATGACGCCCCTCGACGATCACCAGATCGTCTCCGTCGTGCACGTGCGGCTTGATGTAGTCGTTGACCGCCGCCGCCTCGGCGAGCCCGGCCAGCACGTCGAGGTTGGCCACCGCCCGGGCCGAATCCTGGATGGGCGGCGCCGCCGCCGCGACCTCGCTTCTGAGCGTCTCGAACAGACTGATTTCCCGCTCCAGAATCTGTTCGTCGGCCCCCAGCACCTTGTGCTCGTAGTCCTTGAGGGCGGGGGTTATGAAACGTTCGCCCCCGGCGACCGTCTGCTTCCGGTGATAGTCGTCGGGCACCGCGCGCAGATTCGCCTTCGAGACCTCGATGTAGTACCCGAAGACGCGGTTGAACCGGATCTTCAGCGACCCGATGCCGGTGCGCGCGCGCTCGGCCGCCTCCATGGCGGCGATCTGTTCCTTGCCGCCCCGGCTGATTGCGCGCAGGTCGTCCAATGCCGTGTCCACGCCGTCACGAATGACCCCGCCGTCGCGCGCGAGGGCGGGAGGCGATTCGCTCACGGTCGCCTCGATGGCGTCCCGCACCGCCGGAACCTCGTCCAGCTCCGCCGCCAAGCTGCTCGTCAGGGGGGCGTCGAGGGCCTGGAGAATAGCCTTGATGCGGGGGACCGCGGCCAGCGATCGCTGCAGCGCGAGCAGATCCCGCGGACCCGCCGTCCCCATCGCAGCTCTCGCGACCAGACGCTCCAGGTCCTGCACGGGCTTGAGCGCCTCGCGGAGCTTCGCGCGATCGGTGGACCGAAACGCCAGCTCCTCGACCGCGTCGAGGCGGTTGCGCACCCGCTCGAGGTTCACGAGGGGCCGCAGCAGCCAACTCCGCAGCAGGCGGCTGCCCATCACCGTCACGGTGTGGTCGATCTCGGCGAGCAGAGAGCCGGATCCGTCGCCGTCGGCCGAGCGGACCACCTCGAGATGCTTGAGCGTGGCGGCATCGACGACCAGTGCGTCCGCCGTCTCTCGAAAGGCGACGCCACGGACGTGGGACAAGCGGCCCTGCTGCGTCTCGCGCAGATAGTGGACGAGGGCCCCGGCGGCCGCGACCGCCGCCGGCCGGCTTCCGAGTCCGAATCCTTCGAGCCCGGCGGTGCCGAACTGGCTCGTCAATGCCTCGCGGGCCCGGTGGTCGTCGAAGACCCACGGCGCGAGGGCGGTGACCGCCGGGGGAGCGGGATCGGGCAGCAGGGGAACGAGGTCGCGGTCCTCCGGCGCGACCACCTCCCGCGGTTGGAGCACCGCGATGTCGTCCGCGAGCGACTGGCGCCCGGTGTCGCCCCCGTACTCCGTCGCCACGAAGGCGCCGGTCGAGATGTCGAGCAGGGCCATGCCGTACCGATCCTGCGCGCCCGAAGCCGCGGCCGGGAGGATCATGATCCCCATCAGGAACACCGGCTCCCGATCGTCGAGATACGCCGCGTTGGTGAACGTGCCGGGAGATACGACCCGCACCACCTCGCGTTGCACGACGCCCCTGGCCTTCCGGGGGTCTTCGACCTGCTCGCAGATGGCGACCCGGAACCCCTTCCGCACCAGCCGGGTCAGGTAGGTGTCGGCGGCGTGGTGGGGCACGCCGCACATCGGAATCGCACCGCCGGCCGCATCCTTCGACCGCGACGTCAGGGTCAGATCCAGCGCCCGCGCCGCGGTGACCGCGTCCTCGTAGAACATCTCGTAGAAGTCGCCCATCCGGAAGAACACGATGGCGTCCGGATGCCGGCGCTTCGCGTCGAGATACTGGCGCATGGCGGGGGTCGGAGCCCGCACCGCCGCGGCGCTGTTCGTCGTGGAGGGGGTCACGGAGCCAATCGGCGGATCGTGGCGCTTGGGGGCCGCGGGGCGGCGTGCGGCGGTCTGCGGATTGTGCGAGTATAGAAAGCGCGCCTGGAGCAGTCAAGGCGCCGAGGAACGGGTTTGCTCACGCTGGCGGTCGATACGACGACGAATCGGGGCAGCTTCGCGCTGGCGCGGAACGGCCGCGTGATCGAGGCCGTGTCGGGCGACCCCGGCCTGACCCATGGCGAGCGGTTGCCGGATGCGCTGCATGCGCTGCTGGCGCGGCGCCGGATGGCCACGGCCGACGTCGACCGGTACGCCGTGGCCCTCGGACCGGGATCGTTCACCGGACTCCGCGTCGGCATCGCGACCGTCCAGGGGCTCGCTCTCGCGCACGGCCGGCCGGTGGTCGGCATTCCGGTTCTGGACGTTCTGGTGGACGTCGCCGCGCGGCGGGTCGGAACCGGAGCCCCTCCCGATCTGATCGTTCCCTGGGTGGACGCGAAGCGCGGAGAAGTGTTCGCGGCACTCTATGCGCCGGACCCGGCGGGGGCGGCTCCGCGCGCCCGGGTAGCGGGGGGCGACGGCTGGCGCGTGGTGGAGCCCCCGGTCTCGGCCCTGCCCGCCGCGGTGCTGGACGGATGGCGGGATCGGTTGCGGCATCGCTCGGCGTGGGTCATCGGAGACGGCGCCGCGGCCAGCCGGCCCTTGCTGGAGGCGCGGTTGGGCGCCGCTTCGAGGCAGTTCGACGAGACGCCGTTGCTGGCGGCGGTGATGGCGGCGATGGCGGCGCGGGCGCCGTGGTGCGGGCGGGCGGGGACGCCGCACGCCCTCCGGCCGGTGTACGTGCGCCGACCCGATGCGGAGCTGGCGCGGGAACGGCGCCGCCGGGGCGACGACGCCTGACCGGCGGGCGGGGAGGTCCCGATCGCCCCAGGAGCATCCCACGCTGACTTCGCGTGACGGCTCGCCCCCGATTCGAGGGGTCGCCACCGTTTTGCCGACCGGCCGGCGCCGCGTGAGACCCAACGATTCCGCCCGTCCGGAGCCCCAGGACCCGCCACGATTCCGCCTGCGCACGGCGGTGGCGGAGCGTGGGATGGTCCTGCCGATTGCCGTACAGGCTATACAGGTTACGGGACTTGTGCTACTGTTTCCGTCCCGTAAAATCACGTCCGAACGCGCGGCCAGACCCGGTACTGCGCCTCGGAGGGGGTGGCATGGCACAGGACTCGCAGCAGTTGAAAGAACATCTTATCCAGACCGACAGCGGGTTCCGCCAGCTCGCAGAAAAGCATCAGGAGCTCGACACCCGCCTCCACGAGTTGTCTCGCCTGGATTACCTGTCGCAGCCGGAACGGATCGAAGAGGCCAACCTGAAGAAGCGGAAACTGCAGTTGAAGGACAGGATGCACGATATCCTGCGCCGCCACGCGGATCCCCAGACTGTGTGACGTTCCAGCCCCGGCGGCGTCTTGCTCATGTCCATCGACCGGGCGGGATTACCGTTCATCGGCTTCGCGTTCGTTCCGTCCCTGATCTGCCTGGTCGCCGGGTTGCCGCTTCCGGCCCTGCTTCTCAGCAGTCTGGGCATCGTCGTCAGCCTGTTCTTTCGTGATCCGTCCCGGGAGCCGCCGCAGACCCCGGGCGTCGTCGTTGCGCCCGCCGACGGCCGGGTTCTGTTCGCGGGAGCGGCGGAGCCCGAAGGCGCTCCCGCCGGGACCTGGTTGCAGGTCAGCATTTTTCTGTCCCCGCTCGACGTGCATGTGAACCGCGTCCCGATCAGCGGACGGATTACCCGGGTCGACCATTTTCCCGGAACGTTCCTGCCGGCGTACCGCCCGGGAGCCGGCGCGGGCAACGAGCGGGCCGAGGTCTGGCTCGAGCACGAGGGACAGACCATCATGTTCCGGCAGGTCGTGGGGGCGCTGGCCCGGCGGGTCGTCTGCCGGGTCACCCCGGGAACCACCGTACGGACCGGCGAGCGTTTCGGTATCATGAAATTCGGTTCGCGAATGGATCTCTTCGTGCCGGCCGGCGCCTCCCTCGTCGTCGCCCCCGCGGATCGGGTGCGGGGGGGCGAAACGGTCGTGGCGCGGCTCGCCGTCCCGGCGGGAGAGAGCCCGATTTCCCGCGAGTCTGCGCCCTAGGACGGCGCGGGCTTCGGACAGCGTGCGGAGCATCGACATGCCGAGAGTGCTCGCCGTGCTGCGGAACAAGCCCCGGAGCCCGCGCTTCCGGCGCGGCGTGTATCTGCTGCCGAGCATGTTCACCGTCGGCAACCTGTTCTGCGGCTACGCCTGTATCGTTCACGCCATGCGTGGGGACTACGCGACGGCCGCCGTGTTCATCGGCGTAGCCACGGTGCTCGACGTGCTCGACGGCCGTATCGCGCGGCTCGCCGGGGCGGCGAGCGAGTTCGGCGGCGAGTTCGACTCGCTGGCGGACGTCATTTCGTTCGGGGTGGCCCCGGCGGTGCTCGTTTTCGCGTGGGGCCTCGAGCCGCTCGGCCGCCTCGGATGGGCGATCGGTTTCCTCTACGTGACCGCGACCGCGTTGCGTCTCGCGCGCTTCAACGTCCAACCCAACAGCTCCGACAAGCGGTACTTCGCGGGAATGCCGAGCCCCGCCGCGGGCGGGGTGCTGGCCGCAACGGTATTCGCCTGGCCCGGGGGCCTGGGAATCGCCCAGGCGCCGTTCGTGGCCTTGCTGGTGGTGCTGGTGCCCGCGCTTCTGATGGTCAGCCGAATCCGCTTCCGCAGCTTCGGCGCGCTCATTCTCCAGCCCCGCCGCTCCTACGTCGGCCTGCTGCAGTTCGCGATCCTCGTCGCGGCCATCGCCGTGCAGCCCGAGCTCGTTCTGTTCCTGATGGCGTACGCCTATCTCGTCTCCGGTCCCATCGGGTACGTGGTGGGCCGTGCGCACCGGTCCGCGGGCCGGCACGACGATCAGCCCGGGGACGCCACCGAGCTGAACACGGCCAGCACCGGCTGACCGCTTCTACCGCGCAGGGTGGCCGGGGGGGGCGTCCGTGACCGGCAGGGTCACGGTCACGGCGGTGCCCCGGCCGCGTTCGCTGGTGACCGCGATGGTCCCGTCGTTCAGCGCCACGTTGCGCTTTGCGATCGCCATTCCCAGTCCCGTGCCGGTGATCCGGGTCGAGAAATACGGTTCGAAGATGCGGGCGAGCACGTCGGGCTCGAGCCCGACGCCGGTGTCGCGGATGACCAGCCGCACCTGCCCGGCGCGCGGCGCCACGCTGATCGCAAGGGCCCCCTCGTCGGGCATGGCATGGAGCGCGTTCTCGATGACGTTCGTGATCGCCCGCTGCATCAGTACCGGGTCGAGGTGCAGCCGGGGGAGATCCGGCGCCAGATCCACCGACAGGGTGATGCGGCCTTCGAGGCCGGGCAGATAGGGTCCCACGACCTCGTTCACGAGGGCCGCGAGATCCGTCGGCGTATGCTTGGCGACCGGAGAGGAGGCGTAGCTCGAGAACTCGGAGGCGATCTGCCGTAGTATCCGGACCTGTTTCAGGATCGATTCGACGCAACCCTGCAACACCGGGGTCAGCGGCGATCCGCGGTCGGCGTGCACGCGCAGCAGATGTTCGGCGCTCAGTTGGACCGGGGTCAGGGGATTCTTGATCTCGTGGGCGATCTGCCGCGCCATCTCCGTCCACGCTTCAAGACGATGCGTGCGCTCGAGCTGGTGTCGTTGCGCGTCGAGCTCGACGGCCATCCGGTTGAAGTCCGCCTCGAGGATGACGAGCTCGTCGGCCGACCGCGCCGCGACCTGTTTCTCGATGCGGTCCGCCTGGTGGTCCGATACGAGGGGGCCGAACTCGCCCCGCGCGACGCGGCTGGTCGCCCGGGTGAGACGCTTGACGGGATTGGCGATGCCGCGGGCGATGGCCCAGCCGACGAACCCGACGACGGCGGCGAAGAACAGGGCGGATCCCAGCACCCGGCGGTTGAGCTCGTCGATCCCGCCCTCTATCTCCTGTTGCCGCGAAGCCAGCGGCACGGTCAGAATCACCTCGCGGCCCCCCACCCGGACCGGCGCCGCCGCCAACTGGTACCGAAGGGATCCGGCCGCGTCCTCGCCGACGAAACTGGGTAACTGGTCGAGGGCGATAGCGCGATAGACCTCGGCCGGCGTGCGCGTGGGCAACACCCCGGACGCGTAGAGGTCGCGCGTGCTCGTCGCGACGAGATGGGGGCCGTCGAAGATGTTGACGTCCTGTCCGATCACCTGACCGATGCGGACCAGGATGTCATCGGTGAACCGGGCGATGATCTGCCCGTCGGGCGGCTGGACCAGGACGGACTCTTCGATGACGCTCCTGGCCACCGCCGCCGCCCGTACCGCGCCGGCCTCGACGTCCGCCCGCAGTTGATCCGCGAAGTACCCCTGAATCAGGATCGCCACCACCACCACCGGGGCGGTGGCGGCCCCCACGAACCAGATCTGCAGCTTGAGGGCGAATCGCGTCCGCACCTCGTGGTACGGCAACCGCCGCCGGAGCCGCGGAAACGCCAGGGCGGCGAGAACCACCGCCGACAGCGCGAGACCGCCGGCCGCGATCACCAGCAACGCCAGCTCCGAGAAGTGCAGCAGATGATCGAACGCGGTGCGCGCCGGATAGCCCAGCGCATAGATGCCGGCGCGGGTGTTCGTGATGAACACGTCGTACCGGCGGGAGTCCTTGACGAGGTGGGTCCAGAACGGGCTGCGGGACGCGTAGATCCGCTCGAACAACGCGTCGTCGATCGGCCACGCGCTCCGGTTCGAGAGGAACGCCGGCTGCCGTCCCCATCCGTAGATGACGAGCTCGACCTCATGGCCGAACGCGCCCGTCGCCGGCGAGCTCCGGCCGGTCTCCATCGGCTCCACGTAGGGACTCCGCGAAGCGATGAAGGGCAGCGACTCGTAGTCGACCTGCGCGACGTGGACGACCACGCCGCCGGCGGGGACTCCGGCCGCGCCGGCGGCCGATTCGCAGAATCCACGTTCGGCATGGAGCATTCGGCGATCTTCGGAGCCGAACGGAGCCACCTCACCGAACACCTCCCAGTCGCAGCCGGTGCCGGTCCACCGCGCGGCGGTGACCGAGTCGGGGATGTTCAGAGCGAACCGGCTCCGCAGCTCACCGTTCGCCCCGAAGATCTCGACCGCCGAGGTCAAACGCGATGCGGCCAGGGCGGTCCGGTTCCAGATGGTGAACGCGGCGTCGGTACCGGTTCCGGTCTGGTCCGGGACCGCGGGCGGCGCGGGCCGCGCGTCGAGCTCGGCGTCTATCTCCTCGAGGGTCAGGTCGAGCTGGCGGTTCAGGTCCTGGGGATGCTCGGCCGCCCGCACGGCATAGCTGGTCGCCACGAGACTCCGCCTCGCTTCGTCGCTCAGAGACGCCAGGGAAAGATACAAGGGCAGGGCCGGCGCCAGGATGGCGCACAGGGTCGCGAGGAGGCGGGTCACCGGATCGGTACGGCGGAACCAGTGCATCAACCGCTGCCCGCGGAAGGCGAGGACGCTCCCCAGCAGGCACAAGAGCAGCGATGGCGCGAACGGCGCCCATCCGGCGCCGACGGCGAGTCCGACGGGAATCAGGAGCAACAGCAGCAGCCGCCCGGCGCGCCGCAAGAGCGGGCGGACCGGCCAACGGACCAGGGCGACGCCCATCAGCAGCGCGATGGCCCATGCCGTCGATGCGCTGGCCAACACGAGTGCGAGCTGCAGAGAGGTTCGGGCCGGGTCGAACGGTTGCAGGGACGTGTGCAGGAGGTCCATCGATGCGCTGGCCACCGTGTCCTGCAGAAGGCGGTGGTGAAGCCCGAGCAGCGCGGTCATCAGCAGCAGCGTTCCCGGCGGCAGGAACCGGAGCCCGCGCTTGACGGCGGACTTCCGGGCCGGTCTGAACCACTGCCGGCGGTTGGCGCTCTCGCCGGCCAGCATCACCAGCACGGAGACGACCGCGGCGGCCAGCAACAGATCCGCGGGAGTGCGCATGACCTGCGGCGCCTGGAGGGAACGATAGGCCGCCGGCGACAAGAGGGACCACGCGAACAGGTCGGGCGAGCTCGCCAGCCACAACCCGCCCCCGCCGGCCACCGTCGCCGCGGCCGCAACCACCGCCGGCCGCACATGGCCCAGCCGGGTCCGTCCCGCCAGCGCGAGGCCCCCGGCGGCCAGCGTGCCGCCCGCCAGCACCGCCAGGAAGAGGGCTGCGACGCGGCGTCGCCAGCGGACGCGCACCCGGTCGATCTCGTCGAGACGGATCGAGACGCCCACGCGTGCCGATCCGTCCGCCCCCGCCGCATCGAATCGGTACACGCCGCCGCCCCCGCCGCCCCCGTCGCCGCCGGCGCCGCCGGCGTGCAGAATGGCAGGGCCCACCGAGGTCCGGACGACGAATCCGCGATCGGGATCCGCGGTCGCGCGCGTGGAGGAGATGACCCGTTCGACGACGACCGTCCCGAGCCGGCGCGCCCGCGCGCCGGGCCCGCGGGCCGACTCGACGATGGGTTCGATGCGGACGAGCCGGAGCCCTCCGGGTCCCACGTCGGCAAACCCGGCGGCGCCGGACTGGAGCCGTTCGGGACTCAGTTCGGCGGGACGCCCGTGCCACGCCCGCGGGACCAGACGCGCGTCGTAGAGGGTGATGGCCAAGTCGGAGAACGGCTGGTCGCCATCCGCGGCCCGCAGGAGGTCGAAGGCGGTCCGAACCGCCGGTCGATCACCGGTGAGGCCATCCTGCACCTCCCGGCGGACGGCCAGATCCCGGGCGACGCGGGCCAGGGCCGCATCCACGCGGGCGACGCGGCTGTTGATCTCCCGGACCGCCCGCGCCTTCGCACCGGCGTCCGTTCCGATCAGCACCCGTTCCAGGGCGCCGCCGAGGAGCAGGACCGCCAGCGCCGCGACGCCCCCGCCGGCGATCAGGCGGGACCAGCCGGGCCTGCCGGGAACGGAGGGCCGCGGCGTTTCGTGTCCTTGCGGCGATTCCACGGTAAATGCCAGGATACCCCAGCCGTCCGGGACAGAGCCCCCGTGCAACCGCCGGTGGTCAGGGCGGCGGCGCGTTCGGCGCGGGAGAGGCGGTTTCCGGATCGGCGGCCTCCGGAGCCGCCGGCGCGGCCGGATCTTCGGCGCCGGAGTCGCCGTCATCCTCCGCGGCAGGAAAGAACTTCTCCCACACGGTGGTGACGGCCGGATCGAGCCGTACGGGTCCGCCGGCCCGACCGACCGTCTGAAGCTCGCCCCCGCTGCTCACGAGGACGAGAAGCGGTCCATCGCTCAGCGGGTCGGGAACCGTCAGGGGGGCGAACGCCAGCTCCGAGGAGGCCTGCAGGCGATGGTGGACCGTGCCGTCGGCGGGGCCGTAGAGATTGAGCTCCGGGCTCAGCCCGCCCTGGACGATCAGATCTTCCACGCGGCGGGGGCCGGCCGTGGGCCGGACCGGAAGCAGCTCGCGCCACCGTTGCCCGCCGTGAGAACGGTCGAGCGCCCACAGGGTATTGTCCAGCGACGAGAAGTACACGTGCTCGTCGTCGACGGCGGGGAGGCCGACGATGTCGCCTCCCGTGCGCCATCGCCACCGGAGCGCCCCGTCGCGCCGGGACAGGCGATAGAAATGATTGTCGGTGGAGCCCACGAACAGATCGCCGGCGAGAAGAATCTCCTGTGGTTGGCCGCCCAGCGATCGCTCCCAGAGCACCTCACCGGTCAGAAGGTCCAGGGCCGCAATGCGGCCGCTGCGGAGGGACACGTACAAACGATCGCCGGCGACGGTCGGCCGGACGCTGACGCCGCCGCCGAAGACCCGCCGCCAGATGATCCCGCCCGTCCCGGCATGCATGGCGAGCAGCGGGCCGGTCTCGAGCGCGACGATCAACCACCCCGCGTTCCACAACAGCGGCGCGGAAACAGGCGACTCGAGCGCGGTTGACCACCGGACGGCGCCCGACTCGGCGTCGAGGGCCAGCAGACCCGCGGGAGTGGCCGCGTGGAAGAGCCCGCCGCCGGCGGCGGGCGGGCTCACGACCGTCTGGTCGACCTGCCACAGCGCCGATCCATCGACGAGGCTGACGGCCGCGACCCGGCCGTCGAAGAGCGCCGCGAAGAGCCGCTCCCCGGATGCGACCGGGGCCTCCGCCGCGGGCGCGGGCAGGGTGGCGGTCCATCGCGTGGCGACCGGCAACAACGTCGAAGGCGTCTGCGGGACATCCGGCACGGACGTCCGGGGCTGGCCGGGCGCGGTCGCCGCGCCCGGCAGCAGGGAAGCGGCGAGGACGGCCGCCGAGGCGCATCTGATAGAGGTCTTCATCGGTGGACTACAAGATATGGTGGTGTACCGGCTGATGTATGCCATTATAATAGGCGTCGACTGGCCGGGGTTCCGTGCCCCTCCGGCGTCCGAGCGATTGGGCGCCGGCTCATTCAGCAACACGTCCCGCATCATTCGGTCGCCCGCGTGTCCCATCAGACGCTTCTCGTGCTCGATTTCGGCTCGCAGTACACGCAGTTGATCGCCCGTCGACTGCGGGAGCTCGATCTCTATACCGAGATCGTTCCGTTCCATACGCCGGTCGACGAGCTGGCCGCCCGCCGGCCCGCCGGGTTGATTCTGTCCGGGGGGCCCGCGAGCGTCCGCGAGCCCGGGGCGCCGCGGTGTCCGGCCGGCGTCCTCGCTCTCGGGATACCCGTGCTCGGGATCTGCTACGGCATGCAGTTGATGACCGACATGCTGGGGGGCGAGGTCGAGCCGGCTCCCGAGCGCGAGTTCGGTCACGCCACCGTCAGGGTCGAGCCGGACAGCCCCCTGTTCGGGGCGCTTCCCCACGATATCGACGTGTGGGCCAGCCACGGGGACCGGATCGTGCGCATCCCGGACGGCTTTCGGGTCGCGGCGACGAGTGCGAACGCGCCGGCGGCGGCCATGGAAGATCCGGCCCGGCGCTTCTATGCGCTGCTCTTCCATCCGGAGGTGGCCCATACCGAACGGGGCGTCGACATCCTGCGGAATTTCGCCGCCACGGTATGCGGCTGCGCCGGCGACTGGACCATGGCTTCGTTTCTCGAGGAAGCGAGCGGCCGGATTCGGGATCAGGTGGGTGACGGGCGCGTGGTCTGCGGATTGAGCGGGGGCGTGGATTCCACGGTGGCCGCGCTGCTGATCCATCGGGCCGTCGGCGACCGCCTGACCTGCATCTTCGTCGACAACGGCCTGCTGCGGCTGAACGAGGCGGAGCGGATCCGGAGCCGGTTCGAAGGCCAGCTCGGGCTGAACATCGTCTTCGAGGACGCGGGCGGGCGGTTTCTCGCCGCGCTCGACGGTGTCACCGACCCCGAGGAGAAGCGGAAGACCATCGGCGGAACGTTCATCGCCGTCTTCGACGACGTGGCCCGCCGGCTCGGGCACTTCGATTTTCTCGCGCAGGGCACGCTCTATCCGGATGTGATCGAGAGCGTGCCGGTGATCGGCCCGGCCGCGCCGATCAAGAGTCACCACAACGTCGGGGGCCTGCCCGAGCGCATGCGGTTCGCCTTGGTGGAGCCGCTCCGGCTGCTGTTCAAGGATGAGGTCAGACGGTTGGGCGAGACGATGGGCCTGGACAAGTCGTTCGTGTGGCGCCAGCCGTTTCCGGGTCCGGGGCTCGCGGTCAGAATTCTCGGGGCGGTGACCGCCCCGCGCCTCGCGGTTCTCCGCGCCGCCGACGCCATCGTGACCGAGGAGATCCGGCGCGCCGGCTGGTATGGGCGGCTGTGGCAGTCGTTCGCGGTGCTGTTGCCCATTCGGAGCGTCGGGGTCATGGGCGACGAACGCACCTACGAGCACGTCCTCGCGATCCGGGCGGTCGAGAGCCGGGACGGCATGACCGCCGACTGGGCCCGGTTGCCGGACGCCTTGCTGGCCACCCTGTCGTCGCGCATCGTGAATGAAGTGCGGGGAGTCAATCGGGTGGTCTACGACATCAGCAGCAAGCCGCCGTCGACGATCGAATGGGAGTGAAGCCCCGGCTTCGTCCAGGGCGGCGCCGCGTTGCGCGGAGGCCGGCGAACGCAGCGGGGCCTTCTGCCGCGGGCTCCCGGCCGGGTGAAGCAGTGGAGTCCGTCGGGCCGGCGGCCGGCACAGGAACGACACGCGAACAGAGCGGCAGCCCATGACCGAATTCGTCCATCTTCACCTGCATACGGAGTATTCGTTGCTCGACGGCGCCTGCCGCATCGGGGAGCTGCTCGACCATGCCCGGGACGCCGGTGCGCCGGCCCTGGCCGTCACCGAGCACGGCAACATGTTCTCGAGCGTCATATTCCATGACGAGGCGCGGAAACGGGGCATCAAGCCGATTCTCGGCTGCGAGGTGTACGTCGCGCCGGGCAGCCGTCACGCGAGGAGCGGCACGCCCGGGGAAACCAACAACCACCTGGTGCTGCTGGCCGAGAACCTCACCGGCTACCACAACCTCATCAAGCTGGTGTCGGCGGGGTATACCGAGGGGTTCTACTACAAGCCGCGGATCGACAAGGAGCTGCTGTCTCAGCATGCGGCCGGACTCATCGGTCTCAGCAGTTGCCTGAAGGGGGAGGTGGCGACGGGACTCCGCACCGAGCAGCCGGACCGGGCCCGCAAGGCCGCCGCGACCTTCCGGGACATCCTCGGCCCGGACAACTTTTTCCTGGAGATGCAGTACCAGGGCATCGACGAGCAGCGCGTCGTGAACACCGGGCTGCTGCCGATGGCCCGCGACCTCGACCTGCCGCTCGTCTGCACCAACGACGTGCACTACCTCCGGCAGGAGGATCGCCGTCCTCATGACGTGCTGTTGTGCATCGGCACCGGCAAGAACGTCAGCGACGAGCAACGCCTGCGCTACCACGGGGATCAGTTCTACCTGAAGACCGGAGACGAGATGCGGGCGGTGTTCGGCGACTATCCGACCGCGCTGTCGAATACCGTGGCCATCGCCGAACGGTGCGACGTGGAGCTCGCGGCCGACGAGAACCACCTGCCGAACTTCGACGTTCCGGAACCGTTCACGCTCGACGGCTACTTCGAGCACGTGACCCGCGAAGGGTTCGGGCGCCGCCTCGAGACGCTGCGGCGGCGGGCCGGCGCGGGCGCCCTGAAACACCCCGTCGCCGACTACGAGACCCGGTTGGCGTACGAGATGGAAGTCATCATCAAGATGCGCTATCCGGGGTATTTCCTCATCGTCTGGGACTTCATCCGCTATGCCCGCGAGCACGGCATCCCGGTGGGTCCCGGCCGGGGGTCCGCGGCGGGCAGCCTCGTCGCCTGGTGCCTGCAGATCACCGACGTCGATCCGATGCAGTTCGATCTGATTTTCGAACGCTTCCTCAATCCGGAACGCGTCTCGCTGCCGGATATCGACATCGACTTCTGCGAGCGCCGGCGCGGCGAGGTCATCGAGTACGTCACCCGCAAGTACGGGCGCGACAACGTGGCCCAGATCATCACCTTCGGCACGATGAAGGCCCGCGCCGTCGTGCGGGACGTCGGCCGGACGATGGGCATGTCGTACGCCGACGTCGACCGGGTCGCCAAGCTGATTCCGCCCACGCTCAAGATGACGCTGGAGAAGGCGCTGGAAGAGAACCCGGATCTCAAGACCCTGGAACAGCGGGATCCGCAGGTGAAGGAACTGATGTCGGTGGCGCAACGCCTCGAGGGCATCACCCGCCACGCTTCGGTGCACGCCGCCGGCGTGGTCATCACCCCGAGTCCGGTCACCGAGTTCGCGCCCGTCTACAAGAGCCAGAAGGACGAGATCACCACCCAGTGGGCCATGAAGCAGGTCGAGCGGATGGGCCTGCTCAAGATGGACTTCCTCGGCTTGAGCACCCTGACCCTGCTCCACGACGCGGTCAATCACATCCGCGGGACGACCGGCGAGTCCATCGCGCTGGACCGCCTGCCGATGGACGACGCGAAGACCTATCAGCTCTTCTGCGACGGGCAGACCCTGGGCATCTTCCAGTTCGAGAGCTCGGGTATGCGCGACACCCTGCGGAAGGCCAAGCCCCAGCGGTTCGACGACCTGATCGCCCTGAACGCCCTCTACCGGCCCGGTCCGCTGCAGGGCGGCGTCGTGGAGCGCTTCATCAAGCGCCGGCACGGCCGCGAGGCGATCGAGTACGACTCGCCCGCCCTCGAGCCGATCCTGCAGGACACCTACGGGGTCATCGCCTACCAGGAACAGGTGATGCGGATCGCGAGCGACCTCGCCGGCTTCACGATGGGCGACGCCGACCTCCTGCGCAAGGCGATGGGCAAGAAGGACGCGGCGGTCATGCAGGGGCAGCGCCAGAAGTTCATCGAGGGCGCGGTGGCGCGGCAGGTGCCGAAGGAGCAGGCCGTCACCATCTTCAACTTCATCGAGTTCTTCGCGGGATACGGCTTCAACAAGTCCCATTCGACCACCTACGCCCTGCTTGCGTATCAGACCGCCTATCTCAAGGCCAACTATCCCCGGCACTTCATGGCCGCCCTGATGACGATAGAGGCCCAGAACACCGACAAGCTCGCGGTGTACCTGGGCGAGTGCCGCGACATGGGCATCCCGGTGCTCGCGCCCGATCTCAATGCGAGCGCGATGGGCTTCCGGGTCACCCCCGACGGCGTCCGCTTCGGCCTCGCCGCGGTCAAGAACGTCGGAGAGGGCGCCATCGCCTCCATCCTCGCCTGCCGGGGGGAACACGGCCGCATCGAGTCGCTCTTCAGGCTGTGCGAGGACATCGACCTGCGCCTGGTCAACAAGCGGGTGTTCGAGAGTCTCATCAAGGCGGGCGCATGCGACTCCGTCCTCCCGTCCGGGGAACGGGGCCACCCCGACCGCCGGGCGCGGTTGCTGTCGGTGGTGGATCGGGCGCTGGACCACGGGGGGCGCGTGCAGCGGGACCGGGAGCAGGGACAGGCGCAACTGTTCGATGTGATCGACGTTCCGGAAGGCGCGATCGGCGACGCGAAGCTTCCCGACGTCACGCCCTGGACCCCCTCGGAGCAGCTCGCCTGCGAGAAGGAATCGCTGGGGCTCTACCTGAGCGGCCACCCCATCGACGACTACCGCGATCAGCTCGAAGCGGCCGGCGCGCGGACCGTGGACGCGCCGGCGGGGGGCGATTCGACGGTGTTCCTGGGGGGCATCATCAGCGGATACCGTCCCCGCAAGACCCGCCAGGGAGCTCCGATGGCCGTCTTCGCGCTCGAGGATCGGACCGGGAGCATCGAGGTCGTCGTCTTTCCCAAGACCTACGAGCGTTGCGGCGCGGTCCTCGCCCCGGACCGGCTCGTCGTGGTGTCGGGCCGCCTCGACCGGGACGAGGAGGTTCCGCGGCTGATGGCCGAGGACGTGCGGCCGATCGAAAGCCTGAGCGGATCGGTGGGACGGACCCTGTCGATACGCCTCACCGCGGGTCGGCACGGCCGCGAGACGCTGCAGGCGTTGGCCGACCTGTTCCGCATGCACCGCGGTCCGAGCTGGATCCGTCTGCATCTCGACCTGCCCGGACACACCCCGCCGTTGCGGGTCGAGGCCAGACTGACCGAGGCTCGCATCCGTCCATCGCAGCAGCTTGCCCTCGCGGCCGAACAGATCTGCGGAAAGGGAACCGTGTCATGGACGTGAGCCTGCCGGTATGAGCGCGCCCCCGCTCCGGTTGATCTGGGACCATCAGACCCTCGACGAAGGCCGGGCCGCCGCGTTGACGGCGTCGATGGACCTCGACCCGGTCGTGGCCCGACTGTTGGTTCTGCGCGGGATCACCACCGTCGACGAGGCCGGACGCTTTCTCGATCCCCGGCTCGACCATCTCCACGATCCGTTCCGGCTCGCCGATCTCCCGCGCGCCGTCGACCGTCTGCAGCGCGCCATCGAGGAGCGGGAGCGGATCGCGATCCACGGCGACTACGACGTCGACGGGGTGACGTCGACGGTCATCCTGCGGCGGCTGCTCGAGCTGCTCGGCGCCAACGTCATCCATTTCATTCCCGAGCGCCTCCGGGACGGATACGGGCTCGAGCCGGCGTCGATCGAGCGGCTGGCCGCACAGCAGGTCGCGGTCGTCGTCTCCGTGGACTGCGGCATCCGGAGCCAGGCCGCGGCGGCGCGGGCCCGGGAGCTCGGGATCGACTTGATCGTCACCGACCATCACGAGCCGGACGCGGTGCTGCCGCCGGCGCTCGCCGTCATCAACCCCAAACGGCGGGATTGCGATTACCCGGACAAGGACCTCGCGGGGGTCGGCGTCGCCCTCAAGCTCGTGCAGGCGTTGTGCGAGCGCGCCGACCGGTCGCGCTGGCTGCCGGCCTTCGTGAAGCTGGCGGCGGTCGGCACCGTCGCCGACGTCGTGCCGCTCCGGGGAGAGAACCGCGTCATCGCCAAGCTCGGGCTCGAACGGCTGTCGCGGAAACGCCACGCCGTCGGACTGCAGGCCCTCCTCGATTCCACCGGACTGCTGGGAGAGCCGGTGACCAGCTTTCACGTCGCGTTCCGGCTGGCCCCGCGCATCAACGCGGCCGGCCGAATGAGCACACCCGATCTCGCAACCCGGCTGTTGCTGCTGACCGGCGAGGACCGGGCGGCCGAGGCGAAGAGTCTGGCCGAGCAGCTCGAAACGGTGAACCTGCGCAGGCAGGAGGAAGAGGCGGAGATCCTGGCCGCGGCCCGCCGCCGGGTCGACTCGGATCCGGATGTCGGGGCCCATGCGATTCTCGTCGTCTGGGGGGCGGGATGGCACCGCGGGGTCATCGGGATCGTCGCCTCGAAGCTCGTCGATCTGTTTCACCGCCCGGCCATCGTGCTCGCGGTGGAGGGGAGTCTGGCCTACGGCTCCGGCCGCAGCATCCCCGGATTCGATCTGCTCGGCGCCCTGGAACACTGCGGCGAGCTGTTCACCCGATTCGGCGGCCACCGCCACGCCGCCGGGATCACCATGGAATCCGACCGCCTCGCGGAGCTGCGGCGGCGGATCACGGCGTTCGCCGACGACCGGCTCGGTCCGGAACAGTTGATGCCCCGCCTCCGGATCGACTGCCCTCTGCCGCTGGCCGCGATCACGCCGGAGATGATCGGGGGACTGCGGGCCATGGAGCCCTTCGGAGCCGGTAATCCCCGGCCGGTGTTCCACTCCGGCCCGCTTCAGTTGGCGGACGCCCCCCGGGTCTTGAAGTCCCGGCACCTCGCGATGCGGGTGCGGCAGGAGGGGCGGGTGTTCAGGGCCGTTGCCTGGCGGATGGCGGATCGCGCCGATTTCGTGTCACGCCACCGGGATGCTCTCGATCTGGCGTTCAACCTGACCGAGAACAACTATCGGGGCGAGCGCACCATCGAGCTGTCGGTGACCGACATCCGGCGGGGGGAAACCGTTGCGCCGGAGGGGAGCCGTCCGGAGCCTGCCGCCGCCCAGGCGTCTGCGCCGTAGCACGGCGCGGACGCCTGGAGGGTTCCGCGGCGCAGACTCCTAGCCCGGCGGCAGGTGCAGGTCGAGGCTGGTGGCGCCGTCGCCGTTCGGAGAGTTCGCGGGTCGGAGCCGCCGGAGTGCGATCAGGCTGCCGGCGAACAGAAGCGCCAGCACCAGCGCGACCAGAACGATGACGCCGGTGAAGCTGAAGGCCCCGATCAGGATGTCGGCCACCGTAATCTCTTCCGTCGCCGGCTCCGTCAACTCGACGATGAGCGGCGTGACAGGCTGTTGCACAAGCTGATACTACTACACGCCGGTCGTTCGCCCTGCCGCCGGTGGGGCCGCGCGTGGCGGCGTCCGTCCCGCCGGTCCGTAACCGGCCGCTTGACCGTTTGCCGCCGCCGCGCAGGCTCGATAGAGTGATGACCGTGGACCACGAGCCCGCCCCGATGGAACGGGATGGACCCACGGGGGCGTCGCCGGCCCCCCGGCGCATTCGCCGCCGGCGCGTCCGATGGCAGTGGGTGGCGCGGGTGGCGATAGTCGCCGGACTGGCCCTCTTCGCGTCGTTCCTCGTCACCGGCATGCGGGAACGGAGAGATTCGATGCCGGTGCGCAGCGTCGACCGGGCGGACCCGGAGGCGGTTGTCGAGAGCGCCGGCGCCGAGTTCGTCCGGAGTGACGGCGGCGCGGAGAGCTTTCTGCTCGACGCCCCGCGGCAGGCGACCTACTCGGACGGGTCGACCCGCTTCTTCGGCGGCGTCACGGTGACGGTGCCCCGACGCCTGGACCGGGACAGCTTCACGATGACCGGGTCGGACGTGTTCGTCGATGGCGATCAGAGCGAGTTCACGGTGAGCGGAGGCGTGCGGATGACCGCCGCCGACGGTCTGCGCGCGCGCACCGGCACCGCCCGCTTCGACGAGGCGCGGAATGTCGTGACGATGCGCGATCCGGCGGGTCCGACCACGCTGGCCCGCGCCGGGCTGGAGGCGGTCGGGGACGATGTCGTCCAGGACCGCAACCGGTGGATCATCACCCTCGAGGGGGGGGCCCGGGTGCAGTTGGTGGCCGACACCGACCGGGCGACCGTCGATATCGACGCCGCCCGCGCGACCCTCGCCGACGCGGACCGCTACATGCATTTCGAGGGGGGGACGACCGTGCGCACCGGCGGGATGACGGTCCTCTCGGATACCGCTACGGCGCACTTCGGGGAAGGGGAAACCGCGCTCGAATCCATCGAGCTGGGCGGGGAGGTCCAGATTCTCTCCACCGCCGCGACCGACGGGGGACTGCGCGCGTCGCGGGCCGAGGAGGCCACCCTGCAGTTCGAACCGGCGACGCGGCAGCTCCGGCAGGTCACCCTGGCGGGGCAATCGGCCATCGAGCTGGCGGGGGCGGACGGCGGGGACGGCTCGCGGATCGAGAGTGCCGCGATGGAGATCATGATGGCGCCGAGCCGGACGGAGGTGATCGGACTGGCCGCCGGCGGGGGCGTGCAGCTCCGGCTTCCGGTCACTCCCGGAGACCCCCGCCAGGAGATTCGCGCCCGCGAACTCACCGCCGCCGGGACCCCCGAGACCGGATTGACCGGCATCAGCCTGGAGGGCCGGGTCGAGTATCACGAGCGCACCGGGGCCTCGGCGGACAGGGTCGCCGTCAGCCGCACGGTGCGCGCGGACCGGCTCGAAGCGGGTGTGGGCCGGGGACTGATCGGTCTGCTCGACGTGCAGTTCGACGGCGGGGTCCGGTTCGAGGACGAGACCCGCGAGGCCGAGGCGGCCAGCGCGGCCTACGACCTGCCGGGGGGGACGATCACCCTCGTGTCGAGCGGCGATGCCGGCCGGATGGCGACCCTCGTCGACGGCAACCGCACCATGGAGGCGGCAACCCTCGAGGTCGCCCTGGACGGATCGAGGGTGTCGGGATCGGGCGGCGTGCAGACCGTGCTCAGCCCCGCCGGGGATGGTCCGGACGGGGCGGACGCCGACAAGGTGCCTTCCCTCCTGGACGGGACGCAGAGAATCAACGTCCTGGCCGATTCGGTGGACTACGACAACGACGCGCGGCTGGTCAGCTACCGCGGACAGGCCCGGATGTGGCAGGGCAGCACGAGCTTCGAGGGCGGAACCGTCGCCATCGACTACGCCAGCGGCGGCCTGTCCGTCGATGGATCGGTGCGGACGACCATTCAGCTCGTTCGCATCGACGAGGGCACGGGAAGCGGCGTCGTTTCGCGAACCGACGCCACCGCCGGGACCTTCGCCTACGACGACGCGGCCCGGCACGCCGTCTACGAGGAGTCGGCGAGCCTCCGCTCCGACCAGGGCGATCTGGACGCCGGCAGGTTCGAGTTCTTTCTGCAGGCCGATGGCCGGACGCTGGACCGATTGGTGGCGGACGACGCCGTGCAACTGCGTCTGGACGGCCGATGGGCGACCGGCGACACTCTCGTGTACCATGAAGTTGAAGGACGGTACGACATGGAGGGTGCGCCGGTCGAGATCGTCGAAGAGGTCGAGCCGGCCGACCCGGCCGAGCCGCCCGCCGACGAACCTTCCGAACCGACGTGCCGCAGCACGAGGGGGCGCGTGCTGACGTTCTATCGAGGGTCCGACATCGTGACGGTCGATGGACGCCGGCAATCCAGAACGGAGACCCGCAACGGCCCCTGCCAGCCGCAGTTCTGATGCGGCGGCGGGGCGGCCCGTCCACCACCCATCCGGCACGGCGCGAGCGCCCGTGACCCACGTCGCATGGCTACGTTGCGTACGGAGAACCTGACGAAGTCCTACGGCGGCCGCACCGTCGTCCGGGACGTCAGCCTGACCGTGACGTCCGGTGAAGTGGTGGGCCTGCTGGGGCCGAACGGCGCCGGCAAGACCACGACGTTCTACCTCGTGGTGGGGCTCACCGCACCGGACCGGGGCCGGGTGGTCCTGAACGACGAGGACGTCACCCACGACCCGATGTACCTGCGGGCCCGCAAGGGCATCGGCTATCTGCCGCAGGAACCGTCGATCTTCCGGGGACTGACCGTCGAGCAGAACATTCTGGCGATTCTGGAGACGGTCGGGATGCCCCGCCGGGTCCGGCGCACTCGGCTGCGGGAGCTGTTGAACGAGCTCGATCTCACCCCGCTCGCCAAGTCTCCGGCCCACACGTTGTCCGGCGGCGAGCGACGCCGCGCCGAGATCACCCGGGCGCTGGTCATCTCTCCGTCGTTCATCCTGCTCGACGAGCCGTTCGCAGGCATCGACCCCATCGCGGTCACCGACATTCAAGAGATCATCTTTCACCTGAAAGCGCGCGGAATCGGCGTGCTCGTCACCGACCACAACGTTCGCGAAACCCTGCGCATCACCGATCGCGCCTACATCGTGCACGACGGAGCGGTGTTTCGCAGCGGGTCTCCGATGGAGCTCGCGCACGACGAGGAGGTCAAGCGCATCTACCTCGGAACGGACTTTCGCCTGGATTGACGGGCACCGTCCGCCGCCCGCCGGTCACCCGATGTTGCGGATGGCGCGCGTGGGACACTAGAATCGAAACAGCGCGGCCTTGCGGCCGCGTTGGAAGTTTAGCTGGCGCGGCTTCTGCGCCGCAAGCTCCCCGGCTCCTGATACGGCGCGGGCGGGCGGACCGGGAACACCGACTCATGGCACTGCAGCAACGACTCCAGACCCGCCTGTCCCAGAAGCTCATCCTGACGCCGTCGCTGCAACAGGCGATCAAGCTGTTGCCGATGTCGACGCTCGAGCTCGTGGACGTGTTGACGCAGGAGGTGGTCGAGAACCCGATGCTGGAGGAAGTGCCGGCGGAAGACCTGGAACCGCCGGACGCGGCGAACCCGCAGGAGAAGACGGAGGCGGCGGCCGACAAGGACGCGCAGGATACCTGGGACGACGCCGACTACGAATACTTCTTCGGCGATTACCTCGACGACGGGTATCGTCCGCCTACGCCGCGCGAGGTCCCGGAGCTGCCCCCGATCGAGAACACCCTCTCGATGCCGGGCGCCCTCACCGACCATCTGATGGAGCAGCTCTCCCTCCAGCCCGGAATCGACGATTCGCTGGTGCGGGACATCGGTTCGGCGATCATCGGCAATCTGAACGATGATGGCTATCTCGCCGCGTCGGTCGACGAGATCGCCACGATGGGCGAATGGGACACCGAAAACGTCGAGCGTGTCCTGAAGGTGGTCCAGGGCTTCGATCCGGTGGGGGTCGCGGCGCGGGGCCTGCAGGAATGCCTGTTGCTCCAGATCGCGCATCTCGGGCTGCGCGACACCGCGAGCGAGACGATCATCCGCGAACACATCGACCTGCTGCAGAATCAGCAGGGTCAGGAGATCGCCCGCCGGCTGGGGTTGTCGATCGAGGAACTGAAGCACCATGTCGGCGTCATCAGGCAACTGGATCCGAGACCGGGAAGCCGCTACAATCCGGCCTCTTCCCAGCACGTCATCCCCGACGTCTACATCGTGAAGGTCGAAGACCGCTATGTCGCCATGCTGAACGAAGACGGCATGCCCCAACTGCGAATCAGTCCGGTCTACCGGCGGTTGCTCGACAAGAAGAACGACAACCGCGAGACCCGCGCCTACGTCAAGGAGAAATTCCGGTCCGCCTTGTGGCTCATCAAGTCGGTCGATCAGCGGCAGAAGACGATCCACAAGGTGGCCACCAGCATCATTTCGTTCCAGAACGAGTTCCTCGACCGCGGCATCAAGTTTCTCCGGCCGCTGGTGCTGCGGGATGTCGCCAACGACATCGGCATGCACGAATCCACCGTCAGCCGGGTGGTGAACAACAAGTACATGCACACCCCGCAGGGGGTGCTGGAGATGAAGTACTTCTTCCACAGCGGCATCAGCAGCGCCTACGGCGAGAGCGTATCCTCCGTGGCCATCAAGCAGCGCATCCGCCGGATCATCGAAGGGGAGGATTCCCGGAAACCCCTGAGCGATTCGCGCATCGTCGGCCTCCTGAAGGATGAGGGATTGATTCTGGCCCGGCGCACGATCGCGAAGTACCGCGAGGAAATGAAGATCCCCACATCGAGTCAACGCCGGGCCTTGTTCTGACCCGTGTCCGCTGCGATCCCGTGCTTGTCGGCCCGCCGCCCGGGTGCGCCGCGGGGGCGGCGCGGAGTGGTTCCCGGTAGGATTGGTTCACAGGACACTGACACAAATGCAATACACGTTGACGGCCCGGAACGTCTCGGTGAACGACGAGCTGCGCGATCTGATTGACCGGCGGCTGCAACCTCTCGAGCGGGTACTGGGCGATGCCCTGGTTTCGGTCGAGTTCGTCCTGTCGACGGCGCGCCATTTGTGCGTATCCGAGCTCATCGTCCATGCCCGGGGCGACCATCGGCTTCACGGCTTGGCGGAAGAAACGAATTGGTCGGCGTCGGTCGGTGCCGCGGTGGACAAGGTCAGTCACCAAGCCCACACGTTGAAGGGGAAGTGGCAAGATCGTCGGCGTCACGCCGTGCCCGTGTCGGCGTCGGTCGAACCCGAGACCGAGGCGGACGACACCACCAGGATTACGTGAGCCGCCGCGGTGAGCGGTCGCGCGTCAGCGGCGGGTGAACCCCGCCGCGGCCGGTCGTTCGATCGGGACGGGGGGGCGGAATGGCCGCGAGCCGGCGGGAGGCGGCGGGCCGGAAGTCCGCCGCCCGGTTCATCGTGGTGACCGGGCTCTCGGGGGCGGGGAAGTCCGCGGCCATCCGAGCCCTGGAAGACCTCGGTTGTCTGTGCGTCGACAATCTGCCGACGGTCTTGATTCCGACGCTGGCCGACCTCGATCCCGGTGAGGGTGCGCGCCACGACGCCATTGCGGTCGTCGTGGATGCCCGCGATCGGTTGTTTCTTGATCAGTTCGCGGGTGTATTCGCGGCGTTGCGCGCCCGGGAGCATTTGCAGACTTGGCTCATTTTCCTCGAGGCCTCCGATGCCTCCCTGCTGCGGCGCTTCAGCGAGACCCGCCGGCCGCATCCCCTGGCCCCGGCCGGATCGGCGATCGAAGGCATCCTGACCGAACGGGCTCAGCTCCGGCAGATCAAGAAGATGTCGGACCTCGTGCTCGACACGTCCGACCTCACGGTGCATGAGCTGCGGCGCGCGTTCGGCGAGCTCGTGCAGGGCGAGGACGGCCGCGGGCGATTGACCGTGACCCTGCTGAGCTTCGGCTACAAGTACGGCGTTCCTCCGGAGTCGGACCTGCTGTTCGACGTCCGATTTCTCCCGAACCCGCATTTCGTTCCGGAGCTGAAGGCGCTGACCGGCCGGGACCCGGGCGTCCGCGACTACGTGTGCGCGGGCAAGGCGGTCGAACCGTTCCTGGAAAAGACCAGCGACCTGATGAAGTTTCTGATTCCCCAGTACGAGCGCGAAGGCAAGAGCTACCTGACCATCGGGGTCGGCTGCACCGGCGGTCGTCACCGGTCTGTCGCCATCGTCGAGCAGTTGAGGACGAGACTGTCGGGGGTCTCCGGGGTCCGATGGCGGATTCGGCACCGCGACGTGGCCGTCAGGACCGGCGACGACGAGCAGCCCGCCGGGTGAAGGCCAACGCGTTCACGGAGACCGGGAGTCGCATGCGGCGGGGCCCATTGCCGGGGGGCGGCGGGGCGCCGGGGGACGTCGAATGAGAGTGGACAAGCCGTGGGGGTACGAGCTCCGCTGGGCCAAGACCGAGCGCTACGTCGGAAAAATCCTCCACGTAGATGCCGGACAGGCGCTCAGCCTCCAGTATCACCGCGTCAAGGATGAGACGATCCTGGTCTGGAGCGGACGCATCCGGTTCGAGAAGGGCCGCCAAGGCGATACCCGGGTCACGCAGGAGATGGGCCCGGGTGACAGCGTCCACATCGCGCCGGGCACCGTGCACCGCATGACCGCCCTCGAGACCGCCGACATCTTCGAGGTGTCCACGCCCGATCTCGATGACGTGGTTCGACTCGAGGACCGATACGGCCGTGTCGTGAAGGACGGCCCGGATCCCGCGTAGCCGCCCGGCGTTGCTCCGGCGGGGACGCAGCGTACCGGCGGGGAGCGCCCGCCGCCGGCCGCTCAGAACGGGATGTCGTCCTCGGTCAGCTCCGGCGGAGCGGCCTCGGCCTCCCCGGTCGCCGCGTCGTGCCGCCCGGCGCCGCCGCCCGGTCCGCCCCGACCGCCGAGCAGCGTGATGCGATCGGCCCGAATCTCGGTGGTGTACCGCTTGTTGCCGTCGCGGTCGTTCCACTCGCGGGTCTGCAGCCGCCCCTCGACACAGATCTGCTTGCCCTTGGTCAGGTACGGCTGCAACGACTCGGCCTGCCGGTCCCACACCACCACCCGGTGCCATTCGGTGCGCTCCTGCCGCTGGCCCGACTTGTCGGTCCACATGTCCGTCGTGGCCAGGCTGAAGTTGCTCACGGCGGTGCCATTGGCGGTATGGCGCTGCTCGGCGTCCCGGCCGAGGTTTCCGATGAGAAAAACCTTGTTGACACTTCCCATAGCTGCTAGTCCAGACGGTCCAGCGCCTGCTGCGCCAGATTCGCCATGTTGTCGTCGGGATGCTCGCGCACGACGGTTTGAAACGTCTCCCGAGCGAGATCGATCTGGTCGAGCCGCTCCAGCGTCAAGCCTTGCTTGTACAACGCCTCGGCCACCATGTCGCCGTCAGGATAGCTCGACACGACCTGCTCGAAGGCGTCGGCCGCCTCCCGGAACTTTCCGTCGGCGTAGTAGTTCTGTCCGATGAAGAACTGCGCGTCATCCGCCAACTGGGATCGGGGGAAGGTGCTGATGTAGGCCTCGAACCCCTGAATCGAGAGCGCCCACTGGCCGGTCGTGTAGTCCGTGAACGCGGTGTCGTAGAGCCGCCTGGGCGAGATCCCCGGGTTGACGGGCGCGGAGGGGGGCGCGAGGTCCGGATTCAGGGGCAGGCCGGTCTCGGGATCGACGGCGAGATCGGTCAGGGGAGCCCCCATCATCGGAATCGCCATGCGCAACGCCTCGACCTCCTGCGTGAGGGACGACACGCGCACGTTGTTCTCGTCGACCTTCTCCCGCACCACCCGTACCCCCGTCGCCACGCTGTCGATCTGGAGCTGCTGATTGGCGAATCCGCGGCGCAAGTCGTCCCCCTGGGCATCGAGACTCGACTGGATCCCATGCAATGTCTGAGCCAGCGTCCCGAGCAGGGCGCGCAACTGCGCCGTGTCCTCCTGCAGCATCCGGATGTCGGCCATCATCTGCTGGTGCTCGCGGTTCTGACCCCGGGCGGGGGCGACGGCCAGCGCGATACCGAGAAATCCGAGAGCGAGCCTGAAGGAAAGCCGTCTCATGACACTACCTCGTACGCAAGGAAGGGGTGGAACATGGACCGACCGGCCGCCCGCGTACACGACGGCGATCGGCGCGCCTCTAATCGTATCCCGGCCGGCGGCGATCTGCTACTTCTCCGTAATCACGAAGTGCGCCCGCCGGTTCGCGGCCCACGCCGATTCGTCGTTTCCGGGATCGAATGGAAACTCCTTTCCGTAGCTGACGGTTCGGACACGCGCCGGATCGAGCCCCAGCTCCAGGAGATACCGTTGGGCGGCCAGCGCCCGCAGCTCGCCGAGCCCGAGGTTGTACTCGGGTGTGCCGCGCTCGTCGCAATGTCCTTCGATGGTCACGTTCCAGGTCGGAAAGCGCGCGAGCACGTCCGCATTGGCTTCCACCACCCGTCGGCCCCGCTCGTCGAGCTCGGCGCCGTCCAGCCCGAAGAAGACCGGTTCGAGCAGCAACGCGCGATTGATCTCCGCGAGCGACTGCGCGGCGATCTCCTCGTCCGGCGTCAGGATCGGCGCCGCCGGCGGTGGCGGGGGGGCGGGAGCCGGGGGGCGTGCGGACGGAACGATCTCCGGCGGATCGTCAATCGGCGTCGGCGCCACCACCACAGGTTCCGGGATCACGGGCGGCGGGTTCTCCGAGCATGCCGCCTGAAAGAAGATCACCGGTACGAGCAGCGCTGCTCCCGCCATCCATGAAGCGTGTCTTCGATCGTGCATCTTCGCCAATTCCTCCTGCCGGTATGCCCGGTGCGAACGCCGGTTGCATGCCTGCGCCGCGGGTTACCGCGACCAGCTCGGCATCTCGTTGTTGCCCGCCGACGTGATGCGGCGCAGTCCCCGGCCGTCCCGGCCGATGACGTAGATCTGCTTCGATTCGTTGCGCGTCGACATGAACGCGATGTGGCGGCCGTTGGGGGCGTAGCTCGGGCTCTCGTTCGAGCCGAGCCCGAACGTCAACTGACGTTCCTCGTTCGTGGCCAAATCCAGCACTTTGATGTCGTGTCCCGGACCGGTTCGGGACGAGTACGCGATCTCGTTGAACGGCGGCGGCGACCAGGTCGGCCGGTCGCAGTACGTTTCGTAGGTCAGCCGCCGCAGGCCCGTCCCGTCGGCGCCGACGACGTAGATCTGGGGCGTGCCGGTGCGATCGGACGTGAACGCGATCTGCTGGCTGTTCGGCGACCACGTGGGGCTGGTGTCGATCGCGGGGTGGTTGGTCAGCCGGAGGAGTCCGGTGCCGTCGACGTTGGCGACGTAGATGTCGTTGTTGTTGTTCCGGTTCGAGTTGAAGGCCAGGCGCCGGCCGTCCGGCGAGAAGGCGGGGAGGAAGTTCTGCCGACGGCTGTCGCCTTCGACCGGTGTCGCCATGCGTCCCTCGAAGAGGTACGACACGACCACGTCGGGGAACCCGGTGAGCCACGACGTGTACCCGATGGACCGTCCGTCCGGCGACCAGGCGGGATTCGTGTTGAGGCTGCCGGACACCGTGACCCGCCGCGGGTTGGCGCCGTCGTAGTCGGCGATGTAGATCTCCTTCACCGGCCTGTTCTCGACGAGCCCGAATACCGATTCGCTGTCCCGGTCCGAGACGAACGCCAGCCGGGTGCGGGCCACGCCTTCGAGGCCGCGCTGGTCCCGGTGGATATCGTCCGACAACTGGTGCGCATAGAGACGGATGTCGCGGGTCGAGCCGGTGTACAGTTTGCCGAACGCGGACTCTCCGGATTGGACCGAGTACAGGCGGGCGGCGATTTCCAGTTGGCGCCCGCCGCGGGCCGCGACGGTGCAGCTCACCACGCCGTCGGCGCCCAGCTCCCGCCACCGGTCGAAGGGGATGTCGATCAGTGAGGCCGCGACCGGGATCGTGCGGTAAACGTCGCGGGGAATCATCCTGAATTCGCGCTCGAAGTCCAGGTCGTCCCACAACACCCGGGCGATGGTGCGGCTCGCCTCCAGGGTCGTCGGATCCGAGGTCAGGGGCAGGCAGTCGGGGACCGCGATGCTCGATTGGGCGCCGATGCTGTCCCCAATGACCACCCTGACCTCATCCCGCTGTTGCGGCTCCACCGCGGCGCCGGTCGACGTCGGCGACAGGGGAGCGGCCAGCACCGCCATCGCGGCCGCCATGCCCCCCCAACCCCATGACGGATGCGGTTTCGAGCGGGAGCCGCCACGATCGTTCCCGGTGGGGCGGCAAGGAATAGGGGCCATCGGCGATGCTCCTCAGTGTCGGTACTTGAAATCGAGATAAACGGTCAGGCGGTCGCGGTCGAACGCCGACGGCAGTCGAGGCAATTGCGCCGTATACCGCACGGCGCGCTCCGCACTCTGATCGAGCGCGAAGTACCCGCTGGTCGTCGCCCGCTCCACGTCCGTGATGCGGCCGTCGCGCTGGATGGTGAACTTGATCGTCACCGCGCCGGCAATCCGTTGCCGACTGTCCCAGCGATTGCGGATCCGGTCGGTCATGATGGAGATGTACTCTGGACAGCAGAAGTTTAGGAGCTCGAGCTCGCCTCCCGACCCCAGCCCGCCGGCGGAAAGCCCCACGCCTCCTCCATCGGAGCCGGTGTCGGCCAGGGCGTTGCCTTCCCGCAGCTCCGGGCCGCGGGTCGGCGTCCGCCCCCGAGACTCCTCCGGCGCCGATTCCGCGGGCACGTCCTCCTCCACGCGGCGGCCGGCGTCCTCGATCGGAAGGATCATCTCCGGCGGGGCGGGCGTGGGCGGTTGAATCCACTGGGGACGATTCGCCTCTTCGAGCGGCAGCACTTCCTGCACGGGACGTGCGGCCAGCGCCGCCTGTCCGCCGGTGCTGGGTCCGGCCGGTCCCCCGAGGCTGATGGTCATCACGTCGGCCGTCGCTTCGGTCTCGACGCTGGCGACGAAGGCGGAGGGAAAGAGGACGATTGCGGCCATGAACACGGCGTGTCCGGTCAGCGAGAGCGCGCAGGTCCGCCCGAGGCCGTCCCCTCCGGCCGTGCGCCGGCGAACCACTTCGGCAATCGACTGCATGGACTTGGTTGGCACGGATGCCCGGTTCGATCAGGGTTCCAGCGACGTCGCGGTCACGAGTCCGACGTTGTTGACCCCGCCTGCCTTGAGCTCGTCGATGACGGACACCAGTTCCTGAAAGGTGATGTCTCCGTCGCCCCGTACGAAGATGTCCCGATCCGCGCGTTCACCGAGCTCCTGCCGCATGCGCTCCTCGAGCGCCGCGACGGGAACCGCGTCCTCGCCGACCTGTACGATCCTATCGGTCCGAAAGGTCAGTGGAATCGTCACGAACAGACGTTCGGCGACGAGCTGATCCGCGCGTCGCGACACCGGGAGGCTCACGTCGAGTCCTCGCTGCATCATCGGCGCCGCCACCATGAAGATGATCAGCAGGACGAGCATGACGTCGACGAGGGGCACCACGTTGATTTCCGACAGCGACGTAGTCGTTCTTGGGCGTCTGCGGCGTCCCGCGCCGGATGATCCGCCGGTTCCCGGGCTCTGAATGGTGGGCATGTCCTGATCCGTGATCCTGTGCGCCGCCTGCGCGATGCGTGGGCGTCACAGGAAGTTCCTCTCCACGATATTGAGAAACTCGAGCGAAAAGTCGTCCATCATCGACAGATGGAGCCGGACCTTGTTCGTCAGGTGGTTGTAGAAGTACAGGGCGGGAATCGCCGCCCCGAGACCGGCCGCGGTCGCCACCAGCGCCTCGGCGATGCCGGGGGCGACGACGGTCAGATTGGTCGAACCGGTTCCCGCGATTCCCTGGAATGCGGTGACTATACCGACGACCGTTCCGAACAGCCCGATGAACGGCGTGATGCTCGCGGTCGTCGCCAGGAGGTGAAGGCGGTGCTCCAGCTTGTTGGCTTCGACCACCACCGCCCGCTGCAGGGCTCGATCCACCGCCTCGAGGCTGCTCAGGCTGGGACGCTCGTCGGCTGCGCCGCCGTTCCCGTGGCGCAACTGCGTGTTGAGCTCGGCGTAGCCCGCCTGAAACAGACCGACCAACGGGCTGTGCTTCAACGACCGGCATGCCGCGTTGACCTCGGAGAACTTCGTGCTTCGTCGAAAAACGTCGAGAAAGCCCCAAGTCTGGCGTTCGATACGGGGGAACAACCAAAGCTTGTGGAGCGCGATGCCCCAAGAATAGACGGAGAAGAGGAGCAGGAGGAGGAGAACGAACTTGGACAGCGGCGTCGACTGGGCAATCCAGTCGAGCAAACCCCCGCTCAAGACACCCTCCGACGCGCCATCGGCCTGCGTCTGCAGGGCCATGGCGTAGTAACCAAGAGCACGCACGAGCCCTCCGTTTACTACAAAAGCGCGCCGCTGGGAAAGCGCCGACGAGGAAAGGTAGCACGACGGCAGGTTGCTGTCAAACCTATGATACGATGGCGCTTCCCAGCCCCGGACCCTGCCGGACCATGATCCGTTTTCTCCGCATTCGGGACTTGGCGGTCATCGATCGCCTCGAGCTCGAGCTGGACGCCGGTTTCACGATTCTGACGGGGGAGACGGGCGCCGGCAAATCGATCGTCGTCGGCGCCCTGGGTCTGCTGCGCGGCGCGCGGGCATCGTCGAGCTTGGTGCGGACCGGCGCCGAACGGGCGGTGGTCGAGGCGGTCGCCGAAGACGCGGACGGCGAGCATGTGCTGCGCCGGGAGATATCCGCGCACGGCCGAAGCCGGGCCTTCGTCGACGACCGACTCGTTTCGACCGCGGGACTCCGAACGGTCGGCGCCGGGCTGCTGGATCTCCACGGCCAGCACGAGCACCAGGCGTTGCTCGATCCATCGACCCATCTCGATCTGCTGGATCAGCACGCGGGGCTCGCGCCGCTGCGCGACGCGGTGCGAGTGGCCTTTGCGGCTTGGCAGGGCGCCCGGCGCCGGCTGGAGCAGGCCCGGGACCGGGAGACGAACGCGGTCGAACGCACCGAGATCGTGACGTTTCAGCTTCACGAGATCGACGAGGTCGATCCGCTCGACAACGAGGACGAGACGCTCGCGGCGCAACGGCGGATTCTCGCGAACGCCGAACACGTCCACCGGTTGGCGGTAGAGAGCTATGCGGAGCTCTACGAGGGGGATCACGCGGCGTTGGGCGTCCTGGACCGCGTGTGGAAGCGGGTCGAGGAACTTGCGGGGTTCGATGCCGAGTTCAGGCCGCACCTCGAGTCGAGGGATGCGGTTCTCTCTCACCTCGAAGAGCTGGCGTACGCGTTGCGGTCGCTTGTCGGCGGCGCGGACCGGGCGCCGGAGGAGTTGCCGGCGGTCGAGGAGCGGTTGGCGGGGCTGGAGCGTCTGAAACGACGCTACGGCCCGACCCTCGCGGATGTCATCGCCCTTCGAGCCCGGCTGCGCCGCGAACGCGAACAGGGCGCCGGAAGGAAGGATCTCGAAGGTCTGGAAGCGGCCGTTTCCGAGGCGGGTGACGCCTACATCGCGGCCGCCCGAACCCTGTCCGAGCGCCGTCGTGCGGCGGCCGGCACGTTGGGGCGGTCCCTCCAGCGCGGCCTCGCCGATCTCGCCATGGAGCGCGCGCGATTCGAGGTGGTATTCCAGCGGGCCGGCGGCGGAGAGGCGGCCTGGACGGAACGCGGCATCGATCGGGGGGAGTTCTACTTCTCGGCCAATCCCGGGGAGGACGTCCGGCCTCTGGCGCGCATCGCGTCCGGCGGTGAGCTCTCGAGGGTCATGCTGGTGCTGCGAACCGCGATCCGCACCGACGCGCCCGGTCGCACCCTGGTCTTCGACGAGGTGGACGCGGGCATCGGCGGCGAGGCGGCCGAACGGGTCGGCGCCAAGCTTTGCGGATTGGCCGAACGGTATCAGGTGCTGTGCATCACGCATCTGCCGCAGATCGCCGCCTACGGCGCCAGTCATCACCGGGTCACGAAGTCCGTCCGCGGCGGACGCACGCTGGCCGCGGTGCACCGGTTGGACGAGGAAGCGCGGGCCGCGGAGATCGCAAGGATGATGACCGGCACCCGAGTCTCGGGTACCGTGTTGGAGAGCGCACGAGAGCTGCTGTCGCCGGAGACGCCGGCGAAGCGGAGCCGGCGAGCCCCGTGAGCGCGCCGGCGGCATCGGCGAGGAAAGCGACCGTGGCCAGGAAGTACTTCATCGAGACGTTCGGCTGCCAGATGAACGTGCACGACTCGGAACGTCTGGCCGGCCTGCTCGATCAGGCGGGATACGAGGCGGCCGAAGCGATCGACGATGCGGATCTCGTCGTCATCAACACCTGCAGCGTGCGGGAACGGGCGGAGGAGCGGCTGTACACGGAGCTGGGCATGGTGCCCGGCCGCCGCGCCGGGAAGCGTCCGATCGTGGCGGTGACCGGCTGTGTCGCGCAGCAGGAAGGACGGGCCCTGCTCGAACGGGGACAACGGGTGGATCTGGTTGTCGGCACGCAGGCTCTCAGCCGGTTGCCGGCGATGGTGGAGGGGTTGACCGGCAACCGGCCCGAGCGTGTCGACGTCAACCCCTATGACAACGTATCGTTCCCGCTGGGGGTGGCCCGGCGTTCGAATCCGGTCAAGGCGGCGATCACGATTATCGAAGGATGCAACGATTTCTGCGCGTTCTGCGTCGTGCCGTACACGCGGGGGCATGAGCGGATGCGCCCGGCCGCGGAGATCGTCGACGAAGTCCGGCTCGCCGCCGACGGCGGGTATCGCGAGATACATCTTCTCGGGCAGATCGTGAATCACTACGCGGCCCCCGACCGGCCCGGGTGCGACTTCGCGGAGCTGCTCCGGCTGGTGAGCGACGTGCCGGGAATCCAGCGCATCCGGTTTGCGAGTCCGCATCCACGCCACGTCAGCGACCGCATGATCACCGCCATGCGAACGCTGCCGAAGGTGTGCCGGCACCTGCATCTCCCGGTGCAGTCGGGGTCCACCGCGGTGCTGGCGCGGATGCGTCGCCGGCACACGCGGGACGATTATCTGCAACTGGTCGACCGATTGAGAGCCGCGATGCCGGACATCGCGCTGTCGACCGATGTCATCGTCGGGTTTCCGGGGGAGACGAAGCAGGAGTTCGAGGATACTCTCAGCCTGACCCGCCAGGTGCGGTACCACAGCATGTTTTCGTTCAAGTATTCCGAGCGCCCGAATACCCTCGCGTCGAAACGGCTCGCGGACGACCTGCCGGCGGCCGAGAAGACGCGGCGGATCGTCGCCCTGCAGGCGCTGCAGAAGGAGATACAGGCCGAGATTCACCGGCAACGGGTCGGCTCGGTCGTCGACGTGCTCGTGGATTCCACGAGCCGCAGGCGCACGACCGAGCTGGCCGGACGCACCAGCGGGAATACGGTCGTCAACTTCCAGGCCCCGGATGACCTGCTGGGGCGTGTGGTGCGGGTACGGATCACGGAGAGCGGACCGTTCAGCCTTCACGGCGAGCTTGCGGACGCCTTCGGAGCGCACCTGCCCCCGCCGGTCGAACGCAGCGGAGCCCTCGCCGCGGGCTCCCGGGGTTGACGGGTCAGAAGGGGGCGGTCGATGCAGGTCGAGATGTCAATCAAGGGGCTGATGGTCGATCCCATCACCAACATGCCGATCGTGATTCTGCACGATGCGGAAGGGCAGCGGGTACTTCCCATCTGGATGGGGGTCTTCGAGGCGAACGCCATCGCTCTCCAGATCGAGAATGTGTCGACGCCGCGGCCCATGACGCACGACCTGCTCCGCAACGTCATTCACGACCTGAAGGCGGACGTCCACAAGATCGTGGTCAGCGACCTGAAGGACAACACCTTCTACGCCATCATCCACCTCGTGGCGCAAGGGGAGCCGGTGGCCATCGACGCCCGTCCCAGTGACGCCATCGCACTGGCGTTGCGGGTGCGCGCGCCCATCTTCGCCGAAGACACCGTCATCGACCGTGCGAAGTCGCTGAACGTCACGCCGGACAAGGCGGACTCCGAGCGGCTGCAGAAATGGCTGGAGGCCCTCGATCCGGACGACATGGGCAAATACAAGATGTAGCGGCCCCGCGAACTTGACACGTTGTCGAGCCCGTTCCTACAATGATGCCGCGTTCGCAGCGGGGGGGTTCGGCTTGGTTCCTTCTTCGCGATTCCTGCCTGAAACCGCTCGCCATGATCGTCGCGATCGCCAATCAGAAGGGCGGCGTCGGCAAGACCACGACGGCGATCAACCTAGCTGCGGCCCTGTCGCTGCGTCAGGGACGCACCCTGCTGATCGATCTCGACCCCCAGGGCAATAGCACGCTCTCGTTCCTCGACCGCACCACCATCACCCGTTCGGTCTACGACGCATTCGCCGAGAAGGACTGCCCGCTCGCCGATGTCGTATTGCCGGCCGAACAGCAGGAGAATCTGTCGGTCGCACCGGCCCGGATATCGCTGGCCAAGCTCGAAGCGCGGATGGTCGGCGAACTCGACGCCCACTTCAAGCTGAAGGATCTCCTGGCGCCGGTCACCGACACCTATCGCCATGTCGTCATCGATTGTCCTCCGACCCTCGGCCTCCTGACCGTCAACGCCCTGGTGGCCGCGACCCATCTGCTGATTCCGATTCAGTCGTCCTACTTCGCGCTCGAGGGCACCGACGATCTCCTGGAGACCATCGAGAAGGTCAAGACCAGAGCCAATCCGAGCCTGGAGATGATCGGCGTGCTCATCACCATGCACGACCGCCGAACGTCGCTCGGCCGCGATATTCGAACCCAGATCAACCGGGTCTTCGGCAACAAGGTGTTCAAGACGGTCATCTCGAAGAACGTGCGCCTGGAGGAGAGTCCCGCGTACCGCGAGTCGATCTTCTCCTTCGCTCCGGACTCCCAGGGCGCATCGGACTACTACCGCCTGTGTGAGGAGGTCATCGATCGTGCCTAGAAAAGGACTCCCCAGCGCAGTCAAGATGCGCCACGATCAGCACTACGTGGAGGCGCTGGCGGCTTCCGCGGGCTCTCCTCTGGGACGCATGGTGCCCATTGAGCAGGTCGATCCCAATCCGGACCAGCCCCGGCAGGTCATGGGGGATCTGTCAGAGTTGATGGCCTCGATCTCCGAGAAGGGCATCCTCGAGCCCCTCCTCGTCCGGCAACGCCGCGGGCGATTCCAGATCGTCGCCGGCGAGCGGCGCTATCACGCGGCGGTTCAACTTGCGCTTACCGAGGTTCCGGTGGTCATCCGCGCGGTCGATGACGCGGAGATGATCGAGATCGCCCTCATCGAAAACCTGCAGCGGAAGGACATCAGCCCCTTCGAAGAAGCAGAGGCGCTGCGCACTCTCGTCCAGGAGCAGGGTCTCAAGCACGACGACGTGGCGAGACGAATCGGACGGTCCCGCAGCTCCGTCACCGAGTCTCTCGCGCTTCATGCCATGCCGGAAGAGGTTCGAGAACTGTGTCGGCTGGCCGACATTACCTCCAAGTCGTTGCTGTTGCAGGTGGTTAGACAGGGCGACGCGCAGAAAATGGTTGCTTTCGTCGAACAACTGACCCGGGGCGACGGGCCGGCGACCCGCGAGCAGGCGAGAGCGGTCGCCGCCAGACAGAGCGAGCAACGGAAACCGGGGCGTCCCAAGGCTTTCGCGTTCAAGTACGTCCCGCCCGCCAAGAGCTTCAATCTCAACATGAGGTTCCGGAAGGCCCAGGTCGAGCGGGAGGAGATCATCTCCGCGCTCACCGAGATCATCGAAGAGCTGAAGCAGACGGACTGAGCTGGGTAGCCCCCGCGTGCGCCGGAATCACGGCTGCCGGTAGCCGCTGTCTTCGTCACCGGCGGCTCGACAGCGTGGGTCGCTTGCCCTTGCCGGCCGTCCGGCGCCGCTCGGCCGCCGCGAGCTGCCCGCGGTATTCGGGGCCTTGTCCTGGTTCCGCCTTGCCGACCGTCCGGCGCCGCTCGGCCGCCGCGGGGGCAGTCAGGTCCCTGACCGTCTTCTTCGGGGCGTCCCGTCGCCTCCGCACCGGAGGCCATGGCGAGACCCACGCCCGGACCGGAACGGTGAAGGTCACCGGACCGGTGGACGGGTCGTTCCGGTGATCCGAACCCGTTACTTAACATAACATCCCTTATCGGACCCATTTCATGGGTCCGATCAAGGGGTTGCTTTTCGGCTCTTCGAGCCGTTCGGGTTGGCTTCGGGTTGGCTTCCGGCCCTTTCGGATCGGCGCATCAAGGGCTTGCATCCGGCTCTTTCGAGCCGCTCGTTGCTTCGGGCTCTTTCGGGATCGGGGCGCACAAGAACAAAACTCCCCGGTTTCGCTGCATCGGTTTCGTGGCGCAGTTTCACTTCGGCCGCATCCATGCCGCGCATCTGTCGCATTCGGCGTCGCTCCGATGACGGCGTGATTTCGGCCCCTCGACGAAAGAAGATGTGTTCTTGCGCGGACCCGAGCCGCTCGTGCACGCAACGGGTCCGATCGAGGGGCTTGCAACGAGTTCGCGCGGCGGCTCTTCGGAGCGGCTCGTGCTTCCGGCTCTTCAAGCCGCGCTCGTGCAGAGTCGGTCACGGCTGCAGGTCGCGGCGGCGGTCGCGTGTCGGCCGGCCGACAATGCATTCCAAATGCCTGCTGTTGAAGAGGTTAGGCGGAGAGATGGACAGAAACGGGCGTGGCGTGTGGGTGTATTGGTACAATCGGGGATGATGTTTCGAATTATCGATCGCTACATCCTGCGTGAAGCGCTGCCGCTGGTCTTTCTGAGCCTGCTGATCCTCACCTTCCTGTTGATGATTCCGCCGATCATGGAGGTCGCGCAGGAGCTGATTGCGAAGGGCGTGGACAGTTGGACGATCGTCCAGCTCATGCTGACGCTCGTGCCCCAGGGCCTCGGCATCACCATTCCGATGGCCGTGCTCATCGGTCTGCTGATGGGGCTGGGTCGGATGTCGGGGGATCGGGAAATCGTCGTGATGCAGGCGTGCGGCGTGAGCATCTACCGCCTGCTGTATCCGGTCCTCGGGCTCGCGATCGCCGCGGCCATCGCCAGTTGCTACACCCTCGTCGTGGTGCTGCCGGACGCCAATCAGGCTTTCCGGGACATCGTCTATCGGACCGTGGCGGCCGGGACGGAGAACGACGTGAAGGCGCGCGTCTTCGATCAGGGCCTGCCCGGCATGGTCCTGTACGTCAACGAGGTCGACATCCAGGGCACCGGCTGGTCCGGTGTCTTTCTGGCCGACACCCGGGAGGCCGGCTCATCGCAGATCTACGTCGCGGACGAGGGGCGGATTCTGCTCGACCCGGCGAACCGGCAGGTCGATATCGTGCTGACCTCGGGGGCGGCGCACGACGTCGATCCGTCCGATCCGTCCACCTACAACGTCAACCGCTTCGATGAGATCGTGCTGGGACTCGATCCCGAGGAGATCTTCCCCGCCGGCGGCCTGCAACGCGGGTTGGCCGAGATGAGGATTGGCGAGCTGCGGGCGCAGGCGGCGGAGATGGAGGCCCGCGGACTTTCGGCGCACAACCCGATCATGGAGATCCACCAGAAGTTCTCCCTTCCGGTGGCGTGCCTCGTGTTCGCGTTCATCAGTCTCGCCCTCGGCGTGACCACCCGCCGGGACGGCAAGCTGGCCAGCTTCGCCCTGGGCATCGGCGTCATCTTCGCCTACTACGTGTTGATGTTCGGCGCCAAGGCGCTGGCGAAGGGCGCCCTGGTGTCGCCCGATTGGGCGGTGTGGATCTGCAACATCGTGCTGGGGGCGTTCGGCGTGCTGCTTCTGCTGTGGCGCTCGCGGTTCGGAGAACGCCGCATCCTGCCTGCCCTGCCCCGCCTCCGCCGGCGGGCGCACGCGCCGGCTCCCCCCGGCCCCGTTCCCCCGGTTCCGCCGCACGACGCGCCGGCGGGACGCGGCGTGCGGCTGGGGAGCGGGATCGGCTGGGGCCCGAGCCTGCTGGATCGCTATGTCTCCAAGCAGTACCTCAAGCTGGTGATGCTCTCATTCGTGGGGCTGCTCGGCATCTTCTACATCTCGACCTTCCTCGAGATCTCCGACCGGCTGTTCAGGGGCGATACGACGCTGGATCTCGTCCTGGAGTACTTCTGGTACGCCACGCCGCAGTTCGTCTACTACGTCCTGCCCATCTCGGCCCTGGTCGCCACGCTGGTCACGGTGGGCCTGCTCACGAAGACCAGCGAGCTCACGGTCATGAAGGCGTGCGGCATCAGCCTGTACCGGATCTCCCTGCCGCTCTTCCTCTTCGCCCTGGTGTGGAGCGGAACCCTCTTCAGCATGAGCGAGAGCTTCCTGGCCGATGCGAACCGCCGCGCTACCGAGCTCAGGCGGGTCATTCGCGGGGGCTCCCCCCAGTACGTCGACATACTGCAGCGGCGCTGGCTCATGGGCGAGGATCGCACCATCTATCACTACGCGAACTTCGACCCCAATGACGTGGTGCTGCACGGGGTCACCGCCTATCGATTCGCCGAGGACGAATGGCGTCTCGCGGACAGGCTGTTCGCCGGGATCGCCGCCTATGAGGACGGTTGGCAGGGCCGGAACGTCTGGGTGAGGACGTTCACCGCCGACCGGACGCCGGGCGCGTTCGAAACGAGCGGGACACTCGAACTGCCGCTCACCCCGCCGGATTCTTTCGCGACGGAACGGCCGGACGCCGAACGGATGAACTATCAGCAGTTGGATCGCTATATCGGGGAGCTTTCCGCGAGCGGGGTCGACGTGGTTCCGCTTAGGGTCGAGCTGCAGCGCAAGCTGTCCTTCCCGTTCGTCACCCTGATCCTGACCCTGATCGCGGTCCCGTTCGCGGTCACCACCGGCCAGCACGGGGCGCTGTCCGGCGTCGGCATCGGTATCGTGCTGGCACTCTCCTACTGGGTCGTCGTCAGCATCTTCGCGGCCATCGGGAGCGCCGGCATCCTGGCTCCCATCCTCGCCGCCTGGGCGCCCAACGTGCTCTTCGGCGGCTCCGCCGTGTATCTGCTGCTCGCGGCGCGAACCTGACCACCCGCTCGGTCGTTACAGCCCGCCTGCGCTGCGGAGGGCTTCCGCCTTGTCGGTCCGCTCCCAGGTGAAGTCGGGCTCCGACCGGCCGAAGTGGCCGAATGCCGCCGTCTGCCGGTAGATCGGCCGGCGGAGATCGAGGGTCTCGATGATCCCGCGGGGCGTCAGCGAGAAGTGCTCCCGCACCAGCGCGCTGATGCGCTTCTCGTCGAGCTTGGCGGTGTCGAAGGTATCGACCAGCACCGATACCGGGTCGGCGACGCCGATGGCGTAGGCGAGTTGCACCTGAACCCTGTCGGCGAGTCCCGCGGCGACGCAGTTCTTCGCCACGTAGCGGGCCATGTAGCTCGCGGACCGGTCGACCTTCGTGGGGTCCTTGCCCGAGAAGGCCCCGCCGCCGTGCGGCGCCGCCCCGCCATAGGTATCGACGATGATCTTCCGCCCGGTCACGCCGGCGTCGCCGTGCGGCCCGCCCATCACGAAGCGGCCGGTCGGGTTGACGAAGATGCGGGTCTTCTCGTCGAGCAGCGATCCGGGGATGATCGGTTTGACGATGTGGTTCAGCACGTCCTCGCGGATCTGGTCGCTGCCGACGTGATCGCCGTGCTGACTGGACACCACGATGGTGTCGAGTCGCACCGGCCTGTCACCGTCGTACTGGACGGTCACCTGCGACTTGCCGTCGGGCCGCAGATAATCGATGTCCCCGCCGCGACGCGCCCGCGACAGGCCCCGGCACAGGTCATGCGCCAACGATATCGGCAACGGCATCAACGACTCGGTCTCGCGGCAGGCGTAACCGAACATCAGGCCCTGGTCGCCGGCCCCGCCGGGGTCCACCCCCATGGCGATGTCCGGCGACTGCCCGTGGATGGACGAAAGCACTGCGCAGGTGTCGGCGTCGAACCCGAACTTGGCGCGTGTATACCCCACGTCCCGGATCGCGTCCCGCACCACGTCGGTGAAATCGGTCGTGCCGGCGCAGGTGATCTCGCCCGCGATCATCACCAGCCCCGTCGTCAGCATCGTCTCGCAGGCGACGCGGCCGGTCGGGTCCTGCGCCAGCACGGCATCCACGATGCCGTCCGACACCTGATCGGCGATCTTGTCCGGATGGCCTTCGGTGACCGATTCCGACGTGAAGAGATACTGCCCGGTCCGGCGCATTCTGGTGTGCTCCTTGCTGGTGGATGACTGCGGGCATCCGGCGCCGATGATGACGCCGGATGAGGCGCCGCGGTCCCGTGTATCCGCGGGCCCCTGAAGTGCTTGCGAAGCGCCGGCGGGGGCCGGCGGCGCGTATAGCCGCCTCCCCCACCGCGCTGTGGACCGCTAACGATATCATCGACGCCGAGCGGGAATCAACGCGCGCCGGCCCGGCGCCGGGTGCGCGTGAGGTGGCGGGACGGCGTCCCGCGCCCGCGCGTCAACTCGGGGTCCGCCGCCGCCGGTCACGCCCGGGGATGGAACTCGTCGTGGATCGCCCGGAGCCGGGCGTCGAGAATATGGGTGTAGATCTGGGTGGTGGACAGGTCCGCGTGTCCCAGCAGGGTCTGAATGATGCGGAGGTCCGCCCCCCGCTCCAGGAGGTGCGTGGCGAACGAGTGCCGCAAGGTGTGGGGGCTGATCTCCCGCGTGAGTCCGGCCTGGCGGCCGTACTTCTTGATGATCCCCCAGAACCCGACCCGGCTCAGCGCTCGACCGCGCCGCGCGTTCAGAAAGAGGTGGACCGATTCGCGGCGCTTGAGCAGGGCCGGCCGCGCCGAAGCGAGATAGCGGCGGGTCCACGCCGCGGCCGCTTCCCCGACGGGGATCATCCGCTCCTTCGCGCCCTTCCCGAGGCAGGTGAGCAGTCCCCGATCGAGATTGACGTCGCCGACGCGCAGGTTCACGAGCTCGCTGACCCGCATGCCCGTCGCATAGAGCACCTCCAGGAGCGCGCGGTCACGGAGGCCCGCCGGGGTGCCGGTGTCGGGCTGATCGAGGAGGCGGTCGACCTCGTCCAGCGACAGGAACCTGGGCAGCGCCGGCCAAGCCCGCGGCGCCTGGACGTCGTCGGCCGGACTGGCCGTCAACCGGCCGTCCAGGACGAGGAAGCGGTAGAACCCCCGCACGCCGGCGACATGGCGCGCCACCGAGCGAGGCGACAGTCCCGACACCATGAGCTCGCGGACGAACGCCTCGAGATCGCCCCGGTCGAGCGCGGCAGGCGCCCGATCCCTCTGTTTCGCGAAGGCGCACAGACGCGCGAGGTCGCGCTCGTAGGCGAGGACGGTGTTGGCGGCCAATCGGCGCGAGACGCGTATCTCGTCCAGAAATCCGATCATCTCATCCGGGGCGTGCTCGAAGTCCGGCATCGATTGTCTGGGCTGTTTTGCGCGTTGTATACTTTCCTTCTCAGTTCTATCGGCAGGAAGGGGCGATGGGTTGACGCTCTAACCCGATAGATTCCTGCAAAACCAAGTCCAGGCCAGGGTGCCCGAAATGCAGAAGCGCTTCGTTCCACTCTCCGTGTTTCTTGCCGTTCTGACCGCGGCGGCGCCGGTTGCCGCAGGCTCGACGCAATCCGAACCGGCTGACTTCGCCAGCCAGTTGAACGAGTACGTGGAGGTTCAGGAAGCCCTCGCGGCCGACGATCTCGACACCGCGATGACCGAGCTCGAAGAGTTCGCGCGAATCACCGACGACGCGACCCGGGCGCTGGCGATGCACGCGCTCGAGGCCGGCGGCATCGAAGAGCTGCGGGCCCGCTTCAAGCCGCTGTCGGAATCGCTGGCCGAGCAGGCCCTGCCGCAGGGGTTCGCGCGGGCGTACTGCCCGATGTACGACAACGGGTCGGCCTGGGTGCAGCGTGACGGTCCGGTTCGCAATCCGTACTACGGCGCGTTCATGCTCACCTGCGGCGTCGTCGACGCGGCGGCGGGGGCCCACATGGACCACAGCCCCCGGCAGGGCGGCATCGTGTTCATGGCCCCGGACAGCTTCCATCACATAGAAGGCACGTTCCCCGAGCCGGGGCTTTTCCGTTTGTATGCGACCGACAACTACCGGGAGGCGGTGGACGTCAGCGGCTGGACCGGCCGGGCGGTCACGCTCGAGGATTACGACGAGGCGACCGACGAGTTCGTGGAGGTCAGGGCCTTCGATCTCTTCCCGAGCCCGGACGGCGCGTTTCTCGAGGCCCTCATCCCGACGTCGGACCCGAACTTCGACGTCCCCGCCGAGATCACCGCGAAGGTCATCTTCGAGGAAGACTTCCCCGCCGAGCGCTTCGATTTCATCTTCGGCGCGCTGAGCACCGAGGCGGCGGCCGACGCCCCCGCGTCGGTCGTCTTCGGCGGCGACGCCCCCGACGCGGTGCCGCTGGCGCAGCGCATCCTGCCGGACATCCCCGACGAGGCGTCCCGGATCGCGGCCGAGATCGCGTCGCGCGACCGGCAGATTCAGGACCTGATTGCCCGCGGGGCGTTCACCGAGATCTTCATCCCGGCCCTGCAGGCCAAGGAGCTCGCGCTGGCGTTGCAGCGGTCGACGTCAGCGCTGCCGGCGGCGAGCAGCAATCAGATTCGGATTGCGGTTCGTCACTTGGTGCGCTCGGCCTATCTGCTGGACTGGTACGGCGATCTCGGCAACAAGAACGATGTGGACGGCGCGTACGCCATCTTCGGCGGCGCCGTCGGTGAGATCAACGCGGTTTACGACATCCCGTGACGCCGCCGCCGGTCGCGGCCGGCTCGGCGTTCCGCACCGTGCGGCGTTTCGCACCCCTATCAGGAAACCGGAGCTCGGGAGGAGGATGATGCGACGTCATACGACAGGGGCCCTCGGTCTTGCGGCCGTGGCGGTCATGGTGCTGCTCGGCGGCATCACGCGCGGACACACCCCGATTGCGTCCCGCTTCAACTACAACGAGCACATCTTCCCGATCTTCGAGCGCCAGTGCGGAAGCTGTCACGTCGAGGGCGGGGTGGGCCCGATGTCGTTGCTGACCTACCGCGAGGCCTATCCGTGGACCCAGTCCATTCGTGAGGAGATTCTCGGCCTCCGCATGCCGCCCTGGAAAGCGGAGGACGGTTTCGGCAGCTTCAGCAACGGACACGTGCTGCCCGCCCACGAGATGGACATGCTTCTGGAGTGGTCCGCCGGCGGCTACCCGCAGGGTCCGCGGAACCTCACGCCGGCCGCGCCGCCGCCCGACACCGGATGGACCCTCGGCGAGCCGGCGGCCGAGCTTCCGCTGCCAGAACCGTTCGTCTTCGACGCCGCCGCGACGGAGACGGTTCGCTATTTCGTCGTGCCGACGGATCTTGGAGGCGACCGGTGGATCAGCGCCGTCGACGTCCTGCCGGGAAGCCGGGCGGTGGTCCGCCACGTCTCGGTATACGTGGATACGAGCGGCCGGGCTCGGGCCGCCGACGCGGCGGATGACGGACCGGGATTCGCTTCAGGATTCGAAGGCACGGAGCCGATCGCGGTGTGGTGGCCGGGCCAGCAGATCGCCCGGCTCGACGGCATCGGCTATGCCCTGCCGGCCGGGGCCGACCTCGTCGCGCGGATTCTCTACAAAAAGACCTGGATCACCGAGGGGCAGGAGTTCACCGATCAGACCCGTCTCGGACTTCATCTGGCGGAGGGCGACGTTGATGCGATCGAGCAGACGGTGGTCGATTCGACCCCCGAACCGACCGGCCGCGAGTTGACCTTCAGCCACGTGTTCGACGACGAGGTCACCCTGCTCGCCCTGCTCCCGGAGGTCGCGGTGGGCGCCCGGGAACTGCAGGTCGAAGGGGTGCTGCCGGACGGTTCGAGACGGCCGCTGTTGTTGATTCGGGAGCCGGATCCGGCGTGGCCGACGCGGTACTGGTTCGAAGAGCCGTTGGACCTTCCGGCCGGCGGCGCACTGCAGGTCACGGCCACGTTGCAGCCCGGCGGCGGTCCCGGAACGTTGCCGTCGCTCTTCGCCAGCGACGCCCCGATGCGCGTGCTGGTCGACCATGCCGCCCCCCCCGCCCCGGCCAACTGACTGATTCCGCGGGTCGGCGCCCATGCGCCGGCCCGCGGTCGTCCTGCGGCCGGAGGTCTACAACTGACCGGTCGCCTTCAACAGCTCCGCGTTCAGCACCGCTGCCCCGGCGGCGCCGCGGACGGTGTTGTGCCCCATGGCGACGAACTTGTAGTCGAGCACCGGACAGGGGCGGAGACGGCCGACGCACACCGCCATGCCGCGGCCGCGATCGGCGTCGAGCCGCGGCTGCGGCCGATCTTCCTCGTCCAGATACAGCACGGGCCGGGCCGGTGCTCCGGGCAGCTCCAGCTCCTGGGGGCGGCCGCGGAAATCGCGGACGGCGGCAATCATCTCCTTGAGGGCGGGGTCGGCGTCGAGGGACACCGTCACCAACTCGGTGTGACCGTTGATGACCGGCACCCGCGTCGTCCCTGCGCTCACCGTCACCGGATGGGACTCGACGCCGGCCCCGGTGACCCGGCCGAGGATCTTCTGCGTCTCCGTCTCCATCTTCGACTCTTCGCCGCGCACCACCGGAATGACGTTCCCGACGACGTCGAGCGACGGCACCCCCGGGTATCCCCCGCCGGAAATCGCCTGCAGCGTGGAGACGATCACCTGCTGCAGACCGAACCGGCGGAACGGCGCGAGCGCGAGGGCGAGCACGATGGTCGAGCAGTTGGGGTTGGTGACGATGCCGCCAAGCCATCCCTTGGCGGCTCTCTGCCCGGTCAGCAGGGCCAGATGGTCGGCGTTGACCTCCGGAATCACGAGCGGCACCACCGGATCCATGCGGTGGTTGCGGGCGTTGCTGACCACGATGTGCCCCGCCCGCGCGAATTCCGCTTCCACGTCTCCCGCCACCGAGGCGTCGAGGCCCGAGAACAGCAGCCGGGGCGCCCGGCCGGGCGTCACGCGGTCGACGGTCATCGCCGCGATGCGATCCGGGCGCGCCGTCGGCAGGCGCCACGGGGTCGCGTCGCGGTAGGCCTTCCCGGCCGAGCGTTCACTGGCGCCGATCCACGTGACCGTGAACCACGGATGGTCCGCCAGTCGGGTGATGAACTCCTGCCCCACCGTTCCCGTCGCGCCCAAAACGCCCGCCTCGATCTTTGCGCCCATCCCTGCCCGTCCTTCGCGCGCGCGCCGCGCCCGCCTTGTTGCCGGCCGACGTTCTGGTTGCCGATTGATGCCTGCGTGCGGGCAGACTGCCCGCTCCCCGCGGTCGTGAACGGCGGCGCCGGCGCGGGTTCACGCCGTCGCCGCGGCGGCGCCGTCGTCGTCCCGGGGGAAGAACTCCTCGTGCACCGCCGCGGTCGCCTCGTCGAGACGCTCGGCCGAAATGACGCAGGCGACCTTCATCTCGGACGAGCTGATGCAGTCGATGTTGATCGCCCGGCGCGCGAGGACCGCGAACATGCGCGCCGCCAGCCCCGGCGTCGAGGCCAGCCGCGAGCCGACGATGGAGATCTTGGCGACGTCGCTCTCGACCACGCAGCCGCTCGTCACCCCCTCGGCCTCCCAGCCCCGGGCGAGCTCCTGCGCCCCCGCGACGAACTCCTTGTCGAGGATGAACGTGATGCGGCCCTGGTGGGCGGAACTCGCGCTCTGAATGATGAGCCGAACGTTGATGCCCCCGGCGGCCAGATCCTGAAAGACCCGCGCCGCGATGCCCGGCTCGTCCGGCACGTCCAGCAGCGTGAACTTCGCGATCTCCGCGTCTCCGGTGACTGCGACCACCTCGGCTCGTTCCATGATGCTTGCCGCTCCTCGAATCCACGTGCCTTCACGCAGGTGGAAGCTGCTGCGAACGTGAATCGGCACGTCGTACTCCATGCACACTTCGGCGGCGCGGGGATGCAGGACTTTGGCGCCGCTCGAGGCCATTTCGATGGCCTCCTCGTAGGTGATCTCCGCCCACTGCCCCGCCCCCGGCACGCGCGACGGATCGGCGGAGAACACGCCGTCCACGTCGGTGCAGATCTCGCAGGCATCGGCGCCGAGGGCCGCCGCGAGGGCCGCCCCGGTGATGTCGCTGCCCCCCCGGCCGAGCGTCGTGACGTCGTTGGTGTCGTTGATGCCCTGGAAGCCGGTCACGATGACGACCCGGCCGGCGTCCAGCTCGGCCCGAATGCGCGCGGTGTCGATGCTGCGGATGCGGGCGACGTTGAACACCCCGTCGGTACGAATCCCGCACTGCGGCGCCGTGAGGGAGATTGCGGGAATCCCCCGATTCTGCAGGGCCAAGCCGAGCAGCGAGACGGTGACCTGCTCGCCGGTCGAGAGCAGGAGGTCCATCTCCCGGCCCGCGGGGCGGTCGGACACCTGATTGGCGAGGGCGACGAGGTCGTCGGTGGTGCGGCCCATGGCCGAGAGCACCACCACGAGCCGCGGGGTCCCGCGCAGGTTCCGGGCGATCCGGTCGGCGATGGCGAGAATCCGCTCCGCCGTCGCCACCGACGTCCCCCCGTACTTCTGCACGACCACCGAACGGCCGGGGGCCGCCGGCGCGGTCATCGATTCCCTCCGTCCGGATCGGCGGCGCGGGCCTCCGCGACCGCCGCCCCGCCGCCGATCTGCGCGGACAACTGGTGCAGGAACAGTCCGACGTCGGTCACGATGCCCGCGGTCTGGGACGATCCGCGATCCGCGAGCTTCGTCACCACCGCGGGGTTGATGTCCACGCACACCACGCGCACCCAGGCCGGCAGCATGTTGCCGACCCCGATGCTGTGGAGCATCGACGACAGCATGATCACCAGTTTCGCGCCGTGCAGCATGTCGGCGTACCGCTCCTGGGCCTCGACGAGATCCATCAGCGTATCCGGCAGCGGTCCGTCATCCCGGATGCTGCCGGCGAGCACGTAGGGCACGTTCTGCTCGATCAGGTCGTGCATGACGCCGGTGCGCAGGTGTCCCTGCTCTACCGCATTGCGCAGGCCGCCGACCCGGCGAATCACGTTGATGGCCCGCATGTGGTTCTTGTGCCCCTCGTCCACGGCGACGCCGACGTCCAGATCCACCCCGAGCGAGGTGCCGAAGAAGGCGCGCTCGACGTCGTGCACGGCCAGGGCGTTTCCCGCCAGCAGCCCGTCGACCCATCCCTGCCGGATGAGTCGGCTCAGATAGTCGCCGCCTCCGCTGTGCACGACCACGGGTCCCGCCACGACGACGATGCGTCCACCCTCCGCCTTGACCTCCCGCATCATGCCGACGACCCGGGACACGCTGACCTCCACCCGCCGCTCGGTCGAAACGTCGCCGGTCATGAACGCGAACCCGAGCCGGTCGCGTTCCTGGAACTCGGGCAGGACCCGGATGCCGTCCACCCCGCAGACCACGCGGTCTCCGCAGCGGACGTCGCGGAGCTTGCGGCAGACCGCCCGGCCGTCGCGCACCACGACCACCGCATCCATCCGCTGTTGCTCCACGTCCACCCAGCGCCCGCCGTGGCGAATCTGGGTACGGTGATTGGTGGTCGAGTAGAAGTCGTCGGGGACGAATCCGTCGCCGGCCGCGGCCAGTCGCACCTCGCCTTGCGGCCGGGGATGGCAACCCAGGGGGATCAGCTCTGCGACCAGCTCGCGGAGCGCATCCCGCGTATCCGTCGTGACCCGCAGCTCGAGCTGCGAGAACTCCTCGTTGGTGCGGCCGATGGAGAACTGGAGCACATCGAAGCGGGCGCGGCGTTCGATGACCTTGTCAAAGACCGCGGCGAGCAGCCGCGAGTCGATGAGGTGGCCCTCCGCCTCGACGATCTCGCTGAACGATTCCGGGGAGCTGATTCCGGCAGCCAAGGCGACGCTCTCAGGAATGTACCGCCTGCGCGGTCCGCGAGGCCATGAACGCCTCGAACTCGCGCAGCGACCGTCCGATGCGGGTCGATTCCGTCGGATGGTCGGCCATCACCTGGGCGGTCTTGTACCCGTTGCCGGTGATGCAGACGACGATCGACTCGTCCTTCGGGATCGCCCCGCTCTTGAGGAGGTTGATGGTGGCGGCGAGGGTGGTGCCGCCCGCCGGCTCCGTGAAGATGCCCTCGGTGCGCGCCAGCAGGGCGATAGCGTCGAGGATCTCCGCGTCGGTGGCCCGCGCTCCCGTTCCGCCGGTGCTCCGGATGGTGTCGAGCACCTGATACCCGTCGGCCGGATTGCCGATGGCGATCGACTTCGCGATGGTGTTCGGCCGCACCGGCTCCGGGTGCGCGGCCCCGGTCTCGAGCGCGTTGATCACCGGGGAGCAACCCGCCGCCTGCGCGGCATGAATCGCCGGCAGCTCGCCGTCCGCCAGCCCCACCTCGCGGAGTTCGCGGAACGCCCGTCCGATGCGCGGCAGCAGGGTGCCGCCGGCCACCGGAGACACCACGTGCCGCGGATAGCGCCACCCCAGTTGCTCGACGATCTCGAACCCGCAGGTCTTGGCGCCCTCGGCGTAGTAGCTGCGGAGGTTGATGTTGGCGAACGCCCACCCGTACCGTTCGCCGGCCTGGGTGCACAGACGGTTGACGTCGTCGTAAGTGCCGTCGATCTTCACGATGTGGGGGCCGGCGACGGCCGAGCCCAGGATCTTGCCCGGCTCCAGATCCTGCGGAATGAACACGTAGCAGGTCAGGCCGAGCCGGGCCGCGTGGGCGGCCACGCTGTTCCCGAGGTTGCCGGTCGATGCGCAACCCAGGGTCTCGAATCCCAGCTCGACCGCGCGGGTGGCGGCTACCGGCACGACCCGATCCTTGTAGGACAGCGTCGGGTGATTCACCGAATCGTCCTTCAGATACAGCTCCGCCACGCCCAGCTCCCGGCCCAGCCGATGGGCCCGCACCAGGGGGGTGCATCCGGAGTCGAGGCCGGTCCGGGGCTCGCCGGTGACCGGGAGCAGCTCGCGGTACCGCCACAGGTTGCGCGGCCGCCCGGCGATGGCCCCGCGGGTGAGCGTCCGCCGCACCGCGTCGTAGTCGTAGCAGGCCTCGAGCGGGCCGAGACACTGGTCGCAGACGTACAACGCTTCGGATGGAAACCCGGTCTTGCACATCGCGCACCGCAGACCGGTGAACGCACTCATGGACGTTACTCCCCTTTCGCTCTGGTCCGGTTGGACCCCTCACGGGCGCCGTGCGCGGGCATGCGCTTCACGCCGGCGATGAACCAGCGGTCCCGTTGGACCGGTCGACGCGCATCGGCAGCCAGAGCGGCGGCCGCACGTGGAAATCGAATCCGGCGGCGTCGGCCAGCGCCGCCGCGACCGACACCGAACTGCAGGACTCGAGGGTCATGACGAAAGGCAACTCGGTCTTGGGCCAACCCGGCTCCTGCAGCACGGCATCGACGTTGATCCCGTGGTGCGAGAAGACCTGGGCGAGGCTCGCGATGATGCCCGGACGGTCGTTGATCATGAAGCGGATGTAGTGGGGGGCTTCGAAGGCGCGGATCACGGGACACGGCTCTCCGGACGCCGGCAGCCAGCCGTCCGGCGCCGGGGCGGGCCGGCGGGCGATCGCCATCAGATCCGAAACCACCGCGACCGCGGTCGGCGCGCCGCCGGCGCCGAAACCGGAGAACGCGGTCTCCCCCCCGAACTCCCCGTCGACCACCACGATGTTCCGGCTGCCGCCGACCCGCGCCAGCGCCGATGCTTCCGGCACCAGAGCCGGCCGCACCGCCGCGTGCAGGCCGCCGGCGTCCGGCGTCAGCTCGGCTCTCGCCACCTGTCTGATGACGCATCCCAGCCGGCGGGCGTAGATGAAATCGATGGCGGCCACCGGCGTAATCGGCTCTGCCGGGATGTCTTCGACGTCCACCACGCGGCCGAGGCCGACGCCGACGAGAATCGCCAGCTTGGCCCGGGCATCGTACCCGTCGACGTCGGCGGACGGATCCGCCTCGGCGTACCCGAGGCGCCGAGCTTCCGACAGGGCCTCGTCGAAGGACAGGCCGGCGCACTCCATCCGGGTCAGAATGTAGTTGCACGTGCCGTTCAGGATCCCCTGTATCCGCCGGAGGCGATCCCCGGCCACGCCGTCCCGCAACCCCCGGAGAATCGGAATTCCGCCCGCCACCGCCGCCTCGAACAGCAGATGGCGGCCCTGCCGGCGGGCCTCCCGCAACAACGCGGGGCCGCTCCCGGCGATGACCTGTTTGTTGGCGGTCACCACCGACTTGCCGGCGGCCAGCGCCTGCTCGATCCAGCGCCGGGCCGGATCCTGCCCGCCGATCAACTCGACGATCACGTCCACCGGACTGTCGATCAGCGCCTGGAAGGAATCGGTCCAGACCACTTCCCCGCCCGCCCAGTCGACGCGCTTGCGGGCCACGTTCCGGTTGCAGACGTGCGTGAGCTGCACGCCGGGATGGGCGCCGCTGGCGAGGATGCGCGCCACCGCTTGGCCCACGGTTCCGAAACCGGCGATGCCCACGGTGCACCCGCCCGGGGCCGGTCGGTCGGCGATCACCACGTTCATGTGCGGCTGCGCAAAAAAAAGCCATCATCCGGCGCGGATGATGGCGTGTGGAACCCTGCCGGTTCTCCGGCTACATCACCCGGCTGCGCCCGCGCGGCGCGGGCCCCATGGTGGAAATCAAAACCGGGACCGGCATGATTGCTGTCATTGCCTTTGCCGCCGCGTGTGTCGCGCCTTGGCGGCGGGCCATATCTTATACCGTGCGGCACCGGGCACGCAACCTGGCTCCAGGACCATCCACGCCCCGCCACCGCCGTGCGCAGGCGGCATCGTGGCGGGTCCTGGAGCTCCGGACGGGCGGAATCGTGGGTCTCACGCGGCGCCGGCCGGTCGGCAAGACGGTGGCGACCTTCGAATCGGGGCGGGCCGTCACGCGCAGTCAGCGTGGGACGCCCCTGAACCTGGCTCGGCGGGCTGGGCGCCCGTCAGGAAAGCGAGACGCCGCCGCTGGAGATATCCGGCGCGGCCGGCCCCGAGGCGCCCCGTCGCGCCGAAGCCCGAAGGGCCCGTTCGGAGGGCGTCGAGGCCGGGAACGGGATCGAAATCGCCGATCCGGCGGCGACCGGGCGGTCGTCCCACCCATCTGACGCGCACCCCGGCGGGCTGGAGGGCCGCCGCAGGAGGACGGCGCCGGTTGACACCCGGGGGAGCGGAGAGTAGTATCCGCCGCACCTCCGTCCGGCTGGCGTCTCATGCCCAACCGCTCCAAGTGGCAGTCTCTTCCCACCGAAGCCATAAACCCTCATTCTATTGCGATAGATCAGGCGTCCGCCGAGGATATCGCCGATCTGATGCTGAAGGAGGACCGCCGCATCATCCGGGCCGTGCAGCGCCAGAAGGAGCGCATCGCGATCGCCGCCGATCTGATCACCGAGGCTTTCGGCAAGAGCGGGCGGCTCGTCTTCGTCGGGGCCGGCACGAGCGGGCGTCTCGGCGTGCTCGAAGCGGCGGAGATGCCCCCGACGTTCAGCACGCCGTCGCACCTCGTGCAGGCGATCATGGCGGGGGGACGCGAGGCGTTCTTCAAGTCCCGGGAAGGGGTGGAGGACAACTTCGAAGAGGGGGGGCGGGCCGTGCGCCGGCTGCGCCTGACGAGCAAGGACGTGCTCGTCGGGATCTCCGCCAGCGGCATGACCCAGTTCGTCCGGGGGGCGCTGACCCGGGCCCGCCGATCGGGGGTGAAGATCATCTTCGTCACCTGCTGGCCGGGCAGCGAGCTCCAGACGTTCGTCGACGTGATCATCGCGCCGGAGGTGGGACCGGAGGTCATCGCCGGATCGACCCGGTTGAAGGCCGGCACCGCCACGAAGATGGTGCTGAACATGTTGACGACCATCTCGATGGTCCACATCGGCAAGACCTACGGCAACCTGATGGTGGACGTGCAGACCGGCTCGGAGCAGCGCCGGAGCCGCGCCCGCCACATCATCACGACGGTGACCGGCCTCGATTACGACGCGGCCGGCATCCTGCTGGGCCGCGCGAAATGGAACGTCAAGGCCGCGATCGTGATGGAGAAGACCGGCGACACCTATGCGAAAGCCCTTGTCCGCATTCGGCGCGCCGGCAACTTGGTCCGCCAGGCCGTCGGTGAAGACGCGGTCCCCCGGCTCCGCCAGCGGCTGACCCGGCCCTGACCGGCGTCCCCCTTGCCGGCGGGGAGGCGCCCGCGGACGGCCGTGGCGGGGCGGGCATCCGGGGACGGGACCCGCCGCCCCGGAACCGAACCTCCCCATGGGCCTGCTCGACCTCGCGGTCATCGTCGTCTACACGGCCGGCACCCTCGGGTTGGGCCTCTTCCTCGCGCGGGGTCAGGCGACCGTCCGCGACTACTTCGCCACCGGCCGGCGGGCGCCGTGGGGGGTGGTGACGGCCTCGATCGTCGCGACCGAGACCAGCACCGCGACCCTGGTCAGCATCCCGGGATTCGCGTTCGGGACCGACCTGACCTTCCTGCAACTCGTCTTCGGATATCTCGCGGGGCGGGCGGTCATCCACGTGCTCCTGCTGCCGGGTTACTTCCGGGGCGAGTACCTCACCGCCTACCAGGTCCTCGCGGAACGCTTCGGCGGCGGCGTGGCCCGCCTCGCCGCGGCCATCTTCCTGGCGACCCGGAACCTCGCCGACGGCCTCCGGCTCCTCGCCGCGGGGCTCGTGATCGGCGCGGCCCTCCTCACGTGGCCGAGCGCGGCGACCGCGGCCGCGGCGCTGGCGCCGGGGCTCGCGCCGGCCACCACCCTGCTCGTCGTATCGATCCTGGCCGTGGGCGCGAGCACCATCGCCTACACCTGCCTCGGCGGCCTGACCGCGGTGCTCTGGACGGACCTCGTGCAGCTCGCGGTGTATCTGGGCGGCTCGGCGATCGCGGCCGTCGTCCTCCTGGATCTGATCCCGGGGGGATGGACGACGGTGGCCGCGGCCGGCTCCGCGGCGGGGCGGTTCCGCCTGTTCGACTTCTCGCTCGACCCGGCCCGCAGCTACACCTTCTGGTCGGGCCTCATCGGCGGCACCTGTCTCACCGTCGCCACCCACGGCACCGATCAGTTGATCGTGCAGCGGTACCTGTGCAGCCGCTCCCGCACCGCGGCCGGCCGGGCCCTGCTCTGGAGCGGGGTCGTGGTGCTTGCGCAGTTCGTGCTCTTTCTGCTCATCGGGGTCATGCTCTACGTCTACTACACGGGGCAGGCCCCGGACCTGCCGGCGGCCCTCATCCGCGACGGACAGGTGCAGACGGACCGGATCTTTCCGGCGTTCATGGTCGCCGAGCTGCCGTCCGGCGTGCGCGGCCTCATGGTCGCCGCGGTCATCGCGGCCGCGATGTCCACGCTCTCGTCGTCCCTGACCGCCTCGTCGTCGACGACCCTGGCCGACTTCTACCTCCCCGCCACCGGCGGCCGGAGACCGGCCGGGCACTACCTCGCCGTCGCCCGCCGCGCCACCGTGGCCTGGGGCGTCGCGCAGGTGGTGGTGGCGCTGGCCGCCGTTTCCGTCTCGCAACGGATCGTCGACGAGGTGCTGGGGATCTCGTCGTTCACGAACGGCCTCATCCTGGGGGTCTTCCTGCTGGGTCTTGCCGGCTATCGCCGGAACACGACCGCGTATGCGGGGATGGCGGGCGGCGCCGCCGTCATGCTCGCCATTCGACTGTTCACGAACGTATCGTGGCAGTGGTACGTTCTGATCGGTGCCGCCATCACCCTCGCGGCGGGCGGGACGGCGGACCGGACGGCCGCCCGGAAGGCGGCGCGGGATGGATAGGGCGTCGGCGTTCGCCCCGGTGGCGCGGATCATCGACGACGCGATCCGCGGCCGCGCCTTTCCCTGCGCCGCCGTCGAGGTCGGCGGCAGCGCCGGACCGGTCTGGAGCCATGCCGCCGGCGCCCTCTCCTACGACGGCGGGGAGGCCGCGACCCTCGACACCGTCTTCGACCTGGCGTCCCTGACGAAGGTCCTGGCGACGAGCACGATCCTGATGCGGCTGGTCGACGCGCAGGCGATCGCCCTCGCCGACCGCGTCGCGGGCTGGCTGACCGACTGGCGCGGGAGCGACCGCGAGCGGGTGACGATCGCCGACCTCCTCGAGCACGCCGGCGGCCTGACCGCCCACCTGCCGTTCTTCCGGGACCACCGCGGGCGCGCCGACTATCAGCACGCAATCTGCACGCTGCCCCTGGAATACCGGCCGCGGAGCCGGTCCCTCTACAGCGACCTGGGGTTCATCCTGCTCGCGTTCATCGCCGCCGACGCGGAGGGTGCCGCCGTGGACGAGCAGTTCGACGCGATCGCGGGCCCGCTCCGGATCGGCGATCTGCGCTATCGCCCCCCCGCGGCGTGGCGGTCGCGGATCGCGCCGACCGAGGTCGACCCGTGGCGGGGCCGCCTGCTCCGCGGCGAGGTGCACGACGAAAACGGGTGGGCCCTGGGCGGCGTCGCCGGGCACGCCGGCCTGTTCGGGACCGCACCGGCGGTGGGCGGCTTTGCCCGGGCGGTCCTGGAGACGCTGGAAGGGCGGCCGCGGCTGGCCCGCCCGGAGACGTTCGCGCGGTTCGCGCAACGCACCCGCGTCCCCGGAAGCTCGCGCGCGCTGGGGTGGGATACGATGCTCGTCACCTCGTCGTGCGGGCGGTCGCTCTCCCCCGCCGCGTTCGGGCATACCGGGTTCACCGGCACGTCGCTGTGGATCGACCCGGTGCAGAACCTCTACGTGGTGCTGCTGACCAACCGGGTCCATCCGACCCGGGACAACGAGGCCATTCTCGGGGTGCGACCCGCGGTGCACGACGCGGTGGTCCACGCGTTGGGGCGCGGGAACCGAGTCGCGTGATGGTGCTCACCCCCCTCGACTGGCTGATCCTCACCGGCTTCCTGCTTCTGCCCGCCGCCGTCGCCCTCTCCGTCGCCGGCCGCGCCCGGGAGAGCCTGCGCCAGTACTTCCTCGCCGGCGGCGAACTGCCCTGGTGGCTCGCGGGAACGTCCATGGTGGCGACGACGTTCGCGGCCGACACGCCGCTGGCGGTGACCGGCATCGTCGCCCGGGACGGCGTCGCGGGCAACTGGATCTGGTGGAGCGGCGCGTTGGGCGGCATGCTGAGCGTGCTGTTCTTCGCCCGTCTGTGGCGGCGGGCCGGCATCCTCACCGACGTCGCCTTCGTCGAGATCCGCTACCACGGACGGGCGGCGCGCCTCCTGCGCGGATTTCGCGCCCTCTATCTGGGACTGCCCGTCAACTGCATGATCATCGGCTGGGTCAACCTCGCGATGGCCAAGATCCTCGAGGTCACCCTCGGGTGGACACGGCTGACCGCGGTCTTCGCGGGTCTTGCGCTGACGGGCGCCTATGTGGCGGTATCCGGTCTGCGCGGCGTCGTGATCACGGACCTGATCCAGTTCGGCTTCGCCATGGCCGGCGCCCTCGCCGTGGCGTTCTTCGCCCTCCGCGCGCCGGAGGTCGGCGGTCTCGCCGGACTCGGCGCGCAGCTTCCCGACGGCACGTTCCTCATGTTGCCGGCCCTCGGCGAGCCCGCTCCCGGCGGCGCATCGACGCTGACGCTCTCGGTGGCCGCGTTCGCGGCCTACCTGGGGGTGCAGTGGTGGGCGAGCTGGTATCCCGGCCAGGAGCCGGGGGGCGGCGGCTATCTGGCGCAGCGGATGATGTCGGCGCGCGATGAACGCCACGCGATGCTGGCGACGTTCTGGTTCGCCCTCGCGCACTACTGCATCCGCCCCTGGCCGTGGATCCTGGCCGCCCTCGCCGCGCTGGTCCTGTATCCGGACATCGCGGACCGCGAGGCGGGGTACGCCCTGATCATCCGCGACCATCTCCCCCCCGGCTGGCGCGGGCTGGTGCTGGGCGGATTCGCGGCCGCGTTCATGTCGACGATGTCGACCCAGCTCAACTGGGGCGCCTCCTACCTCGTCCACGATGTCTACGCCCGCTTCATGCGGCCGGACGCGGGGACGGTCCACTACGTCCGCGCGGCCCGCGCCGCCACCCTCGGCATCATGGTCCTGAGCGCGGCGGTCACGCTGTACCTGGACAGCGTTCGCCAGGCGTGGGAGCTGATCCTGGAAGCGGGAGCGGGCGTCGGGCTGGTGCTCATTCTGCGCTGGTACTGGTGGCGCATCAACGCATGGTCGGAGGTCGCGGCGATGGTCGCGCCGCTCATCGGCCATCTCGCGCTGACCCGTTTCACCGCCGTCGCCTTCCCGGAATCGCTGCTGTATCTGGTGGCGTGGACGACGGCCTGCTGGCTGGCCGTGACGTGGCTCACGCCCCCGGAGCCCGATGCGACCCTCGCCGCGTTCTACCGGCGGGTGCGGCCCGGTGGCCCCGGTTGGGCGCGGGTGGCGGCCCGAATCGGCGAGCCGCCGCCGCCGCCGATCCGGGGCCAGCTGATCGACTGGCTCGCCAGCCTCGGGCTGATCTACGGCGCGCTCCTCGGAACCGGGGCGCTGGTGCTCCCTGCCGGCGGCCCCGCTTGGCCGTATCTGGGGACTGCGGTCGCGGGCGGGATCATCCTCTACCGCCGCATCGACGGCGGCGTCTCCCCTTCGCGGTAGGACGATACCGTCTCCGCGGCGCGGTCGCATCGGCGCCGGTACCGCCGCGCGCCGCCAGCCGTATCTTCACCCGTCGGCGGCATCGACGGCGGCGTCTTCCCATCGCGGTAGGACCGATACCGTCTCCGCGGCGCGGTCGCATCGGCGCCGGCGCCGCCGCGCGCCGCCAGCCCTCATCGCCCCGCTGAGCTTCGGGACGTCGGCTCCATCGCATCGGCGCCGGCGCCGCCGCGCGCCGCCGGCCGTATCCCACCCGTCGGCGGCGCGCCACTCGTCAGGACCGTGACACGCTTGTCGCCCTGGATATGCGCCCCCCCCTCGACATGCGCCCCTCCTCGCCTGCACGGGCGGTCTTGGCCCGCGGGCGCTCTTCAGCCCGCTCGGGCCCCCGCCGCTCTCGGGGCGGCGCGGGTCTCGCCGCGGGCGGTTACGGCCGCGTGGGTACCGGACCTGGGTATCCGACGAACCCGACGAGCAACGCAGCGCTGCCAACTCGGCGTCGACCCGCGTCCCGGGGGCGTCCGCAAGACGCTCATCTGACCGACCCCTCTCACCGGTTAGGCACGTCCGTAGTGCCCCTCCGATTATTTCTGTCGGCGTACAGGAACATCCCACGCTGACGGCGCGTGACGGCCCGCCCCCGATTCGAGGGGTCGCCACCGTCTTGCCGAACGGCCGGCGCCGCGTGAGACCCACGATTGCCGCCCGTCCGGAACCCCAGAACCCGCCACGATTCGGCCTGCGCCCGGCGGTGGCGGAGCGTGGGATGGTCCTGGTCGGCGTAAGCTGCTTGTTTACAATCTTTTATGTTTATGGCTGGGTAAACTTGGGCTAACCTATCGACATGCGCCCGAGCAGCCGCGCGCGAGACCTGCGCTCCGAGCCCGGCTACGCCATGGCCGGGCTGCTGGTCGCGATCGGGGTCATGGGCATCCTGATGTCCGTGGCGATGCCGTCGTGGCGCACCGTCGTCAAGCGCGGGCAGGAGGCGGAGCTGCTGTTCCGGGGCCGGCAGTACGTGCGGGCCATCGACCTGTATCAGCGGCGCTTCCCCGGCGGCTACCCGACCGACCTCGAAATGCTCGTCGACGGGCGCTTCCTCCGCCGCCTGTACCTGGACCCCATGACCGGAGAGCCGTTCCGGGTCCTGACGCAGGGCTCGGCCGCAGCCGCCCTCGGCGAAACGTCCACCGAGGACGAGACGGCCGACGAGGGGCGGCGGGAGCGGCTCTCGGACCGCGTCGGCCGCACCTCGTTCGGCTCGACCGGCCGGGGCCGCGGGCGCCGATCCGACCGCACCTTCGGCAGTTCGTTCCCGCGGGCGTCCGACCGGCCCGACGACGGGCTGGGCGGCATCGTGGGGGTGGTCAGCCGATCTTCCGAAGCGTCTCTCCGCGATTACAACGGCGCCACGCGCTACGACCAGTGGCTCTTCGTCCACGCGCCGCAGACGGCGGTTGCGGGGGAGGCGGGCGGAATCGGCGGCGGGCCGGGGGGCCTCGGCGCCGCGGCGGGACGGCTCGATGCCGACGGCCTCTCACCACGACCCGGCGACGGCTTCGGAGACGGAGCCGGCCGGGGACGCAGCCGGATGCGCGGCCGATAGCGGAAAACGCTCCCCGCCGCAGGGGCGGCCGCCGACACCGCAGGCCGACAGGAGCAGGATATCGAGCATTGCCGGACATCGGGCGCCGCCGCAGGGGCAGCCGCCGACACCGCAGGCCGCCGGCCCCGTCGGTGCCGGGCCGCCGACTTCGGTGGCGTAGGCGCGGAGGCAGCCGCCGACACCGCAGGCCGCCGGCCCCGTCGGAGGCCGTCGCGTCGGTTCGAAGTCGGGCGCGCGGAAGAGGTCGGCGATGTGGTCGCGTTGACGGCCCCGTCGGAGGTCGCCGCGTCGGTTCGAAGAGTCCCCGGGCATCAGCGGGACGGGGCGCGCGGCGCATCGAACGCCTCGAACGGCAACCGCACCCGGCGCGGGGCCGACACGTGGCCCGACACCGGACCGGCAGCATCGAGATCATCGGGGACACCCGAATCCGGCCATCGGCCCGGTCGCGCTGCCGGCCCGGCACCGGCCGGCGAAGGTCGGCCATGTCGCCCGTCAGCCCGACCACCCCGCAGGCGTCTCGTTGCCGGCCCGGCGCAGCCGGCGGAGGTCGGCTGTGCGAATCATCGGCGCGGACCGGCCCGCCGCCCCGCCGCTCACCACTCCGCGTAGGGCGTCCCGTCGAGGCCGGTTCCGTTCGCACCGCTCCTCACGTCGAAGACGCCCTGGGCCAAGGGATCGGCCGGGTCGTAGTCGGCGGGGATCGCCTGCCACGTGGCTGTCGATTGCGTGAACGGATCCTCGGGAATCGCCCGCAGGTACCCCTCGCTGACCAGATTCTCCAGGGCCGGCGGATACTGGTTCCGATCCGCGTGATACTGGTCGATGGCGTCGCGCATGCGGAAGAGGTCCTCTTTCAGCACCGCTTCCCGGGTCCGCGTCACCGCCGTCCCGTAGCCGATCATGGCGACGGCCACGAGGGTCGACATCAGGGAGATCACCACCACCAGCTCGATGAGCGTCCAGCCCGCCGCCGCACGCGGACGAACCGCCGGCCGGGAATCCGTGCGCCAGGGCCGCAACGCCCCCATCGTCACCATTCGTCGTAGGCCGTGCCGTCGAGCGCCGTGGCCCTCGACCGCGTGTACACGTCGTATACGTTGTCTCCGCTCCAGCGCCGCGAATCGGGATCGTCCTCATACGAACGCAGCCCCCACTCCCGGCTCTGCGTCATCGGATCGAAGGGAATGCGTCTCAGAAAGCGCATCCTCCGGCCCGACGCATCGTTCAAGACCTCCACGCCCTCCACGAGGACCTCCAGGCTCGGGGGGTACCCTTCGTTGCCCGCCTCCACGTCGAATCCGCCGATCACGCCGAAGTCGACGGCGTCCTTGTAGCGGTCGATCGCGGTGCGCATCTCCCGCAGCCCCCGGCGCAGTTCGGCCTCGCGCTGGCGCTGCATCGTGACCCGGGTCAGGGGCATGACCGCCGAGGCCAGGACGAGCACGATGGCGGTGACGACGAGCAGCTCGACGAAGCTGTAGCCGGACCCGCTCCGGACGCGGGCGCGAAGCGGGCGCATCACTCCCGGACGCTTCCTCATATCCCGCACCGGTACCGGCCCGCCGCGCTGGCGGCGGAGCGCATCACTCCCGGACGCTTCCTCATGACCCGGATTCCGCCTCCGCCCCCTTCGCGTCCCGATAGTACGTCGACACCCCGAGCGTGAGCACGAGCCCCTCTTCCGTTTCGTTGCCCTGGCTCAGGACGACCTCCTCGACGAGGATGAACTCCGGCGCCGTCTCGAGCGCATGGATGAACCGGCGCACGTCCTCGTACTCCCCCGCGAGCACCATCGTCGTCCGCAGTCTGGCCAGGCGACTGTCGCGTTCCCGGTCCGGTACGCTGCTCTGCCGTTCGAGCACGAGGGCGGCGTCGGCGGCCAGTCGATCGAGGTACGGCGCGAGGAGCGCCCGCGCGTCGGCGAAGTCCCCGGGGAGCACCTCCGTGTAGAACTGCTCCAGCCGGTCTTGGGCGCGCGACGTGCCGGCGTTGGTCTCGACCGCCGTCTCGTAGGCGGCGCGGACCTGAGCGAGCCGGGTTTCCGCCGCCGCGGCGCCCGCTTCGGCCTCGGCGGCCTTCCGCGACCAGGGATACAGGGCGACCGCGTAGAGGAGACAGTCCACCACCAGCAGCAGGATGACGGCGGTCACCAGCCGCCGGTGGTCCGAGACGATGCGCCGCAGCAGGGTCATCGACATTCCGGTCTCGAGTCTCCGCCCGGCCGGCGGGTCACGGTCGGCCGCCCCCGGGTTCGGCATCCGCCGTTGGGCGGGCCGATGACGCCTCCTCCTCCGCGTCCGCCGGTCGATCTCCCCCCCGCCTGCCGTCGACGGCGTCGGGCGGCGCCGACTCGAGATACCGGCCCCGGAGAACGGCGCGGTACATCCCGTCCTCGGTCAGCTCCACCTGCCGATTCAGCACGTCGATGAACGCGCCGGAGGTCTCGAGCGCCGTCACGAAGCGGTTGATGGATTCGAGGCGCCGGCCCAGCACCCCCATCGCCACCTCGACCATGCCCGGCTCGATGTCCGGACGCACCTCGGTCACCATCACGTCAGGCGGCAGGGTGGTTTCGATACGGTTGAAGAAGTCGGTCCACGAGAACGTCCGCTGGGTGATCAGGGTGTTGGCCTCGCGGGTCGCGTCGGCCAGCGCCGCGAGTTCCTGCGGAGTGACGGCGCGCTGCGCCTCGGTCGCGCGGGCCGCGAGATCGGCGGCGGTCCGGGCCGCCTGGTCCATGCGCGCGTTCAGGTCGCCGTTGCGTCCCGCGAGGTCGACAAGCCGCACGACACCGCCCGCGAGCATCGCCGACGCCAGGACCGCGGCCACGCCGAGCGCGGCCCGGGCGATCCGCTCGTTGTAGAACGGCCGGGTCGCGAGATTGGTCCGCAACATCACCTGCCAGCAACATACCACGGGCCGCGCACGGCCACCGCCCACGCTGACGGCGCGTGACGGCCCGCCCCGATTCGAGGGGTCGCCACCGTGGTAGATTACTCACGGCTTCCCGGGCAAGGGAATTCGAGCGCCCGTACGCCCCTGGCCGCAATCGGGTCAGCCGCGCCCGCGGGAAGCCTCTTCCCTTCATCCCCCCCTCGGCGCGGGTCTTTGCCGACCGGCCGGTGCCGCGTGAGACCCACGACGCCGCCCGTCCGGAGCCCCGGGACCCGCCACGATTCCGCCTGCGCACGGCGGTGGCGGAGCGTGGGATGGTCCCGGCGCCGGCCCGGGCCTTCAGGCGTGGGAGCCGCGGTTCGGCGTCTGCTCGCGCGCCAGCAGACCGGCGGGCGCCGCGACCACGCCGGGGAGCAGGCCGTCGGCGGGAGACGGCCCGCCGGATCGGTTCACCGCGATGGGGGTCACGGCAGCGTCGAGATGCGCCGCGATCAGACGGCGCACGTGCGCGGCGTCCCCGGCGGTGGCTCCCTCCCGGCTGACGGCCAGCAACACGCGGTCGTACCCGCCGCCCCCCAGGCGGTCCTCGTAGTACATCGTGGTCTGGTGCACCAGATCCACGAGATCGTCGTCGCCGCCGCCGGCCGGCCGGTGCCGAAACAGGATCAGGTGTCCGCGGCGAACGACGGCGATCGACCAGTACCCTCCGGCCGCATGCACGAGCAGCCAGTCGGCGTCGGCGGGCGGACCGCCCGCGAGCGCCGCGTTGATCAGGCTGAAGCTGGCGAGGTCGACCACCCCCGCGTGTCCCCCGCCCCGCGCGCAGGCGCCCTCGTACTCCTCCACGATGTCCCGCCGCATCAGGCTCACGACGAACTCCCGCCCTCCGCCGTCGACGCGGGCTCCGGGCGCGCAGGCCACCTGGGCGTCCTCGATCCGGAACGGCGTCGTCTTGCGCACCCGCCACCGCACGAGCTGCTCGAGCTCCGCGGGGCGGGACGGCGCCTTCTCGAACCGCAGCAGCGACACCTTGGCGGCGCTGTCGGGCACGACCAGGGCCACGCGGCGCGGCGCCCCGGGCAACGCCTCGCGCACCTCTCGAACGACGCCGCCCACGGTGTCCGGCTCGACGAGGTTCGCGGCGTTCGCGGCCGGGCTCAGCGCCCCCGGGGGAAGCGGCCGGGAGACGGCGGCCGCCACCCGCCGTCCCCGATCGAGAACGACGCCGGTGACGCGGTCGGCCGCGATCTCGATCCCCGCCGACGGCGCGGGGGCGGCGAACAGTCGGGTCAGCCGTGCGAGGGCGCTCATTTGACGAACGTCACCTTGTTGATCTCCTGCAGGGTGGTCAGGCCGGCCAGCACCTTCTCGACCGCGGACTCCCGCAGAAACCGCATGCCCTCGGCGTGCATCGCCCGCTTGATCTCCGAGGTCGGGGCCCGCGCGAGAATCAGCTCCCGGAGATGGTCGGTCAGGTCGAGCAGCTCGCAGAGCGCGGTGCGCCCGCGATAGCCGGTCCCGTTGCACTCGATGCAGCCGGCGCCCTCGAAGAACTCGTGGTCCCGCGCCAGGGCGGGGTCGATGCCGGCCTCTTCCAGGACCCCGCCGCTCAACCGGATCGGCCGGCGGCATTCGGCGCACGTCATGCGGACGAGGCGCTGGGCCATGACGCAGTTCAGCGACGAGATGAACTGATAGGCCTCGACCCCCATGTTCAGGAACCGTCCGAGCACGTCGAGCACGTTGTTGGCGTGCACCGTCGTGAAGACCAGATGCCCGGTCAGCGCCGACTGGATGGCGATCTGGGCGGTCTCGGCGTCGCGGATTTCACCGACCATGATCTTGTCCGGGTCGTGCCGGAGGATCGAGCGCAGCCCCCGGGCGAAGGTCAGTCCCTTCCGTTCGTTGATCGGGATCTGGGTCACGCCGCGAAGCTGATACTCGACCGGATCCTCGATGGTGACGATCTTGTCCTCGGGCGAATGGATCTCCGACAGCGCCGCGTAGAGGGTCGTGGTCTTGCCGCTGCCGGTGGGTCCGGTGACCAGAACCATGCCGTACGGCTCCTTGATCGCCCGGCGGAACCGCCGGAGCTCGCCGCCCGCGAACCCCAGGACGTCCAGCCGAAGCTCGCGGAACTGCTCGCTGATCGTCTCCTTGTCGAGAATACGGATCACCGCGTCCTCGCCATGCACGGTGGGCATGATCGAGACTCGGAAATCGATCGTCTTCCCGGGCACCCGCACCTTGAACCGGCCGTCCTGCGGAATCCGCTTCTCGGCGATGTCGAGCTCCGCCATGACCTTGATGCGGGAGAGGATGGCGCCGTGGAACTGCTTGTCCACCGGGCGCATCGCGGGTTGCAGCGTGCCGTCGATGCGGTACTTCACGTGCAGCGCATCGTCCAGGGTCTCGACGTGGATGTCGCTCGCGCGGCGCTGCAGGGCGGTGTAGATGGTCGAGTCGACGAGCCGGATGACCGGGCTGATGCCGCTCGTGAGGCGCTCGACGGTCAGGTTGTCTTCGCCCCGCTGGTCCTCGTGGAGGATCTGCAGCTCGAAGCTCTCCGTCGCATCGTCGAGGACCCGCTGCGACCCCTCGCTTTTCTTGAGAATGGACTCGATGGCCGACGAGGTCCCGACGGTGACCCGGATCGGGGTGTTCAGCAGCAGGGCCAGTTCGTCGATCTTCGGAAGGTCGATCGGGTCCGACACCACGATGACCAGGGTGTCCCCGACCTTGCGGTGGGGGACGAAGCCGTACCGCAGCATGAGGTCGGCGGGAATCGACCGGAACAGGTCCGCGTCCATGCTGAACCGGTCCATGTCCGCGAACGCCACCCGGTAGCGTTCGGCGAGCCGGCGGGCCCGCGCGACCTCCCCGGCGTGGTCGACCGGCGCCCCGCCCGCGGCCCGCGGGCCGCCCGGATCGCCCGGGCGCGTCTCCGCGGCGCGCCCGCCGCCGGCCGTCGCCGCGGAGTCGGGATCGCTCATGACAGGACCGTTCCCAGCTGGAGAAGCGGCAGATACAGCGCGATCAGAAGGGCCGCGATGACCAGTCCCATCACGATCAGCAGCACCGGCTCGATGACGGTCACGAACCGTCCGAGCCGGGTCTCGATCTGCTCGTCGAAGAAGTCCGCGACGCTCGTCAGCATCTCGCGCAGCGCCCCCGTCGCCTCGCCGACCTCGACCATCCTGATGACCACCGACGGGAAGATCCCGCGCGCCTCCAAGGCCGCGGCCAACGCCTCGCCTTCGCGCAGCCGTTGTCCGACCACCGCGAGCTGCTCCGCATAGAACCGGTTGCCGATGGCGCGCGACGCGACGTCGATGGCGTCGACCAAGGGTATCCCCCCGCCGAGCAGGGTGGCCAGCGTGCGCGACAGTTGCGACGTGGCGAACTGTCCCGCGATAGAGCCGATGCCCGGAATGCGCAGGACGACCCGGTCCAGCAACGCCGCCCGGCCCGGCCGCCGCAGCCAGCGCCAGCCCGCCGCGACGGCCGCGCCGGCGCCGAGGACGATGAGCGGAAAGTGATTCCGGACGGTGTTCGAAACCGCCACGACCACCTGGGTCATCCAGGGCAGCTCGGCCCCGAACCCGCCGTAGAACGCTTCGAACTCGGGCACGACGTTCAGGACGATGATGGAGACCACCACCATCGACAGCCCCAGCAGGACGGCCGGATAGATCAAGGCCGAGAGCGTCTTGCGTCGCAGGGCGGTGACCACCTTCACGTAAGCGACGTACCGGCGGATGACCTCTTCCATGCCTCCGCTCTTCTCCCCCGCCAGCAGCGAGGCGGTGTACATGCCCGGAACGGCGTCCCCCTGCGCGTCGAACGCCTCCGACAGCGCCGCCCCCGCGTGGACCCGGTCGTGCACGTCGTTGAGGAGGGTCCTGAACGCAGGGTCGTCCATCCGCTGGCGCAGGATGTCGAGCGACTGCACCAGCGGCAGCCCGGCCCGCAGCAACGTGGCGAGCTCCTGGTTGAAGATGATGAACTCGCGGGTCCGGATGCGCCGGCGCTGCGGCAGCGGGAAGCCGGACCAGCCGAACGAGCCGCGGCGGCTGAGGGCGAGGACGCAGAGTCCGCGGGCCTCCAGATCCTGCCGCAGGGCTGCTTCGCTCTCGGCGACGTGCACGCCCTCGATCACCTCGCCGGTCTCGGTGCCGAGTCTGCAGTGGAACTCCATCCGTCGGGACCGCCCCCCTACCGCTGCGCAGTCTGCCGGACGCGATTCTAGCAATCCGCGCCCGGCCGCGCTACGGCCTCCACCCGCATCATCGGCCCGCCCGGCGCCCGGCGCGCAGAGGACGACGGGCGCGTCGGTCGCCGCCGCACGAACCGGGCGCGCCGGGAGCGGAAGGGGACCCCGCCGATTTCGCCGCTGTTCAGCAACATCTACGGGCGTCGCTTCATCCTCGGCTGGAAGGTGCTGGGCTACGCCCGGCGCTGCAAGGCGGAAATCGTCAACGACGCGGACGACTTCGCGGTACTCGAACGCGCGCCGGCAGCGGTGATGCTGACGGCGGTCGAAGGGCTGATGAAGCGTCTGAAGCTGCCGATGAACGCCGAGAAGACCCGAAGCTGCCGAGTGCCGGAGGAACCGATGACGGCGAAGCGCGCACTCGTCGCGTCAGCACGCGCGGCCACCGGCGGCGGCCGTCGCACCACTCGCCCTCCCAGCGGTCCAGCGACCAGTTCGACCGGGATCGGACCCGTCAACCCGCTGTTTGCGAGATCCAGCCACGTCAGGTTGGCGAGATTGCCCAGTTCGACCGGGATCGGACCCGTCAACCCGTTGTAACCGAGCCGCAGGTCCGTCAGGTTGGCGAGATTACCCAGTTCGACCGGGATCGGACCCGTCAACCCGTTGCTCCGGAGAGACAGGTGCGTCACCCGTCCGTTGCCGTCGGTTCTGACGCCGAACCACGTCCCGAGAGGAGCGTCGCTGTTCCAGTTGGTGTTGTCGGACTAGTGGTTCGTCACGTCATAAGTTTCGGATAAACAGACTTGGGTCGAACAACGTATTTCTTCTGCATAGGACTCTTGCGGTTCGAGGTGAGTGCCCCGGCGACCCTGTTTTTAGTCGTGGCGATGCACTAGTTCGGACCGTCGGTCGCTTCGTAGAGCGCCACCAGCGCCGCCCGATCGGTGTCCGCGCCTTCCTGCCCGGCGTGCGCCGCCCCGGAACCGACGATCACCACGACCACGAGCACGTTCAGCATCCGCAGCATCTGTTGATGAGGCATCACCCTTTTCTCCCGGCCCTTGAACCTGCTCCCCGGTCTCGGCGCCAACCGCCCAGATCGGCCTTGATGTCGGTCTTGAAGCTGTTGATGTCGGCGCGGAGCCACGCGAACACGGCGATGACGACGGCCAGCGTGAGCCACTGCACGAAGGTGTCCATCAGGCCGCCACGGTATCACGGCGCGGCGGCGCGCTTCCGCTCGCCCGCGACCGCCCCGCATCGAGGTCGGCGCCGGGGGCTCAAGCCGCGTCCCGGTCCCGGCCGCGCCAGCCGGCCATGAAGCCATCGAGCGACCCTTCCAGCTTGGCCATCCGTTCGCGGAGATCGCCGACCTGCGCCGCGAGCCCGTCGAGCCGCTTGTCGATGACGTCGATGCGGGCGTTCAGCCGCTTCTCCATCCGGTCCATCCGACCGCCCAGATCGGCCTTGAGGTCGGTCTTGAAGCTGCGGATGTCGGCGCGGAGCCACGCGAACACGGCGAGGACGACAGCGGGCGTGACCCACGGCAGGAAGGCGTCCATCAGGCGGCTCCCCGGTCCTGCCGACCGCGGTCGCGGTCGGCCAGCAACACGGCGTCGATGCGGGCGTTCACGCCGGCGATGTCGCCCCGCAGCTCCCGGACCGCGTTGTCGATCCGCGCGTTCACGGATGCGTTCAAGCCGTCGAGGCGCGCGTTGATGGAAGTGTTCAAGCCGTCGATCCGCGCGTTCACGCCGTCGAGGCGCTTGTCGATGCCGTCGATCCGCTTGTCGACGCCGTCGATCCGCTTGCCGATGTCGGTCTTGAGGTTGCGGATGTCCGCCCGCAGCCAAGCGAACACGGCGATGATGAGGCCCGGCGTGAGCCACTGCATGAAGGCGTCCATATCCCGGCACGGTATCACGGCGCGGCCGGCCGGTTCACGCTCCGCCGCTCCCGCCTCGTCGAGGGCGGCGCGGACCCGGCCCGGGTCGGCATCGAGGACCGCGGCCAGCCGGCGCGCCACCTGCCCCCAGCGCATCGGCCGCCGCCGGGACGGGCGCGATGTCGGGCACGTCTCGCCCGCCAGCATGAGGCGGTCATCCGCGTCGCGCCTCTGCCAGCCGGTCATGAAGCCGCTGATGGAACCTTCAGCGCACGCGCGGCCACCGGCGTCGGCCGTCGCACCACTCGCCTTCCCAGCGGTCCAGCGACGTCAGCCACGTCTCGAACGCCGCATCCCCCGGCGCGCAGACCGACGCCGTCTCACTGAAATCGAGCGCTTCGAGGCGCTCCAACTGCGTCAGAGCCTGCGGCAGCCAGCCCGTCAACGGATTGCCGCTGACGTTCAGAGACCGCAGGCCCGCTACGTCCCCGAACCACGCGGGCACCGGACCGATCAGAGCATTGCCGAAGAGATTCAGGTCCAGATCAGCCTCCCCCAGTACGGGATCGGTCCGGTCCATCCATTGCCGGAGAGCGACAACCGCCGGAGGGCGCCATGTCCCCCAGCCACAGGGGCAGTGAACCCCCGTTGAACGGATTGCCGCTCAGATCCAGAGACTGCAGCCGGTCCAGATTCAGAAGCCATGCCGGAAGCGTTCGTCATGCCGCCGACCCACGCGGGGATCGGCCCGCCGCCGGAGGGGATGCCGCTCAGACCCAGACTATTCAGGTTGAGTCTCCCCAGCCACATCGGGATCGGCCCGTCCAAGCCGCTGTAACGGAGAAACAAGCTTGTCAAGTTGGCCATGTCCGCCAGCCACGCGGGGATCAGACCCGTCAAACCGTTGTTATCGAGATTCAGGCTCTCCAGGTTGGCGAGATTTCCCAGTTCGACCGGGATCGGACCCGTCAACCCGTTGTTAGCGAGCCGCAGACCCGTCACCCGTCCGTTGCTGTCGGTTCCGACGCCACGCCACGTATCGAGAGGAGCGTCGCTGTTCCAGTTGGTGTTGTCGGACCAGTTCGGACCGTCGGTGGCTTCGTAGAGCGCCACCAGCGCCGCCCGATCGGTGCTCGCGCCTTCCTGCCCGGCGGGCGCCGCCCCGGAACCGACGACCACCACTGTTGCCGACACCACCCACGCGAACACGTTGAACCTTGGTTGATAGGACATTCGTTATCTCCTCCCAAGATATGGCCTGCTGCGGACGCGTTCCCCGGTGTTCAAACGGCTGGCTGAAGGGGCCGGTGGCTCGATAGCGCGGCGACCCACACCGAATGGGGCCGAAAATCGCGTCAAGAGCCGCTCCAGACCGCTCCACAGGCCCGCAAACCGCCCGATCAGCACGCAGACGGCGGATACTGGCCCGCCCCGCAGGCCGCGGGGCGGGCCGGCACAGAGACAGGGCCATCCCACGCTCCGCCACCGCCGTGGGCAGGCAGCATCGTGGCGGTTTCTGAGGCTCCGGATGTGCGGAATCGTGGGTCTCACGCGGTGCCGGCCGGTCGGCAAGACGGTGGCGGCCCCGCGAATCGGGGGCGGGCCGTCACGCGCCGTCAACGTGGGATGCCCCTGCAACAGAGACAGGGCCATCCCACGCTTCCCACGCTAGATGACGCTTGCGATTGGTCCCGGTATCGTCGTGGGATGGTTCTGCCCGGCGCCCTGCGCGCGGTTGCCGCATGTTCTGCAACATGTTACAGTTGCGGCGATTCGGCGCCCGGCCGGTCCGGGATGTCACGGAGACGGCAAGTCCGGCGGAGAACGGTGATGTCTCTCGAAGCGCTCGGAATGGTGGAGACCAAGGGGCTGGTCGGCTCGATAGAGGCAGCCGACGCCATGGTCAAGGCCGCCAACGTACTGCTCGTCGGCAAGGAGTACATCGGCGCCGGCTTCGTGACCGTCTTCGTGCGCGGTGACGTCGGCGCCGTCAAGGCCGCTACCGACGCCGGGGCGGCCGCTGCCCGCCGCGTGGGCGAGCTCGTGGCCGTCCACGTCATCCCGCGCCCCCACGGCGAAGTCGAGAAGATCCTGCCGCAATCCCCCGACGACGCCGGGTAACCACCTTGCGCTGACCGCGTCGTGGATCCGGCGATGGCTGATCGGGCTCCCCGGAAGGACACGGATCTCGACTCGATACGGGACGCGCGGACGCTGGCCCGCCGCGCCCGCGCCGCCCAGGCCCGCCTCGCCGCGCTGACCCAGGAGCAGGTCGACCGGATCGTCGCGGCGGCGGCCGACGCCGCCGCCGCCCAGGCCGGGCCGTTCGCCCGGATGGCGGTCGAGGAGACCGGCTACGGCAACGAGGCCGACAAGATCCGCAAGAACCTGTTCGCGGCCGAGACGATTCATCGGTTCATACAGCCGATGCGCACCGTCGGGATCATCGGGCGGATCGAGGCCCGGCGCGTCGTCGAGATCGCGGAACCGTTCGGCGTCGTCGCCGCGGTCGTGCCGTCGACCAACCCCACCTCCACCGCAATCTACAAGATTCTCGTCTGCCTGAAGGCCCGGTGCGCCGTCGTGCTGAGCCCGCATCCCGCCGCGGTCCGCTCGGTGCGCCGCGTCGCCGAGGTGATGGCCGCGGCCGCCGTCGAAGCGGGGGCGCCGGAGGGCGCCGTCACCTGCATGACCACGGTGACCCTCGAGGGCACCCAGGAGCTGATGCGGCGCCGCGAGGTCGCCCTCATCCTCGCCACCGGGGGCCTCGGTCTCGTCCGGGCCGCCTACAGCGCGGGGAAACCGGCCTACGGAGTGGGACCGGGCAACGCCCCCGCCTACATCGAACGCACGGCAGACCTGCCGAAGGCGGTCGCGGACATCATCACCGGAAAGACCTTCGACAACGGCCTGCTCTGCTCGTCCGAAAACGCCGTCGTCGTCGACGAGGCGGTGGCCGGCGAGGCGCGCCGCGAGTTCGAGCGGCAGGGGGCCTGTTTTCTGAACGCGGGCGAAGCGGACCGTCTGGCCGCGGCGCTGGTCACCGCGGATCGGCTGCCCAGTCCCGAGCTCGTCGGCCGGACTGCGGCGGAGATCGCGGCGCGGGCGGCCATCGATGCGCCGTCCGGCACCCGCGTCCTCATCGCCCCCCTCGAGGGGGTGGGACCGGACCATCCCCTGTCGATCGAGAAGCTCTGTCCGGTCCTGTCGTTCTACGTGGTCGCCGACTGGCGGGCGGGTTGCGAGCGGTGCATGGAGATCCTGCGCTACGGCGGCATGGGACACACCATGGCGATTCACTCGCAGGACGAGCAGATCATCCTGGAGTTCGGCCTGCGCAAGCCCGCGTTCCGCATCGTCGTCAACACCCCGACGACTCTCGGCTCGATCGGCATGACGACGGGGCTCGACCCCTCGATGACCCTCGGCTGCGGCGGGCACGGCGGCAACATCACCTCGGACAACATCACGCCGCGACACCTGCTGAACGTCAAGCGCCTGGCCTGGGAAGTGCGTCCGGCCGACCGCCCCGACCGCCGTCGGGCCGCCGCCGCACCGCCGCCGCGGCCGACCGCCACGCGCCCGGGGGGCGGCGGGCTGGACCCCGAACTGCTCGCCCGCCGGATCGACACGTTTCTGGCCCGGCGGGGCGTGAGCGCGGCTTCACCCCCTGCCGGCGGCGCCCCGACCGCCCCCGCCCGACTCGCGCGCGCCGGCGCTCCCTCTCCGGACCCCGCGCCGGCCGCACCCTCGGCTCCCCCACCGGCTTCGGCCGCGTCGGCCGAGACCGCCGAGCCGGTCGACAGCCACAAACCGGTCGACTTCGTCTGCGAAGACGATGTGCGCCAGGCCGTCGAGGCCGGCCGGCGCATTGTCGTCAACGACCGCACCATCATCACCCCGGCCGCCCGCGATCTCGCAGAACGGCGCCGCATCTTCGTGCGGAGCTGATGCTCATGCGCGACCTGACGGCCGCGTCGGAAGTTTCGCCGGCCACGAAACTTCCACGGCGCAAGCTCCTGCGCGGCCCGACGGCCGCGCCCGCTCCCCGCGGGGGATGGCTTGCGCCGCGGTCGGCGGACGGTGACCACCGCGGCGTGGCGCTTTCTGCGCGCCGGCACCTCGTCCTGCGGCTCGATTTCTGCCAAGCCAGCCCCGCCGGCTACGGGCGGGGAGCGTTCGTGTCGCCGGCAACGGTTTTGCAAGACATCTCGTCGTGCTGGCCATCGTGCGGACCGCGGCCCTGTTCGGCGTCGAGGCGCATCCCGTCCGGGTCGAGGTCGACGTGTCGGACGGCGGGCTGCCGGCGATCACCCTCGTCGGCCTGCCCGACGCCAGCGTCCGCGAGAGCCGTGACCGTATCCAGAGCGCCATCCGCAACTCGGGTTTCGAGTTTCCGTCGCGGCGGGTGACCGTCAACCTGTCCCCGGCGGACATGCGCAAGGTGGGGTCGGCGTTCGACCTGCCGATCGCCCTCGGCATGCTCGCCGCGGCCGGTCTCGTTCCGCGCCAGGGGCTCGACCGGATGGTCACCGTCGGCGAGCTCGCGCTCGACGGCGCGGTGCGGCCCGTGCGCGGCATCCTCCCCATCGCGGCGCAGGCGCGCCGGGACGGCGTCGACGGCGTGATGCTGCCGGACGCCAACGCGGGTGAGGCGGCGATCGTCACCGGCCTCACCGTCCTGCCGGTAACTACGCTCGACGAGGCCGTCGCGGTGCTGACCGGACGGGCCCCGCGAAGGGTCGCGCAGGTTCCGCGGGCGGTGCCGGCGCCCGCGGCGGCGCCCGACCTGGCCGATGTGCGGGGACAGGCGCTGGCCCGCCGCGCCCTGGAGATAGCCGCCGCCGGGGGCCACAACCTGCTCTTCATCGGGCCGCCGGGAGCGGGCAAGAGCATGCTGGCGCGGCGGCTGCCGGGCATCCTCCCCGCACTGACCACGGAAGAAGCCCTCGAGGTGACGACCATCTACTCGGTGGCGGGACTGCTGCCGCCGGGCGGCGGGCTCGTCACCACGCCGCCGTTCCGCGCGCCCCACCACACCGCGTCGGACGTCGCGCTGGCCGGCGGCGGGGCGATGCCCCGGCCCGGCGAGATCAGCCTCGCCCACAACGGGGTCCTGCTCCTCGACGAAGCGGCGGAGTTCGCGCGCCACGTGCTCGACGTGCTGCGCCAACCCCTCGAGGAGGGCGAGGTGCAGGTGGCCCGCGCCGCCCGCACCGTGGTCTTCCCCGCCCGCTTCCTGCTCGTGGCCACCATGAACCCCTGCATCTGCGGCTACCTCGGAGAATCGACCCGCCCGTGCCGCTGCTCCCCCCACCAAGTCGCACGCTACCGGAGCCGCCTGTCGGGACCGCTGCTCGACCGAATCGACCTGAGCGTCCGGGTCCCTGCGGTGCCCTTCAAGGCGATGACCGAGACCGCGCTCGGAGAGGCTTCGTCGGCGGTGCGCCGGCGGGTCGCGGCGGCGCGCGGGACCCAGCAGGAACGCAACCGGTCCCCGGCGGGTGCGCCGGTGAACGCGCGCCTGCAGGGACGCGCCCTCTCCCGCCACTGCGCCCTCGACCCCTCGGGGCTCGGGATTCTCGACGCGGCGAGCCGGCGGTTCCATCTCAGCGCCCGGAGCTGCCACCGGCTGATGAAGGTGGCGCGGACGATTGCCGACCTCGCCGGCGGAGAGCGGATCGGCGCCGAGCATCTCGCCGAAGCGGTACAGTTCCGGCTGGAGGAGTGACGGCGGGCCGGGATGTCCGGATCGCCGCCGTGTGCCGATACCAACCCATATGAAATGGTCTGCGGAGGGCACGGCCGCTTCGGTGAGATGGCGATGGCTCGGTTGGATGACAGGTCCTGCGCTGGGGCTGGTCCTGGCCGCCCACGCCGGCTCGGGCGGCGTCGCCGCGGCCGAGCCCGGTGACGAACCGCAGGAGTGCCTCGCGCAGGCCATCTACTGGGAGGCGGGCGGCGAGGGACGCGAGGGCATGGAAGCGTTGGCCTGGGTCGTGCTCAACCGCAGGGCGCATCCCGACTTTCCCGCGACCGTGTGCGAAGTTGTCCGGGAAGGCGGAGAGCAACCCGGCTGCCAGTTCAAGTTCTGGTGCGACGGAAAGAGCGAGACGCCGCGCCACGCAGACCTCTGGGCCCAGGCGCTGGCCGTCGCGGCGGAGTCGCTGGACGGCCGCACCACCGATCCCACCGGCAGGGCGCTCTTCTTCCACGCCGAGACGCTCGGGGCGGTACCGTGGAAGGTGCCGCGCGAACGCACGACCCAGATCGGGCGGCACATTTACTATCGCTAGGAGTCTGCGCCGGAGGAAACCAGCCCCCATATATAGTGGAGTTGAAGGTCTATGACTACTTTATACAGGGTCTAATCGGGCCCAAAATCGTTCCACGGCGCAGACTCCCGGCTAGTCCAGCGCTTTGCCACGGGCAAATAAAGGTCTGATCGTGCTCGAAGTCGTTCCACGGCGCAGATTCCCGGCCCTCCCGGCCGGCCATCGCCGCCTACGGTCCGCCGGCCGCCCAACCGACCCTACCGGGCGTCGGCGCCTCCGCGGGAGGCGGCGCCGTTCTTACCGCGCAGACGCCCGGCCGGTCGTCGCCGGCGGCTCCCCTTGCCGCCCACCGGCTCTTGCGCGTCCGTACCGTTTCCGGGCGCAGATTCCCGGCGCCTCACGACCCTGCGCCGGCGGGTTCCGCGACGCCCCGGCCGCGCCGGATGAACTCGTCCTGCACCTCGCGCCGCGGCTCGCCCGCGGCCGGGGTTCTGAGGACGTACTCGCCGTCCGAACGGCAGTCCCACACCGAGCAGTTGTCCTGCTCGTAGGCGGCCAGAATGTCGTCGAGCTGCCGCTTCAGCCCGGGGTCCTCGACCGGAATAACGGTCTCGACCCGGCCGTTCAGGTTGCGCTTCATCCAGTCCGCGGACCCGATGAAGTGCTCGGCATGCCCCCCGTTGACGAACCGGAAGATCCGGCTGTGCTCGAGGAAGCGTCCCACGACGCTGAACACGCGCACCGTCTCCGACAGCCCCTCCACCCCCGGGCGCAGGCAGCACAGCCCGCGCACGTTGAGGCGGATGGGCACCCCGGCCCCGCTGGCGTCGTAGAGCTCGTGGATGATCTCGGCATCCTGAAGCTGGTTCATCTTCGCGTCGATGCCGGCGGGCCGCCCCGCGCGGGCATGCTCCGCCTCGCGGCGGATGAGCTTGATGAAGCGGCGCCGCATCGATACCGGGGCCACCAGCAGCTTGCTGTTCTCGGGGTAGGGAATCACGCCGGTGAGCGAGTTGAAGACGCTGGCGACGTCGTTGCAGATCGACTCGTCGCAGGTCAGGATTCCGAGGTCCTCGTAGATCTTGGCCGTCCCCGAGTGGTAGTTCCCGGTGCCCACGTGCGCGTAGCGCCGTACCCCGTCCGGCTCCTCGCGCACCACCAGGGCGAGCTTGACGTGGGTCTTGAGCCGCTCCACGCCGTACGAGACGTGCACCCCCTCGTTCTCCAGGAAGTTGCCCCAGGCGATGTTCGGCGCCTCGTCGAACCGCGCGGTGATCTCGACCAGCACCGCCACCTGCTTGCCCTGTCTCGCGGCTTCCGCCAACGCCCGCAGCAGGGGCGAATCGCGGCTGGTGCGGTAGATGGTCAGCTTGATGGCGAGCACCGCCGGGTCCGCCGCGGCCGAGTTCAGGAACCGCAGCACCGAGCTGTCGAAGCTCTGGTAGGGGTGGTGCAGCAGAATGTCGCCGCGCGCAATCGCGTCGAAGATCGCGGAGGCGCTGGCGGACAACCGGCGCAGGCGGGGGTGGTCCGCCGGCCGATGCGGCGGGTGGCGGAGGTCGTCGCGGCCCCGCCCGTCGAAATGCTGGAGGTCGCTCATGCCGAGCAGGGCCCGGGTCGGATAGACGTCGTCGGGACCGATCCCGAGCTGGCGGCTCAGCCACGCCACCTGGCTCTCCGGCATCGCGCTGTCCACCTGCAGCCGCACCACCCCGGCGAACCGCCGGGCCTTCAACTCCGAGCTCACTTGGCGGATGATGCTGCCCGGCTCCATCAGCGGCGCGTCGGCGTCGCCGTCCGCCTGATCGATGTCCCCCTCCGCCCCGCGCGTGACCCGGAACACGTGGACCGCCGCGGGCGCCGATCCGGGGTAGATCAGATCGAGGTTGGCGGCGATGACCTGCTCGATCGGCACGACGGCCGGACGATCCTCCAGGGGAATCCACCGCGGGCGGTTGCCGGGCACCTTGATGCGCACGAATCGGGTGTCGCCGCGCTGCGGCATGAACACCGCGAGATTGAGCCCGTGGTTGCTGATGAACGGGAACGGATGCTCGGAATCGACGGCGAGGGGGGTCAGGATGGGTTGGACGTTGCGGGCGAAGTAGGCGCGCAGGGCCGCGCGCTCGTCCCGATTCAGATCGTCGTGACGCAGGATCGGCAGCCCCGCCCGGGCCAGCTCCGGCACCAGCTCCCCGCGCCACAGACGGCTGAGCTCCGCAACCTGGGCCAGCAACTGGGCGCGGCACGCCGCCAGCTCGTCGGCCGGGGTCCGGCCGTCGATGGAGAGCTTCTTGGCGCGACCGGCGACCTCGCGTTTCAGACCGCTCATGCGCTTCATGAAGAACTCGTCGTGGAGCATGCCGATGATGCCCGCGAACTTGACCCGTTCAAGGAGGGGCAGGTCGGTCCGGCCGACGAGATGCAGCACCCGGCGGGCGAATCCCAACCAGCTCAGTTCGCGGCTGACGAACGCCCGGGCCGGTCCGAGGGCGGCGAGACGGGTTCTGGTGGACACCGCTTCCCTTCTCGATTCGGTGCGCGCTGATAATATCCCGCGGGGATTCTCTGCTTACGGAAGCCCTCAATTATAGGACATGGGTCGTGCCGAACCCGATTGACACCCTTCCCGACAACATCGCCGCCGTCGACCTCGGCTCCAACAGTTTCCACATGCTGGTCGCCCGGACCAAGGGTGGCGAGCCGGTCCTCGTCGATCGCCTGCGCGAGATGGTGCAGCTCGCCTCCGGACTCGACGCCCACGACCGCCTCAGTCCCGAGTCGCGGGATCGGGCGATCGAGTGTCTGCGGCGTTTCGGCCAGAGGCTCCGCCACATGGCGCCGAGCGAGGTGCGGGCGGTCGGGACCAACACGCTACGGGTGGCGGCGGATGCCGGCGAATTCCTCATGGATGCGGAGCGGGCGCTGGGACACTCCATCGAGACCATCTCCGGGATCGAGGAAGCCCGATTGATCTTTCTCGGGGTGGCGCGGACCCTGCCGGAACCGCAGCGCCGGAAACTGGTGATCGACATCGGCGGCGGGAGCACCGAGCTGATCGCGGGTGACGAGGCGCCCCGGGACATGGAGAGCCTGTACATGGGCTGCATCACGTTCAGCCGGGCCTATTTCGGCGACGGGCGGCTCACCGCCGAGAATTGGCAGCGGGCGGAACTAGCCGCCATGCAGGAGCTGGAGCCGGTCGCCGAGCGCTTCCGCGCCTTCGACTGGGATGAGGCGGTCGGCGCGTCGGGGACCATCCGGGCCATCGACGGCCTCGTCCGCACCTACGGCTGGAGCCGGAAAGGCATCACCGCCGAGGCCCTCGGCCGGCTGCGGGATACGCTGCTGAAGGCCGGGCGCATCGGCCGGTTGAGGCTGGAGGGGCTGAACCCCAGACGCAAGACGACGATCGCCGGCGGGACCGCGATCCTGTCCGCCCTGTTCGAGGCGCTCCGGATCGACGTGATGCGCCGTTCGGAAGGCGCCCTGCGGGAAGGCCTCCTCTACGACTTTCTCGGTCGTATCCGCGATCAGGACGTCCGGGCGCGGGGCGTCGAGGCCCTGGCCGATCGCGCCCACATCGATCGGCAACAGGCGGCGCGGGTGGAGCAGACGGGCCTGGCGCTGCTGGCGCAGGTGGCGGCGAGCTGGGGCCTCGACGCCCGCAATGCCCGGCAGTTCCTGTCCTGGGCCGCGAACCTGCACGAGATCGGTCTGGACATCGCGCACAACCACTACCACCGCCACGGCGAGTACATCGTCGCGCACGCGGACCTGCAGGGGTTCTCGCTCCCCGAGCAGCAGGTGCTGGCGACGCTCGTGCGTTCCCACCGGCGCAAGTTTCCGACCGAGGCCATCGCCGCGCTTCCCCGAAGCTGGTCGGCGTGGACGGAGCGGCTCGCAATGTCCCTCCGCCTGTCGGTGGTCCTGCACCGGAGCCGCAGCCCCCTGCCCCTGCCTCCGATCGAGCTCTCCGCCGCAAAGAATGCGCTCGATCTGCGGTTCCCCCCGGGGTGGCTCGACCAGCACCCGTTGACCCGCGCCGATCTGGAGACCGAGGAGGCCTATCTCCGGCAGGCCGGCTACCGGATGTCGTTCGGCTAGCCAGCCCTCAACCGCCCGTGGTGAAAGCCCCGCGTCGCCCCGGGAGCGGCGGGGGCGCCAGCGGGCTGAAGAGCGCCCGCGGGCGAAGAACGCCCGTGCCTGACCAAGCGTGAGGAGAGCGCTTGGTGCTGTGAAAACAGGTCCCGACGTTTGGTGGCGTCGGGGTGATCGGCGTCCCCGTTCATCGCGGTTTGAGCATAGGTGACCGACGAACAACGCCGTCCGGCGGGATGCATCGCCGCTCGAATGCAGCGGGGACTTCGCCCGGGCCGCCGGCTAGTCGTCGAACTTGGCCAGCATGCGCGGGGTGACGAACCAGAGCAGCTCCCCGCGGCCGGGCCCGACCTCGTCCCACCGCGTCACGTCCAACCCGATACACGCGAGCGCGGCGGTGGGGAACCGCACCGCCGCGCCGCCGATCAGCATGGCCGCGGTCTGCGAGCAGGCCGGTTCGTGTCCCACCACCAGCAGCGTCTCCACGTCGCCGGGGACGGTGGCGAGGCAGGCCAGCACGTCGCCGGGCGAGGCTCCGTACAACGCGGGGACCACGGCCGCGGAGGCGCTCCACCCCCCGGCGTCGGCCGCGCGCCGCAGCGTCTCGGCCGCGCGCACCGCCGGCGAGCACAGCACGCGGTCGGGCGCCGGCCCCACCCGGCCGAGGAACCCACCCATCCGCCGTGCCGCCCCCGCGCCCCGGGAGGCCAGGGGGCGTTCGCGATCCGGAAGGGATCCGACCTCCCAGCTCGACTTGCCGTGGCGCAGCAGGAGAATCGTCTTCATGACGGGTCCGGCGGAGGATCCTGGAGCCTCCGGACCAGTTCGTCCCACAGGCCGGCATAGGCGCGGGCGGCCGGGTTCGTTCTCGCGAACCCGCACAGCGGCGCCCGCCGCGCGCTCATCTGCTCCACCGCGCTGGCGTACGGAATCTCGGTCGCGAGCACGGGGCACGGCATCTCGTCCGGGGCGTCGCAGATCCGGCGATGCAGCGTGCGGCGGCGGTCGACCATGGAATAGAACGGCAGCAGCCGAACCGTCACCCGATGCTGCCGCAGGTGGCGGACGAGCTGGCGGAGCGTCCGCCGCGACAGCGTCGTCGGAATGGTCGGCACGATCAGGGCGTCGGCGACCGCGAAGACGGCCTCCGAGACGAGCGACAGGCTCGGCGCGCAGTCCAGAAAGACGTAGTCGTAGTCGCGGCCGAGCACGCGGATACGGCTCGTCAGCCGGCGGACGTACTTCGGGCTGTCGAGCAGCAGGTCCAAGTGGCGGTACGAGAAGTCCGCCGGCAGCAGGTCGAGCCCTTCGTAGTCCGTCTCGCGGACGTATCGGCCGAGCGGCCGCTTGCCGTGAATCAGCTTCTTCCCGCCGCCGCGGACCTTCATCTTGATCCGGAAGGAATAGGTGGCGGCGCCCTGCGGATCCAGATCGCAGACCAGGGTGCGCGATCCCGCGGCGGCGGCGAGATAGGCGAGGTTGACGGCGGCCGCGGTCTTCCCCACCCCCCCCTTGATGTTGTAGGTGGCCAGCACCCTCATCGGGACATTACCTCCGCCGCCGCCGCCGCGCGGGACCCGCCGTCACGATGAGCCGCGGCCCGAGACAGAGGTCTCCGCGCGTGCCGCGAGAAGCCGTCCGAGCTCCGCCCTCGTCCGCGCGCTCACGAACCGGCCGACCTGCTCGACGACCCGCCGGCGCGCGGCGCTCTCCCGAGACTCCAGCCGGTCGACCAACCGTCCCATCGTCAGCATAACCGGCGCGTTCGCGCCGCCCGCCGAGAACAGCTCTTGCGCGGTGTCCCGCAGTTCACGCTGCTGCACCTGCAGGTCGTTGTAGTCGCCGAGGTCGTCCTGCAACCGCTTCAGCGCACTGATGACGGCGCTCACGGGACCGCCCGCGAACAGGCTCCGGAAGAACTCGATCAGATACCGCAGCTTCTTGCAGGCGATGCGCAGTTCGTGGAGGGTCTCGGCCGGGGTCTCCGCCGAGAGGGACCGGCCCCGCTTGCGCACCCGCGCATAGGCGCGGTCGATGCGCTCGGCCGCCACCTCCCCGACCGGGCGGGAGGCGTTCGCCCCCGGCCCGCCGGCGTCGGCCTCGAGAAAGCGGCGCCATTCCCGCTTGAGCCGCCGGTAGCGGACCGAGTCGAGCCCCGCGAGCTGCTCCCGGTGCGCGGCCTGTTTCCGGCCCCGCAGGTGGTCGGCCAGCGGCACCAGATCGCCGCGCGCCGACGCCGGCAGATCGGCCTCGTAGCCGCGCAGGTTGAGCAGATGCACGTCGAGGTCCCGGGGCGGACCGGTCAATCCCCCCAGCCAAGCGAACTCGCCGGCGAAGTAGCGCGTCACCGTGTCGTCGAACACCTCCCGGACCTGACCGAGGCAGGAGCGGGTCCGCCGTACCGCCACGCGGAAATCGTGCAGGAACTCCGGATCGAGATCCCGGCGCAGACCGTCTTCGTTGACCTGCATGGTCTCCCACAGGGCGGCCAGGATGCGCTTCATCGTGCGATCGGTGCGATCCGCCGGGTCGAGGCTCAACTCGATCTTGCCGGCGTAGTCGCACGGTTGGCGGCCGACCGCGGCCAGGGCCAGATCGAGCTCGCCCTCCGCGCCCGGCGCCAGGCCGAGGTCCCGCTCCAAGAAGCGGCGCACGCCGGCGCCGGCGCGCTCGTACCCGGTCATCGGGACGAGGCGCAGGGCCGGGCGCAGCCGACGGCGGCGGCGCGTCGGACCGGTGGCGGTCCCGCGATCGAGGGACAGGCGCGCGACCACCTTGTCCCGGTGGTCGACCACCGGGAGCCGTTCGCTGCGGCGCTCGATGCGGACGACCGGCAGGAGCCGCCGGATGCCGCACACCGCCTGCAGCGCTTCCCGGAAACCTCCCGGGGGCAGATCCCGGGCGAAGTCGGGAGGCGCCGGGAGCGAGGCGCGTTGACGGCACCGGCCGTCGAAGCGGTCCCAGCGCACGAGGCAGCTGCCGTCCCGGGCATCGGACAGGAGCAAACCCGAATCGCGGTAGAGGCGCCAATCGAACGTGTCGAGATAGGTGCGGACGGCGGTCCCCGTCCCCGTGCGCCGAATCGTGAAACGCTGCGCGAGCCGGGACACGATGCCGGCCGCCGAGTGCGACGGGTCGAGCAGGTACGTATGGCGCGACATGTGCTGTGCGGGAATAGTACAACGTTACTGCCGCCGCGGCCGGGGGGGCACGTCTTCACACCGGGGGTCGGGATGACGCTGCCGAGGCGGTACAACGTTACTGCACCCGGGTACGCCCCCAGCTTCCGCCCAAGCCACAGCGGGATGACGCTGCCGAGGCGGTACAACGTTACTGCCGCCGCGGCCGGGGGGGCACGTCAGGAAAGTGAGACGCCGCCGCCGGAGGTGTCCGGCTCGGCCGGCCCCGAGGCGCCCGTTCGGCGCCCAGGCCCGGAAGGCCCCCGTTCGGAAGGCCTCGAGGCCGAGAACGAGACCGAAATCGCCGACTCTGACCGTTCCAGGAGCAGTGGTCCCACGAACCGTCATGATCGGGGACGCCGATCACCCCAACGCCACGAAACGTCGGGGACATGTTTCACAGCGCATGCGACGTGCGCCCCGCGGTCCCGGACCATCCCACACGCCGCCACCGCCGCGCGCAGGCAGCATGTGGCGGGGTCCTGGGGCTCCGGACGTGCGGAATCGTGGGTCTCACGCGGCGCCGGCCGGTCGCAAGACGGTGGCGGCCCGGCGAACCCGCCACGCGCCGTCAGCGTGGGATGCCCCTGCGCGCGGCCGGCGCCCCCTTTCGGAATCTCCCCCCGCCGTGGTAGGATCACGGTTTGCGAGGTGGATGCTGGTCAAACGCTACTCCTTCATCGTGGCCGACCGTTCGACCGGCGTCGTTCACCGTTTCGCCTTGAGCGTGCGTCCGAGCGTGGTGGCCGCCCTCCTGCTGGTCGCACTGCCTCTTGGATGGCTGCTGCCCGCCGCTTGGCTCGACGGGATGCGGTTCGAGCCCGAGAAATGGCTCTCCTCTCCGCGCTGGACGATGAACGACCGCTTGCGCTCGTTCAATGCGCTGCTCCAGTCCGAGGTTCAGCGATACAGATCCACCGCCGTCGATTTGTCCCGCCGCGCCGCCGCCCTCCAACTCGTCGTCGAGACCCTGCGCGATCAGTCCATCGTCGACCCCGGCATTCGACAGGCCATGGTGCGGCTGGCGGAACTGGACCGCTCCGGCAGCGCGTCGGCCCTCCGGGCCGTGGCCCAGGCCGCGCCGGCCGAGACCCTCTACCTGCTGCATGATCTGCTCGACGTGCTGGAGGTCGAGCTCGGGGTCTTCCGAGAAGGCATCCGCCTGCGACAGGATCTGGCCGGGGCGACGCCGTTCGACCTGCCCGCCGCCGGCCGCATCAGCGCCCGATACGGGTATCGGAGCGACCCGTTCACCGACGAGCGGACCTTTCACCCGGCTCTCGACATCTCGACCGGGTACGGACAGCCGGTCTGGGCGACGGCCGCCGGCAAGGTCACGGAAGCGGGGCGGAACGGCAATTTCGGCAAGATGATCGAGATCGATCACGGCTTCGGCCGGCGCACCCGATACGGCCATCTGTCGGAGTTCGCCATCGCCGTCGGAGAGGACGTCGAACGAGGCCAGGTCATCGGCTACGCCGGCGCCACCGGCCGCGCCACCGGATCCCACGTCCACTACGAGGTCCTGGTCGGCAGCCAGCGGATGAACCCCCTGCGGCTGGTCATCGCCTCGGGCGCCGTCTCGGCCGACTGATCCGCGGCCGCGGGCCGCCGGGCGCAATCCGGGCCGGCCCGTTCCGTTCTCCGCCGAATGCCCTGCGCGGGACGCTTCGGCTTGCCTCCCGGTAGTGGTCTAGTGACTAGACCGCTACCTGCCTCCCGGGCGCCTTGACGCGTCTGGATCGCTTCCCTACAATCGATCATATCCGTGTCCCGGATCGACACCCGCCTTGGACCATCATCGACAGCGCAACGGCACCGAGGGCCGAGCCCGGCCCGAATTTCGGGCAGGTTGCCGTTGATGCGGCCCATTGGACTCGACTGATGCTGCAGAACGTCCTCAGGAAAGTATTCGGCACGCAGAACGAGCGGGATCTCAAGCGTATGCAGCCGGCGTTGGCGGAGGTCAACGATCGGGAAGCGGCGGTCCGCGCCCTCGGCGATGCCGACCTCCGCGGGCGTACCGCCGACCTGCGCCAACGCGCCGATCAAGGCGAGCCGTTCGACGATCTGCTGCCCGACGCCTTCGCGGTGGTTCGCGAAGCGGGACGGCGGGTGCTCGACATGCGGCATTTCGACGTGCAGTTGATCGGCGGCATGGTCCTGCATCAGGGAAAGATCGCCGAAATGAAGACCGGCGAAGGCAAGACGCTGGTCGCCACCCTGGCTGCCTACCTGAACGCCCTCGGCGGCGGCGGGGTCCACGTCGTCACCGTGAACGACTACCTGGCCCGGAGGGACGCCGAGTGGATGGGGCGCATCTACCGGTTTCTCGGCATGTCGGTCGGCATCATCCAGCACGATCTGCGCGACCCCGAGCGCCAGGCCGCCTACGCCTCCGACATCACCTACGGCACGAACAACGAGTTCGGTTTCGACTATCTGCGCGACAACATGAAGTTCGAGCTCGCGCACTTCGTGCAGCGCGGACACCGCTTCGCGATCGTCGACGAGGTCGACAGCATTCTCATCGACGAGGCCCGAACCCCCCTGATCATCTCCGGGCCGGCCGAGCAGTCGACCGAGCTCTACTACGAGGTCGACCGCATCATCCCGCGGCTCATGCCGGGGGCGGTCACCCAGGGCAACGTCAAGGCGGAAGACCGCGAAGCGCTGGAAGAGACCGGCGACTATCTGACCGACGAGAAGCACAAGACCGTCGCCCTGACCGAGAGCGGCATGGCGAAAGCGGAGAAGATGCTCGCCAGGCGGCTCAACCCCGGCGGGCTCTACGACCCCGCCAACATGCCGCTCCTGCACCACGTGAACCAGGCCCTCCGCGCCCACGCGCTGTTCAAGCGGGACGTGGAGTACATGGTGAAGGACGGTCAGGTCGTCATCGTGGACGAGTTCACGGGCCGGCTCATGCCCGGCCGCCGCTGGAGCGACGGCCTGCACCAGGCCGTCGAGGCGAAGGAGAAGGTCAAGATCGAGCGGGAGAACCAGACGCTGGCGACCGTGACCTTCCAGAACTACTTCCGGAAATACGACAAGCTGTCGGGCATGACCGGCACCGCGGATACGGAGGCGCCGGAGTTCAACAAGATCTACAAGCTGGACGTCATGGTCATCCCGACCAACCGCCCGCTGGTGCGGATCGAGGAGGCCGATTCCATCTACCGGTCCGAGCGCGAGAAGTACGACGCCATCGTCGAGGACATCATCGACCAGCAGGAGGCCGGCCGCCCGGTGCTGGTCGGCACGGTCTCGATCGAGAAGTCGGAGCGCCTGTCGGGGCTTCTCAAGCGGCGGGGCGTCAAGCACGTCGTCCTCAACGCCAAGTACCACGCCCAGGAGGCGGAGATCGTCGCCCAGGCCGGCCGCAGGGGGACGGTGACCATCGCCACCAACATGGCCGGCCGGGGCACCGACATCGTCCTCGGCGGCAACGCCGAATACATGTCCCGCCAGCAGGCCCTCGCCGAACAGACGGCGGAACGGCTGCCCAAGGAAGAGGCGAAGTTCGTCGACGACGACGAGTTCGTGCACTTCTACCACTTGGAGCACTTCTACCGCACGCCCCGCCCCGACTGGGACCGCATCTTCGGCCAGTTCGCGAAGCAGACCGCGGCCGAGCACGCGGAGGTGGTCGACGCCGGCGGGCTCCACATCATCGGGACCGAGCGGCACGAGTCGCGGCGCATCGACAACCAGCTCCGGGGGCGGGCGGGGCGCCAGGGCGACCCCGGCTCGTCGCGGTTCTACCTCTCTCTCGAGGACGACCTGATGCGCATCTTCGGGTCCGACCGCATCTCGGGACTGATGGAGCGGCTCGGGATGGAGGAGGGGGTCCCCATCGAGCACCGCATGGTGACCCGGGCCATCGAACGGGCCCAGAAGCAGGTGGAGGCGCAGCACTTCTCGGTGCGGAAGCACCTGCTCGAGTACGACGACGTCATGAACAAGCAGCGGGAGAACGTCTACACGCTGCGCCGGGAACTGCTCGACGGCCGCGTGCATGTATCCGAGAACGAGATCGTCGACAGCCGCCGGTATCTGATGACCCTGGCCGAGGACCTCGTCGACCAGGAGGTCGAGACGCATTGCGGCCGCGACACCGACCCGGAGGACTGGGACACCGAGGGGCTGTCACGCTCGGTCGGCGAGCTGGCGGGGCTCCCGGCCGAGCAGCTCGACGAACTGGCGCTCGACGACAAGAGCCCCGACGAGATGCTCGACACGTTGTGGGCGGTGGTCAAATCCCGCTACGAGGAGAAGGAAGAGGCGATCGAGGCCGAGCTGCTGCGGCGGGTCGAACGCGACGTGATGCTGCAGATCGTCGACACGCAGTGGAAGGACCATCTCTACAGCCTGGATCACCTGAAGGAGGGCATCGGCCTGCGCGCCCACGCCCAGAAGGACCCGCTCGTCGAGTACAAACGGGAGAGTTTCGCCCTGTTCCAGTCGATGAAGGAGCGGATCGACACCGAGATGATCCGGTACCTGTGGCGGCTGCGGCCCATCGCGCAGGGTGAAGGGGCGGAGAGCCCCCGCCCCGCCGCCCGGCCGCGGGCGCCGATGACCCTCAACGCTCCCGGCGCCGCCGCCCCGGCGTTCGCAGGCGGGCTGCCGGCCGCCCGCGGCCCGCAGCCGGCACGGACCGGAGGCGACGACGCCGCGGTGCGCACCGTGCGCCGGGACACCCCGAAGGTCGGGCGGAACGATCCGTGTCCGTGCGGCAGCGGAAAGAAGTACAAGAAATGTCATGGGGCCTGACATGACCGCGGGCACCGAGACCACGGCGACCCGCTTCGCGGCCACCGACATTGCGGTGGCCTTGACCTTCGACGACGTGCTGCTCGTGCCGCAACGGTCCGAGGTCCTGCCCGCGGGGGTCGACGTCTCGACCCGGCTCACCCGGAACGTCACCCTGAACGTGCCGATCATCAGCGCCGCGATGGACACCGTGACCGAGTCGCGTCTCGCCATCGCGATGGCGCAGCTCGGCGGCATGGGGGTCATCCACAAGAACCTCGACATCGAGGCGCAGGCGGCCGAGATCGATCGGGTCAAGCGGTCGGAGAGCGGCATGATCGTCAACCCGATCACGCTGTCGCCCGCCAACCGGATCGTCGAGGCCCTCGAGATGATGAAGAAATACCGGATCTCGGGGGTGCCGATCACCGAGGACGGCAGCACCGAAGGCAAGCTCGTCGGCATTCTCACCAACCGCGACCTGCGCTTCGAGGGGCGCATCGAGCGGCCCATCGGCGAGGTGATGACCCGCCGGGACCTCATCACGGTGCCGGTCGGGACCACCCTGCAGGACGCCCAGGCCATCCTGCACAAGCACCGCGTCGAGAAACTGCTGGTGGTCGACCGGGAGTTCCGTCTCAAGGGGCTCATCACCGTCAAGGACATCCGGAAGATGATCACCTACCCGACCGCGTCCAAGGACGAGTTGGGCAGGTTGCGGGTCGGCGCGGCGGTCGGGATTGCCAAGGACACGGTTGAACGCTCGGAGGCTCTCGTCGCGGCCGGCGCCGACGTGCTGGTCGTCGACACCGCGCACGGGCATTCGCACGGGGTGATGGCCATGGTGGGCCAGCTCCGCGAACACTTCCCCGGCGTCGAGCTGGTCGCCGGCAACGTCGCGACGGCGGAGGGCGCCGAGTCGCTGATCGACCTCGGCGTCGACGGCGTCAAGGTCGGCATCGGGTCGGGGTCCATCTGCACGACCCGGGTGATCGCCGGCATCGGCATGCCGATGATCTCGGCCCTCGCCGAGTGCGGCGAGGCCGCCCGGCGCCAAGGCGTCCCCATCATCGCCGACGGCGGCGTGCGCTACTCCGGCGACATCACCAAAGCCATCGCGGCGGGGGCCGGCGCGGTCATGATCGGGAGCCTGTTCGCGGGCACCGACGAGAGCCCCGGCGAGCTGATCCTCTATCAGGGGCGCAGCTTCAAGGAGTACCGGGGCATGGGCTCGATCGGCGCGATGCGCGCCGGCAGCCGGGACCGCTACTTCCAGGAGGACTTCGACCTCGCGAGCCCCCGCGAGGACGGCGAGAAGCTCGTGCCCGAGGGCATCGAGGGCCGCGTGCCCCACAAGGGCTCGGTCGGCGCGATGATCCACCAGCTCGTCGGCGGGCTGCGCGCCGGAATGGGCTACTGCGGGTGTCCCACCATCCACGACCTGCAGCAGAACGCCCGCATGGTGCGCATCACCCCCGCCGGCATGCGGGAGAGCCACGTGCACGACGTGGTCATCACCAAGGAAGCGCCCAACTACCGCTCGGAGTAGGCGGCGCCGGTCCAGGGCATCGAGGGCCGCGTGCCCCACAAGGGCTCGGTCGGCGCGGTGATCCAGCTCGTCGGCGGGCTGCGCGCCGGAATGGCCCGCATGGTGCGCATCACCCCCGCCGGCATGCGGGAGAGCCACGTGCACGACGTGGTCATCACCAAGGAAGCGCCCAACTACCGCTCGGAGTAGGCGGCGCCGGTCCGCGGCGTCCGCCGCGTATTCGATGCGCGCGGATCGCGCGGCGTCGGGCTGTCAGCCGTCACCCGCGGTCCGCATCGCGGGCCTGCGGGATCATCGAGGTCGTGACACGGGTTTCTCGGCGCGGGAGCGGGTTGAGTTCGTCCGGCAGCTCGATGACGAGCTCCCGCAAGTCGCCCCCCCGATCGACAATCCGGACCGAGACCGCCCCCGGCACCGGACGCGGCAGCCGGTCGGCCCACTCGATGCAGACCAGGGCACCCCTTTCCGGCAGCTCTTCGAGCCCCAGGTCGTCGGTCTCGACCGGTCCGAGCCGGTACAGATCGACGTGCTGGACCCGCCCCCCGCCGTACGCCTGGACGATCGTGAACGTGGGGCTGCTGACTTCGTCGGGGTCGATCCCCGCGCCCTCGACGAACCCCCGCACGAACGCGGTCTTGCCCGCGCCGAGGTCGCCGAACAGCAGAACCACGGCGCCGCCCGGCAGCTTCCGGGCCAGATCGGCGGCGATGTCGGCGGTCTGCCGTTCGGAGCGGCTCTCGTAGCGCGTCGTGTCCACGGTGCGGTCTCCCCGGGAATGCGGGCTCAGAGCGGACGGCGCTCCGGCTCCTGAGCGTGACGGTCCGGCTCGCCGCGTTCCAGGGCGAGCAGGGCGGGCCCGAGCTGGAGGGCCAAGTCGCCGGCCGTGAGCCCCGCATGGCCGTGCCGGACCGCGGCGAGGTCGCCGGCGAGCCCGTGCAGGCAGACCCCCAACCCGCAGGCACTCTCGACGTCCCGGAGCTGGGCCATCCAGCCCGACAGGACCCCGGTGAGCACGTCGCCGGCGCCCCCCGTGGCCATGCCCGGATTGCCGGTCACGTTGATCCGCACCGCCCCCGCCGGCGTCGCCACCAGGGTCCGCGCGCCCTTCAGGACCACGAAGATGCCCTGCTCCACCGCCAGGTCGCGGGCCAGGTCGAGGCGGTGGGCCTCCACATACTCGGCCGGCCTGCCGATGATGCGCCCCATCTCGCCGGCGTGCGGGGTGATGACCAGCGCGCGGTCCGGACGCCCCCGGAGCCCCGCGGGACCGCCGGCGAACGCGTTCAGGGCGTCCGCGTCGAGCACCATCGGGACCGGCGCGCGGTCCACCAGTTCGCGCACGAAGCGGCTGACGCCGGCGCTCCGGCCGAGACCGGGTCCGACCGCGAGCACGTCGCAGCGTTCGGCGAGTACCGCGCCGGCCGCCCCGGCCCCGACGAGGCCCCCGCCGTCGTGGTCGAGCCCCAAGGTCATGTACTCCGGCGCCAGGGCGGCCACCACCGGCTGGCAGACACGCGGGGTCGCCACCGTCACCAGTCCCGCCCCCGAGCGCAGGGTGCCGAGGGCGGCGAGCCCGGCGGCGCCGGTCTTGCCCGTCGACCCGGCCGCGACGAGCACCCGTCCATAGTCGCCCTTGTGGCTCTGCCGGCGCCGGCGCGGGGCCTGCCGCCGGGCCCAGGCCCGGGTGATGACGGTTACCCGCGGCCCCGCGAGGGCGTCCACGACGGCGGCGGGAACGCCGATGTCGGCGACGGCGACAGCGCCGGCCCGGGTCGCCGCGGGGTCGAGCAGCAGGGGCAGCTTCGGCGCGCCGAGGGTGACCGTGAGCTCGGCCGCGACCGCCTCTCCGATCAGTTGCGGGGTGTCCGCCGACAGTCCCGACGGCAGGTCGATCGACACCACCGGGGGGGCCGAGGCGTCGAGGCCGCCGACGATCGACTGCCAGTGCCCCGCGACGGGCCGCGTCAGGCCGGTGCCGAACAGGGCATCGACCACCACGTCGCATCCGCCGAGGTCCGCCCGCGCCGCCGCCCAGGCGGAGGGGCTGGAGACGTCGACCGCCGGAACTCCGGAACGCCGGAGCGCCGACAGATTGATCGCGGCGTCTCCCCCGACGTCCGCCTCCGCCGCGGCCAGGTACACCCGCACCGCGGCGCCGCGGGCGGCCAGGATTCGCGCCGCGGCGAAACCGTCTCCGCCGTTGTTCCCCTTCCCGCACACCACCGCGATGCGGCGGTCCGGCCGCGGCGGCCAGCGCGAGTCGATGGCGGAGACGACCTGCCGGCCGGCGTGCTCCAACATGACCAGCGACGGCACCCCGAGATCGGCGATCGCACGCCGGTCCGCCTCACGCATCTGGGCCGTGTTCAGCACCCGCATCCTGTTTCCGCCGCTCCGTTCGACCCGGTTCGGGCCGCTCTCCCCTGCAACGGCCGTTGTCGACGATCGCCTCCGCGGTGCGCGCGGACCGTTCGACTCGGTTCGGGCCGCTCTCCCCTGCAACGCCGAGGTCCGCTCCTCAGGACAGTGATCGATACGAGTCGCCCGACTGCCCCGGCCGCCGCCGGGACGCCGCCGGTGACGGTCACGGAGCCGGTGTGATCGATACGAAGTTGCCGACCGCACCCGGCCGCCGCCCGTTGTCCACGGTTTCCCGCGCTTTGGCGCGCGGCAAGGCGATTTCCGTCAGCGCCCCTGCCCGCGCGCGATGGACGGTCGGGCACGGGCCCGCAGGCCGCCGGCTCCTTCCCCGCGCGATGGACGGCCGGTCTCGACCTGCGCCAAGGTTCCCCCCGACCCGCGATTGACGGACACGCAGGTCCTGTGCGTATGGTACCGTGGACAGCGTGAAGACGAACACGGCCGGCGCGCCCGACGGCATCGGCGAGGCCAGCGTGAACGTGAACGGGGTCGTGACGTCCGGCGACCAGGCGGTGGTTTCGGTCTTCGACCACGGCTTTCTCTACGGCGACGGCGTGTACGAAACCCTCCGCACCTACAACCGCCGGCCCTTTCTGACGGACCGGCATCTCGCCCGGCTCCGCGCCTCGGCCGCCCGCCTGTCGCTGGAGGTTCCGCCGACGGACGGGGAGCTGGAGTCCCGCCTGCGCGACACCATGCGCGGCGTCCACCCCCACGGCGAGGTCGTCCTCCGGATACTCGTCACCCGCGGGGTCGGCGACCTCGGCTACGATCCGGCCGTCTGCCGGACCCCGACGGTCGTCATCATCGCGCGCCCGCATCGGGCGTCGCCGGAATGGGTGGACCGCGACGGGGTGCGGCTCGTCGTCGCGAGCGTCCTGCGCAACCACCCCCGCAGTGTCGACCCCGTCATCAAGTCCAACAACCTGCTGAACAACGTGCTGGCGATGCAGGAGGCGGTGCGCGACGGCGCCTACGAGGCCCTGCTTCTCAACCACCGGGGCGAGCTGGCGGAATGCTCGCAGTCCAACGTGTTCGTGGTGCGGGACGGCGTCGTCCTGACCCCGCCCCTCGATGCCGGGCTGCTCGAGGGGGTGACGCGGAACCTGCTGTTCGAGGTGGGTGCCGACATCGGGGTGCCGGTCCGGGACGCGGTGCTCCGCCAGTCGGACCTGCCGGCCGTCGACGAGATGTTCATCACCAGCACCACCCGCGAGGTGGTCCCGGTGGTCCTGGTCGGCGGGCAGGTAATCGGGTCCGGCGGGCCGGGGCGGGTGACCGCACGCCTGCTGGCGCGGCTGCGCGAACGGGCCCACGCCTTGACCTGCGGGGCGGACTGATCGGCGGCGCCGGCCGTTCCAGATTGGCCGCCGGCCGGCCGAAGCGCCGGCGCGGCGGGCCGACCGCCCCGCCGCGTCTTTCCTGCGCCGCGGGGCGACCGCGGCTCAGTCCTGATACGCCTCGATCGGCGGACAGGCGCAGATCAGGTTCCGGTCCCCGTGGGCGTCGTCGATCCGTCCCACCGCCGGCCAGAACTTGTTGGCGCGCACGAAGGGTCTCGGATAGACCGCCTGCTCCCGCGTATAGGGGTGCGGCCAGACGTCGGCCGCCGCCTCGGCGGCGGTGTGCGGGGCGTTCTTCAGCACGTTGTCGACGGGGTCGGCGGCGCCGTCCACGATCGCCTGGATCTCTCCGCGGATGGCGATCAGCGCATCGCAGAACCGGTCGAGCTCCTCGCGGGGTTCGCTCTCCGTCGGCTCGACCATCATCGTGCCCGGCACCGGAAACGAGACCGTCGGGGCGTGGAACCCGTAGTCCATGAGCCGCTTGGCGACGTCGAGCTCGTTGATGCCGTGCGGCCGGAGGGCCCGCAGGTCGAGGATGAGCTCGTGCGCGACCCGTCCGTTGGCGCGGGTGTACAACACCTCGTAGTGCGGGGCGAGACGCGCCTTGATGTAGTTGGCGCCGAGTATCGCCGCCGCCGTCGCCAGCCGCATGCCCTCCGCCCCGAGCATCCGCATGTAGCCGTGGGAGATGAGGAGGATGCTGGCGCTGCCCCACGGCGCCGCCGCGACGGCGGGGATCGCCCGCTCGCCGCCGACCCGCACCACCGGATGTCCCGGCAGATACGGCGCCAGGTGCGCGCCGCACGAGATCGGCCCCATGCCGGGTCCTCCGCCGCCGTGGGGAATGGCGAAGGTCTTGTGCAGATTGATGTGGCAGACGTCGGCGCCGATCGCGGCGGGGCTGGTCACCCCGACCTGCGCGTTCATGTTCGCCCCGTCCATGTACACCTGCCCGCCGGCGGCGTGGACGATGCCGCAGATCCCGCGGATGGCGTCCTCGAACACCCCGTGGGTGGACGGATACGTGATCATCAACGCGCACAGGGCGTCGCGATGCGCCGCGGCCTTGGCGCGGAGGTCGTCGAGATCGACGTCGCCGCGATCGTCGCAGGCCACGACCACCACCCGCATTCCCGCCATGGCGGCGCTGGCCGGATTGGTGCCGTGGGCGGATGCCGGGATAAGGACGACGTCCCGGTCGCCGCACCCCCGGTCGCGCTGGTAGGCGCGAATAACCATGAGCCCCGCGAACTCGCCCTGCGCTCCCGAGTTCGGCTGCAGCGACACCGCCGGCAGTCCGGTAATCGCGGCCAGCGACGCCTCGAGCTCGCGGAACAGGGCCTGGTAGCCCGCCGTCGCCTCCACCGGCGCGAACGGATGGACCCCGGCGAACGCCGGCCAGCTCACGGCGCGGATCGCCGACGCCGCGGTCAGCTTCATCGTGCACGATCCGAGCGGGATCATCGACGTGTCGAGACCGAGGTCGCGCCGCTCGAGCCGCTTCAGATAGCGCATCATCTGCGTCTCGGATCGGTGCCGGTGGAAGACGGGATGGGTCAGGTAGGCCGACGTGCGCACGAGCGCTTCCGGCCAGTCCCGGGCGGTATCCGGGACCGCGGCCGGCGGCGGGGCCGGGCGGTCGAGGGCGGCGGCGAAGAGCGACACGATGCGCGCCACGTCGTCCGGGGTCGTGGTCTCGTCGAGGGCGATGCCCACCCCGCCGTCCCCCCGGAAGCGCAGATGCACGCCGGCGGCGGCGGTGCGGGCCCGCAGCCCCTCGAGCGCGGACGGCGGCAGCGGCACCGTGACGGTGTCGAAGAAATGCGCGTGCGCCGGCGCGAGACCCAGCCCCCGCACCCCTTCCGCCAGTTGCCGGGCCAGCCCGTGCACGCGGGCGGCGATGGCGCGGAGCCCGTCCGGACCGTGGTAGACCGCGTAGAAACCGGCGAGATTGGCGAGCAGGGCCTGGGCGGTGCAGATGTTCGACGTCGCCCGGTCGCGCCGAATGTGCTGCTCGCGGGTCTGCAACGCCATCCGACAGGCGGGTTCGCCGTGCCGGTCGACCGACAGCCCGATGATGCGCCCGGGCATCTGCCGGACGAACGCCTCCCGGGTGGCGAAGAACGCCGCGTGCGGTCCGCCGCAGCCCATCGGGACCCCGAACCGCTGCGAGTTGCCGACCACGACGTCCGCCCCGCATTCGCCGGGCGGGGCCAGCAACGTCAGGGCCAGCAGGTCGGTGCACACGGCGGCGAGGGCCCCCGCGTCGTGGGCCCGGGCCACCGCGTCGCCGATGGGGACGACCGCGCCGTCCTCGGCCGGGGACTGGAGCAGAACCCCGAAGACCCGCCCGTCGACCGGCATCGCCGCCGGATCGCCCACCTCGACCGCGATGCCCAGCGGCTCGGCCCGGCCGCGCACGACCTCGATGGTCTGGGGAAAGCAGCGCCGCGACACGAGCAGCCGGTCGGCGCCGGGGCCCTTGCGCGACCGCACCCGGTGCATCATCGCCATCGCTTCGGCCGCCGCCGTCGCCTCGTCGAGCAGCGAGGCGTTCGCCACCGGCATGCCGGTCAGGTCGCCGACCAGGGTCTGGTAGTTCAACAGCGCTTCGAGACGTCCCTGCGCTACCTCCGCCTGATACGGCGTGTAGGGGGTGTACCAGCCGGGGTTCTCGAACACGTTGCGCAGGATGACGCTGGGGGTGATGCAGCCGTAGTACCCCAGGCCGATGTACGCCCGTCCCGGCCGGTTCCGGCCGCCGATGTCCCGCAGGCGGGCCAAATACTCCGCTTCGGTGTCGGGTCCCGGGGTTCGGAGAGGCGCGTCGAGCCGGATGTCCGGGGGCACCGCCTCGTCGAGCAAGACGTCCAGCGAGGCGGCGCCGACCGCCGCCAGCATCGTCTCGACATCCTCGGCGCGGGGCCCGACGTGGCGGTCGGCAAACAGATCGGCTCGCGGGTGGGACACGCGGCGGTCCGCCTACTTCACCAGCTCGGCATAGGCGGCCGAGTCGAGAAGTTCGCTGGTTCCGGCGGGGTCCGCCAACTCGATGACCATGATCCAGCTTCCGTGCGGATCGCCGTTCACCGTCTCGGGGGCCGTCGAGAGCGCCGTGTTCACCTCGGTCACCCGGCCCGCCAGGGGACAGTACAGATCCGACACCGCCTTGACCGACTCGATCGATCCGAACCGGGCTCCCGGCTCGAACTGCTGCCCCACCTCGGGCAGCTCGACGTACACCACATCACCGAGTTGGCCCTGCGCGTAGTCGGTGATGCCGACCCGGGCGGCCGACCCGGAGATCATGATCCACTCGTGTTCCTTCGTGTAGAGCCGGTCGGTCGGATACATGGCTGCTCATTCCGGACGCTTGTAGAACGGTAACGGCACGACCCGGGCGGGAACCCTGCGCCCGCGGACGTCAACCTCGTACTCGGTCCCCGGCGCGGCCCCCGCCGCGGGCACGTAGGCCAGACCGATGGCCTTCCCGACGGACGGGGTCCGCGTCCCGCTGGTCACCACGCCGACCCGCCCGCCGCCGGCGTGGACCGCGTAGCCGTGCCGTGCGATGCCCGGTCCGGCCAGCTCGAACCCGACGAGCTTGCGGTCGACCCCGGCCTCCCGCTGCCGCAACAACGCATCGCGTCCGATGAAGGCGGGCTTCCGCCAGCCGACGATCCAGCCGAGGCCGGCCTCCAGCACCGTCGTGGTCCGGTCGATGTCCCGGCCGCTCAGCCGCATCGCGGCCTCGAGGCGCAACGTGTCGCGCGCGCCCAGTCCCGCCGGCTGCAGCCCGTGCGGCCGACCGGCCGACAACAGGGCCGTCCAGAGTCGTTCCGCCACCTGCGGGGCCACGAAGATCTCGAACCCGTCCTCACCAGTGTACCCGGTGCGCGACACCGTGGCCCGGAGGCCCGCCACCTCGCCGGTCGCGAACCGGTAGTGCCGGATGGCCGCGAGATCCATGTCGGTCAGCGATTGCGCGACGTCCAGGGCCCGCGGCCCCTGCACCGCGAGCAAAGCGTAGCGCGAGCTGGTGTTGACGGCGACGGCATCGCCGATGTCCGCGATGCCGTCCTGAATCCACCGGTAGCCGGCGGCGGTGTTGGCGGCGTTGACCACGAGCAGGAAATGATCGTCCGCCAGTCGATACACCAGCAGATCGTCGACGAACGTCCCCTCGGGCGTGGCCAGGGCCGAGTATTGCGCCTGACCGATCTCGAGACGGCCCGCGTCGTTCGTCGATAGGCGCTGGACGGCGGCGAGGGCGTCGGTCCCCGCCACCTCGATCTCCCCCATGTGGCTGACGTCGAAGAGCCCGGCCGCCTGCCGCACCGCAAGATGCTCCTCGGTGATGCCGGCGTACTGCACGGGCATCTCCCACCCCGCGAACGGCGCCATCTTCGCGCCCAGGGCGACGTGCCTTCCGTGCAGGGGGGTCTTGAACCGGGCGGAAGCGTCAGTCATGACACGATCAGGCCGGGCGTGGTGGGCGATCCGGCCGGGAATGCCGGCCCGCGGAGAGCGGTCCGACGACGGGCAGCCGCGACCGACATCTACCAGCAAGGCCGCCGGAACGGTGTAACGTACTATGGGACCTGCGGGGGGTCAAGACGTGTCGTCGTCCCGGCAGGGCCATCCCACGCTGACGGCGCGTGACGGCCCGCCGCCGATTCGAGGGTCGCCACCGTCTTGCCGCCCGGCCGGCGCCGCGGGAACCCACGATTCCGCATGTCCGGAGCCCCGGCCGCTGAGCCGCCCAATGGCGGCCCGTTGTCGTCGGCGTGCTTCAGCCGATGTCGTTGCCTCCATTGTCCGCTCCGACTGCTACCGGCTGGAGCGACAGTTGCCGGGCGGGATTCGCACCCGCTGAGGAATGGCGCCTTCGCACGGCGCACCACCTAATCTCTCGACTCAAGGCCGTCTATCCAAAGATTATGTCGTGGCGAACCACTGGACCTGCGACCCAGCGCCGCTCGGTTTGGGAGGCGCCGCAGCGGGGATCAGCGCCGCCCCGAGACGAGGACGGCTCTCGACCCGCGCAACCGTGTCATCCACCATTCGTGCGCAACTACTCTGGCGAGGGCTACCACCCTCGAACCGCAGTGGATACGACACTGATCGAAGAGCAGACGCCGTCTCGGAGGTCGAGGGGGGCGTACGAAAGCGAACGAACAGACAGTCACTCCGGCGGCGAGTCACCCGCGGCTGGGACATCGCTGACGCGACGGCGAAGCGTATCGCAAGTCACTGGAAGAAGAATTGCCGGATCGGGGTCGCCTGCCCACGTCTCCTGACCGAACCCGAACGACTCCACCGCTTGGCTCCAAGAACGGTGAATCTCGACCATGCACGCCACCATAAAGTCGCTGTTCGCATCGATGCTGTTCGCGGTCGTCGTCAGCCTCTCGGCTGTCGCGTCCAGTCCGTCGACATCACGCCCCAGTCTGTCGACATCACGCCTCAGCCCGCTCACGGTTGCTTCCAAACCCGCCGCCACGATGGCCAGACGGTCAGCCTCGTGATCGATCTCGTCGACCGTCCGGTTGAAGTCATCAAGCTTCGACGACAAGTCATTAACACTGTCCTGCGACGCCAAGCCGTCAATATCCTCAGCCTTGGCGAAGCCGGCCATGTCCTCTTTCGTGGCCATGGTGCCCCTCAACACCGCCATGTCCTCTTTCGTGGCCATGGCGCCCCTCAACGTCGCCATATCACGCGAGAGGCTCCAAGTACCGGCAATCACCGAGAGTAGTACTGCGAGGGCTGCCGCATTGTCTCGGAACCACTGCGCGCTGGATGGCGTTTCAGGCATGTGAGTTCCGGTCGTCAAGTCGTTAAAACTCCTTCATGATGGTACCGCCAATGACCGGCCGTCAACACTCATGAACGCGCTAACCAGGGGCATCCCACGCTGACTGCGCGTGACGGCTCGCCCCCGATTCGAGGGGTCGCCACCGTCTTGCCGACCGGCCGGCACCGCGTGAGACCCACGATGCCGCCCGTCCGGAGCCAAGGACCCGCCACGATGCCGCCTGCGCACGGCGGTGGCGGAGCGTGGGATGGTCCTGACGCGCTAACGCGCTCGCGGGTGCACGTGCACTCCGTCGTCCCGCCCTTGACGCGCACCTCGTCGTCCCGCCGTTCCTCTCCGCGCCCCCCCGTCATCGAGCCGGGGCGGCCGGCCCGGCCGGCAGCTCGCCGGTGTCGCCGGCCGACTCGCGCAGGTACGACTGCAGCGTGTGATAGCTGATGCCCAGCACCTCGCACGTGCGCCGCTTGTTGTGGCCGCAACGCTCCAGCATCAGCCGCGCGTAGCGGCTCCCCCACGCGCGCATCGACTCGGCGCGAGCCGCCGAGGGCTGCAGCACCTCGGCATAGTCCCGGGTCAGCTCGGCCGGCAGATCCGGCAGGCCGACCACGTCGTCGGTCGTCAGGGCGAGGGCCCGCTCGACGACGCGTTGCAGCTCCCGCACGTTGCCCGGCCACTGATGGTTTCGCAGCGCGTCCGCGGCGCTCTCCGACAGGGTCAGCCGGCGCAATCCGCGATGCCCGTCGAGAAAATACTCGGCCAGCTCAACGACATCCTCCCGGCGTTGCCGCAGCGGCGGCACATTCAGCTCGACACCGGCGAGGCGGTAATAGAGATCGGTGCGAAACCGTCCCGCTTCCACCAAATCCCGGAGGCGCTGGTTCGTCGCGACGACGATGCGGATGTCCACCGCGCGCGCCCCCTGTCCCCCGACCCGTTCGACCGACAGTTCCTGAATCGCCCGCAGCAGCTTCGCCTGCGCGGCCGGCGACAGGTCGGCGACCTCGTCGAGGAACAACGTTCCCTGGTCGGCCAGCTCGAACTTGCCGCGGCGGGCCCGCACGCCGGTCGCGACTCGATCCTCGATGCCGAACAGCTCGGCTTCGAGCAGTGTCTCGACCAGGGCCGCGCAGTTCACGGCGACGAAGGGGCCCCGGCACCGCCGGCTCAGGTCGTGCACCTGACGCGCCACCAGCTCCTTGCCGGAACCGCACTCCCCCTCGATCAGGACCGTGAAATCGGTCCCCGCCACCCGCTCGATCTGTTGTCGCAACTGGCGCATCGTACGGCTCGATCCGATCAGCGGCGCTGCCGGATCGGGCGGCTGACCGGGCAGCGGCGCCGCCGCGTGATTCCGCGACGCTATCAGCAGTCCGACCACTCGGGCCGCCTGGCGCAGCGCTTGCCGGTCCCACGCATCAAGCGCGCAACTGGCGTCGATTTTCACCTCGAGGGCCAGATCCGCGCGTGCGGGAACCGGCACCGGAAACCGCAGCGCCGACAGTGCCGGTCCCTCGCGCGCGGCCAGCGGCGGCGCGGGCCCCACCGTCAGTCGGGCGCCGCGAATGGGAACCAGCCGCTCTACGGCCGCCGACACCGCGGCTTCCAGGACGCCGCTCTTCGTGCCTCCGAGGGTCCGGGACTCGAGAACGGCGAGAAACTCCGAGAACCGCTGGCGCCGCTCGATGCAATCACCGCGGTGATCGACGGGGCTGGGACACGACATCGACAGTTCAGCCATGGTGAAATCCGCACTGCGCCGGCGCCACAAGGGCTCTGAGATGCATATCGAACGGAAGCAAACGGGGCTCCGCTGGCAGCAAACGCACGTATCATATGCAAATTAGCCGCGTGATTGCACGTGGTCAAGTAATCGGGTCCCCGTATCGACCGCCAGAGACGCGTCCGGAGCCTGGGATGGCGGCGTTGCGCCCGTCGTCCTGCGGCTCCGCCGGCCCAACTGACCCGCAGGAGGCCGCGCCGTTCCGCCGCGCAGACCTCTGGTCCGGAGGCACCGCAGACTCCTGGTCCGGAGACCGTTGCCGGGGGCGCCGCCGGCCGCCCATGCAAGTCTCCCCGGTCCGCCCCGACCTACCGCGCAGACGCCGGGCCCGGCCGGCTTGCCGGCAGGTCCATCGGCCGGTCGAACCGCAACGCTCCCCGATAGAGGATTCCCCGTTCGCGCCCGATGGCCGACACCCAGGCGCGCACCACCTCGCCGGACACCCGCAGGTCGCCGTCGCTCACCGTCAACTGCAGCGCCGTCTTCGTTCCAGGCCGCAGACGGGTAGCCGTTTCCACCAGCGCGCCGCCGGGTGAGAGATCGACCAGCACCACCCCGAGACCGGGCCGCAGCCGCGCCGCCTCCAACCACCCCAGATCCGCCGCCGGCCGACGAACGTGCCGGCGGCGCTCGACGGCGCGCCCGCTCGTCATGGGGGCGCCCACGAACCGGTGGCCCTTCTGAACTCGAGGATACGAGTCCGCCCGGTGGCGCCCAGCACCCGGACCGCAAGCTGTCGGCCGGACCGATGGCGCAGATAAAGCGTGCCGCTCGTCGCCGTCCCCAGCGGCGTGAAGGTCAACGTATCCGAGGCGCCGAAGCGGACCGCATCCGCACCGGCCGGCAGGAAACCGCGGCTCGATATCCCCGGCACCCCCGCCGTGATGCCGATGGCGACACCCGGAAAACGATCGCCGATGCGCTCGAACGGCGCCAGCGGAGCGTCTACCCCGCTTCGGACGTCCCGCGCCCGCACGCCGTTGCCGTTTCCGTCTGCATACAGCGCGTACCGATAGCGGTCGCCCTCCCGCTCAAACCGCAGTCCGACGTGAACGGACTGCATCACCGCCCGCACCCGGGCCGACTGGACCAGGGCGGCGAGATGGCGTGCGGCGGCGACGCCCTGCAGACGGTCCAATCCGGTCCGCATCGCCGGAAGCGCGAGCGCGGCCGTCGTCCCGACCAACAACAGCACGACGCTGGCCTCGACCAGCGAGAAGCCGGCGGCGCGAACAGACCGATCGGCGCAGGCCCGTCCGGACCGATGATCGAGCGGGTCGGTTGCGCCCCGGAGGCGGGTCTCCGGGACGCAACCGACGCGGGCGCTACGGACGTTGGCCGGCATCGGGCTCGGGGGCCGCGACCGTCACCAGCGGCCGCAGTCTGAGGAAAGTGCGCTCGCCGATGCCGCGCACATCCATCAGATCTTCGATTCGCTCGAAGCCGCCGTGCTCGCGGCGGTACTCGATGATCCGCTCGGCCGTGCGCGGCCCCACGCCCGGCAGCGTCTCGAGCTCGAGGGACGTCGCCGCGTTCAGATCGATCAGCGCCGACCGCATGCGCTGCGGGTCGAGCTGCGTCGTTTCCTGAACCGCGGCCGCGCCCGCCTGCCCGGCGCACAACGCCATCACCATCACCACACCCCACAGAGTTCGTCGCATCGTCTTCTCCCCTCGTTGCAAGGACTCGATGGTCACCGGCCCGTCTTGGACACGGCGACCGGCTTCGCGGCCCCGCCGTCGGTGCGGCAGCCCAAAGGCCAGGTCGGGCACGCAGCCGCCGCGTGGCGGCGGGGCCGAACGGGAAGAGGGCAAGAAACCCGCCACCGCCCCGCCGCCGCAGCGAGGACGCTTCAAGTCACTTTTTTTCAGCAACTTGCAGCCGGACGCAAGCACTCGGACGCAAGAGGTGGGAGCGTCCCGGGCATCGGGGAAGCAACCCGGGTCTACCCCGGCTTGGCCGGAGCGCGTTTCTGCGCCGTCAACTGCGGATCCGGGGCCGGCCAAGGGGTTGACGTGCCCGGCCGCACCAGATTGCACCAGAAGCGCGTGGCAGTCGGCACGGGCGGGCCGTCACGCGCGGTCAGCGTGGGATGCTCCTGCATCACCGGGAGGCATTTCGCGCAAGAAACCCCAAAATGGCGTATACTAAAGCGTTACTGATACTCGGAGGGCCTGAAAGCACGGTCCCATCAGGCAGGCGTCCCGGCGCATCCCCTTCGCGTCCCCATCGTCCAGAGGCCTAGGATTCAGCCCTTTCAAGGCTGAGACACGGGTTCGAATCCCGTTGGGGACGCCACCTCATGCCGATGGTGTTTCAACGGCCGACCGGGGGGGACAAGGGACTTCGACGTCGAGAGCATACTCGGCGCCGCTGAGAGCGCTCCGTGTCGTCGCTGGAGATCAAGATGGCACCGGAGCGTGGTAGCCGGTTCGACTGCGGTGCGGCCCCGGGGGCGGCAGGGCCGGTCGGCATTGCCGGCCGGCCAGCTCGGCACGGCGCCGCCCGCGCGCGGGTACGCGGGACCGAGCGCATGAGACATCGTATCGCGCGGGCGTTGCTGGTCGTGTTCTTCTCCAGTGCCGCGGCCCCGGGGGCGGCGGGCGGTCAGGCGCGCGGCCCCGGGGACGTTTCCGCGGCCGACGCCGCCCCCCTGGCCCTGACCCCGGCCGAGTACAACAACACCATCGCCGACCTGCTCGGCTTCCCCAGAGACAGCGGCCGGTGGCCGGCGCGGCCGGCCCTCGCCGACCGCATCAGTCCCCGGCGCGAGCCCAGCAAGGGGGTCTTCACACCGCCGCCGCCCCCGCCGGTGTGGCCGTGGCGGTTCCCGTCTGAGGCGGGCTCGGACGGGTTCGAGGGCATCGCCGAGGGACAGGCGCCGTCGTCCTACCAGGTCGAGGAGCTGCACTTGGCGGCGATGCACTTCGCGTCGTTCGCCCTCGTGTCGCCGACGTTCTTCGCCTGCGACGGGTGGACGTCGCGGCCCGCGGCCGAGCAGGAAGCTTGCGGGTGGACGAGCCTCGCGCGCTTCGCCCGGCGGGCCTACCGCCGGCCCCTCGACGCCGGGGAGAGCCGGCGGCTCGAACGGTTCTGGCAGGCCAACGCGGCGGCCGGCCCGCTCGGCGAGGCGGTTGCCCTGACGGTGGCGGGCATTCTGCAGACGCCCACGTTCCATTTCCGGATCGCGCCGGACCGGGGGGCGGACGACGATGCCTCCACGCTCCTGAGCCGTTGGGAGCTGGCGTCGCGCCTCTCCTACTTCTTGTGGGACTCGATGCCCGACGAGGCGCTGTTCGCGGCAGCCGAGGCGGGCGAGCTCGACACCCGGACCGGCATCGAGGCCCAGGCCCGGCGGATGCTCGACGACCCGAAGGCCCGGCCCGCCCTCGTGCGCTTCCACCACCAGTGGCTCGGCACCGGCGACGTCCTGCGGGTCGCGCCCGCCCGCCGGGCCTTCGGCCCGCTGTTCGGCATCGAGGCCCGGCTCGCCACCGCGCGCGACGACGACGTGGAGTGGCCGGCCATCCTGGGGCCGGTGCGCCATTCGCTGAAGATCGAGACCGAGCTGTTCGTCGAGCGGGCCGTCTTCGACGGGGCGGGCACGTTCACGGCGCTGATGACCGACCACCGCGGCTACCTGTCGAACGCCACCGCGCCCATCTACGGCGAGGGCGCGGAGCGCATCGACGGCCCCGAGGTCACCCGCTCGATCGAGCTCGTCGTGGCCTCGATCGGGCGCCGCAAGCCCCTGACCCTCTATCCGGCCCGCTTCCCCCCCGAGGAGCGGGCGGGGGTGCTGACCCTGCCGTCGGTCCTCGCCCTCGGCGCCTACGCGGTGCAGCCGGGGCCCATCCTGCGGGGCGTGCGGGTGCTGGAACGGCTCGCCTGCATGCGCCTGGGCGCGCCGGTCCAGGGCGCGGAGACGGCCCTGCCCCCCGACACCCTCACCGCGGAGAGCACCAACCGCGGGCGCACCGCCGCAGCCACCCGTCCCGGGACGTGCAATACCTGCCACCGGATGATCAACCCCCCCGGGTTCGCCTTCGAGCACTACGACGCCATCGGCCGGTGGCGGTCGCACGACAATGGGCAGCCGGTCGATGCCAGCGGCTCGCTGGCGCTGGCCGGCGGGGAACGGATCACGTTCACCGACGGCGTCGACTTCGCGCGGCAGCTCGCGGCCAGCGACCGGGTGCGCGACTGCTACGTGCTGCACTGGGCGCGCTACGCCCTCGGCGAGCGGCTCGACGCGGCCGCGCCGGGGCTCGACGCGCTGCGGTCCGGGTTCCGCGCCGACGACTCCATCAAAACGCTGCTGGTGTCGATTGCCGGCAGCGACCTGTTCCGCCGGCGGCCGTCTGCCGGCCCGGCTGGAGACCACGAATGATCCCGCGACGGCACGTGCTGCGGATGGGCGGGCTGACCGCCCTCGGCGCCGCGATTCCCGATGCCGCGCTGCGGGCGTTCGCCCCCGCCGCGCCGCCGGTCCGGCGCCTCGTCGTCATCAGCCACTGTCACGGCTGGCCCTACGAGGGCTGGCGGATGCGCCACCCCGGCCGGCCCGCAGACGAGCCTTGGACCCTCGACCTGACGCCGCTCGCGGCGGGCGGCCTCAGCCGGCCGCTGGCCCCGCTGCATCCGCACCGGCGGCGCGTGCTGGCGCTCGACGGGCTTTCCCTCGCCACCGCCGAGCTCGACACCGGCGGGAACCGCCACGACCGGGGATGGATTCACGCGTGGACCGGCGGCAACGCCGACTTCGCGGCGCGGGACACGCGCTCCGTCTCGCCGTCGCTCGACCAGCTCGTCGCCGCCCGCACCGCGAGACCCGACCGGCTGCCCTCGCTCGAGCTGTCGCTCGACGCCGCCCTCGAGGCGGGCCGCCCCATCAGCTACAACCAGGGGGGCATGCGCCTGCCGGCCGAGCGGTCGCCCGCGGGGGCCTGGAACCGCGTCTTCGGGCCGGCCTCGTCCGGCGACGCGGTGGGCCGGCGGCGCCGCACCACCCTGGACTTCGCCTATCGCGAGTACCGCGAGCTGGCGCCCCACTTCACCGCCGGCGAACGGGCCCGGCTCGAGACCCATTTCGGGCTCGTCGAGCGGCTCGGCCACCGGCTCGAGAGCCTCGCGACCCTGGCGTGCGAAGCCCCGGCGCAGCCCGCGGCGGCGTTCGAGCGCTACGACCTGCGGTTCGACGCCTTCACGGACGTCATCGCGGCCGCGTTCAGTTGCGACATCACCCGGACCGTCTCGCTGTCGCTCGGCGAGATGCCCACGGCCGAGTTCGGGGCCGACCACATCAGCGACAAGGTGCACAAGGGCATCGCCCACTACATCCACGAGGACCCCGCCAAGTACGGCGCGATGACCGACTACGTCCGCCATCACGCCGGGCAGGTCGCGCGCCTCGTGGGCACCCTCGAGGCGATTCCCGACGCCGGCGGCGGGTCGGTGATGGACAACACCCTCATCGTCTGGGGCTCGGAGCTCGGCGACGGGTGGCACGGCTACCGCCACTACTGCCCGGTGCTCATCGGCGGGGACTGGGCGTTCAGGACGGGGCGCTACCTGTACTGGCCGCACGAGACCCCGGCGGAGATGCGGGTGCCGTCGCAGGTCCTGGCGGGCGGCGCGACGCGGTTCTCCGGCATCCCCCACCAGCACCTGCTGGTGAGCGTGGCCGGCGCGATGGGGCTCGACGTCGACCACGTCGGCCTGAAGCACGCGCGCGGGCAGCGCGGCGACTTCATCGACGTCAGCGGCCCGCTGCCCCGCCTCGCATAGACATAGGAGTCTGCGCGGCAGCACGGCGCCTCCTCCCGCCCATTGATGTGGATGATGCTACCGCGGCACACGGGTGGTAGGAAGTCTGCGCGGCAGCACGGCGCCTCCTCCCGCCAGGAGGCGCTGATTCCCCGGGGGCTGGTCGGTCGGAGAGCGGAGCTGCGAAGTGACGGTTCAGTGTTGCCGAACGCGTGAATAAGGAATCCCGCCAAAATAATTTGTTCTTTTTGGCGGCCAGTCTGCTATGCTCCGGTGTCATGAACGCCGTGACACAAGCGGTGCAAGGAAAGTACAACGTGTTGGCGCCGCTGTTGGACGAGCGCACTCGACGCTTGTGGGCGGCGGCGGAAGCCCGCGCCATGGGACGCGGGGGAATCACACGGGTCGCAGAGGCGACCGGGATGTCGCGCGGCACGGTCCGGGCAGGCGTGAGGGAACTGGATTCGGCCACGCCGCCGGCGCCGCAGGCGGGCGTTGCGCGGGTGCGCGCCCCGGGCGGGGGTCGCAAGGCGCTGGCGGATCGCGATCCGGGTCTCGTGAAGGCGTTGGAGTATCTGCTCGACCCGTTCACCCGGGGCGACCCCCAGGGGCCGCTGCGCTGGACATGCAGCAGCGCGGCGCGCTTGGCGGAGCAATTGGGGGCTGAAGGACATCGGGTCAGCGAGCGCACGGTGAACCGGCTGCTGCACGAGTTGGGCTATAGCCTGCAGGCCAACCGCAAGACGCTCGAAGGCCGGCAACATCCGGACCGGGACGCGCAATTCCGGCGCATCGCGCGGCGCGTGCGGGCGTTTCAACGCCTGGGCCAGCCGGTGGCTTCGATCGACACGAAGAAGAAGGAGTTGGTCGGCCGATACCGCAACGGCGGCCGGGAATGGCGCCCGAAGGGTCAGCCGGCGGAGGTGAAGGTCCATGACTTCATCGATCGGGAGCTCGGCAAGGCGATCCCCTACGGGGTCTACGACCTGACGTCCAACACGGGCTGGGTAAGGAATCTCGCCAAAATAAATCAACCGTTAACGTCAGTTCGAGGTAGCAAGCTGTAGTTCCACTCGCCATGAAATGCGTCCCGTTTGATGGACAGCCTCCCCATCTGTTCGTCGGTGACTTCACGACCGGTTGGATAGTTGGCTTCGTCCAGCGCCGACCGGATGGCCAAGCCGCCTTGCGTAGTCGTGCCGCCGATCAGGTTCACCACCACCTCGTGACTCACCAGCGGACGGCCCCGCCAATTCTCCGTAATGTGACAGAACATCCGGTGCTCGATCTTGTTCCACTTGCTCGTGCCCGGCGGGAAGTGGCACACCGAAATCCGCAACCCGAGCGCGTCGGCCAGCTTCTGCAACTCGAACTTCCAGAGCCGACTGCGGCTGCTGTTGGAACCGCCGCCGTCGGCCGTGAGCAGCAACCGCGTGGCCGCCGGATAGGCGTGACGCCCCATTTGCAGCCACCAGCGCCGAACCGTCTCCACCGCGAACTCCGACGTGTCGTGGTCAACGCCGACGCTTACCCAGCCCGTGTTGGACGTCAGGTCGTAGACCCCGTAGGGGATCGCCTTGCCGAGCTCCCGATCGATGAAGTCATGGACCTTCACCTCCGCCGGCTGACCCTTCGGGCGCCATTCCCGGCCGCCGTTGCGGTATCGGCCGACCAACTCCTTCTTCTTCGTGTCGATCGAAGCCACCGGCTGGCCCAGGCGTTGAAACGCCCGCACGCGCCGCGCGATGCGCCGGAATTGCGCGTCCCGGTCCGGATGTTGCCGGCCTTCGAGCGTCTTGCGGTTGGCCTGCAGGCTATAGCCCAACTCGTGCAGCAGCCGGTTCACCGTGCGCTCGCTGACCCGATGTCCTTCAGCCCCCAATTGCTCCGCCAAGCGCGCCGCGCTGCTGCATGTCCAGCGCAGCGGCCCCTGGGGGTCGCCCCGGGTGAACGGGTCGAGCAGATACTCCAACGCCTTCACGAGACCCGGATCGCGATCCGCCAGCGCCTTGCGACCCCCGCCCGGGGCGCGCACCCGCGCAACGCCCGCCTGCGGCGCCGGCGGCGTGGCCGAATCCAGTTCCCTCACGCCTGCCCGGACCGTGCCGCGCGACATCCCGGTCGCCTCTGCGACCCGTGTGATTCCCCCGCGTCCCATGGCGCGGGCTTCCGCCGCCGCCCACAAGCGTCGAGTGCGCTCGTCCAACAGCGGCGCCAACACGTTGTACTTTCCTTGCACCGCTTGTGTCACGGCGTTCATGACACCGGAGCATAGCAGACTGGCCGCCAAAAAGAACAAATTATTTTGGCGGGATTCCTAAGCGTCGGCGTTGACCACGACACGTCGGAGTTCGCGGTGGAGACGGTTCGGCGCTGGTGGCTGCAAATGGGGCGTCACGCCTATCCGGCGGCCACGCGGTTGCTGCTCACGGCCGACGGCGGCGGTTCCAACAGCAGCCGCAGTCGGCTCTGGAAGTTCGAGTTGCAGAAGCTGGCCGACGCGCTCGGGTTGCGGATTTCGGTGTGCCACTTCCCGCCGGGCACGAGCAAGTGGAACAAGATCGAGCACCGGATGTTCTGTCACATTACGGAGAATTGGCGGGGCCGTCCGCTGGTGAGTCACGAGGTGGTGGTGAACCTGATCGGCGGCACGACTACGCAAGGCGGCTTGGCCATCCGGTCGGCGCTGGACGAAGCCAACTATCCAACCGGTCGTGAAGTCACCGACGAACAGATGGGGAGGCTGTCCATCAAACGGGACGCATTTCATGGCGAGTGGAACTACAGCTTGCTACCTCGAACTGACGTTAACGGTTTATTTATTTTGGCGAGATTCCTAAGCGATCGATTCGAGCCCGACGCCAAACCCAAGATGTTGTGGTGGCCGGGGCATCGTCGTGACGGTTCAGTGTTGCCGAACGCGTGAATAGCGATCGATTCGACGATCTGTCCAGATTGACGCACTTTCGGCGGCTGTTGACAGTTCAGGGGCTGGTCCCGCTCCCGCCCGCCGGCCCCGTGAAGCCGGCGTGAGGGAACCGCCCCCCGGCCTCCACGCGGATCGCGCGCCGCGTCACCGGACCGGCGTGCGGGCGGGGTCGACCGGTCAAGGGAGCGCCGGGTCGAAGCGGGGCGACGTCGCGGTCATGCGGGAGACGAGTTGCTGCAGACCCGGACTGACGGCCACCGGATACGCGGCTGGGTCCCGGAGGGCGCGAACCGCGGCGGGCAGCCCGCACACGGCGGCGTGACAAACCGCCTGCAGCTCGGCGACGGGCGGACCCGCCGCGATCCGCTCGCCGTTTCGCACGACCGGCTTCAGCAGCGGGCGTCCGGCCGCGGGCTCGCCCGGCAGCCCGATCACGTCGCCGGCCGCCGCGTCCGGCGCGCCGGCGCGCCACACCTGCTTGGCGCCGGGCAGGCTCTGCTTGCCGGGGCTGCGCTTCATCAACGGCGCGACCACCCCGTTCCGTTCGATCTCGACCAGCTTGTAGACCCCGCTGAGGGCGGGCGCATCCCACGAGGTGCTCAGGGCGGTGCCGACGCCGAACCCGTCTATCGGCGCGCCCGACCCGAGGAGCTCGGCGATGCGGTACTCGTCGAGATCGCCGCTCGCGAGAATCTGGGTCTCTGCGCACCCGCCGGCATCCAGAATCGCCCGCACGGACCGGCTGAGGGGGCCGAGAGCGCCGCTGTCCAGTCTGACCCCTCCCGGACGCAGACCCGCCTCGACGATGGAACGCGCCGCCGCGAGCGGATCGTAGGTATCGATCAGGAGGACCGCACGCCGGCCGTGCACGTCCAGGTAGCGTCTGAACGCCGTCAGCTCGTCGGGCTGCGCCATGACCCATGAATGGGCCATCGTCCCGGACACCGGCAGGTCGAAACGACAGCCCGCATCCAGATTCGAGGTGGCCCGGAACCCCCCGAGGCACGCCGCGCGGGCCGCGTACATCGCGGCCTCGGTGCCGTGCGCGCGCCGGCCGCCGAACTCGACCACCGCGCGGCCCCGCGCCGCTTCGACGACGCGCACCGCCTTGCTCGCGATCATGGTCTGGAAGAGGACCGTCGACAACAGCGCGGTCTCCACGAGCTGCCCTTCCGCCACCGGCGCCGTGATCCGCACGAGCGGCTCGCCGGCGAAGACCGGCACCCCCTCGCCCACCGCCCAGACGTCGCCGCTGAACCGCAGCCGGGAGAGGTAGTCGTCGAAGAACCCGGGTGCGGCGCCGGCCAGCGCCGGCAGGGAACGGAGGTAGGCGACATCTTCCGGGGTGTAGCGCCACGACTCTAGGTACTCGACCGCCTGCTCGATGCCGGCCGCCACGAGAAACCCGCGCGACGCCGGCAGCGCACGTACGAAGAGCTCGAACGACGCCCGGGGCATCTCCCCGGCGGCATGATAGCCCGCCGCCATCGTCAGTTCGTAGAGATCGGTCGAGAGCCCTCCCGCCATGGCGAAGTGATAATGTATCACTCACGGTGACTGTGACTGCGGAACCGCGTTCCCCCCGCGACGAACCCGCTACGGCGGTAATAGTGATCGACGTCCAACGAGACTTCTGCTCCGGCGGAGCCCTCGCGGTTCCCGCCGGCGACGCCGTGGTCCCGGTCCTCAACCGGGTGATCCGCGGCGCCGCAGACCGGCGCATGCCGGTCTACGCGAGCCGCGACTGGCATCCGGCGGCGTCGCGGCACTTCGTCACCGGGGGCGGCATCTGGCCCGTGCACTGCGTGGCCGGCAGCGACGGCGCCCGGTTTCACCCCGATCTGGAACTGCCCGCCGGCGCCGCGGTCGTCAGCAAGGGCGTCACACCGGACGAAGACGGGTTCTCCGCCTTCGAAGGGCGCCTCGACGACGGCGCCACGCTGGAGCAGAGCCTGCGGGCGTCGGGAATCACCCGCCTGCTCGCCGGCGGCCTCGCCACCGACTACTGCGTCCGGCACACCGTCCTCGATGCGTTGAGAAAGGGCTGGCAGGTGACGCTGCTGACCGACGCCATCGCCGCCGTCGACCTCGAACCCGGCGACGGCCCCCGCGCCCTCCGGGAAATGCAGGCGGCGGGCGCGGTGCTGCAGGCGTGGGCGGATCTGCGGTGGTCCTGATCGAGCCCGATCCCGCGCGCCTCGAACACCGCTCCGGGGCGTCGTGACGCCGGCGCGGGTGAAGAGATCCACGCGCTGCCGGTCAGGCGGCCGGGAGCGGACCCAAGAGCCGGCGGAAGCCCGCGGTCCCGCCACAGGCTCCTCGCCGCGTCAGTTACCCTGCAGGGGACTCGGCCCCCCGCTGAACGTCAACAGATAGTCGCGAATCGACTGGATCTGCGCGTCGGCGTCCTGATCGAACTGTGGATAGAACGAACCGGGGTACTCGGTCCAGAACGTCGGCATGCGGGTGCCCGGTTGGATGTCCAGGGGCCGGATCAACCAGTCGAGGATCCAGTCGGGCTGCAGCCGTTCCGCCGTCATCCGCAGGTCCGGCGCGAGGTTGGCCACGTCCTGATCCTCGGGAATGGTGTCCAGCACGTGGCACTGCTGGCACCGCAGGAGATCGAACAGCTCCTCGCCGGTCTCGAGGGTTCCGGCGTCCGCCACCCGCTCGTGGGTGCGGAACGGCCCCACCGTGTCGGAGAGCGCCGCGAAGTAGTCGAGCACGCCGTTCCAGTGCGCGTCGTCGAGTCCGAAGGTCGGCATGCGCACTTCCAGCCACGGCCGGATCGTGATCGGCCCCCGCAGGAACGCGTACAGCCAGTCGGGCTTGACCTTCGCCCCCTCCGGGGTCAGCAGGGGCGGGGCCAGGGAGGAATCCTCCACGAGTTCGCGGTAGTCTCCGCCGTCGCCCTCGATCTCGTGGCAGGCGATGCAGTTCCGGCGCCGCACGAGGTTGCGCCCGTCGATGATGGCGTCCTTGCGGGCCGAGCGCTGCACCTGGGACACCCTCGGCTGCACTTCCCGCTGGAAGCTCAGCACCGCCGTGGTCAGCAGGCGCGCCTCCGCCGCGGAGAAGCCGAAGTCGGGCATGCGGAGCTTCTCGAGCGGCTGCAGGATGCGCCCGCGGTCGTAGATGCGGGGATCGAGCAGCTTCTGGTTGATCCAGTCCCGCTTGGTGTGGGGCACCTCCTCCGCGTGTATGAACGCGAAGTCGAACTGCGGAAGGAGCTTGCTGCCTTCCTGGGAGAGCTCGGTCCCGATGGGCTGGACGTCCTCGAACCCCGCGATCTCGTGGCAACTGTAACAGCCGTAGCGTCCAATCGCCCGGCGCCCGAGATCGAGCTGGCGCTCTTCGGGGCTCATCGCGGCGATGGTCGCCTGCGCTTCCTCGAACGGCACGATCGCCCGCAGGTAGCTCAGAAGAGCCTCGTCGACGTCGGCCGGCTCGTAGGTCGCGCCCGCCTCCGTTCCGCCCCCGCCGGTCAGTCCCATGAGATAGGTCGCGACGTCGGCCACCTCGAAATCGTTCAGCCTCAGATCCGGCATGAACGTCTCCGGACTGTAGTGGCGCGGATTCCGGATCCAGTCGAACAGCCACACGTAGCTGGTCTTGTCGCCGATGGCCTGCAGGGGTTGTCCGAAGGTGCGGCGCGGCCCGGCCGCCTCCCGGCTCTCGCCGCCGGCGATGTGGCAGCCGAGACAGCCGACCGACTCGAAGATTCGCTGCCCGTTCTCGGCGTTGCCGCGACCCGGAAATCCGATCGCGGGCTCGTGCTCCTCCGAGTTGGCGAAGAGGTACGCCACCACCGCGTCGATCTCGACTTCGCTGCGCACCGCGTCCTCGGGGGTGCTGGTGTTCGAGTTGTACCAGACCTTGGGCATCCAGGTGCTGGCCTTGACGGCGCGCGGGTCCCGGATCCACCGGGCCACCCACTCTTCGTCGAGCTTCGAGCCGACCCGCGTCAGGTTCGGACCGGGCTTCCGCAGGTCCTCGAACCCGACGGTCTTGTGGCACGCATAGCAGCCGGCGCGCTCGTACATGCCGTAGCCCAGGTTCAGATTGTCGGCTTCGGGAATGAACACCTCTTCCCGGTGGCACTTGGCGCACGAGGCTTCGGCCATTCCCGTCGGCAGCATCGGGTAGTCCCAGAGATGGGACTCCTCCCAGTCGTACCGCTCTTCCCACTCCGCCATCTGCTCCGGGGTCGAAGGGCTGTGGGCGGCGTCGACGAACGAGATCGACTGCCCCATCCCTTCGTGGCACACCGTGCACCCGGTGGTCTCGACCGGATGCGGCGAGGCGCTGCCCACGTAGGTTTCGAGATTGGGGTGGGTGCGGAACGGCTGCGGATAGTCCTCGTAGCCGGCCAAGTCGATGGCGAGATGGCACGTCTGGCACCGGTCCATCTTCGGCACCCGGATGAAGTTCACGTCATCCACGATGTTCGGCGTGATCGTCTGGCGCACGGTCAGGGTCGGCGCCATGAAGTCGAGCAGCGGCGCGTTCAGCAGGTAGTCGTCGATCAAGCTGGGGGCCAAATCGGTGACGAGCCCCCGCAGCCGATCCGCCTCCCCGGTCAGCGCCGCGAGCTCGTCGGTGACGGCGTCGACCTCCGCCGTGAACTCGGCGATCCGGCCGCGGATGGCGTCCCGTTCCGCCGTCAGCCGCTCGACCTCCAGCCCTTCGGCCAACCACCGATCGTAGAGCGCGGTGACCTCGTCCCGGCCGGCGATTTCGACCTCGGCCTCTCCCTCTCCATGGTCGCCGGCGTGGGCTTCGTCACGGCGAACTTCGAACGAATACCGATCCACGTCGTAGACCGCTTTCGTGAAGTTGAAGTTCTGGGTCGCGACGAACAGTTGCCGGTTCACGTCGGCCAACTGATCTTCCAGCTCGGTCACCTGCGCGGCATTGGCCGCCAGCTGCTGCTCGGCCGCGGCGCGCTGCGCCTCGAGCTCCGCGACCCTCGCCCGGTCGACGTCCCGCTCGGCCTGCGCCAAACCCGCGCGCGTCACCTCAAGCTGGAGGAGGCTGAAATCCCGCTGGTGGTTCTTCCATTCCCGGTCGTAGTCGTCCCAGACCATCCACATCGTCGAGAAAAGCACGAACAGGCTCGACGCGGCGAAGACCACGTTCAGGAAATCGATGTTGTAGGCGTGTCCGACTGCCCGTTTGTCTGCCATGGCGCTAGCTGTAGATTGAAAGTGATCGAGGCTGCACTAGATGTTGAAGAAGAACTCAGGAATCGACACCACGTATTTCAGGTCGAACACCCACCGGGTCAACATCTTCACCGGCAACGAAAGCATCGACAGGAAGAGGAGCACGGTGACGTAATAGCGCGCCGGCCCCAGCTTCTCGTAGTACCGGGTCAGCCCCTTCTTCGCCAGCGCGACCGGCAGCACCGCGATGTACCCGATCGTCAGCAGAATGCCGAAAATCTCCCGCACGAACCAGTTCTCCGGCAGGGCCATGCCGAACCCGCGCACCCAGATGTACTCGGACAACTGCACGTTGGTCAGCGCTTCCAGCTTGTGGATGTCCCAGTACTCGAAGGGGCCGAAGAAGTTCCAGTTCGGCCCCCGCAGGAAGGTCCCCAGGACGATCAGCGACGACCAGAGCACCACGAACCCGAACAGGAAGAGGGTGATCTCGACCCGGCGTTCGTTGAACGTGTAGTAGCCGTTTCCCTTGGGGTTCTTGTCGATGTAGGGAATCGCCATCAGCCCGACGATGATCAGCGACGGCAGCACCACCCCGGCCAGCCACGGATCGAAGTAGACCAGCATCTCCTGCAGCCCGAGGAAGTACCAGGGCGCCTTCGACGGGTTGGGGGTGTTGGCGTTGTTGGCGGGCTGCTCGAGAGGGGCCTCCAGCCCGATCGACCACACGATCAGGATGACCGTGCACACCACCATCGAGATCAGCTCGGTATAGACGAGGTCCGGCCACGTCCAGACGCGGTCTTCTTCGTCCTTCTCGATCGACGGCCGGCCGGCGGCGGCGCGCCGGTCGTTGTCCACCGCCTGGCGCATCGAGAACCAGGTGAAGAACACCAGCAGGAAGATCAGCCCCACGATCGGCACGTTGTCGGGCTTGGTGATGATCAGGTTGAAGTTTTCGTCGGTCAGACCGAAACCGAAGAACACCGTCAGAAAGGCCATCAACCCCCAACCCCAGCGGTTGGAGACGAACGCCTCGCGTTTCCACACGATCAGCACCAGCGCGGCGAGCGTGATCAGGAAGAACAGCCGGGGATCCGCAAACAGGTCGATGAAGCTCTTCAACGCGTCCATGGTTCGTGTCCGTCGTCCAGTGTCTCAGACCGGAAATTCGCAGGCTCCTCAGAGCGGACCGGAAATGCCGCCGTCCTTCCGGACGCGCCAGAAATGCACCGCCATCAGGAAGCCGATCACGAGCGGCAGGGCGACGCAGTGCAGCACATAGAACCGGAGCAGCGCCCCTTCGCCGACGAACGTGCCGCCGAGCAGCGCGAACCGGGCGTCGTCCGCCGCATGCACCAACTGCACGTCGCCGATCGCCATGAGCGAGGCCCCGGGGCCCTCGTGTCCCAGGAACGGCGTGGCGCGCGCCATGTTCGATCCGACGGTGATCGCCCAGATCGCCAACTGGTCCCACGGCAACAGATAGCCGGTGAACGACAGCAACAGGGTCAGCACCAGCATGATGACCCCGACGTTCCAGTTGAACTCCCGGGGGGGCTTGTACGAACCGGTCATGAACACCCGGAACATGTGCAGCCAGACCGTGATCACCATCGCGTGGGCGCCCCAGCGATGCATCTCCCGCATGATGCCGAGCGGCACGTGCTCGCGAAGCCCCACGATGTCCGAGTACGCGTACTCGAGGGTCGGACGGTAGTAGAACATCAGCAGCAGCCCGGTGAACGTCAACACCAGGAACAGGAAGAAGCTGATGCCGCCCATGCACCACGTGTACCGCAACCGCACGCCCGACTTGCGCAGGCGCACCGGGTGCATGTGCAGAAACACGTTCGAGAGCATGACGAGCACGCGGTTCCGATCGTTGATCGGGGCCGCGTGCCGGAAGATGGACGTCCAGATCTGCGTCTCGGTAATCCAGTCCCACGCCTGCACAAGCGCCGGCGTCTTCGGTTCGATGGTCTTCGTCTTCGTATCAGGCATGTCGGTTAAATCGGAAGGAACGACTCGGGGTCCGTCCACTGACCAAGCTCTTCCTGAAACTTCCGGCTCTTGTCGACCAGGATCTGGCCGTCCTCGGCCCGCACGATCCGCGTGCGCTCGAGCGGCCGCGGCGCCGGGCCCTCGAAATTGATGCCGGTGGGCCGGAAGCCGCTGCCGTGGCAGGGACACTTGAACTTGTTCTCGGCCGACAGCCAGTTCGGCGTGCATCCGAGATGGGTGCACACGGAGAACAGCGCGTAGAACCCGGACGCCTCATGCGAATAGTCGTTCTCGGTCCGCACGACCCAGACGCCGAACCGGTCCTTGAAGCGCTCGTCCACCCCTTCACCATATTCCTCGGGGAATCCGATGGCGAACTGCTGCGGCGGCTCGTTGAGCACGTTCGGAAACATGAAACGGCCGGTGGCGGCGAGACAACCGGCCGACGCTGCGGTGAACGCCCCCCACGCCAGCCCCATCCATCCGCGGCGCCCCATGAGCGGCGACGTGTCGTCGGGCACCGCCGCCTTCTTCTTCCTGGCCCCCGCCGCGGCCGTGGTGGTGCGGCCCGCGAGCTTCGCATCGTTGCCGGCCGCCGTCTTCGCCGCCGCCGGCTTGGCCGCAACCGGCTTCTTCGCCGCCGCCGGCTTGGCGGCGGCGGCTACCGGAGCCTTCGGGGGAGGCGTCACGCCCGCGCTGGCCGCCGCTGCCCCCTCGGCGGGCGCTTTCGCGGCCGGCGCCGCCTTGGCGGCGGCCGGCTCGGCCGCCGAAGCCGGTTTCTCTGCGGGAGCGTCCGCAGACGTTGGAGTGTTGGTGTCGTCAGCCATAACCTTCCGTCCCATCGTCATCGGCGCCGACGGCCGATGACGCGCGCGATCCTACCTGTAACGTGGTGGACGCGCCACCTGCGCGCCGCTACCTGCGTTCGGCCACGCCGATCGGCGCCCCATCGAGCGCATCGAGCGTCTCCAGCGCGGCGCTCTGCACCTTCACGCTGGGGTCGGATTCCGCGAGAGCCGCCACGGCGGCACGCAGAGCCTCGCCGACGCCGCCCGAACCCAACCCCGCCGCCGCCCGCAACCCGCTGATCATCACGTCGCCGGCCGGATCGATGCGGGTCTCCGACGCCGTGACGAGCCCGGTGACGTGATCGCGATCGAGCATGCGGGCCAGCACCCCCGCGGACCGGGGGTCGCCGTGACGCGCCAAGGCGACGGCGGCGTTCCACCGCACGTCCGGCGTCGGATCGCCGAGCGCCGCCCGCAGGGTCGTGTGCGCGCCGTCGTCCGGCAATACTCCGAGGGCGTACACCGCCATCTTCCGCACCCCGGAGTCGGCCGACTGATACATCGAGACGATGCGCGGCACGACCGTTTCGTCGCCGAGGGAGGCCAGCGCCCACACGACGCTGATCACGGTCTCGCTGTCCGCATCGTCGAGCGCGTCGGTGAGCGCGGCCATCGTGCCGGGCGGGGGCGCGCCGAGACGCCCGATCGCCAGGGCGAGATAGCGGCGAATCCGCGGGTCGTCCCGCCCCGATTCGATGAACGCGTCCACGAGCGCCTTCCCCAGCCCGGGGTGCCGTTCCTCGATACCCGGATCACCCATCAGCCGGGACAGCTCGTAGGCGGCCGGCCAGCGCCGGTCACGTCCGCCCGCCCGCACTTCGAGCAGATACTCCTCAGGCGTGCGCTCGTCGGTCACCATCATGCGGAATCCGCCGTAGATGGCGACGACCACCGCGACCACCGAAAGGGGAATCAGAAAGAACTGAACGGCGAGTGAGGGTGCGGCGGCAAGCGGGCCGGCGGGGCTTTCAGGCTCACGCTCGCGAAGCTTTTCCATCGGGACGTCTGGAAGACCGGAAACCGCAACCGCGGGCTTGTGTCTTCAATCACAAGCCTTGGCGACCGCACGCAAAGTCGGGACCAAAGCGTGGGTGGATAGTACTACGCATCACCCGTCGGGGTCAAGAACAGGAACCGCAGCAGCAGGGGCATCCCACGCTTGGCTGCGCGTGACGGCTTCGCCCCCGATTCGAGGGGGCGCCCCGTCTTGCCGGACGCCCGGCGCCGCGTGAGACCCACGATGCCGCACGTCCGGAGCCCCGGGACCCGCCACGATGCCGCCTGCGCACGGCGGTGGCGGAGCGTGGGATGGTCCTGACCGGTTCACCAAGGTCCGTCGCCGCTCTACGGTGCCGGCACCGGCTCACCGACCCGCTCCAAGCCGCGAAAGAAGTACCCGAGCTCGAACGCGGCGGTCTCCGGGGCGTCGGAACCGTGCGTCGCGTTGCGCTCGATCGAGCTCCCGAATCGACGCCGCAGGGTCCCCTCCCCCGCCTGTCCCGGGTCCGTCGCCCCCATCAACGTCCGCCAGCGCGCGATCGCGTCCGCGGCTTCCAGGGCGAGCACCACCGCCGGTCCCGACGACATGAAGGTCGTCAGGCTGTCGAAGAATGGACGCGCCCGATGCACGGCATAGAAGCCCTCTGCTTCCGCCTTGGTCATGCGCACCATGCGCATCGCCGCCACCCGAAAGCCGGCCTCCTCGATGCGCTGGAGGATCGCCCCGGTATGACCGGACGAGACCGCGTCCGGCTTGATAATCGCGAATGTCTGCTCCATCGGTCGCGCTCGTCACTCATTCCAGCCAGGAATCCACTAGCCGAGGCCGGCCATGATCTCTTCAAGAACGGCCTTCGGCGGGCGCACCCGCGACTCCGGCAGCGACGCCAGCGGCTCGTCGACCAGGTTCAGCGTGGTCAGGAAATCGTCGGCGGCCGGTTCCACGTAGATGAGCCCGGTGGCGAACTCGCCCCGGCCGTGGGTCTCGTGCAGCACCCGCAGCGCCTGCATCTTGTCGGTCGGGTCGTACATGTGGTCGAGCTTCCGCAGATAGAGCCGCGACCCGTCGTGCAAGGTCACTTCCCGCATGGTCCCCGGCTCGTAGTCGATCGAGATGTCCTCGAAGAACGGCACGAAGTCCAGCTCCTCGAGGGGGTCGTCATGGCTCTTCACGTAGGCATAGCTCTTCGTGGAGCCCTCGTGGTCGTTGAACGTCACGCAGGGCGACAGGACATCGATCATCGCGGTGCCGCGGTGACCGAGCGCCGCCTTGAGAATCGCCGTCAACTGCTTCTTGTCGCCGGAAAAGGAACGCGCCACGAAAGTCGCGCCCAGTTGAACGGCGAGGGCGCAGGTATCGATGGGCGGCAGGTCGTTGACGACGCCGGTCTTCAGCGTCGACCCCACGTCCGCGGTGGGCGAGAACTGTCCCTTCGTGAGGCCGTAGCAACCATTGTCCTCGACGATGTAGATGATCGGCAGATTCCGGCGCATGAGATGCACGAACTGCCCGATCCCGATGGCGCCGGTGTCCCCGTCGCCGCTCACGCCGACCGCCACCAGCTTGTGATTGGCGAGCAGGGCGCCGGTGCCGACCGAGGGCATCCGACCGTGCACGGCGTTGAAGCCGTGCGACGACCCGAGGAAGTAGGCCGGGCTCTTGCTCGAGCAGCCGATGCCGGACAGTTTGACCACCCGGTCCGGCTCGATCCCCATCGCGAAGCAGGCGTCGATAATCCGTTCCGAGATGGCGTTGTGCCCGCATCCGGCGCACAGGGTGGTCTTGCCTCCCCGGTACGCGGGCAGCTCCAAGCCGAGCCGGTTGGTCTTCTTCTTCACAGGGGCAGTCACTGTCGCCACGGTCTGTCCTCGCGCGAATGCCGGACGGGGGGACCCGCCGGTCCCGTCGCCGGCCGGCCCGATCACTCTCCGCCGACGCCGGCCTCATGCGGAATCGGCCCATCGGCCACCGAGTATTCCGCCCGATACCCTTCCTGAATCAGGATGTCGTCGGTGATGGTGCGGGCGTCGATGGGCACGCCTGCGTAGTGCAGGACGCTCCGCAGGCGCCCCGCCAGCTCCGCCTTGAGCTCGAGCCGCATCAGGGACGCCATTTGCGCGTCCCGGTTCTGCTCGACCACGTAGACGCGGTCGTGCCGCTCGATGAACGACGCCAGCCCCGAGCGAAACGGATAGGCGCGGAGCCGGTAGTACGAGGTCTGCAGGTCGGCTTCATCGAGGAGCTGGTCGCGGCCCTCGACCACCGCCCAGTGGCTCGTGCCGTAGGCGATGATGCCGATGCCCGCGCGCCGGTTGATCTCGACCATCGGCGCGGGCATCCAGTTCCGGGCGGTCTCGAACTTGCGCGACAGGCGCTCGACGTTCTTCTCATAGTCGTCCGAGCGTTCGCTGTACTGTCCCCACTCGTTGTGGCCCGACCCCCGGCAGAAATAGGCGGGAGCGGAGCTGCCCGGGAGGGACCGATACGGAATGCCGTCGCCGTCCACGTCGCGGTAGCGGCCGAACCGGCCGATCTTCTCGAGGGTCTCCCCGTCGATCACCTTGCCGCGATCGATCGGCTTCGCCGGATACTCGAACTTCGGGGACATCCAGGTGTTCATGCCGAGATCGAGATCGCTCAGCACGAAGACCGGGGTCTGGAACCGCTCGGCCAAGTTGAAGGCGTCGATCGACATCGAGTAGCACTCTTCCGGCGAGCAGGGGAACAGCATCGGATGCCGTGTATCCCCGTGCGAGAGAAACGCGGTCGTCAGAACGTCGCCCTGGGCGGTCCGGGTCGGCAACCCCGTCGACGGCCCCACCCGCTGGACGTCGAAGACGACCGCGGGCACCTCCGCGTAGTAGCCGAGACCGGCGAACTCGCCCATGAGCGATATGCCGGGTCCCGAGGTCGCGGTCATCGATCGGGCCCCCGCCCAGCCTCCGCCCAGCGCCATCCCCAGCGCGGCGATCTCGTCCTCGGCCTGCACGACGGCGAAGGTGGCCTTGCCGGTCTCCGCATCCACGCGGTACTTGCGCAGATAGTCGATGAGGGTCTCGCACAGCGACGACGACGGCGTGATCGGATACCAGGCGACGACGGTCACCCCGGCCATCATGCAGCCGATGGCCGCCGCCGCGTTGCCTTCGACGAGAATGCGCCCCTGGTTCGCGTTCATCGGCTCGATGAAGTACGGATCGCGCTTGTCCAGGTGCTCGTCGGCGAAGGCGAAGCCGACGTCGAGGGCTTCCCGGTTGATACCGACGACCCTGGGCTTGCCGCCGAACTGCCGGCGCAGCGCGGCCTCCATCTCGTCGAGATCCACCCCGAGCAGACGCGACAGCACCCCGTCGTAGAGCATGTTGCGCACGCGGCGCCGCAGCTTGACGTCGCGCGACACCTTCCCGAGGAGCGTGTCGAAAGGGACCGGGTAGAACACGAGATCGCCGCGCAACGCGGCGAGATCCAGCGGCTCGTCGTAGACGACCATCGCTCCTGCCGGCAGGCCGAGCACGTCCTCCCGGGCGGTCTCCGGATTCATCGCGACGAGGACGTCGATCTCCTTCTTGCGGGCGATGTATCCCTTCCGGTTGGCCCGGATGGTGAACCACGTGGGCAGACCGGCGATGTTCGACGGAAACAGGTTCTTCCCCGACACGGGGACACCCATCTGAAAGATGGCGCGCAGCAGAACGAGGTTCGCCGTCTGGCTTCCGGAACCGTTGACAGTCGCGATCTGGATGCTGAAATCGTTGATGACGGGGTCGACAGACGACGCGGAGGGACGCTCTTCGACTGCTACGTCGTACGCGGCCATTCAGCTTCCTCGGGGTGATAGCGGGCGGTGACGAGCGGCGGCGGCGGCACGGCGTTCTCCGGCGACCCGGTGAGATACATCAAGTATAACAAAGGAAAACCTCCGGCGCGCGCGCCCCGGCGGCTCGATCATGGCGCGGACGGGATCGCGGCGGCCACCGCGGCGCCGATATCCGACGGGCTGCCGACGACGCTGACGCCGGCCGACGACAGGGCCGCCATTTTCTCGGCCGCGGTGCCCTGGCCGCCCGAGATGATGGCGCCGGCATGCCCCATGCGGCGGCCGGGCGGGGCGGTCTGGCCGGCGATGAACCCGATGACGGGCTTCCGGACGTGGTCGCGGATGTACGCCGCCGCCTCTTCCTCCGCCGCGCCGCCGATCTCGCCGATCAGCACCACCGCGTCGGTCGCGGGGTCGCCTTCGAAGAGACCGAGGGCGTCTATGAAGCTCGTGCCGATCAACGGATCGCCGCCGATGCCGATGCAGGTGGTCTGCCCAAGCCCGAGGCGGGTCAACTGGTGGATCGCCTCGTAGGTCAACGTGCCGCTCTTCGAGACGATACCGACGCGCCCCTCGCGGCAGATGTGGCCGGGAATGATGCCGGCCTTGGCGCGCCCCGGCGAGATGAGGCCGGGGCAGTTCGGCCCGATGAGCCGGCAGTCCCGCTCGCCGATGAACGCCAGCGCCCGCATCATGTCCAGGGTGGGAATGCCTTCGGTGATGCAGACCACCAGCGCCACGCCCGCATCCGCCGCCTCCATGACCGCGTCGGCGGCAACCGCCGACGGCACGAAGATGACCGAAGCGTCCGCGCCGGTCCCGCGCACCGCGGCGGCGGCCGTATCGAACACCGGAAGCCCCTCGTGGGTGGTCCCGCCCTTGCCGGGCGTCACCCCGCCCACGACGTTGGTGCCGTACTCGACGGCCTGCCGGGCGTGGAAGGCCCCTTCCCGTCCCGTCAGGCCCTGGACGAGGAGCCGAGTCCGTTCATCGATCAGAACCGCCATGTCACCAGCCTCACGAACCCGCCGGCCCGGAAATCGCCGCCGCAGGAGTTCGCGCCGGCGGACTCCCAACGAGACCGCGGGGCCGCGCTGCGGCCTCCGGCCGCCGCCCCACCGACCCGCCGGAACCTGCGCCGTTTCTACGGCGCAGACGCCTGCCGCGCGATCTCGACGACCCGCCGCGCCGCCTCTCCCATGGTGTCCGCGGTCGTGAAGTTCAGGCCGCTCCCGCCGAGCATGCGCCGCCCCTCGTCCACGTTCGTCCCTTCCATGCGGATGACCACCGGCACGTCGACCCCGAGCTCGGTGACCGCCGCGATGACCCCGGCGGCGAGCACGTCGCACCGCAGGATGCCGCCGAAGATGTTGATTAGCACCGCGCGCACCTGGCTGTCCGACAGCAGAATCCGGAACGCGTTCCGGATCTGGTCGGCGTCGGCGCCCCCGCCCACGTCGAGGAAGTTCGCGGGCTCGCCGCCGGACACCTTGATGATGTCCATCGTCGCCATCGCCAGGCCGGCGCCGTTGACCATGCAGCCGATGTCGCCGTCGAGCCGGATGTAATTGAGCGCGTGCCGCGACGCCTCGATCTCCAACGGTTCTTCCTCCGCGGGATCGCGCAGCTCCGCCAGATCGGCATGCCTGAACAACGCGTTGTCGTCCAGCGTCACCTTCGCGTCGAGGGCGAGCACCGCGCCGCCGGCGGTCACCACCAGCGGATTGATTTCGACGAGCGAAGCGTCGGCGGCGGTGAACGCGGCATACGCGCGGCCCATGAGCGCAGCCGCGCCCCGGGCCGGCCCCCCCGACAGCCCCACCGCCTGGGCCAGCCGCCGGGCCTGGAACGGCGCGAGCCCCAAACGGGGGTCGACGTGAATCCGGTGGATGAGCTCGGGGGTGTCCGCCGCTACCGCTTCGATGTCCATCCCGCCCGCCGCGCTCGCCATCATGACCGGCCGCCCCGCCGCCCGGTCGACCAGCACGCCGAGATACAGCTCGCTGGCCACGTCGAGCGCCTCTTCCACGAACAGCCGCCCGACGATCCGGCCGCCCGGTCCGGTCTGGGGGGTGACGAGGGTCATCCCCAGCATCTCCCCCGCGATCCGTTCCGCGTCGGCCGCGTCGGCGGCCGCCTTGACCCCCCCGCCTTTGCCGCGGCCGCCGGCGTGGATCTGCGCCTTCACGACGACCCGGCCGCCGAGACGGCGCGCGATGGCGCCGGCCTCGAAGGCCGAGAACGCCGGCTCGCCGCGCGGTACGGCGACGCCGTGGCCCGCGAGCAGGGCCTTCGCCTGGTACTCGTGGATCTTCACGAATGCTGCAGCCCCAGAACGTCGACCAGTTCCTTCACGGCCGCCGCCGACTTGTTCAGCGCCGCCCGCTCACCGGGTTCGAGGGCGATCTCGATGACCTGCTCGGCCCCGGCCGCGCCGAGCTTCACCGGCACGCCGACGAACAGATCCCGGATCCCGTACTCGCCCTGCAGGTAGACCGCGCAAGGCAGGATCTTCTTCTTGTCCTTGAGGATCGCCTCGACCATCTCCACCGCAGCCGAGCCCGGGGCGTAGTAGGCGCTGCCGGTGCCGAGCAGCTTCACGATCTCCGCTCCCCCGTTCGCGGTCCGCTCCACGATGGCCTTGACGGCCGCCTCGTCGAGCAACTGCGTGATCGGGATTCCGGCGACGGTGGAGAAGCGCGGCAGGGGCACCATGGTGTCGCCGTGCCCCCCGAGCACGAAGGCGTGGGTGTTCTCGACCGAGACCTGCAGGGCCTCGGCGATGAACGACCGCATGCGCGCGGAATCGAGCACTCCGGCCATGCCCACGACCCGTTCGCGGGGGAATCCGCTCTCGCGATGGACGACCTGGCACATCGCATCCAACGGGTTCGTGACCGGGACGATGATGCAGTCGGGCGAATGCCTGACGACCTCGGCCGTCACCGACCGGATGATGTCCGCGTTTTTCTGCAAAAGGTCGTCGCGGCTCATGCCCGGCTTGCGGGCGAGACCGGCGGTGATCACGACGATGTCCGATCCGGCGGTGTCGGCGTAATCGTTCGTGCCGAGCACCCGCGAGTCGGACCCCTCGATGGGACAGGCCTCGAGCATGTCGAGGGCCTTGCCCTGCGGCACGCCGTCGAGGATGTCCAGAACCACGACATCGGCCAGTTCCTTGTCGGCGATGCTGCGCGCCGCGGTGGCGCCGACGTTGCCGGACCCGATGACGCTGACTTTTCGATTCATGACGCGTTCAGTGCCCCTTTCACCGCCGGCCGCCCGGTGACGGACGCTGTCCGTCCACCCCGTGATGCGCCCGGCATCTCACCGTGGCGCGAAAACAGCATCGTCACCGGGGACCGTGAAACCCTTGTGGACATGCTCCCCCGGGGGTTCGCGGACCGCCCGCTGCCGGGAGCTGTCGATCGTGTGGTGGCCGAACCCTCCGGGCCGGCCCCCTATTATACTGCGGTACCGTCTTCGCCGCGCCCCGCCGCGCGCGGGCGCCCCCGCGGCCCGCGGATGCCTCCGCCGCCCGCCGGCGCCCCCGCGGACCGGGCCGCGCGCGGGGCCGCCACGACCCCTGACTTCTGGAGAAACGAGCGCCGAATGAAGATCGTGATCGCAGATACCCTGCCGCCGTCGGCGGCGGAGCTGCTTCGCCACCAGGGATGGACCGTCGACGCCGAGGCCGGGCGGCCCCGGGCCCGGCTGGAGTCCACCCTCGTCGACGCCGACGCCCTGATCGTCCGCAGCGCGACCCGGGTGGACGCCGAGCTGCTCGCCGGCTCGCCCCGGCTCAGGATCGTCGCGCGCGCGGGCACCGGCGTCGACAACGTCGACCTCGACGCGGCGAGCGCGAACGGCGTGCTCGTGGTCAACGCTCCGGGGGCCAACAGCATCAGCGTGGCCGAGCACGCGTTCGCCCTCCTGCTCGCCTCCGCCCGGTCGGTCGCGCACGCCGACGCCCGGCTCAAGGCGGGCCGGTGGGAGAAGAAGCGCCTGCTGGGGGTCGAGGTGCGGGGCAAGGCCCTGGGCGTCGTCGGCCTCGGCCGCATCGGCCGCGAGGTGGTCCACCGGGCCCACGCGTTCGGCATGCGGTGCATCGCGCACGACCCCTTCATCGCCGGTCAGGTCGCCGCCGACCTCGACGTCGAGCTCATGGACCTCGACGAGCTGTGCGCGGCCGCCGACTTCATCACCCTGCACGTGCCGGCCACCGGCCCCCAGCCGCTGTTCACGGCCGAGCGGCTCGCCCGCTGCAAGCCGTCGGCCCGCATCATCAACACCGCGCGCGGCGCCCTCATCGACGAAGCGGCCCTCGCCGACGCGATCGAGCGGGGGGCCATCGGCGGGGCCGGGCTCGACGTCTTCCAGGTCGAGCCGCCGCCCGACGAGCGCCTCGTGCGCCTTCCCCAGGTCGTCACCACCCCGCACATCGCCGGCTCCACGCACGAGGCGCAGGAGCTGGTGGGCCTGGAGACGGCGGCCTGCGTGCGCGACTATCTCGGCGCGGGCGTCGTGCGCAACGCCGTCAACTATCCTTCGCTCGGCCCCGAGGAGCTGAAGCGCGTGCAGCCCTACGCGGTGCTGGCGAGGCGTCTCGGGACCCTGCTGAAACACATCGCGGACGAGCGCCCCGAGGCCCTCTCGCTCCGCTACTACGGGGGCCTCGCCGAGGGGAACAACGAGCCGCTCGTGGGCGCGAGCCTAGTCGGCTTCTTCGGATCGACGGTGGACAACGTCACGCCGATCAACGCCCGCGCGGTGGCCCGCGACCGCGGCATCGAGGTCATCGAGTCGCGCAGCTCGAGACCGCGCAACTTCACCAACCTCATCTCGATGAAGATCCACACCGCCGGGGGCGGGCACTGGGTGGAAGGGGTCCTGTTCGAGCAGGCCGGGCCGAGGCTGGTCCTGCTCGACGGCGTGCAGATCGAGGCCCCGCTCGAAGGCACCCTCGTGGTGGTCCGCAACGAAGACCAGCCGGGCGTGATCGGCGAGGTGGGCCGGATTCTCGGCGGCCACGGCATCAACATCGAGACGTTCGCGCTGGGCCGCGGGCCGGCCGGGGGCGGCGCGGTGGCGGTGGTCAAGATCGATCAGGACGACACCGGCGGGCATGGCGTCACCGCCGGCGTCGTCGGGGAGATCACCGCAGTACCCGCCGTGAGGCAGGCCGTCGTGATTCCCGGTTGGGAGACGTGAGCGGCGGGCCGACCGGGGGTTCGAGTGGGGTCAGCGGCGGCGATGCCGACCGTCGTGCCCGATCCCTGGGCGTACACCCAACCCGCGTCTTCACCGGTTCCCGTCTTGTCGAACGTGAACGACAGGCAATCGCCGCCGCCCGACAGGCAGTCGGCGGTGACCGGCGTGAAGAGCGGTCGGCTCGGCGGATGAAGCCGGAGGCGGCGTCACCGCCCGCGGTGCGGTTGAAGGTTCAACGCAAAAGCCGTAGGGCAGGGGCTACGGCAGGGCCAGCCGAAACGAAGTCTGCCGTCCGGGATCGAACAGCTCCACGCCGTCCTCGTCGATGCGCTGCACGTGATAGCGCCCCGACACCTCATCGCCGACCCGCGCCAGCAACACCTGCCCCTCGACGGAAAGGATCGCGGTCCGGCGGGGACCGGACGGCGTCTCGTCGGTCGCGACGCCCGCGAGCGACAACCGGAGCGGAGCGTCCGGGGACGCCGAGACCGGACTCGGCGCCCAGCCGTCGGGCACCGCGACCCGTCCCCCGGAAACGGCGGCGGCCGGACGTTGCGGAGCGAGGGTGAACGGGTTCCGGACCACCGGCCGGGGACGGGGCGCCCGTTCGAGGTAGGCGGCCATCCGGGCCACCTCCCGATCGAGATCGATGCGCTCCACCGGGGTCGGCGCGGTCTGCGGCGACGGCGTCGGCCCGCCGCCGGGCGGCGGCGACGGGACCGCACCGGGCGTGGTGCCCGCCGCCGAGGACAACCACGCCGCCAGGAGCGCCCCACCGGCCCCCCACAGCGCCAGACGCGTCTTGCTCATCGCCTCTCCCGGCTCCCATCGTACCACGCCGATCAGTCCGCGCCGACGGCGTCGCCGCACCGGACCGGCGGGGGCGCTCCGCGGACGGCATCACGACCGCCTTGCCGCCTGCGGGCGGCCGCCGGGCGGCGCCGCGGCGGCGCTCGGCGGACGGCATCACGACCGCCCTACCGCCTGCGGGCGGCAAGGCGGCCGTGCGACGAGGCGTGACGAGGAAACGGTCGGGCAGACTCTCGTCATAGGAAGTCTCCTCAGTTGTTGATGCGTGCGACGGGGCGTGACGAGGAAACGGTCGGGCATCCGCGACCGCGAAGCCGGACGGTTCCGCGGGATCGGCGCCGTCAGACCGGCTGTCGGGCGCCATCGGCGCCCGCCCCGCGCCGCCGCGAATCCACGCGCTTCGACGCGCGGGAGGGCCGTGGGTCCGTGGTAGGATTCGCTGTGCGCCCCCCCATCGTCCCCGGCCGCCGCGAACCGCCCGCTCCCGGACGAACCGCCGCCGTCATCCCCGCCCGATACGCGTCGACCCGATTGCCGGCCAAGCCGCTGGCGGACGTCGGCGGGCGCACCCTGATCGAGCACGTCTACCGGCACGCGGCGGATGCCCGCTCGGTCGACCTGGTCCTCGTCGCCACCGACGACGACCGGATCGCGCAGGCGGTGACCGCGTTCGGGGGCCGGGTCCGCATGACCCGCCCGGATCACGCGACGGGCACCGACCGGCTGGCCGAGGTCGCGGAGACCCTCGACTGCGATCTGGTGGTCAACGTGCAGGGCGACGAGCCGCTCGTCATGCCCGAGGCCATCGACGCGGCCGTCGCGGCGGCGGAGAACCCCGCGGTGGTCATGTCCACGCTGCGGTGCCCCCTCCGGGACGCCGCCGCGTGGCGCGATCCCGATGTCGTCAAGGTGGCCGTCGACCGCGGCGGCTACGCGCTCTTCTTCTCGCGCGCCCCCATCGGCCTCGATCGCGACGCCCCCGCCGCAACCGCGGCGGCCGTCGAGTCGACGGCCGTCGACAAGCACCTCGGGCTCTACGTGTACCGGCGGCCGTTCCTGCTGACCCTCAGCCGGCTCGCGCCGACCCCGCTCGAACGCGCCGAGCGCCTCGAGCAGTTGCGCGTCATCGAGCACGGCTACCGCATCATGACCGCCCGCATCGACGACGACCCGATCGGTGTCGACACGCCCGCGGACCTCGACCGCGTGCGCCGACGCCTCGCGGCCGGAGCGCCCGCATGACCGCCCGCATCGACGACGACCCGATCGGCGTCGACACGCCCGCGGACCTCGACCGCGTGCGCCGACGCCCCGCGGCCGGAGCGCCCGCATGACCGCCCGCATCGACGACGACCCGATCGGCGTCGACACGCCCGCGGACCTCGACCGCGTGCGCCGACGCCCCGCGGCCGGAGCGCCCGCATGAGCACACCTGTCCTCAACGACGCGGGCCGCCCCGTGAAGTTCATCTTCGTCACCGGCGGGGTCGTGTCCTCACTCGGCAAGGGACTGGCCGCCGCCTCGATCGGGTGCCTGCTCGAAGGGCACGGCTACCGGGTGACGCTGCAGAAGCTCGACCCCTACGTCAACGTCGACCCGGGCACGATGAGCCCCTATCAGCACGGCGAGGTCTACGTCACCGACGACGGCGCCGAGACCGACCTCGACCTCGGGCACTACGAGCGCTTCACCAACACCCTCACCACCAAGAACCACAACTGGACCACCGGCCAGATCTATCTGTCGGTGATCCAGAAGGAACGCCGAGGCGACTATCTCGGCGGTACGGTGCAGGTCATCCCCCACATCACGAACGAGATCAAGGACTGCATCCGCACGGTGGCGGCCGGCGTGGACATCGTGCTGGTCGAGGTCGGGGGCACCGTCGGCGACATCGAGAGCCAGCCGTTCCTGGAGGCCATCCGACAGTTCCGGCAGGACGTCGGACGGGCCCACACCCTCTACGTCCACCTCACCCTGGTGCCGTTCATCGGGGCGGCGGGCGAGCTCAAGACCAAGCCGACCCAGCACAGCGTCCGTGATCTGCGTTCGATCGGCATCCAGCCCGACATCCTGCTTTGCCGCACCGACCGCTTCCTGCCTCCGGACATCCGCCGCAAGATCGCCTTGTTCTGCGATGTGGACGAAGATGCGGTGATCACCGCCAAGGACGTGTCGAGCATCTACGAGGTCCCCCTCGTGCTCGGCGACGAGGGGCTCGACCGCAACGTGCTGCAGCGGCTGCAGTTGCCCGATTCCGAACGCTCGATGCACGCGTGGCAGGCGCTGATCGAGGGCCTCCGGCAACCTCTGGACCGGCTTCGCATCCACGTCGTCGGGAAGTACGTGGGGTACGAAGACTCCTACAAGAGCCTCAACGAAGCGCTCTATCACGGAGGCTTCCGGCACCGGCTGGCCGTCGACATCGAGTGGGTCGAGGCGGAGGCGCTCGAAGCCGACGGCGCCGACGACCTGCTCGCGGGCGCGGACGGCATCCTCGTCCCGGGCGGGTTCGGCGATCGCGGCACCGGCGGCATGATGCGCGCCGCCCGCATCGCCCGCGAGCGCGGCATCCCCTACTTCGGCATCTGCTACGGCTTCCAGTGGGCGGCGGTCGAGTTCGCCCGCAACGTCTGCGGGCTCGACGGCGCCGACTCCACCGAGTGCGACCCGGACGCCGCCCACAAGGTCATCTACAAGCTGCGGGATCTGCTCGGGGTCGACGACCTCGGCGGGACGATGCGGCTGGGCCGGTACCCCTGCGAGCTCGCCGCCGGCTCGCGCGCGCGCGCCATCTACGGGGCGGGCGAGGCGCACGAGCGCCACCGCCATCGATACGAGTTCAACCGCGACTACGAGCCGGCCCTCGCCGCGCACGGCCTGCTCGTCTCCGGACAGTCTCCCGATCGCCGTTTCGTCGAGACCATCGAACTGCCCGGCCATCCTTGGTTCGTGGCCGTCCAGTTCCACCCCGAGTTCCGATCCAAGCCGCTCGATCCGCACCCGCTGTTCGCCGATTTCGTGCGCGCGAGCCACGAGCACAAGACGGCGTCGCGTTCGAGGGAGGAGCGGCCGGCGGCCCGGCGGGCCGTGACCGAAGCCGAGCAGGAGTCTGCGTCGTAGAACGGCGCATCCCCGGCAGGGCCGGTCGGGCGGCAATCCCTGCGCCGGGCGCTGCTCGTGGCTCGTAGCGACGCCGCTCCCCCACCGGCAGGGCCGGTCGGGCGGCGATCCCTGCGCCGGAGAAGTTCGCGGCGGCGGCACTTCCACCGCGGCCGCGGGTTCGCGCGGCAAGGGATTCCCCGGGCCGGGGTGCCCGCCGGCGCCGCGCGTGGACCTCTATAATGGCCGCGTGTCCGTCGTGCGCATCGGTGACATCGCGGTCGGCGATGGTGGGCCGCTCGTGCTCATCGGGGGGCCGTGCGTCATAGAGAGCGAAGCGCATGCGCTGTTTCTGGGCGGCGCCATCGCCGACGTCACCCGGCGACTCGGCGTCCCCTATATCTTCAAGGCGTCGTTCGACAAGGCCAACCGCACCTCCGCCCACTCGTTCCGCGGTCCCGGCCTGGAGGCAGGCCTGGCCGTGTTGAAGGCCGTCAGGGAGACCCTTCACGTCCCGGTCCTGACCGACGTCCACGAGACCGCGCAGGTGGACGCGGTCGCGGAAGTGGCCGACGTCCTCCAGATCCCGGCCTTCCTGGCGCGGCAGACCGATCTGATCACGGCGGCGGCCGGCACCGGTCGCGCCGTTAACCTCAAGAAGGGCCAGTTCCTGGCCCCCGCGGACATGCGCCACGCCGTCGCGAAGGTCACCGAGACCGGCAACCGGCGCGTCCTGATCACGGAACGGGGGGTCAGCTTCGGCTACCACAACCTGGTGGTCGACTTCCGCGCGTTCCCCCAGCTCCGGGCGCTCGGCGCTCCGGTGGTGTTCGACGTGACGCACAGCCTGCAACTGCCCGGGGCCGGCAACGGCGTGACGGGGGGCCAGGCCGAGTACATCGAGCCGATGGCGGCGGCCGGCGCGGCGAGCGGGGTGGACGCCCTCTTCCTCGAGATTCACGAAGACCCCTCCCGCGCGAAGAGCGACGCGCAGAACGCGCTCCGGCTCGACCGGTTGCAGCCGCTCCTCGAACGGGTGCTGCGGATCGCCGAGGCGGCGGGGGGACTGACCGCATGACCACCATCGGCTCCCCGCCGGTCGACCGGAGGCTGGCGCGGCGGGTCATCGAGACCGAGGCCGCCGCGATCAGGGCGCTCGCCGATCGTCTCGACGAACGGTTCGACGCGGCGGTGCGCCTGCTCGACGAGTGCGCCGGGCGGGTCATCGTCACCGGCATGGGCAAGTCCGGGATCATCAGCCGCAAGATCGCCGCCACCCTCGCCAGCACCGGCACGCCGGCGTTCTTCCTGCATCCCGCGGAGGCGGTCCACGGAGACCTGGGGGTCGTGCAGGACGACGACGTCGTCGTGGCCCTGTCCCACAGCGGCGAGACCAACGAGATCCTGCGCCTGATCGACACCATCCGGCGGGTCGGCGCCCGGCTCGTCTGTCTGACCGGAGCGCCGGAGTCGACCCTGGCGCAGACCGCCGACGTCGCGCTCGACTGCGGCGTGCGCGTCGAGGCCTGCCCCCTGAACCTCGCGCCGACGGCGAGCACCACGGCGTCGCTGGCGCTGGGCGACGCCCTCGCCATGACCCTGCTCGTCCGGAAGGGGTTTCGCGAGGACGACTTCGCCAACCTGCATCCCGGCGGAGGGCTCGGCAAGCGTCTGTTGCGCGCGGGACGCCTGATGCGGACCGGCGGCGACGTCCCCGTCGTCCACACCGACACCCCGATGCCCGCGGTGCTGCGGGAGATGACCGGCAAGAAGATGGGCATGACCTGCGTGCGGGACGCGGCCGGACGCCTGGCCGGCGTCATCACCGACGGGGATCTCCGGCGGCAGCTCATCGGCGGCCCGCCGCTGTCCGCCCGCACCGCCGGGGACGTCATGTCGACCGCGCCCCGCACGATCACCGCATCGACGCTGGCCGCCCAGGCCCTCCACCTCATGGAGGCCCACCGCATCACCGCGCTCGTGGTGGTCGGCGACGCCCGACAGGTCGAAGGCGTCGTTCACCTCCACGACCTGTGGCGCACCGAGCTGTTCTGATGAGCGACTCCGTGGGGCTGCTGGTCGCGCTGCTGGCCCTGTTGCTGGGTCTCGCGGCCGGGAAGGCGTGGGAGCGTTACAAGCTCAGCGCGGGACGCTGGATCGACCGGCGCCGGGCCCGCGAATCGCCCCGCTACCTGCTGGGACTCAACCTGCTGGTGTCGAACCAGCTCGACCTCGCCATCAAGGAGCTGGACACCGCCGCCGGCTTCGATGCCGACGCCCTCGAGATCCAACTGATACTCGGGAACCTGTATCGGGAGAAGGGCCAGGTGACCCGGGCCATCCAGCTCCATCAGCAGTTGCTGCAACGGTCGAAGCTGACCCGAAAGGAACAGGCGTACGTCCTCCTGTGTCTCGGGCTCGACTTCAAGCGCGGCGGCTTCGTCGACCGGGCCCTCGAGACCCTGACGGAAGTGCTGCGCATCGACGGCGCCAACCAGCAGGCGTTGTCGAACCTCCAGAAGCTGCACGAGGAACAGCAGCAGTGGCAGGAGGCCTGCGTCATCCGCCAACGGCTCGCGGCCCTGGCCGAACCCGCCGAACGGCCGCGGCACCAGGCGATACTCGCGTTTCTGGAGACCCGCCTGGGTCTGCAGGCCATGCAGCGGGACGACCCGGCAGAGGCGGTGTCGCGATACGAGGCGGCGATCGCCCTCGATCACCGCGCCGTCCCCGCCTACCTCAACCTCGGCGACCTGCAACGCGGGGAAGGCCGCATGGACGAGGCGGTCGCGACCTGGGAGAAGGTCGTCGACGTCGCCCCGGACCGCGCCTACCTGATTCTGGACCGGGTCGAAGGCGCGAGCCGCGGGCAGGAAGACGCGGCACGCTTCCCGGCCCTGTGCCGGCGCCTGATCGACGCCAATCCCCAGGACTGGCGGGCGCGGCTGGCGCTGGGACGCCACCTCGCGGATCGCGGGGAGCCGTCCGCCGCCCTCGATCTGCTCTTCGAATCGCTGGTGCACAACCCGCACGCCCTGGCCGTTCATCAGGTGATGTGGCAGGCCCTCGCGGCTCTGCGCTTCGACGAGCCCCGGGTTCGCCGCTACATGGAGCTCACGCGCGGCGCGGTGTTCTATCTCGACCCGCACGTGTGCATGCGGTGCCGCTACCGCAGCACCGAGCTGTTGTGGCAGTGTCCCCAATGCCACGAATGGAACACCTTCGTCGAGGAGCGGATCACCCCGGCCGAAGAGGACTGACGATGCGGGTCGTGCTGACGGGCGGTATCGCGACCGGCAAGAGCCATGCGCTGGCCCGGTTCGCAGTCCACGGCGTACCGACGTCGGACGCGGACCGGTGGGCGCACGAGGCGGCCGCGCCGGGCGGCCCGGCGTGGCAGGACCTGCGCGACCGCTTCGGACCGGCCGTGTTCGACGCGGAAGGGCGCGTCGACCGGCGCCGGCTCGGCGACGTCGTCTTCGCCGACGACGCGGCCCGGGCCGACCTGAACGCCATCGTCCACCCCCGCGTCCGAGCGGCGATCACGAACTGGTTCACCGGCCTCGAACGGCACCCGGGCCACCGGTTCGGGATCGTCGCGATACCGTTGTTCTTCGAGAGCGCCCGGGCCGAGTCTTTCGATCGGGTCATCGTCACCGCCTGCGGGCACCCCGCGCAGGTGGCGCGCGTCGTCGCGCGCGGTTTCAGCCGGGACGAGGCCGAACGCCGCATCGCCGCCCAGTGGCCGACGGCGGAGAAGACGCGCCGGGCCGACTGCGTGATCCGGACGGACGGGACGCTGGCCGACACGGACCGGCAGGTGGACGCGATACACCGCGCGCTCGCGGCCCTGTCGGCGGCCTGAACCGGATCGACGCCGGACGGCAGGCCGAGACGAGACCCTTCACGATGGCGGAGCGTGGGATGGTCCTGCCGGCGGGGCGGGTGGCGGCTGCACGCGGCGGCAGTATCGTGTATCGTGCCGGGAGCTTCCCGCGACCGACGGTTGTCCGACGACCGGGCCGGATCGCGGAACCGACACGGGGGTCGCAACGTAAATGAAGGCGACGGCGGAGAGTACCGCGCGCCGCCGCCGCCGCGGGCCCGGTGGCGTCGCAACGTAAATGAAGGCGACGGCGGAGAGTACCGTGGCGCGGCTCCCGGAGGCGGGTGGATGAACGAGACCGAGGCGCTGGTGGAAATCCGGAACCTGCGCAAGCAGTTCCGGCGTGGATCGGAGCGGATCGACGTCCTGCAGGGGGTCACCATCGATCTTCCGCGGGGTGACTTCCTCGCGCTGATGGGTCCCTCGGGCTCCGGCAAGACGACGCTGCTCAACCTGCTCGGCGGGCTCGACACGCCGAGCGAAGGCTCGGTGACGGTCGGGAGCGATCGAATCGACCGCATGTCGGGCGGGACGCTCGCCCATTGGCGGGCGCGGCACATCGGCTTCGTCTTCCAGTTCTACAACCTGCTGCCGGTGCTCACGGCGGAGCGCAACGTCGAACTGCCGCTGCTGCTCACGTCGCTGTCGCGGGCCGAGCGCCGCCGCCACGCGGCCACCGCGCTGGACGTCGTCGGCCTGTCGAACCGCGCCAAGCACTATCCGCGGCAGCTCTCGGGCGGTCAGGAGCAGCGCGTGGGCATCGCGCGGGCCATCGTCACCGACCCGACCCTGCTGCTCTGCGACGAGCCGACCGGCGACCTCGACCGGAAGGCGGGCGACGAGATCCTCGACCTGCTGCAGGCGCTGAACGCCGACCACGGCAAGACCATCGTGATGGTGACGCACGACGCGCACGCCGCCGCCCGCGCCCGGCGCACGCTCCATCTGGACAAGGGCCTGCTCTCGACGGAGCCCCAATCATGAAGTTCCTGCCGCTCGTCTGGAAGAACCTGTTCCGGCGCAAAGTCCGGACCCTGTTCACGGTACTGTCTATCGTGGTCGCGTTCGTCCTGTTCTCGTACCTGGCCGCCGTCCGCATCGCGTTCGGCTCGGGGGTCGAAGTGGCGGGCGCGGACCGCATGCTCGTCATCCACAAGATATCCCTCATCCAGCCCCTGCCCGAGAGTTACCTGGGGCGAGTCGCGTCTGTCGAGGGGGTGGAAGACATCAGCCACATGTCGTGGTTCGGCGGCGTCTACCAGGACCCGCGGAACTTCTTCGCGCAGTTCGCGGTCGACCCCGAGAGCTATCTGCGGCTGTACCCGGAGATCGTGCTGACCGACGCCGAGCGCGAGGCGTGGCTGCGGAACCGGACCGGCGCCATCGTCGGCCGGACCACGGCCGAGCGGTTCGGGTGGGCGGTCGGCGATCGGATTCCCATCCAAGGGACGATCTTCCGCACCCGGAGCGGGCCGACCTGGGAGTTCACCATCGACGGCATCTACGACGCCGCGGTGGAAGGCTACGACACGTCGTCGTTCTACTTCCACCACGAGTACCTCATGGAAGCCAACGCGGTCGGCCAGCGTTTCATCGGCCAGTACGTCATCCGCATCGACGACCCGGCGCGGTCGGCCGACGTCGCGGCCGCGGTGGACTCGCGGTTCGCCAACTCGCCGGCCGAGACCAGGACGTCGACGGAGCAGGCGTTCCTGCAGGGATTCGCCGACCAGATGGGCAACATCGGGGCCATCGTCACCGCGGTGCTGGCCGCGGTCTTCTTCACGATTCTCGTGATCACCGCCAACACCATGGCGCAGTCGATCCGGGAGCGGACCAGCGAACTGGCGGTGCTGAAGACGCTCGGCTTCACCGGCCGCGGCGTGCTGATGCTGGTGCTCGGGGAGTCGGTCGCCATCGCCGTGGCCGGGGGCGCGGCCGGCCTCGGCATCGGCTGGCTGGCGGTCGGCCTGGGCGACCCCACCGGCGGCTTTCTGCCGGCGTTCGTCATGCCGACGCGCGACCTCGCGGCCGGGGGCGTCCTCGTTGTCCTGCTCGGACTTGTGTCGGGCGCCGTACCGGCGATGCAGGCGACGCGGCTGCGAATCGTCGACGCGTTGCGGAAGGTGTGACCATGCGCTTCGTTCCGCCGGCGTTCGTCAATGCCGACGCGCGATCCCGCCGCCGGGGGTGTTCTGCTCGGACCCGCGTCGGGCGCCGTACCGGCGATGCAGGCGGCGCGGCTGCGAATCGTCGACCGTTGCGATAAGGTGTGACCATGCGCTTCCTGGCCCAGGTGTTCACGATGACCGCGCTCACGCTGCGCACCGTGCCGCAGCGCGCCGGATCGTCCCTTGTCGCGGTGACCGGCGTGACGGGGGTGGTGATCGTCTTCGTGGCGGTGCTCTCCATCGCGGAAGGGTTTCGGGCCGCGCTCGCCGGCGCCGGGTCGCCGGACACCGCCATCGTCATGCGGGGCGGAAGCGATACCGAGCTGAGCAGCGGGCTGCCTCTCGAGAGCACCCGGGTCATCAAGGACGCGCCCGGCGTGCGGCGGGCGGCGGACGGCCCCGTCGCGTCGGCCGAGCTCTTCGTGGTCGTCGACGTGCCGAAACGGAGCACCGGGACGCCGGCGAACGTCCCCCTGCGCGGCGTCGAGCCCGCCGCGTTCGGCGTCCGCGACGAGGTGCGCATCGTCGAGGGGCGCGCCTTCCGGCCGGGCACCAACGAGATCATCGTCGGCCGCAGCGCCGCCGCCCAGTTCGCGGGGATCGACCTCGGGTCGACGCAGCGCTGGGGCGAGAGCGCCTGGGAGGTCGTGGGCATCTTCGAGGCCGGCGGCACCATCGCCGAGTCGGAGATCTGGTGCGACGCCCGCGTGCTGCAGCCGGCGTACCGCCGCGGCGACACGTTCCAGTCGGTCTATGCGAGGCTCGAGTCGGCCGGCGACTTCGACGCCTTCAAGGACGCCCTGACGACCGATCCCCGCTTGGACGTCATGGTCGAACGGGAGGAGGACTACTACCTGGGGCAGACCCAGGCCGTCACCGCCATCATCACCGGCATCGCCAGCGTCATCGCGTTCCTGATGGGCATCGGCGCGGTGTTCGGCGCCATCAACACGATGTACACCGCGGTGGCGAGCCGCACCCGCGAGATCGCGACGCTGCGCGCGCTCGGATTTCCCGGCGGGCCGATCGTCGTCTCGGTGATGGCCGAGTCCCTGGCCCTGTGCCTCGCGGGCGGGGTCCTCGGGGGGCTGCTCGCCTATGCCGGCTTCAACGGCTACCAGACCGCCACCCTCAACTGGCAGACGTTCAGCCAGGTGGCGTTCGCGTTCAGGGTCACACCCGCCCTGCTCGTCCAGGGCGTCGCCTGGGCCGTGGTGATGGGGTTCGTCGGCGGCCTCTTCCCCGCCGTCCGCGCCGCGAGACTGCCGGTGGCCACCGCCCTGCGGGAGCTGTGAGGGCGTCGGCGAAACGTCGACGCGGCGCACCGCCATCCATCGGATGCATCAGCAGCCCGCGGCGAAACTCCGCGGCGCGCCGGAACTGGCCGGCGGTGGCGCGGAAACGGCCCGGATCGGTCAGATTTCGGCAATTTCGACCGCTGCGCGACACCTTCCTGGGCCGAATACGGCCCCGGCCGGATGCAGCACAACAACCTCTGCCACGGACTGTCAGGCGCGTCAGGCGTCGTGCCGGGGCGATCCGTCCGGCAGGAGCAGCCGCAGTCCGGTCACTGCCACGGACTGTCAGGCGCGTCAGGCGTTGTGCCGTGCAGGCAGTGTGACGACGCTCTACGAGGTGTTCCGTGCACTGGCGGAGGAAGGCGCGTCAAGCGTTGTGCCGTGCAGCCAGTGTGACACCCGGCGCGCCGCGCGGGCCTGCCACGGACTGTCAGGCGCGTCAGGCGTTGTGCCCGTCACCACCCCGCCCCGCCGACCCGTGGTATCCGCATCGGCGCGATCGCGGGCGGGGCGCGGCGCCCTGTCCGCAATACAATGGAACGATGGCTGACACGAACACGCTGCGGTGGGTGCCGCGCGCCGGCGGCGGAGCCGAAACCGCGGGCCCCGTGGGACCGGATGCGCGCGGCGGCCGGCCGCTGCGCTACGAGACGTTGCGGTTTCCCGACTGCAGCCCCATACCGCTCCTGCGCGACGGATTCGAGGCGTACGACGGCCGCATCGAGTACTGGGACGCCCGCAGCGGAACCGCCTGGGTGGTCGCCGAGAACTCGGGCGTCCACGAGGGCTCTTCGCGGCGGCTGCCGCACCTGGCCGAGCGGATCGCCTCGGTGCGCGGGGCGCCGATCGTCTCGTTCGGATCGGTCAGCTTGGTGGTGCGGAATGCCGCGGGCCGGCCGGAGCGGGCGATGGAGGCGGACGAGACGTTGTACCTGCATCCCGACCGCGCCGCCACGCCGGAGCGCTCCCTGACGATCGGCGGGCACGACTTCCCCGACGTGGTGCTCGAAGTCGACCACACGACCGATGTGCGCCCCGGGAAGCTGCTGCTGTACGAGGCCTGGGGCTTCCCGGAGTTGTGGGTGGTCGTGCCGCCGGCGGGCGCCACGCGTCGGCGGCCGGCCGGGGTGACGATCCACCGGCTGGAAGGCGGGAAGTACCGGTCCGCGCCGGAGAGCGCAGCGTTCCCGGGCTGGACGGCGGCAGAGATCCACACCGGCCTGACCGAGCCGGTGCCGACGCCCGCGACCTGCCGGGTGCTGGAACGCGTGGGACGGACCCTCGGCGCCCGGGAAGGGCGCGGCCCCGAACACGATCCGCTGTCGCGCGCCCTGCTCGCGGAGGGCCGCACCCAGGAGCTGGCGGCGGCGGTGCGGAGCCTGCTGAAGCTGCGCGGGCAGTCACTCTCGCCGGCGTTCGCCGAGCGCGCTGCGGCGTTCTCCGGCATCCCGCGGGACACCGTGATGGCGGCCGCGCTCGCCGGCGCCGACGAGGCCGACTTCTGGCGCCGTCTCGAAGCGGCACCGGGTCGGACCGGCCCCCGCCGGCCGTAACGGCCGGCGCCGGTCGTCAGGACGCCGACGAACGTGTGGTTTCGTCCCAGTACCGGACGTCTCCAGCAACGGCGCCGCGGCGGGGAAGCCGGGCATGGAACCGTCGCCCTCCTGACAAATCGCTGGGCTGGATGCGCGTGTCCTTGGGACGCATCGGCGCATCCGCCGTCAACGGCCGGACCGGCGGCCGGATCTTCGGCACCGAGTCCGCAGCAATTCTGTCGTCCCAGGAGTCTGCGCCGCAGAAAATTGTGACCACCATATGTTGCGCAAATGCGGCGATTGACCGCTGCATATCGTGTCAGATCGGCCCCAAACCGTTCTGGGGCGCAGACTCCCAGCCCGGCAATGTCAACAGTCGCCCGAAAGTGCGTCAATCTGGACAGGTCGTCGACCACAAGATGTAGGGGGTCAGGGTTGGGCATCGTCCGATAAATGCCCGGTCTGTACAGGCGTGCGCGGAGCCGCCGTCCAGGCCGAGAGCCCCGCGAAGCGGGGGCGGAGCGAAGCGACGCGCCTTGACGGCGGCGAGCACACGCCGAAGCTGTCGGTCGGACGATGCCCCGGCCACCACAACATCTTGGAGTCGGCACCGGGCTCGAATCGATCGCTTTCACGCGTTCGGCAACAGGCAATCGTCCCCTGCAGCTCTGCTTGCCGCCCAGTCAACCCTGCCCGGCGTTTGCGCCGTTTCACGGCGGAGACACCAAGTTCACGGCAACCGGAACGCGACGAGCGATGGGACCTCGCCGCCAACGGTGACGGCTATGTACTGACGGCCGTCGAGCATATAGGTCATCGGCGTGCCGATGGCCCCCCCGGGCAAATCCACCGCTCCCTGCAGCTCGCCCGTCGCCTTGTCGTAGGCCACGAGCCGGGGGCCGTCGCCGGTACCGCCCGCGGTGAGCGTGTAGATGAGAAGGGTCCGGGTAAGGAGCGGACCGTTCCGGCCTGCGTCGCCGCCCAGCGGGGGCAGATCGAGATCCCGCAGCCGCGGGTGGTTGCGGAACCGGTCGCCGTCGCCGGTCGGCGTCATCCACCGGTGCCCGCCGGTGTGCATGTCGATGGCGGTCATGCGCGAGTACGGCGGCTTCCACAACGGCAGCCCGCCCGGCATCTGCGGCCGCCGCCGCAGGTTCCCCCCGCCGAGGAACGCCGCGTTGCCCCGGCTGAGGAGATAGCGCAGGTTCGAGTCGTCGGCCGCGTCGGGCTCCCGGAACCGCATGACCGAATGCAGGTTGCGGGACGGCACGTAGAGCAGGCCGGTCTCGGGGTCGACCCCTGCCCCGCCCCAGCTCGCGCCCCCGCCCGCGCTCGGGCGGAAGACGGTGCCCCGCAGGGAGAGCGGCGTATACAGCGGTCCGAGGCGGAACCCCTCCACCGCCTCCAGGGCCAGCGCCCGGATCTCGGGGGTGAAGTCCACGAGGTCGTCGACCAGGGCCCCCTGGTACTCGAAGGGGGCGGGCCGGGTGGGGAACGGTTGGGTCGGGGCCAGCACCTCGCCCGCGAGGTCGGTGTCGGTGGCCACCGGCCGCTCCTCGATCGGCCAGACCGGCTCCCCCGTCACCCGGTCGAACACGTAGACGAAGCCCTGCTTCGTGACCTGGGCGACGGCCCTGACGGGGCGCCCGTCGACCACGACGTCGAGCAGGTTGGGGCCGGTGGGGTTGTCGTAGTCCCACACGCCGTGGTGCACCATCTGGAAGTGCCACACGCGCTGGCCGGTCTCCAGGTCCACCGCCACCAGGCTCTCGGCGAACAGGTTGTCGCCCAGCCGGTGGCCGCCGTAATAGTCGGACGTCGGGGTGCTCGTCGGCAGGTAGACGTAGCCCAGCTCGGGGTCCGCGGCGATGTTGCCCCAGACGTTGGTGTTCCCCGAGTAGCGCCACGCCTCGTTCAGCCAAGTGTCGGCCCCGTAGGCGTCGGCGCTCTGGGGCACCATGTGGAAGTCCCAGCGGTGGCGCCCGGTCCGCGCGTCGTAGGCGCGCACGTAGCCGGGGGCGTTCCCGCGCCGGCTGAGATAGTCGTGGACCGACGACCCGACGACGACGGTGTCGCCCACCACGAGGGGCGGCGACCGCGACGGCGGGGGCAGCCGGCTCGGGTTCTCGCGCGCCCGCGGCAGCCCCGCCTCGAGGCTGACGCGGCCGTCCCCGCCGAAGTCGGCGGCGGGGAGCCCGGTCGCTGCATCGACCGCCGTCAGCCGGCCGTCGCCGGTGCCCCAGACGACGCGGGCCTCGCCGCCGGCCTCCCAGTACGCCACCCCGCGGTGGTTCCACGGGGCGGGCAGGGGCGGGCTGCCCTGCTCGTACACCCGCGGGTTGTAGACCCACACCGTCTCTCCGGTGCGCGCGTCGATGGCCGCGGCCTGGTAGATCGGCGTGGCGAGATAGAGTCTTCCCCCGGCCATGAGGGGGGTGGCCGACAGCCGGGCGATGCTCGGCCGGGTTACCCACCGGTCGGGATCGGCGGCCTCGAGCCGGTCGAACACCGTCGCGGCCGGGGCCAGCGCGACCCCCGCCCCGTCGTCGACCGGCAACTGCGCGTCGGCGCTGCGCCAGCGCCACGCGATCTCGAGGGTGTCGAAGTTGCCGGCGGTAATCTGGTCCAGCGGCGCGTACCGCGTGCCGTGGAGGTCGCCGGCATACGAGCGCCATTCCCAGTCGGCGTCCTCCGGCTGCGCCGCGGCCCCCGCCGCGGACAGGCAGACGAGCGCCACCAACGCCCCGACGCGTTGCTTCATCGGCACCAAGGCTCCTCCCTCCGTTGCCGCGCCCCCACACAGGTCCGCCGCCACGCGGAACTTCACTATGGGCGGGGATGACCGAAGCGGTCACCGGCGATCATCGTACGAGTTCGGTCCACCAGCGGCTGGGACGAATGACCGGCTGGAAGCAGTAGGACGCCCCCGGCGACGCCACTCCACCCTCCCGTGTCTCCGTATCCCGTCGCTGTAGCCTCCGACATCAACGTGTAGGACGCCCCCGGCGGCGCCACTCCCCTCCCGTGAGTCGCGGCGACTGCTCCGCCGCACCGGAGCGGTGCGACGGAGCCCCCGCGGGCGCTGCCGCCGCCCCGGCTCCCGCCGAATCAGAACGCCCCGGCTTCTGCCGGCTCAGAAGAGCGCGGTCGGGCGGCGCTTCCACTCCGGCATGATGCCTTCGAGCTTCTCGACATGGGTCCCGGCCTGCGTCAGCAGATGGTGCAGGTCGTTCCCGATGCTGATCAGGCTGAACCCCTGCTCGCGGAACTCGGCCACGCGGTCGGTGCCGAAGAGGAACAGGCCGAGAATCACGCCGTTGCGCCGGGCCGCCGCCTTCAGCGCGTCGGTGGCCTCCTTGAGCTCGGGTGAGGTGTACATGTCCGGGAACTGGTACTTCTCGTAGAGCCCCATCGACATGCACAGGTCGTTCTGTCCCAGAAACAGGATGTCGACGCCGGGCACGGCCGCGATCTCGTCGATGTTGCGGATGCAGTCCGCGGTCTCGACCTGCAAGGCGCAGATGACGTTGTCGTTGGCGGGGCCGGCGTAGCCGAGCAGCCCGGCCTTGTTCATGCTGCGCTGCGGGAAGTACACCGAGCGCGTCCCCGCCGTCGGGTACCGCGTGCAGCTCACGGCCTGGCGCGCCTCGTCGGCATTGTTGATGTAGGGCACGAGCACGCCGTCGGCCCCCACGTCCAGCGCCTGCTGGATGCCCGCGCGGTCGCCGTAGCCGGTCACCCGCACCAGCGACTTCGCCCCGCCGCTGGCGATGCCCCCGATCATCGTGGACAGCGTCTCGTATCCCATCGGGCCGTGCTGCGAGTCGATCAGCAGCCAGTCGTAGCCGCTGTGGGCCAACTGCTCGACCGCGGTCACGCTGTGCGAATTGATGAACAGGCCCAGCTTCGGGGTGTTGTTCCGCAGTGCGGCCTTGAACTCTGCACCGGTCAAACTTTCGCTCATGTAGCTCCTCTCCTCTGCTCGTGGTCCCTGCCTCCGCGGAACGGCACCGTCTTCCTTCGGCCGTTCGATCGCATAGACGGGCTGGAGTATACCCGCCGGCGCCGGCCGACGGCACGAAAATGGTTCCGGCGCGCAGCGAACCTCCTGCCGGATGCGGCGGCGGGGCGCCGCCGCGGGCGCTTCGAAGGGCACGATCCGGCCGGGCCGGGGACCGCTTGAGACGCCGGCGGGGCGCCGCCGCGGGCCGCTTCGAAGGGCACGATCCGGCCGGGCCGGGAACGCTTCACGAGGTGACGCGGCGGGAGTACGGGGCGTTCGCGGCCGCGGGCGGGCGCGCCCCGCCGGCGGGCCTCGTCAATCACGGGCGGGGGCCGACGCCATCCCGCCGAGGAGTTCATCGACCTCAATCCGCCAGAGGTTCGCAGCCGCTTCCGTCAGGCTGTACACCAGACCCGAACCGTCCGGAAGCCAGTCGAAGCCGCCGACGCCGCCCGCGCGGGTGAGCCGGGTCACGGGTCCGCCGCCGGCGGCCACCAAGTGCAGCTCGCGGTCGGACGCCTCGCCGGACAGGAACGCCACGCGGGTCCCGTCCGGCGACCACCGCGGCTGCGTCTCGTCCCCGGCCGCGGTGGTCAATCGAACGCCGGGGCCGCCGCCAGCGGGGACGACGTGGATGTCGAATCCGACCCCGTCGTGCGCCTGATAGGCGATGCGGCGGCCGTCGGGGGCGTAGTCCATGCGGGCGCTGTAGCCGCCGCGGGTGATCTGCTCGGCCGGTCCGCCGTCCACCGGCGCCCGCCACACCTGCTCCTGGCCGTCAGCTCCCGGCGATCGGAACAGCAGCGATCCGCCGTCGGGATGCCACCGGGGACCCGGCGCCGCGCCCTGCGTCGTGAGCCGCCGCGGCGCGCCGCCGCCGGGCGCGATCAGCCAGATGTCCGCCGGCCCGCCGGCCCGGTTGGACGAGAAGGCCAAGGTCGCGCCGTCGGGCGACCACACCGGGTCCACGTCGCGCCCGGGATGCGCCGTCACCGGCCGGGCCTCGCCCCCGTCCGCCGGAACGATCCAGATGTCGCTGTTCCCGCTGCGGCCGGACTCGAACGCGATGAGCGCGCCGTCCGGCGACCACCGCGGCGCCGCCGTGCCGCCGGGGTTGGCGGTGAGCCGCCGCGGCGCGCCGCCGTCGATCGGGACCACGTGCACGTCACGCGCGCCCGCCTGCGCCGAGAGGAACGCGACCCGGGCGCCGTCCGGCGACACGACGGGGTCGACGGCGATGTCCGAACCGGCCGTGAGGGCCGTCGCCGCCCCGCCGTCGACCGGCGCCGTCCACAGCCGCGTCCGCCGCGAAGCGACGCTGAACGCCAAGGAGGCGCCGTCCCGCGACCACCGCGGGAACCCCTCCTCCGCCGAGTCGCGGGTGACCGGTCTCGCCGCGCCTCCTTCCGCGGGCACGACCCAGACGTCGGCCTGGTCGCCGCGTATCGACCGGAACGCCACCCAGCGGCCGTCCGGCGACCAGCGGGGCCGCTGATCGTTCCCCGGCCCCCGGGTCAGCGCAACGTCCGGTCCTCCGTCGCGGGGGGTCACCCACACGTCCGGGGTGCCGTCCCGGTTCGAGACGAAGACGAGCCGCGCGCCGTCCGGCGACCACTCCACCTGCCCCTGGGAGCCCCCGGCCTCGGTCAGCCGCCGGTCGTCGCCGCCCGCCGCCGGAATCACCCGGATGCGGCGGACGCCCCCGTCGTTGGACACGAACGCGATCTCGCTCCCGTCGGGAGACCAGCGCGCCCAGTTGGCGGCGTTCCCGCTCGTCGTCAGCCGCACCGGCGCGCCGCCGTCGGCCGGCGCCGTCCAGAGATCCACGCTGCCCTCGAAGTTGCTCGAGTACAGGATGGCGGAACCGTCGGGAGACCACTGCGGATCGCGCACCCGCCCGGGGCCGGAGGTCATCCGCACCGGCTCTCCCCCGGCCGCGGGCACGATCCAGAGGTCGGCCGGTCCATCCCGACCGGAGACGTAAGCGAGGCGGGAACCGTCGGGAGACCAGCTCGGCGCGGTCAGAAAGTCGTGCCCGCCGGTCAGCAACGTGGCGTCGCCGCCGGCGAGCGGCGCCGTCCAGAGCCCGAGTCCATCGCCGCGGTCGGACACGAACGCGATGCGCGAGCCGGCCGGCGCCACCGCAACGTCGCGATCCACGGCTGCGCCGGCGGTGACGGCGGCCCGCGGAAGCTCGACCGGGTCGCCGCCGCCGCCGGCCGGCGGCGGCGGATCGGCGCACGCCGGAGCCATCGACAACAGCAACGCGACGAGGCGCCGCCAGCGTTTCATAAGTCTCGATCGACGGGTGAGATTGCGCGCGCCGGCCGGGTCCAGCCGCAGGGCATCCACGCTCCGCCACCGCCGTACGCAGGCGGAGGTGCCGGGCACACCGGGCGAGGCCGGGGACACTTCACCGAGCCCAACGATGTGCTCGTGGCGCCCGACGGGAGCATCTTCGTCGGGGAGTCGCACGGCGCGCAGTTCCTCGACGAGCCGGGCCCCAACGCCATCGGCCGCATCACGAACACGAAGTGGGCGCCTGACGGCACGTTCACGCGCCCCGCGGCCGATCCCCTCCGGTCGCGGGCGTTCCCTTCGGCAGGCGTTCAGCGCGACCGGCGCGGACGAACCGCGGTCAGGGCCGCAGCTCGCGCCCTTCCTTCTCCAGATTGCGGGCCCCCGCGAGGATGCCGTAGAGCCCGTAGTTGCCCTCGTGGCAGGCGTACTCGAACAGCGGACCGTCGGTCCGCCGGAACGGCATCGTCACGGTGTAGGGCGCGGTGTAGACGGTCGGATCGGTGACCGTGAACTCGTAGGCGACGGTGTCCGGGTCGATCCGCGTGAGCTTCTCGACGAGATGCATGTTCGGCCCCGTGCCGCCGCTCTGGCCGCCCCGGAACCGGGTCGTTTCGATGACCAGCGTCTCACCCTCCCAGCGGGCGCGGGACACCCCGGCGAACTGCGGGAACGGCGGCTCCGCGACGTCCCGGTCGATGGGGATGATGCGGGCGTTGTGAACCATCTCGTTGAGAATGGCGACGTAGCCCGGCGCCTGGAAGATCATGACGTTGTTGTTGTACGCGCTGGAGCGCATCGGCGGGCCGGAGTTGAAGCCCATGATGCACCGGTCGGCGAGGCTGCGGTTCTCGTACGAATCGTACATGTGCTCGCGGCGGTAGGCTGCGTTCTCCCGCGCCGCCATGGCCGCCTCCTCGGTCCGGGGCGGCAGCCGCCCGTCCGGCGGGTCGACGATCAGCGACGTGCGCTTGTCGGAGGTCAGCTCGATGCCCCGCTCGTACCAGAACTCGTTGTACGACAGCACGCCCCCTTCCGAGCGGGGCCGGTAACCGGCCGCGCCGGTCTCGGGGTCGAAGAGATCGCGGTTCAACCGCGTCCGCTCCGCCGCCTCGAAGGCTGCCGCCTCCTCCGGCGCCAAATTCTCCCGCCCCTCGAACCGCGCAGGCCGCTCGAACGGCGTCAGGGTGCGGAAGGTGAAGATGCCGGACACGTCCGGCTGGCCGTCCGGGGTGCGCATCGGCATGGTGCGCTCACCCGGCTGCGCCGCCGCCATCGGCACGAGCGCGAGCACGATCGCCGCGCCGACAAACGCCGCGAGACATTTCTTGAGCATCTGCAAATCTCCCTGGGAAGCGGGCGGCCGAACCCCGATCCGCCACCCGCGCCTCCAGCGGACACAGTATGACGGCCACGCCCGCGAACGCAAGCGCAACCCGCACCCTGGACCGACCGTCCCGTCCCGCGCCCCTGTTTGCCACGCGGCCGGGTCGCCCGTGGGCATGCCGCCGAGGCGGCGCGGGCGCCCCCGCACGCCCCCCGCAGCGCACCCGGGAGCCTGTGGCAAAGCCCCGCTCCATTCGACCGGCGATGCATCCTGCCTGAGCGGCGTTGCTCCCGCCTCGTCCCGGTGCGCCCGCGAACCGGCCAGCGGGACCGGCGATGCATCCTGCCTGAACGGCGTTGCTCCCGCCTCGTCCCGGTGCGCCCGCGAACCGACCAGCGGGACCGGCGATGCATCCTGCCTGAACGGCGTTGCTCCCCCGTCACCTGGGCCCGGCAGGCTCCCCCGCCGCGCCTTGCCGAACCGGCGCCTGGGCCGTCGCCGGTCCCGGGGCGGCGCGGGCCTCCGCCGCCGGCTCCCCGGCAGTCAAGCCAGGAGCTCGAGCAGGGCCGCGGACACCGCATCCGGACGCTGCACCGGGAGGTCGTGGCCCGCCCCCTCGACGATGCGCCGCGCGACGAGGCTCGTGAACCGGCGCTGGTCGCCGGTGGGGTCGGCCGAGGGCCGGCCGAAGCCGCTCTCGTCGCCGCGCAGGACTATCGCAGGCACCGTAATCGGCGGCCGCTCGGCCAACTGCCGCTCGACGGCGAGAAAGCGCTCCTCGCCGGGGGCGTTGACGTGCCGGTGCCGGTAGGAGTGGATGACGATGTCGACGAAGTCCGGATTGTCGAACGAGGGCGCGGACCGCTCGAACGCCTCGTCGGTGTACTCCCACCCCGGCGACCACGTCTCCCACAGGTACCGGATGATGTCGTGCCGGTTCGTTTCGAGCCCGGCCACCCCCCGATCGGTGTTGAAGTACCACTGGTACCAGAGCCGCGCCTCGCCCGCGGCCGAGCCCGGCCGCCCCGGATTCACGGTGTCCTGCACCGAATAGCCGTTCACCGCCACCTGCGCCCGCACCCGGTCCGGATGCAGAATCGAGGTGATGCAGGCGGCCCGGTTTCCCCAGTCGAAGCCGGCCAGGGCCATCCGCTCCAGCCCGAGGGCGTCCGCGAAGTCGACCACGTCCTGGGCGATCGCGGCCTGCTCGGCCATCCGCGGCGCGTCGGGATCGAGAAACCGCGTGGGGCCGTACCCGCGCAGGTACGGCACGAGCACCCGGTACCCCGCCTCGGCCAGTGGCGGCGCAACCCCGTCCCACGAGCGGATGTCGTAAGGGAACCCGTGGAGCAGGACGATGGGGAACCCCCCGCCGTCGCCGTGCTCCTCGTAGCCGATCTCGAGCACCGGGGTGCGCACCGTCCGCACCGCCGGCTGGGCCGCCGCCCGGGTCTCGCCGGCGCCGCCGCCGGTCACCGCCGTCACGCCGGCCGCGGCGGCCCCGGCCTGCTTCAGGAAATCTCGTCGCGTTTGGGTCATGATGCTCCTCCACCGGCCGTGGCTGCGCGGCGACGGATTCCCGGCCCCGAATCCCCGCCTGACGCCGATTCGCCGACCAGCCGACCCTGCCGGGAACCGCACGGTTCCACCGCGGAGACCAATCCAGCGCGGACGTTGACGGCGACGTAGTGTCGAGTCCCCCAAGTGCGTGGACTCTTCGCCCGCTGGCGTTGCTCGCACGCGCCGTGCCAGTGCATCGCCATGACTAAAAATAGGATCTCCGGGGCACTCACCTCGAACCGCAAGAGTCCTATACAGAAGAAATACGTCGTTCGACCCAAGTCCGTCTGTCCGAAACTTATGACGTGACGGACCACTAGCCGCTCCGGCACCGTTCCGGCAACACGCGTGCGTCACCCCTTTTAAACCCGGGAACCCGGGCCGCGGCTCACCCGGGCCGCGGCAGCTCGGTCGTGTAGAACGGCTCCAGGCGGTCGATCGCCTCGACCGGCTGGCGGTCGACGTCCCACCGGAACTGCCGTAGCGCGATGCGGTCGGGCAGAAAGTCGCACAGCGTGAAACCGTGGTCCTCGATGGGCGCCACCGACTCCTCGACGTCGAGATGGGCCGGGGGCGTGGCGCCGATGCCGCGGACCACCGACGGGAACCCCCGCACCGAGGTGCCGACGGGACCGCTGAGCACCGCGGTGATCGGCCGCGCCGCGAGGTCGACGCCGCCGGCGCGGTGGATGCGGCCGACGCCGATGGCGTGCAGATCGCCGCTGATGATCAGCGGGACACGGTCGCGCTGCGCGCCGATGGCCCGGGCGAGCCGGTCGTGCTGCCGCAGCCAACCCTCCTGCCAGTACGGCTTGTCGACGGAGGTGGTGAGGCCGCCGGCCTCCCGGTCGAGGATGTCCGGATACCACTCGCCCCACTTGCCGGCGCTCCACCCGAACGGATTCGAGGGCGCGTGCACGAGATGCCTGACCCCGGTCGACGCGGTGCGCTCGAGCAGCCAGCGCTCGACCTGGGCGTCGACGAACACTGCGTTCCGCCCCGCAAGGCTCAAGGTCCGGCGCACGTCGTACAGCAGGACCTCGGCCATATCGCCGTAGCGCACCGTCCCGAAACTTTCCGAGAGGTCGACGCGGTCGCCGGCCGACGACCACGGCAGCCCCGCCGGACGCCCGGCGTCGGGCAGGAACTCGGGGTAGTACAGGTGCTGCGTGGCGCGCGCGAGCTGCAACTGGAACCAGGGAATCGGGAAGCTTGCGATGTCGTCGGTGACCGCGTCGTTCTCCCAGTGGTCGTGGTCGTCCTGCAGGAAGAACACCGGCGTCGAGCGGAAGTCGGCGCCGTAGACGGGGACGATCTGCGGCCCCGCCGCCGCCTTCATCGCCGTCTCGTTGCCCGCGCCGAGCACGGTGGCCGAGTAATCGAAGTTCGACGTCCGGCCGCTCGGGCTGAGCTGCCCGGCGTTCTCGCCCTGCCAGGTATGCAGGTCCCAGTAGATGTGGTCGCCGTTGGCCACCGCCGCGTCCGGCTCGAACGACAGCGCGCGGCGCAGCAGCCGGTTGCGGATGGCCGTCGGCAGGAAGCCGCTGCGCCGGCCGATGCCCTCGTACGACCCGCCCGGCCCGCCCGCGCAGGTGAAGAACAGCATCCGGAACCGCTCGGGGCTCGCGTGCGGGGCGGGGAACGTCGACAGCGGCCACGGCTCGCAGAGCGACGCCCCGTCCGCCCCGCGCAGCGACAGCGTGTGGCGGCGCCCCGGTGCGAGGCCGGTGGCGTGGAACTGCCAGTACTCTCCCGCCGTGTCCGTCATCCGCCCCGGGACGTCCGTGGTCCCCACCCGCAGCACCGGCGTGCCCGGCAACGGACCGTCGAAAGACGCCTTCAGCAGGATGCGCGAGTCGCTGACCCCCGGCAGCAGGTGCCGGACCCGCCCCGGGTCCCAACCCTGCGGCGCCGGCGGCGCGCCCTGCTCGACCAGCGCCCCCAGCGGCAGCCGGCCGAAGACCGCCGCCCCCATGGCGCCCGCAGTCCCCGCGAGGAAACGCCGGCGGTCGACCGATCCTCGGTGTCTCATGCTCTCCCCCGCCGCCACCCTGCCTGTCGGCACGTACGCCTGCAGTATGCCCTCCGGGTCGGCAGCGACCCGGAGAGGATATCACTCAGAGACGACGGCCGGATTCTTCACCAACGGCCGCACCCGGGCGGTTCGAATGCCCAGGCGTTACCGGTTCAGCGGGTCACGGAGGCTCTGAACCGCAAGGACGGCGACGCGCTGCTCATCTTGCCGGCCGGCAAGACGTGGACCTCCCTCGTCGATGACGCCTCCGTCGTGGGCGACGACTTTCATGCCCGGGCGCGCCCGGGCTGACCGACCATGACGCGCGTCGCGATCCCACGCCAATCGGCGCAAGTCGCGCCGTCAACCCCGCCGAGCATCGAGCCGGTGCCGGAAGTCCTCCGCGCCGGTGCAGGTCACCGCCGCCGCGACGACGACATCCCTCGTCTGACACGAATCGGCACCGGGTCGTGCCGTCAACGGGCAGCTACACCCCGCGGCCGTGTCCGGCGCGAGCACCTCTGACACGATCGGCGCCAAGTCGCGCCGTCAACCCCGCCGAGCATCGAGCCGGCGCCGGAAGTCCTCCGCATCGGTGCAGGTCACCGCCGCCGCGACGACGGCATTGCGAGGAACATCGACGACGGCGGCGGAGACTTCGTCGGCGAAGGACAGGCCGCGCGCCTCGAGAATGCTCCGAACGGCCGCCGCCAGCGCCTGGGCACGGCCCTCGGCCAGACCCTCCGCGCGCCCCTCGGCCAGTCCCCGCGAATGGCCCTCGGCCAGTCCCCGCGAGTGGCCTTCGGCCAGTCCCCGCACGAGCGTCTGCTTGCCCAGCGCCCGCAGCATCGGGTCGTCGTCGGGCCCCGTCCCTTCCCGCGCCCCCAGCGCCCGCCCCACCCGCGCCAGCACGTCGTACGTCTGCGCCGTCACCGGCTCGGTCAGGCCCGCGTGAATCTCCGCCGCGGTCCAGCCCGGAAGGGCGACACTCGCCGGCACGGACTGATACCGTCCGCCGAGCATCCGGTGAATCGTCACCCCCGCCGGCTTCCGCCGCGTCGCCCCCGCCGGCGGCACGACCACCCACAGCTCCGGGAAGCCCCACGCCTCGTACAGCCGCAGCTTGCCCGGACGCACGTCGGTCGTGTGGTCCACCTCGAGCACCACGTCCGGCTGGTCGTGCTCGCCGATGACCAGCGAGCCCTCCGGCGTCACCGCCCGCTCCGGGTGCAGATACACCGTCTCGTCCGCCTGCATCATCCGATCCGGCTTCCCTTCCGCATCACGCACCAGCAGGTCCACCGACCCGAACGACGCGATGGGGGCACCGCGCACCATCGCGATCCGCTCTACCAGATGCGGCAGCCGCCGCGACGTTCCCTCGTGAACGCCGCCGACCGGCTCCGCGACCACCCAGGCCGTCTCCGTCCGGGCCTCCCAGTACTCTATCCGCCCCTCGTAGTCCTCCAGCCGGTCTCGGAGCAGCGGTATCTTCCGGCATCCCGGGAATCCCAGATGCTCATGGACCGGCGCGCCGAGGGCCGGTGCGCCGAGCCCCCCCGCCCCCGGCTGCGATACCGCCGTCCACGCCACGCCCCGACCGGCGCGCGCCGACCGCCGCCTTCGATCCGCATCCGCCATCCCTCGATCATAGCCCGGCGAGCTCCCCCGCGAGAGACATCCGATGGGTGAACTTCAGACGGCCATCGGGCGGGCTCGATCATAGCCCGGCGAGCTCCCCCGCGAGAGACCGGCAAGATGCTCGAGGTCTCGCGCAAGCGCTCGTCGATGTTCACGACGGCACCGCGGCGTCTTCTTCGGCTCTGCGGACGTCTGCTCTACCTGGCTCTATCTTGGGAAGATCGAGCGGTAGCGTTCGCGGGTGGGAGGCTCTGAAGATGCCGAGGGTTGTCCGGGCTTGAAGGGGCTCGATTCAGGGTTCATGAGACAGCAACTTCGAGTCGTGTGTCCGCCGTCCGGTGCGACAACCAACCCGCCAAGCCACGAACGGGGACAGCCTTCAGCGCCGCTTCCGCCGAGCTGATTCTCATCGTCCCGACACCGGTCAAGCGCGGACCTACCCGCCGTCGCCGTAGCTCCGCAGCAGCGCCGCGATCTCCGGCCGGGTGGCGCGGCGGCCGTTGGTGCCGGGCACGGGGAGCGGAGTCTCGGCCAGGGTCAGGGCGGTCTGGCCGCGGTCGTTCCGGGCCTGCGCATCGGCGCCGTGCCGGGCCAGGAACTCGACCACCGGCAGGAACCCGTTGCGCACCGCGTCGTGGAGCGGGGTATTCCCCCGCGCGTCCGCGGTGTTCACGCCTACCCCCATCCCGTAGACCACGCGCACCAGCTCCAGGGTCAGCGCTTGCTGGTCGACCTCCTCGGTCACCGCCACCCCGACCCGGTTGCGCCGATTCTCTTGGGAGATGGCGGCGGCGCCGATGGCCGCCTGCAGCGACGACACGCCGTTGGACGGGATCATGAACGGATCGGCCCCGTACTCGGCGAGCGTACGGAGACTGCCGAGCTCACCGTACTTGGCGGCGAGCCAGAAGGCGTTCGCCCCGACGGCCTGGTGGCGGATGCTGTAGTCGGCGCTGAAGCGGCGGCCGGGGGTGCCCCGCACGACGGGGAGGTTCGGATCGGCGCCGGACGCCAGCAGGATGCCGACCAGCGCCTCCTGCCCGCGCAGGACCGCGGCGTGCAGGGCCGTATAACCGGCGCCGGCGGTATTGGGATCGGCCCCCTGCTCGAGCAGGAACGCGGCCAGCGCAGCGTGCCCGCTGTGGGCGGCGATGACGAGGGCGCTGGTGCCGGCGGCGGCGGTGTCGTTGACGTCGGCACCGGCGTCCAGCAGCGCCCGGGCGGTGTCGAGATCGCCGTTGCGGGCCACGAACAGCAGGGCCGTCGAGCCGCCGTGCGCCATCCGGAAGTTGCCGATGGGGTTGGTGTTCCCGGCGGTGTTCTCGAGCTGGCGCCAGACCCGGCTGCGGGCGTGCAGATCCGCCCCGGCCGCCGCGAGCACCCGCGCGACCTCGGCGTGCCCCTGCGCCGCCGCCCACATGAGGGCGGTCTGGCCCCGTTCGCGCTCGGCCGCGTTGACGTCGGCCCCCGCCGCCAGCAACCGCCCGACGGCATCGACGTTCCCGGACCGCGCGGCGCTCATCAGCGGCGTCTCGCCCATCTTCAGCGACACGTTCGCGTCGGCCCCCGCCGCCAGCAACCGCGCCACCAGCCGGGCGTCGCCGTTCTGCGCCGCCAACCACAGCGGGGTGGCGTCGAGGGCATTGGCGGCGTCGGCGTCCGCGCCCGCCGCGAGCAGCGCCTCGGCGAGCGCCAGATCGCCCCGGTGCGCCGCCCAGTGCAGGGCCGTGGCCCCGTCCCCCTGCCGGGCGTCGACGTCGGCGCCGGCCGCCACCAGGGCGCGCACCGCGGCCACGTCGCCCGCCCTCGCGGCGGCGATCACATCGTCGGCCGCCAGCGCCGGCGGCGCCAGCGCGACCGCCACCATGGCCGGCACCGCGCCCCACCGCGCGACCGCTGCGGCACGGCGCATGCCGCTCCGATACGGACCCGTCCTTCCGATCAATCGGCTCTCATCCATTGCTCTGTCACCATCGTCGTAGCGTCTTCGACTTCCGCCGCATGGTCTGCTCGCGCGCGACGCTCATCCATTGCTCTGTCACCATCGTCTGCGCTGTCACCATCGTCGTAGCTAGGAGTCTGCGCCGCAGGAAATTATAACCACCATATATTGCGCAAGCGAAGGCGATTGACCGCTGCATATTGTGCTAGATCAGACCCAAAACCGTTCTACGGCGCAGACGCCCAGCCCGGAGAGCGTCGCCTGCGGCTCCGCTCACCGCCCAACCAACCCTCCAGGCGTCCGCGCCGTTCTACGGCGCAGACGCCTGGTCGTCGTCAGTGGCTCGGCCACCCTCGTCCAGGATTCCATGCCAAGCCCCCCACGGCCCATGGCCCGCCATGGCGACCGGCAACCGCCGGCCGCCATCCGATCCGCGCCCGATCCCCCGCGGCACGCGCGCCGCAGCCAGCGGCGAACGTATCACGCCGGTTTTCGGGGGTCAATCGACCCGCGCCCGGCCGCCCGGCGCCGGCACGGTCGAATACCTGACCCGTTTCCCGGAAGGGCGCGGCTCTATCTTATCGTTCGTGTCCTTCGTTCCTCTCTTGTTCGGTGTTTCCTCCGCTTGTCGGGTCTCCCCCGTCGTCTCTGACTACGTGGTCCGGATTATCGTACCGCTGGCTTACTATGTCATCGACTTGAGTCGCCCCCTGTTTCTGGTGTTTCAGCTTCATCGTAGATTCTTTTGATGGTCTTGGTATGTGTACGGGTTCGAATTCCCCTGGTTGTACTTTGTTTACCGCTTCGCGTATTTCGAACGCCTTTTCTTTGATGTATTTCCATCTCGTTTCGTCGATGACCACCACTCCGAGCTTCAACGTATCTGTTTTTTGCTCGTACTTCATGCGTTGGTCGCATGTTACGAGTACGTCGTATCCGTTCTTCTCCGCTTTGCGGATAAGCGCGCCGTTCCCGAGCTCGGCCCATCCCTTTTCGCGCGCACTGTCTACAGGTAGTGGGTTCAGTGCCTTACGCAGCTTCAACGGCGCGCTTTGGTCAAGTAGTATTCTCTTCGCTTTCATGGGCTCTTGCATTTCGTAGGTACTCGGTTAGCGAGATCATGACTTCGTTGACATCGTCTCGGGTGATGTCCGGGAAGGATTCGATGAAGTCATCTATTGTCCCTCCATCCTGCAGGTGCTCGAATACCGACCATACTGGAATCCTTGTTCCCCGGAAGACCCAAACTCCGCTCATCCGGCCTGGTACCCGCTCAACTGCTGTGCAGTCCCCCCACTTCATTTCTTGCCTCTTTTCTCCAGTTCTTTGGTTCTTGTCGTCGCGTCGGCGGTTCGTCCTTTTTGCCCAGGCTCGGTGTCCTCGGGGTCGCCCTTGGTGCTGACTTCTCCGTAGTCGCCGGATACGACGCAATACCCGGTGTCCCAGATGCTGCCCGCCCCTGCGGCTCTTGCGCGAGCCTTTGCGGAAGCGCAGGTGTGTCCGCTTTCCCGGATTTCATCCTCGATGTTCGTTCGCGTGATGCCGAACTGCAGCGGGATTATCACCGGGTCCTTTTCGTCTGATCGGAAACACGTTTCTACCGTTCCAAGAGGCCGATCGTCGCGATTCGCCAGCCCTCCGGATCCTTCGCCCAGAATGCCGCAAACGGGCCCGCGTCCGGGACCCCTGTCCGGTTCATCACCCCGGCGATCATCGCCAGGACCGGGCCGTCCCCGCTTCTCAACATCGTCGACGTTTCGCCGTCCATGAAAATTGACATCAGCGCTTCGTTGGCTTCGACGACGATGAACCGACCCCCCGGTTCTGCGGCAGTCCGCGCCCCGTCGATCGCGTCGGACGGATCGTCGGCCGCCGTTTGGTCCAGCTCCTCGAAGATCATCGGTATGTAAGGGCCCCGTCCGTCTTCGGTGCACGTCGCGGCAACCGCCGCGTTGGGTGGTGTCCCCTCCCTCGTGCGGCAGCGCCAGACCCGGTTGATGAACCTCCATTCGGCGAGCCGGCGGTCCCTGGGGCCGTCGTAGCCCGTCGTTCCGCGGTGCAGGCACCGCCTGATCCGGCGTGCCGTGTCGGTGTCGCTGAAGAATTCCACGCCGACCAGCTCGTCGTTATTCTTCCAGGCTTCCAGGAATGCCGCCATCTCCTCCGGGATTCCGAACGTTTCCCCGGCGGTTTCCCCGGATTCAGTCTGGAGCTCCGCGCTGGCCGTTCCCCGGATCGGTTCGGCCGGTGCGGCGGCGGTTGTCCAAGCGGCGGCAGCCGCGATCATCACCGCGGATGTTGTTCCTTTCATCTCCTTCTTTCGGTTTAGTGGCTCACTCCGCTGGTGTGGAGTGAGCCTCTAGTGTCTCTATTCTATCTTCTCCCCGCTACGTTTCTCCCGGGATAAAAATCACGCCGGTTCCCCGGAACGCTTCCTCGAACCGCCCGGTGTCGAGATCGGGCCCGAGGCCCAGGATCATCTGGCCCTGCACCGGGGTCATCTTCGGCTTGAGGTCCGCCCCAGGAACTTGATCCGGCCCGCCGGGAACAGCACCGCCCGGGCCGCCGCCAGCAGCATCTGGCCCGTCCGGGTCTCCGTGTTCGAGTTCGACAGCCAGATCGCGGCGCCGACCGCCTCCGCCTCGATCTCCTTCAGCAGCCGCTCGGCGAACGGTTTAACCAGCTTCGCCGCGTACGGCGGATTCAGGAACGCCGTCCCCCGAGCCCCCCTCGGCAGCCAGTCCGTTTCGCTGCTCAGCGCGTATTCGCTGGATGTCAGCCACCGGCGCGCCTTCACGATCGTTTGTGCACCCGGATTCGTGCACGGGTCCAGATCGATCACCCCGCCCAGCGCCCGCGCCGCCCGCTCGACGACATCCCGCGGCGTATTCCACTCGGTGTTGCCCGAGTTGTGGATGACCCTGGACGTGCCGCCCGCCCCGCCCGCCGCGTTTCCTTCGACCTTGCCGGGATCGGCGGTCACATCCCGACCTCTCTCAGCCGCTCCAGGATTTCGTCCCGGTAATACGTCAGCATCGCGGGCGTCGGATCGGTCTCGCCGTCGTCGTGCTCCGGCGTGTTCGAGTCCCTCGATGTCGATAGATCCGATCCTTCGACCCTCGCCTCGATGTTCAGCAGCTCGATCGTTTCCTCGGTTGTCGGCGCCCGCCCCGTCGCGAGCTGGAACGATTCTTCGAAGAACCCGGCCCGCATCGCGTTCAACGCGTAGAGCTGGTCGACCGCCTCTTCAGTAGAGAGTTTGGAGTCTCCTCAAATGCATGCGGGCAGGGGCGGCGCCAGTCGATGCCTCCGCGGCACAAGAACAGCATCGAGATGATCTCCACCCGCCAGAAGCAACGCCACCAGCCCAACCGCCGACTTGGATCCCTCGGGTCGTGTGCGGTAGAACCTCGATGTGACCTCTGCCCGGCGAGTCTCCGCAAGTGGTGTGATGCACGAGGCATGCCGGAACCCGAGGTCCGGGGCGGGCTCGGTCCTGGCCGCCGCCGGCCGAACACGGACCGACCCCAAGCGGCGATGGGCACCGTCCCGGACGGTCCCGGACGCGGGATCCCGGCTGGACCGCAGATCGCCGCGAGCCGTGCCGCCCGGGCCGCGCATGGATTCGGCGCGCGTCACCGGGGTCCTACTCGTAGTCGGCGGCGGCGAGCGACAGCCGCACCACCTCGGCGTCGTTGCGGGCGACGACGTGCCGGTTCGCGAAGGCGGGATGCGCCCACAGCACCGCGCGGTCGCCCCAGCGGCCGGTGGCCCCGCCCCGGGTGCGGGTGGTCGGCGCCAGCAGCGGCGTCCGGTCGATCTCCTCGTACCCCTCGGGCGAGAAGCGCGCGATGATCAGATCGCCCGAGTCGTTGGTCACGAACCAGCGGTCGCGGTTGCGCACGAAGTACGCGGTCGCCCAGCGGTCCTGGGCGTTCATGCGGTCGCTCTGCCAGAGCCGTCTGCCGTTGGCGGCGTCGATGCCCCGCAGCTCGCCGTAGCTCCCGACGCCGTAGAGGGTGTCGCCGGCGACTATCGGGGTCGAGATGATCGCGTGCAGGGTGTCGGTCTGATCCGGCAGCTCGCCGCGGTTGCGCCCCCGCCACAGCACCCGCGCGGCCGGGCGGTCCGGGTTCAGAGCCAGCATCATCGCGCCGTTGAAGAACTGGCTGACCACGAGGTAGCGCCCGCTGCGCACCGGCGTCGTGATCGACAGCCCGCCGCCGATGGCGAAAGGCTGCTCCCAGTAGACGGCGCCGGTCATCGGATCGAGCGACGTGATCGCGGCCGCGTGCCACACGACGAGCTGCCGCGCGCCGCCCGCGTCGATGACGATCGGCGACGAATAGCCGGTCTCCGAGGTGTTCTCCAGGGCCCGCCACACCTCGTGTCCCGTGGCCTTGTCGAAGGCGGCGATCTTCGCGTCCGGCTCGCCGCCGAGCACCACGATCAACAGATCGCCCTCGACGAGCGGCGACTGCGAGACGCCGTAGACGGGCACCGTGACCCCGTATTCGGCCGGCGCGTCGATGCGCCAGACGAGGTCGCCGGTCGCGGTGTCGAAGCACGACAGCATTCCCGCCGCCCCAAGGACGTAGACGCGGTCGCCGTCCACCGTGGGCGTCGCCCGCGGGCCGGTCGCGAACTTGAAATGGATGTTGCGGTAGGTGGCCGGCCACGTCTGCGCCCACAGCCGCTCGCCCGTCTCTTCGTCGAGGGCCACCAGCCGCTCGTGGCCGTCCATCGTGCGGCTGCCCGGCGTCTCCTCGTAGTCGAGCACGAAGACGCGCCCGCCGGCCACCGCCGGCCCCGCGAAGCCGCCGCCCACCGGCGCCCGCCACTTCTCGATCAGGCCGCCGTCGGCGAAGCGCTCGACGAGACCCGCGTCACGCCACACCGCGTCCCGGCCGACGCCCCGCCACTGCGGCCAGTCCTCGGCTTCGAGCCGCGGGGCCGAGAGTCCCAGGACCACCATCGACGCGGCCAGAACCGCGGCCGTACCTCGGCAACCAGTCATGCGCGCCCTCCGCGAAATGCTCCGTCCCGCACGCTCACGTATTCCGCCAGCAGGCGCCCCTTGCGCACTTCCGTCGCGTAACTCTTCCGCATGCCCGCGCTTCGCACGATGTCTTCGTTGGAAGCGCCGCACGCTTCGAGGTCTCGGGCGTGCACGATTCCGAACAGGTGGACCATGGTGACCGCCCTCCCCCAGTCCAACCCGCCGGTGCGCATGTCCCGGAGTCTGTTCGCCAAGTCCTGCGGGTCTATACCGCGCTCCTCCATGAGGAAGCATACTACTCGTAGTCGGCGCGGCGAGCGGCAGCCGCACCACCTCGACGCCGTTGCGGGCGACGACGTGCCGGTTCGCAAAGGCGGGATACGCCCAGGGGACCGCGCAGTCGTCTCAGGTCTTCCCAGTCCGGATGGCGACGTGGTGTACGCTGGAGGGCTATGATCAGAAAGGTGGGACGGCCGCTGGCGTGTCTCCTCACGGTGCTGTGCGGCCCGCCGTACCTGCTGCCGGCGGCGGCTCAGCCGCCCGTGACGACAGTCCCCGCTGCATTCGAACCGCGACGCATCGCGCCGGACTGCGCTGTTCGCCGGTTGCCGACGCCCGACAGGCGCCCTCCTCATGTCTTGTCAGGCGGGCGCCCCGCCGCTCTCGGCGCGACGCGGGGTTCCACCGCGGGCTGCCGGGACCGCGGCGGGACCCGGCCGATGCGGGAACAGACCCAACGGACCCCGCCGGACAGGCCGCAGCCGCCTCGCTTGGCGGCGGCAGCCGCCTCGGCCGTCCGGGCAGCCCAACGGACCCCGCCGGACAGGCCGCAGCCGCCGGCCGAACCGGCGGACGCGGCCGAGCCGCCGCCGTTCGTCGAAGAGGTGGTGGTCGTCGGCACCCGGGCGCGGCCGCGGTCGGTCACCGATTCGACGGCGCCGGTCGACGCCATCCCCGCCACCGATTTCGTCAGGCAGGGCGACGCCAACCTCGCCAACCAGCTGCGCGCCATCCTGCCCTCCTTCAACGTGAATCCGCAGGAGGATGGCGACACCGCCGCCGTCGTCCGCCCGGCGCATCTGCGCGCCCTCGCGCCCCACCATACGCTGTTGCTGGTCAACGGGAAACGCCGCCACCGGGGAGCGGTCATCGCCTGGAACGACGCCTACGGCATGCAGGAGGGGGCCCAGGGGCCGGACCTCTCGGCCATCCCGGCGATCGCGCTGCGCCAAGTCGAGGTCCTGCGCGACGGCGCCGCGGCGCAGTACGGCTCGGACGCGATCGCCGGCGTGATGAACGTCCTGCTCAAGGACGACCGGTCCGGCGGCCGCCTCGAGCTGCGCGGCGGCTCGTTCGGCGCGGGCGACGGCGGCGCGTACTCGGTCGCCGGCAACGCCGGCCTGCCGCTCGGCCGGACCGGGTTCGTCAACCTCAGCATGGAGTACGGCAACACCAACTCCACCAGCCGCAGCGCCCAGCGCCGCGACGCGGCGGCGCTCGCCGCCGCCGGCAACGCCGCCGTCCGCGACCCGGCCCAGGTCTGGGGTTCTCCGGAGATCAACGACGACCTCAAGCTCTTCGCCAACCTCGGCCACCTGTTCGGCAACGGCGCGCAGCTCTACGGCCACACGAACTACGCGAGCAAGGAGGTGATCAGCTTTTTCTATTGGCGCGACCCGAACACCCGCGGCGGCGTGTTCAGCAACGACGGCGGCCGGACCCTGCTCGTCGGCGACGTGCGCGCCGCGCGGGGCGAAGGCTCGGCGAACTGTCCCACGGTGACCATCACGAACCACGTGCCCGACCCTGCCGCGCTCGATCGGGTCTTCGCCGACCCGGACTGCTTCTCCTTCCAGGAACGCTTCCCGGGCGGGTTCACGCCCAGGTTCGGCGGCGCGGTGCGCGACGCGTCCGCGGTCGCCGGCGTGCGCGGGCAGCTCGCCGGCGGCACGCGCTGGGACGCCGGCGTCACCGCGGGGTCGAACACCGCCGACTTCTTCTTCCGCAACACGGTCAACGCCTCGCTCGGTCCGGAGACCCCCGACGCGCACAATCCCGGCCGCTATCGGCAGCAGGAGATCGGGGTCAACGTCGATCTCAGCCATGCCGTCTCCGATCAGGTCAACATCGCCGGCGGCGCCGAGTGGCGGCGCGAGCAGTTCGAGATCGGTCTCGGCGACCCCGATTCCTGGCGGGCCGGTCCCTATGCCGCCCAGGGCTTCAGCGTCGGCTCCAACGGACTCAACGGATTCGGTCCGCTCGCCGCCGGCGCCTGGGGGCGCGGCAACTACGCCGTCTACGGCGACGTCGAGGTTCACGGCGCCCGGAAGGACTGGACGATCGGCGCCGCCGGCCGCACCGAGCGCTTCGAAGATTTCGGCGGCACGGTGAACGGCAAGCTGTCCGGACGCTACCCGCTCTCCGGCCTGGTGGCTCTGCGCGGCAGCCTGAGCACCGGGTTCCGCGCGCCGACGCCCGGCCAGCAGAACGCGTTCAACGTCTCCACCGTGTTCGATTTCACGCGGGGGGACCTGTTCAACATCGGCACGATTCCCTCGACCTCCGAGATCGCCGCGCTCCGCGGCGGCCGGGCGCTCGCTCCCGAACGGTCGGTCAACTACAGCGCCGGCGCCGTCGTCGGCGGCGGATCATTCACGTTGACGGCCGATTACTTCCGCATCGACCTCTCCGACCGCCTGATCCTGACCCGGACCTTCACGCTGACCCCCCATGAATCGGACCGGCTGCTCGCGGACGGCATCACGACCGCCCGCGATCTGTCGGACTTCCGATTCTTCACCAACGACCTGGCGACCCGGACGCAGGGGCTCGACCTGATCGCCACGTGGACCCCCGCGGCGCTCGGCGGCGACACCGCGCTCAGCGTCCTCTTCAACCACACCGACACCGCCGTCACGAAGGTCAACCCCGAACTGCTGAGCCCCGACTGGGTGACCGACCGGGTCCGCAACCTGGAAGAGGCGCATCCGGAGACCCGCTGGAACGTCGCCGTCGACCAGGCCGTCGGGCGCTGGCGTCTGCTCGGCCGCCTGAGCTACTACGGCGACTGGTTCGACTACCGCGACGGGTTCGTGTACGCCGGCAAGCCGATCGTCGACGTCGAGGCCGCGTGGCCGGTCAGCGACGCGGTCACGTTCACGCTCGGCAGCCAGAACGTGCTGAACACCTATCCGGACGAGAACCCCAAGGCCACCGACCCTTCCCTCGGCTTCTGGGGCGGAAACCTCTACCCCCCCTCGACCCCGTTCGGGTTCAACGGCGGGTACTACTACGTCCGCATCGGCTACCGGTGGGCCGGCCCTTGACGGCCTGCCGGCGCATGACGCGCAAGCGGTGGCCGTCGGCGCGGTATGATCGGCCCGCCTCATGGATGATCCCGCGCACAAGCGCTTGTTCCCGCGGCCCCGGATGGTCCGGGACCTGCTGCGCGGCTTCGCCGCCCGGGGCTGGACTTGGCGTCGCTGACGCCGCTGCCGGCCAGCTTCGTCAGCCACGACCTGCGCCAGCGTCACGGCGACTTGGTGTGGCGCGTCCGCTTCAAGGATGATCGGTGGCTGTTCGTCGTGCTGCTCCTGGAGTTCCAGTCGGCGGTCGACCGCTTGATGACGGTCCGCATGCTGACGTACACGGGGCTGCTGTATCAGAAGTTGATCGCCGACGGCGTGCTGCGTGAGCACGGCGGCCTGCCGCCGGTGCCGCCCGTCGTGATCGACAACGGTCGGCGGCCGTGTCGGCGCTGATCGCCTCGGTCGGCGAGGCGGCGTTGGCGCGGTATCAGCCGTCGCAGCGTTACTTTCTGCTGGACGAGGGCCGCGTTGGCGGCGCCGATCTGCCGTCGGGCAATCTGGTGTCGGCGCTGATCGCGCTGGAGACGAATCGGGACCGGGTGCGGGCGGCGGCGTTGCTGGGGGCGTTGATCGAACTGCTGCGGAAGCAGGATGATGAGGAGTTGACGGCGGCGTTCACCGAATGGGCGGCGCAGGTGCTGCTGCCGCGGCGGTTCCGCGGGTCGGTGTCGGGGCCGCTGCGGCGGCTCGAGGAGGTGGGACGATGTTGGCCGAAACCGTTCAGGAGTGGACGGCCGAGTGGGTCGAGCAGGGCCGGGAAGAAGGTCGCGAAGAAGGCCGGGGGCAGGGAATCGAACAGGGACGAGCCGAGGAGCGTGCGTTGCTGTGCCGTCAGGCCGCCCGGAAGTTCGACGCCGCCGCGGCGCAGCGGTTGGCCGCCGCGATCGAGAAGGTTGCGGACCCGGACCGCTTGGCGCAGGTCGGCGACTGGATCATCGAGTGCGGCACGGCGGCCGATCTGTTCGGTCGCCTGTCGGATTGGTCGGCGTAGCAGCCCGCGGCAAAGTCCGCGGCGCGCCGGAACTGGCCAGCGGTGGGGCGGAAACGGCTCGGATCGGTCGGATTTCGGCGATTTCGACCGCTGTACGACACGTTCTTGGGCCGAGTACGGCCCCGGCCGGATGCAGCACAACTTCTGCCACGGACGGGTAGCGCTGGACGGCGGCGGCTCGCGCCGGCCGATCGGCGGTGTCGCAGGCCGTGTCGACTACCGCGCGTCCGGCGTCCACGGCGAGCGCTGCGGCTTGAACGCCGCGATCCACCGCAACTTCGGCCGGCCGGCATCCTGCTCCCTCGCCGCTTCCGATTCATTGGAGTCCCTGCGGCGCGCATTTCCCAACTACTACCTGGATACCGAGACGTTCGTCAGGGAGATGGATCTCCTGCTGTCGTAGCCGGTTCACGCTATTCCTGGGGGAACAAACCGATGCATCCTGTCCGCGCCGCCATCGCCGTCAGCCTGTGCGCCCTCTCCGTCGCCGCCGATCCCGCGGCGGCCCAGAACGTCGACTGGCCGCTCCACAACCTGGACCTGGCCGGAAGCCGGTTCGCCGAGACCGACCGGATCACGCCCGAGAACGCGCATCTGCTTACCCCGCGGTGGCTCTTTCAGCACGGGGTCATCGACGGCGTCAGCAACCAGACCACGCCGGTCATCGTCGACGGCGTCATGTACGTCACCGACTCGCGCGGCAGCGTGTACGCGGTCGACGCGGCCAACGGCCACCTGCTGTGGCTCTACGACGTGACCGAGCTGCTCGGCGGGGGCCGGCGCGAGGGGTACATCTTCCGCCACCGCGGCGTTACCTACGCGGACGGAGTCATCTACAGCGCCGCCGGGTCGTTCATGTTCGCCCTCGACGCCAAGACCGGCGAGCCCCTCGAAGGATTCGGCGAGAACGGGCAGGCCAGCGTCATCCTCGACGTGCTCCGGCTGCGCTACCCCGATGTGGAGACGGCCATCTCGATGGGCTACTGGTTCACGAGCGCCCCGCAGATTCACGACGGCGTCCTCTACGTCGGCTCGACCCGCAGCGAGAGCATGATTCCGGGCGGCCACGTGCTCGCGGTGGACGCCGCGACCGGCGACGTGATCTGGCATTTCAACACCGTTCCGCAGGACGAGAACGACCAGGGCTGGGACATTGCCGGCCCGACCTGGGTCGGCGGCGGGCGCAACGGCGGCGGCATCTGGGAAACGCCGTCCATCGACCCCGAGCTCGGCCTGCTTTACGCCGCGGTCGGGAACCCGTTCGGCGACAGCACCCGGCGGGCGGGCGCGAACCTGTTCACCGATTCGATCATCGCGCTGTCCCTCGATACCGGACAGCTCGCGTGGTACTACCAGCAGGTGCACCACGACGTCTGGGACTACGACAACGGCCAGCAGCCGATTCTCTTCGACATGGAGGTCGACGGCGAGCCGGTCAAGGCGCTCGCGCAGGCCAACAAGAACAGTTGGCTCTACATCCTGAACCGCGAGACCGGCGAGCCGGTTCATCCCATCATCGAGACCCCGGTGCCGACCGAGACCGACCGCGAGGGCGAGACGCCCTACCCGACCCAGCCGATTCCCCACAAGGCGAACGGCGAGCGGATGGAGCCGGTCTCGCCGGTGTTCCCGACCGACATCCCCCCCGAGCACGCGGAGGGCAAGCGCTTCGTCGAGCAGTACACCCCGCTGCCCCGGGTGACCCGCGACGTCATCTTCGCCCCCGGCATGGGGGGCGGGGCGAGCTACGGGCCCATCGCCTTCAGCCCCGACACCGGCCTGCTCTACGTCAACGCCATCGACCAGCCGTTCAACTCCGGACGGGGTCCCAAGGGCTACTTCTCGGCCTACGACCCGACGACCGGCGAGCTGGTGTGGCGGCAGATCTTCGAAGGCTACGGTCAGGCCGGCGCGGTGGTGACCAAGGGGGGCGTGGTGTTCGTGGGGACCGGCAGCAACATCGCCGGCTACTTCTTCGCGTTCGACGCCCGCACCGGCGACGAGCTCTGGCGCTACAACACCGGCGCCGGCATCTTCGCCTCCCCCGCCGTGTACATGGTCGACGGCGAGGAGTTCGTCACCGTCGCGTCGGGGGGCGGCTCGCGCGGCCGCCGCGGCGGCGACCTCATTCTCAGCTTCGCCCTGCCGAAGCGGTAGCCGGGCTCACAGCGCGAGAGACGGAAGCGGGGAGATTCGCAATGACCAGTCCTGGATGGAAACGCGCCGCCGCGCTCGCGGCGGCGCTGGCCTTGACCCCGGCCGCCGCGGCGGCGCAGACGGCGGAGCCGCCGCGCACGGCGTGGGGAGACCCCGACCTGCAGGGGGTCTGGGACTACAGCAGCATCACGCCGATGCAGCGCCCGGAACGGTTCGGCGACCGGGCGTTCCTGACCCGCGAGGAGGCCGCGACCCTCGAGCAGGACGCGGCGGCGCGGGACCGGAACGCGGCCGCGGCGCCCCCGCGGAGGGCCGTCGCCGGCGAGAACGTCGGCGCTTACAATCTCTTCTGGATGGACCTGGGCACCCGTGTCGTGGAGGACCGGCGGACCTCGCTCATCGTCGATCCGCCGAACGGCCGGTTCCCCGCCCTGACCGAGGCCGGCGCGGCGGAGGCGCGGTCGCGCCGCGGGTTCGGTGCCGACCTGCCGGCCGATTCCCACGAGGACCTGGGATGGGGCGACCGGTGCATGGCGGTTCACGGCCTGCCGATCGTGCCCCTGCCCTACAACAGCATCGTGCAGATATTCCAGACGCCGGACCACGTCGCGATCTACGGCGAGAGCAACCGCGTCTGGCGCATCGTTCCCCTCGACGACCGGCCGCACGGCGTCCTTCGCCAGTGGCTGGGGGACGCGCGGGGGCGCTGGGAGGGCGATACGCTGGTGGTGGAGACGACGAACTTCCAGCGCCAGTTGCAGCAGGTGGGGTCGGGCCGGAACATCCGGAGCATCGTCGAGCGGTTCACCCGCGAGAGCGCCGGGGTCGTCCGCTACGAGTTCACGGTCGACGATCCGGTCCGGTTCGTCGGCCCGTGGACGGCCGCGCTGTCGCTGCGGAAGATCGACGGGCACGCCTACGAAGTCGCGTGCCACGAGGGCAACTACGCCCTCGAGAACATCCTCAGAGGCCTGCGCGCTCTGGACGGCACGCCCGACGCCCCGGCCGCCGAGCCGGGCGTGCTGTGCTGGGACTGCGAGCCGCCCGGTGACGTGCAACGCCGCTTGACGCCCAATACCTTGCAAGACCAGAATATCCGTAAGGCAGAGAGGGCGCATGCCGTCCGTCAAGATCACCTCGAAGCGTCAGTTCACCTTCCCCAAGCGGGCGCTGGAAGCGATGGGCGCGCAACCCGGCGACCGGCTCTCTCTCGAAGAAGGCCCCGACGGTTTCATCCTGCGCCCCCGGCCCATCGATCCCGCCAAACTCGCGCCGGTACGCGGCAAGATTCAACGCGGACGTGGCACTTTCAACATCCAGGCCTTCCGCAACGAGCCCCATGACCCGGCGCTTCGGGATTGACACGTCCATCCTCGAACGGCCCACGGCGTCTCTGAGCCTTTGCCCGATCAGTCGTCCCGGGCCGCCCGCGCCTCTTCCGCCCGGGCGCCGCTCAAGATGTTGACCATCGCGTGGTTGCCCTCGTGGCAGGCGTACTCCCAGATCTGCCCCGCCGTCACCCCGCGCGAGGCCTGGTCGGTGGTCATGGGCGCCGACGCGGTCCATGCCTGCGCGAAGACCTCCGGATCCTCGAGCGTGAACGTGTAGTCGATCGACTCGGAGCCGACCCGGGTGAACCGCTCGACCAGCCGCAGGGTCGAGCGCGACTTGCGCCACGGGGAGCTCCAGAAGGCGTCGGGCTTGTCGACGAAGTTGACGGTCTCGACCACGAGGGTGCCGCCCTCCCACCGGCCCCGCGCCTCGCCGGTCCATTGCGCGATGCCGGTCAGCGGCCGGCCGTCCAGAGGGATGACCCGCAGCTCGTGATACATCTCGTGCAGCATCACCACCTGCCCCGGGGTCTGCAGGACCTGAAGGTTCATGTTGTAGGGCTGCAGCGGCACCATGTTCGGGAGCCCGTCCGTGATGCAGCGCTCCCCGGTGTCGGCGTCGGTGTACGCGTGGAAGGGACCGACCCCGTAGCGCGCCCGCTCGCGGTCGTGCGCCTCCCGCTCGCCCGGCCGCCAGGGAATGCGGCCGTCGGGCGGATCGACGATCAGCGAGGTCCGCCGGCTGCCGGTTATCCGGGTGCCGGCGTCCAGCCACACCTGGTTGTAGCCGCCGACGGTGCCGGGCGCCGACCGGCCGTCGCTCGCGGCCCGGCTCGCGGCCGACTGCCGCTCCAGCGCCGCCGCCTCCTCGTCGGTGAGCAGATCCCGCCCCGCCTGGCCGGCCGGCCGCTCCAGCGGGGTCAGCGTGGCGGAGGTCCACACCCCCTGCAGATCCGGCTCGCCCCACGGGGTGAGCGGGACCGTCCCCCCGTCGTCAGCGCCGGACTGGGCCGTCGCCGAATTCGGTTGCGACACCAGGAACGCGCACCCCACGACGACCGCCGACACCCATCGCCATCGATTGCCCATCGACCCTCTCCTTCCCCGCCGGTGCGTTGGCAGGCCCGGTCCGGCGCCGGACGGACGCCGGACCGGGCCGTGCTCGAACGATGTTCGACGACCTACTGCACCTCGATCCCGCCGCCCGCCGCGATCTCGCGGATGCGGGCGGCCTGGTTCGGGTTCGCGGCCACGATCTCGCCGAGACGCCCCACAATGAGCCCCCGATCCGCGTCGGACAGGGAACCTGCCGCCGCCGCCGCGCTCTCGACCGCCGCGTAGCAGTCGGCCTCGTAGGTGATGGACCCGCACTCGGCCGTCAGGTTGGCGAGAAGCGCGGCGGCGTTCGAGGACGCGCCGCCGCCGCCCGTGTTGTTGAACCGCGCCTCGGCCTGCTGAATCTCGGCCTGGGCGCCGCGGCGGATGTTGGCCGCCTCGGTGCCGGCCTGGAAGCAGGTGAAGTCGGGCCGGTCGGCCCAGCGCAGCGGGGCGCAGGCGTGGATGCCGGCCTCCTTGGCGGCGGTCGCCACCTCGGTGATCAGCGCCTCGTACTCGGCGTCGCCCTCACCGAAGCCCGAGAAGTTACCGAGGTCGCCGCTCGCGGCGAAGAGCCCGTCCACCCCCGGAATCTTCGCGATCTCGCGGGCCGCCTCGACCCCCTCGAGCGTCTCGATCATCAGGATGAGCACGACGTTGTCGTTCCAGGTCTGGCGGTAGCCGCCGGGCACGTTGTTCCAGATCTCCCCCGGGCCCTGTCCGCCGCCCGAGCTGCGCCGGCCCATGGGCGGAAAGTAGGTCCAGTCGACGGCGGCCTGCGCCTCCGCGACGCTGTCCACGGTCGGCACCACGATGACCGCCGCGCCCATGTCGGTGGCGTGCTGAATCTCCCGCTCGTCGGCGTACGCGATGCGGGTGCCCGGCGCCGCCGGTCCCGGGCAGGTCCGCCACAGGCGCGCCACCTGCTCCCAGGAGGTCGCCTCGTGCTGCATCTCGACCCACATGAAGTCGTAGCCGGCGGCGGCCATCGCGCAGTAGGTGCGCGGATCGGTCGCCCGGATCGTGCCGCCGATCATCGGGCCGCCGTCGAGCAGCTTCCGCATGGCGGGGTTCCAGATCTCCGGCTCCTGGCCCTCCGGCAGGGCGAACCGGTCGCCGTACTCGAATTCCTCCGCCCTGAACTGCGCCTCCGCCGACCCGGCGGCGGCGCCCAGCAGCAGGCCGAGGGCGAAGGTGAGAACCGTGATCGTCTGCAATCTGCGCATGTTTTCCATTCCTTTGGTCGAGAGTCCGTCCAACCCGAGTGTTCGTTCAACGCCGATATTCTAGCCCGCCAACCGCCACCTTGCGGCTGCGCGTGGCGCCCAAACCAGACCTCCGGGGTTCGGCGGCAGCGCCTCCCAGAGAAAGGCAGCGCCCCACCACGAAGAGGGGTGCCTCCACCACGAAGAGGCAGCGCCTCACCAAGAAGATGAGGCAGCGCCTCACCAAGAGGAGGAGCCGCCTCACCACGACGCGGCGCCTCCCGGACGACGCGGCGCCTCCCGGACGACGCGGCGCCTCCCGGACGACGCGGCACCTCCCGGACGACTCGGCGACGCGGCGCCGTCCTGCGGCGCAGACTGCCGCCCGCCCGCGGCGAAAAGCCCGCGGCGCGCAACCGGCGCCGCGTCCCGCAGCCGGCCGCACGCCCGCCGTCACCGCTTCATCAGCTCGGACGGCCGGTGCAGCACGTAGCGCACGAGCCGGCGGCGGCTGACCTCGCCCGCGTAGATGTTGCCGGCGAAGTCCACGCCGAGGAACTCGATGCCGGCCCCGACGTCCTCGTCGTGCTGGGGAATGAAATGCGTCACCCAGGCCTGCTCCGTCTTCAGGTCGCCGATGCGGACGCCCTTCTCCCAGCCGAGGTTGCTGCGCCAGTTGTCGGGCGGACCGCTGCGGACCATGCCGGACAGCCCGTCGCCGGCGTACAGGATGTCGTTCCGGTCGATGAACAGCCCGCTCGGCTTGCCGTAGTGGGTCCAGATGTAGAGCAGGTCGCCGCCGGGGTCGAACACCTGAATCCGGCTGTTGCCGCGGTCGGCCACGTAGACCCGCCCCCCGGAGTCCATCTTGATGTCGTGGGGGTCGCTGAACCGGGCCGCCTCCTTGCTCTCCGACCCGACGCCGCCGCCGATCGCGAACAGGAACGCGCCGTCGCCCGAAAACTTGACGATGCGGTTGTTGCCGCCGCGGTGCCCGTCCGACACCCAGATGTCGCCGTCCGGAGACACCACGACGCCGGACGGCCCGTTGAAGTGCGCCTCGTCGTCACCCCAGACCCCCGCCTCGCCGAGCCGCATCACCACCTCGCCCCGCTGGTTCAGCTTCAGCACCTGGTGGCCGATGCCCATGCTCTCGCCCAGCGTCGCCCGGGCGTCGCCGTGCGATCCCCCCTCGGTCACCCACAGGAAGCCCTCGTGGTCGAGAAAGAAGCCGTGCGGGAAGGCGAAGAGCCCGGCCCCGAAGCTGTCGACGAGGTTCCCCTCCAGGTCGAACTTCATGATCGGGTCGAGGTCGGTGCCCGCGCACTGGTTGGCGCCGCACCGGTCCAGAATCCAGAGGTGACGCCCGTCGGGGTCCGGGAAGACGCCGCTCACCGTCCCCATCACGCGCCCCTCCGGCAACTGCTCCCAGCCGAAGGTGGCGCGATACGGGTTCGTCGTCGACGACTGCGCCCCGGCCCCGCCGACGCCGACGAGGACGATCAGACCGGTTGCCAGCATCCACCCGATGCGTCCGGACCTTGGCATGGAGCCTCCTTGCGCTGTGGCGTCCGCTCTCCGCGACGCCGTTCCATTCCTGATGACGAGCCGTCCCGGTTCGAAAATCCAGGAGCATCCCACGCTGACGGCGCGTGACGGCCCGCCCCCGATTCGAGGGGTCGCCACCATCTTGCCGACCGGCCGGCGCCGCGGGAACCCACGATTCCGCACGTCCGGAGCCGCGACAGGACCCGCCACGATGCTGCCTGCGCACGGCGGTGGTAGAGCGTGGGATGGTCCTGGTTCGAAATCCCAAAGGGTTGACAAGCGGTCAACGGTAGCCGACCCTGGATAACAGAGGCAATCGAGACCATCCACGATGGGCAGGAGCGCCGCATGAACGATTGGCCCGATTGGGTGACACCCGCGATGGTGCTCGCCGCTTCCCTCTGGATCGTGCGGGAAGTCCGGGCATTGGGTGAGCGGCTGGCGCATCTCGAGGGGCGGATTCTCGGCTGGCAGGACCGGCGCGCAGGCCCCCCATCGGCAGACTGAAGCGACACCCCAAGGGTGACGCCCCCCGTCCCGGCACCCCCCCCTGCCCCGTCACACGCTTCCCTCGGCGTATCGGCTGCGCAGCACCTTCTTGTCGAACTTCCCCACGCTGGTCTTGGGCAGCTCGTCGACGAAGACGAACCGGTCGGGGATCTCGAACTTCGCGAAGCTCTCGGCGAGATGCGCGCGCAGCGCGTCGGCCGACACCGCGTCCCCCCCGGTCCGCACCACCACCGCCAGCGGCCGCTCCGACCACTTCTCGTCCGGCGCCGCGATGACCGCCGCCTCGAGCACCTGCGCGTGGGCCATCAGCGCCCCCTCGAGGGCCACCGACGAGATCCACTCGCCGCCGCTCTTGACGAGGTCCTTGGTCCGGTCCGTGATGGTCAGGTAGCCGTCGGGGGTCATGGTGCCGACGTCGCCGGTGCGGAACCAGCCGTCGGCGGTGAAGTGATCCGGGGTGGGCTCGTGCTTGTAATAGCTGCGGATGACCCACGGCCCGCGCGCCTGCAGCTCGCCCATGGTCTCGCCGTCCCACGGAATCTCCGCCCCGTCGTCGCCGACGATGCGCAGCTCGACCCCGCCGAGCGGCGTGCCCTGCCGCGCTTTGACGTCCCACTGCTCCGCGTCGGACAGGGCGCGGTGCTGCCGCTGCAGCTTCGACACCGTGCCCAGCGGCGACATCTCGGTCATGCCCCAGGCGTGCACGACGTTCACCCCGAGGTCGCGCTCGTAGCCCTCGATGAGGGAGCGCGGCATCGCGGACCCGCCGACGACCAGGGCGCGGATGGACGAGATGTCGCGCGGCCTCGCCTTCAGCTCGTGGTACAGCCCGTTCCAGATGCTCGGCACGCCCGCCGCCACCGTGACCCGGTGCGATTCGATCACCTCGGCGAGGGCCGCCGGCTGCAGATGCGGGCCCGGCATCACGACGTCGGCGCCGGCCAGCGTGCAGGCGTAGGGCAGGCCCCAGCCCATCGCGTGAAACTGCGGCACCACCGGCAGCACGACGTCGGTCTCGGTCAGCCCCAGCCCCATCGCCTGGTTCTCGCCGAGGGTGTGCAGGAACATCGACCGGTGGCTGAAGAGGGCCCCCTTGGGGTCGCCGGTGGTGCCGCTGGTGTAGCACAGGCCCATCGCCATGCGCTCGTCGGTCGACCGCCACCGGAAGTCGTCGCCGGCCCCGTCGATGAGGTCCTCGTAGTGCAGCACGTTCGGCAGCGCGGTCTCGACGTCGCGCGGCGCGTTCACCAGCACATGGTGCTCGACGCCGTGGACGTCGCCCGCCACCCGCTCGAAGAGCGGGAGCACCGAAGCGTCGATGAACACCACCCGGTCTTCGGCGTGATTGACGATGTAGGAGAGCTGTCCCGGAAAGAGCCGCACGTTGAGGGTGTGGCAGACCGCCCCGGCCCCGGGAATGCCGAAGTACATCTCCAGATGCTGGTGGTGGTTCCAGGCGAAGGTGCCCACGCGGTCGCCGGGCGCGATGCCGAGGCCCGCGAGGGCGCCGGCCAGCCGCCGGCTGCGGCGGCGGAGGTCGGCGTAGGTGTACTCGTGGGTGCCGCCGTCGGGCCGCCGGGTGAGCACCCGCTTGTGGGGGAACAGCCGGGCCGCATGCTCGACGATCCGGTCGAGCGTGAGCGGATAGTCCATCATCAGGCCATGCATCGCTGCGTCCTCACCGCCGGGTGCTCCGATCAAGCCCTGCATCGCTGCGCCCGTGCTGCGCGGCGCGGCCGGCCGCGGCCCCGAGAATTTCCCCCCTCAGAGGTCGGCCAGCAGCACCCACATCGGCCGGTTCCCGCCCTCGTAGGTCTCGAGCGGGGTCAGCCCGCCGCCGTCCGGGTCGATGCGATACGGCGCGATGCTTCGCGGGGCGCCCGCGCGGCCTCCGGGACTGGGCCGAATCCCCCCCCTCAGAGGTCGGCCAGCAGCACCCACATCGGCCGGTTCCCGCCCTCGTAGGTCTCGAGCGGGGTCAGCCCGCCGTTGTCCTGGTCGATGCGGTACGACGCGATGCGGCCGGAATCGAGGCCGGCCGAGTACAGGAAGCCGCCCCCCGGGTCCAGGTTGAACGCCCGGGGCACCGGCTCGGTCGAGACCCGCCCCGTCGCCGTCAACCGGCCCGATGCGGGATCGACGGCGAAGCTCGCCACGCTGTTGTGCCCGCGGTTCGGGGCGTAGAGAAACCGTCCGGACGGGTGCATCGCTATCTGCGAGCACGTGTTCGGCCCGGTGTAGCCGTCCGGCAACGTGGAGATGGTCTGGAGCGGGGCCAAGGTCCCGGCGTCCGTGTCGATGGCGTAGGCGCTGACGCTGCCCCCCTGCTCGTCGGAGAAGTAGACGACGTCGAGGGCGGGGTGAAACGCCAGGGCCCGGGGGCCAAGATAGGCCTCGGGGGCGTAGCGCGCCGGCGCGGCCGGGGTCAGCCGCCCCGTCGCCTCGTCGAACGTGAACTGGAAGATCGCGTTGGGACCCCGGTTCGCGATGTGCGGGACGTAGGCGAACCGGTTCGACCGGTCCGTCAGGATGGCGTGGGCGCCGTGGGCGGTGAACCGCCACTCCACCGGCGGGAACGTCGCCGCCCCGTCGCGCCCCACCGCATGGACCGCGGCGGTGCTCTGGTAGTAGTAGGCGGACAGCACGAACCGCCCCGAGCGGTCCGTCGCCACGTACACCGGCTCGCCCTGGAGGGGCACGGTCCGAATCAGGGACAGCCCGCCGGTGCGCGGGTCGACCGCGAAGCTCGAGAGCTGCTGGCTGCCCCGCCGCCCCACGTGCAGCACCCGCTTGTCGGGGCTCAGGGCCATCGGGGCCGGGCCGCCCTCGACCGCGGCGTCCTCCCGCCGCGTCACCGCGCCGGTCGCCGGGTCCTGCGTGAAGATCGCGATCCGGTCGTCGTCCTGGAACGATACGTACAGGTGCGCCATCACTCGAGCTCCTCGACGCGGGCGCCGCGCATGATGTTCAGCAGCCCGTAGTTGCCCTCGTGACAGGCGTACTCGAACATCGGTCCCGACGTGACCCCGCGCGATTCCTGGTTGGTGGTCATCGGCACGCTGGCCGTCCACGGCTTCGTGAACATCTCCGGGTCGGTCATCGTGAACTCGTAGTCGATGGTCTCGTCGTCGACCCGCGTGAACCGCTCGACGAGATGCAGCGTCGGCCGCGCCGCCCGCCAAGTCGCCCGCCACAGAAAATGGCGCTTGTCCGAGAAGTTGGTCGTCTCGACGACCAGGGTGTCGCCTTCCCACGTCCCCCGGGCGTCCCCGAGCAGTTGGCCGACGTCGTCGCGGAGATGCGCGCGGCCGTCCACCGGAATGAACCGGTACTCGTGGAACATCTCGTTCAGAATCACCACCCAGCCCGGCGACTGCAGGATGTGGTAGTTCATGTTGTAGCCCTGCAGCGGCACCAGCGGCAGCCCGTCCGTCAGGCAGCGCTCGCCGGTATCGGCATCCTCCCAGGTGTCGAACGGCCCGACGCCGTAGCGCGCGAGGTCGCTCTCGAGCCGCTGCCGCCCCGCCTCCGTCCAGGGGATCCTGCCGTCGGGCGGATCCGTGATCAGCGCGGTGCGCCGGTCGCCGGTCACGTTCTTGCCGCTGTCCATCCAGAACTGGTTGTAGGCGCCGACGTTGCCGAGGACGAACCGATCGGAGGCGGCGCGGCTCTCCGCCGACCGGATCTCCAGCTCGGCCGCCTCTTCGGCCGTCAGCACCGTCTTCCCGGCCAGCGTATCCGGCCGCTCGATCGGGGTCAGGGTGGCGTTGGTCCAGATGCCCTGCAGATCGGGTTCACCCCAGGGGGTGCGCGGAGCCGTCCAGCCGGGGGACGCCGCCGGCGCCTGGGCGGCCCGCGGTCCGGGCGCCCCCGCCGCCGCTGCGTCGGCCGCCGGAACGCCGGGCGCGAGAACGACGGCCGGCTTGGGTGGGCGGGAATTGGCCAGCGCGAGCGCGCCAATCGCCAGGGCGGCGGCCGCGCTCCAGAGCAGTCGATTACTCATGGTCACCTCTCGGAGAATTCGTACGAGCTTGCCGCGGGAGCCCCGCGTTTCGCCGCGGGCTCCCCGCCACGCCGCCACGACCGACCGCCGCGGTCACTGCGCGCCGGCCGCCGCCTCTTCCGCCCGCGCGCCGGCCAGGATGCCCTCCATCCCGATGTTCCCTTCGTGGCAGGCGTACTCGAACATCGGCTCGTCGGTACGGGTCCACGGCACGCGCGCGGTCCAGGGCGCGGTCCACGTCGTCGCATCGTCCACCGTGAACTCGTAGCGCATCTCGTCCGGCCCCACCCGGGTGAACCGTTCGACCAGGCGCAGATGCTCGCGGGCGCCGCGGAAATTGCTCTGGGGCGAGAAGTTCCGGGTCTCGACGACCAGCGTGTCCCCTTCCCACCGCCCGCGCGAGTCGCCGTGCCACTGGCGAATCCCGCCGGCGACGTGGGGCCGGCCGTCCAGCGGGATGATCCGCGTCGTGTGAATCAGCTCCTGCTCGATGACCACGTGGTCGGCGGTCTGGAAGATCTGGTAGTAGCTGTTGTACCCCGCCAGCAGGTTCGGCAGCCCGAACGTGATGCAGCGCTCGCTGAGCCCGCGGTCCACGGTCCACGCCGCCGGCCGGCCGCGCCCCTCCCGCGCCAGCCTGTCCGCCGTCTCGCCGGCAAGCGTCGCCGGCGGCAGCTTGCCGCTCGGCGGGTCGACGATGAGCGACGTCCGGTTGTTGAACTCCCGCTCCACCAGCCAGAACTGGTTGTAGTTGCCGGTCCCCCCGTCGCTGGACGTGAAGCTGTCGGCCTCGGTAATCGCCACGTTGAAGAACTGGTCGCCGAAGGCCGCGTCGCCGGCGTCCTGGGCGAAGAGCGCGTTCGCGGTCGCTTCGACCCGCGCCAGCTCTTCCTCCGTCAGCGTCGCCCGGCCGGCGAGCGCATCGGGCCGCTCGAGCGGCGTCACGCTGTTGTTGCCCCAGATGCCCTGCAGGTCCGGATGTCCGACCGAGGTCCGGGGCGGCGAGTAGCCGTCGGACTGGGCCGGCGCCGCGGCCGGCAGTCCGATCACGCAGGCAAGCACCCCGGCGGCCGGCGCCGCCGCGCGTCCACACTTCGTCATCGTGCGCTCCTTCAGGTTGAAACTGCCCGTCAGAATAGCACGCGCCCAGAACCGATTTGCGCCACCCACCCGCGGCGGGACCGCACCGGCGCCGCGCCACCGCGGCCCCGGAAACGGGCCTCCAAGTGTACGGCCGCGGATCCGCTCCCTTCAACCACCGACGACCCTGGGGTCGAGCCGCCCCGCGGGCAGGTCGAGGGCACGCGCCAGGTGCTTCGCGAACGCCGTGAGCCTCGTACGCAAGCGTTGCGCCTCCGGGCTGCCGCTGTGCTCCAGGAGCGGCGCGGCCAGCACCACGTCGGCGTGATACCGCGACTCGCCCTTGACCCCGGTCCCGGCGGGCAGAGGCGGACACGTCATGCGCCACGCATCGGGCAGATGCTGTTCCAGGAGCTGGTCGAATCGCCGCCCCACGGCATTGCCGGGGTCCAGGTTCAACGCGAACAGCAGGACTGCCCCGCGTTTCGCGGCCTCCCTCATCCGTGGCACGACCTCAGGCGCTCTGTCGCGCAGGAATTCGCCGAAGGGATCCAGCAAGACCAAGTCATCGTTGCCCAGAAGGGGGGCGATCCCGCCGAACGCGGCGTAGGCGTCGTAGACGCCGGCTTCGCCTCCGCATCCCGGAAACTCATCACCGAGCATCGACAGTCCCGCCGCCCGGAGTCGCTCCCGAAGTTCGGGATCCCTGTCGGAAGTCAACACCCGAATCCCCCCGCGGCCGGCGTTCTCAGCCGCTTGAAGGGCGACCAGACCGCTGCCGCAATACCGGCCGGCATCGATGCCGGTCTGCGCCGCCCGCAACGCGCCGTCCGGCAACGCCCGAACGCGCCTTGCCACTTCCGCGACCTGCCCGATTGGCACTGCCAGTGGACGAACTCGGCCAGCACGCCGTGCTTCAGCAGGTCGCCGGCGTTCCCCATGTCGTATTTCCTCATGATCTCTCCCCTTGTGGACGCCCTTCCAAGGCGTGCTTCAGCAGGTCGCCGGCGTTCCCCATGTCGTAGGGCAACGTCATGCGGCGGCTCCGGATTCGCCTCGGCGTCTCCCTGTCGAAGGCATCAGATCCCTTCCCGTCGGCTACCTCGCATTCAAGCGGACGACCACCAGCAGGTTCCTGGCGCGCGATGCGGCGACGTAGCGACGACGCGCGTGGAGGCCGGGTCCATCGTCGTCGGTGCCCGCGGCGCGCCCGGCCGCCCCGCGGGCGGTGACGTCCAGGTCGCCTCCCGGCAGATCGAGCAGAATCACCACGTCGCGCTCGAGACCCTTGAATCGGTGCAACGTGTCGAAAACCACTCGGTGCGATGCGGAGCTCGGTGGCCGACCCCGCTCGTCGAGGTTCACGAGCTCGAAACGACCGGCCCGATGATCGCGGGCGAATGGAGAGTTCTTGAGCGTGCGTGTGGACACAATGGCGATCGCCGCCGGGTCGACCTTCTCGCGCAACACCAGTTGATCGAGCCGGGCCGCCACCCTCCGAACCACCTCCTCGTTGCTAGCGCAGATGACTTCTTCGACATGCTGACCCTGAGGAGCGCCAGCCCTGACGTGCGGTTCTGTCCCGACCAGACGGGCCGTGTACTCGGCAATGCGCACCGTGTTGCGACAGTTCTTGACCAGTCTCGTCTCCATGACCTCCAGAGCGCCGGGAGGGCCTCCACCGTCTCGACCGTAGATGCTCTGGTTGGAGTCATAGAAGGCATAGAGCGTTCCCTCACGCCTGCGACGCAACGCCTCGTCGAGGCACGACCACCAGTCGGGCAGAAAGTCCTGGCCTTCGTCCACCACGACCGCGTCGTACCGGACTTCCTCCGGAAGCTGCCGCAGCGCTTCCAGCAACCGCGCCGGCGCTTCCTCCCCCCAGAAGCGCGTGTCCCTGTCGCCCTTCTTCCTCGGCGGCTCGAACCGCACGCCGGCCTGGGACGCGAGACGGTGGCAGAATTGGTGGAACGTCTCGACCTTGAAACCGTCCGCTCTCGCGGCGAGATCCTGCGCGAGCGGCCGGTTGAAGCACAGCAGCAACACGCGTTGGCCGGTAGTGGCCAAGCGCCGCGCCTTCTCCATGGCCAACACCGTCTTGCCGGTTCCCGCGGCGCCCGCGATGGCCGCGCGGCGATGGGCGGCGAGGCTGTCGAGAATGTCCATCTGCTGTTCCGTAAGTTCCTCGAGCCTCTGATTCTCTTCCTTGAACTGAAGAAAAAGTCTGCCAGCGGGCGGATACCGTTCGACCAGCGTGGCGACGAATGCGTCGGCGCCCGCCTCGGACAACGGTTGTCCATCGCCGCAATGCCGGGCGAACACTCGATCGACCGACGGTCTCAAGTGGACGAAGTCACTGCGATCGAGAACGACGTCCCGGGGAAGGTCGGGTCCCATGTCCGCCGGGGACTCGACGTCCGGCAGCACCACGCCCCAATCGAATCGGCAACGGAACCCCGTTCCGCCGAAACCGGGAGCAGTCTCGAGGTACTCGCGGATGGCACGGACGGCGCTGCTCGCCTGTCTTCCCGGATCCTTGATGTCATGCCTCGTGCCATGGCGATCGACAGAAGACCAGCCCATCGCCGTTCTCTCGACGCGGCCGCCCTTGACTTCCAGGCCGATCGCGCCGCGCGACGGGTCCAGAATCAGGAAATCGAGCTCACCCTCCTGCGCACCACGCTTCTTGGGACGCAGGAAGCGTTGGCTGTGGATGACCGTCCACGTGTCGGGAAGCACGGACTGGAACCTCTCGTAGACGTACTGTTCCGAAGGCGGCGTCTCCGGAGCCGGAAACGGAGGAATCATGCGCACCATTCGATCTCCTCAGTCAGGGTCGTCCAGGGTTTGGAGCGCCGCGACCGCTTCGCGGGAGCCTCGAGACGCCGCCGGGTTCGCACGTCGATTCGAACCGAGAGCGTGGTCGTCATGATCCCGGACCTGCACCGTCTGTAGACAACGTATACAGGTTATGACGCATCGCCCCTGACCCGAACAACCTCCGGACTCCCCCGATTCGAGGCTGCGGGCCGATGCCTGCCGCGCCGTCGGCCCGCAGCGGACCGCGCCAAGCCCTTCCCACGCCTCTACGACGCCTCGACACCGCGGGGAACGGCGCCGGGACGCCGCCTGGCGCCAAGCGATAGACTGTCAGGATAGCGGATCGACCCAGGGCACGTCCTATCCAAAAGGGGGGACCCAGAAATGAAGCTCAGCGGCGCTTGTTTCGCAACCTTTCTGCTCGTGGCGGCGGCTCCGGCGGCGGCCCAGGACAGCGGCATCGCGGGGGCGGTGAACGACAACACCGGCGGCCTCCTGCCCGGCGTCACCGTCGAGGCGGCGAGCCCCGCGTTGATCGAGGCATCGCGTGTCGCGGTGACCGACGGCCAAGGGCGCTACGCGTTCACGGCGCTGCGGCCCGGCGTCTACACCGTCACCTTCAGCTTGACGGGGTTCACCACGGTGGTGCGCGAGGGCATCGAGCTGACCGCCGGGTTCACGGCGCCCGTCAACGTCGAGTTGGGCGTCGGCACCCTCGAAGAGACGATCACCGTTTCGGGCCGGTCGCCGGTCATCGACGTTCAGCGGGTGCAGGAGCTGTCGGTCGTCACCAAGGATGTGCTCGACTCCCTGCCGATGAACAAGGACTGGGGCGCGATCGGGGCGCTGACGGTCGGCGTCGCGCCCGAGTCGCAGGACGTCGGCGGCGTCCGCGACTCGTACATGCCCTATCTCGCCGCGCACGGCGGCGACACCCGCGACGGCATGCGCCAGATGGACGGGCTGACGATGGGCAACCTGTCGTGCGGCTACTCCTGCACGACCTTGAACGCGAACGACGCCCAGACCGAAGAGCTCTCCTACGAGATCGGGGCGGTCTCGGCCGACGTGGCGGTCGGCGGGGTCCGCGTGAACATCATTCCCAAGGAGGGCGGGAACACGTTCAGCGGATCGACCTTCGGCAACTTCTCCAACAGCGGACTCCAGGGCGACAACCTCAGTCAGGACCTGATCGACGCCGGCCTGCGGACGCCGGACGTCGTCAGCAGCATCTGGGACACGAGCTTCGATCTCGGGGGACCGATCGTCAGAGACCGGCTGTGGTTCCACGGCGCGTACCGCAACTGGGGCCTCAAACTGCTCCCCGCCAACACGTTCTACGACACCGACCCGAACGACTTCGTCTTCGAGCCGGACGTGGCGCGGCCGGGCATCGACGAGCAGTACGACCAGAGCGCCAGCCTCCGGCTGACGTGGCAGGCCACACGCAGCAACAAATTGGCCGTCTACTACAACGGGGCGCCGCGCCACCGCCCGTACCAGGGCATCTCGAACCGCCGCACGCCGGAGGCGTCGCGCGACCAGCGGAACCCCCTGAACTGGCACGGGACGACCACCTGGACCGGCACCATCGGCAACCGCATCCTGCTCGAGGCGGGGATGGGCATGCAGGTGCAGGACGCGACCATCGATCCGCAGCCCGACGCCCCCCAGCTCCACGCCGTGCACGAGCTCACCACCGGCATCGACTTCCGCGGCATCGGTTTCAGCCGGCGGTGGAACGAAGTGCACCGGGCCTACAAGGCGTCGATGTCCTACGTCACCGGCTCGCACAACCTCAAGTTCGGCATGACCCTCGACGAAGGAACGTGGCGGCAGGGCACCGACATCATCGGACCGACCGACAGCCTGCTGTTCACCTTCGGCGGCGCGCCGTTCCTGATCGCGGCGTTCGCCACGCCCTACAACGTGGAGGTCGATCTGAAGGCCGACCTCGGCCTCTACGTGCAGGACACCTGGACCATCGACCGCACCACCTTCAACCTCGGCCTGCGGTGGGACCGCATCCGGCAGGACATTCCCGCGCAGGACACGTCGCGCTTCGTCGACACGCCGACGGGCTCGGTGGCGCCGGGCACCTGGGCGCCGACGCGCCGCTGGGACGCCATTCCCAACGCCGCGAACTGGACCGACCTGTCGCCGCGGATCGGCGTCGCCCACGACGTCTTCGGTGACGGCCGGACCGCGATCAAGGGCTCGGTCAGCCGTTACCTCCGCGTCGACACCATCGCGATGTCGGCGTCGCGGAACCCCGTCAACGCGTCGGTCACGAGCGCGACGCGAAGCTGGCGCGACCTGAACGGCGATTTCTTCCCGGACGAGAACGAGCTGGGGCCGTTCTCGAACGCCAACTTCGGCCGGAGCGTCCTCACCAACGTCTTCGCCGAGGACGTCTACTCGGGGTTCGGGACGCGCCGGAACAACTGGGAGTACTCGGTGGGCGTCGAGCAGGAGATTCTGCCCCGCATGGCCCTCGACGTGTCGTACTGGCGCCGCGTGCAGGGCAACTTCTCGGTGACCGACAACGTGCTGGTCGGACCCGGCGACTTCGACCCGTACTGCGTGACCGCGCCCGACGACCCGAGACTGCCGAACGCCGGACGGGAGGTCTGCGGCCTCTACGACGTCAATCCCGCCAAGTTCGGCCAGGTGCAGAACGACATCGTGCGGGCCGAGCCGAACGGCTACACCATGGATCAGGTGTACGACGGACTCGACGTGACCATCAACTCGCGGGTCAGCAGCGACCTGTTCGTCTACGGCGGGGTCAGCCTGGGCCGCACCCGCTTCGACGACTGCGGCGCGCGCCCCGACAACCCCGCGGCGGTGCCGACGCTGGCCCTCACTGCGGGCGGGGCGGGCACCGGCGGCGGCTGGGACAGCGAGGAAGCGGCCGGGCTCATCCTGCCGAAGGGGCATCACTGCCGCGTCGACCCGCCGTTCTTCCGGCCCAGCTGGAAGCTGAGCGGCGCCTATACGCTGCCCTGGTACGACGTGCAGCTCTCGGGATTCCTGCAGAACCTGCCGGGGGTGCCGATTCTCGCGACCTGGAACGCGCCGAGCAGCGCCATCGAGCCGTCGCTCGGGCGGCCGTTGGCGGGCGGGGCGCGAAGCGCCGAGGTCCACCTGATCGCGCCGGGGACGCTGTTCGCCGACCGCCTCAACCAGTTGGACATCCGCATCTCGAAGATCTTCCGGTTCGATGCGGACCGCGAGGTCCGGTTGATGCTCGACGCCTACAACATGCTCAACGACAACGCGCCGCTGGCCATCAACGACACCTTCGGCCCGCAGTGGCAGGTGCCCGAGAACATCCTGCTGGCGCGCTTCGTCAAGTTCGGCGCGCAGTTCACGTGGTAGCGGGCCGGCGCCCAGGCCGGCGCCCCCCGTCGGCGGTCGGAGCGCGCCGGCCGCGCCGACACCCTGGGAGTCCGTGGTGAACATCCCGTCGCGCCGGAATGCGACGGGGGCCTTCGCCGCGGGCTCGTAGGACGCCGATGATTACCGGCCGCCATGACACGCCGGCCGGCCCGCAGATCCTCCGCACCGACCTCCCCCCCCGCCGTGCTCCACGCCCGCGGCCCGTCAGGTGAAGCCGCCGCCCGGCGCGGCGGACGGCAGGCGGAGCGGGCCCGGCTACGGAAACAGCCGCCGCACCGGGCACCGGAATCCCGGCAGCACCTCGCCGCCGGTCAACTCGCCGCCGCCCCCGATCACCTGCACGTCATGCTGCGATCGATAGGCGTAGACGACCCGCGCGGCAGGCTCGACCAGCCAGACCAGACGCGTGCCGGCCGCGAAGTACTCGGCGATCTTGCCATGCACGTCGGCGAGCCGATCGGAAGGAGACACGACCTCGACGGCGAGGTCCGGCGGGCCCGGCCAGTAGGCGGCGGGGATGCCCGCTTCGGGAATGCGCGCCTTGGCGACGAACGACACGTCGGGCGCCCGGACGACGTCCGGGGCCCGCTGCAGAACGAAGCCCGGTTCCGCGGTACCGCAGACGCCGAGGTCGTGCGCCTCGACGTACTCGTCGAGCAGCCGGGCGATGCGGACGGCCACGGCGGCGTGCCGCCCGCCGGTCGGGTCCATTCGGATCCGCTCTCCCCGCACCAGCTCGTAGCGATAGCCGTCGTCCGCGCTGTCGAACAGCTCCTCCGCCGTGACGAGCTCGCGCCGTTGGAGAACCGCCATCCCTGTCTTCCAGTGTACGGCCGCAGATCGTCCTCATCAACCCGCCGGGATGACGTACGCAGGACCATCCCACGCTCCGCCACCGCCGTGCGCAGGCGGAATCGTGGCGGGTCCTGGGGCTCCGGACGGGCGGAATCGTGGGACTCACGCGGCACCGACCGGTCGGCAAGACGATGGCGACCCCGCGAATCGGGGGCGAGCCCTCACGCGCAGTCAGCGTGGGATGCTCCTGATGACGTACGTTCACATGAGTTCTTGACGAGCGGCGCGAAGAGCGCGACCGCGGGGGCGGCCGCGGCGACGGCGCCGCGGCCGACGAGGGTGTGGCCCTTCGTGACTCACCTCCTGCCTGCATGGAGGCGGGCAAAGCCGGCACGGTTACCCCCTCAGCGCCCGAACCCGATCACGACGCGGGCGGATACCCGGGGCGCCCACTCCACGCCCCAGTCGCGGTTCACGACGCCGAGCATGTCCATCAGCGCCCGGAACTTGGCCCCGCGCCAGATCCGCACGTCCAGCCCCAACCCAGGCTGGACGAGGAGCCAGTTGCGGCGTGTCTCCCTGTACTCGGGGTACGGCACGTTCAAGCACCCGCTCCTCTTGACGCCGTTCCCGTAGCCCCCGCAGCGGATGTTCGCGGCGTCCGTGTCGATGTCCGCCGGCCACGCGCCGCCTCTGTACGTTGGAGGATAGTATCGGCCGATCCGATTACAGAGCCGGGCGCCGCCGCGTCTACCCTGAAGTGCGCGAACAGGACGCGGAACGGCTCAGCGCTTGTCCGGCTCGTCCCGAAGGGGTCGCGCATCAGCGCGTCGAGGCGGTGCCGGCGGCCGAGGCGGACTCAGCCGCCGACACCGAGCTGGACCCGTCCGAAGCGATCCTGTTGTCGATGCCGGCGTCGGCGTGCCCGCCACGCTGCTTTCGGAAGGCGGCGATGCGGTGCGGCGGCGGGACTACGCCGCGCCGCGCTGTCGGGGCGGGGCCGCTCCGGTCACCAAGCGCTCGGGCGAGAGCTTGTTCGTGGAGCGTCGGCCGGCGGCGCAGCGCCGGCTGTGGCGAGCCGGGCGCGCGAGCGCCGGGCGCCTGGGAACGCGCCTCGCACGTGGTTCGAATTCCGACGCAGGAGCCCGGCGCACATGGAAAGATGAGGGACGGAGGTCACGCCCATGCAGCGCGCCGAGTTCCGGCGCCTGTGGGCTGGGGTGCGCTGGCTGCGCTGGCTCTGCAGTTTCTCGAACTTCGGTTCCAGCCGCTCGACCTTTCGCGCGCGGCTCGGGAAGTGAGGGCGCGCCACCGCCGCCACGTCTCTTGAGGCCTGGAAGCGGTTCACCAGGATTTTGCAGGATCAGCAGCGGACGTTCAGGCATTGTCGTCGTCCGCCGGCATCGTCGCGCGGCTGCCGGTAGCCGGCACGCGCTTCCGCCACTGCTTCAACCGTTCCGCGACGATGGCGCGCACGTCGCTCTCCGGCAGTTTCAACACGTGATGCCGCTGCACGTCGAGGCAGAACTGCTCCAGCTCCGCGAAGCTCAGGCCGTGAAGACGCTTGGCGAGGGTGGACGGAGCGGGAACCAGTTTCGACTCGAAGCGTTGCTCGAAGCGTCGAAACCACTCTCGAGCGAGCGCAGGCGTTGGCGCGGGCAGTGCGAGCCGAAGCTGAAAGCGGCGCCACACGGCGCGGTCGAGCAGTTCCGGGTGATTCGTCGCGGAGACGGCGACGACGTAACTCGGCAGCGTGTCGATCTGCAGCAGGAGCGAGCTGACGACCCGCTTAATCTCGCCCGTTTCGTGCACATCGCCGCGCTCCTTTCCAACCACGTCGAATTCGTCGAAGAAGAGGACGCAGCGACGGGTCCGCACCTGATCGAAGAGGCGGGAGAACCGGACGGCGGTCTCGCCGAGATAACTGGCGATCAGCGACTCGTAGCGGACGGAGAGCAGCGGGACCGCCAGTTCCGCCGCCAGCGCCTCGGCGAACGAGGTCTTGCCGTTGCCGGGCGGGCCGGTCAGCAGAATGCGGTGCCTCGGCTCCAGATTGTGCGCACGCAGCAGGTCGCTGCGTTCGTGCTCCTCGATCAGCTCCCGGCCGGCGTCGATCACCGGGCCGGGAAGCACGAGATCGTCCAACCTGCGCTCCGGCGCCGTCTCGTGGTACAGCTCCGCGGCCGGCCCGTTGCGCCGCGGCGACGGCGGCGTACCGCCCGCCGGTCGCCCTCCGTCGGGCTGAAGATGCGCCGCAAGGCGGTCTGCCAGCACGTGATGCTGCTTGGCCCGCTCTTCCGTGACGAGCGCTTCCAGCGATTTTCGGAACAGCGCCCGATCGCCGCGCGCGCCGGCACGAACGAGATCGAGCAGGAGGCCGGAGCGCGCCATTCAGCAGATCCCCATCATGGACCGATGAGCTCGTTCAGGACACCGGCAGCACGTCACGCCTGATCGTCATCGATCAGCCCGAGTTCCCGCAACGGTTCCAGGACGCCGTTCTCGATGCCGGCGGGGTCGAAACCCTTGTCCGACGCGGCCTGCACGCGGACCGAGACCTTTCCGGCCGCGTCGGCGAGGTTGGCCAGCGCGTTCCAGGCGGCGTACAACTCGTTTCGGTCGGCGACGAACGAAATGGTGAAGTCGTGCGAACCCTGGGCGGCGGGCTCCGCCCCGGCGGTCACGCCCGTCCGCTCCCGAATCGCGCCGGCGCCGCCGGGTGCCGGGTAGCGGGCGTCGTCGTCTCCGCCGCCACTGGTCGAGATCGGCGCCGCGGCCGGCTTCTCCGGCTCCGGCAGCGCGGCGGGCGCGATGAGAAAACCGGAGTCGAGGTCGATTTCGTCCTCCGCGACCGTCCGTTCGAACGCGGTGCGGCTCCGGTCGAGCCGGTACCGCCCGTCGTCGCCGAGCGCGGGCCGGCCGGTCGTGTAGGCGAATAGGCCGAGCTCGACACCGCGGGCGATCGCCGTGCGCACGACGTCGGCGGCGTGCAGCCGCGGGAAGCCGAGGAACGAGAAGAAACCGGCGACCACCTTGTCGGTCGGGATGCCGGGATCGCCAGCGTCGTCGCCGAGGCGGTACAGCTCGACGATCTTGCCCGGCGCGACGCTGCCGAAGACCTTCTTGCGCACGGTCGTCAGCAGCTCCATCAGGCGCTCGTGGATGCGGGCGCGCTTCTTCTCGTCGAGCGTCGTCTGGAGCGGCCGGCCGCCCAGGCCGACCGCGTCCAGCGTCAGCGCGCCCTCGGCGGACGCAGGCAGCCAGACCTCCGGATACAGCTTGAGCAGGGCGGATTCGGCCGCCGCCCCTTCGGTGGCTCCGCGTTCCCGAAGCTGGGCTTTCTGTGTGTCCGTCAGGTTGTGCTCGCGCCACCGGCTCTCAACCCGCTCGATGGCAAGCAGGTAGCGCACGGCGCGGCGCAGCACTTCCCCCTGATCGACGGCCGGCACGGCCAGCCCCAAGCCGTTCCGAAACTCGCGCGGGCGGCTGCCGTACTGCTCGCAGATTTCCTGTGCCTTCTCCTGTTGCTCGGCCGCCGACAGCGCGGCGAATTCGATCGGCAGGTACGCGATCAGGAACTGCGCGTCGCAGTCGGGCACCTCGTCGGACTTCGCCGGCCAGACGACGGCGGATCGGCGGCCGGCAAGGCGTTCATCGATCAGCGCCAGAATGCGGGCGCGCACGCCGGCTTCGTCGCGGGCGACCGCGTCGGCCTCCTGCTCGACGAGCAGAGTGACGTTGGGGTCCTTCTTGAAGCGGTAGCGCACGCCGTCGAAGTGGAGGTATAAGCACTGCTCCCGGAGCTCCTTGAGGCACGCCTGCGCGGTCGTGCCGTCCAGGTCGGGGCCGATGCCGACATCCAGCAGGTCCGCTTCGCCGATGCCCGGCGGCAGCAGGTCGCCGTCGTCGCCGGCGGCGCGGCGCAGGCCGCCGAACGAGTACAGGAGCATCGTCGTGGCGAGGCGGGTGGCGGGCCGCCGGCCCGCCTCAGCGGTGACCTCGCGGGCGCGCCGGTCGTCGATCCGCCGGGTGCGCGCGTTCGCGCCCACGAAGTCGTGCTCCAAGCAGGCGAGGAAGTCTTCGCGCTGGCCCACCTCCTTGAAGAAGGCGAGGCGCACGTCGTTGTCCCGCACGGGAACGTCGCCGGGACCGAGCAGCGCGCGCGATCCGCCGGCGCGGTGCGCCGCGCGGAGGCAGGACGCCAGGAACCGCAGCGCGCCGCGCGTCCGCTGGAACTCCGGCACGGCCGCCCAGCGCTCCCGCATCACGTCGATCAGCGCCGGATGGAACGGGTAGGCGGCCGTGATCCGGTCGCGGAGCGCCAGCCCGTCCTCTTCCGCCTGCCGCCGTTCCGCGTCGCTCTGCGCGTAGGCGCGGCGCATCCGGGTGAACACCCGCCGCCACGCCTCGGCCGCGCCGCCCGCCGCCCGCGGATCGGGCGGCGCCGCCAGCAGCCGCCGCTGGATGACGTTCAGGATCTCGTTCCCCTCGACCGGTTCCCGGCGCTGGTCCTTGCGGGCGGCCAGATGCTCGACGGTCCGCAGCAGGCTTGTGTATTCGAGCGATTCGCGCTTGCTCGACTGCAACGAGTAGACCAGCACCGCGTCATCCACGGCACCCACCGCCACCGTCAGCCGCTTCAGGAACGACAGCGTCTCGTCGCGGAGCGTGGTCCGCTCGACGCGCACGCCCCCCGCGCTGATCAGATACTCCAGCAACTCGTCGATCAGGATCAGGCTCGGGCCGCGGCGGAGCAGCGCGATGATCTCGTCGCCGCCGGGGGCGACGCGCGCCTCGTCCTGCGCCCGGACGACCTCGTAACCGTCCCGCCCGCCGAGCGCCCACGCAATCCAGCCCCAGACGGTCCGCGCCGCGAACGTCTCCGCCGGCGCCCGCTTGCCGGTGGTCGCGTCGAAGAACTGCCCGTCGACCACCGCCACCCGCACGCCGTCCAGCCGCGGCAACCCGGCCGCTTCCGGCAGCGCGTCGAGCGCCCGCCGCGACCGGGCGCCGTGCAGCAGCGCGGCCAGCGTGTGCGACTTGCCGCCCCCGAACGGGGTCAGCAGCTTGAGCACGCGGTTGCCCCGCGCGCCGGCCAGCCGCCCGAACACGTCGTCGAGCAGCGCCCGCAGGCCGCCGGTCAGGTACGACGCCTGAAAGAAGCTGTCCGCGTCCCGGTAGACGGCCGGCACACGCGGCAACTCCGCGGCCGGCAGGCCGGCGTCGGCCCCGATCAGGTGGTCGGACAACGCGCCGAGGTCGAGCGCGAAGACGTCCTCCGAGAATTCGTCCGAGAGGACGTCGGGGTGCAGCTCGACGCACTCGAGCCACGGGCGAAGTCTTTCGCTCATCGGTCGTCGCTTTCCAGAACCAGTTCCCGCTGTCCGGTGATCCGCGTCTCGGTCTCCCGCGCGAACGCCCCGCCTTCGACTACGCTCCGCCAGTTGGCGTTCAGCCTAGCGAGGGCGCGCAGCTCCGCGGTCGGCGCCACATCCTGTGCCCGCGGGCCGCCGAGGACCGGAGCGCAGAGCGCCTGCGTGACCAGGCGGAGTTGCTCCGTATTCGGATGCGCTTTCCGGAAAAACGCGGGAAGCGCCGCGGGCCGGTGATCGAGCAGCCAGAGCAGCCGGTGGACGACGTCGATGAGCGAAGCCGGCCTGCCGTCTTCACCGACGCCTAGATTCTCGTCGCCGCCGCGCTCCTCGAAGGTACGGACACGGAACTTGCCGCTGCCCTTACCGCGGATCTTCTCGACCAGCGCCGGGGCCGGCCCGCAGATGCCGCCGGTACCATCGACCTCGATCCCCTGCGGATAACAGAAGACGTAGGCGTCGCCGGCCTCGATCGGCGACTCGCGGTAGGTGAACCGCCACAGGATGTAGAACCGCGTCAGCGCATCCACCGACCCGACCGCCGCGCCGCGGAGACCGAAGATCTCGTCGAGCATCACGTCCAGCACGACCCCCTCGACCTCGCGCAGATAGCGCTCGGCCGGCGCCGGCTCGCCGTTGGCGTACTCGACCCGTGCGAACCGGGTGTAGGCGCGCAGCCCGGCGCCGACCGCGGCCATCAGGAGGTCCGCGCCGCCGATCCCCTTGCCGCCGGCCCACAGCGTCGTCACCCGCTCCCGCGCGATGCGGTGCAGCTCCGGCTTCACGTCAGTCTCGTACTGCCCGGCACCAGTGTCGTCCCGCCGCCGCGCGACGAAGAAGATGCTGTCGGAGAGCGCCGCGGCCCCGAGCGCGTTCACCCGTCCGCGCGACTCCGTTTGCACCGGCCACGCCTCGGTGACCGTCAGCCCGGCGTCGACCAGCGCCGAAATCAGCGTGGCCCAGCCCTCCGTCGTGCGGTGCGCGTAGACGCAGACGAGCGGCGCGCCCGGCTTCAGCACACGCCGCGCCTCGGTGAACGAGCGGCGCATCAGGTCTTGGTAGTGGGCGTTCGCCTTCTGTGTATCCCCGCCGTGCTCGCTCGGCTGGGCGACCGCCTCCCGCCGCTTCGGGGGCGCGGGAAGGGTGAAGTGCTCCGGGTAGAGGTCGCCGACGATCCGCTTCAGCCACACGTAGAAGAACGCCGACAGGTCCGCGTAGTAGATGCTGCTGTAGTAGGGCGGGTCGGTGATCACGGCGTCGAAGGTTTCGTCGTCGTAGAAGAGCTTCTCCGCGCTGCCGCGCGTGACGATCGATGAATTGCCGATCTTGGCGAGCTCGCGGATGCAGTAGGCTTCCCGGTCCAGTGCGAAGGGGAGACTTCCGGTCGTCTTTGCGAAGGGATTGATGTCGGAAAAGTCGTAAATCATCTTGAGCGCTTGCCGATCACCAATGGCGCCCCTAGTAATCTGATCTTTCGGTTCCCATCGAGAGAACTTGTTGAACATGATGACGAAGCGGCCGAACGCCATCGCGAAAAAGGTCGCGAGCGCCCGCGCCCGATCCTCGGCCATGCCCTCGTCACGCATCTCGGCATGGGTTTGCCGCATGTGCTTGACGAGCGTGAACAGGACGAGCAGTTGCCGGGGGGTGAAGAGCTCGCGCCAAAGCGAAATACCGTAGCCACGTCCAGCAACCGTCGTGGAGTCCGCCGTATTCATCTGTTCGTCGAGCAAATCCAGCCCGGTCTCGTTCAGCAACGCGTCAAGCCGACTCAGACATTCGTCGTCATCCGGCAACGCCGCGGCGGTGGGCGGCAGGTAGAGCTTGGACCGTTGGCCGTCCACGACCACAGCGGCGAGGGATTCCTTCATCCGTCCCGCGATTGCCATGTCCTTGACGTAACCGGAGGGAACGGGCGTGTGGCACGCCACGCAGACCGCCTGCCCTGCGCCGGTCTGCTCCTCGTGCTGGGAAACCTCACGGATGGACGCGCCCGAAACGATGTTCCAGCGCAGGCGGTCGCCGTCTTCGATTCGGGGGACGGCGGCCACCGCACCGCCCTTCTTGCGCAGCCAAGCCTGGCGAACGAGCGGCACCGGCGCGGCGCAGCCGGGCCGGCGGCAGGGGACCGTGCGCGCCCAGATGCAGGCTACGAGAGCGGTCCGCCGAACGGGAGCTACACTCCCCCGGACAGGAGCGGAGAATAGCTGAGCCTGCTTCGCCACGTCCCCGGTCGCCGGCACCTGGACGGACGGGTACAGGTTGCCGATGTCCTGCCGCATTCGTTCGAGCAGGACGCGGCTCCAGCGTTCGAAGTCGTCCGCGAGCTTCGGCCCGAACTGCTGCGGGTACACCAGCGTGCACAACTCGATCAGGTGCGCCACCGGGTTGTAGTCGACGGCATGGCTCTCGCAACCAAGGCGGGCGGCCTCCAGCGGAATCGCTCCTCCACCGGCGAACAGATCAAGCACCTTCGGCCTGCGCCCGCCACGCGCCTGCCTGATGCGAACGCCAGCTTCCCGGACGACTTCCGAATCGGGCTTGAACGCCGCGAGCCGGGCGACGAACGACGCCGCATCTTCCCGTTCGGCGTCGGAGTTCGGCGCGGAGACCAGCGCCGCGTAGATGGCGGCGCGCGAGGCGGTGATCGGGCGGCGGGCCGGCCAGTAGTGGACCAGTTCCACGTACCGCCGCGGATGCAGCTTCTCCTTGGACGCAATGGCATTGAGCGCGCCCAGTGGCAGGTAGTCCTCGATCAGCCGGCGGTCGTTCATCGCCATCATCCACACCGCCGAGCGGTGTCACATGAGCGGTCGTCCAAGCAACCCACTTCTTCGAGAAATTGCGTCGGATTCTTCGCCACCCTGGCATCACTTGCCATCCAACCAACTTGGCGAGGGAAATTTCATTCGAGATTTCATTCGAGATTGCATACGAGAATCCAAGCTCCTTATTGCCGCCGCGATCCCAGCATCGTCACCGTAACGGAATCGCGCGTCGTCGGCATGGTTACGAATCGTGTTGTGTTGCTCATGAGTCAGACTACCTCCATTTTCAATAAACTTAGATGTTCCAGCAAAGAGGATAGAAAATGGCTTTGCCGTTATTCTTGCGTTGTTTGCCTCTATTGATATTGCTTGGTTAAGCACAGAGAATGCTTCCGAAAATATCGAGGCTCTATCGGTCTTCACACAACTATCCAAGTGCTTCAACAATACAGTACCCAGCGTAGTCAGGGGAAAAGGATGCTCTTCGATGGCAACGGCGTGGCGAGCAAACTGAAGAGCCGTTTTTATATCTCGGTCCGCAATCAACAAGGCTCGTTGTTCCCAATATCGAGAGTTCCACTCCCAGGCATCCTTTGCAGCAATATAGAAATCCTCGGAGTGCGCTGCCAGAAGAGGTCGAACGATCTTGTCGCCGTCAAAAAGGCGTCCAGCAAGACGCGCATCGGGAGTACGCATCCTGACTGCTGCACGATTCACACGCGGCGCAATGTTCTTTGCAAGGCTTGTAAACACGTCGATTGTCAAATCTCGCTTCCGTTTTGAAATACGAGCCAGAACACGTTCTGCAACGACCACGCTCTGAGGAAGCAAAAAATCATCGTCAGATGGATGAAAAGCAAGTGGAAGCGGACATTCCTCTCCCAGCAAACTATCAACTGAAAAATCAGATCCCGCAATCATCTGTAGGACGGATCGCCTGACGCCGGCAGCGTGGCAATGGTGCGCTAGTGCGCACGAAAGATAGACCATGCGTTGTTTTTCATTGGCAGCGTCCCATATAGAGTCAACTATTCGATCCAATGGCCGGTAATCGTTGAGAATACGACAAACAGCCACGGCAATAGGTTCGCCTCGCAAGGCACCAATTGCGCGTTGGCGATTCTTGACTAAGTTTCTATTGGCAATAAGGCCAGAGCTTCTATATTTTTCAAGCAACTGATTCAGTTCGCTTGTCGTCGGATTGCCAAGCCGCTCCACAGTCATAGGAACATCAGACATAACAACATCAATGTGATCTTTTCTATATGCGCGTTCAACGCCCACAAAGGCTACGTCTGTGTTTGATCCGATTCTCTCCAACAGATCGCGAATTTGTTCGGCGCAATCGGCGAAATTATCACCGAGGATAATGGAAGGAGAAGTCCGTTGCTGCAAGCAACGTACGGCGGTGCGGACGTCGATCTTGGCTAGTGTTCGAATGTAAAAAACAACTTTACCAAGTGATGCCAAGTCATGCCCTACTCGTTTCAGCAGCGTACTTTTGCCGGTTGCCGGACCGTCCAAAATCAGCAGTACGCGCTCGTCCGTAGAAGGCCGCTTAACCCAATTGGTAAGCCAGTCCGTCGCAACTTGGTTCGCACTGCGTTCTACGTCAAGGTGTTCACGAATGTCAGACCATGTCGGTTCCGCGCCGTACATGTATGCCCTAGGCGTGGCGTCTTCCGCTATGGCTTTAGTTTGGACGAGAGCAAAATCGCTGAAGAAGCGCAAGAGAGTTTTTTGAGGAATTTCAGATCGAAACAAATTCACTGCCGGTGGGACGATGAGCCCACGTACTGAAGGGCGCTCGGGAAATGTCTTCGAAATCCAGGTCAAGAATTGACCGAATTCAGCCTTAACTAGAGTCAAGTCATATTTCTTGCAATCTGCCTGCGTTGCAGCATCCGGATTCGGCTCTACCAACAAAGATGGTCCACGTCCCCGGCGAGGTGTGCTTGACGTGCGTCGAGCCAAGTAGTATTCAAGATCTATTTCATCGAGAGACGTCCCGGCGATGATGAACGATTCAGACGGCAGTAGTTCAGACAATAGAAACATCCACGGATTGTTTCCTTGCATTGTACGTGCATATTCATTGTGGGAGAAAACAAACCCTGCTTGGTATTGCTTTACATGACCGTGCAGGTGAATACATTGCAATTCAGATTTTTCCGTATCAGGCTCGAAAGCAGAATTAAAATTTAGAGTCACCAGTTTCTGAGCGCTATCGCTATAACGGTAAATGTTTTCAATGACGTCGTCTATGTTGAATGTAAAAACACGCTTCCAAAGAAACTGACGCAGGGATAAAAGTTCCTTACCCGGTTTACAACGCGAGTACCTATCGACTAGCTCGGATTGGCGCTGCTGGGGCGTCAATAACGCATATGCGCGAGGAAGGGATGTCGCACTGTTTATTTCGGTCACGTTGCATATATCCCGTCGTAGCTGATCTGTGCCGCGCAAAGGTCTTCCACGGCCGTCACAGCTATTCAGGGAAACACCAGATCCTAACAACAAGTTATACTTGCCGGAAAAAAGCGTATCCCGAAACGCCTCGGTGAATTTTGGATCTATCAATGCGACCTCATCGAAAACTTGATAAGGATAGCGTCGTCGGCCTTATCCGCAAACACCGCGAACCGTCAGGCCGCGTGATGGCAACATTCGTCGTCCTGGCTCTTCAGGGTCGTGCGCCCATGACGATAGTGCAGCATGAACGCCACGTCAACGCGCCGCCGCACCGCCGCCGACCCCGCCCCGCTCGGTCCCCTGCTCCCGCGCCGCCTGCTCGACCGCGGCGGCCGGCAGGTCGTAGTAGCGGGCGGCCACGACCTCCTTCTTCGCGTGGTCGAGGCGCGCGGCGGGATTGCGGACCATCAGCGGGACCGGATCGGGGGCGTCCAGCGGGTCCCAGACGACGTACAGCCAGTAGGTGTCGCCGAGCTGCTGCGCCTTGTACCACTCGTTGGTGGTCAGGCGCAACGGCTGGCCGCGCCGGCGGCCCTTGACTTCGATCCGGCGCACGCCGGCGGCCGGGTCGCGGTATCCGGTCTGCGGATCGGGCGGCGCGAGGCTGCGGACGTCGAAGCCGATCTTCTGGTGGCCGACCCGCTCGCACTCGCGTCCCTGGCCCTCCTCCCAGGCGACGACCACGTCCTCGGCGGCCAGCTCGATGCGGCGCTTCAGCGCCGCGTCCGGCTCCCCCGCCGGTTCGGACGCGCCGGCCGGGGCGGCGTCGGGCGGCAGCACGAGGCAGCTGGCGACGTGACGCACCGGACCGTGGCGGGCGATACGGAGCCGTTCGACGCCGGCCAGACGTGCCGTCCGCGTGCGCTCGAGATCTTCGAGATCGAGCTCGGCGCGCTGCCGCGCCAGGGCCACCTCGGGGTCCGTCGCTTCGCGCGCCCGCAGCCCCATGACCCGGTTCTGCGCGGCCTTCACCCGGGCGTCGAACGACCGTTCCAGGTAGTCGCGCGCGACGTCGGCGTACCGGCCGCGCTCGATCCGTGACGCTTCCCGGCGGTCCATCTGCACGGCGGACTTCACGTAGTCGCTGACCGGTTGGTGGTCGAACGCGGGCAGCGCCGCGGGCGGGCGCGGATGCGCCGGCAGGTCGATGAGCAGATCCGCGGGGACGACGTGGAACCGATCGGCGCCGGCGACGTCGTCACCGGTGTCCTCCCGCACGGCCACGAGCTCGGCGTGGATGGTCGCCGCCTCGCCGCCGGCGGTCTGGCCGCGGACCGCGATCTCGTGGAAATGCAGCCGATACGGCGCGTCGGCCGCGGAATCCACGTACACCGCCGCCTGTCCAGCGATCGCGCGCAGGCGTTCCCGCAGCCGCTCGTCCAGCGCGCCGTACAGCGGGTGTCCGGGACCGATCAGCACCGCGTCGAGATGCCGGTCCTGTTCCAGGTGCTCCTTGTAGAACGTCAGCTTCCGGTAGCCGGCGTCCGGCTTCCCGAGACGCCGGACGGAGGCGAGCCGGTCGGAGCGGAGATCGGCGAGCACGTGCTCCACCCGCCACAGCCCGTCCGCACGCGCCTCGGCGCGCAGCCCGACGGCGCGCGCCGCGTTCAGGAAATGGGCCTCGACGTAGCGCGGCATCAGCCGCCGCTCCTCCGCTTCCAAATTCGATCGAGCGGCGGAGGAGAAGTCGACCTGCCCCCGCGCCAGGGCGATGCCGGTGGCCTCTTCGTACAGGTCGAGCTGCTGCGGATCGATCCGGTCGATGGCGTCGAGGTAGTCGTCGAGCCGGCGCGGGTCGTACGCCACGTCGCGGAGCATGTCCGGCAGGTTGATCCGGTTCAGCGACAGCACTTCGCCCACGACGTCGAACACCCGGTCGCCGAGCGCGTTCCGCATCAGGTCCAGCTTGTTCAGCAGCCGCTCCAGGATGCGTCCCTCGATGACCGGCTGGCCGTCCTCCGAGGAGGTCGCGACGAAGTTGAAGGCGTATACGTCGCGGGACTGCCCGATGCGGTGGATGCGGCCCAGGCGCTGCTCCAGGCGGGTCGGGTTCCAGGGCAGGTCGTAATTGACCATCAGGTGGCAGAACTGGAGGTTGATGCCTTCGCCGGCCGCCTCCGTCGCCACGCAGATCTGCCGGCTCGTCCGGAACTCCTCCTGCGCGCGCCGGCGCTCGCGCGGGTTCATCCCGCCGTGGATCGCGCAGGTCGAATAGCCCCACGAGGCAAGGTGCTCCCGGAGGTGGTTCAGCGTGTCTCGGTGCTCGGTGAAGACGAGGAGCTTGCCGCGGCCGTCCTGCAGGTCGTGGAACTCCGCCCGTTGCAGGCAGTCGCGCAACGCCACCAGCTTCGAGTCGCGTCCGCTGTCGCGGAGGCGGCCGACCCGCGCCGCCACGTCGCCGAGCGCGGCGATTTCGGTTCGGAGTTGATCGAGCTCGGCCGCCGCCGTCGTCTCGTCGATCAGCGCGTCGCGGGCGGTCTCGTCCAGATCGTCCTCGTCCTGCTCGGTGTCGGCCAGCCTTCCGGCGAGCTGCGCCAGCCGCCGCGCCCGCTGAGACGGCGGCAGCCGCTCCAGTTCGTCGACGAGGTCCGTCAGCCGCGTCCGGCGGCGCAGCAGCGATTCGTGGATCGCGCGGGTCGAGCTGGCCAGACGGCGCTGGAAGACGGTGCGGACGAGCGCGACGCTGTTCTGCCGCCGGCCCGCCGCCCGCGGCAGGAACTCGTTGATGTAGGCCGTCACCGCCTTGTAGACCGCGTACTCTTCCGGGCCGAGATGGAAGCTGACGGTCCGGACGTGGCGGTCGGGGAACAGCCGGCGGCCGTCGAGGTCCTTCAGGTCTTCCTTCAGGCGGCGCAGCGACCACGGGCAGTCCTCGCCGAGCCGCAGGATCTCGCGGCGAACCCGTTTGGCTTCGTCGCCGAAGCGGTGCGGTTCGGGGAACAGATCGCGGTCGAGCAGGCGGATGAAGTGCGCGAAGCGGTCGTCGTCGCCGTGGTGGGGCGTCGCGGTCAGCAGCAGCAGGTTGTCGCACTGCTCGGAGAGCCGCTCCGCGAGCTGGTACCGTTTGGTCCGCTCCACCTCGTCGCCGCGGCCGGCCGAGCGCTTCGTGTACGCGCTGCACTTGTGGGCCTCGTCCACGATGACCAGATCCCACCGCTGCTGCCAGACGCGCTCCCGGACGCCGTCCTGCTTGGCGTAGTCGATGGAGGCGATGACCTGCGCTTCGCGCTCCCACAGGTTGAGCAACTGCTGCTGATCGTTCGCGGCGTGGACGATCTGGAACGGCTCGCCGAAGAACCGCAGCAGTTCGTCCTGCCACTGGAGGGTCAACGGCGCCGGGACCAGGACGAGGCAGCGGTCTATCGCCTGGCGGAGCTTGAGCTCCTTGACGAGCAGGCCGGCCATGATCGTCTTGCCGGCGCCGGGGTCGTCGGCGAGCAGGAACCGCAGCCGGGGCTGCGGCAGCATCTTCCGGTACACCGCCTCGATCTGGTGGGGCAGGGTGCGGATGCCCGACAGACTCACCGCGAACTGCCGGTCCCAGGCCCAGGCGAGCCGGATGCGGGTCGACTCGACCAGCAGGCGGACCTGCTCGGGGTCGGCCGGCGAGCGCGCCGCGGGCGTGGGCGGTCCGGCCGCCAGCAGCGCCGCGAGGTCGCCGCCGGACAGCACCGCCTCGTCGAGCTCGCCGCCCGGCAGCCGGACACGGAGTTCGGCGCCGGCGCCGAGCGGCCGGGCGCCCTCGATGGTCACTTCGCCGGCGAAGTGGCCCGGCAGGTGGACGCGGCGGCCGGCCAGCGCCCGGAGGCGGGAGGCGTCGGGCATGTCCCGCCTATTCTGCCACCACGCGACGCGCCGGCTCTGGTCGTGCGGATTTCGCCGGCCTGTCCGCCACCAGTCAGGTGAACACCATGACCGCTCAACCCCGAGGCCGCCTGCGCCGCCAGCATCCCTCGCCGACCCGCTGATCGGCGCGCCCCTACCCACACTCGTTTGAGGAGAGCCCGATTCGCTTCAGGTACTCGCTTCCCGCGGGGGTCAGGCGGTAGCGCTGCTTGCTGCTGCGCGGCTTGTCCGGGATGGTCATTTCGATCAGGCCGGCCTGAAGAGCGGGGAGCAGATAGGATTTGCGGAAATGTTCATCATTTTTCAGATCAAGTAATTCCTGGAGGTGCTGTCTGGTCATTTCACCGGACACCGCTCTCAGCAGTCGAACTTCCGGGGTAACTTCCCCGGTCACTTCCGGGGTCACTTCCGGGGTCATCTGCGGGCGCGGACGGCCGCCAGCAGCGCCGCGAGGTCGTCGCCGGACGCCATCGCGGCGCTGTCGTGGATCGGCAACGTCCGCACGCTCTCGGACGTGCTCGACCGGCCGATGCCGGTGCGCGGCCACGCGTTCGAGGCGTCTTCGTTTCCCGCAGGTGGTCCGCCGCTCCTGTTGCCGCCGGCATGCATCGCTTGCCGCCGGCTGTCGATGCCCGGCTCAGAAGCGGTACTTGAGCCCGAAGGTGACGCCGACGTGCTGGAAGCCGTCGAGTTTCAGCCCGAGGGTATAGGGCGTGACGCCGTCGGCGAGCACCGGCTCATGGCTGCGGACGAGGTCCCAGACGAACTCCTCCTCGATCGGGGCGAACCACACCCAGCGCGCCTTGACGCCCAAGGAAACGCGTTCCGTCAGCTCGTAGTCGATGCCGCCGAGCGCTTGGCCGCCAAGGTGTGTCTTGCTGATCTCCGTCTCCACGGCGCTGACGGTGCCGGCGGCGATGCGCTGCCAGTCGGGCACGTCCGCGCCGGTCAGCGGATCGACGCCGCCGGTCGGAAAGAACCCCTGCGCAAGCGTCTTGCGTACGTAACGGTTCCCGTAGCCGAGGCTGGTGCGCGCCGCGCCGACGCCGGCGCCGACGTAAGGAGTCCAGCGCGACCCGTTCGCAGCGTCGAAGTAGACGTTTGCGAAGAACTGGTGGGCGCGGACGTCGGACACCCGCGCGAACGGCGGGGCGCTATCGTTCCACTCCCCGGTTTTGCCGGCCGCGACCAAATCCCCCCCGGCGTAGATGAGAGACGAAGTCGCCCCCTGGTGCTGGTTCAGGTACTCCACTTCGACGCGAACCCGGCGCCAGCCGTAGCCGGCCGCGACGCCCGCCGCGAACCCGGCGCCCAGATCGAACTCGGTGTTGTAGATCTCGCGCGGAGAACTGGCCGGGCAGTCCGTGCCCGAAGGAACGCCCGCAGCGTACAGCAGAGTATCGCACCGCGTCGGCTGGCTGTTGCCCGTCAGCGGCGCGCTCAGCGTGCGCGCCACGGTCGCCCCCTGCTCGATGCCCATGTAGGGTCCGAGCCTGCGCTCCTGCGCCCAGCCCGCGCGGGCCGGACAGAGCAGGCAGAGCGTCGCCAACGCCAACACGCACGCGATCCATCGAGTCATCTTCCGTTCCTCCTTGTGACGATTTCCGGCCTCGCCGCCGCGCGGCGAAACTGTTTGCTCAGGGCCAGCCCCTGCCGCTGGTACGACGAGCCGATCGACGCACCGTAGATCTTCTCCGGGACGTCCAGGAGCCGGCTGTAGACGACCCGGCCGACCACCTGACCGTGCTCAATGACGAACGGCACCTCGTGCGCCCGCACCTCCAGCACCACCCGGGTTCCCTTGGCGCTCTCCCCGTACCCGAACCCCGGGTCGAAAAAGCCCGCGTAGTGAATCCTGAACTCGCCGACGGACGGATCGAACGGCACCATCTCCGCCGCGCAGTCCGGCGGCACGACCACGCGCTCGCGCGAACCCAGGATGTAGAAGTCGCCGGGATTCAGGATCAGCCGGCCGTCGGGGGGGCTCCTGATGGGGTCCCAGAAGACGGCGGGATCGTAATGATCCACCCGGCGCATGTCGATGAGGGGCGCGTTCTTCCGGCCCCGGTAAGCAACGACGTCCGTCGCGTCCCTGCCCCCGAGGTTGACCGACACCTTCTGGATCTCCGCGGGGGCCGGACCGTCGTCATCCAGGTAGATCAGGTTCTCCGCGGCGTCCAGGCGTTCCAGCAGGCTGGCCGGCGGCGGCGGCTTCCCCCGCACGAACCGAAGCTGCGACAGCCGCACGCCCTGCTGCACGATGACCGAGAACGTCCGCGGGACGATCTCCGCGAACAGCGGCCCCGAATGGCCGTCCGGCACCCGCTCGAACTCGCTGCCGTGGTCGGTGATCAACCGCGTGAAGACGTCGAGCCGGCCCGTCGTGCTCTTCGGATTGGCCTTCGCCGACAACCCGCGCGGAAGCTGTACGCTCTCCATCAGCGGCGCCAGATAGACGCACCCCTTCTCGAGCACCGTCGGCGTCGACAGGTCCAGCTCGGCCATGGACAGCGCGTCCAGCTTGCGCGCCACCGTGGAGCTGTGGCCCGGCAGGAAGCTCGCCTGCAGGCGGTAGGCGACCGCGCCCAGCCGCAAATCGAGGCTCGCCGGCTGAATCTGGTCGTCCGCCGGCGGCTCGGCCGCGGTGATGCGGCCGTCGCGGATGAGCGCCTTGATCTGCTGGTACGGCAGGACGCCCGTCGAGGCGGCGGCGCGTGCGTCGCCCGCGATGATCTCCGGGACCCGTGCGCGGTCGCCCGCGGCACCCATCACCCGCTCCTCCCGACCGCGGTAGTCACTTGCAGTATCTCCGCCGGCGTCCGCTCCGGCGATGCGAAGGGATCGATCACGCGGACGGTGTCGAACACCCGGCCGTGCTGCAGGTCCTCCGTCAAGAGAATCCCGCATTCGCACGTCTGTGCCGCCGCCACGATCGAGGCGTCCCACCAGGACAGGGAAAAGCGATCCTGCAGGAGCCAAGCGCGTTCCAGAACCGGGAGGTCGACGGGAAGCGGCCGCCAGGACGACAGACGACGAACAAGCCGCCGCGCATCGGCCACCGGCATGGCCGGCTTCAGCTCGCGGGTGACCGTGGAGTAGAACTCCTGCAGGACCTGGGTGCTCAGACGGCCCGAACGACGATCCCAAACCAACCTCAACCACTCGTCGGCGCGCGACTGCTTGTCCGGAACGCTCGAGTCATACCGGTAGACGATCACGTTCGTGTCAACGAAGACCGGCTCGATCATGCAGTTCCTCGCGAGTCGGCTTCCGACCGTCGCCCCACTCCCTCTTCCGGGGCTCGATTGCCAGGAATTGCTTCATCGCCACGTCGTACTCGTCCTCCTGACGCCGCATCCCGTCGAGGAGCTCGGCGATCCACTTCGAGACGCTGCGTTCCTCCTCCGCCGCCCGAACCCGTACCCACCGCGCAAGATCCTCCGGCAGCGTAATGGTGACGTTCTTCATCGTCGATCTCCGTGTTCTGACACAAAGACAATGTAACACGGACACTGTGTTGCACGGGAGATGGACCGGCAAGGATGCGGCATCCGGCTTCCCCACCGCGCATGCTACGCTTGCGGCACTGACCATGTGTTCGGGGATGAACGACACGTCGACGGCTCGCTCTACTTCACCGCCCCCCGGCGGGGCTGCCGAAGCCCCGAGGCGCGGGAGCAGGACGCGAACGGCATCTATCGGCTGAGCCCCGGGGGCGAACCCACCCGTCTGGCCGAGCAGACGGCCCGAACGGCATCGCCTTCTCCCCCGACCCGGGTGGTTCGGCGGTGTAAAGGAGGTCGACCATGCGCTCTATCCGTGTCACGACGTTGGCGGCGGCGTTGGCGCTCGGTCTGACGGCGGCGCCGGGCGCCGCCCAGGAGACGGACGACGGGTGGGCCCTCGAGCGGACCCCGTGGGGGCACCCCGATCTGCAGGGCGTCTGGGACCAGACCACCGGCACCCCCCTCGAGCGCGCGGCCGACGCCGGCGACCGCGAGTTCCTGAGCGAGGAGGAAGCAGCGGCGCGCGAGCGGCGGCGGTTCGCGGCGTTCGACGCGGCCCCGCGGCGGGGCAGCCCCGGCAACTACGGCTCGCAGTGGCGCGACGGATCCCGCAACGCCCTGACCCGCACATCGCTGATCGTCGATCCGGCGGACGGGCGCATCCCCGCCCTCACACCGGCGGCGGAGCGGCGCGCGGCCGAGAGCCAAGCCCGCCGGCGCGACCATCCCGCCGACTCGTGGACCGACCGCAACCTGTGGGAGCGCTGCATCACCCGCGGCACCCCCCGGGTCCCCAACAACTACAACAGCAACATCCTGATCCTCCAGACGCCCGACTCGGTGGTGCTGCTGAACGAAATGATCAACGAGACCCGCGTGGTCAGCCTCGACGGGCGCCCCCACGTCGCCTCCGGGGTCCGCCTGTGGAACGGCGATTCGCGCGGCCGCTGGGAGGGCGGCACGCTCGTCGTGGAGACCACCAACTTCAGCCCCAAGCAGGTGTTCCGCGGGTTCCCCGTCGACAACCTCCGCCTCGTCGAACGGTTCACCCGCACCGGTCCGAACAGCATCGACTACGAGATGACCCTCAGCGATCGGGCGACGTACACGCGCGACTGGACCGTCGTGCTGCCGATGATCGCCAACGGCGGCGGGATGTTCGAGTACGCCTGCCACGAGGGGAACTACGGCATGGAGGGGATCCTCGCGGGCCACCGCGCCGAGGAGCAGGCGAGCCAATGACGCAGGCTCTGAGCGGCCCGCCGCCGACATCCGCGCTGCCCCGTGGCAGCCCGTGGTACGATGATTCGGTGTTCGAGACGCTCGACAAGGACAGGGACCGCGAGCTGTTCGGCCTGACCCCGCGCGCACAATGGACCTGACCCGTGCCGAAGGTCCGGGACGCAATCCGCTTGGTGGAACGGGACGGGTGGTTGCTCGTTCGTACCAGAGGGAGCCATCGTCAGTACCGGCATCCGGACAAGCCCGGAACCGTGACCATCGCCGGCAAGCTGAACGACGACTTTCCGCGAGGCACCTGGGCCAGCGTCGTGAAGCGGGCCGGGGTGAAGGAGTGAAGGCATGCGATACGCGATCGTCATCGAGAGATCGCCGAGGAACTACGCCGCCTACGTTCCCGACTTGCCCGGGTGCGTTGCGACCGGCGCTTCCGAAGATGAAGCAGTTCGTGAGATCAGCAAGGCAATCCGGTTTCACATCGAGAGCTTGCGGGAACACCGTGAGCCGGTGCCGCAGCCGCGCTGCACGACGGCGGTGGTCGACGTGGCCGCAGTCGCCGGGTGACCGGGGCGTGACAAGAGCCGGTTCATCGTCGGCGCCCGCCGCCGGGCGCCGAGCAACGCGAGCAACAGACCGAGCAGGCCGGCGCCGGCCGCCGGCAGCGCGGGAACGGGCTGAAGCGGCGTCCCCGTCGCCTCTTCCGACCAGTCGCTGTCACCGCCCGCGCTGCTCGCACGGACGCGCACCGTGTAGGCCACGCCGTTGGTCAACCCCGAGAGCTTGGCCGAGGGTGTCCGGACGGTCTGCTGCCGCGCGTCGGAGTACTCGTCCAAACCGGACTTCCACTGCACCGTGTAGCTCTCCGCGCCCGGAACGGCCGGCCACGACACGTCGAGCATCCCGTCCCGGGGGGTCGCGTCGGGCCGCCCGGGCCGCTCCGGCGGGGCCGTGTCGTCGTCGTCCACCTGTACGGTGACCGTCCCCGTGGTCACCCCGGTGCCGCCGTGCGTCACCGTCACCGCTTCATCCGTCGCGTCGGCGTCCTGCACACCCGTCACCGTCACCTGCCGCGGCGTGCGCCAGTTCGACGTCGTGAAGTCCAGCGACGCAGGCGAGACCGTCGCCGCGCCCGTATCGCCGCTGTCCACCGACACCGTGACCGACGGGGACGGCGCCGCGTCGAGCGCCACCTCGTAGGCGGCCGTCGAGCCCTCGGTCACCGTCACCCGCCGGGGAGAGAAGGTCAGGCCCGGAACGGCAACCGGCCCCTCGTCGCGTATCGTCACCTCGACCGAGGACGGGCTGCCCGCCGCCACCGACGACGGCAGACTGCCCAGCGCCACCGTGAACGTTTCGTCGTCCTCGTCGACGTCGTTCGTCGTCGTGACCGCGCCCGTGCCGGTGGTCGAGCCGCCGTCGATCGCGATGCCCGCCAGCGAGCCGTAGTCGCCCGGCTCGGCCGTGCCCGCGGTCAGCGTCAGCGGAATCGTCACGCCGCCCGCCAGCGCCTGCGACAGCGTCGCCGTGACCGTCACCGAACCGCCCTCGGCGACCGGGTTGGGAGACGCCCGCAGGCGCACCGTCGGCGCCGGCGCCTCCCGGCGAACGATGGTCAAACCGGCCATGCGTTCGTTCGAGAACTTGCCCGTACCCCGGATGCTGGTGATGGCGCCCTGCGGGTCGGTGGGAGGATTGTCGAGCGAGAACTCGGCGCCCTCCTCGGTGCCGGCATCGTAGGGAAACAGGTCGACCTCCAACCGCGGCACCCATCGGCCCGATCCATCCAGCAGGGACCGCCCCGAGATGCCGACGAACCAGTCGGGGCTGGGCCCGATCATCGACAGCAGGGTGACCAGCGGGTGGTCCCTGGTGACGTCGATCGAGAATGTCGCTCTGCTGGTGCCGCCCCCCCCGACGCCCCGCTTGATGACGGACGCGGCGTGGAGCGAGGCCCCGATTTCAGACTCGAACCTGCGCGTCGCGCCGAGCTCCGCCACGGCCTCGACCCCCGGCGAGGCACGGCCGCCGCGGCGCCAGAAGGTCACGCGGTCGTTGTGGACGGCGCCGATCAAGGTCGTGAAGTGCGCGCCCCCGACGACGCCGTCCGGCGTGCTCGCGGTGGTCCAGTTGCCCTGAAACGTCACCTCGTAGGTGGCTTCCGATGCGCCGCCGGCCTGCGCCGCGACCGGCGGCGCAGGCCAGAGAGCGCCGCCCGTCGACACGAGGACCGCTACCAGTCGCCGCCAAATGCGTTGTTCAGAGCAGTACTTCATCGTCGGATTGCGCTCCCCCGCCAACGGGCCGGGAGTCCTGTGCGGTCCTGCGCAGACTTCCGCCGCTGCACCGCGCCGGCGCCGGACGGCAGGGCGGAACCCGGCTACCGCTCCCGGGCGCGGGCCGAGACGAGCAGGTTCTCCATGCCGTAGTTGCCCTCGTGGCAGGCGTACTCGAAGAGCGGGCTGTCCGACCGCCGCATGACCACCCGCACCGACCACGGCTGCGCGAACGACGCGGCGTCGTCGACGGTGTACTCGTAGACGAGGCGGTCGGCGTCGAGCCGGGTGAACCGCTCGACCAGGCGCATGTCCGGGCCGGACCCGCGGAAGCTGGTCTTGCCGGTGAAGTTCCGGGTCTCGACGACCAGGGTGTCCCCTTCCCACCGGCCCCGCGAGTCGCCCTTCCACTGCCGGACGTGGCCGGGCAGGTGCGGCGGGCCGTCGAGGGGGACGACGCGGACGTCGTGCACCATCTCGTTGAGGATCACGACGTGGGCGCCGGTTGTCGCGCGCCCCCGCGAAATCGTGGGGCGCGCGAAGGGAACGGCGCTGCGGAAGTCCCAGACCCCCTGCAGGTCCCGCCCCGACGCCTCCCCCCCCGGGCCGTCTCGCCGGCCGCCGCGGCCGACGCCGCCAGCAGGCCGCAGACTCCGGCTCGATCCACCGCACCATCGCGTGTCGCGTCCTCAATGTTACGATGTCTTCATGGGTGATTTAGTCAGAGTGATGACGCTCGAAGGCGCGGGGGCCCTGCTGGTGCTCGTGTGGCTGGTGGTCAGGCTGGAGTGGATTCGGTCCGAGAACGCGAACGCGCATCGTGCCATCACCAAGAACATCGACGACGTCAAACAGGATGTCCGGATGCTCATCAAGCACCTACTGGAACGCAACGCATCGGGATCGGACGCTTGACAGCACGGATCCCTATTGGGTTTGTGCCGCTCGGCCCGGTGGAAGCCCCGCCTTGCAGTCCCCGCCCCCGCCGAACCAAGCCCCCGGCGACATCCATGCCCGCATCGTGTCGTCCCTCCCTGGAACACGTGTCGGTACAGGCTGCAAGCGTAGCATGCGCATGCCGCCGGCGCGCCGCTCAGGAGCATCCCACGCTGACTGCGCGTGACGGCCCGCACCCGATTCGAGGGGGCGCCACCGTCTTGCCGACCGGCCGGCGCCGTTGAGACCCACGATTCCGCACGTCCGGAGCCCCAGGACCCGCCACGATTCCGCCTGCGCACGGCGGTGGCGGAACGTGGGATGGTCCGGCGCGCCGCTCCACCCGCGCGCGTTCAACGCAGTGCCCGCGTTACCTATAACCAATGGTCACGTGGAAGTCCATCGGCGGGCCGGACGAGGGTGCACGTCAAGAAAGTGAGGCGCCGCCGCTGGAACCGGTCCCCGATGGATCACCATCCGCCAAAGCCCGTTCGAGAGGGCTTCGGTGCCGAGAACGGTACGGAAATCGCCAACCTGACGGCACCCGGGGCAGTCACGTCACGATTTGACGTGCACCCGCCGGACCGACGACAGCCGCAGCCGCTTCTACACCACTCCGCTCGGGTCCAGACGCCCCCGGGCGCCCCGCCGCCAGCCGCCGAAGCAACGTTCGTTCGAGAACTTGCCGCTGCCCCTGATGCCGGTGACGGTGCCCTGCGGGACGGCGGGAGCGTTGTCGAGCGAGCCGCGTCGGTACCTGACGGCAGGGCGGAACCCGGCTACCGCTCCCGCTCGCGGGCGCGGGCCGAGACGAGCAGGTTCTCCATGCCGTAGTTGCCCTCGTGGCAGGCGTACTCGAAGAGCGGGCTGTCCGACCGCCGCATGACCACCCGCACCGACCACGGCTGCGCGAACGACGCGGCGTCGTCGACGGTGTACTCGTAGACGAGGCGGTCGGCGTCGAGCCGGGTGAACCGCTCGACCAAGCGCATGTCCGGCCCGGACCCGCGGAAGCTGGTCTTGCCGGTGAAGTTCCGGGTCTCGACGACCAGGGTGTCCCCTTCCCACCGGCCCCGCGAGTCGCCCTTCCACTGCCGGACGTGGCCGGGCAGGTGCGGCGGGCCGTCGAGGGGGACGACGCGGACGTCGTGCACCATCTCGTTGAGGATCACGACGTGGGCGCCGGTCTGGAAGAGCTGCATGTTGTTGTTGTAGGCGCTGGGGTTCATCGGCGGACCGGCGTTGAACCCCATGATGCACCGCTCGAACGCCCCGCGGTCCTCGGGACCGAACGCGTCGCGCCCGAGCAGGGTCCGCCGCCGCTCGCCGCGGGCCCGGGCCTCGTCGCTGCGCGCGGGAATCCTGCCGTCGGGCGGGTCGACCACCAGCGACGTCCGGCGTTCCTCGCCGAGGGAGGTGCCGCGGTCGTACCAGAAGTTGTTGTAGCCGCCGGACACCGGCAGCCGGCCGTTCTCGTCGCGCCACAGGTCGACGTTCTGGGCGTCCACCCGCTCCTGCGCGAACGCCGCCGCCTCCTCGGGGGTCAGCGTCGCGCGCCCCGCGAAGTCGTCGGGGCGCTCGAAGGGAACGGCGCTGCGGAAGTCCCAGACCCCCTGCAGGTCCCGCCCCGACGCCTCCCCCCGGGCCGTCTGGCCGGCCGACGCGGCCGACGCCGCCAGCAGGCCGCAGACTCCGGTTCCGATCCACCGCACCATCGCGTATCGCGTCCTCATGCCTGTCCTCCCCGCGCCCGCCGAGTCGCGGCGGGCGCCCGTTCTGCTTCGATGCCGCCGGCCGCGCCGACGCCGGCGTCCGAAATCGAAATCACGCGCCTGCGGCTCCGCCCGCCGCCTGGCCGCGCCGCCAACGCATCCAACCCCGCCGACCGACGGCCCGGTTCCGCTGCGCTGCCTTCATACTCCTCGTACCGGTTGCGGAGCGTGCCGACCCCGTCGATCGTCACTTCCACAACGCATCCAACCCCGCCGACCGACGGCCCGGTTCCGCTGCGCTGCCTTCTACTCCTCTACTCCTCGTACCGGTTGCGGAGCGTGCCGACCCCGTCGATCGTCACCTCCACGGTGCTGCCCGGCTTCATGGAGCCGACCCCCACCGAGGTGCCGCAACAGATGACGTCCCCCGGGTGCAGCGTCATGTCCTGCGATATCGCGCTCACGATCCGGTCCGGCTGAAAAAAGAGGTCGGTCACCGGATAGTTCTGCCGCTCCTGACCATTCAGCACGGTGCGGATCGACAGCGACGAGGGGTCGAGGCCGGTCGCCACCGCGGGACCGAAGACGCCGAACGTGTCGAAGCTCTTGGCCCGCGTCCACTGCGTGAACGACGAGTCCTTCCCGAGGATGCCGACCGCGGTGACGTCGTTGACGCAGGTATAGCCGAAGATGCGCGCGGCGGCCCCGGCCGTGTCGACGGCCCGGCACTCGCGGCCGATGACGATGCCCAGCTCGCCCTCGTACACCACCTTGCCGCCGTAGGACCGCGGCTTGCGAATCGTGCCCCCGGGACCGAGGTACGAACCGTTGGCCTTGATGAAGTACAGCGGCTCGGGCGGCTCCGTCTGCCCCGTCTTCTCGGCCATCGCCCGAGAGTTGTTCCACAGCGCCACCATCTTGCCGGCCGGCACCGGGGGCAACAGCGTGACCTCGTCGATCGACCGGCCCGCGCCCGACGCCGTCGGGTTCTCGAACAGGTTGCCGGTGTGCACCGCGATGGTGTCGCCGGACAAGGTGCCGAAGCCGATCGCCCCGTCTTGCTCGAAACGGATCCACTGCGCCATATCGTCTCCCTGATGCGCCGGCGCCGCGGAAGGCATCCCACGCCGACTGCGCGTGACGGCCCGCACCGGTTCGAGGGGTCGCACCGTCTTGCCGACCGGCCGGCGCCTCGTGAGACCCGCGATTCCGCACGCCCGGAGCCCCAGGACCCGCCACGATTCCGCCTGCAGCACGGCGGTGGCGGAGCGTGGGATGGTCCTGCCGGCGCCGGGGGGCGCGATAGGGCGCGATGCGCCGTACGCCCGTCCTAATATACTCTGGAGGGCCGGCCGCCCGTGGTGGAACGCCGCGGGAGCGGCGAAAAGCGCCGGGCCGCAGGACGCCGGCCTGACGAGGCGTGACGGAGACGCCCGTCGGACGGACCCAACCGGGCGGCGGGGGCTTCGCCACGGGCTGCCGGCGAACCTGGACAGGAGGAATCCGTGCATCGTCAGCCCATCACTCTCACGTTCCTGGTCGCCGTCCTCGTCGCCGTCCCCGCGGGAAAGGTGTCGGCCGAGAACGACTGGCCCCGGTTCCGCGGGCACCACGGAGGCGTGGCCGACGACAGCCCCTCGCTGCCCGACACCTGGAGCCGCACGGAAAACGTCGTCTGGCGCATCGAGGTCCCCGGCCGGGCTTGGAGTTCGCCGATCGTCTCGGGCGATCAGGTGTTCGTGATCTCCGTCGAGAACACCAGCGGGGTCGAGACCCCGCTCAAGCCGCTGAGCCAGTATCAGTCCCGCTCGTTCGACGGACCGATGACCGGCGACGACCTCGAGACCCCCGAGGCCCCCCTGCGCTGGGCGCTGTACGCGATAGATTTCGAGACCGGACAGGTGCGGTGGGAGCGCACCCTGCACACCGCGGTGCCCGGCTCGAAGCACGAGAAGAACAGCTATGCCTCGGAGACCCCGGTCACCGACGGCGAGCACGTGTACGTCTACCTCGGCTACGTGGGCCTGTTCGCCTTCGATCTCGACGGCGCCCCGCGCTGGCGCCGGCCGGTGGAGAGCTATCCGATGCGGCAGGGCTGGGGCACCGCCTCGTCGCCGGTCGTGCACGGCGACCGGCTGTTTCTCGTGAACGACAACCTGGAGCAGTCGTTTCTCGCCGCCTACAGCACCAACACCGGGGAGGAGCTGTGGCGGGTCGACCGCGACGAGGCCTCGAACTGGGCCACCCCCTTCGTCTGGGAGCATGACCTGCGGACCGAGATCGTGACCACCGGCACGGGGGGCGTGCGGTCCTACGATCTCGACGGCAACCCGCTCTGGGGACTGACCGGCATGTCGTCGATTCACGTCGCGACCCCGTTCGCCCGCCATGGCCTGCTGTACGTGAACTCGGGCTATACCGCCGACTCGAACCGGCCGGTCTATGCCATCCGCCCCGGCGCCGGCGGCGACATCACGCTGGCCCCGGGCGCCGCGGACAACGAGTTCATCGCCTGGTCCCATCCCCGGCTCGGCTCCTACAACCCGTCGGCCCTCGTCTACGGCGACTACCACTACATCCTGCTCGATCGCGGCATTCTGATCTGCCACGACGCGCGCACCGGCGAAGAGGTCTATCCGCGGCAACGGGTGTCGCCGGGCGGCTCGCTGTTCACCGCCTCGCCCTGGGCCTACAACGGCCGGATCTTCGCCATCAGCGAAGACGGCGACACCTACGTCGTCAAGGCGGGGCCCGAGTTCGAGCTGCTCGGGGTCAACGCGCTCGAGGAGTGGACCCTCGCGACCCCCGCCGTCGCCAACGGCAGCCTCATCGTCCGCACCGTGTCGGCGCTCTACCGCATCGCCCAACCCTAGGAGTCTGCGCCGTAGAACTATTTTGGATCCGATCTTGCGCAATATGTAGCGTTATATCGCCTTAGCTTGCACAACATATAGTGGTCAGGATTTCCTGCGGCGCAGACTCCTAGTGGTCCGTCACGTCATAAGTTTCGGACAGACGGACTTGAGTCGAACGACGTATTTCTTCGTAGAGTCGACGACTGGCGCGGTGGCGGTAGGCGGATGGGGGTAGCTGTTTCCGGCCGCTTTCGCCCGGTGCCGGTGCCTCACTCCCCGCCGTGACTCCGTTTCCAGTCGCCGCTCATCGAACCGGACGTGCGGATTTCCCGCATCCGGCTCTCGGACGAGATCATGCCTTCGCCCACGGAAAGCTCGCCGTGCGCTGCGCAAGGCACGTGAGCCCGTACTCCTGCCGGAGTCGCTCGTCCGGGAAGCGCACACTCTTCCCGGACCGCACCTTGTGCTTACGACAGAGCCACTGGCGCAGCCGTCGCGTAGCATGCTGGTCAACGGCGCGGTACGCCGGGCTGACCTGCCCAAGGGTGAAGTAGTTCGCCCAACCGGTCAATGCCCGGTTGAGGCGCGCCACCACGACCCCCGGCGACAGGAGCCCGCTGCGTCGTGTCGTCAGCCCGCTCACGCGGCGGCAGATGCTCCGGACGCTCTCCCGGCTCGGACGTGTGCCGATGTAGGCGGCTCCCGTGTCCGGCCGGTAGTTGCGCCCAATCCGGTAGCCGAGGAACGTCATCGGCTCCTCCGGCACCCGGCAGCGGCGGGTCTTCCCGGCGTTCATCGGCAGCTTCAGACGCTTCATCAGCCCTTCGACCGCCGTCAGCATCGCCGCTGCCGGCGCGCGGCCGAGGACCGCGAAGTCGTCCGCGTAGTTGACGATTTCCGCCTTGAAGCGCCGGGCGTAGCCCAGCACCTTCCAGCCGAGGATGAAGCGACGCATGTAGATGTTGCTGAACAGCGGCGAAATCGGCGACCCCTGCGGGGTCCCCTTCCGCTCCCGACGCGCCCGGTTCGTGCGGCGGCGACCGCCGCGCCCGTCGTCCTCCTCCACCGCCATTTCCAGCCACGCCTTGACCCAGCCCAACAGACGCCCGTCGCTCACGCGACGCGCGATGGACCGCATCAACGCCGCGTGCGGTATCTGGCCGAAGTAGTCCGACAGGTCGGCGTCCACCACCTCCCGGCGCCCCGTCGTCAGCAGCCGGTGCGCACGCCTGACCGCGTCAAGCGCGCCCCGGCCCGGTCGGTAGGCGTATTGCTCCGGTTGCAGGTCCGCCTCGAAGATCGGCGACAACACCAGCATCGCCGCCGTCTGCGCCACCCGGTCCCGGAGACACGGAATGCCCAACGGCCGGAACTTCCCGCGTTGCTTCTTCGGGATGAGCACCTGCCGAACCGCACGCGGCCGGTAGGTCCCCTCCTTCAGGTCCCGCGCCAGTGCCCCCAGCCACCGGTCAACCCCGAACGACTCGACGCCCGCGACCGTTTCGCCGTCCACCCCGGCCGTCCCGCCGTTGCGGCGGACCGTCTGCCAGGCGACCGCGAGCACGTCGTCGCGCCACACCTTGTCGCTCAGCGAGTAGAACCGGAAGCCCGGAGCTTCCTTCGCTTCGCATGTAGCGCCGTCTGGAGTCGCTGAACTCGTTCTGAGGCGGTTAGGCTCGCAACAGTCCCCACGTCCCTTCCTCCGTCATGCGCCGCTCTCGAACCGAGGCCCCTTCCCTCCGCCGGCGTTACCCGGCTTCCCCGGTACTACGGGCCTCTCCGCCACCCTCGCCGGCCCGACCTGACCCTCGCGGGCTGTCAGTTGGCGCGTGCCACACCACCGGCGGGGCTTCCCGTGTTGCGTCCATCCCCCTCTTCCATGCGTGCCGCCGCCAGTACCCCGGCGGAACCGGCCGGTGCCCCCGTCGCTCGCTTCCCGGCCCGTGGCAGCCTTCCCCGTAATGCAGGCGGGTCGGCTTCCGCATTAGACGTTTCGAGGCCTGCTCGGCGTTCACTCGCGTTGCGGCCCGCATGGTCGCTGAGCCGCCCAATGGCGGCCCGTTGTCGTCGAAGTGCTTCAGGCGATGTCGTTGCCTCCATCGTCCGCTCCGACTGCTACCGGCTGGAGCGACAGTTGCCGGGCGGGATTCGCACCCGCTGAGGAATGGCGCCTTTTGCACGGCGCACTGCATAGGACTCTTGCGGTTCGCGGTGAGTGCCCCGGTGCCCCTATTTTTGGTCGTGGCGATGCACTAGAGGGACCGCGCGCCGCCGCACGCCGGCGACGAGGCATGGCGTTCGGCCCCGCGGAGGCCGGGCGTCCGCACCGCTGCCCGCTACCGCGCGGACCCGCCGCGGGGGGACGCCGCCAGAGCCGGCAGCCCCTCGGCCAGCCGGTCCAGGGCGGCGGCGATGTCGTCGAAGGCGGCGGCGAACGAGAACCGCAGGAAGCCTTCGGCGATCTCCCCGAAATCGCGGCCGGGCCCCAGGGCCACCTGCGTCCGCTCGAGAATCTCGAAGGCGAGCGCGAGCGAATCGCGCCCGAGGCGCCGGGCGTCGGCCAGCACGTAGAAGGCGCCGGCGGGGGCGGCGGGGACGGCGAGACCGAGCCGGCGCACGCCGTCGACGAGCACCCGGCGGCGCCGGTCGTACTCGGCCACCATCATCCGCCGGTGCGGCTCGCCGGCCTCGAGCGCGGCGAGGCCGGCCGTCTGCACGAAGTGCGAGGCGGAGATGAACAGGTTCTGCTGCAGCGACACGAGCTGCCGCATCGACGATTTCGGCGCGATCGCGTAGCCCAGACGGAACCCGGTCATCGCGTACCGCTTCGAGAAGCCGTCGAAGACGAAGCAGCGGTCGGTCATCCCCAGCGGCGAGGTGGCGGCGGCGCCGTCGTAGAGCAGCCCGTCGTAGACCTCGTCGGACAGCATCGGCACCCCGAGATCGGCCAGTCCGCGCACGACCTCGGGGGGCTGCACCGCCCCCGTCGGGTTGGCCGGCGAGGCGACCAGGATGCCCCGGGTGCGCGGCGTGACCGCGGCCCGCACGCGGTCGACGTCGATGACGTAGCCGTCGTCCGGGAACGTCGGCACCAGGACCGGCCGCCCCCCGCACAGCGCGACCATGTTCGGGTAGCATGGATAGTGGGGCGTCGGCAGGATGAGCTCGTCGCCGGGGTCGAGCAGCAGGCTGACGACCATGAGCAGGGCGGGCGACGTCCCGCTGGTGACTACGATCTGCGCGGGACTGATGGACACCCCGCGCCGCCGTTCGCAGTCGGCGGCGATGGCCTCGCGCAGGCGGTGGAGCCCGCGGCTGTCGGTGTAGTGCGTGTCGCCGGCCGCGACGGCGGCGGCGACCGCCTGCGCCACTTCGGGCGGCGGCGGAAACCCCGGCTCGCCGACCCCGAGCTGCAGCACGTCGAGGCCGGCGCGGGTCATCTCCATGCCGCGTTCCATCACCTCCATGGCGAGGAACGGCGTAATGGACTCCATGCGGGCCGAGTGGGACATGAGCGATCACCCTGGACGAGAAGGACTACAGAGAAACTCGGTGACGATCGGCGGCCTCCCGCGCGCTCCGCCCCGCCCGCGCCGGCACCCCTCACCACGCCGCGCGGCGATTCTCAGGCCGCGCGGGTCCGGCGCGCCGGGTGAGCAACCATTCTGACGGTACCGATGCCGATCGTGCTCGTCGACGATCCCCTGGACCCGCGGCTCCACGACTTCCGGGCCGTGCCGGACCCGGTCCTGTTCCGCCGGCGCGGCCTCTTCGTCGCCGAGAGCCGGTTCGTCGTGCGGGAGCTGCTGGTCCATCCCCGCCTGACCACCCGCTCGCTGCTGGCGACGCCGGCCGCCCTCGCCGGCGTTCGCGACCTCCTCGCCGACCGGACCCTCGACACCCTGCCAGTGTACGTGGCTCCGCCCTCCCTGTTGAAGCAGGTCACCGGATTCCGGGTCCATCGGGGATGCCTGGCGATCGGGGAACGGCCCCCGCCGGCGACCGACGCCGACCTCCCGGCCCTCTCCGCCGCCCGCCTCGTCGTCGTCCTCGAGCAGGTCGGCAATCCCGACAACGTCGGGAGCATCTTCCGCAACGCCGCCGCCTTCGGGGCGGGCAGCGTCCTGCTCAGCCCGGGCTGCTGCGACCCGCTCTACCGGAAGGCGATCCGCACATCGATCGGCGCCACCCTCCGGATTCCCTACGGCGAGGTACCGGACTGGCCCGGCGGGCTGCATCGGCTGCGCGCCCACGGCTACACCACCGTGGCCCTCGCCCCGGACCGAGACGCGGACGATCTGCAGTCGCTCGCAGCCGCGCCGCCGCGGCGGACGGCCCTGGTGTTCGGCGCCGAAGGCGCGGGCCTGAGCGACGCGGCCGCGGCCTGCGTCGACCGCCGCGTCCGGATTCCGATCGCGGACGGCGTCGACTCGCTCAACGTCGCGACCGCGGCCGGGATCGCCCTGTACGCGCTGTCCGCCCGTCTGCGGGGATCAGCCGTACGCACTGGACCGCGATGACCCGGCCGCCCCGCCACGGTGCGCTACGATAGCCGCCGGCAGAGAAACTCAGTGGATGATCGGGCAGCCTCCCGCGCGATCCGCCTCGCCGCTCCCGTCCCCCGGTGAACCGGTAACCGACAGGTGCGAATCGGCTGGCGTGTCGGCGTAATCGGACTGCTCGCGGGCCTCGCGGCCGCGGTCCTGTTGTCCGGACCCCCGCGGGTCGACGAAGCGGTGTCGGCCCTCCGCCTCTGGGCGGACGCGCGGGGGGCGGGCGGGATGATCGGATTCGGCGCCGCCTACGTCGCCCTCGCCCTCCTCTTCGTCCCGGGGGCGGCCCTGACCCTGGTCGCCGGCGCGGTGTACGGCGTCGGCCGGGGCCTCGTGGTCGTGGCCGTCGCCACCACCGTGGCCGACGCCGCCGCGTTCCTGCTCGGACGCCACCTCGCGCGGCAGGCGGTCCTCCGGATGATGGACCGTCACCCCCGCTTCCGGATCGTCGACCGCACCATCAGCCGCGGGGGCTGGCGCATCGTGGCCCTCGTCCGCCTCAATCCCACGCTTCCCTACAGCGCCAGCAACTACCTGTTCGGGGTCACGGGCGTCCCCTTCCTGACGTTCCTCGCCTCGAGCGCCGTCTTCACCCTGCCGGGAGCGTGCGTCTATCTCTACGCGGGCTTCATCGGGGTCGAGACCCTGGGCGGGGGCGCCCGCACCGCCGGCGAGTGGGTCCTGCTCGGGCTGGGCCTCGCGGCCTCGGCGGCCGCCGTCGCCTACGTCACCGTCCTCGCCCGGCGCGCGCTCGACGAGATGGACGCCGGCGAACCGCCTCACCCCTCATGAACGCAGACGACGGTGTTGCCGCGGCCGCGGTTGCGTTCGAAGAGCTCGAACGCCTCGATGCCCGGCGCGCGCTCGACGAGATGGACGCCGGCGAACCGCCTCACCCCTCGTGAACGCAGACGACGGTGTTGCCGCGGCCGCGGTTGCGCTCGAAGAGCTCGAACGCCTCAATGAACCCCTCGAACGGAATGAGGCGGTCGACCCGCGGCCGAACGGCGCCGTTGGCGAGAAAGCCGAGAATCTCCGCGACGTTCCGCTGATGCCCGTCCGGATGCTCGGCCGCCCACCCGGCCCAGATGCTGCCCATGACCACCGCCTGCTTGATGAGGACGAGACCGGGGCGAATCGGCTTCTGGCCGGCCGTGAAGCCCACCAGGCAGATCCGGCCGCGGGGCCGGATCACCGACAACAGCGCCGCCTCGAACAGATCGCCCTGCACCATGTCGAGCACGACATCCACCCCGGCGGGGTGGCCGAGTTCGGCCGACGCTTCGCGGACTTCGTTCTTGAACCGCCGGTAGCCGTCGCGGTCGGCGCCGTAGCAGAGCACCCGGTCGGCGCCCCCCGCGGCCGGCGGCTCCCGCTTCTCGGGGGTGCTGACGCCGGCGATGACCTGCGCGCCCATCGCCTTGGCCAGCTCCACCGCGGCCATGCCGACGCCCCCGGACGCCCCGTCGACGAGCACCAGGCTGCCGGCGGTCACCCCGCCGAGGATCTTCAACGAGTGATAGGCGGGAAAGAAGTTGCGGCCCAGGTTCGCGCAGGCGGCGAGGTCGACGCCGGCCGGCACCCGCCAGACCGACGCGGCCGGCGCCCGCACCACCTCGGCGAGGCCGCCGATGCTCATCTGGGCGATGACCCGGTCGCCGGCCCGCAGGTGATCGGCGTCGGCCTCGATGACGGTTCCGGACACGTCCATGCCCGGGACGTACGGCAGGTCCGGCTTGTGCTGGTACAGACCCTGCGCCTGCAGCGCATCCGGGTACTGCACGCCGGCGTAGTGCGCGCGCACGAGAACCTGCCCGGGCTCGTTCCGGGGCCGGGGAATCTCGTCCAGGGACAGGACGTCGCGCAACGGAACCGGCGTGGGAATCGGTCTGCCCCGGTCATCGAGACCGGCGTAGCGGTGACAACGGACGGCGCGGATCACATCACTCATGCATCAACCCTGACTCATTGGCGCATCGACCCGACAGAGACGCGGTCTGCGCCCCGATCGCGGTCCGGGCCGGCCGCAGGCCGGCAACCGCGTCCGCGCCCCCCGCGGGCGCACGCGGCGCTTCGCTTGCGCGCGGCGGCCCCCGGAGTCCGCGGCAAGGCCCCGCCGGAATCCAGCCGGCGACACGGGGCGGTCTCCAGAGGTCTCCCGGGTCTCCAGGGACGGCCGGCGTCGATATGATAAGGCACCGTGCCGGAACCCCACCGCCCCATCGTCGACACCCTGCGCCGGCTGCAGCTCGTCGGTGCCGACGCGACGCCGGCGATGACCCCCCTCGGCGGCGGGGTGTCGTCGGACATCTGGCGCGTCGACCTCCCCGCCGGACCGGTCTGCGTCAAGCGGGCCCTGGCCCGGCTCAAGGTCGATGCGGTCTGGGAGGCGCCGGTCGAACGGAACCGCTACGAATGGGCGTGGCTGCAGGAGGCGGCCCGGGTGGACCCGGCGTGGGTGCCCCCCCTCGTCGGCCACGATCCCCGGTCGAACTGTCTGGTCATGGGGTTCCTCGATCCCGCCACCCACCCCTTGTGGAAGGCGCAGCTCCGCCGCGGCGAGGCGCGCGAGCGGACGGCCCGGCAGGTGGGAACCCGGCTCGCGGCGATTCACCGCGCGACGGCGGGCCGCGCCGACCTCCGGGAGCGCTTCGACACCGGCCGCATCTTTCACGCGATCCGTCTCGAACCGTATCTGCTGGCCACCGCCGAGCGGCATCCGGATCTGCGCCCGCGCCTCGCCGACCTCGCGGCGGCGACGGCGGAGACCCGGCGCACCCTCGTGCACGGCGACGTCAGCCCCAAGAACATCCTCGTCGGACCCGGCGGCCCGCTCTTTCTCGACGCCGAGTGCGCGTGGTACGGCGACCCCGCGTTCGACGTCGCGTTCTGCCTGAACCATCTGCTGCTGAAGTGCCTGTGGACGCCGGACGCGACGCCGCGTTTCCTCGCGTGTTTCGGCGGGCTGGCCGGCGCCTATCTGGAGGGCGTGGACTGGGAGCGCCCCGCGCGCCTGGAAGCGCGGGCGGCGGCGCTGCTGCCCGGCCTGCTGCTGGCGCGGGTGGACGGAAAGTCCCCGGTCGAGTACGTGACCACCGACCGCGACCGGAACCGCGTGCGGCGGGCGGCGCGCCGTCTGCTCCTGGAGCCGGTCGCCACCCTCGCCGAGGCGCGGGACGCCTGGCAGCCCGTGGTGAACCCCGCGTCGCACCGAGAGCGGCGGGGGCGCCGGCGGGCTGAAGAAGCGCCGGCGGGCTGAAGAAGCGCCGGCGGGCTGAAGAAGCCCGGCGGGCTGAAGAAGCGCCGGCGGGCTGAAGAAGCGCCGGCGGGCTGAAGAAGCGCCGGCGGGCTGAAGAAGCGCCGGCGGGCTGAAGAAGCGCCGGCGGGCTGAAGAAGCGCCGGCGGGCTGAAGAAGCCCGGCGAAGAACGCCGTGCCTGATCAAGCGTGAGGAGGACGCCTGTTGCCGTGAAACATATTCGACGTTTCGTGGCGTCGGGGTGATCGGCGTCCCCGATCGTGACGGTTCGGGCATAGCAGTCCGTGGCAGAAGTTGTGCTGAATCCGGCCGGGGCCGTACTCGGTCCAAGAACGTGTCGTACAACGGTCGAAAATCGCCGAAATCCGGCCGATCCGAGCCGTTTCCGCGCACCGCCGGCCAGTGCTGACGCGCTGCGGAGCTTTTGCCACGGGCTGATAGGTCACCGGCGAACAACGCCGTCAGGCGGGATGCGCCGCCGCTCGAAGGCGGCGGCCCGAGGAGCACGCCGACGGTTCGGCCGACGCCGACGGCCGTCAGGCGGGATGCGCCGCCGCTCGAAGGCGGCGGGACTTCCGCCACGGGCGGCCGGGCCGCGCCGCCGGCCGAGAAGCCGTCGCCCGGCGGCGCGGCCCCGCCATGACCGGCGCGCTGCACCCGGATGACGCTCTCTACTCCCTTTCGACACCGCTCGACGACCTCCGATGACCGAAGCCGCTCACCGTATCGCCCGTGTCTCGGCCCGCCGCGTCTGGGATTCCCGCGGCCGCCCGACCCTTGAAGCCGAGGTGCATCTGCCCGGCGGCGTCACCGGGCGCGCGACGGCCCCGGCGGGGGCGTCGACCGGCCGCGCCGAGGCGCGCGACCTGCGCGACGGCGGCGCCGCGTTCGGCGGCTACGACGTCACCCGCGCCGTCCGGCAGGTCCGGGACACCATCGCCCCGGCCCTGCGCGGTCTCGACGTATGCGATCAGGAGGGGCTCGACCGCATCCTGATCGACCTCGACGGCACGCCGGACAAGCACCGGCTGGGGGGCAACGCCTGCATCGCGGTCTCGATGGCGGCGCTGCACGCCGCCGCCGCCGCCGCCCGCCTGCCCCTGTGGCGGTATCTGCTGGGCGGCGAGCCGGCGTCGCTGCCGCTGCCCGAGATCCAGATCTTCGGCGGGGGCGCGCACGCGGGGCGGCGGGTCGACGTCCAGGACTTCATGGTGATGGCGGTGGGCGCGGGCAGCTTCGCCGAGGCCCTCGACTGGACGGCGGAGGTCTATCGGGCGGCGGGCGCGCGCCTGGCGGACGCCGGGCGCCTGCAGGGCGTCGCCGACGAGGGGGGGTACTGGCCCGCCTTCGACACCAACGAAGAGGGCCTCGATCGTCTGGTGCGGGCCATCGAGGACAGCGGGCGCATCCCCGGCGACGAGATGGCGATCTCGCTCGACGTCGCCGCCTCCGAGTTCTACCGTCACGGCCGGTATCACCTCGGCCTCGATCGCCGGGTGGTCGACAGCGACGCCCTCGGCGACCTGCTCGCCGGCTGGATCGACCGGTATCCGATCGTCTCCGTCGAGGACCCGCTGGCCGAGGACGACGCCACCGGCATGCGGCGGTTCACCGCCGCGGTGGGCGACCGCGTGCAGGTGGTCGGCGACGACTATCTCGTGACCGACGCGGCGCGGGTCGAACACGCGGCCCGCGACGCCGCGTGCAACGCCCTGCTCGTCAAGCCCAACCAAGCCGGTACCCTGACCGAGACCCGGGCCGCGTTCGACGCGGCGCGCACCGCCGGCATGGGCACCATCGTCTCCGCCCGGTCCGGCGAGACCGAGGACGTCACCATCGCCCATCTCGCGGTGGGCTGGCGGGCGGGTCAGCTCAAGGTGGGCTCGTTCTCCCGATCCGAGCGGATGGCCAAGTGGAACGAAGTGCTCCGCATCGAAGAGGCGCTGGGCGCGGCGGCGGTCTTCGCCGGCGCGCGGCCGCTCCCCCGCCCGCCGGCCCCATGAGCGCCCGCCGCCTTCTCCGGGGACCGCCCGAGGCCGGCGACCCGGCGGCCGACTTCCGGCCGGGCGCGGCGCCCGGATATACTGAGCGACTTGGACAGCCCGTGGCGAACAAGGCGTGAGGAGGGCGCGCCTATTCCTGTGACCTGTCCCGACGTTCGTGGCGTTGGGGTGATCGGCGTCCCCGATCACGACGGTTTTGGGCATAGCAGCCCGTGGCAAAACTCCGCGGCGCGCCAGAACTGGCCAGCGGTGGCGCGGAAACGGCTCGGATCGGCCGGATTCGGCGATTTCTACCGCTGTACGACACGTTCTTGGGCCGAATCCGGCCCCGGCCGGATGCAGCACAACTTCTGCCACGGACTGTATAGGTAACCGGCGAACAACGCAGTCAACCGGGATGCATCACCGCTCGAAGGCAGCGGGGACTTCGTCACGGGCTATTTTCGTCGGGGCCGGATGACGGCCGGACCGGGATTCCGGGACGCACCGGCGCCGCAGGTGTCAACAGTCGCCCGAAAGTGCGTCAATCTGGACAGGTCGTCGACCACAAGATGTAGGGGGTCAGGGTTGGGCTTCGTCCGATAAATGCCCGGTCTGGACGGGCGTGCGCGGAGCCGCCGTCCAGGCCGAGAGCCCCGCGAAGCGGGGGCGGAGCGAAGCGACGCGCCTTGACCGCGGCGAGCACACGCCGAAGCTGCCGGTCGGACGATGCCCCGGCCACCACAACATCTTGGGGTCGGTGCCGGCTCGAATCGATCGTTTTCACGCGTTCGGCAACACAGGAAAGGATGAACCGCAAATGCAGAAGCAACTGGCATGGATCGGCAGTCTCGTCGCCGCTTCGCTCCCGGGTCTGGCCGCACCCCCCGCCGCCGCGCAGGCGACGGACGCCGCCGCGAAGTTCGTGCAGGTGGCCAGCAGCTACCGCCTGGTCCCCAACGTCACCTACCTGCGCGCCGGGAGCGTCGATCTCAAGCTGGACGTCTACCAGTCGCGCGGCGCCGGCCCGAACCCGACCCTCCTCTACATCCACGGCGGCGGATGGACCAACGGCAACAAGGAGAGCTCCGCGCTCACCTTCCTACCCTACCTGGAGATGGGATGGAACGTCGTCAACGCCGAGTACCGCATGGCCGACGACGCCCATGCCCCGGCCGCCGTCGAAGACTGCCGCTGCGCCCTCCGATGGATCTATCGCAACGCGGAGCAGTACGGCTTCGACCTCGACCGCATCGTGGTCAGCGGCAATTCCGCCGGCGGGCACCTTTCGCTCACCACCGGCATGCTCCCGGCGTCGGCCGGGCTCGACCGGCAGTGCCCCGGCGACCGCCGCCGGACCTGGACGACGGGCGCCACCTCGACGGCCGAACTGCAGGTGGCCGCCATCATCAACTGGTACGGCATCACCGACGTCGTCGACCTGATGCAGGGCCCGCCCGGAACCTCGGGCAACTTCACGGAAGCCTGGCTCGGCAGCCGCAGCGACCGCGGCGAGGTGGCGGCCCGGGTGTCGCCCCTGACCTACGTGCGGCAGGGCCTGCCCCCCGTCCTGACCATCCACGGCGATGCCGACAGCATCGTGCCCCACGACCACGCCGTCCGCCTCCACGAGGCCCTCGACGGGGCCGGCGTGCCGAACCGGCTGCTGACCATCGAGGGCGGCGGCCACGGCGGGTTCAGCCTGGAGGAGAACCTGCGCATCTACGCCACGATTCGAGCGTTCCTCCAGACGCACGGCCTCGGCCCCGCGCCGTCGGACGACTGACCGGGCGGGTTCGCCGACGTCTCGAAGACCACCGGCGGCGGGGAAGCCTACCATCACTGGCGGTTCATGGCGGCGTCCCACGTCATCGTCCCACTGCGATCCGACTGGTGTTCAAGCTCGTAGCGCATCGCCGAATCCTTGAACTGAATCCGGCGGTACGTGGGCTCCAGCCACCCGCAGTCCGGATCCTGCCGCCGTTGGGCATAGGTGCGTCGACGACCCCGTTCTCTTGGAGGGGGCTTCGAGCCTGAATGAGAGCCGCTCCCGTCCCGGCGCTTCACGCGCCTGACGAACGCCTTCTCGAAGCAGCTCGAGAACCACGTTCACGCGGTTCCGCTGCGGTCGGTCTGGTCCAACTTCTGCCGGCGCACACAACGCTGCGGACGAGCCCCGCGCAGGCGACCGGCATCGTGGACGAGCTCTACGACGCCGCGTGGCTGGTGGGGATGGTCGACGACCTGACCCCGGCCCCGAAGAAGCCGCGCCCGAAGCCAGCCTGAGGCACCGGTCGAGCGGACGGATCAACAATCGCCACCCTCCGAAACTAGGTTCTCGGCGGCGTCATCGCGGGGCTGCTCGCGTTCATCTGGTGGGGTACCCGGATCCTCGCCATCGTTGCCGGCGGCAACGTCACCCCAGGTGGCGGATGATTCGGCCCCGCTTCTTCTTCTGGGTCGCGGCGGGCGGAATCAAACTGAGACACTACCAAGCGCCGCCGCTGGCAGTCCGGCGTGGCCGGGCCCCCGAGCCATCCCCGGCGCCAGAGTTCCAAAAAGCCCGTTCAAGAGGGGTCTTGATGCCGAGAACGGCACGGAAAATCGCCAACCTGACAGTGCCAGGGGGCAGCCAGGTCACGAATCCGACGTGCGCCCAACCTCGAGGCGCGCCTTGACGTCCGAATAGGCCGCGTCGATGAGCCTGCCCAGCCCCGCGGAATCCCTGACGACGCCGGGCTTCAGCTTCACGTGGCGCATGAACTTGCCGCTTCCCTCCAGCAAGCCCGCCGGATCCGGCAGCGCCGCGCCATGAAAGAACCCGACGTTCACGTGGGCCTTGAAGGTATTGACGTAGCCGAACGGCGCATCTTCTACGCACGCGACCGGACAGCCGTCGTGCATGAGCTCCCGAACGTCGCCGCCCCTCTCTCGAATGACGTGAAACCATTCTTGCGCGATTGATCCCAATTCACCCGTCCGCGCCTTCAGCCACGCATCGACGGCAGGATCCCGCCTGACCCCGCCGGGGAGCCGAAAGTCCATTCGATTCATGGCGACGGCACCACGCCGTTTCGCTCGAGACCCGCTGCATCGGTATCGACGAACATCGCGATCCGGCCGGGGCCGGGAGCCCGCGGAGGCGCAGCGCCACCGTCCGCGGCCAGCCCAAAATACAATCACGAACCCGCCCGGGGTAGACTACTCACGGCCTCCCGGGCAAAGGGAATTCAAGCGTCCGCACGCCCTTGCCGCAATCGGGTCAGGCGCGCCCGCGGGAAGCCCCTCCCTCATTTCCCCTCAGCGCGGAAGAACGACTTGATCGCCGGGCGGCCCCGCCCGTCGAGCGGGACGAGCAACCCATCGGTCCACACGCCGACTCCCCAACTTAGTCGACGATTGCCTGCATGACGGCGTTCTGGAAGTCGGCCCGGAGCGGACCGCCCGGCGTCTGCACCATCAGAATCGCGGTCAGATCCTCCTTCGGATCGACCCAGAAGGTCGTGCCGAAGGCGCCGCTCCAACCGAAGCTGCCGGTCGACCGGTGGTCGCCTCGGGCCTCGACGGCGTCGACCACGACGTCGACGGTCAATCCGAAGCCTTTCCCGGGACGGCCGCCGGTGCGCCCCGCCTTCGCGTAGAGGTCACCGACGTGATTCGACGCCATCAGGTCGACGGTCCGCGACCCCAGCAGCCGCGTACCGTTCAGCTCGCCCTTGTTGACGAGCATCCGGGCAAACTGCAGGTAGTCTTCGGCGGTCGACCAAAGGCCTCCACCGCCCGAGTGCAACGTTCGCGTGGCCACCCATTCCGGCACGGGGCGGCGCTCGAGTCCGTCGGGGCTGCGCCGGTAGAGCGTCACGACGCGCGGCATGCTGGCATCCGGCACGTTGAAGGCGGTGTCCTTCATGGCCAACGGCTCGAAGATCCGCCGCCGCAGGAACTCGTCGAACGTCAGTCCTGAGGCGACCTCCACGATGCGCCCCAGCATGTCGATCCCCGCCAGACCGCTGTACGCCCAGCGGGTGCCCGGCTGGAAGTCGAGGGGGGCGGCGCCGAGCGCGGCCGCCCAACCCGCGACGGTGCCGGCCGGCCTGCGGGGCGCGATGCGTGACGCCGCGGCGCTCCCCGCACCGCCGCTCACCAGACCCGACGTGTGGGTGAGCAGATCCCGCACCGTGATCCCACGGCTTGCCGGCACGGTGTAGATGGCGTCTTCCTGACCGGTGGAACTCGATCGCGGCATCGCGACCTGCGTGTCCCGGAACTCCGGAATGAAGCGGGACACCGGATCGGACAGACGGACCTTCCCCTCTTCGACGAGCATCAGGATGGCGGCGCCGGTCACCGGCTTGGTCATCGACGCGATCGGGAAGATGGTGTCCTTCCGCATCGGGGCGTTCGCTTCGATGTCCATGAGGCCATGCGCCTCGAAGTGGGCGACCCGTCCCCGCCGCGCGACGACGGTGACGGCGCCGGAGATCTGTTCCGCGTCGATGGCGCGCTGGATCATCCCGCCGATCCGCTGGAGACGCTCCGCGGACAACCCCACGTCTTCAGGCGTCCCGACGGGCGCCTGGGCTCCGACCGCGCCGACCGCGAGCAGGGCGGCAAGGACGAGCATCAACGACAACCGGGGCACAAGGCGGGCCCCGTCACGGGCACTGTTGGCGCGCACCAGCAACTCCTTTGATCGAGAATCGACCGCGGCTGACCCGTAGCTTACCGCATCACCGCCGCCGCCCCGGCGAACGCGGGAATCGTGAGTACAATGGCGCCGTCGTCCCGCGGCCAAGCGCGCTGCCGCCGCGCGGGCCCGGCGGCGCACCGCCCGGAGGCGGCTCGAAAAAAACGAACCGCGGCAGGGTGATCGCGATGCAGACCGAACCCCGTAGGGCGATTCGCACGGAAGCGGGAAGACTCACGCTGCGCACGTGTCTGGCGGTCCTGTTGGGACTGGCGCCGGGCATCCTCTCGGTGAACGCCTCCGCGCAGGAGCCGGCGGCCGGCGCCGGCGCGCCGGTGTTCGAGCCGGTCACCTGGGAGCGGCTGGTCAACGCCGCCGACGAACCGCACAACTGGCTGATGTACAACGGCACGCTCGACAGCCGGCGGTTCAGCCGGCTCGACCAGGTCGACACCGCGAACGTCGCGGACCTGGAGCTGAAGTGGGCGTACACCATCCGCCAGCTCGACCGCACCGAGACCACCCCGCTCGTCGTCGACGGGGTGATGTTCATCACCGAGTCGCCGAGCAACCTGACGGCGGTCGACGCGACCGACGGGCGTCCGTACTGGCGGTACGAGCACCCCCTGCCGGACGACCTGCGCATCTGCTGCGGCCGCAACAACCGCGGCGTCGCGATTCTCGGCGAGACGCTCTACATGAGCACCCTCGACGCCCATCTCGTGGCCATCGACGCGCGGAGCGGCAGCGTGGTCTGGGACTCGGAGGTCGCCGACTACCGGAACGGCTACAGCAAGACCGCGGCCCCGCTGATCGTCAAGGACCGGGTGGTGACGGGCATCGCCGGCGGCGAGTTCGGCATCCGCGGCTTCCTCGACGCCTACGACGCCGAGAACGGCGACCGCGCGTGGCGGACCTACACCATTCCCGGGCCGGACCACCCCGACAACCGCACCTGGTCCGGCGACTCGTGGCGGACCGGCGGGTCGCCGACCTGGATCACGGGGTCGTACGACCCGGAGCTCGACCTGATCTACTGGGGCACCGGCAACCCCGGCCCCGACTACGGCGGCGACGTGCGCATGGGCGACAACCTGTACGCCGACTCGGTGCTCGCGCTCGACGGCGACACCGGCGACATGGCGTGGTACTTCCAGTTCACGCCGCACGACGTCCACGACTGGGACGCCATCCAGATCCCGGTGCTCGCCGACATCGAGTTCGAGGGCGAGCCGCGCCGGGCGATGCTCTGGGCGAACCGCAACGCGTTCTACTACACCCTCGACCGCGAAACCGGCGAGTTCCTGCTGGGCAAGCCCTTCGCGTTGCAGACCTGGGCGGAGGGCCTCGACGGGAGCGGGCGGCCGATCCGGCGGCCCGGCACCGCCCCGAGCCTCGAGGGAACCGTGGTGGCGCCGACCGCGGGGGGCGCCACCAACTGGTGGTCGCCGGCCTACAGCCCGCGCACCGGCCTGCTCTACGTCAACGCGTTCGACGGCGAGGGCCGGTTCTTCGTCCGCGACGAGCAGTACGAGGCGGGCGAGCGCTACACCGGCGGCGGGGTTCAGGCGCCGCAGCCGATGGACAACTACCAGAGCGCCATCCGGGCCATCGATCCGGCCACCGGCGACGTCCGCTGGGAGTTCCCCATGAAGCCGCGCGCCCGCTCCGGCGTGCTCGCCACCGCCGGCGGACTCGTGTTCGCGGCCACCGTCGACGGCTATTTCTTCGCGCTCGACGCGGCCAGCGGCGAAGAGCTCTGGCGCATCCCGCTCGGCGGCGCGGTCAACGCCAATCCGATGACCTATGCCGTCGGCGGCGCGCAGTACGTCACGATGGCGGTGGGGAACACCGTCTACACGTTCGGCCTGCACGAGTAGGTCGACGGCCGGGCCGCCGCAACCCGGCTCCGATCCGCCGAGACCACGTCGCCCGAACGCCGGCGGAGCCGGATCGAGGCATCTGCCGGGGCTGCGGCGCGGCCGGCGGCTGGTCGACGGCGTCGCCCGAACGCCGGCAGCGGACCTCGCGGCATCCGTCCAGGGATGGCCGGACCGACGCGGCCATGGCCGGCGGCTGGATCGACCCGTTTCTACCGACGCGTCGGGGCGCTCCCGCCGTACACCTCCGCGCCGCAGACATGCCACGCCCGCGCCGAGCGCTACCGACGCGTCGGGGCGCTCCCGCCGTACACGGCTTCCAGCCTGCGAACGAGATCTTCAGGCTCGAACCCGCAAGGAGGATCGACTTTCTGCTCCCGCCGGAGACGAAGGGCCCCGGCCAGCCCGTCCACGTCGCCCCAAGGCACCAGCAACCCGCCGCCGGGATGCCACTCGCGCACCCCGCCGCTGTCCCAGGCGGCCACCGGCGTGCCGAGGGTCAGGGCCTCCAGCCCGACGAGGCCGAACGGCTCCTGCCAGCGTGAAGGCATCACGAGCACGGCGGCGCGCCGGTAGGCGGCCGAGAGGCGCCGGCGGTCGAGCCAGCCCGACACCTCGACGCCTTCGGCCTCGATCTCGCGGCGCAACGGGCCGGTGCCGGCCACGACGAACGGCAGATCGGACCCCGAGCGCCGCCAGGCGTCGATCGCATCGCGGACGCCCTTCGCCTCGACCACCCGCCCCGCGAAGAGGACGCAGGGGGGACCGTCGGCGCGGGCGTCGGGGTCGAGACCGTAGGCAACGGGGGGCACGACCGCGATCCGGTCCGGCGGGATCCCCACCTGGATCAGCTCCCGCCTCATGTAGGAGGACAGCACCGTCAGCCGCAGACGCCGCACCGATTCCAGCCGCTGCGCGGTGAGCTCGAGCGTGCGCTCGAAGTAGCCGAGGTCGTCGAAGCAACCGGCGCATACTTCGCGTCCCATCGGCTCGCCGCACAACCGGCCGTCCGAGGTCCACTTTCCCCGCCCCGGACAGAAGAAGCGGTGGTCCTGAACCGTCACCACCGCGTCCACGCCGGACGACCACTCCAGCACCGCCGGGTTGACCACGTTGTGCACGTGCACCAGATCCGGGCGCAGCCGCGCCAGCAGGGGGTCGAGCTGGACGTCTGCGCGCAACTTGGCGTCGAGCTGCGGTACGACGGTCACCGGACAGGGCGGGCGCACGGCGCCGTCGTCGCGGCCCACCGCGAGGTGCTGCTCGTGACCGGCCGACATGGCGTCGAGCAGGCCGAGGAGGGCGAGGTCGGCGCCTCCTCGGTTGCTCAGTCGATCTGCGACGTGAAGAATCCGCATCGCCGTGCGTCGCGGCCGGGAGAGGCGGCCGCTCGGCGCGGACACCGGGGCCGAACCGTCAATAGGCGCGTTCGTAGACTTCGAGCGCCTCGCGGACGCCGAAGGGCCGCGGGTTGAACGTGCCCGTCCACTGCCGGGCCGCGGCCTCGGCGAGGGACGGCAGCTCCTCCGCCGGCACGCCGGCGGTTCGGAGGTCGGGAGGACAGCCTCCCGACCGGCCGGCGTCGGCGAGACGGCGGGCCAGGCGGTCTCCGGCTCCCCCGCCCTTCGAGGCGGCGGGGAGCCGGGCCGCGAGATCGCCGTAGAGGTTCCCCTCCCCCTGCGCGTTCCAGCGCACGACGTGCGGCAGCAGGATCGCGAGGGCGACGCCGTGCGTCAGCCCGTAGCGCGCCGTCAGGGGGTTGGCGCAGGCGTGCGCGGCCCCGAGCATCGAATGCTCGATGGCCACGCCCGCGTAGAACGCCCCGAGCTGCATCGCCCCGCGCGCGTCGACGTCGTCGGGATGGGCCAGCACGCGGTCGTAGTGGTCGTCGAGCAGCCGAAAGGCGGCGTGGGAGAACAGCGTCGAGATCGCGGTGCGGCGCGTGGTGACCGCCGTCTCCACCGCGTGGGCGATGGCGTCGACACCCGCCGCGACGGTGACCGCGGGCGGCTGCGACAGGGTCAGCGCGGGATCAAGGATCGCGGCCGCGAAGGCGAGCTTCGGATCGCCGCAGGCCATCTTCATGTGAGTCGCCGTATCGGCGATGACCGCGTAGCTCTGCGCTTCGGAGCCGGTGCCGGCGGTGGTCGGGACCGCAATCATCGGAAGCAGCGGCTTCCGGGCGAGCCCGTAGCCCTTGTAGTCGGCGATCGCCCCCCCGTTGGTGAACAGCAGGTTGATCCCCTTGGCGCTGTCGAGCGAGCTGCCCCCGCCCAGCCCGATGACGGCGTCGGGCCGGCAGCCGGCGGCGAACTCGACCCCCCGATCGATCATTGCGGCGTCGGGGTTCACCTCGCACGCGTCGAACACGGCTACGTCGACGCCAGCGTCCCGCAGGGGCCGCAGCGCGCGCTCGACGTGGCCGGCGTCCCGCAGCCCGGGGTCCGTGACCAGCAGGGGCCGGGAGAAGCCGAGCTCTCGGGCCAGCGTTCCGAGCCGGTCGATCGTCCCCGCTCCGAAGAGGACCCGGGTCGGCAGATGGAATTCGAAGGGGGTCATGGCTGAAGCGGTCGGGTCCTGCGGGGTTTGCGGGGAAGCGGTCGCCGGATTTCCAGTATGCTGTGGATGGGGCCACGGATCACCCTCCCCGCGGGTGGTTCCGACCGACGAGGACGGCATGCCGATGCCTTCCGCGCGATCCGGCGGCCCCGATCGCCGATGACCGGGGCGCGGACGTCCGGGACGTGCGCGAACAGCGCGCGATCCGGCGGCCCCGATGGCCGGAGCCCGCATCCATGGATACCCCTACCCCGCTTACCCCCCTCGAAGAGGCGCGGGCGTTGATCGACACCGCCTGGACTCTCCGGCGCACGACGATGACGTCTCCGCCCGCCACCGAGGCCGGCATGCAGGAGGTCGCCGCGCGGATCCGCGGCCATCTCGCCGATGCGGCGGCCCTGTGCCGCGCCGCCGGCGCGACCCGCGAGCTGGTGGCGGCGCTCGGAAAGCTCGGTCACGTGGAGCAGGATACGGGGCGCGGCGACGCCGCGCTGGCCTGCTACGAAGAATCCGTGGCGGTCGCGCGCCGCGCCGGCCACCCGGCGGTGTTGGCCCAAGCCGTGCGGCATCTCGGCGACGCGCACCGCCAAGCGGGACGGCTCGCCGCGGCGGAAACCTGCTACGCGGAAGCGCTGGCCCTCTACGCGGCGCAGGACGAGCCGCCCCCGCTCGATTACGCGAACGCCCTTCGACCGATGGCGATCCTCAAAGAGGCGCTGGGGCAGGTCGACGACGCCAGGGCCCTGTGGCAGCGCGCGCGAGCCCTCTATGGCACGGTCTCCATCGCCGCCGGCGTGGCCGAATGCACCGATCACCTGGCCCGCCTCGGCTGATCTCGTCCGGACCGCCGCCAAGCGGCTCCGACGGCCGCCCAACCCACCCTCCAGGAGTCCGCGCCGTTCTACTCCTGGTCGAAGCCCGGCTTCAGGGTTCCCTTCTCGCGGGCGATCTCCAGGGCCGTCGGATAGAACTGGACGAAGGTCCGCTCCACCGCGGTGTGCTCGGTGTGGCACGCGATGCACGGCGCCGCGTCCTCGGCGGACAGCGGCGCAACCGCGTCGGGCATCGAGCCGGCGCGTCCGAAGTTGTAGAACGCCCATCCGTCCTCGAACCGCGAGTCCTTCACCTCCGCTTCGAGCACGAGCAGGTCGCTCTGGAAGTTCCCCGCCACGTTTATCGACGCCTCGGAGGCCGCCCGCCGGATCTCGAGCACGAAGATGCTGCCGTCGGGCCACGCCCCCGTTTCCTTGAACCCCCGGTAGGCCGAGCGGTTCACGAAGACGTTCTGAAACCGCTGCGGGCGCGCGCCGCTGCCCGCCGCCTCCCCTCCTTCGGCCTCGTAGGTCATCCCCAGCCCCGCGCTGAGGAACATCCACTCGCGGTAGTCGTCCGGGCGGATGAGCTCGGTGCCGTTGCGGTAGCGCGGTCCGTCCTCGGGCTCCGACTGGGCGCGGACGGTGACGGCCAAGGAAGCGGCGCCGACTGCCGCCGCCAGAACCAGGGATACCGTGACGCGCCGGGGGGTCGTCTTCATCATCTTCATCCTCATCCTTCCAGACCGTCGAGCGGGCCGTCGGCGGTACCGAACCGGTCGATCGAAACCCCCATCCGCTGCATCAGCGAGACATGAATGCGGGCGAGGTCGGTCGGCTCCGCGTGCTCCAGGAAACGGCCGGTCTCGATGGTGCCGCCCCCGCCGCCCGCGAGCAGCGTCGGCAGGTTCTGGGCGTCGTGCTCGTTGCCGTCGCCCAGGGTCGCCCCGTAGACGATCATGCTGTTGTCGAGCAGGGTCCCGCCGTCGGGCTCCCGCACCGACCGCAGCCGGCCGAGCAGGTACGCCACCTGGCGATGGTGCCAACGGATGACCTCGGCGTACATCGCCCGCTTCTGCTCCACCGAGTCCCACGAGGTGAGCCCGTCGTCGTCCTCGGTCTTGCCCGAGGCGTTCTTGTAGTGCGACAGCGCGTGCCAAGTGCCGCGCACCTCGGGGATGAAGTTGAAGTAGCGGTTCGACTGGCCGTGATCGAGCATGAAGGTGCAGACGCGGGTGGCGTCGGACTGGAACGCCGCCACCATCAGGTCCATCATCAGCCGCATGTAGGACTCGTGGTCGGCCGGGATGCCGGGGGTCGGGGTCGTCAGCGTGTCGGTCACCGCCCCGTCGTCCCGCATCTCCGTGGAGCGGCGCTCCGCGAACTCGATGCGGCGCTCGAGGGCCCGTATCGACTCGAAGTACTCGTCGAGCCGGTAGCGGTCCGCGCGGCTCACGTAGTTGCCGAGGGCCCGGGCGTCGGCCAGGACCGCATCCATGACCGAGCGGTCGGTCGCGCCCCCGGACGGCGGGCGGAACATCCGGTCGAAGACGGCGCGCGGCTCTATTTCGCGGGACATCGGCCGGTCCGGCGCCGACCACGAGATGGCGTTGCGCGGCAGCGAGTTCGAGAAGAATCCCTCGCCCTGCACGGACAGCTCCAGCGACGGCAACATCGTCTCGTCGCGCAGATGACGGGCCGCGATCTGGTCGGCCGACACCCCGCCGGCGTTGACGGCCATGCGGTCGTAGCTGCCGCCGGTCAGCCACGTCGGGGGCCCGCCCACGTGGCCGTTGCCCTCGGGGGTCCAGATGTTGCTGGGGATGAGCAGGTGCTCCTTGAACGGCTCCAGCGGGCGCATCCACTCGTTCAGCTTGACGAGCCTGCCGTCGGCCGCGGTCTCCTCCGGGTACCAGACGCCGCGCGGAATCCCGTTCGGGAAGTACAGATAGGCCATCCGCCGCGCGGAGGCCGGCGCGGCCGGAGCCCCGCCCCCGAAGCCGAACGCGGCGGCGGGCATGACGTCGAGCAGCGGGAGGGCCACGGTGGCTCCGAGCCCCCGCAACACGGTGCGGCGCGACAGGCGGCGGGACGGCATCAGTCGGTCTCCTCGACGCGGTTCTTCTAGTGCTGGAACGGGTAGCCGGCCACGATCTCCTGCAGCAATACGGTGCGGCGCGACAGGCGGCGGGACGGCATCAGCCGGTCTCCTCGACGCGGTTCCTTTTGTACTGGAACGGGTAGCTGGCCACGATCTCCTGCAGCAACGTCTGGAACCGGTAGCCGTCGGCCTCGAGGGCGGCGACGATCGTGCGCACCGCCGGCTCGTCGTAATACTCGAGCTGCCGCCCGAGGGCATAGGCGAGCATCTTCGACACCACCTGCCGCACGAGGTCGCCGTGCCGGTTCCCGAGGAGCGCCCGCTTCAACCCCGCGGGGCCGGTGAACGGCGTCCCGTCCGGCAGGGCGCCGTCGGCGGCGATGGCCCGATGGGTGTTCTTGTAGTGCCGCACGATGGGATCGGGGCTGGTCTCGGTCTGGAACTCGACGGTCTCGTCCGCCTCGGCCGGGTCGTCCACCCGCTGGCGGAAGTGATAGGTCTCGCGCCAGCGCCCGAAATAGTCGAAGTTCTCGAGACTGAAGCCGATGGGGTCGATGCGGGCGTGGCACGCCCGGCAGGTCTCGTTGCTCGAGTGCCTCTCGAGCTTCTCGCGGAAGCTGAGGCCGCGCAGGTCGGCCACCTCCGCGCTCAGCACGCCGGCGTTCGGCGGCGGGGGCGGCGGCGGCGTGCCCAGCAGCACGTCGAGCACGTAGTTGCCCCGCTTGACGGGGCTCGTCTCCTTGTAGTTCGAGGTCAGCGCGAGGATGCTCGGCTGCCCGATGACCCCGCCGCGGTTGGGGTCGTCGAGGGCGACGCGCCGCATGTGCCCGCCGCGGACCCCGTCCATGCCGTACAGCGTGCCCGCCAGCTCCTCGTTGACGTAGGTGTAGTCGGCGTCGATGAGGTTCCGGATGGGCCGGTTCTCGCGGAGCAGCGACAGGAAGAAGAGCGACGACTCGTCGCGCATCGCGGTCATCAGGCTCGCGGTGCACCACGGGTTGTCGATGGGGTCGAGCCAGATGCGCGTGCCGACGTGCCGGAAGCCCAGCCACTGCGCCGCGAAGACGGTTCCCAGGGTGTCGGCGCGCCGGTCGGCTAGCATCCGCTCCACCTGCGCCCGGAGCGTCTCCGGGTCGCGCAACTCCCCGCGCGCCGCAATGTCGAACAGCGCCTGGTCGGGCATCGAGGCCCAGAGGAAGTAGGACAGGCGCGAGGCGAGCTCCCAGTCGTCGACCGGGTACGCGTCGGCGCCCGCGCGGCCCCGCTCGACCCGCAGCAGGAATTTCGGGGAGATCAGAATCGCCTGCAGCACCCGCTTGACCGCGGCTTCGTGATCGAGCCCGGCCGCCCGGCCCGACCGGTACTGGGCAAGCGCCTGATCCCGCTCCCCGGCGGTGGCCGGGCGCCGGTAGGCGCGCCCCAGGAACCGCTCGATCACCGTCTCGGCCGCGTCCACCCCGCCGAGCCCGTCGCCCGGCGTCGCCACGAACACCAGCTCGCGGGACGCCAGATGGCGCGCATCGGAGGGCTCGGCGGGCAGGGCCAGCTCGACGACCCGCTCGGCCGCCGCGATGTAGCGCTCCATCAACGCCGGCTGCAGGAACAGCGTGTTCGACGAATTCTCGAACCCGCTCGACCCCGTCAACTCGTCGGGAAACCGGTCGGTGACGTTGAGGTCGACGCCGAAGAGGTCGCGGACGGTGTTGTCGTACTCGGTGTGGGTCAGCCGCCGCATCAGCTCGAAACCGGGGTCGTCGATGGTCGAGTAGTCGAACTCCTCGATATCGCGGTGCAGCATCGCGGCCATCCGCCGCCGAACCTCGGCCGGAAGCGGCGGGGCGCCGGCCGGCGGCATCTTCCCCTCGTCGAGCGCCTCGATGACCCGGGTCCAGGTCCCGCGGTTGCGGACCAGCGGACGTTGGGTTACCAGCGTGGCCAGATCGATGCCGGCGGTCTGGGTCTGCGGCCCGTGGCAGCGGTAGCAGTACTGCTCGACGAGGGGGGCGACGGCATGCGCGCCGGCGTCCGTCTGGGCGGAAGCGGCGGCGGCCGTCCCCAACGCCGCCGCCGACACCATGGCGGCGACACGCGCCCGGCGAACCCTTTTCCTCATCATCCGCATCCCTTCCGATGCATCCTGCTTCCGAATCGTCTCGACCGCCGGTCCGGGCAGACACCCATCGACGCGCCCCATTATACGGGCTCGCGAAGCCCCCCCCAGGCGCGATCCGCCGCTGGGTGCACGTCAGATTCGTGAAATGACTGCCTCTGGCACCGTCAGGTTGGCGATTTCCGTGCCGTTTCGGCATTGAGGCCCTCCCGAACGGGCGCTTTGGCGCTTTTGGCACCCGGGGGCCAGCCACGCCGGATACTTCCAGCGGCGGCGCCTCACTTTCCTGACGTGCGCCCTCCGCCGCTCTGCCCGTCCCGCCGCGGGAACCGAACCACCGCCGCCGGGGCTACCGGTCCCTACCAGCCCGCGGCAAAACTCCGCGGCGCGCCGGAACTGGCCGGCGGTGGCGCGAAAACGGCTCGGATCGGCCAGATTTCGGCGATTTCGGCTACTGTTATGGTACGTCTTGCGCCGAGTACGGTCCCGGTCGGATGCAAGCACAACCGCCGCCGCGGACTGACAGGGGCGGCAAAAATCCCGTCCATACAGAAACGCCCGCCGGCGGCGCGCCCCTTCCCTCAGTGGACGTAGGTGCTGCGCGCCAGCACCCGTCCGACGCCGCGCGGCACCCCCACGTCGATGGAATGGGACCCCGGCTCAAGGTCCGGCGCAACGGTGAACAGCACGTAGCGCCCGCCGACCGCGTTGGCCACCCGCTCGATGGCGCGCCGCGGATGGTGGAAGGTCGGCAAGAACAACCCGCCGGTGTGGTGGGACACGTCGCGCAGGGCGTGCTCGAAGGTGTGGTAGTCGGCCTGGGTCGCGTCGAGCGAGAACACCGCGGCCCGCGCCGCGTCGAGGGCGTCGAGGGCCCGGTCGTAGCGGGTCCAGCCGGTATCGAAGCCGTACCCGATCAGGACCACCGACTTCGACCCCGGCAGCGGCTCGAGTGCCTCGCCGAGCCGCCGCAGCGCGTCCTCGACCTGCCAGATCCCCCGCCCCGCCGCCTGGTCGATCCCGGCCACGATCGAAGGGTCCGCCTGGGGCTCGAGCACGCGCGGGTCCTCATGCATCACGTCCCAGGCGAGCACCTCGCGTGCGCGGTCCAGGTCGGCGGTGAAGTCGAGCCAGATCCTGAAGTGGTGCTCGAACGAGACCACCGCCACCCGATCGTCCGGCCCGACCCCCGCCAGCAGCCGGTCGCTGTCCTGCAGCAGCCGCAGCAGCCCCAGCGCCCGGTCCGCCTCCAGGCTCTTCTGCACGAAGAACACGACAAGTTGGCGGCGGTCGCGCGGCGCGAGGACCGCGCTGAAGCCGGTCGACGCCACGGACGGCCGATCGGGCTCGTCGGCGCCGAGCCACAGCGCCGACTCGACCTCGACCGGCTCGCCGCCGATACGGACCTCGAAGTCGTCCGGCTCGAGGCCCGTCACCGCCTCGCCCTCGTCGCCGACGACCCGCACATCGATGAGGACGCGCGAGACGTCGACGCGCTCGACCAGCCCCGGCTGCTGCTGCGCGGCGACGCCGGCCGCGGCGGAAAGCGCCAGCGCCGCCGTCACCCGGCCGCACCGGCCGCCCATTCGGTGAGTCATGCGCGGAACCATCATACGGGGCCGGACCAGAGGGGACCAAGGGTTCGCGGGTCCGGCGCCACGAGGCGCAGCATATCGCGGTGCTCACCGACGCTCAGGTCAAGGCCTTCATCGACAGCGGACGCCGGTGAGCGAAGCGTACGTGGAGGACGCCTCGATGGCGTCCGCCTGGGTCCATCCCAGCCAGGAGTCTGCGCCGTAGAACGGCGCGAACTCCCGGAGGGTTGGTTGGGCGGTGAGCGGAGCCGCAGGCGACGCTCTCCGGGCTAGCGGATGCGCTGCTGGACGCCCGCGGGCAAGAACGCCCGTGCCTGACAAGACGTGAGGAGGGCACCTATCGGGCGTAGGTCACCGATGAACAACGCAGTCGGGCAGACACCCCGGCGCTCTCGGTGCGGCGCGGGGGTGTCACCACAGGCTGGTATGGACGAGGAACGGTGCGCATGCAACCACCGTCCACGCCGCCGCGACACCATCACGCCAGTATGCCGTCCACCACCCTTCCATGCACGTCGGTGAGGCGGAAGTTCCGGCCCTGGTATGCGTAGGTGAGCCGGGTGTGGTCGATGCCGAGGAGGTGCAGCATCGTGGCGTGCAGGTCGTGGATGTGCACCGGATCGCGGGCGATGTTGTACGAGAAGTCGTCGCTCTCGCCGTAGGTAACGCCGGGCTTGACGCCGCCGCCGGCCATCCAGATGGTGAAGCAGCGGGGGTGGTGGTCGCGCCCGTAGGTGTCCTCGTTGAAGACGCCCTGGCAGTAGGCGCTGCGGCCGAACTCGCCGCCCCAGACGACGAGGGTCTCGTCGAGGAGGCCGCGCTGCTTGAGGTCCTGGACGAGGGCGGCCTGGGCCTGGTCCACGTCCCTGGCCTGGCGCTGGATGCCGCGGGGCAGGCGCGTGTGCTGGTCCCAGCCGCGGTGGAAGCACTGGATGAACCGGACGTCGCGCTCGGCGAGCCGGCGCGCGAGCAGGCAGTTGCGGGCGAAGGTGCCGGGGGTGCGCGAGTCGGGGCCGTAGAGCTCGAAGGTGCTGTCGGGCTCGTCCGACAGGTCGGTCAGCTCGGGCACCGAGCTCTGCATGCGGTAGGCCATCTCGTACTGGGCGATGCGGGTGCCGGTCTCGGGGTCGCCGTACTCGGCCTCCTTCAACTGGTTCAGGGCGCCGAGGTCGTCGAGGTAGCGGCGGCGCGTGTTCTGGTCGACGCCCGGCGGGTTCGACAGGTACAGCACGGGGTCGCCGGTCGAGAGGAACTTCACGCCCTGGTAGCGGGTCGGGAGGAAGCCGCTGCCCCACAGGCGGTCGTAGAGGGGCTGCCCGGTCTGGGCCGAGCCCTTCGAGATCATCGCGACGAACGTCGGCAGGTCGGCGTTCATGCTGCCGAGGCCGTAGGAGAGCCACGCCCCCATGCTGGGCCGGCCCGCGAGCTGGGCCCCGGTCTGGAAGAAGGTGATGCCGGGGTCGTGGTTTATCGCCTCGGTGTGCATCGACTTGACGAAGCACAGATCGTCGACGATCTTCGCGGTGTGCGGCATCAGGTCGCTGACCCAGGTCCGGGTCTCGCCGTGCTGCCTGAACTCGAACATCGACGGCACCAGCGGGAACCGCTCCTGCCCCGCCGTCATCGTGGTGACGCGCTGGTCGCCGCGCACCGACGGCGGCAGGTCCTCGCCGACCAGCTTCGCGAGAGCCGGCTTGTAGTCCCAAAGCTCGTGCTGCGAAGGGGCGCCGGACTGGAACAGGTAGATGATGCGCCTGGCCTTCGGCGCGTGGTGCGGCAGGCCGGGCAGGGCGCCGATCGCGCCCGCCGCCCCTGCGCGGCCGCCGGAGGCCTGGGCCAGGAGGTCCTGCCCGAAGAGGGTGGCCAGGGCCGCGGTCCCGATGCCGGTGCTCGTGAGCTCGAAGAAGCGCCGCCGAGTCAGAAGCCGTTCGAGATGCGAGTCCATCGCTATTCCTTTGTGATCGTGCCGTCGAAGTTCAGAATCAGGTTCGCGACCAGGGTGTAGGACGCGAGCTCGGCCACGTCCAAGGTCTCGTCGCGCTCGGACTCGCCCTGCCTGACGAGCTCGAGGGCGGCCCCGCGGTCGGACCGGTAGCGGTTGAGATGCCGCTGGTAGCCGCCGACGAGAATCTCGCGCGCGGCCGGCGGGGGCCGGTGGGCGGTCGCCAGGAGGTACGCGTAGCCGATGCGGTCCTCCGGCGTCTCGCCGCCCTCCGTCATCATGCGCTCGGCGAGGCGGCGGGCCGCCTCGACGTAGGTCACGTCGTTCATCAGGTTCAGCGCCTGGAGCGGGGTGTTGGTGCGGCCGGTGCGCACGATGCACGTCTCGCGGGTCGAGGCGTCGAACGTCATCATGGTCGGCGGCCCGAGGGTCCGCTTCCAGAACGTGTAGAGGCTGCGGCGGTACAGGTCGTCGCCGGTCTCCTGCACGTAGTCGCCGTAGCCGCCCTCGACCATGTCGGCCCAGAGGCCCTCCGGCTGATACGGCTTGACGGACGGCCCGCCGACTTTCTCGACGAGGAGGCCGGACATCGCCAGGGCCTGGTCGCGAATCATCGGCGCGGGCAGGCGCAGCCGGGGGCCGCGCGCGATCATCCGGTTCTCGGGGTCGCTCTCGAACGCCTCGGGGGTGACCTGGGACGCCTGGCGGTAGGCGGCGCTGGTCACGATGGCCCGCTGCAGCGCCTTGACGTCCCAACCCGAGTCGATGAACTCGGTGGCGAGCCAGTCCAGGAGCTCGGGGTGGCTGGGGAACTCGCCCTGCGTGCCGAAGTTCTCGGCCGTCTTCACCAGGCCGGTCCCGAAGTACATCTGCCAGAACCGGTTCACGGTGACCCGGGCGGTCAGGGGATGGCCGGGATCGACGAGCCACCGCGCGAACGACAGCCGGTTGGCCTCGACGCCCTCGGGCAGCGGCGGCAGCACCGCGGGCACGCCGGGGAACACTTCCTCGGCCGGGCTGTCGTAGGCGCCGCGGTTGAGCCGGTAGGTCGGCTTCCGCACCGCCCGCTCCTCCATCACCATGACGGTCGGGAAGCTGGCCCACAGCTCGTCGCGCCGGCTTTCGAGCCGGGCCACGGCGCGCACCGCCTCCTGGATCGCAGGGGGCGCGTACTGGTCGAGGAACGCCAGCCGCAGCTTGTCGGCCTGGGGCGCGGTCCGCTGCCCGGGGGCGAGGGCGGCGATCCGGCCGAGCGGCTCGACCGTCCCCACCACCGCGGCCTCGGCCGGAGTCAGCACCCCTTCGTAGATGCGGACTTCGTCGAGGTTGCCCCGGAACCGCGGCTTGTCCGACCCGCTGGCCCCGATGCGCAGCGGATAGCGGGTGGCCGGCAGCCGGTTGCCGACGAGGTCGAGCAGCGGCTCGAGCGCCTGCAGGCGGCCGTCGACGTAGATGCGGATGCCTTCGGGGGTCTTCGATCCGTCGTAGGTGGCGACGACGTGCTGCCACCGGCCGAGCGCGATCTCCCCGACCGTCTCCGCCGCCACCCCGTCGTCGAGCACGCGCGTCGACAGGTTCAGGCGCAGCCGGCCGTCCTCGAGATAGAGGCCCCAGCCGACCTCGCCCTGGTCGCCGCCGGCCGCGCGCGAGACGATCACGCCGCTCTCGGCCGTCGGATACATCCAGGCGGCGAGGCTGAACGCGTCGTCGTAGCCGACGTCGGGGCTGTTGCCGGCGTTGACGAACCGCTGTCCGTCGAAGTTGGCGGCAGAGCCGAGGACGCCGGGATAGAACCGCGGCAGCCCGTCTTCCAGCACCGCCGGCACGTCGGCCGTCGTCTGGGTGCCGGCGATGGTGCCGTCGAAGGCGTGATAGGCCAGCAGCCCGCCGCGGAGGTTCCAGTCGACCGGTCCCGCCGCCTCGAGCGACGCCTCCCATTCGGCCTGGGCGGCCGCCGCCTCGGCGTCGAGCGCGGCGAGGGCGGCCCGCGCCTCGGCCAGCGCCGCATCCAGGGCGTCGAGCTCGGCCTGCTGCCCGACGGTGGGGGCGGTCACCAGAGGCGGGGAGTTCACGTACTTGAAGCCCTTGCCCCGCTCGGGGATGTTGTTGAAGTTCGCCATGACCTCGTAGAACTCCTTCTGCGAGATCGGGTCGAACTTGTGGTCGTGGCAGCGCGCGCACCCCAGGGTCAGGCCCATCCAGACGGTGCCGGTGGTCGACACCCGGTCGACCCCGTACTCGGCGAGGAACTCGTCGACGACGATGCCGCCTTCGCTGTTCAGGCTGTGGTTGCGGTTGAACGCGGTCGCGATGCGCTGGTCGAGGGTGGCGCCGGGCAGCATGTCGCCCGCGAGCTGCTCGATCGTGAACTGATCGAACGGCATGTTGGCGTTGTAGGCGTCGATGACCCAGTCGCGCCAGCGCCACATCGACCGCTCGCCGTCGGTCTGATAGCCGTTGGTGTCGGCGTAGCGGGCGGCGTCGAGCCACTCGACGGCCATCCGCTCGCCGTAGCGCGGCGACGCCAGCAGCCGGTCGACGGCCTGCTCGTAGGCGTCGGCGGCGTCGTCGTTCAGGAAGTCGGCGAGCTCGACCGGGGTCGGGGGCACGCCGGTGAGGTCGAGGGTGACGCGGCGCAGCAGGGTCGCGCGGTCCGCCTCCCCTGCCGGCGCCAGACCCGCTTCCTCGAGCCGCCGCAGCACGAAGCGGTCGATGGGGTTCCGGGGCCACTCGGCGTCGGCCACCGGCGGCGCCGCCGGCCGCTCGGGCGGGATGAACGCCCAGTGAGACTCCCACTCGGCCCCCTGATCGATCCACAGGCGGAGCGTCTCGACCTCGGCCTCGTCGAGCGCCTCGCCGCCGCGGGGCATCCGGACGCGGGCGTCGCCGGCCGACACGCGGTGCACGAGCAGGCTGGCCGCGGCGTCTCCCGCGACGATCGCGGGGCCGCCGAAGCCGCCGCGATAGGCGAACGGGCCCTCGGGCACGTCGAGGCGCAGGCCGGCCTGGCGCGATCCCTCGTCCGGCCCGTGGCACGAGAAGCAGTTCTGCGAGAGCAGGGGCCTCACCTCACGGGCGAAGTCGACGGTGCGCTCGGCCACCGCGGCCGGCGCCGCGCCGCGGTGCGCGCCCTGCTCGATCCACGTCCGCACGAGCTGAATCTGGTCCGAAGACAGCGACCGCCCGGACGAGACCGGGGGCATGCGGCGGATCGGCTCCTCCGTCGTCAGCCGCTGGAAGAGCGGGCTGCCGTCGGCGTCGCCGGGCCGCACCAGGGTCTCGATGAAGTCGGCGGTGTCGAGCCGCAGCTCGGCCTGCCGGGTCGCTTCGGCCGCGCCGTGACACGCGAAGCAGGCCTGCGCGAGGACCGGCCGCACGTCGCGGTGGAACTCGACCTGCTCCGGCGACTGGGCCAGGACCACGTCCGGACCGCTGTCCGGGTAGAGCCCCGACACCACCGCCGCCGCACCCAGCACCGTCAGCACCCGCAAGAAAGTCATCCGCATGGCATCTCCCGGAAGGATGGTAGGCTCTCGGCCCGCATCGCGCAAGCGTCTTCGGACGCGCCGCGCGCCCTTACCCCGTTCGACGCGGCCCGGCGACGCCGGCTCGCCCCGGCCGCGTCTGCCTGCGACGCCGACAATCCAGAAATCACCGCCTGCGGCGCAGGACCACCACCAATCCCACGGCGCGTCCGCCGCCCGCGCCCGCTCGGCGCGTTGAGCGTCCCGTAGCCGCCCCGCGGCGGGCGTACTCTCAGACGAGCGGGTCGGAACGCCGCATCTACTGACCCGGCGACGCGGCGGCCGCCCGGGATCCGCTCAACGCGTTGCTCGTCCCGTAGCCGCCCCCGCGGCGGGCGTACTCTCAGACGAGCGAGTCGGAGCGCCCAGCTACTGCTCCGACGAGGCGTCGGCCGCCCGCGCCCCGCTCAACGCGTTGATCATCCCGTAGTTGCCCTCGTGGCACGCGTACTCGTAGACGAGCGAGTCGGAGCGCCGCATCGGCACCGCGGCGGTGAACGGGGCCGTGAACGTGGCCGGATCGTCGACGGTGTACTCGTAGAGCAGCGTGTCGTCGTTCACCCGGGTGAACCGCTCGGTGAGCCGCAGGGTCGAGCCCACGCCCAGCGCCACCAGCGCGTTCGGCTCGAAGCTGGCCCGCAGGTCCGAGAAGTTGCGGCTCTCGACGACGAGGGTGTCGCCCTCCCACCGGCCGCGGGAGTCGCCGTTCAACTGCGGCACCGTCGCCGGCAGATGGTCCCGCGGCGCGAGCGGGACGATCCGGGCGTCGTGGACCATCTCGTTCAGGATGACCACGTGGTCCTCGTTCTGGAAGAGCTGCATGTTGTTGTTGTAGGCGCTGGGCATCATCGGGGGGCCGGAGTTGAACCCGACCAGGCACCTCTCCGCGAGGCCGCGGTCCTCGGGACCGTCGGCACCGATGCCGGCCGAGCGCACCCGCCAGGGCCGCTCGCCCGCGACGTCCACGTCGAGCGATCCCGCCTGGCGGGCGACGCCCTCGACCAGCTCGGGCATCCGGCCGTTCTCGGGCGCGACGATCAGGGACGCGCGGCGGTCGTCGCCGACGGAGGTCCCGAAGTCGAGCCAGAAGGCGTTGTAGGCGCCGACGTTGCCGTCCGGCGGGGGCTGGTCGGCCGCCTGCTGCGCGGCCGCGGCGAACGATTCTATGGCCGCCGCCTGCTCCTCGGTCAGCCGTTCGCCGAGCCCGTCGGGGCGCTCGAACGGCGTGGCGGTGCGGAAGTCCCACACCCCCTGCAGGTCGGGGCGGCCGTCGCTCAACCGTGGAGGCTCCCAACTTCCGGTCGGTTCCTGCCCGAGAACAGGCTGGACGGCCGCGCCTGACAGGGCCACGGCCACGAACAGCACGACGGGTCGATTGCCCACGGATGTCCTCCTCACCTTAGAACGGGTGTGATCTCTACAGTCGAGTCAAGTTCGATCGTGTTCGCCGTCGGTGGACGGACCACAGTGTCGGCGATCATGCAACCTGCAGGTCTCGTCGGTTTGAAGCTAAGCCTCGCTGGATCTCAGGCCGAGGCCGACGCCCCTCCCCCACGCAGGTGGGCTTCGATGCCGCCGGTCCGCCGGTCGATGCTCTCGATGCGCTGTCCCTGTTCGTCGAACCGCGCATCGACGTGCCCTCTCAGATCGTCGATGCGCCGGTCGAGGGCCTTGATGTTCACCGTAATGGCGGCGTGGGCGGTCTCGTTCGCGTCGCGCAAACCCGCGATGTCGGCCCGGACAGGTTTCAAGGCCTCGGCGATCTGCTGCGCCTGCTCGGCCCGCTCCCCCCGCCGGTCGGCCCGCCGGTTGAACCGGTCGCTCCGGCCGCCGAACCAGATGCCGACGAACAACGTGGCGAGCGCGACCACGACGGACGTGAAGTCCAGATCCATGGATTCTCCGCCGGGCGCACGGCAACCCGCGCAAACCCGAGAACACGGTTCGGAATCGGCCGTGCGAACTGCCGGGAGACGGCCGGTCGCCGCCCGCTTTTCTGAGCATAGCAGATTCGACCGTACCGAGCCCCGGCGGACCCCGGCGGACCCCGGCGGACCCCGGCGGACCCCGGCGGACCCCCGCCGAGCGCCGCCACGAGCCCACCGTCGCGCAGGACGACCCCGGCGGACCCCGGCGGACCCCGGCGGACCCCGGCGGACCCCGGCGGACCCCGGCGGACCCCGGCGGACACCGGTGGACCAGGGGCATCCCACGCTGACGGCGCGTGACGGCCCGGCCCCGATTCGAGGGGTCGCCACCGTCTTGCCGACCGGCCGGCGCCGCGTGAGACCCACGATTCCTCCCGTCCGGAGCCCCAGACCCGCCACGATTCCGCCCGGGCACGGCGGTGCCGGAGCGCGGGATGGTCCTGCCGGCGAACTTCGCGGACTCCGGCGGACACCATGCGCGCGGCAGGCGGCCGGACCGCGCCGGTGCGGGAGCCGTTATCATTGAGGAGATCCGCGGCGAGCGGACACCATGCGCGCGGCAGGCGGCCGGACCGCGCAACATGAAATGCCTGCATCGTTGCACTCCCCCGCCGGCCGACACCATGCGCGCGGCAGGCGGCCGGGCCGCGCAACCGAGTCCCCGCGAGACCGTTACAGGACGATGCCGATGACTGCTGCAACCCGGCGGCGTTTCCTCCCCTGCGCGCCCGCGCCCTGCGTGTTGGCCGGCGCAATCCTGGCCTCGGCCGGCCCCGCCCTCGCCCAGTACGGCGCGGCGGACGGCGAGTGGCGGTTCTACGCGGGCGACGGCGGCCATACGCAATACACGGCGCTGGACCAGATCGACGCGTCGAACGTGAACGACCTGGAGGTGGCGTGGCGGTGGCGGGCCGAGAACTCGGCCGAGCGCCCGTTCTTCAACTTCGAGTCGACCCCGATCATGATCGGCGGGGTGCTCTACACTTCGACCGGGGCCAGCGAGGTCGCGGCGGTGGACGCGGCGACCGGCGAGACCATCTGGCTGCACACCCCGCAGCCGAAGCCCGGTGCCGAGGACGACCCGCAGCGACAGGCGCCGGCGCGCCAAGGAACGCCTCCAGACGGCCGCGCCACGAGCCGGACCGGGTCGGCAGCGAACAGCGCGAAGTCGTCGACGGTGACGAAGTGGTCGAACGGTGTGAACAGGTCGTCGCCCGGCGTCCGCCGGCACACGATGCGCCACCGGAGGTCCGACTTCAGCACCTCGTGGTCGATGACCGGGAAGTACCGGAAGATGTCGCCCGCAGAACGTAGCGATGACGATCGCGCAGGCGTTCATTAGCGCGTCCAGCGCCGGTGCGTCCCCTTGCCCACCCGGTTTGGCGTAGGTGTGCTCGATGAAGCCGCGCTCGAACAGCGGCGCCACCCACAGCGTGCACCGGGTGGTGCGCCACCCGGTCGCGGAACGGCGCGGTCCGAGATCGTCCGGCGCTTCGGGTCCCCGTATCTCGAACGAGACGTAGCCGTCGGGCCGCCACGTCCCCCGCCCGAAGCTCACGCTCCAGCCGCAGGACCTCGGTCTCCAGGTTGGCGAGAACGCGGCCGCCCAAGTCCGTGCCCAGCGCCTCAAGCACGTCCCGATGAAGACGGTGCCCCAGATGAGAACCGCCGCGGCCCTGCGCGAGCTGGGCTTCGAGCTCACGCCCCAGCAGCAGGGGGCGGGAGGGGGAGGAACCCCCCCCACTCCCGCTTGGTGGCTCATGGTTGAGCCACGCGACTTTACACAGCTCCAATCATAGCAAGGCCGCTTTTGTGGGAGCCCTATTTTGAGCATATCCCTGTCCGTAAAATGTCCAGATATAAGTAGAATATAGAACTATAAACCAATAATCGCTGAGAAGTAAGAATCAGATGGGTGTTGACGGAACTTGGCCGATCGTGCCATTCTCGAGCGCTCGACTCCGCGGAGAGGCTTCGGGCTCTGGTGGGCCACGCGACTTTACACATCGCGCCGATGTCCCTTCCAGGGACAGGGTTCAATTCCCAGCCTCTCCGCCACCTAGACTCCTCGAAGAAGGGACGTAACGGATGTCGGATCTTGAATCGGCTACTCCAGCGAGACCTTCTAGAAGCTACGCCGACCGGTGGAAATACCCTGAACTCCTGAAGGCGGGGTATCTCGTCGTTCCATCCGGCTTCCTCCAGCACTACAGCCGGCTGGAACCGCATGCCTTGACCCACGCCGAAGCCCTCTTCGTGCTCCATCTCATGGAGTTCAAGTGGGACCAGGAAGCACCGTTCCCGAGCTATGCGAAGTTGGCGAGCAGGATGGGCGTCACGGTGAAGATGGCTCGGCGCTACGCGCAGAATCTCGAGCGAAAGGGGTGCCTGCACCGGATACGCCGGACCGGAAACACCAACCTCTTCGACCTGACCCCACTTTTCAACAAGCTCCTGGTGCAGACCAATGTCCCTGTGGAAAAGGCGGCTCTCAGATGACGAAGTTCCCTTCTAGCCTCGGCAGCACCACCCTCGACGGCCTCGACGGCCTCGGCACCAGCGTCGGCACCGCCGGCGCCGGCCTCGACCTCAGCATCGGCGGCCAGCTCGAGCCCGTCAGCGCCGGCCTCGGCAGCATCCACGCCCTCGACCTCAGCAGCATCGGCGCCGTCAGCCCTGGCCTCAGCCCTGGCCTCACCGCCGGCCTCGCCGGCCTCGGCGACCTCGCCGCCAGCGTCGGCACCGCCGGCGCCGGCCTCGACCTCAGCATCGGCGCCGTCAGCGCCGGTCTCGACGTCCACGCCAACCGCAAGCTTCTCGACTTTCCGGGGCGCTTACCTTCGGGCCGGCCTCGAGGGCCGCGGCGTCAGCACCGTCATCCGACCCATCGCCCCGACGATATCGACGCGTTCCTCGAGCGGACGCTCGGGATGCTCAACCCGGCATTCCCTTGCCAATTTCGCGGATCGCTGCAGCGCAGCGAAGAGCGCGGGCCCGATTGGTGGACCCAGGCTGCCGCCTCGGAACGCAAGCTGTTCCTCGGCGTGCTCCACGCCGCTGCGCCGAACGACCTCGTGATGCCCTGGGTGACGAGCCCCAAGCACCAGCTCGACGAGCACGACCGCCCAACCCGCCGTACGAGAATCGCTTGGCTCTGCCGATCGATTCCCAACAAGAGCTACCGGAAGTTCCTGCTCACCGAGCTCGATTCCGCTCTCGCGCTCATCGAGCTCTTCAACACCGCAGTTCATGTTGACGAATTCCCGGAGTTCGAGCAGTCGTTTTCCTGGACGCAGCTCCGCCTGAAGGTCGCGATGCGCCACATCCTCGAGATCTGGTTGAAGTGGTCGTGAAGGTGACCAGGACGCGGGCGCGCGCGGCACCTCACCCGGACCCGCGATCGCCAGCCGCCACGCCGAGCCCGCGGGTGCCGACGTCGCTCGTTGACCCTTCGGCCACCCACCCAGCCCTGCAGCGCGCCGGGCGGCACGTTCGCGGCCGACCAGTTCTTCAGCGCCTGCATCGTCAATCCGCACACGCGCCGGGCCTACGCGCGGGTCCGTCCGCCGATTCCTCGACTTGGTGCGACCGCCAGGACATCGACCTGGCCATGGTGAGCCTTGGCGCTGCCGGGCGCTTCATCGAGGAGCTGCCGTCACCGCCCTGACCGCCTTCGCCACCGTCCGGACGCAGAAACACCACACCGACGGGAAGACGCCCGAGATCACGGCCGACCAGGAGGTCCCGCTGGCTGCTGGCCTCGATCCGACGTCTCGACGGTCGTTGGCTGCGGGACCGCGCGGTCCTCGGGACGCTGGTTCTACACGGGGGGCGCGCGTCGGCGCCGTGGCGCGGCTCCGATGCCGCGACCTGCAGGACCAAGGAACGGAACACAACGCGTGCTTCGGTTCCTCGAAGAAGAACGGCAAGGACCGGGAGATTCCCGTCCGCCACGACCTCGAGGAGCTAGGCCGGCCTTGGCGACCTCGACGCCAACTGGCGTCGCTGGGCACGACCCTAGCAGCCCGAGGTAGAAGTCCCCGGTGTTCAGATGGCTGGCTGAAGGGGCCGGTGGCTCGATAGCGCGGCGACCCGCGCCGAATTGGGCCGGAATCGCGTCAAGAGCCGCTCCAGACCGCTCCACAGGCCCACAAACCGCCCAATCAGCCCGCAGACGGCGGATACCACCCCGCCCCGCAGGCCGCGGGGCGTGCCGGCGCCGATCGCCTGACGCAGAAGCAGCCCGAGGTTGAGGCCCGCGACGTGCACCAGCAGGCGCTTCAGGATGTTCGAATGCCCCCGAAGGTGCACCCGGCGCATCCCGCCGGTCTCAAACAGGTGCGCAAACGGACGCTCCACCAGCTCGCCACGACGCCGCAGCAAACGCCGGCCCCGCTTGCCCCGGATCCGGCGCCGGTTCCCATACACCGCGTCCCGAGCCTCCGGCGCGTTCTTCCAGCTCCGCCGGCCCCGGTCCGGCTCCGCAATGTAGCTCCGAACCTCCACCGCCGCCAAATCCACCATCGTCTCGTTGCTGTGGTAGCCCTTGTCCGCAACCACCTCCGAAACCCCCGCCGCCTCCGGCAACACCGTCTCCACCTGCTCCGTCGCCGTCACGAGGGTCTCGGCCATCGTCGCCGTATCCCCCTTGTCCGCCCCCTGGATCGTCACACCCACCACCGCACCCGTCTCCAGATCCACCGCATGCTCCACCTTGTGGGCCAGGTGGGTGCTGCCGTCCTTCATCTTCGCGACCTTCGCGTCCGGGTCGTGGGGGTGGGTCCAATCCTTGTTCGACGTCTTCTTCTTCCGCTTCCGGTCAAAACGCGCCAACTCCTCCGCCGTCGGCGTCTCGATGCCGGAAGCTTTCGCCAAACGGGTCAGGAACGCCGTGTAATCCTCGCCCGTGTCACGCCGAACGATGCTCCGCATCGCCGCGTTCGCCTCCAGCGTCGTCGCATCGACGCCCAACGTCTTCCCCGCAACCAAGCCCGCCCCCGCCAACTGCTCCAGCACCCAAGTGAACACCGCCTGATGGGTCTCCACCGGGAACAGCCGACGCGTCCGCGAAATCGTCGAATGGTCCGGGGGCGCCGCCGGCGCCGCCAAACGCAGAAACGCCCGCATGCTCAGCGAATCCTCCGCGCGCCACGCGATGCCCCGCTCCGAGTCCAGCCCTTCGAAGTACCCGATGAGCAGCAATCGGAAGTACCGTCCGGGAGCCAGACTCGGCCGGCCCATCACCGCGTAGAACGGCGCGCACAGGCCTTCGACGAACGCGTCGAACCCTGCCGCCTCCAGAATCCGGTTCAGTCGCTCGTAGAACGGATGCCCCGCACTCTGCGACAGATCCGCCGTCGCGACCCACATCGACTGCTGCGACCCGTCGTCGCGCACCGTGCCCATTGCCATGCCCGCCAGTGTAGTACATGGGGGCCGCCCTGTCGATCCCTGGACGCCGACTTTCACCACGGGCTGCTAGGAGACTAGGGCTGCCCTTGCCCCAGAAACTTTTCACTGGACTTCATGAGGCCACTTCGCTACCCATGGCGGGCATGGAGATTCAGAATTAAGTCATGCAGAGGCGCGGGACAACCTCGCCCGCCTGCGCGATGTGTTGGGGAGCGTGGTGGCGCAGGGCATCGGCAGCCGCGGGCAGGTCGCCGACCGCGTGTGTGAAGCGTTCGATTTCCGCGATGGGCGTGGCCGGTGGCAGCGCGCGAACTGCGCCTCGGCGTTGGCCGCCCTCGAGGCGGCAGGCCAAGTCGCGGTTAGAACAGCGCCGCGTCCGGCAGGAAGCGCCGCGTCCGGCCAGAAACGCTGGTGTGCGAACGGTCCATCAACGCGCGTGCAGGCCGCTGTTGACGTGCGCCGTGTGGCCGGTCTCCAGCGTGTCGACGCGACCGGTCAACCTGTCGAACTTGCCGTTCAGTTCGTCGATCTTCCCGTTGAGCATCCACATGCCGATGACGAGGCCGATGGCGGTGGCCATCGATATCAGCAAGTTCCCCACCGCGATGAGTCTGTCGGCTTCCATGTTTCGATAAACATTACCACGGTATCGCAAACATCACAACGTCACGTCGTACAGCAGCTTCACGCCGATGACGAACAGCGAGGCGTGGACGATGCGGAAGAACAGCTCGTCGTTCGCGCGCTCGTGCAGGCGGCGGCCGATCCAGATGCCCAGCGGCGCGAGGGGCAGGAGCACCAGCGAGGTGAGCAGGTTGTCGGCGTTCCACTGGCCGAGCCAGGCGTAGGGGCCCACCTTCGACCAGTTCACGACGAAGAAGAACGCCACGCCGGTGGCCTGGAACGTCGTGCGGTCCATGCGCTGGGGCAGCAGATGGGCCTGGAGCGGCGGTCCGCCGGCGTGCACCGAGAAGCTGGCGAACCCCGCCAGCGCCCCCCAGAAGACGCCGGCCGCGGGGCGCGGAGACCCACCCGGGGACTCGGACCGCGGCGCGAAGTGCTGCAGCGAGTAGGTCAGGGAGATGACCCCCACCAGCGCGCGCAGGCCGTCGGGGGTGAGGTGGTCGAAGGTCACCGCGCCGAGCGCCGTGCCCAGCAGCGCCGCCGGCACGAGCACCCGCAGGTTGCGCCGGTCCCACGCCCCCCAGTAGGCGCGAATCGCGAGGGCGTCCATGACCAGGAGGATCGGCAGCAGCACCGCCGCAGCCTGGGCGGGGCTCACGACCATCGCCATCAGGGGCACCCCGACGACCGCGATGCCGCCGCCGAGGCCGCCCTTGGCGATGCCGACAATCAGCACCGCGACCGTCGCGGCGAGGTAGAACCACGGATCGGCGATCAAGAGGGCGCCGTCACTCGACCTCGATGAAGATCGGGTTCGAGTAGAACCAGAGGTCGTGCCAGGGGTTCTCTTCGGGGCCGTCCAGCCGGGGCTCGAGGTCGTCGGTGCTCGTGCCGCGCACCCGGACGTAGAGATCGCGGTCGACCGCGGGCAGCGCCGCCTCGAGCGCGTACCGGTCGCCGTCGCGGGCCAGGACCTCGCGCGTGAACCGGGCGAGGACCCGGGTCGTCGGGTTGCGGTCGACGGAGGGATCGGAGAGGGGTTCGCGCACATCGCCGACGATGACGTCGACCCGCCGGACGCCGGGGTTCTCCCCCGCCCCGTTCGGGGTCTCGGGGTCGCGGAACCGGACCGCCGCGGTGACCTGCGCTCCGCGCGCGACCCGCAACGTGCCGCCGAGCCCGGCTTCCTGCCCGCCGGGACCCGTCAAATGCACGCCGAGCTCGGTGACGAGGTCACCGGCGACGGCGAAGACGCGGCCCTGCCGGAGGCCGTCGAGGACGTCGGCGTAGGTCGGGTGCGCCTCGACCCACGTCTTGTGGAACTCGCCGGGCCAGAAGTCGCTTCCCGATCTCACCGGCTCGTTGTAGTGGAAATGCGAGTCTGACGAGGCCACGATCCAGAACCGGCGCCCTTCGCCGAGCAGGGCGTCCCACAGGCCGCCGACGATGGCGGTCATCTGGTCGAAGCCGCCCAGGGTCTGCGCCCCGGGGCAGTAGGAGCCGCGGTAAGCGTCCCACAGACCGCCGACGGCGGCGGTCGTCTGGTCGAAGCCGCCCGGGGTCGGCGCCCCGGGGTTGCAGAAGGAAGCGCGGGACCGGCTGCGGGGGTCCCGGCCGCTGCGGTCCCGGTCACTGAAGGTGTCGGCCTGGTGGCCGGGCGCGCCCTCCATGCCGCGGTACACGTCGGGCGCGAGGTCGTTGTTCTCCCGGATCTCCCACGGCTCGTCGCGGCCGTAGAGCCCTATCCCCCTCGCCGACCGGGACGGGTGGTTGGCGAACAGGATCGGCAGTCGATCGAGCGCCTGCATGTGCGCAAGCGCCTGCCGCCTGAGCGCCGCCGGCCGCCGGCGGGGGTCGGGGGGACGGGCCCAGTCCTCGTTGGCGTCGAAACGGCTCTCTATCTCGTGCAGCACCGACGCCTCGTCCTCGGCGCGGGGAATGATCAGGGTGTGGTGGTCCATGCCCGGCATGTTGAGCTCCATGCCGTAGAACTGGAGCACCTCGGGAACGAGCTCGCGCGACAAGGTCAACTCGCGGTGCGCCTGCTCCAGGTTCACCTTCGAGTGATACGGGCCGCCGTGGTCGGTCGTCACCATCCAGCGCAGGCCGAACCGCCGCGCCATCGCCGCGTTCCGCGGGGTCGAGTAGAGGGCGTCCCGCCCCTTGATCGGGGTCGGCGGACTGGTGCGGTAGTCGTATCCGGTGCTCCAGTGGCTGTGGATGTGCGAGTCGCCGGCCAGCCATTCGCGCTCCGCGGCGGGCGCGGCCAGCGCGAGGGCGGTCAGGGCGCACAGCCCGCAGGACCACACGAGACGCGGAGAGGCGGATCGCGGCGCAGGCATCGCGGATCATTCTACCACCGGCGCGGAGCGGGAATCCGTCGCTCAAGCCGCACATGTCCCCAAAGAGGGCGCCGTCACTCGACCTCGATGAAGATCGGGTTCGAGTAGAACCAGAGGTCGTGCCAGAGGTTCTCTTCGGGGCCGTCCATCCGGGGCTCTGAGGTCGCCGGTGCTCGTGCCGCGCACCCGGACGTAGAGATCGCGGTCGACCGCGGGCAGCGCCGCCTCGAGCGCGTACCGGTCGCCGTCGCGGGCCAGGACCTCGCGCGTGAACCGGGCGAGGACCCGGGTCGTCGGGTTGCGGTCGACCGAGGGATCGGCGGGCGGTTCGCGCACGTCGCCGACGATGACGTCGACCCGCCGGGCGCCGGACACGACCGGCGCCGCCGTCCCGACAGGGTGACCACGACCGTGCGCCGGCGCCCCGTCCCCGTCGATGCCCGCGCCGGGACCTGACTGACGGGTGCGGGGAGTCCGGCCACGCGGCGCCAGCGGCGCCGTTCCTGCGTTACGATGAGAGATGACGAGCCCGTCAAGATCGGCGGCGCTCGGCTTCGCCGCCCGGCGGCTGGATGACAGATGACGAGCACCTCCCGGCCGACGGCGCTCGGCTTCATCGCCCTGTGCGGTTGGATGAGATGACGAGCCCGTCAGGACCGGCGGCGTTCGGTTTTCGTGGCCCTGCGCGGCTGGATGAGATGACGAGCACCTCCCGGCTGGCCGCGCTCGGCTTCGCCGCCCGGCGGCTGGTTGAGACCGGATGGAGAGATGACGAGCCCGTCAGGACCGGTGGTGTTCGGTCGCGCCGCCCGGCGGCTGGATGACAGATGACGAGCACCTCCCGGCTGGCCGCGCTCGGCTTCATCGCTCTGCTGCTGACCGCGGCCCATCTGGTCGCGGCGCCGGCCGCGTCCCTCGCGTACTTCGCCACCGTCGGCCTGCATCCCCTGCTGGGCCTCGTGTTGGTGGGGACGCTCGTCCGGGCGGCGTGGCGGCGCCCGCGGCGCGGAAACGTCGTGGCGCCTGCCGGGGTCGGCCTGCTCGCGGCGGGGCTGGTCCTCGGGCTGGCGGTGGCCGCGGCCGGGGCCACCCGCGACCACGCCCCGCTGCTGCAGATCCACGTCGCGGTGTCCGTGGCCGGGGCGGTCCTGTGGGGCGTCCACCTTTGGCGCGCCCCCGCCGGGACACGCGGGTGGGCGGCGGCCGTGCGCATCGGCCTCGTCGCGGCCGCCGCAGCCGGGCTGAGCGCGCCCCTGCTGCGCGCGGCGCGGGACGCGGACTGGCGCGAGACCCACCGCATCGAGAACCCCGTCCGCCCCCCCGCGAGCATGGCCGAGGAGGGAGCCGGGGCGTCCAGCCCGTTCGCGCCGTCGTCGGCCACGACGAACACCGGCGGCGCCATTCCCGCCGACTTCTTCCTGACCAGCGAGACCTGCGGCCGGTGCCACGCCGACATCTACGAGCAGTGGAACGCCTCGGCCCACCACTTCTCGTCGTTCAACAACCAGTGGTACCGGCGGTCCATCGAGTACATGCAGGAGGTGGTGGGCACCCGGCCGTCGAAGTGGTGCGCCGGCTGCCACGACCACGCGGTGTTCTTCAACGGGCGCTTCGACCGGCCGATCGTGGACCAGATCGACACCCCGGAGGCGCAGGCGGGGCTCGGCTGCACGTCGTGCCACTCCATCGTGCACGTCGGCAGCACCATGGGCCAGGGCGGCTTCACCATCGAGTACCCCCCGCTGCACGACCTCGCGGCGAGCGGGCACCCGCTGCTGCGGAGCGCGCACGACCTGCTGCTGCGGCTCGCCCCCGGACCCCACCGCGACACGTTCATGAAGCCGTTCCACCGCGGGCAGAGCGCCGAGTTCTGCTCGTCGTGCCACAAGGTGCACCTCGACCTGCCGGTCAACGACTACCGCTGGGTGCGGGGATTCAACGAGTACGACAACTGGCAGGCGTCGGGGGTCTCCGGGCAGGGCGCCCGGTCGTTCTACTACCCCGAAACGCCGCAGACCTGCAATTCGTGCCACATGCCCCTGGTGCGGTCCGACGACCCCGCCGCCCGCGACGGCTTCGTGCGGTCGCACCGCTTCCCCGGCGCGAACACCGCCCTGCCGTTCGTGAACCGCGACCGGGCGCAACTCGAGGCGGTGCAGAACTTCCTGCGGGCCGGGCAGGTGTCGATAGACGTGTTCGGCATCACCCGCGTGGCCGACGCGCCGGTCCGCGCCGCGGCGATCGCGCCGGGCGCCGAGCCCGCCCTGTCGAGCACGTTCGCGGTCGGCGAAGAGTCGCTGCAGTTCGGGGCGGCGCGGCGACTGCCCGGCGGACCCCCGCCGGCCGACGTGATAGCGCCTCTCGATCTGTCGCCGGTGGCGGTGCGGCGCGGCGAGTCGGTGCGCCTCGAGGTGGTGGTCCGCACCCGCAACGTCGGTCACTTCTTCCCCGGCGGAACCGTCGACGCCTTCGACGTGTGGGTCGAGCTGGAAGCGGTGGACGACCGGGGCCGCGTGCTGCTCCACAGCGGCGAGGCGGCGGACGGGGGCAGCGGGCCGGTGGACCCCAGCGCGCACTTCTACCGCAGCCTGCAGCTCGACGAACACGGCAACCCCATCAACAAGCGGAACGCCTGGGCGACCCGATCCGTCGCCTATGTGCGGTTGATCCCGCCCGGCGCGGCCGACACCGTCCACTACCGGCTGCAGATTCCCGAGGACGCCGGGGACCGCATCACCCTGCGGGCCAAGGTCAACTACCGGAAGTTCGCGTGGTGGTTCACCCAGTGGGCGTTCGCCGGCGTCCGCGATCCGTCGGACCCGGCGCCGGCGGTCACCAGCGCCCACGACGACGGCCGGTGGGTTTTCACCGGCGACACGAGCGGGGTGTCGGGGCAGGTGAAGGCGATTCCGGACATCCCCACGACGGTGATGGCGGAGGCCGCCGCGACCCTGTCGGTCATCGACCCCGACGCGCCGCTGCCGGCGCCGCCGGTCCCGCCGCCCGGCGACGCGCGGCACCGGGAGCGCTGGAACGACTACGGCATCGGCCTCCTGCTGCAGGGCGACCTGCGCGGGGCCGAGGCGGCGTTCCGCCGGGTGATGGCCATCGACCCCGACTATCCCGACGGACCGGTGAACGCGGCGCGGGCCCGGCTGCAGGAAGGGGACGTCGACGCGACGATCCCGCTTCTCGAGCAGGCCCTCGCCCTCGAGCCGGACCTCGCCCGCGCCCACTTCTTCCTCGGCACCGCATTGCGCGCCCTCGGCCGCTACGAGGAAGCGTTGGAGCACCTGGCGGCGGCCCGCGACCAGTATCCGCGCGACCGCGTGGTCCTCGGCCAGATCGGACGCCTGCAGTTCCTCAACCGGCAGTACGAAGCGGCCATCGCCACCTACGAGGCGGTGCTCGCGATAGACCCCGAAGACGTCTCCGCCCATTACAATCTGATGCTGGCCCATCAGGGCGCGGGCGACCGGGAAGAGGCGATGCGGGAGCGCGCGCTCTATGAACGGTTCAAGGCGGACGAAGCCGCCCAGGCGATAACCGGCGCGTTTCGCCGCGCCTCGCCCCACGACAACAACGAACGGCAGGCCATTCACGAGCACCGGCACCCGGACTCGCGGACGGCCGCCCCCTGACCCGATGACACGCTTCCTGGCTCTGACCCTCGCCGTATCCGTTTCCAACGTCCCGGCGGCGGCCGCGCCGGTGGTCTTCACCGACGTCACCGAACTTGCGGGCATCCGTTTCGACCACAACACCGGCGCCTTCGGCGCCAAGTACATGCCGGAGACCTTCGGCTCGGGGGTCCTGTGGCTGGACGCCGACGGCGACGGCTGGCAGGACGTGCTGCTCGTCAACGGCACCGGCTGGCCCGAGCGGGGGGAGGCCGGGACCCACGCCGCGTTGTACCGCAACGACCGGGACGGGACGTTCACCGACATCACCCGCGGCTCGGGGCTCGACGTGCCGCTGTACGGCCTGGGCGGCGCCGCCGCGGACTTCGACAACGACGGGCACGTCGACGTCTATCTCACGGTGCTCGGGCCCAACCGCCTGTTCCGGGGCGCGGGCGACGGCACGTTCACCGACGTCACCGAGTCGGCCGGGGTCGGCGACCCGGGGTTCTCGACCGCCGCCCTCTGGTTCGACTACGACAAGGACGGGCGCCTCGACCTGTTCGTCGGCAACTACGTGCGCTGGACGCCGGAGACCGACCTGTTCTGCTCGCTGACCGGCGACACCAAGTCGTACTGCACGCCGGAGTCCTATCAGGGGCAGAGCGGCACGCTCTATCGGAACCGGGGCGACTCGACTTTCGAGGACGTGACGACGTCGGCCGGCGTGCGCGCCCCCTCGGCGAAGGCGCTCGGCGTCGTCATGCTCGACTTCAACGGCGACGGCTGGATGGACCTGTTCGTGGCCAACGACACCCAGCCCGACCAGCTCTTCGAGAACCGCGGCGACGGCACGTTCGAGGACATCGGGGTCCTCGCGGGGGTGGCGTTCAGCGACGCGGGGGTGGCCCGCGCGGGAATGGGGGTCGACGCCGCCGACTACGACGGCTCGGGCCGGCCCGACCTCGTCATCGGCCACTTCTCCACCGAGATGATGGCCCTCTATCACAACGAGGGCAACGGCCTCTTCATCGACGAGGGACCGCGCTCGGCCATCGGCCGGTCGACCCTGTTGACCCTGACGTTCGGCTGCTTTTTCTTCGACTTCGACCTCGACGGCTGGCCGGACATCTTCGCCGCCAACGGACACGTCGCCGACGACGTCGAGCGGGTGCAGGCCCGCATCACCTACGCGCAACCGCCGCAACTGTTCCGCAACGACGGCGGGCGGCGGTTCGAAGAGGTGGCCGCCCCCGACACCGCCCTCGGGGCCCCCCAGGTGGGGCGCGGCGCCGCCTACGCCGATTTCGACCGCGACGGCGACCTCGACGTGCTGGTGACCGCCAACGGCGGCGCGCCGCGGCTGCTCCGCAACGACGGCGGCAACGAGAACCGAATGCTGCGCATCCGAACCGTGGGGACGACCTCGAACCGCGACGGCATCGGGGCCCGCATCGACGTGACGGCGGGGGGACGCACCCGGTGGCAGGTGGTCAAGACGGGGTCGAGCTACCTGTCGCAGAGCGAGCAGCCGGTGACCTTCGGCCTCGGCGACCGGACGCGGGCCGACGCGGTCACCGTCACCTGGCCGAGCGGCCGGGTGGACCGGCTCGGCGCGGTGCCCGCCGGCCGGACGATCACCGTCGAGGAAGGCGCGGGCATCGTCGACACCGCGCCGATCCCCGCTGCGGGATAGAGTCGTGCGCCGGCATCCGCTGCTTCTGAGGCTCGTCATCGGCGCGGGCGCGGCGCTGCTCGCGGCGCCCGCGCAGGCCCAGCGGGACGTCGGCGAACTGCGCGCCCGGGCCGAGGCGGGCGATGCGGCGGCGCAGTTCAACCTCGCCCGCCTCCACGTGTCCGGCACCGGCGTCCCGCAGGACGACGGGCGCGCCGCGCGCTGGTACCGGCTGGCCGCCGACCAGGGCCACGCCGGCGCCCAGCACGCCCTGGGGCTCCGCTACGACGCCGGTCTCGGGGTGCCCGAGGACGACGCCGAGGCGGTCCAGTGGTACCGCCGGGCGGCCGACCAGGACCACTGGGAGGCCCAGTTCAGGCTCGGACGGATGTATGCCCGCGGCGCCGGCGTCGGCGGCGACGACGCCGAGGCGGTCCGCTGGTTCCGGCGCGCGGCCGACCAGGGCCACGCCGAGGCGCAGTTCAACCTCGGGCAGATGCACTACAACGGCCGCGGCGTCCCGCAGGACCGGTCGCGCGCGGCGCACTGGGTGCGGATGGCGGCGGCCCAGGGCAACCCCGCCGCCCAGGTCACCCTCGCCAGCATGCACGAGACGGGCTCGGGCGTCGACCGGGACCCCGCCCTCGCCGTACGCTGGTACCGCCTCGCGGCGGTCCAGGGCGACCCCGCCGCCCAGGTCACCCTCGGCTATCTCTACGACGCCGGCGCCGGGGTGCCCGAGGACGACGCCGAGGCGGTCCGCTGGATCCGGCGGGCGGCCGACCAGAACCACGCGGAGGCGCAGTTCGCGCTGGCCAACCTGTACTTCAACGGCCGGGGGGTCGGGCGGGACCTCGCGGAGGCGGTCCGGCTGGTCCGGCTCGCGGCCGAGCAGGGCCACGTCCGGGCTCAGTTCAACCTGGGGATGAGCTACGATACCGGCGCCGGGGTCGCGCGGGACGCACGTGAGGCGGCGCGCTGGTTCCGCCGGGCCGCCGACCAGGGCGATGCCGCGGCGCAGCAGAATCTCGGCATCATGCACGCCAACGGCGACGGCGTGCCGCAGGACCTGGTCGCCGCGTACGTGTGGCTCACCCTCGCCGCGTCGCGGGCCGCGGAACCGGCGCGGACGAGCTTGTTGCGGGGACGCGCCATCGTCGCGCAGCAGTTGACGCCCGGCCCCCTCGCCACCGCCCAGCGGCGCGCCGCCAACTGGTCACCCGTCACCGCCGCGACTCCCCGCGAACGCCCCTGACCCCGCGAACGCCCCTGAGACCATGGACATCAACCAAGACCGCATCTGGTATCTCAAGTTGCACTGGCAGGTGCTCGCCGCCATGCTCCTCGGCGCCCTGACCGGCCTGATCTTCGGAGAGGGCGCGGCCAACGCCATCGGCTGGATCGGGGATCTGTTCATGCGCCTGCTGCGCATGATCATCGTCCCCCTGGTATTCGCCTCCATCGTCTCCGGGGTCGCCTCCATCGGGGGCGGCCGGGCCATCGGACGCCTCTTCGGAAAGACGCTCGGCTACTACCTGCTGACGAGCTTCCTCGCCGCGTCCACCGGCCTGATCGTCGTCAACCTGTTCAAGCCCGGGGTGGGCGCCTCCCTCGGCGACGCGGCGGCGGGCGGCGAGATGCCCGAGCTCGACATCCCCACGTCGGGGGTCGACCTGCTCCTCGACATCGTGCCGCCGAACGTGCTGACGGCGGCCGCCGCGGGCGACATGCTGCCCGTCATCTTCTTCAGCATCGTCCTCGGCGCCGCGATAACCACGCTGAAGGCGGACCGCCCCCGCACCACTCTGCTCGGGCTCTTCGAAGCGTTCTTCCAGGCGATGGTGGCCCTCACCGCCGGCATCATCACCCTGCTCCCCATCGGGGTGTTCGCGCTCATCACGCGGATGGTCGGCACCACCGGGTTCGAGTCGTTCGCACCCCTGATCCGGTACTTCCTGACCGTCGGGACGGGGCTCACCGTCCACCTGTTCGTCACCCTGCCCGTCGTCCTCATCGCGCTCGCGCGCATCTCCCCCGCCATCCACTTCAAGAACCTGCGCAACCCGTTGCTGATCGCCTTCTCGACCAGCTCGTCGGCCGCGACCCTGCCGGTGACGTTGCGGACGGTTCAGGGCCGGGTGGGGGTCTCGAACAAGGTGTCCTCGTTCGTCCTCCCCATGGGGGCGACCGTGAACATGGACGGCACCGCCGTCTTCGAGTGCGTGGGGGCGCTCTTCATCGCGCAGGTGATCGGGTTCGATCTGTCGCTCGGCGCTCAGGCGGTGGCGGTGATGACGGCGCTGCTCGCGTCGATCGGAGCGGCGGCGGTGCCTTCGGCGGGACTGGTGGTCATCTTCATCGTTCTCGACGCCATCGGGCTGGGCGGCCACCCGCAGGCCGAGGCGATCGTGCTGGCGATGCTCGCCATCGACCGCCCCCTCGACATGTACCGCACCGCCATCAACGTCTTCAGCGACTCGTGCGGCGCCGCGATCATCGCCCGCTCGGAAGGCGAGGAAGGGGTCGATACCGAAGTGCGCTGAGGACGGGGCGACGGGTTGCTCCCCCCAGGAGTCTGCGCCGTAGAACGGCGCGGACTTCTGGAGGGTTGGTTGGGCGGTGAGCGGAGCCGCAGGCGACGCTCTCCGGGTTGGGAGTCTGCGCCGTAGAACGATTTTGGATCCGATCTGGCACAATATGTAGTAGTCAATCGCCAGCGCTTGCGCCACATATGGTAGTCAGAATTTCCTGCGGCGCAGACTCCCAGGCTCCGGTCGGCAGGCGGACGCCCGCCGGGGTCGTGCCGAAAGAAACACGCCCTCCCGGAAACGGCTTGCCATAACCGGCACGGTCGTGACACACTGGCTGTGTCATGTGCGGCACGGCAGGCCGTCTGGTTTCGCTCTTGCGCTTGTTCGCGACGCACACGGGGCTGAGCGTGTCGACCGTGTCCCGTCTCGCGACCGGGAGTGGGGACACGGTCGCCCGACTGCAACGCGGCGGCGCGATAACGACCCGAAGGCTGGACCGGACTCTGCGCTTTCTCTCGGACAACTGGCCCGACACCGTCGCGTGGCCGGCCGACATCCCGAGGCCGGTTCCGCCCCGCGACAACCCGGAGGGCAGCGCCCCCCCGGATCGGCGCCCGGGCTGATGCCCATCGGGGCGTCCTCCTCGTCGCGGGTCAGACGACCGCATCGCTGTGCGGCCCCCACCACGCCACCCGGCCCCCGATCCGATCGCCCTCCATCATGGGTCTCGACAGATGAGCCGGGTTGTCGCTGACCAGATTCCAATGGCCACCGAGCCGGCGCACGCGCCTGACGACAAACCCCTCGGCGGTGCGCAAGACGAACATCTGACCGTCCACGGCCGCCCGTTGGTCTTGATCGACGACCACGAGATCGCCGTCCCGGAGCGTGGGCTCCATCGAATCGCCGGCCGCCCGCACGCACGTCAGGTGGTCCGTTCGCGCCCAGGACGGCAAGACCTGCTCCGCCACCGCTATCCGCAAGTGAGCCGACTCCTCGAACTCCACCTCGCCGGTATCCGCCCTGAACCGGACGTGCTCGGCGAACGGCATCATCCGTGTCTTCGAGGACTCTCCGACCAGCCGCGGCAGCAACTCCGCCGCCACCTCCGCACTTTGTGTCAGATCCTGCACCACCCGCATCCCCTCACGCAGCTTGGACGCCATGGCATCCTTGTCGATCAGACCCACCGCATCGACGACCGTGGCGTCCGAGGGCAGATGAAGCGCCTTGGCGATCTCCGCCGGGAGCGGCGGAGTCTCCCCGCTGCCCCACTCCGCCGGACCGATGAACAACCGCATCCCCATTACCGACGCAATCGACTGAAGGGTCGTGTATCGCGCCGCCCGGCCCTGGACAACGCTTCGAAGCTGGCCGAGAGGAATCCCGGTCCGCGTGGCGAAGGGTCGCAACCCCTCCGTCTCGATCCGCTGTCGCACTGCTTGCACCAAGCTGTCGACTCTCTGAAGTGTCACAGCTAACACGATATACGAAACGACGCCAGCGGGGAAACCGACCCGTCGCGCACTCCCGTCGGCAGGCCATCGCATCGACGCGGCAACGTCGGGCGCGGCGTGGCCGGACTCACGACGGAGGCGCCGTGAACCGAAGACTCCCAGTTGAGCTGGGTGACCGACATCGGCGCGGGCCCCCGGCGTCATGGCCCTCCGCACGAAGCGGCCTGCATCCAGACCGCACTCAGGATGCCCACGCCCCAGGGCCCCCCGGCGTCATGGCCCTCCGCACGAAGCGGCGGACGCAGGACATCATCGAGGCCCGCGCAGGGGAAGCGGGCCGTGCCGCGGGACGCGATGGCAGCGCTCCAGGAGGACCCAGCGGGAGGTTTGCACGGTCCAAGGAAAGGCGATACGCTGTGCGCCGAAACGAAACACTGCATATAAGGTAGGTGAGAACCGTGAGACGGATGGCTCTCTGCCCGCTCGCCGCCGCGTTCATGCTGGCGGCGCCCGCCGCCGCCCAGGAAGTCCAGCACGGGGTGTCGCCGCTCGTACTGCAGTGGGAGGCGGCGGACTGGGGGCCGCCGACGAACACGCCGGGCTTCCCCGCCGGCATTCGCAACGCGCCGGTCGCCACGGATCCGGAGACGGGCGGCCCGACCTATCTCGCGCGGTTCCCGTCGGGGTCGGAGTTCGCCCCGCACTGGCACACCTACACCGAGACGGTGGTCGTGCTCGAAGGCGCCGTGGACGTCGTCATGGACGGGACCCGCTACACGGCCACCCCCGGCAGCTACGTCATCATCCCGGCGAAAGCGCATCACGCGTGGTTCACGCACGAGGAGGCCGACGCGGTCCTGCTCGCGCGCCGCGACGGACCGGCCGACTTTCACTTCGTCGATCCGTAGAGCCGACGCAAGCGGAAGGAAGCCCGACGGACGTCCCGCCAAGTCCGGCGGCGATCCATGCGGCGGCGCCGGGACGACACCGGGAGAGAACTTCAGCCATGAAGAAGCACGCAGCGAACCCGCCGGCGGCGGTCGACCGGCGGAGTTTCCTGAAGGGCGCCGCGGCCGGTGCCGCCGGCGGCGCGGCCACCCTCGCGAACCCCGCGGCCGGCGCGGAGCCGGCGGCCCCCGCACGTCCCGCCGCGCCGCCGCCGACCGAGGCGCAGCTCGCGCGCGAGACCCGGACGCCGCCCCCGTCGCGGGCCGTCGAAACCTACATCGTGGAGCATCCGGGCTCGGACTACGTGGTGGACGTGCTGCGGGCGCTCGACATCGAGTACTGCGCCTCGAACTGCGGTTCGAGCTTCGAGGGGCTGCAGGAGTCGATGGTCAACCACGGCGGCAACCGGAGGCCCGAGTTCCTGACCTGCCTGCACGAAGAGTCGGCAGTGGGGATGGCCACGGCTACGCCAAGGTCGCCGGCAAACCGATGATGGCGCTGCTGCACGGGACGGTGGGCATCCAGCACGCCTCGATGGCGATCTACAACGCCTACTGCGACCACGTGCCCAAGGCCGGCGAGCCGGCCATGATCGACGTCGTCAGCCAACCGCGGTGAGGAGGTGCGCAGATGATGGCCCGAACGATCGGCGTCGTCCCCGGAACCTCAGCGCTGCTCGGCCTCCTGGCGGCCGCCGCAACGATGCCGCCGGCGGCCGCCTCGGCGCCCGGGCAGGAGCGGGCGGCGATCGAGGGCGATGCCGAACGCGGCGCCGCCCTCTTCGAGGATTACACCTGTTACGGCTGCCACGGCTACACCGGCGAGACCGGCCGGGGACCGCGGCTGAACCCGCCGCGACTGCCGCAGCGGCAGTTCATCGGCTACCTGCGGAACCCGCCGAACCCCCGGCAGATGCCGCCGTACCGGCAGGCCGACGTCTCCGACCGGAAGCTGGCCGACATCTACGCCTTTCTCACTTCGCTGCCGCCGGCGTCCCCCGATGCCGAGGACATCCCGGTGCTGCGCGAGATCCTGCAGGAGGTTCGGTAGTAGGAGCGCGGCCGCGGCCGGCGGCGCGGCCGGCGGCCGCGCGAACGATCGACGGCGCTACCGCGGCGGAAGGGCCAGGGCCACCCACTCGGGGATCTCGTCGCGGGCGCCGACGGCGACGACGATGTACTGCCTGCCCTCGTGCAGGTAGGTCATGGGGGCGCCGGTGGTGCCGGCCGGCAGTTTCGTCTCCCAGACCACCGCGCCGGTCGCCTTCGCGTAGGCGCGGAAGGTCCGGCCCCACCGCCAGGACTGGTCCTGCTCGGGATCTGACGGGGCGCCGTCGCCGCGCAGGGTGCCGATGATGGCGTCGCTGCCCTCGCCGAGGAACAAGAGACTGCCGGTCACGAGCGGCGCCGGGCGGTTGGGAATACCGAGGGGTGGCAGATCGAGGTGCCGCAACCGCGGGTGGTTGCGCGGCCCGTCACCGTTGGGCGCCATCCACGCCAGCCCGCCCCGGTTCAGATCCAGGGCGGTGATGCGTCCGTACGGCGGTTTGGTGATCGGAAGCCCGTGGGGCCTGGGGGTCGGCACGCGCAACTCGTCCCCCTGCGGCGTCGCCCACGCCAGCGTGGCGTCCCCGGCCGTCGTCGGCGCGACGCTCCACACCGTCGGCATGGTGTGGGACACCGCGTAGTAGATCCCGGTCTCGGGATCGAACGCCCCGGTGTGCCAGTTGCCGGCTCCCCACCCGCCGGGAACGGTCAGCGTCCCCACCTTGCCGCCGGGCCCGCCGCTGCGCGGCCAGGGCGGGGTGAACAGCGGCCCCAGCACCAGATTCTCGACCGCCTCCGCCCGCAGCGCGGGGGTAAAGTCAATGAGGTCGTCCTCGGTGACGCCCTGCCGGTCGAAGGGCGGCGGCTTCGTGGGGAACGGCTGGGTGGGCGAGGTCCGCTCGCCCGGCACGATCGACGGCGGCACCGCGCGCTCTTCGATCGGCCAGACCGGCTCGCCGGTCCCGCGGTCGAGCACGTACAGAAACGCCGTCTTGCTGGGCTGCATCACCGCGTTGATGCGACGGCCGTCGACGACGAGGGCACCGAGCGTCGGCGGTCCGACCGTGTCGTACTCCCAGACGTCGTGGTGCACCATCTGAAAGTGCCACACGCGCTCGCCGGTCGCGGCATCAAGGGCGACGAGACTGTCCGAGAACAGGTTGTCGCCGGGCCGGTGGCCGCCGTAGATCATCCCGGTGGGCGCCGACAAGGGCACGTAGACGTAGCCCAACGCCTCGTCGGCGGCGAGGCAGCACCACGAGCCCAGATCACCCGAGTACTCCCCGGCTCCGTCACCCCAGGTCTCGGCGCCGAACTCCCCGGGACGGGGCACCACGTGGAACGTCCACAGGAGTTCGCCGGTCCGCGCGTCGAAGCCGCGAACGTCTTCCGGCGCCGCCTCGCGCACGACCCCGCCGTCGCCGGCGCCACCGGTGGTGCCGGCCACGACCACCACGTCGCCCACCACGATCGGTCCCGCCGACCAGTCGAAGTTGCCGGCAAGGGGGTGATCCCACTGCAGATCGACCCGGCCCTGGTCGGCGAGACCGAACGACGGCGCCGGACGCCCGGTCCGCGCATCGACCGCGTACAGATACCCTCCCCGGACCAGCAGCAGCCGCCGGACCGTGCCGTCGGTCCAGTAGGCGGCCCCCCGCGTGCTGCGGCCCGCGACCTCCTCGAGGGTGGCGGCGAACGGGGCCTGGCGCCAGACTGTCTCCCCCGTGGCCGGATCGAACGCATCGAGCAGGCCGAGCGCGTTGGGGGCGTAGAGCACGCCGTCGATCATGACCGGCGTCGACCGCAGATAGGCGTTCACGCGCAGGTCCGGGAACGCCGCGCGCAGCGCCGGGTCGACGCCGGGCCGGCGCCAGACGACCTCCAGGTCACCCACGTTCCGGTGGTCGATCTGATCGAGGGGCGAGTAGCGGGTGAAAGCTTCGTCCCCGCCGAAGTAGCGCCATTCGCCGGCGGCCTGCGCCCCGGCCGGCACCGCTGCGGCCAAGCTCAGCCCCGCGACCAGGAGCCGCCGCAGAACGGCCCGGGCGCCCGGGCGGGCGGTTCGGCGGCGGGCGGAGCCGCAGGGCGGCGGTTTCCGGGCTGGCGCCGGCGTGGGGTTCCGCATCGGTCTGCTGCATCCTTCCTGGGCGGGACGACCGTCGAACGGGTCCACGCAACGCGCTCGGTGATTGACAGGCACGAATGAAAATAACATCGTATACCGTCGAGCACCTAGCCCGGAGAGCGTCGCCTGCGGCTCCGCTCACCGCCCAACCCTCCAGGGAGTCGGCGCCTCCTGCGGGAGGCGGCGCCGTTCTACACCGCAGACTCCTGGAGCCGTTTCGGTTGAGGACATGACCCGAAAGCAGTTCGAGCGACTCGTGGCCCGCGCCGTGCGCGGCATTCCCGCCCGCTTTCGCCGGGAGATGGACAACGTGGCGGTGGTGGTCGAGGATCTGCCGTCGCCGGAGCTGCTGGCCGAGATGGAGATCGAGCCGCCGAATACGCTGTACGGCCTCTACCAGGGCATACCGCTTCCCGAACGGGACTGGACCCACGGGAACGTGCTGCCCGACCGGATCACGATCTATCAGCGGCCCATCCTCGAGGACTGCGAGGACGAGGACGATATCGTCCGCGCCATCGGCGAGACCGTCATCCACGAGTTCGGCCACTACTTCGGGCTGAACGAGGAGGAGATCGAGGAGATCGAAGAGCGGTACTGGCGGGGCGAGACCGGGAACGGCTAGCGGAAATCGTCGCAAGGTCGCGCTGCGGCCTCCGATGGCCGCCCAACCAACCCTCTCAGGAGTCTGCGCCGTTCCACACCGCAGGCTCCTGGGCTCCCAGGGGCATCCCACGCTGACTGCGCGTGACGGCCCGCCCCCGATTCGAGGGGTCGCCACCGTCTTGCCGACCGGCCGCGCCGCGTGAAACCTACGATTCCGCACGTCCGGAGCCCCAGGCAGGACCCGCCACGATTCTGTCTGCGCACGGCTGGGGCGGAGCGTGGGATGGTCCTGCCTGGGCTCCTGGCTTGCATTCGCGTTGCGGGCTGCGTATGCTGCCAGATTGAGGTTTTGTGTCCGGCCGGGGCTCCCTAATCGGCCCGAGGCGGACACAGCAGCATGGCCGGCGCCGGAGCGCCCTGGAGCGGTTCCGGCGCCATGGGGGGCGACGCGCCGACAGCCGCGGCGTCCACCCGCAGGAGAACCACAGATGAAGACGAGATGCGTCGCGGGGTTGTTCACATTGGCCGTGGTCCTGGCGCTCACCCAACCGGCCCTGGCGCAATCGGAGGACCCGACGATGCCGATGCGCACGCCGCACGGCGACCCGGACATCTCCGGGATCTTCACGTTCCGGACGTTGACCCCGTACCAGCGGCCCCGGCAGTTCGCAGAGCAGGAGACCCTGGACGCGGAGACCGCCGCCGCGTTCGAGGCGTCGGAGCGCACGCGGCAGAATCGCGACCTCTTTGACCCGGTCGACGGCGCGCGGAGCGCAGGATATGCGCCGCGCTCGGAGGGCGGCGTGTTGTCCTACAACGAATTCTGGTACGAGCGGGGCGTCGATCTGACCGATGACAAGCGGACCTCGCTGATCATCGATCCGCCCAACGGGCGGCTGCCCGCCCGGACCCCGGAGGCGCAGGCGGCGGCGCGTGAACGCGCCGCCAACCGCCGCGAGCACATGTACGACTCGTACGAGAACCGCAGCCTGATGGACCGCTGCATCATGGGCTTCAATGCCGGTCCGCCGATGTCGTCCGGGGCGTACAACAACAACGTGATGATCTTCCAGACCGAAGACCACGTGGTGATTCTCAACGAGATGGTCCACAACGCCCGCATCATCCCCATCGACGATGTGGCGAAGCCCCCGTTCAAGCAGTTCTCCGGGGTGTCGCGCGGCCATTGGGAGGGCGGGACGTTCGTCGTCGAGACCACCCAGTTCCGTGGCGGGGAGAGCCGGGGCACCAGCCCGAACAAGCATCTGATCGAGCGGTTCACCCGGATCAACCCCGACCGGGTGGCCTACGAGTACACGGTCACCGACCCCACGGTCTACACCGCGCCGTTCACGGTGATGATGCCGTTCCGCCGCACCGACGGTCCGCTCTTCGAGTATGCGTGCCACGAAGGCAACATCGGCCTGCACGGCATTCTCGCCGGCGCGCGCGAGCTCGAGCTGCTGGGCCGCGAGTTGCGGCCTTGAGGTCCGCGCAAGAACAACTTCCTTCAGAAGCCGTCATCACGTCGCAATGGGATCGACGCCGAATGCGACCGATGCGCGACCGGGATGCGGCCGCAGTGAACTGCGACACGAAACCGATGCAGCGAAACCGGGGGTTTAGTCTTGCGCCGATCCTCAGCAGCCCGTGGCGAAATCCCGCGTCGCACCATAGAGCGGCGAGGACGCCGGCGGGCTGAAGAGCGCCCGCGGGCCAAGAACGCCCGTGCCTGACAGGGCGTGAGGAAGGCGCAACTTGGGCAGGCAACCGACGAACAACGCCGTCAGGCGGGCTGCATCGCCGCTCGAAGGCAGCGGGGGCTTTTCGCCACGGACCGTCAGGAATTCACGGGCTCGTGGCAGTCCGCCGCACGACCGAGCCGGATGGACGGACGGGCCGGCATCGCGCGCCACCGCGGCGCCGGCCCGTCGTATCAGGAGACGCAGCGCCGTCCATCCCCGCCAGAACCGTCGCCGCCAATGTCGATGAAGCCACGGGAGACCCGCTGATGCATCAATGGAAGAGAGCGACGTCGTCACTCGCCGCAACCGGCCTGCTGGTCGCGGCGCCGGCCTGTGGGGGGGCGGAGCCCGAGCCGGCCACCGGCGTCACCGCCTACGAGGGAGCGCGGGTCGTCGTCGGCAACGGCGACGTCATCGAGACCGGCACCCTCATCGTCGAAGAGGACCGGCTCTCGGCAGTGGGCGACAGCGCCGCCGTCGAGGTGCCGGAGGGCGCGGCCCGGGTGGACCTGAGCGGCCGTACGGTCATGCCCGCGATCATCGACACCCACGTCCATCTGCGCAGCGAGAACCGCGACACGCTGGTCGAGGACCTGCAGCGCAAGGCCTACTACGGGGTCGCGGCGGTGCTGAGCCTCGGACGCGGAACCGGCGACGCAGCGTTCGCGGTCCGGGACGAAGTCATCCCGAACGCCGCCCGCTATTACACCGTCGACCGCGGCATCACCGCGCCCGAGCCGGGCCGCACCGAGGTCCCCTACTGGATCACGACCGAGGATGAAGCGCGCGCCGCAGTGCAGGAGCTGGCGGCCAAGGACCTGGAGTGGATCAAGATCTGGGTCGACGACCGCGGAGGACAGTTCGACAAGCTGACGCCGGCGCTGTACGGGGCGGTGATCGACGAGGCCCATCAGCACGGACTGAAGGTGACCGCCCACGTCTTCACGCTCGAGGACGCCAAAGGTCTGCTCGCGGCCGGTCTCGACGCGTTCGCGCACGGCATCCGCGACATGGACATCGACGACGAGGTGGTCGAGATGTTCTTCGATCGCCCCGAGGTCGTCCTCGTGCCGAACCTGCCGGGCCCGGGGGTGGCGGTCGACCTGAGCTGGCTGAGCGGCACCATCCCGCCCGACCAGCTCGAGCAGATGCAGTCGCAGCAGGCGGACCGTCCCGAGGCCCAGGAGGCCTTCGGCATCCAGGCCCGCAACCTGTCGCGGCTGAGCGCCGAGGGGGTCACAATCGCCTTCGGCACCGACGGCGGCGCCGGCTGGAGCCCCCACGCGGAGATGGAGGACATGGTGCGGACCGGCATGACCGCGGCCGACGTCATCGTCGCCGCCACCCGGAACTCCGCCGCGCTGATGGGGCTCGAAGACCTTGGCACTCTCGAGGCCGGCAAGAGCGCCGACTTCATCGTGCTCGAGGCCGACCCCCTGGCCGACATCACGAACACCCGCGGCATCGTGGATGTCTATCTACGGGGCGTAGCGGTCGACCGCGGGGCGCTCAGTGCCGCTTGGCTCGGCGGCGCGTCCGATTAGGCGGATCTGTCGCGGAGATCGACCGCGGGAGGCGATGCGCGCAGAAACGTCGGCTCGACAGCCCGTGGCGAACGTCGCCCGCCGCCTTCGAGCGGCGATGCATCCCCGCTGACTGCGTTGTTTGCCGGTTACCCATGCTAGGAGTCTGCGCCGTGGAACGATATTTTGGGCACGATTAGACCTCTGTATGCAGTAGTAGTAGGTCTTCGACTCCACTATATGTGGGGGGCCGATTTTTCCTGCGGCGCAGACTTCCAGCAACCATGCCGGACGCGCCCGGGAGCCCGCGCCGTATGAAGGGACGCAAACTCCCGGGACCCCACCCGCGTGCGGCAAGCGCAAAACCCCGCGGCGATGCGGCATCGCCGATCGAACGCGCCGGGCCTCTTGCCACGGACGGCTCAGTACGCGTCGTAGCCTTCCGTCAGCTCGATGTAGGTGCCCGCCGGGTCCGTGATGAAGGCGATCTTCAGCTCGATGCTGTCAATCTCGCGGTACTCGACGTCGAACTCGATGCCCATCGCCTCGAGCTTCTGGCAGAACGCTTCGAGATCGTCCACCTCGAAGCCGATGTGGTCCAGGGCGCGCCCGCGCGTGCCGACCGGCGCGTCGACGCCGCCCGCCCCGAAGCTCATGTTCATGCCGGGCACGTCGGTCGTCGTCTGAATGCGGCCGCGCGGCCGGACGTGCAGGCCGAAGACCTCCGTGTACCAGTCCAGCAGCTCCTCGAACTCGGGCGTGAAGAAGTGGATGTGGTAGCCGGCGATCGGGACGTGCAGCGCCGGGTCCTCCTGCAACTCGACCCAGACGCCGTCGGGGGCCATGACGTAGGCATTCGGCAGCCCCTCGGCGCCGGTGAACTCCGGTCCGACCTCCATGCCGGCGTCGCGCCACCGCTGCACGAACTCGGCCGTGTTGCGCACCTTGAAGCCGAAGTGGTCGAGCACCGAGCCCTGCATCGGCCCCGTCGGCTCCCGCTCGGTCAGCGCGATCAGGAAGTTGGGCAGCCGGACCGCGGTCAGCGGACCCTTCTCGACGACCTCGCCGCCGAACCAGTCGACCCACAGCTTCTTGTGGACCTCGATGTCGGCGACGTTCAGGTGCACGTGGCCGTAGGTCAGCCCCGCCTCGTTCGGCACGGCGAGCTGAGCGTGGGCCGGCGCCACGAGGGCCAGCACGGCGACGACGGTCAATAGCCACTTCATTCTGCGTTCCTCCTCAGCGGCGCCGGCCGCTGTCCGGGTCTCGTCTCCGGTCCCGCGCCGCCACCGGCGGCGGCCGGGACCGCCCGGCAGTGCGTCGGTCGAATTGTAGTGTATCGTGCTCGGCATGATGATGAACCCACGTCACCACCACGCCATTCCGGCTCTGCTGCTGGCCCTCGCGCTGGCCGTCGGCGCGGCCGACGCCGGACAGGCCCAGCCGGCGCCGGACGGCGACGACGTCCCCCGGTTCCGCGTCGACCCGTTCTGGGCGCGCGAGCTGCCCGGCAACTGGATGCTCGGGCAGGTGTCGGGCATCGACGTCGACGCCGAGGACAACGTGTGGGTCCTGCACCGGCCGCGGACCCTCGACGCCCGGCAGCGCGGCGAGGAGGGCATGTGCTGCGTGCCGGCGCCGCCGGTGATCGTCCTCGACCCCGACGGCGCCGTCGTGCGGTCGTGGGGCGGGCCCGGCGACGGCTACGAGTGGCCCGACAGCGAGCACGGCATTCACGTCGACCACCAGGGGCACGTCTGGATCGGCGGGAACGCGGCCGGCGACGCCCACATCCTGAAGTTCACGGCCGAGGGCGAGTTCCTGCTTCAGATCGGCCGCGCCGGCCAGAGCGGGGGGAGCAACGACACCGCGAACCTGGGACGCCCCGCCGGCATCCGGGTGGACCCGGAGGCCAACGAGGTCTACGTCGCCGACGGCTACGGCAACCGCCGGGTCATCGTGTTCGACGCCGACACCGGCGAGTACCGCCGCCACTGGGGAGCCTACGGCGGGCGCCCCGACGACCGCCCGCTGCCGGCCTACGACCCCGACGCCGACCCCATCCGCCACTACCGCAGTCCGGTGCACGACGTCACCATCGCCCACGACGGGTTGGTCTACGTCGCCGACCGCACCAACGACCGCCTGCAGGTCTTCGACAAGCAGGGCACGTTCATCACCGAGGCGTTCGTGCGCCCCGCGACTCTGGGCAGCGGATCGGTCTCGGGCGTCACCCTGTCCGAGGACCCCGGGCAGCGGTGGCTGTTCATCCCCGACGGCACCAACAACGTCGTCTGGATTCTCGACCGCGCCACCCTCGAGGTGCGCGGCCGCTTCGGCCGGCTCGGCAAGAACGCCGGCCAGTTCTACCGGCTGCACAACTTGGCCGTCGACTCGCGGGGCAACCTCTACACCACCGAGGTCAACGTCGGGCAGCGCTTCCAGAAGTTCGACCGCCTCGGGGGGTGAAGCGGTTGACTTGACGATGGGGGCGGCAACGCATCGGGCGCGTTCCCCAGGCCGAGCTCCCGCGGTTGTTCGGAATCGGTCATCAGAATGTAGGCTGAACCCGTCGCACCGCATCATCGGCCGACCCCGGAGGGTCGAGTCGGCCGACGCAAGGTCGCGCTGCGGCCTCCGATTACCGCCCAACCAACCCTCCAGGAGTCCGTTCTACGGCGCAGACTCCTGGGCGGACAAGCGCGGACGACGCGGGCTCACCCGCGAATGACGCGGGGCAGCAGCATGTGGTGGCGGGGGCAGATCGAGACAGGGTTCTGGTAGGCGGCGCCGGTGAACGCCTGCAGGTAGCGCCGCAGGTCGGTCAGGGCCACGACCTCGTCGACGAAGCCGTGCCGCGCGCAGTAGGCGGGGCGCGAGGTCTCGTGGTAGCGGTCGACCAGCGCGTTCATCCGCTCGATGACCGGGTCGAGGGGGCGGCCCGCCGCGTGCTCCTTGGCGGCGCGGCGGGCATAGGTGGCGACGGCCGCGGTCTCGCCGTGCATAACCTCGATCTCGGTGGCGGGGGTGCCGAGGGTGAACGCGTTGTGGCGGTTGGCGGTGGGGCCGCCCATGACGTAGTGCGCGGCCGCCGTCCCCTTGCGCAGCACCACGAGCATCATCGGCACGCCGGTCTGCTGGATCGAGTAGATCAGCGACTGGCCGAGGCCGAGCACCTCGGCCTTCTCGGCCCGCTCGCCGACGTCGATACCCGACGTGTCCTGGAACCAAACGACGGGCAGCCGGTCGCGGCCGCACAGGGTGACGAACTCGTTCATCTTGACGAGCCCCTGCCGGTAGAGCTTGCCCCCCATGCCCGGATAGTCGCCGTAGTCGGGATAGCCCTTCCCCAGATAGCCCTGCCGGTTGCCGATGCAGCCGACGAGCCGGCCGTCGACCTTGCAGACCCCGGTGAACACCTCGGGGCCGTAGTCCGGCCGGAATTCGAGCCGTTCGCTGCCGTCGACGAGCCGGGCGAGGACCTCGTCGAAGTCGTAGACCTCCTTCTGGTTGGCGGGCAGCAGGTGATAGAGGTCGTCGACGGGAAACGCAGGGTCCTTCGGCTCGGCGGCGCGGAAGAACTCGGGCCCGTAGGCGGGGATCGCCCGCATGTACTCCTTCAGCCCGTCGAGGACGCCGGTCTCTTCGTCGTAGACCCGGGTGAAGAACCCGGTGGCGTCGTGGTGGGTGGCGACGTCCCCGGGGGGGCGGGCGGTGAACGCGCGGGTCTTCGCAATCAGCTCCTCGACCATGGCGGCGTCGAACCCGCCCTTGGGAGCCATGCCGGAGACGATGCCGACCCCGCCGACCGCCATGTTGGCGTCCTTGTGCGCGAGCAGAATGGTCGGGCTGACCGACTGGTATCCGCCGCCGGCGGGATTGGTCCCGTAGATGCCGGCCAGCACCGGAATGCCCGCCTGCTCGAGCTCGGCGTGCCGGAAGAACGGGGTCCCGGCCCCGCGCCGGTTCGCGTAGAACTGCTCCTGCTCGGGCAGCTTCGCGCCGCTGCAATGCACGAGCCAGACCAGGGGCACGTTCAGCCGGCGGGCGAGGTCGGTGGCGCGGAGGATGTTCTCGGACTGCCCGGGCAGCCACGCCCCCGCCATGACCTTGTTGTCGAACCCGATGACCACCGCCCAGCGGCCCTCGATCTTCCCCAGGCCGTCGACGACGTTGGTGACGCCCTCCTCGTTCTCCGCGGGGTTGTAGAGGGTGCGCAACGGGCGCCACGTGCCGGGGTCCAGCAGATACTCGAGGCGCTGGTAGACGGTCATCCAGCCCCGCTGGTTGATCTTCTCGGCCGGGAACCCCGCCTCTTCGACCGCTCGGGCCGCCGCCGCGATGTCCGCCTCCACCGCCCGCAGCGCCTCTGCGCCCGCGGCGGCCCGCTTCACCCGGCCCGGTTTCAGGGACTTGCCGAACCGGTCCATCGTCTCGAAATACGGCTTCACTGCACCATCCTCGATGCTTCCGTCAGGGGCCTGAACCGGTCCATCGTCTCGAAATACGGCTTCACTGCACCATCCTCGACGCTTGCGGATGCGGTAGGGTCCCCTTGCGTCGGGCGCAGGGTTCCGCCGTCGATTGTCCGACTTGAAACGACCGCTCGGTCAAGATGTTCCCGCTCGAAGTAATCCGCGCGTGGGTGGCGACGCGGCGGCCCCGAAACAAACGTTGGGGACCCAGTGTGTGTCCCGCTCGAACGATCCCGTTCGGACGGTGGCGCGGCCTGCCCTCACCGATTCGGCGCGTGGCCGCAGGCGATCCCGGAGATGATGAGCTTCTGTATGTTCGAGGTGCCCTCGACCACCTGCAACGACTTGGCATCGCGGTACAGCCGCTCCGCCGGATACTCCGTCGAGTACCCGTACGACCCGTGGATCTTCATGCACTCGTTGGCCGCGTGCACCGCCGCCTCGCTCGCCTGCAGCTTGGCCAGCGACGTCTCGTACTGGTTCGGCCGGCCGTTGTCCTTCAGCCACGCGGCCCGGTACACCAGCATCCGGGCCGACTCGTGCTCGAGGGCCATCTCGGCGATCTGCGCCTGCACCATCTGGTGCTGCGAGATCGGCTTGCCGAACTGCGTGCGCTCGTTGGCGTAGCCCACGGCGGCGTCGAGGGCGGCGCCGGCGACCCCCAGAGCCCCCGCCGCGCACCCCAGCCGGGTGTTGTTGAGCTGCCACATGCAGATCCTGAAGCCGTCGCCGGGCTCCCCGAGCAGGGCGTCCTTAGGAAGCTTCGCGCCGTGGAACGCCATCTCTCCGGTCGGCGCGCAGTGCAGGCCCAGCTTGGTCTCGATGTCCGTCGCCACAAGGTCGTCGACCTTCTTGGGCTCGAGGATGAACGCGCTCATGCCGCGGTGCTTCCGCTCCGGATCGGTCATGACGTAGAGCAGCCCCGCGTCCCCCTGGGTGGCGTTCGAGACCCAGATCTTGCTGCCCTGCAGTTCCCAGTAGTCGCCCCGGTCGCGGGCGACGGTGGTCATGCCGGCCACGTCGGAGCCGCTCTCGGGCTCGGTCATGCCGAAGAAGCCGATCTGCGTCCCCGCCACCCAGCCGGGAATGAACCGCTCCTGCTGCTCGGGGGTGCCGAACTTCGCCACCGTCAACGCCGGCCCGAGGTTCTGCATGTTGAACGGGAGCCGCCACGACGCCGAGACCCTGGCGACCTGCTCGGCCATCAGCACCGACTCGAGGAAGCCGAACCCGGCGCCCCCCAGCGATTCCGGCAGGGCGCACGAGAAGAAGCCGAGATCACCCATGCGCCGCACCCGATCGAGACGGAACTCGTGGTTCCTCTCCTCCTCCACCAGGGTCGGCGCGATGTCGTTCAGCGCAAATTCGCGCGCCGTCTCCTGCACCAGCTTCTGCTCGTCCGTCAGATCGAAGTTCATCCTCGTCGTCACTCCCCGATGGTCACCAGCGGATCGTCTTCCTCGACCTGATCGCCGACCGCGACCCGCAGCGCCGTCACCGTGCCGTCGGACGGCGCGTACACCACGGTCTCCATCTTCATCGCCTCGAGCACCAGGACCTCGTCGTCCTCTTCTACGGCGTCGCCGACCGCCACCGCGATCGACAGCACCTTCCCGGCCAGAGGCGCCACCACGTCTTCCGCCATGTCGTCGTCCTTCCCTGCCTCTACCCGCCGTCCGGGCCGGGCAACCGCCGCCCGGCCGCTCCGACGGCCGACCGACCCTCCCGAAGTCCGCGCCGCGGCCCGCCGCAGACTCCCGCCCGGGTATTCCCCCAGCCTGACGGCGACGATGGCCGCCCCGACCAACCCAGGCCCGGCCATCGTCGCCGGCGGCGCCGACGGCCGCCCAACCAACCCCGCCGGGAGCCCGCACCGTTCACGGCGCACACGCCTATCCCAGCATCGTCAGGAAGATGCCGGCCGCGACGACCGTGCCGATGACGCCGGCCAAGTTCGGGCCCATGGCGAACATCAGCAGATAGTTCTTCCGGTCGGCCTCGGCCCCGACCTGGTGGGCGACGCGCGCCGCCATCGGCACCGCCGACACCCCCGCCGCCCCGACCAGCGGGTTGATCTTATCCTTCGTGAACAGATTCATCAGCTTGGCGAGCAGCACGCCGCCGGCCGTGCCGAACGCGAACGCGGCGAGACCCAGCGCGAAGATGAACAGCACGTCGGCCCGCAGGAACGTCGCCGCGTCCATCGTGGCCCCGACGCTCAGGCCGAGGAAGATGGTGACGATGTTCATCAGGGCGTTCTGCGCGGTGTCCGTCAGACGCTCGACGACCTTCGACTCGCGGAAGAGATTGCCCAGCATGAACATCGCGATCAGCGGCGCCGAGGCGGGCACCAGCAGCACGATGCCCATCGCCGCGACGATCGGAAAGAGCAGCTTCTCGCGGACCGTCACCTTCCGCGCCCTCTTCATCCGGATCGCCCGCTCCCGCTCCGTCGTCAGGAGGCGCATGATCGGCGGCTGGATGATCGGGACCAGCGCCATGTAGGAGTAGGCGGCGACGGCGCAGGCACCGAGCAGCTCGGGGGCGAGCTGGGCGGCGAGGAAGATCGTGGTCGGCCCGTCGGCGCCGCCGATGATGCCGATGGCCGCGGCCTCCTCGAGGCTGAATCCGAACGCATGCGCGGCAAAGAACGCGACGTAGACGCCGCCCTGCGCCGCCGCCCCCAGGAAGATCAGGCGCGGCTGCGACAGCAGCGGGCCGAAGTCGGTATGCGCCCCGAGCCCGAGGAAGATGAGCGGGGGGATGACCTCCCATTCGACCCCGTAGTGATAGAACCGCCAGATCAGGCCCTCGCCGGGGGTCATCAGTCCGGTCAGCGGCAGATTGGCGATCAGGATGCCGAACCCGATCGGCAACAGCAGCAACGGTTCGTACCGGCGGTGTACCGCGAGATGGATCAGGGTCAGCCCGATCGCCCACATGACCACCATGCCCGGAGTGACGGCCGGAACGCCGAGCTGATCGAGAAACGCCACTACTCGGATGCCCGGTCGGCCGGGGCCGACCCGCGCGCCGGACGGCCGACGGCGGCGGCGAGAATGCGCATCAGCAGATACAGGACGGTGATGCCCGTGAAGACGCCGATGATGCCGTTGATGAAGATGTCGGTAGCCGTGACCACGAAACGCCCCCCCCGCCGACGGCGGCGGGACCGCGGTAATTATACGGCGAGCGGGGGTTGCCGGGCGCCGCTGCGGCAAGCCGGTTCGCCGGGCGCCGGAAATCCGCGCCGTGGCACGACCCGGACGGAGAGGCGCGGATTGCCGGGCCGGACGTTCGCGCGGTGCGACGGCGCGGATTCCCGGAGGGTCGGCCGGGCGGCAGGCGGAGCCGCAGGCGACGTTGGCCGCGGGCCGGCGTTCCACGGCGGTGGCGCGGTGCGGATTCCCGGAGGGTCGGGCCGGGCGGCAGGCGCGGGGCGGGCTATCATGATCGTCGATGTCAGCCGCGCGACGCCGGCGCTCCCGCCCCCCCCATCGGCACGAACCGCCCCCGGCCCCTTCCGGCCCGGCGGCGGCTGCCGGACCGGCCGGCGCGACGCCATCCCTTCGGGCCTGGGCGGTTCCCCTGGGGCTCACGCTCGGTCTGCTCGCGGTGTCGCTGGCGCCCCGCGTGCAGTCGAACGCGGTCCTCACCGGCTCGTTCTGGGCCGCCGCGGCGGCGCTGGGGGCGTGGCAGGCGGTCCTCTACCTGCGCCTGCGGACGCCGTCGGCCGGCCGGTCGTTTCGCGTCGTCGCGCGGCCGCAGCACTACCTGCAGGCCGCAGTCCAGATGGCGGTGTTCCTGTACTGGGGATACTTCTGGCGGCCGGTGTACGACCATGCGTGGCTGCTCATCGCCCAGCTCGTCTTCGCGTACGCGTTCGACCTGCTGCTGTCCTGGTCGCGCCGCGACCACTACGTGCTGGGGTTCGGCCCGTTCCCGATCATCTTCAGCACCAACCTCTTCCTCTGGTTCCGCGACGACTGGTTCTACCTCCAGTTCGTGATGCTCGCGGCCGGCTTCCTCGGCAAGGAGTTCGTGCGCCGGCGGCGCGAGGGGCGCAGCGCCCACATCTTCAACCCGTCCGCCTTCTCCCTCGGCCTGTTCTCGCTGATTCTGCTCGCGACCGGCACCACCGACCTGACCTGGGGCCAGGACATCGCCTCGACCTTGACCCTGGCGCCGCGGATCTATCTGTTCCTGTTCGCGATCGGCCTCGTCGTCATGTACGCCTTCTCGATCACCCTGGTCGCGGGCTCGGCCGCGATCGTCCTCTTCGGGTCGAGCGCGCTGTACTCGGCGATTGCCGGCGTGCCGTACTTCATCGACTCCGAGATCCCGAGCGCGGTGTTCCTCGGTCTGCACCTGCTGGTGACCGACCCGTCGACCTCTCCGCGGACGCCGCCCGGCAAGGCCCTCTTCGGCGCTCTCTACGGACTCGGCGTATTCGCGCTCTACGCGCTGCTGGGGACGGCGGGCCTCCCCACCTTCTACGACAAGCTGCTGTGCGTGCCGCTGCTGAACCTGAGCGTGCCGTGGATTGATCGGCTCGCCGCCGCGGCGGGGGCCCGCCGCGGTCCGGCGCGGCGGGCCGGAGCCTGGGCGCCGGCCGGCGGCAACCTGCTGCACATGGCGGTCTGGGTGCTGTTCTTCGCGGCGATGTCCGCGGCGGGGGCGACCGACGGCCGGCATCGCGGAGACAGCGTGCCCTTCTGGGAGCGGACCTGCGCCGATGACCGGCCGCAGGCGTGCGCGCGCCTGATCCGGATCGAGACCAACTACTGCGGCGACAACGCCGGATGGGCGTGCAACGAGCTCGGCCGGCACTACCGGGAAGGAAGCGTGGTCCCCGCCGACGCCGAGCGTGCGCTCGAGTATTTCTCGCAGGCGTGCGAGCTTCGGTTTCAGGCCGGCTGCGTCAACCTGCTGGACCGGACGTCGCTCGTTCGCGCCGATCCGCGCCCCCTGGACCTCCGGCTGCTGCTCAGAGAGGCCGGCCCCAACCTGCTGGACATGCCCGAGCCGGCGCTCCGGGCGCGGGCCTGCGAGCACGGCTGGTCGTTCGCCTGCCAGCCGTAGTGACAAGAGAACATGCCGCCCGAGACCCCGTCGCCCGCACCGAATCGTCCGCAGCGCGCCAGCCGCCGGCTTCCCGGGCCGCCCCGGCGCGCCGCCGCCCCGTCCGGGACTTCGGCCACGGGGGGCGGCCAGGGTTTCCGATGACGTCCACCGCCACCGCTTCCGCCTCTCCTCCCGAGACCACCGCACCGGGCGTGATCGGACCAGCGATCCTGGGCGCGCTGGTCATCGGCGCGGCCCTCTGGCTCGGGCTTCAGCCGGTTCCCGGCGACGGCGGCGCAACCGCCGGCGCGACGCCGCCGGCCTCCGCGACCCCCGCCGCTCTGCCGGGATTCCGCGCCGACGCGTGGTTCCTGCCCGACGACCCGCGCCTCGGCTTCGTCGAGATTCCGGCCGGGCCGTTCTCCATGGGCGCCGATCCGACCACCGACCCCGAGGCCTTCGACAACGAGCGCTGGTCGGCGGCGTCCGCCCAGGGGACGGTCTACCTGCCGGCGTATCTCATCGGCCGCTACGAGGTCACCGTGGCGCAGTTCGCGGCTTTCGCCGCGACCGGATTCCCCGCCGACGCCGAGGCCTTGCGGACGCCCCCCGACCATCCCGTCGCGAACGTGTCGTGGCCCGACGCGCTGGCCTACTGCCGGTGGCTCGACCGCGAGCTGCGGGAAGCGCCGCAGACACCGCCCGCGCTCGCCGAACGGCTCGGCGCGGGCTGGCGGGTCACGCTGCCGACGGAAGCGGAGTGGGAGAAAGCGGCGCGCGGAACCGATGCCCGGCGCTATCCGTGGGGCCCGCAGATGCGCCGCGACCGGGCCAACCACCAGAGTCGGGGCACCACCCCGGCCGGCCGCGTTTCGTGCCCCGAATGCCCTTACGGACTCGCGGACATGAGCGGAAACGTCTGGGAATGGACCCGGAGCCCGTTCCGACCCTACCCGTTCGATGAAGGCGCGGACCGCGTGGACCTGGAAGCCGACGCCCTGTGGGTCATGCGCGGCGGCTCGTTCACGGACCCGGCCCGCAACCTCCGCACCACCACCCGCGGCGGCGCCGATCCCGGCGCCCGCCGACCCTTCATCGGCTTCCGAATCGCCCTCTCGCCGCCCCGCCCCTGACGTCAGTCGCGCGCGCCGGCCCCGGCCGCGGCGCGCGCGTCCTCTTCGAGGACCCGCGCGCCGCGCAGGATGCCGCCGAACGAGTAGTTCGCCTCGTGACAGGCGTACTCGTAGACCCGGTCGTCCGAGGCGGGCCAGACGTACTCGCCGCTCCACGGGGCGGTCCACACCGTGGGGTCGTCCACCGTGAACTGATAGAGGAGCGTTTCGTCGTCGAGCCGGGTGAACCGCTCGACGACGTGCAGGTGCCGGGAGGCCCCGCCGAAGGACGGGTTGTCGGTGAAGTTGGTGGTGTCGACGACGAGGGTGTCACCCTCCCAGCGGCCGACCGAGTCACCCAGCCAGCTCCGGATCTCCGGCGGATTGTGTTCCTGGTTCATGCGGACGATGCGGGCGTCGTGCACCATCTCGACCAGAATCATCACCGTGTCGTCGGTCTGCACGATGCGCTTCATGTTGTTGTAGAGGACCGAGAGCATCGGGGGTCCGGCGGTGGACCCGAACCCCATGAGGCACCGCTCGGCGTGCGGACGCTGCTCGGGGTGGTCGTAGGGACCGGGCGCATCGAGGTCGTCATCGAGCCACCACGCGGTGCCGTCGTTGGGCCGCGCGAACCCGGCCCGGGCCGCCCGCGCCGCGCGGGCGCCGTCCGTCAGGGGCGGCTGCCGGCCGTCGGGCGGGTCGGTGATGATCGACGTGCGGATCAGCCCGTCGATCTGAAAGGCGGCTTCGCCGCGATCGATCCAGAACGTGTTGTAGCCTCCGACGTTACCGGCCGCCCCGCCCGACCCGTCTCCCCCGGCGGGCGGCGCCCCCCGGTCGCCCTCCCGGGTCTCGAACCCGGCCCGCTGCTCCGCCGCCCGCGCCGCCGCCCGTTCATCCGACCCCGCCGGGGCCAGATTGAACACCTTGGCCAGCCCATCCGGGTCCGACGCGATGATCGCCGCCTCCTCCCGGGTCAACGTCAGCCGATCGCCGAACTCCCGCGGCCGCTGCAGCGGGGTCACGGTGGCGGTGTCGTACGTACCGGACAGATCCGGCCGGCCGGAGGGGGTGCGGGGAACGTCGGGATCGGCCTGGGCCGACACGGCCGACGGTCCCGCCGCCCCGATCACACCGACGACGCCAAGACAGAGGGCGATTCGACGAGACATGGATGCTCCTTCCCGGTTGAGGTGCGGGGAACGTCGGGATCGGCCTGAGCCGACACGGCCGACGGTCCCGCCGCCCCGATCACACCGACGACGCCAAGACGGAGGGCGACTCGACGAAACCGGGATGTTCCTTCCCGGTGGACCGATACCGCCCGAAACCGTCAACCGGCTCCCGACCGCCGCCCGGCGGTCTTCTCCCGCCGCCCCGCCAACCTCATCGAGAGTCCGCGCCGTTCCACCGGCGGCGCGGACTCCCGACTCCCGGCCCCGCCGGCCGCCCGCGCCCGAACCGACCGGTTCAGTTGCCGGACACCGCCGCGCGAAGTTCGGCCAGTCCCCGCTGAAACAGACGCTCGATACGGTCGCTGCTGCGAAACTCGGCGAGAATCGAGGCCCGGCGACTCGTGCGCAGATCCCCGATGATGTACCGCAGGGTCGTCGCCATCACCGTGCCTTCTTCGGTGCCGGTCTCCTCGAACCGGCGCTGGAAGCTCCGCAGGGTGGTCTCGAACCCGGGGCCGTGCCAGCGTTCCACGCCCGACTCGAGGCGCACGAACTCGTCGAGCACCGCCACGAACTCGGCCGGAGCCGGCCGTTGCCAGAACGACACGTCGGAACCGAGGTCCGCGACGTACGACGGCAGGTAGATGTTCGCCCCCCTCGGCACGCGGCGGACGAGCGCCGGATTGAACCGTTTCAACTCGTCGGTCGACAGTCCCGACTTGTCGCGAAGTTCGGCCAGCGACAGGCTGCGCGGCGCGCGCATCGCGAAGATAGGCGCCTGCGGCGTCCTGCCGATCAGGCGCGTGATGTTGACGGTGTTGCCGAACACCATCTCCGAGTAGAGGAACGACCGGATGCCGTAGGTGCGGAACAGATCGCGATAGCGGGGAATGGAGATGGCCCGCAGGTCGACGGCGTACTTCGACCCCAGGAAGTACTGCTCACGGGTACCCGTCCCGCCCAGCCGTATCCCGTTGATGACGGTCCGGCCGACATTAACCCCGCCCGCGTGATGCTCGGACAGGGCCGGTATGAAGCTGTCGTACATGGTGGCCAGGATCGTGAGATGCGCCGCGCAGTACGGCGCCTGCGTCGTCTGGTTGTACACCTCGAGGACGTTGGGATCGAGTCGGTCCAGATGGTTCCAGTTGCGCCGGAGCCACTGGCAGAATCCGAGAGCGTCCGCGCCCGAGCGCGCCCGCCCGTTGAACCCCGACTCGAGCATCGCCTGGGCCAGACCGATCTCGGCGGGGACGCCGAACCGCTCGTAAATCGCCCCCCACTGATCGAGAAAGGCGCCGAACCGCTCCGCGTGGGGGGCGACGAAGCCCCCCCGGGTGGGATTGTCGACGATCGGACCGCCGACGAGCGGCTCCAGCAGATCGGACACCCGGTCGCGCCGACGGCTCAACGGCGACGGCAACCGGACCCCGTCGAGGATGTCCTCCAGCGCCGGGTCGTACCAGATTCCCTCCCGCGCCCAGTTGCCGTTGGTCGGGAACGTCGCCAGCAGACGGCCGTCCACCCCGCTTCCGAAGATGATCCGACCGTCCGGAATCGTGAACACGTGCTGCCAGAACGGGTGCGCCGGGCGGAACGCTGCGATCGCGGCCAGATCCTCCTTGTAGCGTGCTTCCATGAACGGCAGCGGCTCGACCGGCGCCGCCGGGTCCTCCACGGGAGGAGCCGGCGGCGCCTGGGCCGGTTGCGCATGCAGCGTCGAGCCGTCGCGTCCTCCCGCCGACGAGAGGAGCACGACGAGCCCGATCAGCGCAGCGAGACCGCGCAGGATGCCCACGTTTCTCACGATGACCAAAAGGTGTCTCCCCATGTCGTCCTCCAGCAAGACGGGCACGAATCGCCCTACGGCCTCACCCGCACGTACTTCTGAATCCGGCGCGGGCGCGGCTCGCCGCCGTAGATGTTGCCCCCGCTGTCGACGGCCACAAACTCGGCGCCGTTGCCGGCCGGGTCGCGCGGGTCCCCCCACGGGAAGAGAATGAACTCAGTCACCCAGCCGGTGGCCACCTCGCCGATCCGGATGCCCATCTCCCAGCCGGGGTTCTGCAGGTCGTCCGACTCGGAGTCGGCCACGAAGATGCGCCCGTGGTCGTCGAAGAAGATGCCGCTGGGACGCCCGAACTGGGTCCACTGCGCGATGAACCCGCCTTCCTGATCGAAGATCTGGATGCGGTTGTTCGACCGGTCGCCGACGAAGATGCGCCCGTCCGCGTCCATGGCGATCGCATGCAGGGTGCGGAACTCGCCCGGCGCGTACCCGGTCCGGCCCCACTCCTTGATGTAGGTGCCGTCACCCGCGAACTTCACGACGCGGTTGTTGGTCTCGTTGGCGTGGCCGTCCGCCACGAAGACGTCGCCGTTGTCGGCGACGACCACGTCGGCCGGCGCGTTGAAGTGGTCCTGGCCGCCGCCCGCCTTGCCGGGCGTGCCCAGAGTCATCAACACTTCGCCGGTGGGGCTGAACTTGATGACCTGGTGCCCGCGGGTACCCTCGGGGGTCCGGGCCTCGGCCACCGCGTCGGTGACCCAGACGTTGCCTTCGTTGTCGACGTCGATGCCGTGCGGCCAGATGAACATCCCGCCGCCGAAGCTGTCGACGGCGTTGCCGTCCATGTCAAACTTCACGACCGGGTCGAGGTCGGAGTCGAGACACTCCCAGCCGAAGAACTCTCCGGACGCGTCGCACCGGATGACCGCCCACAGGTGCTCGCCGTCCGGATCCATGGTCACCTTGCCGACGGCGCCCATCTCCCGGCCGTCGGGCAGCTTCGCCCACCCGTCGACCTGCCGATACGGATTCGGCAGCACCTGGGCCGGCGCCACACCCGCCCCGGCCAACGCCACCGCCAGGGTCACCACCACGACATGCAGGCTTGTTCTCGACATCGTCACCTCATTCCTCGTTGCGCAGGGTTGCGCGGAATCGCGCCAATTATACTCTCGGCATGTCGCCGGATCTCCGCCACCTCTCCGCCGTCCCCCGCTGGTCGCACCGGGACCCGGTCGAAGGCGGGAATCCGTTTCCCGACGGCGATCCGCGGCGGGAGGTCTGGGACACGGTAACGGACGAGGCGGGACGAGCCATCGAGCGTTGCGACGCCCACATCGCGGCCACCGCCCGGGTCACCCTCGACCCGGCCGTCTACCGCGCGCAACTGATCGACCTCGCGCTGCGGCGCTTCGACATCTGGGCGGGACGCGGCCTGGCGGTCGTCTCGACCGAGGGACAGGCCGACGCCTATCGGCAATGGCTTGCCGTCTACGTCGGAAACTGGCTGGGTTACGTCGCCGACACCTGTCCCCGGGTCGAGCCGGGCGACGAGCTGCGCGCCCGGCTTGATGCCGCGCGGCGACGCTGGTCGGACGCGGCGCGGGCGGCGGCGCCCCGCGCTCCCGGGCGGCCGGCGACGCCGCCGCCCGACGGCGACCCGGTTCGTCAATACGAGTGACGGGCCAGGAGGGCCTGCCACCCGGCGACCGCCGCCGCGTCGAAAGGAGTCGTCGGGGCCGCCTCCAACACCAGTTGTCCGGAGGTGTAGGGAAGCCCGTAGAAGCGCTCGTTGGCACCCCGATCGGCGCGAATCGTCGACCCCTTGAGGGTGATGCCGGCGAACAGGCCGCGGCTCCGCGAATAGCTGAGGATCTGGGCGTGCAGAAACAGATCCGTCGCAACCTCGACCTCCCGCCCCACCGGTCCGACCACCGCGGAGGCGTCGCCACCGAACTTGAACTCGTTCCGCAGCAGCTTGTCGAGGCCGTCCCGGTTGAGGATGACCAGCACGACGTCGACCGACTGGCCGCCGATCTGCAGGCCGAAGCTGCCGCCGGTCATCGTCAGGAACGCCGGCTGCGACCATTCGCCGAGCCCGTCCCGGGCGCTGATCACCCCCCTGCCGCGGTGGGCGCCGAAGATGAACCCGGCCTTCACCGTGTTGGGAATGACGGCGATCGCTTCCGCCCGTTCGAAGATGGACGCCGGGACGGCGTTGTCCGGCGTGTCCATGATCGCTTCGAACACGCCGGTGGCCGCCTGGAGCCGATCGGCCTCCTCGTGCTGCGCGAAGGCCGCACCCTCGACGAACGACAGAACGACGACCGCGCTCACGCGCCGCAGAAAGTGGTTGCGCATTCCGCGATCTCCCCTGCCGCTGCGGGTGGTCATGGTGGCGTTGGGCGGCGGTCCGGCCCCTCGACGTTCGACGCCTCCGGGCCGGACCCCGCTTGCGCCGCGGTCCCGCTCCTCCCGGAAGCAACCGTCACTACTTATCGTCGCCGCCGTCCTCTTCCATCAGATAGTCCCAGTGCCGCGCGGCCTGGGCCAGGATCGGCGCCAGATCGGCGGCCAGCAGATACCCGCGGTCGGCGAGGGCCAGCGCGGCCTCGGTCACTTGGCCGAGGTACGCGTCGCGGCCGCCGTAGCGTTCCTCTATCGGACGCCGGGGGTCGCCGGTGCGCGCGCGGTCTTCGCTCGTCAGCGGGAACGGAATGTACGACCCCTGCATGCTCGACAGCACGGCGGTCGGGCCGGCCCCGGCGCGAAACAGGTTCCACCCGGTGTAGGTGGCGAGGGGCACCGCGACCTCCGGCATCATCAGGCCGCCGGTCTCGTTGCCGTCGGCATCCACCGCGGGCACCAGGATCGGGAACGCGGACAGCACCTCGGGAGGCTGCACCGTGGCGATGCCCTCGGTCCGGAACGCCGGACCGTAGACGGCGCGATAGGCGAGGTGCGGCTCGGCCGGCTGGCCGACGCCGGGAAGATCCGGGAACCCCAGCGCGTCCGGCGCCACGAGGTCGCCGTCGGCGATGCGCGGATAGATGCTGGCCGGCGGCGCCGCGGCGTCGTCGTCGATCCAGCGGTCCATGGCCAGCACCAGCGAACGGAGGAACCACGAGTAGTCGTTCGGGTTGCTCGGCTGCTCGCCGCTGGTGCGGCGCGGCGGGAAGCGGCCGGGGCCGTGCTGTCCGCCCGCGAACGAGTAGATGCGGACGTTGTCGAGCAGCGGCGCGTCGGCCGCACCGTCGAGGGTGGTGTGGATGAGCGAGGCCGCGCGTCCCCAGTACTCGTACGACGAGTTCGTGTAGAACACCTTCGGCATGTGGCCCGGCCGTATGCCGGCGAGCAGGCCGTCCTGCATGTCCGTCTCCGGGTCGTGCTGGACGACGTCGGTGAACGGGAAGATGTCGCTGGGATAGAGCTTGTTCAGGAACGGGTGCCCGTCGCGGGACGGCTGGGCGAACCGGTGGTTGAAGCTGCCGCGGCCGCCGCCCGCGACGTGCGCCATGACCCCGTCGAACGCCCGGCGATCCCGCTCGTCCGTGTTGTAGCCGTGGTAGAGGAACGTCCGCAGGAAGCGTCCGCTCTGGGACACGCCCCAAGCGATGGCGTGCTCGATCGCGCCGGCCGGCAATCCCAGCTCGGGGCTCGCGTCGTACTTCATCCGCGAGATCATGTCGCGCACCGCGGCCGGCCCGAGGCCGACGAGGGCGGGGTCCTTCGCCACGTAGACGACGTCGTAGAGCTTGTGCGGCTCGAATCCCCCCCCGAGGTGCACCCGCGTCGGATCGTCGACGATCCCGCCGTCCTCCCCGCGCCGCGCGAAGCGCCACCGGTCGCGCGGCACCACCCGCCGGGGCTGGCCGACGCCGTCGCGCACGGTCATCACGTTGGCCGGATCGTCCGGATCGGCGACCTCGTAGGCGATGTGGTTCCGGTCGGCCAACGATCGGTCGAAGACCCGCTCGGTCACGACCACCTCGCTCCGCACCAACCCCGTGATGGGCGTCCCGTCGCCGGCCGCAACCGGGGTGTGCAGCCGCATCTGGCCTTCGCGCATCGGCGGATCGAACTGCCAGCCGAGCCACAGCAGAGAGAAACCGTTCCGCAGCAGGAACCCGTCGCCCATCTCCTCGGCCGTCCGCGGGTCGCGGCTGCCGGCGGCGTTGTTGAAGTAGCCGAGCATGCCCTTGCCGCCGCGGTTCGACACCTCGTAGAGGACGGTGCCGTTGCCGCGGGTGACGTCGGTCGGCTTCAACAGGAAGAAGTTGGAGCGGAACTCGACCCTGCCGCGGTCGTTCCGGGGCGCGAGGGCGATGTCGGTGATGATGCCGTTGGCGGGGTTCGCCGGGTCGACCTCGAAGTAAGCCATGCCGCTCAACGCCTCGTAGGGTCCGGCGAGGCCGTAGGCGCGGCTGGCCGCGACGTCGTGGCGGGCGTCGACCTCGATGCGCACCACGTCGGCCGACGCGGCGGCGGCGAGCAGCAGAATCAGGGGCGCGAGCGCGGAAACAGGACGGGTCATGGTCAGGTCCTCCCGGTCCGGAACAATCCGGCCCATTCGGCGTTGCCGATCCTGCCAATCATAGATCGACCGGCACCCTCCCCGCGCGCTTCCTGCGCTTCTTCAGCCGGTTTCCAGAACCTGGGCCACGGCGGTCACGATGCGGTCCCATTCGCGTCTCTGGACCGCGAGGTGGCGGCGGCCGGCCGCGGTGAGGCGGTACGACTTCACCCGCCGCTTCTCGGCGTTGGTCGTCCAGGCCCCGGCAATCCACGCCTCGTGCTCCAGCCGATGCAGCGCCGGGAAGAGCGACCCCGGCTGCACGACGAACGTTCCCTGCGTCACCTGACGAATCCGCTCCGCAATCGCCACGCCGTGGAGGGGGCGTAGCTCGAGGGTGCGAAGGATGAGGAGGTCCAGGGTGCCCCGCAGGAGGTCGGTCCGGTCGGATTGCCGCTTCATGGCTCTGCTCCGGCGCTCTCGGGCCGCGTGTATATAGACATTCGATATTGAAATCATATATCTTCGGGCGACGGCAGCAAAGGGGGCATGCATGCGCTGGCTCGACGAGATCGTCCTGCGGCTTCGCACCGTTCTCCGCCGCGACCGCGCCAACCGCGACCTCGACGCCGAGATCGCGTTCTATCTCGAGCAGGAGGCCGCGAAGAACCGGGCGCGCGGCCTGACCCCGGAAGAAGCGCGGCGGCAGGCGCGGCTCGCGTTCGGGTCGCTGGACACCGCCAAGGACGACTGCCGCGCGGCGTGGGGGTTCCGGGCCGTCGACAACCTGTCCCGCGACGTGCGGCACGGCCTGCGCGGACTGCGGCGCGCGCCGGGTTTCACGGCGATGGCGCTGCTGACGCTGGGGGTCGGCGTCGGGGCGACCACCCTGGTGTTCGCGGTGGCGTGGGCGCTGTGGCTGCGCCCGCTCCCCTACCCGGAGGCGGAGCGGCTCGTCGCCATCGGGGCGGTGCGCGGCCGGGGTCAACCGGAAGACGTCATCCTGCATCCCTCCTTCTTCGCGTGGCGCGACGGGGCCACGCGGCTCGACGCCGTCGCCGCGTTGGCGATGTCGCCGCGGAACGTCAACCTCAGCCTGCGCGGTGAGCCGGAGCGCGTCGTGACCACCTTGGTGACCGCGGGATTCTTTCCGATGCTGACCGACGAGCCGTTCCCGGCCGGCCGGGGCTTCGTGGCCGCCGACGAGGAACTTGGCGCGGAGGACGTCGCCGTGCTGAGCCACGAGTTCTGGATGCGGCGTTTCGGCGGCGACCGGTCGGTGGTGGGCGAGACGCTCACTATCGACGGCCGGCCGGAGGTGGTCGCGGGCGTGGCCCCGGCCGGCTTCAGCTTCCCCGGCAGCGACCGCGTGGACGTGTACCTCCCGCACACCTTCCCGCCGATCGACGCCGACGACCGCCGGCGCATCTTCATGGTGTCGGTCCGCGTCATCGGGCGGCTGGCGCCGGGGCAGTCCGCCGAGAGCGCCGCCGCGGAACTGGAAGTCGTCCGCCGGCGGGCGGCGGGCACGTTCTTTCCGGCGCCCGGGATGTCCGCCGCCGCGTCCGTGATGACGCGCGACGCGCTCTGGGTGCGGCCCCTCCACGAGCAGTTGGTCGGCGACGTCCGCGGCCGAGCCTGGTTCTTGTCGGGCGCGATAGCCCTGCTGCTGCTCATCGCGTGCGCGAACGTGGGGAACCTGCAGGTGATCCGGACGCTCGGACGCCGGCGGGAGCTGGCCGTGCGCCTCATGATGGGCGCCACCCGGCGGCGCGTGGCGGCGCAGTTGCTGACCGAGACGGTCGCGCTGAGCGGCTTGGCCGCCGCCGTCGCGCTCGCCGCGCTCGGACCGGGCATGGGGGGCCTGCGCGCGCTGGTCGCGGACACTGCGCTGTTCGCGGACACCATCCGGCTGGACGGCGCGACCCTCGGCTTCGCCGTGGTCACGGTCGTCGTGATGTGCCTCGTGAGCGTCGGCGCGGCCCTCGCGTGGCTGCCGCGCTTCCTGCATCGGGCGGCGGCCGGCCTGCAGAGCGGGGCCGCGGTCCCCCGGCGGCGGCTACAGACCGCGCTGCTGAGCGGACAGGTAGCGCTCACCCTGGTCCTGCTCGTGAGCGCCGGGCTGCTCCTGACGAGCCTGACCCGGCTGACCGCGACCGACGTGGGGTTCGATCACCGCCATCTTCTGACGTTCCGCGCCGCTTCGCACGTGCACGAGGTGCGGCGGCAGACCGCGTTCGTCGACCGGATCCTCGAACGCGTCGGCTCCCTGCCCGGCGTCGAGTCGGTCGCCATGACGGATCGCCTGCCGTTCGAATCCACCGACGGCGTCGGCGTCGGCCTCCGCTTCGCGGGGCAAGACGCTTCGGAGGAGGAGCCGCCGATGGTTCCGGACGACACCGTCAGCCCCGGTTACTTCACCGCGTTGCGCATGCGCCTCGAAGCGGGGCGCGGCTTCACGGCGCGCGACGGAGCGGATGCGCCGCCGGTCGTGATCGTGAACCGGGCGTTCGCCCGGCGCTTCTTCCCCGGCGAGCCGGACGCCCGGATTCTCGAGCGCCCGCAGCTCCTTCTTCTGGTGGCGGCCCGCGGTTTCCGCCGCGAGGCGGTGTCCATCGCCGGCATCGTTGCGGACGCCCGGACCCTCGGTCTCGCGGACGAAACCGAGCCGCACCTCTTCAAGCCGCATGCGCAGTTCCTCGCGGGCGAGCCGGGATTCCTGGTCCGGACGAGCGCCGATCCGGCCGCCCTCGCGCCGGCGATCCGCGCCGAGCTCAGGAACCTGCACGCCGACATCCCCCTGTTCGACATGGCTACGGTCGAGGACCGGATGGCGCAATCGGTCGGCTCCGAGCGGCTGAACAGCCTCGTGGCCGGCGCGTTCGCGGGCCTTGCCCTGCTGCTCGCGGCGGTCGGCATCTACAGCATCGCCGCCCATATCGCCGCGCAGCGGCGGTACGAGCTCGGCGTGCGCCTGGCCCTCGGCGCAACCGCCCGGCAACTCGTGGCCCTGGTGGTCGGCCAAGCCCTGCGGCCGGTGCTCGTCGGCGCGGTGCTCGGCGTCGGCGCCGCCCTCGCCTCGGGGCGCCTGCTCGACAGCCTCCTGTTCGAGATCGGCCCGACCGACCCCGCGTCGTTCGGTGCCGCGACGGTGCTGCTCCTGGGGATTGCCCTCCTCGCCAGCTACGTCCCGGCCCGCCGCGCCTCACGGGCCGACCCGTTCGTGACCCTCAAAAGCGAGTGACCGAGCGCCGCGGGCTGCCGGATGCGTCAACAGCCCGTGGTGAAACCCCGCGGCGCCCCGAAAGCGGCGAGAGCGTCAGCGGCCAGAGCGCCCGCGGGGAAGAACGCCCGTGCCTGACAAGGCGGCGACGGGTCGCTGCTCAACCACGCGATGCTCGTCCACGGGGCGGGCATGGCCGACAGCAACGCCCACGCGTCGGACAACCTGCCGGTGCGGCCCGCCGGCGGCGGGGCGGGCGCCACGTGCGCCATGGCAGGCGATACCGTCCAATCGGGAGCGTAAACGCCGTCCAATCGGGAGCGTAAACGCCGTCCAATCGGGAGCGTAAATGCCGTCCATCTGGTATCGTAGAGAGCGTGGAGTACCGGCCGCGGATCGTGGACACTGAACTTGATGCGCTCCTTGAGGGGCTGCCGGCGGTATCCCTGGAAGGCCCCAAAGCCGTCGGCAAGACCGAGACCGCGCTGCGTCGAGCCCGGACGGTCCACCGGCTCGACGACCCCGCCCAACTCGAGATCGTCCGCGGCGCGCCGGCACGCCTCACGACCGGCGATCCGCCCATCCTCGTCGACGAATGGCAGCGGCTGCCGGCATCCTGGGATCTCGTACGGCGCGCCGTCGACCGTGACCCCCGCCCATCGCGGTTCCTGTTGGCGGGGTCCGCCGCGCCGAACGATGCGCCGACGCACTCGGGCGCCGGCCGCATCGTCACCGTGCGCATGCGCCCGATGGCGCTGGCTGAACGCGCCATCGCCACGCCCACGGTGCGTCTCGCGGCTCTGCTCCAAGGCGACAGACCGGCGCTCGGCGGCGCCACCCGCCTCTCGCTGACCGACTACGCAAACGAGATCACGCGGTCGGGTTTCCCGGCCCTGCGGAACTACACCGGACGCCTGCTTCGCGCCCAGCTCGACGGCTACGTCGACCGCATCGTGGAAAAGGAATTCGTCGATCTCGGCAAACCCGTCCGGAACGCCGGCGCGCTGCGCCGGTGGCTCACCGCCTATGCCGCGGCATCCTCGACAACGGCGTCCTACGAGACGATCCGCGACGCCGCATCCGGGGGCGAATCCGACAAACCGGCGAAGACGACCACCCGCCCCTACCGGGTCGCCCTGGAGCAACTGTGGATCATCGAGCCGCTTCCCGCCTGGGCGCCCACCCGGAACCGGCTGCGGCGACTCGCGGCCGCCCCCGTTCACCAGCTCGCCGATCCGGGGCTGGCGGCCCGGCTCCTCGGTGTCGACACCGGGGCGCTGGTCGACGGCGCCCCCGCGGGACCTCCCATCCCGCGGGAAGGCACCCTCCTCGGCGCCCTGTTCGAATCGCTGGTCACGCTCTCGGTCCGAACCTACGCGCAGACCAATGAAGCCCGCGTCGGACACCTCCGGACGCGCGGCGGCGAGCACGAAGTCGACCTCATCGTCGAACGACGCGAGGCCGGGTCGTCGCCCTCGAGGTGAAGCTCTCGGCGACCGTCGACGACGCCGACACCCGACACCTCGCGTGGCTCGCCGCACGCCTCGGTCCCGACCTGCTCGACGCCGCCGTCATCACCACCGGTCACGAGGCCTACCGGCGCGCCGACGGCATCGGCGTCATTCCCGCGGGCCTGCTGAGCGCCTGACCGCGCCGCCCTCGTTCGGCCGCGGTAGTAGAATGCGACCAGGCGCATGGGTGGTCCCCCGTGGGGGTCGGCGCGGGCGTCGGCTCGACCGGAGCGCAGCCCCGGACCGGACGCGACGGACCGACCGGGCAACGCGGATGGGTGAACAAGCAGTGGTCTCGACCGCCGGAACCGCCCTGGTGACGGCGACGGAGCTTCCCGCTCTGTCCTCGCGCCTTTCCTTTGAGGGCAAGCGGACGGAGCTCGTACGAGGAGGCTTGGTCGTGATGACGCCGGCGGGAGGACGTCACGGACAGGTCGCCCACAAGGCCGGACTCGTCATCGGCAACCACGTCATGGCCCGGAACCTGGGCCGGGTCTTCGCAGCCGAAACGGGATTCCTTCTGCAGCGCGGCCCGGATACGGTCCGCGCGCCCGACGCGGCGTTCGTCGCCGGCGACCGCCTGGGAGCAGCCGACGTTCCGACCGGATTTCTGGAGATGGCGCCCGACCTCGCGGTCGAAGTCGTATCCCCCAGCGATTCCGCCGCCGCCGTTCAGGCCAAGGTCGACGACTGGCTGCGGGCCGGCACGCGGCTCGTCTGGGTGATGTATCCAGAGACCCGTTCGGTGACCGCGCATCGCCCGGCGCGCCCGGCCACGGTGGTCCCGGAACCGGGCGCCCTCGACGGCGCGCCCGTATTTTCGGACTTCAAGATCCCCGTGCGCGACTTGTTCACGTAGCGCCGTCGCGGAGAAGCGCAAGGCGATGGGTTCTACGCGTTGCGATGAGCCACCGCGCTTTGCAGTCCCGAACCGCCCCGGAATCCTGCTACGAATGCGAGAAACCGCGCAGCAGGAGCCCGTGACGAACCCCGCCGCATTCGACGGGCGACGCATTCCGCGTGGACGGCCGTCTCGACTGGGCGGGAAACGGCATCGGCGTCATTCCCGCGCAACAGCCCGGCGCCGCGAATCAGGGAGCACGAGACGGCATCCCGCCGGCTTGCTCCGTCTCGGGACGCCTGCTTTACCGCCCCCCGCACGAGAGATCACCCCGCGTTGCGACCGCCCCAACGACCCGGGTCACGCCGGCGGAGGCGCCGACTCCATTCCTCCGGTCCTGCCCTGCTGGCGGTGCAGGAACTCGCCGAACAGCGGCACGGTAAAATCGATTCTGCCCTCGCGGGGCGGGTAGCAGAGTCCCTTTGCGATCAGGGAGTCGCGGAGCCGTTCCGTGACGTCCTGTTCCGTGCTTCGCGCGGGCGGCTGCCGTCCCCTGATGTCCGCTACCGCCTTCCCGATCCACGAATCGTCGCCGCTCCACGTCTCGATGGCGTGGGCGACCTGAACGTGGTAGGGCGCCTCTCCCAATGAAGCCATGATCGCGAGGTAGGTTTGTTCGTCCCGGCTGGTCCGGTCGAGCCGCACACGAAAGAAGCCTGCATCCAGTTCTGCGGTAGCGCGTGGTACCGCAACGTCCACGTCGTCAGCCGTGATCTCGTCCGGTCGATCGGCCACATCCCAGGCATGCTTGCCGAACTCCTGAATGAAGTAGGGATATCCCCGGGTTTCAGCCAGGACGCGATCGAGCGCCCCCTCCCGCCATCGGACCCCTTCCGCATCCGCCGGCGTCGCGAGAGCCGCCCGCGCGTCGGCATCCGCGAGACTGTTTATCGTCCGAAAGCGAAAGAGCCGTTCCGCGTACGTCTTGGCCTCGCCGGCGAGCCGCGGAACCGTCGGCAGGCCTGCCGCCGCCACCATGACCGGCAACTGCTCCTGGCTCACGCGATGCAGCGCCACCATCAGGGCGCCGAGGTGTTCCCGGGGCAGGTTCTGCACTTCGTCAATCGTGACCAGGATCCCGACGCCGCGTTCCCGCGCCACCGCGCCGATTTCGAGGAACAGTCCGGCCAGGTCGCGATCGAGCAATCCCGAGTCGGCGGGGCCGGGGACCGGATCCAGACCAATGACCAGGTCTCCTCCGTCCAGAAGCCTCCACTTGAGCTGAAACGACTTCAGCACGCCAAGGGCCCGGCGTGCGCGGTCCGCCGCGCGCCTGCCGGGCGACAGCGCCCGCAGCACCCCGTGCGCCAGTGCGCTCATCTCCTCCACGAACTTCAACTCTTCGGTGATCTCGATGGCGTGATGCGCCCATCGGTGACCGTCGGCCAGCCGGCCGAATTCCCTGAGCAGCACCGTCTTGCCGACACCGCGCAGGCCGGTCAGGAGCATGCTGCGTTCCGGTCGGCCCAAACCGAAGCGCTGGATGGCCACGTTGCACGCCTCGAGCTCGACATCGCGGCCCACCAGCGCCGGCGGAGGAGTGCCGGCGCCGGGGCTGTAGGGGTTTCGGACCGGATCCATACGGTGCCCGCGACTACTCGTTCCACGGCGCAGACTCCCAGCCCGGAAATCGTCGCCGTAGGAGTTTCGCGCCAGCGAACTCCGAACGCGACCGCAAGGTTGCGCTGCGGCTTTCGATTGCCGCCCAACCAACCCTCCAGGGAGTCGGCGCCTCCTGCGGGAGTCGGTGCCGTTCTACGGCGCAGACTCCGACGACGGATTGTCGATGACCTCGGTGATCCGCACCAGTTGGTCCAACACGTCTTCCAGAATCTCGGAAGGCTCGACGTCCGATTTCACGGTGAGCGGCACCCAGCCCCGGCCGTTCCGGTCCTGCAATCGACACCGCTTGCGCAACGCGTCGAACTGGGACTGGTTGAGGCGCCCCCTTTTCGGTTTGGCGGATTTGAAATGGAGCCACAGCCGTGTCTCGCCATACTTCTTGTACCGGACATCGTTGACACCGAACCAGGACACGGCTCCCGATCCGGTAAACCGTACGTATCTTCCGTAGCCGTAAGTCCTCGGGGTCCGATTCAAGCCCTTCGTGCTCAGCCAACTCTGGTCCACGCCGCGTGCGGTCGCCGAGTCGATGAGGCGACGGAAGTAACGGTTGCGGCCTTCGGCCTCCGGCGCCGTCTCGATCTCCGCGTATTCGGCGAGGCCCCGCAGTTGCCGGATGTCGGCCTCGATGCCAGATTCCCCGGCATCTCTTACGCGGGTCGCCATGCAGTCCAGCAAGCCGGTCCAACCGGTCACCATCAGGTGACGACCGCTGTCACCCACCCGCATGCACTTCCGCTCGGCGGCCACATCCAACAGTTCAGGCCGGTCGGCCGCTGCCGCACGCCGGCGCAAAGAAGGCCACAGGGTCTTGACCCGCTCGTCGGGCACCAGGAACAGCAGCACCGCCGGTCCGTCGTCAGGCAACCGGTCGAGGTAGGCATTTGGCTGGTTGTCTGTAAGGTCAGCCCAGAACTTGACCTCGACGAGCACTCTTTCCTTGCCGTCCTCGTCTTCGCCGACCAAGTCGGGTCTGGTCCCGTCCGGACCAACCACCTGCGTGCGCACCCTGACGACGGACGCCACATTCTCCACACCCGACCGTATCAGGTCATCCAGTGCTTCCCTGGCCTTGGCGGATCGGTTAAGGACGTAGGCCAGAGCGTCCGTGGCCGCGTTCTCGGCACGCGAGGGAAACCACCGGGCCAAGTGGGCCAGCACCGTGTCATTGTCAACCACGACAACCTCCTCGAACAATCGGTACGCCGTGACACGGCAATCGGTACGCCGCGACACGGCACCGAATCCTACCAGCCGGTGGCGAAACTCCGCGGCGCACCGGCAATGGCCGGCGGTGGCGCGGAAACGGCTCGAATCGCCTGATTTCGGCGATTTCGACCGCTGTACGACACGTTCTCGGCCCGAATACGGCCCCCGCCGGATGCGGCAGGACTTCCGCCACTGAACGCCTACCCGCCGAGGGGCAGCACGAAGCGCCAGCCCTCGTCGAGCCGCTGCTGCAGGCGGCTCGCGCCGTCGCCCAATCCGCAGATGACCCGGTCCTGGGCCAGGCAAGCCTCGAGCACGGTCTGGAACGCGGCGTCGACTTCGGGGTGGTTCCGGTCCGGCGGGTTGGGCCCGAGGCCGAGATCGATGGCCATGTCGCCGGGCACGACCATGATCGCGCTGACCGGCGCGGCGAGGATGTCCTGGATGTTGTCGACCGCCTCCTGCGACTCGATCATCGCCACCGCGAACAGCTCGCCGTCGGGGTCGAGCGGCCACACGTCGGCCCTGGCGTGATACTCGACGCTGTTCAGGCCCCACAGGCGCGTCGCCCCGCCGGGCCCCCACCCGCGCTCGCCGCGGGGCTCCGGCGCGGCCGAGCCGCGGGCCGGCGGATAACGCATCGCCTGGACCAGGCGCACCGCTTCCTCCCCCCGGTCTACGTGCGGCAGGATGATGCCGAACCCGCCGAGGTCGAGGACCTGCTTGACGGCCCACTTGAAGTCCTCGTCGCCGTCCTGGGGAATGCGGATGAGAGGGGTCAGGCTGAGCCGGCCGTCGGCGTCCCGCTCCTCGTTCATCTCCGCCAGCACCCGCTGCACCCGCTCGCCGGAGAACGGCGAGTGCTCCATGTCGACGAACCGCCACTCCCGATTCGCGATGGCGGCGCCGCCGCCCTCCAGCGCCTCGATCACCTTGTTCAGCCGCCCGCCGTCCTGCGCGCCGGCCGGCGCCGCCGCGACTCCGGCCGCCACCGCGGCCGCGAGCACGAGCCACTGGATCCGGTTGCGCCCCGCCGTCGCCCGCCTCGTCTGTCGCTGTCTCATTGGAACCTCCCTGCCCGCCCCGACCCCCGGCGCGTCACCGCGGTTCGAAACGGGACCGATGCTCAGAAGCCCGTGGCAAGAACGCTGCTGCGTTCGACCGGCGCCGCATCCCGCGCAGACCGCGTTGCCCGCGCGGCCGCCCATGCCGAGAAGACGCCCTCGCCACGCCCTGGCCGCGCGGGCGCCTCACGGCCCGCCGGCGCCTTCCCGCCGCCGCGCCGTACCGCGGCAGCGACCGGGCCTTGTCGAGGAAGCCGGCCCCGCCCCTCCTTGAGGCTGATCGAGGCAGCCGGGTCTCGGCGCAACAGCGGGTTCGCCACGGGCTCCCCACCCGGCGCCGACCCGACGCGTGCCCGTGGATTGTAAGTCGAGGAAGCCGGCCCCGCCCCTCCTTGAGGCTGATCGAGTGCAGCCGGGTCTCGGCGCAACAGCGGGTTCGCCACGGGCTCCCCACCCGGCGCCGACCCGACGCGTGCCCGTGGATTGTAAGCGGCGCGGCGAAGCCCCGGCAAACTGCAACCGGTGTCCAGGGTGCGCGCAGGGGCATCCCACGCTGACTGCGCGTGACGGCCCGCCCCCGATTCGAGGGGGCGCCACCGTCTTGCCGACCGGCCGGCACCGCGTGAGACCCACGATTCCGCACGTCCAGAGCCCCAGGACCCGCCACGATTCCGCCTGCGCACGACGGTGGCGGAGCGTGGGATGGTCCTGAGGGTGCGCGTCGGATTGCGCAATGACTGCCCCCGGCACCGTTCGGTTGGCGATTTCCGTGCCGTTCTCGGCATCGAGGCCCTCCCGAACGGGTCTGTCGGAGCTTCGGCACCGTGGGGGATGCCTCGGCGGCCAGCCACGCCGGGTGCCGGCGGCGGAAGCGCCTCACTCTCTTGGACGCGCACCCCGGTGTCCAGCGCGCGGGAGCGACCGTCGCCGGCGGCCGGCTTGCGCCAGCCGGGCGTCCCGGGTCACCATATCGGCCGGCGGTGGCTCGGACCCGGCGTGCGGCGCCGGTCGATCCACCCGTAATCGGCGGCCGGCGGCGAACGCTTCATGCGCGAGGGCCGGCCCGGGCCGCTTCGAGAGGACGCATATGGCTCAAGTTTCCATCACCGTCAACGGCAAGCAGCGCACGGGCGACGTCGAGCCGCGCCTGCTGCTCGTGCACTTCCTGCGGGAGCAGCTCGACCTGACCGGCACCCACGTCGGCTGCGACACGAGCCAGTGCGGGGCGTGCACGGTGCTCGTCGACGGCCGCAGCGCCAAGTCCTGCACCATCTTCGCGGTCCAGGCCGACGGCTCGGAGGTGACCACCATCGAGGGGCTGGCCGACGGCGACAACCTCCATCCCCTGCAGGACGGGTTCTGGGAGGAGCACGGGCTGCAGTGCGGCTACTGCACGCCGGGGATGATCCTGTCCGCCGTCACCCTGCTCGAGGACAACCCGTCGCCCAGCGAAGAGCAGATTCGCGAGGGGCTCGACGGCAACTTCTGCCGCTGCACCGGCTACCAGCACATCGTCAACGCCGTGCAGAACGCGGCCGCGGGGAGGGCGTGATGGCCGCTCCGGTACTGCCCAAGCTCGTGGGCCAGCGCGTCAAGCGGCGCGAGGACCCGCGGCTCATCCAGGGGCTCGGCACCTACGTCGACGACGTGAAGATCGTCGGCCTGCGGCACGCGGCCTTCAAGCGCAGCGACGTGGCCCACGGCCGCATCCGCTCGATCGACACCGCCGCGGCGGAGGCGATGGACGGCGTCGAGGCGGTGTTCACCGGCGCGCAGATCGCCGAGTTCCTCGACCCGATGCCCATCGGGACCCCGTTCCCCTCGCCCGAACACCGCGCCGTCGCCACCGACGTCGTCCGCTACGTCGGCGAGCCGGTGGCGGTGGTCGTGGCCGCCGGCCGTTACGCGGCCCGGGACGCGGCCGACGCCATCGTGGTGGACTACGACACCCGGCCCGCGGTGGTCGACCCCGAGGTGGCGATGACGGGCCATCCGACGGTGATCCACGCCGACTTCGACAACAACTTGGCGGTGCCCCTGGTGCCGAGCGGCACCGGGGTCTCGCCCGACGGCAAGACGGTGGACGACACCGCCGTCGACCGGGCGTTCGCCGACGCCGACGTCGTGGTGTCGCAGCGCATGGTGAACCAGCGCCTCGCGCCCACCGCGATGGAGCCGCGGGGCGTCGTCGCCCACTACGAGCGGGGCAAGGACACGATGACCATCTGGTCGTCGACCCAGAACCCCCACATCCTCCGCACGTTCATCGCCCTGCTGAACGGCATGGGCGAGGACCAGGTGCGCGCCATCGCGCCCGAGGTCGGCGGCGGGTTCGGGGCCAAGATCAACATCTACGGCGAAGAGTACGTCGTGGCGTCGCTGTCCAGGCGGCTCGGCCTGCCCCTGAAGTGGACCGAGGACCGCTCCGAGGCGTTCCTCGCCACCATTCACGGGCGCGACATCATCGGCTATATCGACGTCGCGGCGACCCGCGACGGCAAGGTGCTGGGACTGAAGCTGCGGCTCATCGCCGACGTCGGCGCCTACAACATGCTGCTCACGGCGGCCATCCCCACCCTGACGATGCTGATGGCGAACGCCACCTACGACATCCCCGCCATCCGCACCACCCTCACCGAGGTCTTCACGAACAAGACGCCGACCGACGCCTACCGCGGCGCCGGGCGGCCCGAGGCCACCTACTTCGTCGAGCGGGGGATGGACATGCTGGCCCGGCGGCTCGGCATGGACCCGGCCGAGCTGCGGCGCCGGAACTTCATCCCCGCCGACCGGTTCCCCTACGCCACCCAGATGGGCGCCGTCTACGACTCGGGCGACTACGCCAAGGCCCTCGACCGCGCGCTCGCGAACGCGGGATGGCGGGAACTGCAGCGGCAGCGCGACGCCGCCCGCGCCGAGGGGCGGCTGGTCGGCCTGGGGCTGGCGATGTACGTGGAGGTGTGCGGCCTCGGCCCGTCCGCGTCGCTGCCGACCGGCGGGTGGGAGCACGCGCAGGTCACCATCGAGCGCGACGGCCGCATCAGCGCCACCACCGGCGCCTCGCCCCACGGGCAGGGCAACGAGACGACGTTCGCGCAGATGCTCGCCGACCAGTTCGGGGTGCCCCTCGAGCACGTCAGGATCCTCCACGGCGACACCGGCGTCGTGAAGCAGGGCATCGGCACCTTCGGCAGCCGATCGCAGGCGGTGGGCGGCACCGCCCTGCACCTGGCCGGGACCAAGGTCCGGGAAAAGATGGCCAAGTTCGCGGCCGCCCTGCTCGAAGCGCACGAGGAGGACCTCGTGTTCGAGGACGGGCGCATCTCCGTGCAGGGCGCGCCCGACGCCGGCAAGACGTTCGCCGAGGTCGCGGCCTACGCCTACGTCCCGGTGCCGCTGCCGGCCGGGCTCGACCCCGGGCTGAGCGAGGAGGCGTTCTTCGAACCGGCCAACAACACCTACCCCTTCGGGTGCCACATCTCGATGGTCGAGGTCGACCGCGACACCGGCGAGCTCGCGCTGCTGCGCCTCGTCGCGGTGGACGACGCGGGCAACCTGATCAACCCGCTGATCGTCGAGGGCCAGATTCACGGCGGCCTCGCCCAGGGCATCGGCCAGGCGATGATCGAGGAGGTGCGCTACGGCGCCGACGGGCAGCCCCTGACCGGCTCGTTCATGGACTATGCCATCCCGCGGGCGGCCGACCTGCCCCGGTTCGAGCTCGACGCGACCGTGACGCCCACCCCGGTCAACCCGCTCGGGGCCAAGGGGGTCGGCGAGGCCGGCACTCTGGGGTCGACCCCGTGCATCGTGTCGGCCGCGGTCGACGCGCTCAGCGGGTTCGGCGTCACCCACATCGACATGATGCTGCGGCCCGAGAAGCTGTGGCGGATCATCCACGGAGGCCAAGCGTGATTCCGTCCGCATTCGACTACGAACGCGCAACGTCGGTCGACGACGCGCTGGCCCGGCTCGCGGCCCGCGGCGGCGCCGGCAAGCTCATCGCCGGCGGTCACAGCCTCGTCCCCCTGATGAAGCTGCGGCTGAACGAGCCCGGCGCCCTCATCGACATCGCGCGCATTCCCGAGCTGTCGGGGATCCGCGGGCAGGACGGCGGGATCGAGATCGGCGCCGCCACCGTGCACCACGCGGTGGCCACGTCGGATCTGCTGCGCGCGCGCTGTCCGGTCATCGCGGAGACCGCCGCGACCATCGGCGACCCGCAGGTGCGCAACCGCGGCACCCTCGGCGGCAGCGTCGCCCACGCCGACCCCGCGTCGGACTACCCCGCGACGCTGCTCGCCCTCGACGCTGAGATCCGCATTCAGGGCCCCGGCGGGACGCGCACGGTCGCCGCGCGCGACTTCTTCCAAGATCTGTTCACCGTGGATCTGGCCGGCGACGAGCTGATAACCGCGGTGCGGTTCACCCCGACCCGCACCGCCGCCTACGCCAAGCTCTACCAGCGCGCGTCGCGGTTCGCCATCGTGGGGGTGGCGGCGGCCCTCGACGTCGACGGCGGAACCATCCGGCGTGCGCGTCTTGGGCTGACCGGCGCCCTCTCGCACGCGGTGCGCTTGACCGCGGTCGAGGACGCCCTCGCGGGACGGCCGGCCACCGCCGACGGCGTCGCGGCGGCCGCGGCCCGGGCGGGCGACGGCCTGAACGACGTCAACGCCGACATCCACGCCGGCGCCGACTACCGCCGCGCCATGGTCGGGGTGTTCGCGCAACGCGCGCTGAAAGCCGCGCTGGCGCGCAGCCAAGAGTCTGCGCCGTAGAACGGCGCCGACCCCCGCAGGAGGCGCCGACTCCCTGGAGGGTTGGTTGGCGGCAATCGGAAGCCGCAGCGCGACCTTGCGGTCGCCGTAGGAGTTTCGCTGGCGCGAAATTCCTACGGCGACGATTGCCGGACTGGCGGGCCGGCGTGCTGTCCCGGAAAATATGCGGCGCAATCCTCCCGTTTCCTGCCGCGGGACGATCGCGCGGCGCCGTCCCCGCCACCAGACGCGGGAGGCTCAGGGCCGCCGAGCTCATCGGTTGCGGGCAGGCGCCCATTGGGAGATGCCATGCGATCGCTTCTCGTCGTCTTCACCGCTGTCGCCGTCTTCCTGCCCGCTTCCAACGCTGATGGACAGGCGGCGGAATTCTCTGCCGGCTACGAGCACGTCATGGTTCGCGCCGCTGGAGAAACCACCAACTTCCCGGGGTGGAACGTCTCTGGTGGGACCTATCTCGGCGACCGCGTTGCTCTGGTTGGGGGCGTGTCCGGCCACTATCACCGCGTCGGCGACGTCCTGGTCGTTCTTGGCGGCGGCCAGGTGGGACTGGGGAACTCGAACGTGTTCGCCCGCCTGCTGGCCGGTGTGGAACGCGCGTCCGTTGTCTTCGATGACTTCTCTGTCCACAGCACCGCTTTCGCCTTCCAACCGGGCATAGGTGTTGACATCCCGTTCGGCGCAACGGCGCTCAGATTGTCCGGCAACTACCGCCATGCCTTGCATGAAGGCGTTCGCAGCCATGACCTTGTGATGTCGGTCGGGTTTGTAGTGAAAGGCAGGTAGGGTTCGCCGCTCTCGGTACGACGCGCGGTTTCGCCACGGGCTGTTGAGACCGGTTCCCGGCTCTGAACTTCCGGCCCTCGAGCCGGCGATCGGCGCACCGAGTCCGCGCCGGCGGCGGGCGGACCCGCGCCGCGGCCGGAGTGCAGGTGATCCCGCCCTTCGTGACACGTGGGAGTCCGCGCCGGCGCCGGCCGGACCCGCGCCGCGGCCCGATCCGGCGCGATTCAAGCCGGCAGGGGCGGCATCCGCGGTCCCGGTGTGCTGAACGTCATCCCGGTGATGGCCTTGACGCTCCGGTTCCCGTAGCGGAACGGCACGATCAACCGTAGAGGCGCACCGTGCCGCGGCGGGATCGGCTCGTCGTTCATCATCCACGCCAGCATCACCTGCGGCCGGCGCAACGTCGTCATCGCCTCGTCGACATAGAAGCGGTCGGACGCGACGAACCGGCAGTAGTGCACCTCGGGGATGAGCCCGAGCATGTCCGCGAAGTCGCTGAACCGGACGCCCGTCCACTTCACGATGCCGCGCGGGTTCGGCGCCCCGCACTGCAGGAGGTACGTGCCGGAGACGACCGGCAACTGCTCGAGGTCCGAGAAGCGCAACGTGCCCGAGAGCCTCGCCATCCCCCGGGTGTCGACCCGGATCGCCATGCTCCGGTAGTCGAACTCGATCTCCGGGGTCCGCCGGCCCGGCGTGCGCCACATCAGCGGGTCGGTGATCGGACCGGCCGCGCTCTCGGGATGCTCGGGGGCCGAGCCGTCCGGGTTGAGCGGAAGCGGCGCGGGGAACCCCTCGCGCAGCGGGCGTTCGACGAGCGTATCCGGCCAGTCGTCCTGGCCCCGCGCTTGCAGGACACTGGAATGCGGGGGCCGCAGGACCCCGAGGGAAAGCCCCGCGAGGGTGGAACCGGACAGGGAAAGCGCCTTGCGTCGTGAGAGGGTCATCGCTGCACCTCCGAAGGTTGCCGTACCGGGATCGCGGCGATTCTACCCGTTCTCGCCCCGCGCCGCCACGATGCGCGCATGTCGTTCAGGACCATCCCACGCTCCGCCACCGCCGTGCGCAGGCGGAATCGTGGTCGATGACCTGTCCTTTCGGGGCGACTGTCGACACCCGTGGACGCCTACATCCGGATTCACACTCGGCGTTCGTCATCAGGGGCGGTCACTTGGTGCTGTCTTCCCGCACACGCGACTTACTCCATCCGCAGGGCGTCCATCGGGTCGATGCGGGCGGCCCGGTACCCCGGTAGCCAGCAAGCGACGAGCGCCACGAAGGCCAGCACGAGCGGGGCTGCGACGAAGGCCAGACGGTCGTCCGCGGCGACGCCGAACAGAAGGCTCTCCAGGAGGCGGACGGCGCCGGCGGACGCGGGCAGGCCGAGGAGGATGCCGGCCGCGACGAGGCCGCCCCCCTGCCGGACGACGAGGGCCACGACATCGCCGCGCCGCGCGCCCAGGGCCATGCGGACCCCGATCTCCCGGCGCCGTTGCGAGACCGTGTAGCTGAGCAGGGCGTAGATGCCGAACGCGGCGAGGAACAGGGCGAGAGCGGCGAAGAACCCGACGAAGACGGCGTAGAAGCGGGGCTGCGCGACCGCCGCCGACAGTCTCGCATCCATCGTCATCACGTCGTCCATGCCCGCGTTCGGATTCGCCGCGGCCACGGCCTCGCGAAGAAAGGGAACGGCGGTTACTGGATCGCCGGCGGTTCGCACCGCGACCACCGAGGTAAAGGACATTCCGGCCAACATCGCCGCCCGTCCGATCTGGCGCAGCGGCATGTACGCCTCGGCCTGCGACTCGGCGATGGTCAGCCCGCCGTAGCGAACGTCGGCCACGACCCCGATCACCTCCCACGATTCGGGGCCGGCGAGGACCGGCAGAAGGCGTTGCCCGACGGCCGGCGCGCCGCCGAAGAGGTCACGCGCGAGCGTCTCGTTCACCACGAGCACCGGCGGGCTCTCAGCCCCGTCGAGCGGGGTGAACGCGCGCCCGCTCCGGAGACGCAGCCGCATCACGTCGAAATAGCCTGGGCTGACGAAGTTGACCGTGGCCCGCGGAAGGTCGCCGGGGTCGGACGGCAGCGCCGCCCCGGCCACGCGGAACACGGTTGCGCTTCCGCCGGCGGACCCGAGCGGCAGACGCGACGAAACCCCCACCGCTTCGACGCCGGAGAGCGCCGTCAGCCGGGCCGTCTCTTCCACCAGCGATTGCTGGAAGCGACGGCCGGCCGCCCGGACCTCGGCCAGCGACTCCGGGGTCATGTTCGGCCGGAACGCGACGTCGGGGTTGCGGATGCTGGCGGCGATCACGTTGGACGGGTCGTACCCGCGATCGACGGTGATGAGCCGTACGAAGCTGAGCAGAAGCAGCCCCGCCCCCACCAACAGCACGAGGGCCAGGGCTACCTGGGCCGTGGCGAGTGTCGCCCGCGTCCGATTCGAGCGGAGCAGCCGGAAGCCGCCGGCGGACTGCACGCCGCCTTCGTTCAGCATGCGCGCCAGAGCGGGCCGCGACCCCTGTAACGCCGGCGCGGCGCCGAACAGCAGCCCCGCCGCGACCGACAGCCCCAGGGTGAACGCCAGCGCGGCGCCGTCAACGCCCACCTCGTCCAGCCGCGCGACGTCGCCGGGGACGAGCGCCGGCGCCGCACGCAGCACGATCGCCGCCGTGGCCAGCCCGAGCACGCCGCCGCCCACCCCCAGCAACACGCTCTCGGCCAGGAGCTGGCGGACAATCCGCCGGCGGCCCGCCCCGAGCGCTGCGCAGATGGCCAGCGACCGCTGACGCGCGACCCCGCGCGCCAACAGCAGCCCGGCCACGTTGGTGCAGGCGATCAACAGCAAGAGAACGGTCGCCGCGGTCAGGGCCAGAAGCGCCGGCCGATACGCGCCTACCAGCTCTTCCAGCAACGGCACGACCCGCACGCCGTTGTCGGGACCTCCACCGCCGGGGCGTAGTATGCGGAAATCGGCGCCGGCCTGGAGGAGGGTGGCGGCCTCGGCCGCCGCCTGCTCCGGCGATGCCCCGGGCGCCAGGCGCCCAACGGCGCTGAAGGCCATCATCAACACCATGCGCGGTTGCCCCGCACCCGTGGCCGGCGGCGGCGTGTACGGCGGAACGACGAACGGCGTCCAGAACTCACTGTCCGGGGTCGGGAAATAGAACCCCTCGGGCAGCACGCCGACCACGGTGTGCGGATCTCCGTTCAGCGTGACGGCGGCCCCGACGATGTCCGGATCCGATGCGAAGTGGTTGGCCCAGGCGCGGTGGCTGAACAGCACCACCCGGTCCGCACCCTCGCGCGCCTCCTCCTCCGCGAAGAGCCGGCCGATGTGCGGCGTCGCCCCCAGCAGCGGGAACAAGGCCGGCGAGACGGTGGCGCCGCTCAAGGCGGTCGAACCGGCCGGACCCGACCACTCCAGCGAGCTCTCCCGGTAGGCGGCGAGGTGCTCAAACGACTCGGCCTCCGCGATCAGGGGCATCGATCGGTTGGTGAGCATCCCCCCCCGAGGGCCTACGACCTCTCCCACCCGTACGATGCGATCGGCGGCCGGATAAGGCAGGGGTCTCAGGAGCAGACCGTACACGACGCTGAACATCGCGGTGTTGGCGCCGATGCCGAGGGCGAGGGTCAGGAGCGCCGCCGACGTGAAGCCGCGCTGGGCGGCGAGTCGCCGCAGAGCATAACGGGTATCGCGAAGCACGGTCACTTGCCCCCGCCGCCCGCCTGCGCCTCCGCCATCCGCTCGGGCGTCATGCGCTCGGCTGCACGTTGGCGTGGCATATCTACTGTCGAATTAGTACTCTTTGGCGTATAGTTTGTCAAAATGGGAACGCTCCGGCTGGCATCGCCGTTTCGAGATTTCGGCTCGATCATGAACTCGCGGCTCGGGACGACCTGCGGGGCCGTTGGAGTTCCGCCCGCCACCCTCCGCGACGCCAACGTGGGCGACACCGCGGGTGCGGGCCCCGAGATCGCTCCGACGACCCGAGGCGGAGTCGCCGGGTCGCCCACGCCCGATCAGCTCAAGGTCGGTCGACCGGGTCATCGGCGCATGGAGCGAAGTGCTGCGCGCAAGCTCCCCGCCCCAAGCTGATGCTCCTCGACCGGCGGTCGAAGACGAGACGGAAGCCATGCCATGAACGACGTCTTCGTTTACTGGGACAACTCCAACATCTACCACGAAGCGCACCCTCCAGGAGTCCACGCCGTTCTACGGCGCAGACTCCTGGTTACGAAATTCGCGTCACCACGCGACCCGGCGGTCCTCGACCTGTCGCGTCGCCCGATGGCGCGCGGGACCTGAGCGGGCTGGACGCAGTCCGGTCGATCTTGCGGGGAGGACGGACGGGGCATGGGGTCTGGCGACGAACGCCGCCAGCGGGTGATTGAGCGCCTGATGCGCATCAGGCGCTCCCAGCCAACCGATCCGCGAGCGGTCCGGCGGGAAGCGGCAGCCTGCCGACGCCGGGGGAATGCCCCGGCCGCCGGCAGGGGGCGAAGCCGCAGCCTGAGGCTCGTCTACCCGTCGGTCGCCCGCGACAGCTCCGACAGCTCGGAGAGCCGCTCGCCGGTGCTGTCGCCGAACGCATCCACGGGCACGCCCAAGGTGTTCAGCAGCGTGAGCTGCAGGTTGGTCAGGCGCTGGGCCTCGGCCGGATACATGACGTGGCGGCCGCCCGCGATGCGCCCGCCGCCGCCGCCCGCGAGCAGGATCGGCAGGTTGCGGACATCGTGCGAGTTGCCCTCGCTGATGGCGCTGCCGTACAACGCCACGACGTTGTCGAGCACCGTCCCGCCGCCGCCGTCCGGCATCGACGCCAGCCGATCGAGGAAGTACGCGAACAACGAGACGTGATAGGCGTTGATCTTGGCGAGGCTCTCGATCTTGTTCTTGTCTCCGCCGTGGTGCGAGATCGGGTGATGCGAGTCGGAGACGCCGATCTGGGGATAGGTCGCCCCGCTCTGCTCGCGGCCGATCTGGAACGTGATGACCCGGGTGGTGTCGGTCTGGAACGCGAGGGCCTGCATGTCGAACATCAGCCGCGCATGCTCGTCGTAGCTCACCGGAATGCCGGCCGGCGACTCGACGACGGGCAGCTCGCGGCCCTGCGCCTCGGCGTTCTGGATGCGGCGCTCGATCTCGCGCACCGACTGCAGGTACTCGTCCAGCTTCGCGCGGTCACGGCTCCCGAGACCGCCCTGCAGGCGGTCGACCTTCGCGAGCACCGAGTCGAGGATGCTGCCCTGCCGCCCCAGCCGCGCCGCCCGCACCGCGGGGTCGGTGCTGTCGACGTTGCCGAAGAGCCGGTCGAAGACGACGCGCGGGTTGGTCTCGACCGGCAGCGGGGTCGACGGGCCGCTCCACGCCAGCCGGTTCTGGTAGGCGCAACTGAAACCGACGTCGCAGGTGCCGACGCCGTTGACGGTGTCCGCCCCCTCGAGGCCGAGCTCGAGCGACGGCAGCGGCGTCTCCTGGCCGACTTCGTTGGCCAGGATCTGGTCCATCGAAATGCCGAGCTGCAGGCTCGAGCTGCCGGTGGTCGGCAGCGGCTCGATGCCGGTGAGGAAGGCGCCGGCGGGCTTGGCGTGGGCGCCGGAGGCCCCCGACCGCGACCGCGCCCCGGTGTTGTCGAGCCCGCTCAGCACCAGCAGACGATCGCGGTACGGCTCGAGCGGCTTCAGGGTCGGCGTGAAGTCGAACCCCCGCCCCTCGGCGAGCGGCGTCCACCGGTCCATGACGATGCCGTTCGGCACGTAGACGGTGCAGAACCGGAGGGCGGGCTTCGCCGCGGTCTTCGCGAGCGCGGTCGCCGCCGGCACCATGCTGTCGAGCAGCGGCAGCGCCAGGGTGGCGCCGACGCCCCGCAGAACCGTCCGGCGAGGAATGGCTTTCTTCGTAATGATCATGACTCCGCTCTCCGCATCAGGAAGGGGGTGCTCTTGACGATGCCCGAAACGAGTGACGACCAAGTGATCTCGTCCGCCGCCGCCTGCCGGCTGATCTGCCGGACCACCGGCATGTCGTAGTGCTCGAGGGTGCGCCCGAGCGCATAGGTCAGCATCTTCTCGGTGACGGTCTCCACGAACTGATCCCCGCGGTCGAGAATGACCCCGCGGAGGCCGGCCAGCCCGTGCACTTCGGTGCCGTCGACGAGGGTGCCGGAGGCATCGATGGGGATGCCGGTGTCGAAGGGCGTCCCGCCCTCGTTGGTGGTCCGCCAGCGCCCGATCGCGTCGAACGACTCCAGGGCGAACCCAAGGGGATCGATGACGTTGTGGCACGTCGCGCACACCGCGTTCGCCCGGTGCTGCTCGAGCCGCCCGCGCACCGACCGCGGCGCGCCGTCCTCCCCCGCGCTCGGCAGGCTCGGGACATCGGGCGGCGGCGGCGAGGGCGGGGTCCCGAGGAAGTTATCGAGCAGCCAGACCCCCCGCACCACCGGCGACGTGCGGTTCGCGTACGACGTGATGGTCAGGATGCTGGCGTGGCCGAGCAGACCCCCGCGGGTGTCGTCGGGATAGTCCACCCGGCGGAAATGGACGCCGTACACGTCGGGAATGCCGTAGTGCCGGGCCAGCCTGGCGTTGACGAACGTGTAGTCGGCCTGCAGCATGTCGAGCAGGGGCCGGTCCCCGCGCAGCTCTTCCTCGAGAAAGAGCTCGGTCTCCCGCCACATCGCCTCGCGCAGGTTCTCGTCGAACGCGGTGTAGGTGGCGGTGTCCGGCACCACGTTCCGCAGCTTGCGGAGCTGCAGCCACTGGCCGGCGAAATTCTCGACGAGGGCGCGCGACCGCGGGTCGGCCAGCATGCGCCGGACCTGCCGGTCGAGCACGCCGGGGTCGCTCAGCTCGCCGCGCTCGGCGAGGCCCAGCAGCTCGTCGTCCGGGATGCTGCTCCACAGGAAGAACGACAGGCGCGACGCCAGATCGAGATCGCTGACGCGGTAGGCGGTCCCCGGCGCGACCCCGTCGGGGTCGGATTCGATGCGGAACAGGAACTCGGGGTCGACGAGCAGGCGCTCCACCGCGGCCTGGATGCCCTTCTCGAAGCTGCCCTCCGCCCGCCCCATCTCGTAGAAGTCCAGCAGCGTGTCGACGTCGGCCGCGCCGGCCGGCCGGCGGAACGCCCGCCGGGCCAGCCCGGACAGGATCGTCCGCGCGCACTCCCGCTCGGCGGCGGCGGCGGCGCCGGCCGGCTCGCAGGCCAGAAGGGCGTCGCGAATCGCGAGATCGGCGGTTTCGTCGGGATCGTAGGGGCCGATGATCTGCACCACGGACACCGCGGGGTTGCCGTCCTGCATCTCGTCCTGGCCGTGCGAGTAGGACGAACGGTCGGCCGGGAGCGGCAGCAGGCCCTCGGGCAGGGCCGACTGGCGTTCGAACGCCACGCCCACCCGGTGCCGGCCGCCGGTCACGGTGGCGCGCACATCGAGCCCCTTGTCGGCGTTGAGGGCGTAGGCCTCCCACGCCGGGAACGACCGGGAGTCGTACACCTGGTCGAACTTGCCCGCGTAGCCCATCGGCGGAAGCTGCCCGTCCTCCCACCCGCGGCCCACCGTGAACGTGCCGACGCGGGCGCCGTCGAGCCGGATGTCCATCAGATGGGGCCGGCCCATGCCGCGCACGTAGCCGTACTCCTGCTTGCGCAGGCTGACGCGGATGACGTACTCGCCGGCGACCGGGAAGTGATGCTCGACGGCGATGCCCCCGCGGGACCCCAGGGGCAGATCGAGACTCACCGCGCCGTCCTGGTTCACCCCCCCGTGGACCGGATAGGTATGGGCGACCGGCCGCAGCGCGGCGTCGCCGACGACGAGCTGGCTGATGCGCCGGGCCGCGGCCAGATAGCGATCGATCAGGGTCGGCGAAACCGAGAGCACCTCGGCGATGTTGTCGAAGCCGTGATGCTCGTCGTCGGGCGGCAGCAGGGCCTGCGCGTCGATCTCCAGGCCGAACAGATCCCGAACGGCGTTCGCGTACTCTACGCGGTTGAGCCGATGGACGGCGGCGCGACCCGGGTCGGGGGCGGCGAGGGCCGCGCGGTCGAGCTCGTCTTCGAGCCACGCGACGAACCCGTGCGCGGCGCCGGCATCGGGCCGGGGACGTCCCGCCGGGGGCATCTCGCCGGCGCGCAGGCGCCGCACGACGTGCTCCCAAGCGGCGGCGTCGGCGCCCACCCGGGAGAGGTTCAAGGTGTCGAGAGTGAGCCCCGCGGTGCGGGTCCGCTCGTTGTGGCAGGCCACGCAGTACCGATCGAGCAGCGCCCGGCCCCGCGCGGCGGTCGACGCGCCGGCCCCGGCGGCGAACTGCGGCAACGACACGACGTTCCCCCGGGCGGAGTGCGCGCCCGGCGCCGGCTCTGCCTGCAACTGCAGCTGACCGGCCGCAACCAGAGTTGACACCCCGAGGCTGACGAGTGTCCAACGCACCATATCGTTCATCTCCTCACCACGCGCCCGCACCGAGGCCCTTTCCCGAGGCCCTTCCGATCGACGCGCGCCCTCAACCGCCCGCCGCGTCCGCCAGCCGGTCCACCAGCTCCTGCGCGGGGGTGCCGTCCTCGTTCTGGATCTCCGGGTCGGCCCCCTCGACGATCAGGAGGTCGGCGACGGTCCTGTACCGGTGGCGGGCCGCGCCGTGCAGCGCCGTGTTGCCGCCGCGCCCGGACGCGTTGATGCCGGCCGCGCCGCCGGCCGCGATGACGGCCCGGACCGTCTCGATCACCAAGTCTTCGTTGGCCCATTCGGCCGCGACCAGCTCCGGCGCGATCAGCCGGCTCCGCCGATTGGTCGAGCGGCTCAACCCGAGGCCGACCGCGGCCATCAGCGCGGTCGTCCCGTCCTCCATCGGAATCAGGGCGTCGGCGCCCGCCTCGGCGAGCGCCCGCACCAGCTCCGGCTCCAGATACTTCGCGGCGAGGGTGAGCGGCGTCGCCCCCTTCTCGCGCAGGGTAAACACGAACTGGTAGGTCCAGCGGGGCACCGGGGTGCCGCGGACGAGCGGCGCGTCGGGGTTCGCCCCCGCCGCTAGCAGGGCCCGCAGCAGGTCGGGTTGAGACCGCAGCACCGCCGCATGCAGCGCGGCGTACCCCGACCCCGCCGCGTCGGGATCGGCCCCCTGTTCCAGCAGGAACGCCGCGAGGTTCTCGTTGCCGCTCATCGCCGCCACCACCAGGGCGCTGTTGCCGTCGGCCGCGGATTCGTTCACGTCCGCCCCCGCCGCCAGCAGCGCCCGCGCCGACTCGATGTCTCCGTGCCGGGCCGCGAAAAGCAGCGGCGTGAACCCGCCGGCGTCGAACCACGCCGCGCCCTGCGGGCTCGTGGTGCTGCGCTCGCCGGTCCCGCGGAACTGCCGCACCGTCCGGGTCCGCGCGTCGACGTCGGCGCCGTGCGCAAGCAGCACCCGGGCCGCGGCGGCTTGACGGTTGGCCACCGCCCACATCAGCGCGGTCTGCCCCCGCGCCGGCTCGGTGGCGTCCACGTCGGCACCGTGCGCGATGAGCGCCCGCACCGCCCGGGGGGCGCCGGTGTGGGCGCACCGCATGAGCAGCGTCTCGCCCGACCCGAGCCCGAGGTTGGGATCGGCCCCGGCCGCGAGCAGCCGCTCGACGGCGCCGGCGTGGCGGTTCGCGCAAGCCGCCCACAGCGGCGACGCCCCGTAGTCGTTCTGCGCGTTCACGTCCGCGCCGGCCCGAATCAGGCCCGCGAGCGCGTCCGCCCCGCCCCAGTACGCCGCCCAGTGCAGCGCCGTCGCCCCGTCGGCCTGCCGGGCGTCGACATCCGCGCCCCCGCCGATCAGCTCCGCGACCCGCGCCCAGTCCCGCGCCTTGGCCGCGTCCGCGGGACCGGCGGCAGCCGCGCCCGTCCCCCAGACTCCCCAGAGCACGCCGACCAGGACGATCCCGGCCGCGCGCGGCCACCGGCCCCGGAGGGGGCACCGTCGTGCGAATGATGCAGTTTCGTGCATGGTTACCCGTCCGCCGCGCACAGTACGGCAGTCCGCCGCCAATGTCAACGCCGGCGCGGGTGCACGTCAGATTTGTGAGATGCCCCTCAAGCGGCCTTTGCGGCTCGTCGTTCCCAGAAATCCTCGAAGCGGCCGCTGAGCTTGCAGCACCGCAGGGCGATGATGGCGTTGGCGCCGGCCACCGTCCAGTGCATGCCGGCCCGCTTGAGCCGGGCGCCGATGGCGTGTTTGCATCCCGCCTCGACGACGCCCGATGACACGCAAAGACCCCACGCGCGGAACTCCGCATAGCGCATCCGGTGGCGGTTGCGGGTCAGGTAGTCGATACACTTGCGGGCTTCATCGCAGGTCTGGCGGTGGGGGCGCAGGGCGGTCAGGACCGCCCCGATCCGCCCCGCGTCCAACTCGTCCCGCCGGTCCTTGCCCCACCGGGCGGCGAGGTCCGTGCCGGCGCCGTAGACGGCCTTGGCCACATCGCACAGATGCCCCTTGGCGTGGTAGAGGTCGACGATTTCGATGGCGCCGGGGAACTGTTCGGCGGACAGATTCCAGATCCACTCGGCCCCGTCGCCGATGACGACGCGACGCGACGCGGTGTCGAAGCCGCGCCGCCGCGCTTCGCGGTACGCCCGTTGCGCGAACGGGGACGGCTGCGGGTCGGCGTCGCGGCCGGCCGCGCTCTCGACCGCAGCGCTGTAGCTGACCGAACCGCGGTCCCGGACGGGCAGGCCGTCCCCGTCGCGCGTTTCCGCCGTCCACACCGTGACCAGCTTGACCTCGCGGGTCTTGGCCGAACCGTCGGGCTGCTTGCCGCGCCGCCCGGCCGTCTCGGACTTGCGCACCGGCACCCCGGTGCCGTCCAACCCGAGGTACATCGTCGGCGCCGCGGCGGGGGCGGGTTCGACCACCCCGCGTTCGTCGGCCGCGACCGCGCATCCCAGCGCTTCGGCGGTACGCTCGACCTGCTTGGCCCCGATGCGCATCCCGGTCAAATCGCTCAACAACCCGCTCGCGTCGGCGAAGCTCCCATCCGCCGCCACCAGTCCCACCATCCGCGTGAGGGCGGGGGACAGCGCGGTGCCGTGCAGGCCCAACGCTTGGTCCCGCGGGCACACGCCCGCGCGGCAGGCGGCGCAGTAGTAGTAGGCGCGTTCCAGCGTCACCGGCCCCAGTACGGTGCCGAACGTCTTCGGGCGGCGGCCGGCGTAGCGCGCCGTCTGTCCGCAGGCGCACACCACCGTCGGGCCGCAGGAGTCGGTGCGGTCCGCGTTCAGTTGGTGCTCTACCTCCCCCGCGGCGGCGTCGAGCACCCCGCGGCGGACGGCTTGTTCGAAGGCCTCGAAGTCCTGCCCGGACGCCCCCGGTCCGACGAGTTCGGCGATCCCGGTGGCAATCTTGAGGTTGATCCCGGCCGCGAACGCTTCCGCCGGGCCCCCTTTTTTTCCGCCGCGGCGGGGGGCGGCGGCGGAGCGGCGGGGCGCGGGCGCCCGGCCGCCAGCCGGGCTTCACTCAGCGCATCGCTGACCTCGATCAACGCTTTCGACAACTCCCGGAAGCGCCGGTACTCCGCGTTCTGCGCCTGGACTTCCGCACCCGCGTCCGCCGGAATCAGCCGCGTCACCGTCTTGCCGTCCTGCTTGCGCGTCAGCGACAGGACCGGGCCGCGTCCCGAGGCCCCCCGGTCGGCGCAACCACAGGATGCCTTGCCGCAGCGGCGGCACCGCTCCGTCAGCGTCCCTGAACGCATCTCGCCGACCGCGGCCAACTGACTCCGAAGGTGGGCGTGGCGCCGCTCCAGGGCGGCAATCTGCGCATCGGACATGATCGGGCTCCTCCAGGCTCAAAACAGCCTCCATACTGATAGCATCGGTCGATCACGCCTTGCTCTACATCCCCAACGACATTCCCTAACCAACAAATCTGACGTGCACCCCCGTGGCAGGCCGTCCCACGCTCCGCCACCGCCGTGCGCAGGCGGAATCGTGGCGGATCCTGGCCCAAGTTTACCCAGTTGACCGGTCATTTTGCCGATCTTGGCTGTATTTCGGGTCTTTCATGTCCGTAAGTTATTGATTCTAAAGGATCTGGTTTTATTGTCGTGTAATTGTAGTGCCATAATTTTCAAAGATGGGTTGGCTGGGGTAGATCCACCCGCCATCGCGGGCATCGTGTTCCGCAAGACGCTCATCTGACCGACCCCTCTCACCGGTTTGGGTACGTTTGTAGTGCCACTCGAGTATTTCTGTCGGCGTAAGCTGCTTATTTACAGTATTTTATATTTATGGCTGGTAAACTTGGGCTGGGGCTCTGGACGTGCGGAATCGTGGATCTCACGCGATGCCGGCCGGTCGCCGAAACGGCGGCGACCCCTCGAATCGGGGGCGGGCCGTCACGCGCCGTCAGCGTGGGATGCTCCTGCTACCGCGGCGGAGCGTGGGATGGCGGGCTGCAGCGGGTGCGCGTCGGATTCGTGCCGGGGGCGTCCTTGCGCAAATCCGACGCGCACCCGCCTACAGATGGTTGATCTGGCTGGCGAGGGCGGCGGCGCCGAACCCGTTGTCGATGTTGACCACCGCCACCCCCGTCGCGCAACTGTTCAGCATCGCGAGCAACGCGGCGACGCCCCCGGCGCCGGCGCCGTAGCCCACGCTCGTGGGCACCGCGACGACCGGCGCCGCGACCAGCCCGCCGACCACGCTCGCGAGGGCGCCCTCCATGCCCGCGGCCACCACGATGACCCGGGCCTCCTCCAGACGCGTCCGTGCCGACAGCAGCCGGTGCAGGCCGGCGACCCCGACGTCGTAGAGCCGCTCGACGCGGTTGCCCATGACCGCGGCGGTGACCGCCGCTTCCTCCGCCACCCGCTGATCGGCGGTGCCGCCCGACACCACGAGGATTGTGCCCCGGCCGGTCGGCTCCGGGTGCGCGGTACGGCTGATGATGCCGGCTTCCGGGTGGAAGACGGCATCGTTCACGCGTTCGCGGACCGCGTCGAACGCGGCGTCGTCGGTTCGCGTCACCAGCAGGGTCTGGTTCGCCTCGACGATCCGGGCCGCGATGTCCGCCACTTGGCCCGGGGTCTTGCCGGCGCCGAAGACGACCTCGGGGAAGCCCTGCCGGATGGCCCGATGGTGATCGATGCGGGCGAACCCGAGGTCCTCGAACGGCGCGCGCCGCATCGACGCGGCCACTTCCGCCTGGGCCGCGTCCACGTCGAGCGCCCCCCCGCGCACCTGCTCCAGAAGAGAACGAAGCCTCTCGGGTTCCATGCCTACGATCATACAGACGGCGGCGGGGGGCGGATCGGCAGGGGCATCCCACGCTGACTGCGCGTGACGGCCCGCCCCCGATTCGAGGGGTCGCCACCGTCTTGCCGATCAGCCGGCGCCGCGTGAGACCCACGATTCCGCCCGTCCGGAGCCCCAGGACCCGCCACGATTGGCGGTGGCGGAGCGTGGGATGGTCCTGGGCGGATCGGCAGGAGCATCCCACGCTGACTGCGCGTGACGGCCCGCCCCGATTCGAGGGGTCGCCACCGTCTTGCCGATCAGCCGGCGCCGCGTGAGACCCACGATTCCGCCCGTCCGGAGCCCCAGGACCCGCCACGATTCCGCCTGCGCACGGCGGTGGCGGAGCGTGGGATGGTCCTGGGCGGATCGGCGCCGGCGGTTGCGGTCCGCCGCCGGGACCACTATTCTTCGGGACCCATGACCAGGCAGTCGACGGCGGCGGGGCTCGACGAGGTCGTCGCGGCCACGTCGCGGATCTGTTATCTCGACGGGCAGCGCGGCGTGCTGGCCTATTGCGGGCACGACATCCACGACCTCGCGCGCCACGCGACCTTCGAGGAGGTGTGCCACCTGCTCTGGCGCCGGCGGCTGCCGACCCGGGCCGAGCTCGGCGATCTGCAGACCGATCTGGCGCGGCACCGCGCCCTCCCGGAACCGGTGATCCGCCTGCTGCGGGCGCTGCCGCCCGGAGATCTCATGGATGCGGTGCGCACCGGGGTGTCGGCGCTGGCGCATCACGATCCGGATGCCGGGGGGGACGATTCGGCCGCGGCGTCGCGGCGCAAGGCGGTGCGGCTGACGGCCCAGATCGGCACGCTGGTGGCGACGCTGGGAAGACTGGCCGCGGGGGGCGCGCCGATGACGCCGGATCCGGCGCTGGGGCACGCCGCCAACTTCCTGTATCTCCTCACCGGAGACCGTCCGGGCGCGCTCGCCGCGCGCGCGTTCGACGTGGGGTTGATCCTCCACGCCGACCACGAGCTGAACGCGTCGACGTTCGCCGCGCGGGTGGCCGCGGCGACCCTCACCGACCTGCACTCGACCATCGTGGCGGGGGTCGCGGCGTTGAAGGGACCCCTGCACGGCGGGGCGAACGCCGCCGTCATGCGGATGCTGACGGCGGTCGGCGACGATGCCGACGACCGGCGGGTCGAGGACGTCATCCGCGGCATGCTCGCCGACAAGCGGCGGGTGCCCGGCTTCGGCCATCGGGTCTATCGCACCGAGGATCCCCGCGCGACCCATCTGCGCCGGATGTCGCGGGACCTCGGCGAGCAGACGGGACGGCCCCGCTGGTTCGCGATCTCCGAACGCATCGAGAAGCTGATGAAGGCGGAGACCGGGATCGACGCGAACGTCGACTTCTATTCCGCGTCCACCTACCACGTGCTCGGGATCCCGATCGATCTGTTCACGCCCATCTTCGTGGTGAGCCGGGTGGCGGGCTGGACCGCGCACGTGCTGGAGCAGTACGCGAACAACCGCCTGATCCGGCCGCGGGCGGAGTACGTGGGGCCCGAATACCCGCAGGCGTTCGTGCCGCTGGCCGATCGGCAGGCGCCCTCGGCGCAGGCGTTTGCGCCGGGGAACGGCGGACGCCGCGAAACCGGCGCCGACTCCCGCTGGGAGGTGCCGACTCCCTGAACCGCCCGCGGCGAACCCCGCGCCGCCCCGAGAGCGGCGCGGCCGCCAGCGGGCGGAGGAGCGCCCGCGGGCGAAGAGCGCCCGTGCCCGACGGGTGCACGTCAAGTAAAGTGAGACGGTGCCGTTGGGGGTATCCGGCGCGGGCGGCCCCGAGGCGCCCCATCGTGTCGAAGCTCGAAAGGCCCGTTCGGAGGGCATCCAGGCCGGGAACGGGATCGGAATCGCCAATCTGGCAGCGACAGGGCGGCCGTCTCACAAATCTGACGTGCACCCCGCCGGCGCGCCGACAGGGCGCACGTCAAGAAAGTGAAGCGCCGCCGCTGGAGTATCCGGCGTGGCCGCCCCCCGGGGCATCCCTGGCGCCAAAGCCCCAAAGGGCCCCTTCGGGAGGCCTCAATGCCGATAACGGCACGGAAATCGCCGACCTGACGGCGCCAGGAGCGGTCATTCGCAAACCGTCATGATTCGGGGACGCCGATCACCCCGACGCCACGAAACGTCGAAACATATTCCACCGCGAATCCGACGTGCGCCCCGCGGTCAGAGCCAGGCGAACTTCGCCGCGAACACCGCGGCGATGACCAGCACGCCCGCCGAGCAGTCGTTCCAGCGTCCGGCCAGCACCTTGATGCCGACGTAGGTCAGGAAGCCCACGCCGATGCCGTCGGCGATGGAGTACGTCAGGGGGATGGCGAGCGCCGTCACCACCGCGGCGGCGTACTCCGTGACGTCGTTCCAGTCGAGGCTCGCGAGGGGCTTCGCCATCAGGCACGCGACGTAGAGAATCGCCGCCGCCGTCGCGTAGGGCGGAATCGACTGCGCGAGCGGCGCGAAGAACAGGCAGGCGAGGAACAGGCAGGCGACGACCACCGCGGTCAGCCCGGTGCGGCCGCCCGCCGCGGTCCCCGCCGCGCTCTCGATGTAGCTCGTGACCGGCGACGTGCCGAGGAGCGCCCCGCCCACGGTGCCGGCCGAGTCGGCGATGACGGCGCGGCCGATGCGCGGCAGCCGCCCCTCCGCATCGAGCAGGTCCGCCTGCTGACCGACCCCGATCAGGGTGCCGGTGGTGTCGAAGAGGTCGACGATGAGGAACGTCAGGATGACTGCGACCATGCCGCCCTGCAGCGCGCCGGCGATATCCAGGGCGAACAACGTCGGCGTCGGGTCCGGCGGCACCGCGACGATGCCCCTCCACTCGGAGACCCCGAGCGCCAGACCGACGGCGGTGACCCCCAGAATCCCGATGAGCACCCCGCCCGGCACCCCCCGCGCGGTCAGGGCCACGATGGCGCAGAAGCCGAGCAGGGCCAGGATGGGCGCCGGCGCGAGCAGCTCGCCGGTGGTGACCAGGGTGGCCGGGCTGTCCTGGATGATCCCGGCGTTGCTCAGGGCGATGACCCCGAGGAAAACCCCGATGCCCGCCGAGATGGCCAGCTTGAGGACCCGCGGCACCGACTCGACGATCCACTGCCGCACCCGTACCACGCTCAGCGCGAGGAACAGCACCCCGGCCACGAACACCGCGCCGAGCGCGACCTCCCAGCCGTGCCCCATCCCCAGCACGACCCCGTAGGTGAAGAACGCGTTCAGCCCCATGCCGGGCGCGAGGGCGATCGGATAGTTGGCGTACAACCCCATCAAGAACGTGCTGAACGCCGCCCCGAGACAGGTGGCGACGAACACCGCGTCGAACGGCATGCCCGCCTCGGCGAGGATCTGCGGATTGACGAAGGCGATGTAGGCCATCGTCAGGAACGTCGTCGCCCCCGCCGTCACTTCCGTGCGGACGTCCGTCCCGTGCTGCGACAACCCGAAGTAGTTTTCCAGAAATGGGGTCACCGGCTCCTCCGGTCCGCCGGCCGCGCCGCCGGCCTGCACCCGCTCCCGGGCCGGCGCACGGAATAACGACGGCCGGCCGGGGCGGGCGTGCGATCCACAGCGGGCAAGCGCAAACGTCCGAGCGTGGCGAAGCGTAGAAGTCTACTCCCCGTGACGGGTTCCTCCAACCCGACCTGCCAGAGGCATCCCACGCTGACGGCGCGTGACGGCCCGCCCCCGATTCGAGGGGGCGCCACCGTCTTGCCGACCGGCCGGCGCCGCAGGAACCCACGATTCCGCACGTCCGGAGCCCCCGGGACCCGCCACGATGCGGCCTGCGCACGGCGGTGGCGGAGCGGGGATGGTCCTGCCCGACCCGCCTCTCCTTCGACCCAAGGCTCCGCGGGCGTCGAAGGGCGTCGAAGGGCGTCGGGCGGATTACCGGTCGCCCCTGTCTCACCGATCGGATCAGAGTTGTCCGGGCCGTTCCTTGTCGCGGCGAACCAGGCTCGCGAGCAACCGGTCCGGCAGGTGCCGCACCACGTGGCGGACGAGAAGGGACATCCGCCAGGGAAACTCGTAGACCTTGCGCTTCCGGCGGATGGCGCCGGTGATGAGGCGGGCGGCGCGGTCGGTCTCCATGAGCAGCGGCATCCGGAAACGGTTCCGGTCCGTCATCTCGGAGCGCACGTAGCCGGGATGCACGGTGGTGGCCCGGATTCCGGCTCGGGCCCAGTCCGGGCGCAGACCCTCGACGAGCCGGGTGAGGGCGGCCTTCGACGCGCAGTAGCCGGCGGCGCCGGGCAGTCCGCGGTGGGCGGCGAGGCTGGAGATCACCACCACGTGACCGGCCCCGCGTTGGCGCATCGACGGCACCACCGCTTCGATGGCGTAGAACACCCCGAAGACGTTCACCCGGAACTCCGCCTCCAGCGCGTCCGCGGCAGGGACGAGGGCATCGGTCCCCAGCGCGATCCCGGCGTTGGCGACGAGAAGATCGATGGGACCCAGCCGCTCCGTCAGGGTGCGTATGGCGGCCTGAATCTCGTCGCGCCCGGAAACGCCGGCGGGTACGCATTCCGCGTAACCTCCGTCGTCGCGAATCCGCTCAGCCAGCGCCTCCAGCCGGTCGGCTCGGCGGGCGATCAGCCCGACCTCGTAGCCCTCCCGGGCAAGCTCGACGGCGAGCGCCCGTCCGATCCCGCTCGATGCCCCGGTGACGACGGCAACCCGTCCCATGCTGTGCCCTCCTGGCAGCCCGCGGCAAACGGCCCCGCTGCATGTCGACCGGCGATACGTCCTGCCGCACGGCGTGTTCCGCGGAGCCGAGTTGCTCCGCGGTCACCCATGCCCGATGGGCTTCTCGTCACGCCTTGCCGCACGCGCGCCCACAGCCCATCGGCGCCCCCGCCGGGCTCGGTGCGAGAACCGAACCAAAAGCACGTCGAATTTCCGACGCAGCCCATCGGCGCCCCCGCCGGGCTCGGTGCGACCGCGGGCTTCCACCGCGGACCGCCAAAGCCGCGGCGCGAAGATTCCGCCGGGACGGCGCGGACTCCTGGCGGGTTGGTTGGGCGGCAATCGGAGCCGCCGGCGACGATTTCCGGGCCAGGGCGCGGCTTCGAGAGAACATGCAAACCAAAGGCCAACGACGGGGGCCTGGCGCCGGCCCCCAGGCCCCCAGGTCCCGGTCTTGCGCGGCCCCCCCAGTCCCGGTAGAGTGGCCGGATGGGACGGGGGGGGATACCAATGGGCAAATCGACACGCAGCGACGCGCGCGTCAGCCGGCGCGCCTTCATCCGGCGCGGCGCCACCGCGGGGGTCGGCGCGACCGCGCTGGCCGGGGTCGGACCCCGGCACGCCGAGGCCCAGAACTTCTGGGACCTGTCGGCGGACCTCGTCACCATCGGCGCCGGCACCGCGGGGCTCGCGGCCGCCGTCTCCGCCCTCGATCACGGGGCTTCGGTGATCATGCTCGAAGAGAACGTCGACATCGGCGGGCACGGCATGTGCTCCGGGGGCAACGTCCACCTCGGCGGCGGCACCAGCAATCAACGCAAGCACGGGGTCGAGGACTCGGCCGAGCAAGTGTATCTGGACTGGGTGCGCCACGACCACATGCAGAGCCGCTACAGTGACCGCGACCTCGTCCGGGCCTTCGCGGACGAGAACGCGGCGACCTTCGAGTTCCTCATCGAGAACGGGGTCCGGTTCCAGGATCACTTGGTGGGTCCGACCCAGGCGTCGCGGGTGCGCCGGCAGCAGCGCACGGTTCAGTGGCCCGTCGCCGGCGAGCGGGTCACGCATCACCCCACGCGGGTCGGGTCGGGCCTCGTCCGGGCCCTCGAGGCCAGCGCGCGCGCCAAGGGGGCGGAGGTGCTGCTGCGGCACAAGATGACGAGCATCGTCAGGGAGGGCCCCTCCGCGGGGCGGGTGCTCGGCGTCACCGCCGTCCACGACGGCCGCACGGTGAACATCCGGGCGGCCAAGGGCGTCCTCGTCGCCACCGGCGGCAGCACCAGCAACGTGAATCTCCGGCGCACCTTCGACCCGCGGCTGACCGAGGAGTATCAGGTCGCCGGCGAGCCGTGGTCACGCCAGAGCGGGGACGGCGAGATCGCCGCGATGGCCGTCGGCGCCTCGCTGTGGGGCACCGCCAACCAGACCGTCGAGGAGGGGATCGCGATCTCCAAGACCCGCCACATCGGATGCCAATGGGGCTACTCGAGCCTGATCTGGCAGCCCGACAGCCGCATCTTCGACCTCGCCCGCGCGTCCGGCCTGACCGTCACCGACTGGCAGGACGTCATCCTCGTCAACCAGACCGGCCGGCGTTTCTGGAGCGAGACCGACGCCCGCTACGACTTCTTCGCGGCGGCCATGGCCGATACCGGGAACGGGGCCAAGCGGAACGGCGGCGGGCCCATCTGGGCCATCTTCGACCAGGACGCCGTGGATCGGGAGGAGTGGGAGCCGCGCCCGCCCAACGTCGATCCCGACGGTTTCTTCTTCACCGCCGACACCATCGCCGAGCTCGCCGCGGCCATCGCCAACCCGCACCAGGCGCGGCCGATGCCGGCGGCCGTCCTCGAGGAGACGGTGGCCCGCTACAACCGGTTCGTCGACACGGGCGGGGACGCTGACTTCGGGAAGCCCAACCCGCGGTTCAAGATCCAGACCCCGCCGTTCTACGCGGCTTGGTCCACCCCGATCCTGCACGACTCGCTCACCGGGCTGCGGACCAACCCGCGGGCGCAGGTCATGGACGTCCACGGCGACGTCATCCCCGGCCTCTACTGCGCCGGCGAGTCGCAGGGCGGGTTCGCGCAGCACGGCCTGGGCCGCTGCCTCGTCTTCGGCCGCATCGCCGGCCGCGACGCCGCCGTGAACGGGGGGAACGCCTGACGGGAAGGCCGACGGTGACCAACGAGCCGCAGCCGAGCACCGCCGTCCGGACGGCGCCGTTTCCCGCCGCCGGCGCGAACGGCCGGAACGCCCGACGGGGGGTCCCGCGGTGACCGGCGAGCCGCAGCCGCCGCATCCGACGAGCGTCGCCGTGTGGGGGGCGCCCTCCCCCGTCGCGGCGGCCTCCCGGTTCACGGCGACGGTCGGGGTGAAGTGCGCCGCCGGTTGTCCGCTGGCCGGGCACCCCGTCGCCATCCGGGACGAAACGGGCCGTGAGCTCGGCCGGGGAACCCTCGGCGCGGCGCCGGCAGCCGGTACCCGGGCGCTGTATGCGGCGGCGGTGGCCCTGACCGCCCCGCGCGAGCCGGGGGTGCATGTCTGGACCGCCGCCTTCCCCGGCGGAGCGGCGGAGCCTCCCGCGGCCGGAGCGACAGCGCAGCCCGAACCCGAGCCCGACACGGCCACGGCACTGCGGCCGGAGCCCCCGGCGACGCCGCAGCCCGAACCCGCGGCGGCGCCGCGGCGCGAAACTTCGGCGGCGCCGGAACATGAGCCCCCGGCGGCGCCACGGCATGAAGCCGCCGCGTGCACGTTCAGCTTCCGCATCGTCGAACCGCCCGGGCACGCAGCCACCGTCACCGTCACCGTCGTCGACGGACAAACCGAGTCTCCCCTCGCCAACGCGGACGTGCATCTGGGGTTCTACCGGGCCTCGACCGACGCCGAAGGAAACGCGCGCATCGAGGCGCCCGCGGGAGATTACGAGCTGTACGTGCGCCGCCCCGGCTACGCGCCGCACACCGATCCGGTCACCGTGACCGGGGACGCCGCGATGCGCGTCGCCGCCGTCCGCGTCACGGACGCGGATCTGGACGACGACCAGGTCTGGATGTAACCGCCCGCGGCGAAGTCGCCCTCGCCAGGTCCTGTCAGCCGGGCGCCTGGAGCTTCCCACGCTGACGGTGCGTGACGGCTCGCCCCCGATTCGATGGGTCGCCACCGTCTTGCCGACCGGCCGGCGCCGCGTGACGTCACGGCTCCGCTCCACAGCCCCATCCAGACGGCCGTCGCCACCGTCTTGCCGACCGGCCGGCGCGGCGTGAGACCCACGATTCCGCACGTCCGGATCCCCAGGACCCACCACGATTCTGCCTGCGCACGGTGGTGGCGGAGCGTGGGATGGTCCTGGCCGGGCGCCCCTGCGACCAGCCGCGGCGAAAGTCCCCGCTGCATTCGAGCGACGTTGCATCCCGCCTGACGGCGTGGTTCGTCGGTTGCGCAGGCCCACCGGGCGCCCTCTTCACGCGCTGTCAGGCGGGCGCCCCGCCGCTCTCGGTGCGACGCGGGGTTCACCACTGGCTGACAGACGCCCTCCTCACGCTTGGTCAGGCACGGGCGTTCTTGGCCCGCGGGCGCTCTTCAACCCGCCGGCGCCCTCGCCGCCCTCGGTGCGGCGCGGGGTTTCGCCCAGGGCCGCTACCGCCCGCCGGCGCCTTCGCGCGTTTCGGTGCGACCCGGAATTCTCGCCACGAGCTGACGCCTCAGTCTTCCTTCCAGGGGTTGTTCGCGAAGATCGCCAGCTCCGGCCAGAGGGCGCGGGGGTGCATGGCGAGCGCGGCCATGATCGTCTCCGCGACGTCGACCGCGTACAGCTTGTTCGGGTTGTTGCGTCCGGTCCGCCCCATCCAGTCCGTCTGCACCTCGGACGGGCAGACGCAGGTCACGTGCACGCCGTGCGGGCGCAGCTCGGCCTGCCAGCACTGGCTGAGGCCGCGCACCGCCCACTTGCTGGCGGCGTACACCGTCCCCGCCTTTCCCCCCTTCATGCCCGAGGTCGAGGCGATGTTGAAGATATGGCCCGTCTGCTGCGCCTTGAGCAGCGGGGCCACGCGGTTCGTCAGATCGACGAGCCCGAACACGTTGATGTCGAACAGCGCCCGCATCCGATCCATGTCGATGTCGCCGACCTCCGCGAGGTAGCCGACGCCGGCGTTGTTGACGAGTACGTCGATGCCGCTCATGCGCCCGACCGCGGCCTCGACGGTGCGCCGGTTGTCGTCGGCCACCGCCACGTCCGCCTGCAGGCCGACGGCCCCGCTCTCCGCCGCCACCCGGTCCACGCGGCTCCGATCCCGCCCGGTGAAGACCACCTCGTGGCCCTGGGCCCGGGCCAGCGAGACGAGGGCGGCGCCGATGCCCTGGCTGCCGCCGGTGATGAGAAAACGTCGAGTGTCCATGTACGCTCCTGGTATGAATCCGCAAGACGCCCCGGTATTCTAGTCAGGACAATCCCACGCTCCGTCACCGCCGTGCGCAGGCCGAATCGGGGCGGGTCCTAGGGCTCCGGACGGGCGGAATCGTGGGTCTCACTCGGCGCCGGCCGGTCGGCATGACGGTGGCACCCCCTCGAATCGGGGGCGAGCCGTCACGCGCGGTCAGCGTGGGATGCCCCTGGTATTCTAGTAGCCGGCGGCGGAACGGACGCGGGCGAACTCGATAGCGCCGGCGGGCGGGCGGGCGGCCGGCGCGGGCAGGCGGCAGGATGCCCTGCGACAAGGCGTGACGAGGGAGCATCCGCCGCCGCGCTCCCGGCATGGCCCGTGCGCAACCGCGGGGTGAAGGCGGGGCGGGTCGACGGACCGCCGCCGCGCTCCCGGCATCCGGCATGGCCGTGCGCAACCGCGGGGTGAGGGCGGGGCGGGTCGACGGACCGCCGCCTGCCGCCCCGGCGTCCGATACGGCGGCGACGCGACTGCGAGGAAGTGGACGATGGGGATGCGGGACGCGATACGGTCGGTGGCGGTCAACGCGCTGCTGCTGCGCGAGCGCTGGCAGAGCGGGGTGAGCTACAACCCCCTGTCGGCCGAGATGGCCCAGGACCCCTATCCGACCTATGCGAAGCTGCGCGGCCGCGACCCTGTCCACCGCAGCCGGCTGATGGACGCCTGGGTGTTCTCGCGCTTCGCGGACGCGGACGCCATCCTGCGCGACCACCGCCACTTCTCCAGCGACCCGCGCAAGCGCGCCGCATCGGGCCGCCGGGCCAGCCTGCCCGACGTGGACGAGCCGAGCATGCTGTTCCTCGACCCGCCCGACCACACGCGGCTGCGGGCCCTCGTCAACAAGGCCTTCACCCCGCGGGCGGTCGCCGCCCTCGAGCCCCGCGTCCGCGAGCTCATGACCACGCTGCTCGACGCCGTCGACGATCCGGCCGCTTTCGACCTCATGGAGGCGGTGGCCAAGCCGTTGCCGGTCATCGTCATCGCCGAGATGCTCGGCATCCCGCCGGAAGACCGCGCGCAATTCGCGGCGTGGTCGGACCAGCGCGCCCGCATCCTCGAGCCGACCCTGAGCCCCGCGGAGCGGGAGACGGCCGAGGCGGCGATGCGGTCGCTCGACGAGTACCTCATGCCGATCATCAGCGAACGGAAGGCCGACCCCAAGGACGACATCATCAGCGCCCTCGCGCAGGCGGAGGAGGAAGGCGACAAGCTGACCGAGCGCGAAGTGCTGATCATGCTGCGCCTGCTGCTCGTGGCCGGCAACGAGACGACCACCAACCTCATCGGCAACGGGGCGCTGGCCCTGTTGCGCCATCCGGACCAACTGGCGGCGCTGCGCGACGATCCCGGGCTGATCCCGTCCGCCGTCGAGGAACTGCTGCGCTTCGACTCGCCGGTGCAGGTGGACATGCGCAGCGTGCGGGACGATTGCGACGTGAACGGCTTCCCCCTGCGGCGCGGCGACAGCGTGGTCATGCTCCTCGGCGCCGCCAACCGCGACCCGGACCGGTTCGAGGCGCCGGACCGGCTCGACGTACGCCGCGGCGATCAGAACCACCTCGCGTTCGGCCGCGGCATCCACCACTGCCTCGGGGCGCCGCTGGCCCGTCTCGAAGGCCGGGTGGTCCTCGAAGCGCTGATCGAGCGCTTCGGGTCGATGCGGCTGCTCGACGATCGCCCGGCGTTCCGCAGCAGCGTGGTGCTGCGCGGCCTCCTGTCGCTGCCGGTGGCTGCGGTCTCGCCATAGCAGCCCGTGGTGGTGTGCCGTGAAAGGCGCCATTCTTCAGCGGGTGCGAATCCCGCCCGGCAACTGTCGCTCCAGCCGGTAGCAGTCGGAGCGGACGATGGAGGCAACGACATCGGCTGAAGCACTCCGACGACAAAGGGCCGCCGAGGGCGGTTCAGCGACCATGCGGGCCGTAGCGTGAGCGAACGCCGAGCAGGCCCCGAAACCTGCGTTGCGGAAGCCGACCCGCCCGCCACACCGGGAAGGCTGCCAGCGGTCGGGAAGCGAGCGACGGGAGCACCGACCGGTTCCGCCGGGGTATTGGCGACGGCACGCATGGAGGAGGGGAATGGACACAACACGGGGAGCTCTGCCTTTAAGACTCAGAGGGCCCGTCCAGAAGCCCAGCGCTAACCGCCTCCTGGAGAATATTCGTCAATGTGGCGCCGACGCTCAAAACGACGAGCACTTGATATCTCGCTCGCGTAATCGATACATAGAGCTCCCGTACCGTCGTCTGCTCAATCGCGACCGCCAACGGGTCGTTCCCAACCACCCGCGGCGGTACGACACCTTGTTCCAGTCCCACGAGTATCACAGCGTCGAACTCCTGACCGCCCACGTACGGTGGTCGTGTCAGCACCACCAGCGGGCGGCCATGGTCCAGTTTCTCGCCTCTTGTCAGCAGTTCATGCAGTGGCAAATCTGTGGACCTTAATTCTTCCGCCACAACCTCATAGTGCACCTCACTGTGACACACAACCACGATCTCTCTTAGATTCCTGCTTCGTAGTTGGCGAATCTTCCTCATAACAAACCGCCCGATCCCCCCCGACTTAGTGCCCGCAACATCTACTCTCGGCGGTGCCGCCAATGGGTGGCTATCCGGCTCCATGTGTTCCGCTATTCCCGTAAAATGGCTCTCCTCAAACGAGTGTGGGTAGGGGCGGTGCCGATCAGCGGGTCGACGAGGGGTGCCGGCGGCGCAGGCGGCCTCGGGATTGAGCGGTCATGGTGTTCACCTGATCCGGCGGCGGACGGGCGGACAAGTGGCGGGTCGGGTCTAAGCGGAGTAGCTCCGGGCCGGCCGGCGTGTCAACGCGCTGCGCGCGTCCTCCGCTGCGCTGCGGCCCTGCGGGTGACACACCGTCCGTCCCGCCGCTCAGACAGCAGTTATGGGCCTTGCGGCCCGGCCTGGACGGGGGCGTCCCGGCCGTCCACGACGACGCGGCCGGCGCGACGACCGGCGGTTGGGGATAAGCGCCGGCTGATTGGCCCCAACGGCCACCCCGGGGCCCGGCGCCGGCCCGGGGACACCCGTTGGGCGCGGGGCCGGGGCCGCGGGCGTCGTCTCGTTCTGCCGAAGCGGTTTGCAAACGCAGGGGCTTCCTGGTCTCATTGGGTGTGCACCACCACGACCCGCGAAGAGGAGAGCCCCATGCGTCTGACTACGTTACTTACGGCGGCTGTTGGGTGTCACGCAAATGTACGTCAAGCAGGTGGAGATGGCCGCCGACGGCCCGTTGACGGTGTCGGTGGAGCCGTCGTGGCGGCGTTCCCGGTGCGGAACGTGCGGCGAGCGGGCACCGCGGCGCGGTATGACCGGCAGCCGGTTCGGGAGTGGCGGCATCTGTCGTGGGGCCGGATGGCGGCGTGGCTGCAGTACGCGCCGTGGCGGGTGTTGTTGCCGAACGCGTGAAAGCGATCGATTCGATCCCGGTGCCGCCCCCAAGATGTTGTGGTGGCCGGGGCATCGTCCGACCGACAGCTTCGGCGTGTGCTCGCCGCCGTCAAGGCGCGTCGCTTTGCTCCGCCCCCGCTTCGCGGGGCTCTCGGCCTAGACGCCGGCTCCGCGCACGCCTGTACAGACCGGGCATTTATCGGACGATGCCCAACCCTGACCCCCTACATCTTGTGGTCGACGACCTGTCCAGATTGACGCACTTTCGGGCGACTGTTGACAGTGTCGTGCCCGCGTTGCGGGGTGAAGGTGGAGCAGGTGCCGTGGGCGGGCGGCGGCAGCGTCACGTCGGGGTTCGAGGAGTTGGCGGCGTATCTGCGCGCGGATCGAGTTGGTGACGGCGGACTTGGCGTCGAGCTGGCTGGCGGAAGGCGTTGGCGGCTTGGGTTCCGCATGCGCGGGTGGTGTTCGACCGTTTTCACGTTGAGCGGCTTGCGTCGGATGCGGTTGACGGGGTGCGGCGTTCGGAGCAGCGGCGTCTGGACCCGGCGGATGCGAAGGTGCTGAAGGGGACGCGTTATGCGTTGCTGAAGCACCCGGAGCGGCTGAAGCCCGGCGAGGCCCGGCGTCTGGAGACGTTGCGTCGTGAGAACCGGGCGCTGGACCGGGCCTACGAACTGAAGGAGTATCTGGCGACGATCCTGGGTCAGGCGACGCCCGGGGATGCGCCGGAGCTGCTGGAGGAGTGGCTGGAGTGGGCTGCGCGGTCCCGCTTGGCGCCGTTCGTGAAGCTGGGGCGCACGATTCGGAAACACGCGGAAGGCATCCTGGCGTATCTGGACACCCGGATGACGAACGGTCCGGTAGAGGGTATTAACAACAAGCTGCGTGTGATTGCGCGGCGCGCGTACGGTTTCCACTCGGCCGGTGCGCTCATCTCGACGCTGTTCCTGTGCTGCGGAGGCATCGAATGGCGCCGCCCTTACCCACACGCATTTGAGGAGATTCGATTAACTTGACTCAACTGTAAAGATCCCGACCGCTCAAGGAGTCTAGTGGTCCATCACGTCATAATTCTCGGATAGACGGACTTGAGTCGAACGACGTATTTTCTTCTGCATAGGACCCTTGTAGTTCGCGTTGAGTACCCTGGAGACCCCAATTTTTAGTCGTGGCGATGCACTAGTCGGGGCGTGATTAGAGTGGGCGGACTTGCTCAATTGAAGCGCGTGTGGTCCGTCGCGCACGGAGGGGGTCACGGCTGTGGCGCCATGGTGATTGGTAGCACAACATGATGATGAACTACGGGAAGAGGCTGGGAGCCGGATGTCGGGTGTGGGCTTTCGCCGCCGCGCTCGCTGGCGCGTGTGCGAGCGGGGTGCCCGACACGGACCCGGCGAAGGCGAGTGTCGGGGGCGCCACTGCGGTCCCTCCGCCCGCCTTCCATCACATCCACGTCAACTCGACCGACCCCGAGCGCGCCCTCGACTGGTGGGAGACGTTCTGGCCCGCCGGCGCGCGCACCACCGTGGCCGGGCTGCCGGCGTTCGAAGCCGACGGCGTGTATCTGCTGTACAACGCCGTCGACGCCCCCGCCCCCGGCGCGTTCGACCCCGAGCAGCGGCAGTCGGTCCCCCAGAGCGCGTTCTGGACGACGGGGCCGAGCACCGACGGGCTCGCCCTCTACGAGCGGTTGACCGCCCTCGACCCCGACGGGGAGCGCTTTGGGTTCCTGCCAGTGCACACCGGGCCGGACGACGACGAGGGGGTGCCGCATTCCGGACTCGCCCCGTTCGGCGACCAACTGCTGACGGTGGCCGAGATGGCCGAGCGCGCCGCCCGCGAGGGGGCGAACCCGGCCCGCGACCGCGCGAGCGGCCAGGACTTCGGCTATCTCGTCGACCCCGACGGCATCCTCGTGGAGTTCAACGGGAACGCGGCAACCGAGGACCTGTTCTACGGCCACCTCCACTTCTGGCACGAGCAGCCCCTGTGCGCCGCCAACTGGTACGTCGCCCACCTTGGCGTGACCCTGCCGCCGCTCCGCGACCCCGAGACCGGCGAGACCGCGCCGCGCCCGCCGTACGACCCGTGCGCGGTCGAGATCGGCGACGTCAGCTACCCCTCGTTCCTCCCCATGGGCCAGCTCCGGACGCCCATCGCGAGCGTGCGCCTCGCCAACGCGGGGTGGATGTGGTACTCGCGCCAGTGCCGCGACGGCCGGTGCGGCCCCGACCTCGACCGCCCCCTCGCCCCGTCACGCGGGCAGGTGGTCGACCACGTCGCCGTCACCTACCCCGACCTCGACCCGGTGCTCGCGCACCTGGAGGCGACCGGCGTTCCCATCCTGGAGGGTCCCTATCCGTTCGGCGGGACCCGCGCGGTGCTCATCGCGGACCTCGACGGGCTGTCGCTGGAATTGATCGAGGCGGGTTCCGACTGAGCCGATGCGACGGATTCTGCTGCCCCCGGTGCTGCCCGCCCTCTTCACGATTCTCGGCGCGGTCGCGCACCGCGGCGCGTGGCGTGTCGAGCCCCTGCCGGCGCCGTGGCCCGTTGCCGGCGCCGTCCTCATGGTGGCCGCGCTGGCGATGGCGGTCGGCGCGTTCCTCGTGTTCCGCCGACACGACGAGAGCCTGGACCTCCGCAAGCCGACCCGGCGCCTCGTATCCGGGGGTGTCTACCGGATGTCGCGCAACCCCGTCTACCTCGCGTTCCTCGTGTTCATCGCCGGCCTGGGCTGCGCCAACAACTCGGCCGCCGTCCTGCTCGCCGTCGTCCCCGCCTTCGCCGCCCTCAACTGGTACACGATTCCGCACGAGGAGGCGTACCTCCGCCGCCAGCTGGGCGCGGCCTACGACGAGTACGCGGCGCGGGTCAGACGCTGGATCTGATTTTCGGACAGGAGGCCGTCGAAGCGCAGGCGCCCCCAGTCAGGCCGAGACGCCGACGGTTCAACGCTCCCCCTCCAATCGTCTACTCCACCGGCTCGAGGCGCAGGACGGCCCCGTCGTCGGCGTCGGTCAGCACGTAGAGAAGCCCGTCGGGGCCCTGGCGGACGTCGCGGATGCGCTGCCGCAGCTCGGTGAGCAGCCATTCGCGGCGGGCTTCCTGGCCCTGCTCGTTGAAGACGATCCGCTCCAGATGGCCGGTGTTGCGGATCATGCCGGTGCGCAGCGCGCCGACGAACAGATGGCCGCGCCAGTTGGGGAAGCGGTCGCCGTCGTAGAACACCATGCCGGACGGGGCGATCGACGGCAGCCAGACGATCTCGGCCGGCTCCATCCCCGCCTGGAAGGTCCGGTCCGCGACCCGGCCGCCGGCGTACTCGCGGCTGTAGGAGACGACCGGCCAGCCGTAGTTGGCGCCGGCGCGAATCCGGTTGACCTCGTCGCCGCCGAGGGGGCCGTTCTCGTTGGCCCAGAGCATCCCGGTCTCGGGGTGCAGCGCCGCCCCGAGCTGGTTCCGGTGCCCGAGGGAGTAGATCTCCGGCCGGTAGCCGTCGCGTCCGACGAACGGATTGTCGTCCGGGATGCCGCCGTCGTCGAGCAGGCGGACGACCTTGCCGACGGTGTCTCCGGGGTCCTGCGCCCGCGGGCCGCCGGTGGCCGCGCCGAACGCCCCGCCCACCGTCATGAACAGGCTGCCGTCGGGGGCGAACACGACGCGCGAGGCGGCAGTGCCGCCGACCGGGTCCGACTGAAAGATGTCGCGGACATCGGCCAGCCCGTGGTCCGTCAGCCGGCCCCGGGCCAGCGTCACGAGGGCACCCCCGCCGGCCGGCTTCGAGTAGGTCAGGTACACGAGCCGGTTCTCCGCGAACCGCGGATGCAGAGCCACGTCCATGAGGCCGGCCAGCCCCTCCGCGTGGACCTCGGGCACCCCCGCGACCGGCGTGGGGTCGAGCACGCCGCCGCGGACGAGGCGCAGCCGCCCCGGCCGCTCCGTCACCAGCAGCCGACCGTCGGGCAGGAACGCCAGCCCCCAGGGATGCTCCAGCCCCCGGGTCAGCACCACCACCCGCACCTGCGGCTGCTCGGCGGTATCGAAGATTACGGACTCGTCGGGCAGGGGCACCGGCGGCAGACCGGGAAGCTGCGCAGCGGCGTTCACCGCCGCCGCCAGCGCGCACCCGCATGCCAGGACGACATTCACCAACAGGGATCCATCCGAGCCGTCTGTCTGCACTCTCATCGGTTGCCTCCGCGCGGATGCCGCCGCGTACCGGCCGGCCCCGCGCCCACCGCCCGCGTCGGCTTCCTTGTCGATGGCCATCACCCCGCCGGTGGCCCGGCCGTCCATCGCGCCGATGACGCTGACCCCGAACGTGCGGTAGTAGGCGTCGAGGGTGATGCTTCGGGTCAGCGTTTTCGTCCGCCCATGAGCGTTCAGGGCGCTGACAGGAATCACCTTGCCGCGCGCCAAGCGCGCGAAACCGCAGAAACGGGTTGCGTCTAGACTCCTTGAGCGGCCGGGATCTTTACAGTTAAGTCAAGTTTTGATCGTGTTTTGTTCGCAGCCATGGGAGCGAACACCGCATCCGCGACTGCACAGACCCACAGGCCTCGTCGGTCTGAGGCGGAGCCTCGCTAGGAATCTGCGCCGTGGAACGATTTCAGGCACGATTAGACCCCTGTATATAGCAGTCGTAGACCTTCAACTCCACTATATGTGGGGGCTGATTTCCTGCGGCGCAGACGCCCAGCCCGGCAATCGCCGCCTGCTCCGATTGCCGCCCAACCAACGGCATCCCCTCGATCGCCGTCCCTCGGGTCAGCGCTTCGCCGAGCCGTCACCGCGGGCGCCCGCCTGCCGGCTCCGGTTCCGGGGCGACCCGCCGCAGGCCGCGCAGGAAACGGTCCGGCGCCACGTAGCGGGTGTGCCAGTTCAGCCAATCGTCGCGGTGCCGCCGGTACACGGGGTCGTCCTCGAGCGCCGGTGACGCGGCCGGATCGTAGACCGGCTGATCGTGCGAGGGCAGGGGCCCCACCGTCTTCGCGTGGGTGGTGTTGAAATCGCCGTCCTTGACCCAGCCGTCGCCGATCAGCACGAAGTCGCGCCGCCACCCCGCCTCGGGCGGGGGCGGGGCCGCGAAACGGAGCCGCATCTCGTCGCCGGCGTTCATGATCACGTATCGGTCGTCCACGCCGGCCAGCAGCTCGCGGACGTCGCCGAACCGGGTATGGAACCCGACGAGGTCCCGCCACCGGGGACGGGTGTTGGCGACCTCGTAGCGCGGCACCTCGAGGCCCCGCGGCCCCAGGATGTCCGTCCGCGAGTAGCCGCGGAAGCGGAGGTCGGCCACGGCCGGGGCGAGGCGCGTCTCCCGCCGCAACCCGGGGTCGAGCCGCGGGGCCTGGGCGATCCAGTCCCAGTAGATCTCGAGGTTGGTCCGCAGACGCAGGCGCCGCGGGCGCCGCCCGTCGGGGAGCCGCGGCACGTCGACGACCATCGTCTTGAGCTTGCCGGCGGGGAAGCCCAGATCCGGGTGCACGACCACCCAGCGCCCCTTCGCGTCCAGGGCCTCCAGGGCCACCCCGCGGGGAACAGGGTGCTTCCCCTGTCCGAGGGCCACGTTGATGCTGCTGTCGGTCGGATAGACCCAGCCGTAGGCGAGCAGCGACACCGCGTCCCACGTCTCCACGACCTCGTCGAGCTCCACCTCTAGGTAGTGGGGCCGCGCGACGCCCTGGTGGGCGCCTTCGTCGAACGACGCCACGTAGCGGTGGTCCCGCTTCGCCACGAGCTCGCTCACGTCGGCGCCGGCGTCGTCCCAGACCCGGGTCACGGTGCGCGGGGGGCCGGTCACGATGGTGTCGAGCGACACCGGGTCGCGGGCGAACCGCTCGTCCACCCAGACCTCGGTGTCCGGCGGATGGTCCACCACCAGAAGGGACACGTGGTCGAAGAAGTGCGTCTCCCACAGATCCGCGGTGATCCGCAGGTCGTACTCGCCGTCCACCGCGGCCAGCAGATCGCCGCGGATGAGCACGCGGTCCTCGGTCGTGGCGACGTCGGCGGTGTCCTGGGCGTTGATGCGCAGGCCGAGGGGCGAGCGCCAGATGAAGTCGGTGACGAAGCGCATCCGGGTCCCGTCGTGGGCGAAGAGCCACGGGCACGACCCCTTGAGCCGCTGCTCGGCCGCGATCACCTGGTTGGCTGCGAACTCGAAGTCGGCCTGGGTCACGCCGTTCGGCCAACTGATGCGGGTGACGTCGGCCTGGGTCTGCGCCCCCAGCCCGAAATGGACCGGCGCGCCGGTCAGCACCTGCTTCTGGACCAGCAGACCCGCCCGCACCTCGATCTCCCCGCCCACGCCGAACGCATTGATGCGCTGGTCGCCGGCCGCGACGTGCGCGCGGGGACGTATCTGCTGCCAGCCGTAGCCGGCGTCCGCCTGACCGACGAGCCGCACCGGCTCCCCGTTCCGCACGCCGACCAGATCAAGCAGGCCGTCGCCGGTCAGATCCGCCGCCGCGAAGATCTCCGCCTCGACCCCCGCGTCGAACGGATCGAGGCGCGACAGCTCGTCGGCCAGCCATAGCCGCGTGCCGGATGCGCCCGACGCGAGCACGTCCAGGGCCCCGTTGTTGTCCAGGTCCGCCAGCAGCAGGCGGTAGGAGCCGGGGGCGGCCCCGGCGGGGAACCCGTCCCAGGCCGCGGCCGGGCTCGTCTCCCACGCCGCCCCGGTCCAACTGCCCCGCCACAGCCGGCCGGCCACGTCGAGCAGCGCGAGATCGAGCCGGCCGTCGGCGTCGAGGTCGCCGACGGCGAGAGCGACGGCCGCCGCCGGCAGCTCCACACGGCCGGCCGCGTCGAACCGTCCCGCCTGGCGGTTCTCGAACAGGTGCACCGCGCCCTCACCGTCGAGCAACGCGGCGTCGGGGTCGCCGTCGCGATCGAAGTCTCCCCACCCGAAGCCGCGCAGGGCCGCCACGCCGGGAAACGGGCTCTCCCGCCGCCACGTCCCGTCGGCGTTGTTCCGCAGGACCGCGGGCGCCCCGCCGATCGGACCGAGGACGATGTCGACGTCCCCGTCCATCTCGGTATCCGCGGCCCAGACCCCGTAGGCGTCGAGGGCGGCCGATGCGACCGGGGCCGCGCCGCCGGAATCGGCGCCCGCGGTGTCGGCCGGCACCGGTGTCGCCTCGGCGAAGCCGTCGCCCGCATCGTCCCGCGCCCACAGGCGTACGCCCCCGGGTCCGGCCAGCGCGAGGTCCATCCGGTAGTCGCCGTTCCAGTCGAGGGCGAGCAGGCCGTTGCCGGACGGCGCCCCCCCCCCCGGCCCGGCGGGATACGGGAAGCCGGGACCGCCGCCCGGATCGCCCAGACGGCGCGCCTCCTGACCGTTCGCGGCGAAGACCATCGGGGCATCCTCCCCGCCCGGCACGACCACGACCACCGCCTGGTCTTCGGATGCGCCGGGGTCCAACGGCTCGGCGGCATAGGCGAGGGTCTCGTCCCGGGGCGAGGCGGTGGCGGGCGGCGACGGCAGCCGCAGGAAGCGCATCAGGGGCTCGGCGATCGCCTCGGCGCTGACGCTGACCCGGGCTTGGTCCTCCCGAAACGCGGCCAGGCGCACCAGCACGTTGCGCAGGAGCTGGGCGGAGGTGGCGGCCCGACGCCAGTCGCCCTCCGCGATCGCCGCCGACAGCCCCTCGAGCTGGGTGACGGCGAGGTCCGGCCATCCGCCGGTCATGCCGCGCAGGCGCTCGACGGTCTCCGAGAGCGCCGGCAAGTCCTGCCGGCGCGAAGCCACCCGCGCGTGCTGCACCAGGACCGCGAGGTTGCCGGGCCGGCGGTCCCGGATCGCCTCGAATTGCGCCTGGGCCTCGGCCGCCTCGGCGTCGCCGGCGCGGTCGAGCTCCTGGGCGAGCGCGTAGCGGGCCCGCAGATGGTCCGGATCGATCTCCAGCACCTGCCGGAACCCCGTGACCGCGTCTTCGAATCGACCCTGAAAGCCGGCAAGCTGGGCCTCCAGAAAACGGATCTCGGCACTGTCGGGGGCGAGACCGCGGGCCGCCTCGACATGCGCCGCCGCCTCGGCCTCGTTGCCGAACCCGACGTGCACCACCGCCAGGTTGGCCCGGATGGCCGGCTCGTCCGGAGCCAGGACCGCCGCCCGCTCGAACTGCGCCTGCGCATCGTCGAGCAGCCCGACTTCCAGGGCCGCGAGCCCGCGGTAGAACGCGCGCACCGTCTCGCGGTACTCGGACGATATCTGCGGGGAGACACCGCCGGGCACCTGCCCGCAGGCGGTAAGGCCGAGCGCCGCTGCGACACCGCAGGACGCGAGCAATCGAGATACGACAGACACTCTTCTCATCGTTTTGCCGGGCTCGGGCCGCCCGAAGGCGGCGGTCGCGGAAGGCGATGCCGTGGGCAGCATGATAACAGGCACGCGCGCCAGAGACCGAGGGCCGGTCGGATGCCGGTGATCGAAGGGAATCCGGTCCGTCATCCGGCTGTCCGTGCGGCGACCGCGGGCTTCGCGGTCGCCGATGCCGCGGCGGCAATCCTGATCCGTCTTCGATCAACGCCGTGGAACGGCGCCGCCTCCCCCGGAGGCGCCGACTCCCTGGAGGGTTGGTCGGGCGGCGGCAATCGGTGCCGCAGGCGGCGATTGCCCGGTTAGTGGTACTGCGCCCGCCGCCGCAGGCGTACGGATCGCGCGGGCGGCCCGCGACGGGCCGCCCGCGCCCGGCCGATTACACGTCGCTCAGCTCGGCGAGGCACCCGGTGCTGTCCCCCACGCGCTCCGCCGGCACGTCGAGCTTGCCGAGCAGCGTCAGATAGAGGTTCGTCAGCGGGGTCCCCTCGGCGAAGCGGACATGCCGGTTCCCCCGCAGGCGCCCGGCGCCGCCGCCGGCGAGCAGGATCGGCAGGTTCTGGATGTTGTGGAGGTTGCTGTTGCTCATGCCGCTGCCGTAGAGAATCATCACCTGGTCGAGCAGCGACCCGTCGCCGTCCGGGGTCTCCCGCAACCGGTCGAGGTAGTAGGCGAAGAGCTCGGTGTGATAGCCGCCGATCTTCGTCAGCTTGGCGAGGCTCTCCGGCTTGTTCTCGTGGTGCGACAGCGCGTGGTGCGGGTCGGGCACGCCGATCTCGGGATAGGTCTGGGCGGTGAGCTCGGGGGTCATCAGGAAACTGACGACCCGGGTCATGTCGGTCTGGTACGCGAGCACCTGCAGGTCGAACATGACCTTGACGTATTCGCCGAACGAAGCCGGTACGCCCGCCGACGGGCGCTCCACGATCGGCAGTTCGCGGTCCGACTCGGCCTCCGCCCGCTGGATGCGCCGCTCCACGTCGCGCACCGCCGCGAGATAGTCGGTGAGCTTCGCCCGGTCCGCCGCCCCGAGCCCCTTGCGCAGCCGCGCCACCTTCCGGGTCACCGCGTCGAGAATGCTCCGGTCCTGCCGCCAGCGCGCGCGACGCGCCTCGGGGTCGGTGGTGGCGCCGTCGCCGAACAGCCGCTCGAACAACGCCCGCGGGTTGCTCTCCATCGGGAGCGGGGTCGTGGGCGTTCTCCAGGACAGGGTGCTGATGTAGGCGCAACTGAAGCCGGCGTCGCAGGCGCCGCCGAACTCCGGCAGGCCGATGCCCACCTCGAGGGAGGCGAGCTGGGTCTCCCGGCCGAGCGCCGCCGCCGCGATCTGGTCGACGGAGGTGCCGGCGCGGAAGTCCGCCCCCTCGGTCGGCTTGGCGTGCACCCCGGTCAGGAACGCCCCGGTGATGCGCCCGTGGCCGCCCGCCGGGTCACCCGGCATCTGGGCGGCGGGGGCGTGATCGAGCCCGGACAGCACCAGGAGCCGGTCGCGGAACGGCGCCAGCGGCTGCAGGATCGGGGTGAACTCGAACCGGCTCCCCTCGACGGCGGGGGTCCAGTTGTTCATGACCGCCCCGTGCGGCACGTACACCACCCCCAGCCGCGGCTTCGCCTTCGCCGCCGTCCGCTCGAGCGCGGTCAGCGCCGGCACCATGCCGTCCAGCAGCGGCAGGGCCACCGCGGTTCCGAGGCCGCGCAGCACGGTGCGCCGGGGAAGCGCCTGTCTGGTGATGATCATGGCTCCGATCTCCTCATCCGGAACGGGAGGCTGCGGGCGACGCCGACGATTATAGACGACCAGCGGTAGTCGTCGTGCGCGGCCCCGCGCACGATGGCCCGAACGGCCGGCCGGTCGTAGTGCTCGACGCCGCGTCCGAGCGCATACGTCAACAGCTTCTCGGTGACGGTGGCGACGAACTCGGCGCGGCGGCCGTGCAGCACGTCGCGCAACGCCGGCAGCCCGTCGAAGGCGGCCCCGTCGGGCAGCACCCCGGAGGTGTCGATGGGCGCCCCGCCGGCGTCTGTCCCGCGCCACTGCCCCACCGCGTCGAAGTTCTCGAGGGCGAAGCCGAGCGGGTCCATCCGCGCGTGGCAGTTGGAGCAGACGGGGTTCGCGCGGTGCGCCTCGAGCCGCGCGCGCAGCGGGGCGGCCCCCCCGCTCTCGGCGCGCTCGGGCAGTTCGGGCACGTCGGGGGGCGGCGGGGGCGGGGGCGTGCCGAGCACGTTCTCGAGAATCCACTTGCCCCGCACCACCGGCGACGTGCGGGTGGCGAGCGAGGTCACGGCGAGGATGCTGCCCTGTCCCAGCAGCCCGCGCCGTTTCTCGTCGTCCCACTTCACCCGCCGGAAGCGGGAACCGTACACGTTCGGGATGCCGTAGTGCCGGGCCAGCCGCTCGTTGACGAAGGTGTAGTCGGCGGTCAGCAGCTCGACCACGCTGCGGTCGTCGCGCAACTGACTGGCGACGAACAGCTCCGTCTCGCGGATCAAGGCTTCGCGCAGGTTCTCGTCGAAGGCGGGGAAGGCGTTCACGTCGGGGGTGAAGGTGCGCATGCGGCGCAGGTGCAGCCACTGCGCGGCGAAGCTGGTGACGAGGGTCCCGGCGCGCTCGTCGGCGAGCATGCGCCGCACCTGCGCCTCGAGCACCCGCGGGTCGCGCAGCCGGCCGGCCGCCGCGGCCTCGAGCAGCTCGTCGTCCGGAATGCTGGCCCAGAGGAAGAACGACAGGCGCGCCGCGAGCTCGACGCCGCTCAGGCGGTACGCCGTCCCCGGGGCGGCGCCGGGGGGGTCGACCTCGATGCGGAAGAGAAACTCCGGGTCGACGAGGATGCTCTCGAGGGCGCGCCGGACGCCGGCGCGGAAGTCTCCCTCCGCCCGTCCTTCCCGGTAGAAGGCGAGCAGGACCTGCAGGTCCTCGTCGTTCACCGGCCGGTGGAACGCCCGCCGGGCCAGCGCGCCGAGGATGCGCGCCGCACAGGCCTCCTCCCCGGCCGTGCCCTCCGGCTCGCAGATGAGTATGCGACGGAGGCTGGGGGTGTCCGCCGCGGCCGCGCCGGCGGTCTCCCCGCCGTAGGGCCCTTCAATCTCAAAGCTGTCCAGGGCCATCGGCTCGACGTAGCCGCGGCCCGTCGAGAACGTCCACAGCGGCAGGCGGGCCGGGGCGACCCCCTCGGGGGCCATCGTCCGGCCGGTGAACGAGACCGACACCAGGCGCGTCCCCCCGCGGGCCGGGAAGCGCACGACGAGGCCGTCTTCCGGCGCGCCGGCCCCCGGCGGCCCCGCCGGCGCGTCCGCCGGCCAGCGGCCGGCGCGCAGCAGGGCGATGCGCTCTCCGTCCACCCGGACGTCTATGTCCTGGGGCTCGTTGCGCCCCCGGTTCTGCCGCAACTCGACGCGCAGCACGTAGTCGCCGTCGCGGGGAAAGTGATGCCGCACGGCGGCGCCGCCGCGCGACCCGAACGGCAGATCCTCGCTCATCCGGCCGTCCTGCGCCAGCAGCGGCGACACCGGGTACCGCACGACGTCGGCCTCGATCGAAGGGTCGCCGACGGCGAGGCGGCTGACGGTGCGCGCGGCGGACATGTACCGCGAGAGCAACCCGGGCGCAACGGTGAGGATGGCGGCGTTGTTGTCGAAGCCGTACGCGAGATCGTCGGCCGGCAGCAGGGCCTGCACGTCGACGTCGAGATGCAGCAGGTCGCGCACCGCGTTGGCGTACTCCAGCCGGTTGAGGCGCCGAATCGCCGGCCGTCCCGGATTGGGGTGGTCGGCCGCCCACTGGTCCAGCGACCGCTCCAGCCACGTGCCGAACGCCCGGTAGACCGCCGGCGCCGGCCGGGGACGCCCCGGGGGCGGCATCGCCTGCGTCTGCAGCTTCTGCAGGACCTTCTCCCACCGCGCCGCGTGCCGGCCGACCTGCTCGAGGTCGACGGTATCGAGGGCGAGGTTCCCGGCCAGCGTGCGCCCGTTGTGGCAGGCGACGCAGTAGCGGTCGAGGACGGCCCGGTACGTCGACAGCTCGGCCGCGGCTTGGCCGGCCACCGGTTCCGCCGCCGCGCCGCGCGGTTGCCGGGCGGCGCCCACGGATCCCGCGGGGGCGCCCTCCGCACCGATGAGGAGGGTCCCGAACACCAGCGCCGCCACGCCGCGCATGACCGCCGGCGACCGACCATCGCGCATCATCAGCGTCCTCTCCTTGTCCCGGCCGGGAGTCCGCGCCAAGTTGGAAACGGCGCGGATTCCTGGCGGGTTGGTTGGGCGGCAATCAGAGCCGCAGGCGACGATTGCCGGGCTGGGAGTCTGCGCCGTGGAACGATTTCAGGCACGATTAGACCCTTGTATAGCAGTCATAGCAGCCCGTGGCAAAACTCCGCGACGCGCCAGAACTGGCCGGCGGTGGCGCGGAAACGGCTCGGATCGGTCAGATTTCGGCGATTTTCGACCGCTGTACGACACGTTCTTGGGCCGAGTACGGCCCCGGCCGGATGCAGCACAACTTCTGCCACGGACTGATAGACCTTCAACTCCACTATAATGTGGGGTTGATTTTCCTGCGGCGCAGACTCCTAGCGGATGGCCCCCTGGCTGAAGTTGTCGATGAAACTCGACCGCACCGTCTCGTCGCTGCCGAGCGCCCGCAGCAATTCGGCGGTGCTGCCGCCCCCCAGACCGGGCAACAGAACGTGGCCGCCGCCCTCCGCGATCATCAGCGGGGTGATGCCGCGGTGGTCCTCGACGTTCACCGGCGCCCCCCGCTCGACCAGCAGTTGAACGACGGCGTCGGATCGAATGTGGGCCGCGCCGTGCAGGGCGGTGCGGCCGGCCTGGTTCCTGTCGTTGACGTTCCCGCCCAGCGCCAGGACCAGACGAACCGCCTCGACCGCCCCGTCCCCGGTCACCCGGGTCTCGGCCGGCACCTGCCCCAGGCCCGCCGCCACCATCAGCGGCGTGGTGTTCTCATCGGTCGCGGCCCGGGTGTCCGCACCCGCCGCGGCAAGACGCCGCATCACCTCGAGGTTGGCGTCCATCGCGGCCAGCAGGAACGGGGTGGCCCCGGCGAGGCTCACCCGGAAGCGGAGGCTCGCAAAACCGAACTGCGGCGGCGTACGGCCGAGCCGGACGTCAGGATCCGCCCCGTGGGCCAGCAACGCATCGACCAGGGCCGGCTTCCCGCCGCGCAAACCGTTGAGCGAACGCCATTCCGCATCGCCGTCGGTGGCGATGCCCCGCAAGCGGCCGGTCAACTCGGTATGCCACGACCCCGCCGCCCAGTGCAGGGCGGTGTAGCCGGGTCCGTCGGCGTTGGGGTCCGCGCCGTGCTCCAGGAGCTCCACCGCCAGCGCGGCATGGCCGCGCACCGCCGCCACGTGCAGCGGCGTCGTGCCGTCCGGCGCCGTCGCGTTCACGTCCGCGCCCGCCGCGAAGAGGTGTCCTACGAGGGCCGGAGCCTCCTTCCGCGCCGCGATCAGCAGCGCCGTGAACCCACCCTTCGAACGGGCCTGGACGTCCGCGCCATGCTCGATCAGCACCCGCGCGACGTCCGCATGTCCTTCGGCCGCCGCCCACATGAGCGCCGTCTGGCCGTGCCAGGGCTCCACCGCGCCGGGATCGGCGCCCCGGACCAGGAGGGCGGCCACCGCCTCGACGGAGCCGGTGCGGGCGCAGGTCATGACCGGCGTCTCGCCGGTGCCGCGGGCCCGATTCGGGTCGGCCCCGGCCGCCAGCAGCCGGGCGACCGTCGAGGCCGCGCCGTTGCCGCATGCCAAGGCCAGCGGCGTCAGCCCGTAGTCGTTGGCCGCATCGACTGCGGCCCCGGCCCCGATCAGCAGATCGACGAGCTCGACGGCGTCGTGGTACGCCGCCCAGTGCAGCGCCGTCGCACCGTCGGGCTGGGCGGCGTCGACGTCGACGCCACGTGCGATCAACGCCCGCGCCGCGCCGGCGTCCTGCGCCCTGACCGCCGCGATCAGGGATCGGCCGCCGTCGGCGGCCGGCGGCGCGGCCGAAGCCGCCGGCGCGGCCAGCAGGCACACCGCCAGCCGGAACCATCTCCGTGACCGCCTCTCGGCACCCATCATCGCTCCTCCACGCCGGTCTGTCCGCCGAGCCCACGTGCCGTTGCATCCACCCCCGCTAAGGCTAATGATGCAACTCGAAGGCGAAGTCCGCAACCGTCAGAATGCGGCACGCGACCCCCACGGCCGCCGGGCGCCGCGTCAGATTTGCGAAATGACCGCCCCCGGCACGGTCACGTTGACGATTGCCGTGCCGTTCTCAACATCGAGGCCCTCCCGAACGGGCCGGCTGGCGCCAGGGATTGCCTCGGGAGCCGGCCACGCCCGACAACTCCAGCGGGCGGCGCCTCACGTTCTTGACGTGCGCCCACGGCCGCCGGTGCGCGTCCGTGACTGCCCCCGGCACTGTCAGGTTGCCGATTTCCGTGCTGTTCTCAGCATCAAGGCCCTGCCGAACGGGGCGGCCCCTTGGGGCTGGCGCCATGGGATTGCCTCGGGAGCCGACCACGCCCGACAACTCCAGCGGCGGCGCCTCACGTTCTTGACGTGCGCCCCGGCCGCCGGGTGCACGTCAGATTTGTGAGATGCCCCTCAAGCGGCCTTTGCGGCTCGTCGTTCCCAGAAATCCTCGAAGCGGCCGCTGAGCTTGCAGCACCGCAGGGCGATGATGGCGTTGGCGCCGGCCACCGTCCAGTGCATGCCGGCCCGCTTGAGCCGGGCGCCGATGGCGTGTTTGCATCCCGCCTCGACGACGCCCGATGACACGCAAAGACCCCACGCGCGGAACTCCGCATAGCGCATCCGGTGGCGGTTGCGGGTCAGGTAGTCGATACACTTGCGGGCTTCATCGCAGGTCTGGCGGTGGGGGCGCAGGGCGGTCAGGACCGCCCCGATCCGCCCCGCGTCCAACTCGTCCCGCCGGTCCTTGCCCCACCGGGCGGCGAGGTCCGTGCCGGCGCCGTAGACGGCCTTGGCCACATCGCACAGATGCCCCTTGGCGTGGTAGAGGTCGACGATTTCGATGGCGCCGGGGAACTGTTCGGCGGACAGATTCCAGATCCACTCGGCCCCGTCGCCGATGACGACGCGACGCGACGCGGTGTCGAAGCCGCGCCGCCGCGCTTCGCGGTACGCCCGTTGCGCGAACGGGGACGGCTGCGGGTCGGCGTCGCGGCCGGCCGCGCTCTCGACCGCAGCGCTGTAGCTGACCGAACCGCGGTCCCGGACGGGCAGGCCGTCCCCGTCGCGCGTTTCCGCCGTCCACACCGTGACCAGCTTGACCTCGCGGGTCTTGGCCGAACCGTCGGGCTGCTTGCCGCGCCGCCCGGCCGTCTCGGACTTGCGCACCGGCACCCCGGTGCCGTCCAACCCGAGGTACATCGTCGGCGCCGCGGCGGGGGCGGGTTCGACCACCCCGCGTTCGTCGGCCGCGACCGCGCATCCCAGCGCTTCGGCGGTACGCTCGACCTGCTTGGCCCCGATGCGCATCCCGGTCAAATCGCTCAACAACCCGCTCGCGTCGGCGAAGCTCCCATCCGCCGCCACCAGTCCCACCATCCGCGTGAGGGCGGGGGACAGCGCGGTGCCGTGCAGGCCCAACGCTTGGTCCCGCGGGCACACGCCCGCGCGGCAGGCGGCGCAGTAGTAGTAGGCGCGTTCCAGCGTCACCGGCCCCAGTACGGTGCCGAACGTCTTCGGGCGGCGGCCGGCGTAGCGCGCCGTCTGTCCGCAGGCGCACACCACCGTCGGGCCGCAGGAGTCGGTGCGGTCCGCGTTCAGTTGGTGCTCTACCTCCCCCGCGGCGGCGTCGAGCACCCCGCGGCGGACGGCTTGTTCGAAGGCCTCGAAGTCCTGCCCGGACGCCCCCGGTCCGACGAGTTCGGCGATCCCGGTGGCAATCTTGAGGTTGATCCCGGCCGCGAACGCTTCCGCCGGGCCCCCTTTTTTTCCGCCGCGGCGGGGGGCGGCGGCGGAGCGGCGGGGCGCGGGCGCCCGGCCGCCAGCCGGGCTTCACTCAGCGCATCGCTGACCTCGATCAACGCTTTCGACAACTCCCGGAAGCGCCGGTACTCCGCGTTCTGCGCCTGGACTTCCGCACCCGCGTCCGCCGGAATCAGCCGCGTCACCGTCTTGCCGTCCTGCTTGCGCGTCAGCGACAGGACCGGGCCGCGTCCCGAGGCCCCCCGGTCGGCGCAACCACAGGATGCCTTGCCGCAGCGGCGGCACCGCTCCGTCAGCGTCCCTGAACGCATCTCGCCGACCGCGGCCAACTGACTCCGAAGGTGGGCGTGGCGCCGCTCCAGGGCGGCAATCTGCGCATCGGACATGATCGGGCTCCTCCAGGCTCAAAACAGCCTCCATACTGATAGCATCGGTCGATCACGCCTTGCTCTACATCCCCAACGACATTCCCTAACCAACAAATCTGACGTGCACCCCCGTGGCAGGCCGTCCCACGCTCCGCCACCGCCGTGCGCAGGCGGAATCGTGGCGGATCCTGGCCCAAGTTTACCCAGTTGACCGGTCATTTTGCCGATCTTGGCTGTATTTCGGGTCTTTCATGTCCGTAAGTTATTGATTCTAAAGGATCTGGTTTTATTGTCGTGTAATTGTAGTGCCATAATTTTCAAAGATGGGTTGGCTGGGGTAGATCCACCCGCCATCGCGGGCATCGTGTTCCGCAAGACGCTCATCTGACCGACCCCTCTCACCGGTTTGGGTACGTTTGTAGTGCCACTCGAGTATTTCTGTCGGCGTAAGCTGCTTATTTACAGTATTTTATATTTATGGCTGGTAAACTTGGGCTGGGGCTCTGGACGTGCGGAATCGTGGATCTCACGCGATGCCGGCCGGTCGCCGAAACGGCGGCGACCCCTCGAATCGGGGGCGGGCCGTCACGCGCCGTCAGCGTGGGATGCTCCTGCTACCGCGGCGGAGCGTGGGATGGCGGGCTGCAGCGGGTGCGCGTCGGATTCGTGCCGGGGGCGTCCTTGCGCAAATCCGACGCGCACCCGCCTACAGATGGTTGATCTGGCTGGCGAGGGCGGCGGCGCCGAACCCGTTGTCGATGTTGACCACCGCCACCCCCGTCGCGCAACTGTTCAGCATCGCGAGCAACGCGGCGACGCCCCCGGCGCCGGCGCCGTAGCCCACGCTCGTGGGCACCGCGACGACCGGCGCCGCGACCAGCCCGCCGACCACGCTCGCGAGGGCGCCCTCCATGCCCGCGGCCACCACGATGACCCGGGCCTCCTCCAGACGCGTCCGTGCCGACAGCAGCCGGTGCAGGCCGGCGACCCCGACGTCGTAGAGCCGCTCGACGCGGTTGCCCATGACCGCGGCGGTGACCGCCGCTTCCTCCGCCACCCGCTGATCGGCGGTGCCGCCCGACACCACGAGGATTGTGCCCCGGCCGGTCGGCTCCGGGTGCGCGGTACGGCTGATGATGCCGGCTTCCGGGTGGAAGACGGCATCGTTCACGCGTTCGCGGACCGCGTCGAACGCGGCGTCGTCGGTTCGCGTCACCAGCAGGGTCTGGTTCGCCTCGACGATCCGGGCCGCGATGTCCGCCACTTGGCCCGGGGTCTTGCCGGCGCCGAAGACGACCTCGGGGAAGCCCTGCCGGATGGCCCGATGGTGATCGATGCGGGCGAACCCGAGGTCCTCGAACGGCGCGCGCCGCATCGACGCGGCCACTTCCGCCTGGGCCGCGTCCACGTCGAGCGCCCCCCCGCGCACCTGCTCCAGAAGAGAACGAAGCCTCTCGGGTTCCATGCCTACGATCATACAGACGGCGGCGGGGGGCGGATCGGCAGGGGCATCCCACGCTGACTGCGCGTGACGGCCCGCCCCCGATTCGAGGGGTCGCCACCGTCTTGCCGATCAGCCGGCGCCGCGTGAGACCCACGATTCCGCCCGTCCGGAGCCCCAGGACCCGCCACGATTGGCGGTGGCGGAGCGTGGGATGGTCCTGGGCGGATCGGCAGGAGCATCCCACGCTGACTGCGCGTGACGGCCCGCCCCGATTCGAGGGGTCGCCACCGTCTTGCCGATCAGCCGGCGCCGCGTGAGACCCACGATTCCGCCCGTCCGGAGCCCCAGGACCCGCCACGATTCCGCCTGCGCACGGCGGTGGCGGAGCGTGGGATGGTCCTGGGCGGATCGGCGCCGGCGGTTGCGGTCCGCCGCCGGGACCACTATTCTTCGGGACCCATGACCAGGCAGTCGACGGCGGCGGGGCTCGACGAGGTCGTCGCGGCCACGTCGCGGATCTGTTATCTCGACGGGCAGCGCGGCGTGCTGGCCTATTGCGGGCACGACATCCACGACCTCGCGCGCCACGCGACCTTCGAGGAGGTGTGCCACCTGCTCTGGCGCCGGCGGCTGCCGACCCGGGCCGAGCTCGGCGATCTGCAGACCGATCTGGCGCGGCACCGCGCCCTCCCGGAACCGGTGATCCGCCTGCTGCGGGCGCTGCCGCCCGGAGATCTCATGGATGCGGTGCGCACCGGGGTGTCGGCGCTGGCGCATCACGATCCGGATGCCGGGGGGGACGATTCGGCCGCGGCGTCGCGGCGCAAGGCGGTGCGGCTGACGGCCCAGATCGGCACGCTGGTGGCGACGCTGGGAAGACTGGCCGCGGGGGGCGCGCCGATGACGCCGGATCCGGCGCTGGGGCACGCCGCCAACTTCCTGTATCTCCTCACCGGAGACCGTCCGGGCGCGCTCGCCGCGCGCGCGTTCGACGTGGGGTTGATCCTCCACGCCGACCACGAGCTGAACGCGTCGACGTTCGCCGCGCGGGTGGCCGCGGCGACCCTCACCGACCTGCACTCGACCATCGTGGCGGGGGTCGCGGCGTTGAAGGGACCCCTGCACGGCGGGGCGAACGCCGCCGTCATGCGGATGCTGACGGCGGTCGGCGACGATGCCGACGACCGGCGGGTCGAGGACGTCATCCGCGGCATGCTCGCCGACAAGCGGCGGGTGCCCGGCTTCGGCCATCGGGTCTATCGCACCGAGGATCCCCGCGCGACCCATCTGCGCCGGATGTCGCGGGACCTCGGCGAGCAGACGGGACGGCCCCGCTGGTTCGCGATCTCCGAACGCATCGAGAAGCTGATGAAGGCGGAGACCGGGATCGACGCGAACGTCGACTTCTATTCCGCGTCCACCTACCACGTGCTCGGGATCCCGATCGATCTGTTCACGCCCATCTTCGTGGTGAGCCGGGTGGCGGGCTGGACCGCGCACGTGCTGGAGCAGTACGCGAACAACCGCCTGATCCGGCCGCGGGCGGAGTACGTGGGGCCCGAATACCCGCAGGCGTTCGTGCCGCTGGCCGATCGGCAGGCGCCCTCGGCGCAGGCGTTTGCGCCGGGGAACGGCGGACGCCGCGAAACCGGCGCCGACTCCCGCTGGGAGGTGCCGACTCCCTGAACCGCCCGCGGCGAACCCCGCGCCGCCCCGAGAGCGGCGCGGCCGCCAGCGGGCGGAGGAGCGCCCGCGGGCGAAGAGCGCCCGTGCCCGACGGGTGCACGTCAAGTAAAGTGAGACGGTGCCGTTGGGGGTATCCGGCGCGGGCGGCCCCGAGGCGCCCCATCGTGTCGAAGCTCGAAAGGCCCGTTCGGAGGGCATCCAGGCCGGGAACGGGATCGGAATCGCCAATCTGGCAGCGACAGGGCGGCCGTCTCACAAATCTGACGTGCACCCCCGGCCGCCCGCGTGTTTGCGTTCCGGCGCAGTTTTGCGTCACCATTGGCAGGGGAGGTTGCCGATGGCGCTTCGGATCGACCAGCGGGACATCGGCGCGGTCAAGGTGCTCGATCTCGCCGGCAAGCTGGCCGGGGACGCCGCCGATGCGCTTTGGGACCGGATCGACGATCTCCTCGACGCCGGCCACTCGAAACTGATTCTCAACCTCGGCAGCGTGTCGTTCATCGACAGCGCGGCGCTCGGCGGACTGCTGTCGAAGCGCGCCGCGGTCGTGAACGCCGGCGGCCAGCTCAAGCTGCTCAATCTGTCCGAGAGGGTCTGGGACCTGATTGTCACGACCAAGCTCGAGATGGTGTTCGACACCTTCGACTCGGAGGCGGACGCCGTGCAGAGCTTCCGGTAGAGTCGAGTGAGACAAGTCGAGGACACGGTGTCCAGGCAGACCCCCCCGAACGTCGTCCGCGTGCTGCTCGTCGAGGACGACCCCGGCGACGCGGCCCGGATGCGCGCCCTCCTGCAGGAGGAGGCCCGCACCCCCTCGTTCACCGTCGCGGTCGCGCCCACGGCGCAGGATGCGCTGGACGAGCTCGGCGTGCGCCCGTACGACGCGGTCCTGCTGGCGCTGTCGCGGGCGGCGGTCGAGAGCGGCGAGGGTTTCGACGCCATCCGGCACTTGGACAAGACCGCGCCCGTGGTCGTCCTCGGTGCGCTGGACGACGAGGAGATCGCGGTCAAGGCGGTCAAGCGCGGCGCGCAGGACTACCTCGTCAAGGACCGGCTCATCACCGAACTGCTCGTGCGCAGCCTCCGCTATGCCCAGGAGCGCCATCGGCTCCTCGCGGAGCACAACCGGCGTCTGGAGTACGAGCTCAAGATCGCCGCGTTCGTCCAGCAGTCCTTCCTGCCCGGCGTCCTGCCGGCGACGCCGGGCCACGACATCGGCGCCTACCTGCACGCCAGCGGCCAGGTGGGCGGCGACTTCTACGACCTCATCGAGCTGCCGCACGATCGGGTGGCCCTCGCGGTGGGCGACGCCTCCGGCAAGGGTATTCCCGGGGCGATCCTCATGGCCGAGACGCAGGGCGTCCTCCGCGCGGAGGCCGCGGCGTGCGCGACGCCTCTCGAGCTCGTGGAGACTCTCAACCGCGCGCTGCTGCACGACAAGAGCCAGGACCGGTTCGTCACGCTCTTCTACGGGGTGCTGACCGCCTCCACCGGAGAGTTCACGTTCGTCAACGCCGGGCATCCGCGGGCGCTGCTGCTGGACGGCGACGGCGAGTCGCCCCTCCTCTCGACGGGACCGCCGCTCCGGCTCTTCGCGGAGGCGGCGTGGGAGGAGCGGACGGTCACCCTCGGCGCCGGCGCCCGGCTCGTCATCTACAGCGACGGCGTGACCGAGGCGCAGAACGAGGTCGACCGGTTCTTCGATCTGGACGGGATACGGGGGGTCATGGCCGAGCACCGGGACAGCACCGCCCCCGAGCTGGCCAGGCACATCTGCCATGCGGCCGAGCGGTTCGAGCGCGGGAACCCCGACCCCGGCGACGACAAGACCGTCGTCGTGGTTCGGGCGCTGAAGCGCTGACGAACCCCGCGGCCTAGTGGTTCGTCACGTCATAAGTTTCGGACACGGACATCGGCTTACGGCGTGCAATCGCCGACGAATCACAGCACCGCACACCCGAACGTTTAGTCATGGCGCAGCACTAGCCGCAGGAGTTTCGCGCCGGCGAACTTCCAACGCGACCGCAGGGGGCGCGGCCGCGCAGCGGCCGTCAGCCGCACCGTTTGAGAAGCGTCACCTGATTGCCGGTGGCGTTGTACCGGACCTCGTCCAGGAACGTCTTCATCAGGAAGATGCCTCGGCCGGTGGGCCGTTCCAACTGCTCCGGCCGCGTGGGGTCCTGGACCCCGGCCACGTCGAATCCCCGCCCCTCGTCCCGGATGACGAAGCGCACGGCATCGGATTCCAGGCTCATGCTCACGTGAATCCGGCGATCGCGGTAGGGCCCAACGAGGCGGCGCTCCTTCGCGAGGGCCCGGTACGCGCGCGGGTCGTGCTCGCGTATCTCCGAGCGCACCTCGAGGTTGCCGTGGTAGTACGCGTTCGTCAGCGCCTCGTCGAGCGCGGTGGAGAGCCGGTGGCACCCCGACTCGTCGAACCGGCCGGAATCCCGCAGGACGCGCGTCAGGTAGCCGACGAGCGACGAAAGCAGGTCGAGGTCGTTCTCGAGAATGAACGTCGCCGCCCGCAGGCATCCGAGGAGACGAGTGTCGCTCTTGCGCTCCCGAAACACGTCGAGGATGCGCTGCACCACCTCCACGAGGTCGCGCACGAGCAGCTTCTTGGGCACGTAGCTCGCGGCGCCGGCCTCGAGCGCCCGCGCCGCGACCTCCTCGCTTCCGCGCGCGGTCATCAGGACCACGGGAACGAGCGGGTGCTCCTCCTTCGCATGCTCGACGAAGGCCAGGCCGTCGAGCTCGGGCATGACGACGTCGGTCAGCACCAGATCGACGGCGTGGGCCCGCATCCGGACCAGGGCGTCCCGGCCGTGCTCGGCGTACAGCACGCTCCACGACGCCCGTTCGAGCAGGGTTCCCGCCAACTCACGGTCGGCCGCCGAGTCGTCCACAACCAGAATGTTCGCCACTGCCGTCTCTGCCGAGCCCGGAACCGTCGCCTAGAGGTCCGCGCAAGAACAACTGCCTTCAAAGGCCGCAATCACGCCATGTGGGATCGACGCTGAATGCGACAGATGCGCGGCATGGATGCGGCCAAAGTGAAACTGCGCCACGAACCGATGCAGCGAAACTGAAGTTTATTCTTGCGCCGATCCTAACAGCCCGTGGCAAACTCCGCGGCGCGCCAAACCGGCCGGCGGTGGCGCGGAAACGGCTCGGATCGGCCAGATTTCGGCGATTTCGACGGCTGCACGACACGTTCTTGGGCCGAGTACGGCCCGGCCGGATGCAGCACCACTTCTGCCACGGCCTGCTAAGGCCCCGCTTCCCGCCCGTCGATACGTCCCAGGTCGTCGCCGCCGCTGCTACGGCGCAGCCTCCCCGCCCCCGACACGCTCCCGGAGCTCGCCCACCACCGCGTCCAGCTCCGGCTCGAGCACGCCCCACGCGGCGGCCGCCGGCGCCGCCGCGCCATCCCGGCAGCAGTCCTCGAGGGCCTCGGCGAGGGCCACCACGCGGGCCCCGTCGAACGAACGCAGCGAGCCGGCGATCGTATGCGCCACGCGCCGCACCACCGGCAGATCGCCCGCCTGGAGCGCGGTTCGGAGCTCCGCGACCAGGGCAGGATGCTGGCCGAGAAACCCGCCTATCACCTTCGCCAGCAGCTCGTCGTCGCCGCCGACGGCATCCCGTGCCGAGTCCCAGTCGAGACGGACGCTGGACGGGGTTCCCGACACGCCGGTTCCCGTTTCCCGCCCGCCCGCCGCATCGCCGCCGGCCCCCGACGGCCGGGGGGTGGACGGCGCGTCGGACGCGTCCGGCGCCCCGGGTTCCACGACGGCGGCGATCGCCTCGAGGAGTTCCCGCTGGCGATACGGCTTGAGCAGGTAGCCGTCGAACCCCGCGGCCAGACACGCGGCTTCGTTGCTGCGCGACGCGCGCGCGGTCAGGGCCATGATCGGCGTCGAGCCGGCGCCCCCTGCCTCTTCGCGCCGCCGGATGGCGGTCATCGCCGCGTAACCGTCCATCTCCGGCATCTGCAGGTCCATGAGCACCACGTCGAACCGCTCGGCCGCGCACGCCGCCACCGCCGCCGCGCCGTCGGCCTCGACCCGCACGGTGTGACCCTCCCGCCGGAGGAAGCCGACCGCCACCCGCTGGTTGGCGACGGAGTCCTCGACGAGGAGCACGCGGAGCGGCCGGACCGCGGCGACCTCCCGGCGGTCCGGCGGCGCTTCGACGACGCCGGCCGCGGCGAGCTCGAACCGGGCCGTGCAATGGAACGTGCTGCCCGACCCCGGCTCGCTCTGGAGGCCGATGGTTCCGCCGAGGGCGTTCACGAGGCGCGAGGCGATCGCCAGACCCAGGCCCGTGCCCCCGTAGCGCCGCGTCGTCGACGCGTCGGCCTGCACGAACTCCTCGAAGATCACCTGCTGTTTCTCCGGCGGAATGCCGATGCCGGTGTCCGAGACGTCGAACCGGAGCAGAACGCCGTCGCCGGCCGGCTCGCCGCGCCGGACGTGCAGGACGATCGCGCCCCGCCGCGTGAACTTCACGGCGTTCGAGAGCAGGTTCGACAGCACCTGCCGCAGCAGGCGGGCGTCGCCGACCAGCTCGTCCGGCACGTCGGCGTCGACCTCGTGCGACAGCTTGACGTCCCGGCCGTGGAGGCGGGGCGCGAACGACTTCACCAGGATGTCCAGACGCTCGCGGAGACGAAAGGCGTACGGCTCGAGGACCAGCTTGCCGGCTTCGATCTTCGAGAAGTCCAGGATGTCGCTGATGATGTCGAGCAGCGCCTCGGCCGATTCGCGGACGGCGTCGAGGTGGTCGTGCTGCACCGGGGTCAGGTCGGTCTCCCCCAGCAGTTCGGTCATCCCGATCACGCCGTTGAGGGGCGTGCGGATCTCGTGACTGACGTTGGCCAGGAAGATGCTCTTGGCCCGGCTGGCGCGCTCGGCCGCGTCCCGGGCCTCCCGCAGCTCAGCCGCTTGGCGCCGCAGGTCTTCCTCGGCGCGTTTGAGCGCCGTCACGTCGGTGTGGCAGCCCAGCAGCCGGATCGGCTCTCCGCGCTCGTTCCGGACCGCGAGGCCGCGGCAGCGGACCCACACCGTGCTGCCGTCGCGATGGCGGTAGCGGACGATCTGGTCGTAGGGATGGCTCGCGTCGGCGAGATGCTTGGCGAAGTTGTCGAGGGCGACGTCGCGGTCCTCCGGAAAGATGTTGGCCATCCACCACTCGGAGGTGTCGGGGATCTCGTCGTCGCGGTAGCCGAAGAGCTCCTTGAACCGGGGGCTCATCCACTCCTGGTCCTGCCGCTCGACGTCCCAATACCAGATGCCGTCCAGCGAGCCGGCCTGGAGGAACTCGAAGATCGCCCGGTCCTTGCGGACCAGCTCGTAGAGCTCGGTCTTCAGATAGTGTTCATCCCCGCCCATGCTGCACCTGCCGTTCGATCCTGTACGCGCATCCTACCCCGCATCCCGCCCGCGGCGATCGGCCAATCGCGGCGCGGCGACGACCGACCCGCCGATCCCTCGGAATCCGGAAGATTCGGCGGCGGTGGAGACGGGGGCCGCAGGGGCGGCCGGGCCACGGCGCTCCCGGGTGGGGGATCTCGAAGCGTCGCCGGGACCAGCGCCGCGGACGCGGCCCCAGGGGCGCGCGCAAGGTCGGGAGCCGCGATGGCGGACGCAACGGAGGGCGCGCCCGACGCGAAGACGACCCTGCAGACCACGTCCGCAGGGCCGTCCGATCGAGACGCCGCGCCGCCGTCAGGCGATGATCAGCGTCCGGGGATGCTGGTTGTTCTGCTCGAGAAAGGTCTGCTTGACCGCGAGTTCCTCGGCCGTCGGCTGCCGGTAGCCGTTGGCGTCGGTGGCGCGGGAGGTGACGGTATGCTCACCCGGCGTCGCCCCGTGCCAGTCGTAGGTGAAGAACTTCCACGAGTACTTCTCGGTCATGGCGGGGTCGAGGGTCGCCGCTTCCCAGGGACCGTCGTCCACCCGCACCTCGACCGACTCGATGGGGGTCCCGTCGTGCATGATCACCCCGAAGACGCGGTGGTGGCCGCCCGTCTTCGTCACCCGGGCGATGTACGACTTCAGCCGCATCTTCGTGATCGCGGTCTCGACCCACTTCATCTCGCCGTTGATCATCTCCCCCTTCAGGGTGCGGTACCAGCGCGCCTGGTATTTGCCGAGATAGGGGTCCTCCTGCACGTGGATCTCGGAAAGGAACTTGACGTTGGGCGCGCCGTACCAGCCGGGCACCAGCAACCGGAGGGGACGCCCCTGGTGCGCCGTCAACGGATCGCCGTTCAGCGCATAGGCCAGCAGCGGCTCGTCCGACAGGGCCTTGTCCCGCGGCAGGCTGCGGCCGTACTGCTGGTCGACGTTGTAGGTCCGGCCTCGGAACAGCACCTCTTCCTCGCCGTGGTCGGCCCCGAAGAAGACTATCTCGCGGGCCCTGTCCTGCAGGCCGGCTCGCTCGAGGACCGCCCGCAGCGGGACGCCGGTCCAACGCCCGTTGCTCGACAGCCCGTTCAACGGGCCGCGATTGCCCGAGCACTCGAACCCGAACACCAGCTCCCGGCCGGGCATGGCCCGCAGGTCGGCCAGCGACAAATCGAGGGTGTCGTTCACCATGCCCGACACCTTCAACCGATACGTCTCCGGATCGATCTCCGGATGCCCGTAGTGCTGGGTCGTGAACCACTGGTCGGCCGGGGTGATCGGCCCATCGATATGCCGGACGTCGATGATGCGGCGGTCCGGCGTCCGTTCCAGCACGATCTGGTCCGGCAGGTCCGTGAACTCGACGAGCTCTTCGCCCTGCGCCAAGGCGGGAAACGCCCATTCGGGCACGCCGAGGGCCCCGAGCCCGGCCAGCGCGACACCCCCCCGGAGAACTTCGCGACGAGTGGTCTGTTTCGACATGAGTCTCTTCCCCTTCAACACGCGGCTCCGCCGCCGCTTCGCGGCGAACCTCTGGTCACCTGCTCCTGCGGCGGCCATGCTATCAGCATCCCGGCCGACGCGCCACGATCGCGGGCGGCGCCCCGCCGCGGCCTGTGAAGGAGAGCATCGCCGCGCGGCGCCGCTTCCCCCCGACCCGGCACGCGGGCCGCTGGCCCGCCTCCAAGGCCGGCGCCGCGCGGCACCGGCCCGCCAATCGTCGCCTGGCGGCTCCGCTTGGCGCCACCAACTGCAGGAGTCCGCCCCGTCGGCCGCGCAGACTCCCCCGGCCGGCCGCGCCGCGACGCCTACCGCGTCGCGGCGTAGATGTCCTCCACGTAGGGGGTCAGCCGCTCGGCCGGCCCCTTGTTGTAGCCTGAGAACCGCGCCGGCACCTCCCAACCCGCCGCGAAGTCGGCGGCCGACGCGCCGGCCGCCTGCGCCGCCTGCGCATCGGAGACGAACGCGCCCACGAACTCGGCGTACTCGGCCAGATCGGCCGGGGTCATGACGCTGCTGTGTCCGGTGATGATGCGCTCGACGCCGGTGATTCCCTCGGACACCTTGCGCAGCGTCTCCGGATAGTCGACGCCGCTCCCGCCGTTGTTCGAGTCCATGATCGGGATGTTCTTGCCGGGGAACGCGTCGCCGGCGTGCATGACCCCGAGGGCCGGGAACACCACCCAGGCGTCGCCGCCGGTGTGGGCGCGGCCGAAGTAGTGCAGTTCGACCCGGTCGTCGCCGCGGCCCAGAACCAGCCGGTCGCTGAACGTGGTCTCCGGCAGCCCGTGCCCGCCGTCGGCCTCGAACGGGCTCGGCCGCGCCGGGCGGCCCAGGCCCCGCACCGCGTTGTTCTCCTCCATGAGCGGCCGCGTGTTCTCGTGCGCCACGAAGTCGACGGAGGCCGGGAACTCCACGTTGCCGTCCACGTGGTCGAAATGGGCATGGGTGTTGATGACGATGGTGATGGGGTTCGGGGTCAGCTCGCCGACCTTGTCGATGAGGGGCTGACCCCATCCCGCGAGCTTGCTGTCGACCAGCACCACCCCGCCGTCCGTCACGAACGCGGCCGAATTGCCGCCCCCGCCGCGCAGCACGAACAGGTTGTCCTCGAGCTGCTCGACCTCGAGGGTCCTCTCGGCCTGCCGGCCGGCGGGGCCGGCCACCGACACCACGCCGACCAGCACCACCGCGCCGAGCACCGCCACTCTTCTTCTCATACCATTCCTCCGGAAAAGAAAACCCGTTGAACGAACCAGAACGTCCCGGCCGCGATGACCCCGACGGAACCCGCGACGGCCAACTGCCTGCCGACCTTCTCGCTGCGCGCCCGCAGCCAGGTCAGGGCCGAGGCGACCACCACCGCCACCGCCACCTGACCTATCTCCACCCCGAAGTTGAACGAGAACAGCGACCAACCCAGGGCCCCGCTCGGCAGCCCCATCTCGCGCAGGACGCTCGCGAACCCGAACCCGTGGATCAGCCCGAACACGAGGGCGATCCACACCCGCATGTCGCGCCCGCCCCGCACGAGCAGATTGTCGGCCCCGACGTAGACGATGCTGAGCGCGATGATCGGCTCGACGACGTTCCCGGGCGGGCTCACCAAGTCGAGCACCGCGAGGGCGAGGGTGATGCTGTGGGCGGCGGTGAACGCGGTGATGACCATCAGCAGCCGCCGCAGCGAGCCGCCGAGGAGCAGCAATCCGATCAGGAACAGCAGGTGGTCGGGCCCGATCAGGATGTGGTGGATGCCCTGCGGCACGAACTTCCGGATGACGGCCAGGGTCCCCTGCCGGCTGCCGACGAAGTACTCGTAACGGGGGGCCCCGCCGCCCAGGATGGCCTGGGAGGTCAGCGCCCCGTCGTCGTAGACGTTGACGAAGGTCTGGTGCTGGGGGTCGTAGGGGAACATCACCGCTTCGACGTCGATCCGTCCGGGCTCCCCCGCCAACTCCACCCGGCCGCGCAGGCTGACCGACTGCCGCTCCGGCAGCGGTTCGGGATCGGACCACGTCTCGACGACGACCCGGCCGCCGTCGACGGTGATCTCCAGCCGTTCCCGAACCAGGTCGGCGAGACGCGCCCCGCGCGTGCCCAGCCCCCCCGGCTCCAGCACCCGGTTCGGGGGCTGGATCGCGAGCTCGTAGGCGACGTCGAAAGCGTGGACGACGACCTCGAGATCGATCGTGGTCGACTCGATGCGGAGGTCGACGAAGCTGAACGGCGCCGGATGGGCGGCGGCGGGCGCGGGAACCGCGAACGCGGCGGCCAAGCCGGCGCAGACGGCGAGACGATGGGTCAACCGGGTCATGCCCGACAATGTTAACGCAGACGCGCGCACGTCCGAACCACCCGAACCACGGGTCCAAGACCATCCCCCGCTCCACCACCGCCGTGCGCAGGCGGAATCGCGGCGGGTCCTGGGGCTCCGGACGGGCGGAATCGTGGGTCTCACGCGGCGCCGGCCGGTCGGCAAGACGGCGACGCCCCCTCGAATCGGGGGCGGGGCCGCCACGCGCCGTCAGCGTGGGATGCCCCTGCCACGCCCTGCCCCCCCTGCCCCAGGACCATCCCCCGCTCCGCCACCGCCGTAAGCAGGCGGAATCATGGCGGGTCCTGGGGCTCCGGACCGGCGGAATCGTGGGTCTCATGCGGCGCCGGCCGGTCGGTAAGACGGTGGCGACCCCTCGAATCGGGGGCCAGCCGTCACGCGCTGTCAGCGTGGGATGCCCCTGCCCCCTGCCCCCCTGCCACTGGTCCTCCTCACCCGAGGCCCTATACTGGCGAGAGCGCCGCCGTTTACAGCGAAGCCGCAGGTCGTGGCGAGACCCCGCGTCGCACCGCGGGCGGCGAGGGGGCCGGCGGGCCGCAAGGGCGCCCGGCGGCGAAAAACGCCCGTGCCTGACGAGGCGTGAAAGAGAGCGCATACCGGGCATTGGGAACCGGCGACAACGCAGATTTAATCAGGCGGGATGCATCGCCGCTCGAACGCAGCGGAGACTCTCGCCACGGGCTGCCAGACCGGGCGCCGCAGCGACCCGAAGGAGAAACCGACATGCCTCGATCCATGACCCGCCGTCAGGCCATGCAGGGCCTCGCCGCCCTGGGCCCGGCCGCCCTCGCCGCGCCCGCCGCCGGCGCCCGCCGGCCGCCGGCCCCGCCCGCCGCGTCCGGCCGCCCGCGCCCCGCTGCGCAGGAGCCCCCGATCGGCCCCTACGATCCCGGCGTGCTGCCCGCGGGCGTGCGCTCGCGGTTCGTGCACGACGTCAACGGCCTCCGCGTCCACGTCCTCGAGGCCGGCTTCGACGGCGACCGCCCCGCCCTGCTGCTGCTCCATGGCTTCCCCGAGCTCGCCTACAGTTGGCGCAACGTGCTCGCGCCGCTGGCCGAGGAGGGCTACCACGTCTTCGCCCCCGACATGCGGGGCTACGGCCGGACCACGGGCTGGGACGCGGACTACGACGGCGACCTCGCCTCGTTCCGCCGGCTCAACGTCGTGCGCGACGCCCTGGGCCTGGTGCACGCCTTCGGCTACCGCGAGGTGGCCGCGGTCATCGGCCACGACTTCGGCTCGCCCATCGCGGCGTGGTGCGCGAGAATCCGGCCCGACGTGTTCCGCTCGGTGGCGATGATGAGCGCCCCCAACGGCGGCGGCCCGACCCTCCCCTTCGACACCGCGGACGACCCGCCGGCCGAGCCGGCGGAGCCCGGCCCGACGCTGTTCGACGACCTCGCGGCGCTGCCGAGGCCCCGCAAGCACTATCAGCGGTACTACCGGACCCGCGAGGCCAACGCGAACATGTGGCGCGCGGCGCAGGGGCTGCACGCCTTCCTGCGGGGCTACTACCACTACAAGAGCGCCGACTGGGAGGGCAACCGGCCCTACCGGCTCGCCGCGCGGACGGCGGCCGAGATGGCGCAGATGCCGACCTACTACATCATGGACCTCGCCGACGGCATGGCCGAGACCGTCGCCAAGCACATGCCGTCGGCCGACCACATCGCCGCCAACACGTGGCTGCCCGACGACGAGCTGCGGGTCTACACCGAGGAGTACGGCCGCACCGGCTTCCAGGGGGGCCTGAACCACTACCGCTCGGGCAGCATCGGCGTCCCCGAGCAGCAGCTCTTCGCGGGCCTGACCATCGACCAGCCGTCGATCTTCATCGCCGGAGGCAGCGACTGGGGCAGCTATCAGAGCCCGGGGGCCCTGGAGCGGATGCAGGAGCAGGCGTGCACGGACATGCGGGGGGTCCACATGGTCGACGGCGCCGGCCACTGGGTGCAGCAGGAGCAGCCGGAAGAAACGGCCCGGCTGCTGATCGAGTTCCTGCGCGGGCAGGCGTAGCACTCTGCCGCCGAGGTGGAGTCCGAGTCTTCGCAGTCCATCGTGAAGTCGTGCGTCCCGGGATCGACGGGCGGATGGAGCGTTGCGTCTTCGCGGGACGGGTCGCCGCCGCGGAGGACGGCGGAACGTCGGTGCCGCGATCCGGGCGCCAAGCGGCAGCCGCGGCATGCGCGCGGCCATCGTCTCGACGCGGCCCGAGCCGATTCCCGCCGCCGGGGACGGCGACGGCGCCTTCGAGCCCGTGCCTCACGAGGCCGCCCTCACCGCCCACCGCGGCATCGCCGCCGCACCGCGGCTCAGCCGCACCGCGCCCGCGGTCGTCGGCGAGCCCCCCGCCCCCCGGCTCGCCGCGGTCGACCCTGCGAAACCCGATTCCGGCGGGCCGGGCCACGCGCCCGCGCTGATCCGGACCGCCGCGGACCCCAGCCGCCACTCGCGGTCGTCCGCGCCAACCCCTCCGTAATGTATCCTCTCGACGCCCATGAGAGCCACAAGATGAACCTTACCAGCCCGAGGTAGAAGTCCCCGGTGTTCAGATAGCTGGCTGAAGGGGCCGATGGCTCGATAGTGCGGCGACCCGTGCCGAATGGGGCCGGAATCGCGTCAAGAGCCGCTCCAGACCGCTCCACAGGCCCGCAAACCACCCGATCAGCCCGCAGACGGCGGATGCCACCCCGCCCCGCAGGCCGCGGGGCGTGCCGGCGCCGATCGCCTGACGCAGAAGCAGCCCGAGGTTGAGGCCCGCGACGTGAACCAGCAGGCGCTTCAGAATGTTCGAATGCCCCCGAAGGTGCACCCGGCGCATCCCGCCGGTCTCAAACAGGTGCGCAAACGGACGCTCCACCAGCTCGCCACGACGCCGCAGCAAACGCCGGCCCCGCTTGCCCCGGATCCGGCGCCGGTTCCCATACACCGCGTCCCGAGCCTCCGGCGCGTTCTTCCAGCTCCGCCGGCCCCGGTCCGGCTCCGCAATGTAGCTCCGAACCTCCACCGCCGCCAAATCCACCATCGTCTCGTTGCTGTGGTAGCCCTTGTCCGCAACCACCTCCGAAACCCCCGCCGCCTCCGGCAACACCGTCTCCACCTGCTCCGTCGCCGTCACGAGGGTCTCGGCCATCGTCGCCGTATCCCCCTTGTCCGCCCCCTGGATCGTCACACCCACCACCGCACCCGTCTCCAGATCCACCGCATGCTCCACCTTGTGGGCCAGGTGGGTGCTGCCGTCCTTCATCTTCGCGACCTTCGCGTCCGGGTCGTGGGGGTGGGTCCAATCCTTGTTCGACGTCTTCTTCTTCCGCTTCCGGTCAAAACGCGCCAACTCCTCCGCCGTCGGCGTCTCGATGCCGGAAGCTTTCGCCAAACGGGTCAGGAACGCCGTGTAATCCTCGCCCGTGTCACGCCGAACGATGCTCCGCATCGCCGCGTTCGCCTCCAGCGTCGTCGCATCGACGCCCAACGTCTTCCCCGCCACCAAGCCCGCCCCCGCCAACTGCTCCAGCACCCAAGTGAACACCGCCTGATGGGTCTCCACCGGGAACAGCCGACGCGTCCGCGAGATCGTCGAATGGTCCGGCGGCGGCGCCGGCGCCGCCAAACGCAGAAACGCCCGCATGCTCAGCGAATCCTCCGCGCGCCACGCGATGCCCCGCTCCGAGTCCAGCCCTTCGAAGTACCCGATGAGCAGCAATCGAAAGTACCGTCCGGGAGCCAGACTCGGCCGGCCCATCACCGCGTAGAACGGCGCGCACAGGCCTTCGACGAACGCGTCGAACCCTGCCGCCTCCAGAATCCGGTTCAGTCGCTCGTAGAACGGATGCCCCGCACTCTGCGACAGATCCGCCGTCGCGACCCACATCGACTGCTGCGACCCGTCGTCGCGCACCGTGCCCATTGCCATGCCCGCCAGTGTAGTACATGGGGGCCGCCCTGTCGATCCCTGGACGCCGACTTTCACCACGGGCTGTTACGAACACCGGTGCCGTACCGCCTCGAATCGAGTACCTGAAGGTGGCCAACTTCCGCGTGCTTCGCGACGTCGAGCTCAAGAATCTGACGCCGATGACCGTGTTGCTCGGACCCAACGGCAGCGGCAAGTCCACCGTGTTCGATGTGTTCGCCTTCCTCGCGGAATGCTTCGACGCCGGTCTGCGCCGGGCCTGGGACCGCCGCGGGAGAGCCAGGGAATTGAAGACCCGCGGCTCTGAAGAGGCGGTGGCGATAGAGATCAAGTACCGCGAGGCGCCGGGGACGCCGCTCATCACGTATCATCTCACCGTCGATGAAGACGCCGGCGCACCCGTGGTGGTCCACGAATGGTTGAGATGGAAGCGCAGTAGATATGGAGCGCCGTTTCGTTTCATCGAGTACAAGAAGGGCCGGGGAGAGGCCGCGAGTGGCGAAGCCCCCGATGCGCAGGACCAGCGCGTCAATACCCCGCTCAAGTCTCCCGACCTGCTCGCGGTCAACGCGCTGGGACAGTTCCAGGAGCACCCCCGGGTCGCCGCGCTGCGCGACTTCATAATGGGTTGGCACGTGTCGTACCTGTCCGCGGAGAGCGCCCGCGGACAACCCGAAGCCGGCCCCCACGAACGGCTGACCCGCACCGGCGACAATCTGGCCAACGTCATCCAGCATCTCCACGAGCGCCACCCGCAGCGGTTGGAACGCATCTTCAAGACGTTGCGCGGGCGGGTGCCGCGCATCGAACGCGTGGTGGCCGATACTATGCAGGATGGCCGGCTGCTATTGCAGATCAAGGACGCCCCGTTCGACCATCCGGTGCCGGCCCGGTTCGCTTCCGACGGCACGCTGAAGATGCTCGCCTACCTGGTGCTCCTGCACGATCCCGAACCGCCCCCCTTTATCGGAATCGAAGAACCCGGGAACTTCCTGCACCCAAGACTTCTGCACGATGTCGGCGAAGAATGCCGCGCCGCCAGTGCGCGTACTCAACTGCTTGTCACGACCCATTCACCCTACTTCCTGAATGCAATGCGCGCCGAGGAGGTCAGAGTCTTATGGCGTGACCAGAGCGGCCACACACAAACCCGGCGCGTGGACGAGTTCCCTGGCGTGTCCGAGTTCATGGACGCCGGCGCGACGCTCGGCGATCTGTGGATGGAGAATCAGTTCAGAGCCGGTGACCCGTTGACGAATCAGGGCGCGCCGGGGTCCCCTTTTGCCGGAGACGACGAGTGACGGCGCCTCACGTGGAGGTGCTGACCGAGGAACCCTCCATGGAGGCATTCCTCGAAGTGCTGTTGCCCCGCCTGTCACCCCAAGCCACATTCGCAGTCCAACAAGCAGAACCTGCTCAAGAAACTGGAGAGTCGCTTGCGCGCCTACCGGAAGTGGATACCGGAGAACTACCGAATTGCGGTAGTCATCGATCGCGACAACGAAGATTGCCGAAAATTGAAGGATCGACTGGAATCTTCATCGATTGGTTCAGGTCTCGTTACGCGCGTGCGGAGCCGCGACGGCCGTTGGCAAGTCGTAAACCGCATTGTTGTCGACGAACTGGAGGCATGGTATTTCGGGGACTGGGAGGCGGTGCGCAAAGCGTATCTTCGGACGTCTTCGAATATTCCACAAAAGGCTGGTTATCGCTGTCCGGATTCCATCAGCGCTGGCCGTGAGCCTCCGCGGCCAGCTCCCGGTGCCCGCCGGTTCGGCCGGTACGGCGCCCGACGACCCGCGGCCGGGCGTGCAACCCTATCGGGACACGCTGACCGACCGCAGCAGGGGCATCGTCCGGCTGCTCACGGCGGCCGTCGGCGCCAATCATGCCCGCGGTCGTGGGAGGCGCGTTGGGCGGTGGAGCGGCGGTCCTCGTCACGGCGCTGCTGCGGCGCCTGTCGGATGCGCAGCCGCTCGACCCGTGGACGGTCGCCGGCGTCGTGCTGGTCCTCGGCGCGGTCAGCGCCGCCGCCACCGTCGTGCCGGCCCGCCGCGCGGCGCGGGTGGACCCCATGCTGACGCTGCGCGCCGAGTGACGGACGCCGCGCGCAGACGGCGGGCGTCACGACAGGCCCGCGCATGCGTACCCGACTCCGGGATTCCGCCGGCGTCAGGACCGACGCAGCGCAGGGCCGGCCTCACCACGGTGGATGATCCTGTCGTAAGCGGCATGGCCGCCAATCCAGAACCAAAGCAGGCCGTCATCGACTTCGACGGCCGGCGCGCGATGTCCGCGTCCAATTCTCGCAGACCAGTATCGGCCCACCTTCTTGAAGTGCAGCGACGGATGCGCAGGATTCCGTTTGAGCAGATCGAAGTCTGCATCCGCACGCTCACGAAGGGCCCGCGGCAACCCATCGTACGCGGTCCAGAACGACGGGCTTGCATAGTGGTTCACCGTGGTTCACAGCGGCCTTGACTGGCCTGCCGCATGGTCGGCGAGGGCCGCCTCGGCGATGGCGTCCAGGCGTCCGTCCTTCGCATCCCATTCGATCTGCTGGTCCCACATCGCCGCATCGAACTGTTCATACCAGGACCTGAACTCGCTCAATTGATCGGGACTCAACGACGAAACGGCATCCTTGATTTCGCCTAACCCTAGTGAGGCCATGGGTCAGCTCCCTCCGCCGGTCCCTGCATCTCGACCGTCCGAGCCGCGATCGGTTCCTCGAATTCGTCCGGACGAACCGCATGGGTTCCGCGGCCGGCCCGGTCGCCCGCGATCAACGGGCGCCGCGGCACCCGTCCGGCCACCGGCAATGCCGGCCCGACCAGATCGGAACACATCTCGTCGGCGGTCCTCACCATACAATCCAGGTGGGCGGGCAAGAACTCGTCCACCGTTGCCGGTCGTTTCGAGTGGCCGCCGACCATTGTAGGCGGCCGCACTCCAGCCGACCATCGGGCCGGCGCGGTTGCCGGTCACCGGCCCGCCGCGGCCAAGCTCGCCTCGAGCCGCTCCTCGACGGCGCGGGCGCTGATGGCGCCGGTGTAGACGTACAGCTGGCCGGGCAGCTTCTCATCGAGGACCTCCTCGCTGACCCGCAGCCGGCGGCCGAGCGCGAAGATGATCGGATGCGGCAGTCCCGCCTCCACCAGCTCGACGCGGCGCCAGACCGCCTCGCGGCTCCAGTATCCGAGCGCCTCGAAGTAGACGCGATGGCCGGTGTCCGCGTGGGTAAAGACGAGGTCGGGGACGCACAGACCGGCGCCCGGCAGGTCGAGCAGCTCGTGCGCCGCCTCCACGGTCCACGCGGTCTTCATCTTTCGAAAGCGGTCGCGCAACCGGGCGACCTCGTCGGGCAGCCGCACGTCGTCGGCGGGGGCGCCCCCCGCCGGCTCCCCTTCCAGGTGAAACTGCAGCGCCGTCCGCTCCGGACCCCACCGGACCTCGGCGTCGAGCTTCCACCGGCAGCCGCACCCATCGAGCGCCGGCAACAGCAGCGCCAGTTGCAGGCCGTAGGCGGTGACGGACCGGAACAGGCTGAACGGCCCGTCGATCTCGATGCGGCACACGCCTTCCGACGGCCGGGTCGCCGCGTAGAGCAGCCGGTGGAACTTCAAACGCCGAAAAAAGAGCCGGAACCCGCCGGGGTCGGGCCGCTCGAACGTGACGACGACGCGCACCGCCCGCAGGAGGATCGCCTGCTGTTGCGCGGTCTCGTAGGCGGCGACGAGCGCCGGCCCGCTGATCGCCTCGAACCGCGTGAGAACCTGATGCGCCTTCAGGTCGGCGAAGAGCGCGCCCCGGACGCCGCCCGCGGGCAGCCCGCACTCCCCCCCCGCCGCCGCGACGACCTCGTCGGGATCGAAGACCGCTCCGTCGTCCAGGGCGCGCCGAACCGCGGCGGCCCTCGTGAAGACGGCGCGGCGGAGCGCGGGCGGATCCACGTCGTCCCTCGCCTCGAAGACGCAGCGGTCCTCGACGAGCTTCCGCAGCCCCTTGAGCAGCTTGTAGTCGGTGGGTGCGCACGGCACGTCGTCGCACGCCGCCTCGAACGTCGTCCGCGGCCGGCCGAGCGCGGCCTGCGCGGCGGCGACGTACCCCGCCGCCGCCGCCAGCAGGCGCTCCCGCTCGGCTCGGCCCAAACGCCGCGCCTCGATGCGGCCGTCGCGGCGCCGCACCCGCACCAGGTCAGTCGTCAGCATCGGACTCGCCGCTTCCAGGCCTGGGCGCGCATGACGGCCGCCGCACCCGCACCAGGTCAGTCGTCAGCATCGGACTCGCCGCTTCCAGGCCTGGCGCGCATGACGGCCGCCGCACCCGCACCAGGTCAGTCGTCAGCATCGGACTCGCCGCTTCCAGGCCTGGGCGCGCATGACGGCCGCCGCACCCGCACGGGGTCAGTCGTCGGCATGGGGCTCGCGGCGCCGGTCGCTGGTGAACACCTCCGTCGTGTCGTTGGCGACCAGCTCGTAGAGGACCGCGGTCTTGTCTCCCTGCTTGCGGAGGATGCGGCCCAGCCGCTGCACGTGCTCGCGCGCCGACCCGCTGCCGGAGATGACGATGCCGACGTTGGCGGCGGGCAGGTCCACGCCCTCGTTCAGGACCTTCGACGTGACGAGCGCGTTGTAGACCCCGGCGCCGAAGTCCTCGAGGATGCGCGTGCGCTCCGAGACCTTCGTCTGATGGGTGATGATCGGCAGGAGAAACCGGCCGGACAACCCGTACGCAGTACGGTTGCGTTCAGTGAACAGCAGCGCGCGGTCGCGCCGGTGCCGGTGCAGCAGGTCATCCACGTAGTCGAGCTTGGACGGCGCCGCGAAGGCGAGCTCCTTGTGGCGCTGATAGGCGGCCATCGCCCGCCGCCCGTCCGCGCTCTGCGACGAGCGCATGATGAACTGCGACCAGCCGTCCGGACTCGACATCCGGATGCCCTGACCCACGACGAACGCCCGATAGACGCCGCGCGCCTCGTCGTAGGCTCGGCGCTCGTCGCCGGTCAGCTCGACGAGAATCCGTTCGACGGCGTAGTCGGCGAGGTACTCGCCGGCGAGATCGCGGACCCGCTTGCGGTAGACGACGGGTCCGACCAGCGACTCGAGGTCCGCATGGCGTCCGTCCGCGCGGTCCGGAGTCGCGGTCAGGCCGAGCCGGTAGGGCGCGAGGCAGCGCTCGGCCGCGAGCGCATAGGCGGGGCCGGGCAGATGATGACATTCGTCGAACACCGCGAGGCCGAAGCGGGCGCCGAGGTGCTCCATGTGAAGAAAGGCGGAGTCGTAGGTCGAGACGGTGATCGCCTCCACGAGATGGTCGCCGCCGCCGAGGATGCCGATCTCCGACCGAAAGCGCTCGCGCAGCAGCCGGTGCCATTGCGCGACCAGATCGAGGGTGGGCGCCACCACGATGGTGTCGCGGCGCACGGCGTCGATGGCCAGCAACGCCGCTTCGGTCTTGCCCGCGCCGGTCGGCAGGACGACCACGCCCCGCCCCTGCGCGGCCCGCCAAGCCTCCACCGCCTCGGTCTGAAAGGGCCGGGGCTCCCGACGGACCCGCAGGCCGCCGTCCAGGACGCCGTAGCGCCGGGCCTCGTCCTCGTACGCGATCCGGCCGCGGACGAGGGCCCGGACGACCGGCGCATAGACGGCGGCCGGCGCCCGGAACCGGCCGGTTCGAGGGTCCCACCGACACCCGGCCGGCAACGGCGGGTCCGACGCCGCGTCGAACCCGCTGATGTCCAACGTGCCGGCGGCGAAGTGAAGGCGGACAGTCATCTCCCCGCGACGTATCGGACCGGGTGCTGCCGCGCATCATACGCGGGGCCGGGCCCGGCCCGGGAAGGGAGCCGTAATCCGAAAAGCGCGACAGCGGTTCGCGGCGGTGCTGCGACAGGCCGCTCTCGACGCGGGCAGGTCTTCACGCTTCGGTCCCGGACGGCGCCGCGTCCGCACGAACCCGGAAGCGCGACAGCGGTTCGCGGCGGTGCTGCGACAGGCCGCTCTCGACGCGGGCAGGTCTTCACGCTTCGGTCCCGGACGGCGCCGCGTCCGCACGAACCCGGGAGCGCGACAGCGGTTCGCGGCGGTGCTGCGACAGGCCGCTCTCGACGCGGGCAGGTCTTCACGCTTCGGTCCCGGACGGCGCGGCGTCCGCACGAACCCGGAGTTGACTCTGCGGCCGGGTGGACTATGCTGTGCTCCAGAGCGTACGCGCGCTCCCGCGGGGGACGGCGGCGCGGCCCGGAACGGCGGCGGCCGACGACGACGAACGTCGAGGCAATACGAGAGGAGTCCACAATGCTCAAGCCCAGTCGGCTCGACCGGCGCGCCTTCCTGCGCAGCACCGGCATGACCGCGGTCGCGGGGACCGTCGGCGCCGCGGTCCCCCTGGCGGCGGAAGCCGGCGGCGCGGCCCGGCGGCAGGGCGGCCGCTACGACTTCGACACCATCTACAACCGCATCGGAACCGATTCGTCGAAGTGGGACGCCCAGATCGCCCGCTACGGCCGCGACAAGATCGAGGTCGGCATGGGCACCGCCGACCAGGACTTCCGGATCGCGCCGGCCATCACCCGCGCCCTCCGCGACCGCATCGGGCATGAGAACTATGGTTACCTGTCGATTCCGGCCTCCTACAAGGCCTCGATCGTCGACTGGAACCAGCGGCGCTACGGGCTCGCCATCGACCCCGACACCATCCGGCACGCGGCCGGTGTCCACCCCGGCATCATCAGCACCCTGCGCGCCTTCTGCCCGCCCGGCAGCAAGGTCCTCCTGCAGACGCCGGGCTACAACGGGTTCTACACCGACATCCGGGTCGTCGGCTGCGTCGCCGAGGAGAGCCCGCTGCGGCTCGTGAACGGCCGCTACCAGATGGACTTCGAGGACCTCGAGCGGCGCATCGACCACGACACCCAGGCGTTCATCCTGTGCAACCCGCACAATCCCACCGGGAACGTGTGGTCGCGGTCGGACCTGACGACCCTCGGCGAGATCTGCACGCGCCGGCGGGTGGTGGTGCTCTCCGACGAGATCCACTGCGACTTCGTCACGAAGGGCCATACCTACACGCCGTACGCGACCCTCGACGACGAGGCCGTCGTCCGCAACAGCGTCACCTACAAGTCGGTCAGCAAGTCCTTCAACCTGTCGATGCTGAAGTGCGCCTACCTGTTCTCGACCAACCCCGACTATCTGGACCGGATCGGGGGGGCCGGACAGCACCGGCAGTCGATGAACACCCTCGGAATCATCGCGGCCGAGGCCGCCTACAACGAGTGCGAGGACTGGCTCGATCAGCTCCTGGAGTACATCGACGGGACCCAGGACCTCGTCGAGTCTTACGTCAACGCGAACGTGCCGGGCGTGGAGACGGTCAAGCCGGAGGGCACCTATCTGGCCTGGCTCGACGCCGCCGCGGCTATGGCAGCGGTCGGCATGCGGAAGGCGGCGGACGAAGCGGACGGATCCACCACCCCGGAACGGGAGTTCCAGCGCTACTTGGTGGACCACGCCCACATCCACCTGAACCCGGGGTCCGATTACGGGCTGGGCAGCGACGGCCGCATGCGGATGAACATCGCCACCTCGCGCCAACTCGTCGAGCGGGCGCTCGGCAACATGGCGAACGCGCTGGCCACCGCCTGACGGGCACGCGTTCCGTCACCGGCCCGCGAACATCTCCAGGCCGGCCAGCGCGCCTCGTCTCGGTCGGCTCGTCGCCTCGACGGCGACGAGCCGAGGGCCGGGTTGCGGCACGAAGTCGACCTCGGGCTGCTTGAACAGCCGCTTCAGCGGCGGTCTGTCCCCGCGGGTTCATCGCCGCGTTGCCCGAGCCGCCCGCATCCGGCTTCATCCGGTCCAGGAGTCCGCGCCGTAGCACGCGGCCCTCACTCCGCCAGCGGATCCGGCCGAAGCTGGAAGTGAATGATGGCGCTGCGCCTCCCCGGGCCGCCTTCGATGTGCCAGTTCAGGTTCGACCCGTAGTTGGCCCACAGCCCGCGGCCCTTCCAGCCGGCGTCGGGATCGTCGATGCGGCCGTCGAGCCCGCGGGCGAAGAACCCGAGCGGATAGGGCACCCGCAGAACCACCCACTCGCCGGTGTCGGGCAGCAACGCGAGCAGCGAGTCCGATCCCGATCCCGGCGCTATCGGGACGTTGGGGCCGAGCCCCAGCGTGTCGAACTGGTCGACCCAGTTGTAGTAGTGATAGTCGGCGCTGCCGGGGTCGGTGACCCCCTTCATCTGCGGACCGGGGGTCGGATACAGGGTCCAGCCCTCCGGGCAGTGCCGGCCGGTCGCGGCCGGCCCGTTCAGCACCCCGCATTTGCGGCGATCGAAGCTGGCCATGTGGCCGCTGCCCGAAAGCGCGGTCCAGATGACCCCGGTGCGGTCGACGTCCACGCCACGGGGGGCGTGCCCCGTCTGCCCCGGGTCCACCGCGGGGTTCTCGACGGACGGCGGCTCGTAGACCTCGGCGATGCACGTCTCCGGCGGGTTGTCGCCGCGGTCGAGGCGGACGAGGCGGCCGGGGAACGGCCCGGTGCGGGCGACCCACGCGGTGTCGTCGACGGGATTGGCGATGATGCCGTAGGCGAAGCCGGCGATGCGGGTGTCGCGCCCCGCGTCGACCCCGCCGCCCGGCTCGTTCCAGGGCCGCGTGATCACCCCGTCGCCGTTGGTGTCGACGACCGTCGGGCACCACCCCTGCGACATCTGCTCGTCGCCGGTCTCGTCGTAGAGCCTGGTGTCGAGCCAGCCGACGACGCTGGGGTCGCCGCTGAACCAGAGGGTGTCCTGTTCGTCCTCCCCGAACTGCAGGTGATGGGTGCCGTAGCAACTGTCGATGAGCTGCCAAGCCTCCGCCGCGGGGTCGTACACCGAGATCTGCCGCCCGCTGCGGTCGATGGGAAAGTAACGGGCCGAGGGGTGGTCCGACCCGTCGCGGCACCAGTCGGGGTTCTCCCGGCGGCGCACGGTGGAGGTCAGCCACACCCGCCCCCGCGCGTCCATCATGGGGTTGTGGGGGTTGGCGGGGGCGTCGAAGATGATCTCGTCTCCCCAGTACGGCGACGGCTCGAACCCGGGGGCGGTCGGGAACATCGACGGCACCATCTCCCGCGGCTCCCGCAGCGGCACGTCCAGCTCTATCGACCGGTGCCGCACGATGTCGGTGACGACGAGCTTGTCGGTGGTGATGGACACGCCGTACACCAGCCCGTCGGCGTTGACGGTGGGGTCGCGCTTGTCGGTCGTCACCTCGTCGTGGACGTACGACGTCCCGCCGGCCCAGTCCCACATCGTCAGCACCAGGTTGCGCTCGACCCCGCGGGGACGCGGCGGCGCCTCGGGCGTCTCGCCGGCGGCGATCCGTTCGCTCCAGTCGGCGAACATCGCGAGCCCCCGTTCGCGGCCGAACCGGTTGAGGACCCCGCTCATCTGCCGCCCGCGCTGGCCGAAGGTCAGCCGGTGGGCCCAAGCGTCGGCCGACGAGTCGAACCCGTCGAGGTGACCGAGATCGAACGTGAACCGGTTGCCCATCTGGTGACAGAGCTGGCAGCCCTGCTTGGCGACGTCGACCCAGGCGGCCTGGCTCCGCAGACCGCGCGCGATACCGTTGCCGGCGGGACCGGTGCCGGGGAACTCGTCGGCGGCCGGCGGCTCGAGCAGCGAGTACCAGTAGTTGGCGGGATAGACCTGCGCCGCTTCCTGCGGCGAGCCGGCGGGCGCCGCTTCGAGGGTCAGGGTCTGCCCCGGCTCCGCCGTCACCGGGTCGGCGTCGACGAGGCCGTAGCCGCGGACCCAGACCCGGTATGACGCGTCGGGGAGGTCGGGAACGAGAAAGCGCCCCTCGCCGTCGGTCACCACGATCTTGCGGAAGCCGGTGTCCAGATCGTCGGTCTCGGCGATCACCCACACCCCCGCCTCAGCGCCGGCCGGGCTCCGCACCGTGCCCCGCAGATCGTCCCCGCCGGCCGGCACCGGCCCGGCGAGCAGCGGGGTGACCAGGGCCGTTCCTGCGGCCGCCAGCGAAACGAGCCGTGCTTGGCGTCTCATGGTTTCCTCCGCGATCTCTTCAGGGGTTCGTCACCGCCCACGGCTCGACGCGCGCAGGCGCCGAATCTGATTCACCGCCGCTTCGATCTGCATCTCGAGAATCTGCTCGCCGTACTCGGCCCTCGACCGCGACGGCGTTCCATTGACCCCGTTGCCGGCGCCGCCGGTACCCGTCTCCATCCGGTCGAGCCGGATCATCGCGGGGTCGAGAAACAGCAGGGTCGACGTGTCGTGCATGCCGGCGTGCGTGCCCACGTCCTCCGCCCGCTCTCCCTGCTCGACCAGCCACTCGTCCCCGCGCCCCGGATAGTAGTCGGTCAGATGATGCGCCCGCGCCGGCCCGTCGGCCCACTCCGCGTTCAGCCGCTCCGCCACCGCGGCCTGAGACCGCTGGTTGCCGCCGCTGTCGCCCATGAGCGCGATGTCCAGAAACCCGTGCCCGGCGAGGCTGCGGGCGGCGTACTCCAGCACCTGCTCGAACACTGCGGGCGGGGTGGTGATGGTGCCGGGAAAGCGCATGTGCCCGCTCGGCGGGTCGACGTTCCCCTCGGGCACGTAGGCCATCACCGGCGCCACCAGCGTGTCCCCGAGCCGGCGCGCCGTCTCCCCCGCCTTGTGCCGCACCAAGTAGTTGTGCTTCCCCAGCACCATGTGCGGCCCGTTCTGCTCGGTGCCGCCGGTCGGGATGATGATCGTGGTCGTCCCCGCCGCGACCGCGTCGCGCACCTCGGTCCAGGTCAGTTCCTCGAGAAACACCGTGTCCGGCGCCTGCCCGAAGGCGGTCCCGGCCAGACAGACGCCGACGCACAGGACAACCGATCGCATCGCCAACTCCCCCTTCACGCCCGAGGCCCCGCACTCCAGCGGCAGCCGATTCGACGCCGGCCCGGTCGAGCGCCCCGACCGCCGCTGCGACGACCGCGGCGTCGTCGAACCGGCCCAGGGTCCGGCGTTGCGCGGCATACGCTTCTCCCGGGCATACTACCAGTCTGGAAGACGGGCCGTCACGGCGGACGCCCGGAGCCGCAGGGCCATCCCACGCTCCGCCACCGCCGTGCGCAGGCGGAATCGTGGCGGGTCCCGGGGCTCCGGACGCGCGGAATCGTGGGTCTCACGCGGCGCCGGCCGGTCGGCAAGACGGTCGCGACCCCTCGAATCGGGGGCGGGCCGTCACGCGCTGTCGGCGTCGGATGCCCCGGCCCGGAGCCGCCCGCCGCCGCCCGCCGCCCGGCACGGCCGGAAACGTATACTATCGGTGCCGCCACACGAAGAACGGGACCCGAATGCCGCCTCGGAAGAACCGCCGTCTTGCCGCCCCCGTTCGCGACGGCCTGCGCGGCGACCCCCGCGAACCGGGTCGTCTGCGCCGGGACGGCGGCCAGCGGCGCCGGCGGCGAGAACGGAGCATGGGACCGATGATCGGGCGCACACTGGCCGTCGCCGGCATCGCACTCGTGGCCCTGGCCACGCTCGCGTGTCAGCGTGAACCGGACGATCTGCGAGGCGCGCTGCACGCCATGCTCGACGACATCGAGCAGATCGCCCGGGATGAAATCGAGATCCTGGAGGAGTTGCTCGGGCAACCCAACCGGCCAACCCTCCGACCGGTCTGGCGACGCCGCCTCGACGAGGCGCTCCCGACGCTCGATCGGTTGGACGCGTTGCGCGCCGACGTCGACGCGTCGGCCGACGCCGACCTCGAGGGAGCGGTCGGCCGGCGGGTGATGTCGGTGGTGGAGGAGATTCGGCGCGCGATAGACGAACGCATGAGGGGCTTGCGGGCGGAGCTCGCCGGACCGCGCGACGCCTGACGATCTCGGCGGGCCGGCCGCCATTGCCGGCCGGCCCGCCGATCCCGCTCGGCAGGTTCGTCCCGGACGTATACTGTCGGCACGCCAACGCAACGAAAGGGAAACCATGACGCATCGGACGTTCGCCGTCTTGTCGACCGTGCTCGTGATCGCCGGTCTGGCGGCGCCGGCGCGGGCGGGTCAACCCGCCTCCGCGGGACGGGCGCCGGCCGGATCCCCCGCGCCCCGGATGCCCTGGGGCGCGCCGGACCTCCAGGGCGTGTGGAGCCACGCCACCGTCACCCCCCTCGAGAGACGCGACGAACATGAGGGACGCGAGTTCCTGACCGCGGAGGAAGTCGCGGAGGCGAACATCCAGGCCACGACGTTCGCCAGCTCCGAGCGCCGCGCCGAGCTGAGCCCGGAGCGTGACGTCGGTCTCGCCTACAACCAGTTCTGGTGGGACCGCGGGCTGTCGGACGGCCGGACCGCGCTCATCATCGACCCCCCCGACGGCCGGATCCCGGCGAGAACCGCCGAGGCCGAAGCGCGCGCCGAGGCGCGGCGCGCCGCCGCGCGCCCGCGCGCGCGGTCGGAGAACCCCGAGGACCGGGGCCTGTGGGAACGCTGCCTCTCGCGCGGCGCGGTCCGGCTCGGCGGCGCCTACAACAACAACCTCCAGATCTTCCAGACCGCGGACCACGTCGCGATTCTGCTGGAGATGGTCCACGAGATGCGCATCATCCCCCTCGGTACCGGCCCGGCGCCCGGGCGCCTGCCGCCGCAGTGGCTCGGCCTCCCGCACGGCCGCTGGGAGGGCGACACCCTCGTCGTCGAGACCGACGGCTTCTCCGGACAGGCCCCGTGGCGGGGCTCCGGCGAGAACCTGCATCTCGTCGAGCGTTTCTCCCGCCCCGACGCCAACACCCTGCGTTACGAGGTGACGTTCCGCGACCCGACGACATGGGAGCGCGAGTGGACGGCCGCCCTCGACATGCCGAAGACCAACGGCCTGCTCTACGAGTACGCCTGCCACGAACGCAACTACGGGATGGAGAACCTGCTGCGGGGGGCCCGCGTGCAGGAGATGGAGGCGGCGAAGGCAAGGTAGGTGCGTCATGCCGCGCGCAGGCTGCCTCGTCATCGTCGTCGTACTGCTGCTGCTCGCCCCGCCACCGGTCCGTGCGGGGCAGGAACCGCCGCAGATGGAGGCGGCGAAGGCAAGGTAGGTGCGTCATGCCGCGCGCAGGCTGCCTCGTCATCGTCGTCGTACTGCTGCTGCTCGCCCCGCCACCGGTCCGTGCGGGGCAGGAACCGCCGCCCCGCACGGGGACCGGCGCCCTGCTCCACGCGCGTTGCCAGCTCTACTTCGAGTTCCTCGGGCGCACCGGGGCGGGCCGCGAGGACACGTTCAACCAGGACCCGTTCGGCATGGGCTACTGCGCCGGCCTCGTGCGCGGCGTCGTGATCGCGGCCCAGTCGTTCATGCCGGAGCGGGTCTGCGTCCCGCGCGGCACCAGCATCGCCCAAGTCGTCCGCAGGGTGCTCCTCTATCTCGAAGAGCACCCCCGGGAACGCGGCGAGCTGGACGTCGAGATCGTGCTGCGGGCGCTGGAGGACCGGTTCCGCTGCCCGTAGAATCCGACCGTTCCGGCTCCCGAGACGGCCGGAACGGGACCGGATCTCCCTGATCGGGGCACGACTCGATCAACTTGCGCACACCGGCGACAGGGTCGAGCTCCCGAGCGTTCGCCCGGGCGGCGCACGGAAACGGGACGTGGGCTACACTGGGCTGATGTCGAACCGCCGGAAGCCCACCTGTAACCCCCGCGGAACCGTGATGACGCCGCCGACAGCGTTCTCTCGTTCGACACCACCGCCACACAGACCGCGACGGCGCATTGCGCTGGTGCTGGCTCTGACCGGCCTTGCCGGCTGCGCGGGCGGCGGCCCCGAGCCCGACCCCGGCCCGCGGCCGAACTTCCAGCCGACGGCCACCGTCGAAGAGCTGATGCGCTCGGTGGTCGATCCCGCCGCCGACGCGGTCTGGGACTCGGTGGTCATCACCTCGACCCCGGACGGGATCGAGCGGGAGGCGCCGAACAGCGACGACGACTGGCTGGCCCTGGAGCACCATGCGGTGCGGCTGCTCGAGGCGGGGAACCTGCTGCGGATCGAGGGCCGGCCGATCGCCGCGGCCGACTCCGTATCGGAGCTGCCCGGCATCGACCTCGAGCCGGCCGACATCGCGGTACGGGTCGCCGGGCAGTACGACGCCTGGCTGCGGTCGGGCCGCGAGCTGCACGACGCCGGCGTGGTGGTTTTGAACGCGGTGAGGGCCCGCAGCGTCGACGCGCTCCTCGAATCGGGAGACCGTCTCGACGCGGCGTGCGAGAGCTGCCATTCCCGCTTCTGGTACCCGCCGGACGCGGCGGAGGCAGCGGCGGGATCGAACCAGCCGCCCGCGCCGTAGCGGCGCGGGCGGCCCGACAGATCCGGTCCGGCGGCAAACCGGCGCCGGAGGCAACGGCTTTCGGCTTAGCCCGGTGAGCGTCGCCTGCGGCTCCGCTCACCGCCCAACCAACCCTCCAGGAGTCGCGCCGTTCTACGCACGAAACGCGAAAAACCCAATGATTCCGGGCGTTTTTCGCACCACGGAACGCGGCCGTGCACATGACAGCTACCATGAGTGTCCCATGCACGGCCGCGAACGCCTACGGACACGGACGGACAGCTACTCGGCGGTACTCAACGCTGGCAAGGTTCGAATTCGCGGTAGTGGTCGAGCACCCGCCTACCCTGTGCATCAACGTGATCCGACACTGCGCGGGTTTCGTTCCTGTTAACGGGAATGCTGTAGGCTTGCCCGTTGGGCGCTTGAAAACGTCCGCCGATCAAGTCTCTTGCGCGGGCTACCGCATTCAAGGCGTCCACATGGGCGAGCATCCCGCCGCACGTCCGCCCCAGGAACGCGGCCGTTTCGCGGTCCACTTCCTGCACGGCCGCGGCTACGGCGCTTTGCCATTGGTCGGCAATCGATCCGTCCGTTTCCGCCGGTTCGGCCGGCCGGTTCGGAAGCGGCGCGCCGGGTCCGGTTCCGGGTCCGGTTCCGGGTCCGGTCCGTTGCTGCGCGGTCCGTTCCTGTTCCGCCGCCTGCGCCCGGACGCTGCGCCATATGGCGTCGAACCCGGTATCCGCCAGTGCCGATCCGCGCTGCGCCAGCCGGCGCAAGGCAGGATCAAAAGCAGCGGACCAATCGCCGCTCATCTGCGCCCGCCCTTCGGACAACAACCGTTGCACGTTCTGAACGCCACGGAAGAAAGCCGGATCGTCGATCGCCGCCGTCCAGTCGGCCGACACTGCAACGATGGTGTCAACGGCCGACACCGCCGCCCGCATCGCCGCTCGGTTCGCTTCTCTATGCGCGGCGACTGCTTGCATGTATTCATCCGACAGGCGTCCGTACGTGCTTGCTACCGCAGAACAAACAGCCATGAACCCCAAACAATCGCCGGTCCTGCATTCATACTCCTCTACGTTGATCTCACCCGATGCGTGGACAGCACAAACTGCGCTATCCGTGCCGCCATGCTCAAACGCTTCATACCGCCTGCACGCTTGCGTAAAGCCATTCACCGCCGTACCACTCAAACCTATGGCCCTTACATATTGACGGAGATGATTTATGAACCCTTCGTTGCAAACCCAACCTGTGTCAGTTAGTCTATCGATTATGTTGTTAAGCGGCCCTACTGGCGAATCCCGCTCCCTTTCGTTTTCCAAGAACGTCGAATAGGCATCGGACAGGGTACCGCCGATATCCGTAAGCGTGTTCGCCGCGTCCTGTGCGTTCCGGATGTTGCGTGCACCCGACACCGCCCGTTCCAGCGCCGCCCACGCCTGCCGTTCGGCGAACGTCTGCGCCGAAACAGGAACGGCGAACGCCACCGCCGCCATGAACGCGATTAGTCTTCTCATGCGGTCCTTCCTTACCTTGTGAAGTCATTCGAAGCGGACGGTTGCCAGCGCGATCCGCAGCATGTTGTCATAGCTGCCGCTGCTCGTGGCGTCGTCAACCCACCGCGCCGCCGCGTCTCTGTGTCCGGCTGCAATCAACGCCTTTCCCACCTTGCCGATGACACCGTAGCAGCCCGTGGTGAAAGTCGGCGTCCAGGGATCGACAGGGCGGCCCCCATGTACTACACTGGCGGGCATGGCAATGGGCACGGTGCGCGACGACGGGTCGCAGCAGTCGATGTGGGTCGCGACGGCGGATCTGTCGCAGAGTGCGGGGCATCCGTTCTACGAGCGACTGAACCGGATTCTGGAGGCGGCAGGGTTCGACGCGTTCGTCGAAGGCCTGTGCGCGCCGTTCTACGCGGTGATGGGCCGGCCGAGTCTGGCTCCCGGACGGTACTTCCGATTGCTGCTCATCGGGTACTTCGAAGGGCTGGACTCGGAGCGGGGCATCGCGTGGCGCGCGGAGGATTCGCTGAGCATGCGGGCGTTTCTGCGTTTGGCGGCGCCGGCGGCGCCCCCGGACCATTCGACGATTTCGCGGACGCGTCGGCTGTTCCCGGTGGAGACCCATCAGGCGGTGTTCACTTGGGTGCTGGAGCAGTTGGCGGGGGCGGGCTTGGTTGCGGGGAAGACGTTGGGCGTCGATGCGACGACGCTGGAGGCGAACGCGGCGATGCGGAGCATCGTTCGGCGTGACACGGGCGAGGATTACACGGCGTTCCTGACCCGTTTGGCGAAAGCTTCCGGCATCGAGACGCCGACGGCGGAGGAGTTGGCGCGTTTTGACCGGAAGCGGAAGAAGAAGACGTCGAACAAGGATTGGACCCACCCCCACGACCCGGACGCGAAGGTCGCGAAGATGAAGGACGGCAGCACCCACCTGGCCCACAAGGTGGAGCATGCGGTGGATCTGGAGACGGGTGCGGTGGTGGGTGTGACGATCCAGGGGGCGGACAAGGGGGATACGGCGACGATGGCCGAGACCCTCGTGACGGCGACGGAGCAGGTGGAGACGGTGTTGCCGGAGGCGGCGGGGGTTTCGGAGGTGGTTGCGGACAAGGGCTACCACAGCAACGAGACGATGGTGGATTTGGCGGCGGTGGAGGTTCGGAGCTACATTGCGGAGCCGGACCGGGGCCGGCGGAGCTGGAAGAACGCGCCGGAGGCTCGGGACGCGGTGTATGGGAACCGGCGCCGGATCCGGGGCAAGCGGGGCCGGCGTTTGCTGCGGCGTCGTGGCGAGCTGGTGGAGCGTCCGTTTGCGCACCTGTTTGAGACCGGCGGGATGCGCCGGGTGCACCTTCGGGGGCATTCGAACATCCTGAAGCGCCTGCTGGTGCACGTCGCGGGCCTCAACCTCGGGCTGCTTCTGCGTCAGGCGATCGGCGCCGGCACGCCCCGCGGCCTGCGGGGCGGGGTGGTATCCGCCGTCTGCGGGCTGATTGGGCGGTTTGTGGGCCTGTGGAGCGGTCTGGAGCGGCTCTTGACGCGATTCCGGCCCAATTCGGCGCGGGTCGCCGCGCTATCGAGCCACCGGCCCCTTCAGCCAGCCATCTGAACACCGGGGACTTCTACCTCGGGCTGGTAGGCGTTGCCGTCGGTTTCGATGATCGGCACCACCACGTCAGGGTACTTCGGTTCCAGCTTGCCGGGCATCAGCATCCTCCCGGAACAGCGCGTCAACGATCCGCCGGCGATCTCCGAATCGGCGCAGACGATGGTCCGGTCGTCAAGGTGGAAGCGGACGGCGGACGCCACCATACATCAGTGGACGCCAGCGTGCAAGTGTGCCATGCTGACGTGCCGGGTCGTGTCCCGTCCTGTCCTGTCGGGTCCTGTCGGGTCGAGTCAAGTCTTGTCGGGTCGGGTCGGGACTGCCGGCCCGGCCCCACCTACCGCCGGCGCGGTAGCCGCGTTTGCATGTGTCGAAACGGTATGCAGTGGCGGGCGCGCCGCACTGGGAGCAGATACCGTTTGCCTTGCGCCGAGCACGGAGAGCTGCCGAGTTTGCTTTTGCTTTCTCAGAACATGGAGAGCAGAGTTTCTTACCCTGCCGCGGGGTACCGCCGCACCTTGTGCAGGAACCCTCTACCCGTCTTGCGTGGTATAGGTGCTTGTCGCGTTCGGGAAGGAAGCATTGCCATCCGTTCCATTCGGACGGCGTTGCTTTGTGGTGGAGTTGACCGGTGATGCGGCGGGCTTCCAGAATGACTAGAAGTCTGACGGCTTCTATCTCATGGGCGGGAAAGCGCGACAGGAACATACCGCTTTCCGTTTCATGCTGCCGGTCAAGGATGTAACTCAATCGCCCCATCCGACAAGGCGTTTCGCTTCAACCAAGTCAAGGCCGGCCTGCACACTGACATGCAGCGCGCGTGCACGGCTGGCCACGTCGGCCGCGCCGCTCGGCTGTGCGTGGTCGAGACTTACGGGGCGTTCCAATACACGCTCCAGCTCTTCGGCCACCATCGCGCCGATGGGTTGGATGGTGGTGGCCCAGAACCTTCGTATTGATTCGCGGGCCATCGTGCCGTCGGACAGTCCCGAAGGGCCGAGCGAAGACGGGACACCGAACGCGCCCAGGATGCTGTTCTCGACGGCGGCGCGTAGCTGCACCAAGGACTGCGGCGGATTGCTGCCGAGTCTGATCGGTTCCCAATCGCGGGCCGGCCGGTTGTCACTGTCGCCCCTTCCGGATCGCAGCGTCTCCGGCATGAGAACGCGGCCCTTGGCGTTCTTGATGTCCGACAGTAGGCTTTCGTCCGGCTCATTCCCATCCGGGATCGGGATCAATTGCCCCACCGGCGCGCTGGTTTCATACCCAAGGGAACGCTCCAAGTTTCTCATCAGCTCGCCGCTCATGTTGGCGAGCGCCAGGGGAGACAGCCCGCGGGCGGGGGCGTTCGGTTCGGTGTCGTATCTGAAATGACAAACCCGGCTCGCCGGCGCTACCACGGTGTCAGTGGTTGCACGCGCACCTTGCAGAGTCAACCGGTAATGCCATGAGCCCGGATCGACACCGCCCCAGACATCCGACATGGACGCGCGTAGCAGCGTCTCCGTGCCGTCTGGCCGCACGTCGAATAGGTAGGTGCACTGCCCCTGCCGGGCCAACGAACGTCCAATCTCGTGCAGCATGCGCGGTCCTACGGGGGCGCCTGAAACTTCGGCCGTCGCCAGCGTCCTACCCCACAGCCCGGCCGCGATCTCAACGGCTGCACTGGCGGCGGCGGTAACGGCCGGCGACGACAAGGCACCCTGCAACAGAGCGATGTACGAATCCGCTACATCGGACCGCAGCTCGACGTTCGGACCGTTGGACACTCCGAGCTCTATCATTCGCCCCGCTCCGCCTGCACGCACAACCATAACCGATAAGAACAAGGCAAGCACAGTCTGACATCGTGCGTGGTGCGGTACAGCCGTTCGATGGACCCGCAGTTACGGCACTCACCCTGTAGCATTATGCCCCCCGTTTGACCCACGGCGCTAGAATCGCCGCCGCCCCGCTTTGCCTGACGGCTGATGCTGCGGGCGGTGTGAAAGACATTTCGATATGTCCGACTTTCACCTTCCCGTCCGCTTTGCCGTATCCCGTACGGGTCCGTAGGTGGCCGGCCGTTCGGATCACCGCCTCATCCGTGACATCTTCCGGGCACTGCATCGTATCGTCCGGATCATGGCGCCACTTGTTAACCAGCGCGGCGGCGATATTGAGCAGCCGTTGGGCTTCGACCAATCCCGGATCGGTCGGGTCCTGAGAATTGGTTACCGTGATTCCAAGGGCGGCGGCGAGTGAAGCGGCTGTTACAGCCATATCCGCCGCCGGGTAGGTTGGTCGGCCCGCACTTCGGCGCTTGTCCCCTCATACCGCGGGGAGCTGGTAAGCGCCGCCCCGAGCAGCCGCGCTTTCGTGATCGTTCTGATGCCGTTTGAGTAGGTCGAAAGCTTGGGCAGAAACTCGACCGACATTGAGCGATACATCGGCGGATCGGATCTCATCAAGACCATCAGATCGCGGCATACCGAAGTGTCGGGCAACGGGGCGTCGATCCGTACCTCGGCGCCATCATCCGACAGGATCGGGACGGCGCGCAGAAGGGGCATTTGGGACGCACCAAGCGCCGGGGAGCTGCCGTGGTCGATATCAACCCTGATGCCGTCCGTAGGCCACTCCAGCGAGCCCGCAGCGAACGTTTCGCGGCCGTCCATACCACGGGCACCATAGCGCATCAGAACGCCTTGCAGACGCGGCGGCGCACCTTCAGCGCCGCCGCGAATCTCAATGTCCGCTCGGATGGTCGCCATCGTTCTAGTCGCCGGTCGGCCGCTCGGCGGGCGGGGGCGGCAACACGGCCCGCCATGCGCCCAGAACCAATTGGACGCGGGCAAGGAACGCATCCATCGTTTCATGGACCGTGTAGGTCGTCAGTGTGCCGGTCGTATGCTCCACAACAACATGCGAAAACTCCCGCCGATTCGATGCCTTCTGATCGATGTTGTAGGGGCAGACTTCGGGCTCTCCTCAAACGAGTGTGGGTAGGGGCGGCGCCGATCAGCGGGTCGGCGAGGGGTGCTGGCGGCGCAGGCGGCCTCGGGATTGAGCGGTCATGGTGTTCACCTGATCCGGCGGCGGACGGGCGGACAAGTGGCGGGTCGGGTCGGAGCGGAGTAGCTCCGGGCCGGCCGGCGTGTCAACGCGCTACGCGCGTCCTCCGCTGCGCTGCGGCCCTGCGGGTGACACACCGTCCGTCCCGCCGCTCAGACAGCAGTTATGGGCCTTGCGGCCCGGCCTGGACGGGGGCGTCCCGGCCGTCCACGACGACGCGGCCGGCGCGACGACCGGCGGTTGGGGATAGGTGCCGGCTGATTGGCCCAACGGCCACCCCGGGGCCCGGTGCCGGCCCGGGGACACCCGTTGGGCGCGGGGCCGGGGCCGCGTGCGTCGTCTCGTTCTGCCGAAGCGGTTGCAAACGCAGGGGCTTCCTGGTCTCATGAGTGTGCACCACCACGACCCGCGAGGAGGAGAGCCCCATGCGTCTGACTACGTTACTACGGCGGCTGTTGGGTGTCACGCAAATGTACGTCAAGCAGGTGGAGATGGCCGCCGCCGGCCCGTTGACGGTGTCGGTGGAGCCGTCGTGGCGGCGTTCCCGGTGCGGAACGTGCGGGGAGCGGGCGCCGCGGTATGACCGGCAGCCGGTTCGGGAGTGGCGGCATCTGTCGTGGGGCCGGATGGCGGCGTGGCTGCAGTACGCGCCGTGGCGGGTGTCGTGCCCGCGTTGCGGGGTGAAGGTGGAGCAGGTGCCGTGGGCGGACGGCGGCAGCGTGTTCACGTCGGGGTTCGAGGAGTTGGCGGCGTATCTGTCGCAGGTGATGGACCGGACGGCGGTGAGCCGCCTGCTGGGGATATCGTGGGTGACGGTGGGCAACATCGTGGAACGGGTGGTGGCGCGGCGGCTGGACGGGGCTCGGTTCGGCAAGCTGAAGCGAATCGGCATCGACGAGTTCAGCTACCGGAAGCGTCACCGGTATCTGACGCTCGTGGTTGACCATGACACGCGTCGGGTGGTGTGGGCCGGGAAGGGTCGCAGCGCGGAGACGTTGGGGGCCTTCTTCAAGCAGTTGGGACCGGGCCGGTGCGCGCGGATCGAGTTGGTGACGGCGGACTTGGCGTCGAGCTGGCAGAAGGCGTTGGCGGCTTGGGTTCCGCATGCGCGGGTGGTGTTCGACCGATTTCACGTTGAGCGGCTTGCGTCGGATGCGGTTGACGAGGTGCGGCGTTCGGAGCAGCGGCGCCTGGACCCGGCGGATGCGAAGGCGCTGAAGGGGACGCGTTATGCGTTGCTGAAGCACCCGGGGCGGCTGAAGCCCGGCGAGGCCCGGCGTCTGGAGACGTTGCGTCGTGAGAACCGGGCGCTGGACCGGGCCTACGAACTGAAGGAGTATCTGGCGACGATCCTGGGTCAGGCGACGCCCGGGGATGCGCCGGAGCTGCTGGAGGAGTGGCTGGAGTGGGCTGCGCGGTCCCGCTTGGCGCCGTTCGTGAAGCTGGGGCGCACGATTCGGAAACACGCGGAAGGCATCCTGGCGTATCTGGACACCCGGATGACGAACGGTCCGGTAGAGGGTATCAACAACAAGCTGCGTGTGATTGCGCGGCGCGCGTACGGTTTCCACTCGGCCGGTGCGCTCATCTCGATGCTGTTCCTGTGCTGCGGAGGCATCGAACTGGCGCCGCCCCTACCCACACGCATTTGAGGAGATTCAGACTTCGACGATGCGCGATATGGGAACCGCGAACGGGTCAATGTCCGTTGTGAACGTCAGCGGGCCGGTTTCGTCGGCCGGCGGAGTCACGTTGACTGTCTGAATGCGAATGAACATGTCGGGTCCTTTCTAGGCCACTTCCAATCCGGTACGCACATAGGCATCCCGGCGCAGGATGGCGAAATTGGAAAACATCGTGCACGTGATCGAGATCTTCGCTTCGTTCGTGTTGGAGTAAGGATCGCGCACGAATTCCAAACCCCTCCACATGGGCGCGATCGCGTTCGCACCGCCGGCCCCGAGCTTCGCCATGATGCCTTGCTGACGGTTGGATGCCACAGCCGGAATATGAGACGAACAGAAGAAACCACGCAGTACCCGCCCCGCGCGTTCCGTGGCAGAAACGGCAGTGTTGCCGGCAATCAGCCCCGCGAGCTTCTGGTAGGTGGCGACACCTACGCACCACGTACAGGCGTTCTCGTTCTGAGCGAATTTGCCATCCACTCCGACGGCCGTTTCAGCCGCCGCCGTAGCGAAGGTTACGGCGTTCTGTTGCCCGGTCCGGGTAGTCAGTCCGCCGTTCGCTTGGGTTGCCAAGAAACCCCGCACTTGGGCGTCCCCTGCGCCGATCACTTGGGCGTCCAACCGATCCGACATTGCCATCGCAAGATCGCCCCGCAGGGTTTCTTCCAACCCCGCAATGGCAATCGCACTCTCCATTTCGAATAGGAAGCGCGCCTGCATACGCACGGGCTTGACCGTGTTTGGAGTAATCGTCGCCGCCGCCGCATCCTTCGCCGCACCCTGCGCGACGTAAGACGGGGTGGCGCCGCCCGTCAGAACAGGAAACGAACCCTCCCCGCTGGCCACCTGCGGCATGGCTACTCCGAGTCTCAACGCGACACTCGGCGCAAAGACCCGTTGAAGCACCGCCGCCTGATTGGTGGCGATCCCCGTTGACGGAACCGGGGTAACCACGTCGGCTCGCAGCTCGGGCGATTCGACGGGCTGCAAGACATCCCACGGAATCATACGGCCGAAGGGAGACAGCTCCCGATGTTCGTAGAGCTCCCTTTCAGCACCTACCAAGGGCCGATCGGCCGCAAAGGACATCAGGTATCCCGACAGGGTTGCACGGCCGATGAGACTTCGTAACTCGACCGTCTCCGAGTCTGCGTTGTCGCCGCCGCCGTCCCCGTCTCCGAGCGTTTCGGCCGCCGCCTTGGCCTCTGCATCCTCGGCCGTTACTGCGGCGCGTAACTGCGCTTCCTGCTCGCCGTAGTCGGTTACAAGCTGGTCCCGCTCACTTCGCAGCTCGGCGGTCAATTCGGACGGGTCCATGCCGGCGATCGTGTTCAGACGTTCGCGCACTTTCGACAGCGCGATCGTGATCCGTTGAGAGTTAGTCATGCCCGGCATTTTACCGGGTCCGCAACCATCGTCCTAATCGATGTCCGTGTATGTTCGTAGGCGTCTATCTAGCTCATCCCGCCATTCGCGGCGCGCCGCCCCCAGTCCCGGACCGCGCTTGTGGACGGCATGATGGCACCCTCGGCAGAGCGGCATGAGATTGTCCGCGAAGTCTCCGCCGCCGTCTTCGATGGCGACGATATGATGCAGCTCCAGCCGTGCAGCATGGATACCGCATTCCTGACAACGCCACCCGGCCGCGTCAAGGATTCGCCTGCGAAGTCTCCGCCAAGCATGCCCGCGCGGCTGATGGCGTCGTCTCATCGTCTCCGTCGGTTCACCGAACGCGCCATGTCGATCAAGACATCCATGAACGCGGCGGGAGTACGGCTCGCGTCGGCACCCCGCACGATGTTGACTTCCCGCACTTTCTTGTTGACCGTCCGGTTCGCTTCCGATCCCGGTCGCCGGGTAGACGGACTGTGGACCATGAAGGGCGCATCGTCGGGGTCGATAGCACCCCACCGCAGCATGGGCAGATCAGTATGGGCAGCGTACAGCCACGTCCTTTTACGGGCGGGATGCCCGTAAAAGTGTTGATCAACGCTGCACGTCCAACCCATGCCGTCTCCGGCAGGTACCCATCCACCGGACGGCGGCGGCTTCTCTATGCCGTGGTGGCGCCATGCATGGGAACCTAGCGGATGTTCAAGCACTCCGCCCCACCGTCTCACTGCGTCAAGCGCCGACTGGAAGCACCCGCCGTCGTCTCCGAGCTTGTGCCCGTGGGTATGCTGCACGATGGTGGCCAACATGCTCCAGCGCGCGCAAGGCGGATGAGCGATCACAGGATGCGGGCCGGGGTACCGCCGTGCGTCCCTTTCCTGCGCCCACGGCCTCACTCCCCGGACACCGAAGTAATGCCCGCCATCCTCGACGTACAGCGCGGCCACCACCCGGCTACCGCCTACCTTGTTGATATCGCGCCAGGCGGCCACCCGGCACGTGGGCGAGCAGTAGCGCGGCGGCCGTCCACGCTCGGGCGGATTGAACAATCGCCTGCACTGGACGTTGCCGCACTTCCTTTTCCGTTTCATAGCTGCGCGTCCTTGCGACATGAAAACTACACGATCCAATGTCTGCCTTTCCGTTTCTTCGGCATTCCTTCAGCCTGCCCGACTGCGATCACCGCCGCCTGCACAGCGTCTATCCGGCTTCGGATGCGGACGCCGGCAAGGTGCGTAACATGCCCCTGTCCGTCCCGTATCGTTTTACATTCGGACACCGAGTGAGTCAGCATGACATTCGGCGCCACCTTCAGAGCAGCCGTCGCCACGGCCCGTTGGAACGCCCGGCAATCCTGATCCATATGCTGCTCGGCTTTGACTCCGCCGCCCCTCCAGACGGGACGCCATACCAACCCCAGCTCATGCAGGATGCGCAGCAGCTCATGGTATCTGAACCTATCCGCCCCGATGGCGGCGATCCGCTCGCCGGCCAGCTCGCCGGCCAGCCGTTCCAGAAACGGCTTGACGGGCGTCACTTCGCCGCCCAGGGTCCACAGATCGCCCGCTTGGTAGGCAGCTTCATAGACGCTGCCTGCGCCGTCAGTCTTCGCCCGTTTCGCCAAGGACGGCTGATCGGGGCATGCCGTGTAGGATTCGAAACGGCCGCTGTCGGGCCAATAGCAGGCGGCGCTTGTAAACGATGCATGGGCGCCAAGGTCGAGCCCGACACAGACTCTCCCGGTCCGGGGCGGCAGATCGACGGCGGGACACTCGCAGCGCTTCCACTGCCCGACCGTTGCCAGCATTTCGGCCGACGGCGACACCGCTTGATTCAGATCATGCGCCCGGAAATAGTTTTGATCCGACACCGAATGAAGCACGCGGCCCGATTCGCGGCGCATGTAGGCCAGTGACTTGATGCCGCTCGCCAGTCCGGGATTCGACTGCCGCCAGCCCGTCTCATCGTCCACAGCCGCATCCTGCGCGGTCCGGTAGACGTGCAGCGCTAGCCCACGCTCGCCGCGCCGGTCGATAATCTCCGGCACGAACGGCCCCGGCCCGGCTATCGTCAGAGCTATGAACCGGCCGTTGCGGGCACTGACGGACGAACGCATGCCGGCGACAAGCGGACGTTGGCGTTCAACCAGTAGCCCGAGCTCATCGATCACGGCCGCGTCGTACCCCGCGGCATGCCCGGCCGAATCCGTGGCGGATTCGATCTCGACCATGCCGGTGTCCGACAGGATGCGCTTGGGGGCACGTCTGAACGTCAACCCTGTGATGCCGCTCGCCGCCGCGATCTGCTCGCACTGGTCGAGCAGCTCCCCGGCTTTCTGCCGAGTCACGCTCAAGACTCCCGCCCGCCAGCCCGGACGGCGCAGCGGCCCGGCAAGGTGGGCGAGCAGGTAAACGGCGATCAGTGCAGACTTGCCGTTTTTGCGGGCGACACAGAGCAGCGTTTCATGGTGCGTCAAGGCGTCTCCAAGCACGTCGCGCTGCCACTGCGGCATGCTCCAGCGCTTCCCTTCGCGGGGATGCCCGGACGGCACGATGAGCGTGCTACGCACCCACGCAACCAGCGTCGATACCGCTTCCGACCGGCGGGGGCGGCGCGGCGGCGGCGCAGCGCTGCGAGCCTTGACCCGCACCCTGTAGGCGCGTTGTCGATCCGCGTTGCTGGCGTAGATTCGCGGCCGGCCCATGCCGGCTATCGTATCACTTTTTCGCAATCACGGCACTGAAAAGCGAAAGTACGGGCGTTCAGAAGCGGCGGTTTTCAAGTGTCGCAACCGAAAAACTCAATGAAAACGGGGGTATTGTAACCCCTATACGCGCAGAAAGGCCCAATCCTGCCCGAACACTTTCGCTTTTGCGGGCAGGGTTCCCTACCGTGCAGGATTAGTGTTGACAGTCGAGACGCGAACGGGACGTTTGAGACGAAACAAAATAGCTTGGCACGAATTTTGAGCGCGCCGAACCAAAGGCGAAGGTGGCGCGAGGATGAGCCGTACGCGCAAAGCGGCCCGACTGGTAGTGAACTACCAGTCGGGCCGGGTTCGTCCACTGGGCGCAACGTCAGACGGTCAGTTGTTCCCGTCCGGCTTCGCCGCCCGCGGCAACGGTTGTTGCGGCGCTTGTGAAGCGGCGGCGGGAATCGACGGCTGGTTGGGTTTGGCGGCGGCGGTACGGGCGGCTGGTTTGGCCGCGTCCTTGATGGCCTTGAACCCTGCGTCCATGCGGGCGAACCCTGCGTCCATGCGGGCGAACCCTGCGTCCATGTCGGTCCGGATAAGGGCGCGGTCCGCTTTCGCCTCTCGATTGGCCAGTCTGAACGCCTGCAACGCAGCAACAGCCGCTGTTGCCGTTGCCACGGCAACGGCAACAGCCCACCCGTACACCGACAGCACCGCCGCGGCAATCGCCGCAGCAGTGCCCCCCCAAGCGTACCGTCCGGACCGTTCTGTTGCTGACACCGTGCCCCCCCGGCCCGCGGCCGTGATCGTCCGTTGACGTTCCATGATGGAGCTATTGTAGCAGAGATACTCTGATACTGATACAAAAACGCATTCATGCGGCGGTACTGCAAACAGATCTACCGCCATCGGGCGGCGGATGCAAGCAAGGATGCGCCGTACGCGCAACGCGGCCCGTCAGGTAGCTGAATACCTGACGGGCCGCGTTCGTGGCGTGGGCGCAGCGTCAAGCGCGTCGATCGGCGCAGTCCGGGCATTCACCGTTCCAGCCGTCGCCGGCGGATGGGTAGCGCCGTTCGCATGTCTTGCACTTCATGGCGTCGTCTCCCTACTGCACGCCCGGCTGATGCTGTTGCACGCTCGCCAGTATCCGGCCGGTCAACGTCTCGACCGTCCATCCGTCCGGCAGCGTCCCGCATTGAACGCCCGCATCGTAGACGTACTCCGCCAGCTTCGCCGCCGTCTGTTCGGTCGGGTCCGCCCCGAATTCGACCATCAGATCGCTTAGCTGCGGGTATCGGTCGATCTGGACGTGCGGCCGTCCGGTCCGCCCGTCGAACCACACGTGAGCTTTCCAGCCCGTGACATGTTCACTCTCCAGCCGGGCGTTCATGCGCCGCGCGATCTCATCGTGGGCTACACCGTACTTCTCCATCTTTTCGATTCGTTCAAGGATGTCCCGGCGCAGCGTCTCCGGGGGCATGTCCGGATCAGCCCCGTAGGATTCCGGTCCGGCCGTACCCCCCCCGGCACCTTGATCGAACGCGCCGCCCGGATCAAAGTCTCCGGCCGGCTGTCCGATGGGCAGCGCCGGCGCTTCCTGTCGGGCGTCTAGGGGTCTGGCTGGAGCAACCGTCTGTTCTGACGGCGCCGCTTGATTCTCTCCACCACCACCCGAGCAACCGTCTGCAGCAGCATATAGATCTGCTGCTGCTGCTGACGGTTGCTCGGGAGCAACCGTCTGACGGTTGCCGACGGTTGCTGACGGTTGCTGACGGTTGCTCGGGGGAATCTGGTATGTGTCGCGGTCCCTACCGTTAATTTTACGCTTGACAGTGGACAGGCGGCCGGCCGCTTTCAGCCGGGCAAGACTGGCCTTGAGAGCGATCCGTTGGGGTTCTGACTTGATGCCGAGCTGCACCATGACTGCGTTTGCACTGGGCGTTTCGGCGGCGGCGGCGACGGCCCGGCAGACGGCTTCATCGTCGATTCCCGGACCGGCCGCGCGGGCCGGTACATGCTGTTCGACGCCTTCCCATTCGACGATGCCGACGATGCTGTTGGGGGCTGTTACGATCCGGAACCGTACGTCGTCGGCTTGCGGGGCCGCGTTGTGCTTGGTGCATGAGACGATGCCGCCGTCCCCGTTTTTTTGGACATCGAGCACGAACCTTGCGCCGCCGACCAGCCCGGCCGATTCGCCGGATACCCGGTCGTGGGCGGGGCCGAGCTCGACCGCCGCCTTGCGGTGGTGGGCGATCAACGCGACGGCCGCACCCTGCCGGCGCAGCATTCCGGTTGACAGGCGCAGCGCCCGCCTGACTTCTACCGCGCTGCCGCCGTCGTACCACGAAACGAAGGAATCGATGAGCACGAAGACGGGATCAAGCGCCGCCGCTTCGCGGCATACCGACATGATGTTCATTTCGATGTCGGCATCGATCGGCAGCGCTTCGAGCACGTAGACGTTGCCTTTCCCGCCCGCCCCGGCGGCGCGCAATCGGGCCACTGACATGCTGAAACCGTCTTCGTCTTCGGAACCGATGACGACGACGTTACCGGATTCGATCGGTTCGCTGTCGGGCAGCGCCAATCCGTTCGCCACGGCGGCGGCGATTCCGTATCCGATAAGTGACTTGCCGGAGTCGGGCGGGCCGCCGATCAGATTCAGTGCCCCCCGTGCGATCCGGTTCCGCCATATGTACTTGACCGGTTCGGTGATGGTCGGGCAGTCGTCAAGGCTGATGAGACTGGCGGATTCGGTCGGGACGTGCCCGCCGTCGGCGCGGTCTTGTTTCAGCTTGCCGTCCGTCCACGTCCCGCGCGGCCCGCGGCCCAAGATGCGGATGTTCCGTTCGTCGATTCCGTGTGGTTCCGGGAGCAGCGTTACCGGCTTCCCGGCTTTGTTGGCGAGCCATGCCGTCTTGACACAACGGCGTTCGCATTCCTGCGGGTCAAGGATTGCCGCTTCCAGCGCGGCGGCGCAGTCGGCCGGCCGGGCCGACAGGTAATCCTTGAGATCGTATTTCAGGGGCGGCCTGCCGTCCGGGTGCAGCGCGGCGGTATCGACGATGCAGGCGTCCAGTCCCGCCGCCAGCATGCGGCCTTGCCAATCCGCCGCCTGATCGTAGCCGGCCGTATCATGGTCGGGCACTACGGCGTAATGTAGGTGCTTGGGCAGCCGTGCGAGCGATTCGGGCGACGGCCGCGCGGCCGGCCGGGCGAAGGCTTGCAGACCCGCGGCGATTGCTGCATCGCAGTCTGACGCCCCTTCAGTGGCGAGCACGCGCCGGCCGGGATCCATCGATTCCAGAGCACGCGGGATGTAGAGCAGAGCGGCCGGCGGCGGATCGTTGGTGGATGAGACTTCGGGGTTCGGTCCGGTCCGTTCCCATGTCTTGTTGCCGGCGTCCCATCGGTATTGTTCGCGGGTCCTGCCGTCGGCTGTTACGAAGGTCCATGTATCTACCGGGCCGCCGCCGTCCCAACGGTTGCTCTGGAAGATGCCGAGCGCCCTACCATGCTCGCCGTATTGCTCTTTGGTCAATCCGCCGCTCGGACGCCCGCCGCATGCTTCATCGCGGCATATGATCATGCCCGGCTTGACGTGGCAGCGGTCGTCACCCTGCCCCGTGATCGGGCAGCCTCCGCACCATTCGCCGCCTACTTTCTTCCAGCCGGGCCGGGTGGCGGGGGCTTCCCAATCCGCCGGAGAACGTGCTACTCTGGGCATTCACCTTCCGTCCTTTGCCCCTTCCGGATCTCACCAATCCGGTCGGGGCGCTTTCCTTCAGTGCAGCGTTCCCGGCATGTTCCGGGACAGCCGTATGTGCTTGTAGTACGCCTGCATCAGCCGCGGGTTGTCCCTGAAACGGCGGTAAGTCTGCATCCACTTCGGATTGCGCGCAATCTCTGCGGCGGCGGCTTCTGCGAGATTGAAACCGGCGGGATTGCGCGCCGCCGTCCGGTTGACCCAATCCCGAATCTCATCCAGTACTTCGAGTGCCTGTTTGTCTTCGGCAGTCATGGTGTCACTTTCCGTTCACACACACAGCGCGCGCCGAAACGCAATCCTACGCCGGCTCTCCCTTCTGTAGCTGTTCCAGCAAGGCGTTGATGTCGCTCTCGCGGTACCGGATGGTCCGCCCGAGTCTGATCGGCGGGGGCAGCTTCCCGTCCCTTGCCATCTTCCAGATCGTTGTTCTGGAACACGAAAAGATTCTGCATAGGTCGGCGCACGTCAAAAGTGTGTCTGTCATGTCAACAGCGTAAGGTGAAAATTTATCGATGTCAACAGCGTGTGAAGACGCACAAGGCGCGTATCCTGCCAGTGTTCGCCACGGTTCACAGCCGTTAATTGGCCTTGAACAGAAAGCCGTTTATCGTCCTTGAACGGCATGCTTCCAGCCGTACATGAAAACGGCCCGGACATGTCCGGGCCGTTCATCGTCCGGGGCGGGCCGGCGCTACTCGCCGCCGGTCAAGAACCGGCACCACGCATCCATCAAGGGCCGGCGGGCGTCGATCATGGTTGACCGGGCGTAGCAGCGTTCAACGCTGTTGCCGACGGCGTGTGCTAGCGCGTGCTCGGCCGCTTCTCTCGACTGCCCGGTGTCACTCGCCCAGTCCCGGAAGCTTGACCGCAGTCCGTGCGTGGTGGAACCGTGATCCTTGATGATCCGGCCGACATTGCGTTGACTCGGCACCTTGCCGGCGCGGCCGGCGAATACCAGATCCTCATGCTGCCCCTGACGGCGCTTGAGAAGGGCCACGGCCGCACTCGACAGCGGTACCACGTGCTCGCGCTTGGTCTTCATGCGGCCGGCCGGGACGGTCCACGTGGCGTCGTCAAGGTTGATCTCATCCCACCTTGCGCCGGCCGCTTCCGACAGCCGCGCCGCCGTCAGCATGATGAATGTCAGGCAATCGGCGGCGGCGCTTCCGACGGCCGACACGGCCGCGAAGATGCCGGGGCAGTCGCGCCATGCCGCGGCCGCGTGGTGTCCGGGCTGGGCTGCTTCGATGCCGACGGCGGCGGCGATCCCGCCGTTCTGTGCAACGTTGCCGTCTACCCAGTCGAGGGTCACTGCGTGGTCGAGCACCCGCCGCGCGATCTTCAGTGCCTTTGCGCGGCTGGAAACGCTGGCGATCCCCTTCAAGGCGTCGATCACTTCGGACCGCGTGATTGACGCAACCGGCCGGGCCGACAGCCGGCGCAGGCTCGCGATCACGCTGCGGTAGGTTTTGATGGTGGTCGCCGCCTTGCCCGCGAGCGTATCCATGAGCGAATCGGCCGCCGCGCCGAAGGTGCGGACCACGATCCGACGGTTCACAACGTCGCGGTCCGCAAACGGATTGCGGCCGGCCCGGACGGCGCGCCGGTTCGACAGCGCTTGCAGCCTTGCATCTTCCAGAGTCACAACGGGCCATCCGCCGAGCCCGCGGTCAACCGGCTTGCCGCCGCGGGTGATCGTGATTCTCTGAATCCATGAACGCGCGCCGGTCGGCTGCACGCGCAGGTAAAGGGTAGGATCGAAGCAGTGGATGCCCGTGGGCAGCTTGGGAATGTCGCGCGCTGTGTGCTTTTTGGTGGCCATGGTCGTGTCTCCCGCGTTCCGTGTCCCGTTCGACGTAACCATAGTATTGCACATTATTCGGAGAATGCCAACATTTTTTCAGGAATGTTCGCGGGCGTTCGTAGACGTGCGGACTGTCCGGGTAAACCCAAGGGAATGAAGATGTTACGGTGTCCGTCCGTGCACGTCAACGGACGTTGGCGAGCACGGACGGACGGCAGGAAACAGAGTGTGCGTAGTTCGCGCCGTTCTACGGCGCAGACGCCTGCCCCGGTGAGCGTCGCCTGCGGCTCCGCTCACCGCCCAACCAACCCTCCAGGAGTCCGCGCCGTTCTACGGCGCAGACTGCTAGTCCCGAGCCGGCCCGCGGATCGGAGCGGCAACAACCCTGGAGAGCGCAGGTCGGTCTCAGATCAGCGACGAAAGGGGGCGGTTCCGCACCGCGCCGGCGGTCGGCCGGGGCGGCGCGGAACCGTCATTACATTCGCGGCTACGGCCGGAGCGGCGTGCCGTCCGGATTCGTCAGCTCCGCGCAGCACATGCCGAACGTGCCCGGCGCGCGCGAGGGCTGCCCCACCGCCTTGATCTCGTCGCCGGCCTGGATCGTCGCCGGCGTCCAGCCCCGCCGGCTCATGGAGACCGCGGCCCCCATCTCGATCTCCCAGTGAATCGTCTCGCCGTTGTCGCCCGGCGCGTCGACATAAAGAAACGAATGCGGGTTCCGGAACACGAACCGGGTCACCGTTCCGGTCGCCTCGACCCGCTTCTCCGGGTCGTAGAAAGGTGCGCTCGCATGGTGGGCGATGGTCGGCACCGCCATCGCGACCAGCAACGCCGCCGCTGCAATCCACAAGATAGCCTTCACAACGTCCTCCTCGGAACTGGGAGCTTGCGCCGTAGACGTTTCGCGCCAGCGAAACCTTCAACGCGACCGCAAGGCCGCGCCACCTCCATCGACAACGGGCGTTCTACCGGTACTTCACCGGTACTTCGGAATCAGGAAACGGCGGGGGTGGCCCGCCTGCTCCGCGTCGCAGCCGTAGAGCTGCAGCTTGTAGCCCTCCGGCGCCGGCAACCATCGGGTGGTGTAGGAGGTCGGCTCGCGGAGGAACATGGGGTCCTCGACGGTCAGGGTCATCCGCAGCTCGTCGCCCTCCCGCCAATAGCGCTCCGTCACCCGCTTCTGCTGCGACGACGGAATGCCGTTGTAGTCGTCGAAGCCGGTGATGTCGAACACGAAGTTCGTCGTCTCGACGTGCAGGGAGCCCTCCTCGTAGTGACCCACCGAGAAGCCCTGGACCGTGAACTCGTTGGCCGGCGGCTCGCGGCCGTCGAGCCAGACGGTGCGAATCTGGTCGTCCTTCTCGTAGCGGAACAGCACCCGGTCGGGCCACTGCGTGACCTCCATCATGTAGGGGTCGTACTGCAGCGCCGGCGACGCCGAGGGGACGCAGTCGTACTTCGGGGCGATCGCCTCGTCGAATATCGACTGAAAGGCCAGCGCGCGTTCGTTCAGCACCGGGAAGTTCTCGCCCGGCACCCACGGCATGTTGGGGCCGTTCACGGGCCGCACCCCGCCGCCGCCGTTCCACACGCCGTCGAAATCGGGCACCTCCGACGAGTCCCCGCCGGACTGGGCGGACGCCGGCGAACCCGCGCAGACGGCCGCCAACGCCGCACCGGCCGCCAGCCGCAGGAACCGGCCTGCCGTTCCCCGGCCGCGGGTATTGGTCACGATCATGTCTTTCCTCCCCCGTCTCCTCGCCGCATCGCCTCGCATCCGCACGCGGGACACGCGCCGCGACGTTCGAAACCTGTTGATTCTACACCGTCACCCGCGTATCAGCGATTCGGAGCCCGTCGGGGCCGGATAACGCGGGTCCACCACATCGCCACCCCCGTCGCGAAAATCACCGGCGGCGCCAGCCCCGCCGCGGTCCACGCCAGCTTCGTCGGCCAGCCCCCGAACCGGCCGAAGTGCAGCGCCGTGAACCAGTACAGGATGGTGTCGCCGAGGCGGGGGTTGAAGTCCTCGTCGAACGGCTCCAGGTAGTCGACGACCGCGCCGAAGGGGGCGGGGAACGCCAGGTAGATGCCGGTGGCGCCCCACATCAGCAGGAACAGCACCGTCCAGATGCCGAGCGCGCCGTGGAGACTGAAGTTGAACCGGCGCCAGGGGGCGCGCCAGTCGACGAGGAAGGCGCGGCGCCAGCCCGCGACGCCCGGCCACCAGACGACGGCGCCGGTCAGACCGAGAAGGGTCAGCAGGATGGCCCCGATGCCGTTGACGGCGCGCCCGCCGCCCGCCGCCAGCAGATTGTCGTGCAGATCGAGCAGCCACGTGGTGAACCGCCAGCCCGCCGGCAGGGCGTTCCCGAGGTAGTCGCCGGTGTACGGATCGAGGAAGTGCTGCTGCCGGGCGCCGCCCCCGCGCAGGGTCGACATCGTGACGGCAAGGGACGGGTCCTCCGGATTCGTCCACACCTCGACCTCGTGCTCGGGGAAACGTCCCTGGGTGATCTCGATCAGCTCCTCCCCGCTCAGCCTCGTTCCCGACACCGCGACCGGGCGGGGTTGCGGGTCGAAGTGCTGCCGGAGCTCGCTCCGGTAGATCAGCACGGTGCCGCTCAGGCTGATCACCGCCACGTAGAGCCCGATCGCGAGTCCGGTCCACAGGTGGATCTGAAAGACGGCCCGCCGGAGCCGCATCTGCTGCGGATGCCGCATCCAGGAACCGGTCATGACGCTCCCGGTCCGCTAGGAGGCGGCCCGCTGCAGCGCCTGCAGCTCGCGCCCCAGACAGTCGGCGATGGCGCCCATGCCGGACACCCCGGCGGCCAGTTCCGCCCCGCTGTTGTAGTTCGTGTTCGTGTTGATGTCGTAGGCATACGCCGTCCCGTCCCGGTCGACGATGAACTCGACGCCGGCGATGTGAATGTCGTTGGCGGCCAGCACCCGACCGAAGGACTCCACGAACGGATGCTCGAACCCGCCCACGATGCGGAACCGCGACGCCCCCGCCCCGCCGGCCGGACAGAAGGCGTCGTCGATCCGGCATGCGTCGGCCGGACACAGCTCGAACCCCCGGCTCGTGTCGACCTCGACGGCGTAGAGGAAACGGCCCCCGACGAACTCCACCCGCGTGATGACGGCGTCGGGAGACTCGATGTACTCCTGCAGCAGGGTCACGCCGTCCACCGACGGCTCGAACCCGGGGCCGCGGACGTACTGCGCCAGGGCCTCGACGTCATGGAACAGCCGAACCCCGAGCCCCTTCCCGGCGCGGTTGTGCTTGGTGATGAACGGCGGCGGCAGGGACGCCGCCGCCGCGACGATCTCTTCGCGCCCCACCACCGCCACGGTGCGGGGGGTGCGTACGCCGTGCGCATCGAGGGCCGCGTACTGGACCACCTTGCTGACCTCGAGCTGCAGCGCCCGGCTGCCGTTGAGCACCCGCCGGCCGTGGCGTTCGAGCCACGCGAGCACCGCCGCCGTGTACTCCGGCCCGAACCGGTGGTCCCGGGTATGGGACGAGGCGCTCATGCGGTTGTAGAACACCCCGTCGGGCGGCGGCGTCCCGAAGTCGACCGTGCCGGTGTCGAGGAACCACTCGTCGAACGGCAGCCGGCGCGCGTCGAGGGCCGTGCGCAACGGCTCGACCCAGTCGTCGTTCTCGTGGAGGACGTAGATTCGGCTCATGCCGCTGCCTGCCCCGGAAATCGCTGCCTGCGGCTCCGCCCGCCGCTCCAACCAACCCTGCCGGGCGTCCGCAACGCCGCTGCCGCGCGGACGCCCAGTGCGTCGACACGATTAAATATTAGTTAGGGCCATAGGGGAACTCACCTCGGACCAGGAAGAGTCCCCATGCAGGCGAATCACATCATTCGACCCAAGTCCGTTTATCCTAAAATTATGACGTGACGAACCACTAGAACCGCGGATTCACCACGTTGTTGAAGATGGACCCGAACGTATAGCTGAACCCGAACGAGACACGATACCGCGAATCGGTGGCGAGCTGCCGCCGCTCGACCAGGATCTCCTCGTCGGTCAGCTTCTTCCCGGAGAGATAGACCTGATCCCGCACCAGCGCGCCGCTCGCGCTCGCGAACACCGACAGCCCCCGAACAACCCGGAACGACAGGTTCCCGAACACCGACGTGCTGTACTTGCTCAGGTCGTTGACGTAGCTGTTGTAGCGCAGCCGGACCCGGCTGTCGCCCCACGGCTGCTCCACGTCGAAGGTCACCTCGACCTCCTGCGCGGCCAGGGTCTCCTCCACCTTCCCGAAGATCGTCTCCTCCAGGTAGTCGTAGGACTCCACCCCCAGCTCGTAAGCGAACGTCAGGCTGCGGCGGGACGATTCGGAGTACGGAAACACGTTGAACTCGACGCCCGGGAGCACGCGAATCCGCTGGTCCTGGTTCAGGAACGTCGACGCGCTCGATCCCCCCCGGATCGAGGCCCCCCAGTGTTCGCCGAGGCTCTTCACGAGCTGTCCGTCCAGTTGATAACTGGTCCGGACGTTGGTGAAGTCGCCGGTGCTGAGCCGGGTCACCGTCTCCCGGTACGAGCCGTCGAACTCCGCCCTGACGATCCAGTCCTCGGTCGTGCGGTTGGCCGACGCCGACCCGTTGAAGTTGCGCTGGCGCCGCGACGCCTCCCCCGACACCCGGGCGTTGGTGCTGAGGCGAAACACCCAGAAGTCCCACGGATCGTCGTCGGGCTGGGCCATCACCGGCCGGCGCCCCCCACCTGCGAAACCCGTCCCGACCCCGCCCCCTCCTCCGGCCCCGATCCGGATGTCGTAGGCCATCGGGGTGTCGATGATGTAGTGGAGAAAACCGACCCGCAGCACCTGGGCGAGCCCCTCGCGCGTCTCGTTGTCGGTGTCGGTGCGGCTCTCCGAATAGGTGTAGCTGACGCCCCGGTCGGCGAACTCTTCGAGACCGATGAAGTCCAGGGTGTAGAGGCGGCCGCCGCCGCTGTTCTCGGTCGTGACCAGCACGTGCACCTGGGCGTCGTAGCGATCGCGCACGTAGTTCACGAAGGTGATCTCGCGTCGCAGAAAGTCGAAGTCGCACCGGTTGCAGTCGAGGAACACCCGGAGCGCGGCCGCGCCCCGGGCGGCGTCCTGCGCGTCGCCGGCGCCCGCCCCGACGCAGAGGACCCAGAGGACCAACCCCAGCCGCCGACCCAACACCACCTCCCCGGCTCGCAGAACCCGCCCGGGAATCGCCGTCCGCGGCTCCGCTTCCCGCCCGGCGGACCTTCCAGGGGTCCACCGTTCCGCAACGCGGCTCCCCGGCCGCCGGCCCGAGCCCGAATCAGTATACGGCGCGCCGGCGCGCCGGGCGCGTCAGATTCGTGAGACGACTCTCAGGCGGCCTTTGCGGCTCGTCGTTCCCGGAAAATCCTCGAAGCGGCCGCTGAGCTTGCGGCAGCGCAGGGCGATGATGACGTTGGCCCTTCACGAACCTGACGCGCACCCCGCCGTCACGGCGCGCCGGGTGCACGTCAGATTCGTGAGACGACTGCCCCGGACACTGTTCGGAGTTGGTGATTTCGGTCCCGTTTTCTACATCGAGGCGCTCTGAACGGGCCTTCGGAGCTGTGGCGCCAAGGGGCGCCTCGGGGGCCGGCCGAACCGAATACCTCCGGCGGCGGCGCCTCACTTTCTGGACGGGCGCCGGCGCGCAGGAGCATCCCACGCTGGCTGCGCGTGACGGCTTCGCCCCCGATTCGAGGGGTCGCCACCGTCTTGCCGGCCGGGCCGGCGCCGCGTGAGACCCACGATTCCGCCCGTCCGGAGCCCCAAGACCCGCCACGATTCCGCCTGCGCACGGCGATGGCGGAGCGTGGGATGGTCCTGCGCGGGCGCGCCCCGAACCTTGACAGCCCCCGGCTCGCCTAGTACAAGGAAGGTTTGCACCAACCGTTGGACACACCCCCCGATTCGAGGACAAAAGAGGAGTCTTGCATGCGACGAATCCTGATCGTCGGCCTGCTCGCGGCGTTCGCCAGCGCCGGAGCGGCCTCCGCCCAAACCGACGTCACCCCGGTCGAGCCGTTCAAGGTCGGCACCTTCGACATCCATGACGTGCCCCACGTCGGCTTGGTCCTGCGGGACAGCCTCGTGATCGACATCGAGGTCGCGAACCTGGCGCTCGAGGCGAACCCGGACTACCCGACGGTCCCGATGCCCGAGGACATGCTGGAGCTGATCGGGCGCTACGAGTACGGCCTGAAGTACCGGCTGTACGAGATCGTCAACGACGTCGTCGCCAACCGGCTGGGCGGCAACCGCGCCGATTTCGTCTACGACGTCGACGAGCTGAGGACCCGGCCCCCGATCATGTATCCGGGCAAGATCCTGAACGCCGCCGTCAACTTCTACAGCCACGTGAACGAGGGTGCCGGCGCCGAGGAGCGGGCGGCCGAGATTCGACGGCGGCAGGAGCAGCGCGGCGTGCCCTATCTGTTCCTCAAGCCCAGCCGCGGCGCCGTCGTCGGCGACGGCGACCCCGTCGTGATCCCGTACGGCCGCAACCGCACCGACTGGGAGGTCGAGCTGGGCGCGGTGGTGGGCCGGACCGCGAAGTACGTGCCGGCCACCAAGGCGCAGGACTACATCTTCGGCTACATGGTCTCGATTGACGTCTCCGACCGCGGCGGGCGCCCCCCCGGCGGCAACGCCACCCGCTCGGACTGGTTCGTCGGCAAGGGCCACGACAGCTTCGCGCCGCAGGGCCCGTGGATCGTGCCAAAGGAGTTCTACGGCGATCCGATGCAGAACCTGCGCCAGACCCTCAGCGTCGGGGGCACGGTTTTGCAGGACGCGCAGGCCGGCGACATGATCCACTCGCTGTGGGAGATCGTGGAGTACGCGTCGTCGATCATCACCCTGTACCCCGGTGACGTCATCAACAACGGCACGTCCGGCGGCACCGCGGCCGGCTCGGCCGAGACCCGGACCGGCAGCCGCTATCTGCAGCCCGGAGAGGTCATCGAGGCCAGCATCGACGGCATCGGCACCCTGCGCATGCCGGCGGTGGCCGGCGAGATGCCGCCGGACGATCTGACCGGCGCGCAACTGCCTCCCATCGACACCTACCGCTAGGAGTCTGCGCCGTAGAAACGGCGCGGACGCCTGGAGGGTTGGTTGGGCGGTAATCGGAGCCGCTCGAATGTAGCGGGGACTTCCGCCGCGGCTGGTCAGGTCGCGCCGGCACGCTTGGGGAGTGGGCTCGCCGTCTCCGGCGGGGGCCCGCTCCCACCCCATCGTCACCCGGCCCGCCAACTGCGCCGGCGGCCGAGCCCTCGCCGCCCTACTCCAACGCCGGCACCGATCCAAACTTCGTTTCGGGCCGGAGGACCGACCCCGACGCATCTACGTTGTTGCCGAACGCGTGAAAGCGATCGATTCGAGCCCGGTGCCGACCCCAAGATGTTGTGGTGGCCGGAGCATCGTCCGACCGACGGCTTCGGCGTGTGCTCGCCGCCGTCAAGGCTCGTCGCTTCGCTCCGCCCCCGCTTCGCGGGGCTCTCGGCCTGGACGGCGGCTCCGCGCACGCCTGTCCAGACCGAGCATTTATCGGACGATGCCCAACCCTGACCCCCTACATCTTGTGGTCGACAACCTGTTCAGATGACGCACTATCGGGCGACTGTTGACAACGTTGAGGAAAAGGCGGCCCGCGGTGCCCGGCGGGGATACATGACCGGCCGAATGCAGGGGCTTGCCCGAGCTCGCGGAGCACGTACGGTGTCCCTCAAGTTCGATACGGAATACAACCGTTGATCTGGAGCGCGACGGCGCGTTACCGCACCGGCGCGGGGGGCGACGCCATGCGATAATAGGCCTGCTTTCTGCCGGTCACCCACGAACGAGGACGTAACGGCGCCCCGCCGGGGTCGCCCCTGGGAGCTTGACATGACACGCCACCGAGAGAACCGCGCACCTGGGCGCCGGGCGCTCCTGATCGCAGCGATCCTGTGCACCGCCAATCCGCTGTACGGTCAGGAACCCATCCCCGTCGGCGATATGAGCACGCCGGAGTCGGCCCTCCACGACCCGGAGGCGGACGTCTACCTGGTGTCGAACATCAACGGGGGGCCGGGCGACCGGGACGACAACGGGTTCATCTCGCGCGTGTCGCCGGACGGGCAGGTCCTTGACCTGAAGTGGATAGACGGCGCCGATCCGGGTGTGACGCTGCACGCCCCCAAGGGCAGCGCCGTCTACGGGAACCGCTTCTACGTGGCGGACATCGACGTCGTCCGCCGGTTCGACCGGACCACTGGCGCACCGCTCGGCGCGTGGGCCGTGCCCAACGCCGGCTTCCTGAACGACGTCGCCGTGGGCGCCGACGGGACCGTCTACATCACCGATACCGGCATCGCCATCACCGCGCAGGGGTTCGCGCCGACCGGCACCGCCGCCATCTACCGGTTCGACGCCGGCGGCGAGGCCCGGGCGATCGCGCAAGGCGATGCGCTGGCCCTGCCCAACGGCATCATCGACACCCCGCGGGGCCTCGTGATGGTCCCGGTCGGCGGGAACACGGTCGTCGGCGTCGCCCCGGACGGGGAGCTGACGGTCCTGGCCGAGCTGCCCCAGGGACAGCTCGACGGCGTCGTGGTGCTGGAAGACGGCTCGCTGGTGGTCTCGAGCTTCGGCGCCAACGCCGTCTATCACGTCCCGCCGTCGGGCGCGGTGACCGAAATCATCTCCGATACCCCGGCCGCCGACATCGGCTTCGACCTCGGCCGCAGCCGCGTGCTGATTCCGCAGCTCGACAACAATCGCCTGCTCATCTACCCGGTGGATCTCGACTGAGGCCGGCGCACACGTGCGGACGCCCCGCGCCGCGTCCGCGTACCGGTTCGCCACCGCGGTCGGCCGGCACACGCCTGCGCGCGACCCGCACCCGGAAAGGGCGGCGCTCACCGGGCGTGGCTCGCCCGGCGGCCGGCTCACGCGTGCGCGCGACCCGCACCCCCGCCGCGGCCGGAATCCAGCCGCCGTGGCGGTAGCGGCCGGCACACGCGTGCGCGCGACCCGCGCCCGGCACCGGCCAGTTCTTCACGGTGCCGGGGAACCGGCCGGCACACGCGTGCGCACGACCCGTACCGCCTCCGCCGCCGGCCTGTCCCGGCCGGACACCATGCCGGCGTGCGCCGTCGGCCGACGAGGGTGATCAAGTAGAGACGAGGGTGATCAAGTAGAAGAGTCCCGTCCCGCCCAGCAGCACGATGCCGACCCAGGACAACGCCAGCATCGCCGGACCCGGCCGATGTTCGGCCGGCATCTCGGCGGATGTCACCGCACGCAGATTGAGATAGCCGAGCACCGGACCGGTCAAAAACGCCAGCGTGGTGGCGAAGTCGATCATCGTCGTCAAGTTGCCGATGAACAGGCCCATCACAACCAGGGTCAGGGCGACCAGCGCCGCGAGGCTCCACCAGTAGACCGGACCGCACGCCGGCGGCGCCGCGCGGGTCCCGGTCGGGCGCAGGATCAGGAGGGAACGCTCGATCGCGCGGGGACCGCCGTCGAGCACCGTCAAGGTCGTCGACAGCATGGTCGTCACCACCGCCACCAGCACCACCGGCCGGGTCCAGGCCCCCAGGGTCGCGGAGTACAGGTCCACCAGTTGCGTCGAGAACACCGTCCCCTGCGCCGCGAACGTCTCCCCGGACGGGAACATCACCGCGGCGCCGAGGATGACAAAGGCGAAAGCGAGCCCGGCGGCGCCGACGTAGCCGATCAGGAAGTCCTGCCGCGCCGTCTCCACCGAGCACCGCCGCCCCGACGCCTCGTTCTTGGCGAGGGTCCACAACGAGCTCCACACCGAGATGTCGATCGCCGACGGCATCCACCCCGCGAGGGCCAGCAGGAACAGGAACGGCACCGCCGCCCCGATCGAATCGCCCGGCCACGCCGCCAGCGTCGAGAAATCGGCCCGCGGCAGGCTGACCGCCGCCGCCAGCACCGTGGACACCGCGAGCAGCAGCACGATGACCTTGATGGACAGATCCAGCCCTCGAAAGCGGCCCCACCACAGCAGCGCGCAGCCCGGCGCCATCACCGCCGCCGCCAACAGCGGCAGCGGCCAGTCGACCCCCAGCGCAAACCCCACCAGATAAGCGGTGAACATCACCACCGTGGCCTGGATGACGCCGCCGGTCAGCACCGTGATGACCAGATACAGCCAGAGCGCCCACCGGCCGGTGCGCGCATACCCCTCGACCAGACTCTGGCCGGTGGCCGCCGCATAGCGCGGCCCGTACTCGAAGAAGGGATACTTCAGCACGAGGGCGAGCAGGATCACCCCGGCCAGCCCGAAGCCGGCCGACGCTCCGGCGCGGGTCGACTGCACCAGATGCGACACCCCGATGGCCGTCGCCGCCCACAGCACGCCGGGGCCGAACGCGGCCCACAGGCCGCCGCCGGGAGAAGAGTCGGATGTGCTCGGCATGTCTGGCGAAATGATACGCCGTTCCGGCGCTGCGCGGACACCGGCCGGAATGCCGCTCCGCCGCTCCGCAACCATCGACCGTGACCTGGTGTATTGGTGCGTTCACACCAAGCCCGGGAATCGCCGTGTCACGATTAACCTTCACACTCTCGGACGAGCGCCAAGGAGGCGGCGGCGCGCCGCAACAGCGGCCGCTCGTCATCGACACCCAACGGGCGATCGCCGGTTGATCGCGCGACCGCCGCGATTCGCATCCGTCGTCGCGCCTCGCGCCGCGGTCGCCGTGCTCGCGGCGTGATGCGTCGAGCCGATATCAGCGAACGGCTACGTTCCGACTTCGAAACTGTCCACCAGCTCGCCCCGTCGGGCATTCGGATCGAACTCGCGCTGGATCTTGTCGCGGTCGTCTCGTCCAAGGCGAGTCCACGTCGTAGAATCACCCGCTCTGGAGACGTCGAAACCGTTCGGCAACGAAATCCCGACCACGTTGCTGATCAGGTAGCGATCGTGAAGGTGCCTCCAGATGAACACCGCGGCATGCAACCCGGCGATGCTCAGCGAATGGGATAGCGCATCACGAAACCGGCGCTCGAAGTATTTGGGATCTTCTGTCATCGGCCACCGTCGTGCGCGCCCTGATCCCTCGTAGCAGACGCGGTGAATCTCGATCCGCGGCGCCGGCGTCCTGTTCCCTGCTCCCTGCAAGAGCGTTCCGAAGGAATCGTATCGTCGCTTCCCGGGATCCAAATGCGGATCAATGAACATGAGGGAGTTGGAGAATCTCAGCACCAGATCGAGGTGCTCTTTGTAGTCGGCAAGCGTGCGTTCCAGCCGCACTGAGGGGCTGCGGGACGTCCACCATTGTGCGCTCGACAACCGGTCGATACGAGCTACCCGCCGGTCCCCGGCATACGCCTCCTTGACGGAGTTCGTGGTGATCACGCCGCCCTGGAACGGCCGCCCGTCGTCCGTCGCCAGCGCTTCCGCACACCAAGCCCGGTCGTCGACTGGCGAGTCGGGCAACGCCGGTTCGACGCGCAGGAAACGTCCCTGCGTCTTCATTTTCTTGAGCAGTTCCTGTCCCCGACGATGCCATGGCCGCGGGCCGGAACGGAAGAGACCGCTCCACGCCCCGTTGCGCAGGTCACGTACCAGCCCCTCGGTGAGCATCGCTTCGCGGATGGTGTCGAGGCGGGCGTCGCACTCTCCCGCCGTCGAGTACGAGGTCACGTCGAACACGTCCGGCGTGATGGCGTAATCGGCCAGAAGCGCCATCAGAAAATCTCCCGCAGGTCTTCTTCGAAGAAGCCCCCCGGCCACGCCTTCACCAGCTCTCCGCGTTCGTTGAGCGGCATCTCTCGAATCAGCGTCTGCGCGCCGTCCGGCTCGACGAACAGCACGTTGACGTCCTCGGGCCGCACCTCGGGCGCACCTTCGGGCAACGTCCCCGCGCCGGTTTCCCGCATGCGCCGCATGATGCGCAAGAGCAGGTGCTCGCTGTGGGTCTCGACCAGGAACACGCTGCCGGCGGCGGCCTGGTCCGCGAAGAGATCGCCGAGCTCTACCTGGAGCCGCGGATGGACGTGCAGTTCCGGCTGCTCGATCGCGGTGATTCCAGGGCGGTCGGGATCGAGGGCCGCGACCACCACGGGGAGGACTTGCGAAATGCCGACGCCGATGTCAGACGTCCTCACCGGCAGGTCGGCTCTGGTCGCGACGAGCCGGATCTCGCGGTGAACGGGGGCGTTCGCAATCCGATCGAGCAGGGCTCCGACCTTGTCCGGCACCTCCCTCATGAGGTCATCCGGTGATTCAGCGCCTGACATGCCCGCCAGCCTTGCGAGAAAGGGCACCCCCCACTTCTCACCTTCCATACCCTTGTTCAGTACTCCCACCAACGGCGCGTTCGCGGGAAGATGGACCACCCTCTCCACGTGCAGCTTGTAACCGGTGTCCAGCCGATCCTCCCGCGACAGCCAGTCGCTTACGTTGCTTACGACCGCGGCGCTCATGGTGACGTTGGTGTCCGGCCGTGGCGCGTCGATCAGGTTCTGGGTATCCTGATCCAGGTTGACGCGGGCATGACCGTTCAAGAGATCCCAGGCTGCGGATCCGTCGGCCCAACGCCCGGGACCCGGACCCCGCCGCTCGACACCGGAGCCCGGATGCAGATCGCGCAACGGGCCGAGGTATCTGAGTCCGGCCAATTGACCGTGCAGGAGACTCCCGATGCCGGGGAGCAGCGCCGACAAGCGGTAACGGGAATCCTGGCCGAAGTCGCCGAAAGCGTCGTCTCTCGTGATCCAGAGCATCTGCCCCAATGGCGGCAGGGCGGAAGAAGGTGCCGAGCGCACCGCCATGCGACGGAGTCCCTGGCCATACCCCGCCGATCCGCCCGCCTCACGCACCTGTCCGACCTCCCCGAACGCAAGGCCGTTGCCCTGGCCGTCAACTTCATATCCGAGCAACGGATGCGACAGGTTGACCGACAGGGACGCCTCCCCGGTGCGGGCCGGTCTGGTGATGCGACCGACAAGCTGTCCGTCCACGCCGACCTCGTAGCGACTGACAATCGGCTCGTTCCATTCTCCATTCCATTCGACGGCAAGCTCCAGCCACCCCGCTTCCGCGCCGCTCAGTACGTCGCGGTCCTCCAATAGGGGCATCTCGCCCATCGGCGACATGACCGGCACGTGCGTACCCCATCCCGTAAGATCGGGCAACACCCGATCCCGCAGGTTCAACTCGAAGCGGAGCCGCACCGAACGCGCAAGATCATGCCGGTGGACGAAGCGCCGGAACCCGCCGAGGTCGATCTGGTCGCCGCCGAGACGGGTCTTGCGCGCATCGACGTTGCCGTGGCTCAGGATCTCGTGCGCGTAGCAGAGCGCGTGCAGCACCGTGCTTTTGCCGGCGCTGTTGCGGCCGAACAGCAGCGTGATGGGCCGCAGCTCGATGCGGACGGGACGGCCGATACCCTTGAAGTTCTCGATCTCGACGGCGGTGATCAGCGGCGACTCTCCCCCGCGCGGTGTTTCCGAAGGCTGGCTTGCGTCCGCCCCGGACGGACCCGCCGGGACGGACCGCGGCGGGGATGCGCCGCCGGGCGACCCGTCGAACGCAACGTCTTCCGGTACGTTCGACCCGGCCAGCCGCGGCGCCGGCACAGCACCCATCGTTTCCCCGCCGGCCGGCGCCCTCGTGTCGTCGTCGCGGTGATCGTGTTCACGCGCCATGGTCAAGTCCATTCCTCGCAAGTCAACCCGGGCAATGTCCACCACCCACCTATCGGGCCGACCCCCCCGCGGCGGATGGTGACGCCGTGGGCGTCCAGGCGCGCGCAATGTCCACCACCCACCTATCGGGCCGACCCGCCTCCAGTCACCGTGAATGCACCGTCTTCCATGTCGAAGAACGAACTGGTGTCGCGAAACCCGTCCCGAATGCGCCTCCATTCCTGATCGGCGAGTAAACCGACGGACTGTGTCACGCCGTGCTCTTCGTCCAGTCCCTTGTCCAGTTTGTAGCCGCCACGATCAGTCAAGACGTACCGCGCATGGAAGTCGTGTGCGCCATCGTCGCGAATGCGCCAGCGACAGATGCGAACGGACGTAACCCTCCCCGAAAGCATGCCCGGAATCCACTTCCGGCAGGCGCGTCGAAAGCTATCCAGAGTCGGCTTCCGATCTGCACTCAGCGTGTGGATCTCCACTTGCGGATCACCGGACACCGCGTACGCGGCCAACGCAATGCAGGCGCGCACGACGGGACGCCAACGGTAGAAGCTGGGATCGAAGTGCGGATCGATCAGTATCAGCTCGCGGCTGTTGCGGACGAGCGTTCCGATGTGCTTCGCCAGCGCCTCTGGTTCTCGGAGAACCGGCAACTCGCGCGCAACGTCAAGCTTCGGGTGCGATTCGTCGATGTGTTCCTCAAGCACCACTTCCGGATCACTCTCGGGATTGCGCGTCGCCAGGATGGCGTGGAAAGGCCGCGCGGCGGTCTGTCGGGCAACCGCATTGCGAATCCAGCATTCCTCCGCAGGCGCAACCGTGTCATCATAGCCGTCCAGTCCGCCCGACCGAACCAGCTTCGCATCCAAACCAGCCAGCTTTTCCTCAATCCGCTTCCGCTCGCGGTCGCGCAGATCCGCATTCTCACGGCACGCCTCCCAAACCAGCGACCGCCAGCGATCCCGGTTCGGATAGGCGGCGATCGCTCGTCCATGCTGGAAGCCCATCAGGCCGAGGATATGCCGGCACTTCAGCCACGTGGCGAGCGCATCGGGCTCGATGGCGTACATGTAGAGCATCAGAAGAGCTCGTCGCCGCGCTCATCGAAGAATCCCTGCGGCCAGCGGTCGATGAACTCGCCGGTCTCGTCGATCCGAAGCCGCGTCGCCCTGACCTCGCCGTCGACCTGCTCAACATAGACCACGGAGACCTGATCGGGCTTGAGCGCAGGCTTCCCCTCCGGCAGCTCTTTGCTGCTCGTTTCCTCGATGCGGCGCAGCAGGCGCAGCATCAGGTGCTCGCTGTGGGTCTCGACCAGGAAAGCGCCTCCCTGGTCGACCCCCTGCGCGAAGAGGTCGCCCAGCTCGACCTGCAGCCGCGGATGGACGTGCAGTTCCGGCTGTTCGATCGCCGTGATCGAGGGTCGGTCGGGATCGAGGGCGGCAACCACCACCGGCAGGATCTGGGAAATGCCGACACCGACGTCCGACGTCCGCACGGGCAGTTTCGAGCCGACGGTCTGGAGCTGAACCTCCTGCTGCACAGGGGCGTCGGCAATCTCATCGGCCAATGCCGCGAGCTCGTCCGAAGGCGCCGCTTTCAGGATGTCATGCGGTGACTTGCCGCCGATCTCTTCCAACGACTGGCCGACGCGCTGTGCCGACATTTCTCCCAGGATGCCCCGATACTGCCTCAGTTCCCTGTTCAGCACGCTCACCAACGGTGAGCCACCCGAGAGCCGTACGTCCGACCGGACTCGGAGTGCGTAGCCGGTGTCCAGTCGATCCTCCTGTGACAGCCACTTGCTCACGTCAGCAATAAGGTATGGTCGAATGGGTCCCCTTGCTATCCAGTCGTCAAGATACATGTCGATACCCGTGCGGGCGTGTCGATTCAACAGATCCCACGCTGCAGACCCATCGGCCCAACGTCGGGAAACGGACCGGCCCCGATCGCCGCTGGTGGCCGGATGCAGGTCGCGCAGGGGCCCGACATACCTGTACCGGGCCAGCGCATCACGCAAGAGGCCACCGATCCCAACCAGCAGCGCCGACACCGAATAGCAGATCTCTTGGTACTCTCCTTGTTGGTACTCGTGATCGTCGCCCTCCTCCAGTTCCATATCGAGATGGTGTCCTAAGGACGGCAGAGCAAGAGCACTGGATGAACCCGCTTGGCGTACCGGCATGTGATGGAGCGTCTCGCCGAACGACTGCGGATCGGAAGTCTCCCGTACTCGTCCGATCTCCGGCGATGGAGCGACTTTCTCCGACGCCTGAGACTCCGCCCGGGCCATTTTCGCTAGCGCGTCACGCTGCGCTTTGATGCTCGCTTCGAGCTCCGCCACGGTGCCCTCACGACAGTAATAGTCGAGCATGGGATGCTCCAGGTTGGCCGACAGCTCCGGCTCGGCATCGCCGGCCGATGCCGTGATGCGACCGACGATCTCTCCGTCCACACCGACCTCGTAACCGCTGAGAATCGGTTCGTTCCGCTCTGCCGACCACCGAACGGTCAGCTCGATCCACCCGGTTTGGATATTACCCAGATCGACTTCGCCCGGATACGACGCAATGCGACGCGCTCCCGCGAGTTCCGGCAGCTCCCGATCCCGCAGGTTCAGCTCGAAACGAAGCCGCACGGAGCGCTTCAGGTCATGCCCGTGGACGAACCGGCGGAACCCGCCGAGGTCGATCTGGTCGCCGCCGAGACGGGTCTTGCGCGCATCGACCTTGCGGTGGCTCAGGATCTCGTGCGCGTAGCAGAGCGCGTGCAGCACCGTGCTCTTGCCGGCGCTGTTGCGGCCGAACAGCAGCGTGATGGGCCGCAGCTCGATGCGGACGGGCCGGCCGATCCCCTTGAAGTTCTCGATCTCGACGGCGGTGATCAGCGGCGACTCTCCCCCGCGCCGTGTTTCCGAAGGCTGGCTTGCGTCCGCCCCGGGCGGCCCCGTCTGGACGGACCGCGGCGGGGATGCGCCGCCGGGCGCCCCGTCGAACGCAACGTCTTCCGGTACGTTCGACCCGGCCAGCCGCGGCGCCGGCGCACCACCCATCTTTTCGTCGCCTGCGGGCGCCGTAGTGTCGTCGTCGCGGCGATCGTGTTCACGCAGCATGGTCAAGTCCGTTCTTCGCAAGTCAGCCATTGATGTTCAGTTGAGGAAGCAACAATCATGCCATCGACGACGCACACGGGACTGCCGACTACCTGGTGTTCATCGCCGCCGCTCCGACCGCGGCCTTCGATCGACCTCGCTCGTGTTCATCGCCGCCGCTCCCGACCGCGGCCTTTGATCGACCTCGGTGTTGCTTTCACGTCGCGGCTACATCGTGTTTCATCGCCGCCGCTCCGACCGCGGCCGGGCCACACGCGCCGGAGCCTCCGGCAACATCGCCAACGGGTATCTTCATCGCCGCCGTCCTCTTCCCGGCGGGGCCACGCCCTTTCAACGCCGCCGCCGCGACCGGGGGCCGGGCCGCGCGTGGGAGCCTCCGGCAAACAGCGCCCGGTGTATCTTCATCGCCGCCGCCCTCTTCCCGGCGGGGCCACGCCATAGCGTTCCAGCCAGTTGGTGAACGTCTGGTAGCTCGGCAGCCCCACGAGCTCCGCCGCACGCGTCTTGTTGCCGCCCGCCTCGTCGAGCGCGCGACCGAGATAGTGCCGAGCCAGGTCCGCCATCAGCTCGGGCAGATGGAGCCCCCCGCCCAGCGGCCGGCCGACCAGATCGGCGGGCGGGTCCGTCACCGTGCGGAGCAGCTCTTCCTGCACGTCCTCCGCGCCGACGCCGGCGCGCGGCGACCAGAGCACGAGCCGATCCATCGTCGCCTGCAGCTCTCGGACGTTGCCGGGCCACGGGTGCCGCAACAGAAGGTTCCTTGCCTTTGGAGAAAGGGTCTTCTGTTCGACACCGGGCTGGTCGGCGAACTTGCGATTCGCGGCGGCCAGGAAGTGATCGACGAGCGGCGTCAGGTCGCCCTGGCGCTCGCGGAGCGGGGGCAGCCGGATGACGCCGGTCGCCAGCCGGTAGTACAGGTCTTCGCGGAACCGGCCCGCCGCCACCTCGGCCGCGAGATCGCGGTTGGTGGCCGCGATCACCCGGACGTCGACCGCGACCGTCCGCTCGGCGCCGAGACGCCGGACGGTCTTTTCCTGCAGCGTGCGCAGCAGCTTGACCTGGGCGTCGAGGGGCAGGTCGCCGATCTCGTCGAGAAACAGCGTGCCACCGTCCGCCGCTTCGAAGTGGCCGGCGCGGGCGCCGGCGGCGCCGGAGAAAGCGCCCCGCACGTGGCCGAAAAGCAGCGACTCGACCAGCCCCGCCGGCAGCGTCGCCGCGCCCCGCGTGACGGGAACCGAACGGCCGCGATGCGGCCGGCCGCGCGTCCCTACCCGTCGGCCGCCATCGGCTCGTCGCGCCCGACGACCCGGGTTGCGGGGCCCAGGATCAACGGGTCGGGGCCGGTCACCACGCCGGGATTCTTGTCGGGGTAGGGCATCTTCGAGAGGAAGTGCCGCAGGCAGGCGACGCGGGCGCGCTTCTTGTCGTCCGACTTGATGACCGTCCACGGCGCGTCGGCGGTGTCGGTGTAGAAGAACATCGCCTCCTTGGCCTCGGTGTAGCCGTCCCACTTGTCGAGGGAGGCGAGGTCGACGGGCGAGATCTTCCACTGCTTCAGGGGGTCGGTCTGACGCCGGCCGAAGCGGCGCGCCTGCTCGTCCCGCGAGACGGAGAACCAGTACTTGAAGAGCCGGATGCCGCTGTTGACGAACATGCGCTCGAGCTCGGGGCACTGGCGCATGAACTCCAGATACTCCGAGCCGGTGCAGAAGCCCATCACCCGCTCGACCCCGGCGCGGTTGTACCAGGACCGGTCGAACAGGACGATCTCTCCCGCCGCCGGCAAATGCTCGATGTAGCGCTGGAAGTACCACTGGCCGCGTTCGCGCTCGGTGGGCTTCTCGAGGGCGACGACGCGGGCGCCGCGGGGGTTCAGGTGCTCCATGAACCGCTTGATGGTGCCGCCCTTGCCGGCCGCGTCGCGCCCCTCGAACAGGACGACGACCCGGGTCCCCGACTCCTTGACCCAGTGCTGCACCTTCAGCAGCTCCGACTGCAGCTCGGCCTTGCGCCGCTCGTAGGCGCCGCGCTTCATGCGGTCCGCGTACGGATAGACCCCCTCCTTGAAGACGCGCCGGATGACGTCGGGGTCTTGGCTCGAGCCCGCGGCGGGCGCGTCCGCCGCCGTCGAGGCCACCGGCGGATCCTCGACGACGGCCGCCCCGGCGCGGTGCGCGCGGGACCCGCGCGCCTTCTTCTTCCCCTCGTTCTTGGCCTTTTTGGTCTTCTTCGCCGACGTCTTGCCGGCGTCGCCGGGCCCGGACTGCCGCGGAGCGGTCTCCTCGGTCATGACTTCGCAGGTTCTGCCGGCGGCGGGGGTCACTGGGTGGCCGCGCGCGCCGCCGCCTCTTCGATCCGCGCGTTCCGCAGGATGTTGGCGAGCCCGTAGTTCCCCTCGTGGCAGGCGTACTCGAACATCGCCTGATCGGTCTTCTTCAGGGGGAACATCAGGGTCCAGGGGGACACCCAGGTGGACGGGTCGTCGGCGGTGATCTCGTAGCGGACGGTGTCGGGCCCAACCCTCGTGAACCGCTCGGCCAAGCGCACCGCCCCCGTCGCGCCCCGAAACGCGCCGGTGTCCCGGTAGTGGGTCGACTCGACGACCAGCGTGTCGCCCTCCCACCGACCGCGCGCCTCGCCGTGCCACTGGGGAATGCCGGCATAGGGGCGCTCGTCCAGCGGCACGATGCGCGCGTCGTGGATCATCTCGGACACGATGACGACATGGTCCGGCGTCTGGAGAATCTGGTAGTTGTTGTTGTAGGCGCCCGGCAACCGGGGCGTCCCGAAGCTGAGGCACCGCTCGGTGTTCCCGCGATAGTCGGCGCCGTCGGCGGGATGCGCGCGCCGGCGGGCGGACCGCTCGGCGTTGCGTCGCCGTGCGCGGTCGGTCAGCGGGGGAACGCGCCCGTCCGGCGGGTCGACGATCAGCGAGGTGCGCCGGTCCTCGGTCAGCTCCTTGCCGTAGTCGAGCCACCACTTCGCGTGCACGCTGGGGGCGCGGTCGTAATCCGCCTGCTCCTCGAGCACGCGGGCGGTGTAGGCGGCGGCCTCCTCGTCGCTCATCACCGCCTTGCCTGCGAACTCGTCGGGGCGCTCGAGCGGGGTCATCGTGCGGTAGTCCCAGACGCCCTGCAGATCGGGGGCGCCCCACGCCGTCCGGGGAACCTGCCACGCCCTCTCGGCCCCGGCGTTCCCGCCGCCGGCCTGCGCCGCCGCCCCCGACGCCGCGAGCGCCCACACCGCCGCGATCCGAACCCCGAACACCAGAGCGCTCCTGCGCATGTCGTTTCTCCCTGTGTCGCAATGACCGGCCGCACGCCGACCGGCCGAACGCCGGCCATTCCTACGTTCCGCAGACGGCGCCGTCCGGCCGGCGGCACGCCGTACGGGTGACACTCTCATGCACGATAGCACTCCGAGGCGACCAGAGTCACGCGCTCGAATGCAGCCCGGACTTTCGCCATGGACCGATGGGATGCACGACCGGCCGAACGCCGCCGCCAATGCTCGCGTGGGCTGCCGGGGAACCGGCCGCGGAAGCACCGCCCAGGACCATCCCACGCTCCGCCACCGCCGTGCGCAGGCAGCATCGTGGCGGGTCCTGGGGCTCCGGACGTACGGAATCGCGGGTCTCACGCGGCGCCGGCCGGTCGGCAAGACGATGGCGGCCCCTCGAATCGGGGGCGGGCCGTCACACGCAGTCAGCGTGGGATGCTCCTGGCGCCGCCGCCCCCCGCTTGAACGGCGCGCGGGCGATCGCCATAATCCCGGGCATCGAACCCCCGCGCGTTCGGAGGAGAGCCAGATGCCCAAAGCCGCCCCCGCCCTGCTGCTCATCCTGCTGGCGTTCACCGCCGGGGCCCAGGACGCCCCCCAAGCCACGGACGTCACGTCGGCGGACATTCAGAAGTTCATCAACGCGCTGCCCCGCGACGCCGTCAGCGACCGGCCGATACGGGTCGTCGAGGTCACCGGCGACTACCGGGTCGGCGTGTACGGCGTCTTCCGCCCGCAGTCGCCGCTCGGGGGCGCGAACCTGCATCAGGTGAACACGACCGAGATCTACTACGTGGTGGAGGGCGTCGGCACGCTGGTCACCGGAGGCGAGCTGATCGACCCCGCCCAGGCCCCCAACAGCACCAGCGTCCGGGGCTCGGGCATCCGCGGCGGGGTGTCGCGGCGCGTCACCCAGGGAGACGTCGTCATCATTCCGGGGCACACCCCGCACTGGTGGAGCGCGCTCGAGACCGATATCGAGTACCTGATCTTCCGGCCCGATCCGGACAACCGGATACCGCTCCGGTAGGCGTCTTCGGCAGAACGCCGCGCCGCACCGGCACGGGGACGCGCGGCTGGCGCCGCGGGGGCCAGCCGCGCCGGATGCCTCGAGCGGCGGCGTTTCGCTTTCTTGACGCGCACCCGCGGACATCCCATGCTCCGCCACCGCCGTGCGCAGGCGGAATCGTGGCGGGTCATGGGCTCCGGACGTGCGGAATCGCGGGTCTCACGCGGCGCCGGCCGGTCGGCAAGACGGTGGCGACCCCTCGAATCGGGGGCCAGCCGTCACGCGCAGTCGGCGTGGGATGCCCCTGCCCGCGGCAGCAGGACCATCCCACGCTCCGCGCAGGCGGAATCATGGTGGGGTCCTGGCTGGGGCTCCAGACGTGCGGCATCGCGGGTCTCGCGCGGCACGGCCGGTCGGCAAAACGGTGGCGCCCCCTCGAATCGGGGCCAGCCGTCACGTGCATTCAGCGTGGGATACCCCTGCCCGCGGACCGGCGGCGATTGGCAACTCCTTGAGGGCCTCTCGACGTCGGCCCAGTTCAACGTAGATACCCCTGCCCGCGGACCGGGCGGCGATTGACAACGTCCGCGCGTACCCACAGACTGGCGTCTGTCTCCGCGGTTTCACGGAGCCTTCGACGTACGGAATCAGGCGTCCGCAGCGCGGCGCGGACGCCCGGGATTGAGGACGTATTTGATGGTGAACAGCGCAACACGCAGGACGGCCGGATGGAAGGCCCGCGCGGTACTGACCGCTCTGGCCGCCGGGGGCGCGCAAGCCGCCGCGGCCCAGGACCACGCCGGCCAGTACGAGCAGGCGGACATCGAGTTCGGGGCGCGCCTCTACGACGCCAACTGCGTGCAGTGCCACGCCGAGACCGGCGATGCCGTCGCGGGGGTCGATCTCGCCGCCGGGGTCTACAGCCGGGCCGGCTCGGACGCCGAGCTGATGGGCCTGCTTCGGGCCGGCATCCCGGGCACCGCGATGCCGCCGAACGAGTTCACGGCGTCCGAGCTCACCGGCCTCGTGTCGTATCTGCGCACGATGCGCGACGTCGACCTGAGCGCGGTCGCGGTGGGCGACGAGGCCCGCGGCCGCGCGCTGTTCACCGGCCGGGGCGCCTGCGCGTCCTGCCACCGGGTGTTCGGCGAGGGGTCGCGCACGGCGCCCGACCTGAGCGCCGTCGGGGCGATCCGCACCGCCGCGTACCTGCAGCGGTCGCTGCTCGACCCCACCGGCTCGATGCTGCCGGTGAACCGGCCGGTGCGCGCGGTGCTCGAGGACGGCACCGTCCTGACCGGACGCCGGCTCAACGAGGACACCTACACGATTCAGATGATCGACCAGGACGAGCGCCTGCGGTCGCTCGAGAAGGCGGGCCTGCGCGAGCTGACAGCGGCCGCGGAGTCGCCGATGCCGCCCGCGACCGACCTCCTCGACGAGCAGGAGGTGGCCGATGTGCTCGCCTACCTGCTCACGCTGAAGGGACTGTGAACACCATGCCGACCACCACCAGCGCCCGGCGCATCCTTCTTCCCCTGCTGCTCGCCGCCGCCCTGCCCGCCGGGGCCGCCGCGCAGGTGACGTTCGACCGCCTGCTGAACGCCGAGGCCGAGCCCCACAACTGGCTGACCTATTCGGGCACGTATTCGAGCAACCGGCACACCACGCTCGACCAGATCGCGCCCGACAACGTCGATCGGCTCGAGCTGGCGTGGATCTTCCAGGCCAACTCGCTCGAGCCGTTCCAGGCCACCCCCCTCGTCGTCGACGGCATCATGTACCTGACCGAGCCCGTCAACAACGTGGTGGCCCTCGACGCGAAGCGCGGCAGCGTGTTCTGGAAGTACGAGCACACCCCGTCGCCGCTGGCCCGGCCCTGCTGCGGGGCCGTCAACCGGGGGGTGGCCATGCTCGGGGACACGCTGTTCCTCGCCACCATCGACGGCAACCTCATCGCCATCGACGCCATCGGCGGCGCCCCCATCTGGAAGACCACCGTCGCCGACCCCGCCGCCGGCTACGCCCTGACCCTGGCCCCCCTCGTGGTCAAGGACAAGGTCATCGTCGGGGTCGCGGGCGGCGAGTTCGGCATCCGCGGCTACATCGACGCCTACGACGCCGCGACCGGCGAGCAGGCGTGGCGGTTCTACACCATTCCCGGTCCCGGCGACCCGGGGCACGAGACGTGGGAGAACGACGCGTGGCGCACCGGCGGCGCGTCGGCGTGGCTCACCGGCTCGTACGACCCCGACCTCGACCTGACCTACTGGGGCATCGGCAACCCCGGCCCCGACTGGAACCCCGCGCAGCGGCCCGGCGACAACCTCTACTCCGACTCGGTGGTCGCCCTCGACCCCGACACCGGCGAGCTCGAGTGGTACTTCCAGTTCACCCCCAACGACCCCTACGACTACGACTCGGTGCAGATACCGGTGCTCATCGACGCCCCCGACGGCGCCGGCGGCACCCTGAAGCTCATGCTCTGGGCCAACCGGAACGGCTTCTTCTACGTGCTCGACCGCGAGAACGGCCGCTTCCTCAACGGCACGAACTTCGTGCCCGTGAACTGGGCGAGCGGGCTCGACGACAGCGGCCGGCCGGTGCAGACGCCGCAGCCGCCGGGGGCCACGACGTTCCCCGGCGTGCAGGGCGGCACCAACTGGTACTCGCCGTCCTACAGCCCCGAGACGGGGCTCTTCTACGTCTCGGCGTGGGAGGCCTACGGGTCGGTGTTCGAGGCCCAGGAGGCGGAGTATCAGCCCGGCCGGGTCTTCCTCGGCGGCCGGCCCGCCAACCCGTTCGGGGCCGGGGCCAACGTGCCAAGCCTGCGCCGCGGGCACATCAACAACTGGACCGACGCGGCCGGCGGCGGCGCGGTGATCGCGATCGACCCGCGCACCGGCGAACAGCGGTGGCGCGTGGCGATGACCGACGTCACGAGCAGCGGCATCCTCACCAGCGCGTCGAACCTGCTGTTCACCGGCAACCGCGAGGGCGACTTCCACATTCTCGACGCCGAGAACGGCGACGTCCTGTGGCGGAAGCCGCTCGGCGGCATGATCGCCAACGGCCCGATGAGCTACATGGTCGACGGCCGGCAGTATGTGGCCCTGGCCGCGGGGCACTCGCTGTTCGTGTTCGCGCTCGCGGAGTGAGGCGGGAGGAGCGGTCTCCGCCGGGGACGAGCGGCTCGGGCGGCGCAGATGTGGATCTCGACGTCGACGGGCCGCACGGGGCCGAGCGCCGCGCGGACATCGGCGGGAGCGTCGGCGATCGCGTCCCACTCCGGGCGGAACCCGCGGCGAAGGACGGCCGCGAACTCGTTCAGCACCTACGTTGGTGTTGATGAAGACGCTCATCAAGCGTCGGCCTCATCGCGGTCGAAGGCATAGCCCTCCAGAAAACGCCATCCGCGGTCGCGCATGCGGTCGACGGCCTGCGCCCGGCGCACATCCTTCACCCCCCGATGCGCGTCGATTGTGGCCGCCACGACCTCCGACTCGTCGCCGGGCTTCAGGCTGAAGTTGTCTACCAACACCCCGCGGCAGCCGCGCGCCAAGACCGTTATTCCACTTGGCGGCCACCATGCCAGCCTCCTCAGCCTCCTGGATAACCCCTTGAGCCGACAGGAGCTCATGCTTCATGTTCCTCGTCCGCCACCGGCGGCGAAACCGACGCCGCGACAGGCGCTCCCGCACCGCTGCGCGAATCGCATCTTGCACCGAGCTGGTGCATTGTGGTGAACTATGGAGAACGGGAGCGAACAAATGGAGAAACCAGAGCCCGGCACCGCCACGAGGCAGGCTGGTCCCGTGCGCGTCACCGTGTCTTCCGACGCCGGTGACCACGCCGACGTCAAGAACATCGGCTGGAAGGGACGGGTGTCCGTCGCGTGGGTCGTTCGCGAGGCGGTCTCCCGCCACCTCGACGCCCGCACCCCCTTGTTCTCCCGCAACAACACGGACGCCGGCTCATGAGCCTCTCCCTCGTCGCACCGGCGCGCTGGCATCGCCCTTCCGTGCCGGCTCCGGGCACGTCACTCGCCGCCGCCACCGAGACGTTCGCCGGTCCGGTGCGGACCGCCGTGGAGCGCGTGCGGCGCTGTCTCGAGGAGGGTCCGTCCGTCAACGCGGCGCGAGCCCATGTTCTGGCCAGCCGATGGCGCGAAGAACCCCTCCGGCCCCCGGCTCTGTCCGCCTTACAGACGGCCTGGGCCCTCGTGAGCATGCGCATCGTCGGGCGCTGTGTCGGAGCGCTGTCCCGGAACGCGTCGTTGCGGGATGCCGAGGCTTGGTTCATCGGAGCCATCCCCACGCCGAGCCGCCTGTCCGCCGGTGTCGTCGAATTCGCCGACCGCGAGGCCACCCGACAGCTCGAGACCATCGAACACGACGACGACCTCCGGGATCTCCTGCCCTACGTTCTCGATGCGCACGGCCCCGGGAGCAGAGCCAGCGTCATGCGGGACCCCCGTACGGGGAAAGCCCGGCGCGCCAAAAAGGACGCCGGGGTGTTCTACACGCCGGCAGACGTCGCCCAGTACATCGCGCGCGAGGCCTTGGACGCGGTCTCGCGCGAGGTCGACACGCCGCTCGTCCTTGATCCGGCGTGCGGCTCCGGGGTGTTCCTCAAGGCGGTACTCGACCTCGCGGCCGGCCGACGCCCCGGCCTGGACCGCCTCGATTTCGTCGAACGCAACCTCCACGGAATCGACGTCGATCCACTGGCGGTGAACGCGGCTTGTTTCGTCCTGCTCCACGAATGCCTCCGCTCGTCCGATCGCCCCACAGAGGCGGCGCCGTGGTCCCAATGGCATCGTATCCGCTGCAACCTGCGCGTTGCCGACGCCCTCACGTTTCGAGTAGCCGCGCCCGCCCCCCATGACGCCAACCCCCTCGAGGTCCTGGCCGACCTCAGGACGCGGCTCGACAACCGCTACGTCCAACCGTCATCGGCGCGTGCGGACACGGAGGCCGCCCTGTTTTCCCAAGGGTCGCTTCTCGGCAACACGTTCCCGCACCTCGCCGCCGGAGCGCACGTCGTCATCGGGAACCCCCCGTACGCGGCCATCGGCCCCAGAGATGACGCCGCAGCCCTCACGCAGCGTTTCGCCTCCCTGCCCGCCGGTCACCGCACGGGCTGGGACTACTTCCCCGCATTCGTCGAAATGATGTGGCGGCTGACCCTTCCCGGCCGCGGTTCGTCCGGCATGGTTGTCCCGCTGTCGCTCGCCTGCAGCCGCCGCGCTCAACTGACAGCCACACGCCGGGCGATCATGCGCAGCGGCGGCCGCTGGCGCTTCGCGTTCTTCGACCGCGAGCCCCATGCGCTCTTCGGAGAGGACGTCAAGACCCGCAACACCATCGTCTTCCGCGCCGATGCTTCCGGCCGTCCAACGACGGAAACCACCATCGAGACCGGTCCGCTCAGGCGCTGGACCAGCCGCCAGCGCGCCACCCTGTTCGACACCGTGGATTTCACGCCGCTGCCCGGCGTCCCGATCGCCGCGGGCGTACCCAAGCTCGACGGAAACGTGTGCGCCCGAGTGTTCCGCCGCCTGCGGCGACAGACCGTCCGCCTGCGCGACATGTGCGCTACCGTCGACGCCTGTCTGCCCCGAGACGCGACAGCCGAACGGTTCCATCGGCACGTCTTCGTCGCCGGCACCGCCTACAATTTCCTCAACGCCTTCCGATCTCATCGCGACCTGCCGAAGCCCCGCGTACCCTGGAGCTCCAGCAAGTTGCTCTGCCTGGGCCTGGCGACCGCCGCCGAAGCGGATCGCGTGTTCGCAATCGTCAGCAGCCGGATCGCGTACTGGCTGTGGCACGTGACCGGCGATGGATTCCACGTCACACGGTCCTTCATCACCGACTTGCCCGTCAACGATCGATTGTTCACCGAGCCCGCGAAGCATGCGCTCGCAGATCTCGGTTCCCGCCTCTGGGAGAACGTTCAGGCCCAACGAATCATCAGCATCAACGGCGGTCGTCAGACCGTCTCCTATCGTCCTCACGCCAGTGAAGATCTCCGAGGCGAAATCGACACGCTGCTGCTCGAAGCCCTCGGCCTGGAAGTGGAGTTCCTGGATTATCTGCGCAGGTTCACGCGGACGTTGTTGTTCGTCGACGAGCGCGACGACACGCGCCGGCGTTTCACCGATCATTTCAACGATGGAGGTAATCCATGGCCCGAGTAACGGACTCCATCAAGGTGAAGAGCAAGCTGACCAAGGAAGAGTGGCGCGAATACACGAAGACGGTCTGGCATATCGCGAACACGACGCACGAGCAGCATCCGGCCGTCTTCCCGGTCGATATCCCACGCCGGCTCATCAAGCTCTTCAGTTGGCACGGCGAGACCGTTCTCGATCCCTTCGCCGGTACCGGCACGACCGCGGAAGCCGCCATCCCCCTAGTGCATAGCCACAAATAAACATTAGGACTATCGGGGAACTCTTCTCGAACCAAGAACGGTCTCCCATGCAGGAGAATCACATCATCGACTCAAGTCCGTCTGTCGGAAGCTTATGACGTGACGGACCACTAGGCCGCAAGGTCATGTGCGTGGACCAGAGCGCGAAGTACGCCGACATCATCCGTCGTGAAGCTTGGCCCCCGTCGCCGCTCATCACGGCCATCGACCGGGCCCCGTGATCTCGACGCCGCAGGCGGCCGGCCTGGACGAGATCGTTCCCCTGATTGACTCCGAAAGTGGGTGTGGCGCCGCCTTCCCGCACCCGCTCTACCGCACGCCCTGGAGCCCGTCGTCACGACCCGGGTGTAACATGGCGTGAAGTGGCGCGGCCGAAGCGGGAGTCGGCCGGCGCCGCTTGGCCGTCCGATTGACGTCGGCGGAATCACCGACGACAGCGGAGATCGCGCATGACGGAGGCGATGACATCGGAGAAGGCGACGGTGTCGACGCCGAACCGGACGGCGGCGGGCGCCGATTTCAGCCCGTCCGCGGGGCAGGTCCCAAGCGCCGGTCCCGATGTGCCGGCCCGCGTCGAAGTGGCGATGCCGCGCGACCTGTTCGACCGCCTGACCGACCACGACGAGGCACCGACGTGCCGCTACGAGACGGCGACCGGACGCGCCGAGTTCGTGGCGGAGCCGACGTTCGCGCACGAGTCGCGGGCCGCCGTTGCCAGCGAGCTGTTCATGCGGATCACGGTCGCCCTGGAGGTCCTTGGGACGCCGATCGAGATACAGGTGTCGCGGGCGACGCGGTTGCTGAGCAACGACGGCGCGTTCGAACCGGACGAAGGGCTGTTCATCGGGACGGAGAAGATCGCCGCCGCGGAACGCGCCGGGGGTTGGCTGGACGTCCGCCGCGGTCATCCGGCACCGGATCTGGTGGTCGAGATCGACCGCAGCACCCCATCGAGCGGCAAGCTTGCTCCCTACTTCCGGATGGGCGTGCGCGAGGCGTGGACCTGGAGCCGCCGCGGCGGCGCGGCAATCTGGATCCCCGGCGAGGAGGCGTCGGCGCCGCCGGTTGACCGCGCTGCCGCCAGCCGAGTGCTGCCGGGCGCGACCCGGAACGCGCTCGAAGAGCTGTTCGGACTGCCGTCCCGGTCCGCGCGCATGCCCGCGATGCGCCACCTCGCGCGCCGCGTCGCAGGGGAACTCCACCGTCGGGGAACCGGCGCACACGCCTGACGGCCCGTGGCGGGAGTCCCGCTCGGGGTGCTGGTGGTCAACAGCAAGGTCGACCGCCTGAGCGGCCGCGTCGACACCCTCGAAGCGACGCTGCACACTATCGCCGCCGTCGGCATGGGGCGCGGAAGATCCCCTCTTCCGGCAACGACTGACGTGACCTTCCCGTAGCCCTCCTATCTATCCTATCAGCCCGCGGCGAAAGTCCCCGCTGCATTCGAGCGGCGATGCATCCGCCTGATCATGATCGGGAACGCCGATCACCCGACGCCACGAACGTCGGGACATGTTCACAGCCCATAGACGCCCTCCTCACGCCTTGTCAGGCACGGGCGCTCTTCAGCCTGCCGACGCCCGCGCCGCTCTCGGTGCGACGCGGGTTTCACTTCGGGCGGCTATCAGCCCGGGGTGGAAGTCTTTGCTGCATCCGACCGGGGCCGTAAACGGGCCCAAGAACGTGTCGTACAGCGGTCGAAGTCGCCGAAATCGGGCCGATCGGAGGCGTTCCCGCATCACCACCGGCCGGTTCCGGTACGCCGCGAAGTTTGGCCGCGGGCGGCTATGGCAACGCCAGCGCGAGCCACTCGCCGGGGTGGTCCAGCGAGCCGATCGGCAGCACGATGTACTGCTTGTCCCCGTGCAGGTAAGTGATGGGCGAGCCGACGTTGCCGGCCGGGAAAGTGGTCTCCCACACCACGTCGCCGGTCTCCTTGTCGAAGGCGCGGAACCCCTTGCCGGCGTCGGGGCCGGCCCCCGGCGGGGTGCGGACCATGATGGGGTCGCCCTCGCTGACGAAGAGCAGGCTCCTGGTGAGCAGGGTCATCGCCCGGCCCGGCTGGCCGAGGGGCGGCAGGTCGAGATGGGCGATCTCCGGATGGTCGCGCGGGCCGTCGCCGTTGGCGACCATCCAGACGTGCTCGCCGGTGTTCATGTCGATGGCGGTGATGCGGCCGTAGGGGGGCTTGAGCAGCGGCAGCCCGCGCGGCCCCTGGGGGAACGCGCGGGTGCCGCGGGTGTAGCGTACGTTCATGCGGTCGGGGTTGCCGGGGGTCAGGTCGGCCGCGAACGTCCCGGTCACCGACGGCACGTAGAGCATGCCGGTCTCGGGGTCGAAGCCCGCCCCGCCCCACTCGGCCCCGCCGACCGAGCCGGGAAGCTGCAGGGTGCCCTTGCGGTCGCCGTCCCCGTCGCCGCGGATCGACGGCGGGGTGTAGATCTCCCCGAGCACGAACGGCTCGGCGATCTCGATGGCCTCGGCCCGCAGCTCGGGGGTGAAGTCGACGAGGGTGTCGACCGAGATGCCGTGGACGTCAAACGGAGCGGGCTTCGTGGGGAACGGCTGGGTGGGCGAGATCCACTCACCGGGGGTGTCCGAGCCGGGCACCGGGCGCTCGACGATGGGCCACACCGGCTCGCCGGTCACGCGGTCGAACGTGTAGGCCATGGCCTGCTTGGTGAGCTGAACCACCGCCTTGATTTCGCGGCCGTCGACGACGACGTCCATCAGGATCGGGGCCACGTTGTTGTCGTAGTCCCACAGGTCGTGGTGCACGGTCTGGAAGTGCCACACCATCTCGCCGGTCTCGGCCCGCACGCAGACGAGGCTGTTGGCGTAGAGGTTGTTGCCGGGGCGGTGCCCGCCGTACATGTCGTTGCTGGGGGCCCCCGTCGGCAGATAGACGAGCCCGAGCTCTTCGTCGGCGCTCATCATCGTCCACACGTTGCCCATGCCCGAGTACTCCCACGAGTCGTCGAGCCAGGTCTCGACGCCCGGCTCGCCGGCCCGGGGAATCGGGTTCCAGGTCCACCGCAGGGCCCCCGTGCGGACGTCGTAGGCGCGGACGTAGCCGGGTCGGTTCTCCTTCGTCAGGGGATGGTCGGCCATGGCCTGTCCGACCACGATCACGTCGCGCACGACGAGGGGCGGCGACGTGTAGTTGAAGTCGACCCGCTCCGGGGTGTCCTCGAAGACCCGGAGGTCGACCCTGCCACCGTCGCCGAAGCCGCCGATCAACCGGCCGGTGTCCGGATCGGTGGCCAAGAGGTACGGCGGCCGCACCGACAGGATGCGCCGGCCGGCCCCGGCGTCGTCCTCCCAGTAGCCGACCCCGCGGTTGGCGGCCCCCCGCGGGGTCTCGTCGTCGGCGAGGAACGGCAGGTCCTGCACCCAGCGGGTCTCGCCGGTCGCGGGGTCGAACGCCTCGACGACGCCGATGCCGTTCGACGCGTACAGCACGCCGTCGACCATCAGCGGCGTCGACCGCAGGTTGTTCGAGTAGCGCAGGTCATCCCAGCGCGCGTGCAGGCTGGCGTCGACGGCGGGGCGGCGCCACACGATATCCAGGTCGTGGACGGTCTCCGCATTGATCTGATCGAGCGGCGCGTAGCGGGTGAAACCGCTGTCGCCGCCGTGGACGCGCCACTCGCCGCTGGTCCCGTGCTGGGCCGCCGCGGTCCCCGCCGTGGCGAGTGCGCCCAGCAGGGCCGCCACCGGCAGACGGCCGCGGGCCGGTCTCGCTGTCCTCTTGTTCCTCATCGGTTCCCCGTTTCCTGCTTGACACCGCCGCCGGCTCGCGCACCGCCGCCCGCCCGGCGCCGGCTCAAGCCAACCTGCCGGAATCCGCACCGTTCCGCCGCGCAGACGCCGGGGCCCGGAAACCGCCGCCTGCGGCCTCCGATTGCCGCCCGACGCCGGGCAGCCGCAGCGTGCCTACGGCGCCGACTTCCGGCGAAGAGCCGAGAACGCCGTCGGCACGAGCATCCGCGACTCGATCGTGTCGACCGCCTCGGCCGCCGCAGGGGCGGGGGCCGACTCCCCGGGGTCGGCACGAGCATCCGCGCCTCGATCGTGTCGACCAGCTCACGGTCCTCGGAGCGCCCGGCTGGGGCCTCCGATTGCCGCCCAACCATGCCGGCGAACCGCACCGCGCCTGCGGCGCGGACCGCTACCGGATGGCCGAGAACGCCGTCGGCACGAGCATCCGCGCCTCGATCGTGTCGACCAGCTTCCGGTCCTCGGAACGCTCGGCCGAGATGATGATCCGCTGGAACTCCGGGTTCTCGGCGAGCCTGGCCCACATCTCGTCCCGCGACTCGAGCGTCGGATACCCCAGCATGTAGATGAACGTGTCGTCGGTGTCGTCGCCGGTGGCCGCGTTCCAGTATCCCACGTTCTCCATGCCCGCCTGCTCGAACATGGCGGAGGTGTGGTCGCGGAACCGGTCGGACAGCTCGCCGCGCTTGCCGTCGACCGCCTTGTAGATGCGCAGTTCGAACACCCGCGACTCCGGCTGCTGGGCCGAGAGCCCCCACGCCATCCCGAACACCCCGAATGCGCATCCCGCCGCGGCCAGCGTCTTCCATGTCCTCATCGCGAACCTCCCGGTCTGGTGCCGTCCGATTCCAGCCCCTCCCGCCCGCTCCCGGCGCGGGCGCGGGGCTGCGCCATTGCAAACGGTTCCGCCGCCGGTGTCAAGCCGGCCCGCAAGACGACGACAGCCCGCGGCCGAAGTCCCCGCCGCATTCGACCGGCAGTGCGTCCCGCCTGACGGCGCCATCCCGCCGAGCCGCCCCCTGCTTCGCGGGCGACGCCGGCCCAACACGCTCGATCCTCAACCCCCGCCGCACGTGGGATCGCCCGCAACGCCACCCGGCGGAAGCTGACCCAATACGCTGATCCTCATCCCTCGCCGCACGTGGGATCGCCCGCGAACTTCGTGCGATCCAGCATCCACGGGCCCAACACGCCCGCTCCTCAACCCTCGCCGCACGTGGGATCGGCCCAACGCCACCCGGCGGAAGCTGACCCAATACGCTGATCCTCATCCCCCCGCTGCACGTGGGATCGCCCGCGAACTTCGCACGGCCAGCATCCACGGACCCAACACGCCCGCTCCTCAACCCTCGTCGCACGGCTCCCTTCAGCCCGCCGGCGCATCTGCGGGCGCTCGCGCCCCCGCCGGCCCCGGCTCGACGCGGGGTTCCGCCGCCGGCTGATAAGATGACGCCCGCATGGCCGACACCCCGGTGGTCCGCGTCTCCGGCATCCGGAAGGCCTACGGCGCGACGGTGGCGGTGGACGACGTCTCGTTCACGGTGCAGGCGGGCGAGATCTTCGGCCTGATCGGCCCGAACGGGGCCGGCAAGACCACCACCCTGGAGTGCGTCGAGGGGCTGCGGCGGCCGGACCGGGGACGCATCGAGGTCCTCGGGCTCGACCCCATCCGGGACGCCGGCGCCCTCCAGCCCCGCATCGGCGTGCAACTCCAGGAGGCGCAGCTCCAGAAGCGGATCAAGGTGTGGGAGGCGGTGGACCTGTGGGCCGCCCTCTACGACACGTCCATCGACGGAGACCGGCTGCTGGAGCAGCTCGGGCTGAGCGACAAGCGCGACGCGTGGTTCATGACCCTCTCGGGGGGACAGAAGCAGCGGCTGTTCATCGCCCTCGCCCTGATCAACGCCCCCGAGCTGGTGTTCCTCGACGAGCTCACCACCGGCCTCGACCCGCAGGCGCGGCGGGCCATCTGGGACCTCGTGCGGGGCATCCGCGACCGCGGCCAGACCGTCTTCCTGACGACCCACCTGATGGAGGAGGCGGAACGGCTGTGCGACCGCGTCGCCATCATCGAGCACGGGCGCATCGTCGACCACGACACCCCGGCCGGCCTCGTCGCCCGGCACTGCCCCGAGCGCACCGTGACGGTGACCACCGCCCACGACGGCGCCGCGGCCCGGTTCGCGGGGCTCGATTCGGCCGACACCGTCAGGCGGGACGGGGAGCGGCACACCATCCGCGGGCGCGGGGACGACCTCGTGACCGAGGTCATCCACTGTCTCTCGGAGCACCGCATGCGGGTGACCGCGTTCCGCACCGAGGAGCCGACGCTCGAGGACGTCTTCCTCACGCTGACCGGCCATTCCATCCGCGACTGACGCGGCGGGAGACCGAAGAGCCCGTGGCCAGACCGCGCACCGCACCGAGGCGCCCGCGCGGCGGAGCGGGACGAGAGCGCCCATGACCCGACACCTTCCCCTGCGCGGCCTCGGCAAGCTCACTTGGCTGGAGATGAAGATCTTCGTGCGCGAGCCGATGGGCCTCATCGGCTCGGTGGTCATCCCGGTGCTGATGTTCCTGGTGCTCGGGCGCACGTTCGGCCCGCGGCTCGCCGAGGCCGCGTCGCCGACGACGGTCCTGCTCCGCACCGGGCTCCCCGTGTTCGTGGCGGTGTTCATCGCCATCAGCGCGGTGCTGTCGCTCGTCGCGATCATCGCCATCTACCGCGAGGGCGGCATCCTCAAGCGGCTGCGCGCGACCCCCCTCAGTCCGGTGACCATCCTCGTGACCCACGTGCTGGTCAAGCTGGTCCTGACCGCGGTCACCGTGCTCCTGATGGTCCTCGCGGGGCGGCGCTACTACCCCGCCGGCGCCGACGTCCCCCTGCTCTCGTTCACGGCGGCCCTGCTGTTCAGCACGTGGAGCATCCTGTCGATCGGCTTCATCATCGCCAGCCTCGTGCGCACCGCGCGGTTCGCGCCGCCGCTGGGCAGCCTCGCCCTCTACTCGATGCTGCCGTTCTGCGGGCTGTTCGTCCCGATAGACGCGCTGCCGCCCGCCATGCAGGCGATCTCGCGGGTGATTCCCCTGACCTATGCCGTGTCCCTGCTGTCGGGCATCTGGCGGGGCGACCCGTGGTCGGCCCACGGGGGCGACGTCGCCGCGCTGCTCGTCGTCTTCGGCGCGTGCACCCTGATCGCGTCGCGGGTCTTTCGCTGGGAATGAAGCCGGTGCGTCAGCGTTCCGGCGCCGGCGCCCACCCGTAGGCGACCCGGCGACCCCGCGGCACCTCATCCCGCGGGCGATGAGAGCACGATCCTGCTGCGATAACGCGCAGGCGACCCGGCGGCGCTCCCCGCCGTCTTCGGTGTTGCGCACCCCTGATCGCGCGGCGGAGCCTTCGTGGGGCAAGGAAACCGTGGGTCAGCGTTCCGGCGCCGGCGTCCACCCGCGGGCGAGCCGGCGACCCTCCGCAACCTGCTCGGCGGTAATCGAGGACGCCAGCTCGGCGCGCTGGCCGGCGTAGAGACGCCAGTCGGGGGCGCCGACGCTGGCCTGCCACGCCAGCTCCATCCACATGGCGGCGAGCACCGGGTCTGCCTCGACCCCGGCGCCGTAGAGGTACAGGGCGCTGAGCGCGGCCTGGGCGGGCGGGAGGCCCTGCTCGGCCGCCGCCCGGTACCAACGCCCCGCCGCCGCGTCGTCGCCGGTGACGCCGCGGCCCCGGAAGTAGAGCAGGCCCAGGCTGTACTGGGCCGGCGCGTAGCCCTGCTCGGCCGCGAGCCGGGTCCAGCGGGCGGCCTCGCCGTCGTCCTGCGGCACGCCCTCCCCGACGTAGTGGCGGCGGCCCAAGTCAGCCTGGGCGGCCGCGTCTCCCTGCTCGGCCCGCTCGCGCAGGCCGTCCGGAAGCTGGGCGGCGGCCATCGGCGGCGCCGCCGCCAGAAGCACTGCCGCCGCGACGGCGGCGCGTCGGCGCGCGGCGGCACCGACAGCGCGCCGGCGTCGCCGGCGCGCGGCTGTTCCAGGTATCACGCCCCTCTATCCTCTCTCCCTGCCCACGCCGCCAACCGCCAAGGACGCCGACCGCGCCTGACACCGATTCTACGCCCGACCCTGACTTCCGTTGCCAGCTTCGTGTAGCCCGGCCCAACACGTGGGGGGCCAAGTTGCCGCACGAGATGTCGGGAGGTGGGGCGCGGTCGTCGTTCTTTGGCCGCCAGCGGCACTGGAACCCGATGACGACGTGCGCACCACGATGTTCGGGGCCGATCAGACCAAGGGGGTAACGTCCGTCCCGTGCGTTACGGGCCGAAAACCGCTGGATAGACCTGTTCACGCCGGACCCGGGCCCGCAGCTCAACGGCGACAGCCAGATCGTCCGCCGCGTACCCAAAGATACCGGCGTGCGATTCGTCGTCGCTGAGGGGCAGGTGCTCGACACGGCCAGGGCGTCCGACGGCTTCCGCCACCGCCGTCTTGGCCGCGCCGACACCGACCACCGCGAATCTGCCGTTGCGCCGGAGTTGATACCCCTTACGGCGGAACGCCTCCCGAACACGCTCGACGGCGGTGCCAAGGTCCCGTGAACCGAAGTACTCGAGCCAGTTGACAGACAGATGATCTTCGTTCGGCCGGAGTTCGAACGCCGCCGCGGTCGGAAGCCCGTCGCGACCCACGGCAGTCGGTTTGCAGTATCGCGACAGGTGATCGTCTTCACGCAACGACACGATGAGTATCCGGACCGTCCACTGCAGGAAGGAACGCCCGCACGGCGTCCAGGGCGCGATCCTTCGGCAGCTCGCCGTGGACACGGAGCCGGTGGGCGGCACTTCCGACCGGCGAAACACCCGCGAACTGGATGATCCCGTCCGGCAGGAACTTCATGGCCAGAACGCCGCGTGCCGCCGAGGCCCACTCGGCCAGCAGCAGACCGTTCGGACTGAGGCCGATCTGCGGATCGACAAGCCGGCGCTGACTCAGGAGGAAGAGAGCCAGCTCGCGCAGGGAGGACAGGACGATAGGGGGATCGTCAGGAAAGCCGCCCCTATTCATCTCGTGGAGGTCTTCGATGCGATCAGCAGCGGCGCGACAACCCCCTAGAATCAGGGCCGCGACGATCTCCTCTGGTTGCCGCGCCGCGAGAATCCGGTCCGCCGCGATGTTCCGGTAGTGGCCGTCAACACCTGAACCCCCGCCGCCCCCCGGGAGGCGCCAAGGCAGCCTCTGAATGAGCCAGCCTGGGAGCGGTATCGTCGCTGACGATGACGTCATGACACGTTCGTCCGTTGTCGAGCCGGGTGGGCGCGCAAGCGCTTCCAGAAGCCCGTCCCGCCAGATCTCCTCGACCGCCGCACTCACGGTCGCATCGGATGAGTTCATGTGCGCTGAGTCTCCAACAGCTTGGCAAGCGCGGCAACGATGAATCGCTGGCGTTCCTGCCAACGCCCGATGGCTGCCCGCAGGCCATCCGCATTCAAGGGGCCCTGGTGATGCATGTTGCACTCGGCGACAACACAAGGACCGGCGTCACTTGCGGCCTCATCGAAGGTGATGTTGCATACGGCATCCCCCGCGTCCAGTGCGAATGCCGGCCTCATCCCGCTAACCTGCGGGTCGTCACGGAGCCAGTCCACCGCGAATCGCTCGACCAGCCAGCGCCGGGGATCGGACTGCAACGTCGACACCCGGCAATTGAGCCCGAGTACGCGGTAGGGCACATGTGGGAGCTTGTTCAGGTACGCGTTCACGAGATCATGGCTGTCGTAATGGTCCCCAAACGCCGGTCCGCAGTTCTCCGTGACGGTCAGACGCGACTGATCTACCGTCCATGCCATCCCGTTCGTGTACCTCACGACGGAAACGGGCGGCGTCGTGAGCGTCTCGGCGACGGTCCAGTCCTCGGGCACGATCCCGCGCGACACCAGAAAATCCGGATTGAGAATCGACGGATTGTGAAACTCGGCGGTCACAACAACGCTGACGTTGCACAACCGAAAACGATATCGGTCAGCCATCGTGACGCCTCAGCAGCCCGTGGCGACAGTCCCCGCTGCATTCGCTAGAGTATATCGCCGTTCCGGAGGGGCTGGTTCGGCGCGGGCGCACGCAGGGATCACGCTCGGGAAGTCTGGGGCTCCGCTTGCCGGATCAGCTCCAAGAGGTCGACGGGGCAACGCCGGAGCCCGCGGCGCACGCCGGCCCGCCCCCTCAGCGCCCCCCGGTCTCGTTGCTGATGCGGTACAGCTTCGACTGGGTCCGCAGGATCAGGCTGCCGCGCACCACCGCGGGGGTGGCGAGGGCCATCTCGTTCAGCGAGTTCGTGCGCAGCAGCTCGAACTCGGGTCCGGCCCGCACGACGAACGTGTCGCCGTCCTCGCCGAGCAGGAACACGCGGCCGTTGTAGGCCCACGGCGAGGCGGTGAACCCCGAGCCGGGTCGGACGCGGGTGCGGCCGTAGATCTCGCGGCCGGTGCGGGCGTCGTGGCTCAGGAGGAACCCGCGGTCGAGCAGCGTGTAGTAGGCGCCCTGGTAGACGAGGGCCGACGTGTTGTAGGTGCCCAGCATCGGCTGGTACCAGACGACGTAGTCGTTGCCGCTCTCGCCCGGGGCGAACGAGATGTCGCCCGAGGCGCCGGCGCGGACCGCGTACACCGGCCGCGGCATGCCGCCGGGGTACCCCGAGCTGATGTAGACGAGGCCATCGCGGGCGAAGGGGGTGGGGACGACGTTGACGGTCATGCCCCCGATCTCCCACAGCTCGCGGCCGTCGAGGTCGTAGGAGCGCACCCGGCGGCGGCCCGCGGTGACGATCTCGGTCCGGAGGTCGTTCTCCCACACGAACGGGCTCGACCAGTTCTCGTTCTCGTCGCGCTCGACCCGCCAGATCTCGCCGCCGGTGCGGGCGTCGAGGGCGAGCAGGAACGACCCGGTGGTGTTGTCGTTGACGATGTAGAGCCGTCCGTCGTGCAGGGCCGGCGAGGCGGCGGTGCCGAAGCGCTGCCAGCCGTTGAAGACGCCGATCCCGCGGGTCCAGACCACCCCGCCCTCGAGGTCGAGGGCGGCCACGAGGCCGATGGTCCCGAAGTAGACGTAGAGCCGCTCGCCGTCGGTCACCGGGGTCTCCGACGCGAAGCTGTTCTTGATGTGCCGCTCGATGGCGGGCGCCGCCGAGTACAGCTCGCGCACCCAGCGGACCTCGCCCGTCGAGAACGAGACGTCGTAGACGAGCCACCGGTGCTCGGCCGCGGCCGGAATGGCTCCGAAGTCGGCCCCGGGGTCGTAAAGCCCCGGCTGCGGCGGCGGCTCCTCGCCGGCGCTGACCGCGGTGGTCACGAAGACGTGGTCGTCCCAGACGACGGGAGAGCTCCAGCCGAGGCCCGGCACGTCGGCGACCCAGACGACGTTCTCGGTCTCGCTCCAGGTCTCGGGCAGCCGGGGGTCGTCGGCGACCGCGCCGGCGCTCGGGCCGCGGAACCCGGGCCACTGGCCGGGCTGCGCCGCCGCAGGGGGGGCGAGCCCTGCGGCGAGCGCCGCGACTGGAACGAAGACCGCAAGCCACGTAGCGCGCATGGAGTCCTCCTGACCCGCCGATCCGACCGAGCGGGGGTGCCGGCCTTCCCGTTCCACCGGGACGAAATCGTCGCCGTAGGAGTTTCGCGCCAGCGAAACTCCGAACGCGACCGCAAGGTCGCGCTGCGGCCTCCGATTACCGCCCAACCAACCCGCCAGGAGCCCGCGCCGTTCTACGGCGCAGACTCCTGGCGCTCCTCTCAGTAGCCGTCCAGCCCCTCGGTCAGCTCGATGTAGGTGCCGAAGGGGTCGGTGAAGAAGGCGATGCCCAGGCTCAGCGCGGGGATCTCGGCGTAGGGCCGGTCGAAGACGATGCCCTTGGCCTCCAGCTCGCGGCAGAACGCCTCCAGGCCGTCCACCTCGAAGCCGATGTGGTCGAGCGCCGTCCCCTGGGTTCCCGCCGGGGTCTCCGCCGACGGCGAGAAGGTCAGGTTGACGCCGGGCAGGTCCGCCTCCTGGAACGAGCCGCGCATACCGCGCTCTGCGCCGAACGTGTCGACGTACCACGCCTGCATCTCGTCGACGGGGCCCGCGAAGTGCAGGTGGTGCAGGGCCATCGGGGGCTCGGCCGCACTCTGCACGAACTCGACCTTCACGTCGTCGGGGGCCATGGTGTAAGCGATGTAGGTGTCCTGGTCGGCGATGTGGGCCAGGCCGTCCTCGACGGCGACGGCGGGCGGCAGCTCTTCCCGGGTCACGATGGGGTAGCCGGCCGCCTGCACACGGTCGACGGTGGCCCGGGTGCTCGGCACCGAGAAGCCGATATGGTTCACCGACGTGCCCTTGGTGCCGCCGGTCGTCTCGCCCTCGCGCATGAACACGAGCACGTTGGGGAACTTGACGATCTCGAGCCTGCCGCCGACGGTGACCAGCTCGCCGCCCAGGGTGTCGACCCAGAACCGCTTGTGCTCGTCGATGCTGGTCACGACCAAGTGATGGTGTCCGTACACAATCGGCCCGTCCTGGGCCGCCGTCAACTGCGACACCATCAGCAGGCCGAGCGTCTCGGGGGCGAGCGCCACGATCCGGGCCGCAGCGCGGGTCTCGGCACGCAGCACCTCGGCCCGGGCGGGCGTCAACTGCGCCCGCGCCGCCGAGGCACCTCCCAGCACGAACAACCCGGCCGCCGCCGTCAACGCGATCTTCTTCGTCATGAGAATCCTCCACCTTGGGCCGAGCCCTGCGGGAACCCTTGGCAAAGCCCGCTCGGGCTTCAACGAGCTCCACGCACCCGCGGATCCCGGCCCGGCGTTATTTCGTGCTCCGCACTTCCCGCCCCTACGCGTCGGTCGGGGGGCGGCGTGAAACAGGTCAGGCGCCAGCCCACTCGCTGATCCGGGCCCAGCGCGTTTCGTGCCCTGCGCCTCCCGCCCCGGCGTCGATCGACGGAGCGGCGTGAGACAGGTCAGGCGCCAGCCTCACTCGCTGATCCGAGCCCAGCGTATCGTGCTCTGCACCTCCCGCCCCTCGGCGTCGGTCGACGGGGGCGGCATCAGATTGAGGTGCGTGTCGGTCAGCTCGAAGAAGCGCTGGGCGTCGGTGCCGGACTGACCCGGGTCTTCGTTGCCGATGCGGTGGTGCACGAGGTAGCTCTCCTCCTCGTTGACCGAGAACGGCCCGAAGTAGCTGCCGTACGACTCCACCACGGCCAGCGCCTCGTCCGCCGTCGGCTCGTCACCGGCGTAGGGCTGGCGGCCGGGGCGCATCAGGTGCACCGACATATGCCCCGACGGCGCGTACGCGATGTACGCCGTCTCGTACTGATCGGCCGGCGCCGACTCGCCGCCGCTGGTCTCGCGCGACACCGACTCGACCCGGTAGAAGCCGAAGAGCCGCCGGTGGGTGTCGGTGAGCGCCGACTCGGGCAGGTCGGGCAGCCGCTCCCAGGTGATGAACGACCGCGCCCCGTCTTCGCCGGCCGGCGGCTGCAGAATCAGGTTGTCGCCCTCGAAGGTGAAGAAACGCTGGTAATCGGACCCGGCGCCGCTCGGGTTCAGGCCGCCCTCGAGGTGATGGGTGACGTAGCCTTCCGCCTCGTTCACGCTGTAGCGCCCGAAGTACGACGAGTAGCTGCCGAGCTGGGCGAGGGCCTCGTCGGGGGTCGGCCCATCCTCGGAGTACGGCTCGCGGCCGGGGCTCATCAGGGCTACCCCCATGTAGCCGGTCGCGTCGTACATGATGTAGCCCACCCGGCCCTCGACGGGCTCGCCGATCACCTCGCCGTCGGCGTCGCGGCGCTCGCTGTGCACGAGCGACCACGCCCCGGCGAACCGGCTCATCGGGTTGGCCTCGGCCGCGTCCTCGGCCGCCGCCTCCCCCGCCGGCGGGGAGCCGCCGCATCCCGCAAGGAACAGCAGGCCAATGCCACCGAGCGCCGCGAATCGCGTCCTGCTCATCTCTTACTCCTTCCGCCCGACCGCTACGGCGTCACCGTCACCATCACGTCGGCCGGCGTGTAGAGGTAGCCGTCGTCGGCCATCGCCCTGATCACGTAGGCGCCGGGCTCGCTGAAGCGGGCGGTGGTCACGATGCGCCCGTCCTCGGGCAACGGTGGCGGGGTCCATCCCGGGGTGTGGTCGACCATCGGCCGGACGAACGGGTCGAAGTCCACCGTCCCCGGTCCGCGGTACTGGATCCAGGCCAGCCGCAGGCCGAGGGCGTTGCGGCGGCCCGGGGGGCGGCTGTTGCGGGCGGGACGCATCTCGGGCACGCCGTCGTCGGCGATGACCGCGGTCAGCGACAGCGTCCCGCCGACCGCGACGGTGCGCCGACGGCCCTCGGGCAGGGTGATGGACGGGGCGTCGTTCTCGATCTCGGGGGCGCCGCCGCCGGCGCGGTTCATCGCGATGACCTGCTCGTCGATGATCTGCTCGGGCACCAGCCAGCCGACGGCGCGGTCGGTCCGGCCGTGGGCGGTCACCGTCCACACCAGCTCCTTGCCGCCCCAGTCGGCGGGCACCGTCACCCGCCACGCGAAGCGCTGCCGGCGCGGGTAGAAGTACGTCGGCTGCCCCTGGTCGACGTCGCCCGGCTCGAGGAAGTTGTTCGGTCCGACGGGAACGTTCAGCTCTTCCTCGTAGTTCCGGTTCAGGTACCCGAACAGCATGTCGAAGCTGCCGTCGGGGTTCCGCATCCACCCCTCGAAGACCGGCTGCAGGTTCTGGCCGCTGTGGTAGGTCTGCGCGTCCGCGGCCGGCGCCGCGGCCAGGGACACGAGACCCGTCAACCCCGCCGCGGCCACGAGGAACGCGAGGCCCGCCCGTCCCGCCGCGGCCCCGAACGAGCGTCGACCCGGCACCTGCATCTTCCCCCTCCCCGCGAGCCGCGCCGCCCCCGCCGCCGGCCCGGCACTCGTGGCGCGCAAGGAGGTCGACTGCCCTTCCCTCCCCGCAAGCCGTGCCGCCCCCGCCGGGGGCTCCCGGTCACCGCCGGGGAGAATCAGCACGACACCCCCCGCGGCTACTCGTCGCTGTCGCCGCGCCGCCGCTCGGCGAGCTTCTGCTCGTAGACGACCTCGGGCATGTGGAAGAAGCTCATCCACGCGAAGCTCATGTCGTCGATCGACCGGTTGCCGAACCCCACCCAGTTCTTGGGGTCGGGGTTGTAGCGGTTGGCGGCGGTGTTGTCGTGCCAGCCGATGACGTGGAGGATGGTGCCCGCCGGCAGCAGCGGGGCGACCTCGTCCGCGTAGTTGTAGACGATGTGCCAGCCGAAGTTGTGCCCCGTGCAGCTCAGCGTCTCGATGAGGCCGCTGGGGTGGATGGCCTCGACGCACATCCGCTTTCCGCGAATGTGCATGTGGGGCTGGAACCCGGTCACCTGGGTCGGTTCGGGCAGCACGTAGTAGCCGTCGCTGCGCACGTTGTCGGCGCCGGCGGGGATGTCGAGGGTGTCGAAGCTGTCGCCGACGTGCCGCGAGATCAGCACCCGGTCGGGCACGTAGCCCTCGGGATAGAGCTGGAAGCCGACCCGGGTGCGGTCGACGATCTCCTCCCCCACCGAGCTGTAGTGCATGTTGAAGCGAATCCGGGTCCCCGCCCGGATGAGGCGGCCGGTGCCGTCGGGAAAGATGTCGCCGTTCTTCCCCATCGCGTACTCGTTGAGGAAGCCGCCGCCCTCCTCGCCGTCCTCCTCCTCCCAGCGCATGGACGTGGCCACGTGGTGCACGACCCGGTGCGCGCCGGGAGACGGCTTGGTCTCGACCGCCTTGATGTAGCGGTCGGCCGTCAACCGCGAGTCGGCCCAGATGTCGAGCCAGCGGTCGGCGTCGACGTCGCCGACCACCACCGGCTCGGGCAGTTCGACGATCCACTCCGGAGTGCCGATGCGCCACTCCTCCAGCGACTCGAGCTCGATCGGGGGCGGGGCGTCGGCCGGGTTCCCGCGCGGCGCGCCCGCGTCGACCCAGCGGCCGATGGCCGCGATCTCCGCGTCGGACAGCGACGGGTCCTCCTTGAACCGCCGCACCCCGACGTTGCGCTCGATGAACCACGGGGGCATCTCGCGCTGCGCGGTCTTGTCGCGGATGGCCCGCGCCCACGGCCGAACCTCCTGGTAGGTCAGCAGCGACATCGGGGCCACCGAGCCGGGACGGTGGCACTGCTGGCAGGCGCGCTGCAAGATCGGCAGCACGTCCCGGGTGAACGTCACGCCGCCGTCCGCCGCCTGTCCGGCCGCCGCGCCGGACGGCGCCAGGAGCGCGCCGCCGGCAACCGCGAGCATGCAGACGCCCGCCAAACCGCCGCCCCACCGTCTCTGCCTGGCGTTCATCTCAGCTCCCCCACTCGTCCCGCCGTTGTTGCGCCGCCCGTCTCCCCGCACGCCCACGCGCAGTCACCTCCCAGTAGACACCACTGGCACCCGGAACCTGCGACCCGTCTCGCCGCACGCCCGCGCAAATCACCGCGGCTCGGCGTCGATCCGGCTGTCCGGCCGCCGATGGATCCGGACACGTCTCGCCGCACGCCCGCGCAAATCACCACGGCTCGGAGCATTCTCCGTCAGGGCCGGCGTCCGATCAACCTGAATGTCCCGGATGTCAGGAGCATCCCACGCGGACTGCGCGTGACGGCCCGCCCCCGATTCGAGGGGTCGCCACCGTCTTGCCGACCGGCCGGCGCCGCGTGAGACCCACGATTCCGCACGTCCGGAGCCCCAAGACCCATCACGATTCCGCCTGCGCACGGCGGTGGCGGAGCGTGGGATGCCCCTGCCCGGATGCCAGGAGCATCCCACGCGGACTGCGCGTGACGGCCCGCCCCCCGATTCGAGGGGTCGCCACCGTCTTGCCGACCGGCCGGCGCCGCGTGAGACCCACGATTCCGCACGTCCGGAGCCCCGGGACCCATCACGATTCCGCCTGCGCACGGCGGTGGCGGAGCGTGGGAGGCCCCCGCCCGGATGCCGACCCGGCTCCCGCCACGCTTCGCCCAACCGGCGGGACCGGCGCGACCGGCCCGCCGCACCTACATGCCCCACACGGTTATGGCGCGGCCACCTTCCGATTCGTCGCGCCGGAAGATCTTCTCGTCCCACGATCTCCCTTCGCGCCGGTCGAAGACGACGAGATGGCCGTTGCGCGCCGCACAGCGCTCCATGTACCCGGCGGTCTGCTGCAGGCCGCGGCGCACCGTCTGCCCCAGGCCCCGGCGCAGCACCTTGCACTCGATCACGAACCGACCGGCCGCCGACGCCGCCCCGCCGCCGCCCGGCCACAGGATGAGCAGGTCGGTCCGCCCCCGTCCGAGGCCGTACTCGCGCTCGATGCGCCCGCCGCCGTTCACGACGCGCTGAAGGAACGCCTGCAGGATGAGCTGGGGCCCCGCCTCGGCGTAGTCGAAGCGACCCAGCCAGTGCTCCGAGTGCTCGCGGAAGAACCCCTGAAAGGCCGCGAGCAGCTTGTCGACGTCGAGGCCGCCGGAGGCGTCCACGTACCAGGCCACGTCCTGGATCAACTTCGCCTGGACGGCGGCGGTGAGCTCGCGCGGCACGACCTCGGCGTAGATGGGATTGGCGATGCGCGGCGGATCGTCGAAGGCTATCAGACCGAGGTCGCGGACGTACTCGATGTCACGGATCGACGACTCGTCCTCGCTGGCCCCTGCCAGCAACGGCTCGACGACCCGCCGCACGCGGTCTTCCCGCAGCTTGTCGGCGAGCTGGTCGAGGTGGATCTGCCGGCTCAGGATGAGGTGCTCCTGGGCATCCAGCACGTCGTCGCCGGCAATCGCGCGCGAGCGGTCGCGGCCCGCCTCGACGTCGAAGCAGGCCCGGCGGCAGAGCGCATTCACCAGCCACGGCTGGCCCTGCGTCTGCCGCCACACCGTCTCCAGCGCGGCCGGCGTGAATGCCTGGCCGGTGTCGCGCGTATGTTGGGCGAGGAGCGCCCGCACCTCGGTCTCCGTGAAGTCCCCGAGGCGCATCGATTCGGCCCGGACGTTGAACGCGCTGCCTCCGGCGATCGCCGCGTTCTCCGCGCGCGACCGGATGCGGTAGTCGCGCACGTCGCGCACACCGCACAGGACCACGCTTCGGGGAAAGCTCCCGGGCCGCTGGTCGTAGCCGGCCCGCAACTGCCGGAGCACGGCGATGAGGGTGTCCCCGATCAGGGCATCGATCTCGTCGATCAGCAGCACCAGCGGCCTCGGGTCGGCTTGGCTCCAGCGGACCAGGACCTCGCCGAGAGCGCCCTCGGGACCCGACGCCGCCAGCACGTCGGGCCAGACCGCGTCCAGGAAGTCGTCGCCCAGCAGACGCGCCCGCGACGCCAGGCTGCCCAGAATGGCGCGCATGGCCCGCCCCACGTCTTCGCGCGCGGTCTGGGCACCCTCGACGTTCACATAAACGCACCGCGAGCCGCCCCCGCTATTCAGCCGATCGCGCAACGCCAGCAGGACCGAGGTCTTCCCCGTCTGCCGAGGCGCATGCAGGACGAAGTACCGCTTGTCGTCGATCAGGGCGAGTATCTCGTCCAGGTTCACCCGTTCCAGCGGCGGGATGCAGTAGTGGTCCGTCGCCACGACCGGACCTTCCGTATTGAACTTCCGCATCGCCGCCAGTATGACATCTCCGAAGCCGGGGCGGCACGGGGCGCAACGCATCGCGGCTCCGTTGTGCCGGCCCGGGATTCATGCCGCGCGATTCGTGATTCTTGCGAATGGTTCTGCTGTAATGGCCGCGGAGCGCGCGGCGGCGAAGGCCGGCGCGACCCGCACGATGATTGGTCACTAGCGCATTGCCACGGCTAAAAATAGGGGTTCCGGGACACTCACCTCGAACCGCAAGGAGTCCTATGCAGAAGAAATACGTCGTTCGACCCAAGTCCGTCTATCCGAAACTTATGACGTGACGGACCACTAGGCCGGCCGCGCGCGCTCCTCCAGATGGCGCATCGCCGCCTCGACGCCGCTCGCGGCGACCGGCATCGCGCTGAGCCGCAGGCCCATCTCGACCCCGGCCAACGTGCCGAGCAGGCTCAGATCGTTCAGATCGCCGAGATGGCCGATGCGGAAGACGGCGCCGGCGAGCTTGGCGAGTCCGACCCCGAGCGACATGTCGAAGCGGTCGAGCACCACCTTGCGCAACCGGTCGGCGTCGTGCCCGGGGGGCGTCATCACCGCGGTGATCGACGCGCTGTACTCGCGGGGGTCGGCGCACAGGATCTCCAGGCCCCACGCCCGCACCGCCCGGCGCGTCGCTTCGGCGTGGCGCGCGTGCCGCGCGAACACCTGCGGCAACCCTTCCTCCCGGAGCATGGCCAGCGCCTCCTTGAGCCCGTACAGGAGATTGGTGGCCGGCGTATAGGGAAAGAACCCCTTTTCGTTGGCCGCGAGCACCGGGCTCCAGTCCCAGTAGGCCCGCGGCAGCGTCGCGCGGCCGTGGGCGGCGAGGGCCTTCCCGCCGACCGCGTTGAAGCTGAGCCCCGGCGGCAGCATCAGCCCCTTCTGGGACGCCCCCACCGTCACGTCGACCGACCACTCGTCGTGCCGGTAGTCGATGGACCCCAGCGACGAGATGGTGTCGACGAGGTAGAGGGCGGGGTGCCGGGCGTGGTCGATGGCGTGGCGGATGGCGGGGATGCGGCTGGCCACCCCCGTCGAGGTCTCGTTGTGAACCACGCACACCGCCTTGATGGCGTGCCCGCGGTCCTCCTGCAGATGCGCCTCGACCTGCGCGGGATCGACGCCGCGCCGCCAGTCGCCGGGGACCCACTCGACGTCGAGGCCGAGGCGCTCGGCGATCTGCTTCCAGAGGGTCGCGAAGTGCCCGGTTTCGAACATCAGCACGCGGTCGCCGGGCGACAGCACGTTGACGAGCGCCGCCTCCCACGCCCCGGTGCCCGATGCGGGATAGATGACCACCGGCCGGGTGGTGCGGAACACTTCGCGGACCCCGTCCAGCAGCTCGCGCCCCAGCGCCTTGAACTCGGGGCCGCGATGGTCGATCGTGGGCTGCGCCATCGCGCGCAGCACCCGGTCGGGCACGTTGGTCGGTCCGGGAATCTGCAGGAAGTGACGGCCGGCTCGGTAGGACATGCGCGGGCTCTCCGGTTCTCGACGGGTCGGATCAGGTGCCGGACAATCTATCATCCCGCGGGCGGGACCCACGCCCCCGCAGACGCCGGCGGCGGCGCAGGGGCGCGGGTCGCTGGCAGACTAGCGGTCCGTCACGTCATAAGTTTCGGACAGACGGACTTGGGTCGAACGACGTATTTCTTCTGCATAGGACTCTTTGCGGTTCGAGGCGAGTACCCCGGCGACCCCTGTTTTTAGTCGTGGCGATGCACTAGGCCGAGAAGTTCCGCGGCCAAGTCCGCAGCCAGGGTCCGCAGACGCCGGCGCCGGGGCGCGGGTCGGCGCCGCATCCAATCCCGACCCGCCGTACCGGTCCACGCGCGGCCCCCCGAAACCCGTGCGACCGAGATCGCCGGGGCCGCCGATCCGCAAGCCGGCGCCGGCGGGGCTCGGCGGGGCGCAGGGTCGGCGGCGACGGGGATATACTCACCCCCGTGAGCGACCGCCTGCAACGCGATCTGGAGGCGTCCATCGACGGCGAGGTGCGCTTCGACCGGATCAGCCGCGCCCTCTACTCGACCGACGCCAGCGTCTACCAGATCGAACCGGCCGGCGTGGTGGTCGTCCGCAACCGCGGGGACGTGCTGCGCACCATCGAGATCGCACGCCGGCACGGGGTGTCGATCACCGCGCGGGGGGGCGGCACCTCGCAGGCGGGCCAGGCCGTCGGCTCGGGGCTGCAGCTCGACACCGCCCGGTTCTTCAACCGGGTGCTGGAGGTGAACCCGGAAGAGCGGTGGGCGCGCATCGAACCCGGCATCGTGCTCGACGAGTTGAACGCGCACCTGGCGCCGCACCGGCTGCGCTTCGCCCCCGACATCTCGACCGCCAACCGGGCCACCGTGGGGGGGATGATCAGCAACAACTCGAGCGGCGCGCGCTCGGTGCTGTACGGCAAGACCATCGACCACGTGCTCGATCTCCACGTCGCGCTGAGTGACGGGTCGATCGCCCACCTGCGCCCGCTCGCCCCGGACGCCCTCGAGGCGGCCTGCGCCGCCGACAGTCTGGAGGGGGCGTGCTACCGGATGGTGCGCCGCCTGGCGCCGGCCCACGCGGACGAGATCGACCGCCGGTATCCGAAGATCCTGCGCCGGGTCGGCGGCTACAACCTCGACCGGTTCACCAGCCCCGACCGGCCGTTCAACCTCGCGGAGCTGATCGTGGGGTCGGAGGGCACCCTCGGCCTCGTCGTCGAGGCGCGGGTGAACCTGGTGCCGCTGCCCAACGCCAAGGCGGTGCTGACCCTCGAGTTCGACGACCTCCTCGACGCCCTCGGGGCCACCCCCGCGATCCTCGAGCACCGGCCGTCGGCGGTCGAGGTGATGGACCGCTTCATCCTCGACCACGCCCGCGAGAGCCCCGCCCTCGACGCGCTGCGCCGGGCGGTGCTGCAGGGCGACGAGACGCCCGGCGCCCTGCTCTGCGTGGAGCTCTACGCGGACGATGCGGCCGAGCTGCCCGGCCGCCTCGGCGCCATCGAACAGGACCTCGCGGCGCGGCGCATCGCCTGCCGCGCTTCCCGGGCGACCGACGCGGCCGCCCAGGCCCGCATCTGGCGCCTGCGGCAGTCGTCGTTGGGGCTGTCGATGGCGATGAAGGGCGACGCGAAGAGCATCTCGTTCGTCGAGGACACCGCGGTGGCGCCAGCGCGGCTGCGCGACTACATCGCCCGGTTCCTGGACATCGTGAAGGGCCACGGCAGCACCACCGGCGTCTACGCCCACGCCTCGGTCGGCTGCCTGCACGTGCGCCCCGTCGTCAACATGAAGACGGCGGCGGGGGTCCGCCGGTTCGAGGCCATCGCCGACGACATCGCCGAGCTGGTGCTGGAGTTCGGCGGCGCCCTCTCCGGCGAGCACGGCGACGGGCTGGTGCGCGGACCGTTCATGGAGCGGATGTTCGGCCCCGATCTGTACGAGGCGTTCCGGACCGTCAAGCGCACGTTCGATCCGACGGGGCTGTTCAACCCCGGCAAGATCGTCGACGCGCCTCCTCTCACCGCCAACCTCCGCTACGGCCCCGACTACCGCACCCCGCAGGCGGAGGGCTTCTTCGACTACGCGGCGTACGGGGGCCTCGGACGCGCGGTCGAGATGTGCAGCGGCGTCGGGGCCTGCCGGAAGACCCTGGACGGCACCATGTGCCCGTCCTACATGGCCACGCGCGACGAGACCCACTCGACCCGGGGCCGGGCCAACGCCCTGCGGTCGGCGATGACCGGCCGCCTCGGCGAGGCGGGGCTCGGCGACCAGGGGGTCTACGACGCGCTCGACCTCTGCCTCGAGTGCCGGGCCTGCAAGGCGGAATGCCCGGTGGGCGTGGACATGGCGCGGTTCAAGGCGGAGTTCCTCGCCGACTACCAAGCCCGGCACGGGACGCCGCTGCGGGCGCGGCTGCTCGGGCACATCCACGATCTCTCGGCCGTGGCGAGCCCCTTGGCGCGGCTCGTCAACCCGTGGCTCGGCCGGTCGTGGGTGCGCGCGCTGAACGAACGGCTGCTCGGGCTGGACCGCCGCCGGGCGCTGCCGCGGTGGGCGAACCGCACCCTGCGGGCGCACTGGCGTGCGCGTCCCCGCCCCGCCGCCGGCAACGGTTCGTCCGTCGTCCTGTTCGCGGATACCTTCACCAACTACTACGACCCCGAGATCGGGATGGCCGCGGCCGCCGTGTGCGACCGCGCCGGGGTCGGGGTCGCGCTCGGGCCGGACGTCTGCTGCGGCCGGCCGCTGATCTCGCAGGGTCTGCTGCGGGAAGCCAGGCGACGGACGGCGGACACGGTGGCCCGCCTCCATCCCCTCGCCGCGCGCGGGCAGGCCATCGTGGTCCTCGAGCCGAGCTGCCTCTCCGCCCTGCGCGACGACCTCCCGTCGCTGCTTCGCGGCGAGGCGCAGCGGCAGGCCCGCGACGTCGCCGGCGCCTGCGTCCTGTTCGAGGAGTGGCTCGAGCGCGAACTGAGCGCGGGCGCCGTCGACCTCGAACTGCGGCCCGGCCCCGAGCGGCTGCTGCTGCACGGACACTGCCACCAGAAGTCGCTGGGCCTGCTGCCTCCGGCGCATGCCCTGCTCTCCCGCGTCCCCGGCGCCGAGGTGGTGGACCTCGACGCCGGCTGCTGCGGCATGGCCGGGTCCTTCGGCTACGCCCGCGAGCACTTCGACCTCTCGCGCCGCATCGGCGAGCGGCGGTTGCTGCCCGCCGCCCGCGCCCTCGGGCCGAACGAGCGGCTGGTCGCGGCCGGAGTATCCTGCCGGCACCAAGTGCACGACCTCGCCGGCGCGCGGGCGGTGCACCCCGCGCAACTGCTCGCCGAGCTCCTGCCCCCGGCCTGACCCGCGCCGTCGGCATCCAATCCCCGCCCGCTCCAAACGGTCATGGCCGCGCTTGCGCGGCCACCACGAAGGCGTGAAATGCGTCAGGGCGAAGCGCCGGGGTTCGGCGGGGGATAATGGCGGCGGAGGCGGGACCGGCGGCATCCCACGCTGACTGCGCGTGACGGCCCGCCCCCGATTCGAGGGGTCGCCACCATCTTGCCGACCGGCCGGCACCGCGTGAGACCCACGATTCCGCACGTCCGGAACCCCAGGACCCGCCACGATTCCGCCTGCGCACGGCGGTGGCGAAGCGTGGGATGGTCCTGGAGGCGAGGCCAGTGGTCGTTGTGTTTAGTTTTAGTTTTAGGAGTCTGCGCCGCAGAACGGTTTTGGGTCCGATTTGGCACAATATGTAGCGGTCAATCGCCTGCGCTTATCAGCCCGTGGTGAAAGTCGGCGTCCAGGGATCGACAGGGCGGCCCCCATGTACTACACTGGCGGGCATGGCAATGGGCACGGTGCGCGACGACGGGTCGCAGCAGTCGATGTGGGTCGCGACGGCGGATCTGTCGCAGAGTGCGGGGCATCCGTTCTACGAGCGACTGAACCGGATTCTGGAGGCGGCAGGGTTCGACGCGTTCGTCGAAGGCCTGTGCGCGCCGTTCTACGCGGTGATGGGCCGGCCGAGTCTGGCTCCCGGACGGTACTTCCGATTGCTGCTCATCGGGTACTTCGAAGGGCTGGACTCGGAGCGGGGCATCGCGTGGCGCGCGGAGGATTCGCTGAGCATGCGGGCGTTTCTGCGTTTGGCGGCGCCGGCGGCGCCCCCGGACCATTCGACGATTTCGCGGACGCGTCGGCTGTTCCCGGTGGAGACCCATCAGGCGGTGTTCACTTGGGTGCTGGAGCAGTTGGCGGGGGCGGGCTTGGTTGCGGGGAAGACGTTGGGCGTCGATGCGACGACGCTGGAGGCGAACGCGGCGATGCGGAGCATCGTTCGGCGTGACACGGGCGAGGATTACACGGCGTTCCTGACCCGTTTGGCGAAAGCTTCCGGCATCGAGACGCCGACGGCGGAGGAGTTGGCGCGTTTTGACCGGAAGCGGAAGAAGAAGACGTCGAACAAGGATTGGACCCACCCCCACGACCCGGACGCGAAGGTCGCGAAGATGAAGGACGGCAGCACCCACCTGGCCCACAAGGTGGAGCATGCGGTGGATCTGGAGACGGGTGCGGTGGTGGGTGTGACGATCCAGGGGGCGGACAAGGGGGATACGGCGACGATGGCCGAGACCCTCGTGACGGCGACGGAGCAGGTGGAGACGGTGTTGCCGGAGGCGGCGGGGGTTTCGGAGGTGGTTGCGGACAAGGGCTACCACAGCAACGAGACGATGGTGGATTTGGCGGCGGTGGAGGTTCGGAGCTACATTGCGGAGCCGGACCGGGGCCGGCGGAGCTGGAAGAACGCGCCGGAGGCTCGGGACGCGGTGTATGGGAACCGGCGCCGGATCCGGGGCAAGCGGGGCCGGCGTTTGCTGCGGCGTCGTGGCGAGCTGGTGGAGCGTCCGTTTGCGCACCTGTTTGAGACCGGCGGGATGCGCCGGGTGCACCTTCGGGGGCATTCGAACATCCTGAAGCGCCTGCTGGTGCACGTCGCGGGCCTCAACCTCGGGCTGCTTCTGCGTCAGGCGATCGGCGCCGGCACGCCCCGCGGCCTGCGGGGCGGGGTGGTATCCGCCGTCTGCGGGCTGATTGGGCGGTTTGTGGGCCTGTGGAGCGGTCTGGAGCGGCTCTTGACGCGATTCCGGCCCAATTCGGCGCGGGTCGCCGCGCTATCGAGCCACCGGCCCCTTCAGCCAGCCATCTGAACACCGGGGACTTCTACCTCGGGCTGTTATGCAATATATGGTGGTCATAATTTCCTGCGGCGCAGACTCGTTTTAGTGGTGGGTATCCATCCCCCGAATCCAAAGCTCGTGAGCGGCGCGCGGCTCACCCGACCGCATGAAACGGCGGTAGTAGAATACCTGCGCCCGCGGCGCCGTTCGCCGTCGAGGCCGGGATGGGACAGCCTCCGAGACCGACTTCACAACAACCGCACCGCCCATGACTTCGATCTTCTCCTCACGGCATGCGGCCGCGGCGTCCCTGGTGTTTCCCGTCATGGTCTGGGCGACGCTGGTGTTTCCCGTCATGGTCTGGGCGACGCTGGCCCAGTCTCCCGCCCGGCTGATCGTGACGGTGGTGGACGGCGGCGGCGCGCCGGTCGCGGGCCTCACGCGCGACGATTTCACGGTGCGCGCCGGCGGGGTCGAGCTCGACGTGGTGAACGTGGCGCCGGCGCCCCCGTCCGTCCAGATCGTAGCCATCTTCGAGAACCTCGCGGTAACCCAGCGGCAGCTCAACGCCGGCATCGCCCGGCTGATCGGCGCCCTCGACGACGAGAGCATCCTCGACATGCAGAGCGTCGAGGGTGGGCTGGACGCGGCCATCGTCGAGGCGGTGGACGACCTGCACGCCCGCGGCGCGACGCGCCCGGTCATCGTCATGCTGGGCCAAGCCAGCGAGATGGCCCGCTCCGAGCTTCAGTCGTCGCAGGTGCGCGGCCGGCGGCGCGCCGCGGATCTCTCCGGCGACATCGATCGGCTCGCGGACCTGCTGGCCGCCCACGGGGTGCAGTTCTCCGGGGTCTCCGTCACCCGCGTTCCCCTCCCGGGCTTCGAGCGGCTCGCCGCCGCCACCGGCGGCCGCTTCGCGCGGATCGACGACCCGACGGGGCTGGGAGAAACGCTCGCCGGCATCGGGCGCGAGCTGGGGATGCAGTACGTCGTGTCCTTCCTGCCCGGCGAGGCCGGGACGCCGGCGCCGCAGGTGGACGTGCGCGGCGACGGCCTCAGCGCCCGCGCAGCCCCCTTCGCACCCCGCCATTAGATCGCGTGATGCGTTGCGCGCCGCCGCGCACGGTCCTGCGATGCCGGAAAGCCACTCCCCACCGCCTTGGTCAGTGCTGCCCACGAACACATGTGCGACTCGATTCGGATCCAGAGACTCTCTATCATCGGATCGAACGTTAACAGCCCGGGCGAAAGTCGGCGCTCGGGAATCGACCGGGCGGCCCTCATGTACTACACTAGCGGGCATGGCGATGGGCGCGACGCGCGACGACGGGCCGCAGCAATCGATGTGGGTCGCGACGGCGGATCTGCCGCAGAGCTCGGGGCGTCCGATAAGCAGCAATCCGGTCTGCGGGGCGGGGTGGTATCCGCCGTCTGCGGGCTGATCGGGCGGTTTGTGGACATGTGGAGCGGTCTGGAGCGGCTCTTGACGCGATTCCGGCCCCATTCGGCGCGGGTCGCCGCGCCATCAAGCCGCCGGCCCCTTCAGCCAGCCGTCTGAACACCGGGGACTTCTATCCGGGACTGCTGACAGTTGGCCTTGCAACAGAAGGAGAACACGATGAGAAAGACTCTGCTGACGGCACACGGGAGTTGCGCAGTGTTGGTCGGCCTCGCCTGCCTCGCCTCGCTATTGGCGCTCCCGGATTCGTCGGAAGCGCAGAACCTCCGTCCAGGGTTGTTCTGCGGCACTACCCGTCCGACCCGCGCAGCGCCTCATCTCCGCCGCTTCAGCGCCTCGGACGGGTTCGCCGGCTATGACTTCTTCGCGCTTGACTACGCCCAGGATCCCCCGTTTCTGACCGGCGCCCACACCGGCCCTGTGCACATCCGGGACCTGCGAATCGTGGGAGATCTCCCGGAGCTACAGTTCTGGGGACGGGATTACCAGGATCAGGACGGAGGCACAAGGCAAACATGGCGTCGCACGGGCACACAACGGATCAATGGCCGGATCGTCAGCCTCTTCACCTTGTCATGGCCTGCGCAGTTCATCTTCGACCGATTAGCCGACAAGGCACCGCTGGGAGGGAGGGGGACGGGGACGTGGGACGACAATTACTACAACAACCCAGCCTATGGTTATGATGTCCCTACCATGCCGCTCGGGTATGTCAGTCCGTCCGGCGAAGAAGACGACCTTTGGGGGCTGGACCTGCGCATGTCCCCCAATCTCCCCCGAGCGCCAGTGCGGCGGATCAACGCGCAGGTTCAGTACAGCAGCCACGTGGTTAACCTCAGAGTCGATGACTTCACAGAGAGAAACTTGACGGAGGGGTGGCTCGACTCAGACCCAATCCCGGCCTTCGGCCCGACGGCGAAGCTGTTCTACCAGCACTTCCCCGACTTCTACGACACGTTGGCGTTTGTTGCTCAGCGGGAGGCCATGTGGGTGATGGGCGGCGCAAGGCACTTCATCATCCAAAACCAAGTCCGCGGTATCGGCTTGGGGGTCTTTGACGACTCCAGGGAGCTGGGGAGCCAAGGCAGATTGAAGGGCGTTCAGTTCTACAAAGGGGGATGGCTCGGCAGCAACCATGTCTCCAACCATGAGTTGATGCACCAGTGGGCCGACTATCTGAACATGGGGGAATTGTCCGGCTGCGACGCCTGGGACCCCACCCACACGACGACAATGTACCCCCAACAGAACGGCGTGGGGAACTGGTGGGAACCGTGGGAGTTGATCAAAAAACTCGGCCCCAACAACTATCGTGGCGAGATAGACACCCGGGAACAGCGGCAGCATCCCCTTCATTTGTATCTGATGGGGCTCGTTCCGCCATCCGCCGTCCCGGACATGGTGGTCTTCCGGGATCAGTTTCCGTTCCACTCTATGTACGAGCGGCTGGGTGCCACCGCACGGGTGTGGACCATAAACGACGTCATGGCGGAGTTCGGTGCTCGCAGCGGGCCGGTGGTGCCGCGGGAATGGCGTCGAGCTACGATCGTGGTTTCAAGCGGCGGTCTGCTGACGCAGCGGGAGATGGACTACTGGAACTTCTACTCGAAGCGCATGGGCGAACGCTTTGGCACCGATATGTTCGTCACGGGCACACCTTCGTTCTATGAGTCGACCGGACGTCGCGTTAGACTTCGAACGGATATCACGCCGAAACAACCACACGCGAGAATCCCTTGGGCAGAACCAACCACCTATCGAGGGTATTCTCGAAGGGACTGGCATGGTATCGTGCTTGATGCGGCGATACCTGGGTGTCTCAGAACGGGCCAGACCTTGATGGTCCGTGGGCGTGTGCTTGACGCTAGGGCGGATTCCATCACCATCTCTGTACTGCATCGCCGCGCCTACACCGGCGAGGAGCCTGACTGGTGGTACATGGTCGATGCGACTCTGTTCGAAGGGCCGGTCAGCCAGGGCAGGTTCTCGGTCCCGATCCGCTTCGATCGACGAGGCGACTTGGCGATCTGGATGGGATATGGATATGGAGGAGGAGCGCAGTTTGAGGACGGGCTCTTCGAGCGTGGTTATGCGCTCACGGGAGGCTCCAGGGTCTTGAGGTCGTGCGGGTGATGAGGAGCGAGACTTGGAAGTGGTTGGCCGGCCGAAACCTCACGGATTCACGGGTGGATTCGGCGCGGTGACGGCCCGAATTGACTACCAACGACTCGGCGGCGGCCCTCGATAGCTTGGCCGGGGGGAGGCGCGACGCGGGAGGGGGAGGCGGCGAGGCGCGCTGGCCGGGCGGAGCTGGGAGAGCCGTGGCCGCGGTGCCCATCTTGGTTATGGCTGCCTATCACTGGTCTGCATGCTCTCTTCAACAGCCGGCGGCGCACGGAGTCGGTGCGCACGATGCGGCTTGGTCGCGACGTTGCGCTTGGAGACGTGCAGACGCTTCGAGAACTCCCGCCCCTCAGCGGAGATAGCCGCGGCGGGCCTGCACGCGCCGGCCGCGACCCCGCACCCGCACCTCCAGCTCGTGCCACCCGCCGGCCGCGACCCCCTGCGGCGTGTAGGTCAGGAGATAGCGGCGTCGGAACTCGTCGACGACGCGGGAGAACACCTCGCGCAGGTGATCGAGGTCCGCCGCCACGTACACCGAGCCCCCGGTTTCGGCCGCGAGCTGGGCCGAGAACTCCCGCCGGAAGAGATGCGGCTCGGCCGCGAACCAGCGGCGCGCCCGCCCGCGCCCTTCGCGCTGCCGCCAGCCCCCGCGGGCGAGATGGTCGTGGCGCACGCCGTACACGACGACGTCGCTGCGGCGCGCGGCGTCCAGGACGTCGAGGGGGTCGAGCCAGCTCGCGGTGTCGTATCCGTCGCTGAAGACGAGCACCACGGTCCGGCCCACCGTCCCGTCGCGCAGGGCGAGGGCGGCGAACGCGGCGTCGTAGAGGGCGGTCGCGCCGCCGGCCCGAACCCGTCGGAGGGCGTCGGGGAGACCGGCCGGCGGGGCCGGAGGCGCGACGGCCAGGCGCAGCTTGTCGGAGAAGGTCACGAGGCCGACCCGGTCGCCCGGCCGCAACGCTTCTCCCGCCGCCTCGGCCGCCGCCCGCAACTGGAGCAGGGGCGTGCCGCGGACGCTCCCGCTCGTGTCCAGGACCAGCAGCAGGGTGATCGGAACCTCTTCCACGAGGACCGCCGCGACGTCCTGCCGCACGCCGTTGTCCAGCAGCGTGAAGTCGTCCGCGGTCAGCCCCGACACCGCATCGCGCCCACGGGTCACGAGCACGTCGACGGCCACCGCGTCGACCCCGCTGCGGAAGGTCTGCCCCGCCGCCGCGCCGACGCCGACGACCGGGGTGAGAATCGCCGCGAGGGCCCCCAGGAACAGGTGCCGCCGCGTCCCGATCACCGCCGCACCTCCCGGCGCAGGCCGTCCCGCAGGCCGGGACCCGCGCCGGTGCCCAGCAGATAGTCCACCCAGGGATCGATGGCCGTCCCGAACTCGCCCCGCAGCACCGGATCGAGCACCGCGGCCGCCCCCCGGCGATCGCCCCGCGCCTCGATCAGGCGCGCGAGCGCGACCCGGGCCGCCTGGCCCTGCGGCATGAGCGCAATCGCGTCCCGGAACCGACGCTCGGCCTCGGCGGGCTCGCCCGCCTCGACGTCCAGCCGGCCCAGCAGCAGCCGGCCCAGATAGGCATGGGCGCGGGGGACGCCGCCGCGGTCCGCCAGCGCCGTCAACTGCTCCCGCACCGACTCCCCCTGCCCGAGCAGCATCCGGACCCGGGCCAGCCGCAGGGTCGCCTCGGGCGCGGTCGGGGCGACCCGCAACGCCGCCCCGGCCCGCCGGGCCGCCGCCAGCAACCGGCTGCGCTTCCGCGCCTGCAGCCGCGGAAGGTCGCCCCGCTCCAACTCGGTCGCGTCGAGCGGCGCCAGGGCGAGACCTTCGTTGAACCACGCGGCGGCCGTCAGCAACGCCACATCGTCGGGGAGCAGCCCGCAGGCGAGATCCGAGAAGGCCACCCCGTCCTGCCATCCGCCGTACTCGAAGGCGAGGAGCGCCGCCCCCAGAAACCAGCGGCGCCGGAAGGAACCGACGGGCTCGGGATCACGTGCGGACAGGTTCACCCAGCGGATCGCGATCTCCAGTTGATCCTCGGCGCCGCGGTGCAGCCCCCGCGAGCGCAGCAGCTCCACGACGTCGAGGTGCAACATCGCCGCGGCCCGGAACAGCCGCTCGTTCAGGGCCGGCTCGGCGTCGGCGCCGGTCAGCCGGGTGTCCGGCGCGCGCACCCGGTCGAGCAGGTCGTGCACGGCGGGCGGCGCCATCGCCCGCACCCCGGCCATCGCGGTTCCCGCGTCCCCGCCGCGGTAAGCCCCGACCAGCTCGCGGTAGGGCGCCAGCTCGTCCGTGAACCAGAAGTCGGACTGGCCCGCGCGCGCGGGCGCCGCGGCCGTAACCGCCAACCCCACGATGATGGGCAGCACCGACCCCAACCGCACCGCTGCCATCCCTTCGCGTGAAATCCGAGTTGCCCACCATGCGCGGCAGGAACGCAGCACCGACCCCAACCGCACTTCTGCTATCCCTTCTTCACCGCCAGCATGAGCACGTCGCGGGCCAGGTCCGAGCACAGGACCTCCACCTCGAACGAGGGCACGCCGGGGGCGTTCGCGAAGGCGCGCCGGGCCCGGCCGCGCCAGTCCTTCTGCCGCCGCGCGTGCTGATAGCAGGCGAGGAGGTCGCCCGGCCGCAACGCGGCGAAGATCGCGGTCACTTCGGCCGACGTCACGTGTTGAGCACCGCCGCCGCCATCCGGGGCGAGTCCGGTGTCGGGGTCGAGCAGCACCAACACCGGGGCCCGGTACGCTCGGACCCGCTCGCAGACGCGCCGGAAGTAGGCGGATCGATCGAGAAACGGCTCCTTCACCGTCTCGATACGCAATGCGGTGGCCGCGGCAAGCCGTTGCAGGTCGTCGAGGTCGCGAAAGTGGCGGACGACCTCGACCGGCAACGCCGCCGGTCCGCGCGCGGTGGCGAGCCGCGGCCACTCGTCATCCGGCCGATACAGGGCCGCATGCAGAACGTCCGGGATCGCCTCGCGGCGCGCGAGATGCACGACGGCGCTCCACTTCACGACGTCGCGGTTGTCACCGTACCAACGGTCACGCATGATGTTCCGCCCGGCCGCGCGACCGGGGAACCTCCGCGGGCGCGGCTTCGGCGTCTCTCCACCGGCAGAGTATCGTCCCGCGCGGGAGCCGGCCGCGCCGCCCGACCAACCCCTGCCGGGACTCAGTGCCGCCGAGATTCATCGGTTGCGAGAAGCGCCCGATGCCACGCACTTGAGGGACGCCACACTAGTGCATTGCCATGGCTAAAAATGGGGCCGCCGAGGAAATCACTTCGGACCGAAAGAGTTCCCATGCAGAGGAAATACATCGTTCGGCTCAAGTCCGTCTGTCTGAAGATTATGACGTGACGGACCACTAGCTAGGAGTCTGCGCCGCAGGAAATCCTGACTACTATATGTTGTGCAAGCTCCGGCGACAGACCGCTACATATTGTGCCAGATCGGACCCAAAACAGTTCTACGGCGCAGACTCCTAGCGTCGCCTGACGGACTGAATGACCACCGTCTCGTTCGGCAGGCTGTTCGTCGCCGGTACGGCGGCAATACGGTCCACGACGCCGTTTCCGTCGATCACCCGTCCGAACACCGCATACCCGAAGTCGCGCACGCCGTTGTTGAGGAAGTTGTTGTCGACGGTATTGATGAAGAACTGATCCGTGGCGCTGTCGATCGCGCTGGTGCGCGCCATGGCGATCGTGTAACGGTCGTTCGTAAGCCCGTTCTCCGCTTCGTTCTTGATCGGATCGCGGGTCGGCCGGGTGCGCATCTCCGGCGAGTAAGCGCCGCCCTGAATCATGAACCCCTGGATGACGCGGTGGAAGATGGTGTTGTCGTAGTGCCCGGCGTCCACGTACTGCAGGAAGTTGTCGACGCTGATCGGCGCCTCGGCGTGAGCCAGCTCCACCGTGATGGCCCCCAGGCTGGTCTCCATCACGACGACGGGGTTGTCCTGCGCGGACAGGACGGAGCCGGACAGGACGATCGCGATGCCGGCGGCCATACCGGCGATGCTGCGGAACCTCATGAAACATCTCCTCGTCTATGGTGCGGCCGGCCGCGGCAACCGCGCCGCCGACCGGGCTGCGGGAACGGCAGGTGGCAATCCGGCCGATGGTATCACCCCGGCGACCGCGCCTGGCAGCCTGCGGCAAGAGGCCCAAGAGGGCCCCCTGCGTTCGACGCCCACGTCCGCCGCGTCCCCGCCCGGAACAGACACATGCAGCAAGAGGGCCGAGAGAGCCGCTGGGTTCGACGGCAGATGCATCCCGGCCGATTCGGCAGAGCGGCGTTGCTCACCCATGCCCGACGCGCCCGTTCGCCACGCCCCGCCTGCTACAGGCGACCCGCCGGCCGAGGTGCGGTGCGGAATCCGCCACGGGCCGCCGCGCCGGCGCCCCGCGCTCAGGACGCTGACGAAATCACCTTGCCGTGTGTCAGGCGCGCCGAGCCGCAGAAGACGGGCTGCGCCCGGATGCGGATGGCACTCCAATATCGATCACTGTCGTTGCCGGCCCGTGGCGGAAGTCCCCGCTGCATTCGAGCGGCGATGCATCCCGCCTGACTGCGTTGTTCTTCGGTTGCCCATGCCCAATAGGCGCCCTCCTCACACCTCGTCAGGCACGGGCGTTCTTTGCCCGCGGGCGCTCTCCAGCCCGCCAGCGCCCTCGCCGCTCTCGGTGCGGCGCGGGGTTTCGGCACGGGCTGTTACGCGGCCCGGCGGTACTTCAGGATCTGCGTCCAGGCGACGGAGAACAGGCAGTAGGCCAGAAAGCAGTAGAAGCCGGCGCCGAGCCCGGAGGTGAGCCGGGTCTGCATGTCCACGTCGACCTGCCGCAGCAGCACCGGCACGCTGAAGCTGTTGGCCTGGGCCTGGTCGCGGGTGGCCAGGAACGCGAGGAACACCGCCACCACGAAGACGTCGGCCATCGACCACTTCCCGATAAGGTCGACGGCGACCACCAGCCGCTTCCGGACCCCGTCGCCGGCCGCGTAGATCGACGCCAGCAGCATCCCCGCCTTGGTCACCGGCACCAGCACGCTGAAGAGCAGGATCAGGAACGACACCAGGTAGTCGGCCGAACCCCACAGCTCCCGTACGGTCCCGAGGATGGATCGGGTCTGCTCGTAGACGGTGACCTCCACCGGATCCGGGATGATCGACGCCGCGACCTCGGTGGTGATGGTGACGCTGTAGACCGGCAGGACCACGCCGGGCACGAGCAGCAGGAAGTTGACGAGGGTGAGGGCGACGACGACGGCCTTCGTCACGGCCGGACGCCTTTCCGAATCGCCGCGATCTTCCGATCGCGCGCGGACGCGAACTGCCCGAGGTCGCGGCGGTGGTTGGCCTCGATCTCCCGCCGGCCCTCCGAATCGAAGGTGGCCGCGAGCTTCGAATGCATCAGTATCTCCGCTTCGGCGACCTTCGCCTCGTAGTCGCGGCGGGCCGCCGCGATGGCCTTCTTCTGGTCGTCGGTCAGCCCGCGGCCGCCCGCCGCGCCGTCCCCCGCCTCCGCATCCTGCCGCCGGAGACGTTCCATCGCCAGTTCGACCGCACTCTTCGGCCCGGTGTCCGCCACGTCCGTCCTCGCTTCCGCCCGTGTCCGTCTTCGCCGTCCCGCGGCGAGCCCCCGGATTATAGCCCGCCGGCCTTTCTTCGGAGTCCGGGAACGGATAGGATTGCCGGCCATGAAGGTCCTGTCCCGCCGGACCCTGCTCCAGGCGCTCGCCGGACGGACGGTCCTGGCCGGGACGGCCGGCGCGCAGCCGGTGATGCGGAACCCGCCCCGCCCGTTGTCGCCCGACGCCGTCACCCACGACTGGGCCTCGTTCCTCGGCCCCACCCACAACGCGGTGTCCACGGAGACCCGCCTCAGCCGGTCCCTGCCCCCGCCGCTGGTGTGGGAGATGGAGAAGGGCGCCGGCTATACGTCGCCGGCCATCGCCGGAGACCGCCTGCTGTTCCTCCATCGGATGGGTAACGAAGAGGTGGTCGAGTGCCGCCACCCCGAGACCGGCGCCCTCAAGTGGGACTTCCGCTACCCCACCCGCTACCGCGACCGTTACGGCTACAACAACGGCCCGCGCTCGAGCCCGGTCATCGCGGCCGGCCGCGTCTTCACCCTCGGGGCCGAGAGCCGGCTGCACGCTTTCGACCTCGCCACCGGCCGCGGTCTCTGGACCCGCGATCTGCGGGCCGAGTACGAGGCAGGTCAGGACTTCTTCGGCACCTCGTCGACGCCCCTCGTCGAGGGCGGCCGGGTCATCGTGAACGTCGGCGCGCCCCGCGGCGCCTGCGTGGTCGCCTTCGAGGCGGCCACCGGCCGGGAGCTGTGGCGGGCCGGCGACTGGGGCCCCAGCTACGCCTCGCCGGTGCCCGCGGGCGTGCACGGCCGGCGGCGGGTCTTCGTGTTCGCGGGCGGCGAGTCGTCGCCGCCGGCCGGAGGGCTGCTGTCGCTCGACCCGGCGGACGGCACCGTGGACTTCGCGTTCCCGTTCCGCAGCCGGACCTACGAATCAGTCAACGCGTCGTGTCCGGTGGTTTTCGACGACAAGGTCTTCGTGTCCGCCAGCTACCGCACCGGCGGCGCCCTGCTCCGGGTCCTTCCCGACTTCACCCACGAGGTGGTCTGGACCACCCGCGGGTTCGCCCTGCACTTCAACACCGCCATCCACCAGGACGGCTATCTCTACGGTTTCGACGGCCGGAACCAGGGCGACGCCTCGCTCGCGTGCGTCGAGGCGGCGACCGGGCGGGTGGTCTGGCGGGAGGTGCCGCTGTGGCCCGAGACCTTCCGGCAGGGGGGGCGGGAGCGCCGGGTCCAGCTCGGCACCGCCCGGGGGTCGCTCCTCGCGGTCGACGGGCACTTCCTCGCCCTCGGCGAGCTCGGGCACCTGCTGTGGCTGAATCTCACCCCGGACGGGTACCGCGAGATCGCCCGGACCTGGCTCGCCGCCGCCTACGAGTCGTGGACCCTGCCGGTGCTGAGCCGCGGCCTGCTCTACTTCGTCCAGAACACGCGCGATCTGCTCACGGGGGCTGCGCCCCGTCTGCAGTGCTACGACCTCCGGGCTTAGCAGGGTCCGCGCAAGAACAACTTCCTTCAGGGGCCGCAATCACGCCGCAACCGCCCGAGGCGAAAGTCCCCGCCGCACTCGATCGGCGCGGGGTTTCACCACGGGGTGGTAATGGGATCGACGCCGACGGCGACCGATGCGCGGCATGGAGGCGGCCGAAGGGAAACTGCGGCACGAAACCGATGCGGCGAACCGGGAGTCTATTCTTGCGCCGATCCTTGGTTGGTAGGGTGCGCAAGAACAACTTCCTCGAATACGACAGATGCGCGGCATGGAGCCGGCCGAAGTGAACTGCGCCACGAAACCGATGCGGCGAACCGGGAGTTTATTCTTGCGCCGATCCTTGGCCGCCGGCGGCGGGCGGCCCCGCTGTGATTCGATCCGCGCGGTGTCCTCCCTGATTCGCCATGGGCCGCCGGCGGCACCGCCCCCCGCCGGCGGCGAGGCACGAACCGGCATGGCCCGCGATACACTTGGGGGCGCGTGGCGCAACAAGGCGGGGGTCGAGGCGGTGACGAAGGCGGCGGCCGAGGCGGCCCACGAGACCGGGGTGGTGCGGAGCGGGACCAGGGCGTGACGAGCGCTCCCCACACCCTGGTGCTGGTCCCCACCGAGACCGAGCGCCGTCACCTCGCCCGGCGGCGGGGTTTCGGTGTCGCGGCGCCCTGCGAGCTGTGCGGCTTCGGGCCGGTGGCGGCGGCCGCCCAGGCCCGCCACGCCATCGCGGTCCACGAGCCCGAGCGGGTCGTCCTCGTCGGCATCGCGGGCACGTTCGACCCCGGGGGGCTCCCGGTCGGCACCGCCGCCGTCTTTCCGTCGGTCCTGATGCACGGGGTCGGGGTCGGCGTCGCCTCGTTCGTGCCGGCCCCCGCCCTCGGGTACCGCCACTGGCCGCGGAGCGGCAAGAGCGGGGCGGACGGGCCGGACGCGCTCGCTCTCGCCAGTCCGGTTCCCCCCGCCGCCGGCCCGCTCCTGACGGTGTGCACCGCGGCGGCGGCGGAGGCCGAGGCCCGCGGGCGCCGCGAGCGGTTCCCCGACGCGGTGGCCGAGGACATGGAGGGCTTCGCGGTGGCGTTGGCGGGACGGCTCGCGGGGGTGCCCGTGGCCATCGTCCGCGGCATCTCGAACGCGGTCGGCGACCGGCGGTTCGAGCGCTGGCAGATTCCGGAAGCGCTCGATGCCGCCTGCCTCGTGGCGGCCGACCTGATCGACCGGCCCACCTGGAGCCGCGACGCGTGACGCCGATCCATCTGGGAATCTCCACCTGCCCCAACGACACGTTCGCCTTCCACGGCATCCTCGAACGGAAGGTGGACACGCGCGGACTGGACTTCCGCATCGAGTTGCTCGACGTCGAGGAGCTGAACCGTCGGCTGTTCGCCGGCGACTTCGACGTGGCGAAAGCCAGCTTCCATGCCGCGCTCCTGCTGCGGAGCACGCTGGGCGTGCTGCCCGTCGGCTCGGCCCTCGGCTTCGGCGTCGGTCCCCTGCTGCTCGCCGCCCGCCCCGGAACCCGGCCCGTAGACCCGTTCCCCCGGCCAGGCGGCGGCTCGCGGCCCGCCCGCGTGCTGTGCCCGGGCGCGCACACCACCGCCACCCTGCTCTACGAGCTGTTCCATGCCGGCGAGGGCGCCCTCGATCAGGTGGTGTTCTCCGACATCATGCCCGCCCTCGCGGCCGGGGCCGCCGACTTCGGCGTGTGCATCCACGAGGGCCGCTTCACTTGGCGCGCGCGCGGGCTCGCCCTCGTCGAGGACCTCGGCGCGGTGTGGGAGGAGGCCACCGGCGCGCCCCTGCCCCTCGGCGGCATCCTCGCGCGGCACGCGCTCGACCCGGACACCATCCGCGCCGTGACCGCGGTGATCCGCGACTCGCTCGCCCACGCCCGGAGCCATCGGCGGGAGACGGCCCCCACCATGCGCCGCTACGCCCAGGAGCTGACCGACGACGTGATGTTCCAGCACGTCGACCTCTACGTGAACGACTGGACCACCGACCTCCGCGACACCGGCCGGACCGCCCTGCAGGCGCTCGACCGCGAGGCCCGGCGGGCCGGCCTCGCCGCCTCCGGCGCGCCGCCGCTGAGGGTGTACTGAATGGCGGACGGAAACCGGTACTTCAACCGGCCGGGGCCCCGCATCGCGGCGTCGGCCGAGAGTCCGGCGGACGTTCCGCATCCCGGACGCCGCGCCTTCGGTCACCGCGGAGGCGGCCGGACCGGTGGGACCGGCGATGCGGGCCACTGACCCGGTGGAGGGGGTGGGGCTGTGCCTGCACTGCCGCCACGTCCGCGTCGTTCGTTCCCGCACCAACCAGAACTACTACCGGTGCGAACGGTCCGCGGCGGACGCGCGGTATCCGAAGTACCCGCGCCTTCCGATGCGGCGGTGCGACGGACACGAACCCGTCGAGCCCGGCCGTCTCGACAGACCGTCGCGTCAACGTTGACCGCGGTCCCGGCGGGGCGCATCATTAACACATGAAACGCACAAGTCTTGTGCTTGACGAGCAGGTCCTCAAGGAGACGCTGCGGCTCAGCGGCGAGCGAACCTACTCGAAGACCGTCAATCACGCGCTGACGGAATTCGTCCGCCGGGCGAGAGCCGGGCGCATCTTCCAGCTCGCGGGCTCGGGACTCTGGGAGGGCGACCTCTCCGACATGCGCGGCGACCGACCGAACCCACCGGCCCGGGCCCGCCGTGTATCTGGTTGACACGTCGGTCTGGATCGACGTGTTCCATCGGCCGCCGAGAATCGATCTTCGGTCGCTGGTCGACCCTGACGAGATCGTCACCTGCCTGCCCGTCGCGCAGGAGGTGCTCCAGGATTCCGCGACGACCGCGCGTTCCGCGTTGCGCGGGACGCCATGCGGGCGCTTCCGATCGTCGAGGCGCCGCTGGGAAGGGCCGCGTTCGAGGATGCAGTCGACCTGTACCGAGTGGCCCGGCGGACGGGGCTCACGGTGCGGTCGAGCGGCGACCGTCTGATCGCCGTCTGCGCGGTGAGAAACGACCTCACGCTGCTCCATCGCGACCGCGACTTCGACCGGATAGCTCGGATCGCTCCGCTGCGGTCGCGAAACGTGGGACGCGGCTGAAATCAACAGGGCAGCCATCCGACGTCATCGACACGGACGAGCTGGCGGGCCGGGGCGGCGTTGCCGTTTCACAGAGAGCCGCGCGCCAGACCCGCGCCGTCAGCCGCCGGCGCGCAGGACGCCCACGGTGAGGGCCGCCCAGCCGATGAGGAAGCAGAGACCGCCGATGGGAGTGACGGCGCCGAGCCAGCGGGCGCCGGTGACCGCGAGCAGGTAGAGGCTGCCGGAGAAGACGACGATGCCGGCCACGAAGAGCCAGCCGGCCGCGCCGACCCAGGCGTTGGACCAGCGCTCGGCGGCCCAGGAAACGGCCAGCAGCCCCAGCGCGTGAATCAGGTGATAGCGGATGCCGGTGTCGTAGACGGCCAGCAGGTCGGGCGTGATGCGCTCGCGCAACCCGTGGGCCCCGAACGCCCCGAGGAGGACCCCCAGCCCGGCCAGCCCGGCGCCTGCCGCGAACCATCCTGCCACCATGCCGGCCTCCTCCCGGCTGGCCCGGGAATCGTCGCCTGCGGCCCGAATCGCCGCCCAATCCGCCCTCCGGGAACCCGCGCCGTTCTGCGGCGCCGGCTCCCGGCCCCGAAATCCCGCCGGCGGCCCCGTCCGCCGCCGGGCCGACCCTTCAGAACCTGCGCGTTACGCCGCCGGTCCCCCGCCCATCTTCTCGGCCAGATAGCGGAGGATGTCGCGGACCGAGACGATTCCCGCCAGCTCTCCGCCAGCGCCGACGATGGGGATGTGCCGGTAGCCGCCCACGGCCATGCGCTGCACGGCGAACGCGACCTTGGCATCCGGCTCCAGCGTCTCGGGCGGGGCGGTCATGAAACCGGACACCGGGCGGCCGCCCAGCGCGGGGGCCTCGGTGTTCAGTCTCACGAGCGCGTCACGCTCGCTGAAGACGCCGACCGGACGGTTGCCGTCGGCGACCACCACGCAGCCGGTGCCGGCGTCCACCATCGCCCGCAGCACGTCGCGGACCGGCGTGTCGGCCGCCACCACCACCGGGGTCTGCGGGGCGAGAACCGGCACGTGGTCCGCCAGCAGGCTCTGCTCGACGACGGTCGGGGGATCCGGCAGGTGCGCGTCGCTCAGCGATTGGCCGCACTCGGCGCAGTCGTCCACCCCGTCGAGATTGTCGGCCCCGCAGCAGGGGCAGATCATGAAACCGTCCAGGTCTCGCCCGAGTTGAAGAGCGCGTTCAGATCCCCCCCGCCCGAGCGCGCGCGGGCGGACGCCACCTGCGCCGCCAGCTCCTCTTCATACCGCGGCGCGTCGATGGCCCGGAACACGCCGATCGGCTCCGGGAACCCGTCTTCGTGGCGGAGCCGGCTCAGCAGATAGGCCAGACTCGGCTCGGACGCCTTCTCGTCGTGCACCAGCAGGCCGGCCTCGGTCGTGCCGTTCCCCAGCGCGACCACCTCGGGCTCGAGACCGTTGAGGCGGATGCCCTTCTGCCGGTCGTGGCCGAAGACCAGCGGCGCCCCGTGCTCGAGCTCGATGGTGTGCTCGGACTTGGTCCGGCGGTCGCTGGCGTATTGCCAGGCGTTGTCGTTGAACACGTTGCAGTTCTGATAGACCTCGACGAAGGCGGTGCCCCGGTGCTCGGCGGCGCGCCGCAACACTTTCTCGAGGTGCTTGATGTGCGTGTCGATGGAGCGCGCCACGAACGTGGCCTCGCAGCCGATGGCGATGGACAGAGGGTGCAGGGGGTTGTCGATGGCCCCCATCGGCGACGTCTTGGTCTTCTTGCCGAGCGGCGACGTCGGCGAGTACTGGCCCTTCGTCAAACCGTAGATGCGGTTGTTGAAGAGCACGATGTTGACGTCCAGGTTGCGGCGGATGGCGTGCATGAGGTGATTGCCGCCGATGCTCAGCCCGTCCCCGTCGCCGGTGATGACCCACACCATCAGATCCGGCCGCGCCGCCTTGAGCCCGGTCGCGAAAGCCGGCGCCCGGCCGTGGATGCTGTGGATGCCGTAGGTGTTCATGTAGTACGGAAACCGGCTCGAGCACCCGATTCCGGAGATGAAGACGATGTTCTCGCGCGGCACGCCGAGCGACGGCAGCATCTTCTTCATCTGCGCGAGAATGGCGTAGTCCCCGCATCCGGGACACCACCGCACGTCCTGGTCGCTGGCGAAGTCGGCCGCCTTCAACACCGGCAACTTCACCGGCGCGGCGGCCTCCGCCGCCACGTCCGCCTCGACCGGCCGCCCCCCGCCGTTGCCCGGCGGCGGCTCGGCCAGCGCGGCGGCGCCGTCTCGGCCCGGGTGGCCTGCCGCGGCGCCCCCGCCGTTGCCCGGCGGCGGCTCGGCCAGCGCGACCGGCGCCGGGCCGCGAGCTGCCGTGTCCGGCGGCTCGGCCAGCGCGACCGGCGCGTCGCCGTCAGCTTCCGTCTCCTGCTGCCCGAGGGCAACCCTACGCCACCAGCTCTCTAGTCTTGAATACGACATCGGACACCGTGAACGGCTTGCCCTTGACCTTGTTCAACCCCACGCATTCCCGAAGGAAGCGCGACTGCACCAGCATGCGGAGCTGCCCCGTGTTCAGCTCCGGCACGAGAATCCGATCGTAGGCGGCGAGCACCTCGCCGAGATTGGCGGGAAACGGGTTCAGATAACGCAGGTGGGCGTGGGCTACCGAGAGCCCGCCGGCCCGGCACTCCTCCACGGCGCTCGTGCAGGCGCCGAACGTCCCCCCCCAGCTCAGCACCAGCAGCTTCCCCCGCGGCGGCCCATCCACCGCCTGCAACGGGATGTCGTCCGCGATGCGGGCCACCCGCTCGGCGCGGACGTTGGTCATGTGCTGGTGGTTCTCGGGATCGTAGCTGACGTTGCCGGTGACGTCTTCCTTCTCCAGACCGCCCACCCGGTGCATCATGCCGGGGGTCCCCGGGAGGGCCCAGGGGCGGGCCAGCCGCTCGTTCCGCTCGTACGGCAGGAACGGCTTGCCGTTGGCCTGCGGGGCGGGGTGCTCCACCGAAATGCGCGGCAGGTCGTCCATGTTCGGGATCTCCCACGGCTCGGAGCCGTTGGCGATGTACCCGTCGGACAACAGAATGACCGGGGTCATGAAGCGGGTGGCGATGCGCCACGCTTCCAGCGCCACCTCGAAGCAGTCGCTCGGGCTGCGCGCCGCGATGATCGGGAGCGGCGACTCGCCGTTGCGGCCGAACATCGCCTGCAACAGGTCCGACTGCTCGGTCTTCGTGGGCAGGCCGGTGCTGGGACCGCCCCGCTGGATGTTGATGACGAGCATGGGCAGCTCGAGGATCATGCCCAGCCCCATCGCCTCGCCCTTCAGCGCGATGCCCGGACCGCTCGAGCTGGTGACCGCCATCGCGCCCCCGAAAGCCGCGCCGATGGCCGAGCATATGGCGGCGATCTCGTCCTCGGCCTGCACCGTGCGCACGCCGAAGTGCTTCAGGGCGCTCAGCTCCTCGAGGACCGGGCTCGCCGGGGTGATCGGATACGAACCGATGTACAGCTCCTTGCCGCTCAGCTTGGCCGCGGTGACCAGTCCCCAGGCCAGGGCCTGGTTGCCAATGACGTTCCGATACGTCCCGGGGGCGAGCCGGGCCGGCTCGACCTGGTAGCTGTGGTCGAACGCCTCCGTCGTCTCCCCGTAGTACCAGCCGGCGCGCAACGCCTTCTCGTTGGCCGCCGCGACCTCCGGCTTGTTGCCGAACTTCTCCCGGACGAACCGCAGGGTCGGCTCGATCCCGCGCCCGAACAGCCAGTAGATCAACCCCAGGGCGAAGAAGTTCTTGCAGCGATCCTGCAGCTTCGAGCTCAGGCCCTCGACCTCCCGGACCGCCTCTCGGTTGAGGGTGTCGAGACGAACCTTGATCACGCGGTAGTCGTCGACGGTTCCGTCCTCGAGAGGATTGGTCTCGAGCCGGGCCAGCTTCAGGTCCTTCGCCTTGAAGCTCTCGTCGTTGACGATCAGGATCCCGCCCTTCTCGAGGTCCCCGACATTGGTGACGAGGGCGGCCGGGTTCATGGCGACCAGCGCCTGCAACGTGTCGCCCGGCGTGAAGATGTCGCGCGAGGCGAACTGCACCTGGTATCCGCTGACCCCGGCCAGGGTGCCGCGGGGCGCGCGAATCTCGGCGGGAAAGTCGGGGAACGTGGCGACGTCGTTGCCGTGCAGCGCCGACGTATTGGTGAACTGGCCGCCCACCACCTGCATGCCGTCGCCGGAGTCGCCGGCCAGCCGAACCGTGGCTCCGTCGAGCCGGATGGTCTCCTTCGTGGAGGCCGGCAGACCCGGGGAGACCGGGGGCGCTTCGGTTGACACCGCTGCAGTCGACTCGCGCGTCATTCTCTTGATACTCGCAGTTGTCCTTGGGGGAGGTTCCTAGGCACCCTCGCGTGCCACCGTCGAATGGTGGGGCGCCGGCGGCAGGTTGTACACCGTCGCGGGAAAGTGATCGACGAGAAAATGCAGGATGCTGCCGACCTTGACGAACCCGACGGGCCGGCCGTCGGCGTCGACGATCGGCAACCGGCGGTATCCGCCCTGCGCCATCCTGGTGATGGCCGCGCCGACCGTATCGCGCTCGGACAGAGCCACCGGATCGGGGGTCATCACCCGCTCGATCGGCAGACTCAGGTCGACGGCATCGGCCATCAGCGCCAACGCATCGCGTTCCGTGAAGATGCCTGTCAGCCTGCCCTCCCGGCAGATCAGCACGGCGCCGCGCTGCTGCTCCTTCATCCGCTCGAACGCCTCCCGCACCGGGGTGCGCGGATCGAGACAGATCGGATCGAGCGTGACGACCTGTTGAAGGGTCTCGGTGTTCAGACTCAGGCGGGAACCCATGGATACCGACTCGGCTCTATCCGACGCCACGCATGGCCGCGCTGGAGGACGCCCTACCGCTCCGGCCCTCCGGCCGATCCCGACCGGCCGCGCAGCGTGACCCGCGCGCCTGCGAACCATCCGCGGCCGACAGACTCCGCGCGCGCAAATGCCTCATCTTGCCAGTCTTGTCGGATTGTCTGCCGTGAACCTGTAACGGCGGGTGTTCCAGGTCCGGAACCGACATCCGCGGGTCGGCCGCACCGTCATCGCCCACGCGGAAGTATTATACGCTGTTGACATTCGTCCTGCTTGCTCGGTTGATCCAAGAAGACACTTGTTTCGCAAGTTCAACGGGGACGGCGGCCGGGGAAGACGCCGCGCAGCGTGGACGCGGCGGGCGCGCGCGGCCGTCACGCCGGAACCGGCGCAGCAAAAGGGAGTCGCGCCATGAAGTCTCGTGCGGCGACGTTCTGCCTCGGGATCTGGGTCATGGGCACCGTCTGCATCAGCGTGGCGGCGACCCAGAACTTCCATACCATCGACCGCCTGCTCGCCGCAGGCGGGCATCCGTCGTTCGCCGACGGCGTGGACCAGCTCGGGGCGCCGGCTGCCCGCGATCTGCTCCGGTACCTGTCCTCCGAGCTCAACCGCCTGTTCTTTCAGTCCTGGAACCTCTTCCAGATCCCGCTCGGCGGCGTCACCCTCTGGCTGGTCCTCGGCCCGGCCGGCGAGCGCCGACTCCGGTGGCTCGTCGGCGCGATGCTCGCGATCGCCCTGGCCCTGACCGTGGTCATCACGCCGCCGATCATCTCGATCGGACGCGGCCTCGACTTCCTCCCGCGCGATCCCCCGCCGCCAAGCCTCGCCACCTTCGGGATCCTGCACGCCGCCTACACCAGCCTCGAGATGCTCAAGGCAGCGCTTGGAGCCTCCGCCGCCTATCTGATCTGCCGACGAACCAGGGGCATCCCACGCTGACTGCGCGTGACGGCCCGCCCCGATTCGAGGGGTCGCCACCGTCTTGCCGACCGGCCGGCGCCGCGTGCGCACGCGCGACATGGGGTTCGCGGCCGCTAAGACGTCGCCACCGTCTTGCCGACCGGCCGGCGCCGCGTGAGCCCCACGATTCCGCACGTCCGGAGCCCCAGGACCGCCACGATTCCGCCTGCGCACGGCGGTGGCGGAGCGTGGGATGGTCCTGCCGACGAACCGGAACTCATTGACCGGCGCCGGAGGAGGTTCGGTGCGAGAATGGGTGCAGCGGGCATCCTGTCGATGGCACGACGGCTGTCGGCCGTTCCAGGCGGGCATCCGATCACCCCCGACCCTGGCCCGGACCCGGCGGACGTGAACCGTATTCCGGGGGCGTCAGGCATCACGGCCGACGCCATGGGGCTCCATATCCGCGGCCGACGTCTCCCGGGCAAGTCCGGGGCCTGGCCTGGAACGAAGCCGACGCCATCCATACCCGCGGCCGACGCCGGCCCGCAGAGGTTGCGGAAGTACGTCAAGATGAACCGGCACCATCCGGGGCGGCGCGGAACCGGCGGGCGCTCCGAGCCGCGACGAACATGCCGCTGAAGCTCACATCCGCCGAACCACCATTCCGGCCGGGTCGAGATGCCGGCACCGGCGCCTCGACGCTGCGCGACCTCGTGGCCGAGCGCGCCCGGACCACCCCGGACGCCCCGTTCGTCATCTTCGACGACCTCGAGGGCGGCGTGTCGGCGCGCACGTACGGCGAGTTCGCCGGCGACGTCAACCGGACCGCCCGCCTCCTCCGAGACCTCGGGATCGGCCGCGGCGACCGGGTGACGCTGCTGCTCGGGAACTGTCCGGAGTTCCTCGACCTGTGGTTCGGCGCGGCCGTGATCGGCGCGGTCGTCGTGCCCGTCAACACCGCCTCGTCGGCGGCCGAGCTGAAGTACCTGGCGGGCCATTCCGACAGCCGCCTGATCTTCACGCAGGCACCGTATCTGGAGACGGCCGAGGCGGTCGCCGGGCGGTGCCCGAACGTCGAGTCGGTCCTCGTCTGCGGACCCGGCGCGCCGTCGCCGTCGACCAGCTTCACCGGGCTGGCGGCGGCGCGCGCCGACACGCCGCCGCCCGGACCGACCCCCGGACCGGCCGACGACGCGGCGATCCTGTACACCTCGGGCACGACGGCGCGGCCGAAGGGAGTCCTCGTCACCCACGCCAACTACCTCTACGCGGGACGGACGGTGGCGAACCACATTCGCCTCACCCGCGGCGACCGGCATCTCGTGGTCCTGCCGTTCTTCCACGGCAACGCCCAGTACTACTCGACGATGAGCACCCTGGTCGCCGGCGCGAGCATGGCGATGACCACCCGCTTCAGCGCCAGCCGCTACTTCGACCAGGCGATCGCCCACGGGTGCACGGCGTCGAGCCTGTTCGCGGCTCCCATCCGGATGCTCCTGGCGCAACCGCGGCGTCCCGAGCTCCGGTCGAATCCGCTGCGGGTGGTGCTGTTCGCGCAGAACGTCACCCCGGCCCAGCTCGACGACTGGCGCGACCGGTTCGGGCCGCAACTGCTGCAACTGTGGGGCATGACGGAGACGATGGGACCGCCGATCATGAATCCCATCGACGGCGGACGGCGGAACATGTCCATGGGGCTGACCGCCGCCGGCTACATGACGGACCTCGTCGACGACGACGGGCGGCCGGTGGCGCGGAGCGGGGCGGGGCAGATAGTCGTGCGCGGGGAGCCGGGCCGCACCCTGATGAAGGGGTACTACAAGAACCCGGAGGCGACCGCGGCGACCCTCCGGGACGGCTGGTTGTGGACCGGCGACACCGCCCGGCAGGATCCCGAGGGCTACTACCACTTCGTGGACCGGGCCGGGGACATGATCAAGCGGGCGGGCGAGAACGTCGCCGCGAGCGAAGTCGAGGCGGCGATCCGCGAGCATCCCGGGGTGTTCGACTGCGCGGTCATCGGGGTCCCCGACGAGATGCGGGACGAAGCGATCCTCGCCGTCGTGGCGCCCGGCGACGACGCTCTGCGGGAGGACGAGGTCGTCGCGTGGTGCCGCAGCCGCCTCGCCGGCTTCCGCGTGCCGCAACAGGTGGTGTTCCGCGCGGCCCTGCCCCGCACCGCCGTCGGCAAGATCCAGAAGCACGTCCTGCGCGCCGAGTTGGCCGCCCGCGGCACACCGCCGGGCCGCACCGAGACCGGCGGGGGCGTCCGCGGACAGCCGGGACACCGACGGACATGACCCTGCCGTGCGCCAAGCGCGCGAAACCGCAAAAGCCGGGCTGCGCCCGGGGGGGTCCGGCAACCTCACGTCGCTCGCCGTCCTGAGGCCCCGGGGCGACCAAAGCGCGATCAACGGGCGGCCGGGTGCGTCCGGCGCGCGGAATCAGGCGCCGCGGCCCGCTCCGCCCCGCCGGGCGGGGCTGGTAGAATTCCGCGGTGAACCTCGCCGCGTGGATCCTCGGCTATCTCCGGCCGTACCGCGGGCGCGCCCTCGCGGTGGTGGCCCTCGTCCTCGCCGAGACCGGCTTGACCGCGCTCGCGCCCTGGCCCCTCAAGGTCCTGGTGGACAACGTCCTGGGCGACACCCCGTTCCCCCCCGCGGTGGCGGCGCGGATCCCCGCCGCCGCCCTCGAGAGCGCCGTGGTCCTCCTCGCGGCGGTGGTCGTGGCCGGCGTGCTCGTGCAGCTCGGGGGCGAGGTGGTGCGCATGGCGCATACGCAGATGCAGGTCGACATGGCGCAGCGCGTCGTCTACCGGCTGCGCGGGCAGTTGCTGCATCATCTGCAGGCGCTGCCCTTGCGCCACCACGTCGCGTCCCGCACCGCCGACTCGGTCTACCGCCTCGATGCGGACGCCTACTGCGTGGACGATCTGGTGATCGGCGGGGTCTTTCCGCTGACCGTCGCGGCGATGAACCTGACCCTGATGTTCGGGGTGCTCGTCTATCTGGACGCCATGCTGGCCCTGCTGTCGCTGAGCGTCGCGCCGTTCCTGTACCTGTGCCTCCGGCACCACGCGCGGACGATGACCGGCCAGGCCGAGCGGGTCAAGAACCTGGAATCGGGGCTGATCGAGCGGATACTCGACGTGCTGTCGTCCATCGCCGCCGTCAAGAGCTTCACGCGCGAGCGCTACGAGCTCGAGCGCTTCGCCGACGTCGGCGACCGGACCCGGCGCGCCCGGCTCGACCTGACCTGGCGGGAGTCCCTCTTCTCCGTCACCGTGACCGGGGTGACGCTGGTCGGCACCGCCCTCGTCCTCGGGGTCGGCGGCCTGCACGTCCTCGACGGCCGGCTGACGGTGGGCAGCCTGCTCGTCGTCGTCGCCTACCTCGCCGCGGTCTATACCCCGATCTCGGAGATCGCGCGGACCACGGGAACCCTGCAGCAGGCGGTGGTGAGCGCGCGCCGCGTGCGCGAGCTGCTGGCGCTGACCCCGGAGGCGGCCGACGCCCCGGGCAGCGTCGCGGCGGACGGGCTGCGCGGCCACCTCCGGTTCGAGGCGGTGGACTTCGCCTACGAGCCGGATCGGCCGGTCCTCGACGGCGTGAGCTTCGAAGCCCATCCCGGCGAGCTCGTCGCCCTCGTCGGCCCCACCGGCGCCGGCAAGACCACCGTGGCGAACCTGATTCCGCGGCTGTTCGAGAAGCAGGGGGGCGGGATTCTCATCGACGGCGTCGACGTCTCGCGCTACGGGCTGCGGTCGCTGCGCCGCCAGGTCGCGCTGGTCCCGCAGCAGCCGATCCTGTTCACCGGCACCATCGCCGACAACATCCGCTACGGCCGGCTGGACGCCTCCGACGCGGACGTCGAGGCGGCGGCCCGCGCCGCCCACGTCCACGACTTCGTCGTCCGCCTGCCGCACGGGTACCGGACCGACGTGGCCGAGGACGGCGCCTCGCTGTCGGGCGGCGAGCGCCAGCGCATCGGCATCGCGCGGGCGCTGCTCAAGGACGCGCCCATCCTGATCCTCGACGAGCCGACCTCCGCCCTCGACGCGATGTCCGAGGCGGCGGTGATCGACGCGCTGCGACGGCTTCGCGCCGGCCGCACCACCCTCGTCATCGCCCACCGGCTGTCGACCATCCGCGACGCCACGCGCATCGTGGTCATGGAACAGGGCCGGGTGGCCGCGAGCGGATCGCACGACGAGCTGCTCGCGGCCAACGAGCTGTACCGCACCATGTGCAACCGCCTCAGCCTCGGCCGGCCGGTGCGGGAACCGGCGGTCGACGAGCTCATCGAGGACCTAGTGCATTGACATGACTAAGAATGGGGTATCCGGGGGACTCACCTCGAACCGAAAGAGCCCCATGCAGAAGAAAATACATCGTTCGACTCAAGGCCGTCTGTGCTGAAGATGATGACGTGACGAACCACCAGCGCGTCGACACTGTTAAATATTAGAGCATGGGGAACTCACCTCGAGCCCAGGAGAGTCCCCCGTGCAGGAGAATTGCGTCATTCGACTCAAGTCCGTTTATCCGAATATTATTACGTGACGAACCGCTGGCGGTCCCATGAGGATTCTGTTCGCAGGCATCATCGGCCGCTACCCGTTCGGGGGCGTGGCTTGGTGCTCCCTGAACTACCTGGTCGGGCTGCGGAGGCTGGGCCACGAGGTGTGCTACGTCGAGGACACCGGCGAGTGCGTCTACGACCCCGAGCAGGACGCGGTGTCGCTCGATCCGTCGTACGGCACCCGGCACATCCACGAGACCCTCGCGCCGCACGGGCTCGGCGGCCGGTGGAGCTTCGTGAACTACGACGGGACCCATCACGGGCTGTCGAAGGAGGCGGTGCGCGCATACTGCGCCGATGCCGATCTGATGATCAACCTCTCGGGCGGCGCATGGTTCTGGCGCGACGAGTACGCGCGCATCCCCCGGCGGGTGTTCATCGACTCGGACCCCGTCTTCACGCAGCTCGCGATCGCCAAGGGCGAGCCGTGGTACGTCGACTTCTTCCGCCGGTTCGACCACCTGTTCACCTTCGGCGCCAACATCGGGACGCCGCGCTGCGGCGTCCCCACCGGCGGCTTCCACTGGCGGAAGACCTGGCAGCCGGTGGTCACCGATTTGTGGCGCACCGACGCCCCCGCGGCGCAGGACCGGTTCACGACGGTGATGACGTGGCGGACCGAGAGCTTCGAGGACGTCGACGGCAACAAGGACCGGGAGTTCCTGCGGTTCCTCGATCTGCCGAAGCGCACGCCGAGCCGCTTCGGCCTCGCGGTGAACGGCCCCGACCGGCTGCTCGCCGAGCACGGCTGGGGACCGGTGCCGGCGATGGAAGTATCGCGCAGCGCCGACGCCTACCGCGCGTTCATCCAGGGCTCGAAGGCGGAGTTCGGCGTCGCCAAGCACGCCTACGTGGCGCATCGGTCGGGCTGGTTCAGCGACCGCACCGAGTGCTACCTGGCCGCGGGCCGGCCGGCCCTCGTCCAGGACACCGGCTGGAGCGCGCATCTGCCCGCGGGCCGCGGACTGCTGGCGTTCTCGACGATGGAGGAGGCGATCGAGGGGCTCGCGCGGCTCGAAGCCGACTACCGCGTCCACGCCGAAGCGGCAGCCGCCATCGCCCGCGATCAGTTCGAGGCGTCGCGCGTGCTTCCGCCGCTGCTCGAGAGGGCCGTGGCGTGACGGCGCCGGCGCCCCCCCCCGCGCCCGCGTTGCGGATCGCCCTCGTCGGACCGGTGGCGCAGGCCATTCCCCCGGCGCGGTCGGGCTCGATCGAGACGGTGACCGCGATGCTCGCCGACGGGCTCGTGGCCCGCGGGCAGGACGTCACCCTGTTCGCCGCCGCCTCGTCGACCACCGCGGCGCGGCTGCATGCCGTGTTCGCCGACGGCTACAACCACGACACCGACCTGTGGCCCTGGGAGCTGTGCGAGTTGCTCAACCTCGCGGCCGCGGTCGAGCGCGCCGCGGCGTTCGACCTCATCCACTACCAGGCCGAGTACGCCCCGCTCTCCCTCGCCTGGACCCGGGTGTCGCCGGTCCCGGTGGTGCAGACGCTGCACCACGCGCCGTCCCCCACCGAGGTGGCGCTGTGGTCGCGCTATCCGGAGGCGCCGTTCGTCGCCGTCTCGCGCGCGCAAGCGGACCTCCTGACCGGCCTCAACGTGGCCGGCACCATCCATCACGCGGTCGATCCCCGGGTCTTCGGCTACCGGGCGGCCCCCGACGACTATCTCCTCTTCCTCGGGCGGTTCACCGCCGGCAAGGGGGTGCTGGAAGCCGTGGAGGTGGCGCGGCGCACCGGCCACCGCCTCGTCCTGGCCGCGGCCGGCAACGAGTACTACCGCGCCGCGGTGGCGCCGCTGGTGGACGGCGACCGCGTGGTGCACGCCGGCGAGGCCGACCTCGAGGCCAAGGTCGCCCTGCTGCAGGGGGCGCGCGCTCTGCTCTATCCGCTGCAGGCGGCGGAGTCGTTCGGTCTGGTGCTGATCGAGGCGATGATGTGCGGCACCCCGATCGCCGCCCTCGACCGGGGCGCGGTCCGAGAACTCGTCGACGAGGGCTCGACCGGACATGCCTACGCCTCGCTCGACGCCCTCGTCCGCGGCCTCGACGACGTGCTGGCCCTAGACCGCGGCCGGGTGCGCGCGCGCGCGCTCGAACGATTCCGGCCGGAACGGATGGTGGACGCGCACATCGACGCGTACCGGCGCATCGTGGCGGCGCCCCGCCCGGCGCCGGGTACGGTGGCCGGCGGTGCCACCCGGGGGCTAGTGGTCCGTCACGTATAAGTTCGGACAGGCGGACTTGGGTCGAACGACGTATTTCTCTGCATAGGACTCTTGCGGTCGAGGTGAGTGCCCCGGGGACCCTATTTTTAGTCGTGGCGATGCACTAGGCCCCCACCGCCCAGGCTCCCGCCCCCGGCAGCCCGTGGCGAAACCCCGCGAGAGCGGCGGGGGCGCCGGCGGGCTGAAGAACGCCCCGTGCCTGACCAGGCGTGAGGAGGGTGCCTATTGCGGTGAAACAGGTCCCGACGTTTCGCGGCGTCGGGGTGATCGGCGTCCCCGATCATGACGGTTTGGGTATGGGTAACCGACGAACAACGCAGTCAGGCGGGAGGCGTCGCCGCTCGAAGACAGCGGGGACTTCCGCTGCGGGGTGCCGGGCTCCCGCCCGCGCGGAGACCCGACGCGGAGGTGGACGGCAGTGAGTGGACGGGAGAACTGTCCCGACGGCGCGCCGCGGCCCGAATCCGCGGCCGGCAGCCCGCCCGCGTTGCTTGCGGTATTCGCCCACCCGGACGACGAGTCCCTCGCGAGCGGCGGGCTCCTCGCCTGGTGCGCGGCCCTCGGGGTGCGTGTGTCGCTGCTCTGCCTGACCCACGGAGAGCACGGACAAACGGGCGGCGGCGCGCCCCGGCCCGGAGCCCGTCCCCTGCGGCAGGTGCGCGCCGGCGAGCTCGAGGCCGCGGCGCGCATGCTCGGCATCGCCCGCGTCCGCCTGCTCGACCACGAGGACGGGATGCTGCCGTGGATTCTCCCGGCGCGGCTCGAGGCCGACATCCTGGACGAGATTCTGCGCACCGGCCCCGACGTGGTGATCACCTTCGACGCGGACGGGCTGTACTGGCACCCGGACCACATCGCGGCGCACGAGCGGACCACCGCGGTGGTGGCCGCCCTGGGCGGCCGGGCGCCGGCGTTGTTCCACGTGACCGTGCCGCCCGGTTCGATGCGGGCGGTCGTCGACCACGCCGCCCGCGTGAGCGCCGCGCGCCGGCTCCCGCGCCCGTTCGCGCGCTCCATCCTCGGCGTCGCCGACGCGGACGCGTTCGGCGCCGGGGCGCCTGCACCGACCCTCGTCGTGCACGCGCGCGACCACGCCGCGCAGAAGCTCCGGGCGCTGCGCTGCCACCGCAGCCAGTTCGACGACTGCGCGCTGCGGTTCGTCGACGAGGACGACGCGGCGCGGCTGCTCGGCGCCGAACATTACCGGCGCTCCGAGGTCGGAGCGCAGGGCGACACGATCGTCGATCGACTGGCCGCCCCGGATGCCGGCGGCGCCGGGTCCGCGGTGGGCGGCTGAGCGGGATCAAGGCCATGCAGCTCACGCTTCTCGACGGAATGCGGTGCCCGTTCTGCGGGACCCGGCTGCGGCTCGTCGACAACGCGGCCCTCGCCCGCACCGAGAGCCGCGTCGAGGCCGGCGTGCTCGGCTGCGAGTGCTGCGCCTTCCCCGTCGTCGCGGGCATTCCGATCCTGCTCGCCGACGACCGGACGCGCGACGCCATGCACGCCCTGGAGCGCGGCGACCGCAACGGGGCGCTGGCGACCGCCCTCGACGTCGACCGCGCGCAAGCCGCGGATCTCTCGCGCACCTACGAAGCGGCCGTGCTGACCTATCGCGAGGCGGCCGCGCGGCTCGCCCCGGACGCCGAGGGCACATACTTCCTGAACCGTTTCTCGGACCCCACGTTCGTCGCCGCCGAAGCTCTCCTGCGGGCGCTCGGCCCAGCCGCGGCGCAGCACGGCGGCCCCTGGCTCGACCTCTGCGGGGGCGCCGGACACCTGGCGCACGCGCTCGCCGGCCCCGGCGGCAACGCGCCGGGCGCGGGGACGGTCATCGCCGACCTCTACTTCCGGAAGCTGTGGCTCGCGACCCACCTCACCGCGCCCGGCGCCGACGGCGTGTGCTGCAGCGCCGACGCCCCCCTGCCGTTCGTGACGGACCGCTTCCCGCTGGTCGTCCTCATGGACGCCTTCCCCTACATCTGGCACAAGCGGCTGTGCGCCGACGAGATGATGCGCGTCACGCGTCACGACGGCATCATCGCGCTGCCGCACCTCCACAGCTCGGCGGGCGAGAACGTCTCCGCCGGCGACCCCCTCAGCCCGTCCGCCTACCGCGATCTGTTCGCGCCGCTCCAACCCGCCCTGTTCAGCGACGCCCGGCTGCTCGACGCGCTGATCGAGGAAGCGCGCGTCGATCTGGCGGACGACCGCGCGCCGGATCAGCTTCGCGGCGAGCCTTCCCTGACCCTCGTCGCCAGCCGCCGCGACGGAATACGCCGGGCCCTCCCGGCCCCGCCGCCGGCCGGGGTCGCCGGGGTCCTCGCGGTGAACCCGCTCTACACGGTCGAGGTCCGCGGCGGCCGGTCGGCGTTGACCCTGAGGTTTCCGACCCCCGAGTACGAGGCCGAGTTCGGCGACTGCCGGCGCTATCTTCCCGACCGCGTGACCGTGGACGCGGATCTGTCCGGCCCGATCGATCCGCGGCGGCTCGGCCCGCGCTACGCGGAGCTGAGGCGTCGGCGGGTGCTCCTCGACGTACCGCGGCGCTACCTGTAGCCGGCCAAAAGACGGACCGATAAATTCACAGGCTTCATCAGGCTCCTCGACGTACCGCGGCGCTACCTGTAGCCGGCGGGCCCGACCCGGCGGCCTCCGCATCCGCCGGAAACCACCAGACCGTATCGGCGCCGAGCGCCGCGATTTCCGCATCGGGCGTCGCGACCCGGAGCGCCTCGATCAGGCTCCGAGCGGCGATCATGCGGTCGAACGAGTCCCGATGCGCGCCGGGCAGCGAGCCGGCCCGCAACGCGTGGCGGGACGAGATCGCCAACGGGCGAAAGCCGTCGCGGGCGAGACGATCATCCCACTCGGCAAGGATGGGCCCACCGCCCGGAAACCTGCCGACGCGGTGCTTGGTCGCCAACTCCCAGGCGCTCGCGGCGCTGATCCACACTTGGTTGTCCGGATCCCGCAGCAGTCCCTGCAGCCGGGGGCTGAGCCGTCCGGGCCGGCCCCACGCCCACCGCAGGGTGCAGGTATCCAGCAGCGGGTTCATTCGCCGCCCTCCCAGGCCGCCAGTTCCGCGCCGTCGAGGGGCTCGAAGACCGAGTCCGGCACGTCGCCGTCACGCTCGCGATAGCGTCCGAGGACGCGCTCCGGCGGCGGGTCCAGGGGCACCAGGCGCGCGCACGGCTTGCGCTCCGGCGCTCCTATTTTTAGTGGTGGCGATGCACTAGGGCCAATCGAGACGGGCCGCCACCGGATAATGGTCGGAGGGGTATCGCCCGTCGTCGTGGTGCAGCACGGTCTGCGCAGTTCTCACGGCGAGCGGCCCCCCGACCAGGATCCAGTCGATGCGCCACACCTCGTCGTGGGGAGGCGGCGGTCCGAAGCCGTTGCTCGTGAACGGCGGGCCCCGGCGCTCGTCGGCCGCGAACCAGGCATCGCGCAGGCCCTGTCCGGTCGCGATGCGCCAGGTTTCGGTATCGCCGGCGCCCGCGTTGAAGTCGCCGGTCACCACGACCGCGCTTCCCGCCGGCAGGGCGGCGACGCGGTCTGCGATCAACTGCGCCGAGGCGTATTGGCGGGCACCCCGACGCAGGGTCAGGTGGGTGTTGAAGACGTAGATCTCGCGGCCGCTCGCCAGGTGGTAGAAGCGGGCCCAGGTCACGATGCGGCCGCGCGGCCGCCGAAAACGCCGCCGCGGCTCCACGCGCGGAGCCGGGGGAACGTCGGGGGTGTCGTTGAGCCAGAAGTTGCCGGACGCGATGGGGCTCAGCTCGCGGTGCCGGTAAAAGATCGGCGTGTACTCGCTCAGCCCGACCCCGCCGTTGAGACCGCGGTCGACGCCGATCCACCGGTACTCCGGCAGCATCGCCTGCAGATACGCAATCTGCTCGTCGAGCGCCTCCTGGAGACCGAGGATGTGTGGCGCCGCCCCCGCGATCGTCTCGACGACCAGCTCGCGGCGATGGGGCCACGCGTTCGCGCCGTCGTCGACGTTCGACGTCCGGATGTTGAACGTCATCACGTCGAGCGACACCTGGGCGGCGGCCGGCGGCGCCAGCCATCCCCAGATCGCGGCCGAGACCAGAAGCCCGGCCCCCGCGGCGCGAACGGTCCGCGCGGCGGCATGACCCGCCCGGCGGCCGGATCGCGCGATGCCTCCCCCGGGGCCGGGGCCAGGGCCGGATCGCGCGATGCCCCCCCGGGGCCGGATCGCGCCGGGCGCCCCGCCGCCGGCGTTCACTCCGGTCACCGGCGGCCGTCGGACCGCGGCTGCGGGTTCTGCACCTTGCCGAGGGCCGCCGGCAGGTCGATGCCGGCCTGCTCGGCCAGCTCGTGGAGGGGGGGCAGGGCCCCGATGAGCCCCCGCAGAAAGCCCGCCGTCGCTCCGTTGCCGTCCTGGCCGTTGGCGCCGGAATCCCATACCGTGACCTTGTCGATCTTCAGATTCTGGATCGCCTTGACCTGCTCGGCAACCAGTTCGGGCAGCTTCTCGACGATCAGCAGCGACGGTGCCAGCTCCGGCCGATCGGCGCAGATGCGCAGCAGGTTCTCGTAACCGGCGGCCTTGGCGTCGAGGACCTTCCGGACGCCTTCCGCCTCGGCGAGATACCGGGCCAGCACGCCGTCGGCCTCGCCCTGGGCGATGCGGCGAATCTTCTCCGCCTCAGCCTCGGCGTCGATCTCGATCTTCTGGCGCTCGATCTGCTGCTGGGCGATCTGGGTCTTCTCGAGCCGGGCGAACTCCTGCTCCTTCTCCGCCCGGAGCACGTCGCGGGCGGCGTCGGCGAGGGCGATCTCGCCGCGCCGCCTGGCGTCGGCCTGCCGCTCGGCGAGATTGGCCTCGTAGTCGGCGATGTTCGCCTTCGACTCGTTCTCGCCCTGCACCGCCGACGCCTCGAGCGAGGCGACCTTGACGCGCTGGTCCATCTCCGCCTGCTTCTTCCCCTGCACCGACAACGCATCCTGCTCGGCGACCACAATCTCCTGCTCGCGCATCGCGTTCGCCTCGCCGGAGACGCCCTCCGCCTCGAGCTTCGCCACCTTGATGCGCTGGTCCCGTTCCGCCTGCTTCTGCCCCGCCGCCGAGTCGGCCTGCTGGCGGGCCACCTCGACGGCCATTTCGCGGTGGGCGCTCGCCTCACCGATGGAGCCGGAGCGGTCGGCGTCGGCCACCTCGATCTTGGCCTGGTTGATGGCGTCGGCCGCCGCCTTCTTGCCCAGCGCGAGGATGTAACCCGACTCGTCGGTGATGTCGCGGACGTTGACGTTGATCAGCTCGAGCCCGATCTTGTTGACCTCGGTGCTGACGTTCTTGTTGACGAGGTCGAGGAACTTCTCGCGGTCCTGGTTGATCTCCTCGATGGACAGGGTCGCGATGACCAGACGCATCTGGCCGAGGATGATGTCGCTGGCCTGGGCCGCGATCGCCTTCTCGTTCAGGCCGAGCAGACGCTCGGCCGCGTTGTTCATGATGTCGGGCCGGATGGAGATGCCGATGGTGAACGTGGACGGCACGTTGACGCGGATGTTCTTCTTGGACAGCGCGCTCGTCAGGTCGATCTCTATCGTCATCGGCTCCAGATTGAGGTAGGCGTAGCTCTGGAGCAGGGGCACGATGAACGTCCCGCCGCCGTGCAGGCAGCGGGCGGCGCGGGCCCCCGCGACCTTGCCGTAGACGACGAGCACCCGGTTCGAGGGGCACCGCCGGTACTGACGGGTCAGCATCGTCAGCACGAACAGCATCAACAAGACGATGGTGGCCACCACCCCGAGGGTGCCGAAGTTGATCATCTCGGTCATCCGTCACCTGCCTCCTGCGTCACCGTCCCGGGACGTTCCATCCCGGCCCGAAGACCGTTGGTTTCGCGGTCCCCGCCTGCCGCCGGACCAACCCGCGGGCACCTGCGCAGGACCACCGCGCCTGCGCCCCGCCACCCGTCTCCGCCGTCGGCATCCCGGCCCGAAGACCGTCGGTTCGCGGTCCCCGCCTGCCGCCGGACCACCCTGTGAGCGCCTGCGCAGGACCACCTCATGGCCGCGTGGGTTGCTGCGGTGAGGCGGTCGATGCGCGCGCGCCTGCGCCCCGCCACCCGTCTCCGCCGTCGGCATCCCGGCCCGCGGGCCGCCCGGCCGCGGCTCCGCCGGCCGCCCGGCCCAGTCCTCCATGCGCCCGTGCGGCGGTCACGGTGCGGGCGCCCGGCCGCGCGCCTTCGCCCGCCGCCGCCCATCAGCGCGCCGCATCACCCATGGGGAGCGACGATCAGGGTGTCGTCGTCGCGCACGCCGACCACGATCGCATCGGAGAAGGCATCCAGCGCTTCGCCGCCGCTGACCGCGTCCAGCGTCATCAACCGCCCCGACACCGTCACCTGCACCTGTCCGTGACCGCCGTCCCGGGCGGGAATGGTCCTGTACACCTGCGCGGTCTTCCCCACCGCCGTCTCCAGGTCGTAGGTCACCGTGCGGTTGAGGGTCCGGGTCACGTACATCAGGCCGGCCGCCAGGAACATCATGAGGACGCCGAACCCGACCGCGATGACCACCGACACCGGCCGGCTGAGCCCCCAGTCGAAACGGCACGCCAGCCCCATCCAGCCCGTGCCCATGATGAACCCCATCACCGACAGCAGCGAGAACAGCGTGAACGAGGCGTCGGTGCCGGTGTCCACGTCGACCTCGAAGTCGCCGAGGACGTCGCCGAACATCGCCAGGGCGAGGCGCAGCAGGAACAGGACGGTGCCCACCAGGGCCATCGCCGAGTAGGTGACGGCGTCGCCGCCCAGCGCCATCAGGTTCGACCAGTCCCAGAACAGTTCCCATGCGCGCGCCATCATCACGCTCCCGGAGCTTCCTTCCAGCCGCCCGCCGCAGGAGTCCCCGCTACGTTCGACCGGCGACGCGTCCCGCGGCCCGCCGGTCCCGTCGGGCCGCGGGGCTCCGCCGCGCCCGCCCGGCCGCTCCTCACGGTGTCATTACGCCGCCCGCGCCGGGATATTCGCGACCCGCCCCCGCGGCCGTTCCGACGTCCCCGCCGACGATGCGGCCGCCGCCCCGCTGGCGTCCGACGGGCTGCCGGAGGCGGCCGTCTCGTCATTCCGACGTCCCGCCGACGATGCGACCGCCGCCCCGCCCCCGCCCGGGATATTCGCGGCCCGCGACGGCGGTCATTCCGATCCGCTCGGCCCCGGCGGATCCTCGGCGGCGGGCTCGTCGCCGAACGCATCGAGCAGAATCGGCAGCAACCCGTCCATGCGCGCGACGGCGGGACGCCGCGGCTCGAGTCCCGGCGCAAACCCGTGCCCGTCGACGAGCCGGTCGAGGAGGTCGGCGCGGCTCGTGACGACGTGCACCGGCACCTCCCAGGACGCGCCGGCCCCGCTCACCAGGGCCGGGGGCTGGTGGTCGCCCACCAGCACCAGCACCAGATCGCGATCCGCCAGCAGCCGGAGATAGCCGCCGATGTGCGCGAAGGCGTACTGCAGCGCCTCCACGTAGCTCGGGCCGAGGTTCGTCCAGTCGGCCCAGGCCGACCACGCGCGGTCGAGCTCGCCGGCGTCGTAGGGGGTTTCGGCCAGCACCCGGGCCCAGTCGGCCTGATAGGGCGGGGCCGGCACGAACGGGGCGTGGGTCGAGATGGTGGCGAAGAACACGAAGGCCGGCGGGCGGTCCGGCGGGGCGATCTCGGCCGCGTCGACGCGCGCGAGGGCGTACTGATCGTTGACGCCCCACCACCCGAACGGCGGCCCCCGGTAGTCGAGCCGCGCGTGGTCGTAGATCTCCTCGAAGCCGTAGAACGCGCCCTCGGGCCAGCCGACCAGGAGCCCCGGCATGATCGCGATGGTGCGGAACCCGCGGCGCGAGAACAGCTTGACGACCGTGTCCCGTTCCTGCGCCATGAGACGCACGTTGGTCGCGGGGTCCCGCACCTCGGTGCCCGACAGCAGGCTGATGTGGGCGAGCCACGACTCGCCGCCGAACGTGGTCGACTCGACGAAGGCGGACGCCATCCGCCGGCCGGTCCCGCTCACCGCCGCCTCGAACCCGCGGCGCGCCGGGGCGAGCGCCTCGACGAAGGCGTCCCGCTCCCAGCTCACCGCCCCGTACGACTCGAGGAAGACGACGAACACATCGGCGCCCTCAACGCGCGACAGGTCCGATCGCAGCGCCGGAGGCGGCCCGAGGTCGCGCACGCCGGCCCCGCTCGCCTCGTAGACCAGCTCGCCGAGTTCGCGGGCGAAGGCCGGCGACACCGGCTCCGCCACCCGGAGGCTCCCGGGCACCCCGAGGCCCGCCCACTGCGCCAGACCGAGCAGCAGCACCCCGGCCGCCGCCGCGCCGAGGGCCCGGCGCGCCGCCGGTCGGCCGGCGGCCTCGGCGATGCCCCCCCACGCCCAGCGGGCCACGAGATAGAGTCCGAGCGGGGCCAGGATCAGCCCCGCCGCGAAGCCCGCCTTCAGCCACGGGTCGGCCACGACGGCGAACATCGCGCCGACCTTCGGCACGTGCTGCATGTCCCAGTACAGATTCACCCCGCGGCCGTAGAGCGAGGCGACGGTGACCTCGACGTAGCGCCCCGCCGCCAGCAGCAGCCACGCGGCGGCCAGCCACCGCACGGCGGCGCGGAGCGGACGCCCCCGGGCGCGCATCGCCACGAGCGCGAGCACCCCGGCCGCCGCCTCCACCGACAGGTCGCGGTTGAAGCGGACCGCGAGGGTGGGCCAGACGTTGGCGAAGGTGAGCGACACGTTCACGAGCACGAGCGCCGCGCAGAGCGCTGCGGCGCGCCGCACGACCGCGAACCGCGCTCCGCCCCAACCCGGCGCAGTGGTTTCCATGGGCTTCTGTCGTGTAACAGCGTGGCTGTCTCGTCAATATGCTCAAGAAGTCACGGGCCATTCGGGATTTGCGAAAACGCCATGACTCCCCGGCAACATGTCGAGCGAATTAAATTACGTTCTCCGGGACGGCGCACCCGTGTCCAGTCCCCTGAAATTCACATCACAACAGGCAGCCACCCGTGCCGATGAACCGATGACCGACGGAGACGCGGCGACCCCGACGAACGGCGCAGGCCACGGTGCGCGGGGACCGGCTTGCGCCAGGATCCGCGCAAGAACACGTGGCATGGATGCGGCCGAAGTGACACTGCGCCACGAAACCGTTGCAGCGAAACCGGGGGTTGTTCTTGCGCCGATCCCAGCGCAGAATCACGTTGCGAATTTACGAGACGGCGCGCAGTGCGGTGGCACAGGCCGATATCAGGGGCATCGGGGAACCCGCCTCGAACCCGAGAGAGTCTTCCAGGTCCGCCAGGGGCATCCCACGCTGACTGGGGACATCGGGGAACTCGCCTCGAACCCGAGAGAGTCCCCCATGCAGGAGAATCGCATCTTTCGACTCCAATCCGTCTATCCGAAAATCATGGCGCGGCTGCATCCGCCGGGTGCCGGATCCGGCCGGTGACCAGTGGTCCGTCACGTCATAATCTTCAGACAGACGGACTTGAGCCGAACGATGTTTTCCTCTGCATGGGAACTCTTTCGGTCCGAAGCGAGTTCCTCGGAGACCCCATTTTTAATCATGGCAATGCATTGGCTCCGCGGCCGCCCCTGCCCGACCGGCGCTCTCGCCGCGCCCCGCGCGCGGGCCCTTCGCCGGTCTCGGCGCAACCGGCGGTGTCACCGCGGCTCCCCGCCGGCGACGCAGAACGGGAGGCGCCGGGCGCCGACGGCGAGCGCCGCCAGCCCGCCCACCACCGGCAGCGCATAGCCGTTGGTCAGGTACTCGGACGTGAACAGGAGGCCCATGGCGAAGTGGAAGTTCAGCACCATGAGCAGCGCCGCCAGGGCCGCGAGCTGCGGGCGGTAACCGACCACCAGCGCTAGCCCCGTGGACAGCTCGCCCAGCAGCACGAGCCGGGCGAACAGGGGGACACCGGGCATCGCGAACCAGTCGATGTACCACTTGCTGATCGTGGGCGCCGGTCCCCACCACGCCCGGAGCTGATCTTCGAGCAGGCTGCTGTCGACCGCCCAGCCCAGCTTGCCGTATCCCATGCAGATCAGGAAGATCCCCAGGACCACCGAGAGCAGCCGGAGTCCGTCGGCGCTTGAATTGAGCATGTCGGAGGCATTGTAAACCGCGTCCGGTTCGCCGCAGAATGCACCGCCATGAGGTCGACGCATCCGAACCGCATCTACGGCCTGATCCGGTCCCTCGCGGTGTATCACGCGATTCCGCTGCGCCAGCGCCGGTTGCGGCGGCTCTACGCGACCCTCGCCGGCCGCGGCGACCTCGTCTTCGACGTCGGCGCCCACACCGGCAACCGGACCCGCGCCCTCGCCGCCCTCGGCTGCCGTGTCGTGGCCCTCGAACCGCAGCCCGACTTCGCGGGCCTGCTCCGCCTCCTGTTCGGCCGCCATCCGCGGGTGTCGATTCTCGAAGCGGCGGCCGGCGACCGCACGGGGGTCGCGACCCTGTCGGTGAGCGACCGCAACCCGACGATGACCACCTTGGCGATCGCGTGGCGCGCGGCCCGCGAGCGGGACCCGGTGTTCAGCGGCGTGCGGTGGAACCGCGACATCGACGTGGAGATGGTCACCCTCGACGCGCTCATCGCCCGCTTCGGGCGGCCCGCATTCGTCAAGATCGACGTCGAGGGGGCGGAGCCGGCGGTGCTGGCCGGGCTCACCTACCCGGTCCCCGCCCTGTCGTTCGAGTACCTGCCGGGCACACTCGACTACACGCGCACCTGCGTCGACCGGCTGCAGGCCCTGGGAACCTACCGCTTCAACTGGTCGGTGGGCGAGTCCTACGAGCTCGCCGCCGCCGGCTGGGTCGACGGCGGGACCCTCCTCGACGCGCTCCGGACCGGCGCCGCCCAGCGCCGGTCCGGCGACGTCTATGCGCGGCTGGGATCCGGGCCCGTTTCATTTGCCTCTATAGTGGGACAGCAGTGATCCCGGGTCTCCACCCGGCAGCGACCCGGCCATGCAGAGCGCCGCCACACCCCCGGCGGCGATCATGGCGGTCACCGTCGCAACGCCGTGCCCGTAGAGCGGGTCGCCCGGCCAGTTCGGCGTAGTTGCGGCGTCCGGGACGAGGAACAGCGCCCCAATCCCGAGCAGGTAAGCGGCCAGCGCCCGCTGCAGCAGCGCGGGGTCGGTGTCCGCGGGGTCGTTCCAAGCTTCCAAGCCGTCGTCCCGGTTGCCCGGCGCACCGGTTCCCCGCGGCGTGGTTTCCGCCGCCCGCGCGGCGGTCCATGTTCTGAGCGCGCCGATCCACGCCTTGAGTCCCCCGGCCCGGCGGAAGACGGCGGGCACCCCGGTGGCGGCGCCGATGACCGCGAACGCGGTGAGAACGCCGGCGGCGTGCGACAGCGGTTCCGCGAGCCGCGCGCCGAGTCCGGTCCACCCCGCGCTCGATCCGAGCAGGACGGCGCACGCGGCCGACAGCGCGCCCAGGGCGGCCCAGGCGGCGGTCCGCGCGGTCGTGAACACCAGCGGCCCCGGACCGCTGCTGTGCGTCTTGTGGCGGGCGCTGAGCGCCGCGGCGGCGACTCCGGCCGCCGCGGCGGGGACGGTGCCGGCCGCGAGTTCCAGCGCCCCGCTCTTCGTGACGACGGCCGCCCGCATCCCCGCCCAGCTCCGCCACGAGCCGATCAGCGCGTTCTCCTGGGACGCCGCCGCCCACGGCGGATCCGGGTTCCAGGATTCGGAACCCCACGCGAGCAGCACTGCGGGGTCTTGGTTCCAGACCGAGGCGGTCTCCAGGATTCCGCGGTAGTCGCGGTACAGGAGCGCGAGCGGCCCGAGTACGGCGGCGATCGCTCCGAACCACAACACGGGTCTCGCGGCCCGCCAGGATTCGTTCAGCGCAGACGCGGCGAGGGTCGCGAGCCCCACGGCAGCCAGGACGGTGCCTCCGCCGATGAACGCGGCGGCGAGCCCCGCAAATCCGGCGATCCCGCCGGCCCGTATCCGCATCCGCGCCCGTTCCCGCCGCAGCGGTTCGGCCGCGATCACAGCGCCGACGGCGAATCCGCCGAGTACGGCGGCGGCCTCGGCCGGCGCCCAAGTGAGGATGATGTGCGCCGCGCCGGCCAACGCGTCGGTTTCCGGCCACCCGGCGGGGGCGGCGGCTGCTGCGGGGGCCCGGGGGGAGAGCCCCCCGGCGTGGGCGGCGGCCCAGACCGCCGCCCCTGCGGCGGCGGTCTGGGCTCGCCGGGCGATCGGGTACGGCGCGCCGTCTGCGGCGTTCGGGTCGGGTTTGCCGTTCGGCGATTCCGCGGTTTTGTTCTCCATGTTTCAGCGCTCCCCGCCTCCGGTGCCCAACTTGGATCGGTCCCGGGGCTACGGCCGTTATCAGCACAATCTCCGTGCCGAGTACGAGCTTCGCCGGCAGTTCGAAGCGCAGGAAGCCTGCGGCGAAGGTTGACCAGGCGTCTCGCCAACCCACTTCGCGGCGTTCAAGCCGCATCCTTGTCCCGCCCGCGCCAGCCGGCCATGAAGCCGTCGAGTGAACCTTCCAGCTTGGCCATGCGTTCGCGGAGGTCGCCGATCTGCGCCGCGAGGCCGTCGACGCGCTTGTTGACGGCTGCGATGTCGCCCCGGAGGTCGCGCACGGCGTTGTCGCAGCCCGCATGATGGAACCTGTGTTAACTGTGACCCCATGCTGGGAGTCTGCGCCGCAGGAAATTCTGACTACCATATGTTGCGCAAGCACCGGCGATTGACCGCTAAATATTGTGTTAGATCGGACCAAAAACCGTTCTGCGGCGCAGACTCCTAGGCTGCCACGGCTGCCATCGAGATTTCAGGGTAGAGTTATCTCACGAATCTGGCGCGCGCCCTTGCGGGGTACGCGTGGTGGAGCAGGCGGGCGGACCGGCGCGGCACGGATCGAGATCGACGCCAGCCCACGAACTCCGCTCAACGACACCTTGGAGCGATTCGCCCCCGTCGCGCTCGCGGGACCGCGGCGGTCGAGACGGTCCGGATCGCACGGCCCTGCAGGACGTTGACCGGCGGTTCGCCCTGCGGGAGGGCGGCCGGCGAGTCCCCGGAGAACACGATTCGGACATGCCCGAGTTCGACGCCGCCGACGTGCGGGAGTACTACGACCGGCATACCGGCAGCTTCATCGCCCACGGGGAGGGCGGGGCGGCCGGCGCGTTGCACCGGGCGGTGTGGGGCCCGGGGGTCGACGATGCGGATGCCGCGGTCCATTACGTCGAGAACCGGCTCCTCGCGCGCCTGGAGGCGTCGCCGGCCGGGGAGCCGCCGGCCCATGTCGTGGATCTGGGCTGCGGCGTGGGCGGCAGCCTCTGCCATCTCGCGGCGCGCCTGCCCATCCGCGGCACCGGGCTCACCCTGAGCGCGGTGCAGGCGCGCCACGCGGAACGGCGCATCCGCGGGGCGGGGCTGTCCGACCGCGTCCGGTGCCTCGAAGCCGACTACTGCGATCCGCCGCCGGATCTGCCGGCCGCCGACCTCGCCTTCGCGATCGAGTCGCTGGTCCACGGGCCGGACCCCGCCCGTTTCTTCGCCGCCTGCGCCCGGATCGTCCGGCCGGGGGGGCTGCTGGCCATCTGCGACGACTTCCTCCGGCCGGCCGAGGGCCCGGCGGCGCGGCGGACGGTCGCACGGTTCCGGCGGGGGTGGCGTCTCAATACCCTGCTCCATCCACACGAGCTGCGCGCCCTCGCGGCCCGGGCCGGGTTCGAGCATCTCTCCACCGACGACCTCACGCCGCATCTGCGGCTCGGGCGTCCCCGGGACCGCGCCGCCGCCCTGTTCATCGCGGTCAGCGGATGGCTGCCCCTGGACCGGACGCGGTTCGGGCATCTTGTCGGCGGAACCGCCCTGCAGACCTGTCTGGCGAAGGGATGGATCGGATACGATCTCGCGCTCTTCCACCGGGCCGTCGACACGGGAATCCCGGCGCCCCCCGCGCGCGGCGCCGCCGATTCCGCGGCCGGGACGCGGCCCTGAGCGCGGCATGGCGGCCGACCCTTCACGCCCTTTGCAGGGCACGGTCGAGCAACGCGGCCGACGCGCCGGTGGGGCTCCGCAGGCCGGCGGCGATCACGTTGACCTCCCGCGCGGCCCGCATCTCGGATCCGTCAGACGGAGAGCTCCGAGGCGCGGTGGCGACGATCACGTTGATGTCCAGCACCGCCCGCATCAGATACGATATCGGTCCGTGGCTCCCCTTCCAGACCCTTCCTGATGTCCTGATGTTGCGCATGCGGTCAGCACCGCCCGCATCAGATACGATATCGGTCCGTGGCGGCAGTTGCGCCGCATCCGGCCGGAGCCGTGTATTCGGCCCAAGAACGTGTCGCGCCGCGGTCGAATGGCTGAAAACCGACCGCTCCGAGCCGTTTCCGCGCCACCGCCGGCCCGTTCCGGCGCGGCGCGGCGTCTTGCCGCGGGTTGATAGGGCGCCGTTTCGGGCCGATACGCCCGGCCGGTCGACCGTCCATCTCGAAACGGAATCCGCCGAGGACGGGCGGCCGGCGGGTTCCCGGCGTCCGGCCAAGAGGGTGCCGTGAAGTGACTGCCCCCGGCGCCGTCAGGTCGGCGATTTCCGTGCCGTTCTCGACGTCGAGGCCCTCCCGAACGGCTTTCTTGGGGCCCTGTCCCCTCGGGGGCCGGTTCCAGCGGCGGCGCCTCACTTCTTGACGTGCACCCCGGCCACGAACCCCGGTTGCCCCAGCTCGATGCCAGACGATCCGATCCGCCACTGGGACACCCTGACCGCCGTCGAGGCGGCGGCCCTCGCCGCGAGCGATCCGGTGATCGTGTTGCCGACGGCCGCGATCGAGCAGCACGGGCCGCATCTGCCGCTCTCGACCGACCTCGCGCTCGGCCTCGGGCTGCTGGCCGAGGCGTTTCGCCGGCTGCCCCGGGACCTCCCGGCCTGGGCGCTGCCGCCGCAGGCGGTCGGCGCCAGCGGCGAGCACCGCCGCTTCGCGGGCACGCTCAGCCTGACCCCCGAACTGCTGATCGAGTCCCTGGTCCAGACCGGCGCCGCCGTCGCGGCCGCCGGCGTGCGGCGCCTGGTCGTCTCCAACAGCCACGGCGGCAACCTGTCGGCCATCGACATCGCGGCGCGCCGGCTGCGGGAAGAACACGATCTGCTGGTCGTCAAGACCAGCTACTTCGACGGTCCGCGCCCCGCCGACGCGGGGCTCCCGGACGAGGAATGGCGATACGGACTGCACGGCGGCGCCGTCGAGACCGCGATGATGCGGCATCTCCGGCCGGACCTCGTGCGTCTCGACGCGGTGCGGCGGTTCCCGTCCCTGGACGAGGATCTGAGCGCCGCGCTGCGGCAGGTCTCCGCGGAGGGCGGCGCGGCGTTCGCCTGGCTCGCCGGCGATCTCAACCGGGAGGGCGTCGCCGGCGATGCGACGCTGGGGAGCGCCGAACTCGGCGCCCGCCTCGTGGCGCACTACGGACAAGCGCTGGCCGAAGTGATCGAGGATGCCCGCCGGTTTCCGCTGGACCGGCTGATCCGACGGTCGCCGCCTTGCCGCCCCGACAGCGGCTCCGCGCCGACGGGCGCCGCGTGACGCGTCCAGCTTGGCGCGTGCCCATCCGCCCCGAGGCGCCGACAGCGGCTCCGCGCCGACGGGCGCCGCGTGACGGCTGATGGAGGACGGCGGGACCATCCCACGCTCCGCCGCCGCCGTGCGCAGGCGGAATCGTGGCGGGTTCCGGGGCTCCGGACGGGCGGAATCGTGGGTCTCACGCGGCGCCGGCCGGTCGGCAAGGCGGTGGCGCCCCCTCGAATCGGGGGCGAAGCCGTCACGCGCAGCCAGCGTGGGATGCTCCTGGGAGGACGGCGGGACGGGTTGACCGCGTGTAGTCATCCCATTCCCGGCCGGGGAGACGACCGATGACCGAGTTCGCCATCCGGAGGGCGACCGACGGCGATCTGGAGACGATCGTCGACTTCAACGCCCGCCTTGCCGAAGAGAGCGAAGGCCTGCTTCTCGATCGCGCAACGCTGCGCAACGGCGTGCAGGGGGTCCTGTCCCACGCCGCCCGTGGATCGTACTACGTGGCGTACGACGGCGGCATCGTCGGGCAGATGATGCATACGCGCGAGTGGAGCGACTGGCGCAACGGCGACATCTGGTGGATCCAGAGCGTGTACGTGCATCCCGACCACCGCCGCCGGGGCGTATGCCGCTCGCTGTACGCCCATTTGAAGGGACTGGCGGCCGCAGATCCGGACGTGGTGGGGTTGAGGCTCTACGTGGAGCGCGGGAACGCGGCCGCGCAAGCGACGTATGCAGGTCTGGGCATGCAGCACGCCGGCTACTTGGTGATGCAGGAGCTGCTCGGTGAGGTCGGGTGAGGCGAAACGCGCCTCGGCACGACGGGGACCGCGGGCGGGAGACGGTTCCGCCCGCCCGGCGCTCCCGGCCGGCCACCCCCGGCCGCGGACGCGCCGCCGCGGCCGGCGCCGGTGTTGCGCTGCGAGCCAATATCAGGGCATCGGGGAACCCGCCTCGAACCCAGGAGAGCCCTGCGGGTCCGGCCGAGGCGTTCAGGCCATCATCGTGGGGCATCGGGGAACCCGCCTCGAACCCAGAAGAGTCCCCCTGCAGGAGACTGCCTCCGTCGACTCCAGTCCACCTATACGAAGATTATGGCATGACGACCCACCGGCGCGGCTAGTCGCTGCCGCGGGCGCCGGAAAGCATGTCGGTGAGCCAGTGGCCCGCCCGGTTGACCTTGGCCCGGACATAGGGCAGATTGTGGCGGTTCAGGGTGCCGAACAGCGGCTGCCGTTCGACCACGTCGATGCCCCCGTCACGCAGCGCCTCGACCTTGTTGGGGTTGTTGGTCAGCAGCAGCACCCGCTGGACCTGCAGATGCCGGAGCATCTCCACCGCGGCGTGGTAGCGCCGCTCGTCGTCGCCGAACCCCAGCACCCCGTCGGCGTCCACGGTGTCGAGACCGGTATGCTGCAACGAGTAGGCGCGCAACTTGTTTCCGAGCCCGATGCCGCGCCCCTCCTGGGCCAGATAGAGCAGCACGCCCCCGCCACCGGCGGTGAAGACGCGCAGGCTCCCCCGCAACTGCTCGCCGCAGTCGCAGCGGAGGCTGCCGAAGAGGTCGCCGGTGAGGCAGGCGGAGTGCAACCGGACCGGCACCGGGTCGGGCCACTGCGCGGGGTCCCCGATGAGCACCGCGACGTGCTCGCGAAAGCTGTTCCCCTCCCGGAACACCATGAAACGCGCGTCCTCGGCGTGCTCGAGGGGAACCGGACCGTCGCTGACGTGGGTGACCTCGACGCGCTCGTCCGCGGCCAGCGCGTCGACCTGCACGGTGGACACGGAGAGAATCGCGCCGCTGGCGAGCCCCGCGCCCAGCTCGCCGCCGCCCCGCCCGTTGATCGGGACGCCCACGATGGCCGGCAGCAGACCGCCCAGCCGCGCCAGGGCGAGCCCGCTCGTCTCCGGCGTCGTGGCCGGCCGCGGATCGAGCTCCGGCGCGCTGAACCGGCCCGCCGCGGTGCACAGGCGAAGAATCTGCTCGGGCCGCGTCGCCCCGTTCAACCCGAGGCTGAGATCACGGGCGGAACCGCTGTCGGCCAAGCCCATCGCCTGCGCCCGATGGTGGGTCACGGCGAGACGCGGCGCGGTGTCGAGACGTCGCAGGGTCTCGAGGGTCCGCTGGCTCAGGGTCTCCACGGTCGCCAGCAGCACCCCCGGTTTCCCGGCCGCGTCGGCCGATTCGGTGACATAGAGAGGCCGTCCCTGCCGAAGGTCGAACAGCCCGCGTTCCGCCTCGTGCATGCTTCGAATCACTGTCTCGCGCCTGCGCCCCCCGAAAATGACGACGTTCAGGCGACGATGGAGCACCGGTGCCGCAGCTTGTGACGGAAACCGCCGCCTGGAAACTGCTGCGGGCGGTGTCTCGCGGCACATTCGCAACGAACCGCACCGTCAGGGAACATCATAATCCAAGCGGCGGGGTCCGGCTGCACGTGGACCCCGCCGGCGGCTGGCGAACCTCGGCGCCGGCGAGCGACGCGGCGCGGCAGCTCTTGGACCTCTATCTGCCCCTGCAGCTCGAATCCGATCCCGTCATCGGCCAGATCGGCCAGAGCCTGGACGGCCGCATCGCGACCGAGCAGGGGCATTCCCACTACATCACCGGCCCCGCGGACATCCGCCGTCTGCACCGGTTGCGGGCGCTCGTCGACGCCGTCATCGTCGGGGCCGGCACCGTCGCGGCGGACGACCCCCGCCTCACGGTGCGGCAGGTGGAAGGCAGGAACCCGGTGCGCGTCGTCCTCGACCCGAACGGCCGCCTCGACGACGATCGGGCGGTCTTTCGCGACGGCGCGGCGCGGACCGTGGTCATCCGCCGCGCTCCCGCCGGTCGTACCCGCACCGGGCCGACGCGGGACCTCCTGGAACTGCCGGCCGACGGGTCGTCCGCCGACGGCCGCGTCGCCCCGTCCGCGATCCTCGCCGCCCTGCGCGCGCAGGGCCTGTCGCGCATCCTCGTCGAAGGGGGCGGGGTGACCGTTTCACGGTTTCTCGAAGCCGGGGTGCTGACCCGCCTGCACGTCACGGTCGCGCCGATGGTCATCGGATCCGGCCGCCACGCCCTCACCCTGCCGCCGGTCCCGTCCCTCGACCGCGCCCTCCGCCCGCCGTGCCGGCGTTTCCCGCTCGGAGACGACGTGTTGTTCGACCTGGATCTGCGCCGACCCGCCGGGCCACCGGGCGCGGGGAACGCCCGCGCCTGAGGCCGAGGATCAGGAACAGGGCCCCGGGCACGCTTCCCACCAGTACCAGGAACCCGTAAGCGACCGACACCGCGACGCCGTCGGCTGCGGTCAGCCCCACCGCGCCCCAGAGGACGGCGGCGGCCCCTTCGCGCAGCCCCCACCCGGCCACCGTGACCGGGATCAGCATCGACATCAGAACGGGGGCGACGAGGGGGAGCAGGACCGGCCACGGCGTCTCGACCCCCACCGCTCCCGCCGCCAGGAGATAGGTCGCCAGATACGTCGCCACAACCACGAGGGCGCTGGCGAGCTGCGCCGCGAACGCGCCCGGCGACAGGTGGGCGGCGCCGACCTCCGCCAGGACCGGCCCGAACAGCGACCATTCGGACGACTGGCGGCGCATCCACGCGATCAGCGTGACGACGAGCCCCCCCGCCAGCAGACCGGCCCCGATCATCACCGGCCGGGATCCGGGCGCCACGGTGACCGGCAGAAAGAGCAGGGAGACGCCGGCCGCCGTGGTCATCACCACCTGGGCGGACAGGCGTTCGAACACCACCGCCCGCACCGCCGGCCCCCCCGGGGCCTGCACCCGGATCTGCGACCGCACCTGGCGCCAGGCCCGGGCCACGTCCCCGAGGACGCCGCCGGGCAGGACCTGATTGAGGAAGATGGACAGGTAGTACTCGCGCCAGGCGACCGGCCACGGGAGGTCGACGCCCAGCCGGCGCGCGGTGAAGCTCCAGCGCCAGGCGAGCACCGCCACCTGCGCGACGGAGACCGCGAGCGCCGCCAGCACCCAGGACGGCCGCATCGACGCGAGCCGCGACGCCACCGCGCCGGCGTCCAGCCAAACGGCGAGACCGGCCAGCAGGCCGAGACTGACCGCCGCCCGCAGGCCGAGCGCGAGGCGTCCGGGGTCGCGCCGCGGCAGCGCCGCCGCCGGCACGCCGCTACCGCTCATGCGGCCCCCTCGGCAGCGCCAGCAGATCGCAGTGCCCGACCGTCACCCGGAACGACCCGCGCGACACGGCGGCGCGGCGGCGCAACGCCCACGCCCCGACCCGGGCCGCCGTCTCCGGCCGGAGCCCGGCCGCCGCCGCCGCCCATCCCTCGACAAGCCGGTCCGCCAGCCCGCGGTCGGCGGCCTCGAGCCGCCAGCCGCTCGCCGCGAGCCAGGTGTCGTACCCGGCCTCGCGGAACAGATGCGCGGCGCGGGGGGCGGCAGCGGGACCCAAGGCCGGGCCGAACCCCTTGTCACTCCGCTGATGCCGGTTGACGGCGTCCCGCACGAGGCCGTCGTCCGGGTCGTCGTCGATCCGCCATCCCGCCGCCGATTCCGTCATCCACTGCACCTCACCGTCATACGTCAACGCGAAGTACGCGCCGCAGGCGTTGTCGGCGCACCGGCGCACCAGCCCCGCGAGCCACGATTCGGAGACCAGATCCAGCAGCGCCGACGCCGTCACCAAGTTCTGTCCCGCGACGACCGCGAGCCCGTCCGCGGCCAGGTCCCGGGACACCGCGGCCACCGTCTCGACCTCCGGAGGCGGCTCGAGGCGCCGCAACCGGTCCATGTGCCGCGGATCGTGATCCACCAGGGTCCACCGCTGCCCCGGGGGCAGCCGCGGGGCCAGGTACCGCAGGTTCGCGCCGGTCCCGCTGCCGAGGTCGACGACCCGGGTCCAGCCGCACCGCCGCCAGGCCGGGCACAACCGCGCCGGCAGCATCGGGGCCCGCGCCCGCCGGTCCGCCGCCTCGCGCAGCCCCAGCCAGTCGGCGTCAAACGTCTCCATCGGGTGTCAATGCCAGTATCGCCTCGGCGAACCGACGGGCGGCATCCGGCCAGTCCGGCAGCCGCCGGGCATGGCGGCGGGCCGCCGCCGCGAGGCTCCGGCGGCGTTCGGCCCCGCCGGGTTCGCGCAGCAGGCGGTCGAGCGCGCCGGCCAGCGCCGACTCGTCACCGGGCGCGACGAGCACGCCCGCGTCGGCCGGCACGGTATGGGGAATCGCCCCCCCGGTGGTGCTGACCACCGGAAGCCCCCGCGCCAGCGCATCCGCCAACGCCATGCCGTATCCCTCGTAGTGCGAGGGCAGCACGAACAGCGAGGCCCGATGGTACAGACGGTCGAGCTCGGCCGCGCCGCACTCGCCGGCGAACCGCAGCCGGTCCGCCAGACCGGCCTCCCGGACCCGCTCCGCGACCTCGGCCGCGCAGTCCGGATCGCGCTCGAGACTGCCGGCGCAGACACAGCGCCACGGCAGCCCCGCGAGCCGGGCCAGGGCCGCCGCCAGCTCCCGCTGGCCCTTGCGCGGCGTCACCGACCCCACCGACAGCAGCAGCGGCGGGTCGCCCGGCCGCGGCCCGGCGGCGGGTCGCACCGGGTCGGTACCGGGACAGACGGCCCGCACCCGCGCCGCGGCCACGCCATAGGCCTCGAGACGCCGGGCGGTGAACGCGCTGGTGACCAGCACGCCGGCGCAGGCGGCCAGCGCCTCGCGTTCCAGGGCCGCGAACTGCGCCCGCCGGGGCGCGTCCAGCCCCGTCTCGTCGGCCAGCGGATGATGCACGAGAGCCAGTAGGCGGAGTCGGGTGCGCTCGGCGCGCGCCGGGGCGGGCAGCCCGCCGAGGGCCAGCCCGTCGACGAGCACCCGGTCTCCGTCGGGGAGGCCGGCCAGGACCGCGCCCATCCGGGCCGCGGTACGGGCATCGGCGGCCGGGAAGACGCCGGCCACGCTGCGCACGTCGACCCGCCAGCCCTGGGCGCGGAGCCCGTCGACCATTCGCCGGTCGTAGATGTAGCCTCCGGTCTGCTGGTCGAGGGGGCCGGGGACGACGACGTGCAGGCGGACCGCGGTCACCCCACGGGACCCTCGTAGCTGGCCCAGGCGACGTGCGACTCGCGCAGCGCAACGCAGATGGAGGCGAGGCCGCGCGCGCCCGGCCCCAGACGCCCTTCCCGCGCGGCCTGCGCAAGCCGGTCGAAGACGAACCGCGCCAGGAACTCGGTCGTGGTGTTCCGCCCCGCGAACGCCGGCTCCTCGTCGAGGTTGCGGTAGTTCAGGTCTGCGAGGACCGCGGCCAGACACCGGCCCGCCAACCCGATGTCCACCACCAGGCCGTCGCCGTCCAGCTCCTGCCGGCGGAAGGTGGCGTCGACGACATAGGTCGCCCCGTGCAGACGCCGGGCCGGACCGAAGACGTCGCCCTCGAAGCTGTGGGCGATCATGAAGTGGTCGCGGACGTTGAGGCTGTACATGGTTCAGAGGACCGACAGGGTTAATAGCGAATCCGATGGCAGAGGGTGTCCCCGGGCGCCCGGCTCACGCGCGCCACGACGCGCGGCAGGTCCTCGAACCGGTCTTCACCGGTGATCAGCGCATCGAGCCGGGCGCGGACGTTGAGGCTGTACATGGTTCAGAGGACCGACAGGGTCAATAGCGAATCCGATGGCAGAGGGTGTCCCCGGGCGCCCGGCTCACGCGCGCCATGACGCGCGGCAGGTCCTCGAACCGGTCTTCACCGGTGATCAGCGCATCGAGCCGGGCGTCGCCGAGCAGGGTCAGGGCCAGCGCCAACCGCCGCGCGTGGTCCCACCGCGGCGTGCGGGCGACCGCGAGGCGGCCGACCTGGCTGCTCCGCACCGTGAGCCGCCGGGCGTGGAACGCCTCGCCCAACGGCAACGGCACCGGCCGGTCGCCGTACCAGCTCGCCTCCACGATGACGCCCTCCACCCCCGCCGCCGCGAGGGCGGCGGCCAGCCCCGCCGGATGGCCGCTGGCATGGATGACCAGATCGGCGTCGTCGCGCTCCGGCGGCGTGGTGCGGAACGGGATCTCCAACGCCGCGGCGGCCGGCCCGCGCGCGGGGTTGGGATCGACCAGGGTCAGCGCCGCGCCGGGTATCCCCCGGCACAGCCAGGCGCAGAGCAGCCCCACCACGCCCCCGCCCACGACGACGATACGGTCGCCGACGACGGGGCGGGCGTCCCAAAGCACGTTCACCGCGGTCTCCATGTTCGCCGCGAGCACTGCACGGCCGGGCGGAACCCCGGCGGGCACGCGGGCCACCGCGCTCAGGGGGACGACATAGCGATCCTGATGCGGGTAGAGACAGAAGACCACCTGTCCGGCGAGGCCGTCCGGACCCTCGACCACCCGGCCGACGTTGCTGTAGCCGTACTTGACGGGACCGGGAAACTCTCCCTCCTGGAACGGCGCCCGCATCGCCTGATACTGTGAGGGCGGCACTCCGCCGCGGAACACCAGCGCCTCGGTCCCGCGGCTGATGCCCGAGTAGAGCGTGCGGATCGACAGCTCGTGGTCCCGCCGCGGGGGCAGGCGCGCGCCCAGGACGGCGCCGCGGCCGGGCGCCTCGATCCAGAACTGACGTGCGGTGGTCGACTCCGCCATGACGAGTCCAGCGCCGACACCTTATCGCAAAACCATGCCGGCGACGACGTCCCACGCCCCCCTTCGTCCACCGGTTCACGGCCGGGGCCGCGTCGCCGCGGAGCTGGCCGCCGGTCTGGTGCCCCTGCTGCTCGCCGCGGGCGCGACGGCGCGGCGATTCGAGCTGCCCCGCGACTACCTCCTCACCGCGGTGGCGGCCTACGGCCTCTTCGCGACGGCCGTCCAGAGCCTCCTGCCGGCGCAGCCCCGGCCCGGGCTGGGCCCCGCCAACCGGGTCACCGTCGGCCGGGGCACGCTGGTCTTCACGCTTGCGGCGCTCTTGCTCCACCCGCAGGTCCTGTCGGGCGCCGGCTACTGGTGGGTCATCGGCCTGGCGACCCTCGCCCTCTGCCTCGACGGCGTCGACGGACAGGTGGCGCGGCGCACCGGCACCGCCAGCGCCTTCGGCGCCCGCTTCGACATGGAGCTCGACTCGTTCCTGATGCTGGTGCTGGCCGCGCTGGTCTGGCGGAGCGGACGGATCGACGCCTGGATTCTGCTGCTCGGCGCGCCCCGCTATCTGTTCGTCGCCGCCGGCTGGCTCCGGCCGCGGCTGCGGGCTCCCCTGCCGCAACGGCTGCGCCGGAAGGCCGGGTGCGTCGCCCAGGGCGTCGCCCTGGTCGTCTGTCTCGCCCCCATCGTCCCGGTGGGGCTCGCCGCGGCCGGAGCGGCGGTGACCCTCGTCCTGTTGATCGGTTCGTTCGCGGTAGACGTCCGCTGGCTGCTCGCGCACGAACAGGCGGAACAATGAACTGCTCACCGGAATCGATTCTCGACTACCTCAATCGAGCCCGCATCCGTTGCACGTACGGCGCCTTCGCCGACGTGACGGGTATCCCCGTGCGCTCGGTCGGACAACACTTAGCCCGGAGACGACCGTACGCCTCGTGGGTGGTCAACGCCCGAACCGGCCAACCCACCGGCTACGCCGAACACGAGCAGCATCGGGACCTGCGTCGCACGAACGACGTCATCCGCACCGGCGATGAGCTCCGAGCGCGCATGCGAAGAACTGACGCCGGGTAAGTGCGTCTATTCGCGCAAACGGCGGGGCGGGGTTACGGCTCGTCGTCCAGGCGCCGCAGGCGCAACGTGCCGAAGTTGACGAACGGCCCGCCGTCGACGGACATGCGCATGCGGACGTCGTAGTGAAACGGCGACAGCATGAACGTGCGGCCGGCGAGCCGGACCCGGCTCCCCCGACGCGTGATCGGCGCCGCCTCCCAGTGGTGGGAGAAGTACCCGCCGGGATCGCCGCCGACGCGGCCGACCTTGAGGAGCTCGAACCCGCGGCTGTCCTCCTCGAGCCGCACCAGGTACTTCATGCGCCGGTCGTACACCAGGATGGACTCGACGGTCACGTCGCCGTCGAGGGTGGCCGCCTCGATGGTGCTCGCGTAGGCGCATCCCTCCACGTGCCGTACCGTCTCGGTCCCCACGAACTCGCTCGACTCGGCCAGCGGCGAATCGGGCAGCACGCCCTCGACCTCCCAACTCCCGACGAAGTAGTGGGGATCGAACGGGGCGGGGTCGTCGCCCTCGCCGTCGCCCTCGACCCCGAGGGTCGGCCGCCGCAGGGCGTCGAGCCGGGCGATGAGATCGAGCTCCTGCTCCGTCAGGCACTGGCCGGCCACCTCGGTCTCGCCCGCCTGGAGCTTGACGACCGGCTCGGCTTCCAGCTCGCGGGGAGTCTGCGCCGCCACCGCCGCCGCGAAGGTCAGAAGCAGGCATACCGACAGGGCCGCGTTCCGCATGATGTCTCCTGATCGTCCCGTCCCGCCCGACCTGCCCGTGGCCCGGGCGATCTCACACCACGGGCTCCCCGCGACCGGACGGGGCCGGGAAGACGCCCCGGGCATCGCGGCCCCGCCCGCCTTCCCGACCCGGCCCGGAAATCGCCGGCGGCGGCTCCGGTGGCCGGCCCGGCCGGAGTCCGCACCGTCGCCACGGCGCGGACTCCGGGCCCGGCGGCTATTCGTCGTCGGCCGGGGTCTCGTCGACCAGCGTGTAGTTGACGTTGGTCAGATACATGTCGTCCCAGCTCTGCTCCGACCAGTAGACCTCCTTGTGCGGAGCCGGGTTGCGCCGGTTGTTGCGCGAGTTGTCATAGCGGGCGATCGACTTCACGGTGCTGCCCGCCGGCACCGGGATCGGCTCGGCCAGCTCGTACTCGAACTGCCAGTCGAAGTCGTAGTCGGGAACCCGCAGCAGCACCTCTTCGCGGCCGTCGGGATACGTCAGCACCCAGGTGAAGTCCTTGCCCCGGACATGGGCGTGGACGAACATCGACTGGATGATCGCGTCGTTCTGGAAGCCCCCGACGCCCGTCACCGTCCAGTTCCCGTCGTTCGGGGGAATCGGGGCGAGCAGCGGGTTCAGCCCCTGCCCCACCTGCCGGGACGCCGCGCGGGCGCGGCGTTCCTCGGGCGTCAACGGCGGCGGCGCGACCAGTTGCATCCCTTCGGAAGTGGTCTCGTTCAGGCCGAGGCTGCGGACGCGCTGCGCGCGCTTCTCGGTGGCCAGCCACGCCCCGATCGAGGGCCGCGCCGTCTCCGGCTTGCCGGTGGCCTGATAGTGCAGGTTCCAGATGATGTAGTCGAAGAGATCGCCGCGGATCTCGCGCACCTGGCCGGGGCGGGCCACATCGGCGCCGACGCCGGGAATGTACGGCCCGAAGCCGGCCCGCTGCGCCGCCGCCTCTTCCCGGGCCTCGGGGCTCAGTTGACGACGCTGGGCGCGGCCGTCCGCGGTCAGCCTCGCCACCTCTTCGGGATCGACGTTCGGGTCCCGCACCGGCACGTAGTCGACCTCGGGACCGCCCTGCCACGCCGCCCCCCGGCCGAGCACCATGCCCGCCGGCATGTTGACGAGACCGGTGGTGATGTGGTGGGTCGCCGCGTAGTTCCCGGGCCGCACCTGGGTCGCCGAGACCACCATCACGTCGTCGAACGGCAACGGCGTGTACAGGTTGAAGTTCGGCGTCTCCCCCTCGGCGTCGACCTGCCACGCGATCGGGAACTCGATGACGTAGTCCGGCTCGCGCCCCGCGGGGTGGCTCCAACCCGCGGCCGAGAAGCGGGGGGCGGCGGGGGCCGGCCCGGCTCCTTCCGGGGCTCCGCCCTCGGCCCAGGCGACGATGGTCGCGACGTCCTCGTCGCTCAGGCTCGTGTCGTTCGAGAACTTGCCGAACCGCGGGTCGGCGAACCAGGGCGGCATCTCGCGCGCCTCGACCTTGGCCTTGATCGCCCGCGCCCACGGACGCGCCTCGCGGTAGGACAGCAGCGACATCGGCGCCACCTGATTCGGCCGGTGGCAGCTCGCGCAGTTCTCGAGCAGGAGGGGGCCGACGTGTTCGTTGTAGGTCGGGACTTCCTGCGCCGCCGCGCCGACGGCGCCGGCCAGACACGTTCCGATGACACCCGCCGCCGCGATGATGGTCCGCATGATCGATGTCTCCCAGTTCACGATTCCAAGCATGCGCCCGCGAAACGGTGCGAACGCCTAGAGGATTGGTTGGGCGGCTGCGCAGCAACGCGGCGACGGAGCCGCCAAGCGACGGTTCCGGACTAGCGGACGGCGGGCGCGACCGGGGGCGCCGACCCGCCGAGGAACAGCCGTTCGCCGTCCGCGAGCAGGAAGTTCCTGCCCACGCCCTTGGGCGTCCCGTCCTTGGCGTAGTAGCCCTCGACGGTCAACTCGATCCCGATGTCGAGGGTGTTCTTCGTGACCCCGTTCCGGATCAGTTCGTTCGGGCTCCCGCCCTCGATCATCCACCGCACCAGCTTCCCTTCCTCGTCCTCGACGTCCATGTGGAACCAGGAGTGCGGATTGATCATTTCCCACCGGACGAGCTTGCCGGTCAGCGTCAACGGCTTCTCGATATCGAACTCGGCGGAGAAGGCATGATGGGTCGACGCCGGAGCGGCCGCCAACAGGACTCCGACCCCGACGACGACACAAGCGAGCTTCGTGCGCATAAGGATTCCCCTCCTCAACGTTACCGGCCGGCATCCTCGGGTTGCTTGCGGAGGTGCCCGTAGATCAGATCTTCCACGAACTCGACGCATCGGAACTCCAGAACCCGCGCGTTCTCTTCCACCCGTCGATAGAGGGGCATGCGCATCGTCCAGGGCCGCGTGAAAACGTTCGGGTCTTCGAGGGTGACCTCGTACCAGAGCGTGTCCGGACTCCGCGGCGTGATGCGCTCCACCACGCGCAACGCCCCGCTGTGGAAGTTGCCCGACTGATCGAACCAAGTCCGGCCGTTGAAGCCGGTGGTGTCGATGACGAGCGTGTCGCCGTCCCAGCGCCCGTTCGACCACCCCATCCAACTGTCGGCGGGGGCGTCCATCTGGTTCTCCATGTACACCGTGCGCACGGCGCCGGCGAACTCGTGGAGGATCATGACGTGGGCCCGGCTCTGGATGATCTGCACCGGAAACGGCATGTACATGCCGCGCGGCACCCCCGGCAGGTAGCACTTGACGGCGGGATCGCGCTCGAGCCGGTTCGCGCGGTTCTCGTTCCGCTGGGCCAAGGCCTCCGGCGTGTACGGGATCCGGTCGCCGTCGATGACCCCGAGACCGGCCGGCACCGCGGACAGCGCGCCCAGCTCCCGCACCACGCTCGGCCCCGCCGAATGCGGCTCGACATCCCAGTGGGCCGAGCCCAGGGCCTGCCAGATCCCGTTGAGATCGGGGTTGCCGTCCGGCCCCCGAGGCGCCCGATACTCCGACGTCTGGCCCGCCGCGGACGCCGCCAGCGCGGCCACGGCGGCCAGCGTCATCGTCGATAGCCGAGTACGCATCGCCATGTCACCTGTCCCTCGACTGCTCCGCCTCCCCGGCGGCGCGCTGCTCTTCAAGACGGGCGCCGACGAGCGTGTTGTAGAGCCCGTAGTTGCCCTCGTGGCACGCGAACTCGAACAGCGGGCCCCGGGTCCTCTGCATCAGGTTCTCGGCCGTCCACGGGCGATCCCAGGTCCCCGGATCGTCGACCGTGAACCGGTACTCGATCACGTCGTCGGACACCCGCGTGAAGCGCTCGGTCACCGTCATCCGATCGCCGGACCCCTGGAACGGATTCTTGCCGTTGAAGTTCGTGGTCTCCACCACCAGCGCGTCGCCGTCCCAGTGCCCCCGCGACACCCCGATCCACTGCCGCACGCCCGCCGGGGGCGCCGCCGGGTCGTCGAGCGGGATGATACGCGCGTCGTGAATCATCTCGGAAAGGATCATCACGTGGCCGGCCGACTGCACGATGTGGTAGTTGGCGTTGTACCCGCTGGGCATCAGCGGGGGGCCGACCCCGCGCATGATGATGCACCGATCGTCGAGCTGGTTGGCCTCGGCGGAGTCCCACCGCCCGCCGAGCCGCGCCTGCGCCTCGGCCCGCTCCGCCGCCAGTCGCTCCCCCGCGGCGTTGACCGGCGGCAGGCGTCCGTCCGGGGGATCGACGATCATCGACGTGCGCAGATTCTGGGCCCGCGCCGCCTGACTGCGGTCGAGCCCGAACTGCGTGAAGTCGTAGTGCACGTCGGGAATGGTGCCCGGCTCGGTCTGCGCACTCTCGCGGCCGGCCGCGCCGCTCTCGATCAGCGCCAGTTCCTCCGGGGTATGGAACGCGCCCGTCACCCCCTCCCGCCGCTCCAGCGGCGTGTAGGTCTGGTTCGACCAGAAGCCCTGCAGATCCGGGTGGCCGTCGGGTGTCCGGGGCACCTCGTAGGTTCCTGCCGCCTGGCCCGATCCGGCCGCCTCCTGCGCGGCGGCCGAGCCCGGCGCCGCGAGCCCCAGCCCGGCCAGCGCGACCAGCCAGCCGTTCGACACGATGTCTCGACGAAGCATCTGAACGCTCCTTCTTCTCCCTCCGGATGCCCTCCGCCCGCCCCCCGCATGACACCTGCCGGACTTCGATGCGCGCGGGGCCGCGAACCCCCGCAATTATCACCCAATTGGACACCGCCCGCGACACCAAATTATTCCCCGGGCGCGCCACCCGCCGTCCCGCCGGTCGTGGTACGATGGCGTATCGACCTGAACGGGTCGCCGAGGAGAGTCCGGTCCGCGCTCGGGGTCGGGTTCCACGCGGGCCGGGCATCGGGCATAGTGGGGCAACGTCGAGTCCAGTCCGCGCTCGGGTCGGGTTTCGCGGGGGGGACGGACGGTTCCTCGATATAATGAATGGCCGACATGGCTGACACTCCCGCCGACGCGCTGCCGAACGAGAAACCGGAGCAGACCGCGGTTCCCGTTACCGGCGACGGCGACCGGGCGACGACCGCGGATACCGCGGCGTTGAAGCTGGTGGCGCCCGCCGGCACGGTCGCCGGCGGAACGGTATTGGCGACGCTGCGCAACTGGAACCGCCGGCGTCGGTCACGAAAAAGGGGGGGCGACGACGGTTCGCCGGCCGCCGGGGCCCTGAACCCTGCGCATCCCCCGCTGCGTTCCGGCATCGGCGCGCCGGCGGCCGACCCCGGCGCCGCGGCCGAGTCCGCCGGAGCCGAGGCCCCGGCGGGACTCCCGCATCCGGCTCCGGCCGCGAACGGGCCGGACCCGACCTCCGATGCAGGCCCCCCGACGGGCCCCGGCGGCATCGCGGCGCCCCCCCCTGCCGATGGGGCGCCGCTTCCGGACGACGCCGCGAACCGCCCCCCCGCGACCGGCGGGCCGCCCGTCGACAGCCCCGCGCCTGAGAACGCCGCCGCGAACCGGGACTCGATTGCCGAGCGGCGCGCCGCGGTCCGGCTGGGCGGCGGCCGGGAACGCATCGATACGCAGCACGCCCGCGGCAAGCTGACCGCGCGCGAGCGCATCAAGCGCATGCTGGACGCCGACTCGTTCGAAGAGATCGCCCCGTACGTCGAGCATCGCCACACCGGCTTCGAGCTCGAGAAGAACCGGCACGCCGGGGACGGGGTCGTCACCGGGTTCGGTCTCATCGACGGCCGGCGCGTGGCCATCTTCGCGCAGGACTTCACGGTGCTCGGCGGGTCCTTCTCCGAAGTCCAGGCCATGAAGGTGGGACGGCTGCTCGAGGCGGCCACGAGCAGCGGGCTGCCGATCATCGCGCTGCTCGACTCGGTCGGGGCCCGCATCCAGGAAGGCGTCTGGAGCCTCGCAGGGTTCGGAGACCTGTTCTGGCGCAACACCCAGGCGAGCGGCGTGGTGCCGCAGATCAGCCTCATGCTCGGGCCGTGCGCGGGGGGTGCCGTCTATTCGCCGGGACTGACCGACTTCGTGGTGATGACCCGCGGCAACAGCTTCATGTTCATCACCGGGCCGGACGTCATCCAGACCGTCACCGGCGAAGAGGTCGACGCGGAGACGCTCGGCGGCGCCACCACCCACGCGGCGGGCTCGGGCGTCGCGCATTTCGTGGCGGACGACGAGAACGGCGCGTTCGCCCTCACACGGCGGCTGCTGGGATACCTCCCGTCCAACAACGTCGACGATCCGCCGGCGCTGCCGCCGGACGACGCCCTGGTCCCCGACGCGGCGGCCCTCGACGGGCTCATTCCGGAATCGGCGGAGCTGTCCTACGACGTCCGGGACGCCATCACGCTGATCGTCGATCGCGACTCGTTTCTCGAAGTGCAGGCGGACTTCGCGCCGAACGCGGTTATCGGATTCGCCCGTTTGAGCGGCCGGGCGGTGGCGTTCGTGGCCAATCAACCGGCCCACCTCGCCGGGGCCCTCGACATCGACGCCTCGGACAAGATCGCCCGGTTCATCCGGTTCTCGGACGCGTTCAACATCCCGATCGTGACGCTGGTCGACTGCCCCGGCTTCCTTCCCGGGAGCGGGCAGGAGCGCCGGGGCATCATCCGGCACGGCGCCAAGATCGTGTACGCGTACTCGGAAGCGACCGTCCCCAAGGTGTCGGTGGTGCTCCGGAAGGCCTACGGCGGCGCCTACATCGTGATGAGCAGCAAGATGATCCGCACCGACGTGTGTCTCGCCTGGCCGACGGCCGAGATCGCGGTCATGGGTCCGAAGGGCGCCGTCAACATCCTGTACGCCCGGCAGCTCGCGGCGGTCGATCCGGCCGAACGGGAGGCCGAGCGGAGCCGGCTCGAGGATGCGTTCCAGGAGAAGTTCAACTCACCGTTCGTGGCCGCGGCGGCGGGGCACGTCGACGACGTGATCTATCCGCGCGAGACCCGGGCGCGGGTGACGGCGGCGCTCGACTTCCTCAAGGACAAGCAGACCGCCACGGTGCCGAAGAAGCACGGCAACATTCCGCTGTAATGCTCTCCCAACTCGAGACGGTGCTGGAGATCTCCGCCTACGGCACCGTCATCCTTTTTGCGGCGCTGGCCGGACTGCTCGGCCTGATGTACCTGCTGACCGCGCAGTGGCCGGCCCGCGCCGCGCAATGGCTGCTCGAGACGGTTCCCGGCTCCGAGCCGGCGACGTTCGGCCGGATCACCGACACCGAACGGGAGCGTCGGCTCCGCGCCGTCGCGATCGCGGTGGCGGTGGCCCGCGCGACCGCCGCGCCGGCGCCGAGCGCGCCGGATCGAACCCCGTCCCAGTGGCGGCACGCGCACCTCGCCCGCCGCCTGAGCGGTCAGCCCCCCCGGACGAGAGCGCGATCGTGAGCCGCTATCGAGTCACCGTCGACGGCCGGCGGTACTATGTGGAGATCGACGACCCGCAGGCGCGCCCCGTCACCGCGAGAGTCTCCGGCGCGACCTTCTCGGTCGATGTGGAGCCGTCGGACAGCACCGAGGTGCCGTTGAGCGCCCCCGCGCCGCGGGCGGGGATACGGCAGACCACGTCGGCCGGGACCCCGGCGGCGACCGCGGCGCCGGGCGACCCCGACCGGATGATCGCCCCGATTCCCGGGGTGGTCGCCTCGATCGCGATCGCGGCCGGGCAGACCGTCGCCCGCGGCGACGAGCTGATCACCCTCGAGGCGATGAAGATGATGAACGTCATCCGCTCGCCGCGGGACGGCCGGATCGACACGGTGCACGTGGCCCAGGGCAGCCGGGTCGCCCAAGGCGAGCCGCTGATATCCTTCGTGCCCTGAGCCCGCGCGGCAACCGGCGGTTCCAAGGCGCGCCGTCCGCCCCTCCGCGGAAGCGCGCACCGGCCTTCATGCCCTACATTCCCTCGATCGGCCCCGAAGCGCTGCTGATGTTCGCCATCGGCGGACTCCTGATCTATCTGGCCATCGGGAAGGAGTACGAACCGACCCTGCTGCTGCCCATCGGCTTCGGGGTGCTGCTCGGCAACCTGCCGAACTCGCCGATGAACCAGCCCGAGGGCATGCTGCAGCTCCTGATCGAGTTCGGCATCGACACCGAGCTGTTCCCGCTGTTCATCTTCATCGGCATCGGGGCGATGATGGACTTCCGCCCCCTGCTGTCGCAGCCGGTGTTCGCCCTGCTCGGGGCGGCCGGCCAGCTCGGCATCTTCGCCACCCTCATCCTCGCCACCCTCTTCGGGTTCCCCCTGAACCAGGCCGCCTCGATCGCCGTGATCGGCGCCATCGACGGCCCCACCAGCATCTACGTCTCGTCCCTGCTCGCCCCCGAGCTGCTGGCTCCGATCGCGGTCACCGCCTACTCCTACATGAGCCTGGTCCCGATCATCCAGCCCCCGCTGATGCGGCTCTTCACCACGAAGGCGGAGCGCAGCATCCGCATGGAGTACGCCCCGCGGCCGGTCCCCCGCGGCGCGGTCATCGCCTTCCCCATCGTGGTGACGATTCTCGTCGGCATTCTCGTGCCGCCCTCGGCCCCGCTCGTGGCGACGCTGATGTTCGGGAACCTCTTGAAGGAGTCGGGCGTCGTCGCCCAGCTCGCGAGCACCGCGTCCAACGAGCTCGCCAACCTGTCGACGATCTTCCTGGGGCTCACCGTCGGCAGCCTGATGCAGGCCGACACGTTCCTGCAGTCGACGACCCTGTTCATCCTCGGCCTGGGCCTCTTCGCGTTCGCGCTCGACACCATCGCGGGAATCGTGTTCGGCAAGGTCCTCTGCGCGGTGACGCGGGGCAAGGTGAATCCCCTGGTCGGCGCCGCCGGCATCAGCGCCTTCCCCATGAGCGGGCGGCTCGTTCAGCGGGTGGCGCAGGAAGAGGACTTCACCAACCACGTCCTCATGCACGCGATGGGCGCCAACACCGCGGGCCAGCTCGGCTCCGTCATCGCCGGCGGCGTCCTCCTGTCGCTCTACGGCATATTCAGCTAGCGGCCCGGCCGGCGCCGGCTTACGCGCGCCCCCTCCCCCAACCCCCCGGCCGGCGCGTCTCTTTCGGTGTAAGCTACGTCGATCGGAACGTCCAGAAAGGGGACCCTGCATGCGCCAGCACTCTTTGGTCAAAACGGTCTGCGCCGCCGCCCTCCTGGTGGCCGCCTCGACGATCGCGGCCCACGGGCAGTACAGCCTCACGGTCAACCGCGACCGGCTGATCAACGCCCGGAACGAGCCGCAGAACTGGCTGATCATGAACGGCGACTACACGTCGACCCGCTACTCGCGGCTCACCCAGATCGACCGCGGCAACGTCGGCGACCTCCGCATGGTGTGGGCCCTGGCCCTCGGCGGCATGCAGGACACCGGGCGCAACGGCCCCGAGAGCGAGCTCAACCCGCTGATCGACAACGGTTTCATGTACACCAGCGACGGTTGGGGGACCGTCTACAAGATCGACGCCCGCAACCCCAACTACGGCCAGTTCGTCTGGATCGCGGACCCCGGCGTCGACCACGAGGGGAACACGTCGCGCTCCCGCGGCATCGCCCTCTGGGAGGACCGGGTGCTGGCGAACCTGCCCGACGGCCGGGTCATCTCCATCGACCGTGACAACGGCGAGATCATGTGGGACGTGGAGATCGCCGGCGCCAACGAGTTCGGCCGGCGCGAACGGTTCCTCACCGCGCCGCTCGTCGCCGACGGCAAGGTCCTCGTGCACAACGGCGCCGGCGACGGCGGCACCCGCGGCTGGGTGGCGGCCCTCGACGTCTACACCGGTCAGGAGCTGTGGCGCTGGTACGTCGTGCCCGAGCCGGGCCAGCCCGGCAGCGAGACCTGGACCGACGACCACAACGCGTGGAAGACGGGCGGCGGGGGCATCTGGCAGACCGGTTCCTACGACCCCGAGACGAACCTCTACATCGTCGGCACCGGCAACCCGTTCCCCGGCTACGACGCCGAGTTCCGCCCCGGCGACAACCTCTTCACCAACAGCGCCGTCGCCCTCGACGTCGCCACCGGCGAGCTCGAGTGGCACTTCCAGTACACCCCGAACGACTCGTGGGACTACGACGAGGTCGGCGTGCACATGCTCTACGACCTCGAGATCGACGGGCGCCTGCGCAAGGTCGTCTCCCACTACGGACGCAACGGGTTCTTCTACACCCTCGACCGCACCGACGGCAGCTTCATCCGGGGCGCGAAGTACGTCAACGACCTGAACTGGACGGCGGGGCTCAATCCGGTGACCGGGAAGCCGGTCGAGTACGACCCCAACCTCGACGTGCAGATCTACAACCCCGAGGCCCGCGCCATGCGCAGCGACCGCGACGAAATGAAGCGGGCCTGCCCGACGTGGCACGGCGGGGTCGCCCACCAGCCGATGGCCTACAACCCCGTGAAGCGCATCGCCTACGGCGTCGGCACCGAGGGCTGCTTCGAGCAGACCGGCGCGGCCATGGTCCCCGCCGGGCCCGAGGGCAACATCGACCCCCAGCGCAGCGAGCGCCGCCAGTACGACAGCGACCTCTACTACGGGTCGGTGACCGCGTTCCACGCGGTCGAGCACGAAGTGCTCGCCAAGGCGATCACCGACATCGAGATCCGGTCGGGGATCGTCGCCACCGCCGGCGGCCTCGTGTTCACCGCCCTGCAGGACGGCTGGATCGTGGCCTACAACGACGAGACGCTCGAAGAGCTGTGGCGCTTCAACGTCGGCACCCCCCTCAAGGGCGCCCCCGTCACCTACGCCATCGGCCCCACGCAGTACGTCGCGGTGCAGTCCAGCGGACGCCACCTGCACCCGGTGAAGTACGACAACCTCGAGAACTCGAGCTACCTGTTCGTCTTCGCGCTCGACCAGCGTTAGACGAGCCGCACGGTTTATCCCCGTCTTCCAGCCGCCGCCGGCGCGGGAGACGGGGATGATCGTCTCTTTGCCTGGACATCTTCCGTCGAAACGAACCAAGCAGTCCTGATCGCCGGCCCGCTACCGGCGGACCGCCCGACGCCGGATGCATGGCCCCACCGCCCAAGCGCCCTCCAGGAACTCCGAGAGACGACGGAGCCACAGTGTCATGGACCGACCTCAACTCCTTCGGCTTCAACGAATCGAGGTCGACGGGCTCTTCGGCATCTACGACCATGGCATCGACCTCAACCTCGACGACCGCGTAACGCTTCTGCATGGTCCGAACGGCGTGGGAAAAACCACCGTTCTGCGAATGGTCGACGCCCTCTTGCGAAACGACTTCGCCTGCTTCAAGCGCATTCCGTTCACACGCTTTCTTCTGCGATTCGAGGACCGCAGCACTCTCGAGTTGCGGACGTCAGATCTTCCTGAGAGCACCGGCGACGCCGGAACGCTCACGCTGACGACGGCGGACGGAACCCGCAACATCCACCAGGTAGACCTCCGCCCGTCCGAGGCAGAATCCGTCGCCGCCCGAATCCGGTACATCGAGCCCCACCACAGCCTCCCGAACGCCTGGATCGACGTACGCGACGGAGAGGTCCTCTCCGAGTCCGAGGTGCTTTCCCGGTTCGGCGACCCTCGTGGCGAAGGGTGGCCCAGGCCCTACCACTTTCTTGGGTTGCATACCCCGACCGGCGACAGCCCCGCGGGTGGGGAGTCTCCCTGGCTGGATGCGTTTCTGGAGAGTACGAACGCCTTCCTGATCGAGGCCCAACGACTTGTGCGGACCGAGCCGGCCACCACGTCGAGAATCCGATCGGTTCGCGGAACCTTCGCTTTCATCTCCAGCGTCCTGGAGTGCAGTCAGGACTTTCACGTACGTCTCGGCGACACGATGGCCGAGTATGGAAGACAGGCCCAGACGCTGGATCAGACCTTTCCGCAGCGCCTGATCTCGGCGACTCGACGATTGCCCGAAGACGAACTTCAGGAACGCATGGCCATTCTGGTCAAGAAGACCAGCGAATTCAAGGCAATCGGCATTCTCGACGAAACGCCCGCACATCCCCTTGACGCCGCCAGACTGCGGGATATGGACACTACCGTGGCCCGGGCAATGACGCTGTACGTGCAGGACACTGATCACAAACTCGATGCATTGGAGGATTTGGCGAGGCGCACTCGTCTTTTTCTCGACAACGTGAATGGGAAGTTTCGCAACAAGAAAATTCGCCTCGACAGAACCACGGGCTTGGTGGCGGAAGACCCAGCCGGTTCACGACTACAACTGAACTCTCTATCCTCCGGCGAACAGCACGAACTCGTCTTGCACTACGATCTTCTGTTCAGGGTCCGACCCAATACAGTCGTATTGATCGATGAACCCGAGTTGTCCCTTCATGTAGGATGGCAGAAGAGATTTCTCCCCGATCTGAAGCAGATCGTCGAACTGTCAGGTTTTGATACGGTAGTTGCCACCCATTCGCCATTCATAGTTGGCGATGAAAGCGATCTGATGGTTGCATTGGGCGATTCGGCATAGTCCGGCATGACCGACCATGCTACAGGGACACAAATCTCCCGGCACGCTCGTCGGCGAAATCAAAATGCTCCGCGCGTCTCACCACGGCGCCGTCATGATCGTCGAAGGCAAGGATGACGTGCGCTTCTGGCGGCCGCGGTGCCATGCCACATGCGATCTCATCGACGGGGAGGGGAAACCGAACGTCATCGGCGCCGTTCAACGGCTCGACGCCACGCAATTCGGTGGCGCTCTCGGCATCGTGGACAGCGATTTCGAACGCCTGACAGGCGGGCGCATCGAATCCAGCAACCTGTTGTACACGGACGCGCACGACCTCGAGTGTCTTCTTTGCCGTTCATCCGCGCTCGACAAGGTACTCGCCGAGCACGGCAATGTTTCCAAGATCCATCGACTCGAGAGCGCAGGCATCGACGTACGCACTGCCCTTCTGGAACGGGCACTGGTCTTCGGTCGTCTGCGGTTCGCCGCCCTGCTCGCTCGACCATCGGTCAAACTGCAAGTGAAGGTACAGCAGTTCGTGGACGAGAAGACGTGGACGGTAGACGACGAAACGTTGATTTGCCGAGCGTTGGCGAATTCGCCTCATGATGCAGATGCCGTCACAAGCCGTCTCGGGCAACTTGCGGACGTCGATCCGTGGCATGTCGTCCGGGGGCACGACATGATCACGATTCTCCGCATAGGACTCCGCCGCGTTCTCGGAGACCTCCCCACCAGTATTGGAACCAACGACATCGCGAGACTCCTTCGAGCGGGCATGTCTCCAGAGGACCTGCGGGACACCGGGTTATGGGCGGATCTGCGCGCGTGGGAGGCCGCGAACCGCCCCTACGCGGTACTCGTGGATTGACCTGCCGCCCCGCCTCGGCCACGTTCGTACGAGCCAGGTTGGGACCGCAAACAAGCGCGACCCGCCGAGAGGTTCACGAGGCGACGGACCAGCCCGGACAGTGGAAATCGGCTGCCGGATTCACCGAACGACGAGACGCCCGGCTGTTCCTGGAAGCACGGATCACGCAAGACGCTCCCGCAGGGGGAGCGTTCCGTCACTCCGCCAAGCCGGTTTCGTCGCGCAGCACCCGCAGGGCCTCCCGCTGCGGCGGGGGCAGGCGCAACGGGCCGGGCGTGGTCTCCCAGCGGCGCACCGTCGACGGCGACACGTGGAGCAGTTCGGCCAGCTCGGCGACGGTGAAGCCGGTCCGCTCGCGCAGCCTGGCCACGAGCGGTCCGGTGGGGCGCCATGCGGACGCCGATCGGTCGGGCGCGGGGGCCGGCCCCTCCGCGCCGGGGCCGCGTCCCGGCTCCCCCGCGGCGGCGGCGCGTCCCGGTTCCCGAATCGCGGCGCCGGTATTGCCGCGTCGTGCGGGCGCCGGCTCCTCCGCGGAGGCGTCGTTTCCGGGTTCCCGGTTCCCGGCGGGCGTCTTCCTGGGCCGGGGGCCGGCCACCGGCAGCCGGCGGCGGTACGAGAGGGCCGTCTCTTTCGGACCGGCATCGAGATGAATGCCGAAGATCTCGGCGAGGGCGTCCTCGGCGAGCACGTCGCGCCGCCACGTCCCGCCGACCGGCGGGGCCAGGTCGCTGATCAGATCCGCCGGTTGGACGCCGCGAAGACGGAAGAGCAGGAGCGGGTCGCGGTCGAAAGAACCGCCGGCCCCGTAGAGCGCGGCCATCGCGTGCTTGCAGGCCGCGGCCCGGTCGCCGCAAGGGCAGCGCGGCGTGATGTCGGCCGGCGTCGGAAACAGGCCGCGGTCGGGGTCGGTGAGGACGTCCCGCACGTGCCCGGACACGCGTCCGTCCAGCAGGTCGCTCCGGGATCCGATCTGGCCGAGGCAGGCGATCCGGAGGGCTTTCCAGACGTCGGCCCGGAGCTTTCGGATGCGAACGTCGACGTAATCGATCGTCGCGCCGACGACGATCGCCTGGACGTGTCCCGGGCGGACCTCCAGATTGTTGATGGCGCCTTCGCGCACGCAGGCGCGGCCTCCCGGCAGGCGCCCGGCGAGGCACGCCTCCAGGTGTTCCTGCCAACGCCGGCCCCAGAAGTGCCGCGCGACCGGTTCGTCCGACGCGTCCGGCCGCACCGCCTCGCCCAGGCGCCGCCTGTACAGCTCCCGCAGCCGGGGCGGAACCCGATCGAAAAACGGCAGCAGAGGTTGTCGCCGCGGCATGGTCAGCACCCGGTGGAGCGTCCGCGCGAACGTGGGGCCGGCTTGGCCCGGATCGCGCAGACGGCGCCCGCCGGCGGGTGAAGAGACGACGACGGGCGCGGGCGGCGCGCCGGCCGCGCCCCGGCCGCACGGGGCGGCGCGCCGGGGCGGTCCGGGTCGGGAAAAGCCGCGGCCTTCACGGCTGCGCCCGTGTGACGTCGAGCCGCACCAGATCGATCAGCTCGTCGTCGGACAGCTCGGTCAGGTCGATCTCGCGGTCACCATCGAGCAGGTCGGCCGCCAGCGCCTTCTTCTCCGCGATCATCTGGTCGATTTTCTCCTCGATGGTGCCCGTGGTGATGAACTTGTGGACGAGCACGTTGCGCCGCTGGCCGATACGGAACGCGCGGTCGGTGGCCTGATTCTCCACCGCCGGATTCCACCAGCGGTCGAAGTGGATCACGTGGGACGCCGCCGTCAGGTTCAGCCCCGTGCCGCCCGCCCTGAGTGACAGAATGAAGAAGGGGGGGCCGTCGGCGGCCTGGAACCGATCCACCAGCGCGCGGCGCCGCCCCACGGCCGTGCCGCCGTGCAGCGCCAGTCCCGGCCGGCCGAAGATCGTCGCCAGATGCGCCGCCAGCGGGTCGATGATCTCCCGGAACTGGGTGAAGACGAGCGTTCGTTCCCGGCGCTCCGCCAGCTCTTGGCACACTTCCGCCAGACGCGCGAACTTGCCGCTGTCGGCCGGCGCGTAACGGCCGTCGCCCGACGCCTGACTCGGATGGTTGCAGACCTGCTTCAGGCGCAGCAGCGCCCGCAGCACCGCGCCTCGGCGTGCGATGCCCGCGCTCGATTCCAGGTCGCGCCGCAGGTCGCGGACCACGCGCTCGTAGCGGACGACCTGCGCGCGCGTCAATCGGCAGTAACGGGCCGTTTCCGTCTTCTCCGGCAGGTCGGCGACGATGCCGCGGTCCGTCTTCAGGCGGCGCAGGATGTAGGGCGCGACCAGTTGGCGAAGCGGTGCGAAGGGGTTCTCCGGACGCGCCTGCAGGCGCTTGACGAACGCCTGGAACACCGCGCGCGAGCCGAGCAGACCGGGATTGAGGAAGTCGAACAGCGCCCAGAGATCATCCAGGCGATTCTCCACCGGGGTGCCGGTCAGGGCGATGCGGGCGTGAGCCGGAAGCCGCCGGACAGCCCGGCTCTGGCGGGTCGACGGATTCTTGACGGCCTGCGCTTCGTCGAGAACGACCAGTCGCCAGGATACGTCCTCCAGCCACGGCTGGCGGACCAGCATGGGGTAGGTCGTCACCGCCAGATCGACGCCGGCCAGATGCCGGGCGGGGTCGGCCGCGATCTCCGCGATCCGCCGGCGGTCCGTCTCGGCGGGGTGCAGGAACCGCAGCGCCAGCGCCGGCGCGAACCGCTCCGCCTCGCGGCGCCAGTTCCCGAGCAGCGACGCCGGAATCACCAGCAGCGACGGCGCCCGCGGCCCGGCCGGGTCGTCGCGCCGCCCGCAGAGCAGCAGCGCGAGAACCTGGATGGTCTTGCCCAGACCCATGTCGTCGGCCAGGCAGGCGCCGAGACCCAGCCGCGACAGGAAGCGCAGCCACGTCAGCCCGTCGCGTTGATACGGCCGCAGCGTGCCCCGCAGATCGCCGTCGATCTCCGCCGGGGCCAGCGCATCCGGCTGGCGCATGCCCCGGAGCACCCCGCGCATCGCATCGCCGGCGGAGACGTGCACCCACGCGCGTTCTTCGTCCCCGGCGGCGCCCCGCAGATCCGCCGGCGCGCCGGCGAGCAGACGCATGCCCTCGGTGAAGGAGAGCCCGTTGCGGGCCCGCCGCTGCACCGCCTGCCAGTGGCGGAGGGCCTGCCGCAGCCGCTGGCGGTCGACCTCGGCCCACCGGTCCTTGATCCGCACCAGCCCGTCGTCGCCGTCGAGCAGTGTTTCCAGCTCGTCGCGCGTCAACGCGTCGTCGCCGAGGGTGACGCCCACGTCGAAGTCCAGCACCGCGTCGGTCCCCAGCCGCGCAGGCGTCCGGGCGCCGATGGTCACCTCGACCCGCGGCCGCGTCTGGCGCCGCCACCCGTCCGGCAGCCGGACCGACAGGCCGGCCTCCTCCAACGCCGGCACGCTGCGCAGGAGCCGCCGGGCGCGCTCCGGCGGCCACGCCAGCGGCCGGTAGACGTCGCCCGACTGCACCAGATCCCGGATCCAGTCGCAGGTCTCCGCGGCCCGCCGGAGGGGTGCGAAGAAACTCGCCAACACCGCGCCGTCCTTCACGCCGATGCGTTGCCGCACCGCCGAGAGCAACGGCCGGTGCTTCATCCGTCCCGCCGCGTCGAACCCGGCGACCCAGGTGGCCAGGAAGGCGAACGGATGCGCTTCGTCGTGCGGGTGCTCGGCGAGGTGGAAGCAGATGCGCCCCACCTGCCGCCACCGGGGCGCGCGCTCCTCCAGGAACGCCGCCAGTCCGCCGCCGGCCTGCGCGGTCTCCGACACCCATGCGGTAAGCTGGCGCCAAATGCGCCGCAGGCGGTCCACGGAGAGGTACTCGCCGCCCGCCATGGGCGGCGCGGCCTGCACCCAGGCGGTCCACTGCCAGACCGCCGGCGCGGGGACCCGCAGAGGCGCCGCGTCCTCGGGGACGTGGCAGAGGGCCGTGAGATGGCGCTCGGCGATCTCCCGCCAGAAACGCAGACCGGGTGAACCCCGAAGGTCAATCCGCTCGGCCGCGATCGTGAAGAGGGCTTCGCGCCAGTCGGTGTCGAAGGCGCGCTGCAGGCGCGGCGCGGCGACGTCGTCATCCGGCAGGGGAGCCCAGCGCGGGCGCCCGGTCGGTGTCAGTCCGATGCTCATGCGGGCAGGCGCAACTTCACTATCTTCGCGGTCAGCCCGGCGGCGAACCGGCGATGGTCATCATCGCACAAGCCGCTACGATCACATGCTTCCACTGCCTCCACCGGCCGAGCACGGGCGGCCGAACCGATCCGGCGGCGCCTGACGAGGCTCGCCGAATCACCCGCTGGACCGTCGCCGAATCACCCGCTGAACCGTCGCCGAACGCTGACGGTTCGAATCCAGGACACGGCGCCGATGTTCTTCAAGGTCGACCCGCGTCTGCTCCGGCGGGGGTCTGCTCGGGCTGGCGTCCAGCCGGCGGGTCCGTCGCCGCGATCGTCTCCACCCGCATCGGCTCGTTGAAACACCCGCGGAACACCTCCGCCCTGCCCGCGCCGCCGGCGGTCTTCACCCGCCTCGGCTCGTTGAACGGCGGACCTCCCGCGGTACCATTCCAAGCATGACCACCTCGAGGCGCGGCGAACGGCGGCGGCACCGGTTCGGCGACCTGCGCCAGGACCTGCGCCTGGCCGGCCGCGCCCTCGCCCGCGAGCCCGGCTGGACCGCGGCCGGCGTGCTCACGTTCGCCCTCGGCGTGGCCGGCTCGACCCTCGTCCTCGGCCTGCTCGACCAGGCGTTCGTGCGTCCGCTGGGCTTCGCCGACGGCCGCGAGCTGGTGACGCTGTACGTGACGAGCGGTCCCGAGTACTCTCCGATGCCCTACGCGGACTACGCCGAGCTGCGGACCGCGCTCGACGACACCGTCGACCTCGCGGCGTTCTGCCGGGTGTTCATGACGGTGGCCGGCGGGGCGTTTCCGGAGCGTCATGAGGGGGAGATGGTGTCCGGGGCCTTCTTCTCGGTGCTCGGCGTCCGGCCCGCCCTCGGGCGGCTCGTCGGCCCCGCGGACAACCTGGTTCCGGGGGGGCACCGCGTCGTCGTGCTCTCGGACTTCCTGTGGCGCAGCCAGTTCGCGGCGGATCCGGAGATCGTGGGCAAGACGGTGCGTCTGAACGAAGACGTGTACGACGTCATCGGGGTGGCCCCGGCGGGCTTCCGGGGCGCGGTGTGGCCGTCGTTCGAGAGCGCGTTCTGGATCCCGGCGATGATGGCCGACGACTACTTCTCGGGACGCGACGTTCTGAGCGGCCGTGCCTTCGCGGTGTTCCAGACCGTCGGCCGTCTCGCGCCCGGCACGCCCCTGGAGGCGGTGCAGGCGCGCATCGACCCGGTGGACGAGGTCCTCGCCCGGGACCGCGGCGCGAGCGTCTACTACCCGGAGACGGGGGCGCCGTGGCGCGTGCAGGCCCTCCCGGCAAGCTACCTGCGGCTGTGGCCCGAGTTCCGCGGCGAAGTGGCCAATTTCCTGGGCATTCTCGGCCTCATGGCGGCGGCCGCCCTCGCGGCGGCGTGCGCGAACCTGGCGACGCTGCTGCTGGCCCGATCGACCGAGTGGCGGCACGAGCTCGTCATCCGTCGCGCCCTGGGAGCCGGGCGCGTCGACCTGGTGCGTCGGCTCGGCCTGGAGGTCGCCGTGCTCGCGGCGGCCGGCGGTCTCGGCGCGGCCGTGCTCGTCGTCTGGTCGAGCGCGTTCGCGCCGCTGCTGCCCCTGACCGTGCCCTATCAGCTCGACCTCGTGCCGGACCTCCGCGTGCTGGGCATCGGGCTGGCCGTCACCGCGGCGACCGGATGCGCCTTCGCAGTCCCCGCCGTCTGGCGGGTCCTTCGCGGCCTGCCCGGCTCCGCGGCGATGTCCCGCACCCACAGAGCCGCCGCCCGATCCACCGCGATGAGCGGGCTCGTCGTCGCGCAGGTGGCGGTCTCGACGGTGCTGGTCGTCGGGTGCGGCCTCCTCGCCAGGAGCGCCTGGAACACCCAGCGCATCGACCAGGGGTTCGACGCCCCCTACGGCGCGAGCCTGCGGGTGGCGTTCCCCCGCGCCTGGGAGGACGACCCCGATCGCGCCGACGCCGCGATGGACCGGCTCCTCGACGGCCTGCGCGCCGAGAGCGTGGTCACCGCCGCGAGCGCCTCGACCCGCCGCCCGGGAGACGTTCCGATTCGGGTGGAGGTGCGGTTCGCCGACTCGCGGCGGGTGGGACCGGAGACCCCCGTCGCGACGACCGTCAACGCGGTCACCGGCGACTACTTCGAGACCTTCGGCATCCCGGTGCGTTCCGGGCGGGTATTCGGCCGGGCGGACGCGGCGGCCGGCGCCCCGGTGGCGGTGGTCAGCCAAACGCTGGCCGCCCTCCACTTCCCGCCGCGCGACCCGGTGGGGCGGACGCTGCGCCTGCCGGGCGAGGAGGGGCCCCGCCGCATCGTCGCCGTCGTGGGGGACACGGCGGGCCGCGACGTCCGTCTCGCGCCGCCGGCGACGGTCTACGTGCCGTACCGGCAACGCGCGCCAGGGAGCGCGTACGTGACGGTCCGCGCGGCGGACGGCGCGGCGGACGAAGGCGCGTTGCTGCGCCGCCGCGCCCGGGAGCTCGATCCCGCGATTGCCCTCTCCGAGGCCGCAACCTTCACCGAGCTGCGGCGCGCCGCAACCCGCGAGTCGCGGGTGCACGCCGGCCTCGCCGCGACCGCCGCCGGGCTCGCCCTGGGCCTCGCCCTGGTGGGGCTCTACGGCCTGATGGGCTACGTGGTCCGCCGGCGGGAGCGCGAAATGGGGATCCGCATCGCGCTGGGCGCGACGCGGGCCCACATCCACCGCCTCGTCGTCGGACGCGGCTGCCGGCTCACGGTCCTCGGCCTCGTCCCCGGCCTTGCGGCGAGCATCGGCGCCGGCCGGCGGTTGTCGCCGCTGCTCTACGGCGTCGGACCGGGTGACGCACCGACGTTCGCGGTCGTACCCGCCCTGTTCCTCGCGGCGGCGGTCGTCGCCTGCCTGGGCCCCGCACTCCACGCCACGCGGGTGAATCCCAATGAGGTGCTCCGCGACGAGTAGCGGTTCCCGCGGTCGAACCGCGCGGATCTGTGGCGAACACACCACGGGACGGGCGATGTGAGCGGTGGCTGCACGTTCCCGCGGTCGAACCGCGCGGATCTGTGGCGAACAGCCCAGGGAGGGTTCACCGGGTGAGAAATGAACCGACTTCGGGCACCGGCGTCCCGGCGGTCTCCCGACCCACCGGCAAACGTCGGTCCGTCGCGGCGCCCGCGGTGCCCGCCCCGTGTTCTATGATCGGTCTTCGTGGATGATCCGGCCCCTTCCAGGACAAGATTCCTTCCTTCGCGTTCGGTCCTTGGAGTGCCCTCGGTTTCGGGGCGGCGTGCAGCTTCTCTAGCTAGCAGTCCGTCACGTCATAATCTTCAGACAAACGGACTTGAGTCGAACGACGTATTTTCTTCGTAGAGTCGACGACTGGCGCGGTGGCGGTAGGCGGATGGGGGTAGCTGTTTCCGGCCGCTTTCGCCCGGTGCCGGTGCCTCACTCCCCGCCGTGACTCCGTTTCCAGTCGCCGCTCATCGAACCGGACGTGCGGATTTCCCGCATCCGGCTCTCGGACGAGATCATGCCTTCGCCCACGGAAAGCTCGCCGTGCGCTGCGCAAGGCACGTGAGCCCGTACTCCTGCCGGAGTCGCTCGTCCGGGAAGCGCACACTCTTCCCGGACCGCACCTTGTGCTTACGACAGAGCCACTGGCGCAGCCGTCGCGTAGCATGCTGGTCAACGGCGCGGTACGCCGGGCTGACCTGCCCAAGGGTGAAGTAGTTCGCCCAACCGGTCAATGCCCGGTTGAGGCGCGCCACCACTACCCCCGGCGACAGGAGCCCGCTGCGTCGTGTCGTCAGCCCGCTCACGCGGCGGCAGATGCTCCGGACGCTCTCCCGGCTCGGACGTGTGCCGATGTAGGCGGCTCCCGTGTCCGGCCGGTAGTTGCGCCCAATCCGGTAGCCGAGGAACGTCATCGGCTCCTCCGGCACCCGGCAGCGGCGGGTCTTCCCGGCGTTCATCGGCGGCTTCAGACGCTTCATCAGCCCTTCGACCGCCGTCAGCATCGCCGCTGCCGGCGCGCGGCCGAGGACCGCGAAGTCGTCCGCGTAGTTGACGATTTCCGCCTTGAAGCGCCGGGCGTAGCCCAGCACCTTCCAGCCGAGGATGAAGCGACGCATGTAGATGTTGCTGAACAGCGGCGAAATCGGCGACCCCTGCGGGGTCCCCTTCCGCTCCCGACGCGCCCGGTTCGTGCGGCGGCGACCGCCGCGCCCGTCGTCCTCCTCCACCGCCATTTCCAGCCACGCCTTGACCCAGCCCAACAGACGCCCGTCGCTCACGCGACGCGCGATGGACCGCATCAACTCCGCGTGCGGTATCTGGCCGAAGTAGTCCGACAGGTCGGCGTCCACCACCTCCCGGCGCCCCGTCGTCAGCAGCCGGTGCGCACGCCTGACCGCGTCAAGCGCGCCCCGGCCCGGTCGGTAGGCGTATTGCTCCGGTTGCAGGTCCGCCTCGAAGATCGGCGACAACACCAGCATCGCCGCCGTCTGCGCCACCCGGTCCCGGAGACACGGAATGCCCAACCGCCGGAACTTCCCGCGTTGCTTCTTCGGGATGAGCACCTGCCGAACCGCACGCGGCCGGTAGGTCCCCTCCTTCAGGTCCCGCGCCAGTGCCCCCAGCCACCGGTCAACCCCGAACGACTCGACGCCCGCGACCGTTTCGCCGTCCACCCCGGCCGACCCGCCGTTGCGGCGGACCGTCTGCCAGGCGACCGCGAACACGTCGTCGCGCCACACCTTGTCGCTCAGCGAGTAGAACCGGAAGCCCGGAGCTTCCTTCGCTTTCGCATGTAACGCCGTCTGGAGTCGCTGAACTCGTTCTGAGGCGGTTAGGCTCTCACCAGTCCCCACGTCCCTTCCTCCTTCATGCGCTGCTCTCGAACCGAGGCCCCTTCCCTCCGCCGGCGTTGCCCGGCTTCCCCGGTACTACGGGCCTCTCCGCCACCCCCGCCGGCCCGACCTGACCCTCGCGGGCTGTCAGTTGGCGCGTGCCACGCCACCGGCGGGGCTTCCCGTGTTGCGTCCATCCCCCTCTTCCATGCGTGCCGCCGCCAGTACCCCGGCGGAACCGACCGGTGCCCCCGTCGCTCGCTTCCCGGCCCGTGGCAGCCTTCCCCGTAATGCAGGCGGGTCGGCTTCCGCATTAGATGTTTCGAGGCCTGCTCGGCGTTCACTCGCGTTGCGGCCCGCATGGTCGCTGAGCCGCCCAATGGCGGCCCGTTGTCGTCGGAGTGCTTCAGGCGATGTCGTTGCCTCCATCGTCCGCTCCGACTGCTACCGGCTGGAGCGACAGTTGCCGGGCGGGATTCGCACCCGCTGAGGAATGGCGCCTTCGCACGGCGCACTGCATAGGACTCTTGCGGTTCGAGGTGAGTGCCCCGGCAACCCTATTTTTGTCGTGGCGATGCACTAGTCGAATGCTGCGTGAAGAGAGGACGAGCATGATCAGGAGCGGTCTATCGGCGGCGGTGTACAGCCTCACGCTGGTTTCCGTGGTCGTGGGCAGAGGCACGTTCATCGCGCGGCTGAGCCCAGTCGGAATCACGGATTCCATCGTCATGCTGCTGGCGTTCCAGGGCGCGGGCGCTGCCCTGCTCGGCGCGCTGGTGTGGCGCACCCACCAACGCAATCCGAGCCCTCGCTTCAAAGTCTTCTTGGACTCGGTGCCGCGCGTGGGATGGATGGTGTTCGCTGGGGGCCACGGGGTCGTTCTCGGCACCGTACTGGCGTTGGCTTGGCAGGCGCCCTTCATGCCCTTGATGCTCGGCTTCGGCGCCGTCGCGGCCGTCGCCGGCGCGTGCCTGCCGGAGCTTCGCAAGACGCCGTGAGCGCTTGAGGGGCCGGCCCCCCAAGCACGTCCGCACGATGGCACTTATCTGCACGCTCGCGCTCGGTTTTGTCAGGCGGGCACCTCGCCGCTCTCGGTGCGACGCGGGGTTTCACCACCGGCCGTCAAGGCACACCGAAGAGAGATCGTCCGCAAGCACAAACGCCCATGAATGCGACAAAGCCCTCTACGAAGAAGAACCGCACCCATCGGTGATTCCCCCTGGCCGGTGGTGAATAAAGACACGAATCGTGACTTGACTAACTGTCGGCCGCAATCTTCTCCAAAACACGTTTCATGCCCTCAGGCTGATACCCTGCATCGGCCATTGCACTGATAATAAGGTTCCTGAAGGGGTCGTATCTGATGGATTTGACGTGCTCGCGCACAAACGCCTTGAGGATATCCCTCCCCTTGAAACGCTTCTTCCACTCGCTGTCGCGCAACGACTGGTCGAGGGCATCCCGCTCCTTGTCGACACGAACGCGGATGGCCTCCCCAGTGAGCGTCTCCGTAACTACTTTGGCCACTCTATCGGAAGACATCTCAACTGCCCGGTGAATTTCCTCGGCCACATCGTCAGAATCACGGTTGACACCAAGGTCGAGCGCCTCAACGAGTAAGCTGTTCGCATACACCGTTACTCTATGGCGGGCTAGCTGCCCGACCTGTGATTCCGCTATTTTCTTGAGGCACTGATCCACCACTTCTGGCGTTGCAGCCCCACCATCGGCGACAGCAAGCTGGCGCATCGCCTTGGAGATGTACATCGGCTCCAACAAGTAGTTTTCTATGTGGTAGACATCCCAGGAGTGGCGCCGCGCGTCCGCTTCGGTGCGACTCCCTACGTCGGAGTCCCCATCAACGACCGAGTAGAATCTGAACGGCACCACTCCGCGGGCGCTCTCCGCGAGTGCTTGGTGAAGCGCCTGCACACGCTGCTTGTTACCTCCGGAGATGAAGTTCATTTTTTTCGCAATCTCCGGAAACAAGCGAGCGACCATTTTCTGATCGAAATCGGAATTCTCCCCCTCGAAGAGCACAATCTTGGCACCTGGCCGGTAGGCGGCAAGGTCACCCACCATGTCCAGGATCGTAGTCTCGAATTCCTCCTCAGCGGTGATCGGCCGGAGTTGGTTCTCCGTGCCACCATCCGCCGTCGCATGCTGCATGTGGAGGACCAAGACGTTGCTGCTCGTGATTCCAACAGCTTCCCTCAAGAAGGCGTCGGAATGGGTGACGAGCCAAATCTGGTTGTCCAGCGCCTGACCAAGATTCTTGTGGTAGAACTGGGGAAGGCCGATGATCAGGGCCGGGTTAAGATGAAGCTCTGGCTCATCAAGAAGAATGACCGAGTGCTTCGGCGCGGAATTTCGAAGACGAAGGTAGCCGAAAAGAACCTCCTTCTCTCCAGACGAGAGGTCGTTGATGTCGTGCTTGACTCCGCCATCAATTTCGACCGGGAAGCTCAAGCTGCCATCGCCTGTCGGGACTGGCCCCAGATACTTCTTGCCGGGGAAGAAGGACTTGAAGAGTTCCTGCAAGGTATCCGACAGCCCTCGTGATCGGGTGGAAACGCCACCTTTTTCGATGAGTGCCTGGCGGACGTACTCGCCAGCCATCTCGCTCTTGATGTTGGCGTACTTGTTGGCGTAGTTGTATAGCGAGGATGTCCGGAACTTGTCCTCTTGTTGATCGAGGTTGAGGTTGATTCCTCCAAGCTCCTCCCTTCCATAGTTCCTGTGTGACCCATGGTAGTCGATGAGGCCGATGAACTTCGGGTAGAAAGACGAGAATAGCAGCTCAAGGAGCACGTTGGTTCGTACGGTCGCTTCTCCGGTGGGGCCTATCTCGAAACGCCCCTGTGTAGTTGCGGCGTTGAGTTGGGTCACCACTCCGGGCATCATGTCGTTGACCTTTTGGACAACCTGAGGTCTGTAGGCCCGATGCTCGATCGCCAGTGTCCCCCGCGCGAAGGGCGAGACATCGTTAAGACCGGGAACCACACTCTTCCAAGCTATCGCCTCCAGTAGTACGCTGATGTTAGACATGATGAACTGCTTCTCGTCTGGCGATAATCGGATGTCTGCTTCCAGAACGGCCGGTCGTGAATTGTCTCTCAGCAGCGAGGCCATTTGCCTTGGCTTGCGCTGGAAGTTGATTTGAAACTCACCCAACCACTGCTGCCATTCGTTTGTCTGGTAGCCGCCGTAAACGGACTTGAATAACCGGATGGAATCCAGGACACACGACTTGCCACACCCATTTGGCCCGGCGATGACGATCATGTCTTCGAGGTCGGATAACTCGACCCTTTGGATTGCACGGAAGTTCTCAACGAGCAACTTGGTTATTCTCATCGGGGGCCTCCAAGTGTGTAGCTTGTCGCGTCGTACTCTCCAAACCGACGGCTCTTCGGCGGGCCGTTGTGGACAGACAGAAACCGATCACTCTACTCGTCGAGGCCGGCGTCTCCGACTCGACACTGGCGCACCCGGCAGGTCGCGACACGGAAACCCGAACCGGAACTTCAGCCCCGGGCGATCCGACATCGAAAAGATTCACATCAACATCTCCGGTAAAAATGATATTATCCATCCCCGACATTCGTCAAGAAGAGAAGACAATGGCCGACAGCGCGTGCATCGCCGCGAACGTCGCCCGGCTGAGGTTGGATCGCCGACTGACGCAGGAGCAGCTTGCCGCGAAGGCCGGGATCTCACGGTTGGCGCTCGGGAAGATCGAGCGGGGGGCGGTCGTCCCGCGGGCGCGGACGCTCACCGCTCTGGCGGAGGCGCTGGCGGCGCCGGTCGGCGAGCTCGTCGTGCCGGTGCGGTCTCTTGAGAGCGTGCGGTTCCGCGCCAAGGCGCAGGTCCATGCGCGGGAACAGATTCTGGCGATGGTCTCGAAATGGCTGGACGCCTACGCCTGGCTCGAAACGGAACTGGACGACCGCCAGCCGTTCCGGTTCGAGGAAGCGGCGGCGCATGCCGGCAGTCCGCCGGACATGGCGCAGGCGGCCCGCAGGGCGGCCGGACTCACGGCCGCCGAGCCGGTGCGGAACATCGGCGGGCTGCTCGAAGAGAACGGCGTGAAGGTCCTGCTGCTGGAGACCACGCGCGACTCCTTCTTCGGACTGAGCGTCGGCAAGCGCGACGGCGGCCCGGCGGTCGTGGTCAACACGTGGGATCGGATTTCGGTGGAGCGCTGGATCTTCACCGCGGCGCACGAGCTGGGGCACCTGCTGCTGCACCCGTCCGATTACCGGCGGGACGCCACCGAGATGCGCGACGAACCGGAGCGGGACGCCGACGCGTTCGCGGGCGAGTTCTTGATGCCGGAGGCGGCCTTCACGGAGGCGTGGGACGCGACCCGCGGGCACTCCCTGCTGGACGGCGTGCTCAAGGTCAAGCGGCTCTTCGGCGTGAGCTACATGACCGTGCTCCGCCGGCTGGTGGAGACCCGCCGGGAAACGACCGACGTCTGGCGCGCCTTCCAAGGCCAGCATCGTGACAGCTTCGGCAAGACGCTGCGGAAGATCGACGAGCCGGAGGCACTCAACGAGAGCGAGTTCAGTTGGAACTGGAGGCGGTCGGGCGAACCCGCCGGTCTGACCAGGCACGACTTCGTCGAGGACCGCCTGTCGCGCCTGGTGCGGCGGGCGGTCGAGGGCGAACACGTTTCGCTCGGGCGGGCGGCCGAGATTCTCGGACTCAGCCGCGAGGAGATGAGAAAGCAGGCCCGTGCGTGGGCCAAGTAGAGGCGGCGTTGGCGATCTTCGAGCTCGTGACGAAGCACGTGGGACGGGTGGCGCTCTTGGCGCCGGTGCTTGAGGAAGTGCGCGGGCTCACGGTGGCAGAGTGCGCGAAACTCGGGATCGAGATTATCGCCGTCGAGACCGAACGGATGCTTCGAGCGCAGGAAGTCGAAGCGCGCGTCTCGTTCAACGACCGCCTCTGTCTGGTCGTGTGCCGCGACGAAGGATGGACCTGCGTCACGAACGACGGCGCGCTCCGGCGGCTCTGCAAACGTCACGGTGTCGAGATGCGGTACGGCCTCGGCCTCATGGTGGACCTGGTTGCCGCGGGCGCTCTCACGCGACTGCGGGCCGCGGCAGTCGCACGCCGGATGCAAGCCGCGAACCCGCAACATCTCAACGATCAAGTGATCAACCGGTTCTTCAAGGCGCTCGACGACTCCGCCAGTTCCCAGTGGCCGCGCACACTCGCAACGTCCGTTGCCGATGACCCGTAGACCCAAGAAACTCATCGAAGTCGCGCTTCCGCTCGACGCGATCAACGCCGCCGCCGCACGCGAGAAGTCCATCCGGCACGGGCACCCGTCGACGCTGCATCTGTGGTGGGCGCGACGGCCGCTGGCGGCGGCGCGGGCGGTGATCTTCGCGCAGATGGTCGACGACCCGTCGGAGTACGTCGACGAGCTGCTGTCGGACCCGGACAGGCGGCGCGCAGCGCGGCGGGCGTTGAAGAGACACCGGGCGGACGCGGCGGTATCCGCGGTCATCGGGGCGGACGCGGCAGGAAGCGGGAGCGTCGCGGCCGACGCGGGTCCGGCCCCGACGGCGGACCGGCGGGCGCTGGGCGGGATACCCGTTGCGGCGCCAACCACGCCGACGCCTCCGGCGGCCGGGACGGCGGACCGGCGGGCGCTGGGCGAGACGGCGGCGGCACTCGAACGCGAACGGCTGTTCGGGATTCTCGAAGAGCTCGTCCGCTGGGAGAACACGACGAACGAGGAGGTCCTGGCGCGGGCGCGCGCGGAGATCCGGCGGAGTTGGCGTCGGACCTGTTCCGAGAACGAGGATCATCCGCGGGCGGTGGAGCTGTTCGACCCGGACCGGCTGCCCGCCTTCCACGACCCGTTCGCCGGCGGCGGGGCGCTGCCGCTCGAAGCCCAGCGGCTCGGCCTCGAAGCCCATGCCAGCGACCTCAACCCGGTGGCGGTGCTGATCAACAAGGCGATGATCGAAATCCCGCCGCGCTTCGCGGGCCGGCCGCCGGTGAACCCGGCGGCGCGGGCGGATCGGACGGTGGTCGCAAAGACGTGGCGCGGAGCGCAGGGGCTGGCCGAGGACGTGCGCCACTACGGCCGGTGGATGCGCGACGAGGCGGAGAAGCGGATCGGGCATCTGTATCCGCCGGTCGAGATCACGCCGGAGATGGTGCGGGAGCGGCCCGACCTGGAGCCGTACGCGGGCCGCAAGCTGACGGTGATTGCTTGGCTGTGGGCGCGGACGGTAAAGAGTCCGAACCCGGCGTTCGCGGATGTGGACGTGCCGCTGGCGTCCACGTTCATGTTGTCGACGAAGAAGAGCAAGGAGGCGTACGTCGAGCCCGTGATCGAGGGGCGGGGGTACCGGTTCACGGTGAAGGTGGGTGCGCCGCCGAATGCGGAGGCGGCAAAGGCGGGGACCAAGCTGTCGCGCGGGAGTTTCCGGTGCCTGCTGTCGGACGTTCCCATACGGTACAAGTACATCGACGACGAAGCGAATGCGGGTCGGATGAAAGAACGACTGATGGCTATTGTCGTCACCGGAGACCGGATGCGAATGTACCTTCCACCGTTCCCGGAGGCAGAGACCGTCGCACGTGACGCGAAGCCTTCTTGGAAACCCGACGCGCCGAGTCGCGGAACCTGGGCTAGCAATGCCCAGGGACGTCGGTACGGGTTCCGGACGTTCGGCGATTACTTCACCCCCCGCCAGCTCGTCGCCCTGACCACCTTCTCCGATCTGATGGCGGAAGCGATGGATCACGTCCGACGCGACGCCGCGGCGGCGGGACTGCCCGACGACAGCCGGCCGCTCCGCGACGGCGGCGCGGGCGCGACGGCGTACGCCGAGGCGGTCGGCCTGTATTTAGCGTTCGCTTTGGATAAGGTCGCTGATCGAGGATCGACTATCGGCCGTTGGGATCCGACCCCTACACAGAGCGGCATCATCAACACGTTCAGTCGGCAAGCGTTGCCGATGACATGGGACTTCGGTGAATCGAACCCGCTGGGGAACGCATCGGGGAACTATGTGGGCGCGGTTGACCTCGTTGCGAAGGCACTTTCGACAAGTCCGTGCGCATCTATCGGCAAGGTTTCCCAAAAGGATGCACGTTCGGGAGGCTTTGGCTCCGTCAGGACCTTCTCGACAGATCCTCCGTACTACGACAACATCGGCTACGCTGACCTATCGGACTTCTTCTACGTCTGGCTCCGCCGCTCCCTGAAGCCGGTGTTCCCGGAACTGTTCGCGACGGTCGCCGTCCCGAAAGCGGAGGAATTGGTCGCCACACCGTACCGGCATGGCAGCAAGGAAGCCGCGGAGGTCTTCTTCCTCGCCGGCATGACGGAAGCTCTACACAGGCTCGCCGAGGAGTCCCATCCCAGTTTCCCGGTCACGGTCTATTACGCCTTCAAGCAATCAGAACGCAAGGGCGATACTGGAATCGCCAGCACCGGCTGGGAGACGTTCCTGGACGCCGTGATCCGGTCGGGCTTCGCGATCACCGGCACTTGGCCGATGCGGACCGAGCTGGGCAACCGGATGATCGGTCGCGACACGAACGCCCTGGCCTCCAGCATCGTCCTCGTCTGCCGCCGCGTCCCCGCCGATACAGCAGCGACTTCCCGCCGTCAGTTTCTCGCCGAACTGCGGTCGGAGCTCCCCGCGGCCCTCGCGGAGCTTCAGAAGAGCAACATCGCCCCGGTCGACCTTGCCCAGGCCGCCATCGGTCCCGGCATGGCTGTCTTCACCCGCCATGCCCGGGTGCTGGAAGCCGACGGCGAACCGATGTCGGTACGCTCGGCGCTCGTCGAGATCAACCGAGTGCTCGACGAGACACTCGCCCGGCAGGAAGGCAATCTCGACGCGGATACTCGGTTCTGCGTTGCCTGGTACGAGCAGTACGGCATGGAAGAACGGCCCTACGGCGAAGCCGAGGTGCTGTTCAACGCCAAGAACACCTCGTTCGACGGCCTGGAACGCGCCGGGGTGATCGCGGGCGGCAGGGGCAAGGTGCGGATCAAGCGCCGCGACGAGCTCGACCCCGACTGGGACCCCAGGACGGACCGCCGCGTCACCGACTGGGAGAGCGCGCAGCACCTGACCCGGGCCCTGACCACCGAGCAGGGCAAAGGCGTGGCCGAGGCGGCCCGGCTCGTGCTCGGCATGGGCGCGGACCGGGCCGAGAACGCCCGCGCACTCGCCTACCGCCTGTACTCGCTGGCGGATCGCAAACGGTGGACCGACGAGGCGCACGCCTACAATATCCTCGTCACGTCATGGCCGCAGATTCAGGCGGAGGCGGCGCGGCTCGGCGCCGGCGCGGCGGAGCAGGCGACCCTGGGGTTGTCGGCGGGAGAGAACTCCTGACCTCCTGACCGTCACCTGGCGGCCCGCCTGAACACAAGGGACGGAACCAGCGGCAGCGGACCCGCCGGCCTGCGCCCCTCCGGACGTACGCGTGCTGGACGAGCGCCAGGGACGGCACCAGCGGCGGCGGAACCCTCGGACCCCCACGGCACCTGATGCGGAGGCCGCAATGACCACAGCCCCAACTCCCCAAACCACCAATCATCAGCGCGTGACCGAGGGACTGCAGATCGTCACGGCGGTTCTCGCGCCCTACGTGGCGCAGGAGCTGCGCGCCAAGTTCGCCGACGAGTGGTGGAGCCGCGGCGTCCTCGGGGTGCTGCACGAGCACCAGCGGCGCGATCTCCCGGCGGCCGGCGCAGACGACGCCCTGCTCGCCAAGCTCGACACCGCCCTCTGCCTGCGGCTGATGGACGTGCAGTGGCACGAGCTCTTCCGGCAGAAGCTCAGCCGGGAGCACCGAACCTGGGTCAAGGAGCTGATCACGACGCGGAACAAGTGGGCGCATGCCGGATTGCTCGACATGTCGGACGACGACGCGTGGCGCGCCCTCGACACCATGAACCGGCTCGTCGAACAGATCGACGCGGAGGCGACCGAGCGCCTGCGGGCGCTGGCGCGCACGGTGCGCTACGGCACGGCGGGACCGTCGACGTCGGCGGCGGACGTGGGCGCGCCGAAGAGCCCCGCGGCACCGCAGGCGGCCCGAACCGGCGTGCTCGCCGCCGTTCCCCGGCAGGGACTGAGACCGTGGCGGGAGGTGGCGAAACCGCATCCCGACGTCGCGGCGGGGCGCTACCGGCAGGCCGAGTTCGCGGCCGATCTCTCCCAGGTCGCCCGCGGCCGGGCCGAGGCCGAGTACCAAGACCCGATCGAGTTCTTCGCCCGCACCTACCTCACCGGCGGCATGCGCGGGTTGATGATCCAGGCCCTGCGGCGGATCTCCGGCCAGGGCGGCGAACCGATCATCCAGCTCAAGACCGCGTTCGGCGGCGGCAAGACCCATTCGCTGCTCGCGCTCTACCACCTGCTGCGCGAGCAGCAACCGCCCCACAAGCTGCGCGGCATGACGGACCTGCTGAAGGAAGCAGGCGTCGAGCGGCCGGCGGCGGCCCGGGTCGCGGTGCTGGTCGGCACCGCCATCAACCCGACGCGCGAACGCCGGCCCCCGACGCTGCCCGGGATCACCATCCGGACCCTGTGGGGCGAAATCGCCGCCCAACTGGCCGAGCAGGCCGGAAACCCCAAGCTTTACAACCGGATCCGCTCGGCAGACCGCAAGGCGGTGCCGCCCGGCTCGGACGCCCTGCGTGGACTGTTCGACGCCTGCGGCCCGTGTCTCATCCTCGTCGACGAGCTGGTCGCCTACGCGCGCAAGATCTACGGCGTCGACGGGTTGGCGGCGGGCACCTTCGACGCGGTGCAGACCTTCGTCCAGGAACTGACCGAGGCGGTCCGAGCGAGCCGGAACACGGTACTCGTGGCCACCATCCCCGAGTCGGACATGGAGATCGGCGGCGACGCGGGCCGGGAGACGCTGGCGCGGATCGAGCACACGTTCGGGCGCATGGAAGCCGTCTGGAAGCCGGTCGGCGCCGAAGAAGGCTTCGAGGTCGTGCGCCGGCGGCTGTTCCTGCCGCTCGACGACGAACCGGCGCGCGACGACACGTGCCGCGCGTTCGGCGCGATGTACCGGGAGCACGGCGCGCAGTTCCCGGCCGAGTGCCGCGAGGCCCGCTACCTGGAGCGCCTGAAGGCGTGCTATCCGATCCACCCGGAGATCTTCGAGCGGCTGTACAACGACTGGGCCACGCTGGAGCGGTTCCAGCGGACGCGCGGCGTGCTGCGGCTGATGGCGGCGGTCATCCACGACCTGTGGGCGCGCAACGACGCGAGCGTCCTGATCCAGCCCGGCGCCGTCGGCCTCGATTCCCCGAGTGTGCGCGACGAGCTGACCCGCTATCTGCCGGAGGGCTGGACCGCGGTGCTCGAAGGCGACGTAGACGGCCCCAACGCCGGGCCGTCTCGCATGGACGCGGAAAATCCCCGGTTCGGCCAGCCGGTGGCGGCGCGCCGGGTCGCCCGCGCGATCTTCCTCGGCAGCGCGGCGCACGTGGCGCAACAGCAGGTGCGCGGGGTCGAAGACGTGCGCGTGCGCCTCGGCGTGGTGCAGCCGGGCGAGCAGGTGGCCGTCTTCAACGACGCGCTGTCTCAATTGTCCGACCGGCTCACCTATCTCTACCGCCAGGGCCAACGCTACTGGTACGACACGCGGCCCAACCTGCGGCGCACCGTCGCCGAGCGTGCGCAGCAGTTCGCCGGCGACGACGTCGAGCGGGAGATCGAACGACGGGTGCGTGACGCGACCAAGCGCGATCGGGGCGATTTCCGCGGTGTTCATGCGTGTCCGGCCTCGTCGGCGGACGTGCGCGACGAACGAGCGGCGCGGCTCGTGGTGCTCGGCCCCGGCGCCACCCACGCCGGGAAGAACACCGAGAGCGGGGCGTTGACCACGGCCCGCGACCTGCTGTCCGAGCACGGCGGCGGCCCGCGCCAGCACCAGAACATGCTGGCGTTCCTCGCGCCGGACCAGGACGGCATGAAGGGACTCGATCAGGAAGCGCGGCGTTACCTCGCCTGGAAGTCGGTGGCCGACGACCACGAGGCGCTGAATCTCGACGCGCACCAGCGCCGAGAGGCCGCCGAAGGCACGAAGGGAAGTGACGACGCCGTGCGGCGGCTGGTGCACGAGGCGTGGCGCTGGCTGCTCGTTCCGGTCCAGGAGGCGTCGAGCGATGGCGTGGGAGGCCTCGAGTGGACAATCACACGGGTCGCCGGCGGCGGGAACCCGATTGTCGCCCGCGTCTCCCAACGCATGCGATCGGACGAGCACCTGATCACGAAGTGGTCACCGGCGCTGCTCAAGATGGAGCTCGACCGCTGGTTCTGGAAAGATCGGAACCACATGCCCGTCAAGCAGGTCTGGGACGCGCTGTGCGCCTACTGCTACCTGCCGCGGCTGTGTGACGAGTCGGTGTTCGCGGCCTCGATCCAGGCCGGTCTGGCCAGCGGCGACTACTTCGGCTACGCGACGAGCGTCTCGGCGCAGGGTCGCTACGAAGGGTTGACGCTCGGCACGCCGGCCACCGTCTACGTCGATGCATCGAGCGTGCTCGTCAAGCCGGAGGCCGCGCGGGCGCAGCGCGAAGCCGAACGGCCGCCGGACGGCGACACGGAGAACGAGACCGAACCATCGCGCGACGAAACCGGAGACGATGCCGAGCCCGGACCGTCGGATACCCCCGCAACCGGGGTCGAACCCAAGCCGCGCCCGTCGCGCCGCTTCTTCGGAACGGTGCAGCTCGATCCGCTCCGCACCGGCCGCGACATGAGCGTGGTCGCCGACGAAGTCGTACAGCACTTCAACGCCCTGCCCGGCGCGGAGGTGGAGGTATCCGTCGAGATAGCGGTGACCGTCCGGGACGGCGTGAGCGAGGCGGTCCGGCGGATCGTCGACGAGAACTGCAACACGCTCCGGTTCCGGTCGCACGGATTCGAGGAAGAATAGCGCCGTCCCGACCGACCACAGGGCCTCGGCGAAGGGACGCGCAAGCCGACACGACGCTCCGGGTCCGGTCCCACGGATGCGAAGAAGGATAGAGCCGCCCCGAAGGGATGCCGACCGACCCAGGACCTCGGCGAAGGGACGCGCAAGCCGACACGGGCCTGTGAGCGCCCGACCCGGGGCTCGGCGACCGGACCTGATGTCCTACCTCGGCTCCTCAGCCCGGGCCAGCAGGTCCTTCAGCGCGTAGTTGACACTCGCGGCGCCGAAGTCGGGTTCGCGCTGGAACGGCCGGCGGACGTAGCTCACGCGGTGCGTGTCGTCGCCGCGGAACTCGACAATCGCCAGGATGAAGTCGTCCGGCTTGTTCAGCGAGTAGAGGATCTCGTTGCGGGTGACGGTAACGGTCTCGGCGTCGCTCCTGCGGCCCTTGACCTCGATGAACCGAAGCGCGCCGGTGGCGGGAACGCGGCTCTCGATGTCGTAGCCGAGCTTGTCCAGTTCGCGGTCGGTCGGCTCGAAGCCGAGGCGGCGCTCGGTCTCCATCACGACGGCGCGCGCCCGCGCCGCGGACGCCTGCGTGTCCGCCGGCACGGTCCCGGCCGGCGGCCGGCCGCCCATCTCGTCGATCAGGCCGCGCGGAACGACCAGCAGACCGCCGACCACCACCGGCGGCCGGGACGAGATCCGCCCGTTCCGCTCCAACTCCGCCAGGCGCTTCCGCAGCCGGACTTGCAAGGTGTCCGCCCGCCGACGCGCCTCCCCCGAGTTCAGCCGGGGGTCGGTCCGGCCGGCCGCCTCGGCGAGCTTGAGCTGTTCGGCGCGGCGGTCCCAGTACGAGATCTCCTTGGCAAGCCGGTCCTTCACGGCCGCTCTGGTCTTCCCGATCAACCCGAGCCGGGCCCCGCGAACCTCCTTGAGGTGTTCCGGCACGACGTGGGCGACGGCGTACGCCTGCGCCGTCGCCTCCAGATCCCCGCTGATCCAGGCGCACTCGGGCCGTTCGAGGATGGTGTCGACAGCCGGGTTCCCGTCCGCCAGCGGCCGGTAGTCGAGGTACGGCGCGTAGCGCAGGTGGCGCGGATCACCATCGGCCTCGAGCTCGACATAGAGCACCCGCTTCGAGACGACGCGCCGCCCGCCCGACCGGGTGACGCCCGCATCTTCCAGCGCGTGCTCGATGGAGACCAGGACGCGGGGCGCCGTGCCGCCGTCGCGTTCGTCGACGAGGACCGCGCCGCGCTTCAGCAAATCGCGGTGGCGTTCCAGCGTCAGGTCGATGACCGCGTCGAGCAGCGGATGTCCCGGGCAGACGAAGGCCGCCGGCGGCCGGCCCGGCGGAGCGGCCAACGCCTTCTCGAACACGATACGGTCGTACCGCGGCAGCACGGGTTCGCCGTACCTGCTCACGCAGTCACGGTTCCGGACCGGCGCCGGGACGTGCGCCACCGCGTAGCGGCCCGCCTCGCGTTGCCGCGCCGTCCCGCCCAGCCGCCGGAACGCCTCGCGGAAGAACGACTCGATGTAGTGCGGCTGCAGGCGGCGCGCTTCCGCCCGCTCCATCTCCTCGCGCACGCGCCGCACCCGCGCGGCGTCCATCGCGTCGTGGACGAGTTGGCGCTCTTCCAGCAAATCCTGCAACGCGTCCCGGTCGAGCGTCTGATCGACGGCGGTGTCGAGCCGCGCGCGCACCTCCGGCCGTTCGCCGTAGCGGATGGCGTCGAGCAACAGATCGCGCAGCGGGCGCCCGTCGAACTCCAGTTTCCCGAGCACGTCGAACACCTGACCGCCGAGGGTCTGCCGGGCCAGCTCCAGCTTCTCCAGCAGCCGCCGGTAGACGTCGCCCTCCCGCGTGTCGTCGGCCACGAGGTTCCACAGATGACAGACCTCGGTCTGGCCGATCCGGTGGATGCGGCCGAAGCGCTGCTCCAGCCGGTTCGGGTTCCAGGGCAGGTCGTAGTTGACCATCAGATGGGCGCGCTGCAGATTGATGCCCTCGCCCGCGGCGTCGTTCGCCAGCAGCACGTGCACCCGCGGGTCGTGCCGAAACGCTTCCTGCGCCGCCAGGCGCGCCTTCCGGCCCACGCCGCCGTGGATGACGACGACCGACTCGGCCCGGCCCAGCAACGTCGTCAGGCGCTGCTGCAGATAGTGGAGCGTGTCCCGGTGCTCGGTGAAGAGCACGAGCTTCTGCCGCGACGAGGCCGTGTGAGGCGGAATCTCGCCGGCGCCGTACGGCGCCCCTGACTCCCCGACACGGCCCGCGAGCCCCGCGGGCGTGAAGATCTCACCGAACAGACCGGCGAGTTCGCGCCATTTCGCGTCCCGTCCCGCGCGACGGACACCGAGCGCGAGCGCTTCGAGCCGCGTCAGGGTCTCGATCTCCGCTTTCAATTCCGGGATCGAGCGGGCCGCGGTAGCGTGGTCGACGAGGCGCGCTTCCAGGTCTTCGACCTCGTGAGCCGCAAGGTCATCGGGGTCCTGCAAGAGGTCGGCGTCGAGATCCCGCCCTATGAAGGCAGGGCCGGGCGGTACGGACCCGCCGCGGTGGAGCGCATCGAGCTCATGCAGGCGACCCTCCAGCCGCCCGCGCCGCCGGCGCAACGACTGGTGGATCGCCTCGGGCGACGAGGCGAGTCGCCGTTGCAGGATCGTGAGCGCGAACCCCACCGTGCGGCGCGCCCCCCCGCCGTCGGCCAGGGCGTCCGCCCGCCGGTACTGCTCGCGCACATAGGCCGTGACGGCGTCATAGAGGCGGGCTTCCTCCGCCGACAGGCGGTACGGAACGGTATGGGCGATCCGCTCCGGAAACAGCGGCTTGCCGTCGAACGTCAGCAGCCGCTCCTTGACCACGCGCCGCATCACGTCCGAGATGTCCGCCTTATGGACCCCGTGGCGGAAGCGCCCTTCGAAGCGGTCCCGGTCGAGCAGCGCCAGGAAGAGCTGGAAGTCCTCCTCCTTGCCGTTGTGCGGCGTCGCCGTCATCAGCAGGAAGTGCCGTGTCAGACCCGAGAGAAGCTGCCCCAGCCGATACCGCCGGCTGTACGAGATCCTGCCGCCGAAGAACCTCGCCGAGAGCTTGTGCGCCTCGTCGAACACGACCAGGTCCCAACCCGCGCCCGACGCCTGCAACAGCCGCTGCGCGTCCGGATCGCGCGAGAGCTTGTCGAGACGGGCGATGACCAGATCCGTCTCCCGGAACCAGTTGCCGGTGCGTCCCGCCGCGAGCTGGCCGCGGGTCGGGATCTGGAAAGCGAGCTGGAACCGGCGCGAGAGCTCGTCCTGCCACTGATCGACAAGGCTTCCGGGGCAGACGATGAGGCAACGCTCCAGATCGCCGCGGGCGATCAGCTCCTTGATCAGCAGCCCGGCCATGATGGTCTTGCCGGCGCCCGGGTCGTCGGCGAGCAGGAAGCGCAGCGGCTGGCGCGGCAGCATCGTCTCGTAGACCGCCGTGATCTGGTGCGGCAGCGGATCGATCACCGACGTGTGGACCGCCAGCAGCGGGTCGAACAGGTGCGCGAGACGGATGCGCTGCGCCTCGGACACGAGTCGGAACAGCGCGCCGTCGCCGTCGAAGGCCCACGGCCGTCGCTGACCCACGAGCTTCAGGCGGGCCTCGTCGCGACGATGCGGCAGCTCGTTGGTGTCGTCGCGGTCGTCAGAGTCAGGCGGCATGGCTCGGAGACGATCGAATTGACCGGCGGGATCGGGGTGGCCGCCGGAACAGTCGTCGGAAACTGCGCGACTCGGCGGACGCCTGCGGCGGGAAGCCGGACCCGCCGGCGGAATCAGCAACCGCGGCGGCGTGGTAAGGTAGCTTGAAGATGAGTGGGACGACCACGATCGTGACGTCGATCGTCGGCAGCGCGGTCGGGATTATCGCAATCCTCGGCACGTTCCTCGGACTGATGATCCGGAGCACGAACCGTCGGCTCGACGACACGAACCGCCGGATCGACGACGCCAAGAACGACCTGGGCACGCGGCTCGACGACACGAACCGCCGGATCGACGACGCCAAAAACGACCTGGGCACGCGGCTCGACGACACGAACCGCCGGATCGACGACGCCAAAAACGACATGAGCACGCGGCTCGATGACACGAGAGTCGAACTGAACGCACGACTTGACGACACGAACCGCCGACTCGAACGCATCGAGACGCGCGGCGACGAGACGAACCGAGACATCGGCGAGCTACGCGACCGAACCGGCAAGCTCGAGGGCGCGATCACCACATTCATCACCCACCGGAGCAAAGCCGACGCGGCTTGAGCCCATACCAAATCCGCCCAAGGTGGACGGGATGGACGCTACGAGCTGGAACGTCGGCGGCTTGAACCCATACCAAATCCGCCCTCCCCCCGATGCGCGTGGGCGATTCCCCCGCTCCGGTCTACCCCAACAGCGAGAGCAGGAACCCGGCGGCCACCGCGGACCCGATCACGCCGGCCACGTTCGGACCCATCGCATGCATCAGGAGGTGGTTGTTCGGATTGGACTCGAGGCCCACCTTGTTGACGACGCGGGCGGCCATCGGCACCGCCGAGACGCCCGCCGCGCCGATCAACGGGTTGACCTGCCCGCCGCTCAGGCGGTGCATGGCCTTCCCCATCAGGACGCCGGTGGCGGTGCCCACGGCGAACGCCACGAGCCCGATGACGAGGATGCCGATCGTCTCGGCGGTGAGGAAGGCGTCGGCGGCCAGCCGGGAGCCGACGGTCAGGCCGAGCAGGATGGTCACGATGTTGATCAGCTCGTGCTGCGCGGTCTGCGACAGCCGCTCCACCACGCCCGCCTCGCGCAGGAGGTTGCCGAACATCAGCATGCCGATCAGCGGCGACGCCGAGGGCAGCAGCAGGACGACGAGCAGCAGAACCGTGAACGGAAAAAGGATGCGTTCGGTCGAGGACACCGGACGCAGCTCGTCCATGGCCACGGCGCGTTCCTGCTCCGTGGTGAGCGCCCGCATGATCGGGGGCTGAATGATGGGCACCAACGCCATGTACGAATAGGCGGCGACGGCGATCGCCCCCAGGAGATCCGGACTCAGCCGCGAGGCGAGGAAGATCGCGGTCGGACCGTCGGCGCCGCCGATGATGCCGATCGCGGCGGCGTCCTGCAGCGAGAACTCGATCGCGGGCACGACCTCGCTCATGGCCAGCGACCCGAGCAGGGTGAAGAAGATGCCGAACTGCGCCGCCGCGCCCAGTATCAGCGTCTTGGGATCGGCTATCAGCGCGCCGAAGTCGGTCAGCGCGCCGACGCCCAGAAAGATCAGCAACGGAAAGATGCCGGTCGACACGCCGACCGAATAGAAGTAGCCGAGAATCCCCTCGGGGCCGCCGATGTCGGCCACGGGAATGTTGCTCAGGATTGCGCCGAACCCGATCGGGATCAGCAGCAGCGGCTCGAACCGTCTGGAGATGCCCAGATAAATGAGGCCCCCGCCGACCAGTATCATGGCGATCGGCCCGATCCCGTCGAAGTTCGCAACGCCGGTCGTTTCCCAGAGCCTCAGGAGTAGATCGGATTGCATGCGGCGCGTTCCATGAGTCTAGGAGCCCGTGGCGGAATTCCCGCTGCATCGAGAGCAGCGATGCAGCCCGCGCCCCGCCGCTCTCGACGCGAACGCGGGGTTTCGCCCCGGGCGGCTAGGAGACGTAGAGCAGGGGGTCGCCCTTCCGGACCTGGGTGCCTTCCTGGACGGCAATCGAGACGACGCGGCCCGCGCGGGGGGCGCTGACGTTGGTTTCCATCTTCATCGCCTCGAGCACGAGGACCACGTCACCGACGGCGACCGCCTGCCCCGGCTGCACCCGGACGGCGCGCACCGTGCCCGAAAGCGGCGACGGGAGCGCCTCCCCGGAAACGGCCGGCGCGGGGGCGGCGGGCGCGGGCGGGCGGGCGGACTCGATCGAATCGACGGCGCCCTCGGGACTGACTTCGACGTCATAGGCCGTCCCGTTGACGTTGACCCGGTACCGGGCCGGGCCGGTGCCGGCCGCCGGGGCGGCGGTGGGCGCGGCCGGCGGCGGCGCGGCGGCGTCCTCCCAGGGCGGCGGCTCGAATGCCGACGGGTCGTTCCTGTTCTTCAGGAACTTCAGCCCGACCTGACCGAACAGCGCGTAGGTCAGGACGTCTTCCACCGGATCGCCGGCGCGCCGGAACCCCTGTTCCTTCGCCAGACCGTCCACGTCGGCGGTCAGCTTCCCCATCTCCGGGGAGAGCAGATCGGCCGGCCGGCAGGTCACCGGGTCGTCCCCCTTCAGCGCCCGCTTCTGCAGATCGGCGTCGACGGGGGCGGGAGTGCGGCCGTACTCGCCGCGAAGAACGCCCGCCGTCTCCCGGGTAATCGTCTTGTAACGCTCGCCCGCCAGCACGTTGACGATCGACTGCGTCCCGACGATCTGGGACGTCGGCGTGACCAGCGGAATGAAGCCGAGCTCCTGGCGCACGCTCGGCATTTCCTTGAGGACTTCGTCGAACCGGTCGGTGGCATCCTGCTCCCGGAGCTGGTTCTCCATGTTGGTCAGCATGCCGCCGGGGACCTGGGCGGTCAGGATACGCGCATCGATGCCGCGCAGCGAGCCCTCGAACTTGGCGTATTTCTTGCGCACGCCGCGGAAGTAGGCGGCAATCTCTTCGAGCAGCCCGAGATCGAGGCCCGTGTCCCGGTCCCGGCCCTCGAGAATGGCGACCACCGATTCGGTCGCGGAGTGACCGTAGGTGTGACTCATCGACGAAATCGCGGCATCGGCCATGTCGACACCGGCCTCGACGGCCTTCACCGTGGCCGCGGTGCTCATGCCGGTGGTGGCGTGAGAATGCAGCGCGATCGGCACCGACAGCGCTTCCTTGAGCCTCGACACCATCTCTTCGGCCACGTAGGGCTTGATGAGGCCCGCCATGTCCTTGATGCAGACCGAGTGACAGCCCATGTCCTCGAGGCGCTTCCCGAGATCGATCCACTTGTCCATCGTATGGACGGGAGAGATCGTGTAGGAAATGGCGCCCTGGGCATGCCTGCCCGTCTTCAAGACGGCCCGGACCGCCCCCTCGACGTTCCGCACGTCGTTCAGCGCATCGAAGACGCGGAAGACGTCCATGCCGTTCTCGGCGCATTTCGCGACGAATGCGTCCACCACGTCGTCGGCGTAGTGCCGGTATCCCAGCAGGTTCTGCCCGCGCAGCAGCATCTGGGTCTTCGTGTTCGGCAGGGCCTTGCGAAACCGGCGCAGCCGTTCCCAGGGATCCTCGCCCAGGTAGCGGATGCAGGCGTCGAACGTCGCGCCGCCCCACAGCTCGACCGACCAGAAACCCGCCTTGTCGATCTTCCCGCAGACGGGAAGCATGTCTTCGATGCGGACGCGGGTTGCGAGCAGGGACTGGGCGGAATCGCGAAGGACCAACTCGGTGATGGCCAGGGGTTTCGTCATGCTACCGCGCGTCCCTTCGATATGCGGCCACGGCGGCGGTGATGGCGGCGATCAACGCCGTCCCGCTTCCTTCGACGCCGGGTGCGGCCGGCGCATCCGGGACGAGGGCGGGAGGGCCCACGGCGAGCGCCAGGCGGGACATTCCCTTGACGGCCAGAACCAGCAGGGTGAGCAGGACGAACACCACGCCCATCCCCGCCAGCATGAGCCGGACACCTTCGCCGAGCACCCCCGTCAAGACGGCCAACCTCCCTTGAAGCGCTCCGTCGACGACCGGAAACGGCACATGCTAGCACATCCCCGACGGCCCGACCCGCCACCGCCGCACCCCCCTTCGGCGCCGCCCCGGACGGTGACCCCGGCGGACACCCCGCCGTCCGACCCACGCACGACCAACCCGCCGCACGGACCGCCACACCGCCGCACGCCTCGTCTACACCAGGATCGCGGCGAGGCGGGCGAGCACCTCGTCCATGATCGGCTCCGGGACGGTTTCCACGCGTTTCCCGTTCCGGGCGGCAAGATCGAGGACGCAGGGCTGGTCGCAGCGGACCACCCCGGTCGTCACGGCGCCGGCATCATCGAGACACCGCGAACCCGCGCCGGCGCGCGAATCCCCCGCCCGTCGTGATCGGCAGGACGACCGGCGTCCCGGTCAGCTTGTTGAAGGACGCGGGGGATACGATCACGACCGGCCGGGTCCCCCGTTGTTCATGGCCGGCGGTCGGGTCGAGACTGACGAGCCACCCCGCCGCATCACAGCAGCTCGTTGCCGACCGGTTTGGCCTCGAGCCAGGCGCGATCCCCGTCGTCGGCCGCGGCGGTCTCGTCGCACTGCGCCAGAAGTCGGCAAGACGGTGGCGACCCCTCGAATCGGGGGTGAGCCGTCACGCGCCGTCAGCGTGGGATGCCCCTGGCGGATCAAGCAGGCCGCTCACCACGAGATGGCGGCAAGAGTAGAATGAGGCCATGTGTAAAACGCATTCCGGTCGGCACTGGGTGATCCGTTGCGCGGCGGTTGCGGCCGCCGCGTGTCTGGGCACCGTCGGTGTGAGCGCTCAGCACGGCGCCGCCGACGGGGAATGGGGTGTGTTCGGGGCGGACGCGGGCGCCACCCGCTATTCGCCGCTCGACGAGATTCGTGCCGGCAACGTCGGCGATCTGGAGGTGGCCTGGCGATGGAGCGCACGGGACCAGGGCTCGCCGCCGCCGTCCGGCCGGACACAGATCAGCCCCATCGTGGTCAACGGCGTTCTCTATACGACCATCGGCAACCAGCGCAGCGTGATTGCCCTCGATGCCGCGACCGGTGAGTCCATCTGGAACTGGCACCCGGGCGACAACGAGCGCCGGTGGGGCGACATCATCGAGCCGGTTGCGCGGAGCGCCGGGCGCGGCGTGACCTACTGGACGGACGGGGCGGGAGACGAGCGCATCTTCGTGGTGACGCCGAGCTACCAGTTGGTGGCCCTGGACGCCCGGACGGGGAATCTCGTGGAGGATTTCGGGGCGGCCGGCGCGGTGGACATGATGGACGACCTGCGCTGGAGCGAGCGGCCGGCCGCGGCGAGAGCGGGTCGGGTGGCCAACACGTCGCCGGCGGCGATTCTCGGGAATGTGCTCGTGGCGTCGATCTCGATGCACACCGGCAGCATTCCCACCCGGGCATCACCCAATGAGGTCTGGCCCATGAACATGCCCGGCGACGTGGTGGCGTACGACACCCGCTCCGGCCGGATGTTGTGGCGCTTCAACACGGTCCCGAAGGCGGAAGAATTCGGCGTCGAGACTTGGCTGAAGGCGGACGAGACCCTCTGGAACGTGCCGACCGGCACCCACCCTTGGGTGCAGGAGCATCCGGAGCTCCTCGACGCCTCCTGGAAGTACACGGGGAACGTCGGGCATTGGGCGCCGGTGACGGCGGACGCGGAGCTCGGCCTGTTCTACGTGGCCACCGAGACTCCCACGAACGACTATTACGGCGGTTATCGACCCGGCGACAACCTCTTCGGCAACTCCGTGCTGGCGCTCGACGCGGAGACCGGCGAGCGGGTGTGGCATTTTCAGCTCACCCATCACGAACTCTGGGACTACGACATCCCCACCGCCCCCATCCTCGTGGACATCGAGGTCGACGGCGCCCCGGTCAAGGCGCTGGTGCAACTCTCGAAGCAGGGTTTCGCGTACGTGCTCGACCGCGAAACCGGCGAACCCGTTTGGCCGATCGAGGAGCGGGCGGCGGCGGCGTCGGACGTTCCGGGCGAGTGGACCTCTCCGACGCAGCCCTTCCCCACCAAGCCGCCGGCGTTCGAGCGCCAGGGCGTCACCCGGGACGACCTGATCGACTTCACGCCGGAGCTCCGGGCCGAGGCGCTGCGGATCGTGGAGCAATTCCGGCTCGGCCCCCTCTATACCCCGCCGTCCCTGATTGTGCCGGGCGTCAATCTCGGGACCCTCGGGCTCCCCGGCGCGGGCGGCGGCGTCAATTGGCCGGCCGGCGCGGTGGACGCCGAGACGGGTCTCCTCTTCGTGCCGTCGCAGACGAGGCCGACGCTGTTCGGATTGACCAACGGCGCCGAGGGGACCGGCGTGCGCTACCACATCTCGTTCTCCCGGGGTGTCCCAACCGTCCGCGACCTGCCCCTCCTGAAGCCTCCCTACGGCCGGATCACCGCGATCGACCTGACCGAGGGAGAGATTCTGTGGCAGATCCCGCACGGCGAGACGCCCGCCTATATCCGGCGGCATCCGGACCTCCAGGGCGTGAACGTGCCGCAGACCGGGATTCTCACGCAGAGCTCCGGACTTCTCGTGACGTCCACCCTGCTGTTCGCGGGCGAAGGACAACGGGGCGCTCCGGTTCTCCGCGCGTACGACAAGCGCACGGGTGACGTCGTCCATGAGATTCCGCTTCCGGGTGGACCAACCACCGGGTTCCCGATCACGTACCTGGCGGGCGGCCGGCAGTACCTGGTCGTGGCGGCCTTGGATGAGGAGAGAATCGCGGAGCTGGTCGCCTTCACCTTGCGGTAGCCGCCAGACCGACGGCGGTGACGAGACCGCTGCCGCGACCAGCCCGGCGACCGCTTCACCCGGACCTGATTGATGAGCTCGCCGCCCTGGAACGGACCCCGCGATGACCTCGGCCACACGCGGGGGCGTCACCTGAGCCGGTTCCACCGGGAGGCCGCATGAGAGCCCGCCAACTCGCGGCGGCACTGGCGTGCTGCTACCTCACAGTCGCCGGGTGCAGCCCGGGAACGGTGGTCCGGTGCGCTTTGACGGACCTGCTGACCACCGAGCCGGGGCCGCAGCCGGCCGACACGCGGACCGTCGCGGCGGCGGCGGAAACGGCACCGGTGCCCGACCCGTGCGACGCGGCGGACGACGTCGCCGTCTGGGTCAACGAGTCGGATCCCGAGGCGAGCCTGATCGTCGCGACCAACAAGCTGCGCGGCCTCCTCGTGTACGGGCTCGACGGCGCGGTCGTGTCGACGAACGACGTGGGCCGCGTGAACAACGTGGATCTGCGGGACGGCGTGAACGTCGGCGGCGAGGAGGCGATCGTCGTCGCGGCCACCAACCGCACGACCGCCACGATAGACGTCCTCGCGCTCGACCCGGACAGCGGCGACCTCACGCCGCTGCTCGACGTCCCCATCTCGCCGGACTTCGACGAGGATCCGTACGGCCTGTGCCTGTACCGCAGCGGGGCGGGCGGCGACCTGTACGTCTTCGCCAACGACCAGGGCGGCGCGGTCGAGCAGTGGCGCCTGGACAGCAAAGGCGCGGGCATGACCGGGACTCGCGTCCGGTCATGGGCGGTCGGCAGCCAGACCGAAGGGTGCGTCGCCGACGACGCCGTCGGGTGGCTGTTCATCGGCGAGGAAGAGGTCGGCATCTGGCGCTACGGCGCCGAGCCGGACGCGCCCACCGAGCGGGTCGCGGTCGACCGCGTCGGGCTGGGCGGGCCGGAGGGCGGACGCTTGGCGTCGCATGTCGAGGGCCTCTCGATCTACGCGCCGCCGGGCCGCGGCCCCGGCGAGGGCTTCCTGGTGGCGTCGAGCCAGGGCAACCACACCTACGTCGTCTACGACCGCGCCCCGCCGCACGCCTACCGCGGGACGTTCCGCGTGGGTGGAGCAGGCGCGGTCGACGGGGCCGAGGACACCGACGGACTGCAGGTCGTGTCGGCCCCGCTCGGTCCGCGCTATCCGATGGGCCTGCTCGTCGTGCAGGACGGCATCAATCTGGCCCCGGATGCCGAGGAGGCCAACCAGAACTTCAAGCTGGTCTCGTGGCAGGACGTGCTCGACGCCCTCGACCTCGCGCCTTCGGCCGGTCAGGAGCCAGAGTGACGTCTATTCCATGAACGCTCACCGCCGCCCTGACAGGCACATGCATATCGATATACGATATACCGTGCCGTGATTCGGAGCTTCCGTTGCAGGGATACGGAGCGACTCGCCGCCGGGTACCGCGTGCGGCGATTCGCGGCCTTCGAGCGCGTCGCGCAACGCAAGCTGGCGCAACTGGATGCCGCGGCGACGCTCGACTTCCTGCGGGTACCGCCGGGAAATCGTCTCGAGTCGCTCAGGGGCGAGCGGCACGGTTCGTACAGCATACGGATCAACGACCAGTGGCGGCTCTGTTTTCGCTTCCGGGATGGAAGCGCGTTCGATGCCGAGATCGTTGACTACCACTGAAGGAATGAGCCCATGACCCGTTTGCAGCCGGTGCACCCCGGCGAGGTCCTGAAGCACGACTTCATGGAACCGTTTGGATTGTCGTCGACTGCGCTCGCGAAAGCGACCGGCGTGACACCGGCGCGCATCAATGAGATCGTGCGCGGCCGGCGCGGCATCACGGCGGCGACGGCACTGCGGCTGGCGAAGTACTTCGGCACCGACGCACAGAGCTGGATGAACCTTCAGACCGGCTACGAGCTCGCACTGGCCGAGTCGGCCGCCGCACGATCCCTGCGGAAGATCCGCCCGCTGGAAGCAGCTGCTCCGTGACTCCGGGCCGCACGCGGAGTGGCCCACGGGCCGCCGATCACATCCCCACACCGTGACCGGCGCACCCGGATGACGAACGGTCCGGTAAAGGGCATCAACAACAAGCTGCGTGTGATTGCGCGGCGCGCGTACGGTTTCCACTCGACCGGTGCGCTCATCTCGATGCCGTTCCTGTGCTGCGGAGGCATCGAACTGGTGCCGCCCCTACCCACACGCATTTGAGGAGATTCAAGATTTGCCATAGGTGGTTTCATGGAACCACTCGAAGGCTTCATCCTTGTCGGTGATCTTGCGGCGGGATATCTTCATGGGAGCAGGTTGGAGGGCTTCGGGCTATAGAGGCGTTCACTGAGCGGCAGCTCTCGGAAGGCACGTGCGGGTTGCTGGAGATCCGGTTCATCCGTCTGCGTGCACCAAGCCCACAGTGAGCCGAGTGCCGGTAGCTTCAGCGTTATCGACGCAAGGTCGCAAAGGAGGGCGAGACGCGGCCCCCCTCCAGCCGTGCGATCGCAGACTGGGTGGTGCCGAGCCGTCGCGCGAGTTCTGCTTGCGTCAGCCTAGCCGCCATGCGGGCACGGATCAGCGCCTCGATGAGCGTGAACTCCTCATCGACGCGGGCGTACTCCTTCCGAAAGTCAGGATCCTCGAAGAGGCGGTTCTTCAGGTCCTTCAGTCTCGTCATGGCGTCACCTGCTTCATACGTTCTCTGGCGATTGCGAGTGCCCGAAGCGGCGTCCTTCGTGACTTCTTCGCGAAGACATGCAGGATCACAACGCGGTGGTCGGCCTTCGTCACGTAGATCCCCCTCGCGATTCCCCCTTGGGCTCTCACCCGCAACTCCCAGAGCTTGCCGCTGAGATGCTTGGCATGGGGCTCGGGGAGTGCCTCCAGACCGACGTTCTCGATGGATTCGAGCAACCGGAGCAGGCGGGCACGCAGGCCCACCGGCAGAGTCTCGATCTCACTGTCGACGGCGGAGTGGGTCTCGACCGTCCAACCTATTCAGCAGCAATATCGCGGATCCGCTATATTGGATCAAGGGAGCTCCGCACGGACCTGCTGAAGGGCAACCCTACGAGGCACCGGATGGACGACGAATCAACGCATCCGTTCGTCCGCCGCGCCGGCGCCGGACGCCCCCTGAATCAGCGGCCGCGTTCGTACGGCGCGCCGGTCCCGGACGACCCGACGAAGAAACGCGACCCGTCGGGGAAGGTGATGTCGCGCGCGTTCGCGGTGTTCGACCCGTCCTTGGCCCCGAAGCCGTCGATGACCAGCTCGGTGCCGGCCGGGATCGAGTTCTTGTTCAGCCCGCGCCGCATCAGCGAGTTGGGCGCGCCGCACTCGATCGCCCAGGTCGTCACCGTGCCGTCGCCGCCGGTGACGTCGACGTGGATCCACGAGTGGGGATTGATCCATTCGGTGCGCGCCACCGTGCCCGTGAGCTGCAACGGCCGGTTGGCGTCGAACTCGGCCGAGAAGGCGTGGTGGGCGGACGCCGATCCGGCCGGCGCCAGCAGGACGAGGGCGCCGGCCATGGCGATGAACGAGGTTTCAATCTTTCGCATCGGTCTCACCTGATGGGGTTCACCCGCACGTCATCGAGGTCGGCGCCGGTCATGAGCGACAGGTTCCGCCCGTTGCCTTCGTGACAGGCGTACTCGAACAGCATGTGATCGTCGGGCGCCCGGCGCAGCGCGTCGAACCTGATGGTCCACGGCTGCGAAAAGACCTCGGGGTCCTCGATGGTCGCCTCGTAGCGGATGGTGTCGTCGTCGACCAGGGTGAAGCGCTCGACCACGTGCAGCCCGCCGCTGTGGAACACCCCGTGTCCGGTCGCGAGGGCGCTCGCCGGCACCCCCTCGGGGGGCGCGCCGTGCCCCACCGGCCACGTGTTTTCGGTGAAGTTGGTGACGTCGACGACCAGGGTGTTCCCCTCCCAGTGGCCGCGCGAGTCGCCCATGCCGAGACGGATCTCGGGGTCGGGATGGGGGCTGCCGTCGAGGGGGATGTAGCGCGAGTGGTGGTTCCACTCGTAGAGCATGACGACGTACCCGGGAACCTGCAGGATCTGGTAGGTGTTGTAGCCGACCGGCAGGTGCGCTCGGGGCAGCGCCGCCGGGAGGCACTTCACGCGGGGGTCGAGATGCTCCAGCTCGTCCTGCCGCGCCATCACCTCGCCCCGGCGCTCGGCCGCCCACGGCAACAGGGGAATACGACCGTCGGGCGGGTCGACGACCATCGGCGTGGTGACGCGCCCCGGGCGCGGCGGCGCATCCGGGTCGGGTTCGAAGAACCGGGAGAACGCCGCTCCCTGCCCAAGGTTGGCCCCCTCGGGCGGGCGCCACGAATCGTTCGCGGGGGTCTCCATCGGCTGGGACCGGCCGGGGAGATAGTGGCCGCGGAAGTCGGGGTCGCCCCACGGCGTCCGCGGGGGCTCATAGCCGCGGTCCTGGCCGGCGAAGGCGGCCGGGGCCGCAGCCGAGGCGAGCAGCACCGCCGCTGCGCACGCGAGCGATCGAAGGTTCATCACCGGTCTCCTTCTTCTTCCTGCCGGCCCTCGACCGCCGCTTGCAGGAGATGATCGACGCAGTCGTAGTCGAGAATCTGCAGCCGCTCTTCCACACGCCGGTACAAGGGCATCCGCATCGTCCACGGACGGGTGAACACGTTGGGATCCTCGATGGTGACCTCGTAGTCGATGTGATACGGGGTCGTCGGGGTATAGCGCTCGACGACGTGCAGGGCGTCGCTGTGGAAGTTGCCGGCCGCGTCGAGCCAGGTGCGCCCGTTGAAGTGGGTGGTGTCGACCACCAGCGTATCGCCCTCCCAGTGCCCGCGCGAGTCGCCCATCCAGAAGTCGTTCGGCAACGGATGCGGACTGCCGTCGGTGTAGATGATGCGGACGGCGTGGGCGAACTCGTAGGTGATCACCACGTGGTCGGGGGTGTGCAGGATGCGGAACGGGAAGGGCATGTAGGTGATGCGCGGGACCCCCGGCAGATAGCATTGCCGCACCGGGTCCGCGGTCAGCCGGTTCGCCTGGTTCTCCTGCTGCTGTTCGGCCGCCCACGGCTGGTAGGGGATGCCGCCCCCCTCGACCACCCCGAGGCCGGCCGGAACGCCGTCCCGGGCGTTGTGGGGGCGGATGTCCCAAGCCGCCGAGTTCAGCACCTGCCAGAAGCCGTTCAGGTCGGGCCGCCCCTCGGGGGTCCGGGGTCCGTCGTAGCCGGACGCGCCGGCGGCCGGAGGTTGCTCTCCCCCGGCCCCGGACGGCGCGGAGCCGGCCGGGGCCGCGGCGGCCGACGGCAGGTCGGGGGTCGCCCCCGCCGGCGTTTCCGCCGACGGGCTCGACAGGACCTCGAGATAGCCGACGACCTGCCGCACCTCGTCGTCGGTCAGCTCGCGCGTCGAGATCGGGGGCATCTGGCTGTAGCCCTCGCGCACCACGGCCAGCACGTACTCGGCGTCGAAGCCCAGGGGGACCAGCCCCGGGGCGATGTCGCCGCGCCCGCCCGCCCCGTGGCACAGCTCGCACACCCGCCGGTACGGCTCGGCGCCCGGATGGTCCTGAGCCCCCGCCGCGGGGACGGCGGGACCCAGGACGCCGGCCGCGGTGCAGACGACCAGGAAACCGCGCAGGAAGGCAGCCCGGAAAACGCCGCCTTGCGGCTCCGCCCCCCGCCCGGCCAACCCTGCGGCGGTCCCCGCCGTTCCACGGCGCGAGCCCCTACCGGTCCTGCGCCGCATCGCGTTCCTCGGCGCGGTGGCCGGCGAGAATGCCGTCCATCCCGTAGTTGCCTTCATGGCACGCGTACTCCCAGACCTGATCGTCCGAGCGCAGCATCGGCACCTCGACCGTCCACGGCAGGGTCCAGGTCGCGGGGTCCTCGACCGTGAACTCGTAGAGCAGCGTCTCGGCGTCCACGCGCGTGAAACGCTCCACCAGGCTCATCGCGGTGGTCGCCCCGTAGCGCTCGGTGAAGGAGTTCTTGTTGTAGAAGTTCGTCGTGTCGACGACCAGCGTGTCGCCCTCCCAGCGCCCGCGGGAGTCCCCCATCCACTGGGTCACCCCTTCCGCCAGCGCGCCGCCGTCCAGGGGGATGATGCGCGCGTCGTGGACCATCTCGTTGAGAATGACCACGTGGCCGGCGGTCTGGAAGAGCTGCATGTGGTTGTTGTAGGCGCGCGGCTCCATCGGGGGTCCCGAGTTGAACCCGAGCACGCAACGCTCGCCGACGCTGCGGTCCGCCCAAGAGTCGGCGGGGTGCTCGCTCCGATACTCGGCCCGCGCGTCGGCCCGCGCCTGCCCCGCCTCCGACAACGGCGGGATGCGCCCGTTCGGCGGGTCCACGATGAGCGACGTCCGCCGGGTCCCGACCGTCCGGGTGCCCCGGTCCATCCAGAAGTTGTTGTAGGCGCCGACGTTGCCGCCGGCCTCGGTCCGGCGGGCGGCCTCGTTCCACAACCGGGCGTTCCGCTCCACGACCTCCTGTTCCTGATTGGCCGCTTCCTCCGCGGTCAGGAACGCCTGGTCGCCGAGTTCCTCGGGACGCTGCAGCGGCGTGATCGTCCGAAAGTCCCAGACCCCCTGCAGGTCGGGGTCTCCCCAGGCCGTCCGCGGCGCCTCCGTCTCACTCTGGGCCGACACGGCAACCGGCGCAGACAAGACGGCCAGCACGGCCAGACCCCCGGCTGCGGCGAGCATTCCATGGTTCATGGCTTTTCCTCCTGATGTGACGTAGGCCTGATTATAGCCGGCCTGCCCGGCCTCCGCGCAGCAAGAAGGCTCCCCGCCGCGGCGGATGCGGCCGAGAGGCGGACAGACGGCACGGTACTTGCTCCCTTAGTGATCGTCGTGCGGCGTCCATCTCGGCATGACGGCGAAACGACGGTTCAATCGGCAACGGCCGGTGGATGCGCGTGTCGGAAACTGCTAACCTGATGCATCGGCGTGATCGCTCCTGCTGACGTCTTGTGGCAGGACGGCGGACGCAGAGGTACGTGAAACGATGACTCCCGAAGCATGGACGGTAGTCGGCGTGGGCGTGGGAATCGCGTCCCTGGTGTTCCGGATGGACTCGCACGTGCGGCTGCAGGGCGAACGACTCGCCCGAGTCGAAGGGTTGCTCGAAGGCTTGCGTGACGCCATCACCGGCCGCGACTCGACTCCGCCGCGGACACCGTAACGATGCCGGCGGCCCGTGGCGGGCCGCCGCATCTCCCTCAGAAGATCGCCCGGGGGTTGAGCGGCGAGCCGGCGCCCTCCGCCCCGGCCGGCGGCACCTGCGTCACGAGCCGCCGCGACGCCGGTTCGACAATCCTTCATCGGCCTCGACTCCTCCCGCGGGCCGGGTGCGATCCCGGACCCCGCCTGTCCACCGGCAAGCGCCTGTGTGGTGTCGCCGCGCCGGGCCGCGGTGGCCAAGCGCCGACGCGCGTCGATCGCGGGCCGCCTCGCCCGGACTATGATCTCCCCATGTCTCAGGACGTGAAGCCATGAGTGCCCTGGACCGGCTGGCGGCGTGCGCCGGACGCTGGCGCGGATCGAACCGCCTGCACGATCCCCACACGGGGAAGCCGGAAGACTCGGCGTCCACGGCGGTGCTGACGGCGCTGCTGGGCGGCCGGTTCGTCCGCCTGGACTACGGCTGGAGCTATCGGGGCGCCCCCCAGGAAGGCTCGCTCCTGATCGGCCACCAGGCCGGCCACGGCAGGGCGACGGCGCACTGGATCGATTCGTGGCACATGTCGGACGGGGTGATGGCGTGCGAGGGCGCCGTCGAGGCCGACGGAACCATCGCGGTGCGCGGCGGTTACGCCGCCCCGCCGGGCCCGGACTGGGGCTGGCGCATCGTCGTCCGGCCGGCCGACCCCGCGCTGCACGTCGTCATGCGCAACGTGACGCCCGACGGCGAGGAGGCGCTGGCCGTCGAGGCGACCTTCGCGCGCGCGGACGCCGGCGGCGGAGCAGCTCGCGGCTGACGCTCATGCCTCTGATCGAACGCCTCCGCGGGCGCCCGGAATGGAAGTTCCTGGCCATCCTGCCGCGCGCGAACCCGTTCCTGGCGGCGGTCTGGTGGAGCCTCCTGGTCGTGCGGGCCCTCCTGCCGGCCCTGTTCGCGATCGCGATGGGGGCGCTGGTCGGCGCGGTCGAGGCGGGCGGCGACCTCGCCCGGCCGCTCGCCGGCGTGGGGACCGTGTTCGTCCTGCTGCAGGTGCTGCCGCCGCTGCACGGGGCCGCCGGCGGCAACCTCGGCAGCGCCGCCGCGGCCTGGCTCTACGACGAACTGACGGTGGCCTGCGTGGCGCCGCCCGGCATCGGCCACCTCGAGGACCCCGAGCTGGCCGGCGACCTGACGATGGCGCGGGACTTCGATCTCGGCATCAGCGGACCGCCGCTGACGATATCGATGGACTTCATCGCGTTCGGCCTCATCGAGCTGCTGGCCGGGCTGGCCGCGGCCTCGATCCTCTTCGCCTATGCATGGTGGGCGCCCCTGCTGCTGGGGGGCGCGTGGCTCGCCACGCACTGGCTCCTGCGCGAGAGCGGCGTCTGGAAGGACCGCCAGACCGCGGTGGTGCGCGAGGCCCAGCGTCACGCCGACTATGCGTACCGGCTCGCGGTGGATGCGCCGGCCGCCAAGGAACTGCGGCTGTTCGGCCTCGCCGGCTGGACCATCGAGCGCTTCCGCCGCTACCGGCGGCGGCTCCACGATCTGCGCTGGGAGGCGACGAAGCTGCGCGAGCGGCCGGTGGCCGCGAGCCTCGCCCTGGTCGCCGCCGCCAACGTCCTCCTGTTCTGGTCGCTGGCGGCCGACGCCGGCGCCGGCGCCCTGCCGCTCGACCGCATGGTGACGTTCGCCGGCGCCGCCATCGCCACCAGCATGATCGCCTTCGGCGGTCTGTCCTAGGCCCTCGACGGGGCCGGGGCGCCCACCGCGGCGGTGCTCCGGCTGCGCGAAGCGATGGCGCCGCGCGGCGCGCTGACCCTCGGCTCGCAGCCGGCGGCCGGCCTGCCGGCGCGCGCGATCCGCTTCGCGGGGGTGCGCTTCGCCTATCCCTCCCGGCCGGACGAGCCCGTGCTGGACGGATTCGACCTCACCGTCCCCGCCGGATCGTCGCTCGCCATCGTCGGCCAGAATGGCGCCGGCAAGACGACCCTCGCCAAGCTGCTGTGCCGTCTCTACGAGCCGCAGGCGGGCGCCATCGAGGTGGACGGCGTCGACCTGCGGGCGATCGACATCGAATCCTGGCGCGAACGGATCACCGCGGTCTTCCAGGACTTCGCGCGCTTCGAACTGCCGCTCGCCGACAACGTGGCGCCGGCCGGGGCGCCGGAGCCGGTGATCCGCGAGGCGCTGGCGGAGGCCGGCGCGGCGGACCTGGCCGCGCTGGACACCGTCCTCGCCCGGGGCTACGACGGCGGCACGGAGCTCTCCGGCGGCCAGTGGCAGCGCGTGGCCCTGGCGCGCGCGCTCGCGGCGGTGCGGCAGGGCGCGGGTATCGTCCTGCTCGACGAGCCGACCGCGCAGCTCGACGTTCGGGGCGAGGCGGAGATCTTCGAGCGGATCCTGAAGGCGACCCGCGAGACGACCACCATCCTCATCTCGCACCGCTTCTCCACCGTCCGCCACGCAGACCGGATCTGCGTGCTGGAGCACGGCCGGGTCGTCGAGCTGGGCGCCCACGACGAGCTGATGGCGCGGGGCGGCCGTTACCAGACCATGTTCGACCTGCAGGCGCAGCGGTTCGCGGAAGAGGAAGAAACGGGTCTTGATGTCCTCGACTGACCCCACGCGCGGCGGCGATCTGCCCGCGGCCCTGCCCGCCATGTGGCGGGCGCTCAAGCGCGGCTTCGACGCGGAGCCGGCGCTGCTGGCCGTCGCGTTCGCGCTGTCCCTGCTCGCGGCCCTGCCCGACGCGCTGATGGCGGTGTGGCTGAAGCTGCTGGCCGACGGTCTGCTCGGCGACGACTCGACCCTCGTTACCGCCGCGGCGGCCGGCCTCGCCGCCTCCGCCACGCTGACCTGGGCGCTGCGCGTGGTCAGCGACCGCACCCAACGCCGGTTCCGCGACCGGGTGACCATCGCTCTCGAGGCGCACGTCGCCGGACTGCAGGCCGGCGTCGTCACCGTCGAGCACCACGAGCGCCCGGCGTATCTCGACCGGTTGTCCATGCTCCGCGACCAGGTGTTCGTGCTCGACCACATGTACATGTCGCTGTTCACCACCGGCGGCTGGATCCTGCGGCTGGCGGTGACCATCGGCCTGCTCGTGTCGATCCATCCGGCGCTGGCCCTGCTCGCCCTTTGCGCGCTGCCGACGGTGGCGACGGCCGCGTGGCGGCCGGGGGTGGAGCGCGCCGTCGAACAGGCGGGCGCGCAGGCCCGGCGCCTGGCGCGGCACCTGTTCGACGCCGCCACCACCGCCGCGCCGGGCAAGGACGTCCGCGTCACCGGCATCGGCCGGCGCCTCGTCCGCGGCCGGCGCGCCGCCTGGGAGCGCTGGTACCGTCCCGTCGCGGCCGCACGCTGGGCCAGCGCCGGCTGGCACACCCTCGGCTGGAGCGTGTTCGGCGCCGGTTACGTCGGTGCCGTCGTCTTCGTGGCCTCCGGGCTGCGCGCCCCGCCCGGAGACGTCCTGCTGCTGCTCGCGGCGGGCTCGCGCCTCGCCGGGTACGTCAGCGCCACGGTGGGCGAGATCGGCTTTCTGCGCGGCATCTGGCTCGACGGCTCGCGGCGCCTCGCGTGGCTCGAAGACTACGCGGCCGCGCAGGCCGAGCGCGCCGACCGGCCGGCTCCCACGTCCATCGAGCGCGGCATCGTGCTGGAGCGCGTCTCGTTCGCCTACCCGGGCACCGACCGTCTGGTGCTGGAAGACGTCGACCTCACGCTCCCCGCGGGCGCGGTCGTGGCCCTCGTCGGCGAGAACGGGGCCGGCAAGACCACCCTGGTCAAGCTGCTCGGCAAGATGTACGAGCCGACCGCGGGCCGCATTCTCGTCGACGGCGAGGACCTCGCGCGGATGCCGGCGGCCGGGTGGCGCGCCAGCCTCGCCGGCGCGTTCCAGGACTTCTTCCGCTTCGAGCTGCAGGCGCAGCGGACCGTGGGGATAGGCGATGTGCCGCGTCTCGACGAGCGCCCGGCGATCGAGACCGCGGTGGGGCGGGCCGGCGCCGGGGACGTGGTGCGGACGCTGACCGACGGCCTCGACACCCAGCTCGGCCCGACGTGGCCGAACGGCGTCGACGTCAGCTTCGGGCAGTGGCAGAAGCTGTCGTTGGCGCGCGGCTTCATGCGCGACGAGCCGCTGCTGCTGGCGCTCGACGAGCCCACCGCGGCCCTCGACGCCGAGACCGAGCACGCGCTGTTCGAGCGCTATGCGAGCGCCGCCCGCGGCAACGGCGGCGGAGCGGCCGGCGGGCGCATCACCCTGCTCGTCTCGCACCGGTTCAGCACGGTGCGCATGGCGGACCTGATCGTGGTCCTCGACGGCGCCCGGGTGGTGGAGGCCGGCAGCCACGAGGAGCTCGTGGCGGCGGCGGGACACTACGCCGAGCTGTACGAAATCCAGGCGGCGGCCTATCGGTAGCGCATTACGGCGCGATGCGGGCCACGACGGGCTGTCGGTCCCCGTCGAGCCGCCCGTACGGACCGCGCAACGATCGAGGTCTGCCGCCGTCCCCGTGCCCCGTCTTCTTGGGCCTCGTAGCTACTTTCCGACGGTACGGCAAACAGCCAGACGGCGCCGAGACGGCCGCCCCCCCCCAGCCTGTCCGCCGATCTACCGCCCGCGCCGCGGGGTCGGCCGGAGCCGGCTTCCACGCGCACCCTCCGTCCGCGGCTACAACGGCCGGTTCGGATCGATGATCGACCGCCACATGTGCGCGACCGGACTGTTGTCGTACCCCAACCCTTCTCTCGGTTGCTTGAACTGCCGGCCGATGACGTCGGTGAACTCTTCGATCCCGATCCGGCGCTGGTTCTCGTCGAACGCGTACTGATCGTTGACCGTAATCAGCCGCGCCTCCATGTAGTGCCGGTGGTTCCGCGCGAACTCGTAGTCCTTCCGGATGTACTCGTCCGGCTCGTAGTCCTCGCCGAAGATGCGGTTGTACATGTCGGGATACTCGTAGCCGACGGCGTCGTCCGGGTAGAACCGCAGGGCCTGGTGATACTTGATCCCCCAGGCCACGCGCTCGTCCACGTAGGGGGCGAAAAGCTGCGCACCCCAGTAGCCGTGGTCCGCCTTGATCAGGTTCTGGGTCACGTCGTGCAGGAGACACGCGAACACCGTGCGCTCCGGCTGACCCGTCTCGACGGCCCGGTTCGCGCTCTGCAGGACGTGGCGGGCCGGGGCGAACCGGCGCTCGAAGAAGTCGACCAGCGTGGGCTTGTCGGGCATCGGCTCGAAGCCGCCGGCGGTCGGTCTGTAGAGGTTGCCGGTTCCGCGCGGCACCCGGAGCTCGGCCGACGCCTGGGCGGTTTCCGCAAGCCCGACGCGACGATCGAGCCGATCCGTCATGTAGTGTTCCAGGGCCTCGGCCCGGTCCTCGTGCCCCATGGCCGCCACCGCCGCCGCCCCGCCCACCGATGCGAAGAACTTTCGTCGATCCACGTGCATGTGCGTCCCCTCCTCAACCGAGCCGTTGTCGACTCTCGCCAAGCTACTGTCGGACCCCACCGATGTCAACCACCCCGCCGGCGGGGGCAGGGGCATCCCACGCTGACGGCGCGTGACGGCCCGCCCCCGGTTCGAGGGGTCGCCACCGTCTTGCCGACCGGCCGGCACCGCGTGCGCTCACCCGCGACGGCAGCGTCCGCGCCCCGGGCGCGGGTCGCCACCGTCTTGCCGACCGCCCGGCGCCGCGTGAGACCCACGATTTCCGCACGGTCGGAGCCTCAGGACCCGCCACGATGCCGCCTGCGCACGGCGGTGGCGGAGCGTGGGATGGTCCTGCGGCGGGGTGACGTGGTGACTTGGCCGGGAGATCGCCGCAGGAATCCGCTCGAGGCGCCGCCCGTTCCGGCCGGCGGGCGGCGGCGGGGACGCCGCTGCGCACGCTTCCGGTTACGATGGGACCGTCGCGGCCGAATCGGCCGCGACGGCGCGGAGGGAGCATGCGTGGACCTTGAGGAGACCCTGATTCGCCGGATGACCCGGCTGGCCATCGAGCACGGCGCCGTGAACCTCTCGCAGGGATTCACTGACGAGGCGCCGGTGTACGACATGGTGTGGGGCGGGGTGGCGGCGATGCTCGGCGGGACGGAAGAACGGCTCGCGCGGATCGAATCGATGACCGTGCGCGACCTGCCGGCCGCGCGCGGCGCCGGGGGCGGGGCGGCGCTCGATCTCACCTTGAAGGAGCTGCTGGCCGGCGTGCGGAATCCGCGCGACCAGTTCAATCAGTACTCGTTTCCGTTCGGGCTGCCCGAGCTGCGGCGCGCGATCGCCGACTACACCGACCGGCTCTACGGGCGCCGGCCGGATCCCGAGGAGGAGATCACCGTCGTGCTGGGGGCGAGCGAAGGCATGGCGGCGGCGTTCTGCGCGCTCTTCGAACCGGGCGACGGCGTCGTGGTGATGCAGCCCTGCCACGAGCTCTATCCGTCGCAGGCCGCGATCTTCGGGCTCGTGCCGGCGTTCGTGACGTTGCGCGAGAACCGCGGCGCCGGCACCTGGCGGCTCGACCGCGACGAGGTGCGCGCCGTCGCCTCCGATCCATCGGTCAAGGCGTTCATCGTGAACACGCCGCAGAACCCCACCGGCAAGGTGCTGAACCGCGAAGAGCTGTCGTTCATCGCGGAGCTGTGCCGGACCCGCGATCTTCTCGCGATCACGGACGAGATCTACGAGCACATCACCTTCGACGGGCACCGCCATCTGTTCCTGCCGAGCTTCGACGGCATGGCCGAACGCACCCTCGTGGTGAACTCGATCTCGAAGACCGGCCGCGCCACGGGCTGGCGCATCGGCTGGGTCCTGACCCCGCCGCGGTACACCCGGCGGCTGCGCGCTGTGCACGACAACCTCGTGGTGCAGGCCCCGACGCCGCTGCAGAAGGGCGCGGTGGCGCTGCTGCGCCAGGAGCGGACGTTCTTCGACGGCATCGCGGGCGACTATCGACGGAAACGCGATCTGCTCGTCGCCGGCCTGCGGGCGGTCGGCTTCACGGTGACCCCTCCCGAGGGCGCCTACTACCTCTTCGCGGACTACCGCACCGTGCCGGCGCTGGCGGAAATGCCGCCGGTCGACGCCGCGATGCATCTCGTGAAGCAAGTCGGCGTCGCGACGGTGCCCGGCGACAACTTCTACACCACCGGTGACGACGGGAACCGTTATCTCAGATTCGCGTTCTGCCGATCGTCCGAGACGCTGGAAGCCGCCGTCGAGCGCCTGCGCGCCGGACTCTGAGCGGCTCGGCGACGTTCCGGGCCGCAGCGGGTTGCGATCCATTGACAGCCCGCGGGAAGCGGGCCCTGAGGGTTGTTGATCTCCATCAGCGCCGCCAAGGCGTCCGCGAGCCAATGTGGCTCCGGCGGGCAGAAGCGCCGGTACGGGTCGCCCGTGCTCACTCCAACCGATGACCTGGGCATTCGGATCGCTCCATCCTCGGTCCATCGCCACGCGTTCAGTGTACGGGAGCCCGGGCCGACCTCGTCGCCACCGTCACCTCGGAATCCTCCCGACCATTGCCGGCCGCCCTCGCCGTCGGCTCGTCTGTCGGCGGTCTGACGCTGCCCCGGGCCGGACAAGCCGTGCCCGGGGGGTACCGGTGCGAACCGGGTCCGCAGCGGCGATCGTCACAATCGGGGACCACTGCGGCTCCGGGATGATCAGCACGCCGGCGGATTCGGGCCGAGCGCGATCTGGACCGCTTGCGCCGGCGGGTTCGGGATATGGTGTTTTATGAAGGCGTGACCGGTATGGTTCTCGACGATCTTGACGACTGGCGTGGCCGCGAACGCGTGCGTGGTCGCGTGGAACACCGAGAGACCGAGATCCTGGAGTTTTTCGTCGTCTTCCAGCGAAAGGACCGAGAGCCCTTGCTCGGACAGATCGGACCGGGACAGGTGCCGGCTGTGACTCTTGAACCGCTTGTGATCCGACAGCCAGTCCGAGACGGAGCGAGCGAATTTCGCACGGTCATCCCTGTCCCTGAACATATACGCTTCAAGCCAAGTGCTCACCAGCTCCCTGGACAACTCGAGGGCTGTTTCGCATTGCACAAGCAGAGCCGGGCCGTACTGGCTCAGCATCGGGAGCCACGCGGACAGCTTGGTGGGATCCGAGCACTCCCGTTGTGCCTTGTCGAATTGATCCAGTACCGCCTGTGCTGGGATGTAGCGCGTTCCCAGCGGCGTCGCCAGCAGCACCTGCGGGTCGGTCGGGCCGAGAAACGAGTGCTTCCCCATCATGATTTCGTCGGCGGCGCACGAGATCATGGTGGCCGCGGACATGGCGAGCTGCGGCACGATGACGCGAATGCGGGAGAATCGGGAACGAAGATAGGCCACGATGCCCGCGGCGGCTTCAGGGGAACCGCCCGGACTATGGAGGATCAGATCGAGATTCGGACCCCGCAAGCCCGAAGTGACCTCCATGAGGGCCTGAATGTCCTCGTCGGTGATGGAAGTGCTCGTCGGCGGCGCGTCGTCCCGCTGCAGCCATCCGGAGGCGTACAAGACGACGTTGCGATCGGTGTGGCGGTGAAGGCCAGCGAGATACCGGCGTCGAACGCCGTCGAAGTCAGGGGGCGAGCCTTGCGCCGCCGACTGGCTCAATTCGGCAAGGATGTCGCTCCAGAGGGGCATGTGATGCGTCAGGAGCTCGGCCGGACGTTCGCATGGTCGGTCGTCGTGGCGTGCGACGGCTTCTTGGTCGCCGCGCGGTAGGGATCGAGTCCGTGATCGGCGGTGCGCCAGCCGCCGTACACGCGCATGATCTCGGGGATCCCCGGGCGCTTGAGAGCCTCCTCAAGCAGGGCGGCGTGCGCTCGCGTCCGTTCGGAGGTCTTCGCTTCGTCGGGTCGTCGGGTCATCGTCATGTCCTCCTCGTCGGATCGACACCGGCTCGACCGCGCGCAATCAAACTGGCACCCGCTCCCGCCGGGCCCATTCGTCATCGTAGCACGGACCATTCTACCCGGGACCCGCTCTGCCTCCCGACCGTCGCCGGCCGCCCCGCCCGTCGATCTCGCCGTTCATGCCCCCGGCTCCGGGTGCTCCTGCCGGAAGGCGCGGTAGCGCCGTGCGATCTTCGGCAGGTCGTCGTCCACGATCTTCTCCTTGCGCCGCAGCGTGCGCGCCACCTTTGCGCCCGTTCAGGGTGACGGTCTCGACTTCTTCGACCTCCCGGGTGAGCTCCTCGCCCTCGGGCGAGCGTTTGTAGAGCGTGTTCCCGCGCCGGTCGAAGCCGACCTTCTCGGCCACCGCCATGAAGATGGGGTAGTCCGCCGATCCGCCGATGGCTTCGCGATGGATGACCTCGACCGGCTTCTTCTTCAGGAAGAGCAGGCTGGCAAGAGCCATGAAACTGCATGTCGCCAAGGACGCCGACGCCCTCTACCGGCGTCTCGACGAGTCGAACATCGTCGAATCCGAGGAGGTCTCGCCCGGCGTCGTGCTGGACTACAACGCCGCGAACGAAGCCGTGGGGGTAGAGATGCTCCGGCTGTCGAAACGCTCCCGACGCCTGAACCTCTCGGCCCTGCAGTTCGAGACGACGTAATGCGTCGCCCCTGTCCTCCCTCACCGCCAATCGCCGCGCAGGCGACCGGCGCCGAGGCTCGTCCCCGCGGTCACCCCGCGCGGAGGCGGGCGCCCGCGGCGGCGCCGAGCACGGCGCACGGCACGTAGGTTGCGGTCGACAGGACGCCGAACCACAGTGGATGCGGGATGGCCGCGAGATTGGCGAAACCGGCGAGGGTGAGCAGCCCGCCCAAGACGACGGCCAACCGGGTGGCGCGATCCGGACTCACCAGCCACACGATCGCTCCGCCGGCCAAGCTACCCACGGCGTAGGACGCCTCGACCATCAGCAGCGCCCCCAGCGGTATCTGCGCCATCAGCGCCGCGACCGCCTCGGGGTCCGTGAAGTCGGTGCCGGGCGGCGGCGGGTACAACCATGTGCCCACCGCCTGCACCGCCATGATCAGAACGACGCTGCCGAACAACCCCGCGACCACCGCGCCGATTCGACGCCCCATCACTGGCCTCCCGCCGCAAGCTCGCCGGCCGTCGCCCGGGCCCTGTCCACCATCCGGCCGGCCGCGCATCCGACCGCAGCGGCCCTTCGCTCCCGTCCCGCCGGCGCACCGCCACCCCGATCGGCGCCGCCGTCAACGGTCCCGCGGGCGGTCATCGGGGTCGCACAGGTCACCGAGCGCCCCCGACCCGCCGCAGTAGCTCACGTCCTGGAGCTGGACGGCGATGCCGTCGGGGTCGTTGAACATCAGCTCCTCGGCCGGGGGATCGGAGTCGGCGCGCCGCCGGATGCGCGCGGTGATGCCGTGGGCGGCGAGCCGCTCGACCGCGTCGGCGGCGTCGAACCCCTCCACGCCCAGGCAGTAGTGATTGATGGACGGCGTCGAGCCCCGCCCGAAGGCGATGAACTGCGGGCCGTCCCCGATGCCCAGCACCGGCACGGTGGGCGCCGACCAGTCCGCCTCGGTCCCCTGGGTGGTCACCAGGGGCAGGCCGAGCACCCGCTGATAGAACTCGACCGAACGCTGCACGTCGGACACGGTCAGGGTCACGTGGTTCAGGGTGGTGACCGGGATCGGCGCCGCGTTGGCCTGGGCGGCGGGGGCGGCCGCAGGCGCCGAGCGGGCCATCACCACGGCGGACAACGCCACCACCAGCTCCCGGCGGGTCATCCCGCCGCTCTCGAACCGCCGCACCAGCCCTTCGATGACGTCACTCATGTCGACTCTCTTCGTCGCGATAGCCCTGGAATCGTCGCCGCAGCAGCCCGCGGCGAAAGTCCCCGCTGCATTCGAGCGGCGATGCATCCCGCCCGGCTGCGTCGTTCGTCGGTTGCCGATGCCCAACCGTCATGATCGGGGACGCCGATCACCCCGACGCCACGAAACGCCGGAACATGTTTCGCAGCAACAGGCGCCCCCCTCACGCCTCGTCAGGCACGGGCGTTCCTTGCCCGCGGGCGCTCTTCAGCCCGCTGGCGCCCTCGCCGCTCTCGGGGCGACGCGGGGTTCGCGCCAGCGCCCCCCCACGCGACCGCAAGATCGCGTGGGGGCGTCCGGTTGCCGCCCAACCAACCCTGCCAGAAGTTCTGCGCCGTTCCACGCCGCAGACTCCCGGGACCCGGAACCCGCGCCGGGCCGTGTGTCCACCGTCCGCAGGAGCTCGAGGCGAAACCGATCCCGGGCGGCGTCGCCGGCGGGCTGTCCAAGGGGCCGGCGGGCGGCAAGGCAGGGGCATCCCACGCTGACTGCGCGTGACGGCTCGCCCCCGATTCGAGGGGTCGCCACCGTCTTGCCGACCGGCCGGCGCCGCGCGGGACCCACGATTCCGCACATCCGGAGCCCCAGGACCCGCCACGATTCCGCCTGCCCACGGCGGTGGCGGAGCGCGGGATGGTCTTGGGGCGGCAAGACGCCCGCGCGGCGGGCCCGGCGAGGGCGTCCGTGCGTCTCCGCCGCTCGACTCACGGTAACGCGTTGCACACGTCGACCTCCTCACCCCAGAAGTCGACGCAGCGCGCGCGGTTCATCTCGCCCTGACCGACGACCTTGGCGAGCAGGAAGTCCACCAGCCGCTCGACCTCCCGGTTCTGCAGCGTCGCTCCCGGCTCCGGCAGCCTCAAGCCCATGCGGTCGAGGTCCCGCCGGGTTCGGCCGAGGCAGCGGCCGTCGGTGTAGGCGAGCCGGTCGAACGCAGGCATCTCGCGCCCCGGCAGTCCGCACTTGATGACGAAGACGAGCTGCTCGCGGCCGAGGCTGCTCTCCCGCAGGTTCGCCCCGTCCGGCGACTGGTTGTCCATCTTCATGCCGTCGCCCGACCACCCGTGACACGCTTGGCAGTCCGCCTTCTGGTGATACAGCCGGCGGCCGGCCGCGATGTTCCTGTCGCTCGGCTGGGCGAGCGCTGCCGCCGGCCCGATCCAGGCGACGCCCGCGACCGCCGCGACCGGGACGAGCCACCGCCGCGCGATACCATGCCTCTTCATTGCGCGAACCCTCCTCCGCGAAGCGCCCCGTCCGCCGCCCGCCCCGAAGGCAGGCCCCGCCGTCCGGAAGACCCGCGGCGCACCAGCATGATCGCCCACGGTACGGACCGGGCGCAACCACCGCGCGCCGATCGGGTGCACGTCAGATTTGTGAGATGCCCCTCAAGCGGCCTTTGCGGCTCGTCGTTCCCAGAAATCCTCGAAGCGGCCGCTGAGCTTGCAGCACCGCAGGGCGATGATGGCGTTGGCGCCGGCCACCGTCCAGTGCATGCCGGCACGCTTGAGCCGGGCGCCGATGGCGTGCTTGCATCCGGCCTCGACGACGCCCGACGACACGCAAAGACCCCACGCGCGGAACTCCGCATAGCGCATCCGGTGGCGGTTGCGGGTCAGGTAGTCGATACACTTGCGGGCTTCATCGCAGGTCTGGCGGTGGGGGCGCAGGGCGGTCAGGACCGCCCCGATCCGCCCCGCGTCCAACTCGTCCCGCCGGTCCTTGCCCCACCGGGCGGCGAGGTCCGTGCCGGCGCCGTAGACGGCCTTGGCCACGTCGCACAGATGCCCCTTGGCGTGGTAGAGGTCGACGATTTCGATGGCGCCGGGGAACTGTTCGACGGACAGATTCCAGATCCACTCGGCCCCGTCGCCGATGACGACGCGGCGCGACGCGGTGTCGAAGCCGCGCCGCCGTGCTTCGCGGTACGCCCGTTGCGCGAACGGGGACGGCTGCGGGTCGGCGTCGCGGCCGGCCGCGCTCTCGACCGCAGCGCTGTAGCTGACCGAACCGCGGTCCCGGACGGGCAGGCCGTTCCCGTCGCGCGTTTCCGCCGTCCACACCGTGACCAGCTTGACCTCGCGGGTCTTGGCCGAACCGTCGGGCTGCTTGCCGCGCCGCCCGGCCGTCTCGGACTTGCGCACCGGCACCCCGGTGCCGTCCAACCCGAGGTACATCGTCGGCGCCGCGGCGGGGGCGGGTTCGACCACCCCGCGTTCGTCGGCCGCGACCGCGCATCCCAGCGCTTCGGCGGTACGCTCGACCTGCTTGGCCCCGATGCGCATCCCGGTCAAATCGCTCAACAACCCGCTCGCGTCGGCGAAGCTCCCATCCGCCGCCACCAGTCCCACCATCCGCGTGAGGGCGGGGGACAGCGCGGTGCCGTGCAGGCCCAACGCTTGGTCCCGCGGGCACACGCCCGCGCGGCAGGCGGCGCAGTAGTAGTAGGCGCGTTCCAGCGTCACCGGCCCCAGTACGGTGCCGAACGTTTTCGGGCGGCGGCCGGCGTAGCGCGCCGTCTGTCCGCAGGCGCACACCACCGTCGGGCCGCAGGAGTCGGTGACGTCCGCGTTCAGTTGGTGCTCTACCTCCCCCGCGGCGGCGTCGAGCACCCCGCGGCGGACGGCTTGTTCGAAGGCCTCGAAGTCCTGCCCGGACGCCCCCGGTCCGACGAGTTCGGCGATCCCGGTTGCAATCTTGAGGTTGATCCCGGCCGCGAACGCTTCCGCCGGGCCCCCTTTTTTTCCGCCGCGGCGGGGGGCGGCGGCGGAGCGGCGGGGCGCGGGCGCCCGGCCGCCAGCCGGGCTTCACTCAGCGCATCGCTGACCTCGATCAACGCTTTCGACAACTCCCGGAAGCGCCGGTACTCCGCGTTCTGCGCCTGGACTTCCGCGCCCGCTTCCGCCGGAATCAGCCGCGTCACCGTCTTGCCGTCCTGCTTGCGCGTCAGCGACAGGACCGGGCCGCGTCCCGAGGCGCCCCGGTCGGCGCAACCACAGGATGCCCTGCCGCAGCGGCGGCACCGCTCCGTCAGCGTCCCCGAACGCATTTCGCCGACCGCGGCCAACTGACTCCGAAGGTGGGCGTGGCGCCGCTCCAGGGCGGCAATCTGCGCATCGGACATGATCGGGCTCCTCCAGGCTCAAAACAGCCTCCATACTGATAGCATCGGCCGATCACGCCTTGCTCTACATCCCCAACGACATTCCCTAACCAACAAACCCTCATGAGGGGCGTGCCCCTCACCCCGACCGCATGAAACGCGGGCGGTTTCTGTCCGCGGAGCCGTTGGACCTCCAGCCGGCGGCGGCGGATCGTGCCATCCTCAAGGGGCGGAAGCGGAACAGTCGTCGCAGCATTTTTCGGTGGAGGGAATCATCCCGTCCCCGTTAACAAACTGACGCCGCGCGCCCGGCATCGAGCCCCGAATCGTACCCGGCCCGGCGGGCCGTGGACGAGCAGCAAATCGAACCCCGCCGCTGAGGCGGGTGTTTCCTGCACCGGGCGCGCCCTCCCGCTTCCGCCTCCAAGGAGGATACCTGATGAACAGCGACACGGTTGATGCCGACATGTTGCGCATCGACGACATGCACGTGGCGCACCCGCGGGCGGCCGGACTCGATGTGCACAAGATGCACGTCACCGCCGCGGTGCGCCTCTGCGAGGCCGGCGGCGGGCCGGCCCGTACCGCCGTGCGGGAGTTCAGCGCGCTGCCGGACGGTCTGCGGACCCGGCCCTACACCGACCCCGGCATCGACTACCGACGGCTCCTCGTCGAGCGCAACGCACCGCGTTGGCTCCGCATGCTCGGGCAGTACGGATTCATCAACGAGGTGCAGGCAGCCGCCCGCCCCTGAACACGGCGCCCCCGGACCCGGGGCGCCGTGTCGGGCCATAGATCGGGGCTGCCCCGCACCGCCCACGAAATCCGGGAACCTCACGTCTCCGGTCTGAAGGCCGCTCGATCATCGATCCGCGGTCACGCCCGTCGTGTGCCCGGGCCATGGGAGCGTTTCACAGCAAACCCTCATGAGGGGCGTGCCCCTCACCCCGACCGCATGAAACGCGGGCGGTTTCTGTCCGCGGAGCCGTTGGACCTCCAGCCGGCGGCGGCGGATCGTGCCATCCTCAAGGGGCGGAAGCGGAACAGTCGTCGCAGCATTTTTCGGTGGAGGGAATCATCCCGTCCCCGTTAACAAACTGACGCCGCGCGCCCGGCATCGAGCCCCGAATCGTACCCGGCCCGGCGGGCCGTGGACGAGCAGCAAATCGAACCCCGCCGCTGAGGCGGGTGTTTCCTGCACCGGGCGCGCCCTCCCGCTTCCGCCTCCAAGGAGGATACCTGATGAACAGCGACACGGTTGCAGGCAGCCGCCCGCCCCTGAACACGGCGCCCCCGGACCCGGGGCGCCGTGTCGGGCCATAGATCGGGGCTGCCCCGCACCGCCCACGAAATCCGGGAACCTCACGTCTCCGGTCTGAAGGCCGCTCGATCATCGATCCGCGGTCACGCCCGTCGTGTGCCCGGGCCATGGGAGCGTTTCACAGCAAATCTGACGTGCACCCGCGCCGATCCCGGCCGGGCGCACGGCAGACTTGTGAAAATGACTGCCCCTGGCATCGTCAGATCGGCGATTCCGGGCCGTGCCCGGCACCGAGCCCCCCCGAACGGGCTTTTCTTGGGGCTTCGGCGCCTGGTATCCATCGGGGACCAGTTCCAGCGGCGGCACCCCACTTTCTTGACGCGCACCGCGCGCCGATCCCCGGCCGGACGCACGGCAGACTTGTGAAATGACTGCCCCTGGCACGGTCAGGTCAGCGATTTCCGGGCTGTACCCGGCGGCGTAACAGAGGCGCCCCTGGAACCGGCCACGCCGGCTACTTCCAGCGGCGGCGCACCACTTTCTTGACGCACCCTTAACCCGGGCAGGAGCATCCCACGCTGACTGCGCGTGACGACTTGCTCCCGATTCGAGGGGTCGCCACCGTCTTGCCGACCCGCCGGCACCGCGTGAGACCCACGACGCCGCCCGTCGGAGCCCCAGGACCCGCCACGATTCGGCCTGCGCACGGCGGTGGTGGAGCATGGGATGGTCCTGCGCACCGGGCAGGGCCATCCCACGCTGACTGCGCGTGACGACTTGCTCCCGATTCGAGGGGTCGCCACCGTCTTGCCGCCGCCGGCACCGCGTGAGACCCACGACGCCGCCCGTCCGGAGCCCCAGGACCCGCCACGATTCGGCCTGCGCACGGCGGTGGTGGAGCGTGGGGTGGTCCTGCTCACCGGGCCGGAAGCGTTGAAACGCCGGGGCGTCCGGCGATAGGATCGGCACCGGAAGACCGGATTCGAACGCGCCGCCGGGGAACCGACCGGTACCTCGGCGGCCTTGCGCGAAGTATCCAAGGCAACCATCGGAGATCACCATGACGACAAGACTCCTGGCGGGAACGTTCGCGATCCTCGCGCTCCTGCTTTCGCCGCTCCCCGCGCCGGCCCAGGCCCCGGACGGCCCGAAGGCGACCGCCCTGCCCGACGAGTACCCCGACGTCTCGGGCGTGTTCACGTTCCGCACCCTCACCCCGCTTCAGCGCCCCGACGCGCTGGCCGACCGGGCGACGCTCGATCCCGAGGCGGCGGCGGCCTTCGAGGCGTCGGAGCGGACGCGGCTCAACCGCGACCTCTTCGACCCCGAGACCGGCGCGCCGAGCGCCGGCTACCAGTCGCGGGCCGAGGGCGGGGTGCTGTCGTACAACGAGTTCTGGTACGAGCGCGGCATCGAGCTGACGAGCGACAAGCGGACGTCCCTCGTCGTCGATCCACCCAGCGGACGCATTCCCTACACCGCGGCGTTCGCCGAGGCGAACCGCATCCGGCGCCTGAACCTGCGCAACGGGTTCGCCGACCACTACACCGACCGCAGCCTCGGCGACCGCTGCCTGATGGGCTCGAACTCCGGCCCCCCGATGCGGCCCGGGTCGTACAACAACAACGTGATGATCCTGCAGACGCCGGGGTACGTCACGATTCTCAACGAGCACATCCACAACACCCGCATCATCCCCGTCGGTGACCCCGAGCACGGCGACATCCCCCAGTGGGTCGGCGACTCGCGCGGGCGCTACGAGGGCGACTCGCTGATCATCGAGACCCGGAACTTCCGGCAGGCGACGAACTTCAGCGGCTCGTCCAAGGACACCGAGCTCGTCGAGCGCTTCACGCGCCTCGACCCCGACACGGTGCTGTACGAGTTCACCATCGACGACCCCAACAACTACACCCGGCCGTGGACGGTGGCGATTCCGTTCCGGCGCACCGACGGTCCGATCTTCGAATACGCCTGCCACGAGGGCAACTACGGGCTGCACGGCATCATGGCCGGCGCCCGGCGTCTGAACACGCAGGCGGTCGAGGGCGCGCGGCAGCCGAAGTAGAGAACCGGGAGACAGCGGAGGAAGGAAGGATCACCATGCGCACGTCTGTCCTGACCCGGCAACCCCCGCCCTGCGGCTCCCCTTGCCGCCCGACGAACCCTCCGGGAGCCCGCGCCGTTCTACGGCCCGGACTCCTCGTCCTGGCCGTCGTGGCCGGGGCCGGCCTCCTCGCCGGCCCCGCGTCGCTGCAGGAGCGTCTCGTCGTCGGCGAGAGCCCGTACAACGTCGTCGACGGGTGGATGAAGCCCTTCGCCGAGGCCGGCTTCGCCTGGGGCTCGCACTCCGGCGTGTTCGCCGAGTCGCCGGACCGCATCTTCATCACCCAGCGGGGCGAGTTCCGGCTGCCCGACCCGGTGCCGGCCGGCTTCGCCGGCTTCGTCGGCTCCATCGGCCTGAGCGCCCTGCGGCCCGAGGAAGGCCAGCGGGTCTGGCGCAACAGCATCTTCGTCGTCGACGGCGACGGCAACATGACCGAATCCTGGACCCGGTGGGACCCGCTCTTCGAGGGCACCAACGGCCCCCACAAGATCCGCATCAGCCCCTACGACCCGGAACGGCGGGTGTGGGTGGTCAACGAGACGAAGCACGTCATCTACGCCTTCTCGAACGACGGCGCCGAGCTGCTGATGACGCTGGGCGAGGAAGGCGTGGGCGGCGACGACGAGACGCACTTCGGACGCCCGCAGGACATCGCGTTCCTGGCCGACGGCACGATGTTCGTCGCCGACGGCCTCGACAACTCGCGCATCGTGAAGCTCGACGCCGACGGCGACTACGTGACCCACTGGGGCGTGAACGGGAGCGGCCGGGGGCAGTTCGACGGCGTGCACGCGGTCGCCACCGACGTCCGCGGCAACATCTACGTCGCCGACCGGAACAACGACCGGGTGCAGGTGTTCAACCAGACGACCCGGTCGGTGTGGTACCACCCGAACATCTCGCCCATCGGCACGTGGCCCGACTTCGACTTCCCGAACGACATCTACGTCAGCGGGTACGACGTCTGGGTGGCCGACAACATGCCGCCCAAGATGGTCAAGCTGGACGTGAACGGCAACCGGCTCTTCACGTTCAGCCTCGAAGGCGAGGGTCCGGGCACGTTCCGCGAGCTGCACCAGTTCTCGGTCGATTCGAACGGCGCCTGGTACGGCGCCGACAACGTGCGGGGGCTCACCCAGCGGTTCGACCGGATGGAAGGGGCGTCGTTCACCGAGTTGATGCCGAGGCCGAACCCGCCGCTGCAGTAGAACTCGTAGGTCCGGCAAGTATCGGGCCGGTTCGGATCAAGTTTCACTCTGCCGCCGAGGGCGGAGCTCTCTCTGAAGAACCGAGGTTATTCAGGCAGCGCGAATACGAAGAGGCTGTTGCCGCCCACGGGCCGTCTGACTTCCGGCGTTAACTGCGCCGGGAGCATGCCGCCCCAGCTCGCCCCGCCGGTCCCCGTCGGTATCGCCAGGTACTGCCGGCCGTCGACCGCGTAGGTGATCGGGAACCCCTGGATCGACGTCGGCAGCCGGGTCTCCCACCGCGTCTCGCCGCTGCGCGCGTCGAACGCGAACACTTGGCGGTCCCAGCCCCCGGCGATCGCGAGACCGCCGGCGGTGGTGAGGGCGGCGCTGTTGATGGGGGTGCGGAAGCGGCGCCGCCACATGACCTCGCCGGTGCGCATGCTCATCGCCAGGAACTCGCCGAGCTGCTCGCCGCTGTCCGGGTGGTGGTGGTTGGTGCGGCGCACCGGCCCGGTTCCGCCGCCCCCGGCCACCCGGTCCACCGGTCCGAAGACCGCCGTCTCGCAGTTCAGGTTGATGGGGATGAAGAACGCCTCGAGATCGGGATGGTAGGCCATGGCGCGCCAGCTCTTGAACCCCGACGTGCTGGGGCACCAGTAGATCTCCTCGCCGATCACGGGAATGGTGCCGTCGCGGTAGGTCACCCGCCCGGTCGCCGGATCGATGTCCGCCACCGTCTGGTACCCGAGATCGTGGGCGCTGCGGAACCGTCCGGTCTCGAGGGCCAGCTCCCAGAGGACGCCGATCTTCCCCATGGTGAACACCGAGCGCCGGCCGTCGTAGTCGACGAGGATGCGCTCGAACACCTCGTCCATGTCGAGCGTCTCGCCCGGCAGGTGCTGGAAGTACCACTTCATCTCCCCCGTGTCGGGGTCGAGGGCCAGCGTGGAGTTGGTGTAGAGGGCGTCCCCATCGGTGCCGCGCACGGCGCGGGCCCACGGCTTGGCCTGCGAGGTCCCGTGGAACAGCGTCCGGGTCACCGGGTCGTAGCTGCCCGGGATCCACGAATCGCTGCCGGCGCGGAACATCGGGGGCAGGTCGCCCCAGGTGTCGCCGCCCCGCTGCCCCGGCAGGGCGACGGTCGAGGTGCGCCACCGCTCTTCCCCGGTGTCGGCGTCGAGGCCGACGATGTAGCAGCTTTCCTCGCGGTAGCGGCCGCATCCGGTCAGCCCCGACACCACCTTGCCGTCGGCGATGATCGACCCGCTCGAGAACTGATAGCCGACCCCCTGGTCGATGTCCGTGTCCCAGACCTCTTCGCCGGTGCGGGCGTCGATGGCGACGATGTGCGCGTCGGCCGTGTTCAGGTAGATCTTGTCGTCGTACATCGCGATGTTGCGATGCATGCGGCCGGGGGGCGGCCCCCCGAAGCTGTTGCCGGGGGCCTCGGCGCCCCGCTCGTACTCCCAGATAAGGTCGCCGGTGGCGGCGTCGAGCGCGTGCACGATCTCGCCGGGGTTCGCGATGTACAGCACCCCCTCGTGCACGAGAGGCGTCGTCTGCTGCGGCCCCGGGCGCAACGCCCAGCTCCAGACCAGCCGCAGCTCGCCGACGTTGCCGGCGTCGATCTGATCGAGGGGGCTGTGCGCCTGACCATCGAGGGTGCGCCGCCAGCTCAGCCAGTCGGACGGGTCCGGGTTCTGGAGCATCGCGTCGGTCACCGGCGTGTAGCTCTCGACCTGCGCGGACACGGGCGGGGCGGAGAGCGCGACGGCGATCAGGGCGGAAGCGAACGTGTGTCGACGGACCATGGAGCCTCTCTTCAGGGAACCCGGGACCCGGCGCGGCGGAAGCTGCGCGGGATCCCGGCAGGGGTTGGTCGGGCGGCAAGCGGAGCGGGAGCGCCCTCCTCTCACGCCTCGTCGGGCGGGCGTCGAACGCCGCGCCGGCGCGCTCGGCGCAACGCGGGGTTCCACCACGGGCTGCCGGTGGTGTCCCTCAAGTTCGATACAGAATACAGCCGCTAGTCCGGACCGCGATGGCGCGTTCGAATCGGCCCACGGCAGCACCTGATGGTGTTGCTATTGCAGGGACCCCACCCCACCAGTGCATTGGCATGATTAAAAATGGGGTCGACGGGGCACTCACCGCGAACCGCAAGAGTCCTATGCAGAAGAAATACGTCGTTCGACCCAAGTCTGTCCGTCCTAAATTTATGACGTGACGGCCACTAGCGGATGTCCAGCAGCTCGACGTCGAACACCAGCAGACCTCCCGGCCGGCCGCCGCCGGGGTTGTTGCCGTAGGCGAGGTTGGCGGGGATCCAGAACCGACGCTTCTCGCCGACCACCATCAACTGCAGCCCTTCGGTCCAGCCGCGGATGACCCGATTGAGGGGGAACGTCGAGGGGGCGCCGCGGGCGACCGAGCTGTCGAACATGCGGCCGTCGGTGGTCCAACCCGTGTAGTGCACCGTCACGTTGCTGGCCGGCCCCGGGTTCGCGGCGCCGGTCCCCGCCTGCAACACCCTCGAGGTGAGCCCCGAGGCGGTGGTCTCGGCGTCGGCCGGGGCGGCCGCGACGTCGGCCGGCGCGGGTATCGTCACCTGGGCGCCGGCGCCGGCGGCGAAGGCCAACGAGCAGGTTCCGAAGGCGACGGCGGCAATCAACAGGTTTGGCGTCATCAGTTTCATCATGCCGCAGATCCTACCCTCTGTGAGCCCGCGGCAAAAGCCCGCCGTCTCACCATCTCACCACGGGCTCCGCCCCGCGTCCCGCCGACGCGAACCCCGTGACCGGCGCGGGCGCGCCGTTCGGGGCGGCGCGCTCATCCCGTCCGACCGACCATGACGGCGATCGTCGCCTCGCGCCAGATGCACTCCGCGTCGAAGCCCGCGTCCCGCATCGCCGCCAGCTCCTCGTCGAGGGGGAAGTACGTATCCTCTTCCGCCCACTCCTCGATGTGTTCGAACGCCCGCGCCTCGTCGATCCCGCACGCCATCATGTGCTCGACCCAGAGGCGGCGGGCGGCCTCCCGCCCCGCCGGGTCCGCCGGCATCGTCGCATCGCCGTTCACGAAGATGCCGCCCGGCCGGATCGCCGCGCGAATCCGCCCGTACATGGCGCGTTTCTCGTCCATCCCCGGAACGTGATGCAGCGACAGCGAAGCCGCGGCCCCGTCGCACCGCGGCAGCGCGGCCAGGAACGACATCTCGCGGACACGGACGCGCCCCTCGAACCGCTCGAGCCGCCGGCGGGCCTGCTCGAGCATCTCCGGGTCCACGTCGATCAGCTCCACCGTCTGCGCGCCTTCATGCGCGAGGATCGCCTCGGACAGCGCGCCCGTTCCCGCCCCGATATCGATCACCCAATCCGGACCGGAAGCGGCGAGGGTTGAGGCGACGAGCTCGATCATCGTCTCGTAGCCCGGAATGAACCGGCGGATCATGGCGTCGTAAGCCGCGGTCTCGATCCGCAGGTGACGCCTCACGGAGTGGGTGGACATGGAATCGGCCAGCAAACGGGTCCAGGAGTCTGCGCCGTAGACAGCGCGGATTCCCGGAGGGTTGGTTGGGCGGCCATCGGAGCCGCAGGCGACGATTTCCGGGCCGGGAGTCTGCGCCGCAGGAAATCAGCCCCCACAACGGCCCGCCCCCGATTCGAGGGGTCGCCACCGTCTTGCCGACCGGCCGGCGCCGCGTGAGACCCACGATTCCGCCCGTCCGGAGCCCCAGGACCCGCCACGATTCCGCCTGTTGCACGGCGGTGGCGGAGCGTGGGATGGTCTTGGCCCCCACATATAGTGTGGTTGAAGGGGTCTACAACTACTATATACAGGGGTCTAATCGCGCCTAAATCGTTCCACGGCGCAGACTCCCCGCCGACAGGTTACCACCCCGGACACGCTCTTGTACGGGTTTCAGAACGTGCCGGCGTAGACGCGCGTGAACTTGGCGCAGTGGGCTCCCCCGCCATCGTCATCTCCTCCGGCGCCGGACGAACGGCCGCCTCGACCCAGGTCAACCACCGAATCGACCACCTCGCCGGCGTGGATCGACGCCGCGCCACGCTGGGAGGCCGCATCACCGGTCGGCGGGGACCGCCGGCACCGCCAACCGAATGGACGGGACAAGCCGGGGCGTGCGGCGTGGACGATTCACCGATTCCGTGCGGAGAAGTCGGAGGCCCCCGCCGGTCGAGGGTTCAGGAGGCGCTCCTGCGTGTCCCTGACGGCGACCGCCGCCCCGTCAAACGCCCAAAGGCGTGCGTCGCCCGGGCGGGCCGCCCGCACGAGCGTCAGGGCGCCGCCTGCCGGGGCGCGGGAAACAGGTCCTCGATAGAGCAGCCGAAGTAGTGCGCGAACTTTCTCGCGTTCTCGACGGTGATGGTCTGATACCGGCGGCGGGCGACGTCGCTGATGTAGGGCTGGGGAAACCCCAGCGCCCCCGCCACCGTCCCCTGCGTCACGCCGGCCAGGGCAATCGCCTTCGCGACGCGGTTGGTGCCCGGCTCCGCGCGCAGGGCCGCGAGCTGTTTCGCCGTCAGCATCGTGTAAAGAATATACGTTATAAAGCGTTGGACGTGCAATCGTTATTCGTGCTAACGCTAACACATTGATTCCATTGAACTACGTGTTTACACGTGTATGGTCCATACGGTACCCTGAGCGACGTGTCGCTCGGACAGAACATCAAACGACTGCGTATTGCGGCCGGCCTCTCGACCCAGCGAGCGTTGGCGGATCGGCTGCACGTGCCGCAGCCGCAGGTGTCCGACTGGGAGAACGACCGCTACGGCACCCTCGAGACGCAAACGCTGATGAAGCTGGCCAAGGTCCTGCGATGCTCCATAGACGAGCTCCTGGACGGGGTCGACCCGGACTACGATCAGGTTCGCGAGGCGCGGGAGGCCATCGACGTCGAGCCGCGGCGGATCGACTACGGGACCGACGAGATCGGCAGGATCCCGGTGGTGGCGGAGGGCGCCGCCACGCCCGCGGGAATCGCCTGGGAGGAAGGCGCTCCGCCGCCCGGCGACGTCGAAGGGTGGGTGCCGCGCCCCCGCGACGTGGCCGACGAGAACGCCTACGCGGTCCGGGTCCGCGGCGACTCCATGGCTCCGGCGTACCCGCCGCACACGATCGCGATCGTCGCCCCGGGCCGCCGCGTGCAGGACGGCGACGAGGCCTACGTGCAGCTGGCTCCGGACGAGCGGCTGATTCGCCTCGTACGGAAGACGCGGGGCGGCTACGTGCTCGAATCGTACAATCACATGTATCCGGCCCGCGTCGTGGCGCGGAAGGATGTGCTCTCGATGCACGTCATCCTCTACTCCCGCCGCCGGGACTTCTGACCGCCGCCACCTCCCGACCGGCCCGGCAGCCCGCGGCGAACCCCGCGTCGCCCCGAGAGCGGCGCGGGCGCCCGCGGAGGGCTTCGCTGCGGCCGGCCCGGGTTCGGCCGGAGCGTTTCGGAGCGTTCCGGCCAGGCACGTGATGATCTAGGATCATCAGTTGTCCACAAGGGCGCGCGCCTCGGAGAGAGACGTTGCCGCTTGTGGGGCGGGGCTCCCGGCCATCGCCCCGAAAGGAGAAACCGCGTGATGAGCGAGCAAGAGCCGCAGGCGAGCCCTGCGAGCGATTGGGTGTCGTACCGCCCCGAGATCAAGGTGATGGACTGCACCATTCGGGACGGCGGCCTGATGAACGACCACCGGTTCGGCGACGAGACGGTGCAGGCGGTGTATCAGGCGTGCGTCGAGAGCGGCATCGACTACATGGAGATCGGCTACGTCAACTCGCGCCGGCAGTTTCCGCCCGGGCCGTTCGGCCCCTGGAAGCACTGCGTCGAGAGCGACCTCCGCCGCATCGTCGGCGACAACGACACCGGCCTGAAGCTGTCGGGGATGGCCGACGCCGAGAAGAGCGACTACCGGGAAGACATCCTGCCCAAGTCCGAGAGCGTGCTGGACATGATCCGGGTGGCCACCTACATCCACCAGATTCCGCTGGCCCTCGACATGATCAGGCATGCCCACGACCAGGGCTACGAGACGAGCCTCAACCTGATGGCGCTGTCGACGGTGCCGGACCGCGAGCTGAACGAGGCGCTGGCCCTGGTGGCGAAGTCGGAGGCCGACACGATCTGCATCGTCGACAGCTTCGGGGCGCTGTACGCCGAGCAGATCGACAGCTACATGGACACGTTCCTCGGCTACGCGGGGCCGGCCGGGAAGTCCGTGGGCATGCACGCCCACAACAATCGGCAGCTCGCGTTCGCCAACACGATCCAGGCGACCATCAAGGGCGCCAACCGCCTCGACGCGAGCATGGCGGGACTGGGCCGGGGCGCCGGCAACTGCCCGATGGAGCTGCTGCTCAGCTTCCTGCACAACCCGAAGTTCCGGCTGCGCCCGGTGCTGCACTGCATTCAGCACCACATTGAGCCGTTGCGCGCCGCCCTGAAGTGGGGCTTCGACTATCCGTACATGATGACCGGGGTGCTGAACCAGCACCCGCGGGCGGGGATGGCCTTCAACGAGTCGGAGGACCGGGGCGACATCATCAAGTTCTACGACTCGCTTGATGACCCGGATTGAGGGAGGAGCCCGCCGGATGGCATGAGCCGGGATTACCGACCGCTGACGCCCCCGCCGCTCTCGGCGCCGCACGGGGTTCCACCACGGGCCGACCGCGACCGCTTTCACAGACGGCGAGAACCGATCACGGCGGGGTCGGCGGCAGCCGCGGCGTCACGATCCGCGTCCACAGGGCGTAGCCGGCCGCCGACAGGTGCAGACCGTCGGCGTGCAGCAGGTCGGGGCGCGGAGACGGCGCCACCGGATTGGCGCCGTCTCCGCATCCGGCCAGGAACAGCGCCACGAGACCGGCGATGCAGGCCGCGCGGGCGGCGCGGCGCCGCCGAACCGAGCAGCCTTCGGAGAAAGCCGCCGAAACCGCCCCGGCGCCGGCCGCGCGGGCGGCGCGGCACCGCCGAACCGAGCAGCCCGCGGGTTGCCGGCGCCCTCGCCGCGCCCCGCCCGGAGCGCATCCCGCCGGTCTCGGCGCCGCGCGCGGTTTCGCCTCGGACGCCCCGCGCCGGAACCGTCCACGAACCGCGCCCGCGGCGTGGCGGCATCAGGGCTTGCCGGTCACCAGGTCCCAGTGCCGCCCGGCCCGGTCGAGAATGGCCGGCAAGTCGTCGGCCAGCAGGTAGCGGTCGGCGATCAACGCGTGCCCCACCGCCTCGACCCTTTCCAGGAACGCCTTGCGGGACGCATAGCGCTCCTCGATCGACGGACGCGGGTCCCCCGCCGCCTCGCGTTCGGCCCGCGTGGCCGCGAACGGCACGTAGGACCCCGCGAGGGCCACCAGCGTATCGGGGTCGCCGGCGTCCGGGTGGGTGAAGTTCCAGCCCGTGTAGGTGGCCAGGGGCACCGCCACCTCCGGATGCCGGATGCCGGAGGTTTCGTTGCCGTCGGCGTCGACCGCGGGCACGAGCATCGGCAGCGGCACCCCGGCGTCGTCGGCCCCGGCCAGCCACGGGTTCCGCACGCGCGCGCCGCCGGTGCGGTCGTGCGGCGGCCGCACGCCGGGAATCGCCGGGAACCCGAGGTCGCGCGGCGCCACGAGGTTGCCGGCGGCGAACCGGGGATGGCGGCTGGGGGGCGGTTCGACCCCGTCGACGACCCAGTCCTTCAACGCCGTCAACAACGCGCGCATGTTCCACCAGTAGTCGGTCGGATTGCCCATCTCCTGCCGGTTGCCGGGGTCGGGCGGGGGGAACGCGCCGGGGCCGTGCTGGGTGCCCGCCAGCAGGTAGAACCGCACGTTCTCCTGCAGGTCGATGTCGGCCGCGCCGTCCGGCGTCGCGTGCACGAGGGTGGCCACCCGACCGCCGCCCCAATACTCGACCCCGGTGTTGGTGTAGAAGATACGGGGCTGGTTCCCCCGGCTCCGGTCGTTCCCCAGCGTGCCGTCGACGGCCCCCGCCACCGGGTCGGGCAGGGCGGCGTCGGCGAACGGAAACGAGGTGGCGTCGAACATGCCCAGCGAGATCGGCGTCGCCCCGGGCTGGTTGAGGTCGAGCCGCGACGCGCCCGCGATGTGCGGGATCATCCCGTCGAAGACCCGCCGCCCGGCGGTGTCGGTGTTGAAGCCCAGATAGAGGAAGGTGCGGAGGAAGCGGCCGCTCTGCGACGAACCGAACGAGAGCGCGTGCCCGGCCGTCACCGTGGCGTCGGGGTCGTGCTTGATCCACGACGCGGTGTCGCGGACGGCGGCGAAGCCGAGCCCGCCGACCGGATGCCCGTCCACCGACGGCACGGTGAAGCGGATGGGCCGGCCCTCGGGGACGTCGAACTCCCAGCCGACCCACACGACGGTGTACCCCGCCTCCATCAGGAACCCGTCGCCGTACGGCCCGCTGCCGCCGCGATTGAACCCGAGCGCGCTCAGGCGCCCCCGGTTCGCGATGTCCACCAGCGCCACGCCGTTCCCGCGCCGCGGATCGGCGGGGACGAGAATCCGCAGGTCGGCGGTCGCCTCCACCATCCCGTCCGCGTTGGTGGGCGCGCGGTCCAAGTTCACGACGACCTGATTGCGGGGGTCGGCGGGGTCGAACGCGAACGTGACCCGGCCCGCGATCAGCTCGTAGGGGCCGGCGGCGCCGAACGCGCGTCCGTCCTCGATGGGACCGCGTTCGGTGATCTCCACCGAGGACACGTCGGCCCACACCGCGGGCGGCGCGGGCGCGGCAAGGGTCAGAACGACGGCGAGGAAACGGTACGTCGGCTTCATGGCGATGGGTATCCCTTCGATGGTGTGGAACGGTGTCTTGTCTCGATCGCGCGGTCCCGGCGTCGGCGCCTCCCCGCGGGAGGCGCCGACGCCGGGGAACGGTCGGGCGGGCGGCGATCGGCACCGTCGGGCGACGATTTCCGGGCCAAGCGTCTGCGCCGTAGAACGGCGCGGACCCCGGGACGGTTGGTCGGGCGGCAATCGGAGCCGCCAGGCGACGATTTCCGGGCCAAGCGTCTGCACCGTAGAACGGCGCGGACCCCGGGACGGTTGGTCGGGCGGCAATCGGAGCCGCCAGGCGACGATTTCCGGGCTGTCGCGCGGCCCCCCCCGCGCCGCCGCGATCTCCTCTATCGCGCGGACTCCTGCCGCGCCGCCGCGATCTCCTCCGCGCGCGACCCGGCGAGAATGTTCGTCAGGCCGTAGTTCCCCTCGTGGCAGGCGTACTCGAACATCGGCCCGTCGATGCGCGACATCGGCAGCGAGCCGCGCCACGGACGGGTCCAGGTGTTCGGATCGTTCACCGTGAACTCGTAGCCGAGGGTGTCGGGACCGAGCCGGGTGAAGCGCTCGACGACGTGGAGGTCGGTGCTGAGGTTGCCGTTGAAGTTGCGGATAAACGCGTGCTCGTTGAAGTTGGTCGTCTCCACCACGAGGGTGTCCCCCTCCCAACGGCCGCGCGAGCTTCCCGCGTACTGGCGGATCTTCTGCGTCACGTGCGGGCGCCCGTCCAGCGAAACGAAGCGCACGTCGTGGATGTGCTCCTGCAGGATCGCCACCATGCCGGGGGTCTGCACGATGTGGTAGTTGTTGTTGTAGCCGGTCGGGAACGACGGAATGCCGCGGTACCACAGGCAACGGTCTCCCAGATCGAGCTGCTCCCACGTCTCGACCGGCCGCCGCCCGCCGCGCATCTCCGCGAGCCGGCGCGCTTCCGGCGAGTTGATCCGCCGGTCGGCCTCCGGGGTCAGCGGCGGCAGCCGGCCGTCCTCCGGATCGACGATGATCGAAGTCCGCATGGTCGGCACCACCGACGTTCCCCGTTCCATCCAGAAGTTGTTGTAGGCCCCCACGTTGCCGCCCGCCTCGGTGCGCCGGGCGGGGGCGCTCAGCAGCTCGGCGTTCCGCTCCACCGTCTGCTGCGCGAGGCCGGCCGCCTCCTCCGCCGTCAGAAACGCCCGGTCCGCCAGGTCCACGGGACGCTGCAACGGGGTCAGGGTGGCGTTGTTCCAGATGCCCTGCAGGTCCGGGTCGCCCCAGGGCGTGCGGAGCGGGGACGGCGCCCCGGTCGACTGGCCCGGGGCCGCGGCCGGCGCCAGCATCACGGCGAGCGCCACGGACACGCCGGCGAGAGACAGACGGCTCATCTCATACTCCTCTCGATACGGGATTCGTCTCGACCCGTTTCGGCGTGTCAATGATCGCCCCGAACCCGGTCCGGCGCAAGCGCGGCCCGCGGCGGGCGAGGAGCATCCCACGCTGACGGCGCGTAACGGCCCGCCCCCGATTCGAGGGGTCGCCACCGTCTTGCCGACCGGCCGGCGCCGCGGGAACCCACGATTCCGCACGTCCGGAGCCCCAGGACCCGCCACGATTCGGCCTGCGCACGGCGGTGGCGGAGCGTGGGATGGTCCTGGCGGCGGGCCGACGGTCCAAGCGTTCGAGCGCCGCGGGGCGCAAGCGCGGCCCGCGGCGAACCGCGGCGCCGCGGGAGGCGCGCGGCGCCGGATCAGCGCGGCCGGCGTTTCCGGCCGTGGACGCGGGGGGCCGGCTCGGGCGCGGCCCGCGGCGAACCGGCCGGGTCGTGTACCATGCGGACAGTCCCCGTAAGACCGCATGATGGCGATCGAGCTCACCCCCCGGCAGGCCGCCACCATCGCGGCCGCAATCACCACCGTCTCGGCCCTGATCATCCTGGTGGCGGTGGGTCTGCTGGGATGGCTCGCGGCCCTTTTCCTCCAGACCTTCTCCGGCGTGTTCCTGCCGCTCGCGGTGGGCGCGGTCGCCGCCCTCGTGTTCCGGCCCTACTACGACTGGCTGCGCAACCGGGGGCGCCTGCCGGTGGCGGCGGCGGTCGCCGCGGTCTTCCTGTCCGCGCTCGTGCCGCTGGGCGTCTTCGTCGCGTTCTTCGGGCGTCTGGCCATCGGCCAGCTCGTCGGCCTCGCCGCGCAGGCGCCCGAGTGGTGGGACAACGCCCGCGCGCTGTTCGAAACCGAGCTCCCGCGCGTCAGCGGGATGCTCGACTCGTCGGGCCTGAACGATCGCCTGCGGGAGCTCGTGATCGCCCAACAGGTCGCCATCGCCGAGTGGCTCCGAACCGTCGGCGTGCAGGCGGTCACCGCCGGCTTCGGGCTCGCGCGCGGGCTCGGCGCCCTGCTGTCCTGGATCATCACCCCGGTCTACTTCGCCTGGTTCCTCACCGCCGGCTTCCGGCTCGACACCGACCGCGTGCTGCCGTTCCTCAAGCCCGGCACCCGCGGGGACGTGACCTATCTGCTGCACGAGTTCGTCGACATCACGGTGGCGTTCTTCCGCGGCCAGTTGATCATCGCGCTGCTGCAGGGCGTGCTGTTCGCGGCCGGGTTCAGCGTCGCCGGCCTGCGCTACGGATTCGTCATCGGCCTCGCCCTCGGGCTTCTCAACGTGATCCCGTATCTCGGGAACATGATCGGTCTCGCCATCGCCATCCCCATCGCCTTCTTCCAGGCGGACGGCGGCTGGCTGACCTGCCTGCTGGTGCTCGCGGTGGTCCTCGTGGTGCAGCAGATCGAAGGCTGGTTCCTGACCCCGAAGATCATGGGGCAACGCACCGGACTGCACTTCATGGCGATCATCGTCGCGATCTTCTTCTGGGGCACGGCGCTGGGCGGCATCCTCGGGTTGATCCTGGCCATCCCCTTGACCGCGTTTCTCGCCTCGCTCTGGCACCTGGCCCGCGAAAAGTACATTCCGGAAATCGTCTGAGACGCGGCGGCGGGCCGGGGCCGACGAAACCCGGCATGCCCGCCCCCGGGCCGTGATACGGTTACGCGAAGCGGCCTATAACAAGGAGGGAACGACATGGCGGGACGGATTGACACGCGGCTCGGTCTGATGCCGGCCCTGGTGCTCGCGGCGCTGGGGGCGTGGATGCTGGGACAGGGCTCGACCGCGATCACCGCGGCCCAGAGCAACTTCGTCGGCGGCGACCCGTCGCGGCCGGACGCCTCCGACATCCGCGCCCTGCGGCTCCGGTTCGAGGCGGGCGCGCGGTCGAACTGGCACAGCCACGGCGGGTTCCAGGTGATCATGGCGGAGGAGGGGCGCGGGCGCACCCAGGTGCGCGGCGAGGCGCTGCAGGAAATGCTGCCCGGCGTGCCCTACTACGCGGGCTCCGGAGTCGTCCACTGGCACGGCGCGGCGCCGGACGAGCACATGGTGCAGCTCACCGTGGTCGGCGGCGAGGGCCCGACAGAGTGGCTCGGGCCGGTGAGCGACGAGGACTATCTGGGGCGGTAGCCGCGTGTCCGACCGCCGGGCCGCCGTCTGATGTCGCCGCGGCCCGGCAGCGCACCCCGCCGGGATCCGCGGCGGGGAACCCGCCGCATTCGACCGGCGGCGCAGCGCGGGGCCCCATCACGGGCTCCTACATGAGGAGGCGTCGTCATGCAGCCATCCACGTTCCAACGCGCCCCCCATCGGAGGCGCGCACGCCCGCCCGCGCCCCTCGTTTCCGTCCTCGCCGGCCTGCTCGCCCTGACCGCGGTAGCCGGCCTGTCGGCCAAGGACTGGCCGCAGTGGCGGGGCGCCGAGCGCCGCGGCGTCTGGACCGAGACCGGCATTCTCGAACAGTTTCCCGACGCCCCACTCACCGTGAAGTGGCGGACCCCGGTCAACGGCGGGTACTCCGGTCCGGCCGTGGCGGACGGCCGGGTCTTCGTGCTCGACTACGTCGAGACCGAGCCGCGCACCATGGACGGCGTCGAGCGCCTGCTCGCGCTCGACGAAGAGACCGGGACGGTGCTCTGGGCGCACGAGTGGACCACCACCTACCGGATGCTGATGTTCACCTACGCCACCGGCCCCCGCGCCACCCCCACCGTCGACGGCGACCGGGTCTACGTGACCGGGTCGACCGGGCGCATCCTGTGCCTGGAGACGGCGACGGGGGCGGTCGTCTGGGAGAAGGACACGGTAGCGGAGTACGGCACGAGCATCCCGATCTGGGGCACGTCGAGCGCGCCGATCATCGACGGCGACCGTGCGATCTTCTTGGTGGGGGGCGAGCCGGACGCCCTGGTGATGGCGTTCGACAAGCATACCGGCGCCGAGGTGTGGCGGGCGATCGAGAGCCGGACGGAGATGGGCTACAACCAGCCGCTGATCATCGAGGCGGGCGGGGTCCGGCAACTGATCGTCTGGCATCCCCGCGGCCTCTCCTCGCTCGACCCCGAGACCGGCGGGGTGTACTGGGAGGAGCCGTTCGAGGGACGGGCCAACATGACGGTGGCGGACGCCGTCCACGCAGGGTCCTATCTGTTCATCTCGGGCTTCTACAGCGGCTCGATGATGATGCGGCTCGACCTCGACCGGCCCGGCGCCACCGCCCTGTGGAAGGACGGCAGCAGCCGCGTGCTCGACAACGGCATCGAGGTGGCGGAAGCCACCGGCCTGCACTCGGTGATGACCACCCCGCTGGTGGTCGGCGACTACATCTACGGCATCGGCAGCCACGGGCAGGTGCGCGGTCTCCTCGCCGCCACCGGCGAGCGGGTCTGGGAAGCCGAGGGACTGACCAACCGCAACCGCTGGGGCTCGGCCTACTTCGTCGAGCACGAGGACCGCTACTTCGTCTACAACGAGAACGGCGACCTCATCATCGCCCGGTTCAATCCGGACGGCTACGTCGAACTCGACCGCACGCCCCTGATCGCCCCCACGTCGCGGTCCGGCTACGGCGGCAGCCGCGCGGGGTCGCGGTCACGCTTCCGCCACGGCCGGAGCGACCGGCTCGTGGCGTGGGCGCATCCGGCGTTCGCCAACCGCCACGTCCTGGTGCGGAACGACGAGGAGATCATCCGCGTGTCGCTGGACGCGGGCGACTACTGACCACCAACGAGGCTTCGCCTCGGACCGGCGGGACCTGCCGTGCAGGTCGAGCGCGATCGCCGCCGCGCCGCCTCCGGATATTGCGGATGCGACGGCGGCAAAGAAAACGCTCAGAACCTGAACTTTGAGTCGACCGTCTGGGCCATGTCCGTTCCCGGCGTCCAGGGGTGCGGACCAGCATTCCGGCAACCGCGGGCAGCCGGCGGCGGAACCCCGCGCCGCGCCGAGATCGGCGGGGGCGCCCAACGGGCTGCAGGACGCCGGTGCGGCAAAGGCGTGACGAGGGAGGAAACCGGGTCGAGGCAAGGATGACCGCGGAGCGGCGCAGCTCGGCGGAACAACGCAGTCCCAGGCAGGAGGATCGCCGGTCGAATGCGGCGCCTTCCGCCGCGGGCTGCCGGAGGACGTGCCGATGGCAACCTATACACGCAAGGAGTTTCTGGGCCTCGGCGCCGTGCTGGCCGGCGGGGCCGGCGCGGGCGCCCTGCCGGTCGCGGCCGCGCAGGAGGCCGACCGGGGGGAGGGTCGACAACCGGACCTGGCGGTCGTCAACGCCCGGGTCCACACCGTCGACGACGCGCTGCCCCGCGCCGAGGCGTTCGCGGTACGGAGAGGCCGGTTCCTCGCCGTGGGCAGCACCGATGAGGTGCGCAACCTCGCCGGCCCGGCCACGGAGGTGATCGACGCCGGGGGCATGACCGTCACCCCGGGGTTCATCGACACCCACGCCCACCCCAGCGGCGTGAACGAGCTCTACGGGGTCAACACCAATCTGAGAACGATCGCCGAAATCCAGCGGGCGCTGCGGGCCAAGGCCCTCGACACCCCGCCCGGCCGGTGGGTGCGGGGCTTCATGTTCGACGATACGAAGGTGGTCGACGGCCCGCTGCACCGGACCCACCTCGACGAAGCGGCGCCCGACCATCCCGTCGACGTGGCGCACCGCGGCGGGCACACCAACTGGTTCAACAGCACCGCGTTCGCGCTGGCCGGCATCACCCGCGACACCCCCGACCCCCCCGACGGCCGGTTCGCGCGCGGCCCCGACGGCGGGCTCTCGGGCATGGTGGCCGAGCACGCGCGGGACGTCTTCGCCGCCGTGGGTGAACGGGAGGAGCTCACCGAGGACGAGCGGCGCGCCCGCGCCCGCGAGGGGATGGCCCACATCTCGCGGCTGATGACCGCGGCCGGCCTCACCACCGTCCACGACGCGGGGGCGGGCCGCGGCCGGCTCGTCGCCTATCAGGACGCCCGCGAATCGGGCGAGCTGCGGCACCGCGTCTACGCCATGGTCCGCGGGCCGTACCGCGACCTGCGCAACGCGGGCGTCCACACCGGCCTCGGCGACGAGTGGGTGCGCATCGGCGGGGTGAAGTACGGCGCCGACGGCTCCGCCTCGGAGCGCACCATGCGGATGAGCACGCCGTTCGAGGGCCGGCCCGACGACTACGGCATCCTGACGATGTCGCAGGACGAGATTCACGAGGCCGTCGAGGAGGCGCACCGCAGCAACTGGCAGGTGGGCATCCACGCCAACGGCGACGTCACCATCGACATGGTGCTGAACGCCTACGAGCGGGTCCTCGCCCGCTGGCCGCACCCCGACCGCCGCCACCGCATCGAGCACTGCTCGCTGGTGAACCCCGACCTCCTGCGGCGCATCCGCGACACCGGCTCGATCCCGACCCCGTTCTGGACCTACGTCCACTTCCACGGCGAGAAGTGGCGCGAGTACGGCGCCGCGAAGATGGAGTGGATGTTCGCGCACCGCTCGTTCCTCGACTACGGCATCCCCGTGGCCGGGGCATCCGACTACACGCCGGGGCCGTTCGAGCCCCTCATGGCCATCCAGAGCATGGTGACCCGCCGCGACTTCGACGGCCGGGTGTGGGGGGCCAACCAGCGGGTGACGGTGGACGAGGCGTTGCGCATCGGCACCCTCCACGGGGCGCGGGCGTCCTACGAGGAGCGCGACAAGGGCTCGATCACCCCGGGCAAGCTCGCCGACTTCGTCGTCCTCGAGCGCGACCCGCACGACGCGGACCCCGACGACATCAAGAACATCGGCGTCGTGCGCACGGTGGTCGGCGGACGGACGGTGCACGCGGCGTAGGCGTCCGGGCCCCGGACAGCGCGGACGCCTACGCAGGCGCAGACTCCTGGCCCGGAAATCGTCGCCTGCGGCTCCGATTGCGGCCCCAACCGGCCCCGCTGGTGAGGCCAGCTCCTGCTCCGGGCACACCTGGGTGCCGGCGCCGTCCGACACCCACAGCTTGTGGGCGGGAAGGAACTGCTGCGCGATGAGCATCCACGGTCCGGCTGCTCGACCAGGCCCTCGTAGGCTATCGCCGATGCCGGCGCCCCGGTGAACCGCCGCACGACCTCACGCGCCTCGTCGGGCCCGATCGGCGAGAGTCGCGCGCCGTCGTCGGCGAAGACGGTGACGTCGTCGAAGCGGTAAGCCGGCCGCCCCAGGACCGAGAGCAGCCTCGCCTCCGCCTCCGCCTGCGGCGCCCGGACACCGCCGGTGGAGGCGGCCGCGGCCGGCGTCAGACGCACCCGGGAAAGGTCGAGAGGGGGCCGCCGCTCGAGCCGCTCCTCCGGCGTCAGTTCCGGCATGCCGCCGGTGTACATCATCACGACGCCGGAGACGAACCAGAGCACGAACAGCGGGCTGAGGGGAATCCCGACGTAGCGGTGGGTCCAGATCAGCCAGCGCCGCGCGCGGGACGCGATGCGCGCCGCCGTCCCTCCCCGCGACCCCATGACCGTGATCCAGCCCGCCAATCGTCGCGTTCGGCTCCGTGGGCGCCCGACCGACCCTCCAGGAGTCTGCGCCGCTCCACGCCGCAGACTCCTGTCCCGCCAATCGTCGTCTTCGGCCTGCTTGGCACCCAAGCAACCCTACAGGAGTCCGCGGCGCTGCGCAGACTCCTAGAACCGCGTCTGGAGCATGATCGAGTACGTCCTCGGGGCGCCGAGCATCAGCGTGTTGGCGTAGAAGAACGACGGATCGGTGTGCCCCAGGTAGAACACGTCGGACCACGAAGCGTACGCGGTGTCGGTCAGGTTGTCGACGTTCAACGTCACCCGGACGCGGTCGCGCTCCCACGCCACCCACGCGTCGGCCCGCGTGTAGCCGTTCAGGACGATCGTGTTGGCGTTGTTGGCCTGACGGTCGCCGACCACCCGCACCGCGCCGCCGATCTCCATCGGCCCCCCGCCGATGTTGCGGTAGCTACCCCAGAGGTTGGTGAGGACCGTCGGCACGTTCGGCGGGGTGTTCCCGGCGAACTGCACGAAGTTGGCAGAGGGTGCGAAGGTCACTGACGTTCGAGTCTGTGACGGCGTGGAGCGCCCGGCAACTGAAGATTCTCGTAAGTTTCCTGACGCAATCCTGAAGCCCCGACTCGACCGCACGAAACGAGTCCGGTCGGCACGCTTCTGCTTGCGAGCGGACCCGGGGCCTGGCCGAAGAGGGGTTCGCGCCGCCGACGCCGTGCCGGCCCGGCGTCGGCGGGCCGGCACGGCGTGCTGGTCGAGGTCAGTCCGTTCCCCGCACCCGCCCCAGCCGGACCGCGGCGCCGGCGATCACCAGCACCACCAGTCCGCCCAGGACCAGGAGCGGAACCGCCGCGCGGCGGGCGACGTCGGCCGCTTCCTCGTCCACGAACCGGAAGCCCGGCACGTCGGGAAGCACGTCGGCGTCCATTCGCTCGCTGGCGAGGATCGCCGGCACGAAGAACTGCCGCCACTCGTCGGCGAACCCGCGCACCTGCGACTGGAAGCGGGCGAAGCGCGCGTCGCCCGTCCCCGCCGCGTCGACGAGCACCTCCTGGGCCAGAAGCGCCGGCGAGAGGAAGCGATAGCGGCGCACCACCGCGAGCTGGTCGGCGCGGCGCGCGTCGTGCACCGCCGTCACCTCCTCGAGGCGGCTGTTCACGGCGTCGGTGGCGGCCCAGGCGAGGGCGCCCAAGCCGGGCTCCTCGGCTACCACCCCGCCCGCCATCTCCGGGTGGTCCTCCAGATAACGGGCGAGCAGCTCGCTGCGGCGGTTGACGGCGTCGTTCGAGGCCTCGCGCTGGGCCGTGATCATCTCCACGCGGGACGGCAGCGGATGCAGCAGCCCCGCCGCGATGTTGACGGCGGCCGGCAGCACCACCACGAGGACGAGCCAAGCCCCCACGAGGGCCGTGGCGTTCCAGGCCGAGGACCGCCGCAGGCCGTTGACCCACGCCGCGAGCGCGAACCAGAACAGCGCGTACACGGTCACCGTCGCGCACCAGAGGAGCACCCGGTCGGGCGCGGCCAAGCCCCCGGTGGCGAGCATGCCGAGCAGCGACACCGCGGCGGCCAGCCCCACCACGAGGACCGCCCGGAACGCCAGCTTCGCGAGCACCACGTCGCGCGCCGACACGGGCTGCGAGAGGGTCAGGGCCAGCGTCCCCTGCTCGCGCTCCTCCGAGAGGACGTTGTAGCTGAGGGCGAGAACGAGCAGCGGCAGCAGGTAGACCGCCACGAAGGCGAGGTCGAAGCGCCCCACCATCAGGTTGAGGGGGTTCTCGACCTCCCCGTTCTGCTGGAAGGACGCCTCGTTGGTGTAAATGCTGACGTCGTAGTAGTACGGCAGGAGGTCGCTCTGCCCCACCGCCAGCGCGGTCAGGGGCCCCGGCTCGAGCACCGCGGTGCGGGCGCCCCGGGCCCCGCCGAGGACGTTGGGGGCACGGGGATCGCGGAAGGGCGACGACGGCCGCCCCCCGTTGGCGATGTCGGCCAGCTCCTGCTCCAGGGCCTGGACGCGCTCCGCGTTGCCGGTCCGCGCCGCCTCCACCGTCCGTTCCTGGAAACGCGCCCAGGCCATGCCGTTGGCCAGCGCGTAGACGAAGAGGACGGCGAAGACCCCGAGCACGACGCGCAGCGCCCGGTCGGCCGCGAGAAGGCGCCACTCGTTCAGGAGGACGGTGCGCAGGGTCATGGCTACGCCACCTCCGCGAGGCGGACGCGCCTCGCCGCGAGCAGGACCGCGCCTACCAGCCACAGCCCCAGCACGAGGAGCGACAGCAGCCGGTTCTCGAGGACCCAGCCCAGCGTCGGGGCGTCGTACTGCAGGGGCGGCACCTCCGCCCAGAGCTCGGGCCCCGCCGTGTACAGCTCGCCGGTGCGGGAGTTCTCGGCGAGGTCGCCGTTCATCTGCCGCATCAGGTCGCGGCGGTACGTCTCGGCCGCGGTCGCGAAGTGCCGGTGCTGCTCGACGTCGGTGCCGGCCAGCCCCATCGAGAGCGTGCGCACCGCGAGCAGCGGCGCCGCCACCGCGAGCGCCTCGTGCACGAGGCCCTGCCGCTCGAACGTGTCCCACAAGGCGCCGTAGTTGCGGTCGAAGATGCGGTTCCCGAACTCCTCGCTCTCCTGCAGGTAGAGCCCCACCTCGTTGACCGGCAGGTCCTCGGCCCGCTCCACGCCGAACTCCGCGAGGAGGCGCTGGCCGAAGGCGGCCCGGTCCGGGCGCGAGATGCCCTCGACCCCCGCGGCCATCTCGCGCTCAAGGGTCTGCGCGAACTCGACCGCGGACGGCGTGGGATGGATCCACTTCGACAGGTCGACGGCGGCCCGCGGGGCCACGAGCCCGTTCACCACCCACACCCCCACGAGGACGACCAGCGCGGTGCGCGCCGAGCGAGCCCACGCCGACACGGCCAGCCCCAGCCCCACGAACGCGGCGAAGTAGGCGAGGTAGACGCCGGCCAGGACCGCGCCCCGGGCCAGCGAGGAGGCGGCCGGACCCGAGCTGCCGATGACGAGAGCGGCCGCGCCAACCACCGCCGCCGGCACCAGCAGCAGCGCGAGCGCGCCGGCCACGCCCATGGCCTTGCCCACGGCCAGCTCGCGCCGGCCGATGCCGGTGGCCAGCAGCTGGCGCAGCGTGCCCTGCTCCCGCTCGCCGGCGAGCGCGCCGAACGTCAGCAGGATGACGAGCAGCGGCACCAGGTTCTGCAGGACCTGCGCCGCGGTCAGGGCCCCGACGCGCTGGGCGGCCGTCGCGTCCTGGGCCGGGCGCATGAGGAACTCGTTCTGCCGGTGGGCCTCCAGCCACACCGACGTGCCCGTGTAGGGGTCCACGCCCTCGTCGACGAAGGACAGCGCGAGGCGGGGCTTGAACGCGTAGATGCCGTAGTGGGCGGCCGAATGGGGGTTCTTCTCGCCCTGCGACTCCCAGTGGTCGCGGGCGGTGGCCTGGGCCGCCGCGAGCTCCTCCTGCGCCTGGCGCGCCTGGATCCAGCCGTGTCCCAGCGAGACCAGGAGCAGCGCCCCCACCAGCGCCGCGCACCAGCGGAAGCGGCCGTCCCGGACCATGTCGGTGAACTCCTTCCGGACGATGTGCTTGATCATCGGTGGCTCCTTTGCCCGGCAATCGCCGCCGCGCGACCGCAAGGCTCGCGCTGCGGCCGCCGATTGCCGCCTTGCCGGCCCGTGGCGAAAGCCCCGCTGCATTCGAGCGCGAGGCGCCCGCCTGACTCCGTCGGTCGTCGCTGGCAGATGCCCAATCGCCCTCCTCACGCCGTGTCAGGCGGGCGTTCCTTGCCCGGGCGCTCTTCAGCTCACGGGCGCCTCGCCGCTCTACCGCGCAACGCGGGGTTTCGCGACGGGCTGCTACTCGTGCATGTGCTCCAGGTAGATGCGTTCGAGATCGGCGTGGCCGATCTCGTCCGTGCTCATCTCGTTGACCAGGCGGCCGTGCCGCATGATGCCGACGCGGGTGCCGGTCTCCTTCGCGCGAAACAGATCGTGGGTCGCCATCAGCACCGCGACGCCGCGGCCCCTGAGCCGCTCGAGCAGCTCGGAGAACTCGTTTGAGGCCTTGGGGTCGAGGCCCGACGTGGGCTCGTCGAGCAGCAGCGCGCCGGCCTCCTTGGCGATGGCGATGGCGATGCCGACCTTCTGCCGCATGCCCTTGGAGTACTCGGACACGCGCTGACCGACCGCGTCGGGGGGCAGGCCCGCGCCGACGAGGATGTCGGTGAGTCGGTCGGGGGCCAGCGACCCCCTGCCGCCCAAGGCGGCGAAGTACTCCAGGTTCTCGAGGCCGCTGAGGTTGCGGTACAGCATGACCTGCTCGGGGACGTAGGCCAGGCGCCGTTTCGACTCCAGAGGCTCGGCCGCGACGTCGAGGCCCATCACGCGCACGCTCCCCGCCGTCGGCTCGAGAAACCCCAGGAACAGGTGAATGGTGGTCGTCTTGCCGGCGCCGTTCGGACCCAGCAGGCAGTAGATCTCCGATGGCCCGACGCGGAGATCCAGGCTGGAGACGGCCTCGACGTCGCCATACCGCTTGGACAGCCCGCGTGCTTCGAGAACCGGCGCCGACGCAGCGACCGCGGACGCCGACGGCGCATCCATCGTCATGACTTCGCTCATGGATCTCGCTCAGGATCCCGGAACGGATCACCGGGACTCCCCCTCCAGTTGAAGAAGAACGGAACCGCCGTCGACGCGCCGACGGCGCGTCGACGCAACTACGGAACCTGGGAGTGACGGGTGCGAGTCGTCAGGCGGGAGGCGCCCGGGAGCCGTGCCCCTCGGTCTCGGCGGCGCGGGCATGACCCTGCGCATGCGAACGGGCGCTGTCGCCGACCGCCGGATCGGGGTGCTCGCGGACGCTGGACGCCACGAGCGGCGAACCCTGGGCGTGGCAGAGGACGCACGTGTCGCCGCGTCCCTCGGCCTCGTCGTGGAAGTGAGGCGTCGCGGCGACGGCCAGCAGCGCGAGCGCGACGACCGCGCCCCACCGCAACAGCGTCGACCGGCTTCGCCTCATGGGCACCGTTGTAGCGCGTTTGCGCAACCGCGTCAAGGGTGGGCGCGGAACCCCGAGCCCCGAGAACAGCTCAGTCCTGACCGACGTGATCGGCGCGGTTGCCGCCTTCGGAGGTCTCGGGGGGGGCGTCCGAGTCGGGGCGCTACGCCCGCGGTCTGGAGGAGCCGAACAGATAGCCCAACGCGAGGCTGATGATGCTGAAGGCTCCGGTGATCAGCTCACGCGACCCCGGATGTTCTGGCATGAACCTGTCCACGAGCAACAGCAACAGCGCCGCGAGGATCACGATGCCCGTGATGTTGGTGTTGGCGTAGCGGGCTCCGAACAGACGCCCCGCCAAGCCGACATCCAGCGAAGCCGGAGGCCCGTCGGGACTGCTTTCCTCGGCGAGCAGGCGGACCAGCGTCTCCCGCTCGGTCTCATTCATGGCGCCTTGCGGTGCGAGTCCTGCGCCCTGCGGCGTGCGTCCTGCATCATCCTGAGCGTGGAGAGATACGAGTCGTAGGCCTTGACGACCTCACGTCCCGACGGGTCGGCTTCCGCCGCCACCTTGCGAATCGAGGCCAGGAGGTTGACGAGCGAGTCGAGTTTCGGGTGCGAAGCCGCTATCACCATGAGCACCGTCTCCGCGGCGTCCTGGCGACCGAGCAAAGCAGCCAACTGGTCCGGGACTGACGCACCTTGCGCGATGGCCTCGGCCAGCGCAGCCCGCCCGTCATCGACACCACTCTCGGCTTCGGCTGCTGCCGTCGCTTCTGCCATCGTCCCCCCCCTCCGAAAAGGCGCTAACTCAACTCTACTCTACTCTACTATGGGGCCACACCACCCTCCGCGTCCTCCGCGGCGGCTCCCTCCCCGGCCGCTACTTCGCCCCCACCTTCGCCCCGGGCTTCTTCGGCCTGGGCATGCGGGCGTCGGTCAGCGTCGACGATACCGCCCCTGCCATCTCGCTCCTCCGCTCGCGGCGGACGATCCGATCGCACGCGCCCGAGGCGCGCAGCCTCAGAGGGACGCGCTTGACTTCGGCGCGCCTTTTGAGCCTCAATAGGCGGATGGTATCGCTGAAGCGGATGGTCGTCATGGCCGCCGCGCTGCTCGTCGTGCTCGCGCTGGCGCCGTTGGGCGTTGCGGTCCACGAGCACGACGTCGACGCGCAGGCCGCTGGCTACGCCGACTGCGACGCCTGTCACTTCCGGCACCTGTCGGGGGTCGAGAACGACGGCGCGCCCGCGCCGTTCGTGGCGGATGTCGCCGCTCGCGGCGTCGTGACCGCCCGCCCGGACGGCGAACGGTCCGCCGCCCTCGGCATCCGCCCCACGCGCGGCCCGCCCGCGTAGCCGCCTCGTCGCATCCACCTGCGACGTTCACGCATCTACGTCTTGCCGGTTGTCCGGGTCGGAGTCGGCGCATGCGCGAGCACCGGGACTCGCCGCTGCCTCGGATCCAGAGTCCCGAATTCGGAGGAGAGTTCTATGCCACGTCTTCGCGGAGAACGACTCGTTTCTCGATCGATGGCGGTCGCCGCCCTGCTCGCCGGGTTCACCGCCGGCACGACGGCCACCCGGGCGCAGGCCCAGGAAGCGGCCGATCAGCCCTTCATGGCGGGCGCGCCGCTCGACCTGTCGTCGAATGCGCGGACCTATGGCGGCTTTCGTTTCGCCGAGAGCATGGCCTACGACGAGGCTCGCGACCTGTACGTCGCGGTCAACGCCGGGATCGCACAGGACGTCATCCCGAACGATGGCTACATCTCGCTGATCAACCCCGACGGCAGCGCGCACACGCTGAAGTGGATCGGCGTCGACCGGAACGGCCTGACCCTGAACCACCCGCTCGGCAGCGACATCGTCAACGGCCTGCTGTACGTGGCCGACATCAACGTCGTGCGCTGGTTCGACATGGCGAGCGGCGAGCCGCGAGGCAGCGTCGCCGTCGAGGACGCACAGCGCTTCAACGACATCGAGGTCGCCGAGGACGGGACGATCTGGGCCACGCAGACCGGGACCGAGGAGAGCGGGACCTGGCGCGTGTACCGGATCGGGCCGGACGGCGAGGCGTCGGTCGTCGTCGAGGGCGCGCCGCTCGCCCGGCCCAACGGCATCGCCTTCGACCCGGACGGCAACATCGTCGTCGTGAACGTCAACGACAACGCGGTGCTCACGTTCTCGCCCGAGGGCGAGCTCGTCGGGACCGAGCACGCGGTGGACGGCGGGAACGACGGCCTGGTGGTCCTCGACGACGGCACGAAGTACGTCTCCAGCGTCAGGATCGGCACCGTCTCGCGCATCCGACCGGGAGAGGCGGCCGAGGTGGTGGCGTCCGGCATCCCGAGCGCCGCCTCGATGGCCTACGACTCGAAACGGAACCGGCTGCTCATCCCGATGAACAACTGGAACGCCATCACCATCGTCGATCTCGACTGACCAGGTCCGCGAACGCCTGTCTCGAGACGGCAACCATCGACACGCCTGAACCATGACGAAGCCGAGCCGGCCCACCGCTCTCGTGGCGCTGCTGCTGGCGTGCGCCCTGCTGGCGGCCGGTTTCGTCTCTCACGCCCATGATGACGGGCACGCCGGTGGCGACGATCACCACTGCGTAATCTGCTGCCTCCGGCACCACTCCCCCGTCACCACGACGACGGTGCCCGCGCCCCCCGTGCCGGACCTGGCGGCCCACCCCGCCGCACCGAGCTGCCGGCAGAGCCGCTACGCTTCGACGCCCGCCACCCACCCGACGCGCGGGCCGCCCGCGTAACGCCTTCCCCATCCCATCGACGGCCCGGCCGCTAACCCCCGGGATCAGAGCCGGGCCAGCGCGCGCACGCAGAGCCCGCAGGGCCCCCGGTCCTGCTCGACGAGTAGGCGCGCACCGAGCTTGCGGTTTGCCTGCATCCGAACGACCGACCCGCGCGGGCGCGCCGGGTGCTTGAAGTGATGGACGCCGACTGCCGGGAACCGCGTCGAACCAGACGCTCGGCCGTCTCGCTACTTGATTTGACGGTGACGCCTTTCTGGAAGTCCGCGTTGCAGAAGTGCGGAAGCCGACGGTGCGGAAGTGCTGAAGCCAACGGCGCGGCGGCAGCCGGAGGGAGAGACCCGATGACTCCGAGGACAGAACCGACACACGTGCGGACGGTGCGGACGCGGCTGGCCGACCTGTGGTCCCACCGCAGGCGGATCGCGGCCGCCCTGCTCGCGGCGGCGGTGCTCTGGGGCGGCTTCGCCGCCTATCAGCGCCATCTCGCGGTGACGCGGGTCGCCTTCGTCAACTTCCCCGGCTTCCAGCTCGCGCGCCTCGAGCGCGCGCGCCGGAGCGGGGCGGTGCGCGTGGAGTCGCTGGACCTGGCGTCGCTGGACCGCGCCGCCGACTATCCGGTCGTCTATATCTTCGGACGCGGCCTGCAGCTCGACGAGACGCAGCTCGAGCACCTTCGCGAGGCCGGCCGCCGCGGCGCGCGCCTGTTCGTGCAGGGGGCCACGAACCCGGCCATCGACGTCACCAACCTGCGCGGCGCGCGGCTCGACGCCGCCAACGGCTACCTCGAGTTCGGGGGGGCCGAGAACTACGCCCGGCTGCTCGAGTTCTCGCGCGTGGAGCTCGACGGCAAGTCGTTCCGCGCGGACCCGGTCGAGCCCCCGGTCGAGCGTTCCATGGACGTGCTGTTCCACCTCGACGACGACCTGACGTTCGAGTCGGTCGACGCCTTCGACGCCTACTACGGCACGCAGGGGCTCGCCAAGCCGGGCGCCCCGAAAATCGCCCTGATCACGAGCGTGCCCGGCCCCTTCAATGCCAACCGGGATCACGTCGACGCGTTCATCCGCGCCCTCGAAGGCCGCGCGTGGAACGTCTACCCCATGGCCAGCGCCGAGAAGCGCCTCGACTTCCTCAAGCGCATCGACCCCGACCTCGTGGTGCTGATGCCGCACGGGCGGCTCACCCTGGGGCGCGCCGACGACGCCATCGCCTGGCTGCGCGAGCGCGACATCCCGATGCTAACGCCGGTGTCGGTGTTCCAGAACCACGACGACTGGGTGACCGACCAGCAGGGCATGGCCGGGTCCATGCTCACGATGAGCGTCGTCCTGCCCGAGCTCGACGGCGGGGTGGCGCCCTACGCGGTGGCCGCGCAGTTCACCGACGCCGACGGCTACGAGATCTTCGACGCGTTGCCCGGGCGCCTCGACACCTTCTGCGACCTCGTCGAGGGCTGGCTGACCTTGAAGGCCAAGCCCAATCGCGACAAGCGGGTGGCCATCTACTACTACAAGGGACCGGGCAAGAACGCCATGAACGCGGGCAGCCTGGAGGTGGCGCCGAGCCTGCTGAACCTGCTGCGCTCGCTGCGGGACGCCGGCTACGCGGTCGAGGGGCTGCCCGAGACCGACGACGAGTTCTGGGAACTGGTCCAGGCGAAGGGGCCGGTGCTCGGGCCCTATGCGCGCGGCGCGTTCGAGGAGTACGTGGCCACCGGCGATCCGGCGCTGGTGCCGGCCGGCGAGTACGCGGCGTGGGTGGAAGCGGATCTCGAACCGGGCATGCGCGACGCCGTCGTCGAGCAGTACGGCCCCGCCCCCGGCGAGTACATGACGGTCGGCGAGGGCGACGAGACCGCGCTGGCCGTCGCCCGCGTGCAGTTCGGCAACGTCGTCATCCTGCCGCAGCCCCTGCCGGGCGCCGGCGACGACACGTTCCGGCTCGTGCACGGCACGCGCAAGGCGCCGCCGCACCCCTATGTCGCCTCGTACCTGTGGACCCGGAACGCATTCCAGGCCGACGCCGTGATGCACTTCGGCACCCACGGCAGCCTGGAGTTCACGCCGTGGAAGCAGATTGCCCTGTCGGCCTTCGACTGGGCGGACGCGCTCGTCGGGGGGCTCCCGCACGTCTACGTCTACGTCATGAGCAACGTCGGCGAGGGCATCATCGCCAAGCGCCGCTCCTACGCGGCGACGGTGACCCACCTGACGCCGCCGTTCATGGAGGGCGGGCTGTACGACGGGCTGCGCCCGCTGCGCGACCGGCTCGACAGCTTCCGCAACGCGGCCGACGGTCCGGTGCGGGCCGAGCATGCGCGCACGATCCGGCGTCTCGCGACAGAGATGAACCTGCACGTGGACCTCGGCCTCGACCCCGACGCCGCGTGGTCGGCGGACGAGATGTTCCGCCTGAGCAACCACGTCGAGACCATCGACGGGGAGAAGGTCACGCAGGGGCTCTACACCCTCGGGAACGCCTTCACGGCGGCCGAGGTCGACTCGACGGCGGAGCTGATGGCCATCGATCCCATCGCCTACGCCCTCGCCCGCATCGACACCGTCAAGGGCGCGGTCGAGGCCGCGGATCTCGAGGACGAGGTGTACTTCGAGCGCCGCTACCGCCGGCGCGCGCGCGACGCCTACGCGCGGCGGGTCGCGGGCGCGAACGCCGGGGCGGTGCTCTCCGACCTGGTGACGGACGCAGACCTGCAGCACGCCCACGCCTGGCGCGAGGCGTCGCGGCGGCCGTCGGACGACGACATCATCCGGGGCTTCATCTCGATGGGGGCGGGCACGCGGAGCCGGCCGGACGCCGCCGTGCCGGAAGCCCGCGCGGGCGAGCTGGAGGACTTGGTGGCGCGCATCCTGCCGCACCCGCGAAAGGTGGAGTTCGTCGAGCGGCTGCAGTCGGAGCAGGAGTTCGCGCGCACGTCGCAACTGCTCGATCCGGTGCAGCGCGAGCGCGCCAAGACCATCGCCGCCGTCATCCCGCCGATGGCCGAGGCGGTGGAGATCGCCGAGGACCCGGACGTGTTCGCCCTGCTCGAGGCGATGCAGGACGCCGCCCTCCGCGAGCGGACGTTCGCGCTGCTGGAGGATCCCGGGCTCGTCGACCGCGTCGAGGACGAGAAGCGTCGGCTGGCGTCGGAGCGGCTGGCCTTCGCCCTCGACGCGCCGCAGGTCGAGGCCCTCGGGCGGGCGTGGGGACACGAGTCGGCGGACGAGCTGTTGACCGCCGCCAGCGAGGACATCGAGGGGGCGCTCTCGGCGGTGGCCTTCTACCGGGAACACCGCACGACGCTCCGGGACCAGCTTCACGACGTCGACGCGCCGGCCGCGGACCGCCTGCGGAAGATCCTGGACCACCCGGCGTTCGACCCGCGCCTCGCCGCCGCCGTCGACGCCGCCGGCGTCGAGCTGGAGGCGCGCGCGGCCCGCGACGCGGAGCTGGCCCGGGCGGTCCTGACGCTGGAGACGAGCGTGAGCGGCATCGACCGGCACCGGAAGGGCCTGCGCGACAGCTCCGACCTCGAGCTCGAGAGCGTGGCGCGGGGCCTCGCCGGCGGCTACGTCGAGCCCACGCCCGGGGGCGACCCCATCGTCAACCCCGACGCCGTTCCCACCGGGCGCAACCTCTTCTCGATCGACGCCGAGAAGACACCGTCGCCGGAGGCGTGGACGGTGGGGCGCGGTCTGGCGGAAGCGCTCCTCGACGAGCACCGGCGGCGCCACGACGCCTGGCCCCGGAAGGTCGCGTTCACCCTCTGGCCCAGCGACTTCATCGGCACCGAGGGCGCCACCATCGGCCAGATCTTCTACCTGCTCGGGGTCGAACCGGTCTGGGACCCGTTCGGCCGGGTCGCCGACCTGCGGCTGATGCCGACGGCCGACCTCGGCCGGCCCCGCATCGATGTCGTCGTCCAGACCGCCGGCCAGCTCCGCGACCTCGCCGCCTCGCGCCTCGCCCTCATCAACCGCGCCGTCGCCATGGCGGCCGAGGCGCGCGACGCCGAGGCCCACGCCAACTTCGTCCAGGAGGGCCGGCTGCGCGCCGAGGAGGTGATGATGGCCAGGGGCCTCTCCCCATAGGCGCTAACTTGTTTTCGCGACGTGGCCGGCGTATCCTGGCATGCGGATGCATGACACGGAGACCGGCACAGTGGACGAGGACTGGGAGGTGCTGTTGTCGTTCCTCCCCCGGGACTGGCGCGAGTTGGCGCAGAACACCGGGGCGCTGAAGGGGCTGCGCAAGGACAAGACGGTCGACAACCTGCTGCGGACGCTCCTGCTGCACCTGGGCTGCGGCCACTCGTTGCGGGAAACGGTGGTTCGCGCCCGACAGGCGCATCTGGCGGACCTGTCCGACGTGGCGCTGTTGAAGCGGCTGAAGAAATCCAAGGGCTGGTTGCACGCGCTGTGCGTGCGTCTGTTCGAGGAGCAGGGCCTCGCGGTCGTCCCCGGGGGCGCGTTCCAGGTGCGGGCGGTGGATGCGACGACGGTGAAGGAACCGGGACCGAGCGGGTCGCTGTGGCGCCTGCACTACAGCGTGGGTCTGCCGTCGCTGACGTGCGACTTCTTCAAGCTGACGGGAACCGAGGGGCCGGGCGCGGGAGAGTCGTTGGCGCAGTTCCCGATCCGTGCCGGCGACCATGTCCTGGCCGACCGCGGCTATTCGACGGCCCGGGGCATCCGCCACGTCGTGGACGCGGGCGGTCGGCTGATTGTGCGTGTCAATACGGGGTCGCTGCCGCTGTACACGGCGTCCGGGCGGCCGTTCGACCTGCTGGCCGCGGTGGGGTCGGTCACGCGTCCGGGCGCCGTCCGGTCCTGGGCGACCACGGTCGCGGCGCCGGGTGACGACGGCCGCCCGGCGGGCAACGTTCCGGGCCGGGTCTGCGTGCTCCGCAAGTCGGCGGAAGCCATCCGCTTGGCGCACCGGAAAGTCCGTCGGGACGCCGCCCGCAAGGGCAACCGGGTGCAACCGGCGACCCTGCGGTTCGCCGAGTACGTGATCGTCTTCACGACCTTCCCCGAGCCGCCCTTTTCCGCCGCGGACGTGCTGGAGTGGTATCGCCTGCGCTGGCAGGTCGAATTGGTGTTCAAGCGCTTCAAGTCGCTGGCCCAGTTGGGACACGTGCCGAAGTACGACGACGACAGCGCCAAGGCTTGGCTCTACGGCAAGCTGTTGGTGGCCCTGCTGGTGGAGAAGCTGGTCCACCATGCTCGCGCGATTTCCCCCTGGGGCTACGACGTGCCGACGCCGGCTCCCCCGCAGCGCGTGGCGTGACTTCAAGTTCGTGCTCAACCAAGTCACGCACACCATTGAGCCGCCGCTCCCGCTGGCGCACATGATCAGGGACTGGCGAACGATCTCCGGCGATCTGGCAGAGCCGCCACGTCGCCGACAGTCGCAACTGTCTGCGTATTTCGGCTGGTACTGAGCTGCCGGAGGACCAGATCTGAACAAGTTAGCGCCTATGGGGCCTCTCCCCCGCCGACGCGCGGCGCTACTCGACCCTGCGCGTCTTCGGCGGCGTGAACGGCAACTACGGCACCGCCATCATGGAGATGGTCGAGCGCGGCGACCGCTGGGAGGAGGACGCCGAGGTCGCGGACCAGTACCTGCGCAACATGGGCGCCGTCTACGACGAGGGCGAGCTCTGGAGCTTCTACGCCGACGGCATCTTCGAGGCGGCGCTCGCCGGCACCGAGATCGTCGTGCAGCCGCGGGAGAGTCACACCTGGGGCGCCCTCAGCCTCGACCACGTCTACGAGTTCATGGGCGGGTTGAGCATGGCCGTCCGCCACGTCACGGGACGCGACGCCGACGCCTACTTCAACGACTTCCGCAACGCCCAGCGGCCGCGGGTGACGGACCTCACCGAGACGGTCTGGACCGAGGCGCGGTCGACGCTGCTGAACCCCGCCTACATCGGCGAGATGCAGGCGGGCGGGGCCTCGTCGGCCGAGCACTTCGCCGAGACGTTCCGCAACACCTACGGCTGGAACGTGATGAAGCCGGCCGCCGTCGACGACACGCTCTGGAACGAGCTGTACGAGGTGTACGTCGACGACCGCCACGACCTCGGGGTCCACGACTTCTTCCGGCGGGAGAACCCGTATGCGCTCCAGGAGATGACGGCGGTGATGCTGGAGACGGTGCGCAAGGGCCTCTGGGACGCCACGGCGCGACAGGTGGCGGTGCTCGCGGAGCTGCACACCCGGCTGGTGGAGGAGTTCGAAGCGGGCTGCAGCGGGTTCGTCTGCGACAACGCGGCCCTGGCGTCGTTCATCGCCGAGCAGGCCCCGGCGGACCTCGCGGCCGCCTATCGCAGCGAGCTGCAACGCAACCTGACGACGAGCGTGGAGCTGACGGAGGCGAGCGTGGTCCTGGCCGAGCAGGAGGCGGAGACGCAACCGGCGGACGCGGCGGCGAACCGGCCGACCCCGTTGCGCCTCGCGCGGCTGGGCGCGATCGTGGTCGCGGGCCTGTTCGTGCTCGCGCTGTTCGTCCTGCGGAGGCGGAGAACGACCTGACCGGGGCGTGCCGGACCTCGGCGCGGCCCGGCCGCGAGCCGTGGGAAGTCGGCGACGCTCCTGCGTCGCATCTCGACGGCAGGCGCCCCGCTGCGGCCGCGAGCCGTTCGGAAGTTGGAGACGCTCATGCGTCGCATCTCAACGGCAGGCGCCCCGCTGACAGTCGTCGTGGCGGCGGGAGCGGGCCCCCACCGCCGGCGTGACTCGAGCCATTCGGAAGTTGGAGACGATCATGCGACGCATCTCGACGGCAGGCGCCCTGACAGTCGTCCTGGCGGCAGGGGCGGGCCCCGGCGCCGGCGTGACGCTGCACGCGCAGCTCCCCTCTCAGTCCCCCCTGGCGCCGGCGGCGCCGCCCGAGACCGCGCCGCCCGTCCCGCACGCTTCGTCGGACGCGTCCGGGGCGTGGATCGACGACGTGCTCTACGTTCATGCGGGTGATCGGCCGCCCGCCTCCCGCGGCGGCGCGGGCGCGGCGAGCGCGGCTCTCTACCTCCTCTCCCTGGCGGACGCGTCCTGGACGACGGTGTGGACCGGCGCTCCGTTGCGCGGCGCCGTGCTCGTCAGCGACGGCGACGACCTCTACCGGGTGGGCGGCGCCGAGGTCTCGGGCGCGCGCCGGATCCGTCCCGATCTGGAGCGCTGGGACCCCGCGGGCCAACGGTGGGTCGGCCTAACGCCGATGCCGTCGGGCAGGACGGACCACGCGGCGGTCGTAGTCGGACGCGAGCTTTGGGTGATCGGCGGATGGGCGCCCTCGGCCGGAGCCGAGGGGTCCGGCCGAGGGCGCCGGCCGCCCCCCGTGCCCGCCGGCGACTGGCGCGACGATGTGCTCGTCGCCGATCTCGACGCCGACCCCGTGGCCTGGACCGTGGTCGAGACGGCCTCGCTGCGCCTCCATTCGCTCGACGCGGCCGTCCACACCGACGCCATCTGGGTCGCCGGCGGCATGACGCCCCGCGGGCCGGGGCTCGAGGTGCATCGGCTGGACCCGCGGACCCGCACCCTGGCGCCGGCGCCCGCCCCGCCGGTGCGCGGCCGCGCCCGGGGCGTCGGCCTGGGTCTGGCGTCCGCGGGCGGAAGCCTGTACGCGAGCGAGCTGAACCAGTTGTTCCGCCTCGACGCCGACGGGCGCGCCTGGCAGGCGCTCGCCTACGAGATCGAGCCGGAACGCGCCAACCACGCGCTGGTGGGCGGACCGGGCGTGCTGCACATCGTGGGGGGGGCTGCACACGGCCGGACCCATGCCGTCGTCGACCGGGTCGAGACGGCCTCGCTCCGGCCGAGCGACGTCGCCGACGCACCGCGGCGCGCGGAGAGCGCGGCAGGCGACGGGCCTCCCCTGGCCGGCGCCCGGCGCTGGCCCGGTTTCCGGGGACCGGCGTTCGGCCACAGCCAGGCCCGCGACCTCCCGCTGACCTGGTCGGACGAGGAAGGCGTCGCATGGCGGCACGCGCTCGGGGGCTACGGCCAGTCGAGCCCCGTGGTCTGGGACGGCGTCGTGTTCGTCACCGCCATCGACGGCCCGCTTCGCGAGACGCAGATCGTGGAGGCGGTCGACGCCGAGACGGGCGTGCTGCGGTGGCGCCACACCCTGGCGTCGAGCCGGCCCGTCGAGGTGACGAACTTCGTGGCGAAGGGCGCGCCGACGCCCCGGGTCGACGCCGAGCGCGTCTACTACCTCTTCGAGAGCGGCGACCTCGGCGCCCTGAGCCACGACGGCGAGCCCGTCTGGTCCCGGTCGCTCAAGGCGGACTACGGCGCCATCGAGGGCTACGGGCTGGGCAGCTCGCTCGCCGGCAACGACGAGGCGCTGTTCGTCCTCGCCGCCCACGACGGACCGTCGTACCTGCTCGCCGTCGACCCCGCCACCGGCGAGACGCGGTGGAAGGCGGACCGTCCCCCGACGTCGTCCTGGACGACGCCGACGATCGTGCCGAGGAGCGGCGGCGAGCTCGTCGTGGTCAGCGTCGACGGCGCGGTCGAGGCGTACGACACGGGGAGCGGCGAACGGGTCTGGTGGATCGACGGCCTCTCCGGCAACCGGCTTCCGTCACCGGTCATCGCCGGAGAGCGCATCGTCGTCCCCTCGATGGACTCGGGGTCGAATCTCGCGCTGCCGATCGACCACCGCGGGCGCGTGCGGAACGAGCAGGTGATCTGGCGCGGTCGGAGCGCGGCGGCGTCGATGTCGTCGCCGGTGGTGACCGGCGGGTCGGTCTGGTTCACCAACTCGCGGGGCGTCGTCCGCTCCCTGGAGCTGGACTCCGGCCGGTCGCGATGGGCGGTCCGCCTGCCGTCGCCCGCGTGGGCGACGGCGATCGTCAACGGGAACCGCGTCTACCTGTTCGGGATCGACGGCGCGGCCTCGGTCTTCGCCGCGGACGCGACCGAGCCGATCGAGCTGGCCAGGAACACGCTGACCGTAGCCGATCGGCTGTACGGGGTCGCCGCCGTCGACGGCGCATTCTTCGTCAGGACGGGCCGGGAGCTGATCCGCATCGGGCGCGGCAGGGCGGCCGGGCACTGAACCGGGCCAATCCGTTTCCAGCCACGTGCAAGCAGAGCCATGACGAAGCCGAGCCGGCCCATCGCATCCGCGGTGCTGGTGTCGGCGTGCGTCCTGCTGCCGGCCGGCTTCTTCTCTCACGGGCACGACGACGGGGACTTCGGCGGCCACGATCACCACTGCACCGTCTGCTGTCTCCGCGACCATTCCACGGTGGCGACGGCGGCGGTCCCCGCGCCGGCGGCGCCGGTCCCGCCGGCGCTCGTCGCCGCGTCGACCAGGCGCCGGCGCGGCTTCCGGACCGCGCCCGACCCACGCTCCACCCGCGGCCCCCCCGCGTAACACCTCCTGTCGCGCGTCGACCCGGCTGCCCTCGGCAGGGCGCCCGCGTGTCGGCCTATCGAACCGTGGGAATCGGCGGAAGCTCGCCGGCCGGGCTGGCCTGGCGCGCGACCGCCGCGGAGGTGTGACGTGAGAAAGCGTGCAAGTAGTCGAATAGCCCTTCCCTTCGCTTCACCGGGCGCCGGACGACCTGAAGCACATGCAGAGAGGCATGTACGTAGTCGACCGGCCCATCCTCTCACCGCGGCCGTGCTCGTGGCGGCCGGACTGCTCGGAGCAGGCACTGCATTCGGACTCGGGCAGGCCGGCTCCATTCAGGGAGTCGTCGTCGCCGAAGACGGCGGCGCGCCCCTGCCGGCCGCTCTCGTGGTCCTGGACGGCGCGGGGATGTCGGCCACCACGGGGCCGGACGGCACGTTCGTCATCGACGGCGTTTCCCCCGGCACGTATCGGTTGACCGTCACGCGGGAGGCCTTCGCGACGCTCACGTCGCCGGTGACGGTGGCGGCGGGACAGCTCGTGCGGATCGACCTCGAGCTCCCGGTACTGGAGTTCGAGGAGAGCGTGGTGGTGACCGCGACCCAGACCGAACGCGCGCTCACCGAGGTCGCGGCCAGCGTCACCGTTCTCGACGCGGAGACCATCGAGGCGTCCCCGGCCCGCAACCTGCAGGACCTCCTGCGCCGAACGCCGGGCATCGACTTCGTGGAGCGATCGGGGATGGCGGCCCGGGCCAACTCGATGCTCGTCGTGCGGGGCGTCCCGGGCACGAAGCGGGCGCTCTTCCTCGTCGACGGGCTCCCCGCCAACGACCTCGGCACCGGCACCCTGGCCGAGCTGAACCTGGTGCAGGTGCAGTCGGTCGAGCAGGTCGAGGTCGTTCGCGGACCCTTCTCCAGCCTCTACGGAGCGAACGCCTTCGCCGGCGCCATCAACGCCATCACCCGACAGGGGGCGGGGCCGCCGACCGCCGACTTCTTCGCGAGCGGCGGCAACTCCGGCTACTACCAGTTCGGCGGGTCGACCCGCGGAGAGTCGGGACCCGTCGGCTATTCGTTCACAGCCGACCGCCGCCGGATCGACAACGTCTACAACCGCGGGACGCGCATGAGCGGCTCGACGGCGGTCCCGCTGCAGAACGTCGGCTACGAAGACGTGCGTCTGAGCGGGCGGCTGGACTTCGCCCCCGCCGACGGGTGGACGGCGACGCTGTTGCCGCGGATCTCGCGATACACCTCCGGACTCGACGTCACGGGGCGGCTGCCGGTGGCCGTCGACGAGCACCGGACCGGCACATCGGTGAACCTCGGCGGCATCCTTCGCCACCGGGGCGCCGGCCCGCTGGCGGCGCAGCTCAAGTTCAGCCAGCGCGACCTGCGTTCACACATCTTCCAGGAGAACTACACGCGCACGCCGACCCGGCAGACGACCGTCGTCGGGCTCCCCGGATCGGGCCTCAGCGAGTCCGTCGAGCGCGGCGCCCACCCCTTCGCCGCCCTCACCCGGCGCGACACGGCCATCCAGAGCCTGCTCGTCGAGCCGCAGCTCACCTGGACGCCGAGCCTCAGCCACTCCGTCGTCTTCGGGGCCACCTACGTCCTCGACCGCGGCAACTTCGGCGACAGCCTCATCGCCGACCGCACCAACCTCCTCGGCTCGGACGCCGACCTCGCGGCGGAGGCCCTGGGCCTGCAGGCCCACCTCCTCGCTGCCGGCGCCGTCAACCCGTCCGTCAGCATCGTCCGCGACCCGCCGCTCGGCGACGTCTTTCCCCTGTCGGACGGATCCCGGGAACGGTTCAACGTCGCGGCCGCCTACGTGCAGGACGAGTGGGACGTGGCGGAGAGAGTGCGGCTCGTCCCCGGCCTGCGGTTCGACTATCACTCCCGGTTCGGCACCGTCGCCTCCCCGAAGGTCGCGATGCTGTACTCCATCACGCCGACGACGCGCCTCCGCACGTCCGCCGGCCGCGCGTTCCGGGCGCCGAGCCTGTCGGAGCTGTTCGGGAACGTCGTCTTCCACGGCACCACGCCCGGCTTCCCGAACCCCGACCTCAGGCCCGAGTACATCACCTCGTTCGACGGGGGCATCCAGCACGAGGTGAGCCGCGCGTTCCGGACGGAGATGAACGTCTTCCACAACGACATGACGGACCTCGTCCAGCTCGTCGTCTCGGCCGACCGCAGTCACTTCGACTGGGTCAACGTCGCCGAGGCCCGCTCGACCGGCGTCGAGCTGGTGGCGAACGGGCAGGCCGCCGACTGGCTCGACTACTACGCCAACTACACGTACACGGACAGCGAGGACTTGGCGACCGGGAACCTGCTGGCCCGCGTGCCGCGGCACAAGGTCAACCTGGGCCTCCAGGTCGGCGCCTGGCTGGGCTCGTGGCGCCTGACCGGATCCGTCGATCAGCGGTGGGTCGACGACCGCTTCCAGACGTCGCGCGGCCGGCCGGTGTGGCTCGAGGAGTACGTCCGCACCGATTTCGGACTCTACCTCCGTCCGAACGACGACCTGCGCGTGGGCGTTCAGGTGCTGAACCTGATGGACGCCTACTACGAGGAGTCGCTGGGAAGCCCGACGGCGGCCCGGATGTACTCGGTGAGCCTGGCGGTGACGCCGTTCTAGGGAGACAACGGGAGGAACGACGCGGGCCCCGGTGGTCTGGCCGGGCAGCGGCGTTCCCCGCGCCAGGATTCGCGGACCGGCGAACGTCACAACGCGACCGCAAGGCGTGCGGCGACGACGGCGGGGCAGGCGGACGGGGCGCAACGGTAGAGGAGCAGGGTGATGATAGAAGCGACGAGACGGACGGGCACGCTACTGCGTCTCTTCGGGCCCGAGGCACGCCGCAGGACGATTCTCCTGGCCGCCCTCGCGCTGGCCGCGCTCGGAGCCGCGGCCGGAATCTACCGGCACTACCTCGCGCCGACCCGGATCGCGTTCGTCAACTTCCGGGGCGTCCAGCTCGCCCGCCTGGAGAGGGCGCGCGGAGACCAGGCGCTCCGCATCGAGCCGCTCGCCCTCGACGCCCTCCATCGCGCGGGGTCCTACCCGGTCGTGTACGTGCACGGGCGCGGCCTGGAGCTGCAGGAGACGCACATCGAGCAGCTTCGCGAGGCGGGTCGGCGCGGCGCGCGCCTGTTCGTTCGCGGCGCGACGAACCCCGAGCACGACGTCACCAACCTCGAAGGCCGGCAGCTCGAGCACGTCGGCGGCTACTTCCGTTTCGGGGGCACGGAGAACTACGCCCGGCTGCTGAACTTCTCCCGCGCCGAGCTCGACGGCAAGGCGTTCCGGTCGGACCCGGTGCAGCCCCCCGCCGAGCGGGCGATGGACGTCCTCTTCCATCTCGACGACCGCCTCACGTTCGAGACGGTCGCCGCCTTCCGCGCCTACTACGCCGAGCAGGGCCTGGCCAAGCCGGACGCCCCGACCATCGCACTCCTCACCAGCGTGCCCGGCCCCTTCAACGCGAACCGCGACCACGTCGACGCCGTCATCCGGGCCCTCGAAGCGCGGCGGTGGAACGTCTTCCCGATCGCGGGCAACGACAAGCGGCTCGAGCTCCTGCAGGCAATCGAGCCGGATCTCGTGGTGCTGATGCCCCACGGCCGCCTCTCCCGGGGACGCTCGCGCGAGGCCATCGCGTGGCTCCGGGAACGGAACATCCCCCTGTTGACGGCCCTGTCCGTCTTCCAGGACCACGACGAGTGGATCGCCGACCAGCAGGGGATGGCCGGCGGCCTGCTGACCCTCAGCGTCGTGCTGCCCGAGCTCGACGGCGGGGTGGCCCCCTACGCGGTGGCGGCGGAGTTCGAGGACGAGCACGGCTACGAGATCTTCGACGTGATGCCGGAGCGGCTCGAGACCTTCTGCGACCTCGTCGAACGCTGGCTGGCCCTGAAGGCCACCCCCAACCGCGACAAGCGGGTGGCCATCTACTACTACAAGGGCCCCGGCAAGAACGCGATGACCGCGAGCAACATGGAGGTGGTGCCGAGCCTTTTGAACCTGTTGCGCACCATGCGCGACGCCGGCTACACGGTCGAGGGCCTGCCCGAGACCGAGGACGAGTTCTGGGAGCTCATCCAGGCGAGGGGGCCCGTGCTCGGGCCGTACGCGCGCGGGGCGTTCGAGGAGTACGTGGCCGAGGGGGACCCGGCCCTGGTGCCCGCCGCCCGGTACGCGGAATGGACCGAAGAGCACCTCGAGCCGGCGATGCGGGAGGCGGTGGCCGCGGCGTACGGGCCCGCCCCCGGGGAGTACATGACGGTCGGCGGCGGCGACGACGCCGCCATCGCGGTCGCCCGCGTCCAGTTCGGCAACGTGGTCGTCCTCCCGCAGCCGCTGCCGGGGGTGGGCGACGATACGTTCCGCCTCGTGCACGGGACGCTGGAGGCGCCGCCGCACCCCTACGTGGCGTCGTACCTGTGGACCCGGCGCGCGTTCGAGGCCGACGCCGTGATGCACTTCGGCACCCACGGGAGCCTCGAGTTCAGGCCCTGGAAGCAGATTGCGCTCTCGTCGTTCGACTGGTCGGACGCGCTCATCGGCGGGATCCCGCACGTCTACCTCTACATCATGAGCAACGTCGGCGAGGGCATCATCGCCAAGCGGCGCGCCTACGCGGCCACCGTCACCCACCTCACGCCGCCCTTCATGGAGGGCGGCCTCTACGAGGGGCTGCGCCCGCTGCGCGACCGGCTCGACCGCTACCGCAACGCGGCCGACGGCCCGGTGAGGGCGGAGCACGCCAGGACCATACGGCGCCTCGCCGTGGACATGGGCCTGCACGTGGACCTCGGCCTCGACCCCGAGGCGGCATGGTCGGACGACGACTTCTTCCGCCTGAGCAACCACGTCGAGACGATCGACGGGGCGAAGGTCGTGCAGGGCTTCTACACGCTGGGCAAGGCGTTCTCCGACGGGGAGATCCACGGGACGGCGGAGCTGATGGCGATCGACCCGATCGCCTACGGCCTCGCCGGCATCGACATCGCCAAGGGGGTGGTGAAGAGCGACGTCCTCGACGACGCCGCGCTCTTCGAGCGTCGCTACCGGCAGCCCGCGCGGCGCACCTACGCGCGGCGGGCGGGCGGAGAGAGCGTCGAGGCAGTGCTGTCCGACCTCGTCTCCCCGGCCGACCTCGAGCAGGCTCACGGGGAATCGAAGCTCGCGGCGCCGCTTCTCGTGCTGAAGGCCGGCGTCGCCGGCGTAGACCGGCACCGGAAGGGCCTGCGCGACAGCTCGGAGATCGAGCTTGAAAGCGTGGTGCGGGGCCTCGCCGGCGGCTATGTCGAGCCCACGCCCGGGGGCGACCCCATCGTCAATCCCGACGCCGTCCCCACCGGGCGCAACCTCTTCTCGATCGACGCCGAGCAAACGCCGTCCCGGGAGGCGTGGACGGTGGGGCGCAGGCTGGCCGAGTCTCTCCTGGACGAGCACCGGCGGCGCCACGACGCCTGGCCCCGGAAGGTCGCTTTCACCCTCTGGCCGACCGACTTCATCGGCACCGAGGGCGCCACCATCGGCCAGATCTTCTACCTGCTCGGGGTCGAGCCGGTCTGGGACCCGCGCGGGCGGGTCGGCGACCTGCGCCTGATGCCGTCGGCCGACCTCGGCCGGCCCCGCATCGATGTCGTCGTCCAGACCGCCGGCCAGCTCCGCGACCTCGCCGCCTCGCGCCTCGCCCTCATCAACCGCGCCGTCGCCATGGCGGCCGAGGCGCGCGACGCCGAGGCCCACGCCAACTTCGTCCAGGAGGGGCGCGTGCGCGCCGAGGAGGTGATGATGGCCAGGGGCCTCTCCCCCGCCGACGCGCGGCGCTACTCGACCCTGCGCGTCTTCGGCGGCGTGAACGGCAACTACGGCACCGCCATCATGGAGATGGTCGAGCGCGGCGACCGCTGGGAAGAGGACGCCGAGGTCGCCGGCCAGTACCTGCGCAACATGGGCGCCGTCTACGACGAGGGCGAGCTCTGGAGCTTCTACGCCGAGGGCGTCTTCGAGGCGGCCCTCGCCGGCACCGAGGTCGTCGTGCAGCCGCTCCAGAGCCACACCTGGGGCGCGCTGAGCCTCGACCACGTCTACGAGTTCATGGGCGGGCTGAGCGCGGCCGTCCGCCACGTCACGGGACGCGACGCCGACGCCTACTTCAACGACTTCCGCAACATGAACCGGCCGCGGGTGACGGACCTCGAGGAGACGATCTGGACCGAGGCGCGGTCGACGCTGCTGAACCCCGCCTACATCGGCGAGATGCAGGAGGGCGGGGCCTCGTCGGCCGAGCACTTCGCCGAGACGTTCCGCAACACCTACGGGTGGAACGTGATGAAGCCGGCCGCCATCGACGACACGCTCTGGAACGAGCTGTACGAGGTGTACGTCGACGACCGCCACGATCTCGGGGTCGAGGACTTCTTCCGGCGGGAGAACCCCTATGCCCTGCAGGAGATGACGGCGGTGATGCTGGAGACGGTGCGCAAGGGCCTGTGGGACGCCACGGCGCAGCAGGTGGCGGTGCTCGCGGAGCTGCACACCCGGCTGGTGGAGGAGTTCGAGGCGGGCTGCAGCGGCTTCGTCTGCGACAATGCGGCCCTGGCGTCGTTCATCGCCGAGCAGGCGCCGGCGGACCTCGCGGCGAGCTACCGGCGCGAGCTGCAGCAGGCCCTGACGACGAGCGTGGAGCTGACGGAGGCGAGCGTGGTCCTGGCCGAGCAGGACGCGGAGCCGCGGCCGGCGGACGCGGCGGCGGCCCCGCCGATGCCGGCGCGCCTGGCGTGGCTGGGGGCGGCCCTCGCGACGAGCCTCTTCGTGCTCGCGCTGCTCGTCCTGCGCTGGCGGCGGAGCACGACCTGACGCGGGGGAGCCATGGAGGCGGTACTCGACGTCGTCGCGGGAACCGGCGTCGTCCTGCTCCTGCTGGCGGCGGCGGCCGTCGACCGGCGGTGGGCGCGGGGGCTGGCCGTGGCGGCGGTCGCCGCCGCCGTCTACGCCCTGCACCCGATCGCCGTGCGACAGAGCCTGTCCGCGTTCGTCGGCGGGCTGGACGGCGCCGGCCTCCAGACGCTGGCGGCGCTGCTCGCGTTCGACGGCGCCCTCGGCTGCGGCGGGGTCGCCCTGCTGCTCGGCGCCCGGCACGGCCGGCGGTTGCGCTGGTTCGAGCGGCTGGCGGCCCGCCACGTCGGGATCCTCCCCGCGCCGGCTCTGTTCTACGTGGAGGTGAAGGCGTTCCACGCGGCGTCGGGATGGAACTTCTCGACCACCGCGCTGGCGCTGTGCCTCGCCGTGGTCGCCGCGGGCATGGGGGGAAGCGAGGCGATTCGGCGGCTGCTTCCGGACCGGGATCTCCGGGCCGAGCTGCGCCTGCTCGTGCACGTCGGGCAGGTGGTGCTCGCGGCCGGACTGACCGCGTTCGCGCTGCAGGGGGGAGGGCGGAGCGCCGGGGCGGCGGTCGAGGCCGGCCCCCTCGCCGTCGTCGCCGGCGCCGCCGCCCTCGGCGTCCTCATCGGCTACTGGAGCCATCGCCGGCGCCAGCGCCGCCTCGCGGGCCGAGCGTCATCCGCGTCCACGTCCCGAGGCGCAGACTCCCGGCTGAGCTTATGGAATTGTTGACACGCACCCTGTACCTGCTCTCGACCGGCCTCCTCGTGCCGGTCATCGTCCTGCTGCTCATCCTCTTCGGTCGGTCGCTGCTCCTCGTCGGCCGCACCTACGGGGCGTGGCTGTCGCGGCTCCGGTTCCGAACCGCGCTACGGCCCCTGCTCGACCGGCTCGACCGCGGCAACGTGGAGGCGCTGCTCCGCGACGCCGACCTGCCACCCGAGGCGCACTGGACGCCGGCGGTCGCGCACCTGCTCGACCACGGCGGCTCGGCCGCGCACCGCGAGAAGGTCCTCGCCGACTTCGAGGCGGCCTGCGAGACCGATCTCGCGGCGGCGCGGACCATGGCGCGGCTGGGCCCGATGCTCGGCCTGATGGGCACCCTCATCCCGATGGGGCCGGCCCTCGTCGGACTGGCCGCCGGCGACATCGCGGCGATGGCGGAGAACCTGCAGGTGGCCTTCTCGACCACGGTCGTGGGGCTCTTCGTCGGCGGCATCGGCTTCGCCGTCCAGCAGGCGAAACAGCGTTGGCACACCGAGGCGCTCAACGATCTGGAGTTCGTGAGCGGACTCGTCGGCGAGCGGGCGGGCCAGGAGTCTGCGCCGTAGAACCGCGCGGACTCCTGGAGGGTTGGTTGGCGCCAAGCGCAGCCGTCAGGCGACGATTGGCGAGCCAGGAGTATGCGCCGTAGAACCGCGCGGACTCCTGGAGGGTTGGTTGGGCGCCAAGCGCAGCCGTCAGGCGACGGTTGGCGGGCTCCCGCGGAAGGAGGACCGGATGGCCGGAAGGAAACGGCGGCGTAGAATCGGCGCTTCGCTTCACGACGACAGCGACCCGCTCGGCGCCATCGCGAACCTGTTCGACGTCGCGATGGTCTTCGCGGTGGCGCTCATGGTCGCGATGGTCAGCCGCTGGCAGTTGACGGAGTTCCTCACGCAGGAGGACTTCACGATGGTCAAGAACCCGGGCACGGCGGAGATGGAGATCATCACCCAGGAGGCGGGCGAGATCACCCGCTATCGGGCCGAAGACGTGGACGATGCCGCGGGGCGCCGCGGCCGGCGGGTAGGCATCGCTTACCAGCTCGAGAGCGGCGAGATCATCTACGTGCCGGAAGCACCGTGACCACCGGCCCGCGCAGGGCGGTCCGCGCAGCCGATCCGCATCGACGAAACCGCCGCCCCCGCCGGAACACCGCCCGGAGCGGCGAAGCCGACCCGACGGCGGCTATAATCGACGGCATTGAACCGCAGGAGTCTGCGCCGTAGAACCGCGCGGACTCCTGCGGGTTGGTTGGGCGCCAAGCGGAGCCGTCAGGCGACGATGGGCGGGCCGGGAGTCTGCGCCGTAGAACCGCGCGGACTCCTGGAGGGTTGGTTGGGCGCCAAGCGGAGCCGTCAGGCGACGATGGGCGGGCCAGGACGCGAAGGGAACCGGGAGGTTGCAGATGAAGATGATGCGGTTGAGATCGGTGGCGGCGACGGCGGCCCTCCTCGCGGCGGGCGTCGCGACCATGGCGGCGGCGCAGGCGCAGCCCATCGACCCGTCCCGCTACGAGGGCGCGATACAGGCGTTCGAGGCGGCGGACCGGGAGAACATGCCTCCGCCGGGCGCGATCGTCGTCACCGGCAGCTCCAGCATCGCCCGGTGGAACGACGCGATGCCCGCGGACCTCGCCCCCCTCACGGTCATCCCCCGCGGCTTCGGCGGCAGCGCTATGGCCGATGTGCTGCACTTCGTCCATCGCGTCGTGATCGCGTACGAGCCGCGGGCGGTCGTCATCTACGAGGGCGACAACGACACCGGGCGGTTCATGGTGCCTCCGGCCACGATCGCGGCCGAGCTGGAGCAGATCGTCGCGGCGGTTCACGCCGAGCTGCCCGAGACCCGCGTCTACGTGATGTCGGTGAAGCCGAGCCTGGCCCGCGCGGCGGTCTGGGACAAGGCGCAGGAGGCCAACGCCCTGTACCGGGCGGTCGCCGCGGCCGACGAGCGCGTGCACTACATCGACGTCGCCACCCCGTTCCTGCAGGCGGACGGGACGGTCATGGACGACATCTTCATCGACGACGGCCTGCACCTGAACGAGAAGGGCACGCGCATCTGGGCCTCGACCATCAAGGCGGCCCTGATGGCGAACGAGGCGCAGTACGAGTCGACGAACGACTGAGCGGCACGACCAAGCGGGGCGTCCGCCGGGCGTCCCGCCTGCCGCCGCCTGCCTACCGCCCTCGGGAAATCGGCCGGATTCGACGCTGAAGCCGGCGTCGCGGCAGCCAGCCCGCGGCAAGTCCGCGGGAACCCCCCGTCCCCGACCGCCCCCGTCCCGGCTCGGCGCCGCCCCGCGTCTACTCCCGCAGGCCTCCTGACATCGTGGGCGCCGCCCTTCAGGCGTCGTGCTCTTCGAGAACCGCGGAACCGATCCCGTTGACCAGCGCGCGCGCCTCTTCGCGAAGTCGAACCCGCGTCTCAATTAATGCGCCTGCATTTACCGGCGATTTCGCGCGCGCGTTTCTCTGAACGGGGCACCGGGATCACGACCTCGAAGACCCGCTTCCCGATGGTGTCGATGATGTCCTGCGTGAACTGCTTCGCGCGGACCTGCAGTTCGACGACACGTGTGTTGAGAAGGGCGAACAGCAACCACGGATCGATGATCCCGGGTTCGCCGACGCGAATCCGGTACAGGTGGCTCTGGAACAGCATCGGGAGATCGAATTTCGTGACCACCGCGGAAGTGCCGATCAGATACGTACCGTCCTTCACCATAAAGATGTCGCCGGCCCGGACGTCAGCCTTTGGCTGCAACTCCCGGTAGATCTCGTCGCTGACGCCGTGCTTGAAGTCTGACTTGATTTCCCAATTGGAGATGTCCGACGTGCGGATGAACGGGATTCTCCCGGTCCCATACGCCATCTTGCCCACCTCCACCCTTTCCGCTCGTCTTGAACAACGGTTCGGGCATGCTGACCACGGCGGTAACGCTCAGACGCGCCTGGAGCCATTGGACGACGTAGCCGTGAGTCGGATTGCCGAAAATGCTCTCCGGAAGCACGATTCCAAGCCGGCCGCCGGGTTTCAGAAGCTGGATGCAACGCTCGAGAAAAGGAATCTGCGGCGGCAGCTTGTCCCGCTGAACCGCCGACCTCTCCCAGGCTTCCGCACCCCGGTCGTACTTCCACTTCGAGCCGAGCTCGAACTGCGAGATGATGCGTTCGCCCCGGACGACGATTTTCTTGCCGAACGGCGGATTCGTCAGGACGACGTCGAAGGTTCCGGGTTCGATCTCCCGTCGCATCTGTGGAGACCAGTCTTCCACCGGCTCGAGAGCATTCTGACAGAAGACGCCGCCGCGGCCGTCACCGATCAGAGCCATGTAGGCCTTGCATACACGCGAAAGAAAGGCGTCCTTGTCGATTCCGCGAAAGCAATTCGTCGCGAGCTCCAGCTCGCGTCTCGCAAGCTCGCGCTCCCTCCACTGCTTCCGCCGCGCCTCCTTCCGGAGGCGCTCCCAGACGTGGGAGAGCGCGGCGATGAGAAAGCCGCCGGACCCGCACGCCGGATCGATCACCTTCTCTCCGGGACGGGGATCGACCATCTTCACCATCATTTCTATGACGTTCCGGGGCGTGAAGAACTGTCCCTCCGCGCCGCGCAGCGCCGGACCGATGAACACTTCGAACGCATCACCTATCGCGTCACGATCGGCGTCGACGACGGCGTACGGCTGAAGCTCTCCGACGACGTACGTCAAGCTCGGCGGATCGAGGTTGATGCGATCCGTCGCCTCGAAGACGTCACCGAAAACGGTCTCCTTGACCCGCTCGAAGAGGCCGCGAACGCGCTGCTGGACGTCCTCGGGGGGATTCTCCGACGCCGGCGCGAAACGTGAGCACGTCGTCGGGAGCGGTCTCCTGCTCGTCCAGCAGCTTGCAGAACAGGATGTTGATGATCTCCTGCGCCAGCGCCTCGTCGCGGGTGATGCCGGTGGTCATGCCGGCCAAGTGGTTGCGGATGTCGCGGAACACCGCCTTCAGATTCGACGGCCGCACGAGGTCCTTGCGCAAATGAAGTCCGATGTCCTCGATGCGCTCGCCGCTGCGTGGAATGTTCGGCAGATGCTCGAAGGTTCGATGACCGTCCTTCCGCGTGACCTTGCGAAGATAGACGTGATCCCTGCCGTTGAACCAGACGCCGACTTTGGCCGCCGACATGTCCAAGTACAGCCGCAGTTGATGCTCGCCGTCGTGACGATCGTTCTTCTTGCATTCGACGATCATGGCAAGCTGACTCTCTGTATGTTCGGCTCCATGGAACACCGCGATGTCCACCGGGTAGGAGCCGCCCTCGTCCGACGGCCTCCGGCGGACCCGATATTGGGGACGGGTCCGGATTCGATTCCTGCCGTATCCATAGTCTTCGACGAGGCGACGGGCGAAGACCTGGACTGCCTGCACCTCCTCCGGAGTAGCGCGAACCTGTTCACCGCTGATGAAGTCCGTGAGAAACTCTCCGGCGGCATCGCGGCGCCCATCGGACGCTCTGCTCCCCGTCCGGCGACCTCTCGCTTTGGTCATCTTTCCGCTCGTCTCTCGACCACGCTGGCACGTCGGGTGGGCAAGCTGGATGGAATATGGGCACCGCTGCCGACCGCTGACCGTCAGGCACCCGGCTCAAGCAGCCACGACCACCCGGAAGGCGAAAATAACACGAAAACACACTCCCGTCAAGAACTCGGTCCGCCCTCCCGCCATCAGGCCGGGCCGGTCCTGGCTCGACACGATGGTCATCCTTCCCCAGAACCCGCACCGCTTCCGGCTCGCCGCGGATTCCCAGACTCCCTCGAAGCCCGCCTCAGACCGACGAGACATGCGGGTCGAACGTGATTGCCGCCGCGCGCCCAATGGCCGCCGGAGACGTGGCGGCGGCGAAAACGATCAGAAGCTGAACTTGATTCAAACCGTAAAGATCTCGGCGACTCAAAGGAGTCTACGGATTCGTGCCCCAAACCAGCTCGGCGAGGAACCCGGCGGGAATGCCCACCACGAACAGGGCCATGGCGATCAGCAGGAACCGCGCGTAGATGGGCACCTTGACGGCGCGGTGCGACAGCTCGACGGGCACCGTCTCCGCGTTGTCGATCGCCTCGTAGGCGCGGACCAGCCCGTCGGCGTCGGTGACGTCGAAGTAGTCCCCGCCGAAGGCCCGGATCATGTCGATGAGCCCCTGGGTGTTGCTGGCCGGCCGGCGCGGCGCGGCGCTCCGGCCGGTGCGGGCGGCGCGCCGGGAATCGGCGGCGTTGATGAAGATCATGTAGGGAACGATGTTCCGCTGGCTCAGGGCCACGAACTCCGCCTCGGGAATCTCGTCGACGTCGGCGTCGGTGACGATGAGCACCGCCCGGTGGGGCGTGGCGCCCCGCCCCAGGAGGGCGACGTCGCGGTCGAAATGGCGCAGCACCGACTGCAACGCGCGCACGATGTTGGTGTTGCCCTCCCGGTCGACGATGCGCACCTTGTCGGGCGGCACGTACATCTGATCGATCGGCGTGCCCGATTGGGCGGCGAGGATGCGCACGATGGCGTACGGCGCATCCATGACCTGGAAGTAGTACAGCTCGTCGTCGATGACGAAGTCGTCGACCATGTAGGGGAACGACGAGAACAGCCACAACGCCACGCGGTCGTTCTTGGCGCGGCGCATCTCGAGGAACTCTAGATGCGCCGCGCGCGCGACCTCGGCCCGCGACCTCCCCGTGCCCGGCAGCTCCCACGACATCGACAGGGACGTGTCGACGAGGTCGATGCGGATGCGCGATTCCATCTCGCCGGCCGTCTCCTCGGTCGACGTGAGGTAGGGGTCGGCCATCGCCACCAGGAGAATCGCGAGGGCGAGACCGAGGACGGCCTTCGGCAGGTGGTACAGGGTGCGGCCCAGCGCCCCGCGCCGGAAGCGCCGGTCGATGCGATGTCCGGAATGCTGTCGATGGTGGATGCGGGCGATCCCCCACAGGCGGGCCAGGGTCGCGACCCCGACCAGGACCACGGCCACCGACAACCAGTAGGTGAGACCGATGTCGGTGAACCGGATCTGGTCGAGCTCGGTCCGCAGCAGCTCCTCCGCGCGGAACCGGAGAACGTCCGAGAGCGCCGTCCAGTCCATGGATTACCGGACTGCCTGGCCGCCCGCGATCCTCTGACCAGTCAATCCGTCCTGCTCCCGGTGCCGCGGGGCCCGGCCGGGCCCCGCGGCGAAAGCCCCGCCGCCTTCGACCCGCGGGACGGGACGCGGTTCGTCACCTCTCCTCGAACCCGGGAGAGTCCCCCATGCCGGAGCAGGCGCTAGCGGGTTCCCTCGACCGGCTGCGTGTCGAGCTCGCGGGCGCCGGCCATGATGCCGTGCATGCCGATGTTGCCTTCGTGGCAGGCGTACTCGAACAGCGGCCCGTCCGTCCGGCGCAACGGCATGGCCGCGGTCCAGGGGCGGGTGAAGTGGTTGGTGTCCTCGAAGGTGAACTCGTACAGCACCGTATCCGGATCGACGCGCCGGAACCGTTCGACCAGTTGCGTGTCCCGGCTCGACCCGCGGGCGGCGGTCTCGCGCAGGAAGTTGGTGGTCTCGACGACCAGCGTGTCGCCCTCCCAGTGCCCGCGGGAGTCGCCGGCCCACTGTCGAACCCCGCCGTGGGGGCGCCCGTCGAGCGGAATGACGCGGGCGTTGTGTACCATCTCGTTCTGGATCACGACATAGCCGGGGATCTGCAGGATGAGCACGTTGTTGTTGTACGCCCCGGAGGTCATCGGCGGTCCCGAGTTGAACCCCATGATGCAGCGGTCAGACAAGCTGCGGTCGGTATAGTGGTCGGCGAAGCCGTTGCGCAGGTTCAGCCGGTTCAGGGCGCGCGCCCTGCGGCTCTCCTCGCGCCAGGGCAGCCGGCCGTCCGGCGGATCGACGATCAGCGAGGTCCGCTTGTCGGCGGTCAACTCGATGCCGCGCTCGTACCAGAACTCGTTGTAGGACAACACCCCGCCTTCCGCCCGCGACTGATAGCCGGCGTTCGGCGCGCCCGTCTCCGGGTCGAACAGATCGCGGTTCAGCCGCGTGCGCTCCGACGCCTCGAAGGCGGCGGCCTCCTCCGCGGTCAGGTTCGCCTTGTCGGCCAGCGCCTCCGGCCGCTCCAACGGCGTGATGGTCCGGAACGTGAAAATCCCCGAGATATCCGGATCGCCGTGCGGCGTCCGTTGCGCCGCCGCCCCGGATTGCGCCGCAACCGGCGCGGCAATGAGCGCCACCGCTACGCCGGCGATGCCGGCCGTCACGCGACTATGATTGAGCATGTCCGCCCCCCGTCTACTTCACCGGCCCCGAAATCACCCCGGGGCCGCGGGGCCTGATTGCCCCGTTCGATCCGTGTATCCTACCCCGCCCCGGCCGGCGGTTCAACGATGCGCCTTGCGGAAACCAGGGCCGTCCCACGCTCCGCCACCGCCGTGCGCAGGCGGAATCGTGGCGGGTCCTGGGGCTCCGGACGGGCGGAATCGTGGGTCTCACGCAGCGCCGGCCGGTCGGCAAGACGGTGGCGACCCCTCGAATCGGGGGCGGGCCGTCACGCGCCGTCAGCGTGGGATGCTCCTGTTGCGGAAACGCCTCGACACCGCGTCACGCCCCCGCCCGGAACTTTCCGCGCCGAACGGCATCCAACTATAACTGGAGAGCCCATCGAGAATCCGCGCTCCGAGGCCGCGGCCGGTGTTCCGAACCGCCGGACGCCCGCGATGCGCTACGATGGTCGTCCAAAGGCACAGCTCCGGCGCGTGAGCGGCGCGCCGACCGCCCTGACGCGGGAGACGCCGGCACGGGAGGCAGGGTGAAACCGGTTCGAGCCATCGACTGGGCGGAAACGACAACCTCCGAGAGCGACTTGGCGGAGCGCTGCGCCGTCGGCGACACCGAGGCCTGTCGGGAGCTGGTCCACAGCCACCAGAGGATGGTGTATCACCTCGCGCTGCAACTGCTCGGCAACCCGGAAGATGCCCGCGACCTGTCGCAGGATGTGTTCCTCACGGTGTTTCGCTCGATTCACCGGTTCCGCGGCGATTCGGCGTTGCAGACCTGGATCTACCGCATCGCGGTGAACCAAGCCCGCAATCAGCAGCGCTGGTGGCGCCGCCGCAAACGGTCCGATCAGGTGTCGCTGGAGACGGTGTTCGTCGACCCCCCGGCGCCGGAGGCGACGACGTCGCCCGAGCGCGCCCTCGACCGGAAAGAGCTGCGGCGACGGCTGTGGCGGGCGTTGCGCCGCCTGCCGTTCGAGCAGCGATCGGCCATCGTGCTGCGTGAACTGCACGGCATGCGGTACGCCGAGATCGCGTTCTCGCTGGGCATCTCGACCGCCGCAGTGAAATCACGACTGGCGCGCGCCCGTCAGACCTTGCGCACAGAGTTGAGGCACGCCCTCGGATGACTGGTATGAGATCACTCCGCTGCCGCACCGCGCGTGACTGGCTGACCGCGGCTCATGACGGCGAGCTCCCGGTCGCGCGCCAGGTGGTTTTGGACGCCCATCTGGAGACCTGCGGGGATTGCCGCGGCGCGCGGCACGAGCTTACGGCCATCGGCATCGCTCTGCGTGAGTACGCGACCGAGCACCGGCCGGACGAGACGGACTGCGCGGGGCTGGCGTCGAAGGCGCTCGAAGCCGTGCCGCCCGGACCTCGCCGGCCGCTTCGCGAGGTCATCGCGGACGGACAGCGCTTGTGCGTGTTGGGGGGGGCGGCCGCTTCGATACTGGTGGCCGGCCTGTTCGTGGCCATGGCCCTGAGCTTCTCGCCGCCGGTCCACCCGCACTCGCTGGCGGGATTCCTGCAGGGGTCCAACAGCCTCGGATCGAACGCCAATCCCTTGCTGGGATTCGAGACCGGGGTGAGTCTGCCCCATGTGTCGGCCGACACCCAGGCCGCCGCCATGTTGATTCAGCCGCTTCCGCCGCTCGTGCTGAAGAATCTGGCGCTGTCGGCGGTGGTGACCCGCGAAGGCCTGCTCGCGTCCGTCGAGGTGCTGCGGCAGCACTCGGTGGAGGCTCGGGGCGCTACCCTCCGCGAGGGCACCCGCGGTTCGCCGGAGAGCTCCGGCGTCCGCAACGGGACCACCCCCGACGCCGAGCTTCAGCGGGCGCTGTCGCGGCTGGCGTCCGACGTCCGCTTCGTGCCGGCCCGGGCGGGGGGCGCCCCGGTGGCCGTCAACGTCGTGTGGCTGCTGGAGCGCACGACGGTCCTGCCCCGCTCTCCCCGCCCGCAGAGCCGGTCGACCGCCCCCGGCGCGCTGGAGGCGGCCGGTCTGACGTTCAGTCGGGCTGCGTGATTCACCTACCCTGACGCGACGCCGGGAGTCTGCGCCGCCGGAGCGCGCCGGACTCCCGAAGGGTCCGGGTGGAAGCGACCAAGCGTTTGCGCCCGCGAGACTCCCGACGCGACCCGAAAGGTCGCACCAGACGTTTGCGCCGCAGAAGTTCCCCCACCCCCGCCAACGGCGGCGTGCGCGCCGCGCTTGCGCCGCAGAAGTTTCACCCCCCGCCAAGAAAGCAAAAACTCCTGCGGCGATCGTCAGGTCGCCAAGCGCTTTTGCGCCCGTAGAAGTTCGCGCCCGGCGACACTTCCAACGCGACCGTCCAAGCCGCGCGGCCGCACTAGCGCGGCTCGGTCGGGTCGCGGCCGTCGAGGGGCGCGCCGGTGCCGGACGAGCCCATGAAGAACTTCCGGCCGTCCTCGAAGGTCACGTCGCGGCCGTTGGCCCGGGCGCTGCGGTCCTTGCTCTGGTAGCCGTCGACCACGATCATCGCGCCGACGGGAATCGTGTCGCGGGTCAATCCGCGCCGCAGCAAGGTGTTCGGCGTGCCGCCCTCGACCATCCAGACCTGCTTGCTCCCATCCTCGGCCGTATGTTCCACGTGGATCCAGGTGTGGGGGTTCACCCATTCCACCCGGACCACCGGGCCCCGCAGCACGACGGGGCGGTTGGGGTCGAACTCCGCGCCGAAGGCGTGATGCGCCTGCGCCGGCACGCCGCCGATCACCGCCAATCCGGCCACGACGAGAGTGATGGCCATACCGATTCCGAACCGCACCCGGGTCTGCTTGCGCATCGTCCCTTCTCCTGACTGTCGAATCCGGATCGCCCGGATCGCCTCATGCTATCTGGTGGGATTGGCCACGCCCTCGGGCTGCTCGCCGCGGAAGTCCGCCTCCAGCAGCCGGGCCCCCTTCATGATGCCCTCGAGCGCGTAGTTCGCCTCGTGGCAGGCGTACTCGAACACCTTGTTGTCGCTGCGGGGCCAAGCGTACTCGCCGGTGAACGGCGCCGTCCACACCGACGGATCCTCGACCGTGAAGGTGTAGATGAGCGTGTCCGCATCCTGCATGCGAAAACGCTCGGTCACGGTCATGTTGCCGCTCCCCTGGCGGAACGCCGGCCGGTCCATGAAGTTGGTGGTCTCGACGACCAATGTGTCGCCCTCCCACCAGCCGATCGAATCGCCCAGCCACTTCTTGATCTCCGGCGGATCGTGCTCGGCGTTCATCCGGACGATGCGGGCGTCGTGCACCATCTCGATCAGGATCATGATGGTGTCCCCGCCCTGCACGATCCGCTTGTGGTTGTTGTACAGCGCCGGCAGCATCGGCGGTCCCGACGTCGAGCCGAAGCTGAGGATGCACCGCTCGGCGTAGGGCCGCTGCTCCATGTTGTCGTAGGGACCGGGCGCATCGAGCCCCGCTTCGAGCCAATAGGCGGTCCCGTCGTTCTGCGCGCGCCGCGGAGGGCCGGCTTCCCGCGCCGCCCTGAACGCCGCCTGCCGCTCCTCGGTGACCGGGGGGAAACGGCCGTTCGGCGGGTCGATGAGAATCGACGTCCGCCACTCGCCCCCGATCCGGAACGCGCCGGTGCCGCGATCAATCCAGAACGAATTGTATCCGCCGACGTTGCCGGCCGCGCCCGCCGACCCGTCTCCGCCCTGGGGCGGCGCCCCGCGGTTGGGGTCGCTGGGGGCGTTGCGCTCGGCCATGCGCTGCGCCTCGGCCGCCGCGATGGACGCCGCCTCCTCGTCGGTCAGCGACATCTTCTCCCCGAGCTCGGTCGGCCGCTGCATGGGAGTCAGCGTCGACACGTCGTAGGTGCCCGACAGATCCGGACGGCCGCTCGGGGTGCGGGGAATGTCACCGCTCTGCGCCGCCGCCGACGCCGCCAATCCGACCACCGCCAGCGCGCCGAAACCGATTGCGATTCGACTACCCATCTCAACCTCCTGGCCCGAATACGCGCGAAAGCTTCCGGGGAGTTCGCCGCCGGCGTTTCGCGCCGGCGAACTCCCCACGCGGCCGTCAGGCCGCGCGGCCGCGCTATCGCGGCAGCGGCTCCCGGCGCCACTCGCCGAACAACAACTCTTCGACGAACTCGACACAGCGAAAGTCCATCAGCCGGGCGTTCTCTTCCAGGCGGCGATAGAGCGGCATCTTGATGGTGAACGGCTCGGTCAGCACCGCCGGATCCTCGATCGTCGCCTCGTAGTCGATGTGGTTCGGCCCCAGCATCGTGTAGCGCTCCACGACGTGGAGCTGGTTGCTGTGATGGCTGCCCGCCCGGTCGAACCAGGTGGCGTCGTGGAGACCGGTCACGTCCACCACGAGGGTGTCCCCGTCCCACTCTCCGACCGACCACCCCATCCACGAGTCGACCTGCGAGGGCCCGGGATTGTCCAGATAGACGTCGCGCACCGCGCCCGCGAACTGGTAGGCGATGAAGAAGTCGTTCTCGCTCTGGATGATCTGGAAGGGCATGGGGATGTAGGTGGCCCGCGGAACCCCCGGCATGTAGCACTTCACCTCGGGGTCGCGGTCGATCCAGTTGGCGCGATTCTCCTCCTTGAGGGCGCGCGCCTCCGGGGTGTAGGGAATCCCGCCCCCGCCGACGATGACCCCCAGGCTGCCCGGCACCGCGCCGACCGCGCCGAGACGCAGCGTGGGAATCGCGGGCACCGGGTTCACCGGCCCCGGCCGCATCTGCATCGAGTGCCGGGCCATGTGCGGCTCGAGGTCGTAGTTGGCCTCGTTCAGCACCTGCCAGATGCCGTTCATGTCGGGAAGCCCGTTCGACAGCCGCGGCACGCCGCCTTCCTGCGCCGGGGCCGAGGCCGCCGCTCCGATCAATCCCAACGCCACCGTCAGTACACCGGCCGATACCTTCATTTATCACCACTCCAGGGCACGTCGCGGCCCGCCGGACACGGCGAGCCCGATCCGCGCCGTAGTCCGATATTCTAAACCGGCCGTTCCGGTAAATACACAGCAGTTCTTCGCGGCGGGGTGCGCGTCAGATTCGTCGAATGACTGCCCCCGGCACCGTCAGGTTGGCGATTTCCGTGCCGTTCTCGGCATCGAGGCCCTCCCGAACAGGCTTTTTCTTGGGGCTTTGGGTGCCTGGGGATCCCTCGGAGGCCAGTTTCTGCGACGCCTCACTTTACTTTGACGTGCCCCCTTCGCGGCGGTTGCAGAACCGCGCGGGGAAGTCGACCAAGCGTCTTCGCCGCAGAACAGGGCCGCCCACCGTGGAGACGCCGACTCCCCGCAGGCAAGGGTCGGGCGGACCGTCGAGGCGATATCCGGACCGGGAGCTTGCGCCGCAGAAGTTTCGCGCCCGGCGACCTTCCGACACGACCGTAACCGCCCGCGGCCACTCCGCAGCGCGCCGGAACCGGCCGGCAGTGGCGCGGAAAGGGGCTCGGATCGGTCGGATTTCGGCGATTTCGACCGCTGCGCGACACGTTCTCGGGCCGAATACGGCCCCGGCCGGAGGCGGCACGACTTCCGCCACGGACGGGTAAGGTCGCGCCGACTAACGCCGCGCCAGGGGCACGCGAAGCGCCTGCCCCGGATGGATGAGGGACGAGGTGAGTCCGTTGGCGCGCCGGAGGGCCTCGATCGACGCGCCGTGGCGGCGGGCGATCCGGGCCAAGGTGTCGCCCCGGCGCACCACGTGGAGGGCGGTCGCTTCCGCCGGGGTCTCCCCGTCCCCGCGGGCGGCCCGGGCCGTCAACTGTCTCACATAGGCCGCGTAGGGCTTCGGGAACACCGCCACGTGATAGTGCGGCGGCCGGCGCTCGGCCGTCGCCTCGATCACGCCCTCGGCCTCCAGGGACAGCAGCACGCCTTCAAGCCAGGCGCGGCAGCGCCCCCCGGGACGGCGGAGGTCGATCGCCATGCCGGTGGGATGAACGGAGCGGTCGGAGGCGTTGCGGGGCTGATGCGATCGGGGCCGCGTCAGGCTCGTCACCACCAGCCGCTCGCCGCACGCCCGGCGGTACTGCGCCGACAACCGTTCGATGAACAGCCGCGCCTCGGGACGGGCGAACGGGAACGACACGTCGACCAGGGTGTAGTCCCGATTCCCGGCGACATGCACGAGCAGACCGGCGTCGACGAACCGGCGCAGTTGCCGCGCGTTCGTCAGATGGGTGAAGTCGTGCCGCCGCGCCTGCGCGACCTGGCGATCCAGCGACGAGGCGCTGCCCCGCAGACTCTGGGCCGACGTCCCGCCCTGCGCCGCGCCGAGCGACAGACCGAGGGCCAGAAGCGCGGTCACGGACCGGCGCCACGACGGCGGCGCCCACGACGTCCGTTGCCTGACGCGCCGGCGGGCGGACGAGCGGAGCTCCGCGGCAAAGACGGTGCAATTCCCCATACACGCGATGTCGGCCGACCCGGCGCGGGACTTTAGTCCGGCACGGAGCCGCGGCCGCTTCGGGCCGCCATCGCCCCGCGCACCGAGGACGGGACACGCCACGGTCGGTCAGGGCGCAACGAAGGAGCGCACCACCACGATCAGCCCCGCGCCCCCCGCCACCGCGAGGACCGCCGGCCGGGTGTAGCCGCGATCGAGCCGCCGCGCAAGGCGGCGCGACACCAGGAAGCCGAATGCCGCGCCCGGAAGCATGAACAGTGTCAGGCGGAGCTCCTGCGCCCCGAACCGGCCCGCCGGCACCAGCGCGGCGATCGAGATGATGGTGCCGACGAAGAACAGGCTCGACAACGTGCCGCGGAACCGCGCGCCGGAGGCATGCTGATACAGCAACGCGATCGGCGGCCCCCCTATCGCGGCCACCGTGCCCAGCAGCCCGGACAGCACGCCCCCACCGAGCAGGGTCAGCGGACGGGGACGGATATGCACTCCCGAGACGCTGATCGCCACGGCCAGAATCACCATCACGCCGAACACCCGGCTCAACTGGCTCTCCGGCAGCACCGCCAGGAGGGCCGCGGCCGGGAACGTCCCCGCGATACGGCCGGCCAGCGCCCAACCGAGCCCGCCGAGATCGATGCCGCGGCGCTCCCGAACCGTCACCATCAGGGTGAACACCATCGTCGAGGCGAGCACCGGACCGGGGACGAGCCGGGGATCGACGAGGATGAGGATCGGCGACCCCAGAATGCCCATCCCGAAGCCGACGGCGCCCTGCAGGGTGAATCCGGCCACGCTGCACAGCACGACCACGGCGAGATCGAGGGAGGACATGGATGGGTTGCGGCCACCGCGGGCCGGAACGCGGCCGTCCCGCCACCGGGAGGGACGCCAGCCGCGTGCGGGCAACCGGAAAGCGTAACACACGGGTCCGCGCGGGAGTGGCCGCTTCAAGGCCCCGCCTCAGACCGACGGAGGCACGCGGGTCTGCGCCGTCGCCGATGCCGAGGTCGCCAGGGCAGCGACAAAACACGATCAAACTTGACTCACCTGTGAAGATCCCGGCCGCTCAAGGACTCTGGAGCGGCCGCCGCGGCCGGCAGCAGGCCGCCGCGGGCCAGGGGCATCCCACGCTGACTGCGCGTGACGGCTCGCCCCCGATTCGAGGGGTCGCCACGGTCTTGCCGACCCGCCGACGCCGCGTGAGACCCACGATTCCGCACGTCCGGAGCCCCAGGACCCGCCACGATTCCGCCTGCGCACGGCGGTGACGGAGCGTGGGATGGTCCTGGCCGCGGGCCGGCCGCCGCCGCGCGCCGTGCCGCCGGGCGGATAAACTAAAGGCTGTGAACGATCAGCCTCGACCCGTCGTGACGCCGCGCCCGGCCGCCTCCGTGGCGCTCCTGCGGGACACCCCCGGAGGACCCGAGATTCTCTACGTGCGCCGCAGCGCGGACCTCAAGTTCATGGGCGGCTACTGGGTGTTCCCCGGCGGACGCATCGACCCCGGCGATCACCGGCCGGGCGGCGGAGCCGACGAGCTGGCCGCGGCCCGGGAGGCGGCGGCCCGGGAGGCGCTCGAGGAAGCCGGGGTGGCCGTCGACCCGGCCGCCCTGCATCCGATGTGTCAGTGGACGACGCCGGCCACGAGCCCGATCCGATTCGCCACCTGGTTCTTCGCGGCCGCCGCCGACCCCGACGCCGTCCGGGTCGACGGCGTCGAGATCCAGGACCACCGGTGGTGGCGGCCGACCGACGCCCTCCAGGCGCATCGCGACCGGCGCATCCAGTTCGCGAATCCCACGTTCGCCCTGAGCATCCGGCTCTCCGGACACGCCACCGTCGCCGACGCCCTCGCGGCCGTCGACGCCTGGCCCCGCGAACGCCTGCTGGGACGCCTGCACCCGACGGACGGCGGGCGGGTCGCGCTCTACGCGGAGGACTGCGGCTACGAGACGGGCGACCTCGACTGCTCCGGCCCGCGGCACCGCATCTGGATGCTCGACGGCGGCTGGCGCTACGAACGGGACTTCCAGACCACGGGATGACGACCCCGTTCCTGCGGGATCTTTCCTGTTCAGTCGATCGCCGGCACGTTCAGCCGCCGCGACAGAGGCGTCTCGCTTCCGAACGCGCCAACTTCGGCCGCCGCGGGCGGCACCTCCCCTGGACGGACGATACGAGGCCAGCCCGATGCCGACCGTCGAGGCCGCGCGGGGGGCGGAAGGCGCCGCGCGCAGGCGCCGGTCCCGGCGGCGCGGCCGCTACTCCGGCAGGAGCCGGAAGGCGAGCAGCTCCCCCGATCGGCCGCCCCCGCTGACGGCCACGACCAGATACTGCACGCCGTCCAGGAGATACGTCATCGGCGATCCGCTCTGCGGCGCCGGCATGAACAGGGCGCCGCGCGCAGGTGCCGGTCCCGGCGGCGCGGCCGCTACTCCGGCGGGAGCCGGAAGGCGAGCAGCTCCCCCGATCGGCCGCCCCCGCTGATGGCCACGACCAGATACTGCACGCCGTCCAGGAGATACGTCATCGGCGATCCGCTCTGCGGCGCCGGCATGAACAGGGCGCCGCGCTCGGCCCCCGTCGCCTTGTCGTAGGCCCTGAGCATCGCCCCGCGGCCGCCCGCGGCGTTGGTGTGGGTCTGGGGGTCGCCGGCGATGAGCAAGGTCTTGGTCACCAGCGTGCCGACGCTGCCGGGCTGGCCGGTGCGGGGGATGTCGAGCCCGCGCAACGCCTCGTGGTTCCGGATGTGGTCGGGGGTCTCGCCGTGGGGAATCTGCCACAGAATCCCGCCCCGGGCCATGTCGATGGCGCTGATGGCGCCGTAGGGCGGCTTCAGGAGCGGCAGCCCCCGGATCGTGAGCCGCGCGCGCCGGCGCTGTTCCTCCGACAGGCGGGGGCGGGGCGGCACCGTGAAGCTCGTCCGGCCGCCGCCGGCGGCCGACCCCGCCCCGCCGGTGGTGCGGGGGCCGGTCACCGCGTTACCCTGGATGTACGCCATGTCGGACTGGCCGGGATACGGCGGCACGATGCCGAGCAACCCCAGCGAGCTGTTCGACGACACGTAGAGGATGCCGGTCTCGGGATCGTAGGACCCGCCCGGCCAGTTGGTGCCGCCCCCCTGGGCCGGCGCCATCAGCGTGCCGAGCGGCCCGTCGAGGCGGCTGACCACCGGGGGCGTGAACATCGGACCCAGCTGGTAGAACGACGCCCATTCCTCGGCCTCGGCCCGCAGCTCCGGCGTGAAGTCGATCAGATCGTCGAGGGTGACGCCCTGCCGGTCGTAGGCGGGCGGACGGGTCGGGATGGGCTGCGTGGGAGAGTACCACTCGCCGGGCACGTCGCCGGCCGGCACCGGCTGCTCCTCGATGGGCCAGATCGGCTCGCCGGTCTCGCGATTGAAGACGTACAGGAACACCTGCTTGGTGGGCTGCGCCACCGCCTTGACGGTCTCCCCGTCGATCACGACGTCGAGCAGGATCGGCGCGCACGGGATGTCGTGGTCCCAGATGCCGTGGTGCACGAGCTGATAGTGCCACCGGCGCTCACCGGTATACAGGTCGACCGCGACCAGGCTCTCCGCGAACAGGTTGTCGCCGGGCCGGTGGCCCCCGAAGTAGTCGCCGGTCGCCGCCTCGACCGGCAGGTACACCAGCCCCAGCTCGACGTCGACGGAGATCTGTCCCCACACCCCGGTGTTGCCGGTGTAGACGGCCGAGTCGCTCAGCCACGTCTCGCGCCCGAGCTGGCCGGGACGCGGAATCGTGTGGAAGATCCACAGCCGTTCGCCGGTGCGAACGTCGTAGCCGCGGACGTAGCCCTTCACGTTGGCCCGGCTCCGCGGGTTCCCCCCGGTGCGGTGGGCGGCGCCGACGATGACGACGTCGCCGGCGACGATGGGGGTCGCATGCAGACCGACCTCGCCCGTCACCGGATCGATCTGCTGGTCGTTGTCCCGCTTCAGATCGACCACGCCTCCGCTCCCGAACCCCGGGACGCGGCGGCCGGTGGCGGCGTCGAGCGCGACCAGCCGATATCCCGGGGTCACGTAGATCACCCGCGGCGGCCCGCCCGCCGCGCCCCCGTCCCAGAAGGCCAGCCCGCGGCCCGAGAGCTGCCGCGGGGCGGCATCGCCCCGCGCTCCCTCGTCGAGGCGATGCATCCACAGCAGCTCGCCGGTCGCCGCGTCCAGGGCGACCACCGCCCGCCGCGACCCCGCGGTCGAGTACAGCACCCCGTCGACCACGAGCGGCGTCGACTGGAAGCGGGTCTCCGGCACCGGCCCGAGATTGTCGGTCCCGAACCGCCACGCGATCTCGAGGTCCGCGAAGTTGTCCGCGGTGATCGCGTCGAGCGGGGAGTACCGGGTGTGGCCGAGGTCGCCGCCGTACGTCGGCCACTCGCCCCCGGCCGCACCGGTCTGGGCGGCGGCCAGCGCCGAGATCGAGAGAAATACGCCTGCAAGCAGGCCGGCGATGTCGTTACACTTGGGCATGGCGTCAGTATACGTCCGTCGTCCCGCGCCGCGCGCGGCGACTTCTCGTGCCACCCGCGACCACGGAGCCCACCATGCCTGACGATTCCCCGGAAGTCCGCACCGAAATCGAACCGCTCGGCGACACGGGCCGGCTGGCGCGCGTCACCGTGCGCAACCCGGCGCGCCTCAACGTGCTCGACAGCAACCTCATCCGTCAACTCCTCACCGCGTTCCGCGAACTGGGGGGGGAGCACGAGCTGCGCTGCGTCGTGCTGACCGGATCGGGCCCGCGCGCCTTCGTCGGCGGGGCCGACATCCGCGAGCTGGCCGGGCTCTCCCCCGAGACGACGCATCCCTTCATCAGCCGGCTGCACCTCGCCTGCGCCGCGATTCGCCGGCTCCCCGTGCCGGTCATCGCCCGGATTCGCGGCTACTGTCTCGGCGCCGGCGTCGAGATCGCCGCTTCGTGCGACCTCCGGGTGGCCAGCGACGACGCGACCTTCGGCATGCCGGAGGTCAAGGTGGGGATCCCCTCGGTCATCGAGGCGGCCCTGCTGCCCCGGCTCATCGGGACCGGCCGCACGCGCGAGCTCGTGTACACCGGCGAGCCGATCTCGGCGGCCGAGGCCGAGCGCTACGGCCTCGTGGAACGCGTCGTGCCCGCCGCCGAGCTTGACGCCGCGACCCGGAAGTGGGTGGACGCCATCGCCGCCGCCGCCCCCGGCGCCATCCGGCTGCAGAAGGCGCTCGTCCAGCGGTGGGAGACGCTGCCGCTCGACCACGCCATCCAGGTCGGCATCCGCTCGTTCGCAACCGCCTACCACACCGACGAGCCGCGCCAGCGCATGCAGGCGTTCCTCGACCGGAAGCGGGGGTAGCATTGAGTCGCAGGGCAGAAATGGTGATCAGAGTCCGGAAGCGGGGGAACAGTCAGGGGCTTCGGTTCGCCAAGTCGGTTCTGGAGGAGGGCCGGATCAACGCCGGCGATCAGGTGCGCGTGTCAGTCCGGGATGAGCGCATCATCGTCGAGCCCGCATCCCGCGTGCGCGACAGGCATGACCTGCGCGCGCTGGTATCCCGAATGCCGAAGGAGCACCAAGTCCTTGCGGCCGCGTCCGGATCGGCGCCGATCGGAGAATGAGCAACCGGTTGACCACGGCGGCAGAGCACTACCTTGCCGACCTGCAGAGGATTCGCGCGTCCGGCGGAGCAACCGGCGAACGGTTGGTCTACACGCCGCTCGCCAACCTTCTGAACGCCGTCGGCGGCTTGCTCAGGCCCAAGGTGTTCTGCGTCGGTGAACTCGCCGACCAGGGCGCCGGCCATCCCGATTTCGGCCTCTACACGGCGCGGCAAACCGCGCGCCGCATCGCAGCGATCCTGTCCCTGCGCTGAGCAAGTATTACGCTACTCGCCGTCGTCGGTTGACAACTCAGTCCGACAAATTGCCCGTCTCGATCGTCCGATCGGAGTCTCTCACGAATGGATCGAACGCAAACTCGAACTGCTTCCGTGGCTCGGTTCGCCGTGTAGCCGTCTTGTAGGCGCGAGACATCAAATTGGGAGCCTCGTCATGGTCACTGGCGTGCACCATGTGGTACATGATTTTCTGACTACCCTGTCTGTCGTAAATTGGCCAAGGGTGGGCATGCTTGTACCCGAACTCCTCCTTAAAGCGCTGCCGGAACGACTCCGCGACTTGAGACTTACTCATACCTTGCAAGTCCCGCCACCCGTCCTTGCCCCACCAGTGAGACATTTTGATTTCCGGCTTCCCTAACCCAGACATCGAACGCGCAAGCCAACCCGTCGGCACGAAGTAGAAAATCTCTATTTTTCTCTCTTTTTTGCGGTGCGCGACCCTCCGCACCGTTTCCCAGTCGCATTCGAACGTTCTCTGGTCCAAAAGACAGAACGTAGCCGTTTTCTCACCAATCCTCGCTGTGTCGAGAATGGTGGCGACCCGTATGTTGAAATCGCCATGGAGGACGTGTACGATCCGTCCGGCGGTTTCCATCTGAGCATCCCGGAGTTTCTTCAGAGCCTTCACCTGTCCGGCGTCGTTATCGCAGAGAAAAAACTCTCGCATCCACCGAGGCTCGCTTTCAAGAACCAGCTTCGCCGCCCAGCCATCCGGTTGATCCGGATTTTGTGGTCCGGCAAAGCCGTCGATATAGACGCCATGCCTTGTAATCAGAACGAAATAGTACAGGTAGCGGCTGATCAACTTTGCCTTGTGCTCGGTCCACAGCGCTCGGTCGATGGAGGAAAATACCTTCTGCTGAGGGGACGCATCGGGGAGATCGAACAAGGCAAGCTGTTCCTGGTCTATCATTGTGAGACTCTCCCTGCTACGGCAGCCGTGGAGAGTTGCCGCCGCGGCCGATCCGGCGCCGAAGGCATCGCGTCCCACGTCCGGCCGTCGAACTCCCGGCCCGCGCGCTTCTTTCGCGTCCCGCCCCATTGCTTGAAGAAGAATGCGACCCCCTGTTCCTCGCATTGAACCTGAAGCGCACGTACCCATTCCCCCTTCATTGGACGTGACCCGGGACCGCTCTCGCCCCCGACGATGGCCCAGTGCACGCCGGTGAGGTCGGCCTTGATGATCGGACCGAGCAACGGTTCGAAGGACGCGAACCGCACCGCCGCGCGAGTGGCTCGAAGCTCCCGAAGACGCCACAGGTACTCGGACGCCTCGACACTGGTTCCAAGCCAGACGTTGGTCAGGAGATCCATCCGTTCAGCAACTTGCCGCATGCGCTCGGGCCGCTTGGTGAGGATCTGGAACGTGTGCCGTCGCGCCGCCCGCATCGTCGCCCATACCCTATCGATGAATGAGTCAGGCACGTCGGGATGAAACAGGTCGCTCATGGAATTGACGAACACGAGACGCGGCCTTCGCCAACGAAGAGGCGCATCAAGGCTCGCCTCGTCGCACCGTATCCCGCCGGTCCACACCTGCCGGCCGCCGCTCTGACGCGTGAGACCGCGATACTTCTCCTGGCCCATGGCGGCCAGCCGGGCCGCCATGCGCATTGCGTAGCAGTTCGCACAGCCGGGCGAGAGAATCGTGCAGCCTGCAACGGGATTCCACGTCGCGTCGGTCCACTCGATCGTCGAGTCCGCCATCCCGGCATCCTCCGTGCCACGCATTCGTCCCGCCGCGGTCGTCCAGACCTGTCCCCGTTCCTGTCGTAGTCCAAGACCGACAGAGCCCCTGAGGCGCAAGGCTGGCGCCCGGAAAGCGTCAGGGTCGCCCGTCATGTCCTGCACGCGACAGCCGCCCGTCTTATCGGCAGACATCGAGTTCCGATTTAGTTCTCCACCCGGCGGCGCCGGACCCGGTAGTCACGAAACCGGGGTTCGACAGGGTGACAGATGGATGCCCGGGGGCGCGGAGCAGTCTGAAGGTTGTCGGCCAGCCGTCGAAGGGAGTGTTGCGGGGCAGCGCGGGGACCGTCGGTCGGACGGAAAGCTTGGTTAGGCCGGCAGGTCACGAAGGCGATTCCGGGTCTCGTCGCTCTATCCGGTCACGTTCGAGCCACGCCCTCTATCCGTCCAACCGTCATCGTCAACCCGTCGAGTCGGGCCGACAGGCCGTCGTGCTGGACCGACAGGTCGTCTTTAAGACCATCGCTCCGGCTCGACAACCCGCCGTACTGCGCCGTGACGCAGTCCTTGAGGCCATCGCCCCTGGCCGACAACCCCCGCCACAACAAGAGGGCAACGCCAAGGTTACCGTGATGTTGATCCCGAACAGCGTGTTCACGTCCACGGCTCTCTCGCGCGGACGACGTCCACACCGTCCCGGTCGAACTCGCACCGCAATCCTCACCCGCGGACAATCAAGAACGATGCCAAGCATCGCCTCGCCACTTCGTCGGCGGCGTCAACACCCCGGCCGGATCTGCCCCGGGTTCGGGATCACCCGGCGGCCATCGGCTCGATGTGGCCGTACATGAGGCCGCCGAACACGCCCCGCTCCATGGCGTGCTCCCACGAGCCGCCGTAGCGATCCTCGTAGAAGAACACGCGCGCCGTGAAGGTGCCGTCGAGCCCCGGAATGCCGAAGTCGGTGATGGAGACCATCGGGGTGTCGCCGGCCCAGACGAGGGGGACGACCACCGGGAGGGTGACGTCGACGCTGGCGTAGACCATACGCACATCGAACCGCCACCGGTCGTCGCCCACCTTGGAGACACCGGCGATCTCGTAGCGCTCGGGGCTGGCACCGCCGGTCTCGCGCCCGTCGACGGTGAAGTTGCCGACGAGCACCACCTGTTGCATCCGGTCGGCGAAATCCCGCTCGAGGTCCGTCAGCGACGCCACCGGAACCCCCTGGCCGGCACCGGACTTCGCCACCACCCAGCCGAGCCCGAACGTCACCGCCAGCGCCACCGCGCCGGCGACGATCTTCACGATGTTGCCCGTTGCCATCTCGAAATCCTCCCCGTCGTCAGACGCGCGACGACCGCCCGCGGGCGGCCGCGGATGCCCCACACCGACCGGCGCCGGCTGCGCCGGCCGCGCACGACATCCACCTCCGCAGATGAACCAACCGCTCGATGCCCGCCGCGGGGGCGGCGAGACCCGGAAATCGCCGCTCTGCGGCTCGGCTCCCCGCCCGACCGGGGCCTTGACGGCCCGTGGCGGGGTCCCCGCTGCCTTCGAGCGGCGATGCATCCGGCCTGACTGCGTTGTTCCGTCGGTTACCTATGCCCCAAACCGTCCTGATTCGGGACGCCAATCACCCGACGCCACGAAACGCCGGGACCTGTTTTCCACAGCAACAGGCGCCCTCCTCACGCCCTGTCCGGCACGGGCGTTCTTCGCCCGCCGGCGCTCTTCAGCCCGCCGGCGCCCCCGCCGCTCTCGGGGCGACGCGGGGTTTCACCACGGGCTGTCGAGGCTCACTGCCCCGCGCCGGCCTCCACGAACGGCTGTCCAATCAACATTGCGGGGTCCGCGTCCGCCTTCGGCGTCAGCTTCTGGACTCGGCCGTACTGGTTGTCCGCCCCGTACAGGTTGCCTTCGGCGTCGACCGCGAACGAGTGCATCTCGATGAACTCACCCGGCCCTTCCTGATCGAGCTCCCAGTTGGCGAAGGGGTTGCCGTTCAGATCGAGCTTGACGATCCTGGCCGGGCCGAGGTCCGTCACCCAGACCTCGTACTGGTTCACGATGACGTCGAGCGGCAGGGTGAATCCCGGCCAAGTCGCGATGGGAGCGATGTTCGGGTGATACCAGGCGGCGGCGCGGGTGGTCTGGTTGAACACCTGCACGCGGCGGTTGTTGCGGTCGGCGACGAAGATCCGTCCGTTGGGGCCGACGGCCAGCGAGTGCACCACGTTGAACTCGCCGCGTCCGTCGCCCGCCCGGCCGAACTCGTCCAGGTAGTTACCCTCGGCGTCGAGAATGATCACCCGCGAGTTGATGAACCCGTCGGCCACCAGCACGCGGCCGTCGGGCAGGAACGCGACGTCCTGCGGCCCCCCGAGATGGGTCTCGTCGTCGCCCGGGACGTTCTTCTCGCCGAGGGTCATCAGCAGTTCGCTGCCGTCGTTCGAGAACACGAAGATCTGGTGACCCGATTCGTGCACCACCCACACCCGGCGATCCGGGTCGTGGGGGCTGATGCGAATGCGGTGCGGCCCCGGTCCGTCCGAGCCCTCGAACAGATGATCCCACTGGTCCCAGACCTCGATGACGTTCCCGTCGCCGTCGACGACGTAAATGCAGTTCTGCCACGTCCGCCGCTCGGCCTCCTGCAGCGTATTGATGCCGATGGAGCCGGCATAGCCCTCGAACCCGGCGGGCACGGGGTCGGGCAGGCGGGTCTCGCCCCGCTGCAGGATGAAGATGCGGTCGGGCGACTCGGGAAACACCCCGGAGTTCCCGCCGAAGGCGAAGCCCTCGCCCGCGAACGGCTTCAGCCAGCCTTCGACCGCCTCGTAGGGCGCCGGCACCGTCGGCCCCAGGTCCTGCGCCGAGGCGGAGCCGGTGAGGATGCCGCCCATCGCGACGGCGAGCAGAATACGAACGGCGTTGCGCATGATCATGCCTTCTCCACGTTGTTGAACGGTTCCCATTTACCCAGCCGGCAATCGGCGGCCCCCACCTCGTTCAGCCCAACGACCCTCCGGGCGTCCATGCCGGTTCTGCGCCGCAGGCTCCGGCGGCCCGGGGCCGCTTCGCCCGCACGTTCGGAGCGGGGCCCTGCCCGCCAGCAGGACATTTTGACACACCACCGCCCGACTCGCGCTAGGAGTCTGCGCCGCAGGGAAAATCAGCCCCCGCATACAGTGGAGTTGAAGGTCTGAGACTACTATATACAGGGGTCCAATCGTGCCCCAACGTTCCACGGCGCAGACTCCGACTCGCGGCATCGAACGCCGCGGGGTCCGCGCGCCCCCGGAAACGCACCCCGCCCCCCGCGACCCTGGGGATCCCGCGCAAACGTCAGACACGAGTGCGTGCCCACCCGCATCGACGGACGGGCCGGAGGGGTCCCGCGCGCACCGCGTCAGACGTCTTGCGGCCCCGCCGGCGCCCGCCAGCGCAACCAATGGTCGGCGAGGACGATGGCGACCATCGCCTCCGCCATCGGGACGAACCGCGGCAGCAGGCAGGGGTCGTGGCGCCCCTTCGTCCGGATGGTCGTGGGCCCGCCGCCGGTGGTCACCGTCGCCTGCTCGCGGGGCAGGCTGCTCGTCGGCTTCACGGCGGCCCGCAACACGATGGGCATGCCGCTCGAGATGCCCCCGAGCATGCCGCCGTGGCGGTTGGTGCCGGTGACGACGCGCGGGCCGGCCGGCGGCGCGGCGCCTTCGGCGGGACGAAACAGGTCGTTGTTCTCGCTGCCGCGCAACGCCGCGCAGCCGAACCCCACGCCGTACTCGACCCCGAGCACCGCCGGCAGGCTGAACAGAGCCTTCGCGAGGTCCGCCTTCAGCTTGTCGAAGACCGGCTCTCCGAGCCCGGGCGGCACCCCGACGGCCACGATCTCGGCGACGCCGCCGATCGAGTCGCGCGCCTCGCGCACCCGGTCGATCAACGCCACCATCTCGGCCGCGCGGGCCGCGTCGGGACACCGGACCATGTTCGGCGCGCCGTCGGGCAAGCGTTCCACCCGCTCGGGGGACACCGCGGCGGGGTCCGGCACCTCCGCCACGACGTCCCCGACCTGGCGGACGTAGCCGATCACCCGGCCGCCGAACGCCGAGGCGATGATCCGTTTCGCGACCACCCCGGCCGCCACCCGGACCGAGGTCTCGCGCGCGCTCGCGCGTCCCCCGCCGCGGTAGTCGCGCCGGCCGTACTTCGCGTCGTAGGTGTAGTCGGCGTGACCCGGCCGGTACTTGTCCCGGATGTCGGCGTAGTCGCGGCCGCGCTGATCGACGTTGCGAATGAGAATCGCGATGCTGGTTCCGGTGGTCTTCCCCTCGAAGACGCCGGACAGGATCTCCGGCGCGTCCGGCTCCTTCCGCGGCGTCACGATCCGGCTCTGGCCGGGGCGGCGCCGGGCGAGATCCCCGGTCAGATCCGACTCGGCCAAGGGGATGCCGGGGGGACACCCGTCGATGATGACGACGTTGCCGGGACCGTGCGATTCGCCGGCGGTGGTGATGCGGAAGCTGTGTCCGAACGAGTCGCCGGGCATGGATCGATCTCAGGTTCCGAATCCGGTGCGCGCCTTCCCCGGAGGCAGCCCGCAGGTCACTGCGGATCGATCACGTCCCGGCGGCGCTTCCACCGGCCCAGCAGCAGGGTCGCGAGGCCCAGCATCATCTCGTCGATGAGCGGGATGGGGTCCGGGACCAGCAGATCGGCCACGAACAGCCCGGCCGCGACGAGAAAGAGCTGCCACGAGCGCAGGCCCGACAGCCAGGCGAAGAGACCGCGGCCATCCGGATTACTGGACATGCTCACGATAGAACGCCAGCATGCGCGACCAGCAGGCGGCGGCGTGTCCGGCATCGTGCACGTCGGGACGCGTATCGTTGAAGAACGCGTGATCGACGCCGTCGAGCACGGTGATGTCGGCGGACTTGCCCGCCGCCGCGAGGTCCGCTTCGAGCTGCCGCGCCGCCGACGGCGGGACGATCTCGTCGCGCCCGGCGAAAAACCCGAGCACCGGCGCCTCAAGCGCCGACAGGTTCGGCGCGACGTTCGGATGGATTCCGTAGAAGACGACACAGGCGCCGACGGCGGGGTTCTCGCAGGCGGCATAGAGGGACAACTGGCCTCCCATGCAGAAGCCCACCGTGCCCACGTGCGCCGTCGTGACCTCCGCGCGTCCGAGCAGGTACTGGATGGCGCCCCGCAGGTCCTTCTCGACCCGTCCGATGTCGAGGGCCATCATCAGCTTGCCGGCGTCGTCGGGACTCGTCGTGCTCTCGCCGTGGTAGAGGTCCGGCGCCAGCGCCACGAACCCCTCGGCGGCGAAACGGTCGGCCACGTCCTTGATGTGATCGACGAGCCCCCACCACTCCTGCAGCACGATGACCCCCGGGCCGTTGCCGGACGCGGGCGTCGCCAGGTAGCCGCCGCCCGTCGCGCCGTTGCTCGCAAACTCCACCATGGTTCCGGGCATTCGATGACCTCCGTCGCGGACGCCTCACATTATACGGTCGTGACCGGCGCGGTCCTCACCGGCGCGGTCCTCACCGGCGCGGTCCTCACCGGCGCGGTCCTCACCGAAATCGGACCGGCAGACAGCTCCCGGGACAGGCTTGACCGCCTTCGCCGCATACCGGCCGAATCCACCGCCGGGGACGCGGGAAGCCCGCGGCCGGAGTCCCGCGGCTCCAACGCGGACTCCCCGCCCGGAAGTCGCCGCCGGCAGCGCCGTTTGCCCCTCGACCGGCCGCGCCGGCGCAGCCCCCGGCGGTTGCGCAGGCGCGGCCGTCACCGGGTGTCGGCCGCGACCTGCCGCTCGATGCCACCCGCTTCGTCATAGAAGTCGACGGTGGCCCGGCCGTTCTCGGCGACGCCCAACACCAGCCGCGGCCGGGCGCCGTCCGTGAGGTTGACCACGGTCGAGCCCTGCACCGTCCCCAACGCGAGACGCTGCGAACCGGCGGGGTCGAACACCGACAGGAACGGCGCATCGTCCGCGCCCACGACCATCCCGATGCCCGGCCGCCCCCGGCGGTTGAACAGGTTCACCCGCGGCTGTCCCTGGTCCCCCAGGGTCAATTGCAGCGGGACGCGTCGACCGTCCGCCAAGCCGACGAACGGGGTGCCGGCCTGCGAACCCATGAGGACGTGGCGCGCGCGCTCGTCCCCGGCCGCGACCACCGCCTCTTCGCGGACCGTCGCGAGAAGCCGGGTGGCGCCGTCCGGATCGTTGAACCGCAGGACCGGATGCCCGTCCGCGTCCACCCCCACCAGCCCCCGAAACACCCCGTCGGGCCCGTAGAACGCCAGCGACGCCAGTCCCCGCTCGTCGTCGCCGGACAGGACCGCCCGCAACCGCCCCGACCCGTCGACGATGTTCACCTGCGAGGCGGTGACGACCCCCGCGCCCTGCGCGCCGAGCCGCGCCGTCAGCAGCACGTTCGACACCGCCCCGCCGATCAGCGACGCCGCCAGCATCGCCCCCACCAGCCATCCCTGTCTCATGTCGACTCCCCGGCTCTCGCGCGCTCTCCGCCGCTTCCGTCTCATCGATGGCGCTGAAGCGCCGCCCGCGCGTCCCGGGTCCCGGCCGGCGGCATGCCCGCCGCCCCCACACCGCCCACGCCGAACCGGGCGCGGCACGCGAACAGCAGAGCGCAGGCGGTGGAGAACCGCGGAGGAACGCGGACCAGAAGAACCAGAGGCTGAACAGCATCAGCGGGAGCTTCCGCCCCCCGCCGATCCGCCGTCATGCCGGCCCCCGGCCCCCCGGCCCGCCGGAAGAACAAGGTCACCGCGCCGAGCGCCCCGACCGGCGCCGCATCGACCGTGCAGCTCTCCTGGATGTCGATCAGGATGAACGTCATGATGGTGAAGTCGAACCCGTCGACCAGCCGGCGCAGGCAAGGCGGCGGGGAACGCACGCCGCTGCCGCCCGTCGACCTGCCGGTACCACGGCGTGTCGGGGTGATTCCACCATCGGCCATCCGCAGTCCGCGTGCCGACTGCGCCATCCGCCCCGCGAAACGGCTCATTATAGCGTCCGGATCGGCGAGCCCGGCGCGAGGCGCGCGCAGTCCTCCCCGGCATCGCCGTCTTCCCCCCGACGCCGGCGGAGCGGCTACAATGGGGGCCTCGCGGCGGCGCCGTTCCGTCGCGCGGCGCCGTTTCGCCCATCCGCTGGCAGGAACAGGAGGTTCCCATGCCGATCTCGTTCCGGCGTCTCCAGCAGGCGCGCACAGCGTTGCTCATCGTCGCGCTCTGCTTCGTCGGCGCCCCGCAGCCCGTGCAGGCTCAGGAGCACGTCCTGCACGTGGCCGTCGCGGACAGCCAGGGCAATCCGGTGGCCGGCCTCACGGAAGACGACATCGTCGTGCAGTGGGACGGCGAGAACCTGCAGACGATCGAGTTCGAGCCGGTTGACTGGCCGGTTCGGCTCACCGTGTTCGTCGACAACAGCGAAGGGGCGCTTGGCGTGGTGCCGCAGATGCGCGACGGCGTGCAGGCGTTGCTGCGGCAGCTCCCGGCCGAGATCGAGGTCGCCATCCTGACCCTGGCCCGGCAACCGCGCTGGATTACCCGGTACACGTCCGACCGGGCGGAGCTGGAGCGGGGCATCCCCCTGATCACCCCGGATAGCGGCACCGGAGCGCGGTTCATGGACGCGCTCATCGAGGAGGCGAACCGCATCGACGACGACGACGAGCGTCAGTACTATCCGGTCGTCGTCATGGTCAGCGCCGACGGAGCGGACAACAGCTCGAGTCAGCAGGGACGCGTGGACCGGATGGTGGAACGGATGGTGGAAAACTCGGTGGAGGTTCACACGCTGCTGTTCGTCAGCGGTCAAGGGCTCGGTGTGGCCGCCCAGCAGGCGAATTTCGGCAACGCGCTCATGCAGATCACCCGCGGCAGCTTCGAACGAATCGCCGTCGGCACCGCCATCATCGAGAAGCTGGCCGAGCTGGGCCGGGACATCGCCCGGAAGCACCGCTTCGTGAGCAATCAGTACCGCATCACCTATCGGCAGCCCCGCAACCCGTCCCTGCAGCCGGCCATCGGCGTCGCCACGGAGCGGCCGGGGCTGCAGATGCTCGCCACCCTGGACGGCAACGTCCCGGCCCGGATGCCGCAGCAGTAGGCCGCATCCGCCGCTGCCGGCGCCGGCGCGGAAGCCCCCCCGCCGGCGCCGGGCGCGGCCGTTTCACCGCGGGCGCTTCGGCACGAAGTCGGGATAGGTCCTGACGCCGGGCGCGGGCCGGCCGCGGTCTCCTGCGTGCAGGGCGGCGGTGGCCTGATGGGCCCGGCGCTGCGGTTCGGGAAGCCGGTAGCCCACGGTGAGGGCGAGCACGAGATCGACGGCCGACGGCGTATCCGCCCGATGTCCCGGCGACACGAAGACCGGGTTCACCCCCCGGCGGGTGCGGACCACGGCCCCCACCGTCTCCCCCTCCACCCGAAGCGGCACGGAGGCTCCCCGGCGGTCCGGCACCGCGCCGTGCTCGCCCACGAGCCGGGTCTTCGCGCACCCGACGGACGGCGTGTCGAGCAGCAGTCCGGCGTGACAGGCGAGACCGAACCGGCGCGGGTGCGCCAGCCCCTGTCCGTCGAACACCACCACGTCCGGCGCCTGCGCGATCTGCTCGAAGGCGTCGAGCAGGGGCTGCACCTCCCGGAACGAGAGCAACCCGGGAATGTACGGGAAGGTCGCGGGCCGCGTGACGCCGGCCGTCTCGACCGTCTCCAGTGACGGCAGCGCCACCACCACGACGGCGGCGTACACCCGATGGGTGCGTCGCGAGTACGCCACGTCGGCCCCCGCCACCCGCCGCGGGTCCTTCGGCAACGGGGCGGCGACGAGCCGCGGACGCAACGCGTCCTGTATCCCGACCGCCTGCGCATGGGAGACGCGCCACGGATGCGGGCCGTGAGCCTTCAACTGCTTGTCCGCCGGCCGGTCAGTACCGGAACAGATACTGAATCTTGGTGAAGATCGCGCGATTCGTCTGCAGGTAGCCGCGATCGGTGATGTTCACCTGGTCGTCGTAGAACTGCTCGTGCTGCTGGTAGTGATCGTCGTACCCGATGTAGAACGCGGTCCCGGAGTTGACGCGGTAGGTGGCCAGCAGGTTCAGCCCGACCGTGCGGTCGTAGGTGTTGAACTCGGTGATGTTGCGCAGCGCCAGCCGGTCGGTGACCTGATAGGTGTTGAGGGCGCGGAAGATGTTCACGTCGAAGATCTCGCCTTCGCCGCTTCGCTCGCCCCGGTTGAGCCCGTCCACGAAGAAGCGCCGCGGATCGGTGAAGCGGCTGGTCGTGATGTTGATGTTGGTGGCGAAACGTGACACCGGCCGAAAGTTGATGAACGTGCGGAAGCCGCTCTCGCGCCCGAGAAACGGGTTGGCCTGGTCGAAATAGATCTCGTCACCCCAGTCGAACCCGGTGCCGAACGAGAAGATCCGGCTCGTGCTGACGTTGCCGAACATCCGGTAGCGCCGCTTGTCGAAGTCGACGCCGTAGTAGCGCTCCATGTCCTGGTCGAGATCGAAGCTGTAGCGGACGTTCTTCGCGAAGTTGGCGCTGACGCCGGCCCGGAAGTTCTCGTCCTCGAGCACCCGATCGAAGTTGTAGTTGCGGCCGTACCGCAACTCCGGCCCCCAACTGATCACCCAGGTCTGCGGCCACCACAGGTAGTCGAGCCGCGCCTCGGTCTCGCGCTGGTCGGTCCGCCGCACGAACCCGACGTCGGTCCGGAAGTCGGGAGACAGGGCGAACGAGTCGATCGAGTAGCTCAGGTTGCGGCCCCGTTTCCGGAAACCGAAGTCCAGCGCATAGCCGTCGTTCTCCCCGCCTCCCTGCGCCACCCGCCGGTCGGCACCGAAGGCGCGGAAACCCAACTGGTGGGTGGAGCCGATCCGGAAGTTGCTGTCCACGCCGACGAGACGGCTGTACCCGTCGAGAAACTCGCGGTCGGTGACGACCCCCCCGATGTACGACTCGGAGTATAGGTCGTAGCGGACACGGCCCACGAAGGTCTGCGCCGACTGCCCGAACGCCGGGTCGCTGCGGTCGTCCACGCCCAGGCTGGCGCCCTCGTCGTTGGCGAACAACACCCCCAGCGTGGTCTTGCCGGCCTTGCCGGTCAGCTTGGCCCCGTACTGCGGATCGACGATGGTCCGGGTGTGCACGACGGTGACCGGCGCCGTAATCTGGAAGATCTCGGCCCCCTCCAGGAAGAACGGGCGCAGCTCGGGGTAATAGAGGGCGAAACGCTGGTTCACCTCGACCTGCGGGCGGTCCGATTCGATCTGCGAGAAGTCGGGGTTGAGGGTGAAGTCGGCGATGAGGTTCGGGGTCACGCCGTACTTGAAGTTGGCGCCCAGGTCGGGACGCGGATCGCCGTCGACGACCCGCCCCGCCGCCTCGTCGAACGTGCCGTACCGGAACGCGGTGAACGTCGGCTGCATCTCCAGGTTGCGGCTCGTCGACAGGCCGCTCATCCCGTCGAGGACCCCCATCTGGGGCAGGAACCCGGCGATGTCCCGCGAGACCGGCGACCACACGATCGTCTCGTCCTTGTCCCTGACCTGGCGGACGATCTGGAATCCCCACGTATGCGGCGCATTGCCGGGCCGGGCCGGATACCGCAGGCTCTTGAACGGTATCGCCATCTCGGCCGTGAACCCGTCCGCGACGGGCTGGCCGCCGCTCAGGAAGAGGGCGTCCCACGACCGGTCGCCGCGCGGAACGCCGCCGCGCCCGCCGCCGCTGAACCCGCCGCCGCGGCCGCCGGAGACGATCGAATCGCCCTGCACGCCGTAGCCGTTCACCGAGAACACGTAGGCGCGCTGCTGATCGAGAAACGTGTCGAAGTAGACCGAGATCGTGTCGTCGCCGAAGCCCGCCCGGTCGCGGTCGACCCGATTCGCCCGCATGGCCTCCGGGTTGTCGTACTTGGCATGAAACGCCAGATAGAGGTTCGTGTCGTCATAGGCGATGTAGACGTCGGTGTCCTCGCTGGCCGGCGCCCCGTCGACGGGCTCCCGCTGCACGAACTCGGTGATGCGAGCCGCGTTGCCCCAGACGGCATCGTCCAGCAGGCCGTCGACGGTCGGGGGGGTCGTGGTCCGGCGCGGCCGCACCGTCACCCGCCCCGTGAGCACACCGGCGTCTCCGGCCGGAGCGGCCGCGGCGAATCCCGCGACCCGGCCGGCCGCGCCGGCGCCGGCCGCGGCCCGCCGCGGGGCGCGCTCCGCCGTGAGAGCGCCGGTGGAGCGTCCGACGGCCGACGGCGTGACGGGGCGGGGCCGGCCCGCGGCCCGGCGACCGCCCGGGTTCGGCCTCGCACGGGGCTCCGCCGGCGTCCGCTCCGCCCGCGGGACGGCCGGGGCCGGCCGCTCGGCGCCCGCCAAGCCGGCGAGCCCCTCCGCCACCTCGGTCACGACCCGATCCTGGAGGGCGAACAGCTCGTCGGCGTGGCCGTCGACCTTGGCGATCTCCCGGGCCGTTCCCGTCTCGACGTCGATGACGCGCGCGATTATCCGCAACCGCTCGGCCGCCCGCTGAAACCCGCCGGCCACCAGCCAGGACACGCCGGCGTCCCGCGCTTCGGCGCGCACGCGATCCGGGTCGCCCCCCGGGCCGGCGCCCGGTGCGCCGGCGCCGCCTGCCCAACGGTCGACGACCGACAGCCGGCCCGACCGCTGCATGCCGGAAATGACCGTCTCCGCGATCCCGGCCCCCAGCCAGTCGTCGCCGGGCCGACCCGAGACGTTCGCGAAGGGCGCGACGGCAACCACCGGCCGGGCATCGGCGGCAAGCCGCAGCGCCGGCTCGCCGCCCCGACTCGGCTGGGCGGACGCGCCTCCTCCCGCCGCCAGCATCCCCACGACGAGAATCGACTCGATGGCGCGACGCGAATGCGACTTCCTCGAAAGCAATGTCTCATCCCCCCGGCAAGCGGTCCGACCGAACCGCCAACAGTTCTTCCCCGTACTTCTTATCGGTCCGCGAGGCCGATCGCAATACGCCTTGCCCGCCCGGTCCGTAGCCGGCAGCCGGTCCCGCCGCCGAGGCCCGCCTGCCCCGCAAGACCGCAGCCGGCAGCCTGTCTCACGGATCGCCGCCGACGTTCGCCCGCGACGCAACGGCAAACCAGCCGCGCAAGAGCCCACCCGCAAAGCGGCCGTTTGTTTATCATACAATTACGCGCGCAGATCCCGGCAGCGATGGGCAGCCATGGGCAACGGACGCCGCCGCCCGGCAAGGTCCCGGCGCACGACGGGCATCACCGCCCGCGGTGGAATCCCACGTCGCCCCGAGAGCGGCGCGGGCGGCAGGACGCCTCCGATTCGCCGACGGTGCAGGCATCTGTCCACGACGAGAGCGGCGCGGGCGGCCGGATGCCCGCCCGACAAAGGCGTAGAGCGGCACGGGCGGCCGGATGCCCGCCTGACAAAGGCGTGAGGATGGCGCCTATCGCGCCGATCGCAACCGCGGACGCCGGCAATCCGGCGGGAGGCGCAGGCGGGCGGGAGGCTCCGCCGCTCGAATGCGGCGGGAATTTTCGCCGCGGGCTGAGGATGGCGCCTATACGCGCCGATCGCAACCGCGGACGCCGGCAATCCGGCGGGAGGCGCAGGCGGGAAGCTCCGCCGCTCGAATGCGGCGGGAATTTTCGCCGCGGGCTGAGGATGGCGCCTATCGCGCCGATCGCAACCGCGGACGCCGGCAATCCGGCGGGCGGCGCAGGCAGGCGGGAAGCTCCGCCGCTCGAATGCGGCGGGATTTTCGCCGCGGGCTGATGAGAAACACGAAGGTTCCGATTCACGGGTATCGACGTCCGCCGGCGGACTGTCATCCGCCCAACGACGCGCCCGGCTACCGGTCCACCGCCGCGCGGCATCCGACCCGGCCGCTGGTGGTGATCCCGCAGACGCTTTCCGAGATCACCGGACCGATGTACGGCCACCGCGACCCCGGACCGATGGATCACGACCTGACCCGCCAGCACCCCGGCGAGCCGCTCGGCGAGCGCATCATCGTCGCCGGCCGGGTCCTGGACGAAGACGAACGGCCCGTTCCCGAGACCCTCGTGGAGGTCTGGCAGGCCAACGCGGCCGGCCGTTATGCGCACGCCGAGGACCGGCACGAGGCGCCCCTCGACCCGAACTTCTCCGGGTGCGGGCGCGCGATGACGAACGCGAAGGGCGAATTCCGGTTCCTGACCATCAAGCCCGGCGCCTATCCGTGGCGGAACCACGAGAACGCCTGGCGGCCCGCGCACGTGCACTTCTCGGTGTTCGGACCCAGCTTCCTGACCCGGCTGGTGACCCAGATGTACTTTCCCGGCGACCCCCTCCTCGCCTTCGATCCGATCTTCAATGCGGTTCCCGGCGAGGCCGCCCGCCGGCGCCTGATCGCGTCCTTCGAGCTCGGCGCCACCGAGCCCGGCTGGGCGCTCGGCTACCGCTTCGACCTCGTGCTGCGCGGGCGGGACGCCACGCCGATGGAGACCTGACCCCGGTGCCGCCGCTGACGCCGTCACAGACCGTCGGCCCGTTCTTCGCCATCCTCGTGCCGGTGCGCGACCGCCTGCGCCTGCGCGGCGGCGGCGCCCCCGGCGTGCCGATCGAGGTGGAAGGATGCGTCCGGGACGGGAAGGGGCGCGCCGTCCCCGACGCGCTGCTGGAGATCTGGCAGGCCGACGCGGCCGGCCGCTGCAACCACCCGGAAGACCCGCGGGGCGGCGGACCGAACCCGTCGTTCGCGGGCTTCGGCCAAGTCCACACCGACGCCGCGGGGCGCTTCGCCATCGAAACGATCAAGCCCGGCCGCGTGCCCGGTCCGGGGCGGCTGCAGGCACCGCACCTGCTGGTCGGCCTGTTCGCGCGCGGCCTGCTGGCGAGACTGGTCACGCGCATCTACTTCGACGACGAGCCGTCCAACGCCGGCGACCCGATCCTCGACCGCGTTCCCCCCGACCGCCGCCCGACCCTCGTCGCAACGTCCCGGGGTGGCGGCGTCTACCGCGTCGACATCGCCCTCCAGGGACCGCAGGAGACCGTGTTCTTCGACGTGTGACCTCGGACCTCTACTCGATGACGTTGGAGCGGGAACGTGCAGAAGGCGGCCCTCCGCGAATGCGAGGTCATCGATGAACTGTGCACCGGGTTCGTGCTCGCCAATCGCGCCTCAAGATCGGCGGCGTAGCCGCGCTCCTGCATGGGGAACTCTACCTGGGTCTCCTGGGTTCGAGGTGAGTGCCGACGGCTCTAATATTTGTTGGTGACACAGCATTAGATCCAAGATCGGATCGACCCATCTCCGATCCGACGCCGACCAACCACCGTCGAAAAGCGTATCGACGGAGCAAACGGGACAACACGGCCGCAGGAGTTCCACGCTGGGCTCCGAGGCAGCCGGCCCGGACGATTCAGCCACACGAAGCCTCCAGCACCGTCCGCGTCCACCGCCCCCGCGGTCGCCCGCCCAGTCGGTCCTCCGCCGTACACCCTCGGCAGTTCTCAACACCCTGGGTCCGAAACAGTTGCACTCGAGGCCGAGCGCGCGTATCATTGGAACAACACGGAACAACGCAGACAACGCTCGGAGGTTTTCCATGACAGATGCGAGGTATAGCGCAACGAAATCTCGAACCCAGGGCCGGAGTGCCTGGACCCTGACGTTCCGACACCCCCTTCGCCGCGACGACGAGGGTCGTCCAGGTGTCAAGGTTCGGCGGGGACTGGGTACCAGTGATGAGTCCTCCGCCGATGCCTTGGTGAAGGAAATGAATACCCTGCTCGGTGACGAGAGCTACTGGAACATCACCGAGCGGCCCCGTGCCGAGCAACACTTCAGCAGGGCGGTCGTACGGGCGTTCTATGAACCCATGGAGAGCCCCGCTCCTGCTGACCCGACCGCCATTCGCGACGGCGAAATGCCTCTCCCGGACGCCGACGACGGCTATTCCAGGGTCCTGTTCATCGGGACCACCGGAACCGGAAAGACATCCTTGCTGCGCCATCTGATCGGCTCGCATCCGAAAACCGACCGCTTCCCCTCGACATCGGCCAACAAGACCACCATCGCCGACATTGAGGTGATCACCAGCCCCGGAGATTTTGAGGCCGTGGTGACTTTTTTCCCGCGACGGCTCATCCGTACGTACATTTACGAATCGGTGCTAGAGGCCTGCAAGACCGCGTGGGGCGGTGGGTCCGATGACCAAGTGGTCCGCGACCTCCTCAATCACAAGGATCAGCGCTTCCGACTCAGCTACCTTCTCGGAGATTGGGCACCGAGCAACCAGGTACCGGACGAAGGCGACTGGGACGAGGCAACCGAGGACGAGGATTCTAAGGACGAACCGGATCCCGGCTCATTCCCGACGACCGAAGAGCGGTCTGCGACGCAGCGAGACCTTGGGACCTACCTCAAGGAGATCCGCGATCTCGCCGATTCCGCCGACGCCCAGCTCTCACACGATCTGGGCGAGCACCTGAAGAAGCTGAGCGGAGATGAACAAGAGGCAGCCATTGCCCTGCTTCTGGAACGAGTGGAGAAGCTACCGGGATTCTCCGAGCTTGCTAAGACGATCTTCGATCGGGTGCTCTCCTGCTTCGACTACTTGAAGGAGGGCAAGCTCACGAAGCGGAGTGGTTGGCCAGAGAAGTGGATGTTTTCCGACTCCGACCGAGATGACTTTTTGCGTCAGATTCGGTGGTTTTCCAGCAACCACTTCAAGGTGTGGGGACGGCTATTGACCCCCCTCGTTCAGGGCATCCGGGTCAAGGGACCACTCGCGCCGGACTTCATGGACAAGGTCCCTAGATTGGTACTCATCGACGGCGAGGGGCTCGGCCACACTCCAGAATCCGTCGTGAACGTAAGCACCCACTACACGTCCCGTTACCGGTCTGTCGACGTAATACTGCTCGTCGACAATGCCAAGCAGCCGATGCAGGCCGCCGCTCTCTCTGTGCTCCGCTCCGTGGCGACGAGCGGGCACCAAGAGAAACTCGCGATCGCGTTCACGCACTTCGATGCTGTCAAGGGTGACAACCTTCGGGGATTCCCGGCGAAACGGGATCACGTCGTCGGGTCGGTCAAGAGCGCTCTCAACAGCCTCCGAGACCTTGGTGATGTCGTGAGTGGCCTTGAGCGCCGGATCGATCGGCGCTGCTTCATGCTCGGCTGGCTCGACCGGCCGACGACGAAAATCCCGGCCGGAGCGCGGAAGCAACTCGCGGATCTGGCAGGCTGCTTCGCTGCCGCCATCGCGCCGACGACGCCTCCCGAAGCTAGACCCCTCTACGACCCCGCCGGCCTTTCGTTTGCAGTGCAGTCCGCCGCGGGTGACTTCCATTCACTGTGGAACGCACGACTCGGGTACCGACACCGGGACGGCGTCAGTCAAGAGCATTGGGCTCGAATAAAGGCGTTGACACGCAGAGTCGAGCTTCGCATGGACAACTATGAATACAAACACCTCATGCCTGTCGCGGAACTCATCGGGAGACTCCAGGAAGCGATCTCCCGGTTTCTCGATGCCCCGGCGAGGTGGGATCCACCTGCAAAGAGCGGCGACGAATCCACTACCGCCGTGAACCGAATCCGCACCGAGGTGAACAACACGCTACACTCGTTCGCGATGGAGCGAATCGTTGAGCGGCATCTGACCGAATGGACACAGGCTCACCGCTACGCCGGTCGAGGTTCCACGCGCAAGCGAGCACTGGAATTGCGCGGAATTTACGGAGCGGCCGCGCCCATTCCTGGGGTCGAGCTGTCAGAAGCTGCGTCTGCGTTTCTGGGAGAGGTGCGGCAGTTGGTCGGTCGTGCGATCCGGAAGGGCGGGGGTGACCTCGTGCTACACGAAGAGTGAGCGGGCATAGCGGCGGCGAACCTCTTCCTCTACGGATTCCCGTCGTTCGGTAGAGTCCTGTTCAGTAAAGAAGGGTCCAACGGGGGAAGCACTGATGTTGTCGAGCGCCTGAAAGTGATCATTTCTGCACCGCCATCGACTGTGCTCACTGCTGACCGCCGTTGTCGGCTGCCTGTTTTCGGGACAGACGTTTGCGGCTGCACTGCTGCCGGGTGAGCTCGGCCTCGCGGCGACGATAGCTCGGTCCTTCGATGGCGAGGATCTCCGCGTGGTGGGTCATTACGGCCCTTACGGCTCCTTACAGCCGGCGGTGTGATAGGGTTCGTCCGGCCTTCGCACCCCATCGTAACCGGATGCTCCTTGCGATCCAGGCCCACGGCCGATCATGACCGCCGACAGCCGCCTGCACGACCGCCTGCTCGGCGACCCGGACATCAGGGAACGGTTCGGCGGGCGGGCGCAGCTTCAGGCGATGCTGGACGTCGAGGCGGCGCTGGCCGAGGCGGAAGCGGCGGCCGGCGTCGTGCCCACCTCCTGCGTCGCCCCGATCCGGGCGGCGGCGAACGCCGACCTGTACGACCGGACGCAGATCGCCGACGAGGCGGCCGGCGCGGGCAACGCGGTCATCCCGGTGGTGCGTCATCTGACCGCGCGGGTCGCCGCCGCCGACCCCGACGCGGCGCGCTACGTGCACTGGGGCGCGACGAGCCAGGACATCCTGGACACCGGCTTGGTGTTGCAGCTTCGGGCCGCGGCGCCGGCCATTTCCGGCCATCTCCGGCGCGCCGAGAGGGCCGCGGCCGGCCTCGCACGCCGCTACGCCGACGCCACCATGGCCGGCCGCACGTGGCTGCAGCAGGCGACGCCGATCACGTTCGGACTCAAGGCGGCGGGCTGGACGGACGCCCTCGGCCGGACCCGCCGCGAGGTGGAGACGGCTGTCGACCGCGCCCTCGTGTTGCAGCTCGGCGGCGCCGCGGGCACGCTGGCCGCCCTCGGCGCGCGGGGTCTGGCCGTAACCGACGCGCTCGCGGCCCGCCTCGGTCTCCAGCCGGCGGCGACGCCCTGGCATGCCCACCGCGACCGGTTCGTTCACCTGGGGTGCGCGCTGGGGGTCGCGGCCGGCGCGGCCGGCAAGATCGCCCGCGACGTGTCTCTGCTGGCCCAGACGGAAGTCGGAGAGGTCGCGGAACGCGCGGTCCGCGGGCGCGGCGGCTCGTCGACGATGCCGCAGAAGCGCAATCCCGTGTCGGCCTCGGTGGCCCTGGCCGCGGCCGGGCGAACGCCGGGTCTCGTCGCGGCCCTGCTCGGCGCGATGGTGCAGGAGCACGAGCGGGGGCTGGGCGGCTGGCAGGTCGAGTGGGACGTGCTGCCCGAGCTGGTGCTGGTGACCGCCGGGGGGACCCGGGCGACCGCCGAGGCGCTCGAGACGCTGTCGGTCGACACCGGCCGCATGCGCGCCAACCTCGCCGCGACCGGCGGCGGGCTGCTGGCCGAGGCGGTGGCGATGGCGTTGGCCGAGGCGGTCGGCAAGCACGAGGCGCACGCCTGCGTCGCGGCCGCCTGCCGCCGCGCCGCCGAAGAGGAACGGCCCCTGGCCAACCTCCTCGCCGAGGACACCACCGTCAGCCATCATCTCGATCACGCACGGATCGAGGAGCTGCTCTCACCCGACAACTACTTGGGGGTGTCGCGGCGGTTCATCGAGCGCGTCCTCGACCAAGTCGACGACGATGCCTGAACTCCACGCGGACGGGCGCGGCGCTTCATCGAGCGCGTCCTCGACCAAGTCGACGACGATGCCTGAACTCCACGCGGACGGGCGCGGCGCTTCATCGAGCGCGTCCTCGACCGGGCCGACGACGATACCTGAACCCGACGCGGACGGATAGCGCGTCCTCGACCGGGCCGACGACGATGCCTGAACTCGACGCGGACGGATGCCGCCTGTCCTGGACCGCGGGCGGACCGGCGGACGCGCCCGCCCTCCTGCTCCTCAACGCGCTGGGCACGACCGTCGACCTGTGGAGACCGCAGATCGACCGCCTCGCCGCCGCCTTCCGGGTCATTCGATTCGACACCCGCGGACACGGCGCGTCCGACGCGCCGGCCCGCCCCTATACCCTCGACCGGCTCGGGCGCGACGCCCTGGCGGTTCTCGACGTCGCCGGCGTCTCCCGCGCGCACGTCTGCGGCGTCTCCCTCGGCGGACAGACGGCCCTCTGGCTTGGCCTCCACGCGCCCGACCGCGTGAACCGCCTGGTGGCCGCGAACACCGGGGTCCGCATCGGCAGTACCGGGCTCTGGGACCAGCGCATCCACGACGCCGGCGAGTTGGGCATGCCGGCCCTCGCCGAGCCGGCGCTGGCCCGGTGGTTCACCCCCCGGTTCCGGCAGGCGCATCCGGAGACCGTCGACCGGTTCAGAAGGATGTTGCGCGACGGTTCCCCAGCCGGGTACGCCGGCTGCTGCGCCGCCCTGCGCGATGCGGACCTGCGCGCGGACCTGCACCGCATTCGGAGGCCGACGCTGGTCATCGCCGGCGCCCACGACCCCGCCACTCCGCCGGCCGACGGCGCGTTCATCCGCCGACGGGTCGCGGGGGCCGAACTGCTCGCGCTCGACGCCGCCCACCTCGCGAACGTCGAACAACCCGATGCCTTCACCGCGGGGGTGCTTCGCTTTCTATCCCGTGTCCCGCCACGTTAGCAGCCCGTGGCCAAACTCCGCGGCGCGCCAAAACTGGCCAGCGGTGGCGCGGAAACGGCTCGGATCGGCCGGATTCGGCGATTTCTACCGCTGTACGACACGTTCTTGGGCCGAATCCGGCCCCGGCCGGATGCAGCACAACTTCTGCCACGGACTGTTAGCCCGAGTTCGCCGCCTGCCGTTCAGCTCCCGGCCCATCCGGAAGCCCGCCAACGAGATCGTTCGAGCGCCACAGGCCGCCGTGGAAGACAGTGGTCCGGCCGGCTTCGTATGGCACGGACCACTCCCGGGATGATCTCCGGCGGGTGCACGTCAGATTTGTGAAATGACTGCCCCGGCCCCGTCAGGTTGGCGATTTCCGTGCCGTTATCGGCATCAAGGCCCTCCCGAAGGGACCCTTGGCAGCCCGTGGTAAAACTCCGCGGCGCGCCGGAACTGGCCGGCGGCGGCGCGGAAACGGCTCGGTTCGGCCGGATTTCGACCGCTGCACGAACATTCTTGAGCCGAGTACGGCCCGGCCGGATGCAGCGCAACTTCGGCCACGGACTGTTGGGGCTTGGCGCCAGGGATGCCTCGGGGACCGGCCACGCCGGATACTCCAGCGGCGGCGCCTCACTTTCTTGTCACGCACCCATCTTCGGCCCACGGCTCTTGCCGGGAAGCGGAACATGCTACCCTGTGCGGGATTCCGACTCCCGGCCCCTTCAGCGCGCTGCATCGGTCCTCGATCGCATCGCCTTGGTGGCCGTTGACGAGCCGATCCCGAAAGACGCCGCCGCACTCGAGCCGGGACGCTTGATGGACGAGAAACAACGACACGCGGCGGGCATGCGGATGCGGCGCGGGATTCTCGGCGACGCCTACGTCGACCGGGTGGTCGCGGACACCACCGACGCGGGCAGCGACTTTCAGGACCTGATCACCCGCTATGCCTGGGGCGAGATATGGACCCGCCCGGGCCTCGACGAGCGGACCCGCCGGGTGCTGGTCATCGGCACCCTGCTGGCCCTCAAGCAGTGGGACCAGTTCCGGCTCCATGCCCGCGCGGCGTTGGCGGAGGGCGGCTTCACCGCGGACGACCTGCAAGAGATCATCCTGCAGCAGGCGATCTACTGCGGGGCGCCGGCCGCCCATACCGCCATGCGCATCACGCGCGAGCTGCTTGCGGAGTCGGGGTGACCCGGGAACGCTCCAGGTCTTGGACTACGACTCCCCGACGCACGGAAAGATCGCGTCTGACACGTTGATTCCTCGGCGGGTTCAACGACCAACCGTGGAGAGGACATGCTTCGGCGATTACGGATTTCCAACTACAGGAGCCTCGGACGAAACATTGCGTTGCGTTTCGGGAGGATATCCGTCCTAATCGGTCCCAACGGATCCGGCAAGTCCAACGCGCTGGACGCCTTGAGCTTCATCCGCGACGCCGTCCTGCAGGGACTGCCGGCCGCCATTACGCACCGCGAGGGCATCGACAGCATTCGCAGGCACAGCGGCGGTCACCCTTACAACGTGAGCATCTCGTTGGAGATGGTCATCGAGAATGAACCCGCGACATATGCCCTTCAAATCACCGGCGACCGAACCGAGGAATATCGGGTCAAATCAGAATCCGCCTCCGTACGCGTGAAGCAGGAGACACATCAGTTCCGGCGCGAAGGAAGACGATGGAGTGGTCCCGCCGGTTACGCGCCCCGTTTGGACGACGAAGCTCTCGAACTGACGGCGCTCGCCGGGGATACCCGCTTCAAGCCGCTGGCCGACTTTCTCGGACGCATATGCGTCTACTCCATCTTCCCCGACGTGCTTCGGGCGCCTCAGACGTTCGATTCAGCGTCGCCCATGAAGCGGCACGGCGAAAACTGGGTTTCGATTCTGCGAGAGCTCTTGAAGAGGAAAGAGAAGGGCGAACTCATTTCCGGCCTTCAGGAACTGACCGGCGACATCGAGGACGCCCGGGTCAGCAGCGCCGCCGGATTCCTGGTCGCGGAATTCAAGCAACTCGTACCGCACGACAGAAACAAGAGAAAGAAATGGTTTCCGGCAGGCCGGCAATCGGATGGGACGCTGCGCGTCGCCGGCCTGCTGACCGCGCTGCTGCAAGAGCCCATCATACCCGTCGTCGGCATCGAAGAACCCGAGTTGACGGTGCACCCGGGCGCACTCCCCATGCTGTATGACTACCTCGTGCAGGCAAGCGAAGTCTCACAGGTCATCATCACCACGCACAGTCCGATCATTCTGGACGTTGCCGATCTCGAACGTGACCATATCATCGTGGTCGAACGCCATGATGGGCAAACCAGCATGAAACGCGTGTCGAACGAGCAACTGGTGCCGGTCCGCGAGAAGCTGCTCTCCCTCGGCGATCTCTACCTTTCGGGGGATCTCCAACTCCAACCCGATCTGCAATGAAGCGATTGGCGACCCTGCAATTCCATGTCCTCGTCGAGGGACACGGCGAAGTGAAGGCGGTGCCGGTCCTTCTGGCGGGGCTCGCGCATCACCTGGGTATGCGCATCCCTTGGGCCGGCACGCTACGCTGGAAGAACATTCATCTTTGGAAACCGGGCCATGGAGGGCGTGGCGGCTTGCTGCAAGGACTGGAGCTCATGCGAAGCAAGCGCGATGTGGGCGGCGTTCTGGTGCTGCGCGACGAAGACGATCTCTGCCCCAGGCTGACTGCTCCCGGGATTTCGACACTCATCCGCAATCTCAACCTCCCGTTCCGAACTGCCGTGACCCTGCTGCGTCCCGAGTACGAGGTGCTCTTTCTGCCCTGTCTGCATCGTATGCAGGGCTTCGGGTTCCCGCCTCGTACGCGATGGGACGGTAAGAACTGGGAGGCGCGACGGGACATCAAGGGCTGGCTCAGCGGCCAGCTTCCGCGCGGCAGGAGCTACAAGCCGACCACGGATCAGAAACCGATGACGCAATTGATTGACTTCGCCGAACTCGATGCGGCGCAGGTGGCGTGCTTCGGCAGTCTGGTGCGTGCGGTCCGTTTCCTCGGAGGCCACGGTCCGGAGGGCCGGGTCTATCCGCCTCCTTCGGAGCACCCTACCGACTGACCGGCCGGGGGCCTGACGCCGCACACGAGTCGGGCGCAGGCCGAGACACGAACGTGGGATTGGCCCTGGACTATCGGAAGCCGCCCACGCCGTCGGGAACGCAGACCGCGCCCGAGTCTTCCCACTTGTTGTCGGTGAGCTGGCGCAGGTCGGTGCCGTCGGCGCGCATCGCGAAGATCTCGCCGTAGGGCTGAGGCACCGAGTCGTACAGGGCCATCTCGTCCTTGAACCCCATGCGCGCGCTGCTGAAGACGACCCAGTCGCCGCCCGCGCACCAGGACGAGTGGGCATCGTTCCCGGTGGCGTGGGTCAGGCGCCGGAGATCGGCGCCGTCGGGCCGGACCGTGTAGAGGTCGAAGTCGCCCCCGCGGTTCGAGGTGAACAGGATGCGGCCGCCGTCCGGCGACCACTCCGGGAAGTTGCTGTAGTAGCCGGGCCCGGTCAGCGCCACCGGCTCGCCCCCCGCGGCGGGGACGACGAAGAGCCGGCGCCCGCCCTTGAACACCAGACGGCGGCCGTCCGGCGACCAGCTCGGGAAGCCGTTGTTCACCTCGTCGTCGACGACCAGCCGCAGGTTGGAGCCGTCGGGATCGATCACCCCGATCTGGGCCGGCGGCAGGCCGGCGGGCCGGAAGTAGCGCCCGAACGAGAGGGCGATCGCGTCACCGGCCGGCGACCACACGGCGGCGAAAGCGCTGACCCCCTCGCGGTGGAAGAGCGTCCGCCGGTCCGTGCCGTCGACCGCCATGATCTCGATGCTGGCGTTCATCGGGTTCGACGACGCGAGCCCGGTGGCGTTCGAGACCCGGTCGCCGTACTGGCTGAAGATCATCCGCGCGCCGTCCGGCGAGAACGACACGAACGGCTCGTGCAGGAACAGCTCGAACTCGGGGTCGGGACTGAAGGCGGGAACGAGGTGCTGGGTGTAGCCGAGCCGCTCGATGCGCTCGTACACCACCTGCCGGCCGTCCGGAGACCAGCTCGGACTGCGCACCGCGCCCGCGATCACCGTCTCGACCCGCCGGTCGGGATGCCGGACCCTGAGACCGCCCCGGTCTCCGTCGGCGCGGCTCACATAGCCGATGCGCCCCCCCGACAGCCACGCCGGCGAGAGCTTCGTCTCCTGCGAGGCGGTGAGCTGGACGCGCTCGCCGGTGGCGACGTCCACCGAGGCGAGCTCGGTGCGGGACCGGCCGCTCTTCGCGAGATAGGCGCCGACCGGGTCGGTCTCGTAGAACAGCAGGCGCCGGCCGTCCGCCGACCACGACGGGCTGCCCGCCACCCCGCCCGGGGCCGTCAGGCGGCGCAGCCCGGACCCGTCCGGCCGGACGAGATAGACGCCGGTGGACTGCAGATGCTCCCACTGGCCGGGCTGGTCCCCGGGCTCGGCGTCCCGATCCGACGTGAACGCGATCCACGCCCCGTCGGGCGACCAGCGGGGCCGGAAGTCGCCCGACGGGTGGTCGGTCAGGTTCGCGGCGGTCTTCGAGGCGAGGTCGAGCAGCCAGATGTCCGCCGTGCCCCGCTCCCGCGTGGAGACGAACGCCAAGGTCCGCCCGTCCGGCGACAGGACGCCCTGATCGTCGAACGCGGGATGATCGGTGAGCTGCTCAAGCCCGGCGCCGTCGGGACGAATCCGATAGAGGTCGGCCTGCCCGTCGGGCTCGGCCGTGAAGACGACCCACCGCCCGTCGGCGGAAAAGGACGGGGAGTACTCCAACCCCCACGCCGGCGCCAGCGCCCGCGCGTTCGCGCCGTCCGCGTCGGCGATGAAGACGGTCATCACCGGGGTCTGATACCGGTTGAACAGCACTCGATGCCCGGCCGCCGCGGGCGCACCCGACTGCGCACCGGGAACGGCACCCGGCCCGCGGGTGGACTGCGCGGCCCCCTGCAGCCCGATTCCGAGAATCATCGCCGCGCCCACCGCCCCTGTTCTGGTCATGTCGACATCTCCCGTTTCGCTGACAGGTCATGGGATGGCGCAGCCGGCGGGGATGACGCCGTACGCCCAGAAACGGCCGCCGCCTCGATCACCCCGACCCGATGGGGGCGAGATGCAGGTCGTCCGCGCGTGAGGCGACCGGAGAGGTTCAACCCGGCGCCATGCTTCGCACCGGAAGGCCGTCCGCGCGTGAAGCGACCCGCCGACGACGGGGACGTTGCCATCCTTGACGGCGGCTGAAGGCCGTCCGCGCGTGGAGCGACCTCACTCCGCGCCGCGGGTCCGGGCCAGATAGCCCACGAGGGCGTCCACGTTCTCGTCGGCCACCGCCGCGCCCTTGGCCCGCATGTCGGCCACCGTCACCCGCCACCGCCTCTCGTCGAACCGGGCCGTCTCGATCCGGTCGAGCGAGTGGCAGACCGAGCAGGTCGCGGCGAGATAGCCGCGGGCCAAGCCGGCATCGGCGAAGACCGCGTCGTCGACGGGGACCACGACGTATTCGCGGGGGAACGGGGTGGAATCAGGGCCGAACTCGGCGACCAGCCAGTCGAGCAGCACCGGCAGATCGCCGTCCGAGATGACCGCCCCCTTCTCCTGCATCGCGCCGACGAGCCGGCGCCACCCCGCGCGGTCGAGCGCCTGGTAGGCATAGTCGTCGATGCCGTGGCACATCGTGCACGACCTGAGAATGACCTGCCTGACCGGTCCCCCCGGCAGCCGCACCTCGGGCCGGGCGGCGCGCCGGTTGTTGAGTTGCGCCGCGGCGGGCGCCGCCGCCCCCACGAGCAGAGCGGCCGCCACCGCCGACGCGGCCCACCCTCGACGCAGCGCCCCGGCCGACTTCATCCACCCCGACACGGCTGGTCTTCCCTCCTCCCCCGGTTCTGCGCGTCGCGTCTCGGGCGATGGCCGGCGGGCCCGGTGCTGTCGCCGACGCTCTTACGCTCGCTGCCGCAGAGCCCGAGGTCGCTCACCTCAGGCGATGGACAGCGCCCCGGTGCTGTCCCCCACGCTCTTCCGCTCGACGCCGTAGAGCCCGAGGATGCTCAAAAGCAGATTGGACGTCCGCTCCGTCGAGTCGGGGAACACGAGGTGGCGGTTCCCCTTGAACGTCCCGTCCACGCCGCCGACCAGAATCACCGGCACCTTCTCGTGGGCGTGGCGGTGCGAGTTGCCCATGTTGCTGCTCTTGTAGATCAGCACGTGGTCGAGCAGCGTCCCGTCGCCGTCGGGAATGTTCCGCAGCCTGTCGCAGAAGTACGCGAGGTTCTGCACGTGGTACCGATTGACCTTGGCGTAGTTCGCCTTGTTGTCGGGAATGTCGCCGTGGTGCGACGTCCCGTGCCAACCCCCCTCGTACCCCGACTCGGGGAAGCTGCTCGCGGACAGGTCGCGGCCGAGCATGAGGGTGGCCGACCGGGTGATGTCGGCCTGGAACGCCATCACCATCAGGTCGTACATCAGCTTGAAGTGGACGTCCTTGTCCTCGGGAATGCCGAACGGCACCTCGCCCGACAGCTCCACCTCGGGGTTGCTGGTCGCGATCCGGATGCGCCGCTCAAGCTCGCGGACGTTCTCTAGATAGTCGTCGAGCCGGCTGCGGTCGCCGGCGCCGAGGTCCTTCTTGAAGCGGGTCAGCTCGTGGGTCACGGAGTCGAGCACGCTGACCGTCTGCAGCCGGCCCGCGCGGCGCTCCTCGGGGCTGGCGCCGTCGCCGAACATCCGCTCGAACGCCATCCGCGGATTGATCTCGGTCGGCAGCGGCGTGGTCGGCGTGGACCAGGACACCGAGTTGGTGTAAGCGCAACTGTAGCCCCAGTTGCAGTTGCCGCTGTTGCCGCTGGGGTCCTCGATGCCGAGCTGTATGGACGACAGCAGCGTGTCGCGGCCCCACCGCTCGGCGATCGTCTGGTCGATCGTGACGTCGAGATGCGGAGTCACGGCGTCGCGCTTCGGCCTGGCGCCGGACAGGAAGACGGCGCCCCGGGCGTGGTTCCCGCCCGGCTCGTCCACCGTCGAGTACGCGACCGTGCAGTCGAGGCCGCTGATGAGCACGGTGCGGTCGCGGAACGGCTCGAGCGGCCTGGTGATGAACGAGAACTCGAAGTCGCGGCCCGACTGGAGCGGGCTCCAGTAGCCCGGCGAGGCGCCGTGCGGATGCCAGATGCCCGCGAACCGCGGCACGGGACCGGCGGCGGTCCTCGCCAGCGCGGTGCTGGCGGGCACCATGGCGTCGAGCAGCGGCACCGCCACGGTGACGCCCATGCCGCGCAGGAACGTACGGCGGGGAATGTGCTTCCTGGTGTTGAACATCGGTGGCTCCTCGGCAGCATCCGATTCGCTTCGCGTCATCCTGCCATTTACCGGTAACCGAACCCGACCGTCTCGGGGGCGGGCCGACCGCCCCGCCTCACCGCGCCGCCGACACCAGGCGCGCACCGGCCGAGTCGGCCGCGGCAGCGGAAGAGCCCGCGTCGGCGACCACCCCGGCGTCTGCAGCCGCCCCCGCGGCCGGCATCATCCGCATCCGGAACGGCGCGCTCTCGACGATGCCGAGCACGATCGACGAGAACCGGTAGTCGTCCTCCGCCGCCTTCCGGACGATGGCCCGGACCACCGGCATGTCGTAGTGCTCGACCCCGCGGCCCAGGCCATAGGTCATCAGCTTCTCGGTCACCGTGCGCACGAACTGCGGCGCGTAGCGCAGCAGCGCCTGGCGCAGCGCGACCGGCCCGTCGACCGCGGCGCCGTCGTGGAGCACCGCCGACGCGTCGATCCGCGTGCCCCCTTCCCCGCCGTCCTTGAGGCGCCACTGCGCATCGGCGGACAGGTTCTCGAGCGCGAAACCGATCGGATCCATGATGCGGTGGCAGCTCGCGCAGGCGGGGTTGTCCCGATGCCGGGTCATCTGCTCGCGCAACGTCAGCACGCGGCCCGGTCCGTCGCCGGTCTCCTCGAGGGCGGGGACGTTGGGCGGCGGCTCGGGGGGCGGCGTCCCCAGGATGTTCTCCAGCACCCAGACCCCCCGCTTGACCGGCGACGTGCGGTTGTTCTGGACCCACGTCACCGACAGGAAGCTGCCCTGCCCCAGCAGCCCGCGCCGGTAGTCGAGGTCGGCGCCCAGGGGCACGCGCCGGTAGTGCGAGCCGTAGATGCCGGGAATGCCGTAGTGCTTGGCGAGGCGCTCGTTGAGGAACGCATAATCGGCGGTCAGCAGGTCGAGGACGTTGCGGTCCTCGCGCAGGACGCTCTCGAAGAGCAGCTCGGTCTCGCGGGCGAACGCCTCGCGCAGCTCGTCGTCCCAGTCCGGAAACACCGCCTGGGCCGGCGCCGTCGTCGACAGGTTCCGCAGGTACAGCCACTGCTGGGCGAAGTTCTCCACGAGGCTCGCCGACCGCGGATCGGCGAGCATGCGGCGCACCTGCCGCTCGAGCTCGGCGGGGTCGCGCAACGCGCCCCGGCCCGCCGCGTCGATCAGCGCGTCGTCCGGGATGCTGCTCCACAGGAAGAACGACAGCCGCGACGCGAGTTCGAGGTCGGTGACGGAGTACACGAGGCCCGGCCCGGCGTCCACCGGCTCGCGCTCGACCCGGATCAGGAACTGGGGGCTGGCCAGGATGCGCCGCAGCGCCAGCTCGATGCCGTCCTCGAAGCCCCCCCCCGCGCGCCCCTCCTCATAGAAAGGCATGAGGGCGTCGAGGTCGTCCGCGGTGGCGGGACGCCGATAGGCGCGCCGAGCCAGCACCGACAGAATCTCGCGCGCGCAGGGCGTCTCTTCATCGGCGCGGGACGGCCGGCACGTGAGGACCTTGCGCAGGCTCCGCGAGTCGGTGGCGCGGGTGGCGCTGAAGGGGCCCTGGATGTTCAAGGCCCCGATGGCCGGGTAGGTGGTCAACTCGCGCACGCGGCCGTTCTCGAGCGACTTGCGCTCGAAGTGCTTCGCCACGTCGAGGCTGGGCCGGTAGTTCGTCGCCACGAACGTGGCGCCCACCAGCCGCGAGCCCGCCTTCACCGGCAGCGTCACCTCCAAGTGCCCGTCCCGCGCCGCGTCCATGCCCCGGAACGCGCCCATGCCGGTATAGCGCCACCCGTGCGCCCGCTCGCCGTCGATGTACAGCTCGAGCTGCTCGCCGGGGATGTAGGTGCCGACGCCGAGGTTCCGGATGGTGAACGTGTAGTCGCCGTCCCCCGGAAACACGTGGCGCACCGCCATCCCCCCGCGGGTGCCCAGCGGCATGCCCGCGAGGTGCAGGTTCTGCGAGCTGTCGGTCCGGCTGATGTAGGTCGCCTCGGTCGGCGTCTTCCAGTACCCCACGGCCATGCGGGCGACCTTGGCGGCGGCGCCGACGTAGGTCTCGAGGAGGGTCGGCGAGATCGTCAGCGACCCCGCGATGTTGTCGAAGCCGCGGCTCGAATCGTCCGGCGGCAGCAGCGTCGCCGGGTCGATCTCCAGGTCGAGCAGATCGCGGATGACGTTGGCGTACTCGGTCCGGTTCAGCCGGTGCAGCACCTTGGCGCCCGGATTCACCGCCGCCGACCGGTCGATCTCCGCTTCCAGCCAGTCGCGGAACCCCGCGTAGTCCGCCTCCGGCGGGCGCCGCGCCCCGGGCGGGGGCATCATGCCGGCGCGCAGCTTGCGCACCACCCGCTCCCACAGCTCGGGGTTGTCGCCCACCGCGGCCAAGTCGTGGGCCTCGAGCGACAGGTTGGCGGTGCGGGTCCGATCGTTGTGGCAGGACAGGCAGTACCGCTCGACGAGCGCGCGATGCGCCGCCGGCGGAGCGGACGAACCGGCTCCCTCTGGCTGCGGCGCCGCGCCGGCCGCGATGCCGGCACCCGCCGTCATGACCGCGAAACCGCCGACCACGAGTCGATGCAGCATCGCCGACTCCAGACCCGGCGGCCGAACCGCCGCGACGAACGCGGCCTCGCCGCCGGACGAACGCCCCTCCCGCGCCGTCGCGGCCGACGGTTGCCGACAACTATGCGCGAACCGCCCCGTCAATGCAAGCCCCGGCCGCCGGCGGCCGGGGCCATCCAACGCTCCGCCACCGCCGTGCGCACGGCAGAATCGTGGCGGGTCCTGGGGGCTCCGGACGTGCGGAATCGTGGGTCTCTCGCAGCGCCGGCCGGTCGGCAAGACGGTGGCGCCCCCTTGAATCGGGGGCGAGCCGTCACGCGCAGTCAGCGTGGGATGCTCCTGCGGCCGCCGGCGGGGGTGTACGTCAGATTCGTGAGACGACTGCCCCTGGCACTGTCGGTTGGCGATTTCGGTCCCGTTCTCGGCTTCGAGGCCCTCCAATCGGCCGGCGCGCGGTGGAGATCCGCTACGCCCACATCCGGTGGTCGGCGAGGCCGGCGCTCAGATCGTTGGAATCTTGCGGGCGATCGGCGCCGACCCTGTTGGCGCCGCGGGATTTCCACCGTATCCACAGCGCACATCATCGATGACCCGCACGGAAACCACATTCATCGAAGACATGTCATGATGAACCTGCAAGCGTTTTAAACCTGTCCGGCGGGAGCAAGCAAACATCAGTCCCCGCCGTTGGGCCGGGCCGCAGGGCAGTGGAGGGTACGATGCGCATTTCGACGATACGGGGGATCGTGGCGTCGGTGCTCGCCTGGGCGGCCTTGACGGCGTCGGCATTCGGTCAATCCAAACTGGACGCCAGAATAGAGCAGACGCTGTTCGAAATCGGGAACGCACGTGTGCTCGTCATGATGACCGCCCCGAAGCTCGGCGAAGTGTCTTCCGCCGCCTACAGCGAGCCGGCCGGCTTCGTTGCTGATCTTCTCGGCGAGCGGGGGCGTCACGTTCAGCGAATCGTCGATCTGCCCGTCGTGGTCGTCGAGACCGACCGGAGCGGCATTGCCGACTTGGTCGACAATCCCCATGTCGCCTACGTGGCCGCCGACGAACCGGTGCCGCCGCTGCTGCTGGGGACTTCGCTGAAGACCCTGCGCATAGACGAGGTTCACTCGACGCATGTGCTCGGCGCCGGTTATTCCGTCGCGGTTCTAGACACCGGGGTCGATTACGACCACCCGTTCTTCGGCGGGAAGCTTCGAGCGGAAGGGTGTTTTTCCACCGCCGCGTCGGATGTCCATTCAGTAACGTCGCTCTGCGGCAACGGTCTGGATGTGGACTTGACGGAGGGCGCGGGCCGCCATTGCGATTTGCCCGGTTGCGACCATGGAACCCACGTTGCGGGAATCGCCGTTGGAGCGCAGGTCTCCGTTGGCGGTGAGGTCATTTCGGGGGTTGCGCCCGGCGCCGGCTTGATATCGATTCAGGTCTTTACGGAATTCAACGATATCCTTGAGTGTGGGGCGAATGGTGTTCCATGCATCAAGTCTTTTCCCTCGGATCAGTTGAGGGCGTTGCGTCACGTCAGGGATCTCTCGGCGTCGCACGAGATTGCTTCCGTCAACATGAGCATCGGCGACGGTTACCACAACGTGGCGTGTGATTCGACGAACCCGTTGACGGACGAGATTCTGGCGCTCAGGGAATCGGGCGTTCTGGCGGTTATCGCCAGCGGAAACGATAGTTTCTACAACGCGGTCAATTCCCCCGCGTGCATCTCCGCGGCCATAACGGTGGGCGCATCGCTCAAGGAGACGGTCGCGCTCGATTTGGAGTACTCCAATACTTCAGCGATCGTTGATTTTCTGGCTCCGGGGACGGAGATCGTGTCGGCGATCGCCGGAGGCTACGGGCCGAAGACCGGTACGTCCATGGCGGCTCCCCACGTCGCCGGGTTGTTCGCCTTGCTCAGGTCACAAGTTCCGTCAGCCTCCGCGGACGGGATCGAGTCTGCGTTGAGGGCTACCGCACAGCGAACGACGGATCCCCGGACCGGCCTCGTCCTCCATTTTCCGGATGCTCTAGGAGCGCTCGCTGCTCTGGTTGCGTCTGGACAGGGTGAACCGGTCGCCGGGGAATCGTCGTCGGAACCCGTCGCCCCCGCGTCTTTCGCAGGGATCGCCGGTGCGAGGAGAATTATCGTTCAGGGCGGCGCGGACGCGATGACGATGCGAGCTGGTGAAGTTGCGGAGCGGATTTCACGGGCGCTCGGCTCGCATGCAACGGTTCGATCGCTGGGCGCAAGTACCTACTTGGCCGAAAGCCGAACCGGGTTCAGCGTCGAAAGTTTGTCGAAACTGATCGTTGCGCTGGGATCCGACACGAAGTTGTATCCGGACGAGCCGGTCGGCCCGGGTGCGCGCCGGTAGGCAATTGACGCCCATTCGTCCTGCGCATCCGGAGCCGGCGGTCAGCGGGCGCGACTCGAGTTCGAGTCGACCGGGTCTGGGAAGGCCACCCGCCGGTCCGGCAACCGGTCGTACGCCAGGGTACGTCACGCCAAACCCGCCCGCCCCCAGCTTCCCCCCGCCCAAATCGGACTCAAAACCGTTCTGCGGCGCAGACTCCTAGGTCACAGTTGACACAGGAGCGGGTTGCCGGCATGCGGACTGCACGGCGAAACCGCTCGACGGTTCTACGGTGCCCGCGTGGCTTCGCCTCCACCCGCCGCCGCCGGCCCGCGTTCGCCCGCACCACCAGCCCCGCCTCGTCCGCATGCGCCGCCTGCCACTTCAACAACTCGTAAATGTCGCTCTCCCGGTCCCCGACCACCACCACCCGCGTCCCGGGACTCGCCCGCCCCAACGCCCGGCCCTGATCGAAGCCCCGGAACCAGCGCCGACTCTCCTTCTCAAGTTCCGCCGCCGGTTCCACTTCCGGCCGCGCCCACGTCTCCAGCCCGCTCACCCCCACCGGCCGCCCGCCCTCGGTGAACACCACCGCCGCATGCACGAACAGACCCCGCGCGCTGCCCGTCCGCTCCCGAAGCGGTCCCAACCCCGCCGTGCTCTCCCGCAGACCCGTGTAGTTCAGCGTCGTCGTGTCCTGCACCAGCAGCACCGTCGACGCCAACCGGCAGCGCTCCACCAGCGCCTCCCGGTGCGGTTGCAGGATGTCCTCGCTGTCCACCTTGCTATTGTGCAGGAAACGATACGCTGCCTGTTGCTCGGCACTGCCCGGGAAAATCGCCGGCAGCGGCTCCCCCGGATGCCGCTCCCAGCCCGCCCCCAACCGCACCAACCGCGACCGCAAACGCCCGTCGACCAAGTCCGAACGCCCGAACTCGCGCCGCGACCAACACGGCTCGGCTTCCCCCGAAAGCGCCGGAAAAGACCCCGGCGCCCGCAACGGCGCCCGCCGCAGCCTCTCCTCCCAATCGGCCGCCAAGCCCCGCAGCCACACCCCCTTCGGCGCCACCGGCGCCGACGCCCCCGGCGGCAAACCCGACGTCCGGCCCACGCACCGCCAGCCCGCCGCCCGGTAGCTCGTCGCCGGACGGAACGCCTCCACGCACGTTTCCACCAACACCGGCCCAACCCCGTGCCGCGCTTCCCAGTCCGACGCCAGACGACCCGCCGCCCGCCCCAACACGTGCGAGGCCAGGTGCGGCACCCGAACCCCGGGCAACAGCGGAAAACGGTCGTTGGAACCACCCGCCCGATGTGAGCACCCCGCGTCCGGTCGTCCCAACCCAGGTGCGCGTCGCGGGGACCCAACCGCAACGGCGCCGACACGAAGCTCAGAACACCCAGCACCCCCGACGACGCTTCCAGCACATACGTCAGACGGCACCCCGGCGCACGACCCCGACCCCGCGGATGGCACGCCGCCAGCAGATGACCGCACAACCGGCGCTCCGCCGCCGTTTCCGCCACCCGAACATCGACCGCCCCCAACGACGACAAGCTGCCGCAGAATTCCGTCAGCGGCAACCGCGACCCGTACGCCGACGGACCGCAACCGCGACGCGGCGGACCCGATTGCGCGGGCGGCAGCCCCAACCCCAACGCCGCCGCCAGCTCCGGCAGCGCCTTGCGCGCCGAGGCCGTGCACAACGCCCCCCGCGGGTTGCGCCACCCGTCCCGCTCGCACAACTCACGCCCCAGCGCAGCCCGCGACAGTTCCCCGGCCCCCAACGCCCCGCGCAACCACTCCACCGTCTCCGGCCGCAAAACCCGCAGACCAATTCGCATGCATCCGTTCTACACGCACCCCTGCCTGTGTCAACTGTGATTGAGCGCTGGGAGTCTGCGCCGTAGAACTGTTTTGGGTCCGATCTGGCACAATATGTAGCGGTCGGTCGCCGGAGCTTGCACAACATATAGTAGTCAGGATTTCCTGCGGCGCAGACTCCTAGCTCGGGCTGGTAAACGAATCCACAAGTATGGTAAAATCTGCGTATGGCAAATTACAGGAAACTTAACTCTCTCGGTCGTGGCGGATTCGGCGAGGTGTTCGTTTGCAAGCGCGTAACGGACGGCGAGGAATTCGCGATGAAGGACTTGGCGGCGACGCAGGAAGCTGACACCGTCGCACGGTTTCGACGGGAAGTACAGATCCTCTCGAGTCTGGACCATCCCAACGTGGTGAAGGTCGTCGCCATGCAACTCGACGCCGAGCCCCTTTCGTACGTGATGCCTCTCTACAGAACTTCCTTGCAGAGAGAACTGGTGGGCATTGCTGGTGACGAGAACCGCATCACGAAGATATTCACGTCGATCCTCAATGGCGTTGCATACGCTCATGCCGAGGGCGTGATCCATCGCGATCTGAAGCCGGGGAACATTCTGATGAACAACGACGGTGACGTCGTTGTGTCGGACTTTGGCCTAGGTCGGCGGCTCGATTCGCAGTCGCTCTTGACGAAAAGCAAGATGGTCATGGGCACACCGCTTTACACCGCTCCAGAGCAGTGGACGGATCTAAAAAAGGTGGACGAACGAGCGGACGTATATTCCCTTGGACGGATCCTCCTTATGCTTTATGCGGGCTCGGAAGCTGCGACTCATGACGCATCGCAACTTCCGGACGCCATCGCTTTGATCGTCAATCGCTGTACCAAGCCGGACCCTGCAAGTCGATTCCCGAACGTTAGCCTCCTAAAAAGGGCATTCCTCAGCCTTGCTGATAGCGGACAGCCACAGGGCCAGCTACAGGAACTCCTTGCACTGCGGGCGCAGTTGTCGATTCCAGGGGAGCAAGTACCCGAAGACCTCGACCGCTTCATCCACCTCCTTGCGAAGTATCACGAAAAGGAAGAAGACCTCTTGCACCAGACGTTGATGGCCGTGCACCCGAGTGTAATTAGTGCCTTGCTCAAGATGCACTCCTCGGTGATGCAAAGATTGCTATATCAATTCTTGGACGATACCGCCGACCGAAGATGGGGCTTCTCCTACACCGACAAGATTGCCGGGCAGTGTAGGGCCATCTTCCAGGCAATTGACGATCCGGAGATTCGAGCTGCGCTTGCCGTGACCGTCGGTATTGTCGGCGTGGATCACAACCGCTGGCATGTGATCGGAGTCGCTCGTAATCTCTTCCAGGGCCAGAAATCACCGGCTGAGCGAATGGCAATGGTTGCGCGGCTAGAAGACCTTGACGAGTGGCGACGACGGGAGCTCGGCGCTTCTCTAAGGGCGACCGACCTCGACCCGGCGCTGGTACGACTCTTGAAGCCCGACATTGAAAATGGGGCGTGAATCGTGTTTTCCGAGAGCCTCGGCACGTCCGGCCGCAGCACCGCCGGCTCGTCGCAGTGACCCCGATCTGGTAGTGGGAGGCGACGCGGGGGTGCTTTGTCTTCAACCCCTCGTGGAGCCGGGTCAGGGCGGCTTCGAAGCGGGTAGCGAAACACTCGACGATGGCCCGCTCCTTGTTGGCGCACTCCTCGGAGTAGCAGTACAGGTGCACTTCGTCGGGGTCGGTCGAGACCACCTTGTGCAGGTGCGTGGAAATGCCGTCGAGAATCCGGTCGACGTTCGGGCCGGATGCGTCTACGGTCTGCGCCGGACCCCGAGGGAGCCCGGCGCTTCCTCGGGCGGGTATCGCTTCCGCGTCGTGCCTCCCCTGCTGCCGGGGCTGCGCTACGGCTGGCCCAGGTTGGTGCACTCGATGACCAGCGCCTCCTCGATGTGTTCCAGGCTCGTCTCTCCGCTGTCGTCGAGCGCCGCGATGGTCCGTGCGATCTCCTTCGTCGGTCCGTCCGGCACGCGGAATCCGGTGTTCTTGGCCGCCGTCGGCGGCCGGCGGCTCAGCCGTCTCCGCGCGGCGCGGACTCGCTCCGCGGACTCGACGAGAGTTCTCCGGGGTGCCCGGGCATCTTCGGATGTCCGGATCTCGACCGCGCACAGCTCACAGAGTGCGCGCGCCTGGCACCGATCTCGTTCCATTTCCTCGTGCCGGCTGGTCACGATCAACTGGAACCGGGCCGGATAGCGGATAGCGTGGCCGCCGGCTGGTGGCAGGAACTCGACGTTGCCGCCGCGGGCAGCCCGAACAACGTCGACCAGTACGCTGCGGCTGAACTCCGTCGGCTGATCCATCAACAACAACCCGTTGTGCGCTAGGAGTCTGCGCCGCAGGAAATTATGACCACCATATATTGCACAAGCGCAGGCGATTGACCGCCACATATTGTGCCAGATCGGACCCAAAACCGTTCTGCGGCGCAGACTCCTAGTGCATCGACACGATTAAAAATAGGGTCTCCGGGGCACTCACCTCGAACCGCAAGAGTCCTATGCGGAAGAAATACGTCGTTCGACCTAAGTCTGTCTGTCCGAAACTTATGACGTGACGGACCACTAGGCTCACTTCCCCGGGATGTCTCCGGTTCCCGGTCAGCGCGATCTCCGACGCCGTGTAGTGGGGCGCTCGCAGGGGCGGCCGGGTCGCGCGCGGCAGCCGGGGCGGCAGGAGTCTCGACACCGAGTAGATCCGGGTCGTCTCGCGCGCCTGTTCCGTATCGAGGTCTGGCAGGAGCCTCTGGGCGATGCGTCCGTAGCGCGGCGTCGAGTCCCTTCCCGGCGGTCCGACGACGTGCATGTGGTGGCGGCCCGCGCAGGCAATCTCCAGCGCCCGCAGGTCTTCGTCGGTGATGCCCCACCACGGCCGCGAGAGGTCCGTCAGCCCGTCGCGGCGGCTCGGCGGCGGTGCGCCCGGTTCCCGGCGGCCGGTCAGGACGGCGACGACTTCATCCGTGGTCGCGGCGGCGATCGTCCGCGTGCATTCGGCGGCGGCCGCGGCGCCGTTGTCGAGCGGGACGATGAGGTCGAGTCCCGCCCGTTCCGCCCGCTCGGCGATCGGCGTCGCCCCGTAGATGGCCACGCAGGGCGTGTTTCCTCCGTCAGGTCGGTACGGGTCGAGCGCCGCGGCGGCCACGGTTCGTTCGAGCCGCTCCGGCCGGATGACGCCATGGGCGCCGAGTACGGCCAGCACCGCGGGCAGGTCGGCCGCCCGCATGTAGCCGCCGTGGTCGAGCGGCGGGGCGTTCGGATCTTCCCGTTCGCACCGAATCAGGGTGCCGGGGTTGTCGATCCCCATGTGCTTCAGCGTCTCGCCGGCGATCTGGACGGTCTGGTCGATGACCGTCGTCGGCAGTCCGGTCATGCGCAGGCCGCGTTCGCCGGGGGTGCGCTCGGCTTCCAGGCGGAACAGGTGGACCTGGATTCCGGATGTGTAGGCGCAGTGAATCGTCATCGGTCTGTCATGTCTCCTTGATGGGGCCTCTGGCGGGCCGTTGCATACCGTTCGGGCGCTTGCGCCGATGGGGTCGCCTTACCGGTTCCACGGGCGGGTGCTCTTTCCCGCGCCGGCGGGTGGCCCGTGCGGCGTTGGTCAGGCGTTCGAGCGAGCGGGAGGTTCGCCTTGGCGGCGGGTGATGGGTGGGCGGCGCCGCAAGGTTCGTGCGTTCGTGGTCGCGTCCGTTCATGGACGATGCGTCGCGCGGAGTTTGAACTTGGCGGGGCGATGCTCCGGTTGTCGAGGCGTGTCTCGGTGGCGGGCGTTGCCGTCGCGGGCGAGCCGGGCCGGGGTTGGTGGATTCAGCGTCGTCGTCGGGTCGTCGGGGGGGCAGCCGCGTGCGTGTCGCCATCGTCGGCGTGCCCGGCGGAGGTGGCCGATCGCTCGCGAGCGATGGTGATTCCGATCAGCCGTTCTCCGTGTTCGCGCATCGCGTTCCGGATCCGATCGGCGAGCGTTCCGGCGAGCCGGCGGGCTGCGTCGCTGACCTGCCGGTGGCCGGGTCCGCGTCGCGGCTGCTCGCCTGCTGCGACAGCAGACAGCGCGTTGCGCAACTCGCCGGGCGTTCCCCGGATGTTCAGCCCCCGGACGGTCACTTGGCCGCCCAGGATCTCCATCAGCGCGTCGTCCAGCTCCATGTGGGTTCCAAGGCTCGCGACCGTTTCGTCCATCAATATCCCTCGCATCGCTTCACTCGTACCCGGGCGTCCATCGTGGGAAGTCATCCTCGGGTGCGGCTCGATCAGCACCTCGGTGTAAGCCGGTGCACGGCAGGTCAACTGGCGTTCCGGCAGGATCGGTGGACGATTTGGAAGGGGTGAGCCGGGCGGCAGTCTCCGGTCCGGTGATGCTCTCATCTTGCAGCGGTTGCGCGCCCAGTGGTGTGCAGTGCGGCGGCCGCGGCGGTTCAGAAATGCCGAGGTCGTTCCGGGGGTCGGGGAGGGCGTAGAGGTTGAGGAGGTTCTGGAGGGTGTGGTGCCCGTCAGTCCTCGTGCGGCAGCATAATCGTCGCGACCGGCTCTGCGTTGTCTCCGCCGTGGATGACCAGCTTCAGCGTCCGCAGGCGGGGGTGGTTCCGGCCCGGCCGGGGAACCACGTAGAACTGGTAGAGGACTTGGTTCTGTCGCCTGCCGGCTTGGACGAGCGATCTCGCCTTGACGGTCGCCAGGTACAAGACGTCCCAGCTCCCAGCCGGGTGCACGTCAGATTTGTTGGTTAGGGAATGTCGTTGGGGATGTAGAGCAAGGCGTGATCGACCGATGCTATCAGTATGGAGGCTGTTTTGAGCCTGGAGGAGCCCGATCATGTCCGATGCGCAGATTGCCGCCCTGGAGCGGCGCCACGCCCACCTTCGGAGTCAGTTGGCCGCGGTCGGCGAGATGCGTTCAGGGACGCTGACGGAGCGGTGCCGCCGCTGCGGCAAGGCATCCTGTGGTTGCGCCGACCGGGGGGCCTCGGGACGCGGCCCGGTCCTGTCGCTGACGCGCAAGCAGGACGGCAAGACGGTGACGCGGCTGATTCCGGCGGACGCGGGTGCGGAAGTCCAGGCGCAGAACGCGGAGTACCGGCGCTTCCGGGAGTTGTCGAAAGCGTTGATCGAGGTCAGCGATGCGCTGAGTGAAGCCCGGCTGGCGGCCGGGCGCCCGCGCCCCGCCGCTCCGCCGCCGCCCCCCGCCGCGGCGGAAAAAAAGGGGGCCCGGCGGAAGCGTTCGCGGCCGGGATCAACCTCAAGATTGCCACCGGGATCGCCGAACTCGTCGGACCGGGGGCGTCCGGGCAGGACTTCGAGGCCTTCGAACAAGCCGTCCGCCGCGGGGTGCTCGACGCCGCCGCGGGGGAGGTAGAGCACCAACTGAACGCGGACCGCACCGACTCCTGCGGCCCGACGGTGGTGTGCGCCTGCGGACAGACGGCGCGCTACGCCGGCCGCCGCCCGAAGACGTTCGGCACCGTACTGGGGCCGGTGACGCTGGAACGCGCCTACTACTACTGCGCCGCCTGCCGCGCGGGCGTGTGCCCGCGGGACCAAGCGTTGGGCCTGCACGGCACCGCGCTGTCCCCCGCCCTCACGCGGATGGTGGGACTGGTGGCGGCGGATGGGAGCTTCGCCGACGCGAGCGGGTTGTTGAGCGATTTGACCGGGATGCGCATCGGGGCCAAGCAGGTCGAGCGTACCGCCGAAGCGCTGGGATGCGCGGTCGCGGCCGACGAACGCGGGGTGGTCGAACCCGCCCCCGCCGCGGCGCCGACGATGTACCTCGGGTTGGACGGCACCGGGGTGCCGGTGCGCAAGTCCGAGACGGCCGGGCGGCGCGGCAAGCAGCCCGACGGTTCGGCCAAGACCCGCGAGGTCAAGCTGGTCACGGTGTGGACGGCGGAAACGCGCGACGGGGACGGCCTGCCCGTCCGGGACCGCGGTTCGGTCAGCTACAGCGCTGCGGTCGAGAGCGCGGCCGGCCGCGACGCCGACCCGCAGCCGTCCCCGTTCGCGCAACGGGCGTACCGCGAAGCGCGGCGGCGCGGCTTCGACACCGCGTCGCGTCGCGTCGTCATCGGCGACGGGGCCGAGTGGATCTGGAATCTGTCCGCCGAACAGTTCCCCGGCGCCATCGAAATCGTCGACCTCTACCACGCCAAGGGGCATCTGTGCGATGTGGCCAAGGCCGTCTACGGCGCCGGCACGGACCTCGCCGCCCGGTGGGGCAAGGACCGGCGGGACGAGTTGGACGCGGGGCGGATCGGGGCGGTCCTGACCGCCCTGCGCCCCCACCGCCAGACCTGCGATGAAGCCCGCAAGTGTATCGACTACCTGACCCGCAACCGCCACCGGATGCGCTATGCGGAGTTCCGCGCGTGGGGTCTTTGCGTGTCATCGGGCGTCGTCGAGGCGGGATGCAAACACGCCATCGGCGCCCGGCTCAAGCGGGCCGGCATGCACTGGACGGTGGCCGGCGCCAACGCCATCATCGCCCTGCGGTGCTGCAAGCTCAGCGGCCGCTTCGAGGATTTCTGGGAACGACGAGCCGCAAAGGCCGCTTGAGGGGCATCTCACAAATCTGACGTGCACCCGTCCCAGCCGGCGGGTTTGTGCATCGAGAGCCAAAGTGGTAGAAGACTGGACAACGCAACCGACGATGCGGGCCGGACGACCGGCCGGGAGACCGCTGATGCCTTGGACGCGCCCGACGACATGCGGATCGGTCATGGCCGGCCTTCTCTGGCTGTGCGCGTCCGCGGGCGCCGCGACCAGCGAGGTGGCCGATGCGGCCATGGCGGGGGACCCGGCCGCGGTGCGCCGACTGGTGGAGCAGGGCGCGGATGTCGACGCGCCCCAGGCCGACGGCACCACCGCCCTGCACTGGGCGGTCCGCTGGAACGATCACGAGACGGCCGAGCTGCTGATCCGGGCGGGCGCGTCGCCCGCGGCCGGGAACCACGCCGGGGCCACCCCGATGCGGCTCGCCACCCTCAACGGCGGCACCGCGATGATCGAGCGTCTTCTCGACGCGGGCGTCGACCCCGACGCGGCGCTCGGCCCGCACGGCGACACCGCCCTCATGATGGCCGCCCGCACCGGCCGGCCCGACGCCGTCCGGGTGCTGCTCGAGCGCGGGGCCGACGTCAACCGGGCCGAGACGTGGGGCGGCACCACCGCCCTGATGTGGGCGGTGGCCGAGCGCCACGCCGAAGCGGTCGAGCTGCTCGTGGCCCACGGCGCCGACGTCGACGCGCGGTCGAGAATCTACCCGGTGGCCGACGCGGCCGGCAGCGAGGGTCCCGAGCCCGAGGACGCGGACCCCGGCGCGGCGCCCGTCGGGTACTCGAACGGCGGGTTCACGCCGCTGCTGTTCGCGGCTCGGGAAGGGGATCTGGCCTCGGCGCGCGTGCTCGTCGCGGGCGGGGCCGACGTCGATGCGGTGGCCGCGGACGGGAAGGATCCGTTGGGCCTCGCCGTCTACAACGGCAACTACGAGCTGGCGTCGTTCCTGCTCGACAGCGGGTCGCGGGTGGACCACCCCGATGCGGAGGGGTTCACCCCGCTGTTCTGGGCCGTCGACCGGCGCAACATGGAGTGGAACCCCGGCTTCCCGTGGACGGTGACCGCCGATCCGCTGCCGCTGATACGCCAGCTGCTGGACGCGGGGGCGGACCCGAACCGGTTCGTCGACAAGACCCCGCGCTCGCGGCGCAACTTCGGGGGCTCGCCGCGCATCCAGTTCGCCACCACGCTCATGCGCGCCGCGTACTCGGCCGACCTCGAACTCGTCCAGCTCCTGCTCGACTACGGCGCCGATCCCGGCATCCGGTCGAGCGCCAACGAGACGCCGCTGCTGGCCGCGGCGGGTCACGGCTGGATCGACGGCTACAGCCAGGGCAAGTCGTTCGCGGAGCGGCTGGACGTCATCCGGTTGCTCGTGGACTTGGGGGCCGACGTCAACTGGGCCGACGACGCCGGCATCACCCCGCTGATGGTCGCCGCCAACATGGGCGACGTCGCGATCATCCAGTATCTCGTCGACCGGGGCGCCGACCTCGGGGCGCACGACCTGGGCAAGAAGAACGACGGCGCCTTCGGGGGCAGCATCGAGCCGTTGATGCCCATCGACTACGCCATCGGCGTCGGCACGTTCCGCCCGAACAACGCGATCGTGATGATGGAGGAGGCGGTCGCGCTGATGACCCGCATGATGGACGAACGGGGGATCGCGCACACCACCTCGGAATGCACCCTCCGCGCCTTCACGTGCGGCGACGTCGACCCGATGGCGGCCACGCCGTCCGAGATCGAGCGGCTGCGGGCGATCCAGATCGGTCACCGGGTCGAGGGTATCGTGGGGGGGCTGGCCGTCGAGGACGACCCCGCCGCCGGCGCCGAGGTTCCGGGAAGATAGCCGGAGGACGTACCGCGCGGCGCGGGAGACAGGAAACGGGAGGCTCTGATGGGCGCGAGATTACCGGCGGCGTTGGCCGGATCGGCGTTGCTCCTGGCGGGGACGGTGTCTGCGCACCACTCCTTCTCGGCCGAGTTCGACGCCAATCAACCGATCGCCCTCACCGGGGTGGTCACCACCATCGAGTGGAAGAATCCGCACGTGTGGTTCTTCATCGACGTCACCGGCGACGACGGCGCGGTGACGAACTGGGGCTGGGAGATGGGCAGCCCGAACGGCCTCATGCGGCGGGGCTGGACCCGGAACTCGATGAAGATCGGCGACGTCGTCAGCGTCGAGGGCAGCCGCGCCAAGGACGGGGCGAGCCGCGCCAATGCCCGCGTGGTGCTTCTCGCCGCGAGCGGGGCGCGCCTGTTCGCGGCCTCGAGCCAGGGGCAGACGCCATGACCGCGCGCCGGCGGACGCAAAGCGCGTGGCGGCGGGGCGCGGCGGCGCTGGCCGCGGGCGGCCTCGCCGCCAGCCTGTCGGTGGGCGCGGCGGCCGCGCAGGGAGGACCGCCCGAGACCGCGCCGGCGGCCGGGCCGCAGCCGAACCTGTCCCGCCGAACCCCCAACCTTGGCGCCGCGGGCGCGGCGGTCGCGCAGGGAGGACCGCCCGGGACCGCGCCCGCCGTCGAGCCGAAGCCGAGCCTGTCCCGCGGAACGCCCAGCCTCGGCGCCGCGGGCGCGGCGGTCGCGCAGGGCGGACCGCCCGAGACCGCGCCGGCGGCCGAGCCGACGCCGCGCCTGCCCGACGGCACCCCCAATCTCGGGCGGGTCGCGGGCGAGAAGGGCGTCTGGGCGGTGCCCTACATCACCAACATGGCCGCCCGCGCCATCGGACCGGACGGCGAGCCGGCGGCCGCCCCGAACACGCCCGCCAGCTCGCGGGGGGCCCGCGGCGGGGCCGCCTCGGAGCCCCACATTCCGTTCATGCCGTGGACGGCGGCGCTCTACGACTACAACTCGGAGAACGAGTCGAAGTACGACCCCGAGGGCTACTGCCTGCCGCCGGGCGGCCCCCGGATGATGGCGACGCCGTACCCGATGGAGATCATTCAGCTTCCCGAGCAGGAGCGCATCATCATGATCTTCGAGGGCGCCACCCACGTCTGGCGCGAGATCCACATGGACGGCCGCCCCCACCCGGAAGGCGACGCCCTGAACCCCACGTTCCTCGGGCACTCCGTCGGCCACTGGGACGGGGATACCCTCGTCGTCGACGTCGTCGGCTTCAACGAGACGACCTGGATCGACTTCTTCGGCCACCCCCACACCGACGCGCTCCACATCGTCGAGCGGTTCTCGCGTCCGGACAAGAACACGTTGCGCTACGAGGCGACGATAGACGACCCGGGGGCGTACACGGCACCGTGGACGGTCGCGTGGGACATCCCGTGGCGCGCGGACGGCGAGCTGATGGAGTACATCTGTCAGGACAACAACCTCTATCTCTATCACCTGACCGACGACTTCGGGCAACCGATTTTCGGCAACCGGTAGTGTGCCGTAGTGTGCCTGTGCCGGAACCCCGCGTCGCACCGAGACCGGCGCGGCGCAGAATGCGCGGCCGGTCGAAGGCCGCGAAACCCCGGCCACGGGCGGCCGGGACCGGCAGGACGGCAAACGGAGCCGCAGGCGGAGATTGGGGGCTGGAAGCCCGGCGGCGGCGGCCGGGTCGAAACGCCGACGGCGGCCTAACCGGCGACAGGATGCGCCGCCGGTCGAAGGCCACGGGACCCTTGGCCACCGGGCGGCCAAGACCGGCAGGACGGCAAGCGGAGCCCGGCGGAGATTCGGGCTGGAAGACCGGCGGCGGCGACCGTCCGGCGGCGGCCGGGTCGAAACGCCAACGGCGGCCTCAGGAGTCTGCGCCGTAGAACGGCGCGGATGCCTGGAGGGTGGGTTGGGCGGCCATCGGAGCCGCAAGCGGCGATTTCCGGGGCTGGCAGGCCGCAATCGTCGGACGCCGGATTCAATTCCGCATGATGGTGAAGTCGCCGGTCACCGCACCTTGCGTCCACGAGCCGGTGACCACCCGGTTGTAGGAACCGATGTTCTGCAGTTCGCCGTCGACGACGTACCGCACCGGGTTCCCGCCGGCGTCCTCTCCCACCGCCTCGAAGTGGAGGGTCCACGTGGACGGATCGAGCGACGCGGCCGCAATCGGCACCGCATTCGGCCCCGGGCTGATCGTACCGGTGATCGCCTCGCCGTCCCAGTCGAACACGAGCAGCAGGCGGGTGCGGTTGTCCTCGTCGGGGCCCCAGTCGCCGCTCCACGAGCCCTTCAGGGGATGTCCGTACTGCGCCGACGCGGCGACCGCGCCCAGCACGGCAACCCCGCCAATCAGCAAGCGCAACGCTGTCCGCATCGTTCTCTCCGTCCCGGCCACGACCTTCAAGGGAGCGCTTCCGTCGGGAGCCCCGGCCGAAACCGCGCCCGGCCACGGGCCTTCATCCGGCGTGAACGCCGTTACCGCCGACCATCGTAGCACCACGGAGCCCGCGGCATGGGTGCCGCTCCATTCGACCGGTGCGACGCGGGTTCGCACCACGGGCTCTCGTATCCGTCAACCGCCGTCCACCGGGAGGTGACTCATGCAGTTCCTCAAGCCCTACACCGAGTGCATCCACGATACCGTCCGCATCGTCGCCGGGGTGCTGTTCTTCCAGCATGGCGCCCAGAAGATCTTCGGCATCCTCGGCATGGAGGAGAGCGTCGAGCTGACCTCCCGCCTCGGGCTCGCCGGGGTCATCGAGATGGCCACCGGCGCCCTGATCGCCCTCGGCCTGTTCACCCCGGTGGCCGCGTTCATCGCCAGCGGCCAGATGGCGGTGGCGTTCTTCATTGCGCACGTGCCGCGCGGCAGCATCTGGCCGATCGTGAACCAGGGCGAGCCGGCCGTCCTCTTCTGCTTCCTGTTCCTGTACCTCGCCAGCCGCGATTCCGGCGACTGGAGCATCGACCGGATGATCAAGGACCGCAGGGGCGCGTAGATCCGGATTCGCCGCCGGCGCCCGGCCGCCGCGGTGACCGGCCCGCCGCTCAAGGACCGCAGGGGCTTCCTGAAATCCGTGGTCCCGGGGTCAAGCACGCGGCCGGGCATCACCGATCGGCGTTCGCTCCGCCCACCGGGGCCAGCATCTCCTGGAGGTCGGTTTCGTCGAGGACGCGTACGCCCCGCCGCGCGGCCTCGTCCCGCTTTGCGCCCGGGCGCGCACCGGCCACGAGGTAGTCCGTCGCCGCATCGACCGACCCGGCGACTTCGCCCCCCAGAGCCTCGATGCGGGCCCTGACGTCGGCTTGTTTCACCCGCAGTCTGCCGGCCAGGACAAACGTCGTGCCGGCCAAGGGGGCCGGAGCCGCGGGCCCCTCCGCGTCCGGGGCGGCCCGCCTCTCACCGCCCGCCGCCGGTTCCCGGCGGGTTGCCGGGGGCGCCTCCGGCCCCTTTCCGGCCGCCATCGAGGAACCGTCGGACGCGCCGCCGCCGGCCAGAAGACGCTTGAAGTCCCCTTCTTCGAGGATTTCGATCTCAAGCCGCCGCGCCTTCGCCAACTTCGAACCGGGGCTGTCGCCGACCACCACGTAGTCCGTCTTGCCGCTGACAGACCCGACGACCCTGCCCCCCAACGCCCGAATCCCGGCCCCCGCCTCGTCCCGGGTCATCGTCGAGAGCGTGCCGGTGAGAACGAACGTCTTGCCGGCGAGGGCGGGCGGCGCCGCGGCCGGTACCGCGGCCGGGCCCGCCGGCGCCGGCCCGACGGGGTCGACCCCGGCCTCCCGCAGCCGCTCGATCAGCGCCCGGTTCCCGCTCGCGGCGAAGAACGCCCGGACCGACTCGGCGATGATCGGGCCGACCTCTTCGACCGCTTCCAGCTCCTCCGCCGAGGCCTCCGCCAGCGCGCCCAGGCTGCCGAAGCGCGCGGCGAGCAGGTCGGCCGTCCGGGCGCCGACGTGCCGGATGCCGAGCCCGTACACCAGCCGGCCCAGGGCCGCGTTCTTCGATCGATCGAGCGCGCCAATCACCTTGTCCGCCGACTTCTTCCCGAGCTTGATCCGGATGGGAACGCCGGCCAGTTGCGCCACGGTCAGGGCGTACAGATCGCCGGGGCTCCGAACCAGACCAAGGTCGATCAGCCGGCCGGCCAATCCGGGGCCGAGGCCCCGGACGTCAGCCGCGGTCCGCTGGACGAAACGCCGGAGCGCGTCCGCCGCCGGCACCGGTTCCCCGCCCGGCAGCGCCCCGGCGGCCAGAACGGCCAAGCGCCGGTGAACCGGGTCCGCGAAGAACGCCCGTATCGACTCCGCGGTCCGGCGACTGATGCCCGGGACCCGCTCCAACTCGGTCTCGGTGGCGGCGGCGATGCGCGTGAGGTCCGGCATCGCGCCCGCCAACCTGCCGGCCTTGTCCCTGCCGAGACCGGGAATGCCCAGCGCATGCAGCACGCCGGCCGGGGTGTTCCCGGCTCTCGCGCGGGCGAGGCCGTCGATCAACTTCGCCGCGCGATCGTGACCGATGGTGGACGCCTTCTCGAGACCCGCAAGCTTCTCGGCCTTCAGCGCGTACAGGTCGGCGAACCCCTTCACCCGATCGGGCCGATCGCGGTCCACCAGCTTCTCGACCAGCCAGTCGCCGAGGCCGTCGATGTTCATCGCCGTGCGATGGGCGAAGTGGAGAATCGACTCCTTCAGCCGGGCCGGGCAGCTCGCGTCGATGCACCGCGCCACCACCTCGCCGGCCTCGCGCACCACCGGGGAGCCGCAGGCCGGACAATCCGCGGGCATGCGGAACGGGCGGCGCTCAGCCGCCACGGCCGCCACCCGCACCACCTTGGGAATCACGTCCCCGCTCCGCTCGACCACCACCCGGTCGCCGATCTGCAGGCCGAGCCGGGCAATCTCGTCCTCGTTGTGGAGGGTCGCGCGCGACACCGTCACCCCCCCGACCTTGACCGGCCGGAGCCGCGCGCGCGGAGTCACCGCGCCGGTCCGCCCCACCTGAACGTCGATGTCCTCGACCACCGTCTCCGCCTGCTGCGCGGCCGGCTTGCAGGCTATCGCCCACCGCGGCGACTTCGACGTCGCCCCGAGCCCGCGCCAGAGGGCGGTTTTGTCCAGCTTGAAGACCACGCCGTCGATGTCGTACGGCAGGCCGTCGCGCCGCCGCATGCACCGGTCGCGGAACGGCGGCAGGGCGTCGACGCCCGAGAGCCTCGCGTGCTCGGCCGCCACCTTGAAGCCGAGCCGTTTCAGGGCCTGCAGCGACGCCCAGTGCGAATCGAGCACCGGCTCGCCGGCGGCGAGCAGGGCGTAGGCGTGGAAGTCGAGACGGCGGGCGGCGGTGACGGCGGCGTCGAGCATGCGCAGCGAGCCGGCGGCGACGTTGCGGGGATTGGCGAAGGCCGGCTTTCCTTCCTCGATCTGCCGGCGGTTGAGCCGGGCGAACGCCTCCCGGGGCATCACCACCTCGCCGCGCACCTCGAAGTCGGGCGGCACGCGCGCCGCGTGGAGGGCGTCCGGATCAACCGACAGCGGCAGCGAACGCAGGGTCCGCGCGTTGGGCGTGATCACCTCGCCCTCGACGCCGTCCCCGCGCGTCAGCGCCAGATCCAGTCGTCCCGACACGAAGCGGACCGCCATCGACGCGCCGTCGAGCTTCAGCTCGCCGACGTAGTCGAGGGTCTCGGCCCCGGCCAGCTCGCGCGCCCGCCGGTCGAAGTCGCGGAGCTCGGCGTCGTCGAAGGCGTTCTCCAGGCTCAGCATCACCGACGAGTGGGCCGCCTTCTCCACCCCCTCGCGCGGCGCCCCCCCGACGCGCCGGGTCGGCGAGTCGGCGGTAACCAGATCGGGGAACCGCGCCTCCCACTGCTGCAGCTCCCGCATCAGGACGTCGAACTCGGCGTCGCTGACGTCCGGGTCGTCGAGGACGTAGTAACGGTGCTCGTGGCGCACGAGGTCGCGGCGCAGGTCGGCGATGCGCCGCCGGGCCTCGCGGGCGGTGACCTCGGGTGGGGAATCGGCAGGCATCGACGCTGTCACCGCCTTCGCGGGCCGGCGGGGTCCATCACGGCGCCCATCTCCACCGTGCGCACCGGGCCGCGATCGACGCCGGCACAGACGAGCGACGCGGGCGCGCCGGGGACGATATCATCCGCCTGTCACCTCGTCCACCGGGACCTTGGGCGTCAGTCGTTCGTGGTGGAGGACGCATGGTGCCGGGACGCCGACGTCCTGGAGCACCCGTGGGATTTCGTTGAGGTAATCCGCGAGAAGCTTCAGATGCTCTTCAGCGCGGGAGCCTACCGGCTCGTCACCGCATCATTGACACTCCCCCTGGGCTGTAGGGATCGGTCAGGATACTAAGGCTCGGCGCAAGAATAAACTCCCGGCAACTCCCGGTTTCGCTGCATCGGTTTCGGGCGCAGTTTCACTTCAGCCGCATCCATGCCGCGCATCTGTCGCATTCGGCGGCGCTCCCATTACGGCGTGATTGCGGCCTCGGAAGGAAGTTGTTTTTGCGCGGACCCTTAACCAAGGCGGGTTGGGAGGAAATCGCCATGCTGAAGACCCTCGCCAAGGACGCCGCCACCGTGTTGGTCGTGCTCGTCTGCGTGGCCGCCGTCGTCATCACCCTCTTCGTCGTGACCTACGGCCTGATGCTGCTCTTCGGCCGGGTGTTCCTCTGACGCGACGTCGTCGACCACCTGTGAGCCCGCCCCCGTCGGCGTTTGCGCACTCCTCAGTAGAGGAGGTGCGGCATGACGATGCCCAGAACGGGAGGGTGAATCCCGCGACGATCTGGCGGTCGGGTAACTGATGACCGACGTTTCAAAGCGGGATTCATCGTGTCCCGCATCCGTGGCCTCGGTCCCGCCGCGGGGCATCCCCGCGCCGCTCCGCCTGCTATCCTCCGACCCGCCGGTCTCCGCCGCGGCGGCGATCCTTGCGGCGGCGCCCGCGCGGTGTCGCTGCGCCGCCGTCCGCCAGCATCTCGACGACCGCCGCTTCGTGTTCCGGATCGATGGAGGCCGCAGCCAGCAGCGCCCTGAAACGCGGACGGTCGACCTCGGTCTCGACGGCGCGCGCCTCGCCCGGAAAGACGATCTCGGTCCCGCCGCGTCCGACCTTCACGACGTAGTCGCCCACACTCAGCTTGACCCGCGTCCGCAGGCAGTCCCACTTCTGCGCCCGCGCGAGATCGACCGCGGCGCTCCGCCGGCGGGCGTTCCAGTCCCCCGCGAACAGCTCGGCCAGCGGCTTGGGACGCGCCGGAGCCGGACCCAGCTCGAAGCCGGTGTCGGCCAGCCGGTGGCTCAGCGCCGCCATGCGGTGCGACACGGCGGCGGAAGCCGCCGCCCCCCCGCGCAGCGACAGCGGCAACCCGAGCCAGCCGGCACGGGCGCCGAACAGCAGCGCCGCCGCCAGCCGGTCGTCGGCGGTCAGCGCTTCGTGCTCGAACGCCAGCAGATCGGCGCAGGTCGACCGCAGGAACAACAGCGCCATCGCCCGCGGAAACGGCGTCCTGAACCGATCGAAGAGGTCGGACACCGTCAGATCCGCCAACCCGGTCAGGGAATCGAGCGTCTCGCGAAGCTCGACGACGTGCTTCCGCATCGGCTCGTCGACGTCCGTCGACGCGCGGTCGAGGTAATCGAGCAGCCGGGCGTTGGCTTCGTCCACCCCGGCCGCGCCGGCCTGCGCCGCGAGCGTGTCGACCGCGCCCCAGAACAGATGCCGGGCATCGCCGCGGTCGATACCGGGCAGGGCGGCCGGCGACGGCGACGGCCCGGTCCGCATCCAGGCCGCCAGCCCCGCCGCCCAGGTCGCGGACAGGCCGGACGGCGGATCCGCCTCGGGGTCGAACGCGGCCCGGCAGGCGGCCAGGCCCAGAGGCTCGCCGCCCTCCAGGACTGCGCCTCCATCCCGTTGCGCCAGCAGCCGCAGCATGGCCAACATGCCGCCAGCGGCCTGGGCCGCTTCGAGCGGCGCCAGGCGTTCGGGCGGCCGGTGCGGCGGGGGCCACGCCGGTCCCGAGGCGCGGCCCAGGCATCTGCGGTCTGCGGCGGTCTCGAAGTCGGCCAGCGGCACGTTGCCGAAATCCAGCGCGTCGGCCTGGCAGGTCGTCGAGTCGCCGGCTGAGCGGAACACGATCTCCTCGATGGCCGACACCGGCAGCGGGGCGGGGACGAAGATCAGCGGTGCGCGGGCCGCCTCGTGCGGCCAGCGGCGCTTCTCGACACCGTCCGGGGTGGGAACCAGGACCGGACCGGCGCACTCCCGCAACGAGATGACCACCAGGCACGGCCTGAGGTGCGCGGCCTCGGCGATGGAATGGTCGACGGCGGCGCGGCCCGCATGGCCGGTGAACAACGGTATCCAGCCCGGACAAGCCTCAAGGGTGTCGCGATAGTACTTCCCGCCGAAACCGCTGCTGGGCAGCACCAGGCCGGCTGCGAGCATGTACATCAGGTTGAGGTGATTGGTGACCAGGCAGCCGCGTTCGGGGACCGCTCGGGCCGCGGCCGACGGCGGCTGCGCGCCGCCCCGGCGGTCAGGTCGTTGAACGGCGCGTTCGCGGGCGTCTTGGTCACCCGAGCCGGGTTGGGGATGGAGGCCGCCCAACAGGCCGGGGAGCTCCGGAGTGGTCATCCTGCTCCTCTACACGACGTCCTTCCGCCGCAGCACGGCGGGATCGTCCGGCAGGATCTCGTCGATTCGACTCGTCACGCCGCGCCGCCTGAGCAGAATCACCTGCTCGCGGGCCCGCGCCACCATCACGTAGAACCGCTTCCTCACCGCGTCCGGATCGGTCGGCGGGACGCGGTGCCCGTCGATGTCGGCGAGCACCGCGACGTCGAACTCCAAGCCCTTGCAGGCCTGGGCGTTGATGACCAGGATACCGCCCTCGTCGAACCGCACGTCCGGCCGGCGCCGGCCGAAGAACGTCTCGATGCGGGGCGCGCCGTTGTCCAGGCAGGCCGCGGCGCGCAGTCCGTCGACGTAGCGTCGCCTGACTTCGTTGTTCGGGGCGATCACGCCGATGAGCTTCGCCGGATCCCGGTCGACGATCTTCACGATGCTCCGGCAGATGTCCGCGAACCGCCTTTCGGCATATTCGCACAGCCACGCGGCGGGACCAGGTCTCGACGGCAGGTCGACCGGGGGGCTGGCCGGGTCGCCGGTCCAGAAGGCGCGCGCCAGCTTCGCGACCGGGCCGCAGTTGCGATAGTTGTGCCTCAACTTGAAGACGTTCCCGGGGTTGATGTTCAACTCGTCTTCGATGGACTGGCGGCTGCTGTGGTCGTCGAGAATCTGCTGGTTCTGATCGGCGGCCACGAAGAACCGCTCGAAGCCGAACTCGACCAGCGTCCGGTAGAACTGCGGCGGCATGTCCTGGCCTTCGTCGATGACGACCAGCGGGGCGGCGGCGCTCCGGGGTCCGCCGGACGCGGGTCGGCCGGAAACGATCTCCCCCACCGCATCCCAGTCGATCGGTCGAAACCCGTCGGGCCCGGGCGGCTTCCGCGGCAGGGCCTCGCCGGTGATCGCCTCGAATCGGTCGCGGAACCACCCCCACCACGTGGCGCCCGACAGTTCGCCGGGGAACAGTTCGTCGCGGAACAATTGGTCGCTGGCGCGCTTCAGCAGATGGTTGAAGACCAGGAAGACGTAGGGATTCCGCTCTCGTTGGTGTCGACGGGCGCGGAGCAGCGCCACGACCGTCTTGCCGGTGCCGGGGCCGCCGACGATCAGGTGCTGGCCCTCCGTCGGCAGGGCGCGCACCGCCTCCTGCTCCTTGCTCAGGTCCTGGACACCCGGCAACGCGAACCGCCGGCGTCTCGCCGCCGGGGCGCGACCGATCCCCCCCTCCCGGTTCCGATCCACCCTGAACGTCCCGCCGCGTCCGAATCTCCGCCGGCCGCCGGCCTTCGAGGAATCAGGCACCGCCGCCGGCCGCCGGGCCCGACCCGTCCCCCGCGCTCACGCCCCGCCGCCGAAAAACGCCGGGCCGAACCCGGCCGCCCCACCCTTCCGTCCCCCGCGCTCAGGTACCGCCGCCGAAAACGCCGGGACCGACCCGTCCACCCCGCCCGTCGTCCCCCGCGCTCAGGCACCGCCGCCGAAAAACGCCGGGACCGACCCGTCCACCCCGCCCGTCGTCCCCCGCGCTCAGGCACCGCCGCCGAAAACGCCGGGACCGACCCGTCCACCCCGCCCATCGTCCCCCGCGCTCAGGCACCGCCGCCGAAAACGCCGGGACCGACCCGTCCACCCCGCCCGTCGTCCTCCGCGCTCACGCGCCGCCGCCGAAAACGCCGCGCCGAACCCGGCCGCCCCGCCATTCGTCCCCCGCACTCACGCGCCGCCGCCGAAAAACGCCGGGACCGACCCGTCCGCCCCGCCCGCCACGAAGGCCCGATCGAGCAGCACGTTGCCGTAAGCGCAGCTCGGCTCCGGCACGAGGGCGCAGGCGTGGCAGGCGGCCCCGTTCAGCAGCCCGGGGCCGTGGCCCTCCCGCTCGCCGCAGACCGGGTCCATCGAACACCAGCCCGCCGCCTCCACCGCGGCCGTGAGCAGGCGGAGGAACCGGCGCGGCTGCGCCTGTTGCGCCAAGCCTCCGAGCGAGCCTTCGGTGTCGGCCACCGCGACGTGGATGAGGATGCCGGCCAGCGGGGGCTGGTCCGGTTCGCCGCCGGTACGGCTGTAGATGCGCTCCTTCAACGACGCCGCGGGATAGCCGGCATCGCTCTCCAGCGCGCGGATCAGCAGGTGGGCCAGCGTGTGCAGCAGCAGAAAACGCGGCGAGACCTGCGGCGGCGCCGGCAGGCGCACGGGGCCGCCGGCGAGCCGGTCGCCGAACGCCTGCGCCCGGCTGCGCACGGCGTCGTCGGCCTCCCAGCGCCGCAGCCGGTCTTCGCGCAGGGTGCAGAAGATCCCCTCGCCGTACAGCTCCAACGCCGGCAGCCAGCCGCTGCCGCGGGTCAGGTCCGGCGGCGTCACGGTCTCTCCGCCCAGCCGCCGGAACCCCTTGAACACCAGGATCTCCTTGAGACGCTCGACGGCGATCAGCCGGTCGACGGCGCCGGCGATGCGCCCGGCCGCGCCGTCCCGGGCGCCGACCAGCGCCGACCACGCCTCGGTGTGGTGCGCAGTCACGAAGTCCTCGTCTTCGCGCAGGTTCGGGATCGCCGCGACCAGGGCCCGGTACTCGCTCCGCAGCAGGTCACCGCCGGCGATGGACTGCCCGTAGAGCGGATACCCCCGGTCGATTCCGGCCAGCGCCTCCTCGACGTCATCCGGCGCGCAGCGCAGGTCCCTCGCGATGCGCCGCAACACGGTCTTCCGTTGCAGGCCGGCGCGGGCGCCGCGCAGAGCCGCCTGCTGGTCGGCGCTGCCGAACAGACGATCGACCACCGTGCCCCGGCGGATGCGCGACTCCGGCGGTATCACCAGCGCGGTGACCGTATCCGGCGCGTGGACGCGCACGTCGTTGATTTCGAGCACCCAGGCCGGTTCGTCCAGCGGTCCCGCCGGCTCGGGGAACCACGGTTGCCGCCACGCCCCCTCCCCGAACGGGAAACGTTGCGGCAGCGGCCCGAATGCGCCGCACCGCCTGCATCGAACCGTGTAGCCGCGATCGGCCGCCACCACGCGCAGGTACGGGTCTTCCCAGTCGGCGCGGCATCCGCGCTGGTCCGGATGCCTGCTTCCGGCGTGCGCCAGCCGGTGCCAGGGCACGTCCGCGAGATAGCCGCAGGCGTGGGCGAGGACCCACGGCGCCTGCTCCAGCCGGCCCGGACACGCCGGGCGGTCCCCGTCCGCGCAGACCGAGGACTGGCCGGGCGGCCGGCGCGGCGGGTCCGGAGCCGCCCCGGAGGCCCGCCGCCACGGCCGGTAGCGCAGCAGTCCGCACCGCGCGCAACGCATCCAGCCGGGGAACCGCATGGCGGGAATCGGGCGCCCCGTCGGCCTGCCGTCCTCGATCCGCGCCACCGGCGGTGAACGCAGCGTCCTGTCGATCCCGAGAACCGCGCGCACCTGCTCGACATGCTGAATCTGGTGCTCGACCCCGCATGTCCAGGTGCGCGTATCCTTCACCGTCACCAGGTAGTCCGGACCGCGCACCACCGCCCCGACGCCGCAGTACCGCAGCAGGTGCGACAGCCGTACCGGAATCGGTTCGTCAGCCGTCGCGTTCCGCCCTACCTGGGCAAGGTGAGTGCCGCCGCGGTCGGCACGTACCGGAATCGGTTCGTCAGCCATCGCGTCCCGCCCGCGCGGCGGCCCGCCGCCGGATCCGGACTTGGCCGACGCCCCGGCAGCCATCACACCTTGCCCGCGGAGCCGGCGCGCCGCCCGGCATCGCGCTGCTTCACCGACAGCAGGGTGGTGTCTTCGACGTTGCGCATCGAATTGAGCGTCTTCCAGCGGCCCGGCCGCGCGCCGTCGAACGTGCCCAGCAGGCGGTCGGCGCTCTGATCCCGGCAATCGTAGCGCAGCCCGCGATTCTCGCGGCGGCAGCGGGCCGCCTCGTCGTGCCATTCGTCGACCAGCCGATCGAGGTGGCGGGCCGTGTCGTCCGCCGCGTCGCCGGCCGCCCGGCGGCAGCGCCGCTTCAACGCCTCGACGGCAGCCTGCACTTGGGCGTCGTCCCTCCGAAACCGGCCGGCGGCGTCGTTGGCGGTCAGGTCGCCGCAGCCGTGGCGCAGGGCGGTGACCAGCGCCGCGTGCAGCGCGCGCTTGCGCACCTGGTAGGTGAACGGCGTCACGCTGGTCGGCTCGACGAAGCGGTAGAACGATTCGTGGTAGGGGCGGAAGTTCTCGTAGTGCGACAGGCTGCGCGCCTGATGGCGGAAGTAGTTGGCGACGACGAGGCCCGGCACGCCGCCGCGGCCGATGCGGCTGCTGGCCTGGATGTACTCGGCGGTGGTGAGCGGCTGGCCGTTGATGACCATCGCGGCCAGCCGGTCGACGTCCACGCCGACCGAGAGCATGTTGGTCGCCAGCACCGCGTCCAGGCAGTCCGGCGCGCCGCGCGGGGCGGCCAGCCGGTCGAAGGTGCGGGCGTTCTCCTGCGCCGACGACCGGCTGGTGAGCTGGGCGACGGCCGGCTGGAGGCGCGCGCCGGCCGCGGCCGCGGCGGAGCCGGAGGAACCGGACGCCGGCGCCGCGCCCCCGCGGGCCGCCTGAGCCCGCTCCGCGTCGAGACGCCGCAGGAGCGTGCGCACGTCGGTGACGAAGGCGTTGTGGCTGGCCCCGACGCCGCGAAGGCTGCCGTGATAGACCACCTGCGTCCACCACGCGTCGAGCAGGTCGTCCGCGTCCGGCTGGCCCTCGAACACCGCCCGCGGCGCCGCCAGCAGGACGGCGGCGAGAGGCGCCAGGCAGCGCTGCTGGTCGAGCCCCGGCGCCAGGTAGCCGACGTACAGCCGTCCCGGCCGCGAGCGGTCCGTGCGGGCGAACCACGAGTCGTCGGCGGACAGGCCGGGCGGCGGAAAAACGGCCATGCCGCGGCCGTACAGCCGCCGCACCTGATCGCGGGCGGTGCGAATGGTGGCGGTCGAGGCGATGTACTTCGGACGCACGCCGCGCCGTTCGAGCACCGTGTCGAGGGCCGCCTCGTAGACGCCGGCCACCGACCCGAGGGGCCCCGCAACCAGATGCAGTTCGTCCTGTATCACCAGTTCCGGCGGCCGGCGGACGCCGCGGCCGAAGAACGCCGCCGCGCGCTCATCCCAGACGAGCCGCGCGAACTTGTCGATGGTGCCGATGAGCAGCGCCGGCGGTCGCTCGTACAGCGCTTCGTCCACCACGTGGCAGGGCAACGGACGCCCGTCGCCGAACGCGCACGCGGGATTTCCGCACAGAAAGCCGGACTCCTGCGGGCCGGCGCGGTAGCCGTACGGCGCGGCGAACCCCCGGCCGCACCAAGGGCAGGCCTGCAACCCGAGGAGCGGGCCGGCCCCGGCCGCGGCCGTTGGAGCGCCGTTTTCCGCCGGCGGTTCGGCGGAATCCCGCCCGGCAACGACCGGCGCCGCGGCGGGACCGGCGTCGGGCCGCGCCGCGCCCGCGACCTGCTTCGCGGCCTCCTTGAAGGTATCGGGAAGATCGCCGTTTTCCGCCGGCGGTTCGGCGGGCTCCGGCCCGGCAACGGCCGGCGCCGCGGCGGGACCGGCGTCGGGCCGCGCCGCGCCCGCGACCTGCTTCGCGGCCTCCTTGAAGGTATCGGGAAGATCGCCGTTTTCCGCCGGCGGTTCGGCGGACTCCGGCCCGGCAACGGCCGGCGCCGCAGCGGGACCGGCGTCGGGCCGCGCCGCGCCCGCGACCTGCTTCGCGGCCTCCTCGAAGGTATTGGGGCTGGCCGCCGCCCCCACCCACAACCCGACCGTGATCGGCTCTTCACCCAGCGGCGCGGCGCCCTGCCGGCGCAGCCGCTCGAGCGCGCAGACGAGGCGCGCGGCCCGTTCGAACTGCTGCCGCGTCAGCAGCCGCAGCGTATAGCGCATCAGCACCGCGGTGCCGCCGCCGGCCTCGCCGTGCCGCAGCCGCCGCCAGACGATGAGAAAAGCGATCAGCCCCAGGTAGGCTTCCGTCTTGCCGCCGCCGGTCGGGAACCAGATCAGGTCCAGCACGTCCCGGCCGATGTCCTGTTCGTCGAGGGTCGACTCGATGACGGCGAGCAGGAACGCCAACTGGAACGGCCGCCAGCGGTAGTCCCGCAGGTCCCGGTCCCGACCCTCTGCGCTGTCGTGCTGGCGCATCTGGTCCAGCATCGCCTGGTTGGCCAGCCGGAACGCGAGAGCCGCGTCGTCGTCGCGGCGCAGCCGCTCCACCCCGCCCCGCATCCGTTCCCACGCCGCGTCCATCCGCGCGCAGATGCGCTTCGCCGCCGCCCCCTCGCCGGCCGTGAACCGGCTCGCCGCCGCGCGCTGCCGGCCGACCCACGCGCCGTAGGCGGCTGCGAACGCCTCGAACCGGTGGAGGCACTCCGGGAACGTCTCCCGCCCGGCGATGTCGCGCATCACCAGCACGCCGTCGTCGACGCCGTCCACCCGGGTCGTCACCAGCGGCACGTCCACCGCCGGCATGTGCTCGGACCAGATGCGCGGCGGGCGGCCCGGCTCCACCGCCCAGTCGGCCGCCGCGCCGTGGCCGATCGCGTAGATGCGCCGGCCGCGGTATCGGAGTTCGATTTCCTGTTCCTCGTCGGTGAGCAGGGCCGGGTCCACGCGCGGGTACTCGACGAGTTCGCCCGCCTCGACCGCGCACTCGAGACGGGCCTCGAACAGGCGCCGTTCCGCGCGGTCGACGCCGCGCGGCGCCTCGCGCCGGCGGTTCGCGAAGACCACCGTCAGGATGTGGCCGTCCCCGTACGGCCGGCGGCGCACGTCGATCCGTGTCTCCCACGCCGAGGTCTCGGCCCGCTCGGAGAACGTCGCGGTCAGCAGGTCGCCATCCCGAGACGGCCGGCGGCGCACCTGCCGTCTCACGCCGGGCGGAGTCCCGCCTTCGCCCTCCGGCCAGATCAGGCCGAACGCCAAGGGTGTGCGCTCGTAGCGTGCGCGGGCCCGGCCGTCGGCGTCCGTTTCTCCGCCGTCGCCGAAGGCATCTTCGGTGTCCGGCCGGGAGGCCACGAACCGGCCCGACGCGTCGCGTTCGCGCACCCGCCGGTAGCTTGCCGCAGAAGCCGTGACGCGCAAGCGCGCATCGCCGCGCACACAGAAGGACACGCCGACGGAGGACGGCGGCACGTAGCGGCGCCGGCCTGCCGGCTGCGCCGCGACGCCGCCCGGCGTCCCGTCGGCGCCGTCCGGCGACTCGTCCTCCTCGTCATCCGGCAGGACCGCAGCGGATTCGGATCCGTCGGCGGCCGGCGGCTCGACGGGTTGCCCCGCCGGGCCGGGACGGGGTCCATCTTCGTCCTCCTCCGCAGGATCCAGCCCGGTCATGCCCCGCCCCCCCGGATCGACGGGATGCAGCACGCCGGTCGGATAACGTTCGACGGGCGAACCGGACAGGCACCCCGAACCGGCCGGACCGATGAGCTGGCTGCGCATCCAGTCGACCAGGCGCCGCCGCTGCCGGCTCAGCGCCGACGCCCCGGCCGGCGCCGTCCCCGCAGACGCGGCGCCCGCATCGGCCGGGGTGTCGTCGTGACCCATGGCCGGGCGCGCTACCGGTCCAGCAGGTTCCGATGCACGACCGCGACGCCATGCATGTAGCCGCCGAACCGGGCGAAACGGGCGTCGGCGGCCAGGAAGATCTCCTCCCGCGCCGCCTCGGTGCGCCCCCAGGCTTCGTGGTGGAGACCACGGTACAGATGCGCGTAGAACCGCGCGCCGGCCTGCGCGCCGGCCGCGGACAGGACGTCCTGGGGAGACATCCGCCCGCGGAACATCTCGTAGATCTCGCGCATGGGCCGGCGCGGGTCCCGCCCCACCGGCAGCAGCGCCGCCAGCGCCGCCTCCGGCGAGTCGCCGCGCGCGACGCACAGGAAGTGCCACGCCGCGTTCTCGACGTCGTTCGGGTTGACGATGCGGTGCTCTTCGAACTGCCGGCGGCAATCGTCGTAGCGTCCGGCGTAGTAGAGGGCGATGCCCCGCTGCCAGAACTGGGGCGCCGCGTCGGGGCGCGCGCGCGCCACCTGGTCGAAGCCGGCCACCGATTCCTCGATGCGCCCGGCGAGAAAATCGGCCTCGGCCTGCCGCATGATCTGCCCCGCCGACTGGGCCCCGCCGCCGGTGCCCCCGGCCGCGAGCAGCAGGACGACCGCCGCGCTCCGGAAAGATGACCGAACGCTCATCACCATGATCTCACCTCACTCCTGCCGTCGGACGCCCGTCCCGCGCCCGGCCGCGGTCCCGCCGCCGGTCGTCTTTTCCCGCGCCCCGCGAAGGGACCGCGGCCCGGAAATCGCCGCCTGCGGATCCGCCGCCGCCCCGGCCGACCCCTCCGACGTAGCCGGCGACGCCGCCCGGAGCCAGCGCCCGGGCCGGCGTCCACCGCCGGCCCGATGCGGCGCGGTCCTGCGGCGCAGGCTCCCAGCCCGGAAATCGTCGCCGTAGGAGTTTCGCGCCAGCGAAACTCCGAACGCGACCGCAAGGTCGCGCTGCGGCTTCCGATTGCCGCCCAACCAACCCTCTCCAGGGGGGTTCGGCGCCTCCGGGGGGAGGCGGCGCCGTTCCACGGCGCAGACTCCTGGCCGACAGTATACGCAGGTGCGGCGCCGGCGGAACGCGCCTCGCTGCACCAGTCTGGACCAGTGCCCCTTCCCGTTGCGCCCGCTGCTCTGGCTGACCCGCGCGAGGCGCCGGCCGGAACGCGCCTCGCTGCACCAGTGCCCCCGCCTGCCGGGCCGGCGGCGGTGTATACGCAGGTGCGGGGCCGACCGGGAACGCGCCGCCGGCCCCGCGGTATAATCGGCCTCACGTCACATTCGTCACAGGCATCGTCCTGCGTACGGGACTCGATGAAGGAGAAACCACCGATGAAGAAGATGTTGCCGCTTTTCGGCGCCGCGCTGCTCGTGAGCTTCGCGGCCGCCTCTCCCGCCCAGGCGCAGGCCGCCGACATGACCTTTTTCCTGACCAGCGCCGGTCCCGGGGACGGCGCCAACCTCGGCGGGCTCGAAGGGGCCGACGCCCACTGCCAGTCGCTGGCCGCGGCGGTGGGAGCCGGGGACAAGATGTGGCGGGCGTATCTCAGCACGACCGGCGAGGGCGGCGTCAATGCGCGCGACCGCATCGGCGCCGGTCCGTGGCAGAACGCCGCCGGCGTGGTCGTCGCGCGCGACCTCGACGTGCTGCACTACGAGAACAACCTGACCAAGGAGACCGTGCTCAACGAGCAGGGCGGGATGACCAACGGGCGGGGCGACACCCCGAACCAGCACGACATCCTGACCGGATCGTATCTCGACGGCACCGCCGTCGACGGCGACGGGGACACCACCTGCGGCAACTGGATGTCGAACGCCGACGGCGAGGGCAGCGCCATGGTCGGCCACTTCGACCGCACCGGCGGCGGCGCCAACCCCAACTCGTGGAACTCGGCCCACGGCTCACGCGGCTGCAGCCAGGCCAACCTGCAGGCGACGGGGGGCAACGGCTACTTCTACTGCTTCGCCGCCAACTAGTGCATCGCCACCGCTAAAGATAGGATCGTCGGGGCATTCACCTCGAACCGCAAAGAGTCCTATGCAGAAGAAATACGTCGTTCGACTCAAGTCCGTCTGTCCGAAACTTATGGCGTGACGGGCCACTAGGCGTCTGCGCCGGCGACGGCGCGCGTCCACCCCGGATGCCCGCCGCGCGGCACCGCGCCGTGCTCCGGCAGCGCCCGGGCGGTCGGTCCCGACCGATCGCCCGGGCGGCTGACCCGCTTCGGTTCCCATGCCTCGATCCTCCCGCCCGCGGCCCGCATCGGACCCCGCATCGCCGGCGGGCGGGGTCCCGCGGGCGGTACGGTCATCGCCGGCCCTCCGCTACGCCCCGGCGGTCCTCGTCCTCTTCGCCTCGACCGGCCTCGGGGTCACCCTGGCCGTCACCACGAGCCGGCCCGCGCCGGAATCGGAAGTGGTCGATCGTCCCGTTCAGGTGACCGGCGACGGCTATGTCTCGTCGGACACGTGCCGGGCGTGCCATCCCGCGGAGTACGAGACCTGGCGCGGGTCGTATCACCGGACGATGACGCAGGTCGCCGCGCCCGACACCGTCCGCGCCGATTTCGACGGCGTGCGGGTCGACGCGGTGCACGGGAGCCCGATGGCACTCGAGCGCCGGGGAGACGAGCTGTGGGCGGAGTTCGACGACCCCGGCTGGGAGGGACCGGACGCCGAACGCCCCCGCATCCGGCGGCGGGTCGTCCTGATGACGGGGTCGCATCACCAGAACATCTACTGGTACGCCACCGGGCACGACCGCGGGCTGAACGTCCTGCCCGGCGCGTATCTCTTGGCCGAGCGGCGGTGGGTGCCGCGCAGCGCGCTGGTGCTGCACCCGCCGGGGCAGTCGCTCGCCATGCTCGACGGGCACTGGAACGCGGTGTGCATCGTGTGCCACACCACGCTGGGCCGCACCGCCTTCGATACCCCCTACCGCTCCGCGCCGTTCGCCGAGCAGGCCGTCGACACCACCGTCGCGGAGTTCGGCGTCGCCTGCGAGTCGTGCCACGGCCCCGCCCGGGCCCATGTCGAAGCCAACCGCAGCCCCCTGCGCCGCTACCGACGCCATCTCGCCGGAAACGGAGACCCGACCATCGTCCAGCCGGTCGACCTCGATCCACGGCGATCGTCGCAGGTCTGCGGCCAGTGCCACAGCGTGTGGGAGTACTACGACCCCGAGGACGAGCGGCGGGCCAGCCGCGACGGGCTTCCCTACCGCCCCGGCGACGAGCTGCGGGACACCCGCTTCGTCGTCCAGCCCGCGGTCGACCGCACCTCGGCGGACATCCGCGCCCTGGTCGCCGCCGACCCCGAGTTCGTCCGCGGATCGTTCTGGCGCGACGGTACCATCCGCGTGTCGGGCCGCGAGTACAACGGACTGCTCGACTCCCCCTGCTTCCGGGATGCGGAGACCCCGGAACGCACGCTGAGCTGCTTCTCCTGCCACACCATGCACAAGACGCCCGACGACCCGCGAACCGTCGCGGCGTGGGCCGACACCCACCAGGTGTCGGCGGGCATGGACGGCGACGAAGCGTGCCTGCAGTGTCACGAGCCGCTCCGCGCGGACCCCGCCGCGCACACCCGGCACGCGCCGGAGTCGGCGGGCAGCCGTTGCTACAACTGCCACATGCCCTACACCAGCTACGGGCTGCTGAAGGCGATACGCAGCCACACCGTCGGCAGCCCGTCGGCGGCCGAGACGGCGGAGGTGGGACGACCCAACGCCTGCAACCTGTGCCACCTCGACAAGACCCTGGCGTGGACCGCTGAACGGCTCGACGCGTGGTACGGCGTTCCCGCCCCGCCGCTGCGGGACGGCGACCGGACGGTGGCGGCGGGGCTCCGCTGGATGCTGGCCGGCGACGCCGGCCAGCGGGCCCTGACCGCCTGGAGCATGGGCTGGGGGCCGGCCCAGGAGGCCTCCGGCACCACCTGGATGGTCCCTCACCTGGGCGAGGCCCTCGGCGACCCCTACGACGCGGTGCGGTTCATCGCGGCCCGCTCACTGCGCAGCCTGCCCGGCTACGCGAACCTCGCGTTCGACTTCACGGGCCCCCGGCAGGCCCGCGTCGACACCGCGGTCCGCGTGCTCCGGGAGTGGCGGGCCTCGCCCGCCGCCCGGCTCCGGCGCGAACCCGAGCTGCTGGTCGATCAACGCGGCGAGCTGCGGGTCGACGCCATGCGGCGGCTGTTCGACGCCCGCGACCGGCGGCCCCTCTTTCTCCGAGAATAGTGGCTCAGCGAACCGGCCGGAACGTCGACTACGCGGGTCGCCACCTCCGATTCGGCTGGTGGTCGCTCCTGGTGTTTCTGTGCGTCGGCTTCGTCCTCGAGCTGCTGCACGGGTTCAAGGCCGGCTTCTATCTGGACGTCACGAACGAGACGCGGCGGCTCATGTGGACCCTGGCTCACGCCCACGGCGTCCTTCTGGGGCTCGTCCACATCGCGTTCGCGCTGTGCCTGCGCGTCTTCCCCGACCTCGGCGACGGCCATCGGCGGGTGGTCTCGCGGTGCCTCATGGGGGCGAGCGTGCTGTTGCCGGGAGGGTTCTTCGCGGGCGGCGTCAGGCTCTACGGCGGGGATCCGGGCCTGGGCGTCGCGGTGGTGCCGGTGGGGGCGGCCTGCCTGGCCATCGGCGTGTTCCTGGTGGCCCGCGGCACCGCGGCGGGGGAAGGGCGGCGGAGCGCCGCCGGCGCCGCTCCGCCGCCCGCCCGTCCGGCGTCTACTCGGCCGCGGTCACGGTAATCTCGATGTTCGCGTGCGAGATCAGCATCGCGTCGCAAGCGAAGGCGCGCAGCGTGTAGGCACCCGGCTCGTCGAAGGTGACGGTCGTCTCGAACGTGCCGGACGTCCATCCGTCGCCGTCCATCCCCTCTTCCCATTCCTGGTAGCCGTAGGGCTCGAACTCGGCGTCGGCAGGTCCGCGATACACCACCCACAACACCGACAGGTGATTCCGGGTCGGCGTCGGCCGGGTATAGCTGGGAATGTTGTCGGGAATCTGCGGCGCGCCGGGCGGCGCCACCAGCGTCGGGTCGCGGCGGCGCCGCGGCAGGCTGTCGTCCCGTTCCGGGACCGGGGTCGGCAGATCGTCGTCGGTCAGCCGCGCGGTGAGGGTCACCGGCGTCCCCACCGCGACGGTGTCGCGGCTCGCCTCGACGCTGACCACCGGCGCGATGTTGGAGTACAGCTCGTCCACCCCGCGTCCGAACTGCGTCCGGGCGTTCGACGTGATCGTGTTGACGTCGATCTCCCATTCCGGCTGCAGCCAGCCGTAGGCCCGCTGGGTGCTCCCCTGCCGGGTCACTTCCCAGATCAACTCGGCGTCGAGGGGAAAGTCCGCGGGCACCGTCACGTCGAACTGGTACCGGTTGGTGCGGGGATAGAAGTACGCGGGCTGGCCGCGATCGGGTTCGCCCGGCGAGAAGAAGTTGTCCCGGCCCACCGGGACGTGCGGCCGCTCCCGGTAGTTGCGGTTCAGATAGCCGTAGTGGAACTGATAGCTCCCGTCCTCGTTCCGGGTCCACCCCTCGAAGATGGGCTGGATGTCCTGTCCCGAGTTGAACCGTTGCTGGGGCTGCGCCACGATCGGCACGTCCCGGCGATTGACCTGCGCCGACACGCTCGCTGCGAACGCCAGCACCAGCACCGCCCCCGCCCCCCCGGCGAGCCATCGCCGCGGGGCCCGTCGACCGAGAAACTGCATGATCACTTCCGCTTCCCTCCTGCTGCTGCAAAAAAACCCTCTGCGGAGAGCCGCGGCTCCCCGCAGAGGGCATGCATTCCACCCGAACGCGAGACCAGCCACCGCTGCTAGTCGTTGTCGGCGTTCGCCTTCCGGGCCTCGAGCTCGGCCGCGTACTCTTCGTCGCTCAGATCGTGCCAACTGATCCAGGCGAAGGCCATCTCGTCGACGGTGCGGCTGCCCCCGCCGGTCCAGTTCTTCGCGTCGTGGTTGCCGCGGTTCGCCTGCGTGTTGTCGTGGTAGCTGATGACGTGCAGGGTCGTGCCGGCCGGGTACACCGGCTGCGCATCGTCCTCGTAGTTGTAGACGATGTGCCAGTTGAAGTCGAAGTTGGCGCAGTTGACCATCTCCGTCGACCCGTTGGGATAGATGAGCTCCAGGCACTGCCGGGTCCCCAGGAAGTGCATGTGGGGCTGGAAACCGGTCAGCTTGCCGGGCAGGTACATCTTCTGGTAACCGTCGTGGCGCGTCACCTGTCCGGCGGGGATGTCGAGCTCGCCGGCCTGGCCCAACTGCCGCGAGTAGAGGATGTGCTCGGGCTCGTAGCCCTCGGGATAGAGCACCAGCCCCAGGTCCGTCTGGTCGGTCACTTCCTCGCCCACCGAGTGGTAGTGGAAGCTGAACCGCACCCGCGAGTCGGCCGGGAACAGCCGTCCCGTCCCGTCCGGATACACGTCGGCGTTCTTGCCCACCGCGTACTCGTTCAGGAACGCATCCTCGGAGCTGTCGTTCAGCAGGGCGTCGGGATCGGTGACCGCGTAGGTCAGCGCGTGGTGCACCACCCGCAGGTCGCCCGCCTTGGTCTGGATCGCCTGGATGTAGCGGTCGTTCGGAATGCCCGACGGCACGATGTAGTCGCCCCACCAGTCGCCCGCCTCGGACGGCACCGTGTGCGGCGGCGAGGTCACGATCACGTCGGGCTCGATGGTCCAGGCCCCGAACTGCTGGAACTCGACCGCGGCCGGCGCATCCTCGGGGTTGCCCCGCGGCGCGCCGTTCTGCACCCAGTTGCCGATCGTCGCGATCTCGTCGTCGCTCAGCGACTTGTCGTTCTTGAAGCTCTGCAGGCCGACCTTGGGATCGATGTGCCACGGGGGCATCTCGCGCGCTTCGACCTTGGTCCGGATCGACCGCGCCCACGGCCGGGTCTCCCGATAGGTCATCAGCGACATCGGCGCCATGTTGTCGGGCCGGTGGCACACCTGGCAGGAGCGCTGCAGGATCGGCTCGATGTCCTTGTGGAACGTCGGGTTCTCGGGCGCCTCGGCCGCGGCCAGGGCCGGGACCATCACCGCTGCTGCCGCCAGACAGCCAAGCACGAATCTGGCGTTTCTCATTCCCCTCACCTCCATACTCTGAAATCGCCGAGCAGGCGGCCGGACGCGCGGCTCGCCCGAACGTTTGACCACGTGTGGTCCTATAGTGTAGCGATCTCGGCGCAGGCTGTCCACCCCGAATCCCGGACGGGGCCGATCGACGGGGCATTTCGGGAACCCCGGAGGGGGCCCAGCCGCCTCCGGCAGGAGCGCCGCCGCCCTCGACCGGCGGTCTCCGTGCGACGCGGGCGCTACCGGCGACGGCCAGGAGGCGGCACCGTGGAACGGCGCGGACGCCTGGAGGGTTGGTGGGGCGGTAATCGGTGCCGCAGGCTGCGATTTCCGGGGCAGGCGGCGGCGCCGTGGAACGGCGCGGACGCCTGAAGGGTTGGTGGGGCGGTAATCGGTGCCGCAGGCAGCGGTTTCCGGGGCAGGCGGCGGCGCCGTGGAACGGCGCGGACGCCTGGAGGGTTGGTGGGGCGGTAATCGGTGCCGCAGGCTGCGATTTCCGGGCTAGAATCCGGACATGATGTCGGACGCGGCGCCCCGGAAGCAGACGGTTGAGGTGCTCGGCAAGCGCATGGCGTACGTCGAGATGGGCCGGGGCGACCCCGTCGTCTTCCTGCACGGCAACCCGACCTCGTCCTTTCTCTGGCGCAACATCATGCCCCACGTGGCCCCGCTGGGGCGCTGCATCGCCCTCGATCTGATCGGCATGGGCGCTTCCGACAAGCTCGATGACCCGGGGCCGGGACGGTATCGTTTCGTCGAGCACCGCGGGTTCCTCGACGGCGCCCTCGCCGCCCTCGGCGTCGCGTCGAACGTGGTCTGGGTGGTGCACGACTGGGGGTCCGCACTCGGGTTCGACTGGGCGAACCGGCACCGGGGGGCGACCCGCGCCATCGCGTACATGGAAGCGCTGGTCCGGCCGGTGACGTGGGCCGAGTGGCCCGAGGCGGCGCGGCGGGTCTTTCGGGGACTTCGTTCGGATGCCGGCGAGCAGATGGTCATTGAGAACAACGTCTTCGTCGAGCGGGTCCTGCCCGGCTCGATCCTGCGGGCGCTCACCGAGGCGGAGATGGCCGTCTACCGCGCCCCCTACGCCGAGCCGGGCGAGTCGCGGCGGCCCACCCTGACCTGGCCCCGCGAAATCCCCATCGACGGCGAGCCCGCGGACGTCACCCGCATCGTGCGGGACTATGCGGAATGGATGAGCGGGAACGACCTCCCCAAACTGTTCATCAACGCCGACCCGGGGGCGATCCTGACCGGGCCGCAGCGCGAATTCTGCCGGGGCTGGAAAAACCAGCAGGAGGTGACCGTCCCCGGCCGGCACTTCATCCAGGAGGACGCTCCGGACGAGATCGGACAGGCGGTGGCCGCCTTCGTGCAGCGGCTCGGCGGATGACGGCGCGGGCCCCCGGAAGGTGGAGCGGACGGCGAACGGAGCCCAACGCGGGGGTTGACGGGTCCGGCGAATGGCGGCCGGCCCGTCACGATGTCAGCCAGGGGGTCTGCGCCGTAGAACGGCGCGGATTCCTGGAGGGTTGGTCGGGCGGCCATCGGAGCCGCAGGCGACGTTCCGGGCACGATTAGATTAGACCCCTGTATATCGCAGTCGTAGACCCTTCAACGCCACTATAAAGGTGGGGCTGATTTTTCCTGCGGCGCGGACTCCCAGAGGGGAATCGATGGGAACGGAGACGTGACCGACGACCGACCGGGCGCATCGGAGCACGGGCTCCCGCCCGATCTGTTCCAGGTGACCCAGGTGGACGACGCCGGGCGGCTGTTCATCTCACCGGTCATACACGACTGGAACGCGGTCTCGTCCCGCGGTATCGACACGATCATCGATCTGGAGGGCGGTCTCGACATCGGGGTGCCGACCGTGCCCAACCAGATCCTCTACGTCTACTTCCCGATCCTTGACGAGGACCTGCCCAATATCGAGAAGCTCGACGCCGTCGCCGCCCTGGGCGCCACCCTCGTCGGCCAGGGACATCGCGTGCTGTCGCACTGCGGGATGGGATTCAACCGCTCGGCGCTGGTGGCCGGCCTGATCCTCAACCGGCTGGGCATGCCGGGGCCGCAGGTGGTCCGCCAACTGCGCGCGCGGCGCGCCGGGGCGCTGTTCAACGAACACTTCATGCGGCATCTCGACGCCCTCGGCCCATCCCACGAACGAGGGTGACCGAGCCCGGCCATCTCGGCATCACGCGGTAGGGTCGGGAAGATGCCGGAAATCACGGACCTGCTCACACCGGCCTTGGTGGCCGCCCTGTTCGCATGGCTTCGAAGCGACGTACGGAAGCTGCACGACCGCCTGGACGCAACCGCGAAGGGCTTCAACGAGCGCCTCGACGCAACCGCGAGGGGCTTCAACGAGCGCCTCGACGCGTCGACCAGAGACATCCACGAGCGCCTGGACAAGCGGTTCGATGCGGTGCTGCGGGAGATCGCCGACTTGCGAGAGCGCATGGCGAAGATGGAGGGCTCGCTGGAAGGCTTCCTGGCCGGGCGCCGCGACCGCGACGCAGCCTGAGCCCCTCCCGTCAGAAAGCGACCGGCAGGGTAAAGCCGCCGCCTGCCACGGGTCGATGCGCACCCGTTCGCGCGTCGCCACATCCGTGACGACAAGCGTTGGAAGCCCGACGGCGGGCCCGGACGCATGCCGGAAGGCGGCGCCACGGGCCGGTCGTCGGGCCGGCCCCTATCGCGCGTCCGGCTCCCGCGAGATGTCCGGGGGACTGGGCTCGGCCCCCAGCGTCCGCAGCAGCGCGGCAGTGGTGTCCGACTTGATGAAGTTCCCGCCGGTGTGGATGCCCTCGGCGATGACCAGCGGGGTCCAGCGCCGGTGGTTCTTCGCATCCACGTCGGCGCCACGGTCCACCAGGAACTGGACGATAGAGTCGGCGCGCTCGCGCCACGCGGTGCCGTGCAGGGCGGTGTCGCCGGCCTCGTTGACCGCGTTCACGTCCGCGCCCAGCTCCACCAGCATGTAGACCGCTTCGACGGCCTCGTGCTCGGCCGACCGGGTGATGCCCGGCTCGTGCCCCACCCCCGCCGCCATCATCAGAGGGGTCGTGCCGTTGGCGGTGGGAATGAACGGGTCGGCGCCGTGCTCGATCAGCAGACGCATCACCGCGACGTCGTTCGCCCGCGACGCGATCAGGAACGGCGTCCCCCCGGTGATGTTGCCCAAGTGCCCCTTCACCTTGATGCCGAACCCCGGGGTGCGGTTGGTGCGGGCGTTGGGATCCGCCCCGTGGTCGAGGAGCGCCTTGACGGTGCGCAACCGGTCGGCCGCCGGCAACCCGCCGAAGATGCTCCACTGGTTCCCCTCGGCGACCCCGTTTGAGAAGTCGTTCAGCTCGGTGTCCCACTCGCCCGCCGCCCAGTGGAGCGGGGTGAACCCGGGCCCGAGATTGGGGTCGGCGCCGCGGCGCAGGAGCAGGTCGACGTAGTCGACGTGCCCGCGGATGGTGGCGACGACGAGCGCGGTGGTCCAGTCCCCGGCCACCGCGTTCACGTCCGCCCCCGCGTCGAGCAGGGCCCGAGTCACCGCGCCGTAGCCCTCCCGCGCCGCGAGAAGGAGGGCGGTGTAGCCGGTGGTGGTCCGCGCATCGACGTCGGCGCCGTGCTCGATGAGTCCCTCGACGACCTCGGTGTGCCCCTCCCAGGCGGCCCACATCAGCGCCGTCTGGCGGTGGTGGATCTCGCTGGCGTTCACGTCGGCGCCGGCCGCCACGAGCCGGTCGACGGCGCCTCTCACCCCGCTCCGCGCGCAGGTCATGAGCGCCGTCTCGCCGTTCGCCTGAGTGGCGTTGGCATCGGCGCCGGCCTTCAGCAACCGCCGGACCATCCCCGAGCTGCCGTTCGTGCAGGCCAGGGCCAGGGGGGTCACGCCGTACTGGTCGGCGCGGCCCGCGTCCCCGCCGGCGTCGATGAGCAGCCCGGCGATCTCCGCATCGTCCCACTGCGCCGCCCAGTGCAGGGCGGTGACGCCGTCCGGCCGGCTCGCGTCCACCGCGGCGCCCTCCGCCAGCAGACCGCGCACGGCCGCGGCGTGCTGCTGCCGAGCCGCCTCGACGAGCGGGAGGTCATCGGCGGGGGCGGCGCCGGAAACGCGGGCCGCGAAGAGCAGGCCGAGCCCGACGCCGATCGCCGATCTGCTGTTGATACGCATCGTCACGTCCTCTGCCATGGGCCCCGGCGCGCGCCGGGGCGGTTCGTCCATACGCCGACCGGCCGCCGCCGGCACTCCGGCTACACACCGGACAGGACCGGCAGATCGCCGGTCGCGTCGCCGAGCCGCTCGGCCGGAATCCCCATCTTCTCGAGGATCGTCAGGTGCATGTTGGCCAGCGGCGTCCCCTCCGGCAGCCGCACGTGCCGCCCGCCCTTGAGGGTGCCGCCCCCGCCGCCGGCCAGGACGATCGGCAGGTCGAGCGGGTCGTGCGCGTTGCTGTTCCCCATGCCCGCCCCGTAGACCATCGCGGAGTGATCGAGCAGCGAGCCGTCGCCGTCCGGGGTCGCCGCCATCTTCTCGAGGAAGCGCCCGAAGATCTGCATGTGGAACGTGTTGATCTTCGACAGCTTCGCGAGCTGCTCGGGCCGCTGCCGGTGGTGCGAGGTCGGATGGTGCGGGTCGGCCACCCCGATCTCGGGGAAGGTGCGCACGCTCTTCTCGCGGCCGACGAGGAACGTGCAGACCCGGGTCAGATCGGCCTGATACGCGACCAGCATCAGGTCGAACATGAGGTCCGCGTACTCCTCGAAGCGGGCCGGAACGCCGGCCGGCTGCGCCACCTCCGGGAGCTCCCGGCCGCTCTGGCTCTCGGCGATCTGAATCCGGCGCTCGATGTCGCGTATCGAGTCGAGATAGCCGCCGAGCTTGGAACGGTCGCCGCGGCCGAGTTGACGCTGCAGGTCGGTGATCTCGGCGCTGACCGAATCGAGAATGCTGCGGTCGCGGCGCAGCGCGCGCAGCCGCGCCTCGGTCTCGGTGCTGCCGACCGCCCCGAACAGATGCTCGAACACCGCGCGCGGGTTCGTCTCCATCGGCAACGGAGTGTTGGCGTCGCGCCAGGCGAGGGTGGCGCTGTACGCGCAGCCGTAGCCGTCCTCGCACTGGCCGGCCAGATCGTTGGCCTCGAGCGACAGTTCGAGCGAGGCGAGCTGCGTGTCCTCCCGCAGATCGCGGGCCGCGAGCTGGTCCATCGACACGCCGACCTCGAGGGTGGTGTTCGCGGTCCCCGACGCCTTGCGGGCGTGCGCCCCGGTGAGGAACGCGGCCTGGCAGCGCGAGTGGTCGCCGTCGCCCTCGTCCAGCCACTGCTTCGCCTCCTGGTTGGCCATGCCGCTCAGGACGAGCAGCCGGTCCTCGACGGGGGCCAGCGGGGTGAGAATCGGGCTGAGCTCAAGCCTGCCCTCGGCGGCCGGCAACCAGTAGGGCATGCTCATGCCGTTGGGCACGTACACCGCCCCCAGGCGCTTCACCGGCCGCGCCGCGGTGAGCCGCGTGGCCCGGAGGGCCGGCACCATCCCGTCGAGCAGGGGCAGCGCCACGCTCGCCCCGATTCCCCGCAGCACGGTCCGGCGGGACAGGTGTTTCTTCGTGATCAGCATGTGACACTCCTCATTGCATGCTTGCGGCCGGGCGCCGCTGTTCTACGGCGCAACTCCTGGCAGCCGGAGACCCGCGCGTCACGGCGCGGTCGCCGCCGCGGCCTCCTGCGCCATCCTCATCTGAAACGGCTGACTCTTGACAATCCCGAGAATGAGGGACGACCACCGATAGTCGGCGGACGCCGCCCCGCGCATGATCCGCCGGACCGCGGGCATCTCGTGGACCCCGACGGGGCGGCCGAGCCCGTAGGTCAGCAGCTTCTCCGCGACGGTGCGGACGAACTCCCCGCGGCGCTCCAGCAGCGCCTTGCGGAACTCGGCGGGACCCGCGAACGTGGCGCCGTCGGGCAGGACTCCGGAGGCGTCAATCGGCGCCCCGCCGTCGGTGTCGCGCCACTGCCCTATCCCGTCGAAGTTCTCCAGCGCGAAGCCGAGCGGGTCCATCCGCTGGTGGCACGACGCGCAGGCGGGGCTCCGGCGGTGCTGCTCCATCTGCTCTCGGACGGACGCCCCGCGGCCGGACGCGGCGGTCTCTTCCAGAGCCGGCACGTCGGGCGGCGGAGGCGGCGGGGGCGCCCCGAGGATGTTGTCCAGGAGATACTTGCCCCGGACCACGGGAGATGTCCGCGTCGCGTAGGACGTCACGGTCAGGATGCTGGCGTGCCCGAGCAGCCCGGCGCGCCGCGGGTCCCGCAACGGGACGCGCCGGAAATGCGCCCCGTAGACGTTGCGGACGCCGTAGAACCGCGCCAGCCGTTCGTTCAGGAACGTATAGTCCGCGGTCAGCAGCTCGGCGAGCGGGCGATCCCCGCGGATCTGATGCTCGAGGAACATCTCGGTCTCGCGCCGGAACGCCTCGCGCAGGTTGTCGTCGAACTCGGGATACGCGCTCGCATCCGGATCGACCGCCGCGAGGTTCCGGACGAACAACCACTGCCCGCCGAAGCTCTGCGCCAGCGCCGAGGCCCGCGGATCGGCGAGCATGCGGCTTACCTGCGCCTCGATCATCCCGGGTTCCCGGAGGGCGCCGCGCGCCGCCACCTCGAGCAGTTCATCGTCGGGAATGCTGCTCCAGAGAAAGAACGACAGCCGCGACGCCAGCTCGAGGTCGCTGATGCGGTAGATGCCGCCGGCCTGGACGTTCACGGGATCGCGCTCGACGCGGAACAGGAACTGCGGCGACACCAGCAGCCGGACCAGCGCCTCCTGGATGCCGCGCTCGAAGCCCCCGTCGCTCCGGCCGGCACGGTAGAACGCCAGCAGCGTCTCGACGTCGGCATCGGTGACGGGGCGGCGATAGGCCCTCCGGGCGAGCCCGGTCAGGATCTGACGCGCGCACGCCGCTTCCGCCTCGGCGGTGGTCTCCGCCGGCCGGCAGACGAAGATGCGCCGCCGGCTCGCGGTGTCCCCGGGGCCGGTCGGATCGAACGGACCCTCCAGCCGCACATAGTCGACGTCCATGCGCGGAGCTTCGTAGGTCGAGCTGGTATGCCGCGGCGGCAGCAGGGTCGGCGGCGGCCCCTCGGTCAGGACGCTCTTCTTGACGAACGCGACCCCGAGCGTGCGCATGCCCGCCGGCGCCCGGAAGCGAACCTCCAGGGCTTCGTCGGCCGTCAACTGGTAGCGCGACGTGCGGTAGATGCCGGACCCCGTGCACGCGGGGTCGGCGGCGGCATCCGCGCACCGGCCCCCGATGGCGAACCGGGTGATCCGGACGCCGTCGAGCAGCACGTCGATTTCCTCGTGGGTGGCGATGGCGCGGATCTGCGAGTTGGTGAAGTTCCGTCCCAGACGGACCTTGACGACGTACTCGCCGTCGAGCGGGAAATAGTGGCGCACCGCCAACCCGCCGCGGGTGCCGCGCGGCAGGTCCCCGCTCATCCGTTCATCCTGCCGCAGCCCCCGCGAAACGCGGAACGTCTCGACCGCCGGCCCCGTGGACGGATCGCCGACCGCGAGCTGGCTGATCCGGCGGGCCGCGAACAGGTAGCGGCCCAGCAGGGTCGGCGACATCGAGAGGACCTCGGCGATGTTGTCGAAGCCGTGGTCCGACTCGTCCGGCGGCAGCAGGGCCGCCGCGTCGATCTCCAGATCGAGGAGATCCCGCACCGCGTTGCCGTACTCGAACCGGTTCAGCCGGTGATCGGGGGGACGGCCGGGGTTCGGATGGGCGGCGGCGGCCGCGTCGAGCTCGGCCTCGAGTCCCGAGACGAAGGCGTCGAGGGTCCGCGGATCCGGACGGCGCCGGCCGGGCGGCGGCATCGCGCCGCTCCGCAGCTTGCGCACCACCTTCTCCCAGGTCTCGGCCCCGGCCGCGACCTGGCGGACGTCGGCGCGGTCGAGCAGCAGGCCGGCGGTCCGGGTGCGGGCGTTGTGACACGCGACGCAGTACTCGTCGAGCAGGGCGCGGGCATCCGGAGACGGGGCGGCGGCGGGCGGGGACGCCTCACCCGCCGTGCGCGACGGTTCCGCCTGCGGGGACGCCGCGGCGGGGCCGGGCGTCCCCCCGACGCCGGCCGCCAGCCACAGCAGGATGCACGCGCCGGAACCGAACCTCGCCGGTCGGACCATCTCGTCCTCCTGCCCCCGGGCGCAACCGCCCCGATCGCGGCCAGCGCGCCGGACTGCACACGGTCTCGCCGCGAGTGTAGGCGCAGCACGCCCCGTCGTCAAGGGTCGGGCCGACCGGAGCAGGGGCATCCCACGCTGGCTGCGCGTGACGGCTTCGCCCCCGATTCGAGGGGTCGCCACCGTCTTGCCGGCCGGCACCGCGTGAGACCCACGATTCCGCTGTCAACAGTCGCCCGAAAGTGCGTCAATCTGGACAGGTCGTCGACCACAAGATGTAGGGAGTCAGGGTTGGGCATCGTCCGATAAATGCCCGGTCTGGACAGGCGTGCGCGGAGCCGCCGTCCAGGCCGAGAGCCCCGCGAAGCGGGGGCGGAGCGAAGCGACGCGCCTTGACGGCGGCGAGCACACGCCGAAGCTGTCGGTCGGACGATGCCCCGGCCACCACAACATCTTGGGGTCGGCACCGGGCTCGAATCGATCGCTTTCACGCGTTCGGCAACAATTCCGCACGTCCGGAGCCCCAGGACCCGCCACGATGCCGCCTGCGCACGGCTGTGACGGAGCGTGGGATGGTCCTGCGACCGGAGCAGGAGCATCCCACGCTGACGGCGCGTGACGGCTCGGAGTCTGCGCCGCAGGAAGTTCGCGGAACCCCGGTGGCTTACGTCGTGACGCACGGCGTCAAGGTGTCTTCCGCGGTCGACGAGCAGGTGATTTTCGACCAGCCGGCGGCGTGAACCGAAAATAGGCCGTACACCCCTCCAAACGCCGCGATTCGCACCCGATTCTCGGTCGGTGGGGGCAGGATCCACCCCCTTTACGCCGCCATCAGCGCGTGCAGGCGCTTGGCGTTCACCGCCAGGCACACCAAGTCCCACTCGCCCCGCACCTGCGCCAGGCCGCGCAGGCTGAAGCGCCGGAAGCCCAGCACGTGCTTGACCCAGCCATACGGCGCCTCCGACAACCACTTCCGCTCCGCATACACCGCCCGCCCCGCCGGCGTCGACAGCTTCTCCACCATCCGCCCCGTCGCCGGATGCTTCTCCAGATCGCGGCCGGCGACCCCCTTGTCCTCCCGGCCCGCCGCCACGTAACCGTCAACACCCCGCGTTTCCAGGTCCGCCAAATCCCGCTCGTTGCAGTACCCCGCGTCGGCCAGCACCGTCTCCGGCTGCGTCTCGAACGTCTCCCGCACCTGGTCGAGCAACACCGGCAGCCCCCCTTGGTCGCTCGCGTTCGCCGTCACATCCGTCGCCACCAACAACTGGTGCTCGGCGTCCACCGCCGCCTGCGCGTTGTAGCACTGCTGGAAGCCCTCGTTGCCCGTCTTCATGATCCCGCTTTCCGGGTCCGTGAAGTTGCTCTGCGACTTCTCGTCGGGCTCCCCGTACGCCCGCTTGTACGGCCGGCCCCCCTTCGGATTCCGGGTCCGCCCCGGCTGCCGGCCGCGCGCGGCATCCGCAGCCCGTTGCGCCGCCTCCAAACGCGCCTGCGCCGCCCGGATCGCCGCCAAACGATCCTCACGCCGCCGCAACTCCGCCGGCAACTCGTCGCCCCGTACCGCCGGACCCAACCGCACGTCCTCGGCCACGTCGGCCTCATCCGCCGACCGCAACAGCGCGTCGACCTCGCCGGCCAGACGCCGTTCCTCCTCCTGCATCCGACCGTAGCTCATCGCCTTGCGCTTGCTCGCATTCGCGCGCACCTTCGTCCCGTCGATCGACAGCTTCCCGAACCGGGCCAGCCCCAATTCCCGCGCGAGACCGACCACCTCGACGAACAGCCGCTTGAAATCGGCCAAGTGCCGGCGACGGAACTCGCAAATCGTCCGGTGCTGCGGGAAGTTGCCGGCGGCCAGCACCCGGAACGCGACGTCCTCTTCCAGCTTCTTCGCGATCCTCCGCGACGAAAACACCCCCGTCGCGTAGGCGTAGAGCAGCACCTTCACCATCATCCGAGGCGAATACGGCGCGTTGCGACGACCGTCCCCCTCGTACGGCGCGTAGAACGCCGTCAGATCCAGACCGTCCACCAGATCGCTGATGTGGTGCGCCAAGTGACCTTCGGGCAGCCACTCCCGCACATCGGGCGGCAACAACAGCGACTGCTCGGGCACGTAGGGGCGAAACGTGGTCGACATCAAGCTCCCTCTCGTCGTCGGCTCGTCTACAATTGTCGCATCGATTTTCTGCGGCGCAGACTCCTCGCCCCGATTCGAGGGGTCGCCACCGTCTTGCCGGCCGGCGCCGCGTGAGACCCCACGATTCCGCACGTCCGGAGCCCCGGGCCCCGCCTCGATTCCGCCTACGCCCGGCGGTGGCGGAGCATGGGATGGTCCTGCCGGTCGGCACCGGCCGGAGTTGCGAACGGCGGCGTCCTGGGCGATGATGGGCACGTTCGCAGAATCAAACGCCGCAGGGAGGCTCAGATGCGTCATCTCGGACTGCCGTTCCTGATCATCGCCGTCGCGGGCGGCCTGCCGCCGGCCCCGGCCGCCGCCCAGGATCGGGCCGCGGGCACCGACGGGTCGGCGTGGACGATGCCCCGCATGCCCGACGGCCAACCCGATCTCCAGGGCTTCTGGACCACCCAGACGTTCACCCCGCTCCAACGGCCCGAGCATCTCGCCGGCCGGGCGTTCCACTCCGAGGAGGAGTGGGCCGCGCTGCAGGCCCAGCTCACCGCGGAAGGGGTCGATCCGCTGGCCGGGAACGTCATCAACATCGAAGACCCCGACGAGCGGGAGGCACGGCTGTACCAGACCAACCGCGACCCCAGCTACGTCCACTACGACAACGAGATCTGGCTGCGGACGCCGGTCCCCAAGGGCCTGTCGACCCGCCGGACCTCGCTGATCACGGATCCCCCGAACGGCCGCATCCCCGCCCCGGCCCCGGCCCCGGAAGCGGAGGCGCGGGCGGCGGCGCGGGCCGAGGCCCGGCGGGCCCGCGACCCGTTCCACGGACACGAGACCCGGCCGCTCTCCGAGCGCTGCATCGTCTGGCCCCACAACGGCCCCCCGATGCTGCCCCCGGCCTACAACGACATTCACCAGATTCTGCAGACCCCCGACCACGTCGTCATCTTCACCGAGCTGAACAACAGCCTGCCGCGCATCATTCCGCTGGACGGACGCCCCGCCCTGCCCGACGCGATCCAGCTCATCCCCGGCGACTCCCGGGGCCGGTGGGAGGGTGACACCCTGGTCGTGGAGAGCGGCAACTTCACCGACAAGACGCGCTTCCAGGGGTCCACCGCCACCCTGCGCGTGACCGAACGGTTCACCCGCGTCGACGCCGAGACGATCCGCTACGAATTCACCGCCGACGACCCCGCCACCTGGGCGCGGCCCTGGAGCGCCGAGATTCCGATGGTCGCCACCGAAGGCCCCATGTACGAGTACGCCTGCCACGAGGGCAACCACGACCTGCGGCACATTCTCGAGATCGCCCGCAACCTGGAGCGGCGGGAGGCCGGGACGGAGCGATAGACGGATCGGCGCCGCAGGCGGGCCGCGGCGGGATGGATGCAGCGTGACGAAGCGCAGAATGCTGGCGGCGGCGGTGGTTGCGGTCGTGGCCCTGGGCTGCGTCACCGCCGTGTCCGCGCAGTTCGGATTCCGCGGCTACCGCCTCTGGGGACGGCCCGACCTGCCCTACGACGGCCGCTTGACCTTCGTGCGCCTGCGCTGGACGGGGGGCACCTACGGGGCGCGGCCGGAAGGCATGGGCGTCAACTTCTGGGCCCACGAGTTTCCCGGCGCCGAGGCCAATCTGATGTCGGTGGTCGGCGAGTACACCGCCGTCAACGCCCGCACCGACGGCAGCCTGACGCTCCCCCTCGACGACCCCGAGCTGTTCAAGCACCCCATCGCCATGATGTGGGAGCCCGGGTTCTGGATCATGACCGACGCGCAGGCCGCCAGCCTGCGCGCGTACATGCGGAAGGGCGGCTTCGTCATCTTCAACGATTTCGAGACCCGGCAGTGGATCAACTTCGAGGCCCAGCTCAGGCGGGTGCTCCCCGACGCCCAGCTCATGACCTTGGACGCCGGCCATCCCATCTTCAGCGTGTTCTTCCGCATCCCCAAGATCGACAACCCCAACCCCTACAACCACCATCTCGGGGGGCTCACCCCCGAGTACTTCGGGGTGTTCGAGGACAACGACCCGAACGGCCGGCTGATGGCCATCGTCAACTACAACACGAACCTCGCCGAGTACTGGTGGCTCGCCGGCCGCGGCCTCCTCCCCATCGAAGCCGAGAACACGGGATTCCAGATCGGCATCAACTACATGCTCTACGGGCTGACCCACTGAGGGCGGCACGCCCTCGGGGTCGGCGGGCGGAAATCTCCCGGGCGGGAACTTCCTGTCTTCGGTCCTGCATCCTTATCGCGACCGGCGAACGGCGGCGCGCAGGCGACGGACCGACACCGCCGTCGGCCCCCGCCGCCGGGCTCGATGCCCGCGGACCGCCGGCGCGTGCAGCCGGGGCAACGCGGCCAACGCCCTCCTCTCCCAGCCCCGTGGCAAACTCCGCGGCGCGCCAGAACTGACTGGTCGGCGGTGGCGCGGAAACGGCGCAGATCGGCCGGATTCGGCGATTTCGGCCGCTGTGCGACAGGTTTCTTCGGCCGAGTGCGGCCCCGGCCGGATGCAGCGCAACTTCTGCCGCGGACCGCTACGGCTCGAGGCTCTCGAGCGCGGCCAGGAACTCGCTCCAGGGCACCGGTTCCCCGTGCACCGGGGCCAGGGTCTCCACATCGAGGTTCATGCGCTGCGCCTGCGTGCGCAGGCTGCGCATGGCCGGCAGTTGGGCCGCCTTCGGCGGCTCGTGGGTGTCGAACAGGTCGGCCTGAAACGCGATGCGCTCGGCCGGCAGCCAGGCCATCAGCATGCCGGTGACGTGCCCCAGCGGCTGCACGTAGTAGACCCGCAGGATCCGGGTGTCGTCGGTGATGACGTAGTTCTCCTGAATCGCCTCGTAGTTGTAGCCCTCGGCCAGCTCCGTCGGCGGCCACTTCGACACGATGTCCGGCTCGATCGTCCTCGGCTCGTAGCTCAGCACGTCGTGGTTCAGGAAGTCGAGGTTGATGAGGTGCGTCACGATGGTCGAGCCGATGTGCAGGTAGGTGCGCAGCCCGCCGATGTGATCGAAGTGCGGATGGGACGTGATGACCCAGCGAATGGGCTTGTCCGGGGCCAACCGGGTGATCTCGTCGATGACGGCGAGGCTGCGCTCCTCGTCCCCGGGCGCCTCGAAGACGGCCACGAAGTCGCTGAACTCGACCATGTAGCTGTTGGCGGGCCCGCCCCCCAGCCGGTACACGCCGTCGGCCATCTCCTCCACCGTGACCTCGGTCGACCAGTCCGCCGCCGCCACCGCCTCGGGCACCGGGACCGGCTCGCCGCATGCGTTGGGCACGATGTCGGCGAACGTCCCGCCGTAGGCGTTGTGCCCGGTGCTCCTGCGGTAGAACTGCCAGTTGTCGTCCCAGCCCTGGTGCGAATGCCAGTTGGTGGGCCACTTGACGTTGCCGAACGAGACGTGGTTCGTCGACTCGTGCTCGATGTTGAAGTCACCCAGCGCGGGGATGTTCACCGTCGTCTTGAGGCGCTGGATCCGGTTCCGGGGGTTGATGGTCGCGTCGACGCGGTACTTCCCGAACATCGTGATCGCGACCACGTGCATCTTCTCGGGCGCCACCACGTTCCCGTCGCGGCCCTTCTCGATCTGCTCCCAGCGCCAGAACGCCACCGGGTCCGCGCCGGGCAGGCGGGCCGCCTTGAGGAACCCGTGCGGGTTGAGCCACATGTCGAGCCGGTAGACCTCGGCGATCTCGGGCGGCACCGCCACCGGGGGCCCGTCGCCGTCCATGTGCCAGGAGAAACCACCGTTGGTGACGTGCGTCTGCCGGGTCTCCCGCTGGGTCGGGGTGCCGCCCCGCCAGCCGAGCCCGTACTTCCAGGACGCCGGAGCCAGGCCCGGCTGCCGGTCGAACGTCTCGACGCTGGTCTCGGTCTCCCAGTTGATGACGCGCGTGTAGTTCGCCATCGTGTCGATGCGCGGCCAGTCGACGTTGACCGCGTTCTCGAACGTCTGGCCCACCGCACCGGCGTAGCCGCTGCCCGAGAACGCGATGCACCGCAGGTCGGCCTCGCCGATCTCCTCGGCGACGGCCGCGAGGAGCGGCGCCGGATCGACGTAGCCCGGGGGGAACTCCTGGGCCGCCGACGGAATCCCGGCCAGCATGAGCAGAACGACCGTGCCGACAAGACGCTTCGCCATCTCTAATCCTCCCGCTCCCGGCCCGGCAATCGTCGCCTGCGGCTCCGCGCCGCCCAACCGACCCTCCCGGCAGTCCCACGGTTCCACGCCGCCGACTCCGGCCCGCCGGGAGGCCCCACCGTTACCGGGGCGCAGACCCCTGCCCCGGCAATCGTCGCCTGCGGCTCCGCGCCGCCCAACCGGCCCTCCCCGCAGTCCCACGGTTCCACGCCGCTGACTCCGGACGATCGCCGCCCGCGGCTTCACGGGCCGCCCGCCGACGCTCCGGGGGGGCCGGCGCCCCCGGCCGGGAGGCGGCGCCGTCCCACCGCGCAGACCGCTACGCGGCCAGAAGCCGCTCGACGTGCGGCGCCAGCTCCTCGTAGGGGAGATCGCCGGGGTTGTAGAGCTGCACGATGCCCCCGCGGTCGATGACGACGAGGGTGGGCGTGGTGCTGACGCCGAAGTCCAGGAAGTTCTGCTGGCTGACCGGCACGCTCATCCACGACGGGATGGGGAACCGCTCCTGGTAGGCGCCGCGCAGATAGGCGAGTTCCTGCTCGGGCGTCGCGTCCTCGCCGCGCTGCACGTACCCGTACAGCTGCGTCGGACCGAGGATGGCCAGCCCCTGGTCGCCGTAGGTCTCGTGGAGCTGCTCGAGAACCGGGAGCTGCCGCTTGCAGTCGGAACACCAGTGGGCCCAGAAGAACGCCACCACCACCTTGCCCTTCAGGCTCTCGGCCGAGGGCAGCGGCGTGCCCAGATGCTCCTCGACGTCAAGCACGGGAAACGGCTGCCCCTCGAGGCTGAGCAGCAGCACGTTCTTCTGGATGCGCATCTCGATGGACGTCCCGCGGTACTGCCCGCGCGCGGCGGTCAGGAACTCGACGGCGCCGGCGCGGTCGCCCCGGGCGTCCCGGGCACGGCCCAGCACCTCGATGCCCGCCCCCAGCGCGAGCGGCAGCTCGCGGTCGGCGTCGAGATCGCGCTGACCGAGCAGCGCGACGCTGCCGTCGCGGGCCTCGCCCGCGTACCGCTCGGCCACGTCCCAGCGCCCGGCGAAGCCCGCGCCGCGGCCGAGCCACGAAGCGGCCAGCAGCCAGCCCGGCGACGACGTGTCGTGCCGGGACCGTTGCGCCTTGATGAGGGCCTGCGCGGCGTCGACCTCTTCCGCCCACGCCATGTCCCGCATCCGGCCGATCAGCTCGGAAACGTCGAGAGTGCCCGACGCCGACGGCGCCTCTTCGCCGCCCCCGGCCGGCGCCGGACCACAAGCGACGCTGAACGCCAACCCGGCCATCCCTGCGAACACCGCCAGCTTGCTCACTGCCATCTCAGACGCTCCCTCTGCCCTTCGGCATGCCGTGCGCATGTGTGTCGTCCGGCCCCCGTACGGCCCGCCCGGAGAACCGTCGCCTTGCCTCTCCCGCTCTATCCCGATCCCGCCCGGCCAACCTTCCGGGAACCGCTCCCGGGTCGAGTGGGTCTCGTCGCGCGTGGCCATCTCCGCTCTATCCCGCCCGGCCAACCTTCCGGGAGCTCCCTCCCGACGTCATTGTACCCCCGCCGGGCAGCGCGGTGACGGGCGGCCGGCGGGGTGGTCGAGTTTCAGGCGGCGAGCTCGCGCTCTTCGAGAACCCCACGCGAAACCCGACCACGACCGGCGCCCGACGGGAAGACGGCGTATACTCCCGGTACATGGTCTTGAGACGCGCATGCGCCGCCCTCGGCGGTTTCGCGATGCTGCTGACGGCCTCGTGCGGCGGCGGAGACGGACAGCCCCGCGCGGGCTCCGGCCCCGCCGCCGATCCCGTGGCGGCGGGGACTTTCGAGTCCGATACCGGACCGGAGCCGACGTTCATCAACCTGCTGCCGTGGGGCGAGGTCGACTTCACGCGGGGCGAGTTTCCCTCGCGGGAAGCGTGCAACGCCTTCGTGCGCGCCCTGCCCGGCTACTCGGGCTACACCACCCCCGAACGCTGCGAGCCGATCGACGACCCGGTGTACTGCACCGAGTGGCAGGACCCCGACGACCCGCAGACCCGGATCGACTGCTTCAAGGGTGTGGGGGGCTGCGAAGTGGAACTGCCGCGCCACGATCTGCTGGCGGAGAGCCGCGGCCGGACGATCGCCGCCCGGTGCGGGCCGGCTTCCCTCGCCGACGCCTGGGCGCGATACCAGAGCCGCCAGCCCGACCCGGAGCCGTGAACCCACACGACGGCAGCGTCTTCTACAAGATCGGCCGGCTGGCCGGCGGCAAGGCCCGCAAGGCCAAGTGGGTCTGGCACTCGCTGACCGGCGACCAGCGCCAGGCGATGGAGGCCGAGTACGGGGTAGGCGCGGACATGGCGGCGGTGGTGCGCGAGAAGAGCGGGGTCGAGCCCGACCCGGCCCTGCAGGCGCTGCTCGACCGGATCGCGCAGGCGCTGGCGGGGGTCGTCCGCAACAAGCTCCACCGGTTCGACGTCGGGGTGGTCGGCGACGAGCATCCGACCGCCTACGCCCTGCCCGGCGGCTTCATCTTCGTGACCGCGTCGCTCGCCGAGTTGTGCGGCCGCGACCGGGATGAGCTGGGGTTCGTCGTGGCCCACGAGATGGCCCACGTCATCCGGCGGCACGCGGTCAACCGGGTCCTGCGCCAGACCGCCTATTCCGCTGCGTCGATGGTGACGCCGGGCCGCGGCGTCATCGCGCCGTGGCTGCAGCGCATCGGCATCCAATGGCTCGAACGCGCGTACTCGCGGGAGCAGGAGTTCGAAGCGGATGCGCTGGCGGTGCTGATGACCCGGGCCGGGGGGTTCGACCCGCACGGCGCGCTCCGGCTGTTCGAGCGGCTCCGCGCGCTGGAACCGGACGGCGGCCGGCGACTCGGGGCGTATCTGTCCACGCACCCCCCGGTCGACGACCGCATCGCGGCGCTGCGCCCGGGTCTGGCGTCCGACCGCGCCCCGGCCGGCTGAGCCGCGACGGCGGAAGGCTACGGCTTCGCGTCGAGCCGGGCCTGCAGCGCCGCCTTGATGCGGCCGATCTCGTCGCGCTGCTGCTTGTAGCGTCTCAGGAAGTGGGCCGCGTCGTCCAGGATCTCGGTCAGATCGGTATTGCCGATCCAAGCCCCGGCCTTCGTCCGCGCCGCGATGTCCTGGGCGCCGTGGGTCTGGTCGAGGACGAGGGACGTATCCTGTTCGACGATCGCGACGACGGCGGATACGAGGGCGAGCTGGTGCGGATCGTCGAGGGTTTCCGCGAGTTCTCGAAGCGGCGCGAGGCGGTCGTCCTGCAGGTCGGTCATGGATCTCCGGATTGAGGCCGGCGGATGCCGCTCAATTGCCGAACACGTAGAATACAGTACATGGACCGTCGCGATCCCGCCCGCCGCCCGCCGAACCAGGACCGCCCCACGCTCCGCCACCGCCGGCCGCAGGCGGAATCGTCGCGGGTCCCGGGCTCCGGACGTGCGGAAGCGCGGGTCTCACGCGGTGCCGGCCCGCCGGCAAGACGGTGGCGACCCCTCGAATCGGAGGCGGGCCGTCACGCGCAGTCAGCGTGGGATGCCCCTGCCCGCCGGACCAGGACCGTCCCACGCTCCGCCACCGCCGGGCGCAGGCGGAATCGTGGCGGGTCCCGGGGCTCGGAACGTGCGGAATCGCGGGTCTCACGCGGCGCCGGCCGGTCGGCAAGACGGTGGCGCCTCGACCGGTGAGGAGTGGGACATGAGCCTTGCGGAGGACACGCGGCGCCGGCCGGTCGGCAAGACGGTGGCGACCCCCCGCATCGGGGGCGGGCCGTCACGCGCAGTCCGTGTGGGATGCCCCTGCCCGCTGGACCGCTCCGCCGGATCGACCGGCAGAGCGCCGTTCGGACCCGACCGCCGCGGTGCCGGATCCGCGGCGGCCGCGGGCGGCCCCCGGGCCGGCGGCGACAGAAACTCGAGGCGCGGCGGCGCCGGGCCGGCGGCGGCCGCGATCGTCCTGCTCGCGGCCGGCGCAATCGGGACGGGATGCGCGCCGGCCCCGGCCGGAGACGGCGTCGACGGCGAGGACCGCGGCGCCGAGGCGGTCATGCTGGCCGTCGACCACCGGACGCGCTGGCGGGAGCTGCGCATCGAAGGCGCGACGGACCTGCCGGACGGCGCGGTGGTGACCTACCAGATTACCCACGGCGCGGCCAACGAGCTGCCGCGGGGCGAATGGCCCGCGCAGAACCTGATGACCGACGGTGCGGCGGTGGTGCGGGACGGCGTGTACTGGGCGCGCCTCAACACGACCGACTGGCCGCCGGGCCGCGTCGACGTGCTGGTGCAGTTCCCGGTGGCGCCCCAGCCGGAGCCCGTGCGGATCCGGTACGGACCGTTCGGCGAGCACCTGACCGGCGGCAACGTCAGTTCGCTCGGCGGCTCGCGGGTCGTCACCGCCGAACACGCTTTCGACTGGACGCGCTGAGCGCGCCGCCTGACCGCCGTGTCCTTCTTCCGTCCCGCCGTCGACACGCTCCGGCCCTACGTGCCGGGCCGGCAGCCGGCTGCCGGCGCCCGAGTCGTGAAGCTCAACACGAACGAGAATCCGTATCCGCCCAGCCCGCGGGCGCAGGCCGCCCTCGCGGCCATCGAGGCGGACGAGCTGCGGCGCTATCCGGACCCCGTCAGCCAGGAGTTCCGCCGGGCGGTGGCCGACACCCTCGATCTCGACCCCGCGTGGATCCTCGCCGGCAACGGCAGCGACGATCTCCTCACGATGCTGGTCCGGTCGGTCTCCGGCCCCGGCCGGCCGGTGGTCTACCCCACCCCGACCTACGTCCTGTACCGCACCCTCGCCGGCATTCAGGAGGCCCCGGTGGTCGAGGTGCCGTTCGACGACGACTTCGTCCTACCCGTCGCGGGCCTCGCCGAGGCGGGGGGCGCGCTGACGTTCGTGGCCAACCCGAACAGCCCGTCGGGAACCGCCGCGCCGGTGTCCACCCTGGCCGGTCTGGCCGACTCGCTCGACGGCCTGCTGGTGATCGACGAAGCCTATGCCGCCTTCGCCGACACCGATGCCCTCGACCTCGTGCGGCGGCGTCCGAACGTCGTCATCCTGCGGACCCTGTCGAAGAGCCACGGGCTGGCCGGTCTGCGGCTCGGCTACGCCATCGCGCCGCCGGGGGTGATCGAGGGGCTCGCGAAGGTGAAGGACAGCTACAACGTCGGCGCGGTGGCCGACCGGGTGGGGGCCGCGGCCATCCGCGACACCGCCCACGCGCAGCGCGTCGTCGACCGGATCGTCGGCAGCCGGAAGACCCTGGCCGAGCAGTTCGAGCGGCTGGGGTGGCGGGTGTGGCCCAGCCAGGCGAACTTCCTGCTCGTCCGGCCGCCCGCCGGCGATGCCGCCCGCCTCCACCGGCAACTCGAAGCGTGCGGCGTGCTTGTGCGCCACTTCGACGAGCCGGCGCTGGCGGACACCCTGCGCATCACCGTCGGCACCGACGAGCAACACGCCGTGCTGCTCGACGCGCTGCAACGGATCCTCTAGCGAGGCTCCGCCTCAGACCGACGAAGCCGGTGGGTCTGCTCAGTCGCCGATACCTGAGGTCGCTCCCATGGCAGCGAATAAAAATACGATCGAAACTTGACTCAACTGTAAAGATCCCGGCCGCTCAAGGAGTCTAGACCCGGAGCCCCCGGCCCGCACGCATGCCCATCGCCGTCGACGTCGCGATTCTCCTCCCGGCCGCCGCCCGGGCCATCGCCGAACGCCTGAACGCCGGCTTCGAGGACGCGCCCGACACCGGGTTCCGGTTCGACGGGTCGCATCATCCCCACGTCACCCTGAGCCAGCACTTCGTGGCGCGCGGGCGCCTGGCCGAGGTCCGCCGGCGCGTCGGCGACGTGTTGGCCCGATTCGATCCGTTCGAGGCGCACGTCACCGGCGCGCGGGCCGGCCGCACCTCGCAGGTCCTGACCGTCGAGGCGTCCACACCGCTCCAGCAGCTTCACGAGCAGTTGATGGACACGCTGCGGCGCCACGAGGTCGCGGGCGGCGTGGACGCGTTCCAGTCGGACGCGGCGCCGGCCCGGCCCGCCGACGCCGCCTGGGTCACGGGGTTCCGCGAGCGCTCGAGCTACGCCCGCTACGACCCGCACGTGACCATCGGCATCGGACCCCGGCCGATATCGACGGCGCCGTTCCACTTTCCGGTCGCAGAAGCCGCCCTCTGCCGGCTCGGCCGTTTCTGCACCTGCCGGGACCGGCTCGCGAGCTGGAGGCTGTGAATCGCGCCGGGGTCCGGCCGACCGCGGCGAACGGCCCGACGTTGCGCCCGGGTACGCGGCGGCCGCCGTGGCCGGGCAGGAGAGCCCGGCACCGCACCGGAACGCGGCGGCAACTTCCGCCGGCGACCGCGGGCCCGTGCTGAAACCGCGGAGCCTGCCGCGGGCGCCCGGCCCGGACGGCGTCGCCGGCAGCTCCTCATGCCGCCCAACCGGCCCCGGCCGGACCCGCGGCGGCGGGCTGCCGCGTCCGGCGCTTGCCAGGGGGGACCGTACCGGGAGAGCATACGACCGGACCTGCGGGAACCCCGGCGGCGCAGGCGGTTCGGCCGCCCGCGCGTACCGCGCTCCCCGGGTCCCAGACCGCGCCGCGGGGCCGCGGCGCCTTCGATGGAGGTCCTGCGATGTTGCGTACGCTCGTCATTCCGAGCTCCGCCGCCCTGCTCGCGGTGGGCGGCCTGTATGTCACCCTGGAGACCCCCGCGGCCCGCGCGGCGGGCGAACCGGCCGGGCAGGAACCGTTCGCGCCCCGCGAGGTCACGCCGGCCGACATTCCGCCGGACATCCAGGAGGACTCCTGGGCGCGGCTGCCCACCGTGCGGCGCGAAACGCTCGATGCGGAGGGCCGGCGCGTCTTCGACATCATCGTGAATCCGGACAGCCGCTACGCGGGCGGACTGCGCGGCCCCATCGGGATGTGGATGTACAGCCCGCCGATGGCCGAGCACCTGTTCCCGGCCAGCACCTATCTGCGCTTCGGCGCGGACGGCGCGCGGGACCAGCGGCTGGCGGAGCTGGCCATTCTGACCGCGGCGCGTTCACTCGACAGCCAGTACGAGTGGTCGGCCCATGAGGGGCTCGGGCGCCGGGCCGGACTCGAGGAGGAGATCATCGACCTGCTCCGCTACGGCCGTCCGGTGGAGGACGGGGAAGGGCTGCCGGGATTGGGCGAAGCGGAGCGCACGATCATCCAGGCCACCCGCGAGCTGATCCGCGAGCCGAAGCTCAGCGCGGAGACCTTCGAAGCCGCCCGGCGGCTCTTCGGAAACCAGGGGATAGTGGACCTCGTGGGCTTGGTCGGCCACTACACGCTGGTGAACTACACCCTCAAGGCGTTCGACGTGCAGCGGCCGCCGGGGAGCCAGTTGCTGCTGCCGCTGCCGGACCAGCCCTGACGGCGCACGACACTGATCCGCACCGGTTTCGGGGGCGCCGCCGCGGCGGCGCTCCCCCGACGGGTCGGCCCAGATCGCCTTCGACGTTCAGTTGAGGGACAGCACGGCGCCGCCGCGGCGGCGCTCCCCGGCGGGGTCCGCCGGCCGATCAGAGGTCGGGGCGCGGGGAACGGTCCCATAGGCGCTAACTTGTTCAGATCTGGTCCTCCGGCAGCTCAGTACCAGCCGAAATACGCAGACAGTTGCGACTGTCGGCGACGTGGCGGCTCTGCCAGATCGCCGGAGATCGTTCGCCAGTCCCTGATCATGTGCGCCAGCGGGAGCGGCGGCTCAATGGTGTGCGTGACTTGGTTGAGCACGAACTTGAAGTCACGCCACGCGCTGCGGGGGAGCCGGCGTCGGCACGTCGTAGCCCCAGGGGGAAATCGCGCGAGCATGGTGGACCAGCTTCTCCACCAGCAGGGCCACCAACAGCTTGCCGTAGAGCCAAGCCTTGGCGCTGTCGTCGTCGTACTTCGGCACGTGTCCCAACTGGGCCAGCGACTTGAAGCGCTTGAACACCAATTCGACCTGCCAGCGCAGGCGATACCACTCCAGCACGTCCGCGGCGGAAAAGGGCGGCTCGGGGAAGGTCGTGAAGACGATCACGTACTCGGCGAACCGCAGGGTCGCCGGTTGCACCCGGTTGCCCTTGCGGGCGGCGTCCCGACGGACTTTCCGGTGCGCCAAGCGGATGGCTTCCGCCGACTTGCGGAGCACGCAGACCCGGCCCGGAACGTTGCCCGCCGGGCGGCCGTCGTCACCCGGCGCCGCGACCGTGGTCGCCCAGGACCGGACGGCGCCCGGACGCGTGACCGACCCCACCGCGGCCAGCAGGTCGAACGGCCGCCCGGACGCCGTGTACAGCGGCAGCGACCCCGTATTGACACGCACAATCAGCCGACCGCCCGCGTCCACGACGTGGCGGATGCCCCGGGCCGTCGAATAGCCGCGGTCGGCCAGGACATGGTCGCCGGCACGGATCGGGAACTGCGCCAACGACTCTCCCGCGCCCGGCCCCTCGGTTCCCGTCAGCTTGAAGAAGTCGCACGTCAGCGACGGCAGACCCACGCTGTAGTGCAGGCGCCACAGCGACCCGCTCGGTCCCGGTTCCTTCACCGTCGTCGCATCCACCGCCCGCACCTGGAACGCGCCCCCGGGGACGACCGCGAGGCCCTGCTCCTCGAACAGACGCACGCACAGCGCGTGCAACCAGCCCTTGGATTTCTTCAGCCGCTTCAACAGCGCCACGTCGGACAGGTCCGCCAGATGCGCCTGTCGGGCGCGAACCACCGTTTCCCGCAACGAGTGGCCGCAGCCCAGGTGCAGCAGGAGCGTCCGCAGCAGGTTGTCGACCGTCTTGTCCTTGCGCAGCCCCTTCAGCGCCCCGGTGTTCTGCGCCAACTCGCGCCAGTCCCGGGGGAGGAACGACAACAGCACCTCCCAGTCCTCGTCCACTGTGCCGGTCTCCGTGTCATGCATCCGCATGCCAGGATACGCCGGCCACGTCGCGAAAACAAGTTAGCGCCTATGGGGAACGGTCCCGCGCCCCCCTGCGGTCGGCCGGTGGATCGAGGCCCTCCGGGACCTCCCCCTTCTCGGCCAGCCGCCGGCGCTCGGCGACGATGAGGCCGTATTCCGCCGCCCGCTTCCAGACCCGATTGGCTATTTCCGTCAAGTGGACCGCGCGCAGGCCGTAGTAGAGAAACACGGCGCCGGCGACGCCCAGCACCAGCGCCGGCAGCGCGTTCACCGCCGCTTCGCCCAGCGCCGGCGCGAGGCGTCCGAGGCCCTGGTAGACGACGAACCCCACCGCGGCCAGGAACGGTCCGGTGACGGTGCGGACGCTCCAGGACGCCACCCGCGACTGCTTCTCCATCAACGCCGCCACGGTCTGCAGCCGTTCCAGGCCGCGGGCCATGCGGTCGAAGTCGGTCCCGAGCAGGACGTCGCGCAGGGTGACCTGGGCCCGGCACGCCCGCGCCACACGCCGGTCGCCGCGGAGCCAGGACACCCCCTCGACCACCACCCTGAAGTCCGGAAACCGGGTGCGCAGCCAGGCGGTCAGCCGGTCCCGCCCCGCCTCCGTGTGCTCGTACAGCGTCGAGGCGGGGTCCACCTCGATGCGGCGCCGGGACGGGAACAGCACCAGCTCCTGCAGTTCGCCGGTCTCGGGGTCCTCGATGTAGGCGGCCGCGTGGGGCGCGACGCCCTCGTGGAGCACCGCCTCGTGGTCGAGACAGGGCAGGCGGGGAACCGCAGCGGCGACGTCGACCCGAAGCCGATACAGCTTGACGGCCCGGAGGCGGGCGAACGACGCCACGTCGGCGAAGAACCGGCTGCTGACCGCGCACGTCCCGGACGCGGGGCCGCCGGGAACCACGCCGCCAACGCTCTCCACGCGGGTCACTGCCTCCCGTTCCGTGCGCCGACGGCGGGAACCGCGACGCCGCCCTCCGCGTATCCCCAGACTGTACCGACGGGCGCGGGCGCCGGTCGGGGGCGGGCTGATGACGACGAGGCCTGCCAGAATAGCACGTGCCCGCGGAACCCCAATCCCGCCGGGCGGCGGCGGCAGCGGGACGACGAGGAGAGAATCGATGTCGGACCAACAGTGGTACAAGGCCCTGGACGGGCAACAGATCGGCCCGCTGTCGGAGGCGGATCTGGCCGAGGACATCCGGAACGGCGACGCCGGCGAATCGACCCTGGTCTATACCGCCGGCATGGCCAACTGGACCGCCCTCGGCGACGTCCCGCGGCTTCGCGCGCATCTGCCGGAGGAAGTCCGCGCCGGGCTGCCGGTGCCGGCGGGCCGCGCCGCCCACGAGATCGACTACCGCATCGAGGGCGTCGAGATGCAGTACGTCGAGATCGAGCTCGACCCCGGCGAGAGCGCGGTCGCGGAAGCGGGAGGGATGATGTACATGCACACCGGCATCGCCATGGAGACCGTGTTCGGGGACGGGAGCCGGGAGCAGACCGGGTTCATGAACAAGCTGCTCGGCGCCGGGAAGAGGCTGCTCACCGGCGAGAGCCTGTTCATGACCGTGTTCACCAACAACGCCCGCGGCAAGGAACGGGTGGCCTTCGCCGCACCGTACGCCGGCAAGATCCTCCCGATGGACCTCAGCCAGTTGGGGGGCGAGATCATCTGCCAGAAGGACGCCTTTCTCTGCGCCGCCAAGGGCGTCTCGATCGGCATCGCCTTCCAGAAGAAGATCGGGGTCGGGCTGTTCGGCGGCGAAGGGTTCATCATGCAGCGTCTCCAGGGCGACGGCCTCTCGTTTCTGCATGCCGGAGGCACCGTCAACCAGATGGACCTGGAGCCGGGGGAAACGCTGCGGGTCGATACCGGCTGCCTCGTGGCCCTGCAACCCAGCGTGACCTACGACATTCAATGGGTGGGAGGCGTCAAGAGCGCGTTGTTCGGCGGCGAAGGGCTGTTCTTCGCCAATCTCACCGGTCCGGGCCAGGTGTGGCTGCAGTCGCTGCCCCTGAGCCGCCTTGCCGACCGGATCTACAAGGCGGCGCCGCAGACCGGCGGGCGCCGGCAGGGTGAGGGCTCGGTGCTGGACCACGCGTTGGGCATCGGCAACCTCATCGACGGGAAGTAGCCGGCCCGGGGGCGGAACGACACCGGCGGTCGCCGCCCTGCCGTGAATCGCAACGAGGATGATATAGTTCGTCCCCGGTTCGGTCTCGTCGCGCCGCCCGCGGTCAGGTGCTTACGTCACTTCGAGCCGCCGGGGGCGCGCAAGACCCCGTGCGAGCGCATACGGCGGTGTCTGCCGGCGCACAACCTTCGGCAACCGGCGTCAACCGGGCGGCGATGCCGCCTCTGATTGCCCCGAGACAGACGAGGTACGAGAGAAATGCGGAATCCGTCCATCAACCCCGGTCGCCGCGTCCCCGCGGTGTTCCTGCTTGCGGCACTCTGCCTTGCGGCATCGTTCACGACGAACGTCGCCGCCCAGGACCAGACCATCTGGGACGGCGTGTATACCGAGGAACAGGCCTCCCGCGGCCAGCGCACCTACGATCAGGAGTGCGCGGCGTGCCACCTCGACGATCTGATGGGTGACGGCATCGCACCGTCTCTGGTCGGTTCGTCCTTCTTCTTCCGGTGGAGCGACCTGTCGATCGGCGACATGTACACCGCCATCCGCACCACCATGCCGCAGGGCGCTCCGGCCAGCCTGAGCCCGTCGGGCTACGCGGACATCTCCGCCTACATGCTCATGAAGAACAACGTGCCGGCCGGCGCCATGGAGCTTCCGAGCGACACCGACGACCTCGAAGCCATCATGATCACCGAGGCGCAGTAGCCCTCTTCGCTCCGCCGGGGCCGGTGACCGGCCCCGGCGGCACCCGTCCCGCCCGACCCCGCGACCGCCGCAACGGCGTTCGCCGCCGGGGCTCCCCGGGTTCGTTGCCGACCAACCGGGCGGCGGCGGCGTCCTAACCTGACAGCAGCACGCGGCCGATCGCCGCACCGCCACGTGCCCGCGGTCCACCACGAGGCTTTCACGGTGGCTCATCCGGTCACGCCCGACAAGATCCGGGGAGGGATCATCGACATGGAGAGGACGACTTGCATGAGACGCCTGCTCTGGAGCGGCGCGCTTCTCGCGGTCCTGACCGCGCACCCGGCGGAGGCCGGGGCGCCGCAACAGGATTCCGAGGAGGTCGAGCGCACGGTACGGACGCGAATCGAATTCGGACGGGAGCGCAACGAGATAGGTATCGCGGTACGTGACCTCGAGGCCGCGACGGAGGCCGCGGCCCGCGCCGGCGGCGCAGGCGCGGTGGTGACGGACGTGCGCGCGGAGGGCCCCGGCGCCGCCGCCGGTATCGAGCCGGGGGACGTCATCGTCGAGTTCGACGGCGAGCGGGTGCGGGGCGCCCTCCAGTTGGCGCGGCTCGTCCGAGAGACGCCGGCGGGCCGCGCCGCGCCGGTGCGCGTGCTGCGGAACGGGTCGCCGGTGGCGCTGAGCGTCACGCCCGCGGAGGCGCCCGGCTGGACCGCGCGGCTGCCGCAAATGGACGTCCTCCGCAGGCGCCTCGACGACTTCCAGGATCGCGTTTCGGAAACGGAAGAGCTGACGGTCGAGCGTGATGACTCCGGCCGGCGGCGATTCTCCGCCTTCCAGCGGTGGCCGGAGGCCTTTCGGGACGTCATCGCGTCATCTCCGGGACGTGTTCGATTGGGCGTCCGAGCGGACTCGGTCGGCGGACAGCTCGCCGAGTACTTCGGCACGACCGCCGGCGTCCTCGTCGAGCACGTCGACGACGGCGCGGCGGGGGCGGCCGCGGGCCTGCGCGCCGGCGACGTCATCACCGCGATTGACGGGCAGGCGGTGGACGATCTCGCAGAGCTCCGCCGCCAACTGGCGCGCCTCGAGCCGGACGCGGGGTTCGACATCACCGTGGTGCGCGACCGCGCGGTGACGTCCCTGACGGCCGAGCCGGCCCGGGAGGACCAAGAAGAGGAGGACCCGCGTCCACGGCGGCGCGGATCGGCGATCTGACCCGCCGATCCGCAGGAGCCCGGTACGGCAGGTGCGCGACGAGACCGGGGTCGACGTCGAGGCCGAGAATCCTGGCTGGCGTCGCGGACGACCCCGGTCACGTCCTGCGGAGCGCGGGCGCTCCTGTTCACCCGGCCCGGGACGCCGCCCCGGCCATCACCCGGGGCGCGGCCGGCGTAACCCCCGTTCCGCCGCGGCGGCCGGGCCGGGCGCGGGTTCGAAAGCGCGCGGGCCCATCAAAGGCGCGCGCCGTCGGGCCGGGCCCGCAGAATCGCCAGCGCGGCGTCCACCGTGGGGCGGCAGCCGCCCGTCAACGTCCGGGCGAGAACACCGGTGACGTTGGCCACCGCGAAGCTCAGGCCCTTGAGATTCCGTTCCGCCGGGATGCCCGGCGCCGGCCGCGGATAGCCGGACGCCCGGCAGACCGGCCGCCGGTCCGCGTCGGTTCCCACCTCGACCGAGAGCCGCGGGCAGGTCCAGTCGAGCTCGACCGCCACCACGCCGTCCAGGACCCCCGGCAGATACCGCGCTTCCTCGTGGCGCCCGGCGCTGACGATCAGCGCCCCCGCCCCGCCGGCGCGGTCCGCCGCCGCTCGCAGCACCCCGGCGTGCGCGCGGTTCGGCGTGCCCAGGCTGAGATTGACGAGGTCGGCCCCCTGCCGCCACGCCGCGTCGATGCCGGCGACCAGGGTGTCGATGGACGCCGACAGCGTCCGGTCGAAGACCTTCACGATGAACACGTCGGCCCCCGGCGCGCGTTCCTGGATGGCCGCGGTCACCGCGGTGCCGTGGCCGATGCGGTCGAGAGGGTCGCCGCGGGCCGCCGCGCCGGGCGCCACGCTCAGGCCGCCCGCGATTCGTCCGATGTGGGGATGGGACGGATTGACGCCGCTGTCCACGACGGCCACCCGCACCGGCCTCGCCGTACCCGCGGCCGCCATTCCGCCTCCCGCCCGCCCTGGATCCATCCGTTCCGTCCCACCCGGGCGGCCGCCGGGCACCGCCCGCCCGGACGCTCCCGGACGCCCATGCCGCCCCGCCTCCGAGTTCACGACTCGCGGTCGGCCGCGAACAACTGCGCGAAGCGGCCGCCCCGCGCCATCAGATCTTCGGGCGGACCGTGCTCGACGACGCGCGCACCGTCGAGGACCGCGACCCGATCCGCTCCCGGTCGGCCGCGAACAACTGCGCGAAGCGGCCGCCCCGCGCCATCAGATCTTCGGGCGGACCGTGCTCGACGACGCGCGCGCCGTCGAGGACCGCGACCCGATCCGCCCGCCGCGCCAGGGCCGCCCGGTGGGTGATGAGGACCGTCGTGCGCCCCCGCATGACCTTTTCGAACCCCGCGGCCACCTGCTGCTCCGACTCGGGGTCGAGGGCCGCCGTCGGCTCGTCGAGCACCAGCACCGACGGAGCGGCCAGCAACGCCCGCGCGACCGCCAGCCGCTGCCGCTCGCCCGCCGACAGGGCGGCTCCGCGCTCGCCCACCACCGTCGCGCAGCCCGCCGGCAACGCCGCCAGCAGCCCCGCCAACCCCGCCGCCCCGGCCGCGGCCCGGACCTCCTCGTCGGTCGCCTCGGGACGCGCGTACCGGATGTTGTCGGCGATCGACGCGTGGAACACCGCCGGCTCCTGCTCCACGAGCGCGACCCGCGCGCGCAGATCGCGCAGCCTGAGGGTGCGCAGGTCGTGCCCGTCGAGGCGGACGGTCCCCGCGTCGGGGTCGAGGAACCGCAGCACGAGGTCGGCGATGGTGCTCTTCCCGCCGCCGCTCGGGCCGACGATGGCCAGACAGGCGCCCGCCGACGCCTTGAGGGTGACGCGTTCGAGCACCGGCGAGCCGCGATCGAACGACAAGGTGACGTCGTCCAGCTCCAACTCGCCGCGCACCGCGGGCAGCGCCGCCGCCCCCGGGGGCTCGACCACCTCCGGCTCCACGTCCAGAATCTCGTGCACCCGTCCCAGCGACACCCGCACCGTCGCGAAGCTGGCGTAGAGCCCCATCAGGGCCTGCACCGGACCGAACAGCCGCAGTTGATAGGCCATGAACGCCACGAGGGTCCCCAGCGTCAACGTCCCGTCGATGACCCGTTGCCCCCCGTACAGGAACACCAGCGCGGTGCTGCCCGACAGCACCAGCCCGGGCAGGCCGCCCGACAGGTAGGTCGTCCACTGCATCGCCATCAGAGCGTCGATGAACCGCCCGTTCCGGCCGCGAAAGCGCTGCACCTCGCGCTCCTGGGCGTTGGCGGCGACGACCAGCCGGACCCCCTGCAGGGTCTCGATGAGGAAGCTGCCGATGTCGGCGCTGCGCTCGCGCAGCACCGCGACCCGCGTCTCGAGGCGGCGCCGGTAGCGCACGAGGGCCCAGATGCTGACGGGCAGCGCCGCGGTGCCGAGCAGCAGCAGCTGCAGGTCCAGGTACGCCAGCATGACGACCGCCCCGACGAGGAACAGCACGTTCCCCACCCACGCCAGCACGACCTCGGACGCCACCCGCTGAATCTCGCCGATGTCGTTGTTCAGCCGCGACATGACGTCGCCGAACCGCGTCCGCGCATGGAACCGCGGCGACAACTGCTGCAGGTGGCGGTAGAGGGCGAGGCGCATGTCGAAGAGGATGTCGGCCGACACCCGCGTGTAGCGCAGCCCGCTCCAGACGTTCAGCCCGAACCCGGCCGCGGTGACCGCGACGAACAGCAGCACGACTAGGCGCAGGGCGCCGGCGTCGCCGGCGAGAATGGCGCCGTCGACCAGCGTGCGGGAGAGCAGCGGCACCACGAGCGAGAAGCCGGTGGAAACGAGGCTGAGCACCACCACCAGGACCAATGGCCGCCGGTAGGGCCTCAGATAGGATAGGGCGCGCCGAAAGTGCGGGTCGAGCACGGGTGACAGAATATGCCGAACCCGCGGCGGCGGCCACGATCACGCCGCCGGAACCGCCCGCGACCCCCGCCCGCGAGCGTGGCATCCGCACGCTGGCGGCCACGATTCACGCCGCCGGAATCGCCCGTGCCCCCGCCGGGGAGCATGGCATCCGCACGCTGGCCGCGGCCACGATTCACGCCGCCGGAACCGCCCGCGACCCCGCCGGGGAGCGTGGCATCCGCACGCTGGCGGCCACGATCACGCCGCCGGAACCGCCCGCGACCCCCGCCGACGAGCATGGCATCCTGCACGCTGGCGCGCGACCACGATCACGCCGCCGGAACCGCCGGCACGCCGGGCCGTCTCCGGGCCCCCGGGACGGACAGGGCCGGTGTTCGATATGGCGTGGCCAACTTCATTGAGAGCGCAACCCGCGATTGCCGCTGCGCGCCTGAACATGGCGGGGCGATTCCCGGGGGTCCCAAGCCTGGCGGGCCCCGGGCGGCGCACCGGCAACATGAGCGGGGTCGGGGTCCGTTTTGCCGCGGGCCGACGGATTCGCGCACAATGGCGACATGAGTGCGGCGCCCCTCGACGTCGTCGTCATCGGCGGCGGCCCGGCCGGCGCGGCCGCGGCCCGCCTGCTCGCGGCGTGGGGCCGCTCGGTGCGGGTGCTGGCGAAACCGGCGGACGACGCCCGCACCCTGGGCGAGTCGCTGCCGCCGAGCTGCCGCAAGCTGTTCGACCTGATCGGGGTGACCCGGGACGTCGAGGCGGCGGGCTTCCTACGCAGCACCGGGAACACGGTGTGGTGGGGCGGAGAGGGTCCGCGGGCGATGCGGTTCGCGGGGGGCGGAATCGGGTGGCAGGTGCGGCGGAGCGAGCTCGACCGCCTGCTGCTGCGCCTCGCGGCGCAGGCGGGCGCCGCCGTCGAGGCCGACGCCGTCGTGCGCCGGGTCGATCCGGCGCCCCGGTCCGGTCCGACCGGAGCCACGGAGTCCTCGATACGCTACGTGGGCGGCGGCGCCCCCAAGTCGGTGGCGGCACGGTTCGTGCTGGACTGCTCGGGCCGCGCCGGGGTCATCGCGCGGCGCGGATTCCGCCGGCACGCGGCCGCGCGCACGACGCTGGCCCTCGCCGCGGTTTGGTCGCGGCGGGGCGGCTGGGGCCTCGACGACGAGTCCCACACCCTGGTCGAGAGCTACGGGGACGGCTGGGCGTGGTCGGTCCCGGTGACGGCGGAGCAACGCTACTTCACCCTGATGGTGGACCCCCGGGTCACCCGCCTCGAGCGCGGCGGGCCCCTCGCCCCCTGCTACGACGCGGAGCTCGCCAAGACCGCGGTGCTCGGCCCCCTGACCGCCGGGGCCGTCCTCAACGTCGAGCCCTGGGGATGCGACGCCTCCGTCTACCACGCGCAGACGTACGGGGCCCCCGGCATGCTGCTGGTCGGCGACGCGGGCTCGTTCATCGACCCGCTGTCGTCCTGCGGCGTCAAGAAGGCCCTGGCGTCGGGCTGGCTGGCCGCCGTCGCGGCGCACACCGCGCTGGCCGACCCGGGACTGGCGGGGGTCGCGCTCGACTTGTTCGACGAGCGGGAGCGGGAGATGCACACCGCGCTGGAGCGGCAGTCGACCGAGTTCTTCGCGGAGGCGGCGGGCCGGCACGACCATCCGTTCTGGACCGACCGCGCCGAAGCGGGCATGCCGGGGGCGGCGCCCCCCGAGCCGGCCGTCGACGTGCTGCGCCGCGACCCCGCCGTCCTCGCCGCCTTCGACGCCCTGCGGCGCGCCCCGGCGCTGCGTCTCCAACGCGGCGACCGGCTCGCGGTCGTCCGCCGCCCCGCCATCACCCCCCGGCGGATCGTCCTCGAGGACCGGCTGGCCGTCCCCGGCTGGCCGGATGCCGGCGCCGTCCGGGGCCTCCGCTTCCTCCGCGGCATCGACCTGGTCCGGGTGGTCGAGCTCGCGCCGCTCCACCGGCAGGTCCCCGACCTGTACGAGGCCTACAACCGCATCTGTCCTCCCGCGCCCCTGCCGGACTTCCTGGGCGCCCTGTCGGTGCTCATCGCCAAGGGGGCGCTGCAAGTGGCCGACGACGAGCCGCGGGCGTGAAGCCGAGCGACAGGCCGAAGTGATCGTCTCGTTCGAGAAAAGCCCCATCGACGGCGGCGAGCCGCGGGCGTGAAGCCGAGCGACAGGCCGAAGAGGTTGGGGCCGTATTCGGACCGTTTCCGTCAACTGGTGCGCACGTCACACTCAGGACCATCCCACGCTCCGCCACCGCCGTGCGCAGGCGGAATCGTGGCGGGTCCCGGGGCTCCGGACGGGCGGAATCGTGGGTCCCACGCGGCGCCGGCCCGCCGGCAAGACGGTGGCGACACCCCCCTCGAATCGGGGGCGAGCCGTCACGCGCAGTCAGCGTGAGATGCCCCTGACGTCACACTTGGCGGCTATCGCCTTCGCGAGCTTCTCGAAGTCCCGGTAGCAATCCTGCACCGCGTAGATGTGACCGCCAAGCGCGCCGTCCGCCGCCCTGAGGTGGAACATCGGCTTGCGGGCCTCATGCGCCATGGCCATGAGGCTGCGGTAGTGCTTCAGGGTGGCCAGGCATTCCTCGTCGTCTTCAGTCGACGACGAGCCGCCACCGGGCAGATCGGGTACCACCTGCCGGCGATACACGTCCGGAATCCGCTTGATCCACTTCTGGTACGCCTGAACGGGACGCCCCGCACGCACCGCGTGCTGCATCACGATGTAGCCGGCCGGCACGATATCGGCCGACGGCAACTCGAGATCGCGAACCGCCGGACGGCGTTCCAGGCGATCCCGCCATGCGTTGCGCCACTCGCCGAGCGTCGGACCGACGTTGCGGAGCGCCTGCAGGGAGAACAGATCGGGGGCGAGCGGGAATACGACGAAGTTGGCCGCGATGATCGCGGCCCGGTTGATGGCGCCCAGATTCGGACCCACGTCGATCAACGCCAAATCGGCACTCTGCTGATCGGCGGCGTCGAGAATCGTCCGATGGAACGCCGACTCGATGCGGAACGCCGACTCGTCGCCTTCCATGCAGGCCGGCCACGCCGACGACAGCTTCGCCTCGAAACCGGACAGGCCCAGATCGCCGGCGACAAGGCCGAGATTGTCGGCGATCGGCTCGAGGTGTGGCTCCCGGATGTCGCCAAGACCTCTCAGAATGGGCGACATCGCCCCCAGAATGCTGTCGGGATGACCGTCGTCGGGCCACAACCGCTCAAGCCGTTCCTCATCAAGGAACACGGCGCTCAGGTTCGCCTGCGGATCGAGGTCCGCCGCCACCACCGAGAATCCGAGATCGGCGTACATCCAGGCCAAGTGGTACACCAGCGTCGTCTTGCCGACTCCCCCCTTGTTGTTGAAGAAGGCGATCGTCTTCAAGGCGCCCTCCGGATGGTCGCCAGCACGTGGGAGGGCTCGAACGTGAACTCCGCCTCCGGATTGCCGTTCCTGCGCAACGCGTCCTGCGCGCGGATGACCCCGCGCCCGAACGCGTTGACGTACCCCAACGTCGCCAGGGCCTCGGCCATGACCGGATTGCGGTAATCCGTCTGACGCGGAAAGTTCTCCGGCGAGGCCATGCCGTACAGTCCACCGGGATTCTGGATTTCTATCCGGTCATCGTACCAGTAGAACCGGACCGGCGCGTTCGATTCGTATGAACGATGCATGATCGCGTTCAACAGCAACTCGCGAATCGCCGCCGGCGGATAGTCCGTCTCGGTCTTTTCGCGGAGAGCCGACGCCGTTACGGGACGCGCCTGCGCAGGCAGGGAGACGAAGGCCTCGACCTCCCTCAGAACCGTGAGCAGATCGCCGCTGAACCGTCTCTCGCCGACGGGATCGTCCGCCATCGTCGTCCCGGCCCACCGGACGAACTGAATCCAGGCGCCGGGCATCCAACGCAGGGGGTCTCTGGCGAACAACAGCGCCCCCGCATGGGTCGGGCAGTCGGCGGCGAGGTCGTAGAAGCGCAACGACGCCATCTGCTCCTGGTCGCCTCGGTTGTTCTCGGCAATGACGTCGCGGTCCACGGCGGCGGGCAGATAGCTGATCCGGAACAGATCCGGGACGAGATCGTCGAGGGTGCAGCCGGGGCACGGACGAACATCGAAGGTCCGCTGGAGAGCCGTCCTCTTCTCGGTCAGAATCCGCTCTTCCTGCCGATTCGCGCCACGACGGGACGGACCGACCCGTATCCAGACCCTGCCCCTGTAGCGCACGGGCGGCAGGTCCGACGGCAGGACTTCGATCACCGCCACCCCGCCCTCGGGCAAAACGTACTTCTGGACGGTCATGACCGGAAGCGGTTCGAGGTTGACGTTCGAACGCAAGTCCCCCAGCCTCCGCAGCAGTCGGTCGTTGACGGTGAGACCGCCGATGGTTCCGTCGTCGCCGACGCCGACGATGAGGCGCCCCGGCTGCCGGTGATTGGGAAAGTCGTTGGCGAAGGCGCAGATCGCCTCGCCGAACTTGTCCGTATTCGTCGTCGAGATCATGAGCTCGACGCGGTCGGACTCCCGATCGGCGATCAACACGCGCAACTGTTCCGCTGTCAGCACGATCCGCTCCAACCCCAGAGTACATCAGCGGGTCGGCCCACGGTGACGGCAGCGGCAGGACCATCCTACGCCCGTCACCGCCGTGCGCAGGCAGAATCGCGGCGGGTCCCGGGGCTCCGGACGGGCGGAATCGTGGGTCTCACGCGGCGCCGGCCGGTCGGCAAGACGGTGGCGACCCCTCGAATCGGGGGTGGGCCGTCACGCGCAGTCAACGTGGGATGCCCCTGCCCGCAGTGAAGGGCCAAGCTGACAGACGCCCCGTCATGTGTTACAAAGGGCCGTCCGGCGGAGTCGACCGATGCCACAGCCACGTCTGAAGCTCCTCGGCTGCGTTCCGCTCGCCGCGCTGCTCGCGGCGGCCGGCGCCGCCGCCCAGCCGGCGGAGACCAACCGCCCCGGCATTCCCATCGACGACGAAACGGTGCGGCAGGCCTGCGGCTCGTGCCACCAGCCCGACGACGAGGGGCGGCTGTCGCGCATCTCGTTCCGGCGCACCACGCCCGAGGGCTGGCAGCAGACCATCCGCCGCATGGTCACCCTGAACGGCGTGACCCTGACCCCGGAGACGGCCCGCAACGTCGTGCGCCATCTCGCGAACAACCTGGGCCTCGCCCCGGCCGAGGCGCTCGACGCGGCCTGGGAGGCGGAGCGCCGCAGCGACGACCAGCCCTACGACGACGCGGACGTCGAGGAGACCTGCACGCAGTGCCACTCGATGGGGCGGGTCATCAGCCAGCGCCGGACCGGGGAGGAATGGTCGCTGCTGATGGCGATGCACCGCGGCTACTACCCGTTCACCGACTTCCAGGCGTTCCGGCGCGGCGACCCCGGCGACGGCAAGCCGCAGGCGGTCGACCGGGCGGTGGCCCACCTCTCGGAACGGTTCCCGTTCGAGACCGCGGCGTGGTCGGCGTGGTCGGCGACGATGCGGCCCCCCCGCCTCGGCGGCGCGTGGCTGCTGCGGGGGCACGCCCCCGGCCGCGGCGCGGTCTACGGACAGGTGACGATCACCCCGTTGGCCGGCGCCGAGGACGAGTTCACGACCGAAGCAACGTACACCTACGCGCGCACCGGCCGGCAGGTCGAGCGCACCGGCCGGGCCATCGTCTATACCGGCTTCCAGTGGCGGGGCCGGTCGATTCCGGGCGACCCGGGCGAAGACGAGCTGCGCGAGGTGATGTTCGTCGAACGCGACCGGCGCACGATGCGCGGCCGGTGGTTCACCGGCGGCTACGACGAGACGGGCATCGACGTCACCCTGGAGCGCCTCGCGGGGGGGCCGGCGGTGGCCGGGGCGCATCCCCCGTCGATCCAGGCCGGCGCCGCCGCGACGGTCCGGGTCCACGGCCGGAACCTCGCCGCGGCGGCCGAGTCGGCCGACACCTTCCCGGACCTCGGCCCCGGCGTCTCGGTGCTGGCGGTGACGGGGACGACCGGAGACTGGCTGGACGTGCATGTGCGGGTCGATCCGGACGCGGCCACCGGCGCCCGGGACCTCGTGCTCGATCAGACGGCGGCGACCGGCGCCCTCACCGTCTACGACGACGTCGACCGCATCGAGGTGACCCCGAGAGCGGGCATGGCGCGGGTCGGCGGGGTCCGTTTCCCCAAGCAGTTCCAGCAGTTCGAGGCGCGGGCCTGGCACAACGGGCCGGACGGCGAGCCCGCGACGGAGGACGACCTGGATCTGGGGATGGTCGACGCCCGCTGGTCGATCGAAGAGTACGCCGTGACGTTCGGGGACGACGACATCCGCTACGTGGGCGCCATCGAGCCCGGCGGGCGGTTCATCCCCGCCGTCGACGGGCCGAACGTGGAGCGCAGCGGCAGCCGGAACAACGTCGGGGACGTCTGGGTGGTGGCGACCTGGCCGCCGGATGCGGGCGACGGCGGCGGGCTGCGGGGACGCGCCCATCTCCTCGTCACCGTGCCGCTCTACCTGCGCTGGGATCCGACCGCCGTGGAGCAGCCATGAGCCTGTTGGCGCAGGGAGAGTTTCATCCGTTCACCGCGGCGGGCCGGCGCTTCCTCTATCTGGTGCCGAGCGCGGCGGTGTTCGCGCTCGACGAGCCGGCGGCCGCGCTCATCGACGGCCTCGCGGGCGGGCGCGTGCCGCGCCGGGATCTCCTCGCCGAGGTAGGCCCGCGGTTCCCCGACGCCGACCTCGCGCAGACGCTGGACGAGCTCGAGCAGGTCCACGCGGTGCGCACCGTCGCCGCGCCGCCGCGGCCGACCCCGGCCCCGGCCCCGGCCCCGGCGATCATCCCATTGACGCCGTTCCCGCTCACGACCGCGGTGCTGAACGTCACGAACCAGTGCAACCTCAGTTGCAGCTACTGCTACGAGTACAGCGAGGACAAGATCGTCGACACCACCAACGGGGCGCAGCCGAAGTTCATGAGCGAGGAGACCGCCCGCAAGAGCGTCGACCTGCTCTTCAACGAGTCGGGCGGCAACCGGGTGGTGCACGTGAGCTTCTTCGGCGGCGAGACGCTGATGAACTACCCCGTCCTGAGCCGCGTCGTGCCCTACGCCCGCGAGCAGGCCGAGGCCCGGGGCAAGCAGGTCGAGTTCAACCTCACCACGAACGCCACCCTCCTGACCGGCGAGATGATCGAGTTCCTGGCCGAGCACGACATCTCCGTCACGGTGTCGATCGACGGCCCCCGCGAGATGCAGAACCGCTTCCGCGTGTTCCACGACGGCCGCGGCAGCTACGACGAGCTGCTCCCGCGGGTGCGCGAGCTGCTGCGGCGCCACACGAGCCGGCCCATCGGGGCCCGCGTGACCCTGACCTCGCAGGTCAGCGACGTCGTGGGCATCTACCGGCACCTGACCGAGGAGATCGGGTTCCAGGAGGTGGGGTTCGCCCCGGTGACGACCTCCCCCGGCCGCGCCTACGCCCTCGACGGGTCGGGGTTCGACCGGATGGTGGAGCAGTTCACGGCGCTCGCCGACGAATTCCTCGAGGCCGCGCTGGCCGGAAAGCACCACGGGTTCTCCAACGTGAGCGAGACCCTCGAGGAGATCCACAAGGGCGCCAGCAAGGCCTATCCGTGCGGAGCGGGGCTGGGGCTGGTGGGGGTCGCCACCGGGGGCGACGTCGCCCTGTGCCACCGGTTTGCGGGCTCGGACGAGCACAAGCTGGGCACCGTCGACGACGGCATCGACCGGAACGCCCAGAACGCGTTCCTGGAACGTCACCATCTGGCCAACAAGACCGACTGCCACACCTGCTGGGCGCGCCCGCTGTGCTCGGGCGGGTGCTATCACGAGGCGCACACCCGGTACGGCACGAGCGCCCGACCGAACCTGCACTACTGCGAGTGGATCCGCGGGTGGACCGACGTCTGCCTGCGCGTCTACGGCGAGCTGGCCGAACGGAACCCCCGGTACCTGCGCCGGTTCGACTGAACGGCGGTGAGATCATGAGACACCTGAGAGCGATCAACCAGAAGGCCGCCCGCGTCGAACGGACCGTCGCCGCGCCGCCGCCCGATGCGGCCCCCGCCGGAGACGTCGTCGCGCTGCAGCAGGGCTCGGCCCCCCCCCAGCAACCGGAGGGACCGCACATCCCGCTGGGGTGCTCGCTGGTCTTCCAGCCGGGCTGGGAGGCGGACCGCAACGGCGGCACGGCCGGGTTGTGCCAGCCGGTCGAGCGCGACCTGTTCGACTGCCACCGCGGCTGCTTCTGGCCCGCGCACGTGCCCGATCAGCTCAACCACACCCCCGACTGGACCGGCAAGTGCGCCGCCGCCCAGAAGGACTGGCGCAACATCGACCTGATCTTTCCGTAGGCGTCTGCGCCCTGGAACGGCGCCGCGGGCGCAGGTATTCCACCACCGCCCTTTCATGCCATCGGGTGAGGGGCGCGCCGCTCATGAGCGTTTGCCGTGAAACATGTCCCGACGTTTCGTGGCGTCGGAGTGATCGGCGTCCCCGATAATGGCGGTTTGGCTGGGCGGCCATCGAAGCCGCAGACGGCGATCGGGGGCCGGCGCGGCCTTGCGGCCGCGGCGGGAGTTCGCTGACGCGGGACTCCTGCGCAGGCGCCCAGGAGATCGTCCCTCTTTCGGGAGACCTCGACCCATGCGCGAGCTGTTCCGCACCTTCGCCGTTCTCGTCCTGCTGTCCGGCAGCGCGATCGCCCAGCCCGCGGGCGGGCTGACGGGCGGCGACGGCACCTTCTACGTCGGCGCGTTCCCCAACCGCATCTACGTCATCGACGAGGCGACCGAGCAGGTCGTCGACACCATCGAGATGACCCTCGGGGGGCCGCCGAACGACATGCGGATGTCGGCGGACGGTTCCCGCCTGTACATGCGCGACCGGACGTTCGAACAGATCGAGGTCATCGACCTCGAGACGCGAAGCACCATCGACACCTTCACCCTCAGCGAAGGCGCGGCGAAGGTGCGCATCCGCAGCATGGTGGTGTCGCCGGACGACCGCTACGCCGTCCTCCTCGCCGACACCGCGATCAAGCACCGCGACCGGTTCGAGATCGCCCCCCGCCGGCTCCTGCAGGTGGACTTGGCGTCGCACGCGATCATGCGGGAGATCCCGTGGCCGGACGGCGAGGAACAAACCGGCGTGAACATGCTGTTCTCGCCCGACGGCGGGCTGCTCTACCTGTTCGGCCGGGAGATCATCGCCCTCGGCACCGAGTCGTTCGAGGAGGTCGACCGGTGGGAGCTCTCGCGCATCGAGGCGCCGGATCTGGAACGGTTCAGTTTCGGCTTCCGCGTCGATCCGAACGAGGAGCCGGGCTATTTCACGAGCCTCTTCCGCGTGCAGGACCCGGTGCAGAACCGGCGCCTGATGGGCGTCGCGCGCATCGACCTCGCCCGGCGCGACGTCGACTTCTACACCCTCGGACCGGACGAGCCGCTGTCCTCGTTCTCCCTCGCGCCGGGCCGGCGCAAGGCCTACGCGGTCCTGCGCCGCATCGGCCACTACGAGTTCTGGACCTTCGACCTCGCGGAGCGGCGCGTCGAGCAGCGCGCGGTCATCGAGGGACGCCCCCGCATGGCGCTGGCCGTGAGCACCAACGGCCAGCTCCTCTACGTCCATCAGGCGGGCGCCACCATCGACCTCTACGAGGCGTCCACCTACCGCTATCTCCGCACCATCAGCATCGACGGCGACATGACGAACCTGTTCCTGGTCCCGAACCGGGCGCCCGGCGCGCGCCCGTGACCGGCTGGAATCCGGACGTGAGTTCCACCGCCCCGTCGTGGTGGAGTCGCCCCGCCCGCGCAGGTTCCCGATGCGCGGGCCGGCGCCCGGTTCATCCCGGCGAGAGACGATGCGGGTATCCTCTGGAGCCAGGGCAACGGGTCCGAGGTCTGGCATGAAGCGTTCGTTTTCAGTTCGACTGGGTCGACGCGGGACCGTCGCCCGACCAAGCCGCCCAAGCCACGATGGCCGCACTCTCCATCACGGCGGGGGACGCCGCGGTCACGTCCGTACTCGACCGCGGGAACCGGATCTAGATTTGGCCCACGAGTTCGACGTCTCCAGCGAGGTGATCCGCCGCCAGATCCGTAATCACGAGCTGGCCAGGATCGTCGAATACTGCGCGGGCGCGCTCCCGCCTCAGCCTGGACGCGATCCGGCGTCGCTCCGGCGCACACCGACACGCGGATCAACGAGCCCGCCGCCGGTGCTCGGACGGCAAGACGCCGCGTTCTTTCCAGAGTCCGCCCGCACACGCAGGGCCGGGACAGAATCGGGACATGCGGAAGACGAACCGATGAAGGTAGCCGCAAAGGGCGGGCCCGTCCCCCGTCACACCGACACCGACGGCGTCAAGCGCGCGGTGCGGACGCGGATTGCCCGGCAGGCGATCGCCGAGCCGTTCCGCACGTCGCTCGCCGACGCCGCCGACGCCTGGTGCGCGCTCCTCGGCCCGCGCCTGCGCTCGCTGGTGCTCTTCGGCTCGGTGGCCCGCGGCCAGGGCGCCCCCCGCTCGGACATCGATGTGCTGGTGGTCGCGGAAGGGTTCCCGCACAGCTTGGTCGAACGCCGGCGCCCCCTCCTCGCGGCGTGGTCGCACGTTCGGGCCCGGCACGCGCTGCCGGCCGTCGAGTGGAACCTCGTGACGAAGACGCCGGAGGAGGCGCGGTTCCACAGCCCGCTCTACCTTGACATGGTCGAGGACGGCATCCTCCTCGTCGACCGCGGGCAGTTCTTCCAGACGGTGCTCGACGCCATGCGCACCCGCATGCGCGAGCTCGGAAGCCGCCGGGTGTTTCTCGACGACGGAAGCTGGTACTGGGACCTGAAACCCGATTTCCGGTTCGGCGAGGTGGTCGAGATATGACCAGCTCGCGCATGGGACGGCTCTACATCGAGGAAGCCGCGAGCCGGGTGGAGCTGGTTCGCCTCGCCGTCGAGCGCAGGTTCTGGGCCACCGTCGTCCGCGAGGCGCAGGAGTGCGTCGAGCTGTTCCTGAAGGGCACCCTGCGCCTCGTCGCGGTCGAGCCGACCCGGACGCACGACGTCGCCGAGCTGCTCCGCCGCGAGGCCGCGCGGTTTCCCGAGTGGTTCCGCGCCGAAGTCGACCGCCTCGCGACCATCTCGACGGAGATGGCCGGCGACCGCGGCATCGCGTTCTACGGCGACGAGCGCCAGAACCTCGCCCCCCGGGATCTCTTCGACGAGACGGATGCCGAACGGGCGGCGGGCAACCTCGAGTACGTCGCCGGTCTCTGCAACCGCCTCCTCGACACCGTGCGGGACTGACGGCGGCGTACGTGCCTCGACAGGCGGCTGCGGTTGGCGGTGCCTCTTGGCGCGCACCGGTCCACGCGCCGCGAGCCCGTCGAGGCGCTTGTCGAGGGCGTCGATGCGGGCGTTCAGCCGCTTCTCCATCCGATCCATCCGACCGCTCGGTCTTGAGGTTGCGGATGTCGGCCCGCAGCCACGCGAACACTGCAATGACGACGGCGGGCGTGATCCACGGCATGAAGGCGTCCATCCCGCCACGGTATTACGCGCCGGCCGGGCGTTCACGCTCGGTCGCTACCGCCTCGTCGAGGGCGGCGCGGCTGGGGCCGGGCCTTCAAGGGAGGGAATCCATGACGGCGATGGCGAGATCTACGGCAGCGGCGGCGGTGCTGCTCGCGGGGTGCCGGCTCGGCGCGGCGCCCGCGGCAGCTCAGCAGCCCGAGGTAGAAGTCCCCGGTGTTCAGATGGCTGGCTGAAGGGGCCGATGGCTCGATAGTGCGGCGACCCGCGCCGAATGCGCGTCAAGAGACGCTCCAGACCGCTCCCCAGGCCCACAAACCGCCCGAGCAGCCCGCAGACGGCGGATACCACCCCGCCCGCAGGCCCGCGGGACGTGCCGGTGCCGATCGCCCGGCGCAGAAGCAGCCCGAGGTTGAGGCCCGCGACGTGAACCAGCAGGCGCTTCAGAATGTTCGAATGCCCCCGAAGGTGCACCCGGCGCATCCCACCGGTCTCAAACAGGTGCGCAAACGGACGCTCCACCAGCTCACCGGGGGATGCTCTTCTCCAGATCCCGCTTCCCGTCGTGAGGGATGCACTGGAACCGGAGTGCGGGAAAGAGCCTCGGCAGAAGTCCGTCGAGCATGTCCGCCATCGAGGGTTCTTCCACCAGAAAGACGAGTTTCGTCATTGCGGATCCGCGCCTTCGAACAGCCGCTGTTTCCAGAGCGCGCCGGGGAGGTCTCCTTCCTCGACGAGATCGCGCAGGAGCCGGATGTCGCTTCCACGCCGAACCACGGAGAAACCGTCCACCTTTTGCAGCCAGTAGATTTCGCTGAGCTTCGCGCCGCTCAGGAAATCGGGGGAGTGCGTCGAAACGAATGCTTGTCCGCCCCGGCGTGCGTAGTCCCGGAACTCCTCGATCAGCTCGCTGAGCAGCGACGGATAAAGCTGGTTCTCCGGTTCTTCCACGGCGAGGAGCGGATGCGGCTTCGGGTCATGGAGCAGCACCAGATAGGCGAACATTTTGATCGTACCGTCCGAGACGTACCGGGCAACGAAGGGGTCCTTGAAGCTCCCGTCCTGGAATCGCAGCACCAAGCGGCCGTCCTCGGTAGATTTGGCCTGTACAGCCACCACGCCCGGGACGCGCGCGCGCATGGCCTTGAGCACACGCTCGAAGCTCTCGCGGTGATTCTCGTACAGGTATTGGGCGACCTGCGCCACGTTGTCTCCCCGGGTCGAAAGGTGTTCGGCGTAGCCGGCTTCGGCGCTTGGTCGCGCATCGGTGATATGAAAGTTCGAGATGTGCCAGTTCTCGATCAAACTTCGAAATTCCGAGACGACACGAAATTCTCGGAATTGGCCAAGGCCCTTGATCGCCAGGGTGCTGGGATCGTCAAGTTCGTATTCTTCCCGTGCTTCGTCTGCGCCCGTCCCGTAAACGGACTCGTTGGTGATTGCTGTGCCCCGGCCATGCGAGAAATCGACGAAGTGCCACGGGCGACCTGAGCTTGGTTTTCGGGTATAACGCAGTACCTCACGACCAACCACCACTCGGTGACCGTCAGTCATCACTTCGAGCATGTATGTAGCCAAGCGGCCACCACTCTCCCGAAATTTTACCGTAATCCCGACCGGACCCCGCTCCCCCCGGCTGGCCAGCTCCCGGAATCCGCCGCGCCGGGCGACCGCGGAGGCGGCGTTGCCGGCGAGGGCGTCCTTCAGGAACGAGAACACGTCGAACAGCGTCGATTTGCCCGTTCCGTTGGCGCCGATGAGAACCGCCATGGGCGGCAGATGGGTCAGTTTGACGTCTCGGAACACGCGGTAGTTCTTGATCCCGATCTGCTCAATCCGCATCGAAACTTACCGTCACGCGACCCGCCGGAGGAGCTTGCGGCCGAGATTAGTCAGCGCCATTCCGGTCATCCCTCCCTGTTCTTCAACCCTGCCGCGGGCGGGAAACCCGGTCAACCTCACGTCCCCCCGACGGCGCGGATCGTCGAGCATCCTCACGTGGATTGGCCTCATCCTGTCCACGCGGGAGGCGATTGTCAAGGTCGAGCGCGCGCCACCGTCCGGGGCGCGCAGGCAGGTTGATCGCGCGCAGGGCGCACTTCAAGCGGAGTGACTCGGATGGACGAGACCGGCGGGCCGGGGCGCGGCGACCGCTCGCGGCGCGGGCGGCGGCCGTTCACGACGCCGGCAACCGTGGAGGCGAACGCGCGGGACCGGGCTCGGGGATCGTCGCCGGCAACCCGAGGCGGCCCAGGATCCGCGCGGTCACCGCCGGGTCCTTGATCAAGGCGGCCGGCGCGAGGCTTCCGCCGCAGCGGGGACAGGCAAGCGCGTCGATGCTGAACACAGCACTGCATCAACGCCGTCCGGTGATAATTGTTCCGGGGCGGACGCTGCGGGGCGCCGGGAGCGCTCGACTGGATGCAGCGGAAACTTTCGCCACGGGCTGCCGGGGCCGCCGTCGTCGCCGCGCCGCCGGATCTCGGCGGCCGCCCGGGCTCGGCGGCGTCCGGCGCACGGGACGCCGCCGAGCCGGGCCAAGCGCTGCCCCAAGCCTCACGGCTCGTTCGTCGTCGTCTCCTCGGCGGGGACCTCGATGGTGCCGTAGTAGCCCAGCATCATCTCTTCCCAGGTCTGGTCGCCCCAGCGCACCGCGGCCGCGGGGTCGGGGTTGTGCCGGTTGTTGGCCGAGTTGTCGTAGGTGAACACCGCCTCCAGCGTCGAGCCGGCGGGCATGAGAATCGGCTCCTCGAGATGGTAGCGGAGCTGCCAGTTGAAGTCGTAGTTGGGCACCCACAGCGCCACTTCCTCGCTGCCGTCGGGGTAGCGGACGATGTACTTCGCGGACTTCCCGCGCACGTGCATGTGCGGCATCATGCTCGACAGGTACGCGGGCTCGTCGATCCGGCGCTTCGCCCGGACCTCGTAGGCGGGGTTCCCCGGCTCGATGCGGAACAGGAGGTTGGCGACCGCGCCCCCGCCGGCCCGGCGGCGATCCGCGCCCGACGGCGGCACCGGCGCCACCACCACGCCCCAACTGCTCCGGTCGAGCACCGGCTCGCCGATCGTGGTGTAGTGCATCTGGGCCTCGATGTCCGCCCCCGCGGGCAGCTTCACCGCGACGCCGTCCTCGTAGACGGTGCCCAGCCGGTTCGGCACGTAGCCGCCGACGCTGGCGCCGCGGGCCCGGGTCCGCGAGCGGTCACGCTGCAGCTTCACCTCGGCCGTGGCCGGCAGGCCGTCGTCCTCGAGGACCTCGGAGATGACGTGGTGGATCACGCGCCGGTCGCCGGGGCGGAATTCGTGGGCCGAGATCCACGTGTCCTCCGGCAGGCTTGTCGGCACGGTGACGTAGGAATAGGGCACGGTGCCGTCGGCGGGCACCCGGAACGGCTCGAGCATCGTGAAGACGAGGTCGGGCTCGCCGATGGACCACCCCTCGGCGAACTCCGGCGCCTCGGGCAGGTCGGCCTCGTTGCCGCGCGGCGCTCCCCCGTCGACCCACGCCGCGATGACGTCGATCTCGTCCCGCGACAGGCTCACGTCGTTCTTGTAGGCGCGGACGCCGGAGTCGGCGCCCCAGGGCGGCATCTCGCGCGAGACGACCTTCGTCTTGACGGCCCGCGCCCAGGGACGGACGTCGTCGTAGGTAATCAGCGACATCGGCGCGAGATGGTTCGGCCGATGGCAGGCCACGCAGTTCTCGTAGAGAATCGGCGCCACGTCCCCGGCGAACGTCGGGACCCCTTCCGCGGCCTCGGCACCCGCCGCCGCCGTCCCCAGCAGCAGCGCCGCTGCGCACAAGCCGACCGCCGTCTTCGATACTCGCATCAGTCACCCTCCCCGGGATTCGCGACCCGCCCGGCGCACCGGCGGGCCGAAGCCGGCGATCGGTCGATCGCCGGGACTATACTGTAGCGTCGGCCACGCCGGCATGCCCTGTCCACCCGCCTGTGCCGCCATCCGGTAGCGTCGGCGACGCCGACGCACGCCGCCACCCCCAAAGTGTAGATCATGGACTTCTCGTACTCACGCAAAACCGAAGCGCTGCGCCGCCGCATCCTCGACTTCATGAACGAGGTCATCTACCCCAACGAGCCCGTCTACGCCGAGCAGCTCGCGGCGGCGGCCGACCGCTGGAAGTCCCCCCCGGTCATGGCGGAGCTGAAGACCCGGGCCCGCGCCGCCGGCCTGTGGAACCTCTTCCTCCCCGAGAGCGATCTCGGGGCGGGGCTGACCAACCTGGAGTACGCGCCGCTGTGCGAGATCCTCGGACGGTCGCCGATCGCCCCCGAGGCGTGCAACTGCTCGGCCCCGGACACCGGCAACATGGAGCTGCTGGCCCGCTACGGCACCGACGCCCAGAAGAAACAGTGGCTCGAGCCGCTCCTCGACGGCGCCATCCGGTCCGCCTACACCATGACCGAGCCCGAGGTGGCGTCGTCGGACGCCACCAACATCAGCGCCCGCCTCGATCGCGACGGCGGCCATTACGTGGTGAACGCGCACAAGTGGTGGGCGTCGGGGGCCGGCGACAGCCGCTGCGCGCTGTTCATCCTGATGGGCAAGACGGATCCGGCGGCGGAGAAGCACCGGCAGCAGTCGATGATCCTGATCCCGGCCGACGCCCCCGGGATCACCCTGGTCCGGCCCCTGACCGTCTTCGGCTACGACGACGCCCCGCACGGGCACTTCGAGATCACCTTCGAGGATGTCCGGGTGCCCGCCGAGAACCTGGTGCTCGGCGAGGGCCGCGGGTTCGAGATCGCGCAGGGACGGCTGGGGCCGGGCCGCATCCACCACTGCATGCGGCTCATCGGGCTCGCCGAACGGTCGCTCGAGGCCATGTGCGCGCGCGCGCAGAGCCGGGTGGCGTTCGGACGGCCGCTCGCCGATCAGGGGGTGGTCATGGAAGCGATCGCCGACTCGCGTATCGCGATCGAGCAGGCGCGCCTGCTCACGCTGAACGCCGCGCACCGGATGGACACCGTCGGCAACAAGGCGGCCCGGGCCGAGATCGCGATGATCAAGGTGGTGGCGCCGAACATGGCCCTCGACGTCATCGACCGCGCCATTCAACTGCACGGCGGCGCGGGCATCTGCGAGGACTTCGGCCTGTCGGCGGCGTGGGCGCACGCCCGCACCCTGCGCCTCGCCGACGGACCCGACGAGGTGCACCGCCGCGCGGTGGCGCGCCTGGAGCTGAGCCGCCCTCGGTGATGGCCGCGCGCGGCGCCGAGACGGGTCGCCGGCGTTCAGCCCGCGGACCGGCCTGCTCTACGTCCCCGGCAAGAACGCCGCCGTCTCGATGATCGTCAAGCCCCCCGGCGACAGCGCAAGCCCTCGGCGACGGTGGAAGGCACCAGCAGGCTGTCGGGCGCGGCGACACCGCCGCTCAGGCGTAGACGAACGTGACGGTATCGGCCACGCACGCCGGCTTGGGATCGCCCTCGATCTCGACGACGAACCGGCTCGTGAACCGCACCGCGCCCGGTTCCACGCGGGCCGTCGCCAGCAGCGTCTGGCGCCCGCGCACGCGGGCGCCGGTCTTGACGGCGTTGGGGAACCGGACCCGGTCGACGCCGTAGTTGACGGCGCGGGAGACCCCGCGCACCTCGGAGATCTGCCGCCGGAAGTGCGGCACCAGCGACAGGGTGAGGAATCCGTGGGCGATGGTCGTCCCCCACGGCGACTCCGCCGCCGCGCGGGCGCGGTCGACGTGGATCCACTGCGGGTCGAGGGTGACCTCGGCGAACCGGTCGATCATCTCCTGGGTCACCGTCAGCCACCCGCTCGCGCCGAGCTCGGCGCCCTCCAGGGCCTCGAGCGCGTCGAGGCCGTCTATCACACGCATGCCTGCTCCGTTGTCCGGTTGCCGGGCCGCCGATACGGGACGTCCCGGTTGACGCCGAGAACCGCCGTCGTGCTCGGGCGGCTCGGGTAGTATAGGCCGGCCGGGGATGCATCGCCGCTCGGGAAGCGGGGGCGGTCGCCGCGGCTCCTTCTGACGGGGAACCGCCATCGTGCGCGAAACGGTCGATCCCGAGGTCATCGCGGTCAGGCCCGACGAGCAGCTCGACCGCCCGCGGCTCGAGCCGTGGCTGCGCGCGCGGCTGCCGGAGGCGGCGGGGCCGCTGGCGATCCGCCAGTTCGGGGGCGGGCACGCCAACCTGACCTACCTGCTCCGGTTCGGCGCGGCCGAGTACGTGCTGCGCCGCCCGCCGCTGGGTCCGGTCGCCCCCACCGCCCACGACATGGCGCGCGAGCACCGGGTGCTGGCCCGCCTCGGCGACGCCTTTCCCCTGGCGCCCTACAGCTACGCGCTCTGCACCGATCCCGATATCCTCGGCGTCGACTTCCACGTCCTGGAGCGGCGTCACGGCGCCGTCATTCGCCGCGATCTGCCCCCCGCCCTCGACGGCCGCCCCGACCTGCAGCGGCGCATCGGGGAGATGATCGTCGACGTCCTGGCCGATCTGCACGCCGTCGACCCGGCCGCGGTCGGCCTGGGCGATCTGGGCCGCCCCGAGGGCTTCGCGCAGCGCCAACTCGACGGTTGGCGCCGCCGCTGGCACGCGGCCCGGGACCGGGACGTGGAGGACGTCGACCGGATGCTGGGCTGGCTCGACACCGGGGTCCCCGAGCCGCAGGCCGCCGCCTTGCTTCACAACGACTACAAGCTCGACAATCTGATGGTCGACGCGGGCGACCCGGCGACCCCCGCCGCGGTCCTCGACTGGGACATGGCCACGCGCGGCGATCCGCTGATGGACCTGGGGTACCTGCTGAACTTCTGGAACGAGCCGGGCGACGACCCGCGCTGGCACCACGTGTCGCGGATGCCGACGAACCACCCGGGATTCCCCACCCGCGCCGACGTCGTCGAGCGCTACGCCCGCCGCAGCGGCCTAGACCTCGACCGCATCGCGTGGTATCACGTCTTCGGCGTGTTCAAGCTGGTCGTCATCGTGCAGCAGATCTACATCCGGTACCTCCGCGGGCAGACCCGCGACGCCCGCTTCGCCGACTACGGCGTCCGCGTGCGCGACCTCGCGCGGAAGGGCGTCGAGCTGATGGACGAATGACGGCCGTCCCGATGCCGGTCACCCATCGCGGACGGGCGCGGCGCCGCCGACCGCCGCTCGCCGGCAGCCGGCGGCCGATTCCCCATGAATGAGCCGGGCGCCCCCGCCCCGATCCCCGCGGCCAGCGTCGACCGCCTCTTCGACCGGCTGGAGTCCGGCGACAGCGGCGCCGTCACCGAGCTCATGCCGCTCGTCTACGACGAACTGCGGCGTCTCGCGCGGCGCTACGTGCGGCAGGAACGCGCCCCGAGCATCCAGGCCACGGACCTCGTGCACGAGGCGTACCTGCGATTGGCCCGCGACCGGCCCCGCCGCTGGCAGGGCCGCACCCACTTCCTCGCCATCGCCGCGATCGGGATGCGGCGCGTGCTGGTGGAGCGGGCGCGGGCGCGCGGCGCCCGGAAGCGGGGCGGCGACCGCGTGCAGGTGACCCTGGACGAAGCGCTCGTCGCCGGGCCGGGAGCGACCGTCGACCTGCTCGCCATCGACCGCGCGCTGTCGACCCTCGCGGCCCTCGACGCCCGGCAGGCCCGAATCGTCGAACTGCGGTTCTTCGGCGGGATGACGGTCGAGGAAACGGCCGAGGCGACGGGCGTGTCGGCGGCCACCGTCAAGCGCGACTGGACGCTGGCCAGGGCCTGGCTTCAACGGGAGCTGGCGGCCGGACCGAAGGGAGCCGGGCGGCACGGTGGATCCTGAGCGCTGGCAGCGGGTCGGCGAGCTGTTTCACGGGGCTCTGGAGCAGGGCGCCGAGGAGCGCGCCCGGTTCCTCGACGACGCCTGCCGCGGGGATCCGGCGTTGCGGGCCGAGGTCGAGTCGCTTCTCGCGCACCACGAGACCAGCTCCCCCGCGGCCGTGCCGACCCCGGCCGGGGAGACGCTCGCGCGCGGGGAGACGGCCGAGCGCGATCCGCTCGCCGGCCGGCGGCTCGGTCCGTACCGGATCACCCGGAAGCTCGGCGGGGGCGGCATGGGGGTGGTGCACCTCGCCGAGGACACGCGGCTCGGCCGGCTGGTGGCGATCAAGGCGCTGCCCGCGCCGTTCACCCGGGACGAGCGCCGGCGGCGGCGCCTGCGCCGCGAGGCGCGCGCCGCGGCCAGCCTGGCCCATCCCGGCATCGCCACCGTCTATGCGCTCGAGGAGTTCGACGACACCCTGTGCATCGTGAGCGAGTACGTGCCGGGCGCGACGTTGCGGCAGGAGCTGGCCGGCGGAGCGCTGCCGGCGGCCGCCCTCCTCGACACCGCGATCGAGGTTGCCCGCGCTCTCGCGGCCGCCCACGAAGGGAACGTCCTGCATCGGGACCTGAAGCCGGACAACGTGATCCGCACCGCGGACGCCGGCATCAAGCTCGTCGACTTCGGACTCGCCCGCTTCGACGATCCGCAGGCCGGCGCCGCCGCCTCGACCACGCAGCTCACCGCGCCGGGCGCGATGCTGGGCACCCCGGGCTACATGGCGCCGGAGCAGATTCGGGGCGGGGCGGTCGACGTCCGCACCGACATCTTCGCCTTCGGGGTGCTGCTGTTCGAACTCGCCACCGGCCGGCATCCGTTCAGCGCCTCGAACCCGGTGTCGATGGTCGCGCGGGTGCTCGAAGCGGCCCCGCCGGACCTCCTGCAGGCCGCGCCGGCCTGTCCGCCGGCCATGCGGAGCATCATCCACCGGTGCCTGCAGAAGGAGCCCGCGCGGCGGTACGCGGCGACGCGGGCGCTGGTCGACGATCTCGAACGGGCCCGCGGGGGTCCCGCAGAATCGACGGCCCGGCCGGCGGCCGGGGGCGACGCCCGCGCCGCGGACGACCCGGCCCGCGCGGAGCGGTTCAGCCCGGTGTGGTGGTGGCAGTTCCATCAACGCACGGCCGGGCTGGTCTACTACGCGATGCTGTACCCCCTGTGGCGGGTCCGGGAGTGGGCGCCCGCGCCGTGGGGATCGGGGGTGTTCTTCCTGGCCCTCGCCGCGGTGCTCGTCGCCGCGAACCTCCGGTTCCACCTCTCGTTCACGGAGCGGTTCACACCCGTCCAGCTCGGCCTCCAGCAGGCGCGGGTCGCGCCCTGGATCCGCGCCGCGGACTGCGTGTTCGCCGTCCTGCTGCTGGCCGCGACCGCCCTGCTGGCCGAGGCCCGCCCCGCCTGGGCCAGCCTGACCGCGGGGGTGGGCATCGTCAGCGCCATCACGTTCCTCGTCATCGAACCCGCCACGACCCGCGCCGCGTTCCTGGGCCGCCCCTCCGACCCGCCGTGACGGCGTCCGGGGAGCGTCCGACCGATACCGGTTCGGCGATCGCCGGCCTGGGGCGGAATCGCCGCCGGTGCGGAGGGTGGCGGTCTGCGCCGCGGTCGACCTGTCGAGTCCGCGTCCCACCGCCCGGCCGCCCGGCCCCGCGTGAAGTGGCCGGGGTCACGAACCGGTCGTGAGATGGCGCCGCGCCGCCTCCAGGGTGACGGTCAGCTTCTCCCGCGGCACGCTCGTCACGAACGGCCGGACGACGACGCCGAGGAGGAACGGGAGGCCCCGGGTGAGGGTGATCGACTCGCACTGCATGAGGGTCCCCCCGCCGCGCTCCTCGAACGAGCAGTAGTTGTTCAGCCGCCACGCGAGCCCGCGGTCGTTCCCTTCCGGCTTCGCGCGTTCCTCCGGCGTATCGGGGTGTTCGATCTCCAGGATGCGCGTGCTGCGGCTCGGCACGTGCATGCGCGTGTCGCCGACGGCGACGTACTCGACTTGGTGTTCCGTGTCGGCCACCCACGTCAGGACCTTCTTGGTGTAGAGCCGCAAGTAGACGTCGAAACGGTTGTCCTCCCGCGCCCGGATTTCGGACGCGAGGACGTCGGGCGCATAGATCCGGGGGTAGCGGTCGTAGTCCCGGACCATCGCGATGGTCCGGTCGAGGGTGACGCCGGACAGGAGGATGGTGCCGACCCAGTGGTGCACCATGCCGGAGGGGATGTCGACCTCGTCTCGTCCATCCCGCGTCTCGAGCCGTTCGACGACGACCTCGCCGGAGCGGAGCCGCGCAAGCGCCTCGTCCCGATCCGCGTCCGCAAGGCGGTCGATCCACAGGAACGGCGCCTCGCCGTCTATCTCCGCCCGCATGCGCTCTTCGGTCAGTTGCACGTAGCGATCGAAAGCGCGGACCGTCTGCGGCTTCAGCTCCGCCGCGGCGGCGGCCGCCGAGACCGCCAGGGCCATGCCCCCGATCGCCGTCGAAGCCGTCGGTCTCATCGTCGCCCTCCGAATTCCACGAACCGCTTCCGCAAGCCGCGACCCGGCCGGCCGCCGTCGTACAGACAATGCGCGGAACGCGCCGCGATCGGCTCACGACGCCCGCCGCGGCGGACGAGGGCGTGGCCGCCCGACCCTCCTGGAGGATCTTTACAGTTTGGGTCAAGTTTCTGATCGTGTTTTGTTCGCGGCCATGGGAGCGGCCTCAGGCCTCCGCGACTGCGCAGCCCCACAGGCCTCGTCGGTTTGAGGCGGAGCCCCGCTAGAATAGTGAAGACTGCGGTCGGACCGACCCTGTTCGCCGTGTTCGACTCCCCCGCCGCCCGCGGCGCCCCGCGGTCCGCGATACCCGCGCGGATCGCCTCCGCCAACGATTGGGAAGGACCTGCCATGCCTGCAACCCGTGCCCGCAACCTTCGCCGCGGCCTCGCCGCGCTCAGCATCGCCCTGGCCGGGATCGCCGGAGCCGCCCCGGACGTCCGGGGCCAGGACACCGACTGGCCGGTCTATCTCGGCGACGCCGGCCGGTCGCACTACTCCCCGCTGGACCAGATCGACCGCGGCAACGTCCAGGACCTCGAGGTGGCCTGGACCTACGACTCCGGGGAGCTGCGTGAAGGCGGCTCCACGATGTACACGAGCCCCCTCGTGCTCGACGGGGTGCTGTACGGACTGTCGCCGCGGCTCGTCGCCTTCGCCCTCGATGCGGCCACCGGGGCCGAGCGGTGGCGGCACGATCCGGGGCTGCCGGGGGCGGCGCAGCGCGGCCTGATGTGGTGGGACGGCGACGGCGGCCCCCGCCTGTTCTACACCGCCGGCCGCATCCTGATCGCCCTCGACCCGGCGACGGGCGAGCCCGTCGAGGCGTTCGGCGACGGCGGCCGCCTCGATCTCACGCCGCCCGGCGAGTCGGGCCCGCTGACGGTGACCGCGCCCGGCGTGGTGTTCGAGGACCGGCTCGTGTTCGGCTTCTCCACATCCGAGGGCGACGGGGCCCTCCCGGGCAGCATCCGCGCGTTCGACGCCGGCTCCGGCGACCTCGAGTGGCAGTTCGACAGCATCCCGCGGCCCGACGACCCGGGGGCGGAGACGTGGGCGCCCGGGTCGCTGGAGAACGCCGGCGGCGCGAACGCGTGGACCGCGATGACCCTCGACGAGGAGCGCGGCGTGCTGTTCGTCCCCACCGGGTCGGCCACGCCGGACTTCTACGGCGGACACCGCCCCGGCGACAACCTGTACGCCAACTGCCTGCTCGCCCTCGATGCCCGGACCGGCGAACTGCGCTGGCATTTCCAGGTGGTGCGGCACGACATCTGGGACCGCGACCTGCCCTCGCCGCCGACCCTGGTCGAGCTGGAGCGCGACGGGGCGGTCATCGACGCGGTCGCGGTGACCACGAAGTCGGGCCACCTGTACGTTTTCGACCGCGACACCGGCGAATCGCTCTACGAGATCATCGAGGAGGAAACCCTGCCCAGCGAACTGCCGGGCGAGGTGCCCGCCCCGACGGAGCCGGTCTCGGCCGTCGCGGTGACCCGCCAGGTGTTCGAGCTGACCACCCGCAGCCCGGAGGCGACCGCCTACGTGCAGGAGATCATCGCGGACTTCGATCTCCGCCCGTGGGCGCCGCCGACCCTCGACGGCACCCTTTTCTTCCCCGGCTACGATGGGGGGGCCGAGTGGGGCGGCTCTGCGTTCGACCCCGGCGCCAACCGGCTGATCGTCAACATGTCGGAGATCGGCGGCATCCTGCAGATGTACGAAATTCCCGTCGGCTACAGCGACGGCGGCGTGTACGCCGAGCACTGCGGGACCTGCCACGGCCCCGACCTCGAAGGGACCTCGAACGGCCCGAGCCTCGGCGGCGTGGTCGACCGGCTCGGCCGGGCCGGGATCGACGCCATCCTGCGCGAAGGGCGGGGCCGCATGCCGTCGTTCGCCCATCTCGAGGAGATCGAGCGCCGGGGCGTGCTGCGCCATCTCGCGGCGCCGGAGGAGGCGCGGGCGGCGGAGACGCCGAGCACCGAGGTCCGCTACGCCCACGGCGGATACCGCTGGGTCCGCGACCACGAGGGCCTGCCCGGCAACACGCCGCCCTGGGGCACCCTCACGTCCATCGATCTCGCCACCGGCGACTTCGACTGGCAAGTGCCGTTCGGCGACTATCTCGGCCACGAGGGTCTGGGGTACGGGGCGGAGAACTACGGGGGTCCGGTGGTCACCGCCGGCGGACTCGTCTTCATCGGGGCGACGCCGGACCGGAAGTTCCGCGCCTTCGACGTCCGCACCGGCGAGGAACTGTGGCGGGCGGAGCTGCCGGCGGCGGGCTTCTCGACGCCGGTGACCTACACCGCCGGCGGCCGGCAGTACGTGGTCATCGCGGCCGGCGGCGGCCGGCGGGGGCCGCCGTCCGGATCGGAGTACCGGGCGTTCAGCCTGCCGACGCGGTGACGCGGTGACCTTTGACCGCGGTTGCCGCAGACCGGATCCCGCCACGGGCGTTCAGCCCGCCGACGCGGTGACCTTGGCTGCGGTGCCCGCAGACCAGATCCCGTGATGAGCATTTCAGCCTGCCGACGCGGTGACGCGGCACCACCCTTGGCTGCGGTGCCCGCACACCGGATCCCGCCACGGGCGTTCAGCCCGCCGACGCGGCGCCGCGCGCCGGCAGGCTGAACGGCGGTCCGCGCGATGGGCACGCGCAGACCGCCGGCGGTTTGTTGGGGGGCAACCGGAGCCGTGGGCACCCGTCGCCGGCGACGGGTGCCCACGGCCGTCCGGAATCAGCGGCCCTGCGCCACGTGCTCCCGCGCGCCGCCGCCGGAGGGTGCGGACGGCGGTGGTCGAGATGTCCGGAATCAGTGGTCCTGCGCCACGTGCTCCCGCAGGAGGTCGCGGCCGAGATCGCCGTCGAAGTCCCGGAACGCCGCGTGGATGTGGTTCGGGTCTTCCTGCGTGTTGTCGAACTCGATCAAGAAGTTCGGCCCCTGCACGCGGTAGTAGGCCACCTCGCCCCGCTCGGTCGGACCGGCCCACGCGAACCAGGTGTTCTCGACGCCCCCCGCGGCGACCTCGGCCCGGCGGAGCCCGGCGATGTCGTCGGCCATGAGCCCGATGTACGAGTCGACGACCGCCATCAGCATCTCCTGCTGGCCGGACGACAGATCGGCCCCCGGGATGCCGATCGGGTCGAGCGGGTCGACCACGAGGTCGGCGCCCGTGACCACGTTCGTCGGCGCCACGTCGTCGAAGATGGCCACTTCGCGCTGGCCCGCATCGAGCGAGGCGAGGAGGTCGCGCGCGGTGTCCTCCTGCGCCCTCATCGCCCGGAGCCCTTTTCGGGCGCCCGAGGGCACGGTGGCGGGGTTCGCGCCCAGGAAGGTCGGCGTGCTCACGGTGACCGCCCCGTCGACGACGGTGAAGTGCAGCGAGAGGTGGTGTCCTTCCCAGCGCCATCCCCACGTGCCGGTGGTCGACGGCGTCCCGAACACCGACACCCAGTAGGCCTCGGGGTCGCGTGAGAAGCGCCGCCCCTCCCCTTCCACGAGGACGCCGAGAATGCCCTCGACCTCCATGATCTGCTGGGCGGTCAGGTAGCCCTGCCGGCTCAGCCCGGAGCGGAGCAGGTCTTGGGCCCGCACCTTCTGCTCGAAGCCGAGGTCCGCGTAGGACACGCCGTGGCGCTCGAACACCTCGGGTGGAATGAAGTGGTGGCGCGAGCGCTCGTCCGAATCGAACGCGAAGGTCGCCTGCGCCTGTTGCGCCTCGGGGAGCGACGCGAGAAAATCACCCGCGGCGGCGGCCATCATCTCGACGGCCTGCCCGCTCTGGAGCGTCTGCAGGGTCACCGTTCCGCTGAGGCCGAGGACGACGGCCAGCAACGCGATTCTGGATCGGTTCATCGATTCCTCCTGATTGGTTCGTCACGTCATCATCTTTGCATAGACGGACTTGGGCCGAACGATGCGCTTCTTCCGCCTGGGAACCCCACTTCGGTTCGGGGTGAGTACCCAGATGTCCACCGATGGCGGGACACCGGGTGTCCCGACACGCCAATGGTATCCCGTCGGGCGTCGGCAGGGGAACGCGGCCGGGGCCGGGGGCCAGGACCATCCCACGCTCCGCCACCGCCGTGCGCAGGCGGAAATCGCGGCGGTCCCGGGGCTCCGGACGTGCGGAATCGTGGGTCTCACGCGGCGCCGGCCGGTCGGCAAGACGGTGTCGCCCCCTCGAATCGGGGGCGGGCCGTCACGCGCCGTCAGCGTGGGATGCCCCTGGGCCGGGGGCGCACGTCAGATTCGTGCAATGACGGCCCCTGGGCACGGTCAGGTTGGCGATTTCCGTGCCGTTCTCGGCGTCGTGACCTCCCGAACGGGCCTGTCGGGGGCCTTGGCGCCATGGCATGCCTCGGGGACCAGCCACGCCGGATATTCCCGGCGGCGGCGCCTCACCTTCATTGACGCGCACCCGGGGCCGGGCGGATGGTCCCGGCCGGTACGGAACGCAGGGGTCTACGCCGCAGTCACGGCGCCGACTCCAGCCGGCGGCGCCGACTCCCGGAAAGTTCGCCGGGGCGGCGGTGCCGCAACACGGCGCGGAGACGCCGGCGAAGACGGCCGAGCTCGGGTGAGCACGGCTCGGCGACCGCGACACGACCCGCATTCAATCTCGACGAAGGAGCCTTCACCATGCAGCAGCGCTATCGCATCGGGGCGATCCACGCCCTCATGAACGCCATCCCCACCACCCAGCTCGCGTTCGATCGCGGATGGCCGGCCGCCGACGTCGCGCATCTCCTCGACGGGTCGCTGTACCTCGACCGCAACCTCGGGGCCGCCGACGACGCCGAGCTCGCCTCCCGCATCCATCGCCTCGTGCGCTACAGCGCGGAGACGGGGGCCGAGGGCATCATCATGACCGGGTCGTTCTTCGGCGACGCGGTCCGGCAGGCCCGGGTGGGCATGGACATTCCGGTGGCGACGTCGTTCGAGGGCATCGTCGAGCGGGCGTTCGAGCTCGATCGCCCTCTGCACGTCCTGGCCACCGCCCCCGACTCGGCGACGCTGCTGGCGGAAGCGCTGGGGCGGGAGGCGGCGGCCCGGAACCGCGGGCTGTCGATAACCCGCCAGGCGGTGGACGGCGCGATGGACGCGCTGATCAGCGGCGACCCCGAGAGCCACGACCGCCTCGTGCTCGACGCGGTCGGCGCGGTGGACGGGGGCGCCGCCATCCTCTTCGCGCAGTTCTCGATGGAGCGCATCCTCCCGGGGGCCGCGGCCGCGCACGCCGGTCCGGTGGCCGGCCCCGCCGGCGCGGGCGTGGCCCGGCTGCGGAAGCTGATCGCCGGACGTTGATCCGGCCGCGGCCGGCCGCCGAGCGGGGGGCGCAACGGATGCGGGGCCCGCCGAACCGGAACGACATCGGTTCGTCGGGGTCGACCCGGGGCCGGTCGACGGCGCAACGGATGCGGACCCGCCGAACCGGAACGACCCCGTTCCGCAGCCGCGCCGCGAACGAAGCCCGCGACCCGGCGCAACGGATACGGGGCCCGCCGAACCGGAACGACACCCCGGCGCCACCGGACGTCCACGGGATGATCCGACAACCCAGCGTAGAGATTGCGGCCGATGTCCGCCGGAGCGCGACGGATGCGGGCCCGCCGAACGGGCACGCACCGCGGCGCCACTGGCCGGCCGGCGGGGATGATCCGACAACAGGAGTAGAGAGTTTGCGGCCGAAGTCTGCCGGCGAGCCGGTATAATTGCTCGAAGGACGGGAACAGGATGGACGAGATCAGAAGCCTCTACGCCCGCCGCGCGGCCGTGGTCGTCGCCTTCACCTCCATTGCCACCGTGGGCCTCGTCTCGGGCGTGCTCTTCGCCTACTCGCAGGACCTCGCGATAATCGCCGAACTCGACGACTACTCGCCCGGCACCATCACCCGGATTCACGCCCGCGACGGCCAGCTCATCGGAGAATACGCCACCGAGCGGCGGGTCATCCTCACCTACGACGAGATTCCCGCGGTGTTGCGGAATGCGATTATCGCGGCCGAGGACGGCGACTTCTTCAGCCACGTCGGCTTCAACATCCCCCGCATCGTCATGACGCTGTTCTCGAACATCCTCCAGGGCGATCTGACGGCGGCGGGGGCCAGCACCATCACCATGCAGCTCGCCCGCAACGTCACGCTGGGGGGCGAGAGCCTCGGCCTCCAGAAGACGTGGCAACGCAAGCTCGTCGAAGCCTTCTACACGATTCAGATCGAGAAGCGCTACACGAAGCGGGAGATCCTCACGCTCTACGCCAACCAGATCTGGCTGGGCACGGCCCGGCACAGCGCCTTCGGGGTCGAAGCCGCGTCACGCCTGTACTTCGACAAGCCGGCGACGGAGCTCGATCTCGGCGAGGCGGCCACCATCGTCGGCACCTTCCCGACGCCGGCGCGGTGGAGCCCGCTGGTCAACATGGACCTCGCCCTGAGCCGCCGCAACCGCACCCTGCGACGGATGGTCGACGAGGGTTACGTCAGCCAGGCGGAAGCGGACGAGGCGACGGCCCGGCCCATCGTGCTGGCCGAGCGGCAGGAGCGGAGCAACTCCAAGGCGCCCTACTTCATCGAGGAGGTCCGCCAGCACCTCGAGCGGGAGTACGGGGTGGCGCGGCTCTACGAGCAAGGGCTCACCGTTCATACGACGCTCGACGTCAAGCTGCAGGAGGCGGCCAACCGGGCGGTCGAGGCGGGGCTGCGCGCCCACGACAAGCGCCGCGGGTTCAGGCCCCCCGCGCGCAACATTCTCGCCGAGGCCGCCGCGGACGGCGACTACCGCGCGCCGGCGGACATACTCGCGGACTACGAGCACTACCGCTGGCGGCTGCCGATCCGCGCGGGAGACATCGTGCCGGCGGTCGTCACCGGCGCCGGCCCGGAGGCGATGCAGGTGCGCTTCGGGGCGTACGCCGCACGGGTCGTGCCCAAGGGGTACCGCAGGACCCCGGCGGGCGGTTTCGCAGGGTTCCGGGGCCTCGGCGGGAAGCGCGCCGACGAGGTGGTCGCCGCGGGCGACCTCATCGAGGTCGAAGTGACGGCGCTGGACACCACCGGCGACCGGCCCGTGGTCGAAGCCGAGCTCGAGCAGGAGCCGCTGGCGGAGGGCGCGCTCCTCGCCATCGAGAACGGGACCGGCCGCATCCTCGCGATGGTCGGCGGCTACGACTTCGACCGCAGCAAGTTCAACCGCGCGACCCAGGCCTACCGGCAGCTCGGCTCGCTCTTCAAGGGCGTGCTCTACGCCGCCGCCATCGACCAGGGGTACACCGCCACGTCCATCGTGCGGGACGAGCCGATCAGCTATAACGTGGGGCCGGGACAGCCACGCTACGCCCCCACCAACTACGATCACACCTACGCGGGTCCGATCACGCTCCGGTACGCGCTCGAGAAGTCGCGCAACGTCCCGGCCGTCTGGATCATGAACGAGATCGGCCCGCAGGTCGTGCTCGACTTCGCGCGCCGGCTCGGGTTCACCTCGGAGACGCCGCCCTACCTCTCGGTGGCCCTAGGATCGGCGGAGGCGACGCTGGCGGAGGTGACCAGCGCATACTCCGTCTTCCCCAACCGGGGGGTGCGGATGGTCCCCTATCAGATCGACCGCATCGTCGACCGGGAAGGCGAGACGCTGGAAGAGAACCTGCCCGTGCCCCAGGACGCGGTGCCCGCCGACACCGCCTACATCATGACCAGCCTGATGGAAGGCGTGGTCAAGCGCGGCACCGGCATCCGGGCGAGCCGGCTGGGGTGGCCGCTGGGCGGCAAGACCGGCACCATGGACGACTACACGGACGCTTGGTTCGTGGGCTTCGACCCGGACGTCACGGTCGGGGTCTGGGTCGGCTACGACGAGAAGGTCACGCTGGGCTACGACGAGCAGGGCGCGCGGGTCGCCCTGCCGATCTGGATCGACTTCATGCGGGCCCACATCGACGGCCGCGAAGCCGGCCCCGAGGACCGTTTCGCGCCGCCCGCCAACATCGTGTTCGCCCAGGTGGATCCCGATACCGGGGAGGTCGCACCCTGGGCCGGCAACGCCATTCAGGAAGCGTTCATCGCCGGCACCGCGCCCGGCACCGCGCTGGAGCCGTAACCGGTATACCCGCCGCGTGAACGCATTCAACCCAAGGACCGGCTGACTCGGGGCCGACACCCGGCCGGCGACGAGAAGGCGAGCATGCCATCAGAGCGACCAGACACGCCGCTCCTCCGCGAAGTGGATGACGCCGCGGCGCTGGAGGCAGTCATCGACAGCCCGCGGGCGGTGCTGTTCAAGCACAGTACGCGTTGCCCGGTGTCGGCCTACGTCATCGACGAGGTCATGGCGTTCGGCGGGGACCATCCCGAGTGGCCGGTGTTCGTCCTCAAGGTGATAGAGCAGCGTCCGCTGTCGAACGAAGCGGCCGAACGGCTGGGCGTGCGGCACGAGTCGCCGCAGGCGTTCGTCCTCGAACGGGGACGCGTCCGGTGGCACGGATCCCACAACCAGATCACCGCCGACGCGCTGCGACAGCAGGTGGGGCGCGCGTAACGCTCTCCGGAAGCTCGCGGGGACTCCCGCCCGGACCGGCCGGACCGCGCGTGGTACTATGCGGTACGGGGAGTCCGCGGGCGGTACGCCCGTCGGCCCGCAGGCTCCGGTGACGGGCCGCAAACGCCCCGGTCGGACCGCGAGATGCCCGAGCTCACGAGCCTGCTCACACCCGCCCTGATCGTGGCCCTGTTCGCGTGGCTGCGGAACGACATCCGAAAGCTTCACGAGCGCCTAGACGCGACCGCGAAGGGCTTCAACGACCGCCTCGACGCAACCGCGAAGAGCCTCAACGACCGCCTCGACGCAACGACAAGGGGCTTCAACGAGCGCCTCGACGCGGCGAACAGAGACCTCCACGAACGCATCGACAAACGGTTCGATGCGGTGCTGCGCGAGATCGCCGAGTTGCGGGAACGGATGGCGAAGATGGAGGGTTCCCTGGAGGGCTTCCTCGCCGGCCGCCGGGACCGCGACACCGCGTGACGAGCTCCGGCGCCCGGGGTGCAAATTCCGCCCGGCACGCGCTACCATGTCGGGGGGTCGTCACCCCCAAGGCGGTGGTTGAGACCGCGCGCCGCCCCGCGACCCGGATACCTCACGCGCTGCACGGACAGGGAGGCTCGAAGATGTCAGTCAAGACCGCCGCTATCGTGACGTTACTCGGCGCCGTGGGCCTGGCACCCCCCGCCGGCGCCCAGTCCGCGGACCTGCGAACACCCTGGGGCGATCCCGACCTGCAAGGCGTCTGGACCGGCTCGACGCTGACGCCGCTGGAGCGGCCGGCGCAGTTCGCCGGCCAAGCGTTCCTGACCGAGGAGGAGGCGGCCGCCCTGGAGAAGGGCGCCGACGAGAACCGGTTCGTCGAGCGGGTGCCGCGCGAGGGCGACCCCGGCACCTACAACCAGACGTGGTTCGACCCCGGCACGCGCCTCGTGCCCGACCGGCGGACGGCCCTGATCGTCGACCCGCCGGACGGACGCGTCCCCTACACGCCGGAGATGCGCGAACGGGGCCGGTTGCAGGCGCGGTACCGGGTGAACGGGGCCCGCAACTCGTGGGTCGACGTCGACACCGGCGAGCGGTGCCTGTCGGACGGGGTGCCGATGTTCTGGCTCGGCTACAACCCGAACCACCAGATCCTGCAGACCCCCGACCACGTCGTCATCGTGCACGAGATGTTCCGCGACCGCCGCATCATCCCCATCGCCGACCGGCCGCGCAACGGTATCCGCCAGTGGAACGGCGACATGCGCGGGCGCTGGGACGGCGACACCCTCGTCGTCGAGTCGACCCACTTCATCGACGGCAACGCCGACCGCTGGGCCCAGACGTGGCGCATGCCGACGCACACCATGCGCCTCGTCGAGCGCTTCACCCGCGTCGACGCCGACACCCTGGAGTACGAGTTCACCCTGACCGACCCCGCGAAGTTCACGAGCCCCTGGAGCGTCCGCATCCCGCTGACGACCAACCAGGCGTCCCGCGGCGTCACCCAGGGCCCGCTGTTCGAGTACGCCTGCCACGAGGGCAACTACAGCATCGCCAACGTCCTCCGCGGCGCCCGCGCCGAGGAGCTCGCCGCCGGCGACAGCGGAGGACAGCAGTAGCGGCCGGCGCCGGCGCGGTTACGGCAGCGTGAACGTCACGAGCCATGTTGCGCCGTCCTGGCCGTCTTGGACGTCGCCATGGAGCGCCGCCACGTCCGACGTCACGGCAGCGTGAACGTCACGAGCATGTTGCGCTTGGTCGGCGCACCCCGAGAATCCCGCGCGCGGCCGAAAGCGTCATCGTGTCGCAGGACACCGGCTCGACCGTGCGCCCGCATCTCCCCCGCCGCTGGAAGCACGAGTGTGTTAGGCAGTCTGCCGATGGCGGGGCGCCGCCCGGCGGCCCGCGGCGCCGACATGACCGTGTTGCGCTGCCATGCCTACAGACGCGGCCAACGGTGGCACGCCATCTGCCTGGATCTCGACATCGCCGTGGACGGCGAATCTCTTCCGGCGGTCGTGGCGTCGCTCCAGACCTGCATCGACATGCACGTGGAACGTGCCGCCGAGTTGCCAGCGGAGGAACGCGGGCGTTTTCTGACGCGGCGAGCGCCATGGCGCGTCACGGTATCGTTGGCCATAGCGGCCCGGCTCCATCGTCTCCAGGGCGTCGGCGGGCGCTACGCGCGCTCGTTCTTGCCGGCTGCCCGGTCGGGACGCAGGGAAGGTCGCCGCGACTCATGAGCCGAGCCCATTTTCTCGATACGAAAACGACCAGCTTCCTGGAGCTGATCGGCAACGGCAAGACTTATCGTGTCCCAACCTATCAGCGCGACTACGCTTGGACCCAGCAGGAATGGGAAGACCTCTGGAACGACATCGTCGAACTGCGCGGCGAGCCCGACGGCCGTCATTACCTGGGGGCCCTGGTCGTGCAGCCGCAGAGTGACCGCGAGTTCTTCGTCATCGACGGCCAGCAGCGGTTGGCCACCATTTGCCTCCTGGCACCGCCCCTACCCACACGCATTTGAGGAGATTCAATTATTCACACGGAAACCACATCAAACAGGGACACGCTGCGATGTGAACCCCGAAAGCGTTAACCTGTCCGCGGAATCGGGGCAACCTCACACCCGCTGTCAGGCGCGTCCGACCGCGCGTCCCGCGTGTCCGGCGACAGTGAAAACCGACCCCCTGGCGACAGTGAAAACCGACCCCTTGTCCAGGGAGGAGTCAGCAAGATGCAGGGCGGCTCGTGGGTGGGGAGGCCGCGAGCCCAGACGCACCGTGGCGGCGCGTGACCACGCTGGCGCGCGCTCAGCCTCCGATGTCGAAGCGTCCTCCGGCCGCGAACGCGCGCGGCAGGCCGGGGTACCCGAGCGCGTGGTCGTAGACCGTGTCCGTCAGGTTGCCCACCTGCAGGAACAGCGTCAGTCCGGCGCGCACGCGGAACTGCGCGCCGGCGGCGACCAGCGTGTAGCCGGAGTTGAAGGTGACGTCGACGGGGCGGCCGTCGTCGGCGCGCGGCAGGCCGAGGAACGCGCTGTCGTGCCGGTCGCCCGTCACCACTACCCGCCTCCGGAGCCATTCGCGACCGCGTCCAGGAATCCCTTGAAGCTGGGACTGCGCTGCGCGATCGTCCCCGCATCGAGCCGGCGGGCGATCTCTTCTGAAACACGCGCCGTATAGACGCGATCTCCCAGGATATTCTTCAAATGCGATTTTGGATTCTGGATGCCGTCGGGTTTTGACGTGTCCACACTTCCGAGATTCCGGCCGACGTGGGGTCTGAGGTTGTCGGCGTCGGCGAAATACCACGCTTCGAGATGTTCCTGCGCGTATGCGCACAGGACGTCCGCCGTGACGCCGTGTACCTGTGCCGGTAGTCGTTCCCGGAACGGCTGCAGGACGTCATTCGGCTCTTTTCGGTCGGTATCCACTACTACGACGAACTTGTCGGGTTGGGCGTCGGAGGTTTCGTACCACGTTGCCTTGATGAGGTTTGTCGCCATATCGGGGGTGAGCGGCCGGTTGCTCGGCGGGATGCGCACGTCGTCCACGACGATTCCGCGGCCGCGCAGGCATCGAACCAGATGCGGCAGGGCGCGTCTTTCGGTTTCGCCGGAAGCGATGACGATGACGCGCTTCGATGCGTCAGGCACTCCCGAATCCCGTGGTTTGATGGAACTCGCCGAGACCGAAGCCCGACTCATCGAGGGCTTTTCGCACGCCGTCCGGATCCTTGGCGACCACGACGGTCGTGCCTTGTCCGTGGTCGTGGCGCACGACGCGGACGGCGTCGGGCCGGTCGAGGAAATCGAGCAGCAGGGGAGAATGCGTGGTCACCACGAACTGGATGCGGTCCTGCGCGTTCAGCAGATGGTTCACGAAAGCGGCCAGGGCGGCGGGATGCACGTAGTTCTCGGGTTCCTCGATGCCGATCAGGTTGGCGTCGGGCTCTGCGAAGAGCGCGGTCATCAGCGCCAGCATGCGTAACGTGCCGCTGGAGATCCCCATCTGGTGCACGGGATATCGCAGTCCAGGTTCTTCCTGCACGAAATAGAAGCGGCCTTCTTCCGACTCCCGGGGCTTGATGTTCGACGGGAGGCCGACGACGGCCCGGGTCGCGTCCACGATCCGTTTCAGGGCGTCAGGCGCAGACCTGTCGAGCGCGTGGAGCGTTTCGCCGAGGTTCCGGCCATAGTGGTCGAAGCGGCCCGATTCCAGTCCGGTCCAGTCGCGGCGGAGCAGGAACGGGTTCGGGTCGAAGAATCCCCAGCGCCCGATGAACTGCGCGGCTTCCCGCGCCGGGAACGATACATCAGCGGCCGCCGCGGCGAGGGCGCACGCGGTCGGGTCCTGCTGCAGGGCCACTTTCCCGTCTTCGCCGGACCACCACCAGCCTTCGCCGCGGCTGGCGTCGAGCAGGCGGATGGGCGGAGAGCCGTCCCGCAGATCGTCGACGTGCTCCTCGACGTAGAAGTCGTACTTGCCGCTTCTGACCAGCCGCAGGGACCACTCGTACCGCCGCGCGTCGTGTTCCAGCCGCACGGTCAACTCGATGCGATTCGCCTCTTCGCCCTTCCAGGCCATGTGGAGGATGCCACCGCGCGAGAAGGCGGGCGTCCGGAAGTCGCGCGCCCGGACGCCTTCGTGCAGGAAACGGAGCGCGTCGAGAACGGTGCTCTTCCCGGACGCGTTGGCGCCGATGAACACGTCGAGATCGTTCAGCGCGATGTCGGCGTCGCGCAGGCTGCGGTACGACCGGGCGCGCAGGGTCAGGAGCTTCATGCCAGGGGCCGGCGCGCGCCGGCCGGTCAGTCGCCGGAAGGCGCGGGGCCGAGGCCATGCGCCTGCAGGAACGACCGGATGGTCGCGTAGATGCGCAGATTCTCTGCGAGGCTGAAGCCGCCGTGGCCGCCGCCTTCGATGGTTAGCAGCCGGTTCGGCGCCCCGGCCCCGTCGAGGGCCTCGTGCAGGCGGACGGCGTGGGCGTGCGGCACGATGCTGTCGGCGTCGCCGTGGATGGTCAGCACCGGGGGCAGGCCCGGCCGCACCCAGGTCAGGGGCGACACCCGGGCCGCGACTTCGCCGCGGTCCACGCGGCTTCCGAGCCACGCCTCGGTGAAGTTCCCCGACGTGCCCGGCGGGCCATGCATCAGATCCACCACGTCGGTGATGCCGTACCAGTTGACGATCGCCGCCACCTCCAGTTCGACCGTGGATGTTGCGCCCGTCGTCCAGGTCCGGCGGCGGTCGCCGGGGCACTGGCGGTCGAGCCCGGCCGAGGCCGGCAGCATGCCGGTGGTGAGCGCGAGGTGCCCGCCGGCGGAGTTGCCGCTCACGACGATGCGGTCGAGGTCGAAGCCGTACTGCGCCGCGTTCCGGTAGATCCAGCGGAGGGCGCAGCGGCAGTCCTCGACGGCGGCCGGGGCGTGGGCGTCGTCGGCCATGCGGTACTCGGCGTTGACGACGTGCCAGCCCATCTCCAGCCAGGGCAGGAAGGTCAGGGCGGAGCTCTCCTTGCTGCCGTTGGTCCATCCGCCGCCGTGGATGTAGAGCAGGGTCGGGCTCGGGCCCGCGCCGGGCGCCCGGTAGACGTCCAGCTTGAGGTCCACGCCGCCCGCGCGCAGGTAGGTGACGTTGGGCGTCAACCGGTAGCTGCTCGCCACCTGGACGAACTTCGCGGCCACGTCCGGCGCCTGCGCCGCCGCGGGCGCTGCGGCCGCTGCGGCCGCGCCTGCCAAGGCCGCCGCGGCGAGACCGCCAATCCACGCTTGTCGCTTCTGCATGGCAGTTGCCTTCCTGCATTCGGCGCGGGCGCGCCCCCGGTGTCGACCCGGCATCCGTCCGCCGCCGGCCGGCCCGGCCCGCCGGCGACCGTGCGGGAATCGCCCGGTCGCCGGCGGCGCGGCTCGATCAGTTCAGGCCGGCGGCGTCGATGCCGGCCTGGGCGCAGATGGCGTCGTTGGCGCCGGTGTCGCCGCTGACCCCGATGCCGCCGACGTGCCCGCCGTCGGCGGTCATGATGGGCAGCCCGCCCTCGAAGTAGTTGAGGCCGGGGACGAAGGCGGCGGCGGAGACGCCGTTGCCGAAGGCCATCTCGCCCCACTGCCGCGTCGACCGCGGGCTCGTGGACGAGCTACGGGCCTTGGCCATCGCCACGTCGTGCGACAGCAGCTGGGCGTCGTCCATCCGGTGGTACGCCTTCAGGTTGCCGTGGTTGTCCATGATGGCGATGTGCATGCGCCACCCTTCTTCCGCCGCCTTGGTCAGGCAGCCGTGGACCATGGTCATGGCGGCGGCGCTGGTGAGCATGGGCCGGTCCTCGACCTGGGCGGCGGCGGGAGCGGCGGCCAGCGCGAGGGCGAGGCAGGGGGCGGTGAGACAACGGTGCGCACGCATGATGACGTTCCTCCAGCAGTGAGTGTGAATGGAGATCCGCGGTGTCCGGATCGGTATCGAGGCCCTCAGTATAGCCGGGCCGCGCCGCCGCCCGGAAGTCTCCCTCGCCGCCGACAGCGTCGCTGCCACCGTTGTCGATCCCCCGGCGTGCTGTGCGCGTAGTACGCAGGTCGAGTCACCTCGATTCATCCCTCACTCGGCCGCCTCCGCGTGCGTGGCTCCCATTCCGATGGTCTCCGTTCAATGACGCGACCCCGCCCGCGGCGGATGGCCTCGTCCCGCCGGGCCGCCGCCTTGGTTGACGGTCCGGCGGGACGACGAATGTCCTGTCGCTCACGGCAAGGTGAACGTCACGAGCATGTTGCTCCCGGTGGGGGCCTCGAGCTCCGGCGCGTAGGTGCGCAGCCGGTTGCCGACGCCGCCGACGGGCACCGTCACGTACTGCCGGCCGCCGGCCGCGTAGGTCACCGGGTAGCCGCTGATCTGGCTGCCCAGGATCGTTTCCCAGAGGACGTCGCCGGTCTCGGCGTCGAAGGCCCGGAAACGCCGGTTCGAGTCGCCGAAGAAGACGACGTTGCCGGCGGTGGCGAGGGTCGTGCCGGCATTCGGCGCCCGCTGGCTGTAGCGCCAGACCTCGCGGCCGGTGGAGATGTCGATGGCCCGCACCTCGGTGAGGTCGCCGTCGGGCCCGATGTCGGGGTCGGGAATCGAGAACCGGGGGCCGGTGCCCGAGACGGTCCGGGGATTGAGGGTCTGGTTCAGGCAGGAGCGGTTGAACGGGATGTAGAGCATCCCGGTCACCGGGCTGTACGACCACGACCACCAGCCCTTCACGTTGTGGCCGCAGATGATGAACTGGTCGCCGGGCTCGCGCGCCACGAGGTCCATGTTGATGGTGACCGCGCCGGTCTCCACGTCGACGTCCGAGATGACGAACCGCTCGGTGCTGTCGAACGGAAGCGGGTCGGCCCAGAGGAACTCGCCGGTCTCGCGGTCGTTGACGAACAGGCCGCCGGGCTCGCCGAGGACCACCACGACCTTGCGCTCCTCGGCGACGCCGGCCAGCTTCGGGTTGATCCAGCGCACCGCGTCGGGGTCGGGGTCGACCACCGTGTCGATGAGGGTGCGCTCCTGCACGAAGTCCTGGTCCCAGTCGTCGCACGGGAGGTACTGGTAGTGCCAGTCGATGGCGCCGGTGTCGGCGTTCATCGCCAGGGTCGAGTTCGAGTACAGCTCGCACGGCGTGGTGTCGCCGACGTCCCAGGTCCCGCGGCGGACGAGGCGGGTATAGGGCAGCGGCACCGCGACGCCCCAGAACACCCGGTTCAGCTCGGGGTCGTAGCTGCCCGGCACGCCCCACGGCGAGACGTGGACGCGGCGGGCGGTGGGCAGCGCGCCCCAGGTGCCGCCGCCGGGATCGTCGGCGCCGGCCGCGGTGTAGGTCCGCCAGCGCTCGGCGCCGGTGCCGGCGTCGTGGGCCGCGACGAAGCAGCGGGCCTCGAGGCTGCCGGGGCTGCACGTCCGCCCGCTGACCACCATGCCGTTGATGATCACCGCGCCCGACGAGTGGGTGATGCCGTCGCGGTAGTCCGCCGTCTGCGACTCCCAGGCGAGCTCGCCGGTGCGGGCGTCGACGGCGATGATGTGGGCGTCCTGGGTCAGGTGATAGACGTGGTTGCCGTAGAGCGCGAGGTTGCGCGTGCGGGCTCCGAGCTGCGCATACTGGCGCAGGTCGGCCGGCAGCTCGCGCTCGAAGTCCCAGATCAGGTCGCCGGTGGTGGCGTCGAGCGCCTGGAGACGGTCGGCGCCGGGGTGGGCGATGTACATCACCCCGTCGTGGACGAGGGGCCGGATCTCCTGGTCCCCCTCGTCCATCGCGCGCATCCAGGCGAGGCGGAGCCGGCCGACGTTCTCGCGCGTGATCTCGTCGAGCGGGCTGAAGGCCTGGAAATCGTAGGTGCGGTACGCCATCAGCCAGTCCGCGGGGTCCGGGTCGCGGAGCATCTCGTCCGTGATGGGCACGAACTCCTGCGGTTGGCCGGCCGTCGCCGGAAACGAGCATGCCAGCCACGCCAGACTGGCGAGAACGCCGACGGATACGAGTCTCGGCTGCGCCATGGTCCTGTCTCCCCCTCGCCTGTATCGGCACGTTGCGGCCCGCCTCGGCGATCGCGGCGAATCGAACGCCGCCCGGCATCATCCATCAATGCCGAGCGGGCGCGGGCGGCCGACCGCGATTGCCGGATGCGATCGGCCGCCGGACGGGATCACACGGAACGGCTTCGGCGCCGCCCTCATCGGCCCGCATGACCGCGTCCTGCTACGGCCGACCGATGAACGCGAGCACACGGACGCCGAGAGCCGCCGCCCGGAACGGCTTCGGCGCCGCCCTCATCGGCCCGCATGACCGCGTCCTGCTACGGCCGACCGATGAACGCGAGCACACGGACGCCGAGAGCCGCCGCCTCCCGGCGCACGCGCGCGACGAGCCCGCTCGGGAGTTCCTCGTGATTCGGCGATCCCGCCAGCCGCCCGGCGCACGCGCGCGACGAGCCCGTCCGTCGAGCGGAACCGTGGTCCGCCCAGGGGGCAGCATAGCAAGCATTCACAATCGCATCCATCGTTCCCCCCCCGGCCCAGGCGCCTCCCACGCTGACTGCGCGTGACGGCTCGCCCCCCGATTCGCGGGGTCGCCACCGTCTTGTCGACCGGCCGGTGCCGCGTGAGCCCCACGATTCCGCTCGTCCGGAGCCCCAGGACCCGCCACGATTCCGCCTGCGCACGGCGGTGGCGGAGCGTGGGATGGTCCTGCCCCCGGCCCGCCGATTCGCGGCAGGGCATCTGCCGACCCCGGGTCGCTCAAGGCCGGCGCGTGGGCCGTTCACCGGTCCGGATCCGCCGTTCACCGAATGGCGGTTGCGCCGGCCGAACCCCTCCCGTAGGGTCGAATGAGAACGGATCATCAGAGGAGGTGGAAGGGTTGACACAGCGATTGACGAGAAACGACGAAGCCGCACGGGGCGGGCCCGGCCCGCGCCTCCGGGAACGCCGCGGCCGGGCCGGGCTGCACTTTCCGGGGCTGGTGATCGCGGCCATCGGGGTCGTGCTGCTGCTCGACAACCTGGATCTGGTGGAGAGCGGGCAGATCCTGCGGTTCTGGCCGGTGCTCCTCATCGGGTTCGGCGTCAGGCGCCTGTTCGAGGCGCGGGATCGCGGCACCGCCGTCAACGGCACGGTGCTCGCGGGCGTGGGAGGCGTGCTGCTGCTGAACAGCCTGGACGTGCTCGCGGTCGACGTCTGGCGGCTCTGGCCGCTGCTGCTGATCGTGTTCGGCTTGATGATGTTGACGCGGTCCCGATCGGATGCCCGACCCCCGGCCGAAGGCGCCGGCGGCGCCGAGACCTGTTTCGCCTTCCTCGGCGGGGTCGAGCGGCGGATTCACACCGCCGATTTCCGCGGCGGGTCGGCGACGGCGCTCATGGGCGGCGTCGAGCTCGATCTGACGGAGGCGGACATCGCCGGCGACGAGGCCGTCGTGCACGCTTTCGCGATGTGGGGCAGCGTCGAGATCCGCATCCCGGACACCTGGGCGCTCGAGGTCAAGGTCATTCCGATCATGGGCGGGGTCGAGGACAAGACGCGCGGGGGCACGGCCGAACCGACGAAGCGGCTCATCGTCGACGGTACCGTCCTCATGGCCGGCCTCGAGATCAGGAACTGATCGACGTGCGAAACCGCATCGAGATCGAGCATCCACAGGGAGAAGCGGGATGACCAGAGGACCCTATGTCGGACGAGGCATTGTCGGAATCGCCGCGATCATCGGACTCGGCGTGCTGATCGCCGAGTCGGCCGCGACGCGGGCGCCGTCCGCGTCCCCGCACGCGACCCGCATCGGGCACGCCGCGTTCATGAGCCGCGTCGATCAGCGCAACACGTCGGACGCGTTCCGCGGGGGCGAAGTCGCCGCCGTCATGGGACGGGTGGATCTCGACCTGCGCGGCGCGGCGATGGCGGGCGACGAGGCCGTCATCGAGGTGGACGTGGTGATGGGGCGGGTCGGACTCCGAATACCGGACGACTGGACCGTCGTCTCCGAAATGGTCGAGGCCTTCGGCGCGGCGGACATCCGCGCCGCCCGGCCGGAGGGGCCGCCGGCGCCGCGGCTGGTCCTCCGCGGCGCGGTGCTGATGGGCCGGCTGGACGTCAGGAACTGACGTGCATCCGATTCTCGCCTCCCGGCAGCGGCAGGCGCTGTACCTGGCGTCCTGGGCGCCCATCGCGCTGCTCCTCGCGGTCGCCTGGTCGACGGCGAGCCCCGCCGTCGACCTCGGCGCGGCGCTGGTCATCGTCGCGCCGCCCGGCATCGTCCATGCGTTCGTCTGCCTCTCGGCCTGGTACGTCTGCCGGGTCACGCCGCTGGCCGCCCGTTCCGCGCCCCGGATTCTCGCCGCGCACACGGGCGCGGGAATGCTCGCGGCCGCGGTCTGGATGCTCGTCTGGGAGGGGTGGACCCGGGTCCTCGGCAACTACCCCGCGTTCGGGGAACCGGTGCGCGACTACCGCTCCCAGGCCGCCGCGGTCGCCGCCGCGGGGGTGCTGCTGTTCTGGATATCGAGTCTGTTCCACTACCTGCTGATCGCGTTCGAGACCTCGCGCCGCGCGGAAACGCGCGAGCTCGGCTTCGAAGTGATGGCGCGCGAAGCCGAGCTCAGGGCCCTGCGCGCGCAGATCGATCCCCACTTCCTCTTCAACAGCCTCCAGTCGATCAGCGCGTTGACGACCACCGACCCGCCCGGCGCCCGGCGCATGTGCCTGTTGCTGGCCGACTTCTTTCGCAGCAGCGTGCGTCTCGGCGGGAAGGACGAGATCCGGATTGCGGAAGAGATGGACATGGTCCGCGCGTATCTCGACATCGAACGGGTACGCTTCGGGGCGCGTCTCGCCGGAGAAGTCGTCGAGGAGCCCGGGTGCGGATCGTGTCTGATTCCTCCTCTGATTCTGCAGCCCCTGGTCGAGAACGCGGTGCGGCACGGCGTTCACTCGCGGGTCGACGGCGGCGCCGTGCGGGTGACGGCCCGATGCGATGCCGCTCATCTGTATCTGAGCGTCCTGAATCCGGCGGACGTCGACGCCGCCGCGCGCGGCGGGACCGGCGTCGGACTGGCCAACGTCCGGCAGCGGCTGGCCACGCGGTTCGGGGGCGACGCGGCGGTGCGGGTCGTCCGCGACCCCGGCTCGTTTCGCGTCGACGTTCGGATTCCGCGGCGGGACGGCGCCCGGGAGCGCGAGCCATGAGCGCCGAGCCGCGGACGCGAATCCGGGCGATCGTGGTGGACGACGAGGCGCTCTCGCGGGCGGCGGTCAAGGAGTACGCGGCCGGGCACCCGGACGTGGAGATCGTCGCCGAATGCGCCAACGGGTTCGAGGCGGTCCGGGCCGTCAACGACATGAAGCCCGACCTCGTCTTTCTGGACGTCCGGATGCCGAAGCTGGACGGGTTCGAGGTCCTCGAGCTCATCGGCCCGGACGCCCACGTGATCTTCGTCACCGCCTACGACACCTACGCGCTGCGCGCGTTCGACGTCCACGCGGTCGACTACCTGCTCAAGCCGTTCGGGCCGGAGCGGTTCGCCGAGGCCCTGCACGAGGCGCGGGCCCGGATCGCCCGCGCGGAGCGGACGCCGGTCGCCCCCCTCGTCGCGGGCGCGCGGCCCGCCGGCGCTTATCTCGAGCGCATCCTGATTCGATCCGGCTCGAAGGTGGACGTCATTCCCGTGGCGAACGTCGACTACGTGCAGGCCCGGGACGACTACATCGGCTTGATGGTGCAGGGCCGGGAGCGGCTGAAGCAGCAGCCCCTGGGGGATCTCGAAGGCCGGCTCGACCCGGGGCGGTTCGTGAGAATCCATCGATCTTTCATCCTCAACCTCGACCGGCTCGCGAGACTGGACCTCGCGACCCGGCACCGTCACGTCGCCGTCCTGAACGACGGGACCGAGCTCCCGGTGAGCCGGGTCGGCTACGCCCGGCTGAAAGAACTGCTCTGAGCGTCGCGGACCGCAGATCGGTCTACGCCCGTGTGGCGGTGGACCGTAGGTCGGTCTACGCCCGTGCGGCGGTCATGGCCGTCGTCTTCCAGGACCATCCCACGCTCCGCCACCGCCGTGCGCAGGCAGAATCGCGGCGGGTCCTGGGACCCCGGACGTGCGGAATCGCGGGTCTCACGCGGCGCCGGCCGGTCGGCAAGACGGTGGCGCCCCCTCGAATCGGGGGCGGGCCGTCACGCGCCGTCAGCGTGGGATGCTCCTGCGTCGTCTTCGCGCCCCGCTGTTCGGCTGCCGGCAGGTGAGATATAGTTGACGCGGGCGGGCGAACCCGTCGCGCCCCGGATTAGCCCGCGGCGAAAACCCCCGCCGCCTTCGAGCAGTGCCTCCGCCGCTCTCGGCGCTACGCGGGTTCACCACGGGCGGCTGGGAGTCTGCGCCCGGACTCCTGGAAGGTTGGTTGGGCGGTGAGCGGAGCTGCAGGCGACGCTCTCCGGGCCAGGCAGACATGATTGCGCTCGTGCTCGGGCTCGGCATCCTGGCGGCGCTGTATCTGGTGACCGTGCGTCGAAAGCGGCCGTGGAATATCCGCCAGCGGATCTACCGCCGGCAGGACGGGCGCTGCTGCGACTGCCGGCAGCCGATGGACGAGGGGTGGCTCAAGTTGGACGAGCCACCCGGCGGCCAGCCGGCGCTGGTGTGCACGGTCTGCCACATGGCGCGGCACGCCTGAGGCGCGGCGGAACGAGACCGCGCCAGCCCCAACCCTGACGACAACTAACGGATCGGGGCGAACGGCACGGCCGGCTCGCGCACGCCCGGGTGCCCGGCCTCGATCCGCTGCCGCGAGACGAGCGCCGCGGCGTCGAGCGCCAGTTGCTCGTCGGCCCGGCCGGCGTGGAGCAGGTTCACCATGGCGTGGTTGCCCTCGTGGCAGGCGTACTCGAAGAGGGTCACGTCGTCCGCGGACCGCTGCATGGGAATGGCGGCCGTGTACGGCGCCGCGAAAGTCTCGGGATCCTCCACGGTCACGCGGTAGTCGATGGTGTTGGCATCGACCAGGGTGAACCGCTCGACGAGGGTCAGGGTCTCGCCCGACCCGCGGGGGCCGGTCGGGGTCACGTGCGACGGCTGGTAGTCGCCGCCGTCCAGCTTGCCGTTGAAATGGCGGGTCTCGACGACGAGGGTGTCGCCCTCCCAGTACCCGCGCGCGTCGCCGAGCCATTGGCGAATGGCGCCGGGCGCGTGATTCCGCCCGTCCAGCGGCACGATGCGCGCCTCGTGGATCATCTCCATCAGCAGCACGAAGTGATCCGGCGTCTGGAATATCTGGTAGTTGGCGTTGTACAGGGTCGGGATCATCGCCGTCGGCAGGGTCCGCGAGATACAGCGCTCCCAGTTGTTCCGGTCAAGCCAGGAGTCGGCCTCGCCGCGGCCGGCGCGCGCGTTCTCGCGGGCGATCAGCCGTTCGACGCCCTGCTCGGTCATCCGCATGCGGCCGTCCGGCGGGTCCACGATCAACGCCTCGCGATCGATCCGGCCGGCCTGCTCCAGCCAGCCCGCCCCGGTGCCCCCGGTCGCCTCGATCACCGCCCGCTGCGCCCGACGGCTCTGCGCCCGCTCCTCCTCCGTCAACCGTTCGAGCGGCGTGGTCGTCGAGTTGTTCCACAGGCCCTGCAGATCCGGGGCTCCCCAGGGCGTCCGCGGGATCGCGGAGCCGTCGGACTCGACCCGTTTCGGAACCCACTGCCCCGCGGCGGGGGCCACCGCCGCCAGGGTCACCACGAGCGCCGCGCCGGCGCCGGCCATCCACCGCAACTTCATCCCCAGACCTCCCCTGTGACCGCGCCGCCGCGGACCGGCGGCGTCAACGCGTGTTTCCCGTATCGGCGAACGGCCGCCATGCGGCTGCCCGCCTCGACGCGGACGACGTCCCCGCCGGTGGTGTGGACCGGGCCCGATGGTCCTTGTGCTCGGGCCACGGAATCCATCCGGAAGGGGTCTGGAACCCCCACCGGCGAATCCGCGGGCCACGCAACACGACGGTCATCGGCCGCCGCGCCGGGTCGATCTCCACGCGGTGCAACCAGCGTGCCGAACGCAGCCGGACGGCCCCGGGGGGATGCCACCGCCTGACGACCGCCGTCCCGTCGGGCGGGCCCGTGTACTCCCAGTAGCCGCCCCGGAGGATGACCGTCAGGAACCACCACGGGTGATCGTGCAGCGAATCGTCGTCGCTGGCGTGGAACCAGTGGACGTAGATGCCGAACCACCGGCAGGAGACCACGCGCAGCCGCCGCAGGTACAGCTCGCCCTCGTGCCGGTTGATCGACTCCCACCGCCAGATCTGGAACCGCGATTCGCCCGCCGATTCCGTCTCGTTCACGACAGCCGCCAACCTCCAGCCGTCACCGGCGGGTCCCGTCGACGTCAGTTCGGACGCTGAACAGCGTCTTGCCCGCGGTGATGTACAACGTGCGCAGATCGGGCCCGCCGAAGGCGGCGTTGGTAATCGTGTCTTCCGGCACCGGGATGTGCTCGATCAACTCGCCGGCCGGCGAGAACACATGGACGCCGGCCACGGTGTCGAGGGTCTCGCTGGTGCCGCGCGTCCGGTTCAACCCGGCCGCCACGTAGAGGTTGCCGGCGCTGTCGATGGTCATCCCGTCGCCGCTGCGGCCCGGATGGAAATCGTGGAAGATGCGCATGTTGCCGACGGTGCCCCCGGGGCTCAAGTCGTAGGCCCGGATCAACCGGGGCCCGCCCTCGGCCTGCTCGGTCTCGATGACGTACAACGTGGTGTCGTCCGGCGAGATCACGATGCCGTTCGGCCGCATCACCTCCGGCTCGGTCAGAATGCGCGCGATGGCGCCGTCGGGGTCGATGCGGTACACCCCGTGCACGCCGGTCTGGTTCGGCGTCGGGTTCGGCCCGGGCCGGTCCGTGAAGTAGATGCGCCCCTGCCCGTCGATGGTCAGGTCGTTCGGCTGGTGCAACTCCCGGCCTTCGAACGCATCGGCCAGCACCTCGACCTCGCCGGTCGCCAGGTCGGTGCGGGTGACGCGCGGCAGGCCGGTCTCGCCGTCCCCGCCCTCGCACGCCAGCAGGCGCCATTCGCTGTCGAAGATCAGTCCGTTGGCGCGGTTGCTGGGCTGGCGAAACGTGGAGAGCTGGCCGTCGGCCGACCACCGCATGATGCGGTTGTTGCCGAGGTCGGTGAAGTAGACGGCGCCGTCCTCGGCCACCGTCGGGCCCTCGGTGAACGCGACGGTGGTCTCGACCGCGAGCGCCCGCGCCGGCTCGGCGGGGGCGGCGGCATCCGTATCCGGCGTCCCGGAGCCGGCGCTCAGGGACGCCTCCATAGCTCCCACACTGTCCTGCAGCGCCGCGATGCTCTCGGCGGTGGCCGCCTGCTGGGTCTCGAGGCTCTCCAGCACCCGCAGGACATGGGCGGTCCCCACGAACTGCGGGTCGGAGCCGCACGCCGACAGGACAGGCAGTAGAACCGCGATCACCCCGATAGCAGATCTCTTCATGCAACAGCTCCCCGGTCTGAGGTGTGAGGTCGTAGGATTACTCCGGCAGACGCAACGCAATCATCTCCGGGGGGCGCCCCCCGATCGGGAGCGCGATGTGCTGGCGCCCGTCGACCAGGTAGGTCATCGGCGTCCCCAGGGCGCCGGTGGGCAGATCGACCGAGCCCAGCTCCTCGCCGGTCTCCTTCGACCGTGCGACCAGACGCGGCCCCCCGTCGCTGCCGCCCGCCGAGAGGGCGCTGATGACCAGCGTGCTCGTGAGCACCGGACCGCCCCACCCGTCGCCGCCCAGAGGCGGCAGGTCCAAGTCCCGGAGCATCGGGTGGTTCCGGTACCGGTCGCCGTCCCCGAGCGGCGCCATCCAGACGTGGTCCCCCGTGTTCATGTCGATGGCGGTCATCCGCGAGTAGGGCGGCTTGAGCAGGGGCAGGCCCCGCGGCATGAGGTTGCCGCTCCGCGACGGCCCCAGACCGCGGCCGGCCAGCCGATCCCTTTCCGGGGCGCCGTGCGTGTAGGCCACGGTGGCGCCGAGCGCCGGATCCGGCTCGTACATCGAGATGACGACCGCGTTGTTCCTCGACGGCACGTAGAGCACGCCGGTCTCCGGGTCGACGGCAGCCCCCGCCCAGGTCGCGGCGCCGGCGTCCGGCGGACGCATCAGGGTTCCCTGCCAACCGCCCTCGACCGGCCGGGAGATCGGCGTGAACAGCGGCCCGAGCCGGTACGGCTGCACCGCCGCGACGGCCATCTCCCGGATCTCGGGCGTGAAGTCGACGAGATCGTCGAGGGTCACGCCCTGATACTCGAACGGCGCGGGCCGGGTCGGAAACGGCTGGGTCGGCGAGACGTACTCGCCGGGCATGTTGGTGTCGGTGGGCACGGGACGTTCATCGATCGGCCACACCGGCTCGCCGGTCACCCGGTCGAACGTATAGACGAACCCCTGCTTGCTGACCTGCGCGAGCGCCTTGACGCCGCGCCCGTCCACGGTGATGTCCACCAAGTTCGGATGGGTCGGAAAGTCGTAGTCCCACAGGCCGTGGTGCACCGCCTGGAAGTGCCAGACACGCTGTCCGGTCTCGACATCGACGGCGACGATCGTCTCCGAGAACAGGTTGTCGCCGGGCCGGTCGATGCCGTAGTAGTCGTTGGTGGCGGTGCCGGTCGGCAGATAGACGTGCCCCAGCTCGTTGTCGCCGGCCAGCATCGACCAGACGTTGGCGTTGCCCGAGTACCGCCACGACTCGTTCAGCCAGGTGTCGGCGCCGAACTCGTCGGCGCTGTTGGGCACGGTGTGGAAGTCCCAGGCGTGGGACCCGGTCTTGACGTCCCAGGCCCGCACCCAGCCCGGCACCGCTTCCTTCGTGATCCGGCGGTCGGCCACCTGCGAGCCGTGGATCACCCGGTCGCGCACCACGATGGGCGGCGAGTGGATACCGTAGAGCATCGCGTTCAGGTAGTCGCGCTCCTCACGCTCGGCCCGCGGCAGACCGACCATCGCATCGACCTTCCCGCCGCCGTCGGGACCGAAGTCCGGGCAGGGTTCTCCGGTGCCGGCGTCGACGCAGACCAGATAGCCGGCGCCGGTGCCCCAAAAGATGCGCTCGTCCCCCCCGCCGTCGGTCCAGTAGGCCACCCCCCGCTGGCGGAAGGTACCGCTCATCGGGGTGGTGCCCTCCTCGTAGCTCTTCGGATTGAAGACCCACAGGGTCTCCCCGGTGGCCGCATCGACCGCCACCCCCTGGGAGATCGCGGTGTTGAAGTAGAGCACCCCGCCGACCATGAGGGGCGTCGCCTGCATGCCGCCGGGCCGCGGAGGATGCCCCCGCCGATAGAGATTCGGATTGTCCTCTTCGAGCGAGGCGACGATGGTCTCGAGCGGCGCCCACCACTCGCTGCCGTCGGGCATCGTGCGGCTGACCATGGCGTCGACCGACTGCCAGCGCCAGGCGATCTCCAGATCGCTGAAGTTGGTCCCGTCGATCTGGTCGAGCGGCGAGTACTTCTGGCCGGCGATGTTGCCCGCGTAGCTCCGCCATTCGCCGTTCTCGGTGCCGTACGTCTGCCACGGGCCGTCCTGCGCGGCCCGGACCGCCCCGGGCGACGCGGCGAGCACCAAGCTGACCAGCCCGGCCGTCAGACCTGTCGGCATCTGCGCCATCGGTTGAACCTCCCTCGACTCTCCCCAACCGGAAACCGCCGGATTATACCTGTCGGCCCGCGCCGGAGGCCCCCGCCGCCGCCGGCCGGCGATGCATCCCCGCCGGCCGGTGCGACGCGGCGCGCCGCACCGGCCGGCGCTCATCGGTCACCGCGCCGGCCGCCCGACAGGCGGGGATGGTGCCCGTGCAGGTTGGTCCGCGCCGCCGGGTTGGCCGGGGACGCGGCCCCCGCCTGCGGCCCCTCCCCCATGACCTTGACCGTACCGGCGGCCACGAGCTGCTTCACGGTGTCGCCGACGGCGTCCTGGGAGGAGATCTGGCCTTCCTTCCGGGGCCCCAGCCGCAGCACCTTCCCGCGGTAGAGATGGATTCTGAGGAACCGGGAGGTCAGGTTGAGAATGGTGATCATCGTCGCGCCTCTGCGTCGCCGCCGCCTCTCGATGGACCAGGACGGCCACTACCAGCGCGACGACGGGCGATCGTCGCGCCTCTGCGTCGCCGCCGCCTTTCGATGATACTGCACCCCGCCGCCGCCGAACCCGGGGCGCGCGTCCGGAAAGCGGGGCGCCGCCGCTGTCCGGACGCGGCGTGGCCGCCCCCCGGGGCATCCCGTGGCGCCGAGGCCCCCCAACGGAAGCGTCCCAAGAACACCCAGCCAGCACGGCCCAGGACATTCTCCGGGCCGGTCCGCAAAATAATCTGTAATCGATCCCCTCGTCGGACCCTCTATACAGTAGGCGGCCCGGAACGATCGGACGGACGGGCCATGGCAACAAGGGAGGTGCGACATGCGAGTTCGTTCAACCTTGGCGGTTCTCCGGCCGCCGCGTTGCTCTTGTTCGCGCCGCTCGGCTGCCCGACTTGGTCCATCATCGAGCTGGACGCCGGCCCGCTCTAACCGGGGCGGAGGCAGGAGGGTGACTCAGTGACCGACGTGCGCCTCGCCTGGCGCGGCTGGCGGCGGCGGCCGCTGCACCCGGTCGCCGTCGTCCTGTTGCTCACCATCGGCATCGCCGGTAACGCCGTCGTCTTCACCGGCGTCGAGCGCCTGCTGATTTCACCGCTGGCCGTCGACCGGCCTCGGACCCTCGTTTCGTTCGGCCGCCTCTCGTACCCCAACTACCGATCGTTCGTCGATCGGCTTGACGGGGTGGAAGGCGTGGCGGCGTTCTTCAACCAGCGGATGACGTTGACGGAGGGCGCGCCCGAACCCGTTCAGGGGGCGTTCGTGGCCGCCAACTACTTCGCCGTACTGGGGGTCGCCGCGATCCGGGGCCGCACCTTCGACGCCGACTCGGCGCAGCCGGCGGATACCCGCACGGCGGTCATCAGCGAACGCTTCTGGCGCGCCGCCTACGCCTCCGACCCGGCGATCATCGGCCGGACGCTGCGGCTGAACGACGTGGCGGTCACGGTCGTCGGCGTCGCCCCGGCCGCCTTCCGGGGCACCACGCTCGACTACGCGCCCGACGTGTGGACGCCGCTGTCGCTCCTGCCCGCGGTACGCGCCGATCTCGCCGACCTGCTCGAGAACCGGACACCCCCGTGGGTGACGGTCTTCGCCCGGCGGGACGACACGCCGCCGGCCGGACTGCGCATCGCGGTGAGCCGGCTCGTGGACGCCCTGATCGCGGAGTATCCGCGCGACAACGATTATCCCCACGTCCGGAACATCGACGTTGCGCCCCTGGCGCGGACCGCGTTGGCACCGGATCGCCGGACGTCCGTCGGACAGGGTCTCGGCCTGCTGCAACTGGCGGTCGCGGCGGTCTTCCTGATCGCCTTGGCCAACGTCACCATCCTGCTGCTGGCGGCGGCCGAATCGCGGCGCGGCGAGTTGGCGGTGCGCCTGATGCAAGGCGCGCGCTGGTGGCGCATCGCCCGCCAGCAGGCGGTCGAGCACCTGCTGCTGGGCGGGCTGGCCGGCGCGTGCAGCCTCGCCGCGGCGCGGGGCGCCCTTGCCCTGCTCGAGCTCGCGGGCGTCGTGCCGCCCCTGACCGCCGGTCCCTGGACGTTCGCCGGTGTGGCGGGGCTGGCCCTCGCGGTGCCGGTCGCCGCCGGAGGGCTGACGGCGGTCCGCGTTCACCGGATGGAGACGGCCGGCGCCATTCACCCGATGGCCGCCCCGCGCGGGGCGACGACCCGCTCTGCGCTGATGCGCACGTTCCTGACCATCCAGGTCGCCCTGTCGCTGGCCCTCGTCTGCGGCGCGCTGGTGCTCGTGCAGAACCTGCAGCACCGGCTGCGGACCGACCACGGGTTCGACCCCGCCGGCGTCCTGAGCGTCAGGCTGCCGCTTCGCCAAGCCGGCTACACGGAAACGACGGCCCCGGCGTTCCGGCGCGCCCTGTTGCGCGACATGGCGGCCCTGCCGGGCGTGCGCGTCGCGAGCTGGGCGCTCTTCGTGCCGTTCGACAGCTTCACGTTCGAGGACGAGGTGGCGCCCGGCGACGGTTCGCAGGAATCAAGGATGGTGCTCGCGAACTACGTGGACCGCCGGTTCTTCAGCGCCCTGGGCATCCCTGTCGTGCACGGCCGCGGGTTCTCGGAGGAGGAGGGCCGGCGACGCGAGGTGGTCGTCAGCCAACGGCTGGCCGCGATGCTGTGGCCGGCCCGCGATCCGACCGGTCAGCGTCTCCGGTCGGTGTCCTACAACAGAACCTACGATGTCGTCGGAGTCGTGGGCGACACCCGCTACCGCATCGTGGGCGAGGCCGAACGGGCGCACCGAGGTCCGGAGCCGGGCATGGAGCCGATCGTCTATTTCCCGCCGGACGACGCCATGCCCAGCAGTCATCTGCTGGTGCGGACCGACCTGCCGCCGAGGTCGATGACGTCGGCGGCGCGCGCGCGGATCGGGGCGCTCGACCCCGAGGTGCTGACGCATGACGTCTCGACGCTGGGTGACTTCGTCGACGCGGTGCTGTCGCAGGATCGGCGCGCCGCGGCGGGGGTCGGAGCGTTCGGAGGGGTCGGCCTCGTACTGGTCGGGCTGGGCCTGTACGGCGCCGCCGCCCGGTTGGTCGGACTGCGCCGGCGGGAGATAGGCATCCGCATGGCGCTCGGCGCCCGGCCGGGGGACGTGGTCCGACTGCTGCTCGCAGATGGCGGCCTGACGATGGCTTGGGGGACCGCGGTCGGGGCGGGCATCGCCGTCGGAAGCTGGCGGCTGGCTGGCAGCCGCGTCGCAGATCTGGACACGACCGGGGTGGTCGGCTTGCTCGGCTTGTCGCTGCTGATTCTGGGCGTGGCCGGCGCGGCGGCGATTCTCGTTCCCGCCCGTCGCGCGATGCGGGTCGATCCGGCCGTCGCCCTGCGCACGTAGGTTGATGGCGCAGGGCCTTGAGCACTTGCGAGCCTCACTTCCTGACGTTCACCCCCAGCGGGTGGGTGGGCAGGTGCGTTGATCTCAGTTGATCTCGACCAGAAGCCCTGACTACAATACTCTCCGCGACGCCGATTCGGCTTCGGTGAGGGAACATGCCTCTGCAGAACGGTTCTCAAGTCGAACTGCCGCTCATCTTCACGTATCGCGACATCGTCTACGGTGCCGGGCTTTTGGCCGAAGTGCGTGTCCGCGGGCGCGTGCTCGCCGTCGAGGAGCAGCAGGGCGCCTGGATGTACGGGGTCAACCCGGGCGATCTCGCCGCCTCTGGCGCAACCATCCCGGAGGCCCATGCCGCATTCCGGCAGTCGTTCACGGCCGTCTTGTTCGACATCGCCGAGGACGCGTCGAGCTTCGATGATTTCGCGGCCCAGACGCGGCACTTCATCAACCAAGCCAATGCGCCCGTGGAAACCGCTTGGCGGGAGGCTGTCGAAGCCCACCGCGCCCATCGGTTCGTCTTGGGAACGGCCGCCCGTGATAGGGACGAATTGCCTGCCGAGACTCCCATCTCCATCGACATCGTCAAGAAGACACAGGCTGACTTCACGACGGCCCTCAACGAGCTCGACCAGGCGCCCGCCCTCGCGGCATAGCCATAGGCCATAGGCGTGTCGTCCTTCACCATCGTCAGGCCATAGGCGTGTCGTCCTTCACCATCGTCCGGTTCAAGGACATTCGCCGGATGCTCGGCGAGTGCGCCCCCGGGGCCGGCATCGAGAAGAAGAAGCACAGGCACTGGGTCCGCTACGGCGGGAAGACCTACCGCGGGCTTCCTCTCGGGCGTCACGGCAAACGAGAGAACCCCGAAATCGAGATCGGACACGTTCGCCAACTGATTCGCTATTTCGGAATCGATGAAGACGGTGCCCGACAGGCCATACCTGCCCTGAGTTGAACGCGTTTCGTTTACAATTCCGCTTTCCGCAACCCTCAGGGGCCCGCTTCCCGCGGGCTGTCAATGGATCGCAACCCACCGCCGTGCGCAGGCGGCATCGTGGCGGGTCCCGGGGCTCCGGACGTGCGGCATCGTGGGTCTCACGCGGCGCCGGGCGGTCGGCAAGACGGTGGTGCCCCCTCGAATCGGGGGGCGGGCCGTCACGCGCAGTCAGCGTGGGATGCTCCGGCACCCCGCCGGCCGAACCCGGCCGGCTTTGCGTTTGCGGCGGTGACGGGGTATGCTAATCGAGCTGAGCACGTTCCGCGCGCCGCCGATGTTAGCGGACGGTTCGTGTTACATTCCGCACCACAACAGGACGGGCGTTACGATCGGCGGACACCGCGCAACGACGAAGCGGAGCCGGCACCGGTTGCGGTGCCGCATTTTGGAACGGCGCCGCTTGACAAGGGAGGCATACCATTTCTTCACGCATCTTCGTCGGCAACCTCAGCTACGAAACGTCACAGACAGACCTGGAAACGCTGTTCGGACAGGTCGGTCAGGTCACGGAGGTGTTCCTCCCCGTAGACCGCGCCACCGAGAAGCCGCGGGGGTTCGCCTTCGTCGAGTTCGGGGATGCCGCGTCGGTCTCCCAAGCCATCGAGAAACTGGACGGCAAGGAACTCAACGGCAGGAATCTCCGGGTCAGCGAAGCCCGGGATCGGGCGCCGCGGCCTCCCATGGGACCGAGCTTCATGGACGACGGCCCGCCGCCGATGGACTTCGGGCGGCGGGCGGCAAAGCCCAAGGGCAGCCGCCGGGGCCTCCGCGGCCGCAAGCGCGGGTTCTAAGCGGCCCGCGCGGCGAAGGCGCCGCTTTATTCGACCGGCGGCATCCTGCCTGACTGCGTTGTTCCTCGGCCGCATGTGTCCAGCCGTGCTCCCTCGTCACGCCTTGTCAAGCAGGGGTGTTCTTCGCCCGCGGGCGCGCTCTTGCGGCCCGCAGGCGCACTCCCCGGTCTCGGGCGCAACGCGGGGGGGTTCATCACGGCCGGCCAAGAAGCCCGCGGCGCCGCCGCGGACTCTCGGCTCCGGCGGACACCAGCGGGCGCTGGCCAGCCGCGAGACCGCCCCGCCGCACCGCGGACTCTCGGCTCCGGCGGACACCGGCGGGCGCTGCGCCCGCCGGGCCGTCAGGGCAGGGCGAAAGCCAGCGTTTCGCCGGGGGTCTCGACATCCCCTGACGCCACCAGCACATACTGCTTCCCGCCCGCCAGATAGGTGACCGGCGGTGCGATGGTGCCGGCCGGCAGCTCGGTCTCCCAGACGACCTCGCCGGTGGCCTTGTCATAGGCCCGGAAGATGCGGCCGCCGTAGTTGGTCACGATCTGCGGGGGCATGCCGTCGGGCACGCGGGCACCCCCCGGCAGATTCGTCGACCCCTCCCCGATGAACAGCAGCGTCTTCGTCAGCAGCGGCGCGGGACGCCCCGGGACGCCGAGCTTCCCGAGGTCGAGGTGCCGAATCGCGGGGTGGTTCCGCGGGCCGTCGCCGTTGGGGGTCATCCAGACGATCTCGCCGCGGTTCATGTCGATCGCGGTGATGCGCCCGTAGGGCGGCTTGAAGAGCGGCAGTCCCCGCGGGCCGCCGATCCACTGGCGGCTCCCCTTGATATAGGCGAGGTTGGTGCGGTCGGGGTTGCCCTCGATGATGTCGGCCACGAACGGCGACGTGATCGAGGGGATGTAGAGCATGCCCGTCTCGGGGTCGAAAGCGCCCCCCTGGACGTCCGAGCCGCCCTGGGACCCCGGAAGCTGAATCGTCCCCTGCTTGTCGTTCGGGCCGTCGCCCTTGACCGACGGCGGCGTGAACATCGGGCCGATGACGTAGCGGTCGGTGATGGCGACCGCCTCGGCGCGCAGCTCGGGGGTGAAGTCGATCAGGTTGTCGATGGTCGCCCCCTGCCGGTCGAACGCCGGAGGCTTCGTCGGGAACGGCTGGGTGAGCGCGGTCAGTTCGCCCGGGGTCGCCGACTGCGGCACCGGCCGTTCCTCGATCGGCCACACCGGCTCGCCGGTAGCCCGATCGAAAACGAAGGCGAACGCCTGCTTGGTGAGCTGCGTCACCGCCTTGATCCCGCGGCCGTCGACGGTGATGTCCATCAGGATCGGCGCGGCCGGCGGATCGTAGTCCCACAGCCCGTGGTGCACGGTCTGGAAGTGCCAGATGCGCTCGCCGGTCTCGGCGTCGACGCAGACGATGCTCTGGCCGTACAGGTTGTCGCCGCCGCGGTGACCGCCGTACATGTCGTTGGTCGGCGAGGTGACCGGCATGTAGAGGTAACCGAGCTCTTCGTCGGCGCTGAACAGCGACCACACCGGCGCGTGCCCCGAGTACTGCCAGGAGTCGTCGGTCCAGGTGTCGGTGCCGAACTCGCCGGCCTGGGGGACGGTGTGGAACACCCAGCGCAGCGCGCCGGTCCGCACGTCGAACGCCCGCACGTCGCCGCGAATCGCTTCCTTGGTCTGGAACGTGTCGGACATCGACTGGCCGACGACGATCACGTCCCGCACCACCGTCGGGGCGCCGCCCCACCGGTAGCGCGCCCCCTCGGCGAGCCCGATGGTGAGATGCACGCGGCCGCCGTCACCGAAGCCGGGGAACAGCTCGCCGGTGTCCGGATGCAGAGCATAGAGATACTCGCCGCGCTGGACGATGATGCGCGCCTCGGCGCCGTCGGTCCAGTAGGCGACGCCGCGGGTGCCGGCGCCGCGCAGGTCGTCGGGGCCCCCGAACGGCGTCTGGGCCCAGCGGGTCTCGCCGGTGGTCACGTCGTAGGCCTCGACGAGACCGACCGCGTTCGGCACGTAGCCGGTGTCCCCCACGATGAGGGGGGCGGCGGTGGAGACGTTCGAGAAGCGGAGATTCGGGTCCATCTCCAAGTAGGACGGATCGACGATCGGACGTCGCCAGGCGATCTCGAGCTGTCCGACGTTGTCGGCCGAGATCTGGTCGAGCGACGAGTACTTGGTGCTGCCGAGATCGGCTCCGAAGCTTCGCCACTCGCCGTCCACCGCCCCCTGCTGGGCGAACGCGGCGGCGGTCGCCGCCACGAGTGCGGTCACGGTCATCGACAACATTGCGCGGGGACGCATCTGAGAGCCTCCTTCGAGAACAGGTCCGCCAACGATGAGGTTCGATTATAGCCGCCGCGCGGCCTGAGGGTCGCGCAAGCCCCCGACCTGCCGCACGGCTGATGGAGACACCGTTCAGGCGGAGGCTCGACCGGCGTGGGGCAGGACCCGGAAGTTCCTACGGAGCTCCGCGGACTCGGCAAGCGGTACCGCCGCATCCGGCACGCACCCGCCTACCTGCGCGGGCGAACGGCCCGCAGGCGAAGAGTCCGCCGGGGTCGCGGTCTTTCAGGATTGCGGAGACGGCCGGTTGGTGGATTCCGGCGCTCGGCCGGCCAGGAGGGTCAACACCGTCTGCATCGTGGATTCGAGCGCATCCACGCGGCCCGACAGCCGCGCAATCTGCCAGCCGTTCCACAAGGCCCCCCCCGCCGCAATCACCAGCAGCACCTGCTCCACTTCCATGCTTCTCATTCTACCGCGTAACGTCGGAAAGGGGCCGCTCTCGGCCCAGAACCATCCCACGCTCCGCCACCGCCGTGCGCAGGCAGAATCGTGGCAGGTCCTGGGGCTCCGGACGTGCGGAATCGTGGGTCTCACGCGGCACCGGCCGATCGGCAAGACGGTGGCGACCCCTCGAATCGGGGGGCGGACCGTCACGCGCAGTCAGCGTGGGATGCTCCTGCTCTCGGCCTCGCGCGGTTCCACGCGTCAGTTTTCTTCTTGCCGCCCCCCGCAACATCAACCAGACGGCTGGCCGCGGACGGTCCCGGTCGAGCGCGGCAGGCGCTTCACGATGCCGCTGTAGTTGAGCAGCGTCCGCTCCCCCGCCGAGACCTGCCCGCGGACGAAGGTCAGCGACCGGGTGCGCCGGACGACCTCCGCCGTCGACTCGACGAAGTCCCCGACCTCACCGGGGGCGGTGAACTCGCAGCCGAGCGACACGGTGACGCACCGTTCGCCGGGCAGGCCGTGGATCGCGGTCAGACACAGCGCGAAGTCGGCGAAGGTCATGAGGATGCCGCCGTGGAGCTGTCCGGCGGTGTTGGCGTGCTTCGGCCGGGCCTCGAACGCGAACCGCAGCCGGCCGTCCTCGTCCTCCCGATAGCACAGCGGCCCGACCAGATCCTCGAACGGGTCGACGTAATCGAACAACCGATAGCCCCGGGGGACACTGGTCATGCCTGCCTCACGTTGTGGTGGGAACGCCGACAGCCCGTGACAGAGGACTCCGCCGCATTCGACCGGCGGCACCCCCCCGACTGCGTGACTCCCCGGTGTCCCACCAGTATGCGCCCTCGTCACACCGTGCCGCACGGGCGACCTTGCAGCCCCCGAGCGCACTTGCAGCCTGCCCGGTACGCCGGGGCTCGGTGCGGCGCGGGGTGCCGCCACGGGTGCCGAGTCCGGCGTCCAGGCCGCTCACCGCAGCCCCAGAATCGCTTCGGGACGCTCCAGCCAATGATCCGGACCGTGCGGGTCGAGAGACGCGCGGGAGAACGGACCCCACAGCGCCGCCGCCGTCCACACCCCCGCCGCCCGGCCCGCCTCGCAGTCGTGCGGCGAGTCGCCGATGAAGACGGCCTCCGCCGGCCGCGCCTCGAGACGCGCCAACGCCGCGAGCACCGGTGCCGGGTGCGGCTTGTGCTCGGTCACGTCGTCCGACGTCACCAGCATGCCGAAGAAGCCGTCCAGGCCGCAGTGGCGCAAGCCCTGCTCGGCCGCCGGCCGGTTCTTGCTGGTGACGATGCCCAGCCGCACGCCGCGCGCGACCAGCTCGGCGACGACGCCCGGGATGCCCGCGTACGGCTTCACGAGCCGGTCGTGGTTCTCCAGGTTGTGGGCGCGGTAGGTGGCGACCATCCGCGTCACCTCGTCCGCGTCCCGCGCATAGCCGGCGAGCTGCGGCCGGAGGGGCCGGCCGAACCCGGCGCGCCACTCGCCGTCGGGGGGCACGGCGCCGCGATGCGTCAGCATGGTGTGGCGGAACGAGGACATGATCAGTTCGATCGAATCGATCAACGTCCCGTCCAGATCGAACAGATAGGTCGAGAGCCGCGCCATCGTGCCGGCGGATTATACCTCCCGGCGCGCGGGCCGGCAGTGGCCGGCGGCCTCCCGCCCCGGGCGGCGCGGCGGTCAAAGCCGAGGCCGGCCCCGATCGGCGGGTCGTCCCGGCCGGGCGCGTCCCGCCGCGGGCCGCGTGTGCGGGCCGGCAGTGGCCGGCGGCCTCCCGCCCCACCCCGGACGGCGCGGCGGTCAAAGCCGAGGCCGGTCCCGATCGGCGGGTCGTCCCGGCCGGGCGCGTCCCGCCGCAGGCCGCGGGCGCGGGGCGGCAGTGGCCGGCGGCGCCCCTACCCCACCCCTGCGCGGGCGGCGGGTCAAAGCCGAGGCCGGTCCCGAAGTGGAGCCGGGCACCGCCGTCAAGGTCGCGCGCGGGGTCGGTCCGCAGGTTGCGGCGCGGCCGTCAGAAGCTCACGCCGGTCCCGAAGTGGAGCCGGGCGCCGCTGTCGAGGTCGTGGGCCGCGTCGAGCTGCAGGTTGACGAACGCCGCATTGAAAAAGACGCCGGCGCCGGCACCCTGGCTGAAGCGGGTCCGATACAGGTCTTCACCGGCGTCGTACACGGCCCCGGTGTCGAAGAACACCCGGACGCCGACCGTGCCGAAGCTCAGCGGCGAGGTCACCGGGAACCGCAGCTCGGCCGAGGCGGCAGCCAAGCGGTCGCCGGCGCGGTGTCCGAACCGATGCCCCCGCACCGACGCGCGGCCGCCGAGCAGGGGCTGGGCGTAGGCCGGGAGCGGGCCGCCCGCCCCCTGGTACAGAACCCGCAGCCCCAGCACCGCCTGCCCGGACAGCCCCACGAACCCGCGCAGGTCGGCCTGCGGCTGGGCGACGACGCCGGCCCCGCCGGTGCGGTCGAGCCACTGCCACCCGGCGTGCGCCATCACCGCATCGCGGGAAAACCCCGGGTTCCGGCGGGTATCGAGCTCGACCCCGACGCGGTAGGTCGCCGCCGTCTCGGCGATGGTCCCGAAACCCACGTCGCTCCACTCGGCCCGCGCGGCCACGCGCAGCGGACCCGCGAGGCGGCGGTCGGCCCCGACCCACACCGAGAGCCGCCGGTCGTGCTCGCGGTAGTGCTGGTTCTCCTGGCGCGTCGCCGCCGCCCCGCCCCGCACCGTGTGCAGCACGCCGGTCTCGAACCGCTTCTCGAGGGCAAGGCCGGCCTGCCGCGTCCCGCCCCAGGTCAACGGAACCGACGCGCTGCTCCGCGCGCCGAGCGGGTCGACCAGCCTGAACCGGGCGCCGTAGCTGTATCCGTGCCCCTCGGCGTAGTCCAGGATCGGCAGGAACATGGTGCGCCGCGCCAGGAAGCCGAGCGCGCGGCCCAGGCCCCCGCGCGCCGCGTCCGAGGCTCCGGGGCGTTCGCGCACGAGCAGAATCAGCGCCACCGCTTCGCGCCGCACGAGCGACGTGTAGCGCTTCCGGACTTCGACTGACTCGAACCGGCCGCTCGCGCGCAGTCGAGCCGCAATCCGGTCCAGGGTGTCGGGCTCCACCGGGTCGCCGAGGGCGACGCCGGCCAGGTGCAGGACGTCCGCGTCGGGGGTCGAGTGGTTCCCGTGCACCCGCAGCTCGCCGACGACCTCCGGCGCGGGGGACGGGGCCGGCGCGGGGGGTTGCGCCGGGGCCGGCACCGCAGCGAGCAGCGCCGCGAGCCCCGCGGGGGGCTGCGCCGGAACCGGCGGCGAGGCGAGCAACACCGCGAGCGCCGCGCCGAGGAGCCCCCGGCGACACGCTGGCCGGGGTTGCATTGGTGTTCGCGGCGGCGGCGTCGCCGCGGGCGCCGCGCCGAGGAGCCCGCGGCGGCGGCCCCGCCGGGCTCGACCCGGGCGGCACGCGGTCCCGCCGCGGACCCCGGGCCGGGCGGGGCCGCGGATCATCGCCCGTCTCCGGGCGCATCCCCGGGGCCGACCAGCCGCCCGCCCGTGAGCGCCTCTCGATAGTCGGTATAGTCGCGGGTGAACCGCAGCTCGAACGCCCCCAGCGCCGTCGTCGCGCGGCCGGACAGGGTCATCCGGCGGGGCAGCCAGACGCCGCCGATCGGCTGCGTCATCTCGATGGACGCGTGCCACCCGTCGACGCGCACGAGCCAGCGGCCGGGGAGGAAGTCGAGGCCGACGTTGTCGAAGGTGTACTGGACGACCTGGTGGACGTCGGGGTCGATCCAGAGGGTCACGAGGGAAGTCTTGGCGAACCCCTGCGCGATGCGCCGTTCGCGCTCAGAGTCGTCCGCCTCCGCGTCGCCGTCGAAGAGGTCGGTGGGGTAGTACTCGATCTTCACGACCTCCCGGCCCGCCAGCGTTTCGTAGCCGGCCAAGTAGTAGTTCCCCGGCTCGAACTCGAACTCCATGAAGTAGTAGGCGTCGGAGATGAACTCGGGCGCCAGCGGCCCCGCGTCCCCCACGTCCGTCTCCCGCCCCCCGGGACCCCGTCCGGCCGCCGCTTCGGCGTCTTCCTCTTCCCGGCGGCCCGCCGCCCGGCGTTCGCGCCGCCGCAGCCAAGCCTCCTCATACTCGCGGCGCCGGACCTCGCCGATGTCCACCCCGTCGAAGCGCCGCGGACTGCGCACGACGACGACGTCCCGGACGTACCACTCGTACTCGCGCCGGAAACCGGCGATCGGCAGCTCGGCCGGACCCTCGACGGCCAGCGTCTCGACCTCGCGCAGGACGAAGTCGCCGACACGGCACCACGAGGCGTCGCGGTTCTCGAGCACCCGCTCCATGAACCGGTCGATCTCGTTACCGGACTGCCCCGCGCCGGCCGAAACGACCGGCGCGCCGCCGGCGGAACCAGCCTGCCCGGCGCCCGCGGCGGGCGGCGACGCCGCGGCGGCCGCGAGCAACACGCCGACGGCCACGAGTCGGGGCCGAAAGCGCCGCCGCCGGAGTTCGATCGTCATTCCGCGCCCCTCCCGTCGAGCCACCCGCACGCCCGGAGGCCCGTGACGGCGCCGGCTGCGTTCGACCGGCGCGCCATCCCGTCCGGCTGCGGTCGCTCCACCGCCGCGTCCGCCGAAAGCGCCCTCGTCCGGCTTGGTCGAAACGGGCCGCCTCTCAGCCCGCCGGCACCCCCCGCGGGCCACGGCGCAACCCGGGGTTCGCCGCGGGAATCCGGGTCGACGCCGCCGTTCTCCGAAACGCCGCCCGGCACCCGACCCGCCCTGCCCAAGGCCGCGCCGTTCTACGGCGCAGGCTCTCAGCCGATACAATAGGCTCCCGGTCGGCGGCGGCACCCGGTCCCGGTCCGCGTGGGATCGCACCGAGCTTCTCTGACCACTACGGCCGGCGCCGCCACGAGGTTCCCCGGAAGAGGCCCCGGTGCCAGAAGATCCAACGCGCATCTATCTCGACCACAACGCGAGCACCCCCATCGCCCCGGCGGTGTCGGCCGCGATGCGGCCCCTGCTCGACGAGGACTTCGGCAATCCGTCGAGCGGACACTGGGCCGGGCGCCCGGCCCGTGATGCGGTCGGCGCCGCCCGCCGCCGCATCGCGTCGCTGCTCGGCTGCGACCCCGCCGAGATCGTGCTGACCAGCGGCGGCAGCGAGGCGAACAACCAAGTCATCAAGGGCGTGGTCCTCGGCGCCGCGTCCCCGCCGCACATCGTCACCACCGCGGTGGAGCATCCGGCCATTCTCGAGCCCTGCCGTTTCGTCGAGACCCTGGGGGCGCGGGTCACGGCGGTGCCGGTTGACGGTCACGGCCTCGTCGACCCCGACGACGTCCGTCGGGCCATCGCCCCCGACACCGCGCTCGTCAGCGTGATGCACGCCAACAACGAGGTCGGGACGGTTCAGCCGATCGCCGAGATCGCGCACATCGCGCGCGACCACGGCGTTCTCTTTCATACCGATGCGGCCCAGTCAGCGGGCAAGATCCCCGTACGGGTGCGCGAACTCGGCGTCGATCTGCTCAGCCTGGCCGGACACAAGCTGTACGCCCCCAAGGGCGTCGGCGCCCTGTTCGTCCGGCGCGGTGTCGAGCTGACCCCGCTCGTGCACGGCGGCGGCCACGAGGACGGCCGGCGGGCCGGCACCGAGAGCGCGCTCCTCGCGGCCGGCCTGGGAGCCGCCTGCCGGCTCGCCGAGACCGACCCCTGCGGGGACCGCCAGCGCCGCCTGCGCGACCGCCTGTGGAACGGACTGCGGGCGCGGCTGGGCGACCGCATCTTGCTGAACGGCCACCCGACGTTGCGGCTGCCCAATACCCTCAACGTCGGCTTCACCGGCCGCTACGGCGACGAGATCCTCGCGCAGATGCCGGAGATCGCGGCCTCGACCGGTTCCGCGTGCCACACCGGAGAACGCGCGATCTCGCCGGTGCTCGCGGCCATGGGGATCCCGCCGGCCGTCGGTCACGGCGCGGTCCGGTTCAGCGTCGGCCGCGGGACCACCGAGGCGGACGTCGACGCCGCCGCCGAACGGATGCGGGGTGCCGGTGATGGCCGCTTCCAGCATCCGGTGGAAAGAGTCCCGCGACGGGCGGCCGGTCCCCGAGCAGCGCGGCGGACGACAACGACGCCGAACGGATTGCGAGGTGCCGGTGGCCGCTTCCAGCATCCGGTGGGAAGAGTTCCGCGGCGGGCGACCGTCCCGGCACAGCGCGGCGGACGCCGCCGCCGAACGGATTGCGGGGTGCCGGTGATGGCCGCTTCCAGCATCCGGTGGGAAGAGTTCCGCGGCGGGCGACCGGTCCCGGCGCGGCGCGGCGGGCGACCGGTCCCGGTGCGGCGCGGCGGCCGGCCGCCGGCTCCCGGGGCGGCCGGCCTGCTGGCGGCGGCCGTGCTGGCGGCCGCCCCGTTGGCGGGGTGCGCACCGGGAGACCGGGAAGCGGGGGCCCTGCCGCCCACGCGCGCGGAGCGCACCGGCTACGAGCAGACCACCGGGTACGGCGAGGTCGTCCAGTTCGTGACCCTGGCCGCAGAGGGGTCCGATCGCATCCACGCCACCACCTTCGGGTCGACGGTGGAGGGCCGCCCCCTGCCCCTCGCCGTCGTCGGGGACACGGCCGATGCGCGGCCCGCCTCGGTCATCGACGCCGGCCGCCTCCGCGTCTGGCTGCAGGGGGCCATCCACGGCGGCGAGGTCGCGGGCAAGGAAGCGCTGCTGATGCTGCTGCGGGACCTCGCGGGGGGCGCCCACGCCGCGTGGTCGTCGTCGATGACCCTGCTCGTCGCCCCCATCTACAACGCCGACGGCCACGAGCGCATGGGGCCCGACACCCGGCCCTATCAGTTCGGCCCGTTCGCGGGCCAGGGCGAACGGACCAACGCCCAGGGCCTCGACCTCAACCGCGACCACATGAAGCTGGAGTCGCCCGAGGCCCGGGCCCTCGCCCGCGCGTACGAAGCCTACGACCCGCACGTGGTCATCGACCTCCACACCACCAACGGCACCGAGCACGCCTATCATCTGACCTACTCGCCGCCGCTCCACCCCAATACCCATCCCGCTATCGACGCCCTCCTCCGCGACGAATGGCTGCCCGCGATCACCCGCGCCGTCGAGCAGTCCGACGGCTGGCGCTTCTACTATTACGGCAACCTCCCGCCCGCGGCCGGGACCGAGCCGAGCTGGCGCACGTTCGATCACCGGCCGCGGTTCAACAACAACTACGTCGGACTCCGCAACCGGGTCGCGCTGCTCGGCGAGGCCTACGCCTACGCGCCGTTCGACGAACGCGTCCACGCCTCGCTGCGGTTCGTGGAGGAAGCGCTGACGTTCGCCCACGACCGCGCCGGGGCCATCGCCGCTCTCGTCGAAACCGCCGACGCGGCCCCGGTCGCCGGCGCCCGGCTCGCGACCCGCGCCGTGCCCGTGCCGTCGGCCGGCCCCGTCGAGATCCTGCTGGGACGCACCGAGGAGGTGCAGAACCCGTACACCCGAGCCCCGATGCGGCGCCGCCTCGACGTGGCGCAGCCGACGCCGATGCACGAGTACGGCACGTTCGCGGCCGCCGAGGACGGCGACGAGCTCGCCCCCGCCGCCTACTACGTGCCGGCGGACCTCACCGCGGTCGTCGACCTCCTCGCCGCCCACGGCGTCGACGGCGCCCCCCTCGCCGCCGACACGATGCTGGATCTGCAGGAGTTCGTCGTGCGCGCCTCGTCTGTCGCCGACCGCCCCTTCCAGGGCCACCGCGAACGTCTGGCCACCGGCGACTGGACCCCGGTGGAGCGCGTGTTGCCCGCCGGTACCCTGGTCGTGCCCGTGGACCAGCCGCTCGGACGCCTCTTGTTCGCGCTGCTGGAGCCCCGGTCCGACGACGGCATCGTGAACTGGAACCTGGTCGACGACCACGTGACCGCGGCCGGTTCGGTCTACCCCATCCTCCGCCGGCCGGCGGCACCGGGCGCAACGCCGTGAATTTCTGACGCGATACCCGTATCCGTGCGTGTTCGCCCCGGACGAGGGAGGGTCTCGAGATCGGGCTCGAACGGCGTTTCATCCGCGCCTTGGCGGGGAAACCGGTCTGGCTGAGGCGGGCATCAGCCGCCCGCCCTTCGGTTCCGGCACCGGATCGCCGCACCCGCGCGCCGTCTCGATCCAGAGGCGCATCGCCTCCTTGATCTCTCTGAGCGCCGTCTCCTGCGTGCGGCCGTGCGCCATGCAGCCGGGGAGTTCCGGAACTTCGGCGACGAACGCGTCATCGTCGTTACTCCAGCAAAGGATGATCTCGTACTTGCGCATCACTCCTCCCCGGCCAAGTCCGTACTTCAGCCTGATCCGGCGAACTTGGCGCACCTGATGCGGCTTCGCATGGCTTGTGAGACGACCGCCCCGTCGCTGCCAGATTGGCGATTCCGATCCCGTTCGCGGCCTCGAGGCCTCCGAAACGGGCCTTACGGGCTTCGACGCGATGGGACGCCTCGGGACCGCCCGCGCCGGATACCCCCCAACGGCACCGTCTCATTTCTTGACGTGCACCCGCCGTCTCGTTGCAGGTTGACACGTTCGGCGACGCCCGGCCTGCTGAGCGGATGAATGGCTCCCCCGCAGGCGCTCATCGCCGATACCCGCCCGCGGCGCGAACTGATCCTGAAGCTCTACGGGCGGCGCGAGGGGGAGGCGGCGACGGCGGCTGGCCGCACGGGATCGGAGTGCCGGCATCTTCACCAACGAATACGGGGGTTCTTGGGAAGATGGAGGCACTCGGTCAACCTCTTTGTAATCCCGGTAGTCGAAGATCGGGCCGCGTGACGCGGCCGCCCCCCACCACGCCGGACGGACGGCCCTCGCCGGCGCAGCCCGGTAATCAAGGATCGGGGCGCCTGACCGGCCTGACCACCAACCCGGCGGACTCGGCGCAACGCCGTCTGCCCGCCGCCGCGGCGAAGGCAACGGCGCCGTCGTCCGCGGACCATCGCCGGCGGGCGCGTCGGGCGGCTGCCGGCCGGCGCGGGGACAGACCGGCGCGGCACGCTCACGCGCCCGACGAGAGCGCCGGCACGAGGACGAGACCGGTCACGTAGACGGCGTAGAGGGCCAGCAGGAGCAGGCCCCCGCGGCGGTGGAAGTGGCCGGTGCGCGCGGTCAGACCGAGGACCGCGGCGAAGAACACGCCGAGCCAGCCGTACGAGTACACCTGGGTGAAGACGTCGAGCGACAACGGGTTGATGGCGCCGGACAGGCCGACGATGAGGTAGAGGTTGAGGACGTTCGCGCCGAGGATGTTGCCCAGCGACAGGTCCGGGACCCCCTTGCGAGCCGCGGAGACCCCGGTCACCAGCTCGGGCAGCGACGTCCCGATGGCCACCACCGACAGCCCGATGATGACCGACGGGACCCCGAGGGCCGCGGCCAGCGCCTGACCCGAGTCGACGAGGAAACGGCTGCCGACCACGATGAGGGCCGCCCCGAGGACGAACAGGCCGATGGCCCGGGTCAGCCCGCTCGTCTCCGGCTCGGGGCCGCCCGCGGTCTCGGCGCGCCGGCGGCGGATGCCGAGATAGTCCCAGGCGAGGTACGCGAACGCCAGGGCCAGCAGGACCGCGGCGAGGGGACGGCTCAGCGTCCGGTCCCAGGTGAAGACGACGACGAGCACCCCGGCCGAGACCATCCACGCCGCCCGTCGGACGAAGTCGCGCTTCTCCACCTCCACCGGGGTCAGCAGGGAGACGGTGCCGACGATCAGCCCGATGTTGCAGATGCAGGACCCGATCGCGTTCCCCAGCGCGATGCCGGTGTCGCCGACGCTGCTCGCCATCGCCGAGACCACCAGCTCGGGGGTGGTGGTGGCCAGGCTCACCAGCGTCCCGCCGATGACGAACCGGGGGATTCGCAGCGCCTGTCCGATGTAGATGCTCGAGTCGACGAACAGGTCGCCGCCCTTCGCGACCAGACCGAGACCGAGGACGATGAGGACGATGTCGTAGAGCACGAGTCGGTAACGCCTCTCTGCCGGGAACAGAAGGCCGGTCGGCACGGGCGGGACGGATGACGGGCCGCGGCGCTCGAAGCCGTCGCCGCGGCGTGACCCGCCCCGCCGCCGCCGCCGTCGATTACGGCTCGGACGCCCTCGAACCGGAGCCGGCCGCCGGTCGGCGCTGATTATAGCCGAGGCGCCATCCCGGCCCGGCCGCCGCCGGCGCCGCCCGGGGGACGCCGGAAGCTCCCCGAGTCGAATCGGGGTCGGGCTGATGCCCGCCCCCGCGCGCCACGGATCCGCCGGCCTGGGGCTGATGGGCGGCAGCATCCAGTGCCCCGCCCCCGCTTGCGCCACGGATCCGCCGCGGCGTCGTCGACCGGTCGCGCCGTTGACGAAGCGCGGCGCGGATGTCAGCGGGCGGTGCCGCGGTCGGCCCCCGGGCGCGCCTCCCGCCGCGGACGAGCGAGCCGCCGGTCGAGGGAGAAGGCTATACTGGAGATCATGCGTGACGCCGACTCTTGGCCGCGGTGCCGCGATGCGGCCGCGGTCCCGCCCGACGCGGCGCCGGCGGGCCTCGGCGACCGGATCGCCGGGCTGCGGACCCGGCTGGCCGAGTTCGATCGGGCGGTCGTCTGCTTCTCGGGCGGCGTCGATTCGGGCTACCTCCTGGCGGAGGCCGCCCGCGCCCTGGGAGACCGGGCGACGGCCCTCACCGCGGTCTCGCCGAGCCTGGCCCCCGAGGAACGGGCCGGCGCCGCACGCTTGGCGCGGCATCTCGGGGTCCGCCACGTGCTCGTGGAGACCCACGAGCTGGACGACGCGCGGTACGCGTCGAACCCCGTCAATCGCTGCTATTTCTGCAAACTCGAGGTGTACTCGGTGGCGGTGGCCGAGGCGGCCCGCCTCGGGGCGGTCCACGTCCTCGACGGGTTCAACGCCGACGACCGCGGCGACCACCGTCCCGGCCGCCTGGCCGCGCGCGGGCAGGGGGTCCGCTCGCCCCTCGACGAGGCGGGCTTCGGCAAGGCGGACATCCGCGAGGCGGCGCGGCGGCTGGCGCTCCCGGTGTGGGACAAGCCGGCCCTCGCGTGCCTGTCGAGCCGCTTCCCCTACGGCACCGCGATCACCCCGGACCGGCTGGCGCGGGTGGCCGCGGGCGAGCGGGTCCTGCGCGAGCTGGGGTTCCGGGTGTGCCGGGTGCGGTTTCACGACGCCACCGCCCGTGTCGAGGTGGAGCCGCACGAAATTCCCCGGCTGCGCAGCGCGGGCGTCCGCGCCGAGGTCTTGCGGCGGTTGCGGGACGCCGGCTTCGCGCGGGTGACGGTCGACCCCCGGGGCTATCGTCAGGGTTCGTTGAACGAGGGGGTGCCGGGTGCGGGCGGGGAAGCGCCGGTCCGGCTCTCGAACGGCCCCGACGGGCCGGGCGGCGCCGGCGGCGCACCCGACGAAGCGCTCTGAGCGCGCGCCGGCTCGACGAGCAGATGGGCGAGATGCGTCCCCCCGAGCTGATAGGGATTCACCACCCGGTCGGCGCCGGCCTGCAGAATCCGCTGCTCGGCGCCCTCGCCGGCGGCCCGGGCCGCGATGACCAGGTTCGGGTTCAGCGACCGCGCGGTCAGCACCGTGTAGAGGTTGTGGGCGTCGTCGGCGAGACAGCAGACGAGCCCGCGGGCCTGCTCGACGTTGGCGGCGCGCAGCGACGCCTCGCTCGTGGCGTCCCCGGTGACCACCGGGCGCCCCGCCGCGGCCAGCTCCCCGGCCTCCCCGCTCCGGGCTTCGACCACCACGACCTGCCGGCCGGCCCGGCGCAGGGCGTCGACAGCGGCGCGGCCCATGCGCCCGTAGCCGCAGACGATGTCGTGACCGCTCATGCGTTCGATCATACGGACCCTCCGGACATGCCCCAGATAGCGCCTCAGCTCGCCTTCCATGATCGACCGGCCGACCTCGGACGCCAGAAACAGGAACACCCCGATGCCGGCCCCGAGCAGCGCCACCGTCAGCGCCTCGCCGGCCGGGGACAGCGGAAACACGTGGCCGAAACCGACGGTGGTGATGGTGATGACGGTCATGTAGAACGCGTCCCACCAGGGCACCCCCTCGACCAGCCGGTAGCCCGCGGCGCCGGCCGCGAACAGTCCCAGGACCGACATGGTCGCGCACAGAAGCCGGGACGGCGTCGCCACGACGGTCGCGCGGGGCTCGACGGCGGGCTGGGGGCTGACCACGGCTGGCTCTCGGCGGGGATACGGACGCCCACTATAAACCGGCCATGACGGCAAGACGCGACAACACCGCCCGGACCGGGCTCGAGAAGACGCATCCGGGCATTCGCCGCACGCTCCGGCGGGGCGCGCAGCGGCGTTGCCCCCATTGCGGCCGGGGACCGCTCTTCGTCCGGTGGATCACGCTGCACGATCGGTGCTGCGTCTGCGGACTGCGATACCTGCGCAACCAGGGCGACACTTGGCTCTACTGGATCGTGATGGACCGCATCCCGATCGCGATCGGGCTGATCCTGATCGTCTTCTTCGGCCTGCGCACCCCGACCTGGCCGCAGGCGCTGCTCTTCTTCGCGGCGATGGCGGCGCCCCTGGTGGCGACGATGCCGCAGCGCCAGGGCATCGCAGTGGCGTTGAACTACCTGTCGCGGGTCTACTTCCCCGACCCCTCCGACAAACTGCCGGCCGCTTGGCCGCCCGCGGCGAAACCCCGCGCCGCCCCGAGAGCGGCCGGGCGCCCGACTGACAAGGCGTGAGGAGGGCGCCGATTGCTGCGAAACAGGTCCCGACGTTTCGGGGCGTCGCGGTGGCGTTGAACGACCTGTCGCGGGTCTACTTCCCCGACCCCTCCGACGAACTGCCGGCCGACTGGCCGCCCGGCGCGAAACCCCGCGCCGCACCGAGAGCGGCCGGACGCCCGACTGGCAAGGCGTGAGGAGGGGCGCCGATTGCTGCGAAACAGGTCCCGACGTTTCGGGGCGTCGGGGTGGCGTTGAACGACCTGTCGCGGGTCTACTTCCCCGACCCCTCCGACGAACTGCCGGCCGACTGGCCGCCCGGCGCGAAACCCCGCGCCGCACCGAGAGCGGCCGGGCGCCCGACTGACAGGGCGTGAGGAGGGGCGCCGATTGCTGCGGAACAGGTCCCGACGTTTCGGGGCGTCGGGGTGATCGGCGTTCCCGATCATGACGGTTCAGGCGTAAGCAACCGAACAACGCAGTCAAGCGGGGCGCATCGCCGCTCGAAGGCGGCGGGGACCCCCCACGGACTTGCCGGCCGCCGGGCGGGGGTGACGGACGCTATGGCATTCGGCCGGTCGAATCGGCGGCATCGTCCAGGTAGTCGTAGAACCCGAGATGGCGCCCGGTCAGGCCCTTGGTGGCCCAGATGATCTGACCGGTGTGCTCGGCGAGGTGCTCGACGACGTGATAGACCGCGTGGAGCACGGTCACGTCGTAGCCCTGGATGGAACGAGGCTCGGCGAGGTCGTCGGGGGTCAGGGTCTCGAGCACCGCATCGGCGGCGCGGACGACGGCCCTCAGCCGGGCCGCGAGCTCGGCCGCGGGTATCGCGTCGCGCCGGTCGAACTCGGCGTCGCGGTCGCGGGTCACCGCCTTCCCCCCCACGCCGCCGACGATCCACTGCTCGATGTTTCCGCACAGATGCAGGACGAGATTGCCGACGGCGTTCTCGACGTCGTGGCGGCGGGTCCAGATCTGCGCGTTGGTCAACCGGGCGAGACAGGCTTCGATGCGTTGCCGGCGGGTATCGAGCTGATGCCGGGAGACCCGCAGGAAATCGCCCGCGAGCAGGGGAAGGACGGGTCTGTCGGCCATGGGCTCACTCTGCTGTCGCCACCGCGGCCCGTCCGGGCCGCCGGCGCGGCGCACGCCGCGGGATCGGGACCGGATGCGCTCCGCGGTGGCCGCGGTTGGGGTGCACGTCAGCTTTGCGGGACGACTGCCCTGTCACGGTCAGATCGGCGATTTCGATCTCGTTTCTCGGCCTCGAGGCCCTCCGAACGGGCCCCTTCGGGCCTTGGCGCGATAGAACGCCTCGGAGCCAGCGGCGTCGGATACCTCCAGTGCCGGCGTCTCACTTTCGCAACGTGCGCCCCGCGGTTGCCGCACGTTGCGAACCGCGTCACAATAGCACCTCATGTCCAGCGCCGGCCGACTTCGCCGCCGAAACCCCGCCACGCGGACAGCCTCGCCGCTGTCCGCCATTCGGCGGATGGTGACCACGCTCGCGCTGTGGTCGGCGGCCGGCGCCGCCGGCCTCGCTGCCCAGGAACCGGACTTCGCGCGGGCTCGGGACGACGCGGCGGCCCTGCTGCAGGCGCTGGTGCGCATCGACACCAGCAGCCCGCCGGGGAACGAGACGCAGGTCGTCGAGATCGTCGAGACGGTGCTCGACGAGGCGGGCATCGCCTCGACGGTTCTCGCCCTCGATCCCTCCCGCGCGAACCTCGTCGCCCGCCTGCGCGGCGACGGGTCGAAGCGTCCGATCCTGCTGATGGCCCACACCGACGTGGTCGGCGTCGAACGGGACGACTGGACCGTCGACCCCTTCGGCGGGATCATCCGCGACGGCCATCTCTACGGCCGCGGCGCCTCCGACGACAAGGGCCAGCTCGCCGGGATGGTGCAGGTGCTGCTCCTGCTGCAGCGTCACCGGGTCCCGCTGGCCCGCGACGTCATTCTGCTGGCCGAAGCGGGTGAAGAGGGGACGACCGAGGTCGGGATAGATTTCATCGTCGACCGCCACTTCGACGCCATCGATGCGGAGTTCGCCCTGAACGAAGGAGGGCGCATGTCGGTGTCGGACGGAACCGTCGACGTCGTGAGCGTCGCCACCACCGAGAAGGTGCCCTGGCGCGGCATCCGCCTCGTGGCCCGCGGCACCGCCGGCCACGGCTCGGCCCCCAGGCTCGACAACCCCATCGTGCGGCTGGCCGCTGCGGTGGCCAAGGCGGGGGCCTACCAGCCGCCGATGCGGTTGAACGAGACCACCCGCGCCTACCTCGACCGACTGGCCGACATCAGCCCGCGGGACGTGGCCTTCCGGTACAGGAACCTTGAGAATCCAAGGCTGAGCGAGTCCATCCGCCAGACGCTGCGAGAGACGGACATCGGCGTCAGCGCGATGCTCCAGACCACCATCTCGCCCAACATCATCCGCGGCGGGTTCCGCCGGAACGTGATCCCCGCCGAGGCCGAGGCGGAGCTCGACGTCCGCGCCCTGCCCGACGAGGACCTGGACGGCTTCCTGGCGACGCTTCGCCAGCTCATCGACGACCCGGCGGTGCAGGTCACGCCCCCCACGAGCATGCGGCCGGCCGCCCCGCCCTCGCGCCTCGACAGCGAGATGTTCCTCACTCTGGAACGGGTGCAACGCCGGATGTTCCCGGAGGCGATCACCCTGCCGACGATGCTGGTGGCCGCCACCGACTCGGCCCAGCTCCGCGCCCGGGGGGTGCAGACCTACGGCATCGGCCTGATCCGGGACGATCGGAGCGGCGTCCACGGAACGGACGAACGGCTCTCTATCGAGGCGCTGGGCCTCTTCGTCGAGTATGTGTACCGGGTCGTGACGGAGATAGCCGGCGCCCGCTGACGGGCGGACAGGAAGGACCCGCGGCGAACCGCGCGCAGCGCCGAGGCGGCCACCGCCCCCGGACGGGACCAGCCCGGGAAATCGTCGCCTGCGGCTCCGATTGCGCCCAACAACCCTCCAGGGAGTCGGCGCGTCCTTCGGGAGGCGGCGCCGTTCTACGGCGCAGACTCCTAGTGGACGACCTGATCGTCGATGGTCTCGTCCAGCAGATCGTCGACCGAATCGAGATGGGGAATCTCGAGGGCGCGCACGGACTTGATGGCGATCATCAAGGCCTCGTCGGCCGTCCACGACGCCGAGTCATCCCGGAGCCGGGCGCGCGTCTGCCTGAGTTGGCGGAGCACCTGTGCCCGGTCGAATCGCTGGCCCTCACAATGCTCGCAGAAACCCATGGCTGGTTGTCCCTTCTCGTCGTCGCTCCAGCGACCGGTCCATAGTCGGGCATTCTGCCTGCGAGCCCATGCTCGCGGGACTTCCACCATGGGCGGACGGATGCCAGCCAAACAGAGGCCAGCAAGACAATAGCATAAACCGCGCCACGGCAGGAGACTTCCCGCCGGACCTAGCAGGACCATCCCACGCTCCGCCACCGCCGTGCGCAGGCGGAATCGTGGCGGGTCCCGGGGCTCCGGACGTGCGGAATCGTGGGTCTCACGCGGCGCCGGCCGGTCGGCAAGACGGTGGTGACCCCTCGATCGCGGGCGGGCCGTCACGCGCCGTCAGCGTGGGATGCCTCGCCGGACCGCGCGTGGCGTTCCGCGTGGTACAGTTCGGAGCGGGCGGGGAACCGGGAACCCGCGGCGCCCCGCGCGACCGGCCGCCCGGGGGCGTCTGCGCCACCGCGGGTGTCGGTCGAACACGGGCTTCAACACCCGCTCCCGAGAACCGTGCTCCCGAACGGACACCCTGCCACCTGGCAGGGACACCGGGAGCGGCCGCGCCGGCGCCCGGCGGCCTGTCGCCGAGCGGTTCTGCGAAGGCCGGGGCGGGGCGACAGTTGGCACGCAGCGTGCTTGTCAATGGTGACGACGGTCCGGCTCGCGGACCGAAGGGGTCGACGGGAGGAAGGGAATCGCCATGAAACGTCTCGCACCTGCGCTCTGCACTCTGATTCTGGCCGCGGCCTGGTCCGTCCCAGCCGGCGCGGCGGCAGGCCAGAGCCGCGCCCGAGAACGCGGGGCCCGGCCCGCGCAGGCGCAACGCGCGCCCCAGCGGGCGCCGCAACGAGCGGCCCCGGCCCGCTCGGCGCCGCCCCGGCGCATGGCCCAGCCGCGCCGGCCGGCGGGAGCCGGACCCGCCGCCGCGGCCCCGCCGACCCGGCGCCGAGCGGTGCGGCGCGCAACCCCCCGGACCTCCGCGCCCGCGCGCGCCGGCGCCGCGGCGCCGCGTACCGCGGGCAGGTCCGCCCCGGGACGCCGCATCGGCGGGACGGCCCCGCGGACGGCCACCCGCACGGCCCCCGAACGCACCGCCACCCGCCGGCGGGTCGGCACGACGGCCCCCCGCGACGCCGGCCGCACCCGAGCCGTAGACCGCAGGCCCAATCGCCGCATCGGCGGGACGGCCCCGCGGACGACCACCCGGACCGTCCCCGAGCGCACCGCCACCCGCCGGCGTGCGGACGCGACAGCCCCCCGCGACACCCGCGGCGCCCGAGCCGTGGCGCGCACGCCCAATCGCCGCGTCGGTGGAACCGCGGCGCGGAACGGCGGCCGCACCGGCGTCGTGGACCGTACCGGCGCCCGGGTCGCACGTCCGCGCGGCGCGCCGGGCAGCGGCGCCATCGGCAACGGCCGGTCCCGCGGCGGCATCGCGGACGCGGTTCCGGGGCGCAGGACGGGCCGCCGGGGCCCGGCCGTCGATCGGCGCGCTCCGCGCGGCAACGCCGTCCGGCGAGCGGACGCGCCGCTGGCGTCACGCCCGATCGTCATCAACAACTACGTCGACGGCGGCCGGCGGGGCCACCGAGGACACCGCCGCTACCGCGGCCGGCACCGCTACGGCGTCCCGCACCTCTACGGAAGCTACTTCTACTTTCCCGGCTACAACACGTTCAGCCTCGGCGTCGCCGTGGGGTCCGGCCGGCGGTACTACGATCCGTACTGGTACGGCCACTACGGCCATCGGTACGGCTACGCCGCCTATGACTGGGGCCCCCGCTACGACTACACCGGCAGCCTGCGCCTGAAGATCCGGCCCCGCTTCGCGGAGGTGCACGTCGACGGCTACTACGCCGGCCGGGTCGACAACTACGACGGCATCTTCCAGCGGTTGCGTCTCGAAGAAGGGCCGCACCACATCGAGATCCGCTACCCCGGCTACATGCCGCTGGAGTTCGAGGTCATGACGCTGCCGGGCGAGACGATTACCTACGAGGGCTTTCTCGAACCGCTCTGATCGTCTTGCCCGGCGCGCGGCGGCTCCGGGGGGCCGGGAGTCTGCGCCGCAGAACGGCGCGGACCCCGTCGAACCGCCTGCGGTAGCGTGGTGCGCACCCTTTCACGGTTCTTCGGACGGGACCCGCCCGCAGTTCCAGCACGCCGTGAACTGCGCCTCCATCGTCTCGCCGCACCGGCAGCGCCAAGTCGCCGGCCGCCGCGCCGCCGGCAGCGGGCCACCCCCGAACTCGGCCGCCAGCTCGCGGGCGCGGACCAGCCGCTCGTCATCGAGCACCCAGACCGAGGGGCGGGTCTCCATGCGAAACAGACTGCCGCCCTGCAACGGCACGAAATCGTCTCCGCGCACCACCGCCTCGATGGCCTCCTGCGCGAGCAGGTCCTTGAGCATGTGCGCTTCTACGGCGTTCGCCGCCAGGAAGATCCGTTTCAGGGTCGACATGTCTGGACGGCCGGCCGGCCCGCCGAGGCAACGGACGCCTCGATCAGTCGGCATCGAGAGAGGCTTGAACGTCCGGGAGCCCGCGGCGACCGCCCCGCGGTTTCGCCTCGAGCCCTCGGAACCCGGACGGGAACCACCCCGCCGTGTCACCGACGCGCCCGACGGAAATCATGGGCTGCGCCTCGATGAAGGTGGCGACGCCGTCATCGATCAGCGGCCCTGCGGCGCGGACGCCGGGGATTAGACCCGCGTCTGGCGGAACCCGCCGAGGCCGGCGAACACCGCACGATCGCCCAGATCGTGCTCGATCCGCAGCAGCCGGTTGAACTTGGCGGTCCGCTCCCCGCGGCACCCGGAACCGGTCTTGATATGGCCGCAGCCGGTGGCGACCGCGAGATCGGCGATGAAGGTGTCCTCGGTCTCGCCGGAGCGGTGCGACATGTAGGCGCCGTAGCCATGCCGCTGCGCAAGGCGGACGGTCTCGAGCGTCTCGGACACCGTCCCGATCTGGTTCAGCTTTATCAGGATGGCGTTGCCGACGCGGCGGTCGATGGCCTGCTGCAGGATCACGGGGTTGGTGCAGAAGGCATCGTCGCCGACCAGCTCGATCCGATCGCCGAGGGCGCGGGTGAGGTCGGCCCAGCCGTCCCAGTCGTTTTCGGCGAGGGCGTCCTCGATCAGGACGATCGGATAGCGATCGACCCACCCCCGCCAGAGCGCGATCATCTCGGCCGTCGTCCGGACCGCGCGGTCCGACTTGAACGCGACATACCGGCCGTCCCGCCACATCTCGCTGGTGGCGGGGTCGAGAGCGAGGGCGACGTCCGCGCCGGGACGGTAGCCGGCCTGCTCAATGGCCTCGAGAATCAGCGCCACCGCCTCCTCGTTGCTCGCGAGGTCGGGCGCAAAGCCCCCCTCGTCGCCGGTCCCGGTCGACTTGCCCCGCGCCCTCAGCAACGCCCGCAGGGCGTGGAAGGTCTCGACGCCCATCCGGAGCGCCTCGGCGAACGAGGGCGCGTGGTGCGGAACGATCTTGAACTCCTGAAAGTCGACGGTGTTGTCGGCGTGGCGCCCGCCGTTGATGACGTTGAGACAGGGGACCGGCAGAATCGCCGCGTCCGCGCCGCCGAGATGCCGGTACAGCGGCACGCCGGCCGCCGCCGCCGCCGCGCGGGCCGCCGCCATCGAGACGCCGAGGAGGGCGTTGGCGCCGAGCCGCGCCTTGTTGGGCGTGCCGTCGAGCGCGATCAGCCGCTCGTCGATGCCGCGCTGGTCGGCCGCGTCGTGGCCGATCAACCCCGCGGCGATCTCGCCGTTGACGTGGGCGACCGCCCGCCGCACCCCCTTGCCGCCGTAGCGCCGCCCGCCGTCCCGCAGCTCCGCCGCCTCCCGCTCTCCGGTCGAGGCGCCGGACGGCACCCGCGCCTCGGCGACCGTCCCGTCGTCGAGGCGCACGCGGGCCTCCACCGTCGGATTGCCGCGGGAGTCCAGCACTTCGAGGGCGTCGATCTTCCGTATCTTCATCCGCTTCCGTCTCCGGCCCGGCCCGCGCCGCGTTGCCGCTCGGTTTGCCGCGCAACCCACCCCGCCGGCGGCCTGCGGCGTTCCACGGCGCCGATTTCAGGGCCCGGGAATCACCGCCCGGCCCGGCCTGCCGCCCAACCGGCCCGCCGCGGCGGCCTGCGCCGTTCCACGGCGCCGACGCCCGGCGCCCCGCGGGACAGCGGCGCGGACGCCACCCCGCGCCCGGAGTGTCCCATGAGCCGGATCTGGGGCTGATCCACCTCGCAGGACAGCGGCGCAGGCACCACCCCGCGCCCGGCCCGCCGCACCGCGACCGGTCGGCGCGGCGATCCGGTCACACCGGTCAGGCATGTTCCCGGGCGAGGGCATCGTTCAGCGTGACGCCGATGCCGGGACCGTCCGGGACCTGCAGAATCCCGTTCTCGAAGCGCTCGGGCGGGTCGACGAGGTCACCCCGCCAAGGCGCCTCGTTCCACTGGTACTCGAGAACGTCGAAGTTGGACAGGCGGGCGCAGACCTGCGCCGACGCCATGGTGCCCACCGGACCGCTCGGGTTGTGCGGCGAGACCAGCACCCCGTCGAGCTCGGCCACCGTCGCAATCTTCCCCAGCTCGGTGATGCCGCCGCAGTGCTTGACGTCGGGCATGATGATGTCGACGGCCCGCTCGCGGCACAGCGGCGCGAACCCCTCGATGCCGAAGAGGAACTCGCCGCCCGCCATCGTCTGGCGGATGCCGTCCTTGATCGCCTTCGTGGCCTCGAGGTCGGTCGGCGGCACCGGCTCCTCGTACCACGACAGCCCCTGCGGCTCCAACCGCCGCGCCACCTCGATCGAGAGCGGGACGTCGAAGTTGCTGTGGACGTCGATCTTGAGGGCGACGTCGGGGCCGATGGCCGCCCGCATCGCCTCGATGCAGGCGATGCCCAGCTCGGTCGCCGCCTCCACCTCGCCGGCCGGCCGATCGAGCGGCGGGAAACCGTCGAACGGCGCCGCCTTGATCGCGCGGAAGCCGTCGGCGACCGCCTGCCGCGCATTCGCCGCGAACCCTTCGGGCGACCGGTCGGCGGTGGCCCGGTTGATGTTCGCGTAGGCCGGCAGCTCGCGCCGCACCGCGCCGCCGGCCAGCTCGTAGACCGGTGCCCCGAGGGCCTTGCCGACGAGATCCCACTGCGCCTGCTCGAGGGCGCTGAACGCGGTGGCCGGCACCCGCCCCCCGGCGGCCGCGGCCCGGCCGCGTTGTCGATAGGCCTCGATCTCGAACGGCGACCGGTCCCGGACCAGATCGAAGAACGGCGCGATCTCCGGAAAGCCGGTCCGGCGCCCCATCGAGGCCTCTCCCAGACCGGTAATCCCGTCGTTGGTGGCGAGCCGGACGAAGATCCAGTTGGTGCGCCCCGTGACGCGGACGACGACGAGCTCCAGGCCGGTGATCCGAAGCCTGCTCTCCGCCTGACCGAGCGGCAGGGCCGGGACCGCGGATGCGGCGGGCCGGAAGGCGGGCACGGCGGCGATCGCCGGAAGGGCGCCGAGAAACGCGCGGCGGGTGGGTGGCAGCATCACGACGACATTCTACATCGGAGCCTCCCCGCCTCCGCCGGCCGCCGCGGGTCTTCCGGCCCGCGCATGCGGAACCGGCGCGAAATGCGCCTCCGCCTGTCTGGCGAAACGTGGCCGGCAGACACCAGCCCGGAAATCGTCGCCTGCGGCTCCGATGGCCGCCCCAACCAACCCTCCAGGAGTCCGCGCCGTTCTGCGGCGCAGACGCCTGCCCCGCTGCGGTTCGCGCCGGCCCGGCGGCCGGTAGATGGCCGGCCCCCGACACACGAGCGTTCGCCGCCGCACCACGCTTCGGGATCGGGACGCCGCGCCGCCAGCGCCACGCGGGGTCCGCCGGGATCCCGTGTCGGTACGCTAAGCTACTGGATGCACGCAAAAAATGCGTACTCGGAACAAGTGGAAAGCGCAGTCGCTGCAATCGCCGGAAACAGACCGCCGACAGACGGAACCCACATGCCCCATCCGCGGCATCCAGACCAGGTGACGGACACCCGCCGGCAAGACCTCCGCACCGCCGCCGCCGCGATCCTCCTGCTGCTCGGCTGCCTGCCCGCGGCGGCGCAGCCGGACGATCGCCGGACCGTCGCCGCGTTGGACGCGTCCACCCTGCGCGAATGGGACAACATCTTGGAGCGCGGGTTCCGGGCCGGCGACCTCCGCCGGTACGATTCGCAGCCGAACCTGTACCTTCCGGGCCTGCAGAGCGAACGCTTCGCCCAGTACCACGAGGGGGTCCCGGTCTACGGAGCCGATCTGATCCGGCAGACCGACGCCGGCGTCACCACCGCGATACTCGGCACGCTGTTCACGGAAATCGACCTCGACACGACGCCGGGTCTGACGCTGTCCGCGGCCCGCGCGGCATTCGGCGGGATGGCGGAGCCGCCCTTCGGGCTGACGGGCGCGCCGAGCCTGTGGGTGTTTCCCCTCGGCGAGGGGGCCTACACGCTGGCGTGGCGCGGCACGTTGTCAGGGTTCCGCGACGTCTTCATCGACGCCGGCACCGGCGAGACCCTGTTCGAGCTCAGCCGGGTCCGCCATCAGACCGTCGGTCTCGGCACCGGACTTCTCGGCGACCAGCGCAAGATGGCCACGGAGTCCATCGGGGGGACGTTCAGGACACGAGACCCGCTCCGGCCGGCGGTGATCCAGACCTTCGACATGGAGTACGACGAGAACAGATTCCTGAACACCCTGGTGGCGCTGTCCAACGGCGTGCCCCCGTCGCTCCTGGATCTCGCCGCCGACGCCGACAACGTGTGGGAGGACGGCGCCGTCGTCGACGTCCACCCCGGGGTGGGATGGTCCTACGATTACCTGGCCACGCAGCTCGGCTGGGCCGGCATCGACGGCCGCGACGGCGCCATCTCCGCCTTCGTCCACCCGGTGAACCCCGCCAGGGTCCTGGCGGCGGCGCAGCCGTGCTTCGAGAACGCCGCGGACCCGTTCGAGGAGTGCTTCGAATACGTGTTCCTCACGTTCTTCATCGACAACGCCGTGTACTTCCCACCCCTTCCCGGCGCTGCCGGCTCGACCGGCTTCATGGTCTTCGGCGAACCGCTCGATTTCTTCGACAGGCCGCTGACGGCCCTCGACATCGTTGCGCACGAGATGGCCCACGGCGTCACCTACTTCACGGCCGGACTGGGCGGCACGCCGCCTCCCAACGAGCCGGGGGCGATCGACGAGGCGTTCTCGGACATCATCGGCACCGCCACCGAGTTCTACGTTCACGACGCCGGCAGCGGACCGCTGCGCGCCGACTACCTCGTGGGCGAGGACAGCGGGTTCCCCCTCCGCTCGCTGCGAAACCCGCAGGAGCTGCAAAACGGGATCACGGGTCCGTATCCGGACCACTACGACAACCTGTACGACGGAGAGCTGGATAACGGCGGCGTCCACATCAACGCCACGATCCTGGGGCACGCCTACTTTCTCGCGGTCGAGGGCGGCGTCAACCGCACCTCCGGTCTCAGCGTGACCGGCGTCGGCCGCGGGAACCGCCTGCAGATCGAGCGGACCTTCTTCAACGCCTGGGTCCACCTGGTGCCGTCGTTCGCCGACCACGCCATCGTCGGAGAGAGCCTGATACGGTCGGCCACCGACCTGTTCGGGTCGGACGCCGCCGCCACCCAGGCAATCCGGGACGCCCTCCACGCGGTCGGGATTCCGCGCCCGCCGGTCCAATGAACACGTTCAACCAAAGCCGCGACGATTCGAGAGACCGCCCATGATGCCGCGCCTGAAAACCTGGACCCGCCCCTTCGCGTTCGCCGCGCTCGCCGCCGCGGTTCTGCCGCCGGCGACGGCCGGCGCCCAGACCGGCGGCTACCTCAGCTTCAACGGAGGAACCCAGGCGACGTCCACCACCTTCGACGACAACATCGGGTTCACCGAGTTCCAGGAAGACGCCGACGTCGACGCCGGCTACGGCGTCGGCGCCGGCGCCGTCTTCGACGCCGGGGGCGGGGTCCGGCTCGCGTCCGGCCTCGGTTTCGGCGTCGGCGTCAGCCGCTTCGAGAAGCTCGATCCGGTGGCGATAGATGCGCGCGTGCCGCACCCGTTCTTCTTCGACCGGCCCCGGTCGCTGACCGGCAGCGAACCCGACCTGACGCGCCGGGAAACCGCGGTGCACCTGGAGGTCCGCTGGTTCGAACCGATGGGCGACAAGGCCGAGTTGGCGGTGTTCGGCGGACCGACGTTCTTCAACCTCCGCCAGGATCTCGTGACCACCATCGGATACGACCACGTCTATCCCTACAACGAGGCCAGCTTCGCGTCCGCGTCCGCGTCGCCGCAGTCCGCCTCCGCGGTCGGCTTCAACGTCGGCGTCGACGTCGGGTTCTTCTTCTCGGAGGTGGTCGGCGTGGGCGCGATCATCCGCTACTCGAGGGCGTCCGTCGAGTTGCCGGGCGAAGGCGGGAGCAGGGTCCCGGTCGATGCCGGCGGGTTCCACGCCGGGGGCGGACTGCGGCTCAAGTTCTGACGAGGCTCCACCTCGGACCGACGAGGCCGGTGGTCTGCGCAGCCGCCGATAACGGAGCCGCGGACCTGGCCGGCACGCTTTACGCGCCGATCGAACGGTTCGACGACGACCAGCCGCGAACTTGCGGGCATGTCGTTTCCGTCTTCCTGCCGTCTGGGTGCCGTGCGGTCTCTTGGCTCGTTCCTCCGCTCATGCTCTCGGCGTGCTTAACTCGTCCAGCAGCTCCCTCAGCGTCGCCTCGGCCGGGAACTCGTCGTCCTTCACCTCCGCCGTGAACTCCGGCCGCGTGAAGAGCGGGCTGCCCGGCGACCAGAAGTTCGACGCTCTCGGAATGCTCCTCGTAGTCGGCGGGGTCGGTAGTGACGCGCAGGCGTTCGCTCATCCCCGGCGCCAGCAGGCCGCGCGCGGGCATGCGGCAATTACCGCAACGAGCCGTCCACGACCACGGCCCGAACCTGTGCCCGACCTGCTTCCGACAACCGTTTTGCCTCTTCGTTCAACGCCCGCCGCGCCGCCTTGATGCCGTTCCACTTCGGGCGATGACGGCGATCCAGGTGCCCGGGCTCGGGCGTGGTCATCCAGACGACGACATAGACGCCGTGCGTCGCGCCAAGTTCGGACATGTATCGGTCAACGAGTTGACGCTGCATGCCCGTCTTCGCCTCACCGTTAAACGACAGCTTGACCTCGATCGGCACGCGGATCGCGTCGCCGGTCGTCGTGCCGCGGCCAGGCACCTGCACCAGGATATCGACCTCCGACCCCGGCCCGCCGCCGTCAGCGCGGCCAACGCTGCGCCGGTAGATCTCGACTTCCCGATCCGCGGTGACAGCGTAGTCCCGGAAATACGATCTGACGACGCCGCACAACTTTCCGGAGACGTGCTCTTCCCGTTTCGGGCTTGGCGCGGCGTCTTTCGCGGTGTTCCATAGATCTTCGACGCTGGCCGTCCCGTCCCGCCGCAACCCGTCCGCGTATTGCTCGAGTGCATATTCGATGCCGTCGACCACGTCTTCGTCCGACCGAAGCAATCTCCGCGTCTCCGCATCCAGCACCCCGGCGATGACGTCGACCGGAAACGGCGACCAGCGTAACAGGCGATAGCTCCGCGCCGCACGGATTCTCGCATTCTCAAGCCACGGATAGCGGTCTCCAAACTGTTGTTCGAGTCGCCTGAACACGTCGAGAGACTCTTCGTCATGCAAACGGCCCAGATGGTCGATCAGTTGCACTCGGAACAAGTGCACGGCGTCAACCGGCCCAACCATGCCGCCTTCATCCGAATCACTCTTCGGCGGGAACAGATCCAGGAGCATGCCGGCCAGTTCGCCCGACTGCGGCGTCGACATTGCAAGGGGTTCATGAAACATGTCGTGCGCAAATGCCTCCAGAACGCGGCGCGCTCTGTCCCGATCGGAGACCAGGTACGCCTTCACCCCCGTCCAGCTTGCGCCGGGGCATTTGCGGAGAAGACCAACCGCAACGCGCTCCGCGGGCGATTGTCCCGGGTGACCCGCGGCATTCTCAAGGATGCGGAGGCACGTCGGCAACGCCAAGTCTTTTGCGCGGGTCAATGCGAACTCGACCACGCTGACAATATCCTGCTCCCGCACCTCGCCGGTACGCAGCGCCTCGCACAGTGCCTCATCGAGATCCCGGTTGGATTGGCCGGCCAGCAACTGCAGCGCGTGGGATAGCTGAACGCACTGGCCGTCGGTCCCGTCGATCGACAACAGCCGCAGAACTTCCCGGCGAACGCTGGGGGCGGCAGCGTTGTTGAGCAGCGTGACGAGCTTTCGTTTCGGATCGTTGGGCTCGCCGTGCAGATTCAGAATGGATCCCCGCAGAATGTACCGGGACCATTCGGCCCACCAGGACTCGGGCCGCGATTTCAACCAGTCCGGATCGCAATCGAGAACGAGCCACATCGCGTCAAGGCCACCGACTGGAATCCCATTCGGAGACAGGTGTGACAAGCATTCCTCGGCAATCGCTTCCACCGACAGGTAGCGCTTCGCGACCTTGACGATTCGAATCCGCGTCTCCGCATCGGCATCCCGCCACCCCGGCGTGTCCTTCAGGAAACGTCCGAATCCATAATGGGTGCTCATCGGCTCCAACGTGAGTTCCTTGCACAGTCTCGGGAAACCGCGCACATCCTCGGTCTCCGACCGAACCAGGGCTTGGAGAACTCTATCGCGTGGCGGCGGATCGAGCTTTGACGTCTCGGTCTTGGTCTCTGCCCCTGGCCCGTAGCCATGAATGACTGTCCATTCTTCGCGAAGCCGTATCGCCTGTTCGGAATCCAGATCGACGAATTTCTGATTTCCGAGAACTTTTCGCACGGGATCGATGTCGCAAACCCGAAGCCATGCCTCGACGTCCTTCAGCCGGTCCATCCACGGAAGCAAATTCGCAATCCACAGGTAATTTTCTCGCGCCTGCATCGTTTGCTCATCGTCGCGGCTTTGCTGGAGCAACCATTGGAAGTCCTCTTCGCACTGCAGTCCGGGGATGTGCCAAGACAGGGTCCGTAGTTCTTGGGTAGACTCCACGAACTCCGCCAGCCGGTCGATCAACCGTCGCCGAACTCGTCGAGCGGCGTACAACGGAGAGTCGTCGTCCGTTGGACGTTCCAGCGGGTTTTTCAGCAAGGGCGCGAGCGGACTATTCCGGTACTTCGTCCAGTGCCGCATCAACGACACCAACTCGACGGCGATTTCCGGATCATCCAGTTTCCGCAACGCGGCATGGGCGATCCGCATGCCGAGCCGATGGAGCGGGTCCGTATCGCTGGGTTCCGACGTGAGACCTTTGAGACCCTTGGCCCAGCGGAGACCCGCGGCGACGTCACCGGCCGCAGGGAATTCGTCCGGGTCCAATCCGTACAGAAAAATCGCGTAGGCCCCGAAGAACGACCGACGGCGTCTCGGTCTCAGCGCATCGAACAATTCCGGCGCCGACAATCGATCAGGCCAATTGCATTGCAGCGCGACTCCCTTCAATTCGTCGCTGTCGTCCTCGGGCAGACCCGCGACAAGGGGCTTCAGACGTTCGCGCGCGGCGTCGGCGCCGCATTCGTGGAGGGCGCGTCCGGCGAGGCTCCTCGCATGCAGCGGCGCCGTCGGATCGAGCACCAAGTCCGCCAGGGCGTCGCTCATGGACGAGAGGCGCCAAGTCCTGATCAGGAAGATCACGTACACCAAGACGTCCCCGCAACGGTCGCCTCTTTCTTCGAGCACCGGGTGCAGGTCCGTTTCCGCACCTTCGTACTGGAGGCCGCGCAGTTTCATGCCGCCACGGTACAGTTCCCCGCCCGTCACGGCGCGGCTGCGAAAGCGTCCGAGCAGCCCGAGCGTCGCTTGTCGTCGGAGGGCGCCGTCGGCGACGTCGGACAACCCGACCACCTCGGGGTCCCGGCTCGACAGCCACGCGGCCAAGTCCGTATTGAACAGGGCGGCGAACGCCGCGGTCTCGCGCAGAGGTCCGGCGGCGCCTGAACGCCACCCGTCCGGACCGGCGAGGAACGCGCGTGACTGGTGCGTCGGCAGCCGCGCGAGCCGCCGTCCGGCGAGATACTCGGCGAACTGCCGGTGAGCGAAGCGAAACGTCGCCGGCGCCCCGGAATCGCACAGTCCTGACGAACCGACTGCGCGGATCTCGTCTTCGTCTACTTTGGATTCCTTCCCGCTGCAGCCGGACAGGTCTTGCAGACCAAGTTGACCGGACGGTACGTCGTCTCCGAGATTCACCGTTTCCCGGCCGGTCAGGATCGTGTAGCAGGCGGTGCGTTCGGCGATCTCCACGATCCGGTCTGGAGGAAACCGAGTCTGCGTACCGATCGCGCGCCTGTCCTGCCGGTCGCGCGCAAGCATCCGGACGCCCTCGGCGAACAGGTCCTTCAGCGTGGACGGCAGGTCGTCACCGTCCCCGGACAAACCCAGCAGCATACGGAGCGTCAACGGGTGCCGTGCGAGGCTCTGAACCCGCGCTTTCTCGATCCGCGCCAGAAACGGGGCCGGGGCGACGCCGAGCCAGCCCGCCGCCGCGGAAACATCATCCTCGGTGAGAGGTTGAAGATACGCCGTGGCGAACGACTGTCGCCCGCAGAACCTGCGGATCGCGTCCGAGAGCCCTTCCGGCCATACCGCGGTTCGGCAGGTGATGCGAATCGACGCGCCGGTTTCCTGGAGGTCCCGTTTAATCCAGCGCTTTATCGCAAGCCAGCGTCCGCGCGCCGGTATCATCGCCTCGTCCAGCGCATCGAGATAAAAGCTGGTCGTCGCGTCAGCTCCCTCGGCGAGTTCCTTCAGGTGCCCTGCAAGTTCCTGCGACGTGTCGGCGTACTCCGCCAACCTGCACCTGCGCACGGAACGTCCGGAGCCGCATTCGCGCTCCGCCAGTCGTCGAGCTTCCGTCGTCTTGCCGGCGCCCGCTGCGCCCAGCAGGACGAGGCAACGGAAGCGCTCCAACTCGACCGTTGGGTACGTAGCTTCATCGACGCCGGTGCCTACCCGCCAAACGCGTTTGATGTCCCAGAGAGCCATGTCTGTCGATCGCATCGGCGGTCACCGGGTCCCCTCAACAACCCGCGGCAAAACTCCGCGGCGCGCCGGAACTAACTCGATCGAACTGCCGTAACGGCGCCGCAGGGTCCCCGCCTCCGCGGCCCGGCGGCGTCCGGCGGCGCGGGGCCGGCGGTCGCGGAAAACGCACTCGTCAACTCCTCGTCGTCCTGCTCCCGCAGCAGAGCGATCAACGTCTCCAGCAGAGCCGGCAACCGCGCCCGATCGCGATTCGTCTCCAACGCGATCAGCGCCGCGGCGCCGTTCCTCTCGCGCCACGGACCGGTGCGCCCTCAAGACGAGAAGACGTCGTCGAGGTGGAGTTCCAGACGAGCGAGTAGCGGCGAGCGTAGCGTCTGTTCCCGACCGAAGGTGTGGATGACCGCCGGCCCGCCGGCGCGTTGGCGGTGGACCGAGACGGTTTCGGCTGTTGGATCGACCAGCCAGTACTCCGTCACGCCGTGTCTGCCGTAGAGTTCACGCTTGTAGCCCCGGTCCCGGTCGGCGGTCGCCGGAGACCGTATCTCGATCACCAGATCCGGCGCACCCCGCACGTTCTCGCCGCCGCTCAGCAGATGCCCGCGTTCTCGGGAGACGAACAGCAGGTCCGGCTGCACGACGTCGCTGTCCGACAGCACCACGTCGCAGGGAGCGCTGAACAGCTCGCCCAACGCCCGCTCTTTGATGAACATGTGCAGCCGCGTCGACAGCGCCATCCGCACTCTCTGGCGCCTCAGATTCGGGGCGGGAACCATGGTCAGATCACCGTTCAGCAGCTCGTAACGCTTGTCCGGCGGTGCGGTGCGGTAGTCCTCGTAGGTGAACTTGAGGACGGGTTGCGTGGTGGCCACGTCGCTGCCTCTCCCGTTGCCCCGGTGAACGCGAGAATCATCATAGCGCGTCTCGACGCGCCCGAGGACGACCTGTCGCCGTGGTGGTGGACTCACAAACCCGCCCGGTGCCGTGATCAGCCGAGCCGTTCGAGCACGACGGCCGCACCGCCGGCGGCGCGGATTGACGCCCCGCGGGGGGCCGCCCTGGAGTCCGCCCCCCCCCGGCCGCGCGCTAGCTGCTCGACGGATTCCGCGCGGCGGGGGCTCGCCGCCGCCGGCGGTGGCCCCCAAGTTGACGGAACCCGCTCATCGAACCGCAGAAGCACGTTTGGGCGCAGCGGGGCCGCGGAGAACCCGCGCATGGCGCTTCGTTGGGCGCGGCGCGGCGTGTTCGTCTTCCCTTGTACCTTGGACGGCCGGCCCGTTGCACGCCGACAGTGCGGAACTGCCCCGCGTTGCCTTTCACAAAGCCCGCCGCCGGCGGCGTTGCTGGAGCCGTTGATCGAACTGCTGCAGAAGCAGGATGATGAGGAGCTGACGGCGGCGTTCACCGAATGGGTGACGCAGGTGCTGCTGCCGCGGCGGTTCCGCAGCTCGGTGTCGGAGCCGCTGCCGCGGCTTGAGGAGGTGCGGGCGATGTTGGCCGAAACCGTTCAGGAGTGGACTGCCGAGTGGGTCGAGCAGGGCCGCGAAGAAGGCCGCGAAGAAGGCCGAGGGCAGGGTATCGAGCAGGGACGGGCCGAGGAGCGTGCGTTGCTGCGCCGTCTGACTGCTCGGAAGTTCGACGAAGCTGCGGCGCAGCGGTTGGCCGCGGCGCTTGAGGATGTTGCGGACCCGGACCGCTTGGCGCAGGTCGGCGACTGGATCATTGAGTGCGACACGGCGGCCGATCTGTTCGGTCGTCTGTCGGACTGGTCGGCGTAGCAGCTCCTGGTGGTGCGCTGTGAAAGGCGCCATTCTTCAGCGGGTGCGAATCCCGCCCGGCAACTGTCGCTCCAGCCGGTAGCAGTCGGAGCGGATGATCGAGGCAACGACGTCGGCTGAAGCACTTGGCGGGGCGAGAACCCTGCCGAGGATGCGCTCATGCTCTTGGCGTGCTTGATTCGTCCAGCAACTCCTTCAGCGTCGTCTCCGCCGGAAACTCGTCGTCCTTCACCTCCGCCGTGAATTCCGGCGGCGTGAAGAGCGGGTTGCCCGGCGACCAGAGTTCGACGCTCTCGGAATGCTCCTCGTAGTAGGCGGGGTCGGTGGTCACGCGCAGGCGTTCGCGCATTCCCGGCGCCAGCAGGCCGTACTCGCGGCGGCCGAGCGGTTGGACGTCGGTTCCCGGCGGCATCAGGTCGGGCGAGGAGACCACCCGGTCGAGGTCCTCCATGGCCACCGGCGACGGCGCCCGCGCCGGCATTGCGACTTCCGTATCCACCGTCGCGTCGATGTCGAAGCCGCCGGTTCGGGCGTCTCTGACCTGACGCTCGATGGCCTCGACGACGTCACCCCGCCCGCCGGCGTCCGACCCGCCCGCCGGCCCCGCCGCGGGCGCGCCGGCGCCCCGGTCCCGCCGCCCGCCGCCCGCGAGGACCGCGCCGGCGATGGTGTGCGGAAGCCGGGCCAGGATCGGCTGCAGAGGACCGACCACCGACTCGAACAGGTTGATGCGGGTGCGCAGCGCGCGGTAGACGTCGGTCTCGACGGTTCCCGCGTAGTGCAGGTTGACGATGCGGATCGCCGGATGCGCCTGCCCGAGACGGTCGATGCGGCCGATCCGCTGCTCGACCCGCATCGGGTTCCACGGCATGTCGTAGTTGATCAGGGCGCCGCAGAACTGGAAGTTCAGCCCTTCCGCGGCGGCGTCGGTGCACAGCAGCAGATCGGCCCCGCCCTCCCGGAAGCGGCGCTTGACCTCGTCGCGGCCGACAGCGCTCCACGCGCCGCCGGCGGATCGGACCTCGCCGCCGCGGCCGGAAAAGCACATCAGCCGCAAGGCGCCCGCAGGCCGGTCGGCGGGCGGCGACCCGTCCGCGGGCGGCTCCGGCGAAGGCCGGCCGGGTCCCGCGGGACCCGGATTCCGCGCCCCGGACTCGGCCGACCCGCGCCCCTCCGGCCGGTCGTCTCCGGAAGCCGCGTCCCAGCCGCCGAGCGCCTCCCGCAGGAAATCCATCGTGTCGGTGTACTGCGTGAACACCATCGCCTGGGCGAAGCCGGCGCGGCGCAGTTCGCGGATCACGTCCTTGAGTTCCTGCGCCTTGCCGTCGGGAGGCAGGCGGGCGATGCCGTCCAGCAGCCTCCCGATGTCGGCGGCCTCCTCGAAGGCCAGCGCCCGCTGCTCGAGCACCGCCACCTCGTCGACCTCCCGCGCCTCGTCCGAGGTCTCGTCGTCAGATATGTCCTCGTCCAGGCCGGCGACGGGCGGGTACGGCGGATCGCCGGCACCGGCCGCCGCGTTCCCGCCGGCCCCGGCGTTCGCGGGGCCGGCGGAGAGCCGGCGCGGCGAATGGCCCGCACCGCCGCCGGCCGGGGCGCCGCCGGCCCCGGCCACCGCGCCGAGGTGCCGTTCGAGCGTCGTGCGCAGGGCCTGGAAGCTGCTGGCGAGCCGGCGGCGGTAGATGGTCATGACGAACCCCACCGCGGTCCGCTCGTCGGCCGCCGCCTGGTTGTAGGTGGTGGCGATGTAGTCCTCCACCGCGTCGTACAGCGCCCGCTCGCCGGCGGTCATCTCGACGAAGCGATCCTCGACCCGGCGTTCGGCGATCGGCGTCGTCAGCAGCCCCTTCTCGTGATAGCGGCGCAGCAGCGCGCGGGTGTGGCGCGAGACCAAGTGGCGGACCGGCGTGTGCGACCGCATGACGGCCAGGGCGGCGCGGCGATCCGGCGTTTCGAGCTGCCGGCGGGGAATGCTGGCGGGGTCGCGCAGCGCGCGGAGCACGCGGGCGGCCCGCAGGGGCGACAACCCGGCAATCCGCCGGGCGTCGGGCGCCGCCACCCTGCCGAACGCCCGCTCCGCCGCCCGGAACAGCCGCGCCATCCGCTCGACGGCATCGGGCGACGGGCTCGGCTGCGCGACATCCTCGAAGAACCGCAGAAACGCCGGCCCGGTCCAGTCGGCCGGCAGGCCCAGCAGGTTCAGCAGGTCCCACACCTCGATGGGATGCACCTGCATGGGCGTCGCCGTCAGCAGCAGCAGGCCCGCGGCGCGGTCCTTCAGGCCCTGCAGGAGCCGCAACAGCGCGTTCGGTCCCCCTTCCTGCGCCGACCCCGCCGCACGCCGCCGGGCGTGATGGGCTTCGTCGAGCACCACCAAGTCCCACGGCGGCGCTTCCTCCAGCAGGACCTGCGCCCGGTCACGGCGCCGCATGAGGTGGCTGGACGCGATGACGACCGGCTCGGCGTGCCACGCATCGGGGGTGACGGGGCGCCGTTCCCCCCCGCGCAGGGCCGGCGAGGCGTACCAGACGAACTGGCGCCCGTCGTAGATCGGCCAGTTCAGGTTGAACTTCTCGCGCAGCTCGATCTGCCACTGGCGGAGCACCGCCTTCGGGGCCAGAATCAGGATCCGCTTCGCGCGGCCGGCCAGCCACGCCTGCCGCAGCAGCAGGCCGGCCTGGATGGTCTTGCCCAGCCCCACCTCGTCGGCGATGAGCAGCCGCGGCGGCCAGTGCGCGTAGAGCCGCTCGAACGCCCGCACCTGATGCGGCCAGGGCGTGACCGCGGCCGTGGCCTCGCCGACGCGCGCCCCCCCATCGGGCAGCGCCGGCGCGCGGTCGATGAAGGCCCAGACCCGGCGGCGCAGATCGACGGCCGGCGGGACGTCGTCGGCCGGCCGATCATCCGACTCGATCGCCGGGGCGACCGCGCCCGGCGGCGGCTCCGGCCCGGGCGCGCGCAGGCGCGCCGGCTGGTCGCTGTCGGGCATGAAGCGCATCAGGTCGCGGCGCACCGCCTCGGGCGTGTCGAGCACGATCACCCGCTTCGCCCGGTCGGCCCAGATGCGTCCGAAATTGCCCTCCTCGTCGTCGACGCGCTTCGGCTCCGCCCCCCAGCTCGTGTAGACGTGGATGCTTTCCCAGTTGCGGCGCCAGCCGGCCGCGGTCTCGTTCAGGCTGCCGGTCCAGGCGAGCCGGTCGCCGGCCCGGTCGGCCACGACGCCGGCCTTCTCGTGGAAGATGCCGTCCTCGGGAATCGGGCGGCGCTCGGCGTCGCACGGCACCGCCACCTTCACGTCGAGATGCCCGCGCGCCACCATCCACGCCAGCAGCTCCAACGCGTCGGCCGCGCCCTGGTCCGGCGGTGCCAGCGGCAGCTCGGCGAGATGGCGCTCGACCCGCCCGCGCAGCGCCGCCCCCCGTTCGATGGCTTCGATCTCGGCCGGCGGCAGGGTGCAGCCGACCACGAGACGCATGTGGCCGCGGTTGCGGACCAACCCCTCGATGCCGCGGGCGGCCAGCGCGAGCGCCCCGGCGTTGAAGTAGCCGGTCAGGCGGTCGTAGCGCTCCGCGTCTTCGAGCGCGGGGACGTAGAACAGCCGCACCAAGTCGCCGTCGTCCGGCGTGTACTTGCGCTGCCACGTCCGCCCGGCGAGCATGCGTCAGCTCTCCTCCCCGCGTTGTTCCTCAGTCGCGGCCCCGCCGGTGCCGGGGATGCGGGCGAACAGATCGGCCGCCGTCTCACACTCGATGATCCGGTCGCCGACCTCCGCCAAGCGGTCCGGATCGGTGACGTCCGCCAGCACCGCGGCCAGCCGCTGCGCGGTGGCGGCATCGAACTTGCGCGCCGCCAGGCGGCACAACAGCGCGCGTTCCTCGGCGCGGCCCTGCTCGATTCCCCGCTCGATTCCCTGCTCGATCCCCCGCTCGATCCCCTGCTCGACCCACTGTTCGGTCCACTCCTGCACGGTTTCCGACAGCATCGCGCGTACCTCCTCCAGGCCCGGCAGCAACGCCGGGACCCCTGCGCGCACCCGCCGCGGCAACAGCACCTGCCGCGCCCACGCGCTGAACGCATTCGTCAACTCCTCGTCGTCCTGCTCCCGCAGCAGAGCGATCAACACCTCGAGCAGAGCCGGCAACCGCGCCCGATCGCGATTCGTCTCCAACGCGATCAGCGCCGACACCAGGTTGCCCGGCGGCAGACCGCCGCCCTCGGCGCGCCCTTCGTCCAACAGAAAATAGCGCTGCGACGGCTGATACCGCGCCAGCGCCGGCTCGCCCGCCGCAATCAGCCCGGCCACGTCCGCCGGCGCCGACCACGGCCGCCGGCCGTTGTAGATCACGATCGGCAACACCGGCGGCAGCGCACCGTGCTCGCGCAGCACCCCTTCTCCGATCAGCTTCTCGTACAGCAAACCGGTATAGGTCAGCATGCGCACGGCCATCGCCCGGTCGACTCCCGACTGGAACTCCAGCAGCAACACCAGATAGAGCCACCGCCGGTCGTGGAACCGGACGCGCCACACCGAGTCGCCGTGGCGCTGCCGCAGATCGCGGCTGACGTAGCTGGCCGGCAGCGGCGTCAGCGAGCCGAAGTCGAGGCCGCCGCTCCAGCCGCGGGCGGCGAAGCCGCGCAGGAGGTCCCGGACCATGGAGGGCCGCGAGAACAACCGTTTGTAGGCTGCGTCGTCCATGAGGGATGCTCCCCATCATACCGGGGGAATCGCGGGCGACGGCGCCGGTCAGCTCTCCTCCCGCCACAGGCGCAACTGGTCCGGCTCGTCGATGCGGTCGCCGTAGGCGAAGCGGTACAGGTTGTAGAGCGCCTCGAAGTCGCTGCCGGACGCCTCGACCGCCCCGTCGAGCGCGATGCCCGTGAACGCCGTCGACGGCGGCAGGATCTCCAGCACCGCTTCGAGCGCCGTGAAGAAGCGCGGCTCGCGGTCCAGGCCGGCCGCGGCGAGCAGCTCCGCCGCGGCGGCGACGGACCGCCCGCGCGCCGCGTGGGCCGCGTGGTGCAGCGCGTCGATCATCCCCCGCGACCCGTCGGCCGGCCCGAGCGCCCCGCCCGCCGCCCGCCGCGCGCTGTCCCACATGTGCAGGTCGCTCCCCTTCTTGCCCGCGACCCGGCCGACCACACCCTCTTCCAGGTCGACGCCGACCGCGCGGGCCAGCCGCAGCGCTTCGTCGTAGGCGAACACGGGAGCCCGGAAGGCGTCCCACGCCAGCACGAAGAACGCCGTCAGCGGATCGAGGTCGTCGTCGGCTTTGACGTGCGTCAGTTGGCTCAGCCGCCACCGCTTGACCTCGCGCCGCGCCGCGTCGAGCGCGTCCTCGGGGGTGACCGCGTACGGGTCCCACGGCTCCTCGAACAGCACCCGCTGCCGCCGGCGTTCCACCGGCTTCGGGCGCGGCGCGCCCCGGCGCAACGGCCAGTGGCGCGAGAACTCCTCGAGCGCCGGCCCGAACGACGCCAGGTACAGGTCGACCCCGGTGATCCCCGCGTCCTGGAACGCCTCGACCCGCGCCCGGACCGCGCGCGCCACCCCGGGCTCCACATCCTCCCAGTACACCGCCGCCGCGTCGTCTCCGTAGGCCGGGCGGGCCTCGCGCACGGCGCCGGCGCCTTCCCCGCCGCGGGGCGGGCCGGTCCGGCGGGGGCGGCAAGCGAGAAAGACCGTGCTCTTCGCCGCGGCTTTGTTCTTGATGTGCAGTCCGCCTCCCGATTCGGTGTTCACCGGCCACGACGCGGTGATGACGAAGCCGGCCTCGATAAGCCCCGTGGTCAGCGCGTCCCAGGCACCGGTCGCCTTGTGCGTGAACATCAGCGTCATGATGCCCTCGGGCTTGAGGACCCGCCGGCACTCGGCGAAGATGGCCGCCATGCGCCGCCGGTAGTCGCGTCCGGCCAGCTCCCTGGCCCCCGGCTGTCCCGCGAAGCGGGCCGGATTGGCGACCGCCTCGCGCTCCTTGTCGGTCAGTTTGCGGCGGAAGAGCTCGGGGAACACGTGGCCGGCCGTGCGTTTGAGCCAGACGTAGAAGAAGTCCGACAGCTCGGCGTACATCACGTTGTCGTAGTAGGGCGGGTCCATGACGACCACGTCGACCGAGCCGTCGGCCAGATGGTCGAGGTCGTCGCCCGACTTGCAGGTGATGGTGACCGGCGGCGGGGCGCCGGCGGGAGAGTTGGCGCGGGCGGCGGGACCTTCGGCCCCGGTGAGGAGGGTGCGGTCGGCGGACGGTTCGCGGGCATCAGCGCCGGCGGCCGCGAAGGGGGCGCTCGTCCCCGGATTCGTCCCGCGAGGGCCCGGTCCGCGTCGATCCGCGCCGTCGGCCGCGAAGGGGGAATCTCCCCGCCGGGGACTCGGTTCGTCGGCGGACGGGGCGCGCGCATCGGCGTCGGCGGCGGGCGGGTCGAACAGGCCGGGGAGCCCGGCGCCGCCGCCGGCTTCCGGACGGACGAGGGCGACGAGCTCGCGGATGCACTTGGCGGTCTTGTCGATGGCCCAGTCGTAGCCGACTCCCACGACGAGCGGAGCCATCTCAGCGTACGACCACACGAACGCGAAGTCGTGGCGGGCGAAAATGTGCCGTACTCCCCTGCCGGTGATGGCGTCCCAATAGCTGCATCGGTTGTTGTAGTCCAACATCGTGTCCAGCGCGAGCGCCAAGTAGCCGTAGGCCGCCTTGCGCAAATCGTCCAGCCGGCCCGCTGCCCGATCCGCGTCGAGCATCTCCCGGAACACCTCCACGCTGACGCCGTGGCAGAGAAGCTGGCGCGGCGAGAACAGGTCTGTCCATCGAAACATGCCGTACAGCTTGTGACCGCGATCGTAATTGGACAGCTCACCGATAGACTCACTCGGCACGATGTCGAGGGCACCCCACTCCGGCACCTTCTCCGTGAGCCTGTCGCGGATATCCGTTCCGTTGTCATCCTCGGGCCGTGGGGCGCGGTATCCTCGCACCCATTTGTCCCGACCGCGCTTGCCCGACTTCGTCCTCGTCTCCACCCGCCGCTTGTAGACAACTGCGAAGAGCTGCTCACCCATCCGGCCGCCCTGCGCCTGCCGCTTGATCTCGCCGCCGTCGATCACCCGGCCGCAGTCGGCGTACGGGCAGTGCCCGTCGCCGCGGGCTACCGTACCTGGAAACTGCTCCTTCACCGACCCGACGATCTCGAACGCGCAGACGCGGCCCGCGGTTCCCGGACCGCCGGCGCAGTCGGGCAGCAGCCGGACCCCGGTTCCGTCCGGCGCCAGCCGCCAGTTCGGCGACAGCGGCACGAGACCGTCGCAGTACGGGCAGGTGACCGTGCGCGCCCAGAGGTAGTTGGTGGTAATGGCATTCGATTGAGGCTCCGGTGGGAAGTACGGTGCGAGACGTTCTTCTCTCGTCCGCATGAAGCGCTCCGACAGCTCGTCGAATGCCGATTCGAGCGCCGCGCCGTACATGAACGGCCACGCAACGGTGGCACGCATGATCAGCGTGGAGACGGGATTGAGGTCGTTGGCCACGACTCGGGCGCCGAGCCGTAGCGCCTCGAAGGGAATGCTCCCCCCGCCGGCAGTCGGATCGAGCACCGCGACGGTCGCCAGGGCACGCGCGCCCAGCGCGCTCTCCAACCACCGCTCGTCGTCCCGTCCGGGAACATGGCCGAACGCTCGTGGATAGCTGTACGCCTGTCCCTCGAAGCGTTCTCCTCGACGGCGGGCCGCGTCAATCCTGCGGCGCACCGCCACCGGATCCCCGTGAATCCCGATGACGTGCAGGAACTTCTCCCGGTCCGCGTCCGCCGGCAGCAGCGACGCCAGGATTGCCGCCCGCGACGCCACCAGCGGCCGGCGCGCCCACCAGACGTGGAGACGGTTCGGCGCCGGAAACGGCGTCATCGGCGTCCGCTCGCGCGTACTCTCGATGGCGAGCGCCGCAATCGGCAGCCAGCGTTCGATCAGGCGAATGTCAGGCACTCCAGTTCTGTCCTCTACCCTTCGTCATTCCCGCTCACTCCGTCCATCGCAGCCACCCGCAGATCACTCCTCGCGATGCCGCCGACGAATCGCTTCATCCCACGACTCATAGAAACGGTCCTCGACCCGGCCAAGGAACTTAACCGTCTCTTCCACGTGCCGAGAAGTTGCCGATAGATCAAGTTTCTGCAGCCGCGCCTCCTTCTTGGCCTCCTTAGCACACCTTTCGGCTAGGGCCTGCAAATCGTTCGACATGCTCTCGTCGTATTTTTGAAGTCCCAGATTGACAAAATATTCCAGTAGTCCTTCTTCATCGTCCGTATCCGTTGACAACCACATCATTCGCGACAGTGACCCGGCGTCAGCCTCCTCGATCCCCACCAAGACGTCAGCAAGGGCAACCAAGCCAAGGTGTGAAACCAGCAACCTAGACATTTCTCGCAGTTCGGTGGCCAACGCCACCGCTCTCCGCAGTTTGCCGTCGGCGGTAACAAAGATACAACTAACACCAGCTCCGCCGTGAATCGCAAGCTGTGCTATCTGTTGCGCCTCGTGTTCCACGAGGATGCTCGCCTTGTTCCGGTCTATGGTCTGGTATGCTTCCTTAAGCGCGCTCAACGCGGTTTGGAATTCTTTGTCGAACTCCCTTCTGAATCGCATTTCTACGGTTTCTACACCTCTGCGTTCCAGGTAGGCGGCGAGCGTCTCTTCGTCCGTGTACGGTGCAACGTCTTTAAGAAATTCTGCGAACGTGTGCGGCGCTGTGTCAGACGCCACTGCTGTCCCGAAAGCACCAACGAATACATTCGTATTGACGGCGGAGTGGAATTGAATGTGGCGGCTCAGAGTCTCTGGATCTTCGAGGCCACCAGACTGCACCATTTCAATTGCCCGTTGTCGATGAGCTACGATTTCTTCCAGGAACTGTCTACCTACGGAGATCGACATCTCCGTTCCCTTCTGTCGCGCAGCACGAGCCAAGCGTGCGATCACCTCCCTGTATGTCGGTTCCAGAGGGTGCCCCGCAGTAATAAAGGGCAATAGCACGCTGGCATCCAGGTACACTGCGCGGGGAAGCGCGTGCTGATGAAACAGCGTTTGTCGAGGCGACGCAAGGACGAGCTGGATTCCGAACGCCACACGGCCGAGCTTGGCAAGGATCGCCGCGTCTCGAGACTCCGGGGCATTCAATAGTCCTTGAACCGCGCCGCCAAGCTGTTTCGCGTTAGTCGGCCGGTCAGAGACCGGCAAGAGATTCAAGGAGTCCTCAACGATACCTTTAGTGTTGGCGTTCCAACCCGAATAGCCTCTAGCAAATTGCACACCAAGATCCCACGCTCTTGTTAATAAAACAACTTCGATTAGTGCTTTCGCTGCCCGTCGATCTTGATCCGTCGCCCGCACTCCATAGCGCACTCGCATTCTATACAGGGCACTCTTGGTCAACTGCCCAAGGTCGCGATCAACACTTGACTCCTGCGACCCGATCCATGACACTGTCGAGCCGTCTCGCCGAACGCTGTCACGTGTGGCGAGACGATCGATAGATGTCGCAACCACTTGGTGAGCTTCAACCGGTGACAACCCCAGTAGAGACGCAACGGCGGCGCGAATCGCTTTCTCGTCAACCGCGCCTGACTCCGAAGATATAAATGATGCTACAAGGCCGTCCCTTGCAATGTCTGTAACTGGTTGCACATGCCGACGGATAAGAGTCTGGGCATGCGCAAATGCGAGAAACTTGTGAAGCGGCGCGTGCCCGAAGATGGGATCGACTAACGGAATTGGTGCGGGAGCAGAAACGGAATAAGAGTCGTGTAGTTGACGGATAGCTCGCCATGCGTCAGCATGGTTGTCAGCAGGACTGTAATGGACGGCTTCGATGTTGACTGCATGGAGCCGTTGAATCAGCTCTTGCTGGTCTGTCGGAACAAGTGCGATATGGAGCTTCTCGAACACTGGCCCATGCCGCTCGGCATGGATATCTAGTACATGACGAATGGCCGGATCTAAGAAAGAGAACCCAAAAAAGAGGCACGATCGAGTTTGGAGCAAATTGAGAACGAAGTCAAGGTAGTCGCCGTCCTGGCGCAGTTCCTTGTAGTCGCTAGTGTCCACGACCATTGATGTCGGTTTCTCAGCATTTCCATGGATTCTTGCAATGAAGTAATCACGGCTCTGGGAGGCGCTCCGCAGACTACCTCGTTCGACTGGAACGACCCACTTGCGGAATACTTTGCTGTGGGCGTCATGGAGGCTATGGTCGTAGTTTGTGGTAACAATGGCGCTGAATCGAAGACCAACCAGGGCGACTAACTTGTCCAGGTTCGTAGCTTCACGAGTGAATGGTTCAGCGAGTGCTTTCCAACGTTCGCCCTCGGGAACCAAATGAGTGGTCTTGAATACACTGGCCGCGCCAAGATGCTGGCACTGTTCGAGGCGTCGGCGAATTAGTAAAGCGGACTCTTGATCATTGAACCGTTTACAAACGTCCGCCAGAGACCAGATGAAGGCGTCCCATGTGGGGAACCCAACGCGAGTACCAACGCCGGCACCGGCGAACAGAACAGGGTTGGGGCGGTTGAGGAAGTCCTCTAGTCGTTGAGCAATGGCGTGTGGCAGTTGTTCCATCTGTGCTACCTACTGCGTATCCGCATTCTCGATAACATATCCCTTCGTCTAACAGAACGGGCGAGATCGGCGGATTAAAACAAGAGCCGTCACCGCGCCCGCAAGATCCTGCCCGTGCCCCGGATCTTTCCGGTTAAACTCGTAATGCGTGTGGAGATCATCAGTATTATCCGTATTGGTCCTGTAGTTCGAAGGCAAAGACCCCGCCGCGCTCCCCAGCACGTCGAGCACGCGGGCGAGGTTGTCCCGCAGCGCCAGCCTGCGCATGATCCGATTTCTGAATCTCCATGCCCGCCACAAGTGAAGTGGTATCACGAAGCTCAGGCGAAGAATTTCGGGCAGGGGCAGCGCCAAGCCCGCAACGACAAGACGCCCTCGGCCTTCGAAGCGCGACGGATGTATCGTTCGTCCGTGGTGACAAATCCGCCGCCGATACGCGATGTTGCACGACACGGCCTGCGTTGTCAACAATCGCCCGAGAGTGCGTCAATCTAGACAGGTCGTCGACTACAACATGTAGGGGGTCAGGGTTGGGCATCGTCCCATAGTGCTCAGGCTAGACAGGCTGCACGGAGCCGTCGTCAAGGCCGAGAGACCCGCGAAGCGGGGGCTGAGCGAAGCGACGCGCCTTTGACGACGGGTGAGCACACGCCGAAGCTGTCAGTCGGACGATGCCCCCGCCACCACCATATCTTGGGGTCAGCGCCGAGCTCGAATCGATCGCTTTCTGGAATACCAGGATCTTCTCGTTGTTCATCACATACAGGCCGAAGACGATTTTCAGGAGCTCGCGTTCGCGCTCCAGACCGGCGTCGCGGCCCAGTCACCCATCTGCCGCGTGGTCGTGTACTCGCTGCGGTCGACCGTCGCGTCGCCAATCACGAACGCGGCTCTCGCGCCCGGCTTGATTACTCGGGCTACCTCGCGAAACATTCCCTGCATGTCTTCGTTGTAGAGCGCCAGCTCTTCCTTCGGGCCGCGACCACGGACCCCCGTCATCTCACGCCTGAGCGCGGCAGGACTCACTCCGAGCGCTTCGAGGGCTCAGCCGCCTGCCGGCGAAGCGTTCGCGCGTTGGTATTCCGCTTCCGGGGAGAGAAGAACGCTTCCTCTGCCCACCACAAGACCCAGATCGTCCTGACGTGCGATGGCGAGCGGTAGTTGATCACGATGTAGTTCTCTCCGTCGACGCGCTTGGACTGGTTGATGGCCAAGCCGCTGTCCTTGCAGATCTTTACCTCCCACGGCTGACCGGATCGCTGGAGATCTACGTGTCCCGGCCCCTCGTCGAAGGTCTCGCAGTGCTGACGGATGGACTCCTCGATCTTCTCCGACAGGTCCCGCGCCACGACGCCAGCCGACGGTGGTCTGAAGCCGTAATGCTGGAAGCGGGGGACGATCTCCGCGTACAGCTTGTCGAACTTGCGGAAACTGACTGTACAGCAACAGTCAGGCAAGCCTTTTCGTCATCGGACAGCGGTTGACCGGGGCGTGCAGGCTGAGACCGAAGATTCGGAGCAGCTTGCGGATCCTCCTCGGCGCGGAAGGAAGTCGCACTCGGTTGTACCATCAAACGTCTTCCTGAGCGGTCACGGAGGGCATGGCTAGCGATCTTGCGCTCGCTCTCTTGGCACCAATCACCCACATGACAGTCTGCGCCCCCGAGAAGACGGAGTCAAGCGGTGTCGAAACGGCTATCAGCCCGTGGCAAAACCCCGCGGCGCGCCGGAACTGGCCGGCCATGGCGCGGAAACGGCTCGGATCGGCCAGATTTCGGCGATTTCTACCGCTGTACGACACGTTCTTGGGCCGAGTACGGTCCCGGCCGGATGCAACGCAACTTCGTAGAGTCGAGGGGAGGCGCGTAGCCGGTAGGGAATCGGTGGCTTGTCCGGCGCTTTCGCAGCCAGGCCGCAGTCCGATTCCCATGGGCACGTTTCCTCCCCCCGCTCTCCGAACCCGGCGTGCCGGTTTCCGGCACCGGGCTCTCCAGTGGAATCATTCGGCTCGCACACGGGCTCCCGGTCACGACCGGCGGGCGGGTCTTGCGAACCGGTGGCACACCAAGCTCGCACCCTTGCGCCGGACGGACCGGTGCGGCGTCAGGCCTGTCGACGCCCTGGCGACGGCGACCGCTGGGTCGTCCCCTTCGCTTGTGAATGTGATGACGTCCGGCATTTCCGCTCATCTCCGGGGTAATAGGCCGTCGGCCACTCCCGTGAGCCTGCTCCCTTTCGCCATCCCTTCCACCTGAAGCTCCTTCCCTCCGTCGGCGTTACCCGACCTCCTCGGTAGTACGAGCTTCTCCGCCACCCTCACCGGCCCGACCTGACCCTCGCGGGCTGTCAGTTGGCGCGTGCCACGCCACCGGCAGGGCTTCCCGTGTTGCGTCCATTCCCCTCCTCCATGCGTGCCGTCGCCAATACCCCGGCGGAACCGGTCGGTGCTCCCGTCGCTCGCTTCCCGACCGCTGGCAGCCTTCCCCGTGTGGCAGGCAGGTCGGCTTCCGCAACGCAGGTTTCGGGGCCTGCTCGGCGTTCGCTCACGCTACGGCCCGCATGGTCGCTGAACCGCCCTCGGCGGCCCTTTGTCGTCGGAGTGCTTCAGCCGATGTCGTTGCCTCCATCGTCCGCTCCGACTGCTACCGGCTGGAGCGACAGTTGCCGGGCGGGATTCGCACCCGCTGAAGAATGGCACCTTTCACGGCGCACGTAGAGTCGAGGGGAGGCGCGTAGCCGGTAGGGAATCGGTGGCTTGTCCGGCGCTTTCGCAGCCAGGCCGCAGTCCGATTCCCATGGGCACGTTTCCTCCCCCCGCTCTCCGAACCCGGCGTGCCGGTTTCCGGCACCGGGCTCTCCAGTGGAATCATTCGGCTCGCACACGGGCTCCCGGTCACGACCGGCGGGCGGGTCTTGCGAACCGGTGGCACACCAAGCTCGCACCCTTGCGCCGGACGGACCGGTGCGTCGTCAGGCCTGTCGACGCCCTGACGACGGCGACCGCTCGGGTCGTCCCCTTCGCTTGTGAATGTGATGACGTCCGGCATTTCCGCTCATCTCCGGGGTGATAGGCCGTCGGCCACTCCCGTGAGCCTGCTCCCTTTCGCCATCCCTTCCACCTGAAGCTCCTTCCCTCCGTCGGCGTTACCCGACCTCCTCGGTAGTACGAGCTTCTCCGCCACCCTCACCGGCCCGACCTGACCCTCGCGGGCTGTCAGTTGGCGCGTGCCACGCCACCGGCGGGGCTTCCCGTGTTGCGTCCATTCCCCTCCTCCATGCGTGCCGTCGCCAATACCCCGGCGGAACCGGTCGGTGCTCCCGTCGCTCGCTTCCCGACCGCTGGCAGCCTTCCCCGTGTGACAGGCGGGTCGGTTTCCGCAACGCAGGTTTCGGGGCCTGCTCGGCGTTCGCTCACGCTACGGCCCGTATGGTCGCTGAACCGCCCTCGGCGGCCCTTTGTCGTCGGAGTGCTTCAGCCGATGTCGTTGCCTCCATCGTCCGCTCCGACTGCTACCGGCTGGAGCGACAGTTGCCGGGCGGGATTCGCACCCGCTGAAGAATGGCGCCTTTCACGGCGCACGTAGAGTCGAGGGGAGGCGCGTAGCCGGTAGGGAATCGGTGGCTTGTCCGGCGCTTTCGCAGCCAGGCCGCAGTCCGATTCCCATGGGCACGTTTCCTCCCCCCGCTCTCCGAACCCGGCGTGCCGGTTTCCGGCACCGGGCTCTCCAGTGGAATCATTCGGCTCGCACACGGGCTCCCGGTCACGACCGGCGGGCGGGTCTTGCGAACCGGTGGCACACCAAGCTCGCACCCTTGCGCCGGACGGACCGGTGCGTCGTCAGGCCTGTCGACGCCCTGACGACGGCGACCGCTCGGGTCGTCCCCTTCGCTTGTGAATGTGATGACGTCCGGCATTTCCGCTCATCTCCGGGGTGATAGGCCGTCGGCCACTCCCGTGAGCCTGCTCCCTTTCGCCATCCCTTCCACCTGAAGCTCCTTCCCTCCGTCGGCGTTACCCGACCTCCTCGGTAGTACGAGCTTCTCCGCCACCCTCACCGGCCCGACCTGACCCTCGCGGGCTGTCAGTTGGCGCGTGCCACGCCACCGGCGGGGCTTCCCGTGTTGCGTCCATTCCCCTCCTCCATGCGTGCCGTCGCCAATACCCCGGCGGAACCGGTCGGTGCTCCCGTCGCTCGCTTCCCGACCGCTGGCAGCCTTCCCCGTGTGACAGGCGGGTCGGCTTCCGCAACGCAGGTTTCGGGGCCTGCTCGGCGTTCGCTCACGCTACGGCCCGTATGGTCGCTGAACCGCCCTCGGCGGCCCTTTGTCGTCGGAGTGCTTCAGCCGATGTCGTTGCCTCCATCGTCCGCTCCGACTGCTACCGGCTGGAGCGACAGTTGCCGGGCGGGATTCGCACCCGCTGAAGAATGGCGCCTTTCACGGCGCACTGCCACGGACTGCTAACGAAGCTCGGTAGATGGCCCGCCTCATCCAGACCGACGTGCAGCTTGATGGCCGCCTTCGTGCGTCGAAACGTCGCCCACGGGAAGACCGCCAGACACAAATCGATGGTGGACGCATCGACGGCGTACAACTTGTTCTTGAATCGAAAGCCGTGCCTCGGCGCGTGCTCCCGGCAGCGGCTCAACAGGCGTTCGAACAGCGCTTCGTAGAGGGTGTACGGCTGTTCGGTATTGACCCGGGCCAACGACGAGCGGCTGACCGTCCCCACGCCGAGGTGATAGAGTTTGCGTCCTTGGGCGGCCAAGTTGCTCACGATATCCCGCAGGCTCTGTCGGCCCGTCAACTGCGCCAAGCCAAGGGCCGCGAACTGCGCCCAGCGACTCATGACGCGCAACCCCTGACCGCGCTGGTGCCGGCGAGCTTCGGCCTCGAATTCATGTCTTGGAAGGAACTTGAGAAGCTGCGCGAAGACTGTGTTATGATGAGCCACGGCTTGGATCTCCTGTCTTTTGAATGACTTATGCTACCAATCATTCTATCAGACATGGAAGGTTCAAGCCGCCTTCACTTGAAGGTGTGTGGGACAGAAGTGGTGCAGGGGGCGGTGTCTCGAGTCGCCGGCGGGGTCGCGCGGCGCGCGGAGCGCGCGGTTGGCCCGCGGGGGCGACAGCCCGGCAATCCGCCGGGCGCCGCCCCCCTTCAGAACACCCGCTCCGCCGACCGGAACAGTCGCGCCATTCGCCCGGCGGCATCGCGCGACCGGCTCGGTGTCAACGATCGCGTGAAATTGATCACGTCGAAGCGACCGTTGACGGTTCTCCCTCAGGCCCTGTCGGCGACAACAGGGCTAGCTCCAGCAGTTCCTCGATCGTGGACACGTAGCGGTCAGCCTGCCGTGTCCCTTCATAGTATCCAGTAATTGATATGGCGATAGCAGTTACCACGGCAGTCGCCACAATTGTTACTGCGCTTGGCCCGACTCGCTGCAACAATCCCCTTAACCACGCCGTCCTTTTGCTGACCTCATCTGCCATAACACCGTTTCCTTCTTGAAGTGCTTCTGTAAAACGGTAACTCATCAACCACTACAGAGATGCTGATTGCTTAAGATAGTCCCGACGTCATAAGCGGAGACTTTCAATTCTCCAGACCGCTACACTTTTCGGCCACAGACGCCTGAATTTTGGAAATTAAGTCACTATTCATACCCACCGCCTCGGATATCACCCGTGATCTGTTGGCGTCCCGCTCCTCAACTAGACGGTTCCTAAAGTCGATTCTCGGAACCTTCGCTCCAACGTTCTGGGCAAGTGTCAGCGCGGTCGAAAAATCACTGCATGCAGCATCGATACGGTTCGGGTCCCTGCTAGCAGCAAGTCCGCGCGCATAATGGACGGCAGGATCATTCCGATCCAAGGCGACGGCCTCGTCGTAGTCAGCGAAGGCATCGTCATATCGATCGAGCTCTAGGAGCAGATTCGCCCGGTTGATGTACCCGTAAGAAAAGTCGGGTAGCAACTGAATCGCCGTACTATAGTCCGCGAGCGCTTCGCCATGCCGACCGAGTTTGCGATTGATGTCACCGCGATTGATATAGATTCCACCGTATGTGGGCAACAGACGAATTGCCTCGCTGTAGTCAGCAAAGGCTTTGTCGTTCTCATCTAGTTTTGAATATGCGGCACCACGGTTGATCCATACTGCCACCGCACGGGGCTGCAGACGGATCGCTCCACTGTAACTTTCTATGGCTTCCTTGATCCATCCAAGCCGTGACTCGGCAATGCCCTTACCGAGATATGCTTCGAAGTAGTTTTGCCTCAGACTAAGTGCAGTGTCATAGTCAATAATGGCGTCCCTGGCCTGATCCAAGTGTTCGCGCCTCACGTTCCCGCGGTGATAGTAGGCTGCAGCGTTCTCCGGTTGCAAACGAATCAATTCAGTGTAAGCGGAAAGCGCCTTCTCGAATTCACGTTCTTCGATCCACAGGCGGCCAACCATTAGCCAAGCATCCGCGACGATCTGATCATTGTTACCTCCCGCGTCAGATGCTATAGAGCGATACGCGTCTATGGCGTCGATTTTCCTACCGTTTTGAGCCAAATTATTGGCATTCTTGAGCCGTTGTTCATCGTTGATGTCAATATTCAGCCAGTAAAAAATGGCGGGTAACCCGATGAGGCTCAACAAACCGATCACTATTTGGACAAGCCCTATATACGTGCCACTCCACAGTCGGTCACGAATATTGATGAGGATGCACCGAAGATCAGTGGCGAGGCGCTCAAGTGTGTGTAGATTCGTCGCTGCTGCAGAAGGCGATTGCGCCGTGCCAATGTCATTTTCGGAGTCAGAGGGAGAAGTCTGGGAGACAGAATCTCCACGATTTGCGCTATTGTTCTCTGCCATGGCCATTTCTGATCTCCTCAAGTGCGTGAGGGGTAGGCAGCGGCCCTAGTCTAGGTAGAACAGCCGCTCCACCAGCTCACCACGACTCCGCAGCAAACGCCGGCTCCGCTTGCCCTGGATCCGGTGTCGGTTCCCATACACCGCGTCCCGAACCTCCGGCGCGTCCTTCCAGCACCGCCAGCCCGGCACCGGCCCCGGTCCGGCTCGCAATGCAGCTCCGAACCCCCACCGCCGCCGGATCCACCATCGTCTCGTTGCTGTGGTAGCCCTTGTCCGCAACCACCGCCGCCTCCGACAACACCACCTTCGCCTGCTCCGCCGCCGTCTCGAAGGTCTCGTCCGCCCCCTGAATCGCCACACCCACCACCGCACCCGTTCCAGCTCCACCGCATGCTCCACCTTGCGGGCCATGTGAGTGCTGCCGTCCTTCTATCTTCGCGACCTTCGCGTCCCGGGTCGTGGGGGTGAGTCTAATCCTTGTTCGACGCCTTCTTCATTCCTCCAGAATCCGATTCAGCCGCTCGTAGAACGGAGCCCCGCGCTCTGCGGCAGATCCGCCGTCGCGACCCACATTGATTGCTGCGACCCGTCGTCGCGCGTCGTGCCCATCGCCTTGCTCGCCAGTGTAGAACGTGAGAGCCTGCCCTGTCGAGCCCTGAATGCCGACTTTCACCACGGGCTGCTATACCATCAAGCTGGGCACCGTAGGATCAGTCGAGCGCCGATGACCGGCTGAGCTGACCAGATCCGGGACCGAGTCGTGGGCGGCAACGCGGTCATGGACCGCCGCTCCCGCACGCTCTCCTCACCGAGCGCCGCAATCGGCAGCCAGCGTTCGATCAGGCGGGTGTCAGGCATCTGGCCGCACAACCTCGGCGTGGCGCGGGTCGACGGCGGCGCGGGGCCGACCGTCACGATTCGCGGTAAACTGGCCCGCCTTCACGCGCGTCCATTCTCGCCCACGAGGCGACGGCGCGGGCGTGCGGCCGACTGCGGAGCAGACATGGCGCGGAGCGACCTCCTCGTTTCGCTCGTCAAGGCGGGATCGTCCGGCGACACGGCGCGGGCGCGGGCCGTAGCCGAGGCGATCATCGCCGAAGAACGGGTGAAGCGCCACCACGTCCTGGCCGACCGGCTGACGGACGCGATGCGGGTCAACGGCGCCGGTTCCGGCGCGGCCTTCATCGGTCCCGGCCAACGGCCGCAACGCCAGTTTCTGCTGGAGCTGACGCCGCGGAAGAGGCTCACCGATCTGGTGCTGACCGACGCCGCCCGCCGGGCCTGTGAGGAACTGATCGAGGAACAACACCGCGCCTCGGTTCTGCGCACCCATTCGCTCGAACCGCGCCATCGCGTTCTGCTCGTCGGGCATCCGGGAAACGGCAAGACGTCGCTTGCCGAAGCGGTCGCGGAAGCCTTGTCGGCACCCTTCTTCGTCGTGCGGTACGAGGCGCTGATCGGCAGCTTCCTCGGGGAAACCGCGTCGCGTCTGAAGCGTGTGTTCGACGACGCCCGGACGACGCCGTGCGTGCTGTTCTTCGACGAGTTCGACGCCGTCGGCAAGGAGCGCGGCGACGTTCACGAGACCGGGGAAATCAAGCGCGTGGTGTCCTCCCTGCTCATGCAGGTCGACGACCTGCCGAGCTACACCGTGGTCATCGCCGCCACGAACCACGCCGAGCTGCTCGACCGGGCGGCTTGGCGGCGCTTCCATGTGCGTCTGGCGCTCAATCCTCCGACGCGCAGGGACTTGGCCGCCTACGTCGCCCGTTTTCGGCGATTCGCTCGATCAACCGCTGGGTCGGACGCCCGCCGCGATCGCAAGGCGACTCGGCGCCGTCAGCTATGCCGAAGCCGAGGAATTCTGTCGAGACGTGCGCCGGCGCTCGGTGCTGGCGATGGGCCGGAAGACGCTGGAAGCGATCGTTGCCGAACAACTGACGCTCTGGCGGGAACGGTTGCGGGCCTCCGCAGACGGAGAGACGACGGATGGCGGAGTTCCCGCTGCTGCCGGTTCCGAACCCGGTTCCTGATCGACGCCCAAGTGGACCGCGGGGCGGAAGCGCCCTGCGCCTGCCGGGTCGCGCCCGGCAGGGCGAACGGCTCCAACCCGTCTTTCAGCGTCTGCGGGACGTGTTCGTGGCGCTGCACGTACACCACGACCTTCAACGCATCGTACCGCTTGCCGATTCGTGTCTGGACCGTCTGTTCGACCGCCCGCTCCAGTTGCTCGACGGTCAGGTCCGCCTTGTCCCGGAAACCGTAGAAGTCCACGAACGAAGTCACGCAGTCGAAGCTCCGAAACAGGTTCGCCGCTTCGCGGGCCATGCGGTCCCGCGTCACGTTGCCACCCATCGACACCGGCGTGGTGGCGACGCGGTGGGCGCCCAACGCTGGGGCCAACACCCGTTTGACGAACTCCACCTCCGTCGGCCCTTCCACGACCATGTCGAGACGGCTCACGGCGCGCCCCCCAGCAGGTTCCCGGTCCACAGCCGCCCCGACGAGTAGCCCTGCTCGATCCATTGCGCATACTGCGCCGGATCGAGCTGCCGCAGCACCGTCGCATCCTGGTCCAGGTCCACGACGATCACTTGGTCCAGACCGAACGCATCGACGAACAGCGGCGACTGCGTGGCCACTATCACCTGTCGGTCGCGGCCGACCGCCTTCACCATCTCGGCCACGAGGCCGACGGCCATCGGGTGCAGGCCCAGTTCGGGCTCGTCGAGCAGGATGACGTCCGGCAGCATCTCCGGCGGGAGGTTGAGCAGGGTCACCAGCGCAAAGAACCGCAACGATCCTTCAACGCCACGTCCGCAAGCGATCGAAATCCCCGAATCCGGATGCTCTCGATCCTCGCGTGCGGTCTGTCGCCCATCGCCGAACCGCTTCCACCCCGACCCGTCAACCCGCCGTCACGGCGAACAAGCGTACTCCAGTCGTCGGCCACGCCAGGATGGAGGGCCCCGGTGACGCGCGGCGCCAAGTACAATGCTTGGAGAATCGAACAGATGGCGGCGCACTATCGCAATGTGCTTCGAGGATGCCTGGACGACCTGGGAGTCTGCGCCGCAGAACGGTTTTGGGTCCGATTTGGCACAATATGTAGCGGTCAATCACCAGAGCTTGCGCAACATATGGTGGTCATAATTTCCTGCGGCGCAGACTCGGCGACATCTTTCCAGCATTCTCGGGGAACCGCCGGGTTCTTGTTCCGGAGGCCGCAAGATTCCACAGGACACCAGGTGTAATCGGACCGAATCAAGATCGCCGAGCCGCAACGCGCGGACACGCGGCCAAACGCACGGAACGGAACGTGCATATTCGAACGCCATGCCGCTCGACGACAGGTCGCCGTCGCCCACGTACTGGATGCGGGCGGTCTCGTTCGCCGGTCTCCACCGCCTTCTCAGAGCCGTCGCCAAGACATCGGGCGGACTGCGGGCCCGGGAGATCAACGCCCTGGTCCTCGACCGGCAGGTGACGCTCACCCCACGCACATCGTCGCCGAAGCCCACCACCCTCTACCACTATCGGAACACGCTGGTCCGTCTGGGCGTCCTTGCACGGTACGGACTCCGGCTGCGCCCCAATCTCGACGACCCCGACGTTCTCGCTCTGCTCGACGAAGCGGCCCCGGCCGACGGCCCCGCCGTGAGCAACGCCGCCCGCGAGCATTTCGCGGCCCTCGTCCTGCGGAACCCCGACTGCCGAGCGCTCTTCTTCGACCTCTTCATGCCGTCCGGCCGGCGGTGCGATTCCGTGACCGACTTCCGGAAACACGGCGCCCCGTTGACCTGGACGCGCCGCCGGTCCGACGGCCACGCGGCCATCGCCTTCCGCAATCACGCGACCGGGCGCACAACCGACCACCCGTCCCGCGCCGGCGCATCCGCGGTGCTGTACGGCCTCCGCTACTGGGCCCGCGACGAACTGGCGCTCGTTGACGAGTATTCCACACGATCCATCGACAGAACGACCCTGTTTCCCGTTTCCCGACCCGCCTCCTCCCCGGCCGAGCACCAAGCGGCCATCCTGCACGCGGTGCGTTTTCTGCTCTCGCTACGCCCCCGACACCGCCGGGGCGAATGGACGATGCTGTCCGTCTCCGATCTGATCGTCGAGTATTGCGAAACGCACCGCCAACCCCGCTCCGTGCTGTTCGGGGCCATCCACTGGCTGCAGCGCGAGTGGCCCGGCCACACCAGTCTCGTGCCGACGCCGCTTCGCCTAGCGACCATCGCCGCCTCCTCCCCGCAACAGGAGCGTCTCGCGCTGCGCCGATATTACAAGCCCGAGGGCGGCCCCTACGTCTCCCACATCCGGTTCCACCAGGACGTCACCCCCGACGCCCCTCGTGCAGGACGCCATCATGCCTGACATGCCGCCCGGACTCGACCTCGCCTTCAACCCTTTCGAACCCGCCGCATCCGGCCCACCCCTCGGAATCCCGATCTCGCCTCCCCGCACCGTGCGCGACCGGTTGAGCGGTTTCGTGGAAACAGGCCGCCACGCGCCCGGACCGAAGGTGATGGTAATCCTCGGCGACTACGGGACCGGCAAGACCTGCCTGCTTCGATGGCTTCAGGACCACCTGCTTCCCGAACGACGGATCCAGCCTTTCTACTTCGACAACCCTGGAGTGCACTTCTACGATCTCGCCAACACGCTACTGCGAACCATCGGCCGCAAGGACTTCGCCAAGTTCATCTGGGAGTTCGCCGGTTCGCACCTGGCGACGTCGTACCAGGGACATCTCTTTCGGGAGAGCTTCGAGGAATACCTGTCGGCCCAGATTCGGCCGCGGCGAGGACCCCATCACGATATCGTGGAGCCGCTTCAGTCGGCCATCATGTCCGCGGGCGTCACGTCGGACGAGGAGATCGCGCACTGCCTCGCCCGAATCGTCACCGATGCCGTGCGGAAACCCTACTTCGAGTATCGGGATTTCCTTCCCGCCAAGACCGACAGTCTCGTCGCCGAGGCCGCAGAAGCGCCGTACTTCGGCGCGATTCTCACGACGTTGGCCCGCGGATCCGGGGCTGCCGCAATCGCGTTCCTGATCGACGAATTCGAGGAAATCGGCCTGCAGAAGAGACTTACCAAGCGGGCCGCCCACGACTACCTGTCCACCTTGAAGCGCCTGATCAACCTCACCCAGCAGCAGGACAACCAGTTCTGGCTCTTCCTCTCCATGACTCCCGATGCGTACCAGACCACGCGGGACCTCGAACCGGCACTCGTACAACGTTTCGCGGCCAGCGTGCTGCGAATCGACCCCCTGCCGCCCCACGACGCATTGACCTTGATCCAGTCCCGCCTGCACGCGGCGAGACCCCGCAACTCGACGAGCGGCGGCGGTCCGAGCACCGGCAGTAGAGTCGGAAGCACTCTATTTCCATTTCCGGACGACCTCCCCTTCCGTCCCACCACCCGTTCGAACCCCCGACGTCTCGTCAAGGCCTGCTCATCCGCCATCTCCGCCGCCCGCGACACCACCCCGCTGCCATTCTCCACGGATTACCTGAAAAAGGTCGAAGCCAAGCTGTTCGCCAACGAAACCGACCCGACCCCGGACGACCCGCGGTCATGACCACGACACCGCTGCGCAAGGTCGCGTTCCTCGACACGAACGTCCTGCATTTCGTCGACCTGTATCTCCGGCGGGCCAAGGACCATTGTCTCTTTCCCTTTGGGGGTGACGTGGCCGCAGCCAAGAAGCACTTGAGCGCCACAATCGAGAACAAACGCCTGAAGTCGTCGCTGAACAAGGGGCTGAACGTCGTCGCGCACTTGCAAAGCACGAATATTCACGTCGAGTATTCCGCGGTTTCCGAACTGGAGATGATGGAAGGGCGAGCGCGGGGTAAGGCTATCGAGAAGGCCGCAACCGAGGGAATCCCCGGCCGCATCTGGAGCCGCTTTGTCGATCACGAGGTCGGCGACCGCTTGCGAGACACCGACTTGACCGCGATCAGAACGGCGGTCGAAGGACTCGGCCCGTTACTCGACGAAGCGGGCATCGACGCCGCGGCCGGCAGAGCCGACCGAACCCGCGACGTGCTGGAACTCGCCTGGGACGTCATGGAGCTCGTCTACATGAGCGTCATCGACAGCGTGATATACGCCGGGGCGCTCGTGGCCGAGGCGGATCAGGTGATTTCGGACGACGGCTATCTCAAGAAGACCGTGAATCGTCTCAGGACAGAGACGTCTTTGCGCGAAGCGCGACGGCGACTGGAGTCACGCATAGCCGCCGTATTGTCGAGAGAACCGGGATCGAACATCGCGCTGCCCGACGCAATCGGAATACCCGGCGGAGGGCGTTGAACCATGTCGTCCTCTTCCTGTCCGTCATCACCGGCCGGGACAGTGTATCGGATGACCGAATCGAAGACGTGGAGCCGGTGGGTGACGCCGCGGGCCGCGCGGGACGAACCCGTTCATCGATGGCACCTGTTCCCGCACAGTTTTACGGGCCACTTGGTGCACGCCTTGATCGACGAGTGGGAACTCGACGGTCAGGACGCCGTTCTGGATCCCTTCGCCGGCGCCGGCACCACGCTGGTGGCGGCCAAGGCGAAGGGTATTCCGGGGTCCGGCCGTGACCTTTCGCCGCTTGCGGTCTTGATATCCAACGTGAAGGCGGCGAATGTCTCCCGGAGCAGGCTGGCGTCGACGCGACTCAGACTTCGGAACCCGCTGATGCCCTCCCCGTCCGTCGTCATCGCTCGCGACTATCCGCCGCTGGTGCGCAGGGCGCTACCGAAGGGGCGACTCGAGGCGTTCGACGCCCTCGCGGCCCGCATTCACCATCTCGACTGCCCGCCATCCGAACGTGACTTCTTCCGCTTGGCGTTGATCTCCATTATTCCCTGCTTCAGCCACGCCGTTGCGAACGGCGGTTGGCTTCGATGGTCGAACGATGGTGTGGCTGATGGAACCGTCGAGGAGGCCTTCAACGCACGCGTCGAGATGATGCTGTCGGATGTCCCGGACAACGCTGCGGCCGGCGACGGCCGCGACGGCGGCTGGACGACGAGCACGGCGGACGCCCGCATGCTGCCGGATTCGGACGAAACCTACACGGCCGTCATCACGTCGCCTCCCTATCCGAACCGGCACGATTACACGCGGGTGTTCGGGGTCGAACTGATGTTCGCCTTCCTCGACTGGGAGGGAAACCGAGCCTTGCGGTACCAGAGTTTCCACTCCCACCCCGAGGCGCGGCCGGAGCGGCCTCCCGCCGACGAATACGTGGCGCCGGGACGGCTCGAACAGAGCATCGACCACTTGAAGGATGCGCGCATACGGCGCATGTTGCGCGGCTATTTTCTCGACATGCACCTGTGTTTACGGGAGCTCGCCCGCGTATGCCGCCAGAACGCGAAGATCGCGCTCGTACTTGGGAACGCCCGGTACGGCGGCAGGGCCATCCTCGTTGACGAGTTCACCGCAGAACTCGGCGAACGCGCAGGGCTTGCCTGTCAGGAGATTCGAACGGTGCGATGGCGCGGAAACAGCGCGCAGCAGATGGGGAAATATGGACGCTTGGCGTCCCGGGAAAGCGTAGTGCTGTTCGAGAAACGATAACCGCGCAGGCCTCCACTCCATGCGCATCGCGCTCCATCGCCACCACCAAGCGAACGCGCCGACCCGGCGGCGGCAAAGTGAGCGTCGAGTCCGGACGGTCGGCCGGGCGAACTCGGGATGCGCTTCACGTCGACTTCATCGCGACTTCGCCATCTGGGCGAACAACCGGCGTTGCTTGATCTCGAGGTCGGCTTGCGCCAGGGCCGGATCTTCCGGAGACAGGCGATCGAGAGTTGCCCTGAGCGCCAGCGCTTGCTCGGATTCGCCCCGGTCCTCGCTGATCAGGCGTCGGTAGGAAGCCAGCGTCTCCGTGAAGTCGTTGGCCGGCCGCTCGTCCACGCGCATCACGACCGACAACACGTCTCCGGCCTCGGCGCCGTAGGTCCAGCCCGCGGCCGACCCGGCAACGATGCGACTGTCCTCACGGACGAGTTCCACGATGTGTTCCGGCTCGACGGTCGTCAGCACCTGCGGGCTGTGGGTGGATACGATGAACTGGGTATTCGGGAACGTGCGCCGCAGGTCGTTCAGGATGCGCTGCTGCCACGACGGGTGGAGGTGCAGCTCCACCTCGTCGATCAGGACGATGGCTTCCGAGCCGAGCGGGTCGTCCAGGTGCGGATTGCCCTGCGCCATCCGCCAAGCAAGATCGGCGGCCAGCGCAAGCACCGCACGCTGTCCGCCGCTCAACTGGTCGAGCTCCAGCGTCTTTTTGAGGCCTTCCGGCGACATCACCGAAACCGAGAAGCGCAACGGCTCCACGTCGACATGGGGATCGGACACGCCATCGACCATCAAGGCGATTGCGTTGCGGACCGCGGACAGATCCCTCCGTCGATAAGCGAAATCGTGACGTTGTTTCTGGTCTCTCAGCTCGTCGTTCTCCTTGGCGTAAAACCAAGTGAAGAGCTCCGGGAAACTCGTGCGCGCCGAGAGCGCCCCCTTCAGTGCCGCAACCCGTGAAGAATCGCGGTTCCGGCCGATGCGGGCGATCATCTCCTCCTGCGCGGCCGCCAGGGCGTAACGACGTTCTTCGCTTTCGAAGGGATCCCTGAACACGTCTGGTTCCGGGGCGAGTGCCACGCGGTTGGTATCGTAGAACGCGACGATGGGCAACACGACGGGTGAACGCGCCTCCTCGTCCGCACGGGTGACTTCAGACAGCCTGTGCTTGAGACCATCGAGCCCGTAATCCGTCTTCTTCTCCAAGCTGCGTTCCCGCTTCCAACGTGCAGGCTCAGCGGGGCTGCTACGGCGCCGACTTCCCGTCTTCTTCTCCAAGCTGCGTTCCCGCTTCCAACTGTCATCATCGGTCGTCGTCACTTTGACCTGCGCGAACGACTCGCCCGCACGCAGATCGGTCTCGAGAAAATCGATTTCCGAAACGCCCAAAAGGAGATCTGGAATGACGCCCAAGCCGACGGCGATGGCGTTCAGAACGCTGGTCTTGCCGCAGGTGTTGCCGCCGTGCAGCACGGTCAGCTCGGGATCGAGCGGAAGCCGGAGGTGCTCTATCGCGCGGTAGTTGTCGATCTCGACAGCTTCGAGCTTCATGAGCCCTGCTCCTTCCCGCGCGGCCGAGGTTCCGTCAGCAGCATCCGCAGCGCCGTCAGCACCCGGCGGGGGCGGCGGCGGTGCATGGCCATGCCGAGCCAGTAGGCGGCCTCTTCGCGGCCCATCGCCTCGATGCCCTCGGCCACCGCCCGCATGTTCCCGCGGCTGCGCATCGGGGCGAGGGCGCGGAACAGCAGGCCGAGGGTCAGGGCAAGGTCTTCGGTCAGCGCGTAGCCGCGGGTCAGGCGGCGGGCGGGCGCCCCGAGCTTGACGCCGGCGCGGGCGAGCCGCTTCAGCACGCGGTGCTCGACCAGCTGCAGGTTGCGGCCCGCGAGGCCGGCGACGCGGGTGGGCGCGGCGACGTGGGGGGTGGCGGCGGCGGGCAGTTGCCAGATGGCGTACTCGGCGTCGGCGGGACCGCGGCGGCGCACCCGCAGCTCGTAGCGGGGCGCCGACGCCGGCGTCTCGACCGACGCCACGCGTTCGAGCCGGGCCATCACGATTCGGCCGCGTGCGCCGTCGCCGACACGTAGGCGGCCCCTCCCGCGAACCGGGACAGACGTTCGGTGAAGGCCTCGGCCGCGCCGCCGGCCGTCGAGAGTCCGTCGGCGAAGGTCAGTTCGAAGCCGGCTTCCAGGTCCCGGGAGGTCGCGTCGCGCAACTGCGGCTCGAGGAACTCCCGCACAGGCTGGGCGTCCGTCACCGGCCCGCGGAACTCAATCTGGAACGAGCCGCCGTCGCGGGTCTCGTACCCGCCGGCGAAGGTGACGACCTTGTCGGCCCGCTGCGCGCCGCCGACGCTGCCAAGGAGTCGAAAGGCGTCGCCGGCCTCGAACATCCGGATCGTCAGCACGCCGATGCGATCGATGCCGCGACCGCGCGCCTGCTCCCAGATCTGCGTCAACGCATCCCTGAGCACGCCCTCCGCCGTCAACGCATCGGGCGGCGGCGGGGGTGGAACCGGCGGGTCCGGTCCCGGGGCCACCGGCGGGTCTGGCCCCGGAGACACCGGCGGGTCCGGTTCCGGCGCATCCGGCGCCGGCCGCGGCCAGAGGCCCCGGTTCCTGGCGAACGCCATCGTGAAGACGACGGACTGCTCGTCGATCACGATCTCCGCGAACGGGTCGCCGGGGCCGAGCAGCAGATCGCCCCGGCGGTAGACGTACTCGCCCTGCTCGACCCCCAGCCGCACCCCGCGGATGAACACGTCGTCGCCGATGAGCATCGGCAGGCCGGGGTCGCGCCGGAACTCGTTGCGCAGCGCCGCGGTCGTGATCTCCCCCTTCTTGAGCGGCGTCCGGTCGCGCACATAGGCCGGCGAGTCGGGCTCGTCCTCGGGGTGGCGCAGCTTGTTGAGGTCGGCGAGCGCCCGCGCGACGTGCTGCTGGCCGGCCCCCGGCTGGTCCGACGTGGAGTGGATGTCGATCGCCGAGTGCGCCAGATCGACGTCCGCCGACTCGACGCGGTGGCGCGACGGATAGAAGATGTGGCGGTAGCACTGCTGGATGGCGAGCGCGAGCTCCTGCTCCGACCGCGCCTCCAGCTCGCAGACCTTGTCCCGCTGGTGCTCGGCCAGGTGGGCGAGCCGCTCGGGCTTCCTCAGCTCGCGCAGGGCGAGCCGGCGCGACGCGTGACGGCGCATCTCGGCTTTGCGGGCGTCGTCGGCCACCACGAACACGACGTTGTTGCGCAAGAGCCGCAGCGCCGACCCGTCGGAGCCCTTGCGCCGATAGATGCGCCGCGCCAGCTCGGGGACCTCTTCCGCCGCCCCGATGGTCACCGCGTCGTAGGCCAGCACGACGAGCTTCGGCCGCCCGTTGCCCACGTCGTCGGGCACGTCGAAGGGGCCGCCGGGGAACCGGACCGCGTCGAACGCGCCGCCCCGGAAGATCTGCCCGATGCGGTCGTTCAGCTCGGCGCGGGCCTCGCCGGAATCGACGTTCTTCTCCTCGCGGCGGATGATCTGGGTCAGGTTCGCCTCGGCGAGGAAGCGCATGGGGGCACCGGGCCGGTCGTCGAGGTAGGCGGACTCCTCGACGAACTTCTTCCGCGCCTCCTCGATGAAGCTGACGTCGGACGCCGGCCCCAGCATGGAATAGCGCAACCGCTCGGGCGACAGCCCCTTGAGCGGCTCGTTGAACGCGAGAGTGTGCATGAAGACGGTGCGCGCCACGTAGGCGGCGTAGGGCGGCAGGCCGCCGTGGTGCTTCGCGTCGATCTCCTCGGCCAGGGCGCGGGTGCCGCCCGACCCGGCCACGTCGTTGGCGATGGCCGGCACGTAGGCGGACTGCTGCAGGCGGGTGACGATCTCCTGCCGGACGGGCTCGCAGCCGGGATCGACGTGGTGCAGGTGTATCGCCGTCGCGTCGGCCGGGCGGGTCTCCCAGAGATGCGCGATGGTCCGCGCCAGCAGCCGCAGCATGCCGCGCACGCGCTGGAACGTGTCGAGCGTCGCGGTCTTCGACGTCAGCGTCTGCAGGACGTCCGGGTGCAGCGGATAGCCCGCCTTGAAAGCCTCCGCCGTCTCCGGCCGGGCGGCGTCGTCCGCGATCGCCCCGCGCTTCGCGGACCACACCGCCTGATAGGCGGCGGCCGCTTCCCCCGCCGCGCCCTCGTCGATGAACTCGAAGAGGCGCCGGCGCAGCACCTGGGGCGTCTCGTCCTCCTCGGTCGGATTGAGCAGCGTCGCCTTGCGCGCCGAGACGCTCTCGGCCTCGGCCATCCGGTCGGCGATGAACTGGTTCTCCGCCGAGTACGCGTCCACCGCCCGGCCTTCCTTGCCGATGGCCAGCGTGTAGACCAGGGCCGCGCGCGGGGCTCCCTCCACCGCCTTGAAGAGCGACGTCAGGAACGCCGTCAACTGATCGCGCGCCGCGCCGTTCTGCTGCACCTTCCGGAGGTACACCGAGAGCTCGTCGAGCAGGATGAGCGTCGGTTCGCCGCCGAACAGCTCGCGCAGCGTGTCGGCGCCCGGCGCGACGCCGCCGGTGTCGCTGTTCCTCACCCGGTCGTAGCCCGCCGTCCCGGCGAGCGCATAGGCGAGCTCGCCCCACGGCGTGTGCGCCCGGACGCCGTCCCCCATCGTCCGTCCGTTGGCCGGGTCCGCGTTCTCGCCGTCGAAGGCGGCGAGGCGCACAGGCCCTTTCGGCAGGAGCGACGCATCGATGAACTCGTCCACCCCGGCCACCCGCGGCAACCCCCGCGCCGCGTGCGCCAGCGCGATCAGGCCGTGCGTCTTGCCGCCGCCGTACGAGGTGTCCAGGCGGAAGATGGCGGCCGCCCCGCCCCCGGCGCCGCTCAGGCGCCGGCAGACGTTGGCCAGCAGGTTCTTCAGGCCCCGGGTCGGATAGGTGTTCGCGAAGAACCGGACGGGATCGACGTACTCGGGGGTTCCTCCGCCCGTGACCACCTGTGCGAGATCGGCGGCGAAGTCCGCTTCGGCCACCGTCCCGCGCATGACGTCGCCGCGGGGACGGCACGTGTCGAAGATTGTCCGGATGCTCACGGATGCCTCGGCCCGGTGCGGATGCCGCCTGCACGCGCCGGAGGAACGCCACGCGCCGTTTCGCTCATTTTCGCCCCACGATGTCCCGGCGACGCCGGTTCCGCAGCCTCCTCAGGGCGCGCGGACCTCGATGTCGAGCTCGGCGCCGAACAGCATCGTCCGGTCGCGGTCACGGGCCGCCCACCGGAGCAGGACCGCCGGATCGGGCTCCACGACGCCCTCGAACGACAACACGCCGTTGGTGGTCACCCGCATCGGTTGACTGAAATCGAACTGCTCGGGCGACAGGAGCAGCGTGTAGCGGCGGACGCCGCGGGTCGTCGCCCTGACCTCGTTGCCGTTGCGCAGCAACTGCACCCGGCCGGCCGGATCGGGGCGGGGAAACGCGGTCCGCGGCGGCGGCGCGGGGGTGTCGGGGGGCGTGAGCACGAAGGCGAGGCGCTCGCCGTCCCTTTCGACCTCCATGTCGAGCCCGGGCCCGTCCCGGGGCGCCTGCACCGCCGAGCGCAGATCGTCCACCGTCGCCACCGCCCTGCCGTTCACACCGACGAGCACGTCGCCGGCGCGGACCCCGGCGGCCTCGGCAATCGACCCCGCCACCACGTCGATGAGCACGATGCCGCCGGTGTCCAGCATGCCCAGCCGGTTGAAGCCGATCGGCACGCTGGGCGGCGGCGGGGCGATCTCGTTGAAGTCGTCGAAGCGGGTCTCGCCGTCCACATCCCCCAGCCCGGTGACGACCACCCAGTGCGCGCGGTTGAACCGCTCGGCCGATTCCGTCTCCCAGACGAGTCGGTCGGGCAACGGCCGGCGCGTCTGGGCCACGATGAACGCGTCGATCCGGGGGCTCTCCTCGTCCCACCACTGCATGTTGTGGCCCGCTTCCGGCCGGGGCCGGAAGTCGACGTAGACGCCGGCGTCCACGAAGAGCTGCAGGAAGGGCAAGACCGAGGCGATGGGGTACAGCCGGTCCTGGCCGCCGTTGACCACGAAGAACGGCTTGTTCCGGAGGTTGGCGACGTGCATCTGCCCGTCGGCGTCGGTCGACGGACTGGCGAGCACCGCCGGGTGGCCGTTGAACGAGACGAACCCGGCCCACGGCGTAGGAGCCTTGAAGGCGTGGTAGAACGCCCCCGTCGCCCCGTCGGACACTCCCAGCAGATGGACTTGGTTCTCGTTGACGTTGTAGGTCTGCTTGAGGTCGTTGACCACGCCGGCGAGATTCTCGATCTGGCTCGCCTGCCACCACATGGTCTCGCCCCACGACTCCGGGAACAGGACGATCGCATCGTCGCGGGCGTAGCGCTCCTGGTTCCGCCACCAGGCGGCCTCGTCGCGGCGCGGCCGGCTGACGCCGCCGTGCAGATAGACCCGCACGGGATAGCGCCGGCCGGGATCGTAGCCGGCCGGGATCCAGGCGACGGTCCGATACTCGACCCCCTCGGGATTGCGCCGGGTCAGCAACCGGCGTCCCCGCGGGACGTCGGCGTCGTAGGCGCCCCCCGCCCGCACCAGGGGCCACAGCGACTCGATGTCGGGATCGAGCGCGAGGATCCGTTCGACCGCTCGATCGACATCCTCGGACGAACCGGCGGCCCAGAAGTCGGCGACGGCCGGCGCGAGGTCCTGCGCGAAGAGCGGCGTCTGCGTACCGATGGCCGACGCCAGGGCGGTCAGCGCCGCGCCAAGCGATGCAAGCCAGCGCCGCGCCGCCGACGTCGTGATGAGTGATGACACTTGACGTTCCTGTCTCTACTGGCAGCCCGTGGAACCCGGCGCCGCGCCGGGGACGGCAGCCGGACAAGGCGTGAGCGGGGCGCGGTTGGCCGTCCTGCCGCCGCGAACTGCAAGCAACCGACCGATGATGCGCGGCCGAAGCCGGGGACCGGGAATCGACGCCGCCCACGGGTGGGAGAAGCCCAGGGCGGGGGCGCCGGCGCCGTTCGATCGCCAAGCTTCCCGCCCTGGGCTTTCGGACGTCGCGCTACTGCCCGCCGGTGGTGCTCTCCGCCCCGCCCGCCGTCAGACCGTGGGTCGCGAGGAATGCCTGAATGGTCTCGAAGATCGCCACCGTCTCCTCGCGGTTGAAGCCGCCGTGCCCGCCGCCGGGCACCGTGTGCAGCTCGTTGGCGATTCCCGCCGCCTCGAGCTTCGCGTGGAGCCCGGTCGCGTGCTGATAGGGCACCACGGGATCCGCGTCGCCGTGGATCGTCAGGATCGGGGGCAGTCCGGACCGCACGTAGGTCAGCGGCGAAACGCGCTCGGCGACCTCGAACCGATCGGACATGCTGCCCATCCAGGTCACCGCGTAGGTCTTCATGTTGGGCCCGTCGAGGAGGTCGCCGACGTCGGTGATGCCGTACCAGTTGACGACCGCGGCCACCGACAGGTCCTCGGGCCCCGGGCACCCGCGGTCGAGGCCGGCCGAGGCGGGGACCATCCCCGTGGTCAGGGCGAGGTGCCCGCCGGCGGAGTTGCCGGTGACGACGATGCGCGAGGCGTCGATGTTGTACTGCTCGGCGTTGCGAATCACCCAACGCAGCGCGCACAGGCAGTCCTCGACCGCGGCCGGGGCCAACGACACCTGGGCCAGCCGGTACTGCACGTTGACGACCGCCCAGCCCTTCTCCAGCCAGGGCAGCAGGCGCAGGACGTTGCCCTCCTTCGAGCCGGCGCGCCACCCCCCGCCGTGGATGTACATGAGCACCGGGGTCGGCCCCCCGGCGCCGCGCGGCAGATAGAGGTCGACCTTGTTGTCCCGGTTGTTCGCGGTGTGGTAGGTGACGTTGGGCACCACGCGATAGGTGTTCGACAGGTGCGACGCCCACGCCGCCGTCGAGTCGAGCTGGGCCTCGGCGACCGCCGGCGCGCCGAGCGCCGCCGCCATCGCCGAAGCCACGACCACCGCCGCCAGTCTTCGTCTCTGCATCGTGTCCCTCTTGCTTCTCCGCCGCGGTCCTCCGACCGCCGCGGCCACCCGCCGGCGAAGCCGGCGGTCATTCTCCCTCCGGTGCTGCCGCTTCTCCGCCGCGGTCCTCCGACCGCCGCCGCCCGCCGACCGAGACCGCCGGGCGCCCTCCGGCGCCGCCGCCCGCCAGTCGCCGCCGCCCGCGGAAGGCGCGCGGCGCGACGGCGCCGACTCCCGCTACCGCCCGCCGCCCTGGGTCGCCGCGGCCGCCGGCTGCAGCAGGGTCACGCTCTCGGTGACCGAATCGATCTTGGCGCGGCTGTAGAAGATCGGGAAGTACCGGCCGCGCGCCCACAGCTCGAACAGGTCGCGGTAGTGCGGGCTGTCGGGGTCGCCGGACTGGCCGGGATTGCTCAAACCGACCGAGTTGTCCCAGTTCGCGGTGTCCGCGATGATCATGAACGAAGCGCCGGACGTCTGGTTGTCGCCGTTGCCGGTGTTGTGCACGGTCCCGCCGTACCCGCCGCGCGGCAACGGGCCCACGTCGAGCCGCCGCCGCAGCTCGGGGGTGACCGCGGCGGTCATCGGATGGCGGATCAGGGCGTGCTTGAACCGCTCCTGCCCGTACTGCCAGGTCGACTGGTCGGGGCCGAGCCGCTCCTCCAGATCGGCGAACGCCTGGGTCAGGCTGCGGGCGAGCACCGCGTCGCGGCCCGCCACGGGGTCGTCTCCGAACCGGCCGTCCGGCGCGGCGAGCCAGTCGATGATGCGCTTGGTGTTGAGGCCCCCGATGACGTCGCGCGCCGCCTCGGGCACGATCAGTTCGCGCATGTTGGCGCGCAGGCGGCGTTCGAAGCTGACGTAGATCGCCGCCTCGACCGAGTCCCGGTCGAGCACGAAGTCCCAGCCCCGCAGCCGGTCGCGCAGCGCGGCGACCTTCGGCTCGTCGAGCTCCAACCCGCGCAGCAGGGGAACGATGTTCCGGCCCGCGACGGTTAGGTCGTCATGCTGCATGCGCATCATGTCGATCACCGTCATGTGCCGGCCCGCGTCCAGCATCTCCTCCACCCGCGCCGCCCGCATCTGGTCGCCCCAGGTGTAGTGCAGCGCCTCCCACCAGGGATAGCCGTCGGGCACCGTGTAGTTGTTCGCGGTCCCGTAGAACCCCTTCTCGGGATTCACCACGCTGGGCAGGGCGGTGATCGGCAGATAGCCGTCCCACTCGTAGCGGCCGTCCCCCGGCACCGGCACGAGCCCGCTGTGGTGGGGCCGAATCGGCGAGACGCCCACCGCCTGGTAGCCGATGTTCCGGTCGCGGTCGGCCCAGATCATGTTCTCGGACGGGATGCGGCTGTAGCTGCACGCCTCGACGAACTCCTCCCACGTGCGGGCCTGGTCCATGCGCAGGCTGGCGAGGTAGGGCGCGGAGCCGTAGTCCAGCCAGGCCGCGCGCAGCGCGTACGCCTTGTGGTTCCCGCGGTCCTCGTAGAGCACCGGGCCGTGGCGGGTGTACTTCAGCTCGACGTCGACCGCGTCCTGTCCCTTCACGGGGACGCGGTCCTCGATGACGGTCATCGTCTCCCAGCGCCCCAGGTGCCGGTACTGGTTCGGATTCTCGGGATTGGTGTCGTACACGTAGAGGTCCTCGTTGTCCTGCCCGAAGACCGTCAGCCCCCACGCCCCGTGCTCGTTGTGCCCGATCGACACCCCCGGCAGCACCGGCTCGCCGCCCCCGATGACGTTCCACCCCGGCGCCACCAGATGGACCCAGTAGCGGAGCGACGGCGCGCTCTGCACGCGGTGGGGGTCGTTGACCATCAGCGGATACCCCGTCAGCGTGCGGCTGCCCGCGACCACCCAGTTGTTGCTGCCGATGGCCTCGTAGTCCTGCCGCCCGAGGTCGATCTCGCTCGGCAGGGCGGCGGCGAGGCGCTCGAACGTGGCCCGGTCGCCGCGCCAAGCCTGCGCGACGTCCTCCGGCTCGAACCGCACCGGGCGCCGGTGCGCGCGGTACAGGTCGAGGATGCCGTCGTGCAGCAGCGACGGGTCCACCGCCGGATCGATGGTCAGGTCGGGGTCGCCGTAGTAGTAGTTCAGCTCCTTGACGGCGTCCGGGCCGAGCAGGGCCACCGCGCGCGCGTTGCCGATCTCGGCGCCGACGTTCCCCACCAGCCCCTGATGGCGCGAGATGACGACCTCCGGGGTCCAGCGCCCGGGCGTGATCCCCAGCAGCTCGAATTCGATCGGCAGCAGCGACGGATCGGCCGCGGCCTGATCGACGTAGGCGTTGATTCCCCTCACGAAGGCGGGGATTATCTGGTCGCCCCGGTCGTGATAGTGGTTCATCTCGGTGGTCATGTCGCCGCGGAACCGGTGCAGCCGCGCCCCGATGTCGCGCTGCAGCTCGCGGGGGCCGAGAATCTCCGCGACGGTGCCGGTCGCCCGCCGCCGCCAGATTTCGAACTGGAACAGCCGGTCGCGGGCCGCCGCATAGCCCTGGGCGAAGAAGAGGTCCGCCTCGTTCTCGGCGTAGATGTGGTTGATGCCCCAGCGGTCGGTGACGATCTCCACCGGGGCCTGAAGCCCGGTGATCTCCAGACGCTCGGACTGCGCCGCCGCCGGCGCGGCGTGGCTCGCGATGCTCAACGTCAAACCGGCCAGGACGGCCCTCCGGACGCGAATGCTGCAGGTCATGGCGGAAGCTTCCTCCGTTCGGATTTCGGCCGCCGGTCATCGGGGTCGAGACGCATTATAATCCCGGTGCCCCGTAATCCCGCGCTTCATGACCGTCGCCGAATCCAACATGCCTGACAACGTCTCCCCGGCCCCCGGCCGGTCCGCGCTCCCGGCCCGCCCATCGTCACCGGACGGCGCTGACGGCCGCCCAACCGGCCCTGAAGGCCCCCCCGCCGCCCCACGGCGCGGGGTCCCGGCCTCGGAAGACGGGTGGGCGATCGGGCTGGGGGGACTCCTCATCGCCGTCGCCGCCCTCGGCCTCCTCACCGGGGTGGCCGGGGTCGGCCGCTGGACCGGCGACCCGCTGGCCGCTTTCGACGGACGGGTGGCGGGGCTGGCGATGCTGGGCCTGGGGCTGGCGCTCGCCACCGGGTTGGCCGCCCAGGCCATGGGGGGGCGGCTCGTCGAGCACCAGGCGGGGTTCTTCGGGCTGTTCGGGTTCGCGGTCCTCTCCTACACCTTCGCCAACCAGACCGGCATCCGGGCCGCGGGGGTCGGCTACGCCTTCTGGGCCCTCCTGCTGGGGCTCGTCGTCTCGAACACCGCCGGCGTCCCCGGCTGGCTGAAGCCGGCCCTGCGCAGCGAGCTGTACATCAAGACCGGGCTCGTGCTGCTGGGGGCGGAGATTCTGTTCAACCGCATCCTGACCCTCGGCCCGCCGGGGCTCGTCGTCGCCTGGCTGGTCACCCCGATCGTCATCGTCTTCATGTACCGCTTCGGCACCCGGGTGCTGAAGATCGCGAGCCCCTCGCTGGTCATCGTGATCGCCGCCGCCACGTCCGTCTGCGGGGTGTCCGCCGCGATCGCGACCGCCGCGGCGGTGCGGGCGAAGAAGGACGAGCTGACGCTGGCCGTCGGCATGACCCTGATCTTCACCGTCGTCATGATGATCGTCATGCCCCTCGGCATCCGGGCCCTCGGCATAAATCCGACGGTCGGGGCGGCCTGGATCGGCGGCGCCGTCGACGCCACCGGCGCGGTGGTGGCGGCCGGCGCCATGCTGGGAGAGCAGGCGGGGCAGGTGGCCGCGGTCGTCAAGATGATCCAGAACATCCTGATCGGGGTCGTGGCGTTCCTGGTGGCCGTCTACTGGGTGATCCGAGTCGAGGCGCCGGGGGCCTCGACCCGCCCCGCCGCGGCCGAGATCTGGACCCGCTTCCCCAAGTTCATCCTCGGCTTCGTCGGGGCGTCGCTGCTGTTCTCGTTCGTCCTCACCCCGGCGCTGGGGGACGAGGCGGTCGCCGGCATCATCGATATCACGTCCGACTTCCGCGGCTGGCTCTTCTGTCTCGCGTTCGTCAGCATCGGCCTCGAGTCCAACTTCCGCGCCCTCGCCGGGCAGGTGGCCGGGGGCCGGCCGATCCAGTTGTACGTCGTGGGCCAGGCGTTCAACCTCGTGCTGACCCTCATCGCGGCGTGGCTGGCGTTCGGCGGGATCCTGTTCGATCCGGTGGCGTGACCCGCGGCGCCGGAGCCGGCCCGGGGCGGGCTTGACGGCCCTCCACCCGCGGCGGAAAATGGCTGAAGGGCTGAAGGAAGGCGGACAACCGGAGAGACGCGTATGAAAGGGGCGGAGACGAACGCACCGAGCCGATCACCACAGGTGGTCGCCGAGCACATTCTCTGGCTTCGGCGCAGCCTGAAAACGACGCCGATGCACGTGCTCAAGCTCGTCTACCTCTGTCACGGATGGGTGCTGGGGCTGACAGACCAGCCACTCGTCGACGAGCCGGTCGAGGCATGGCGCTACGGCCCCGTCGTGCCGAGCGTCTACCGCCGCTACAAGTCGTTCGGAAGAGACGCCATCACGACGGTGCCGATCGACCGCTCCGGGATGTTGGGCGAGCAGCAGCGGGAGTTCACCGCGGTCGTCGAGGAGGTCTACCGCGACTATTCCGCGCTGGAGCTTTCCAGCCTGACCCATCAGCCCGATACGCCCTGGGACACCACACGGCGCAAGTACGGTATCGGCGCCATCATTCCGAACGAGCTCATTCGGAAACACTATCGCGAGCTGCTCGGCGAGATCGGGCCCAAGCCGGCATGGATAGTCAGCAGCGCGGCGAACTGACGAAGTTCATCCGGAGAGCCGCCGAAAAGGAAGTTCGGCGGGCGGCGGCGGACCAGGGCGTCGAGCATCTCGGTCCGGACGAGGCCGAAGCCGGCACCCGGATCCGGGAACGCCTCACGGCGATTGAAACCGAATTGAAGATCTATCGATGGATCGCCGGACTCGTGCTTGCCGTGGTTCTCGCGCTGCTTCGCTTCTGGCCAAGATAATGGTCCCCGATCCCGTCGGGGGCTTGACCGCCCGCCGGCAAGAACGCCGTGCCTGACAAGGCGTGAGCAGGGGCGCATGTCGGGCATGGGCGACCGACGAACAACGCGGCAGGCGGGATGCATCGCCGCTCGAAGGCGGCGGGGACTTTCGCCACGGGCGGTTGGGGCACGCGCCGATACGGAGAAGTCGTCATGACGCAGGGACGCCCTTGGCGGCTCGTCACCGGCCTGCTCGCGCTGGGGGCGCTGGCCTTGCTGCTCTCGCAGGCCGGCCGGTTGCCCGGACCGGCGGGCGACGCCGTCCGCCGGAACGCGGACGCCGACCGCGATGCGGCGGCGTTGTTCTACACCGAGGTGGACGGCTGGCCGGCCTGGACGGATCGCGTCCCCTGCCGATGAGCCCCGCATGCCGTCGGGGACACCGGTTCGGGTCGGCGACCCAGTGCCCGCCCAGCGAACCCCCACACAAACGCAAACCGCACAGAAGTTCGCGCCAGCGAACTTCAAACGCGACCGCAGGTCGCGCAGGCACCCCCGTAAACCGCGCAGAAGTTCGCGCCAGCGAACTTCCAACGCGACCGCAGGTCGCGCAGGCACCCCCGTAAAACCGCACAGAAGTTCGCGCCAGCGAACTTCAAACGCGACCGCAGGTCGCGCAGTCACCCCCTGAACAGCGCCGCCGCCCGGTCGAGGGCGTTGCGGTCGCCCACCAGCACCGCGGTGTCCCCCGCGCGGTACGCGAAGCCGGTCTCGCGCTGGTAGTGCGGTTCCCCGTCCCTGATCACGGCAATCTGCACCGCGCCGGTAGCCCGGCGCAGGTCGAGCGAGGTGGCGCTCCCGCCCACCGCGGCCGCGCCCGCTTCCACCTCCATCAGCTCGAGGGCGCGGTGAACGCCCAGGTGCTTCAACGTGTCGAGGTGCAGGTTGGGCTGCGCCCGCCCCCGGAGCAGACCGTAGTGCTCGTCCCGCACGGCGTTCAGCTGGTGCGCGATCCGGGCGGCGGGGATCTCGTAGCGCTCCAACGCCCGGGCGAACAGCTCCAGCGACGCTTCGAACTCTTCGACCACCACTTCGGTGGCGCCGAGCCGCATCAGCTCGTCGATGGCCCCGACGTAGCGCGTCCGCACGACTATCGCCGCCCCCGCCGCCGCGCGGCGGGCCATCGCCACCCCCCGCCGCTCGTCGAACGGTGACGAGATCGCGAAGACCACGAGCCGCGCCCCGGCGGCGCCTGCGCGTTCCAGCACGGGGTGACCGGCGCCGTCGCCGTACAGCGTCGTGAAGCCATCGGCCCGCGCCTTCTCCACCAGCTCCGCGTTCTGGTCGATGATCACGCATTCGATCCCGGCCGCCCCCAGCATCCGCGCCAGATAGCGTCCGGCGAGGCCGTAGCCGACGACGATGGCGTGGTCGCGCGGGCGGGAAGCCGTTTCCTCCGCGTCCGGCTCGGCGCGCGACCCCGCGCCGAGCCGGACCGCCCAGGACCGGGAGACCATCACCAGGAACGGTGCGACCAGCATGGACAGGGCGGCAACCGCGAGAAACACCTCGTAGTGGCCGGCGCCGAACAATCCCAGAGGAAGGCCGGCCGCCGCGAGGACGAACGAGAACTCCCCGATCTGGGCCAGACTCAACCCGGTCGCGAGCGCGGTGCCGAACCGCCGCCCGCGCGCCATCACCGCCCCCGCCGCCACCGCCGTCTTCACCGCCAGCAGCAGCACCGTGCCCCCCACGAGCAGCGGCAACTGCGCCCCCACCAGCGCCAGGTCGAGCAGCATGCCGATCGACGTGAAGAACACGCCGCTGAACAGGGCGCGAAACGGCATGACGTCGTCGAGCGCCTGCAGGCCGTACTCGGACTCGGAGATGACCAGACCGGCCAGGAACGCGCCGACCGCGAGCGAGAACCCGGCGGTTCCCGCCGCCAGCGCGGTGCCGATCGCGAAGAACCCGACGCACAGGGTGAACAGGTCGCGGTCGCGGGTCTCGACGATCCGGTCCAGCGTCCAGCGGACCACCAGCCGTCCGCCGGCGACGAGCGCGGTCATTGCGGCGAGCCCCAGTCCGAGCCGGAGCCAGAGTGCGCCGACCCCGCCGGCGCCGTGCCCGCCGGCGGGGTCGGCGCCGAACAGCGGCACGACGAGCATGAGCGGCACGATGGCCAGATCCTGGAACAGCAGGACGGCGATCGCCTCGCGGCCGTGCGGCGCGTCCAGCTCGCCGCGGTCCGCGAGGGTCTTGCTGACGATGGCGGTGGACGACAGCGCGGCGAGGGCGCCGTAGAACAGGCTCTGCCCCATGGGGAGGCCGAGCAGGGGGCCGGCCGCCGCCGCGAGGACCACGATGCCGAACACCTGCAGGCCGCCCGCCACGAGAATCGACGCCCCCCAGGCCAGCACCTGCGACAGCGAGAGTTCCAGCCCGATCTCGAACAGCAGCAGCACCACCCCGATCTCGGCCAGCGCGGCCACCGCGTCGGGCTCCGGGATGAACGCGGCGCCGTGGGGACCGATGGCGACGCCGACGAGCAGGAACCCGACCAGCGTCGGGACCCGCAGGCGGTGCGCGAGGGCCGCGACGGGAATCGCCAGTCCGACGATGAGGGCCAGATGGCGGAGGACGGCGAGATCGTGCATGGGCGGGACCGCGCAACGGGACGTCAGCGGCGGCGCCGGAAGTACTCGATCTGATACTCGCGGACGTTGCGGTTGTGCTCCCGCAGGGTGTCGGCGAACACATGCGAGCCGTCGTTCCGGCTGACGAAGTACAGATGGCTCACGTCCGCCGGCTCGACCGCGGCCCGGAGGTCGGCGGCCCCCGGCGCGGCGATCGGGCCCGGGGGCAGTCCCGGATAGACGTAGGTGTTGTACGGCGAGTCGAACCGCAGGTTCTCGCGGGTGAGGTTTCCGTCGTAGAGCCCGGCCAACTGCAGGGCGTAGATGACGGTGGGGTCGCACTGCATCGGCATCCCCAGACCGAGACGGTTGTGGTACACGGCCGAGACGACCGGCCGCTCCTCGTCGAGCCCGGTCTCCCGCTGAATGAGCGACGCCAGCGTCACCACCTCGCGAACGCTCAAACCGCGCGCCGCCGCCCGCGCCCGCAGATCGGCGTCGAAGGTCCGGCGGAACTGCGCGACCATCGCTTCGACGAGGTCGTCGGCCCCGGCTCCGCGCGGCAGCGAGTAGGTTTCCGGGAACAGATAGCCTTCGAGGTCGGTCGCCTCCGGGTCAAGGTCCGCAATCAGATCGACGCGGGCGCCCGCGGCCAGAAACGCCTCGGCGGACCCGAACCCGGACCGGCCGAAGCGTTCGGCCATCGCGCGCCGGGTGAGCCCCTCGGGGAAGGTGATCGGCAGCAGATGGACCCTGCCCGCCGCGATCGACTCGACGACGGCCATCGCCGACAGCGGCGCCGCGAACCGGTACTCCCCGGCCTGCAACCCGCGGTCCCGTCCGCTGCGCCACAACGCCATCAAGAAGGTGGTCTCGTCGCGAACGACGCCCGACGCCACGAGCTGCCGGCCGATGGCCGGGGTCGACGTCCCCGGCGGGATGTCCACGAAGACCTCGGCGCCCTCGTAGCCGCGATACGCCTCGTCCGCCCGGTCGTAGAGGCGCCGGGCGCCGTAGGCGGCCAGCCCGCCCGCGAGCAGCGCCGCGACCACGACGGAAACAAGGAACTTCCTCATCCACCTTTCTCCCCGTCCCGCACGTCGAGATGGTCCTGCAGGATGATCGCGGCAGCCGCGGCATCCAGCCGCGCCTTGCGCCGACGCCAGTCGCGCTCGCGCAGGGCCAGCCGCTGCTCGGCCTCGACGCTGGTGAGCCGCTCGTCCTGCAGGGCGACCGGCAGGCCGGTCCGCTGCTCGAGGGCCCGGACGACCGCGGACACCCGTGCGCCCTCCTCGTGGGCCCGACCGTCCAGATGGGACGGAAACCCGACCACGACGCGCGCGACCGGAGCGTCGTCCCGGGACAGCTCCGCCAGCAACGCCTCGATCCGTCGGGCGACCGCGGCCGGCGATCCCGCGCCGCTCACCGTCCGCCAGGGGGTTGCGAGCGTGCCCGTCGGATCGCTGACCGCGATCCCGATCCGACGCCGTCCGAGATCCAATCCGACCACTCTCACACCGCAGACCCACGCGAGCGCCGGCCGGCGCTCCTCTTCAGAGTAGCATCCCACCCCCGCCGGCGGGCCCCGGCAGCCCGCGGCGACAGTCCCCGCTGCCTTCGAGCGGCGATGCATCCCGCCTGACGGCGTTGTTCGTCGGTTGCCTATGCCCGATGCGCCCTCCTCACGCCTGGTCAGCCACGGGCGCTCTTCAGCCCGCAGGCGCGCCCGCCGCTCCCGGTGCGACGCGGGGTTTCACCACCGGCTGTCAGGATCGACGGCCGCCGGGCGGATTCGATAGAATGGCGCAGACAGCGGCAATGGGTCCGTTCCCGGGCAGGACCCCGGCATTTGAGGTTTCTTGTGACCGATCGCACCCGTCTCCTCGTCCTCGCGCTGACGTTTCCGATCATGGCCTACACGTTGGTCGGGAGCATGCTCGGCGGCGTCGGCGCTCAGGAGGGCGCCTACCGGCACCTGCGGATCTTCGAAGAAGTGGTGTCGCTCGTCACCAGCAACTACGTGGAGGAGGTCGACGCCGACCGCATCATGCACGGCGCGCTGTGGGGGCTGGCGGAAGGGCTCGACCCGGAGAGCTCGTATCTGACCCCCGACGAGGTCCGGCTCCATGACGCCGGGCCCGGCGATGGGCAGGCCGGCGTCGGTCTGTCCGTGACGCGCCAGTACTACGTTCAGGTCGTGGCGGCGCGGGACGGTTCGCCCGCCGCCCTGGCCGGCCTCCGGCCCGGCGACTATCTGCGGCAGATTGACGGGAACCCGACCCGGATGATGTCGACCGTCCGTGCGCAGCAGCTCCTGCGCGGCGCCGCGGGGTCGTCGGTGAGCCTGGAGATCATCCGCGGCAACGCGGCCGAACCGGTGACGATCGAACTCGTGCGGGGCGGGGATCGATCCGCCAACGTCACGAGCCGGATCGCGGCGCCGGGAGTCGGCTATCTCCGCATCGCGGAGTTCGACGCCACCACCGTGGCTGCGATCGGCGCCGCGGACGACAGCCTGACCGCACAGGGCGCCGAGAGCCTGGTCATCGATCTCCGCGGCACCGCGACCGGCTCCTTCGAGGCCGGGATCGCCGCCGCGGAGCTCTTCACGGACGCCGATCCGCTGGTGATCCGCGAGTCGTCCGACGAGCGGGAACCCGTCGCCCGCAGCCCCCGGCAACCGTCGATCGCCCGGCCGGTGGCGCTGCTGACCAACTTCGGCACGGCCGGGGCCGCGGAGCTGTTCGCCGCGGCGCTCACCGACGCCGGGCGGGCCGACACGGTGGGAATCCGAACCGCCGGCCGGGCGGCGGAGCAGACGCTGGTTCGCCTGCCCGACGGCGGGGGCCTCCTGCTGTCGTCGACACGCTACCTGACCGCGGCGGGCGAGTCGATCCATCGCCGGGGAGTGGCGGCGGCGGTCCCGGTCCAGGAGCCGGCGATCGAGCTGGCGCCGACGGCGGCCGCGCCGGACGAGGATGCGGAGGACCCCGTACTGGAACGGGCCCTGGAACATCTCGCGGGGGTCCCGGCGCAGGCGTCCGCGCCCCAGGCACCTGCGCCGTAGAACGGCGCAGAACGTCCGGCGGGTTGATGGGGCGGCGGGCGGAGGCCGCAGCGCGGCCTTGCGGCGGCGTCGGGGGTTTCGCCGGCGCGAAACTCCTGCGGCGGCGATTTCCGGGCCAAGCGCCTGGGATCCCTCGGGTGCCGGTTCCCGCGGCGGCGCCTCAACTTCCCCGACACGCCCCCCGCCGTCATCCGTTTGACTGATTCCGTGCGGGATTGCTATATTGCGAAGTTCGGGATTGCCCCGTATCTCTAGGCGCGTAGCTCAGTCTGGTTAGAGCGCCTGCTTGACACGCAGGAGGTCGGCGGTTCGAGTCCGCCCGTGCCTACCAACTTCAGCAGTACCGGTACCACCCCGCGCGAGACGAGATCGACCACGCCAGACCATGGAACAGGTGACCGTTACCCTGCCGGACGGTTCCACGCGGCACGTGCCGGCCGGAACCCCCGTGCGCGCCGTCGCCGAGAGCATTTCGCCCCGCCTCGCCAAGGCCGCGCTGGCCGCCACCGTCGGCGACCGTCTGGTCGACCTGAGCCATCCGCTCGAAGTGGATACGCGGGTTCGCATCGTGACCCGGGACGGACCGGAGGCGCTGGAGCTCTATCGGCACAGCACCGCGCATCTGCTGGCCGCCGCGGTCACCAGCCTGTTCCCCGAGGCCCAGTGCGGAATCGGGCCGCCGACCGAGGACGGCTTCTTCTACGACTTCGTGGTGCACCGCCCGTTCGTGCCCGAGGATCTCGAAGCGATCGAGGCCAGGATGCGCGAGCTGGCCGAGCAGGACCGGGCCTACGAACGCAGGATGATGCCGAAAGAGGAGGCCAAGCGCTACTTCGCCGACCGCGGGGAGCCCCTCAAGGTCGAGCTCATCGAGGAAAAAGGCGGACCGGTCGTCTCCTGCTACACCATCGACGGCGTGTTCATGGACTTCTGCACCGGTCCCCACGTGCCGTCGAGCGGCGCCCTCAAGGCGTTCCGGGTGCTCACGAGCTCGAACGCCTACTGGAAGGGGGACGCCCGCAACCAGCCGATGCAGCGGATATACGGCACCGCCTTCTTCACCGACAAGGCCCTCAAGGAGCACGTGCGGCGGATCGAGGAGGCCAGGAAGCGGGACCACCGCAAGCTCGGCCGCGAGCTCGGGCTGTTCACGTTCCATCACTGGGCCCCGGGGGCCGCGTTCTGGCTCGCGCACGGCACCACCCTGTGGAACCTGCTGGCCGAGTACATGCGGGCCACCCTGTTCCCGGAGGGTTACGTCGAGCTCCGCACCCCGCTGGTCTACAACAAGCAGCTCTGGGAGACCTCGGGGCACTGGGCGCACTACGAAGAGAACATGCTGCGGGTGGAGTCGGAGGGCGAGACCTACAGTCTCAAGCCGATGAACTGCCCGGGGCACATGCTGGTCTTCGCGAGCGAGATCCGGAGCTACCGCGACCTGCCGATTCGCTACCACGACCAGAGCGTACTGCATCGGGACGAGGCGTCGGGGGTGCTCGCGGGGCTGACCCGCGCCCGCCAGTTCTGCCAGGACGACGCGCACTGCTTCGTCGCCCCCGATCAGATCGGCCGCGAGGTCGAGCGCCTGCTGCGTCTGGTGCAGCGGGTCTACGCCGACTTCGAGCTCGAGTTCTCGGTCGAGCTGTCGACGCGGCCCGACACGTTCCTGGGCGACACCGCCACCTGGGACCAGGCCGAGGCCCAGCTCGAGCAGGCCCTGGAGGCGGCCGGCCAGGACTACCGCACCGCGGAGGGCGAGGGCAACTTCTACGGCCCCAAGATCGATTTCCACGTCGTCGACGCCATCGGCAGGAACTGGCAGTGCGCCACGATTCAGCTCGACTACCAGCTTCCGGAGCGGTTTCGGCTCAAGTACATCGGCGAGGACAACGCCGAGCATCGTCCCGTCGTCATCCACCGGGCAATCTTCGGCAGCTTCGAGCGGTTCATCGCCCTGCTCATCGAGCACTACGCCGGCGCGTTCCCGCTCTGGCTGGCGCCGGTGCAGGCGGTCGTGGTCCCCATCGCGGACCGCCACCGGGACTACGCCGATTCTGCCGCCGCCCGCCTGCGCGCGGCCGGCCTGCGGGTCGAGGTGGATGCCCGCCACGAGAAAATGGGGTATAAGATTCGCTCGGCGCAGCTCCGAAAGATCCCCTACATGCTCGTCACGGGCGATCGCGAGGCGGCCAACGGAGCGGTGGCCGTCCGGCACCGGCGGGACGGCGACCGGGGAGCCAGCCGGGTCGAAGACTTCATCGCCGCGGCCCTCGACGAGGTGCGGCGGCGCGGAGCCCGCGGCGGTGGTCAGGCGCCGCAGTGACGCCTCCCGTACCCGCACCACTTTCACAAGGGGGACGCTATCGCTTTTGTTCGCACTCAACGACGTGAGACCCGGACGCGCACCAACGAACGGATACGCGTGCGGGAGATCCGGGTCATCGACGACACGGGCCAGCAGCTCGGCATCATGTCGCCCCCGCAGGCGCTGGCGATCGCCCGGGAGAAGGGGCTCGACCTCGTCGAGATCTCCCCGACGGCGTCACCGCCCGTGTGCCGCATCATGGACTATGGGCGGTACCACTACCAGGAACAGAAGCGCACCCGGGAAGCGCGCAAGAACCAGAAGTCGATCGAGCTCAAGGAGATCAAGTTCCGGCCCAAGGTGGACCATCACGACTACAACTTCAAGAAGAAGCACATCGAGCGCATCGTCAAGGAAGGCGACAAGGTGAAGGCCACGATCTTCTTCCGCGGGCGCGAGATGGCGCACCCCGATTTCGGGCGGCGCATTCTCGATCGCCTGGTCGAGGATCTCGAGGGGGTGGCCGCGGCCGAGACGCGTCCGAGCATGCAAGGCAACCAGATGCACATCATCCTGTCCGGCATCGGCGGCGCCAAGAAGGGACAGGGGGGCTAGACTCGAATGCCGAAGATGAAGACACACCGCGGGGCCGCGAAGCGCTTCAGGAGGACGGCCAGCGGCAAAGTGGTACGCAGCAAGTCGTTGAAGCAGCACATCCTGACGAGCAAGACGACCAAACGGAAGCGGAATCTCCGGAAGTCGGCCCTGATTTCGGCCGCCGACACGCGCCGGGTTCAGCGGCTGCTGCCGAACGGATAGGAGCCGGGATCGGGCGGCGCTCCGCCCCCCGACCGGCGGATTCAGGAGTTCATGGATGCCACGAGTCAAGCGTGGATCGGTGCGGCGGGCGAAGCGCAAGAAGCTGCTGGCGCGCACCAAGGGTTTCTTCGGCACCAAGAGCAAGCTGTACCGGGCCGCCAAGGAGGCCGGCGACAAGGCCGCCGAGTATGCGTACGTCGGGCGCCGCCTGAAGAAGCGCGACTTCCGCCGCCTGTGGATCCAGCGGATCAATGCCGCCGCGCGCGGGCACGGGCTCAGCTACAACCGGTTCATGCACGGTCTGAGCGCGGCCGGGGTCACCCTCGACCGCAAGAGTCTCGCCGACCTCGCCGCGACGGAACCCACCGCCTTCGCCCATCTCGCGGCCCGGGCCGCGGCACAAGACAACGACGCGCAGCCGGCGGGCCAGGCGTCTGCGCCGTAGAACGGCGCGGACCCTGGAGGTTGGTTGGGCGGCAATCGGAGCCGCAGGCGACGATTTCCGGGCCAGTGCATCGCCACGACTAAAAATAGGGTCTCCGGGGCACTCACCTCGAACCGCAAGAGTCCTATGCAGAAGAAATACGTTGTTCGACCCAAGTCTGTCTGTCCGAAACTTATGACGTGACGGACCACTAGGCGTCTGCGCCGTAGAACGGCGCGGACCCCTGGAGGGTTGGTTGGGCGGTAATCGGAGCCGGAGGCGACGATTTCCGGGCCAGCGGGCGCGCGCCGGGCGGGGGACTCGAGACGCCTCCCGCCGTCGAGCCGGCGCTCCGGCCGCCGCCCGGCCGCGCCGCGACGGCTTCACGCCGGAACCCCCATCATGAACGCCCCGAGCGATATCGACGGAATCCGCGCCGCCTTCCGGGCGGACCTCGCCGCGGCCGCATCCGAGCCGGACCTGCAGGCGGTGCGGGACCGGTATCTCGGCCGCAAGCGCAGCGCGATCGCGACGCTGATGAAGCAGGTGGCCGGGGCCCCGGCCGAGGCCCGCCCCGCCCTCGGCCGGGGCGCCAACGTCCTCAAGCGGGAGATCGAGCACGCCCTGGAAGAACGGCGGAAGACGTTGCGCGTCGGCGCGAGACCGGCGGGAAGCGTCGACGTCACCCTGCCGGGCCGCGGGACGCCGTTCGGGCGGCGCCACCCGCTGACCCTGATTCGCGAGCAGATCGAGTCGATCTTCGAGGCGCGGGGGTTCGAGATTCTCCAGGGCCCGCAGGTGGAAGACGACTACCACAACTTCGAAGCCCTCAACATGCCGCCGGACCATCCCGCCCGCGACATGCAGGACACGTTCTATCTGGAGGGCTCGATGCCCGGCGGCGGCGCCCCGGCGACCCTGCTCCGCACGCACACCTCCGGGATGCAGATCCGCTACATGGAGCGACACCGGCCGCCGGTCCGGATCATCGCGCCGGGGCTGGTCTACCGCCGCGACACCCCCGATCTGACCCACTCGCCCATGTTCATGCAGGTGGAGGGACTTCTGGTCGACGAGGGGATCACGATGGCGGACCTCAAGGGGACGCTCGTCGGTTTTCTCCAGGCGTTCTTCGCCCCCGGCACCCGGGTCATGTTCCGGCCGAGCTTCTTCCCCTACACCGAGCCGAGCGCCGAAGTCTTCATCAGCTGCGTGTTCTGCGGCGGCGATGGATGCGCGGTCTGCAAGCAGACCGGCTGGCTCGAGATTCTGGGCTGCGGCATGGTGCACCCGGCCGTCTTCGAGGCGGTCGGATACGACCCGGAGCGCTATACCGGATGGGCCTTCGGTCTCGGCATCGACCGGGTCGCGCTGCTGAAGTACCGGGTCGAAGACATCCGGCTCTTCTACGACAACGACTTGCGCCTGCTGGAGCAGTTTCCCCATTGAGAATCCTCGTGTCGTGGCTGCGGGAGTTCGTCGACGCGCCGGTCGCGGTCGACGAGCTGGCTGACAAGCTGACCCTGTGCGGGTTCGAGGTCGGCGCGGTCGAGCCCTGGCCGGCCGACCCCCGGACCGCGGACGACGCCCCGGATGCGGTGCTGGACCTCGAGATCACCACGAACCGCCCCGACTGCCTGTCGGTGCTCGGCATCGCGCGCGAGGTCGCGACGATGTACGGCGCCGAGCTGCGGATGCCGGGGGCGGCGCCCCCGGAGGCCGATACCGGCGGCGACGCGGTCCCGATCGCCATCGACGCCCCCGACCTCTGCCCCCGGTATGCCGGCGCGCTCGCGGAGGTGACGGTGGGGCCGTCGCCGCCGTGGCTGGCGCGGCGGCTGGAAGCGGCCGGCGTTCGGCCCATCAACAACGTCGTCGACGTCACGAACTACGTCATGATCGAGCTTGGACAACCCATGCACGCGTTCGATCTGGACCGGCTGGCCGGCCCCGAGATCCGCGTGCGCCGGGCGCGGGCGGGCGAGACCCTCCGGACCCTCGACGGCGCCGATCGCCGCCTCGACCCCGAGATGCTCGCGATCGCCGATGCCGAGCGCCCGCAGGCGGTGGCCGGAATCATGGGCGGCGCCGCCGCGGAGGTCAGCGCGGCGACGCGCACGATCGTGCTCGAGGCGGCTTGGTTCGATCCCATCTCGGTGCGGCGGACCAGCCGGCGGCTGGGTCTCGCCACCGACGCCTCGTACCGATTCGAGCGGGGCGCCGACGTGGGGGCGCCGCCCGCCGCGATCCGCCGGGCCCGCCGGCTGCTCGCCGACACCGCCGCAGGCGCCCCCCGCGGCGCCCTGATCGATCGCTTTCCGTCCCCGCCCGAACCGATCGAGTTGCGGCTCCGACACGCCCGGATCGGCCGCGTGCTCGGTCAAGGCATCGACGAAGGCTTCGTGGCGCCGGCGCTGACGCGGCTCGGCTTCGAGCCGACGCCGGCGGCGGGAGACGGCGGCGCGGTCTGGCGCGTCCGCGTTCCGACGTTCCGGGTGGACGTCAGCCGGGAAGAGGACCTGATAGAGGAGATCGCACGTCACCACGGCTATGACGAGATTCCGACCACGTTCCCGGCCCTGACCCGCCCGGCGGCGGCGCCGGGTCCCTGGCGGGACCGCGACCGCCTCGTGCGCCGCCTGCTGACCGGCAGCGGCTTCTCCGAGGCGGTCACCTACGGCTTCATCGAGCAGGCCGCCGCGCGCGCCGTCCACGCCGACCCGCAGGACATCGTGGCCCTGCGCAACCCGCTGTCGGAGCGCGGCGCCGTGCTCAGGCCCTCGCTGCTCCCCGGTCTCGTCGATTCCGTGGTCCACAATCGCCGCCGCGAGCGGCCGGACGTCCGGCTGTTCGAGATCGGCAGCCGCTTCCGCCGCGGCGCTGGAGAAACGCCCGCCCTCGCGATCGCGATCACCGGCGCGGCGTCCGCGGTCCATTGGAGCGCCCCGGCCCGGCGGGCGGACCTGTTCGACCTGACCGGGGTCATCGCGCGGCTGTGCTCGGGGTTCGGCGTGGAGGCGACGTTCGAGCCGTTGACCGCCGGCCATCTGGTGCCGGGACGGAGCGCCCGCGTGCATCTGCAGACCGGCGGCGACCCCGTCGTGCTGGGGGAGGCCGGCCAGCTCGATCCGGCGTTCGCGGCGACGCGCGGCATGACCGGGCTCGATCCGGTGTACGTCGCCGAGCTCGATCTGCGGCCGCTCGACCTCGGCGTCTTCGACCGCCTGCGGGCGGCGCCGGTGCCCCGCTACCCGTCGATAACGCGCGACCTCTCGGTCGAGGTCGACGACGCCTTGCCTGCGGCGCAGGTTCGTGACACGATCCGGACGGCGGCCGGGCCAACCCTGGTCGAGGTCGTCGAGGTCGACCGCTATACGGGATCCGGGGTGGCCGCCGGCGCCGTCAGCTTGTCGCTTCGATTGACGTTCCGCGCCCCCGATCGGACACTGACCGACGCCGAAGTCCAACGAAGCACCGACAGGGTGCTGCAGACACTCGCGGAAACCCATCGCGCGAAACAGCGTTGAAGACGATCCACACGACCGCGGTCCCCGGACCGCCCGGCGCGCGGCGATCCGGTGTCAGGTGACCATGGCCGCCCGTGCTGCAGGAGTTGCTCAAGATGAAAACGGAAGCCCCTGTCGAGCTGAAGCCCATCGAACAGTTGGCCGCGCGGGTTCAGTCCCTCATTGACGTGCTCGAGACCACGCGCGAGGAGTTGAAGTTCGCCCTCGACGAAAACACCAAACTGTCGGACGACGTCGAAGAGCTCCGCGGCAAGCTGCAGGCCGCCGAGGCGCAGCAGGAAACGCAGACCCGCGAGTTCGAGTCCGAGCGCGACGAGATCCGCGGGCGCGTCACGAAAATGCTCGAACAGATCGAAGAGCTCAGCCTCTAGCGGAAAGAAGGACGCCCCGCGCGTCCGAGTGCTGCCACCGTGACCGAGATCGAAGAAGTACCCGTGACCGGCGATACGCCGGAGGTCGTGACGGTGGAAATCATGGGTCAGCGCTTCTTGATCCGGAGCTCGCTCGACATCGAGTACATCAACCGGCTGGCCAGCTACGTCGACCACAAGATTCAGTCCGCGACCGAACATTCGACCGGCGGAGACGCGGTGCGCATCGCGGTGCTGGCGGCGATGAACATCGCCGACGAGTACTTCCGCAGCCGCGACACGGAGATCTCCCTGGAGACGGCGGTGAAGGCGCGGGCCGGTGAAATCGAACGGATGGTCGACGACGCGTTGGCGGATGCGGGACCGGCTCCGACGACCGGAAGCTGAGCCGTCGGACCGCCGGAGCGGGTGCGGATAGCGGGCTCCCGGCACCCCGGGCCTTGCGGGCGGTCCTGGTTCGTTCTAAGATCGGGTCATTGAGAGCGATTCAGACAGGCGGTCAAGCTCTGCCGCATGTGTCGGCTGGCGGTTGGCAGCCATGTGGATTTACGAGATCCCTGCAGTGTTCGTGATGGTTCCGGAGGATCGTTTGAGCCAACGCTATATCCCAGTGAGCCGCGACGCTTCGTGGCGCGCAGGCCTCCGCGCGAGGTAGCGCAAAGCGAAGCTGGTTACTACAAGAGCGGCTCCACCTGCTTTTTGGCAGGTTCATTCGACCTCCCCACACGGCAATGCGGGGTTTTACACCTCACCTCTCCAGGCGTCGCCGTTCCGCGGCCCGCGGCTGACGCAGCGGGCCGCGGCAGCCGGCGCCTCCCGTCGAGGGGCTGCCCGCCGCGCCGGTTTGTCTGGCGCTCCCCGCGACCCCCGGCCGCCAGCCGCGGGGTCCGAGGGACCACCCATGGACCTTGTCTCGACCGCGGGCCTGTTGCTGGCGGTGATCGTCGTACTCGCCGCGCTCGTCGTGCGCGGCGCGTGGGTCGTCACCCGCAAACGCGCCGCCCAGACCGTCGGCCAGGCGGAGGAGGCGTCGGAACGGCTCCTGCGTGACGCCCGCCGAGAGGCCGACGCCTACGGGAAGGAGGCGGAATTCGCCGCGAAGGAACAGGCCCACACCCTGTTGCAGGACAGCGAGCGTCAGAGCCAGGAGCGGCGGGACGAGCTGGCGTCCATCGAGCGGCAGCTCACGCGCAGGACCCAGGAGCTGACGGAGCAGGATCGCGAGGCCAAGCGCACGGAGGCCGTGCTGGGTGAACGGCAACAGGCGCTCGACGAACGGGAGCGCGCCCTCGCCGCCGAGCGCCGGCGCTGCGACGAGCTGCTCCGCGAGCAGCAGCAGGCCCTGCAACGCGTTTCCGGCCTCACCGCCGACGAGGCGAAGGATCTCGTCATCAAGCAGATCGAGCAGGAGGCCCGCCGCGACGCCGCCAACCTCGTCAAGCGTCTCGAGGCGGAGGCCCGCGAGATGGCGGCGGAGAAGGCGAAGCAGATCATCACCCAGGCGATCCAGCGCAGCGCCCCGGAACACGCCATCGAGACCACGGTTTCGGTCGTCGACCTGCCCAGCGACGATCTCAAGGGGCGCATCATCGGCCGCGAGGGCCGGAACATCCGCGCCCTCGAGCAGGCCACCGGCGTCGAGCTCATCGTCGACGACACCCCCGGAGCCATCATCCTGTCGAGCTTCGATCCCTTCCGCCGCGAAGTGGCGAAGCAGGCCATCGAACGGCTGATCGCGGACGGCCGCATCCACCCCGCCCGCATCGAGGAAGTCGTCGAGAAAGTCAAGGTCGAACAGGACGAGCTGGCCCTCAAGGAAGGGGAGGCGGCGGCGTTCGAGCTGGGGCTCTTCGACATGCACCCGGAGATCCACCGGCTGATGGGCAAGCTGAAGTTCCGCACCAGCTACGGCCAGAACGTGCTTGGGCACTCGAAGGAGGTCGCCTATCTGGCCGGCATCATGGCCCGCGAGGTGGGACTCGACGCGCACACGACGATACGGGGCGCGTTCGTGCACGACATCGGGAAGGCCATCGACCGCGACCTGCAGGGAACCCACCTCTCGCTCGGCATCGACTTCCTCCGCCAGCACGGCGAGAGCGAGGCGGTCATCGACGCCATGGCCGCCCACCACATGGACATCGACTGGCCGTCGCTCGAGTCGATGCTGGTGCAGGCCGCGGACGCCATCTCGGCCGCCCGGCCCGGCGCCCGGCGGGACATCCTCGAGTCCTACATCAAGCGTCTCAAGCAGCTCGAGAGCATCGCCGACTCGTTCGACGGGGTCTCGAAGGCGTTCGCACTGCAGGCGGGGCGCGAGGTCCGCATCATGGTCGAGAGCGACAAGGTCGGCGACGAAGAGGCGGTCTGGCTGTCGAAGGACATCGCGAAACGGGTCGAGAACGAGTTGCAGTATCCCGGCCAGATAAAGGTCACGGTCATCCGCGAAACCCGGGCGGTGGACTACGCCAGATAACATCGCCGCCCCCGGGACGACCGTCGGCGACCTCGGCGAGGCGGCCATCATCGAGCGGATACGACGCCGGACGCCGGCGCCGCCGGATTGGGTCCCCACCGGCATCGGCGACGATGCGGCGGTCGTGGAGCCGGCCCGCGGCACCCTCGACGTCGTGACCACCGACACCCTCGTCGAGGGCGTCCACTTCGATCTGTCGTTCGTGTCGGCGGCCGATGTCGGTCACAAGACGCTCGCGATCAACCTGAGCGATCTGGCGGCCATGGGAGCCGCCCCGCGCGTGGCGGTGCTGGCCCTGGTCCTGCCCGATGCGGTGAGCGTGCTCGATCTGGACGCGGTCTTGGAGGGCCTGCTCACCCTGGCCGCCCGGCACGGGATCGCGCTCGTCGGCGGCAACGTCACGCGCACGCACGGCCCCCTCGTGCTCGGCCTGACCGCGGTCGGGGCGGTACGGCGCCGCCGGGTCGTGACCCGGGACGGGGGCCGGCCGGGGGACGAGCTGTGGGTGACCGGCAGCGTCGGCGCCGCCGCGGCGGGGCTCGACGCGCTCCGCCGGGGCCGCCCCGCAGACCCCGCCTCCGACCCCGATCTCGACGACTGCGTCCACCGTTACCGGCGGCCGGAGCCGAGAGTCCGCATCGGCGCCCTGCTCGGCCGGAACCGCGTGGCGCGGGCCGGCGTCGACTTGAGCGACGGACTGGCGGACGGGCTCCGCCAGCTCACCCGCGCCTCCGGCGTGGGCGCGGTGGTCGACTCGGCCGCGATACCCGTGCATCCCGGGGCGCGCCGCTGGTTCGTCCGGCGCGGGGACGACCCGGTCGAGGCGGCCCTCCGCGGGGGGGACGACTACGAACTGCTGATCGCGGTTCCCCGCCGCAATCGCCGCGGGCTCCGGACCCTGGCGCGCCTGTTCCGGGGGGTCCCGATCACGCGTATCGGCGGGTTGACCAAGCCCCCCGATCTGGTGCTGCGCACCCCCGACGGCGACCGGGCGCTCCCGCCGGGATACGAGCACTTTCGGTAGGCCCCCCCGGCCGCCAGGACCATCCCACGCTCCGCCACCGCCGTGCGCAGGCGGAATCGTGGCGGGTCCTGGGGCTCCGGACGTGCGGAATCGTGGGTCTCACGCGGCGCCGGCCGGGCGGCAAGACGGTGGCGACCCCTCGAATCGGGGGCGGGCCGTCACGCGAAGTCAGCGTGGGATGCTCCCGACCGGCCGCCAGGACCATCCCACGCTCCGTGACCGCCGTGCGCAGGCGGAATCGTGGCGGGTCCTGGGGCTCCGGACGGGCGGAATCGCGGGTCTCACGCGGCGCCGGCCGGGCGGCAAGACGGTGGCGACCCCTCGAATCGGGGGCGGGCCGTCACGCGAAGTCAGCGTGGGATGCTCCCGACCGGCCGCGGAGACGACTTGCCGCCGGCCGGCCGGCACGGTATAAGAACAGATGGTCAACGGCACGTCCGGGCGATGTCCCGGAGCGGTCCCCGCGGCGGCCGGCCGAGCCGGAGCCGCCGCGGATCCCGCGGGCTCGCGCCCGCCCCTGTCACGAATCCGGAGGAAACCGATGAAGAGAACCAGCTACGCCGCCCTCGCCGCCCTGCTCGCAGTGGCGGTCCTGGCCGGGGGCAACCTCGCCGCCCAGCAGAACGCCGCCCACAACCACATCGGCCACGTCACCGACGCCTGGCGCGACACGCCGGACGGGCAGGGCCTGCTGCCGGCGGCCATCGCCGAGGCCGAAATCGCGGCGCGGCATGCCGGCTTGGCGGCCAGCGACCCGAGCAACTTCGCGTCGATGAAGCGGCACACCACCCACGTGCTGCACGCCGTCGACCCCGAGCAGATCGAGAACGGCCCCGGCCTCGGCTACGGCGTGAAGCGGGGCGCGGCCGGCGCGGCCCGGCACATCACCGCCGCCGCCAACTCGGACGGCGCGTCGGGCGCGGTCCAGACCCACGCGGTGCACGTCGCGACGTCGGCCCAGAACACGGTAGCGCGCGCGGACGAGATCGTCATGCTCGCCAAGCGCATCGCGAGAACCACGACCGCGGCCGACGCCGCCCCCCTGGTCGCCGAGCTGAACACGCTCGCGCAGGCGCTGCTGTCGGGGGTCGACGCCAACGGCGACGGACGCACCGGCTGGCAGGAAGGCGAAGGCGGCCTGGAAACGGCCCAGACCCATGCCGACCTGATGAAGCAGGCGGAAGGCCTGTAGTCGGCGGCCCGCGGGCGCGTGTGGCGGCGGATCGAGCCGGAGCCGCCGCCACACGTTCCATCCCTGCCCGCCGCGGCCGGCCCGACACACGGCCGGCCCCGAGTATCACCGCCCTTCCACTTCCCCAACACGTTGACGTCCGTGCGCCCCCGGGCGCAACCGCGGGATGGCAGTTCGTGCCGGCGCCGGCGGCTCGCGGCCCGTCCTTAACCCGTGCATTCGGGCGACCCCGCCCTGGCCCGGTTCTTGCGATTGCAGCGTCTCGTTGACTGGCCAGTGGACTCGCGGTACGCTCTCGCGGCCCAGCGGTTCGTCACGTCATAATTTTCGAATGGACGGACTTGAGTCGATGATGTAATTCTCCTGCATGGGGGGGGCTCTCCTGAATTCGAGGTGAGTTCCCCGATGACCCTTATATTTATTCGTGACACCGCAATAGGAGCCATCGGCACCCATCCCGGACGCCGCAGGTCCTCATGATTCAAGATCTCGAGATCTCGAACTTCAGGTGCTTCAAGGCACTACACATCCGCGACCTCAGCCGGTTCAACGTCATCGTCGGCCGAAGCGGTGCCGGCAAGACCGCTCTTCTGGAGGCGCTCTTCTTCCTGGCCAGTGGCGGTCCGCAACCGATCCTGAAGATACGCCAACTGCGGGGCCTCGGGGAAAAGACCTCGATCTCCGCGGACACCCGTTCCTTTCGGTCTTTGTGGCGAGACTTCTTTTTCGATTTCGATGAGGCATCCACAATCGAATTGCGGTCGCGCGGAACGGACGAGAACGCCCGCTCGTTGAGGGTGTCGTACGGCTCGGACGGAGCAACCGTGCCGTTCGGCGAGGGTTCCGTAGACACGCTACTCAGACACGCCACGATAGATTTCGAGTACGAGATGGCCAACGGTCGGATCGTCGGGTGCCAAGTGGCACTCACCAATCAGGGGTTGTCGTTCGGAGCGATGGTCGAGACGTTTCCCGCGATCTTCCTGTCCCCGGCCGCCCGAGAAGACCCGGAGCGCAACGGCCAACGGTTCTCCTTCCTGAGCAAGAGGGGTGAACACGAGGCCGTCGTCTCGGTCATCCGGAAGCAGTTTCCCTTCATCGAGAATCTCAGCGTCGAGTACAGCAGCGACGGCACCGCCATGGTGCACGCCAAACTTCATTCCATGTCCGAGAAGGTACCGCTGCCTCTCGTGTCCGACGGCATCAACAAGATGCTGTCGATCCTGCTCGCGGTAGATTACTGCTCGCACGGAATAGTCCTCATCGACGAGATGGAGAACGGCTTGTACTTCGACCTGATGGGCCGCGCGTCCAAAGCGATCCTGGATGCCGCCCGGGAATCGAACACCCAGCTCTTCGTGACGACTCACAGCCTCGAGTACCTGCGCGCGTTGCTGCCGGTCGCACAAGAGCACCCCGACGACTTCCAACTGCTCCGCACGACCAACGACAACGGGGCCAGCGAGATCGACTGCTTCGACGGCCGGCACTTCGCGGCCGCCCTGGAAGAAAGTCTCGAGATCAGATAGTCAGGCGTATGGCGGACAAGGCAGTCGCTCCATTCCGTTTCGACGAGCCGATCTACGTTCTGTGCGAAGGCCCCGCCGATGTACGCCTCGTCACCGAGTTGTTGAAGCGCGAGCATCTCCAAGGCTTCTCGGTGAACTTCGCCAAGGGATACCAGCATTTCGCAGCGCACGTTCGGGGGCTCACGACGAGTTCCGATTGGCGGAAAGTGAAGCGCCTTCTGATCGTGGGCGACAACGACACCAAGCCGTCGGCGCGCTGGAAGAATGCGCACGATGCGCTCACCGGGGAGCGGCTGCCAGCCCCGGACCGCCATGCCCAAATCGCCGACGGCACGCACGGCAGGCCGTCCACGGGCATCTTCATGATGCCGAGCGCCGACACGGCTGGAGCGCTCGAGACGCTTCTCGTGGAGGCCATCCTCCAGAAGCGCGGGAACCTTGGCGATTGCCTGCGGCAACTGGACGAGTGCCCCGCGACGAGCTGCGATAAGTGGGACGCCGTGAAGCGCGCGAAGATGCAGTTTCAGACCGCGGTTGCGATCACGTGCAAGGACGACCCGAGCGCCGGCGCCGGACACATCTGGTCGAAGACCCACAACCCGGTTCCGGTTGCGAGCCCGGCATTCGATGAGTTGGTTGCGTTTCTCCGACGCGCCGCCGCGCTCTGATCGCCGCGTGCGTCACTTCCCCGGCCGTCACACGCCGCGGCACGGTGCCGGTCCCGCCGCAAGCGTCTACGGCACCACGGGAGCCATCCCGACCTCCTGGTCTCGATACTGCAGCTGGTAGAGCTTGTAGTACAGGCCCCGCCCGGCGAGCAACTGCCGGTGGCTGCCGTGCTCGCGCAGCCGGCCCTTGTGGAAGACGAGGATCGTGTCCATGTCCTGCACCGTCGACAGCCGGTGGGCGATGGCGATGGTGGTGCGGCCGGACATGAGCACGTGCAGCGCGTCCTGGATGAGCCGCTCGGTGTCGGTGTCCACACTCGACGTGGCCTCGTCGAGCAGCAGCACCGGCGACCGGGAGGCGAGGGCGCGCGCGAACGACAGCAGTTGGCGCTGCCCCACCGAGAAGGTGGCCCCCCGCTCGGCGACCGCGGTCCCGAGCCCGTCGGAGAGTGACGCGATGAACCGGTCGGCGTGCACGCCCCGCGCCGCCCGGCGCACCTCGTCGTCGGTGATCGCCTCGTTGCCGAGACGGATGTTGTCGGCCACGGTGCCGGAGAACAGATAGACGTCCTGCAGCACGAGACCGAACCGGGAGCGCAGGTCGTGGAGCGGCAGGTCGCGGATGTCGACGCCGTCGATGGTGATGCGCCCGCGGCTGACGTCGTAGAACCGCATCAGCAGGTTGAGCACGGTGCTCTTCCCCGCCCCGGTGGCGCCGACCACGCCGACGCGCCGGCCGGGCGCGACGTCGAAGGTCACGTCCTCAAGCACGTACTGGTCGCCGCGATACGCGAACCAGACGTGCTCGAACCGGATGTGGCCGCCTCCCCGCGCCGTGGCGGCCGGGGCGAAGGGGGCGATGACCCGATCGCCGTGATCGCGGTCGTCATCCCGCAGGCGCTCCCGCCGCGCAGGGGCCGGCGCGGGGCTGGCGGTAACCGGATCGCCGTGATCGCGGTCGTCATTCCGCAGGCGCTCCCGCACCGCGGCGGCCGAAACGGCGGAGTCTGCGACCGGCGTGCCGTGATCTGTCTCGCCATGCCGCAGCCGCCTCCGCGCCGCGGCGGCCGGGGGCGCAGGGTCCGCGACCGCACCGCCGTGATCTCTCCGGTCATCCCGCAGGCGCTCCCGCACCGCGGCGGCCGGCGCGGCGGGGTCGGCGACCGCCACCGGGGTGTCGAGCAACCCGAAGATCCGCTCGGACGACGCCATCGCCGCCTGCAGGACGTTGAACTTCTCGGACAAATCGCTGATCGGGCGGAAGAAGCGCTGCGAGTACAGCACGAACGCCACCAGGGACCCGAGCTCGAGGCTGCCCTGGAGCGTCCACGCGCCGCCGAACCAGATGATCGAGGCCACGGCCAGCGCCCCCAGCACCTCGACGGCGGGATAGAACACCGCGTAGAAAAAGATGGATGCGAGGTGCGCGTCCCGGCACGCCCGGTTGATGTCGTCGAACCGTTCGTACTGCCGCGCCTCGCGCCGGAACAACTGCACGGTCGCCATCCCGGTGACGTTCTCCTGCAGGAAGGCGTTGATGCGGGCTATCCAGCCCCGCACTTCACGGTACGACTGCCGGGCGTGGCGGCGGAACCACTGCGTCACCGCCGCGATCAGGGGCAGCACCGAGAGGGCGACGATCGCGAGGCGCCAGTCCATGACGAACAGCACGATCGCGATGCCCGTCAGCATGAAGACGTCACGGAAGACGGACACGACGCCGGACGCGAACAGGTCGTTCAGGGCGTCGACGTCGGTCGTCACCCGGGTCATGAGGCGGCCGACCGGGTTGCGATCGAAGAACGCCACGTCGAGACGCTGCAGATGCCCATGAATCTGCATCCGCAGGTCGAAGATGATGCGTTGGCCGGTGACCTGCAGCGCATGGGTCTGCACCGCCTCGAACAGATAGGACAGCACCAGGACTCCGAGCAGCAGCAGGGCCAACCGGGTCAGGCCCTCCACGTCACCCGCCGCGATATGGGTGTCGATCGCCACCTTGGTCAGGTACGGCGGCGCCAGCTGCAGGATCGAGAGTCCCAGAATCGAGAAGAACGCCAGTCCGATACGGCCGCGATAGGGCTGCATGTAGCCCAGCAGCCGGCGCATCAGCCGGGCGTCGTAGGCCTTGCCGACAACCTCGTCGTCCGACTCCATCACCCCCTGCTCCACCAGCGCCTGCTCGATCAGTTGCTTCCGTTGCAAAGCCGCCGGCGCATCAGCCGGGCGCCGCAGGCCCCGCCGACAACCTCGCCGTCCGACGGCATCACCCCTGCTCCCACCAGCGCCTGCTCGATCAGTTGCTTCCGTTGCAAAGCCGCCGGCGCATCAGCCGGGCGCCGCAGGCCCCGCCGACAACCTCGCCGTCCGACGGCACCACCCCCTGCTCCACCAGCGCCTGCTCGATCAGTTGCTTCCGTTGCAAAGCCGCCGGCGCATCAGCCGGGGCGTCGCAGGCCCTGCCGACAACTTGACCGTCCGACGGCATCACCCCTGCTCCACCAGCGCCTGCTCGATCAGTTGCTTCCGATGCAGCCCGGCGTACAGCCCGTCGCGCGCCACCAGTTCGTCGTGAGCGCCGCGCTCGACAACGCGTCCTTCATCAAGCACGAGGATCAGGTCGGCGGCCCGCACCGTCGAGATGCGGTGCGACACGATGATGGATGTGCGCCCGCGCAGGACCCGGCGGAGCCCGGCCAGGATATCCGCTTCCGTACGGGCGTCGATGGCCGAGAGGGCGTCGTCGAGGAGCAGGATCGGCGCATCGGCCGAGATCGCCCGCGCCAGCGCCGTCCGCTGCTTCTGCCCGCCCGACAGGGTGACGCCGCGCTCGCCGACCCGCGTCTCCGCGCCGTCGGGAAACCCCGCGATATCCGTGTCGAGCCGCGCCAGGGCCAGCGCGCCGGCCACCACCGCCCCGGCGTCCCGCGCCGCATCGGGTGCGCCGGCATCGAGCGCACCGGCGTGCGGGTCGCCGGCGCCGGGTGCGCCGGCCGCTTCGACCCCGAACGACACGTTACCGGCGATGGTGTCCGAGAACAGGAACGGATCCTGCGGCACCATGGCGATCTGCCGGCGCAGCACCGGCAGCGGCAGGTCCAGCACGTCGACGCCGTCGATGAAGACGGTCCCCCGCGGGGGGTTGAACAACCGCGGCAGCAGGGCGAGGAGCGTCGACTTGCCCGAACCCGTGGGGCCGATGACCCCGAGCACCCGGCCGGGCTCGACGCGGGCGGACACCTCCCGCAGCACCGGCCTGCCGTTGTAGGCGAACGACAGGCCGCGGAACTCGATGCCGCCGGGGAACCCGCAACCAGGGTCCCACCGCCCGCGATCGCTCTCGGCGCCCTGCGCGATCTCACCGCGGGCTCCTGACCCCGGCGTCGCGGCGGCGGCCACGGGGTCGGGCTCGGCCGGGGGCGCGTCGAGGACGTCGCACATCCGACGCCAGGCCGCCATCCCCCGCTGAAACAGATTGGTCACGAACCCGAACGCAATCATCGGCCAGCTCAACATGAGCAGATAGGCGTTGAAAGCGACGAACTGCCCCACCGTGATCCGCCCCTCGATGACGTGCCGCGCGCCGAGCCAGAGCACCAGCACCCCGGCCAGCCCCAGAATGAAACCCAGGCTCGGATAGAACAGCGCCTGGACCCGGATGAGCCGCGCGTTGCGGACGAAGTACTCCTGGTTCTCGCGCCGGAACCGTTCCGTTTCGGCACCCTCGCGGCAGTACGCGCGCACCACCCGCACGCCGGCCAGCCCCTCCTGCACCACCGTGCTCAGCGTCGACAACTGGGCCTGAATCTGCTCCGTGTGGCGGTACACCGCGCTCCCGAAGAACTTCACGACCAACGAGACCAGCGGCAGGCACGCCAGCGCGGCCAGCGTCAGGACGGGGTCGATGGACAACATCAGGGCGACCGAGACGACGAACACCATGCCGGTGTTGGCCATGTACATGATGGCGGGACCGACCATCATCCGCACCGCGTTCAGGTCGTTCGTGGCGCGGGACATCAGGTCGCCGGTGCGGGTGGCGTGGAAGTACGCCAGCGGCAGCCGTTGCACGTGGGCGACGAAGGCGTTGCGCAGGTCGTACTCGATGGCGCGCGACGCGCCGACGAGAATCCGGCGCATGAGGAACCGGAACCCCCCGCCGGCCACCGCGAGACCGAGCAACGCGGCCGCATGCCGGGCGAGCTTGTCCCGGGTCACGCCCGCCGTCAGGTCGTCCACGGCGAAGCGGAGCACCCACGGCCCGAGCAGCGAGAACGCGGTGGTGAGCACCAGGCACAGCAGACCGAGCAGGAACCGCCGTCGATACCGCAGGACAAAGGGAACGAGTCGTGCGAGAGGAGACATGGGAAACGGAGAGCCGTACGCAGACCGGGCGACCCGCGGCAAGCGGCGGGACGCCGCCGGGGTCGCGGCTTCCAGGATACCAGCTTCCGCGGCCGGGCCCCGCCGCGGCCCCGGCGGCGGCGCTCCCCCGGACCCGCCCGAGCCGCGCCGCGCGGGTTCACCGGCCGGGACGCCCGGGGACGCCCCACGCCGGCTTCCGGGGGACGAGCCCACGCGACGGCCCCGCCGCCAGCGCATCGCCCGGTCCGCCGGACGCACCCCGCGCGGCCCTCCCGAGCGAGGGGGCAACCGTCGCCCGGGCGGCGCGTCCGCCCGGTCCGCTGGATGCGCCCCGCGCGGGCTCGGCGGGTGGCAGGCTGGCGCCCGGCGGTGGGTGCGTCCGCCCGGTTCGCCGGATGCGCCCCGCGCGGGCTCGCCGGCCGGGGACGCCCGGGGCATCGCCCAAACAACTGATTGCGGGGCGGGTAGCGGCGGCCGTTGGGGATTCACCGGCCGGCGACGCCCGAGGAATCGCCCAGACGGACTGCAGCCGGGAATGGGAAGTGTCGATAAACCCCGTGAAACGATCTCGCGCCGATGCGGGGCCGCCGACACCCGTGACGCCCCCGGTTGCGGCGTGGGCGGACACTCAGTCATAGCTGGACTGGATCGTCGGGGCCGCCGGCGCCCGCGACGCCCCCGGTTGCGGCAGATAGCCCGTGACACAAGACCCCGCTGCATTCGACCGCCGGCCTCCCGCGTGGCCGTCCGCCGCCAGTTGCTCGGTGGTCGGGGTGACACAAGACCCCGCTGCATTCGACCGCCGGCCTCGGTCCGACCGGAGATCCTGCCCCGGTCGCCCGCGCGCCGCGGCCCTCTCGTCGCTTCCCTGCGCCGCCGTCCGGGGATGCCTGCTGATCGGCCTGCTGACCTGCGCCCATCCCGCGGCGGCCCAGCTATCACCCACCCCGGCGGACTTCCCGGTCGGCGAGCAGTACCGCATCGAGTTTCTGGCCTCGCTGTGGTCGCCGGCGCAGGATCTGACCGTCGAGGGCCGCGGGTCGGGCGGGTCCGGCGCCACCACCAGCCCGGCCGGCGACCCGGGCGCTTCCGCGCCGCGGTTCATCGACGGGCGGGTGCGGCTGCGACTGAGCCGCCGGCAGCGGGTTCATCTCGACTATCTGCCGATCCGCTACGCCGCCGACACCGCCCTCGACGACCGGCCGCCCCCCGGAGACACCGGGGTCGAACCCGGGGGCGCCGTCGCCTCGACCCTCACGTGGAAGACTTGGCGGCTGGCCTACGAGTACGACGTCCTCCACTTGGCCCGCGGCTCGCTGGGTCTCTTCGCCGAGGCCGGTTATACCGACGTCCGGGTCGCGCAGGACGGCGCGCCGGGCCCCGGGTGCGACGCCGCGGCCCCCGCCTGCGAGTTGGCGCGCCTGCGCCGGCCCGTCCCCGGCGTCGGCGGGGTGGTGCGGCTGTACCCGTCACCGGTGATCATGCTGGGGGCCGAGGCGAGCCTCCTCCGGACGCCGCCCGGGATCGGCAAAATCCTCGGCTATACCGGCGAACATCTCGCCTACGATGTGCATGCGGTGCTGAACTTCGTCGACGCGTTCGGGCTGCAGCTCGGCTACCGGTCCCGGCGCCTGCACCTGGAAACCGCGGATCACGACGTCGACCTGAAGCTCGAAGGCGTGTACGTGGGCGCCCTGCTGCGATTCTAGCTGGCGCGATCTTGCGGTCGCGTTGGACGTTTCGCTGACGCGAAACTTCTACGGGGCAAGCTCTTCGCGTGCCGTCCCCGCTTGCAGTAAGGTGAGGCGGACCTGCGTGCGGCCCAGGACCGGGTCGTGATAGAAGCTGCCGCCGGGGACCACCGCGACCCCCACGCCGGCCACTACGGCGCCGACGACCCGGCGGGGACGGGTATCGCGGCGAGACGGCGTCCCGCCGCCTGCAGCGTCTCGTCGCGCTTGCAGTTAAGGTGAAGCGGACCTGCGTGCGGCCCAGGACCGGGTCGTGATAGAAGCTGCCGCCGGGGACCACCGCGACCCCCACGCCGGCCACTACGGCGCCGACGACCCGGCGGGGACGGGTATCGCGGCGAGACGGCGTCCCGCCGCCTGCAGCGTCTCGTCGCGCTTGCAGAAGGTGAAGCGGACCTGCGTGCGGCCCAGGACCGGGTCGTGATAGAAGCTGCTGCCGGGGACCACCGCGACCCCCACGTCGGCCACCAGGTAGCGTGCGAACTCGAGGTCGTCGGCGAATCCGAACCCGCTGACGTCGGTCATGATGTAGTAGGCCCCGCGCGGCTTGAAGCATCTGAATCCGCGCGGCTCGAGCAGATCGAGCAGCACGTCGCGCCGCCGCCGGTACCCCGCCGCCAGCTCCGCGTAGTAGGCGTCGGGCAGCGCGAGGGCCGCCGCCCCCGCCTCCTGCAGCGGCGCCGCCGCGCCCACCGTCAGAAAATCGTGCACCTTCCGGATCGCCCCCGTGAGCTGCGGCGAAGCGATGGCCCACCCCACCCGCCACCCGGTCACGCTGTAGGTCTTGGACAGGCTGTTGATCGTGACGGTGCGGTCCGCCATCCCATCGATGGCCGCCATCGGAACGTGCCGGGCGCCGTCGTAGAGGATGTGCTCGTAGATCTCGTCGGTGACAGCGAGGACGTCCCACCGGCGGCACAGCTCGGCAATCGTCTCCAGCTCGTCGCGGGCGAAGACCTTGCCGGTCGGATTGTTGGGCGTGTTGATGATGACGGCCCGCGTCCGGGCGTTGAACGCGGCGGCCAGGGCATCCGGATCGAACGTCCAGTCCGGCGCCCGCAGCGTTACGTAGCGCGGCGCCGCTCCCGACAGAATCGCGTCGGGACCGTAGTTCTCGTAGAACGGCTCGAACACGACCACCTCGTCGCCGGGGTCGACCGTCGCCAGCATCGTCGACATCATCGCCTCGGTCGACCCGCAGCACACCGTCACCTGGGCCTCGGGGTCGACCGCGACGCCGTGCCGGCGCGTGAAGTCGCGCGCCACCGCCTCGCGCAGCGGCTTCGCGCCCCACGTCACCGCGTACTGGTTGATGTCGGCGCCTATCGCAGCCTGCGCCGCCGCCTTCAATGCGGCCGGCGCGGCGAAGTCGGGGAACCCCTGAGACAGGTTCACCGCCCCGTGCCGGTGGGCCAGCCGGGTCATCTCGCGGATCACCGACTCGGTGAACCGGGCCGCCTTGCGCGAGCCGGTGGTCGTCGTCACGGGCGCATTATACCGGCGCGGAGCGACCCGCCCCGGGGGCGCGGAGCAGGACCATCCCACGCTCCGCCGCCGCCGTGCGCAGGCCGCATGCCTGATCGATAACCATCCCGACCGATGGAACGGAACGCCGGTTGGCGTGAGAATCAGTTGGGCGAGTCGTCGGGGGCCAGGACAGCCTTTCCCGGGCGATCATCAAGGTCCTTGAAGGGCGGCCGCGGCAGGGCGGACCTCACGCCTCCGACGGCGTCCAGGTGCGCGAGTTGGGCCATGCGGGCGGCGGTCAGGCCTTCAAGACAGTGTCCCGCATGACGGGCCAGAATCTCGATCGACTCGCGCCAGCCCGCCGGCGGCTCTCCCCCGCCGTCGTCGCCGTAGACGATGGCGCTCACGTCCCCGCCGACCAGCACCGGCACCGCCACCGCGCTCGCGCCGGACGGCAGCGTCATGAACGCCGGCACCGCCGCGCCGGCTCCCGGCTCCGCGCCGGCCACCACGGATCGCGACGCCGCCGACTTCGCAGCCTCTCCCACGATGCCCGCGTCGACGAGGGCCAGATCGACCTGGCGGGCCGAAGGCAGCGTCGGCTCGAAACCCACGAAGCGCCAGCCGCGGATGCGCTCCCCCTCCACGATGACCACGCCGGCCCGTTGCGCCTCGGCGCCGGCGACCTCCGCCAAGGCGTTCAGCACGTCGGTCAGGCTCGACGCGCTGTCGAGCCGCCGCACGCCGTCGACCACGCGGCCCAGAACCTCCTCGGGCCTGGGCGCCTCGGCCAGGCTCGCCTCCAGGGCGGCCAGCTCCGCCAGGGTCCGCTCGGTCTCCGCCTGCACCTCGCCGACGCGCCGGGCCAGCACGCGTTCGGCCTCCTCGCGCGCCGCCTCCAGCGCCGATTCCATCGCCTGCTGCGCCTCGGCCCGAACGCTGGCCGCCTGTTCGCGCACCGCCTTCTCGCGGTCCGCGTCGGCGTGCCGGCGAACATCATCGAGGGCCGCCGCCCGCTCCCGCGCCGCCGCTGTCAGCAACTCGCCGATGAACCCGCGGATCTCCGGTTCCGATTGCTCCCGGATTCTCCGCAGCAGCTTCTCGCCCGAGCGTTGCACCGCGTCTTCGAGCACCATAGTCTTCTCTCGATTATAGCGCGTCGGCCGGCCAGCCGGGCCTCGACCCTCGACCCGCGCGCAACGCGCCGGTCCTTCCGATCGTCGACCGGTCCCGCAGACCGCCGATCGAGACGGCGCCCGTCACCCCGGACGCCGGGGCATCCTACGCTGACGGCGCGTGACGGCCCGCCCCCGATTCGAGGGGTCGCCACCGTCTTGCCGACCGGCCGGCCCCGCGTGAGACCCACGATTCCGCACGTCCGGAGCCCCGGGACCCGCCACGATGCCGCCTGCGCACGGCGGTGGCGGAGCGTGGGATGGTCCTGCCCCGGATGCTCCGCCCGAGACCCCGCGCCGCATCCGCGGTATACTGGATTCTCAGTCTCGGACACGGCCCGACCGGCACGGCTCCGGCGGACCGGCGCATGTCGAAAGGGGGGGGCGACACGGCTTCGACGGGGATAGGCGAACACGGGATGCATGCCGAGCACCATCGACTCGTTAATCCGATGGAAAACACCATAACTGCGAACGATACGCAGCTCGCTCTCGCCGCCTAATCAAGCGGCGACGTTCCCCTCGCCTTCGCCTGCGGGGCGCGACGGAACGTCATTCAGCAGGCTGGCTCCGACCCGGGGCGACGACGGGTCGTAGCGAGATTTTCCGACGCTCAGCCGCCCGCGGTTTTGGCCGCGCTCTCACACGGGTGGCGAAACAACAGGCGCGGATACGCATGTAGAGTCCTGTGGGGACGTATTCTCGGACGCGGGTTCGACTCCCGCCGCCTCCACCACTAACTTTCATTAAATCATTGAAAATAAAAGGTTAACTGGCACAACACCGTGCCTGACCCCGCATTTTACCCGCCAATTCACAGCGGATTCCAACCGGATGTTCTCGGACCAACCGGGACTGCCAAAAAGCGCCGTGTCTTTGCCGGCGTGACCGGAGAGTCAACCTCCTTCAGGCCCCACGGCGAGCTGGGTGGCCAGCTCGCGGACGCCGATGGCTTCCACGCTTTCCGAAAGCGGGTAGCGGTCTTCTCCCGCGTGGACGACGAAGGCCCGCGCGGGCTTGAGGTCCAGGCACGAAAGGTGGAAGCCGCGGCCGACCCGGGCGGACAACGAGCGCTTGATTTCGACCGCCCAACGCATGCCGTCGTCGTGTTCGATGACGAGGTCGATCTCGGCGCCGGCGCTCGTCCGGTAGAAATGCGGCTTCGCCCGCGGGGGCAGTACGGAAACCAGGGTCTCGACGACGTAGCCTTCCCAGCTCTCTCCGACCACCGGATGCCCGGCGAGCTGTTCCAGCGACACGATGCCGAGCAGGGCATGCGCGAGGCCGCTGTCGCGCACGTAGACCTTGGGCGACTTCACGAGACGCTTGCCGACGTTGGCATGCAGGGGAGGCAGCCGGCGCAACAGCAGCAGGTCCGCGAGGAGATCGATGTAGCGGGTCACCGACTGCACGCTCACCTCCAGGGCCCTCGCAAGCACCGAGGCATTCAGCGTCGTTCCCTGGCGGTGCGCGAGCATCGTCCACAGTCGGTCCAAAGTCGCAGCGGGAACACGTGGCCCGAACATCGCGACGTCACGCTCCAGATAGGTGCGGATGAAGTCCCGGCGCAGCGCCAGGCTGTCCTGGTCGCTCTCGGCCAAGTAGCTGTCCGGAAAGCCGCCACGCAACCATAGCCGCTCTCGCGACGCACGGGCATCTTCCACTTCGAGCGCGGAAAACGGCGCCATGTCGATGTACGCGATGCGGCCGGCCAGCGTCTCGCCGGATTGCCGCAACAGGTCGATCGCCGCCGATCCCAGGATGAGGAACCGGCCCTTGCCCTTCCCCCGACGCCGGCCTCTGTCGATGACGCCGCGCAACGTCTGGAACAGCTCCGGCATTCGGTGAATCTCGTCGAGGATGACAAGTCGATCCTCCACGTTGTCGAGGAACAGCGCGGGCTCGGCAAGCCGGCTCCGATCGTCACGGTCCTCCAGATCGAGATAGAGCGCATCGCGCGACCGAGCGATCTCCAGTGCGAGCGTCGTCTTGCCGACCTGTCGCGGTCCGATCAGCCCCACGGCGGCCTGACGCTTCAGGGCGTGTTCGACGTCGGATGTGATGATTCGCGGAATCACCCTTGCAATTTATCCACATTGTGGTTAATTTACAAGCAGATCCTTTTTTGCCGCCCCCGTCCGCCTTCACCCCGATCATCACCGGCGTGCACAGACGGTCGTGTAGGTAGGCTGTCCCGGCGGTCCTCCACGCGCGGACTGGCGCGCGCCGGCGGACACGTTGGAGAAGCGGGAGGTCTCCACCCGGCGACGCTTTGTCGGGGTCCTCTCGGGACTTGGTTCTTCGGGGTCTGTTCGCCGTAGGGATTCCGCTTCCCTTCCCACGCGGGGAATGGGCCTCGACCAAGGGGAATCTGAGAGACCGAAGCACGCTCGGGGGCAGGGTCGGGACGGTTCCACCGCGGAGGCGGCCGGCGGTCAACAGAGTGCGGGGGTGCGGGCCGCGGCTTGCGGCCGTCGCCCGCACCCTCCCCCGGTTCAGTGGATCGCGACCGGCGCGACGGTCGATCCCGTGCCGCCCTGGATCTTGAGAGGCTGGACGACGAAGGCGAACTCGTGGACGCCGGCCGCGGCCAGCTCGTCCAGCTTCATCCGCTCCACGAGATGGATGCCGTTGACCACCAGCATGATCTGGTGGACCGGCAACGACACTTCCGGATCCGGGTTGGGCGAGACCTCGACCGGCTGGTTGTCCGCGCCCAGCAGCATGGGGTCCTGTTCCACGAGCCACTGCGCGGCCGCGACGCCGATCCCCGGATTGGTCGCCATGAAGCGCTCCGCGTCGGTGTCCCAGAGCACGCCCCAACCGGTGTGGATCAGCACCGCATCGCCCGGTTCCAGCGCCACCCCCTGCCGGTCGAGCGCCTGCTGCAGGTCGTCGACCGTGATCTCGTACGTGTCGGGAAGCATGTCGACGCCCTTGAGGGCGGCCACGTCGATCAGCACGCCCCGGGTCATCAGCGTGCCGACGTTCTCGACGCCGAGCCGCGTGAACCCCGTCCGCGTCATGATCTCGTTCTGATCGATGCAGTTGTAGAGGCTGTCGCCGATGGTCTGGTGGGTGAAGCCGTCGAACTGCGTGCCCACCTGACCCATTTCGGCGACGACCAGCTCCTCGTTCGAGCCGCGCCGGTTCGAACCCGCGTTCCGGCCGGTCGGCTTCATGTAGAGGTCGAAGTGGCGGGCGCCGAGCGGCATCGAACCTCTCAGTACCTGCCCGAGCTCGATCACGCGGCCGGTCCGTATCAGACGCGCCGCCTTGAGCACCGTCTCGGGACCCATGTGGTTCCCCGCGCCCCGCTCGTCGCCGGCGCCCCACTTGCCGGGACAGCGTTCGTCGGGCGACGGCGGGGTCCACGACTGGGCGGCGGCGGGTGCTGCGGCACCCGCGGGCAGGACCGTGAACGCGGCGACGGCGACGGCGGCAACGTTGGCGAATCGCATGACTCTCCTCCGTGGTGGGTGTCTGTCTTCCGCCGCTGATTCTACCGAAACGCGGCGCACCGCTCTCGCCGGAACGCCGCCGACGGCATCAAAATCAACCCCGGGTCCCGCGCGGCTTGACAAACTATACGCAGCCGATCGTGACGGGTGATCAGCAGATCACGAGCTGCGGAATCTGCCGAAAATGGCGGTCGGATGTGCAGAGCACCAAGTCGTGCTGGACCGCGAGAGCCGCGATCCAGAGGTCGTTGGTAGGTATCGGGCGTCCGTCGTTGCGAAGTTGCTGGTGCAGTTGCGCGTAGTAGTGCGCGGTCTGTTCGTCGGGCGGGAGCACGGACACCCGAGGACTGGCCAGGAACCGTTGCAGGTTGGCGGCGTTCGTCGACTCCCGGTTGCCGGCCGCGAAACCGGCCCGCAACTCACCCAGCACGATGAGCGGCAGGACGATGGCCCGCACCGCTCGAATGATCTCGACCCGTTCGGCAGCGCCGCGCATGAAGTCGCGGTAGGCGTTCGTGTCGAGGGCGACGTTCATTTCCACGACTCGTCGTCGATGCGTTCGAACTCGGCGACAGCGCTGTCGAAACCCGGGTCTTCCTGCCACGTGCCGACCAGGTGGTCCAGATCGGTATGCCGGGTGGTCGCGGCGTCCAGGGCCAGCCCGCGGGCCAGCGCGTCGATGACGACCGCATTGAGGCTCTTCGATTCACGCTTGGCCCGCCGCCGAATGGCGCGATCGATCTCGTCGGGAACCGCTCGAATCGTGTACTGCATGCTGTATGCGCAGGCACGGTATCACATCTGCGCAGGCAAGATCGGCGGGCGCGGCCTCCGGGGAGCCTCACGATCACGGCAGGTTCGATACGATCGGCGGCGTTCCGGAAGTCGGCGACTTCGCGGACGGCGACTCCTGCGCGCCGAGCTCCTGGCTCACCGCTGCGCCGCCACTCGACGGCCAGCCAGGCCATGTCGATATCAAGCCGCATGCCGGCGACGGTCAGGGAGCGAGGACGGCGAGATCCCGGGTCTCGCGCGGCTTGACAAACTATACGCAGCCGAGTACTGATTAGATAGTAGTTATGCCGCGCCAACGTCCTCCCCTCGCCGACCAGGAGCTCGAGATCATGCAGGCGGTCTGGGCCCGCGGCGAGGTGACGGTGCGCGAGGTCTACGAGGCGTTCCGGGAGCGCCGGCCCATCGCCTACACCACGGTGCTGACGACGATGCGGATTCTCGAGCGGAAAGGGCATCTGAGCGTCAGCCGCGCCGCCCGGGCGCACGTCTATCGAGCGCGGTCCACCCGCGAGGGCGTGCTCCGGGCGATGGTACGCCACTTCGTCGACCGCGTGTTCGGGGGCGCGGCCGAGCCGCTCGTGCAGCACCTCATCCGCGACAAGCGACTCAGCGCAGACGACCTCCGAGACATCGCGAGCCGGCTGAACGGGCTGGACAAGGACGATGACGGCTGAGCTGCTGGCGCAGAACGTCGTCGCGCACTGGATGCAGGCCGCCGGCGTGGCCGGCGCCGCCGGGTTCGGGGTCTGTGTCCTGCGGCTTCGCGAGCCCGGCTTCCTGCTGAAGTACTGGCAGGCGGTGCTCCTGCTGCTGGTGGTGATGCCGTGGATGCAGCCCTGGCAGCCGGTCCCGGCGACACCCGCCCACGGAGCGCCCCTGGTCGGACCGGAGCGGGAGCCCACCGGCGTCGCCGGTGTCTCGGTCGCCGAGAGCGTCGTCGCCCTGCCCGCCGAACGGTGGGGCGTCGACCCGTGGACGTGGGTTCTGGGGCTTCTGGCCGCGGGCGCCGTCTTCCGGCTGACACGGCTCGGGCTGGGCCTCGTGCGGCTCGGCCGTCTCGGCCGCTCGGCGGACCAGATCGCGCCGCCGGCGCCGGCGCGGGAGTTCCTGGCGCGGTTCCGGACGGCCGCCTTCGTTCAGCCGCCGGACGTCCGGATGCCCTGCAGTTTCGGGCTGTTCCGCCCGACCGTGGTGCTGCCGGCCGCCTTCGACCGGTTCGAACCGACGTTCCAGCGCGGCATCGTCTGCCACGAGCTTCTGCACCTCGAACGGCGCGACTTCGCCGCGGCGGTGGCCGAGGAAGTGGTGGCGGCGCTTCTGTGGTTCCACCCCTGGGCGTGGCTGATCCGCCGGCGCATCCGCCTGCGCCGGGAGCAGGTCGTCGATGCCGCGGTCGTGCGCCGCACCGGCGATCGGCGCGCCTACGTGCGTTGTCTGATCGCGCTGGCGGGGCACCCGCGGGCGTTGCCGCCCGCGGCGCCGATGCTGCGGCCGACGGAGCTGCGCGCCAGGGCCGATGCGTTGTTCGAGAGGGATGGAACGATGTCCAAACGAGTGTCGGCGGCGCTCGCGATGGGGCTGGGCGCGGCGCTGGGTGCGGCGGTCTGGACGGCGGCGGCGACGGTTCCGCTGAGCGCCGCGGCGGCGACGGTTCCACCGGCCGCCGCCGCGCGGGGGTCGGCGCAACCGGCGCCGGGCGCCGGTCAACCGGCAACCCGGGTGACGATTACGCTCTTCGCCGCCGCGCGGGGGCCGGCGCAGCCGGCACCGGGCGCCGGTCAGCCGGCAACCTCCGCCGGCCGTCGGCGTCCGCCTCGGTCGGCCGGAACCGGCGACATGAGGCAACGGACCACGGCGGTCCTGCAGGAGCTGCAACAAGCGCTTGCCGCGATATCCGGCCCGTTGGGGAACGACGCGGCGGCGGGCGAGCTGGCGCGACAGGTCGCCGGGCTGCAGGAACGACTCGCCGAGCTGGACGAGCGGCGGGCGGGCCGGTGACTCCGGTCGTGGAGGCTCCCCTCCGGCCCCGCCCGACGCACGGAACGGGGAACGCGTCTGACGTGAACCGCGGGCGCGTGCGCAAGGCGACGCCGTCGCATCCGGCGGCGGAGGATGACGCACGGCGGAGCCAGGAGTCTGCGCCGTAGAACGGCGCCGCCTCCCCCCGGAGGCGCCGACTTCCCTGGAGGGTTGGTTGGGCGGTGAGCGGAGCCGAAGGCGACGCTCTCCGGGCCAGGGCGGCAAGCAAGACATCGGGAATCGCATGGAGAGAGAAGACCATGACCCAGTTGATTCGTCCGTTCCCGCGACGTGACCCACGACCCGCGCGCCGACCGCCGTCGCGCGTCTTCCCACGGGCGTCGGCCATGCGCTCACGAGCGCCCGCGCTCAAGACGGCGGCGGCGTTGGCGCTGACGCTTGGGCTGGCCGGTTGCGCCGCGACGAACCAGCCGCGGGAAGATGTCCAGCCCGAGGAACGCGGGGACAACGACCGCGGGGTGCGCAGGCTGCCGGCCTTCCGCGCCCTCGACACCGACGACGACGGCGGTATCTCGGCCGGCGAGATCGACGCGGCCCCGGAATCGCTCGCCTCACTCGACGACGACGGCGACGGACGGCTTTCGGCCGGCGAACTGCGGCCCCGGCGGGGCGGCCCCCGCGTCTTCTTCGGCAATCCGGCGAACCTCCCCGAGGGGACTGAGATCAGGACCCTGGGCGCCGACGAAGCGCTGGATATCGCGGATCTGCCGCCGCAGTTCCGGAGTCTCCTGTCTTCTGCCGACGCCGACGGGGACGGCGCGGCCTCCGCGGCGGAAATCCTGGGGTTGGCGGCGGAAACGGGTGGGCCGAGAGATCGGGAGCCCGGGAGCGCGGAAGGGCCCGCAGCCCCGTCGCAGGGAACCGGGAGCGGCGGCGGAGGCCCGCAGGTACGCATGCCCCTCATGGCGGCGTTCGACGCGGACCAGGACGGAACGATCTCCGAGACGGAGATCGAATCGGCGGCGCAGTCGTTGCGCAGACTCGACACCGACGGCGACGGGCGCATCTCGCCGGACGAGCTTCAGCCCGCTTCGAGCCGCGATTCCAGCGGCAACGATCTGCCGGAGTGATGCGGCGGCCGGGGGGCGTCCTCCCGTCTCGATGCGCGGCCGCCGTCGGCTCGCGCGGAGACGTTGGTCGATCTTGAGCCGGAACGGACCGAGATCCCCCGGGCCGCCGGCGAAGGGGCGGCCGGCCGGGTCCCGGCCTTCGCCGAGAGCCTCGGTCCGATGCCGGATTCGGCCTCACGGCGGGCGCGCATCGAGCGGCCCGCGGCGGGCGCGATGTCCGCGCTCGGACGTCCGCCCCTCCTCGATGCGGGCGCCTGAGAGCATGTTCCGCATGCCGTAGTTGCCCTCGTGGCACGCGTATTCGAAGAGCGGCGCAGTCCCGCGCTTCATCGGAATCGCCGCCGAGAACGGCCGCGTAAAGCTCGTCAGGTCGTCAATGGTGAACTCGTAGAGGAGCGTATCCGGCCCGACGAGCCGGAACCGCTCGGTCAGGTGCAGCGTCCGGCCCGTCCCGATCGCGAGGCGCGTGAACGGAACGAAGCTCGCGGTCCGGTCGGTGAAGTTGGTCGTCTCGACCACCAGCGTGTCGCCCTCCCAGCGGCCACGCGAGCTGCCCATCCACTGCCGTATGCCGTCCGGCAGCGGGTCCCGCCCGTCGAGCGGCACGATACGCGCGTCGTGCACCATCTCGGTGAACACGACCACGTGGTCCGGCGTCTGAAAAAGCTGCATGTTCTGGTTGTAGCGGCCTCTGGGGGAGACCGGCACGATCGGGGGGCCGGCGTTGAAGCCGCGCAGACAACGCTCGGCGAGCCCGCGATCCTCGGGGCCGCGCATCCCGATGCCGCCCACCAGGAACCGCACCGGACGGTCCGGCGGCGCCGCGGGGGCGCCGGCGGCGACCGCAAGCTGCCGCCGCGCCCCCGGCTGCGGCGACGGTATCCGTCCGTCCGGGGGATCGACGATGAGGGATGTGCGCCGGTCGTCGACGACCCCGGCCCCGCGGTCGTTCCAGAAATCGTTGTAGCTGACGATGTTGCCGCCGGCCGGCAACCGCGCCGTCCGGATCCCGGACCGGTCCGCCTCGATGGCGCGCTGCGCCGCGGCGGCCTCGATCGCCGCCGCTTCCTCCGGCGTCAGCAGCGCTCGGCCGGCGCGGTCCTCGGGCCGCTCGAGCGGCGTCAGCGTGCGGAAATCCCAGACCCCCTGCAGATCCGGCCGGCCGTCGCCGAGGCGCGGCGACTCGAACCCGGTCTGGGCTGCGGCGGGCGCCGTCGCGCCCGACGCGGTCACGAGCAGAATCAGAACTGCGGCGTACCCCCGGTTGCCCATCGCATGCTCTTCGACAGTCGAAATCCGTGCTCTGAGTCTGCGCCGCAGGAAATTATGACCACCATATATTGAGCAAGCGCAGGCGATCGACCGCTACATATTGTGCCAAATCGGACTCAAACCGTTCTACGGCGCGGACTCCTCTCGTCGCGGAACCACCGGTGCTTCCGGGGGCGTCCTTCAGGCGGTTGAACTTCGCGGGTGACCGACCCGCTGCTCCTCGTGTCGCACCGCATGTTACGCGACCCGCTCGGCACCGACGTCCGTGGGGATTGATGCGTCGAGGCCGCGGACGAGATGGCGCATGTCGGCTGGGCCCCGAATCCGCCGGAGATTCCCAGCGAGGCATCGCACCCAGAACATCATGACCGGGCTCGACCTCGACACCGGGTGCCGAATCCGCCGGAGATTCCCAGCGAGGCGTCGCACCTGGAACGCTTGGCGCGGCACCTCGACCATGAGCCGCAGGGGAGTCCGCTTCGGAGCGCTGCCGCGGCGGGCTGGAAGACGAAGATCCGTTCTCCGCCCTCCCGCCACGACAGCCCGTCGAGAGCGTGCCGACACGGACGATCAGTAGGGGTAACCCGGCAGCCGCGGCATCCCCGGCTGCCAGTCCGGCAGGGGCGCGAATCCGTCACGATTCGGCATCTTGACCTGCGGCAGACTCTGGGCGTCGAGCACCGTGTCCTCCGCGATGACGTCGTTCTTGTAGAGCAGAAAGGCGGTCAGCGCGTATACCTCGTCGGCGGTCAGCGTCCCCTCTCTATTGAGCGGCATGCCGCGGTTGATATAGTCCCATACCGTCGTCGCGTACGGTGAGCGGTACGGCAGTATGCGCGCCGCGGCCCACGGGTCGACGTCCGGCCCGGGTTCGACTTTCACCAACCTGGGAGCCCGCCGGGGAGCTCGGCCGCCTTCGCCCTCCCTCCCGTGGCATCCCGCGCACCCCGTTCGCAGATAGACCCGCGCGCCTTCCACGGCGGTCATGGGTCTCTCCTTCGCAATTCCGGAAATCGCTGCCTGCTGGGCGGCAGTATACGCCGGTTTCCGGGTCGTCGAGCTGTGCATCGAGAGCGGCGATGCGAGTTGCTCAAGACTCCTGGTCGCGTCCGCGCGGCGCGGCGCCCCGCGACGCGCAACGCCCCTCGCGGGATGGATTGCAGGGGCGAGTTTACAGAAGGCCCGCCAAGGGCTATCGTGGACCGCCGGGGCGCCCCTGCAAGGCGGGCGACCCGTACCGAGGAGGTGGAATCATGACGGTCGTGAAGGGTCGAAGCGCGGCGGCGGCGGCGCTGGCGGCGGGGCTCGTCGTGCTGGCGGCCGGTCCCGCCACCGGCCAGGACGCGCCGCGGACGGCGTGGGGCGCCCCGGACCTGCAGGGCGTCTGGGACTTCCGCACCGCCACGCCGCTCGAGCGGCCCGAGGATCGCGGCGACCAGGCGTTCCTGACGGAGGAGGAGGCGGCCGCCATCGAGCAGGAGAGGGTCGAGCGGAACATCCGTCTCTGGGAAGCGCCGCCCCGCCGGACCGAGGCCGGGGGCAACGTCGGCGGCTACAACAACTTCTGGCTGGACTTCGGCACGAACGTCATCGAGGACCGGCGCACGTCGCTCGTCGTCGATCCGCCGGACGGGCGCATCCCCGCCCTGTCCGAGGCGGGGCGGCGGCGCGCCGACGAGCGGCGCGCGTATCGGGAGGCCCACCCGGCCGACTCCTATACCGACCGCAGCGCGTTCGACCGTTGCATCCTCGGGTTCAACACCGGGCCGCCGATGACTCCCGGCTTCTACAACCAGAACATGCAGTTGTTCCAGACCCCCGACTACGTCGTGGTGCTCAACGAGATGGTCCACGACTCGCGCATCATCCCCCTCGACGGTCGCCCGCGGCCCGAGATCGAGTCATGGACCGGCGAGTCGCGCGGGCATTGGGAAGGCGACACGCTGGTGGTCGAGACCACGCACTTCAGCGACCGGCACAGCTACCGCGGTTCGACCAGCGACCGTCGCCTCTTCGAACGGTTCACGCGGATCGACGCGGACACGCTGCTCTACGAGTTCACGATCGACGACCCCGGCACGTGGACCGCGCCCTGGACCGCCCAGATCCCGATGCGGTGGAACGCGCTGCCGCTGTTCGAGTACGCCTGCCACGAGGGCAACTACGCCATGCCGAACATCCTGGGCGGTGCGCGTCTGGAAGAGCGGAACCGGGAGGGCGGGCAGGATTGACGGGCGCGGCGGCGCCCGCGGCGGCGCCGTCACCGCCGACAGCCCGGCCCAACGGCAGCGGCGTCCGCAATCCGCGCCCCGAGGGTCTCCAGCACCTCGGGGTCGCACGCGGTCTGCATCTGCTCGAAGAGCACGCGCTCTTCGGTGTGGATATGCGCCCTGAGCAACTCGCCGAAGGCGGTGAGCCGTTCGTCCAGACGGGCGGCGGGCTCGGCCGCGAGGTCCCGGATCATCGCCCGCATGGTCCCGTGCTCGGCGATCAGGGCGCCGGTGAGACGCGCGCCCTCACCGAGGTCCCGCGCCGCGGCCGGAAACACGTGCGCCTCCTCCGCCTCGAAGTGCGCCCGCAGGTCGGTCTCGAAGAAGTCGATCAGGCGCGCCGCCTGCTGCGCCCGGTCGTCCGGCCAGTCGGCGCGCGGGTTGGTCGACCGTCCGAGAATCAGCCGCTGGGCCATCACCAGGCCGTGATGGTGGTCGCGGGAGAGCGGAACCAGGCCGGCGTGTCGCTTCATGGCGGTACTCCGGCGCTCCCCCGGAGCGCCCATGACTCGGATTCTCGCCTCTACGGTCGTGAGCGGCGCTCGGGGGCCGGTGGACCAGGACCCGCCGCGCGCGGCGGGGGGGCCCCCCGGCCCCCCGCCGGCGGTTTCGCACGGCCGCGACGTCGGACCGCCGTCCGATGCGCCCACCGCCGCCCCGTCGTCCCTGCAGCTCAAGGACGGGCGAACACCGCCCACTTGCGCTGCAGATCGAGAATAGCACTCCGACCTCCACGGCGGCATGTTCTCCACCGGCTGCCGAGAACCACGGGCCGCATCGACGGTCCGCCTGAAACAGGACCGCGCGTCGACGCTCGAAGGGTGGCATAATCGGCCTGCTGAACGAGCTGCACCGCTTCGGGGCCCCGCAGGCCGCCGCCGCTCGGCGGCCGGGGAGGAGCGAAATGCCGACCCGCAGGCACTTCATCGGACAGACGGCGAGCGCGGTGGCCGGCATGGCTTTGGCCGGTGCCGGGGTGCGGGACGCGGCCGCTTCGACGCGCCGGGACTGAGCGACGCCGACCGCGCCGCCATCCTGGGGGGCGACGCCGCCGCCCTGTTCAATCTACCGGCTTGGTGTTCTCAGGCCGCGCCGACGGGATTCCCGACGGAAGGACGGCCGCGACGGCAGGCAACGCGCGCGAAGGGCGACGCGGAGGAGGCTGAGATGGCGAAGAAAGGCATCGGCGGCGATCCGCGGATCGAGAACGAGGCCGGCGTCAGCCGGCGGGACTTCGTCAGGACGGGAGCCGCCGCGGGCCTGGGGGCGGGCGCGCTGCTGACGCCGGACCCGGCGCAGGCGCAGACATCGGACGCCGGCGACCTCAGCTGGGACTACGAGGTGGACGTGGTCGTCGCGGGGGGCGGATGCGCCGGCCTGACCGCGGCCATTCGCGCGCGGGACCTCGGGGCCAGCGTGCTGGTGGTCGATCAGAACTACGACCTCGGCGGCCGGATGCTGCACAGCGGGGCCTTCGTGTCCCTGGGCGGCGGCGACCCGGTCCAGCGGCGGGACATGAAGGGCGAGAGCGACAAGGAGGGACTGATAACGGTCGATCCCGTCGAGGCGGCGGAAGAGCTCGACGACAACGTCGACCTCCTGTTCACGGACATCACCGACTGGTCGGTCGTCGACCCCAAGGGCCAGAGCCCCTACCGCTACAACGAGCGGGAGCTCGCCCGCGCGTGGGCCGAGAACTGCCCCGCGACGCGGCAGTTCCTCATCGACAACTACGTCCGGTTCACGCGCGTGAGCGGCACGCACGGCGGCGGCGGCCTGTCGCGCGCGCGGGGGGCGCGCTGCTTCCTGATGCTGGGCGACAAGACGGACATCAAGGCGGGCACGATCACGGCGGAGGACGCGGGCGTCGCGGACCCCGAGCGGACGAGCGCGTTCGCGCCGGTGCAGATGAACAACGCGAGCCGCCAGGTCGGCCCCAACGCGGTGAGCAACGGCGTGGCCCTCTCGCGGTCGCTGGAGTTCTCGGCGCGCGAGAAGGGCGTCGAGTTCATGCTGCACCGCCGATTCGCCGACCTCATCCGCGAACAGCCGTTCTCGGGCCGCGTGGCGGGCATCAGGGCCCACTACTCGCCGCGGCGCCACCCCGAGACCGGCGAGCTCATGCGGAGCTACTGGCAGAACGGCAACGTCGACGAACGGCGCGGGACCGTGACCATCCGCGCCCGCCGGGGCGTCATCTTGGCGAGCGGCGGCCACGCCGGCAATCCCCAGGTCCGCAGCATGTTCTACCCCGCCATGCGGGAGCCCGCCTTCCCGACGAGCGGCGTTGCCCTCCAGGGCCCCCACGGTCAGGACGCGAGCGCGCTCGTCGCCGGCCTGCGGGTGGGCGCGAACCTCGCGGGGATGCAGCAGAACCTGTCGTATCCCACGACGTTCCACATCTCGACCCGCCTCGGCACCCGCGACGCGTACACGACCATGATGCCCGGGCACCCGACGTTCGGCTTCCGCGCCTCGGCCGGGGTCAACGTCGGCAGCGCCGGCTTCGAGGAGTTCATCGCGGTGAACCAGGTCGGGAAGCGGTTCTTCAACGAGGTCCGTCTTCCCGCCAGACCCGGCGGAAGCCGGTACCCCGGCGACGGCGGCGCCCCCGGCCGGGGCCTCGACCACAAGCCCCTCGACTGGCGCAACTGCCAAAAGCAGTGGGTCCGGCAGATGTACAGCTACGACCACGGCCTCGACGCCGCGCTGGCCATGAACGAAGGGTCGAAAGGGCCGGACTACTACTCGGGACCGCTCTGGGCCATCTTCGACCAGGAGGCGGTCGAGCGCACGGGGTGGGAGCTCCGATTCCCCTACGTGTCGGACAACGGCTACTTCTTCCGGGCCGACACCATCGAGGCGCTGGCCGAGAAGATTGCCGCCGGCCACGAGTTCCAGCGGATGCCGTTGCGTCACCTGGCCGAGACGGTCGCCACGTGGAACCGCTACGTGGACGCCGGCGCCGACCCCGAGTTCGAGCGGGAGGCGGATGCGCCGATGAACCGCATCGACCGACCGCCGTTTTACGCGCTGACGATCATGGTGGTCTGGCACGACTCCTACGGCGGCCTGCGGGTCAACGGCCGCCAGCAGGTCGTGGACATGCAGGGGCAGGCCATTCCGGGTCTCTACGCCGGCGGCGAGGCCGTGGGCGGGTTCAACAAGCACGGCCTCGGCAAGGGCCACGTCCACGGCTACATCGCCGGCACGCATGCCGCCGAAGAGCCCTCCGACAAGGGATAGCCGCGCACCGGCCATGGCTCAGCAGGACGATACGCCGCGCCCCCGCGACGCGGACCGCGTCGTGGGAGCGCCCGGCGCGGCGGAAACCGGCGGCGACGAGCCGCACGACGCGCGGGTCGTCGTCTGGGACACGCCGGCGGCCATCGAGTGCGGGAAGCGCTTCGCCGTCCGGCTCGGGGTCGCCTGCTCCGCCGGGTGCCGGACCGCCGGCTGGGTGGTGGAGGTGCGCGACGACGCGGGCGGGAAGAGGGCGGCGGCCACCCTCGGCGACGACCCGTGGCCCGGCACCGACGCGCTCTGCCATGCGGAAGTCGCCCTCGTCGCCCCGGACGTCGAGGGTCTCCACACCTGGACGGCCGCGGCCCTGACGGACCGTCCGGCGGCCGCGCACACCGGCGGCCGCGCCCGCATCGGCGTGCGCGTCGTGTCCGCGCCGGCGTGCCTCCTGACCGTCGTCGCCACCGACGCGGAGAGCCGGAACCCGGTCGCGGGCGCAAGAGTGGTCGCCCACCCGTACCGGGCCGTCACCGACGACCGCGGGGTGGCGGAGCTGCGGGTTGCGGCCGGCGAGTACAGACTGTTCGTGTCAGGGAAAAGCTACATCCCCTTCCGCTTCGACGGCGCCGTGAAGGCCGACACGACGATCCGCGCGGAGCTTGCGCACGATCGGGAGCTTTCCGATGCCGATATCTGGTCCTGATCGACGGCGCCGACAACTCGTGGGAGCTCTGATGAAGAAACTGGTGGTTGCCGGTCTGTGCCTCGGGTGGGCCATCGTCCCGTGCGCCGTCGCCGCGCAGGTCGACGACGCGGCGCTCTTCGAGCAGGGAGAGCAGCTCTACGAGGCGCAGTGCGCGCGGTGCCACGGAGCTTCGGGCGCCGGGAACCCGCCGGCGGTTCCCGCGCTGAGCGGCAACGACGCGCTCGCGAACGCGGCCCGGATCGTCCGCGCCGTCCGCCAGGGCACGGCGGACATGCCGCCGTTCCCGGCCCTGACCGCGGCCGAGACCGCCTCCCTGGCCGGCTACGTCCGCAACGCCTGGACGAACGACTTCGGCGGGGTGGCGACCGGCGAGGTGGCCGCGTTGCTGGACCGGTTCCCGGAGGCCGGACCGATGGCGTCGGTCTGGGACGGCGTCTTCACCGAGGCGCAGGCGGCGCGGGGCCGGCGGGCGTACTCGGGCGCGTGCGCCTTGTGCCACGGCCGCCGATTGAACGGCGCGCCGGACGATCCGGACATGCGGTCCACCCCCCCGCTGGCGCGCGCGCGATTCGTTCGCGAATGGGAGGGCAGCTCGCTCGCCGCCCTGTTCGCGTACACCCGTCTGACGATGCCCGAGGACAATCCCCGCTCCCTCACCGACGAAGAGTACGTCGACGTCATCGCCTACATGCTCTCGGTCGGCGGCATGCCGGCCGGAAACGGCGAGCTGCCCCACGATTCGCGAACTCTCGCGCACATCGTGATGCAGCCCCGGCCATAGCGTGAGCGGCCGGCCGGAGGCGACGAGCCACCCCACGATTCGCGAAGTCCCGCGGGGCCCGCACCGGACTCAGGCCCGCGGTGTTGAAGCGGGCGGGAACGCGACCGAGCCGGGCGGCCGGGGATAGAAGGTCCCCGGCCGGGCGGCCAACCGTCACCGGCCCTCGTCGCGCCGCTGCGTGCCGCGGGGCAGGTCGTCCGGCCACACCACGTTCCGGAACCACCACCTCGCGGCCAGCGCGACCCCGGAGAGAAGCCACACGAGATCATTGCCGGCGAGCGACTGCCACGCGTCGAAGAGCGACCGCACCGCGGGGGGGTATATCAGCCACCCGACGCCGACGGCGGCCGCCAGCATCAATGTCCGCGGCATCCACCCCGCGGTGATGCCCGACGGCTCGACCGGGCGGTTCGCGACCGCGCCGCCGTCCCCGTCCGCACGAGGCGGTTCCTGTTCAGCCACGGCCCGATGCGGCCCGGCCGGATCGACCGCGCCGCCCATCAGAGACCGAGCCGACCCGCCATGTCGTTGAAGTCCGTGGCAACGACGTCGAAGTCGGGGTCCGGCGTCAGGTCCCGCTCGACGCCGGGTCCGAACTCGGTCGGCCGGGGTACGTAGCCGGTGCGGAACCCCAGCCGAGCCGCGGCCCGGAGGTCGCCCTTGTGGGCGGCGACCATCATCACCTGCTCGGGCTCGAGGCCCAGCAGGTCGGCCGCGGTCAGATAAGCTTCCGGGTCGGGCTTGTAGCGGCGCGCCAGCTCCGCCGACAGCACCGCGTCCCACGGGATGCCGGCGTTCTTCGCCATGTTGACGAGCAGGGCCACGTTGCCGTTCGACAGCGACGCCAGCACGTAGCGCTTGCGCAGCCGGGTCAGCCCCTCGACGGTGTCCGGCCACGGCGTCAGGCGGTGCCAGGCGCGGTTCAGGTCGTCGAGCTCCGCCTCGGTCAGGCTCTCCAGTCCGTACTTCGGGACCAGCTCGTCGAGGATCATCCGGTGCAGGTCATCGATCTTCGTCCACCCCAGCTCGCCCCGGCGCACGCGGCCCATCGCGGGGCCGTAGCCCCCCCGCCAGTCGTCGGCGAACGCGGCCCAGTCGGCCTCAATGCCCTTGCGGCGCCCGACCGCCTCGCCCTCCCGGGTGATGCTCGTCCGCCAGTCGACCACCGTGCCGAAGACGTCGAACGTCATCGCCCGCACCCCCTGGACGCGTTCGCTCAGGGCCTGCCGCGCCGCGAACGCCTCGGTACGCGCGAACGCCGCCGCCACCAACCCGGCCGAACCGCTCGCCAGGAACTCCCGCCGTCTCATGTTCCGGTCGGTCATCGACATCCAAGACCCTCCTGCCATCGCGTCACCGCTTCAGCGTACCGCTTCACCCGCGCCCGTGTCCACGCGCCGCCGACGGCCGACGCTCCGATTCCCTCACCGCCGCGGCCTGATTCCCGGTTGACAGGCAACACGAAAGGGACAGCATGCTCATGCGGGAGGCCACATGACCGAGCCGCGGGCGAGGCCGTCCAAGACCATCCCACGCGCCGCCACCGCCGTGCGCAGGCGGAATCGTGGCGGGTCCTGGGGCTCCGGACGGGCGGAATCGCGGGTCTCACGCGCGCCGGCCGGCATCCCCTGGGCGACGATTTCAACTACCCGGAAGCGTTCGAGAGCCTCGACCTCGATGTGCTCAAGGCCGATCTCGAAGCGCTGATGACGACCTCCCAGGACTGGTGACCGGCCGACTTCGGACACTACGGGCCGTTCTTCATCCGCATGGCGTGGCACAGCGCGGGCACCTATCGAACCCTCGACGGGCGGGGCGGCGCCGACGGCGGGCTGCAGCGTCTCGCCCCGCTCAACAGTTGGCCCGACAACGCCAACCTGGACAAGGCGCACCGATTGCTCTGGCCGATCAAGCAGAAGTACGGCCGCAAGATCTCCTGGGCCGACCTGCTGATTCTCGCGGGCACCGTCGCCATGGAGTCCATGGGCTTCGAGACCCTGGGCTTCGCCGGCGGCCGTGTCGATGCCTGGCGACCCGACGACGTGAACTGGGGACCCGAGGGCGAGTGGCTCGCCGCCGATCGACGCAACGCGGACGGAGAGCTCCACCATCCCTTCGGCGCCACGCAGATGGGCCTGATCTACGTGAATCCCCAGGGCCCGGGCGGCAACCCCGATCCGCAGGCCGCCGCTCACGCCATACGCGAGGCGTTCGGCCGCATGGCGATGAACGATGAAGAGACGGTGGCGCTGATTGCCGGCGGCCATACCTTCGGCAAGGCCCACGGCGCCGCCGACCCGTCCCGGTACGTCGGCGTCGAACCGGAGGGCGGCGATATCGAAGCGCAAGGATTCGGCTGGCGGAACAGCTACGGCGCCGGCAATCGCGGCGACACGATCACCAGCGGCCTGGAAGGCGCGTGGACGGTCAACCCCGCGGCCTGGACCCATAACTTCCTCGAGAATCTGTATGCCTACGAGTGGGTGACGACTCGAAGCCCGGGGGGCGCAATCCAATGGACGCCCGCCGACGGCGCCGCATCGACGCTGGTGCCGGACGCCCACGACCCGTCGCAACGGCACGCGCCGATGATGCTCACCACCGACATCGCCCTGAAGGTCGACCCCGCCTACCGCGAGATCACTTCGCGCTGGCTCGACGACCCGGAAGCGTTCGAAGACGCCTTCGCCCGCGCCTGGTTCAAGCTGACTCACCGCGACATGGGTCCGACGTCGCGTTACCTCGGCGATCTCGCGCCCGACCAGGAGTTCGTCTGGCAGGACCCCGTTCCTGAAGTCGATCACGCCCTGCTCGATGCGCAGGATGCGGCCGCGCTGAAGACCGGGATTCTCGACGCCGGGTTGTCCACCGCCGAGTTGGTCCGGGCGGCCTGGGCCGCCGCGTCCACTTTCCGCGGGACGGACATGCGCGGCGGCGCCAACGGTGGGCGTATTCGCCTCGCGCCCCAGAATGAATGGGCGGCGAACGATCCGGCCGAGCTGGCCCGCGTGTTGGAGGCCCTCGAGGAGATCCAGCGTGGTTTCAACCGCGCGCAAACCGGCGGCAAACGGGTCTCTCTGGCGGACCTCGTCGTGCTCGGCGGCGCCGCCGCCGTCGAGCAGGCGGCGGCGGACGCCGGGCTGGACGTGGACGTGCCCTTCGCGCCCGGCCGCACCGACGCCTCGCAGGAACAGACCGACGTCGACTCCTTCGCCCTGCTCGAGCCGGCCGCCGACGGGTTCCGCAACTACTTCGCCGGCGGCGCCGCCCGCTCTCCGGCCGAGATGCTGGTGGAGAAGGCGGCCCTGCTGAACCTGACGATCCCTGAAATGACGGTGCTCGTCGGCGGCCTTCGAGCCCTGAACGCCAATGCCGGGGGCTCCGCGCACGGGGTGTTCACAGACCGGCCGGGCGCGCTGAGCAACGACTTCTTCGTCAACCTGATCGACATGTCGACCCAGTGGACCCGGTCATCCACCGAGGGCCTCTACGAAGGCCGCGATCGTGCCACGGGCGAGCTCAAGTGGACGGCTACCCCGGTCGATCTGATCTTCGGTTCCAACTCCGAGCTGCGCGCGGTCGCCGAGTTCTATGCGGCTGACGACGCGCAGGAAGCGTTCGCGCATGACTTCGTCGAGGCATGGACGAAGGTGATGACCCTGGACCGCTTCGATCGGCTCGATTGAAGCGGAAGGCGCGCTCGCAAGGCCCTGACCCGCCGCTCGGTTTCGAGCGCCGGGTCAGGGCGGCGGGCAGGGCGTCGAGAGGGGGACATTGCCCGGACATTGCCCCCCTTCCACGGGCTCGTATGGCCAATGTGGGCTAAGGTTCAACCCGCTGGGCATGGTGTCCAGACCATAATCGCAGGAGGAGGCATTGGTGAAACGATTACTGGCGACAGCCTGCCCTGACGGCTGCCCTGATGCTCGCCCCGGTCGGGGTGCAGCAGCCCGTGCAGGCGGATGAGTGCTTCATGTTTACCTTCTGCTGGGTCTATCCCGACGCCTCGGGATGCATCGACATCTTGATCTGCATCATCGGGGGCGGCTAGGCGGTAGCTCCTGACCGTGTGCGCCCGTCTTCTAATCCATGTACCTTGACATCATGACATCAACACTACGAGCGCCGCTGCTGCGCCTCAGTGCCGTCGGTTTCGTGCTTGTTGCGAGCCCGGCGTGCACCGGGGAGGTCGATAAGCCGCTCCCCGTTGATCGGCAAGCGGCCGAGGTACAGTCGCTGGGAGCGGCTGCCGAGCCGGTTCATCTCGATGTCGGAGCAGATCGGGCTCTCGCCGAACAAGGAGACGCCGACGCACAGGCTCGTCTCGCGGAAGCGTACTACCTCGGGCTCGGCGTGGCGCAGGACTTCCAGGAGGCGCTGCGCTGGTCCCGCCTCGCCGTTGACCAGGGCTCCGCTCGTGGGCAAGGTGTACTGGCGTCGGCGTACAACACCGGTAGCGGCGTGGAACAGAACTACGAGGAGGCGCTGCGCTGGTCCCGGCTCGCCGCCGAGCAGGGAGACCCCAGGGGACAGGTGGTCCTGGGGACCGCGTATGGCAACGGTCGCGGCGTGGCGCAGGACCACGAGGAGGCGGTTCGCCTGTACCGCCTGGGCGCCGAGCAGGGAAACTACACTGCGCAGCATCTCCTGGGGATGATGTACTTCGCCGGCCGGGGCGTGGAGCGGGACTTCGTAGCCGCGTACATGTGGTTGTCTCTAGCAACGGCGGCAGGCTCCAGTACCTCTGACGGGGGAGCGCACGAAACTCTGGCCAAGTTCATGACGCCCGAACAGCTCGCGGAAGCCGAGGCCCGGGCGCGTGACTGGAGCCCTACTCGAAGCGAAGCGCCCTGATCGGATCGACGCTCGTCGCCCGCCGGGCCGGAATCCAGCAGGCGACGAGTGCGATGGCGACCAGCGCGAGCGGTGCCAGCGCGAACGTCAGCAAATCGTCCGCCGAGACTCCGTAGAGCAGGCTCTCCAACACCCGACTACCCGCCAACGTAACGGCTACACCTACGAGGGTGCCTACACCGACGAGCGCCGCACCCTGCCTCAACACCAGCGTGACGATCCGCGTGCTCCCGGCACCCAGCGCCATGCGGATGCCGATCTCGCGCTCGCGCTGGGCTACGGTGTAGCTCAGCAGCCCGTAGATGCCGACGGCTGCAAGGACCAGGATGATCCCAGCGAGCGACCCCACGAAGAAGGCGTAGAGCCTCGGCCAAGCGACAGCGTTCAGCAGCTGGTCCTCCATCGTCGTCGCCTCGCCGATCGTCGACTGCGGGTTCGCGGCGCTGATTGTCGTTCGCCGTCCCTTACCGGCGGCGCGAGAGCCGGTAGGCCTTGCGCACCCCCCGCGACAGGATCGAAAGCGCATTCCCGGCGCTCAGCAACCGGCCGCGCGGCAGGAACTCCGCCACGTCCAGGTCCTCGATCGCGGCCAGCGTGCGCTCCAGCCCCGACTTCACCAGATCGTGGAGCCGCTGGTCGCCGAGGTCGAGCCCGCCGCAGGCCAGGATGCAGGGCATGAGAACACCCAGCATGTTCTGGCGATAGCTGCGCCAGCAGTCGTCGAACGTGAAGTCCCTGGCGCCCAGGCGGCACACGATGTCGTGGTACTCACCGAGCGCCGCGCGCTCGATGCGGCGGCGGTCGCCGGGGAGGATGTTGGCCCCGAGGAAGTACGCCACGTCGTAGAGGCCGGCGCCCAGCCCGCAGCCCTGCCAATCCACCACTGCGAAGTCCGCCCCGGCGGCAGCGCCGTCGCCGGCCGAAGCGCCGACGCCGACTTCGGGGCCGAAGAACATGTTCTCCCCCCGGTAGTCGCCGTGGACGAAGGTCCTGGGCCCGGCCGCGACCGCCGCGAAGTGCGCGGTGATCCTCGGCCCCAGAGCCTCGACCAGCCGGCGGGTCTCCCGGGAAAAGGAGCCGTCGAAGCGCTCGAGAACGACCGGAAGGCAGAGCAGATAGGCAATCTGCATGAAGCGCCGGAACCTCGGGCCGAGGACGTCGCGGCAACCGGACAGGGCCGGGTGATCGACCGCGCCCCAGAACTGCCCGTGCAGTTTGGCGATCTCCCGCACCGCGAGCCTCGCCCGCCCGGCCTCGACGCCCGCGGCCTGGAACGGCACCTCCAGATCGCGCAGATCTTCAAGCACCAGGACGAACCGGTGCGTATCTTCGTCGAAATCGCCGTACAGGAGGGCCGGGGATCGGATGCGCGCATGCCGCGCAACGCGGCGGTAGTACAAGTATTCGCGCTCATGCATCGACAGCCACTTCGCGAACCGGAACGCCCTCCGGTCCGCGGTCGGCAGCTTGACGATGACGGTGGCGGGAGCCGCGGCGAAGCCGCCGTCGGTCGTCAGGTGACAGCGCAGGAGCCTTCCGAAGGCGTTGGTGGCTGACCCGAGGTCCTCGACGACGACGTCCTTTATCACCGGCGCATCGGATGCGCCGCCCGCGGCCAGCGCCCGCTGCATCCAGTCCGCGTCAATCGCGGCCGGGTCGTCGCAGAGGGCCGGGCGGCTCGTCATGTCGCTTCCGCAGCCCACCGGCGCCGGCGCGCCACGCGGAACCGGAAGCGGTTGTCGGGGCTGGGTGTGGGGACCGGACTGATCTTCAGGATGTAGTCGGGAGGGTCGAGGGCCAGCTCGACTTCGCGGACGATGGTCGCCATCGTCGCGGCGATGGCCACCTCGGCGAATCCGGCCCCGAGGCAGACATGCGAGCCGACGCCGAACGGGACGAACACGCCGGGCTGACGGTGCTCCCGCCGCTCGGCGGTGTAGCGCTCGATATCGAAGCGCTCCGGCTCGGGAAAGCACTGCGGCAGATGGTGTGTCACCGTGGTCGCCACAATGACCTTCTCTCCGGCCGGGATGGTGTAGCCGGCGAACTCGAACGTGTTCGACACGGTGCGCGTGATGGCCGGCGCGATCGGATACATCCGCAGCGTCTCGAGCGCGACCCGGTGCGTGACGTCGAGACGGCGCACGGCCTCCGCGGTCAGCGTGCCGTGCGCGAAGCCCGCATCCGCCTCGGCGGTCATCCGGTCGAGCAGGTCGGGGTGCTTCAGCAGCGCGTAGAGCATGAACGCGCACGTGCTCCCCACCGTGTCGAGCCCGGCGATGAACGGCCCCAGCACCGCCGGCATCAGGTCGGTCTCAGGCAGGAACTGCGGGTCGACCTGGTGGAGCGCCATCAGGTCGTCGACGAGGTCAGGCTCGGCGCCGGACCGACGGTCCGGGTCGTGGGCCGCCAGCACCGTCGAGTAGAGTTCCTCGACCCGCCGACGGGCGCGCCGGAAGCGCGGGGTCCGCGTCAGCACGGCCGGCCGCTGGCGCGTGACCCGCGCCGCGAGGAGCGTGCGCACGAAGACGATCATGTCGTCCAGGTAGTCGCGGGGCGACACGCCGGCGGCGATGGTGCCGAGCTGGTCCGTGATGATGCGCTGCAACGCGTACAGGCCGGGGATGGGCTCGTCGAGGGGCCACTCGGCAACCTCACGCCTCGTGATGGCAACGACGTCGTTCAGGTGCTCGTGGATGAACGAGCGCGAGTAGCCTGGCTGCTGCGCCTTGCGCATCCGGGCGTGCTCGGCCCCGTCCATGCTCACCGTCGAGCGCGCCGCACCCAGCTCCTTGTCGAAATCCATCCAGAACTCGCGCGAGCGGAGGTGCTTGCCGCCCTGACGCGTGACGAACAGGTTGGCCTCGGGTCCCGCAAGCACCGTGAACCTGCGGTGGAGCGCGCGGACGCGGAAGACCGGACCGAGCCGCTGGTACTGCCGGGTAAAGAACGCCCCGACGTCGCCTGCCATGGCGAATGCATCCCCGACCAAGGGCAAACCAGGCGCGCTGGGCGGCGCATGCGATCGGGCAGCCTGCATCAGGTGATACCCCGCCGGATCGGAGGAACTTCCCCGCCCGTCACCGGTTGACGAAGCCAAGGAGCAAGTATTCGCAAGAGCATCGGCCGCCGCCGATGCGACACTTGAAATGTTACACCGTCTCAAGCCTTCTTAACGGGCAAACACCCGTGCCTGACCGGACGTGAGGAGGGCGCCTACCAGGCATAGCAGCCCGTGGCAAAACTCGCGGCGCGCCGAAACTGGCCGGCGGTGGCGCGGAAACGGCTCCGGATCGGTCAGATTTCGGCGATTCTTGACCGTTGCACGACACGTTTTGGGCCGAATACGGCCCCGACTGGATGCAGCGCAACTTCTGCCACGGACTGATAGGCAACCGACGACCAACGCAGCCAGGCGGGATGCATCGCCGGTCTCCGGGCGGCGCGGGGTTCCGCCGGGGGCTCCACCGTATCAGTACTCCCGGAAGATCCGGCGGATGTCGTCGAGGTCGCGGGTCTTCGCGAGGGCGAGCATCAGCAGGATGCGCGCCTTCTGGGGGTTGAGGGTGTCGCCCGCGATCATGCCCTGCTCGTCGTAGGCGGGGAGCGGAACCACGCGGCCGCTCCCGGTCCGGTTCGACCGGACGATCACCGGGCGGCCGGTCGCCGGCAGAGCCGCCGCGCGCTCGAGGGCGGCGCGTTCGACGCGCGAGACGAGCCCCGCGCCGGTGCCCGCGAGCACGATGCCGTCGACCCCCTCCGCTATCAGGGTCTCTATCAACACGGGATTCGGCTCGACGTACGAGTAGACGACGTCGACGGCCGGGAACTCGGTGACCCCGGTCAGATCGAACTCCGAACCGGCGGTGTGCCGCTTCGTCGGCGCGCGGTAGAAGCTGACGCGGTCGCCGTCGACGTAGCCGAGGAACCCGAGGTCGCGCGAGCGGAACGTCTCGACCCGGTAGGTGCTGGTCTTGGTGACGTCGCGGGCCGCGTTGATCTCGTCGTTCATCACCACCAGCACCCCCTTGCCCCGCGCCTCGGGAGCCGCCGCGGTCCGTACCGCGTTCAGCAGGTTGAGGGGGCCGTCGGCGCTGATCGCGGTGGCCGGCCGCTGGGCGCCGACGAGGACCACCGGCCGATCGTGCCGGACCGTCAGGTTGAGGAAGTAGGCGGTCTCCTCGAGGGTGTTGGTGCCGTGGGTGATGACGACCCCGGCCGCCTCGGGGTCGCCGCGGAAGATCTCGTCTATGCGGCGGGCCAGGGTCAGCCAGTCGTCGAAGGTGATGTTGGGGCTGCCGACATTGGCGACCTGCTCGACCCGGATGGTGGCGTGCCGGGCAAGGTCCGGCACCGCCGCGACGAGCTCCTCGCCCGAGAACGCGCCCGCGCGGTACTCCGTCAGGCTGGTCGACGACGGGCCGCCGCCCGAGATGGTGCCCCCGGTCGCGAGCACCCAGACCACCGGCGGCGCCACGGGCGCCTCCTGGGCGAACGCCGGTGCGGCCGGCCAGGAGGCCCAGAGCGCGGCCACGGCGGCAACGGCAGGCATGAGCCACGCCGCGCGTGCCCCACCCGACCCGCCGCCTCGGAACAGCGCGGCCACGGCGGCAACGACAGGCATGAGCCCCCGACCCCGGCAGGCGTGAGCCGGAGCCGCGGTGGGGTGCACGGGTCGATCTCGTCGGCGCGCTCCCGAGAGACCGAGGACACCGCGCGTATCCGCGGGACGTGGCGTGTCGCGTGTCATCGTGACATCTTGATGGCCGGGCCGCCCGAAGGCAAGATCGACGGCATGACCCGCCACCGGCGCGGACCGCCCGCCCGGCACCGGCGGCGATGGGACGCAACGTCGGCGCCGGCCCGGGCCGTAGAGCACGCGCCCCGGACGCGCCCCGGTGTGCTCGCCGCCGTCGACGACGAGGTCCCGTTCAGAGGCGGCGTCAGCGCCGGCCCGGGCCGTAGAGCACGCGCCCCGGACGCGCCCCGGTGTGCTCGCCGCCGTCGACGACGAGGGTCCCGTTCACCAGGACGTACTCGACCCCCTCGGCATACTGGTGCGGCTCTGCGAACGTGGCGCGATCCACGACGCGGGCCGGGTCGAAGACGGCGACGTCGGCGAAGAACCCCTCGCGGACCAGCCCGCGGTCGCGCAGGCCGATCCGCTGCGCGGTCGCGCCGCTCATCTTGCGTACCGCCTCTTCGAGGGTCAGCACCCCCCGTTCCCGTACGTAGCGGCCGAGGACGCGCGCGAACGTGCCGTACTCGCGCGGGTGGGGTACGCTCTCGCCGAAGACCGACACCCCGCCGTCCGAACCGACGGCGGTGGCCGGATGCCGCATGATGCGCTCGATGTCCGCCTCGTCCATCGCGTGGTAGACGGCGCGCGCGCCGCCGCGCTCGATGATCTCCATCACGAGGTCGGCGGCGGCCGCCACCGTCACCTCGTCCCCGCGGTCCGCGAGAATGTCCGCGAGGCTCCTGCCCTCCAGCGACCGGTCCCAATCGCAGAGTCCGATGACGATGTTCGCGGGGTCGCCGCCGCCGCGGTCGTGCTCGATGCGGTAGACGATCTCCCCGCGGACGCGCCGGCGAATCTCGGGATCCGCGAGACGCGCGAGAAGCGCGCTCGTGCCGCCGGCCTGAGCCCACTGCGGGACCACCGCGGTGATCGAGGTCTGGGATGCGGTATAGGGGTATTGGTCGATCGTGATGTCGACGCCGCGCGCCCGCGCCGCGTCGACCAGGGCGAGGCTCTCCACGCTTCGCCCCCACATGTCGCGGCCGATCGCCTTGTGGTGGGTCATCTGCACCGGAATCCCCGCCTCTTCGCCGATCCGGATCGTCTCGCGCACCGAGTCGAGCAGCCCCTGGGCTTCGTCGCGCATGTGCGAGATGTAGATGCCGCCGTACGCAGCCGCCACCTCGGAGAGCGCGATGACCTCCTCGGTCGGCGTGAAGCTCCCCGGCACGTAGAACAGCCCCGTCGAGAGCCCGAGGGCCCCCGCTTCCATGGCCTCGCCGACGAGCGCGCGCATCCGGTCGAGCTCGCCGCGCGTCGGCCCGCGGTCGTCGCTCCCCAACACCTCGCGGCGAATCGTGCCCTGACCGGCGAAGACCGCCCAGTTCGGGCTGATGCCGGCGGCGGCGATCTCGTCCAGGTGCGGACCGATGGGCCACGGCGAGCCGCCGTCGTTGCCCTCGGTCAGGGTGGTGACCCCCTGCAGCAGGTAGTTGTCGGCGGTCGGAACGTCGAAGATGCCGCGCACCGCGTGGGTGTGCGGATCGATGAAGCCGGGGGCCACCACGAGCCCCGCCGCGTCGACGACCCGGTCCGCCGCCGCCCCGGCCAGATCGCCGACCTGCGCGATACGGTCTCCGCGCACCCCGACGTCGGCGCGAATCCAGGGATTCCCCGTCCCGTCGACGACCCGGCCGCCGCGCACGATCAGATCGAATCGCTCCGCCTCCTGCCCCGGCGCGGGCGCGGCCAGCAGGATCAGCGCCGAGAAGAACACCGCAAGACGCCGTCGAACCATGATCACCCCCCGCGGACAGTCGTCGCCGGCCCGGATTCCGCCGGCGCTTCCGGCCGCTCAGTTCACGCCCGACATCGGCAGGACCAGCGCCGAGAAGAACACCGCAAGACGCCGTCGACCATGATCACCCTCCCGCGGACAGTCGTCGCCGGCCCGGATTCCGCCGGCGCTTCCGGCCGCTCAGTTCACGCCCGACGTCGGCTCCAGACCCGTCCCGCGAATCGTCCCGGCCGCCTCGGCGGACGCCAGGAAGTCCAACAGCCTCTGAGCGCCGGCGTCATTCTCGGCATCGGCCGCGATCGCGGCCGAGAACGTCGTCACCCGCTGATACTCGTCGGGAATGGGGCCGGCATAGGCGGCCCCCTCGATCGAGAGTATCTCGCTGACCTGCTGAAAGCCGATCCCGACCTCGCCCCGCGCGACCACCGCCGCTACGCGTTCGCTGACGATGCGCCGGCTCTTCGGCGCGAGCTCTTCGGCGAGGCCGAGCCCGGGAAACAGCTCCGACGACACGTACGTCCCGCTCACGCTCGCCGAGTACCCGATGGACTCGGCGGCCAGCAACGTCTCCACGAACGCGTCGGGCGTGCTGATGTCCGGCAGGGGCGCTCCTTCGCGCACCGCCATCCCGATCGACGAGGTGGCCAGGTCCACCCGCGTGTCCGCCCGCACCAGCCCCGCGGCGGTCAGCGCCTCCAGGCCGGCCTGCGACATGATCAGGACGTCGAAGCGTTCACCCCGTTCCAGCCGGACCGGAATCGAGTCGGGAGCCCCGCCGGTCGACGCCCCGTACGCCGTGACCAGCCGGATCCCCGTCTGCTCCTGAAACCGCGGGGCGAGCGCATCATAGGCCGCGGCCAGACCGCCCGACGTCACCACCGCGACCGTCCGCGTCTCCTCCGCCCCGGCGGCGGCCGGCGCACAGGCCGCGAGCGACGTCGCCAGCGCGGGCAGCAAACCGAAGAACAGCCGTCTCTGCATGTGTCGCAACCCCTCAATCGGCGAATCCCGGCCCGCCAATCGTATCAGGAGGCCCGTCTTTCGGTGACCCTTGCCGCGGGTTGCCGGGACGGCGCGCGCATCAGCGGCGGGCGGCGCCACCGCGTCGCCCACCGCTCCGTCGACCCGCGGACGAAGAGCCATAACCGCCGCCGCGCCAAGCGCTGATATTTGACCGCACCGGGGCGTCGCCTTCAGGAAGAAGTGGCGGGCTGGGAAACGGCTCGTCGGCACCATGGCGGCCGCCCTCCGCGCGACGCTCGACGAGGTGTGAGCCGCGTTCGGGACGGAGCCGAGCAGGCCGTCATGAGACCGCGGACAGATATAATCAGCGGAATCTCGTCGAGCAGGCCTCTCGAACCGGAGGTGGCAGATGCGCAAGACAGGCTTCGCGGCGCTCGTCGTTCCGGCGATCGTGCTCACGTTCGCGGCCCCGCCGGTCCCGGCCCAGCCCGCCGGCGGCGGCATGCCGATGCGGACCCCCGACGGGCAACCGCATATCTCCGGCGTCTTCACCTTCCGGACGTTGACGCCGATGCAGCGGCCGGCCCGGTTCGAGGGACAGGAGACGCTGAGTCTCGAGGCGGCCGCGGCGTTCGAGGCGTCGGAGCGGACGCGTCAGAACCGCGATCTCTTCGACCCCGAGACGGGGGCGCCCAACGCGGGATACCAGTCGCGCGCCGACGGGGGCGTGCTCTCCTACAACGAGTTCTGGTACGAGCGGGGCATCGAGCTGACCTCGGACAAGCGGACGTCACTCATCATCGATCCGCCCGACGGACGGTACCCTCCGCAGACCGAAACGGCCCGGCAGGCCGGCCGGGAGCGGGCCGCCTACCGGCGTGAGCACATGTACGATTCCTACGAGAACCGGAGCCTGGGCGACCGCTGCATCATGTTCGGCAAGTCGGGCCCGCCGATCCGGCCCGGGGCGTACAACAACAACTTGATGATCTTCCAGACCGCCGACCACGTCGTGATTCTCACCGAGCAGGCGCGCCAGGCGCGGATCATCCCGCTCGACGACGCCGGGAAGCCGGGGTTCGAGCAGCTCGGCGGGGTCTCGCGCGGACGCTGGGAGGGAGAGACGCTGGTCATCGAGACGACGCAGTTCCGCGATTGGGGGAACGGGCGGACCGGCCCGGGCGTGCACCTGGTCGAACGACTGACCCGGCTCGATCCCGATACCGTCGCCTACGAGTACACCCTGACCGACCCGTCGACGTACACCGCGCCCTATACGGTCATGCTGCCGTTCCGGCGTACCGACGGCCCGATCTTCGAGTACGCCTGTCACGAGGGCAACATCGGGCTGTACGGCATCCTGGCGGGCGCGCGGAACCTCGAGCGCGAGGGGCGCGAGCTGCGCCCCTGACCCGGCGTCGGGAGCCGGCGCCGCCGTACGGCCGTTCGTGATCTCCCCGGGCCGCCCGCAGCGCGACGGGCTCCCGGGCGAAGGAGCCAGAGAAAATGATCCGCCCTGTTCGCAGACACGTCGGGACCGGCGCCTTGGCGCTGGCCATGACCCTCACGCTGGCGCCGGCGTCGGGGTGGGCCCAGCCTGGGTCGTCCGATGCGCCGGAATCGCCGCGGACGCCCTGGGGCGACCCGGACATCGGGGGCGTCTGGAACAGCTCCACGGTGACGCCGCTCGAGCGTCCCGAGGCGCAGGCCGGCAAGGCGTTCCTCACCGAGGAGGAAGCGGCGGCCATCGAGCAGCGCGTCGTCGAGGCCAACGCCCGCGCGAACGCCCCCAGCGCCGTCCGCACCGAGCCGCTGCCGGTGGGCGGCAACGTCGGCGCCTACAACAGCTTCTGGCTGGACCGCGGGACGACCGTCGTCCCGACACGGCGCACGTCGCTCGTCATCGACCCGCCGAACGGGCGTCTCCCCGCGCTGACGCCCGAGGCGGAGGGGAGCGTACGTCACGTCGGCGGAACGGCAGCGGTTGAAAGATGTGCGGGAGGGGCTGGCGCCGGCCGACTCCTATGCGCAGTTCGACTACGGCGACCGGTGCATCTGGTATCGCGGCGTCCCGTCGCTGCCCACCGCCTACAACAACAACTACCACATCGTGCAGACGCCGAACGTCGTCGCGATCGTGCAGGAGCACATCCACGACGTGCGCTTCATCCACCTCGACGGCCGTCCCCGCATCGACGAGCGCATCGGCCAGTTCGGCGGCCATTCGCTCGGGCGCTGGGAGGGCGGCACGCTCGTGGTCGAGACGGCCAACTTCGGCGATCGGGCCTACCTGTTCGCGTCCGGCCCGGGGCCGCAGGGCGGCACCAACTGGGATCTCAGCCCGGACCTGCGGGTCGTGGAGCGGTTCACCCGGGTGGGGCCGGGGACGCTCGACTACGAGTTCACGGTGAACGATCCCAACGTCTGGACCCGCCCGTGGACCGGCTCGTCGCCGTGGACCCGCGGCGCGGGACCGATGTTCGAGTACGCCTGCCACGAGGGCAACTACGGGATGACGAACATCCTCGCCGGCTCACGCGCGGCGGAGACGAGCGGCCGGGACCGGTAGTGGGAGCGGCACGGTCCGCGGGAGCCCTGCTCGTCGGCGCGGCGGTGCTGGTGGGGACGGGCGGGGCGGGCGCGCAGGCGCCGGCGCTGGTGACCGACCGCCCCGATCAAACCGAGTCGGCCACGGTGGTGCCGCGGGGCCGGTTGCAGGTGGAGACGGGCTACCTGTTCGCCCGTGACGGCGGCGTGGACGGCCACGCGGCGCCCGGCACGCTGTTCCGCATCGGTCTCGGCGGCCGGATGGAGCTCCGCGTCGGCCACGCCGGCATCCTGGGCGGAGCAGGAGGCCGCGGCGCCGGCGACAGCGAGGTGGGCACCAAGTTCAATCTCATCCCGCGCGCGGACGGCCGGCGGCCCGAGCTTGCGCTCCTGGGCGGCCTGTCGCTCCCGACCGGCGCCCACGGGTTTTCGAGCGGCGGCGCCGACCCGTCGTTCCTGGTCGCGTTCGCCCACGAGCTCCCGCCGAGACTCGCGCTGGGCTACAACGCGGGGGCGGCGTGGGAGTCCTCGGCCGATCAGCCGGATCGCGACGCGTTCATCGTGTACTCGCTGGCGCTGGGTGTCAGCCTGACGGATCGCCTGGGGACGTTCATCGAGGTCTTCGGCGACCGCCGGGTCACCGGCGCTATCGCGGGCAGCGCCTCCGTGGACGGCGGACTGACGCTGCTGCTGACCGACGTCGTCCAGTTGGACGTCTTCGTCGGCCGGGGGCTGCTGGGTCCGACCGACGATCTGTTCGCCGGTACGGGGCTGAGCTTCCGAGTGCCGCGGTAGGGCCGGCAGGACCCCGCCGCCGGGCCGGGTCGTTCACCGAGACTTCGACCGGAACGGCGCCCGGCCGCACGGTCCCGGCGGGACCGCCGCCGCCGAGCTGGATCGTTCACGCCGTCCGGCCGCCGATCCGTCTGTATCTCCGCCGGCAGGACCCCCGCCGCCGGGCCGGGTCGTCGTCGCGAAGGACCCGGCGCCCGCTCGAACCCGCGGCCGTCGTCGGTGATCAACCGCGTGAAGACGTCGAGCCGGCCCGTCGCGCGCGTCGCTGAGCACGGTCAGGTGGTCGGCCGGGTCGTCCCCGGCCGGTCCCTGACAGGCTCCGGCACCGTTCGCTGCTTATCGCCCGCTCGACGGCGGCCTCACGGCGGCGGACGCCCGCCCAGGGGATCCGCTCCGTGACGCTCGGCGGCCGGCGTTCGTTCAACCCGCCCGCCGGCGGTGGAACACGAGCGTGGAGCGGCCGTCGCGGGCGGTGAGCCGCTCCACCTGCACGCCGAACACCGACGCCACGAGGTCGTCGTCGAGCACCGCCCCGGGGGGGCCGACCGCCTGCAGGCGCCCGCCGTCCAGCACCCCGACCGCGTCCGCCCAGCGGGCGACGATGTTGAGGTCGTGCAGCGCGAGGGCTATCGTCGCGCCGCCCGCGGCCAGTTCCCGCAGCAGCGTCAGGGTCTCGATCACGTGGTCGACGTCGAGGTTGGCGGTCGGCTCGTCGAGCAGAATCACGTGCGAGCCGGTGGCGAGACTGCGCGCGATCACCGCCCGCCGCCGCTCGCCGCCCGACAGCTCGGTGACCGGGCGGTCGGTCAGATGCGCGACGTCCGCGCGCGACATCGCCGCGGCGACGGCCGCGGCGTCCGCCGGGCCCGGAGCGTCGAACCGGCCGAGGTGGGGATGGCGCCCCATCATCACGAGCTCCTGCACCGTGAACGGAACATCGATGCGCGTCTCCTGCGGCACGAAGCTGATCCGCCGCGCGAGCAGCCGGCGCGGAAGCCGCGACAAGCCGGTCCCGTCGAGGCTGGCGCGGCCGCCGGTCGGGCTCCAGAGGCCCGCCAGGAGGCGCAGCGCCGTCGACTTCCCCGCCCCGTTCGGACCGATGAGCGCGGTGATCCGGGCCGGGAGGACCTCGATCGTGACGTCGCGCACGAGATGCCGGGCGCCGATCCGGAGGCTGGCCTGCTCGAGGCGCAAGCTCATAGTGCGCCGAACCCTCCCCGTTGCCGGCGCAGCAGATAGAGGAAGAACGGCGCGCCGCAGGCGGCCGTGATGATGCCGAGCCGGATCTCCGTGGGCGGGTGGATGGTGCGGGCCAGCAGGTCGCAGACGACCAGAAAGAACGCGCCGCCGAGCATGGCCGCCGGAAGCAGGATGCGGTTCGACGGCCCGAGCGCCAGCCGCAGCATGTGCGGCACAATCAGCCCGACGAAGCCGATGACGCCGCTCACCGCCACCGCCGCGCCGGTCAGCAGGGCCGCAGTCGCCAGTATCGTCCGCCGCACCCGTTCCACGTCGACGCCGAGGCTGGCCGCGGTCTCTTCGCCGAGGAGCAGCAGATCCAGATCCCGGGTATGCCAGCGCGCCGCAACCGCGCCCACCGCGACCGGCGGCAGGCAAATCCAGACGTGGGCCCAGGTCCGGTTGTCGAGCCCGCCCATCAGCCAGAAGACGACCTCGTTGGCGACCTGCCAGTTGACGACGCTCATGGAAATCAGCAGGGTGGCGATGGCGGTCGCCAGCGACCCGAGCGCGATGCCCGCCAGCAGCAGCGTCGCGACGGGGGTGCGCCCGGCGCTGGTGGCGATGGTGTAGACGGTGACGAGCGCGGCCAGCGCGCCGGCGAAAGCGAACAGCGGGAGCCAGAAGACCGCCGCGGCGGCCAGCCCGCTGACGAACGCGGCGACGGCGCCGAGGGCCGCGCCCTGGCTGATGCCGATGACGCTGGGCTCGGCCAGGGGATTGCGGAAGAGCCCCTGCATCTGCGTCCCGGCCACCGCGAGGGCGGCCCCGACCAACGCCGCGACGACCACGCGCGGCAGGCGAATAAGCCAGATGATGACCTGCTCGGCCTCGGAGACGTCCCGCAGGTCGATCCAGCCGTGGGGCAGCGCCCGCGCCCCGAGCACGCGGACCACCGTGCCCCAAGCGATGCCGGTGCTGCCGATCGAGATCGCCGCCACCACCGCCGCCGCGAGCAGGATGGCCAGCAGCGGCAGGCCGACCCACGCGGCGCCGAGAACGCCCGGCCGGCGTCCGGCGCCGGTCACGGCGCGCCCGGATACAGCGCGGCGGCCACCGCTTCGGTCAGCCCGGCGGCGTACTGCGACGTCGTGATGAAGCGCCGGTGGTCGATGGCGGGAACCGGTGTCGGTCACGGCGCGTCCGGATACAGCGCGGCGGCCACCGTTTCGGTCAGCCCGGCGGCGTACTGCGACATCGTAATGAAGCGCCGGTGGTCGATGACGAGGACCTGCCCGGTCCGGCCGGCGGCCGTCACCGCCACCGCCGGCTGGTCGAGGAGGCGCCGGCGCACCGCCGCCTCTTCACCGGCGGGGGCATCGGCGATGATCCAGTCGGGATCCCAGGCCGCAATCTGCTCGCCGCCGATCGCGCCGTGCGGGCCGATGCCCTCCTCGGCCGCGATGTTCACGGCGCCCAGCTCGGTCAGAATGTGATCGAAGAGCGAGCCGGCGCCGAGGGTGCCCGAGAAACCGACGTACACGAGCACGCGCGGCGGCGGCGCCGCGGCCGGCCGGCGCGCCACCGCCGCCGCAATCCGCTCGCGGAACCGCCTCGTCACCCGCTCGGCCGCCGGTTCCTCGCCGGTGAGCCTGCCGACGGTCTCCAGACCGCCGATGATCTCCGAGAAGTCATCGAACTCGGTCAGCAGGCGGAACGTGGGGATGCCGGCGCCCCGCGCCAGCGCCACGAAGTCGGCGCGGGCGGTATTCGACGCCAGCAGCAGGTCGGGACGACGCCGCAGGAGGGCCTCGGGCTCGCCGGCCACCGCGACGTCCATGTCGTCCACCATTTCCGCGACGTAGCTGTAGCGCCGGTCGTGGGCGACCGCGCTGACCGCGGCAATGCGTGACGGGGGCACCACGGCGAACAGAAAGTGGTCGGTCACCAGCGCCTGCGACGCAATCCGCGACGGCGGCCGCGGCAACCGCACCGCGTCGCCGGCGTAGTCGCGCACCGTGCGCGGGAACCCGGCCGTCGGCGGTGCCGCGGTCGGTCCGGCGGACGTCCAGCCGGCGCGCGCGTCGGCGCTCCAGCGCCAGGCGGCCAGCGCCAGGGCCAGGCACAGCGCGACCTCGAGCAGGGCCCGCAGTCGTCCCCGCGGCAGGCGGCGCAGCGACAGATTCATGGGCTCACCACGCGCGGGACCATTTCGAGCCGCCCGTCTCCGGGATCCGCAGGGCCGCGTCGACGCCCGCCTCGGCCTCGATCTGACGGCCGAGAATCCACAGCAGATCGGAAAGGCGGTTGAGATACGCCAGCAGGTCCGCGCCGACCTCCGCGCCCGACTCGGCGAGCTGCACCACCCGCCGTTCCGCCCGGCGGCACACCGCCCGCGCGACGTCCATGGCGGCTGACGCGGCGTGCTCTCCGGGAATCGCCCAGTCGCCCAGCACGCCCTCGATCGCCTCGATACGCCGAACCTCGGCCGTGAGCCGCTCGACCATCGGAGCGGTGACCGCAGGGGCGGTACCGGGCCGGGGCGACGGCGTCGCCAGCTCGCCGCCGACCGCGAACAACTCGCGCTGGATGTCCTTCAGCAGCCCCCCCGCCGCGGCGTGCGGGCAGATTGCCCGGGCGAAACCGATCTGGCTGTTCAACTCGTCGACCTCGCCGTACGCTTCGACACGCAACGACGCCTTGGAAGCCCGTACGCCGCCGACCAACCCGGTCTCCCCGCTGTCGCCCCCCTTGGTGACGATGCTCATGCCGCTTGCCTCCACTGCCGATCGGTTTCCCCGATTCGCCGCCCCAGCGCGCTGCCGGCTCGGCCGCGTATGATGCGCAAGCGCATCGCGTGGTCCACCGCACCTGGGAGTCTGCGCCGCAGGAATTATGACCACCATATGTTGCGCAAGCGCCGGCGATTGACCGCTAAATATTGTGTCAGATCGGACCCAAAAACCGTTCTGCGGCGCAGACTCCCAGCGCATCGCCACGACTAAAAACAGGGGTCGCTGGGTACTCGCTTCGAACCGCAAGAGTCCTATGCAGAAGAAATACGTCGTTCGACCCAAGTCCGTCTGTCCGCAACTTATGACGTGACGGACCACTAGTGCGCTCCACCGCACCCGGCGCGTTGCGCCGGCCGCGGCGCACGGACTGCCCGGCTAGGCGCAGGCGGAGCCCGCGCGGAGCGCGGCCACCGCACTCGACGAAGTTCTCGACTACGAGCTTGCGGGATTACCCGACTCGTCAGCCACGTGACGGGCGGAACGCGGGCGGCACGCAACGGCGACGAGCCATGACAGGCAGGAACCTCCCCTCGGCGTGTCCACGCGCCGAACTTCACGGACCGGCAGGCCGGCCCGCGGGGTTGCGCGACCTCCCGATGATCGGTCTCCTGACTCGCGGATCAAAGCCGAACGGCAAAGTCTTCCTGTGCCGGCGCGACCTGCGGTCGCGTGGGAAGTTCCGCTGACGCAAACTTCCGGCCGAGCACAGTGACCGGCGCCTACCAACGCCCGTATGCCGCCCGCTCCCCGCATACAGTGGCGGGACCGTGTGGGATTCTCACCCACTTCCCTGAATCATCGGGAGCAATGCAGTCGCCCGGCAGTATAGCACCCCGACCCCATCCGCCGCGCTCCATTGGCGGCCGCCTGGGAGTCCCGGAAATCGTCGCCTGCGGCTCCGATTGCCGCCCAACCAACCCTCCAGCCGGGAGTCCGCGCCGTTCCACGGCGCAGACTCCCGGGGGGGCACCGCGTTCAACTTCGATCCGAACCGCGAGCGGCTGAACAAAGTATGTCGAGTCGGCCGCGCGGTTCCGGGGGATCGTCGAACGGGCGGGCGCGGACATGCTCATCGCCAACCACACCAACTTCGACGGGTCGAAGACCAAGCACCCGATGCGGGCCGGCCGTCAACCCGGCGATCCGCATCGGGTGCACGTCAGATTTGTGAGACGACTGCCCTGTCACGGTCAGATCGGCGATTTCGATCCCGTTCGCGGCCTCGAGGCCCTCCGAACGGGCCCCTGCGGCCTTGACGCGATAGAGGTGGAGGACGGTCGTCGTGAACGACTTCGACCACGCCCTCCGAACGGGCCCCTGCGGGCCTTGGCGCGATAGAGCGCCTCGGGGCCGGCGGCGTCGGATGCCTCCAGCGCCGGCGTCTCACTTTCTTGACGTGCACCCATCCGCATCCCTGCGTCATCGGCCCCGACGCCGTCCCAGCGCTACCTCACCGTCGCGCACGGACCGCAGGTGCGGAACGTCATGGAATCCGAGCACCGACGCCGTCCAGCACTACCTCAACCGTCGCGCACGAGCGCGCGCAGGCGGCGTTGGCGGAGCTGTGACGACCGGACCCGGAGCACGGCGCGCACCGGCTGCGGCGGATCCTTCACTCGCGTCGCGGTCCGCACTCGTGCTACAATGGCCGCCGAATCGCGAGCAGGTTTTCTTCCACCCAGAAGCCCCGCTCAGAGCAGCGGGTACCGCTTGGCGGCTGCCAAGTCTCCCTCCTCCCGGATTCTCTCGATATCCGCCCCCATATACAGGCGGGCGACAACCCACTGGGGTTCCGCGCAGGGTGAGCGCGGGCTCAGGAGTACCGATACAGATGACGTTCGCCGAACTGGGCCTCCGCCCGGAACTCGTTCGCGCCGTCGGCGGCGCGGGCTACACCACGCCGACCCCGATACAGGAACGCGGCATCCCGCTGGCGCTGAAGGGGCGGGACCTCATTGCCTGCGCCCAGACCGGCACCGGCAAGACCGCCGCCTTTCTCCTCCCGATCCTGCACCGGCTCGCCGGCGGCCCGCGGTCACGGCGCCCGCGCGCGCTCGTCGTCACCCCGACCCGCGAACTGGCGGCGCAGATCGGAGAGATGGCCACCCGATACGGGGCGCACCTGCGCCTGCGCAACACCGTCATCTTCGGGGGCGTCGGCATGGAGCCGCAGACCCGCCGCCTGCGGGGCGGGCTGGACCTCCTGGTCGCGACACCGGGCCGGCTGCTCGACCATCTGCGCCGCGGACAGGCGGAGCTCAGTCACGTCGAGATCGTCGTGCTCGACGAAGCGGACCGCATGCTCGACATGGGCTTCCTGCCCGACGTGCGACGGATCCTCGGCGCGCTCCCCGCGAAGCGTCAGAACCTGTTCTTCTCGGCCACGATGCCGGATGAAATCGAAGATCTGATCCGGCGCACGACGAACGACCCCGCCATGCTGGAGGTCACGCGTCGGGCGACTCCGGTCGGCGCGATCAGCCAGATCGTCCACCCCGTGGCGATGACCAGCAAGAGCGACCTCCTCACGGCGCTGCTCCGAAAGCCGGAAACGGGACAGACCCTGGTCTTCACCCGCACGAAGGCGCGGGCCAACCGGTTGGCGAAGCATCTCGACAAGTCGGGGCGCCGGGTCGCGGCCATCCACGGGAACAAGAGCCAGAGCGCCCGGACGCGCGCGCTGGCCGGCTTCCGCACCGGAAGCATCGACACGCTGATCGCCACCGACATCGCGGCGCGCGGGATCGACGTCGACGGCATCAGCCACGTGGTGAACTTCGACCTGCCGACCGTGCCGGAAGACTACGTGCATCGCATCGGGCGCACGGGCCGGGCCGGGGCGAGCGGCCGCGCGATCTCGCTGGCGGCCCCCGAGGAGCGGTCGCAGCTTGCCGCCATCGAGCGGCTCGTGGGGAAAGCGATCCCGAGGGAGATCGTGGCGGGGTTCGCACCCGGCAACGCACCGGCCCCCCTGCGCGCCACCCCGCGGCCGCGGCCCCGCGCCTCCCGGTCTCCTGGTGGGTACCGCGGCCGATCCGCGGGGGCGCCCGGCCGCCGGGCCGCCCGCGGCGCCCCCGCCGCGGGGTCGAACGGCCGGGCGTCACGCTAGGAGTCTGCGCCGCAGGAAATGTCCAGGTCACGAGGCACGAGCAAGTCGAGTGCCGTGGCGACGGAGCCGACCACGATGTACTCGACGCCTCCGGCGTTGAGCCGCCGGCAGACGTCAAGCCACTTGTCACCGATTCCAGGTTGACAGTCAGCCAGTCCGGCGCCGTCGTGCAGCGGCGTCAATCGCCGCGATGACGTCGGACGACCTGCCGAGACTGCGCCGGAGGCCGATCAACCGGAGAGCGCCGCGCACGCGCGCTGGATCCGCCGGCAGGCTTCCGTGAGGCGGTCGGTGGCAAGCGCATAGGAAACGCGGAAGTACGGCGAGAGGCCGAACGCCTCGCCGTGCACCACCGCGACTCCCCCGCGGTCGAGGAGATACTTCGCGAAGTCGCCGTCGTTCTCAATGACGCCGCCGTCCGGCGTTCGCCTTCCGACGGTCCCACCGCAGTGGACGTAGAGGTAGAACGCACCCTTCGGCGCGCTGCAGGACAGCCCTTCGGCCTGGTCGAGCATCGAGACGCCGAGGTCGCGCCGCTCCTCGAACACCGCCACGTTGTCCCGGATGAACGTCTGATCACCGTCGAGCGCCTCGACCCCGGCCCACTGGCTGATGCTCGACGCCCCGCTGGTGGTCTGGGACTGGACCTTCGACATCGCGGCAATCAGCGCCTTCGGCCCCGCCCCGTAGCCGATGCGCCATCCCGTCATGCAGTACGCCTTCGAGAGCCCGTTCATGGTCAGGGTGCGCCCGCGCAGGTCGGGCGCGACCTGCGCGATGGTCGAGAACGGCCCGCCGCCGTAGATGATGTGCTCGTAGATGTCGTCGGTGAGCACCCACACGTGGGGATGCCGGCGCAGCACCGCGGCGAGCCCCTCCAGATCGCGCGCCGAGTAGACCGCGCCGGACGGGTTGCCGGGGTTGTTGAGGATCAGCCACTTCGTCCTCGCGGTGATCGCGCCTTCGAGCTGCTGCGCCGTCAGTCGGAACCCGTTCGCGGCGTCTGCCGCGACCGCCACCGGGGTCCCCCCCGCGAGCAGCGCCATGTCCGGATAGCTCACCCAGAACGGGGCGGGGACGACGACCTCGTCCTCGGGATCGAGGGTGGCGGCGAGGGCGTTGTAGATGACCTGCTTGCCGCCGTTCGAGACGAGCACCTGCTCGGGGGTGTAGCGCAATCCGTTCTCCCGATCGAGCTTGCGGCAGATCGCCTCGCGGAGCTCGGGGATGCCCGTGAGCGGCGGGTATTTCGTCTTCCCTTCGACGATGGCGCGTATCGCCGCGATCTTGATGGGGTCCGGCGTGCCGAAGTCCGGCTCGCCCGCGGAGAGGGCAATCACGTCGCGGCCGGCCCGCGCCATCTCCATCGCCTTCGCTGAGATCGTGGCGGCGGGCGAGGCCTTGATACGGCTCATGCGTCGCGCGGCGATGGACATCACTGGCTCCTGAACGTTTCGATGGGGGGCGGAGGACCGGGACGGGCCGGTGGAGCGTAGCGCGCCTGCGCGCCGGCGCCGCAGGTCGTCAGGAAGTCTCCACCCAGGGCATCCCACGCTCGGCCCCCGTCGTTCGGAGAACCCGGCAGGTACGCCTGCAGCGCCAGCCGCACGATGTCCGACGGCCGCCGCGCTTCGCCCGTTCCCCCACGGCGTTGTTCAACCCGCGGGGCAGCCTGACGCTCACAACTGGTCTCGCACTCGCTCCGCCCTCGCTCAGGTTCATCGTAATGCAATGTCATGCAACGGTGACCGCGGGCGGCGGCGGCGCGGGGCGTCCGCGTCTCCCCGGGCGGAGGCTGCGGGAACGCCGGGGCGCCATGCCTGCGGCCGGCGTGACCTTGCGGACCGCCTCGGTGCGGAATACGATGGGCGCGAACGGAGCCACGGCGCTGACCGGGCGGCAACCCGCACGACCGGGTTGGGCCATCCGCCCCGACGCCGGGAGCTGCCGGGGTCGGAGGCGGGCCGTTACGCAGACGGGGGCCGCCTTGATGCGTGTGGCCTCGTGGTCATCCCATTCGAGATGACGTTCGAGTGCGCGAAGAAACCAGGCTGTCGCCGTCCACAAGGAGCGAGAGCATGACGAGAGTCGCCACGAAGCTGTGGCCGGTGACCCTGCTCGCGGCGGGGGTCGCGGCTCAGAGTCCGACCGTCTCGGAGAACGTCTACTTCGGCGACCTGCATCTGCATACGCGCTACTCGAACGACGCCGCGACGTTCGGCACGACGCGCACGCCGGACGACGCCTACCGCTACGCCAAGGGCGAGGCGATCCCGCATCTGGGGGGCATCGAGATTCAACTCCGAACCCCGCTCGATTTCCTGGCCGTGACGGACCACGCGGAGAACATCGGCCGCGTGCAGGCGGGACCCAATCCCGACCCGAACCTCGGGCGCGCGGTCTGGGCGGAAATCGTCGAGGCGGCGGTCAGGCACTACGCGCCGGGCGGGTTCACGACGTTCGCCGGCTACGAGTGGACGGTCGGAACCCGAGAGGGCAATCTGCACCGCAACGTGATCTTCGCGGGCACGGACGACCTGCCCTTCCCGTTCTCGCGACTCGATTCGCAGAATCCGGAAGACCTCTGGGACTATCTGGACACCCAGCGCGCCAACGGCGTCGAGGCGCTGGCGATTCCCCACAACATGAACGTCAGCAACGGCAAGATGTTCGCGCTGGTCGACTTCGCGGGTGGGCCGATGACCGCCGACTACGCGGCGCAACGGCTGCGAAACGAGCCGGTGGTGGAGATCACCCAGGCCAAGGGCTCCTCGGAGACGCATCCGGTCATGTCCCCCAACGACGAGTTCGCCGACTTCGAGCTGTTCCCCGAGCTCCTCACCGCGAACCGGGCCATCGGCGGGACGGCGGCCAACCCCGGGGTGGTCCGCGTCGACGGGCTCGTGCCCGGGAGCTACGCGCGCGAGGCGCTCGCCAACGGCGTGCGGATGCAGGCCGAGCAGGGGTTCAATCCGTTCCAGTTCGGCTTCGTCGGCGGAACCGACTTCCATTCCGGCACCTCGGCCGTGGAAGAGAACAACATGACGAGCATGTCCGGCGACGGGGTCGACGCGACGCTCGAAGAGCGGCTGGTCACGAACACCTGGAGCCGGCTGCCGTTCGTCGCGCGCAGCGCCGCCGGGCTGACCGCGGCCTGGGCCAACGCAAACACCCGCGACCAGATCTACGCCGCGTTTCGCCGGCGGGAAACCTACGCGACGACGGGAACCCGCATCACCGTGCGTTTCTTCGGGGGCTGGGACTACGCCGAGGACCTGCCGGACCACGACGACTGGGTCGCGCAGGGGTATGCCGGCGGCGTCCCGATGGGCGGGGTGCTGCGCGGAGCCGGGGGCGATGCGCCGACGTTCGTCATCCGGGCCGCGAAGGACCCGGTCGCGGCCAACCTCGACCGCATCCAAGTCATCAAGGGCTGGAGCACGGGGGGCGGGACGTTCGAGCGCATCTACGACGTCGCGTTGTCCGACGGCCGGCGCGTCGGCCCCACCGGGAAGGCGCCGCCGGTCGGCAGCACCGTCGACGTCATGCGGGCGACCTACACCAACGACATCGGAGCGGCATCGTTGCAGGCCGTCTGGCGGGACCCCGACTTCGACCCGGACGCGCACGCGGTCTACTACGTGCGGGTGATCGAGATCCCCACCCCGCGCTGGTCGACCTACGACACCGCGGCGGCCGGCCTCCCCCCGCGCGGCGACGTGGCGCCGACGTTGCAGGAACGCGCGTACACGTCCCCGATCTGGTACATGCCGGACAACTAGCGGTTCGTCACGTCATAATTTTCGGATATACGGGCTTGAGTCGAACGACGCATATCTTCTGCATAGGACTCTTGCGATTCGATGTGAGTGCCCCCGACGACCCTATTTTTTGGTCGCGGCGATGCACTGGCCCGGAATCGTCGCCTGCGGTTCCGATTGCCGCCCAACCCAGCCTCGTGGAGTCCGTGCGTTCCACGGCGCAGACTCCCGGCGCAGAAGAGCGCCCACGCTGCCGGACGCTTCATGACCGCATCCCCTTGGCGACGGTTCTGGCGTGAGCCCCTGACCCGGTTCTTCGCGGCGGGGGCCGGGCTCTTTGTGGTGTACGCGCTGGCGGGGAGCCGGGCCCCGGCCGAGGACCGCCGCATCATCATCGACCAGTACGAGCTGCAGGCGCTGGCCGCCCTGTGGCAGGCCCAGTGGAGGCGTCCGCCGACCCGTGACGAGCTCACCCGGCTCGTCGTGGACCGTGTGCGCGAAGAGGTCCTGTATCGCGAAGCCCTCGCCCTCGACCTCGACGAGAACGACGTCCTGGTCCGCCGCCGGCTCGCGGAGAAGCTCGAGAGGGCGCTGAACGACGTCGCGGCGGCGGTCGAGCCGAGCGCCGACGACCTCCGGCGGTACTTCGAGTCGCACGCCGATCGGTACGTCGAGCCGGCCGGGCTGACCCTGACCCACCGGTTCTTCAGCCGCGACCGCCGGGGCGGCTCGGCGGAAGCGGACGCCCGTCGGGCGCTCGAAGCGCTGGTCGCGGGCGGGACCGCGGACGACGACAGCTTCCACGCGGCCAAGACCCTGGCGCTCGAGGACGCCGACCGGCTGGAGCGGCTCTTCGGCACCGCGTTTCGCGATGCCGTGCTCGAGCACGCGGGACGGCCCCGGCCGGGGCACGCGTGGTTCGGACCGGTCCGCTCGGCGTACGGGGCGCACCTGGTGCGGGTGGACGCCTACCGGGAGGCGCGCCGACGGACGCTGGACGAGGTCCGCGGGACCGTGCTCGACGACTGGCGCCGCGACCAGGTCGCCGCGCGCGAGGCCGAGCGCTACGCCGAGATGCGGGCCCGCTACGAGGTCGACGTGGCGCCGTTCGCCTCGATCGGCGACCTGGTGCAGCCATGAGAACGGCGGGCCGGGTGCTGGCGGCGGTGGCGCTGTGGGCGTTCGCATCGCCGGCGCACGGTCACGAGACGCGCCTGGCGTTCCTGGAAGTGCGCGCGCTGGGACCCGGCGACTTCGTGTCCGTGCTGAAGATTCCGGTGACGGGCGCGACGGCGTGGCCGATCGCGGTGCGGCTGCCCGCGACCTGCGCGCCTCGGGGCCCCGACCGCCGCTTCCGCCAAGCGGACAGTCTCGTCGTCGAGCAACGGTTCTTCTGCGACGCGACCGACGCCCCGCCGGTGATGGGCCTCGCGGGCCTCGCGGGCGGCTTCGTCGACGTCCTCGTGCATGTCGAGGACGAGCACGGCAACCGGTTGACGCGCGTGGCGTCGGGCGCGCTGACCTGGATCCCGTTGAGTCCAGGCTCGGCGGGGGCCTGGGATCGGCTCGTGCTCGGCGTCGAGCACATCCTGCGCGGCGTCGATCACCTCCTGTTCGTCGCCGGCATGATCCTGCTCGTACGCGGGCCGCGCCGCATCGTCGCCACCATCACGGCGTTCACCATCGCGCACTCCATCACGCTGGGGATGACCATCCTCGACGTGGTGCGGGTGCCGGGCCCACCCGTCGAGGCGTTCATCGCCCTGTCGATCGTCTATCTGGCGTTCGAGATCCTGCGGCGCGACGACGCGGACGCCGGTTCGGTCAAGCCGTGGACCATGGCGTTCGCCTTCGGGCTGATGCACGGGTTCGGTTTCGCCGGCGCCCTGCTCGACACCGGGTTGGCGGGCCGCGACGTCCCGATGACGCTGTTGCTCTTCAACCTGGGCATCGAGCTCGGACAGATCGCGTTCGCCGCCGCGTGCGGCATCGTGCTGTGGGGTTGCTACCGGCTCCTCGAGACGCCGGCCCGGCGGGCCCGGCTCGATCACGCCGCCGCGTACGGCCTGGGCGCCGTCGCGAGCTTCTGGGTCATCGAACGGGTCGTCGGATTCTGGGGGTGAGATGCGGGCGCCGGGCTGCGGCGCGCGGCCCCTGGACGCGGTAGTGGTGCTGCTCGCCCCGTTCGGTCAGTCGGTCCGGCCAACGCGAATCCGATGTCGTCGAGTCCCGCGTCACGGATGCCGGCCACCCGCTCGGCCGCGATGTCATCGACCACGACCGAGGTATAGCAGCCTGTGGCGAAACCCCGCGTCGCACCGAGAGCGGCGGGGCGCCCGCCTGCCAAGGCGTGTCTACCCGGCGTGGACAGGTCGAGACGCCGGCGCCGGGCACCGTTTCGGTCCGCACCAGACCCGGACACGGCCCCCGCCGCCTCGAGCCGACGATGCCCCGCGCCGTCGTGTCATGCCGAGGCGGTCGCCAGGACGGCGGCCGCCTCCTCCGCCAGATCCGTCACGCAGGCCTCCACGTGACGGGCGCGGGTGCGGAAACTCAGGACGCAGACCCGCGCCAGGAACCTCCCCTCCACGGCGGCGCCCGACAGCATCACGCGGTTCCGGAGGTTCACACGCTCCACCAGCAGTTCGGTGGCGCGGTTCTCCTCGGCCCGGCTCGAGCCGGGCCAGCGAAGGTGGAACGCGAACAGCGACACCTGCGGCGGGGCCGCCATCACGATCCCCGGGACCGCGACCACGCGCGCCGCCGCCTCCAGGGCGAGGGCCCGCTTCTCTTCCAGGGCGGCCCGGAACCGGCCTGCGCCGTACAGCTTCCCGCAGAGCCAGACGCGAAGGCCCGGGAACCCGCGCGAGAGATCCGGTCCATACTGATGAGGGTCGTAGAACTCGTCGCCATCGGTCCGGCCCGGCAGGTAGCCGGCGGTCGCCTCGTGCGCCCGGCGCAGCGCAGCGCCGTCGCGCACGAGCAGGGCCCCGGTGCCGTACGGCAGGAACAGGCCCTTGTGCGGATCGAGCGTGAGGGAATCGGCCCGCGAAAGCCCGGGCATGAGATGCCGAAGCCCCGGGCACATGTGGAAGAACGCCCCGTAGGCGCCGTCCACGTGGTGCCAGATCCCCTCGCGGGCGCACAGGTCGGCGACGGCATTCAACGGATCGACCGCGCCCGTGTTCGTGGTGCCGGCCGCCGACGCGACGCAGAACGGTCGGAGACCGGCCCGACGATCGGCGGCGATCGCATCGGCCAGGGCCCCCACGTCCATCCGGAACCGCTCGTCGACCCGGACCGCCCTGACGCGGTCCGGCATGATGCCGGCCAGCCGGGCGGACTTGATCATCGAGTGATGCATCTGCGTCGAGCCGTACAGCACGCCCGGACGGATCTCCGCCCCGAGATGCCGCTCGCGCGCGCACAGCACGGCGTTGAAGTTCGCCATCGACCCGCCGGTCGTGAACAGCCCGCGGGCCTGGGCCGGAAACGCCATCCAGTCGCGCAGCCAGTCGAGCGCGTTGGACTCGAGCTGCACGAGCGCCGGCGCCGCCAGCCGCACCCCGGTGTAGCGATTGACCACGCCGGCAATCAGGTCCGCCAGCCCCGCCGGATACAGCCCGCCGCCTGGAACGTAGGCGAGATAGCCGGGCCCCGACGATGTGAAAGACCGCGGCGCCCACTCGGCGAGCAGCCGGTCGAGCAACGGCTCGTACGCGACGCCCTGTTCGGGCGGCGGCTCGCGGAGGCGGCGGCAGAGCTCGGCCGCGTCCACGTCGCCCCGGGCCGGCTGCGTCTCGAGACTCAGGACGTGGTCCACGAGCCGCTCGACGGTGGCATACCCCATGCGCCGCATCTCGTCGGCCGTGTATTCCAGGTTGGCGAGGTCCGTGGACATGGGTGGCGGCTCTCCAACGGGGAAGAGTGCTGCGTCCGCCCGACGGAGATCGGACGGCGGAACGGCTGGAGGACCTGCTCATCGGCTGGTCGCCGTTCGCTCGCATCGCGAAACCCGATCGGGCGATGGTAGAGGTGGTTGCCGCCGCAATCGCGGCATCGCAAGCCTCTCCCGCGTCGAGTGTCCCACAAGTCGGCCGCGCATTCATCGCCGTGATCCGGCAAGGCCGAATTGACCTGAATTGACCTGGCTGACTTGGCGGGACTACTCTATTGTCTATTGGCCTCCGCTCCCGCGCCGCCGACCGTATTGCGGCGGGACAACCCGCGGCATCGGCCGCACCGTCGCCGGACAGGAACGAACGGGGCGCGGATGCCCCGGGAGGACGCCATGTCTCGACTCACCCGGCCAAGCACCGCGGCCGTGCTGGCGTTGCTCGGATGCTGGGCCGCGCTGGGTCCGCCGCGCGCGCATGCCGCGGGCGAGGAACTCCTTGCCGCCGCAGCCGCCTGCGCGCAGATCGACTGGAGAGACCGGGCCGGCGCCGAGCGCGCCCGGACCTATCGGCAAGCGGTGGCCTGCTTCAAGGCGCTTTACGTACGCGTCGCCCGCGGCGCGGACGCCAACGCGGCGTTCGACACCGAGCTCACGAATCGGCTCGACGCGCTCGAAGCGGCCTACGGCGCCAGCCGCGACGTCTGCCGCCTCCGCGAGCGCCTGGGCGCCGGCGGCGGAAGCTGCGGCACGATCAGCTTGGCGCCTCACGAGTTCGTCGTCCTGCTGAAGACGATGATCCTCGACGAAGACGCTGGCTGGGTGCGCCGCGACCCGGCACTGGCCAGGGCGCTGCGGCTGGACGAATGAACGCGCCGACGCGCAGGCTCCACCCGCGCCCCCGCAACCTGCGCCGCCAAGGCGCCCTGGCGGACGGACGGCTCGAACACCAGCCGCCCGCGAGCCTCAGTCCTGATCGACGGACCGGCGGGCACGCTTGAGTTGTGCGCGGCGGCGCTTTTCCTCTGCTTGGCGCCGCGTGGACGCCAGGCTTGGCCGCGTCGCCTTTCTCGCCCTCGCAACGACCGCGGCCCGGCGCACGAGCGACACGAGCCGCTCGATCGCATCCCCGCGGTTTCGCTCGCGGGTACGGAACCGATGGGCGTTGATGATGATCTCGCCGCGCTTCGTCGCCCGCGCTCCCGCGATCTCGAGGAGCCGGGTGCGGACGTCGTCCGGCAGCGACTTCGAACCGCGCGCATCGAAGCGAAGCTGGACCGCAGTTGCGAGCTTGTTGACGTTCTGCCCGCCGGGACCCGGCGCGCGCACGAACTGCTCGCTCATCTCGTCCTCGGCAAGACTGATTCGATCGGTGACGAAGATCGCCATGGGCTCTCCGGCCGTGCCGTTACGGCACCGGGACAACTCGCGGCAGCCTGTCCGCCCCGACGATCGCAGGGGTGGCCCGTCAGCGCCGTGCAGATGAGGCGTTCGAGGAGGTGTCAGTGGTCCATCAGTCCGCGCGCGGAGCACCCGTGCCGATCCAGCCCTTCGCCGCCAGAACCTCTGCGGTCAGCTTTATCTGCCTGACCGAGAACTGCTTCTTCCGGTCGTTCCAGGCATGGACCCGCGACACCGTATCATCCAGTTCCCGGACTCGCGCGCGATCACCCAATGCACCGTCGACAGCAGCTCCAGACCGAACGACGACTCGAACCCCGCCACGAGGTCCGCCACCCGTTCGAATCGGGCGCGCACGTCGGGATGCTCCTCCAAGAACCGGTTCGCGTCAGTCACCGCGCCCGGCACGAGCTCCAATTCATTGACCAGGGCGTCGGCGTCTTCTGCGAGGATGTCGCCCGTCTTGAATTCGACCATCTCTGCCTCCCCGCGCCAGTCAGTAGTACCACTTCGACTGTATTTTCAGATGCGGTCGGTGGTCCGCGTGTCCCGCGGAAACCACTCGCGCAGCGTGCTCCGCAGTTCCTGAAAGGACGCGTCCGCGCAGGAGCGCAACGACACCCTCTCGGCGAGCGACCGGTACAGGGACGCGCTGCGGGCCACACTCGCCGCCCGCAGCGCTGCCCGAAACGCCTCCTTCGGCTGGCGGGGCTTCACGTCTCCCTCACTCCACAACCCCATCTTGATCAGCCAGTCGCGAAGCGCCGGTTGCCGGTTCTTCCATCCCGCCACGTCGTCCACATGGGGAGACGGGCTCCAGACCCAGGCTTCGAGCTCCGGTGACACCACGATTGCCCGCGCGCGCTGTTCCCAGCCCGAACCGGCGAACTCCCCGTTGAGCGCGTTCTGTATCTCCAGACGGCTGACGCCTTCCCGCCCGCTGCCTTCGTGGTCGAACAGCAGGAGACCGTGGTCGTACCTTCGCGCGAAGCTCGACAGAAACGACACGCCTCGGCGCGCACAGGCAGCGTCATGCTCCGGATGAACGAAGACATCGAACGCAACCGGCCGCACGTCGAGGGCCCGCGGTCTCGCCAACAGTCCCCGCAGCGTCTGTTCCATGTCCTTGTCGGCCGCGAGAACGACGAGGTCCTTCCGCGTCACCCGAGTACTCCCGACGCCAGCAACGTACCCAGGTCAGCGGCTCCCTGCCACTCCTTCAGGTGAGGATGCTCGGACCCGAGAACGATGTCCGTGGCGCCTTCATCGCTTCGCGCGAAGCACAACACCTGGTCGGCCGCGGCGGCATTCAAGACCACCGGCGAGTGGGACGCCAGCAGCACCTGCGCGCCGTAAACGGAGGAGAGCGAATCGTACACGGTCGCCACGGCCCCCGGATGGATGCCGTTCTCGGGCTCCTCGATCAGATAGACGCCATGAAGATCCGTCAGGTACGCCGGCAAGGTAAGCGCCGTCAGCCGCAGCGTGCCGTCAGAAACCAGCCACGAAGGGACCGTCAACCCGTTCTCGTATTTAAAGGTCATGTAGCAGTGCCGGTCCTCCGGACGCTCGATGGTCTCGATGTCCACCAGATCGCGCAGCGCCGTGCGCAGATGCCGGATCCACGCGTCGTGCCGTTCCCGCGCGTTCCGCCGCAGCCGCGCCACGACCCACGAGAGATTCGATCCGTCCGGCAGAAACCCCGACACCCGCGCCGGCGGACTCGGCCGTCGGATCTCGCGGCTGTTGAGCATGAACCGCTGCACGCCAGATCCCAAGTAGTCACGAAACCACGTCGCCACCGGGAACGCGCTCTCGTCCGCCGGGAGGTTGCCGAGCGCCGACTTCTTCGGCCCCAGCTTGAACGACGGTGCCCAACTCCTGTCCGCGGGGCTGGCCTCGTTGTAGAAATTGTCATTCCCACCCGGCACCTTGTTGAGCAACACCTTGTTGTCACGGTGCCGGATGCTAATCAACAGTGATGGCGGGGAGCGTAGCGGCATCGGGAACAACGGCCGCTGCGGCGCGCTCGAGAGGGCACCCTGCTTTCTTAACATAAGCGTCTCGGCCTTGAACTCGAACTGGCGCTGCGTTTCGTCGAAGCCGATCGCCACCTGATACCGCACCGTGTCCAGTTCCGGTTTCAGCGTCTGCTGCCGCAGCCGTTCCGGGACGTCCACCTCGACCGCCAGCTCCACACGTTCGCCCTGACGTTGAGAGAGGAGGTCCAGCGGATTCGGCGTGCGGTCCGCCACCGCATCCTCCAACCCGTTCGATACGACATCCCGAAGAAATCCGATTACGTCCAGAAACGTCGTTTTGCCCGATGCGTTCGGACCCACCAGCACATGAAACGGCCCCAGGGGCCGCTGCACATAGCGCAGGCAGCGGAAGTTCAACGCTTCGACCAGCGCGATCATCGGCGGTCTCCCGCGGCGGCTTCTTCCGCCCCCCGCCGCGCCGCCATGGCCGTATCGGCCGCCCCCGGCGCTTCCGCCTCTCCGATGCGCATGCCGACGCCGTCCGCGGCCTGCTCTTCGGCGCGTGCGTCGAGGCCGCCGGCGGCGCGGTTTCCGTCCGGCGTGTCGCCGTCGGCAAGCCCATCGGCCTCCGGGAACCCGGCCGCCGCCGCGCGCACGTCGAGCTTGCCGGTCACGACGTCGGCGATCAGGCGGATCCGGCACTGGCGGCTCCCGAGGCGATCGTCCACCGCGCGGTCGAGATGGCCGCGCGCCTCGGGGCGCTTGCGCATGAGGTCGATTTCCCTCTCCGCTCGGTCCAGCGCGTTCGTCTGCTCGGAGATCGCGTCGAGTTCTTTGCTTGCTTTTCTGAAACCGGCAGCGGAACGGGGAATGCCCGCAATGTGCTGCGGTTGGGGATGCGGGATTCGTGGTCCGCTTCGCCGTGATCTCAAAGCCGTCCCGCGACGCCGGGTCACAGCGGCGGCGTCCGCTCGTGCCACGCCGTCGCCTGCTCGTACGCGTGCGCGAGCGCGAGCACGTCGACCTCGCCGAGGGCGCGGCCGCACAGCTGCAGCCCGATGGGCAGGCCCCCGCGGCTGAAGCCGCACGGGACGGTGATCGCGGGAATGCCGTACGCGTTGAAGGGCGCGGTGTTGCGGATCAGGATCCCGGTCACCTCGAGCGGCGACGCCCGTGCCTCCTCGATGCTGACGGGAAGCTGCGCCAGCGTCGGCGTGACCAGCACGTCGACGTCGTCGAACACCGCGGCAATCGCCTTCCGCACGAGCGTGAGCTGATACCGCGCCTCGGCATAGTCGGCCGCGGACGTCTCGGCGCCGCCCTCGATGCGCTCCAGCGTGCTCGCGTCGTACAGGCCGCGCCGCTCGTCGAGGAGATCGGCGTGATACGCGTATGCCTCGACCCCGACGGTGCGGGTCCCCGGCAGCGCCGGCAGCTCCACGTCCCGCGCGCCCGCCGCGAGATCGCCGAGGACGCCGAGCGCCCGCTCGACGGCGGCCAGGACCTGCGGGTCCACGTCTTCGTAGAACGTGCGCGGCACGCCCAGACGCAGCGCCGACGTCGGGCGCCGGAGCGCGCCCGCGTAGTCCGGGATCTCCGCATCGATGCTGGCGATGCCCCGCGGGTCGTAGCCGGCCATCGCCTGCAGCATCAGCGCGGCGTCGGCGACCGTCCGGCACATCGGGCCGACGTGGTCGAGGGAGACGCCGAGCGGGACGATGCCGCGGATGCTCGCCAGCCCATAGGTCGCCTTGAGACCGACGATGCCGCAATGCGCGGCGGGGATGCGGACCGATCCCCCGGTATCGGTGCCCAGAGCGCCGGCGCACAACCGCGCGGCGACCGCTGCGCCGGAGCCGCCGGACGACCCGCCCGGGATGCGGTCCGCATCCCACGGATTGCGCACGGGACCGGTCCGGGTGAACGCCGACGTCGCGCCGTAGGCGAACTCGTGCATGTTGAGCTTGCCCAGGAAGATCGCGCCCGCCGCCTCGAGCCGCGTCACGACCTCGGCGTCCTCATCCGGGATGCGGTCCGCGAACACCGCGCTCGCCGCCGTCGTCAGCACGCCCGCCGTATCGATGTTGTCCTTCAGCGCAATCGGAATGCCGTGCAGCGGACCGCGCCACCGGCCGGCCGCCAGCTCCGCTTCGAGCGCCCGCGCGCGCTCGACGGCGCGCTCCTCGGTCACGGTCACGAAGGCGTTGAGCCGAGGGTCCAGACGCCGGATGCGCGCCAGGTACGACTCCACGAGATCCAGCGGCGAGAGATCGCGGCGGCGAACGAGGCGCTGCGCCTCGGCGATGCTCAGGTCGGTCGGATCGGTGGTCTGCGCGAACGCGGGACGGCCCGCCACGAACGCGGCCGCGGTCGCGCCGGCCGTGAGGAAGTCGCGTCGGTTGAAGGCTGTCGACATGTCATCTCCTGCGAAGCGGCCGCGGGTTGCGGAAGTCGAGTTGCGACCCCGCCACGCCGGTGGTGTCACCCAACCGAACAAAGCGCCGGCGCCCAGACTACCCGCCCGCTCCCGCCCGGCCACCGTCGGCCAGACAGCCGTGACGCGGGTCGCCGTACCGCTGCGTTCAAGGCGAACCGGCGGAAGGCTCGGGCGCCATGCCTCAGAACAACCTTGGCGCCGCGATGGCCAAGCCGGCCCCACAGCACGCCCAGCCGGAGCCCGGCGTGCTCCTCAGAACAACCTCAGCGCCGCGATGGCCAAGCCGGCGACGGCGGGCATCCTCCAGGTCAGATCGGCGCGCAGGCCTGCGATCTCCGTCCGCATCTCCGCGAGCCCGGCCTTGAACTGCTCGGACGTAACGTGATCGCCATGGTCGGCCGCCCGACGGACCGCCTCGGTGATCGCGTCCACCTGCGCATCGGCCAAATTCGCCTCGCTCAGGCTACGGGCAATCGAATGCGTATCGAACATCAGAGGCCGCCTCCGGCCCGCCAACCGTCGCCGGGGTTGCCGCCTACTAAACCGCGGACCCTTCACGCCCCGCTCGGCGCACAGACGGCTTGGTCAACCGCTCCGGCTCCACCCGCTGCGACTCGGTGAAGCCGGCGGTCAGGCCGCATCGCGATCGCGGCGGCCGGCCAGGAATCCTTCGAGCGAGCCCTCGAGCTTCGCCATGCGCTCGCGGTTTTCCCCGAGTTCTTGGTGAACTCGGTCGAACCGCTGGTGCATTTCGGTGGCCAAGTTCTCGATCCGCTGGTTGGTGTCGTCGATTCGGCGGCCCAGATCCGTCTTCAGTTCGTCGATCCGCTGGTTGGTGTCGTCGATTCGGCGGCTCAGATCCGTCTTCAGCTCGCTGATCCGCTGCGCGCCGGCTTGTAACTCCCGGGTGACGTTCGTCGCCAGGATCCGCAGCATCAGTCCGAGCACGCCGATGATGCCGACGGCGGCGCCGACGATGGACACGACGATGGTGGCGGTCCCGCTCATGCCGATCCCAAGATACCACGTGGTCCCCGCCCCTTGGCATCGGCAGTCGGCGCATCCGCAGGCAGGTTCAGCCTCGATTGTCGATGACGACGAGTCGCGTCGCGGCGCCGGCCTGGAAGTCGTGCTCGTCGACGCGTAACGCCGGCCGCCGACCGGGCCCCGCGGGTGATCGACTCAGCGTCCCTCGTAGATGTGGTTCACGATGGCCGCCACGCTGAAGGTGCCCTGCCGGGCCGCCGAGTAGTCGCTGAACCGCGCCGGCTTGGTGTACGCGGCGATCGTCTCGTCGGCGCTGAGCCCCGCGTCGATGCCCCGCCGCGTCTGATCGTACAGGTCCATGTAGAACGCCCGGTAGTCCACCAGATCGCTCCAGGCGAGCGGCGTGTCCCCGTGGCCGGTGATGATGGTGTCGACGTCCGGCACGGTGCTGATGGCGCGGGTCAGGGTCCGCCCGAACTCGATGGCGCTGCCGCCGTTGCCGTTCTCCGCGTCGATGAACGGGAGCAGCTTGCCCAGGAACATGTCGCCGGTGTGCATGGTCCGCGCCGCCTTGAACACGACGAAGGTGTCGCCGTCGGTATGGCCGCGGCCGAAATGGTAGAGGTCGATCTGGTCGGGCCCCCCGGCGAAGAGCGTCAGCCGGTCGGAGAAGGTGGTCGACGGCAGGTACTTCGCGTTCGCGCCCTGGAAGTCGTCGCAGTTCGTCGGTATCGGCTGGCAGTCGGTGCGGGCCCAGTGGCGTCTGATGTTCTCGTGCGCCACGAAGTGGACGGTGTCCGGGAACTCGGTGTTCGAGCCGCTGTGGTCGAAGTGGACGTGCGTGTTGATGATGGTGGTCACCGGCTTGTCGGTGAGCCGCCGCACGTGGTCGAGGATGTCCGCGCCGTAGCCTTCGTTCTTGGTGTCCACCAGCACCACGCCGTGCTCGGCGATGAGGAGGGCGGTGTTGCCTCCGGTCGTCGACCCCGACCCGAGCATGTGCAGCTGGTCGGTGATGCGGTGCGCCTCGATCGGCGGGTTCGGCTCCTGCCGCGCGTCGACGCCGGCGGTCCAGACGACGAGCCCGAGCGCGAGGGCGGTGAGCGGCAGTAGTGCCAGACGTCGCATGTCGCTACCTTTCAGCGGGCCTCGCGGCCTTTGCCGCCCGCGGCAAGACTCCGCGGCGCGCCGGAACTGGCCGGCGGTGGCGCGGAAACGGTCCGGATCGGCCGGATTTCGGCGATTTCGACCGCTGTTCGACACGTTCCGGACAGAATACGGCCCCGGCCGGATGCAGCGGAACTTCGGCCGCGGACGGCTTGGGGAAAGTGATCGATATGAGTTCGCCGGCCTGCCCCCGGGACGCAGCCCGTTCCGGAGTCTCCCGCGCCCGGCGCGGGGCAGGGTCATTACCCGGGCTGCGCCTGGAGGCCGTCGGCAACCTCATGTCGATCACCCTCCTTGCGTCCGCGTCTCAGGCCAGCAGATCGTCGACGACGATGCCGGCCACGTCGGTGAGCCGGAAATCGCGTCCCTGGCTCCGGTAGGTCAGGCGTTCGTGGTCGAGGCCGAGCAGGTGCAGGATGGTCGCGTGCAGATCGTGGATGTGGACCTTGTCCTCGATGGCGTAGTAGCCGTAGTCGTCGGTGCGGCCGTGGCTGTGGCCCCCCTTCACGCCGCCGCCGGCCATGAGCATGGTGTAGCCGTGGGGGTTGTGGTCGCGGCCGTTGCGGGCGCCCGCCTCGGCCCCCGGCGTGCGTCCGAACTCGCCGCCCCACAGCACCAGGGTCTCGTCGAGCAGGCCCCGTGACTTGAGGTCGGTAATCAGCCCGGCCACCGGCCGGTCGATCTCGGCGCAGCTTCGGGGCAGCCCCGTGATCAGCCCGGAGTGGTGGTCCCACTTCGTGTCGGGCCCGTGGGTGGCCTGCACGAACCGCACCCCCGACTCGGAGAACCGGCGGGCGAGGAGGCAGCGCAGGCCGAAGTCGCCCGTCACCGGGTCGTCCAGGCCGTACAGCCTCCGGGTGGCCGCCGACTCGCCCTCGACGCTCATCAGCTCGGGCGCCTCGGTCTGCATCCGGAACGCAAGCTCGTACGACTCGATGCGGCCCTCGAGGGCGAGGTCGGGCCCCGTCGATTCGAGCTGGCGGCGCTGCCACCGCTGCAGCAGGTCGACCTCGGCCCGCTGCACGGCGGGGCTGACCGCCTGGTTCTCGAGGAAGTCGATGGTGGCCTCGGCGGTGTTCATCCGCGTGTTGCCGATCGCGGTGCCGTTGTAGGCGGCCGGAAGGAACGCCGCCGAGTAGTTCTGCACGCCGCCGTGCTGATACGACGGACAGATGGTGACGAAGGCGGGAAGATTCTCGTTCTCGGTCCCGAGCCCGTACGAGATCCACGACCCCATCGAAGGCCGCACGAAGCGGTCGCTGCCCGTGTTCATCGCGAGGATGGCGCCGCCGTGGGCGGCGTTGGTGCCGTACATCGAGCGCACGAAGCAGAGGTCGTCGACGACCCCGGCGAGGTGGGGCAGCAGCTCGCTCACCCACGCGCCCGACTGCCCGTGCCGCCGGAACTCCCAGGGGCTCTTGAAGAGGTTGCCGGTCTCGTTGAACTGCACGTCGGGCTTGGCGAACGGCAGCGGCTTGTTGTCGTCGCGGACGAGCAGCGGCTTGTGCTCGAACAGGTCGTGCTGCGACGGGCCGCCGTGCATGTGCAGGAAGATGATGCGCTTGGCGCGGGGCGCGAAATGGGGCGCCCTCGGGGCCAGCGGGTTGTCCTGCGCGGCCGGCAGATCCCGTTGGAGCAGCGACGACAGGGCCAGCCCCCCGAAGCCGCAGCCGCAGGTGCGGAGCATGTCCCGGCGGGTGACCGCCGGCGCCTGGTAGTGTGGATGGCGCATCGATCCTCCCTCCTGTGCGGGGCCGGCCCGGAGAAAATAGCCCGCGGCTCCGCTCGCCGCCCAAGCAAGCCCCCCTCCGGTCCGCACCGCAGAACGGCGTAGACGCTCCGCCGCATTCAAGCGGCGCCGCATCCCGCCCGACGGCGTCGTTCCGGCGGACCGGTTGCCGGTGCCCGACAGGCTCCCCGTTCACCCCTCGTCGGACGGGCGCCTCGCCGCTCGCGGTGCGACGCGGGCTCCACCACGGATTGCCGGCCCCACGCTCTGCCCGAACCGCCTCAGTCGACGTAGATGAACTCGCTGGCGCCCAGGATGACGTGGCACAGGCGCGTCCACGCGAAGCGCTCCTCCCCGCCGCCCGGCGCGATCCGGCGCATGTCGGCGAGGAAGGCCAGGCTCTCCTCGATCTCGGCGTCGCTGGCCGGCCGCCCGTAGGCCTCGACGAACGCCCGGTCGACCCGCGCCGCCCCGCCCGCCGCGGGCATCGCCAGCAGCCGCTCGGCGAACTCGCCGGCCCGCTCCTCGACGAACGCGCTGTTCATCATGAGCAGGGCCTGGGACGGCACCACCGTCGCCGGACGCGCGCCGACCGAGTCGCTCGCGTTGCCGAAGTCGAAGCCGGCGAAGATGTCGTAGATGGCGTTGCGCACCACCGGCATGTAGACCGAACGGCGCGGCGCCGCGTAGAAGTCGAACCGCCCGAACGTGCCGCCCTCGCTGAAGACGTAGCCGCGCGGGCTGTACTCCGCGACGCGCCCCCCCATCGTCAGGTCGAGGGTGCCGGCCAGTTGCAGCAGCGCGTCGCGGATGGGCTCGACCTCGAGCCGCCGCCGGTTCATCCGCCAGTGCAGCCGGTTGCCCGGGTCGACCGCCGCGTTCGCCTCGTCGTAGCCGGCGCCGAGCCGGTAGGTGCTGGACAGGAGAATCTCCCGGTGCAGCGCCTTCACCGACCAGCCGCCGTCGACGAACCGCCGGGCCAGCCAGTCGAGCAGCTCGGGATGGGTGGGGGCCGAGCCGGTGGCCCCGAAGTTGCTCGGCGTGTCGACGAGGCCGCGGCCGAAGTGCCAGTGCCAGATGCGGTTGGCCATGACCCGCGCCGTGAGCGGGTGCTCGGGGTGCGTGAGCCAGCGGGCCAGCTCGAGCCGCCCGCTGGCGTCGGCGGGGATCGGCGGCGGCGGCACGATGTGATCGGTGACGCGGAGGAACCCCCGCGGCTGCGGGCGGTCGGCGAGGTTCAGATGACTGCCGCGGATGTGGACGGGGAGATCGACGATCTCGCCTTCCTCGACCGACATCGCATAGGGGGGCTCGGGCGGCGAGGCCGCCCCGCGTTCCTCCACGACGGCCCGCAGCCGGGCGAGCTCGGCGGCCGCATCGGCCGGGTAGACCGCTTCCTCCGCCGCCTGGTCGAGACAGAGGATGCACAGCCGGCCGCCGTAGACGAGCCGGCGCAGCTCTTCCTGCTCGCGGGGCAGCCTGAAGTCGCGGGGGGTCAGTTCGTCCGGGTCCTCGAGGCCCAGCCGCTGGAGGTGCTGGTCCCAGGCGATCTCGATCACCGCGAACAGGCTGGCGTAGCGCCAGGCGACCTCGTCGAGGCTCCCGGGCGCCGGCCCCCGGACCAAGCTCCGGGTCAGCGGCGCGATCAAGACCTTCTCGGAGGCGATCTGCGCCCGCAGCTCGTCGGTCACCTCCCCATAGCGCGCCGCCGGCGCCGCCGCGTAGGCGTTCCAGATCTGGAAGACCACGCCCGGGTTGGGCGCGTCGCCCTGCACCGGGGGCCCCTCGCGGTAGCGGAAGAAGGCCCGGACCCAGCGCTCGATCACCGCCGCCTCGAGGCCGTCGCGGGCGGCGATGGCGGCGATGGCCCCGCCCCCCCGGCGCCGGGCCGCCTCGCCGGCGCCCCAGGCGGGGTAAGCTTCCTCCGCCGCGAGAAGATAGGCGGCCAGCGCCCGCCGCCGCGGCCGCCGCAGGTTCTCGTTCTGCTGGTCGACGAAATCGTCGACCGCCTCCTGCGCTTCCTCGACCAGCGCCTGCGCCGCCTCGTAGCGGGCGACGGTCGCTTCGTCGGCGAGGGGCCGCTCCACCCACCGGCTGCGCCCGCCGCCCATCGTCTTCGTCGACCGCATGATGCCGGCCAGCGCGTAGTAATCGGCGGTCGGAATCGGGTCGAACTTGTGGTCGTGACAGCGGGCGCAGCCGACCGGTTCGGCCAGGAACGCCCGCCCGACGATGTTCACCTGCTCGTCGACGATGTCGATGAGCATCTTGTCGACGTCCTGCTCGGCCAGCACCTTCGCGCCCAGGGTCAGGAACCCGGTCGCGGTGAGACGCGCGAACCGCCCGCCGTCGCCGGCCGCCGGCATCAGGTCGCCGGCAATCTGCTCCTGCACGAACCGGTCGTAGGGCTTGTCGGTGTTGAACGCCTCGATGACCCAGTCGCGGTAGCGGAACGCGTTCGGGTGCGCGATGTTCTCGTCGAGCCCGTTCGAGTCGGCATAGCGGGCGACGTCGAGCCAGTGCCGGCCCCACCGCTCGCCGTAGCGCGGCGACGCCAGCAGACGCTCGACCACCCGTTCGTAGGCGTCGGGCCCCTCGTCGGCGAGGAACGCGTCGATCTCGGCCGGGGTCGGCGGCAGGCCGGTCAGGTCGAAAGTGACCCGCCGCAGCAGTTGACGCCTGCCGGCGGGGGCGACCGGGGAAAGCCCCTCCGCCTCGAGCCGGGCCAGGATGAACCGGTCGATCGCGCCGCGCGCCCGGCCCCCGCCGCCGACGGCGGGGGGCTCGGGACGGGCCATCGGCCGGAACGCCCAGTGCGCGCGGCCCGGACCGAAGTCGTAGGCGGCCCCCCTGTCGGCCCGGGCCGCCACGACCGGAGCGGCGGAGGTCCGCGGGTCCACCGCGCCGCGGGCCACCCAGCGCTCGAAGTCGGCGACGACCGCGGCCGGGAGCCGGCCGTCGGGCGGCATCTTGATCGGTCCGCCGTAGCGGATGACGTCGATCAGCAGGCTGTCGTCCGGCGAGCCGGGCACGACGACGGCGCCGCTGTCGCCCCCCGCCCGGACCCCGGACGCGTCGACCAGCGCCAGTCCGCCCTGGATCCGCCCGGGGTCCGCGCCGTGGCACCGATAGCAGCGCGCGGCGAGCACCGGGCGGATCTTCGATTCGAAGTGATCGAGGTCTTCGGACGGGAACTCCTGCGCCCACGCCGGCGCGGCGACGCCGGCGGCCAGCGCCAGGACGGCGATCAGGAAGCCGGCCCGGACCGTGGAACGTCGACTCGGCAGCGCCCGAGATTCGGTGTGCATGGCTGACCGCGGCAGTGTACCGTAGACCTGTTGGCGAGCCAAGCCTCCGACGGCAACCCGGCCGGTGCGGTCGCCCCAGCCATCACGGTTTCGGCGACCGGCTTCTCCGCGCGTTGGTAGTTGACGGCGGAGCGCGGCCGGTTGGCATCGCGGCCCCCGCAGGTTGTCAGCGGGCTTCGCGTTCTGATGCGTCATCCAGCAACTCCGGCACGCTCCCCCGGAAGTCGATGTCTGGAATGATCGTCTGGGGCTTGAAGATCACCCGGTAGTGGTAGGTGCTTACCGGTGCCCCGTCGAGCTGTTCGGCGAAGTAACTGACGTTGTTCGAGAGCCCGAGAAAGTGCTTCTTGTACTCGCTCGGGCCGACCTTGCAGGTAACTTCCAGTTGCCGTGATTGGTCGTTGATCGAACAGAGCCCCTCCACGGAGAGGAGGTAGGTGTCCGTGATCCCGTTCAGAAACACCACTCTCCTCATGATCTCAAAGTTGTCCGCTGCCCGAGAGAGGTTGCTTGACGCTATCTGTGCGTCGTTGCAGCCGGCCGCCGCCGCTGTCGCCGCTAGCGTTGCTGCGGCCGCTGCCATCCTGATCCACATCATTTACCCCTTCGCTGTTGTCAATGCGGATGCGCTTGGGTTTTCGCTTGTCGCTGGATACGCTTGCGGATTTCCGTACCGTGGATGCTTCCGCCCCCGGCCTCGACCGTTCGGGTTCCTCCCGGCGCAGCGCAAAGCCGGTCGGTCTTTAGCAGTCCGTGGCAGAAGTTGTGCTGCATCCGGCCGGAGCCGTACTCGGCCCGGGAACGTGTCGTACAGCGGTCGAAATCGCCGAAGTCCGGCCGATCCGAGCCGTTTCCGCGCCACCGGCGCGCCTCGGAGTTTTGCCACGGGCTGTTAGCGTGTCTCTTCAAAGCGAACCCGCGCATCCGGTATTTCAAGATCGAGCATTCCCTTGATTCCTTCGATGACGGTTGGGCTTGAGTCGTATTCCGTTGCTGGTAGCTCCGAACCCCGCCGCCGGATCCACCATCGTCTCGTTGCTGTGGAAGCCCTTGTCCGCAACCCCCGCCGCCTCCGGCAACACCGCCTCCCCCTGCCCCGCCGCCGTCACCAGGGTCTCGGCCATCGTCGCCGTATCCCCCGCGTCCGCCCCTGGATCGTCACAACCAACACTGCACCCGTCTCCAGATCCACCGCATGCTCCCTCTTGTGGGCCATGCGGGTGCTGCCGCCCTTCATCTTCGCGACCTTCGCGATTGCTGCGACCCGTCGTGCCCATCGCCATGCTTGCCAGTGTAGAACGTGAGAACCGCCCTGTCGATCCCTGAATGCCGACTTTCGCCACGGGCTGCAAAAAGGGTCGCGGCCCCGAGGGGGGAAAGTGCGGTTTTGCGGGGTTCCGGGAGACCGAAGTTCGCTCCCGTTTGGTTCGCCGCCAAGGCGGTCGTCAACGTTCCGATCAACCCGGAGGTGAAAATCCGCCCGGGTCGGTCGCCGAAATCTACGACCATGCCCGCCCCGTATACCCATGCGCCGACTCCGCCGGCGATTCCCGCCGCGGTCCACCGGTTGAACCCCCTGCCCGCTTCAGCCTGTTCAGGGTCGCGGGTGGTCCGGACCGCCGGCCGGCGCCGCAGCCGGCTCGATGAACGGCCCGGGGTTCGATTGAGCGCGCCGTCGGGAAGGTCGGGCTTGGGGATTGGGGATTCCGTCTCGTGTTGGTGATAGCATTTGGTCATGACGCCCGAAACTTGGACCGTCACCGCCGTCGCTATCGCCGGCCTGTTCATCCGCATGGACACTCGGCTCGGCCGCCTTGACGGCCATGTCCGCGGTCAGGGTGAGCAGCCCGCCCGGCTCGAAGGCAAGGTCGACACGCTGATCGCGGCGTTCGTGAACCCCAGGACGGATGACGCGGCGGACGCCGCAGCGCGGCGAAAGACGACCCCGGGACGGGCGCAGGCGTTCGGAATTTAAGGCAAGGTCGACACGCTGATCGCGGCGTTCGTGAAACCCCAGGACGGTTGACGCGGCGGACGCCGCAGCGCGGCGAAAGACGACCCCGGGGCGGGCGCAGGCGTTCGGAATTTAAGGCAAGGTCGACACGCTGATCGCGGCGTTCGTGAACCCCAGGACGGATGACGCGGCGGACGCCGCAGCGCAAGGCAACATCGACGCGGGCGCAGGCGTTCGGAACATGATCGTCGGAGTGGAGGCGTTGATGATGGCCCGAGCCGGTTTGTTGGTCCGAGTTCTGGTGGTCCTGATCGGCCTGCCGGCCGTTTCAGGCCGCCCGCCGATCGCCGCCGCCCAGACACCCAAGCCCGCGGCGCCGGCATCGGCAACCTCGGTTCGCGGGGCGCTCGATCGGTTCTGCGTGCGCTGCCACAACGATCGGACGCGCACGGCGGGGCTGGCCCTCGACACCCACGACCTGGCCCACGTCGGCGCCGACGCCGAGACCTGGGAGCGGGTCATCGTCAAGCTCCGGGCGCGGACGATGCCGCCGGCGGGCAGCCCGCGGCCCGCCGAGGCCACGTACCGCGCCGTCGCCGCCTGGCTCGAGACCGAGATCGACACGGTGGCCCTGGCCCGTCCCGACCCGGGCCGCGGCGAGACGTTCCACCGCCTCAACCGGGCCGAGTATCACGCCGCCGTCCGCGATCTGCTCGCGATCGAGGTCGACGCCGCCGCCCTGCTGCCGGCCGACGACACCTACGAGCACGGCTTCGACAACAACGGCGACGTGCTCTCGATCTCGCCGGATCTGGTGTCGCGATACCTCTCGGCCGCGCGCCGGATCAGCCGCCTCGCCGTCGGCATCGCCCCCGTCGATCCCGCCGTCGCGACCTACCGGGTGCATCCCGGCCGGTTGCAGGACGACCGGCAGGACGACGACCTGTCGTTCGGCTCCCGCGGCGGCTTGGCGATTCGGCATTATTTCCCGGTCGACGGCGAGTACACGATCAAGGTCCGCCTCCACCGGAACTTCTCCGACTACATCCTCGGTTTCTCGGCACCGCAGGAGCTCGACGTGCGGGTGGACGGCGCCCTCGTCAAACGGTTCACGGTCGGCGACGCCGATTCGGTGGGTCAGATGGCCCCGCTGAGCTTCTCCGGGAACATCGCCGGGGCTCCCGAGTGGGAGTACTACATGAACACGGGGGACGCCGGCCTCGAGGTGCGTTTCCCCGCCCGGGCGGGTCGGCGGCTCGTGGGCGTCTCCTTCGTGAGACGCCGGTCGGAGACCGAGGGGGTGCTGCAGCCGCGAAACCGGGGCTACGGCCGCTTCGTCGATGAACGGTACGACGAGAACGCGGCGGTGGAGCAGGTCGCGATTGGCGGCCCCTACGCCGTCGCGGGCCCCGGCGACACGCCGAGCCGCCGCGAGATATTCATCTGCCGGCCGGAGGCCGCCGCCACCGCCGACGAGGAAACGGCCTGCGCCGGGCGGATTCTCGGCCGGCTCGCCCGCCGGGCGTACCGCCGGCCCGTCGAAGGCGGCGAGGTCGAGGCGCTGCTCGACTTCTTCCGCGCCGGGCGGCGCGACGGCGACTTCGACGCCGGCATCCAGTTCGCGCTGGAACGGATGCTGGTCGACCCCGAGTTCCTCTTCCGCATCGAGCGCGATCCACGGGACGCCGCGCCGGGGACGCCGTATCGGCTCGGCGGCCTCGAACTGGCGTCGCGGTTGTCGTTCTTCCTGTGGAGCAGCATCCCCGACGACGAGCTGCTGCAGGCGGCGGCCGACGGGCGGCTCGGCGACCCGGCGGAGCTGGAGCGGCAGACGCGCCGGCTGCTCGCCGACGCCCGCTCGAAGGCCCTCGTCGACAACTTCGCGAGCCAGTGGCTGCGCCTGCGCAACCTCGAGTCTCAGGAGCGCGAGTCGGCCGACTATCCCGAGTTCGACGAGAACCTGCGCGACGCGTTCCGGCGCGAGACCGAGCTGTTCGTCGAGAGCACCCTCCGCGAGGACCGGAGCCTCCTCGAGCTGCTGAGCGCGAACTACACGTTCGTCAACGAACGGCTGGCGCGGCACTACGGCATCCGCGGGGTCTACGGAGACCGCTTCCGGCGAGTGACGCTCGACCCCGGTCATCCGCGCGGCGGCCTCCTCGGTCACGGCGGCCTCCTGATGGTGACGTCCTATCCCAACCGGACGTCGCCGGTGGTGCGCGGGAAGTGGCTGCTCGAGACCATCCTGGGGGCCCCCCCGCCCGAGCCGCCGCCGAACGTGCCGGGGCTGCCGGACCGCGGCGCGGGGGGCGAGCCGGCGTCGGTCCGCGATCGGCTCGAGCGGCATCGCGCCAATCCGGCCTGCGCGGGCTGTCATGCGCCGATGGATCCCCTCGGCTTCGCTCTCGAGAACTTCGATGCCGTCGGCACGTGGCGCGCCACCAGCGAGACCGGCCGGCCCATCGACTCGTCGGCGACGATGCCCAGCGGGGCGGCGTTCGAGGGACCGGCGGGCCTGCGGCGGGTGCTGTTGAGCCGGGGCGGGGATTTCGCCGGCGCCGTCACCGAGAAGCTGCTGGCCTATGCGCTCGGCCGCGGGCTCGGGCACACCGACCGTCCCGCCGTGCGCCGCATCCTGCGCGAGGCCGCGGCCGACGACTATCGCTGGTCCGCCGTCGTGCTCGGCATCGTGAAGAGCACGCCGTTTCAATGGCGACGCGCGCGCGACCTTTCGGTCACGTTGGCCCGTCAGGATCGCTGACAGCCGGGCGGCTGCGTAGAACGGTGCAGGCTCCTGACAGGGTTGATAGGACGGCAGTCGGAGCCGCAGACGACGATTTCCGAGGCCGGCGTCCCGCAGCACCGGACGATTTGCGAGTTTCGGCGACGGCACCTAGTGCATCGCCACGACTAAAAACGGGGTCGCCGGGGCACTCACCTCGAACCACAAAGAGTCCTATGCAGAAGAAAATACGTCGTTTGACTCAAGTTCGTCTGTCAGAAATTTACGGCATGACGGACCACTAGGAATCTGCGCCGCAGGAAATTATAACCACCATATATTGCGCAAGCGAAGGTTATTGACCGCTACATATTGTGTCAGATCGGACCCAAAACCGTTCTGCGGCGCAGACTCCTAGCCGATTTCAAGCGGCTGTTCGTCGGGGTGGTCGGTCTCGCGCGGGAATTGGGACTGGCCCGGTTCGGGAAGCTGTCGATCGACGGGACGAAGGTGCGCGCGAATGCGAGCAAGCGCAAGGCGATGAGCTACGGTCGGATGCAGGGAGGAGGAACGGGCGTCTGGCCGGCGAGGTCGACGCGCTGCTGCGGTCGGCGGATGAGACCGACGTCGCCGAGGACGTGCGGTTGGGTCCGGCGGTACGGGGCGACGAGTTGCCGGCGGAGTTGCGGCGGCGTGAGGATCGTTTGGCGGCGATCCGGGCGGCGCAGGCGCGTTTGGAGGCGGCGCAACGGGCTGCGGACGCCGCGCGCGACCGGCAGCCGGGGCGGACCCGGAATCCGAAGGGGGCCGGCCGTACAAGCGGGCGTATGGGGAGCCTGACGAGAAGTCGCAGAGCAACTTCACGGACCCGGAAAGCGGGATCATGAAGACGGGCAGCGAGGACTCCCAGCAGTGCTACAACGCGCAGGCGGCGGTGGACGCCGAGCACCGACCAGGGAGGGCTGCCGGTGTTGCTCGACCAGGTGCAGGAGACGTTCGAGACACAGCCGGAGACCGTGCTGGGCTTCCGGCGCTTCAGCCTGCGCGGACTGGCGCAGGTGCGGGGCGAGTGGGATTTGGTGTGCCTGGCGGTTAACGCCAAGCGTCTGCACGCGCTGATGGCGGCGTAACGGGGCGGCTTCTCGCCTCCGCTGACCGAGAATCGGGTGCGAATCGCGGCGTTTGGAGGGGTGTACGGCCTGTTTTCGGTTCGCGCCGCCGGCTGTCGAAAATCACCTGCTCGTCGACCGCGGAAGATACCTTGACGCCGTGCGTCACGACGCAAGCCACCGGGGTTCCGCGAACTCCTGCGGCGCAGACTCCTGCGCCGCAGGAAATTATGACCACCATATGTTGAGCAAGCGCCAGCAATTGACCGCTACATATTGTGTCATATCGGACCCAAAACCGTTCTGCGGCGCAGACTCCTAGCACTGCTAGCCGACTAGCCCGACTAGGCCGACTAGCCTTCTGATTCTGGTATACTGCCCGATCTCCGTGGGCGGATCCGGGCCGGCATCCTGTGGGTCCGTTCGCAGATGCCCTAGCCCGGCCGTCACCCCCCAGCGGCCGATCCACGGGAGGTGGAGGCAATGCATGCGGATTCAACTACCCTACCCAGTGACCCCAGCCCGTCGCCTTTCGTCGAGCACTACCGCCGTGCATGGCTGCGCGGTGAGATCGACATCGACGTTGCCGAAATGCAGGTGGTGGCCTACCTCAACCGGGCGACCGCGGTCCGTGCCAAACGTCTCGACGACATTCCCCGGCCGGTCCCTGTCAAGGCAACGCTAGCCCCGCTGCGCAAGCGGGAGGCGGGCTAATGACCGTCGAGGGCTACTACACGAGCCGGGTTCTGAAGGGCTATCTTGGCGTGGACACCCTGCAAGCTGCGGGGTTATGGCCGGTTGAGGACGCGTCGTGGCCTTGGTGTACCAGCCAGCCGCAGCCCCGGCGCCGGCCGCCGGACCCGCCACCTCTCCGGCCAAGCCCCCTGCGCAGCCCCGTCGGCCGGCGGAAGGCGAAGATCGCGCTGCAGGCCCTTCACTTGCTCACCGACAAATAGGGGGGGTGTGTGGTACGATTTGGGTTGAGTCTTGCCATCCCTGTGGGGGTGCTGGATTTCGGGCGCACATGGAGAGCGCCAACAAGGAGACGGTCATGCCCCCAACGACCGAGGCGCGTACTGTATCCCCAAGCGTGCTGGTTGAGCACCTGCTCTGGCTGCGCCGCTACATGGTGACGACCCCGCTGCACATCGTGAAGCTCGTCTACCTGTGCCACGGGTGGATGCTTGGGATCCGGCACCAGCCGTTGATCAACGAAACCCCCACCGTTGGGCAGTTCGGCCCCGTCGTTCGCAGCATCTACGACGAGTACAAGGTGTACGGCAGTGGCCAGATTCCCGTCTCGAAGGCGGTCGACCACAGCACCGAACTTACGGAAGATCAGAACGCCATCGTGAACTTCGTTCACGGCGTGTACGGGGACTTCATGGACACGGAACTGTCAGCGATGACCCATGAGGCCGGTACGCCGTGGTCCGAAGCCAACGACGCCGAGGGCATTGGGGCACCGATCCCCAACGACGCCGTCATGGCCCACTACGCCAAGCTGTTCGAGAACATCAAGAACCAACCATGACGCCGGAACAAGGCAACGGGGACGGCACCGACCAATTCAGCCCGGACGATGCCGCCTTCATCATCAAGGCCCGCCGCGCGTACGCGAAGGATCGCGCGCGGCAGGCAGCCGATGCCGAAAAGCGGCAGTTGGAAGTTGACGCTGAGCCAGCGCGCGCGCGGAAGCGGAAGCAAAAGCGCGCCGCAACCGCAGGTGGGATCGTCCTCCTCGGGGCCGAAGAAATCGTGACGCTGCTCCACGGCATAGCGGATCTGATCGTGAAGCTGGTGGCGGCCTTCGGGTGACAGCCGTGACGGCTACTGCACGGCTACCGCCTGCTGCCCGTGTGCATGGGTGGTGTCAGGTCGACGTACTTGAGCCGTTTGCCGTCGAGGCCCTGCACCACGCCGCGCATTGGTCAACCGTGTCCAGGGGCCGGTCGTTGTGGCGGCCTTCGAATTCGGCCACGTAGCGCGGCAAGTGTTCGGGACTCATGCGGTGGCAGGTGCCCACCCCGGTTGATGGGGCGGCCATCGGAGCCGCAAGCGACGATAATCCGGGCTGGCGTTTCACGACGACGAACAGGTTCCAATCATGATCATCACGAAGATGTCGCTGCCTCGGCGCACCGTGCTGCGCGGGTTGGGCGCCGCGGTGGCCCTGCCGCTGCTGGACGCGATGGTTCCCGCCGCGTCGGCGCTGTCGCGAACGGCGGCCGCACCCACCCGGCGCTTCGGCGTGGTCTACGTGCCCAACGGCATCGCGATGGAGTACTGGACGCCGGCCGAGGCAGGGAAGGGGTTCGGGCTCACGCCGATTCTCCAGCCGCTGGAACCCTTCAAGGACCAGTTGACGGTGGTCTCCGGCCTCCGGGGGTACTGGACCCCGGCCCACGCCGGCGCGTCGACGACGTTCCTCACCGGGGCGGCGGGCGTCGCCGGCGAGACGGCGCCGGTGGCCGACGTCTCGATGGACCAGCTCCTGGCCCGGGAGTACGGCCGGCACACCGAGCTCGCCTCGATCCAACTGGCGATCGACAGCCGCGCCAACGCCGGTCAGTGCAGCGGCAACCACAGTTGCGTCTACACCAACACGATCTGCTGGCGCAGCCGGACGACGCCGCTCCCGATGGAGAACAACCCCCGCGTGGTGTTCGAACAGATGTTCGGCGACAGCGGGAGCACCGATCCGGCCGTCCGCCGCGCCCGGATGCGGCGCGACCGCTCGATTCTCGACTCCGTGACCAGGAAGGTGGCCGATCTCAAGCGCGGGGTCGGGCCGGCCGACCGCCTCAAGGTCGACGAGTATCTCGAGGGCGTGCGGGACATCGAACGCCGCATCGAGCGGGCCGGGCAGCGGGAGCGCCACGACGTGCCCGAGCTGGCCCGGCCCGAGGGCATTCCCGCCACCTTCGCCGAGCACGTCGCGCTGATGTTCGACCTGCAGGTGCTGGCCCACCAGACCGACCTGACCCGCGTGACCTCGTTCATGCTCGGGCGCGAGGTGAGCTCGAGGACCTACACCGAGATCGGCATCCCCGATGCGCACCACCCGCTGTCCCACCACGAATACAAGCCCGAGAAGATCGCGTTGATGAGCAAGATCAACGCGTATCACGCGTCGATGTTCGCCGACTACCTGGCGAGGCTCCGGTCGACGCCGGACGGCGACGGATCGCTGCTCGACAACATGCTGCTCCTCTATGGATGCGGCATGTCCGACAGCAACGCGCACAGCCCGCTCGATCTGCCCGTCCTGCTGCTCGGGGGGTGCGGGGGGCAACTCGAAGGCGGACGCCACCTCCGCTACGAGGGCGATCCGTTGATGCCGAACCTGCTGGTGACCCTGATGGACAAGCTGGGCGTCCCCGTCGAGCGCCTGGGGAAGAGCGACGGCCGGCTCAGCGTGGAGCGCCTGACCGGGGTGTAGCCGGACCGGCTGCTGAAGAAGCCTCCGGCCGGTGTCTCCCCGGCGGTTGCGGCGGCATTGCGGCTGGGCTGAGCGCCCGTGGCGAAACTCGACCGCGCCCGCGTTCTCTCCCGGCCCCTGCAGCGCGGCACTGCGGCTGGGCTGAGCGCCCGTGGCGACACGGGTCCGGGCGGGCGCCGGCCGCGTGTGGCCACCGGCGGCCGGGACGGCGACCCGCCCGCCGCCGGGAGGGAGCGGCCGGGGACGCAGCACGCGCTGATGGCAGAAGATTCCGGGCCGGTCCGGGCGCTGGAGCCGAGGGCGCCCTATACGTCGCGTCTCTCGGCGCGCTCGGCGCTGTACACCGACCTGCGCGTCCTGCTGGAGGCGACCGGCGAACCGCCGTCGTCCGCCGGTTATCGGTCGCTGGTGATCGACGGCAACTGCGTCGCGCGGAGGTCGGCGGCGGCGAGGCGGAAGATCTGGCAGGAACTGAAGGCGCGGTACATCCTCGACACCGGGCATCCGCTCTTCGCCGCGTTTTTGCAAGAGTGGCGCCGCTGCCGCTCCGAACCGGAACGCGGCCTGACCGCCTACGTGCTCCTCGCCCTCCACGATCGTCTGGTCGCCGACCTCGGCGCCCGCTGGTTGTTTCCGCTCCTGCGGCGGGCGCCCGCGGAGCTGCGCGTGGCCGACGTGCTCGGGTTCCTCGATCAGGCGGCGGAGAAGCGCGCGGAGGTCGCCGCCTGGTCGGATCACACGCGCACCGCCGTGGCCCAGAAATACGCCGCCAGCATCCGCGACTTCGGGTTGGCCAGAGGCACGATCAGGAAGGTCACGGTCCGTCCCGCGCTCTACGGCGCGCCGGTCCGCCTTCTCGTCCGGGCCCTGCGTCTCGCCGGGGTCCGTCCGCTCGATCTGGTGCGCGCGCCCATTTTCCGACTGCTCGCGCTCGAGGGGCACGAAGTCGTCGAGGCTCTCGGCGAGCTCAATCGCCGCGACGCCGTCCGCTTTCGCCTGCAGGGGGACGTGATCGAGCTCGACGTCGAGGAGGTCGCCTGATGCAGAGCCTGTTCGCCGCTCTTCTCGATCGCATCCAGGAGCCCCTTCGTCCCGATCGCGGCGTCAGGACCGACGATTCCATTCTCCTGATCTATCCGCCGGAGAAGGAACTCGACTTCCGCGAGCAACTTGTCGAATCGTTCCTGCCGCATCTTCAGGCCGCGCGGATTCCGTTCACGCACCTGGATCTGACCGGCTTCCTGTTCCATGATCTCGACCCGGGCGCCGTCGAGCTCCTTCAGGAGGACGAGTTCGACGATTACCGCTGGATGCGGCAAGGGCTCTCCCAGCGCGTCGAGGCCGCGCTAGCTCGACGATTCGAGACGCTGACGTCCGCGTCGCCCGGCGCGACGCTCCTGGTCTCCGCCACCGTCGCCCTGCATCCGCTCGTGCGGTACGGCGAGGTGCTCCGGGGCCTGCGCGGCCTCAAGGGCCGCATCGCGCTCGCCTTCCCCGGGGCGGAGCGCGGCGGCAGGCTCCATTTCATGAGCCAGCCGGACGGCGGCAACTACTTGGCGGTCAAGCTGTTCTGGCGCTGAACGGGACGCGGCGCGGCAGGAGACGAGCGCAGGTGACGACAGTCAGGCAGATCATCCAGCGGGACGTCGGCCGGCAGGTCGAAGGCGTCGTGAAGGTCTTCGACCGCTCCGCGCTCGCCGCCGAGCTGCGCGAGTACGTCGTCACCGACAAGATCGAAGACGAGCTCAAGCGCATCTTCGATACCTTCACCCACGTCAGCGGGACGCTGCGGCGGGGCGGCGACGCCCGCGACGTCGTGGGCATGTGGATCTCCGGCTTCTTCGGGTCGGGCAAGTCCCACTTCGCCAAGGTGCTCGGTCACCTCCTGCAGAACGATCCGCTCGCAGACGGCTCCGGCGACTCCTGCCACGACGCCTTCGTCGGCCACCTCTCCGACACGCCGCGCGGCCGGGACGTGCGGCTGCGGCTGGGGGAAGTGCGGCACGGCGCCGCCATCCGCACCATCGCCTTCGAGATCAAGAGCCGCCAGTCGCTGAGCAACCCCAACTCCGTGGGCGAGATCCTCCTCTCGGAGTTCTACCGGCACATCGGGCTCGCCGAGCACTTCGTCGTCGCCCGCATCGAGCGGCGCCTGCAGCAGCGCGGCGCGCTCGACCCGCTGGCGGACGCCTACGAGGCCGAGTTCGGCGTTCCCTGGCGGAGCGCGGAGGGGCGCGACGACCTCCTGACGGTGCGGCGCCGGCTCGCCGCGGTTCTCCCGCAGGTGGATCCAGCCGAGTACGGCGATCGCCAATCGGCGAAGGACGCCCTCGACGACATGTTCCGGCACGAGAAGATCACGGCGGAAGGCCTCGCCGACGATCTCGTCGCCTGGGTCGAGGCGCAACCGACGACCGACGGCAGGGTCCAGCACCTGGTGTTCGTGATCGACGAAATGGGCGCCTTCATCGGGGACTCGACCGAGCGCATCGGCGAACTCAACAGCCTCGCCGAGATGATCGGCAACAAGGGCAAGGGCAGGGTCTGGCTGATCGTCACCAGCCAGCAGGACTTGGAGAAGGTCGTCGACCGCACGAACTTCCAGCCCGCCCTGGTGGGGCGCCTGAACGCGCGCTTCGATCTCAAGCCCCACCTCATCTCCGACGAGATCGACAAGGTCGTCGCCGAACGCCTTCTGAAGAAGCGCCCGGCGCAGGAGCCGGCGCTGCGCGCGCTCTACCAAGCCCACGAGGGCGCGATCGCGCAACTGGCGGACGTCAGGGCGAGCCGTCAACTGGGGACGGTGAGCGAGCGGAAGTTCGTCGACTGCTACCCGTTCCTCCCCCACCAGATCCGATTGGCCCAGGACATCTTCGAGGCCGTCTCCGGCTTCCGCATCTCCGGCGGCGTGCGTTCGATGATCTCCGTCGTCATGGAGGCGGTACAGCACGTCGCCGACGAGGCGCTCGGCGTCGTCGTCAGCTTCGACCAGGTCTTCGACGCCGTCGAGAACGACCTGCTGTCGCAGGAGTATCTCGGCGCGTCGGGCGTGCGCGCGATCCGCGATTCCGCCGAGCGGGTGCCCGGTACGCCCATCGAACCGGCCCGGGTCCTCAAGGTGCTGTGGCTGCTGCAACGGATCACCTGGGTGCCGCGCGTGCCGGAGACCCTCGCCAAGCTGCTGGTGCGCACGCTCGACGCCGACGTCGCCCCGCTGCGCGAACGGGTGGAGGCGACGCTCGCCGCGCTGCAGGCGGCCGGCTACGTCGCGCGCGACGAGGCCACCGGGGAGTGGAAGTTCCTGAACGAGCGGGAGCGGACCCTCGAGCAGGCGATCCAGGAGCTGACCCGGCCGGGCGGAAACCGCAGCATCAGCATCGCCGCGGTGCGCCGGACCGCTCAGCAAATGGCGAAAGAGAGCGTCGTCATCCGTCAGAAACTCGGGAACTTCGCGGCGCCGTACGGCAGGACCCTGACCCCCTTCGGCTTCGGCGTGCGCCTCGACGGCGAAGCGGTCTCCACCGGCCCCGACGTCGAAGTCGCCTTCGTGAGTCCCCTGGTCCCCGGCCGGACACAGGCGCTCGGCGAGATCCGGCGCAGCAACCAGGCCGGCGGCCCGGCGGGACGCATGGTGTGGTGGGTAGCCTCCACCCCCGACCACCTCGAAGCGCGGTGCAAGCGCTACGAAGCACTGGTCAAGGTGACCGGCGACCGGCGGTTCACGGAAGACTCGTCGGCCGACACGCAGGATGCGCTGTCCGAGAAGCGCAAGGAGCGCGACGAGCTGCGCCGGGCCCTGAGCGGCGACCTCGAAGGCGCGTTCCGCAGCGGGACGCTGTTCTACGGCGGACAGGCGCTCGAACTGGAGGACGCCGCCGACCTCCGGGGGCCGCTCACCGCCGCCCTGACCAGCCTCATTCCGAACCTCTATCCGCGCTTCGGCCCCGCGGATCGCAAGGTCGACTTCGCCAGGGACCTCAAGGCGCTGCTCAACCCGTCGACCGCCGCGCTCCACACCGTCGCCGCGGAACTCGACCTGTTCGATACGCAGGGGACCCTGCAGCGCGAATCGGGTCTGGTGTCGCAGGTGCTCGAAGTGGTCGGAGACCTGGAGGACGAGGGCGTCGACCCGACCGGCGGTCTGCTGATCGACGCCAGGGACAGCAGCGGGTTCAAGGGGTTCGAGCGCGCGCCGTTCGGCTGGCCGGGCGAGATCGTGCGTCTCGTGCTCGCCGCCTGTTTCCGGGCCGGCGCCATCTATCTGGAGCGGCAGACGAGCGCGGGGCCGAGCCCGATCTACGACTACGCCGGCAGAACGGACGACTTCGCCAAGGTCACCGTGTTCAAGAAGACGACCTTCCGGGTCGCCGCGACCAGCCTGAGCGTCGAGCAGATCAGGCAGGCGTCCCAGGCCCTCATCGCCTTGGGCGTCAGCGGCACGCCGGAGTCCGGCAACGCCATCGCCGCGGCTCTGCGCGAGCTCGGGGCGAAGTTGCAGTCCGGGATCGAAGACGCCCGGCGGCGGTCGCAGCAGGGCCTGCCGGCGCACGACGTACTGTTGTCGAGCGAGGCGGCGCTCCGCGGGCCGGCGACGGCGAACGACCCCACGGCGGCGGTCGTCGCGTTCCTCGCCGTTGCGGACACGTGGAAAGAGGTCGCCGAGCGCCTCGGGGCGCTACAGCGTTTCCTGGAGGCCGACCGCCACCACGAGTTCGCCGTCTCCCGCCGGCTCGTCGAGCTGATCGCGAACCATCCGGCGCCCGAGACGCACCCGGACGCCAACGTCATCGCCCGGGCCCGCGAAGACATGGCGGCGATCGTCCAGGACAAGGCGGTGGTCGAGCGGTGGGCCGACTATCAGAAGGCGTCGGACCAGGCCTGCCGCGCCTATCGCGGGATCTACCGGCGGGCGTACGACGAGATTCGGCAGGAGGTCGAAGGAACCGTAGCGGCCATCCGCGGCGGGCAGGCTTACGCCCAGGCCCCCGGCGAGCAGCGCGACCGGGTCGTGGACGCCGTGTTCGGACCGGGACGGGTCTGCCACTATCCCCAGGTGGACGTCGGCGCCGCTACGCAACTGATCGAGGCGGCCGGGCGCCGCAGCTTGACCTCCCTCCAACAGGCGCGCGTCGCCCTGCCGGGCTACCGCGCCCAGGTCGAGGCGGATCTCCGGCAGCTCGCCGCGCCGCCGCCCGACCCCGGCAAGAAGGTCTTCGAGTGGCGCAACGGCGACGACTTGACGGGACGTCGTTTCTCGACGGAGCGGGAGGTCGACGAGGCGTTCGCGCAGGAAGCCGCGAAGCTCCAGCGATCGGCCGAGGCGCTGAAGGCCCGCATCCGGGCCGGCTTCACGGTGGTCGTCCAGTGACGGGCGACGCCCAGGCGCCGTCCGACCGCCACAAGGAGGCGGTGCGGTCTTGGGCGCCGCGCGTGCGCAAGACCCTCGAAGAGGACTTCGCGGCCCAGCTCGATCGACTCGGGTTGCAGGCGGACGGCCGGCATACGCCGCTCGACGCGATGCGGCTCCCGGACGAGACGAAGGCGACTCGCCGCCGCGTCGAGGCCCTGCTCGCCCGCGAGGTCGCGGCCGAAGGATCGGCCGAGCGGGGGTTCGGCAACGTGCGGCGCGAGCTGACCTACACGCTGCTCAACCGGCTCGTCGGGCTCAAGGCCATGGAGGCGCGCGGGCTCCTCTTCCTGCCGCCGCCCGGCGACCCCGACGCGCCCCCGGAGCCGACCGAGGTGATCAGCCTCATCCCGGGCCAGCCCCGTTCCCGCTATCTCCGGGATTTCCGCGCCGCCGGCGGGCGCCGCTACAAGTACGCGGACGACGCCGAAGCGGCCCTGCTGCGCGACGCCCTGACCGCCGCCTGCCGCCACGTCACCCGCGACATCCGCGTGCTCTTCGACCCCGACCACGAGTGCGCCTGCCTCTGGCCGACCCACGCCGCCCTCGTCGAGGTGATCCGGCTGATCAACGAAGACCTGCCCGCCGGCGCCTGCCGCGAGCCGGACTTCCTGGGCTGGGTCTACCAGTTCTTCAACCGCGGGGAGAAGCAGCGCGTCCGCGACGAGAACCAGGGCACGCCGCGCTCGTCCTACGAGCTCGCGGTCATCAACCAGTTCTACACCCCGGCGTGGATCGTGAAGGTCCTGGTCGACAACACGCTCGGGCGCCTGTGGTTGCAGATGCACCCCGACTCGTCCCTGCGGGCCGGCGAACCGCCGCCGCTGCCCGGCGAGCGCAGCGCCGCTACGCCGGTGGCGGACTACCTCGTCCCCCGCACCGGCGAGAAGATCCGCTTCCAGCGCCTCTCGGAGGCCGGCGAGGTCCAGACCTGCAAGCGCGCCTGCGACGTCACGCTGATCGATCCGGCCTGCGGCACGATGCACTTCGGGCAGTACGCCTTCGGGCTCTTCCACCGCATGTATCTCGACGAGATCGAGCACGCCGGCCAGCCGGGCTGGCCCGCCGAACCCTCGGTGGCGGAAGCCGCCGCCATCCCCGCCGCCATCCTCGAGAACAACCTGTTCGGCGTGGACATCGATCCGCGCGCGATCCAGATCGCGTCGCTGTCGCTGCTCCTCACCGCCAGGGAGGCCGCGCTGCGCCACGGCTTCCCGCCGTCCGATGTGCAGGTAAAACGTACGAACCTGGTCGTCGCCAACGCCGTCGATCTCGGCGAAGACCGGCTGCGCGGCTTGGTCGAGCGTCTTGGAAGCGGCGCCGGGTCGCCGGCGCTGCGCGCGCGGCTCTTCGAGACGCTCTGGGACAACCTGCGGCACGTCGGCGAACTCGGCAGTCTGGTGCAGGTGCGCGAAGGGGTCACCCGCGTCCTCGACGACTGGGTCGAGGCCGAGGCGCACGCCCGGGGCATCACCAGGATTCTCCAGCCGGCGGATGAGCAGCAACTGGAGCTCGGCGACCTTCTGACCGAAGCCGCCCGCGCCCACGCCGAGCAACTCGAACTAAAACGGACGGCGCTCGAAGAAGAGGCCGCGAACCTGCGCCGCGAACTGCTGGCCGCCGTCGAAGCCGCCGCCGCCGGCCTCGCCGGCGACCCGGCGGATCGGCTGTTCGCCGAGGACACGGCGCGGGGCCTCAAGCTCGTGCAGATCCTGTCGCGCCGCTACGACGTCGCGGTGATGAACCCGCCCTACGGCGCCTTCGTGCCGAGGGTCAGGGGCTTCGTCAAGGCGGCCTATCCGCTTACATCGAAAGACATCTACGCGGCGTTCCTCGACCGCGCCTGCCAGCTCACCGAGCCGGAGGGCTACGTCGGAGCGCTGGTGTCGTCCACCTTCACGAACCTGAAGAGTTTCGAGAAGCTCCGCACGGAGATCCTGCTCAAGCGCAACCCGCTCATCCTGATGCTCGATCTCGGTTTCGGCATTCTTGACGACGCCACCGTGGAAACGGCAGCCATTGCACTCCAGGGAGGGACGCCGTGAACCGGTCGCGGTTGCGGTGGCGCTGGGAGGAACAGGACTTCGGCTTCCGGTTCCGGGCCGGGTCCGGCCGAAGCGCGACCGAGCACTACCAAGCGGAAGCGCCCGGTGACTTCTATGTCGTCCCGGCCAGCCAGCGCAAGTTTCCCCCAGCGCGCGCGGATGCGCTCGCCACGCTGGCGAAGGCCCCCACAGCACCCCGCGTCGTGCCCAATCCGTGGCGTGACTACGACCGGGACGACTGGGACTGGATCGAAGGCCCGGACGGCATCCTGCTCAACTACGCCGGCTGTCTGGACCAGGAAGAGCTCCATCGCCGGGAGGACGAAGGCGTGGCCCGGGCCAACGAGTTCGTGATCGACCTGCTGGCGCGTCCCCAGCCAGCGGCGTTGACCGTGCCGCTGGTGCAACAGGCGCACCGCGCCCTGCTGGGCGAGATCTATCCGTTCGCCGGCGCTTGGCGGACGGTCGCGCTGCACAAGGGCGACGGACCGACGAAGTGGCCGCTGCCACCGGGCGGCATCCAGCCGCAGATGGAGCTCCTCGAACGCGATGTGCTCAGCCGGTCACCGCTGATCGCCGACGACAACGGCGCGGTGTTCGCCTACGCGGCCGAGGTGATGGGCGAGTGCATCGCCATCCACCCCTTCCGGGAGGGCAACGGACGCACCGCGTTCATCCTCGGAAATTTCATCCTCATGCAGAACGACCTGCTGCCGCTCGACGTCTACGACCGGCGCCGGGACGAGGACCGCTACTTCGCGGCGTGCGAAGCGGCCCGCATTCACAGGGACTACGCGCCCCTGGCCGCACTCATCGAGGAGTGGGAAAACGCCGCGCTCGCGCACTGGGAGGGAAACGATGGCCCGGAATGAGCGCGTCAACGTGAAGGCGATCCTGACGGACCCCGATCTCCGCCGGAAGCTGATGGTGCGGACGATCCGGGCGACGCAGGCGCGCGAGGGCATCGAGACGACCGAGGAGCAGGCAGAGCGCGCGTACTATGTGGTGACCGAGGGTGAGCGGGCGACTTTTTTCGATCTGGAACGCTTTCGCGCGGGAACGAAGGGCGACCGGCGACACGAGATGTTCGTCGTGGCGCTTGCCGGAGACGGCGACCACCGGGTTCGGTTCGATGTCGCGAAGCGAGATTTCCGTACGATCGAAGCCTCGCCGCTGGCATATCGTCATCTGGGAATCGTGGGGCACATTTTTCGTGAGGCGTCGGCCCTCGACCCCGCTTGGGGTAGTGCGAGACAAGGACTGGCAACCGCTGGAGACCCGCAGTTCGTCCGGCAGCACTGGGAAATCCCGCCAAACCGGATTGGAGAGAGACGCGATTGGGTACCGTTCGCCAAGGGCGGCGACTTCTGCAGGTTCTACTCGGACGTTCCGATGGTAGTGCAATGGACTGCACGTGCTATCGAGTGCATGAAGGAGATCGGACGCGTGCAGAACGTCGAGGATTACTTCAAAGCAGGGCTCACTTGGCCGCTTCGAACTCAACGCGGATTCAATCTGCGCATCATGCCGCAGGGCTGCATCTTCGGCCACAAGGGTCCCGCAGTATTCCCCGTTCGCAACCGGGACGAGTGGTTCCTGCTGGGCCTCGCCAACTCCGCGCCGGCCGAGTATCTGCTCAAGGGACTGATGTCGTTCGGTTCCTGGGAAGTGGGTGTGGTCAAACGGTTGCCTGTTCCACAACCTGATGCGAACCAGCATGAGCGTATCGGTACGATCGCCCGCGAGATTCATGACGCCAAGGCGGCCTGGGACCGGTGCCATGAAACCTCGACGCGGTTCGAGCGCCCGTGGCTGGTTCGCGATCACGCCCAACTGAACGTTGCGGAGCGCCTGGAACGGATAGCCAAGCAGGAAGCGGCGGAAGAAGATCGAATTCAACGCCTCTACAGCGCACTGAACGACGAGGTCTACAAGCTCTACGGCATCCCCGACAGCACCCGCGCTATCATCGAGGAGACCCTCGGCGAACGGCCGCCGGAGGTCATCTGGCCGCAGATGGAGCGCAGGACCGCCGAGCAGAAACGCATGGAGCACGTGTGGCGGCTGCTCTCCCACGCGGTCAAGCGGGTGGTTGAGGCGGACGCCGACGGCGTCGTCCCCTTCGCGCCCCTGTCGGGCGAGACGAGCCTGCTCGACCGCGTGCACCAGGCGTTGGCTACGCTCTTTCCCGCGCAGGACGTCAACCAGGTCGAGGTCGAGATCGCCAACGAGCTGAAGCGCAAGGTCAAGGGCTACAAGCCGGCGGCGGGCATCGGCGAGTGGCTGGAGAACGTCTACTTCGACTACCACGTCGCGCTCTACAAGAAGCGCCCTGTCATCTGGCACATCGCGAGCCGCCAGGGCGGCGCGCCCTTCGCGTTCGGCGTCCTCTGCCACTATCACCGGTTCGACGCGAACCGCATGGCCAAGCTGCGCTCCGGCTACCTGCGCGACGCCATCGAGACGTTCCGGCGCGAGGCCGCGCTCGCCGGCCGGGAAGGCCGCGCCGGGGACCGCGTCGAGCAGCAGGCCCGACTCGAAGAAGCGGAGGCCCTCGACCGGCAGCTCCAGGCGGTGCAGGAGGGCCGTCACGAGGGCCCGGAGGGCGGCGAGCGCGACTACCGCATCCTGACGCCGTGGAAGTCGGCGGACGAGAGGCCCACGGGCTGGGACCCCGACCTCGACGACGGCGTCAAGGTCAACATCGCGCCGCTGCAGAGGGCCGGCGTGCTGCGCAGCGCGAAGGTGGTGTGATGGTCCTGCCGGCGCTCGTTGACCAGTTCCGGCAACGCTTCCAGCACGAGAAGCGCGCGCAGGTCTGCCTGTGGTTCGACGAGAAGGCGGAGTTCCGGCGGCTGCTGCCCGCCCTCCAGGACCATCTCCAGGCGATGCCGGCGCCGCCGTTTCAAGTCCTGGAGTACGACGCCGACCGGCGCCGGGGCCAGATCTGGATCAAGCACCGCATCCATCGAACGCTGGAAGCGGCGCCGGCCGAGGAGCGACGCCGCCGGCGCTTCGTCGTCTGGTTGCCCGTTGCGGAAGACCGGCTGGAACACGGCGGGCCCGACGGCGAACCGGCTCTCGACCTGCTGGCGGAGTACCGCATCGCCGGCGTGACCTGGCGCGTGGACGGCAGGCGGCCGACGCTGTTCCGCTTCCTCAAGCAGGCCGGCGTCGAACTGCCCGGCGCGCCGGGCGACCAGCGGCGGCTCTACGAGGGCGGACGCGACTCCCTGCTGGCGAAATACGCCGCCAAGTTCGCCGACCGGCCGGCGGCGTTCTGGCGCCACGTGCTGAGCCCGGCGCTGGCGCAGTCGCGGTTGATCGGCGACGTCGACCAGACGATTCTCGATCTGGCGGTCGCGCCGGAGACGACCTGGCAGGGTCTCGACGAGAAGGGCCTCGTCCCCGAGTTCCTCGCCCTCGTCCGAGAACGCTACGGCTTCGAGGGACCACGCGACCGTCCGGCAACCTGGGTCGCCGCGCTCGTCGCCGTGCTCGCGCTGACGGAGACCTTTCTCGGCTACGGCGAGCGCGCCGACTTTCCGCTGGCGGAGCGCCTGCCGCCCGCGGCCGTGCGTCCCCACCACCGGCAACTGCTGCAGCGCTGGTTGCGCGACAGCGAGAGCCGGACCGCCTGGGACCGCTGGATCCAGGACGTCGAAGCGACCGTCGACCTCACGACCTGGGCGCAGGACAAGCCGGGTTCCTGCTTCGGTTTCCCGCACCTGGTCCGCCTGCGCTGGCGGCAGGTCGCCGACGCCTTCGCCGCCGCCGCGCCCAAGTCGTCGACCACCGCGGCCTTCTTCGCGGAGAACGGCGCGTTGATCGTCCGCGAGGCGGAGTACAGCAAGGCGAGTCCCGGCCCCGCCGGTTCCTGGGTGCTGCTCGGCCGGCTGCAGAAGTTCGTCGCCGCCTGCGAGCGCGCCACGCAGCGGGCCGGGCAGGCGGATACCGTCGACGCGCTGGCGCAGGTGTTCGTGGACGAAGCGGCGGCCGTCGATGCGACGCACATCGACGTGCGCCGGCACGCGGAGCAACAGAACCAGCCGGCCGTCATCGCGGTGGCCGACCGCGCCTATGCGACGTACGCGAACACCCTCAACCGCCGCTTCTTCGAGCGCTACGTCGGCAGCGGGAACGCCGACATCCCGAAGCTGCCCTACGTCACCGAGCACCTCGAGGCGCGGCTCTGGACGACGCAGGGCCGGCGCGCGGTGCTCATCGTCGACGCCCTGCGCTACGACTGCGCCCACCTCGTCCGCCAAGCCCTGCCGAATCTCGACGTGCAACTGGAACCCCTACGGGCCGCGCTGCCGACGGTCACGCCCGTGGGCATGACGGCGCTGCTGCCGCTGTCCGCAACCGAGGTTTCCTTCGACGTCAAGGGCAACAGCCTGCACCCGCGGCTCGACGGGCAGGACGCCGCGGCGCGCAGCACCCGCCTCGCGTTCCTGCAGGACTTCGGCGCGGACTGCCGGCCGATCGACGATCTCGAAGCGCGCGCCAACCCGCCGGACGCGCTCGGCGATCTGCTCGTCGTCTTCGGACACGAAGAGGTCGATCACCTCGGGCATGGGAGCGCGAACGCCCTGGTGCGGCACGTCCACCTCGAGATCGAGCGCATCGCCCGACTGGTCCGCAAGTTGCATGGCTGGGGGTACCCGGAGGTCCACGTCGTCACCGATCACGGCTTCATCCTGCTCGACGAGGACCGGCTCCCCGACGAGGTGCCCTGCGACCGGGACTGGTGCCGGGTCAGGAAGGCGCGGTTCGCGCTGGTCCCGGCGGAAGCCGATCTGCCGCTCGCGAGCCTGCCGTTCGACTGGGACCCGACGCTGCGCGTGGCGCTGCCGCCGGGGCTCGCCTTCTTCCAGGCGGAGCGGGCGTTCTCGCACGGCGGCGCGGCGCTCCAGGAGCTGGTCATCCCGCATCTGGTCTCGCGCAGTCAGGTCGCGGCGGGGAAGAGAATCGGTGTCGAGGTGGTGCTGCCCACGTTCGAATTGCTGCGCGCGGCGGTCAAGGTCACCCTGCGGCCCGCCCTGCCGGACGCCGCGGCCGGCGGGCAGATGGCGCTCTTCCCGGCGGCGGGGCGCACCCTGCGCCTCGACGTGCTGCGGGCCGCTGAGACGGGAACCCGCGTGTCGGTCCTCGCCGGCGGTCGCCCGAAAGAGGTGCGTATCGATGCGGACGCGGGCGAACGGAACGCCACCCTCTTCTTCGACTCGGCGCAGTCCTTCTCGGCGGGAGAGCTCCTCGATCTGGACATCCGCGACGACGAGACCACGGAGCAGTTCCCGCCCGGCGGCGTCAAGCTGACCGTGGGGCGGGATCTGTAGCGAGGCGCCGATGAGCGACCACCGATTCGTGCTGGACGAGCTCGACACCCTGGCGACGGAAGCCTATCCGGGGCTCGTCGTCCGCAAGGACCTGTTGCGGCGCATGCGCAGCGCGTTCGGCGTGCCCGCGTTCGTCATCGAGTTCCTGCTGGGCAAGTACTGCGCCTCCACCGACGAGGAGACGATCCGCGAGGGTCTCGAATTCGTCCGCGAGACGCTGGCGGGCAAGTACGTCAAGCCGGACGAGCGCGAAGCGGTCAAGTCGGCGATCAAGCAGCACACCTCGTTCGAGATCATCGACAAGATTTCCGTGCGCCTGATCGAGACCCACGACAAGTACTGGGCGCGGCTCTCCAATCTCGACCTCGACTACATCAACATCGAAGAGAGCGAGGTGCGCCGGCACGACCGCCTGTTGCTGGGCGGGATCTGGGCCGAGATCACCCTGCGCTACGACGGCGCCTACGTCTTCAGGAACCAGAACCGGCCGTTCTTCGTCGAACGCATCCGCCCGATCCAGCTCTCGTCGCGGAAGCTCGACGACTTCGTGGAGGGACGCCGCCGCTTCACGCGCGACCAGTGGCTCGACCTGCTGATGCGATCCCTGGGCTACGAACCGCAGCACCCCTACTACACCCGGCGGCGCAAGTTGCACTACATGCTGCGCCTCGTGCCGTTCGTCGAGAAGAACTTCAACGCCGTGGAGCTGGGCCCGCGCGGCACGGGGAAGAGCTTCGTGTACCAGCAGCTCAGTCCCTACTGCCATCTCGTGTCCGGCGGGCAGACGACGACGGCGCAGATGTTCGTCAATCTCGCGTCGGGGCAGCGCGGGCTGGTCTGCCTCTGGGACGTCGTCGCGTTCGACGAAGCAGCCGGGGTCCGGTTCACGGACAAGAGCGGCCTGAACATCATGAAGGGCTACATGGAGGACGGCGCCTTCAGCCGCGGCCGGGACGTCATCAACGCCGAGGGATCGATCGTCTTCGTCGGCAACATCGACGGCGACATCGAGACCATCGTGCGGACCTCGAACCTCTTCTATCCGCTGCCGAAGGAGATGGACACGGCGTTCTACGACCGCATCCACGCCTACATCCCCGGCTGGGAGTTCCAGAAGACGTCGGACGCCGCCTACACCAACCACTTCGGCGTGGTCACCGACTACCTCGCCGAGGTCTTCCGCGAGCTGCGCAAGCAGAGCTACGCCGACTGCGCCGAGCGCTACTTCCGTTTCGGCAGCCATCTCGGCGGCCGCGACCAGAAGGCGGTGCGCAAGATCGTCTCCGGGCTCGTCAAGCTGCTGCACCCGCACGGAGAGGTCAGCCGGGAAGAGGCCGAGGAGTACCTCGCCTACGCGCTGGAGATGCGCCGGCGCGTCAAGGAGCAGCTCAAGAAGATGGGCGGGCTGGAGTACTGGGACACGAGCTTCTCCTACACCGACCGGGAGAACGGCCGGGAGACCTTCGTCCCCGTGCCCGAGATCGGCGCCGGATCGTTGATCGCCGAAGGCGGACTGCCCCCCGGCAGCGTCTACACCATCGGCTCCGACACTGCGGACAACCGCCTGGCGCTCTTCCTGCTCCAGACGCAGATGAACCGCGGCTCGGGCCGGATCATCCCGCTCGGCAACCTCTCCGGTAAAATGAAGGAGGCCCTCAAGACCGCCGACGCCTACCTGAAGGCGAACCTCCACGACCTCGGGATCGAGCACGACCTAAGGGCTTACGACTTCTCCGTGCAGGCCATCCATCTCAACCAAGCGCAGGAGGGCGCCGAAACCGCCGTCGCCTTCTTCCTCTCGCTCGTGTCGTCGATTCTGGACAAGCCGGTGCTCGACCGCACCGTCGTCCTCGGCGAGATGAGCGTCCAGGGCCTGCTGCTGAAGGTGAACGCGCTGCCCGAGCGCATGCAGCTCGCCGTCGAGGCGGGCGCCCGCCGCATCCTGATCCCGAGCGACAACAAGCGCGACGTCGCGGAAGTCCCCGACGCGATTCTGACCGCGACGCAGTGGCAGTTCTTCGACTCGCCCACCCGGGCCGCCATCATGGCGCTGGGAATGGGGTGACCGGCCGGCGCGGAAGAAGAAGACGGGACGGATCGTCTGCACGCGCAGGCCACCGGCAGCGGTGTCTGCCCACGGTCGTTCAGGGCATGCAGGCCGGTGCCCCTGTCCACCAGCAACCGGACGGCGTCGAGACGTGCCACACGGTCGTGTGCAGCGGGCGTCTCCGGGCGTCCGCCGCGTTGCCGTTGCCCGCCTCGATCCTCACCCTGGCCGCTTCCGCCACAAGCTGCAGGTTCATCGCCCGCGTTCGCGGCCCGATTCCCGGCGACGCCAAGCGGCACGTTCCGCCATCAGCGGCGTCTTGCAGTCCTCCATAACGATCCGCCGCGCGGCGCTGTTGTCCGCAAGCGCCCGCACGCCCGAACATCGCGTTCATCTAACCGCCCGAGCCAGCGCGAACCAAACACGATCCACAGTTGCCTCATCGCTCGATACCGCCGTCGCTCACGATGTCTACCGACAGCGCGACGGAGCAAGTACCAGCCACTCCCAGCACCGATCCGTCCGGAACTCCGAGCTACCCGTGGACCAACGCGCACGCTCCGTTTCGCGTACCAATCCCGCACGCCGCCCTCCGGTTCCGTCGCCGCCGCCCATCGCCTCCACCAACGCCATCGCCCAGCGCAACCCTGCACCCAAGCCATGCACCTCTCAAGACCGATTGCCCGCCCCGCCTTCTCCAACTGCAAAGCGCTGAACCATCTCTTCGAAGTAATCCTCAACAACCGTCGGAATCGCAACCAGTGTACCCCATTCCTCGCGGAACGTCTGATCGGGATCCCCTTTAAACGATAGCCAATTAAAGCTTGTTATCACAAAAAAATCCCGATCTTGGATGAGTACCTTTGCGTGAGTATCGCCCAGTCGCTTCAGGATAAAATGCTCACGTTCGTCCGCGAGCGTCTCCAACTCCTTCCGCGCATCCTGGTCCCACCGGCGTTCTCCGCTGTCATCTTCACTGAATCCGTACCCGATATAGACTCTAACACCCCGGTCCAAAGCCCGACGCATCCTGCCCAAAAACTCTCGAGTCACGACCGCTCTCCTAATCCACGGCGAGATAATCAGAACCCGCTCCTTCGCAGTTTCAAGCGCTCCGTTCAGCAGCGCTGCGTGTTCGTATACCGCCAGCGGCCGAACCTCCAACCTATCGAGCTGCGCCTGCACCTCCTCAAGTTGCCGGTCACGTGCGCTTCCGTGGCCTCCTAATGCCTCCCTTCCCCGCTCCTCCGCGTCCCCTTGTACTCGAGCTACGTGCTCCACCCGCCGCGCCAGATCCTTGCCTAGCAGCCCGTGGTGAAAGTCGGCGTCCAGGGATCGACAGGGCGGCCCCCATGTACTACACTGGCGGGCATGGCAATGGGCACGGTGCGCGACGACGGGTCGCAGCAGTCGATGTGGGTCGCGACGGCGGATCTGTCGCAGAGTGCGGGGCATCCGTTCTACGAGCGACTGAACCGGATTCTGGAGGCGGCAGGGTTCGACGCGTTCGTCGAAGGCCTGTGCGCGCCGTTCTACGCGGTGATGGGCCGGCCGAGTCTGGCTCCCGGACGGTACTTCCGATTGCTGCTCATCGGGTACTTCGAAGGGCTGGACTCGGAGCGGGGCATCGCGTGGCGCGCGGAGGATTCGCTGAGCATGCGGGCGTTTCTGCGTTTGGCGGCGCCGGCGGCGCCCCCGGACCATTCGACGATTTCGCGGACGCGTCGGCTGTTCCCGGTGGAGACCCATCAGGCGGTGTTCACTTGGGTGCTGGAGCAGTTGGCGGGGGCGGGCTTGGTTGCGGGGAAGACGTTGGGCGTCGATGCGACGACGCTGGAGGCGAACGCGGCGATGCGGAGCATCGTTCGGCGTGACACGGGCGAGGATTACACGGCGTTCCTGACCCGTTTGGCGAAAGCTTCCGGCATCGAGACGCCGACGGCGGAGGAGTTGGCGCGTTTTGACCGGAAGCGGAAGAAGAAGACGTCGAACAAGGATTGGACCCACCCCCACGACCCGGACGCGAAGGTCGCGAAGATGAAGGACGGCAGCACCCACCTGGCCCACAAGGTGGAGCATGCGGTGGATCTGGAGACGGGTGCGGTGGTGGGTGTGACGATCCAGGGGGCGGACAAGGGGGATACGGCGACGATGGCCGAGACCCTCGTGACGGCGACGGAGCAGGTGGAGACGGTGTTGCCGGAGGCGGCGGGGGTTTCGGAGGTGGTTGCGGACAAGGGCTACCACAGCAACGAGACGATGGTGGATTTGGCGGCGGTGGAGGTTCGGAGCTACATTGCGGAGCCGGACCGGGGCCGGCGGAGCTGGAAGAACGCGCCGGAGGCTCGGGACGCGGTGTATGGGAACCGGCGCCGGATCCGGGGCAAGCGGGGCCGGCGTTTGCTGCGGCGTCGTGGCGAGCTGGTGGAGCGTCCGTTTGCGCACCTGTTTGAGACCGGCGGGATGCGCCGGGTGCACCTTCGGGGGCATTCGAACATCCTGAAGCGCCTGCTGGTGCACGTCGCGGGCCTCAACCTCGGGCTGCTTCTGCGTCAGGCGATCGGCGCCGGCACGCCCCGCGGCCTGCGGGGCGGGGTGGTATCCGCCGTCTGCGGGCTGATTGGGCGGTTTGTGGGCCTGTGGAGCGGTCTGGAGCGGCTCTTGACGCGATTCCGGCCCAATTCGGCGCGGGTCGCCGCGCTATCGAGCCACCGGCCCCTTCAGCCAGCCATCTGAACACCGGGGACTTCTACCTCGGGCTGCTAGCACCTCCAACATTTGAGGTGCCCCGCCCCCCGCCTGAAGCCTACCAAACACCTTCGTCTTCTCCGGCCCGCCTGCTCGCGCAAAGGCCGTCTCGTGTTCAGCCGACAGTCGCCCGTCTACCGCGAATCCGACTTGCAGCGTCCCCCCCGACTCCGCCCGATACGCAAGAGCCACCGCCTCCAAGAAAACGCGCTCCCTTCTCTCAATCGAGTTGATCCGCAGGAGCTGCCGAGGCGACTCCGCTCTTCCCGCGTCCAAACGCACCACCTCGATCACATCCTTGATGTCGATTTCCTCGAGCCCCGGCGCGCGGGCCGGAAACGCTCGAATCTCCGGCACGCCTACCTCCTTGAGTTCACGCGGCCTATACAAGCTCTCCGCCGGATAAAATCGCGGTGCCCTAGTGAGGCCGTCTACATAAAAAACAACAGTTTGTTCGATCGGCATCGTGGCTTCCTGATCCCGCGCCAAATCTCTTCCCTTGGACGTAAGTTTTATCTCTTGCCGACCCTTGGTATCCGCTGCTGACACCCTAACGCACTCCGAGCGAAGAAGTTCCGCTAAACAGGACTCAATAACCCTCGTCTCGAGCCCGAGCAGTCCCGCCGCTTCTCCCACCCGCTGGGACCCCGCCTTTACGCTACGAAGGACAAACTCCTCGATGGGGTCCAAGTTCTTTTTCGCCAAACACAATCCCACCGTCGTCAACCGATACAGCGGCAGACCCACCGTACCATACGCGATGAGCTTGTACCCTGCCCGATTGTCGAACCGATCCGCCGTCTCTTCCGGCGTCATGTCGCCACCTCAAAAGCGCAATCCTGTCGATGGGACTCCATGTAGTCGAGAACCCTCGTCCACGGGTTGTATCCCGACGCCGACCGAACAAAAGTCGCGTCGCCCACAATCCCAAGTCCGCACCGTGCCCGCGAAAGCGCAACGTTTAGACGCCGTCGCTCCCGCAAAAAACCAAGATCTCCCCTGTCGTTGGAGCGAGTGACAGAGTAAATCGCGATGTCTGCCTCCCGACCTTGGAATGCGTCCACCGTGTTGCATTGCAGCGAAAGGCATTCCAAGTCTTGTTGCTCCCGATCGAGCGCGCGTCGGATCTCGAGTTTCTGCGAAGCGTACCCCGAGAGGATCGCGACATCATAATGCTCCCTTCGCATCCGCGCCTGGAAGTTGATTCGCTTAAGGACCTTGCAAATGTGCTCAACCTCCGCGAGATTCTTATAGCTACCATGATCGCGCCACTCACCGTGGTCACGGTGCTGCGCCGTATCAAACCAAGTCACTGGTTTGGGCAGTGCCGGTGCCAACAGATCCGGATCCCCTTCACGAGGGCTCCGAAGCTCACCGTCATAGAAGCAGTGACTGACTAGGTCACCGATCTGTCGGATCATGCGATGCTGGTACACCAGAGCCGTCACGCATGATTTCGGGCTCTCCTCAAACGAGTGTGGGTAGGGGCGGCGCCGATCAGCGGGTCGGCGAGGGGTGCTGGCGGCGCAGGCGGCCTCGGGATTGAGCGGTCATGGTGTTCACCTGATCCGGCGGCGGACGGGCGGACAAGTGGCGGGTCGGGTCGGAGCGGAGTAGCTCCGGGCCGGCCGGCGTGTCAACGCGCTACGCGCGTCCTCCGCTGCGCTGCGGCCCTGCGGGTGACACACCGTCCGTCCCGCCGCTCAGACAGCAGTTATGGGCCTTGCGGCCCGGCCTGGACGGGGGCGTCCCGGCCGTCCACGACGACGCGGCCGGCGCGACGACCGGCGGTTGGGGATAGGTGCCGGCTGATTGGCCCAACGGCCACCCCGGGGCCCGGTGCCGGCCCGGGGACACCCGTTGGGCGCGGGGCCGGGGCCGCGTGCGTCGTCTCGTTCTGCCGAAGCGGTTGCAAACGCAGGGGCTTCCTGGTCTCATGAGTGTGCACCACCACGACCCGCGAGGAGGAGAGCCCCATGCGTCTGACTACGTTACTACGGCGGCTGTTGGGTGTCACGCAAATGTACGTCAAGCAGGTGGAGATGGCCGCCGCCGGCCCGTTGACGGTGTCGGTGGAGCCGTCGTGGCGGCGTTCCCGGTGCGGAACGTGCGGGGAGCGGGCGCCGCGGTATGACCGGCAGCCGGTTCGGGAGTGGCGGCATCTGTCGTGGGGCCGGATGGCGGCGTGGCTGCAGTACGCGCCGTGGCGGGTGTCGTGCCCGCGTTGCGGGGTGAAGGTGGAGCAGGTGCCGTGGGCGGACGGCGGCAGCGTGTTCACGTCGGGGTTCGAGGAGTTGGCGGCGTATCTGTCGCAGGTGATGGACCGGACGGCGGTGAGCCGCCTGCTGGGGATATCGTGGGTGACGGTGGGCAACATCGTGGAACGGGTGGTGGCGCGGCGGCTGGACGGGGCTCGGTTCGGCAAGCTGAAGCGAATCGGCATCGACGAGTTCAGCTACCGGAAGCGTCACCGGTATCTGACGCTCGTGGTTGACCATGACACGCGTCGGGTGGTGTGGGCCGGGAAGGGTCGCAGCGCGGAGACGTTGGGGGCCTTCTTCAAGCAGTTGGGACCGGGCCGGTGCGCGCGGATCGAGTTGGTGACGGCGGACTTGGCGTCGAGCTGGCAGAAGGCGTTGGCGGCTTGGGTTCCGCATGCGCGGGTGGTGTTCGACCGATTTCACGTTGAGCGGCTTGCGTCGGATGCGGTTGACGAGGTGCGGCGTTCGGAGCAGCGGCGCCTGGACCCGGCGGATGCGAAGGCGCTGAAGGGGACGCGTTATGCGTTGCTGAAGCACCCGGGGCGGCTGAAGCCCGGCGAGGCCCGGCGTCTGGAGACGTTGCGTCGTGAGAACCGGGCGCTGGACCGGGCCTACGAACTGAAGGAGTATCTGGCGACGATCCTGGGTCAGGCGACGCCCGGGGATGCGCCGGAGCTGCTGGAGGAGTGGCTGGAGTGGGCTGCGCGGTCCCGCTTGGCGCCGTTCGTGAAGCTGGGGCGCACGATTCGGAAACACGCGGAAGGCATCCTGGCGTATCTGGACACCCGGATGACGAACGGTCCGGTAGAGGGTATCAACAACAAGCTGCGTGTGATTGCGCGGCGCGCGTACGGTTTCCACTCGGCCGGTGCGCTCATCTCGATGCTGTTCCTGTGCTGCGGAGGCATCGAACTGGCGCCGCCCCTACCCACACGCATTTGAGGAGATTCTGATTTCGGCAAACGATCAGCTAGCACATCGAGAAGAGTAATCTCCAAGTCCTCTCTCTTAAAGCCGTACTCTTTCCTCAGAGCAGCGTCCGCGAGAGTATCCTCGACGAAGGGAGGCAACTGCCGCCGGTCACCCACCAGGATCCACTTGCGCGAGCGCGCTAACGGAACGAGAAGCTCCGTAACGGTCGCTTTCGACGCCTCGTCAACGATACAGAGATCGAACTCGACGTTCTGAATCCCGTGAACTCCCGCGAAGCCCACACAGGTACCGGCTATAACCTCGGAGTCCTCTATCAGCGCCGCAAAGAAATCCCGCGATCTGCCGAAACGTAGATACCACTCTCCAGCCAGTGCAACGAGACGATGCATCCTTCGCGTAGCCTCGGTGCCACGTAGCAGCGCCTCCTCCCACTCGCCAACTTCTTCCGCTGAAAGTGTTGCCAGATCCGAGCCGAGTCCCGGCAGGGTCGCCAACTCGGCCCGCGCGTCGTCGACCCGCCGACTGGCACGCCTAACTTCCACTTCCAGTCGCTTCGCTGTCTCCCTCGACTCCCGCAACGCCTCCTTCAGTTCCTGGTAGGTATCGCCACGACCCGCGCCACCCGGCCCGCCTTCCTCTTCAGCGAGTTTCCCAACTTCCACAGTCGCCGCGCGTTTCCTCAGATCCAATGTTTCGAGCTCCCCGAGCGCGGCCCGAAGACGTGCCGCAGCCATTCCGAGGTCGATCTCCGTGCGGTCAACTCCAAGCTCGGCAGCCTGCGCGGAGAGAAACTGTTCAGAGCTCGACCGTACCGACGAAAGCCAGGTGTCTACTCTGTTCTCCAAAAGCAGGTCCTCAACCCCTTTCGAAATACGCTCGTCATGCCGGTGGCCGATTCGAACGAGTTTCAGGGAGCGGTCTGCCTGCCGGATCTGCTCGAGCGCGTTGTCTAGCAGCCCGAGGTAGAAGTCCCCGGTGTTCAGATGGCTGGCTGAAGGGGCCGGTGGCTCGATAGCGCGGCGACCCGCGCCGAATTGGGCCGGAATCGCGTCAAGAGCCGCTCCAGACCGCTCCACAGGCCCACAAACCGCCCAATCAGCCCGCAGACGGCGGATACCACCCCGCCCCGCAGGCCGCGGGGCGTGCCGGCGCCGATCGCCTGACGCAGAAGCAGCCCGAGGTTGAGGCCCGCGACGTGCACCAGCAGGCGCTTCAGGATGTTCGAATGCCCCCGAAGGTGCACCCGGCGCATCCCGCCGGTCTCAAACAGGTGCGCAAACGGACGCTCCACCAGCTCGCCACGACGCCGCAGCAAACGCCGGCCCCGCTTGCCCCGGATCCGGCGCCGGTTCCCATACACCGCGTCCCGAGCCTCCGGCGCGTTCTTCCAGCTCCGCCGGCCCCGGTCCGGCTCCGCAATGTAGCTCCGAACCTCCACCGCCGCCAAATCCACCATCGTCTCGTTGCTGTGGTAGCCCTTGTCCGCAACCACCTCCGAAACCCCCGCCGCCTCCGGCAACACCGTCTCCACCTGCTCCGTCGCCGTCACGAGGGTCTCGGCCATCGTCGCCGTATCCCCCTTGTCCGCCCCCTGGATCGTCACACCCACCACCGCACCCGTCTCCAGATCCACCGCATGCTCCACCTTGTGGGCCAGGTGGGTGCTGCCGTCCTTCATCTTCGCGACCTTCGCGTCCGGGTCGTGGGGGTGGGTCCAATCCTTGTTCGACGTCTTCTTCTTCCGCTTCCGGTCAAAACGCGCCAACTCCTCCGCCGTCGGCGTCTCGATGCCGGAAGCTTTCGCCAAACGGGTCAGGAACGCCGTGTAATCCTCGCCCGTGTCACGCCGAACGATGCTCCGCATCGCCGCGTTCGCCTCCAGCGTCGTCGCATCGACGCCCAACGTCTTCCCCGCAACCAAGCCCGCCCCCGCCAACTGCTCCAGCACCCAAGTGAACACCGCCTGATGGGTCTCCACCGGGAACAGCCGACGCGTCCGCGAAATCGTCGAATGGTCCGGGGGCGCCGCCGGCGCCGCCAAACGCAGAAACGCCCGCATGCTCAGCGAATCCTCCGCGCGCCACGCGATGCCCCGCTCCGAGTCCAGCCCTTCGAAGTACCCGATGAGCAGCAATCGGAAGTACCGTCCGGGAGCCAGACTCGGCCGGCCCATCACCGCGTAGAACGGCGCGCACAGGCCTTCGACGAACGCGTCGAACCCTGCCGCCTCCAGAATCCGGTTCAGTCGCTCGTAGAACGGATGCCCCGCACTCTGCGACAGATCCGCCGTCGCGACCCACATCGACTGCTGCGACCCGTCGTCGCGCACCGTGCCCATTGCCATGCCCGCCAGTGTAGTACATGGGGGCCGCCCTGTCGATCCCTGGACGCCGACTTTCACCACGGGCTGCTAGCGAGTGGACGGGTTGGTCCATTATTACGCCGGATGACGACCAGCGTAGATATGTCCAACGACGCGTGGAAGGTGTATGTACCCGCTGTGGCAGTAAAGACTTGGCGACAAAGACACTGTGTGGACTGTGCCGCGAACGGACAAAGCGTAATCGGGATGCGATTGTAGCAAAGCGACTGGCCCAAGGTCAGTGTGTGCAGTGCGGGAATCCATCAGCTACCCGGCGGTGTCGTACGTGTCTGGACGCAGCGAAGGCCAAGGCCAAGGCCAAGGCCAAGGCCAAGGCCAAGGCCAAGGCCAAGGCCAAGGCCAAGGCCAAGGCCAAGGCCAAGGCCAAGGCCAAGGCCAAGGCCAAGGCCAAGGCCAAGGCCAAGGCCAAGGCCAAGGCCAAGGCTAAACGACCACGAACAACAACCTGTTTGGCCGCACACTCGACATATGGGAAGCGCAACCCAAAAAACGAAAAGCTAGTTCTGATATTGGTAAGTGAACCAACAAAAACGACCGAGACCAAGCAGACCGAGATGGCATCCCGGCGCTAGCCTGGATTATTCATGGCGGTCTGAAAACGGTCAATGGGAGTGCCCGAGAGGGCCGAAAACGGTTCCCGACAGGGGCGTGGTCGACCCGTGGACGGCTTCGGGCCATGTGGCCGGCGAATATCGGCGTGATGGGGCGGGCCGGCGGGCATGATGGCGGGTGCGGACGGTGGGGCGGCGACAGCTTCACCCCGGGGACGGTTTTCTGTCCCTCCGCCAGGAGACGGTTGCGGCGCCGCGGGGGGCTATCCGGTCCGCGCCCCGAGCTCGAGGGCGATATGCCGCCAAGCATCGAGGTGCGGCGTCGCGCGCGGCAGATGCAGAACAAGGCGGCGCGCCGAGCGGACAACGTGCACCCCCAGCTTGAGCAGCCGGTCCCGCAGCCAGCTCACCCGGGTGCGGGCGCAGGCGGTGCGCGCCGCCCGCAGCCGCAGCTCCTGCATGAGCACATACGCCGCGGCAGTCAGCAGGACGCGGAACTGGTTCGCCGAGAAGAGGGAGCAACTCGTGCGGTCGATCTGCAGGCCGTCGAGCAACTCCTTGATCCGGTTCTCCGATGTCCCCGCGGGCGCAGTAGATCTTCTCGTAGATGAAGCGCGGCGTCTGCCGCATGTTCGTCACCACGAAGCGCGGGTTGTCCCGCGGCTTGCGGTCGCCGAGGCAGACGACTTCCGCCTTGATCACCACCCGGCGCGCGCCGCCCCACGTGCGCGCCGCATAACAGGTGTCGGTGTAGACGTGCGCCGTCTCCCCGCCCACCTCACTCCGCCCCCGCGCGACCTCCATGGCCGGCTCGGCCCGCCGCACCAACACCGCGTTCTTCGCCGTCGCCACCACGTAGTCGAGCCGCGGTTCGGCATCCAGGAAGTCGAAGAGCGCCGGGGTCGCGGAACCGCCGTCGAGCCGCACGAGAAACCGCACCCGCGGAAACGCCGCCCGCAGCAGGGGCAGCAGCCGACGCAGCAGGCCGACGGCCCCGTCGGAGGGCCACCGCCCTTCCGGGGCGCAGCACCGCCGCGCACAGATACTGCTCCGCCCCGCGGTCGAAGGTCAGGAACGCCAACTGCGGCAGGTAACACCACGCGCCGTAGTGCTCGTTGAAGAACGAGTACTGCTGCGCGCCGTGCGTCCGGTCGTCGGTCGGGTCCAGATCGATCGTGATACGCCGCGCCCGCCCGTGCAGGCGGCACCGATGCCGGTCGATGACGCCGGCCGCCAACTCCCGGCCCATCCGATAGAGGGCGGTGCGGCTCACCCCGTTCTCGAACCGCGGGATCGTCGGTTGCGACGCCAAACGCGCGCCCGTCACCGGGTCCCGCCCGAGCGGCAGCTTGTGGACGGGGTCGTCGGCGGGGTGGTCGGCATCGTTGCCGTCCGGGTGGCCGCACGCGATGCCGAAGATCCGCTGGCCGATCACGTCCGCGAGGGTGTGCCGAATCTTCTCCGGGGCGCGTTTGTCGGTCAGACATCCTGCGAACGCCTTGACCAAGCCGTACACCCGCTCGGCCGCCTTGAGCAGCACCCCGCCGCCGTCAGAGCTTGCCTGCTGTTGGTCGAACGTGGCGACGAGGGCTTGTCGAAGAGATCCGGGAACAGGACAGTCTGTGATATGGTGTGAGGTGTCACGCAGGGGCCTCCGTTGTGGCTAAAGCGTTGAGTGCACTACGTTTATACCACACGGTGGCTCCTGTGTCTCCCCCAAAATAAACTCCTCGCGCATAATCCAGGCTAGGAGTCTGCGCCGCAGAACGGTTTTTGGTCCGATCTGGCACAATATGTAGCGGTCAACCGCCGGCGCTTGCGCAACATATGGTGGTCATAATTTCCTGCGGCGCAGACTCCTAGGAGTCTGCGCCGCAGAAAATCGATGCGACAATTGTAGACGAGCCGACGACGAGAGGGAGCTTGATGTCGACCACGTTTCGCCCCTACGTGCCCGAGCAGTCGCTGTTGTTGCCGCCCGATGTGCGGGAGTGGCTGCCCGAAGGTCACTTGGCGCACCACATCAGCGATCTGGTTGAAGGTCTGGATCTGACGGCGTTCTACGCGCCGTACGAGGGGGACGGCCGTCGCAACGCGCCGTATTCGCCTCGGATGATGGTGAAGGTGCTGCTTTACGCCTACGCGACGGGGGTGTTTTCGTCGCGGAGGATCGCGAAGAAGCTGGAAGAGGACGTCGCGTTCCGGGTGCTGGCCGCCGGCAACTTCCCGCAGCATCGGACGATTTGCGAGTTCCGGCGCCGGCACCTGGCCGATTTCAAGCGGCTGTTCGTCGAGGTGGTCGGTCTCGCGCGGGAATTGGGGCTGGCCCGGTTCGGGAAGTTGTCGATCGACGGGACGAAGGTGCGCGCGAATGCGAGCAAGCGCAAGGCGATGAGCTACGGTCGGATGCAGGAGGAGGAACGGCGTCTGGCCGGCGAGGTCGACGCGCTGTTGCGGTCGGCGGATGAGACCGACGTGGCCGAGGACGTGCGGTTGGGTCCGGCGGTACGGGGCGACGAGTTGCCGGCCGAGTTGCGGCGGCGTGAGGATCGTTTGGCGGCGATCCGGGCGGCGCAGGCGCGTTTGGAGGCGGCGCAACGGGCTGCGGACGCCGCGCGCGGCCGGCAGCCGGGGCGGACCCGGAATCCGAAGGGGGGCCGGCCGTACAAGCGGGCGTACGGGGAGCCTGACGAGAAGTCGCAGAGCAACTTCACGGACCCGGAAAGCGGGATCATGAAGACGGGCAACGAGGGCTTCCAGCAGTGCTACAACGCGCAGGCGGCGGTGGACGCCGAGCACCAGTTGTTGGTGGCGACGGATGTGACGGCGAACGCGAGCGACCAGGGGGGGCTGCCGGTGTTGCTCGACCAGGTGCGGGAGACGTTCGAGACGCAGCCGGAGACGGTGCTGGCCGACGCGGGGTACTGCAACGAGCGGGATTTGGCGGACCTGGAAACGCGGGGTGTTGACGGTTACGTGGCGGCGGGCCGGGAGGACAAGGGGGTCGCCGGCCGCGATCTGGAGAAGCATCCGGCGACGGGGCGGATGGTGGAGAAGCTGTCGACGCCGGCGGGGCGGGCGGTGTATGCGGAGCGGAAGTGGTTGTCGGAGGCGCCGTATGGCTGGGTCAAGCACGTGCTGGGCTTCCGGCGCTTCAGCCTGCGCGGCCTGGCGCAGGTGCGGGGCGAGTGGGACTTGGTGTGCCTGGCGGTGAACGCCAAGCGCCTGCACGCGCTGATGGCGGCGTAAAGGGGGTTGATCCTGCCCCCACCGACCGAGAATCGGGTGCGAATCGCGGCGTTTGGAGGGGTGTACGGCCTGTTTTCGGTTCACGCCGCCGGCTGGTCGAAAACACTAGTGTCCCACAATTTTGGCGATTCTAGGCTCACATCAGCGGCAGTTGGGGGCCGGGAGGGCTGGAAGGACCGGGTGGCGACGGCGTCGTGAAGAGCTCCTGGAGTAGGCGACGTTCGAACACGTTGAGCTGGAGGACCTGCAGCATCTGGTGAAGGCTCCAACTCACTCGCATGACGAACTTGAGATACGCCAACAGCAAGTACATGCACATCGCCACCCATAGCTGCGTCATGACCGCGTTCTTCGACCGGCCCACGAACCGCTTCACCTTCAGATGCTGCTTGATCCACTTGAAAAACAGCTCGATCTGCCACCGGGATTTGTAGATGTCCGCAATCGTCTTGGCCACCCACGTCGTGTTGTTGGTCACGAACACGTACCGGTTCTTCGTCACCGGGTCCTTGTAGACCACCCGCCGCAGCGGCGCGGCATACGCCTTCCGGCCGCGAGCGCTCGTCAGCTCGATCGTCTCGTCGCTGATGACGCCGGTCCCGCGGCGGACGCCGTGCGTGTCCGTGACCCGATACCGCACGCCCCGCTTCAGGCGCGTCACGAAGGTCACGCCCTGCGCCTGCAACTGATGGAACCACTTGAAGTCCATATACGCCCGGTCCGCCACGACCACGCTGCCGGCCGGAAATATCCAGGTGCGGACGACCGTGACATCGGCGGTCTTGCCTTCGGTCACACTGACGAAGCTCGGTAGATGGCCCGCCTCATCCAGACCGACGTGCAGCTTGACGGCCGCCTTCGTGCGTCGAAACGTCGCCCACGGGAAGACCGCCAGACATAAATCGATGGTGGACGCATCGACGGCGTACAACTTGTTCTTGAATCGAAAGCCGTGCCTCGGCGCGTGCTCCCGGCAGCGGCCCAACAGGCGTTCGAACAGCGCTTCGTAGAGGGTGTACGGCTGTTCGGTATTGACCCGGGCCAACGACGAGCGGCTGACCGTCCCCACGCCGAGGTGATAGAGTTTGCGTCCTTGGGCGGCCAAGTTGCTCACGATATCCCGCAGGCTCTGTCGGCCCGTCAACTGCGCCAAGCCAAGGGCCGCGAACTGCGCCCAGCGGCTCATGACGCGCAACCCCTGACCGCGCTGGTGCCGGCGAGCTTCGGCCTCGAATTCATGTCTCGGAAGGAACTTGAGAAGCTGCGCGAAGACTGTGTTATGATGAGCCACGGCTTGGATCTCCTGTCTTTTGAATGACTTATGCTACCAATCATTCTATCAGACATGGAAGGTTCAAGCCGCCTTCACTTGAAGGTGTGTGGGACAGAAGTGGGTCGAAAATCACCTGCTCGTCGACCGCGGAAGACACCTTGACGCCGTGCGTCACGACGCAAGCCACCGGGATTCCGCGAACTTCCTGCGGCGCAGACTCCTAGTGAAGTGTCGAGGTTGTAAAATCCGGTTCTATTGGCTACGCAAAAGCAGAATCTGCCAGGTGTCTTCGCTGCCGCATGGGATGGGAACCTCTGCCAAGGTATCCGTGTGGACCATGCGTCACTTGTGGCGCGCCCTCCTATCACGGTCGTCGATGTTCCATCTGCACGGCCTACAGGACCCACCTTCTCGCCCGGCGGGCAGCCCGACGGGCAGCCCGGAAAAAAAGAATCTCCTCAAATGCGTGTGGGTAGGGGCGGCGCCAGTTCGATGCCTCCGCAGCACAGGAACAGCATCGAGATGAGCGCACCGGCCGAGTGGAAACCGTACGCGCGCCGCGCAATCACACGCAGCTTGTTGTTGATGCCCTCTACCGGACCGTTCGTCATCCGGGTGTCAGATACGCCGGGATGCCTTCCGCGTGTTTCCGAATCGTGCGCCCCAGCTTCACGAACGGCGCCAACCGGGACCGCGCAGCCCACTCCAGCCACTCCTCCAGCAGCTCCGGCGCATCCCCGGGCGTCGCCTGACCCAGGATCGTCGCCAGATACTCCTTCAGTTCGTAGGCCCGGTCCAGCGCCCGGTTCTCACGACGCAACGTCTCCAGACGCCGGGCCTCGCCGGGCTTCAGCCGCCCCGGGTGCTTCAGCAACGCATAACGCGTCCCCTTCAGCACCTTCGCATCCGCCGGGTCCAGACGCCGCTGCTCCGAGCGCCGCACCTCGTCAACCGCATCCGACGCAAGCCGCTCAACGTGAAATCGGTCGAACACCACCCGCGCATGCGGAACCCAAGCCGCCAACGCCTTCTGCCAGCTCGACGCCAAGTCCGCCGTCACCAACTCGATCCGCGCGCACCGGCCCGGTCCCAACTGCTTGAAGAAGGCCCCCAACGTCTCCGCGCTGCGACCCTTCCCGGCCCACACCACCCGACGCGGGTCATGGTCAACCACGAGCGTCAGATACCGGTGACGCTTCCGGTAGCTGAACTCGTCGATGCCGATTCGCTTCAGCTTGCCGAACCGAGCCCCGTCCAGCCGCCGCGCCACCACCCGTTCCACGATGTTGCCCACCGTCACCCACGATATCCCCAGCAGGCGGCTCACCGCCGTCCGGTCCATCACCTGCGACAGATACGCCGCCAACTCCTCGAACCCCGACGTGAACACGCTGCTGCCGCTCGCCCACGGCACCTGCTCCACCTTCACCCCGCAACGCGGGCACGACACCCGCCACGGCGCGTACTGCAGCCACGCCGCCATCCGGCCCCACGACAGATGCCGCCACTCCCGAACCGGCTGCCGGTCATACCGCGGCGCCCGCTCCCCGCACGTTCCGCACCGGGAACGCCGCCACGACGGCTCCACCGACACCGTCAACGGGCCGGCGGCGGCCATCTCCACCTGCTTGACGTACATTTGCGTGACACCCAACAGCCGCCGTAGTAACGTAGTCAGACGCATGGGGCTCTCCTCCTCGCGGGTCGTGGTGGTGCACACTCATGAGACCAGGAAGCCCCTGCGTTTGCAACCGCTTCGGCAGAACGAGACGACGCACGCGGCCCCGGCCCCGCGCCCAACGGGTGTCCCCGGGCCGGCACCGGGCCCCGGGGTGGCCGTTGGGCCAATCAGCCGGCGCCTATCCCCAACCGCCGGTCGTCGCGCCGGCCGCGTCGTCGTGGACGGCCGGGACGCCCCCGTCCAGGCCGGGCCGCAAGGCCCATAACTGCTGTCTGAGCGGCGGGACGGACGGTGTGTCACCCGCAGGGCCGCAGCGCAGCGGAGGACGCGCGTAGCGCGTTGACACGCCGGCCGGCCCGGAGCTACTCCGCTCCGACCCGACCCGCCACTTGTCCGCCCGTCCGCCGCCGGATCAGGTGAACACCATGACCGCTCAATCCCGAGGCCGCCTGCGCCGCCAGCACCCCTCGCCGACCCGCTGATCGGCGCCGCCCCTACCCACACTCGTTTGAGGAGAGCCGAAAAAAAGCCCTTGACGCCAGTAGTAGCGCCTGAGGTATGCTCTCCGACGATAAGGGAGGTGGGCATGAACGAGGGCCCAGGCTGATGCCCGGCCGGATGGTCAGACTGGCCGAGGACGTGATAGCGGGAATCGACGACATACGTGCGGCTGCGGGTCCGTTGACCCGTTCGCGGTCCGATGCCGTACGACGCGTCGGACAGTCCACAAGCCGTTGTCGCCGCTGCGGTTGCGGCGGTAGCGACTCAAGACGAAGGGGCGGGTAGCGAATGAAGTAACAAAGGTGTTCGACTCGCAGACCAGTATGGTCGAGTGGTACGCCGCACACTGTGACGACCCTGGAATCGCGTACGCGATGGGGTCGTACGAACATCGATGGCAGACCAACGAAGGGGATAGCTGGACTGAGAAGCAGTCGTTTGTCGTCTTCGAATTGGACAGGGGAGAGGTCATGAATAAAAAGGTCGCGAAGTGGCACGCTGACGTTGTGCCACTAGTGTCTGCGGATGTTGCTGCGCCCGCGGAAGCCAAGCCCGAGACGAAGACCAAGACGCGGAAGCGCAAGACGCCAGCGAAGCCCAAGGGCGGCATCGCGTCTAGCATGCTGGGCCGTACCACGTCGGCCTTGCTGGTGTTCATCCTTACTGCGTCGTCAGTGTCGGCCGGCCCGATACTGTCGTCGGCACTTAGGCTCGCAGCCGGCATAGTGCCGGCCGTGGCCGTCCAGGCGGATTGTGAGGAAGCAACCGCACGCGGAGAGGAAGCGGGAGAGGAATCCGCATCTTGGATGCGGCGCGGTCTGATACCTCTAGTTGGAGTGTTCTATACGGCGGTGGCCCGTAATTCACAGGTAACGCCGCCGAGAGACGCACTGTCTAGCGTGGATCCTGCTGACCGGGAGTGTTGGACGGCAGGCTATACGGACGCGACACGGAGTAAGCGCGTTCGTACGGCCTGGACCGGCGCCTTGATCTCAACCGGAGGGTTCATGCTGTTGTCATCCGCCATCCGCGAAGCGAACGACACCAACTAACGCCACCTTGCCCGGCCGGGATCGGATTCCCGGCCGGGCGCATGTACGGGAGAGACAATGCGAGAGACAACAATACGGCACATGCTGGCGGTGGTTTGCTTCGCGACGATGGTCGTACTGGCAGGTTGTGACGACAACGGCGGGAGTGGTGGTGGTAATGGCAACGTTACCGGCCCAACTGTGGTACGCGCGCCATCGTCCATCCTGGGCGCGACATTGACCATATGGGCTACATCCCTCACATCCAACTGTTCGGATATCGATGATGAATCCGATCCGGATGCGGACCCGGTTGATTGGTTGTTCTCTTCGCGCTCGTTCATACGCGCTAGTTTTGTGGACGACGATGACGAGATACTCTCAGCCTCATGGACGTATTCCGCGTCTGGCGATACTGCGCGCATCGATATCAACCTTGGAGAGGATCCAGAGGTCCCGAACGAGTGGAGGCAGGTAATCATTCTGGAGTTCGACACACGCACAACCGGCAACCTGACGTCAACAGCTACCGGCAGAGACCCGAGGGCAACTCTTGTCGCGTGCGAATACGCGGCACGTTCCGCTTGACCGGCGCGTCGTAACTACACCTTGCCCGCCTGGTTCGCAAGGGAACTAGGCGGGCGCTTCAATGGAGAGACACAATGACTCTGACCAAGATTGAAGCGAGCGGCGCGACGTGGGCGGTACGCGACTTCACCCCCGAGATCCGCCGGATGGCCGTCGAGGCGGTGGAGGGCTTCCGGCTGGGCCCGCTCTACACGCCCCAGACGCTGCGCGGCACCATCATGCGGCCCCCCGTGGGGGGAGGCGCGAGCTGGTCGGGCGCGGCCGTCGACCCCGAGACCGGTTACCTGTACGTGCCGTCGACCAACGGCCACTCGACCATTCAGCTCACCGAACCCGAGCCGCACGAGCCGTCGACCCTGCGCTACATCCGGCGCGCGGTCTCGGCCGGCCCCGTCATGCCGCGCGGCCTGCCCCTCTGGAAGCCGCCCTACACCCGCATGACCGCCATCGACATGAACACCGGCGAGCACGCCTGGATGATCCCCACCGGCGACGGCGACCGCATCCGCAACCACCCCATGCTGCGCGGCCTCGACCTGCCCCCGCTCGGGGGCGACGCCAGCCGCAGCGGCCCCCTGCTCACGAAGACCCTCCTGATCTACGCGCTGACCGCGGGCGGCAGCGACGGCGGGCCGCGGCTCGCGGCCTACGACAAGGCCACCGGGGCGGAACTCGCGTCGCTGGATTTGCCGGCCGGCGCCCTCGGCGCCCCGATGACCTACCTGCTCGACGGCGCGCAGCACATCGCGCTGACGGTCGGCGGCGAGGTGCCGGGGCTCCTGTCGTTCCGGCTGCCCGAGTGATTCTCGCCGCGGAAGCGAAATCTCGGTCGACGTCGAGCTGGAGAACCCCGTCGACCGCGGGATCTTCGAGCGGGGGCTGGACGAGGAATCCAGCGTCCGGCGCACCCGCGCGCAGGGCATGGTCGACACGGGCGCCAGACCAGGAAGCCCCCTTGCGGTTGGCAACCACTTCGGCCATGCGAGACAACGCACGCGACGCCAACAACACGGCTGCAAACGTGCCGCAGACGTTCCGCGCACTGGTGCGCCAAGCTACCTGACCGCAGGTCGGCGACTGGATCATCGAGTGCGAGACGGCGGCCAATCTGTTCGCTCGCTTGCAGAGCGCCAAGATCCGAGAGCATCGCTTCCGCCCGCGCACCGGAGACCCGCCGGATCGGGCGGGACCATCAGTCGAGGCCGGGCACGTCCCTGACCCAGGCCGTCGGGCCGTCCTCCCACTTGTTGTGGGTCAACCGGACCACCGTCCTGTCCGCCAGACGAATGGCGTGCAGCTCGCCGTACGGCTGCGGTTGAAAGACGACCCGCAACAGCGGCAGCTCGTCGTTGAACTCGCCGCGCTGCGACGTGAAGAGCACCCATTCGTCGTCCGGCGAGAACCGGGGGTGCATGTCGTGGCCGGGGCTCGTGGTGAGACGCTCCGGCGGGCCCGGCCGGCCGGCCTCGTCGAGCGCGATGGTGTAGAGCTCGAAGTTGCCGTCCCGCAGGGACGTGAACGCGACACGGTCGCCGGCGGAGGAGAAGGCGGGCATCGTGTCGGTGGCCTCGTGCCGGGTCAGGCGCCGCACGTCGGCGCCGTCCGCGTTCATCAGATAGATCTCGGCGTTGCCGTCGCGCCGGCTGCGGAAGACGACGCGGCGGCCGTCCGGCGAGAAGTCGGGAAGCGCGTCGTTGGCATCCGAGTCCGGCGTCAGGTTCATCGCGTCGCTGCCGTCGCTGCGGATCTTCCAGATGTCGACGTCCACGGCGGCGGATGCGAACGGCGGCCCCACGATGAACGCCAGCCATCGACCGTCCTTCGACCAGGAGGGCCCCCAGGCGGAGTCGGGCCCCCGGTAGCGGTCGGCCCCGGCGAGGTCGAAGATCGTGCGCTTCCCCGTGCCGTCGAGCCGGGACGCCACGAGGCGTGAAAACGCTTCGCTGGTGGCCACCTCTCCGGACGTGGGATCGACCGCCGGCAGATAGCCCCGGATTCCGATCAGGGACACGCGGCGGTCGGGCAGGTCGACGGGAACCGGCCCGTGGATGAGAAACGCCCCCGGCGCGTCGCTCTCGAACCGGGACGCCGGCTCGTCCGGTCCCGGCCCGTGGGCCAGGAGGCGGCCCGAGCCCGGGTCGTAGGCCGGCGCCCAGTAGTGGCGGGCGGCATCGCTCTCGATCCGCAGGTCGGACCCGTCGGGCCGGGTGGTGACGAGGGTCCAGCGGTCGTCGCGGCGCACCGTGAACGCGAGTCGGCCGTCCGGACCGAACGTCGGCGACAACGCCGCTTCGTTCTCCGCCGAGACGGGCTGAGGCCCCTCCGCGCCGTCGATGCCGGTGCGGTAGATGCGCGTCCCGCCGTCCCGCTGCGAGTAGAAGACGACGGCCTGTCCGTCCGGCGTCCACGCCGGCGCGCCGTCCCACGCCTCGTGCCACGTCAGTCTCCGCACGCCGGTCCCGTCCGACTGCATCACGTACAGCTCGCTGGCCAGATAGGTCGCCGGGGGGCTCGCCTCCGAACTCGTCGTCACCGACGTGTCGCGGCTGCTGGAGAAGAGAATGCGGGTTCCGTCGGGCGAGAAGGCGGGGTTGTAGTCGCCCGCCGCGTGGCGCGTCAGGTTCCGCGCCTCGCCCGCCGCGGGCGGGTCCTCGGGCCGGAACGGCATCGCGAAGATGTCCGCGTTGCCGTTCCGCGTGCTGACGAAGAGCAGCCGCCGGCCGTCCGGCGAGATGGCCGCGGCGTCCTCCATCGCGGGACTCTCGACCAGCGCCCGCGCCTCCGCGCGCCCCTGCGCGTCGATCACGAACAGGTCCGGATTGCCGTTCCGCTCGGAGGTGAACACCACCCAGCGCCCGTCCGGGGAGATCACGCCGTTGTAGTCGAGACCCGGATCCGTCGTCAGCCTCCGGGGCTCCGAGCCGGGGCTCTCGAAGAGGTACAGATCCCAGTTGGCGGGTTGGATGCTGCTGTAGACGATCGCCCCGCCCGCCGGCCCGGCCTCCTGCGCGCCCTGCACGCGGCCGGTCACGGCGGCCATGACGAGGAGCCCGAGGCCGAATCGGCGGAGACCACGCTCCGCCCGCGGCTTTCGGCCGCCGTTCGTCCCGCGCGCCCGGATCCTCTTGAAGATTCGCATCGAACCAGCCTCCAGGACGGGAATCTGCCGTGGGGTTCGCCGGCGTCGTGCTCGGGCCCCTCGTCGGCATCCTGCCCGGCGGCGCCGTGCGGCCTCTCCCGCGGGGCCCGCGCGAACGCCGCCGGAGCGTGAGATCGACTTCGCCGGGTGCGCCGCGTCACTCCGGCAACGCGAAGACGTAGAGCGCGTTCCCCCCCTCCGGCTGGTAGATCTCCGGGCTGAGCTTCGCGGTGAGGCTGCGGAACACGCCCCCCAGCGCGGCGGGGACGGCGATGAACTGGCGCCCGCCCGCTTCGTAGGTGACGGGGTACCCGTGCGCGGAAGCGGCGAGCCGGGTCTCCCAGAGCACCTCGCCGGTCTCGACGTCGAACGCCCGGTAGTAGCGCGCGCCGTCGCCGGCGAAGACGAGGCCGCCCGCGGTCGTGAGGGCCGACGTCAGGAAGGGCGCGCGCTGCTCGTGGCTCCAGAGCTCCTCCATCGTCCGGACGTCGTAGGCGGCGAGCTTCCCGGTGTTGCCGTTGCTGCCGGGCATCTCGAGCAGCTCGTAGCGGCCCGCGGTGCCGCCGCCGCCCTCGATGAACTCGACCTCGCGCCCCGTCAGGTGCATGCACGCCTGGTGGAGGGGGATGACGAGGGCGCCGGCCCCGGGATGGTAGGCCGACGCCTGCCAGTTGTGGCCGCCGAGCAGGCTGGGGCAGGTGAACACGCGCTCGCCGATGGCGATGTCCTGCAGGTCGTCCCGGTAGGTCAGTTCGCCGGTGGCGCGGTCGATCGACGCGAAGACGTCCTGGTGGACGGTCTCGCGCAGGTCGACGAACGCGCCGGTCCGCCGGTCGAGCTTCCAGAGGATGCCGTCCTTGCCGATGGTGAACAGCCACTGCCCGCCGTCGGCGTCGACGAGCACCCGCTCGTAGACGATGTCGAGGTCGAGCGTCTCGCCCGGCGCGTGCTGGAAGTACCACTCCACCTGCCCGGTCCGCGGGTTCAGCGCGAGGGTCGAGTTGGTGTAGAGCGCGTCCTGCCGCGTCGTCATGCCGCGGCTCGCCGCCACCCACGGCTTCGCCTGGGCGGTGCCGATGAAGAAGAGGCCGAGGTCGGAGTCGTAGCTGCCGGGAATCCACGCGTCGCCGCCCGCGCGCAGATACGGGGGCGTGTCGCCCCACGACGCGTTGTTGGGGTCGCCGGGCAGGGCGACGGTGGACGTGCGCCACAGCTCGTCGCCGGTGTCGGGGTCGTGGCCGGTGATGAAGCAGGTCTGCTCGGTGTAGCGCTCGCAGCCGTTGGTGCCGGTGACGACGACGCCGTCGGCGATGACGGGGCCGGCGTTCTGGCGGAAGCCCTGCGTGTAGTCGCCCTTGACGGTCCGCCACACCTCCCCGCCGGTGCGCGCGTCGAGGGCGACCAGGACCGCGTCGGCCCTGGCGAGGAAGAGCTTGTCCCCGTAGAGGGCCAGCGTGCGGGTGGGGCCGGGGCGCGCGTCCTCGGGGAGCCGCGCGCGGTACACCCAGATAACGTCGCCGGTCGCCGCGTCTATCGCCTGGACGACGTTCCCCGGGTTGGCGAGGTACATCACGCCGTCGTGCACGAGCGGCGTCGTCTGGTGGTTGCCGGGCCGGACCGCGATCGACCACGCGAGCTTCAGGTCGGCGACGTTGTCGCGGGTCACCTCGTCGAGGGGGCTGTAGCCGTGGCCGTTGCGGGTCCGCCGCCAGCTCAGCCAGTCGCCGGGCGGCGGGTCCGCGAGCAGCGCGTCGGTCACCGGGGTCAGCTCGTGCGGCACCTCCCGGTTGACGAACCGCGACGACCGCCGCCGCGGCTGTTCACCGGCCTGCGCCGCGCGGCGCGCCTCGGAGATGTCCGCCGCATCGCCGATCATCACCCCCGCATCGGCCATCAGGGTCCGCTCGCCCGGCAGGGCGCCGTTCGCCTCCAGCAGGTACGCCACGAGGGCCACGTAGGACTGATCGCTGAGGGTGCCGGCCTGCCCCGGAGGCATCTCGTCGCGCAGGTACGCGAACAGCTCGTCGGTCGTCCGCCCCGCCCAGGTGTTCAGGAACTCCACCCCCGCCAGCGGCGGCGCGTGCACCATTCCCTCGAGGCCCGGTCCGTGACACTCGCCGCACTGTATGCCGTAGACCGACCAGCCGCTGGCCGCCTGGTCCGCGGTGAAGGCCCCGTCCGCCCCCGCGGGCTGCGCCGCCGCGGCGGCGGCACCCGACGCGCCGATCGAGCCGATCGCCGCAATCAGTCCGGCGGCCGCCGCCCGGACCACCGCCGCCGCTGGATTCGGTCCCCGCCCACACGATCCGCCGACGCCGACGCGAGTCCCCTTCGACATGATCCGCACTCCCCCGGCGCCGTCAGCCGGCGCCCGCACGCCGCGTGGCCGGTCAGCCCGCGGCGACAGTCTCCGTTGCCTTCGAGCGGCGGCGCATTCCGCCTGACGGCGTTGTTCGTCGGTTACCGGTGCCCAACCCTTATGATCGGGGCGCCGATCACCCCGACGCCACGAAACGTCGGGACCTGTTTCACAACAGGCACCTTCCTCCTCACGCCCGGTCAGGCACGGGGCGTTCTTCGCCCGCGGGCCCTCTTCAGCCCGCCGCCCCCGGGGCGACGCGGGGTTTTCACCACGGGCCGCCATGGCCGCCGTTATACCACCAACCCGCCAGCGGTGTCGCCAAAGGGATTCCGGCGGGGCGGACATCGGACCGGGGGCCGCCGAACGGATTGCCCGGGGCGCGATTCGCGCCGTGTCGAGCAAGCCGATTATGACGTGACGAACCACTACGCGTTCCAGTGGGGTACCTTCCGCTCGAGCTTCCGGTCCGCGCATCCGCGGAGGTGTTCTCCGGCGGCGGCAAGCTGATGCGAATCCTGCCGCACCAAGCCGACGGGTCGTGGGAAGATGCGCCGCACGATGACGGTCGGCGATCCCGGCGGCGAGCAGGCGCCGCTACGAGCGGACTCGTGTGCCGGACGAAGTCCAAGCAGCCCGGCGGCCGTTCCCGCCGTCGATGCGATACACGCTGCAGTCGATGCCCCCTATACGGGCCCTCCTGTCGAACGCCATCCCCAACTTCCGCATCACCCGAATGGACGCCTCGTGTCGTTCGTCGCAATGGGCGAAGACGTGCCGCAGATTGAGTCGAGCAAAGGCCGCTCGAAGCCATGCCTGCCCACATTCGGTGGCGAAACCCCGTGACCAGAATCGCTTCGCAAGCCGGTACCCCAGCTCGAATTCGGGTACGTCGTTCATGGGGAGCAGCCCCGAGTCACCCACCAGCTCACCAGTGCCCTTCATGAGCACAGCCCACTTGCTGAAGCCATACCTGCGCTGACAGCGACGGTACTCTTCGATCGTCCGTCTGGTGTCTTCCAGCGACCGGTCGGAACCTCCCGCGAAACGCATCACTTCGGGATCCCGCCGGTAGGCGTGGACGGCTTCGGCATCGCCCGGCACGAAGGGCCGCAGATCGAGTCGAGCGGTTTCGAGGGTCGAGAAGGGCATCCGCAGTCTCCCTGAACCGATCCACAACCGGAGCATCCGCGACATGACGCTACCGGCGGCGGCCCCGGCGCCGAGGTCTTCCCCGACCGGGATGCGGCGCCGGCCCGGCGCCTCCCGGGGGACCGGCGGCCCGCCCGGCGGCGAAGCCCGCCTTCCGAGTGTACGCCGTTCGCCCGTCGTTGCGCGGTCGCGACGTCGCGGCGATGGCCGGTCGGTACCCGAAACCCCAGAAGACCCCCGAAGACCCCCGAAGACCCCGTTCACGATGTGATAGCATCTGATGCATGCGCACCACGATAGCCATCGACGACGATGTCCTTCTTGCCGCCAAGGCTCTGGCGCGCCGCGACGGAAGCAGCCTCGGCGCCGTGATCTCCGAGCTCGCCCGCAAGGGCCTGAACGGTGACCCGACCGTCGACACGGTACCCGAGAACGAAGGCTTCCACGGATTCCGGCCGTTACCCCGGCGCGGCAAACCGGTCACGAACGAGTTGATCGACCGGCTGCGCGAAGACGGCCCCTACTAGCTGCTCCGCCTGGAGGCCGACTTGCGCGCCCTGCTGGACATCAACGTCCTCTTGGCCCTCCTCGATCGTGACCACGTCCTGCACGAACAGGGCCGGCGGTGGTTCGAGCAGGAGGTCCACCACGGCTGGGCGTCGTGCGCGGTCACCCAGAACGGCTTCATCCGAATCCTGAGCCAGCCGGGCTACCCGAACCCGGTGTCCACCGGCAAGGCGGTACAGCTTCTCGCCGCGGCGACGTCCACCGCGCACCACGAACACTGGCGCAGCGAGGTTTCGATTCTCGACGGAACGACCTTCGACCACGCGCGCATTCACGGTCCGAGACAGCTCACCGACGTCTACCTGGTCGGCTTGGCGGCGCATCACGGCGGGCGCCTCGTCACCTTCGATCAGACGATGGCGTTGGCCGCGGTACGGACGGCAAGCCCACGCAACCTCGTCGTCCTATGAGCCCGTCCGGTCCCGGCGTTGCTCCGGAACGCGGCGGTGAGGCACTTGGAGCCGGTTGCCCCCGACACGGGCTCGACGACGACGTCGCGCGGGGGGTCTGGCCGCCCCGGCGCGGCGGCGTTACGATCGCCCCGAGAGACGACCATGGAAACCCAGACGACGATTGCCCTCACCGAAACCGCCCTCTTCCGCCAGCAGTGCTACGTGAACGGCGCCTGGACCGACGCGCGGAGCCGCGAAGTCGTGGAGGTCGACAACCCCGCGACGGGCGAGGTCGTCGGCGCCGTCCCCGCGTTCGGCCGGGAGGAGACGCGGGCCGCGATCGAGGCGGCCGACGCGGCGTGGAGCGGGTGGCGCTCGCGCCCCGCGAAGGAGCGCGCCAAGCTGATGCGCCGGTGGTTCGAGCTCATGATGGCGCACCAGGAAGACCTCGCGGTGCTGATGACGAGCGAGCAGGGCAAGCCCCTGGCCGAGTCGCGCGGCGAGATCGCCTACGCGGCGTCGTTCGTCGAGTGGTTCGCGGAGGAGGCGAAGCGCGTCTACGGCGACGTCATCGACCATCCCCTGCCCGGCCGGCGCATCGTGGTGCTGAAGCAGCCCATCGGCGTCGTCGCCTCGATCACGCCGTGGAACTTCCCGGCCGCGATGATCACCCGCAAGTGCGCGCCGGCCCTCGCGGCGGGCTGCCCCGTCGTCATCCGCCCCGCCTCGCAGACGCCGTTCTCGGCCCTCGCCCTCGCCGAGCTCGCCGACCGGGCGGGCATCCCGCCCGGGGTGGTCAACGTCATCACCGGCCCGTCCCGGCCGATGGGGGCCGAACTGACCTCGAACCCGACCGTCCGCAAGCTGTCGTTCACCGGGTCCACGGAGGTCGGCAAGCTCCTCATGTCGCAGTGCGCGTCGACGGTGAAGAAGGTCAGCCTCGAGCTCGGGGGCAACGCCCCCTTCATCGTCTTCGACGACGCCGACCTCGACGCCGCGGTGGCCGGGGCGATGGCCTCGAAGTACCGCAACGCCGGACAGACCTGCGTCTGCGCCAACCGCGTGCTCGTGCACGACGGCATCTACGATGCGTTCGCGGCGAGGATGGCCGAGGCGGTGGCGGGCCTCCGGGTCGGCAACGGGTTGGAGGCCGGCACCCAGCAGGGCCCGCTGATCGACCTGCGGGCGGTCGAGAAGGTCGAAGAGCACATCGCCGACGCGGTCGGCAAGGGGGCGGCGGTCGCGGTCGGCGGCGGGCGTCACCCCCTCGGCGGCAGCTTCTTCCAGCCGACCCTGCTCACCGGCGTCACCCCCGCGATGGCGGTGGCCCGCGAGGAGACGTTCGGCCCGCTGGCGCCGCTGTTCCGCTTCTCGACCGAGGACGAGGCCGTCCGCCTGGCCAACGACACCGAGTTCGGCCTCGCCGCCTACTTCTACAGCCGCGACGTCGGCCGCATCTGGCGCGTCGCCGAGGGCCTGGAGTACGGCATCGTGGGCGTCAACGAGGGGATCATCTCGAACGAGGTGGCGCCGTTCGGCGGCGTCAAGGAATCGGGGATCGGCCGCGAGGGCTCGAAGTACGGCATGGACGACTTCCTCGAGATCAAGTACCTCTGCCTGGGCGGGATCGACGGCTGACCGGGCCGGCGAGTCACGACATCCGGCACATCCTCGATATCGACCGCCCTCTCGAGGGGCGGGCGGCCGAGGCGGCCTCCGGCGGGAACTCGCGGCAGCCCCGCGAATCGGCCTTGGGCGCACGTCAGATTTGTGGGACGACTGCCCTGTCACGGTCAGATCGGCGATTTCGATCTCGTTCTCGGCCTCGAGACCCTCCGAACGGGCCCCTTCGGGCTTTGGCGCGATAGAACGCCTCGGAGCCAGCGGCGTCGGATACCTCCAACGGCGTCTCACTTTCTTGACGTGCGCCCATCGGCCTTGTCGAATTGACAGCGCGGCCGGCGCGGCGTAGGATGTCGGCACCGCTAAAAAAAGAACAAGAAACGTCGTTGTCGGACGCTTCTCCACCGGCGGCGCGCACTTTCGGCACGCTCTTGAGGATCGGAGGGTGGTGACCATGTCGTGGCTGTTCAAGGTGACGGGCGGAACGGCGGTCGCGGTGGCGTTGGGCGCCCTGGCGCCCCACGCGGGCCACGCGCAGGCCGTTTCGGACGAGGCGGCGGCGCAGGCCTTCGTGAATCGGTACTGCGTCGCGTGCCACAACGACCGCGGATTCGAGCGCGGTGCGGTGCCCATCTCGCTGCAGGGGCTCGACCTGCGGGAGGTCGGAGCCCACGCCGAGGTCTGGGAAGGGGCGCTGCGGAGGGTCCGGAGCGGGATGATGCCGCCGGCGGCGGCGCGGGCGCCGGACGACGCCGCGCGCGGCGCGTGGGTCGACTGGCTGGAGACCGAGCTGGACCGCGCGGCCGACGCCCGTCCGCCCCTCGGGCGCCCGATGACGGTGCATCGCCTCAATCGTTTCGAGTACCGGAACGCGGTGCGCGACCTGATCGGACTCGACGTGGACATCGAGGCCCTGCTGCCGCCGGACGACGCGGACGCCGAGGGCTTCGACAACAACGCCGAAGTCCTGTCCGTCTCGACGACGCTGATGGAACGCTACCTGACGGCGGCGCGGCGTATCAGCCAGCTCGCCGTCGGCGACCCCGCCCTCGCGTCTCGGGCCCGGTCCTACTCGGTGCCCCAGCTCGAGGTGCAGGACGACCGGACGAGCGAGGATCTCCCGTTCGGGTCGCGGGGCGGCCTCGCCGCGGAGCACTACTTCCCGCTCGATGGCGAGTACGAGTTCAAGGTCGACCTGCACCGCAACTTCTACAACTACATCCGCGGCCTCGGCAACACGCCGCACCAGCTCGATGTGCGGGTGGACAAGGCCCTGGCCCATACGTTCATGGTCGGCGGCGCGTTCGAGGGCGCGCGGTGCGCGACGAGCTACTGCGGCTCGGGCAGCGGGGGGTTCCCCGAGTGGGGCACGTATTCGGTCATTGCGGACGAGGAGCTGCGCTTCCGGATGCCGGTGAAGGCCGGGATGCGGTTGGTCGGGGTGTCGTTCCTCCGGCGCCCGGCGCTGGCCGAAGGGGTGCTGCAGCCGCGGCCGAGCCCGGCGACGTTCGGATTCAGCACCGACGACCGGCAGGACGGGAATCCGGCGGTGGCCCGGCTGACCGTCACCGGGCCGTTCGACGGCAGCAAGCCGGCCGAGACGGCGAGCCGGCGGAAGATCTTCGTCTGTCAGCCGGAGAGCCCCGCAGAAGAGGCGGGGTGCGCGGAGGAGATCCTCGGCAATCTGGCGCGGCGCGCGTATCGGCGCCCTGTGACGCCGAGAGACGTGACGGCGCTGTTCAGCTTCTTCGAGGCGGGACGGCGCGGGGGCGGGTTCGAGGCGGGCATCCAGACGGCGCTGGAGTTCCTGCTGACGGATCCGGAGTTCGTGTTCCGCATCGAGCGCGCGCCGGTGGACGCGGAACCGGGGCTCGCCTATCCGATCGGCGACCTGGAGCTCGCCTCGCGGCTGTCGTTCTTCCTCTGGGGGAGCATCCCCGACGACGAGCTCCTCGATCTGGCGGCGCAGGAGAAGCTGAGCGACCCCGCGGTGCTCGATCAGCAGGTGCGCCGGATGCTGGCCGAGCCCCGCGCGCGGAACACGCTGGCCGACAGCTTCGCCGGCCAGTGGCTCGGACTGCGCAGCCTCCGCAACGCGTCGCCGGACCCGACCGCGTTCCCCGAGTTCGACGAGAACCTGCGCGTCGCGATGCAGCGGGAGACGCAACTGTTCCTGGATACGCAACTCCGCGAGGACCGCCCGCTCGCCGAGCTGGTGACGGCCGACTACACCTTCGTGAACCAGCGGCTGGCCGAGCACTACGGGATTCCGGACATTCACGGGAACCACTTCCGGCGGGTGACGTGGCCTGACGACCGGCGGGCCGGCATCCTGGGGCAGGCGGGCATTCTGACCCTGACGTCGTACGCGAACCGCACGTCGCCGGTGACGCGCGGCAAGTGGGTGCTGGAGAACCTGCTCGGGGCGCCGCCCCCGCCGCCGCCGCCCGACGTGCCGGATCTGCAGAGCCGCGAGGACGGCGAGCCCCCGACGTCGCTGCGCGCCCTCATGGAGGTCCACCGTCAGAACCCGGCCTGCGCCGCATGCCACCGGAACATGGACCCGCTGGGGTTCGCGCTGGAGAACTTCGACGGCATCGGGCGCTGGCGCACCACCGAGGACACCGGCGTTCCGGGCGAGGTCGGACCGGCCATCGACCCGTCGGGCGTGGCGCCCGACGGCAGCGCCTTCGAAGGGGCGAGCGGCTTCCGGCACATCCTGGCGAGCCGGGGCGAGTTCATCGCGACGGTGACCGAGCGGCTGCTGACCTATGCCGTCGGGCGCCGGCTGGAAGCGGCCGACATGCCGGCGGTTCGGCGGATTCTTCGGGAAGCCGAGGCGGACGAGTCCCGCTGGTCGGCGGTAATTCTGGCGATCGTGAAGAGCGCACCATTCCAGACGAGGAGGATAGGCTGATGATCGTGACCAAGACGGTAATCCCGCGTCGTACCGTGCTGCGTGGCGTTGGAGCGACGCTGGCGCTGCCGCTTCTCGACGGAATGGTGCCGGCCATGACGGCCCTGGCCCAGACGCCGGCGGCACCGGCGAGGCGCCTCGGCGTCTTCACGGTGCCGAACGGCGCCCCCGTGGAGTACTGGACGCCGAAGACGGCGGGCGCGGGATTCGAGTGGACCCCGAGCCTGAAGGCGCTCGAGCCCGTACGCGAACACCTGCTGGTGATGACGAACCTCGACAGCGTCGGGGCGGAGCCGGGCCGCGGCACGACCCACTCCCAGGCGGCGTCGGCGTTGCTCACCGGCGCGCGTCCGAAGCGCACCACGGGAGCGGCGCTCGAGCTGGGCATCTCCATGGACCAGGTTGCCGCCAACGCCGCGGGCATCGGGCGCGAGACGCAGTTGCCCTCGTTGGAGCTCTCCCTCGAGGGCGGCGACACCGTCTACGGCGTGGCCACCTGCGACGGCGGCTTCAGTTGCGCCTATCTCAACAACTCGTGGGCGAACCGGACGACGCCGATGCCGCGCGAGACGAACCCGCGCATCGTCTTCGAGCGGCTGTTCGGAGACGTGGGGAATACGAGCGCCGACGCGCGCCGCGCGAACGTGCAGCGGCAGCGGAGCATTCTCGACCGGGTGATGGACAAGGTCGCCGACCTCAAGGTGGGGCTGGCGCCGTACGACCGGCGGAAACTCGACGAGTACCTGCAGGCCGTCCGCGGGATCGAGCGGCGCATTCAGCTCGCCGAGCAGCAGGCGGACCGGGAGCTGCCCGAGGTCGCGTCCCCGGCGGGCATTCCCGTCTCGTACGAAGAGCACGCGAGACTGATGTTCGACCTGATAGCGCTGGCCTATCAGACCGACATGACGCGCGTGATCTCGTTCATGATCGGCCGCGAAGAGAGCGGCGCCACCTACCCGCAGATCGGGGTCACCGAGCCGCACCACCCGCTGAGCCACCACCGGGACAACCCCGAGAAGATCGAGAAGCTGGCGCGGATCAACGCCTATCACATGCAGTTGTTCAGCGAGTTCCTGGTCAAGCTGCAGTCCACGCCGGACGGCGACGGCTCGTTGCTCGACCACGTGATGCTGCTCTACGGCGGCGCGCTGCGCAATTCGAACCGGCACACGACCGAGAATCTGCCGATTCTGGTCGTCGGGGGCGGCTGCGGCGAGATCAAGGGCGGGCGTCACGTCGTCTGTCCCGAGGGCACCCCGCTGACCGATCTCCAGTACACGATGCTGGCGAAGCTGGGCGTCCCCGTCGAGAGCTTCAGCGGGAGCACGGACCAGATCCACGAGCTCTCGGGGCTCTCGTAGGCGTCGGCGCCGTAGAACACGGCGCCTCCCGCCGGGGGGGCGCCGATTCCCCGGCAAGATTGGTTGGGCGTCCCCGTCGAGAGCTTCAGCGGAAGCACGGCCCAGATCCACGAGCTCTCGGGGCTCTCGTAGGCGTCGGCGCCGTAGAAACATCGGCGCCTCCCGCGGCGGGGGTGCCGATCCCCGGCAAGGTTGGTTGGGCGGCCGGCGGCACCGCATGGAGCTGCCGGCCGCGGTAGCGTTGTTTTCGCGCCGGTAACCGGGGGTTGCCGTCCGTCCGGGCCGCGGCCCTCCGTGGCCGGACCCTGGCGGACCCGGCGCCGGCCGGAGTCGCACCGGCCGCCGGTAGCATCGTTTTCGCGCCGGTAATCGGGGTTGCCGTCCGTCCGGGCCGCGGCCTCCGTGGCCGGACCTTGGCGAACCCGGCACCGGACGGGGTCGGAGAGACGCCCGACGGAGGGAGGAGCGGCATGCGGCTGACCAGCAGGTCGACGGCTGCGGCGGCGGTTGCGTGGCTCGGGGTCGCCGGGGTTGCGGCGGGCAACGACGATCTCCGCCTGATCGAGGCGATCCAGGACCAGGAGCGCGAGACCGTGCGCGCGTTGATCGAGCAGAAGGTCGACGTCAACGCCCGCGAGGGGGACGGCGCGACGGCCCTGCACTGGGCGGTCGTACGCGACGACGTCGAAGTGGTCGACGCGCTGCTCGACGCCGGGGCCGACGTGAACGCGGCCAACGACTACGGGGTGACGCCCCTGTCGCTGGCCTGCACCAACCGGAGCGCCGCGCTGGTCGGCAGGCTCCTAGACGGGGGCGCCGACCCGGACGCGGCGACCACGATGGGCGAGACGGCGCTGATGAGCTGCGCGAAGACCGGCAGCGCTGATGCGTTGGCGCTCTTGTTCGAACACGGCGCGGGCAACGTCGACGCCCGCGAGGCATCGCACGGCCAGACCGCCCTGATGTGGGCGGCGGCCCAGCCGAACCCGGAGGCGGTGCGGGTGCTGCTGGCCCACGGCGCCGACGTCCACGCGCGTTCCACCAGCCACCTGCTGCCCGTCAGCCTCGGGGGCGGGAACCCCTTCGAGCAGTACGTGATGCAGCCGCATCGGGGGTCCACGCCGCTGCTGTTCGCGGCCCGGAACGGCCGTATCGAGAACGCGCGCCTCCTGCTCGACGCGGGCGCGGACGTGAACGAGAAGGCTCCCGACGGCCAGTCGGCCCTGGTGTTGGCGAGCTTCAGCGACCAGGGCCGCCTGGCCGCGTTCCTCCTGGAGCGCGGGGCCGACCCCGAGGCCGCCGACGCCGGGTACACCGCCCTGCACACGGCGGTGCTGCGGGGCGATCCGGATTTGGTGAAGGCCCTGTGCGCGCACGGCGCAGACCCGAACAGCCGCATCACCAACGGGAGCCGGCAGCAGCGCAACCTCAACTGGTACGCCTTGTCCGCCGCCGAGGCCGGGGCGACCCCGTTCTGGCTCGCCGCCAAGTTCGCGGAGACCGAGATCATGCGCTCGCTGGCCGAGTGCGGCGCCGATCCCCTGCTGTCGCCGGACCACGGGATACCGCCCCTCCTGGTCGCCGCCGGCGACGGGTGGACGACGCGGTCGAACAACCGCCGGGGCCAGGGCATCGGGGTCGATGCGGCCCGGCTGTTGCTGTCGGCGGCCGAGCGCCCGACCTGGGAAGCGACCCGGCTGGCGCTCGAGCTCGGCAACGACGCGAACGCGACGGACCCCGACGGAAACACCGCGCTGCACGAGGCGGTGAGACTCGCCTTTCCGACCGTCGTTCAGCTCCTGGTCGACCACGGGGGAGACCTCGACGTCCAGAACCAGAACGGCACGTCGGCGCGGGACCTGATTTGCCGCGACGCCACCGGAAGGCTGGCGGGTCTGGCCGCCGGCGCGTGCTCGGAATAACCGGGCGCCGGATTCGCATCGGCCCCAGCGGCCGGCACTACCCGGGCGCGGACGGGGGCGGGGCTTGGAACGATCTATCCCCCCCGCGCGCGGCACGCAGGCCACCTCGGCGGCGGACTCGCCGCCCACCGGTTGGCTATCCCCCGGCGCGCAGCACGCAGGCCGCAGACCGGGTTGACGCATGGCGTAACGGCTATCCCCCGGCGCGCAGCACGCAGGCCGACCGTGGCGACGTCGACCTTTCCGCGACTTGTTTCAGCAGCCGAGCCAAGCGGGCGTCGAGACGCCGCGCGAGGTGGTCGATGTGTTGCGTCACGATCTCCAACTCTGGAACGTCGTGCGCAGACCATCGACGAAACGCGCGAAGGACCTGTCTGCCTGCATCGCACGCTCGACATCCATCTTCCGCACGATGTCCTCCGCGTACTCGATACCGCCCACGCTCGGCGTCACGCCCGTCCCGCGGATGGCTTCGATGAGACGCTGCTTGTAGCGGTCGCGGTCGCACTTCTGATCCGGCGCGTCGCAACCTTGGCCGAACACGGCCTTGAACGCCGCGCCGTCGAGTAGCAGCCAACGTTCGATGTGCGGATCGGGAACGGCGAGAACCACCGGCGCACGCGCTTGACGGGTCTGTCTCCCAATCTCCCCGGCGCGTTCGTTCAACCCTTTGCAATTCGCGTCGGTTGCAACGACGATCAGGTGTGGCCACGGCTCGCCCTGCCGGTCCACGTCGCGCAGATAGTCGCCCAGCTCCCGCGCCACTTGGCCGTGGCCGCGCACGGCGCTCCGCCAGTCGAGCCGCACCTCGACATCCTGCTCGCCGGCAATCCGTTCCACCAACGGCCCGATGATCTGCTGGTGGGCGAAGTCCTCCACGAACAACGCGATTTCACGCACCGAAGTCGCCTCTCAGAATGCGCTGCGAGATGGTGGGTCCGTCCCGATCGTCGGAAAGCGCTGCATCGACGTCGTCGGCCGCCGCCTTGACCTTCTGGAGTTCCTCGGCGTCCCAATCGTCGGAAAGCCCTGCATCACCGTCGTCGCGGCGTCCCAACGGTCCCCACGTGGAAAACGCATCGATGCCGGTTCGTCCGTTCGTGCGCCGGACCACGAACAGCGAGCGTTTCGGCAGCAGATTCGGCAGAATCGGCGAGTGCGTGGTGACGATGTACTGACTTTCCTGCAGGCGTTCCCGTGTCTTCAGCAACTCCGCGATCATCTCGATCCGGCGGGGGTGCACGCCGTTCTCCGGTTCCTCGAAACCGACCAGGGCCGGCGCCTGGGCGACGCCGCTCAGCGCCAGAAGCCCGAGAAGGCGCAACGTGCCTTCGGACAGCACGCGCGCCGGAATCGCGACGCCCCCTTCCCGGAGGCGCAACTCCACTTCGCCGAGATCGCTGACCTCGACCTCGATGCCGTCGACGTTCGGCAACAAGGTGTGCAGCGCCCTTTCGATGCTCTCGAATTGCCGGGGGGCGGCCGCCCGCACGGTGTTGAGAAACGCGGCCAGCTCCTCTCCCATCAACCCGATGTGGCGCACTTCCTTCACCGGATTGGCCGCGCGCATCCGTTCGCGTGGTTCGAAGTAGAAGAACCGCCAGCTCTCCAGTTCGCGCCGCGCCGCGATCAGGTGGGGATAGTGCGGTGGATAGTGCGGCAGCGACAGGATGCTGTGGTCCAGGAAACGGTCGTAGTGCGTGGGGCGCCCTTGTCCTTCAAGCCGCAGGTGGATCTTTTCGCCCCGCCGTTCGAAGAATGGCTTCCTTTTGCCGGTCGGCTGGCCCGTCCGGTTCAGGGCCGCGAGGTACTCGTCGGCGACGCGCAGGCTGCCCGACTTCGGCAGCATCTCGATCTCGATGCAATAGCGCAGGTCTCGTTCGCGCACCCACCCGCGAGCCGGCGGACGGGCGGTCCCCGACGCCTCGGCGTCCCGGCTCGGCCGGCGCATGTCATCTATCTGCCGATCGACGGCCGCCACCACCGCATCCGACAGGCGCAGATCCGCCTCAATCGAGAACCCCAGACGTTCCTGCTCGACCAACCCCTTGATGCCGCCTCCGCCGATGCGGAACGACTCGATCGGCTTGCCCCGGTAGGGCGGGTCGAAGGCGTCCTTGAGCGTCCGGCTCGTGCCGAGTCGGGTCAGCAATTGCAGTGCGTCGAGGAAGTTGCTCTTGCCGGCCGCGTTCGGTCCGAACAGCACCGTCAACGTCTCGAGCGTCACCTCGACGTCCGCCAGAGACTTGTAACCCTTGACGCGCACCCGCTTCAGCATCCCGCGCCTCCAGGCCGCCGTTCGCGTTTCGGAAGATGCGGCCACGCGTGCGGGGACCGATCTCCACGGTTGATCATGACGCCGGGCACCCGGTCCGACAGGTTGCACGACAGCGCGTACCGGATGCAGGCACCGGCCCGCGCGGCACCCCAGCCGAAGTTGTACCGGTGCGGCAGATAACCGGTGGTCGCGTCGACGAGCCCGGCGACCACCTCCCCCGCCGCCCGCCGTCAGCACCCGGCCGACGACGACATCGATCACGAACCGCCGCACCTCCGAAGGTAGGCCGGCACCGGCAGCACCACGCGGCGCCAGGGAGTCCGGGAGAGTTTCTGCGGCATGACAGCTTCCTGTCGTCGTGGCGGACGTCCGCCACGGGAGATTCTACAGATGAAGACCTGAGGGTCCAAGCGCAGACCTCCCACCCGAACCGCACCTCGCCCGTCCTGCCGGCGCGGTGGCTGCTCCCCCCCAACAGGACCATCCCACGCTCCGCCACCGCCGTGCGCAGGCGGAATCGTGGCGGGTCCTGGGCTCCAGACGTGCGGAATCGTGGGTCTCACGCGGCGCCGGCCGGTCGGCAAGACGGTGGCGACCCCTCGAATCGGGGGCGAGCCGTCACGCGCAGTCAGCGTGGGATGCCCCTGCCCGCCCAAGGCACCGGGTCGGCGTTTGGGCCAAACCCTGCTACACTGGAACCTGTCCCGTTCGACTCCAGGAAAACATAGCTGACTTCGGACCTGGACCGAACAAGCGGGTATCTGGAATTTGGGGCGCCAGAGGCGGGACACAGGCCACGGCCGGCATCAGTCGGCCGCGGCCGTTTTCTTGTTCGGCCCGGTGGAGCCGATCCCCAGTTCGGACTGTATAACGTCTGCGACTGGAAGATGGTTACGTCGAGAGCTACGCGCGCCCTCGGAGGGTTCGACCAGCACGGAACCGGGGGATTGTAATCGTGTGTTGCTCGGCGGTTCGTCGTACGACGCTCTGCGGCGCCTTCGGTCGGCCGTCCCGGTCGGCCGAACTGCTCCATCCGGGCGACCGTTTCCACCGAGCGTATGGTGCAGCCGTGAAGCGACGCAAGCTGCCCACCGGCATTCAGACCTTCCGTGAAATCCGCGAAGACGACTGCTACTATGTCGACAAGACGGCCTTCGCGCTGCGTCTGGTGGAGGAAGGCAAGCACTACTTCCTCTCGCGCCCCCGGCGGTTCGGCAAGAGCCTGTTCGTGGACACGCTCAAGGAGCTCTTCGAGGGCAACGAGCCGCTGTTTCGCGGCCTCGCCATCCACGACCGGTGGGACTGGTCCGCGCGCCATCCGGTGCTGCGATTCAGCTTCGCCGCGGGGCGCTTCAATCGTCCCGGCCGGCTGGAAGCGAGTTTCGCGGACAAGTTGGCCGCCTTTGAACGCGCCGCCGGCGTGGCGTTGGACTATGCCACGCCCGAGGGCCGCTTCGCGGGGTTGATCGAGGCGCTGCGGGAGAAGAGCGGTCAACGCGTCGTGGTGCTGGTGGACGAATACGACCGGCCGATCACCGACGCGCTGGACGACCAGGCGCTGGCGGAGGACAATCGGGACTTCCTGCGCGGCGTGTACGGCGTGGTGAAGGACAGCGACGCGCTGATCCGGTTCAGTTTCTTCACAGGAGTGAGCAAGTTCAGCAAGGTAAGCATCTTCTCGGAGCTCAACAACCTCACCGACCTCACGCTGGATCGCCGCTTCGCCGCCATCTGCGGCTACACCGACGACGACCTGGACACGGTATTCGCGCCGGAGCTCCAGGGGGTGGATCGACAGACCGTCCGCGACTGGTACGACGGTTACAACTGGCGCGGCGAACGGAACGTCTACAACCCCTACGGCATGCTGCTGTTCCTGCGCAGCCGCGAGTTCAGGGCGCACTGGTTCGAGACCGGCACGCCGGCTTTCCTGCCGAAGACGCTGCTGGAACGCAAGGTGGATCCGGCGGCGCTCGAAGCCCTCGTCGTCGGTGACGCCGATCTCTCCGCGTCCGACGTGAAGCATGCGAAGACCGAGGCGCTGCTGTTCCAGACCGGCTACCTCACGATCATCGCCGAAGAACACGACGCGGTCGGCTACCTGTATCGGCTGGGTTATCCGAACCGCGAAGTGCGCTGCAGCCTGAACATGAGCCTGCTGGCGGAGATGGCGCCGGACGTGCCGGCCCAGACCGAGTGCTCGCACCTGCGCCGGCTGCTGGCGAACCACGACTTCGACGGCGTGGAGCGCCTGTTTCGCGCTTTCTTCGCGAGCGTGCCCTATCAGTGGCACATGAAGAACGACATCGCCCACTACGAGGGATACTACGCCAGTGTGTTCTATTCCCATTTCGCAGGCGCGGGACTGGAAGTGGCGGCGGAGGAGAGCACGGGTCGCGGGCGGTCGGACCTGGCGGTACGCCACGACGGCGGCGTGTGCGTGTTCGAGTTCAAGACGACCGCCGGGGCTGGCGCAGCGCTGGCGCAGCTCAGGGAGAAGCGCTACGTGGACAAGTACCGCCACCTGGGCGAGCCGATCCACCTGATCGGCGTGGAATTCAGTGAGCGGGAACGCAACATCGCCGCCTTCGAGGTGGAAAGCACCTAGGCTAGTGGTCCGTCACGTCATAAGTTTCGGACAGACAGACTTGAGCCGAACGATGTATTTCCTCTGCATGGGAACTCTTTCGGTTCGAGGTGAGTGCCCAGCGACCCTATTTTTAGTCGTGGCGGCGCACTAGTGTCCTGCCCGACAATCTTCCACCTGCCACGACCATTTGGAACGCCGGCCGGGCGCACGAACGTTGCCGTCATTCCGTGAGTGACCTCGGCGGAAACCGCGCGCGCCGCGCCGACGCTTCCGTCGGCGGCGCGAACGGCGTCCGATCTACGGGTCGGCGCCGTTTCGTCACCCCCGCGGGAACTCCTCGCGAATCACTCGCCGAAGCGTCTGTTCCAGGTGTCCTTCGTCGGCTGTCAACAGTCGCCCGAAAGCGCGTCGTTCTGGACAGGTCGTCGACCACAACCTGTAGGGGGTCAGGGTTGGGCATCGTCCGATAAATGCCCAGTCTGGACAGGCGTGCGCGGAGCCGTCGTCCAGGCCGGGAGCCCCGCGAAGCGGGGGCGGAGCGAAGCGACGCACCTTGACGGCGGCGAGCACACGCCGAAGCTGTCGGTCGGACGATGCCCCGGCCACCACAACCTCTTGGGGTCGGTGCCGGGCTCGAATCGATCGCTTTCACGCGTTCGGCAACAGAACACGATCTGAAGCAGGCCGCCTCCTCGCGGAGCGAAGGGCATCGAGGTGACCCAAGACGCCGGCGAATCGATCATTCGCGGCGCGCGCGGCGTCAACCGCCCGGCATCACGTCGACCAGCTCGGCCACCACGTCGCACGCGCCCTCGTCCGCCCCGGTCAGGACGATAGGTTCGAAGGCCGGATTGATCGGCTTGAGCGTGATCGAGACATGCCGCCAGGAGTCGCCGCCGGGCGCTTTCTCGCTCTCGTAGCGCTTGACCGTGTAGCGCGCGCCGGTCTCCGGATCGGCCGCGCCGCGAAGCTGCGCCAGCACGATCTTCCCCTGCCGCGCGCCTTCGACGGGGGCGCGAAACAGGCCGTACGCGCCGTCGGGAACGAGCGGTTCCATCGACTTCCCCGCCACCTGCGCGACGAACATGCCCGGCCGCGGGCGATGCTTCGGGTGGGCCGCGACCCATTGCCAGTCTTCCTGCGCGCCCGCGTCCTGCGGGCCGCTGAACGCCCCGGCCGCCGCCGCAAGCGGCACGAGCGGAACGCAACTGACGTAGCGGTCCTCCGGCCGGCCCTCGACCAGCCGCAGGCCGCCGGCGCTCCCGGCCGCCGCACCCACGACCGCCGCGCCCCCGACTCCCGCGCGCTCGACCGCCGCGCCCGCGATCGCCGCGCCCGCGCCTGCCTCGTCCGACGCCGCCGCCTGAAGCCGGCGGTACGCCTCCGACGCCAGCCAGTCGGTGACCACGCCCTGGAACGCCGGGTCGTTCATGTAGCGGACGAAGATCTCCTCGTTCTGGTCCATCCGCTCGACGAAGAGGCCCTCGACCAACTGCTTGAACACCAGGCTGAACTTGTCCTCGGCGTTGACCGCGGCCGTCCGGCGCAGGGCGTCGTCGGCGACCGCGGCCTGGACGATCTGGTCGAAGAAGAGCTGGTCGGCCTGGACGAATTCCGTACCGAAGCGCTCGTTGACGACATGGATGAGCTGCGAGAGCGGCACGTCCTCCCCGCGGGCCGCGCCGCTGCCCACCTCGGTCGGTCCGTCGAGGGCGCGCGCCCCGCCTTCCCCGAGCGCAATCGACCCCTCGGCGATCTTCTGCAGGCGGTAATACTCCAGGCGCACGTCGTCGTCGAACCGATAGGCGGGGCCGGAGCGCCGCCGCGGGAGCTTCGCCGACAGGTGGCGGAGATAGACGTAGAGGCGCTCCAGATCCGAGTCCTGGTACGGGATCACCTGGCTGAGGAACGCATACAGGTTGCGGAACGCCTGCGCCCTGCCGCGCCAGAGCTCGGCCTCGTCTTCGTCGTCGTCGAGGCGCGCCGCGAAACGGGAAACCGCCGGGTCGAGCGCCGCGTTCATGGCGCGGTGGTCGGCCGCGCTCTGGTGCCGCACCGGCTGGAAGTACGCCGCGCAGAACCGGTCGATCTCTTCGTCGAGATAGACGCCCGACGCGTCGAGATCGCCCTTGACGGCGTACAGGCGCGCGGGGTCGACCTCGTCGCCCAGCGCGGCGCCTTCGTAATACGTCTTGAACGCGTCGTGGATTTCGCCGCGGTCGTTGACGAAGTCGAGGACGAACGTGTCCTCCTTGAGCGGGTGGATCCGGTTGAGGCGCGAGAGCGTCTGCACCGCCTGGATGCCGGCCAGCCGCTTGTCGACGTACATCGTGTGCAGCAGCGGCTGATCGAAGCCGGTCTGGTATTTCTCGGCCACGAGCAGCACGTGGCAGCCGGGCGCCGCGAACCGCTCCGGCAGCTCCTTCTCACGCAGGCCGTCGTTCATCTGCTCTTCGGTGTACGTCACGCCCGGGAGCCGGTCGTCCTCCACCGCGCCCGAGAACGCGACGAGCGACCTGATCGCGTACCCCTTCTCCCGGACGTAGCGGTCGAAGCTCTGCTTGTAGCGGACCGCCTCGAGGCGCGAGCCGGTGACCACCATCGCCTTGGCGCGCCCGCCGATCCGGTGGCGGGTGACGGCCTGGAAGTGCTCGACCATGACTTCCGTCTTCTGGGCGACGTTGTGCGGATGGAGCCGCAGGAAGCGCGCCAGCGCGCGGGCCGCCGTCTTCCGCTCCACGTGCGGATCGCCGGCGCACGCCTTCAGGAGCCGGTAGTAGGCGGCGTACGACGTGTAGTGCTTCAGCACGTCGAGGATGAACCCCTCCTCGATCGCCTGCCGCATCGTGTAGCGGTGCGCGGGCCGGCCGTCGCGGCCGAACACCTTGAGCGTCCGGTGCTTCGGCGTCGCCGTGAAGGCGAAGAAGCTCAGGTTCGCCTGCCGGCCGCGCTTGGCCATGCTGACGAACAGCTCCGCCGAATCCTCCCGGCCCTCCTCGGCCGCCCGCCGCTTCGCCTCCGCCCGCAGCGCCTCGCCGCCGAGCACCGCGTTCAGTTCGGTCGCCGCCTCGCCGCCCTGCGAGCTGTGCGCCTCGTCGATCACCACCGCGCAGCGGCGGGTCGGCAGCACGCCGGTCGGCTCCGCGCCCCGCTCCTCCGCCATGCGGAGCAACTGGCGGGCGACGAACGGGAACTTCTGGAGCGTCGTGATGACGATCGGGACCGCCTGTTCGAGCGCCTCGGCAAGCTGGCGCGAGTTGTCGCCGATCTTCCGCACCACGCCGCGCTTGTGCTCGAACTGGTAGATCGTGTCCTGAAGCTGCTGATCGAGCACCACGCGGTCGGTCACCACGATCACGCTGTCGAAGACGCGGCGGTCCTGCGCGTCGTGCAGCGAGGCGAGACGGTGCGTCAGCCAGCCGATGGTGTTGCTCTTGCCGCTGCCCGCGGAGTGCTCGACGAGGGCGTTGTGGCCGACGCCTTCGCGCTGTGCCGTCTCGACCAGCAGGCGCACCGCCTGAAGCTGGTGGTAGCGGGGGCAGATCATCGTCTCGGCCCGCGCCTTCCGCCCGCGCTCGTCGCGCTTCTCGCCGGCCTGCAGGTGGATGAACCGCGCCAGCAGGTCGAGCAGGCTGCCGCGTTCGAGGACCTCCTCCCACAGGTACGCGGTGCGGTAGCTGCGCCCCCGCGGGTCGGGCGGGTTGCCGGCGCCCCCGCCGCACCCCCGGTCGAAGGGCAGGAAACGGGTTGCGGCGCCCGCGAGCCGGGTCGTCATCGCCACCGACTCGGTATCGGCGGCGAAGTGGACGAGCGCGCGCCGCTTGAACGCGAAGATCGGCTCACGGGGGTCACGGTCCTCCCGGTACTGCCGGCGCGCGTCCTCGACCATCTGCCCGGTCAGCGGGTTCTTGAGCTCCACCGTGACGACCGGCACCCCGTTCACGCTCAGCACCACGTCGAGCGACTGCTCCGAGCGCGGCGAGAAGCGCAGTTGGCGGGTGATGCCATTCCGGTTCGCGGCGTAGCGCGCCTCCAGCTCCGGATTCAGCCCGTGGGCCGCCTTGAAGAAGGCGATGCGCAGCAGCCGGCCGTAGCACTTGAACCCGTGGCGCAGCGTCGCCAGCGCGCCGTGCACGTCCATCCACTTGCACAGGTCGGCCAGCACCTGCCCGCCGGTCCGCTCGCCGAGCAGCGCCTCCAGCCGGGACCACTCCCGCGGCTGGGTCTCGCGGATGAACCCGAGCGCGGTGTCGGGGAAGATCGCCCGCCCGCGGTCGAAGCCGGCGCCGGAGACCGGGACGTAACCGTTCGCCAGCAGATGCGCCTCGATGACCGTTTCGAAGGCGGCCTCGCCGGTCGGCTTCACGTCAGGCCACCTCCCGCGGACGGATGGCGTCCAGGGCGCCGGCGGCCTCTCGTTCCGCGAGGGCGGGCTCGTACCGTCCCTGAAGATTCATCCAGCCTCCAGTAGGTTCGACTCGCCGGATCCGTTCCGGCCGATCAGCACGTTCAGCCGCTCCATTGGCAGATCGATCCCTCCGGTCCGAACGACAACAGCGCCGACAGCTTCAGCCTCTGAAACAGCATCATCCCTAACAGCCCGTGGAAGAAGTCTGTCCACTGAGCACGCCTGTTCAGGCAGCTTGACGAGGAGCGACGGCGCCGACGAGCACCGTCGATGTCCATATGAACCCCCAAGTGCGTGTCAGGCGCCTCCAACGCCCGATCAGCCGGAAAATGATCGATAGAGCCCGCCCCTGCAGGCTCCGGGGCGTGCCGATGCCCATCAGACGGCGCAGATGATGCTGCGGCAAGGCCGCCTGCACCTGCGGCAACAGGTCCTGTTCCAGAAACTGCGTCACCTCGGCGCTCTTCGCGTGCATGATGCGATAGAACCCGAAGTCCAGATCCGGCCGGTCGAGCTGGAACAGTTCCTTCAGCAGCGTGACCAGTTTCTTGAATGACTGGCTCATGTCTCACTCGTGATATTGCGCAAACGCCGATCCAGGGCAGCGGATTCCTCGAATACAGCCGTAGCGGCTGTCAAATCCCCGGATGCGCGCCGGACATCTCCGAGCTTGCGAAGACTGACGGACAGGTCGCGCAACCCCTGCGGCGTCTCGCCATACGCTTCAAGAATGCGGCGGTCGAGAGCAAGGGATTCTTCGAACGCCGTCGTCGCAGCCGCGAGGTCACCCGAGTCGCGCCGGACATCTCCGAGCCGGCCAAGACTGACGGACAGGTCGCGCAACCCCTGCGGCGTCTCGCCATGCGCTTCAAGCAGGCGGCGGGAGAGAGCAAGGGATTCTTCGAACGCCGTCGTCGCAGCCGCGAGGTCACCCGAGTCGCGCCGGACATCTCCGAGCCGGCCAAGACTGACGGACAGGTCGCGCAACCCCTGCGGCGTCTCGCCATGCGCTTCAAGCAGGCGGCGGGAGAGAGCAAGGGATTCTTCGAACGCCGTCGTCGCAGCCGCGAGGTCACCCGATTCGCGCCGGACATCTCCGAGCCTGTCAAGACTGACGGACAGGTCGCGCAACCTCTGCGGCGTCTCGCCATACGCTTCAAGAATGCGGCGACGCAGGGCGAGGGATTCTTCGAACGCCCCCGTCGCAGCTTCGAGACCACCCGATTCGCGCCGGACATCTCCGAGCTTGTTAAGACTGACGGACAGGTCGCGCAACCTCTGCGGCGTCTCGCCATACGCTTCAAGCAGGCGGCGATGCAGGGCGAGGGAGTCTTCGAACGCCCCCGTCGCAGCCGCGAGGTCACCCGATTTGCGCTGGACATCTCCGAGCCGGCCAAGGCTGACGGACAGGTCGCGCAACGACTGCGGCGTCTCGCCATACGCTTCAAGAATGCGACGGTCGAGGGCGAGAGAGTCTTCGAACGCCTCCGTCGCAGCCGCGAGGTCACCCGAGTCGCGCCGGACATCTCCGAGCCGGCCAAGACTGACGGACAGGTCGCGCAACGACTGCGGCGTCTCGCCATGCGCTTCAAGAATGCGACGGTCGAGGGCGAGGGATTCTTCGAACGCCCCTGTCGCAGCCGCGAGGTCACCCGAGTCGCGCCGGACATCTCCGAGCTTGTTAAGACTGACGGACAGGTCGCGCAACAACTGCGGCGTCTCGCCATACGCTTCAAGAACACGGCGACACAGGGCGAGGGATTCTTCGAACGCCCCCGTCGCAGCCGCGAGGTCACCCCACTCGCGCTGGACATCTCCGAGCCTTTCAAGGCTAACGGAGAGGTCGCGCAACGACTGCGGCGTCTCGCCATACGCTTCAAGCAGGCGGCGGTCGAGAGCAAGGGATTCTTCGAACGCCGTCGTCGCAGCCGCGAGGTCACCCGAGTCGCGCCGGACATCTCCGAGCCGGCCAAGACTGACGGTCAGGTCGCGCAACGCTTGTGGTGATTCACCGTCCCTGTCGAGGATGAACTTCCAACGGTGCACTGCTTCATCAAGGTGCGACTCGGCCGCGGCAACGTCGCCGTCCGCCCGCTCCGCCTTTCCTGCCCACACCAGCGCTTCCGCCAACAGGCGTCCCGGATCTGACACATTCTTCAAGATACCCAGTGTTCTGTGAGCCGTCTCTACCGCCTCCTCTGTCCGGTCCTGCGCCAGCAACCCCTCGACCGCCCGCAGGAGTACGCGCGCATGAGAGCGCGGGTCGTATTTCGCCTTGCCTTCGATTCGACGCGCTTCCGCCAGTGCGAAATCAACGTCAATGGCGGTATTGGAGAGGAAATCAAGTACGGGGGATTCCCTTTCCACCGCGCCCCGCTGATCGGCATCCCGTGACACGCCGGCGCTTGCCGGCAGATCGAGCACCAGGGAACGTATCGACCACAGATCGGGAGCGGCATTGCGGGTGCGGGGCTTCCACTCCGGCGGGACCGCGTACACCAACCCCCCGTTCAGCCGGCGACGCAGGACTTCGCGATGCTCGTTGGTGCGCAGCAGGGTCCAATCCCAAGCCGCAGCCCAAGGACCGGGCTCCTCATCCGTGAACGTCGAAACGTCCAGGTGAACGGCCTCGACCCAGATGCAGCCCGCCTCCACGGACGCCGACTCCAACACCCGAGGCAGCATCTCGCGAAGCTCTTCCGGTGCGGTGGGGCGGAGCAGCCGTACCGGCAGCGCACGAAGCCGGTAGATCTGTTCCACCCGCCGCCGCAGCGCGGCGACCGGGCGCGGGGACGGGCAGAAGATGAACCCGAGCCAGAAGCCGGAGGCGAACTCGATCTGCCGGCGGAGTATCTGCCATTCGGCCTCGGCCGCCGGGTCGAGAACGATTTCGTCGCCGTCCGTGGGCAAAGCGTCGGTCGTCACCTTCGGAGCCTCACGCGATTACGGAAGGGCACGGGGCTGGCGGACCTGTTCAGCTTGCGCGCGAACATGCTCCCGAACCAGGGGATGGACGTCGTACCACTCCTCGCCGTTGCGGTAGCAGAGCACCAGATGGGTGTCGAAGAAACGAGCAAGGGACGGAAGAGCCGCCAGTTCCTCCAGGGCGACTTCATGGCTGTCGGCAATCTTGGCCAGCCAGAGCGCGTCGTTGTTTGGAATAGGCAGGAATTCCGTTCTCACCTGACTGATGGCGGAGTCTACGGTGCGTTCAGGTACGGGAAGCATCCTCGTCCGGAGCAGGACTTCGGCCAGGAGACGTAGAAGATCTCGCAGGTGTCCGCCCGAAGATTGTATCAGGCGATCCAGAAGGGGGCGCTCCTTGCCCAACAACCTCTTCCACTCGCCCCGACGGCTGACGACTCGTTCCATGGCGTCGAAGCTTTCCGAAATACGCTTTCCTTCCTGGGTATACAGCTTGAATGCGGGGAGAACTTTAAGGCCGGACGGCCCATAGAGCGCGCCCACGTTAGGGTGACGGACCTTGAGATACGGCGGGACGGTGTAAACCACGTGCAGGTTGGGCAGGCGAAGTTTTTCCGGATGACCCGCGAACAACCTTTCCACCGAATTGTGAACATCCTCCGCATTCGCCGGTGTGCCCTTGATATGTTCGATGGAATCGAGGAGCAGCACGATTTCCCGATCGCCGCAGTGTTCTCTCAACAGCTTCACACAGTCTTCGAGGAACTTTTGGACGTGGGCGACGAGAGCACCCAGATGCCCGGCCATATGTTTCTGTAGTTGCTCCTTGAACGTGGGGTCGCTTTTCAGGTTGGCCTGGATTCCGATCGATACCGGACCCGTCCCGATCGAGGTGGACAATTTGGGAGCTTCGATTGCCAGTCCGCTCCAGAGGGTACGAAACCGTTCCCAATAGCCCTCGTGCGACTGATGGCCGTCTTTTTCCAAACGCTTGTTCACGGCTTCGCCGAACGCCCCGGCGACGACCATCAGGAAGTCGCTCACGTCAATGGGCGTCGACAAGTTAAGGTAATCTTCGACGTCGCACAGGAACACGAGGTAGTTGGATTTCTCCAGACGGTCCTTGAGTCGCTTCAGCTCCGTACTTTTACCCGTGCCGCGATATCCGGAGAGAAGCTGCACGCTTTCCGATGTCCATTCAATCGCCTGGGAGAGTCGTTGGACAGGATCCTCTTCCACCAATTCGGGGTCACCGTACAGAGGAACGTAACGCCTGTCCGATGGATCAAGCGACTGATCCAGAAGATTCTGGAAGAAACTTTTCAGGAAGATACGATCATCGGGCGTCATGACGATTCCTTCAGAACGTGGGGCTGGCGGGCTTCATGCCAACGCAGTCTAGCATCAAACCCTTGCCCCGGAATCTCGCCGCCGTTTCGGGAGACGTTCGATGTCCGGATTCGCCCGGGACGCCGGCGAGTACCATCCCGACATGTCCACCACCGCATCCATCGACGCCGGAACGCGTTCCGGTGCCGTGTTGAATGTATCGCTCGTCGGTGCGGGATTCATCGGACGGGTGCACGCGCAGTGCATTGCCGCGAACGCCGCGACCCGGCTGGCGGCCGTTTTCGACACGGACGAATCGGCGGCGGGCGCCCTGGCCGCACGCCACGGCGCCCGAGTCGCGGGCTCCCTCGGGGAGATCGCCGGCAGTGGCGAGACCGATGCCGTGGTGATTGCCTCGTCCACCGATTCGCATGGCGAAATCGCACGGGCCTGCGCCCACGCGGGCAAACCCTTTCTCTGCGAAAAACCGCTCGATACGCATCGGGACGCTGCCGTCGCCACGGTGCGGTACGTTCGCGAGGCCGGCGTCCTTGCCGGAATCGGGTTCAACCGGCGTTTCGATCGGCAGTATACCGCGCTGAAGCGCACGGTCGGCGAGGGCGAGGTCGGTCGGGTGGAGATGATGCACCTCACCTCCCGCAGCCATGCGCGGCCGACCCTCGACTACGTGAAGAAATCCGGTCGACCCGGTTGGCGTCCGCGTCGTAGGCGTCTTGGTCAGCTCGACCAGCGCGATCCGCTCGTTCTTGATCAAGTCCCGGGTGAACCGGCCGCGGGCATCTCGCTTCGGAAGAACATGGTCGGCAATCAAGTCGGCGTGAAGCCGTCCGAACCGGCCGAGATCGAGACGCTCGGCGCGGCGGGCGAAGCGACCTATCGCGATACCCGTCTCCAACGCGGGTTCCCCGGTCTCCCAACCCCGCGGCACCGGCGCACCGGGTGTTGCCGGCCGCCGGAAACCACCCCTCTCTGCGCCGAACCCTGTTCATCGGCCGTTCTCCGCACGGACGCCCATCTCGGCGAGAAACTGCGACGGCCGCTTCGGATAGCCGTAGTACCGCTCGGCGCGGGTCAGGGTCAACGTGCGCTCGACGCGCGTGATGGCGACGAAGCAGTTCCGGCGCTCTTCCTCCAGCTCCCGGCTCCGTCCACCCTTGCGGAGCGCCTGGAACGACGGAAAGACCTCCTGCGCCATGCCGATCAGGTAGACGTGCCGGAACTCCAGTCCCTTCGACCCGTGGATGGTCAGGCAGCGTACTTCGTTCGGCCTCGGAAGGGGTGCCTTCGACGCCAAGTCCATCTGCTGAAGGTAGACGTTCAGGGTCACGTTGGCACCGTACTCGTGAACGATGTTGTCGTGCAGACTGCGCCAGACCTCCAGTTCGCCGGCGAGTTCCCGATCGTCCTGCCGATCTTCGGCGCCGCTCCAGGATTTCCAGCCGCCTTCCAGAAACCAGTTCACGATGGACGGAAACGCCAGCGCATCGACCAGATCCGTCCGCAGGCGATCGAGCACCGGCCCGGCGCGGCCGGAAGGCTGCGCCGCCGCCGTATCGGCCCAGGCCCGCAGGAAGTCGCCGCCCGACAAGGCCGCCGCCGCCGCGACGGCCTCCGGCTCCAGGGCCGCGCCGGACAGTCCCGTCCACGCCACGCAGAGCCGGCGCAGGACGTCGCGGTCATGCCGCGCGTTCGCTAGACGCAACGTCTCCACGAGCACGCGCACCGCCGGCGACTCGAAATCGGTCTTCCGCCGCAGCAGACAGGCGGGAACGCCCCCGTCGTTCAGGGCGTCGGCGGCGCGGGCCAGCAGTTTCGCGGTGCGCCCGAGCACCACGCAGTCGGCCGCGTCGAGCCGCCTCTCCCGGATGTCGCGCGGCAGGAACGCTACCTCGTCTTCCGGCGACGGGAACGCCCGGTGTCGAACACCGCCGCCGTCATCGTGCGCCGCCGCGACCGCCGAAGTCAGGACCTGCTTGTCCGGCGTGCGGCGCTCGTTGCGCGCGATCAGACGGTTGGCGATCGCGATGATGGACGCCGGACAACGGTAACACTCGGGAAGCTGGACGACGCCCAGGTCGTAGTCGCGCCGCAACGCCGCCAATCGTTCCGGGCTCGCGCCGTTCCACTGGTAGATGATCTGGTCGTCGTCTCCGACCACGAACAGGGCGTGCCGCCTTCCGGGCGCGATCAACCGAAGCAGATCGTACTGCGCCTTGTTGGTGTCCTGAAACTCGTCGACGCACACGTGGGTCCACCCGAGACGCACGACCCGCGCGACGCCCGGCTTCACCTTCAACAGACGGCGCGCGAAATGCAGCAGGCTTCCGAAGTCCAGCCGGTTGCCGGCGACGAGGGTCCTGCAGTACTCCGCGTGCAACCGGGGCAGCCATGCGGGCGTGCGAACCAGCGTCCGCGCACGGACTCCGCCGTCGTACGACTCGGCGAACACGTGGTCGACCAAGTCGAGGAGATTCCGGCGATCCGTCGGCGGCGGAGCGCCGTCGCCGGGCAGTCCGGCCACGACCTCGTCGAGAATGGCGAGACGATCCTCGTCCTGGGTGAGCAGCATGAAGTCCGGCCGCAATCCCACGTGGCTCCCGTGCTGGCGCAGGACGTCGGCGGCGAACGCGTGGAACGTGCACAGATGGGCGCGGTCCGCCCGATGGCCCAGAAGCTGCTCGACCCGCTCGCGCATCTCCGCTGCTGCCTTGTTCGTGAAGGTCAGCGCCAGCACCGACGCTTCGTCGCTCTCTTTGAGGATCCGGGCGACCCGGAAGGCAAGCACGCGCGTCTTGCCGGAACCGGGTCCGGCCAGCACCAGCAGCGGGCCGTCACTCCACGCCACAGCCTGCCGCTGGTTGTCGTTGAGGGAGTCGAAAGAGATTTCCATCATGCATCTCTCGCAAGAGATACCACTCTGTCCAACACCGCACGAATCTCGGCCGTGACCCCATCGTCGCCGCGTTTCTCCATCTCCACGGCGACTCTTGCCGCCGCATGCGTCTTGTATTTTTTAGGGAAATTCTTGGCGTACTCGACCCAATAATTCGTCTCGCCCGGTTGTTTCTCCATCTTGTTTCGGTTCTGATTCGGCATATCGGCATCGTAAACGTCGCCGTAGCCATTGCTCAAAAGATGAATCTCGATGTTCTGGTACGGAAGCACTACCCGATCCTTTTCATGACTCGAATCCAGAGGGTCCAGCGTCGTCCTGGCTTTTGGCCCCTCGTCATCGTTGTCACCCACGCAGTACCACGCGATGCCGAGCGCGTTCGCGACCTTCGCCAGAAGGCCGACACCCGAATGTTTGTACGCGACGGTCCTGACGCCTTCCCGATCCAAGTCGATGCCCAACGCGCGGGCGGCGGCGGGAAAGATCCAGCATTCGGTTTCTCCCTCGACGAGCAGCCAGCAGCGGGCGAACAGCAGCTCGCCGCGAGCCTGCCGTACGTGGTAGTTGAACTTCCGTGTTTCCTCGCCGGACAGGAGACCGGCGGGAACCCGGAAGGACTGGATCCCGTTCCTGGTGCGCGCCAGCCGCCGGATCTGTTGGATTTCGATCTCGGCGAGCAGATCGCCGCTGTGCGTGGAGATCAGCTTCTGGCCCGACAAACCGCTCACAAGACGTTGCAACGCGCGGATCGCCGACGGATGCAGGTGCGCCTCCGGTTCCTCCAGCGCCACGATGGGATCGCCCTCGGGCCATGCCTCGAGAAAGGCCGCGAACAGCATCAGCACCGCAAGGCTCTGCGTACCCTCCCCGTGACGCCCGACGGGGATCTTCGCCCCCTCTACGGTACCCAGATTGACGCGGGCCTTGGCGAGCATGTCGAAGATCCGACCGGGAACCGCCTCGATGGAGACGACGTCACCGGCCCCGAGCGGAACGACATCCTGCACGCGACCAAGGCCGTCGTGGACCCGCTCGAAGCTGTCGTGGGAGCTGACGACCAGCTCGTTCACTTCCCGGAGCTTGTTCTCGATTTCAGCCTTCTTTTCTTCCGGCAGTTGCGTGTCCTTCAGAAACGGTCGCCAGAACGGTCCCTTGTCCCCAAAGTGGTACTGGGCGTCTCGAAGAGCTTGCAGGTAGAAATAGGACACTTCCCGCTGGATACCCGCCAGCGCGCGTTCGCCGACCCGCGGCAGCGGTTGCCGGTCAAGATTCAGGAACGACCAATCCTGGGCGAAGTCTCGGCTCGCGGCGTCGTATTCACACGTGACGCGCAGGATCACATGGCCAAGACCCGCGTCGTCCACCTGAAGAACGCTGTCACGGTTGAGGCGTCCCACGAGCGCATCGCTCCATTCGCCGGCCGCCTGTTCGGAAAACCTGACTTCGATCCGGATCGGGGCCGCGGTCGCCGGTTCCGACGTGGCTTCCGCCAGATGGAAATCGAGCGTATCGAAAACGACCCGCCGGCGCGGTCCGAGATCCCGGAGGCAGATCCGCAAGGCGTCAAGCACCGCGGTCTTGCCGGTGTTGTTCTCGCCGATCAGGACCGTGATCTCATCCAGATCGAGATCGAGGCGCTTGATACCGCGGAAGTTCTCGATGCGAAGCGTGGCGACTCTCATGACGCGCTTCCAACGTCGATCCGGCCTGTCACGGCGGCGGCGATGAGCGCGGCCCGGCGCTCCTTGACGATCGAGATGGTGCTTTCCGTCGCGGCCCGAAGCGAATCGACTCGCTCGGTGACAGTGGCGATGTGGTCGAGAACCGCCGCTTGTTCGCCCGGCGGCGGAACCGGCACGCGGAGATTGGCGACATCTTCGCATGTCAATGCGCCCTTCGTGCCGCCGGTGTCGTCACTGATGCTTCTGAGGAAATCGTAGGCGGCCAACAGCGTCCACCTGAGGAACCACGGCCGCAGCCGGGAGTGGTTGGGCTGTATGAATGCGAGGTGCTGATTGATGGTGGAGTCGATCGACGACACAACCGCTCGGCCGCGTGTCTTTCCCTGGCCGGTAATAGCAATCAGAACGCTGCCCGCTTTCACCAGGGGCAGGTGACACCGCCGGACGGCGAGCGCGGTGACGAACTGATCGGTGCCAGTGACTTCGGGCCGGTTCACGACGCCGCTGTTGAGCCAGGGGATCGTACCGTCGGTCCAGTATGCGGCGTTGTCGCGGCTTGGTGTCGATCCGTTTCCAACCGACGCCACATGCCCAATCTTCCAGATCTCCCAGTGCGCCGGGATCTCGCCCAGCCACGGGACGCCGGAATCCCGCATCGAAGCGCGTGGATCGAGGCCGCGGGTGACGGTGCGGGTGACGATCGCCCGGCGCTTCTCGGCCAGCAGCGCCAGCAGGCGCTCTTTCGCCGCCACCAGCGCGTCCAGCCGCGCCGTCTCCCGGTCGAGGTAGTCGGCGATGGCCCGTTGTTTCCCGATCGGGGGAACGGAAACCCGATAGTTTCGCACGAACTCCTCGGGCACACGCTTCTGACCGGCAGCCCCGAACATGGCGGCTTGGCCAAGTTTGCGAAAACGGTCGCTGACTGTCGTGTAGTACAGATAGCGCCCGTCGATCTCGCTGGTGGGCGTCAGTACGTGGAGCTCGGTGGTGCCGAAGCCGATTCCATTCAGGGTTGCATTTACGAGGGCTCCCTTGCCGTTTTCGAAACACGGCGTGATCTTGGCCACCAGAACGTCGCCGTCGAAGAACTGCGTATAGCCGCTCCGAACGTCGTCGACGTATCGAGTAATCGAAAGATCGAGGTCGCCCCGGTCGCCAACCGCCTCCATCGGCAGAAACGTAGCCTGCGTCACGCCGTCCAGAAGTCGTTGCCGTTCTTCGGAAAGATCGCGCCGCACCAGGAAACGCATACGCTTCACCGGCCAAGTTGATTCGTCAGCCGCGTTCACCCCACCACCTCCCGCAACAACCTTACAATCTCCTCCTCCGCCCGCTTCAGGTCGGCGTCGATCTCCTCCAGCGGGCGGGGCGGCGTGTAGGTGTAGAAGTGCCGGTTGAAGTTGATCTCGCAGCCCGCCTTGTCCTTGGCGCGGTCCATCCAGGCGTCGGGGACGTGGGGGCGGACCTCACGTTCGAACCAGGCGTCGACGTCCTCGGCGAGCGGGACGTTCTCGAAGTCGCGCAGCTTCGGATCGGGTTCGAAGCCGGCACCGCCGCCGTCCGCCCGGACCGGCTCGGCGGCGGTGTCGCGGACCGTGAACACGTCGCGGAACAGCCGGTGCTCGGTCTTCCGCCAGTACGACCCGCGTTCGCGCAGCAGGCCGGCGATGCGCTCCCGAACCGCGTTCCAGTCGAGCAGCGCGTCGCGGCCTATCGACTGGTCGATCGCCTGGACGTCGTCGAGCAGCAGCGGGCAGGCGTCGAGGAAACGCGCCTTGTCGTCGGTCGTCATCCGGTAGCGGAGGCGGAGCGGGCGCTCGACGGTGACGCGGGTGTAGCCGAAGTCGGCGTTCTCGAAGATCTTCGAGAGGCCGCCCTCGCCGAAGCGGCCGTAGAGGCGCACGATCTCGTCGATCTGGCCGGCCGACAGGTGCCGGCGCTTGTCGCCGAGGCTGCGCCGGCTCTCGGGGCTGCCGCCGGGGGTCCAGAGATCGCGGGCGTCGAGCAACTGGACCCGGCCCCGGCGCGCCGCCGCCTTGCGGTTGGTGACGATCCAGACGTAGGTGCCGATGCCGGTGTTGTAGAACATCTGCTCGGGCAGGGCGACAATCGCTTCCAGCCAGTCGTTCTCCAGGATCCAGCGGCGGACGTTGCTCTCGCCCGAGCCGGCGCCGCCGGTGAACAGCGGCGAGCCGCTGAAGACGATGGCGAGGCGCGAGCCGTGCCGGCGCTCCTTCGGCCGCAGCGGCTCGAACTTGGCGATCATGTGCTGCAGGAAGAGGAGCGAGCCGTCGTTCACCCGCGGCAGCCCGGCCCCGAAGCGGCCCGCGAAGCCCTGCTGCTCGTGCTCGCGCCGGATCTCGTCGCGCTGCCGCTTCCAGTCGACGCCGAAGGGCGGGTTGGTGAGGAAGTAATCGAAGGTCTGGCCGGCGAAGCGGTCCTCGACGAGGCTGTCGCCGAAGCGCACGTTGTCGCCGCCGCCGTTGTGGCTGACCTCCTTCATCAGCATGTCGGCGGCGGCGGTGGCGTAGGCGCGCCGGTTGTAGTCCTGGCCGTAAACGTAGAGCGCCGCCTCGCGGTGGTGGTCGCGCAGGTAGCCCTGCGCCTCGGCCAGCATGCCGCCGGTGCCGCAGGCGGGGTCGAGCAGCGTGCGGACGGCGCCGGGGGTGGCGAGCAGCGCGTCGTCGTCGATGAACAGCAGGCTCACCATCAGCCGGATGACTTCGCGCGGCGTGAAGTGGTCGCCGGCGGTCTCGTTGGCGAGCTCGTTGAAGCGGCGGATGAGGTTCTCGAAGATCAGCCCCATCTGCGCGTTCGGCACCGTGTCGGGATGCAGGTCGACGGAACGGAACTGCGAGACGACCATGTAGAGGATCTGCGCCTCCTGCATCTTCTCGATCTCGGCCTCGAACTCGAAGTACTCGAAGATGCGGCGCACGTTGGCCGAGAAGCCCTGGACATAGCTGACCAGGTGCTGGGCGATATGGTCGGGGTCGCCCTGCAGCTTCTCGAAGTCGAGCGGCGAATGGTTGTGGAAGCGCTGCCCGGCCGCCTGGTTGAGCCAGCGGTCGAGCGCTTCGCCCCGCATCCGCGGCTTGCGCCGTTCGTACTCCGCCAGAACCTGCGGCTTGGTGGGCGCGAGCACGCAGTCGAAGCGGCGGAGCACCGTCATCGGCAGCATCACGCGCTCGTACTGCGGGGGGCGGTAGGGGCCGCGCAGCAGGTCGGCGATCTGCCAGATCAGGGTGGCGAAATAGCCGTGGTCGGGCATCGGGCGGCTTGGTCAGGCCGGCGGCCGGCCGCCGGCAGGGGTATCCTACCCGATGCGCGGCGCGGCCCCTCGGCCCCTCGGGCTCGGGACGCACGCGCGCTGGAGACCGAACGATGGCCGATCCGGAACGCAGGAACACGGCCGAGCGCCTGACCCGCGACGAACCCGCCTGACCGTGATTCCTGTGCCGCTTGCCGGTCACCGGTGACCGCCAAATCTCGTTGCCGGACACATTTTCATAAAAATGGCCGACAAAGCGACTCGCCGGACACGGATGGCCGGCAAACACGTTCCGGCCCCGCCATCCTCCCGCCGATCGGACGCCGCTTGCCGGTCATATTTTCCTAACACTGGCCGATAAAACGACTCGCCGGACACGGATGACCGTCGAAACACGTTCCGGCCCCGACCGGACTCCCGCCGCCGCCGGAGTCCGTTGCCGGTCACCGGTGACCGCCAAATCTCGTTGCCGGACACATTTTCACAAAAATGGCCGACAAAATGACCCGCCGGACACGGATGACCGTCAAAACACGTTCCGGCCCTCGGCAATGTTCAGGAGGTCCGGGAACACGAGGATGGTCCCCCGGCGGCCGTTGCCGGGCCTGATGACCCGCAGGATGCCGTGGTCGCACAGCGCGGCCAGAAGCCGCCGCGCCGTGCGGTCCGGAATCCCCGCGTCGGCCGCGAAGCTGCTGCTGTTGAAGATCGGGTGCTCGAAGATCCAGTCCAGGGTGTGGATGGCGTACCGGGAGCGGGTCACGTCCGCCACCCGCCCCTTCATGGTCTCGTAGAGGTCGAGGGTACCCCTCGCTTTCGTCAGGTTTTCCTCGGCCTGCGCCCGGACCGCCTTCAAGAAGAACCGGCACCATCCGGTCCAGTCGTCGTCGCGGGAGACGGCGAGAAGCCCTTCGTAGTAAGCGTCGCGGCGGGCCTCGAAATAGGCGCTGATGTAGAACATGGGCTGGCCGATGAGGCCGCATTGCCACAGGAACAGAGGCACCAGCATGCGGCCCAGGCGGCCGTTGCCGTCCAGGAACGGGTGCAGGGCCTCGAACTCGGCGTGCAGGACGGCGAGCTGCACCAGCCGATCGGGGGCCTCGCGGTGCACGTACCGCTCCCAGGCGCTCATGGCCGCGGGGAGCTCCTCCGCGCCGACGGGCACGAACGTCGCCTCCTCGACGGCGCAGCCGGGGTAGCCGGGCGATGACGGTGCGTTGCGTCCCGTCCACGGGTCCGACGGTTCCGACCCGGGCGCCCGGCCGGCGCATCACCGCAGGCCGACGATGCCCTTCACGGACTCGGCGAGGGCGGGCGCGTCGTAGCCGACGCCCTCCTTGAACACCAGCGCGACGTTGCGGATCTCGGCCGGGCGGCGCACCGGGTCGCCGTCGATGACGATGAGGTCGGCCAGCTTGCCCGCCTCGATCGAGCCGAACCGGGCGTCTTCGCCGAGCACGCGGGCGCCGTTCAGGGTCATGATCTCGATGACCTGCTCGGGGGTGAACCCGGCCTCGAGCAGCAGCTCGTAGTTCCGCTGGTCGCCGTAGCCGGGCAGCGCCCCGCCCATGCCGGTGGGGTCGACGCCGGCCGCGAGCAGCCCCCCGGCGTCGGCGAACAGCTTCTCGAACCGCTGCGCCTTGGGGAACAGGGTGGCCATCGGCGCGTCGTCGCGCGAGGCCACGTCGGCCCGCGACGCCAGGTACTCGTCGCGGGCGCCGGGGGCGAGCATGTCGAGCACCCGGTCTTCGAGGGGCGGGCGGTTCGGCACCGCGAGCTCGTAGACGGCGAGGGTCGAGGTCATGGCGACGCCGCCCTCGACCATGGCGCGGATGGTGGCGGCGACGGCGTCGCCGTTCACGTCGACCTCGAGCAGGCTGCGCTGCACCCCGGGCGGGCACACGCCCGGCTCCTTGCCGGGGACGTAGTCGCTGTTGGTGAAGAAGCCGTGCTCGATGTTGTCGATGCCGAGGTCCACCGCTTCCCGGAACGAGACCGAGCACAGGTGCCCGGTGACCTTGACGCCCCGCCGGTGCGCCTCGTCGATGGCCGCGGCCAGCTCTTCGTCGCCGATGCGGGTGTACGCCTTGAACCAGTCCACGCCCTCGTCGGCCCAGTAGGCGACGACCCGCCGCGCGTCCTCCGGGGTGCCGACCTGGAACATCTGCGACGACGCGCCGGCCCCCGACAGGTAGGGGCCGGTGATGTACATGCGCGGCCCGATTTCGCGGCCCTCCTGGATCGCGCGCTTGAGATTCAGCTCGCTGTACGGCGAGAAGGCCCCGGTGGTCCGGATGGTCGTCACCCCGCTCGCCAGATAGAGGCGCGGCGCGCTGAAGTTGAGCTGCACCCGCCGGCCGCGGGTCATGTAGAACGTGTGGTCGTGCAGGCCGACGAACCCGGGCACGACGGTGTGCCCGGCGAGGGCCAGGGTGCGCGCGTCGGCGGGAACCGCGACTTCGGCGTCCGGCCCCACCGCGGCGATGCGGCCGTCCCGGATCACGACGGTCTGACCGCCGGCCGCGGCCCGGCCGGCGCCGTCGACCACCTGCACGCCGGTCAAGGCGACCACCGCGTCGTCAACCTCGACGAACTGCCGCACCGCGTCGGACAGCGCGCTTGCCGGCTGCGCCGGCGCGAAGGGCGCGGCAAGGGCCAGGAGCACGAGCGTGGCGATCAGGTTGCGCATGGCTGTTCCTCCGTCTTCCTTGAAGCGACGCCCCCGCCCGAAAGACGAACACGGCGGAGCGTTCGTATGACCGGATACTTGCACCATCTCTTTTTCGCATGAACGGGCACTTCGCGACACTCGCACCAGTACCCGTCCGGCATGGTCGTTCAGCGGCGGCAACTTCCCCCTGCGCTGTCGGTTTCCTCTCGTAGTCGTTTTCCACCCGGCGCGGCCGGACCCGCGCGGCATGAAATCGACGCGCGGCGGGGTGACGGGCGCCGGCACGCGCGGGGCGGAGCGCACGGGAGGCGGCCGATCATCACCGAGTTTCTTTCTCGTTTCCACCCGGCGCGGCCGGACCCGCGCGGCATGAAATCGACGCGCAGCGTGGTGACGGGCGCCGGCACGCGCGGAGCGGAGCGCACGGGAGGCGGCCGATCATCACCGAGTTCTTTCCAGCAGTAGCCGCTTCGCCGCCTTTGACATCCTCTCAACGTCCCGGCGGCGGACCCGCCGCGACGTCGAACACCAGCTTCATGCCCGATTCGAGATGCTCGGCGATGTGGCAGTGCAGCATCCAGCGACCCGGGTTCGACAGCTCCAGCAGCAGATCGGCGGTCGAGCCCGCCGGCAGCAGCACCGTGTCCTTCCAGACCAGATTGTCGTTCGGTACGCCGTCGCGGCCGAGCAGCAGGAACCGCTGCCCGTGGATGTGGACCGGGTGCTGCATCGCGTGCACGGCCCTCCGATCGTTGCGCAGGCGTATCTTCACGACATCGCCCCGTCTGAAGCGCCAGTCGATGGCGCCGTTCTCGAGCCCGGTGTCGAGGTCGCGCAATATCCACCGCACCTCGCCGGCCGTCGTCACCCAGTTCATGCGGGGCATGGTGCCGCTCCACTCGACGGGGTTGAAGAACGACCGGTCCAGGTTCAGCAAGGGCTCGAGGGGGTCGGGCAGCGCGCCGAGCTCGAGAGTCAGGAGGAGCCGGTGGTCGACCGGCCGATCGAAGTTGCCGCGGTAGCGGTCGATGTCGGACGCGACGTCCGGGTGGGTCCGCAGCTCGCGGAAGCTGGCCCCGTGGTCCGGGACGGCCGGGGCATCGGTGACGGTGACCGCTCCGAGCGCCGCCTCGTCGGGAAAGTAGTTCCCGTAGACGTGGTCGATGGCGCGCACGCGGTTGACGAGCCGCGTCTCGCCCGGCTCGTCGAAGCGGACCTCGACGATGTAGCGCTCGGCCGGCGCGATGACCACGCTGTCGACCCACGTCTGCCGCTCGAACTTCCCGACGTCGGACGCCACCAGCTTGATGGCGGCGCCGCCGAACGAGACGTTGAACGTGCGCGTGTTCGAGACGTTGGTGAGGAAGAAGCGGACGACCTCGCCCCGCGCCACCGTCAGGCGGTACTCGGGCTCGCCGTTGACGAGCAGCAGGTTTCCGAACCGGCCCATCAGGGCATGGGTCGCCCGGTCGCGGCCGAACGGCACGAGGCCGGTCCCGCCGGCCAGCAGGTCGTCCAGCATCAGCACCTGCTCGCGGTTCGCGGGGCCGAAGTACTCCGGGTCCGGCGCGTCCACCCGCAGGTTCCCGTACAGCCCGAGGTCCTGCTGGAAGTCCTCGCGGTGATGCGGGTGGTACCAGTAGAGGCCGGCGTCCGGGAAGACAATCCGATACCGGAACGTCGCGCCCGGCGCGATGGGGTCCTGGGTGAGGCCGGGGACGCCGTCGAACCGGTTCTCGAGGCGGATGCCGTGCCAGTGGACGGCCGTGGGCACCGCGAGCCGGTTGACGACGTTGACGGTGATCGCGGCCCCCTGCGGCACCTGGATGAGGGGACCCGGATACTGGCCGTTGAAGCCGTACATGGTAAACGTCCGGCCCCCGATGGTACGGCGCACCAGCCCCGCTTCGAGGTCGAGGGCGCCGCCGTCGCCGAGCCGGACGATCTCGCGCGGCCGGGCGGCGGGGGGCGGCTCTACGGCCGAGGGCAGGAACGGGTCGACGGGCGGAGCGAGGCGGCCGACCCCCGGCATCATCGCCACCGACGGATGCATGGGGGGACGCGTCCAGCCGCGCGCGGGAGGCGGCGGCGCGCCGCCCCCGACCATCCCGGTCACCGCCAGCAGGTCCTCCGGCTCCATGCGCATGCCGGCGGAGATGCCCCGCAACACGATGCGTCCGTCCCACGCGGGCCCGTCCGGCGCCGCCTCGGCGGTGACGAGCACGAGGAACTTGTCGAGGTCGACGGGCGGGAGCGCGGTGCGGCCGTTGGCGACCGGCCCCAGGTTGACCACCGGCCGCAGGCGCGGGGTGGCGGCCCAGGCCACATAGCCGCGGTAGTCGCCGAGCGCCGCCGGATCGGGCAGGCCGGCGGCGTGCAGGGTCAGGTCGAAGCGGTGACTGCCGCCGGCGGTGACCGAGGCGCCGAACGGCGAGGGCGGCGGCGTGAGCTCGACGTAGCCCGAGACGCCGGGGAAGTCGGGAGCGTGAACCAGCTCGATGCAGTACAGGTCGGGGTCGGCCGCGGGTCCGCGCGGGTCGAGGGCGGGACACCGGAGGGCGTCGACCGGCGACTGGCCGCCTGCGACCAGCGGCGCAAACGCCGACAGCGCCGCGAGGCACAGGGAGGGGCCCCACGCCGACTGTCTCATTTCAGCTTGAGCAACGGATAGTCGGGAAACCGGGGCTCCAACGTGCGATTCGCGCAATCGGCAATCAGGTCCAGCGTCTCAAGGACGACTTGGCCGATCAACGGCTCGCTCAGCGGCGGACCGACGATGCAATCGGTGTTCAGGGACCGGTTGCCGATCCAGACCGTAACCGGACCGGCGATCGGTCGTTCATCCTGGCGTTCGTCCGCGTAGGTGACCATGACGGTGCCGCGCTGCTCCAGACCAAGACGTTCCACCACGTTCTGCAGCAGAACCAGCATCACGGCACCCGTATCGACGATCGCGTCGACCGTCGAACGGCGGACATCGGATTCCTGGCCGTATCCCCGCCGAAAATGGTCTCGGTCGCCGGGATTCTCCAGGACGACGCTTGCGTTGATCTCTCCCATGCCGTGGCCCGATCCGCCCTCGAAATCCAGCGCACCGCCGCGGATCGCGTGGGCGGGGACGAAGGGGCGCGCCGCGTGTCGAGCCGAAACTGCCGGTGGGGCGCGGAGAGCCGGCCGCCCTGGCGGCAGGAGCGGCGCGCTTCGCCGCTTCACTCGTCTCGCCGCCGGGTGCGGCCCGCTCGGGGGACCGGGGCCCGCGCCCCGGTCCCCCGAGGGATGCATGCCGGGACCGTTAGTTGGACGGCCAGACGACGCCCTGGTCGCCGGCGCGAATCGGACCCTCGCCCTTGTAGACGAACTTCTGCACGCGCTTGCCCTCGAACGTCTCGGTCGTGTAGATGTTGCCGCTCGAGTCGGTCATGATGCTGTGGGTGCCGTAGAACTGACCCGGCTGGCGCCCGCCGTCGCCGAAGCTCGACAGCACCTGCATCTCTGCGCGGTCGATGATGTAGACCTTCTCGTTCACGCCGTCCGCCATGTAGAGGTACTTCTGGTCGGCGTCGCGCGAGAACGCGATGTCCCAGGCCGACCCGGCCCCCAGGGTGTCCCGGGCCACGATCAGCTCTTCGACGAACGTGCCGTCCTTCTGGAACACCTGAATCCGGTTGTTCACGCGGTCGCAGACGTAGACGAGGCCGTCGTTCGACAGCTCGGCGCAATGCACCGGGGTCCGGAACTGCTGCGCGGGCTCGGCGTTCGGGTCGTAGCGGCCGAGGTCGGTGTCGTCCGGGGTGTTGCCGTAGGCGCCCCAGAAGCGCTTGAAGGCACCGGTCTCGGCGTCGAGCACGACGACCCGCTTGTTCAGATAGCCGTCGGCGATGTACGCCTCGTTGTCCTTCGCGTCCACGAAGATCTTGGCGACGCGGCCGAAGTTCTCGGTGTCGTTGCTGCCGGCGTTGCCGCCCGAGCGGCCCACCTGCAGCAGGAAGTTCCCCTGCCGCGTGAACTTCAGGAGATGCGAGTCGGGGCCGCCGTTGCCGCCGATCCACACGTTGTCCATGTGGTCGACGAAGAGGCCGTGGTTCGAGGCCGGCCACTCGTAGCCCTCGCCGGGGCCGCCCCAGTAGTTGACCAGGAGGCCGGCCTGGTCGAACTCGAGCACGGGCGGCGCGGGGAAGCAGCACTCGGCCGCCACGGGCGGATCCTGCGCCGCCGGCACCTCGCCGGCCGACAGCGAATCGCCGCGGTGGATGATCCAGATATGGTCGCGGTTGTCGACCGACACCCCGATGGTGGTGCCCAGCAACCAGTGGTTCGGCAGCGGCTTCGGCCACAGCGGGTCCACCTCGAATATCGGACCCCAGACCAGGTCGCCCTGCATGGCCTCCGTGCGGCCGAGCATGGCGCCGGCCCCGATCAGTGCGACCAGCGCGAGGCTCACCGCCCCGAACGCCAGCCGTCGTCCTTTTCTCGTCTGCATGACTGCTCTCCTCCCAGGCTCCCGCCGATCTTCCGGGACCCGTCCCGCCGATCCTCTGATACCCGACCGCCGGATGCAACCCTCAAATCGCCGACCAGGGGGCTTGCGCCGCAGGCGTTCCGCGCCGGCGAAACGCCCGACGCCACCGCAAGGCCGCGCAAAAAAGAACGTCGTCGTCGCCCTACTTCGGCTGCGGCACGATCCGGATGTACGGCAACGGCTGCCGCCAACCGCCGGGGTACGCGGCCTTCGCGTCCTCGTCGGACACCGCCGGCAGGATGATGACGTCCTCGCCCTGCTTCCAGTTCACGGGGGTGGCCACCTTCTTCGACGCCGTGAGCTGGCAGGAGTCCACCAGGCGCAGGATCTCGTCGAAGTTGCGGCCGGTGCTCATCGGGTAGGTGATGGTGGCCTTGATCTTCTTGTCGGGACCGATGACGAACACCGATCGCGCCGTCGCGTTGTCGGCCGGCGTGCGCCCTTCGCTGGTGTCCCCGGCGTCGGCCGGCAGCATGTCGTACTGCTTGACGATCTTCAACCGGGGATCGCCGATGAGGGGATAGGTCACGGCGTGGCCCTGCGACGCCTCGATGTCCCGGGACCAGGCCTCGTGGTTGCTCACGCCGTCGACGCTGATGCCGAGAATCTTGCAGTTGCGTTTCTCGAACTCCGGCTGCAGCCCGGCCATGTAGCCCAGCTCCGTCGTGCACACCGGCGTGAAGTCCTTGGGGTGCGAGCACAGGATGGCCCAGCCGTCCCCGATCCACTCGTGGAAGTTGATGGTGCCCTGCGTCGATTCCGCCGTGAAATCGGGGGCGACGTCGTTGATGCGTAGCGACATGACTTTCCCTCCTCGTTTAATCTGCGGCAGCCCGCCCGGTTTCCGCGGCGCAGGCCCCCGACAGCGCGATCCCGTCATTCGACCTGCGGCTACCCGTCCGGCCCCGGCACGCAGGCTCCTGACCAGCGCGATCCCGTCGTGCGGCCTGCGGCAGCCCGCCCGGTTTCCGCGGCGCAGGCCCCCGACAGCGCGATCCCGCCGTTCGACTGCGGCAGCCCGTCCGGCCCCGGGGCGCAGGTTCCTGACCAGCGCGATCCCGTCGTGCGGCCTGCGGCAGCCCGCCCGGTTTCCGCGGCGCAGGCTCCCGACAGCGCGATCCCGTCTCCGCCCGCGGGCCGCCCGGACCCCATCCCCGGCGCCGGCCCGGGGAATCGCCGCCCTGCGTTTCTACTCGACCGTCCAGAGCGTCAGCGTCTCGATGTCCTTGACGAACACCCGGTTCCCGGCCAGCGTGGGCTGCGTCCAGGTCGAGCTCTCGGCGACCTCGTACCGCCGCACCGGCTCGAAGCCGGTGCGGCTGCTGGGCAGGACGACGAGTTCGGCGTCGTTCTGCAGCGACAGGATGGTGGCGCCCGCGTTCAGGATGGCGGCGTTCTCGGCTTGGCGCGGCGCGCTCGTCCAGAGCACCTCGCCGGTATCGAGGTCGAGGCCGAAGTACTGGCCGCTGTTCAGGTGCGACAGCCCGTACAGCACGCCGTCGACGACCACCCCGTTGGTCATGTGCAGCCCCACCTCGCCGGTGTGCCACACGTCCTCGGTGGTCCAGGCGTTGCCCTCGCGGACGATGCGGAAGCGGGTGACGCCGTTCGCGCGGCCGGTTTCGATGACGTCGCCCTCGTAGAGATGCGGCGTCTGCGACGTGGTCGTCGACGGGGTCGTGAACGGCCGGCTCCACAGCAGTTGCCCGGTCTCGGCCGCCACCCCGACGAAGTGCTCCTGGGTGAAGGTGATGACCTGCCTCGCGCCTTCGACCTCGGCGATGATCGGCGACCCGTAGGCGGGCCCGTCGCCGTCCCAGCGCCACCGGACCTCGCCGGTGGCCGCGTCGAACGCGGTCAGGGCGCCGTCGTCCTGGCCGCCCACGTGCAGAATGACCCGATCACCGTCCACGACGGGCGATTGGCCGGTGTGGTAGAGCGGCTGGACCGGATCGGCGGGCCGCTGCCAGAGCTGCCGGCCGTCGCCCGCGTCGAACGCGGTCACGATGCCGCTGATGCCGAGCGTGAAGAGGCGCCCGTCGGCGTAGGCCGGGGTCGACTTGGGTCCGGGCCCGTGGTTGCGGGTAGCCGGCATCATCTGGAACGGGGCGGGGTAGCTCGATCGCCAGAGGGTCGTCCCGGTGGCGGGGTCGAGCGCCTGCATCACCTCGTCGTCACCCTGCCGGCTGAACAGGTACATCCGCTCGCCGACCAGCAGCGGCGTCGCGTAGCCGAATCCCACCTCGACCGTCCACTGCCGGGTGAGCCCGTCCGGCCACGTCCCGGGCACGTCGAACCCCGTCACCGAGCCGTCCCGATTCGGTCCCCGCCACTGGGGCGTGTCCTGGCCGGCCACCGGCACCGGCACCGCCGTCACCCCGATCATCAGCGCGATTCCGACCACCATCAGACGCTTCAGCACTATTCCCTCCCTTGTCTTCGGCCGGCGGCGCGAGCCGCCACCGTTCGCCCGCCGCCGGGGGGCGCGGGACCTGCGCCGAACCCCCACCAGGCCAGCGTTGATTTCGTGAAAGACAAAACGTTCGCCGTTCGCCCGCGGTCCGGCGGCGCGGGGACCTGCGTCACCGACCGCCGCCGGCTCCTGTCCGGACCGCCCGCCCGGTCCGCACCGTTACCTACCGCGCAGACTCCCGGCCGGCCCGGGGCCTCGCGTACGACGACTGATGATTATAGGATGCGGGACACGACCCTGGATACCGCCGCACCGGAGAACCCGATGAGCCTTCGATTCGCCGTGATCGCCGTCCTCTGTCTCGCCCCGGCTTCGCCGGCCGCGGCCCAGGCTCTCGCGCCGGCCGAGCCCGAATCGGCGGGCATGTCGTCGAGCCGCCTCGCCGAAGCCACCGAGGCGCTGCAGGCCCACGTCAACGCGTCGGACATCGCCGGAGTGGTGGCGGCGGTGGCCCGCCACGGCCGGATCGTGTACTTCGAGGCGCTCGGACAGCGCGACCGCGAGACGGGCGACGCGATGGCCCGCGACGACCTGTTCCGGCTGTACTCGATGACCCGGCCCATCACGAGCGCCGCGGTCATGATGCTGTGGGAGGAGGGCCGGTTCCGCCTCGACGACCCGATCGCGCAATACCTGCCGCAGTTCGCCGGCCAGCGGGTGTTCGAGGACCCCGCGGCGCCCGATCCCGCCCGGACCCGCCCGCGCGCCGGCGACGTCACGGTGCGCCATCTGCTGACCCATACCGCCGGCCTCGGCAGCCGCAGCACCCCCGTCTACCGCGCCGAGGGGGTTCGGCTGCGGTCCATCACCCTGCCCGAGATGGTGGACAACGCCGCCCGCGTACCCCTGTTCGAGGACCCCGGCACGCGGTTCCGGTACGGCATCTCCACCACCATCCTCGGCCGGCTGGTGGAGGTCTGGTCCGGACAACCGTTCGAGGAATTCCTGGCCGAGCGGCTGTTCGCGCCGCTGGGGATGACCGACACCGTGTTCTGGGCCGAGGGCGGGCGCGCGGATCGCCTCACCACCGTCTACCGCCTCGACGACGGCAGCGGCGAGCTCTACCCCTATGCCATCGAGGACGTGCCGTTCACCGAACGTCCCGCCCTCATCGAAGGCGGCGTGGGCCTGCTGTCGACGGTCATGGACTACCTGCGCTTCTCGCAGATGCTCCTGAACGGCGGCGCCCTGAATGGCGTGCGGGTGCTCGAGCCCGAGACCGTCGCCCTGATGACCCGGAACCACGTGCCGGACGCGGCGCTCCCGCTGTCGCGCTCCGGCTACATGGCGGGGTCCGGCTGGGGACTGGGATTCAACGTCGTCCTCGACGCCGGCCGCTATCCGTTCCCGGTCGGCGACGGCGAGTACTGGTGGGACGGGTCGTCCGGCACCCGGTTCTCGATCGATCCGGAGCACGATCTCGTCACCGTCATCATGGCCGCGGTCTCGCCATCGCGGGGGGGCGGGTTCCGCGAGGAGTTCAAGCATCTCGTCCACCGGGCGATCGTGGACGAGCCTTAGTTGGCCCGGACACCGTCGCCCGGCGGGCACCGCGCCTCATTGACTGCGATCACCGCGGCTCAACCCGCAGTGGTACAATTCGAGCGATTTCACGAAAGAACGCCGTGCCCGATACAATCTCCGAGACCACCTACCGATGGAGCCGCGAAACCTATGACCGTGCGGTCGACGCGGGCGTGTTCGGCCCCGGAGACCGCCTTGAACTGGTCGATGGACAGCTTCTCGCAATGACCCCGCAGGGCAGCCGGCATGCCGCGATCGTGGCGCATGTCGGCGAGGTCCTGCGCGGCGTGTTCGGCGCAGACTACAGCGTCCGGACGCAATGCCCGCTGGCGGTCGGCGACGACTCCGAGCCCGAGCCGGACCTCGCAATCGTGCCGGGGCGGGCGCTCGACTACGTCGACGCCCATCCGACGGCCGCACTGCTCGTGGTCGAAGTGTCCGACGACTCTCTGCGCCGCGACCGCACCGTCAAGCAGCGCCTCTATGCGCGCCACGGCATTCCGGAGTACTGGATTCTCGCCTTGCCTGACGCCCGCCTGGAGGTGTACCGCGATCCGACCCGAACGGGCTACCGCACCGTCCTGATACGCCGCGCCGGCGAGACGCTCGCGCCGCTCGCCCGGCCCGCGGCGACCATGGCCGCCGGCGACCTGCTCCCGTAGACGCTGCCGGCCCGCACATCGACCGCCGGCAACGCGCGTCACGGGTTCAGGACCCCGATCGGGGCTTGGCAGTCGGTCCCGCGATCGACGATGACCGGCCACCAGCCGCCGAACGCCGCGTCCGAGCCCGCGATGGGCAGAATCAGGTCGAGGTCGGCGAGGGCGTTCCCTCCTGCGCTGTCCTCCACCAGCTCGCCCAGGCGCCGGCGGAACGCCGCGGCCTCGGGGATGTCGAACACCACGAAGTGGAACTCGCGCGTGCGGCCTGCGAAGGTCTCCCGCTTCACCGCCATGCAGACCGGCTGGAGGCGCGCCCGCTCGAGGCCGGCCTCGTCCGCCGCCCGGCGGATCGCGTCGGGGGAGACGGCGCCCGGCCCGCCGCTCAGCTCGCGGCCGAGCACGATCGGCAGAACGTCGTCCACGGGCGAGGTCATCGAGGCCATGGTCCGATCGAACAGTTGATCGAAGAGGCCCGCACGGAACAGGGCCGGCGGTTGCAGCCCCACCGCCCAGACCGCAGGGCGTGTCGGGTCGGCCAGCACCAGGGTCCACCCGGACAACGCCTCCGGCGCCACTGCGTAGGGCTCGGCGATGGTGTTCTGCAGGGTTCGCATGAACAGCCAGGGCACCACGATCAGGACAATCAGTACGAGGACGAGCTTCACGAGGGTCTGCTTGCGCATGGGGTTCAACCAGGAAGCCAAGTCCAACCGCCGGCGGTCCGCGCCAGACGACGGGTGGACCGCCGCAGAAGCCGCTCCGACGCCAAGCCGGGATCACCCGCGTGGACGACGACGGTCGGGCGGAAACCTTCTCTGCGACAGTTTACTGGTCTTCCGGCTCCTCCACGAACCGGTAGCCGACCCCGCGCACCGTCAGCAGATGCCGCGGATGGGCCGGCTCCGCCTCGATGTAGCGGCGCAGCCGCGCCACGAAGTTGTCGACGGTCCGGGTGTCGGTGTCCTGCCGCACCCCCCACACCTCTTCGAGGAGGGCCCGCCGGGACACCGTCTCGCCCGCATGCTGCAGCAGATAGCGCAGCAGCGTCGCTTCCATCAGCGTCAGCGGCTGCTCGGCTCGGCCGCGGCGCAGCACCTGGTTGCGGAAATCGACGTGCCGGCCGGCGAAGGAGTACTCGTCGGCCTCGGGGGCCTGCCCTTCCTCGTCCCCCTGCAGCCACCGGCGGCGGCGGAGCAGCCCCTGGATGCGGGCCAGGAGAATGGACAGGTCGAACGGCTTCGGCAGATAGTCGTCGGCCCCCGCCTCGAACCCGCGCAGGACGTCGTCGGTGTGCGAGCGCGCCGTCAGCAGCATGACCGGGACGAACCGCCGCGCCTCGCGCAGCCGCCGCACGACCTCGAACCCGTCGAGGCCCGGCAGCATGACGTCGAGCAGCACGACGTCGAAGGCGTTGGCGGCGGCGTCCCCGTCGATGAGCCGGTCCAGGGCCGCCTCGCCGTTGTCCTCGACATCGGCCGCGAACCCCTCCGCTTCGAGATTCAGCTTCAGACCCGCCGCGAGATGGTCTTCGTCTTCGACGATGAGGACGCGGTTCATGACTTCAGCGGCAGCTCGAGGGTGAACGTGCTCCCCCGCTCCGCCCCCCGGCTGTCCGCGTACGCGCGGCCCCCGTGCCGACGCGCCACCGCGCGCACGATCGACAGTCCGAGGCCGGTCCCCCGCACCCGCGACTGGAGGGCCGCGGGCAGCCGGTAGAATCGGCGGAACACCCGCTTCAGCTCGTGGCCGGTGATGCCCATGCCCTGGTCGCGCACGCTGACCGCCACCCGGCGCGCCCCGATCCGCGCCACGTCCACCGCCACCCGCACCCGGTCGCCCGAGTACTTGATGGCGTTGTCGACGAGGTTGGTCACCGCCGCCGTCAGCTCCTCGCGGTCGCCCTTGACGACGAATGCGCCGTGCGCGGGACGGCCGACCACCTCCACCTCGCCGTTCACGAGGTTGTGCCGCTTGCCGGCGAGCGAGACGCACTCGCCCACGACGTCGGACAGGTCGACGTCGGTCGGGTTGTGGACCCGGCGGGCGTCGCCGGTCTTGCCGGCGAGCAGGATCTGGTCGATGGTCCGCTGCAGGCGATCGGAATCGTCGAGCATCGTGTCGATGATGTCGCGCCGGGTGGGGGGCGGCAGATTGCGCTGGCGCAGCGTCTGCAGGTACAGCTTGATGCTCGCGAGCGGCGTCTTCAGCTCGTGCGTCACCGCGTGGATGAAGGCGTCGTGCTGCTCGCTCCTCCGGATTTCGCGGATGAGGAAGGCGGTGTTCAGGGTCAGGCCGCCGACGAGGACCACGAAGCTGACCACCCCGAGGAGCAGCAGCAGCCCCGTCCGCCAGTAGTTGACGATGAAGCTGATGTTGAGCGCGACCGCGACCGCGATCAGGCCGCCGCCGAGCAGGGCGACCAGGATGACCGAACGTCTGCGATTCCCGCCGGAGCGATCCATACCCCTAGGATAGCGCTTCCGGCGCTTCCCGCCCTGCCCCCGCGCCACCGGTGTCTGGTCGCCTGCACCGTGGAACGGCGTTGCCGGAGGAGGCGCCGACTCCCGCCGGATCCGGGGATGAATACCCGCCGCTGAACACAACGACCACCGGCCTCGCCTCCGCCGCCATTATGCCCCTGCCGAACCCCGGCGCTTCGCCCTGACGAATCTCAGGCCCTCGGGGTGGCCGCGCAAGCGCGGCCAGGACCGTTTGGATCGGCGGCGAGGGAAGCCGCCAGGAGCTTGCGCCGCAGCAATTCGCGCCAGCGAACTGCCAACGCGACCGAAGGTCGCGCGGTCGCGCCAGCGAACTGCCAACGTGCCCGCAAGGAGCTTGCGCCGCAGCAGTTCGCGCCAGCGAACTGCCAACGCGACCGAAGGTCGCGCAGTCGCGCAGCTACGCGGCGTTCTCGATCGGCAGCGTCTTGTGGGCGATCTGCGTGGCGCTGGGGACCTGCACGTCCCACGCGAGCCCCAGCCACTGCATGACGCGAATCTGCATCCAGCTCAGATCGACCTCCCACCACGCCATGCCGTGCCGGGCCGACCGGGGGTGGGCGTGGTGGTTGTTGTGCCAGCCCTCGCCGAAGGTGATGAGGGCCACCCAGAACGAATTCTTCGAATCGTCGCTGGTATTGAAGCGGCGGCTGCCCCAGATGTGGGTCGCCGAGTTGATGAGCCACGTGCAGTGGAGACCGAAGACGACGCGCAGGAACACCCCCCACAACAACCAGGACCAGCCGCCGATCGCGAACAATGCCAGCCCCAGGACCACCAGCGGCACCCAGTGCCACCGCGTGAGCACCTGATAGAACCGGTCCTTCATGAGGTCGGGGGCATACTTGCCCATGATCGCGGTATCGCCGTGCAGCTCCTCGCCGAAGATCGTCCACAGCATGTGCGACCACCACTTGCCGTCGCGCGGCGTATGCGGATCGCCGGTCTTGTCGGAGTGCTGATGATGGATGCGGTGCAGCGCGGTCCAGAACACCGGCCCGCCCTGCAGCGTCAGACAGCCGCAGACCGCGAAGAAGTACTCGACGAGCTTCGGCGTCTTGTAGGAACGATGCGTATGCAACCGGTGATAGCCCAACCCGATGCCCCAACCGATGCACATCCAGTGCAGCACCAGGGCCACGACCACCGCCTGCCAAGTCGTATTGAACAGCGCCACCACCGCGAGGATGTGGAAGACGACGAACGCGGATGCCGTCACCCAACTGATCCTGTCTCCACTGGCGAAGTCGATGTCCTTGGTGGCCACGGCAGCTCCTTCGAGGAATGGTCCGGACACCACGTCCGAGCCGAACCCAAGCCTAGCAAGCCCCGGGCGCGACGGATGTAATAGTTGTGTAATTGCGCGACGGGCAAGGCGGGCGCCGTCCGTACGCAGTGGCCGACGGCCCCTTGACAGCCCGTGGCAAAACTCCGCAGCGCGCCAGCACTGGCCGGCGGTGCGCGGAAACGGCTCGGATCGGCCGAATTTCGGCGATTTCGACCGCTGTACGACACGTTCTTGGGCCGAGTACGGTCCCGGCCGGATGCAGCACAACTTCTGCCACGGACTGTTGACCCCGAGCGTAGAGGAATTGCGCGACGGGCGGGGCGGGCACCGTGCCGCACGGACGTGAAGACCGATCTGCCGGAACACGGGCGCGGTCTCCGGAAGTTCGGGGACGTCGTCCATCCACCGCGGCGGCGGGGACCCCCGCCCCGGACTGTCAAGCGTCGTGACGGTCCGGGCAGGAGCATCCCACGCTGACTACGCGTGACGGCCCGCCCCCGATTCGAGGGGTCGCCACCGTCTTGCCGACCGGTCGGCGCCGCGTGAGACCCACGATTCCGCACGTCCGGAACCCCAGGACCCGCCACGATTCCGCCTGCGCACGGCGGTGGCGGAGCGCGGGATGGTCCTGCGGTCCGGGCCGGGTGGTGGCATCGCGCCGCCGGGGCGCATACTGGGACCCATGCGCCGATTCAACACGGAAGGCCCCGTTCGCCCCGAGGACCACTATCACGTTCCGCCGCTGGAGCGGCTGGACCTCGACCGCGTCCTGGACATGATCCGGCGCAAGCGGTACTTCGTGCTGCATGCGCCCCGGCAGACGGGCAAGACGTCCACCCTCATCGCCCTGCGGAACCTGCTGAACCGGGGCGGGGCGGGCGACTTCCGGTGCGTGCACACGAACGTCGAGGTCGGTCAGGCGGCGCGCGAAGACACGGGACGCGCGATTCGCGCCATCCTGAGCCGGCTGGCCTCTCGGGCGCGCCTGTCCGGCGACGAGTTCCTGCACGACGCCTGGCCCGGCATCCTGGCGAAATCCGGCCCCGACGACGCCCTGAGCGAGGCGTTGACGAGCTGGTGCCTGGCCGACCCCACGCCGCTGGTCCTGCTCGTCGACGAGATCGACTCGCTCGTCGGCGACACGCTGCTGTCCGTGCTCCGTCAGTTGCGCGCCGGCTACGAGCAGCGGCCCGAGGGGTTCCCGCAAAGCGTGGTGCTGTGCGGCGTGCGCGACATCCAGGACTACCGCATCCGCTCCCGTTCCGGAGAGGTGATCGCCGGCGGCAGCCCGTTCAACGTGGTGGCCGAGTCGCTGCGGCTCGGCGACTTCTCCGAGGCCGAAACGCGCGCGTTGCTCGCGCAGCATACCGATGCGACCGGTCAGGCGTTCACGCCCGAGGCCCTGGAGATGGTCTGGACCCAGACCCGGGGCCAGCCCTGGCTGGTGAACGCGCTCTGCGCCGACGCCTGCTTCGAGCGCGAAGCCGGCCGCGACCGCTCGCGCGCCATCACCGGGGCCGGTATCGCCGACGCCCGCGAGCGGCTGATCGTGAGCCGGCGGACCCACCTCGACCAGCTCGCCCACAAGCTGCAAGAGGCGCGCGTACGGCGCGTCGTCGAGCCCATGCTGAGCGGCGGCGACGAGCCCCGGTACGATCTCCACGATCTAGACTACGTCCGCAACCTGGGCTTGGTCGCCCAGGGCTCGCCGCCGCGCATCGCCAATCCCATCTACGCCGAGGTAGTGCCGCGCGAGTTGGGCTACGTCCTGCAGGACAGCCTGGCTCAGGAGGCCGCCTGGTACGTGAATGCCGACGGCGGCCTGAACCTCGACAGGCTGCTGGCCGCCTTCCAGGCGTTCTTCCGCGCGCACTCCGAGCATTGGCTGGAACGGTTCGAGTATCGGGAGGCGGGCCCGCAGCTCATCCTGCAGGCGTTTCTGCAGCGGGTGGTGAACGGCGGCGGACGCATCGAACGGGAGTACGGCCTGGGCCGGGGGCGCACCGACCTGCTGATCCTCTGGCCGGGGGGCGACGGCCCGCCCGAGCATCGGCGCAAGTTCATCATCGAGTGCAAAGTGCTGCACGAGGGACGCCGCCAGAGTCTCGAGGGGACCATCCGCCAGGGCGTCGAGCAGACGCTCGGCTACATGGATCGGTGCGGGAGCGGGGCCGGCCACCTGATCGTCTTCGATCGCACGGCAGGAAAACCGTGGGAGGAGCGGGTGTTTCGCCGCGAGGTGCGCCGGGACGGCCGCACGATCGTCGTGTGGGGCATGTAGTCTGCCCGACCGTCGGGCCGGGGAACACGACCACCCCGCCGCAACGTCCGCCGGCGCGGTACGCCCCGTCGCCCCCGTCGGCACGCGGCCGCGCCGCGGCGTCGAACGCGGGCTTCGCCGCGGCCGGGCCGTGACTTGGCCGCGCTGCACCGCCGGCACCCCGCCGCGCCGGCGCCGTCGAACGCGGGCTTCCTGCAGTTACAGTTGCGGATGCTGCAGATGGTGATCGGTGGCCATCTGGAACGCGTGGGCCAAGCGCAGAATCCCGCGTTCCCCGAAGAGCTTGCCGGTGAATCGCAGGCTGGTCGGGCTGCCCTCGTGGAACCCGCTGGGCAGGCTGATCTCGGGATGCCCGGTCAGGTTCGTCAACCCGAGGTTGCTGCCGACGAACAGGTCGAAGTCGCCGAGGGCCTCGTGCAGGTCTTCGATGATGCGCATGCGCAGGCGGTTCGCCTGCAGGTACTCGACGGCCGGCACGAAGCGCGACGCCCGGAAGCTGTCGGGCCACCGGCTGCGTTCGGGCTCGTCCCGCATGCTGTCGAGCTGAGCGTTCAGTGTGGGCACGTCGAACGCCGCCGCCGCCTCGGTGCCGAGAATGAACCCGATCGCCCCGCTCGGCAGCTCGGGGAGGTCGAGCGGCACCGCCTGCACCCCGAGACCGCGTATCACGTCGAGCGCGGCGCGGTTGTTGGCCAGCGTCTGCCGGCGGCCGGCGGCCCGCGGCGTGTTCCCGCCTTCGCCGGCGTCCTCTTCCTCGAACGCCGACCGCAGGTACGCGACCCGCAGGGCGGTGACGTCGCTGGCCGCGTCCCAGTTGAACGGCACGTCGAACAAGGTGTTGTCGAGCCCGTCCGGCCCCTGGATGGCCGCGAACACGAGCGCGCAGTCCTCGGCCGACCGGCACATCGGTCCGATCTTGTCCATGGTCCAGCTCAGGGCCATCGCGCCGTGACGGCTCACGCGGCCGAAGGTCGGGCGCAGGCCGGTGACCCCGTTCCGGGTCGAGGGCGAAATGATCGATCCCCGCGTCTCGGTGCCGATCGAGAACCCGACGAGGCCCGCCGCCGTGGCCGCCCCCGGGCCCGCCGACGATCCGCTCGATCCCTGCTCGAGGTTCCAGGGGCTGCGGGTGCGGCCGCCGAACCAGCGGTCGCCGGAGGCCAGCGCGCCCATCGACAGCTTGGCGACCAGGATCGCGCCGGCATCGGTGAGCCGGCGGTAGACGGTGGCGTCGGTGTCGATGGTCTGCCCGCGGTAGGGCGAGGCGCCCCAGGTGGTCCGGGTCCCCCGCACCGCGAGGAGGTCCTTGGCGCCCCAGGGAATGCCGTGCAGCGGCCCCCGGTAGGTCCCCGCCGCGATCTCCTCGTCGGCCCGCCGGGCTTGGCGCCGGGCGAGGTCCTCGGTGTAGCTGACCACGCAGCGCAGCGCCGGATCGTGCTGCTTCAACCGCGCCAGATAGAGCTCGGTCAGCTCCGACGGCTTGACCTGCCGCGTCTCGACGAGCCGCGCGAGATGGGTGACGGGCAGGAAGGCCAGGGCCTCGTCGCTGGCGGGCATGGCGACGGTGACCGGCTCGCGGCGGTTCGGACCCCGGTCGGCCGGCAGGGTCATGCCCGGGGGCACGGGATTGAACACGATGGCCGGCTGCTGGGCGTTCCCGAGGTTCGCGGCCCGCAGCGTCTCGAAATCGCGCCGCCGGTCGCCGGGACCGTTCAGACGCTCGGCCAGCCGCTGGAGCTCGTCGGGGGTGAAGCGCAGCCCGGCCAGCCGCTGCGCCGCCTCGAGCATCTCCACCGTGACCACCTCCGCGTCCTGGGCCACCGCCACGAGGGCCCCGGGCAGCAGGGTCGACCCGAGCCCGGCCGCCGACAACGCGCCGAGAAAGTGCCGCCGGTTCGTCGCGAGCTTGAGATCATCCATCGACAGGTCCTGTAGTGGAAAACCTTGAATTGATCGCCGATTTGAGCGCAACTTGCCCCGGCTTGCCCGCCACCCCTCGTCGCGTTCGTCGGGCAATCTCCCGGGTCGTGCTCCAGAGGATGTTGAACGATCCGCCTTTGGCGAGGCTCGTCGCGTTCGTCGGGCAATCTCCCCGGGTCGTGGGGGTGAGTCCAACTTTATTCGATGTCTTCTTCCGCAGTTGCCGGACGGGATTCGCACCCGCTGAAGAATGGCGCCTTTCACGGCGCACTGCCACGGGGCTGCTACGCCGACCAGTCCGCGAGAACCCACGCCAAATGACACCGGAACACGAGACTGTAGCTCATTCGGTTCTCCTCGCGATCAGTCTCGGGTGATCTTGCCGATGATGTAGCCGCCGGAGCGCTCGTCGAGGTCGAGCTGCAGGTGACCGCGCGCCTGCGCCTCCTCCAGGAGGTCGTTGAACGAGCCGAAGCCGTAGGCCGATTCGTTGAATCCGGGGCGCCGCCGCTTGAGGGTCTGCTTGATCATCGACCCCCACAGCTTCGCTCGATCTCCGCGCTCGGCGTAGATCGCCTCGGCGGTCTGGATGACGAGGTCGATGGCCGTCTGCACCGGATCGTTCTTCGCCGGCGCGGCGTCGGCCTTCTTCGGTGTCTCGGCCGTCTTCTTCGCCCGCGGCTTCCCGCGGGACCGGCGGCGGGCGGGCGGGCTCTCGGCCACCAGATCGTCGTAGAAGATGAACTCGTCGCAGTTGTTGACCAGCAGGTCCGAGGTGGCGTTCTTCACCCCGACCCCGATCACCGACTTGGCGTTCTCGCGCAGCTTGCTGACCAGGGGGGAAAAGTCGGAGTCGCCCGAGATGACCACGAACGTGTCGATGTGCTCTTTCGTGTAGCACAGGTCGAGGGCGTCGACGACCATGCGGATGTCCGCCGAGTTCTTGCCCGACTGCCGCGCGTGGGGAATCTCGATGAGCTCGAACGCCGCCTCGTGCATCGGCGCCTTGAACTCCTTGTAGCGGTCCCAGTCGCAGTACGCCTTCTTGGCGACGATGCTGCCCTTCAGCAGCAGCCGTTCGAGCACCGGCCGCACGTCGAACCGTTTGAGATCGGCGTCGCGGACCCCGAGGGCGACGTTCTCGAAGTCGCAGAAGACCGCCAGGTTGCCGTCACCGTTCAAGAAACGCCTCCGCCCGATGGTGGGAAAAAACGAAGGCGGGCCCGGGGTCGTCCCCGGACCCGCCCAAATGTCGAACCGGCGCCGGCGTGGCGGCAAGGCGTTGGCCGCCCGGCCGCCGGCGGGGCCGATCCGCGCGGATCGGCATCAGTGACCGCCGCCCGGCAGCCGCAGCGCCGCGGGTACGGCGACGCACGGGCGGCCCATGCCCGGATCCGGCATCAATGACCGTCGCCCGGCAGCCGCAGCGCCGCGAGGGACGCGGGGAAGCTGCCGCCCTGCGCGACCTGCACGACGATGTACTGCTGGCCCTCATGCTCGTAGGTCATCATGCCGTACTGACCCGGCGCGGGGATCTCGACGGTGCCGACGATCTCGCCCGTCGCCTTGTCGCGCGCGTCGAGCACGGCGGGCCCGTTCATGCCCCGCGTCGTCACCAGCAGGCTGCCGGTCACCATCGACACGGCCCGGCTGCCGCCGCCGACCCCGGTCAGGTCGACGCCCTGCAGGGCCGGGTGCCGCTTCATGCGCTCGGACGCCTCGCCCACCGGCTGCCACCAGAGATGCTCGCCGGTGTTCATGTCGATCGCGGTGATGCGGTTGTAGGGAGGCTTGTGCATCGGCAGCCCCTGGGGGCCGCCCCAGCCCACGCCGCCGCCCTGCACCCAGTCGGACACCGTCGTGCCCGTCGTCCAGCAGTCGCCCTCGGACGAGGTGCAGGCGTGGGTGTCACCGTCGGTGTTGGTCCCCGGCTGCACCAGCCGACCCGAGCACTGCGGCCCCGACGGCTGGTAGAGGACGCCGGTGGTCGGGTCGAGCGACGCCGGGTTGGTGATGTTGAGCCCGCCCGAGCAGGCGATCCACCCCTGGACCGGCTCGTTGTGGCCTTCCGGCAGGGGCGGCATGTAGGGCCCGCCGATCCGGAAGTTGCTCATGATCTCGAGCGCCTCGGCCCGCAGCTCGGGGGTGAAGTCGATGACGTTCTCCTCGGGCAGGCCGAGGGCCTCCAGCGGCGCGGGCCGGGTGGGAATCGGCTGGGTCGGCGAGAGCTGCTCGCCGGGCACGACCGACGCCGGCACCTCGACCTCCTCGATGGGCCAGACCGGCTCGCCGGTCTCGCGGTTGAAGGCGAAGGTCAGACCCTGCTTGGTGGTCTGGATGGCCATCGGCACCTCTTCGCCGTCGACGGTGACGTCCACGAGAATCGGGACGTTGGGCAGGTCGTAGTTCCAGATGGGATGATGCACGGTCTGGAAGTGCCAGACCCGTTCACCGGTCTCGACGTCGAGGGCGATGGTGGTCGTGCCGAACAGGTTGTCCCCCGGCCTGAACCCGCCGTAGTAGTCGATGGTCGGCGCGTTGGTCGGAATGTAGACGATGCCCCGCTCGAGGTCGGCGGAGAGCGGCGCCCACGACGACACGTCGCCGGTCCATTGCCACGCGTCGTTCTCCCACGTGTCGAACCCGAACTCGCTCTCGGTCTGCGGAATGATGTTGAACTTCCACTTGAGCTGGCCGTTGCGCACGTCGTAGCCGAGGATGTCGCCCGGCACGTTCTCGATGCGGCTCTGGCTGTAGCCCTGCTCGTGCGAGTTGCCGACGACGATGGTGTCGTTGACCACGATGGGGGGCGACGAGTTCGTGATGTAGCCCAGCGCCGGGTCGAGCCCGGTGTTCGGATCGTAGGGATGGCCCAGGCCGGCCAGCAGGTCGACGACGCCGGTCTCCGGGAACCCGGGCAGGTCCACCGGCGAGCCGAATCCCTCGATGTGCTGTCCGGTCTTGGCGTCGAGCGCGTGCAGGAAGAAGGCCGGGGTCACGACGAAGACGACCCCCCGCCCGTCGAGCTCCGTGTAGGCCACGCCCTTGCCGTAGGCCGACCGCATGGACTGCTCCCAGCGGACGGTGTTGGGCTCGCGGTACGTCCACAGCGTCTCGCCCGTCGCCGGATCGACCGCCACCACCGTGCGCCGGTAGCCGGCGACGGTGTAGAGCACGCCGTCGATGTAGCTGGGCGTCGACCGCGACGCGTAGTTGGTGTGCGGGCTGAAGTTGTCGCCCCGCCAGACCCAGGCCACCTCGAGGTCCTCGAAGTTCTCACCGTCGATCTGGTCGAGCGGCGAGAACCGCGTGCCCCAGGCGTCACCGCTCTGATACCGCCATTCCCCGTGGGGCGTGCCCCGCTCCTGGGCGGTGGCGCCGGTGACCGCCAGGGTCACCGCCAGCAACGCGATCCACGCGAGGCGTCCGGCGCCCCCGCGACGTTGTGCCTGTGCTCTCATCCATTCCCTCCGAACATGGTTGCCGGGTTGCGGGCACGGGACGTGACCGCAGGGACGCATGGCGCGTCCGATGCGGGCCCGGCCGGCGATATCGAGCGCCCCGTACCGGGTACGAGCAAGCCGAAGAAGTCAATTATACCCGCGTGGGGCGCGGCCGCGCGTTACACCCGGGGCGGGTTCGCGAACGTGGTCGGCGGGGGGCGGCCCGCACGGAATCTCTCGCGCGCGCGGGCCGCCCCCCCGCCGGTTGACCGTCTACCAGGGCATCCGGCGCCCGGTGTGGCGGCGGCCCATGCCGGCCGCCTCGGGGCCCGGGTTCGACCCGATGCGCACCCCTTCGTCGAGCATCGCGATGATGTTGTCGGCGTTCATGCCGTTGAGGAACGGGATGCCCGCCGCCTTCGTGGCCGCGAACACCCGCGCCCGCGCGTCGACGAGCACCTGGGGGTTCTCGGCCCGCGAGACGTTGTAGGACATGCTCATGTCGCCCGGCCCCCACTCCGCGAAGCCGACGCCGGGCACCGCGGTGCTCGCCTCGGCGTTCTGCAGCGCGTGCCGGTCCTCGATCTTCAGGCCGACGAGCAGCTCCCCTTCAGGATTGAGGGGCCACGTGTCGGCCATCCGCTGGTATTCGGCATTCGACACGCCCCAGATGCGGGCCGCGAACCCCTGTCCGCCGCTCCCGCGCAGGCCCTCGTCGAGGCCGTCGGCCTTCTTCGCGTGGGGATACCGGGCCGACTCGACCAGGACCTTCACGACCTCGGGCGACCGCGCGTGGGCCAGCAGCACCCCGTGCACCCCCGAACCCAGCAGGTGCTCGACCATCCAGAAGTTGCCCCACATGACCGTCTCGTTGACGCCGCCGAACGGCAGCACCGCGATGACCGTCGGGGTCCGGTGGCCGCTCTTCGTCGGCCCCCCGTCGACCAGCCCCTGCATGAACGCGCGCAGATTCGTCATGTCGAACGGGCTGTGCTCAAGGTTGTAGGTGATGTAGTCGGCCCACGTCCGGGCCAGCGCCTTGCCCTCCTCGTAGCCGCCCCCGCTGACCTGCGTGTAGTAGATCGGCTGGTCGTTCTCGAGCAGCTCGATCGCCTTGTTGATCCGCTTGGGGGTGTAGTCACCGGAGCCGCCGCCCCCTTCCTGGCCTCCCAGCGAGACCACGCCGACCGCCGCCACCAGCGCGACCACCGCAAGTTTCTTCAGCATGGGTTCCTCCTCGTTCGGGTCATCCTCGCACAGCCCGCCGCGGCTGCAAAGCCGTCCCCGCCCTACAGGTCGAACCACCGCTCCCGGAGGGGCCGGACGGTCGCGATGACCCGAAAATCGCGGTCCCGGTGAAGGAGCAGCGCTTCGTGGGCGATCGCAATCTCGGCGATGCAGCAGTCTATCGGACTCCGCACGGTCTTGCCCGCCCGCCGAAGATCGAAGAACGTCCGCCCCGCCCGGCGCCACGTGTCACGGTCTGCCTCGACGTAACGCTGGCCGTCGAGATAGCGCTCCAGCCGGCGCCACTGCTCTTCTCGGGCGGCGCCCATCAGCAGCTCCATTTGCGTGAACCGGGTCAGGCAGGGGTCGTCGCCGGCGATCGCGCCTTCGAGACGCCCCCGCCCGGCCGCGTCGCGCAGCACCTCCACCCAGACCGACGTGTCAACGATCAGCATCGGCGAACGGTCCGCGCAGCTCGCGCAGGGCCTTGTGGTCGAAGTCCGGCGCGAAGTCCAGCTCGCCGGCCAGGTCCAGCAGGTTCTTGCGCTTCCGGCGCTCGATCAGATCGGAGAGCGCCACGTGCACCGCTTCCCGCTTGGTCCGCGCCCCCGTCAGCGCCATCGCCTGCCGGACCAAGTCGTCGTCGATCACGATGTTCGTTCGCATGGAGGTGTATCCTACACCCTGCCATACACCATCCAGGGCACGTCCATCGGCTGCGCGCCGGCGCCCGCCGCGTCCAGGCGACCGAGGATTGCATTGACAAGCCCCCGACACGGGCGCATGATCACTCAGATATAGGAGGACATCCCGATGAACATCCGCGCCAGGACCTTCGGTTCGCTCGGCGTCGTCGTCGGTGCGCTGCTCGCGGCGGCGGCCCTGCCCGCCGGCGCGTCGGCGCAAGACCACGAAGTCACGTTCACCCGCGACGTGATGCCCATTCTTCAGGACTCGTGCCAGAGTTGCCATCGCGAGGGCGCCATCGCCCCGATGTCGCTGATGACCTACCAGGAGACCCGCCCGTGGGCGCGGGCGATCCGGGACAAGGTGGCGTCGCGCACCATGCCCCCCTGGTACATCGACCCCAACGTGGGCGTCCAGGGCTTCAAATACGACCGCTCGCTGAGCGACGAGCAGATCGACACCATCGTGGCCTGGGTCGACGCCGGCGCCCCGCGGGGCAACCCCGAGGACCTGCCGTCGCCGCGGCAGTTCGCCGACCGCGACATGTGGCACATCGGCGAGCCCGACTGGGTCGTGCCGATTCCCGAACCGTTCTTGGTGCCGGCGGAAGGCGCCAACTGGTGGGGCGACCTGTTCTCGCCGTCGGGGCTGAGCGAGGACCGCTGGATCAAGGCGGTCGAGACCAAGCCGTCGGCCGAAGGCTTCCCCGTGGTGCACCACGCGGTGACCCGGCTGCAGGAGAACGAGGACGCCGAGGACGGCGACTTCCTGAACGAGTACGCCCAGGGCAAGAACGGCGACATCTTCCCGCCGGGCACCGGCCGCCTCGTCAAGGCGAACTCGGTCATCCGGTTCAACATGCACTACGCGTCGATCGGGCGGGACGTCACCGACCGCACGAGTGTCGGGCTGCAGTTCTATCCCGAGGGCGAGAAGCCGGAGAAAGAGCTGTTCTCGCGCGCGCTGGCCCAGAACTTCGACCTCGACATTCCGGCCGGCGAGGACAACGTGCGGCACGACAGCTACCACCCGTTCACCACCAACGTGCGGCTGACGGGGTTCCAGCCCCATCTGCACAACCGCGGAAAGCGGCAGTGCATCGAGGCGATTCTGCCCGACGGGAACACCCGGACGATCAGCTGCGCCACCTGGGACTTCGGGTGGCACATCGTCTACAACTACGCCGACGACGTGCAGCCGCTGCTGCCGGCGGGCTCGTTCCTGCACACGATCACGTGGCACGACAACTCGCCCGGCAACCGGTGGAACCCTGACGCGGAGAACTGGGCCGGCTTCGGCCAGCGGTCGAGCGACGACATGTCGTTCACCTGGACGAGCTACTACGAACTGGACGACGACGAGTTCGCCGCCGCCGTCGCCGAGCGCGAGGCCCAGAACGCGGACGACAACTAGAAGCGAGAGACGATGACGATACGCACTCCTCAACCGATCGGAGTGGTGTGCGCGGCGTTGACGCTGCTCGCGCTGGTCGCGGCCCCCGGGGTCGATGCCCAGATTCGTTACGACCGGGGCCAGAACGTGGCCCCGGTCTTCGAAGGCTGGGAGCGCAACTCGGACGGCACCTTCAACATGGTGTTCGGGTACATGAACCGGAACTACCAGGAGATGCCGGAAGCGCCGATCGGCGCGGCCAACGCCTTCGAGCCCGGCCCCGCCGACCGCGGCCAGCCGACGCGCTTCTACCCCCGGCGCCAGCAGTTCGTGTTCCGCGTGCAGGTGCCGGCCGACTGGGGCGACAAGGATCTCGTCTGGACCCTGACCACCCACGGCCGCACCGACCGGGCGATCGGCCGGCTCTGGCTGGCGTGGGAGATCGACGACGGGGTGATTCGGGCCAACCGCGGCATGGGGGCCCGAGGGGCGCCGTCCGACAACCAGCACCCGTCGATAGCCGTCCCCGGCGGCACCGACCTGACGGTCACCCTGCCCGACACGCTGACGATCACCGCGGTGGTCGGCGACGACGGCATTCCCGGACCGCGGCCGCGCCCCGCCACCACGGATGACGACGACCCGCAGCGGGCGGCCCGGCGGGCCGCGGACGCCGCCCGCCGGGCGAGCCGCCCCCACCCCACGAACCAGGCCATTGTCAACGCGCGGGTCGCGGGCGAGACGGGGCTCGGCATCACCTGGCTCCACTACCGCGGGCCGGGCCGGGTCCGCTTCGACCCGATGAACGCCTCGATCGAGGGCGGCCGAGGCGGCCAGTTCGAGACCACCGTCACGTTCACCGAGCCCGGCACGCACATCCTGCGCGCCTACGCCGACGACTCGATCAAGACCACCCCGCTCGACGTCACGGTGACCGTGAAGTAACCGCGGGCTTCCCCCCCGACCTGCCGGGTGCCGGTTCTCCGGCGCCAGCAGGTCGGGATCGTATTCGTGCAACTCCCCGACTGCGGTCCGGGATTCGCGGCTGACGGCCGACCACGCCGTCAGCCGCGTGTCGTTTCCGCTGAACTCTCCCCTGAAACCCATCCCGTCGACTTGGCGCGACCGACCTTGGCGGTCGATGTTGGTTTGGACCACCGGGGAACTCACCTCGACCCCAGGAGAGTCCCTTCCTGGCTGTATCGGCTGCTTCCGCCTCCCGGCCGGCGCCAAGGCCGAGAGGACCTTGAGGGGGAACTCGGGCTCCACGTCAAGCTGGCGCACGAGCGGCGGCGCGACGCCGGCGCCGTGGAGGACGAGACCTTGCGCGGGGAAGCGGCGGACGCTGGGCACTCGGCCCGTCCGCGTCCCGGCCTCACGTTCCTGTCGCAGCTCGTGTGACGGACAGTCTTCGCCGGCGCGGGGTTCGATCTCGCGACGCCCGGCGTCAGCGGCCGTGCAGCTCGACGAGGCGGACGCGGTCGCCGGCGGTCAGGGGCAGGAAGCCGGTGGCGTCGGGCTCGGCCGTCAGCGGCTGACACGGACCGCACATGAGGGTGTGCGGCTCGGCGTTGTGGTCGAGCCCCAGCGCATGGCCCAGCTCGTGGGCCACGACGTGCTTCGTCACCATCGGGTCGGTCCGGTACGGTCCCCGGACCTTCCGAATCACCACCAGATAGCGCGGCGGCGACACCCGCGGCAACGGCCAAGTGAACGACAGGATGTCCTGGCGGGACAGCAGCAGGACGACGTCGGCGTCGAGGTCGACGAGCGCCGCCGGCGGCGGCGGCTCGGCATCGCCGGCGGGGAGGCGGGTAGCGCGCTGGGCGACCTGCCGGGCGTAGTTCTCGAGGGCGCGTTCGACGGGGGACTCGACGACGACATGCGGCTCGGCGAACCGCGAGACCACCCCCAGCTCGGCCAGCCGGTCGTTCCAGAACGCGATCGCCTCGCGTGACGGCGCCACCCGGTCGTCGGCCGCGGACGCGGTCAAGACGAGGATCGAGGGTTTGTCCGGCAACTCGCCGGCTGCCGCGGTCAGAGTCCCGATCGCCAGCGCCGCAACCACCGGCACCGCACACACCCGCCGCGGCGCCGGGCCTGATGGTGGGCTCCCGGCCGCGGCCCGGCCCGCGCCGACGCCCGTCACCCTGCGCGCGGACGAGCTCGGCAGAACGCCGACCGCGGGGCGGCTGGTGCCGCCACCCGTCACTGCGCGGCCGCCGCGCCCCCCGGTCACAGGTCGCTCAGGTGCTCAATGCGCCCGGTGCTGTCGCCGACCTGCCCGCGGTGCGAACCCAATTTGTCGAGCAGGGTCACGAACAGGTTCGTCATCGGCGTCCGGTCGGGGTAGCGCAGATGGCGCCCCCCGCGGAGGGCGCCGCTGCCGCCGCCGGCGAGCAGGGCCGGCAGGTCGTCGTGGGTGTGCGCGTTCGAGTCGCTGAGGCTGCTGCCGTAAAGGACCATCGCATGGTCGAGCAGCGACCCGCCGCCGTCGTCGGCGTCGCGGAGCCTCCCGAGCAGATACGCGAACATCGCGACGTGGTGCTGGTCGATCAACTGAAGGCGCGCCATGCGCTCGGGGTCGTTCTGATGGTGCGACAGGCCGTGATGCGCATCGGGCACGCCGATGGACCGATAGGTCCGATTGCCGCCCTCGCGGCTGTACATCAGGCTGACGACCCGGGTCAGGTCCGCCTGGAACGCGATCGCGATCAGGTCGGACATCATCCGGACGTGCTCCTCGAAGGTCGGAGGCACCCCGTCGGGCCGGGCGAGGGCCGGCAGGTCCACGCCGGCGGCGTCGCGGCGCTCGGCGTTCTGGATGCGGCGCTCGACCTCGCGCACCGAGTCGAGATAGTCGCCGAGCTTGCGGCGGTCGCCGGCGCCGAGGCGCGTCCGCAGCCGGCCCGCGTCCTCACGCACGAAGTCGAGCAGGCTCCGGTTCTGCCGCGCGCGCACCGCCCGCACCGCGGGGTCGGTGGTGTCTCCGTCGCCGAACAGCCGCTCGAAGACGCGGCGGGGGTTGGTCTCGTAGGGCAGCGGGGTCGTGGGCGAGCTCCACGAGACGGTGTTGCTGTACGCGCAGCTATAGCCGGAATCGCACCCCCCCACCATCCGCACGTCCTGCAGCCCCAGCTCGAGCGACGGCAGCGGCGTCGAGCGTCCGATGTCCTGGGCCAGCATCTGGTCGACGGACATGCCGTTCCGGATGTCCGCCCCCTGCGTCTTCTTCGGGTGCACGCCGGTCAGCCAGCTCGCGCCGGCCCGCGCGTGGTCGCCGGGCCCGTCCCCGAGCGCCTCGCCGTTGCGGTGGGCCAGCCCGGTCAGCACCAGGAGCCGATCGCGGAACGGCTCGAGCGCGTGCAGCGTCTTCGTGAACGCGAATCCGGCCCCGTTCTCGGCCGGGGTCCAGTCGCGCATGATCACGCCGTTGGCGGTATAGATGAACGCCACCCGGGTGACGGGGGCGGACGCGGATGCGAACGCGGGGGTCATCGCATCAAGGAACGGGAGGGCGACGGCCGTTCCCAGACCTCGCAGGAAGGTTCGACGCGGCAGGGCGGTACGGGTGATCATGGCTCCGGAATCCTTCTCATTCTGAACGGTACGCTGTCGACGACGGCGGCGACCAAGGCGGAGAACCGGTAGTCGTCCGATTCGACCCGGCGCCGGATCTCCCGAACCGCCGGCCGGTCCTGCGGCTCCAGACCCCGCCCGATCGCGTACGTCAGCAGCTTCCCGGCCAGCGCCTCGACGAACTCTCGGCGGCGGCCCAGCAGCATCTCCCGCAACCCGCCGGGGCCGGCGACCACGGTGCCGTCCGGCAGGGCGCCGGTGGCGTCCACCGCGACCCCGTCCTCTTCCGCCCGGTACGCGCCGACCGCATCGAAGTTCTCCAGCGCGAACCCCAACGGGTCCAGACGGGCGTGACAGACGGCGCACGCGGAGTTGGCGCGGTGCCGCTCGAGCGCCGCGCGCAGGCCGCCGGCCGACGATCCGGCCGCGGCCTCCAGCTCGGGCACGTCGGGCGGCGGCGGGGGGGGCGGCGCGCCCAGCAGATTCTCGAGGATCCACTTGCCGCGCAGCACCGGCGACGTACGGGTCGGATACGACGTCACCATCAGCACCCCGCCCTGGGTCAGGACGCCTCCGCGGCCGGTGCCGGCGAGGGGCACGCGCCGGAAGTAGCCGCCTTCGACCCCGTCGATGCCGTAGAAGTCGGCCAACCCCTCGTTGAGAAAGGTGTAGTCGGCGTCGATCAGCTCGAGCACGCTGCGGTCGTCCCGCACGAGGTGCTCCAGGAACAGCGCGGTCTCGCGCTGGAACGCATGGCGAATCCCGTCGTCGAAGTGGGGGAAACGCTCGGGGTCGGGCGTCCAATCCGCGACGTTCCGCAGATGGAGCCACTGCCCCGCGAAGTTCTCGACGAGCGCCCGCGCCTTCGGGTCGGCGAGCATGCGGGCGATCTGGGCCGCCAGCCCGCCCGGGGCGACGAGGAGCTGCTGCTCCGCCGCCTGCAGCAGATCCTCGTCGGGAATGCTGCTCCAGAGGAAGAACGAGAGCCGGGACGCGAGATCGAGGTCCGCGAGCCGATACACCGCACCGGGACGCGCGCCGACCGGGGCGGCGGGCGCCCGGAAGAGAAAGCTCGGGGAGACGAGCACCCCGCTGAGGGCCATCTCGATGCCGTGCTCGAAGCTCCCGCCGTCGGCGCGCCCCATCGCGAACAGGCGCAGGAGCGGGTCGACGTCGGCGGCGGTGACCGGACGCCGATACGCCCGCCGGGCCACCGCGGCCAGAATCCGGCGGGCGCACGGCGGCTCGGGCTCCCCGGCGGCGGGCCGGCAGAGGAACAGGCGCCGCCGGCTCTCGGTGTCGCCGGGCCCGGACGCGTCGTAGGGACCGCCGACGAGCACGTAGTCGACGGCCGCGCTGTTGGCCGTGCCGCCCCCGGCGCCCTCGCGCCTCGCGTACTCGGTGAGAAAGCCCGCCGCGATCTCGTGCTCGCCGGCCGCCAGCGCCAACCGCACCTCGAAGGTGCGGCTGCCCTGGTTCGCCTCTTCGGTGTCGAAGTCGGCGTCCAGCAGGCGTACGCGCGCCCCGTCGAGCCGCACATCAAGCTTCGGGGCCGGCATGCCCGGCGCGCGGCGCCCGCGAACCCGTACCTGAACCGTGTACTCGGCGTCGAAGGGAAAGTAGTGCCGAAACAGGATGCCGCCGCGTTCGTTGGGCGGCAGTCCGTCGATCTCCTCCCCCCCGCCCGCCGGGCGGTAGCGCCGCAAGACCGGACGCGGGGTGCCGGTGCCGACCGCGAGCCGGCTGACGCGCCGCGCCGCGCTGACGTACTTCTCGACGTGCAGCGGCGACACCGTCAGCACGTCGCCGATGTTGTCGAATCCGTAGCCGGAGTCGTCGGCCGGCAGGTCGCGCGCATGGTCGAGGTCCAGCCCCAGCAGATCCCGAACGGCGTTGCGGTACTCGGCCCGGTTCAGCCGGTGAATGGCCGGCGAACCCGGGTCGGGCCGCTCGGCCGCCGCATCATCGAGCTCGGTCTCGAGCCACGCCACGAGCTGCGCCCGCGCGCCGGGGTCCGGGGCCGGCCGCCCGGCCGGAGGCATCTCCCCCGCGCGAAGCTTGCGCAGGACCTTCTCGAGAACCGGCGCCTGCGCCGCCACCGCCGACGCCCGCACGCCGGCCAGGGTCAACCCGGCGGTTCGGGTCCGGTCGTTGTGGCACGCGAGGCAGTAGCGGTCGACGGTGGCCTGCAGCAGCTCGCCGCCCGGCGGGACCGACGGAGCCGGCTGGGCCGGCGGCGGGGATGCGACGGACCGCGCAGGCGGGGCGGGCCGCTCCGGGGAGACCGCCTGAACGGCGGCGCCCGCCGTCATCGTCCCCGGCAGCAGCATCAGCACCGCGGCGACGGCGATGCTCCGCACCGTTCCCTCACTCGGCCGAGAGGCGCTCTGGCGAGACACGACGCCCGCAGTTTACCATTGCGCCATCATGACCACCATGACCACCTTACGGGGATACCGCGCCGGCGCCGTCCTGATCGTCCTCGCGCTGACGGGCCCGCCGGCGGCTGCCGCGCAGGCGTCAGGCTCGGCCGCACGGCTGTTCGACGCCGTGCAGCGACGCGACGCCGCCGCGGTGGGGGCGCTCGTCGCGGGCGGGGCGGACGTCAACGCCGTCCGCGCCGACGGATCGACCCCGCTGTCGTGGGCCGCGTTCCGCGGCGACGCCGGCATCGCCGCCGTCCTGCTGCGCGCGGGGGCCGATCCCGACCCGGCGGACGAGAACGGGGAGACCCCGCTGCTGTTGGCCTGCGCCAACGGCAGCCTGGCGCTCGCCCGGCTGCTCCTCGATGCCGGCGCGAGCGTGAACACCGCCCGCTGGAGCGGCGGCACGGCGTTGCTGGCCGCGGTGCACGGCGGCAACGAGGCGCTGGTGCGGCTGCTGCTCGACCGGGGCGCCGATGTGAGCGTGACCGAATCGCGCATGGGCCAGACGCCGTTGATGTGGGCCATCGCCGGGGGGCATCCGTCCATCGCCGGCCTCCTCGTCGAGCGGGGCGCCGACGTGAACGCGGTCTCCCGCAACGGCTTCCGGCCCATCCTGTTCGCGGCCCAGCAGGGGGACGCCGCGAGCGCGCGGGCGCTGATCGCGGCCGGGGCCGACCCCCACGTCACCACCGCCGCCGGCGGCACCGCCTTCCTGCTGGCCATCGCCGCCGGCAGTGACGCCGTCACCAGGCTGATGCTCGATCAGGGCGCCGACGTGAACGTCCGGGACCGCACCGGCAGCACGCCGCTCCATGCCGCGGTGCGGCAGGGCAACCTCGACATGGTTCGGACGCTCGTCGTCCGCGGGGCCGATCTGGACGCGCGCACCGGACGGGGAGACGACTGGGCCCCGGCGGCGGCACGCCGCAGCAGCGGCCTCACCCCCTTTCTGACGGCCGCCCGGTCCGGCGACGTGGACATGCTGCGGCTGCTGCTCGGTCTCGGAGCGGACCCCGCGGCGCGGTCCGACGAGGGCGCCGGCGCGGTGCTGCTCGCGACCCGCGGCCGCAGCCTGGAGGCCGTGCAGCTCCTGGTCGAGCTGGGGCTCGACGTGAACGTCCACCCCGCCGGCCGGCCCAGCGCGCTGCACGCCGCGATACGCGTTGGCGAGAATGCCATCGTCGAGTATCTGGCCGCCCACGGCGCCGATTTCCAGGCCCGGGATCACCACGGCCGGACGCCGCTCGAAGAAGCGGAGTTCGAGGCGCCGACGCCTACGATCGAGCTGATGCGCCGGCTGACGGCCGCGCGCAGCGGCCGTGGAGCGCCCTGAGGCAACTTGGCCAGTGCGGCGCCACGAGCGAATATCAGGGTCATTGGGGAGTCTGCGCCGTGGAACGGCGCGGATTCCTGGGAGGGTTGGTTGGGCGGCAATCGGAGCCGCAGGCGACGATTTCCGGGCCAGGGAGTCTGCGCCGTGGAACGATTGGGCACGATTAGACGCTGCATATAGTAGTCGTAGACCTTCAACTCCACTATATGTGGGGGCTGATTTTCCCTGCGGCGCAGACTCTAGTGCATCGCCACGACTAAAAACAGGGGTCGCCGGGGTACTCGCCTCGAACCGCAAGAGTCCTATGCAGAAGAAATACGTCGTTCAACCCAAATCCGTCTGTCCGAAACTTATGACGTGACGGACCACTAGCCTTCGGCGACGGTTACCGCGAGCCGCAGCGTCTCCGGCACCCGCCGCCACAGCACCGCGGCGCCAATGACCCCGATCAGCCAGGTCAGGGTCAGGGCGGCGCCCAGCGAGGCCACCGCCGCGGTCAGCAGCGGCCCGACCAACGCCCCGGCGTCGCCCACGAGGCGCCATACCCCCAGGAACCGGCTGCGTTCAGCCGCCGGAGACAGATCGGCGCCCAGGGTCAGCACGATGCCGCTTCCCAGCCCGTTGCCGATGCTCGCCAGCACGACCACGCACAGATAGGTCGTCGTGGCACCCGTCAGCGGCAGGAGCCCCATCGCGGTCCCCAGGATGCCGATGCAGCCGATGCCCGCCGCCTTCCGGCCCCAATGGTCCATGACGTGACCCGCCAAGGGGAACATCGCCATGTCGACGACCGAGGCACCGCTCACGATCAGCCCGATCGCCTCCGCATCGATCCCGATGGCGGTGCCCCAGAGCACCACCAGCAGACGGCGCTGCTCCCGCAGGAGCTGCACGCAGAACGCGAAGACGCCCGCGCCCAGGAAGATGTGGCGGTAACGGCCGAGCATGCTCGGCACCAGGGTCAGCATGCGGGTGCCCGGATGGGGGCTCACCCCGCCGCCCGGCGCGCGCGCCGGCGGCGGCCCCGGCGCCAGCTTCCAGATGAGCGCCAAGGTCAGCAGCGCCGCGCCGGCGATCGCGAGGAACACCGTCCGAAAGCCGAGCTGCTCCGCCCCCACGCCGCCCAGCAACGGGCCCAACAGCATGCCCAGCCGCTGCAGTCCGGCCAAGCCGGCCATGGCCGTCCCCCGCTGCCGGATGGGAACCTGCCCGGTGATGCAGGCCAGCCTGGCGAGCAGCCAGGCACCCATGCCGGCCCCGAACAGCAGCGTGGCCAGGGCGAGGATGACGGTGGACTCGGACTGGGCGATGACCAGCGCACTCGCCGCCATCAGACCGTTGCCGAGCAACATGCCGGCCTTGTGCCCGCGGCGTTCGATGAACAAGCTCGCCGGCACGTTGACCACCACGCTGCCGAGGCCGCGCATGGCGAACACGAGGGCCGCGACCGAAGGGCCCCGCCCGAGGTCGAGCACGTAGAGCGGCAGCACGACCAGCAGCGCCATCTGCGCCACCGCCATGAGGCTCGAGGGCAGATAGACGGAGAGCCCCAAGGCTCGCAGCGATGATCGCATTCCGGAAAGATTGGAGGCGCCGCCCGGATTTGAACCGGGGATGGAGGTTTTGCAGACCTCTGCCTTACCACTTGGCGACGGCGCCGACGGGCGGAAGATCAACAGGCGTCACCGCCTGGCGGGCCGGCCGTCCCCGGCGATGCGACGAGGAGCATCGCGCGGGGAGAGTGGAGCGGGAAACGGGATTCGAACCCGCGACTTCGACCTTGGCAAGGTCGCACTCTACCACTGAGTTATTCCCGCTCGCGTTGCCGCGGCCTGCAAAATACGGTACCACAGGGCTCGGGCGGCATCAAGGCGGATGCGCCCGGAACGCGTCGCTCACCACCTCGACGACCGGCGGCCGGCCGGCCCCGACGGTGACCCCGACGACGTCGAACCGGCACGGCGGCGCGCCGCCGCCGAGACCGAGCAGGTAGCCGCGCGCCATGTTGACGAGCCGCCGCTGCTTGGCGGCGTTCACAGCCGCCATCGGCCCGCCGAACGCCGTGCTGCGCCGGGTCTTGACCTCGACGAACACCAACGTCGGGCCGTCCTGCGCGATGATGTCGATTTCGCCGAAGCGCGTGCGGAACCGGCGGGCGAGAATGGCGTACCCCCGGCGCCGCAACTCGCCGCAGGCGAGATCCTCGCCGTGCCGACCGAGCGATTGGCGCGCGCTCGTCATCGTTCGGCGACGGCGTAACCGCCCGCGGCGAAAACCCCGCGCCGCCCCGGGAGCGGCGAGGGCGCCGGCGGGCTGAAGAGCGCCCGCGGGCAAAGAACGCCCGTGCCCGACCAAGCGTGAGGAGGGCGCGTATCGCCGTGAAACAGGTCCCGACGTTTCGCGGCGTCGGGGTGATCGGCGTCCCCGATCATGACGGTTTCCGGTGAGACAGGTCCCGACGTTCCGCGGCGTCGGGGTGATCGGCGTCCCCGATCATGACGGTTGGGCATAGGCAACCGACGAACGACGCCGTCAGGCGGGATGCGTCGCCGCCCGAAGGCAGCGGGGACTTTCGCCACGAGCTGGTAAGCAAGAGCCGGGCCAAACTACTTTCGCTGCCAGCGAGTACCGGCGGGGGTGTCTTCGAGCAGGATGCCCCGCGCGTCGAGGTCGTCGCGAATGCCGTCGGCCGCGGCGAAATCGCGGCGGGCGCGGGCCGCCCTCCGTTCGGCAATCAATCGTTCGATCTCGTCGACCGGCACGTCCGCCAGGGTCTCTTCCGCCTGCCGGAGGGCAATGACCCCCAGCACCCGATCGAAGCCGTCGAAGGCCGCCCGAACGATCGCGACGTCGGGCCGGCCGAGTTCGCCGGCGTCGATCGCCGTATTGACGTACCGCACCAGCTCGAACAGGACCCCGAGACCGCCCGGCACGTTCAGGTCGTGCGCCAGCCGGTCGTCGAAATCGCGCCGCGCCGTCTCGACCCGAGCCGCGACCTCGGCATGCGCCGCGCCGCCGCGGAGAGCCTCGAGCCGGGCGAGACACGCCGTGATCCGCTTCAGCGCCTCTTCCGCCTGATCGAGCCCCCCCCAGGTGAACCGCAACTGCTTCCGGTAGTGGACCGACAGCAGCGCGTAGCGCAGGGCCGAGGCCCGATATCCCCGTTCGAGCACGTCGGGCACGGTGAAGACGTTGCCCAGCGACTTCGACATCTTGGCGCCCTCGTCGAGCAGCAGATGCTCGACGTGCACCCAGAACCGCGAGAAGGTCCGGCCGGTCGCCCCTTCCGCCTGGGCGATCTCGTTCTCGTGATGCGGAAACACGAGGTCGACGCCGCCGGCGTGAATGTCGATGGGGGACCCGTCGAGCAGACGATGCGCCATCGCCGAGCACTCGATGTGCCATCCCGGACGCCCCGGCCCGACCCCGAAGTCCCAGGTCGGCTCCTCGGCGGTGGTCGCCTTCCAGAGGACGAAGTCGCGCGCATCGTCCTTGTCGTAGCGATCCGAGTCCACGCGGGCCCCCGGCTTCATCCCGTCATGGTCGAGCCGCGCCAGCTTGCCGTACGCGGGCAGCGTCGCGATGCGGAAGTACACGGATCCGTCGCTGCGGTAGGTATGCCCGTTGCTCTCCAAAGCCTGAATCATCTCGACCATCGACCGCAGGTTCTCTTCGTCGGTCGCGCGGGGGTACGCTTCGACCGACTCCAACCCGAGCGACGCGGCGTCTTCACCGAAGGCGGCGATGAACCGATCCGTGTATTGGCGCAGCGGGACCGCCGCGGCCCGCGACTCGACGATGGTCCGATCGTCGACGTCGGTGAAGTTCATCACCTGCCGCACGTCGAATCCGGCCACGTGCTTCAATGTTCGTCTCAGCACGTCGAGGGCGACGAAGGTCCGGAAGTTGCCGATGTGGCCGCGCGCGTAGACGGTCAGCCCGCACGTATACATGCGCGCCGTCCGGCCACGCAACGGCGTGAACGGCTCCTCCTGCCGTGTCAGGGTGTTATAAAGACGCATCCGCCTCGGGGTGGAGACTCCAGCCAGGAGTCTGTGCCGCAGGAAAATCACCCCCCACATATAGTGGAGTCGAAAGTCTACGACTACTATATACAGGGTCTAATCGTGCCCAAAATCGTTCTACGGCGCAGACTCCCGGGAAACTTCGGGCAGGGCTCGGGTCAGCTCGCAGAAGTCGCCGTCGCCGTCCGGTCCCCGCCCCAGGACCACCGTGCGCATCGAGCGCCGCAGCCGATCGAGCGGTACGCCGTCGGGACCGGAACGGGACAGGAGCTGCTCGATTATCGTCGCCCCATCGCGCGGCGCGGATGCGCCGAGATACCGAATGCGAACCTGCATGTCGCGCCCGCCCGCCGCCAGCCGCAGCTCGACATGCGTATAGGCGGTGCCGCCCGGTTCGAACACCCTGAGCACGGCCTGCTCGATCGCGCCGACCACGTCGTTGCGATGGGTGGTTCGATAGCCGAGATGGTCGGCGGTTCGTTCAGCGAGTTGACGCAGTATCGGGAGGTACCGCGCCTCGCACGGCAACGTCACGCTCAACCCGATGGACGTCGTCGAGCCCGGGCGCTCGGTCTTTCCCATACCTGTCCGGGATTTTACAGTGAAATCCGCCGGAACAGCCCGCGGGCCTCGTCGCAATCGCGCGCAATCTGCGCCCGCAACGCATCCCCGTCCGAAAAAGACCGCTCCCCGCGCAGACGCCGAATGAATGCGACGCGCACTTCGAGCCCGTACAGGTCGAGATCGACATCGAACAGATGCGACTCGACCACCGGCCCGGCCGGCACCTCTCCAAACGTCGGTCGCACCCCGACGTTGGTCACCGCGGCGTGGATGTCGCCTTCCATCACCACCGCCGTCGCATAGACGCCGTTGGGCGGGAACAGGGCGTTCCCGGTGGCGAGGTTCGCCGTGGGATAGCCGAGCCCCCGTCCGCGGCCGGCGCCGCGGGTGATCGTGCCTTCGAGCATGTAGTGGTGTCCCAGCAGCGAGCCGGCCTCGTCGACCCGGCCCTCGGCAATGAGGCGCCGGACCCGCGTGCTGCTCACGACGAAGTCGCGGTATCGTACCGGATCGATCTTCTCGGCCCGAAATCCGTAGCGCGCCCCCAGTGATCGCAGCCGCGAGAAGTTGCCCGCCCGATCGTGTCCGAAGAGGAAGTTCGCCCCCACCCACACCTCGGCCACCTGCAGCCAATCCACCAGCACCGCGCGGACGAAGGTCTCGGGGTCCCAACGCGACAGCTCCGGCGTGAACCGCACGACCGCGATGCCGTCCATGCCCGCCGCCCCGAGGGCGGCCAGCTTCTGCGGACCGGTCATGAGCAGCGGCGGCGCCTTGTCGGGGCGGACCACCCGGGACGGGTGCGGGTCGAAGGTCAACGCGGCGGCCGTGGCCCCCTGCTCGTCGGCCCGGCGCCGCACCTGGCGCATGATCTTGGCGTGCCCGCGGTGCACCCCGTCGAAGTTCCCGAGCGCCAGCACCGGCTGTCGCCAGCCGGGAGCGCCTTCGTCGTCCGGAAAGTGAATTATCCGAACCGGGTCCCGCGGTCGAGTCTCGTACGGCATGGGCGAGCCCTTCATCATACGTCAGTCGCCGCCCGTGCCGCGGCCGCCTCGAGTCCCGCCACGGGCGGGCGGCCTCCCGGCCCGGAAATCGTCGCCAGGCGGCGCCGATCGCCGCCCAACCAACCATCCAGCAGTCCGCGCCGTTCTACGGCGCAGACTCCCGGCCCGGAAATCGTCGCCGGCCGCGCCGATCGCCGCCCAACCAACCATCCAGGGAGTCGGCGCCTCCGGCGGAGGCGGCGTCGTTCTACGGCGCAGACTCCCGGCCCGGAAATCGTCGCCGGCCGGCGCCGATCGCCGCCCAACCAACCCTGCCGGGGTCTCCACCGTTCTACGGCGCAGCCTCCTGAACATCGATGACGAGCCCGTCGTAGGCCAGCGTCACGCCGGGCGGCAGGGCGGCGCAGGTTGCCGCGTGGGGAAGGTCGTGGCACATGTGGGTGAAGTAGGTCCGGCCGGCCGCGATGCGCGCGGCCGTCTCCACCGCCCGGCTCAGCGACAGGTGGGTGGGATGGGGACGATGCCGCAGCGCATCGAGGACCAAGACCTTCAGGCCGTCGAGCAGCGGCCACGAACCCTCCGGGATCTCGCTGCAATCGGTCAAGTACGCGAAATCGTCCACCCGGTAGCCGAGAATGGGGCGCGTGCCATGCAGGAGAGGCACCGGCACCACCTGGGCCCGCCCCAGCGAGAAGCGGCCGGTCACCTCCAGCAGGCGAAGCTGCGGCAGCCCTCCGCCCTGCGGCGCCGCCCGGTCCCAGACATACGAGAAGACCCGGCGGAGCGCCGCGAGGGTCGGGGCGTCGCCGAGGCACGGTATCGCCGTCCGTTGTCGAAAATTGAACGGACGGACGTCGTCGAGTCCCATGACGTGATCGGCGTGCTGGTGGGTGAACAGAATGGCGTCCACCCCGGTCAGCCCGCAGGCCAGCGCCTGGGATCGAAAATCCGGGGTGGTGTCGACGACGACCCGGGTCGCATCGGCCAGCTCGATATAGACGGACGGCCGCCAGCGGCGGTCCCGGGGATCATCCGAGCGGCAGGTGAGGCAGTCGCAGCCGACCATCGGCACGCCGGTCGAGGTTCCGGTCCCGAGAAACGTGACACGCATGGCGTCAGCCGGAGACCGGCCGGTTCCCCGCCCCGCGAACCTCCGCGAAACGCATCCGCAGCTCCTGCAGGACGCGGGTCAGAAACCGTTCCTCGTCCGGCGTGAGGTTCCCGCGGGTCTTCTCCGCCAGAACCGCCAGGAGGTCGAGCATGTTGCCCCCGGCATCGGGATTGGGCGGGAGCTTCCGCCCGGTGGCGGGGTCGGTGACGTCACCGAAATGGACGGCGGCGGACGTCGCGAGCGACACCACGAGGGCGTTGAACGATATCTCCGGCGGCGGGGTGGTCATGGTTCCCTCGCAGGAGCCCTGGCAACCCGGGGCGGAGGGCTCCGCTGCGCTCGACCGGCGATGCATCCTGCGCCCCGGCGGATTCGGTGCGACGCGGGGTTCTGCCGCGGGCGGCCGGGGGCCGTCGCCGCGGGACCGCACCGCGGGCGGTTCACCCCGCACATCGAGCGGGGGTTCCCCAGGTCGCACCACAGGCCGTCGCCGCGGGACCGCACCGCGGGCGGTTCACCGGTGATCGTAAAGTAGGGGGAACGATATGACCAAGGCCATCTGCTCCGAAAACCTCTCCCCCACCACCGCGGGTGCCCGCTTCGAGCGTCTCGTCGAGATCATGCGCACGCTGCGGTCGCCGGGCGGCTGCGCCTGGGACCGCGAACAGACGGTGGCCTCGCTCCGGCCCTTCGTGCTGGAGGAGGCCTACGAAGTGGTCGAAGCGATGGATCGCAACGACCGCGCCAGCCTGTGCGAAGAGCTCGGAGACCTCCTGCTCGAAGCGGTGTTCGTGGCCCAGATCTGCGCCGAGGACGGCGACTTCACGATTGCCGATGCGGCCGACGCGGTGACCGCCAAGCTCATCCGGCGGCACCCCCATGTCTTCGGCGAGGGCACCGGCGCCGGCGATCTCTCCCCCGTCGAGGTCAAGCGGCAGTGGGAACGGATCAAGCGCGAAGAGCGCGCCGACGCCCCCGCCGATCGCGCCACCCTGCTCGACGGCATCCCCGAGGCGCTGCCTTCCCTGCTCCGGGCATCGCGCATCGGCGCGCGCGCCGCCAACGTCGGATTCGACTGGGACGAGGCGGAACAGGTCATCGACAAGGCGGATGAGGAGATCGCCGAACTGCGCGACGCGATCGCCGCCGGAAGCCCCGCGCCGATCGAGGAAGAGATCGGCGATCTGCTCTTCACCATCGCCAACGCCGCCCGCAAGCTGCGGGTCGATCCCGAGTCGGCCCTCCGGACCGCCAACGCCAAGTTCACCCGCCGCTTCCGCGCCGTCGAGCAGCGCCTGGAAGACCGCGGCCGCACCGTGCACGACGCCTCGCCCGACGAGCTCGAACGGGAGTGGCAGGCGGTCAAGACCGCCGACACCGCCGGCGGCGGGTCGCCGGCGGACTGACCGACAATGTGCCTTCAACCTGGTTCTGCGGAACGACACGGGCACCGCCAGCGGCGGGTCCACGGCGGACTGACCGACCATGTGCCAGCCGGGGACCATCGGTGCTACGGAACCGACACCGCCGGCGGCGGGTCGCCGGCGGACTGACAGTTTGGCCCGGAAGTCGTCGCCGGCAGCTCCGATTGCCGCCCAAACCCTCCAGGCGAACGCCGTTCCACGACGCAGACTCCCGGCCCGGAAATCGTCGCCGGCAGCTCCGATTTGCGCCCAGCCCCACCAGGGAGTCCGCGCATCCGGGCGGAAGGCGGCGCCGTTCCGCGACGCAGACTCCTGGCCTGGGGAACGCGGGAGGCGGGGGCGGAACCGCACTCCGGCGAGGGCGTCAGCGGGTTGCGGGGCCCGTGCGACCGCTCACCGCGCGCGCCGCGCATCGTTCGCCGCCGGCATCGTAACGCCAACGGCGCCCGCCCGCCGTCCACAGATCCACCTGCCGTCCGTCGGTCTCGAGGACGACGGCTCCGTCGCGTCCGGTCTCGAGCACCATCGCCCCGGCCTCGCGGTAGCGGGCGGTCACCGCCGGCGCGGGATGGCCGAACGGGTTCGCGCGGCCGGCGCTCACCACCGCGACACACGCCCGGGCCGCCGACACCAGCCGCCGCGAACTCGAACCGGCGCTGCCGTGGTGGGGCACCTTGACGACCCGAAACGGCGCCGGAGCGAGGGCCCCCGCCAAGCGGGGCTCGACATCCCGGCCGATGTCCCCGGGCAGCAGCACCGCGACGTCCCCGAACCGCACGTCGAGCACGATCGAGTCGTCGTTCCGCACCCGCGCCCGCGCCCAGTCGGGGACCGGCGGATGGAGCACCTCGAACGACACGCCCCCGCGCTCGAACCGGTCCCCGGCCGCGACCTGCCGCCAGCGCGCGCCCGCCGCGTCGGCCGCCTGCCGCAGCGCCTCGAGACCCCGATGACCGGCGACCGGCACGCCCTCCCACACCTCCCTGGCCGGCAGGTCGCGCAACACCGCCGGCAGACCCCCCACGTGATCGGGATGGCCATGCGTCAGCACCGCCGCGTCCAGCTTCCGGGCGCCCAGAGACCACAGGGCCGGCATGACGACGCGGCTCCCGATATCGGACCGCGGGCTGATCGACCCGCCGGCATCGACGAGGACCGCCCCCCCGCCGGGGGTCTGCACCAGCGTGGCGTCGGCCTGACCGACATCGAGCACGCTCACCCGCATCCAGCCGGGGCGCGGGAGCCCGGCGAGGGGAGGGCGCCACGGCGTGGACACGATCCACACGACGGTGACCGCCACGACGACCTGCCCCAGGGCGCGGGTACGGGGCGACCGCCCCCGCCACAGCAGCGCCGGCAGCGCCGCGTAGTAGGTGACGAGGGTGAGGGGCGCCGGCGGCGGCACCCGGAACACCAGCCACGGCCAGACGTCGAGCAGGCGGGTGGACTCCACCAGTCCCGTCGCGGCGAGATGGGCCGCGTAGCCGGCGGCGGCGGCGGGGACCGGGTGGACCGCCAGCAGGGCCACCGACACGAGCCCCGCGACCTGGGTGAGGGTCATCAGCGGGATCGCGGCGAAGTTGAGGACGAGACCGGCGAGGCTCACGCGGCCGAACAGGGCCGCCCCGATCGGCAGCAGCACCGCCTCGGCGCAGAGGGTCGCCGCAAACAGGGCGAGCGGCGCCGCGGCCCACGCCGGCGGCCGATCGCCCCCGCGCCAGAGCGCCGCCGTCACGCGGGCCGCGCCCAGCACGATGCCGAGGGTGGCGCCGAACGTCAGCAGGAATCCCGGGTCCAGGACCGCGAGCGGCGAAGCCAGCCCGACGCCCGCGGCCGTCGCCGCCAGCACGTTGAGCGGCGGCGTCCGGTGGTCGAGCAGCCGGGCCCCGAGGACGATCACCGCCGCGGCCGTGGCGCGGGTCACCGACGCCTCGTCGCCCACCAGGGCGCTGTACCCCAGCACGCAGACCACCACCACGGCGAGCCGGGACCGGGGCCGCAGACCCGACAGCCGTCCGAGGAACAGCAGACAGCCGGTCAGGATGGCGATGTTGCCGCCCGAGATGGCGATGACGTGATAGATGCCGCCGTCCTGCAGACGCCGAGTCGTCGCCGGATCGAGCCCCTCCCGGTCGCCGATGAGAATCGCGGTCACGATGGCCGCCGACTGCTCCCCGTGCCGCCCCACCGTGCGAACCACCGCCCGCCGGACGACCGCGCGGGCCGAGGCCGCCAGCTCCGCCCGCCGCGGCCCGGGGGCCGTCACGTCGACGAGCAGGCCGCTCTTGACCGACCCCCGCAGCGCCGTCCCCCGCAACGCCTGCCGCCGCGCCTGGTCGGCGCTTCCGGGATTGTGAAACGCGGGAATCGGACGCAGCGTGGCGGATACCCGCACCCGCCGTCCCTCCCGCCACTCCCGGATTCGCCCGGCCCACAGCTCACCGCCGACGGACAGTCTGACCCCGCCGGTGGCCGGGACCATCCCGCCGGCCGGGCCGACGCGGGAGACCGCCAGCTCGAAGGCGGCCCCGTAGTCGGTGGCGCGGGCGTCGCGCCGCAGCCGCCCTTCGAGCCGCACCGGCCCGACCCGGCCGATCCCGGCCGCCTCCGGTTGCCGGTCGAACCAGGCTCTCAACGGGGTCTCGAGGGCCGCCGCCCGGTGCGCGGCGGCCAGCGCCGCCCCGCCAAGCGCAAAGCCCACGCCCAGCAGCGCGCCCACCCGGCGCGCCGGCGCGCCGCGCGCGACGGCGAGCACGGCCAGCGCCCAGACCGCCGCCAACGCCGCCCGCACGCCGCCCACCGGCAGCGGCGCCCAGGCGCCCACCGCCGCGCTGACCAGCAGCGGAACCGCCGCCAACGCCGCAGGAACCGTCACGGGACAGGGTCGTGCAAGAACCGTGACGGCCGACAGGCGGGTCGAGCGCCTCGATCGCCAAACCGACGACGCTCGGTCTGCCGAGCGGCAGATTCGTGAGTTAGCTGGTACGTCGCCACCCCGTGCTCGACGAATTACCGCCTGCGTTCCGACACGATATCGCTGCTGCTCCGCAGCCTCGACTCACCGGGATTGGACCCGACGATGCCTACGGTTCTCCAAACTCTATACAGATAGGGGTTACACGGCACAGATAAGGGGCTACACGGCATTTCACCTCTGTCAACATGCCGACACCGTGGTGCCCGAGTGGTCCGAGTGGGGACATCCACCGCCTCGCTGCTGAACCGGCCGTGACGCTTCTGCGGCCGGTCGGCCGGCGCGGCTCGCGCCGGGGGGTTCGGGCCGCGCGGTGATCTCCATCTGCGGGTCTACCGGGGTTGCGCGGGAGGAACAGCGGTTGCCGGCGGTGGGCGGCGGCTGGCCCGGGCCATCGGAACCCTGCGGCATGACACGGCGGTTGCGGACGGGTGGGATGCGGGCTATCCGACGGCCCGGCGGCTCGCGCCGAGGGGTACGGGCAGGGCCCTGATCCGAACCTACGGGTCCCCGGCCATACCGCGCCAGGAACGGCACGGTCCAGACGAGGGGGCGGGCCCGGCCGCCCGCCGCGCCGGCCGAACGCAGCCCGTTCCCACCGCTGCGGCCATCTTCGTCAACCCCGATCCCCAACCTTCGAGACTCGGTGAACCGCTTCATGGTGCGTCTTGAAAATCGAGTCCACGAGCCTCCCGCATCCCGACGTCAACCGAGCCAGCACCTTCAACTGGTCCCGGCACGTCCCGCTCGGGGAGTCCATCGGATAGTTGACCCGGTGTGACACCTCGGCCCATATCTCGTCCATCAGCGACCGCACCTGAAGCTCGCACCTGATTCCGGTCTCCTGGTTCGCCACGACGTCATAATGGACCGTCGTATACATCGACTGCCGCTGGCTGGGCTGGACACCGATCTGCTCGAACAAGGCCCGGTATTCCACGTCCCAGCAGTATGCCGTCGGTCGACCGTCGATCTTGTACTCTTCCCTCTCCAGAATCTCGAGGATTAGCGGATGCATGCGGCCCAACTGTTCCGTGTGCAGATGAATGATCCTGACGCCGGCCAGATCCGTGACCCTGTCGAAGAGATTCGACGCATTGACGCCGCTCTCCTTCGTCCTCCTCTCGATGGAGAAAGTGCGCCTCTCGAGCTTCTTGCGCAGGCTGTCGGGGTCCTTGACGCGTCGCCTGATGAAGTGAATGAACTCCGCCAAGCCCGTATCCTGCGCGAGACAATCCATCAGGGATTCGGCGACCATTTCAAACGAACGTCTGTTTTCGACGAAGCGGCCGACTGCGCCTTCGATGCGTCGACGATCGCCGTCCGTCAATTCGCTCGGCATTTGTCCGCTCACCCACGCGCTGCGCTTGCCGATTCTGCTTTCGTATTTTCCATGACGTACGATGCGATACCCTCGAACACGGCCTTCGCGGATTTCTTTCCCGCGTCGTTCCCCGAGCATTCCCACATCGCAACACCTTCACGCTGTGCCCGCTGGACGATGGTGGTGTAGTCCTTGACCCTTCCAACTACCGGATCCGTCGCATTCGAGGGAATCAGATTGTGGTTGATTTTTCCCAGAACCGACGACACGTCTCCGTGCACACGTTTTCTGATGTCTCTCAGATACGAATTCGCCCCGCGCGTCATGGACCCGCCGTAAACCTTGAACCGCTGTGGAATGTAGCCCAGAAATCTCGGTTCGCTTCGCAGCGACATGGCGTTGTCCGGGGCGATGGACCCGATGGTCCCGGCGTCGATGATCCATTTCTTGATGGTCTGACCCAACGTGGAGAGCGCTCGTACCGAAAACAGATCGCACGCGACGGGGACAATGAAGAAGTCGGAATCGAGCAGAAGGACCCTGTTCAGCGGTCCGATGTTCGGCCCGGTGTCGTACAGCACGAAGTCGAACGGCCGCTGTTCGTGCAATCGGGTTATGAGACCGCTGATTGACGAAGTTGCGCGCAGTCCGCCGAGGCGCCTCTTGAAGCTGTCCGCCCATGCGTCGCCCAGAAATTCCTCGAACTCCGAGAGTCGGATGTCTCCCGGCAACAGGGCGAGGTCTCTGATCATGGTCGGTTCCACGAGCCGGCCGACGCCCGTGTTTTCCAGAACCGGCTTCACCGCCGTCCAGATCGTTCGCCCGTTCGGACCGCTGGAATGATCGAGGAGATCATCGACGACGTCGTCGGACAACAAGTAGGACGTCAAATTGCACTGCGGATCGCTGTCGACCACGAGAACCGACTTGCCGCCGGCGGAAAGCGCAAATGCGGTGTTGACGGTCAACGTAGTCTTGCCGACCCCGCCTTTGTGATTGAATATCGTCATGCGAACGGGTTGCCGGTTCATCGTTATCTTTCTTGATTGCCCGTCCCGTCAACTCAGTTGGCGCTGTTTCCGCCGGATCTCTTTCGGGACCGCCGAGATCGCATCGTGGACAAAAGGGTTTTCACGCTGGCGCGGTCCGGAAGAGCCTCTACGTACTTTTCTCCCAGCGCCGACAACTGCTTCATGCCTCCTGCCGCCGTGACCAGCAGACCGCGCCGCATTGCGTTGCTGACGGTATTGGACGCGTTGGACAGTTTGATCTGAGCAGCCTCCGTGTTGAGCTGGTTGATTTCGGTGGTCTTGAAATGAGGCGTGTCCCTGTAATGGGTCAAGTAGTAAGCGATACACGTGACGCGATCGACATCCGAGCCGGGCCGTTTCTGAAACAGGAAATCCTTCGGTGAAATTTTCTCGCGAGTCGAGAAATGCGGCTCCCGTTCCTCCCCTGCCTCCCCCGCCGGGGTGATCCGCCCGTCGGCGCCCGGCGACACCCCGGCGGACTGGCCATCGAAGCCGAAGAACGTTCCGACGGTACGGTAGATTCTCGCCCGGCTGTCCGCGTCGAACTTCATCAGGCCGTTGATGACCCTTTGAACTTCACTGAAGATACTCTGTTCGTCCGTCCGTGCAGGTTCATCCATGGCAATGCACCGAAAACGCGCCAGTCGCCACGCGAGCGGATGCGGACGGCGCGCGGGGTCAGACTTCCTCGCTCCACTCGCATTATAGATCAAGCGCGTCGACGACTGTTCGGGACGGTATCGTGGTCCGGAAGATACGTCGTCGGGAACCGCTGGGCAGGTGGTCGGCCAGTTGCTGGAACGCCGCCATTCGAACCGGCGCCACCGAAAGGACAGCCGTCAGGATCGGCGGAATCGTAAAATCCAGAGCAATGAACCGGTGTTGCGCCACGAGGCCTTCAATGACTCTCGTCGCAGGGCCGCGCGCCCCACCGGAGAAGTTTCCCGCCGAGCACCCGCGGACATGCGCGCTTCTGCGCGGGGCTTCACGGCAGTCCTGGTCCCCAACCACCTTCCAAGAGCGCCGGAATCTGCCCGAAACGCGTTCAGGCGTTGGATCTCGCCGCTCGCAAGACAGGGTGGCCGGGCGGCCGCTACGGCCGGGCGACCGCCGCGTGGTACTCCTGCAGGGGCTGGACGTCCAGCGCCTCGTCCTTGAGGGCGCGGATGGCGCTGACCGCGGCCGACGCGCCGGTCAGGGTGGTGACGCAGGGCACGCCCAGCACCGTGGCGATGCGGCGGAGGGTACGGTCGTCGAAGAACGACTCGCGGCCGAGGGGCGTGTTGATGACGAGATCGATCTCCCGATTCAGCAGCCGGTCGCCGATGTGGGGCCGGCCCTCGTTGACCTTGTAGACGAGGGCGGGGTCGAGGCCGTGCGCCCGCAGATAGGCGGCGGTGCCGCGCGTGGCCAGCAGCGAGAACCCGAGCCCGGCGAGGTCCCGCGCAATCGGCAGGACGTTGGCCTTGTCCTCGTTGTTGACGCTGATGAACGCGGTGCCGCGGTCGGGCAGCTTCTGTCCGGCCGCGAGCTGCGCCTTGGCGTAGGCCGAGCCGAAGGTCGCCGCCGCCCCCATGACCTCGCCCGTCGACTTCATCTCCGGGCCCAGGATGGTGTCGACCCCGGGGAACCGGACGAACGGAAACACCGGGGCCTTCACGAACACCCCGGCCACGTCGAGGTCGTCGACCAGCCCGAGTTCGCCGAGGGTCCGGCCCGCCATGACCCGCGCCGCGACCTTGGCCAGGGGCACGCCCGTCGCCTTCGACAGATACGGCACGGTGCGGGACGCCCGGGGGTTGACCTCGAGCACGTACACCTTTTCGTCCTTGATCGCGAACTGGGCGTTGAGGAGACCGATCACGTTCAGGGCCCGGGCGACCCGGCGGGCGTAGTCGCGGATGGTGACGAGATGCCGGTCGGCGACGAGATAGGGCGGCAGGACACAGGAGCTGTCGCCGGAATGGATGCCGGCCTGCTCGATGTGCTCCATCACGCCGCCGATGACCACCGCCCCCGCGGCGTCCGCCACCGCATCGACGTCGAGCTCGAAAGCGTCCTCCAGGAACTTGTCGATCAGGACGGGATGCTCGGGCGAGGCATCGACCGCCTCGGTCATGTAGCGGTCGAGGGCCCCCGCATCGTAGACGATGGCCATCGCGCGGCCGCCGAGCACGTAGGACGGCCGGACCACGAGGGGGTAACCGATCTTCGACGCGACCTCCCGCGCCTCGTCCCGCGACGTGGCGATGCCGCTGGGGGCCTGGGGGATGCCGAGCTCCCACAGCAGCGCCGCGAAGCGCTTGCGATCCTCGGCGAGGTCGATCGAATCGGGCGACGTGCCGAGAATCTTCACGCCCGCCCGCTGCAGGCCGAGGGCGAGCTTCAGCGGGGTCTGCCCGCCGAACTGCACGATGCAGGCGACGTCGCCGCCGGCCGCCCGTTCCTTCTCGATGACCGCGGAGACGTCCTCGTGGGTGAGCGGCTCGAAGTAGAGCCGGTCGACGGAGTCGTAGTCCGTCGACACCGTCTCCGGATTGCAGTTGACCATCACGGTCTCGAACCCTTCGTCCTTCAGGGCGAACGCCGCGTGGCAACAGCAGTAGTCGAATTCGATCCCCTGTCCGATGCGGTTGGGTCCGGAGCCGAGAATCACCACCTTGCGGCGGGCCGTCGGGGCCGATTCGCATTCCCGTTCCCAAGTTCCGTAGAGATAGGGCGTGAACGACTCGAACTCCGCCGCGCAGGTGTCGATGCGCTTGTAGACCCGAGCCAGGCCCGCGTCTCGACTCCGGTCGGCGACGACCGCCGGCGCCGCGTCGAGCGCGCCCCCGAGCTCCTCGTCACCGAACCCCGCGCGCTTGAGGTCGACGAGGAGATCGTTCGAGAGCCCCTCCATCCCCGCGCGGCCGGCCAACCGCCGCAGTTCGACGATCTCGGCGAACCGGGTCAGGAACCACCGGTCGATGCGGGTGAACTCGTGCACCTGCTCGATGCTCCACCCCCGGTCGAGGGCCTGGAACACCGCGAACATCCGGCGGTCCGTCGGCACGACGAGCTGCCGCTGGAGCGCAGCGTCATCGGCGTCCTGATCCTCCGGTACGGGACGGCGGGTGAACAACCGGCCGCTCTGGCCGATCTCCAGCGAGCGGATCCCCTTGAGGAACGCCTCCTTGAACGTGCGGCCGATGGCCATCGCCTCCCCCACCGACTTCATCTGGGTCATCAGCGTGCGGTCGGCCTCGGGGAACTTCTCGAAGGTCCATCGCGGCACCTTGACCACGACGTAGTCGATCGTGGGCTCGAAGCTGGCGGGGGTGAGACGGGTGATGTCGTTGGGGATCTCCTCGAGGAGATAGCCGAGGGCCAGCCTCGCCGCGATCTTCGCAATCGGAAACCCGGTCGCCTTGGAGGCCAGAGCGGACGAGCGCGACACGCGCGGATTCATCTCGATGGCCACCATCCGCCCGTCGTCGGGGTTCACCGCGAACTGGATGTTCGAGCCGCCGGTCTCGACCCCGACGCGGCGGATGATCCGGCGGGCGGCATCGCGCATCCGCTGGTATTCCTTGTCGGTGAGGGTCAGCGCCGGCGCCACCGTGATGCTGTCGCCGGTGTGAACCCCCATCGGGTCGATGTTCTCGATCGAGCACACCACCACGAAGTTGTCGGCGGCGTCGCGCATCACCTCGAGCTCGAACTCCTTCCAGCCGATGACCGACTCCTCGATCAGAATCTCGTGCACCGGGCTCAGCTCGATGCCCCGCGTCACGACGTCACGGAACTCCTCGATGTTGTAGGCGATGCCCCCGCCGACCCCGCCCAGGGTGAACGAAGGCCGCACGATCGCGGGGAACCCGAGGCGGTCCACCACCCCCAGGGCATCGTCGAGCGACTTGGCGTAAGCGCTGGCCGGTACGGCGATGCCGATGGACTCCATCGCCTCGCGGAACTTCAGGCGGTCCTCGGCCACCATGATGGCGTCGATCGAGGCCCCGATCAGCGATACCCCGAACTCCTCGAGCACCCCGTTGGCGTCGAGCTCCACCGCCAGGTTCAACGCGGTCTGGCCCCCGACCGTCGGCAGCAGCGCATCGGGACGTTCCTGCGCGATGACCGAGCGCACGACCTCCCAGGTCAACGGCTCGACGTAGGTCCGATCCGAGACCTCGGGGTCGGTCATGATCGTCGCCGGGTTCGAGTTGACGAGAATCACCTCGATCCCTTCGGCCCGGAGCGCCTTGCACGCTTGGGTGCCCGAGTAGTCGAACTCGCAGGCCTGGCCGATCACGATCGGTCCGGAGCCGACGACGAGGACGCGTTTGATGTCGGTACGGCGGGGCATGGGCAGCAGGGGTCAGGCGGCGCGGCGCGCCATCTCCTCCAGGAACCGGGAGAACAAGTAGTCCGCATCGTGGGGTCCCGGCGAAGCTTCCGGATGGTACTGCACGCAGAAGGCCGGCCGACGGCGGTGACGCAGCCCCTCGATGGTGCCGTCGTAGAGGTTCAGGTGGGTCACCTCGACGTCATCGGGAAGCGACTCGGGCTCGACCGCGAATCCGTGGTTCTGGCTCGTGATCTCGACCTGCCCGGTGGAGACCTGCTTGACCGGATGGTTCGCCCCCCGGTGCCCGAACTTCAGCTTGTAGGTGGCCGCCCCCATGGCCAGGGCGAGGACCTGATGCCCCAGACAGATGCCGAAGACCGGGACGTCGGCCGCGATCACCTGCCGGGCGTTGGCCACCGCGTAGGCGAGCGGGGCCGGATCGCCGGGGCCGTTGCTCAGAAACACCCCGTCCGGCTCGATGGCGAGCAGCTCGCTCGCCGGAGTGGTCGCGGGAAAGACCCGCACGTGGCACCCGTGGGCGGCCAGCCGGCGGAGAATGTTCCGCTTCAGCCCGAAGTCGTAGGCGGCGATGCGGAACCGCCGGCCCGACGGCCGCGCCGGGGCGCGGCGAAACCCCTCCGGCTCGAGCCCGTCCGGCGCCGCCGACCCCGAGCCCGGGGGCCAGTCGAAGGGCTCGGCGCAGGTCACCGCGCGCACGAGATCGCTGCCTTCCATCGGCGTCACCCCGCGCGCCCGGTTCACCAGATCGTCGGGGTCGACGGCGCCGGTGGCGATGCCCCCGCGCATCGCTCCCGCAGTACGCAGCTCGCGGGTCAACGCGCGCGTGTCGATTCCGCTGATGGCCACGACCCCGTTGTCGGCCAGGTAATCGCGCAACGTCCCGCTTGACCGCCAGTTGCTCGCGATCGGCGACACCTCGCGGACGGCGAACCCGGCGACCTGGGGACCGCGGGACTCGACGTCCTCGATCGTGACCCCGTAGTTGCCGATCTCGGGGCAGGTCATGGCGACGATCTGCCGGGCATAGGACGGATCGGTCAACACCTCCTGATACCCGGTCATGCTCGTGTTGAACACGACCTCGCCCAGGGCCACGCCGGCCGCCCCGGCCGCAGCGCCGCGGTACCAGCTTCCGTTCTCGAGAGCAAGGACCGCGTTCATCGAGCAGCGTCGTCAAGAGATGCGGCCGCGCGGGCCTGGGTGGGGGCGACCTGTACGGTGTCGGTCGAGGTCCGATACCCCTCCCGTCTGAACCGGGTCCGGTGGGTGTCGGCCAGCGGGTCCGGCATCGACGTCGGCGCGTCGCCGATGAACCGCCGGGCGAGCCGAACCGGAGCGCCCGGCGGACGGGTGTCGGTAAGTGAGGCTCCTGTCTCGACTTCCGTCCGCGGAGACGGACCGGCCGGCGCGGCGCGGGCCGCGGGCGGTTCCGCCGGCTCGACCGTCAGATCGGCGCTGAACGAACCGATCGGGTCGTCCTCGTCGAGAACGATCGTCACGGTGCGCGACTCGTAGCCGGCCAGGGTCACCTCGACCTCATAGGGGCCGTACGGCAGATCCGCCAGCGCGAACGGGGTCGTGCCGCGTAACTCGCCGTTGACGATGACCCCGGCGCCGGGGGGCATCGATCGCACCAGCAGGCGCCCGTCCAGGACCGCCGGCGCCTGCTCCGCGGGCGCGGCCGGCGGCGGGGGATCCGGTTCCCGGGCGGCCGCCGGGGCGGGCTCCGGCCGGGGCGCGGCGACCGGACGCCTACCCCCCGGCGAAGGCCGCGCGACGTTCGGCGTTTCGTTCTCGGGCTCGACGATGGGCTCCACCGCGGCCGGCTCCGGCGGCGGTTCATCGACCACGGCCTCGCTGAACGGGCGGCCGGGGTTCCCCCCGGCCCCGGGCGCCTCCGCTTCCTCGACGGCGGCCGGAGCATCGTCGCCGCCGCTCATCCACCCCAGCCCGATGACGAAGGCGGTCACCACGACGGCAACCCCGATCCCCGCCACGAGAGCGACCGGGAGCCGACGGGCCGGATCCCTCTCGCCCCCATCGAAGATATCCCCGGCCGGATCCTCGGGCTCGACATCGTCCTCCGGGCCGTAGTCGTATCCGTCCTCTTCCTCTTCTTCCTCGGACTCCAGAACGAACCCGTCGTCGCCGGCGGCCGCATCGACATCGCCGGCGTCGTCCGCCCCGGCCGCCTGCAGGCCCGGCTCGCCGGCCTCCGGTTCATCGTCCTCGTCCACCCCGCGGATCGCCTTCGGAGCATCTCCCGGATCGTATTCCCGCCTGGAACCGACCTCGGACTCCGCCGCCGCCGGGTCCGCGCCACCGCCTTCGACCCGGGATTCCAGATCCCCGACGGAGATCGGCGAGTAGCCGTCGACGACCCGCGGCTCCATGTCCCCATCGCCGGCGCCCGCCCCTCCCCGGCCGTGCCGGAGACCGGCGTCGAGCCCCTCGGCGACATCGGCCAGAGCATCGCCGCCGGCGCGCAACTCCAGGTCGTCGCCGGTGTCCGGGGCAACGCCGCCGTCCAGGGCCATATCGAGCGGATCGGCGCCGGGACCGGCCGGATCCGGACCCTCCATGTCGTCGTCGTCGTCCGCGTCTTCGAGCGGGGAGCCGCCCCCCGCCGGCGGCCGTTCATCCGGCGCGCTGAGATCGAGCGCCCGCTTCGTCCAGTCGACGTCCGACTGCTTCCGGCTCCACGGCGTCCGCTTCTTCCGTTTCCGCATTCCGGTCCCTCCGACCGCGGCGGCGGCCGGCCCGCCCCCGAGAGGGGCGTCGGCGCCGTCCACGCGCCCCGGCTCCCGGCCCCTACCCGGTTCGTCAGCGTTTCCGGCGCCCATCCCGGCCAGCGCATGGCGGACGCCGGCCGCGCCCGTCCACCCCAATGCGACGGCCAAATCGTCGGCGAACCGCCCCGCCGCCGACGGCCGGCGGCCCGGATCCTCGGCGAGCGCCGTCTCGAAGAGCGGCATCAGACGCCGGGCCGCCCCCGCATCCAGAACCTGCTCAAGGTGCTCGGCCATCCGGCTCCCGACCGCCCCCGCCCGGCGTCCGGTGAGCAGCTCGTACGCCACCGCCGCGAACGCGTAGCGGTCCGCCGCCGGCCCCCAGTCGGCGCCCGCAATCTGCTCCTGCGCCGCATAGGGCGGCCGCAACGGACCACGCTGTCCAACCCGATCGAGCGCCGCGACGATTCCGAAGCCGCTGACCCGCGCCAGATCGGGCGTGACGAACACATCACGCAAATGGAGAGCGCCGTGGGCGAGGCCCCTCCCGTGCGCGGCGTCCAACCCCTCGGCGAGCTGCACGATGAACGGCAGGACGATCTCGGCGGAGGCGGGCGGACGGTGACGCATCGTGACGTCGAGCGAATCCGCCGCGACGTACTCATAGGCGAGATACGGCACCTCATCGGTGACGCCGGCGCCCACGGGACTCACCACCGCCGCGTGCGAAACCCCGACGTCGACGATCTTCTGGAGCGCGTCGCCGAAGAGGATCGTCTGCTCGGGGGTCAGATCGACGTGAAAGGCCTTGAGTGCGAACACGCGGTCGCGATCCTGAGGGTCGCTGTCCGACAGGCGCGCACGGTACACCGGACCGAGGACGCCGCTCCCCGTCTGGTGCATCACGCCGTAGGGACCGAATACACCGGAAGCGCGAGACGCGCCGGAACCACCGAGTGTCAGGGGGAGCGTTCCTCCAAAGTCCGGTGGCACGATACCAGGAAGTGCACGGTTTTTCAATGCGATAAACGATCCCGCGCATCCGCAGCGGCTTGACACCGCGCACCCGCTCTGCGACAGTGGAGGCCAGTGTCTTCGGAGCTCCCGCCCCCCCCCCACAGCGTCCCGCTACCCGTCGATTTGCAGGAATTCCCCGGCATCAAGCGGCTGGCCGCCGAGTACGTCGCCAATTTCGACGCGCTTCAGCCGTTCTTCGCCGGCAATCCCGCTGACGACGACGCCTGGCGGGCCGCGATCGCCGCCCGCTCGCAACCCGACCGGCACCCGGCCGCCATCGGCGGCATGGTCCGTACCCAGCAGCGCGCCCGGGGGGCGCCGAAGGCGGCGATCGACGCCGCCGCGGGTCTCGACGACCCCGGGTCGGTCGCGGTGGTCACGGGCCAGCAGGCGGGCCTCTTCGGAGGGCCGTTGTATACGCTCCTGAAGGCGGTCTCCGCGATCCGGCTGGCCAGACGCGTCGAGCGCGACTTCGGCGTCCCCGCGGTCGCGGTCTTCTGGGTCGACGCGGAAGACCACGATCTCGACGAGATCCGGACCTGCGGCGTGCTCGACGCCGACCAGGCATTCACGACCGTGGCCCTGGAGATCAACGCGCGGGCCGGCACCCCCGCCGCCGCGGTACGTCTCGGCCGCGGGATCGAGCCGGCTTTCGACGCGCTGGCCGCGGCCCTCCCGAAGACGGATTTCACGGCCGAGGTGCTGGGGAATCTCCGCCGCGCGTACGCGAACGGGAGCGGGCTCGTGGCCGCGTTCGCCACGTGGCTGGAACGCCTGCTCGGCGAACACGGGCTGGTGGTCTTCGACGCCGCCGACCCGGCCGCCAAGCCGCTGGCCGCGGATCTGTTCGCCCGCGAGATCCGCAGCGCCGGCACGAGCTCGTCGCTGGCCCGATCCGCGGGCGATCGCCTGCGGCAGGCGGGATTCCACGCGCAGGTCGATCCCCCCGCGAACGGGGTGTCCCTGTTCCTGCAGGACGGCGACCGGCGGGCGTTCCGCATGGACGGCGATCGGCTCCGCGCCGGGGACGACGCGCGGGATCGAGCGGCGTGGCTCGACCGGCTCCGCGCCGATGCCGCGAGCTTCAGCCCGAACGTCCTGCTTCGCCCCATCGTCCAGGACCGCCTCTTCCCGACCGTCTGCTACGTCGCCGGACCCAACGAACTCGCGTACGTGGCGCAGCTCAAGCCGGTATACGCCCATTTCGGGGTGCCGATGCCGCTGTTCGCGCCGCGCCTCAGCGCGACCCTGGTGGATCCGGCGGTCATGAAGTTCCTGCGCCGCACCGAGATCCCCCTGGCCACGCTGCAACCCCAGGACGAATCGGCGCTGAACCGCCTGCTGGGGGCGCAGCTTCCCGCCACCGTCGAGCAGGCGCTGCAAGCCGCCGGAGACACGATTCGCGGGCGGATGGCGGCGGTGGCGGCAGCGGTGGCCGAGGTCGACCCGACCCTGACCGGCGCGGCCGAATCGACGCGGGGGCGGATGGAACGCGACCTCGGGGCTTTGCAGCACAAGGTCGTGCAGGCCGCCAAGCGGCGACACCAGACCCTCCGGCGTCAGTTCACGCGGGCGCAGTCGCAAATCTTCCCCCGCGGCAACCCGCAGGAGCGGGTGATCGCGGGAGTCTGCTTCCTGAACCGGTACGGCGACACCCTGGTCGACCGCCTCCTCTCCGATGCGACCCTCGATACGAACCGCCATTGGGTGATCGCGGTCTGACAGCCGTCGTAGAAGTTGCGCTGCATGCGGCCGGGCCGTACTCCGCCCCGGAACGCGTCGTACGGCGGTCGAAAATCGCCGAAGTCCGGCCGATCCGAGCCGTTCCCCCGCCACCGCCGGCCGGTTCCGGCGCGCCGCAGAAGTTTTACCACGGGCTTCGGCCCAAGAACGTGTCGCAACAGCGGTCGAAATCGCCGAAGTCCGGCCGATCCGAGCCGTTCCCCGCCACCGCCGGCCAGTTCCGGCGCGCCGTGGAGTCTGGCCACGGGCTTCGGCCCGGGAACGTCTCGTAACAGCGGTCGAAATCGCTGAAATCCGGCCGATCCGAGCCGTTCCCCCGCCACCGCCGGCCGGTTCCGGCGCGCCGCGGAGTCTTGCCACGGGCTGCTGAGCACGCCCATCCCATCCCCCGTATTCCGCCGGCGCCACGATCCGATATACAGGGCGTGAGCAGCACCCGCACGACTCGTTCCCCGGGGAAGCGCCGAGCCCCACGCCGGCGGCGGTCGAAACGACCGGCGGCATGGATTCGGTACGGGAAGCCCGTCCTCGCGTTGGCGCTGCTGGGCGCCTCGGCCGCCCTGCTGGCCCATCGCACGCTGTCCCGACAGCTCGACGAGCGGCTGGCCGAAGGACTGACCCCGGCCCCCGCGATGGTATTCGGAGCGCCGTTGGAGCTCCTGCCCGGCCTCGGCATCGACCGCACCGGGCTGGCCGCCCGGCTCGACGAGCTGGGGTACGCGCGCCGCGACCACGCGCGGCGGGCGGGCGAGTACGCGGTCGAACCGGATGCGCTGACCCTCATTCCACGCGAGGGGCCGCAGGAGGGGCGAATCGCCCGGATCCGGTTCGCACCGGCCGGGGGCGCCGACCGGTACGTGACCGCCATCGAGATGCCGCCCGGCCGGCGCGCCGAACGCCTCGTCCTGGACGCGCCGCATCTGTCGACCCTGCACGGCCGGGACCGGCGGCGGAGGCGGACCGTCCCGTTGGCGGAGATGCCCGACGACGTGGTGCGGGCGGTACTCGCGGCCGAGGACCATCGGTTCTTCACGCACCCCGGTATCGACGCGGTGCGCATCGCCGGGGCCGCGGTGACCAATCTGACCGGCAACCGGAGCTACCTCGTCGGGGCGAGCACCCTCACGCAACAATTGATCAAGAACACCCTGCTGAGCCCGGAGCAGACGGTGCGGCGGAAGCTCCGGGAACAGGCCCTCGCCCTCCTGCTCGAGCGGCGGCTGCCCAAGCCCCGCATTCTCGAGCTGTATCTGAACGAGGTCTATCTCGGCCACCGGGGATCGTTCGCCATTCACGGCGTCGCCCAGGGCGCCCGGGCCCTCTTCGGCAAGGACCTGCGGAACCTCACCCTCGGCGAAGCGGCGACCCTGGCGGGCCTGATTCGCGCCCCCCAGACCCACGCGCCCCACCGGTACCCGGAACGCGCGACGGACCGGCGCAACGGGGTGTTGCAGGCGATGGTGGACCTCGGGCTGGTGACCCCCGACCGCGCCATGACCGCGGCCCGCGAGCCGTTGACCACCGTCACCGACACGGCGGACCGGGAGGCGCCGTACCTGGTCGACTTCGTTCGGGCCAGGGTGGAGAGCCGGCTCGACGGCTGGCGGGGCGGCGGCCGGGCGCTGCGCATCGAGACGACGGTGGACCTGCACCTGCAGCGCCTCGCGGAAGCCGCGGTGCGGGAGGGGTTGGACCGGATAGCGGACCGGCGCGGCGCCCCCCCGGAGACCCCGCCCCAGGCCGCGCTGGTGGCGGTGGACCCGCGCAGCGGCGCGATCCGGGCCATGGTCGGCGGCCGCTCCTACCAGGAGTCGCAGTTCAACCGCGCCGAGCATGCGCGCCGGCAGCCGGGGTCCGTGGTCAAGCCGTTCGTATACTTGGCCGCCCTCGAGCGGGCGGCCCGCGAGCCGGGCATGCGATTCACGCCCGCCTCGGTGATCGACGACCGGCCGACGACGTTCCGCTTCGGCGGCCGGCCCTGGCGGCCGGTCAACTACGGCGGCGTCTACGACGGACCGGTCACGGCGCGCGCGGCCCTCGCCCGGTCGCGCAACGTGGCCGCGGTCAAGGTCGGCGAGCTGGCGGGATTCGGGGCTGTCGCGCGTCTCTGGGCGGCCGCCTCGGGCGGCCCGACCCCACCCGCCTACCCGTCCATCGTCCTCGGGAGCTTCGAGAGCACCCCGCTGGAGGTCGCCGCCGCCTATACCGTTCTCGCGAACCGCGGCGTCCGCGCGCCGCTGCACGCCGTCAGCCGGATCACCGCCGGCGAGGAGGTCATCCCCCGCGCCGGGGACCGCCCGCAGCCGGTGGCCCGCGCCGACAGCGCGTTCCTCGTGACGTCGATGCTGCGCAGCACCCTCGACACCGGGACCGCGGCGGCGGCCCGCCGGAACGGCTTCGCCCACGACGCGGCGGGGAAGACCGGCACCTCGAACGACCTGCGCGACGCGTGGTTCGCGGGCTTCACGCCCACCCTCCTGACGGTGGTCTGGGTCGGCATGGACGACGACAGCCCGTTGCGCCTCACCGGGGCCGAGGCCGCCCTGCCCATCTGGACCGCGTTCATGCGCCGCGCCCTGGCCAAGCGGACACTGCCGGGCTTCATGCCGCCATCCCGCGTCAATCTCGTCGACGTCTGCGCGGACACCGGCCTCCGAGCCACCCACCGCTGCCCCCGGTCGATCGCGGGAGCCTTCGCTGCGGGCGCCGAGCCCGGCGCGCGGTGCCCGCAGCATTGACGCGCGGCAGGACGGCTGGAGCCCCCCCGCGGCGCGCGACGATCCCGAACCGCGCCGGAAGGCGACCATGAGCGACCGTGAATCAAGACGTATAATCAAGGAATGACGCGGCGATCCCCCACGTCCCGGGGGCGGTGGTTGCTCGTGCTCGGACTGGCCGCCGGCTGCGGCGCGGCCCCGCCCGGGGCGCCGGGCGGGCCGGCGCCCCCGCCCGACGCCCCGGCGCCGCACGCGGTGGACCCGGTGCCGGCCGCGCTGCCGGAGATCGTCGCCAGCGTCGATGCCTACTCGATCACGCGCGGCGAGCTCGAGCAGGCGGTGCGCAGCGCCGAGATCCAGGCCGGCCAGGCCCTCCCCACCCAGTTTCGGGACAGCGTCTACCGGGCCGTGCTCGACCGGCTCGTGGCGTTTCACCTGCTGCTGCAGGAATCCGAGCGGCGAAGCATCGTCGTGGACGATGCCGCGGTCGACGCCCGTATCGAGACCATTCGCTCCGGCTTCCCGAACGAGGAGGCCTTCGAGACCCGGCTCGACAGTTGGAATACATCGCTGTATATTCTCAGAGAGGAGACCCGGCGGGACCTGCTCGTCGAACGGGTCCTGGAATCGGCGGTCTTCGCCGGCATCGAGATCGAGCCCGAGTCCGTACGCGCGTTCTACGACCAGCACCCCGCGCAGTTCACCGAACGCGGCGGGGTTCGGGCGCGCCACATCCTGATCGGCGTCAGTCCGGACGCGTCCGAACCGGACAAGGCGGAAGCGCGGGAGCGCGCCCGGGGCCTGCGTCTCGACGCGGCGGAAGGCGCCGATTTCGAGGCCCTTGCGCGGGAGCACTCCGACGATCCGGGATCGGCGGCCAACGGCGGCGATCTCGGTCTCGTCGTCGAGGGCCAGACGGTGTCGGCGTTCGAGACCGCCCTGTTCGCGCTCGATCCGGGCGAGCTGAGCGATGTCGTCGAGACCCCGTTCGGGTTTCACGTCATCCAGATGGTCGAGCGGCGGGACGACCGCGTCGTGCCGTTCGAGGAGGCCCGCGGTCCGATAGGCGACCTGTTGCTGCAGCAGGAGCAGCAGGCTCGAGCCGCGGCCTTCATCGACGAGTTGAAGACGCAGTACGACGTTCGGATCCTGATCTGAACGGGGTCCGCCCGCCGACGGTTCGGATCGCGCGCCGCCTTCCGGGCCGGAAGACCCACAGGTCACCATGAGAAACGAAGACGTGTTCGAGGCGGTCGCCGAGGCGCTGCAGCGCGGGGAACCGGCCGCGCTCGTCACGATTATCCGGGCGCAGGGCTCCACTCCCCAGCGGGTCGGCGCGAAGATGCTGGTGTTCCCCGACGGGCGCACGGTGGGCACGATCGGCGGGGGCTGCTACGAGAACGAAGCGTTCTGGAAGGCGCGGACCGCCATCGAGACCCGGCAGCCGGTCATCGCCAAGTACGAGCTGGCGGACGACATCGCGGAGGAGTCCGGGTTGATCTGCGGCGGGCAGATGGAGGTGTACATCGAGCCGCTCGAGCCGGCGCCGGAGCTCTACCTCGTGGGCGCGGGGCACGTCTCGTATCATCTGGCCCGGGCCGCCCACGAGGTCGGCTTCAAGCTGCACGTCATCGACGACCGCGAGAAGTTCGCCAACGCCGAACGGTTTCCGCACGCCGTCGAGATCGTGGTCGACGCCATTCCCGAATGGCTCGATCGGGCCGCGCTCCCGGCGCATGCCTTCGCGGTCATCCTGACCCGGGGGCACCGGCACGACCTCGACGCCCTCCGGGCCCTGGCGCCGAAGCCCATCCGCTATCTCGGGCTCATCGGCAGCCGCGCCAAGGTCGCCCGCCTCGCGGAGGTGCTGGAGGGCGAAGGCGTGCCGCCGGAACAGGTGCGCCGGGTGCATTCCCCCGTCGGCCTGGACCTGGGTGCGGTGACGCCGCAGGAGATCGCGGTGTCCATCCTCGCCGAGCTGATCGCCGTAAAGTACCGCCGGATCGACCCGGCCGCCGGGCAGGCCGGCACCCGCGACGCCAAGTCGATGAGCTGGACCCCCCGGCGCCGGCCCGAGGTCGCGGTCGGCAGTTAGCGCGACCTTGCGGTCGGGTCGGGTGTTTCGCCGGCGCGGACCTCTTGCGGCGCAAGCGCCTGGCAGCTCGTGGCGGAGCCGCGGGGCTCCTTGCCGCGGGCTCCTCGGAAACCAAGCTATACTGTCATCCTGATGCCTCGGCAGTCGGTCTCCCCTGATTTCGCCGGCTCGAATCTTCCCGAGCGGACGCGCCGGGTGCTTGCGGCGCTGATCCAGGAGTACATCGAACGCGGCTCGCCGGTCTCGTCGCGGCGTCTCGTCGAGCAGGGCGGATTCGGATTGTCCGCGGCGACGGTGCGCAACATCCTGGCCACCCTCGAGGACGCCGGTTACGTCTCGCAGCCGCACACGTCGGCGGGACGAATTCCCACCGACGTCGGCTACCGCTGCTACGTCGACTTTCTGCTCGAGCACCGGCGCGCGTCCCGTTCCACCCCGGCGGTCGAAGCCCGGCTGCGGCAGGCGGGCTCCGTCAACGGCGTGCTGTCGAACGTCTCGCACGAGCTGTCCCGCATCTCGCATCACCTCGGTTTCGTGCTCGCGCCCACCAGCGAGACCGCCGGGTTCGAACACATCGAGTTCGTGCCGCTGGAAGGCACGCGCATTCTCGTCATGGTCACCGCCCAGGCCGAGCTCGTCTGCCACAAGATCGTGGACATCGGCGAACGCGTGCAGCCCAGCGAACTGGAACAGGGGGCCAACTACCTCAACCGGGAGTTCCGGGGCCTCACCATCGGCGAGGTGCGCTCGTTGGTCATCCAGCGCCTTCGGCAGGAACAGGTGCTCTACGACGAGCTGTTGTCGCAATGGCTGCGCCTGGCCAGCTCGACCCTCGAGGACATGGTGCCGCAGGAGAGCGTGTTCGTCGACGGCGCGACGTTCCTGTTCGACGAGATGTCCGACGAGGACGGCCCGGTGTCGTTGGACACGCTGCGGGCGCTGCTGTCGATGATGCAGGAGAAGCACCGGCTCGTCCGGCTGCTCGGTGAGTACCTCGGCGCGCACGGACTGCGGGTGGTCATCGGCTCCGAGCATGCGAAGAGCGAGCTGCACGCCTTCAGCCTGGTCGCCTCGGCCTATTTCGACGGTCAGCAGACCGGAACCGTAGGAGTGATCGGCCCCCGCAGGATGCGCTATTCGCGTGCAATCGCCGCGGTAGACAGCGTCTCGCAAGCGGTCAGCCGGGTCCTCCTGAACCACGCCCCCCCGCCCACAGATGATGCCCGACGAACACCAGATCGAACCGTCTGAACCAGAAACAGCGCAACCGGAACCATCCGGGCAACCGGAGCCATCCGGGCCGCCGGAGCCGCCGGACGATGCGGCCCCGGAACCGGAATCTTCCCCACCTCCGGATGAGACGCCATCGGACGACGCCGACGGCGCCGGCTCGATCGGCGCGGAGCTCGATGAGATCGCCCGCCAGCGCGACGCGCACTACGATCGTCTGCTGCGGCTCACCGCCGAGTTCGACAACTACCGAAAGCGCACCGAGCGCGAGCGGCGCGAGTTGATCGAGCAGGCGGCCGGCGATCTGCTCGGCGACCTGTTGCCGGTCATCGACGATCTCGAGCGCGCCCTGGCCGCGGATACGCACGATGGAGACGCCTACCGCCGCGGGGTCGAGATCATTCACAAGCAGTTGCTCGACGTCATGGCGAGGCGCGGCGTGGCGCCCATCGAGGCGGTCGGCGCCGATTTCGACCCGAACTTGCACCAAGCGGTGGTGCACGAGCCGAGCGACGGCCACCGCGACGGTGAAGTGGTCGAGGAATTGAGACGGGGGTATACGTTGCGCCAACGTTTGCTCCGGCCGTCGATGGTCAAGGTGGCGAAAGCGTGACAACCCGCGACTACTACGAGATTCTCGGCGTCCCCCGATCCGCCGAGGACGGGGACATCAAGAGCGCCTACCGCAAGCTGGCGCTCAAGTATCATCCGGACCGCAACCCCGGGGACAAGACCGCCGAAGAACGGTTCAAGGAGGCCGCCGAAGCCTATTCGGTGCTGGCGGACCCCGAGAAACGGAGCCGATACAACCGGTTCGGCCACGCCGGAGTCAGCGGCGCGTCCGGCGGCGGCGCCGGGGTCGACCCGACCATCTTCAACGACTTCGGCGACATCCTGGGCGGGCTGGGCGATCTGTTCGGGTTCGGGGGCGGCGCCCGGCGCGGCGGCGCCCGGCGCGGCGGCGACCTGCGCTACGACCTGGAGATCTCGTTCGAGGAAGCGGCGAACGGCTCCGAGACCACCCTGCAGATCCCGCGGGACGAGCCCTGCGACACCTGCGGCGGCTCGGGCTCCGCGCCGGGCAGCACGCCCGAACGGTGCGCCCACTGCCACGGCAACGGCCAGATCCGCATGCAGCAGGGGTTCTTCACGGTGGCCAGAACCTGCCATCACTGCGGCGGCATCGGCCGGGTCATCGCGAAACCCTGCCAGACCTGTCACGGCCAGGGACGGGTCAGCCGCGAGCGCAAGCTGACGGTGAAGGTGCCTCCGGGCATCGCCACCGCCCAGCGTCTCCGGCTGAGCGGTGAGGGGGAGTTCGGGAGCCGGGGAGCCCCCCCCGGCGATCTGTACGTCGTCATCCACGTCCGCGGGCATCCGTTCTTCCACCGCGATGGCGACGACCTGCTGTGCGAGGTTCCGGTGACCTATCCCACGCTGGCGCTGGGCGGGGAGATCCACGTGCCCACCCTCGACGACTCGGCCGCCATCCACATCCCCAAGGGCACGCAGCCCGACACCCGCTTCCGCCTGCGGGGCAAAGGGATGCCCAACGTCGGCGGGCGGGGACACGGCGACCTCTACGTCCGGATCAAGGTGGCGGTGCCCCGACGGTTGAGCCGCGAGCAGAAGGACATGATCGAACGCCTCGACGAGACGATGCCCAAGCGGGAGCTCGACCCGATGGCGACCGGCGAGGGCGAGGACCGGCCCTTCTTCGAACGCGTCAAGGACATCTTCGGATAGGCGTCCGCCCCGTGGAACGGAGCAGACGCGCGGGTCCGGGGGGGCGGGGAGCGGAGCCGCAAGGCGGCGATTTCCGGGGAAACCTCCATCCCGCGATCGACGTCCAGGTTCCCGCCGGCCACCCCGGCGACCTGTCGTGGCTGGAGGCGATTGCGGTCGCGGTCGACGACCATCAGCCACGCGCCCTGGACGAGCCCGCCCCGAATCACATCCGGGTGTTCTTCCCATCGGCGTCCGACCGCGACCGCGCCCTGGCGGCGGTGGTGTCCGCCCACGGCGTCCGCGTGCGCGCCCGGGCGATCCGGGTCTCCGACGAGAACTGGGCCGCCCGCTCCCAGGCCGACCTGGAGGCGATCCGGGTCGGACGGGTCATCGTCGCTCCTCCCTGGTGCGCGCCCGCGGCGCCGGACCCCGCCGACGTCGTCGTGACGATCCGGCCGGCGCTCGGCTTCGGCAGCGGCCACCACGCGAGCACGCGGCTCGCCCTGCTGGGACTGCAGCAGTTGGACCTCCGCGGGCGCCACGTGCTCGACCTGGGGACCGGCTCGGGAATCCTGGCCATCGCCGCCGTCAAGCTGGGGGCGAGCCGCGCCACCGGCATCGACCGCGACCCCGACGCCCTCGCCTCGGCCCGGGAGGCCGGCGCCGCCAACGGCGTTGCGGCCGAGGTCGAGCTGCGCCGGCAGAACATCGCGGACCTGGTGCCCGCGGGCGCGTCGGTCGTGGTCGCCAATCTGACCGGCGCCGCCCTGATCCGCCTCGCCCCCGTCGTCGCGGCCCTCGCCGAGCCCGGCGGCCCCGTCATCGTGTCCGGCATCCTCGGGGACGAGGAAGCGGCCGTCGCCGGCGCCTACCGCGGGCATGCCCGGATGGCGTGGCGGGCGGCCGAGGACGAATGGGTGGGGATGACGTTTCGTGTCCCGTCCCGCGGATGAACCGGCGGTATCCGGCCGGGAAGGCGCCGACGGCCGCGGCGGCTCGGGCCATGGGGAGACCGCGGGCTCGACAGGAAGGCCGTCGTCCGGGCAGGAAACCCCGCTGGAGGCGGGCTCGGCGCTACCCGCCGTGTGCCACGTGCGCGTCAAGTGTCGATCGGATGGCGGCCACGTCAACCGCGACGGCGTCGATCCGGTTGTCCAGCAACAGGAACGCGCCGACAATCATCGTACCGAGCAGGACAAAGCCGGCGGCGAGCCCTCCGAGAATCCACTTGGCGTCCGGGCTGACGGCAAGTGTCATGATGAATACGATCCTATTGGCACGGGCGTCCCGAGAGTGGCCGTGTCGCGGTTCGCAGCGGGCGCCTACAGGTCGCCCCAGATGTAGAGCAGTATCGCGGCCACGCACGCGACCACGGCGTCGGCGCGGAAGGTCAGGCGGCCGAACGTGACGATACGGAACCCGGCGGCGGCCGCGGCCTGCACCTCGTCCGCGCTCCAGCCTCCCTCCGGCCCGACGGCCAGCGTCGCCGAGGCCGGCCGGGGCTCCTGCGCCAGCGCCCCGAAGCCCGCCGCGCGGTCATCGGCCGCGCCCAGCTCGGCCAGCAGCAGCCGCACCGCCGAGCGGTCCCGGTCGAAGAGCCCTTCGAGAGAACAGGGAGACCTGACCTCGGGGACAATCGCCCGGCGGCACTGCTTGGCGGAAGCCACCGCGATGCGCGACCACCGTCCGGGGTCCCGCGGCGGAGACAGGGTCCGGGCCGTCGTGAGGGGCTGTACCGCCGCCGCGCCGACCATCGTGGCGTCCCGCACCACGTCGTCGAACTTGCGGCCCTTCAGCAGCGCCGGAGCCACCGTCAGCGCCACCGCCGGCTCGCAGACGGACGCCACCCGCTCGTAGGGGCGCACGACGGCGCGGTCACGCCCGACCCGCTCCACCCGGGCGAGATACTCCGCCCCCCGCCCGTCGAACACCGCGACGGTGTCACCGGCGGCGAGCCGCAGCACCCGCGACAGATGCGCGGCTTCGCCCTCCGGCAACCGGACCGGAGCGTCGAGGCCGGTCAGGGCGGGCGCGAAGAACCGGGGCGGCACCGCCCGATTATAGGACCCGGAGCCGTCCCTCCCGGGGCCTCCCGCGCCGCCGGCCCGCCCCGGCGACTGCTATACTTCCGCCCTTCATGCTGTTCTCCGATCGCCTGCTCGGGAAGTACAGGGTCCTCTCCACGATCGGCAGCGGTGGATTCGGCACGGTGTATCTCGCCGAAGACACCTGGATCAACAAGAAGGTCGCCCTGAAGGTCCCCCACCGCCAGAACCTCAACTTCTCCGAGCTGCTCCGGGAGCCGCGCCTCCTGGCGACGCTCGACCACCCGAACATCGTCGCCATCTCCACCGCGGAGAAGCAGGACGACATCTTCTTCATCGTGATGGAGTACGTGCGCGGCGACACGCTGGAAGCGGTCATCGGCGCCAACGGCGCGCTCGACATCGATCGCGCCATCGACTATTCGACCCAGATCGGCAGGGCGATGGAGTGCGCCCACGGGCAGGGAATCATCCACCGCGATCTGCGGCCGTCCAACGTTCTCGTCGCCGAGTCGGGAACCCTGAAGGTGGCCGATTTCGGCACGTCGCGCTTTCTGGAGCTCGCGGCCCGCGGCACCACCGTCATCGGCAGCCCGCCGTACATGGCGCCGGAGCAGTTTCAGGGCGAGGCGGTCTTCGCATCGGACCTGTACTCGTTCGGCATCACCATGTATCAGATGCTGACCGGCGAGCTCCCCTACGAACCGCCGGGGCCGCACGATCTCCACCGCCTGAGCAGCGGCGAGCTGGTGCAGCCGCCGGGGCTGGTGAACAGCACCATCCCCCCGGAGCTGGACGACGTGGTGATGAAGGCCCTGGCACCGCAACTCGCGGACCGGTATCAGAACACCACCGAGCTCCTCGGAGACCTCGACAACATCCGAACCACGCGACGCGACCCGCCGGCCCGCCCCTCCCAACCGAAGGGCCCCGTGGCCGCCCCGCGGGCCGGCCGCACGCCGCGCCACCCCCGCGCGACGCCGGCCGCCTTTTGCTGGTACTGCAACAAGCCGCTGCCCGCCCGCGCCAGTCGCTGTCCCTTCTGCCGCGAACGCCAGTAGTATCGGGATGCGCCGGCGATGCCCGACGTCCCGGGGAACGCGGGATTCCAGCCGCCGGGAGCGGTAATTGTTGTTGCGCCCCGGTGGACCCGAACACTACACTGAAAGATAAGCGCAAGTATCTGATGCGGCAACCGTATGGGCGGGCTTTCGCAATGAGCTTTGGCAGCGGCAGGATCTGGATGAACGGCGGTTTCGTGGATTGGGCGGACGCGAAGATCCATGTCGGCTCTCACGTCGTCCACTACGGAAGCGGCGTGTTCGAAGGCATCCGGAGCTACGACACGCCGGGGGGATCGGTCATCTTCCGGCTCGACGCCCACCTGCGCCGCTTCTACGACTCGGCGAAGGTGTACCGGATGACGCCGGAGATGGACCGGTCCGACTTCCGCGAGGCGGTGCTCGAGACAATCCGGGTGAACGGCTACGCCGCGTGCTACATCCGCCCGCTGCTCTACCGGGGCTACCACAGCCTGGGCGTCAATCCGTTCACGTGCCCCGTCGAGGCGGCCATTCTCGTCTGGGAGTGGGGAGCCTATCTGGGAGAGGACGCCCTGGAGAAAGGGGTGGACGTCCAGGTCAGCTCGTGGTCGCGGCCGGCCCCGAACACGTTCCCGGCGATGGCCAAGTCCACCGCCAACTACGCCAACTCGCAACTGATCAAGATGGAAGCCACGCTGAACGGCTATGACGAGGCGATCGCCCTCGATCCATCCGGCTTGGTCAGCGAGGGCAGCGGCCAGAACATCTTCGTGATTCGCGACGGCGTCATCTTCACGCCGCCGATGGGGGGGTCGGTGCTCCCGGGCATCACGCGGGACGTGGTCATCACGCTCGCCCGCGACCTCGGGACGCCGGTCGTCGAGCAGCCCGTGCCGCGCGAAATGCTGTACGTCGCCGACGAGGTCTTCTTCACCGGCACCGCCGCGGAGATCTCGCCGATCCGGAGCATCGACAAGATCACGATCGGGGACGGCGCCCGCGGCCCGGTCACCACGGCCATTCAGCGCCGGTTCTTCGACATCGTCAACGGCCGCGTCACCGATACCCACGACTGGCTGACCCCGGTGTACTCGGTAGCCGAAGCGGTCGCCGCCGTGGGCACTTCCTGACCGCGGGCATGCGCCGTCCCGGACGCTCCGCGCCCGGCCGCGGGCTGCCTGCGGCCGGGCGCGGGCCGGGGTGCCGGAGGCTCGTGAGGCGGAGCGACACCAGTGGCCCCGGGTCGGCGCGACAGCAGCCATGACGTTGCCCTGCGGATCCTCGCCGGCCGCGACCTCTCGACGGCCCGGCTCCGCGGGCGTCTGCTTCGACGCGAGCTTCCCGCCGACGAAATCGAACGCGCCATCACCCGGCTGACCGCCGCCGGGCTCCTCGACGACACGCGGGTCGCCGTCGACCATGCACGCCGGGCGGTCGAGGTCAAGCTCCGCGGCAGACACCGCGCGCGCCGGGAACTGCACGCGCTCGGCATCGATCCACCGGTCGCCAGCCGGGCTCTGGCCGCGGTCTTCGACGAGGTCGACGAAGGCGCGGTGCTCGAACGCGCGATCGCCAAACGGGTGGAAGGTCCCATCCGCACGCGGGCCGAGTTCCGGCGGCTGCATCGGGCCCTGCTCCGCCAGGGGTTTCCGGGCGACGAGGTGACCGCCGCCCTGCTCGCGCGGACCGAAGGGGACGCCGCTTTTGTGGAAGAATAGCCGCATGACGTCCAGCGCGATTCGCCGGAGCTTTCTCGACTACTTCGCCGGCCAGGGCCATCAGATCGTCCGCAGTTCGTCGCTCGTGCCGGCGGACGACCCCACGTTGCTGTTCACCAACGCGGGCATGAACCAGTTCAAGGACCTCTTTCTCGGCCGCGGGCGCCGCGCCTGCAAGCGGGCGGCGACGTCACAGAAATGCATGCGGGTCAGCGGCAAGCACAACGATCTCGACAACGTCGGCCCTTCCCTCCGCCACCACACCTTCTTCGAGATGCTGGGGAACTTCTCGTTCGGGGACTACTTCAAGGAGGACGCCATTCCGTTCGCCTGGACGCTGCTGACCGAGGTCTGGGAGCTGCCCCCGGATCGGTTGCATCCCACCGTCTTCAAGGGCGGGGCGGGCATCCCCCGCGACGAGGAGGCGCACGCCATCTGGAGCCGCCTCGTCCCGCCCCGGCGCATCGTCGAGCTGGGCCTGGAGGAGAACTTCTGGGCGATGGGCGACACCGGGCCCTGCGGCCGATGTTCGGAGGTCCACTACCACCGCGGGGACCACATCCCCTGCGGGGAACCGGCGTGCCGCGGGATCGACTGCAGTTGCGAACGCTACGTCGAGATCTGGAACAACGTGTTCATGGAGTTCAACCGCGACGCCGGCGGCAGCCTCGCCCCGCTCCCGGCCGCGTCCATCGACACCGGCATGGGGCTCGAGCGGATTGTCGCCATCGTCCAGCAGAAGGCCTCGAACTACGACACCGACCTGTTCGCCCCGCTCCTGCACGCCATCGGCGGGCAGACCGGACGCGTCTACGGCCCGCTGGCGCCCGGAGGCGCGGCGGGACCGGACGACGTCTCGATGCGGGTCGTCGCCGATCATCTGCGGGCCATGACCTTTCTGATCGCCGACGGCGTCATGCCCTCCAACGAATGGCGCGGCTACGTGCTGCGCAAGATCATGCGCCGCGCGATGCGGCACGGGAAGAAGCTGGGCATGACCCGGCCGTTCCTGCATCGCCTCGTCGACGTCGTCGCCGACGGGATGGGTGACGCGTATCCCGAGCTCCGCGCCGCGCAGGAGACGATCACCTCTGTGGTCCGAGCCGAGGAAGATCGATTCGACGCGGTCCTGACGGACGGCCTGCCCCGGCTCGAATCCGCGCTCTCGAGGGCCGACGGCGGCACGCTGACCGGCGAGGAGATCTTTCGTCTGTACGACACCTACGGACTGCCCCTGGACTTCATCGAGGAGCTGGCCGGCGAGCGGGAGGCGACCGTCGACCGCAGCGGATTCGAGCGGCGCCTGGAATCCCAGCGCAGTCAGTCGCGGGCGAAGACGCGGTTCGGGGCGGCCGAGACGGTCGGGTTCACGTTCGAGTCCGACGCCGGGCGCGCGTCGATCCTGGCCGCGCCCGACCGGTTCGAGGGGTACGCGGCCACCCGGGTCGACGGGGCGACGGTCCTGGGGATGTTCGACGAGGAGCGCACCGCGGTCGCCGCGCTCGGCACCGGGGCGTCGGGGTACGTGGTCCTCGATCGGACGCCGTTCTACCTCGAAGCGGGCGGACAGGTCTCGGACACCGGACAGATGACCGCGGAAGGCGGCGCCGCGGTGGTCGAGGTCGACGGCGTGGAGCGCATCGCCCCCGGCGCCCCGCGCGCGCATCGCGCGCAGGTCACGCGGGGCTGCCTCCGGGCGGGCGATCGGGTGACCGCGGGAGTGAACCGGAACCGCCGGGACGCCATCCGGCGGAATCACACCGCCACCCACCTGCTGCACGCGGCGCTCCGCGAACATCTCGGCGCGCACGTCAAGCAGGCGGGCTCGCTGGTCGCGCCGGACCGGCTCCGGTTCGACTTCGCCCACGGCGGACCGGTCAGCCCCGAGACGCTCGACGCGATCGAACGGGAGGTCAACGCCGGAGTCTGCGCGAACCACCCGGTGGAGACCGAGACCCGGGCGACCCAGGACGCCATCGAGGCCGGCGCCATGGCCCTGTTCGGCGAGAAGTACGGCGACTCGGTGCGGGTGGTCTCGGTGCCGGGCGTCAGCATGGAGCTGTGCGGCGGCACCCACTGCCGGGCCACCGGGGACATCGGACTGTTCGCGGTGACCCAGGAGACCGGCGTCGCCGCCGGCGTGCGCCGCATCGAAGCGGTCACCGGCGAGGCCGCCGTCACCCACGTGCAGACCCAGCGCAGGGCGGCCGCCGACGTCCTCGCGGCCCTGGGGGTCTCCGGAGACCGGGCGGTGGACACCGTCAGGCGGTTGCAGGCCGAGGCCAGACGGCTCGCCCGCGAGCTCGATCAGTTGAAGATGAGGACCGCGCTCGGCGGGTCCGGGGAATCGCCGCGAGACGATGCGGTGTCCATCGGCGATGCCCGGTTCATCGCCCGGCGGGTCGCCGGTCTCGAAAAGGCGGCGCTGCGCGGTCTCGCCGACACGCTGCGCGACCGCCTGGGGCGCGGCGTGGTGCTGCTCGCCTCCGAGAACGACGGCAAGGTCGCCCTGATCGTCTCGGTGAGCAAGGACCTCACCGACCAGGTGCACGCCGGCAAGGTGGTCAAGGCGATCGCGCCGATCGTCGGCGGCGGGGGCGGCGGCCGCCCCGATTTCGCCGAGGCGGGGGGGCGGGAACCGGCCCGGATAGACGCGCTCCTGACCGAGAGCCGGCGCGTCGTCAGCCGGATGCTCGGCCGGGAGTCCGCCGCGTAGACCCCGGCGAGGACCTCCGAATGCCCCCACCCGCGCCCGCCCTCGGCGGCGGCGACCCGGCCCGCCGGCACGAGACGCCGGGCCGGGTCCGGCTCGATGTCTGGCTGGACGTCGCCTGCCTGTTCAAGACCCGTTCCGAAGCCCAGCGAGCCTGCCGCGGGGGCAAGGTCGACGTGAACGCCCAGCGCGCGAAGCCGCACCGGACGGTCCAGCCCGGCGACCGGCTGGCGATCACCCGCCCCCGGGGCCGGAAACAGCTCGTCGTCGTGCGATTGCTGGCCGAGCAGCATCTTCCCAAAGCCGCCGCGAGAACCCTGTACGAGGACGTCACCCCGCCGCTCACCGAAACCGAGCGGGAGATGCGCCGCCTGGGCCGCGACCCCGGCCCACCGGCCCGGCCGATCGGAGCGAAAGGCCCGGACGCGCGCGAGCGCCGCGCGCTGCGGCGGCTCAAGCACCGGTAGTAGCGCGACCTTGCGGTCCCGTCGGCGGTCTACCGCCACCGCGCAGGCCCCTCGCCCGGAAATCGGCGCCGGCGGCACCGATTCGCCGCCCAACCAACCGTTGCCGGGACTCGGCTGACGCTGCCGCCCGACCTCGCGGGGATTTTTTCACGGTCCGATGGCCGCCCAACCAACCCTGCCGGAACTCGGCGCCGCCTCAGGATGCGGCGCCGTTCCCACAGGACCATCCCACGCTCCGCCACCGCCGTGCGCAGGCAGCATCGTGGCGGGTCCTGGAGCTCCGGACGGGCGGAAATCGTGGGTCTCACGCGGCGCCGGCCGGTCGGCAAGACCTCGAATCGGGGGGCGAGCCGTCACGCGCCGTCAGCGTGGGATGCTCCTGCCGTTCCCAACGTGCAGAGTCCCCCGTCGATGCTATACTGTTTGGCTCGGCCGCCTCAAAACGGAAAGGAATGAGCACGACTTGGCCAATCACAAGCATACGATGAAGGCGCACCGGCAGGATCTCGTGCGGCGCGCCCGGAACCGTGCGTTGCGAACCCGGCTGCGCGGAGCCCTCAAGTCCCTGCGATCGTCCATCGATCAGGGCGACGTCACCGCAGCGCGCTCGGCCCTCAGCGGCACGGCGTCGCTGATCGACCGGATTGCCGCCAAGGGGGTCATCCACGACAACACCGCCGCCCGATACAAGTCCCGGCTCGCCCGGCGTCTCGCCGCGGCGGCGGAATAACCGGCAGACGCCTGGTCTGAACGGTCACCCGTCGCAGAGCTCCAGGACGAGCCGCTCCAGGAGCACCCGGGGGTCGCCGACGGAGCTCTTGATGTCGAGGTCCGTGCGGTAGAGAGACTCCACCGCCCCGGCGATGCGGTGGTTCGGCATCTTCGTCCTCACCACCCACGCCAGTTGTCCCAGCACCAGGTAGGGCGCCGCACCCGACTCCATAATCAGGGCCAGCTCCTTCAGGGCCGACGCCGTCTGCCCCCGCTCGATCGCCCGGGCCACCGCCCAGTCGTCGTGGGCCGCCGCCGGTCCCGCCACCATTCTGGCGTCGTCCAGGCGGACCGCCGGCTCGTCGCCGACAAACAGCAACAGCCGCTCGACCTCGCCCCGCAACCGGGGCAAATCGGGTCCGGCCCGCGCCGCCACGAAGCGCGCCGCCGCCGGCTCGATAGACCGGCCCGCGGCCGACACGCGGCGCCGGACCCAGCGCTCCGCCTCGGGTACGGAGGCCAGCACGTCGCCGGTCACCTGCGTGGCCGCCTCCAGCAGGCGCGCGGTGGTCCGGCGCCGCCGGTCGAGGCCGGCCGCCACCAGAACCAGAACCGCATGCGGGTACGGATCGGCGAGATACTCCTCGAACGCCGCGAGGTCCGCGGCGGTCGCCCGGCTCTCGCGCTTGGGCGCCAGACAGCGCTCGGCCCGGCGCACGATGACGATGCGACGGGCCGCCATCATCGGCAGGGCCGCGGCGGCCGCGACGACCTGTCGAAGCGTGGCCTCCGCCCCGTCGATCCGCTCTACGTTGAACGCCCGCAGGCCCTCGTCGACGACCTGCTCGAACGCATCGGCGAGCTCGGCCTTCTCGATATCGTCATCGCCCAGGACGAGATACACCGGGGCCAAGTCGCCGGCGGCGATCTGCTTCAGGGCCGCGCCGGGGGTGACGGCGGACATGGGCAGTGGACCGCCGGCCCGTCAGAACGCCTCGAGTATCGAGCTGACCACGGTACGGGCGAAATCGCGGGCCACCCGCTGGACGGCGTTCGACTGCTGGCCGAAGAAGCGGTTCGCGTCGATCGGCCCGCCGGTCGCCGAGGCCACGTCGTACTCGTCGCTGAAGGAGAGCGATCGGTTCTCCCAGAGCACCTCGTCGGTCGTGAGATCACGGAACTCCAGCGCTGCTTGAACCGTGAAGATGTACCGTGACGCCTGCTGCTGGGCGGTGAACGACGCGGGGGCGACGGTCACGCGGGAGATGGTGCCGGTAAGCCGGGCGTCCACGCCGGTCTCGGCCGCGATCACCCGGTATCGCCCGCGTCCGATGAACTCGGTGCGCACTTGCCGAGTCAGAGTCTGCTCGATTTCGAACACCGCGGTGTTGTTCTCGAACATCGGCACGCCGATCGTCTGGATGTAGTCGGGCAGGAACGTCCCCTGCCCCGCCAGCGCGTAGCCGCACCCGCAGCTCAGCGCCGCCACCCCCAGCAGTCCGAGACAACGCGAGAGCACCCGTCCCGTCATTGCGCAGCCTCCCCGGCCCCAACCGTCGCCTTGACGGCTCCGCTTGGCGCCCAGCCAATCTCGACGAGCCGGCGCCTCCCGCACGGGGTCGGCGCCGATCTACCTACGGCGCAGACTCCCGCCCCGCCGCCCCGCCGCACCCGTCGTCACCGGACCACGACGTTCACGAGCTTGCCGCGCACCAGCACGACCCGGACGATGGTCCGCCCGGCCGTATGCGACCGAACCGCCGACTCGGCCAGCGCCGCCTCCCGCAGGTCCTCCTCGGCGGCGTCGGCCGCGACCGTCAGACGGGCGCGCAGTTTCCCGTTCACCTGCACCGGCACCACGACCTCGTCGGCTCTAGCCGCCGCCGGGTCGTACTCCGGCCACGCGGCGGCGCGGAGCCCCCCGGTGCGCCCGAGCTTTCCCCACAGCTCCTCGCACAGGTGCGGCGTGAAGGGCGAGAGCATCAGGACCAGGGCCTCGATCGCTTCCCGGAGCACGGCGCCGGTCCCCGCCGGCAGGGCCTCGGCCCCGGCCCCGGCGTCGGGCGCCCCCACCCTCACCCCGTGCCGATCGCAGAACGCGTACAGCTCGTTCACCAGCTCCATGAGGGCGGAGACCGCGGTATTCAGATGGGCCCGGGGATCCAGGTCCCCCGAGACCCGCCGAATCGTCTCGTGCGTCTTGCGCCGCAGGGCGCGATGCGCCGGGTCGAGCACGGCGCCCGCGACGCCGTCCCCGGGAACGGCCGCCAGCCCGGGAGAGACCCGGGTCACGAGGCGCCACACCCGGGCCAGGAAGCGGAAGCTCCCTTCCAGACCGGAGTCGGTCCACTCGATCTCCTTCTCGGGCGGCGCGACGAACATCTCGTAGAGCCGCAGGGCGTCGGCCCCGTAGCGGACGATCATCTGATCGGGGTCGACGACGTTGCCCTTCGACTTCGACATCACCGCCCCGTTGCGCAGCACCATCCCCTGCGTCAACAGCCGCGTGAACGGCTCGTCGTGGTCGACCATCCCAAGGTCCCTGAAAACCCGGCAGAAGAACCGGGAGTAGATCAGATGCAGGATGGCGTGCTCGACGCCGCCGATATAGAAGTCGACCGGCCCCCAGTAGCGCACCTTTTCGGGGTCGAACGCCCGATCGTCGTTGGCCGGATCGCAGTAGCGGTAGAAGTACCAGGACGAGTCCACGAACGTGTCCATCGTGTCGGTCTCGCGGCGCGCGGGACCCCGGCACGACGGACAGGTGGTATTGACGAACTCGGGAATCTGCGCCAGGGGTGAATCGCCCCGCCCGCTGAACTCGGCCGCCTTCGGCAGCTCGACCGGCAGGTCCTCGTCCGGCACCGGCTGCAGACCGCAGGCGCCGCAGTGGATGATGGGAATCGGCGTGCCCCAGTAGCGCTGCCGCGAGATGCCCCAGTCCTTGAGCCGGAACTGCACCGCGGGGCGCCCGATTCCGCGCCGCTCGGCCGCCCGCGCCATCTCCGCCGGGGCGTCGGCGGTGGACCGCCCGGTGAACTCGCCGGAGCGCGCCAGCACCCCCGGCCCCGCGTAGGCGGCGTCCAGGGTCGTCCCCTCGAGGGGCTCGCCGCCGGCCGCCTCCTCGGGCTGGATCACGACCTCGACGGGAAGGCCGTACTTGCGCGCGAACTCGAAGTCCCGCTGGTCGTGGGCGGGCACCGCCATGACCGCCCCCGTGCCGTACTCGGCCAGGACGAAGTTGGCGACCCAGATCGGCACGGGCCGGCCGGTGAACGGGTTGATGCACCGGCGCCCGGTGTCGAAGCCCTCCTTCTCGACCGCGCCGGTCAGGCGGTCGGTCCGGTCCAGCGCCCGAAACTGCTGCACCTGCCGGTGGAACCCGGCCGCGTCCGGCGCCTGATCGGCAAAGCGGGACACGAGCGGATGCTCCGGCGCCAGCAGGACGAACGTCGCCCCGAAGATGGTGTCGATGCGGGTCGTGAAGACCTCAATCTCGACCGCGTCCCCCGCCTCGGACCCCGCGGACTCGACCGGGAACCGGACCAGCGCCCCCTCGGAGCGCCCAATCCAGTTCCGCTGCATCGTCAGCACCTTGGCGGGCCACTCTTCGAGCCGCTCGATGCCGTCGAGCAGCCCGTCGGCATACTCGGTGATGCGCAGGAACCACTGCTCGAGATCCCTCGCCTCGACCCCCGATCCGCAGCGCCAGCACCCCCCTTCGACCACCTGCTCGTTGGCCAGCACGGTGGCGCAGCCGGGGCACCAGTTGACCGTCGACCGGCGCCGGTAGGCCAGGCCGCGCTCGAACATCCGCAGGAACAGCCACTGGTTCCACCGGTAGTAGCCGGCCTCGCAGGTCGCGAACTCGCGATCCCAGGCATAGCTGATGCCGAGGCGCTGCAACTGCCCCTTCATGTGGGCGATGTTGTCGAGGGTCCAGGTCTCGGGGTGCGACCGGTTCTTGATGGCGGCGTTCTCGGCGGGAAGACCGAAGGCGTCCCAGCCGAACGGATGCAGGACGTTGAACCCCCGCATCCGCTTCATGCGGGCAATGACGTCCCCGATCATGTAGTTGCGGACGTGTCCGACGTGCGCGTGCCCCGACGGATAGGCGAACATGACGAGGCAGTAGTACTTCGGGCGCCCCGGCGCTTCGGCCGCCTCGAAGGCGCGCGCATCGGCCCAGCGCCGCTGCCACTTCTTCTCGATGGCCTGCGGATCGTAGTCGGACACGGTATGCAACTTGATCGGATAGGGGGTTGGACCCGTGCGGATACGGGCTGCTCGACCGGATTATACCAAGCCGGCGGCGCCGGACGCGGCGCAGACCACCCGCAGCCCGCGGTGAAGGCCCCGCCGTATTCGACCGGCGATGCATCCCGCGTGGACTGCGTTGCTCCGCGGAGCGGCGTTCCGCGGATACCTGCCACCCCGATATGCTCCCCGCCGCGCCTTGCGCGCGGACGCCCCGCCGGTCTCGGCGCCACGCGCGGTTCCACCTCAGCTCTCAGCAAGCCGACGGTGCCGGGCCGGAGTCCGCGCCGCGGCGCGGCGGGGACGCCAAACGGGTTGATGGGACGGAAAGCGGTGCCGGAGACGACGATTTCCGGCCGGGTGCAGATCACTCGAGCGGGAAGGTCAGCGCAGCTCGGGCCAGTACGGGGCGAGGGCCTGCCGCACCGCGGGAATCACCCGGTCCGCCCGGCTCGTGTCCCCGGTGATGACCGCCGACGGCGCCGGCGGTCCGGCGGAGAGACGGGCCAGCGTCGAATCGAGGCAGGCTTCGAGCGCGGTCAGATCGTACCCGCCTTCGGTGACCGCAGCCAGCCGGCCGCGGCAACAGCGCGCGGCGAGACGGTGGACGTGGTCGGTCATGGCGTCGTAGCCCCCGGTCGACACCCGCATGCCGCCCAGCGGATCACGCGCGTGGGCGTCGAAGCCGGCGGACAGCAGAATCAGATCGGGGGCGAACGCGGTGACCACCGGCACGACGAGCCCGCGCATCGCCCGGTCGTAGTCGGCGTCGCCGGCACCGGCTTCGAGCGGCACGTTCAGGGTGCGCCCGAGCCCCTCGGCGCGGCCGACGTCGTCGACCGCTCCCGTCCCCGGATAGAAGGGGTACTGGTGAAGCGAGACGTACAGCACCGCGGGATCGTCGTAGAACATCCACTGGGTACCGTTCCCGTGATGCACGTCGTAGTCGATGACCGCGACCCGCTCGATCCCCGCCGCGCGCGCCGCCGCCGCCGCCACCGCGACGCTGTTGAACAGACAGAAACCCATGGCCCGATCCGCCTCTGCGTGATGGCCCGGCGGACGAACCAGGGCCATGGCCGGGGCCCCCTGCTCCAGGGTCGCCTCGACGGAGGCCACCACCGCGCCGGCCGCCAGCAGCGCCACCTCGTACGACGTATCCGACGTATACGTATCGGGGTCGAGCCGCAGCCGCCGCCCGGCGGTGTCCGCGATGCGGTCGACGTACGCGGGGCGATGCACCCGCACCAGTTCGCCGCGGGAGGCGGCCCGCGGCGGGGTCAATGCGCCGCCCGCCTCGACCCACCGCCGGGCCACCGCGGCCATGACCTCGGCGCGGGCCGGCCGCTCAGGATGGCCGGCCGGCGGCTGATGCTCGATGAAACGGTCGCCGCCGATCAGGATCATGGGAGCCCCTTTCCGCCGCCATCCGCCGGCGCCGGCGGGGTGCCGCATCTCTCCGCCACCCCGGGATTCCGACTCCGCCCGTGCGGCCGCACCGCCCTCCAGATACCAGCCTACAGCACCGACACCTGCCACCCGGAATTCCGGCTCCGCCCGTGCGGCCGCACGGCCACGCGCTCGTCAGGCTGCCGCGGCGCGCCGCGGGCCGGATTCGCGAATCCCCCGAGCGAGAACCGCGTGCATGGTACGACAGTCGCCGTGGACCCCGCAAAGACGACGAGCCGCGGCGTGCGCGTCGGATTGGTGAGACGACCGCCCGGTCGCTGCCGGATTGGCGATTCCGATCCCGTTCCCGGTCCGGAGAACGGGCCTTTCGGGCTTCGACGCGATGGGGCGCCTCGGGGCCGCCCGCGCCGGATACCTCCGGCGGCGCCCTGAGGTGACGGGTCGAGGGCGCCCGGCTGGGGCGCCTCGGGGCCGCCCGCGCCGGATACCCCAACGGCGCCGTCTCACTTTCTTGACGTGCACCCGGAGCCGCGGTCTCCCCGGCAGGTCCTGGAATTGTCGTGCCGCCCGCAACCGATGACGTGCCGACGGCCGGCGGCCGATCGTCGATGCGCCCTGCGGAGACCGCCAAGCTCTCGGCCGACGCCGTCGCCTTCGCCCGACCACCCGCTCTCCACGACATGAACCCGGGGGAAATCGCGGCGGGATCGATGAACTTTTCGCGTTGAGCGCTCGTCTCATCAATATATGCGTTAATAATAATCATATTACTTGACTTGTAATATATAAGTTGATAGCATGCTGATCGAAACAGAGGGAACGGGGTCGTCGCGGACATCCGCACCGGAGGCCCTCTGTGAGCACGGAACGACACTTCAAGAGGATTCAGCGAACAACCACCAGAGGAGACAGGAGGAACCACCATGTTGAGCATGACGCGTTGGAACCCGTTCGAGGAGCTCGGCACCCTGCATCGGGAAATGGACCGGGTGTTCGGCCGCTACGTCGGCGAGGCACCGGCGGCGGGACCGGCCTGGACGCCGGCCACCGAGGTCGGCACCGGCGAAGACGGCTGGAAGGTGCGAATGGCCCTGCCGGGGATCGACCCGAGCCAGGTCCACGTCGACCTGCACGGCAACAGCCTGACCATTTCGGGGGAGCGGACGCGCACCGAGACCAACGGCCGCGGCTACTCCACGGAGCTCCGGTACGGCCGATTCGAGCGCTCGTTCACCCTGCCGGCCAAGGTCGACGCCGAGAAGGTCAGCGCCCGCTACGAGCACGGGATGCTCGAACTGGCGCTGCCGCTCGCCGAGACCGCCAAGCCGCGGCGGATCGTGATCGGAACCGCCGCGCCGGCCGGTGAGGTGGCGGTCGAGAGCGTCTCGTAGGCGCGTGCGCGGCCGGGCGCCTCATGCCGCCCGGGGGTGGAACCCTCCCCCCCGGGCGGCACTTCCGCACAGAACATCAGCGGCGACCAGACCCGGGGACCGCTTCCAACCACGCATGCCCGGCGATCCCGGTCCGGAAAGCCGAACCGGCCTGCCGGCTTCCGGTAGAATGTGCCCGCGGCCGACAGGGTTGCACCGGCCGGCGCAGAACCTGACCAGGAAAAAGCGATGCTTCGACACCTTCTCTTCGCGTACCAGTTCAACCTCGACCGCAGCCGGGTGATGGTGCGGGACCTCTCGGACGAGCAGATGGTTCGGCAGCCGCACGGCGTCGTCAATCACCCCGCCTGGATCCTTGGGCATCTCGCGCTCTCGTCCGACGGCTTCGCACGGCGGCTGGGGCTGGCGTCGACCCTGCCGGCCGGCTGGTCGGAGACGTTCGGCGCGGGCGGCGTCCCGAGCGGCGCCGCCGCCGACTTCCCCGGCCGGGACCGGATTCTCGACGAGCTGGCCGCGCAGCACGCGCGCGTCGCCGATGCCGTCGAGTCGGTCGATCCCGCCGTCTTCGCGGCCCCGTTCCCCGACGAACGCCGGCGGCGGACCTTCCCCACCCTCGGCGACTACGCCGCGTTCGTCATGACCTCGCACGAGGGAAGCCACATCGGCCAGATCGCAGCCTGGCGCCGCGCGATGGGCCTCGGGTCGGCCACCGGTATCTGACGCGGCCGGACGATCGCGCTCCCGGCCTCTAGCGCATCGCCACGACTAAAAATAGGACCGCCGGGGCACTCACCCCGAACCGCAAGAGTGCTATACAGAAGAAATACGTCGTTCGACCCAAGTCCGCCTGTCCGAAACTTATGACGTGACGAACCACTAGGTGAATCGCCTCGGAGCGAACTGCGCAGGAAGAGACGATGACCGGAACCCGCCGCGGGAGGGTCGAGGCCTGATTTTATGGTCCATCAGACGCCCTCGCCGCCGCGGGCCACGACCTCGGGCATCAGCGGATGGCCGAGCGCTCTGATGCGTGGGGCCCCTCATTCCGGCCTCGTCTCGAGGCCTACCGCTCTCGCTGCCTGGCGCAGGTTAAGGTCGAAGCACGCGAACACGACGTCGTCTTCCGTGTCCTCGGTTGTTTCTGAATCTCCTCAAATGCGTGTGGGCAGGGGCGGCGCCAGTTCGATGCCTCCGCAGCACAGGAACAGCATCGAGATGAGCGCACCGGCCGAGTGGAAACCGTACGCGCGCCGCGCAATCACACGCAGCTTGTTGTTGATACCCTCTACCGGACCGTTCGTCATCCGGGTGTCCAGATACGCCAGGATGCCTTCCGCGTGTTTCCGAATCGTGCGCCCCAGCTTCACGAACGGCGCCAAGCGGGACCGCGCAGCCCACTCCAGCCACTCCTCCGGCAGCTCCGGCGCATCCCCGGGCGTCGCCTGACCCAGGATCGTCGCCAGATACTCCTTCAGTTCGTAGGCCCGGTCCAGCGCCCGGTTCTCACGACGCAACGTCTCCAGACGCCGGGCCTCGCCGGGCTTCAGCCGCTCCGGGTGCTTCAGCAACGCATAACGCGTCCCCTTCAGCGCCTTCGCATCCGCCGGGTCCAGGCGCCGCTGCTCCGAACGCCGCACCTCGTCAACCGCATCCGACGCAAGCCGCTCAACGTGAATCGGTCGAACACCACCCGCGCATGCGGAACCCAAGCCGCCAACGCCTTCCGCCAGCTCGACGCCAAGTCCGCCGTCACCAACTCGATCCGCGCGCACCGGCCCGGTCCCAACTGCTTGAAGAAGGCCCCCAACGTCTCCGCGCTGCGACCCTTCCCGGCCCACACCACCCGACGCGTGTCATGGTCAACCACGAGCGTCAGATACCGGTGACGCTTCCGGTAGCTGAACTCGTCGATGCCGATTCGCTTCAGCTTGCCGAACCGAGCCCCGTCCAGCCGCCGCGCCACCACCCGTTCCCACGATGTTGCCCATCGCCACCATGATATCCCCAGCAGGCGGCTCACCGCCGTCCGGTCCATCACCTGCGCCGGATACGCCGCCAACTCCTCGAACCCCGACGTGAACACGCTGCCGCCGCCCGCCCACGGCACCTGCTCCACCTTCACCCCGCAACGCGGGCACGACACCCGCCACGGCGCGTACTGCAGCCACGCCGCCATCCGGCCCCACGACAGATGCCGCCACTCCCGAACCGGCCGCCGGTCATACCGCGGCGCCCGCCCCCCGCACGTTCCGCACCGGGAACGCCGCCACGACGGCTCCACCGACACCGTCAACGGGCCGTCGGCGGCCATCTCCACCCGCTTGACGTACATCTACGTGACACCCAACAGCCGCCGTAGTAGCGTAGTCAGACGCATGGGGCTCTCCTCCTCGCGGGTCGTGGTGGTGCACACCCATGAGACCAGGAAGCCCCTGCGTTTGCAACCGCTTCGGCAGAACGAGACGACGCACGCGGCCCCGGCCCCGCGCCCAACGGGTGTCCCCAGGCCGGCGCCGGGCCCCGGGGCGGCCGTTGGGCCAATCAGCCGGCACCTATCCCCAACCGCCGGTCGTCGCGCCTGCCGCGTCGTCGTGGACGGCCGGGACGCCCCGTCCAGGCCGGCCCATAACTGCTGTCTGAGCGGCGGGACGGCCGGTGTGTCACCCGCAGGGCCGCAGCGCAGCGGAGGACGCGCGCAGCGCGTTGACACGCCGGCCGGCCCAGAGCTACTCCGCTCCGACCCGACCCGCCACTTGTCCGCCCGTCCGCCGCCGGATCAGGTGAACACCATGACCGCTCAATCCCGAGGCCGCCTGCGCCGCCGGCACCCCTCGCCGACCCGCTGATCGGTGCCGCCCCTACCCACACTCGTTTGAGGAGAGCCATAATTTCCTGCGGAACGATTTGGGCACGATTAGACGCTGTATAGTAGTTGCAGACCTTCAACTCCACTATCTATATGTGAGGGCTGATTTTTCCTGCGGCGCAGACTTCTAGCCCCTAACTAAACCCTCGACTGGGGTGGGCGCTTGCTCTACGAACTCCCTGCCAGAGATCCGGTCGCCGCTCGTACTCTCCGCTGGCGCTCCAGCTCCCGCGCAAGATTTTCGTCTGGTTTCTGTGAGACCTCGCTGGCCTTCGCAGACTTGGCACCAAGTAGGTGTCCTACACCGGCGCCATTCCGAGCCACCATGATTCTCAACGTCGCCCGCCGGACTCTTCCGGAGGCTCGGGGTTGCTCACGACCACCACTAGCTCGGCCGGCCGCTTTCCTTGGAAGTACCGGTTGAGGAACGTCTGGGTGAGCCGGACGTAGGTCTCGCCCGGCGTTTGCTCTGTGTACGAGGGTTGGGACTTCACCTCCGTGTTGAGGCGCAGCTTGAAGGAGTCGAGTGACATGTGTCCTCCATCAGGTCCGGTCGCGGCCGGACCGCCGGGTTCAAGGGACGCCTATTCTTGCATCCCTTCCAGTTTCATCCGACGTCTCGCGTAGCTCCAGCGTGCCCCTTGCCTGCCGCTCGTCGTCTGAGCGGTACCTGAGAACCACAGAAACAGCGCCGCCTATAGCAGGGAAGAAATCCGCCGGCACTAGCGAAAGCTCGAACATCACCGGGTCGCCGGGAACGATTCGAAGCGGTGGATCAAGGGCTCTAGTCACCTCTTTGCCGTATTCGAAACCATACGTGTATTGCTCGTCCGGCACTACTGTGCCTGATTGAACGCTCGAGGCGTTTCCAGGGGAATGAGTTATGGTGATTCCAGTCAGAATGAAGGATACGTCTCCTGTCGCCCTGAGCCATGCTCTGGTCTTCGACTTGCGTTCCGACAATAGGCCTTCATTGGTGCTCAATAGGGGTCCATCTGGGTACTCGTAATGTTCAAGTTGTGTCAGCAGCAGCTCCCCCAGTTCCGCTCCGGCGCCCGGTGCTGGCCCCGAACATGAGTGCGCGCAAAGGAGCCCCGCCCATATCATCCCGGCAAGGATCAACATCGTTCCGTTAAACCACCGACGCCCCCGCGACGTCTTAGCCGTCTTCCCGAAGAACACCGACAGGCTCGACCTATGGATTATCATCTGGACCACCAGTGCGCCCACGGCTGCGACCGCCGTGAGGGTCGTCACGAGGACCCCGACGAAGACCGCGCGATCTGTGACGTATTCCAGCATCTGAAGGTGCCTCGCATTCGGAGTATCAGAGTTTCCTGAAGCTGTTGTACCCGCCGACGCACAGCTTCAGCGTGCTCAGCTCAGCCGCCGCGCGGGGGCTGGACCAAGCGCCTGCGCGGCGCCGGGTCGTGTCCTCGGGCCGGCCCGCGTCGCAGCCCGATGTCCAGTCACCAAGTTGCGCCAGCAGCCGGCGCAGGGACGCAAGTGATGGAGACAGCACACGAAAGCACGATCCTCAAAGTCGCCGTGAGGGCGGGGGACAGGATCACGATCCTTCCAAAGGCGCGATTCCCCAACGGGGTGCAGGTGCGATCGCCGGTGCCGAAGAAGGATGGCGAGGCTTCTTCATGACGGAGCCTCGTCCGCCAGCGCTCCACAGTCAGGGTACGAACTCGTTCGAACGAAGATCCCGTTCGAACGATTCCACGGACCTGGAGGCTAATTAAGATCCCGGCCGCTCAAGGAGTCTAACGAGGAGACCTGCCCGCTGGTCGTGAGCCGGGAACCCGTGTCCGAGCCGCATGATCCACTGGAGAGCTCGGTGCAGGGAATCGGCCCCGCCCAGGTTCGGAAAGCGGAGGGAAAAACGTGCCCACGGGAATCGGTCTGCGTCCCGGTTGCGAAAGCATCGGATGAGCCACGACCCCTACTGGCTACACACGCCTCCCCTTGACTCTACACGAATCGGGTCGGTACCCTTGCCCGTTCAGGCTCAAGTCACCGGGAGGTGAGCATTTGAAAATGAAGATACGACGTGCCCGCAGCAATGCACCGTCTGACGCACCGGTGAGCGGCCGGCCTACGTTCGAGCAACGTCGTCGGGGCCGGCTCCAACGCCGGGGGATCAAGGGGGGGCACAACACAAGAGTCGGAGGCAATGAACCAGACAACGCCAGACGTGCACATCCACCAGCGGTGCCAGTGGCGGAATCGCTGCGGAAGCGGGTGCTCCGGCAGGCGCGCTCGGGCCAGATCGACTCAGACCGACTTCTGGGACACAAAGAGGCCACCACGCGTAGGTGGCTCGACAAGATGGCCGCCAGCCGCGGTCGCCGGTTTCGATTCGTAGCTGACTTGGCATACACAATCATGAGTCCCGACATACTCCCGGATGACCGCCGGGACGCGGAGGTTGCGCTTGCTACTGAGGCCATCCGCTGGCGACGAGACGTGGAGCGGTTTGCGCCGAAGCGCCTGCCTGAGTTCGATCGGGGGCTGCAACGTGCGCTACAGGCATCACGACACCGAAGGCCCATCCCTGGGTGATTGAAGACGGTGCTGCTCAGGGAATTCGGCCGGCTGGCCGGCATCACGACACCGAAGGCCCATCCCTGGGTGATTGGCCGTGCAGGCCCGGCCCTATCGACAGTAGTGAAGAGAACTCGCCCGTGACCGCCGTTTCTTCCGTATCGGCCGCCGACGGCGGACCGATTGACCCGAGTCGAGTGCGGGCAACGGCACGGTAGCGCTCGATCCCCACGCTTCTCCGGCGCGGTCGGCTGGCAAAAAAAGGGCACGGCCACGACCCCTTGCAGGCCGCGGCTCGTGCCCTGAAGCGCGCTCGTACCGAAACGGCTCCGCTACTACGCCACGATCTGCGGGATCAGCGTGCCGTGCACGTCGGTCAGCCGCATGTCGCGTCCGTTGTAGCGGTAGGTCAGCTTCGTGTGGTCCATGCCCAGCAGGTGCAGCATCGTCGCGTGCAGGTCGTGCGGCGACACCCGCTGCTGCTCGGCCTTGTAGCCGAACTCGTCGCTGGCCCCGACGACTTGGCCGCCCTGGATGCCGGCGCCGGCCATCCAGCCGGTCATGGCGCCGGGGTTGTGGTCGCGGCCGACGCCGCGCTGCGAGATCGGCATCCGGCCGAACTCGGCGTGCCACACGATGAGGGTCGAGTCGAGCATGCCGCGGGCCTTCAGGTCGGTCAGCAGCCCGGCGATCGGCTGGTCGGTCTCGGCCGCGTGCTGGGTATGGTTCTCCTTCAGGTTGCTGTGGGCGTCCCAGGTGTCGGTGTTCTGCACGCCGAGCCCACCGTGGAACAGTTGCACGAAGCGGACGCCGCGCTCGACGAGGCGGCGCGCCATCAGGCACTGGCGCCCGAACGGCTCGGTGAGCGCATTGTCGAGGCCGTAGAGCTTCTTCATGGCCTCGGACTCGCTCGACGTGTCGACCGCCTCGGGCGCGCAGCCCTGCATGCGGTACGCGAGCTCGTAGGACGAGATGCGGGCCGCGAGCTCGGAGTTGCCGGGGTTGCGGGCCATGTCCATCTCGTTGAGCCTGGCCAGCGTGTCGAGCCGCGCCCGCTGCTGCTCGACCGTCATCCCCTCGGGAGGCTGCAGGTCGACGATGGGGTCGCCGACGGCGCGGAACAGCGTGCCCTGATAGGCCGCGGGCATGAAACCGGCGCTCCAGTCGTTGGGGCCGCCGAGGGGGCCGCCGCGGTAGTCGTTCATGACCACGAACGCGGGCAGGCTGGCGCTCTCCGACCCAAGCCCGTAGGTCACCCACGAGCCGACGGCGGGGAACCCCATCCGGATCTGGCCGCTCTGCATCTCGTAGGTCGCCTGGATGTGGTCGTTCGACCGGCCGTAGAGCGACCGGATGAACGCCATCTCGTCGACCTTCTTGGCGAGGTGGGGGAAGATCTCCGACACCTCGATGCCGCTCTCGCCGTGGCGGTGGAACTCGAACGGGCTCGGCATGAGGGGACCCGGGTGGCCCTGCCGCACCACCACCGACTCGGCCATCGGCTGGCCCGCGTACTTCGTGAGGGCGGGCTTCGGGTCGAACGTGTCGACCTGGCTGACCCCGCCGCTCATGAACAGCGAGATCACCGCGGTCGCGCGCGGCTCGAAGTGGGGGGCCCTGGGGGCGAAGGGGTTCCCGGGAATCGGGTCGCCGCAGCCGTCCGCGGGCGCCGCGAGCACCCCCTCGCGGTCGAGCATGTGGGCGAGGGCCAGCCCCGCGATGCCGCCGCCCGACTGGAACAGGAAGTTGCGGCGATCCCAGAACGTCCGCTTCCGGCAATGGTGATGATGGTGATCGTGCATCGTTGCCACCTCAGGCTATCTCAGGTACAGAAACTCGTTCAGGTTGAGCATCACGTGGGTCAGGTCGACGAGCGACTGCGAGGACGCGAGGTTCCTGGCAATCTCCGCCTCTCCAGCCGTCGGCGGCCGGGTCAGGGCGATTCGATAGGCGAGGTCGACCTGCCGGTCGACGTCGCCGGGCGCGGCCCGCTCCAGCCGCTCCGCGAAAAGCCGGGCCTGGTTCAGCACGAACTCGTTGTTCATCAGGGTCAGGGCCTGCGTGGCCACCGTCGACACGTTGCGGGCCGCCGCCGTCTGGTTCTGGTCGGGCAGGTCGAAGGTCTCGAAGAACGGGAAGCCGAGCGACCGGCGCCGGTAGACGTAGACGCTGCGCCGCCAGACCTCGGGGCCGTCCGGCTGGTTGTCCCAATAGCCGTTCCTCGCCGCCAGGAGAAGGTCCTCGGATACATGGGGGAAGACCGGCGGACCGCCCACCGTGAGGTCGATGCCGCCGCTCACCGTCATGATCGCGTCGCGCAGGGCCTCGGCCTCCAGGCGCTGCGGGCGGTACTGCCACAGCAGCCGGTTTTCGGGGTCGGCCGCGCGGCTGCCGGCGTCCTCGTGGGCCGACGCCATCTGATAGGCCTCGGAGGTCATCAGCAGCCGGTGCATCTCCTTGACGCTCCAGCCGCGGTCCATGAACTCGACGGCCAGCCAGTCGAGCAGCGCGGGGTGGGTGGGCTCGTCCCCCATCCGGCCGAGGTTGTCGAGGGTGCGCACGATGCCCCGGCCGAAGTGGTGGTGCCAGATGCGGTTCACCATGACCCGCGCCGTCAGCGGGTTGTCGCGCGACGCGATCCACTCGGCGAGCGCGAGCCGGCGGCCCGACGTGCGCCCGTCCGGCCGCGGCAGCTCGATCGGCGGGGCACCGTAGGTGGCCACGGTCAGGAACCCGGGCGACATCGGCGACCCCGGGCTGAACGGGTCGCCGCGAATCAGGAAGTAGTTGGGCGGCGCCTCGTAGGCCGGTCCCCCCTCCTCGTAGAGGAACGACCCCGGCTCGTCGGGCAGGATGCGGCACTCGGGGCACCCGATGACCTCGTCGCCGGGACCGTCCGGGGCGAACCGGTAGTCGCCGTCGGTGACGATTTCCGCCATCGGCGGCTCCGGCGGCCGCAGGGCCTCGAGGGCCTCCACCGCCGCCGTCAGCTTGCTCCAGCGGTCGCCCTCCTCCTCGGACAGGGCCTCGACGACCCGCCGCCGGGGCGGATTGATCGACAGCACCTGGGCGGCCAGCAACTGTTCGCCGGCGGTCCGCTCGTCCTCCGGCTTCATCGCCGCCTGCTGGACGTTCTCGGGGAAGTCCTCCTTGATCAGCTCCAGGCGCAGGCGCTCGCGGTGGGGGGCCTCGATCTCGGCGATCTCGTCCCGCAGCGGCTGCTGCTGGGCGTCGATGGCCGCGTTTTTCCCGCGGTACTCGGCCGCGTCGGCCCGATCGAGCAGCGGATAGTCGATCTCGACATAGCCGAAGATCGACGCCTGCAGGCTGTAGTAGTCCTTCTGCAGGATCGGGTCGAACTTGTGGTCGTGGCACCGCGCGCAGTGCACGGTCATGCCGAGGACGCCGCGCCCCAGGGTCGCCAGCACGTCGTCCAGGTAGTCGTGCCGCCGCTCGGGGTTGTCCTTCTCGCGGAAGTCCACCCGCGGCCCCGCCCGCAGGAACCCGGTGGCGATGCGGGTCTCGTCGGTGACGTGGTCGAGTTCGTCGCCGGCGATCTGCTCGCGCAGGAACTGGTTGTAGGGCTTGTCCTGGTTGAAGGCGTTGATGACGTAGTCGCGGTACCGCCACGCGTTTTCGCGGCGGTAGTCCTGCTCGAACCCCGTCGAGTCGGCGTAGCGGGCCACGTCCATCCAGTGCCGGCCCCAGCGCTCGCCGTAGTGCGGCGAGTCGAGCAGGCGGTCGATCAACCGCTCCCAGGCCCCCCGCCCGGTGTCGGCCAGGAACTCCTCGACCTGCCCGGGGGTCGGGGGCAGCCCGGTGAGGTCCAGATAGGCCCGGCGCAGGCGGGTCAAGGGGTCGGCCTGCGGCCCCGCCTTCACCCCGGCCCCGCGGCGCGCCGCGTCGAGGAAGCGGTCGACGGGATGGTCGTAGACCTTCGAGGCGGGCACCGCCGCCTTGGCCGGCAGCCGGAACGCCCAGTAGTCGCGCGCCCCTTCCGGCAGCATGGTGTTCTCGAGCGCGGCCAAGGCGGCGTCGGCGCTCGTGGCGCCGGCCGCGTCCCAGTGGGCGCCGTCGTCGATCCAGGTGCGGATGGCCGAGAGCTCCGCGTCGCTGAGGGGGTCGCCGGCCATGGGCATCGGCGGGTCGTCGAGACCGGCCAGCACCCGGTAGATGCGGCTCTCGTCGGCGCGGCCCGGCACCAGGGCCGGCCCGCGGGTCCCGCCTTCGACGGCGGCCTCCCGCGACCGCAGATCCAGCCCGGAGAGCTGGGACGCCTCGCCGTGGCAGTTCCAGCAGCTTCGTTCGAAGATGGGCCGGATGTGGTCGGTGAAGGTGACCTCGGCTCCCGTCTGCGCCTCGGCGACGGAGCCGCCGGACGCGCCCGCCAGAAACACCCCGACCGTCAGCCCGAGCAACATGGTCGTTCGCCGCATCGACATTCCTCCAACCTGACGTTCAAGACTCGTAAATGCCGCTACAGCATAGCATTTCGCGCAACCCCCCTGCCGGCCTCGAACAGCCCGCGCGGTCGCGGCTCATCGTTCTCTGCCCGCGGGCGCTCTTCAGCCCGCCGGCGCCCCCGCCGCTCCCGGTGCGGCCGGTGCGGCCGGTGCCCGGCCCGCCCGCGACGCGGCGCACGCCGCCGGGAACGGTTCACTCCCGCCAGGTCGGGTTGACGAACGCGCCGTTGCCGGCCACGTCCCAGACCGCGGCCCGCGCCCACGTCCACCCGACGGCCTCAATGCGGAGCGCGATCGAACCGGCGCCGAAAGGCCGCGTCCGCGACAACGGGGTGACCTCGCGGTGCGTGCCGCCGGCTTCGTCGCCCCACACGATCTCCGCGAACCGCAGGGGGAACGTCCAGTCCACCTCCATCCAGACGTCGAGGAGATCGTCGGTCGAGGCCGAGAAGTCCACCTCGGGCAGCAGCACCTCGCCGGTGGTGGTGAAGAAGTCGCCCCGCGCCAGCGGCTCGACCGCCTCGCCCCAGCGGTCGAACGGCGGCAGCTCGTCAAGCCGCACGTAGTTGATGTTCATGTGCGCGTACAGCTCGTGCGTCGCGTCGAACTGGAACACGTCGACCTCGCCGAAGATGCGTTTCCGCAGCCCCTGCGCGCTCAGGTCGTCGAGCAGGTTCAACGACCGCTCCCCCAGCCGCGGCGACGAGAGGTCGGCGGGCATCGCCTTCCACCCGGCGCCGAGATAGGCGGGGTCGCGAAAGTGCTCGGTCCCGGCGATCCGGTCCGGGAAGCCGGTCGAGCCCTTCGTCCGGGGATGGGTCTGGTACATGACGCCGCCCTCCCGCCGCACCAGCTCGAGCAGCTCGGCCGCGTCGGCGGTGCTGTAGACGGCGCCGTACCGGGGGTGGGTCGTCTCGAACGCGCCCCCCTCGGGCCGGTCCATGAACCAGTAGACCGGCCGCGGGAAGATGAGCGCCCAGTGCCCGCCGAAGTGCACGTTCGCCTCTTCGCTGGGAATCAGCAGGAAGTCGGGCTCGGACTGGGCGCGCAGGGCGCGGAAGTAGGCGTCGAGCTCGTCGAGCCGCCGGTCGGTCAGATCGCGCGGGTGGCCGTCGCCGTGGAAGTCCATGATGATCGACGCGTCGACCCCCATCGCCTTCAGGACCGGCTTGAACGGCGGCGTCCAGTCGAACCCGTGCTCCAGCGCCTGCATCGTATAGGCGAGATGCCAGTGGGTGCTCAGGGTCTTGTAGCCGTCGAGGGGGCGGAACCGGTCGCGGTTCGTGAACGCCAGGACGTCGTCGAGGGCGCCCTCCGCCGCCCCGTCGGACAGCAGGAAGAACACCGACATCCGCTGGGTCTCCCCCGGGGGGGCGTTCATCCACGGATAGAAGCGCCAGTTGGTGTCGCGAATCTGCCGGATGCCGAGCGAGACCCGCCCCCGCCACGAACGGTGCCAGACGTGTCCCAGGTTCGACGTGAAGTCGCGGGGAAAGAAGTATTGGTGCGGCGCGGGGAAGACCGCGACGCTGCCGCCGGCGGTGGACGCCGCGAGGGTTCGGTAGCGTACCTGCACGGGCTTCCGTTCCGGGTCGAAACCGGTCGAGACGTCGTGCCGCAGGGCGCCGGCGGTGTCGTACCAACTCACCCGGGTCCGCATGTTGCCGCCGGGCGTCCGGTCGGCGGCGGCGTCCATCTCCCAGCCGCCGTCGTAGTAGTACGCGACGTCGGCGGCGTCGGTGGAGGCGACCGCCTCCTGGTGGACGAGACGGCTGCCGGGATAGACGGTGTAGACGATCGCCCCCTCGAACACCCCCATGCGCAGCCCGTCGAACGTCAGCTCGACCCGCTCGCCGACGGTGCGGGCGGCCGCCGCGCGCAGCCGGAACACCCCCTGGGCGTGCCGGGTGCCGTCGGGATGGCTGGGCGGAAAGTCGAAGAAGGCGTTCCACCCCCGCCGCCGCGTACCGGTCTCGACCTGGTAGAACGGCCGCACCGCGGACACCACGGCGACGCCGTCCACCGAGATCGACTCGACGAGGGGCCGGTCGGGATCGAGCGAGAACGCCGCCCGCCACGTCCGGCCGGCCTCGTCCGGCCACTCCACCGCCACCCCGTCCTCGACCTCGGTCACCGTCGCCGGACCGGGCCGCACGTCGCGCACATCCAGCGGCACGCCCTGGCCGTAGGCGGCCCCGCCGGCCAGGGCGGCCGCGACACCGAAACAGGCGATCGATGTCCTTCTCATCGTTTCCTCGACTCTATCGCTCCGGGTACCACGAGCCCCCCCGTCGACCGGCGGGCTCACTCACGTGCCTTGGGGAGGGCCGAACAACCCGCCCGCGGACGGCGACGCGGGTGGCGGTTGTCCCAGACGTGGCGTTCCCAATCCTGCGAAGAGTTGCCGCGACCATGCCTGGGACGGATTGTTCACGTAGTCCCAGAGCTCCCTCGGCAACCATCCCTGGACTGAATCGCCTCTGAGTTCCGTCACCATGAACCACACACTTGGCAGCCGATCCCGAAGAACGGCGGCGAGGTCGTTCACACTGAGGCTGGAAACGAGAATGGCCGCAAACGGAAACGGGGTCACCCACGTCGCAACGGCCTCCGTGTCGTTGAGCAGGTGTTGCACCTGCCGAGGCGTGCACGCCTGACTATGCGCAAGGAGATAGGCCTTCATGGGAACCGTTCTCCACCCCTTCCCGAATGTGTCTCGTGATCCTTCATGCGCTCTACCGGACTTCTGCCGGCTCTGCCAAAGGCAGACTGTCGGCGGGCATCGGGTGCGCCTTCCCCGCGCCTTATCAGGCACGGGCGCTCTTCAGCCCGCTGGCCGGTGCCCGCGCCGCTCTCGGTGCGACGCGGGTTTCACCACCGGCCGCCAGAATCTAGAACACCGCGATCACGTTCAGGGGCGAGCCGGTGCCGCCGGTCACCGGAATGGGTCCGGCCGCGATCAGGAACTCCCAGCGCCCCTCCTCCGCCGCCGCCTCGGCCAGGGCCTCGAGGTCCATGTTGTCGAAGATGTTGGTCCCAAGACCGGCGATCAGCAGGGTGTGCAGCGGCAGCGGGACCCCGTCGACCCCCGACGGCTGCACGTCGGTGGCGGCGTCGCTGCCCCACAGGGCCACATCCTCTCCGCGCACCCAGCGGATGACCGACGCGTGGATGCCGGCCGAGTTGCCCGAGAGCTGCCACGGCCCCACGTCGGCGCGGCGGGCCCAGCGGCCCGTCCTGAGGAAGACGGCGTCGCCCGGCTGCATGGTCACCCCCGCCTGATCGAGCCACGCCTCGACGTCCTCGGTGTAGATGGGCGTCCCCGGGTCGAGGTAGTCGACCCCCTTGAGGCGGGGGATGTCGAGCAGCACGCCGCGGGTGACGATGCCGTCCTTCAGATTGTCGATGCCGAGCTTGACGCAGCCCTCCTCGGCCGAACTCGTATTGGCGGGGAGACCGTTGTACATCATCCCCTTGTGCAGGAAGTGGCACAGCGCATCGATGTGACTGACGCCGTAGCCGTGGTAGGAGAACTCGATGGTGTCCGACCGCAGCGTCTCCGCCATGGTGTGGTTGAACGCCGAGTCGGGGTTGTCGGGGGCGACGCCGGGCATCGGGTTGTGCGACAGCGACACCGTCCGGCCGCGCGTCGCCAACGCGAGGGCCTGCCGGCGCTTCTCCTCGGTGATCAGGTTCGCCGTCCCCAGCTCATCGTCCGCGCCCCAGCGGCCCCAGTTCTTGACCTCCTCGAACAGCGCGTCGAACTCCGCCTCGTCGTGCGGACCCGGCCCGTCCTGCCCCGCGGCCGGCGCCGCCACCAGGGCCGCCAGCATCGTGGCCGCCGCGAACCAACCGCCCGTGCTTCTGCTTCGGATCATCTGTCTCGCCTCCCCGCCCGGCAACCGGCGCCCCACGGCGCTCCGCCGCCGAACCGAACTCCAGCCGTCTGCGGCGCAGGCTCCTGGCCCTGCGGCTCCGCTGGCCGCCCAACCAAAGCTCCCGGCGACAGCGCGGCGCGGCCCGCCGGGCTATTGTCGTCTTCCCGGCCCGGCCATCGTTGCCGACGGCTGCGCTTGCCGCCCAACCAGCCCCCCAGGAGTTAGCCAGCACCGTTCTACCTACGGCGCAGACTCCTCCGTCCCGCCTCCACGCGACAGCGACTCGCGCGGACGGACGACCCGCGCTCAGTCTATCGCGGGTCCGCCCTCTCGTCCCCCAAGCCGCCGGCGCGCCAGGGTCATCCCACGCTCCGCCACCGCCGTGCGCAGGCGGAATCGTAGCGGGTCCCGGGGCTCCGGACGTGCGGCATCGTGGGTCTCACGCGGCGCCGGCCGGTCGGCAAGACGGTAGCGACCCCTCGAATCGGGGGCGAACCGTCACGCGCAGTCAGCGTGGGATGCTCCTGCCGACGCGATCGCAGGCATTGAAGAGGGTCTCCTCCAGCGCCACGATCACCGCGTCCTCCCGCGGCAGCGCCGCGAGCGCCTCCGCGAGCACGTCCGGATCGGCCTCGACGGCGCCCGTCCGCGGTCTCTTCAGAAACTCGTTCCAATCGTCCTCGCTGTGGTAATGGAACTCCAGCACCCGCGAGAGCTCGGCCCGAGGCGCGAACATGCCGGCCCGAATCGATGCGGCGAGCGCCTGTCGGGACGACCGCATGTCCCGTTGGCCGGCGTCGGTGGCGTACACCACGCCCACCGGCTCGATGCGACCGGCCCGGCGGACCTGGAAGGGAATCGGCCGGCCGATCGGCTGCATGCTGACCAGGCGCCCGTCGGGGCGCAGCCAGCCGGCCACCTTGCGCAGAGCGTCACCGACGCTCTCCTGGGGCAGTCATCACATCGAACGCGAAAAAACGACCAGATCGAAGCTGGCCGGCGGCAGGGCGAGATCCAGGACGTCCGCCGCCAGAAAGCGGCAGCCGTCGCTGTTCCCGCCGGCGCGGGCGTGGTCAATCGCCGTCCGGTCCGGGTCCACGCCGAGCACGGTCGCCCCCCGACCCGCGAGACGGCGGGACGTCCGCCCGTCGCCGCAACCGATGTCGAGCACGTCCTTGCCGGCCGGATCGGCGATTCGACCGATCAGCGCCAGCTCCCGCCCCTGCGGGTCCACCGTTCGCGCCATGTCATCCTCCAACGGGACCCGGCCCGGCGTGCGACCCCTCGACAGCCCGTGGCAAGAGGCCACGACCCGCGATGCATCCTGCCTGACCACGTTGTTCCGCGGAACCCGGCCCGGAAGTCGTCGCCTGCGGCGCCGATTGCCGCCCAACCAACCAGCCGGGAGTCCGCGTATGCCCGGTAGGCTCCCCCGTCCCGCCTTGTCGCACGGGCGCCCCTCGGACCGCCCGCGCCCCCGCCCGTCTCGGCGCAACGCGGGTTCGACCCGCGATGCATTCCTGCCTGACTACGTGGTCCGCGGAAACCCGGCTCGGCCGCGTATGCCCGGCAGGCTCCCCCGTCCCGCCTTGCCGCACGGGCACCCCTCGGACCGCCCGCGCCCCCGCCCGTCTCGGCGCAACGCGGGTTGCGCCACGGGCCTCTTGGCCCACCCCGCGCAGGCCGAACCGTCAGCGCGCCGGCCGGGCCGAAAGCGCGGCTACAATCGCCCTCTGACCGGGGAGGGAGAACCCACATGAGAGACACCTTCGACACGTTATTGAAACAGTACGAGGATGGCAAGCTGACCCGGCGGCAGGTGCTGGGCGCCTTCACCGCCATGGCCCTGCCGGCGGGCGCCCGCGCCCAGACGGGCAGCGTCCGGGCCCGCACGCTGCATCACGTCAACGTCGGGGTCGCCGACCTCGACCGGTCGGAGGCGTTCTACCGCAATCTGCTGGGGCTGCCGGCCCGGCGCTACATCGTCGGCGACGCCTACGCGCTCGACTTCCCCGACGGCGGCCTCATCAGCCTGTGCCCCGTCGAAGGGGGCAACTGCAGCCTGACCGCGGGCAGCGCGGCCGCCGGCGAGATGGATCACTTCGGGGTCGGGATAGAGGACTTCGACGCCGAGCGGGTGATCACGGCGCTCGAGGACGCCGGCTTCGAAGGCGTGCGGGGCGGCGGAGGCAGCGTCCTCGTTCCCGACCCGGACGGCTTGGTCGTGCAGCTCTCGGCGGTGACCGAACGCTTCGAGGGCGCCCCGCCCGAACGGGGATGCTGAGCGGCCGGAAACCACGCTCCGGACCCTCCCCCGGCATCGGAGGAGGGTCCGGGTGACGGCTTCCACGGACGCCTGCGGCAGACGCCTACTGGTCGGTCTCCGCCGCCCGGTAGGAGGCGTCGAAGAGGTCGAGCTTGGTCTCGCGTATCTTGCTGGCCGCCGCCGTCCCGAAGGTCGCGAACTCGATGACCGGCTCGCCCCCGCGGTCGTACTTCGGCCAGCGCGGCAGGCCCTCCCCGTTCGGGTCGCCGGTCTTCGCGAAGTTCGCCCAGTACTGCGACATCTGGTCCGAGAGCTCGTGGTCGCGCGCGTTCCAGCCGACGCCGACGAGCCCGACGTTGTCGAACGCGTAAGCGAGATCGCCGGAATGGTACGCGCCGCCGCCGCGCAGGCCACCCGGGAAGTCGAGCGCCGGCCGGTCGGGCAGATAGAGCCGGAACACCGGCGGGGCGTGGCTGAAGAAGTAGAGATAGACATCGTTGGCGTCGGCGTGCGCCCGCGCCCAGGCGCGCATCTGCCACGTGAAGCTGCGGTCGGCCTGGATCGCCTGGCCGGCGGTGCGGGTCGACGCGGCGATCTCGCCGGCATACGCATCAAGCAGCGCATCGGCCCGGTCGCCGTACCGATCCCGCAGTCCCGCCACGAACTCGTCCCGCGGCGGCCCGGCCATGCCCGCGTAGAGGGTCGTGCCTTCGTCGGACATCGAGCCGACGATCACCGGCACGTCGTTCTGGCCGCCGGCCGCGAAGATCGCGTCGGGCAGGTCGGGCAGCACCCAGCCGTCGACCACCACCCCGGTTCCGCGCCCGGCCTCCAGCAACGCCTCGGGCTCCACCGCCCGGAGCGCCGCCGCCGCATCCGCGCCCCCGCCCTCGACGCCGAGTCTGGCCGCGACGGCCAGACCCGCGTCGTGGCCCGAGACCGCGGTCGCCGACCCGCCGGTCGTCGCCAGGTGGGCGCGCGGGGCGCCGAAGCACCCGCCCGAGTGGCCGATGGCCTTGTGGAACAGCCCCTTCGCCAGGGGCGACGCCTGCAGCACGCAGACCGACCAGGATCCGGCCGACTGGCCGAAGATGGTGACGTTGCCGGGATCGCCGCCGAACGCCGCGATGTTGTCGCGCACCCACTCGAGGGTCGCGACGTGGTCGAGGATGCCGTAGTTGCCCGACGCCTGCTCCGCCGACTCGGCGGTCAGAGCGGGATGCGCGAGGAAGCCGAGAGGCCCCAGACGGTAGTTGGCGGTCACCATCACCACGCCCTTCTTCGCCATCGCCGTGCCGTCGAAGATCGTGGCGCTGCCCGTGCCCGAGCTGTGTCCGCCGCCGTGGAACCACACCATGACCGGCCGGCGTTCGCCCACCCGCGCCGCCGTCCACAGGTTCAACGTCAGGCAGTCCTCGCTGCGCGGCAGCTCGCCCCGCGCATAGGGCGAGTTGTCGGCGTTGCGGGCCTGCCAGCACGCCGGACCGAACTCGGCGGCCGCCCGCGTTCCGTCCCAGGCCTCGACCGCGACGGGCGGGCGCCAGCGCCGCCCGCCGACCGGGGGCTGCGCGAAGGGCACGCCCCGGAACACCGAGACGCCGCCCCCCGCATCGGCCCACACCCCTTCGAGCTCGCCGGACGGCGTCAGCACCACCGGCCCGCGCTCGGACTGGGCGGCGGCGCCGACCACGCCGGCCGCCACCAAGAGCGCGGACAGCCCGAAAACCACGCTGTTTCTCGTCGTGCGCATCGTTATCTCTCCCAGACGGGCATTCGTCGCCTCTTGCCCGCCCATCAGTTGCCGTTCGTGGCGAAGTGCTTCATCGCCGTTTCCAATCGGGCCAAGCGCTCGTCCACCGCCCGCAAACGGGTGTCGACTCCGGAGCCGGCCACCAGGACGCCCGCGGCTGCGGTCGGAACGCGCGCGCCGGCGCTCATCGTCCGCCCCTCTCCCGCCGGTCTCCCGTCAACCACCGTTCGCACCCAGAATACCGAAAATGATGGCCGACAACGCACCGGTGGCCGTGATCATGATGCCGAGCCCCCACCGCAGCAGACGGTTGAAGTGCCGTTCGAGGTCGGTCTTCGTCGCGACGTGCTTCATCTCCGTCTCCAGTCGGGCCAAGCGCTCTTCCACCGCCCGCAAACGGGTGTCGACTCCGGAACCGGCCACCAGGGCGCCCGCGGCTGCGGTCGGAACGTGCGCGCCGGCGCTCATCGTCCGCCCCTCTCCCGCCGGTCTCCCGTCAACCACCGTTCGCACCCAGGATCCCGAAGATGATCGCCGACAGCGCGCCGGTGGCCGTGATCATGATGCCGAGCCCCCACCGCAGCAGACGGTTGAAGTGCCGTTCGAGGTCGGTCTTCGTCGCGACGTGCTTCATCTCCGTTTCGAATCTGGTCTCGAGTCTGACCAGACCCGCCTCTACCGCCCGCAGGCGATCATCGATCCCCGAGCCGGTCCCTTCGGCCGCGGCTGCTTTCGGAACGTGCACCCCGGCCATCGTCCGCTCCTCACCGCCCGGAGCCCCTTCCGCCCGACGGTGCGTCCCCATCGTCCACGCGCGTATCGCTGCAACAGCGATGCCAACGCGCCCGTCCGACCGTGCCGCTCTTGCCGACCAGGAGTTGCGCCGTCGAAACGGCGCCGCCTCCCCGCAGGAGGCGCCGACTCCGTGGTCGGGTTGGTCGGGCGGCAATCGGCACCGAAGGCGACGATTGCCGGGCCAAGGACTATTCTACCAACGAAGCCGGAGGAATCGGGGGAGCGCAGCACGTCGGCCGGGCATCGGGCGACCGGGATCGGCCCGCCCCTGCGCCTCCGTCGACAGGCGGGTCGCGCGGACGCCGACAAAGTCGCGCGGACGACAACAAACCAGGAGGACACCATGCGCAGATTCTGCCTCGGCCTCGCCGGCGGGTTGGCGATCGGACTGACGGCGGCCGTCGTTCTCGTCGCCCAGATCGAGATACGGCAGCAGGCACCGACCGACCGCGCCGTCGACTTCCCGACCGCCGAGATCGACACGATCATTCAGGAGATGGACGCGGAGGGACAGGTGACCACGCGACTGCTCGAGGGGGGCAGCTACAACGTCAACATCCGGCGCATCAGCAACGCCGAGACCGCCTTGATGCACCCCCGGACCACCGACGTCTACGTGATTCGGGAGGGCTCGGGCACCCTCGTCACCGGCGGGCAGATCGTCGACGAGCAGGGCGGGCCCGTCGCCGGCCAGCGCGGCGCGGCCATCCGCGGCGGGTCGGAGCGGGTCATCGCGGCCGGCGACGTCATCTTCATCCCGGCCGGGGTGCCCCACGGCATCCGCGACACCGACGGCATCACCTGGTTCAACATCCGCTTCGACACGCGCTAACGTCGGCGGCGCCAGCCACTTTCCGGCCGTTCGCAGGCGAGAAACTTGGCGCGGCGCAAGACCGGCCGCGGTACGTGAAACAGGCCGGCCGGAGGTCGTCGAAGACCCCGGCCGGCCTGCGTACGTCGCACCCGCATCTGAGCCGCGCCGTCAGGGCGCGCGGCAGACGAAGTTCTCGGCGTCGTCGGTGCTCCCGGTGCCCGTGTAGACCGCCTGCTGCGGATACGGGCAGAGCGGGCGGGTGCGATCCACCATCCCGTCGCGCTCGCGGGAGGCCACGATGTGATCGGGCGCCTCACCCCGCTCGACCCAGTTCTCGAGGGCGGTCAGCATGTCGAACCGGCTTGGTCCCGCCCCGCCGCCGCAGTGCCCCATGCCCGGAGCCATGAACAGCCGGTAGTGGTCGTGCACCGTGTCGGCGTCGCCGACGGCGTCCACGACCCGCCGGTAGTACTGGGTCGCGTTCGCCGGCGAGATCTGCGGATCGGCCCAGCCGTGGTAGGAGATCAGCCTGCCCCCGCGGTCGAAGAACGGCCGCAGGTTCGGGTCGAGCGCGTTCAGGGTGTCGTTGTCGACCTCTTCGGCGGCCACGATGTCGGTCTCGAAGTTGAACCGATCGATCGTCCACTCGGGGTCGGCGAACGTCAGGTACCGGAACTGCTCGAGCCCGGTCGCCCGCGCCGAGCGGGTCCAGCCCAGATCCGTCCAGCCCAGCTCGCTGCCGGGCAGGAGCCCGGTGATGGGACGCCCCGACCGGGGGTTCTCGGGCGACGAGTAGAGCATGCGCACGGTGTTCACCTGGGCCGCCGAGAGGCACGACCCGCTCTGGCCGTCCGCGCACTGCAGCACCGCCGGGTCGAAGCCGCACCGCTCGGGATCGCCCACGACCCCGTCGGTCACGCCGTCGCCGGCGTCGCACGCCTCGAGAACCGCCCCGTGCACCAGCTCGCGCAGGTCGGCCGTGAGGCGGGCCGCCTCGTTGGCCTCGAGCGGCTTGGCGACGCGCAGCGCCCCGCCGGCCCGGCCCGTCCAGTCGTTGCCCGGCGCCCCCGCGATAATGCCGTCGAAGTGCTCGGGCAAGCGCTGCGCGGCCTTCATGGCCTGGCGCCCGCCGGCCGAGCACCCGTTCCAGTACGAGTACTCCGGAGCCTCGCCGTAGTAGGCCTCGATGGCGGCCTTGGCCGTCACCGACATCTCCTCGATCGAGCGCCAGCCGAAGTCGATGACCTTCTCGGGATGTCCGAGCCCGAAGCTCGCGGTGTTGCCCTCGTGCCCGGTGTCGGTCGAGCTGCTGGCGTAGCCGCGGGCGAGGGCGGCGGCCATCGAGTTGTGCCGGATCGACCCCGTGAACGCGCCGTTGCCGACGGCCTGGTACTTGCCGTTCCAGTCGGCCGCGGGCAGCCACACCTCGACCTTGATGTCGGAATCGTCCGACGGCGCCAGCGTCGCCTCGACGCGGCAGAACGCCGGCAGCCCCCCGTAGGTGCGCGCGGCCGCCGCCCGCGCCCGGTCGTTCTGAGGCCCGGGGGGCGTGAACGCGCCGGCCTCTACGAGGCCCGCGCCGGTGATGGTGGTGTTCGGCAGGACGAGCGACGCCAAGCTGTCGCAGCTCGCCGGGGCCGAAGCGGACTGCACCGCGCCCTCCGGCGCCGTGTTGGCGGTCGCGGCGACCGTCGCCGCCGCGGCGAGCGCGGCCGCCGCGGCCGTCGCGGTGATGAACGTGATCAGACGTCTCATGGTCTCGTATCCTCGCAAGCCGTGTTACCGGCCGCCCGCGGCTTCGGCCTTCTCCAGAGCCCGGGCACCGGCCATGATGCCTTCCATGCCGATGTTGCCCTCAATGGCGCAACGGAATCATCGCCGTCCACGGCGCCGCCCAGGTATCCGGATCGGTCACCGTGACCTCGTACTGCAGTCACGCCGCCGCGGCCGTGTTACTGGCCGCCGCCCGCGGCTTCGGCCTTCTCCAGAGCCCGGGCGCCGGCCATGATGCCTTCCATGCCGATGTTGCCCTCGTGGCAGGCGTACTCGAAAACCGGGTCGGTCGAATGGCGCAATGGAATCATCGCCGTCCACGGCGCCGCCCAGGTGTCCGGATCGGTCACCGTGACCTCGTACTGCAGCACGTCGCCGCTGGCGCGGGTGAACCGCTCCAGCACGTGCAGGCCGGCGCCGGCCGAGCCCATCAACGACGCCTGCGGCGAGTAGTTCCTGGTCTCGACCACCAGCGTGTCGCCTTCCCAGTGCCCCCGCGAGTCCCCGTGCCACAGCCGGACGCTGTCGTCCACGTGCGGGGCGTCGGTCAGCGGAATGACCCGCGGCCCGCCCATCTCCTGGTAGAGCACGACGTGGCCCGCGCTCTGGAAGACCTGCAGATAGCTGTTGTAGCCGGCCCCCAGCCGCGGCGCGCCCCACGTGATGCACCGCTCGCCGAGGCTGCGGTCTTCCGGCCCCCAAGCGTGGCGCTGCCGCGCCGCCGCCCGCGACGCCGCCCGCGCCTGCGCCGCCTCGGTGCGGGCCGGCAGCCGCCCGTCGGGCGGATCGACGATCAGCGAGGTCCGGTTGTCCCAGTCGCGCTCGACCATCCAGAAGTGATTGTAGTTGCCGGTCGCCCGGTCGCGCGACGAGAACGACTCGGCCTCGGCCAGCGCCGCCGCGAAGACGCTGTCGCCGAAGGCGGCGTCGTCCGCGTCGGCGTTGAACAGTTCGCCGGCGCGCGCCTGCAGCGCCGCCACCTCCTCGTCGGTCAGGGTCTCGCGCCCGCCGAGCACCTCGGGCCGCTCGAGCGGCGTCACGTTGTTGTTGGCCCAGACCCCCTGCAGGTCGGGGTGGCCGTCGGCCGTCCGGGGCGGCGCCCACTCCTGCCCCGCCGCGAACGACGCCGCCGCGAACACCGCCACGACGAGAAACAGCGCTTTCAGTCTCACGGCACCCTCCTCATAATCCCGAATGCGAACGCGGCCGGACGCGCGCGTTCGTCCCGAATCCCGTTCCGGTCAGAATACCACCGGTCGCCAGCCGTTTCACGCGTTCTGCGACCGGTGGTCAACCGTCACCCGAAGCGCCTAATCCCCACGGGTCGTCGACCACGACCTGTGGGGATCGGAGTCGGGCATCGTCGCCGCCGCGAACAGCATTGCCGGCTCGCTCGGGCCGCCGCCGCGGATCCCGGTCCGTCCGACCGGCGTGTCGGCGATCCGCGTCCCTCCGATGCGCGCTACCGCCCCGTGTCCAGCCACTCCACGATGCGCGGGGTGACGAACTCCGGCGCCTCGTTGTGGGGTCCGTGCCCCACCCCCGGCAGGACGTGGATCGTCAGCGGGCCCTCGACCCGGCTCCAGATGCCGTTCAGGGTCTCGTTCAGGAACGGCCCGCTGTTCTTGCCGTAGATGAACAGGGTCGGCGCCTGCACCGGCGGAAACGCGTCCATCGCGAACCCGAACCCTTCGGTCTCCGCCGTCACCGGCGAGTACGGCCAGTTGGCCTTGTAGAAGTTGACGATCGACTCGACGTACAGGCGGTCGTACGCCGCCCGCCGCAGCCGGGCCAGCTCCGGCGTGTCGCCGGGCCGCGCCCGGCCGCTCCGCAGCCTCGCCCCGAACTGCGCGCCCGCCTCCGGGTTCTCCTGCATGTTGCGCTGGAACGTGCTCGCGCGCTGCTGGTCCGGGTTGTCGATCAGCTCCCGAATGAGCCCCGCGGGATGAATCGACCCCAGCGAGATCAGGCGCTCGGTCCGCTCCGGGCGGGTCATCGCGAAGTGCCAGGCGTGGAGACCGCCGCTGTCCTGCCCGACCACGGTGGCCCGCTCCTCGCCGAAGTGGTCGATGATCGCCTCAATGTCGTCGGCGATGCGGGCCGACGCGTAGTGCTCGACCCCCTCCGGCTTGCCGCTCTCGTCGGTGCCGCGGGTCGACATCGACACCACCCGGCGCCCCTCGGAGAGCGCCACCAGTTGGTGGCGGAAATCGAACCACGGCCCGGTGATGCTGTGCACGAACACCACGAGGGGACCCTCGCCGGCCGCGTGATACGCGATGTTGACGCCGTCCGAGTCGACCTCGCCCTTCTCGAAGGTGGCCGACCGTCCCATCCAGTCGGTGAGGGTCACCTGGGCGCCGGCCTCCACCGGGGCGAGACCGAGCAGACCCACGAGCAGCAATGCGCAGATGATTCGCAAGAATGAACTCCGTTTCTCCCCCCGCTGCGGCGGGGGCGCAGACGCAACCCCGCAATACTACGCCATGTCCGGCCGCCGTGGCCGCCGTGGACCGGCGATCGTTCACCGGCGGCGGGCGGCCCGCTGACGGCGCTGGACCGCGCCGGTCCACGACGCCTCACGCGCAGGACCATCCCACGCTCCGCCACCGCCGTGCGCAGGCGGAATCGTGGCGGGTCCCGGGGTTCCGGACGTGCGGAATCGTGGGTCTCACGCGGCGCCGACCGGTCGGCAAGACGGTGGCGACCCCTCGAATCGAGGGCGGGCCGTCACGCGCAGTCAGCGTGGGATGCCCCTGCCTCAGGCGTGCCTGCGGTTGATTATACTAGTCTGACCGGTTATATTTCTGCCATGAGCCTCGTGTACTCGACGTACGAAGCCAAGGCCCGGTTCTCGGAGGTCATCCGTCAGGTCCGCGGGGGAAAGACGGTCACGGTGTCCTACCGCGGCGAGCCGGTGGCGGAGATCCGGGCGATTCGGCGCGGGCCGCAGACCCTTGAGGCGCGCCTCGACGAACTCGAACGCCAGGGGATCATCGCCTCTTCCGGCCCGGCGAAGGCGCCGTTGGCGGCGGTGGGGCGGCGGCCCGGGGCCCTGAAGCGGTTTCTCGACGAGCGGAACGAATGAGCGTCGCCTACGTCGACACGTCGGCTCTCGTGGCGCTTGCCTTCGAGGAACCCGACGGCGCGGGGATGAGGAAGCGGCTGGAGGCGTTCTCGCGCCTGCTTTCCTCCAATCTGCTCGAAGCCGAGCTGCGCGCGGCCTGCGCGCGCGAGGCCTGCGGCTTCTCGGAGAGTCTCGTCGCCGACCTGACGTGGGTGTTGCCGGATCGATCTCTCGCCCCCGAGCTTGCCGCCGCCCTGACCGCGGGATACCTGCGCGGCGCCGATCTGTGGCACGTCGCCTCGGCGCTCTACGTCGCGCCGGCACCGGGCGACCTGTGGTTCGTCACGCTCGACGAACGGCAGCGGTCGGTGGCGGCGACGCTGGGGTTCCGGATCTGACGCCCGGTTCCTTCACGGCGCTCATCGTCCTTCGCGCCTCGAGACGGCCTCGTTCAGGAAGCGCGTGATGCGCCCGCGGTTCGCGGTCAAGCTGGAGAACTGCTTCTCGCACACGTCGCTGAAGCGGGCCAGCACCTTGCGGCTGATCGACTCCTGATCTTCGAAAATAGCCAGCGAACGGAAATCGATGCCCCACTTCTCGAACTGGAGCAGGGCGATCGTCGCGTCTCTCGTCCGATCGTCGCTGCCGAGTGCGTGCACGAACAGCGGCCGCGGCATGCCGTTCACCCGGCAGTCGACCACGTGCATGCCATAGGGGTCGTGCGCAGGGTCGTTCCACGCGAAGCTCATGCGCTCTTCAGGCAGCGTCTCGCTCAACAGGGTCCGGAAATCCTCCAGGAACGTCGACTTCACCCGTTCCTGCGACAGGTAGGACACGTTGGCAATCCGGAGCAGCCCCTGAACGAACGAATACAGCGCATCCCCGAAGCGCGAATCCCGCACGTCAAGTACCAGCTCCCCCTCACGATCTTCGATCCGGAACATGGACAGGGTGTTCGAGATGATCTTCTGGCGGGTCCCCTTGTGCAGGTCCTTTTCGTCGATGTCGTACGTCAGGTGCATGTACGTATGGGCCTCGTCCGAGAGCACCCACCCCGTATTCTCCCTTCGGAGGACGACAGCCAAGTGGTCGCCATCGTCGAACAGGAAGGGGGTAAAAACGCGAAAACGGTCCAGTCCTTCGGCCGCAAGCCGGATCTGCGCCGAAACCTTGTCGCGAAATTCCTGTCCGACGGATTCGACAGTCATCTCAGCCCCCCCGGAGGTCGAAGAGCTCGCCCTGCGCTTTCGGCGGCACGCTGATGTTCGCGTCCGCGAACAAACAGTCCAGCGCGCCGCGAAAGGTCCCGTAACGATCGGTCGGCCGGGCGTACGCGTCTTCGCGCGCCCCCAGTTCCTGGTAGCGCTCAGTCGCGAGATGAATGTGAAAGTCGTAGAACGTCTCGTTCTCGATCTGGTTGGTGTGCTCGTGACTCCTGCCGTTGTAGCGGCGCAGCCGAAACACCTGCGTCGACTGCGGCACGAGCACAGCCAGGATGACGGAAAAATCCAAACCGTTGAGCCTACTCTGCCGGAAAATCAGCCTGAACTTGCTTCCCGTCTCGCCGCTGAGATCGAGGTACTGCTCGTCATGTCCGCGCTTCGGCTTCATGCGCGTGCGTTCCCGCCAGTCCGCCGCCAGCGGCTTCCGCTCCCAGACCAGCGCGTCGATCTGGTCGTCCATATAGCTCACCGCCATCAGCTACTCCGAGGCGTCCGCGGCACCGACTCCTTGCCACATTTGAACGATGGTTGGCCAGTCGATCGCTCGCTCCTGCTCACCGGTCCAAACATCCCAAAACGCCGGGTCCGGTGAGTGGGGTCGATATTCGTCCGGAATCTCGCGGATCTCGACGAGTGTCGGGGCTGGGGCCGCCCAGCCGAGCAGTATCGCTCGCCGGGTGGGCAAGCTCGGAAGCTCCCGCAGGAGCGGTCCGAGACCGTCGGGCACGAGACGCTTGACGAGTTCCTGGTCGCGATCGTTGACGAGACGGTGCAAGAGGAAGGTATTGCACTGGGAAAGCACGGTCGGCGACACCTCGGACGGTCGCTGGGACGCCAACACCAGTCCCAATCCGAACTTCCGCCCCTCGCGGGCGATGCGCTCGAACACCCTTGCGCACTCGCGGCCCGAAGGCGGTGCCGACTCGCCCCCGAGATCGCGGTGAACGAACGTATGAGCTTCTTCCAGTATCAGGGTCGTGGGCAGCTCCTCCCCCTTCTTGCGCCGATAGCGTTGCAGCGCTTCGAAGACCATGCGGGCGAGCACGCTGACGACGATGTGAATGACCTCCGAAGGAACCAGCGACAAGTCAATGACCGCAAGCGGCCCATTCTCCGCCTGATCGGCTCCGACATAGTTGGTGAGCCACTCTTCGAGGGTGATCGAAATGGAGTCGTCCGATTGGATGACGGACGCCAGCCGGCCTCCGGACAAGAGGCTCCGGATGCGGAGGTTCAGTGTGTCTACGAACTGGGCAATGTCCCGACCGGCGTGGTCAGCGGCGAGCGCATCAACGTAATCGGGGAGATCACGGACCAAGAACGGGATTGGAGTGCCTTCGTCCGCTACCGACAGGTCTTCGCCTAGCCCGACCGCAGCCGCGGCTTCCTGAAGTGCCTTCGCTATCGTGCCGAGTGCTTCTTCCGAAAAATCGTTATGCCAATATCCGTTCGTCTTCGGATTGCCACGTGCGCGGCTTTCGACATCTTGCACTTTGGAAGCTACCGCATCAAGCATGTCCACCAAGGCCGCCCTGTCCGTGCATTTCGATCGCCCGGCGAGGTCCTTGAAATCCCTGTGGATATTCAGGAGGACTTGCGCAACCCCTTCCCTTCGTCCGGCTTGCTGGTGTTCACCGCCTTGGACGAGTACCTTGAGCCGGCTTCGATACCGGCTGATCCGCCCCCTGATATCCGTGTCAACTTGGTCGGGTGCCCCAAGTCCGGAGCGCAGCCGCCGGAGCGCTTCGAACAGTACCGGACGCTGCGCACCCGGTGCTGCACCGGTAAACGCCGCCCATTCGGCGCCGTTCCACAGCCAAGCGGGGACACGGAGCGCTTCCGCCCCAGTTCCCGCGTCGACGCGGAACAAGCGCACGTCGAAGTCGCCGAATGCGCGGGCATACTCGCCATTCGGGTCCAGCACGATGAAGCGTGCGTTGGGCTTGCCGCTACGCTTTGCCGCAGTTCGTGCCGTCCTCGCCGCGTCCAGGGACCACCGTACCAACCCTGCGACGGAACAGGATTTGCCTGCCCCGGTGTTTCCGAGCACCGCCAAGTGGCGCCCGAAGAGCTTGTCGGGATCAACGTGAACCGGCGCACGTCCGGCAGTCGGGCAATGGCCCACCGGAATGCGCTTGGCAGCATTGTCTTCGCCCTCGACAATCGCCCGGAGCTGGTCGACGCCGGGAAGGAGCACGGGGTCGCCGACAGATGGAAAAACGTCGACCCCGCGCTGCACGCGAAACGAGAGCTCGTCGCCGACAGGGCGGGCCCTGAGCGTCCCGATGGGGGTGAGGCTCATCACCCGGGAGGGGAACGGCAAGTCCACGAGACCGAAGTCCTGCTGCATCCCCTTGCGCTTGGGGAACGGCAGACGCTCGATACGCACCGAAGAGATGATACACACGGTGGATCCCCCCTCGTTGGGAATCACCACGTAGCCGTTGATGCGAGGGAAGCCAGCGGGCGCGCCGGTGTTCAGGGCCGTGGCTTGGGGAGCGTCCGGATCCAGGCGCACCAGGATCCGATCGGCGGACACCTCCTCTACAGCGCCGATTATCCGATCCGCAACGGCCTGGACAAGCCCTGTCATGCCGGTTCGCCGCCCTCGAGCTCTTCGTACGTTCTTCGCCCGTCGTCATCGCTCCTGGGACGCGCCCGCCGATTCAGCAGGTCGACCATTCGCCATGTGGTCCGGTCGATGGCGGGCTTGGGCAGGTAGTGCTCCACCAGAGTCGCCAAGTCACCGAAGTGAGGACCGACGAGGAGCGTGATCTGCGCCTCGTGGCCGGCCAAGTCGTGGAAGGCCTTCAGACGCCCGCCCGCCTCGTCGTAGGAGATGACGACGAGGTGGGTCGATGGAATGCTCAACATGTCCCGAAGTATGCGGTTCACGTGGTCGTCTCCGAAGCCATATCCGTAAGTCACTACCACGGCGTTCGGTCGGCAGACGGCGGCGGCAAAGTCACGGAACAGTTCGGCGAAGGGGAACTCCAGGGTCTCGACGTCCTTGGCGGCATTCGGATAAACCAGTAGTTGCCCACCGATCTCATCCCGCACGTCCGGATGGTTGTCGGCGGCACCGAACGGGAGACCACAACGCTGGATGCTCGGACCACCGGACTGCCGGACGTTTCGCCAGTCCACGGACCCGTGGAGTTTGGTGAACCGCACGACGCCTTCGAGATACCGAGGTTCGCCCCGAATTCCGGGCGGGTTGTAGTGAAGGTCGATACCCAGCCGCGAGGAATGAAAGACGGGCGCCAGTGCGCCCACGAAGCGGTCGACCAGCCGCAATCCAAGCAGGTCGCAGCCGCGCTCGATCAGCCTGTCGTAGTTCGTCGTGAAAATGTGCGTCCGCTCACGCGTGCCCGTCCGGCTGGCGAACGGAAGGAGAAAGCCCCCGAGCAAACGGCGGACGCGGGCAGACGCATCGTCCTGTGAGTCGGACAGAGCCTGCCCACCGGACAGAGCCGTGGCGATTCCACGCTCCGTGGCGAGGAGGCCCTTCATCAACCCAGCCAGTGTGGCGTCGAGTGCGGATTCCCATGCCTGCAGCGCCGTCGTCGCGCTCGGCTCCGGCTTATCGTCGTCGCCATCGTCGCCCTCCGCGGCACTGGCCAGAATGCGCAGCCCGCCGATCAGCTCGTTGACGGTGCGCACTTGATCTTCGATGTTGGGTTCTTTGCGGCCAAGGCGTTGCGCGCCTTCACGCGCAGCCCGCTTCACCTCAACCGCGTAGATGTGCTGAAACTCGACAGGGCTCATGTCGACTTCGGAGGCGCCCGCAGCTTTGGCGACTGCCGTCGTCAGGCCGCTACCAACCAGGAGGTTCAGGTGTTCGGCTTGAAACAACGCCGACAACCAAGGCTCGATCTGCTCGCGATGTTTGTCGGGATCGGGCTCGTCGACGACGCACCGAGTAGGAGAACCGGCTCGGACGATGTGCTTCCCCCAGTGCTCGGCGCGACGCAGCGAGCCGGAACTATCATCCGTGAATGGAGTCGCGCAGTCGTCGAGTGAATCGGTCATGCTCCTGGCTCCGGACGGTCCCGCCGGAGGCATGGCAACGCTTCGTAATCTCCGGCAGGTCGTTGTCCTTTATGGGCTCCTTGCGGCGAAGCCTGCGCGTCACCCTGCGGCCACCGGCCGTGATGATCTCGTCCCGCGCGAACTGACTCGCCCGGATGAGAAACGGTTCGAAGGCACTGGCGAACGCCTCCATCGAGGCGTAGCAGCCCGTGGCCAGACTCCGCGGCGCGCCAGAACTGGCGGCGGTGGCGCAGGAACGGCTCGGCTCGGCCAGACTTCGGCGATTCCGGCCGCTGTACGACACGTTCTTGGGGGCCGATTACGGCCCCGACCGCGGAAGCAGCACAACTTCTGCCACTGACCGGTAGCGCCGCAGCGGAGTTCAGCGATTCGAACTCCTCGGCGGTTTCGCAGCCGGTGCCGGCCTATTTTTCTTCGCAGGAAGGCTCCATCCGATGCCACCAAGAAATCGCCAGCGGGACACGCCGGGATCGAGCCCCCGTTCGTCTTCCCGCGGGTCGAGGATCTCGCCGAGTGCCGTGTACTCATGCGCAGTGTCCTCCCCGATGACGCAAAGCCGACCGGTGGCGCACGATCCCTTGCGGAGAACCCGTTGGATTGCCAATCGTACACGAACGGACTTGACTTCCGTCACTGACGCGGGACGTCCGGCGAAGACCGACCGTTGGAGACGACCGGCGCAATGGAGCAACGAGCGGGGGCGCCGCCCAGCTCGCCGCCCTGATCGGCGGCCCCGCCGTTGGAGACGATCGGCGCAATGGAGCAACGAGCGGGGACTGCTCTTCGGTTCCAGACCTGTCTCCGGTCACGATCCCCTGGCTTCGGCATGCAGGGTGGACAAGGCCCGGCTACCGACCCTGAGACCGAAAACGGCCCTACAGCCATGTCGCGTCGGCTCTCGGACGAACCGACCGTGCAGGAGTCGGCGCCCCGCTACGGCGCGGACTCCCGCCGCGGCGCCGCCGGCTCCAGGCCCAGGTCCCGGCCCTTGTCCACGGCCGGCACCCCCTCGGCCATCCACCGCGGGGCGGGGGCGTCGAGCAGGTGGTGGTCGAAGAACTGCTGCATGCGGACCGCCCAGTCCTCCTGGTTCGCCCTCCGCCGCAGGCCGTGCGCCTCGCCGTTGTAGTTGAGCAGGAACACCGGCTTCTGCAAGCGCCGCAGGGCCACGAACAGCTCGATGCCCTGGTACCAGGGCACCGCCCCGTCCTCGTCGTTGTGCATCATCAGCAGCGGCGTCCGCACCTTGTCGGCGAAGAAGAGCGGCGAGTTGTGGATGTAGCGGTCCCGCTCGTCCCACAGGGCGCCGCCGATGCGGCTCTGGGTGCGCTCGTACTGGAACATGCGGCTCATGCCGGTCTGCCAGCGGATGCCGCCGTAGGCGCTGGTCATGTTCGAGACCGGGGCGCCCGCCTCGGCCGCCGCGAACAGGTTCGTCTTCGTCACCATGTACGCGATCTGGTAGCCGCCCCAGGAATGGCCCTGCACCCCGATGCGCGCGGGGTCGACGAACCCCCGGCCGACGAGCTCCAGCACCCCCGGCACCACCGCGTCCAAGGCGCTCTCGCCCGGATAGCCGACCTCGTAGGGGATGTCCGGGACGAACACGATGTAGCCCCGGCTGGCGTAGAACGAGAACGCGATCGACGAGCCCCCCGGCGTCGGCGCCCGGTAGTCGTGCAGCCCGTCCGACATGCGCTCGTAGAAGTAGACCATCAGCGGGTACTGCCGGGACGGGTCGAACCCCTCCGGCGTGATCAGGAGGCCCTCGAGCCGCGCGCCGTCGTTCGAGGTCCAGTCGACCAGCTCCGCCGTCCCCCAGGCGTACTCGGCCTGCTGCGGATTGGCGTCGCTGAGCTTCCGCCCGGCCTTGAAGTCCGCGCCGCCTGTCCACAGGTCGGGGAACGTGCCGAAGCTCTCCCGGGTCCAGAGAAACTGTTCGGCGTCCTCGGCCTGGGCCTGGAAGCGGAACGGCCCCGACACCAACCCCGTCACGCCGCCCGCGCCGGCGCTGGCGCCCCGGGCATAGCCGCCGGCCCGCGTCCGCTCGTCAAAGGTCGAGAACAGGAGGCCGCCCTCCGCGAGGGCGGGCTCGTCGTCGGTGCGGACGAGCCGGTGCCGAACGCGGCCGGCACGCCCCGACGTCAACCGCACCGGGGGCGCCTCGGCGGCCGGGTCCACCCGCCAGGCGTCGTAGCGGTCGTGGACGATCAGGGCCGCATCGCCCTCGATCCACTGCGCCCCCCCGTAGGGCGACGGCCCCTGGGGGCGGTCGTTCAGCTCGTCGTGGAACGCCCGGGGGATGCCCGCGGTCAGGCTGACCGCGCCGCCCGAGCCGTCCACCGGGGCGGCCTTCCAGTCCCGGTCGCCGTCGTCCCACCAGTACGCGTAGGCGCCGCCCGGCGACAGGCTCACCCCGCGGCCCCCGCGCACGCGCCCGGCGATCTGCCGCCGCCCGCCGGTCGCGGCGTCCACCGCGTAGGCGTCGCGGTAGCGGCCGTCCCACGACAGCTCCTGCCGGTACGGCACGTCCGTGCTCCCCAGCAGGAAGTCCGACCCGCCGTCCCGCGTCCGCGCCACGTCGGGCAGGTCCGGCGCGCCGAGCTGCACCACGCCGTCGCGCCCGCGCACGGCGACGGCAAGATACGAGCGCTCGCGCTCGTCGTCCAGTTGCACGAGCTGCATCGGCTGCAGGTAGGGGTCCTTCCAGTTCCAGACGTCCAGCCGCACCTCGTCGCGCTCCAGCGGGGCCTCGTCCGGCTCGGGCTCGGGCCGGGGCGCGGTCCCGAAGAACAGCCGTCCGCCGGAGTCCGAGAACGACACGTCCCCGTGCTCGCTGACCCACCAGCCCGCCGGCACCCCGGCCGTCGCCGCCGACGCCACCAGGACCGCCGCGGCACCCGCATCGGAGCGGTAGAGGGAGAAGGCGGGCTGGTCCCGCTCCCATTCCGCCGCGTCGCTCACGAAGGCGAGGCTGCCCTCCAACTCGTCGAAGGCGATCTGCCGGTAGTGGCCCTCGCCCTCCATGACCGCCGTCGCCGCCCCCGTCGCCGCATCGACCCAGTACACCCCGTCGCCGCCCTCGTCGTCGGTCGAGGCGGCGTAGGCGAGGGAGGTCCCCTGGTCCCCCACCCGGTAGGACACCGCGTGGGGGAACGAAAACTCCTCCCCCGTGTCCAGGTGACGCAGCACCAGCGGCGTTCCCGCTTCCTTCTCGTGGCGCTTCTCAACCTCGGGAGACCGCTTCTCCGCCGCCTCCTCTTCCCCCGCTCCCCGACCGCCGGGTTCCGCGCCCCGGCCTTCCGTTTCGGAGCCGGCGGCCCCGTCTTCGGCCGCCGCGGGATCCTCGGACAGGTGATAGGCGATCCACGTTTCCCCGTCCTCGGGCACCTGGAACGACTCGATGGGGCCCGCGGTGAAGGCCGCCGCCGCGCCGTCCGGCGACGCCTCGAGAGCGGCGAGCGAGACCACGCCCAGGGAATCGCCCGGCAGCTCGCCGCCCGATTTCCCCTCCCGCCGGAGCGCGTCGACCTCCGATTGCGGCGGGGGGATCCGGTACGCCACGTGCCGCGAGTCGCGGGTGAAGACGGGGCCGCGGCCCCGCACCCGCTTCGACGCGGACCCGTCGGTGCGGGACACCACCAGCTCGGGATCGCCGTTCCAGGGCTCGACCACCCACGCCGCCCAGTTGCCGTCGGCCGACATGCGGGGGCTCCGGAGGGTGTTCCAACGGTAAGTGTCCTCGTGGTCGAGGGCCGGCCTGCCGCCGGCGACCTGCCCCAGGACCGGAGCGCCGACGGAGAGCGCCGCCGCCGTTGCCGCGGCCAGGGTCCACGCCATCGCACGCGGCCGGGACGACCGATCGAGAAACCCCGACGCCGAGAGCGCCGGCCGGAATGAGCGGGCCGCCCGCGCCGCGGGTCGGCCGGTGCGCGAGATCATGGTCATGGATACCTCCCGGGCCTGGGAGCGGTAGCCCCGTCGCCTTTACAACGCGTGGTCCACCGCGCGGGCTTCCGCCGGCGCCGTCCCCGGCACGCGCGGCCGGGCCACCCGCGCCGTTCTCATCATTGTCCTCCAGCTTCGCGCCGGAGACGAAACTCCCGGTCGGGCCACCCGCACCCGTCGCCGGGCGCCCCGTTCTCACCCAACCCGGACGCCAAGTTGGCGATTCCGTGTCGTTCTCGGCATCGAGGCCTCCCGAACGGGTTTTTCTTGGGGCCTTGGCGCCTGGGATCCCTCGGGGCCGGTTCCAGCGGCGGCGCCTCACCTTACTTGACGTGCACCGTTCCGCCACGGTCGGCCGGGCGGCGACGCGGTGCCGGACGGCGGTGGAACTCCCGGCGCGGGCCGTCCGTCCCAGTGTCTAAAGGAAAGCGTCCCGGCCGGGAAGGCATAGCCTTCCCGACTCGGTTCGGGGAACGGGACACGCCGCGACCGACCGGCTGGCCGCGCGCCGCCATCCCGCAACCCTGCGACCGTCTGCCGGGCCGGGCGAAGGCCGAGTCAGAGCGGGGAGCGTGCAGCATGGTTCGAGAGACGACGACGGGCGGCAGGATGTCTCGGTGGTTGCCGGCGGGTGCGCTGGTGTTGACGCTGGCGACCGCGGGGGCGGCGGAGGCGGCTGGACAGGCCTCCGGCGCGCCGGACTTCCGGTGGCAGGGCAACGTGGCGGCGGGCCAGACCGTCACCATCCGCGGCGTGAACGGCTCGATCACGGCAACGCGCGGGAGCGGCGAGGTCGTGGTGGAGGCGACGAAGACGGCGCGCCGCAGCGACCCCGACGACGTGACCATCGAGGTGATCGAGGACCGCGAAGGCATCCTCGTGTGCGCCGTCTATCCGTCGGGGTGGTTCCGGGAGAACCGCTGCGCGCGGGGCGGGTCCTACCGCATGAGCAACCGGAACAACGACGTGCGGGTCGCGTTCAGGGTATCCGTCCCGGACCGCGTGCACCTCGACGCGAAGAACACCAACGGCGACGTGCGGGTGTCGGGGCTTTCGGGCGACGTCGCCGCCGCGGCCGTGAACGGCGACGTCACGGCGGAGAGCACCGGGCTGGTGTCGGCGACGACGGTCAACGGCAGCATCGACGCCGCCCTGGGCACCGCACCCGGGGAAAACCTGTCCTTCCGCACCGTCAACGGCAGGATCCGCCTGACCCTGCCCGACGGGGTCGACGCCGACCTGAGCCTCAAGACCGTCAACGGCGGCATCGACAGCGACTTCCCCGTCACCGTACAGGGCCGCTGGGGCTCGCGCTCGGCGTCGGGCCGGATCGGCGCGGGGGGACCTGACATCGACGTGGCGACCATCAACGGCGGCATCGAGCTGCGCCGCCGCTGAAATCGCCACGCGCCGGGCGGCCCTTCGCGCGCCCCCGCGGTCGGGCCGGCGCGCGCCACCCGCGAGCCGGGAGTCGGCGCCGGCCACGCGGCCGGGACGGGGGAACGGTGCGGACGCCCTGCAGGGGCCCTGCCGCTGCGGCCGCATCCAGGCTGCGCCGCCGCTGAATCGCCGCCCGCCGGTCGGCCCTTCGCGCACCCCGGCGGTTCGGGCCGGCGCGCGCGCCACCCGCGAGCCGGGAGTCGGCGCCGGCCACGCGGCCGGGACGGGGGAACGGTGCGGACGCCCTGCAGGGGCCCTGCCGCTGCGGCCGCATCCAGGCTGCGCCGCCGCTGAAATCGTCACCCGCCGGGCGGCCCTTCGCGCGCCCCCGCGGTCGGGCCGGCGCGCGCCACCCGCGAGCCGGGAGTCGGCGCCGGCCACGCGGCCGGGACGGGGGAACGGTGCGGACGCCTTGCGGGGTCCCTTGCCGCCGCCATCGGCCTGCCGCGTCCGCCGCCGCGGCGACGGCGCCCGGCGGTTTCACGCGTTCAGGTCACGCGGGGCGTGACCCCGAGCGCGAACGGACCGCAACGCGACCCTCTGACTACCGCGAACCGCTCGCCGCGGCCTCCTCCCCCCGGGCGATCTCGAGCGTCGCCGTCATGCCCGTGTTCCCCTCGTGGCAGGCGAACTCGAACATCGCCCCTTCGGTGGGCGGCATCAGAATCTCCGCCGTCCAGGGCTGCGTCCACAGGTCCGGGTCCTCGAACGTCACCGCGTAGCGCACCGTGTCGGCGTCGAGGCGCGTGAAACGTTCGACGAGGCGCATCCCCCCCTGCGAAAGCCCCTGGAACCACTGCGCGTCACGGAAGTGGATGGTCTCGACGACGAGCGTGTCGCCTTCCCAGCGGCCGCGCGAGTCGCCGAGCCACTGGCGGACGTGCCCCGGCACGTGCGGCCTTCCGTCGAGAGGAATGACCCGGAACTCGTGGACCATCTCGTGCAGGAGAAGCACGTGGTCGGGGGTCTGCGCGATGTGGACGTTCTGGCTGTAGGGGCCGCCCAGGCGGGGGATGCCGTACGAGATGCAGCGCTCCTGCGGGCTGCGGCCCTCCGGCCCTGCCGTCGTCTGCCCGGGACGGGCCTCGCGGCGCGCCCGGCCCGCCGCCGAATAGGGGATGCGGCCGTCGGGGGGATCGACGATCATCGAAGTGCGGCCGTCCGACAGGCTGCGCTCCCACCACACCACGCGGCGCGCCCCGACCCCCTCCGCCGACCGCTGCGCGGCGTCGACCTCGGCGACCTCCTCCTCGGTCAGGCGGTCCCGCTCCCCGTAGCGCTCGGGGCGCTCGAGCGGCGTGGCGGTCCCGTGGCTCCAGACGCCCCGCAGGTCCGGGGCTCCCCAGGGGGTGCGCGGCGGCGCAGTCTGACCGAGGACCGCGGCCGGGATCAGTCCCAGGGCGGCGGCGAGAATCTTCGTCTGCAGCATCCGCCGATCCTAACGCCGTTGGCAACCCGAGCGCCGCAGGTGGAAACAGATCACCCGTTCGGCTCGCCGCCCGCGGGAGAATCGCGCGTCGCCGCGAGACCTGCGGGGCGCCGGCCTGACGGGCGGGCCGTGACGAGAAGCCCTTGGGCCTCGCGTACCGCGGAACGCGAGGCTCCGCGGAGCGACCCGGTCGGGCAGCACGTATCCGCCGGTCGCATGCAGCGTCATGCGGCGAGACCCCGGACCGCGAAGTGCTAGGATATGGTCCCCTGAAGTCATCCGAAACCGAGGAGAAACGCAGCATGACCGACTATCGATGGAGTGTTCTGAAGCGGAGCTTCGCCCTTGCCGCGATGCTCGCCGTCGCCGGCCCGGCCGCGGCCCAGGAGGGCACGGCGGACCTCGTCCAGCGGGCGTTGCCGAACCCCAACCCCGAGGTCGCCCTGAACTGGGCCGAGCTGCCCGACGGCCGGACGTGGGGCTCGACCGCGGGCATCGACATCGACCCGACCGACGGCCACGTCTGGGTCTACGACCGTTGCGGCGGCATCGGGCTCGCCGGGGGATGCGCGGCCAACCCGACCGTCGATCCGATCCTGAAGTACGACCGGAACACCGGCGAGCGGCTCGCCGCCTTCGGCGCGGGGCTCTTCGTGCTGCCGCACGGCCTGCACGTCGACGACGACGGCAACGTCTGGGTCACCGACTCGCAGGGCAACGGCGAGATCGGGCACCAAGTCTTCAAGTTCAGCCCCGAGGGCGAGGTCCTCATGACCCTCGGCGTCGCCGGCGACCCCGGCAGCGACCCGGAGGGCCGCCACCTCAACGAGCCGTGCGACGTCATCACGTGGGGACCGACCGGCGACATCTTCGTCTCGGACGGCCACAGCGGCCAGAACCCGGACCCGCCGGCGGGTCGGACCGGCCGCATCCTCAAGTACGACCGCGACGGCAACTTCATCAAGCAGTGGGGCGAGATCGGCTTCCGGCCCGGCCAGTTCCGCACACCGCACGGCATGGAGTTCGACTCCCAGGGCCGCCTGTTCGTGGCGGACCGGGGCAACCACCGCATCCAGATCTTCGACCAGGAAGGCGAGCTGCTCGACATCTACTACCAGTTCAGCCGCATCAGCGGGCTGTACATCACCGCCGACGACACCCTGTACGCCATCGACTCCGAGTCGCAGGAGACCAACCACTACGGCTGGAAGAACGGCGTGCGCATCGGGCCGGCCGGTGAGGACCGGGTGACCGGGTTCATTCCGCCGCACATCCCCGAAGAGGGCCGCACCCTGCAGGGCCTCGCCGGCGAGGGCATCGCCGTGGACGCCGACGGCAACGTCTTCGTGGCGGAAGGACCCGCCTCGCGCCCGTTCGCGGGCGGCGGCGTCACGAAGTACAGCAAGGCCATGAACTGATCGGCGGCGGAGCGCAACGCGATCGACACGCGTCCCCGCGAGGTATCCCGATGCCTCAAGAACGCGGGGACGCCGGTCTTTCGACCCTGGAAGGCCCCCTTTTACCCCGGGGGCCTTTCCTTCATCGGGGTACGACATCGTCGACCAGGGAGGCTGACCGTGACACCTGATCGCCCGACCGTGCTGGGGGCGCTCGCATGGGAGAGCCGGATCTTCGGCGGGCGCGCCGAAGCCGACGCGGTCAAGGCGCTCGGGCACATCCTGTCGCCCTCCGAGGCGGCGCGCGCCGCGCTCTCGGAGGTCGTCGACCCGCGCCGCGCTCGAGCTGCTGCGCAGGAAGAACCCACACGCGCTCTTCGACGACGGCGGGGGTGGTCTTGTCGTTCCCGTCCCGTTGCCGCTGGAGAAGAAGTACGACGCGGTGCTCGACGACGTGGTCAAGCGCCTCAAGGAAGTCGCGCGACTGATCGGTGGTTCCCGGGTCTAAAGCGGCGGAGAGCGCAAGAAGTTCCACGCCGGTAGCGCCCTTGGGAACGCGTCGGGTCGGACCTCACGCTGACGCGGAAGCAAGGAGTCACCGACGGGGAAGCCGCGCCGGTCATCGGGTCCGGGCACCGGCGGCGGAGGAAGCGGGCGACTTCCATGGCGGCGCCGGCGCCGCCAGACGCCCGTACGCCGGCGTCAAGCTTTCGCTCTCGCCGGAACCGGTGACGGCAATCACCCCGCCGGCGTGGACCCGCGCAACGCCCTCGCGCGCGTACCGCAACAGACGATCGAGGCGAGTCGAGCTCCCGCTCAACGGGGTTGCGGGCCGGTCGAGGATCCGGCCAGGACGTCGATGCCGGACGCGATCGCCGCGTACCATGACGACTGTTCTTTTCGGAGCTGCTCGAACTCGGCCACGGTGTAGGGAAACAGGTCCACGCCGACCGGGAATCCGTACGGCAGATAGTCGCCGACGCGATCGCGGAACGGCCGGTCGGCGTGCGCCAGCACCACGCAGACATCGACGTCGCTGCCCGGTGCGGGGGCGCCGTTGACCCGCGAGCCGAACCAGATGACGCGGAGCACCTCGGGCCGGCGCTCACGAAGATCGCGCGCCCAGCCCCGAACCGCGCGCTCGACGGCGGCCTGATTATTCGACTTGACGACGAGCGAAGCCGACGATCCGCCCGGCGCACGCGATCGCATCGTCAGAGTCCTTCCTCGTGTAGAAGTCCGTCGGGGCGCCAACGTCGAACCCATTGGGGTAGCGGGTCGGAATGTAGTGCTTGTCGAGCGTCTTGGCGCATTCGACCAGATCGTCGCCGGCCTCTTCCTGTGGGGCGACGAGGCCGAGGAGACCGGTCACGGTATGTCCCCAGGCATCGGCCCCGCGGCTCATGAGCACCGCCTTCAGCGCCTTCTCGGCCGCCTGCTGCGCGGCGAAGCAGGCCCATTCATGGGCCGCGCCGGCGCGGGCGTGAAGGGCCAGCCGAAGATCGGCGTCCGCCTGACGCAGCCAGTCGGCATGCCGCGAAGCCACCCGCCCATTGTATGGTGAGCCACGGCGCAGGGGTATCCCACGCTGACGGCGCGTGACGGCCCGCCCCCGACTCGAGGGGTCGCCACCGTCTTGCCGACCGACGGCCGCCGCGTGACACCCACGATGCCGCACGTCCGGAACCCCAGGACCCGCCACGATTCCGCCGGCGCACGCGGTGGCGGAGCGTGGGATGGTCCTGAGCCACGGCGTGATTCCCGTGGTCAACTCGGGGCAAAAGGACTACGCTGTGCAATCCAGGGTGCAGGGCGGGCCGCTTCGGCCGCGGTCCGTCCCGCGCGGGTCATCAGGAAGCGCGGAGGAGAACCATGATCAAGCGAGTTGGACTCTTCGTCGCCGTCACGATGCTGGCGACCGGACCGGCGGCGGCCCAGGATCCGCAGGCGGTCCTGCAGGCCGCGGCGGACACGATGGGCGTCACCGACATGATGTCCATCCGGTACTCGGGCAGCGGCTGGGTCGGCGCGGTGGGGCAGAACGCCTCCCCGGCCGAGGACTGGCCGCGCTTCGAGCTGGCGGAGTACACCCGCACCATCGACTTCGAGACGAACTCGTCGACGGAGGACATGGTCATCCGGCAGGGCGATTATCCCGCCCGGGGCGGCGGCGGCGCGCCGATCCGGGGGGACCGTCTCCGGAACCCGCGGATCCGGGGCGAGTTCGCCTGGAACGCTCCGGGGGTCGATCGGGTGGTCCCCACGCCGCAGGAAGCCGAGCGGCGCCTGCTGGAGATCTTCCTCACCCCGCACGGGTTCCTCAAGGGCGCCATGGCCGGCGACCCGATCGCGATCGAGCGGAACGAGTACGGCGGGCGGGTGACGGTGATCTCGTACATCGCCCTCGGCAAGTACCGCATCAACGGCACCATCACCGGGGACAACGTCATCGAGCGGGTGCAGACCTGGATGCCCAGCCCCGTCGTCGGGGACATGTACTACGAGACCGTGTACACGAACTACCAGGACGTCGGCGGCGGGATGATGTTCCCCATGAACTGGCACCAGCACCAGGACTACGATGACGGTGCCAACGAGCCGAACGTCAGCGGCGGGGATCACTCGTTCAGCCTCACGACCATCGAGAGCGTCGAGGTGAACGTGGACGGCGCCGCCCTCACGGTTCCCGACGTGGTGCGGACCGCCACCGTTCCGCCGATGCGCGTGGCGTCGGAAGAAGTGGCCGACGGCGTGTGGCTGGTCGGCGGCGGATCGCACAACAGCGTGGCGGTGGAGTTCGGCGACTACGTCGCGGTCATCGAGGCGCCGCTGAACGAGGCGCGGTCGCTGGCGGTGATCGACGAGGTGATGGGCCTCGCGCCCGACAAGCCGATCCGGTTCATCGTGACCACCCATCACCACTGGGACCACATCGGCGGCCTCCGCGCCTACGTGCACGAGGGCGCGACGGTCATCACCCACGCCGGGAACCGCCCCTACTACCAGGAGGTGCTCCGGGCGGGGCTGTGGGTGCTCGAGCCCGACCGGCTCTCGCTGCATCCGCCCGAGGAGTGGTCCGAGGGCTACATCTTCGAGACGCTGCGCGAGAAGTACATCCTCGGCGACGCCACGCGGCTCGTCGAGCTGCACAACGTCCAGGGCCTCGCCCACGCCGCGGGGATGCTGATCGCCTACTTCCCGAACGAGAAGCTGCTGGTCGAGGCCGACCTGTACACGCCGCCGGGCCCCGGCCGGCCGCTGCCCGACGCGCCGAACGCCAGCGCCCGCGCCCTCTACCGGAACGTGCAGCGCCTGGGGCTGGACGTCGAGACCATCGTCCCCATCCACGGCGCCCCGGGGGCGTGGTCCGAGTTCGCGGAGTTCGTGGCCGGGGGCGAGTGACGCCCCGGTCCGGACGCCCGCCCGCCGCGGTGCGCGGGGAGGTTCACCCCCGCCGCGCCGCGGCGCGCCTCTGAACCCGTTTTCGTCCTGGTCGAACGCAGTGAAGGGAGCCCGCACGGACGCGGCGTGTCCGCGCGGCCGGCTATCTCCGTCCTTCGTACTCGCGCCGGAGGGCCGGCGAGAGCGGGTAGACGTCGCGGAACCGGTGCCCGCCAGACCGCAGCAGCCCGCGCTCGTGCTCCTCGAGCGCCGCTTGGTCCTCCGCCGCCCGCAGCACATCGCCGACGAGATGCGGCGGGAAGAACAGCACACCGGTTTCATCCGCGACGACGACGTCGCCGGGAAGCACCGTCGCCGTCCCGATGCGCACGGGCGCGTTCCAGGCGACGCCGAGCCAGCTCGTCGTCGTCACGTCGAAAAAGCGCGCGAAGACCGGGAAGTCCGCGAACGTCTCCCCCACCAGCTCCGCGAGGTCGCGGCTGCCCCCGTCGATCACCACGCCGGCCGCCCCCCGCAGCTTGATGCCGAGCGCCCCCATGCCGCCGAACAGTACGTGACCCTCGGCGCCGCCCAGCTCGGCGACGATCACGTCGCCCGGCCGCGCCTCCTCCGACGCGCGCGCGTAGTACCGGCGGTCCCAGTCTCCTTCCGCCGCGAGCTGGTCGATCGCCGCCACGAAATCCGGACGCGGCGGCAGAAAACGCATCGTCAGCGCCCGGCCCGCCACGCGCCGGCCCGGCTGCGTCGACCGGAACCCGCGCACATAGTTGGTCCGGTAGTCGCCGAGCGAGCGCCAGATGTCCTCGAGCTGCATCTCCGCGAGCCGCGCGAGATCCGCGTCGCTGACGTCCGCCTCCGGACGGGTCGACCGGAGGACGTCCATGACTGCGCTGTAGGAGGAGCGGTTCGCCCGGAAGCCCTCGGGCGGCGCCACGTCCCCGCCGTCGCTGCGCGGGCCAGGTTCCTGGGCCATCGCGACACCGCCGACGAGCACGGCGGCGGCCGGGAGTCCGAGGCTGATCCGAATCGACATGCGTACCTCCTCGCTTTGGAGCGTTGGTGATCGACGGGTGGCGGCGCGGTCACGATGCCGTCCCGACCCCATGCGCCGAAAGCTGCCGGGTCTGCCGATCGAGGGTTCTGATCGTCGCCTGTAGGGTCTCGACTTCCCGGCCTTCGAAACAGGCCTCGCCGCACGGGTCACCTACCCAGGCCGGCACGGCGTCCAGCATCAAATGATGCCGTTCCGGTCGACGTGGAACGGTGCCGTCGCGGACTTCATGTCGCCGCGGCAGTGAATGCACTTCATCTGATTCTCCTGGTTCTCAGATCGCCGTCCCAGACGCGTTCCGAGGGCAGGTAGGCCGTGATGATCGAAAGGAAGTCCTCTTTCGGCGAACAAACGACATGGATGTTCCGACGGCTGAGTCCTTGCCGTGCATCAGGCAGCGGCGGCCCCGTGCGTCCTCCGGGTAGTCCTCGATCAAGTCGCCCCGTTCGACCACCATGCGAACTTCGATGGGCGTAATCATCCTGTCGGGCCGCGCCGTTTGCCGAACAGCGTGCGGCAGGAAAAGCAAGCGCCGCCGCGCGGCCCACCGTACCTGATCAAGTATCGATTCCAGTTTCTCCACGGTTCCTGCAAGCGGGTCGCGCCGGCGCCGACGCCCTCACCGATGGTCGGGGCCGCCGGTGCGCCACGCCGTCGACGCGCCGGCGGGGGCGTTGGCGGCCACATGGTCCGCCATCCGCCGCACGAGCTCGGCGTTGGTGAACGGCGACCAGAGGTGGCCCTTCATGGGCCGGCCGTGGACGACCTCGCCGCCGTAGTGGGGGTCGGTCGTGCCCTCGAGGAACTCCTCCAGAAGGTACACCGCGTAGGTCAGGTAGAACTGGTCCATCTCGGGGTTGTAGACCCGGATCTTCCCGACGAGGTCGGGGCCGATGCGCGGCCAGTTCTCCTCCAGGTAGTGCCGCAGGTCGTAGCCGTTGTCGCGCATGTAGCGCGCCACCCCGCGGTCGATGACGCCGGTCTCCAGGTCCCACAGCCGCCGCGGGTACCCGTCGTCGCCGACCGGGCCCCAGGCCGCGTTCCAGGCGTCGATCTGACCGCCGGAACGCCCCCGCGAACCCTGGGCGCGCTCGAGCCGGCTGAGCTGGCGGACGCTGCCCACCGGCTGCCCCTCGATGGTCCGCTGGAACATGCGCTCGGGGGCGCCGGGCGCCGCGCCCGGGACGAGGAACGCGCTCTCGTCCCGGTAGACGTCGATCAACTGGTAGCGCCGGAAGTCGACCGAGTCGGGATAGAAGGTCCACGTCCCGCCGTAGAACGTCGGATGGCGGATCTGCCAGGCGAGCGAGATCCACCCGCCGGTGGAGCCGCCGGTGAGCACCCGCGCGTAGGGCTCGCCGATCATCCGGAAGTTCTCCTCCAGGTACGGGATCAGTTCCTGGTGGATGGCGTCGCCGTAGGGGCCGTTGTTGGCCGAGTTGACGCCGTAGGAGTCGTCGAAGAAGGGGGTGGGGTGCTGAATCGTGACCGCGATCACGCGCGGGAAGTCGTCGCCGGTCCACGCCCGCTGGAAGTCGTACCCCGACTCGCGCATCCCCCCCGCGTCGCGCCACATCCACGCGAAGAGCCCCGGTTCTCCCGAGGGCGGCTCGGTCGTGAAGCCGAAAGCGGGCTCGAGCCGGAAGTGATCGGTCTCGAAGACCACCGGGTAGCGCAGGTCGGGGTTGTCGCCGTAGCCCCGGGGCAGCAGAACGACGGCCCCCAGGTGCATCGGGTGTCCCCACCATTCGCTGAGGATGCGGCTGCGTATCTTCACGCGCCGGACCCACTCGGTGTCGGGCGGCGCCTCGACGGGCGGGATGACGGCGTCGAGCGCCAGGCGGATCGGCGCGTCCGAGGCGGGGTCGACGCGGACGCGCCGTGGGGCGCTGACGAGGTTGCCCGGCGAGAACGCCCACCGCTGGCCTTCCCACTGGTCCTGGGGGGCCCAGACGACGTGGCCGTCCCGGCGGCGGAACTCCGTGTAGACGTGGACCAGCGCCTGCGCCCAGTAGTCGCCCGGCGGCAGTTCTCCCAGGCGCGCGTAGGGATAGCCGTCCGCGGCGGCGTCGATGACCATCGCCCCGCCCGGCCCGGCCCCGGCCACATCGGCCGCGAAGAACGGCACCCGGCCGTCGCGTTGCCGGGCGGAGTTGTAGGCCGCGATGCGGGGCTCGGGGTCCGCGGCCGGGGCCAGGGCCAGGAAGAGGCGGCCGGTCAGGGGGCCGTCATGCAGGCCGGCGCCGTAGCTGACCTCGATGCGGAGACGCGCGGGCGCCCCGGCTCCCGCGGTCTGGCCGCACGCCCCCGGCGGGCCGACGGCCAGGATCACGCCCGGGGCGAGGACGAGACGGCCAACGAAAGGAAGCCATGCGCGCATCGGCGTTCTCCGTGTCCCGGGCACATCGACGTTCATCGACAAACCTCCGGCGTCAATCGTCTCCCACCGCCGCAACCGCATCGTCGGGGCGCGGAACTCCAACGCCTCGACGAGCGCCCCGAGACGCGTTCGCCGCACTTGCGCGGTGGCGTCGACGTCCTGCGCCGCGCGGGGCGCGCCGCGTACCGCGACGGCCGGCGCCCCGAAGACGGACCATGAGAGCCCCCGCCCGTCGAGCCCCCGACGGAGGGCGGAGAGCGTCTCAGCGACGGCGGACATGAGCCGCGGCATCGAGCAGGGCTCTAGCCGAGGAAGCGCAGGATAGCCAAGGTTAGCCCGCCGGTCGCGAGTACCGTACCGACCATCCAGCGAATGAGCCGGGTCTCGAGGCTCGCAATCTCGGTCCGCACGCCGGCAATCTGGACCGAAAGCCGGGTGTCGAGGGCGCCGATCTCCGTGCGCACCTCGGCGATCTGCGTCGAGAGTCGGGTGTCGAGAGTCGCGATTTCGGTCCTCACCTCGGCGACCTCAGCGCGTTGCTCGGCAATTTGCCCGGCGAGGTCGGAGATCTGCCCCGTCAACTCGGCCCGCTGCCCGGCCATCTCAATCCGCAACTCCGCGAGACCGGTCTTGAACGGGTCGGATGTGACCTGGTCGCCGCGCTCGGCCGCCTGCCGCACCGCATCCGTGATGGCATCAGCCTGGGCCGGCGTGAACTCGGCGTTGGTGAGCGAACGGGCGACGGCGTGCGTGTCTAGCATGCGGCTCCATTATCGCCGAAGATGCCGGACACCAAAGGGGTCGGCGGGGTCGGCGATTGCGAGACCGGGATCCGCGCCGGGTGGCTCGGCGGCGTCGGCGCGGCCGGTGGCAGGTGGCGGGGTACGGCAGCCAAGGCTGCTGACCGACACCGGCGAGCGGGTCACCCTGGAGTTCCCCTATCCGCTCGGTTTCTACGGCCGGAGGCTCGACGGCCGCATCGACGACGCCGACGCGGGATGGCGCGCCGCGGCGTGTGGGCCAGCTATGGCTCGGCGACCACTGGGCGTAACGAGGGCGGCAAGGGGATGACGAGCGGGATCGCGCGCTTCCAGGTCCGCCAGGAGCCTCCCACGCTGACGGCGCGTGACGGTTCGCTCCCGGTTCGAGGGGTCGCCACCGTCTTGCCGACCGGCCCGCGCCGCGTGAGACCCACGATTCCGCACGTCCGGAGCCCCAGGACCCGCCACGATGCCGCCTGCGCACGGCGGTGGCCGAGCGTGGGATGGTCCTGCCAAGTCCGCCAGGAGCATCCCACGCTGACGGCGCGTGACGGCCCATCCCCCGGTTCGAGGGGTCGCCACCGTCTTGCCGACCGGACGGCGCCGCGGGAACCCACGATTCCGCACGTCCGGAGCCCCAGGACCCGCCACGATGCCGCCTGCGCACGGGGGTGGCGGAGCGCGGGATGGTCCTGCCAAGTCCGCCCGCACCCCTTGGCGGAGTAGCCTTGGCGGAGTAGCCTTGGCGGAGTAGTCTTGGTGCAGTAGTTCTGGAGGAGCAGGAGCGGGACGCTGCCGCGTCCGCACCGGAGCGCGGTGCCGCCCGCCGCCTGGGAGTCTGCGCTGCAGAACGGTTGGGTCCGATTTGGCACAATATGTAGCTGTCGATCGACTTCGCTTGCGCAATATATGGTCGTAATTTCCTGCGGAGCAGACTCCCAGCCCGCGGGATCGGTCCGTTTTCGAGGAGAGCAACCATGCCCATGCGCACGCACCGGTCCGCATCCGTGACCCGCCGCGACGCCCTGCGCCGGCTCGGCGCCGCCGGCATCGGGATCGCCGGCATCGGCGCCGTCGCGGCGCCGGGTCGCGCGGCCCGTCCGCTGCCGGCGACGGCCCGGCGCCAGAGCCGCGGCGTGACCTTCCCCGACGGCGCGATCATCCGCACCGTGCTCCGCGACGTCCCGCCCGATGAGCTCGCGGGGGGCTCGACCCTCTTCCACGAGCACCTGTCCATCGGCGACCCGCGCCCCCCTTGGCTGCCCGCACTCGAGAACCCGCAGCCGTCGTTCACCGCCGACCTCGACCTGATGGCCGACGAGGTGAACGCGACCGCCCAGGAGGGGGTGGCGTGCATCGTGAACGGCGGCACCCGCGACCTCGGCCAGAACTTCGACCGGCTGGTCGAGCTGGCCGGGCGCGTCGACCTGCACATCGTCATGGCCGGCGGGCTGTGGACGCAGCCGCGCTATCCGCCCGAGATCGCGCGGCAGACCGAGGAGGAGGTCGCGGCCGGCTTCCAGCGCGACGCCGAGGCGGAGCGCTGGGGCGCCATCGGCGAGATCGGCTCGTCGATGACCATGCACCCCGACGAACGCAAGGTGCTGCGCGCGAGCTGCCTCGTCCACCTGCGCACCGGGCTGCCCCTGTTCACGCACACCCCGCACCAGGGCTGCCCCTCGTGCGCGCTGGAGCAGCTCGACATCATCGAGGACATGGGCGTCGACCCGCGGCTCGTGTGCATCGGCCACCTCGCCGACATCGTCGACGACCCGCAGGCCGAGCTGCACCGCGAGCTGGCGCGGCGCGGCGCGTTCCTCGGCTTCGACACCGTCGGCCACCAGATCACGCAGGGCGACGCCGAGAAGGTGCGGATGATCGTGTCGACCATCGACGCCGGCTACGAAGACCACGTGCTGCTGTCGGCCGACTTCGCCCGCGAGGCCGAGCTGAAGGCGAACGGCGGCGCCGGGTACTCGTCGGTGCCGGCCATCTTCGTGCCGAAGCTGCGCTACGCGGGGGTGCCGGACGAGACCATCCGCAAGATCATGGTCGACAACCCGCGGCGCTTCCTCGCGTTCGCGCCGAAGGACGCGTAGGCGTCTGCGCCGTGGACGGCGCCACCTCCCGCGGTGACGCCGACTCCCGGCAGGATGGATTGATTGGCCGGCGGCGGCGCCGGGCGCCGCCGGGCTGGGGCAAGCCGCCCGCCGAGGCCCCGATGCCGAGTGACCGCCGCTCTCAGGAGACACCATGCCGAACCGACCCCTGACGCCCGCGTGCCTGTTCGCCGCCCTCGCGGCGCTGTCCGCCGCGCCTCCCGCGGGCGCCCAGGAGGGCGCGACGATCACCCGCGAGGTGCGGCCGTTCGTGCCCGTCACCGACGAGATGCTGCGGAACCCCGACCCCGGCGACTGGCTGATGACCCACCGGACCTACGACTTCCAGGCCTACAGCCCGCTCGATCATATCAACCGCGACAACGTGGACCGGCTGCAGGTGGCGTGGATGCGGGCGATGGACGACGGGCCGCAACAGACCCAGCCCCTCGTCTACGACGGGGTGATGTACCTGGCGCACAACGACGACCACATCCAGGCCCTCGACGCCACGACCGGCGACATGCTCTGGGACTACCGGCGCGAGGCCCCCGTGGACCTGCGCGAGTACGTCACCCTCGGCAACCGCACCCGCAACCTCGCCATCTACGGCAACCACATCTACCACCTCACCGCCGACGCTCACCTTCTCGCCCTCGACGCGCGCACCGGCGAGGTGGCCTTCGACCGCGAGATGGCCGACTACCGCGACGGCATCACCCACTCCACCGGCGCCATGATCATCGACGGCCGGGTGCTCGCCGGCCGCACGTGCAGCCCCCGGAGCCGCGAGGCGCGCTGCTTCATCTCGGCCCACGACGCCGACACCGGGGCCGAGCTCTGGAGGATGCACACCGCGGCCGGCTCCGACGATCCCGGCGGCCGGACGTGGGGCGGGCTGCCCGTCGCGGATCGCGTCCACGTGTCGCCGTGGGGCGCCCCCGGCAGCTACGACCCCGAGCTCGGGCTCATCTACTGGGGCATCGCCGTCCCCCTGCCCTACCCCCGCATCGTGCGCCGCGGCACCTGGGACGTCGGCGACAGCACCCCGTGCGAGCTGTACTCCAACTCGACGGTGGCCCTCGGCGTCGGCACCGGCGCCCTGGAGTGGTACTACCAGCACCTGCCCTGCGACGACTGGGACCAGGACTTCGTGCAGGAGCGCACGCTCATCGACACCGTCGTCGCCCCCGACCCCGACGCGGTGATGTGGGTCAACCCGCGGCTCGCCGGCACCGCCGAGGAACGCAAGATCGTCGTCACCATCGGCGAGCCCGGGGGGCTCTTCGTCCTCGACCGCGAGACCGGCGAGTTCCTGTGGGCGACGCCGCTGCCCTACACCAGCACCGAGCGCTTCGTCATCCGCGACATCGACCCCGAGACCGGGCAGGTGTTCATCAACATGGACCTGGTGGCCCGCGAGCTCGGCCAGCAGTTCATCATCTGCGGGCACAACGTGAAGGGCTGGTGGTCGTGGTCGTACAGCCCGCAGACGGGGATGCTCTACATCCCCATCAACCGCGCCTGCCTGAACCAGACCGCCAACGAGCGCTCCGTCTCGGGCGCGAGCCCCCGGTTCACCCAGCCCGAGCCCGGCTTCGAGGTCGACGGCCACCTCACCGAGGTGCGGGCCATCGACATCTCCACCGGCCGCGAAGCGTGGCGCTACACCCAGCGGGCGCCCAACGCCGGCTCGACCCTCGCCACCGCCGGCAACGTCGTCTTCTTCGGCGACCTCAACCGCCGCTACCGCGCCTTCGACGCCGAGACCGGCGCCGTGCTGTGGGAGACCATCCTCGGCAGCCAGATCACCGGCTTCCCGGTCACCTACACCGCGGGCGGCCGCCAGTATCTGACGGTGCCGGTGGGCGGCGCGTCGATCTTCCAACTGAACAACTACGCCCCCGAGCTGGAGGCGCCGATGGGCAGCAACATGATCGTCACCTTCGCCCTGCCGCCGGAGTGATTCAGGGCGCGGGGGCTCGAACGAGGAAGACGTGGACCCGCTGGACAATCGCCGTATCGACTGGACGGGCGTCGAGCCCGACGACTCGCCCATCGAGCCGCTCGATGGGCGAACCTTCGTGCTGCGCCTGCGGCGCCTCGACGAGCACGTGCGCGATCTGACGATCCTGCGCCGGGCGCGGATGGAACAGCAGCCTCATGACCGGCGGGTTTCTCGAGATCCTCAATGAGCTTCACGATCACGCCGTCGACTTCGTGATCGTCGGCGGGGTCGCCGTCGCGCTCCACGGCGGCCCGCGGGTCACGTTCGATCTCGACGTCGTCCCCAGCCTCGCGCCCGATTCCTGGCGGGCCGCGGTCGATCTGCTCTGGTCCCTCGGGGCCCGCCCGCGGATTCCCGAACCCTTCGAACGCATTCGCGACGTGGAGCAGGTCCGTCGTTGGCGGCTCGACAAGAACATGCTCGCCTTGAACTTCCGCACGCCGGACGGCCGCGCCGAGGTCGACCTGCTGGTCGGCGAGAGTGATGGGTTCGAATCACTCCGGCAGCGCGCGGTCGAGGTGACCGTCGAAGAGCGTACGTTCGTCGTGGCGTCGATCGACGACCTGATCGACATGAAGCAGCGCAGCGGAAGGCCGCGGGATCTGCTGGACATCGAGAACCTGCGGAACATCAAGACGAGGCTCGACTGACCGGCGACGTCCGCAACCCGAATGCGTGACGCCGATGGCGCCAGCCCGGCAATCGTCGCCTGCGGCTCCGATTGCCGCCCAACCAACCCTCCAGGAATCCGCGCCGTTCTACGGCGCAAACTCCTGGCATGATGACAGCATCCTGGAGCGCCCCGACTTGCCTACGCTCACGATCAGGGAACGTTCCGGCCGGCACGGTCGACACCCTCAAGGCGCTCGCCAAGCGCAACGGCCGCTCCTCGCTGCCTTCCCGGTGTTGCTTGCCGCGCCGGAGCACTCGTGCCCCAACACGCCGCCCGAGCTTCGCGCAACGCACCCGACGATACCGGCAAGCGGCGGCCTCGAACGCAGCGACCGGCAATCGTCCGCCTACTGCCCGGGCAGCGCGAACACCACCAGCCGCTCGTTGCCGCGGGGCTCGCCGCCCGCCGGGGCCGAGACGTTGGCCGCGACGTACTGCCGGTCGTCGTTCCCCGCGTAGGTGATGGGGACGGCCTCCACGTTGTACTCGAACGCGGCCGACCACAGCTCGTCGCCGGTGCGGGCGTCGAATGCGCGGAACCGGCGGTCGAGGGTGGCGCCGACGAAGACGAGCCCGCCCGCAGTGACGATGGGGCCGCCGACGTTCCGGCTCCCGACGCGCTGCTTGCCTTCGGGGAGCAGCTCGTTGATGCCGAGGGGCGCCTCCCACGCGATGTCGCCGGTGGCCGCCTCGACCGCGACGAGGCGCGCCCAGGGCGGCTTGAAGCAGGGCAGGGCCCCGAGACGCTCGCCGTCGGCGTCGAAGATCGGGGCCTCGAACGGCGGACCCGCCTCGCGGACGTAGGCCACCTGGTCATCCACGTCGGGGCCGTACAGCTCGTTCTCCACCATCCAGCCGCTGATCGGCTGGTCCTTGGAATTGACGAAGATGTAGCCGAGCTCGGGGTCGTAGGCGGTGCCGTTCCAGTTCACGCCGCCCCCGGTGCCGGGGAACACGAGCGATGGCGGGGTCCCTTCCTGCTGAAGCCGAATGGGCGTGTAGGGCCCCGCATTGTAGTAGCCGACGGTGTCCCACCGCTCGCGGCAGGCCGCCGCGTGCGCGGGGGTGGTGTCGTCGGCGGTGACGATGTCGTCGGGACCGATGCCGACCCGCGCCACCGGCGGCGGCGCGAGGGGAATGGGCTGGGTCGGCGAGTACTGCTCGCCCGGCACGTCGCCCGCGGGCACCGGCCGCTCCTCGACGCCGTGGATGGGTTCGCCGGTCTCGCGGTTCAGGATGAACATCCAGCCCGACTTGCCGACCTGCGCGAGGGCGGGGATGCGCTCGCCGTCGCGCTCGATCTCGAGCAGGCCGGGCGACGGCGGCAGGTTGTAGTCCCACAGCTCGTGGTGGATGTTCTGGAAGTACCACTCGAGCTCGCCGGTCCGGATGTCGATGGCGATGGTCGAGTTCGCGAAGAGGTTGTCGCCGGGGCGGTCGCCGCCGTAGAAGTTCGACCCCGGGCTGCTGACCGGCATGTAGACGAGGCCCCGCGCCTCGTCGACGGTGAGGGTGAACGCCCACACGTTGTTCCCGATGCGGTTGCGCCAGCTCTGGTTCCCCCAGGTCTCGCTGCCGAAGTCGGTCTCCGTGGGCAGGGTCGGGAACTCCCAGAGCAGCGCGCCGGTCGCGTCGAGGGCCCGCGGATATGCCTGGGTGGGCTCTCCCCCGCCCCGGGGCTGGTTGAGATGGGGCGCGATGTGCCGCTGTCCCGGCCCGAACGCGCTCGAGCCCAGAATCAGGGCGTCCTCGTAGACCACCGGCACGCCGGTGTAGGGGATGCGCAGCGCCGCCTCGCCCCCGTCGCCGAACGCGGGGTCGCGCTCGCCGGTCTCCGCGTTCAGGGCGACGACCTTCGACAGGCTGGTGAAATAGATGCGGGCCCCGTGCGCGTCGGTGGCCGGCCCGTAGGCGACGCCGCGGAACGACGCCAGCCCCTCGGCCAGCTCGTGCCGCCAGATCTCCCCGCCGGTCTCGGGCCGCAGGGCGACGACCCGGTTCCCCGCCGCGAGGTACATCACCCCGTCGACCACGATCGGCGTGACCTGCTGGAACAGCTCGGCCGGGCTCGGCCCCTCGATGAACCCGTCCTCGGGATGGAACCGGTACGACCACACCTCCTCGAGCGAGGCGACGTTCCCGGTGTCGATCTGGTCGAGGGGCGAGTAGCGCGTCCCCGCGAGGTCGCGGTTGTAGGTCGGCCAGTCGGCGGCGGCGCTCCTCCCCGCCTCCTGCCCCACCGCCGGCGCCGACGCCAGCGCGGCGGCGACGAGCGCCGCGACCACCCTGCCGATGCGAGACGCGTGGCCGAAGGCCGTACGCCTTCCCGTGATGAATCGCATGGAACTGTCTCCTGTCCGTTTCCCGAGCACCCCTCGTCTCGCCGCGCAAGTGGACGCGCGGCGCGCCGGACCGGTCTCGGATCGCCCATAGCCCGGCAATCGCCGCCTGCGGCTCCGATGGCCGCCCAACCAACCCTCCAGCAGTCCGCGCCGTGCTACCGCGCAGACTCCTAGGAGTCTGCGCCGCAGGAAATTATGACCACCATATGTTGCGCAAGCTCTGGTGATTGACCGCTACATATTGTGCCAAATCGGACCCAAAACCGTTCTGCAGCGCAGACTCCCAGCGCGACCTTACGGTCGCGTCGGAAGTTTCGCTGACGCGAAACTTCTACGGCGCAAGCTCCTAGCGTAGATCGCCGGGGGCACCCCTGAGAAGACGGGTACTCCCGAGGGCGGCGACGGCGACACGACCCGCCCCAGGGACCCAAGGAACCGCCGACGGTCGCAGAAGCCACCGCCTTTCCCGCTCCGCAGGCGGCGGCCGCCGGTCTGATCGACCCCAGGATCGGCGCAAGAATAAACTCCCGGTTCGCTGCATCGGTTTCGTGGCGCCGTTTCACTTCGGCCGCCTCCATGCCGCGCATCTGTCGCCTTTGGCGTCGATCCCATGACGGCGTGATAACGGCCTCTGAAGGAAATTGTTCCTTGCGCGCACCCAGGGACCGCCGACCGTCGCAGAGCCACCGCTGCTTCAGTGCGGACGCCCGACGCGCCCGACCGTCGCCCCTGCCCGCGGTCTGCTACACTCGAAACGAGGACTGGCATGGGGAACGTGTACGCGGACATCGAGCTCGGCAACCCGCGGCGGCCGGATCTGACGGCGGTGCGGGTTCGCGCCCTGGCGGACACCGGCGCCCTCATGTTGTGCATTCCCGAGCATGTCACGCTGCAACTGAGCCTGGAACCGGAATCCATGCGGGAGGTCTCGGTGGCGGATGGGCGCAAGATGCGCGTCCCCTACGTCGGACCGCTGAAGGTGACCTTCGGCCGGCGATTCTGCTACGTGGGCGCCCTGGTTCTCGGGGACGAAGTACTGTTGGGCGCCGTGCCGATGGAAGACATGGACCTCGTGGTGAATCCGGGCCGCCGCGAGGTGACGGTGGACCCGGCAAGCCCGAATCTCCCGCACGTACGGATCAAGCACGCGGGGACCGGCGGGTGCACCTCGGATTAGACGACTGCCCCTGGAACCGTCAGGGGTGGCGATTTCGGTCCCGTTCTCGGCATCGAGGCCCTCCGAACGGGCCTGGTGGGCTTTGGCGCCAAGGGGCGCCTCGGGGCCAGCGCGCCGGATACCTCCGGCGGCGGTGCCTCACTGTCTTGACGTGCACCCAGCACTGGCGGGCGGCGATCCTATAAACACGGACGAGGCCGGTCGTAGCGGGATGTCTCGGTCATGCCGCCACTCCCCGACGGGAACGGACGAGGCCGGTCGCAGCGGGAAGTCTCGATCCTGACGCCGCTCCCCGCCGGGGGTTGCCCCTTGTCACGCCGGTGGCGCTGACCGCGGGTCAGCCCGCGGCGTCACGAGACGGCCCGGCACCCGCCAAGCTCGTGATGTAGACGGTGTGGGCGGCCCCGCGCAGCCCGCGCTGCAGCTCGCGCAGCACCGCGGCCAGATCCCCCTGCAGCATCGCATCGATCGCCAAGCGCAGCCCCGGAAACACCTTGCTGCGCACGAGACCGGACGCGTCGGGCTGAAGAGGTCGGTAGGCGCCGTCCACGAGCTCGAACCAGTCGATGCGCCGGTCCAGCGTGCGCCAGACCAGGTACTCGCGCACGCCGTTGCGCCGGTAGGCATGGAACTTGTCGTGCAAGTCGTAGGACGCGCTGCTGGCGGCAATCTCGGCAATCAGCTCCGGCGCGCCCTCGAGGTAGTCGTCGTCACTCAACCGCACCTGCCCGCCGGCGCCCGGATCGATGAACAACGCGGCGTCCGGCTGCGGCTCGTTGTCGAGATCCAGGCGCACCGTGGGGTTGTCGGCGACCCGCACCCCCGGCGTCGACGCGGCGTAGGTCCCCAGCCACGTCATCGTGGCCGCGTGCGGCCGGGCATGGCTCCCGTAGCGCGCGGGTGACGGCCTGTAGACGACCCCTTCGATCAGCTCCGCCTTCTTGATGTCCGGCCGCGCGTCGTACCGGCGCTCGAACTCGCCTCGAGTCAGCCGGTCGCCGTTCTCCAGCGCGGACCCGGACGCCGCGGCCGGCACGCCGCCGTTGCGTGGTCGCGGGGACGGGATGTTCAGGGTCGCCATGGCCGGAAGCGCCATCGTACCACGAGGGGCGGCGGGATGGTCGGCGCCGAACCACCCCGCGATGGTCGCCGCGGTTCTTGAAGACCCGGCCCTCCCAGCTACGCCTCGAACGGATGGTCAGGAAGTTCCGCGGGCAGCTCGGTGCGCAACGCGGCGTCGCAAGATGAGGGGCGGGATGGTCGGCGCCGAACCACCCGCGATGGTCGCCGCGGTTCTTGAAGACCCGGGCCCTCCCCGCTACGCCTCGAACGGATGGTCAGGAAGTTCCGCGGGAGCTCGGTGCGCAACGCGGCGTCGCAAAGAAGGTGGGCAGAGCATGGCGATGCGACCGCTGGGAACTTTGGATTCGGTTGACCTCGGAGACGTGGGACCACGAGGCGCACCCAATCAGCACTACAGAGGCGTTCGCCCGGCCCGAGAAAACCCGTCGCCGGCGTGTGTCTTCCATCCCTCCGACGACGAAGGGCCGGCCCCCGGGGGGAACCGGCCCTGTTCCTGTCACGATCCGCACCATTCGTCGGCGCCGCCTCACGATGAGCGCCGGCCGGCCGGCTACACGCCGGACAGCGGTCCGAGCGGGAGCCGGCCGTCGCTGTGGCCGAGCTGTTCGATGGGCACGCCCATCTTGTCGAGCAGGCTCAGGTGGAGGTTGGCCAGCGGCGTGTCCTCGGGGTACTTCACGTGCCGCCCGCCGGTGCCCGCCCCGCCGCCCGCGAGGAGGATCGGCAGGTTGGTCGAGGCGTGGGCGTTGCTGTCGCCCATACCCGCGCCGTACACGATCATCGAGTGGTCGAGCAGCGTGCCGTCGCCGTCGGGGGTGGCGGCCAGCCGCTCGACGAAGGCCGAGAAGAGCTGCACGTGGTACTGGTTGATCTTCGTCAGCTTGGCCAGCTTCTCGGGGTCGCGCTGGTGGTGCGAGATCGGATGGTGGGCGTCGGGGACCCCGATCTCGGCGTACGTCCGGCCGGTGATCTCCCGCCCCATCATGAACGTCACGACCCGCGTGAGGTCGGTCTCGTAGGCGAGGGCCATCAGGTCGAACATCAGCTTCGCGTGCTCGCCGACGCTCCCCGGAATGCCGGCGGGCTGGGCGACCACCGGCAGCTCGCGGTCGCTCTGGGCCTCGGCCATCTGGATGCGGCGCTCGATGTCCCGCACCGCGTCGAGGTACTGGCTCAGCTTCGCCTGGTCGCCGGCCCCGAGCTGGCGCGACAGGTCGGCGGCGCGGTCCGTCACCGAGTCGAGGAGGCTGGCGTCCCTGGCGAGCCGCGCCCGGCGAATCGCGGGGTCGGTGCTGCCGGTGTCGCCGAACAGGCGCTCGAACACCGCCCGCGGGTTGTTCTCCATCGGCAGCGGAGTCACGTCGTTGGCCCAGGCGATGGTGTTGGTGTACGCGCAACTGAAGCCGTCGTCGCACGACCCCGCGAAGTCGCGCCCGTCGAGGGCGAGTTCGAGGGTCGCGAGCTGCGTCTCGCGGCCGTGCGCGCGACCCGCGAGCTGGTCCATCGAGACCCCGCCCCGCAGGTCCGAGCCGTCGTCCGGCTTCGACGGCACCCCGGTGAGGAACCGGGTCGAGGCGCGGGCGTGCGGCCCCTCGCTCTCGACGCCGCGCAGGCCCGACAGCACCTGGACGTGCGGGCGGAACGGCTCGAGCGGCTTGAGGATGGTCGGGAACTCGAAGCCGGCGCCTTCGGCCGGCGGTGTCCAGTGCGGCATCATCATCCCGTTGGGGACGTACACCACGCCGAGACGGCGCACCGGGGCCGCCGCGGTGGTGCGCAGGGCCGCGAACGCCGGCGCCATCCCGTCGAGCAATGGCAACGCCAGCGAGGCTCCGAGCCCTCGGAGCACGGTACGACGGGGAAGCGCCTTCTGGGTGATGATCATGATTCAGACCTCCGCATCCGGAACGGTGTGCTCTTCACGATGCCGACAATGATAGACGACCAGCGGTAATTCTCCGAAGCCGCCCCGCGGGTGATCGCCCGCACGGTGGGACGGTCGTAGTGCTCCGGCCCCCGCCCCAGCCCGTAGGCCAGGAGCTTCTCGGTCAGGGTGGCCGCGAACTGGTGGCGCCGCTCGAGCAGCAGCGAGCGGAGCCCGATCGGCCCTTCGAACGCGGTGCCGTCGGGCAACCGCCCCGTCGAATCGATGGGCAGGCCCGCCGTCCCCGTCGTGCGCCAGCGCCCCACCGCGTCGTAGTTCTCGAGGGCCAGCCCCAGCGGGTCCATCGGGGCGTGGCACACCGAGCACGCGGGGCTCTCGCGATGGCGCGCCAGCCGGTCGCGCACGGTGGCGGCCCGGCCGTCCGCGCCCCGCTCCGGCAGGTCGGGCACGTCGGCCGGCGGCGGGGGCGGGGGGGTCCCGAGAATGTTGGTCAGCATCCACTTGCCGCGCAGCACCGGCGACGTCCGGTTCGGATACGACGTCACCGTCAGCACGCTGCCGTGCCCGAAGATGCCGCCCCGGCGCTCGGCCAGCTCGTCGTCCAGGCGCACCCGCCGGAAGTGGCTGCCGTAGACGTTGGGGATGCCGTAGTGGGCGGCGAGCCGCTCGTTGACGAACGTATAGTCGGCCCCGAGCAGGTCGAGCACGCTGCGGTCCTCCCGCAGCAGGCTGTCGACAAACAGCTCGGTCTCTTCCCGGAACGCCTCGCGAAGGTTCTCGTCGAACTCGGGGAAGGTGATGGCGTCGGGGACGACGCTGCGCAGGTTGCGCAGATACAGCCACTGGCCGGCGAAGTTCCGCACGAGCCGGGTCGCCCGCGGGTCGGCCAGCATGCGCCGCGCCTGCCGCTCGAGCGCCGCGGGGTCTCGAAGCCGGCCCGCTTCGGCGAGGGCGAGCAGATCGTCGTCGGGGCCGCTCGACCACAGGAAGAACGAGAGACGCGAAGCGAGATCGAGGTCGCTCAGGGCGTAGGCGGCGGCCGGCGCGGCGTCGACGGGGTCGCGGACCACCCGGAACAGGAAGTCCGGGGCGATGAGCACGCGCTCGAGGGCCAACTGGACGCCGGCGTCGAAGCTGCCGCCGGCGCGGCCGGCCCGGTAGAACTGCATCAGGGTGTCGAGGTCGCCGGCATCGACGGGCCGGCGGTAGGCGCGCCGGGCCAGCGAGCCGAGAATCGTCCGCGCGCACCGCTCCTCGTCGGCCGGGGCGCCGCTCTCGGGCCGGCAGGCGAAGATGGCGCGGCGGCTCGGGGTGTCCCCCGGCCCGCCCGCGGCGTAGGGGCCGCCGACGACGACGTGCTCGACCGCCGCGTTGCCGTCGCGCATCTCGTTCACGGCGACCGCGAACACGCTCTGGCGGGGCTGCAGCACCCCTTCGGGCTCGGTGAACCGCCGCACGAAGGAAACCCCGACGACGCGCGGGCCCGCCTCGGCGCGGAAACGCACCCGCATGTTGGCGTCGGCGAAGAGCATGTACTCTTCCCACTCGGGATCGCCGAACTGGTTGCCGCCGTAGCTGGCCGGGGCCTGCACGCCCTCCGGCTCCTCGCCGCCGAAGACGAACGTGCGGACGAGGACGCCGTCCAGCCGGACCTCGAGCTCGTGGCGCGAGCCCATGCCGCGCACGTAGTTCACGTAGTTCCGGTGCAGGCGGATCTCCAGGTCGTACTCGCCGTCGACGGGGAAGACGTGCCGGACGGCGATGCCCCCCCGCGACCCGAACGGCAGGTCCTCGCTCATCCGGTCGTCCTGCAGCAGCAGGATCGGGACCTTGTAGGTCTCCGTCGCCGGCCCCAGCGGGGCCTCGCCGAGGGCGGTCCGCGCGATCTTGCGCGCGGCCGACAGGTAGCGCGCCATCAGCGCGGACGACACCGTCAGCACGTCGGCGTTGTTGTCGAAGCCGTACTCGTCGAAGTCGTCGGCCGGCAGCAGGTTGTCGACGTCGACGTCCACCGCCAGCAGGTCCCGCACCGCGTTGGCGTACTCGGCCCGGTTCAGGCGATGCACGGCCTGCGTGCGTCCGGGGTCCGGCGCGACGAGGGCGACGCGGTCGATCTCGGACTCGAGCCATCCCGCGACCCGGTCGTAGGTCCCGGCGTCGGGCCTCGGACGGCCGACCGGCGGCATGGATCGGGTGCGCAGCTTCGCCACGACCTTCTCCCACACCTCCGCATGATCGCCGACCGCGGAAAGGTCCCGGCCGTCCAGGCTCAGCCCGGCGGTGAGCAGCCTGTCGTTGTGGCAGGTCACGCAGTACCGGTCGACGGTGGCCGCGAGCAGGTCGGCGGCGGCCGGCTGGGCCGGCGCCCCGGTGGCGGCGAGGGCCGGCGCCAGCAGCCCGGCCACGACCGCGGCCTCCCCGAGACGAGTCCGTTGCGCAACAGCCGGCATCATCAGCCCTCCCTGCACGCCGCCGAGAATCCGCCTGAACCCGCGCGCGACGCCGCCCCGGCATGCCAACGAGGCGCCGGACGGGCCACGCGCGTGAGCGCGAAGCGCATATCGCCGGTCAATTGGAGACCGAACGCTGCGCTCTGATCGGTCTGACGGTGGACCGGCGATTTCGCCACCGATCAACTCGCTGATAGTCTGGCCGAACCCCTGCGCGGTGTCAATCGAGTGCGATCCTGCGAACCGCTCCCCACGTCCGACCCGGAACGTCGAAATACGGAGCGCCTTCAGGCGGCGTGCGCACGAGGGGTCGCTCGACGAGTCGCGTCTGCCGGCGCTCCTCGACCGGTTGGCTGCCGACCGGCCGCACTGGACCCTCGTGACGGTCGGCCCGGAGGTGCTTGCCGCAGCCGAAGCGCCCGCGGCCATCCGCTGCGAACCCGGGATGCGATTCACGTGGCGTCGGCCCAACTGTTCTTCGCCCGCATGCCGGCACCGATCCTCGCCCGCATGCCGGCGCCGACGCTGTTCGTGGGGCGCGGACCGGCGACAGACCGACGTTGCGCGGGCCGTCGGACTCGCCGTGAGGTTCATCGAGTGAAGGCCAAGCGTTCCCTTCGCGGGCTTGTTGGGCCGCCCCCGCCGTTCGCTGATACGCTTGGCAGCCGCGGGCCATGCCGCTGACGCCGCGCAGCAGAAATCGGGCCTGTCGGAGGTCTACGGTATCGAAGCCAATCGAGTCTTGACATGCCGCTCACGCGGGGTAGCAGCATCGGCGTATACAAGGTCACCGGCCCGCTCGGCGCCGGGGGCATGGGCGAGGTCCATCGCGCCCGCGACACCAACCTCGACCGCGACGTGGCGTTGAAGGTGCTGCCGGACGCGTTCACCGCCGACCCCGGCCGACGGGCGCGCTTCGAGCGGGAAGCCAAAGTCCTCGCGTCGCTGAACCACCCGAACATCGCGCAAATCTACGGCTTCGAGGAGGAGTCGGGGGGTGCGCGGGCGCTCGTCCTCGAGCTGGTCGAGGGTCCGACCGTCGCCGACCTCGTCGCGCGGGGCCCCGTCGCCCTCGACGACGCCCTGCAGATCGCGCGGCAGATCGCCTCGGCCCTGCAGGCGGCGCACGAGGCGGGTGTGGTGCACCGGGACCTCAAGCCGGCCAACGTCAAGGTGCGGAAGGACGGGACCGTCAAGGTGCTGGACTTCGGCCTCGCGAAGGCGCTCGACCCGGAGCCGGCTCCCGCGGAGGAGGTGTCGCAGCCGCCCACCCTGACCGCCTCGGCCACCCGGATGGGGGTGGTCATGGGGACGCCGGCCTACATGTCGCCCGAGCAGGCCGTCGGCGCCGCGGTCGACACCGGCACCGACCTGTGGTCGTTCGGCGTCCTGCTCTACGAGATGCTGGCCGGCGAGCGCCTGTTCGGGGGCGAGACGGCGCCGCACGTGCTGGCGCGGGTTCTCGACCGCGAGCTCGATCTCTCGGCGCTTCCGCCGTCCACCCCCCCGCCCGTCAGGCGGGTGCTGCGCCGCTGCCTCGAACGGGACCCGCGGCGGCGCATGCGGGACGCGGGCGAGGCGATCAGCGATCTGGAGGCGGCGCTCGCGCCGGAGGCAGCAGCGGACGACGGCGGAGCCGCCGCGACCGCGCCGCCGCCGTCCGCGTGGCGGCAGCGCATGGCGTGGGCCGGCGTCGGACTGGCCATCGGCGGAATCGCGGCGGGGGCTGTGCTCTGGGCGCTCTGGACCCTCACCCCGCCCCGCGCCGACACCGCGGTCAGGCGCCTCTCGCTGGACCTGTCGTCCCCCATCGCCCGGGGCGCCACCTTCGCCCTCTCGCCGGACGGCTCGTCACTGGCCTACGCCGCCCGGGAGGGGCCGGGCCGTCGGCTGATGCTCCGCCGGCTGGACGAGGCCGGCGCCCGGCCCCTGGCCGGCACGGAGGACGGGCTCGACCCGTTCTTCTCGCCGGACGGGGCCTGGATCGGCTTCTTCGCCGGCGCCGGACCGCCGGGTCCGTCGGAACGCCTTCAACCCCGCTGGGCCCTGATGAAGGCTCCCGTCTCGGGGGGCGCGCCGGTGACGCTCGCCGTGGACGTCCCCGCGATGGGGGCGAGCTGGGGCGACGACGACGGCATCGTCATCGGCAACCTGGGCGGCCTGCTGCGCGTGCCGGCGGCGGGCGGTACGCCGGAGACGGTGCTGCCGGCGGGGACGGTTCCGGAGCTCGCCACCTGCGTTGCGCCTCACGTGCTGCCCGGCTCGTCCGCGCTGCTGTACGTCGAGGCGTTGCCCGACGGAGAGTCGCATCTGAAGGCGGTGGCCCTGCCGGCGGCGGAACCGCGAATCGTGGCGTCCGGCGTGACCTTGGCGACCTACGCGCCGACCGGCCACCTCCTGCTCCGGCAGGTGACCCGGCCGGCGCCCGGCAGACCCGGAGCCGGGCTCGCGGACCTGATGGCGGCCCCCTTCGACGCCGAACGCCTCGAGCTGACCGGCCCGCCGATCCCGGTCGTCGCGGACGCCGGCGCCAGCGCCTGGTCCGCCGACGGCACCCTCGTCTACGCGGCGCAGGTCATGGACCCGTCCGAGAGCCGCCGGACCCTGGTGTGGATTGACCGCGGGGGACGCGAAGAACCGCTGCCCGCGCCGCCGCGCCCGTACGCGGCGCCGCGCATCTCGCCCGACGGCGCCCGCATCGCCGTCACCGTCACCTCCCCCGACGGCGGCGACGCCGACATCGTCATCTACGACGTCGCCCGCGAGGCCTCGAACCGCCTCACGTTCGAGGGGTGGAACTTCAGTCCGCTGTGGTCGCCGGACGGCCGGCGCGTCGTGTTCACGTCCGCGCTCAACGAGGGATTCGGCTTGTTCCAGAAGGCGGCGGACGGCACCGGACAAGCGGAGCCCCTGACCGCGGCCGGACCGATACAGGCGGCTTCCGCCTGGACGGGCGACCCGGACACGCTCGCCGTCCACCTGCACAGCGTCACGGACACGGACATCCACCTGCTGCGGCTGGACGGCGGCGGGGCCTCGGAGCCGCTGCTGGCGACGGCGTTCGTGGAGGCGTCGCCGGCCGTCTCTCCGGACGGCCGCTGGATCGCCTACCAGTCGAACGAGCCGGGCCGTCCCGCCGTCTTCGTGCGACCGTTCCCGAACGTCGACGACGGGAAGTGGCAGGTGTCGCAGCAGGGCGCCGGCTTCTCGCCGGTCTGGTCGCGCGACGGCCGGGAGCTCTTCTATGTCACGGCCAATCCCGGCGGAAGAGCGATGATGGCGGTCAAGTATGCCGGCGATCCGACGTTCACGTGGTCGCGCCCCGAGCGGCTGTTCGAGCTCTCGGGCCGCGTCGGGTTCGGGGGCCTCGACCGGCAGTGGGACGCCGCGCCGGACGGCCGGCGGTTCGTCACGGTCCAGGAGGACGAAGACACCCCCGGCGACGACCCGCGCCGGGGACCGACGGAACTCGTCTACGTCGGCAACTGGTTCACGGAGCTCGTCGAGCGGGTCCCCGTCCCCTGAAGAACCGCCTCCCCGGTCGGGTGCGCATCCGGGGGCGGGCCGTCACGCGCCGTCAGCGTGGGATGCCACTGCCCCGCCCGCGGTTTCCCTTGCGACCGGTGCCGCGCTGTGGTACAAGGAGCTCTTTCCTGACACGCACGCGATATCGGGCCGCCAAGGAGATCCTGAATGAAGCTCACGCGCACGCTCGTCGTTCTTCTCGCGTTCGGCATGGTCTCGGCCTTCGCCGCCCCCGGCTACGCCGAGAACGGCGCGGAGACCGCGGTGACGTACTACAAGGACGTGCTGCCGATCATGCAGGAGAACTGCCAGACCTGCCATCGGCCGTCCGGCTACAACATCAGCGGGCTCGTCGCGCCGATGTCGTTCATGGACTACCGCGAGACGCGGCCCTGGGCCCGCGCCATCGCCGGCAAGGTCGAGTCGCGCGAGATGCCGCCGTGGTTCGCCTCGGCCCCCAAGGGCGTGTTCGAGAACGAGCGCGGCCTGACCGACGCCGAGATCAACACCATCCTCCGCTGGGTCGAGGCGGGAGCCCCCGCCGGCGACGCGGCCCATGCCCCGCCCGCGAAGCAGTTCGCGGAGGATGCGAACGATGGCTGGACGCTCGGCGCCCCCGACTTCGTGGTCAAGATGCCCGAGCCGTATCTGGTCGAGGACGACATCTACGACATCAACATCACCTTCTACACGAAGCTGACCGAGGATGTCCTGCCGGAGGACACCTGGGTCAAGGGCTGGGAGTTCCGGGTCGGCGACAACCAGATCACCCACCACATGTGCTCGTCCATGATTGCGCCGAACGCCTTCATCCCGGAAGGAGCGGTGGAGGACGAAGGCGCGGACGCGCCGAACAGCCAGCTCCTGAGCTGCGTGGCCGAGGGCGGCGAGCCCGACATGCTGCCCGAGGGCTTCGGGGTGCTGCTGGAGACGGGGTCGAGCATCTCGTTCAACATGCACTTCCACAAGGAGCCGGCCGAGGGCTCGGCCGCCTGGAGCGACCCGGAGATCGCGTTCTGGGTCGCCGACGAGCCGGTGCGGCACCAGGTCGTCAACGACACCCTCTACAACCGCGGGTTCGAGATTCCGCCCAACCATCCGAACTACCGCGTGGGGTCGTCGCGCGTCCTCGAGAAGGACACGCTGGTGCTGACCTACTGGCCGCACGCCCACTTGCGGGCCACCGCCGCGCGCTACACCGCGTTCTACCCCGACGGTACCGAAGAGCTGCTGCTCGACGTGCCGCACTACGACCAGAACTGGCAGGTGACCTACAAGTACAAGGAGCCGAAGCTGCTGCCGAAGGGCACCCGTATCGACGTCGACTTCTGGTACGACAACACCCCGGAGCGGGCGTCGCGGCGCAGCTTCGACCCGAACCGGTTCGTCGGCTACGGGCCGCGGACCGACGACGAGATGTCGCTCGGGTTCATCGGCTACGCCGAGGTGGACGAGCCCGAGACGATGCCGACCACCGACGACGACTGACGGCGGTCGCCGCCGGTTCGACGCGGTTTCACGGCAGGGCGGGGCCGATCGGTCCCGCCCTCGTTTTTTCTGCGGGGAACGTCGCGATTCTGCGGGGAACATCGCCATGCCGACCAACGGTGACAGCCATCCTGCCGGTCACGGCCGTCGCAGCCTCCCGGGCGTTCGCCCGGCCCTGCTCGCCGGGGGCTTCGCCCTTGGCCTGACCGCCCTGACCGCGGGGCAGGCGGGTGCGCAAACCCCGCCGCCGAGCGGGGAGGCGGACGGCCGCGTGCATGTCTCGCTGGTGCTGGAGGGACAGGCGCTCAGCGTCGCGTTCCCGCCCGACTTGGCCGCGAACGAGCCGGCCTACGCCGAACTGCTCGCCGGCGCCCCGGTGCGCCTGGGGGTCTTCGAGGGGCATCGCGCCCTACGCCTCGGCACGCTCGCGCCGGACCTCGCGGCGCTGGCCGCGGAACGGGCCGAGGCGGCGGCGCGCGCCGCCGCCCCCGCGCGGGAGGAACCGGCGGCGCAGGCGCGAGCCGCGGAGGACGAGGCGGCGGCGGAAGACGAGACCGCGGACGCGGCCGAGCCTCCTGCGCCGGCCGGGCCGCCAAGTCCCGAGCTGTGGATCGCGCGGGACGCCGAGGGCTGGCGTCTGGAGATCCGGACGCCCGGCGCGGACGGCGGCGACGGCACCGTCCACGTCGTGCCGCTGAACCATGCGGTGACCGCCCCCGCCCCGGCGTTCACCGCGTCCGTGCACGCCACCGGGGCCGAGACGGGCCGGCTGGCCCTCCGCTGGGGGCGCCAGGCGTGGAGCGCCGACTTCCGGTTCGAAGAGCTGCCGCCGCCGCCCCGCCGGCCGCGGGTCTCGGGCCGCGGAACCCCCCGGCAGGCGTCGGACGACAACCGCCCGACGGCCCGGAACAACATGCTCAACGAGCGCAACGAAACGGCGCTGGTGCTGCCCGACGGGGCGCGCATCTCGATGCTGTACTGGAAGGGCATGGACGTCGAGGACGAGGATTATCCGCGCCTCGCCGAGACCCCCGGCGGGGCGGTCGTCGAGATGATTCGCGCCCCCGTCCTCCGCCTGAAGTCCGACGTCTCGCTGCGCTTCGGCGGCACCGACGTCCCGACCGGCAATCTCGCCCCGGGATTCGCCGGAGCCTACGGCGTATGGCTGCGCAAGACCGGCGCGGGCTGGCGGTTCGTGTTCAACCACGAGCCCGATTCCTGGGGCACGCAGCACGACCCCGACTTCGATGCCGGCGAGACCGCGGTCGAGTACTCGCGCGCCGCCGACTCGTTCCGCCCCCTCGGCGCCACCCTCGTCCCCACCGGCCGCGACCGGGGACGCCTCGTCGTCCATTGGGGCCCCCACGAGTGGGCCGCCGACTTCACCGTCGTGCGCTGACGCCGGCCGGCGCCGCGCCGGTTTCTGCCGCGACCTTCCGGCGACGCGCGCGTCACGGCGTACGGCTGCACCAGATGGCGCCGTTCACCCCGGAGGAAGACGATGTCCGGCTGCACCACGTCGTGCTCGTCGAACACGATGTCGAGCGGCGCGACCAGCGCCACCCCTCCCGACCGGCGCCGGTAGACCGGCACCGGTAGTCGTTCAGCAGCGCGAAAATCTCCCCCGCGGCTATCTGATGACCCGGCAACGGCGACGGGACCACGACGAGCTCTCCTCCGTGGATCTCGTACCGGCACCCGTCCTCGGGCATTGCCAGGAGGTCGCGGTAGCCGACCCGCGGCTGCATGTCCCGCATGGGCGCCATCGTACCACTCCCCCGCTGATGCCAAACTCGTGCCGGCCCGGGCCATACGCTGCGGAATCCGGGGACGCGCCACGCTGGAGCGTGAAACGGCTGCGGAACCGCAAGGATGGCGAGGGAACCCGCTCGGCGGAAACGGCCGCTCGGTGTCGGCCACCGCCGGTGCCGCGGGGCTGGAAGCGGTCGCTCCACACCGTCAGGACGTGCAAATCGTTCGATAGCATCGTAGAATCTGCACGATGTGGATCGATCGTCAGATCGAACCGCTCGTGTTGCAACGGGCCGCGACACGGCCGGTCGTCGTGCTCACCGGCGCCCGGCAGACCGGGAAGACCAGCCTGATGCGCCGGCTGTTTCCCGACCACCGCTTCGTCACGCTCGACTTGCCGAGCGAGGCGGAGCAGGCCGAGCGCGATCCCGGCACGTTTCTCGCGCGCCATCCGCCGCCCGTGGTCATCGACGAGGTGCAGTACGCGCCCGGGCTCTTCCGCCATCTGAAGGCGGCGGTCGACCGCGAGCGCGGGCGCCACGGCGCCTTCCTGCTGACGGGGTCGCAGCCGCTCGGCCTGATGAAGTCGGTCTCCGACTCGCTGGCGGGCCGCGCCGCCGTCATCGCGCTCGAGCCGCTCTCGTTCGCCGAGGCGAAGGCCGCGCACCCGCGACTCACCGCCGACGAGTTCGTGGTGCGGGGCGGCTTCCCGGAGATGTACGAGAACCTGGAGATCGAGGCGGAGGGCTTCTACCGCTCGTACGTGGCGACCTATCTGGAACGCGATCTGCGGCAGTTCCTCCAGGTGGCGAACCTGCGGGACTTCGAACGCTTCCTGCGGGCGGCGGCGCTGCGTTCCGCCCAGTTGCTCAACCGCGCCGACCTCGCCCGCGACGCCGGCGTCAGCGGCTCGACCGCCGGCGCCTGGCTGTCGGCGCTGGAGGCGTCGCATCAGGTCATGCTGCTCGAGCCGTGGTTCGCGAACCGGACGAAGACGCTCGTGAAACGGCCCAAGTTGTTCGTGCGCGACCCCGGCCTCGCGGCGTTCCTGTGCGGCGTGCAGACGGTCGAGGCGCTGCGCGCGGCGCCGCTCGCCGGAGCGCTCTGGGAGACCTTCGTCTGCGCCGAGATCCGCCGCGCCCAGTCGAACCGCCGCGGCGGCTGGGACTTCCACTTCTGGGGCGACCGCGCGCGCGAGGCCGACTTCCTGCTGCACCGGGCGGGGACGTTCCACCTCGCGGACGCCAAGTGGACCGAGCACCCGAACGCCCGCGACGCGGCTCCGCTGCGGGCGATCGCCCGCGCCCTGCCTCCCAACGCCGTCCGGTCCCTGTCGATCTTCTGCCGGGCGCCGAACCCCTACCCGCTGGACGACGCGGGCGCCGCGTACGCCGTACCCCTCGACGCCCCCACCGCGCTGGCCGACTGGACGTGAAACAACGTGAGCCGGGTCGCGCCGCACGCCCACCGCGCATAGAGCCTCTTTGAGGCCAAGTGTGAGCAGTCTTTGACTTCGAATGTCCGGACCTCAGACATGCTCCTTGCCGACGATCTCGGGTTTCGCACACTCAGACCGAGCCGGCACGTCTTCAATCTCGCCCGGCCGTGAAATTGTGCCGACTTCGAAGCTCTCGAAGCTGAGACCGTAGGCCGCGTCGAGCCGGCCGGCCATCTCCGGGGGGACGCCCTGGTTCGACAAGCTACCAAGCGCCGGCAGAGGTATGCGCCGGATTCCTCCCGCTGATACGAGGACACGACGAAGCCGAGTGCCAGACTCACGCAGGGCCTCGCTCACCAGTCCGAAGCGACCGCCACCGCCACCGACGAAGACGGGCAGTCCTGACTCCCAGTTCAGCGAATGTGGATCCCGGCGCTTCCGCAGGGCCATAAGTACGCGCATGACCGCCGAAGCGCACTCTTCGGTGTACTCTTCGTCAATGACGTCGAGTTTTCGCGCAGTCGTTCCGACGGGGTCGTCCAGATAGGACGTCCCGGCCGCCGGAATCGGGTCGAACCGACTGGGCTCAGCACCCATAAGATCAGCACGTAATCGCTCCCCTGCCCGCTCGACCGCACCCAGTCGCCGCAGATGCAGTTCACGCAGTCCCAGGCGCTCCACGATCGCCGTGAGCAGTTCGTACCGATCTTCATCCCCACCAACCGCCGCGTGCAGAACGAACCCACAGATATCGATGGTGGAACCGCCGACGTCGATGATGACGTGCAAGCCGTCCCGCCGACGCTTCGAACGCGCGTATCCGACGACCTCCGCAGCGATCTCCGGAATCACGTCAATTGGCATAGCGTGTCTCGACGCGGAATCAGTTTCGGCCGCGCCGGCTTCGAGCGCGTCTCTTGCCGCCTCCACAGTCGGAGGATTGGGCGAGAGCGAAAGCACCCAGGCTGCGCGGCCCGCGGCACTGAATCCCCCGCGCACACTCTCGTCGTCGTACCCGGCCGATGGAATCCCCAGATTCAGCGCCCAGCGCAGGCGAAACCCTCCGTAGACCTTGCGCTGTGTATCAAGGAACCACCGCCGCGCGGCCCGCAGCGCCAACCCGAGGTACGCGGCAGCCCGTGCGCGCGCGACTGCCGATGACGGCTGCTCCATCAGCAGGACCTTCAGATCCGTGTGAGCGTGGCGCGGTCCGCCCTTCGGCTCCGCCAAGTCGAATCGACCGTCCGCCTCGTGGAGGACGGTGGGCAACAGATACGGTCCCCGCGGGTCCCCGCCGGGCCATTCGACGGCCGTCGCACGGGATCCGAAAGCGAAAGGACTGCGAATGACGACCTTGGTGCAGACCGTACCGAAGTCGAGGCCGACCACCAAGTCCGCGGCCTCCAGATCCGTGGTTCTGCCCGAGGATTCGACGAACTGCGTAGCGCCGGCGTTGACCGATGTCGAATGCGTTTTCCGGAATCGACGACGAACGTTTTCCAGCCAGCTCACGATTTTCACCCTTCCCGGGGTGTGACCTCGATGACGCCCACACACACATACTCCGGAGGAGAATACTGGAGCCCCCGGCGATCATCGATCTCGCGCCGCCGGCGCGCGGTGCGCGCCTTCAGGGCCCTGAGCCGCCCTGCCGTCGCCGGCAACAGCCGCGTCCTCCCCTCCTCGCGATACTTCGCCAGCAGTTCTTCGAGCTTGGCCTCTTGCGTTCGATAGTGCTCGTCGAGCACGCGCTCCTGCACGCCAGCGCGATCAGCGTTCTCCGCTTCAAGGGCCTGCACGTAGCGCTCAAATTCGTTCTCCGACGGCGCCAGGCAGGCATCTTTCACGGTTTCCACGACTGCCTTCAGATCCACCAACGCGCGAGCGCCGGGCCACCCCCTCCCGCCGCCCACGGCGGCGACGACCAGCCGCTCCGCCGCCGACGGTGCGAGCGGATCGGTCCGCCCCCCGACCCGCGCCGCCGCATACCAGAGGCGTTCCATGTCACGCAGCCCGCGTACCGACCAATGCTGCACGGAGAACGCATAGCAGCCGGGCTCCAGCGCTCCTTCCACCGCGTCCGCCGCCAACGTGATGGCGACCGCCGGACGCCGAAGCGCCCCGGGAGCCTTCAGACGCTCCGACACGAACCGCACCAGGGGATGATACTGGCTGATCACTTCTTCGCGGCCCTGCCGGTCGGGCACCGCCGTATTCTCGAACCGGCACGGAACCCGATGGACAGCATCCCGCACGAGCCGCGTCCGTTCGGCCAGTCGTTCACCTTTCAGATAGGCGGCCAGATCATGGCGGGCATCTACGGACAGGCTGACGTCGAACCGCATAGGATCGTCGGCGGACTGCCGGAACTCGGAACCGACATAGTGGAAGTCGAAAAAATCCGTGACGTACGACCGCAAGTCGCGCGCCGAGATCGACCGGTGGAGATCGCGGGCGGCCTGCACCTGGTGCAGGATGTAGTCTCCGTACGCCGCAAGGTGAGCGGCTTCGTTCTCGAGCCGCTCCTCTTCCAGTTGTCGAGTCTCGAGGGCGAGCGCGGTCTGCTCGATCCGGTCTTCCTCCTCTTCCGGCGTCAGGCGCCCACTGAACAAGTCCCGTGTCAGTTTCCGAATCTCGTCACCCAGCACCGGCTCCAGACCGCCCAGCGCGCGCCGGAAGATGTCCAGCCGTCGGAAGAGGCGCTCGTGGATCCGATCGTCGATCGTGTCCTTGTAGAAGAGGTTCCAGACATAAATCTTCTCCGCCGCCTGACCGAGTCGATCGATTCGGCCGATCCGCTGTTCCACCCGCATGGGGTTCCAGGGCAGGTCGTAGTTGACGACGATGCTCGCAAACTGGAGGTCTATGCCCTCGCTGCCGACCTCCGACGAGAGCAACACGTGAAGGTCCGGGCGATCCCGAAACCCGGCGACGATCTCGTCCTTGTCCGCATGACCGCCGTGCAGCGTCACGGCGCGAATGCCGTCCTCGCCGAGACGCTCGCGCAGGTAATGGAGCGTAGCCCGGAAGTACGAAAACACCACCACCTTGGTAGCGGGCTCCCGACGAAACAGTGATCCCAGTTCACCGCGCAGCATCCGATACTTGCTGTCGCAGCGCCGCAGCGCATCGAGGTCTCCCAGCGCCGACGCGCGGGACGTCAACGCGGTCCGGAGCGGCCGATCTTGCTCATCCGTCTCCGCCCACTCTTCATCTTCCTCGTCCGGCGTTTCCCGTTGTTGCCAGGACTGGAGCGCCGCGGCCATGCAGCTCGACATCTGACGCTGCGGCGTCGTCAGGAGAAACCCCTCGTGCCCGCCGCGGCGCATGCAGTAGTCGCGCACGAGGTTCGTCACGTTCTCGTAGAAGGCGGCCTCGTCTTCGTTGAGGGGTACTTTCTGTGGCGTGACGTCCCGAACGACGCGGCGTTCCTGGACCTCCCGCTTGCGCGTCCGGGTCACGACGTGACCGAGCAGATTCACCCGGTCCAGCCGCTCGGCCACGCGGGCCGCGACATCCGGCCGTGTCAAATCTTCCGCCCACACCTTCCCCTCGATCAGCGCACGTAATTGACGGCTCTCTTGAAGCAGGGGATGAGCAAGGGCGCCGCGCAGGGTCCGTTCCATCCCGCCCCGTGTCTCCGCACTCGGGCGTCCCCCCCCATCCAGGATCAACTGCCGAGCGCGAACGAGCGGACCGTTGGCCTCCAGGATGTCGTCAAACGCCTGCTGTCGGTCAAACGTATGCTCGTCCACGAGCCGGAGGAGCTCGAACAGGTCGCCGCTCTTAAGGTGAATCGGCGTCGCCGAGAGCAACACGATGTACTCCGACACGGCCCGAACCAGACGGCCGAGCAACGACGTCATCGTCCCGCGGTTCCGCAGATAGTGCGCCTCGTCGATCACGCAGACGTCGACAAGCGGTTCTTCCTCACCATGGTGGTCGAGGAAACGGGCCAGCCGCGACGCCGCCCTTTCCGGCTCCTCACCGGGATCGTCCCAACGCCGATCGGGACGCAGACCCTGGAGGCTGGCCACGATGGCGAAACCGGGGCCCCCGCCGCCCCCCCGCACTTGCCGAAGGCGCTCCAAAGTGTCGTCGGCGCCCAGAATGTCGGCGTCCACCCCGAAGCGCAACCGGAGCTCGCGCTGCCACTTCCCGCGAAGAACGGCGGGGCAGAGCACGAGCAGCCGTCGGAAGTCGAAACGCGTGCGCAATTCCGTCCAGAGCAGACCTGCTTCGATGGTCTTTCCAAGTCCAACTTCATCCGCAATCAGGATGCCGCGGCTGCCCGAATTCATGAGCTTCACCACGGGCTTGAACTGGTGGGCATAGAAGTCGGTGCCGGTCGTGTCCATGCAGTAGATCACGTCGGCGAGCCGCCCCGTGAGGCGCGCGTGCGTAACCGCGCGACGCAAATCCCCCGAGTCGCCCAACCGACCGCGTTCGAGAAGGTCCAGGGAATCATCCCCACCGACGCCTATCGCCTCCAGCTGATCCGCCGGCACATACTGAGGCCCCCCGGGGAACCGCACCTGCCAACGGCGCACGCCGCCAAGCTCCCGAGTGCGGCCGGTGGCCACCCCGACGCGGCCGGGGTCGTGCTTCAGGCGAACCTCCTGTCCGGCCTCGAAGGCCGCATCACTCATCGATCTGCTCCCGCACGTGGCTTGCCTCCGCCCGTTTCTGGCCATTCCGGGGCGCTACCAGCGGTTCGTCACGTAATAGTATTAGGATAGTCGGCGCACGCCGCCGGGCGTCCTAGTTCCGCGACTCTGCGTCCGCCCGGAGATCTTCCTCCGGGAAAAGCGCTGACGAACCATCTCGCCGCGCGCCAAGCACGGGACCGCAGAAAACGGGCAACGCTTGGGAGCAATCGGGCGACCCACCATAGGTCACTGTCCGAAGTCTCGCAAGGACCTGTGTCAGAACGTGACACGACTGCTGGCGACGCTTGCGTTTCACGCCACGCCGGCCAGTCGACGCCCTTGTCGGGACGGCCGCGTGGAGTCCGATGCGCCCCCAGCGGCGATCCGCCCGCGAAGAACACCCGGGCAGGCGGAGTCGCCCAAGAAGCGTTCACGCACTCGTTGCGGGATCCGGCGCAACGCAACGATCGCCGCGTGCGCTCGGCACTGCGCCGCGCGCCAATCCACGATCGCGCCGTCGGATCGTCAGAACCGGAACAGGCGGTTGAACTTGACCACGAAGCCGCGGTTGCGCAGGTCGAAACCCCGGTCGGGCAGGAAGCCCCGGGTGATGTCGCGGTCGTCGGTGTACACGACGAACAGCTCGCTGCCGGGGCTGTACTCCCACCGCAGGCGCAGGTTGCTGCCGAACGAGTCGTCGGCCGAGTTGTACTGCAGCAGGCCGCTGAAGAACATCCGCGGGTTGAACGCGTAGTTCACCCGCGTCACCGCCAAGTTCGACTGGAACGTCCCGTACGGCGTGTCTATCCAGTTGAACGACACGATCGGCTCGACCGACATCTGCGGCAGCACCGCGATGCGGCCCTGGCTCAGCTCCAGGCTCGTCAGGTCGCCGCCGAAGTACGAGCCCCGCCGCAGCGCCGCCTGCCCGTTCACCCGCCGCTGCTGGCCGATGGCGTACGCCACTTGGTAGTCGGCGAAGCCGTAGCCCCCCGCCGGAATCGAGAAGTCGGCGCCGGGCGGCGTGAACGGCCTCATCAGCCGCTCGTAGCTCTCGGTCACCGTGAACGTCAGCCGGTCGCTCGACTCGAACTCGGTCTGGAACGACACCAGGCGCTGGCGGGTCTCCAACTGGTTGACGTCGGCCTGCAGGATGTAGTCGACAGCCCCATCGAGGCTGAACTGCCGGACGCTGTCTATCGACCGCGGCCGGGGGCTGAACCGGCCCGACACGTAGGTGCGCCGGAAGTTGTCGCGCCGGAGGAACCCCACCTCGGGCAGGAAGTTGTCCTCCACCAGCAGGTGGTCCACCTGCAGCCCGTAGCGGTCGGCGGCGTACTCGAACTTCCCCTGGTAACTCATGTCCCTGCCCTCGAACGCCGGGCTCGGCACCCGGGTCCGGGCGAGGTAGGTGATCAGGCTGACGTTCTCGAAGAACGCGAAGGTGCCGTCGACCCCGTAGGCTTGGCTCGCCCCCGGGGCCACCCGCGAGACCGACCGGTTGGTGAACATCGCCCCCACCGAGCTCCGCCGCAGGAGGTCGCGCCGCAGCCGCACCACCGTGAAGTTGGTCGGCGCGGAGGACGAGACGGTCTCGTCGCCGGTGTGGATGTTCAGCGCCCCGACGTCGAACGGACCGACCTTCCCGGTCACCCTGGCCCCGCCGACGATGGGTATCACGCGGCCCCGCTCGAGCCCGATCTTCCGGCTGTAGAAGAGCTGCGGCACGTTGACGTCGCCGAAGACCCCGCCGCCGCCGGGACCGCCGAACCGACCGGTGACGCCGCCCCGCGCGAAGCCGAAGATGCCCCGTCCCTCCAGGAAGAACTCGCGCTTCTCGGGGAAGAACAGCGGGAAGCGGGTCAGGTTGACCTGCCGCTCGTCCACCTCGACCTGCGCGAAGTCGGTGTTGTAGGTGAAGTCGGCGGTCAGGTTCTGGGTGATGCCGTACTTCACGTCGATGCCGACGTCGCCGCTCCGCTCGTTGTCGACCACGGGGTTGGCGGTTAGGTCGGTGGCGATGCCGCCGATGGTGTACGGCTTCACCTCGATGTTGCGGCTCGCCGGGGGGGGCTCGAGGCCGACGAGGGTGCCGGCGGCCGACACCCGGAAGATGCCGGCCGACCCGCTGCCGCCCCCGGCCGAGAGGGGCAGCCGGGTCAGGTAGACCCACTCGTTCTTGCGCCGGATGCCGCGGCGGAGCTGCAGGCCCCAGACATGGGGGGGCTCGGAGCGGTAGCGGAGGGTCTTGAACGGAATCTCCATCTCGACCGTCCAGCCGCCGTCGAAGCGGCCGGTGCGCACGTCCCAGACCGGGTTCCAGTCGGAGTTGGGGTTGCCCTCGTTGGTGAACTGCTGGTCGGCGCGGGCCCCGAGGGGGTTGGTGTAGAAGTTGAAGCCGTTGCGGCGGTCGTAGAACGTGTCGAAGAAGGCGGTGAACGTGTCGTTCTGGCGGAGCTGGCTCGTGTCGCGGCGCATCTCGTTGGCGACCCACTGGCTCTCGGGGGCCGAGTCCCAGACCCGGGCGGAGACGTAGACGTTGGTCTCGTCGAACAGGATCCACGCCTCGGTCCGCTCGGTGGCGGGCGCGCCGATGTCGGGCACCTGCTGTATGAAGTCGGTGATGGCGGGCACCGTCTCGTAGACCGCCTCGTCGAGCACGCCGTCGAGCCGGATGCCCTGGGCGAGCCGGATCGCCCGGACCGTGGTGCGGCCCGCCTCGTCGCGGTTCATCACCTCGGGCGCGACGGGGGGCGGCGGTCCGTCGATGAACGGCGCGAGCGACGCGGCGGCGCCGGCCAGAAAACCGCCGGGAGCGACGGCACCGGCCTCGGCCGCGGGGGCCGCGGGGGCCGGCGGGGCCGGCCCACGCGCGAAGGGCGCCGCGGGCGGGGCGGTCCGGCTCCCGCCGGGTCCGCGCCCGGCCGGCGGACGGACCGGGGGAAACGCAGGCCTCCCGGACCGGCCGGTTCCCCCCGACGACATGGCCCCCTCGGACGAAGGGGCTCCCGCGGTCGCGTCCAATCCGCCGGCCGCCGGATCCACCCGCGGTGCCGCAACCGGGCCGGCCGGCGCCGCCGGCGCCGACAGCGCGAGCACCACGCGGTCCTGCAGATCGAACAGTTCGTGCGAGGCGCCGTCGACGACCGCGGAGCGGAGGATGTCGCCGGAGGCCACGGAAACCACCCGGGCGGTGATGCGAAGCCGGCCGCCGAATCGCTGATAGGCCCCGACCAGCACGGCCGGGACGTCGAGGGCGCGGCCCACGCCGGCGGCTTCCTCCACCGACACCGGCGCACCCGGCGCTTCCGCCACCGCGGCGCCGTCCCGCTGCACGACGACCGCGGTCCCCGCCGGAAACCCCGACACGAGCCCTTCGGCGATGCCCCGCCCCATCCAGTCGTCGGCCGGATTCCCCGTCAGGTTGGCGAACGGCACGATGGCCACCCCCCCCGCCGGCGGGCCGCCGGACGGGACCGCGGCCGGCTGCGCCGACGCCCCGGCCGACGCCAGCGCAACCCCCGCCAGCATCGCCCATACCGGCGCCACCCGATGCACACGTCTCGCTCCCACGTTCACCAGCTCCTCATACCCATGCGGGCCGCGACCTCGACAACCGGTGGCACGCCCCTCGTCACGCCTTGCCCGCACGGGCTCCCGGCAGCCCGTCGGCGACCCTCGCCGGTCTCGACACGAGCCGGGTTCCACCGCGGGGCGGGCCAGACGCGTCCGGCCCGCCCGTCGGATGCGATTCTTCGTGAAATACGGCGCGAAAACCCGCGGGCCGCGGCCAGCGCCCGGCGCGGCGCCGCACACTCCCGGTTACATAGCATACGTCCAATCCCGTCAGCCGTTTACCGGGCCGGGACGGGCCGCGGCTCCCGGCGCTATAATCCATCCCATTCAGCGGACCCGACGACGCGGCCCGACCAGCCACGGATACCCCGGGAGGGGGGCCGCGGGAGGACCTCGGACATGGCTTCATCACGACGACGCTTCCTGATGCGCGCGGCGGCCATGGGCGGCGCCGCACTGGCCCCGCCCGCGTCGGCCTGGGCGGCATCCGCGAGCCGCCCCCGGACCGCGGCCGAAACCTTTTCCCCCCCGGAGATTCTGGCGCGCCAAGCCGCCCGAGCCCGGGCCGCGGCGGCGCCGGCAGCCCCCGTGGCGCGGGCGGCGCAGACCGAAGGCGCCGACTACGCCGCGATGTACCGCGACCGGCGCAACTGGGGCCGCTGGGGCGACGACGATCAGGTCGGGGCCATCAACCTCATCACCGCCGAGAAGCGCGCCGCCGCCGCCGGCTTGGTCCGCAACGGCCGAACCGTGTCGCTCAGCCGGGTCTTCGAGCCGCCCCAGCACTTCATGACCAAGAGCTCGCTCGGCGGGAACGGCGGCTACGTCATGGACTACCTGGGCTTCATCTATCACGGTTCCACCGTGACCCACATCGACGCCCTCTGCCACATCTGGGACGAGGACGGCATGTGGCAGGGCCGCGATCCGGACGTCGAGATCACGACCCAGGGCGCCCACTTCGCCGACATCACCCACTGGAACCGGGGCGTCATCACCAAGGGCGTCCTGATCGACGTGCCCCGCCACCGCGGCGAGCCCCACGTGACGGCCGACCGCCCCGTCCGCGGCGACGAGATCGAGGCGATCGCGGCCGCGCAGGGGGTGACGGTCGAGCCGGGCGACGCCCTGCTCGTGCACAGCGGCTGGGAGTCGTACACGCAGAGCGGCGACGACGGCAGCGGGGGGCGCCCCGGCCTGCACCCGAGCTGCGCCGAATTCATCCGCGACCACGACGTCGCGCTGCTCGGCTGGGATCTCATGGACGCCCGGATGGGCGCGGCCGACCTGCCTTGGCCGGTGCACGGGGTGCTGTTCAACTTCGGCGTCGCCCTGCTCGACAACGCGCGGCTGGAGCCCATTGCCGCCGCCTGCGCCGAGGAGGGCCGGCACGAGTTCATGTTCATGCTGCTGCCGCTGAACGTCGCCAGGGGCACCGGCAGCCCCGCCAACCCGATCGCGATGTTCTGACGGGGACTCGGCGACGCCCTGGGGGGCCGGGCCCGCCGGCGATGGCCGGCCGCGGCCCGGCGCCGCCGGGCGTCCAAGTCTGAACGCGTCCGGGCCGGGCCGACGGCGGCAGTCCCGAGCCCGCGACGAACGTCGGCTCGCCTCCGACGCGGGTCAACCTCGAGCCGGGTCCGATGGACCGGGGTTTCGCACTGCCGAGTCCGCGAGCTCGTCGAGATGCGCCAGGAACGAACGGCCGTCGTGCGACAGGCGCCCCTCGGCGGGCTCGGTCGCCATGTCGTCGAAGAACCGATCGTAGACGGTCGCCCGCTCATGCTGCAGCGGCGTCGGACAGTAGCAGACTTGGCTCCATTCGACGACGACGCCGTTCGTGACGACGGCGCGCTCCATCGATTCCACGATCTCCTGTCCGTCCGGCCGCTGCCGTGCGATGGTGCCGTCGCGAAGCAGCCGTCTGAACTCGGCCGCCGTCTCTTCGCGAAGCCGGCCGCGGACCCGGTAATGCATCGCTTCCTCCTCAGTTCGTGAATTTCCGCCGATTCTAGCCCGGAAATCGTCGCAAGGTCGCGCTGCGGCTTCCGATTGCCGCCCAACCAACCCTCCAGGAGTCCGCGCCGTTCTGCAGCGCAGACTCCCGGCACCAGCCGGCGGCAGTTCGCGGCGCCGAGAGGACCCTCGGCCGGACGCGGCGGGTGCGCACCGACGGCGCTTCCGCAGGCTGTACAATGGGCATCATGATAATGCGAAGGCGGCGGTCCGGTGCGGCGATCGGGAGCCTGTTGATCGCGGGTCTCCTGACCGCCGACGCCCTTCCCGTTCTGGCGCAGGCGCCGGAGGAGCCCGACTATCCGCACGCCTATCCCCGCGAGGGGGTCACCAAGCGGTTCGAGAACGACCGGGTGATCGTCTGGGAGGTCATCTGGCCCGACGGGGCGCCGCAGCCCTATCACCGCCACCGCTACGACATGACCGGCGTGTTCCTGCGCTGGGGGCCGCTGCGGGTGACGCGGCCGGACGGGACGTTCACCGTCAGCGAAACGCCGTTCGAGATTCCGAGCACCTTCCTGCTCCCCAAGGGGGTGACGCACAAGGAGGAGGGCATCGGGCAGCCCGAGCGGCACTCGATCATGATCGACCTGAAGGACGATCCGCCGCCGGCGCCGGCGGCGCGGACCGACCTCCCGCCCGCGGTTCCCCACGACCGGGCGACGATGATGCTGAACGTGGACCGGGTGAAGGTCTGGGACGTCCATCTGATCGGCGGAGGCGAGCTGCCGCTCCACGTCCACGCCACCGACACCGTCGCGGTCTTCATCGAAGGCGGTTCCATGCGGTCGATCGACGACGACGGCCACGCGGAAGACACGACCTACGCCTACAAGGACGTCGACTACTGGCCGGCCGGCCGCGCGCACCGGGTCGAGGTGATCGACGGCGCGCCGCGCGCGATCCTGTTCGAGCTGCAGGACTGACCGCGCGGTCGCGGCAGCGGGTCCGCAGCATAGAACGACGCCGGCTCCTGCAAGGAGGCGCCACCGCCCGTCGAATGCCCGCGGGGTCTTCGGCAAGGGTGCCTGAACGTCGAAACGCCGGCCGCAGCGCGTCGACGGGCGGCCGCGGCATTTGGAGGAAGCCGGGATACCCCGATGACACACTCGGCAGCGGACAGAGAACGATGCGGTGCGGCGCGCAGCCGAACCGAGGCCGTCACGAGACCGGTTTCGCGCCGGGCGCCGCTGGCCCTCGCGCTGGCCGGCTGGGCCGCCGCGTGCGGGGCGCCGGACGGCGGCGGCGGCGACTACCTGACGCCGGACCTCCGCGCCGCCGTCGAGCAGCTCAAGATCGACGTGGCGGCGAGCCCCACCGACGAGACGACCATCGCCGAGCGCGCGCGCATCCTCGACGAGTGGGTCGACGCCTACGCCCTCGGCGGCGGCGAAGTCGGGCTGGAGGGCCCGCGCGTGCGGCTGCAGGCGACCCTGCCCCCGAGGGGCCGCGCGGCGGTCGCCCAGGGCGGGACCATAGACCGGCTCGTCCGCCAGTTCACGCTGCACGACGAGCCCGGCGCCCTCGGCGAGCTGACGGCCGAGTCGCTCGGCCCGTTCGAGGCGCGCAGCCACCAGACCATCCGCCAGACGTGGACGGTGGGGACGCGCGCGGTCGAGACCGGCGGCGGCTTCTGGGTGGCCCGGCACTTCAACATGAACTATGGCCCGTTCCAGACCGGCGACCCCGCCGGCGAGGGCTACGTCACCATCGACACCACCGACGCCGACGCGGCGTTCGAGCCCGACATCTACATGGCGCGCGGTCCCCACGGCGGGTTCCGGGCGCCCGAGCCGGCCCTCGTCTTCCGGCTCGTCTCGGGCCGGCTCGACCCCGGCGAGGCGGCCACCATCACCTACGGCGACACCGGCGGCGGCGGACCGGGGCTGCTGATGACCGGCACGTCGAGCGCGCGGATGCCCCTGCCCCTCTACGTCGATCTCGACGCGTCCGGCGAGTGGCGTCCGCTGCCCATCCTGCCGTTCGTCGTCAGCGGGACGCGGGTCGCCGGCGTGCACGGCTTCGCCCCGAGCATCGTCGAGCCCGGCGAGCCGTTCGAGCTCTCGGTGCGCGCCGAGGACGCGTTCTTCAACCGCGCCACCGGCGACGTCCCCGCCTTCGAGGTGCTCGTGAACGGCGAGGTGCGCGCCACCACCCCCGCCGGCGCCGACGCCATCTCTCTCGTGCCCCTCACGCTGGACGAGCCGGGACCGCACTGGATCGACATCCGGTCGGAGGACGGCGCGATCTCCGGCGACGCCAATCCGATTCTCGTCGTCGAAAACCCCGAGCGCCGCATCTTCTGGGGCGACACCCACGGCCACTCCGGCTACGCCGAGGGCATCGGCACCATCGACTTCTTCATGACGTTCGCGCGCGACGACGCCCGGCTCGACTTCGTGACCCACTCCGAGCACGACGTCTGGCTCGACGACGCGGAGTGGGCGCTGTCGAAGCGGGCGGTGGAGGCTTTCGACGACCCGGGACGGTTCATCCCCTATCTCGGCTGGGAATGGACCCGGCCCGCCCGGTTCGGCGGCCACCACAACGTGCTCTACCGGAACACCGCCGACCGGACGCCGGTGTCCGCCGTCGAGTACCCGACCCTGTCGCAGCTCTACCAGGGCCTGCACGCGCGCTACGACCCCGCCGACGTCCTCGCGATCCCGCACGCGCACAACCCCGGCGACTACCGCCAGTCGGATCCGCGGCTCGAGCCCCTGATCGAGATGATGTCGATGCACGGCACCTTCAACGGGTTCGTCCGCCAGTACCTGTCGCACGGCCACCGCGTGGGCCTCATCGCCGCCTCGGACGACCACCTGTCGCACCCCGGCTACTCCGCCCCGAACCGCAACTCGCTGGCCCAGCGCGGCGGCCTCGGCGCGGTCATGGCCCCCGAGCGGTCGCGCGACGCGATCTTCGACGCGATGAAGCAGCGGCGCACCTATGCGACGACCGGCGATCGCATCATCCTCGACGTCGACGTCAACGGCACGTCGATGGGCCAGGAGGCCGAGTACGCCGAGGTCCGCGCCGTCGAGGGCCGGGTCGTCGGCACCGCGCCCATCCGGTCGGTCGAATTGCTGAAGAACGACGAGGTCATCTGGAGCGGGGAGTATGCGGTGGGCCGCGGCCGGCCCGCCGGCACGGAGGAGTGGCTGCTGTCGTTCTCGTCCGGCGAGACGCCGGTCCACCCCGGCGACGCCCCGCGGGGCTGGCGCCACTGGCGCGGCGAGGTGCGGGTGACCGGGGCGACCGTCAACGCCGTCTCCGCCACCGACTTCGTGAACCCGACCACCCAGTTCCTCGAGCGGACCGCCAACGGCGCCCGCTTCGCCACCCACACCCGCGGCGACAGCAGCTCGTTGCGGCTCACGCTGTCGGGCATCCGCCCCAGCGTGGCCCTCTCGATCGACCTCGAGGAAACCACCGAGACCGGCTCGGCGCCCCCCTTCTACCGGCCCCCCGCGGTCATCCCCGCCACCCGGGTGCGGCTGACCCTCAACGCGGGCGGCATCGGCCGGGCCATGCCCATCGACGACTACCCCGACGACCGCATCACCCTGCGCCGCCTCATCCGCAACGGCCCGCGGGACGTCAGCTTCAGCCACACCGACGAGGACACCCCGCGCCAGGGCGACTACTACTACGTGCGGGTGCGGCAGGTGAACGACGCGATGGCGTGGTCGAGTCCCATCTGGGTGGGGGGCTATCCGTCGCGGTAGCGGCCCCTGGCAGTCCGTGGCAGAAGTTGTGCTGCATCCGGCCGGGACCGTATTCGGCCCAAGAGCGTGTCGTACAGCGGTCGAAATCGCCGAAATCTGGCCGATCCGAGCCGTTTCCGCGCCAGCGCCGGCCAGTTCTGGCGCGCCGCGGAGTTTTGCCACGGGCTGCTGGGTGGCAGGCTCGGCTCGTGGCGACGGCCGGCCGTCCGACGGTCAGCGCGTGAGTTTCGCCACGGATCGAAAAATCAAGCAAGATTTTTCACATGGACGCCAAAATGCAGGCATCGTCTTGATGGCAGCACTGCTCCAACGCTATCCCGCCGGCCGGATCCGGACCGATCTGGAACGGAAGATGGTGTTCGCACGCGCGTAGGCTCGGCTCCGCCGGCGCTTTCGCCGGGATGTCGAGAGGCGCGCTACCTACAGATCGCGCAGGTGCTGGGCGTAGTACAGCGGCCACATTTCGACCCCTCCATCGCCGTCGCCGCCGGGCCGGCCGACGAGCTTGATCGCGCGGCGGGGCTCGTAGCGCTCCAGGTAGGAGCGCAGGCTGCGAGCCCGGGTGCGGCCGCCGCTCTTGACTTCGACGGGGACGATCGCGCCGTCGCGGGCCCGGTGGAGAAACTCCACTTCCGCCTGCGCCTGCTCCCACCCGAACGTGGGATAGCTCACCCGGGCGCTCAGCTCGGTCTGCACGAAGTTCTCGGCGACGTAGCCCTTGAAGCTGAAGTCCTGCGAGCGCTGATCGGCATAGGTGAGACCGAGCATATGCCCGAGCAGCCCCACGTCGAACAGGTACAGCTTGAAGATGTTCCGCCGCGCCTGCGCCCACAGCGGCACGCGCGGCCGGTCCTTGACGGGATAGCACTTGCGAACCAGCTTCGCCGCCTCCAGCCAGTCGATGGGGCCGCGCAGCTCGCGGTAGCGCCGCTTGCGCTCGATCGCGTTCCGGAACCGGAAGCGCCGCACCGAGCCGTCCTCACTGGCGGCGAGTTGGCGCGGCACGTTCGAGAACACCGCATCGATATGCTGCGCGTGCAGCTTGCCGGCGTACTTCCCGAAGTCGCGCCGATAGCCGGCCACGAGCTCCCGGTGAATCCGGGCGACCCCTTCGGCCCGCCCGCGGATCGAACCCGCCGTCTCGAACCAGTGCGACACCGCCTCCGGCATGCCGCCGACGAAGTAGTAGTCGAGCAGGAGGGGCCAGAGCTGCAGGTGAACCGCCTCCCCGCGCCGCCGTTCGCGAAACGCCTGCAGGAGCCGCGGGCGCCCGGCTGCCATCAGGAACTCCTCGAAGCACAGGGGGAACATCTCCAGTTGCCGGACGCTCCCGACCGGAAACGAATCGAGGAGGCCGACGTTGGAGCCGGACGCGCACACGAACGCCCGGGGCAGGGCCTCGGCGAAGTACTTGAGGGCGTCGACGGCGGGCTGGCACTCACCCACCTCGTCGAAGAAGACGAGGTCGCGCTCGACGTCGATGCCCGCGTCGACGTGCAACTCCAGGTTCGAGAGGACCGTCCGCGGGTCGAGACTCTCCGCGAACAGCCGCTCGAGCCCCGGCTCGCGCCGGAAGTCGAACCGATGGACCGCCCTGAACTCCCGGGGTCCGAAGATCCGGTCGATCAGCCATGTCTTGCCGACCTGACGCGCGCCGTCGAGCAGCAGCGGCTTGCGGGTGGGTTCCCGGCGCCATGCCCGGAGATCGTCGATCAGCAGTCGCTGCAGCATGCGGGGTGGGCCTGCGGCTGGGTTGGTCTCCCGGCAGCGTAGCACCCACGGAGGTTGAAGTATACACTTTTATCCACATAAAAATACCAATACAGACACTTTAATCCCCACAAAAAAGAGCGCGCTGCCGTCCCGGGCACATCCAAGCGGGGAGGGGTCCGTCACCGAGTTCCAATGACCGTCGCCGCGACCGAGACGACCCAGGAGACATCGTCGAGCGCCTGTTGGGCGTGCCCGCGCGTGTAGTGCTCGGTGGGAATGAAGTCGATGTCTCCGTAGAACGACAGTTCCCGATCCTTGCGCAAAGCGGCGGAGATGCCCGCCAGCCGCTCGACCTCGCGCGCGGCGTCTGCCGGGAGCCGTCCGCGATGCTCCCGCAGAATGCTGCCGGCGTCGTGCCAGCGCGGCGGCTCGACGCCGACCTGACGCACGGCGACGGCACCTCCAGCGTGTGCTCGCTGCCCGGCTGCCACGCAAAGGCAACCACCTCCGCAACCTCCGCCTCTACCTGCTCGGCCGCCGTGACCAAGCGGCCTTCCCCCACTCGCGGGCGAGGTCGGCGGCGTGGTCGTGTACCTCATGCCGGCATGGCCTCATTCTCGCCGGCCGGTCCTGAAGTCCAGCACGTCGATGAACTGGTACGTGTTGCGGCAGAACACGCCCAGATCGTCACACACGTCAGGGATGTGGCGGTTCGCACGCTTCTTCCTCGGTTTCGATACCTCGGTGGTGACGACAGTGCGCTGCGCGGGCTTGCCGAGCGCGTAGGCGATGAGAAACGGGTCGCGGCCGATACGCTCGACTTCCTCCTCGCTTAGGTCCGGCCCGTAGCCCAACTCCGTTACTTGGGCAACCAGCATTTCGTCGACGTTCTCGTCGAGCAGCAGCGCGTCCCGGTTGTCCTTCAGCCAACGCGTGAGATCGTCGTCCCGGCCGGCGAGAATCTCCTCGTAAACCTCCAAGGGAATCTTCACTTGCTGCTTGGTCGCGCGATCGACCAGCCATTCCCAGAACTCGGGCACACGTCCAAGGGGATAGTAGTCGCGGTTCGCGTCGATGAGAACGTTGGCGTCGAGCAGGTAGAGCAAGCACCGTCTCCCTACCGCGCCTTCGCCGGGCGAAGCATCTTCCCGACTTGCGGGGCCTTGACGCCCAGGATCCTGGCCGCCTTGGTCGTCGATAGTGCTCCAGAGTCCACCATCCGGCGGGTGAAACGGAGTAGCCCCTGCCCGACGCGGTACCGGCGCACGACGTAGTAGCTGGGGCCGCCCTCCGACTTGCGGGCCCGCTCACGATGCCGAGCGCGAAGCTGCCGCCACTGCTGGTGGAAGTCTCCCCGGAGACGCTCGAAGGTCGACCGATCGATGCGGTTGGAGCGCAGGAGCCGGTAGGCGACCATGGTCCGGCTCAGGTTGTGCTCACGGGCGAAGTCGCTGATACGGCGCTTCTGTTCGACACCGTCCCGCCCCCGCTCGATCTCAACCTCGATCTCATCGAGCGTCCGCGCGGGCAGCAGCCATTCGGCGGCCACGTTGTTGCAGAACTCCTCGATCTCGGTTCCGGTATTCACACTGCTGAAGCCCGTCTGGCCGAGCAGCAGATGCGTCAACTCGTGCAGGAGCGTGAAAGACCATGCAGCCCTGGAATCGTTGTCGTTGATGACCACGAACGGCGCGACGTCATCCGCGATCGCGAGACCGCGAAAAACCTCCACGTCGATGGCCGTGTGGTGGCTGCCTAGATCGCCCTGGAGCAGGACGAATACGCCGGCATCCTCCGTTCGCGAGCGGAGCAACCGGAATGCGTGTTCGGCGCTAGGTTCGGCGTAGTGCCTTGCGGCGTTCAGATCGTCGCCGAGCACTTGGCCAAGTACCCCCACCGCGTGCCGCAACAATCGGGCGGCCTCCTGCTTGTGTCGGAGTACTCGGCGCAAGGATTCGATCCCAACATCTGCGTCCCCGCTCCTCAAGAGGGCACCCACGAACAGCAGAGGCTCGGCTTCCTCCTCAGCCTCCAGCGCGGCCCGGACCATGCTCTGGCGACTCTGTAGATTGCGGACCAGCGCGTCGATCAGGGCATCCGTCTCCGACGAACGCGCCCCAGGCAGCGTGCGGAAGTCTGGGCCGCGGTCATTCCTCCGCGGCGGTGTATTCAGGTAGAAGGCGAGCAGCGGGCGCCGGTAATGGTGCGCCATCTTGACCAGGATCGGCCGCGTAGGCCTCTCCTCGCCGCGTTCCAGCGCCGTCAGCCGGTCGATGGCCGCCATGCCTCGGGCGTCTCTGATGCCGACCTTCGCGACGGCGTCCTGAATGGTCAGACCGGCGGTCTTCCGTGCCCAGACGAGGATCTCAGGATTTACTACCGGCATCGCTCCATCAGTAGGGTAACACTCCGCCTGGCGCCGGGTGTTCCCTGACACGTGGGCGGCCGGAGGCGGCGCTGGCGCGGACAGGTCGTCGGCAACTTAGAGGTACGCACGATCGGTTCCGCCATGCCACGCCGCGGCGGCGACGTCCTTCCGGCGGGCCGCGTGGGACTCGGCGACCGCACCCCGCAGCGCGTCGTCGCCCCGAACGGATCCGGATTCGATAGCCGTTCACGGGCCTCTCGATCGTCCTTGAGATGCCAGTCGAACCACGCGAGCGCGTGCCAGTCGCGGATCACGTGCGGCATGTGCACCTCGCCGCCGGCACCGGCGGCGCCGGCGGCGATCCAGCCGAGCTGGACATAGCGCTGCCCGGGTGCCGCCGGCAGGTCGCAGTGAGAGGCGGCCCCACGGAGTAGCGGCGCAGCTCATGGACGAACCGTTCCGTTGCGTCGAGCCGGGCGGTCCTCGCGGGCAGTTCCTTCCGACCGTCAAGCACGGGCGGGCTCCGCTCGCGCTCGTTCCTCACTGCGCCGGCACCCGCGTCCACTTGCGGTCGGACCGCGCGCTCTCGATCAGCGCCTCGATGAACAGCATGCCGCGCAGGCCGTCGTCGACGGTCGGGAAGTCGAGGGCCAGCGGGTCCGGCTCGGCGCCGGCGAGACGGGCGCGGATGGTGTCGGCGGCGTTGCGGTAGACGTTGGCGAAGGCGTCGAGGAACGCCTCGGGATGTCCCGCCGGCAGGTGGGTGGCCCGCGCCGCGGCGGGACTCCTGGCGGCGACGTAGCCCTGGCCGCGGCTCCAGAGCTCGACCGGCCCGTCGTTCGACCGGACCCGGAGCGTGTTGGGGTCCTCCTGGCGCCATTCCAGCCCCTTCTCCGCGCCGTAGACCCGGAGGGTGAGCGCGTTCTCCTCCCCCACCGACACCTGGCTGGCGTGCAGCACACCGCGCGCCCCCTTCTGGAACCGCACCAGCACATTGCCGTCGTCGTCGAGGCGGCGCCCCCGGACGAAGGTCGTCAGGTCGGCGCACAGCTCGACGATGCGCAGTCCCGTGACGTATTCCGCCAGGTTCTCCGCGTGGGTGCCGATGTCCCCCATGCAGCCGCTGCCCCCGCTGCGGGCGGGATCGGTGCGCCACTCGGCCTGCTTCATGCCGGTCCGCTCGAGACGGGTGGCGAGCCAGCCCTGGGGGTACTCGACGACCACCTTGCGCAGCCGGCCGAGATCGCCCCCGCGGGCGAGGTCGCGGGCCAGCTTCACCATCGGGTAGCCGGTGTAGTTGTGGGTCAGGGCGAAGACGCGGCGGCGCTTGCGGACGATCTGGCGCAGCTCGCGCGCCTCGTCCACCGTGAAGGTCATCGGCTTGTCGCAGACCACGTGGAACCCGGCCTCGAGAAACGCCTTCGCAACGGGGAAATGGACATGGTTCGGGGTGACGATGGACACGAAGTCGATCCGGTCGCGGTCCGGCAGCGCGCGCTCGCCGTCGACCATCTCGGCGTACGACGCGTAGGTGCGGTCAGGGCTCAACCCCAGCTCGGCCCCCTTCCGCCGCGAGCGGGCGGCGTCGGACGCGAACGCCCCCGCCACCAGCTCCACGTCCCCGTCGATGCAGGCGGCCCGACGGTGGACGTCGCCGATGAACGCCCCGGGGCCTCCCCCCACCATGCCCATGCGCAGCCGTCGTACCGTGGTCGCCATGTCCATACTACTCACGTGGCTTCACCCATCGCCTGACGCGCCTGCGCCAACAGACCCGTGACGACCTCCTGGACGGCGGCCCCTCCGCAATAGGCGACTACGGCCTCTTCAAGCTGCACGTCGTCCTCGCACGTGACGGGACCAGTACCCTCGCCCCATTCCGGCATCAGCGTGGCGGGATACTGGGTGACCGGTTGCCTCACACGAAACAGCGTGACCACGTAGTTGTTCAACGTCGGAACATGGACCCTGAACGCGACGATCGTTCCCACTGGGCCCGGTCCTCCCGCGACTTCAGCACTTCCTCTGATCAGTCCATCGGTAGCCTCATGCAACATATCCGCCTGCGTGTTGAGAACCAGAACGGGCGTCCGGATCTTGGACGCTTCATCCTTCAGCTTGAGCCATGGGTTGGGCGCTGCCATGCAGAACTCCCCTCTCTATCGACAAGTCGAGAAACAGCGGCAAGTGATCGGATCCCACATTGGGATCAGGGATGCCGTGTTGATTCACGAGCGACTGCCGCCCAATCCGCGTGAGAACTTCAAGACCATCGTCCATGAAGTAGTCGAGCAGCTCCGGTCGAAGCAGGACCTGGTCGAACAGGTGCCAGAAATACTCGGTTTGTCCGGAACGTCTGCGATAGTAGAACCCGGGAGGACTCGGAGAACGATCGCCGAAGTGATTCCACATCGGGTTGTAGAAGAAACGTCGCTCGCGGCCGGCGGACCTGCGTGATCGTCGCCGCGCCGTATCCCGCGACATCACCGCGTGAAAGCAGTCGAAATTCACCAGTCCGCGCTCGAAGGGGTTCATGTTGAAGTCACCGATGACGAGAGTCCTGCGGTGGCCCACTTGGCGCTCGGCCTCTTCGATTTCCCGGTTGATGTACCCGGCCCCGAAGACTTGATCGTCCTCGTCCCGAAACAACTTGCTGCGAAGATGCACGGCGACAAGGGTGAAATCCGGCCCGATGATGGGAGACACCTGTTTCACCGTGACACCATCGCTGTCCAGAACGGCCCTCACGCGATCTCCGGAAAGGCGGGTCAGTATGCGCAACGGCCGCCTGACCGACTTCGCCAGCGGATCCGGCGCGGCAAAGTAGACCTGTTCCGCGTCCCTGTTCAACTGCGAGACGAGACGCTCCATCGGATCGGCGGTCTCGGCAAGGACGAGAACGTCCAGGTCCCGACGGCGGCAGACGTCTCTGAGCAGCTCGACGACGGGACGTCTGCCGGTATTCCAGAAGAGAATGCGCATCCGAGCCTGGTGGCGGAATCTTGTTCCGTTACGTGTCATATACCACGGACTGCAGGGCGAATGCGGCTTACTCCTCGAACGCGGCGTCGAACGCCACCGCCGACGGCTCGAAGTCGGCGTCCTTGACGTACTCGCACGACTCGCGGGCCCCGTGCCCGCGGTCCATGCCCGAGTCTTCCCATTCGACCGAGAGCGGCCCGTGGTAGCCGATGCGGTTCAGGGCCCGGATGATCGCCTCGAAGTCGACGTCGCCCCGTCCCACCGAGCGGAAGTCCCAGCCCCGGTCCGCCGCCCCGAACGGCAGGTGGGACGAGAGCAACCCGGTGCGGCCGTCGAGGGTGACGGCGGCGTCCTTCATGTGCACGTGGTAGATGCGGTCCGGGAACTCGGCGATGAACCGGGCCGGCTCCATCCCCTGCCACTGAAGATGGCTGGGGTCGAAGTTGAAGCCGAACGCCTCGCGCCGGCCGACCGCGTCGAGGGCCCGATGGGCGCTGACGATGTCGAACGCGATCTCGGTGGGATGCGCCTCGAGGGCGAACCGGACCCCGCACTCGTCGAACACGTCGAGAATCGGATGCCACAGCTCGGCGAAGCGCCGGTAGCCGGCCTCGATGGTCTCCTCGGGCACCGGCGGAAAAGAGTAGAGCAGGTGCCAGATGGGCGATCCCGTGAACCCGCACACCACCTTCAGCCCGAGGTTGCGGGCGGCGCGGGCGGTGTTCTTCATGGTCTTGATGGCCCACGCCCGCTTCGCCTCGGGGTCGCCGCGCACCGCCTCGGGGGCGAACGCGTCGGACCGGGCGTCGTTCGGGTCGCAGACGAGCTGGCCGGCGAGGTGGTGCGAGATCGCCCAGCAGCCCAGCCCGTGCTCGGCCAGCAGGGCGTGGCGCCCGTCGCAGTAGGCTTGGTCGGCGGCGGCGCGGTCGACGTCCAGGTGGTCTCCCCAGCACGCCAGCTCCAGCCCGTCGAACCCGAACCGCTTCGCCTTCGGGGCCAGCTCGGCCAGCGGCAGGTCGGCCCATTGTCCTGTGAACAGCGTTACCTTTCGCGCCATCGTTCGCCTCGTCTCCTTCCGCCGCGGCGGGAACCGGCCGCGCGCACTTGCGGACGCCGTTGCGCCGCGCGGCATTGTCATATCACAGGCGCCGCCGCGGCAGCCGATCGCGGGAGGACGAACGCGTGCCGCGGGAGGAAGGCCGGCCCGCTCGGGGTGCCGGAACCGGACCGCTCCCAGCGCCGATCCCGGCAACCAGACCGCGACCCGGACGTGGCGGATGACAAGACGAACGCGTTTCCGCCCGAGGAAGGAAGGCCCGCCCGCTCGGGGTGCCGGAACCGGATCGCTCCCAGCGCCGATCCCGGCCACCGGACCACGACCCGGGCGCGGCGGATGACAAGCGCCCATCCCGCGTTCGCCGGGGCGTCGAGACATCGGACGCAGCCGGATGACGAACCAAGGATCGGCGCAAGAATAAACTCCCGGTTTGCTGTTCGGTTTCTTGGCGCAGTTCACTTCGGCCGCCTCCATGCTGCGCATCTGTCGCATTTGGCGTCGATCCCATGACGGCGTGATTGCGGCCTCTGAAAGGAATTGTTTTTGCGCGGACCCTAAAGTCGCAGGGCAACGTCTTCAAGGCGCCCGACGCCGCTGCTCCGGGCGCGCAGGACCATCCCACGCTCCGCTACCGCTGTGCGCAGGCGGAATCGTGGCGGGTCCCGGGGCTCCGGACGTGCGGAATCGTGGGTCTCACGCGGCGCCGGCCGGTCGGCAAGACGGTGGCGACCCCTCGAATCGGGGGTGAGCCGTCACGCCCGTCAGCGTGGGATGCTCCTGCCGGGCGCGGCCGGATGACAAGCCACGGGTCGACGGATTATTCTTGGCGCCTCAGTTCGCCGCGACGTGGACCCTTCGATGATGGAGAGCGCCATGAGCTTGTCGAGACGCCGCTTCCTCCGGACTTCCGCCACCGGCGCCGTGGGCGCGGGCGCCGCGCTGTGGACGCCGCCCGCCTACGCCGCAGGCCGGCAGGCGGTCGCCCCGAGCGACCGAATCGTCATCGGCGCCATCGGCGTCAACGGCATGGGTTTCTCGAACGTGCGGTCGCTGCTGAAGCAGCCGGGCGTCGAGTGCGCGGCCCTCTGCGACGTCGACCCGAGCGTGCTCGATCGGCGGGCCGGCGACCTCGAAGCGATGGGCGGCAAGCGGCCGGCCCTCTACGCCGACCACCGCGAGCTGCTGGACAACGGCGACCTCGACGCGGTGGTCATCGGGACCCCCGACCACTGGCACTGCCTGCAGATGGTCGACGCCTGCGCCGCCGGCAAGGACGTGTACGTGGAGAAGCCGCTGGCCAACTCGATCGACGAGTGCCAGGTCATGAGCACCGCCGCTCGCCATTACGGCCGGGTCGTGCAATGCGGGCAGTGGCAGCGCAGCGGGCCGCACTGGACCGAAGCGGTCGCGTTCGTGCACAGCGGGACCCTCGGGCGCATCCGGAGCGTGCGGGCGTGGGCCTACATGAACTGGCTGCCCCCGGTGCCCGACGTGCCCGACAGCGAGCCGCCGGAGGGCGTCGACTACGACCGGTGGCTCGGTCCCGCACCGAAGCGGCCGTTCAACCCGAACCGGTTCCATTTCAATTTCCGGTGGTTCTGGGACTACGCGGGCGGGTTGATGACCGACTGGGGCGTCCACATCATCGACATCGTGCTCTGGGGCATGCAGGCGGAGGCGCCGCGCAGCGTGGTCGCGAGCGGCGGCAAGTTCGCCTATCCCGACGACGACCAGGAGACTCCCGACACCATGACCGCCCTCTACGAGTTCGACGACTTCCTGATGACCTGGGAGCACGCCACCGGCATCGAGCTCGGGCCGTTCCAGCGGGCGCACGGGGTGGCGTTCGTCGGGAACAACGGCACTCTCGTGGTCGACCGCGGGGGCTGGGAGCTCTACCCCGAGGAGAAGCTCGAGAACCGGCGGCCGGTCGGCTACAAGATGCCCGGACGGCCTCGCGTGGCGGCGAACCCGGCCGAGCGGGGGCTCGACCAGCACACCGAAAACTTCATCGCCTGCATGCGGTCGCGCGAGCAGCCGGTCTGCAACGCCGACGTCGCGAGCCTCGCCGCGGTGAACGCCCACCTCGGCAACATCGCGTTCCGCACCGGTGGCAAGGTCGTCTGGGACGCGAAGAATCAGATGTTCGAGGGCGGGCCCGACAGCCCCGCCAACAAGATGCTGCGGACGCCGTACCGCGCCCCCTGGATGCCGCCGCAAGTCTGAACGGCGACGGCCACCGACACGGGAGACGACTCATGACCACATCGTTCCTTCGGCGCGCCGCGCGTCCCGCCGCCGTCCTTCTCGTCTCGGGTGCGGCGACGGCCGCCCAGGAGTTGCCGCCGCCCGAGAAGACCGAGGTGTGGAAGCCGGCGCCGGTCATGGTGGACCCGGGCCGCCACGGCGGGCCGCCGTCCGACGCCATCGTGCTGTTCGACGGCACCGATCTCTCAGCATGGCGGGGCCGCGACGGCGCGCCGCAGTGGACGGTCGCCGACGGCGCGATGACCGTGCGTCCCGGCACCGGCAGCCTGACCACGAAGCGGGGGTTCGGCGACGCGCAGCTCCACGTCGAGTGGCGCACCCCCACCGAGATCGTCGGCGAGAGCCAGGGCCGCGGCAACAGCGGGGTGTTCCTGATGGGCCTCTACGAGGTGCAGGTGCTCGACTCTTGGCAGAACCCCACCTACGTCAACGGGCAGGCGGCCAGCGTCTACAAGCAGCACATCCCCCTCGTCAACGCCTCGCGCGGCCCCGGCGAGTGGCAGACCTACGACATCGTCTTCACCGCCCCCCGGTTCACCGCCGGCGGCGCCCTCGATCAGCCCGCCACGCTGACGGTGCTCCACAACGGCGTGCTCGTCCAGAACCACGTGACGCTGGAGGGACCGACCGTCTTCCGGGGCGCGCCCCGCTACGAGGCCCACGCCGACCGGCTCCCGATCATGCTGCAGGACCACCGCAACGACGTGAGCTACCGCAACATCTGGGTCCGCGATCTGGCAAAGTCAGCGCCGTAGGGTCCGCGCAAAAACAACTTCCATTCAGAGGCCGCAATCGCGCCGTCATGGGATCGACGCCAAATGCGCCACCACCGCAACGACGTGAGCTACCGCAACATCTGGGTCCGCGATCTGGCGAAGTCCGCGCCGTAGGGTCCGTGCAAAAACAACTTCCATTCAGATCAGAGGCCGCAATCGCGCCGCAATGGGATCGACGCCAAAATGCGACAGATGCGCAGCACGGAGGCGACCGAAGTGAAACTGCGCCACGAAATCGATGCAGCAAAAACCGGAAGTTTATTCTTGCGCCGATCCGTAGTAAGGGCGCGCATCCCGCCGGGAGACGCTGACGCCGGCCGGGGGGCGCGAGGCGCCGACGCCCGCCGGGAGACGCTGGACTCCTGCAACGAGGCGCCGACTGCGAAAGGATGCTGGGCGGCAATCAGAGCCGCCGGCGACGATTTCCGGGCTGTAGAGCCCGCGGCCGAAGTGAGACCATCGCGGCCCGCGGCGAAGCCGCCCTCCCGAAAGGACCCCGACGATGCGACCCTGCCGCCGAACGCTGTCCTGGATGCTCGCCGCCGCCTGTCTGGCCGCCGCGGCGCCCGCCGCCGCCCCATCGGCGCAGTCGCCCCGCGAGACCCTGATCGAACTCGAGCGCGGGTGGAACGACGCGATCTACCGCCGGGACGTCGACTTCATCGAGGGGCTGCTGGCCGACGAGTTCATCGCCACCTACGACGACGGCAGCCGCGGCGGCAAGGCGCGCGAGCTCGAGTTCGTCGCCAGTTTCAACCAGCGCGTGGTCTCGGCGGTCCAGGACGACTTCACGGTCGACTTCTTCGGGACCACCGCGGTGGTGCGGTTCACCCTGCGCATCGTCGGCATCCGCCAGGGACAGGAGGCCGAGATTCGGCTCAACTACACCGACGTGTGGGTGCGCCGCGGCGGCCGGTGGCAGTGCGTCTCGACCCACAGCACCCGGATCAGCTAGGGGTTGTCCTGTCATAATCTTCAGACAGACGGGACTTGAGTCGAACGATGTGTTTCTTCTGCAATGGGACTCTTTTCGGTTCAAGGTGAGTTCCCCCGGCCACCCCATTTTTAGTCGTGGCAATGCGCTGGACGCATCACCGGACGGCGTCGAGCGGGTACCGGGTTCGCCCGTTCGTCTCGACCCGCGGCGCCCGGATCAGCCAAGCGACGTCCGCCGCGGTTCTCACGACGCCAGGAGCGCAACAGATGGCCGAAACGGAGAACGGCCCGGCCGGCGCGGACGCGCCGGGCCACGAGCACCCTCACGATCACCAGGTCGTGCCCGACGACATCGCGTTGCGCGTGCGCGCGCTCGAGTCGATTCTCGTCGACAAGCAGATGGTCGACCCCGCCGCCCTCGACGAGGTCGTCGACGCCTACGAGAACCGCATCGGTCCCCGCAACGGGGCCCGGGTCGTGGCGCGGGCCTGGACCGACCCCGCCTACAAGGCCCGGCTGCTCGACGACGCGACCGCGGCCATCGCCGAGCTCGGGTTCGGGGGCGCCCAGGGCGAGCACATGGTGGTCGTCGAGAACACCCCCGAGGTGCACAACCTCGTCGTGTGCACGCTCTGCTCCTGCTATCCGTGGCCGACCCTCGGACTGCCGCCGGTCTGGTACAAGTCCGACGCGTACCGCGCCCGTGCGGTCATCGAGCCGCGCGCGGTGCTCCGCGACTTCGGCCTCGCGCTCGACGACGACGTCGCGGTGCAGGTGTGGGACAGCACCGCGGAGATCCGCTACCTCGTGCTGCCCCGGCGCCCCCCCGGCGCCGAGGGCATGACCGAGGAAGAGTTGGCCGGGCTGGTCTCGCGCGACGCCATGATCGGCGTCGCCGCCGTGCCGCCGCCGGCCGCCGGGAGACCGGCGTGAACGGCATCCACGACCTCGGCGGGATGGACGGCTTCGGCGCCGTCGAGCCCGAGCCCGACGAGCCCGTCTTCCACCACCCGTGGGAAGGCCGAGTCTTCGCGCTCCGCGCCGCCCTCCGGCCCAAGGACCGGGCGCCGGGCTGGGGAAGCTTCCGCTACGACCTCGAACGCATCCCCCCCGCCGAGTACCTGCGCCTGTCGTACTACGAGCGCTGGTTCGCGATATCGGTGGACCGGCTTCTCCGCAGCGGCCTCGTGACGCAGGCCGAGATCGAGACGGGGCGGCCGCAGCCCGGGCCGCCGGGGCCGCCTCTCCGTCCGGGGCCGGCCGCGCGCCCCGCCGGCCCCGGACGACTGGACGCCGCGGCGGCGCCGCGCTTCCGGCCCGGGCAGGATGTGCGCGCGCGCAACCTGCATCCCCCGGGACATACGCGGCTGCCGCGCTATACGCGCGGCAAGGCCGGCGTCGTGACCCGCGACAACGGCGTCTACGCGCTGCAGGACACCGACGAGGCCGGACAGGCCCTCGACCGGCCCCCGCAGCACGTCTACACCGTGCGCTTCGCGGCGCGCGGCCTGTGGGGAGAGCGGGCCGCGAAGCGCGACGCCGTCTTCGCCGACCTCTGGGAGGACTATCTTGAGCCGATCTGAGCGTCCGCTCCGCGCGCCGCGGCCCGCCGCGCCGGCGCTCGACGCCGAACGGCTCGACGCGCTCCCGCCGCTGCCGCGGGACGAAGAGGGACCGGTGTTCGCCGAACCGTGGCAGGCGCAGGCGTTCGCCCTCGCGGTCACCCTCTCGGAGCAGGGCCACTTCACCTGGAAGGAGTGGACCGGCGCCCTCGCCGACGAGCTCCGATCCGCCGCCGCGCGCGGCGAGCCCGACGACGGCTCGCGCTACTACCACCACTGGGTCGCGGCCCTCGAACGCCTCGTCACCGCGAAGGGCCTCACCGATGCGCCCGCTCTCGACACCCGCAAGGAGGCGTGGGCCGACGCCTACCGCCACACCCCGCACGGCCGGCCCGTGGCGCTCCGCGGCCGGGGGAACGATTCCGCCGGCCCCACCGCGGCGACGCGGCGCTGAATCGCCGGCCCTCAGTCCTTGCCACCTCCCGCCCCCTTGTGAGGTAATCTCACGGCACCCGCGGCCGCCGGGTCTGGCCGCTTGGCAGGAAGCGCACCATGAAGCGGGGCCGCGGCAGCGGCAACCAGGCCAGGGTCCTGTCCCAGGACCATCCCACGCTCCGCCACCGCCGGGCGCAGGCAGAATCGTGCCGGGTCCTGGGCTCCGGACGGGCGGCATCGTGGGTCTCACGCGGCGCGGGCCGGTCGGCAAGCCGGTGGCGACCCCTCGAATCGGGGGCGGGCCGTCACGCGCAGTCAGCGTGGATGCCCTGGATCCTGTCCGACTTGGCCGCTTGGCAGGCGCGCACCATGAAGCGGTGGCGCCGACGCGGGTGATGGCGGGGCGGGACGCCTCGGTCATCCCGTTCCCGGCCGTCCGCCGCCGGCCCGCGGGCGGCGGCGCCCGAACGAACGCCCGGTCCGACGCCGCCACGCGGGCCGGCAACCCGACCGGTCCGACGCCGCCACGCGGGCCGGCGGGCGCCGGACCACCATGACCGGTCGGCCGCCACGCGCGGGGGCCGACCCGGAGCGCCACGCCATGCCGGACAACGTCATCCCCCTCTTCAGCGATACCGAGACCCGACCCACCCCCGGCATGCGCGCAGCCATCGCCGCCGCCGAGGTCGGGGACGAGCAGAAGGGAGAAGACCCCACCGTCATCCGCTTGCAGGAGCGGGTGGCCGATCTGCTCGGCAAGGAGTCGGCCCTGTGGCTTCCCACCGGCACGATGTGCAACCTCGTGGCGGTCAAGACCCACACCCGGCCGGGAGACGCCCTCGTCGCCGACGGAATGGCCCACGTCGTTCGCGCCGAATCCGGCGGAGCCGCCCTCGCCTCCGGCGTCGTCACGGAGACGATCCGGACCGAGCGCGGTATCTTCACCGCGGCCGAGCTCCAGGCGGCGATGGACCGGGTGGCCGCGGTGCCCGAGCCGTACGGCCAGCCCGTCGGGCTCGTCTGCGTCGAGCAGACCCACAACTTCGGCGGGGGCGCGGTGTGGCCGTTGGAGGCGCTCGACGCGGTCGCCGCCTGCGCGCGGTCGCGAGGCGTGCCCCTGCACATGGACGGCGCCCGGCTGCTGAACGCGTGCGCGGCCCTCGGCGTCTCGGCGGCCGCCGTCGCGGCCCGGGTGGACAGCCTCTGGATCGACTTCACCAAGGGGCTCGGCGCCCCCATCGGCGCGGTGCTCGCGGGGACGGCGGCGTTCATCGCCGGGGCGCGCCGCTACAAGCAGCTCTTCGGGGGCGCGATGCGGCAGGCGGGCATCGCCGCCGCGGGGTGCCTGTACGCCCTCGACCACCACGTCGACCGGCTCGCCGAGGACCACGAGAACGCCCGCCGGCTGGCCGCCGGACTGGCCGGGATCGACGGCATCGAGGTCCGCACCGCCGCGCCCGACACCAACATGGTGTTCTTCGACGCCAGCGGGCCGGATCTGAGCAACCGGGAGTTCATCGGCCGGCTCGCGGCGTCCGGCGTACGCCTGAGCGGCGCCGGCGGCGCGATCCGCGCCGTCACCCACCTCGACGTCTCGCGCGCCGACGTCGACCGTGCGCTCGCTGCGGTTCGGCAGGCCGCGGCCGGTCGCGCATGAGCCGGTATCGCCGCGCCCGGCCCGCTACCGCGGCCAGAGGGCGAACACGGAGTTTCCGGCGGAGTCCGCCCGCATGCGGAGCGTCAGGCCGGGTCGCGGCGCGCCCGGCGGAGACCGCCACCCAAGCTCGCCGGTGACGTGCCGCGGTCCGCCAAGTCGGCAACGAAGCGCTTGGCGCGAGACAGCCATCCAGGGCTTGCAGATGACGTTCCGCGAACCGGCAGACCGGTGCTAGAACGCGAGCCGGAAACCGAGGCGCAACAGGCTCGGATTCATGATTTCGAGCGTCCGGCCCGGACCGGTCGGCCCCTCCGCCGTGCCGACGTCGTACTGCCGGACGAGCGGCGTCCCGACGTTCAGAATGTTGAACCAATCGAGATCGACGTTCAGGGTGAGGTCGTCGACGAGGAATTCCTTGCCGATCCGCAGGTCGAAGCTCTTGATGGCGGGCAGACGGTTGGCGCCGACGTCGGGAACCAGGAGCACATCCTTCAGCGGGAACGGATCCCGCACGTGGGCCTCGATCTCCTCGTAGTAGGGCTGACCGTACCCCTGACGAATCAGCAGGTTGGCGGCGATGTTGACGCCGAACGGCCCCTCGTAGAGCCCGTTGGCGATGAACTGGAACTTCGGGCTCACGAAGTAGATGTCCGTCTTGCCGCTGCCGCTGGTGTCGGTGATCACCAACCCCCCGTGGCGCTTGGGGCTGACGGGCGACGGCGTCGGATCGATGATCGCGGCCGTCCGGTCCGGGAAGTACTCCCGGTGATCGTTCCAGGAGTAGGCGATGCGGGCCATCCAGCGGTTGCTCAGCCGCTTGAGGAAGTTGGTCTCCCAGCCCCAGAACGCTTGGTGGTAGCCCTTGCGGTTGCGTTCGTCCCGGCCGTTCCCGGGCGGCAGCGCCACCCCCGGCAACGGCGCGTAGACGTCCCGGCTGACCGAGGCGCCCCCGGCCGCCGCCGGCAGCCGCGCCGCGATGGTGTCCACGACCGCGTAGTCGGCGGCGGAGAGTCCGATCAGCGGCTCCCACCGGAAGTTGGTGAATCGGCGGTACGTCACCGACGCGGTGAAGGCCGAATCGGGGATCGGCAGCTCTCGATCGACGCCGAAGATCAGCTCGTGCGTCCGCGGCGACGTCAGGTCCGGGGCGACCCGATTGACGCTGGCCGTCGAGGTCGGGTCGGCGGGGTCGAAGCCGACCGCGTCGACGATGCCGGGGAGCAGCTCGTTCCGCTGCGTCACGCCGTCGCCGTTGGAATCGACGGCCGAGTAGTAGACGGTCGCATCGGCCACCGGCCCCGCCACGATCTCGGCCGCTCCCGCCGCCAACTGCGACGCGAACTGGCCGTAGCTCGCGCGCAGAAGCGTATCCGACTGCGCCCCGAGGGCGTAGCTCACGCCGAGGCGCGGCGCGGGTACGTTGAAGACGTGGGTGTTGTTCAGCGCCGGGGACGTCAGGGCCGGCAACACGTCCGGAACAAGCGCGTTCGCCGGTCTGCCCGCCTCCAGCAACGAGGACGTCGACCGATCGAACCGGACGCCGACGTCGACGGTCAGACGACCCTTCGAAATCCGGTCGCTGGCGTAGAAGCTGGCGTACCGGCCCTCGGCGTTCACGACGGCGTCGCCGTAGACCATAGCCAGCATCCGGCCGTCTTCGGCATAGCTGTCGCGATGGAGCGTGAGCGCCCCGTTGCCCGGCCACACCACCGATCTCTCGAAACCGAACTTGCGCAAGCCGACCCCGAGCTTCAGCTCGTGGTCACCGTGGAACCAGTTGGCGTCGACGTTGGCCACGGTCTGCGGGTTCCACGACCGGAAGTCGAAGAACGAATTGTGGTAGACGCGGTTGACGTCACGATAGACCCCTTCCACGTCCAGCCCCCCGCGGGGCGTCAGGAAATAGCCGAAGTTGTACTGCGTGACCTTGGCGCTGAGCACCAGCTCGCGGCCGACCCAGTTGGCCGAGCCCGTGAACAGGCCGGCGCCGTCGCCCCCTTGGTCCCAGGTCGTCTCGTCGGGCCGCGTCGGCCCCGCGTTCCGCCCCAGCTTGACCTTCGCCCCGTTGAAATGGTTCAAGCCGAGACGCAACCCGCGGGTGACCTGTCCCTGCATCTTCAGCGCGCGGTTGGTCAGGGTGGTGCGGTCGCCGGTGTCGATGAGGGTGCGCAGCCGGACGTCGGTCTCACCCAGCGCGCCCCAGGCCCACAGCCGGTCTTCGACGAGCGGGCCGCCGATCTCGAAGCCGTAGTCGGCGTACTGCTCCATCCGATTGCCCTTCTTCGTCCTCCCGCCGATCGACTCGGCCAGTTCGGGCGACAGGTTGTTGCGCTGCAGCCCCTCGTTGGCGAAGTAGCCCCGCAGGCTGCCGCGGTACTGGTCGGCGCCGCTCTTGAGGATCACGTCCACCGCGGCGCCGGGGGTCTGGTTCCGCACGTCGGCCCCGCCGGTGTTGATGCGCACCTCCTGGAACTGGTCGAAGTCGAAGTAGGTCGGCGACGCGAGCGACTCCATGTCGGTGATCACGACGCCGTCGAGCGTCCAGGTGTTCTCCTGGCTGCCCGCGCCCCTGGCCATGTAGAGCGACTGCTGGCCGGACTCCGATCCGCCGACGTTCAGGCGGTCGACGACGACCCCGGGCACCGTCTGCAGCACCACCCACGGATCGCGGGCGGACGGGATCTCCTGCAGCTCTTCCACCGTGACGTGCGTATCGGTGCTCTGGCGGCGCGGGTCGATGATCGGCGCCGTGCCGGTGACCATCACCGTCTCGTCGATCCCGCCGATCGACAGGGTCGCCGCGAGCGGCGTCGACGACGCCGCGCGAACCCGCACCGCCGTGTCCACGAACGTGCGGAAACCCGGAAAGCTGACGCGCACCTCGTAGACGCCGACCGGCAGCCGCAGCAGGCGCGCCCCGCCCTGGGCGTCCGTGAAGACGTCGGACCGGGCCTCGGGACCCGCTATCGCGACCGCGGCGCCCGGCAGCACGGCGCCGGTGGCGTCCTCCACGGCCACGTCGATCCGGCCCAGGTCGACCTGCGCGGCGGCGGAAGAGGCCAGCAGGACCAGCGCCAGCGCACCGGCTGCGCCGTGGCCGGGAGAGTAGAGTCTCAGTTCCATGTCGTCGTACTCCGATACGTGCGTGGACGGGCGGCCGAACCGGCGCCCGCCTTCCCGGCGACCACCCCCGCCATGTCGGGACGCCCGCGGAATCCGGCTCCGCGCACGCTCCAGAACCGGCTCTTGTCCCACGCGGATCACGACCCCGCCCCAGGCTGACCGCGCCATCCGTCATCATACCGGACACGACAACCGAACAGACGAGCCGTCGGGGCACAGAGAGCAGGCGATCCCAGTCAGGCGCGGACGGGTGTGCTCAGTCAGGGGATCTTCCGGTTCCGTTTCCTTCTCCATGGTCGTCGGATTCCCGGTTCGTGCGCCGCTCCGACCGCGGCAACGCGCCGCGCGATCCGTATCGGCGCTTGGCCACTTGGCCTGCAGACCCGGCGCTGACGGTGGTGTGCGGCGAACGTCAGCGCGTCGCGCAACCCCGCATCATCAGATCCGCGACCGGCCACCCGCCGGCCGGCTGGTGCTCCCAACCTGATCGCGGCGCACGCGGCCCGACAGCACGCGGTTGCGCTTGTCGGCGAACGGCTCCGAGTCACGCCGCCCCGCCGGTGGACAGAACCTCCGCCTGCTCCAACACCGTCCGCGTAGCCGCCTCCTGCTTTTTCGGGCGGGTAGCCGTGCTTCCGAAGGATGCGCTGACGAGGCGGCGCAGGTGGGCGCGGACGTTCCCGCGCAGGATCCAGTCGAACCCCACGTCGCGGATGCGCAGCGCCTCAGCATGGGGCGCGGCGGTCGCCCTTCTCCTCCGGGAAGAACTTCGTGAACACCACGCCGCCGGACTCCACCGTGAACTTCGCCCGCAGGTCGGCCCGGCTCTCGGCCTGGACAGCGGCTGACGCAGCAGGTCGGCGCAGCGCGAGAAGGTCGTGAACAGTTGGTCGTCGAGATCGTTGCGGTCGGTGAGCACGACGACAGTGCGGTTCTGGAGTTGCGGCAGGCTCGGACCGGACAGCGTCTCGCCCGAAACGTGGGCCGCCGCTTGAACCACTCCCGACCGGCGGTCAGCGTACCGATGCGCGCGTCCGGTCCATCCGACACGATCAACGCCACGTTGAACGCGAACAGCAAGGGGGATCTCCAAGTTGTAGGTCTGAAGCCGCTGGAAGGCCGCCCGGACCGTAGCGTTACCGTCCGTCGCGTTCTTCAGCTCGATGACCGCCAGCGGCAGGCCGTTGACGAACAGCACGATGTCGGCGCCGCTCGCGCGTGTTCTCGACGACGGTGAACTGCCTGACCGCGAGCCAGCCGTCGCCGTCCGGGTTGTCGAGGTCGCTCACACCAACCTGCACGCCGCGAACCCGGCCGTCCGGTACTGAATCCATCTGCCTCTAGCTGCTGATCCAACGAACCGGATCGTGGTTCCTGCCGAATGCTCGGTCGGCAGACCTTGGGGTCCCGAAAGTCTGCGGATCGAGCTCCTTTTGACAGCCCGCCGTGGCGGCGGCTAGGCTTGCCGTATATCCCGCCAACGCCCCATGTTGACCGGCCCGAACGGGGAGCGACGGTCGACCTCCCCGGTGGCCGCAGCCGTCTGATGATGGTCGGCGCCGCCCACGGCGGCGTACTTGGTGACGGTAAGGTAGCCGTTTTCGGTCGGGCCGCGGCAGACCTTGCGTTTCAACGGTCGCTGGCGTCTCCGGGGGCGGGGACGGTTCTTCCGGTATCCCTTTTCCCGATCCGGTGCCCGCCTGCGGGCTTTCCCTTCCCCCGGGTGATGAGCTCTTCGCCCGCTCGATCGGGCTGCTCTGTTGATTGTTTTCCCGGATCCTCGCCTGTTGTTGAACCCCTTGCGAACTCCCGGGTTGGTGCGGTCGGAGCCGGTTCTCTTCGGTGGTTGACCTTGAGTTGAGGCATTTCGTCCGCAATAAGCTTGAGTCCCTCCGCAATGTCCTTGATCGGTTTCGATCTATACTCCTCGTACAGGTCCTCTGTGATCTTCTGTATTTCCTTCGTGCTTTTCAGATTCAGCCGCTTCACGAGTACTTTCGCGTCGTCGATGTCGATCTTCCGGTGAGCGCAGATTTTCATCCCGAGCATGCGCTTCGCTGATGCGCCCTTCACGACGAGCTTGCTTCCGCTGAAGAGCGTCACCTCGCCGGTGTCGGGGCTTTCGGCATGACTTGACCGAGTTCTTCGTTCAGCCAATCGTTCGGCAGTTTCGCCCGCTCTGTGATCTTTCGCACCGCTTTCGATGCGGCCCCGTGGTTTTCGCGTATCACGCAGTCGATGTCGTTCGTCGTTCTCCCATCGTGGAGCCCGAGCGCCATCCTCGCCCCGCCGGCTACGTAGATAACCGTTCGGTCGCCTCTTTCGTGGCGCAGCTCCTTGTCGAGGGTCTCGAATAGTTCGTACAGCTTCTCACGGTCGAGGTGTCCACGGCCTGCCATCGCCCGTCCTTTGGTCGAGGTCTCTGCTGTCGATGCATACGCCGTGGCGCAGGAATGCCGCCGGCTGCCATATTGAATCGGGGTTCTTCCGCCGTCGCAGTAGCTGCTCGGGTTCGGCCGCGAACCGTTCAGGCTCGTTGACCCAGTCCGGCGGATTGATGTTGTGGACCCGGGCTGCGTGTTCGACGACCGCCGCGACCACCGCGTCCCATACGGTCCCGGTCAACGCGGGCCTGTTCCGCAGCATCTCCCTGCGGTCGTCGTCGTTCCCGGCGTGGAAGCTGCGCTGAATCTGCCGGACAATCAGCCGGTACAGCTCGCTTTCGGTCCAGCCTCCGGCTACCCCGCGGGTGTAGATCTCCGGGTTTAAGAGGTCATCGTTTAGTGACTTCACCGTTAACTCCGTGTTACCTCTCAGCTTGCCGTTTCTTCAACCACTGTTCGGCGGTCGCGTCCGGCACGCCGCAGATGACCAAGCACGGTTCGTCCCAGATCGGTGTCGCCGGTATCCCCGGCATCGTCTTGTCGGCCACGGCTGCTGCGATGTTTGACAGGAACTCCTCGACGGTCCCGTTCTCCTCGCCGAGGAGCGTGTCCACGGCTCTCGTCGTGTCGTCGGCGTTGTACGCGAAAGCGTCCTCGTCGCACGTGCCTTCGGGCTCGAACAGGAATATCTCCGGGTCGCCCGAGAGGGTTATTGCGACCCGCAATCTTGCGCGGCTTGTCCTCAACCTTTGGGCGATCGCTTCGCACTTCTTCGCAAGCTGTGCCTGTAGTTGGTCTGCAACGGCGGCAGTCCGCCGCCTTTCTTGTTCTGTCATGCCGCTGTTGCTGCATCCGTTTCGAGTCATGTTTCTGTGAGTTGGAGGTGCCCGGGGTCGGTTCCGGCCAACCGCACGGCGCGGCTGGCCGGGTCGTCCCGTCCATTCGGTCTCCTTGCTTTGCCGCCGTGTACCGACGGTTCGCAGCACCAAGCGTGGCGCAGCCCGTCGATTTCTTCCAGCCCGTCTCCTTTGAGTTGTATGATATCACCGAGCACGCGTCGATCGAGTTCCCGGCGCGCCAAGTCCCGGTACGCCTCGTTCGCCGGTAGGAACGTCTAAGTCTTGAGGCTCAGCGAATGCGGCGGTCGCTTGGGTCTTCTGATCTGCTGTCAGCTTCCGCGTGTCAAGTACCGGCAGATCGGCCAGTCGGCCGCTTGATCGTCGTGCGCCCCCGCCCCGCTTGCTCCCGCGCCGCCCTTCACCAGAACAGCATCATGCCGAGCGTCGTGTTCAGCCACAGCGCGAGGATCTCGCTGTCCCGCTTGTCGTGGGGGGTGAAGTTGGGCCACGCCCGGCCGGCGAGCGTCGGCTAATCAGTGATGCAGGCTGCAAGGCTCTGCGAGTCGAACCGGAAATCCAGCGTGATGTGGGGCAGCGACGCGGTCGCCCAGAGTCGGCGGCTTCGGGGTCCATGCCGGTTTGGGGCACCGCTTCGCTGTGGGGTTCGACCATGAGGCGGCGTTTCCGCAATGCGTCGTGGCCCTATAGCACCGGGAAAGTACGGTTTTCGGCGTCTCCGCACCGGACGATATTGAACGGCCCTGTCCTCGGTTCGGCCCGCATGGCGTTGTGGAGCTCGACGCTGGTGGGCCGGGTTCGCCAACCTGCGCAGGCGCCGCAGAGAAGTCCGCGGAATCGTCTGGGAGTGGGCTCCGGTCCGGGCGGCGTCGGCGTCCGGGCGGATCGCCGCGAGCTCGAAGAACGTAGAGTACTGGTCGTCGAACGTCTGGGCGGGCTCCAGGACCGGGTCGGTGGTGGAGGCCTCGTGCCGTCGCCGGGCCTCTTCCCTGCTCCATGCCCAGGTGACCCCGTGGCGTGGCCTTGCCTCGGCGCTGGTTTTCGTGTTGGTGGTCATGTGGTTCGTGGCTTCGTGGGCCGGGATGTTGTCCTCGAGAACGAGTAAAGAGGCGTTACACACTGTATTGCATGAACTTGGACGCCAGCGGACCATGCACGGCTATTCGCAGGGAAAGCACGAATACAGAGAAAAACCCCGTATTCATTGGGATTTCTATCAAGACGCGCCTGGTACACCCACGATTCCACCCACGCGCGACCGTCGCCCACGGCCGGGGGCCGTTGTCACCGGCCGTGGGCGTGCGGGCCGGGCAGGTCACGCCAGAACAGCGCTGGCGCGCCTGAGAATCCGATACGTCGTCGGCCCGGAATCGCTGCGCCGGCCGCCGAACTGTTGCCGAACGCGTGAAAACGATCGATTCGAGCCGGCACCGACCCCAAGATGTTGTGGTGGCCGGGGCATCGTCCGACCGACAGCTTCGGCGTGTGCTCGCCGGCGTCAAGGCGCGTCGCTTCGCTCCGCCCCCGCTTCGCGGGGCTCTCGGCCTGGACGGCGGCTCCGCGCACGCCCGTCCAGACCGGGCATTTATCGGACGATGCCGAACCCTGACCCCCTACATCTTGTGGTCGACGACCTGTCCAGATTGACGCACTTTCGGGCGACTGTTAACAGCCACCGCCTGGGCCTGCGAGGGAGCGGTGTTCGCGACCGTGGCGGCGGGGATCCGGGCGGGGGCCGAGCCCATGGGGCCGTGGTTCTCCCTCGCGGCCGGCACGCTCGCCACCACCATCCCCAGCGCGCCCGGCCATGTCGGGACCTTCGACTGGTTCGCCGCCCAGGGCCTCGAAGCCTATGGCACCTCCGCGGAAGTCGCCATCGCCTTCGCGCTGACCGTTCACGCGGTGCTGTGGGTGTCGACGACCGCCGCCGGACTGTTCTGCCTGCTCGCGGGCGGCATCCGCCCGCCGCGCGCCCGAGGAAGCGTCCCGCCCGTTCCGGGCCGCGGGGCGGGTCGGCCCCGCCGGCCTTCGACGGCGGCGGTACGGTCTTCGAGGGTCAGAATTTCCTGCGGCGCAGACTCCTAGCGTATCTGGACACCCGGATGACGAACGGTCCGGTAGAGGGTATCAACAACAAGCTGCGTGTGATTGCGCGGCGCGCGTACGGTTTCCACTCGGCCGGTGCGCTCATCTCGATGCTGTTCCTGTGCTGCGAGGGCATCGAACTGGCGCCGCCCTACCCACACGCATTTGAGAAGATTCTCAATTCGGTGAGGTTTCCAAAAATGGTTCCGGCCGTCGATCTGATGAGCCATGGTAATCTGGTCGATGGGGTACCCAGGGAGCTGAAAGACCATCAAGCATTGTTTCGAGCCCGCCGTTCACGGTACGGCTTTCCCGTCGCCCGCCGACCCGGCGAGGTTGAAGCTGCCCTCCCAGATCTGGCCGTCGCCGTTGAACTGGCCGGTGCGGACCGCGGCGATGGCGTAGGCGTAATCAGGCAGCTCCCGCCGCGCTACGCAGGCTCCTTCCTTGATGAGAAGATGGTTCCTGACAGCAAAGTTGAGGCCGTCGAAGCCGTGCTGCCGGCGATGGCTGGGGAGGTCGTTCATGTCAACCGGGTCCATGTGAAGGAAGAACTCGGGTTCAACGTCCTCCGGGCTGCATTGGTCCTTGGCGTAGATGAGGCTGCCTTCAACGAGATACACATCCCAGTCGGAGCGGATGATCGGCCGGCCACCACCCAGCGGCCCCGACACCCAATCGCTTGCTGACATTGTTTCAACCCTGACCGGCGGGAGCGCATCATGGGGCAGCACGCGCGCGTCCACGCATAACCCCGTTTGCGTTCGCGTCCAGGAATCGACGGCTGGTTCATCTCCCTGGCCAACCCAGGACCACACTGCCAGCTCGCCCGGCGTGCAATCTCTGACGAACGCCTGTGCCGTCCGTCCGTCCACAATCAGCCCGACGCCGTCGGACCGATGGCCGAAGTGTGGCTTCATCCGCTGCCAGAACCAGTCGGAACGATTGATTCCGCCCGACGGCATCTCCGGCGGCTCGATGGTCAGGAGCCTGAATTGACGCTTGTGCGGTGCGTTCTTTGCGTAATGGAGATATGGCGAGCCTTTGACCAGGATCGTGCCGACGCTCGAGTGCTCCCGACGTTGTCGAGCCGGGTAATCCAGTAATGCTGGCAAAATGTAGTCCTCGGTTCCTTCCCGTAGGGCCCAGTTGTTGGCGAACTGGGTAATCCCGTATCGCTGGTAGAAGGTGGGCTCGGTTCCTTCCTTCTGGGCGCGCAGGTAGCTGTAGGAATTGACCAAGCCGTCCAGGTTCACCACCGGAAAGCGAGAGAAATACCCGATGACGCCGGCGTCCCACGACCCGACCACGCTGTCCTCGGACAGCACACGGTTCATAACCTGCACACCCATATAAGAAGTTCCCATCCATTTCTGGCGGGTCGACTCGCTCTCCCGGTCAACATATCGGAACGGCGCGGTGAAGTCTACCTACGTAAGCAGGAAAACCGCGCCAACAACGACGATGCCTACGCTCACGAGGTTGGCTGCCCGGGCGACTTCAAGGTCGAGGAAACGGCGGATGAAGTGGATGGCGACATAGCACCTTACCAGTCCGTGGCAGAAGTTGTGCTGCGTCCGGCCGGGGCCGTACTCGGCCCAAGAACGTGTCGTACAGCGGTCGAAATCGCCGAAATCCGGCCGATCGGAGCCGTTTCCGCGCCATCGCCAGCCAGTTCCGGCGCACCGCGGAGTTTTGCCACCGGCTGTTACGGGAATGATAAGCGTTTCCAGCAGGTATGCCGGAACGAAGTACCAGACATCACTCCCCCAGTAGGGATGCACAGTGAGAACGGTCTGCGCGAACTTGGCGAGGTGGCCCGCCGCCAGGCCGAATACGCACACCAGGAAGGCCGGCAGCAGCCGGTCTGTCCGGTCCCTGGAACGGCGGGCGAACCACCAGACCAGAACGACGTAGGCGCAGACATCGAGCGCGACCAGCAGCTCGTAGCCGAAGGCGGGAATCTGCAAGACGTCCCGGAAGTTCTGAACGAGGCTGTACCCGCCTTCCTGCTCCCATAACCGCTCCGACCACATCTGCTTGGTCGCGCCGCTCACGGGCGTCACGCCCCCGAAGACGATACCGTTGTATGCGAAGTACGCGAGGATGCCGGTGACCGCGCCCAGCAGTGGCGCGACGGCGTTCATCGTGAGCACGGACTGCGCCAACCCCCTGTCCGGGGCGCCGAGACCCTCCTCTCCTTCGACGGGAGAGGGAGCGGTGGATTCCCGCCTCGACCACTCGATCAGGCACAGCGCGGCTGTTGCCGCCAGGGATATGGCGACATACTCCAGGCGCACCCAGGGCAGGGCGAAGGCGGTCGCGGCCAGAGCGGCCACTTTCCAGCGCGCCGGGCTGCGCGCGAAGAGGCAGGCGGCCAGCATGAACAGGCCCAGCATGAACAGCCCTGCCGCCGCTTCCATCCCCAAAAACAGCGCGCGCTGCTGGTAGAGCATCGGCAGCGCGGCGAACATCAGAACCCACGGCAGGCGCGCCAGCCGAGCGGCTGCAGCGATGAGGGCGACGGCACCGGCAACCAGCATGATCTCGAAGGCCTTGATGCCGAACAGCGCAGCTTTCCTTGTCGAATACCCAGTAGAACGGCGTGATCAGAAACAGCCAGAGCGGGTGATATCCGTTGGTGCGCGTGATGCCGCCGTCGAAGGTCGAGAACTTCCCCTCGGCCAGGTTGCGGGCGATCTGGAAGTAATAGAAGGCGTCGTCTTGGTTCACGTCGCGGATGACGTTGACGAGATCGAAACGGTCGAGCAGGTACCAGGCGAACCCGGCCCCGTAGGCCAGGATGCCCCCGATGAACAGGACGAACAGCGCGTTGTGCAGCCGGGAGGACAGGGCGCGCCAGCGGTCCATCGGCCCGGCGCCGTTCACGGTGCAGCGTTCCCGTCAACCGCCGGGCTGAATGCGGAATAAAGTTCGATTGGCTCACCCGGAGTCAAATCCAGCCCCTGCAGACCCGGGTAGTCCGGCGCATACCGGTAGGCGCGGTACACCTGATTAGCCGGTATTTCTCTACGACCACTTCTCGCTTGTTCCAACGGCACCGGCTCGCCTTGACGCAAAGGGCCGTTGCTGGTCATCGGGTTGACGTACTTCCAAACCGTTTTGCCGGCCGGCGTTACCTCGAAAAGCGTACCTTGTACCCCGTCGCAAATCAGCGTGTTTCCGTTGGGCAGCCGTTGCGCCCCTGAGATATAACGGGCGAAAAAGTCGCTGGGCGTTGGGGCGGTATAAGTCCATACCGGTTCGACCGGAGCATAGGCCCGGTCGGGATCCAGCCGGTAGCTGGCCCCGTCCACCGGCGGGGCAATCTCATCCACCGACGAATAATGGCGCCATGAACCCGGGAACTCGTTGCCATTGTTGAAAACGAGGATGTTGCCGGCACCCGGCAGTCCGGGGGGAATCCATTGCGGATTATGCGGCCAGAAAAGTTGCTGGTCAGCGGGCGTCCCGGCCCGATAGGCACGGGGGTTGCCCCAGCGGTAGAGCAGGTCGCCCCCCTGGCCGCTATTTCCCCCACTGGAGCCGGCGGCCTCGGCCCGGGTGGTGCTGTGGTCGATAATCCACACTTCGCTGAAATAACGGGGCGATAGTATAACTTGGTCCAATTCCGGGTTATAGTCGATTCCGTTGCTGTGTATCCAATCCGACGGGCCATCCCAGTCGGCTACATCGGAAAGGTGGAAGTTGAGGTCAATCAACTCCGGATGCTCAGCCACCACCCCGTAATTCGCCTTGCCGGAGTCAAAGTCCTGAATCAGATGATCCCACGCCGACCATTCCCAGACAATTTCGCAGCTTGCCGGCCCGGTAATTCGGACTTCCACAATATGCGGCGCGAACAAGCCTTCAGGGTCGCTGAATGCCGGGTTGGCGCCGGCGGCGATGACCTCCTCGTCGGTCTTAAGTTGCCGGGACAGCAGCAGCACATTCCCGTTGGGCATTTTAAGGAAGTCATGATGCGGCATGCCCTGAGCGCATTCCCAAAGGATATTCCCATGCCGGTCAACTTCCCGCACACTCTGGCTTTGATTGGCGAAAGTCAGCAGATTTCCATTCTCCAGCAACCTTGCGAACAGGCTCTCAGCATCCAACTCCCACTTATGAACTACCCGTCCCTGATTGTCAATCAGATAAATCGTCTTGCTTCGGTCTTTATTAAATAAAGTGTAGCCGTCAAATGCCTCAGGCTCGTTCAGGAACAACCCGACCGTTTTGGCGGCAGGCGTCGAGGTGGTGGCCGCGGGGTCAGGAGCCGGCACCGAGGTGGGTGCAGCCTGCCCGTCGCCTGACGGCCCGGCGCGGTCGAAGCCGCCGTTCCAGATCTGGCCGTCGCCGTTGAACTGGCCGGTGCGGACCGCGGCGATGGCGTAGGCGTAATCAGGCAGTTCCCGCCGCGCTACGCAGACGCCTCCCTCGATGACAAGGTGGTTCCTGAAATCAAAGTTGAAGCCGTCGAAGCCGTACTGCTGACGATGGCTGGGGAGGTCGTTCACGTCGACCGGGAGCAGGTGGACGAAGAATTCGGGTTCAATGTCCTCCGGGCTGCATGGGTCCCTGACGTAGATGAGACTGTCTTCAACGAGGTACACATCCCAGTCGGAGCGGATGACCGGTCGGTTGTCTCCGAACGGCTCCGTCCAGTAGTCGCGGTCGTACACTTCATTGGGGCGAATTTTCCCCTCCCAGAGGTTGTTGTACTCGCCGTCTACACGCGCATACTGGCCGGTTCTGATTTCGGAGATGGCGTATCCCGGCAGAGAGACTTCCGCCAAGCATCTGCCGTCGTACATCGAGACGCGCTCGTCGAAGCTGAAGCCCCGGTCGGCATAGCCGTCTTGTTCGCGATGGTCGGGCAGGTCGTTCACGTGGGCGGGGAACAGGTGCAGAAAGAACGGTGCCTCGGTGTCGGCCGGGGAGCACGGCTCCCTGACATAGACCAGCGTATTTTCGCCGAGATATACATCAAAGTCGGAGCGGACTGCGGGTTCGCGATTTCTGACCAGCGCCTCCAGGTAGTTGAGCCTGCTGATGTAGTCGGCGCTGGCGCGGGCTTCGGGAGTGGAAGTGGAAGTGGGAGTGGGAGTGGGCACCGCCACCGCTGGGTCCTCGGAGCAGCCGGTTGCAACAACTCCAAACAGGGCGAGTCCAAACAGGGCGAGCGCGACATGCCGCAGCGCCAAGCCTTGCACGCTGTTTCCGTTACGGTTCATGGCGGATTTCCCCCTCCCAGGGGCGATGGATATCGCCTTCGACCCCGGCGTGTACTGACCAGTGCGGACCGTGGTCATCTTCCTGTTCATGTGGTTCAAGGCGCAGCCTGCCCGTCGCCTGACGGCCCGGCGAGGTCGAAGCCGCCGTTCCAGATCTGGCCGTCGCCGTTGAACTGGCCGGTGCGGACCACGGCGATGGCGTAGGCGTAATCAGGCAGTTCCCGCCGCGCTACGCAGACGCCTCCCTCGATGACAAGGTGGTTCCTGAAATCAAAGTTGAAGCCGTCGAAGCCGTGCTGCTTGCGGTGGCTGGGGAGGTCGTTCACGTCGACCGGGAGCAGGTGGACGAAGAATTCGGGTTCAATGTCCTCCGGGCTGCATGGGTCGCTGACGTAGATGAGGCTGTCTTCAACGAGATACACATCCCAGTCGGAGCGGATGACCGGCGGGTTGTTTCCGACTAGTCTAGCCACGTAATCGTCCGCCGGCATCGTTTCATCGACCTCGATGAAGATCGGGTTCGAGTAGAACCAGAGGTCGTGCCAGGGGTTCTCTCCGGGGCCGTCCATCCGGGGTTCGAGGTCGTCGGTGCTCGTGCCGCGCACCCGGACGTAGAGATCGCGGTCGACCGCGGGCAGCGCGCCTCGAGGGCGTACCGGTCGCCGTCGCGGGCCAGGACCTCGCGCGTGAACCGGGCGAGGCCCCGGGTCGTCGGGTTGCGGTCGACGGAGGGACCGGCGGGCGGTTCGCGCACGTCGCCGACGATGACGTCGACCCGCCGGACGCCGGGGTTCTCCCCCGCCCCGTTCGGGGTCTCGGGGTCGCGGAACCGGACCGCCGCGGTGACCTGCGCTCCGCGCGCGACCCGCAACGTGCCGCCGAGCCCGGCTTCATGCCCGCCGGGATCCGTCAAACGCACGTCGAACTCGGTGACGAGGTCGCCCGCGACGGCGAAGACGCGGCCCTGCCGGAGGCCGTCGAGGACGTCGGCGTAGGTCGGGCGCGCCTCGACCCACGTCTTGTGGAATTCGCCGGGCCAGAAGTCTCTCCTCCCCCCTCCGAGGCTCGCCGGCTCGTTGTAGTGGGAATGAAAGTCTGACGAGGCCACGATCCAGAACCGGCGCCCTTCGCCGAGCAGGGCGTCCCACAGGCCGCCGACGACGGCGGTCATCTGGTCGAAGCCGCCCAGGGTCGGCCCCCCGAGGCGGTAGAGGCCGCGGTACTCGTTGTAGTCCTGATCACTGAAGGTGTTGGCTTGGTGGCCGAGCGCGCCCTCCATGCCGCGGTACACGTCGGGCGCGAGGTCGTTGTTCTCCCGGATCTCCCACGGCTCGTCAAAGCCGTAGAGCCCTATCCCCCTCGCCGTCCGGGACGGGTGGTTGGCGAACAGGATCGGCAGCCGATCGAGCGCCTGCATGTGCGCAAGCGCCTGCCGCCTAAGCGCCGCCGACCGCCGGCGGGGGTCGGGGGGACGGGCCCAGTCCTCGTCGGCGTCGAAACGGCTCTCTATCTCGTGCAGCACCGACGCCTCGTCCTCGGCGCGGGGAATGATCAGGGTGTGGTGGTCCATGCCCGGCATGTTGAGCTCCATGCCGTAGAACTGGAGCACCTCGGGAACGAGCTCGCGCGACAAGGTCAGCTCGCGGTGCGCCTGCTCCAGGTTCACCTTCGAGTGATACGGGCCGCCGTGGTCGGTCGTCACCATCCAGCGCAGGCCGAACCGCCGCGCCATCGCCGCGTTCCGCGGGGTCGAGTACGGGGTCGAGTAGTCGGCGTCCCGCCCCTTGATCGGGGTCGGCGGACTGGTGCGGTAGTCGTATCCGGTGCTCCAGTGGCTGTGGATGTGCGAGTCGCCGGCCAGCCATTCGCGCTCCGCAGCGGGCGCGGCCAGCGCGAGGGCGATCAGGGCGCACAGCCCGCAGGACCACACGAGACGCGGAGAGGCGGATCGCGGAGCAGGCATCGCGGGCCATTCTATCACCGGCTTCCGGATGAACAGCGCGTTGCGCGGCCGGGAGAAAGCGTTACCCCCCCCGATTCAGGCAGCGGGCGGCCAGAGCGCCAGCGACCCATCTCGGCGCGGCACGCGCGGCACCATTCAGCGTGGTCAGCGTATTCATGCCGTTCAAGGCCAGCGAGACGTGCGCGAAGCGGTGCCCGAGAGCAGCGGCCAGCGCCCGGGCGAACGCCGTTCTGCAGGGCGCCGAGAGCTTGCCGAGGTCCGCCCGGTGGCCGCGCTCGATGAGCTAACTGCGCCAGGCGCAAAGTGTGACGCTCCGCTCCGCCCCCGTGCAGGCTGGGCAATACGAACCCGATGTGGAGTCTGCCGTCGGCCACCGGTCACGCCTCCGCGACGTGCCGACCGCCGTCGTCGTGCGCCGCCCCTGTCGCGACGCCCAACCCGGCGAGAAACATGAACGCGCTGATGCCGAGCAGATGATCGAAGCTCATGCAGTACAGGGCGATGACGATGACCCAGGCTACCGTCGCATCCCGGGCAGGCGACCTGGGCGCACCCCACTGCGCGCGCAGCAGCAGGACAAGGGCGGACACGAACAGCAGCAGAGGGACAATGCCGGCCTCGCCCAGCAACGTCAGATACAGGTTGTGGGGGCTCAGCGGCCTGCAGTCATTTCCGATGGGACGCCGTCTATCAGCCCGTGGTGAAAGTCGGCGTCCAGGGATCGACAGGACGGCCCTCATGTACTACACTGGCGGGCATGGCGATGGGCAGGGTGCGCGACGACGGGTCGCAGCAATCGATGTGGGTCGCGACGGCGGATCTGCCGCAGAGCGCGGGGCATCCGTTCTACGAGCGACTGAACCGGATTCTGGAGGCGGCAGGGTTCGACGCGTTTGTCGAAGGCCTGTGCGCGCCGTTCTACGCGGTGATGGGCCGGCCGAGTCTGGCTCCCGGACGCTACTTCCGATTGCTGCTCATCGGGTACTTCGAAGGGCTGGACTCGGAGCGGGGCATCGCGTGGGCGCGCGGAGGATTCGCTGAGCGTGCGGGCGTTTCTGCGTTTGGGCGGCGCCGGCGGCGCCCCCGGACCATTCGACGATTTCGCGGACGCGTCGGCTGTTCCCGGTGGAGACCCATCAGGCGGTGTTCACTTGGGTGCTGGAGCAGTTGGCGGCGTCGGGCTTGGTGGCGGGGAAGACATTGGGCGTCGATGCGACGACGCTGGAGGCGAACGCGGCGATGCGGAGCATCGTTCGTCGAGACACGGGCGGGGATTACACGGCGTTCCTGACCCGTTTGGCGAAAGCTTCCGGCATCGAGACGCCGACGGCGGAGGAGTTGGCGCGTTTTGACCGGAAGCGGAAGAAGAAGACGTCGAACAAGGATTGGACGCACCCCCACGACCCGGACGCGAAGGTCGCGAAGATGAAGGACGGTAGCACCCACCTGGCCCACAAGGTGGAGCATGCGGTGGATCTGGAGACGGGTGCGGTGGTGGGTGTGACGATCCAGGGGCGGACAAGGGGGATACGGCGACGATGGCCGAGACCCTCGTGACGGCGACGGAGCAGGTGGAGACGGTGTTGCCGGAGGCGGCGGGGGTTTCGGAGGTGGTTGCGGACAAGGGCTACCACAGCAACGAGACGATGGTGGATCCGGCGGCGGGGTTCGGAGCTATATTGCGGAGCCGGACCGGGGCCGGCGGTGCTGGAAGAACGCGCCGGAGGCTCGGGACGCGGTGTATGGGGAACCGGCGTCGGGTCCGGGGCAAGCGGGGCCGGCGTTTGCTGCGGCGTCGTGGCGAGCTGGTGGAACGTCCGTTTGTGCACCTGTTTGAGACCGGAGGGATGCGCCGGGTGCACCTTCGGGGGCATTCGAACATTCTGAAGCGCCTGCTGGTGCACGTCGCGGGCCTCAACCTCGGGCTGCTTCTGCGTCAGGCGATCGGCGCCGGCACGCCCCGCGGCCTGCGGGCGGGGTGGCATCCGCCGTCTGCGGGCTGATCGGGCGGTTTGTGGGCCTGTGGAGCGGTCTGGAGCGGCTCTTGACGCGATTCCGGCCCAATTCGGCGCGGGTCGCCACACTATCGAGCCATCGGCCCCTTCAGCCAGCCCTCTGAACACCGGGGACTTTCTACCTCGGGCTGCTAGTCCATCGCCACGACTAAAAACAGGGTCGCCGGGGCACTCACCGCGGACCGCAAGAGTCCTTGAATAGGCGAAAAAACCGTCTACGCAGAAGAGCCGCACCCAAAAGCGAATCGTGATTCCGGGAGAAGGCGAGAGACACCATGACTAGCGCGAGGACTCACGGCGAAGCCCCCCCCCCAATCCCCTTCCCCACCGCAAAGAGTCTCGACAGTACGGTGAGTGTCTTTGGTTACCTCTGTCTGTGTCTGAACGTACTTTTCTTCAACTCTCTCCTCGCTACCGCCCCATCTATATTTCAGGCGCTGAGCAGGGAAGACTACTGGGTGGAGAATATCACCGCCGTCTGGTTTCTCTTGGCGGGCCTCTTGCTGTTCGTCACGGCCTTGCTGGAGCGGAGCATCTTTCGGCGCTGCGTCTATATTCTCGGCGGGATGGCGATGGTGTTTGCCGCCGGCGAAGAAATCAGTTGGGGGCAGCGCATCTTCGGGTTTGCAACGCCCGACTTCTTGATGCACTTGAATGAATCGAAAGAATTCAATGTCCACAATATCTCCAATGATATGTTTGGTATTATCTACTTGAATGGCACGCTGATCTTGTGCATGGCAACCAGCGCGGCTTTCTTTTGCCGGAAAGACAGGCTTTTCGGGATTCCGCTGCCGTCAATCCCGCTGATGCTGGGCTTTCTGCTAATACTTTCCTATATATCAGGAGCAACCATCGGAGGAGCAACCCTCAGAGAACTCTCAGGAGCGAATCTCAGAGAATATGTAATGAGTATCAGAAGAGCCTTCGGATTTATTTTGGTTGAGGGGGAGGATGGGTTGCTACTGCTCTTTCTCATCTTCGCCTTGTTTTCAAGGCAAGTCGAATTGGTCATTGCTTCCGCTGCTACTCTGGCGCTCGTTTGGGCTCTCACATACGTGAACTACCATGGTACCGTCAGTATTGGAAGCTTGCCTGTCCTGCGTGGACGCCTGTTCGAGGTGCGCGAGTATCTGTTCGGGCTCGGCTGCCTTTTCTATTGTCTGGAGATCTTGCTGGCTCAGGGACGGTTCGCGGCAATCTCACGGGCACCATTCACCCGCCTGAAGCTGCCGGGCAGACGGATTCCATTCTTGATGATGACCTGCTATCTGGTCATTGCAGGCAGTATCGGGTTGGTGTTTTTAGGCTCACTGCTGTCCCACTAGTTTAGCGCATTCTCACTGCTGTCGGGTAATCCGTTCAGCCAGTCCTTCAATTTCCGGCGGTCTTCGCTGTCGATTAGATCGGGGCGTTCCGCCGCCAGCCACCCCGCGTCGTAGATGTCCCGCGCTTTCATCCGCGGTTTCTCGCCGGTGATCGTGTTGAGTTTCCGGTGCGCCAGCTCCCCGCCCCGGTAGATGCAGATGCCGTGGGTGACCTCGCATTTCGCTGTCGGTACCTTGTCCGGCATGCCCGGCATGCTTCCGGCCTGCCGGTAGTCGACTTTCATCTTGATCCAGCCGGTTCCCGCCTCGTTCTCGATCGCGATCTTCACGGTCCCGCGCCGTCCCCAATTCGGACCGACCCGCGTCCGTTTCCTTGGAAACGCTTCCTTGAGCGCCACGAACGCGACGCCGGCCTTGGCGAGGGCGTCGAAGACGGCAACGATTTGACCTAACGATCGGCCGAGCCGCGAGAGTTCGCTCACGACCACGCTTGTCCAGCACGTTCGCCATCTTGTGGCGCCAGTCGCTCTGCGGCACCGTCTCCGGCCATACGTCCCGCATCGCCACCAGAAGCCGAGCGTCCCGTCGCCGACCGCCACCGCCCGCAGACCCCGGTCCCGCAGCACGCTCGCCCAGCTCTCCCGACAGCCGTCCTCCAGCGCCACCAGCTCCTTCGTCCCGTCCGCCTTCACCCCGAACATCACCAGCGTGCACAGACGACCGTCTTCCAAGCGGATGTTGAAGTGGATCCCCGTCCACCCACACGTCACTAGTGTCCCACAATTTTGGCGATTCTAGGCCCACATCAGCGGCAGTTGGGGGCCGGGAGGGCTGGAAGGACCGGGTGGCGACGGCGTCGTGAAGAGCTCCTGGAGTAGGCGACGTTCGAACACGTTGAGCTGGAGGACCTGCAGCATCTGGTGAAGGCTCCAACTCACTCGCATGACGAACTTGAGATACGCCAACAGCAAGTACATGCACATCGCCACCCATAGCTGCGTCATGACCGCGTTCTTCGACCGGCCCACGAACCGCTTCACCTTCAGATGCTGCTTGATCCACTTGAAAAACAGCTCGATCTGCCACCGGGATTTGTAGATGTCCGCAATCGTCTTGGCCACCCACGTCGTGTTGTTGGTCACGAACACGTACCGGTTCTTCGTCACCGGGTCCTTGTAGACCACCCGCCGCAGCGGCGCGGCATACGCCTTCCGGCCGCGAGCGCTCGTCAGCTCGATCGTCTCGTCGCTGATGACGCCGGTCCCGCGGCGGACGCCGTGCGTGTCCGTGACCCGATACCGCACGCCCCGCTTCAGGCGCGTCACGAAGGTCACGCCCTGCGCCTGCAACTGATGGAACCACTTGAAGTCCATATACGCCCGGTCCGCCACGACCACGCTGCCGGCCGGAAATATCCAGGTGCGGACGACCGTGACATCGGCGGTCTTGCCTTCGGTCACACTGACGAAGCTCGGTAGATGGCCCGCCTCATCCAGACCGACGTGCAGCTTGACGGCCGCCTTCGTGCGTCGAAACGTCGCCCACGGGAAGACCGCCAGACATAAATCGATGGTGGACGCATCGACGGCGTACAACTTGTTCTTGAATCGAAAGCCGTGCCTCGGCGCGTGCTCCCGGCAGCGGCCCAACAGGCGTTCGAACAGCGCTTCGTAGAGGGTGTACGGCTGTTCGGTATTGACCCGGGCCAACGACGAGCGGCTGACCGTCCCCACGCCGAGGTGATAGAGTTTGCGTCCTTGGGCGGCCAAGTTGCTCACGATATCCCGCAGGCTCTGTCGGCCCGTCAACTGCGCCAAGCCAAGGGCCGCGAACTGCGCCCAGCGGCTCATGACGCGCAACCCCTGACCGCGCTGGTGCCGGCGGGCTTCGGCCTCGAATTCATGTCTCGGAAGGAACTTGAGAAGCTGCGCGAAGACTGTGTTATGATGAGCCACGGCTTGGATCTCCTGTCTTTTGAATGACTTATGCTACCAATCATTCTATCAGACATGGAAGGTTCAAGCCGCCTTCACTTGAAGGTGTGTGGGACAGAAGTGACCCACACGTACACTATACACACCCCTGGGGAAGGGGAAATTCGCTTCGATGAGTAGCCGGACGACAGCCGGCGTCTCCCAGCCCCCACGTCGCGGTGATCGGCGGCGGCTTCTGCGGACTCGCCGCGGCTTACGAGCTCGGCCGGCGCGGCGTCCGCGCCACGGTGCTGGAGCGCGGGGCCGAAGTGGGCGGCCTCGCCGGCAGCTTCGCCGCCGGCGGCGAGCGGATCGAGAAGTTCTACCACCACTGGTTCACCGGCGATGTCCACGTGATGTCACTCATCGAGGAGCTGGGCCGGTCCGCCGAGGTGGTGCTGCGCCCTACCCGGATCGGCACGTACTACGCCCACAACTTTTTCAGACTCTCGACGCCTCTCGACTTGCTGCGCTTCTCGCCCCCGCCGTTCCTCGACCGCCTCCGGCTCGGGCTGCTGGCGCTCAGGGCGCGCCGGATGAAGGACTGGCGCGCCCTCGAAGACCGCACCGCCCGCCGACTGGCGGGGCGAGATGGGCGGCGAGCGGGTCTACCGGGTGGCCTGGAAGCCGCTCCTGCGGGGCAAGTTCGGCGACTTGGCGGAAGAAGTGGCGCGGTCTGGTTCTGGAACAAGCTCAAGCAGCCGCCTCACGCGCCGGGCGAGTACGTGGACGACCTGCGGCGCATCTGCTATCTGGCCAATGTGTGCGTCGTGCTCAAGCTGGACCGCAGCCTTTCGGACATCTACTGGCTGAACGTCAACGACCCCGGTTTCCCCTTCGTGGAGGTCATCGAGCACACCAACTTCGAGCCGACCTCGACCTATGCCGGGCAGCACATCGTGTATCTGTGTTGCCGAGCGCGTGAAAGCGATCGATTCGAGCCCGGTGCCGCCCCCAAGATGTTGTGGTGGCCGGGGCATCGTCCGACCGACAGCTTCGGCGTGTGCTCGCCGCCGTCAAGGCGCGTCGCGTCGCTCCGCCCCCGCTTCGCGGGGCTCTCGATCTGGACGGCGGCTCCGCGCACGCCTGCCCAGACTAGGCATTTATCGGACGATGCCCAACCCTGCCCCCCTACATGTTGTGGTCGAAGATCTGTCCAGATTGACGCGTCATGACCAGCGTCGCGTTATGGCAAGTGGCGCTGGGCGAGACCGGCGGCGGTCGGGGTGGAGGGCGTCCTGGGCTTTCCATAATCAGAGGCTCGCCAGCGCCGTCACTCGACCTCAATGAAGATCGGGTTCGAGTAGAACCAGAGGTCGTGCCAGGGGTTCTCTCCGGGGCCGTCCATCCGGGGTTCGAGGTCGTCGGTGCTCGTGCCGCGCACCCGGACGTAGAGATCGCGGTCGACCGCGGGCAGCGCCGCCTCGAGGGCGTACCGGTCGCCGTCGCGGGCCAGGACCTCGCGCGTGAACCGGGCGAGGACCCGGGTCGTCGGGTTGCGGTCGACGGAGGGACCGGCGGGCGGTTCGCGCACGTCGCCGACGATGACGTCGACCCGCCGGACGCCGGGGTTCTCCCCCGCCCCGTTCGGGGTCTCGGGGTCGCGGAACCGGACCGCCGCGGTGACCTGCGCTCCGCGCGCGACCCGCAACGTGCCGCCGAGCCCGGCTTCATGCCCGCCGGGATCCGTCAAACGCACGTCGAACTCGGTGACGAGGTCGCCCGCGACGGCGAAGACGCGGCCCTGCCGGAGGCCGTCGAGGACGTCGGCGTAGGTCGGGCGCGCCTCGACCCACGTCTTGTGGAATTCGCCGGGCCAGAAGTCTCTCCTCCCCCCTCCGAGGCTCGCCGGCTCGTTGTAGTGGGAATGAAAGTCTGACGAGGCCACGATCCAGAACCGGCGCCCTTCGCCGAGCAGGGCGTCCCACAGGCCGCCGACGACGGCGGTCATCTGGTCGAAGCCGCCCAGGGTCGGCCCCCCGAGGCGGTAGAGGCCGCGGTACTCGTTGTAGTCCTGATCACTGAAGGTGTTGGCTTGGTGGCCGAGCGCGCCCTCCATGCCGCGGTACACGTCGGGCGCGAGGTCGTTGTTCTCCCGGATCTCCCACGGCTCGTCAAAGCCGTAGAGCCCTATCCCCCTCGCCGTCCGGGACGGGTGGTTGGCGAACAGGATCGGCAGCCGATCGAGCGCCTGCATGTGCGCAAGCGCCTGCCGCCTAACAGGCCGTGGCAGAAGTGGTGCTGCATCCGGCCGGGCCGTATCTCGGCCCAAGAACGTGTCGTGCAGCCGTCGAAATCGCCGAAATCTGGCCGATCCGAGCCGTTTCCGCGCCACCGCCGGCCGGTTTTGGCGCGCCGCGGAGTTTTGCCACGGGCTGCTAAGCGCCGCCGACCGCCGGCGGGGGTCGGGGGGACGGGCCCAGTCCTCGTCAGCGTCGAAACGGCTCTCTATCTCGTGCAGCACCGACGCCTCGTCCTCGGCGCGGGGAATGATCAGGGTGTGGTGGTCCATGCCCGGCATGTTGAGCTCCATGCCGTAGAACTGGAGCACCTCGGGAACAAGCTCGCGCGACAGGGTCAACTCGCGGTGCGCCTGCTCCAGGTTCACCTCCGAGTGATACGGGCCGCCGTGGTCGGTCGTCACCATCCAGCGCAGGCCGAACCGCCGCGCCATCGCCGCGTTCCGCGGGGTCGAGTACGGGGTCGAGTAGTCGGCGTCCCGCCCCTTGATCGGGGTCGGCGGACTGGTGCGGTAGTCGTATCCGGTGCTCCAGTGGCTGTGGATGTGCGAGTCGCCGGCCAGCCATTCGCGCTCCGCAGCGGGCGCGGCCAGCGCGAGGGCGATCAGGGCGCACAGCCCGCACAGCCCGCAGGACCACACGAGACGCGGAGAGGCGGATCGCGGAGCAGGCATCGCGGACCATCTATCACCGGCTTCCGGATGAACAGCGCGTTGCGCGGCCGGGAGAAAGCGTGAGGTATAACCGAAAGTTGTGGATCGCGGCGTGAGGCAGGTGGCGTATCCTTCCGTGTGAACAACGCAAGACACCCTGGCAGGCAAGGCCGGGGGAAAGGAGACACCACCCATGCTGACGGTACCTGACAACAGGAACGAAGACAACCCCGCAGTCGCCGACGCGCCCACGACGGTGTCGGCTGGCGAGGGGGTCAGCAGCGGCGGGGACGACGGGCCGCGGGTCGTGCCGCCGACGCTGGACATGTTGGCTCGCGAAGGGGCACGGCGGATGCTGATGACGGCCCTGGAGGCGGAGGTGACGGAGTACATCGAGCGGTTTGCGGACACGCGCGATGCGGACGGGCACCGGCTGGTGGTGCGGAACGGCCAGGCGCAGGAGCGGACGGTGACCTGCGGGGCGGGCACGTGGCCGGTGCGGGCGCCGCGGGTGAACGACAAGCGGGTCGATGCCGACGGTGCCCGCGAGCGGTTCACCAGCCGCATTCTGCCTCCCTATATGCGGCGGTCGCCGCAGGTTTCCGAGGTGCTGCCGCTGCTGTATCTGCGGGGCCTGTCGACGGGCGACTTCCGAGAGGCGCTGCCGGCGCTGCTGGGGGAGGACGCGTCGGGTCTGAGTCCGACGACCATCACGCGGCTGACGGCGGCGTGGGACGAGGAGTACCAGGCGTTCCGGCGCCGCGACCTGTCTGCGGGCGACTATGTATACGTGTGGGTGGACGGGATTCACTTCAACATCCGGCTGGAGGAGGACCGTCTGTGCACGCTGGTGGTGATCGGGGTGACGGCGGACGGGACGAAGGAGCTGGTGGCGCTGGAGGACGGCTACCGGGAGAGCGGGGATAGCTGGGCGGACGTGCTGCGGGACCTGCGGGGCCGCGGTCTGCGGGCGCCGGCGGTGGCGATTGGTGACGGGGCGCTGGGCTTCTGGTCGGCGCTGCGTGACGTGTGGCCGGAGACGACGGTGCAGCGGGACTGGTGCCACAAGCTGGCCAACGTGCTCGACAAGCTGCCGAAGCGTCTTCAGCCACGTGCGAAGCGGGCGCTGCGGGACATCATGTATGCGGAGACGAAGGCCGACGCGGAGCGTGGCATCGACGCCTTCGTTGCGGAGTTCGAGGCGAAGTATCCGAAGGCGGCGACGTGCCTGGCGGAGGACCGGGAGGCCCTGCTGGCATTCTTCGGCTTCCCGGGGGAGCACTGGCGCCACCTGCGGACGTCGAACGTGATCGAGTCGGTGTTTGCGACGGTGCGTCTTCGGCAGCGCGTGACCAAGGGCGCGGGTTCGCGGACCAAGGGGCTGCTGATGGCCTACAAGCTGGTGGCGATGGCGCAGCGGCGATGGCGCCGGCTGAACGGGGCGCATCTGCTGCCCCTGGTCCGGGCCGGCGTCGTCTTCGTCGATGGAGTCATCCAGATGGAGAGAGAGGACCGGAAGGAGGCCGCCTGATCACGTCAAGGGCCGATCCACAACATTTGACAATTCCTCCCCGGCCGTCGATCTGATGACCCATACTAATCTGGTAGGTGGGGTACTCGGGGAGCTGAAAGACCATCAAGCACTTCCCGTCAAACTTTACGCCATTCTCGCCAAAGTCGAAATACACAGTGCGCCGACTCCGTCCCTGCTGCTTGACATATACCGGTAAATTGTTCGCGTCAACTGGAGCCAGGGAAAGCACGAAACGGTTAGATACGTCCTCGGGCTCACAAGATTCGTTGACGTAAATCAGCGTTTTTTCCGATTCGTTGTGGTACAGGTCAAAGCCACTGCCGCTAGCGACCGGAGAACCGGCCACCGCATCCCGGTAGATTTGGCGGTAGGCGTCGGCGGTGGTATCGTCCACCGCCGATAGGTTGAGGGCAGCAACGCTCAGGACGGCGTTGTTATATACCTCGCGACGGTAGACGATCGGAGCAAATACCGCTACTTTTCTTCTGTGAAAGTCGTTGTTAAAGTGGTTGGTAACGTAGAAATCGGCGATGGTCTCTCCTTCGCCTTCGAGGGCTGTCCTTTGCCAAGCTGACTCTGGAAGAAACGCGCGATCCCGATGTTTATGCCAGTCATTACCCCCGACTTTGATCACTATCCTTTGCCGGGTTGACTCTGGAAGAAACACGCGATTCCGGTGGTTATGCCCGTTATTACTCCACACGTGTATAAGTGAGTCTGGATACGTTTCCGTCAGCCAGCGCAGACCGTCCAGATAAGCAGTTCCCCAGTATTCCAGAGGATACTGGTCGCCGAGGAGCCCCGGCGTTTCCCGGTCCACCAGGAAATTGAAATAGGCTTGCTGATAGGGATGAATCCGAACCATCTGCAGGGCAGTGAGGAAAATACCCGCTCCCACGAGGATGTACGCCGTCGCGCGGACGACTGTACGCCCCGAGACCGAGGCCAGCCAATGCAGCCCGAACGCTGCCAGCGCGCAAAACGGCGTGTAGAGGAAGTACGTCTGTCGCCATCCGTTGTACATTGAGGGAGTAACCACAACGACTGCGATGAAGGTCATAATCAGGCAGCCGATCAGCAGGAAGCCGAATTTCAGGTCGGCGTGGCCCAGGATGTCCCGGGGACGGGCCCAGCCGCGACGGATGACGGCGATTATTCCGGCAAAGCCCAGCAGGAGCGCGACCGGCGGGGTCGTAATGGCGATCCAGGTTGGGATGTAATGGGCCGGCAGATCGTTTCCCATTATCAACTCGCCCTGGAACAGTTGGGGGAACACGGTCGGGTGATGGGCCAGCGTGGCAAACATCTCGACGGAGCGCTCGACGGGGTTGGCCCAGAGGTAGGGAAGGGTAGCGTAAAGAGCGAAGATTGCGGCCAGGGTGAACACGCCGCCGGTGATGAAACGCGTGTTTTCTGCCCCCCTCTCCCGTGTCAAAGAGCAAGTCCAGAGCGCGTACGGCCGGCACGGCGGCAAACAAGACCACGCCCAGGATGCGAATGTTGATGAGAATGCCGACGGCTAGGCCGCACAGCAGAAACGCCCCCACCGTATCTTTGCGGAAAGCCCGGTGCGTCAGGAACAGGGCCACCATAAACATCGCGACCAGAGGCAGGTCTTTGGTGTTGACGAAGGACTCGGCGTACAGTCGAGGTTGCAGCAGGAACAGCAGCATGGCGAACAGCGCGATGACCTTACTGCCGAACATCTGGCGTATCAGCAAATAGCAAAAGAAACCACCCGCTATGAAGAACAGGTGGCTCAGGATGTGGCGGCTAAGTAAGATGGCGCGGGTGTCGTCTTGCAGTCCCAGGGCGCGCTCGACAATCAAGAGCGGCATCTCGAAAGTCGTGCCGTAAAACTTATCGTGATTGCTCAGAAGTTCGTCGTCCTGGCCGAGAACGTAGCTGATCGTCTCCAGGGCAATGTCGCGCTGATAGAACTCGTCCCACGATACGCCGTAGTCGTCGAGGACAGCGACTCCCACCGCGGTGAAGCCCGCGCATACGGCGAGGGCCCAAACCGGATGCGGAACTTGGGACACGCGGAAGCCAAACGCCCCCAATAGTGCCCCAACCCTCAAGTATCCCCTCATTTTCTGGAATCTCCTCAAATGCGTGTGGGTAGGGGCGGCGCCAGTTCGATGCCTCCGCAGCACAGGAACAGCATCGAGATGAGCGCACCGGCCGAGTGGAAACCGTACGCGCGCCGCGCAATCACACGCAGCTTGTTGTTGATACCCTCTACCGGACCGTTCGTCATCCGGGTGTCAGATACGCCGGGATGCCTTCCGCGTGTTTCCGAATCGTGCGCCCCAGCTTCACGAACGGCGCCAACCGGGACCGCGCAGCCCACTCCAGCCACTCCTCCAGCAGCTCCGGCGCATCCCCGGGCGTCGCCTGACCCAGGATCGTCGCCGGATACTCCTTCAGTTCGTAGGCCCGGTCCAGCGCCCGGTTCTCACGACGCAACGTCTCCAGACGCCGGGCCTCGCCGGGCTTCAGCCGCTCCGGGTGCTTCAGCAACGCATAACGCGTCCCCTTCAGCACCTTCGCATCCGCCGGGTCCAGACGCCGCTGCTCCGAGCGCCGCACCTCGTCAACCGCATCCGACGCAAGCCGCTCAACGTGAAATCGGTCGAACACCACCCGCGCATGCGGAACCCAAGCCGCCAACGCCTTCCGCCAGCTCGACGCCAAGTCCGCCGTCACCAACTCGATCCGCCACGCGCACCGGCCCGGTCCCAACTGCTTGAAGAAGGCCCCCAACGTCTCCGCGCTGCGGCCCTTCCCGGCCCACACCACCCGACGCGTGTCATGGTCAACCACGAGCGTCAGATACCGGTGACGCTTCCGGTAGCTGAACTCGTCGATGCCGATTCGCTTCAGCCTGCCGAACCGAGTCCCGTCCAGTCGCCGCGCCACCACCCGTTCCACGATGTTGCCCACCGTCACCCACGATATTCCCGGCAGGCGGCTCACCGCCGTCCGGTCCACTTGTCCGCCCCGTCCGCCGCTGATCAGGTGAACACCATGACCGCTCAATCCCGAGGCCGCCTGCGCCGCCGGTACTCCTCGCCGACCCGCTGATCGGCGCCGCCCCTACCCACACTCGTTTGAGGAGAGCCGTTTTCTGACGGCCTAGTTGTATTCGTTTTGGATCGGTGCTTCTACGATCTCATCGGGACGAGTGTTGCAGCAGGGAGAGCCTACCAGCCCGAGGTAGAAGTCCCCGGTGTTCAGATGGCTGGCTGAAGGGGCCGATGGCTCGATAGTGCGGCGACCCGCGCCGAATTGGGCCGGAATCGCGTCAAGAGCCGCTCCAGACCGCTCCACAGGCCCACAAACCGCCCGATCAGCCCGCAGACGGCGGATGCCACCCCGCCCCGCAGGCCGCGGGGCGTGCCGGCGCCGATCGCCTGACGCAGAAGCAGCCCGAGGTTGAGGCCCGCGACGTGCACCAGCAGGCGCTTCAGAATGTTCGAATGCCCCCGAAGGTGCACCCGGCGCATCCCGCCGGTCTCAAACAGGTGCGCAAACGGACGCTCCACCAGCTCGCCACGACGCCGCAGCATCGACGCCCAACGTCTTCCCCGCCACCAAGCCCGACGCCGCCAACTGCTCCAGCACCCAAGTGAACACTGCCTGATGGGTCTCCACCGGGAACAGCCGACGCGTCCGCGAGATCGTCGAATGGTCCGGGGGTGCCGCCGGCGCCGCCAAACGCGGAAACGCCCGCATGCTCAGCGAATCCTCCGCGCGCCCACGCGATGCCCCGCTCCGAGTCCAGCCCTTCGAAGTACCCGATGAGCAGCAATCGGAAGTAGCGTCCGGGAGCCGGACTCGGCCGGCCCATCACCGCGTAGAACGGCGCGCACAGGCCTTCGACGAACGCGTCGAACCCTGCCGCCTCCAGAATCCGGTTCAGCCGCTCGTAGAACGGATGCCCCGCGCTCTGCGGCAGATCCGCCGTCGCGACCCACATCGATTGCTGCGACCCGTCGTCGCGCACCCCTGGCCATCGCCATGCCCGCCAGTGTAGTACATGAGGGCCGTCCTGTCGATCCCTGGACGCCGACTTTCACCACGGGCTGTCGAGCTCCGCCGGTCTTCTTCGGGTGTCAGCGCCGCGAACGGGGCACGCGGCCGGACGGACAATGCGAACTGCGGCGAGCGTCTTGTGGGCGTCCCGTTCGGTCCGATGACGAAACCCCACGGATCGTGGCCGCGGACGGTTGCGGTCGGCTCGGCGTGAGTGCGGACCGGCCGCAGGGGGCCGGCTTGCCCGCCGTCAAGAGGATGGCGGCAGCGCAAGCGCTTCGGGTACGACGGGCTCGGGGGCGTACAGCATCGTGGTGATCAGCGAACGGGGGTCGAGGTTGCGTTGGCGGGTGGTGCGCATCACGCTGGCCAGCACCTGCTGGGTGTCGGCGCCCTTGCGGGTACGATTGCCGCCGCAGACCTTGCGGGTGACGACGGCGGGGCGGATGGCCTGCTCGGCCCGCCAGTTGGTGGCGTCTATCGACGGGTCGCACAAGAAGAGGAACACCGCGGGGAATTCGTTGGCCAAGTGCTTGGCGAAGCGCTCGGCGGCGGCCAACGGCGGCGCAGCGTCGATCAGCCGGCCGAGCCGGGCGGCGAGTCGGCCGCGGGCCGACGCCAGACCGTGCCCGCTGATTTCGCCCGCGTTCGAGCGGTCCCGCAGGGCGAGACCGTCCTGCAGGACCGCCTGCACCTCCCCTGCCCAGGGACTGTCGGGATGAGCGGCCTGCAAGTCCTTCGACTGTCGCAAGAGGTGAGCCAAGCACGTCTGCTGCGGCGCTTCCTTGAAGCCGCGATAGGCCACCCACCCGTCCCACTGACACGTCTGCGCATGCTGCTGAACCCCCACAACCTGTATCTGACGTTGCTGGGCGAGGCCGGCATTGTCCCTCTGCTGCTGTTCGTGTCCGCCCTTGTCCTGCTGCTGCGCGCGCAGTGGGGTGCGCCCAGGTCGCCTGCCCGGGATGCGACGGTAGCCTGGGTCATCGTCATCGCCCTGTACTGCATGAGCTTCGATCATCTGCTCGGCATCAGCGCGTTCATGTTTCTCGCCGGGTTGAGCGTCGCGACAGGGACGGCGCACGACGACGGCGGTCGGCACGTCGCGGAGGCGTGACCGGTGGCCGACGGCAGACTCCACATCGGGTTCGTATTGCCCAGCCTGCACGGGGGCGGAGCGGAGCGTCACACTTTGCGCCTGGCGCAGTTAGCTCATCGAGCGCGGCCACCGGGCGGACCTCGGCAAGCTCTCGGCGCCCTGCAGAACGGCGTTCGCCCGGGCGCTGGCCGCTGCTCTCGGGCACCGCTTCGCGCACGTCTCGCTGGCCTTGAACGGCATGAATACGCTGACCACGCTGAATGGTGCCGCGCGTGCCGCGCCGAGATGGGTCGCTGGCGCTCTGGCCGCCCGCTGCCTGAATCGGGGGGGGTAACGCTTTCTGAGGAATTGTCAAATGTTGTGGATCGGCCCTTGACGTGATCAGGCGGCCTCCTTCCGGTCCTCTCTCTCCATCTGGATGACTCCATCGACGAAGACGACGCCGGCCCGGACCAGGGGCAGCAGATGCGCCCCGTTCAGCCGGCGCCATCGCCGCTGCGCCATCGCCACCAGCTTGTAGGCCATCAGCAGCCCCTTGGTCCGCGAACCCGCGCCCTTGGTCACGCGCTGCCGAAGACGCACCGTCGCAAACACCGACTCGATCACGTTCGACGTCCGCAGGTGGCGCCAGTGCTCCCCCGGGAAGCCGAAGAATGCCAGCAGGGCCTCCCGGTCCTCCGCCAGGCACGTCGCCGCCTTCGGATACTTCGCCTCGAACTCCGCAACGAAGGCGTCGATGCCACGCTCCGCGTCGGCCTTCGTCTCCGCATACATGATGTCCCGCAGCGCCCGCTTCGCACGTGGCTGAAGACGCTTCGGCAGCTTGTCGAGCACGTTGGCCAGCTTGTGGCACCAGTCCCGCTGCACCGTCGTCTCCGGCCACACGTCACGCAGCGCCGACCAGAAGCCCAGCGCCCCGTCACCAATCGCCACCGCCGGCGCCCGCAGACCGCGGCCCCGCAGGTCCCGCAGCACGTCCGCCCAGCTATCCCCGCTCTCCCGGTAGCCGTCCTCCAGCGCCACCAGCTCCTTCGTCCCGTCCGCCGTCACCCCGATCACCACCAGCGTGCACAGACGGTCCTCCTCCAGCCGGATGTTGAAGTGAATCCCGTCCACCCACACGTATACATAGTCGCCCGCAGACAGGTCGCGGCGCCGGAACGCCTGGTACTCCTCGTCCCACGCCGCCGTCAGCCGCGTGATGGTCGTCGGACTCAGACCCGACGCGTCCTCCCCCAGCAGCGCCGGCAGCGCCTCTCGGAAGTCGCCCGTCGACAGGCCCCGCAGATACAGCAGCGGCAGCACCTCGGAAACCTGCGGCGACCGCCGCATATAGGGAGGCAGAATGCGGCTGGTGAACCGCTCGCGGGCACCGTCGGCATCGACCCGCTTGTCGTTCACCCGCGGCGCCCGCACCGGCCACGTGCCCGCCCCGCAGGTCACCGTCCGCTCCTGCGCCTGGCCGTTCCGCACCACCAGCCGGTGCCCGTCCGCATCGCGCGTGTCCGCAAACCGCTCGATGTACTCCGTCACCTCCGCCTCCAGGGCCGTCATCAGCATCCGCCGTGCCCCTTCGCGAGCCAACATGTCCAGCGTCGGCGGCACGACCCGCGGCCCGTCGTCCCCGCCGCTGCTGACCCCCTCGCCAGCCGACACCGTCGTGGGCGCGTCGGCGACTGCGGGGTTGTCTTCGTTCCTGTTGTCAGGTACCGTCAGCATGGGTGGTGTCTCCTTATCCCCCGGCCTTGCCTGCCAGGGTGTCTTGCGTTGTTCACACGGAAGGATACGCCACCTGCCTCACGCCGCGATCCACAACTTTCGGTTATACCTCGAGAAGCTGCGCGAAGACTGTGTTATGATGAGCCACGGCTTGGATCTCCTGTCTTTTGAATGACTTATGCTACCAATCATTCTATCAGACATGGAAGGTTCAAGCCGCCTTCACTTGAAGGTATGTGGGACAGAAGTGATCTGGACCCGACTGACGACCGGACGCACGGCGCGCAGCAGTACTCGTTCTTCAACGGGCACTACGGCGCGTGGTGTTACCTGCCGCAGTTGGCGTTCCTGACCTTCGACCGCGAGGCAGAGCAGTATCTGTGCGCGGCGGTGCTGCGCCCCGGAAAGGCGGTGGCCTCCGACGGGGCCGTCGGCCTGCTGCGTCGGCTGCCGCCCCTGCTGCGGGCGGCGTTTCCGCGGGTGCGGTTTCTCGTGCGGCTCGACGGCGGTTTCGCGACCCCGGCGCTCTTCGACTTCCTGGATGCCGAACCGCGGCTCGACTACGTGGTGGCGATGGCGAAGAACGCGGTGTTGGTGCGGCGGGCCGAGCCGGCCATGGAGGTCGCGCGGGGGCGGAGTGAGGTGAGCGGGGAGACGGCGCACGTCTACACCGACACCCGTTATGCGGCGCGCACGTGGGGTGGCGCGCGCACTATCGTCAAGGTCGAACGGCGCGCCCAGGGCGCACTTCGAGCGGGTTGACTCGTACTTTACACACTGTATTGCATGAACTTGGACGCCCGCGGACCATGCACGGCTATTCAGGCAGGGCGAACACGAAGAGGGTGTTGCCCGAGCTGGGACGGATCTCCGGGGTCAGGGCGCTGAAGTGCGACGCGGTGCCCCCGGCGCCGGTGCCGACCGCGACGTACTGCCGGCCGTCGACGGCATAGCTGATCGGGAAGCCGCTCACCGGCGAGCCGAGGTTGATCTCCCAGAGCACCTCGCCGGTCTCCTGGTCGAAGGCCCGGAACCGTCCGGCGACGTCGCCGCCGAAGAGCAGTCCCCCGCCCGTCGCCACCAGCGACATCGTCGCGGCGCGCTGCTCGTGCATCCAGACCGTCTCGCCGGTCTCGGCGGAGATCGCGCGCACCGTGCCCGCATTCTCGTTGCCGGGCGCCAACTGGTGGCGGTAGGCGATGGCGTAGGTGCGCGACCGGCTCTCGGTCCGCGCGGCCGGGGTGTCGTCGGGGAACGTGGTCGTCGCCAGCATGCGCGCGCAGGTGTTGCGCAGCGGCATGTACATGGTGTTCGTCAGGGGGCTGTAGGCGCCCGCCTCCCAGTCCTTGCCGCCGTTCCAGGTCGGGCATGCGAAGACCTGCTGCCCCACCGCCGTGAACACGACCTCCGCGTTCTCCGTCACCGCGCCCGTCGCGCCGTCAATGCCGCTGATGACATTCTGGACGACGGTGGGGGTGGCCCACAGGAACTCGCCGGTCTCGCGGTCGAGCGTGTAGACCACGCCGGTCTTGCCGGGAATGCCCGTCGTCACCCTGCGCACCTCGCCGGGCTGGATCCGGGGGTTGATCCAGCTCACGTGCGCCGGGTCGGGGGCGACCGCGGTGTCGACGAGGATGCGCTCGAAGGGATGGTCGAGGTCCCAGTGGTCGTTCAGATGCTGGTAGTGCCAGCGGATCTCGCCGGTGGCGACGTCGAGGGCCAGCGTCGAGTTGTGGTAGAGGTGCGTGTTATCGACCCCGCCGAGCATGAACTTCGGGGCCGGCGACGTGACCGACGTCCCCTGGTAGATCAGCCGCAGTTCGGGGTCGTAGCTCGCCGGCATCCAAGTGCCCACGTGCACCCGCTCTTCGTAGGGCACGTCGCCCCACGTCTCGTCGCCCGGCTCGCCCGGCGCCGGCACCGTCCGCCGCCGCCACAGCTCCTCGCCGGTCCGGGCGTCGTGGGCCACGATGACGCACGACTCGGGCCCGCCCTGGGGACGGCAGCTCCGTCCCGAGATGGCCCTGCCGTCGGCGATGATGGGCCCCGAGCTGTGCCCCGCCGGCGTCACCTGGTAGTCGAAGATCTGCGTCTCCCACGCGATTTCGCCGGTCTCGGCGTCGAGCCCGAACGCGTAGTCGTCGTCGCTGGTGTTGACGATGAACCGGTCGTAGATGGCGATGTTCCGGTTGTTGCGGGCGTTGCCGCCGACGAAGTCGTACACGTCGTCGGGCAGGTTCCGGCGGTGCCGCCACTTCAGATCGCCGGTCACCGCGTCGATGGCCTCGATGACGTCGCTCGACTGCGGCATGTAGAGGACGCCGCGGTAGGCGAGCGGCGTGCCTTCCTGCCGCCCCGCCGCGAGGCCGCGCGACCAGACCATCCGCAGCTTGCCGACGTTGCCGCGGTCAATCTGGTCCAGCGGGCTGTAGCCCCACCCGTCGAGGGTGCGGCGCCACGTCAGCCAGTCTTCCGGGGCGGGATCGTGGAGCATCGCGTCGGTGACGGGCACGAACGGGTCCGAGGACTGCGCCGACACGCCCGCCGGCGCCGCCGCGAACGTCGCGATCGCCAGCGCGATCCCCAAGGCAAGGCGTGAAGCTCGAAACTGCGTCTGCATCGCACGGCTCCTGACCGCCGGGGCCGCAGCGCCTGCCGGCCCGACAGAAAGACGGGGTCCCCGACCCGCTGCCGCACGCTCCGGGCGGCGCGGTGCCGCCATCATCGGCGCTGTCCTCCGGGGTGTCAACAACGCCGGGCGACGGGGGTGCACGTCAGATTGTGAGACGACCGCCCTGTCGCCGCCGGATTGGCGATTCCGATCCCGTTCCCGACCTGGATGCCCTCCGAACGGGCCTTCGGGCTTCGACGCGATGGGGCGCCTCGGGGCCGCCGGCGCCGGATACCCCCAACGGCACCGCCTCACTTTCTTGACGTGCACCCGGGCGACGGGGCGACGGTCGCCGGCCAACGAACGCCGGCAGGGTCGGTCGGCGGGCGGGAGCCGCAGGGCCGATGCGTTCCGGGTAGAATGGGGCCTGCCCGGCGGATATCGGATCGCACGTCCGGGAACCGGACGAGGAGGCGCAATATGTCAGCGGCGTTGAAACCGACCGTGGTCGTCCTCGGCGCGCTCCTGGCGTGCGCGGCGGCGAGCCCGCCTCCCGCGGCCGCGAACGACGGGGGCGCCGTCCCCGAACACCCCACCTTCACCCGCGACGTGCTCCCCATCCTGCAGCGCTCCTGCCAGGTGTGCCACCGGCCCGACATGTTCACGCCGATGTCGCTCCTGACCTACGAGGAGGTGCGGCCGTGGGCGCGCGCCATCCGGGAGCGGGTCGAGGCGCGGGTCATGCCGCCGTGGTTCGCAGACCGGACGGTGGGCGCGTACCGCGACGACCCGTCGCTGAGCGACGCGCAGATCGCCACCATCGCCCGCTGGGTCGACCAGGGCGCCCCGCGCGGCAACCCCGCCGACGCGCCGACGCCGGTCGAGTGGCCCGCCGTCGACACCTGGTATCACGGCGAGGAGCCGGATCTGGTGGTCACGAGCCCGCCGGTCGTGGTGCCCCCGAACTCGACCGAGACCTATCCCGAGCCCGAGATGGCGACGGGGCTGACCGAGGACCGCTACATCAAGTGGATCCAGGTGATGCCGGGCGAGTCGCGCGTCGTGCATCACGTGCTGGTCTACGCCGTGCGGAACGAGGGCGGCGACGCGGACGACGGCGGAGGACCGCGCGGGGTGCGCGAACTGCTCGCCAACCGCGCGCGCGGCGACTTCGTCGGCGACTACTTCGAGGACGGCTACGCGCGGCGGCTGGGCAAGGACGACCGGATTCGGCTCCAGCTCCACTACCTGCCGGACGACGAGCGGAGCTTCACCGACCAGACCCGGGTCGGCATCAAGCTCTACCCGGCCGGCTACGAGCCGGACTACGTGGTCACGACGAAGGCGGTGTCCAACCGCGCCGACCTGATCATTCCGCCGGGCGCGCCGAACGTGCGCAGCGACGCGTACTTCACCCTGCCCGCGCCGACGCGGATCATCAGCTTCCAGCCCCACATGCACTACCGGGGCAGGGCGATGACCCTGGAGGCGATCCGGCCCGGCGCCGCGCGCCCCGAGCTGCTGAGCGACGTCAACCGGTTCGCGTGGGACTGGCAGCCGACCTACGTGTACGAGACGCCGCTGACCCTGCCGGCGGGCACCGTCATGCACGTCACCGCGTACCACGACAACTCGGCCGCCAACCGCGTCAACCCCGACCCCACCGCCGCCGTCGGCTGGGGCCAGCGGACCATCGACGAGATGAACATCGGCTGGCTGGACTACTTCCACATCTCGGAGGACGAGTACGCCGCACTGCAGGCGGAGGAATAGCGGCATGCGGCGCGCCGCCGTCGTCCTCGCGCCGTTGATCGTTGCGGCCGCCGCGTCCGCGGCGGCGGCCCAGCCGCGGCACCCCGTCCACCTCATCTACGACGGCTTCGTCCGCAACGCCGACGCGTCGCTGACCCTGGCGTTCGGCTACCACAACGCGAACCGCGTCGACGTGACCATCGCGGCCGGCGACAACGGGTTTCTCTCCGGCGCCCCGGACCGCGGCCAGCCCACGGTTTTCCGGCCGGGGCGGCATCGATTCGCCTGCGTGATGGTCGTGCCCGAGACCTTCGACGGCCGTTTGCAGTGGCGGGTCCGCTTCGCGGGCAACACCTCGGTGACGACCGGGCGGATGCTCGATCCCCTCTACGCGCTGGAGGAAGCCAGCGCCCGGCGGGTCATGCAGGGCGTCGACGTCGCCGGGGCGCCGCGTGGAGTCTGCCTCGATCGGGAGTCGTGACTCGTCGAACCGTCGTGACATGCCGGGCATCTGCCGCGCGTTGCGCGGCCGAGCCGAGGCCTGTCCGGGGAGTTGCGTTGAATCCCGACGCCGTGGTCGGGTCTCGGATGAGGGCCGGTACCCGACGAGCCTGTTGGGGCTTGGCGCCATGGGGTGCCTCGGGGGCCGGCCGGCGGCGTCTCACTTTTCCTGACGTGCATCCTTGCGCGCGACCGCCGTCCGGGGGCATGATGGGCAGGCGTGGCACGACGATCCAGAGAACCAGGAGAGCAGTTGCAATGAACCACCGACATCTCGTCGCGGCATTCGCGGTCATCGCGGTGGCGGCGCTGGCCGCCGCCATGCCGGTTGCGTCCCAGACCGCGCCCCGGACCCCGTGGGGGGCGCCGGATCTGCAGGGCATCTGGGACTTCCGCACCATCACGCCGCTGGAACGGCCGGAAGACCTGGGTGACCAGGCGTTCCTGACGCCGGAGGAGGCCGCGACCCTGGAACAGGAGGCGGTCGAGCGGGACATCGAGCTCTGGGAGAGGGAAGCGCAGAGGACCGAGGCCGGCGGGAACGTCGGGGCCTACAACAACTTCTGGATGGACCGGGGCACCCGGCCGATCGAGACGCGGCGCACGTCGCTGATCACGGATCCCCCGACCGGTCGGTTCCCGGAGCTGTCCGAGGTCGGCGGCGAGCGCGCCGAGGCGCGTCGCGCGCACATGGCCGAGCACCCCGCCGACTCCTACACGGACCGCAACTCGTCCGATCGGTGCATCGTGGGGTTCAACGCCGGCCCGCCGATCACGCCGCTCGCCTACAACCAGAACATGCAGCTCTTCCAGACCCCCGACCACGTCGTCATCCACACCGAGATGGTGCACACGTCGCGCTTCGTGCCCCTCGACGGCCGTCCCGTCCTCGACGAGGACATCCGTCTCTGGTCGGGCGACTCGCGCGGGTACTGGGAGGGCGACACCCTCGTCATCGAGTCGGCGAACTTCAACGAGCAGCGCCGGTGGATCCCCCTGACCTCCGGGGGCTCCGGGGTCGCGTCGACCAGGAACATGACGCTGGTCGAACGCTTCACCCGCATCGACGAAGACACCCTCGAGTACACGTTCACGGTGACCGACCTCGACACGTGGGCGATCCCCTGGACGGCGTCGATGCCCATGCAGCGGACCGACACTCCGCTGTTCGAGTACGCCTGCCACGAGGGCAACTACTCGATGGAGGGCATCCTGTCCGGCGCGCGGGCGGACGACCGGGCCGCGGCCGAGGAGGGTTCGCAGCAGTAGCGGCCCCCCCCCGGCTCCGACCCGGCGGCATCTTCATTCCAACCCGGCGGCGCGGTCCCCACGGGCCCGCCGCCGGCGTCGGGCCGAGGCCGATGAGCCCCCGGCGGGAAGCCACCGTCACCCATCCGATGACCGCCGACAACGCGGAATCGGCCGCCGCCGGCGGGCCGAGGCCGATGAGCCCCCGGCGGGAAGCCACCGTCACCATCCGATGACCGCCGACAACGCGGAACCGGCCGCCGCCGGCGGGCCGAGGCCGATGAGCCCCCGGCGGGAAGCCACCGTCACCCATCCGATGACCGCCGACAACGCGGGGCCGGCCGCCGCCGGCTCCCTGCCGTCCCTCGCGATTCGCGGCGCGATCGGCGGGGCCCTGATGGGCCTCGCCAATCTCGTCCCCGGCATCAGCGGCGGCACCATGCTGCTCGCGGCCGGCGTCTATCCCGCGTTCATCGCGGCCGTCGCCGGCGTCACGACGTTCCGGTTCACCCGACGCACCCTCGTGCTGCCGGCCGCCGTCGGCGGCGCCGCGGCCCTGGCCATTCTGCTGCTGGCGGGACCGATGCGCGGCTTGGTGATCGGACAACGCTGGGCCATGTACAGCATGTTCATCGGGCTCACCCTCGGGGGCGTGCCCCTGGTGTGGCGCCTCGCCAGACCGGCCACGCCGGCCGTCTATGCGGGTGCGGCCGGGGCCGCCCTGCTCATGCTTCTCATGCAGCTCGGGCTCGGCGCCGGAAGCGCCGGCGGTGAAGCGAGCCGGCTTCTGCTGTTCGTGTCCGGCCTGGCCGGCGCCGCGGCGATGATCCTGCCCGGCGTCAGCGGCGGCTACCTGCTGCTCCTCCTGGGCCAGTACGAGACGATTCTCGGCGCCGTCGACACGCTGAAGGCCGGTCTCTTCGACCGGGATGCCGCGCTGCTGCTCAACGCCTCGGCGCTCCTGCTGCCCGTCGGTCTCGGCGTCGCCGCCGGCATCGTGGGTGTCTCCAATCTGCTGCGGTGGCTGCTGGACCGCCACCGCCAAGTCACGCTGGGGGCTCTGCTCGGACTCCTGCTCGGCGCCGTGGCCGGGCTCTGGCCCTTCCAGCAGCCGGTCGAGCCGGCGCCGGGCGAGATCGTGCGCGGACAGGTCGTCACCGAGGCGTCTCTCCCCGGCATCGATCCCGAGGACTGGCCGCCCGCGCCCTTCCGGCCGTCGGGCGGCCAGGTCGCCGGCGCCCTCGTCCTCATGGTCTCCGGCCTGGCGGTGACGACCGCGATTGCGCGCATCGGGGGCGACCGACGACCCGATTGATCGAAGGCCGCCGACCGCGGCGTCCGACGGCAACGCGTGCGCCGGTCGTGGCAAGAGGAATGGCGGGATGGAACCGATCATCGACCACATCGAGATCACCGTGCGGGACATGAGCGTCGCGGCGCCGTTCTACGACAAGCTCCTTCCGCTCCTCGGCTTCGATATCGAGAGCAGGAGCAGCGCCGTGCTCGAAGATCACGATCTGCACGTCGTGGAATACCTGCATCCGCGGCTGGGTTTCGCCATCAACTCGCCGAGAAGCGCGTTCCAGGGCGACACCGTCCATCGCCGCAGGCCCGGCGCACTGCATCACCTCGCGTTCAGGGCGGAGTCCCGCGCCGACGTCGATCGGCTGCATCGCGAAGTGACGAAGATCGGAGCCATGATCGTGAGCCCGCCGCGGGAGTACCCGGAGTACGTGCCGCCGGGCTACTACGCGTGCTTCTTCAAGGACCTCGAGGGCATCAAGTACGAGATCGTCCACACGCCGCCGCAGCCGGGATAGCCGCCCGTGGTGAACCCGCGCCGCACCGAGAGCGGCAAGGGCACCAGCGGGCTGAAGAGCGCCCGCCGGGCAAAAGAATCGCCCGTCACCTCGTCACGGGCTACCGCGCGGGGCGGGCAGGACGGTGCGCGAGCCCGCTTGGTAGCGGCGCCGCGGGGCTTTCCGGCGAAGAACCGGTTCGAGCGGGATGACGGACGCGGCCGGCTGCGGTTTACCGGGGAGGCTCGGGGGCGGTGGGCGACGTGGCGCCGAGACCGAGCAGCAGCGCCTCCATGTCGGGCCAGCGCCGGCCGAGGTTGGCGTAGAAGATGCCCTGCGCGATGGTCAGCGGGGTCCAGCCCCGCTCGTTGACGGGATTCAGCGCCGCGCCCTGCTCGAGCAGGTAGAGGACGAGCTCTTTCGAGCCGCGCATGACCGCGCCGTGGAGGGCGGCGTCGCCGTTGGCGTCGACGGTGGTGGCCGAGTCGCCCAGCGCGACCATCAGCTTCACCGCCTCGAGGGCCTCTTCGGCGCTGCCCGGGCTCTCGCTCGACGACCAGATGCCGACGCCGGCCGCGACGAGCAGGGCGGTGGTTCCGTCCTCGTTCGTCAGCCGGTGGTCGGCGCCGAGATCGAGCAGCAGGCGCATCATGTCGAGGTCGACGGCCTTGGCCGCGAGGAGGAACGGGGTGGCGCCGGTGCGGTTGAGCTGGTTGCGGTAGCCGTCGCGCGGCTCGGCCGTCTGGCGGGCGTCGACGTCGGCGCCGTGGGCGACGAGGGCGCGGGCCAGCTCGAGGCCGGTGACCGTCCCCGTGGGGAACGCCGCGGGGTTGTTGTAGTGCCGGTTCGGCCGGCGGGTCCAGACGAGTTGGTGGAGCGGCGTCCAGCCCGGCCCGGCGGCGGCGGGGTCGGCCCCGTGCCGCAGAAGCTGCCGCGCCACGTCGTAGTGCGCGTTGACGACCGCCAGGTGGAGGGGGCTGGTGCCGTCGGGCAGGACGAGGTTCACGTGGGCCCCGGCCGCGAGCAGCGCCTCGACGGCGCCGGCGTGCCCGGCGCGGACCGCGAACGCGAGCGGCGTGAACCCCCCGTCGGAGCGGGCGTCGACGTCCGCCCCCGCCTCCGCCAGGGGGGCGACGACCGCCGCATGGCCCTCGGCCGCCGCCCACATCAGGGCGGTCTGCCCGCGCCACCCTTCCCGGGCGTCGACGCCCGCCGCAGCCCCATGCCGCAGCAGCGCCTCGACGCTGTCGACGACACCGGTCCGGGCCGCCGCCATCAGCGGCGTCTCGCCCTCCGGCGACGCGCGGTTCGCGTCGGCCCCGGCCACGAGCAGCGCCTCCACGACGGCGCCGTTCCCCCCGGCCGACGCCAGCGCCAGCGGCGTCACGCCGTGACGAGTCGCGGCGTCGACCGCGCCGCCGGCGTCGAGCAGCCGGGCGACCGCCGCCTCGTCTCCCGCGTGCGCGGCCCGGTGCAGCGGCGTCGCATCGTCCGCCGGCTGCGCCGCGGACGCTCCCGCCCAACCGAGCGCCGCCGCGACGACGCCGGCGATGCACCGTCCCCGCGCCCCGGCCGCGATGCCGTTGTCTCTGTTCATCATTCGCCGCCCGGCCGCCACCCGGGGCCGTGGTAGGATGCCTGCATGGGCCGGTCTGATCGCCTCACCATCCTGCTGTCGGTCGCCGCGCTCTGCGGGACCATCATCGGCACATCGTGCTCGACGAACGCCCGCATCAGCGACATGAACGCCCGCATCAGCGACATGAACGCCCGCATCAGCGACATGAACGCCCGCCTGGATGAGGTGGCCGCGAACGTGAACATTCGTATCGACGACTTGAACGGCCGTATCGACGACTTGAACGGCCGTATCGACGACTTGAGCGCCAGCATGAGCGAGTTGGGCAGCGAATTGCGTACGGACATCCGCGAGCTGCGCGCCATCGTCATCGACGCCGTCAAGGCCGCCCCCCCGCTGCCGATTGACCGGCCATAACTCGGTCGGCGCCCAAAGCCCCCGTACCGGATCCTCTACGCGCCATCGTCATCGACGCCGTCAAGGCCGCCACCCCGCTGCCGATTGACCGGCCACAACCCGGTCGGCGCCCAAACCGAAGCCCGGTACCGGATCCTCTATGCGCCATCGTCATCGACGCCGTCAAGGCCGCCACCCCCGCTGCCGATTGACCGGCCATACCCCTGTCGGCGCCCAACCGACCGCTGCGACCGCACGCCGGCATCGATCTACACGTCGGCCAGCGGCGCCAGCTCGGGCAGCCTCCCGGTGCTGTCGCCGAGCCCGTCGTCGAGCCGCACCCCGGCCTTGTCGAGCTGGCTGACGAGCAGGTTCGTCATCGGCGTGTCCCGCCGGTACTGCAGGTGCCGCCCGCCCTTCAGCCGTCCGCCGCCGCCGACCAGCATCAGGGGCAGGTCGTAGTGCAGGTGCTTGTTGCTGTCGCTGAGGGACGCGCCGTACAGCAACAGCGAATGGTCGAGCAGCGAGCCGTCGCCGTCCGGCGTCGACGCCAGAGTCTCCAGGAAGCCCCGGAAGAGCGTGACGTGATACGTGTTGATCTTCGCGAGCTGGGCCAGCTTCACGGGGTCGTAGCGATGATGCGAGATCCCGTGGTGCGACTCGGGGATGCCGACCTCCGGATAGGCGCGTCCGTTCAGCTCGCGGCCCAGCATGAAGGTGAAGACGCGGGTGATGTCCGCCTGCCAGGCGAGGGCCGTGAGATCGAACATCAACCCCACGTGGTCGGCGTACGACTCGGGAACGCCGACGGGCCGGGCGAGTTCCGGCAACTCGGTATCGCTCTTCTCCGAGAGCTGGATGCGCCGCTCGAGGGCGCGCACCGCGTCCAGATACTGCGTCACGCGCGCGCGGTCGCCCGCCCCGACCTCACGTCCGAGGCGCGCGAGATCATCGGAGATGGCGTCGAGGATGCTCCGGTCGCGGCGGAACTGCGCGCGCCGCTCGGCCGTCGAGCCGCCCTCGCCGAAGAGCCGCTCGAACACCACGCGCGGGTTGTTCTCCATCGGCAGCGGCGTCGCCGGGTCCCGCCACGCGATGGTGTTCATGTAGATGCAGCTGTAGCCGTTCTCGCAGTTGCCGACGAGGAAGTCGCGGTCGACGGCCAGCTCCAGCGACGGCAGCGGCGTCGTCCTCCCGAGCTGCCCGGCCGCGATCTGGTCGGCGGTCATCCCCGCCCGCACGTCGGCCCCCTCGGTCTCCTTCGGGTGGACGCCGTTGAGCCAAGTCGCGGTGGCCCGGGTATGCTCGCCGTTGCCGTCGCCGAGGGCCTCGGCCTGGCCCTGGGCGAGCCCGCTCAGCACCACCATCCGGTCGCGGAACGCGTCGAGGGGACGCAGCGTCGGCGACAGCGCGAGCGCCGTCTCCGCGGGCGGCGTCCACGACTCCATTGCCATCCCGTTCGGCAGGTACACCCACCCGAGCCGCCGCACCGGTTCGGCCGCGCGCACGCCGATGCCGGCCAGGGCCGGGGTCATCGCGTCGAGCGCCGGGAGGGCCAGCGCCGCGCCCGCCCCGCGCAGGAAGGTGCGCCGCGGCAGCGTCTTTCGGGTGATGATCATGATTCCGCTCTCCTCATCCTGAACGGCGCGCTCTCGACGATGCCGACGACGAGCGACGAGAACCGGTAGCCGTCGCGCGCGGCGGCGCGCACGATGGCGCGCACCGCCGGCGCGTCGTAGGGCTCGAGGCCGCGCCCGAGCGCATAGGTCAGCAGCTTCTCGGTCAGCGTGCCCGCGAACCGCCCGGGGTCGCGCACGAGGGCCGCGCGCAGCCCCGCCGCCCCGTCGAAGCGGACGCCGCCGGGCAGCTCGCCCGAGGCGTCGATGGGGGTGTTGGCGGCGCTGCGGGTGCGGAAGCGTCCGACCGCGTCGAACTGCTCGAGCGCGAAGCCCGGCGGGTCCATCAGCCGGTGGCAGCTCGCGCACGCCGGGCTCGCGCGGTGCCGCTCGGTCGCCTCGCGCATCGAGAGCGCCTCCCCGCTGCCCGTCGTCTCCTCGAGGGCCGGCACGTCGGGGGGCGGCAGGGCCGGCGGCGTCCCCAGCAGGTTCTCCAGCACCCACTTGCCGCGCAGCACCGGCGACGTGCGGTTCGGATACGACGTGACCGAGAGGATGCTCGCGTGGCCCAGCAGCCCCCGCCGCGCTTCGCCGGCCAGGGGCACGCGCCGGAAGTGGTCGCCATAGATGCGGGGCATGCCGTAGTGGCGGGCCAGCCGCTCGTTGACGAAGGTGTAGTCGGCGGTCAGCAGGTCGAGCACGTTGCGGTCTTCGCGGAAGACGCTCTCGACGAACAGCTCCGTCTCGCGCCGCATCGCCTGGCGCAGCCCCTCGCCGACGTCGGGGAACCGGTCTTCGTCGGGCGCCACCGCCGGCACGTTCCGGAGGTGGAGCCACTGGCTCGCGAAGCTCGTGACGAGGGCCCGCGCCCGCTCGTCGGCGAGCATGCGCCGCACCTGGCCCTCCAGCACGTCCGGCTCGCGCAGCCGGCCTTCGACCGCGAGGTCGAGCAGCTCGTCGTCGGGGATGCTGCTCCACAGGAAGAACGACAGCCGCGACGCCAGCTCCAGGCCGCTGATCGCGTAGCTGCTCCCCGGCTCGGCCCCCGCCGGGTCCCGCTCGACCCGCAGCACGAACTCGGGGCTCGCGAGGAGCCAGCGCAACGCCATCTCGATGCCCGCGTCGAAGCCGCCCTCCCGCCGGCCGTCGTCGAAGAACCGGAGCAGGACGGCGAGATCGGCGGCCGTGACCGGGCGCCGGTAGGCCCGGCGCGCGAGGCCCGAGAGAATCCGCCGCGCGCAGGCCGCCCCGGCGGTCTCGGCGTCGGCGTCGCCGTCGGGACGGCACACGAAAATGCGCCGGCGGCTCGGCGGGTCCTCCGCCGGCGGCCCGCCGCCCGCCGCGAACGGCCCGGTGACGGTGACGCTGCCCAGGTACGGCTGCACCCGGGTGTCGCCTCCGGTGATGCTCGTGTACGGCCGCAGGTAGGGCTGGCGCAGCGTCTCGGGATACGCCGCGGTCTTCCGCACGAACGTCACCCGCAGTTCGCGCGGACCCGCCCCGACCGGCAGGCGGAACGCCCAGTCGCCGTCGATGGTCCGCTGCCGGTCCCGCCAGGCGCGGTACTCGTCGCTGTCGCGCGGCGCGTCGGGCGGCGGCCCGCCGACGGTGAAGGTCCGCGCCAGCGCGCCGTCCAGGCTCACCTCCAGCGTGTGGGGCGCCTCGAAGACGGCGAGGTCGTCGCCGGCGTTGCGGGCGAGGCGGACGCGGAAGTCGTAGTCGGCGTCTTCCGGAAACGTGTGGCGGAACGCGCCCCCGCCGCGGGTGCCGAACGGCATGCCCGCCACCCAGTCGTCCTGCGGCAGGTCGCTCGCGAGCCGGAACACCTCGGCGGTGGCCGAGGGGGCGGGGCGCCCGACGGCGATGCGGCTGATCTTGCGCGCGGCGGCCAGATAGCGCTCGATCAGGGTCGGCGAGACCCCCAGCACCCCCGCGATGTTGTCGAAGCCGTAGCTCGCGCCGTCGGCGGGCAGCAGCTCCGCGACGTCGATCTCCACATCGAGGAGATCGTGCACCGCGTGGTGGTACTCGGTGCGGTTGAGGCGGTGGAACGCCTCGGTCCGGCCCGGGTCGGGGTTCGCCGCGGCGGCCCGGTCCAGCTCGGCCTCCAGCCAGCCGACGAACCGGTCGTAGGCCGCCGCGTCCGGCCGGGGCCGCGGCATCGGCGGCATGGCCCCCGCCCGCAGCTTGCGGACCACCGTCTCCCAGACCGCGGGCGCCCCCGCCACCGCCGCCACGTCGTGCTCGTCGAGGGCCAGCCCCGCCGTCCGCAGGCGGCCGTTGTGGCAGGTCACGCAGTAGCGGTCGAGGAGCTGCCGCTGCCAGCCGCCGGACGGACCGGGCTGCCCCGGCGCCTCGGCGGCCGGGGCCGGCCGCGCGCCGCCGCTCCCGGCCGCGGCGAAGGCGAGCCCCAGGCACACGAACACCGAAGAGAACCGCTGTCCAGGCATGCTCGAACCAATCGGCGTAGTATCCGGGGGGAAGCGGACCGGTGTCAATCGCGGTGATCGGCCCGCCCGGTCCGGGCCGCGGCGCGGCCGGCGGCGCGTCGCATCGGTCCGGCCGGCACCGCACGTCTTGACCTGCATCAAGACGTCATCGGCCCGCAAACCCCACGTCGCCCCTGGGTGTACGTCGGATTTGTGGGACGACTGCCCTGTCACGGTCAGATCGGCGATTTCGATCCCGTTCTCGGCCTCTGAGGCCCTCCGAACGGGCCCCTTTGGGCCTTGGCAGGCCGACAGCTCGTGGAAGACCCAGTTCTCGAACGCCCGGCCGTAGAACTCCGAGCCGGGCGACAGCCCGCCCCGGCGCGCCAGCCGGTTGACCACGCCGACGTCCGCGAAATAGAACTTCGGCGCGCCGATCGTCCGGCGCCGCGAACGCTTCCGCCAAGCCGGCAGCCACCGCGGCGATGCCGAAATGGCCCTTCCGGGGCGGACCCTGGCGTCCCGGGCGTTTCGCGGCCGCCTGGCGGAGGTCGCCGGGCCTCCGCCGCGCGGGCCGCCCGCGCCGGCAAGTGCGGTAGACTGGCCCGATTCCAGGAGGTCAGCGATGCGGGAGCGGGCGAATCGGCGGGGGCGGACCGGGGCGATCCTGGCGGTAACCGTCGCGCTGGGGGCGGCGGCGCCCGCCGCGGCGGGTCAGACCGTGGAGTGGCCGGCGTACGCGGCCGACCAAGCCGGCACCAAGTACCTGCCCCTCGACCAGATCAACGCGGCAACGGTGGCGGACCTCGAGATCGCGTGGCGGCAGCCGGTGATTCCCGATGCGATCCGGAACGGCGAAACGACCCGCGGCCCCGTCGGCTCGCAGACGACACCCCTCATGGCGGGCGGCCTGCTGTACTTCAGCACCGGGCTGGGGACCGTCGCGGCCCTCGAGCCGACCACCGGCGAGGTGGTTTGGAACACCGGGCCGAGCGACGGCGTGCGGGTGCGGCAGACGCGGGGCGTCGCCTGGTGGACCGACGGCGGGGAACGCCGCGTGCTCGCGACCCTGGGTCCGAAACTGGTGTCGCTCGACGCCCGCACCGGCGCGCGCGATCCGGCGTTCGGCGAGGCCGGCGAGGTCGACCTGCGGGAGGGGCTGCTGCGCCCCTTCCCCGACTTCTACTGGAACTCGGCCCCGATCGTCGTCAACGACGTCATCGTCATCGGCTCCTTCGTCGAGGACGTCACCACCGCCCAGCGGGTCGCCAACAAGGAATCGCCGCGCGGCGACGTCCGCGGCTACGACGTGCGGACGGGCGAGCACGTGTGGACGTTCCACACGATTCCCCGCGGGAACGAGTTCGGGGTGGAGACGTGGGGGGCCGACCCCGTCGACGACCGCGCGTCGTGGGAGTACAGCGGCAACACCAACATGTGGGCGCACCCGACCGGCGACGAGGAGCTGGGCATCGTCTATCTCCCGCTGTCGACCCCCACCAACGACTACTACGGGGGTCACCGGCCGGGCGACAACCTGTTCGCGGAGAGCCTCGTCGCGGTCGACTCGCGGACCGGCGGGCGGCTCTGGCACTTCCAGGCGATCCACCACGGGGTCTGGGACTACGACTTCGCGTCGTCGGCGGTGCTGCTGGACATCACCGTCGACGGGCGGGAGATCAAGGCGGTCGCGCAGCCGAGCAAGCAGGCGTTCACCTACGTCTTCGACCGGGTCACCGGCGAGCCGGTGTGGCCGATCGAGGAACGGCCGGTCCCCGCCTCGGACGTCCCCGGCGAGCGGCTGGCGCCGACCCAGCCGTTCCCCACCCGGCCCCCGCCGTTCGAGCTGCAGGGGGTGCGCGAGGACGACCTGATCGACTTCACGCCCGAGCTGCGGGCGGAAGCGCTGGAACTACTGGACCAGTACGTGTGGGGGCCGATGTTCACCGCGCCGATCCTGCTCGACCCGCGGCCGGGCGGCAAGAAGGGCACGATCTTCAGCCCCGGCACCGCCGGCGGGGCGAGTTGGAGCGGGGCCGGGGTCGACCCCGAGACCGGCGTCCTCTACGTACCGTCCGCCTACAGCCAGAACGTCGTCGCCCTCGTGCCGTCGGAGCACCCGCGGGCGGACATGCGGCTGGTGCGGGAGAAGTACACGCCGCTGCCGGGACCGCAGGGCCTGCCGCTCTTCAAGCCCCCCTACGGGCGGCTGACCGCGATTGACATGAACGCCGGGGACATCGCCTGGCAGGTCGCCAACGGCGGGGGCCCGCGCGACCACCCGGCGCTGCGCGGCCTCGACCTGCCGAAGCTGGGCCAGGGGGGGCGCGCGTCGGTGCTCGTGACGAAGTCGCTGGTCTTCCTGGGCGAAGGCGGCAACACCGGCGTCTCGGCCCTCCCCCAATGGTGGAACGGACCCGGGGGCAAGATGTTCCGGGCCTACGACAAGGCCACCGGCGCGGTGGTCTGGGAGAAGGAGCTGCCGGGCGGCACCACCGGGGCCCCGATGACCTATATGATCGATGGCCGCCAGTTCATCATCGCGACCGTCGGCTGGGACGACATGGGGAGCGAGCTGATCGCGCTGGCCCTGCCGGAACCGCGGTGACGCCGGTCCCGGATCGGCGTTCTCCGACGCGCCGGCAGGCGGGGCGGCATCGGAGCCCGCGGTGACGCCCGCGCCGCACCGAAACCGGGCGGGGGCGCCGGCGGGCCGAAGGCGCCGCCGCGGCGGCGCCTGTCGAGTACAGGCAACCGCGGAGCAGACTTCGAGGAGGGACCGCGGGCGAACGGAAGGCGCTCGACACGCGCGAGTCGAGTACAGGCAACCGCGGAGCAGGCTTCGAGGAGAGCAACGCCGCTCCGAGACGAGCAACGCCGTCCACGCGGGATGCGGCGGCCGGTCGACGGCGGCAGGCTTGACACCACGCTCCCAGGAGGATCACCCATGCGCAGGATGAGCATCACGCCTTGGCGCGGCGTCGCGCTGCTGATGGCCGCCGCCGGGCCCTGGGCGGCGGCGCCGCGGGCCCAGGAGCCGGAGAACCCGTTCACCAGCCGGATCGACGTGCGCATGGGCGGTCGCAGCTATCAGTCCCGGTGCGCGACGTGCCACGGCATCAACGCCACGGGGAACCCGGAGGCGGGCGGGCCGGACCTGACCACGGGGCAGTTCCGCCGCGCCGAGGGTGACGCCGGCCTGTTCCGGGTCATCCGGGAGGGCGTCGACGGCACCGCGATGATCGGGCTCGGGGAAAACGCGTCCGAGCAGACGGTCTGGCAGCTCGTCACGTTTCTGCGCACGCTCGCCCCGGCCGGCGGCGGCATCGACCCCGGCGCGTCGCCGGCCGCCGGGCAGGCGCTCTTCGCCGGCAAGGGAGGCTGCGCGCGCTGCCACCGGGTAGACGGCGACGGCGGCCGCCTCGGGCCGGACCTGTCGTTCGTGGGAGACCGGCGCACCCCCGAAGCGCTCGAGACCGACCTCGTCGACCCCGACGCCGAGGTGCTCCCCCGCTGGTGGACGATCACCGCGACCGGCCCCGGCGGCGAGACCGTCGAGGGCCTGCGCATGAGCGAGGACACCTTCACGTTCCGCATCATGGATGCGGACGAGAACCTCCGAGCGTTCTCGAAGTACGGCGATTGGTCCTACGAGCGGACCGAGACGTCCACCATGCCCGGCTACGCCGAGACGCTGACCGCGCAGGAACGGACCGACCTCGCGGCGTATCTCTACTCCCTGCGGAGGGACCCATGACGCTGCCCCGCACCTCGTCCGCCCGCCGATGGATGGCCCTCGCCGCGGTGACGCTCGCGGCCGGGCCGGCCGCGGCCCGGCTCCAGGCCCAGACGCCCCCGGCGCCGGCCGAAGGCGCCCCGCTGTTCTCCCCGGTGACCTGGGAGCGGCTGGTGAACGCGGCCGACGAACCGCACAACTGGCTGATGTACAACGGCACCCTCGACAGCCAGCGGTTCAGCCGGCTCGACCGGATCGACCGCACCAACGTCGGCGGCCTCGAGCTCAAGTGGGCCCACCACATCCCGCAGCTCGACCGCGCGGAGACGACGCCGCTCGTCGTGGACGGGGTGATGTTCATCACCGAGTCGCCGAGCAACGTGGTCGCGGTGGACGCCGTCACGGGAAGGCCGTTCTGGCGCTACGACCATCCCCTGCCGGACGATCTGCGGATCTGCTGCGGCCGCAACAACCGCGGGGTCGCGATTCTTGACGACCTGCTCTTCATGAGCACCCTCGACGCCCATCTCGTCGCCATCGACGCCCGGACGGGCGACCTCGTGTGGAACCGGGAGGTCGCCGACCACCGGAGCGGGTACAGCAAGACCGCCGCCCCCCTCGTCGTCAAGGACCGGATCGTGACGGGCATCGCCGGGGGCGAGTTCGGCATCCGCGGGTTCCTGGACGCCTACGACGCCCGCACCGGGGAGCGCGAGTGGCGGACCTACACCATTCCCGGACCCGACCACCCCGACAACCTCACGTGGGCCGGCGATTCCTGGCGGACCGGCGGGTCGCCGACCTGGATCACCGGGTCCTACGACCCCGAGCTGAACTTGGTGTACTGGGGCACCGGCAACCCCGGCCCGGACTGGAACGGCGACGTCCGACGCGGCGACAACCTCTACTCCGACTCGGTCCTCGCCCTCGACGGCGACACCGGAGAGATGTCCTGGTACTTCCAGTTCACCCCGCACGACGTCCACGACTGGGACGCGATCCAGATCCCGGTCCTGGCCGACATCGAGCTCGACGGCGAGGCGCGCAAGGCGATGCTGTGGGCCAACCGCAACGGGTTCTACTACACGCTCGACCGCGGGACCGGCGAGTTCCTGCTCGGGAAGGCGTTCGCCCACCAGACCTGGGCGGAAGGGCTGGACCCGAACGGCCGGCCCATCCGGCGGCCGAACACGTTTCCCAGCCGGACCGGCACCCTCGTCGCCCCGATCGCGGGCGGCGCCACCAACTGGTGGTCGCCGGCCTACAGCCCGCGCACCGGGCTGCTGTACGTCAACGCGTTCGACGGCGAAGCGCGGTTCTTCATCCGTGACCAGGAGTACGTCGAAGGCGACACCTATACGGGCGGGGGCACCGAGACCCCGTTGCCGATCGACCACTACCTCAGCGCGATCCGCGCCATCGACCCGACCAGCGGCGACATCCGCTGGGAATTCCCGATGACCCCCCGGAGCCGTGCGGGGGTGCTGGCGACGGCCGGCGACCTCGTGTTCAGCGCCGGCGTCGACGGGTACTTCTACGCGCTCGACGCCGAGAGCGGGGCCCCCCTGTGGCAGATCTCCCTGGGGGGCCCCGTGCACGCCTCGCCGATGAGCTACGCCGTCGGCGGGCGGCAGTTCGTCACGATGACCATCGGCAACACGTTGTACACCTTCGGGCTCGACCCATAAGAGGCAGCGGCGGGTCCCTTGCGACTGTCGATTATCGTCCCGGTCTACAACGAAGCGGCCACCATCGCCGAGGTGCTGTCGCGCCTGCTCGCGCTCGACCTCGACAAGCAGATCGTCGTGGTCGACGACGGCTCCACCGACGGCACCGGCGAGTGGCTCGATGCCTGGGTCGAGCGCCAGCCGACCTGGGTCAGCGTGCGCCATCACTCCGGCAACCGGGGCAAGGGCGCCGCGATCCGGACCGCCCTCGCGTCGGTCACCGGCGACTACGTCATCATTCAGGACGGCGACCTCGAGTACGACCCACAGGACTACGCGCGTCTTCTCGTCCCCCTCGCCGAGGGGCGCGCGCAGGTCGTCTACGGGTCGCGGTTCCTCAACGGCGGCCCGCCGATGTTCTTCACCCAGCGGATGGGCAACGTGTTCCTGACCCGGCTGACCAACCTGCTCTACGGCGCGTCGCTGACGGACATGGAGACGTGCTACAAGCTGTTCGCACGCGAGGTCATCGTGCGGATGCCCCTGACCGCCGACCGCTTCGACGTGGAGCCGGAGCTGACGGCGCGGGCGCTGCAGCAGGGACTCGACATCGTCGAGCTGCCGATAACCTATTCGGGACGCTCCTACGTGAGCGGGAAGAAGATCAACTGGCGCGACTTCGTGGCCGCGGTCTGGACCCTGGTCCGATTGCGGCTGTGAACCGCAGGCCGGGCCCGAGGCGGAGCCGCCGGCCCCGCGCCGGACATCACGACATGAGCACCGATCAGATCGCGCGGCGGCCGGACCGCGAACCCGTCGACCTCGTCGAATGGTACTTCCGGCAGGGCTGGACGGACGGCCTCCCGGTGGTGCCGCCGACCCCGCAGTCGGTGGGGGCGATGGTCGACGCGCTCGGGGGAGAACCGGAGCGGGTCGAGACCCGGGTCCCCCCTCGGTGGGGCAACCTGACCCGCGAGGTGCTGGCCGTCAACCTGGCGCTCGCCGGTTGCCGGCCCGCCTATGCGCCGCTGGTCCGCACCGCGATGCTCGCGCTGTGCAGCCCCCACTTCAACCTGCACGGGGTGCAGGCCACGACCCACATGGCGGCCCCGCTCCTGGTCGTCAACGGCCCCGTCCGCACCGAGATCGGGATGAACGCCGGCGCCAACGTCTTCGGCTCCGGCAACCGGGCGAATGCGACGATCGGCCGCGCCATCCGGCTGATTCTGCTCAACGTCGGCGGCGCGCGGCCGGGAGACCTCGACAAGAGCACCCTGGGCCACCCCGGCAAGTACACGTTCTGCATCGCCGAGAACGAGGAGGCGAGCCCGTGGGCGCCCTATCATGTCGAGCAGGGCTACCGCCCCGAGGACAGCGCCGTCTTCTGCATCGCCGCCGAGGGCCCGCACAGCGTGACCAACCACGTGGCGCACGACCCGGAGGGCGTGCTCGACAGCATCGTCTCGGCCATGAGCACCATCGCCCACAACAACGCGGTCAGCAGTGGATCGTGCGCCGTCGTCATCGGTCCCGAGCACGCCGCCACCATCGCGGCGAAGGGTTGGAAACGGAGCGACGTGCGGCGCTACCTGTGGTCGCACACCGCCAACACCTGGGACGACGTCAGCTTCGGCGGCCGGTACGGCCGGATCTACAACCGCAACCTGCCGAAGTGGTACCGGCGCAGACCGGGAGCCCGCATCCCCATCGTGCCGGCCCCGGAGGACATCCACCTGTTCGTCGCCGGCGGCGAGGCGGGCCGGTTCTCGGCCTTCCTCCCCGGATGGGGACACATGACGTCGCCGGTCCTGCGCGCCGTCGACGGACGCGCCCCGGCCGGCCCGGCGCCGTGCGTGGACGGGACGTGCGAGCTGTAGAAAGACCGTGGAGACCAGACCCATGAGCAGTCAGCAGACCCTGCCCTCCGGGCAGATCGTGTTCGACCCGCGCGGCGCCGTCACCGCCGCGCAGATCCGGCTCGCCCCGCGGCCCGAGACGCTCCGCGGCGTGCGGCTGGGGGTGCTGGACAACTCGAAGTGGAACGCGTCGCGGCTGCTGCGGCACACCGCGGCCGCCTTCGCCGGCGCCTGCGAGCCGGCGGAAGTCCACCGCTACGTCAAAGACAGCTTCTCGCGCGAGGCGACCGACGCCCTGCTCGACCGGATCGCGGCCGAGAACGACGTCGTCGTCACCGCGATCGGAGATTGAGGGTCGTGCACGTCGTGCAGTGTGCACGACACGGCCCGGCTGGAGCAGCGGGGAATCCCCACCGCGGTCATCGTGACCGCCGCCTTTCTTGAGGAAGCCGAGACGCAACGCGCCGCCCTCGGCGCCGACGACCTCGAGCCGATCGTCATCACCCACCCCCTGAGCACGCTCTCGGAGGACGAGATCGAGGATCGGGCGAAGGAGGCCGCGGCGCAGCTCGAACACGTGCTGACCGCGCGCCGGAAGTCCGCGCCGCAGAACGGCGCCGCCTCGTGAAAAGAGGCGCCGACGCCCGGCAGGATTGGTGGAGCGCCGCCCCGCGGCGATTTCCGGGCCGGGAGTCTGCGCCGTAGAATCGTTTTAGGTCCGATCTGGCACAATATATAGCGGTCGGTCGCCTGAGCTTGCTCAACATATGGTGGTCATAATTTCCTGCGGCACAGACCCCTGGGAGGGAGGCTTGTCATGATCGTCAATCTCGCATACGGCCGCACCGGGCTGCCGGTCGAGTTTCCCGACGACCGCACGACGGTCATCGAGCCCACTTGGCTGGACGGACTGCCGGACCAGGCGGGCGCCGTGCGGCGGGCGCTCGATCACCCCTTGGGCAGCGCCCCCTTGCGCGAACGGGTGCGCCGCGACCAGACCGTGGCCATCTCCGTCTGCGACGTGACCCGGCCGATGCCGAGCGCCACGGTGCTGCCGGTGGTGCTCGAAGCCCTGTCGCACGTGCCCGCGGACCGCATCGCGATCATGATCGCGAGCGGTACCCACCGGGCGACGACCCGGGGCGAGCTGGTGGAGATGCTCGGCGCGGACATCGTCGACCACAACCGCATCGTCGTCCACGACGCGTTCGACGACGCGCAGCTCGTCTCCCTCGGCGAGGTCGACGGCGGCGTCCCGGTGTGGCTGAACCGGACGTGGGTGGAGGCGGACGTCCGCATCACCACCGGGTTCGTCGAGCCGCACTTCTTCGCCGGCTTCAGCGGCGGGCCGAAGATGGTCGCGCCGGGGCTGGCCGGCTTCCGCACGATCATGCGGCTGCACGACGCCGAGATGATCGGCAGCCCGCAGGCGCGCTGGGGAGTCATCGAGGGCAACCCCATCCACGACGGCATCCGGGCCATCGCGGCCCGTTCCGGGGTTGACTTCAGCGTCGACGTGGCCATCAACCGTGACCGCCGGATCACCCACGTCGCGGCCGGCGAGCTGTTCGCGGTGCACCGGGCGGTGCGGGCGGTGGTCAAGCGGAACGCGATGCAGGCGTTCGCCCGGCCGTTCGACGTCGTCGTCACCACCAACAGCGGCTACCCCCTCGACCAGAACCTCTACCAGACGGTGAAGGGCATGTCGGCGGCGGCGCAGGTGGTGAAGCCGGACGGCGTCATCGTCTGCGCGTCGGCCTGCGCCGACGGCTACCCCGACCACGGGGAGTATCTGGACATCCTCACCCGGCGCGACAGCCCCGACGGGCTGCTGGAGATGATCAACGCCCCCGGCCACAACCGCCACGACCAGTGGGAGGTGCAGGTGCAGGCCCAGATTCAGCAGCGCGCCGACGTGCTGCTCAAGACCGACGGACTCTCGGCCGACCAAGTGCGGGCCGCGCATCTCACCCCGATCGACGACGTCGGCGCCGCCACCGTCGAAGCGCTCTCGCGGTCGGGACCGGACGCCCGCGTCTGCGTCCTCCCCGAAGGTCCGCAGACGATTCCGTATCTGGCGGAGACGGCCTGATCCGACCCGCCGCGGTTCTTCAGGCGCGGGTGTTCTTTTTCCCCGCAGGAACATTCCACGCTGACGGCGCGTGACGGCCCGCCTCCGGAGGGGTTGCCGACCGGCCGGCACCGGGTGGGCCACTGGGCGGCTACAGGCGCGGGCCGGTCGACGTCGCCACCGTCTTGCCGACCCGACCGGCCCCGCGTGAGACCCCCCGATCCCGCACGTCCGGAGCTCCAGGACCCGCCCCGATTCCGCCTGCGCACGGCGGTGGCGGAGCGTGTGATGGTCCTGCCTTTGCCCGCGGGCGTCCTTGACAGCCCGTGGCGCTCACTTCGGTGACCGGTCTCCAGTTCGACGCGGCCCGGCAGTCGAGGCGCATTCTCCGCATCGGCGACCTGGATCTTCCGTTCCCCCGACGCGAAGCGCTCCTGCGCAACCGGCACGGGATGGACGGGTTGAAGGATCTCGCCGACGGGGAAGCGCGGGACGAGAGCGCCGCCCGGCGCCGCGACGGTGACCGGGACGGCCGTTGAGCCGCCAATCCGGCGGAAACGGTGTCCAAGCAAGGAGAAACTACCCGAGCAGCCCCCGACGATGCGCAGCATCCCTCCGGGATGCGCGGCGTCCCCCGGATGCGCAACCACCCTCTGAGCCACCCCGATGCGACAGAGCCGCCGTTCGCTCACCCCGCTCCCGCTGCTAATCGTGGTCTGGTCCTGCTCCGCCGCGCCTCCGCCGGTCCTGCCGGACCCGATGGACGCGGTCCGGGAGCAGTTGGCGCAGGCGAACGATCTGACCCTGCGCGGATGCTACCGGTGCCTGACCGAGGCGCGGGACCTGTACGACGACCTCGCCCGGCAGGGCTTCGAGACGGATGAAGCGGCCGCCGGCCTCCTCCGCACCACCCTGCTGATCGGGATGCGCGAACGCGAGATGGGTCTGCCCGGCGGCGGCACGTTCGAGCGATCGGCGGCGCTGGCGGGCCTGGAGGTTTCTGTGGCTGGGGAGGCGGCGCAAGCCCGGGAAGCCGCGGCGGGCGGGGAGAGCCCGGCCGCCCGGGAGGCGGGGGACGCCCGGGAAGCGGGAACCGCCGGGGCGCCCCCGGCCGCGGCCCGCGGGGCCGCGCAAGGCGGGGAGACCGGCGGGACCCCGGCGGCCGGGGGAGCCGCGCCGGCCGGCCCGGCCTGGGAGACGTTCCTGCAGATCGCGGCGACCACGCCGTGGCAGGACACGGGGGTGCCGAAGGACCTGGTCGAGGAGAACGTCTACGGCCGCGCCATCGCGGACAGGGACCGCGACGCCTGGAACGCGGTGCTGCAGCCGCTGGTTCCCGACGACCCGCTTGCCGCCTACCTGTATCTCAGCCTGAACTGCACCGCCGAGTGGCTCGCCGAGCAGCCGCCGGAGCTCGCCGAGCGCCTCGCCGCCCACGACAACGCCGTCTTCGTCCGTTACCGGCAGGCCCGGTGCACCGGCGAACAGGTGGCTCTGGCCGCCGTCCAGACCATCGAGCCCCGCTTCTCGGAGATGGAGTTCTTCCTCGGACAGCACGCGCTGCAGCAGGAAGATGCGGCCCTGGCGGAGTTCCACTACCAGCGCGCCCACGACGCCTGGCCGGCGTGGCCGGCCCCGGCCCTGGCCCTCGCCGAGGTCGCCCGCATCGTCGAGGACTACGAGGCCAGCCTGCCCTTCTACGACGCCGCCCTCGCCCTCGTCCCGGACCAGCGCGACGCCCTGCTCGGCAAGGCCCGGTCGTTGAGCTATCTCGACCGCAGCCCCGAGGCGCTGCCGCTGCTCGATCGCCTGATCGAGATGGGCCGGTGGCACCTCGCCGAGGCCCACTTCTGGCGGGCGTGGAACCGCTTCAACCTCGCCGAGATCGAGGCCGCCCGCGCCGACGCGGCCCTGGCCATCGGCTACCGCCCCGACGCCGAGTCCTTCGCGCTCTCGGGACAGATCGCGATCGAGCAGCGCCGGCTCGACGACGCGCGCAGCGACCTGGAGACCGCGCTGGAGATCCGCGAGCTCTTCTGCGACGCCGCGTTCCACCTCGGCCGCGTCCACATAGAGGAAGCCCGCTGGTTCGACACCGGGTCCGCCTTCGTCCGAGCCACCGGCTGTTACGAGGAGACCGTCCACCGCCTCGAGCACGCCCTGCGCGAGCTCCGGCAGGATCCCGGCATCGCCGAGGACCGCCGCGCCCGGCTCGTGCAGCGGCGCACCGCCGAGATCGCCGTCTCGAGGCGGCAGGCCGCCCAGTCCGCCTACAACGCCGCTCTGGGGTACTACAACCACGGCACCCCCCGCGCCGCGCACCGCTATGCCGAGCAGGCCCAAGAGCACGAGATGTTCGCCGAACGCGCGACCCGCCTGCTCGAACTCCTTGCGATTCTCCGCTGACGGATGCGCCAAGCCCAGCCGCCAAGAGTCTGCGCCGTAGAACGGCACCGTCTCCCCCCGGAGGCGCCTACTCCCTGGAGGGTTGGTCGGGCGGTGAGCGGAGGCCGCAGCGCGACCTTGCGGTCGCGTTCGGAGTTCCGCTGGCGCGAAACTCCTACGGCGATGCTCTCCGGACCAGGAGTCTGCGTCCCGGGCACGTTACCCGGCCAGTCCGGCCGCACACGCGCGGTGCGGCGCACCCGGTGCGCGCCGACGCCGCCTCCGGCTCTCCGGGCTGCCGACCGCTCCCGGGGCGGCGCGGGGTTCACCGCGGGCGGCGCTACTGCACCGTCATCCCGTTGATGACGACCGGCGTGACCGGCGCGTCCTGGTGGCTGCCCTGCTGCCGCGTGTCGACCCCGGCGATCGCGTCGACGACGTCCATGCCCTCGGTCACGCGGCCGAACACGGCATAGCCGAACTCCGCGGGCGAGTCGCCGCGGTGGTCGAGACCGCGCCGCGCGTTGTCGCTGACGTTGATGAAGAACTGCGACGTGGCGCTGTTCACGGCGTTGGTACGGGCCATGGCGACGGTGCCGCGGGTGTTGCTGATGCCGTTGTCGGCCTCGTTCAAGATCGGCTCGCGGGCGAACTTGCGGCTCAGGTCGGCCCGGAAGCCGCCGCCCTGAATCATGAAGTCGTCGATCACGCGGTGGAAGACGGTGTCGGCGTAGAAGCCGGCATAGGCGTACTGCAGGAAGTTCCGGACCGAGACGGGGGCGCGGTCCTGGAACAGCTCCATGGTGACGCTGCCGTGGCTGGTCTCCATGACCACCGTCGGGTTGCCGGCAACCGTGCCGCCGGTGGCGAGCCGGATGCGGTAGACGCCGGTGCTCGCCGTCATGTAGAGGGTCTGTCCGTTGTCGCCCCAGGCCACGTTGGCCACAACCTCTCCCGGCATGATCGTCCCCAGATGCACGCCGTCCCAACTCAGCACCCAGACGCCGCCCGGGCCGGTGGCGAAGAGGTTGCCGGCCAGGTCGACCTTCAGGCCGTCGGCCGCCCCGGGGGCGGTCTGATCGTTGACGTCGTAGAACACCCGTCCGTTCGAGGCGCCGTTCTCGTCGAGGTCGTAGGCCATCCAGACCTTCTGGTTCTCGTCGGAGTTGGCGACGTAGAGGATGTCCTCGTCGGGCGAGAGGGCGATGCCGTTGGGCCGCGTCTGGTCGCGGACGAGCAGCTCCAGCCCGCCGTCCGGACGCAGGCGGTAGACGCCGTTGAAGTCGAGCTCGCGGAGCGGCGACTCCTCGAGCCCCTCGAGACCGTAGGAGGGATCGGTGAAGTAGAGCGACCCGTCGGAGCCGTAGACGGCGTCGTTGGGGCTGTTGAGGCGGCTGCCCTCGAAGCGGTCGACGAGCACCGTCCGGGCGCCGTCCGCCTCGACCCGCGAGATGCGGCGGTTGCCGTGCTCGCAGATGACGAGCCGCCCCTCGGCGTCGAGGGTCAGCCCGTTCGACGAGATCGACCGCAGCCCCTCCCGGTCGCCCTCGAAGACCGGATCGATGAACGGGCTGGCCCCGTCGGCCTCGGTCCACTGGTGGATGGCGTTGGCCCGCACGTCCGAGAAGAGCAGCCGCGACTCGCCGCGAATCCACACCGGCCCCTCGGTGAACACGTAGCCCTCGGCCAGCTTCTCGATCGTCGCGCCGGGCGGCACCAGCGCGTCGAGCCGCGGATCGACCCGGAGGATGCGGCCGACCCCGGCCGCCTCGCCGATCTCCACCTCCTCGGGCGGCGTCTCCGGCGCCCCGCCGCAGGCCGTCGTCCAGGCCGCGAGCGCGGCCACCATCGTCAGGCTGGTCGGTTTCATCATGTCGTCCTCGCTTCGGGCTTGCGGTCCGCGCCGTGGAGAACGACGCCGCCGCCTCCAGGAGGCGCCGACTCCCCACGGAGTTGGTTCGGCGGCAAACGGCACCGCCGGGCGGCGGTTCCGGGCCGGTGCGCTCCGCGTCAGAATACCGCGATCGGATTGACCGGCGATCCGGTGCCCTTCGGAATCGGCAGCGGCGCGATGGTCAGCATGAACTCCCACCGGTTGCGCTCTGCCGCGGCGGCGGCGAGGTCGTCGAAGTCGGCGCGGTCCATCAGGTGCACGCCGAGCATCGTCAGGGCGAAGTCGTGCAGGGCGAGGCGCGGCAGGTCGCCCTCGGGCTGCGGCATGTAGCCGGGCGTCTCCCAGCCGATGATCGCCACGTCCCGCTCGCGCAGCCAGGGAATGACGTGGTTGTCGAGCCCCGCCGCCTCCGCCCCGGTGTCGAACGGGCCGATGGCGTCTTGGCGGGCCCACCGCCCCCACCGGATGAGGAAGGCGTCGCCGGGGCCGACCGCGACCCCCGCCTGCGCCTCCCACGCCTCGAGGTCGGCGACGGTGATGCGCTCGCCCGGCCCCAGATACGGGACGCCCTTCAGCCGCGGAATGTCGTAGAGGACGCCGCGGGTCACGACGCCGTGCCGCATCGTCAGGATGGCGTTCTTCGCCGCGCCCCCCTCCATCGTGACGGTCTCCGCGATCGGGTACCCGTTCCACATCTTCCCGTCGAAGAAGCGGTGGGCGAAGCCGTCGATGTGGGTCGTGCCGGCGCCGTGGATGCACGCATAGTTGATGGTGTCGGTGGCGCCCCCCGGCGACGCGCTGACCATCCGCCACTCCAGCGGACAGGGGTTGTCGATGCTCCGCTCGGTATTCGCGATCGACGCGAGCGACACGGTGAACCCCTCCGTCACCAGGTCCGCGGCCCCGCGCCGCTTCTCCGGGGTGATCAGGTTGAGCGCGCCCATCTCGTCGTCCGGCCCCCACCGGCCCCAGTTGGACAGCTCGTCGAGCCACGCGTCGTACTGCGTCCGGCTCACCAGCGGCGGGTCGGCGTCCTGGCCGAGCGACCCCGTCGCGCCGAAAGCCATGACGAGCGCCATGACCGCGCCGCATCCCATCACCCTGCGCCGGTTCCCCATCGTCATGCGATGCCTCCTCCCGTGCCGGATCCGCGGAACAAAGAGAGACTGTACCGCAATACCGCCCCGCGGTGAACGATGGCGGCTCGCCGACCAGGACCATCCAACGCTCCGCCAACGCCGTGCGCAGGCGGAATCGCGGCGGGTCCTGGGGTTCCGGACGTGCGGAATCGTGGGTCCCACGCGGCACCGGTCGGCAAGACGGTGGCGACCCCTCGAATCGGGGGCGGGCCGTCACGCGCAGTCAGCGTGGGATGCTCCTGGCTCGCCGACCGGCGCGAACGCTCCACGTACGGGGAATCCGACGCCGGCTCGATGGTAGAGTGCGGGCACGGAACCCGCGCCACCCGAACGCCGCTTGATCGATGCCGACGCCGAGCCCGCCGTCCGTCGTCGCCTTCACCATCTGGACCGCGCTCCTGCTCTACGCGGCCGGCGAGTATGGCCGGACCCGCCGCCCCCCGGCGGCGTGGGCCAAGCCGTTCTGGTTGCTCGGCGCCGCCGCCGGTCTCGCCCACGCCGCCGCCGCGTTCGCCGCCCACCACGGGTGGAGCCACGCCGCCGCCTACGCGTATACGGCGGCGCGCACCGACGAGCTGCTGGGTCTCCGCTGGGGTGGGGGCCTGTGGGTGAACTACGCGTTCACCATCCTCTGGGTCGGCGAAGCGCTCTGGTGGCAAATGTGGCCGGAGAGCCATGCGCGGCGCCCGCGGGCCTGGAAGCCGGCGGTGCGCGGCGCGTTCCTGTTCATGATCGTCAACGGCGCGGTCGTCTTCGTGGACGGACCGGGGCGGTGGCTCGGGAGCGCCATCGCCGCGGCGTTGACGGCGATCTGGACGGTCGACGCCCGGTCGGGCGGGCAGCCGAACCGACGGGCCACGATTCCCGCACGAGGCCGGCAGGAGTGAGACATGCCCGATCGAGACACGGAATCAGCGGCGACGGCCTCTCCGTTCACCGTGACGTTGCCTTCGGACGACAGCGTGAGCGCCATCGCCTATCGAACCGCGGACGCCCCGCCGGCGGGGACGACGATGGTCCTCGCGCACGGCGCCGGCGCGCCGCAGACGCATCCGTTCATGACCGCCTTCGCCCACCGTCTCTCCCGATCCGGGATCGACGTGGTCACCTTCAACTTCCTCTACCGGGAACGCGGGCACCGGGTTCCCGACCCCAGGGCGCGGCTCGAAGCCTGCTACCGGGCGGCCATCGCGGCGGCGCGCGCCCGAACCGGCGACGGCAACCGGATGGTCATCGGCGGCAAGTCGATGGGCGGCCGCATCGCGACGCAGGTGGCGGCGGCGGACGGCGCGGACGGCGGCGGCGCGGGCGTGGACGGCCTCGTGCTTCTCGGCTACCCGCTCCACCCCCCGGGCCGGCCCGACAAGCCGCGCACCGCCCACCTGCCGTCCGTCACCGCCCCGATGCTCTTCGTGCAGGGCGGGCGCGACGTCTTCGGCACCCCGGACGAGCTGCGTCCCGTCCTCGCCACCTGCGCCGACGCCGAGCTGGTCACCGTGGACGGCGGCGATCACTCGTTCAAGAAGCGGGGGAAGAACGCGCCGCCGGCCGCGGAGATCTACGAGACGGTCACCGGGCGAATCGTCCGCTGGCTGTCGAAACGCGGGCTCCAGGGGTAGTCTGATCGAGTACCCGCTTTGGCTCGACGGCGCCGGAAGGACGGGCGCATCATCATCGAGAGCGGACCGCAACCCCCGCGGCCGGCGCGGTGGACGCCAACCCGCCGAATCTGGACAACGACAAAACAAGAAAACGGCCCGATTTCGACGGGGCCGCGGTCACCCGAGGAAGCGCGGGGCGATCAGCAGCACCAAGGCCGGGACGACGGTGACGGCGATGAGGTCCATCAACACGCCGTAGCGGATCATGTCGGTGATTCGCACTTGGCCCGAGGCGTAGACGATGGCGTTGGGCGGGGTCGACACCGGCAGGGCGTCGGCCACCGAGGCGGACAGCGCCGCCGCGACGCACGGGATGACCGGGTTGACCCCCGCCGCCGCCGCGATCGAGATGACGATCGGCACCGCGATGTTCGTCGCCGCGGTGTTCGACATCGTCTCGGACAGCACGACCGTGAACAGGGCGGCCGCGAAGGTCAGCGTGGCCAGCTCGCTCGTCGGCACCAGTCCGGTGATGCCCTCGCCGACGACCTGCGCCAGGCCCGTCGACGCGGCGAGCCCGCCCAGGGCGAGTCCGCCCCCGAACAGCAGGATGGTCCCCCAGTCGATCTGGGCCGCCTGCTTCCAGGTGATGGTGGTGCGCTCGGTGGCGCTGTTCGGCAGCAGGAACAGCAGCACCACCCCGGCGAGCGCCGCCACCGCCTCCGGCACGCTGTCCAGCACCGAGACCGCCACCGGATGATCGGTGCCCAGCACGAGGGCCAGCAGACCGGGCCCCACCCACAGGCAGACGGTGACGCCGAACGCGATCACGGCGTTGATCTCGCCGCGGCGCCACGGCCCGAGGGCGGCCTTGCGCTCGGCGATGATCCGGTCGGTGCCCGGAATCTCCTTCATGCCGGTCTGGCCGACCCAGTTGAGATAGACGAAGACTATCGCCATCAGCACGCACACGATGGGCACCGAGAACAGCATCCACTGCACGAACGTGATCCGGAAGTCCAACTGCTCGCTGAGCATGCCGACCGCGATCAGGTTCGGCGGGGTGCCGACCGGCGTGGCCATGCCGCCGCGCGAGCAGCAGTACGTCGTCATCAGCATCAGCGCAGTCCCGTACTTCTTCGGGATGTCCGCCGTCGACTCCATGAATCGAATCAGGGACACGCCGAGCGGGACGAGCATCGCCGCCGTCGCGGTATTGCTCATCCACGCCGACAGGCCGGCGGCGAGCAGGCCGTAGGCGAACAGGATGCGCGTGGGCCGGGCCCCGATCCACTTCAGCGAGAGCACCCCGAACGCCACCCGTTCGTTCACCCGGTGGACGAAGAGGGCCTGGGCCAGGATGAAGCTGCCGATGAACAGAAAGATGGTGGTGCTGGCGAACGGCCTGAAGGTCTCACCGGCCGGCGCCACCTGCAGGAAGATGGCCAGCGCCGGCCCCAGGAGAGCGGTGACGGCCAGCGGCAGCGCCTCGGTGATCCAGAACACGATGACCAGGGCCATGACCGCCGCGAGCCGGTGGCCCTCGGGCGTCAGGGACGCGAACGGCCACGCCAGGACCAGCAGGAAGAGCAGCGGTCCGACCACCAGCCCGATCTTCCGCCGTTTCTCGTCGAACCGGGCTTCCGCGGCGGTCTTGGCGGGCGACGGCAGGGGCTCTGAGGTCATAGGCTGCTCTGTCTATCACACTTCGGAGCCGCGTCAAAGCCGCTCCGGCGCCCCGCTTCCGGGCGCAGCGCCGCGGTATCGCATCGGCGCGGCCGGCGCAATGGGCGATCTGGTGGCGATCTGCGGACCGTGGCGCGGACGTGATATCCTTGGTGGACAATTCCGGTTTCGACGAGGAAGGTGCCCTGTGATGGATCATACGGTGTTCGCGCTCATCGGCACGCTCGGTGTTCCCGAGTTGATCATCATCTTTCTGATCCTGATGCTCATCTTCGGCGCCAACCGTCTGTCCGGGCTCGGCCGCGGCATGGGCCAGGCCATCCGCGGGTTCAAGGATGAGATGGGCTCGAGCTCGAAGGAAAAGCCGGCTGAAGCCGAGCCGCCGCGCGACGCCTGACCCCCGCTGCCGCAGCGTCCGGCCCTGGTACGCAACACGGGCCGGCGTACCCTTGCGGGGCACGCCGGCCCGTGAACGCTCTCCAAACCCACCGGGAACCGACCGGGGCTCGGGCTCGATTGCCCGCCCGCAAATCGTCGCCTGCGGCTCCGATTGCCGCCCAACCAACCCTCCAGGGATCCGCGCCATTCTACGGCGCAAACTCCTAGTGCATTGTGTCAGATCGGACCCAAAACCGTTCTGCGGCGCAGACTCCTAGTCGAGCCCGAGATCCCGCATGTGCGCCACCAGATCCCGCCCCGCCGTCGACGGGTTGACCCGTTTGTCGATCCGCAGGATTCTGCCGTCGCCGCCGATGATGAAGGTCCAGCGGGACGGGAACGAGCGGCGGCCGGCCGGCACGACGCCGTAGGCCTCGGCGACCTCTCGGGTGGGGTTGCTCAACAAGGGAAAACCGGAATCGAGCGACTCCGCGAACTGCCGGTTCGTCTCGGGGTCGTCGACGCTGATCATGAAGTAGGCCATGTCGATGGCCTTCAACGCGTCGCTGGAGTCACGCAGCGACTTGCACTGGGCCGTTCAACCACCGGTGAACGCCATGGGGAACCAAGCCAGCACCACCGGCGTGCCCGCATAGTCGGACAGGCGGTGGGTCTTGCCGTCGGTGCCCGGCAGACTGAACGCCGGCGCGGGGTCACCGACCTTCAAGGGCTGGGCGGCCGCTCCCCCGACGCCCACCGCGGCCACGGCCGCCACGGCCAGGACGCAGAGCGCGACGAGCATTCTCATTTTCTCCTGCTCCTCAAGAGTAACGACGCTTCCGGGATGGGACGCGGCATGCTATCACGTTCGCTCGACGCGACCCGGCGCCGCCACTCCCGACGCCGCTTCCAGCAGATACGTCAGACGGCAGCCCGGCGCCCGCCCACGACCCCGCGGACGGCACGCCGCCGGCAGATGACCGCGCAACCGGCGCTCCGCAGACGTTTCCGCCACGAACACCGACCGCCCCCAACGCCGCCAAGCGTGGCGGGTCCTGGGGCTCCGGACGTGCGGAATCGCGGTTCTCACGCGGTGCCGGCCGGTCGGCAAAACGGTGGCGCCCCCTTCGAATCGGGGGCGGGCCGTCACGCGCAATCAGCGTGGGATGCTCCTGGCGCCGGCGAAACCCCCGCCCGCGGGGTCGAGCACCCCGATGTACGGCAGGTGCCGGTACCGCTCGGCATGGTCGAGACCGTAGCCGACCACGAACCCGTCGGCGATGGTGAACCCGACGTGATCGACGCCGACCTCGACCCGGCGGCGCGAAGGATTGTCCAGCAGGGTGACGGTGCGCAGGGAGCGGGGGCGCCGGGCCCGCAGGGTGTCGATCAGCAGCGCCAGGGTCCGCCCGGTGTCGACGATGTCCTCGACGATCAGCACGTCGCGGTCCGCGACGTCGTCGTCGAGATCCTTCACCAGCCGCGGCAGCGCGGACGGACGCGTTCCGGACCCGTAGCTCGCCAGTCTGATGAAGTCGACGGTGACCGGCCGCGCGAGCGCCCGCATCAGGTCGGCGACGAAGACCACCCCGCCCTTCAGGACCGACACCAGATGCACCTCGCACCCGTCCGGGTAGCCGGCGCAGATCTCCGTCCCGAGCTGCCGAACCCGTTCCTGAATCCGCTCGGGCGTGAACAGGACTGCCGGGGCCGATCCCTGGACCATGCGTGAAGCAGGTTGCAGAGGCGTAAGCACGTACCGCCCGCTGGAACGGCCGGTCGACCCGCGCGCCGAGGAAGTGGTGGGCGCTAGTGGATTCGAACCACTGACCCCCGCCGTGTGAAGGCGATGCTCTACCACTGAGCCAAGCGCCCACTCCGAAGCCGAGTGCCATTGTATCTCACATCGGCAGCCGGCGACAGCGCGGCCTTGCGGTCGCCGTAGAAGCGTCCCCACCCCCGCGGCCGGGAAACGCGCCCGTCAGGACAGCGCCTGGCCGGGGCTGCGCAACGTCTGGATCTTGTCGCGCAACGCCGCCGCGCGCTCGAACTCGAGGTTCGCCGCCGCCGACCGCATCTCCGTCTCCAGCGACTGCAGATGGGCGTCGAACTCGGCCTGGGTCGCGAACGTCTCCGCGGTCTCGCGAACCGCCGGCGCCGTGGCAGGGTCCCGTTCGTACACCCCGGTCAGCACCTCGTCGATGTCCTTCACGATCGATTCCGGCGTCCACCCGTTCTCCCGGTTGAACGCCTCCTGCAACAAACGGCGCCGCTTCATCTCGTCGAGCGCGGTCCGCATCGAGTCGGTCACGACGTCCGCGTACATGACGACAAGCCCGTTGACGTTGCGCGCGGCCCGGCCCGAGGTCTGGATCAACGAGCCGGAGGACCGCAGGAACCCCTCCTTGTCCGCGTCGAGAATCGCCACCAGCGACACCTCCGGCAGATCGAGCCCCTCGCGCAGGAGATTGATGCCCACGAGCACGTCGAACACCCCGCGCCGCAGGTCCCGCAGGATCTGCACCCGCTCCAGGGTCTCCACCTCCGAGTGCAGATACCGCACTTTGACCCCGAGCTCCTGGTAGAACTGCGTCAGATCCTCCGCCATCCGCTTCGTGAGGGTGGTGACGAGCACCCGCTCCCGGCGCTCGGCCCGCTGCCGGATCTCGTGCAGCAGGTCGTCGACCTGCCCCTTCACCGGGCGGACGTCGACCACCGGGTCGATCAGCCCGGTGGGACGAATGATCTGCTCGACGACCACGCCCTGGCTCCGGTCGAGCTCGTAGGGCCCGGGAGTGGCGGACACGAAGACGACCTGGCCCACGCGGCGCGTCCATTCGTCGAACGTCAGGGGGCGGTTGTCGAGGGCCGAAGGCAGGCGGAACCCGTGCTCCACCAGCATCTCCTTCCGCGACCGGTCCCCGTGGTACATGGCGCGCACCTGGGGGACCGTCTGGTGGCTCTCGTCGACGATGGTCAGGGCGTCCGGCGGCACGTAGTCGAGCAGGGTGGGAGGCGGCTCGCCGGGGGCGCGGCCCGACAGGTGCCGGGCATAGTTCTCGATGCCGTGGCAATAGCCGATCTCGCGCATCATCTCGAGGTCGAACGTCGTCCGCTGGTGCAACCGCTGCGCCTCCAGCACCTTGCCCATCGACTCGAGCTGGCCGCGGCGCTCGGCGAGCTCCGCCGTGATCGCCTCGACCGCCTGCAGGGTCCGCGCCTTGGGGGTCACGAAGTGCGATTTCGGATACACCGCGAGCTTGTCGTGGTGGCGGAGGGTCTGGCCGGTGACCGGGTCGAAGCTGACGAGCTCGTCGACCTCGTCGCCGAAGAGCTCGATCCGCACCCCGACGTTCTCGTAGGAGGGGTGCACCTCGACGATGTCGCCGCGCACCCGGAAGGTGCCGCGGTCGAAGTCGTGGTCGTTCCGCTCGTACTGAATCTCCACCAGTTTCCGCAGGATCCAGTCGCGTTCGACGCGTTGCCCCCGCTCGAGCGGCAGCATCAGCCCGTAGTACGCCTCGGGCGATCCGAGCCCGTAGATGCACGAGACGCTGGCCACGATGACGACGTCCCGCCGCTCGAAGAGGGACCGGGTGGCGGACAGCCGCATGCGGTCGATCTCGTCGTTGATCGTCGCCTCCTTCTCGATGTACGAGTCGGTGGCGGGCACGTAGGCCTCGGGCTGGTAGTAGTCGTAGTAGCTGACGAAGTACTCGACCGCGTTCTCCGGAAAGAACCGCCGGAACTCGAGAAACAACTGGGCGGCGAGCGTCTTGTTGTGCGCCATCACGAGGGTCGGACGGTTCACCTCGGCGATGGCGCTCGCCATCGTGAACGTCTTGCCGGAACCGGTCACCCCCAGCAGAACTTGGTGCGGGTCGCCGCGCCGCAGGCCGTCCGTCAGCTCCTGCACCGCGCGGGGCTGATCGCCGCGGAGTTCGAAGTCGCTCACGAGGGTGAACCGGTCGTAGGTGGATGGCACGAGGAACTCCCGAGACGCGGCCCGCCGCGGCGGCCGGCGCCGCCGTCGGGCCGCGGGTCGCGCGCCGGGGTCGGGACCCGTGGCTCATGCCCCGCGCCGTGCCCCCGGCACCGGGTCTGCGCCGGGGAACGGCGCGGACCCCGGTGGGCCGGGCGGCAGCGGAGCCGCCGGCGCGACCGCCAGGCCGCGCCGGCGGTCTTGCGCCGTCTGGGTGCCCGCCTGCGAAACGCGCAACCCGACCGCAAGGTCGCGCGCGGTCGCACCCAGCGTCGGCGCCGCAGAGCGGCGCGGACGCCTGGAGGGTTGGTTGCAATCGGAGCCGCCGGCGACGATTGCCGGCCAGCGGTCCATCACGTCATAACCTTCGGATAAACGGACTTGAGTCGAGGGTCCGGTTCTCCGGCATGGGGGACTCTCCCGGATTCCAGGCGAGTTCCCCGATGACTCTAATATTTATTCATGGCACCGCACTAGCGGTCCCGCGCCCCGGTCTCTTCGATATAGGGCGCGAAGTAGCCTTCACGCGCCCGGATTCTGGCGTCGTCGAGCGCCGGCCGCCCCCCCCGCAGACTCACCTTCACCTCGCGCCAGGCGCCGTCGGTGGCCCGATCCGTCGACACGTAACCGAGCGAGTACCGCGCCTCCAGCTCCCCGCGAATCTGCCGGTATATCTCGTCCAGACCGTCCTGCGAGGTCGGGAAATAGGCGCGCCCCCCCGTCACCCCGGCGATCTGCTGGAGCCGCACGCGTTGGCGCATCTGCGCCATGTTCCGGCGTTGGGCCTGGAACCCGACCGCATAGACGGTCACGTCGGAGGCGCGCAGGAGATCGCGCAGCTCGCTGAACCGCAGCCGGCTCCGCGTGTCGGCGCCGTCGGTATAGAGCAGCAGCAGCTTTCGGCCGTCCTGGGCGAAAGCGCCGTCGAGATAGACCCCGAGCGCATCGTAGAGCGCGGTCATCCCCTCGGCCTCCTGACCGCGCAACCGTTCCACGAGCCGGGGGAAGTCCGCCTGGGTGAACCGGCTCACCCGCACCTGGGTATCGAACTCGACCAGCGTCATGTCGACCGCGAAGTCCAACCCCCGCAGGAACCGGATTGCCGCCGTCTTGGCGAAGGACGCATCGACCGTCATGCTGCCGCTGACGTCGAACAGCACCCCGACATGCAACGGCATCCGATCGAGGTCGAGTCCGCGCGAGAAGTAGGCGATGCGCTGCTCGCGTCCTTCCTCCTCGACCCGGAAGTCGTCGGCCGTCAACCCGGAAACCACCTCGCCGTCCCCGTCGAGAACGGTGACCTCGAACCGAACCAGATCCACGCCGCTTCGAAACACCGGCTGCCCGGAGGCCGCAACCACCCCCGCGAGGACCATGACGACCGACGTCACGTATCGGCGCATCGCACCCTCCTGCTTCCACCCCGGAGACCGCCGCTCCGCGGCCCCATCGCCGGCATCTTATCCGATTCCCGCTCCGGCGGACCGGCCGCGCGCGGGCCGCGCCGACTATAATGGGAAGCTTGGGCCGATTGGATGCGGCTCGAACGGTCAGCAGCATGAAATGCCTCGCCGTCTGCCAGGACGAACTGCTCATTCGACTCCTGGCCCGGACGCTCAAGCCGCGCCTGGACGTTGAGTTCGTCGTCGAAGACCGGCTCCTGGGGCGGCGGCTGGACGATGCCGGCATTGCCGTCCACGTCGGCAATCCGCGCCGGCTCGACACCTACCTCAAGGCGGACATCGGTCCCGCCACCTGCGTCATCGTCGAGGACGCCCCCCGCCGGAATCCGGGACGGACGATCGAGACGATCCGCGATGCGGGCTCCACGCTCGTGTACCTGCTCGATGCCGAGCAGCCCCGGGGCCCGAAGCAGCGGGAGCGGCGACGGCAACTCAGCGCGTCCGGGGTGACCCGGCTGGCCCTCGCCGACCTGCTCCGGGGCGCCCTGGGGGCGGCGCTGGAGCGGTCCATCACCCGCGCGCGGGTCGAACAGTACCAGCGGTTTCTCGCGGACGCCGATCGCATCCTGATTCTGTTGCACAACGACCCGGACCCGGACGCGATGGCCAGCGGCCTCGCCCTCCGCACCCTGCTCCACCGCACCCGGACGACCGCCATCATCGGAACGTTCCAGGGGGCGACCCGACCCGAGAACATCCGGATGGCCAACCTGCTCGACATCCAGATCGAGCTGCTTAACCGCCGATCGGTGACCGAGTTCCCCCGCATCGCCACCGTCGACGTGCAGCCGCACTACTTCGGCGGGCTGATCAACCGCGTGGACCTCGTCATCGACCATCACCCCGCGCGCGCCGGGTACAGCGCGGCCTTCAAGGACATCAGGCCCGACTACGGCTCGACCTGCACCATTCTCACCGAGCATCTTCGCGCCGTCGACGCCAACATCTCGGAGCGCACCGCCACCGCGATGCTCTACGCGATCAAGTCCGACACCCTGTTCCTGTCGCGCCACACCGACGAATCGGACCTCGATGCGTTCCGTTTCCTGTATCCCCTGGCCAACGCGGCGCTCGTCCGCAAGATGGAAGGGTCGGAGACGAATCTCGAACGCCTGGCGTGCCTCACCAAGGCGATGCAATGCGGCGAGATCAGCGGATCGCTGTATACGTCGCACTTGGGCGAGGTCGCGCGCGAAGACCTGATCACGTTCGTCGCCGACTTCCTCCTCCAGGTGGAAGAGGTCTCCTGGTCGGTGGTGTCGGGAATCGTGCAGCGGAACGTGGTGATCTCCGCCCGCAATCTCGGGGATTCCGGCGACGCCGGCAAGTTCGTGAAGCGATCGTTCGGCGACGTCGGCAGCGCCGGCGGCCACCGCGTCATGGCCAAGGCGGTGGCCACCGTCGACCGGTTCGCCCAAAAGTTCGGATCGGTCGAGCCGGATCGCGTTCTCGCCGTCACCCATGCGCTGGCCGGCGAGTTTCTGAAGACGCCGACGGCCTCGGAGCGGCGCCGCGGCTCGGGCATCGAACGACCGGCGTGAGCGGAGGAGTCCGGGGCGCGGCCCGGTCACGACGCCGGCGACACCGGGGTCGGCGGACGGGGCCGGGGCGTCGGCGCCATCTCCTCGCCGCTCGGGGCCACCACCGGATTGATGAACTGTCGGTACCCGTCGTCGAAGCCACGGTCCAGGAGATCCGCGAGGGTCCACCGCCGGTCGGAGCGTTCGTCGTACGAACCGGCGAAATCGAACGGCCCCAGGGGATTGTGGAGGGGACGTATCTCGAAGAAAACCTGAAACAGCCGGGCCCGGTTGCCGACCGCGTCACGCGCCGCCGCCGCCTCGATCGACTGGAGCGACTCGCCGATCCGGCCGCGGCCGTCGCGCCGTTGTCCCCCCAGCGCGTGGGGACCGGACGGCGGGGGCTGCGCGGACACGAGGATGACCTGCTGGACCCCGGCGAGGGCCACCTCGTCGAGCAGCCGCCCGAGGGCGTCCGGCCGATCGCACAGTCGATGCGTTTCACCCCGCCAACCGCTGACGGCGGGGAACGGCACGAACCACGGCTCCGTCACCACCGGCAGGCCGAGGGAGGCGGCGAGGGCGTCGAATCCGTGCCGCGCGGCCCATCCGCTCAGGTCCAGGGCCTCGAGAGGCCGTTCGCCGCCGGCGCCCCGGCGCCGGAAGAACGGCCCCCTGAACTTCTTCGTCAGCATGGCCAGCACGAGATCCCGGGATCCGTCCAGGTCGTGCACGGTAACCAGCAGCTCGCGGAATCCGGGCTGCCCGAGGCTGTCCGAGAGCAGACGCGTATACCGGAGCCCGAGCTGCTCGGGGCTCGGAAGCGCCATCGCCGACGCGCCCCGCACCGACTTCCACAGTCCGTTGCCGAACCAGCGCCGGCCGTAGTCGGCGTCGAGCGGCGCCCCCATCAGCAACCACCACAAGGCCCCGCGCCCGCGCCGCCCGGGGCGCGTCCGGTACCACGTCAGCACCGCCGAGCAGACCAGCGCGCCCAGCAGCAGGACCAGGGCGAACACCGTGGCCCTCGGCAGCCACACCGGCAGCATCCCCGGGGCGAAGACCCACTCGACGAGCCGCCCGAACCCGCTCGTGAGCCACGCCCCGTTCAATCCGATGATCTGGACGAAATAGGCTATCGCGTAGACCAGGGTGGCGAGAACGACCACACCGAACGGCAGCAGCAACGTGGCGAGCGCCGCGCCGAGGATGGCGGCCGCGGCGACCAGGGCCGGACGCCAACGATACAACCGGGCCGCGCCCGGCGCCGCCCACAACCCCGACCGTTCCCAGAGCTGACCGGCGCCGTCCACCGCCCCGAACAACGCGCCGACCGTACCGACGCCGCGCCCGGCCATCAGATCGACCTTGACGCCGGCCTCGTGCAGCGCCCGCAGCACCCCGGCATGGTAGGCGCCGGCGGTGCCGGTACCCGTCAACACCACGGCGGTGCGCCGGTGCGGAGAGTACCGCGCCCGGGAGCCGGCTGGCGGCGGAGCCGCCGCACTACTCGACGAGGTCATGGAATCCCGGGGCGGGCGGTCTACTCGCCATGAATCGTGACGAGCTTGAGCACTTCGAACTCGCGAATCCCGCTCGGGGTCGGCACCGCCACCTCGTCCCCCTCTTGCTTCCCCATCAGCGCGCGTCCGATGGGCGAGGCGGTGGAGATCCATCCCTTCCGCGGATCGGCGTCCTCGGGCATGACGAGCCGGTAGACGATGGTGTCGCCGTCCACCTCGTGCAGATGCACGGTGGAACCGAAGCCGGCGCGATCGGCGGGAATCCGGTCGAGGTTCAGCAGCGACAGCTCGGCCACGCGCTTGCGCAGCATGGCCAGACGGGCCTGCACGAAGACCTGCCGCTCTTTCGCGGCCTGATACTCCGCATTCTCACGCAGATCGCCGAGCTCGCGGGCCCGCTTGATCTCCTGGGGCAACTCGCTGTTGAGCTCCCGCTCGAGCTCCCGGATATCGCCTTCGAATCGCTTGAGCAGTTCCGCCTTCATGCCGGCGTCGCCTCCACCGCACCGCACGCGCCCGGTCGCCCGGCCAGGAAAGCCACCGCGCCATCCGACCGCCGCCGCAGTACGTCCATCGCCGACCGCCGGCCCGCCAGTGGCGTGTCCACCGACGGCTACGATAGCACATCTGCCCCGTCCGCCCCGGCGCCGCTACATCGGTAGGGTCGAGAACTGGCGCGCCGCCGATAGGGTCCGGTGGATTGTCCGTCGCTTTCGCGCCGGGCCGCAATCCGGCTCCCGTGGGCACGTTTCCAGCTCCCGCCTCGTCAAACCCAGCATGCCGATTTCCGGCACTGGGCTTTCCTGTCGTCTTCGTCTCAAGGTTAATGTGGCCGTTCGTGCCGGGAGTGCTTTCGGCAGATAGACGACCTGGTACTGTGAGCGGCGTCGCCGTCCGGTCCGCGCCGCACGAGAACACGCCGCCGAAGACCGCGCCCCGTCCTGCGCCCGATCGTCCACCCGCAGACGGCCCGCCGCGCCCCGCCGCGCGGGCGCCTCACCGGTATCGGGCCGCGCGCTTCCACCACGGGCCGCTGCCGTCCCGTCCATCAAGCGCGTCGCATAGAATGCGGGCTCCGGCCACCGATGGACTCGGCGTCACCGAGGGCACCGCCCCGCGCCTTCGGGACCCGCCGGGGCGCCGGCCGCGGGTCGGGCGGATGGATGGGTCACCGAGAGCATCGCCCCGCGCCTCTTCGGGACCGCGCGGCGGCGTCGATCCGCGGCGGGCGCGCGAGAACCACGCCGCGCATCATTCAGGACGGAACACCCGTGGAAGCCATCACCAGCCGGCGCAACCCGCTCGTGGCCCGGTTCCGGCGCGCCGCGCGACACCACGCGGGGGGCGACTCGACGGTGCTCCTGGAGGGTCCCCGACTGCTGGAGGACGCCCTCGCGGCGGGCGTGCCGGTGGATCTCGCGGCGGTCTGCACCGCCTCCGCCGGCCGCCGGGCCGCGGCGGTGGCCCGCCGGCTCGAACCGATGGCCCGGGTCGTCCGGGTGACCGCGGCGGTGATGGATGCGTTGAGCCCGGTCTCGACGCCGAGCGGCCTCGTGGCCCTGGCCACCCTCCGCCCGGCCCGGGTGGAGGACACCATGCAGGTCCCCCGGCCGCTGGTCGTCGGGTTGAGCGGGGTCCAGGACCCCGGAAACACCGGGGCGGTGATCCGCGCCGTCGAAGCGGGGGGAGCCTCCGGCGTCGTCACCGTCGGCGGGGCCGATCCGCTCGGGTGGAAGTCGCTCCGGGGGGCGATGGGCAGTGCGTTCCGGTTGCCGATCGCCCGCGGCGACGACCCGGCCGCGGTCCGCCGGCAGGCGTCGGTTCACGGCCTGCGGGTGATTGCCGCGGTACCGCACGCCGGAACCACGCTGACCGAGACGGACCTGACGGCCCCCTGTCTGGTCTGGCTGGGCGCCGAAGGGTCCGGCCTCGACGGGGACGCCGTCGCGGCCGCCGACGACCTCGTGTCGATTCCGATGCGCCGTCCCGTCGAATCCCTCAACATCGCGGTGGCGGCCGCCCTCATCATCTATGAAGCGGCCAGACAGCGGAGCGGACCGCGACCGGCATGACTTCCGGATCCCTCTTCGACGAGCCCCCCGGCAATGCCCGCGCGGAGGATACCCCGCTGGCGGAGCGGATGCGCCCGCGGAGCTTCGACGAGCTGGTCGGCCAGGACGATCTCATCGGCCGGGGCCGCCCGTTGCGGCAGGCGATCGAACGCGACACGCTGCGGTCAATCATCCTGTGGGGTCCTCCCGGCAGCGGGAAGACCACCCTCGCCCGCCTCATCGCCGACGTGACCACCTCGAAGTTCGTCGCGTTCAGCGCGGTCCTCTCGGGCATCAAAGAGATCCGGGCGGTGCTGGCGGCGGCGGAAGCGGCGCGGGGGCGCGGGGGCCGGCGGACGATTCTGTTCGTCGACGAGATCCACCGTTTCAACAAGGCCCAGCAGGACGCCTTTCTCCCCCGCGTCGAGGCGGGCGACATCGTCCTGATCGGGGCCACCACCGAGAACCCCTCGTTCGAGGTGAACGCGGCGCTGCTCTCGCGCTCGCAGGTCTACGTGCTGAAGGCGCTGCCCCGCGGGGCCGTCGCCACGCTGCTCGCCAGGGCCCTCGCCGATGCGGGGCGCGGGCTGGGCGGGGATGCGCTGGAGGCCGACCCCGACGCCCTCGCGGCGATCGCGCGGCATGCCAACGGGGACGCCCGGGTCGCCCTGAACCTGCTCGAGCTCGGCGCCGCCGCGGCCTTGGCCCAGGCGGCCGAGACGGGGGCGACCGGCGCCGCGCGGCTCACCCTGGCGATCGCCTCGGACGCGATGCAACGCCGCACCCTGCTGTACGACAAGACCGGCGAGGAGCACTTCAATCTGATCTCCGCGCTCCACAAGTCCATGCGCAACAGCGATCCGGACGCGGCGGTCTACTGGCTCGCCCGCATGGTCGAGGCGGGCGAGGACCCCTTGTACATCGCCCGCCGAATCGTCCGGTTCGCTTCGGAAGACGTCGGCAACGCCGATCCGCAGGCCCTCGGCGTGGCGGTGGCGGCCAAGGAAGCGGTACACTTCATCGGCATGCCGGAAGGCAACACCGCCCTCGCCCAGGCCGCCGTCTACCTGGCGGCCGCCCCCAAGAGCAACGCCGTCTATCGGGCCTATGCGCAGGCCGCGGCCGACGCGCACCGCGAGGCCGCCGACCCGGTGCCGCTGCATCTGCGCAATGCGCCGACGCGCCTCATGAAGGACCTCGAGTACGGCAAGGGATACCGCTACGCGCACGACGAACCGAAGGCGGTGGCCGCGATGAGCTGCCTGCCGCCGTCGCTCGAGGGACGCCTCTACTACACGCCGACGACGCGCGGCTTCGAGAAGGAGATCGGCCGCCGGCTGGCCGCATGGCGGCGCATCAAGAACGAGCGCCGGGCCGCCGCGGAAGCCGCGTCCGGCCGGAGGGACACCGCTTCCCCGCCGTCCGGGGCGGAAGACGATTGAACGATGCCGGGCGCACTCTACTACCTCGGCCGCGGACTCCAGCTTCTGGGGATGGCGGCGCTCCTCGAAGCGATTCTCATCGCCGGCCCCCTCGGCCCCAGTCCCCGCATCTTCGGGTTCGGCGTCGCGGTCTTCCTGTTGGGTCACTTCATCGTGAAGCGCACCACGGGCGGCGCTTGACGGCGGAACGACCCGGCGGGCAACCGCCCGGCCGCCAGCCAGGACCATCCCACGCTCCGCCACCGCCGTGCGCAGGCAGAATCGTGGCGGGTCCTGTCGGGCTCCGGACGTGCGGAATCGTGGGTCTCACGCGGCGCCGGCCGGTCGGCAAGACGGTGGCGGCCCCGCGAATCGGGGCGAGCCGTCACGCGCAGTCAGCGTAGGATGCCCCTGCCCGGCCACCGACCGCCGTCGGGTCCACCGCCGCGCCGCCGGGCGCGAACCCCAGCCCACCCACGGGGTTCAACGTTTCCCGCGGGGTCGAGGTCCGGCCGGTCGCCGGCCGCCCGTGCCGGCGATCAGCTCCGCCGCGCGATGATGACCCAGATCTCGGCGTCGGGCGACCAAGCTTCCTCCCGATAGCCGCCGAGGACCGCGTCGACGGCGAACCCCGCCCGCTCGACGCGCTCGACCACCTGCGGGACGGTCAGGGTGCGGAACGCGATCGAGACGGGGTAGCTCGTCCGCCGCCCCGCGCGCGTCTCGACGAACTCCTGGTTGAAGATGGTCAATCCGTGGCGCGGCACTTGGCGGACCGATTCGATGAGGGTCACCCGCCGGCCGCCGCTCATGGGCCCGCGCAGGCTGACCCGCCGGGCGTACTCGCCCCAGCGCGGCAGGCCGGGGGCCAGATCGACGCCGAGCGTGCCCCCGGGGGCCAGCACGCCGGCCACCGCGTCGAGGGTTGCGGCGAGGTCCTCGTCGGAGAGCAGCGACTGGAGCATGCCGTAGGGCGCCATGACCAACCGGCAGCGCCAGTCCGGGCGGAAGGGCAGCGCGCGGACGTCGCCGCGCACGGTCGCGGCGCGGCCGGTCAGGCGGGCGCGCCGCAGCCGGGCGCGCAACCGCCGCAACATGGCCGCCGACCGGTCGATGCCGACGAACCGGCGGGCCTTCCGCGCGACCGGCACCGACAGCCGCCCGGTGCCGCAGCCGAGCTCCAGGACCGTCCCGTCCGCCCGGGCGGCGAGGTCGGCCCAGAACCGGACGTCGCGGCGGCCGACGGTCTGGGCGTTCTCCCAGTCGTAGAAACGCGCGTAGGCATCCCATCCGTGCCAGCCTTCGACGGGGGTGCTCATGGGCTCGTCAACCCGGCCACCAGACCGGAAATCGCCGCCTGCGGCTCCGATTGCCGCCCAACCAACCCTCCAGGAATCCGCGCCGTTCTACAGCGCAGACTCCTCTCCTGGTTAGATGCGCTCGAACCGCTTCTCGATCTCGCGGCGCGAGAGCCGCAGGACGACGGGGCGGCCGTGCGGGCAGACCGACGAGTGGGCGGTGCGGCGGAGCGCGTCGAGAATCCAGATCATCTTCTCGGACGTCAACCGGTCGTGCGCCTTGACGGCGGCGTGGCAGGCGGTGGTGGCGGCGCTGCGCCGCAGCGCCTCGCCGACGGCCGCGCCCTGGTCGAGACCATCGAGGTCCTGGGCCAACCCGCGCACCGCGGCCTCGCACGCGGCGAGGGGCACGAGCGCGGGCACCGCGGCGATCCGGACGCTCTCGCCGCCGAACGCCTCCACCTCGAACCCCAGCCGCTGCAGGGCGGTCTCGTGGGCGGCCAGGGCGTGCCGCTCGGCCGGGGGCAGGTCGAGCACGATCGGCTGCATCAACCGCTGACTCTCGAGCGCCCCGGCGGTGAGCCGCGCCATCACCTGTTCGAACAGCACCCGTTCGTGGGCGACATGCTGGTCGATGATGGCGATGCCCTCGTCATCGATGGCGATGATGAACGTATCGCGGAACTGACCGAGCGGCCGCATGGGCCGGTCCACGACCCCCGCCGGGGGCGGCGCCGGAGCCGCGGCCGGGCGCAGTTCGCGGACCGCGTCGGCGAGCGTCGGTCCACCGGAGACGCCCGGCGCTCCCGGATCGCGGCCGTCCGATGCCGCGCCGTCCGGTCCCGCCGCGGCGCCCTCCGGGACCGCATGCGAGACGGGGCGCCAATCGCCGGAGGCTTCCGCCGCGGACGCCGGCGCCGCCCCGGACGCCGGCGCCGCCGGGCGGGCGGGGGCCGCATCCCGCAAGGTCACGGCCGGCGCGGCGGTGTCCCCCAGCGCTTCCGAGAGGGCGCGGCGCAAGACCTCGTGGACGAGGGACGGCTCGAGAAAACGGACCTCGGCTTTCGTCGGATGCACGTTGACGTCGACCCGGTCGGGGGGCAGCTCGATGAACAGATGCGCCTCGGGACGACGTTCCTTGATGGTGGCGACGTTGTAGGCGTGGGTGATCGCGTGGGCGAGGGTGCGGTCCTTCACGGCGCGGCCGTTGACGAAGAGATTCTGCGCCCCGCGCCGGGCCCCTTCCTTCGCGCCGGTGAGCCCCGCCGCGAACCCCGTCACCGTGACCCCGGCCGCGTGCTTCCGCACCTCGACGAGGTCCTGGCGGTCCCGGTAGAGCTGGAACAGCCGATCCGCCAGGCTCTCGACCGGCGGCCATTGGGCCAGCCGGCGCGTCCCGCTGGTCAACGTGAAGCCGACCCGGTACCGCCCCAGGGCCAGTTGGGCGACCAGCCGCGAGATCTGCGCCGTCTCCGCGCTGTCCGATTTCAGGAACTTCCGGCGCGCCGGCACGTTGTAGAACAGGTCGGTCACCTCGATGATCGTGCCTTCCGCGGCGCCGATCTCGCGGCTGGCCTCGATCGCCCCGCCGGACACGCGCACCTCGACCCCGCGGGACGCGCCGCGGGCCCGGGTGCGCAGGCGCAGATGCGACACCGAGGCGATGCTCGGCAGCGCTTCCCCGCGGAACCCCAGCGAGGTGATGGCGGCGAGATCCTCGACCCGCCGGATCTTGCTGGTGGCATGCCTCTCGAGAGCGAGCAGCGCCTCGCCGGCGGTCATCCCCGCGCCGTCGTCCTCCACCCGCACGAGGCGCTTCCCGCCCAGCTCGACGGCCACCGCGACCCGCGACGCCCCGGCATCGAGGGCGTTCTCGACCAGCTCCTTGACCACCGACGCGGGTCGCTCGACGACTTCGCCGGCGGCAATCTGATTCGCCAGCTCGGCCGGCAGCCGCACGATGCGCGGCGGACGGTCTTCCGAGGGCGCGGGGCCGGTCATGGGCGGGCGCGCGGCGGGCGCCTAGTCCGCCTCCTTGACCAGAGCCGACACGTCCGCGAGCTGGAGAATGAGCCGCTCGAGCCGCTTCAACAGCGCCAGGCGCCGGCGCCGCAGATCCAGATCGCCGGCCATCACGAGCACATCGGTGAAGAAGCGGTCGACGGCGGGACCGAACGCGGCCGCCTCGGCGAAGGCCGTGTGGTAGTCGGTCCCCGCCGCCACCGCCGCGGCGATGGCCGGGCGGCGCCGCTCGATCTCGGCCGCCAGCGCCGCCTCCGCGGGCTCGGGGGCATCGTCCGACACCGCCGCCCGTCCCGCCTCCACATCGCCGAGCTCGGCGTCGGACAACTCCCGGGCGATGTTGCGAACCCGCTTGAACAGGGCCGCGAGCTGCTGGAACTCCGTCGAACCGGTGAACCCCGGCAGCGCCTCCAGCTTGCGCCGCGCATCGAGGGGGGTGACCGCGCGCCAGGACGGCCACGGCTGGGTCGCGGCCCGCACATTCCGCACATCGTGGCCGCGCTGCTCCAGCACGAACCGCAGCCGCTCCAGCAGGAACTGCTGCAGCCGCTCCGTCACCTCCGGCGCGGCGGCCGATTCGCCCCCTCCGTGCGCCGCCTCCGCCGCCGCCACGAGACTCCCCAGGTCGGGACGGGCCGTCAACCCGGTCAGCTCCGGCAGATCCACGAGAATCCCGAAGACACCGTGGGCCTGCCGCCGCAGCCCGAACGGGTCGCGCGCCCCCCGCGGCCGTTCGCCGGCCTGGAACAGCCCGACCAGCGTGTCGAGCTTGTCGGCGAGCGCGGCCGCGGCCCAACTGATGCCGGCCCGGCCCAGGTCGCCCGGCCGCGGCGGGGCGTCGGCGGTGACTCCGATCGGCAGGTAGTGGTGGTAGACGGCGCGCCAGACCTCTTCCGGCTCGCCGTCCTCGCGGGCGTAGATCCCCCCCATCACCCCTTGCAGCTCGGGAAACTCGCCGACCATGTCGGTGGTGAGATCCGCCTTCGCGAGGCGGGCGGCGCGGGCCGCGTGGTCGACCTGCGCGGGCGCGCCGAACGCGTCGCCGGCGACGGCGGCGGCCAGCTTCTCGATCCGCCGGGCCTTGGCCAGGTAACTGCCGAGCTTCGCGTGGAACCGGAGGGTGTCGAGACGATCGAGGCGCGCGGCGAGCGGCGCGCGGCGGTCGGCCTCCCAGAAGAACCGGGCGTCCCGCAGACGCGCCACGAGCACCCGCTCGGAGTTGCGGGCAATCGCCGGCACGTTGTCCTGCGGGACGTTGGTCACCGCGAGGAAGTGCTCGGTGAGGCGGCCGTCGCCCGCCGCCACCGGGAAGTAGTGCTGATGGTGAATCATCGTCGTCTTCAGCACTTCGTCGGGCAGCGCGAGAAACTCCTCGGGAAAGCGGCCGGTGACCACCGACGGGTACTCGACCAGATCGGGCACCTCGTCGAGCAGCGACGCCGCCCCGCCGGCGCCGCCGACCACGCCCCCCACCCGCTTCGCGTTGCTCTCGAGCTTCTTCGCGATCCGCGCGCGGCGCTCCTCGCGGGACAGCAGCACGTAGTGCCGCTTCAGGGTCTTGCGGTACTCGGCGAACGAGCCCACCCGCACCGGGCGCCCCGGCCGGGCGTCCCGGGCGAAGAACCGGTGCCCGCGGGTCGTCGAGCCGGCGCGAATCGGCGCCACCCCCCGCGCCGCCGCCTCCGGCGTGCGCCCGATGACGAAGGGCACGACCCGCCCCCCGAACAGAAACACCAGCCAGCGGATGGGACGCCCGAACAGCAGGTCGCCCCGGCCGTCGTCGAGCCGGGCATCCCAATGCATCTTTTTCGGAAAGGCGAGATCGCGCAGGACGGCGGCCAGCACCCCGCCGAGCACCGTCCGGGCCGCCCGCCCCCGCTGCCGGCGGCGGTGGGCCAGATAGGTCCCCTTCGGCGTGTCGATCCGGATGAGCCGGTTCACGGCGACGCCGTGCTTTCGGGCGAACCCGAGGGCGGCGGGGGTCGGATCCCCCCCGGCGGTGAGCGCCGCCCGCAGCGGGGGCCCGGTGAGGGTCTCTTCGATGTCCGGTTGCCGTTCCGCCACCCGGGCCGCGCGGACCGCGAGGCGCCGCGGCGTCGCGAACGGCTCGGGCGGGCTCGGACACGCGAGCCGCGCCGCATCGAGCCGGGCACCGACGCAGGCACCGAGTTGCCGCACGAGCGGCGGCAGCCACCCCGCCGGCAGTTCCTCGCACCCGATCTCGATCAGCAGCTCTCGATACATGATGTCCCGGCCCGCGAATCGCCGCCACGCGGCTCCGCCCCCTGCCCGCCCCCCGGGCGTCCGCCCGCGGGCTACGCTCCGGGGGCCGCGGCGCCGCCGGCGCCGGCGTGCGCCCCGGCCACCGCCACCGCCAGTTCCCGCACCCGCAGGATGTACGCGGCCCGCTCGGTCACCCCGATCCCCCCGCTCGCGTCCAGGATGTTGAACGTGTGCGAGCACTTGAGACAGGCGTCGAGGGCCGGCAGGACCAGGCCCGACCGCACCAGGGTCCGGGCCAAGCGGTGATGCTGCTCGAACAGGTCGCGGTGACCGGCGGCGAACTCCGCCTCCGGCATGTCGATCAGGCCGAAGGCATACTTCGTCTGCTCGACCTCGTCCTGGTGCCGCACCGTGCGATAGGTCACCCCCGGCGCCCACGCCAAGTCGTAGACGTCGTCCACCCCCTGCAGGTGCATCGCGATGCGCTCGAGCCCGTAGGTCAGTTCGACCGAGACCGGGGACAGCTCGATGCCGCCGGCCTGTTGGAAATAGGTGAACTGGGTGATCTCCATCCCGTCGAGCAGGACCTGCCACCCGATGCCCCAGGCCCCGAGGGTCGGCGACTCCCAGTTGTCCTCCTCGAAGCGGACGTCGTGGCGGGACGGGTCGATGCCGCACACCCGCAGGCTGTCGAGATAGAGGTCCTGCGCGGCATCCGGCGAGGGCTTCAGGATGACCTGGAACTGATGATGCTTGAACAACCGGTTCGGGTTCTCGCCGAACCGCCCGTCGGCGGGGCGCCGGGACGGCTGCACGTAGGCGACCCGCCAGGGCCGGGGGCCGAGCACCCGCAGGAACGTCTCCGGATGCATCGTACCGGCTCCGACCTCGGTATCGAGGGGCTGGTGAATCAGGCATCCCCTCGACGCCCAGAAGCGCGACAACGACGCGATCAGATCCTGCAGCGTCACGGCGCCACCACCCGGTGCGAGCCCCCCGGCGGCGCGGCCGGGATCGCCGGGCGGCGGCCCGCGGCGGCGGCCGGGGTGCGAATCCTGCGGTCACGTGTCTTCGTCATGATGACGTCGCTCCGGGGCTCGTCCGGGCCATCGCCCGCAACACCCTGGCGGCCCGCAGCTCCTTCTCGAGATGCATCGCCAGCAGGCGCCCGTGGGCCCGGTCGAGCTCCTGGTCCGCGCGCGGCGGCAACCCGACCTGCGCCAGCGCGTCCGGCGGGGTCGCGGCGGCGTCCCGGAGAAACCGCACCGCCTCGGCCGACAACGGGAGGCCCCGATCGCCGGCGCACGCGCCGCACCGGAAGCCGCCGCCCGCCGCGTCGATGCGGCCGCCGCGCTCGGGACGGCGGCCGCAACGCCCGCAGACGTTCAGCGAGGGATAGACCCCCTGCAGCCGCAGCACCCAATACTCGAAGTAGCGCGCCAGCCGGGCGATCGGGATCTCCCCGGCCAGCAACGCCCCCACCGCCGACCCGAGACGAAACAGCGGCGCGTTCGGCTCCGCTTCCTGCGCGCACTCGTCGAGGATCTCCGCGAAGTACTCGACGTAGCCGAGCCGCCCGCCGTCCCGCGCGGACATCGGCGACCGCACCGGCTCGACGTAGCGCAGCCGGACGAGGTCGCGGTGCTCCCGCTCGTAGTAGGCGAGCCGCACCGCGGTCAACGGCTCGAGCCCGCCCGCGAACCGCCGCGAGCGCGGGCTGCGCGCGCCGTTCGCGACGCCGCGCTTCTTGCCCCGCCCGGGCGTGAGGAATACGACGATGCGGTCCGCTTCACCAAGGTGGTAGGTGCGCAGGATCAGCGCGTCGGTCGTCAGGACTGGCATCGCGAGCGCGAAGTGCGCCGCGCCCCCCCGGGACACCGGCTGGCCCTATTGTAGCGTCCCGCCGCCGCCCAGACCATGACCGGCCGCCGGCGGTCACGCCAACTGGTCCAGATACGGCAGGAAGAGGGTGGCCAGACCGAGAAAGGCAAAGAACCCGAAGACGTCCGTCAACGTCGTGATGAACACCGCGGACGCCAGCGCCGGGTCCACCTTGAGCGCCCGCAGGGCGATCGGAATCAGGGTCGCGGCCACCGCCGCGACGAGCAGGTTGATCACCATCGCCAGAGCCAGGATCGCCCCCAGGTAGACGTTCCCGGACAGCACCCAGGCCACCAGGGCCCCCACCGAGCCGAGGGCCAGTCCGTTGCCCAGCCCGACCAGCGCCTCCTTCAGCACCGCCCGGCGGGAATTGCCCCAGGTGAGCTCTCCCAGCGCGATGGCCCGCACGATCACGGTCAGGGTCTGGGTCGCGGCGTTGCCCCCCATGCTGGCGACGATGGTCATGAGGACGGCCAGCATCACGACCTGATCGATGGTCGCCTGAAACGCCCGCACCACGAACGCGGCGAGCGCCGCGGTGACGAGGTTCATCGCCAGCCACGGCAACCGCTTCCGCGCAGATTCGCGGGCGGGCGTGAACACGTGCTCGTCGCCGCTGACCCCGGCCAGCCGGTAGAGATCCTCCGTCGCCTCGTCCTTGATGATGTCGATGACGTCGTCGACGGTGATGATGCCGACGAGCTTGTTCTCCTCGTCGACCACCGGGATCGCCAGCAGGTTGTAGTTCGCGACGTGCTGCGCCACCTCTTCCTGGTCGGTCTCGACCCGCGCACTGATCAGGTCGGTGGTCATGATCCGCTGCAGGGGGGTCTCGGGGGCCACGAGCAGCAGCCGCCGCAGCGACACCACGCCCACCAGATGCCGCCGCTCGTCGACCACGTAGAGGTAGAAGACCATCTCCACCTCGCGCGACCCCTGCAAGGCGTGGATCGCCTCGCCCGCCGTCAGGTCCTCCGACAGCGCGAACACCGTCGGGTTCATGATGCGGCCGGCGGTCTGCTCGCGATACTCGAGCAGGTTCTCGACCTCGCCCGACTCGTGGGGGCGCATCCGCTCGAGCACGGCCGCCGACACGTCGTCGGGCAGTTCGTCGATCAGCGCCGCCGCATCGTCAGAAGGCAGGTCGAGCAGCCACAGGGCGATGCGTTCCGGGGGCTGGTCCGCCAGCAGCCGGGCCCCGGGCTCGGGGCCGTACTCGATCAGCGCCTCCATCGCGAGGCGGCTGTCGTGGTCGACCAGGATGTTGAACGCGTCGTGACGGTTGTTGTCCGAGAGCTGGTTCAGGACCTCGGCGAGGTCGGCGGGACGCTGTTTGTGGAGGAGATTCAGGAGATTGGCGGTCGCGCCAATCCTCTGCAGGCGCTTGACCGAGTCGAGCACCACGTCGATTCGGCGGTGGAAGGGCATGGTCCCGTCGTCCGGGGGGCGGTCGCGACCTTCCGCGACAAGTCGGGTTCCTCTGGAGGGTCCACGGTCAGCATCGGGATCATTTCAGTCTAGCACAGTGACGGGCGGGTCCCTTACCTCGATCTCCCGCGGCGCCGGCGCGCCAGCCCCGTCGCCGGGTCACCGGCACGATGCGGCCAGGCATCCGGCGTTGATCGAAGCGCTCTGCGCGGTGGAGCCGGCACCCGCGCCGACGGACCTGGAGCAGCGGAAGCGCGGGTACGGCAACCGGAAGACCGGAACGGCAACCGGCTACGCCCCTGACGCCGCGGGTGGCGTCGGCAGGACGCAGCGAGCGCGATGACCAGGGGTGGGGGCGAACGACTCCGCCTGTCGTCACGGGGCAGAACGCAGAACGCAGAACGCGTAGACCCGCCACCGCAAGCGGCCCTGGCCTTTGAAGGCGAGACGTTTTCGCCTTCGCCGCCCGACGGCGGCGCTTCACCGCCGGCGGGCAAACCGGGCGCGCTCAGTTCGCGCCGGGGGGCGTGCAGCGCGGGGTGGGCGGATCGGTGTAGCTGTCCCGGTAGACGCCGTGGCAGTTCGAGCAGGCCTCGGCGATCTCGCCGGTCATGATGATGACGTCGAAATCGTCGTAGACGCGGGCCTGCGCCCACTCGTAGGCGGTCTGGCCCGCCGCCCGCAGCCCCGCGACGTACTGCTTCCAGTCGTCGCGTTCGATCGGGGCCGGCGCGCCGTTGCGCGCGGGGTCGTCCTCGAGGTTCTCGCACAGGCGCGGAAGCTCGATCAGGTTGGCGGCCTCCACAAGCGCGACGGCCGCGTTCTCGAGAGCCTCCCACCCGGTGTAGATGCCCGCGAAGCGCTCGGTGGTGGACTCGCCGCCGGCCGCCTCGACCGGATCGTCGGGGTTGTTCGTCTGCGCGTCGAAGATCAGGTTCGAGTTGGGGAAGAGAATGCCGCGCATCACCTCGGCCAGATCGCCGAAGGGCTGCGGCTCCGTCGGCTGGGCCCCGGCCATGCCCGCGGTCAGCAAGATCGCCATGAAGAAGACGCTCAGTCTACGCATTCGCTCATCTCTCCGATTGGATGTGCCCGAGTCAGAACCGGCAGTGTATCCCGTCGCCGGCGAACGGGTCAACCGTGAAGCGTCGCCGGGGCGCACGTCAGATTGTGAGACGACCGCCCTGTCGCTGCCAGATTCGCCACGCCCAGGCCGCGATTCCTACGCCGGGGTCGGCCGAGGGGGCATCGCCGCTCGAAGGCAGCGGAGGACTTCGCCACGGGCTGATAAACTCTGGGGTGAGACTTCCACATTGAGGAGGATGCGTGACCCTGTCCAGTCTTGCCCGAGTCGTGCCCGTCCCGGCCGCTTTCGCTTTCGCCTTCACCCTGTTCACGGCCGCCGATTCCGCCCCGCTGATCGCAGCCGAACCCGGGCAGGAGGCCGCCGCCGAGGCGCCGGAGAACCCGATCGAGGCGACCCGGGAATCGGTGAGGGCCGGCCTGCGGGTCTACGGCCGCTTCTGCCGTTCGTGCCACGGCATACAGGCCGACGGCCAGGGCATGACCGCGCCGCCGGGGTCGAGGCCGGCGAACCTGATCGACGACGAGTGGACGCACGGCGACCGCGACGGCGACATCTACCTGGTGATTCGCAACGGCGTCCCTCCGAACTACGACATGGACGCCTGGGAGGGCCGCATCACCGACGAGGAGATCTGGCACGTCGTCAACTTCCTGCGCAATCTCGCCGAGCGGTTGGCCCGCTAGGAGTCTGCGCCGTAGAACGGCGCCGCCTCCCGAAGGAGGCGCCGACTCCCTGGAGGGTTGGTTGGGCGGCAATCGGAGCCGCAGGCGACGATTTCCGGGCTAGTTGATCCCGCCCGCGGGAACGCAAAAGCGGGATGCGAATGAGCAAGTTGTTCAAATACAGGCTGTTGCGCCATTTGCCCGGGGAGTTGGGACACCGCTATGAACGGAAGCACACGGTCCGGACAGGCGGCTTTGAAGACGCGGTGCACGGCTCCGAAGGAATGACGTGCCTGGATCTGGGGGCGAATCTGGGCAAGTTCACCAGAAAAATGGCATCAAGCGCCAAACGGGTGATTGCCTTCGAGCCCGACCCGTGGACCTACGCAGCCCTTGAGGCCAACGTGGCGGACCTCGACAACGTCACGCTCGAGAAGGCGGCGGCGGGCGCCGGGGAGGGCACTTCTCTTCTCTACCGGCATGCTCGATTCAACGATGACCCCGTTTTCCATTCGCAAGCGAGCTCAATCATCGCCGGCAAGAATGACGTCACCGACGACGGGGCCATCGAGGTTCGACAGGTCGACTTCATCGGCTATCTCGAAAAACTCGACGAAGACATCGGGGTGCTGAAGATCGACATCGAGGGTGCGGAGGTCGATCTGCTCGAAGCCCTTTTCGACAGACCCGACATCTTCAGGCGCATCAACCATATCTTCGCGGAAACGCACGAAAGTCGAATTCCGGAGCATAAACCGCGCGTGAAGGCGCTCCGGGCCGTGGCCCGCAGGCTGGAACGGCCGGACGTCAATCTCTACTGGGATTGATCCCGTGGTGTCCGCGGCGCCCCGTGTCGTCCCGCATCACTGCCCGGTCGGCGCCACGCCCGCCTGATCCAGAATCCGGTCGTTGTCGCGCCAGTCGGGCCTCACCTTCACGTGCAGATCGAGATACACCGAGGCGCCGAAGAACCGTTCGAGGTCCTGTCTGGCCTCGGTTCCGATCTGCCGGATGCGCGCCCCGGCGGGGCCGATGACGATCGGTTTCTGGGAGCTGCGTTCCACCAGGATCGAGCAGAACAGTTGCAGCCGTCCCGGCTCGCTCTCGTCGTCGAAGCGGTCGACGACCACCGCGGTCACGAACGGCAGCTCCGCGTGCGTATGGCGCAACACCTTCTCGCGCACCGTCTCCGCCGCGAGCAGGCGCTCCGGCTGGTCGGTGAGATAGTCGTCGGGATAGAGCGGCTCGCCCGCGGGAAGCCGGCCGATGATCTCCCGTTCGAGGATGTCGACCCCGTCGCCGGTCACCGCCGACACCGGAACGACGGCCGCGAACTCGCGCTGCCGGCGGTACCAGTCGATGATCGGCAGCAGGCGCGGCTTCGCGATGAGGTCGATCTTGTTGAGGATCAGCAGCACCGGCGCCGGCGCCTCCTCCAGGGCGTCGATGACGAACCGGTCGCCGGCGCCGAGACTGTCGGCGGCGTCCCGCACGAGCCCGATGAGATCCACCTCCCCGATCGACTCGAGGGCCCTGTCGACCATGCGCACGTTCATCCGGTGCAGCGGCCGGTGAATGCCGGGGGTGTCCACGAAGACCACCTGCGCCGCGGTCTCCCCGGTATAGTTCCGGACCGCCAGGATCCGGTTTCGCGTGGTCTGCGGCTTGTCGGAGACGATGGCCAGCTTGGCGCCGACGATCCGATTGACGAGGGTGGACTTGCCCGCATTGGGGCGCCCGATCAACGACACGAACCCGGTGCGCGCGACCCGCTGCTCCGTCTCCGGCACGGCTAACCCTCGACCGTTTCCGCCGCCGTCCGGCGGCTGACCCGCACCTTCCGCACCCGCCGGCGTTCGGCCTCGAGCACCTCGACGACGAGGTCGTCCACGTCGACGGTCTCTCCGACCGCCGGCACCCGTCCGAGCCGGGCCAGCAGGTAGCCTCCCACGGTCTCGAAACCATCCCGCTCGATCGACACCCCCATGCGCTCGGCCAGTTCGCCGACCCCGACCGTGGCGAGGAACACGAAGCGCCCGCCGCGCTCCTCGACGACCGGCTCGGACTCGTCGCCGTCGTACTCGTCCCGGATCTCGCCCACGATCTCCTCGAGCAGGTCCTCGATGGTCACGATCCCCGCGGTGCCCCCGTACTCGTCGACGACCATGGCGCTCTGCGCGCGCCGGAGCTGCAGCTCGCGCAGGAGGTCGGCCACCCGCTTGCCCCCGGGCACGACGCAGGCCGGCCGCAGCAGGCGCGGGACGATGGGAGAGCTGCCGGAGACCCCCTCGAGGCTCACCAGGTCCTTGGCGAAGACGAAGCCCAGGATGTTGTCGAGGTCGTTCTCGAACACCGGGATGCGGGAGTACTCCTCGGCCGCGAACAGGGCCCGCAGCTCGTCCACCGTCGCGTCGTGGGCAATCGCCACGATGTCCGGCCGCGGAGTCATCACCTCGCGCACCAGCGTCCCCCCGAAGTCCACCACCGACTGCAGCAGACGCCGCTCCTCGGTGTCGACGGCCTCCGCCCGGATCCCGCCGTCCCCGCCCGACGGACGGTCGGCCCCGCCGTTGCCGCGCCCGTCGCTCCGCCCGCGCGGCGGCCGCGCCAGACGCAGCAGCCATCCGGTCACCGGCCCCAGGACCCGGAGCGCCAGATCGAACGACGGCAGCAGCAGCTCGAGCACCCGGCCGGCGTTGCGCCGCGCCAGGGCGGACGGCACGACCTGCTCGCAGACGAGGACGAACCCCACGATGCTCAACAGCAGCACGCCCGCCGCCCGGGGCGTCGCCACCCCGATCAGGTGGGCCAGGATCACGGCGGCGACGGCGAACAAGCCGCCGCGCAACAGACGGGTGATCACGTACAGCCGGAGGGGATCCTCGAGATGGGTGACCAGGGACCCGGTGCGGGCATCCCGCTCCGCCGTCAGCCGCTCCGGCAGCCGGACCATCGCCCCCAGCGCCGACTCGATGGTCGCCACGTATACCACCGCGCACCCCAGGAGGAACAACGCCAGGGGCATCATGAGCCGTCCACCGGCAACCCGCCGCGGCGCTGAAGGCGCCGCTCCAGCCGCCGCATGCGTCCATCGTCCCGCTCGTGGTCGTATCCCAGCAGGTGCAGCAGGCCGTGGAGGGCGAGGCGGCGCCACTCCTGCGCTTCGGTGAGCCCGGCCGCGCGCGCCTGCCGCGCCGCCCGGCCGGTGGCGATCACGATGTCGCCCAGGCACCGCGGGCCGCCGGCCGGCCCGGCGCCGGGCCCGTCCCCGCCGGTATCGGCCGGGAAGGACAGCACGTCGGTCACCCCGTCGACGGCGCGGAACCGGCGGTTGAGATCGCGCATCTTTCGATCGCAGACCAGGGCGACCACGGCCAGGCCGGCCGCGGACCGGGGCGCGGCCGCCGCAAGCCATGCCGGCAGATCGCCGGCCGCCCTGGGCCGTCCGCGCCCGTCCGTCACCACCACCTCCAGCCGGGCCGGCGGTCGGGCGGGGCGCGGGTCGGGGTCGTCCGCAGTCATGGGAGATCGAGCGGGCTCATGGCGCCGGATCGAACGATCCCGTCGGGGACGGGGCCGCCGCGGCCGGCGCGGCGGGACGTTCGGCCCACGTCTCGTAGGCCCTCACGATCCTGCGCACGAGCGGATGCCGCACGACGTCGCGGTCGTCGAACCGGGTGAACGCGATGCCGTCCACGCGCTCCAGGATCCGCAGGACCTCGACGAGGCCGGACACGCGCCCCGCCGGCAGATCGATCTGGGTGACGTCGCCGGTGACGACCGCCTTCGACCCGAACCCCAGCCGGGTGAGGAACATCTTCATCTGCTCGGCGGTGGTGTTCTGGGCCTCGTCGAGAATCACGAACGCGTCGTTGAGGGTCCGCCCGCGCATGAACGCGAGGGGCGCGATCTCGATGGTCCGGCGCTCCAGCAGCCGATCGACCCGATCGAGGTCGAGCATGTCGTAGAGCGCGTCATAGAGCGGCCGCAGGTAAGGGTTCACCTTCTCCTGCAGGTCCCCCGGCAGGAATCCCAGACGCTCGCCGGCCTCGACGGCGGGACGCGCGAGGATGATGCGGGTGACCTTCTTGGCGGACAGGTAGGCGACCGCCTGGGCCATCGCCAGATAGGTCTTCCCGGTCCCCGCGGGTCCGACCCCGAACACCACGTCGTGGCGATCGATGGCCTCGAGATACCGCCGCTGGTTCAGGCTCTTGGGGGCGACCTGCCGCTTGCTCGACGCCTTGACGGTGGTCTTGACGAAGTAGTCGCGAAGCCGGACCGACGCATCCTGCATCACGAGCCGGGCCGCCTGCCGCACGTCGTCGGGCGACAACCGGTAGCCGTCGCCGACCAGCCCCGACAACTGCCGGACGGTCCGCTCCAGCCCCTCGACCGCCTCCGCCCCGCCCTCGACCAGCAGGTGGTTGCCGTCGGTGCGGACGCGCACCCCGAATAGCTCCTCGAACGTCGTGAGATGGGAGTCGTGGGCGCCGAACAGTTGTTCGATCCCGTCGTCGGGTACGGCGATCCGCGCGGCCGTGCCGGATGGGCTGGGTTCTTCGGACACGTGCGTCAGCGATCGTGCACCAAGTGGCCCGCTACGGCAAGTGCCCCGCCGGCCACGGCGGCGCCTCGGCTTGAATTCCGCCGCCGGCGGCACCGCCCGCAGGGACCGGGCAGCCGGGCTTCCGGGACGAAAACGCGCGGAACAGATCGGGCGTTACCGCGTGAAGCATCGAAGGACCGCCAAGGCGGTACCCGCACCAACCGCGGCTGCGCCGAGAACTCCCCCGAGCCCCCAGGCGCGCGTGGCGACCTGTTTCATGCCGGTCTTGATTTCACGAACATCCAGCTCGACAGCCCTCACCGAGGACTCTACCCGCCGGTCTGCAGATGCAGCTCGCGCAACTGGTGCGGGCTCACCGTCGACGGGGCGCCGGTCATCAGGTCGACGGCGGCGGCGGTCTTGGGGAACGCCATGACGTCCCGGATGGACGCCTCGCCGGCGAGCAGGGCCACGACGCGATCGACCCCGAAGGCGATGCCGCCGTGCGGCGGCGTTCCGTACTCGAGGGCGTCGAGGAAGAACCCGAACCGCGACCGGGCGTCCTCGCCGCTGATCTTCAGCAGCTCGAAGATGCGCCGCTGCAGCGGCTGCTCGTGGATCCGGATGCTGCCGCCGCCGATCTCCCAGCCGTTGAACACCAGGTCGTAGGCCTTGGCGCGGATGCCGCCGAGGTCGCCGCCGTCGAGAAGATGGCGGTCGTCGTCGTGGGGCGACGTGAACGGATGGTGCCGGGACACGTGGCGCTCCTCGGTCTCGTTCCACTCGAACATCGGGAAGTCCACCACCCACGCCAGGGCGGGACGGGACTCGTCGACGAGCCCCTCGCGCCGGGCGAGCTGGAGACGCATCTGCCCGAGCAGCCGGGACGGCTCTTCGCCGGAACCCGCCGCCACCAGCACGAGGTCGGAGCCGCCGGCGTCCACCGCGTCGAGGAGGCGCCCCAGGGTGTCTGCCCCCGCGACCTTGAGAATCGAGCTCTGGACGTCGCCGGCCGGGCCGCGCCGCGCCCACACGAGACCGGAGGCCCCCAGCGCGATCGCCTCGTCGACGAGCTTGTCCACCTGGCTGCGCGAGTACTGCCCCGCCCCCGGCACGACGAGGGCGCGGATGACCCCGCCCCCCGCCACGCACTCCCGAAACACCCGGAAGCTCGAATCGGCGAAGACGGCGGAGACGTCGGCGATCTCCATCCCGATGCGCAGGTCGGGCTTGTCGGATCCGTACTTCGCCATCGCGTCCGCATACGACAACCGGGGAAACGGCGTCTCGATGGTCAGGCCGGCGGCGTCGCACACCGCCCGCATCAGACGCTCGACGATGCCGAAGACGATGTCCGGCGTGGCGAACGACACCTCCATGTCGATCTGCGTGAACTCCGGCTGTCGGTCGGCGCGCAGGTCCTCGTCGCGGAAGCAGCGGGCGATCTGGAAGTAGCGGTCCATGCCCGAGATCATCAGGATCTGCTTGAAGATCTGCGGCGACTGCGGCAGGGCGAAGAACTCGCCCGGATGCACCCGGCTGGGGACCAGATAGTCGCGCGCGCCCTCGGGGGTCGATTTCGCGAGCACCGGGGTCTCGATCTCCAGGAACCCCTGCTCGTCCAGCGCGCGCCGGACGGCGAGCACGACCCGGTGGCGGAGCTGCAGGTTCCGCTGCATCCGCTGCCGCCGCAGGTCGAGATAGCGGTACTTCAGCCGGAGGTCCTCGGAGACCGGGGTCTCCTCGGCGATGTGGAAGGGCGGGCGCTTCGACTCGTTCAGCACCTTGATGGACCGCACCGCCAACTCGACCTCGCCGGTGGCGATCTTCGGGTTGAGGGTGTCCTCGGACCGGCGCTCGACGACGCCGGCGACCGCGACCACGAACTCGGGCCGCAGGCGCTTCGCCGCCGCGAGCAGCGTCTCGTCGTCGCGCGCCACGACCTGGGTGACCCCGTAGCGGTCGCGCACGTCGACGAAGATGAGGGAGCCGAGGTCGCGCACCCGGTGGACCCAGCCCAGCAGGGTCGCGTCCTGGCCCATGTCGCTCGGGCGCAACGCGCCGCATGTATGTGTCCGCACTGGTTCACACCCTGTCGCCGGCGCCGGCGTACCGCGCCGCGCCCTGCATTTCGGAAATCGTCGCACCGGACGGCCGCGCCGGTCATCACCCCGGCGGCGCCGGCGGCCGGAGAGCCCGTGGCCAAGCCCCCGGCTTCACGACGCGCTCTCCGGGGCGGCCGTGACGCTGCGATGACGGCGGCCAACCCGGAAATCGTCGCAAGGTCGCGCTGCGGCCTCCGATCGCCGCCCCAACCAACCCGCCGGGAACCCGCGCCGCGCTACGGCGCAGACTCCTGGCTGCGGCCAAGCCCCCGGCTTCACGGCGCGCTCCCCGGGGCGAGGGCCGACGCGACCGCCGCGCGGGCCACCCGCCGCTGCCGGCTCGAGTCCATCTCCTTGACCGTCACCTCGCCCGCCGCCAGCTCGTCCCCGCCGAGAATCAGCATGTGCCGGGCCCCGCTGCGGTTGGCCCGCTTCATCTGCGACTTCGACGAACGCCCCCCGTAGTCGATCAGCACCCGCAGGCCGGCCCGGCGCAGGTCGCGGGCGAGCACCCGGGCCGACGCCCACGCCGCGTCGCCGAGGGCGACCACGAAGGCATCCACCGGCTCGGCGCCGCCCGCCCCTTCGGGCAGCGCGAGCACCAGCCGCTCGAGCCCCGCCGCGAAGCCGATGCCCGGCCGCTCGGGGCCGCCGAGCTGCTTCACGAGGCCGTCGTAACGCCCGCCCCCGAGCAGGGCGTTCTGCGCCCCGAGCCCGGCCCCGAGAATCTCGAAGGTGGTGCGCGTGTAGTAGTCGAGGCCGCGCACCAGCCGGTGCGACACCCGGTACGACAGCCCGTAGGCGTCCAGATGACGCCGCACGCCAACGAAGTGATCCCGGCAGGCGTCGCACAGATAGTCTTCCGAATGCGGCAGCGCGTCGATGATCGGCTGGTCGGCCGGCGCCTTGCAGTCGAAGATCCGCAACGGGTTCGTCTCCGCCCGGCGGCGGCAGTCGGCGCACAGGTCGGACACCCGCCCGCCGAGGGCGGCCAGCAGCGCCGCACCGAACGCGGGCCGGCAGGCGTGGCACCCGACGGAGTTGATGACGAGCTCGGCGCCCTCGAGACCGAGCTCGTCCACGAAGGCCGAGGCCATCTCGATCACTTCCCCGTCGATGGCCGGATCGGCGATGCCGAACACCTCGACGTCGAGTTGGTGGAACTGCCGGTAGCGGCCCTTCTGCGGGCGTTCGTAGCGGAACATCGGTCCCAGGCTGTACAGCTTGGCGAACGGCAGGGCCTGCTCCAGACCATGTTCTACGAAGGCGCGGACGAGGCTGGGGGTCGCCTCGGGGCGCAAGGTGATGCGCTCGCCGCCCTTGTCGGTGAACGCGTACATCTCCTTCTGCACGATGTCCGTCGACGCGCCGGTCCCCTTCGCGAACAGCTCCTCGCGCTCGATGACCGGGGTCCGCACCTCGACGTAACCGTAGCGCGCGCACACCTCCACCGCCGCGCGCTCGACGCGCCGCCACCGCCCCACCTCGTCGGGCAGGATGTCCCGCGTGCCGCGAATGCCGGAAATCACCGTGAGGGGGGGTCCCTTCGTTCAGCCGCAGGCCGCGTCGTCATGGCGCGCCCCGCTTCTCCCCGGGTCCGTGCGAGGACATCTGGAAATCGCGCTTGTAGGCGACGTAGCGGTCGGCGTAGCGCCGGATCGACGCCGCCTCGTCGTCCGTCGTCGCCCGGCGCACCCGGCCCGGACTGCCCATGACCAGCGACCCCGGCGGGATGGCCGTCCCCTCGGCCACGAGGGCGCCGGCCGCGACGATCGAGCCGGCGCCGACGACCGCGCCGTTCAGCACGATCGCCCCCATCCCGATCAGGCACCGGTGCTCGACGACGCACCCGTGGAGAATCGCCCCGTGCCCCACCGTCACCTCGTCCCCGAGCAGGGTCGCATGCGTCCCGCGCATCCCGTGGAGCACGCTGGCGTCCTGGATGTTGGTGCGGTCGCCGATGCGGATCCGGTTCACGTCCCCGCGCAGCACCGCGTTCATCCAGACGCTGCTGTCGGCGCCGATCTCGACGTCGCCGATCACTTGGGCGCTGTCGTCCACGAACGCCGAGGACGCGACCCGCGGGAAACCGCCGCGGTGGGACCGAAGCACGGCGTGAATTATATGTCGAACCCGCCGCGTCCCACGCCCCCGCGGGCGTGCCGTCGCCGGCGCCCGCGGTCGCCCCCCCCCGCCACCCGCGTCCCCCGCCCCCGCGGGCGTTCGCCACTGCGATAAACGTGCTCGGCGATCTCTACGACCGCGTCCCACGCCCCCGCGGGCGTTCCTCGGCGCCGAGGATGGCCACCCGGGCCGTCCCGCCGCGTCCCCCGCCCCCGCGGGCATTCCCCCTCCAACCACCGCCGCCGGAGCCCGCCGGCACCGCCGCCGGAGCCCGCCGGCGCGGAGACCGGGGTGGTCATCGCCGGACGCCCCGGCCATGGTGGCATAATGGGGGGCGATGAGGGTCCAGGATCGGCTCGGCCGGCCGCTCGCCAACCTGCGGGTCTCGGTGACCGACCGCTGCAACCTGCGGTGCCAGTACTGCATGCCCGAGGCGGAGTACGTCTGGCTGCCCCGCAACGACATCCTGACGTTCGAAGAGATCGAGCGCCTAGTCGACGTGTTCGCGGCCCTGGGGACCGAGAAGGTCCGGATAACCGGGGGTGAGCCCCTGCTGCGCACCGATCTGCCGGACCTCGTCGCCCTGCTCGCGGGCAAGGCTTCGCTGCGGGACCTCGCCCTGACCACCAACGGGATCCTGCTGGCCGAGCAGGTCGCCGCGCTGCGGGACGCCGGGCTGCCCCGCATCACGGTGAGCCTCGACACGCTGCGCCCCGACCGCTTCAAGGCCCTGACGCGCTTCGACCGTCACCGGGATGTCCTGCGGGGGCTGGAGGAGGCGGCCGGCGCCGGGTTCGAGAGCGTCAAGATCGATACGGTGGTCATCCGCGGCGTCAACGACGACGAGCTCGTGCCGATGATCGAGTACGGCCGGCGGATGAACGCCGAGGTCCGGTTCATCGAGTACATGGACGTCGGCGGCGCCACCCGCTGGTCGATGGACGACGTCGTGTCGCGCCGCGACATGCTGCGCCGGCTGTCGGCCCGCTACGGCCGAATCGAGGCGGTCGACGAGACCACCGCCGCGCCCGCCGACCGCTACGCGCTGCCCGACGGCGCGGTGTTTGGCATCATCTCGTCGACGACCCAGCCGTTCTGCCGACGGTGCGACCGCAGCCGCCTCACCGCCGACGGGCTCTGGTACCGCTGTCTCTACGCCCGCACCGGCACCGACCTGCGCCGGCCGCTGCGGGCCGGGGCGGGCCGCGAGGCCCTGCAGGACCTCATCGCGGCCACTTGGCGGCAGCGCGGGGATCGCGGTGCGGAAGAACGCCTGGCCGCGGCCGACCGTTCCACGTTCATCCCCGTCGAGGCGCTGCAGGAGCAGCCGCACCTCGAGATGCACACGCGCGGCGGCTGAGCGCCGCCGGACAGCCGGGAACGCCGGCCGCTTCGTCGTTGAACTCGTCGGCGCGGGCGTCGAGGATGTCGCGGTCGCGCCCGCCGAAGTGAACCGGGCCGGCCGGTCGGCCGCCTTCACTTTTTCCGGCGCGAGAACAGCAGGCCCGACCAGTCCTCGTCGACGGCGCAGATCTTGAAGTCGACCAGCCCCTGGTGGAGACCGGCGGAGCGGACGTCCCGTTGCGAAACGTCCGAGGCGAGCGGGGAGGTTTTCTTCGGCCAGACGATCCACAGCTTGTCGGTGGTCACCGCGCCGGCCACCCGCTCGAGTCCCTCCTCCAGATCGCGGCGGCGCGGGACGAACCAGAGCGTGAGATCGCCGGGCCCGCCGCGGCGCCGGGTGACCCTGACCTCGTCGGGCAGCTCCCCGAGGGTGGTCTCGAAGCCCGCCGGCGCGTTCAGCAGCCGCACCACCATCCCGGGCTTGATGCCGAGCTTGCCGGGAAGCGGCGTGCCGGAGTAGCCGGCCAGCACGGACGCGGGTGGGGCCGCCGCCGCCGGGGGGCGGGCCATCGCCTCCCGCACCGCCGCCAGGATCTCCCGGCCGGAGGCGCAGACCGCGCCCGGAAGCAGGGTGCGTATCTGCGCGACGCGTGCCGCGCCGCCGCCGACGAACACCAGCGGAACCCTGCGCGAGGACGCCTGCCGGCGAATCCCCAGCCCGAAGTCCCGCCCCCGGCTCGGCGCGCGCGACAGGTCGATGGCCACCGCGGCCGGCGGGTCCCCGCCGATCGCCTTCAGGTCCGCCGGGGCGCGGAGGGGACGCACGTCGACCGCGTAGCCCCCCGCCCGCAGCCGCTCGACCCAGGCCGCCGCCGGGCGGTAGTTGAGGACACGGATGCCGGGGGTGGACATGATCGAGATCCAGAGAACAGGTGATGGTAGCACCGGCCCGCGCCCCAGGAGCATCCCACGCTGACGGCGGGTGCACGTCAGATTTGTGAGACGACCGCCCGTCGCTGCCAGATTGGCGATTCCGATCCCGTTCCCGGCCTGGATGCCCTCCGAAACGGGCCTTTCGGGCTTCGACGCGATGGGACGCCTCGGGGCCGCCCGCGCCGGATACCCCCCAACGCCGGCGTCTCACTTTCTTGACGTGCACCCGCCGACGGCGCGTGACGGCCCGCCCCCGATTCGAGGGGTCGCCACCGTCTTGCCGGCCGGCCGGCGCCACGTGCTGCCGGACGACAGCCGGCTGTCCGATCAGATCCGGGGTCGCCACCGTCTTGCCGGCCGGCGCCGCGTGAGACCCACGATTCCGCCCGTCCGGAGCCCCATGACCCGCCCCTGCGCACGGCGGTGGCGGAGCGTGGGATGGTCCTGCCCGCGCCCCCCCGGCCGCCGGCCGCGCCGACGGATACAATCTTGGCGACATGGCCGCCACCCCGCCCCGCGCGCCGGACGATTCGCTCACCGCCCTGCTCCACCCGCGCTCGATCGCGATCATCGGCGCCTCGGACGACCCCGCCCGCATCGGCGGCCGGCCGCTGGCGTACACCCGAGACGCCGGGTTCGCCGGCCGCATCTCCCCCGTGAATCCCCGGCGCGCCACCGTCCAGAACCTGCCCGCGTTCCCGACCATCGCCGACGTCCCCGAGCCCGTCGACACTGCGATCATCGCGGTGCCCGCCCCCGCCGTGGTCGAGACCGCCGAGGCGTGCGCGGTCGCCGGCGTCAAGGCCGCGGTCATCTTCAGCGCGGGCTTCGCGGAGACCGGCGGCGACGGCCGGCGGCGGCAGGACGCGCTGTCCGCCATCGCCGCCGCGTCCGGCATGCGCATCGTCGGCCCCAACTGTCTCGGGGTCTACAACGCCGAGACCGGCTTCTACGGGACGTTCACGACGACCCTCGAAGCGGCGCGCCCCGTGCCCGGCGGGGTCGGGCTGGTCAGCCAGAGCGGGGCCTACGGCAGCCACCTGTCGCTGCTCGCCACCCGCCGCCGCATCGGCATCCGGTTCTGGGTCACGACCGGCAACGAGTGCGACGTCGACGTCGCCGAGACCATCGGCTGGCTCGCCCGCCATCCCGGCATTTCCGTCATCGTCGCCTACGTCGAGGGCGTCGCCGACCGCGGCCGACTGCTCGCGGCGCTCGCCGCCGCCCGCGAGCGGGGCAAGCCCGTCATCCTGCAGAAGGTGGGCCGCACCGCGATCGGCGCCGACGCGGTGCGGTCCCACACCGCGACCCTCGCGGGAAGCGACGCGGTGTACGACGGCGTGTTCCGCCAGTTCGGCGTCCACCGCGCCCGCGACGCCGAGGAGATGCTCGACGTCGCCTACGCCGCGACCTTCGGCGCCTTCCCGGCCACCCGGCGGGTCGGGCTGATGAGCATCTCCGGCGGCGTCGGCGTCCAGATGGCCGACGAGGCGGTCGCCTGCGGGCTCGACGTCACCCCGATGAGCGACCGCGCGCAGGCCCGGCTGAAGGCGCAGCTCCCCTACGCCTCGCCCCGCAACCCCGTCGACATCACCGCCCAGGCCTTCAACAACCTCGACCTGATCCGGTCGAACCTCGACGTCATGCTCGCGGAAGGCGCCTACGACGCCATCGTCGCCTTCTTCACGTTCGTCGCCGCCGCCGAGGGGATGGTCAACCCCATTCGCGAGATGATGCGCGACGCCCGGCGCCGGCACCCCGACCGCCTGCTCGTGCTCTCGATCGTCGGCCCGCCCGCCATCGTGCAACGCTACGAGGCGGCGGGCTGTCCGGTGTTCGAAGACCCGTCGCGCGCCGTCCGCGCCGTCGCCGCGCTGGCCCGGCTCCGCGAGAGCTTCGACCGGCCGGCAACCGCGCCCGCCGTCGCCCCGGCCACCATCCCGCTGCCCCCCCCGCCCATCGGCGAGGCCGCGGCCGGCCGCATCTTCGCCGATGCCGGGCTCCCCGTCGTCGAGTCGCGGCTGTGCGGCACCGGTCGCGACGCCGCGCAGGCGGCGGCGGAGTTCGGCTGTCCGGTGGCCCTCAAGATCGCGTCGCCCGACATCGCGCACAAGAGCGACGCCGGCGGGGTCGCCCTCGGCCTCGCCACCGCGGACGCCGTGACCCGGGCCTTCGCCGCCGTCATCGGCAGGGCGCGATCGGCCCACCCCGACGCCCACTTCGACGGCGTCCTCGTCTCGCCCATGGTCACCGGCGGCGTCGAGATGATCCTCGGCGTGCAGGACGACCCCACCTTCGGCCCGGTGGTCATGTGCGGCCTTGGGGGCGTGTTCGTCGAAGCGCTCGAGGACGTCTCGTTCCGCGCCGCCCCGTTCGACGCGGCCGAGGCCCACCGCATGCTTCGCGAGCTGCAGGGGTTCCCCCTGCTCGCCGGCGCGCGGGGCCGCCCGCCGGGCGACGTCGACGCCCTCGCCGCGGCGCTCGCCGCCCTGTCCCGCTTCGCCGCCGCCCACGCCGGACAGCTCGACAGCGCCGAGCTCAACCCCGTGCTCGTGCGTCCCGCCGGACAGGGGGTGGTGGCCCTCGATGCGCTGCTCGTGCCGAAAGCGGGGGGATGACCGGAATCACGATGCGCCGACAACGCAACCGCGGCATGAACGGCCACGAGTGCCACCACTGCAAGCAGTGGGTCGCAGAGGGCGAAGCGCACGACTGCTGGACGACGACCGAGGCGGCGCTGACCGCCGATCTTTCGGAGGACCTGCACGACGCCTGGGAGCGTCTGCGCGAGACCGCGGCCGGGTTCGGCGACCAGCGCGTCTACGCCTCGCACCGATCGATCATGTTCTCGCGGACGTCCTGCTACTTCTTCGTCCGCCCGAAGCGGACCTTCCTCGAGCTGAGCGTCTTCCTCGGCCGGGCCGTGGACGCGCCCCAGGTGCGGCGCATCGACCGGGTCTCGAAGTCGAAGCTGCGGCACACGATTCCCATCCGGCACCGCGACGAGGTGGAGCCGCCCATCACCGACTGGCTCGCGGAAGCGTACGCGCTCGTCGGCACGCAGGCCGCCACGCGAGCGGGCCGGCCATGACCGTCCTCGGCATCGCGGCAGCCGGCCTCGGACGCCCACCGCCGGTCGCCTTGTTCACGGCATTGATGCGGCTGTTCGGCCCCCCCCACCGCGCGCCACGCCGCCGGGGCCCTCGCCCACCCGCCGCTCGCGCCTCCAACCCGCCCACACGACCAATCAATCACACCTTTCAACCACCGCGACTACAAGTCCCGTTTCAGGAGTCTCTCGGCCGCGGAACCTCCCAAGGTCTCGACCAACCACGGATCGAGACGCAATTCATCGGGCGGACTGGTAGTAGTGGTCACGATGTATTGAAACGGCGGTTGATCCCCACCCTCGAGGTCGCGAGCGAACCGAAAAAGCCGGTGGTAGACACCGAGACCCAGGTCGGCTTCGCGCGGGCTGTCATGAATCAAGAACGCGGGCAGGTGGGTGTCGCCTTCGATGCTCGTGCACATGACCGCCAAATCGAACGCGATGACCTTGAGGGAGTCGATGGCCGCGGTCGACCGCTCTCCGCCCAGCTCGACCGACGATCTCAAACCGTTGCCGTCGAAGAAAATCGTCCCCGACGCGTTCGAGCCAAGCACGGCACGGATGACGGTGTGGAAGGTTCCGGACAACCTATCGAAGACCCCGGCCTGCTCATCGCGCAAGGCGGCCAGTCGATCACGCTTGGTCCGGATCTCGTCTTCCAGCGCGTCAGCGCGGGACCGCATCGATTCCTCCTCGACCAGCGACCGATCCAGCCGATCGACGTCATCGAGCAGACGACGTGCAGCAAACCACGCTTCGGACCGCTCGTCTCGCGCGTGCTCCACGGCGCGCAGCCGCCGGTGCAGAGCGTCCGCACGTTCGCGCGCGGGATTTAACTCCCGCGCAATGCGCCCCTCTTCCTCTTGGTGTTCCTGCAGCCGGCGCTGTTGCCACGCATGATCTTGATGAAGCTGCTCCTGCCGCCGCTTCAGTTCTTCCAGATCCGGGAGTTCACGCGACAGCTTGCAGCCTTCCGCCAGTACTCTGTCCACGGGTACTTCACAGACGGGGCACAGCCAATGCTCCGCGCGGTGCGTGCGAGCTGACGCGCTGGGGATTTCTCCTTTGATACGGGAGATTATTGCCTGGATCTCCGGCATCCGTGCTTGAACAACGGACAGGTTGTTCTGCAGCTTCTGGACTTGACGCTGCGCGGCGTCGCGTTCCGACCGCAACACGTCGAGATCGCTGAGATCGCCCATGTCCGCAGCAGGACCGGTCCCCGTCTTCCCAAAACCGTCCAAACGTGTCTTCGCCGCATTCCGCAATGACTCCACGGCCATGCGGCCGGGAAGCAAGTCTTCAGAACTGAGCCGCAGTTCGTCGATCAGTCTCGATCGCAGACTGGCCGCTTCCGAGGCTCGCCGATCAGCTTGGTCCCGGACTTCCCCGCGCTTCGCTTCCAGTTCGGCGATTTCCGCACGAATCGCGGATTCATCCGGGACGATTGCGCCGATCAACGCCCTCACCGTGTCCAGAAGCTGGTGAACAGAGAGGTTACGGGCGGGAGATCGGGAATTCGAATCCGCCGAGCGCCAGTCCAGCAGCTTGTCGAAACGGCACTCCTGATCCCGGGACAACCACGCGAGCGCCAGACGCCACACGTCCCGGGGACGATCTCCGGGACTGACAGGGACCAGCTCGTTGAGCGCGAAGGTCGCGGCGATCGCATCCAGTAGCGGATCCATGCCGCCCGCTTCGCCATTCCCCTTCACCACCTGATCGAGGTGCGCGTCCCGAACGACCCAATGACGCCCCCCCATGCGGATCGGCCGGACCACGGCCCACGTGACGCCATCCACCGCGACTTCCGCGCCGACAAGGCCCTTCGGAAACGCGTGGGCGATACGGTCGCGCTGGTCGTCCGGCGCGAAACGGTCCTCTCCCAGGCAATACCGAAGCAGGCGGCAGAACAGTGTCTTTCCGCTGCCGTGGCCTACGACATCGAGGTCGTCATCCGGTGCGTCGCCCTTCTCTGCCGGGTCGGGCGCCCAGAGGATGTTGAGGCCCGGCCGCAATCGAACTTCGCGCAACTCGACGCCAGGCTCGCTCCAAACTACGAGACGACGCACCCAGAGGCGCGGCTCGGAGCCACCCTTGCCGAATGCCAGAGGCGGTCCACCGCGGTCGAGGAAATCAAGCTGCTTCATTGACCCAGACCCTGACGGCCTCCGGGAGCGTCCGAACGATCTCCCCGTCGCCGCGCCGTTGCAAGGCCTCGAGCACCATACGCACGCGTCCGTCCGGCCATCCCTCGGTTTCGACGGCATTCAGCGCCGAACCCCGCGCCCACGTCTTCGCGTCCAGGTCCTCGATCAGATCGCCGGCGCCGCGGAGCTGTCCCACGGCTTCACCCCAAGCGTGCGCCGGACGCTGCAACCGCGACACTCCCGCGGGCAACGGCTCTGCATCAGGACCAATCAGACGGTGCCAATCGGCTGCGTCCGCCTGTGACAACGACGGCGTGAGCAGTCTTGGCTCCATCGCCAGGACCGCGGCGAGCCGGACACGGCGTATCGGCGCCGGCGCGCCGACAGCCTTGAGAACGGCCGCAAGGACCACGATCTCATGGTTCACCTGGTCGCCGGTAGCTGGCTTGACCCAAGCACCGTCAGGCAGATCCGCCAATGCCGGCAGCACGACCTCGGGTGCGACCGACTGGAGCGGATGACAGCACCGCGGATCGGCGGGCACCGGGTCAAGCGTCGTCCGATAGGAAGTACCGGTGGCAGTCGCCTCCTGCATCGCGTCGTAGATTTCAAGGATCACGCGCTTCGTGCGGTACTCGCCGAACCTCTGTTCGTCCTTGTCGCGGACGATGCGGAAGGTGTCCAAGACGTAGGCGACCGCGTCGCACGGCTTGGGGAAGTGGCGTTCGAGTTCCGCAAGTTCCGTGGATGTTTCGTCGCAAGGGCAGCCGCCGGATCGGCGTGCGGGACGCCAATGCCCTCGTTCGTTCGCCGGAAGATAGAGATGAAAGAAGGCGGCTTCGAGCTCGCTACGGAGGAGGAAGCGGCGGTCCTCGTTCCAGCGGAATGGCGGGCCGTGGCAGCCGCAGTCGCTCGCGAAGGGTTTAAGATCCCACGCGGTGTAGGTGAGTTCAAGGACGCGATCCGTCACCCAGGAACCGTTCGTCCGAGAAGCATCCCAGGGACATACCTCGCCGGCCATCTTCGGCGGCAACGCCGGAAACTGATTCACTAGGTAGAAATTCAGGTGGATGCCGCCGATTTTCTGTCGGACGACGTAGTCGTATACGAAGGAGCACAGGTTTGCGTACAGGATTCGGAAGTCCAGCGCGTGCTCTGTACCGACCAGGATGGGCATGGTGTTACCGATACCTGCCCAAGGCAACACGACTGCGTTCATGGTCCGTTCATTCGTGGGGCTCGTGACGTCCGTGAACCCGAGCATCCAGTCGCGAGTCCAGAGGCCGTCAAGAGCATGGGAACATCGGTGTTCCTCGATCCAATAGAGCGGAATCGCCGAGCGATGCGGATCGGCAAGCAGTGCGCCTTCGAGCGGAGCCGGCTGGGCCCTGCGCTGGCGTGCACGGTGACTGACCACGACGTCCGCGGCACGGTGGTTGTACATCTGGGTCATCTTCGCTTCGTACAACGGCAGATGCTGCAAGCCGCCCTGGCGAAACACGTTGCCATCCAGTTCCCAGCCTCCAACCTCGAGTTGCTCCCGAGTCCGGAAGAGATACGAGTCGTTGGACATGTCGAACATTCTTTTGAAACGGATGCCCCAAGGATTTTCTGGGGGGCGCCCGCTCCGTGCCTCACGGAGCAGCACCGGCACCCGCCGATAGATCGCCTTGGTCAGCTCGGCGTCCTTGCGGGAGCGGAAGATCGGGCAGGTGCGGGTGTTGGGGTTCAGGAGGGCGATGTCTTCGGGAGAGAGCGTGAAGCGACGTGCGGGGTCGCGCAGCTCCTCCACGTCGTGGCAGAAGAAGACGAACTCCGCGCCGCTGGTAGTGGGCTGTTGCCGCTGTTGCCCGATGATCCCGATGATGGACCGTGAGCCACTGCCTGCGGTGAACAGGCAGAATTTTTGGCCGCTGTGGACGTCGGGAAAGAAGACGCCTTTGTTCTCGAAGTCGAGAATACTGACGAGCGAATTGGTCTCCACCACGTCCTGAAAAAAGAACTTGGTCGTGTCGTCGGTGGCGATGCCGGTGGGCAGCACGCAACCGGCGCGGCCGCGCTCGTTCACGATGGTCCGCATCGCTTCGGCGAAGACGGCGTACAGGTTGAGGTCGCCCCGACCGCACAGCGGATAGCGGCCGGTGTTGCGCATCAGATGGCTCCGGCCCTCGGATTCGCGCAAGTCGTCGAGGAAACGCTGGTAGAGCGGGAAGTCATCCGTCTTCAGGGTCTGAATCATCCGCTTGCGCGCCGCCGCGGTGGGGGCGTCCGCGATCTCCGTCTTGCGCTCCGCGAACCATTCCTTCTCCTGGAGTTTGACCTTCTCCCACGGCGGGTTGCCGAGCACGCAGTCGAAGCCGCCGTTCTCGAACACGTCCGGGAACGCGAGATCCCAGTGAAAGAACCGGTACCCTGCGGCCAAGCGGTCGACCTCCCGACGTTGGTCCGCCGCCAAGACGTCGGGATCGTCATGAAGCTCCCTCATCGTATCGGTCGTGACGCAGAGGGCGACGTCGCCCGCGTCGCCCGCCCGTTTGGGCCAGACGAACGCGGCGCACCAAGCATCCGCGACGAGCAGCCTCTGGCGGTACTTCGGTGAGAGGACCAAGCCTCGGAACCGGGCTTCCTTCCGCCGCACTTCGTCCAGGGTGTCGTCCGGCGATTCGTCGAGGTCCCGGCTCAGCTGTGCGATGCCGCCGTACTCCGGCCGCGGTTCGGCGGCCAGCAACCGCCCCATGTGGCGCTGGCCACCCTCGCGCTCAAGACGATTCCGCTTCCTGATCGCGGAACAGACGTGCTTGTCGTCGCCCCCGATCGGCTTGAACGCCTCGTCGGGCAGGCCCGCTTCGATGAGCGCGGGCGTCGTCCCGAGCAGGCTGTCGCCGACGCGGACGTGATGATCGAGAAACGAGAGCGGCCTGCCGGGCTCCAGGGCTTCCAGCCAGAGGCTCACGCGGCAGAGTTCGGCGGCCATCGGGTTCACGTCGACGCCGTAAAGGCAGCGGCCGATCACGTCGCGCAGCGCGTGCTGATAGAGCAGCGGCGACGGTTCGCCGTCCCCCGCCGCGTGCGCCCGGACACGCGCCAGGTGGCGGGCGAGGCGGTGCGCGGCGCCGACGAGGAAGTGGCCGGAGCCAACCGCGGGATCACAGACCTTGAGGTCGAGGAGCGCCCGCTCCGCCGCAGCGCCGGCCTTGTCCTGGACCGCCGCCTCGACCACCGGGTCGAGGGCGGAATCGAGCAGGCATTGCACCAGCTCGTCCGGCGTGTAGTAGGAGCCCGACGTCTTGCGGGCGTTGCCGGCGAACTCCGCGAAGGTGAAACGGGCGCCGTCACCGTTGAGCTGCGGCGTCAGTCCGAGCAGGCTCTCGTAGACGCCGCCCAGCTCCTCCGCGCCGAGGTTGCGGTAATCCACCGGCCGCAGGACCTTGTCCTGACGGATGAAGGCGAGGCGGCGCAGCGACTCCAGAAAGTCGTAGTTGGTCAGCTCGGCGTCGTTCAGGGCGACGGTCGTATCCGGGTCCCAAAGAAAGCTGCCGAGCGCGGGGAGCGCCAGCGCCCGCCGGGTCGGTTCAAAGCGGGCATCACCCGACAGCGCGCCCACCAGAAGCCGGAACTGGCGCCACAGATCGCCGTGGCGGGATCCCCTGATCCGACCGGCCAGCTCCCGCAGCCGACCGGTGCCGTAGTGCGCAGCGTAGCGCTCGCGGGCGATCCGCCCAGCGTCGGAATCGTCCCGCGGGTGAAGGAGCGGCTGTCCGTCGAGGATGCGATCCTCCGCGACGAATAGAAAGATCAGCCGGTACACGACGCGCAGGAGCTGGCCGTGGAAATCGTCCAGCCCGATCGTGCCGGCGCGCAGCGCCTCGCGCAACGCAGTGTTCTTCGGGTGAGCGGTGAATCCCTGGCCCAGAATCTGCAGGACGCCCTCAACGTTGCCGCGCAGTTCCCCCAACGCCCGCGCGCCCTGTCGTTCCGCCTCGCGGGTCCATTGCTCCAGCCGGCATGTCTCGGGTCGGTCGCCCCCCTCCCGCGGTGCGAAGCGCGTGGCGTGCGCCACGAGCCAAAGGATCACGAAGTCGGCGTAGACCTCGCCAGAGAACATCGCTTCGAGATCGAACTCGAGAAACGACTGGCGGGAAAGCGCCTGGTTGTCCCGGAGAAGGCGCAGGCGGAGCCCGTTCGAGACGATACCCCACAACCGCTCGTCGTCGCGGTTAAGCAGATCCTGCACCAGCCCGTGCGGATTGGCGGACGCGGCGCCGTGCTGGCCGGCGGCGCGGCGATCGAGCGAAAGCCCGCACCCGATGAGGTGAACGGGCGCCGGCCCGAAACTGCGTCGGACGGCGTAGGTACGGCCGCCGATCTCGGGGCCGGCGGTCGTCGGCAGTAGACCGAACCCGAGGTCGCGAAGCAGCGGGAGGCTCCACTTGTCGTTCGTGAGTCCCGTCCCCGCCCGGCCCACGGACAGATTCGCGGCAGCGGTGCGGAATTCCGTCCAGTGCTTGCGCAGACGGTTCCAGGACTGCGTGATGACCTCGTTCAGACGCTCCCCGGCGGCGAGCGCATAGTCGCCCGGCCGGGCACCCGGCGGCGTTGAGCGGGAATCCGTCAGGCGCCGCAGCAGATCCGCCGGAAGCAGCCCGCCCTCCGAGCGAATCGTCTGAAACCCTCGCGGCCGTCGACGGGCCATGTCAGTTCAACGTGGGCAGGAGAACGTACGCGCCGAGGATATCGGCGGGTAGCACGGGCTTCACGGCGGTGCGGTTCCGGCCGCGTGACGTCCCTGCGCGGGACGCCGCGCGCACCCGCTCGTGCGCCGCACGCTGAGCGTCCGCACGCTCAGCCGCGACAGATTCGAGGGCCGCCTGGAACGACGGCAGAACCGGCAACAGAACACGAAGCTGCTGTTCGACGCCGGTCGGCGGCAGGTTGCGCGCGGGCGGCGCGGCCAGCAGACGCTCCCCGTCCTCCGGCGACAGCCAGCGCGGCGCCTTCTCCGAACCGGCGCACGCCAGCGGGACGATTTCTTCGCAGAGCAGGGTGCCGCCGCCCGATCCGGGACGACGCAGGTGATAGCGGAAGCGCACCAGCAACAGCGTCGTTCGCACCGTCACCGCCGCGGTGACGATCACCCCGCAGCGGGAGGCGACGGACCCGCCGGCGTCGCGGGATTCCGGGTCGAGGGCCTGATCCAGCGTCCAGCTCGCGAGGCCTTCGACGATGGGGCTCGTGCGCCCGAGGTGAATTTCCCCGTCCGCCACGGGCAGCTCGAAACGCCCGACGAACGGCTCGTCCCGCCCGATCGCCTGACGCAGCGCGCGCGGCGTTTCACGGCTGACGTGGACCTCGATCCGTCCGTTCATGCGGGCACGCACGTTCGCCGTGTGGAGAACAGCGGTGAAAAACCGCGCAACCTCTTCGCTCCGGCCAATGGCGGCCCGTACGCGCGCAATCTCGGCAGCGACCACCTCGGGATGGAGCGTGTGTTGTGCGAAGCGGGAGCGGCTGACCTTCTCACGGTCGCGGGCGTTCTCCCATTCGGCGTGAAGGTTGTGGTTCGTAATGTCGAGATGGTCGATGAAGTCAAGGGAGAGCTGTTGGACTGCCGCGCCCGCCTGCTCGCGAAACAGCGCGCCTTGGAACAGCGTCTCTGCCATCTGCTCGGCGGAGGCGGGTACCGCGACCGCCACCCCGAGATCGCTCTTGATGGACTTGTGCTTGCGGATGAGCACATCGAGAATCACACCGTCTATCGCGTTGTCGGCGCCATAGTAGGTGACGGTCCGAACCTCGGGCCGTTGCTGCCCGAAACGGTCCACGCGCCCTTCCCGCTGCTCGTGCCGCGTCGGGTTCCACGCGAGGTCGTAATGCAACACGGCGTCGAAGTGCGCCTGCAAATTGACGCCTTCCGACAGGCAGTCGGTGCAGACCAGCACGAACGAGCCGCCGCCAGCGGTGACGGCATCGATACGCGCCTCGCGCTCCGCAGGCGGGAGCCGACCCGTAACCCATTCCACCCCGACGTCCCCCGGCAGCGCCTCTCGAAGAAAACCTGCGACGTACTCTGCGGTGTCGACGAACCGACAGAAGACGACCGGATGGAAACCATCCCGGAGCAAGGCCCTGACTTCGCGCGCAGCGCCCTGGAGCTTCCGATCATCCCGGTGAGTGATCGATTCGGCCCGGCGGGCGAACTCCAGCAGCCGGCGCCGCGTCGTCTCGCGACCGCCTTCCATCTCCGAGCCGGGACTGAAGTCGAACACGGCGGCGTCGTCATCGTCGCTCTGGTCAAGGACGGTGCGGCGGCCCACGTCATCCAGGTCTTCGTCGTCGGCTTCGTCGACCGCGGCCCGGCTGCGCAGGGTCGCCACAGCGGCCGCCGGGCTCGACGAGACGCAGCGCAACAGCGCGAGCGCCGACCAGTAGCGCACGCGCTGCCGGCGACGCCCTCCATCGGCGTCCGTCACGTACTCGCGGGCGAACGCGAGGATGTCGTCAAAGAGCTTGCGGTAGACGGGGCTGAAACTGTACGTCTCTTCCTTGTCGCTGCGTTCCGGAAACGCGGTGTCGGCTTCGAGGTAGCGGCGGATGTCGCCGCGGCGACGCTGGACGAGATGGCGCGCAAGCCGGCGGCGAACGCCTTCGCGGCCGGCCTGATCGAGATCCGCCGGCAGGTTGGCGAAGTCGTCGTCGAGCAGACTCAGGAGCGAACGGAACGCTTGTTCGTTCCCACTGTGCGGCGTCGCGGTGACCAGCACTACATGGCGGTCGGGCGCCGCCGCAAGGCGGCGCAGCAGGTCGTGACGCCGCTGCCGGCCGCGGCCGCCGCCGGCCAGAGTACAGCCGTGGGCCTCGTCCACGATGACGAACTCGGGGCACTTGAGGACGAAGTCGTCGGCTCGCCGTGCCGCCTTGATGAAGTCGGTCGAGACCACCGTGAAGGCATGCCGGTCGAAGACCGACTCGCCGAGGGGAAGATCGCGTTCGAGACGCTGCACCGTGCTCGACAGAACGAGTTCCGCCTCGACGTGGAACTTCTCCGCCAGCTCGCGCTGCCACTGCTCAGCCAGATGCGGCGGACACAGCACCGCAATTCGACGGATCTCGCCGCGGTCGAGCAGCTCCCGCGCGATGAGACACGCCTCGATGGTCTTGCCGATGCCAACGTCGTCGGCGATGAGCATCCGCACCGGATCGAGCTTGAGCGCCATCATCAGAGGCACAAGCTGATACGGCCGGGGCTCGACGGCGATGCGGCCGAAGCTACGGAACGGACCCGCGGCCGAGCGGGTCGACAGGCGGGCCGCGTCGCGCAGCAGTCGGCCCGTGGTGAAATCCCCGACGTCCTCTCTGCCGGGCAGGCGGAACACCGCCGATTCGACCAACTCGACGCCCGGCAGGATGCCGGCGATCTCCTCGTCAAGCCCGCCAACCGGACGGACCATGAGCATCTCGTCCGTGGACTCGGGCAGCACAACCCACTCGCGGCCCCTCGCCTGAACGAGGGTTCCCGGCGCGGAGAGAGAAGCGGTGCTCATGCTCCGAAGGGAAGTGAACGGCTGTCGCCTTCCCTATCGGAATCTGCGCTCGGCGGCTGTAGTGCGGCTACCGGCTCACCTCACCGAGGCGCCGAAGACGTCGGCATGGCGGCCGAACAGGGCGGGCCAATCGGCCGCGTGGTGAAAGCGGAGCACGATGCAGCCGACCTCGATCAAGCCTCGCGTGGTCACGTCATCCACACGGGCCTGGTCTGGGACGTCGTGCGGCGGGCCGTCGACGTAGATCGCGGCATTCGCCTCTCGATAGAAGAAATCCGGACGCGTGTGGTGGTCCGGGATGCCGTACTGAGCGTGGCTCGGCAATCGAAGCCCCAGCGAATCCACCATGTCGAGCCACCGCCGTTCGAGCGCGCTGTCGCAACGCCGGCGAAGCGCGTCCAGACGCTCCGCGCGCGTGCCCGCGCCGCCCGCCGGCCGGCATTCAGCGTGCGCAAGCTCTGCGAGCAGATCACGGATCAGCGCCCGATCAAGGTACCGGTGGTCCGGCTGATTGCCATAGTCCAGAAGACATTCGTAGCAGGCCTTGCCGCACCGATCGGCAGCCCGATCCTCAAGGGTGTCGGGCACGTAGTGACAGACGTCGAGCGCTCGGCGAGCGAGCGCGGGCAGCACCGCCGGGTCCTCGGCGAGCTGACGCAGGACGCCCGCGCCGCCTTCCGACGCCTCGTAGAGGAGAATCTCCCGCCGGTTGTCCCGCGACGGCATCGCCTCCGCAGAGAGCTCGCGCGGCTCGAGTTGAAAATGCCGCTGAATCGCTTGCTTGAAGGCCGCCTGGAGGCTGGCCAGCTCGGGTCCGCAGGGGAGCGGATCGAAACCCATCACCAAGGCGTTCCTGGTGTCCCGGACGAAGGGCACGACGCGGGCGGTGCGCGCTTGGCTCGCCGCGTCCTCGCGGTCATCGGGATCCGCTTGGTTGCGAGACCAGTAGCCGCGTTCCAGGTCGAGATTGAAGCCGCGCGGCTGGCTCCGATTCTGGTTCGTCCAACCAAGGTTGACGCGGTAGAGATCGGTGGCGTCGCCGTAGCTGAGCCTGAGCACGCGCCTGTCGCCGCAGTGAACGTCCGCGTCCCGGCGGTCCAGCTTGCCGTCGGTCTCGGGAAAGCGGTAGGCGGTTACGACATCGTAGCCGAAGCGCCGCCGCTCCTCCTCGTCGCAGGTGATGCGCTGGGCGAGCTTCAGACTCACGTTCTGCAACTGGACGAGACCGTCGATGCGGGACTCCGGATCGAGTGCCGCCCGACAACACTCGCAGATCTCGCTCAAATGGGTGTCGCTCCCCTGGAGATGGGCGTAGCCGCACCGGAGACAACGCTTCATCGTGTCGGTGGCGATCTGGTGGCTGTCCTCGATGGCGTCCGACCCGAAGTCGAGATTGACCTTGTAGACTTGGTAGCGCGCACCCTCGTGGTAGATCAATGCCCGGGGACCGAACTCCGAGATCGCGAGGAAACGCGGGCGGGAAATGAACTCGTCGCGCTCCCGACCCCCGCGTCTACCGGGAACATAGGCGGAAATCGGCAACCGGGGGAAGTTGTACCCGGGCAGGAACCCCTCGGTCGCGAAGTATCGGTAGGAGTAGAAGTCTCCCTCGTAGATTCCCTCGGCTTCGGTGAGAAGACGAATCTGGCTCTCAGCCTGAGCGCGCAGCCGCCGCGAATGGCTACGCTCGGCGTCCGGCCGGGAATGATCGCCGATGATGGCGTGGTGGAGCGCGCGCTGGCGGACGGCCGCCCGGTAGAGAGTGCGCCACCGATCGCATGCCGAGTCAAAGCTGCGCTCAATCCGGCCGAGCACGTCGTCCGTCCAGCCATCGTGGAACCAGGTCGTTCCCTCGAGCTCGGGCCGGATTTCCGTGATGACCGCCTCCGCTCTCGCCCGGGCCGCGCTTCGATGGATCGGACTTCGCAATTCGTCGCCGACCGCCCTCCCGACACGCAACGAGAGCGTCTCCTCATCCCTGTTCACGTCCACGACCGCCGTCAGCGTTTTCCCCAGATCCAGACACGCACTCTCCATCCAGATGGCATGAACGTGCGAACGGATCAGATCGCGGTTCCGGAGATCGATGCGGGGCGGCGCCACCGCTCCGGCGACCATCCTGGCGGGTTCGCGGTAGAAGTACTGATCGTGCGGGCTCCGCCCCGCACAGTAGGTGAAGACCAAGGCAGGCTGTCCGCCGCGCCCGGCGCGCCCGCTGCGCTGCGCGTAGTTGGCCGGTGTGGGCGGGACGTTGCGCAGGTTGACGAGGTTGAGCTGGGCGATGTCAACGCCCAGTTCCATCGTCGGGGAACAGAAAAGAAGCGGCAGCCCCCCCTGCAATGCTCCCTGCCGGAAGCGCTCCTCCCGTTCCTGCCGTTCTTCGGAGGTCACCTGCGCCGTATGCTCGCGGGCTTCGAGAACGCATCGCAGATCCACGAAACTGCGGTAGCACTCCACGAAATAGCGGTTCACTTCCGCCGGTAGCCCGCCTTCGTCAAGCAAACGGGTGCGATCGGACGCACCCTGACCGTCGCCTGGGAACCAGCGAAGAGCGCCGGCATTGAGCTGATAGCCCGGATCGTCGCCCGCACGACTTGTCCGGACCTGTTCGACGATGCCGTAGCGCTTCAGCGCCAGAAACAGGAACCGGATGATCTCGTCGATGCCCTCGCGTCCGAGAGTCCCGTCCGGCGCCGAATGCGGGGCGAGCACGCGTTTGACGTATTGACCGTAGGCGCCACGGGACGAGACGAAGAAACCGTGCTCACGTGGTCTTCTGGAACGAGGCCACGCGATGACAGCGCTGGTCAACTCCCGTTCGTCGTCGAGGTACCAGACGGTGCCTTCGAGGAGACGCGGCTTCGTCTGCTCGACGAGATCATGTTGCTTTCCGGAATCGAGGGCATCGACCTTGACGACCAGCGCCCGCCGCAGCTCGTCAAGCAAGGTCCGAACGACTTGCTCCCGAGACTCGGCAGACGCCAACCGAAGCCCTGCGGGCACTTCGACGAATCGTTCGCTCCCCCGGTCCTCCCGTACGGAGAATCCCGATTCCCACAACGCCGTCTCGCCGAGCAGCCCGTCGTCCCCGGCGAGCCCTTCGTACTCGAACCGCAGCAACCCGCAATCCTCGAGGTTGGGCGCCGTCACCCGCCAACCCCGTTCGAGGTCGCGATAGAGGAAGTACTCGAGAGCGCGCCGCAGGGCGTCTTGAGTACGCTGCCGCGCCGGGCCGCGCACCTCCGGGTCGGCGGCGTAATCGTCGAACCGCGGATTCATGGCGTCGAAGACGCAACGTGACAGATCACCGTGGCCAAGCCCTTGCGTGCTCGCCGCTCGGCACGCGCGATACAACGCCGACCGCAACAGAGCGACCTGCACAAAGTCGTTGAAGTGACCCGCCTGCAGGGAAGCGTCCTGGCGGTTGTCCGTGAAGCTCAGCAGCTTGCGCGCCTCGGGCTCCAGTGCCTGATCACGCTGCAGCTCAATGAGCGACCGGACCGCAAGGATGGTCGTGGCCGTGCTCCGGTTGTCGACCCCCAGGGTCGCGAGCTTGAAACGCTCGGAACGCTGGGTCCGGGTGTAGGCGACGCCGCAGGAGGGCTCCAGGCAGAACAGAAAATTGCGGTGGACTAGAGCAGCCGGCGCCCCGGCTCCCTCCGAGACGATCCGCCCAGAGGGCGCGACGAACACCGCCTCCGGAACGTCCCCGCGGACAGCAGAGCGGATTCGTTCGACGCCCCGAACGGTCGTCTCCTTGAGAGATTCCGGCAAGCGACCGAGCAGCGGAGGGCCGTCAGCACGAGGCCAGGGCGCTTCCTCCGAGAGATACAGGTAGCCATCATGGCCGCTGCCATCCTCCTGCTCCCGACGATCCTCGCGGGGCAGCAGCCCCCTGCCGTTGTCGTCATCGACGACCCGGACCCGGTAGTAGGCGGTTCCGCAGCGGCGGCAGAAAACGAGCGGGAACAGCGGCTTGTCCGGTTCACCCGGCTTGGCCGCCTTCTTCGCGATCTCCAGATGGCGGTCCGCTACCGGTTCGAGCGATGCCCACACCGTATCACCGCGGGTCAGGAACTGATGCAACCGGAACGCAAAGATGGAAAAACGACTGGAGATGCTTGGATACAGGCTGGACCCCCGAAGCAGCCAGCGGCGAAGCGCCGCCGCGCAGCGTCCAGGATCGGCGTCCACCAGCTCTGCAAGCTCCGCGGCCGCGCTGCGTCGATCCCCGATCGGATCCCCTTCCAGTCCCCGCGGCGTCTGTCTGAGCAACCTGCCGGTGCCCGTTTCCTCGCACACGCCGAAGGTCGATTCGATCCACGAGGCAAGAGGGTGCCTACAGAACGTCCCGTAGTCAGCCGGCGGTCCTTCATCCGAAACGACGGCGGCCCGGATACCGGTCCGGATCGACGGATCCGCAGGGTCGATCTCCGGGGTCGCCCGCTCCAGACTTTCGGTGACCACCTGCTCCGGCGAAATTTTCACACCGAACAGGGACTGCGACACTTCCGCCACGTCACGGCGCTGCTCGTCGCTGCTACCGCCGCGGGTCATCGTGGCGGAAGTGCCGATGCAGACGACACCGCCCCCGACCGCGTGGCGGCAACGGCGGATCAGCATTGCGATGTCAGCCCCCTGACGACCTCGGTACGTGTGCAGCTCGTCGAAGACGAGGAACCTGAGACCTTGTGCGGCTCTCAGCACCTCACGGTCCTCCGTTCGCGTGAGCAGCAGCTCCAGCATCATGTAGTTCGTCAGGAGGATATCCGGCGGGTCGCTCCGAATGGCTTCGCGGGCCGGGCCCCGCTCCTGCCCCGTATACCGCGCGAACCGCACCGGTGACCGGCCATCCGGATAGCCCTTGTTAACGAACTTGCCGAGCTCCTCGTCCTGGCTGTTGGCGAGGGCGTTCATGGGATAGACGATGATGGCCTGGACGCCTCGACCGGACCCGCTTCGGAGTACGTGGTCCACGATCGGCACGATATAGGCGAGGCTCTTGCCAGATCCAGTGCCCGTCGTCAGCACGTAGGACCGACCCTTGGCGGCCTCAAGGATCGCCTCGCGCTGGTGCTGGTGCAGAAGAAGCTGCTTGCCGCGGTGGTCCGTATCCGACTTGCCGATCCGGAAGATCCGCGAGCACTCCTTGTGAAGGATCCCCTCCGTTACCAGATCATCGATCGTGCCGCCCGGCTTGAACGTCGGGTTCAATTGCAGGAGCGGTTCCGGCCAGAACCCCTCTCCAGCAAGGTGGCTGTCAACAAACTGCTTGATGCGGGGGTCGCCGATTTTGATGAAGCTGCGGATATAGTTCCGGTAGTCGGAGACCAGACGGCTCCTGAGAGCAAAAACATCCATGGTAGAAAGCGACGCCAGTGCGCACCCGCAGATCGAGGCATGGAGGCGCTGCCGCATCCAACCCCCATCCCAACCGGGTAGACACCTCCGATTCTGTATCAGTTGACCGACTACACCGAGCCATCCTGGAAGCGAGCCCACAGCTCGGCCGCCGTCGCGCACTCGATGATCCAGTCGCCTACCTGCGCCAAGCGGTCCGGATCCGCAACGCTCTCGATCGCAGCCGCCAGCCGTTGCGCCGCCGCCGCGTCGAACTTCTGCGCCGCCAAGCGGCACAGCAACGCACGCTGGCCCTGCTCGCGGCCCTGCTCGCGGCCCTGCTCGCGGCCCTGCTCGACCCACGCGACGGTCCACTCCTGAACGGTTTCGACCAACATCGTCCGCACCTCCTCGAGCCGCGGCAGCGGCCCCGACACCGACCCGCGGAACCGCCGCAGCAGCAGCACCTGCGCCGCCCATTCGGTGAACGCCGCCGTCAGTTCCTCATCGTCCTGCTTCCGCAACAGCTCGCCGGCAGCGGCGTCAGCGACGCCAAATCGAGGTCGCCGCTCCAGTCGCGGGCGGCGAAGCCGCGCAGCAGGTCCTGGACCATCCGGGGCCGCGAGAACAGGCGTTTGTACGCGGGATCATCCATGAATCGAGTCGATCATACCGCGCCAAGGACCGCGGAACGACCGCCCGACAGCCAGCGGCTCGACGCCGACACGGCCACGTCCTGGGACCACGACCACCAGTTCGGCAACCGGATCGACGCCGCCAAGCTGCAGCTCAGCAGCCGCGGTGAAACCCCGCGTCGCACCGGGAGCAGCGAGGGCGCCGGCGGGCTGGAGAGCGCCCGCGGGCAAAGAACGGCCGTGCCTGACAAGGCGTCAGGGAGGGCGCCCATATGGGCATAGGCGACCGACGAACAACGCAGTCGGGCGGGATGCATCGCCGCTCGAAGGCAGCGGGGGACTTCGACACGGGCTCAGGCGCCACGCCCATCAGCGCACCGCCGGCAGGCGCGGGAGCTACCGACCGGCGCCCTCCGCGTCGTCTCCGGACTCCCGCTCGAGGTCGGCGTTCTCCTCGTAGGCGTGGTGGAACTCGCCGCCCACGGTGTCCGGACGGGAGCCCGGATAGATTCGCCGCAGGTCCCACTCGTTGATGGCGGCCCTGACCTTGTAGCGCATCCGGGCCTGGATGCCCACGCCGCGGACGCTCGGCTCCAGCCGCGGGGCCTCCCACCCGTAAGCGTCGCTGTAGATCCGCCGCAGCGTCTCCAGGGTGTCGCGCACGTCGTCGGCGGTGGGCGGGGACAGGCGGATGCACTTGCGTTCCAGCAGGCGGATGCCCGCCTCGGCCCGGCGCACGCTGTCCGCGTAGCGGCTGTCCGCCAACCGCCGAACCACGCCCTCGCGGTCGTTCTTGCCGTCCGGACCGAGGATGGCGGACGCGAAGTCGCCGGTCACCGCCGCGACCGCGATCAGGCCCGGACAGCCGTCGCCCGAGGCGTGCCCCAGCCAGCGGGTCAGCTCGGCGTACGACCGGCCGCGCTGCAGGGGCGAGTACGAGCCGACCAGTTCGAGCTCGTCCAGCAACACCACCCAGCCCTTGTACCCGGCGCCCCGCATCAGCTCGACCGCGAAACGGAGGCGCTGCGGCGGCAGCTCGGCGGCCCGGGGCGTGCGGAAGGCGCACCGCTGCCCCTGTCCGATCAGCCGCAGTCCGTCCTTGACGTCGGACACCTTGATCCGGTCTCCGGCCCAGAACGACTCGATCCTGGCGTTGCGCTCGGGGTCTCGCCGGCTGTCGTACACGGCCACGCTGGCCGGGAAGACCCGGTGCAGGACCCCTTTCGACTCGGCGGCCTCCACCCACTCGACGAACCCGGCGAAGCTCTCCGATCCCCGGTCGGCGACCGTCCCCAGCTCCTCGAACAGGCGCCCCTCGCGATCCGGCATGCGGGCGTTGTCGACGGCGGACTTGAACACCTTGCCGAGGTCGTAGAAGGGCGTCTCCTTGCTCACGGCCACCCGGCTGCACACGAAACCCTGCGCGAGCGCCTGCCGCTCGAGGTGGACCAGCACGTGAGACTTGCCCGCGCCAAAGTCTCCCGACACCAGCATCCCCTGGACGCGCGCGGCCGGAACGCGCGCGTCTTCGGCCCCGGCCAGCAGCTCGGCGAACGCCGCTTCCGCCTTCGGCTGGCGGCAGCCCAGCATCTCCACGGCCGCCGGGTTGGGCACACCGTTGCGCAGCGCCTCGACGGCGCGCCGTATCGTCAGCTTCCCGTCATCACGATCCATGCTGCAGTCCGCCGTGGTGCGACAGCCGCACCAGCGCGGCGACCGGATTGACCAGGCGCCGGTCCCGCACGTCGTTCATCACACGGGTCTTCAACGCTTCGTAGATGCCGAAGCCCCGCGAGCCGTGGCCGGCCTCGTCGAGGAAGCCGTCGCCGGTCGCCACCACCAGCAGGGTCCCGGCCAGGCGATCAACGCCGTCCACGAACTCGCGCAGCAACTCGTAGTGATCGACGGTCATCGCCCGGGTGTAGTACCGCAGTCCGTCTCTGGGGTTGCGGGCCACGGTGACGCGGCGGTTGTCCAGCAACACCACCGTCCCCGTGCAGCCCGCCTCCCGCACCCAGTGCAGCGCCGACTCCAGGAAGCGACGGGCCGTCGCCCGGTTGATGGCGGTGTGGATGAGGAAGGGCCGCACGGGGCTCAGGCGCGTGTTGGCGCCGGTCAGCCAGTCCAGCACCGGCTGGCCTTCGTAGCTGCCGTCCGGCCGGTTCCCGGCGAGCTCGCACAGACTGGTCATGGCCACCCGGAAGTCCCGGACCATCGCGGGGTGCTTGAAGACGCGCGTCTCGATGTCGGGCCTGAGCCGCACGAGCACCGACTGCGCCTCGAGGCCGTTGGCGCCGGCGATGGCGTCGAAGACGTTGTCGTCGCCCTCGGCGTCGATGGCGCCGACCTGATACCGCCTGTCGGCCGCCAGCCGCAGCACCCGCCGGCGCGCCAACCCCCGCCAATCGATCTGCCGCGCCAGCCCGAAGAAGAGGTCATGGGGCATGTGGGCCCGCAACGCCGCCGCGTCCAGCGCGGCGAAGACGTAGCCCGACTCCCGGCAGCGGCGCTCCAGCGCCTCGCGCAACGCCGGCTGCTCGTCGTCCGGGGTCACGGCGAACTTCACGGCCGCACCGCCGTCCCTGACGAACGTCGACAGGTATTCGTCTTCGATACGGCGCAGCCAGTCGTCGATGGAGATGGCGTTCGTCATTACCCGTCCGCGGTGAAGCTGATGCCGTAGTACCGGGCCTCCTGCCCGTCGGGGCCGACGAACGAGAAGAACCCGGACTGCCGGATGCCGGTGGAGGCGGGGAAGGCCACGGCGGCGCCCTTCCGGGTCCGCCGGGGACCGTCGGCTTCCAGGATGTACAGATCCCGCGCGAAGTCCGTCTTGTCGTACTCCCGGCCGGCCCCCGGCAGGGACGTGAGGAGCCTGTAGACCCGGGTCAGGGGCACGACGGGCCCGTCGCCCGCCCCGCGCCCGTCCCCGCGCACGATCTCCACATAGACCGTGTGGAGCGCCTGGAGGAAGCGGTCCGACCGGTATCGACCGGGCTTCTTCTGGTTCTTCAGCAGCAGACCGGCGAGATGGGACGGCCGAAGGGCGGCCACCTTCTTCCCGTCCACCCGGACCGCCCGGTCACCGGGCAGAATGCGCACGATGGACGGGTACGAGATCAGCTTCCCGTCCCGCTCGTAGACGTTCAGCCCCTGTTCCTCCGCCGCCGCGCGGAGCTCGGCAGCGTAGCCGTCCTCGAGATAACCCTGCTCTTCATCCTCGGGCAGGGACCATGAATCGACGGCGCCGGCGACCGCGTGCCGCAACTCGCCGAGGGCGGCGTCGAGCTCGCTCCGCGCCCGCTTCACGCCCGCGATGTTCCCTTCCCGGGCCGCCTTCTGCATCTTCTTCGCCAGCGAAACGAGCCCCTGAGCCGACGCGGCCGTGGAGGCCGCGGCATGTTCGACCTCTCCGAAGGCCTGTTCGAAAACGCTCACCGTCTGCCGTCCTCCCTCACACCCGGTTCTCAGCGGCGCGGGGCGGGCGAGTTTCTTCCACGAAACGCCGCCCCGATTTTTCGGGCGAGTCTACTACAGACCGGGCGCCGCACACGCCCGCTTCCCGCGGCCCGTCCGCACGCGCCGCGGCCTTCGGCCATGCGGACCGCCGTGGATGCGGCCGGCTGGAATGGCCGTTCCGAAGTCGATACGTGAGGGTCCGCGTCTGACGGACGGGCGGAAGATCGGAACCCGTAACGCGGAGGCTTCATCGAAATCGCGGCCGCAACCCGAAGAAACCGGTAGTGGTCGGGCCCCGGTTCCTGACGACGAGGACTTCCGGTCCGCGGGCAGGATGTTGCCGATCCGGACCCCGATCTCCCGCCGCACCCCTTCGATCCGGGCTGTCAGGCCGCGCCGAGACGGCACGCCTCAGAGGCGCGCCGCAGCACGCCACGGGTTGGGAAATTCGCCGGCGCGACACTCTACGGCGCAGACTCCTGGCCCGGAAATCGTCGCCTGCGGCTCCGATTGCCGCCCAACCAACCCTCCAGGAATCCGCGCCGTAGAGTCATCGGAGAACTCACCTGGAATCCGGGAGAGTCCCCCATGCAGGAAAATCGCACCCTCGACTCAAGTCCGTCCATACGAAGATTATGGCGTGACGGACCACTAGCCGACGCCGACGGGCTGGCGGTCTTCCGTCTTCGGCTTGGCGTTGCCGAGGCCTTGAATCTGAATGACGCCGCTCTGCGCGGGCGCCTCCTCCTTCAGGATGTGCTGGCGGTAGAGATCGGCCATCCGCTTGTTCTCGGCTTCCTGCTTCATCCGCTCGCGGGCCTCGATCTTCTCCTGCCGGGCGTTCTTGGCGACGCCCTTCTCGTCGAGGTCGGTCTGCTGGCCGGCCGCCACCGCCTCGGGATCGAGCACCAAGTGGTGCTCGGCGCTCGCCATGTCGACGTTCTTGCCGCCGGCGAAGATCTCGTGGCGGCCGTGCTCGTCGTACCACTTGGTGAGGGTGGCCGTCATGTGCATCTTCTCGATGATGTTGCGCCAGCCGACGCCGGTGTTGTAGGCGCAGAACGAGATCTCCCCCTCCTGGGTGGCGTAGGGGATGATGCACCGCTCGGTGCGGCGGAAGTCGTAGTTGAAGAGGTCCTGGAACCACATGCCGGCGATGAACAGGAAGTTCCAGCGGTCGGACCGCCGCTTGGTGATGTCGGCCCGCGTCCGGTCGCCGGTCACCTTGCCGTAGTCCTTCCTGGACGCGCCGAACGTCTTGTCGAACTTCTGCAGCAGGTCCCAGAGCTTGAAGTGCGTCGGCGCCCGGAACGGGTCGTAGTTCCGCATCAGGGCCAGGGCCATCCCGAGGACGGAGGCCCTGCGGCCGCGGCCGCCGTCGTTCACCCGGCCGAGGTCCCGGGCCAGCCTCTCGGCCTTCAGGAACGCGGTGACCGGCACCGACTCCCGGGTCTCCTTGTCGATCATCACCGCCATGCCCACGCCGCAGTTGGGATGGCACCCGCAGTTGAGCTGGCCCCAGTCGGCCTGCGGCCCGTGGATGTGGTCGGCCGAATCGGTGAACGTGCCCATGAACGAGATCGGGAACCAGTCGCGGACCGGCTCGCCGATGCCGGTCTGGTTCTTCACGTCGTGGGCGAGGTGCGACAGGGTGTAGCGCTGGGCATGCCGCCGCTCGTCGGTGATCTCCTCGTCCCGCCCCGTGAACGACACCGGCTGGAACGACAGGAAGTTGATCTTCTTCGGGTTGTCCAGCGCGAACTGCACGACCCGGCCGACCTGCTCGTTGTTGATGCCGTTGAGAATGGTGATGACGGGGACGATGTCGACCCCGGCCCGGTGCAGGTTCTCGATGGCGCGCAGCTTGACGTCGAACAGGTTGCCGACGAGGCGGTGCGAGTTGGCGGCGTTGCCGATGCCGTCGAACTGCAGGTAGGCGTAGCGCAGGCCGGCGTCGGCCGCGGCCTGCGCGAAGTCCGCGCTTTTGGCGAACTCGATGCCGTTGGTGGCCGCCTGCACGCTGTTGTAGCCGACCTTGCGGGCGTAGCGCACGGCGTCGAGGAAATACGGCGAGATGGTCGGCTCGCCGCCGGAGAACTGCACCGACATCTGCCGCTTCGGCTTGATCGAGATGGCGTTGTCGAGCAGCGTCTTGATGTCGTCCCACCCGAGCTCGTGGACGAACCCGACTTGGTTCGCGTCCATGAAGCAGGGGTCGCACATCATGTTGCAGCGGTTGGTCAGGTCGATGGTCAGCACCGAGCCGCGGCCGTACTTGATGGTGCTGCTGCCGTGGTTGTGCAGCTTCTCGTCGTTGTGGGCCGGCATGTCGCTGCCCGGGAACGACTCTTCGAGGTGCTTGAAGAACTCGGTGTCGATGGCCATCACGTCCTCGAAGCGGCCATGGATCGGGCAGTCCTTCACCATCATGATCTTGCCGTCGCGCTCGATGATGGTCGCCTTGATCTCGCCGACCTTCTCGTTCAGCAGGATCTTGTAGTCCTTCTTGCCGTCGAGAATCTCCTGCCGCGCCTCGCGGACGCACTTCGGGCAGAGCGAGTCGGTCTCGCGGGGCCAACCCAGGGGCGGCTTCACCTTCTCGTGCGACTTCAGCAGCGGCTTGTCGGCCCAGGCCGGCGTGAACGACGGGCGCTGGTTGAACCGGTTCACGAAATCGAACACCCGGAAGCCGGCATCGGCCACCAGGGTCAGACTCTTCTCGGCGTACTTGATCGGTTTGTGCATCATGGCTCCTGCAGATCGGGCGCGGGCATCGAACGCTGCCGCGCCGACCGGCCGCACCCGGCCGGGAGAAGCGGTCCCGGCGGGCCGGCCTGCAATTCTGTATCGCCGCAGCTTAGCGCGGGCCGGCGGGGAACCCGCGCAACTTTTCTCCAGGATGGCGTATCGGCGCGCTGAACGGGCATCCACGGCGTTGATTGGCGCACCCCGGCGGCGCGCTCCCGGTGCGGCGGCGGGACGGTCAGGCCGCGCCCTGACGGAACGTGAGGTTGAGCCGCCCCGCGAAACCGTGCCCGGACGGACCCGTTCCGGGGAGAATCGACACCACCCCGTGATAGCGCAGCCGGCTGCGGCCCCCGAAGACGAACCCGTCCCCCGACGCCAACCGCACCAGGGTCTTCGGCGCCTGCCGCGTGAACCCGCCGATGACGAACTTCGCGGTGTCGCCGAGGGAAAGCGACACGATGGGCACGCCCGCGTCGAGCGTCTCGGGGCGCTCGTCCTTGTCCTGATGCAGCCCCATCCTGCCGTCGGCCTGATAGTAGTTGAGGATGCAGACGTCGGGCGCGAGCCGCATGCCGGCGGCCGCCGCCACCCGCGACGCCAGATCGGCCAGATTGGCGGGCAGGGGGAGGACGGTCCGGCCGTCGTGATCGCTCCGCGACGCCTCGTAGCGATAGGTCCGGGCGTTCCAGTGCCGGCCCAGACAGACCATCCGCACCCGCATCCGGCCGCCGCCCCGCACCCGGGGGACGTACCAACCGGCCGGTCCGGCGCCGATCGCCAGGCACTGCGCGGCGAGCGCGCGCTGCTCTTCCGGAGCCAGCACCTCGGGCAGGTGCGCCGCGCCGGGATGGATCTCGATACAAGCAGCCGGCATCAGTGCTATTTTAAGGGCCGGAAGCGCGCTCGGACCGACCTGCCGGCGCACGACAGTCCCGATCGAGGATGCTCGAATCTTGAACACTGCCTGGAAAACGCGACACTCGGTTGACATCGCGGTGATCGGAGCCGGCGTGTTCGGCGCCTGGACGGCGCTGCGGCTCCGGGGCACCGGCCAATCCGTGGTCCTGGTCGACGCCTTCGGGTCGGGCAACACCCGGTCGAGCTCGAGCGGAGAATCGCGGATCATCCGCTTCGGCTACGGCAAGCACGACTTCTATACGCGCTGGTCCCAATACTCGGCCCAAGCGTGGCAGGAGCTCCTTCGCGACTGGCGCGAGGATCTCTTCATCCGCACCGGGGTGCTGTGGATGGCCCGGCCGAACGACACCGCCCTCGACGAGACCGCCGGCAGCCTGGAACGGCTGCGCATTCCGTTCGAGAAGCTCGATCGAGCCGAAATCGAACGCCGGTATCCCCAGTTCACGCTGGGACCGGTCACGCACGGCCTGCTCGAGCCGACGGCCGGGGTCATCCTCGCGCGCCGGGCGGTGCAGAGCGTGGTGCGCCAGGCGGTCAAGCGGAGCGTCGACTACCTGATCGCGAAGGTGCTGCCCCCGCCCGCGAACACCGAGCGCGTCCAGGCGCTGCAGACGAACACCGGCGACCAGATCGTGGCCGGCACCTACGTCTTCGCCTGCGGCCCCTGGCTCCCGGAGATTTTCCCGGACGTGCTCGGTGAACGGATTCACCCCACCCGGCAGGAGGTGTTCTTCTTCGGACCCGACGCGGGCGACCGGCGTTTCGCGGCCCCGGCGATGCCGGCCTGGATCGATCCGTCGGGGGGGGTGTACGGACTCCCCGACATCGAGGGCCGGGGGGTCAAGCTCGGCCTCGACCACCACGGCCACCCGTTCGACCCGAACTCCCGCGACGACCGCACCGGCTCCGAGAGCGGCCAGCAGATCGCCCGCATGATCCTGACCCGGCGCATGCCCGCCCTGCGCGATGCGCCGCTGCTCGACGCGCGGGTGTGCGCCTACTCGAACAGTTGGAACGGCGACTTTCTGATCGACCGCCACCCGGACATCGCCAATGTATGGCTCGTCGGCGGCGGGTCCGGCCACGGCTTCAAGCACGGTCCCGCCGTCGGCAACTACGTCGCTTCGCAGCTCACCGGCATCGACGAGCCCGAGCCGCGGCTCACCCTGGCCGGACACCGGCACCCGCGGGGGCGGCAGATATTCTGAGGCGGCGCCCGGCCCAGGGGTCGGCAACCAGGGGTCGCGTGACCGCCGCCCGCACGGGCGCCGGATATTCTGAGGGGGGTCAGGAGCCCGCGAGAGGCCCCGCCGCCTTCGACCGGCCCCGGCGCAACGCGGCGTTCACCACGGGCTCCCGGGAAGCGATGCGCGGCCGCGCCGCCCTGCTCTCCGCTCCCGCCGCCGCCGGCCGGGGACGGAACCGGAACCAGAGACGCACGCCGAGGAGCAGAGCCAGCACCGCCGCGTACGCGAGCGGCGGCCGGATGTCGATCTTGACCAGCCACAGGTAGTGCACGACGCCGGCGATGGCCGCGACGTAGGCCAGCCGGTGCAGCCGCCGCCACCGCCCGCCCCCCAGGCGCCGGATCATCGCGTTCGTCGAGGTGACGGCCAGGGGCACGAGCAGGACGAACCCCGCGAACCCCGCCGTCACGTAGCGCCGCTCGACGATGTCGTCCAGGATGAGATCGAACGCGAAGAAGAAGTCGAGCACGAGGTAAGTGCTGAAGTGCAGCAGGGCGTAGAAGAAGGCGAACAGCCCGAACATGCGGCGGAAAGCGGCCGCCCACGGCCAGCCGAAGACGCGCCGCAGCGGGGTCACGGCCAGCGCGATCAGCAGGAACCGCAGCGTCCAGTCACCCGTCCGGTGGGTGATGAACTCGATGGGATTGGCGGACAGATCGCCGGTGAAGGCCCGCCAGAGGAGCATCCCCAGCGGGATCAGGCAGGCGGCGAAGACCCACGGCTTGACACGGCGCACCGACATGTCCATACGGCCCGAACGCGCGCTTCGGCGGCCCTCCTGCTAGTAGTTCCGGCGCAGGTCCATCCCGTCGTAGAGGCCCGCCACCTGATCGCGGTAGCCATTGAACATCTGCGTCCGCATGCGGAAGAAGCTGCCGATGCGGCGCTCGCTCGCCTGGCTCCACCGGGGGTGATTCACCTCGGGGTTCACGTTCGAGTAGAAGCCGTACTCGTTCGGAATCGCCACGTTCCACGAGTTCCTCGGCTGGTCCTCCACGAACTGGATCTTCACGATGGACTTGATGCTCTTGAAGCCGTACTTCCACGGCACGACCAGCCGCAACGGGGCGCCCTGCTGGTTCAGCAGGGTCTTGCCGTAGACGCCGACGGCGAGAATCGCCAAGGGGTGCATCGCCTCGTCCATCCGCAACCCTTCAACGTACGGCCAGTCGAGCGAGCGGCCGCGCTGGCCGCGCATCTCGGACGGACGATAGAGCGTCTCGAACCGGACGTACCTCGCCCTGGAGGTCGGCTCGAACCGCTTGATGAGGTCGCCGAGCGGGAACCCGACCCACGGCACCACCATCGACCACGCTTCGACGCAGCGCAACCGGTAGATGCGCTCTTCGAGAGGATGCGGGCGCAGCAACGTCTCGAGGGGCACGTCGGCGGCCGGCTTGTTCATCTCCCCTTCGACCCGGACCGACCAGGGGTCGATGGTCATCTCATGCGAGTAGCGCGCCGGGTCGCCCTTGTCGAGTCCGAACTCGTAGAAGTTGTTGTAGGTCGTGATGTCGTCGAACGAGTTCGGCGGCTCATCGGTGCTCAGCGGAGACTTCCGCAGGTCCGGGATCGGCTTCTGCGCCCGCAGCCGGCCGGCCTCGGGGCCGAACCCGGTCCCGGCGGCAATCGCCCCCGCGACCGCGCCCGATGCGGTGCGGATGAACTCCCGCCGGTTGCGGTACAGTCGCTCGGGGGTAATCTCCGACGAGCGGATATCCGGTGCCTGCCTGATCAACATCGTGCTGCTCCAGTCGGGCGATGACCGATCGCCCTCTTATAAGCTATGTTCGCTCCGGCGCGGCCGGCTTGTCAACGGCCGTCCCCGCCCAGGTCCCTCCACGCCGGGTACCGCACGGCCAGACGGTCCGGCGAACGGCCGGCCAGATGCAGACCCAGGATGCGCAGGTTGGCGGCCGTGCGCCGCCACCAGCCGTCCTGCTCCCAGCGTCTCGCCGACACCGTGACGCCGAGGGACGACCGCCAGAACCGCCCCCGGGCGCGCATCCGCCCCACGAGGTCGGCGTCTTCCATCACCGGTATCGGCCGGTAGCCGCCGAGCCGACGGAACAGGTCGCGCCGGACGAAGATGGCCTGATCGCCATAGGCGAGCCCGAACCACCGCACCCGCCAGCGAACCCCCGCCTCGATCACCCGCGCCTGCCACCGGCGGGCATCGATCCGCAACCGGAAGCAGCCCCCGACCGCGCCGGCCGCGTCGGCCCTTTCGATCTCGCCCATCCATCCCGCGTCCGGCCGCGCGTCGGCGTGGAGAAAGAGCAGCCAAGCTCCGGCCGCGCGCGCCGCCCCGGCGTTCATCTGTCGTCCCCGCCCCGGTTCGCTCTCGACCCAGACCACGTCCGGCCGCGTCCGGCGCACGCCGCCGACGGCCGCGTCGCCGGCGGCGCCGTTGGCGACGATGACCTCGCACCGGGGCCGGCCCGGCAGGCGCGGCAACAGCGCCGCCAGCTGCGCCGCGTCGTGCAGCACCGGAATGATCACCGATACGGCGGGGGCGGCTGGCGCCTGGAGATCGTCCACCGACATGACCCGTATCCGGAACCCGCGGCGAAAGCCCCGTCGCCTTCGACCGGCGGCCTCCCGGCGGCGCGCCTGATTTCACGCCCGCCCACCAAGCGGCGAAGGCCCCGTCGCCTTCGACCGGCGGTCTCGGCGCAAGGTGCGGTCCCGCCGCGGTTCCCGCGGCGCGGGCATCCGGCCGGGATCGGTCTACCCTACCATCATTCCCGGAGCGCCTCTATAATCCGGCCGGTGACGGATGCCTGCCACGAGCCGGCGCCGCCGTTGTTGCGGCGCGGGATCGACCAGTTCAACGACGGCGGGTTCTTCGACCAGCACGAGACCCTGGAAGATCTCTGGCGGGCGGAGACCCGGCCGATTCGCCGCCTCTACCAGGGCATTCTGCAGGTCGGCATCGCCCTGTACCACCTGCGGCGGGGCAACCACCACGGCGTGGTCACGATGATCGCGCGCGGGACCAACCACCTGCGCCCGTTCGCGCCGGTCTGTCAAGGCGTCGACGTGGCGGATCTCATCGCCGGGGCGGCGCGCGTGCGGCAGGCGGTGGACCGTCTCGGGCCGGACCGGCTCGACGCCTTCGACTGGTCGCTCGCCCCGACCGTCAAGTGGGCCGCGTCGGACGAGGGGTCCGGCGGCCCCCCTTGAGACCCGGCGCACCGAGATCAGCGGCGGCGCCGGCCGACCCGCCCTGTCAAAGGCCGCATTCACTCCGAAGATGCCTGCGCATGTCACGTAAAACGGACCGCACATAGGAGTCTGTGCCGCAGGAAATCAGCCCCCACATATAGTGGGGTCGAAGGTCTACGACTACTATATACAGGGCCTAATCGTGCCCAACATCGTTCTACGGCGCAGACTCGCAGCCTGGATTCCCCGGACGCCGACGTCGCTGCATTTTCGGTCTGCCCAACGAGAAGCCGTACATCCTGACGAGGGGCCGCGGCGCCGGCCCGCTGCTATACTCCGGCCGATGAGCGTCGCCGCACCCCGTTTCACGGAGCAGACCCTCGCGTTTCTGAAGGCCCTGAAGGGGAACAACACCCGGGACTGGTTCAACGCGCACAAGGCCGACTACGAGACCCACGTCCGCACGCCGATGCTGGCGATCATCGAGCGGCTCGCGCAGGACTTTCCACGCATCGCCCCCGATCTCGTCGCCTCGCCCCGGTCCATGTACCGCATCTACCGCGACACGCGGTTCTCTCCCGACAAGACCCCGTACAAGACCCATGTGGCCGCCGCGTTCACGCACCGGACCCTGCCGAAGAACGAGAGCGCCGCCCTGTACTTCCACTTCGCGCCCGGCCAGTTGTGGATAGGCGCCGGGTTGTACGCCCCCGGGACACCCCGGTTGCGCCGCATCCGCCAACACATCGCGGCCGACCCCGGCCGCTTTCGGCGTCTCGTGGAGTCGCCGGCGCTGCGGCGCCGGGGGGGTGTGCACGGCGAGAGCCTGAAGCGCGTTCCCCGAGGCTTCCCCGCCGACCACGAGGCGGCGGACTATCTGAAGCTGAAGCAGTATCTGGCGGGCGGTGAAGAGCCCGACCCGGCGCTCGCGCTCAGCCCCCGGTTCTGCGGCGCCCTGCTGCGCCGCTTCGAGACCCTGGCGCCCTTCGTCGAGTTCCTCAACGCCCCGCTCGTCGCCGCGGCCGGTTTCACGCGTTAGTCAGCGCGACCTTGCGGCCGCGCCGCGGCCCGGCGGCTCCGGCGGCTGATGCGCCGGGGCGGAGGGTGTTACCATGCCGTGATCAGCGCGGGGGCGCAGGTGTTCTTCGAGATCCTCGACATCCTCGGCCGCGGCGCGAAGCTGCGGTGCCCGTGCTGCGGGCACGGGCGGCTCTTTCGGACGAGGTTCCGCACCTACGACCACTGCCTCTCGTGCGGTGAGCGCTTCGAACGCGAGCCCGGACAGTGGTTCGGGGTCATCTACATCAACCTCGGGCTGTCCGGCATCCTTCCGGCCGGCGGATACCTGGTCATCAACGCCTTCACCGCCTTGCCGATGTCACATCAGCTCAGCCTTCTGCTCCCCGTCGCCGCCCTCGGCCCGTTTCTCTTTTTCCGTCTGGCCACGGGTCTCTGGACCAGCATCATCTTCCTGGGCGAAGGACTCTACATTCCGTGGCCGAACCGGTAATCGGAGACCGCGGCGACGCATCCCGCCCCGACCCCGCCGCCGCGCCGCCGCTCGGATCCGCCCTGTTCGGCCGGCTGGCCGCGGCATTCACCTTCGCCAAATTCCGGAACATGTGGCTGGCCGCGTTCACGTCGGCCGTCGGAACCTGGGTGCAGCGCATCGCCCAGCAGTGGCTGATTCTGAGCCTGACCGGGTCCGCGTTCTTCCTCGGCCTCGACACGTTCCTCGCCGAGCTGCCCCTGTTGCTGTTCACCCTGATCGGCGGGGTCGTCGCCGACCGCTACGATCGCCGGCATCTGCTGATGGGCTCGCAGGGCCTGCAGATGGCCTGCGCCCTCACCCTCACCGCGCTGGTGTTCTTCGACGTCGTCCAGGTGCGGCACATCCTGGTGCTGTCGTTCATGTCCGGCCTCGCCCAAGCCTTCGGGGGACCGGCCTTCCAGTCCCTGGTGCCGTCCCTCGTGCCCCGGCAGCATCTGCCCAACGCGGTCGCCCTCAACTCGATTCAGTTCAACCTGGCCCAGATGGTCGGGCCGGCCATCGGCGGCGTGGTCATGGTGGGGCTCGGCATGGCAGCCTGCTTCGGCCTCAACAGCCTGTCGTTCCTGGTCGTGATCGCGGTCCTCGGGCTGATGCAGGTCCCCCCGCCGGCGCCGGCCACGCGCCAGCGGCTCCTGACCGAGCTGGGGAGCGGCCTTCGGTACGTGCGGCACAGCCGCGCCCTTCGCGGGTTGACGGTCCTGGCGTTCGCGACGACGTCGCTCGCCCTGCCGATCAGGGCGTTCCTGCCCGTCTTCGCCGAAGACGACGTCCTGCTGCTCAGCCGCATGATGACGACGTTCGGCGCCGGCGCGGTGGCGGGAGCGCTGGTCGTCGCCTGGCTGGGCCGGTTCGCGCACATGGGCCGCACGCTCCTGCAGACCCAGATCGTCTTCGGCGGCATCGTCACCGCGTTCGCCCTTCTGCCGGTCGGCGGCGCCAGCTACGTGCTGCTGTTCCTCGGCGGCACGGCGCTGCTGGTGATCGCCTCGCTGACCAACTCGCTGGTGCAGCTCACCGTCCCCGACGAGCTGCGCGGCCGGGTCATCAGCATCTATCTCGTGGCGTTCCGCGGCGGCATGCCGCTGGGCAGCCTGGTGAGCGGGACGCTCATCGCGCAGTTCTCGGCGCCCCCGGTCATCGCCGCGAGCGGATGCCTGCTGTCGCTGGTGGCGGCCCTGTTTCTGCTCGGCCACCGGCAGGTGCGGGAGCTCTAGCAGTCGGTGCGCCCCTCTTGATTTCTCGCCCCGCTGCGCGACAATGGGGGCGTCGGCACATTGAGGGCGACCCATGTCCAAGACCCGCGCATCACGCACGCCCGCACCCCGCCGGAGACCACGCGCCGGCCAGCGTTTGCCGATCATCATCGTCGTCGGCAGTCTGGTCGGCGGCGGCGGGGGGTTGCTGGGCAGTTGGGTGATCAATCACATCAATCAGTTGAACGATCGGATCGCCACGCTGGAGGTCACCGGGCAGCGCGCGGCCTCGTCGGCCCGCGAGCAGACGGCGCGGGCCGACGCGGCGGAACGGTCCGCCCGCGAAGCGGCCGCGGCGCGGGAGGAGGCCGAAGCGGAGGCCGAGACGGCGCAGAGAGTGGCCGCGGACGCCGACCAGCGGGCCACCACGGCTCTCGAGCGGGCGGCCGACGCCCAGGCCACGTCGCTCGCGGCGCAGGCGGAGGCCCGCCGGGCGCAGGAAGAGGCCGAGGCGACCCGCCAGGCCGCCGAAGCGGAGATGAACCGTCTGAGCGCGGCGCTGGGCCGGGTCGCCGAGACCCGCCGCACCGCCCTCGGGCTGGTGATGAGCCTGGACGAAGGCTCTCTGAAGTTCGATTTCGACCGGACGGACCTGCGGCAGGAGAGCCGGGAGATACTCTCCCGCATCGCCGGCATCCTGTTCACGTCGGAGGACTTCGCCATCACCGTCACCGGCCATACGGACGCCCGCGGCAGCGACGAGTACAACCAGCGGCTCTCGGAGCGGCGGGCCCGGGCCGTCGCCGACTACCTGATCGAGGCCGGACTCGCCGGCGAACGGTTCACGGTGGTGGGCCTGGGCAAGGCCTACCCCCTCGACACCGGGGACAGCGACGAGGCGCATGCCCGGAACCGGCGGGTCGAGCTCGGCATCGTGAACGCCCGCATCGTCGAATCCCGGTCGACCGGACCCTGACGGTCCGGGAGCAGAGGATGGACGGAATTCCGGCGTGACGACGCACGGCGCCCTGCGTGAGCTGGCCGGTCTGTTCCTGCGCCTGGGGGTGACCGCCTTCGGCGGCCCGGCCGCGCACATCGCGATGATGCGGGACGAGGTCGTCGAGCGGCGCCGCTGGCTGACCGACGCCGACTTCCTCGATCTGCTCGCCGCGACCCACCTGATTCCCGGTCCCAACTCGACCGAGATGGCGATTCATCTCGGGTATCGACGCGGCGGCGGTCCGGGGCTGCTCGTCGCCGGCGCCTGTTTCATCCTGCCCGCCACCCTCATCGTCGGCGGCCTGGCCTGGACCTACGTCCGCTTCGGCGACACCCCGCAGCTCGGGTGGGTGATGTACGGCGTCGGTCCCGTCATCATCGCGATCGTCGCCCAAGCCCTGTGGAAACTCGGGACCGCCGCCATCAAAGGGCCGCTGACCCTGCTGATCGGTCTCGCCGCGGGGGGCTTGGCGCTGCGGGGTTGGAACGAGCTCGGGCTGCTCGCGATCGGCGGCCTGGTGATGGCCGGGGCCCGGCTGGGCCGCCCCGGCATCGCCGCCCTCGCCGCGGCGTGCCTGCCGGCGACGGTCGCCCTGGCGGCGGGCTCCGGTGTCGCGGCGCCGATCACCCTCACCCGCCTGACCTTCTTTTTCCTGAAGGTCGGGTCGGTCCTGTTCGGCAGCGGCTACGTGCTGCTGGCCTTCCTCCGGGCGGACCTCGTCGACCGCTGGAGCTGGCTGAGCGACGCCCAGTTGATCGACGCCGTCACCATCGGCCAGGTGACCCCGGGCCCGGTCTTCACGACCGCCACGTTCATCGGCTACGTGCTGCACGGGTGGAGCGGGGCGCTGCTCGCCACCTTCGGCATCTTCGCGCCGGGGTTCCTCTTCGTGGCCTGCTCACAGCCGCTGATCCCCCGCCTGCGGGCCTCGGCCGTCACCAGCGCCGTCCTCGACGGCGTCGTCGTCGCCTCGCTCGGGCTGATGGCCGCGGTCACCTGGAATCTCTTCCGCTCGACGATCGTGGACCCGCCCGCCGCGGCGCTCGCGGCGGCCGCGGCCCTCCTGTTGTTCACCACCCGCCTCAACTCCACCTGGCTGGTGCTGGCGGGCGGGGTTGTCGGGGCGATCCTGCGGAGCGCGGCCTGACCGCCCGCGGCAGAAGTTGCGCCGGGCCGCCGTCCGCCGCGGGCGGCCAGGATTTAGGTGGCGCAGGCCGGGACTCCGGCACTAGAATTGTGCGGGCTTGCGGGGCCGTGGCACGCCGGCGCCGGGACGAGCGGAATGGGGCAGACGATCTGCGTTTATTGCCGGAAACGGGCCGTGGCCCCGAAATGGGCGCCATTCTGCAGCGAGCGCTGCAAGCTGCTGGATCTTCGGAACTGGGTGGACGGCGGGTATCGCGTCCCCGGAGAAGATGCAGCCGCGGCGGGCGGGGACGACTCGGACCGACAGCCCTGACGGCGGCGTCATCCCCGCGCGGCCGGAGCCGGCCCGCCCGCCCGATGACCCGTGGCCGAACCTCGCGCCGCACCGAGACGGGCGGGGGCGCCGGCGGGCCGCAGGGCGCCCGGGCGACAAGGCGCGGCGAGGGGGGCATCTGCTGCGAAACAGGTCCCGACGTTTCGCGGCGTCGGGGTGGTCGGCGTCCCGAGCACGACGGTTTGGGCAGACGCGCCCCCGGAGCGACGCGCAACGCAGTCAGGCGGGATGCACCGCCGGTCGAACGCAGCGGGGCCTTTGCCCCGCGCGGCCAGGCACAATCCGATTCCCAAGAAACAACCGCGAACAGACATGGCTGATACGCTGACGATTACCGACAACCGCACCGGGAAGCAGTACGAGATTCCGGTGGTCGACGACACCATTCGCGCCATGGATCTCCGGCAGATCAGGGTCGATCCGGACGACTTCGGTATGATGTCCTACGACCCGGCGTTCCTGAACACCGCCTCCTGCCGGAGCGCGGTCACGTTCATCGACGGCGAGAAGGGCATCCTGCGGTATCGCGGCTATCCGATCGAGCAGCTCGCGGAACAGAGCACGTTCGTCGAGACCGCCTACCTCCTCGTGCACGGCGAGCTGCCCAACGAACGCCCGTTGGCCGACTGGCAGGAGGAGTTGTCGCAGCATGCGATGCTGCACGAGAACATCAAGAAGTTCGTGGAGGGCTTCCGATACGACGCCCACCCCATGGGCATCTTCCTGAGCACCGTCGGCGCCCTCTCGACGTTCTATCCCCTCGCCAAGGCCATCGACGACCCCGCGTCGCGGCGCCTGCAGACGATTCGGCTGATCGCGAAGGCCCCGAGCATCGCCGCCTACGCCTACCGGCACAGCATCGGCAAACCGTACGTCTATCCGGACAGCGAGCTCAGCTACACCGGCAACTTCCTGTGCCAGCTCTTCAAGCGCACCGAGCCCGTCTACCGGCCCGACCCGGTGCTCGAGCGGGCCCTGGACGTGCTGTTCATCCTGCACGCCGACCACGAGCAGAACTGCAGCACAAGCGCGATGCGCAACATCGGCAGTTCGAACGCCGATCCGTACGCCGCGATGGCCGGCGCCGCCGCCGCGCTCTACGGACCCCTCCACGGCGGGGCCAACGAAGCCGTCCTGCGCATGTTGACGAAGATCGGCGCCGTCGACAACGTGCCCGGCTTCGTCGAGAGCGTCAAGAACGGCGCGGAACGCCTGATGGGGTTCGGTCACCGGGTGTACAAGTCGTACGACCCCCGCGCCAAGGTCATCAAGGCCACCGCGAACCAGGTCTTCGAGGTGACCGGCCGCAATCCCCTGCTCGACGTCGCCCTCGAGCTCGAACGGATCGCGCTCGAGGACGAGTACTTCATCGAGCGCAAGCTCTACCCGAACGTCGACTTCTACTCGGGACTGATCTACCAGGCCATGGGGTTCACCCCCGCGATGTTCCCGGTGCTGTTCGCCATCGGCCGCACCGCAGGCTGGATCGCCCAGTGGGAGGAGCTGCTGTCGGACAAGAGCCGGAAGATCGCCCGGCCCCGGCAGATCTACGTCGGCGAGCCGCGGCGCGACTACGTCGCGATGACCGGCCGCTGACGGGGATTCCAACGATGACCGGTCCGGACACCGTCCTCCGCCGCGCCACCATCCAGAATCCCACGGTGCTCAGCGAGTCCTGAACCATCGAAGCGCCGCTCAACCGTCTGGACAACCGCGAGAACGGGATACGAGGCGGTGCCCCACGAGGGGAATCACGCGATGACCGGCATTCTCGCTGGCGCGCGCCTGAACGGGCAGTAGCGGCGCCGGCGGTGCGTTGTCCTGCAATCCGCTGCGGGACGGTGCGCGCGGCGCCACGTTCCGGTGCGGGAATCGAGGAGTAAAGTGCCGGATTATCGCTGGAGTCCAATCCAAGAGCTCTCAGATACGGAGCGCGCAATCGACTTGGCCTCGATTCAGCCGCTGTACGAGACGTGGCGGCAATCCCGAGCCCGGTTGCAGGAGTCGAGTGGAGCAAGCTTGCAGCGTTTCACGGAACGGTTGGTTCGTCGCCTCAGCGTGGAGACGGGCATACTGGAGCGTCTTTACGACCTGGACCGGGGAACGACGGAAGCCTTGGTCGCCAAGGGCTTCGTGGAGGATCTCGTCTCGCGATCGAGTACTGATATTGAACCATCGAGGCTCATTGACATCCTCAAGGATCAGGAAGCCGCAATACAATGCGTAACAGCCCGTGGCAAAACTCCGCGGCGCGCCAGAACTGGCCGGCGCTGGCGCGGAAACGGCTCGGATCGGCCAGATTTCGGCGATTTCGACCGCTGTACGACACGCTCTTGGGCCGAATACGGTCCCGGCCGGATGCAGCACAACTTCTGCCACGGACTGGTAATGGATGCGGTAGCGGGAAACCGGGACTTGACAAGGGATCTCATCCACAACTTGCACGCGATACTGACCAGACACCAGAACACGACCATGGCGGTCGATCCGCTGGGCAACCGGCATGAGATACCGTTGCTAAAGGGGCGGTTCAAGGAGCAAGCGAACAATCCGAGACGTCCTGATGGAGCGATTCATGAATATTGCCCTCCCGTCCAGGTTGAATCGGAGATGGATAATTTGCTTGACTGGTTGTCGCAGTCGAGCGGCGCGGATCCCGTGATCCTCGCCACTTGGTTTCATCACCGATTCACGCAGATACATCCGTACCAGGATGGCAACGGCCGGGTTGCCAGGACGCTGACGACGCTCGTGCTTCTCCGCGCCGATCTCCTTCCGCTCGTCATCGACAGAGATCTGCGGAGTGATTACATCGGCGCTCTGGAGAGCGCGGACCTCGGTAATCTGGAGCCTCTGACGACGCTGTTCGCCAGCCTTGAGCGGACGGCGATTCTCCAAGCGCTCAGCGTCGACGCCGACGCCGAGATATCGCACGAGAAGACGCTCACGGCGACCGTAATCGACACTCTCGCAGACAAAATTGGACGGCGAAAGAAACAGAAGGACGAGCAATTCCGCAAGGTCGACGATCTGGCCATGACTCTGCGGCAACGCACGCGCGGGTATATCGAGGAGGCGCTCAATCGCTTGAAAGAACCGGTGTCCAACATCATCGCGCAGCCGGACATCCACATTACGGACGGCGGTCCCGACAGAGCCAACGCGCATTGGTACAAGTTCGAAGTGGTGCAGTCGGCCATCGCGGCCAAGACGTTCGCGAATTTTGACGAGAATCACTACTTTGTCAAAGCATCGTTCCGCGCCGGCCGGGAACGACTGATTTTCGTCACGTCGTTTCACCATGTAGGCCGCGAACTGTCCGGAATCATGGAGGCCACCGCATTCGCCCGGCTCGAGTCTTTCGAACAATCGGACGATCGGGACAGCGTTTCTCACGACTTCTTCGTCTGCTCTCTGGAGCCGTTCGTTTTGACTTATCGGACGGTGCACACCGATATTACGGACTCGTTCAGCCGTTGGCTTGATGCGGCCTTGGCGGTTGCCGTCAAAGAGTACGGGGATCGCTTGTAGTAGCGCTTCGTATCTGACGTCGGAGCGCCGCGCAGACGTCAAGGTAGTTCGGCGTCATGTTCCCGCTGGCGCCCATGTAACGCGTCTTGTTCGTGAAGTTCGCCGTCTCCACGACGCCAAGACCACCAAGAAGACGGGACACTGCGCCCAGCCCCAATCAGCGCTTCCCGGCCGCCGCGGCCGAAGCCGGCGCGGGCCCCCGATACGCGACCACCACCACCGTCACGTCGTCGTTCTGCGGTGCCCCGGCCGTGAACTTCTTCACGTTCGACAGCAGATGCTCCAGTTGGACCGGCGCCTCCCGGGCGGGGGCGCCGGCGATGCTCTCGAGGATGCGCTCGTCCTCGAACTCGGCGCCGTTCAGATCAAGGGCCTCGGACACCCCGTCGGAGAACAGGACGAGGAAGTCGCCCGGCGCCATCGTGACCGACTCTTCGGTGAACGGCAGGCCGTCGAACAGTCCCATCGGCATGCCGCCGGTCTCCAGCCGGCGCACGTCGCCGCCCCCGCCGACCAGGAACGGCGGATTGTGCCCGCCGTTGCAGAAGGTCAGCGTGCCGTCGGGGTCGAGCTGGGCATAGAACAACGTGACGAACCGGCCCTCGATGGCCCGCCGGACGAGGGCGGCGTTGAGCCGGATCAGGGCGTCCGCGGGCCCCGAGGCGACGGTCGTCTGGGCGGCGAGACTGCCCTGCGTCAGGGCCCCGAGCAGGGCCGCCGGCGGCCCCTTGCCCGAGACGTCGCCGAGCGCGAACCCGAATCGGCCGTCCGGCAGATCGATGTACTCGAAGAAGTCGCCGCCGATCGCCAGGCACGGCAGCATTTCCGCCGCGGCATCGAAGTACGGACCGTTTCGGCTGCGGGTCGGCAGCAGGGCCTGCTGTATCTCGGCCGCCGTGGCCATCTCCTGGTCGAGCCGCGCCTTCTCCACCGCGGCCCGATAGAGCCGCGCGTTGTCGATGGCCACCGCCGCCTCGGCCGCGAGCGCATCGAGCGTGGCGCCGGTCTCGGGCGCCAGCAAGGGGCCCTTCGTGCGGCTGTCGAGATAGAGCACGCCGATGCGCCGATCCTCGGTGACCGTGTCCTGCGACTCGACGTACCGCACCAAGCGCAGCGGCACGCACAGGACGTTCCGTATCCCCAGCGCTATCGTGCCCATGTGCCGGTCGGCCAGCCCGCCGTCGAGCAGGTCGGTCTCGATGCGCGGCCGGCCCGCGCGAAAGACCTCCTCCGGAATCTTCCGGCTGGTCTGGAAGGTGTCCCCCGGCAGGGTGGCCCGGTCCCGCGAGCGGCCCAGCTTGAACTCGAGCCCGCCGTCGTCGCCCGCCAGCATGATGAAGCCGCGTTCGGCCCGGCTGACGGCGATCGCGGAGTCGACCACCATCGCCAGCACGTCGTCCAGCACCTTGCCGGAGCTCAGCGCCTTCAGCCCCTCCAGCAGCACCGCCACCTGGCGCATCTCGCCGACGGCGGCGCGCTCCGGGGATCCGTCGACCGACGCGCCGTCATCGGACAGAAAGACGAACTCCGCCCCGTCCCGACGGCCGAGCCGGACCCGGTCGCCATGGGCGAGCCGATGCTCGGTGACCGCCTCGCCGTTGACGAAGGTGCCGTGGCGCGACCCCCGATCGCAAAGGCGGAAACCGTCGACGGCGGCGGTGATCTCGGCGTGGACGCGCGACACGTCGCCGTTCGTCAGGTGCAGGTCGCTCTCGATACGCCGCCCGATGGTGAACGGGTCCCGGTCCACGGGAACGACCCGTCGGCCGCGCTGGTCATTGACGTCGAGTCTGGGTGAGGCCATGGAACCCCTCGAATCCGGAGACCGCGGCCCGATTCCGGGCGTCATCAGGCCGCATCCGCTCGGAGGACGGCGGGGCCGGCCCGCGGAACCGCTCCACCCACCCTACGCCGAACCGCATCCAGCCGATCAGCCCCAGGAGAGCGGCTGCGGCCAGCAAGACCCAGGGCCACCGCCGGCGTCGGCCGACCCGCGCCGGCTCCCGGCGCCGCCGGGTGGTCGCAGCACCGCATCGGAAGCAGATCAACGCCTTGTCGGCTATCTCGGTGCCGCAGGTTGCGCAGCGCATGGCAATCAGGAATCCTGTCGGCTCGACGCTATTGCGCCGCCCCGGAAATAGGTGGCCACCTCTCGTTTCCCGCGGCGGGTCGTCGACCACCCCGTGCACCAGAGGTGCAGACCCAAGGCATCGAATAGCGCAGGGCGGTCCCCAACGCCAAGCGCGGGAGGCTCACTGCCGCCGGGTTCATCACGCCATAATCTTCAAATAGACGGACCCGAGTCGAACGATGTATTGCTTCTGCATGGGACTATTTTCGGTTCGAGGTGAGTTTCCCCGGCTACTCCATTTTTAGTCATGGCAATGCGCTAGCCAGGAATCTGCGCCGTGGCACGGCGCGGACTCCCGGCGGGCGGGTTGGGGTCAACCGGAGCCGCAGGCGACGATTGCCGGATCTGCCGCGACACCCGGGCCAGATCGATCAGCGTTCGTTCGAGGTCGTCGAGGTACGCCTCGCGCGGCATGCGGGGCCGGGCCGCCTTCAGCGCGTGAACCGCCTCCTCGAGCGCAGCCCGCCGCGCCAGCAGGGACGCCACCGCCGGGTCGGTCACCGCGGCCGGGGGCCGCCCCGGACCGGCCCCGGCGTAAAGCCGGGCCGCAACGGAACCGTCCGGACCCGGCTCGCCCGCCTCCCGGCCGCGCCCGTCGCCGTTGTCGTCGATCAGCGCGCGCTCGGTCGCCAGCCGTCCCCGTCGGCGATACCACTGCCGCACCCCGAAACTGGCGAACTCGAAGGCCTCGAGCACCGAGACGCGGCCGTCCCGGTCTTCGTCGGCGGCGGCATCGGTCAGCGAGTCGATGAAGAACTGGGGGAAGACCGTGTCGTAGCGCTGCGCCGCGGACTCGGTCGCGGTGACGACGGTGCGGCCCGCCGCCGACAGCCGCTGGAGGAACGGAAAGCTGGCGCTGGTGGTGTTGACGAAGACGAGCCGCCCCGGCAACCTGCCCAGCCACCGGTCCCACTCCCCCGCCTCGAGGTCCGGACCGGCCAAGTTGAACTTGGCGTCCACGCCGTCGAACGAGCCGTGGCCGATGAGGACGACATGCAGGACCGCGTCGTCCCCCATGAGGCCCGCCAACCGATCCACCGCCTGCCGGACGCCGGCGCGCGACGCCCGCCCCACCCCGGGACCGGGCGTCTCCGCCAGCACGATCAAATGGGTGTCGTCGAACCCCGGCAGACCGCGCAGGGCGGTGACCAGGGTGTCACGCCACTGCGCGTGCCTCTCGCGAAACGCCGCGCCTCCCGACGCGCCGCTGACCACCAGAGCGTACTGTTCCTGGGCCGACAGGGACGCCGGCGCCGTCCCGCCCGCGAGGACCGCCCCCAGCAGGACCGCCGCGCCGTATCGCCGGGCCCGGTTCATCGCAGCCCCCACCGGCGCCGCAATCCCCACTCGGCGCAGAGAAGACCCGCAAGCGCCAGGAATCCCACCGGCCCGGTTCATCGCAGCCCCCACCGGCGCCGCAATCCCCACTCGGCGCAGAGAAGACCCGCAAGCGCCAGGAACCCCCGCCGCGTCCGGTTCATCGCAGCCCCCACCGGCGCCGCAATCCCCACTCGGCGCAGAGAAGACCCGCAAGCGCCAGGAATCCCGCCGCGTCCGGTTCATCGCAGCCCCCACCGGCGCCGCAATCCCCATTCGGCGCAGAGAAGACCCGCAAGCGCCAGGAATCCCCAGACGCTGTCCCAGGCATCGCGCAGGACCGGGGCGGGGGGCGGGCCGAGGCCGGCGCGCACCGCGCCCGCGAGCCGGGCGGCGCCGCCGAGATCGAAGGAGCGACCGCCGGTCGCCTGCGCGAGCCCCCGCAGCAGACGGTCGTCTCGCCGGGGCTCGCTCAGCTCGGGGTCCGCCCCCCCCACCAGCACCGCCGCACCCGCCGGTTCGAGGACGCCGCCGCCGTGCTCGACCACCGCCGTCACCCGGTGCACACCCCGGCCTCCCGGCGGAATCTCCACCGCGTAGCGGCCCGGCCCGCCCGGCCGCGGCAACGCGGCATGCTCGTGCTCGTCGCCGTTCGGGTCTCGCACGCGAACCCGTACGCGGGCGTCGGCCAGCGGCGCGAACCGTTCGTCGACCGCCGCGATCTCGATGCGCAGGGCCTCGCCCTCCGACCGCCCGCCGCCGGCCCGCAGCGTAACCCGCTCGGGCGCGCCGCCGCCCAGCCAGCGCACCGTCTGACGCCAGAACCGCTCGTAGGTCCGGTCGGTCGAGGGGGCCAGCATCCGCCAGCGCCAGGACGCCTCGCCCGCGAACACCATGGTGCGGCCGCGCCCGAAGCGCTGCACCGCGACGACCGGCGCCGACCCCGGTTCGCCGGCCGCCACGGCCAGCACCGCCGCGCCGGGGCGTGGCGGTCCCATCGGCACGATACGTCCCAGCGCCGGCATCGCCGCCCAACCCGCGGCCGTCTCCTCGACGCCCGCTCCCAGCCGCATCACCGGGTGCCGCTCGCCGTCGGGGGTCAGGGCGATGCGGGGCGGGCCGGCGGCGGCGCCCGGCCCGAGGACGCCGGACCGGCCCTCTTCCCGCAATTCCAGCGGCAGCAGCGCTTCCAGGGGCGTCGCCTGGAAGCCGCGACCCTCGAACGAACGGGCGCCCATGACCAGCAGACCCCCGCCCCGCTCGGACACGAACGCCGCCGTGCTCTCGATCTGCGGCGGGCGCAGCCGATCGGGCTCGACGTTCCCCAGAATGAGGGCGTCGTACCGGAACAGGGCCTCGCGCGTCGCCGGATAGCCGCCGGCCAGCGCCGGCGCGCGGCCGGGCGCGCCCTGTATGTAGAAGGTGCGCTCGCCCAAGTCGTTCCGGCCCTTGTCGATCACCGCATCGACGACGACGCCGGGGTCGCTGCGCAGGACCCGCTTCAGGAAGCTGTGCTCGTATCCGGGCGCACCCTCGACGAGCAGCACGCGCCGGGGCCGGCCCGGGGGCGGCACGAGCACGCGGCGGACGTTGTTGTCCGCCACCAGCTCGCCGTCGGCGACGGGGATCTCGACCGTGTACAGAGTTGCGCTCTCGGGCTTGGGCGACACCGGCACGACCGTCCGGGTGACCGCGCCGTCGCCGGGGGGAGCCACCGTCACCACCCGGATCGCGCGGCCGTCCTCCAGCACGCGGACCTCGAACGGCTCGCCGTCGAACCCGTGGCCGACGGTCGAGAACGCGAGGTCGACGGCCGACCCGGCGGCGACCGGACGGCCCGCCGCGAGGTCGATCACTTCACGGTCGCGGGCGATCTCGGCAGCGCCGACGCCCACCGTGTAGACGGGCGGTCCCGCGGGCGCGGCGGGGGGGCCGGACCCGGTGTCGGCGCCGTCGGACACCAGCACGACGCCGGCCACCGCCCGGTCCGCGTAGTGCTTCGAGACCTGGCCGAGGGCGCCCGTCAGGTCGCTCCAGCGGGCCTCCGGGCGCGCCGCGGCGAGATCCAGGGGATCGAGCCGCTCGCCGACCCCCCACAGATCGACCTGCACGTCGCCGCCGAGAGCGGGAATCAGGTCGTCCCGAATCGCCGCCACCGCCGCGTCGAGGCGGCGCGCGCCGGCCGCGTCGGCGATGCCCATGCTGCGCGACAGATCGAGGAGGATGGGAAGCGCCGGGCGGTCGGCGGTCGCCGGCTCCACCCGCACCGGCCGGGCGAGCAGAAGGAGGATCAGCAGGAACACGGCGAGCCGGAGCCCGATCAGGAGCCGCCGGCGCGGCCGGGACAGCCGCGCGAACGGCTGCAGATAGCCCCAGGCGGCGACCGCGGCGAACGCCGCCGCCAGCCCCAGCGCCACCCACCACGGCCACGGCGCAGCGAAGCGCATCACCGAACCGCCCGCGGAGCGTCTGCGAGCGACCGATAGTACTGCTCCACGAGACGCCGGTAGCGCTCGGGCACCGCGTCGTCGGCTCCGACCGCGTATCGATCCCGAAGCGCCAGGTCCGCGAGTTCCCGCGAGCGGTCCCTCTCGAACCGCTGCAGGGCGGTGACCAGCTCGCGGCGCAGCGAGGTCCAATGGGCGAAGTCCAGCCGGGCCCGGTCGGCGCCGGGCGCCGACCGGCTCCGCCACTGCCGCGCCCAGCCTTCGAGGCTGGCCGCCAACCCGGGGTCGATGTCTCGCAACGCCCGCAGCAACCCGGGATGCCGCGCCAGCTCGCCGGCCGCTTCCCGTCCCGAGCCTCCCGGGTCCCCGCCGCCGGCGTCACCGCCCGGCCGTTCCGACCGATCGGCGCCGCGCGCGGAGCCTCCACCCTGTCCCGAGCCGCCCGCCGCACGTTCTCCCGAGCCGGCGCGCGCCGCGCGGGCGGCGTTCCCGGACCGGGCCCCCGGGGCGGTCGGCTCCCCGGCCGGGCCGTCGCCGGAGGGCGCGCCGACGCGCGCCGGGCCCGGCGCGTCCTCTTCCGCCGCCGATCCCTGAAGTCGCCGGCGCAACCGCCGGGCGGTCTCGAGCTCGGCCGCCAGCCGGCGTTGCGCCTCGTCCTGCATCATCGCCTGCCGCAGCAGTCCGGCCACGGTCCCCAGCACATCGGCCAACGCCGCCTCTTCCGCCCGCCCGGCCCCCGGCGACGGGGCCGCGCCGGACGGACCCGCGCCGACGCCGGACCGGAGGCGAGCGGCGCCGGCCCGCAGGCGATCCGCCACCTGTTCCCTGATCAGCGTCGCCTGCGCTTCCGCGATAGACGGATCGACCGCCGACGGGGCCGAGGCCGGCGTCCCCGCCGCGGCATCGCCCCCCCCGCCCAGCGCGGACAGGCCCTGCTCGAGCGCCTCGGTACGGTCGGCCAGATCGTCCTTCTCGCCGGCCATCCGCTCGCGGTACCCGGGGCCGAGGTCCCCGTCCGCGGCACGCGCCACATCCTCGGCCAGCCGGCGCTGGGCCTGCGCGATCTGCTGCGCTTCGAGCTGCAGGTCGCCCAAGGCTCCGGCCCGCCCCGCGGCGCCGACGGACCGCAGGCGGTCCGCAAGCCGCCGCAGGGCGTCCGCGGCCCCGTCCCCGTGCTCGCGCGCCGCGGCCCCGTCCCCGCGGCGCAGGCCGCCGGTGGCGCGCTGCATCTGCTCGACCGCCCGGCGCAGCTCCCCGCCCGCGGTCCGTCCCGAGCCGGACCGCCCTCCCGAGCCGGACCGGCCGGCCGAGCCCGGCTGCCCTTCCGAGCCGGACCGCCCCTCAGAGCCGGACCGCCCATCAGAGCCGGACGACGGGCCGAGCCGCTCGGCCAGGGCCTCGAGCTCGGCCCGCAGCGCCTGCTGCTCGCGCCGCAACCGTTCCAGCACCCGCCGCCGTTCCTCGGCCGCGCCGGTCTCCGGGGATTGGCGGAGATCCCGGTTGATCCGCTCCTGGCGCCGGGCGAGCTCCCGCAGGCGGTCGAGCGTCTCGTCGTCGTCACCCGTCCGCGGCGCGCCGGGCTGCCCGCCGGTTTCGTAGCTGGTCTCCTGCTCGCGCCGCAATTCGCGGTCGAAGAGGGCCGAGAGATCCAGTTGCGCCTGCTGCCCCCCCGCCCCCCGGCCCGGCTGCATCGAGACCTGCCGGCGCCGGACCGCCGCCTGGGCGGTCAGCAACCGGTTCAGCGCCTCGGTCTCGTGGGGCATCGCCGACGCCGTGTCCAGCGCGGTCAGCGCCGCCTCGGCCGCCGTCATCGCCTCCACCGCCGCGGCCATCGCCCGGCGCTGAGCCTCGGGACCGACGTCGCCGGCGGCGCCGGGCCGCCGCCGTTCCGGCATGATCCGCCCCGCCGCTCCCGCCGCCGTGTCGCGCAGGTCGCCCTGCGCTTGCGCCACCGCCCGGACATCCTCCGCGCGCCGGTCATCCTGCCGCTGATCGAGCCGCCACGTGGCCACGACGATCTGCTTCTGCAGCGCCGCCAGCCTGCCGATCTCGGCCGCCTGCGGCCCCAGGCCGCCCTGGCTCAACGCTTCCTCGAACGCGTTGTCGAAGGGCCGAATCTCCAGGAAGTACAGGTCGGATCGCGCCTCGGCCGACGCACCCGCGCGACCCGCGTCACGCGCCCGGGCGAAGTAGGTGATCACGTCGCCGGGCTCGACCGCCAGATCCTCGACGAACAGGGTGCGGACCCCGGTGACCGCCGCGGCCCGCTCGGGGACGTCGAACGGCAGGGCCCGATCCGCCCGGCCGGCGACGGTGTAGACCAGATCCAGGCGGTCGACGGCGTGGTCGTCGTCGGCCTGCACCTCGATGGTGACCTCTTCGAGCGGGGTGATCTCGCGGTCGCCGCCGGGGCGCACCACCCGCACCGCCGGGGGGCGGTCGGCCGTGGCGCGAATGACGTAGTCGCCCGCGTCCCGGTTCGACAACCCGTGGGCGTCGACGACCCGCACCGCGTACCGGCCGTTCCCCTCGACCACCAGCGTCGCGGTGCGGCGGCCGTCGCCGGCATCGTCCAGCGCCACCCGCCGGCCGTCCGACAGCACCAGCGCCCCTTGCGCAACCGGCTTGTCGGTGCGCACGACCAGTCTCGCGGCGGTGCCGGCGGGGGCGAACAGGTCGCCGCCGTCCTCCTCGACCCGCGGGGCGCGGCCGGTGAAGGCGGGATAGGTGTACTCGACGTCGATCCGCGTCACCCGCGGCGGCGACAGCGCCTCGACGAGATAGTCCCGGCTGGTGAACGCGGCGGCGGCGACGCGGTACCGGAAACTGCGGGCGACCGACGGAAACTCCGCGACCCAGCCGCCGCCGGCCGGCCGCATTCGAATCTGCCGCGGCGTCATGCCGTCGAGAACCGACAGGATGGGCGGGGTCCGGCCCCTGACGCCGTTCCCGCCGCGGAATCGGGCGCGGACGCGGAGAGGCTGGCCGGCCACGAGAACGAAATCGCCGGGGTCCACCGCGAGTTCCGCCCCGGACGGCAGGGCATGCAGCCAAGCCGTCGCCACGATCCGGCTCAGCGGGGCGGCCCCGAAGACCGCCACCGCGGCGAGTACGGCCAGGGCAAGGCCCCCCCGCGCGGCGGCGCGGCGCACCCGGGCCGGCGTGACCACCCGGGCCGGATCGATCCCGCGGAGACGTTCGGCGGCGTCCGCGAGCAGCAGCTCGCGAAAGCCGGTGGCCGGCCCCGACGCCGCCAACGCCGCCGCGCTAGCCACCCGATCTTCGAGCTCGGGACACCGTTCCTCGACGAACCGGGCCACCCGAGCGTCGGAGGGCGGCCGGCGCAGCGGCCACAGCACGCGCGCCCCGAAAGCGAGGGTCGCGAGGGCCGCCGCGCCGGCGACGGCCAGCAAGGACGCGTCCGGCGGGGCCAGAAGCACGTCTGCGGCGATGACCAGCAGCAGGCCGACGCAGGCGAACCCCGCGACGCGGGACAGGGCGAGCAGCCACCGGGCGGCCAGCCAGCGCCGCCGCACCCGGGTCAAGGCGGTTCGCAGCTCGGCCCCGCGCCCGTCAGCCATGGCGCCCATTGTCTCACCCGTCCCGGCCGCCGGCAACCGGCCCGCGGGGGGTGCGCGATCAGCGGTCACCGCAGCGACTGAAGAATCGACGCGACCACTCGTTACGAGCGCCTTATTGGGCGAGCTCGTTGAATTGGGGGAACGCCGGTTCCTCAGGTAGTCCGACCGATGGCCGGACGCGGCCCCGCATCCCGCCGAGCAGTAGTCTCAGACCGTGTGCAACAACGGCCGCGCATGCCGAAGCCGAACGCGGCGGCAGGTCCGGGTAACCGGCGGCCGAAGAACGCCCGGAACCCGCCGATCAGACCCGCTCCACCTCGAACGCGGCGACGTTCCGCGCCTCCCGGCTGAACTCCACCGCGATCAGATGGATCGGCTGGCCGAGGCCGCGGTACTTGTCCGCGTAGCCCTTCGCCTTCAACTGCGCCATCGCCGCGCCCTCGGGCGCCAGTTCCACCACCTTGAACTCGAACAGGTAGACCTGACCGTTGAAGCGGACCGCCATGTCCAGACGGCCACGGCTGCTTCCCTCCTCCACGGCGACGTCCAACCCCAGCGCCGCGAAGTGGGAATAGAACACGCTGGCGTAGTAGCCCTCGTAGCGCGCGATGTCGTTCTTCCGATGCCAATCGTGGGGAATGCCCGCGAAGAACGCCTCGAAGAACGTCCTCAACCCGGTGAAGTCGTTGGCCCGCAACAACCTGTAGAGGCGGATCTCGCGCACTCCCTGCTGCGACGGCTCCGGCGTCATGGCGCGCAGCAGCCGCTCGTTGAGACTCTGGCGCACCTCGCGGTTCGGATAGCCCAGCCGATAGAGAGCCTTGCCGCCGAGGTTCTCCACGCCGGCGATCGTCAGGTAACCGGTCTGGAAAAGCAGCGCCTCCGTCGCGATGTGGTCGACGTCGAACGACGACAACAGGTCGGCGCTGCCGACCATGCCGTCAAGGGATATCGAACCGACCCCGCGCGCGAGCAGCGTGTCGATCAGGAACGACGGCGTGCCGGTCTCGAACCACCAAGCGTCGAACTTGCGGTTGCGCAAAAGCAGGAGGATGTCGTACGGATTGTAGACGCTCTCCTCGCCGAGCCAGTTGTAGCCGTTGTACCAGCGTCTGATCTCGTCGCGGTCGAGTCCCGGCAGCTCCGCCGCGAACACGGTGTCGAGGTCCGCGTCGGTATAGCCGCAGACGGCGGAGAAACGCGGGTCGAGGGTGATGTCGGTGAGGTTGTTGAGCCCCGAGAACAGGCTGACCTTCGAGAACTTGCTGACGCCGGTCAGGAACGTGAACCGGACGTGGGCGTCGCTGTCCTTGACGACGGCGTAGACGCTCCTCAGGAAGTCGCGGTTGGCGCGGGCCACGTCCGGATCGTCCAGCGCGTCCAGAATCGGCTTGTCGTACTCGTCGACCAGCACCGCCACCCGTTGCCCGGCGCTCTCGTGAAGCGCCTTGATCAGGCGGCGGAAACGCGCCGGCACGGGGCCCCGGCGGCCGGCGACGCCGGCATCGGCCTCGATGGCCTCCAACTGGTCCGCCACGTCCGCCGGAAGATCGCCGGCCGCGCGGAAGTGGCCGCCGCCGAAACTCAGGCGCAACACTGGATGGCGGACCGACCAGTCCCAGCCGTCGTGAACGGCCAGCCCTTCGAACAGCGGTTCGTTGCCTTCGAACAGCTCTTTCAGCGTGTCCAGGAACAGGCTCTTGCCGAAGCGGCGCGGGCGCGAGAGGAAATAGTGCTTGCCCTCGTCGGCCAGCCACGCGATGTAGGCGGTCTTGTCGACGTAGTAGCAGCCGCGCCCGCGAAGCTCGCGGAACGTCTGGATTCCGATCGGCAGCCGCCTTCGGTTCATGGACGGGTCTCACGCACCGGCCCGGCAGGCCGCGGCGGGCGGGTCCTTCCATGCCCTCACGAATCGCCGCCCGGCTGTGGTGTCTCGCCTGCGGAATCGTCGACCGGTTCGGCTCTCGTGACGTTCATGAACTTGCCGACCGAGATCCGTCGCGCGCGCCGCAACTCGACGACCCCCAGCGCGTCCCGCGTCGCCGGCTTGTCAAGTCCTGTGTGACCAAGCAGCGATCTAATCGTGGCGAGGCTGATCGGATCGCGCCAGATCGGCCACGTGAACGCGAAGCCGCCGCTACGTTCACCTCCGACGACGTCCAACCGAACGGTTCCGGCACGCAGCCGGGGAACCACGGTCAGCACGGAAAGACCGATGGCGGCCAGACGGTTGGCCCCGTGCTGCGTCTTCTCCTTGGTCCTGGCATCCGTCGGATCGGTGGCGCGCAACGCGTAGCGCACGTCCTCGTGCGGATCCCACCGAAAAGAAAACGTCGCGTCAGGGCGGGTCCAGGGCTCGAACAACGCCTCCCGCAGAGAGTCCGTTTCACCGATGGTGATCTTCTCGCGGCCGGCGCCTCTGTCCGGCGGCGTCGATTCCCGCGGAACCGACGCCAAGCGGGACATGAAGTGCATGTGCCCCTGACCGAACAGAAGGCAGAGAGGAGTCGGTTCCGCCTCGTGCATCTTGTTCTTGTCACGGGCCGCGGCGTCGCTGATCAGCGCGGCCCACAGATCGGACGTGTACCGATCGCGGGCCGCGGCGTGGCGGAGCCTCTCGGCCGCCTCCCCGCGGGACAGCTTCAAGTCCTTGAGCCCGCCGAAGTCGTGCCGGCGGGCCAAATCCCTTAGACCCTCCGCGACGGTAGCCACGATTTCCTGTTCCATCGCCGAGGCAGCCACCGTCAGCACCGGCCGGACAGGAGGCGTGTCAACCGCCCAGCCGACGCGCGCCCGCCAAGCGGGGCGGGCGTGTTCGAGCGTCCGCAACGTGCCCAGCAGGGCCAGGAAGGCCAGCAGGTTGTCGGGTTCCAGCCCCGCCAAGCGATGCGTGGCTCGTTCAGTCATCACGTCGCTCGGACTCCGACGCGCGATGGTCCGCCAAACGCAGGATCGTTTCCAGATACGCCAACCCCCATATGCCGTATCGCTGCTTGAGTTGTTGATACAACGCCGCCCAGTCGGCGCCATCGACGTCGAACGCCATCGATTGCGGCCCGGGTCCGGGCGCAAGCCTCCAGTTCTCGACGTCGAGACAGGCCGCGGGGCCCTCGTGACCCGCACTGCCCCCGCGCGGGTCGGCGAAGCCGAAGAACGGCCGCCCGAACCCGTGGTGCGTGCCAATCAACCACAGCACAAGGGCGGGATCCCGGGCTTCCGCGAATCGCCGATGCGCCTGCGCCATCCGGACCGACAGCGCCTCGTGACGCCATCCCGTCGGAAGCCCGGCCCGTGCCCATGCGCCGTTCGGCAAACGCCGCCCGCTCTTGGCCATCGCGGGCCCGTCCGGACGGTTCCACGGATCGCCGCCGGCCAAGTAGACCTGAAAACGATGGCCGGCCTTGCCGGCATCGTGCAGAAAGGCGGCGAGCTTCAGATCGCTGGCGGCAGGCTCCGGCAGCTTCAACGTCTTAACGAAGCACGCGACCGTCTCAACGACGTGGCACGTGTGATTGTCGACGCTGACGGCCTTTCCTGACGTGTGCGAGAGCGTGTCGTCCTCGGTCGACGGCCCGGCTTCCGATCCCGCTGCCGCTTTCTCCCGCCGCAATCCCTGCGGTGCTACGAGAACCGTCCGGCCTTCGGAATCGCCGGGGTAGGTATGCCTAGACCTGTCGATTCCTCCTCTTGCCCGTTCCAGCAGGGCTTCGAGCGGCTCACGTATCTGGCGCGGCCGCTCTGCGTCTTCCGGTTCAGACGGAGACCTCGCCGGCAATGCGTCAAGCAACCGTTCGACCAGATTGCGGCCCGTGGCGCCGTCATCCTCCAGAATCTCGCGGAGACGACCCCACTGGTCGTCCGTCGCCACGACGTCACGAGCGATCCGGACCACGTGACGCCGCTGCCGGAAGGGACGCGCGGCGTCGTCGGCCACGTCGGCAACACGTTTCTCGAACGCCGGATCCCAACCGAACTCGTCGCAGCCCCCGTACTCGGCCGGGACCACCAGCACGTCTCCCGGCCGCAATTCGTTCGCGGACACGACTCCGGTACGCGGATCGCCGGTACCGGCCCAACGGAACGCCGAACGTCCACGCCCATCGGGCTCATCCGTCTCGCGGGAGCCGCCGCGTTCGGCCACGTCCGAGATGTCCGTCAGGTCCGCGCCGTTCGTGCTCCGGCGCAACCACGCTTTCGCGGCCCACAGCGGCACTTCGACCATCTCCGCGGCCCGCGGCGGGGCCAGTTGCAGGAGCGGTGCCAGATCGCCGGCCGCTTTCAGATCGTCCTGGGTGATGTCGCCGCGCCAAACGAACGACGCGCCGGCGGATCTGCGCTCGACGCCGTGCAGAAACAACCCGACGTCCGGGTCCGCGGCCGGCGGCGGCGAGGTCTGCGACCAGAGATCGAAGTAGGCGGGCATCGCCACGGGCGCCTTTGGCCGCGGCGCCGCGAGGTCGGTTACTTCCATCCCCTGAAGTCGGCGTTCCAGCGCCGCGACGCCGAAGTCGACGATTCCTTCGTGCGCAATCCGCTGGAGCGCCTCCCAAGTCTTCGCGATACGGTCGCCATAAACCGCGTCGTCGGCCTTTTTGGTGACGTCCTCGGCGCGCGCGACAATCACGCCCTCGGCGCGGACGGACCGGCCGGCCCGGTTCAGGCGGCCGAACCGTTGCCGGAGCGCGTCCAACGATGCGGCCTGCGTTACGAGTCCGTCCAGGTCGAGATCGACGCCCACCTCGAGACACTGCGTGGCGATCACGAATAGCGGCCCCGCGTTCAAGTCCTTGGGCGCTTCCCGAAACAGCGGAAGCCGATCTTGCGCTTCGCCGGGCAGCGTCGGCCTGTCGTCTTCCGCCAATCCCTTTTCCGGTGTCGACACCGTTGGCGTGCGGGATTTGCCCGTACGAAAGGGAGCGAGTCTTTCGACGATCCGATCACGCTCAATGTCCCGCGAGCGTCCGATCAGCAGGATGGCGTCGGATTCTTGGTCCCGCAGTTTCATGAAAATCCCGCGCGCCAAGCCGACGCGGTTGACGATCACGCCGACGACCGGGGCCGGCACTCCGTCTTGTCGCAGGCGTGCCGCGGTCCCGCTGGCGGTCTTCACGAAGGCATCGACCGGATCGCCCGATTCGACGCGCAACGTGGCTGGTTTGGAGGCTTCGATTCGTTTTCGGAGGTCGGCGTGCGCGCGATCCTTGCATGTCAGCACAAGCGGCCGCCTCGCCGTCACCCCGGGGGTCGCGGACAACAACACCGTCTTCGCCTTGCCAAGAGCCATGTCGGCCTTGTCAAGATCCTGTATGGCCTGCACGGTTTCCCTGAACGGCTCCGACAGATGGGCTTCGTCGAGCAGGATCAGCGTGTGAGTTCCCAACAGTCCGGCGTGCACCGGCTTCATGCGGTTCGAAACCCCGTAGCCGCGGAACAGCAGGCGCGATCCCACCTGATCCACGGTCGAGCAGAGGATCGTCGGCTGCGTCGGCGTCCGTGCCCAATCGGACTCCAGCGGCGCCCCCCCGCGGAGTCGCTGCGCGACCAGCGGCGGCTCGCCATCACCGGCCAGATGTTTCAGGCGGGCGGCGACTTCGTCGACGACCGGGCGCCGCGGATCTTTCACTTGGGCCGGATCGTTGAGAACGCAGGCGATTTTCTTCGCCCGTTCGTAGGCGTCGTCGACGACCAAGCGTCGATCGACGACCAGCGCCATTCGTAACGCGGCACGTCCGGGAGACTTGAACTGCAACGCCAAATGGAAAACGGCGGCATCGATCGCCGCGGTCTTGCCCACTCCCGTCGGCAGATCCAGCACGTCGGGCCATTCGTCGCCCTCTGCCAACTGGTCGACCAGCGCCTGCTGCCATGGATACGGGTCGTGACCGTGGATCGCCTGCAGAAAGTCGGCGAAATCAGCAGCGCCAAGCTCCATGATCACCCTCCGATGCCGCGGCACAGACCCAGACCGGTGAACCGGCCGGCGCCCAGCAGAACGGGACCGGCCGTCGCACGTCCGAAATCGATGACCGCGTGAACCAGCGAGCGGGTGGCGAACGATTCGGGCACCTTCCAGCGGATCCAGGAAGGCGCGCCGGCCAAGGGCCGCGCCGGCGGCGCACCCTCGATGGCCGAGTGCTTGCCGGTGCGAATCCGCTGCGGATCGGGACGCGGCAGTCCGGCGTTCTCGCAGGCGTTGGCGATGATTTCACGGATTTCATTATCGCCGTTCCGTTTGAGATGCCGGTCGAGAACGATCGGCGTAACGCTCGCCCACACGTGCGCCGGTTTCAGATACGGCTCCGGCGAGAGCGAGCGAGGCGCCGTGGCACCCGCGGGAGCAAGATGAAGCGGCTTGCTCAGGGGTAATCCATCCAGTTTCAGCACGCGGCGCTCCCGCCCGGGATCGTATCGTGCAACTGCTTCAAAGGCCCGGAGAAACCCCGGCACACCTTGAAGACGTATGTCAGCGGGAGGGATCAGGGCGAAACCGAACACACGGCCGTCGGCATGCGGGTAGCCCGCGAACGCCAGCGGCGCCACTGCAAGATGCGGGCGTGGCGTCGGCCTGCGGTCTGCCGTGTGCCCCGATACGATCTCCGGGATCGCGTCGCCGAGCTCCGCGCGTCGGTAGCCACTCATCAAGGCCCGACGCAATGCGCGGCAAACCAGCGCGGACGCGCGTAGATCGGGCGTTTCCCCCTCGATCGCTTCCAGCACCAGCCATTCGGCCGGCGATTCAGACGTCGAGGCCGGAGAGACCATCGGCACGGAGGCGCCCGGCCCGATCACGGGACGAACCGGATTCGCGCGATGCGCGGCTTCCAACTCGGCCAAGCGGCCCGGATAAACGCTCCGCCGGGCGGGCGCACCCGGGTGAGGCGGCGTCACCGAGTTGTCACGGAGAAACCGGCAACGCACCAAACTGGCCGAATGTCCGAGATAACCGATGTCACGCGCCACCCGGTCCAGAGACTTGAACAGATCAGGACCAGGCTCGTCAGACCAGACCATGGCCATCACCGGATCGTCTGGACAGGCGGCGGGGAACCGGCGCGGCTGGCGCGCGCGCTCGTCAGGCACTACCTTGAGGTACGTCTTCGCCGCCTTGGAGGACCTCGGGTCATTGGGCGGCACGAACACGTCGGGCGCCGTTCTGGCGGCGTGACCGCTCGCGTGAACGGTTGGCGCCGGCTGTTCCTCCAACCACATGAGGGCCAGCCGCTCGTCCTCGCGTCCACCACGGCCGGCCCACGCGCAGACCAGCGCCGAGAACACGCGATCCGGCTGCGGCGGCCAGTCGGGCTTGTCGCTCGCCGGACTTTGGGCCGCCCGGCACACGCCGGTCAGGAATTCGATCTCGAGAAGGAAGCTCATCAGTTCTTCTCGGGCTCCTCGCCGCCCGCGCCTTCCAGCGCAAATTCCCGGCTGCGCCGGACGATCTCGATCAGTTTCTCTTGCGGCTTCAGTGAGATCGACTCGAATCGGAAACCTGCCGACTCGGCACGAGCGTAAGTTTCCTGGTACAGCGCCTGCGCGTTGTCGCGGTCGAGATCAACGCTCTCGGTCGAGCCGTCCGCCCGCACCAGCTCCAGCGGCGCAGAACCGTCGCACACGAGATCGCAACGCGACCGCAGCGCATAGCCGCCGGCATCCTGCTCAGCCAAGGCGACGAGTCCCAGGGCGGCGATCAGAGCGCGTCCGGCGTCGTTCCGTTCGTCGCTCCCGAAGCGCAGCCGCCGCAGTCCCGCCAGCGTGATCACAGCCCGGTGTTCGGCATAGGCGCACGTGACGCCAAGCGGTTGGACGGTGGGCGCAATGTTGCCGTGATTGATCTCGGAAGGGCGCACCTTCTTCGCACGCGCTCCGGCTTCTTTCTGATGGGGGCTCCAGCCCTCGCCCCCTTTGAACACCTCCACCTTCCGGAGGACACCCAAAGGGTCGATCCGGCTGCCGGTGCGCTGCCCTGCCGTCCTCGGTTCCTTCTCGCCGGTGCGCTGATTCGGAATTTCATCGACCGGCGTATCGATGCCCATGATTTCGGACACGAGCGCGCGCGGGAACTTCGCGCCGAGCCCGCCGCCCTCCCCCTGGCTGTGCCACGCCCCGAACAGGAGCGCGGTCGGCGAAAGCTCCAGCAACGCGGTGGCGTCGGCCGGCTTCGCCGCCGCGAGGCGTCGGCCGGCTTGGCTCTGCATGAAGGGTTGACCTTCCAGAAGGCTGTCACGCAGAATCGCGTCGTAGACTCGGTGCGGCGCGTCGAGCGACGTGATCCGCTCCAGCGGGTCGAGGCCGGCCCCGCGAAAATCGACCGTCACGTAAGGAAGCCGGATTCCACCCTGTTCAGCCGCCGACAGAAGCGCTTCCTCCAGACGATTCGCCTGACTCTGAACGCTGTCGATGAGCACGCACCAAACGTCGCCGCCATCCACGCGCCGCCGTTCGAAGACGTGGCGTGGGGGTGCGTTTCGCCCGGCGCCTGGATAGGTTGGCGGGAACAGCTTGTCCCCGACCCCGCCGGCGGGCTGAAGGCGCCGGACCCGCCGGAGCGCGGCATCGTTGGCGACAGCTTCGATCAGCGACGAGACGGTCAATGTCACGTTCATCGGTCGTTCTCCGCTTCGGCGCGGGTGGCCGGCGCTTCCGGCCAGGGACCCCGGATCACAACGCCCGGCCGCGACGGCATCGTTGGATGTCCGACGGACCTGGACAACGGCGGATCGTCGACCGACAGATCAAGACGCATACTGATGGTTTCCGAACGGGTCTGCGAGTATTCGATAGTGCATTTCATCGCTTCCTCCTTGCGGCCCTTGGGTTTCGTTGAACGGCCATTCGGTGAAGCCTGGACCCGGTGCCCCGTGTGCTGGCGTTCTTCGCTCGGGCCAGAATTTAAAATTCTTCTTGCAGATAAGATGCTACCATGCGTCAGGGAGCTTGCACAACCTCGACGACGGGATCCGGTGAGCTCCCGTGCCCTCATTGAAGCTACCGGCGGACGAGGGAGAGGAGAAATCGCCGGGGCCGAAGTTTCCGCGGGTAGATGCCCGCGGCCTCATTGAAGCGCGGCCGAAATCCGGCCGGCGCTCCCACTCCGGGCCGTGCTTCCGCTGGTGGATGCCCGCGGCCTCATTGAAGCTCTGCCAGAAGCATTTTCTCGTGGCAGACCCGGCATCCTTCCGCGATCGTCGCAGATCGCGGCCTCATTGCGCGGGTGCCTCCCGCTCGCGCGGCGGTCCGCTCCAGGCCGGACGGCGCGGCCTCGGGCTTCGCGTCCTGCACGCCGAACCTGCGCGGCCGCCCGCGGGCTCTTCGCGCCCTGCCGCACCCCCCGATCCACTACGCCACCAACCCCCCGGCGGCGTCCGCCGGGAACGGCGCGGCGGCCGGCACCGCGGTGATCCTCTCGCCGATGACGTACCGCGCCTCCCCGGGGTACACCACGTACAGCGCATCCAGCCGCAGGTCGTCCACGGCGACCGCCATCGATCGGGTGCGGCGCGGCGCGTCGACGCGCTTGATCTCGACGCCCACCCGCCGGCCCCGGCGCAACAGCAGCAGGTCGAGCTCGGCGCCGTTGTGGGTCGCCCAGAAGTAAACCTCCTCCGGTGAAGACTCGGCGATCACCTTCTCCAGAACGAACCCCTCCCAGGAGGCGCCGATGCGCGGGTGCGTCAGCAGGGCGTCCATCGTCCCGACGCCGAGCAGATGGTGGTAAAGGCCGGAATCCCGGACATAGAGCTTGGGGCGCTTCACCTGCCGCTTCCGAAAATTCTCGTGCCAGGGACGCAACTGCCGGATCAGATAGAGCTGCTCCAGCAGGTCGAGATAGCGCCGCACGGTCGCCTGGGCTAGGTTCAACGCCGTCGCCAGCTCGGCGATGTTGAGGATTTGGCCGTGGCAGTGCGCGAGCATGGCGAGGAACCGGTGCAGCGCCGGAGCGCCGAGCTCGGCCCCGAACTGCGGCAGGTCGCGTTCTATGAACGCGCGGAGGAACGCCCGCCGCCACGCCGCGGCGTCGGCCTCGGTGCCGGCCAGGAACGACCGCGGGAATCCGCCGCGGATCCAGAGCCGCGGCATCCGCGCGGCGCCGACCTCGGCGACCTGCAAGCCGGTCAGCTCGACGTACTCGATGCGTCCGGCCAGCGACTCGGCGCTCTGCCGCAACAGACTGGGGCCGGCGCTGCCGAGCACGAGGAACCGCGCCGGGTTGCCGTCCCGATCGGCCAGCACCCGCAGCACCGGAAACAGATCGGGCCGGAAACACGGCCGGGACGCAAACTCGGCCACCGCCGCGCGCAGCCGTCAACCCGTCCGGGCCGACAGCCAGGACAATGCCACGCTCCACCACCGCCGCGCGCAGGCAGCATCGTAGCGGGTCCTGGCTGGGGCTCCGAACGGGCGGAATCGTGGGTCTCACGCGGCGCCGGCCGGCCGGCAAGACGGTGGCGACCCCTCGAATCGGGGGCGGGCCGTCACGCGCAGTCGGCGTGGATGCTCCTGCCCGACAGCAGCCGCGGCGGCCGGCAAGGGCCGCCCCGGCGCCGACATCGCGCAGCCGTCAACCCATCCGGGCCGACAGCAGCCCTTCGGCGACGAGCACGAGGGCCAGCCCCATCAGAAGGTAGCGCCACAGATGCTGTGCGGCCTCCTCCGGAGGCGCCGACCCGCGTTCTCCGGGAGCCGCCGACTCCTCGGGAAACGGCGACTCCTGCCGGGCGGCCGAATCCGCAGCGGCGGACTCCCCCGCCCGGACGAGGCGATCGACCGACGCCCGGAACGCCTCGTCGGTGAGGGCGGCGAACGCCGATTCGCGGGTATCGACGTTGAGCGCGACGGAGCCGGCGGCGCCGGGCAGCCGCGCCGGCCCCGGTTCGCCCGGCGGGGCGGCGCCGACGACGAACTCCCGCGGACGCGCCGGCCGGGACGCGAGATGGCTCACCATTTCGTGCAGGAACGGCACGAAGACCGGCCGCCGGGGCAGGTCGTTGCCCTCGTTGCGCAGGTCGGAGGCGAAGACGAGGACGCGGCCGGCGCCGACGGGCCGGTCGACGAGAGCCGGCGCGCCGTCGGTGAACGACAGAACCACGGCGCCGGCCGAGGCGTCGATTCCCACCGTCGCCGCGAACCGCGACTCGCCGAGCCGGTCGGCCAGCTCCCCCAGGGCGCGGACCACCGGATGACGCCGATCCGAGGGCACCGCGGCCACCGGCTCGGCGTGGATGCGGGCCGCTTCCGGACCGGGTTCGGCGCCGGCGCCCAGGAGACCGGCCCTGGCCGCGGCGGCGGCCGCCGGTCCGCCGACGGCCAGCAGCCCGCCCCCGCCCCGCACGAACGCGGAGAGCCGCCCGCGCCCGGCGCGGCCAAGACCGCGGGCGCCGGCCAGCACCACCACCGCGGCGCCCGCCAGCAGGTCGGGCCGCCGCCCCAGGTCGGCCGCCGCCACCGTGGCGACGGCGCCGGCATCCGCCCCCGCGGACGCCAGCGCCCGCTCCAGATAGATCTCCCGGACCCGGTCTTCCGTGACGAGAAGCACGCCGGCCGCATCCGACGGGTTCAGCCGCCGGTAGCGGCGATCGTCGGCCGGATACCCCGCCGGATCCGAGATCACCGCGGTCACGACGCCCGAGTCGGGCAGCGTCACGGGAAGCCTGATCGTCGATTCGCCGGGCTCCACCCGCTGCACGCTGTCGTCCAGCACCACGCCGTCCACCGTGAGCGTGAGCCGGGTGTCGCCGGCGGCGGTCCCCCACCGCCGCAACCGGACGGCGGTCTGCGACGGTTCCCGATCGATGCCGACGACGGCGAGGTTCCCGGCCGGCGCCGCCACCCGGCGGGTCTCCACCTCGACATGCCGCGAGAGATAGCCGCTCCCGCGCTCCCAGCCGCCGGCCTGCAGGTCGGTCACCACCACCACCCGTCCCCGCCGGTCCCCGATCAGCGCCGAGGCGGCGGCCAGCCCCTCGCGGTAGCGGGTGCCGCGGGGACGCGGCGACAGCCCGTCGACCGCGGCATGCGCCGCCCCGCGCTCGCGGGCGGGGACCGCGACCACCCGCGCGACGTCGTCGAACGCCACCACCCCCACAAGTTGCCCGGCGGGAACCGCGTCGATGGCCGCGCGGGCCAGCGCCCGCGCCTCGACCGCCTGCCCCGGCCCGGACACGCTGAAGGACGTGTCGACCAGCACCACCGTCGCAGGCTCGCCGGACGCGGCGCGGTCGGCGACGAACGGGCGCGCGAACGCCAGCGCGAGCAGCAGCAGCGCCGCCACGCGGAGGGCCAGGAGCAGGAGCTCGCGCAAGCGCTGCCGGCGGTTGTGGTCGATTCGCGCGCCCCGCAGGAGGCGCAGGTCGCTGAACGGCACCCGCGGCAGCCGCTCACGCCGCAGGAAGTGCAGGACGATCGGCACCGCGGCGGCCAGCGCGCCGAACAGAAACGCCGGCGTCAGGAACGACATTCAACGCCTCCGACGCCGCGCCGTGAGACACGCGGGCAGCGCCGCGTCCACAGCCGACGCAGCGGCCAGCCGAACAGAAACGCCGGCGTCAGAAACGACATTTCAACGCCTCCCCCGGCGCGGCGCAAGACACGCGGGCAGCGCCGCGTCCACAGCCGACGCAGCGGCCAGCGCGCCGAACATGAACGCCGGCGTCAGGAACGACATTCAACGCCTCCGACGCCGCGTCGCGAGATAGGCGAGCAGCGCCGTGTCGAGGGGACGGTCGGTCCGCAGGAGGTGATAGTCGACGCCGGCGGCGGGGAGCGCCTCGCGATAGCGTCCGACGAGAGCGTCGAGCTGCGCCAGGTAGCGCCGGCGCACCCGGCCCGGAACCACCGCCATCTCATCGGCGGACTCCAGGTCCCGGAACCGCGCCGCCTGCTCGAACGGAAAGGTCAGCTCGGCCGGATCGAGAACCTGGAACACGAGGACGTCCGACCCCTGGAAGCGCAGGTGCTTCAGCCCCTGGATGATGCCCGCGGGGTCGTCCAGGAGGTCCGAGACGAGCACCACGAGACCGCGGCGCCGCAGGCGCGCGGCGAGCCGGTTGAGGGGCATGGCCACGTCCGACCGCGCCCCCGCCGAGGCCCGGCTCAACCGCGCGAGCACCCGGCGCAGATGGGCGGTCCGGGCGCCCGCGGGCACCGCATCGACCACCTGGTCGTCGAACAGGGTCAGCGCGACCGCGTCCCGCTGGCGGTGCATCAGGTAGGCGAGCGCGGCCAGCGCGAACGACCCGTACTCGAGCTTGCTGACGGACCCGGAGGCGTAGGCCATCGACGCGCTGACGTCGAGCAGCAGGTGGCACTCGAGGTTGGTCTCCTCCTCGAACTTCTTCACGTAGTAGCGGTCGCGGCGGGCCGCGAGCTTCCAGTCGATGGTCGCCGTGTCGTCGCCCGGCGCATACGGGCGGAACTCGCTGAACTCGACGCTGAACCCCTTGAACGGGCTGCGGTGGAGGCCCACGAGGAACCCCTCGACGATGGTGCGGGCGACCAGCTCGAGCGACCCGATGCGGGCCACGATGGCGGGGTCCAGGAACGACCGTTCGTCGGCCGCGGCGGGGGGCATCTCGCGCGCTCACATGCCGCTGGCCGGGGCCGGCACCGTCTCGATCAGACGATCGATGACGGCGTCGACGTCGACGTCGTCCGACTCGGCATGGAAGTTGGTGACGATGCGGTGCCGGAGGATGGGGTGGGCGAGCGCCCGGACGTCGTCCACCGAGACGTGGTAGCGTCCGCGCACCAGAGCCCGGGCCTTGCCGCCGAGGACGAGGGCCTGCGACGCCCGGAGGCTCGCCCCCCACCGGACCCACTTCTCGACGAAGGGCGGCGCGTTGGGCTGTCCGGGCCGGGACGCGTCGACGAGTCGGACCGCATAGCGCGCCACCGGTTCCGCCACCGGCACCCGGCGCACCAGATGCTGCGCCGCCATGATGTCGTCTCCGTTCAGCACCCGCGCGAGACGGGGCTCGTCGTCGCCGGTGGTCGCGGTCACCACGCTGACCTCGTCGTCCTCGGAGAGATACCGGATGACCACGTTGAACATGAAGCGATCGAGCTGGGCCTCGGGCAGCGGATAGGTGCCCTCGAGCTCGATCGGGTTCTGGGTGGCGAGCACGAAGAACGGGCGGCGCAGCCGATACGTGTGCCCCGCCACCGTCACGTGGTGCTCCTGCATCGCCTCGAGCAGCGCCGCCTGCGTCTTCGGCGGCGTCCGGTTGATCTCGTCGGCGAGGATGATCTGGGCGAAGATCGGCCCCTCGCTGAAGGTCAGGGTCCGGTGGCCGCCCGACTCGTCCAGGATCTCGGTCCCGGTGATGTCCGCCGGCATCAGGTCGGGCGTGAACTGGATGCGCTTGAACGGCAGATCCAGGATGTCGGCGAGGGCCTTGATGAGCCGGGTCTTGGCCAGCCCCGGCGCCCCCGTGATCAGGCAATGGCCCCCGGTGAACAGCGCGGTCAGGACGAGGTCGATGGCCTCGTCCTGGCCGACGATCACCCGGCGCAGCTCGCCGAGGATCCGCCCGCGGCGGCCCGCGAGGTCCCGGGCCCCGGCCGCCGCCGCCTCGGCCTCGGCCGAGAGGCCGCCGGGCGGAGCCGGCGAAGCCGCGGCGGCGTCGAGGCCGTCCGTCGACACGTCAGCCATGCGCCCGAACCCCGGTGCGCGCGCCGGCCCCGCGCCGCGCCGGGGCCGCGCGGGGCATCAAGGGATGGACGGTGGGCGCGAACCGGCGCAGCGCCGCCGCGGGGCCGGGCCGACAATCAGTGCGTGAGGGCATAGACGACCTCGTTGATCATCATGCGGTAGGCCTGGGCGGTGTACTGGATGTAGCCGGGGTAGTCCTCCGCATTCGACCACTCCCAACCGTCGCCCATGTCGGTGTTGAAGTTGAGCAGCACGAGGGCGCGGCCGTCGTCGTCGAGAATCGCGTGCAGCCCCGCCTCGTATCCGCCCTTCTCCCAGGTGACCCCGTTGAAGAACGACCCGAGCCCCGGTATCTGCGGGTACTCGGTCACCTGGTAGAAGGCGCTGAACACCGGGTGGTCGAGCGGGAGCTTCACGATCTCCCGCTCCGGAAACACCCGCCGCAGCTCGTTCCGCACGGTGGCGAACTCGACCGGCCCATGGAAGTCGTCGAAGGTCGCGGTGCCGCCCCGCAACAGGAACTCGCGCAGGACCTCGACCTCGTCCGGTGTGAGCCGCAGGTTGCCCGGCTCGACGAAGTAGATCCAGGGGTACTCCCACAGCCGCTCGTCGGCCAGGGTCAGCACCACCGGGTCCCCGACCCGGATCGAGGTGACCCGCCCGAGCCGGCGCGACAGGTTCCGCTCGGCCGCGGGGCCGTCGATGGCCCAGGGGTCGCTCCAGTACCGCGCCCGGAAGGCGCGCAACTGCTCTTCCCACGAGCTGTACCGGATGCGCACGAAGGTCCACTCCAGGCCGTCGAGCTGGGGCGTGGGCGGGGCCGCGTCGATATCGGTGATCACCGCGCCCGGCGGCTGACCGGCGGCGGGAGGCGCGCCGAGGGCCAGGAGCGCGAGCAGGACCGGAATCCCGCGGCGAAACCGCGTGCGGCCCCGGGACCGTTCGACGGCAACGCGGCTCCCGGCTCCCGGCGCCGCAGGTGGTCTCGCTCGGGGGGACCGCCGCTCGACGGCAACGCGGCTCCCGGCGCCCGGCGCCGCAGGTGGTCTCGCTCGGCCCCGTCGGGGGGACCGCCGCTCGACGGCAACGCGGCTCCCGACTCCATCCGACAGCACGTCCAGGCCGGTCTTCGCCAAGTGGGAACGCCGCTCGACAGCGCCGCGGCTCCCGCCTCGGGCGCGCCGGGCCGGGCGCGCCGCGGCCCGGCGCGGACCGACGGCCGGCGTCACAGGCCGGCCTCCACGATCTGCAGCAACAGCTCCTGCGCCCGCTCGTAGGTCGGGGCGATCTCGAGCGCCGAAATCACCTCGCGTTTCGCCGCGTCCAGCTCCCCGGTGACCATGTGGCTCTCGGCGAGGTCGACGTGGGCCGACACCCGATCGATCGGCCCCGCGGCCAGCGCAATCGAGAACTCCCGCACCGCGGTCGCGGTCTCGCCGGCGGCCATCGCGAATCGGCCGAGGACCTGATGGGGCTCGGCGTCGAACGGGTCGAGCTCGACGATCAGCTCGTAGGCGCGGCGCCGCCGCCGATCATCCCCCGCCTCCTCGGCCAGCGCGGCCAGTTGCCGGGCCGCGTCGACGGCCCGATGGTCGTGCTCGAGATGAGCCTCCAGATGCGCCATCGCCCGTTCTCGATCGTCCTCCTCGAGGGCGAGGGCGGCCAGCGGCAGATGGGCGCTGCTGTCGCCGGTGGCCATCGGCGCGAGGGCCGCCGCCTTCTCGAACGCCGCCCGCGCCGCCGCGGCGTCGCCGTCCGCCCACAGGGCGTGGCCCAGCGACATCTGGACGGGGAAGCTCTCGGGATACTCCTCGTCGAGCTCGCGCAGCCGCGCGAGCCGGGCATCGCCCTCCAACCCGCGGATCCTCTCTTCCGGGTCCTCCGCCGCCCCGCCCAACACGCCCTGCAGCCCGCGGTTCCCGTCCTCCGGGCCCGCCATCGCCCGGCGCAGCGCGCCGAAGCGCGCCTCGACGGCGGCGTCGAACGAAGCCTGCAACGTGTCGAAGTCCAGCCCCACCCGGCCGAGGGCCGCCTCGGTGTCGAGCCCGTCCCCGTAGGCCCGCAGGAGGTCGTAGATCGTCAACTCGCCGTACGCCTCGATGATGTGCTCGACGAGCACCGAGGCCTGGAAGTACGCGATGGAGATGGTCTCGGGCCTGGAGAAGCCGCCGTTCAGATCCCGGAGCGACAGCACGTCGCCGCGGTTGAGGTTCGTCGCGAACTCCAGGTCCTGGTCGCGGGCCCAGTCGGCGCGCGCCCGCTTCTCTTCGAACGTCGACAGCCCCTCGGTCAACCACCGCGGCACCCGCTGGTTCGACATCTGCAGGGCGACGACGTGGGCCATCTCGTGCCACAGCGTCGACTCCCAGTTGAACTCGCCGGGGCTGCGGGCGCGCGGCGAATCGAGCGTCACCACCTTGCCGAAGCAGGCCCCGAGCGCCCCGATCATGCCGGGCAGGCCCAGCGTCCGCACCGCGAAGTGGTCGTGCTGCGGGAACACCTCGATCAGGATCGGCACCTCCGGCTCCATGCCGTAGCGCGCCGAGAGGTCGTCCAGCGCCCGCTGGCCGAGGTCGATCACGTAGTCCTTCAGCACCGGGGCCTCGTCGGGATGAAGCCGGACGATCAGGTCGCCCTCCTCGAACGTCTCGAACCCGTCGAGGGTGTCGAGCATCTCCAGCAGGTTGAAGGTGATGACGTCGTACGGGTCCTCCTCGAACGACCGTTCCAGAGCCCGCCGCGCCCCCGGCTCGTCGCCCGTGCGGAGCAGGTGCATGCCCAGCTCGGCATGGCTGCGCGTGTTGGCCGGGTCGATCTCCAGCCCCCGCCGCACCAGCGCCGCCGCCTCCTCGAACCGGTAGTTGCGGGCGGTGAGGTTGCCGGCGACCCGGTAGACCTCGCCGTAGGCCGGATTGATCTCGAGCACCCGCTCGACCTCGGCCTCGAAGTCGTCCAGCCGGTCCTCGACGTAGGCGATGGCGGCCACCAGCGACCGCGCCTCGAGGCTCCGTTCGTTGATGGCGAGGGCGCGTCCGAGCGACGCCCGTCCGGCCTCGTGGTCGCGGTCGTCGAGACTGCGCTGGGCCAGGAACAGGTGCGCGTCCAGGTAGTCCGGATCGATCTCGATGGCCCGGCCCGCGGCCGCGACCGCCCCCGGCGGATTCGTGTCCGCCAGGGCGCGGGCCATCCCCAGCAGCGCCGGCGCCCAGTCTTCGTCGATCTCCAGCGCGGCCCGGTACGACTGCGAGGCCTCCGCCTGATCGTACTTCTCGCCGAAGAGGTCGCCCCAGAGGGTCTGAATCGCGGGGTCGTCGGGGGCGGTTCCGGCCGCGTTCCGCAGCAGCGCGTTGGCCTGCCGGTAGCGCCCGAGGGCCCGCGCGGCGCGGGCCGCCCGGTACAGGTCGACCGCATCCGGCGAGCGCTGCAGCCGGTCGACGAGCACCCGCAACCGGGCCGCCGCCGCGTCGCGCCGGCCCAGATACTGGTGCAGCAACGCCAGCTCGAGCCCCGCCGCGCTGATCGGATGCTCGGCCGCGACCGGCGCGAGCCGGTCCTCCGCCGCCGCGTACTCGCCGCGCAGGATGTCGAGCCGCGCGAGCAGCGCCGCCGCCGACGGGTCGCCGGCGTCCCGTTCCGCGGCCAGGGCCTGCGCCTCGTCGCGGGCGCCGTGGGCCAGCGCCCGCGTGGCCGCGCGGTGGAACCGATCCTCCTCGGCCCGCGTCTGCCGGGCCTGGGCCGACGCCGCGGCCGGCCACTGGCACGCGACGACGACGACGACCGCGGCGCAGAAACCGCCAAAGCCGGGAAGTCTGCTCGTCACACTGCCTCTCCCTCTGAGGGCCCGGGCCGACGCCGCACGGCCACCGGCACGCGACGACGACGACCGCGGCGCAGAAACCCGCCGGAGCCGGGACGTCCGCTCGTCACACTGCCTCTCCCCTCCGCATCAGGTCGTGAACGGTTCGATTATATCCAGGTCCGGTAAGCGGAGCCTGCCCTTCAGGATGTACGCGAGCTGCTCGTTGTGGTGCGAGTGCTCGGGCACGACGGCGCCCTTCTCCAGGTAGACGTGGGCCACCATCGTGCTCTCGCCGCACACGATCCGGCGATCGATGCGGTTGGTGACCCGCTCTTTCGGCATGTCGTCCCAGGTGAACTTGGCGACGGTGGCTGAATTGGACATGGATGGATCCTACCGGACACCGGCCGGGAAACCGACCGACCGGACCGACCGAGCCCCCCGGTCCGGCCGTGCGTTCGGATCGCTCCGCCGGCGCAGGCCGCGGCGACGGCCACGCGATGGACGAGGCGGCTCCGCTTCCGGGCCGCTCACAGGAAGGCGATCGTCTGGTGCGAGGGAATTTCGAACCGGCGGCGGCACCGCGGGCAGGACACCATGTCGTCGACCCGCACCATGTAGTCGCGGAGCTTGCGGTGCATCTCGCGATCCTCGGCGTCGGCCCCGCGCGGCGGGCGGTCCTTCTTGAGACGCCGGATCCACTTTACCCGATACTCGGCCCGGTGGCGGCACCGGGGGCACGTGAAGGTCGCCGGCTTCAGCTCCTCCCTCTCGTTGAAGAAGTCGCGCTCATGGCGGGCCATGGGGAGGCTCAGACGTCCTTGATGCAGGTCACGAGGGACCAGATGCGGGGGATGTTGACCTTCTCGATGGAGACCGGATCGAGACCGGCCTGGGCGAGGAACGCCGGCAGGTCGAGATCCGATTTGAAGCCGAGGTGCACGGTGACGGGTGAGATCCAGCGCTCGATCTTCGCCCCCAGCCGGCTCGTGCTCATGAAGTGGTTGAGGAACACGAACCGGCCGCCGGGCCGGCAGACGCGCCGCATCTCGTGCACGGTCCGGATGGGGTCGGAGACCACGCTGATGGTGTACGGCGCATAAACGACGTCGAACGAATCGTCGGGGAACGTCAGCGCCTCGGCGTCCATCTGCTGCAGCCGGACGTTGGTCCGCCGGCGCCGGGCGATGCGCCGCTCCGCCTTCTCAAGCATCGACGCCGACAGGTCGATGCCGGTGACGTGGCAGTCCCGGGGGTACAGCACCGCGTTGATCCCGGTCCCGACCCCGACCTCGAGCACGCGGTCGCCGGCCGAGATCCCGAGCCGCCCGATCGATTCGACCCGGCCCGCGTGCAGCGTCGGACCGAAGGTGAAATCGTACACCGAGGCGATCTTCTCGTAGACTTCCTCGACGAAGTCGGTCTCGACCGACGCAACGGACAGCATGCGCGTCGCGGCATCCGGAGGCGTGACGGACTTCTTGGGGTCCGACTCCTGCAGCTCTAGGGACATGCAATGCGCTCCGCTTGGCGGTCGACGGACGGCCTCGAGGAAGCCCGTGCGGTCTTGGACACACGGGACCCGCGAGAAGGCAACCGGCTGACTATACCTTTTCGCCGACCGATGGGCAAGCTAGCACTCAATCACAGTTGACACCGGCAGAGGTTCCGTGTAGAACGGATGCATGCGAATTGGTCTGCGGGTTTTGCAGCCGGAGACGGTGGAGTGGTTGCGCGGGGCGTTGGGGGACGGGGAACTGTCGCGGTCTGCGCTGGGGCGTGAGCTGTGCGAGCGGGACGGGTGGCGCAACCCGCGGGGGGCGTTGTGCACGGCCTCGGCGCGCAAGGCGCTGCCGGAGCTGGCGGCGGGGTTGGGGTTGGGGCTGCCGCCCGCGCAATCGGGTCCGCCGCGTCGTGGTTGCGATCCGTCGGCGTGCGGGTCGCGGTTGCCGCTGACGGAATTCTGCGGCAGCTTGTCGTCGTTGGGGGCGGTCGATGTTCGGGTGGCGGAAACGGCGGCGGAGGGCCGGTTGTGCGGTCATCTGCTGGCGGCGTGCCATCCGCGGGGTCGTGGGCGGGCGCCGGGGTGCCGTCTGACGTATGTGCTGGAAGCGTCGTCGGGGGTGCTGGGCGTTCTGAGCTTCGTGTCGGCGCCGATGCGGTTGGGGCCCCGCGACGCGCATCTGGGTTGGGACGACCGCACGCGGGGGTTTCACATCGGGGAGGTGGTTTCCAACGACCGTTTTCTGCTGTTGCCCGGGGTTCGGGTGCCGCACTTGGCCTCGCACGTGTTGGGGCGGGCGGTGAGTTGTCTGGCGTCGGACTGGGAAGCGCGGCACGGGGTTCGGCCGGTGTTGGTGGAGACGTGCGTGGAGGCGTCCCGTCCGGCGACGAGCTACCGGGCGGCGGGCTGGCGGTGCGTGGGCCGGACGTCGGGTTTGCCGCCGGGGGCGTCGGCGCCGGTGGCGCCGAAGGGGGTGTGGCTTCGGGGTCTGGCCTCGGATTGGGCGGAGACGTTGCGTCGGCCGCCGTCGCGGGCGCCGGGGTCGTTTCCGGCGCTTGATGCGGCAGACGAGTCGGGTTGGGCGTGGCGCGAGTTCGGGCGGTCGGACATGGCCGACGGGCGTTTGCGGTCGCGTCTGGTGCGGTTGGGGTCGGCGTGGGCGCGGCATCCGGGGGAGCCGCTGCCGGCGGTTTTCCCGGGCAGTGCCGAGCAACAGGCGGTGTATCGTTTCCTGCACAATAAGAAGGTGGCCGGCGAGGACATCCTGCAACCGCATCGGGAGGCGCTGGTGGAGCGCTGCCGGCCGGAGTCGGCGGTACTGCTGGTGCAGGACACGACGACGTTGAACTACACCGGTCTGCGGGAGAGCACGGCGGGGTTGGGACCGCTTCGGGAGCGGACGGGCAGCGCGCGGGGTCTGTTCGTGCATGCGGCGGTGGTGTTCACCGAGGGGCGGCGGGCGTTGGGGGTGAGCGGGCTGGAGACGTGGGCGCGGCCGGAAGCGGAACCGGCGGCGGAACTTGAGAAGGAGAGTCGGCGCTGGTTCCGGGGCTTCGATCAGGGCCGGGCGTTGGGGCGGGCGAGTCCCGGGACGCGGGTGGTGGTGGTCGGGGACCGGGAGAGCGACATTTACGGGCTGTTGAAGTGGCAGGCGGCGCATGCGGACGAGGCGGGGCTGGTGGTGCGGGCGAACGCGGGCCGGCGGCGGCGGGTGGAGGTGTGGGACCCGGAGTTGCGGGCGACGATGCTGCGGACGCTGGCGTCGCAGCCGGACTTCGAGACGCCGGTCAAGACGGGTCGGGCGGTACGGATCGGCGCGCAGGGCGGGAAGCGGGCGCGGTCACAACGGACGGCGGAGACCGAGCTGAGCATCGGGCGGGTGGAACTGCAGCCGCCGCAGGACCGACTCGGGGACGGTCCGGTGGCGGCGTGGCTGGTGCGCGTTCTGGAGACCGAGCCGCCGGCGGGGAAGGAACCGTTGGAGTGGCTGCTGTTGTCGAGCGAGGGGGGGCCGACGGCGGAATGGGCGGAACGTATCGTGGGCTGGTATGAGGCCCGCTGGGGGATCGAAGAGTATTTCCGGGTCCTCAAGAGCGGGACGCGGATCGAAGACCGGCGGCTGCAGGATGCCGACGCGCTGGTCAAGTGCCTGGCGTTCGACGCCGTCACGGCATGGCGGGTGTGCAACCTGGACCGCTACGCGCGGGACGCGCCGGAAACACCGGCCGGGGAGGTGCTGACCGAGGACGAGCGGCAGGTGATCGGCGCCGTGGTGCGGGCCGAACGGCTGCAGCCGCCGTCCGAGCGTGGGAAGCCGTTTCCGCCCGACATCCGCGGTTGGGTGGTGCTGCTGGCGCGCATGGCCGGCTGGCACCCCTCGAAACGAAGCCCGTTGCCCGGCAACCAAGTCATGTGGCGGGCATGCGTCCAGTTGCAGACGATGGTGCGCGCCATCCAAGCCGCGCGCGCACCGTAGCCCCCTGGACAGTCGCTTGGTGTTGGCTGGGCAGCCCGCATGCCGGAACCTGTGTCAACTGTGACCCCATGCTAGATGGGCAAGGAAAGAACCGCGCCGCACCGGGCCGCGATAGAGCCCCCGGGGCACGCCGGCCGGCCGGTAACTCATTTGCTTGTAGCACTTTGGCCGCCATGGCGACGTTGACAGGCCGGAGACGGCGCCGCTATAGTGGCGTGGTTCGGTGGCCCCGCGACGGCGCGGACGCCCGGTCGTCGCCGCTGAAGAACCATGCAGCAGGAAGTCAGGTTCCTCACGCCCGAGCAGGCGCTGCTGACCACCGTGGTGGTCAAGATCGCCCTCGTGGCGGCCCTCGCCACGATGCTGGTCCGGTTCGGCCAGTTCCGCCGGATCCTCCTCACCGAGAAACGCGCCTGGCGCGAGCGGCTGACGTTCGCCTTCGCGTTCGGCATCCCCGTCAGCATCGGGGTCATCTCGCGCCTGCTGCTGAACTACGCGGCGGCCGATCTGTCCCTCGCGGGCTCCTTCCTGGCCGGCCTCATCGCGGGTCCCTACGCGGGGGCGATCGTCGGCGGCCTCGCCGGACTCCCCGCCCTGATGACCGGCGAGTGGATCGCGATCATCCTCATGGTCGGCTGCGGGTTCGCCGGCGGCGGACTGCGCGAGCTGTCTCCGAAGGAGGCGATCTGGCACGTGAGCCCGTTGCTGGTGACGGCCCTGCGGCGGCACACCTGGCGGCTGGCGGGACGGTTCCGAATCGACTGGCAGCTCACCCTGATGGCCGGACCGATCTGCCTCGAGCTCCTCCGCCAGGCCCTCTCGGCCGAATTCGGAGCCCAGCGGCTGTTCCGGCTCGAGCCGGCCAACGTCTGGCTGATGGCGGTGACCGTGCTGACGACGGTCATGTCGGTCGCCATCCCCATCAAGATCTGGAACACCGCCCGTATCGAGCACCGGCTGCAGGAGCAGGAGAAGCTGCTCATGCAGGCCCGGGTCGAAGCGCTCGCCAGCCAGATCAACCCCCACTTCCTGTTCAATACGCTGACGTCGATCTCGTCGCTCATCCGCTCGCAGCCCGAGACCGCCCGCATGCTCATCGGCAAGCTGTCGGGGCTGTTGCGCCGGCTGCTGCGAAGCCAGGAGCACTTCGTCACCCTGCGCGAGGAAATAGCGTCGATCGACGAGTATCTGGACATCGAGACGGTCCGCTTCGGCCCCACGCTGGTCGTCGAGAAGCGGATCGCCCCGGAGACCCTCGCTCAGATGGTGCCCAGCATGCTGCTGCAGCCGCTGGTGGAGAACTCCATCAAGCACGGCATCTCCCGCAAGGTCGGCGGCGGCCGGATCACCATCTCCAGCGAACGCTTGCGCGGCCATACCGTGATAGAGGTTCTCGACGACGGGCTGGGCATGGTGACCGACGCCCCCGACCCCGCCGGGCGGCGCGGAATCGGCCTGAAGAACGTGGACGAGCGCCTGCGGGTGATCTACGGCGCCAACTATCATCTGAAGCTGAAGAGCGCGCCCGGCGAAGGCACGCGCGCCCGCATCGAGATTCCGGAGTTGGCGCTGCCCCAGGCCGCCACCGCCCGGGCGTCGGCGCCGTAGAAGCGGTGCGGACGCCCGGCATTTCACGAATCTGACGCGCACCCGGCCGGCGGCGGCGGCTCGCTACCGGCGGCCTTGATCTGATATAAATGCCTCTGCGAATTCTGGTCGCCGACGACGAGCGGCTTGCGCGCAACGAGCTCTGTTTTCAGCTCGATCAGCTCGACGGCGTCGAGGTCGTGGACCAGGCGGCGGACGGACTGCAGGCGGTGTCGCTGGCCGAGTCGCTGAACCCCGATCTGGTGCTGCTCGACATCCAGATGCCGGGGATGACCGGCTTCGAGGTGGCCCGCCGGCTGCTGGAACGCGGCGTCAGGAGCCGCGTCGTCTTCGTGACCGCCTACGATCAGTATGCGATCGAGGCGTTCGAAGTCAGCGCGGTCGACTATCTCCTGAAGCCGGTCGAGGTGGTCCGGCTCGCCCAATCCATACAGCGGGTCCGGCGCCTGCTCGCAACGCCGCCGGCGCAACCGCAGGGACCGGTCGCCAACAAGGAGCTCGAACGGATCGTCCAATATGTAGCCGAGCGGCAGCACCGGCGGGAACGCCTCGCCGTCAAGGCGGGCGACCGCTTCCTGCTCGTGCAGGCGGACGACATCGTCTACGCGTCGCTGGCCGACGACGACATCACGATCGTGACGGGAACCGTATCCGGCACCTCGAACTATCGCACGCTCGACGAGCTGCATTCACATCTGGATCCCGCGGTGTTCTGGCGCGTGCATCGATCTCATGTTGTCAACATCAACAAAATCAAGGAGATAGTGCCCTGGTTCAGCCGCAACTACATCCTGAGGATGAAGGACGGGAAAGGGACGGAGATTCCGGTCAGCCGAACCCAGACCAAACGTCTCCGGGAGTATCTGAGCCTCTAGCCCGGACGCCGGCGAGCGCACCGCCCCATCTGCTCTCTCCCAGCCAGGCCTACGACGCCGAGCGGAAGGCGCGGCGCTCGGCCCTCGTGGCGCAGGCCGGCGAGGAAATCGTGGCGTGGGTCAAGACCTTCGCGTCCGCCGCCGTCTACGCGACGCTCATCGTCACGTTCCTGTTCCAGGTCGCCCGGGTCGAGGGCCGAAGCATGGAACCGACCCTGCAGGACCAGGACCGGCTGATCGTCAACAAGGCGCGGTACCTGTTCTTCGGTCCTCCCGAACGGGGCGACATCGTCATGCTTTACTACCCGCGCGACCCCGACAAGTCGTTCGTCAAGCGGGTCATCGCGCAGGAAGGCGATGAGGTGCGGATCGAGAACGGGCAGGTCTACGTCAACGGCGTCCTCCTGCCCGACGAATACGTGCCGCCCGGCTTCAGGAGCCACGAGAACCTGGGCCCGGAACGGGTCGAGGACGCCCACTACTTCGTCATGGGCGACCACCGGAACAACAGCTCCGACAGCCGCACCTGGGGTCAGGTGCCGGAGAAATACATCATCGGCAAGGTGCAGCTCCGCTGGTGGCCGCTGTCGAACGCCACGATTTTCTGACCGGAGCGCTTCTGACCGGAGCGCCGCCCGACGAAGCATCCCGCCCCCCGGTGACGCTTGGCAGGCGCCAAGTTGGGATCGGCACGCAGGGCCGCAAGCACGTGCCGGGACTGCGCGAAGGGGCCACCGAGACGGCGGCCGCCGCCGGCCGACGGACCGGGACGTTGCTGTTCGTCTTCGACGGCGCGCCGGGGCTGCGCCGGGCCATCACCGGTTCCCCGGTCCAGCGGTACGGGACCAAACCCTTCGGTGCCGGTGCGGCGGTTGGCTGAAACAGTACCGTCAGCAAAGTGGCGCGCATGGGCATCTGCATCTCCTGCGGGAATCGGAACGGGGCTGCCTCGATCACCGACGAAGATGTCACGAAGCCCATCTGTGGTCAACATGTAGTGGCCACAATGCGACATGGACGCAACATCTAGCGTCATTCACAAGATATCCCGACGTGAAAACATCTGTCAAGTGCTGATTACCCAGAACGCTTGACAGCCGGGCCCGCCTGACGTACTGTTAAAATCGAATCATGGACGATGTCCGCTTCTGGTTGGTTGTGATTGCAATCGTCAGTGCTATTGTGGCAGTCGCAAGGTGGACCGGCAAGGTCGATACCCGTCTGGAAAATCTGGAGAAAGCCGTAAAGACAGTCGCAGATGACATCAAGAAGATCCTGAGACTTTGGCAACCGGAGGTTGCCGGTGCGAGTCCTCTAAAGCTGACAGAACTAGGGGACCGGATGGCTCTCTTCATGAAAGCACATAATTGGGCGGGCGGGATCGCTCCTGATCTTCTTCCCAAGGTGAGCGGAATGCAGCCGTTTGAGATCGATCGGTTCGCTCGGAACTACGTGGCCGAAGAACTTGATCCGGAAACGGAGCGGTTGGTTGACGTTTGCGCCTATGAGTTTGGTCGAGAGTCAACCGGAGTACGGAACGTTCTGCACGTCGTGTTGCGTGACAAACTGATTCATCTGCTGCGCGACAACGCCAATTAGGTATGACCGATCAGTCATGAGTGATCGGATTGAAGATTTTCCAGCCTCAGACCGGCACTGCAACATCTGTCGAGCGATGATTACCCAGGACGCTTGACAGCCGGACCCGCCACCAGGTTTTGACTGCATGCCAGCAATTTGGTGGCCTAGTCCGGACGAAGTCAAGGTTCTGGCAACTGAAATCAATGAGTTGATGAACGAAATCGCAAGGGCGGAATCCTATCTCAATGAACTCTCACCGAGCACTTTCAATGCATTGAAAAACTTGGGATGAGGAGACGACGAGATGCTGCCGATGCTCGACCCGAAGCGCGACCTGATCGGTGCCACCCCGGAGAAGCTGGCCCGCGCCCTGTTCCGCCCACTACGAGGACCGAGCGCCGCTGGGGAGCCCGTTGTCGGAGATGAGGTCGTTGTAGAGGAGGTTCCGCCCGACGAGCCGGGCGACGACGCCGCGCATCTGCTCCAGAGTGCCTGAGTCCCGGACGTTGTGCTTCCCGGCGAACTCCTGGACGTAGCGGTTCAGGTGCTTCGGACTCAACTTGTGGAACGTGCCGGTGTGTGCGCGCTTTAGCATCGACCAGAACGACTCGATGCCGTTCGTGTGGGCCTGCTCCCTGACGTACTCGCCGACACCGTGTTTTACCGACTCGTGGTTCCCGAGGTTCTTGTAGGCGGTCGCTTCGTCGGTGTAGAGCTTGGCTTCCGGCTGCCGGTGCTTGGCGACGAACCCCCGCAGCCACGGGCCGGTTGCATCACGAAGTATTCGCGGCAGTCCGGGCACCAATAGGGCATCGGCTTCCGGCTGGCGACGGGGCTCGTCTTCATGCTTCCGCAATGTCCGCAGCATCGGCCGTCAGGCCAAACCACGTCTTCGAACCAAGCAGTTGCAGTCTCTTCGTCGGGGAACATCTCGACAAGTTCGGTGATCGTCAGTCCTTCACGATGTGCTCTTCCCCGCCGCTGACCGCCTCGGAGGTGCCGCCGAGCTGCTTCACGATGTTGCGGTCGTTCTCCTGCAGGAGGTCGATGAGGCTGTTCCTGCCCGGGAGGAGGACGTCGATGTCGGTGCTGAGGCGGTGTCGCCAGCGCGCCGCGAGGATGGTGCCGCCGCCGATGTGCGGCTGGATGGTGTTCTGGAACATCTCGGGCGGTATCGCGTGGACGATGTGGCGCTTGGAGGCCCAGAGGCTGGCCGCGGGTTCGGGAAGGGTCAGGTTCTCCATCGGGGCTCCGTTCGGGGTTCCGGCGTCCGGAACGCGTTGATCTGGTGGATGCGCGCGGGCGGGACGTAGTTCTGCAGGTGCGCGGCGATGGCGAGCTGCCGCCAAGTGAACGCGCCTTCGAGGTGTGCGTTGACGAGCTCGTCGAAGGACGCCTCGTTGACGAGGAGCGCGGCGATCGATCGCTGGCGGCGCGAGGGATCGCCGGTGCGCATGGCGTTCATGGTCTCGTGGAGCTCGAGGCTGGTGGGCGGCTTCTTCCAGCCGGCGCACGCGCCGCAGAGCAGTCCGCGGATGGTCTGGGAGTGGGCTCCGGTCGCGGCGGGGTCGGCGTCCGGGTTGATTCGGCTGAGCTCGGAGATGGTCGAGTGTTCGTCGGGGAAGGTCTCGGCCGGGGCGAGGACGGGTTTGGCCGTGGCGCGGTGCTGCCGCCGGCGGGTTTCGTCTCTACTCCATGCCCAGGCGACCGTCTGCCGCGGGCCGGTGTCGTCGGGGCTGACGTCCATGCGGACGGTCTGCTCGGTTGAGCGGCTCAGCTCGAGCCATTTCGCGAGGTCGGCGGTGGTGGCGGCCCAGCTGCCGGTGGCGATGCGGGCGATCACGTCGTCCCTGAAGCGCATGTAGTGCCGGAGGGCGGTCTCGCGGTCCGTCACCTCGAGGAGGAGGGCGAGGGCGAGCTGCGCGGGACCCGAGCCCGCGAAGCCCCAGTTGATTCCCGTCGGGGAGTGGTACTGCAGGGCGAGGGAGTCCTGCCAGTTGAGGCGCTGCCCGTCGATCGTGACGGCGGCGTGGGTGGCCGAGTAACGTCGGCCGCGGATGATACCCGGGCACTTGGGCAGTGGCGCGGTGGCGATGTTGGTGGTAGTCATACGTGTGCTTGAGCGATGGTCTCTTCGAGGACTTCGAGGAAGAGGCGGGCGTCGCGGCGCTTGGCGAAGGCGCTGAGGGTGGACCAGGCGTCGCCGGCGCGGCGGTCGACCCGCCAACGTATCGGTCTGGTGGTGCGGAGGAGGCGCCATCGGCCGTCGGGGGTGCGGTACTCGCGGTGTCCGTTCTTCCCGGGGCCGTGCATCGGCATGAGGCTCATCCGGTCGATTATGCCGCAAGGGGGCGTGTCGGCCTAGATGGGCGTCCCCTTCTCCCCCTTTCCGGACGTTGCCGCCGGCGTCGGCGATCTGCCGGAATCCCGCCCAGCGGGTGTTGGCGTAGCCCTTCAGGGCCGCGGTCGCCATCAGGGGGATGGTGTTGTTGCCCTGGTGCTTGTGGCCGGTGACGAGGTTGGCGGGTTGGCGCGTCTGCGCCGGGATGGGGCGCGGCGTGGGTTCTGGAAGGGGCGACGCCGCGGTCGGAAATCAGGGAAGCAGATCGTCGACGAGGATTTGTGCGTCAGGGCGGGCGAGCGGTGCAACCTGGTCCCCGGCGGCGTGGATGGTGACGCTCTGATAGCGGTCTCCGGCCGGGTCGCGGTAGACCTCGAGACGGGTCTCGGGGAGGGCGAGAATCCAGTACTCGGGAATCTCGCACCGTGCGTACAGGCGCTGCTTGACCGTCCGGTCGTGCCGCAGTGACTCGTGCGATATCTCGACGATCAACACCGCGGACGTGGGGTGGGCGTATCGGTAGTCCCGGACCGTGCCGGTGACGACGGCTACATCCGGCTCGGGTTCGGAGTACTCGTCGATCGCCAGCGGGTTCTGTATCCGCACGAAGAAGCCGTGGCCGAACACTTGGCGCAGGCGGTCTGCGGCGAGGTGCATGCCGGTTGTGCGGGCGGTGCCCTCCGGTGTCATGGCGCGTAGGTTTCCGTCGATGAGTTCCAGCTTGGCCTCTGGCTCGAACGCGCCGGCTTCCACGGCGCGGTCGTACTCGGCGCGGCTCAGGCGGTAGTGGGAGATGGAGACGTCGGACGCTGTGGCTGTCATGGTGGCGCCTCTATCGTAGCGCGGAAGCCGTCGCGGTTCGCGGTGTCCAGCCGCTCGAAGTCGACGCGCTCCAGGAGGTTCGATGCCGTGACCGTCGCCCGACGGTCTCCGCCCAGCGGTGGAGCGTGGCGTACGTTCACCATCGGCGGTCCGGCATTCCGGTCATGTCGGACATCCCACGTACATACTGGTAACGGCGCATGGCCTCCACACCCGCCGACTCGGGGGTTGCCCCTCGAACGTCCCCGCCCGGCCGCCGCCGTCAACCGGCGAGCAGCGCGTTCAGGCGGTGCTTCCACTCCTCCTCGTCCACGATCTCGAAACGCATCACCCGGTTGCGCATGGCGGGCACGAACTCGGCCCAGTCCGTCTTTCTGGCGTGCTCCGAGCAGACGTCGAAGACCGAGCGCTTGTACTCGGTGTCCTCGGACCGGCCAAGGTGGACGCCCTTGGTCTCCACGACGAAGACGCGGTGGTATTCGTCGCCGACGCCCGGCTCGTCCGGCTTGAGCGTCAGGATGAAGTCGGCGTAGATGCGGCGCGGCTTCCAGCCCTGCACGTAGTAGTCCCTGCGCGACCGGTTCCGGTACCAGAAGAACAGGCGGGCCTGCCCGTCCAGATAGGTGGCGACCTTGTTCTCCAGGCCGTTCAGCTCGTCTTCGGTGATCAGATCGAACAGGTTGCGTTCGTACTGCCCGCCGTCATCGCGGTTCGCCCGCCGGGCCTTCGGCGCTTCGATCCGCTGCGGCAGCCGGTTGAACCGGAGGTCGTCGGCCACGACGATGAAGCGCATCGCGCCCGATTCCAGCAACCCGGCGAACACCTGCCGGGACAGCCGGTCGCGCTCCTTCTCCAACTGCCTGCGCAGCGCTTCCAGAACGAACAGGTAGTTCCCGGCGACCTTGCCGCGGGGATGCTTCCGCAGCAACGCATCGAACACCCGCCGGGCCGCCTCCGCGCCCCGCCACGGATTCGGCATGGCGTCGAGCAGGTGGCCGGCCGCGAAGTAGTAGTCGATCTCTCCGTCGCCGGCGCTGTCCGCCGACGCGCCCGCGCCGCCGCCGTCAGGACGGTCGTGGGCCGCGCCCAGCGGGTGCGCGTCGAGTCCCGCGCGCAACTCGACGTCGCGATCGCCGGGGCCGAGATCGAGGTCGAACAGGGGCGACAGGTCGGCGTCGTCCCACGGCACGCGGGACAGGACGTCCGCCTCGTAATGCACAAGGCGCCACCGCCCGCCGTCCCGGATCATGAACGCCGGCAACACGAGATCGGCGGCGGCCCGGCGGTAGCGTTCCCGCTGCCGGGTGATCGTCGCCGCGGCGGACGCGGCGCCGTCGCCGCCGGCCGCGATCCGGCCCTCCAGGTCCTGCAACCCCTCCAGCCCGAACCCCTTGCGCACCTCTTCCAGCAGGTCCGCGCCGCGCCGTCGAAAACAGAACACGTAGCTTTCGTCCAGCGCCGCGACGCGGGTCTTCGCCGCGTAGGGCTGGCGGAGGATGCGGCCCACGAGCTGCGTCAACGCGCTCTTCGAACCCGGATTCGTCAGAATCGCCAGGACGTAGGCGAACGAGCAGTCCCAGCCCTCCTGCAGCGCCTGCTTGGTGATGATGAAGCGGATGGGACAGTCGCGCGAGAGCAGGCCGCCGGCGGCGTCCGCCGCCTTCAACTCGTCCCGCCCGCTGGTCTTCACCGCGATCTGCTCGGCGCTGATCCGCGGGTGGCGCAGCAGGTAGTCGCGCGCGTCGTCCGCGTGAACCACCCCCGCCCGCCGCTGGTCCCGGCCGGTGCGCTCCACCTGCACGAGGCAGATGGGGCGGATGTGGACGCCGCTGTCCGCCTCGTGCCCGCGCGCCGCCGCCTCCAGCGCGTCGCGGCGCTCGACGGCGGCGAGCAGCGCGTCCTGCCAGCCCGCGTTCGCCTTGTTCGTGACGTGCAGGTCCAGCTTGATCATCTCCTCCGCGAGCAGTTCGCGGCCGGAGATGGCCACCAGCACGTTGGCCCCCTTCGGCGGCGTCGCGGACAGCTCGACGACCAGGCACGGGTTGAACCCTTCGAGCGTCTCCCGCGCGTTCCGGCTGTACGCCTTGTGGCCCTCGTCGAGGACGATCAGCGGCCGCAGCAGGCGCAGCGCGTTGCCGAGCGACGTCTTCACCTGCCCGCCCCAGACGCCGCCGGCTCGATCGAAGGCATCCAGGTTGGGCACGCGCGCCCGCAGGGCGCGGTGCGCGTCCGCGTCGTCGTCCGGCGGAAAGAATCGGTCGAAGCCGCCGGCGTCCCGGAACATCCGCAACTGCTCTTTCGTCCCGCGGTTCGCGGACGGCAGCATCAGCAGCAGCACGCACAGCCGCTCCCGCACGTCCTGCGGGCCGAAGCCGCTCGTCTTCTCCAGCACCAGGGTCCGGCCCGCCGACGCCACGTCGAGCTGCTGGCGGTACGGATGGTCGCGATCCTTCAGCGCCCGCAGCGTCTGGGCGTAGATCTGGGAGGTGGGCACGATCCACAGCACCAAGCCGGTCTGCCGCCGGCGGTAGCGGGTGTTGACGCAGTCGATCACCTTGACCGCGAGCAGGGTCTTGCCGCCGCCGGTGGGCACCTTGAGGCAGAACGAAGGCAGCGGCTCGCCCAGGCCGTTCCGGCGCGGCAGGTACGAGCCGCGGGTCGTTTTCTCCCAGGCGCGACCCACCCAGTCGAAGTCGGGATCGATCTCGCGCACCTTCTCGGCCTTCCCGCGCCACTCGGCCAGCCGCTCGACGAACTCGCCGACGCGATCCAGCGCCCGCTTCTGGTACTCCTTCAGGATCATCGCTCGAGCTTCTCGACCGATTCGTAGATCTCGAACGGAAGCTGCTGGAACGTGACGCCGCAGCGGTGCAGCAGCTCCTGATCGAGATACTTCGTGGGCGCGAAGACCAGCTTCTGGCGCCCGCCGCCGGGCAGCGCCTCCGCGATGCGCTTCGTCAGCGCCAAGTTCTTCAAGGCTTCCACGTCGTCGGTGTAAAGCAGGAACACGTCGTGGACGCGGCTGCGGCCGATGAACCAGTCGTCCCGCCGCACCGCGCCGGGATCGAACTCCTCGCCGGTGGCGGTGAAGAAGACGTAGCCGGCCAGCTTCTCGTAGCTCGGCAGCTTCGACGGATCGAGCAGCGACTCCTTGCGCAGCGGCGCCCCGATCTTGAAATAGCTGAACCCGCCGCCGAGCCCCGCCTTCAGGGCCTCGTCCTTCGCCGACGGCACGCCCCCGACGACCCGCCGCACCCGCTCGGCGGTGATCGAGTCCACGTAGTCCTCGCACTCGATCAGAATGAAACGCCGGTCGCCGCCGTCCTCCCGGTTGAGGGCGAGCACGGCGTGGGCGGTGGTGCCCGAGCCGGCGAAGGAGTCGAGGACGATGGAATCCTTGTCGGTGGCGACCTGGAGGATGCGGCGAATCAGTCTGGTGGGCTTGACGGTGTTGAACACGTCCTCTGATTTCTCGAAATCCAGGATGCCGACGATTTCTTTCTTCGCCTCCTGCGTGTGTCCTGCGTCGGTCTGGCGCCAGAGCGTTTGTGGAACGACGCCTTCCCGGACCTCGGACAAATATCGCTTCAGTCTCGGCACGCCATCGCCCTTCGGACCCCACCAGATTTGGCTGTCTTCGTCCAATTCACGAAATCGTCGTTGTGGAACGACGAAGTATCTGCCGACGGAGGGCTTGAACTTCCTGCCGGACGGACTCGTCACTTCGTAGGTTCCGAGGCTGTAGTAGTTGCGCGCAGTCAGATCGCTTGACGACCATACGCCGCGCGGGTCCCCATCCGGATTCCTGTACCGCTCGACGGCGCGTTCGCCGCGCTCGAGGAGGTTGGGCGTCCATGCCTCCAGATTACGGGCGTACGCAAGAATGAAGTCGTGATCCTGCGAGAAGTGCTTCGCGGTGTTCTTCGGCGAGAAGACCTTCTCCCAGATCACCGTCGCGACGAAGTTCTCCTCTCCGAACACTTCGTCCATCAGGCACCGCAGCCGGTGCGCCTCGTTGTCGTCGATGGAGACGAAGATCGCGCCGTCGTCCGCCAGCAGCTCCCGCAGCAGCTTCAGGCGCGGCAGCATCATGCAGCACCACTTGTCGTGGCGGGTCAGGTCCTCGCGGTCCACCACGCGGCCGAACCACGCCTGCATCATCGGGGAGTTCACGCGGTCGTTGTAGGCCCAGCCCTCGTTGCCGGTGTTGTAGGGCGGGTCGATGTAGATGCACTTCACCTTGCCGTGGTACGTCGGCAGCAGGGCCTTGAGGGCGAGCAGGTTGTCGCCCTCGACGATCAGGTTGTCGTGCAGGCTCGCCTTCGGGCTCGTGCCCCGGGCGCGCACCGGCGTCAGCTCGTGGAACGGCGCCCCCAGGTGGAAGTTCTCGACGAACACCCGGCCCTTGAACTGAAGTGACGGCATGGCGCGGCGCAGCCCTGTTCGTCGACCTGAAGGCGCCGGACATCGGCGACACCGGTCTCCTTCCAGCCGTCGCCCCATCCTGACGCCGGCGGTCAGGCCGGACCGGAACCGGCCGGGGGGATTCAGTATATCGCCGCCCGCGCAGGAAAGGCGGCGGGACCGGCGAGCCACGGCGTGAAGGCGCCCACGGCGTCCATGGTATTATGCGCCGGCCGGCCGAACATGACTCTGGAGAAGCTGGCCCAGGTCATGTTCGGAGAGGCACGGCAGCCCCGTGCCGTGCGTTATGGTTCTCACCTGCACCAACTGCCCGCCATCGCGGCCGTTTCGACGTCGGCCGCCGCGCTGGGCGACTGTGGCCCCGCCGACGTCGGCGCGCCGGCCGACCAAGTTCGGGAGGCGTTGAAGGCGGAGAAGGATGCTCGACGCGCACGCCGCCGCCCGGTGGCTGACCGCTGCCGACTCCACGCCGGCTCAGGCGGACGCCCTCACGGACGCTTTCCGGTTGGTCGTCGAGCAGGGCGAGCACGTCACGTCCGACCAGTTCAAGGCCGGCCTGGCCGAGATGCGCGCCCAGCAACGCACCGAAATCGCGGGGATACGCACCGAAATCGCGGGGATACGCACCGAAATCGCGGAGGTACGCACCGAGATTGCGAACCTCGATACGCGGTTGTCGACCCACATCAGCACCGCGGAAACCCGCTTGACATGGCGCATGCTCGGCATCGCCGGGCTCGTCATCGCCGCGCTTCGCCTGCTTGGTTGAGGGGCTCCAGACCCAGGGCGGCCGGCGTTCCCGTCCGGAGCAGCGGCCGGCCCCGGCCCAAGTCCCGGGCGTGCCGGGCCGGGTCTCCGAGGCCGGCGAGCCGTGGATCGAACGCCTACGGAGGCAGGGGCATCCCACGCACTAGAAGAACCGCACCGAATAGCCCGCCTTGATCCCGCGCCCCATCTCCGGAGCCAAGTCCTTGATGAAGGACGTATGGTTCCGATAGAGCGCGTTGGTCAGGTTGTACCCCGTGAAGGTGAGGATGTGCGCCGCGTGCTGGCGCGGCCAGACGTAGGACGCGCGCAGGTTGACGACCGAGTAGCCCCCCGTCTCGGTCTCTCCGGGGAACAAGCGGTTCTGGGCGCGCGCGAACTCCAGCTCCGGACTGACGGTGAACCCGCCGTACGGCAGATCGAGACTCCACGTCGCCCGCAGCGGCGGAATGCGCGGCAGGGGTTCGTCGGTCGTGGTGAGCCGGGCGTTGACGTAGCCGATGCCGAGCGTCGTCCACGCCTGGGTCCCCAGCCGCACGCTCCCGCGCGCGTCCCACCCCACGAACCGGCTGTCTCCCTGCTGGAAGTCGAGGACGGGGAGGCCGTCGGCGAACGCGCCGGTCCGTTCGCCGAAGATGAAGTTGTCGATCTCGTAGACGTAGACGTTCAGGTCGCCGCGGACGCGTTCGGCCCGGTGCCGCAGGCTCAGGTCGAGTCCGAGCGTCGTCTCGGCGTCGAGGCCGGGGTCGCCGACCTCGAAGGCGAGGTTCCCGACGTGCGGACCGAAGTTGTACAGCTCCTCGAGGGCCGGGGCGCGGTGCGACGACGTGAAGTTGGCGACGAACGCGCTGTCCGCGCCCAGATCGGCGTGCAGGCCGACCGACCCCGAGCTCCCCAGGAACTGCCGATCCCGCGGGTCGGAGGCCACGAGCTCGTCGTCGTGATCGCCGTCATGGTCGTCGTCGTCGTCGTCATGATCGTCGTCGTGATCGTCATCGTCATGACCGTCGTCATGGTCGTCGTCGTCATGATCGTCGTCGTGGTCGTCGTCGTCATGATCGTCGTCATGATCGTCGTCATGATCGTCGTCGCGGTCGTCGTCGTCATGATCGTCGTCGTCATGATCGTCGTGGTCGTCGTCATCCGGGCGCTCGCCGGCCCGGTAGTCGTTCCGTTCGACCCGGCCGCCGAACTGCAGGCGGTAGCGTCCGAAATCGATCTCCTCGTAGGCGAAAGCCGCGAACGCGGTCTGATCGGTCTGCGGCGCCAACGCCTCGGCGCCGACCGCCTCGAAGTTGCGGACCTGCGTCCACGCCCCGAATCTGCCCGACACCCGCGCCGTCTGCCGCTGGTCCACCTCGGCGCGCAGGATGCGGGTCCGGTTGGTGAACCGCGTGCCCACGCTCTCGATACCCTCCGCAATCTCCAGCTCGTTGTGGCTCCAGTCGATGACGTTCGCGGTGAGACGAACCCCCGCGAAGGCTCGGTTGGAGAGGTTGCGCAGCCCCACGTCGAAACGGCCGGCGCGGCGCCGCGAGTCGAGATCGACCTCCAGCTCCTCTTCGTGTCCGCCCTCGTCCTCGTGGCCTTCATGCGCCCCGTGGAACTCTCCCGCGAACGGAACGCCGTATCGGCCGTCCTCGCCCGTGAACCCGCCGGCGGCGAACGCTCGTTCCCCGAACCAGCCGACGCCGGCCCGCGCGTTCGCGAGCTCCGTCGCGGAGTTGTCGACGGTCCCCGCCGGGGTGTCGTAGTCGCCCGTCCGCCGCAGACTGCCGCCGCCCCAGAAGACGACGTTGCCCTGCGCATGCTGCAGGCTGGCGGCGGTGCCCGCCTGCCCGTTCGCGCTCCCCGCGTCGGTGCTGAACTGCCCCCGCGTGCCCTCGAACAGCGAGTCGCGGTAGCTCTCCTGCGGAGTGATCACGTTGACGAGGCCGCCGACGGCGTTCGAGCCGTAGAGCAGCGTTGCCGGCCCGCGGACGATCTCGATGCGCTCGGCGCCGTTCGGGTCGATCGTGACCCCGTGGTCGCCCGACTGGCTGGAGAGGTCGCCGGTGCGGACGCCGTCCTCGAGAATGAGCACCCGGTCGCCGTCGAAGCCGCGGATGATCGGCCGGCTCGTGCCCGGTCCGAAGCTGCGGCTCGCGATGCCCGGCTCGTTCTCGATCGCCTCGCCGATCGTGTTGGCGCCCTCCACCGCGATGTCGAACGAGTCGAGGGTGGTGACGGCGTTGAACGCCTCGAGCGTGGTCTCGGCCCCGCCGGCCGAAGCGGTGACGGTCAACTCCTCGTGGACGGCCGACAAACCGAGCTCGAAGCTCACGGTCGCCGTCCCGCCGGCGGCGACCGTCACCAGCTGGCGGTCGGCGGTGAGATGCTCCCGCTGGGCGATCACCTCGTACGAGCCGGCGGGCACGTCGTCGATCTCGAACCCGCCCTGCTCGTCGGTCAGGCCGAGCGCGCCCGCGCCGACCACCACGATGACCGCGCCGTGCACCGGCCCGCCGTTGTTGATCAACGTGACCCGGCCGCCGACGGCGCCGGTCTCCTGCGCCCGGGCCGGCATCGCCAGGAAGGCGGCCGCCGCCACGGCGGCCGCGAAGCGTGTCGCTGTCAATCTGAAGCGCATCGAATCTCCCTTGTCTCCCATGATCGAACCCCCTACGGCGGCCGCGAAGCGTGTCGCTGTCAATCTGAAGCGCATCGAATCTCCCTTGTCTCCCATGATCGAACCCCCTTGATCTCCCATGCCTGTTGCCCAACGCCGGCAGCGCCCGGCCGACGGGCGGGCCGCCGCCGCACGAGGGACGCCCCCGGCCGCGGCGCTGCGCCCCGGCGCGCGCAGCGGGCAAGCCGGGACGTGCGCCACGGCGCCCACCGCAACGGCGGCGACCGCTATGCGACCAACGAATGCAACGAATGACGGGAACTAGGCGGGTGGGGCGCGGGCGGGGAGGCGGGGAAAACGATCGACTGCGATCCCTCCGTCACGGGGAAGCTGCTCCAGCAGCTCCGCGATGTCCGCCGGTCCGATGTCGAGAATACCGGACAGATCCGCGGCCGGCTGGTGACGCAGTTGGCAGACCGCGCAGTTCTGGTCGCCGGCATGGTCCCCGTGCCAGACGGTCGCGGCGGACGCGGCACCGACCAGCGCGATCGCCAGAACGGCGATCCAAGCGCGCCAGCCAGGGCTACGCCGTACGAGCCCTGTGTGCATGAGTCATCCTTGGACGTATAGACACTACCGTCAGCTTAGCCGGGACGAACCCCCGCGCGCAAGCGGGGGCGCACGTCAAGATGGATGAGACGACCGCCCCTGCCGCGGCCGGATTGGCGATTCGATCCCGTTCCCGGCCTTGAGACGGGCCTTCGGGCTTCGGCGCGATGGGGCGCCTCGGGGCCGGCCGCGCCGGACGCCTCCAGCGGCGGCGTCTCACTTTCTTGACGTGCGCCCCAGGACGCGGGAGTCGTCCCCGCCCGAGGCGCTCCGACGGGGCTCTCACCGGGACCCGTCAGGCGCTCTGGTAGATCCCCACCGCGGCGTTGGCGCGGCTCCAGACGCCCGCGGAGACTCTCACCGGGACCCGTCAGGCGCTCTGGTAGATCCCCTCGATGACGTCGCGCCAGCGCTCCGTCACCACACGGCGTTTGACCTTCAGCGTCGGGGTGAGCTCACCGGTGTCGATCGAGAACTGGGCCGGCAGGAGCGCGAACCGCTTGATCTGCTCGTAGCTGGCCAGCTCGGCGTTGGCCTGGTCGACGATGGGTTGGAACAAAGCCCGCACGTCCCCGCGCCCCACGAGGTCTTCGAGGCGGCCGGCCGCGAGGCCCGCCCCCGCCAGGCGCTGCTCCAGGCTGGGAGCGTCCGGCACCAGCACCGCCGACACGTAGGGACGCCGATCCCCTATCAGCATCGCCTCGGCGACGATCGGGTCGCGTTTCAACAGCGCCTCGATCGGCTGCGGCGCGACGTTCTTGCCGCCGGCGGTGACGATGATCTCCTTCTTGCGATCGGTGATCGACAGATACCCGTCCTCGTCGAGACGGCCGATGTCGCCGGTGTGAAACCACCCCTCCCCCATGCACGCGGCCGTCGCGTCGGGATTCTCGTAGTACCCCATCATGATGTTGGGACCGCGTGCGAGCACCTCGCCATCGCCGGCGATGCGCAGCTCGACCCGGGCCAACGCCCGCCCGACGGTGCCGAGGCGCGGCGCCTCGGGCGGATTGACGGTCAGCACCGGCGCCGTCTCGGTCAGGCCGTACCCTTCGATCACCGGCAGTCCAACCGCGTACAGGAACTCGGCCACCTCGCGGCTCAGCGGCGCGCTGCCCGAGACGACGAACCGCAGGCGCCCGCCGGTCCGCGCCCGGACCTTGGAGAGCACGAGCCTATCCGCCAGGGGCGCCTGCAGCCGGGTCAGCAGGCCCGGTTTCCGACCCGCCAGCCGCGCGCCGGCCGCGGCGTGTCCGACGCCGGTGGCCCACGCGAACAGCGCCTGCCGCAGCCGCGGCGCCTCCGCGACGGCCGCGACGACCCGCGCCCGGAGCTTCTCGTAGACCCGCGGCACGCCGGTCATCACCGTCGGACGCACCCGTTGCATGTCCCGGCCCAGCGTATCGAGGGCCTCGGCGAATACGAACGTGGCGCCGTTGCGCAGGTAGAGATAGACGGTCGTCCGCTCGAACGCGTGACTCAGCGGCAGGAACGACAGCGCGGTGTCGTTCTCGGAGATGCCGATCACCTCGTTGACGCCGACGATGTTCGACAGGAAGTTGCGGTGCGAGAGCATCACCCCCTTGGGGTGTCCGGTCGTGCCCGACGTGTAGATGATGGTCGCCAGCGCGTCGGGCTCGACCGCGTGGGCCCGCTCCTTGAAGATGCGTCCCAGACCGTCCTCGGTCATCAAGCGGTGGTGCCCGCGCTCGATGATCTCGGCCAGCGAATGCTCGCTCAGGGCCGCTTCGGCATCCGCCCCGGAAGCGGCGGCCCCGGCGTCGCCCCGGTCGGGCGCCGCGGGCTCGAAGATCACGATGGACTCGACCCCCGGCGCGTCCTTTCTCGACGCGCGGACCTTCTCGGCCTGATCCTCGTCGGCGACCACCACCACCCGGGCCCCGCTGTGGGCCAGGATGTAGCCGACCTGGTTGGCGGGCAGGGTGGCGTAGACCGGCACCGTCACCGCCCCGGCCGTCAGTATCGCGAGATCGGTGATGACCCACTCGGGACGGCTGTCCGACAGGATCGCCACGCGGTCACGCGACCGGACCCCGAGCGATTCCAGCCCCAGACTGAGGTCCCGCACCTCATCGAAGAACCGGCGGTTCGACCATTCGCGGACCTCGTCGCCCACGCAGCGCCCCGTGAGCACCGGTTTCGAAAAGCGCCCGGACACGTGGAACGCCAGCTCCGCCAGGGTCCGGATGTTCGGCTCGGTCATGTCTTCTCTCCTGTCCGGTCGCAACCGGCCCGGTCATCGCCGGCGATACCCGCCGCTCCGGCCGCCCGTCTTCCGCATGAGGCGGATCCCGCCGATCACCATCGTCTTGTCGACCGCCTTCACCATGTCGTAGACGGTCAGCGCGGCCGCCGCAACCGCGGTCAGCGCCTCCATCTCGACGCCCGTCTGCGCGGTCGTACGCGCAGTCGCCTCGATCTCGTAGCCGCCCGGCCGTTCGCGCAGATCGACGTCCACATGGGACAACGGCAGTGGATGGCACAGCGGGATGAGATCCGCGGTCCGTTTCGCGGCCATGATCCCCGCCAGCCGCGCCGCCTGCAACGGGTCGCCCTTGGCGATCCGCCCGTCGCGAATCAACGCCAGCGCATCCGCGGCGATGGTGATGGAGCCGCGCGCCACCGCTTCGCGGCGCGTGCTCTCCTTGGCGCCGACGTCGACCATCCTGACGCGGCCGTCGGCATCCACATGCGACAGGCGCGTCCCCGTCTCCCCCGCCGAGGCATTCGATTCAGGCACAGGCATGATGCTAGCCCGGAAATCGCCGCCGTAGGAGTTTCGCGCCGGCGAACTCCTAACGCGACCGCGGCGGCCTCCGATGGCCGCCCCACCAACCCGCCGGAAGTCCGCGCCACGCTACGGCGCAGACCCCCGCCCCGGAAATCGCCGGCGGCGGCTCCGTTGGCCGCCCAACCAACCCTGCCGGAGCGTCGGCGCCTCCTGCGGAAGGCGGCGCCGGGCTACGGCGCAGACTCCCGGCGGCGGGCGGGCGGGTCGCCGCCGCGGGCCAGATGAAAGGACAGACTCTCCAGCGACACCGTCAGGTCGACACTCTTCAGCTTGACGTCCGGCGGCACCCGAAGCGCGCCCGGCGAGAAGTTGAGCAACGCCTTGATGCCCGCCTCGACGACGGTGTTCACCACCACCTGGGCCGAGGCCGCGGGCACCGCCACCACCGCGATGGTGATTCGTTCCCGCTGCGCCACCTGCTTCAGATTGCGGATGTCGTGGATGGGCACGCCGCTGCGCGACCGGCGCCCCACCTTCTCGCGGAGCGTGTCGAACAGCGCGACGATACGGAACCCCTCCTTGCGAAACCCCGGGTAGTCGGCCAGGGCGAAGCCCAGATTGCCGGCGCCGATAATCGTCACGTTCCGGCGCCGGTCGAGCCCCAGGATCTGCCGCAGGCGCCGCCGGAGATCCGCAACGACGTATCCCACCCCCCGAACCCCGAGATCGCCGAAGTGCGACAGGTCCTTGCGGATGAGCGCGGCGTTCAGATCGAACTGCGCCGCGAGCACCTTGGAAGACACGGTGCGAACGCCGCCCGCCTCGAGCTCGTTCAGGAATCGAAGATACAGCGACAACCGATTGGTGGTCTGCTCGGAAACCTGCTCTGCCATCGCCCCATGGCCGGCGGGCCGGCCCCGGCCCCTCCGCCGCCGCAACTGCCCGGAAGAGTATATGTTAGGATAACGGCGTGCGGGCCACGTCAACCGGCGGCGGTCGCCGTCCCATCACGCCAGATCATCCGGCGCCGCGCGCCGGGCGGTGGCGGTCCGCGGTTGCGGTTGCGGTTGCGGTACTGTCGCTCGCCGGTTTCGCCCAGCCGGCTTTTCTGTCGGCCCAGGCGGCCCGTTACGTGCCGACCACCCTGGCCGCGCTCGACGCCTATCCCAGCTTCTTCCATCGGCAGCCGGTGGTGGTGCGGGCCACGCCGGAAGGCGATCTGCAGGATGTGTTCATCGGCGACGGCGAACGCCGCATCCGCGCGCTGCGCGTCGCTCCTCCGGTCGGCGACGAGCGGGATTTCCTCGAGATCGAGGGCACGTTCTGGGACGTTGGGCGGCTTCAGCCGAACGACCCGCGGGTGTCGGACCACGGCATCGCGGCGTTGTCGGAACGCCTGCTCAACAAGCCCTGGCCTTCGAGCGGCGAGCTTAGAATTCTGATCGCCGACGACACCCGGCGGGCGGACGCGCCCGACCGCGCCACCATCCGGACCATCGCGCTGCAACCGGCCCGCTATCGCGGCCGGACCGTCACCGTGACCGGCCGGTTCCGCGCCCGCAACCTGTTCGGCGACCTGCCGGAGGCCCCGGGCAACTCCCGCGACGACTTCGTGCTGCGGTCCGGTGACGCTTCCGTCTGGATCGTGGGCAAGGAGCCGAAGGGCGACGGGTTCGATTTCGACGTCATGGCCAGGCTCGACACCAACCGCTGGCTTCAAGTGACCGGCGTCGTCAGCGGCGGCGACCGGCTGACCACCATCGAGGCGGAACGTCTGGCCGCGGTGGAACGGCCGGCGCCGGCCACCACCCGCCGCCGGACGCCCCGGCCCGAGCAGCGGCTCCCCGCCGAGGTGATCTTCTCGGCGCCGACCCAGGACGACATCGGGGTGGCCCTCGACGCGCCGGTGCGGTTCCAGTTCTCGCGCGACATGGATCCCGATTCGTTCGCGGGCAACATCCGGGCCGTCTACGTCGGCGCGGGCGCCGACGCCGACCGGGACGGCGGATTGGAGCTCACCGCGGAATACCGTCTCCGCAACCGGGTCCTGAACGTGCGGTTCGCCGAGCCGCTGCTCCCCTACCGGCCCGTCGCGGTGACCCTCGGCGGCGGCATCGCGACGGTGGACGGCGCCGCGCTCCTCCCCTTCACGCTGCGATTCGCCACCGGCGGATCCTAGGAGTCTGCGCCGGCGGTCATCGGATGGGGCCGGCCGCCAACAACCCTTCCATCGCCGACCGGGTGACCGCGATCAACTCGTCGCGCCGGGTGAAACCGAACCGCCGGGACTCGATGGGGGGGCCGATCCGGACGCTGACGGTCACGGGGCGGATGATGAGACTGCCCCGGCGCATCGCTTGGCCGGCACCGAGAATCGCCAACGGCACGACGGCGGCGCCTCCCCGGGTCGCCATCACGAATCCGCCCTTCTTGAACGGCAGCAGCGCTCCGCTCCGACTCCGGGTGCCTTCAGGGAAGACGAGGAACGAGAAGCCCGCCCGCAACGCGGCGGCCGCGGTGTCGATGGCCGCGCGGCTGCGCCCGCGATCGCGCCGGTCGATCGGCACGAAACCCGCGATCCCGAAGGCGGCGGGCAGCAGCGGCAGCTTCTGGAGCTCGGCCTTGTACAGGATGCGCAGCTTCGGGTGCACGGCGCGAAGCGCCAAGTAGACGATGGGCGGCTCCAGATTGCTCGTGTGGTTGACGCAATAGACGGAGGGACGGCTGCCCCGGACGTGCTCGGCGCCGGCGACGCGGTAGCGGATGCCGACGGTGGCAAGCCCGATCCGTACGCCCTGACGGCCGAACCAGTAGAGCACGCCCGGATGCCGGACCATCAGGGCGACGAGCATGCCCACCGGGGCGGTCACCGCCACGTAGAGGGAGACGATGAGGTAGGCGGCGGCGGACCGCACGGCGGCGGCGACGGTGGGCCACGGGACGCGCATGGCGGAATGAGAGTCCGGCGATACGAAAAGAGCCCGATCCGGTGTCGCCGGATCGGGCTCGACGGAGACGCCGATCAACCTTCAGGACGCACGCGCCTCCTGGGTCCGCTGGGCGGCAGGCTCCTTCGCGGCGGTCGTCTTCGGCTTGGCCTTGGCCGCCTTGGCCCGAGCCATGGCCCGGTCCCGATTGGCGAAGCACCGCTCGAGCGCCTTGTTCACCCGCTCGTCGATGGCCTCGGCGCTGTCGCCCGCGACCTCCGAAATCTCGGACACGACCAGGAACTTCGCCCGATCGAGCATCCGTTTCTCGCGGAACGACAGGTTCTTCGATTTGGAGAGAAACGTCAGATTCTTGAGCACGTCCACCACGTCGTAGATCGAGCCGGTGCGCATCTTGTCCGAGTTGTCCTTGAAACGCCCCTTCCAGTTCTGGTGATTGTCGATCTTGCCGTTCCCGAGGAGCGTGAACAGCTTCTTGACCTCCCGATCACTGATCGCACGACGCAACCCGACCGCGTCGACGTTGTCGAGCGGAACGAGCACGGTGGTATCACTGTCCGCCATACGTAGCGAGTAGAACCCGCAGGTCGTCCCCATGATCGTGCGGGTCTCGATGCACTGCACGACCCCGAGACCATGATTCGGATAAATGACCTTGTCTCCAACTTCGAACTTCACGTAACCCTCCAGTTGGAATCCTATGGCGCTCAAAGTCACCCATTATAGTCCATCCGGCCCCTCGAATCAACGGCAACCCTATCATTTCTAGACGGTTACGGAATTTCAGCCTGCGGATGGAACCGGTCCGAACCGCCTTCGGCACGCGCCGGCGCGGGGTGGAGGGGGCCGGAACCGGATCGAAGTACTGTAGAGTAGGGGCGGCGCGCACAACCGGGGTTGGATGAAGGGGGCTCTCATGCGTAGACGGGCCGCGATGCTTGCGGCGGGGCTGGCGATCGTCGTTTCGGCGCAGATCGCCCCGCCCGCGGTGACCGCCGGCCAACCGGGGACGAGCCTGGCGCCCTACGTGCCCACGCCGTACGACGTGGTCAACCGGATGCTCGAGCTGGCCGGGGTGACCGGCGATGACGTCGTTTACGACCTCGGCTGCGGCGACGGCCGCATCGTCATCACCGCCGCCGAGCGCTTCGGCGCCCGCGGCGTCGGCATCGACTACGACCCGGAACGGATCGCCGAGGCGAATGCCAACGCGGCGCGCCGGGGCGTGCAGGACCTCGTGACCTTCATCCAGCAGGATGCGATGGAAGCCGACGTGTCCGACGCCACCGTCGTCACCCTGTACCTGTTGTCGTCGTCCAACCGGAAGCTGCGTCCGATTCTGACGCGGCAGCTCAGGCCCGGCGCGCGCATCGTGTCGCATGCCTTTCGGATGGGCGACTGGCGGCCGGATGTGACACGAGAGTTTCAGGACGAGCGCGGCACCACGCGTACGCTGCACCTGTGGCGCGCCGACGGCGTGGTGCGCCCCTGAAGGCGCACATCCTCCGTGCCGGAGTGGCGAAACTGGCAGACGCGCGGGACTCAAAATCCCGTGGGCTTTACGGCCCGTGTGGGTTCGACCCCCACCTCCGGCACCATCCTTCGCCCCCGTCGCGCCGACTTGGCGCGACCTTGCGGCCGCGTTGGAAGTTCGCCGGCGCGAACTTCTGCGGCGCAAGCCCCCGGACACTCCCGCGCAGGGCCATCCCACGCTCCGCCACCGCCGTGCGCAGGCAGAATCGTGGCGGGTCCCGGGGCTCCGGACGGGCGGAATCGTGGGGCTCACGCGGCGCCGGCCGGTCGGCAAGACGGTGGCGACCCCTCGAATCGGGGGCCAGCCGTCACGCGCAGTCAGCGTGGGATGGCCCTGCACTCCCGCGCCGCGGGCGGCGGAAACGAAATCAGTGCACCGGGGACGGCCGGCCGCCCGACGCGATGACCCGGGCGATCATCTGGGTCAGTTCGTCGGCGGGCAGATCGAAGGGACCGGCGGCGATGGCGCCGCTCGGGATCTCTATCGCGATCGCCACCCCGGCGGCGACCGCGGTGACGATCCAGCTCAGCCCGCGCAAGGAGACCTCACCGGGCTCCGCCGCCTCCCGCCGGTTGACCCGGTCGAACACCCGGAGGATCGACAGCAGCACCTCGCGCACGTCGGTGTCGGTCCAGCCCGGCGGCTCGGGACCCGGGTAGTTCACGCTCTCGGTGACCACCTCGTCGGTCCCCTTGAGCAATACTTCGACGTCGAAGGTCATACGGTGGCTCCTTCCGCCGTCAGGATCGATCCGGCCGCGGTCGGGTCAACGCGGCGAGGCGGGCGCGAAACGCCTCGGGGTCGGTTTCCGGGTGTTCGCAGGCGTGATCCCGGCACAGATGGGCGGTCGGCCGGCCGTCCAGCATCCGCATCGATTCGATCCAGGGCAGCCGCGCCGCAACGGCGGCCTGGTGGGCGCCCGGCTCGACCACCAGGCTGACCGCCCCGGGCAGAAAACACTCGGTGAACACCCGGTGCAAAGCCGCGGTTCCGGGCGCCCCGCGCGGGCCGAGCAGGATCACCTGCGGCACCCCGGCGCGCCAGGCCGACGCCGCCGCCATCATCATGGGGACCACCCGCGCGAGCTGCGCCGACGCCGGAACCCGGCGCAGGGTCTGTTCGAGCTGATCCCGATACGCCGCGGCCTCCGCGGCGCCGGACAGATGCGCCAGGCTCAGGAGGTTCCACGCCGTCACCGAGGCGGCCGAAGGCTCGGCTCCGTCGTAGTCTTCCTTGAGCCGGAGGAGCACGCTGGAGTCGTCGCCGCTCGTGCTGAACCACCCGCCGTCCGCGCCGTCCCGGAACAGCCGGCTCTGGGCCGCGTGGAGCTGCTTCGCCCAGTCGAGCCACGCCGGGTCGCCGCCGGCCTGGAACAGCTCGAGCAGCCCCCAGACGACGCAGGCGTAGTCCTCGGCGTAGCCGTCGATGCCCGCCCGCCCGTCGCGGAACCGCCGCCGCAGCACCCCGCGCTCCGCGTCCCACAGATGGTCGCGCAGGAACCGGGCCGCCCCCCCCGCGGTCTCGAGCGGGTCCGGCGGCGCGGTCCCGCCCAACGGCGTGAGCCGCGCGGCGCGCGCGAACGCCGCGATCATCAGCCCGTTCCAGCCGGCCAGCACCTTGTCGTCCAGGGACGGGCGGGGCCGCCCGCCCCGCGCCGCGAACAGGCGCGGCCGGGCGCCGTCGAGCACCGCCATGACCGATTCGAGGGACCGGCCGCTCAGGCGCGCGGCGTCGTCGACCCCGCGCGCCACGTAGAGCAGGTTCTTCCCGGTGAACTCGCCGTGGGGGTCCTGGGGGGCGTTGCCGTCCGGCTCGATGCCGTACCGAAAACGGACGACGTCGGCGTCTTCCCCGAAGAGCGCCTCGATCTCCGGCTGGGCCCAGACGTAGAACGCCCCTTCCCGCTTCGCCGCCGCCCCCCCGGTCGGCGGCGCACCGCCGTCCGGGGGCAGGCTGTCCGCGTCCTCGGCGGAGAAGAACCCGCCCCCGGGGTGACGGAGGTCGCGGCGGACGTAGGCCAAGGTGTCGTGGGCCACTTCCGCGAACGACGGCTCGCCCGACGCCTGCGCCGCCTCCAGGAACGCGATCGCCAGTTGCGCCTGGTCGTAGAGCATCTTCTCGAAGTGGGGCACCCGCCACCCGGCGTCCACCGAGTACCGATGGAACCCGCCCCCGACGTGGTCGCGCATGCCGCCGATGGCCATCGCACGGAGCGTCTCGAGCACCATGTGCTGGGCCTCGACGTCCCCGGTCCGGGCATGCTCGCGCAGCAGAAAGAGCAGCTCGGCGGGCCGCGGGAACTTGGGCGCGCCGCCGAACCCGCCGGCGCGCGCATCGAACACGCGGGCGTACTCGCGAACCCCGCCCGCCAGCCGCCCGTCGTCCGGCATGCTTCCTCCGGACGGCCGCCGGTTCTGCTGAACCTCCCGCAGCCGCTCCATCACGCCGTCGGCCGACGCCGCCAGCTCCGCGCGCGACTCGCGCCAGCGCCTGGCGATCTCGGTCAGGATCTCCACGAACCCGGGGCGCCCCCCGCGCGCCGACGGCGGGAAGTAGGTGCCGCCGTAGAACGGCTTCAGCTCCGGGGTGAGCCAGACGCTCATCGGCCACCCCCCCGAGCCGGTCGTCGCCTGCACGAAGGCCATGTACACCCGGTCCACGTCCGGCCGCTCCTCGCGGTCGACCTTGACGGGCACGAAGCTGCCGTTCAGGACCCCGGCGATATCGTCGTTCTCGAAGGACTCGTGCTCCATGACGTGACACCAGTGGCACGTCGAGTAGCCGATCGACAGGAAGATGGGCAGATCCTCCGACCGGGCGCGGGCGAAAGCCTCGTCCCCCCAGGGGTACCAGTCGACGGGGTTGTCGCAGTGCTGGAGGAGATACGGACTGGGTTCGTCGGCAAGACGGTTCGGCATCTATTCGGACTCGGGCTCTTCCCAGCGCGGATACGACCCCAGCGTCCTGAGCGACGGGGCGAACTCGGCCAGGTGCATCAGGGCGCGCGCGCAGGGCAGATCGTCGCGCGTCGCCGAGAGGTCGGCGTAGAACAGGTACTCGAACGGCCGCTCGGGGATCGGCCGCGACTCGAGCTTCGTCAGGTCGATGTCCCGCAACGCGAACACGCTCAGGGCCTTGAACAACGCCCCGGCGTCGTTGGTCAGGGTGAAGACGATCGTCGTCTTGTTGGCGGCGCCGAGCGGCGCCGGGTCGCGCCCGACCAGCAGAAACCGGGTGGTGTTGTCGGCGAAGTCCTGCACGCCGGCCATCAGTATCGACAACCCGAACACCTCGGCCGCCCGCTCGGAGGCGATCGCCCCGGTGTCGCGGAGCCCGCCGTCGCGGATCAGCTTGGCGCTGCCCGCGGTGTCGTAGGTGGGCACGAGATCCACGTCGAGGGTGCGGAGAAACCGCTCGCACTGGCCCAGGCCCTGCGGGTGCGAGAACACCCGCCGCAACTGATCGCGGGCGGTTCCTTCGAGCGCGAGCAGATTGTGCACGATGGGCTGCTTGACCTCGCCGACGATCGGCAGATCGTGCTTCAGCAGGAGGTCGTAGTTGCCGTGAATGGTACCGTGGCTGGAGTTCTCGATGGGCAGGATCCCGTGGGTCGCCGTCCCCCGCCCGACGGCCACGAACACCGCCTCGAAGGTCTCGCACGGCAGCAGGTCGGCGGACGGCTTGAACCGCAGGGCGGCGGCCTCGGAATAGGCGCCGGGTTCACCCTGGTACGCGATGCGCATCGCTAGAGAGTATCAGGAGACGGCCGTCGGCCCGCGGCGCGGGGCTATAATCCGGCGGATGCGACCCTGTTCGCCCCCGCCGGCCGCCGCCGGCGACCCGTCCAGGGAGCCCGCGGCCCAGAGCCCCGCTGCGCACGACCGGCGCGTTCCCCATGCGTATCCTGCCCACTAGCATCGATACCCGCAGCGAGGAGTTCCGCGCCAACCTGCGCGCGATGGAGACGCTGGAGCGCGATCTCGAAGTCCGCCGGGCGCGGGCGCGGGCGGGGGGCGGAGCGCCGGCGAGCCGCCGGCATGCCGACCGGGGCAAGCTTCCGGTGCGCGAACGGCTGACGCATCTGCTCGACCCCGACACCCCCTTTCTCGAGTTGTCGGCGCTGGCCGGCGGCGGCATGTACGACGACGAGGCGCCGGGGGCCGGGCTCGTCACAGGCATCGGGCGCGTGAGCGGCCGCGAGGTGATGGTGGTGGCCAACGACGCCACCGTCAAAGGGGGCGCCTACTTCCCCGTCACCGTCAAGAAGCACCTGCGGGCGCAGCAGATCGCGTTCGAGAACCGGTTGCCGTGCGTCTATCTGGTCGATTCCGGCGGCGCCTACCTTCCGATGCAGGCCGAGGTGTTCCCGGACCGGGAGCACTTCGGACGCATCTTCTTCAACCAGGGCCGGTTGTCGGCGGCGGGCATACCGCAGATCGCCGTGGTCCTCGGCTCGTGCACGGCGGGCGGCGCCTACGTGCCGGCGATGGCCGACGAGACGATCATCGTCGAAGGCGCGGGCACCATCTTTCTCGGCGGGCCGCCCCTCGTGAAGGCGGCGACCGGCGAGGACGTCCCGGCCGAGGAGCTCGGGGGCGCCGACGTCCACACCCGGCTGTCGGGGGTCGCCGACTACCTCGCCCGGAACGAGGTCGAGGCGCTGCAGACGACCCGCACCGTCGTCTCGACACTGCACGCGGTCAAGCCGCCGGCCGGCGACGTCACCACGCCCGAGGACCCGCGATACGATCCGGGGGAGATAGGCGGCGTCGTCGGCGCCGATCTCCGGCGCCAGTACGACGTGCGCGAGGTGATCGCCCGGCTCGTCGACGGCTCCCGCTTCGACGAGTTCAAGGCCCGCTACGGTCCGACCCTGGTCACCGGCTTCGCCCGCCTCCACGGCTTTCTCGTCGGAATCCTCGCCAACAACGGCGTCCTCCTCCCGGAATCGGCCCTCAAGGCGACCCATTTCATCCAGCTCTGCAACCTGCGGGGGGTCCCGCTCGTCTTCCTCCAGAACATCACCGGGTTCATGGTCGGCCGCGACTACGAACGGGCCGGGATCGCCAAACACGGGGCGAAGATGGTGCACGCGGTCGCGAACGCCGTCGTGCCCCGGTTCAGCGTCATCATCGGCGGCTCCTTCGGCGCCGGCAACTACGGCATGTGCGGCCGCGCCTACGACCCCCGCCTGCTGTGGATGTGGCCCAACGGGCGCATCTCGGTGATGGGCGGCCCCCAGGCCGCGAGTGTGCTCGTGACGGTGAAGCGGGACCAGCAGACGCGCCGGGGCGGCGGCTTCACGCCGGAAGACGAGGCGGCGATCCGCGACCCCATCCTGGCCCGCTACGACCACGAGGGCTCTCCCTGGTACGCGACCGCCCGGTTGTGGGACGATGGGGTGATCACCGCGGCCGAGACCCGGCCCGCCCTCGCCCTCGGCTTGTCGATGGCCGCCAACGCCCCCCTGGCCGACCCGAAGTTCGGCGTCTTCCGGATGTGACGCCCATGGCCGCGCCCATCCGCCGGTTGCTCGTCGCGAACCGCGGCGAGATCGCCCTGCGCATCATCCGCGCCTGCCGGGAGCTCGGCATCGAATCGGTGGCCGTCTGCTCCACCGCCGACGTCCGGGCCCCGCACGTGCGCGCGGCCGACCGCGCCGTCACCATCGGCCCGCCGCATCCCCGCGACAGCTATCTGAACGCCGGCGCGATCATCGACGCGGCCCGCGGCACCGGCGCCGGCGCCATCCACCCCGGCTACGGCTTCCTGTCCGAAGACCCGGACATGGCCGCCGCCTGCGCCGGCGCGGGCCTGGTGTGGGTCGGGCCTCCCGCCGACGTCATCGCGCGCCTCGGCTCGAAGATCGAGGCGCGGCGGCTGATGCGCGGGGCGGGGGTGCCGATCGTCCCCGGCGAGACCCCGGCCGATCAGACCGGCGTCGGGCTCGCCGCCGCGGCCGAACGGGTCGGCTACCCCCTGCTGCTGAAGGCCTCCGCGGGGGGCGGGGGACGGGGGATGCGCACGGTGCGGGCGCCCGGCCGCCTGCGGCAGGCGATCAGCGAAGCGCGCCGCGAGGCGGAGTCGGCCTTCGGGAACGGTACGCTGTACGTCGAGCGGCAACTCATCCGCCCCCGGCACGTCGAGGTCCAGATCATGGCCGACGACACGGGGCGGGTCGTGCATCTGCACGAGCGGGACTGCTCGATACAGCGGCGTCACCAGAAGGTGGTCGAAGAGAGCCCCGCCCCCGGCCTGACGCCGGCGGTACGCGCGCGCCTGACGGCGGCCGCGGTTTCCGCCGCCCGCGCCGCCGGCTACCGCAATGCGGGAACGGTGGAGTTTCTCGTCGAGGGGGCCGGCGACGCCGCGGACATCGCGTTTCTGGAGATGAACACCCGGCTTCAGGTCGAGCATCCGGTGACCGAGCTGGTGACCGGCCGCGACCTCGTGCACGCCCAGCTCGCGGTGGCCGGCGGCGGCGCCCTGCCGTGGTCGCAGGACGAGATCGCGGTGCGGGGCCATGCCATCGAGTGCCGGGTCTACGCCGAACGCCCCGCGGAAGGCTTTCTGCCGGACGCCGGCACCCTGCTCCGCTACCGGGAACCGGCCGGTCCCGGCATCCGCGTCGACGCCGGGGTCGTCGAGGGCGGCGTCGTCTCCCCCGCCTACGACGCGCTGCTCGCCAAGCTCGTCGTGCACGGCGAGACGCGCGGGCGGGCGCTGGCGCGCGCGCGGGCGGCCCTCGCCCGGTACGTCGTGCTCGGCGTCCGCACCAACCTCGGCCTCCTGTCGCGCATCCTGGGCCACCCGCGGGTGGCCGCGGGGCCGGTCGACACGGGGTTTCTGGAGACCACCCTCGACGACCTGCTCGCGGAAGGCGGCGAAGACCCGGCCCTCGCCCTGGCCGCGGCGCTGGCCGTCGACGCGCGGCTCTCGCCGCGCGCCCCCGAAGCCGGGCCGTCGGCCCCGGACGCCGTCCGCGATCCGTGGAGCACGCTCGGGGGCTGGCGGCTGGCATGACCCGTCCCCGCCGACCGGTGACCGTGGAGACGATCGTCCGCGACGGGGACGCGGCGTCCGGCCGGGTCCGCATCTCGGGGATCGACGAGCCGGTGGAGGTGGAACGGATCGACGCGGACACCTACCGGGTCTCGCTGGCGGCGCGGCGGTTCGAGGTCGTCGTCGCCCGCGCGCTGGACGTCGAGTGGGGCTGGGTCGACGGCCGCGCCTTTCGCTGGACGCGCGCTGCGGAGGTCGCCGGCGGTGAGCGGGAACCGGCCGGCGGCACGAGCGCCATACGCGCCCCCATGCCCGCCATCGTCACCGCGGTCGCCGTCGCCCCCGGTCAGGCGGTGGCGCAAGGCGACACCCTGGTGGTGCTCGAAGCGATGAAGATGGAGCTGCCGTTGAAGGCGCCGCGGCACGGCCGGGTCACCGCCGTCCGCTGCGCGGCCGGCGACCGCGTGAACCCGGCGGCGCCGCTGATAGAACTCGACGACGGAGAGACGCCGCAGGACTGAGAACCGCAGCCGAAGCCGGTCATCGGAACCGTGAACGAGTTCCACGGCCGGGAACCCCGGTCACGGCGCGCGGTCCTGCCGCGATCCGATCCGGAACCTGGACCCGCCCGACCCCCACGCCCGGGAACCCCGGTCACGGCGCGCGGTCCTGCCGCGGGCTCCCTGATCCGCCGGCACCCCTTTTACGCCGATCCTGCCGATCCGGGCGGGTCTGCGCCGATCTGATCAGGCGGTCGCGGGTTCGGACTCGGCCGGCCGATCGGATCCCATCTCCGACTCGACCGCTTCGACCACGTCCGGATAGGCGACCATGTCGATCGCGTCGTAGTCGCCCGGGCAGCCGAAGTCCCGTTTGCCGGGCGCCGTCGGGTTGCCGACGGTGACGCACAGCCCGCAGCCGATGCACTTGTCGATGAGCACCGCGCAGACCCAGCGATCGTTCTCGTCCTTCTCCTCGACGATGCAGTCTTCGACGGGACAGGCGGCCTGACAGATCGAGCAGGCGAACGCGCCGAAACAACGGTAAGGGTCGATCACGGCGACCTTGCGCGGCGCCCGCTTGCGGGGGGTGTTCTGAAGCTTCGTCCACATGGGCCGCCATTATACCCCAGCCGTCCGCCGTCGAACGAGGACGCCCGTCGATCGGGGCCGCTCGGTCCGAATATCGGTGCTCTAAAATGGTCTACGTCACCTGTCGAACGAGGACGCCCGCCGATCGGGGCCGCTCGGGGCGCACGTCAAGATAATGAGGCGCCCGCCGCTGGAAGTTGACTGCCCCTGGCACGGTCAGGTCGGCGATTCCGTGCTGGGACGGGCGCAGGTAGATCTGAGGATCCGCGCAAGAACAACTTCCTTCAGAGGCCGCAATCACGCCGTCATGGGATCGACGCAGAACGCGGCAGCTACGCGGCATGGATGCGGTCGAAGTGAAACTGCGCCACGAAACCGATGCAGCAGTTTATTCTTGCGCCGATCCTGAGTGCGGGTGGCCGGCATACAGGGCCGGCATACAGCGCAGTTATACAGCATGCCGGTTCGCCGAGCACGGTCCGCACGGGCCGCGTCCAGCGCGGCGCAACGCCCCCCGACGGCCCCGCGGGCCGGCGCCGATGCGTGTCGGTGGTGAAGCGACCGCGGTCAGGGGCTCGAACAGCAGGCTCGACAGATCGAGACAGCGCCGAGGCGCCGGCCACCGGCCCGCCGCAGATCGCCGGCTTCACAGGCGCCGGCCCCCCGCCCCGGCCGGAACCGCAACGGACGGCGGTGAGTGACGGGGCGGCCCGCCGCCTCAGACGGACATCCCGCGCCCGGCGATCGGCCACACCACCTCGACCCGGTCGCCCCGGACGCCGTAGAGCTGGTCGTAGAGATTCACCACCGGGTCGCAGTGCGACACGATCAGATCGAGCTTGTCGCCCACCCGGTAGGTCCGGCTGGCGTTCTCCCCGTAGCGGATCGTCCCGAACTCGTCCGATCCGGAGGTATAGCTCATCCCCGTCTCGCCGGCGACGATCGGCCAGGGCCGGTTGATGGTGTTCGCCTTGGCGCCGGCGTCGGTGGTGGCGCGGCCTTCGTACTGGTCGTTCAGCACGGTGGTCAGCACCGTCAGAGCGGGGGCGAAATCGCTGTACGCTTCCGCGTCCCCGGCACCGCCGATACCCAGGTACTGCGCGTCCATGAAGACGTAGCTGCCGACCTGCACGTCGGTCATCCCGGGGGTCTCGTGGTCGATGTTGTAGGTCCCGGTGCCCCCGCCGCTGAAGATGCCGGTGTCGAGCCCCGACCGCTTCATGCGGTCCGCGGTGCCGGCGGCCGCCTCCAGATTGGCCAGCGTGCGCCGGCGCCGCTCGGCGAACCCGGCCACGTGCTGCGAGCCGCCGTCGTAGCACAGCATGCCCCGCAGCCGCAGCCCCGGCAGCGTGTCCACGAGCTGCGCCAGTTCGAGGGCGGGAGCGCCCGGCGTGATGCCGGTGCGGTGTCCGCCGGGGTCGACGTCGACCACGACGTCGGCGACCACCCCCGCCTCCGCCGCGGCGTCCGAGAGATCGCGCGCGTTGGCGGCGGTGTCGACGGCCTGGATGAAGCCGCCGCACCATTTCTTCAGATACATCGCGCGGCGGATCTTGCGCGGCGTGACGTTGACCGTGGTCAACAGGATCTGCTCGACGCCGTGCTCGAACATCACCTCCGCCTCGGAGATCTTCGCGGTGCAGATGCCGACCGACCCCGTCGCGATCTGCAACCGCGCGATGGCCGGACACTTGTGGGTCTTGGCATGAGGGCGGCTGGCGATGCCGTTGCGGGTGACGGTGGTCTGCATCCGGTCCAGATTGCCCTCCAGGCGGTCCAGATCGACGCAGAGGCACGGCGTATCGAGATCCCATTTCGAGATGCCCGCCTCGAGCCGGCCGCCGGCCGCCTGCTGCCGCATCTCGGCCGCGCGGTAGCCTTTGACCGGCTTGGGAATCCACACCGACGCCGCGCCGGCGCCGGCCGCGTGCAGGAAATGACGACGAGACAGGGGATGGGTCATCGAACAAGCTCCTCTCACCGGTGGTTATACCGCATGACCGGCGCGACGGGGAACCGCGGCGCGCCGTCAGAAGCGGAACAGCCGGTTCACCTTCACCACGAGCCCGCGGTTGCGAAGCCCCGAGAACCGGTCCGGCCTCAGCGGATCGCTGTCCCGGTCCTCGGTGTAGACGACGAACAGCTCGCTCCCGGGACTGTACTCCCACCGCAGCCGGAGGTTGTTGCTGACGGTGCGCGTGCTCGAGTTGTACTGGATCAGCCCGCTGAAGAACATGCGCGGCGAGAGGGTCCAGGTGACGCGCGAGACGAGCAGGTCGGTGCGGAACGAGCCCTGGGGGGTCTCGACCCAGTTGACCGACAGCGTCGGCTCGACGGCCAGCCGCGGCATCAGGACGAGCCGGGCGCGCCGGAACCCGACGGACCGGATGGCGCCGCCGAAGTACCCGCCCAGCCGCATCGTGAAGATGCCGCTCAGGCGGCGCTGCCCGCCGAGGGTATAGGTGGTCTCCACGTCGCGGAAGCGGTAGCCGCCGACCGGCAGCACCACGTCCCGCCCCGGCTCGAACGGCTCGACGAGGAACTCGTAGTTCTCCGCCGCCGAGACGCCGATGCGGTCGCTGTTCTCGAACTCCGTCGAGAACGCGAGCTGCGACTGCCGGGTCTCGACCCCCCCGGTATCCGCGGTCTCGACGTAGTCGAAGCTGCCTTCGAGCCGGAACTGGCGGATCGCTTCGATGGAGGCGGGACGGGGGCTGAACCGCGCGGACCCGAACGAGCGCCGGAAGTTGTCGCGCCGCCAGTACCCGACCTCCGGCCGGAAGTTGTCCTCGACCGTCAGGTGCTCGGCCTGGAACCCGTAGCGGTCTCCGGCATAGGTGACCTGCCCCTGGTAGCTGCGGTCGCGGCCGGTCCGGCCCGGCGTCCGGGTCCGGGCCAGGTAGGCGACGGCGCTGAGGTTGTCGTAGAACGAAAACGTGCCGTCGGCGCCCCACGTCTGGCTGGCCCCGTCGCCGGCGAGCGACACCGAGCGGTTGGTGGCGAGAAACCCCACGGCGCTGCGGCGCAGGACGTCCCGCTTGACCCGCGCGACGGTGAAGTTCGTCGGCTCGACCGCCGCGTCCAGCTCTTCTCCGGCGTGGATGTTCAGCGCCCCGACGTCGAAGGCGCCCACCTTGCCGGTGACCCGCCCGCCCCCCACGATGGGGACGACGGCTCTCTCCTGGAGCCCGATGCGGCGGGAGTAGAACAGCGTGGGCGCGTTGCTCTCCTCGCGGGACGACCCGCTGCCGATCTGCCGCAGCGCGCCGTCGCGGGTGCTGGGGCCGCCGCCGCGGGCGAAGTCGAAGATGCCGCGGCCTTCCAGGAAGAACTCGCGCTTCTCGGGGAAGAACAGGTTGAACCGGGTCAGGTTCACCTGCTGCTCGTCCACCTCGACCTGGGCGAAGTCGGTGTTCCAGGTCAGGTCCGCGGTCAGGTTGCGGGTGATGCCGTACTTGACGTCCACCCCGTAATCGCCGCCGCCGTCGTTGCGGCGCGGCGGGTCCACCGTGAGGTCGGTGGCGACCCCGGAAATGCCGTACGGCTTGATCTCGAGGTTGGCGCCGCTGTCCGGCACGTCGAGACCCACCAGCAGCGCGGCGTCGGACAGGCGGAAGAGGCCCCGGCGACCCGCCGCGATCGGCACCGACGTGATGTACGTCATCTCGTTCTTGCGGCGTATCGTGCGGCGGATCTGCACCCCCCACCGCTGGACCGGCCCCGGCCGGTAGCGCAGCGACCTGAACGGAATCGCCATCTCCACCGTCCAGCCGCCCTCGAACCGGCCGGTGCGGACGTCCCACACCGGGTTCCAGTCGCCGTTGGGATTGCCCTCGTTCGTGATCCCGAAGTCGCCGATCGCCCCCAGCGGGTTGGTGTAGAAGGCGACCCCGTTGCGCCGGTCGTTGAAGGTGTCGAACGCGACCCAGAACGAGTCGTTCTCGCGAAGCTGGGGGGTGTCGCGCCGCATCTCGTTCGCCACCCACTCGCCGGGCGGCGCCGAGTCCCAGACCCGCCCCCCGACGTAGACGTTCGTCTCGTCGAACAGGATCCACGCCTCGGTCTTCTCGCTCGCCGGGGCGCCTTCCACCGGCATCTGCTGAACGAAGTCGGTGATCGCGGGCACCGCGCCGTACACCGGCTCGTCGAGCCGGCCGTCGAGACGGAGGCCGGTGGCGAGGCGGACCGCGCGGACCGTCGCCCGGCCCTGCGCATCCCGCGCGACGACCGCCGGCGGGCGGGGCGGGGGCGGCCGGTCCGGCAGGCCGGCGAGCGCGAATCCGCCCGCTCCCGCGGCGGCGCTCCCGGGCGCCTGCCGATCCGCCGTCTCCGCCGCCGCGGGGGTCCCCGGCGCCGCCGTCCCCGCCGGCCCCTGGCTCGGCGGTCCGCCTTGCGCCGTGGCCGATACGGGAGCGCCCGCAAGCAACAGCGCGTACAGGATGGTCAGGAGCGCCGGCGTCACGAGACCGCGCCGAACCGCCGACCGGTTGCGTACGGGCAGATGCAAGGTCAACACCGACGAGGGCGGGAAGGGCGATCAGACATGACCATGCGGCGATGCCGTCGAGCTGACCGTCCGCACCGGACGGCCGGCAACGCGGAAGCCTGACGATGGGACTCAGAGAGACAGATGCCGCCTCGCGCAATCGAGAATGCCGAGCTTTCTTGCGAGAGACTCGACGGCGCCGCTTCGTATCTTGCGGCGCTCCAGCTTCAGATGCGGTCCCGACGGGAACGCTGCGGTGACGACTCCCGCACCGGTTTCCAGTTTGACGAGAAAGGAATGAGTCGTCTTCACCACGCGGCAAGTCGGGCGCACGCCTCCAACATCTTGAGGACGTCCAGGATCCGGATCTCCGCCGCCACTACGCCGCCATCCGGAGATAGTCGGCCGGCGGCGTCGTCTCCACGGGGGTGAGGTCTTCGACAGCCATCTCGGCGATGCTGACGGACGTTTCGCGGTCCGCCGACCAGACGTCGAGACCATCGGGGCGCTCCCGTGCGATCCGAACGCGCTCGACCGCCCCGCGCCATTCCTGGATTGCCGCCTCGTCCGTCGTGCTCAGAAACGCGTGCGCGGCATCCCGAAACTCGCGGAAGGCCGCCGCGTCCTCCGCGAAGACGTTCAGCGCGCCAACCAGCGTCTCACGCAAAAGCGGTTGCGCCTCCTCGATCGTGGAAGCCCCGGCATCCAGGACCAGTCCCGCGGGGGTCACGCCTTCGAGCCAGATCCCTGTCGCATCCTGATGGGCCACGAGCCGGCCGGTGACCTCGACCTTGGCGATGAAGCCCCGCCCCACCGTGACACCTCGGTGCGTAACCCACAGCGGCCACGTTCGCATCGCCATCCGCCCCGTCCTCCCCTCAAGCGCAAACGGCCGGCATGAAGCTCATGCCGGCGACCGTCTTTCACCGAACCGCCCGCCCTGCCGACCGTTCGGCAACACACGCCCAGCCCCCGCCGGATGGCGGCCTACCGGTCCAAGAGACCCCCGGCCGCCCTTCCTCACCCATTCTATCGAAACACGTCGCTCATCGGGCGGCCGGCGTACCCGGTCATCTCCAGGTACCCGCGGCCCCGGACCGGGCGGCCGCCGACCCGGCCGGTCACCGTGACCGCGCCTTCCCAGTAGGTCACGCCGGTCGAGTCGCCGGTGTCCAGCTCCTGGGCGTCGAGGGCCGCGGTCACCTCGAAGCTCGCCTCCCGATCCGGCACGTCGACGCGCCACTCGACCGGGTAGGCGGCGCCGCTGACGGGTGAGGACCACCGGCGTCCGGGCACAAGCCGCACGTCGACGCTATCGAGCACGGCCGCCGCGCCGCCGCCGTCCACCCAGGTGGCGGACCGGTCGTCGGGCCGCCCGTCCGCGCGTCGCAACTGGAAGACCATGAGGTCGGCGCCGTCGTCGAGCTGCAGCGAGAACCAGTCCCATCCGACCTGACCGGGCTCGAGAAACGTCGTGCCGAACTCGTGGTCCATCCAGCTCGCGCCGGCCACGTCGACCCACCCGCCGTCGAGCCGGACCCGACCCGCCGTCGGCATCCGGGTCATCGAATAGTACTGCGAGGCGTTGCCGGCCGACGGCCCCTTCCGGCTGAGGCCGCCCTCGCCGTGCAGGGTCGGCCCCTTGCCGGGCTCCAGGTCGAGCTCGACCCCGAACGACCGGTCGACCGCCTTCAGCCGGTGGCGACCGCCGTCGAGAGACGCCCGCCAGCCGCCGTTCCAGACGTCGAGGGTCCCCGTCCGCGCGCCGGCCCAGCCGAGCGAACCGCGATCGAGCCGCTCGGCGACGAGATGCCGGCCGGTCCCGAGGTCGGTCACCGCGAGATGGGCCATGAAGAGATCGCGGACCGCCCACCGCGACGGGTTCTCGGGGGCCGGATCGACGCCGACGCGGAAGAAGGTCACCTGGTAGCCGAACCGGCGGCCCCGGTCCGAGGCGAGGTTGCCGGTGTAGTACCACCACTCGATGCGGTACTCAGGATGACTGCCGTGGTCCCGGGGAAACCGCCACGGGTAGCCGGGCCCGGCCTGACGCCAGCCTTCCGGGGTCAGGGCGCCGGCCTCCTGACCGGCGGGGGCCCCGCGACGCGGCGCCGGCGGTTGGATCTCCAGACTCCCCCGCGGCCCGCCGTCCCCCGGAACCTCCCCCGGCGCGCCCGGGATCGCGCGCGGCGTTCCGAACGTCGAAACGACGGGAGCGGCCCGCATCCCCCGTCCGCGGTTTCCGGCTCCGGGGGCGCTCGCCGCCACCTCCAGAGAGACCCCGCATGGCGCTGGAACCGGCGAGGCGCCCGCGAAGCGCTGCCCCGCGAGGGCGCCACTCAGGCACAGACAGACGAGAACCGCCCCCGCCCACGCGGGATGGGCGGCCCGCCTTCCGCCGCGGCGCTCCGGCCGCCGGTCGCGGGGCGCACGCCGGCGACCCGTCCGGGCCGCGCCGTCGCCGCTCATCGTTCCGCCCCCGCCGCCGCCGGTGACGCCACCCGGGCCGGATGCAGGCCGGCGAGCCCCGTCGTCAACGCGATCAGGACCGTCAACTGCGCCAGAAACCCCGGCGGCAGGTGGAACGGGAGGGTCCGGCCGAAGCTCTCGCCGCTCATTGTTCCACCCCCACCGCCACCGGTGACGCCACCCGGGCCGGATACAGGCCGGCGAGCCCCGTCGTCAACGCGATCAGGACCGTCAACTGCGCCAGAAACCCCGGCGGCAGGTGGAACGGGAGGGTCCGGCCGAAGCTCTCGCCGCTCATCGTTCTACCCCCGCCGCCACCTGTGACGCCACCCGGGCCGGATACAGGCCGGCGAGCGCCGTCGTCACCGCGATCAAGACCGTCGACTGCGCCAGAAACCCGATCGGCAGGTGGAACTGGATGGTCCAGCCGAAGCTCTGCACGTTGATGACGTAGATCAGAATCAGCGACAGCACGATGCCCACGGCCAGTCCGACGGCCTGGCTGAGGAGCCCGATCATCGCCGCCTCGATGACCACCATCCGCCGGATCTGGGCGCGGCCGGCCCCGACCAGCCGCAGCACCGCCAGCTCGCGGCGGCGTTCCAGCACCAGAGTCAGCAGGGTGGCGGCCACGCCCAGAATCGCGACGACGATGGCGATGGCCTGGAGCGCGTAGGTGATGGCGAACGTCGCGTCGAAGATGCGCAGCACCTCGGCCCGCAGGGTCCGGTTCGTGCGGATGAACAGCCGGTGGCCGGCGCCGGCCGCGGCCAGCAGCTCGTCGCGCACCGTGTCGGGGTCGGCGTCGGGGACGAGATAGACGGTGAGGCCGCCCGGCCGGCGGGGCCCGTAATGGCGGGCGAACGTCTTCTCCTCCATCACCACGATGCCCCGATCGCTCGAATAGTCGAAGTACACCGCAGCCACCCGAAACGCGCGGGGCCCCTGCGGCGTGTCGAGCTCGATGCGGTCGCCGACCGCCGCCCGGTGCTTGACGGCGAAGCTCTCCGACACCGCCACCGCGTCCGCCCCGATCGCCCCCCGCATCGCCGCGCGCCCGTCGGCCGGCGCCTTGAACAGCAGCGCCCCGTGCTCGAGCAGCACGTCGAAACGGCCCGCCCCCAGAATGATCAGGTCCCCGCCGGGACCGTAGGGCAGATCGACGCTGCCGAACCCGTCGACGGCGACGACCGCCGGGTGCGACGCGATCCGCCGCTCCGCCGCCTCCGAGACGCCGGCGGACGCGCCGCGGGGTCCGCCGTCCGCGACGGCCACGAAGAGGTCGGCCCGCAGCGTCTGTCCCACCCAGTAGGCGACGGTCTCCCGAAAGCTCCCGACCAGGATCGCGATGGCTGCGAGCATCGCGAGGCTGACGACGAGCGCCGCGACGGAGACGGCGAGCCGGGACACCGCGGCGGAGAGGTTGGCGTGGGCCAGCAGGCCCTCGATGCGGAACCGCCCCGCGAGCACCGCGCGGCCCCGCCGGCGAAGCCCCTCCAGCAGCACCGGCACGAGCGCCGCCGCCCCGAAGACCACGGCCAGCGCCGCCCCCAGGCCGAACACGGGGAGCCCCCCGACCGCTTCCAGCGTCGACAGCCACGCGCCGGCGCCGAACAGTCCGGCCGCGGCCAGCGCCGCACGCCGCGGGAACCGCCCGCGCCCGGTCCCGCCGTCGGCGCCGCGCACCGCGGCGATCGGGGTGACCCCGGCCGCCTCCGCCGCCGGCAGCGCCGCCGCGGCGAGGGCCAGCGGGATGGCGACGGCGCCCGCGAGCGCCACGTCCGCCGCCCCCAACGGCGGCACCGTGGCCTGCGACGTCACCCAGAGGGTGTTGACGGTGGTCGAGGTCAGCCTCACCGCGGCGCGCGCCAGCCCCCACCCCGCGGGGGCGCCCAGCGCCGCCCCGAGCGCGGCCAGCACCGCCGCCTCGCCCAGGAACAGGCCGAGCACGAGCCGGCGGGTCGCGCCGAGAGCGCGCAGGACCCCGATCTCGGTGCGGCGCGAGATGACCGAGACGGCGACCGTGTTGTAAACCAGGAACAGGCCGACGATCAGCGCGATGTAGGACAGCGCGGTCAGGTTGAAGTGAAAGGCGGCCAGCATCCGCTCGACCTGCCGTCCCCGCTGCGCGGGGCGCTGCACCCGCAGGCCGGCCGGGAGCCGCGCCGCGATCGCCCGCTCGACGTCGTCGATGTCGGCTGCCTCGAACAGTTGAATCTCGACCCGATCGACCCGGCCGAGGCCGTCGAACCGCCACTGCGCGGCCGCGATGTCCAGCAGCGCGAGCCGGCCGTCGACCACCCGCGCCGGCCCCTCGTCGAGCAGCAGGCCGCGCACGACCATCTCGTGCGCCGCGTCGCCGGCGACGAGCCGCACCGGCGCGCCGACGTCGATGCCGTGACGCCGCGCGAACCGTTCGGTCAGCACGATCGACGCGGGGTCGAGCAGGACGTCGAGCAGCTCCCGGGGCCGCGGGGCGCGCCCCTGCCGCGAGAACCGCAGCAACCGGTACTCGCGGAACGGCCGGTCGCGCAGCACGTCGACCCCCAGCACCCGGAGCCGATGCCCGGCCCCGTCGGCGGTCTCCAGCCGGGCGGTGCGGTCGATGACGGGGCTCACGCGCCCGTACCCGCGCAGCCACCCCATGCCGGCCAACTGCTCTTCCGGCACCCCGACCCCCGCCCCCACGATCTCGAGCGACGTCCGGCCCGCGACGACGTCGAGGGCGGTCTCGAAGCCGCGCACCGAGGCGGTGTTGGCGAGACGGATGGCCACCACCACCGCCACCCCGAGGGTCAGGCCGGCGACGGTGACGAGCCCCCGCGCCGGGTCGCGCCGCAACGCCCGCACGATGAACTGGCGGAAAAGGGTCACCGCGGCGTCCTGGAAACGTCGAGGCCCGTCGCAGAGCCCCGCGCCGCACCGAGACCGGCGGGGGCGCCGGCGGGCGGCGGTGTCTCCGTGTGATTCGCGCCGGCTCCGGCCCCCGCCGCGGGTGGGCCTCCCGCACACGGATCGACACGGGTCGCCAACCGCACCGGAGAGTAACCCGTCTTCTGCCGGACGGCGCGCTCACATGGCAAGTTGATCGCCGGCGTCCTTGGTAAGTTGAGTCAACTGATGAGCCTGAGCACGATGAGGGCAATCGTGCCTGCGAACGACAAAAGGGCCATGATCCCACCGACCGCGGAAATCACGAACCAGAGCTTCGTGTTCTGGATATCCTCTTTCGTCGCGAACTGCTCCTGGCGCACTTCCAAGGCTCTAATTCGTTCCTCGAACGGAGGAACGTCTCCGCGTACGATCGGCGTTGACGGTTCAGGGACACGACCATCGCGCCGGTCCTTGTCTCGCCGTGGACTCACTTCAAGCCCTCGGCCTCCGCACGTTCCAGCCACTCCCAAACGGAGCGATGGGTGAAGCCGGCGTACGCTCGGTTGAGCTTGAACACGATTCCCCCGGCAGGGTCGTCACCCCCCTTGACCCCCGTTCCGACCGCGACGTCCTCAGCCAAGGCATCTGCGCAAACAAGCGCGGAGGCATCGTTGATGACGAGAGCATCTTTGCGGTAGAGCTTCTTCAGCCGCTCCATGACGGCTGGATTCGGCTCTTCGAGAATGACGGCGAATACCGGGCGCGGCATGACACGGAACCTCGACGATACGCTGCCCCCCCATTGTCTATCCGCCCGCTCAACGACCGCAACGCCCCTAGATGTTGTGGCGCTTCCGGCGGGAGCCCAGCCCGGAGAGCGTCGCCTGCGGCTCCGCTCACCGCCCAACCAACCCTCCAGACCACTGCCCGAGGAAGTCAGGCGGGCTACGATCAGGTCTCCGTGACCGCGCCAACCCGAACCCCGACCGCCGGCCGGCCGGCCTCGGCGCCGTCGCGCAGGCGGAGCACGCGGTCGGCGGCGGCCGCCAGGGCTTGGTCGTGGGTGGCCAGCAGCACCGCGACACCGGTCTCGCGGTTCAATTCCAGCAGCAGGGAGAGCACCCGCCCGCCGTTGTCGGAGTCGAGGTTGCCGGTCGGCTCGTCGGCGATGACCAGTGCAGGCCGATGCACGAGGGCCCGCGCGACCGCCGCCCGCTGCAGCTCCCCCCCGGAGACCCGCGCCGGATAGTGCTCCAGACGATGAGCGAGTCCCACCCGCCGGGCCCCTTCCTCGGCGCGGGCGAGACCGGCCCCCCGGGGGACGCCGGCGAGGAGCAGCGGCAGCGCGATGTTCTCCGCCAGAGTGAGCGTCGGGAGGAGATTGAAGAACTGGAAGACGAAGCCGACGCGGTCGCGCCGCAGCGCGGTCAGGGCCTCGTCGTCCAGCCCGGCGAGGTCGACGCCGTCGACGGCCACCGTCCCCGCCGTCGGCCGGTCCATGCCCCCGCAAAGCTGCAGCAGGGTCGACTTGCCGCAACCCGACGGTCCGACCACGGCCACGAACTCGCCGGCCGCGAGCTCCAGGCTGATCCCCCGCACCGCGTCCACCGCGCTCTCGCCGTCGCCGTAGCGCTTGTGGAGGTCGCGGGCCTGGAGCGCCGGCATCGGTCCCCGATACACGGTCGGGCCCTCGGTTTCCGGCCGGGTCACCACGGGGCGGGCCCGGACCACTGCGAGCAGAACGGCCCGGGCCGCCAGTGGAGCCCCGGGTCGCCGATCGGGCTGCCGGGGGGAGCCGGCGGCGGCTCCCACGCTTCGGCGCCGTCCGCCGGGGCCTCGAGAAAACGGGCGATGTCGCGGCGCAGGGCGCTCGCGTGCGCCGTAAGGGCCATCCGGTCGAACTCGCCAAGCCGGTCGAGCTGGTCAGGAAGGCTGGCCGCCCACGCCTGGCCTCGCTGCAGCCGGTAGGCGGCGACCGCGCGCACCTGGTCCATCGGCGCCACCGATGCCAGGCGAATCAGGCGATCGACGAGGACCCGCTGCACCGCCCGTTGCACCTCGACCTCGTAGCCATCGGCGGACATCCCGCCGAAGACCGTTTCCCAGAGCGTCTCGATGACCTCCGCGAGCCCCGGCAGGGCGCCGTCCAGCGCGTGCTGCTCGACGAGCCGGGCCGCCCGGTCGGGCCGGAGGAGCGCCGACACCGTGAGGTCGGCGGCGACCACCGCGGGGGTGATGCGGTCGAACGTCGCCCCTGTATAACGGGGGAAAAGCTCGCGATGGCGTCCGTACCCGGCGGGCCGGGGCGGAATGAGGTCGATGACCGGGCGGGGAACGGTGAGCTCGTCGGCCCGCAGGGTCCGCATCAGCGCGTCGAGCGCCGCCCGCTGGTCGGCCGCCGGCGCCGCCCGGACCGGCCCGCGCCCGTCCCCCCGGAACGCATACGTGTAGTCGACGCCGCCGAGGGCCGACGCCGCCGCCTCGATCTGATAGCGGTGGTGCAGGAACAGCGGCGCCAGCGCCTCTTCGAGCAGGGCGAGCGGGGCGCCGTTCCTCACCGCGGTCTCCCCGAACCGGTCCAGCGCGGCGCGCCGCACCTCCAGGAGGCGGAGCAGCTCGGCCGCCGGGTCGGTTCCGTTGGCCCAGATGTGGACACGGGGGTTGGCCCCGGTGTCCTGCCCGGTCATGTAGCGCAGGTCCGCGTCCCACGCGGTGTCGAGCACCGCACCGAGGGCCGCGGGCTCGTCCGTCCCGGCCGGAAAGTCCTGATAGCCGTAGCGAATCGCAACCTCGTCCCAGGCCCCGATGCCCACGTCGTAGGCATCCGACAGATCGATTCGCCCGTCCCGGTTGACGGTCACCAGGGGATGCGGATAGTCCATCACCGAGATCCGCCCCTGCGTGCTGGCATAGTAGTTGTGGCCGAGCCCGATCGTGTGCCCGACCTCGTGGGCGGAGAGCTGGCGGATGCGGGCCAGGGCCATCTCGGACAGCTCGGCGGGCTCCTCGTCGCCGTCGATGTAGGGCGACAGCAGCCCCTCGGCAAGCAGGTAGTCCTGGCGGACGCGGAGCGAGCCGAGGGTGACGTGCCCCTTGATGATCTCGCCGGTACGGGGGTCGGTGACCGACGAACCGTAGCTCCAGCCCCGGGTCGAGCGGTGCACCCACTGGATGACGTTGTAGCGGACGTCCAGGCTGTCGGCGCCCGCCGGCATCATCCGCACCTGGAACGCGTCGCGGTACCCCGCCGCCTCGAACGCCTGGTTCCACCACCGGGCGCCGTCGAGGAGGGCGGACCGGACGGGCTCGGGAGTTCCCCGGTCGAGGTAGTACACGATGGGCTCCACCGGCTCGCTGACCGCCGCCGCGGGGTCCCGCTTCTTGAGGCGATGACGCCGCAGGAACCGTTGCGTCATCGGCTGTCCGAGCGGCGCGCCGTAGTCCTCCCAGGTCAGCGCCCCGAAACCGGCCCGCGGATCGTGGGGCCGGGGCGCATAGCCGTCGTCGGGGAGCTCGACGAACGAATGGTGCTGGCGCACCGTCACCGCCCGCGCGGTGGGCGCCACCGCGGCCAGCGAGCCGCGCCCGAACCCCGGCCCGCCGCCCGGGTCGCCGGTGAACGTCAGCCGCGCCTCGAGCTCGGTGTTCCGCGGGAACCCGCGGGTGCGCGGCAGATGGACGGCGCTGCGGCTCTCGTCGAGCCGGTAGGTTCCCGGCAGCCGGTCCGCCACGCCGTGCGCGTCGCGGAGGAGGAACGGCGTCACGTCGACCAGCACCGTCCCGCCGGTCTCCGCCTCGACCGTGAACCCCCACAGCACGGAGCTCGCGAACGCCTCTTCCAGCGCCCGCGCCTCGTCGGGGTTCTCGGTGTCCACCCGGTAGCGCTGGTTGGGCTGCACCAGCAGCACCTTCGGGCCGACCCGCTCGAACCGGACGACGGCGGTCGCGCCGAGCTGCCCGCGGTCGAGCCCGATGTCGTTCGACCCGACCCCGGCCGCGAGAGAGCGCACGTAGAGCAGATCGTGGTCGAGCCGGGCAATCTCCATCCACAGCGTGCCGGCGACCGCGTCCCAGTGCAGCGGAAGCAGCCCGGACAGCCGCTCCATGCCCGCCGTCCGCTCCGCGACGGACGGCGGGCGGTGGGCCTGCCGGCCGCCCGTGGTGGAACCCCGCGCCGCCGCGGGAGCGGCGGACGGCCCGGCCAGACCCGCACCCGGAATCGGCAGGAACGCCAGCGCCGCAAGCAGCGCCGACGGGAATCGCCTCGAGACGACTGGCATGGTCTTCTCCGGGGGGCGGGCGCAAGGGGCCGCCGTCAACGGCGGCGCCGCGGAACTTGACGCGCTCCGGTCGCCCCAGCAACGGCGCGCGGGCGCAAGGGGCCGCCGTCAATGGCGCCGCCGCGGGTCGGCGACGTAGCCGCGGCGGGTCCGGACCGTATGGTCGCGCCCGGCGATGCGAACCCGAATCGACCGGTAGCCGCCGTCGGCCGGCCGCGTGGGCCGGTAGCCGAGCATGTACTGGTGATTCAGCTCTTCCGCGATGCGCGCCGTCGCCGGACCGAGCTCGGGGCTGTCGCGCACCACTTCGGTATAGCCGCCGCTCTCGCTCGTGATCTCGCGCAGCGCGAACGGATTGACCCGGTCGTTGATGGCGCGGGTGTCCGGCGCGTCGATGGCGATGGCGTACACGAAGGCGGCGTTGCGGCGAAGCTGGCGGCGGACGTCCCGCACGTCCGCGAGGCTGCCGGTGTCCGAGCCGTCCGAGATCAGCACCACCGCCGCGCGGGGATGCTTGCGGTCGTCGAACAGGGGCAACGCGTTCATCATCGCGTCGTAGATGCTCGTGCCGCCCCAGGGGCGGACGTGATCGAGCCGGTTCCGGAGCTCGCGCGGCCCCACCGTCCAGGGCACGGCGATGCTGGGCTCGTGGTTGAACACGCTGATGAAGACCTCGTCGCCCACGTCCAGCCGATCCGTCAGGAACTGATCGAGGGCGAGCCGCGCGTCGTCGATGCGCTGCCCGAACATGCTCTGGCTGACGTCGAGGACCACGCCGACGCTGAGGGGCACGCGCTCGCGCGTGAAGTGGGTCAGGGGCTGCGGCCGGCCGTCCTCGAAGATCTCGAAGTCGTCCCGCCCGAGGTCGCCCACGAGACGGCCGTCGGCATCGACGACGGTCGCCGCCATCTGGACGATCTCGACCCCGGTGCGGAAGAAGTCGCCGCCGCGGCCGGCCGGTTGACCGGCCACGGCCACCGCAATCGAGACCGCGGCCGCGGCGAGCGGCGCGATGAGCATCCCGGGCACTGCACGGCCAGACATGACTGCAACCGCCATTCTACGCGAGCCGCGCACGCGGTTCCAGACCCGCGCGTGCGTCGGGTGCACATCAAAGAAAGTGAGACGCCGCCGCTGGAGATATCCGGCGCGGCCGGCACCGAGGCACCCCATCGCGCCGAAGCCCCAAAGGCCCGTTCGGAGGGCATCGGCAGCGACAGGGCGGTCGGTCTGGCGTGCACCCGCGTGCGCCTCGATCCGATGGGCGACGGCCGGGGCAAGCGCTCGGGGGCAAAGAAAAAGGCCCGGATGCGGATTGCACCCGGGCCTCTTCCCAGCTGACTTGCGGCTTCCCGGCCTATTCAGGCTCGGTGGGGTCGCTGCCGTCGCGCGGGGCGCCGGTGCCCGACGAGCCCATGAACAGCTTGCGTCCGTCCCTGAAGGTCAGGTCGCGGCCGTTGCCCTTGTTCGAGCCGTCCTTGGCCTGATAGCCGTCCACGATGATCTCGGTGCCGGGCAGCAGCGACTGCCTGTTGAAACCCCGGCGGAGCAGCGTGTTCGGGGTGCCGCCCTCGACCATCCAGCTCGTGACCGATCCATCTTCGTTCGTGACGTCCAAGTGGACCCACGCGTGCGGGTTGATCCACTCCATTCTCGTCACGACCCCTTCGAGATGGATCGGACGATTGGCGTCGAACTCAGCCGAGAACGCGTGATGAGCATCCCCGGGGACGGTAGCCAAGCCGACAAAGGCCGCGGCCGCCACGACAACTAGCACTCTTCGCATCTCGTACGCCTCCTCGCTGTGTAACCTCAAACTGCCGGTGATTGTCGCAATTCCTCCGCCCCGTGTCAATACCCGGCGCGGGTCGCCCGTAACCGATCTCCCTCTATTGGGGCGGCTCGAGCACCATCTGCCGGTCGGAGCCGTGACCGGACGCGCGGAAGACCGGGGTCAGGTCGGGATCCTTGCGCAGGTGCCCGTACATCAGCTCCTCGGCGAACTCCACGCACTTGAACTCGAGAAGCTGCATGTTCTCGTCGATGCGCCGATACAGCGGCAGCTTGATCGTCCAGGGCCGCGTGTAGGTCTCGGGATCGGTGATGGTCGCCTCGTACATCAGGTGGTTGGGGCTGACGGCGGTGTACCGCTCCTCGACGTGCAGCGCGTTGCTGTGGTGGTTGCCCGAGCTGTCGAGCCAGGTGTCGGGCACCTGCGCGGTCACGTCGATGACCAGGGTCTCGCCTTCCCAGCGGCCGATGTTGTGGCCCATCCAAGCGTCGACCGGCGCCTCGAAGTCGGGGCGGTCCATGTACACGATGCGGCTGGCGCTGGCGAACTCGTAGGCCAGGAGCACGTACTCGGGGGTCTGCACGAGCTGGAAGGGATAGGGCATGTAGGTCGCCCGCGGCACGCCCGGCATGTAGCACTTCGCCGCCGGATCGCGCTCCAGCCAGTACTGCAGGTTCTCCTGCTGCTGGGCCCGCGCCTCGTCCGTATACGGAATCTCGCCGCCCTCGACGATGCCCAGCCCGCCCGGAATCGCGCCCAGGGCCGCCATCTCGACGACGGGACCGAACCGCGCCGCATGCGGCTCGATGTCCCAGTGGGCCGAGCCGATGGCCTGCCAGATGCCGTTCAGATCCGGCTTGCCGTCGGCCGTGCGGGGAGCCATGTACTCGTCCTGGGCCTGAGCCGACGGGACGGCGACCGCCATGCCGAAGACCATCACGGCCGCCGCCAGTCCGGCAATCGTTGCTGTTCTGAGCCGATTTCGCATTCTCTGTGTCTCCCTGACACGCCGCCTTGCGTGTCTGACCGGCGGAACCCTGCTCGTCCGCGGGGTCTCCGCCACCCTTGCCCTACGACAATACAACTCTACGACAACAATCCGATGAGGCGCGCGCCGATCGTGACGCTCGTCCAGAGCGCGATCGACGTCACCCCCACCACCTTTGGCCAGACCGGCCCGAAGTGCCCCTCCTCCTTCGATGTGATGATTCGACGAATCACGAACGTCACCACGACGCCCACGAACAGCGCCTCCATCTTCCACCAGAAGAAGGGGCTGTAGTACTGCTTCAACGCGGTCGAGGTCATCTGGGGAATGCCGGTCAGCACCAGCACGACGAAGCTCCAGACGAGCCACGGCTGCGCGGCCCGCGCCAGATCCGGAATCGACGCCCAGGTCAGCCCCCTCCCGAGCAGCCGCAGGTCGACGACCAGCACCGCGCCGGCGAACACCGCCACCGCCAGCAGATGGATGCACTGGAGGATCGGGGTGGGCCAGACCGAGTTGAGGAAGTAGGCGCTGAACCCCAGCTCCCCCATCCACTGAAAAAATGGTTGCAGCATCGCGTTACCCCAGCCCCAGGTCGATCCACCACTGGGGCACCAGTCCGCTGTAGGCGGTCATGCGGCCGGTGACGATGACCCCGGCCCACAGAGCCAGAGACACGTAGCCGGCCATACGGGCCTTGAGGGGGGCCACCGGATCGCGCTCCCACTGGTCGACCGTCTTCTCGATGTTCTGATGGAAGTAGGCGGCATTGAGAGCCAGGATGAGCAGCATCCCCATCTTGAACCAGAACCAGAAGTTCGGATAATACCGCATCGGCTGGCTGTAGAGCATGACGAAGCCGGTGCCCGCGTTGATGATCACGCCGGCGTACAGCCAGGGGAACAGCCCGGACTTCACCTTCGACACCGGGATCCACCTCAGCGCCACGCCCGTCAGCCGCATGTCCCAGTAGGCGATGACACCCGCCACCAGCCCCATGCTGACGACGTGCGCCGTCAGCAGATAGACGTAACCGTTCAGCGACTCCCTCAACGAGACGCTGCTGGGCATCGCGTCGACCCACTCGAACAGGGGCCGCATCGTCTCGAACAGGCTGCCAATCATCCGCTGCCACTCCCTCGGTCGTCTCGCACCCGCCACGTGCCTCGTCCGGCCCCGAAACGCGCGCGGGCGGGAGGAAGCGCAGGACCCGCCGATGCGGCCCGGCCGCGGCGTCGGGCCCGCACGCACCGCGACCGGCGTGGAGCCGCATGCCCCGCGCCCGCCGGCACGTGCGCCCCGGCGTTTCGCAGGCGCGGAGTGTACCCCGCAGCTTGGCCAAGGTCAAGAAAGGCAAGGTCGGACGCAGGACCATCCCACGCTCCGCCACCGCCGTGCGCAGACAGAATCGTGGCGGGTCCCGGGGCTCCAGACGTGCGGAATCGTGGGTCTCACGCGGCGCCGGCCGGTCGGCAAGACGGTGGCGACCCCTCGAATCGGGGGCGGGCCGCCACGCGCAGTCAGTGTGGGATGCCCCTGGGTCGGACGAACCTGGATGCGGGGGCCCGAAGCCGCGTCACGAGGGCCGGCGCAGACGGCGGACGTGGCGCCGCAGACGCCGCCAGCCCTGGGCGGCGGAGCTCGCGCTGACGAGAAGGCCGCCGAGACTCAACCCGATCACGATCACGTCCCACAGCGGCCGGCGGGCATACAGGGACGGCAGGTCCAGGCCGTGCAGCCCGCGGTACAACCAGCGGTTCAAGCGGGTGAGCCGCTCCTCCTTCCGGGCGATGGCCCCGCGATACGGGTCGAGGTACAGCCAAGTGCCGGCGGGGTCGCCGTACCTGACCCTGAGAACCGGCAGCGACCGGCGCCGGCCGCGATCGTAGTAGTACGCGTCGTAGGCCCGGAGCCACGCCGATTCATCGATCGCCGCGCCGGGCATGGCGGCGGCGGCCGCCGCCTCGATCCGTTCGTCGCCGAACCGGACGAAGGCGCCGCGCTCCGGGTGCAGCATCGAGACGAGCCGCTGCTCCGGGACCTGCGAGCGCAGGGTGGCGAGCGTCGTGGGCAACGCCAGCCCCTCGGGCGGGGCCCCCGCGGGGTCGACGGCCCGCACGTACGGCTCGGCGGCGAGCTGCAGCACTTCCAGCTCCTTCGGCGGGAACGCCCCGCGGATCGCCGCCGCCGCGGCGCGAAGCCCGTCGGCGGTGAGGGGACCGAGCCGCAACGCCCCCCCGGACACCGCCCGGCGCTGGGCGGCCGTCGCATCCGTGCCCGGGTGCCAGCTCCAGGGGTCCATCGACAGCCCGCCGCTGAAGATCCACGTGAAGGTGAACAGGCCGAAGACGAGGCCGGCGTAGTGGTGCCACCGCATCAGCCCCGCGTAGGGTGAATGCGACGAGCCGTCCCGCAGCCGGTACGCGGCCCGGACCGACACCCGCCACAGTCCCCAGACGATCCCCGACAGCGCCAGCAGGCAGCCGAGCATCGACAGCCCGATCACCAGATCGGACCAGACCGCGGCGCGCGAACGCAGGGGCGTGAAATACAGCCAGTGCGGCACCGCCCCCAGCCAGGCCCACAGGCGGCCGCGGCGGGTGGTCTCGAGGACCGGTTCGACGGTGCGGTCGGATATGTAGAGGACGGTGGCGGCATCGTCGCCCAGGCGCACACGATGCAGGGGAAAGAAGGCGCCGCTCTGCAGCGTCCACTGGTCGGGCGCCGTCAACCGGGCGTCGTAGCGGGCGGTGGCCGCGTGCTCGGGCGCGAACCGCCTGGCAATCTCCAGGGCCTGCCCGGGACCCAGCCCGCCCGCGGTCTCACCGGAATCGGCGTAGATCGTCGTCCAACCGCCGCCGGCGGCGAACCGGTAGACGGGCCGGTCGCCGTGCATGCCGACGAGAATGCGCGCGGGCGCGAACCCCGCCCGGACCGCCGCCTCCCCGACGTCGAGCCGGGCCGTGGACAAGTCGAGGGCGGGTGCCCGCGCGAGCCGCCCGCGTGGGTCGAGGGCCGGCATGCCGGCGTACATCAGGACGATGCCGGAGGCGAACCAGACGACGAAGAGCAGGCCGCCCGCGATGCCCAGCCAACGATGGGCGTAGATGAGGACCCGGCGACAGACGATGGATGGGCTCGACACGGAGCGCCCCCGCCTCTACCAGCTTGGCTCTACCCCCGACCCTACCCAGGCGGGAGCCCGTGGCCGGAGCACCGAGGCGGCGCCACCCGCTCTCCGGCACCCGCCGGACTCAAGGCGCCCGGCTCGACAGCCCGGCCCCGGCCGAGATCGCCCACCCAGTAGGGTGCGGCAGAGCCGTCGCCACCCGCTCTCCGGCGCCCGCCGGACTCAGGCGCCCGGCTCGACGGCCCGGCCCCGGTCGAGATCGTCCACCCAGTACAGGGTGTGGCAGTTGTTGCACGTCTCGTAGACGACTTCGCCCAGATCGAATATGCGCTGGGGATCCTCGGCCTCGGCCGCCTCGAACGCCAGCATGGCCGCGTCGGCCATCGCCTCGTTCAGGCGGATCCACTGGTCCTGATCGCGGGCGCGGTTCTCCATCATGAGCAGGTTCGCAGACTCCGCGAGGGCCATCGCCCCCAGCTTCACCTGCAGCCAATCCTCCTCGGTCTCGGGTTCCCAGTAGGTCTCGCCGGTCTCGTCGATCACCGTCCCTACGGCATCCCACAGGAGGTCGGCGGCCGGGTCCAGCATGTTCGCCATCAGCACGCTGACGGTGTTGTCCGTACGGAACGGCGGCCCGGCCGGCGGTTCCCCCCCGCACGACGCCGCAAACAGCGCGGCGGCGGCGACTATCGCGATCCTCGTTCGCATCTCGTCTCCTTAGGTCAGGCACCCGCGCCGCAAGAGTTTCGCGCCGGCGAAACGCCCCAACGCGACCGCAAACTCGCGCCGCAGAAGTTTCGCGTCAGCGACAACGCCCCAACGCGCCGCAAACTCGCGCCAGCGAAACATCAACGCGACCGCAACTCGCGCCGCAAAAGAGTTCGCGCCAGAAACGCCCAACGCGCCGCAAGCTCGCCCCGCAGAAGTTCGCGCCAGCGGAACACCAACGCGACCGCAAACTTGCGCCGCGAAGAGTTCGCGCCGGCGGAACACCAACGCGACCGCGGGCTCGCGAGTTCGCGTCAGCGAAACGCCCAACGCGACCGCAGGGTCGCACCAGCGTTCGTCTCGGCGCGGGCGGCCGAAGGCCGATCGCCGACCCTGCCCTGCGGCGGCGGGGCGCAACGCCGGCGCCCGGCCGCGACATCCCCCCCGGCCCGGCGCCGGACGCATCCGCGTCCTTCCTCCGCTTCCGGCAGAGATTATATCGTGGCCCACCGCCCCGACCGCCCCGATGCCCCCGATGCCCCCGCGCCGGCCCTATAATGGCTGCGTTTCCGCTCGGCTCGCGCCGCGCCCGACCGCCGCGGCCCGGAAAACGTACCGTGCGCAACTGGGAGACCGATCGATGACATCGATGACCGCACTTCGCCGACTGTCGCCGCTTCTCGGAGGCGCCGCCTGCGCGGCGGTCCTCTCGACCGGATCCTGGGCGCAGGAGCCGGACGCCTCGGCCCCGCTCGTGAGCGGCGGGCAGTTCGAGCGGTGGCTGACCGAGCTCTCGAACTGGGGGCGCTGGGGTCCCGACGACGAGCTGGGCGCAGCCAACCTCATCACCGCCGCCAAGCGGGCGGAGGCGGCGGCCCTGGTCACCGAGGGCTTCACCGTCTCGCTGTCGTCCAACGCCCAGAACTACCGCTCGGCCGACGTGCCGTGCCCGGTGGAATGGTCGATGGTGCGGGCGACGCGCACCGGGGCGAGCGACACGATCGCCTATCCGTGCATCCACGGCCCCGGCACCACCCACCTGGACGCCTTCGCGCACGTGTTCTTCGACGGGAAGATGTGGAACGGCTACGACGTGGACGGCTTGGTCACGATGGACGGCGGCGCCGCGAAGAACTCGATCATGACCGTGAAGAACGGTCTGGTGACCCGGGGCGTGCTCTACGACATTCCGCGGCTCAAGGGCGTGCCGTGGCTCGAGCCGGGAACCCGCATCACCGTCGCGGACCTCGAGGCGTGGGAGGCGCAGACCGGTGTGCGCGCCGGCCCCGGCGACGCTTTCTTCATCCGCTGGGGCCGGTGGGCCCGGCAGGACGCCCTGGGTCCCTTCGACACCGGCCGCGAGGCGGCGGGGCTGGACAACAACGTCATTCCGTGGCTGAAGGAGCGGGACGTGGCGATCGCCGGCTGGGAGACCCCCGGCTACGCGCCGCAGCCGGAGGGCGACCTCCCCCGCACCGCCCTGCACAACTTCGCGCTGACCATTCTCGGCATCCAGATCCTCGACCGGGCCGACTTCCAGGCCCTGGCCACCGCCGCCGCCGAACGCAACCGCTGGGAGTTCATGGTGACCATCGCCCCCCTGCCCATTCCCAACGGCACGGGGTCGCCGGTCAATCCGATCGCGATGTTCTAGCGAGGCTCCGCCTCAGACCGACGAGACATGCGGGTTGGCCTGATCGGTGAGCAAGGGCGAAAAAAAACGATCAAAACGCAACTCATCGGTGGAGGTCACGACCGTTCAAGGAGTCCGTGTTCCGACCGTGAAGTTCGCGAAAGGTCGGGATCGCGGTAGCCCGGCCATGCTCGCATCAGATCGGTTCGGCGGCGCCCGGGGGTTTCCCGCCGAGCTCCCGCGCGACGATCGCCGCGAGGCACCGCATCTGTCGGTCGCAAGATATAAGGATCGGCGCAAGAACAACCCCCGGTTTCGCTGCAACGGTTTCGTGACGCAGTGTCACTTCGGCCGCATCCATGCCGTGTATCGGTCGCACTCGGCGTCGATCCCATGACGGCGTGATTGCGGCCTCTAAAGGAAGTTGTTCTTGCGCGGATCCCAAGAGGAGAGACGACGTGAAGGTCACCGCCGTCGACGCCACCACGTGCGTCGTGCCGCTGGAGCGCGGCATCGCGTTCGCCACCCGGGCGGTGGCCGAGCGCCACTATACCTTGGTGCGCCTGCGCACCGACACCGGGGCCGAGGGCATCGGCTTCTGTTACGGCGGCACGCGGGGCGGCCGGCTCGCCACCCTGGCGGTGCGCGAGATGCTCCGCGACCTGGTGGTGGGACGCGACCCCCACGACGTCGAGGCGATCTGGGAGGCGATGTTCCGCGAGGCCCTGCTCCAGGGCCGGCGGGGCACCGTCGTGCGGGCCATCAGCGCCGTCGACCAGGCCCTGTGGGACGCCGTGTCCCGCGAGGCGAACCTGCCGCTGCACCGCTATCTGGGCGGCTACCGCACGGGGATGGCGCCGGCCTACGCCAGCGGCGGCTACTACGCCGAGGGCAAGACCCCCGACGATCTGGCGGCCGAGGTGCGCGGCTATGTGGACATGGGCTTCACCGCCGTCAAGATCAAGGTGGGCGGCGTGTCGACCGAGGAGGACGCGGTGCGGATAGCGGCCGCCCGCGGGGCGATCGGCCCCGGGGTCGAGCTCTTCCTCGACGCCAACAACGCGTGGCGCGACGCGGCCGGCGCCATCCGGGCGGTGCGCGCGTGGGAGCGCTGGGACCCCGGCTGGATCGAGGAGCCGCTGATGCCCGACGACGTCGACGGGCACGCGAGGGTCGCGGCCGCGGTGGCGACACCGGTCGCCACCGGCGAGATCCACGCGACGCGGTGGGACTTTCTCCAGCTCGTCGACCGGGGCGCCGCCGCCGTCCTCCAGCCCGACGCCGGGGTCTGCGGCGGCATCACCGAATGGCGCCGCATCGCGGGGCTGGCCGCCGCCCACGACCTCGCCGTCGCCCCCCATTGGCTCGCCGACCTGCACGTCCACCTCGTCGCCGCGACCCCCAACGCGGCGTGGGTGGAGTACTTCACCGACTTCGAGGTCCTCAACCTCGGCCGGCTGTTCTCCACCGCCCTCGAAGTCGTGCCCGGCGGCGTGGCCCTGCCCTCCGGTCCGGGCCTCGGGATAGCCCTGGACGAAGGCGCGGTGTCCCGCTACACGATCGACGGGTGGCGCTGACGGCCCCATCCGGCCCCATCTCCCCGGCCGGCTGTTCTCCACTGCCATCGGGGGCGGGCCGTCACGCGCCGTCAGCGTGGGATGCCCCTGCCCGAACCCGAGACTACGCTTGAATCCGGGATCGATACGGGGCTAGACTGTGGGGGTCCACGAACAGCCATGCACGCACGAGCCCTCTCATTCCCGATCCTGTCCGCCGGCTTGTGCGTCCTCCTCGCGGGCGCCGCGGCGGAAAACGCCGCCGCCGGTCCCGCGCCGGCGGCCGGCACCGCCCAGACCACGCCGGCGGCCGGCGGTCCGGACCGCGTGGTGCGCGGCACGTGCGTCGCCTGCCACAACGACCGATCGCGGCGCGGCAACCTGTCGCTGGAGCGGTTCGACGCGGCGGCGGCGGCCGACCACCCCGAGGTCGCCGAGGCGATGGTGCGAAAGCTGCGCGCGGGCATGATGCCGCCGCCCGGGCCGCGCCGGCCCGACGCGGCCGATCTCCGCGCCCTGGCCGAGACCCTCGAGCACCAGCTCGACGAGGCTGCCGGCGTCGCCCCCGACCCCGGCAGCCGGCCCTTCCAGCGCCTCAACCGCGCCGAGTACGCCCGGGCCGTCCGCGACCTGCTGGCCCTCGACGTCGACGCCGGCGACTGGCTGCCGCTCGACCCGGTGAGCGCCAACTTCGACAACATCGCCGATGCGCAGACGTTGTCGGCGACGCTGCTCGAGGCGTATCTGAACGCGGCGGGCGCCATCAGCCGGCTCGCCGTCGGCGAGCCCGGCAGCCGGGCCGTCGACCACACCTACTCCAACTCCGAGTACGTGTCGCAGCATCCGTGGGACCACGTCGAGGGCGCCCCCTACGGCACCCGGGGCGGCCTCGTCGCCGACCACGTCTTCCCCGCCGACGCCGAGTACGTCTTCGAGCTGACGTTCACCTCGGGGGCCAACACCCGCGTCGAGGACGTCGACGTCTCGATCGACGGCGAGCGGGTGGCCCTGCTGCACTACAACACCGACCGCCGCGTCGACGCCGACGGCCGGGGCGGCGTGGCCACCGCGACGCCGCCGGTCTTCGTGCGGGCGGGGCCGCACCGGGTGGCGGCCGCCTTCGTCCGGCGGGCCGACGGCCCCTACGAGGACCTGATCCGCCCCCACGACTGGTCGTTCGCGGGCGGCGGCTCGGGCGGGGCCGGCGTCACCACGCTGCCGCACGTCCGCGACCTCATCGTCAGCGGGCCCTACCAGGTCACGGGTCTGTCCGAAACCCCGAGCCGCCGGCGCATCTTCACGTGCCGTCCGACCGAGCCGGCCGAGGCGCGGCCCTGCGCGCGCCGCATCATCACGCGGCTGGGCCGCGAGGCGTACCGGCGGGCCCTGACCCCGCGCGACGTCGACGGGCTGCTGTCGTTCTTCGACGAGGGCGCAGCCGCCGGCGGCTTCGAGGCGGGGGTGCGGACCGCGCTCGAGGCGATGCTCGCCAGTCCGCACTTCGTGCTGCGCCTTGAGCGCGCGCCGGTCGACGCGCCGCGCCGCGGCTACCGCCTGAGCGACGCCGACCTCGCCTCGCGCCTGTCGTTCTTCCTGTGGGGGACCCCGCCCGACGAAGAGCTGCGGACGCTGGCCGACGCGGGGCGCCTGTCGCCCGAGGAGCTGGAGCGGCAGGCGCTGCGCATGCTCGCCGACCCCCGGGCCGAGGCCCTGGGCACCCGGTTCGCGGCGCAGTGGTTCCGCCTGCAGGACATGGACAAGGTCCGGCCGGACCCGAACTTCTTTCCGGACTACGACGAGAACCTCGCCCGCGCGATGCGGCGCGAGACCGAGCTGTTCTTCGCCGACCTCGTGCAGGAGAACCGCAGCCTGCTCGACCTCTATCGGGCCGACTACACGTTCGTCGACGAGCGGCTCGCCCGCCACTACGGCATGCCGGGGGTGGCGGGCCGCCACTTCCGCCGGGTGGCCTATCCCGACGACACCCGCCGCGGGGTGCTCGGACACGGCAGCATCCTGGTGCTGACGTCCCTCGCGAACCGCACGTCGCCGGTGCTGCGCGGCAAGTGGGTCATGGAGGTGCTGCTCGGCACCCCGCCCCCGCCGCCCCCGCCCGACATTCCGGCCCTCGAGGACACCGACGAGACCCGGGACGGCCGGCGCCTGACGACCCGCGAGCGGATGGAGCTGCACCGGGCGAACCCCGCGTGCAGCTCGTGCCACCGGCTGATCGATCCGATCGGGCTGGCCCTCGACAACTTCGACGTGACCGCGAAGTGGCGCCTGCGCGAGCACGGCGTCCCCCTCGACACCCGCGGCGACTACTACGACGGGACCCCGGTGTCGACGCCGCGCGAGCTCGTCGACGCCCTGCTCGCGCGGCCGATTCCGCTCGTCCGCACCTTCACCGAGAACCTGCTGGCGTTCGCGATCGGCCGGCGGGTCGAGCACTTCGATCAGCCGACGGTCCGCGCCGTCACGCGCGCGGCCGAGGCGAACGGCTACCGGATGGCGTCGTTCGTCCTCGGGGTGGTCGGCAGCGACGCGTTTCAACGAAAGCGGGGACAATAGGCCCCCCGGCCCCCGGCCGATCAGAGGAGATCTCGATGGCGTTCATTACCGGCAAGCAACTCCCCCGGCGGACGTTCCTGCGCGGCATGGGAGCCACGGTGGCGCTGCCGTTCCTCGACGCGATGGTTCCGGCGGGGCGGTTCGGGCGGACCGCCGCCGCGGCGGCTTCTGACGTCACCCGCCTCGTGTGCATCGAGGAGGTGCACGGGCTGCCCGGCTGCAACGAGTGGGGCGCGACCCGGCATCTGTTCGCGCCGGCGGCGGTGGGGTCCGACTTCGAGTTGCCGCCCGACAACGCCCTCAAGCCGCTCGAACCGTTCCGGGACCACATGACCATCGTCAGCAACACCGACGTGCGGATGGCCGAAGCGTTCAGCCCGCCCGAAATCGGCGGCGACCACTTCCGGTCGTCCGCCGTGTTCCTGACCCAGTCCCACCCCAAGCAGACCCAGGGTTCGGACCTCTTCGTCGGCACGTCGCTCGATCAGCTCTACGCGCAGCGGTTCGGCCAGGCGACGCCGATGCCGTCCATGCAGTTCTGCATCGAGAACCTCGACCAGGCGGGCGGGTGCACCTACAACTACTCGTGCGCGTACACCGACTCCATCAGTTGGTCGTCGCCGAGCGAGCCGCTCCCGATGATTCGCGACCCGCGCGTCGCCTTCGAGATGCTGTTCGGGACCGGCGGCACCCCCGAGGAGCGGGCGGCGCGCCGGGCGACGCGGCGCAGCATCCTCGATTGGATCCTGAACGACGTGGCCGAGGTGCGCAACGAGCTCGGCGCCGCCGACCGGCGCCGGATCGATCGCTATCTCGACGACGTCCGCGAGGTCGAGCGCCGCATCCAGATGGTGGAGGGCCGCAACGACGGGACGGCCGAGCCGCGGGAGCTGCCCGACGCCCCGCCGGGGGTGCCGGACTCGTTCTCCGAGCACATGCAGCTTCTCTTCGATCTCCAGGTGCTGGCGATGGAGACCGACATGACCCGGGTGATCTCGTTCAAGACGGGACGCGACGCCCAGAACCGGGTGTTCCCCGAGAGCGGCAGCAACCGGCCGTTCCACCCCGCTTCCCACCACGGGAACAACGAAGCGCGGATCATGGACTTCAACACGATCTGCCAGTACCGCGTCGGGCAGCTCCCATACTTCCTCGATCGGCTGCAGCAGGCGACGGAAGGAGACGCGTCGCTGCTCGACAAGACCGCGATCATCTGGGGCTCGCCGATGGCCGACGCCAACATCCACAACCACCGGCGGTGCCCGCTGGTGCTGCTCGGCGGGGCCAACGGCCGTCTCCGGGGCAACCTGCACCTGCGGGCGGCCGACGGCACCCCGATGGCGAACGCCATGCTGACGCTCATGCAGTCGCTGGGCCTCGAGATGGACCACTTCGGCGACAGCACCGGAACGTTCCCGCTGTCCGGGCCGGCGGCGCCGGACACCACCGAGGCGGGAGGGTAGCCAAGTGAACCTGCCACGCACCACGCGCCGTTTCCGAACTGCGGTCGCCGGCGCGCTGCTGCTCGCCGCCGCGGCCGGGGGGCTGACCGGGGGCGCCGGACCCGCGGCGGCGCCGGCCGCCGCGCCGGTCGCCGACGCCGCCCGGCGCGGAGACCTGGAGACGGTGCGCACGCTGCTCCAGCGGGGCGCGGACGCGAACGCCGCGCACGGAGACGGCATGTCGGCCCTGCACTGGGCGGCGGAACGGGGCGACGCGGAGATCGTCGAGGCCCTGGTGAACGCCGGCGCCGCCGTGAACGCGGTGACCCGCATCGGGCACTACACCCCGCTGCACGTGGCGGGCACGGGGGGGCACGCCGCGGTCATCGAACGGCTCGTCGAGGCGGGCGCCGACGTGTCGGCCGCCGCCCGCACCACCGGGGTCACCCCGCTGCATCTCGCGGCCGCCGCCGGCAGCCCGGCCGCGGTGGCCGCCCTGCTCGACCACGGCGCCGACGCCGACGCGCGGGAGCGGGCCTGGGGACAGACGCCGCTGATCTTCGCGGCGGCGCGGAACCGCGTCGAGGCCATCCGCGTCCTTCTCGAGCGCGGCGCCGACCCCGCCGTCACCTCGACGACCGTCGATCTCGTCGCGGACGGCCGGCTCGCCGGTGAGGCGCGGCGGCGGCAACGCGCGGTGATGGCCGCGCTTGGGGCGGGAGACGCGCAGCCGACGCCGAGCCAGGTCCAGGCCGCGGTGCTCGCCGGACGCAACCGTTACCTGTCGGGCGAGGCGCCGGCGGCGGAGGAGAACGGCAATGCGAGGCCGCCGTCCATCGAGACCAAGGGCGGGCTGACGGCGCTGCTCCATGCGGTGCGGCAGGGACACGTCGGGGCGGCGCTGGCGCTGCTCGACGGGGGCGCCGACGTGAACCAGGTCGGAGACGGCGACGCCACGAGCCCGCTCCTGATGGCGGCGATCAACGCGCAGTTCGACCTCGCCCTGATGCTCGTCGACCGCGGGGCCGACCCGAACCTCGCGTCCGGCCTCAACGGGGTGACGCCCCTGTGGGCGACCGTGAACGCCGAGTGGCAGCCGAGGACCCGGTTCCCGCAGCCGCAGCAGCACCGCCTGCAGCAGGCGACCTATCTCGACGTGATGGCGGCGCTGCTCGAGGCCGGCGCCGACCCGAACGCGCGGCTGACCCGGCATCCCTGGTACATGGTCTACAGCGGCTGCGGCAACCGGAACTGCGGCCTCGTGGACACCGCGGGCTCGACCGCGTTCTGGCGCGCCGCCTACGCCACCGATCTGCCGGCCATGCGCCTGCTCGTCGAGCACGGCGCGGACCCCCGCGTCCCCACCCTCGCCCCGCCGTTTCGGCGCGCGCGCGGAGGCACCACCGCGGAGAACGGCGAAGAGCAGGACGTGCCGGCGGTGCTGCCGGCGGCGCCCGGCCTGTGGGTGGCGACGGATCTGACGACGATGGGTCCGGACCCGTCGGGCCTGCCTCCCTACAAGGAGGGCGATCCGGGGGTGTACCCGATTCACGCCGCGTCGGGGGTGGGCTACGGCGAGGGGTTCGCGGGCAACGCCCACCGCCACGCGCCCGACGCCTGGCTGGACACCGTCCGCTACCTCGTCGAGCTCGGCGCCGACGTCAACCAGCGGGACCACAACGGCTACAACGCCATCCACCACGCCGCCGCCCGCGGGGACGACGAGCTCATCCTCTACCTCGTCGAGCGGGGCGGCGACGTCACCGCGGTGAGCCGGCGCGGGCAGACCACCGCCGACATGGCCAACGGCCCGGTGCAGCGGGTGTCGCCGATCCCCCGGACGGTGGCCCTGCTCGAGCGCCTCGGCTCGAAGAACAACCACAACTGCGTGACCTGCTGATTCGCGGCTGCCGGCATCACCCCGTGCGATCCGTTGCCCCGGCGATCGCGTCCCTTGCTCTGCCCCTGCCCTGCCATTTACCTCCGACGCCACCGCCGCGATTCAAAAGAGACTCCCCATGTCCGACAGAGTTGATGTTTCAGGCCGCGCGGGCTTGGCGTGGTCGATGCTTGTCCTCCTCCTGCCGGCGGCCGCCGCATCGACGGCCCGGGCGCAGGACCCGCCGCCTTGGATCGAGATGACCATCGTGCAGGTCGCCCCGGCCCGCGTCGACGAGTTCCTCGCCGCGCAGCGCGAGATCTCGGCCCTCGACAAGGAGGCCGGCGTGCCGTGGCGTAGCGTGGGCCGGACCGCGGTCTTCGGCGACACCTACCGGTTCGTCATCACCGCCCCGCTCGCCAACTTCGCCCGGCTCGACCGGGCCGGCGACGCCGACCCCGCCCGCTCCGCCGTCGTCAGCCGCATCCGCAACGTCATCACGAGCCGCGTCACCTACGCGGTCCGGACCACGCCGACCCTCGACAATCCGCTCCCCGAGGGCGAAACGCCGGCCCTGATGATCGTGCAGATCGTCTCCATCGCGCCCGGCCGGGAGCAGGAGTATCTGCGGGTGATGGCCGAAGACGTCCTCCCCCACTTCGACGAGGCGGAGATGCGCCACACCACCGGCGCCCTCACGTTCGGGGGCGGGGGCGGGTACGTCCACATCTTCCACCTCGACAACTTCGCGGCCCTCGACCAAGGGTCGCCGCTGGCCCGCGCCCTCGGCGCCCCGGCGGCGCTGGAGGTGATGGCGAAGCTGTCGGGCGTCGTGCTCCGCAGCGAGCAATGGCTCGTGCGGTACCTGCCCGACGTGAGCCTCCAGCCGGAAGCTGAAGCCGAGAGCCGGCCGTAAAGCACGCGGAACGGACGAAGCGCTTACCATCACCAACACCGACGCCGACGCCGACGACCGATTCGTGACCTGGGACCCGACCGAAGGCGTAGTCGTAGTCAAGGTTCCGTAGTGTCCCGCGTCGCATGTCCTTTGAACGCGGGTTCATCGCGGCACGCAACGGTGCTCGCTCGGCTGCGTCCGACGCCACGTGCTATCGTGGACCCATGGCAGAATGCGAGGCCGTCGTCGTAGACCGTCGAGAGGCCACGATGCGCACGGGGCCGCTCGGATCCACGCTCCACGTCCTGCGCGCGGACGCCGCGACGATCGCGGCGCTCGCAGCCATCGACTGGAACCGCTCGTTCCGGCGAGTCTGCCTCGACCCGGCCGGCGGGCTCATCACCCTGATGGCGCCGTCGCGTCTCCACGACGAACTGGCGGCGATTCTCGACGACATGGTGGACCTCGCCGCCAGCACCCTCAGCGGCGCGGTCAAGGGGCTGCGCACCGCCCGCCTTCGCGAACCGGGCGCTCCCTCCGGGACCGGCATGGAGCCCGACTGCGCGTTCTACGTGGGCAAGAACGCACGGGCCTATCGCGCGGCCCTTGCCGAGGGCAGGGAGGCGGCCGACGCGTTTTTCGAGAAGACCGCGCCCGACCTGGTCGTAGAGGTCGAGATGACGAACGCCGACGAGCAAAAGATAGAGCGCTACGGCGACCTGGGCGCGCGAGAGCTGTGGCGGCTCCGCCATCGCCCCGGCGACGAGATCCCGGAGGCGGAATTCCTCGCCCTGCGTCCCGGCGCCAGGCCGCGGCGGCTCACGGCGTCGAACGTCGTCGGCGGCCTCACCCCCGGTGACGTGCGCGAAGCGGTATCCGGCATGCGGCTCAGCCTGACCCGCGACGAGCGCACCGCGGCGATCGCCGGTATCGTGCGCCGCCGCCGGCGCGCAAGCGTGCGCGTCCATGAAGAGACTGCGCCGTACCCCCCCGATCGCGGACGCGGGTAGGTCGACAGCCCGTGGTCCCCCCGTGGTCGGAGACGGGAGCTACAAAGAGCACGGGAACCCGCCCAGGGGAAGGGGCGGCACCGGCGTCAGCGGCGGTTCACCTTGTTCACGTGCCCCACACCGTCACCGGCACGCCGCCGGCTATGCGCTACACCTTGTCGTCCCACGACGCGCCGGGCGTGCGGTCGAAGACGACCAAGTGGCCCTCGCGGGCGGCGCAGCGGTCCCGGTACGCGCGGATCTGCTCGAGGCCCTGGTCCACGGTGCGCTCCAGGCTGCCGTAGAGCACCTTGCATTCGATGACCGCCTTCTGGATAGCCGGCGCGTCAGCCCGCACCTGACCCCCGCCGCGCACCGGCCAGACGATCAACAGGTCGGTGCGCATCCGGCCCAGGCCGTACTCGCGTTCGATGCGGCCGCCGCTGTTGACGATGCGCTGCAGGAACGCCTGCAGCAGCAACTGCGGGCCGGCTTCCTTGTACTGGAACCGCTCGACCCAGTGTTCCGAGTGCTCGCGAAAGAACGTCTGGAACGCCGCCAGCAGCTTCGTCGTCTGCAGCCGGCCGTCGGGACCGACGTACCAGGCGGGGTCGTGGGTCACCGTCATCTCCTGGGTCGTGTAGGTGAGATCGCGGGGGACGACCTCGCGGTAGTTCGGATTGGCGATGGCGACGGGACCGTCCCGGCGGAGGAGGCCGAGGTCGCGCACGTACTCCAGGTCATCGACGGGAATCGTCCCGGTGACCGACGCGCCGGTCAGCAGAGGCTCGACGACCCGCCGGACGCGCTCTTCCCGGAGCTTGTCGGCGAGCTGGTCGAGATGGATCTCGCGCCGGGCGATGAGCTGTTCGCGCGCCGCGCCGACGGCGTCGGCCGTGACCGGCCGCGTACGGTCCCGCCCGGCCTTGTTCCGGAAGCAGGTCTCGTAGGCCAGGGCGTTCACCAGCCACGGCTGTCCGCAGGTCAGCGCCCAGATCCCGTCGCGCGCGCCCTCGGTGAACGCCTGCCCGGTCGCCTGGGTGTGCTGCCCGAGCAGCGACAGCACCTCTTTCCGCGTGAAGTCGCCGAGAAGCAACGATTCGGCCTTGACGTTGAAGGCGCTGCCGGCGGCGACGATCGCCTGTTCACGGCTCGACCGGACCCGGTAGTCGCGCACGTCGCGCACGCCGCACAGGACCACGCATTGCGGAAAGCCCGCCGGACGCCGGACGTAGCCGGCCCGCAGTTGGCGCAGCACCGACAGCAGCGCGTCGCCCACCAGCGCGTCGATCTTGTCGACCAGCAGCACCAGCGGCTTCTCGTCCGCCTCGGCCCACCGGCCCAGGACCTCGCGCAGCGCGCCGTGCGGACCGGCCTGCGCCAGAACGTCGGGCCAGATCGCGCCGAGGAACTCGTCGCGCAGCGTCGCCCGCGCCCAGGAGGCCAGCTCGCTCAACAGGGCGCGCATCGCCTGTTCCACGTCCTCGCGCGCGGCCTGGGCGCCCTCGACGTTCACGTACACGCGCCGGTAACCGCCGCCGCCGTTCAACGCGTCCCGCAGCGCCAACAGCGTCGAGGTTTTGCCCGTCTGCCGCGGCGCGTGCAGAACGAAGTGCTTCTTCTGCCGGATCAGCAGCCGCAGATCGTCCAGGTCGAGCCGCGACAGCGGCGGCACGTGGTAGTGGTCTTCGGCGCTGATGGGGCCCGCCGTGTTGAAGAAGCGCATACCACGAGTATCGCACCGCGGTCGGACGGACGCAGCTCGGCGGCGAGTTTGCCGACCCGAATCGACGCCGGTCCATTCCGGCCCGCGGCTGATTCATCCCCGCAGGTTCCGGCTCTGCGCCGACCACCGGATCGACCTCCGCGAAACCGCGCCGGCGACGGGATCGACTCCGCCCTTCGTGAACCCCCCGCCGGCCGCGTCGATCACCCCGGCCCCGGTCGGCTTCGCTTCTGTTGCCGCTCGACGAGCGGATGCCGGGCCAGGTCCGCCGCAGCGATCACCCGGCCCCGGTCGGCTTCGCTTCTGCTGCTGCTTCGAGCTTCTTCAGACGTTGTGTGGTTTCGTGAACCAGTTGCGGTACTCGTTTTCGCGCGTCGTTCAGCAGATCTTCTCCCGTGAGCCTTGCCGCCGCCCACGTCTTTTCCGGGTCAGCGTCCCGCGGGGTGTCGTATTGCCAGTCCCCGGCGTACCGGGACAGCTTTTCCAGTTCGTCCGGATCTCGGCGCGCGTTTATCCGTTCGCCGTGTTCTTCTGCTTCTTCCCACAGCTTGTTCAAGTCATGTCTGTGGTTTACTCGTTGTCCTCGAGCCGTGATCAACGCCTTGAGCGCTCGTTCCATTGCTGCTTGCAGTATTTCGCACTTGTACGCCGGGCTCAGTTCACCCTCGTCGGCGTTTCTCCATCTTTCTTCAGCTTGCGCCACGAGTTCGTGCGCGTGGTCCGGTTCGAACAGCGTGTTTCTCACCATTTCGTGGCCGTTCCAATGGCAGGTCGGTCCGGTGAGAACGGGCTTCACGCCCTCACGCGTGTAGACGGTGTGTCCTTCCGTCAGCGCCGCGCCCTGGACGCAGGACGCGCTTCTCCGCCCGTTTTCGGCGGTGGCGCGATCCATCAGGATCACGTCGATGTCGTCACCTGTCCGGTCGCATTCCCAGTGGGTGTGATCGGTTTGCGGCTCGTCCGGCCGCCGTTCCTTGATCACGAGCAGGTCGAGATCGCTCCACGGCGACATTTCGTTGCGGGCGGCCGACCCGAACAGGATGATCTGGTCGGGCTGGAGCCTTGCGACGACCAGGTCGATCGCCGCCCGGAGCCGTTCGGGATCGGGCGGACCCGCGGTCGTGGTTCCTGAGCGCGACGACATCGGTACCGCGATTCTACGTGGACCCGCTGAAGGTTGTCATCCGGCCTGGCCCGGATGGCGAAAAACGGACCTTGACGCGCGAGGAGTTGGACCGGTTTCGCCGGAAGATTGCCGAACGCGGAAAACGGCTCGGTGAACTCGCGCAGAAGGAGATGGCGGTTAGGCGAGCGCCGCCGGGCGCCAAGCGGCCGGCCGGCCCGAAGGACTCCCGGATCGGCCGCGGACCGCCGCCGGCCGGTGACCGGCGGCTCTCTCCCTCCGCCCGCCGGCCCTGCCGCGCCGCCGGAGAGATCAGGCGAGGATCCCGCGCACCACCCGGGCCGGCTCGACCCCCGTCAACCGGGCGTCGAGCCCCCGGTGCCGGTAGGTGAACCGCTCGTGGTCGATGCCGAAGAGATGCAGGATGGTCGCCTGGAAATCGCGGACGTGCACCGGGTCCCTGACGATGTTGTACGAGAAGTCGTCGGTCTCGCCGTACACCACGCCGCCCTGCACGCCGCCGCCGGCCATCCACAGGCTGTAGCACCGCGGATGGTGGTCGCGGCCGTAGTCGGTGGGGGTCAGCCGGCCCTGTGAGTAGATGGTGCGGCCGAACTCGCCGCCCCAGATGACGAGGGTCTCGTCGAAGAGCCCGCGTTCCTTCAGGTCCTGGACGAGGGCCCACGCGGCACGGTCGACGTCGCGCGCCTGCGCCGGCAGCACCTGGGGCGCGAACGCATGCACGTCCCAGCCGCGGTGGTAAATCTGCACGAACCGCACGCCGCGTTCGACGAGCCGCCGCGCCATCAGCGCCGCGTTCTGGAACTTGCCGGCCTGCTTCGCCTCTTCGCCCCAGCGCTCGAAGGTGCGGTCGGGCTCGCCCGACAGGTCGGCCATCTCGGGCACCGACGACTGCATGCGGAAGGCCATCTCGTACTGCTCGATGCGGGCGAGGGTCTCGGGGTCGCCGACCTGCTCGTGCCGCAGCCGGTTCAGCGCGCCGAGCCCGTCGAGCATCTCGCGCCGCACGCCCGGCGACACGCCGTCGGGGTCGCGCAGGTAGAGCACCGGGTCGGCCCCGGTGCGCAGCCCCACCCCGGCGTGCTCGGGCGACAGGAACCCGGCGCTCCACAGCTTGGCGGAGATCGCCTGCACGCCGGCGCGGGGATGGCTGCGCTCGGCGTTCATGACCACGAACGTCGGCAGGTCCTCGTTCATGCTGCCGAGGCCGTAGGCGAACCACGCCCCGATGCACGGCCGGCCCGGAATCTGCTGGCCGGTCTGGATGAAGGTGATGCCCGGCTCGTGGTTGATGGCGTCAGTATGCATGGACCGGATGACGGCCAGGTCGTCGGCCATGCCCGCGGTGTGGGGCAGCAGCTCGGAGAACCACGCGCCGCCCTGCCCGTGCTGCGAGAACTCGAACACGGATGGGGCGATCGGGAAGCGGGACTGCCCCGACGTCATCGTCGTCAGCCGCTGGCCCTGACGGACCGACTCGGGCAGGTCCCGGTCGTACCAGTCCCGCATCTTCGGCTTGTGGTCGAGCAGGTCCATCTGGGGCGGCGCGCCCATCATGTGCAGGTAGATGCAGCGCGTCGCCTTGGGCGCGAAGTGCGGCAGCGACGGCAGCCCCCCGGCGGCGGCAGGGGCCTGTCCCGGCAGCGCGAAGGCGTCGTCGGCCAGCAGGTTGGCCAACGCCAGCCCGCCGATGCCCCGGGCGGTGCGGCCGAAGAACTGGCGCCGCGTCTCGGCGCGAACGGCTTCCTTGAATGGGTGCATCGTGTCCTCCCGCGGCAAGAGCCGTGGCGGCCGGACCCGCCCGCCTTCGACCGGCGACGCGCCCGGGACCCCGCCGGCCCCGGTGCGCCGACCACCGACTCGTGGGGTTCCGCCTTACTCGTTCAGGCCCCCGTCCAGGCCCATCAATCCGACCACCGACGCGTAGCGTTCCGCCCTACTTGTTCAGGACCTCGTCCAGATTCATGAGCTGGTTGGCCAGCATCGTCCACGCGGCCGACTCGGTCAGGGGCAACGCCGCGTCGTGCGCCGACTCCCCGACCGCCAGCAGATCCCGCGCCCCGTCGGCGTCGGTCCGGTACAGATCGACGAACCGGTCGTACGTCCGCCGCGCCACCGCCCGCTCGGGCGCGGTGAAGTTGCGCGCCAGCAGACGGGTCGTCATGTAGTCGAGCCGCGGGTCGAACTCGACCCCCGCCTCGCGCATCGCCCGTTGCCCCAGATGCCGCGACGCCTCGACGAACTGCGTGTCGTTCATCGTCACCAGGGCCTGGAGCGGGGTGTTGGTCCGCTCGCGGCGCACCGTCGAATGCTCGCGCGTCGGCGCGTTGAAGATGTCCATCGACGCGGGCGGCGCCGACCGCTTCCAGAACGTGTAGAGGCTGCGGCGGTACAGCTTGTCGCCGCTGTCCCGCTCGTAGACCCGGGTGTTGCTCTGGGGCATGGCCACCGTCGACCAGACCCCCTCGGGCTGGTACGGCTTCACGCTCGGCCCGCCGATGGTGCGCACGAGCAGCCCGCTCGCGGCCAGGGCTTGGTCGCGGACCATCTCGGCGTCCATCCGGAACCGGGGCCCGCGCGACAGCAGCCGGTTCTGCGGGTCGCGCTCGAGCTTCGCGGGGGTCGCGGCGGCGGCCTGCCGGTAGGTGGCCGAGGTCACCAGGGTGCGGAAGAACCGCTTGACGTCCCACCCCGACCCGCGGAACCCGGCGGCCAGATGGTCCAGCAGCTCGGGGTGCGAGGGGGGCTCTCCCTGCGCCCCGAAGTCCTCGCTGGTCGCCACCAGCCCGGTGCCGAACACCTGCTGCCAGAACCGGTTCACGGTCACCCGGGCGGTCAGGGGGTTCGCGTCGTCGACGAGCCACCGCGCGAGGCCGAGCCGGTTGCGGGGCAGCGACTCCGCCATCGGCGGCAGGGCGGCCGGCGTGCCCGCGAGGACCCGATCGAGGGGCTGGTCGTACATCCCGCGGCTCAGCACGTGGGCCGCCGCCTCGCGGTCCGCGCGCTCCTGCATGACGTGGGTGACGCCGCCGCGCCGCCGGACCTCCCGCCACTCGTCGTCCACCGCCCGGCGCCGGGCCTGAAGCCGGCGGTACGGCTCGTCCTCGATGCTGAGGTAGCGCAGCCGCAGGACGTTGCGCTCCGGCGTGGTCAGGTCTTCCGGCGATTTGACGGCGGCGCCCCGCAGGGTCCGCCATTCGGAGACCACCTTGGCCTCCTGCGCCGTCAGGGCCCGGTCGAACACGCGGAGATCGGCGATGCCCCCGCCCCCGAAATGCCGGGTCTCGATCACGCCGCGGTTGACGGCGTCGCCCCGCCCCAGATAGAACGGCCGGCCGGTGACGATGCTGCCCTCCGCCTTCGCGAAGAACTCGCTGCCCTGCTCCTCGACGCGCCCGCCGTTCTGAAAGACGTGCAGCCCCCCGCGCTCGCCCGACCCGTCGTGGGTGAGCACGACATGGGTCCACTCGCCGGCCGGCATCCGTTTCGTGTTGATCGGCCCGACCCGGGCGGTGGTGGCGGCGCCGCGCGCGTTCCGCCCGCCGGTCAGCCGGAAGTTGAGCTGCCGCGAGCCGAGGGTCACCGCCCAGCCCCGCCCGCCGTCCTCCTGGTCGTACTGGCCGGCCACGACGAAGTTCCCCTCGTCCTCCGGCTGAAAGATCCACAGGGCGATGGAGAACGGCGTGTCGCTGTCGAGAGCCAGGGACGGCAGCTCGACCCACGATTCGGCGTCGAACCGGACGGCGGGATGGCCGTCGGGGCCGTCCTCGATCACCGCGCCGGGCTGGAGGACGATCGGACGCCGCCCGCCCCCGTGGACGGCGGCGGGGCCGTCCGGATCGTCGAGCGCCAGCGTCAGCAGCTCGGCCGACGGCTCGAGCGGCGTCTCGATCCCGCGGTGCCCGCCGCGGGTCAGCCACTCGATGAAGTCGGGGTCGACCGACGCCGTGCGCTCGTCGAGCCCGGCGTCGAGCGCCGACGCCTCGTCGCGCAGCCGATGCCACAGGTCGCGGTCCGCGTCCTCGGGCACCACCAGGATGGGCGGCGGATCCGAGACGTTGCCGTCCATGACGTACTGGGTGGTGTTCCGGAAGAACGCGGTCATCGCGTAGAACTCGCGCTGGGCGATCGGGTCGAACTTGTGGTCGTGGCAGGTCGCGCAGCCGACGGTCAGCCCGAGGAAGACGTTGCCGATGGTCTCGGCCCGGTCCTTGGCGTAGATCGCCTCGTACTCTTCCGGCACCACCCCGCCCTCGTTGGTGGTGATGTTGTTGCGCTGAAAGCCGGTGGCGATCAACTGGTCGAGGCTCGGCTCGGGCAGCAGGTCGCCGGCCACCTGCTCGACGACGAAGTCGTCGAACCGCTTGTTCTCGTTGAACGCCCGGATCGCCCAGTCGCGCCACGCGAACATCTCCCGGTAGTTGTCGATGTGGATGCCGTGGGTGTCGCCGTACCGCGCCGCGTCCAGCCAGTAGCGGGCGCGATGCTCGCCCCAGTGCGGGGACTGCAGCAACCGGTCGACGAGCGTCTCGTAGGCGGTCTCCGAGGGGTCGCCGAGATAGGACGCGAGGAGGCCGGGGTCAGGGGGCAGCCCCGTCAGATCAAGGGCGGCGCGGCGGGCCAGCGTGCGCTTGTCGGCCTCGGCCGCGGGCGTCAGCCCTTCGGCCTCGAGCCGCGCGAGGACGAACCGGTCGATCGGGTTGCGCACCCACGCCTCTCCGGCCACGGCGGGGGGCGCCGGCTCGGCGACGGCCTCGAACGACCAGTGCTGCCGCCACGAGGCGCCCTCCTCGATCCAGCGGGTCAGCACGTCGATCTGCCCGGCCGACAGGGTCTTGCCGGACAGCGCCGGCGGCGGCATCCGCAGGCGGTCGTCGGCCTGGGTGATGCGCTGGTGCAGCAGGCTGGCCCCGGCGTCGCCGGGCACGACGGCGGCGCCCCGCGGGCGCGGCCCGAACGCCCCCTCCCGCGTGTCGAGACGCAGCCGCGCCCGGCGGGTGCTCTCGTCCGGCCCGTGGCACGAGAAGCAGTTGTCGGCCAGGATCGGCCGCACGTCGCGCTGAAAGTCGACGGCGGCGGCCGGCGGCGGACCCTGCGCCGCCAAGCCGGTGGGAAACGCGGCGAACAGCGCCGCCGCGCCGACGGCCACCGTCAGGGCGAGAACCGAGCCGCGAATGGACATGGTGTGAGACTCCGCATGCGAGGTGTCCGGCGCCTGTGAACGACATCCCGCCCCGCCGGCCGGAACGGCTTCGGCGGCGGGGGGTCCACACGAATTCCGGCGGGCCGCGCCGGGGCGCGTTCCCGACGCCGCGCCGCCCCCGGCCGGACGCGCCCGGTCAGTGCCGGAACCGCCGAGTGAACTCTACAACCAAAGCGCGGTTCCGCAGCATCGGAAACCGCCGGTCCGGCGCCGGCACGGTGCCGCTTCAGTACCGGAACAGCCGGGTGAACTTTACAACCAAAGCGCGGTTCCGCAGCATTTGGAAACCGGCGCCGGGACCGCTTCGTTACCGGAACAGCCGGATGAACTCCACAACCAGAGCGCGGTTCCACGGCATCTGAAACCGCCGGTCCGGCGCCGGCACGGCGCCGCTTCAGTACCGGAACAGCCGGGTGAACTTTACAACCAAAGCGCGGTTCTGCAGCATCGGAAACCGCTGGTCCGGCGCCAGCAGCGTGTCGCGCTGGTCGTTGTAGACGACGAACAGCTCGCTGCCGGGGCGGTACTCCCACCGCAGGCGGAGATTGGTGCCGAGCACCGAGGACGTCGAGTTGTACTGCAGCAGCCCGCTGAAGAAGAGCCGCGGGGTGAACGTGTAGGTCAGCCGCGTGATGGCCAGCGGCGCCGTGAAGGTCCCGTTCGGGAGCTTCACGTGGTTGACCGACACGCTGGGCTCGAACGAGAACTGGGGCGTGACTTCGATCCGGCCGCGCGAGTAGCCCGCCGCGGTGATCTCGCCGTAGTAGAACTCGCCGCGCTGCAGGAACAACGTGCCCGACAGGCGGCGTTGCGCACCCATCGCGTACGACGTGTAGAAGTCCCGGAACTCGTAGACGCCGGTCGGAATCGTGAAGTCGGTGCCCAGCACGTTCTGCCACGGGTCCTCGAGAAACTCGTAGCTCTGCTGCACGTCGGCGGTGAACCGGTCGCTGTTCTCGAACTCTATCTGGAAGTTGGCCTGCGCGATCTCCGACTCGAGGACGCCGGCCACGGTCTCGAAGTAGTCGTAGCTGCCCCCGAACGTGAACTGGCGCACCGCCTCGATCCCGCGCGGGCGGGGGCTGTACTTGCCCTGGACGTAGGTGCGCCGGAAGTCGTCGCGGCGCAGGTACCCCACCTCCGGGTTGAAGTTGTCGCCGACCAGCAGGTGGTCGACGCTGAACGCGTAGAGGTCGCCGTTGTAGGTGAACGCGGCCTGGTAGCTCTGGTCGTCGCCGACGAGCCCCGGCGTCCGCGTCCGGGCGTAGTACCCGTTGAAGTTCACGTTGTCGTAGAACGAAAATACGCCGTCGACGCCGTACGCCTCGTTCGAGCCCCGGCCGCCGACGGCCACCGACCGGTTGGTGAACAGGGCGCCCACCGAGCTCCGGCGCAGCACATCGCGCTTCACCCGGAGGGCGGTGAAGTTCGTCGCCAGCGCGTCGACGTTGTCGGTTTGCAGGTTCTCGGTCTGGATGTTCAGGGCCCCCACCGTGAAGTCGCCGACCTTGCCGGTCAGCCGCCCCCCGACCTGAATCGGCACCGTCTGCCGCGATTCCAGCCCGATTCGCCGGCTGAAGAAGATCGTGGGGACGTCACCGCCGCCGAAGAACCCCCCGGCGCCGGGTCTCCCGCTGCCCACGGGCCCGCCGCCGCCGCCGAACCGCACCCCCCGGCCGAAGTCGAAGATGCCCCGCCCCTCGAGGAAGAACTCGCGTTTCTCGGGGAAGAACAGACTGAAGCGGGTCAGGTTGACCTGGGCCTCGTCGACCTCGACCTGGGCGAAGTCGGTGTTGTAGGTGAAATCGGCGGTGAGGTTTTCGGTCAGGCCGTACTTGACGTCGACGCCGAAGTCGCCGTCACCCTCGTTGTGGACGTCCGCGTTGACGTCGGTGGCCGACGACCCGATGCCGTAGGGCTTGATCTCGAACGTCCGGTTGCCCGACGGCACCTCCAGCCCCGCCAGGGTGGCCGCCGCCGACAGCCGGAACATGCCCGGTCCGGCGGAGATGGCGACGGGGGTCAGATAGTTCCACTCGTTCTTCCAACGGACGTTGCGGCCGATCTGGATGCCCCAGACCTGCGACTCCCCGCCCGGGAACCGGATCGACTTGAAGGGAATCTCCATCTCGACGCTCCAGCCGCCGTCGAAGCGCCCGGTGCGGACGTCCCATATCGGGTTCCAATCGCTGTTGGGATTGCCCTCGTCGGTGATCTGGTAGTCGAAGAACCCCCCGATCGGGTTGACCATGAACGCGAACCCGTTGCGCCGGTCGTAGAAGGTGTCGAAGGCGGCGCTGAACGTGTCGTTGTTGATGATCTGGAACGAGTCGCGCTGCATTTCGTTGGCGACCCAGCGCGACTCCGGGGCCGAGTCCCACATGCGCCCCGATACGTAGATGCTGCTGTCGTCGTAGAACACCCAGGCCTCGGTGCGCTCGGTCGCCGGCGCCCCCTCGTCGGGCTGCTGCTGCACGAAGCCGGTCAGCGGCTCCACGATCTCGTAGACGCCCTCGTCGAGGTTGCCGTCGACGTCGAGCGGCCCGGCGAGGGGCACCGCCCGGATCGTCACCCGTCCCGCCGCGTCGCGCGCAAGCGTCCCGGGGGCGGCCGGGACCGGGGGACCGTCGATGCGGGGGGCGACCACCGCGAAACCGGCGGGACGCCCCGGAGCGGCGCCCGGACTCGACGGGGGACTGAAGGGAGGCCGGCGCCCCGCGCCTGCGGCGGCGCCGCCGCCCGGCGGGACGCCGGGAGGCCGACCTCCCGCCGCCGCGGGCGCGCCGACGCGCAGCGGGTCGCGCGGCGGCGCCGGCCGACGCATCGGGGGGGACGGCGCGGCGCCCGGGGACCGCACGCCCGCGGCCATCGCAGGCGGGGACGCCGACAGCCCCCGGCGCAGGTCGTCCGACAGCCGGTCCTGCAGGTCGAAGAGATCCGCCAACGTGCCGTCGACGGTCGTGGCGTGCCGCACCGCCGCCGTCGCCACGTCGACGATGCGCGCGGTCAGACGCACCTGCGGTCCGAGCCGCTGGAAGCCGCCGCTGACCACCCACCGCACGCCCAGGGCCCGCCCCGCCTGCACCGCCGGGGTGTCGCTCAGGTCCACCGCCGCCCCCGGCGCGGCGCGCGACGCCCGCAGGGCCGCCTGCACCGCGTCGTTCCCCACCACCCCGACCGTGCCGACACGGGCCAGATCCGCGGTGATCGTCTCGGCGATGCCGAACCCGATCCACTCGTCGTCTTCCGCCCCGGTGATGTTGGTGAACGCCACGACCGCCACGGTGTCGCCGGCGGAAACCTGCCCCGCCTGCGCCCAAATCGGCGCGAGCATCAGCAGCACCGCCACGAGCCCGCGGCGAACCCCCGCGTCGCCGTGAACCCCGCCGGCGTCACGGACACCCGCCCCGCCACGAACCTGCTTCGGGGAACGGCCGCCCGTTTCCGCCCCGGACATCCTGCGTCTCATCGTTCCGGCTCCCTGTACGGCACCGCGCAATTGTTGCATACCCCTACAGGACGTTCGAGACCCGCGTTCCGTTGACAAGCGGCCGGCGACCCACCCCGCGAACGGCCGGTGCGCCGACCGACGTGTTCGCGTCATAATGCCGGGGCGGAAATCCGGACCAGGACACGCAGGAGAGGACGACATGGCGAGACTATCGTTGCGACCGGTTGTCGCAAGCGCCGCGATCGGCGCCATCGGACTGGCGATGCCGCCGGGGGCGGCGGCGCAGGAACCGACGTACACCCCGGTCACCGACGAGCGGCTGCGCGCGCCCGCCGACGGCGACTGGCTGATGTACCGCCGCACCTACGACAGTTGGGGCTACAGCCCCCTCGACCAGATCACGACCGGCAACGTGGCCAACCTGGAGCCGGTGTGGTCGCTGTCGACGGGCGTGACGTCGGGCCACGAGTCGCCGCCGGTCGTCAACGACGGCATCATGTTCGTCACCACCCCCGAAGACCGGGTCATCGCGGTGGACGCCCGCACCGGCGATCAGCTCTGGCTGTACCAGCGGCAGTTCCCCGAGGACATGAGCCATCCCCACCGGACCAACCGGGGGGTCGGCCTCTTCGGCGACAAGGTCTACTACACGACGCACGATGCGTTCGTGGTCGCGCTCGATGCGACGACCGGCGATCTCGCGTGGGAGGCCGAGGCGGCCGACTACCGCACGGGGTACTACATGACCATGGCGCCGCTCGTCGCCAACGGCAAGATCCTGGTCGGCGCGTCGGGCGGCGAACGGGGCATCCGCGGGTTCGTCGCCGCCTACGACGCCGAGTCGGGTGACGAGGTGTGGCGTTCGCACACCATTCCGGGTCCCGGCGAGCCCGGCAACGAGACGTGGCCGGGCGACACGTGGCGCACCGGCGGCGCGTCCATCTGGATCACCGGCTCGTTCGACCCCGAACTCAACCTCACCTACTGGGGAACCGGCAACCCGGGCCCCTGGATCGGAGACCAGCGGCCGGGCGACAACCTGTACACCAACTCGGTCGTGGCCTTCGACGCCGACACCGGCGAGCTCAAGGGCTATCACCAGTACCACTGGAACGGCTCGTGGGACTGGGACGAGGTCTCGGCCCCGCTGCTGATCGACGTCCCGCGCGGCGGCCGCACCATCCCGGCCCTGGTGCACCCCGCCCGCAACGGCTACCTGTGGATGCTCGAGCGCGGGCCGGACGCCATCACCTTCGTCGACGCCCAACCCTACGTGGACCAGAACGTGTTCACGGCCGTCGACCCCGTGACCGGCCGGCCCGAGTACGACCCGGAGCGCAAGCCCGGCACGAACCGGCCGGCGACCTTCTGTCCGTCGCTGTGGGGCGGCAAGGACTGGCCCCCGGCCGCCTACAGCCCCCAGACCGGCTACCTCTACGTTCCCGCCAACGAGAACCTCTGCTCGACCATCGTCGGCCGCGAGGTCGAGTACGTTCCCGGTGGGCCGTTCACCGGCGCCTCGTCGCAGGTCTTCGTGGTGAACGGCGCCGACCATCTCGGCGAGATCCAGGCCTGGGACCTCTCGACCGGCGAGCAGGTGTGGACCCACGAGTTCCCCGAGTCGCAGAACTGGGGCCCGATCATGACCACCGCGGGCGGCCTCGTCTTCGCCGGCGGCACCCACGACCGCTACTTCCGGGCGTTCGACGCGGCCACCGGCGAGATCGTCTGGGAGCAGCGCCTGAACTCGGGGGTCATCGGCGTCCCGTCGTCCTATGCGATCGACGGCGTGCAGTACGTCGCGGTCCAGGCGGGCTGGGGGGTCGACGCGCAGGGCATGCAGCGCGCGGTCAACCAGCACCTCGATCGGAACATCCAGGTGCCGCAGGGCGGCGTCGTCTGGGTGTTCGCGCTGCGCGACGAGTAGCCCCGCCCTGACGCGGGCCGGCGGCGGCGGGAGGCCTCCGACCCGGGGCCCCCGCCGCCGGCGCGGTCGACGCGGCGTCGCGGGCGGTCTGCAACTCCCCGGAACACAAGCGCTCCGCTTCCGACATCCCGGGTCCCGCGAATACGTTCGGGGGCTGTCTTTCGACGCCGGGGCCCTCGGTATCAGCGTCGTGCCGTCCCCTGCACGACGACCTTGACAGCTCCTTGCGAGGTGCCGAACGTCCGCGGTGGAGCATCGGGGGCTCTCGCAACGCGGTCAAGGCCGCAGAGCGGAACCGGCGTGCCGCGTCAGGCTCAGCCCGCCCGCGGCCAGGCGCTCCCAACGCGGTCAAGGCCGCGGAGCGGAACCGGCTTCGGGCGGCGGTCCCGATGGATTCGCGTACTTGTAGAAGCGCGACTCCAACAGACGCATGCGATCCTTATACAGTTCCTTCTGATCGGCGGCGGTCACATCGAACGCGCGGACGAAGAATCGGCAGTCGTTGGCGACGCTCCATGCGTAGACCGGCCGCGTCTGCTCCCGAAACTGCGCCGGGGTCAGCATGCGGCCGGTGCGGACCGGCGCGAGTTCGTCCCCCAGCGCCGCCCGCGCCCGCTCATGCTGCGGCGCGCGGGCGGGCTGGAGGAGGTAGCCCACCTCGGTCAGCGCCACGTCGAAGAGGTACGCGACGGTGTTGTCGCCGTCGTACCAACAGCTCGGATGGTCGGTGCCTCCGCCGCCTTGCACCTGCGCCTCCAGCCGTTCGACACGCTGGTTGGCGCGGCCGAGCTCGGCCGCCAGATCGACGTCCGCTTCGCCCGCGTAATCGCGCCAGCGCTGCGCGTCCCGGACCATCCGCTCGACCGCCCGCGGCGTCGTTTCGCCGCCGCGGTTCCGAAGCGCCGCGTCGAGCGCCGGGTACGTTTCCATCGCGTCCCGCACCTCGTCCACCGTCAGGTCCGCTTCCTGCCTGGCCTCCGCGATCTCGGCGAGTGCCTGCAATGTCTCCCGCGTGGGTTCGACACCGGCGGCGCCGAGCACCTCGTCGAGCGCCCGGTGGGCGGCGTCCCGTTCCAGCGCATCGGCCGCCTCCCGCAGACGCGAGGCGATCGTTTCGGGGGAAGGGTCGGGCATCTGGCGGCCCAGGTCCCGGACGAGTTCGCGCCAGTCGTCCGCGGCGCTCCGGTCTTCCTCGCGCGCCCGGATCGTCTCCAACAGCGCCGCCGGTTCGAGACCGCGCTCCGAAAGCACCAGTCGGATCTCTTCGAACCGCTCAAGATCCTGCTCCGCCGTGCGGCGCCGGTCGGCTTCCCGATCGAGCAGCGCGGTCAGGGCCAAGAGGAGCACGAAGATGATGAGGATCGCCGTCTCCGCCATCGTGAGGCCCAAGACGAGGCCGCGAGGGAAGGTCTGCCCCCGATGCGGCATCATTTCCTCCGACGGGCGAACCACCAGCGGCGCGGCCGGCGCCCCAGAGCTTCCCGCGCCTCCGCGACCCAGGATGCCAGCGCCTGCGAGACCTGCGCCAGCTCTTCGTTCACCACGCGCAGCCGTTCCGCCGACCGCGCGAACTCGTCGCGTACGCCGGCGGCCCGGCGCGCGGCGTCCTCCGCGCCTTCGTTGACCCCAACCAACCGTTCGCCGGCGGAACGGAACGACTCGGCGGCAGCTCGCGAGTCGTTCGCCGCGGCAGCGACCGCCGCGGCAAGGGTTCCCTGCTCTCGCAGCACCTCATTCGCCGTGGCCAGCGCCCGCTCGTTGGCGGCCCGCACCTGTTCGCGCGCCGCGTCGGCCTGCCGCAACCCGTCCAGCAACGCCCTGAACTCGACCGCCGCCGCGCGGAGTTCGGCTGACGCCGGCTGGACGGCGTCGCTGAAAGCCCTCGGGAAATCGAGGGTTCCGATGCGTTCCGCCTGCAACCGCAACGCGTCGCGCACGGCGCCGGCGCCCGCCTCCAGCTCCTTCGCGCGCCGCTCGGCGTCCTCAAACAGGGAGTCGATGCGGGTATCGACCCGCGCGGCGCTGCGCTCGACGGCGGCCTGCAGATGGGCCGACGCGGGGCCGGCGGCGTCAATCAGCGCCTGCCCGAAATCGACGGCCCGCATCCGTTCCGCCTGCGACTCCAGCGACTCGCCGACCCGCGCGGCGCCCGCGGCCAGTGTGGTCGAGTGGTCCCCGATAGCCTCCACCGCGGCTGTCGTGCGAGTGTCGAGCCGATCGACGGCTTGCTCGAACGCGGTCAGGGCGGCGGCGCTCCGCTCCAGCTCCCCCGCCCGGTCAACGATGGTCTCGACCGCCATCCGGGTTCCGACTTCGAAGCTCTCGATGGCACGCTCTAGGCCTGCCCTTGCCCCAGAACTTTTCACTGGACTTCATGAGGCCACTTCGCTACCGTGGCGGGCATGAAGATTCAGAATCAAGTCATGCGGAGGCTGCGGGACAACCTCGCCCGCCTGCGCGATGTGCTGGGGAGCGCGGTGGCGCAGGGCATCGGCAGCCGCGGGCAGGTCGCCGACCGCGTGTGTGAAGCGTTCGATTTCCGCGATGGGCGTGGCCGGTGGCAGCGCGCGAGCTGCGCCTCGGCGTTGGCCGCCCTCGAGGCGGCGGGCCAAGTCGCGCTCCCGCCGGGTCGCCCCGCGGGCGGCGGTGGACGCCGCCCGCGGGTGCTCCCGCACCCGGTCGCGCCGGCCGTGGACGTGCCCGGCACGGTCGATGAGGTTCGGGAACTGACCCTGGTGCTGGTGGAGACCGACGAACACCGCCGCGTGTGGAATACGCTGATGGCGGACGAGCACCCGCGCGGCGCCGGACCCTTTGTCGGCCCTCAACTGCGGTATCTGGTGGGTTCCGGGCACGGCTGGCTGGGCGGCGTCGGGTTCGCCGCGAGTGCGCGGCGCCTGCGGGCCCGCGACGCCTGGATCGGCTGGGACGAGAAGCGCCGGGGCGACTACCTGCACCGGGTGCTGGGACTGTGCCGGCTGCTGGTGCGCCCCGGCCTCTCGTGCCGCAACTTGGCCTCCCACGTGCTGGGCCGGGTCACCCGGGTGGTCGGCGACGACTTCGAGCGCCTCCACGGCTATCGGCCCTGGCTGCTGGAGACGTTCGTCGACGAGACCGAACATCCGGGCACGAGCGTGCGGGCGGCGAACTGGATGCGGGTGGGTGAGACCTGCGGGCGCGGACGGCAGGACCGCACCTGCGCGGCCCCCGAAACGCGCAAAGCCGTGTATATGTATGCGTTGGAGCCGGGGGCGCGCGCCCGCCTCGCGTCGCCGCCGCCGGACGTGTCGCCGCTCGCGGTCGGCGACGGGCTCGACGCCGAGTCCTGGGCGGGCCACGAGTTCGGCGGGGCGCGGCTGGGCGACGCGCGCCGGAGCGCGCGCCTGGTTCTGAGCGCGCAGCAGATGGCCGAGTCTCCGATGCGCGCCATCACCGGGGCCGCGAACGGATTGAGAGCCTTGGTCAAGGGCCATTACCGGCTGATCGACCAACCCGCCGAAAGCGCGGTGACGGTCGAGAACATTCTCGAGCCCCACCGCGGGCGCACGCTGCGCCGGATGCGCGGGCACGACACGGTGTTGTGCATCCAGGACGGCACCAGCCTGAACTTCACCCGGCACAGCCGGACGGAGGGCCTGGGGGCCCTCGGCTCGAATCAGACCGGCGCGGTGGCCCGCGGCCTGGAGTTGCACACGACCCTGGCCGTCAATCCCGACGGGGTGTCCCTGGGCGTCCTGCGGGCCGCGTTCGACGCGCCCGAGTTCCGGAATCCCGGGGAGAAAGGCAAGCCGAAGCCGCGAGAGGAACGGAAGTCGTTCCGCTGGGTCGAGGGGCTGCGCGACTGCGCGGCGGCGGCCGAACGCCTGCCGGAGACCCGCGTGGTGTGCACGATGGACCGCGAGGCCGACTTCCTGGACCTGTTCATCGAGCGCCGGACGCACGCCCCGCAGGTCGAACTGCTGGTCCGCGCGAAGGTCGACCGGGTCCTCGGCAAGGAGGAGACCGCCGACGGGCAGACGGTCTCCCGCCGCCTGTTCGAGGAGGTGCGCAACGCGCCGGCCCGCGGCGCCGCCACCGTCGAGGTGCGGCGGCTGAGCGCGCGGGTGAAGGCCAGTAAACAGGCCCGCAAGGACCGCCGTGCGGCCCGCGACGCCGACGTGACCCTGCGCTACCAGCCGGTGGCGCTGCCGTGCTCCGGCGCCAAGCCGGTCAACCTGTTCGTCGTCCATGCGCGCGAGGAACAGCCGCCGCCCGGGGTCAAGCCGCTGGAGTGGTTCGTGCTGACCACGCTGCCCGTGACCGGCACGGCCGACGCCGTGCGGGTCCTGCACTGGTATGCGCTGCGCTGGCGCATCGAAGAGTACTTCCGGGTCCTCAAGTCCGGCTGCAAGGTCGAGGAGCTGCAGCACCACAAGGCCGAGCGGCTCGAACGGGCCATGGCGATCAAGATGGTCATCGGGTGGCGGATCCAGTTGATGGTCCAGCTCGGGCGCGAGGTGCCCGACCTGCCGGGCGACCTGCTGTTCTCCGACGACGAGTTGCGTGTGCTCGCGGTCTTCGCCCACTCGCGCCAGCTGCCGCCCCCGACCCGCCTCGGTGACGCCGTCGAACTGGTCGGGCGCCTCGGCGGCTGGCTCGGGCGCCGCCGCGCCCCGCCCGGCGCGCAACTCCTGTGGCACGGCTACACCCAGCTCGCCGCCATGGTCTTCGCCTTCGAACTGAGGGACGAATACGGGTGATCTTTCAGCCGGAGAGATCTGGGGCAAGGGCAGCTCTAGGCCCAGCGCGCGATCGAGCGTCTTCGCGACGACGGCATGCGCCATGTCGGCGTCCTGCGCCAGTCGCTCACGGAAGTTCCTGAAGTCCTGTTCCAGCTCCGCGCGGAAGCCTTGGAAGTCCGCGGCGCTGTACTCCAGCTCGGCCCGGAGCCTCCGGGCGGCGCTGGCGAGGTCCCTGCGCGCCGAGGTCTCGACCGCGGGCGGATCGTCGAATCCCGGGCGGCCGAGAAGGATGCGCAGCGCCATGCCCAGGATGGTCGTGGAGATGGCGATACCGAAGTTGGTGACGATGACCTCCGTGTCTTCCTGTTCCGTGCTGAACCGGTAGAGCGCATGGCCGAGGCTGGTCAGGGTGTAGAGGAACCCGAGGTAGTACAGATTGTCGCCGTTGGCGTCAGGTTTCGGTTCCCATTCGCCGATGTCCCATTGGAGACCTGCGTAGAACAGCATGAACAGACACGGCAACACGGTGACGGCGATCTGGTTGCCAACCGCGGTCTTCAACACCAGGATGAAGACGGCACCGATCGTGAAGAACCCGAAGAAGATCCAGCGGTCTCTTTCCGGCGACCACCAGCCGTCCCGCGCGAACCCGCCGCCCATCAGTTCAGTCCGTCGATCCGGGACGCGCGCTCCAGCCGCCCGCCCTGCGCCTCGAACCAGCGTTCCCAGAAATCGATCAGGCTCCGCACGCCGTCGAACCGATCGTGCTCGCGCCGCCGCACGAACAGCACCTCGATCTCGACGTCCCGCAAATTCGTGCGCAGGGCGTCAGCCCCGACGGTGCGGTCGAAGGCGTCGTAATCGAGCCGCCCGCGGTAGAGCGACAGGTGCTGGGAGTGCTGCATCAGGTCGGAAACGACGATCAACCGTTTCGGCGTCTCCGCGTGCACGCGGCGTGCGAACAGGGTCACGGCAATCGCCTGCACATTCTCCAGCAACGGGGAAACATCGGCCCGGTTCCGGTCCAGAAGCTCCCGAAACAGCATGTCGAGCGGCCTTCTGAAGCCCTCCTCGAGCCGCCGGCGGATGAGCTCCGGATTCGAGATCAGCGGGTTGGCGGCGTCCGGGTCCCCGGGGTTGCAGACGGTGAGCTTCGGTGGAAACAGCGTGCCGTCGCGGGCGATCCTTGACGTCTCGTAGGCGACCATCATCTCGTCCGCCCGGCTCGACGCCACGAGGTCGTCGAGCCGGGCGAGGATGTCGGCGCGGCTCGTCGGCCCGACACGGTCCGTCGTGTCCAACAGGATCGCGGTGACCCGGCTCGGGCCAGCCTCGGGACACAGCGTCTCGGGATCGCGGGGCACGGTTTCGGGTCGCAACAGCACCAGCGCGGCCACCAAGGCGAACGCGATGATGGCCAGCGCGACGCCAGCCGCCGCCGGCCAGCTCCATGCCGGCCCCTTCCGTCCGAATCGGGGTCTTCGCGACGTTCCGCGCCGGCTGCGTGTCGCCATGCCTTGGTTCAGTCTCTCGGGCAAGCCAGCTCCGGCCTGCAACGAATCTCCGTACCAGCGCTTTCCCGCGTGATCCGCACTTGGGCGGTGACGCGACCAGACTCCTTGAGCCGCCGGGATCGTTACTTACAGTTGAGTCGAGTTCAGGTTCTGATCGTTTATTTCGCCGCTGCCACGTCTCCGACAGCCATTGGCCGCGCAGCAGCGATCACGCCCGACCCTGCATGTCTCGTCGGGTCCGAGGCGGAGGCTCGCTAGGAGTCTGCGTCGCAGGAAATTGTGACCACCATATGTTGCGCAAACTCTGGCGATTGACCGCTACATATTGTGCCAAATCGGACCCAAAACCGTTCTGCGGCGCAGACTCCCAGAGACTCCCAGCCCGCTAGTAGTCCGTCACGTCATAAGTTTCGGATATACGGACTTGATCGAACGACGTATTTCTTCTGCATAGGACTCTTGCGGTTCGAGGTGAGTGCCCGGAGACCCTATTTTTAGTCGTGGCGAAGCACTAGCCGGAGGATTCCGGCACGGCGGCGGCGTGGCCCCCCGGTACGGGTTGTGGAGCAGTCGATCCGAAGAGACGGGTTCGCACGGCGTCGCAGTGCTGGTAAATCCGATTCGTCGCCCGTTGGTCATCGTTCTGGATTTCCCGGAGTCGTTTCTCCGTCAGCGGATCCACGCGGGCACCGCTCAGCGGATTGTCGACCCTGGGGCGCGACAGACGCCAAGGGCTTGTGTGACATCGTGGGACGCCGCCGTCCGAGCGGGCCTTGCGATTCGCCGCCCGATATTCGTCGATCAGCCCCGCGCCGCCCCTCTGGAGTCGATCGACGTAGCCGTCGAACTTCTCGATCCACCGCTCGCAGTCCTCGACGATTCTCAGGCGTTCCCTGGGCTGCCTCTCGGCCTCGTGCGCGATACGCTTGATCTCGTCGAGGGCTTCCTCCCGAATCTCGGCCAGCTCCTCGCTGGCATCGTTCCGCGCAGCGAAATGCGCATCACGCGCCTTGCGTTCGATGCGATCCAGCTTGCCGTATCCGGGATAGGCGTCGTCGCGCTTCCAGCCGTCGGCGAAAGCCACCAGCGAGAAAATGATCCCGAGGAGGAACAAGAGCCAGGACTGGGCGTCCTGGAGGCTGAAGGGCGCCTCGGTCATGCGGCGGACCACTTCGACGCCGGCGTCGCCCATCAGCTCGCCCGAGACTTCGCGATAGTGAGCGACGCCCAGGTTCAGGATGAAGGCGACCACGCCGTAGGCGCTCGTGCACGCGCCCGCGAGCGCGCGCCGCCAAACGTTCCGGTGGACGAAGTTGCGGCTGATGGGACCGAAGAAGAGGAACGGCGGCAGAAGATTGGCCAAGCTGATGCCGAATGCGACGGTGGAGGCGCCGACCAGACCGAGTTCGTTGCCTTTGGCCAGAAACGCCGAATTGGCGATGCTCTCGCAGACGAACAGGAACACCACCAGTCCCCACTGGAATACGCTCAAACCGCTGTCCGGGTAGTCCGGTGATCGGGACAGCCGGTTGGCCGCGCGGAACTTCGCGAGGTCTTTCACGCGCTTGTCGGCTTCGACGCGTTTGTGATGGAGCTCGGGGCTCCGCATGCCCTCGACCTGATCGAAACGGGCTAATGCTCTTCTCTCGGCCCGGTTGATGCCGCCGCTCCAGTCGGTGTCGTGGATCTCTCCGAAGTGCTTGTGCGCCTGCTCCAGATGATCGGAGACGAACGAATGGGCCCTTCTCAGGAGACCTTCCATCGCCTCCGCAATCGAACGCTCATGCGGGTCGTTGTCGGCTTCGAGCGGCGGCAGGTCCTGCTGACCCGCCTCGTACCCCGAGGTCACGGGGTCGAGTTCATCCCGGAGCTTTGCGAAGTCCACGGTCTCGAACACGGGCAGGTCTCTGATTGGCGGCAAGCCGCTACAGCTTCGCCTCGCCAGCGGCGCGGTGATCGGAGCCGACATCGATGACGGACCGAAGCCGCAGCCAACCGCTTCGCCTCGCCGGCGGCGTGGTGCTCGGAGCGGCGGTGGCGATGGCAGGATCACCGCCGGGCACTGCGGTCGGGCAGCAAATCGCCGGCGGCGGCACCGTGCACGCGACGTTCACGGCCCCTCCGCGGTTCAAGCCCACATTATAGGGCACAGATTCCTGTGACAGCGTGACCGTCGTCGCGGCCCGCGGGCGTCCGCGCCACCGGTGAGTCGTCCGGGTGTCCGCGCCGACCGGTCAGGTAGCGGCGCAGGCTGACCGTGGAGATGCTCCGCCGGGGAGCGAGCAGAACGACACCTCCATCGTGGTCGTTCTTCCGTCCTCGTTGAACCCGGTCGGCAATTTCCCGCGCTCCCGAGCATGAATGCTCCCTTTGGCCGCAACACTCCCCGAACGGGCACCGCGGGGTTCCGCCGCGGGCCGCAGGGCGCCTCGCGTGCGAGTTGAGCCGCGATCCCCAGCATGTACGCTTCCCCAGCCGCAACACTCGCCGAACAGGCGCCGCGTGTGGGCGAGCTGGTTCACGTCCGCTCGCGGCGACTCGTCGAGGAGGTCGTCGCCCCCGCGCACGCCGGCCGTTGCGCGAGTGGCTCGGCCCGATGCGGCCCGGCAGCCTGCTGCTCCTCGACGAAGCCCACCACGCCGCGCCGTCGAGCGGCGGGCGCTACGTCGAGCGGCGTGCAGGCGCTGATCGTCGGGGCGACCGGTGAATCTGTACGCGGAAACCAGCGCCGTGATGTCGCCGCTGCTGGACAAAGAGCGCGGCGACAGCGCGTGGTCGCAACTGACCGCGGCAGCGGCCGTCGCCACGTCCGACCTGACGCTCATCGAATGCGATCGCGCGCTGCGGCGCGCCGGCGCCGCCGGGCGATTGACGGCGGACGAGTCTTCGCGGATGCAGGCGATCGTCGACACCGCGTCCGTCCACTGGACCCTCCACGGCATGGACGCGGAGATCGTCCATCGGTCCCGCCGGGCGTTTCCTCGTGAACCGATCCGGACCATCGACGCCGTCCATCTCGCAACGCTCTTCGGCCCGTCGTCTGAGCCCCGCCTTCGATTCGGGCGCCCCCTCGATGATTGCATGCAAGCATCTTCGTAAATGCAATCTTGACGACCGGTTCGCGGGTCCCGTTCGACTCCAGGAAAACATAGCTGACCCAGGCTTGGACTGATAAAGCGGGTATCTGGATTCCGGGGCCGTTCTCTGAACGGTCACGGGAGCGGGGGCGCCAGAGGCGGGACACAGGCCGCGGCCGGCATCAGTCGGCCGCGGCCGTTTTCTTGTTCGGCTTGGTGGAGCCGATCAGCACCGCCGCATAGCCCGGGGTGGTGAACTTGTCGGGGTCTCCGGCATCACGCGCCGCGTGTTCCGACGTCGAACGGTTGTCCACCGGCGCGATCGGCATGTCGGGGTCGAGCTCGCGCCACCGGCCGATGGTCCGCCGCTCACCGTTGTAATCCACTTCAACACTCCCTTCAAACCGCATTCTCGCACCGTCCCGCCATCTTGGAGCCCGCGCTCGAGGGCGCAGGCGGCGAACCTCGACCTCTTCCTCTTCCCTTCGCCGGCGAAGGGGCAGGCGGAGGACCGGCCGGCGGCGAGCTGTGCTTCGTGTTCGACCGCGCGACCCACGCGGCGGACCCGAACCAGCTCGGGAGGTCCACCGAGAACGCTCGGCGGACCTCCCGGCGACGGCTCGAACCGGCCCGGCCGTAGCCCGGAGAGCGTCGCCTGCGGCTCCGCTCACCCCCCAACCAACCCTCCAGCAGTCCGCGCTACGGCGCAGACGCCTGCCCCGGAGAGCGTCGCCTGCGGCTCCGCTCACCCCCCAACCAACCTTCCAGGAGTCCGCGCTACGGCGCAGACGCCTGGGCTTCACATGCCGGAAACGCGGCCGGCGATGCGGTAGCAGTGGAAGATGACGTGCCACCCCAGGGCCACCACCGCAAGCCACGCCACCCAGTAGTAGTCGCCGGGAATCCCGAGGTTGCCGCCGAAGAAGGGCGTCGCGTGCTCGTTCAGCATCGCCCACAGCAGCGGCAGCGACAGGTAGGTGTTGTGCTTGGAACGCAGCCCGGCGAGGGCCGGATCGGCGGCGTCCGGGGCCTTGCCGGCCTTCACCGCCGCGATGATCCGCTGCTGCGCGGGCCAGATGCGGAACCACACGTTGAAGGCCATCATCGTCCCGAACATCGCGCCGGTGTGGATGAGGACCGAGCGCGGCGGGAATCCGCCGACCTCCACGAACATCCACACGACGACCGCGAGCAGCACGAAGGAGACGATGGTGGCGGCGCGGACGTTCGACTTGAGCCCGCTCTTCCAGAGCGCGTCGTAGCCGAAGACGGCCAGGAAGGTCACCGCGATCATGGCGATCGGGCCCGCCCCCCAGCCCGCGTCGACCTCGATCGCGAGGCCGCCGTGATAGAAGATCAGCAGCAGCAGGACGACGCCGGTGATCCACGTCCAGGCGGCGCCCCAACGGAACCAGAAGAGCGCGCGGGGCATGAGCTCCGGCACCACCTTCTGTTTCGTCGGCCCGTCGAGCTGAGCGGCCATCTGGCCGTTCACGAAGTTGAAGAAGTAAAGGTGCCCGATCCAGATGATCCCCACGAACACGTGGAGCCACCGGAAGAGGAACTGCAAACTGTCCATCATGGCCGTTTCCCCCCTTCGTTGTGCCGCGACCGGAGACGTCCCCGATAGTATGCGCTACGCGGTCCGTGCCCCACCAGAAAAGTCGGCGTTTGTCGACAACGTGATCCCGGCCCCGGGCGCGGCCCGCACCCGCCCGCTTGCTCGTGGTCGGCTTGCAGCAGCGTCCCGTCTCGTCGATCGAGACGTTCGCGCAGCCTGACGGCCCACCCGGCGACCGTGGAACGGCAGCGGCAAGCGACCGCCGGAGGCGGGGGGCCCCGACGCGCCGGCGGACCGCAAGCCGCGGGTCGACAAACCTCTAACGGAGGATCCGCCGGCCCGGCAGCGTGCCGTCCAGCTCGGATCGGCCGCCGGCCGCCCCGATTTCCCGGCGCGGTCGGAACCCGCGCTTCCACGACCGGCGCGACGACGCGCCCGAAATCGCCACCCTCCGCGGCCTGCATAGTCCGCGCCGTTCTACGGCGCAGACTCCTGATTGCGCAATCCTCTGCGCCTCAACGAAATTGCCGGCGAACCTCGCCGGTTCCGACGAATTGGGACAGTAGCCGGTAATTCCGACGTTCGTAACGGACCCGTCCGGCGACGACCGCCGGATGCACATGCAGCGCCTGCGCCAGGCTCAGCACCGCCATCGGCGTCGGGCGCTCCCGAACTGCGCTCCTTTCCCACGCGTCGGACGGGATGAGCGCCTCTTCCGCCCATTGGTCGGCCTGCGCCTCCCTCGGATCCTGTGCGCCCGTGTCAGTTCCGCGCAACGTCAGGTCATCCACGAACGCTTGGCCGTCGTCGTTGTCCATGTGCCGGCCTACGTGGGCGAGCTCGTGCAGCAGGCAGAACCAGAAGTTGTCAAGGCGGTCGTAGCGCAACGTCAGCGCGATTACGGGCCGGCCGTCCCCGAGCCGGAGCGCGGCCCCGTCCAGATAGGTCCTGGGCAGGTGTTCGACGATGACGAGGGGAATGCCGTTGCCGCTCAGGAGCTCGCGCGCCCGCTGCGGTCCCTCCTCCGACCAGCTCAGCCGTGCGACCTGCCGAAGGAAGTCCGGGGTCACCGCGCCGGGCCGGTAGTCTTGATCCCGTCCACTCGGGGCCGCGGCCGCCAATGCCTGCCAGCACCAAGCCTTGAGCGCATAGGGGTCCGTCTTGGCGTTCGCGCGCAGGTTGTCGGCCTTGCGGTAGAGTACGGCGTCGGCCACGGTCGCGCCGCCGGCCCGCTCAATCAGTTCTCCGATGAGTTCCTCGGCCCGCGCCTCAAGATGGGGAACCTTCGGTATCCAGCCGCGCTCGGCCATCGCCCTCAGGGGAAACCGTTTCCATTCGGCGGTCGACCGTGCGTCGTCCGTTGTTCCTCCAGGCCGACGCAGAAGCACGTCCGCCGGAATGCCGAGGTGCTCGTGGAGCGCGCGCGCCATCGGCATCGTGATCGGGCGCTTGCCGGAGAGGATCTCGGAGACTTTCCCGCGGCTTCCGATGAACGGGATCAGGTCGCGCGGCTGCAGTCCGGCCTGCTCCATGCGGAACTCGATGGCGGCCACCGGATCGGGATAATCCATCGGCTCGTTGCGGCTCTCGTACAGCTCGACGAGGTCGGCCAGCAAGTCGAGTTCCCGGCCGTCCGGACTCCCGGGCTCGGCCTCCATGAGCTCGTCGATCCGGGCCAGCGCGGCTTGGTAGTCGGTCTCGGTCCGGATCGGCTGAATGTCGGCCATCGTCACACCTCCTCGATGTTGACAGCGTCGTACTCCGCGTGCGTGCCGACGAATCGCACGTAGACGACACGATGCGCGTAATGGATTTTCACCACCAGCCGGTAGTCGTTGCCCTTGACGTTGAAGACCACGCGGCTGCCGCCGACGATGCCGGCTTGGCGGTACTTCGCCTTCACGGCCGCCGGCGTGTCCCAGTCCTCCCCTTTAACTTCCCGAAACCAAGCGAGAAGCGGTTCTCGGGCCGCCGGATGCCGCTCCCAGAACTCGCGAAGCCGCTTCTTCGCGATGACTCGCATCAAGAGACTATATCAGATCCCATCTTTTAGTAAAGTAGAACGGTCCCAAAACAACTCGAAAATGGCGGCACCGCAGCCGGGATCGTACGAGCATCGCGGTGCTTGGCCACCGAGGTGGCCGACCAACAGCGCCGACGCGCGCAAGCGGACGAGGACGTCCGGCTTGACGGTCGCCGGTCGTGTGGATATCGTGAGGCCGTCCGGCGCGCTGCGGGCTGGGGGAGCGAATCCGCGTGAGGACGGTCGGCGTTCCGCCCTGTTTCGGGCGCGTGGCGGGCCCGGGGGGAGCGGGGGCTCGAAAGCACAAGAGGGACGCGGCGACGATAGGGAGCCCGCTGGTGCCTCTCGTCACGCCCTGTCGCACGGGTGCCCCGCAGCCCGCCGGCGCCCCGCCCGTTTCCGCGCGACGCGGGGTGCCGACGCGGGCCGCCGGACAACTCGCCTGCGGACTGAGCTGCGCTCCCGGACGTGACCGCTCCCTTGGCCGCAACACTTCCCGAACGCGCAACGCGGGTTCCGCCGCGGGCCGCCGGGCGCCCCGCGTGCGAACTGAGCCGCGATCCCCGGCATGAACGCTCCCTTGGCCGCGACACTCCCCGAACGGGCGCCGCGCGTGGGCGAACTCGTCCAGGTCCGCTCGCGGCGGTGGCTCGTCGAGGAGGTCGTCGACTCGGCTGTCCCCGGCGAATCGCCGCGGGTGCGCTTGGCCTGCGCCGACGACGACGCCCCGGGGCAGTGGCTGGAGATCTTCTGGAACCACGAGCCGGACCGCCGGATCGCCGCCGCCGAGGACTGGGCGGATCTCGCTTCCCGCGGCTTCGATCCGCCGCGCCGGTTCGCCGCTTTCTTCCATACGCTGCGCTGGCACTGCACCACCGCGACCGATCCGCATCTGTTCCAGGCGCCGTTCCGCGCCGGCATCAGGATCGACGCCTACCAGATGGAACCGCTGCGCAAGGCGCTGCGGCTGCCGCGGGTCAACCTGTTCATCGCCGACGACACCGGTCTGGGCAAGACCATCGAGGCGGGGCTGATCGCCCGCGAGCTGCTGCTGCGCCGCAAGGTCAACGTGATTGTCGTCGCCGCCCCGCCGTCCGTGCTCGAACAGTGGAAGAGCGAGCTGGACGAACGGTTCGGACTGGTCTTCGAGCTGCTCGACCGCGGGTACGTCTCGCGGATGCGCCGCGAGCGCGGCTTCGGCGTCAACCCCTGGCGCACCCACAGCCGGTTCCTCGTCTCGCACAACCTGCTCGTCGACGCCGCCTACGCCGACCCGCTGCGCGAGTGGCTCGGCCCGATGCGGCCCGGCAGCCTGCTGATCCTCGACGAAGCCCACCACGCCGCGCCGTCGAGCGGCGGGCGCTACGGCATCGAGACGAAGTTCACCCGGGCCATGCGCGACCTCGGCGGACGCTTCGAGCACCGGCTCTTCCTCTCGGCCACCCCGCACAACGGCCACTCGAACAGCTTTTCGACGTTGCTCGAACTGCTCGACCCCTACCGCTTCACCCGCGGCGTCAAGGTGCGCGGCCGGAGAGCGCTCGACGACGTCATGGTCCGCCGGCTCAAGGAGGACGTCCGTCAGTTTCAGGACGGGTTCCCCCGGCGGGTGATCGAGCGCATCAAGATCGCCGGCCTGCCGGACGACGCGCCGGAGTTGGTCCTGTCGCGCCTGCTCGACGAGTACCGTACGGCGCGTGAACAGCGCCACCGAAGCGCGTCCGGCCGGGCGCGCGCCGCCGCCGGCCTGCTCGTGGTCGGCTTGCAGCAGCGTCTGCTCTCGTCCATCGAGGCGTTCGCGCGCAGCCTGACGGCGCACCGGGCGACGGTGGAGCGGCAGTGGCGGGCGGCGGGCGGCGGAGGAGGCCCCGACAGGGCGGCAGACCGCAGGCCGCGGGCCGGCGGCCCTCCAACCGAAGAATCACCGACCGGCGGCAAGCCGGACGACCCGTTCCTGACGCCGCCGGACGCCGACGACGAGCGCGGCGCGTGGGACGACGGGGAGATCGAGGCCGAAGAGAACGAACGGATCGCGGCGCTGACCCGCGCGGCCGAAACCGCAACCCCGTCCGCCGGCGATGCGCCCCTGCCCGAACGCGAGCGGCGGCTTCTCGACCGGATGCAGCAGACAGCCGACCGGTCCCGATGCCTGCCCGACGCCAAGACCCGCCGCCTGATCGACTGGATCCGGGCGAACCTCTGCCCCGGCCTGCCGCCGTTCGGCGATTCCCCCGCCGGCGCGCCGCCCCGCTGGCACGACCGGCGGGTGCTCATCTTCACCGAGAACCGCCGGGGCACGAAACGCTATCTGCGGGACGTTCTCGAACAGGCCGTCGAAGGCACGGACCGCGCCGAGGAACGAATCGAGACGATAGACGGTCTGACCGGGGGCGCCCGCCGCCGGGAGATCCAGCGCCGCTTCAACGCCGATCCGGCACGCGATCCGCTGCGCATCCTGCTCGCCACCGACGCCGCCCGAGAAGGGCTGAACTTCCAGGCCCACTGCACGGACCTGTTCCACTTCGACCTGCCCTGGAACCCCGGCCGCATCGAGCAGCGCAACGGCCGCATCGACCGCAAGCTCCAGCCCGCGCCCGAGGTGCGCTGCCACTACTTCGTCCTGCCCCAGCGCGCCGAAGACCGGGTACTCGAGGTGCTCGTCCGCAAGACCGAGACGATCAAGACCGAACTGGGCAGCCTCTCGAAGGTGATCGACGACGACGTCGAACGCCGTCTCAACGCCGGCGGCATCCGCCACCGCGACGCCGAACGGCTCGCCCGAGAGATCGACGCCGCGGACGTCGACGCCGAACGCCGGCGTCTTGCCGAAGACGAGCTCGAAGCCGCGCGCGGGCGGCAAGACGCCCTGCACGAGCAGGTCGAACGCTGCCGCGAGCTCCTGGACCGGTCCCGAAAGTGGGTGGGGTTCGAGGCGGCGCCGTTCCGCGACGCGCTTTCCTGCTCGCTCGATCTGCTCGGCGCAGACCCGCTCCGGCCCGGACCGGACCGGCACGGCAACCCGGTCTGGACCTTCCCGCCGCTCGACCGCCGGGCGGCGGCCGATCCGAGCTGGACGGCCACGCTGGACACGCTGCGCGCGCCGCGCAAAACCGATCAGAAGCTCGCCGACTGGCGCCGCGACGCGCCCATCCGCCCCGTCGTCTTCGACGACCCGGGCGTGCTCGGCGACGACACCGTCCATCTGCATCTGGGGCAGCGCGTGGCGCAACGCCTGCTCGCCCGGTTCCGCGCCCAGGGCTTCGTCCACCATGACCTGTCGCGGGCCTGTCTCGCCCAGGCGGCGGACGCCATCCCCCGCGTGATCCTGCTCGGCCGGCTGGCGCTGTACGGGCGCGGGGCCGAGCGGCTGCACGAAGAGATCGTGCCCGTCGCGGCGCGCTGGACCGAGCCGGCGAGGCGCTCGGGCCCGCTCAAGGCGTACGCCCGCGAGGCCGAAGCGAGAACGCTGGACCTGCTGGACCGGTCGCTCGGCCGTCCCGGCGCGCCGCCGGAGACGGTGCGGCGCCGCCTGCTCGCATCCGCCCCCGGCGACATCAAGGAACTCCTGCCGCAGCTCGAACCGCGCGCCGCGGAGCTGGCCGACGCCGCCGTCGACAAGCTCCGGCGGCGCGGCGGACAGGAGGCCCGGAGCCTGCGCGAGACCCTCGAGCGCCAGCGCACGCGCGTCCGCGACGAGCTGCGGCGGCACGACGAAGGCGGCGGGCAGATGGCGCTGGCGTTCAGCCCCGAGGAGCAGCGGCAGCTTGAAGCCGACGTGCGGGCCTGGAAACTGCGTCTGACGCAGTTCGACCAGGACCTCGATCGCGAGCCCGACCGTATCCGCGCGTTCTACGAGGTCCGCGCGCGGCGCGTCGAGCCGGTCGGCCTCGTCTACCTGTGGCCGGAGACCAACTGACGCCGGGAACCGATGGCGAAACACGACCCGCACGTCGCCGCGCACCTCGAATGGCTGGGCTTCGTCCGGCCCACCGGCCTCGTGGTGTCTGCGCCGGCCCTGGTGAGCGCGGGGGCGATCCTGAACCGGCGGGACACCGAGGGACAACAGCGGCTCCGCGCCTGCGTCGAGGAACGCAGAGTCGAACCGGGGGTCGCGCCCGCGCCTTGGCTGCCGGACTTCCGCGCCTTCGCGGCGTCCGTGCTCGACTGGAACTTCTCGCCGCGCGCCTACGCCGGCACCGACGAAGCGCCGGTCCCGCCCGAACTCGAAGCCGCGCTCCCCGAGGCCGGCGCCGTGCTGCGCCCCGATTTCGCGGTGCGGTCGGAACCGGTGCGGAACGCGCCGCAACCCGCCCCGGCCGCCGCGGCGCGCGAATCCGCGCCCGCGCACGGCGCGCCCGCCGGCTCTCCCGACTGGCAGCTTCTCGTCTGCGCGTGCGGCGCCGGCGAAGACTTCGACCGCGCGGCCCGCGCTTCCGGCGGTCTCGACGCCTCGCCCCACGGCCGCCTGGAGCGCCTGCTGCGCCATACCGGGGTCCCGGCCGGCCTGCTGTTCAACGGCGTCGCCCTGCGTCTGGTCTCCGCCCCGCGCGGCGAGAGCTCGGGCTGGCTCGATTTCCGCGTGGCCGACATGCTGGAGACCTCGGGCCGGCCGATCGCGGCGGCGCTCCGTCTGCTGCTCGGCCAGACGCGGCTGCTGAGCGTGCCGCGCGGGAAGCGCCTCGCGGCCCTGCTCGCGGACAGCCGCCGGCACCAGAACGACGTCGGCGAGCGCTTGGCCGAACAGGTGCTGCACGCCCTCTACGAGCTGCTGCGCGGCCTCCAGGCCGCCCACGACGCCTCGCACGGGGCGCTGCTGCGCGAGCCGCTCGCCGACCGCCCCGACGAGATCTACCGCGCGCTCCTCGCGGTCTTGCTGCGGCTCGTCTTCCTCCTCTACGCCGAGCAGCGCGACATGCTGCCCGACGACGAGACCTTCCGGCGCGCCTACGCGCCCGCCGCCCTGTACGAGCGCCTGCGCGAAGACGCCGCGCTCCACCCCGATACGATGGATCAGCGGTACGGCGCCTGGGCGCAGCTCCTCGCCCTGTTCCGCATCGTCCACGACGGCGCCGCGGCGGGCGGGCTGACGCTGCCGCCCCGCCGCGGCGACCTGTTCGACCCCGACCGCCATCCGTTCCTGGAGGGCCGCGCCGGCGGCCGGGCGCGCCAGATCCACGAGCGCATCGAGCCCCCCCTCGTGCCCGACGGCACGATCTACCGCGTGCTCGACAAGCTGCTCGTCCTCGGCGGCGAGCGCATCTCGTACCGCGCCCTCGACGTCGAGCAGATCGGTTCCGTCTACGAGACGATGATGGGCTTCCGGCTGGAGACCGCGACCGGCCGCTCGGTGGCCGTCAAGGCGGGGAAGAAGCACGGCGCGCCGGCGACGCTGAGCCTCGACGAGCTGCTCGACGAGACGCCGGCCCGCCGCGCGAAGTGGGTCCAGGACCGCACCGACCGCCGGCTGACCGACAACGTGAAGCGGGCGGCGCAGGCCGCCCGGACCCTTGAAGACCTGCACGCCGCCCTCGATCCCGTCATCGACCGGAACGCGACGCCGGACCTCGTGCCGGCGGGCGCGCTGGTGCTGCAGCCGAGCCCGGAGCGCCGGCGCACCGGTTCGCACTACACCCCCCGCGCCCTCACCGAGCCGATCGTGCGCGAGGCGCTCGCGCCGGTCCTCGACCGTCTGCGGGCCGAATCCGCCGATGCGGCCGGCTCGGGCGCGCCGTCGCCCCGCACGCGGCTCCTGCCCGAGCAGATTCTCGACCTGAAGGTCTGCGACCCCGCCATGGGTTCCGGCGCGTTCCTCGTCGAAGCCTGCCGCCAGCTCGGCGACGCGCTCGTCGAGGCGCGGCGCGCCCACCCCGCGCGGCCCCGCCCCGCGACGGCCGAAGACGAAGTGGTCGCCGCGCGCCGCCTGATCGCGCAACGCTGCCTCTACGGCGTCGACCGCAACCCCGTGGCGGTCGACCTCGCCAAGCTGTCGCTCTGGCTGGCGACCCTCGCCAGGAACGAGTCGTTCACCTTCCTCGACCACGCCCTGCGCCACGGCGATTCCCTCGTCGGCCTCTCGCGCCGGCAGATCGAGACCTTCCACTGGAAGGCCGACGCGCCCGAGTTCCAGCCGGGGTTCGAGGCGATACAGGGGATGGAGCACCTAGGAGTCTGCGCCGCAGGAAATTATGACCACCATATGTTGCGCAAGCTCTGACGATTGACCGCTACATATTGTGCCAAATCGGACCCAAAACCGTTCTGCGGCGCAGACTCCTAGCCCGCGCGAGCGCCCTCCGCCGGCGCATCCGTGAAGCGGACGAGACCATCACCGACCGCGAACTGCGCGATCGGTGGGACGAGTCCAGGTTCGAAGCGCGCAACGTCCGCCTGCTCGGCGATCTCGCCGTGGCGGCATTCTTCGAGGGCGGCAAGCCGAAGCCGCGCGAGGAGCACCGCCGGCGTTTCGCAGACGCGGTGCAGCGCGGCGGGATGGCGCGGTACGGAAGCTGGACGGAAGAGCTTCGGCGCGGCGACCCGCCGCTGGCCCCGTTCCACTGGGAGATCGAGTTTCCCGAGGTGTTCGAGCGGCAAGACCCGGGGTTCGACGCCGTCGTGGGCAATCCGCCGTTCGCGGGGAAGAACACCGTGGCCGCGGGCAACCCCGCCGGCTACCCCGACTGGCTCAAGGCGGCGCACGAGGAGAGCCACGGCAACGCCGACCTCGTGGCCCACTTCTTCCGGCGGACGTTCACCCTCCTGCGCCGCGGGGGCGCGTTCGGCCTGATCGCCACCAACACCATCGCGCAGGGCGACACCCGCGCTACCGGCCTCCGCTGGATCTGCACGCACGGCGGCGAGGTCTACCACGCCCGCCGACGGCGCCCGTGGCCCGGGCAGGCGGCGGTAGTGGTGAGCGTCGTCCACGTGCGAAAGGGGGGCTGCGCCGGGCCGCGCCGCCTCGACGGCGCCGCGGCGGACACGATCACCGCGTTTCTCTTCCACCGGGGCGGCCACGACGATCCCGCGCGGCTGGCGGCGAACGCCGGGTGTACGCCGACTCGACCATCGTGTTCCCGTTCTCCGACTACGCCAACTTCTGCATCCTTCAGTCCCGCCCCCACGAAATCTGGGCGCGCTTCTTCGGCTCGTCCCTGGAAGACCGCCTCCGCTATACCCCCTCCGACTGCTTCGAGACGTTCCCGTTCCCCGAGCACTGGGAGACCCACCCCGGCCTCGAAGCCGCCGGCAAGGCGTACCATGATTTCCGCGCCGCGCTGATGCTCGAGAACAACGAAGGGCTGACCAAGACCTGCAACCGCTTCCACGACCCTGGCGGGAACGACCCCGACGTCGCCACCCTCCGCCGCCTGCACGCGGCCATGGACCGCGCCGTCCTCGACGCCTACGGCTGGCGCGACGTCCCGACCGACTGCGAGTTCCTGCTCGACCACGAGATCGACGAAGATGAATGGGGCGCCCGCAAGAAGCCGTACCGCTACCGCTGGCCGGATGCAGTCCGCGACGAGGTCCTCGCCCGCCTGCTGGAGCTCAACGCGCAGCGCGCCGCCGCGGAAGCCCGCGCCGGGACGGCCGCGTCGGCCGCGCGGCAGAAGACCGACCGGTCACCGCGCCGTGCGGTACGCCGCCCATCCGACGCCCCGCACGCGGCCGAGCCGCGTCCGCTCTGGGGGGCGTCCGATGACTGACCGGCCGCCAAGTCCCCCTCGACGGGCGGCACGTCGGCCCCGAAGGCGCCTCGCCGGTCTCCGGCCGACGAGCGCGCTACGCATCTTAGACCGTACAATACCGGGGTCGGAAGGATGGACGAACGGTCGGCGGCGGACTGTGCGGAGGCGGATGTGCGGCTGAAGCATGCGGCGGGAGCGGGCCGGCGCTGGCCCACGGCCATCGACGTGTTCTGCGGGGCGGGGGGGCTGAGCCTCGGACTGCGGCAGGCGCGTTTTCGTGTGGCCGCCGCGATTGACGTCCTGCCGCTTGCGGTGGAGAGCTACCGCATGAATTTTCCGCGCGTGCCGGTCATCCCGGGCGATGTGCGCGACCCCGGCACGGCGTCCGGGTTGCTGCGGGCCGCCGGTTTGCGTGAGGGCGAACTGGATCTGCTCGCCGGGTGCCCGCCCTGTCAGGGGTTCTCGGCGATTCGAACCCGGCGCCGGGAGGCCCTGCACGACGACCGCAACACCCTTGTCCTTGACTTCCTGCGGCTGGTTCGGGAAATCCGGCCGCGTCTCGTGCTGATGGAGAACGTTCCGGGACTTGGCACCGACGATTTGTTCAGGGCGTTCACCGAGGGTATCACGGCCTGCGGCATGCTCTACGATTGCGGTGTGCTGGACACCGCCGATTTCGGGACGCCGCAGCAACGGCGCCGCCTGGTGTTCGTCGCCGCCCGCCGCGGGAAGCCGACTCTCGCCGGGGGCGGCGCAGAGGGGCGGACCGTGCGTGACGCCATCGGCGGGCTCGCCCGTAGCGCGGGGCGCTCAGGAGACCCGTTGCACGACCACGGCGAACAGCGCGCCGAGCGCGTGCGCGCCGTCATCGCCGCGATTCGCAGAGACGGCGGCAGCCGGGCCGACCTTCCGGACGACGAACAACTCGAATGCCACCGCCGCGCAGCACGGCACGGGCACGGCTGGGGACGCAACATCTACGCACGGATGGCGTGGGACCGCCCGGCTCCGACAATCACGGGGGGCTGCATCAATCCCAGCAAGGGACGGTTCCTGCACCCTGAGGAAGATCGGGCGATCACCGTCCGCGAGGCTCTCTTGCTGCAAGGGTTCCCAAGCAATCACCGCGTCTCTCTGCGCCGCGGCAAGTACGCCGCGGCGGAGATGGTCGGCAATGCGATTCCGCCCGGGTTCGTCGCGCCGCAGGCGCGGATGCTCCGCCGCCTGCGCGCCACGGCGGGGGTGGCGACATGAGCGGCCCCGCGGACATCGACGACATCTTGAGGCGGGAACTCACCGACGAACAGCGCGCGGCGGCGACGGACGAGAGCGCGGACGTCCTCGTCATCGCGTGCGCGGGTTCCGGCAAGTCCCGGACGCTGGCCTACCGAATCGCGTGGTTGATCTCGCGCGGAGCCGACCCCGCATCGATCGTCGCGTTCACGTTCACCGAGAAGGCCGCGGACTCGATTCGCCAGCGCGTCGCCACCGCGCTGTTCAGGACGGGCCGGCCGCCGACCGAGGTCGGGAAGGTCCGCATCGGGACGATCCACGGGTTCTGCCGCGAGATGCTCGTGCTTGTCGACGCGCGTTACCGCCAGTTCGACGTTCTCGATCAGAACGGCCTGCACTTGTTCCTGATTTCCCGCTACGCGAAGTTGGGGATCCAGCGCTTCGGCAAGCGAGCGCGCTACTTCGACAGGATTACCGGGCTGGCCGGCGCTTGGGCGAACCTGCACGACGAAGTGCTGGACCTGGAGGATGTCGAGTCGCACGACCCGGATCTCGGTGAGGCGCTGTCGCGGCTTCGCAACTTGTTGGACCAATCAAATTACATCGATTTCTCATCCTTGATCAGGCTGATCGTCGATCGTCTGAAAGCGGGCGACCCGGCAACGCTGGACGCGATCGGCGGGATTCGCCATCTGTTGGTGGACGAGTACCAGGACACCAACCCGCTTCAAGAACAACTGATCCGGGCTCTCAGGTCGTCGAAGTGTAAAACGCTGACCGTCGTGGGCGACGACGACCAGAGCATCTACGGGTGGCGCGGCGCCGACGTGCAGAACATCCTGGAGTTCCACGTCCGGAACCCAGCCGCGAGCCGGCACACGCTGGCTCACAACTTCCGCAGCACGCCGCTGATCGTGCGCAGCGCGGATGCGTTCGTGCGCGCAGAGATCGGCGCCAACCGCTTGCTGAAGTCTCCAACCGCCGACCGGGGCCGGGGTCCGCACCAGCTCGGGGCGTTCGGATTCGACGACCGCCGGATGGAGGCGGAATGGGTGGCCGGGCGCATTTCGGCGTTGCTCGGGGGCTCCTATGACGACGACGGCGGGCCGCGCGGCCTCACCCACGCGGACTTCGCCGTCCTGATGCGCTCTACAGGAAGCGGAGAACAAGACGGGACCGCCAGGTCAAAAGCGTTCAGCGACGCACTCGAAACGCGCGGCATACCGTACACGCTGGAGGCCGGCGGCAGCGTGTTCGGACGCCCGCAAGTCGCGGTGCTGCGCGAGGCCATGGAACTGCTCCGCGACGAATCACCCGATCGCGATACCGTGCTCCGCTTCGTGGCCGAACGAGTCCTACCGGTGTTCCCCCGTGCGCAGAACAGGGCCATGACCGAACTGTACGCGGACTGGGGCCGACGCATCCACACGCCGATCGAGGTGGAACGGCGCCGTGTCTTCCCGCAGCAACTTCTGCACGATCTGCTCGCCGCCTGCGATTTCGCCGGCGCCGACCAGGACGATGGCGTGGCGGCCGACATCGGCATGTTGAGCCGGTTGCTCCAAGACGTCGAGACTGTGTACGTCAGCATCGACACGCCCCAGAGGTTCGGCGGAATCCTGAACTTCATGCAGAACATAGGCGAAAGCGGCTACCAGTCGGCGAAGGATGGCGCGGTGCGGCGTCCCGATGCCGTCACTGTGTCGACCGTTCACAAGGCCAAGGGTCTCGAGTACCCGGTCGTCTTCATCGTCGACGCGGAGGGCCAACGCTTCCCCGGACGCCGCAGCGCGTATGCCGGCTGGCTTCCGGACGAGGTGATCGGGGGCGCAGTCCAGCCCCCGCGGCTCGCGTACGGCAACAACCGCGAGCAGGAGGCGAGGCTCTTCTACACGGCTGTGACCCGGGCCGAGCGGTTCCTGTACGTCACACACGCCAAACTGCTGCCGGGGGGCAAGAAAGCCCGCAAGGCATCACCGTTTTCGGCGCGGTTGAACGACAAAGACGTGGCGCGGGCCGCGCCTGCCGCGCACGAACTGCCGCCGAACGATCTGCCGTCGGCGGCACCCCGCCGCCGGGCCGACGAAACGGTGCTGCCGACGACCTTCTCCGAGATCCGCTACTACCTGCGCTGTCCCCGGGACTACAAGTTCCGCTACGTGTGGGGCTTCAGCCCCCCGATTCCCGAAATGTTCGGTTTCGGACAGACGGTGCACGCCGCGGTCGGGAAGCTGCACGAGCAGTACCCGCAACGCCCCCCGACACCCGCGGAAGCCGAGGCGGTCGCGCGCGGGATCTTCCATCTCAAGCACGTGCCGCCGAGCCGGGATCCCGTGGAGCGTCCAGGTGCCTACGAGCGTGCCGCCGACGCGTCCGCCGGGATCGTCAGCCGCTACGCCGAAGGCTACGGCGACGACTTCGTGCATCACCGTCAGCTTGAGGTCCGTTTCGAAATCCCGCTGCGCGACTCCGTGCTCGGCGGCTCAATCGACCTGCTCGTGCGCCTCGACGGCCAAGGGCGGATCCTCGACGCAAGCGTCATCGACTTCAAGTCCATCAAGGGCGGCCCGAACCCGGAGAACAACCCGAAGCTCGACTGGAGCGAGCTTGCCCTGCAAGTGCAGCTCTACGCCAGGGCGGCGGCGGATGTGCTCGACGCCAACGCACGGACAGGTCACGTCCACCTCCTCAAGGACGGCCAACGCATCGAGGTCCCCGTCGACGAGGCGGCGGTCGGGGCCGCCGTTGAGAACGTCGAGTGGGCGGCGGAACGCATCGTCGCGGGCGACTTCCCGATGAGGCCGCACCGCGACAAGTGCGGGTCCTGCGACTGGAAGCGTCTCTGTCCGATGGTACGGGGGGAGTTCGGGACAGGTGATGCGCCGCCGGCGCTGCATCTGCCCGGAGCCCGCCGGAAGGAGGCGCGGGCGATCAGCGAAGTCGAGGAATGACGCGGCTCGTGCGTTCTTCGCCGACGCGCAACCCGGCCCCGGTTGCTCTCGCGCAAGGAGATCGAGACTCGACTCATGGTATCGACGACTCGGGCTCGGCGCCGTGGCGCCCGCCCGACGGACATTGCGGAGACGACGTTCTCGGGGGACAACCGGCTTGCTCGGACGGACCGAACGATGGCCGACAACTTGAGTGCGGTCGACCGGTCCAGGTGCATGTCGCGGATTCGGTCCCGCCACATGAAGCCGGAGCGTATCGTCCGGTCCATTGTGCACCGGATGGGTTATCGGTTTCGGCTGCACCGCCCGAACCTGCCGGGTACGCCCGACTTGGTGTTGCCGGGCCGCCGCGCCGTGATCTTCGTGCACGGTTGCTTCTGGCATTGGCATCCCGATCCGCGGTGCCCGATAGCCGGCCTGCCCAAATCCAACGTCGGCTTCTGGAAGCCGAAGCTGGCGGCCACCCGGCTGCGTGACCGCAACAGCACCACGGCGCTCGAGCAGTCGGGCTGGCGGGTCCTGACGATATGGGAGTGCGAGTTGCGGGATATCGATCGCGTCATGTCCAGCGTGTACGAATTCCTGGCCGATGAAGCGGACTGAATGACGGCCCGGTTGAATTGGCAATGCCGCATCCCGCCGACTTCATCGACGCGCACCACCGCCACCGGGCGGACGCGGAGCTGCTCTTCGGGCGCGGGCGCTGGGCGAACGCCGATCAGTTGTACGGGTTCAGCGCGGAATGCGGCCTTGAAGGCGGTGATGAAAGCGTGCGGGATGCCAGTCGATCCCACGACCGGAACGCCCGTGGCTCGGTACCTCAGAGCTTCGTCGAGACCCTGGAGAACGCGGAATACCTGGGATCGGCTGCCGCCGGGCGAGCCGTTCGCCGACCGGTCCCCTCACGACCGCTACGCGCACGGCGGCTACTGCGGCAGGTCGGACGTCGAGGCGCATCGGGACGCCGCCGACGCCGTCGGCGCGATCGTCGAAGCGGCGCGGCAGAATGGTCTGGCATGAACGACTTCGTTTCGTTCGATGACATGTACGACCGCATCGTCGCTGCGGTCGAGCACTCGGGTCCGATGCCGGATGCGGTGGACCGGCTGTATCTGGTGCGGGATCTGTCGGGCAGGGTGCGCCTGTCGGTATCCGACCGGTTGGAAGGGGACCCGGCCTGCCGGGACGCCCTTCAGCGCCTCGCCCGCGCCCTGCACGAGGGGCTGGGAGCGCACGGCTACGCACCCGACCGCGCCGTGCTGTTCGTGGACGACGCGCTGCTGAAGGCTCTCGAACCTGCCCCGGAGGTCCGCCGAGGCGTCTACCTGGCGGATCGGCTGCTGACGGGACGCGGCTGGTGGTCCGTCGGGCAGGACGCGGGACGCCGCGACGGCGCAAGGCGCTGCACGCTGTTCTCGGTCAAGGGCGGCGTCGGCCGGAGCACGACAGCCGCCGTCCTGGCATGGCACTTGGCGCGAAAGAGCGAGCGTGTTCTGGTGGTCGATCTGGATCTCGAATCTCCCGGATTGTCCTCGGCCATGCTGGAGCACGCGGCGAGACCGCGGTTCGGCGTCACCGACTGGTTCGTGGAAGATTTGGTGGGGCAGGGCGATCAGGTCGTCGAACGAATGCTGGCATCGCCGCGATGGGCGCAGGACTCGCCGGGCGACGTAGGCGTCGCCCCCGCGCACGGCCGCGCCCCCGGGGACTACTTGGCCAAACTCGGCCGCGTCTACCGGAACCGGCCCGCCCCGTGGGACGTGCGGTTGAGGGGCCTGCTGCAACGCCTGGAGGCGAAATTCGAACCGACGGTAGTGCTCCTGGAGAGCCGCAGCGGACTGCACGACGTCGCGGCCGCCGCGGTCACCGACGTCGACGCGCACGTGCTCCTGTTCGCCGTCGACTCGACGAGCACCTGGGCCGACCACGAAATCCTCTTCCGGCATTGGAAGACGCGCCTGCTCGCGACGTCCATCCGAGACCGTCTGTCCATCGTTTCCGCATTGACGCCGGAGCTGGACACCGAGCGGTACCTGCAGGGGTTCCGGGAGAAGTCGTGGAATCTGTTCCGGGACGGTCTGTACGGCGACGTGGAGCCATCCGGGAATGGCGGCGAACCCTACTCCTTCGATGTCGACGAGGAAGACGCGCCGCACGATCCACTGCCGATCCACTGGACCCGCGGTCTCGCGGCGGGTGCGTCGTTGCAGGACCTGGAAGCCGCGACCGTGGCCCAGGCATACGGAACGTTCCTGCGGCGCTTCGACGGTCTGGTCATGGACGACGACGGAGATCGCCGGTGAGGGGCGGAACCCGCACCGCGGCGCTGCGCGAAGCGCTTCTGGCTCTGCCTGAAGGCACGAGCCACGGCGGCGGCCCGCCGTCGCCGGGGCGCGTCTACCTGCCGCCGTCCCACGTGAAGGCGTTGCACCCGGACGTCCAACTCGTGACCGGCATGCGGGGCGCCGGCAAGACCTTCTGGTGGAGCGCGCTGCAGGACGGCGCGGTGCGGCAACTGGCGGACGGCGGCCGTCACGGGGAGTCCGGGGAGCCGGAAGGAGCCGCGGTGAAGGCGGGTGACGGGAGTTGCTTCCGTGAGAACGTTCCCATGACGCGGCAAGAGACCGCAGGTACAGTATGACACGGCAAGACGCCGCGGGTGGTGTGGTCGACGCCGCGGGCGTGCGCGAACGCCTGGTCGAAGCGCTGAACCTCGACCTGATCGGTCCGTGGGCGGACCACGCCCTTTCCGGCGAGCGGCTGCCCGGCTGGGTGCGTCCGTCGAACTGGTATTTGACCGGGTTCCTGATTCCGTCCGGCACGAAGGCGGAGCAGAGGGCGGACCCCGACGAGGACGACGATCTGGACGAGGCGCCGGCGTCGGGCGGTCTGCCGGACGAGTCGTCCGAGGAGCGCAAGGCGGCCCGGAAAGGCTTCTTTCCGTCGTCGATGGGACTGAGCTTCCTCGTGGCCGGCGGGGCGGACGCCCTGGCCGTGACGGTGCGGTGGGGGGACTACGATCGCGCAGAGGCCGCGGGCGCGGACGGGAAGTGCGAATCGGTCTGGCTGCGGCGGTCGAACGAACGGACGGTGACGGTGACGCTCTCTCCGGCCGAAGAGCATCGACCCGGCGATCACGAGGTCCCCGACTCCGGTGGTCTCACGCTTCACGTTGACGACCGGCTCGTCGATACCGACGGGCTCGCGGAGATCCCGGCAGGAACACGGTCGGTGTCGGTTTTTCTGGTGAACCGGCGTGCGCCGGACGACGGCAACCCCGACCGGGCCTACGCCTTCCAAACCGAGATCGAGATCCGCGGCCGGCAGCCGTTCGTGCCCCGGCCGGATCCACGCGGCGTCCGGGCGGCCGACTGGGACGAGCAGGTGGCCGACCTCCACTACGCCGACACCCCCGAGTACGCGACCGGCCACGGGGTGTCGGCGGGTTGGGAAGTGGTGAGCGGCGCCTGCCGCACGCTGCGCACCGCGTGGATCCCCAGGGCCGACGTGGAGGAGACGAAGACCGCGGACGTGCCGGGCGCGGCGTTGTCGATGCGCGTGCTGGGGGCGCTGCCTGACGGCCCCGCCGCCGGCGCCGCGCTCCGGCCCCTGGTGGACCGATACCGCGAATGGATCGAATCCCGGCGGGCGGAGATCGGAGCGCTGCCCGATGCGCGGCGCAACACCGCCGCGGAGTTGCTGCGGCTGGCGGGGATCGCCGCCGATCGCATGGAGCGCGGCATCACCGTTCTGGCCGCGGACGCGGACGTGCTCGACGCCTTCCGCGTCGCGAACCGCGCGGTTGCGCGCGCCCTGCGGCAGCGGTTCGCGACCCAGTTCACCGATCGGCCGCCGCGCTGGCGCGCCTTTCAGCTCGCCTTCATCGTGCTGAACATCCCCGGCCTCGCCGCTCCTGACGACCCCGACCGCGAGACCGTCGATCTGCTCTTCTTCCCGACCGGCGGCGGCAAGACCGAAGCGTATCTCGGTCTCGCGGCCCTCGCGATGACGCTGCGGAGACTGCGCAACCCGGGTCGGAACGGACGCCAGGGCGCCGGTGTGAGCGTCATCATGCGGTACACGCTGCGCCTGCTCACGCTCGATCAGCTCGCCCGCGCGGCCGGTCTCGTCTGCGCGCTGGAGCTGGAGCGCGCCGACGACGTCGAGCGGTACGGCGGATGGCCGTTCGAGATCGGTCTGTGGGTCGGCAAGGCGGCGACGCCCAACTTCATGGGCCGCAAGGGCGACAATCGATCGGATTCGGCTCGCGCCAGGACCCGGCAGTTCAAGGCGGACCCCGGCGGCAGGCCCTGCCCGGTCCCGCTCGAGAGCTGCCCGTGGTGCGGGACCCGGTTTACCGCCGATTCCTTCCTGCTGTTGCCGAACGACGACCGGCCGGAAGAGCTGCGCGTCGTCTGCACGAATTTCGAATGCGACTTCAGCGGCGACCGGCCGCTCCCCGTCCTCGCCGTGGACGAACCCATCTACCGCCGTCTTCCGGCGTTCCTGATAGCGACCGTCGACAAGTTCGCGTCTCTGCCGTGGGAGGCGCGGACCGGCGCGCTTCTCGGAGGCGCGGATCGATACGACGAGGCCGGCTTCCACGGCGCGGCGGAACCACGGACGGGCCGGCGTCTCGAACGCCCTCTCCCGCCGCCGGACCTCGTCATCCAGGACGAGTTGCATCTGATCTCCGGGCCGCTCGGCACCATGGTCGGCCTGTACGAGTCCGTGATCGACGCCTTGTGCGCGCGCGCGGCCGGCGGCCGGCCGGTGCGGCCGAAGATCGTGGCGTCCACCGCCACGGCGCGCCAAGCCCAAGATCAGATCCAGGCGCTGTTCGCGAGATCCGTCACGCAGGTCTTTCCGCCGCCCGGCCCGAACCGCCGCGATTCCTTCTTCGCGCGTACCCTGCCGGTGGAGCGCATCGCGGGCCGAGCCTATCTCGGCATCGCGTCTCCGGGACGCAACCCCAAGGTGCTCATGCGCCGCGTCTGGCTCGCGCTCATGGGCGCAGCCGAGCGGGCGTACCGGGACGCCGGCGGGCACAGGAACCGGGACAATCCCGCCGATCCGTACATGACCGTGCTCGGCTACTTCAACAGCCTGCGCGAGTTGGGCGGGGCGCGGCGCATCCTGGAAGAGGAAGTTCGGAACACGGTCAGGCAGTACGGTCAGCGGCGGCGCATCGGTGAATCGCACGGTCTCTTCCAGGACCGCAGGACGTTCTCGGACGTGGTGGAGCTGACGTCGCGGGTATCGACCGACCAGGTGGCCGCCGCCCGCCGGCGCCTGGAGCGCGCCTTTCACGAGTCGGATCGGGTGGACTGCGCCATCGCGACCAACATGATCTCCGTCGGCCTCGACATTCCCCGGCTCGGCCTGATGGTGGTGCTGAGCCAACCGAAGACGCACGCGGAGTACATCCAGGCGACCAGCCGCGTGGGGCGCGGCGACCGGCGTCCGGGGCTGGTGGTGACGCTGCTGAACGTCCACAAGCCGCGCGACCGCTCACATTACGAGCGGTTCCGGCACTACCACGAGACCTTCTACCGCTCGGTGGAGGTATCGAGCGTGACGCCGTTCTCGGTGCGCGCCCTCGATCGCGGGCTGGCCGGCGCGCTCGTGGGGCTGGCCCGCCATGCCGAAGCGAAGCTGACGCCGCCGGACGGCGTCGAACGTCTGACGGAGGTGCGCGCCCGACTGGAGGGCGGATTGCTTGAATCGTTCGAGCAACGGGTCGCTCAGCAACCGTTCGCCGGCGAAACGGAGCGCTCGGAGCGGATCGGAAGCGTGCGCCGCCGTGTCGTCGAGCTGCTGGATTCGTGGTGCGCCGTGGTGGAGGACTACCACGCCGACAACGTTGCGGTGCAGTATCAGCAGTACGAGACGAAGCAGGGGCGGCCGCTCCTGCGCGGGATGCTCGACACCGAGTTCGAATCCGAGCACCACCGCAAGTTCCGCGCGAACCGATCGCTGCGCGACGTCGAGCCCGAGGTCGACCTGTTCATCCGGGAACCGACGGGCCGGGACGTGGCGCCATGAGCCGCAGGGCCCACGGACAGCTTCGCCAGAGTCAGGTGATCACCACCTACGGCCCCGGCGCGCTCATCGACCTGCCGAAACATTCGGCGATCATCGGCGGCCTCGAAACTTGGTCGAAGGGCCTCGACGAGGTGGTCGAGACGAGGCTCGCGCACAAGCTCCGGCGCATGACCGGCGTGCCGGCGCCCCGGCTCTGCGCGCCGCCCCCAAGCCCGAACGAACCGTGGGCGGCCCGGAGAGGCATCGGCGCATGGCGGTTTCCCGAGTGGTTCGTCGTGCAGGAAGACGGCGGCCGGCCGTCGAGCGGTGAACCGCGTGACCGGTCGCGGCGTCTGGCCCACCGCAAGGCATTGGACGAGCGGGGGCGTTTCGAGAAACTGCCGGTGGTGCCCACCCGCTTCGTCCGCGCCTGTCCGAGGGGCCACGTCGACGATCTCGACTGGCGCGGTTTCGTCCATGGCGCCGGCCACGTCTGCCGGCGGCAACTCTGGCTGGACGAACGCGGCACGACCGGCGATCTCGCGGATCTCTTCATACGTTGCGAATGCGGGCGGACTCGGCCGCTCTACGAAGCGGCGGAGCTCGATCAGAATCCGCTCGGCAATTGCCGGGGCGCCCGCCCCTGGCTCGGCCGCAACACGAACGAGGACTGCAACCAGCGAAGCCGCCTGTTGATCCGCACCGCGTCGAACGCCTACTTTCCGCAGATCGTCAGCGTGCTGTCACTGCCGGACCGCGGCACGGCGGTCGACAACGCCGTCGGCGAACGGTGGGACGACCTGCAGATCGTGGACGATGCCGCGGAACTCGCCTTCATGAAGAGGAAACCGGCGATCGCGGCGGCGCTCGATCCGTTCGACGACGACGAGACTCTGGACGCGATCCGCCGGCGCAGGCGCGGCAGGAGCAGCGACCGGCCGGTGAAACAGGTCGAACTCGACGCGCTGCTCGCGGCGCCCGAGGGGTTCGGCGACGACGTGACCATCGATCCCGACTTCCATGCCCGCCGCCTGCCGTCCGACGCCTGGCGGCGATCCGAGCTCGGCGGCGGGATGGCTTCCGTGATTCAGCTTCATCGTCTGCGGGAGGTGCAGGCGCTCGTCGGGTTCACCCGCTTCGAAGCGGTGACACCGGACATCCACGGGGAATACGACACAGACGTGGAGCGGGCGGCCATCGCCCTGGACCCCGAGTGGTTTCCCGCCGTCGAGAACCGCGGCGAGGGCGTGTTCGTGCAGTTGCGCACGGATTCGGTGGACGCCTGGTCGAGACGGCCGGCGGTCGAGCGGCGGCTCGCCGATCTGGCCCGAGGGCACAACGCCTGGACGGAGAGCCGCGGGACGCCCGGCGGCCAGCCGGCGCGTCCGTTCCCGGGCGGACCGTACGTCCTGCTGCACACGCTGTCGCACCTGCTGATCCAGTCGCTGGCGATGCGCTGCGGTTATCCCGCGAGTTCCATCCGGGAACGGATCTACGCGGAGCCCGGACCCGCCGGCGAGCGTTTCGGCATTCTTCTCTACACCGGCGGCCCGGACGCCGAGGGCACGCTGGGCGGCTTGGTGCAGCAGGCCCGTCACATCGAAGATCATCTCGCCGACGCGCTGCGCGCCGGCGCGCTCTGCTCCAACGATCCGATCTGCGCCCAGCACGAGCCCGGCCGGAGCCTGGAACGGCGGTGGCTGCACGGCGCCGCCTGCCACGGCTGCACCCTGATCTCGGAGACGTCGTGCGAAATGCGCAACGACTATCTGGATCGGGCGCTGGCGGTGCCGGTCCTCGGATTGGAAGATGCCGCGTTCTTTCCGAGGACGGCGTAACCGCGGCGGCCCGAGAGCGGCGTAACCGCCACGGTTCCGGCGGCCGCGGGAACCCGGTCCGGTCCGGCGGCCGCCACGTCCTCATTCCCGCGTCGTGTCCCTGCACGTGCCGCCGACAGCCGAGACCCCGGTCCGGCGGCCGCCATGTCCTCTTTCCCGCTTCTTCGCCATCCCCGCGACGAGAACACTCCCGGCGCGGGGGATGGCGAACAGCACCTTCACCATCATCTGACGTTCATGACGGCGCGGCGCGCCGACCGTCCCCCTCGTCCGGCGCGTAGCGGCGGAATGGGGTCGACAGCCGGTCCTTTCGTCGGGAGGCTCGTCCACAACGGCCGCATCCCGATTTACGTGGCGCAGACGCCTACCCCTCGCCGAGCTCGTCGTACGCCACGCCGAGCACGCCGCTCAGGCTGAGCAGCGGAAACGGCGACACGTGATCCTCGAACCCGGGCAGCGACTCGGCGCCGGCGATCTCTTCCTTCGACCGGCCCGCCTGCATTTCGCGGCGCGTCAGCTCCAGCGCGGCAGTGAAGTAGTCGCGCAGGTGCGCCAGTTCCGCCCGGCCGCCCGTGACGCCGGCGTCCGGGGTCCCGTGCCCGAAGATGTAGATGGTGTCGGCCGAATGCGCCGCCGACACCTGCTCCAGCACCTCGATCCAGCCCGCAATCCGGGCGCCCGAGGCACGGTCGACGAACGGGTGCAGGCGATTGAACATCAGGTCGCCCATGTGCACGACGTTGGCCTGCTCGAAGGTCACCACGCAATCGCCGCTCGTATGGCCGGCGCCGTGATAGCGCGCCACGACCGTTTCGTCCCCGATCGTGGTCCGCCACTCCTCGGTGAACGTCTCGTCCGGATAAGCCTGCGAGTCCTCGTTCCCCGCTTCTTCGGCCGTCCGCCGCTGCCACGCCGCGCTGTTCTCGTGGGCGACGATCGTGCCGACCACCGGGCGAAACGTCTGGTTGCCGCCGACATGGTCGCCGTGGTGGTGCGTGTTGAGCAGGATGTCGATCGCATTCGACGACCGCTCCCGGATCCCGTCGATGCAGGCCGCCGCGGCGGCCGCGTTCTGGCTGTCGATGATCAGAATCCCGTCCGCGTTCACCAGCCAGCCTATCGTGCCCCCCTGGCCGTTGAAGATGCCCACGCCCCGCCGCAGGTCCTCGAACGAGGTGGTGAGCTGCTGCAATCCGGCGAGGGGCAGATCCCTGAGCGCGGCCGCCGTCACCGTCATGCCCGTCATTGCGAGAAAGCGCCGTCTGTTCATGATTCGATCTCCTTCTTCACACTGCCCGTGTTGAACGTCACCCGCGGCGGAACGCCCGGGTGCGGTTGGCGGCTCTTGTCAGCCGGTGGCGAAAGTCCCCGCCGCCGAGCGGCGGCGCATCCCGCCGGGCTGCGTTGTTCGTCGGTTACCTATGCCCAAACCGTGCCCGCGGCTACTCGATCGCCTCGTAGACCAGGGTCTGGAACTCGCGCTCGAGGTCGTAGGCGGCGAACGGGGTGAACTGGGTCCACACCATGCCGACGAGCTCGGCCTCGGGGTCGATCCAGAAGAACGTGTTGGCGGCGCCGGCCCAGCGGAAGACGCCGTCGTGGTCGGGCTCGGGCGAGGCGGCGGCGTCGACCATGACCGCGAACCCGAGCCCGAAGCCGTAGCCGGGGCTGAGGAACGTCCCCAGGTCTATCGGGACCAGCGCGTCCGGGAGGTGGTTCGCGCGCATCTGCGCGACCGTCTCCGGCGCGAGGATGCGCACGCCGTCGAGGCTCCCGCCTTCGAGCAGCATCTGGGCGAACCGGATGTAGTCGGACGCGGTCGAGGTCAGGCCGCCGCCGCCCGAGGGGAACGCCGGCGGGCGGGTGTACTGGCCGTCCACCGGGGAGTCGGCGACGACGAGCCGGCCGCCCACCTTCGCGTAGTTGGCCATGAACCGGCCGCGCTTCTCCGCCGGCACCCAGAACGCGGTGTCGTCCATGCCGAGCGGGCCCAGGATGCGCGCCGCGACGAACGCGTCGAACGCCTGGCCCGAGGCGGCCTCGACGACGCGGCCGAGGATGTCGGTCGACACGCTGTAGTTCCACCGCGTCCCCGGGCTCGCGATCAGCGGCAGCTCGGCCACGCGGCGGGCGAAGTCGTCGAGGCCCTCGGCGCGGGCGAGGGGGTTCGCCTGGTTGTAGAGGCGGTCGACGGCGGAGTCGCCGAAGAACCCGTAGGTGAGCCCCGAGGTGTGGGTCAGCAGGTGCTCGACGGTGATGGGGCCGTCCGCCGCGACGCGGTCACCCGCGTCCGTCAGAACCTGCACGCCGGCGAACTCGGGCACGAACTTCGAGAGCGGGTCGTCGAGCGCGACCTTGCCTTCCTCGACCAGGATCATCACCGCGACGCTGGTCACCGGCTTGGTCATCGAATAGATGCGGAAGATGTCGTCCCGCTCCAGGGGATCGCCGGCCGCGGTGTCGCGCGTCCCCACCGCCTCCCAGTGGACGACCTGCCCCCGGCGCGCCACCATCGTCATCACCGCGGCCAGCCGGCCGTCGTCGACGTAGGCCTGCATGGCCGGCGCGATGCGGTCCAGCGCGTCCGCGGACATCCCGACCGCGCCGGGGGCGGCGGCCGGGAGCCCGGCGTGCGCCCCGGCGTCGTCCTGCGCGAGCGCGGCCGGCGCGAGCGCCGCCGCCGCAACCACCCCGGCGAGCCCGACCGCGATACCTGCCGATTGACGAGTCATGAACGCGTCCCTCCCTTCCCGGAGCCGACCTCCGCCCCCGGACCGATCCATGTTGCGCACATCCGGTCCAACCTGTCCAGCCCGAGGATGGTACCCCGTGTCGGCGCCGGGCGCCACGGGCGGCGGGGCGGCGCAGGGGCGGCAACCGGAGCCGCTGGCGACGGTTCCGGACCAGGCGTCTGCGCCGTAGAACGGCGCGGACGCCTGGAGGGTTGGTTGGGCGGTGAGCGGAGCCGCAGACGAAGCTCTCCGGGGCAGGCGTCTGCGCCGTAGAACGGCGCGGACGCCTGGAGGGTTGGTTGGGCGGTGAGCGGAGCCGCAGGCGAAGCTCTCCGGGCTGGACTCCCGCCAGAGCGCGGTCGCCTGCAAACCGCCGGCGGCGCGGGCGGCTCGTGGTCGCCTTCGAGCCGCCCGCGCGCCGTTGCCCCGGGGATCGCTCAGAACCCGTACCGGATACCCGCCTGGAACTGGCGCGGGTAGCCCCCGGCCAGGAGCCTGGTGGGCACGAGGAAGTTGCCGGACCGCCGGTCGCCCGACGGGTTGACGAAGTTCACGCGGTTGGTCACGTTGAAGAGCTCGCCGAACACATCGACGGTCTGCTGCCCTTCGGCCCGGAAGCGGTAGCCGATCCGCAGGTCCAACTGGAAGTAGTCGGGACCGTAGGCTCCTCTGAGCCCCCCGGCGTTGTCCACCCTGATCGCGTTCTCTCCCGTGCCGCTGTAGGCGCCCAGGGACAGCGGGTCGGGCGACAGTCCGTTCCGGTTCGGATCGAAGTTGCTGTCGTGGATGGTGAACGGCGTGCCGCTCATGTATCGAGCGACGGCGCTGAGGGTCACGCCCCCGGTCCCCGGCAGCTCGGTCTGCGCGCTCGCGGTCAGCAGGTGCCGCCGGTCGTAGGTGCTCGGCCCCCACAGCATATCCAGGTTGCGGTCGGCGCCGACCTGAGCGATGTTGAGCTCGTCGTTGGGGTCGCCGTCGTTGTTGCCCCGGGCATAGCCGATCGAGTACGCGATGCGCCCGCCCCAACTGTTGGAATAGCGCTTCTCGATCTGGAAGTTGAGCCCGTCGTACTGCGAGCTGGCGTTGTTCTCGATGATGTACACGTTGCTGCTGAACGGCTCGATCCCCAACTGGTCCGCGAGCCCCATGAAGTCGACCCGGGTGATCGGATCCGTTCGGCTCGTGCCGGCCCGGACCGGCGGATTGAGGTTGTAGCGCAACGGCAGGTCGCGGCCCCACAGGTGGACGTAGTCGACGCCGAACGAGATCTGGGGGCCGAGCTCGCGCTCGTAGCCGAACGTCAGCGAGTCTTGATGGGCGACGGGACGCTCGGGCGTGTCCAGCCACACCGCCCCGAGGTTTCGGCTGAAGGAGCCGGGGGGCACCAACTGGTTGAGGAGGTCACGGTTCAGGACCGGCCCGTTGACCAGCAGGGGATGCGTCGGGAACATCCCCCCGCTCGGACCCGGATCGATGTCGTCCAGCGGGAAGTCGATCTCGAAGGAGCTGGCGTAGACCCCGCGGCGCACGAAGTTCTCGAAGCGGTTGACCCACAGCCGCTCGTAGAAGCGGCCGAAGCCGCCGCGGATGACCGAGTCTCCGCTCACGTCGTACGCGAACCCCAGCCGCGGCGCGATGTTGTTCTTGTCGATCGGGTAGGCATCCGGGTCGTCGAACAACGGGTTGAAGAACGCGTGGATCGGGGCGATGTGCAGGTCGTAACGCACCCCCAGGTTCAGGGTCAGATCGTCGATGCTCCACTAGTCCTGCAGGTAGAGCCCGCCCGAATGCACCGTGGTGTACGGCGTGTCCGGCCTCGGCATGCGAACCCTCAGCCGCTCCGGGTAGGTGAAGGGATTGGCCGCATCGAACGGAAGATCGCTCGCCAGGGTGAATCCGCCGTTCATGAAGCTCTGGTCGACGCGCCGGTGCTGGGCGTTGTTGTACTGGATGCCGAACTTGAAGTCGTGGTCCCCGCCGTCGGTCGGCACGAACCAGCTGAAGCTGTTCTGGAACGCGTAGGACTGCATCTTCCTGTCCAGCGCGAAGGAGTCGGCCTGGGTGACGATTCCGCTCCGCAACACGATGGTGGGCGGCTCCAGCGTCTGGTCGTTCGTCGCGTGATACCCGAGCGAGCCCCAGTTGGGACGTTCGTAGGTCCACGACGCCCGCAGGGTGTTGACGGCCGTGGAGCCGATCACCCAGTTGTGGGTCCCCACCAGCGTCCAGTCGTCGTCCCGCTCGTTGGTCACCGTCTCCAGCGTGCGGGAGCCGGCGGGGTTGCCGTTCGTGGGCTGGTGGTCCCAGAGAAACCGGATCGAGTAGTTGTGATCGGAGTTGATCTGGTCGTCGATGCGGGCCAAGTAGTTGTCGAAGTTGGATTCCTGCACGGTCGAGAAGCTCAGGTCGGGCCGCTCCGGGTAGAAGCGGCTCTCCCCGACGTCGAGGTCCAGGCGCTCGTAGCTGAAGAAGAAGTGGGCCCGGTTCCGCACGATCGGCCCCCCGATGGTGCCGCCGATCTGGCGCAGCACCGTGTCGGGCTTCTCGAGGCCCTGCTGCTTGACGAAGAAGTCCGGCGCGGTCAGGCCCCCGCTCGTGTAGAAGCCGAACGCGCTGCCGTGGAACTCGTTGGTCCCCGTCTTGCTGATGGCGTTGATGACCCCGGACGTGGCGGACTCGTACTCGGCGTCCATCTGGTTCGTGACGACCTGGAACTCGGCGACCGCCTCGAGGGCGGGCTTCGCCTGCGACTGTCCCCCGCGCAGATCGTCGTTGTTGGCCCCGCCGTCGAGCATGAACATGATGCCGGTCTGGTCCTGGCCGTTGATGCGCACGCCGGACGAGCTCGGACTGCTCGACGGGGTCAACTGCACGCCGGGCAACAGGGCGACGAAGCTGGTGAAGTTGCGGCTCGACGACGGCAGGTCCTGCAGCTCCTCCAGCGAGACGTTGCCGCCGACCTGCGCCGAGGTGAGGTCGACGAGCGGCGACTCCCCGGTGACCGTGAGCGATTCCTCGAGCGCCCCGATCTGCAGCGAGAGGTCGATCCGCACCGTCGGCCCCACCTGCAGGACGACGTTCTCGGTGATGAGCTCGCGGAAACCCGTGAGCCGGGCGGTGAGGGTGTACGGACCGGGTTGCAGGCTGGCGAGGGAGTACTCGCCCTCCGGGCCCGTGATGGTCTCCCGGAAGGTTCCCGTCTCCTCGTGGGTGGCGAGGACCGTCGCGCCCGGCAGCACGCCGCCCTGCTCGTCGATGACGACTCCGCGAATCGCGGACGTTCCCTGCGCGAAGGTTGGTGCGGCTATGGCGCACGACAGCCCGAGAGCGAGCGTTGACACGACGATTGCACGCATGGGATACCTCCAAGGGGAGCACGGATTTACGCCGCCGACCGAACGGTCGCCGAGCGAATATGTCCTCCAGCGCGTCGTCGTCATTCGCTGTTCTTCAGATTCAGTGGGCCCGGTTCCCTCCAATTCGTGCCGCCGGCGCGATGCCCGGCGCCCCGTGGCAAGCGGCGCCGCTGCGTTCGACCGGCGATCCTTGACCGCTTGGTCGCCTTCCTGCTTCACCTGCCGTGGTAAGCGGCGCCGCCACGTTCGACCGGCGATGCATCCTGTCCGACGGCGCGGTTCCTCGGAGCCGCGTCCTGCTCCGCGGCCGCACCGGCCGACCCTGCGCGCTCGTCACGCTTGGCCGGGCAGGCCACCGAGGCGACGCGGCGTTTCGCCAAGAGCCATTCTCACACCGAACGTCCTTCCGCACCAAACCGTCGTGATCGGGGACGATCACCCCGACGCCGCGAAACGTCGGGGACATGTGCGGCAAGAATGCCGTCCACCCACCGGCGCGCCTCCTGCGGCGCCCGGTGGACGGGCCGGCGCCGACCGCCCGTACGCACCGCGCCGAAGCCCCGGCTGAGGGCGCGGGGGCTACTGCCGAACATGGCGTGCGCCAAGCCACGCCGGGAGAGGAAGGACGGGCGGCACGCCTACCGCACGCCGAGCAGGATCTCCGTCGTCAACTGGTCCAGCCGCTCGTAGGACAGCTCCCGGGCGCCGAGCGCCGCCCGGTCGAACCGGTGGGTCCGGAGGGCGGCGGCGGCATCCGGACTGAAGACGCCGACCGCGGGCGCGGCCTGGGACGTCTCGACGAGCCGGGCGAGCAGGCCGCCGATCTCGGGGTCGGCGTTCCACCGCGCCGCCTTCTCCTTCAGGATGAGATAGGTGCGCATGCAGCCGCGCGCGAAGTCCTTGACGCCCTCGACGCCCTCGGTGCGGTAGGCGTGGGCGTCGAAGTGGCGCGGGCCGCCGTAGCCGACGTCTTCCAGGAACTTCACGAGCCAGAACGCGGCCTTCGGGTTCGCCGCGCCGAACCGGAAGTCCTGGTCGTAGCGGCCGATCACCTGGTCGTTCAGGTCGATGTGGAAGAGCTTCCCGGCCTCCCACGCCTGGGCCACGGCGTGGGTCATGTTCAGGCCGGCCATGTGCTCGTGGGCGACCTCGGGGTTGACTCCCACCAGCTCCGGATGATCGAGGGTCGGAATGAACCCGAGATACGCGCCGGTGGTCGCGAAGTAGATGTCGCTCCGCGGCTCGTTCGGCTTCGCCTCGAGCGCGAAGCGGTAGCCGTAGCGGTTCGCGATGGAGTACTCGCACAGGAAGTTCACCGCCTCGCGGAACCGCGCGACGGCGGCGTCGGGGCGCCGGCAGCCGTCGGTCTCGGTCCCCTCGCGCCCGCCCCACATGACGAAGATCTTCGCGCCGAGCTCGGCTCCGAGGTCCATCGCCCCCATCGCCTTCTGGACCGCGAGCGCCCGCACCGCCGGATCGTTGGCGGTGAACGCCCCGTCCTTGAACGCGGGGTCGGTGAACAGGTTCGTGGTGACCATCGGCACGACCAGCCCGTGGTCCCCGCACGCCTGCCGGAACTCCCGCACGATGCCGTCGCGCTCGGCCGCCGTCGCGTCGATCGGCACCAGGTCGTTGTCGTGCAGGTTCACCCCCCAGGCGCCCACCCCGCCGAGCAGCTCGACGAGCTCGACCGGGGTCAGCCGCGGCCGCACCGGCTCGCCGAAAGGATCGCGGCCGGGATTGCCGACCGTCCACAGACCGAACGAGAACTTGTGCTCCGGGCGGGGAGCGCCGGCGTCGTCAGACATGGTTCATCTCTCCAGCGTCAACCGTCGCGGATGCGGCCCCGGGGACCATCCCACGCTCCGCCACCAGACCGAACGAGAACTTGTGCTCCGGGCGGGGAGCGCCGGCGTCGTCAGACATGGTTCATCTCTCCAGCGTCAACCGTCGCGGGTGCGGCCCCAGGGGCATCCCACGCTGACTGCGCGTGACGGCCCGCCCCCGATTCGAGGGGTCGCGACCGTCTTGCCGACCGGCCGGCGCCGCGTGGGACCCACGATTCCGCACGTCCGGAGCCCCGAGACCCGCCACGATTCCGCCTGCGCACGGCGGTGGCGGAGCGTGGGATGGTCATGGTGCGGCCCCGGGGACCCGCGGGAGAACCCTCCGCCGCCGCGCCCCGCGGGCCGAAAAACGCCTCCGGGAAGAACGTCTTCATCCGGGGACCCGCGGGAGAACCCTCCGCCGCCGCGCCCCGCGGGCCGCCCCCCGGATGGCCGCGGACGAAGCCGACCCGGCGCCCTCCGCCGCCGCGCCCCGCGGGCCGGCCCCGGGCTGGTCGCGGCCGAATCAGATCGCCCACCCCCGCGCGCCCCGCGGACCGGCCCCCGGATGGCCGCGGCCGAAGCCGGGCTGCGCCAGCAGATCCCCCCCCGGATGGCCGCGGCCGAAGCCGGCCCGGCGCCCTCCTCCGCCGCGCGCTCAACGACCGGCCAGCGGGCGGAGGGCGCCATAGAGGGCGCGGAAGCGGCGGTAGTGCCCGTCGAGGGTCTCCATCGCACCGGGATCCGGCGCCACCGTCCCCGCCACCCGGACGGCGCCCGCGCACGCCTCGTCCACCGAGCCCCAGACCCCGGCCCCGACCCCCGCGAGCAGCGCCGCGCCGTAGGCGGCGCCCTCCTCCGCCGCCGGCACGTCCACGGGCCGGCGGTAGACGTCGGCCTGAATCTGACGCCACAGCCGCGACCGCGCGCCGCCGCCGCCGAGCCGGATCCGGGTCGCCGGCACCCCCATCTCGTCGAAAACGGTCAGGCTGTCGCGCAGGCTGAAGGCGACGCCCTCCAGCACCGCGCGGATCACGTGCGCCCGGCCGTGCGCGGCGGACAGCCCCACGAGCGCCGCCCGCGCGTGCGGATCCAGATGCGGCGTCCGCTCGCCCATCAGATAGGGCGCCCACAGGACCCCGTCGGCCCCCGGCGGCGCCGCCGCCGCCTCGGCGCACAGACGGTCGTAGGGGTCGCCCGGCCCGTCCGCGCCGCCGGCGCCCGCGCCGAGGGTGTCGCGCAGCCAGCGCAGCGACAGCCCCGCGCCCTGGGTGACCCCCATGACGTGCCAGCGGCCCGGCGCCGCGTGACAGAACGTGTGCACCCGCCCGCGGGGGTCGCGCGCCGGCCGGTCCGTGGCCGCGAACACCACGCCCGAGGTCCCGATGGTGGCGCTGACCGCGCCGGGGCCCACGATGCCCATCCCCACCGCCCCCGCCGCCTGGTCTCCCCCGCCGGCCACCACCGGGGTGCCGACCGCGAGGCCCGTGGCCTCGGCGCCGGCGCGGGCGAGACGGCCGGTGACGGCCGGCCCTTCGTGGGCCGCGGGAAGGCTGGCCGCGTCGATCCCCACCCGGCCGAGCAGCTCCGACGACCAGCACCGGCGCGCCACGTCGAAGAGCAGGGTCCCGGAAGCGTCCGCGACGTCGGTGGCGCGCTCGCCGGTGAGCCGCCACCGCACGTAGTCCTTGGGCAACAGCACCGTCCGCACCCGCTCCCACTGCGCCGGCTCCTCGTCGCGCACCCACAGCAGCTTCGGGAGGGTGAACCCCGTGAGGGCGGGATTGCCGACCAGCTCGATCAGACGGGCCGCGCCCACCTCGTCGGTGAGCCGCCGGCACTGGGCGTCGGTCCGCTGGTCGCACCAGATGATCGCGGGCCGCACGACCGCTCCCGCCGCGTCGAGCAGCACCGCCCCGTGCATCTGTCCCGACAGGCCGACGGCCCGGATGGCGCCGGGCGCCGTCCCCCCGGCGGCCAGGGCGGCCCGGACCGCCGCCTGCGACGCGCGCCACCAGTCGCCGGGATGCTGCTCGGCCCAGCCGGTTCGGGGCGCGTCGAATGGCGCGTGCGGCTCCGAGGCCGCCGCGGTCACCGAGCCGTCCGCCTCGACGATCACCGCCCGCGACCCGCCGGTTCCGACATCGAGTCCCAGTACCGCCATCGGTCCCCCAGGATACCCCGGCCGCCGGCCCCGCCGGCGCGGGTCCGACCGCGCGGCATCGTTCTCCACGACGGGAGCGCGTGGCAAGACCGCGCGTGCCGGGACCGGCGAGGCGCGCCGTGGAGTTTTGCCACAGGCTGCTCAGGAAACGCGGTACCATGAGGGCACGGAATGACGCCAACCGGGAAAGGATGTGGCATCGTGCGACACGCGGATCTGTTCATCGTCCTGGCAGCGGCCCTCATGCTCTCCGCAAGCCCCGCGCCGGCCGCGGCGCAGACCGCCCCGGCCCGGATCCTGTATCTCACGCAGTCCGCCGCGTTCGCGCACCCCGTCCTCCCGCATTCGGAAGCGGTCTTCACGCGCATCGCGAAAGAGTCGGGACGCCTCGACGTCACCGTCTCCCGCGACGCCTCCACCCTCTCCGCCGGCACCCTCGCGGAGTACGACGCGGTCGTCTTCTTCACGACCGGCGAACTGCCGATGGACGGCGCGCAGAAGGCGGCGCTGCTCGCCTGGGTGCGCGGCGGCGGCGCGTTCGTCGGCGTGCACAGCGCCACCGACACGTTCTACGAGTGGCCGGAATATCCCGCGTTGATCGGCGGCTACTTCGACGGCCATCCCTGGCACCAGGAGGTCACGGTGCGGGTCGAGGACGGGCAGCACCCCGCCACCCGGCACCTCGGCGGGTCGTTCCGCATCCACGACGAGATCTATCAGCACCGCGAATGGTCCCGCGGCAACGTCGACGTGCTGCTGAGCCTCGACGTCGGCTCCGTCGACATGAACGCGCGCAACATCCGGCGCGACGACCGGGACTTCGCCCTCGCCTGGACGCGGGAGGAGGGCGCCGGCCGCGTCTTCTACACCGCGCTCGGCCACCGCCCGGAGGTGTGGGACGACCCGCGCTTCCAGACCCACCTGCTGCGGGGCGTCGAATGGGCCGTCGGCGACCCCGCGGCCGGCGCCGACGACACGGCCGCCAACACCCTGACCGACGAGGAGCGGGCCGACGGCTGGAAGCTCCTGTTCGACGGCGGGAGCCTCGCGGCCTGGCGCGGCTACCGGCGGGACGGCGTGCCCGACGGATGGCAGGCGGTCGACGGCGCCATCGCCCGAGTCGGCCGCGGGGGCGACCTCATCACCGTCGAGCAGTTCGCCGACTTCGAGCTGCGGTTCGACTGGAAGGTGGAGGAGGCCGGCAACAGCGGCGTGATGTTCCGCGTCGCGGAAGGCGACGGCCCGCCGTGGCACACCGGACCCGAGTTCCAACTCCTGCACAACGCCGGCCACCGCGACGGGCGCGCGCCCATCACCTCGGCCGGCAGCAATTACGCCGTCCACCCCCCCGCCCGCGACGTGACCCGGCCCGTCGGGGCCTGGAACACCGCCCGCCTCGTCGTCCGCGGCGCCCACGTCGAGCACTGGATGAACGGCGGGAAGCTGCTGGAGTACGAGTTGGACAGCCCCGACTGGGAGCGCCGCAGGATGGCCAGCAAGTTCGCCTCGATCGCCCGCTACGGCCGCGAGCCCCGCGGGCACATCGCCCTCCAGGACCACGGCGACCCCGTCGCGTTCCGCAACATCAAGATCCGCCGGCTCGACGCGAACTGACCGCCGGCGGTGACGCTCGGGTTCGGGGGCGGAGAACGCCCTTGATCGGCTTGTGACGCGGCTACCCCGTACTCGATGTCCGCGCCATGCGAGTGCCGTGGTCGCAGACCCGGAGGTCATGCGGTAAGCTACCGGTCAGCCACGGTCGATGATCGAGCAAAGGACTTGCCGGTGCGCGCCAACCGTGCGCAACACGGCCGCAAGGCCGCGCCAGCGCGCCCGGAGGGAGACAAACGATGGTCAGCTTCGCAACCCGCTCCGTCCTCACAGCCGCGCTCTCGCTCGCGACAGGCATGGGGATCGCGGCGCAGGACCGCTACGAGACGACCGAGATCGCCGACGGGGTCTACCAGTTCCGCTGGATCGGTCACAACGCGATGTTCGTCACCACGGACGCCGGCGTCGTGGCGTTCGATCCGATCGGGGTGGACGCCGCGCGGCAGCTCGCGGCCGAGATCCACCGCACGGCGCCGGGCTCACCGCTCGCCGCCATCGTCTACAGCCACAGCGATGCGGACCACGCGACGGGCGCCGCCGCCCTGATGGAGGCGATGGGACAGACCGGCGTTCCCATCATCGCCCACGAGCTCGCGGTCGCGCCCATCGAGGAACGCGCAAGCGCGGACCAGCCGGCGCCGAACGTCACGTTCGCGGACCAGCTCAGATTCCTGATGGGAGAACGTTGGATCGAGCTCCACTATCTCGGGCCGAGCCACACGGACAACATCGCCGTTCCGTTCATCCCCGACGTCGGCGTCGCCTTCGCGGTCGACTTCGCCTCGAACGATCGACCGGGGTACCAGGATCTGGCGAGCTGGCACTTCCCGGCGTTCTTCAATGCGCTGTCGGGTCTGCTCGGAATCCCCTTCGAGACGGTCGTCTTCGGCCATGGGCCGCCCGGGGACCGGGCCTCGATCCAGCGCCAGATCGCGTACTACGACGACCTGACGGCGGCCGTTCGGGAGGCCGTCGCCGCCGGATGGACCGAGGACCAGGCTGCCGAGCGGATCCGTCTCGACGCGTACTCGGGGTGGGGCAACTACGAACAGTGGTTCCCGCTCAACGTGCGAGGCGTGTACCGATGGCTGGCCGCGGCCGGCGGGCGCTGAACCGCGGCAGGAGCAGTTGCGCCGGCTGGAAAAACGCGCCTACACGCTGCCGGACCTCGTCCAGGCCCTCCACCGAGCGGGCTTCCCGGGGGCCGGACCGTCAGCACCGCCGCGCCGCCCGACTCGGGGCGGCGCCACCAGTGGCGCATAGCCGCCGGCCACGGCCTCGCGGGTCTTTTCGGCGAGCTCCCGGTAGTCGCCCCCGACGAGGGGCGGCGCCACGACGACATCCACCTCGATGCGGCGATGGTGGAGCAGCCGCCAGACGTGGGGGAAGAAGGCCATGCGCCCGTACCAGCAGACGTCGTCCCGGTTCGCGGAACCCACGGGAACCGAGTCGAGGGTCCGGTAGTTCAGGGTCAGGGGCAGCACCGGAACCCCGGCGAGGGCGCACGCCTTGAACAGGGGGCTCTTGAAGGGCTGGACCCCGGCGCCGTCGCCGGCCGCGCCCTCCGGGAACAGGGTCACGGGAACACCGCTCTCGAGGAGGGCGGCGACAGCCCGGATCTCCTGCGCCAGCCGTCTCCGGTTCTTCCGGTCCACGAAGAAGCACTGGGCGAACCGGCAGATGTGCCCCAGAAAGGGGGTCCCGCGCATCTCCCGCGACGTGATGAACGTCGAGGGAAAGAGGGCCCCGTGCACGAGTACGTCCAGATAGGACAGGTGGTTGACCGCGTAGAGGTACGTCCGGCGCGGCGCCATGTGACGCGCGTTCCGGAGGGTGACGGTGATTCCCCAGTGGCGCAGGTACGCCCGGCATCCGAGCGAGGTGACCCGGTTTGCCCAGCGTCTGGCGGCCCGGGGGAACCACCGCCTGACGCAGATCCCGAAGATCTGCCAGAACGCGAAGGTCAGGACGATGATTCCCCCGCCGACCAGCCTGAACAGAGCCCCGGCGGACGCGGGGAAACCGGCGCAAACCGGCTTCACGGCCGGGCGAGTCGAATAATTCCCGTAAAACATTCAGAATAAGTGGCTTACTGCACTCCGCGAACTGCCGGCATCCGCACAGAGATCGCCAACCTGGAAACCAAGCTCATACGCCGGATGGTCGGAACCGTGCTCGCGACAGCGGCTCTAACGTTCGGAATCCTGCGGTTCCTCGCCGGGTGAGGCGGCGCTCCGGCGTCGTGGCGCGCGCTTGCGGGGAATCGCCAGGACGCGGGACGTGCGCACGGAAGTGGCCGGTGTCCCCTTGATAGACCACTTCCGGCGTTGGCGGCGACGGCTCGAAGTCGAACCGGATCTCCTGCGGTTGCGGCTCGGGCGGCGGTCGCGACGCACAGCATGGAGGCGACGAAGGCGGCAACTCTCATGATCCAGGTCTCCTCGCGACCGGGGTTCACGTGTCCGCCCGACCCGCCCGACTCGGGTCGCACGCCTTTACCGTAATTCTAGTAAGGCAGGGGAAGCACGACTGTTCCTGCAAGTGATTGCATACTAAAAGGTTATCGTCTTTCCGTGAAGCGGTATCCCACAACGCAACCCACAACGTCAGGAACGCGCTTGGCGCCGTAGCTCGGGGCATCGACCCAACGGATTCGAACGCCGCATCGCGCCGACGAATCGCGCATCATGGTCGTTGACGCCAAGTCGTTGACGCCAGTACCGGCGTCGTCGGGGAACACTTGATCCTGCCCCGCCACACCTGGAGCAGGAGGTAGCCACACATGCGGAAGCCTCCGAGCGGTTGCCGTCTTCTGCGTCGGAGCGATGAAAGCTGCGGCCCACACGATCACGGCGCCGAGGCCGGCGAGCTGGCGGCTTGCAGAGACCCCGGCCATTACCCGGCATCCATCCATCGCGTGGCGCCGGCCCGACGCGGCGCCGGCCAAGGTTCTCATTCAGCCGGGCAGCGTTGGTTCGGGCTCACCGACGAGTCAATGATACGCCGGGTTTCACGCACTTGAGCTGCCAAGTTCGAGCCCGCGCGATATCACGGGAGTTGAACAGGTCCGGGCCTTCACGAACCACCCGCGCCGCGGCGATCCAGGTCGACTTCGCGCTCGGACCATCGAACCGCCCTGCGCCCGACGCGGAACGGAGCCGGAAATTCGCCGGCGCGTATCTTGCGGTAGAGAGCGGACCTTTTCAAGCCGGTGCGCTGCTCGACTTGGGCACGGGTCAAGAATCTATCCTTCTTCGGAATGCCAGACATGCCTGCACCTCCCCCTTCAGGGCTTCCTCCTGCGCAGCGTGGACCGGAATGCGTCCCTGTCGGCAACTGGCAGCGGCGCGCAGGGTGGTGAGCATTGTCGGTCGGCAGCGGATCGCCACCGTCGGCGCGTCCAATGCGTCCGACTCCACGTTCCGGCCGGCCAGCAACAGCTCGTCGAGCAGGTGACCCCGGTCGTCTACCCGGAGAGGCGGCGATGTGGGGAGACGGAACCGCACAGATTTGCAGGGGCGGATTGCCGGCGCGGGGATGGCCGTCGAGTCGCGCTGGATCACCGCCCGGGGAAAGACCTCAGGAAGATGTCCAGCAGGACCGGGGTGTCGCGCTCGCGGCGAAGCCGACCCGGGCGCCGGCTGTCCCCGGCGTCCCCGGTGTTGTTGGCGTCCCGTGGGGCCATCCTGTTGTCCACGCGCCGCGCAGACCGGAGGTGCGCGGTTGAAGACCAGGCGCCAGCTCCCGCTCGCGCAGAGTTGAACGGCCACGCCCACGCCCACGCCCACCGGCGCCCGCCGGAAACTGCTGGACCGAGCAACCACCGCAGATACCCGCGCCCGGTTGTCCACACGGCCACAAGCGCCGGACGCCCGCCGCCGCGCGCGACCGCCTGACCTGACGAACCGCCCGCCGGCGAAGCCGCCGCGCCTCCCCGAGTCGGCGCGGAAACGAACCACGGAGGAGCAGGTGGGCGGAACGACAATGGAACAGGAACAAGCGTAGCGGCACACGGGAACGGCGCCGGCGGGCAAGGCAACGCCCCGCTTTGCGCCCTTTCTCCACGCCTCCCGCTTACGCGCTCCCTCCACGCCCGACGCGGCAGACCGCCGCGAGACGGCACGCCCTGGGCCGACGGCCCGCTCCGCCCGGCCCTGCCGGGCCATTCCCTTTCCCGGAGGACAACCATGCCCCTCATCGAACTGCTCCGCCCCGAACAGCGCGCTTGGCTGCGCAGGCTCCGCCGGCGCATCGCCAACCGTGAGCTGATGCGCCGCACCCGCGCCGACATCAACCGCAAGTTGTTGTGCCCCGGCGTCGACCTGCCCATCGAGGCCGGCACCTGCGGCCGCCTCATCTGGCCCGAGAGCAGCCGCTGCATCTACTGCCACAACCGCCGGACGTGGCTCCTGAAGTACGCGCTGAACCAAGCCGAGGTCGCCATCACCGCCCTGCTCGAGAACGCCGCTCTCGAAGACGACGCACGGCAGCACGCCGACGCGCCCGCCCACATCCCCGCCGCCGTCCCCGTCCTCGACGACCTGTCCGCTCTCGGCGACCCCTGCCTGCGGTGGTAGCGGCTGCAGGCGTCCGAAGCCGCTCCGCCCCGCGGCGGCGGCCGGCTGGACGGCTGCGCCTCGGCGCGAACCTCGAAGCGCTACAAGCCCGCACTGCCGTCCCCGATGCCCGGCGGACCGTCCTGGTCCCGTCGTGGAAAGAGCAAGACGACCGTGGAAAGGATGTGCTGGATGCGCATGAAGCTGCTCCGGGGAGACGACGACGCCACCGTGCTGCTCGTCTATCCCGCGACGATCGACGAATACACTCAGGCGCTCGACGCCGTTGGCCGTGCGGCCGGCGTGGCCGGCGCGGGCGGCCCCGGCGTCGGCCAGGCGGCAGGCGGGACCTGCACGCAGTTGCTGCGTGGTCACCACCGCCGAGCAGCGGGCCCGGTGGGACCTGCCCGACTTGGCGGCGGGCGGGCGCGTATCGTGGACTCCGCACAGGCGTTCGGCCTGCTTGTCGACGGAGCCAGCCGGCCCGAGGTCGCACACAGGCCGCCCGCAGGTCCCGCCGCCGAGGTCGTGCCCCCGCCACGGCACGGCGGCTCCGGCGGCTCGGCGCTCGCGGCCGTCCGCGCGCTCGTCACCCCGGCGCGCGACTCGACCACGTGCTCACCACCCTGGACGCGGCCGGCCTGCCAGGCCCCGTGCGTGAGACGCTGCAGCGGAACGTTCGGCAGGCGCTCGCGTCCCAGGCTCAGGCGGTCGACGAGGCGCTGGACCGGGCCGAGATGGTCCTCGCCCTGCCATGGCACACGCGCAGCCGCAGCGGTTCGACCCGGAGCATCTGAAGCAGGCGCTCGACCGCACCCACGGCGGTCTCGAGCCGGTCAAGACGCGCCTCCTCGAGGTGCTGGCGGCGTGCCCGCAGACCCGCGGCCTGCTCACCGTCGAAACCCCGCGCCGTGGCCGGGAGCGGAGACCGACGCGTGCGCCCTGGCGGTGCGCCCGGGACCACCCGAGGCCCCGGGGTCGGTCCTCTGCCTGGCCGGGCAGCCGGGGACCGGCAAGACTTCGCTGGCCCAGTGCGTCGCCGAGGCCCTCGGGCGCGGGTTCGTGAAGCTGGCCTGCGGCGGGTTGCGTGACGAGACGGACCTGCGCGGCCACAACCGCACCTGGAAGGGGGCGCAGCCCGGCTCCATCCTGCGCGAGTTGCGGCGCGTGGGCCGCAAGGACCCGGTCTTCGTGCTCGACGAGATCGACAAGCTCGGCCCCGACCCGGCCGCCGTCTTGCTCGAAGTGCTCGACCCGGCGCAGCACCACCGCTTCCGCGATGCGTTCGTCGAGCTGCCGTTCGACCTGTCCGAGGTGCTGTTCATCACCACGGCGAACGAGCCGGCCCGGATCCCGCCGGCCCTGCGCGACCGGCTCGAGTTCATCGACCTGCCCGGCTATACCGAACCGAGTAAGGTCGCCATCGCCCAGACGCATCTGATCGGCGCGCAGAACCGGGCCGCCGGTCTGACGGCCGCGCCGGTCCGGTTCACCGCAGGCGCCTGCCGGCGGATCATCCGCGACTACACCAGCGAGCGGGGCATCCGCCAGCTCGCCCGCTGTCTGCAGACGGTCTGCCGCAAGGTGGCGCTCGGGCTGGAGACCGGCGACGCCTCGCTCGTCCGCGACCGCATCACGGCCCGGCAGGTCCGCAGGTTCCTCGGCGAGCCGGACCAAGGCCACACCGACGAGCTCGACCGCCTGCGCCGCCAGCTCGACGCGCCGACTCTCCCGCGTGCTCGACCCGGACTTCCATCGCGACACCGACGTCCATCTGCACGTGCACTCGGCCGAGGTCCCCAAGGAGGGCGCCTCGGCCGGCGTGACGATGGCCGCCGCGCTGGTCTCCGCCTTCACGCGGCGTCCTGTCCGTACCGACGTGGCGATGACCGGCGAGATCACCCTCGGCGGACAGGTGCTCCCGGTCGGCGGCATCGCCGAGAAGGTGCTGGCCGCGCACCGCGGCGGCCTGGCCCGCGTCCTCCTGCCGAGGCAAAACCGTACGCAGGTCGACGAGGACCTCGGCGACAGCCTCCGGCGTGCGGTCGAAGTCGACTACGTGACGCGGGTCGACGAGCTGCTGGAGCTGGCGCTACCGGCACACGCCTGACCGACCGAGCCCGTGCCAGCATCGCAATGATGCTGACCGCGTTCGGCGCCCCTCGGAGACCGACGGCGTCCCGACAATACGACCGTCCGGCCTCGTCAGCGTGAAATCGTCTCGCGTGATCCACGCGGGAGTCTTCAACGTCAAGCCGAGGCGGATCAGCAGCCAGGGCTCTGCGGGGTTTGACCACGGTCATAGCAAGTGACGACGGCGTACACTCGGTCCCCGCGATACTCCACGGCCGCCTGCCCGAGGATGTTCGTCGGTTCACGCTGGTCGTGAGCAGGAGCGCCGCCACACTGGGTTTGAACAGGGATGTCCTCCGGAGAAAACGCTCCCGCTCCAGGCATCTGCGCAGATCCGACGGCTCTCCCCCAGCCGCCAGGCCGAACGGCATGGGACGGCGGCGACCCACCCTGTCAGATCGGGCTCGTGCTCGCAAGCTGGGTCTGCTCGGCGTACCTACCCGCGCAGCGCCAGCGCGGGTGGCACACCCTTGCTCCCTCGTCAGCGTCGCGCCACCACGACACGAAGTTGCACGCGCGCGGTCGGCGACTTCCGCCGCGAGAGGATCCAGTCGTTCCGGCCCGCGGCCATGCCAGGTTGCAGCGACGGCCGCCGCCAGTCGTCCAGCACCGGTCGTCGCGAGCTCCGCGCGGCCGAACGGGTCGCGGCGCAACCAGGCCGTCTCGCCGCTTGCAGGGCTGCCCGCGCAGACGCCACGTTGGCGGCGCCGGCATCCGCCGCCAGCTATCCGCATCCCCGGCACCCGCGCCTGTCAGCACCTCGCCGGAACCGCAGCACGGAGCCCACACGTCACCCGCGTCGGTGCGGAACCACGCCGCTGCCGCGAAGCGCCCTCGCGACGGGCCGCAAGAGCACGGGCGCACCTCGCCGGCTGGCGACGGCAGCTGCGCCGTGTCAAGCGACGGGCCGTGAAACCACCCTGCCGCTGCGTGTCCTCGCACCGCGTGCGGCGCCCCTTTGCCTGGGAGTCGTAACCGGCGCGGGTCAGGCGGCGAGGCTTGTCAGCGCGTCCCGTGGTCTGGGCCCACCCCCCGCGTCGGCGCGACACCCGCCGCCGCTTGCAGCGCGGCGCGTGTCGCCGCGATGTTGGCGGCGTCGGTGTCGGCGCCGACTATCCGCATCCCGGCTGCCGCCGCGCCTGCCAGCACCTGTCCGGACCCGCAGCACGGATCCCACACTTCGGAGCCGGCCGGGAGCCACGCGCCGAGAACCTGCCGCCACGCATCGGCCGCATCGCTACCGGTGTCGGCCCGGAACAGGGTCGGACCCGCCACGGCCGAATCCGCATCGCCGCCATCCTCCACCGCCGAGTCCGTATCGTAGTCCCGCCGCCTGAACACCAGCACCGGGAACCAGTTCGTACCGCTTCCGACGCAGGCCAGCAACGACTCGTAGTCCAGCCACACGTTGTCGTTCTTGTCGGGTTCGGCGGCCAGGCTCGTGACCTCGGCCACGGCCCGCACGGCGCACTGAACCAGCACCAGCCCACCCGGCCGTACGGCCCATTCCCCAAACCCGAGCACTTCCGCGATCAGGGCTTCGTCGGCACGGTGCAGCGCGACGGCGACGGCGTCGACCGAGTCCTCGTCGACCTGCTCGCGCAGCGCCTCTACGGCGCACGCGTGCAGAGGCGCCGCCGCCGCATCCGCCGGCGCCGACGGCGCGCAAGCACCGTCCTTCGGCCGCTCGGCACTCGGGGCGTCCTGCGGCGCAGGCTCTGCCGACGCCCCCTGTCGTTCCCGGCGAACCTGCTCACGCAGCGCCCGCCGGGAGACGACCTTGCCGGCCGCCTCCATGCGCTGCATCCGCGCCTGCAGCGCCGCGTCATCCTCGGGGTCGGGATGCGCGCGCCGGATGTCGCGCAGCTCCTCTGCCGACACCGCGTCGGCCGCTTCGCCGGACCCGCTGTCGCCCGCGGAAAATGTGGGTCGCCGCCCCAGGTTTTCGTCCGCTTCCGTCTTCGGCGGCCTGCCCACCGGACGCGGGGGATGCCGCTTGGCGATCCACTGCTCGACTTCGGCCACCGCCCGCGCCGCCGCCGCCCGGATATCGTGCCGGTCGAGCACCGCCGCCGCCGCCTCTACCGCCTTGAGTCCGTCGCGCCACTCGATCGCCTTGACGGTGTTCGGCAAGTCTGCGATCGATTGCTCGACCCGCGCGAAGACGGTCTCGACGTCGGCCGGGTCCATCCTGGCCAGCGCCACCGACGGCGGTGGTGGCGTGGTCCCGTCATTGCCGCTTGGCGCCCGTTCGGCATCGACCGCCGTCACCGTGCTCCTGTCATCCATACCGCCTCCCTTCCGGACGTGACTGTCCGCGTATGGAGCAAGTATTCGGGACGCTGGCCATCTGCGGCCGGCCGATGGATCGCCAGCTCGGCATGCAGGCAGCCGATGGCCGCCGCACGAGCAGCCGGCCGGACGCCGTAGCGGCCGAGGGGCCGTCCTGGAGCGGCGGCCGATGGTGACGCGGCAACATCTTCACGGCCTCGGGTATCGCCGCGCGGCTGAGCAAGGCGATGCTCTCGCGCACCAATACTTCGCCATCCTGCAGCGCGACGACCGCGCGGTGTCTTCGCCGACGCAGAAGCGGTCCGCTGAAGCGGAGCGCGAGAGCTGCCGCAGGCGGCAGCCCCCGCATGGTTGATCTGGATCGCGGCGCCGGGTCGCCTTCGGGGAAAATGTGGGTCGCCGCCCCAGGTTTCTTCCACCTCGGGGTTCCGCCGCTTGGCCGCCCCACGCGGGGGACTTGGCGTCCACTGCTCCCGGCCGCCGGACCCGGCCCCGCAACCGGAAGGGACTAGGCCGTCCGGCCGTCTGCCGCTCGTTCAGCCCACGTAGACCTCGCAGTCCAGACCGGTCTGGCCGCCCTTGTCGACCGGCACGGTCTTCAGGGCATCGGATCCGATGCTGCCCATCGATAAGCCACGGCACGCCGTCAACGAGTTGGACCACCGTGAGAAACCGCGACCGGCATGAACAAAACGCGGCGGGCATACCAACCCTGGAGGGGACCGGCCCGCGCGAATTGCTTCAATTGAGGCAATAACCACGGTATCAGCGCGCAAGCCGCGAACGGGAGCTCCGCGCGCGGGAGTGAGCGAGCGTATCCCAAACGATTGGACAGATCCTCTTGTCGCTCAGTGGACCATCGCGCTGTCGTCGTTGCCCTCTGGTGCTGGCAATTCGAGGATCCGCGTGGCGATCCGCTCGATGATCGAGGCTGTCGCGCTGATTGCCTGCAGGCCGGTCTGGCGGGCCTCGCGCGCTGCTTGCAGAGCCTGCCGGTCTTCGTTCGTCGCCGGGGCCGGTGTGCCGATGGACGTCTCCGCGACGATCGCGGCGGCGAGTCGGAGCGCTTCGAACGCAGCGTCGATGAACACGATGACGTCGCCGGCGTCGAGCCGCTCGATGATTCCCCAGCGCTTGTTGCTCGGCCCCCGCGTCATCTCGTCGAGGCTCAGCAGCGCCATCTGCGTGTGGCGCCGCATCCGCAGCAGCGCCGCCGAGAGTCCGGGAGCCGTGGGCTGGCCGCCGGCCATCCCGCCGGCTGGAGGCGGCTTTCCTTCCCGGCTGTCCGCATACCACTGCTCCATCGCGTGGTCCAGCCGCTCGATGGCGTTGCGTCGCGCGGCGTCGGTGGTCTCGATCGGGACTGCCGGGTTGATGGCCGCGGCGTCTTCGAGCATTGCCCCCGCTACCGCGAAGGCGTCCGGTTCGTTGTAGATCGCGATGCGTTCGGCGTAGTCGCCGGGACGCTCGCCCTCGCGCGGCTTCACCACGGTGGCGTGGCGCACCTGCTGGATGTTGAAGCCGACCCCCAGCAGCGTGGTCTCGTCGACCCGGTCGGCTCCCAGTGATGCGGTCAGCCAGCCGACCTCCTTCTCCCAGCACATCGGGAGTCGGTCGGTCAGCCGCTCGGCGTTGTCGAGCAGGCTGCGGCCGTGCGCGTCTTCCTGTCCGGCCAGGACCAGCCGGGCGAAGCACTCGGCCCGTCCGGCGGCTCGTTCGTCGTCGCTCCTGGACATTCCGGTTCCTGTCTGGCGTCTGCGGCCCCCGGCGGCGGGAACTGCCATTCCAGCCCGTTGCCGCTGTCAGTCGCCCTGTGGCGTCCGGATCAGTCGTCGGCGGCCTCGGGGTGGAGGGCCGGGTCGGCGTTCTCCTCGAGTGTGGAGACCGTTCCGGAGCAGGTCGTTCCCCTGCCGAACAGGTTCGATGTAGTGGACACCACGACGAAGGTCTCCTCGCGACCGTTCGCTCAAGTAGTAGCAGCGGCAGGCGCCCGACGCCCGACTCCGACCGCCCGCCACCCGAACCGAGACGGGCGAAAGCCGCCCGGCGTCCGGGCGCGCTCGGCAACCCCTCCCGTGCCGCCGCCCGATCCGAGGCGCCCGAAACCGCGATGGACCGGCATCGGACGTACCGACGCGCCCTCAGAAAACCGGCGCCCGCCGCCGGTTTTCCGCCGCACCGTCCGACTTGCGCCCGCCGGCCACGGCGAACGCCCCGGATCGCGGCGCGCCGCCCGCACGACAAGGCGCGCCGGCGTGCCGGTGTGCGACCCCTGCGAAGCCGTCCGACCCAGCCGCGGGGACGACCTCCAGGACCCACGACCGCTTCGCGGTCATCGAGCGCCACGCCCGCCGACTGCACAGGCGCGGTCATCATCACCTGCAACACCGCCGCCGTCACACCCGGCGGCGCCGTCGAGCAGAAACGGCCAGGGTCGAGCATCCGAAGAACCACCGCATCGGCATCGAGCGGAGCGACCCGGCCACGGCGCCCGAGCATGACCACGCCGTGTGCGGCAAGTGGAGCGCCGCCGCGCCGAGGAGGACGAGGCCCCCCTCGGCGCGTGGTCGCCGTCGACTACCTGACGCGGGTCGATGAGCCGCTCCGGCCCGGCGATATGCCCTGTGACCGTACACCCCCAGGAGACGACCATGCCCAACCGCAATCAGCCCTGCCGCGGCGCAACCCCCGGCCCCAACCGAAACCTCAGCCGCATCCAACAGCAGACCGCGTGCGCCGGCCGCAACCGGGTCACGATCCAGTTCGTGGGCGCCCACCGCGTCCGTGCCCACGTGTTCTACGGACCCGCCGCCCTCGCCCATGCGGCCCTCTTCCTCTTCCGCACATTCCGCGCACCGGCCACACGACGCAGCAACGCACGCCTGCGGCGACCGCCCGCGCGACGGCGATGACCGCGCCCGCCGCCGGCGCCTGCCGCCCCCCTGATAGTCGAGCCGACAGCCCTGACGCCGAACACCATCCCGCATGACGTCGCGTCCCGCCGGCGACGACGCCGCAGCCGGCGTCGAGCGTCAACGGCTTCGGTCCACGACCGAGTCACGGTCATCGAGCGACACGTCTGCCGACTTCACAGGCGTGATCATCCTGACCTGCAACTCGACCGCCGTCACGCCCCGGCTGCGCACTCGGGCATAGCGGCCAGGGTCGCTCTGCCGCGATCACCACATCGGCGCCGAGCGGAAGCGACCTGGCCACGGCAGCCGACCGCGAGGACAACCCGGACGATTCGGGGCGGCGACAACACGACACACTGCAGCGTGTCCTCTGGGCTCGCTGGCGCGATCTCGGCGACACGAAGGCGTCGGCTGATCCGGGTTCCCATCCGATGGTCTATCCCGCGCACGTTCCCGCGCCGCGCGCGCCGACGACTCGACGTGAGCCTGATCGGGATGCCCCCCCCAACCGCACGCAACGCGGCCGCCATGTGGACCGCAGGTTGGGCACACCACCGATCGCACACCATGCCGCCGGCAGCCTGCAATCCAGTCGGCCAGCATCGCGCGCCAGGCGTCCGCGACGTAACGCACTCCGTCATCCCCCCCGAGTCGCCAGGTCCCAGCAGCAGGGCAGCGCCGACAACCGACGCGTGAGCGCGCCGACGCCGACGCCGAGGCAGCCCCCTGACCGGACCCGCTTGATGACCGCCGACGCCGAGCGCCTACAACCAGCTACGTGCTGATGACGCATACAACAGACACGCCTTCCACGCCGCACAGCAGAACGTGCTTGCACAAACGCGCGTCCAGCGACCGCGCCCTCGCGCCGTACAGCAGGCAGAGGGCGTGCAGCCGCGGATCGCCGTGACGAGGCGTACAGTGACGGCCACCCCCCCGACGCACGAAATACGCCGGGGACGAACCGCCGGCGGGGCGTACAGACGCGCGCCGTGGTCCACATCCGTCGAGCGAACCACGCGAAGGGACACCCTCCACACTCAGGCGTTACCGGGCGAGAGCCTCGAGCAGTACACCGCGCCCGGCAGGCATAGAGCGACGCCGCACCCCACGAAGCGACGAAGATCATCCACCGGAAGGACATCCTCACCACCGAACAGCTCTCCGATAGCACCATCCACTGCTGTATTCGCACCACCACAAGTCCAGACCCGTGGGAATGGCGCTCCGGCGTCCAGGTACCCTCGCCGGAGTCAGCAGCGCCACCAGGCACATGTTCAGGCTGCCGGCGCCATCCTCCCGCAGATGGCCGCCGACTCTGCGACACGTGCGACCGGACCCACCATCGACGCGGAGCACCGCGACCGCCGCCGCTTGGCAACCGAGGGCGCATGCCGCGGTTGCGGGAAACCGAACGCCGCCCCCCGATGCGAGGTGTGCCGGCCAGCGCACGCACGCACGACGCCAGCGCAGATTCTCGAACGCAAGACGCGAGCGGCTGAGTCGAGAAGGGATCTGCATCGTATGCGCCGCGGCGGAAGCAGAGACGGTCAGCAGCGATGCTCGAGGTGCGCCGCCAAACGCCGAGCACAGCGACAGAAGTCGCAACCTGGAACCAGATCCTGCGAAATTTCGTCTAACTGGAGGGCGTCGAGCAGTGCACTGCTCGATACCCCCAGTCCCACATTTCAGCCATCCAAATTGCACGTGTCCGCGTGCATAATTCACCGTGCAATGTCACGGTGTCACATTGCCCTGAAACCGAACTGGGGCCGTGGAAGGCGTCTGTTGCCGGGCCCTCCAAAGGTGCTACGGATGCGCTTGAGTGGGACAGTCGCCGGGGAAATGCATAGAGTTGGAAAAACGTGAATCGTCGGGAACAAACCCTGTGGAATGGGCGTCTAATAAGCCGAGGGCTCAGAGAAGTGCACTACTCTGAGTCCCCAGACCCCCGTATTCAGTGCAACATTGCACGGTACGCACCCCTCCAGAAGAAGAACGTACAGAGGGTGAGCGACCCCGGTTCCGGCGTCGCTCACCCAATATTTTTCCCTGCGGGAAGGCTTGATCCGGTGGTCACGTGGACACGTGGCATGGACATGTACCGGATCTGACGCGCGCCGCGGCCCCAGTTTCTGGAGGGCCACGGCCCCAGTTATAGCAGCCCGTAGTAGAAGTCCTCGGTGTTCAGATGGCTGGCTGAAGGGGTCGGTGGCTCGATAGCGCAGCGACCCGCGCCGAATTGGGCCGGAATCGCGTCAAGAGCCGCTCCAGACCGCTCCACAGGACCACAAACCGCCCGAGCAGCCCGCAGACGGCGGATACCACCCCGCCCCGCAGGCCGCGGGGCGTGCCGACGCCGATCACGTGACGCAGAAGCAGCCCGAGGTTGAGGCCCGCGACGTGCACCAGCAGGCGCTTCAGAATGTTCGAATGCCCCCGAAGGCGCACCCGGCGCATCCCACCAGTCTCAAACAGGTGCGCAAACGGACGCTCCACCAACTCCCCACGACGCCGCAGCAAACGACGGCCCCGCCGGCCCCGGATCCGGCGCCGGTTCCCATACACCGCGTCCCGAGCCTGCGGCGCGTTCCTCCAGCACCGCCGGCCCCGATCCGGCTCCGCAATGTAGCTCCGAACCCCCACCGCCGCCAGATCCACCAGCGTCCCGTTGCTGTGATAGCCCTTGTCCGCAACCACCTCCGAAACCCCCGACGCCGCCGGCAACACCGCCTCCACCTGCTCCGCCGCCGTCACCAGGGTCTCGACCATCGTCGTCGTATCCCCCTTGTCCGCCCCCTGGATCGTCACACCCACCACCGCACCCGTCTCCAGATCCACCGCATGCTCCATCTTGTGGGCCAAGTGGGTGCTGCCGTCCTTCATCTTCGCGACCTTCGCGTCCGGGTCGTGGGGGTGGGTCCAATCCTTGTTCGACGTCTTCTTCTTCCGCTTCCGGTCAAAACGCGCCAACTCCTCCGCCGTCGGCGTCTCGATGCCCGAAGCCTTCGCCAAACGGGTCAGGAACGCCGTGTAATCCTCGCCCGTGTCACGACGCACGATGCTCCGCAGCGCCGCGTTCGCCTCCAGCGTCGTCGCATCGACGCCCAACGTCTTCCCCGCAACCAGGCCCGACCCCGCCAACTGCTCCAGCACCCACGTGAACACCGCCTGATGAGTCTCCACCGGGAACAGCCGACGCGTCCGCGAAATCGTCGAATGGTCCGGCGGAGCCGCCGGCGCCGCCAAACGCAGAAACGCCCGCATGCTCAGCGAATCCTCCGCGCGCCACGCAATGCCCCGCTCCGAGTCCAGCCCTTCGAAATACCCGATGAGCAGCAAGCGGAAGTAGCGTCCCGGAGCCAGACTCGGCCGGCCCATCAGCGCGTAGAACGGCGCGCACAGGCTTCCGCGCCGGCCGCCTTTGCGCCGACGACTTGCCCACGTTGGGCCGGCCGGCCACCGCCACCTGGCCTTCGACGAACGCGTCGAACCCGGCCGCCTCCAGAATCCCGTTCAGCCGCTCGTAGAACGGATGCCCCGCGCTCCGCGGCAGATCCGCCGTCGAGACCCACATCGATTGCTGCGACCCGTCGTCGCGCGTCGTGCCCATCGCCATGCCCGCCAGTGTAGAACGTGAGAGCCGCCGTGTCGATCCCCCGAAATGCCGACTTTCACCACGGGCTGATAGGGTGTCTTTCCGGAGCGGACGGCGCGGACGAGTTCGGTCTCGAAGGGATGGGCGGGGAGCGGGAGCAGCCGGGGCTGCTCTTCGGCCCAGGCGTCGGCGACGGTACGGTCCGGCATCTCGGGGTGGCGCCGTTGGTGGGCGACCTCGTCGCGCCAGCGTCGGAACTGGGTGTTGAGGTCGTCGAGGTCTCGGAAGGGCCTGGCGGCGAAGAAGGCATGGCGCAGGTATTGGATCTGGCGTTCGACTTTCCCTTTTTCGTTGCCGCGTCCCGGCGTGCAGGGTCGTGGCGCGAAGTGGTAGTGGCCGGCGAGTTCGAGCAGGCGGGGGTGGAACTGGACGGCGGCGCCGCGGCGGTCGAGGACGGCGCTGCGGAGGTTGTCGTAAACGAGGGTGCGGGCGACGCCGCCGAGGGCCTGGAAGGCATCGACGTGTCCGCGGAGGAAGCTCTCGAGGGTCTGGTCGAGGGTGAAGAGGGCGGCGATGGCGCGGGAGTAGCCGAGGACCATGACGAATCCGGAGACGGCGCGGGTGCCGCGTCCGATGCGGACCTTGCCGAAGGAGCCCCAGTCGACTTGAGCCTGCTCTGCGATCAGGGTGACGACGCGGCGGTAGACGGTGCGGGTGGTCTCGGGCCGCAGGCGCCTGACGAGGCGTCGGACCTGGATGACCGAGCCGGGATAGCCGCGCTGCAGGACCATCTCGTGGATGCGGGTGGCGCGCAGGGTGGGGTATTGGGCCAGGGTGTCGCGGAGGAACGGCAGATAGGGGTCGAGGGCGCTGGGCCGGCACGCGCCCCGGCGGACGCCCCCCGACTCGCGCTCGACGGCGGCGCGGACGGTCTCACGGTGGAGGCCGAGTTGGGCCACGATGGTGCCGAGCTTCCAGTGCTCGCCGTAATAGAGGCGCCGGATCTCGGCGCGTTGTGCGGGCGTGATCATCGTCCCTCCTCCTCCGAACGCCGCCGGGCTCCGGCATCGGGACCAGCCACCGGCTCTGCCGGCCGCAGACCACACAGCGCGTGGGCGCAGGCGCGGGAACCGGGGCGGCGTCAGGAACGGGGAGTCTGTCCGACGGCCGGGGTGCGGGGGAAGTGTGATCCGTCACGCGACGCCGGGCGCGGTAGGCGCGTTGCCGGTCGCGGTGGTCGAGGCGCCCTTCGGGACTGTGCTGATGGCGGGCCTTGGCGGCTCGAACCGCCCGGCGACGACCGGCCGCCCGGCACCGCGGCGTGCAATAGGCTTGGCCGCGGTAACACGCCGCGCAGATGGCGAAGAGTCGGTGGCAGCGTCGGCAGGTCTTCTGGCGAAGGGGCGGGTCCACGGCGTCGGAGCGCGCGGGGCGGTCTCCGACTGGACAACGAGCCTGAACCGTGGCGCAACAGCAGGGACCGGCTCGGTCTGTCGGAGCTCGGGGCGGTCACGAGGGTCCGGCTCACTCCGGGCCCTCACCCCCCGTCTGCGTCCGTTCCAACGGTATCCGAACGCCCCGGCGCTTGCGAGCCCGGGCGTCGCGGTGGCTCCGTCCGCTCAGGCACGGGCGCCGACGACGATCCGTACAGCCTCCCCGGCCGTCTCACAGCCCCTCGCGTAGTCGCGTACAGCCTCTTCCGCTGCCGGTCCCGCGCTCGGCTACCGCACTCCGCAAACGTCCGCAGACGAACGTTCGCTCCGCTTGGTCTTCTGCTTCTTCAGAAAGCGACTGGAACCGACCCGCGTTCAGATTCCTTCAGGAATTCGTGAGCGCTGACAGGTGAGGCGCCCGCATGGCAAGGCGCGAGGAGGGATGCGGCCGAAACAGGCCGTGACCGACGAGCAACGCCGCCAGGCGGGATGCATCGCCACGCGGCGTAGCCGTAATCACAACCGCCGCGACTCGGCAACAGCAACCAGGACTGCCAAGCCCCAACCAAGTGGCCGGTGAGGCGCCCGCATGGCAAGGCGCGAGGAGGGATGCGGCCGAACAGGCCGTGACCGACGAGCAACGCCGCCAGGCGGGATGCATCGCCGGCCGAGCCGCTACTCAGAAGCTAAACGGTACTTGGCTGGGAGGCAGGGATTCGAACCCCGATACCGTGGTCCAGAGCCACGTGTCCTACCATTGAACGACCTCCCAGCGGAAAGGTGGGCGCCCGAAACCGGCATTATAGTAAACGAGGATCGATGACCGCCACCGGCCCGGTGCTCGAACCTCCCCGGTTTCGCCTCTCGCGCTGGTTGTTCCTCCGCTTGGTCGCGTTCGTCTACCTGCTTGCCTTCGCCTCCCTGACGCCGCAGATCCTCGGCCTGGAGGGCGCGGACGGCCTGCTGCCGGCCGCGGACTACCTGCTGCGCGCGGCCGATTTCTACGGCGCGGGCGCCTACTACGAGTTTCCGACGCTGGCCTGGCTCAACCCCGGCGACGCAGGATTGCTGGCGCTCGGCTGGGCCGGCATGCTCACCGCGCTGCTGGCGCTCGCCGGCTGCGCGCCGATAGTGACGTTCCCGCTGCTCTGGCTGCTCTACCTGTCCCTGTCCGTGGCCGGACAGACGTTTCTCGCGTTCCAGTGGGACACGCTGCTGCTGGAGGTCGGTCTGCTGGCAAGCCTCTATGCGCCGCTCGGCTGGCGGCCGGACCTCGGCGGCGGCCGGGACCCGTCGGACGCGGCGCGCTGGCTCGTGTGGGCGCTCGCCTTCAAGCTGACGTTCCTGTCGGGCATCACCAAGCTGGTCAGCGGCGACCCGACCTGGTCGGGCCTGACGGCGCTGACGTACCACTACCAGACACAGCCGCTGCCCGCGTGGACAAGCTGGTACATGCATCACGCCCCGGTCTGGATGCACGTGGGAACGGCCGCCGTCACGCTCGCCGTCGAGCTGCTCGTGCCGTTCCTGGTGCTGGCCCCGAGCCGCTTGCGCCGGACGCGGGTCGTGGCGTGCGGCCTGCTGTGCCTGCTGCAGCTCGGGATCGCCGCCACCGGCAACTTCGGCTTCTTCAACCTGCTGGCCGTCGTCCTGTACCTGGCGCTGCTCGACGACACGACGCTGGCGCGCTGCCTGCCGCGGTCGCTGAAGATGCGCGCGGAAGCCGGCTTCCTGCGTCTCGAGCCGCGGCCGTGGCGGACGCTGGTCGCGCTCGTAGCGGCGGTCGTAGCGGTTCTCAGCACGCTGGCGCTGTGGCACGAAGCCACCTACCGGCAACCTCGGGACGGCTGGTCGCATCAGGTGGCGCGCCTGGTCGCGCCGTTCCGCTCCATCAACGGCTACGGGTTGTTCCGTTCCATGACCACGTCGCGGCCGGAGATCGTGGTGGAGGTCAGTCTCGACGGGACCGACTGGCGGGAACAGCCGTTCCGCTGGAAACCGGGAGACCCCGGCCGGGCGCCCCGCTTCGTGCAGCCGCACATGCCGCGGCTCGACTGGCAGATGTGGTTCGCGGCGCTGGACCCCGCTGGCGCGGAACCGTGGCTGCAGGCGCTGATGGACGGGTTGCTGGCCGGTTCTCCCGCGGTGACCGGCCTGCTGGGGGAGCCGCCGTTCAAGGACACGCCGCCGCGCCACGTCAGGCTGGCGTACTACCGCTACGAGTTCACCACCCCCGGCGAGGGCCGCGCAACCGGCGACTGGTGGCGGCGGGAGCCGCTGGGGTACCTCATGGAAGCCGAACGGGCTCCGTAAGCGTCCAATGAGGGGTCCGGACACGCCGAGCTTAGCGCGTCACGATCAGCGTGTAGGACTGCGTCGTCCCGTCCTCGGCAGTTACCACGATTTCAATGACGTTCTCACCGGCCGAGAGACCCGACACCGTGGCGCTCAGAAACGAACCGTGAGACACGCCACCGCTGGAGACATCGCCTATGTAGGAAGTGTTGCCGACAGACAATTCCGCTCCCGCGGGCGAGCGGCCCGATACAGACATGCCCGCCTGGCCGGCCGCGCGCGAACGGACGGTAAGCTGGGCTTCACCCACGGCAACCGCGTAGGAAGTCACTCCCGGGTCGAACGCGGGCGACGGCGCCACGTCGCCTTCCGGCAACTCTCCGGCCATCGCGGTCAACATGAAGCCCGGCGACGGTGGACCTTCCGACAGGCGGAGGCCGTGCAGCGTGGCGTCATCGCTGGGGACCGGACGCGTCACCGCCACGGTGTAGACGGATGTCGTCGCTCCGTCCTCGGCGGCCACCGCGATCTCCAGCGTGTTGGTACCGGGAGCAAGGCCCGATACGCGCGAGCCATCCAGCGCCAGTGGTTCTCCGTCCGCCGCCACGCCGCCAACCTCCACCTCGCTCCCGGCGTGCTCCGCTGCCGTGTTCACGATGAGACTATCCGCGTCGGCGGGAACGTCGGCCGCGTACTGCGTCGTGGCAGTCCCGAATTCAGGCGTGAGCGTATACGTGCCCGAGCGTCCCCCGGCGGGCGCCAGCTCGAGCCGGGTGAGGCTTGCGCTGCCGGACGCCGTGGCGGCGCGGCTCGCGACGACCGAATAGATCGTGCGGCGCCGGAAACCTTCGACCGCGATGCGAATGGTGGTCTCACCGTCCGGCAGGTCATCGAACGAAATGATCGCGCCCTTGTTCCCCGTCAAGTTGCGCGAGTAGCTCCAGGAGGAGAATTCCAGCTCGGTACCGTCGGCGGCTTTGCCTTCGGCCGCCACAATCTCATCAACGATTGAGGTTTCGGCCACCAGCGAGACTCCATCTGCCGAATAAGGCAGGACCGCCGTGTAGGATTTCGTTTCATCGTCGAAGACGGGATCCAGCGAGACCGCCGGCAGTTGCAGCGGCAGGTCGTCAGGCGGTTCGCTCAGCGAGCCTGCATGTACCTGCAAGGACTCCAGTTCCTGGGCCGCCGCGGCAGGAGCCATCAAGCACAACGTACCGAAGAGCAACAGCAACGCCAATCCACGCATCACTCTGTCTCCCTTGCGGGCCGGCCGGCGCGGGCGGCTCTCACGAGCCTCCGAACTTCTGCACGGCCGCAATCTCGGCGAGCGCCTGCCGGGCGCGCGCGGCGGTGTCCGGTTGCGGGTCGAGGTCGAGCACTTCCACCAGGTGCTGATAGGCGGCCGTCGGCTGTCCGAGCGCGTGCAACTGGACCAGACCCGCCCCGAGGTGCGCCTCGGCCGCCAGCTCGCCGAGCGGATCGTCCCGCAACTGCCGCTGGTAGACGACGAGCGCCGCCGCCGGGTGGCCGCCGGCGGCCAGCCAGTTCGCCAGCGCCATCGAATCCGCCGCCGGGAGCAGGCGCCGTGACTGTTCGGGCGTCAGCCGGAAGTAGGCGGGCGCCGCCTCGTCGAAGCGCCGCGCCGCGACCAGCCCGGCGACGGCTTCGCCCGGCGACGGCCCGCCGGCGTGACCCGCCCGGCGATACTCCGCCGGGCTGCTCGCCACCTCCTGGCGTCCGGTCCACCATGCCCAGCCCAGACCGCCCAGGAAACCGCCGATGTGGGCGCCGTACGCCACGCCGCCGCTTTCCATTCCCCTGGGCGATCAGGAACGGCATGACGTTGTCAATGAAACAGATAGACCGCCAGGACCATGCGGGCCGGCCAGCGCACCACCTGCATGAAGAACGGGAACAGCGCGATCCAGAGCCGGACCCGGTTGTGGGGAAACCAGATGAAGTAGAAGCCGAGCACCCCGGAAATCGCCCCGGACGCCCCGACCAGGGGCAAACTCGGACCCGGCATCGAACGCGGTATGGAACAGCGTCGCCGCCACGCCCGTGGCCAGATACGCCAGCAGGTAGCGGAACGGACCCAGGCGGTGCTCGACGTTGTCGCCGTAGATCCACAGGAAGAGCATGTTGCCGGCGAGATGCATGAATCCGGCGTGCAGGAACATCAAGGTGAAGAGCGCGGTCACGACAGGGTCCGCGGGACGGAACCCGTGGGTGAACACCACGAGGTCGTAGGCGCTCACCTGCCCGAGCAGCTCCGCCGCCGACAGCCGCCCGCCGAGCTGCTCCAGCAGTACGCCGATGTAGCGGGCCAGCGCCGGGTCGCCCACGTCGGGCCGGACGGCGCTGAGCGGCAGCGAGACAAGCAGGTATACCGCCGTGTTGGCGGCGATCAGGCCGTACGTGACCCACGGCACGCCGCGCGGGGTTCGGTTCGTCGCCGAGCGGAAGGAACATGCTCGCGGCACTATAGCACGGCGGCGGGGCGCCGCACGCGCGGCCGGCCGGGACGCCTTGCAGGCCGCTCATCCCGACAGTCCCTCGGCGACGCTCCGTCCGGCGCCGGTGCGGGAGACGCCCGGCACGGTCTCGGTGATCGACGCCGACACCATCCAGGAGCGGTTGGTCGAGAACTTCGCCGACCTCGTCAAGTACGAGCCGGGCGTCTACGTCGAGAACAACGTCACCCGGCTCGGGCTCAACGGCTTCAACATCCGCGGCATCGGCGGCAATCGGGTGATGACCCGGGTGGACGGCGTGCAGACGTCGGAGCAGTTCGACTTCGGCCCGTTCAACGTCCACCAGGCGGGGCTCGACGTCGACGCCCTGAAGTCGGTCGAGATCGTGCGCAGCGCCAACTCGGCGCTCTACGGCAGCGACGCCCTGGGCGGCGTCGTGTCGCTCTTCACCAAGGACCCTGCGGACTACCTGCGCGGGCGAGGGCTGCACGTCGGCGCCAAGACGACCTGGGACGGCCGGTCGGACGCCATCAACGGCAACCTGGCGCTGGCCGCCGGCACCGAACGGCTGCGGGGATCGCTGTTCGCGAGCGCGCACCGCGGCAACGAGATCCGCAACCGGGGAACCGTCGAGACCACCGACGACACCCGCACGGCGCCGAATCCGCAGGACGTCATGGGCCTGCAAGTCCTGGCCAAGCTCGTCTTCACGCCGTCGCCGGGCAACAGGCTGCGGACGAGCGTCGAGGCCTACGACACACGTATCGAGACGGAGTGGTTCTCGGACCGCGGCCTGCTGGACTTCGGCCGCTTCCAGTACCACACGGCGGACTCGGACGCGGTCGACACCCAGGACCGCCTGCGCGTGTCCGTGGATCACACACTCGTCGACCGCGGCCCCGACCTGTTCTCGTGGCGCGCCTACGGTCAGTTCAACGACACGGCGCAAGTGATCGACCGCGAGCGCATGACGTTCGGCTTCGGTCCCCCAACGCCGTCGCTACGTCACGGCACGCTCGACTTCGAGCAGGTCGGCTACGGCACGTCGGTGCAGGGCCGGCAGCGGATCGGCGATCTGGAGCGCGGGGTGCTGATCACGGCCGGCGCCGGCTACAAGAACGACTACTTCGACATTCTGCGCGACCGGACCGAGACGCACGCCATTACCGGGGACCCGGTGCCGACGAGCCTGATCTTCCCCACCAAGTATTTCCCGGAGAGCACCGTCTCGGAGGCGGGCGCCTACCTGCAGGCCGAGTTCCAGTTCGGCCGCCTCTCCTTCGTGCCCGGCGTCCGGTACGACCACTTCGCGCTTGACGCCAACCAGAACGATCCGGTCTTCATCGCGAGCCTCGCCCCCGAAGCAGCCGACTTCTCGGACGCAGCGGTGTCTCCGAAACTCGGCGTGGCAGCGAATCTGACGGACACGTTGACCGTGCACGCGCAGTACTCCGGCGGATTCCGGGCCCCTCCGTACAGCGCCGTCAACACCGGGTTCACCAATCCCCGCGGCGGCTATACAACGCTGCCGAATCCGGATCTGCGGGCCGAGACCAGCCAGAACGTCGAGGTGGGAGTACGCGCCGCGTTCGACCGGGCGAGCCTCGGGCTCACCGTCTTCTCGAACCGCTACGACGATTTCATCGCGAGCACCTCCCTCGGCCCGAACCCGGTGACGCGACTGCTGGAATTCCAGAGCCGGGAACCTCGACGAGTCCAGGATCGAGGGCGTCGAGCTGCGGGGCGAGGCCTACCTTTCCGACAGCGTGATGCTGCGCTGGAGCTATGCCCGCATCAATGGCGTGGAGATCTTCGAAGACACGGTGGTGCCCCCGCTCGCCGAAGAAACGCAACTCGGCGAAATCGCTCCGAACGACGGGGTAGTCGGCCTCCGCTACGTCCGTCCGTCGGGACGTTGGGGCAGCGAGCTGTCCGTCCGCATGGTGGAGGCCTACCAGCACGGCAGCGAAGAGCAGTTCGCGCCGGATGCCTACCAGGTCGTCGATCTGGTCGGCTTCGTCTCGCTCGCGGAATCGCTGACGTTCCGCCTCGGCCTGCTGAACCTGACCGCCAGCAAGTACTTCGAGTGGTGGAACGTACGGGGCCGCTTGGCGAACGACCCGGTGATCGACCGGTATTCGAGTCCCGGGTTCAGTGTCGTCGCGTCACTTGGGTACGACTGGTAGCACAAGCACGGGCCACGGCGTCGGGCGCACGACGCGAGGCGCCTTGCGTCCGGCGGAGAGGAGAGTGTCCGGAATGGAGTCGACCATGCACGGCGACGGCGGGTCGGAGGTGTTGGCCAGGGTGGCGGAGCCTGGCGGTGTACCAGTGCAGACACGGCCTGCTCCAAACTGCGTGTGAACCGCGTGACCCTGACGCTCAAGCCGGAGGAGTTCAGCCGGCTGGCGACGCTCGTCGGCGAAGCGCACATCCGGTTGGGCACCCGGGAAGCCCTGCGCGCCTGCGCCACGCACTGAAGGCGCACCCACGAATGAAAATGCAAGGAGCAGACATGGCGAAACGAGCGCGACTATTGCTTGCACTGGCTCCGGCGCTGCTGACGCCCGGCATCGTCGAGGCCCAGGGAATCCTGCTGCTCGCGCACGGGGGCCGCGCCGACTGGAACCGGGAAGTTATCGAGTTGGCTTCGCAGGTCGACTCGACGCGGCCGGTCGAGGTCGCGTTCGGGATGGCGAACAAGCGCACGATCCAGGACGCGGTGGAGCGCCTGACGGCACGGAACGTCACGGAAATCGTCGCCGTTCCGCTGTTCATTTCGTCGCACAGCAGCGTCATGCGCGCCACCGAGTACCTGCTGGGAAGCCGCGGTGAGGCGCCGCCGCAACTGGAGGCGTTCGCCCGCATGGGCGCGCGCCGCTCCGCCGGTGAGACCGGCGGCGACCCCGGCTTCGACTGGACCACGTCGATCGAAACGACGGTGCCGATCGCGGTGACGACCGCGCTGGACGGTCACGCGCTGGTTTCCGAAATTCTGATCTCCCGCGCCGTGGACGTCAGCCGGACACCGGACGAAGAAGTCGTTGTGGTGGTTGCGCACGGCCCGGGCTCGGACGAAGACAACGATCTCTGGCTGGAGAACATGGACGTCCTGGTCGAGCGGATGCGCGCACGCACGCGTTTCCGCGGCATCGAACGCCTGACGGTGCGTGACGATGCATCGGATCCGGTTCGGGAACAGGCCACAGCAGAGCTGCGCGCCGTCGTGGAGAACGCCGTGCAGGAAGGGAAGTCCGTGTTGATCGTGCCGCTGCTGCTGTCCTTCGGCGGCATCGAAGCCGGTATCCGCCAGCGGCTCGCGGGGCTGCCCTACCGGATGGCCGATCAGGCGCTGCTGCCGGACGAACGCCTGTCCGAATGGGTGCTGCTGCAGGCCATCGAGCGCTAGCAGCCCGTGGAAGAAGTCTGTCCACTGAGCACACCTGTTCAGGCAGCTTGACGAGGAGCGACGGCGCCGACCAGCGCCGTCGCTGTCCATTTGAACCCCCAAGCGCGTGTCAGACGCCTCCAGCGGTCGATCCAACGCCCGATCAGCCGGAAAATGACCGCAAGAGCCCGCCCCTGCAGGCTCCGGGGCGTGCCGATGCCCGTCAGACGGCGCAGAAGCAGCCCGAGGTTGCAGCAGGCAGCCTGGACCAGCACCCGCTTGCGCACGTTCTCCCGGCCCCGCACCCACACCCGACGCAAGCCCCCCGTCTCGAACGGGTGGGCGAACGGCCGTTCCACCAACTCGCCCCGGAGCCGCTGCAGCCTTCGGACCCGATGCCCAGCGGACACCAGCCGTCCGGCAGCGGGCATCCGGGTCGGTTGGCTCGGCGGGTGTACTCGGCGCCGGCGCCGGCTGCCGGGTCATTGGTATCGGGGAACGAACCTGCGCCATGGCCGCCACTCCGTTTCCCCGTCCGCCCGCAGCCGGAATTCGTGGGTGGCGCGGCATACCAAAGGCTCCGGCGCTTCCCAGCGCAGCACGAAGCCGCCGTCGCGGTCCGGCTCCGCGGCGACGACCTCACTGTATGCCTCTTCGCCGTCCGCCCCGCGCGTACGGAGTTGCGCGTAGTATCGCCATCCGGGCGTGATGCCCGGGATCCGGTGGGAGAGGCTCCGGTCCCCGCGCCCGTCCGTCCGCTCTTCGGCGCCGACGCGGAGATTCTCGAAGGCGCACCTCTCGCCGATGCGGCGCAACAGTTTGATCTGGGGAAATGACTCCTGCAGGAGGCCCAGCTGTCCGTCGGGCAGGAAGGCCAGGTCGCGGATCGGCCCGTCGCCGACCAGGATCCTTTCGACGTACTGGACGACCCGGCCGCGGCGGCGCACCCGGTAGATCGACTGGCCGCGGGGGGATGCCTCCAGGATCTCCGGGGTGTACGACGTTCCGTTCAGCGAGGCGATCAGCAGATCGTCGTCCCACAAGGGGAACGCCCCCGGGTCGTTCACCACCAGAGCGGAGACCCCCGGCGACGGCACCCAGGCGAAAACGGGCCGCGTGAAACCGTCGTGCCGCCCCCCCGAGCCCGGGCCCGTATACGGGAAACCGTAGCTGACCTGCGGCCAGCCATAGTGCTCGCCGGGTTCGAGCAGGTTGAGCTCGTCGCCGCCGCGTCCCCCGTGTTCGGTGGCCCACAGGTCGCCCGCCGCGTCGCGCGCCAGCCCTTGCGGATTGCGATGCCCGCGCGTCAGCGTCTCGGCGGCGCCGGTCCGGATCTCGATGCGAAGGAGTTTACCTAGTGTGTGTGGGTAGGTCCGGCGGCGCGCGGAGCCGACATGGCCGCCTTGCAGTGTTACGCCTACAGACGCGGCCAGCGGTGGCACGCCATCTGCATCGATCTCGACATCGCTGTAGACGGCGAATCTTCCCCGGCGGTCGTTGCGTCGCTCGAGACCTGCATCGACCTGTACCTGGAACGCGTCGCCGAGTTGCCGGCAGATGAACGCGGGCGGTTGCTGACACGGCGAGCGCCATGGCGCATCTGGGCATGGTTGGCCGTCTCGACCTGGATCTATCGTCTCAAGGGCGCCGGCGACCGCCGCGCGCGCTCGTTCTTGCTGGAATCTCACGTCGTCGCACCCTCCTGACTCACCTGCGGCCGAACACCCGCGCCGGTAACCCTGACTGACGCGTGATGTCGAGGAGCAGCAGGCTCTCGAAAGACCGGCGCGCCGCGTTAGCGGCAAACCGGACGCGCAAGCAACCGCTACGCCGAACTCCCGTCTGCACATCAAGAGACGGCGCGGGAGTCCCGCCGCCGTGTCCGCGTCCGCGCCGTGAGAAGGCCGCCCGGTCGCGACGGCGACGGACCCGCACGGCGCCTCACGCCGGCAGCCGGAACGCGATCAGCTCCCCCGAATAGCCGGCGCCGCTGACGGCGACCACCAGGTACTGCACGCCGTCGAGGAGATACGTCATCGGCGAGCCGGACTGCTGCGCCGGCAGGCGGACGGTTCCCACCTCGGCGCCGGTCGCCTTGTCGTAGGCGCGGAGCATCGCGCCGCGTTCGCCCGACGGCGTAGTGTGCGTCTGCGGATCGCCCGCAACAAGCAGCGTGCGGGTCACCAGCGTGCCGACGCTGCCCGGCTGTCCGGTGCGCGGGACGTCGAGTCCCTGCAAGGCGGGGTGGTTCCGGACGTTGTCCGGCGTTTCGCCGTGCGGAATCCGCCACAGGATCTCCCCGCGGTCCATGTCGAGGGCGGCGATGACGCCGTAGGGCGGTGGCGAATCTCGGCCCACTGACTCATCCTGATCACCTCCGCGGCCTCCTTGGCGATGTCGACGAGACGACCCGTGTCTCGTCCCATCAATTCATCGCCCCAGGACCGCATTTCTTGAGTGCTCAGGGGTCCCTTTTCAGATGGCCACGGGGTCCCTTTTCATCTTGCCGCTACCATGGTTCGTCAGACCGGCCAGGATGGCGCTCGGCGGGCGCCCGGCGATCAGCCCGTCGAGGATGCGCCGTCCGTTGACGCCGAAGATGTCGGACAGGATGCCGCCGACCCGCAGGCCGTCGTGGTCGAGGGTCTTGTGGACCCGGTTGCGGTTCCGGCTGCGCTCGGCGACGAGCTTGCGGCGGTAACGGGTCAACTGCCGCAGTTGGCGGAAGCGCCGCGGGGGCACGTAGCTCGGCTGGGCGAGACCAAACTGGCAGATGCGGGCCAGCCACAGGCTGTCGTTGACGTCGGTCTTCTTGCCGCGGATCTGCTTGACGTGCTGGGCATGGAACAGTGCGGCGCGGATACCGGCATCCTCCAACGCCTCGAACGGAGCCTTCCAGTAGACCCCGGTACCCTCCATCGCGGCGGCGGTGACGCCATGCGCCCGCAGCCAGTCGGTCATCGCCCGCAACCCGTCGGGCAGCGCGCTGAACTCCTGCACGACCGCGCGCGCCAAGCCGCTGCCGGTCTCGTACAGGCGGACGGCGGCGGTGATGCACATCTTGTGGACATCGAGGCCGGCAGCCCGCGGCTCGACCACGTGCAGGTCGTCGACGGACAGCGATTCCGTGTGGATCGTGTCGAACGGCATCGGATACCCTCCTTGCAGGCGGAAGCGGGAGGGCGCGCCCGGTGCAGGAAACCACTCGCTTCGCAGCGGGGTTCGATTTGCTGCTCGTCCACGGTTTGCGCCGGGACGGTTCGGGGCTCGATGCCGGGCGCGGCAGCGTCAGTTTGGAAACGGGGAAAGAGTTTGCTCTGCCCCGATCGGAACTACGACGACTGACTCCCGCCTCCGCCCCTTGAGGATGCCACAACGCCCGCGACTCGGCTGCTCAACGCCGCGGGACGAGCAATACGTGTTTCATGACGTCGGGGTGAACGACGCACCGATCATGAGGGTTTGGAAAAGACTGTCGATGAGGCTGTGTTGAAGTGCATCAGCCGTGCCGCCGGGCTCGCTGTACCCCACGCACACGCGTCAAGATGCGTGAAGGCCCAAGCACCAAGCCGCCCACTGCTCCATCAACAGGCGGCGCTTCTCGAACAAGTCGGTCCGGCTGTAACTGCGTTCAATGTCCGAGCCGACAACATGCGCCAAGCACATTTCGGCAATGTCCCGTGTCGTGTCCGCTTTCTCGGCCGCCCACGTGCGGAAGCTGGTCCTGAATCCGTGGACCGTCGCCGAGCAGCCGATTGCGCGCAGCGCCTTGACCAGCGTCGAGGGGCTCAGCGCCTTGCCTTGCGCCGACGGGAACACCAGGTCGGACACCCCCCGCAGCGTGCACATCGACTCCACGATGCGCACAGCAGCCTCCGACAACGGCACCCGGTGCGATACGCCCGTCTTCATGCGGGCGGCGGGTATCGTCCACGTGCGCGCGTCGAGGTCGAGCTCGGACCACTTCGCGCCCCGCGCCTCGCCCGACCGGACACCGGTCAACGCGACGAACCGCAAGCAGGCCCGCGTCGACGCGCTCGCCGTGCTCGCGGCGACAGCGGCCAGCGCCGCCGGGACCTGCGCGTAGGGCAGCGCCTCCCGGTGTTCCTTCACTTTCGGGACCGATGGCAGGGCCGCGTCGATCATCTCCCCGCACACGTTCGCCTCGACGTGGCCATGAGCCTGCGCCCAGGCCAGCACCCCGCGAATCCAGCCGCGCAGCCGGCGACCGGTCGCGGGTTTCTCGTGATAGACCGGAACGAGAATCCGCAGCACCTCCTCACGCCTGATCCGGTCGACACCTCGATCCAGCAGTCCGGCCGCGTAGGTCTCCAGCGCCGCGCGCCGGTTCTCACGAGTACGCCCGCGCCAGTGTGTGCCCTGCTGGACCTTTGACGCGGCCTGCCGGAACGTCGGCGCCGCCGGCACCCGCGGCAGCGGATCGCCGCCCTGACGGGCCCGCCGGCGATTCTCATACGCGCGTTCCCGCGCTTCGGCCAAGGACGTCAACGGATACGACCCCAAGCCGAGATCCCGCCGCCGGCCGCCAACCACTATGCGCTGCACCCAATGCCGGCTGCCGGACGGTTCCAGGATCAAGTACAGCGTCTGGTCGGCGCGGTACCGTCCCGGTTTGCGCAACGATTGGAGCCGCTTCGCGGTGATGCGTTCCATCGCCCCCTCCCGTTTTGTCTATCCCACAACACTACCACATTTGGGGGTGGAACAGAGGCGCGGTCCACGGAACGGCATGGAACGTAGGATGCTGTGAAAAACCTTTATTTTACAACTATATACCGTTCATTGTGTTCCGTATAGTGCCGCTCTATTCCCTTAGTTACGTTCTGGCAGGGCGAACACGAAAATGTTGTTGCCGTTGCTCGGCCGCAGCTCCGGGGTCAGGCGCATGTTGTCGCGCGAGCTCAGCGACGACCCGGTGCTGGCGACGACGTACTGCCGGCCGTCGACCGCGTAGGTGATGGGGAAGCCGGTGACCGACGTCCCCAGGTTGATCTCCCAGAGCGACTCGCCGGTCTCCTGGTCGAGGGCCCGGAACCGGCCGTTGCCGTCGCCGCCGAAGATCAGCCCGCCGCCGGTCGCGATCAGCGAGGTGGTGCCGGCCCGCTGCTCGTAGACCCACGCGGTTTTCCCGGTCTCGGCCGAGATCGCCTGCACGATGCCGACCTGGTCGGTGCCCGGCGCGACCTGCTGCCGCTGGGCGAGATTGTAGAGCGTCAGCCCGCCTTCGGTGGTCGCCATCATGCGCGCGCACACGTTGCGCAGCGGGTAGTACATCAGGCCGGTCAGGGGGCTGTAGGCGCCGGCCTCGTGGTCCTTGCCGCCGGTGACGAAGCTCGGGCAGATCAGCATCTCCTGCCCCTCGCGCTCGAAGACGAGCTCGGCGTTCTCGGTGACCGCGCCGGTCGCGCCGTCGATGGCGCTGACCACGTTCTGGGCGGTGGTCGGCGTGGCCCAGAGGAACTCGCCGGTCGCGCGGTCGAGGGTGTAGACGATGCCGGTCTTCCCGGGGATGCCGGTCATGACCTTCCTGACCTCGCCCGGCTGCAGCCGCGGGTTGATCCAGGGCACGGTGGCCGGGTCGGGGGCCACCGCCGTATCGACGAGCAGCCGCTCGAACGGATGGTCGAGGTCCCAGTGGTCGTTCAGGTGCTGGTAGTACCAGACGATCCCGCCGGTGTCGGCGTCGAGGGCGAGGGTCGAGTTGTGGTACAGGTGCTTCAGGTCGGTCCCGCCGATCATGAACTTCGGCGCCGGCGAGGTGACCGATGTGCCCACGTAGACGAGGTTCAGCTCGGGGTCGAAGCTCGGGACCATCCACGAGCCGACGTGCTTCCGCTCCTCGAAGGGGACCCCGCCCCAGCTCTCGTCGCCGGGCTCGCCGGGACCGGGGATGAGCCGGCGGCGCCACAGCTCCCGGCCGGTCATGGCGTCGTGGGCGACGATGACGCAGGCGTGGGGGCCGCCCTTCGGCGCGCAGCTCCGACCCGACACCACCTTGCCGTCGGCCACGATGGGGCCCGAGGTCTGGTTGGCGGGATGCACCCGGTAGTCGAGGACCTGCGTCTCCCACACCAGCTCGCCGGTCTTCGCGTCGAGCGCGAAGATGTAGTCGTCGCCGCTGGTGTCGATGATCAGGTTGCCGTAGATGGCGATGTTGCGGTTCGTGTCGGTGAGGCTGCCGATCATGTACTCGGCGAGGTCGTCGGGCCGGTCGCGGCGGTACTCCCAGATCAGGTCGCCGGTCACCGCGTCGAGGGCCTGGATGACGTCCCGCGGGTTCGGCATGTACATCACCCCGTCGTAGACGAGCGGGGTCCCCTGCTGCAGCCCCGGCCCCAGCGCCCGCGTCCACACCATGCGGATGTCGCCGACGTTGCCGCGGTCGATCTGGTCGAGGGGGCTGTAGCCCCACGTGTCGAGGGTGCGCCGCCACATGAGCCAGTCGTCCGGATCCGGATCCTGCAGCATCGCGTCGGTGACGGGAACGATGTCGGCGGGGGCCTGGGCGTGCGCGGCGGCCGGGAATCCGGCGGGCGCCAGCAACCCCAGGGCGGCGAGGGACGACAGGACGAGGCGGCGTGCGCGCATGTCTGCTCCTTAGACGAAGACGGTGAAAACCGATGCGCCGGCCGGTCACTCCGGCAGCGCGAAAACGTAGAGTGCGTTCCCGGTGGCGGCCTGGTGGATCTCCGGGTTCAGCGTGGCGGTCAGCCCCCGGAAGATGCCGAGCCCGGTCGGGACGGCCAGGAACTGCCGGCCGCCGACCGCGTAGGTGATCGGGTAGCCGTGGACGGCGTGGCCGAGACGCGTCTCCCACAGGACGTCGCCGTTCCGGACGTCGAAGGCCCGCACGTAGCGGTCGGCGTCGCCGGCGAACACCAGTCCGCCGGCCGTCGCCAGGGCCGCGGTCAGGAACACCGCGCGCTGCCCGCGGCTCCAGAGCTCCTCCATCGTATGCACATCGTAGGCGGCGAGCCGGCCGATGCGCCCGCCGGTCCCCGGCATCTCGAGGATCTCGACGCTCTCGGCCGCCTCGCCGCCTCCCCCGTCCACGAACTCCACCTGGCGGCCGGCCATCGTCATGCACATCTGGTGCAGCGGGATGATCAGCGCGCCGGTCTCCGCGTGGTACGCGGTCGCCTGCCAGTTGTGCCCGCCGTACAGCCCGGGACAGGCGGCCACCACGTCGCCGATGCCGGCGTCCCGGATGTCCTGCCGATAGGTGACCCGCCCCGTCTCCCGGTCGATCGACTCGAAGATGTTCTGGAACACCGTCTCCCGAAGGTCGAGGAAGCGCCCGGTCCGCCGGTCGAGCTTCCACAGAATGCCGTCCTTGCCGATGGTGAACAGCCACCGCTCGGGCCCGGCGTCGATCAGCACGCGTTCGTACACGCTGTCCATATCGAGCGTCTCGCCCGGCACGTGCTGAAAGTACCATTCGACCCGGCCGGTGCCCGGATTCAGGGCCAGCGTCGAGTTCGTGTAGAGCGCATCCTGCCTCGTCGACATGCCGCGGCTCGCGGCCACCCACGGCTTGGCCTGCGCGGTGCCGATGTAGAACAGGTCGAGCCCCGGGTCGTAGCTGCCCGGGATCCACACGTCGCCCCCCGCCCGCAGGTACGGCGCCACGTCACCCCAGGACGCGTCGTTCGGGTCGCCGGGCAGGGCGATGGTCGAGGTGCGCCAGAGCTCTTCGCCGGTATCCGGGTCGTGCCCGGTGATGAAGCAGGTCTCGTCCTTGTAGCGCTGGCAGCCGTTGATGCCGCTCACGACGACCCCGTTCGCCACGATCGGACCGCCGAACTGCATGAAGCCCTGGGTGTAGTCGGCCTTGACCGTCTCCCACACCCGATCGCCGGTGCGGGCGTCGAGCGCCACCAGCCTCGCATCGTAGGTGGCGAGGAACACCTTGTCGCGGTACAGGGCGAGGGTGCGGGTCGCCCCGAACCGCGCCGCGTCTTCCGGCAGGGGCTGGCGGTATTCCCACAACACGTCGCCGTTGCCCGCGTCGAGCGCCTGCACCACGTTGCCGGGGTGGGCGAGGAACATCACCCCGTCGTGGACCAGGGGGGTCGTCTGGTTGTTGCCGTCCTGCATCGCGACGGCCCAGGCGAGCCGCAGGTCGCCGACGGTCCCGCGGTCGATCTGATCGAGGGGGCTGTAGCCGTGGTTGTCCAGGGTCCGGCGCCAGCTCGGCCAGTCGCCCGGCGGGGGCTGCTGCAGCAGCGCGTCGGTGACCGGGGTCAGTCCCAGCGCCCGCGGAGGGCCGTACCGCCGGGTCCGCGCCGCCGCGTCGTCCGCCTCGGCGCCGTCGGCCGGCCCCGCCGGGGCGGGCGCCGGCGGGGACGCCGCCGCCGCGGCGGGAACGGCATCGCCGCCGATGACGACCGCGGCGTCGGCGGTCAGCCCGCCGTCTCCCGCCGCATGTCCGTTCGATTGCAGCACCAGGGCCACGACGTTCAGATAGGCCTCGTCGCCCAGCGAACCGCCCAAGCCCGGCGGCATTTCGCGCCGGATGTAATCGAAGAGCTCGCCGGCGGTCCGCCCGCCCCACCCGCCCGCGAAGCCCGAACCGGTCAGGGCGGGCCCGTGCGACCCGCCCTCCAGCGCCGCTCCGTGGCACTCGGAGCAGCCGCGGGAATAGACGGAGCGCCCGGCCGCGGCCTGGGCCGCCGTGAACCCGCCCGCACCGCTTTCCTGCGGCGCGCCGACGCTTCCCTGCGGCGCGCCGGCGGCTTCCAGCGGCGCGCCGACGACCGTCGGAGCGGTCAGGCCGGCGGTGACCACCACCGCCAGCGCCCCGAACCGGCCAGCCTGCATCTGTCTCGACATGGACACTCCTTCAGGGCGAAACCGACAGGGTGTGGGGCGTTCATCGGGGCACTGCCGCGCGGCGCCGCCCCGCCGCCGGACGTGAGATCCCCCGCGGGCCGGGAGTCCGCAGCAATGCTCGGCTGCGCCAAGAGCATCCCACGCTGCCTGCGCGTGACGGCTTGCCCCGATTCGAGGGTCGCCACCGTCTTGCCGACCGCCCGGCACCGCGTGAGACCCACGATTCCGCACGTCCGGACAGGACCCGCCACGATTCCGCCTGCGCACGGCGGTGGCGGAGCGTGGGATGGTCCTGGGGCTGCGCCGGGGTGCGGTTGCAACCTGCAACCGATCACTGTCCCGGCCGGCGGCCGGACGCGACCGGTGTCCCGAATCCGCGGGCGGACGGCTCACCGGCGAACCGCCGCCGGCTCGTCGTCGACGACGCTGGCCGTGCCGAGCAGCGGCGTGGCGTACTCGCGGCGGGCCGGGCGCGCCGGGGGCACCGGACCCACCTCGAGACCGGCGGCAATCCGCACCGGTGAGAACCGTTCCCGCGGCACGACCTCCGCCACCTCACTCCAGTGGTCTTCGACCACGATGGAGACGGCGGGCGGTCCCGGCAGGAAACCCGGACAACCGGTCAGGACGGCGTGGAACACGGCTCACGGCTCCCCGTGGGTGTGCAGGTACCGCTCGCCCCTCGCCACCGCCTGCCGGCCCGCGGCCAGCCGGTGCTCGTTGGTGACGCCCTCCGAGCAGGCCTCCTCGAAGAACTCGTACTCCCCGTCGCGCCCGATGCGGCCCATGTCGAACCTCAGCGTCCACGGGCTCGTGAAGACGGTGGGGTCCTCGAGGGTCGCCTCGTAGCGCAGGGTGTCGCCGTCGAGCAGGGTGTAGCGCTCGACCACCCGCAGGTTCTCGCTGTAAAAGCTGCCGTGGGAATCGAGCCACGGCTCGTCGTTGAAGTTGGTCACCTCGACCACGAGCGTGTCTCCCTCCCAGCGGCCGCGGGAGTCGCCGTTGTACATCCGGATGCCGCCGCCCACGTGCGGGCGCCCGTCGGTCGGGATGACCCGATAGGCGTGGGCCCATTCGTACAGGATCACCACGTGGCCGTCGGTCTGGCGAATCTGCAGATCGCCGCGGTAGTTGCTGCGCGGCGCCCCGAGGAGCAGGCACCGGTCCTCGGGATCGATGTGGGCGAGCTCGGTCGGCGTCTCCATGTCGTAGAGCAGCTCCGTGCGCCGCTCCGCCGCCCAGGGCTGATAGGGAATGCGCCCGTCGGGCGGGTCGATGATCAACTGCTCGGGCAGGCCCAGGCGGTCCGGACCGCGGCTCTGCATGCGCGCGTGGATCGGATCGCAGCAACCCTCTTCGATGCTGTGCGAGGCGTTGGCCGGTCCCCCGTCCCAGTACCCCTGCATGTCGGGACGGCCGTCAGCCGTACGCGGCGGCGACCACTCCGAAGCCGCCGGCCGGCCCGACGCGGACGTCGATTGCCCGAGCGCCGGGGACGGCAGCAGGCCGCCCGCGATCAGACCGGCGGCCGCCAGGGCCCCCCAGACGGCGTGTCCGCTCTTCATCATCGGCATCATCGGCCCCTCTCTCCCCGGGCCCCCGCGGAGCCCGCCTTAGACCGTACATCGCTACCGCCGCCCGCGTCACCGCGCCCCGACCGCCAGATCTTCCTCCGCATAGGCGTAGCACTCGTACTCCAGAAGCTGGACGTCGGCTTCCTGCCGCCGGTAGAGCGGCATGCGCATCGTCCACGGCTCCGTGAACACCTTCGGGTCCTCGATCGTGGCCTCATACAGCAGGTGATCGGGGCCGGTGGGCGTGTAGCGCTCGACGACGCGCAGCGCGTCGCTGTGGAAGTTCCCGGCCCGGTCGAACCACGTCTCGTCGATGAAGTGGATCACGTCGACGACCAGGGTGTCCCCCTCCCACCGGCCGCGCGAGTCGCCCATCCAGAAATCGATGTGCCCTTCGGGATGCGGCGTCCCGTCCATGTACACCGTCCGGCTGGCATGGACGTACTCGTAGAGGATCAGCACCCGGTCGGCGAACTGCAGAATCTGGAACGGGTACGGCATGTAGGTGGCGCGCGGCACCCCCGGCATGGCGCACCGGGCCTCGGGATCGGCCGTCGCCCGGTTCTCGAAGTTCCGCTGCTTCTGTTCCAGGGCCCACGGCTGGTAGGGAATCTCGTTGCCCACCACGACACCCTGGCCGGCGGGGACGCCCCGGCTGCCGGAGTGGTCCTGGATGTCCCACGCGGCGGTGTTCAACGCCTGCCAGATACCCTGCAGATCGGGGTGGCCGTCGCTGGTCCTCGGCGGCACGTAGGCCTCGGCCCCGGACGCCGCAGGCTGGGCCTGACCGGCGACCGGAACCACCAACAGGCTCAGCACGAGGACCGCCTCACCGCACCGTCGTACCCACCTGCCGAAAGTCATCATCCGCTGCTCCACCACGAACCGCTCGGCGCCCCGCGCCCGGCCCGGGAATCTCCACCTGCCCTCGCAACCGTCGCCGGTGTCCGGTCCCTGAATCCGCATCACAACCGGCGCCACCCGTGCCGATGACACCGATGACGACTGAGACGCGGTGACCCGGACGAACGGCGCGGGTCACGGTGAGCGGGAGCAGAAGCACGTTACGAATTTACCAGACGGCCCACGGGAAGTCTGCGCCGCAGGAATTCCCGCCCCCACCTATTAGTTGTGGTTGAAGGATCTACCGCAACCACATACAAAGTCTGATCGCGCTCAAATCCGTTACACGACGCAGACTCCTAGCGATTCGGCTCCGGCGCCCCGGTTCCCGACGAGCCCGCGAACACGTTCCGGCCGTCGGGGAAGGTGATGGTGATGCCGTTCGCGGTCGGCGTCGCGTCCTTGGCCTTGTAGCCGTCGACCACGATCTCCGTGCCCGGCGGGAAGTCGCTCCTCCGCAGGCCCCGCCGCAGCAGCGCGGTCGGATTCCCCATCTCCACCGCCCAGTTCACCACCGCCCCGTCGGGGCCGGCGACGTCCATGTGGATCCACCCGTGCGGGTTGACCCACTCGAGCTCGGTCAACGTGCCCTTGAGGGTCACCGGCTGGTCGATGTCGAATTCGGCCGAAAACGAGTGGTGCGCCGACACCACCGGCCCCGCCAGCACCACGCCGAGAGCCACGACGCCGACAGACAGCATTCTCATGCCCTGACCTCCTGCCGTCTCGAAGAAACCGAGTTGCGTATCGCAGGGTACACCCGCGCCGGCCGAGACGCAATCCGGAAGGACGCGTCAGCCGCCCGAGGCGGGGGTGGACCGGGGCCGCGGCGGGGTCCGCCACAGACTGCCCGCGCCCCCTGCGTCTATCGCGCCTCGTCCCGGTGCGCTCGCGAGCCGGCCGGCGACAACCGGCGGACACCGCGTCCCGCCACGCGCCGACCGCCGGCCGCCGGTCACCGAACGGCCCATCATCCGCGAACAAACCCGGCACTGCGGCGTATCCTTTGCTGAAGCGACGGACCGGCAGCGCCGCGCGGTGGAGCGGCGCCGGGCCGTCCCGCGTCGTCGCAGGGAGACCCGCACATGCCGAGCCTGAGACAGAGCCGCGACCCGTTCAGCGCCACCGTCGGACCGTTCTTCTTCATCGTGCAGCAGCAGACCGTCGCCGTCGTCCAGCGGCTCGGCAAGTTCGACCGCCTGGCCGAGGCCGGCCTGCACGTCAGGGTGCCGTTCATCGAGAAGGTGGCGGGCACCGTCAACCTGCGGGTGCGGCAGCTCGACGTCGAGGTCGAGACCAAGACCCGCGACAACGTGTTCGTCCGCGTGATCGTGTCCGTGCAATACTTCGTGCTGGCCGGCAAGGTCTACGACGCGTTCTACAAGCTCGACGACCCCGTCAACCAGATCAAGGCGTTCGTCTTCGACGTCGTGCGGGCGCGGGTGCCGAAGATCAAGCTCGACGACGTCTTCGAGAAGAAGGACGAGATCGCCGGCGCCGTCAAGAACGAGCTGTCGCAGGTGATGGACGACTTCGGTTACGGCATCGTCAAGACCCTCGTGACCGACATCGACCCCGACGCCAAGGTCAAGGAGGCCATGAACGAGATCAACGCCGCGCAGCGCATGCGGGCCGCCGCCACCGAGAAGGGCGAGGCCGAGAAGATCATGCAGGTGAAGGCGGCCGAAGCCGACGCCGAGGCGAAGGCCCTGTCGGGCAAGGGCGTTGCCGATCAGCGGCAGGCCATCGTCGAGGGGCTCCGCGAGTCGGTGGACGAGTTCCAGAGAACGGTCCCCGGCACCTCGGCCCAGGACGTGATGAACCTGATCCTGATGACCCAGTACTTCGACATGCTCAAGGACATCGGCCAGTCGTCGAAGGCCAACACCATCCTGCTGCCCCATTCGCCGGGCCACGTCGCCGACGTCTCCGCGCAGTTGCGCGACGCGATCATCACGGGCAGCGAGGCGGCGTCCCGCAGGTAGGAGTTCTACCGCGGTAAGGAGGGATGAAAGGCTTCCCGCGGGCGCGCCTGACCCGATTACGGCAGAGGATTTTTTGGGCGCTCCGTTCCCTTGCCCGGGAAGCCGTGAGTAGTCTACCGCGCCGTTCGCGCCGTAGAACGGCGCGGATTCCTGGAGGGTTGGTTGGGCGGTGAGCGGAGCCGCAGGCGACGCTCTCCGGGCTAGCCGCCGGCCCCCCGGAGGCCGCCGCCCCGCCCGCCGACGGGCCGGCGAACCTGCGCGCCCCGAACCGCGCCTGAAAGGAGCACACCATGTCCCGAGTGCAGCTTGCGATCAACGTGACCGATCTCGACAAGGCGATAGCCTTCTATTCCCGCCTGTTCGGCGCCACCCCCGCGAAGGTGAAGCCCGGCTACGCGAACTTCGCGATCGCCGATCCGCCGTTGAAGCTGGTCCTCTTCGAGGGTCCGGAGGGCGCGACCCTCAACCATCTGGGGGTCGAGGTGGAGACGGCCGAGGAGGTCGCGTCGGCCGAGCGGCGCCTGCGCGCGGACGGGCTCGAGACGACCGGCGTCGAGGAAACCGTCTGCTGCTTCGCCGAGAAGACGGAGACCTGGCTGGCCGACCCCGACGGGGCGCGCTGGGAGTGGTACGTCAAGTCGGGCGACGCCGGCCAACTCCGGAAGACGGTCGCGGGCCGCCAAGTGTCCGACGCCGCGGCCGGGGACGCATCCAAGACCTGCTGTTCGTGAGCGGCGCGACGGCAACCAGGAGTCTGCGCCGTAGAACGGCGCGGATTCCTGGAGGGTTGGTTGGGCGGCAATCGGAGGCCGCAGCGCGACCTTGCGGTCGCCGTAGGAGTTTCGCTGGCGCGAAACTCCTACGGCGACGATTTCCGGGCTGGGAGTCTGCGCCGCAGGAAATTATGACCACCATATGTTGCCCAAGCGCCGGCGATTGACCGCCAAATATTGTGTCGGATCGGACCCAAACCGTTCTGCGGCGCAGACCCTTAGGCGCGACGGGCGGCAATGAAGGGAGCCCGCCGTTTGATGCCTCCGCGTTGCGCTCCCCGTTCGGGGCCGCGCAGCTGGGGCCGGACGGCATGTCAACGCGCTGCGCGCGTCCTCCGCTGATTCCGAAATCGTGGTATCGTGCCGCCACGTGACGCGCTGTGATGGGGAGGCCTCCATGCGCGCCGGACCTCTGCAAGAGGAAAGAGAAATGGCTTCAACCACCCGGTTGCGCCTGCTGTCGATTACGGCCGCGGCGATCGTCCTCGGAGCGGTCGGAACGCCGGCGGCGCGCGCCCAGCTCAACCAGAGCCGGTGCGCCGACTGTCACTTCGCCAACCCCTACACCGAGCCGGCCCAGAACCACCTGCACGAGTGGAGCATGTCGCCGCACCGCCGCGGCGGCGTCGGGTGCGACCGCTGTCACGGCGGCAACCCCGGCACGTTCGAGTCGTTGCAGGCGCATCGGGGCGTGCTGGGCAGCCAGAATCCTTCGAGCCCCGTCCATCGCACCCGGCTGCCGTCGACGTGCGGCGCCTGCCACATCGGCCCCTACGTCAACTTCCAGGCGAGCCGGCACCATGAGCTGCTGATCCAGGGCGACCGCCGCGTCCCGACCTGCTCGACCTGTCACGGCAGCGTGAACGGACGGCTGCTGTCGCCGGAGGGGCTCGAACGGCAGTGCTCGGAATGCCACGGCCCCGGCGGCATCGAGCCCCGTCCGGGACGCGCCGCCGACGCGCGGCTCCTCCTCGAGGGCATCGGCGAGGTGCGGGAGTCGCTCGACGCGGCCAGGCACCTGATCGACCGGGTCCGCGACGGGGATCGCCGGGACGGACTGGAAGAGGCGTATCTGCAGACCGAGGTTCCCTTGATCGAGGCGCGGCGGGCCGGCCACCGCTTCGTCTTCGACCAGCTCCAGGAACGTCTGGCCACGGCGAGAGAGCGCGTGGCGGCGCTGCTGACCGAACTGGTCAACCCGTCGCGGTGACCGCCCCGAGAGTTCGGGGCGCGGTGCGCCGAGTCTGGCGCTGAATCGACGGCGGGGGGCGCCACCAGTCTCGTGCCCCCGCCGTCGATCACCTTCGGCGGCGCCCTTCACCGGGGTGCACTCGTTCGCCGTGGCGCACTACGACACCGCCCCCTTGGCAGGACCATCCCACGCTCCGCCACCGCCGTGCGCAGGCGGAATCGTGGCGGGTCCTGGGGCTCCGGACGGTCGGAATCGTGGGGCTCACGCGGCGCCGGCCGGTCGGCAAGACGGTGGCGACCCCTCGAATCGGGGCGGGCCGTCACGCGCAGTCAGCGTGGGATGCTCCTGGGCCCCTTGGACCGCCCCCTTGCGGCTTAAACCCTGCGCGCGGCAGAATCCCTGGAGCCCGCGCCGTGCGGCGGCGCATGCCGCCCGGGATGGAGACTTCCCATGACCCTCCAGCGAATCCTGCTGCCGACCGACTTCAGCGACACCGCCCGCCACGCGCTGGGCTACGCCCGCGAGATGGCCGAACGCTTCGGGGCCCAGGTGCACGTGCTGTACGTGGTGCCCGACCCGTCGCCGCAGGACTGGGCGGTCGGGGCGGCGGCGCCGATCGTCTCCGATCTGCTCGAAAAGTGGCAGGCCGACGCCGAGCGGCACCTCGAGCGGGTCTCGCTGGGCGGCGTCGAGACGGTGCGGGCGCTCCGCATCGGCCACGCGTTCGTCGAGATCGTCCGCTACGCCACGGACAACGCGATCGATCTGATCGTCATGGGCACGCACGGGCGCGGCCCGGTCCGGCACCTGCTGCTCGGCAGCGTGGCCGAGAAGGTGGTGCGCAAGGCGCCCTGCCCCGTCCTCACCGTGAGACAGCCGGGGCACGCCTTCGAGATGCCGGCGCCGCCGACCGGCGAGTAAGGCTCGAGGCGCCGGCCGCAGGCGTTCCCCGCTTCACGGCCTGGGCTTCCCGGCGGCAAGACGATCCTCAACTTGGGAGAATCACGATGGTACTGCTGGTTCGCAATCGCGTGAAGGACACCGACAGGTGGAAGCGCGTCTTCGACGCCCAGGCGGCCGCGGGCGCGGCGGCGGGTCTGACCGTCCTGCACGTGTGGCGCTCGGTGGACGCGCCGGATCAGGTCTTCTTCCTGCTGGACGTCGAAGACCGGGAGAAAGCGGAGGCGTACATGGCGTCGCCGGAATCGGCCGCGGTGGGCGTCGAGGCCGGCGCGATCGACGGGGAGGTCCACTTCCTCGAGGCGTTCCCGCCGTAGCCTCGACCCGCGCCGGCCCGGCCGCAACCGTATCGGGAAAGGCGCGTCAATGTAACGCACGCCGGCCCGGCAATCGGCCTGCGGCGCCGATTGCCGCCCGACCGACGCTCCCGGAGTCCACGCCGTTCGGCAGCGCAGACGCCTACCGAAACACCGAGAGCAGAACGTCGTCGGTCTCGGCGCCGTGCCGGTCGGCCAGTTGCCGGATGGACATCTCCGGATCGTCGACGGCGAAGCCGTCCCCGCCGAGTTTGTCGACGAGGGCGCTCACGTCCATGCCCACGACCGGGGCGAGCACGGCGATGGACGCGCCGTCGATCCTCTCGACCATCAGCGCCTCGGCTTCTCCCGTGTTCAGGACCGCGGACGCCGCGACCATGCCGATACCGAGCGTCCAGGCGAGCGCGAGCACGCGGACGGCGCCGCGTTGGGAGAAGTAGTTGCTGAACGACCGCCGGTGGGTCAGCACGTGAAGAACGACGGCGGCGGAGAACCCGATGCCCATCAGTTCGTGCGCGAACTTGAAGGGCCGCTCCGCGACGAAGAACATGAGTAGGCCGGTAGCCGCCACGAAGATACCCGCGCCCATCGTGAGAGGGGTCGACCATCGGCGGGTGTTGAGGTTCGCCATCGCTGCTCTCCAGACGGTTGATACGGGTCGGTCGGCTGCGCCCGTAGCGCGTCGCGTCGCCGGAGAAGCCCCGGGGCGTTGGGCGGACGTTTCCGGGTCGCTGTGGAGGTATACGCGCGGGAACCGCCGGCGGTTCGCTCAGGGCTTGGCGACGTTCCAGTACACGCCCGCGCCGCCGTAGGTTTCGCCGAGCTCGGCCAGCCACGCCGCGCGTTCGAGGTCGTCGGGGCCGCCTTCCAGCTTCGCGAACGTGTAGGTGGCCTGCCCCCGGTTCTGCCCGGGCGCCTCGTCATCGGCGTAGGTATAGAGCGCGTACCCCTTGTAGGCCCACTGCCGCGTGCCGTCGCGGCGCGCGACGACCTCCCAGAAGCCGGTCGACCGGGCCTCGCCGGACACGCGGAACGGGCGCCACCGCCGCAGGCACTCCTCGTCCGCGCACGCGTCGCCGCCCAGCCGCTTCCCCCGGCGGTAGGCGTTCTTGAAGCTGCCGCGCAGGTTGCGCCCGCCCCAGTACTTCTGGAACGCGGAGCCGGAGTACAGGGTGATGCCGTCGAGCGACAGGGCGTCGCCGTAGCCCTCGAGGGCGGTCACCGCCACCCGCGGCGGCCGGAAGCTCTCCGACAGCGCGGCCAGGCGCCAGCGCGCATCGGCGGCCCGGCCGTGCGCGTCGCCGGGCAGCAGGTCCCCGCGGTATCGATAGAGGGGCCGTCCCCGCCAGGCCCACTGCCGGGATCCGTCCACGCGGCTCACGACCCGGAAGCCGCCCACGTCGAGGGCGAGGGCGGGGGCCGGCACCGGCAGCCAGCGCATCCCGCACCCGGTATCGGAGCACGTCTGGCCGTCGAACGCGGCGTCGCCGTCGAACGCGTACAGCGTGAACCCGGCGAAGTCGGTCAGGACGACGGCCTGCGCCGACGACACCAACCCCGCGTCGATGCCGTCCGGCATCGTGATGGACCGGGCCGGCTCGAAGCGGGCGACCCGCCACCCCGGCGGCGGCATCAACGCCCCCGCCGCCTCCGGCCGCTCGGCGAGCTTCAGGTTCGCGGTCTCGGCGAGGCCGACGTTGGTGGCGACCTCGCCCGGCTCCTCCTCCCGCGACCACGTGTGCAGCGGGCGCGACTGGTAGGCCCACTGCAGCCGTCCGTCCCCTCGGCGCAGCGGCGACCAGTCGGCGAACGGCTCGGCGCCGGCGGGCGCGGGCAGCGGCGGGAACTCGGCGGCGCAGCCGTCCACGCAGCCCGCGCCGCCGGTGTGACCGTCCTCCGCGAAGAGGAGCGTCCGGCCCTCTTCATCGCCGAGCCGCGTCCAGAGCAACTGGGCGGCCGACGCCTGCAGCTCGCGCACGACCTCGACGAGGGTCACCCCGGGAGGCACGGCCGGCGGCACCGCCTTCTCCTCCGCCAGAGCCGGGTACGGCCCGCCCGCCGCGAACGCCGCGGCAACCACCGCGCACCGAACCGCCGGCCCATCCCATCGCAAACGCATCATGGCGACTCTCCAGCCCAGACGCCCGTGGGCGAAAGGGCCCGCTGCATTCGACCGCCGAACATCATCCCGCCCCCCGCCGGTCTCCGGCAACGCGGGGCTGCGCCACGAACCCCTCGAGCGCGGCCTCGAATCGCCCCGCGTCGCTGAACACCCGCCCCTAACCGGTCTCCGGCACCGCGGAGTTGCGCCACGAGCCCTTCGAACACGGCATCGAACCGCCCCGCGTCGCCGAACTTCCTGCGCCCCGCCGGTCTCGGGCAACGCGGATTGCGCCACGAGCCCCTCGAACACGACATCGAACCGCCCCGTGTCGCTGAACACCCGCCACGAGCCCCTCAATACACGGCCCCGAACCGCCCCTTCCGACCGCAAGGCGGCAACGACCACCGCCACCGCGGGACGAGGCCCGGCGGCGGCAACCACCGTCGCCGACGCCGGCGCGGCGTCAGGTCAGCACCTCGCCGAACGGCCGCGACACCTCGTTCGACTCGGCGCCCCACCGGCCGCCCACCACCCCCAGCGCCTGCTGGATGGTGAACCCGACGCGGGTGGCCGCGTCGCCCTCCGACGCGACGTGCAGGCCCGTCTTCATCCGGCCGCCGCCGCTGCCGGCGGTGAGAATCGGATAGCGCTTCATCGAGTGCATGCGGGCCTCGCCGTGGTCCGTGAACGCGAACACGACGGTGCGGTCGAGCAGCGTGCCCCCGCCTTCCCGAATCCCGTCCAGCGTCTCGACGAACTCCCGGAAGAAGTCCATCATCCGCTCGGCCAGCCACTTGCAGGTCGGCTGATACCCCAGCTCCCGATCGATCGGCTCCTCGTGGGTCAGCGAATGGTAGGCGTTCACCTCGCCGGGCCGGCGCAGCCGCGAGAAGGCCGAGCCCATCGTCAGGTTGAAGATGCGCGTCTGGCCGCACGCCAGCGCATGGGCGAGAAGCCGCGCATACTGCCGGTGGGTGCGCTCGACCTGCTCGACGAGCGCCCCGATCTCTTCCGTCCCCGCTTCCGGCACCGTGCACGCGGGCAGCGGCGCCGGCCGGTCGAGCTCGAACGCCAGCTTCTGCTCGAGGTCGCGCACCGACGAGAAGTACTCGTCGAGCCGCGCCCGGTCCGACGCGGACACCGCCGTCATCAGCTTCCGGCGCTGCTCGGACACGGCGGAGAGCACGCTGTGGCGGACCATCACCGCGGGGTCGGCCTGGAAGTCGGCGAGGTTGGGGTCGCGGAAGCCGTCGCCGAAGATGCGCGCGTAGAGGGCGAGGGGCGACGTCTCGGACGGGTTCAGGCCGCTCGACCCGCGCGCGCTCCAGCTCGCGCTGCTGTCGCCGTCGCAGGTCACCTCGAGCGAGCGGAACCGCGTGCCCCGGCCGATGTGGTCGCCGATGAGGGTGTCGATGCTCGTCGAGTAGTCGCCGCCGTTGCGCGACACCCTGCCGGTGGCCTGGCCCTGGGCCCCCGAGTAGTGGTTCTGGTTGACCTTGCCGTCCAGGAACACCTGCATGCCGCTGAACAGGTTGATCTTCGACTGGATGGGACGCAGGCCCGCGAGGTGCTCGGGCAGCTCGTAGCCGGGGCCCGCGGCCGCCGGCTCCCAGTGGTTGGGGATCAGCCCGAGCCCCCAGAACCACGTGCCGAAGCAGGGCGGCAGCGGGGCGCCGGCCGCGGCGCCGCCGATTCCGGCGGCGTAGGCGGTCCCGTTCGTGTTCAGGAGGCACTCGAGCACCGGCAGCCCGACGGTGACGGCGGCGCCGCCCTTCAGCATGCCCCGCAGCACCGTGCGGCGGCCGATCCCGCGTGTTGCGCTCATGTCGGTTTCCTCTCTCCGATTCGCAAGCCGGGAGCCCGCCGTCAGGACGCGCCGGGCACGACGGTGTAGAAGTCCGGATGCCGCGCGATGCGGCGCACGAGGTCGCGCCACTTCACGCCGCGCTCGACGAGCTCCGCCTGCACGTCGGCGAGCCAAGCCCGCTCGCCGTCCGTCGGCGGTCGCGCCGCGCCGTAGGAAAACGTCCGCTCGATGAAGCAGGACGCCGCCCGCGGCTCGTCCCGCAGCGCCTCCGCCAGCCCCGCCGGACCCGCGTAGGTCCTGCCGTTCAGCGCGCCGCCCGCGTCGATCGGCGCGCCGTTCTCGGTGGTCCTATAGCCCCCGGCCGCGTCGAACACCTCGAGGGTCAGCCCGATGGGATCCGTCAGGTTGTGACAGCTCGCGCACGCCGGGTTCCGCCGGTGCTCGGCGAGGCGGTCGCGCGTCGTCCGGAAGTCGGGGTTGTAGGTGTCCTGCAGCAGGCTGAAGTCGACGTCCGGGGGCGGAGGCGGCACCGTCCGGCACAGGAAGATCTGCTGGACCGCCTGTCCCCGCAGCGTGGGGGACGACCGCCCGGGATGCGAGTGCAGGGCCAGGAAGCTCACCTGCCCGAGCAGCCCCACGTGGCTGCCGCCCTCGGGGAACCGGTACGGCACCCACGGCACGGCGCCGCCCAGCTCCTGCGAGCGCGGCAGCGGCACCCCGTAGATGGCGGCGAGAGGCGGCGTCAGGAACGTGTCGCGGGTGACGAACAGGTCGCGGTAGTCGCGGTTCCGGTTCAGCAGATGGTCGGCGATGGTGCGCAGGGTCTGCTCGCGCGCGTCGTCCTCGACGTTCTTCGTGAACCGGGGGAAGAGGCTCGAGTCGATGGACAGCGTCGCGAAGCGGTCGAGCTCGAGCAGGTCCGAGAAGAACGCGCGCAACCCGCGCTCGGCCCGCGGCGACGCCAACAGCCGCTCGACCTGCCGGTCGAGCCCCTCCGGGGAGAGAAGCCCGCCGGACTCGGCGGCGTCGAGGAGCAGGTGGTCGGGGGCGCTGTCCCAGAGGAAGAAGCTGAGGCGCGACGCGCGCGACCAGGCGTCGAGGCGCAGCCGTCCGGGGTCCCCGGGATCCGGCTCGCTGCGCTCGACGCGGAACAGGAATTCGGGCGCGACGAGCATCCCCGCGAGGGCCGCGCGCAGCCCGGCGTAATAGTCGTCGAGGGTGTCGGCGGCGGTGCGCGCCACCGCCACGTACAGGTCGGTCTCGCCGCCGGTCAGGGGCCGGCGGAACAGGAACCGGCCCGCGCGCGCGACGAACCGCGCGGCGCACACGTCGTCGGGCGCGTCGTCCGCCGCGGGCCGGCACGCGATGAGGGTGGCCCGGCGCGCCGGCTCGGTGACCTGCGCGGCGACCTGCTGGGCGAGCGCCTCGTAGCGCTCCAGCTCCGCCGCGCTCAACGTGCTTCGCCGGGCCCCGAGAGCCAGCAGCCCCCGGTCGCGGACGCCGAGCGCCTCGGCGCTGCCGTCGACCCGGATGCCCGGACCGAAGACGTCGTGGATGGCGCGCTGATGCTGGGCCGGCGTGAGGCGCACGAAGGTCAACTCCTCCGCCGCGCTCGACACCGCCGACACGCCCACGACCAGACCCGCCAGCAGGGCCGGCAGGCGCGGGAACCGCCGCATGTGAAACCTCCCGTCCATGTCCTCAATTCGGATCCAGGGTCACGTTCTCGCGCACCGCGGGGCCGCTCAGCTCGGGGCCGGGGCCCACCGCCTCGGCCACGATCTCACCGGCGGGGGTGGCATGGAACGCGGGCACCGCCTCCAGCCAGTAGGCGGCGGAGATCGCCGTGTTCTCTCCCGTCTCGGGGTCGGGCGCGCCGTCGGCCAGGCGTTTCATGGCGTAGTACACGCCGGGCAGGTCGACCTGGGCGTTCTCCTCGCCGCGGATGGCCAGATAGTGGAAGTAGTCGCGCCAGGGCTGATAGCCGCCGATGATGCCCGACGCGCTGCCGTCGTCCGCCATCTCCAGGCGCAGCCGGGTCCCGGTGAACCGCAGGATCGCGTAGAACTGCGACTCGCCCTGCATCGAGAAGCCGCCGGGCTCGATGGTGAGAACCCCGTCCTCGATGCGCCCCGCGAACACGCTGTGCGATCGCGGGTCGGGATCGACGACGTAGGTGGCCCCGGACAGCACCCCGCCGCGGGCGTCGCGCATGGCGACGTTCAGGGCCCGGTCGAAGGTGACGGTGACCCCGCCGCCGCGGGCGAGGTCGGAGCCCGACACCGACATCAGCCACGCCGGCATCGCGTCCAGCGCGGTGTCCCAGGCGATGTCCTCGTTGTACGGCCGCACCGGCCGCCGGACCTGATAGACCTCGAAGCAGCCCAGGGCGCGCCACATCCGGTTGTCGACGCCGCGCTCGCCGCTGGCGGGATTCTCGAACGAATCGGGCTCCACCCGGCCGTTCAGATTGAAGCCGAAGGCGAACCGGCCCTGCGCGGTACGGATCTCCGGGTCCGAGACGAGAACGGGCACGTTACCGGGGTTGACCTCCCGGCCGTTCAGGCGCGGAAGCGCCGTGATCGGCACCCGGTTGCCGTCCCCGTCCACGCCGCCGGCGGCGAGGACGGCCCGGGCCTCCTCTTCGCTGAAGCCCCGGCGGACGAGGCGCCGCATCTTGAGATCGGCGAGCCCGCCGTTGTCTCCCTGCGGGCAGGTGTCGGTGTCCCCCCAGGTCGCGGTGTGGACCATGGAGATCACGTAGCCGCGGGTCTCGGCGGAGGCGGCCGGCAGGGCACCGGCCAGGACCAGCACCAGGGCCGGAACAGCGGCGGCAAGCCCGGCGCCGGCCAACCCCGCCCGGAAGAACCTTCGAGGACGTACGCCGGCGGAAGTCATCGCTACCTCCCGTCATTCCACCACGCGCCGTGTTCCGAGTCGGACGCCGTCGCGTTGCCCGACTGGATCATAGCGCCTTTACGTCGAGGTTGACATCTACCGAGGTCGTAGACCGCGGTCGCGGCGCCCCTGCTCCGCCACCAGCGCCGCGTTCTGCGCATCGATGAGATCGAGGATGGAGACAGCGCCCCAGTGATGCAGCGCCGGATGCCCTCCGCCATCAATGCCCCCCCGCCACGGCGACCTGTGCGCCGCGAGCGACCACGCTAGTCTGGAACCACCGCCACCTTCACGGGCACGTCGGGCAGCGATTTCGCGGCCTCAGCCCTCTTCTCCTCCACCCAGCCCTGCGTATACGTGGAAGCGCGCTTCGACTCATCGACGACCCTCCAGGTGGCTGTGTCGCCGCGCTTCGCGGGCGGGCGGCGTCGGAGCCAGCCCTTCCCATCAGTGCACTCGAGGGCGTACAGCTTTCCCCCCTTCGACGGGGGCTGAGGCTCTGCCTGCTCCGTGTCGTGCTCAGCCTGCGAGGCCTCCGAGAGCAACGCGTAGGCTACAAGCCGCGCGTGATGCGGCGTAAGGGTCAAGAAGCGCGTGCCCCCTCCTGGATGTAGCTTCCCGCGACGCAGCTCCACCACACGCGAGCCTCGATGGCTCTTCCCCTCGACGAGAATGGGCTTCTCACCCTTGCCTTGTCGGTCGATCTCGTGCTTCATCCCCTCCTCACCTTCGTTTGTCGGTCTGCGACCGACGATTCCAACCCCGGACGATCACGCCCACGAGAACCAGAATCGCGACGATCGGCGAGGGTCGGCCCCTCCACCAGCTCCAGGACCAGCGCGCGGGGCGCCGTCGGTGTCCTCGATGCGGTGGATCTGGGCGATGTTCGGGTGGTACATCTACCAACGGGGCATCACGATGCTCTGCATTTCCTGCAGGAACCGCGCGGCGTCCCGAGGCTGGATCGACGCCCAGCTAGTCGGCCGACGTGGGCAGGTGAAGCCGTTCGAGCGTGGCTAGGCGTTGGTCGACCTTCCCCAACGCAACCTCGACGGCCCGCAGACGGTCGTCGAGCCGGCGCAGGTCGGTCCGCAGCTCCCCGATTTCTCCCCGGAGACCGCCGATCTCGGCCCGGAACTCATTCCGAAGGCCGCCGATCTGCACGCTCACGGCCACGACCGCGGCCACGAGGACACCGATCACCCATTGCGCATCACGGCTCGGCATGACTGCAGGATACAGTAGGAACAGGAGGAACTCGGCGGAAAAAACCCGCGGTTCCCGGCTTGACCTTGCCGCCAGGGGCCCACCGACACCTCTTCCCGCGGTAGCGTGGAGGGTTAAAACGCCGTCCGTACAAAGGCGAAACGGCCCAGTTGCGAGCTGTGGGGCGCTTCGGTTCCGCGAGCGCCGAATCGCTCGTGCCACCTCCCCGGCCGACGTCAACCTGGTCTCGGTGGGCCGGATTCTGAGACCGTTGCGCATCGACGACGACCTGCAAGAGGATGCTCGACGACGGCCACCGGCGTCGACACGACCCCTCCTCGTCCGTCAAGACGAGGCTCAAGGCAGGGCCAGCGCCACCCACTCGGGCGGCCGATCGCGCCCGCCGACGGGGACGACGACGTACTGCCGCCCCTCGTGCAGGTAGGTCATCGGCCCGCCGGTGGTCCCCGCCGGCAGCTCCGTCTCCCCGACCACCGCGCCCGTCGCCTTGTCGTAGGCGCGGAAGCCGGCCCCCCACATGTTGTCCTGGATGCCGCCGAAGACGTTGCCGCCGTCGCCGATGAAGAGCAGCGCCGCGGTGACCAGCGCCACCGGGCGGCTGGCGATGCCCAGCCGCGGCAGGTCGAGCCCGCGCAGGGCCGGGTGGTCGCGCAGCCCGCGGCCGTTGGCGACCCGCCAGGCGAGCTCGCCGCGGTTGAGGTCGATGGCGGTGATGCGGCCCCACGGCGGCTTCACGAGGGGGATCCCGTCGGGGTACGGCGCGTCGCGGTTCGGGCTGTAGTAGGCCATCTCCGCGTTCTCCCGGCCGGAGGCGTCGGCGAGCCGGTAGACGCGCGGCACGACGTGCGAGAAGGCGTAGTAGAGGCCGGTCTCGGGATCGAAGGCGCCGGTGTTCCAGTTGCCCGATCCCCAGGAGCCGGGGAGGGCGAGGGTGCCGTCGGCGCCGTCCGGCCCGTCGCCGATGACGGTGGGCGGGGTGAAGAGGGGACCGAGGACGAAGCGGCCGGCGATCTCGCGGGCCTGCTCTTCGAGCGCCGGCGTGAAGTCGATCAGATCGTCCTCGCCGACGCCCTGGTGCGCGAACGGCGGCGGGCGGGTCGGGAACGGCTGGGTCGGCGACGCCCGCTCGCCCGGCACCGTCGACGGCGGCACCGGACGCTCTTCGATCGGCCACACCGGCTCGCCGGTGACCCGGTCGAAGACGTACAGGAAGCCCGTCTTGCTCGGCTGCATGACGGCGCGGATGCGCCGGCCGTCCACCGTGATCTCCCCCAGCGTGGGGGGCCCGACGGTGTCGTACTCCCACAGGTCGTGATGCACCATCTGGAAGTGCCAGACGCGCTCGCCGGTGGCCGCGTCGAGCGCGACCAGACTGTTGGAGAAGAGGTTGTCGCCGGGCCGGTGGCCGCCGTAGTAGGCGGCGGTCGGCGCGGTGAGGGGCACGTAGACGTAGCCCAGCTCGGGGTCGGCGCTGAGGCAGCACCACGACCCGAGGTCGCCGGACGCCCCGAGGGAGCCGCCGCCCCAGGTGTCGGCGCCGACCTCGCCCGGACGCGGCACCACGTGGAAGGTCCACCGCAGCGCGCCGGTCCGGGCGTCGTAGCCCCGCACGTTCTCCGGGGCGCTGTCCCGCCAGCGCGCGCCGCTGTCGCCGGCGCCGTCCACCGTGCCCGCCGCCACGACGACGTCGCCGACCACGATCGGACTCGCCCCGCCGTGGGCGCGGCCGGCCCCGGGCGGGGTCAGGTCGACGCGGCCGCCCTCGCCGAACCCTGCGATCGGCTCGCCGGTCGCGGGGTCGAGGGCGTACAGGAACCGGTTGCGGAACGCGAAGATGCGCCGGTCCGTACCGTCGGACCAGAACGCCACGCCGTGGGCGCCGCGCCCCGCGACCCCCTCCAGGGTCGGCAGCGGCGGCGGTTGCAGCCAGAGGGTCCCGCCGGTGCCCGGATCGAACGCCTCGACCAGCCCCACCGCGTTCGACGCATACAGCACGCCGTCCACCAGGATGGGGGTGGCGCGCAGATAGCCGGACGGCTCCAGCTCGGGGAACGGCCGCGTGAACGACGCGTCGACGCCCGGCCGCCGCCACGCCACCCGCAGGCGCGCCACGTTGGTCCGGTCGATCTGGTCGAGCGGCGCGTAACGGGTGAAGGCGCGGGTCCCCCCGAAATACGGCCATGCGCTCGACGCGCCGCCGCCGGTCTGGGCCGTGACCCCCGCCGCGGCGAGGAGCACGACCCCCGCCGCCACGAGGCCCGGCCATGGACAGGGCCAAGTCATCCTGGGGCGCGCCGGCGACACGAGAGCGTGAATCGGCACGGGTTCTGTTCCCCCCACTTCTCCTACTTCGGCTTCGGTTCCGGCTTGAGCGGGTTCTTCCACCGCGGGCCCATCATGCGCGTCGTCGGGCCTCGCGCTCCCGATAGGTCTCGGTCTCGACCTCGTCGACCAATTGGTTGAGCCCGGCCGCGTCGAAACCGGACCGCAGGCGAAGCTCGTGCGTCTTCGTGCGGTACCGCTTCGCCCTCGACGTCCGGTAGTCGCTTCGCAGCCCCTCGCGGAGCAGCGCGTTGATGACCTGCTTCAGCGACTGTCCGTCGCGCCGCCGCCGCTCGTCGATCCGGACGGCGATGTCGTCGTCGATCGTCAAGGTGGTTCGCATCGTCGCATCATACGGATCGTCGCCATTGATGTCGATGATGCTACCGCGGCCACGGGTCCGTCCCGCGAGCCCGGTACCCCCGGGCGTACCGCGGACCGACGCCACCCCCGCATCAAGGCGCGCCACGGGCATGAACTTTCTGGATGCGGGGCGCCTGTTGCGCGGCGCCGGCATGCTGGACAGGGCGCATCACGGCGCCACGGGCATGAACTTCTGGATGCGGCGGCCCTCCTGCTCGGCCACGTAGACGTTGCCGGCCGCGTCGACGCCGATGCCGTGCGGCAGGGTGAACTGGCCGCGGTAGCGCCCCGGGCCGCCGCCGAAGCGGGTCAGCACCTGTCCGGTCCGCCGGTCGAGCACCGCGACCATGACGCTGTTCTGGTCGACGACGAACAGCAGGCGCTGCTCGGGGTCGGGAGAGAACGCCAGCACCACCGCCGTCCCCCGCGTGCCGGTGCGGGTGGCGTCGCGCGGGGTGACGGGGTCGAACGGCACGTCGATGTTGCGGACGAACCCGCCCATCCGGTCGAACACCTGGATCCGGTCCGCCCGCCGGTCGCAGACGTAGACGAGGCCGTCGTTCGATACGCGCAGGCAGTGCGGGAGCGGGATGACGTCGACCTCGGCTTCGGTCCGGTGCAGCGGCCACTGGCGGAGGAAGTTCCCGTCGCGGTCGAGCACGGCGATGCGGTGGTTCCCGGCGGGGGTCTCCCCGTCGGCCACGTAAACGTCGCCGGTCTCCTCGTCAACATCGAGGCTCGCGGGCAGGAAGAACTGCGCGCGGTCGGAGTTCAGAGGCCGGCCCCGGCGCGTGCCGTCCGACGAGTCGTACTGCCCCGTCTCCCCGATCTGCAGCAGCAGCTCGCCGTCGCCGCTGTACTTCTGCACCACGCCGGTCCCCGCCGCGACGAGCCAGATGCTGCCGTCCGCCCCGACGTGGCAGTCGTGCAGCCGGTCGCCGATCAGGGCCGGCTCGCCCCAGCCCCGCACCACCCCGCCCGCGGCGTCGAGCTCGATGACCGGCGGCGCGGGGCGCGCCCCGTCGAGGTCCTCGGGCACGACGTTCTGCCGGTTCAGGATGACGATCCGATCGCCGCCCGCGCACATCCCGCCGAGGCCGCCGGTGAGCCACCGGTCGCCGAACGGCAGCTTCGGCCACAGCGGATCGAGCTCGTACCGGGGAACCTCCTGCGCTTCGGCGGGGCACGGCGCCAACGCGCCGACCGCGAGCGACAGCGCGACGCAGGATCCAGACAACCACCGCACGACGGCGCTCTGCAGAGTCATGGTCATTATTTGTACCTCATGTCCGACGATGATGGCGGAACCGGGACCGATGCGAGGCTGGACGTTCTCCTTGAAATCGGCAGATGCTACGTGTCAGGTCTTCGTCACCGCAGGTCGCGCCGTCGGGTCGCTTCCGCCGCGGCCAAGCTCCGCGGCCGGCCCGACACCCGCGCTCCGGCTCCGCCGCGGACCGGCGACGAGGCGGTCGAGAACCGTGTCGGCCATCAGCGGGCCCCCGCCTGCCGCCACGCGTCGATCTGTTCCGTGAGCCCGACGCTGAACGCGGCCATCTCCCCGCGGGCCGCCTCGGTCTCCAGCCTGCCGGCAATCCGAGCGATCTCCGGAACCGCCCGCGTCAACTCGTCGGACAAGGCTCTCACCATCGCCTTCGGCACGTCCTGCCGACGGGTCGTCGCGTCGCCGGCGAACGTCTGTTCGATGGACGCGAGACGTGCGCGCAGATCCGGCGCCGACAGTCCGTACTCGCGCGCGTACTCGTCCGGCCGGTCCCGCACGGCGTTCCATATCCACGCTTCCGGCGCGCTGCGGCCCGGCAGAAACAGGGGTTCGAGCTTGTGGCCGTACTGACTCGCCGCCTCGATCAGGGCGGGCGCCCGGTCCGCCGCGTCGCCGTCGAGCACGAAGACGAAGCCGGCGAGCTTCCCGAACTTGCCGAATGCGTGGATGTGGCCCCTGAACTCGTCGCTCCCGGTATCCCGGCCGACGACGAAGTCGTCGTGGCGGGTGCCGTTCCGGTAGTTCAGCACGTCGAGCACGCCCAGGATCACGCCTTCCGCCACCTCGTCCTCGCAGAGGATGGACAGCCGGTCGGTCGACTGGCCGTAGAGCGCCTTCTGGAAGATGTCGCGCCAAGCCGGCGTGCGCGTCACGTCGAGCGTCGCCGCATTCCGCTCGAGGAAGATCCGCCCCTCGGGCGGCACGCTGTCGAGCACCACCGGGCTGTGCGTCGTCACCACCACCTGGAGGTCGTTGCGCAACGCGATACGCTGCAGCTCGAGCATGAGTTGCTGCTGCGTCCACGGATGCAGCCCCGCCTCGACCTCGTCGATGAGGATCAGCGCGCGGCGCAGCCCGGAGATGTCCTTGGACATCCGCAGGATGGCGCGTTCGCCGGCGGACATGTGGAACTCGGAGTAGCGGACGGCGTGGCGATGCTCCAGCCCCGCGAACAGGAGATCGCGGCTGCGCCCGCGAATCAACAAGACGCCGCGGTACTTCTGCGGCAGGATGCGGCGGGCGAACAGCAGCAGATCGGGGGTGATCTCCTCCGCTTCGAACGTCCCGCGACCGAGCTGCAGAATGCCGCGCACCTCGGACGGATTCGTGAGGTTCGCGAGCGTTCGGAGGTACAGCGCCCTCTCGGGCTGCCGCATGCCCTTCCGGCCCATGAAGCCCCGGCTCCACGACCGGCCCTTCTTCCACACCATCGAGTAGCGGACGCCGGCGGCGAGATAGTAGAACTCCAGTCCCGTCCCGCCCGCCTCATCGACGAACCCGCCCTCCCCGCCGGAGAAGCCGGGGAACAGCGCCGCCGGCGTGTAAGTGCGGCCGCTTCGGCCGGCCGGCGCATACGCCGCCGCGCAGGCGAACAGCACCGTGGACTTGCCGCACCCGTTCGGTCCGGCGATCACCGACACCGGGTAGTCGAACGCCACCCGCAGGTTGCGGATTCCCCGCAGGCCCTTCAGCCGAACCTCGTCGAGGAAGTCGTCCTGCACCTGCTTCTTCGCCCGCAGCGCGTCCCAGGTCTTTCGCAACGACGCGTCAAGAATGGACATCGCAGCGTGTCTCCCGTCCCACGGCTCGCCCGTGCGCCCTCATCGGGTGCGTGACAGCGCCCGCAAGCGCCGCCGCGTCAGGCATCGCGCCGTCCCGCTCGAACGTCACCCGGACGAACCGGTCGCGCTCGTCGCCGGTGTTCCCCTCCGCCTGCGATGCGCCGCTGAACGTCACGCCATTCCATCAGTTCCCCGTGTTCAGTCGCCCTCACACCTCTATCCTCGCCGGCCTCCCGCATCCACCGATAATGGCTCCACGCCGTGCCACGTCCCGACCCTCGCGCCTCCACGCCACGACGGCATCGGCAATCCGCGCTTCGGTCCCCGCTCCCCGCCGCGCTCCCGCTCGAACACCGCCGATTCCAGTGGATTGCAGCCGACCGCATACCCACTCTCCCGCCGATTGGCCCTTACCACCGCGATCCCATGTTCCGCCGACCTCTCACGCGACCCGAGAGTGCGGATAGCTATCCCTTATGTAGGTGTTTAGATTTAGAAATCCTCCCTTTGACGTGCCTCCCTAATTTCTTCGTACATATGCTCCAGCACGCCGTAGCAGCCCGAGGTAGAGGTCATCGGTGTTCAGATGGCTGGCTGGAGGGACCGGTGGCTCGATGGCGCGGCGACCCGCGCCTAATGGGACCGGAATCGCGTCAAGAGCCGCTCCAGACCGCTCCACAGGCCCACAAACCGCCCGAGCAGCCCGCAAACGGCGGATACCACCCCGCCCCGCAGCCCCCCGCCAATCGCGCCTCAACCCACCCACGCGCGTTCGAAGAGAGCCCATCATGCTTCATTCTTCGTTCAGGATCGACTGCAGGACCTCGGGAGTCAGGCCACGCCGTTGCGCGTTCCGGCTGACCTCCCGCATCATATCGCGCAGCGTTCGTTCGGCCTGCGTCGCTTCTCGCAAACGCAGGTTGATCAGCAGGTCCAGCTTGCGACGCTCTTCGCGTTGATGCCGAGCTTCCCGAACAGCCCGCGCAAGGCGATCCGCTGGCCGGTGGTCAGCCGGACCCTCTCGGGGCGGACTCCGCGATCTTGACGCCGGCCTAGTCGAGCGCGCCCGCGGCCACCGGCTGCCCGTGCCGGGTCGCGCGCAGATGGCCGACGCGGTGCAGGGCGATGAGCACGGTGTCGACGGCGTCCTGCGGCCAGCCGCAGGGGGCGGCCTTGAAGGCCTTGCGGACCGCGGCGCCGCGGGTGCCGGCCCCGACGGCGCAGCACCACGGACGGGCGCCGCGCCGCGCGGTTCGGCTATTCGTAGTCCTCGGCCGCGAGCGACAGGCGCACGACCTCGGCGTCGTTCCGCGCCACCACGTGGCGGTTCGCGAACGCGGGGTGCGCCCAGAGGACGGCCCGGTCGTCCCAGCGGCCGGAGGCGCCGCCGCGGGTGCGGGTGGTCGGCGTCAGCAGCAGCGTCCGGTCGACCTCCTCGTACCCCGCCGGCGTAAAGCGGGCGATGACGAGCTCGCCGGTCTCGTTGACGACGAACCAGCGGTCGCCGTTCCGCACCAGATACGAGTTCGCCCACCGCTCGTGCGGCGTCAGCCGGTCGGTCGACCAGAGCCGCTCGCCCGTCGCGGCGTCGAGGCCGCGGAACTCGCCGTAGCTGCTGAGGCCGTACAGGGCGTCGCCGGCGACCACCGGGGTCGACAGCGTCGCCCCCTGCGGGGGCCGGTCGGTGCGGCTGGGGTTCTCGCCCGTCCAGAGCGGGCGCGCCGCCGGCCGGTCCGAGTTCAGGGCCAGCATCAGGCCGCCGTTCTCCACCTGGGTCACCAGCAGGTAGCGCCCGCTGCGGACCGGCGTCCCGATGGTCAGCCCGCTCGGGACCACGAAGTCGTGCTGCCACCAGACCGCGCCGGTCGCCGGGTCGAGCGACGTCACCGCCGCCGCGTGCCACACGATCAACTGCCGCACGCCGCCGGCGTCTATCACGATCGGCGACGAGTAGCCCGGCTCGGAGGTCGTCTCGATGGCGCGCCACGCCTCGGCGCCGGTCGCCTTGTCGAACGCCACCACCATCGCATCCGGCTCGCCGCCGAGCAGCGCGATGAGGTGATCGCCCTCCACCAGCGGCGACTGCGAGACGCCGAACACCGGGACCGTCACGCCGTAGTCGGCGGCGGTGTCGACGCGCCAGACGAGATCGCCGGTCGCGACGTCGAAGCACGACAGCGTCCCCGCCGCCCCGAGGATGTACACGCGGCCGCCGTCCACGGTGGGCGTCGCGCGCGGGCCGATCGCGAACTTGAAGTGGATGTTGCGGTAGGCGGCCGGCCACTCCCGCGTCCAGAGGACCCCGCCGGTCTCCTCGTCGAGGACCAGGAGCCGCTCGCGGCCGTCCATGGTGCGGCTGCCCGGCGTCTCCTGGTAGTCGAGAACGAAGACGCGGCCGCCGGCCACCGCCGGCCCCGCGAAGCCCCCGCGAATCGGCGTCCGCCACTTCACGGCGAGGCCGTCGTCCGCGAACCGCTCGACGATGCCGGTGTCGCGCCACACCGCGTCCCGGTCGACGCCCCGCCACTGCGGCCAGTCCTCCGCCTCGAGGCCGGCGGTCGCGAGACAGGCGGCCGCACACGCGATCGCGATGGTCATCCGGGTCGGGAAGCGACGGTCAGACATGGGCTGCTCTCCACGGTCAACATGAGACGACTGCGACGCCGGCGCCGGATCGAAGCGACGTGCCGCAGAGGATCACGGCTCGACCGATCCGGCCGGCCCCCCGCCCCGGCGACGCACGGCATCTTGGACGGCATCGGGCGTTTGAGGGCTCGGCGTGAAGCGCGCCCCTTTAGCCTGGATTATGCGCGAGGAGTTGAATTGGAGGGGACACAGGAGCCACCGTGTGGTATAAACGTAGTGCACACAACGCTTTAGCCACAACGGAGGCCCCTGCATGACACCTGACACCATATCACACAACATCGTCCTCGGCACCCGAACACCGTCGCTCTCTCGTCTGCGAATGGGCGATAATTCTCTTTTGGCGTTCTTGGCGACAGTCCTCTCCCGGCGTCACGCGGAGCACTCATGGCGACCTTCGAATCCCGAATCCATGCCTTGCGTATCGAACCCCACCCCAACGCCGACCGGCTGGAGCTCGCGGCGATCGGCGGTTTCCGGTGCGTCGTCGGCAAGGGGTCGTTCGCCGACGGCGACCTCGCCGCCTACATCCCGGAGGGGTCTGTCTGCCCCGACTGGCTGATCGCCGATCTCGGTCTTGAGGGCAAGCTCGCCGGCAAGCGGAAGAACCGCGTCAAGGCCGTGAAGTTGCGCGGCGCGCTGTCGCAGGGGATCGTGTACCCGGTGCGGGACGGCATGATTCGCGGCCGGCCGGTCGCCGAGGGCGACACGGTGACCGAGCTGCTGGAGCTCGTGAAATACGAGCCGCCGATCCCGATCGCCATGCAGGGCGAGGTGCGGCCGGTGCACGGCGCGACGCTCCACTACGACATCGAGAACGTCAAGAAGTACCCGAACGAGCTCCGCGAGGACGAGCCGGTCGTCATCACCGAGAAGCTGCACGGCTCGTGGTGCTGCCTGGGCTGGCATCCGGACCACGGCCCGATCGTCACGTCCAAGGGGATGTCCGACCGCGGCATGGCGCTGATCCTGAACGAGGCGAACCACAACAATCTATACGTGCGCACGTGGCGCAACTTCGAGACGGCGTTCGAGACGGCGCGCGCCCGCCTCGCCGGGGACGGGCAGCCGTTCTACGTGCTCGGCGAGGTGTACGGCCGGGGCGTGCAGGACCTGCACTACGACGAGCCCAACCCCGCGTTCCGGGTGTTCGACGCCTACGTCGGCGAGCCGCGGCGCGGCCGCTATCTCGACCCCGCCGAGATCGAAGCGTCGCTGGGCGGCCTGTTTCCGCTCGTCCCCGTCCTCTACCGGGGGCCGTTCAGCACGGCGGCGCTGCTCCAGCAGACCGACGGCGCGACCACCCTCGGCGGCAAGCATCTCCGCGAGGGCGTTGTGGTGAAGCCGGCGGCGGAACGGGAGTCCGCCGAGTTCGGACGCGTGATTCTGAAGAGCGTCTCCGGCGACTACCTGACGCGCAAGGGCGGCACCGACTACAACTGAGACGCGGCCCGGTGCGGATCGCGCCCGCGGCGTCCGGCGCTCGGCGGCGGCCGCCGCCGGACGCTACCGGCCCGACTCGATGCGGAACCCGCGCCGGGTCTCCGGCGTCCACGTGCCGGGCATCACGTAGTCGCCGCGGCGCGGCATGCGGACCTGCGGCAGGGTCTGCGCATCCATGACGTCCTCCTCGGAGATGATGTCGTTCCGATAGAGGAGGTACGCGGTCACCGCGTAGGCCTCGTCGTCGGTGAGGATGCCCGGCCGGTCGTAGGGCATGACGCGGCGGATGTAGTCCCAGATGCTCGGCGCGAACGGCCAGTGCCGAATCGGCCAGTAGTTGGTGCGCGTGGTGACGTCGCCGCCGACGAGGGCGATGGAGGGGCCCTCGTCCCCGGTCGGGCCGTGGCACGTCGGGCAGCCCCGGCGCGCGAACACCATCGCGCCCTCGGCCGCGTTGCCGCTGCCCTCCGGCAGGTCCGCGCCGTCCGGCCCGACGATGCGGTCGCCCAGCTCGGCCGCGGTGGGAGGACGGCCGAGCCCCGAGGGCGCCGCCTCCTGCGCCTGCGCCGCCGCGGCCGACACGCCGGCCGCGACGAGCGCGCCCGCGATTCGCAGGCGCGCCCCGCGCGCACCGCTACGCATGCACGTCGACCACCACGTCGGTCGGCGCCAGCCCGTTCGTGACCTCGCCATCGGAACCTACCTTCCACGGCTGAATCCAGTTGCAGTGCCCGAGCTGGCTCTGGATCGTCCCGTAGAGCTGCCCCCGGGTGAGCCCCCAGTAGTGCGCGTACTCGGCCTCCGTCGGCTGAAGCTGCCCGCGCTCGTCGAGGCAGCGCGACTGCAGCACCGCCTCTTCCCCGTTCCAGCGCCACGGCAGGCAGAAGCGGGTGTGGGCCTTCGGCAGCGCCGGTCCGACGAGTTCCGCCCCGCGGTAGGTCGCGCCGCCGTCGGTCGAGACCTCGACCCGGCTGACCGCGCCGCTGCCCGACCACGCCAGCCCGCTGATGGCGTAGAGGCCGTGCGCCGGCAGCCGCTGGGCGCCCGACGGCCGGGTGATGACCGAGTTGGGTCCGAAGTCGTAGCTGTCGCGCTGCGTCTTCGGGTCGGGGGTCAGGAAGCGCGAGTGCTCCTGGAACGACAGGTACGGCTGGTCGACGACCTTGATGCGCTTGAGCCACTTCACGTTGTAGATACCCTCGAACCCCGGCACCAGCAGCCGCAGCGGGAACCCGTGGTCGGACCGCACCGGCTCGCCGTTCTGCCCGTAGGCGACGAGCACGTCGTCGAGGGCCTTGGCGAGGGGAACGCTCTTGGTGTGCCGCCCGCCGTCGGCCGCCTCCGCGATGATCCACGACGCGCCGCCGCGCACCCCGACCTCGCCGAGCAGGACCGACAGCGGCACCCCGGTCCACTCGCTGCACCCCATGCGGCCGTGCGTCGCGGTGACCGTCGCGCCCCGGGGGTTCGGCCGGTTGCCGACGCACTCGAGGAAGTGCACGCGCGAGACGAACGGCAGCCGGCGCAGCTCGTCCATCGTGAACACCAGCGGCCGGTCGACCATCCCCTCGACCCGCAGGGTGTGCTCGGCCGGGTTGATGTCGGGAATGCCGTAGTAGTGCTGCGTCGTGAAGTGCAGCGACGTGGGCGTGATGGCGCCGGTCAGCTCCGCGAGCGGGGTCCGCGCGCTCGGCCGCTGCGGGTTGGGGCGGATGCGCGCGGTCTCGCTGTGGCTCCGTCCCTCGATCTCGCGGGTCGTCGTGACGAACCGCGACCGCCGGCCGTAGAGCACGCTCTCGATGGCGTTGTTGTCGACCACCGGCGCCTGCGCGGCGGCCGTGGACGAGCCGCCGGTCAGTTCCAGCGCCCCCGGTGCCGCGACGAGGCCGGCCGCCGCCGCGCCCTTCTTCAGAAACCGCCGCCGGCTCGGGTGTGTGCCGCTCATCGTCTTCCTCCCCGCGGTCTCGTCCGCTTCACGAAGCCTTCACCGTAACGACCGCACGCCTGGAAAACCCGTGGCGCAAGGCCCCCGCCGCATTCGACCGGCGATGCGTCCCGCCGGGCGCCGTACACCCCGCGGTGGCCTGCGTGGCTCCGCGGGCCTACGCTGCCGCGCGTCCCATCAGGCGCCGCCGCGCCGCGCCACGGTCTCGGCGTGGCGCGTGATCTCACCCGGGGCTCCTGTCGCCGCACGGCCGCCCCGAATCATGAAGATCGCCGGCGCGTTGACCGGCGACCCAAGGCCCCGCCGCATTCGACCGGCGATGCGTCCCGCCGGGCGCCGTAACAGCCCGCGGTGGCCTGCGTGGCTCCGCGGGCCTGCGCTGCCGCGCGTCCCATCAGGCGCCGCCGCGCCGCGCCACGGTCTCGGCGCGACGCGTGTTCTCACCAAGGGCTCCTGTCGCCGCACGGCCGCCCCGAATCAGAAGATCGCCAGCGCGTTGACCGGCGACCCCGTGCCGTTCTCCACCGCGAGCGGCCCCGCAACCAGCGTGAACTCCCAGCGGTTCAACGACGCCGCGGTCTCCGCCAGCGCCTCCAGGTCTTGATTGTCGAACAGGTCGACCCCCATCGCCACGATCGTCAGCAGATGCACCGGCAGGCGGACGCCTTCGACCAGCGACGGCACGACGTCGAGAGCCGCGTCGCTGCCCATGAACGAAACGTCGCGCGACTTGAACCACGGTATCGTCGAGGCGTGGAGCCCCGCCGCGTTCTGGGAGATGTTCCACGGACCGACCTCGGCGCGCCGCGCCCACCGGCCGGTACGGATGAAGACGGCGTCGCCCGGCCGCACCGTGACGCCCGCCATCTCCTCCCACGCGTCGAGGTCCTCCACGTAGATCGGCGTCCCCGGCTCGAGGTACGGCACCCCCTTCAGCCGCGGGACGTCGACGAGCACGCCGCGGGTCACGATGCCGCCCTGCAGGTTGACGATCGACGCGTTCGAGCATCCCGCCTCGGTGATCGTGTCCTGCGACACGCCGTTGTACATCTGCCCCTTGTGGAGGATGTGGCACAGCGAGTCGATGTGGCTGTGCGAGTAGCCGTGGTAGCTGACCTGGTAGTTGTCGCTGACGCCGCCGAAGAACGCCGATGCGGACGCCTCGTCGGGCACCCCCAGCATGCGGTGCCCGAACGGCAGCGGCACGTCGTCGGCCTCGTCCTTCAGGACGCGGTGCGCGAGCGACACCGTGATGCCTTCGGTGGCCAGCCCGAGCGCCGCCAGCCGCTTGTCGGGCGTGATCAGGTTCGCCGCCCCGAGCTGGTCGTCGGGACCCCAGCGCCCCCAGTTCGACAGCTCGCCCATCAGGCGCTCGATGTCGGCCTCGTCGAGCTCGCGCGACTCCGGGGCGACGGGCGGCGGCACGTATTCCGCAGGCGCCGCGGCCACCGCCGCGGAAGCGGGGTCGGTCCCCGACCCGCCTCCCGTGGTCAGGAAGAACGCCACGAGCGCACCTACGACGAAGCACCCCGCCAACTGTCCGTATTTCATCGCGTTACCTCCGCAGCCGCCGGACGCGGTCGCCCGCGGGAACCGTCGGCCGCCATCCGGCGGCGCCCCGTTCGCCTCCGACGAATGGCCACAACAGTATCAGCCGCGAACGAACCTCACAACCGATTCTTCAGAGCGCACGCCGCCGCCCCGGCGCCGCGCACAGGACCGGACGTCTCATCGACGCCCTCCTCACGCCTGGTCGGGCACGGGCGTTCTTTGCCCGCGGGCGCTTTTCAGCCCGCCGGCGCCCCCGCCGCTCCCGGTGCGATGCGGGGTTCACCACGGGCGGTCAGGCGGAGGGCCCGATCGACCCGCCTCATGGTCGGTGGATCGACCCGCCCGAGACGCTTGACGACGCCGCCGGTCGATCGAGCGAATCGGATTCAGCAGGACGAGTTGCCCCGGCCATGCTGATGGAGTTGATTCCATACATGAGAGCTACTACCATCAGGATGGAAGGCGAACTACTCAGAACGAGGTGCTGGAGCGGCCATGACATCCACGGTTCCGTATCCGCAACGGATTGGCGCCGGCACGAAAGCGCGGAGAGCAGTTCGATGAGCGACGGGCAGGTCTACGACACCATCGCCGAGCACTACCGCGAATCGAAGTGGCTGCTGTTCCGCCACTTCATCGAGCGCTACACGCTGGTCGAGCTGCTGGGCGACCTGCGGGACCGGACGGTGCTGGACCTCGCCTGCGGCGAAGGGGTCTATGCGCGCCAGTTCAAGCGATCCGGCGCCGCCGGCGTGACCGGCGTCGATGTATCGGAGCAGATGATCGCCCTGGCGGAGGCGGACGAACGCCGGGACCCCCTCGGCTGCCGCTACGTCTGCGCCGATGCCGCCGCGTTCACGCCGGCGGCGCCCGTCGACGTCGTCACCGCGATCTATCTGCTGAACTACGCCCGGACCCGGGCCGAGCTGGACCGCTTCCTCCAAGCCTGCTACCGCGCGCTGCGGCCGGGGGGCATCCTCGTCGGTTTCAACGACAACGTCCGGCGCCCGCCGCGGCCGGGGGACTCTCTGGCGAAGTACGGACTCGAAAAGACCTGCCCGGACCCCCCGCGCGAAAGCGACGCCATCCGGTACCGGTTGACCAACCACGACGGCCAAGCCTTCGAGTTCGACAACTATTATCTGGAGCCGGCCACCTACGCGGCCGCGGCGCGCGCCGCCGGGTTCGACGATTTCCGTTGGGTCGATGCGATGCTCGAACCGTCCGAGCAGGACGATTCCTACTGGGACGACTTCATGACCCAGGAACCCCTGACCGGCTTCACGGCGTCGAAGGCAGCGGGAACTTCCGCCACGGGCCGGTAGAACTACTCGGCCAGAATCTTTTCTATCTCCCGCTGCGCCGCCGCCGTCAGACCATAGACGTTCGGGCGGGGTTGACTCAGTTGCCGATCCTTGATCAGATTCTTCAGGTATCTGCTCAGATTCTTCCCGTAGACCGGTTTGTAGTATTCCTCCGCGGCCTTCATCTCCGCCAGCAACGCACCCCGCGAAAAGGTCTTCTGTCCCCCGCGCAGATTCAATTGCGCGGACGCCGCGAGCACCAGGTCCGTGCCATGCCGGCACCCGATCCTCGCGGCGATATCGGCACTGCCGGATGCCGGCGGCGTCTTCGCCTCCGGGCTGGCCGAGGCCCGGCCCGCGGACCCGGAGGAAGCAGGCGCAGCAGGAGCCGGCGCGGGACTCGCGGGTGTCTTTCTGCCGCCGCTCTTTCGGGTGGAAGCCTTCTTGCGGGCGGCGGCGGCTTTGGTGCCCGTGGTGGTGATTTCGGGGCTCGGCGCGGCGGCCGCCGGCGGGGCTTGGCCGCCGGAACCCGAAGGGAACGCCGAGACGACTTGAAGGAGGCTGGAGAGTTCGGTCCTGAGGAACTGCTCGCTCCCTTCGTACTCGACTTCGGTATCGCCCTTGCGGACTCGAATTCTGGTGGCCATTGAAGCTTCTCCCCGAGCGGCATCACTCGATGCGCGTCAGTCGATGTACGGGCTGGCGCCCGCGGCAACCGGTTCCACGGTATTCGACCGAACGACGGCCCGGCGCCGACGTCGCCCGCGCGGTTCCACGGCCGCGCGGGCGCGGGGCGCCGCAACGCGGACGGCGGCACTCGACGGCGCAACCAAGCCGCTGCCGCGACGCCGACGCGCGAATCGTAGTGAACGCCGGCGGCTATTGCAAGTGCCGCAACGGCAGGACCATCCCACGCTTCGCCACCGCCGTGCGCAGGCGGAATCGTGGCGGGTCATGGGGCTCCGGACGTGCGGAATCGTGGGTCTCACGCGGCGACGGCCGGTCGGCAAGACGGTGGCGACCCCTCGAATCGGGGGCGGGCCGTCACGCGCAGTCAGCGTGGGATGCCCCTGCCGCAACGGTTCGGGTCGTGCTGGTTCCGCGCTCTCCGGAATTTTCGGGGCGCCCACCGTCCGGGCGGGCGCAACCCGGAGTCTGCGCCCCGCCGCGCGGCCCTCCCGCGGCGTCGGCCGGCGCGGCGCGACGGTTTGCGGGGCCGCGCAAGCGCGGCGACACCGCCCTCGACCGCGCCGCGCGGTTGCTCCCCGCCGACGAACCGCGGCTGCGCGCTGTGGCCGGGCCGCCGTTTCGCCACGGGCTGCCGGGCCGCCGCGATCGCGATCATGGTGACGCCGGAGACGAACCGCCCTCCGCCGAGGCCGCACCGCCGCGCGCGTTGCCGGCGACGGCGGCAAGCGCGTCCGTGAGCGCGGGCTGATCGGCGACGGCGGAAACCCGTCCCACCACCGCGGCGGCGACGGCGGTGAGCGCCGGCCGGCTTCCCGCCGCGCGCCCGGCGGATCGCGCGCGCGGCCCGCGCCCGGTCACCTGAACAACTTCCCTCCGTGCGCCACCAGGGTCCGCCCGAGCCCTTGAACGCGCTGATACTGTTGCGAATCGACGAGCCGGCCTTCGGCGTCGAACGCCTCGTGCGCCTTGGGAACCGCCACCTGATCGGGCAGGACGACGCATCCGAGGTTGCCGAGGATCGCGCGCACGTGCACCAGCCCCCGCAACCCGCCCAGCACGCCGGGCGAGGCGCTCATCAGCACGACCAGCTTGCCGCGGAACGCCACCAGCGGACCGGCGTCGCCGGGGTCGGGGCGCGACGCCCAATCGATGCCGTTCTTGAGGACCGCGGTGATCGAGCTGTTGTGCTCGGGCGCCGCCACGAGCCACGCTTCGTGGTCGATCAACTGCTGCTTCAGCGCCCCCGCCGGCGCCGGCTTGCCCCGCTCCGCTTCGTCGTCCTGGTCGAAGACCGGCAGGTGATAGTCGCGCAGGTCGATCTCGTTGACGGCCGCGCCCGCCTCGCGGGCGCCGGCGGCGGCAATCCGGACGAGGGTCCGGTTGAGCGATGCCCGTCGCGTGCTGCCCGCAAACGCGAGGACCCGCAGTGGTCCCTGCATGGAGACTCTCCTTCAATGGTGGGACCGGCGGCGGACCGCCGTCGCCGCGTGCGTCGACCCGGTCGAGCACGCGGCGACGGTGGCCGGCGTCGCCCCCGTGGCGTCGGGTGCGGCCGCGACCACGCCGGGCGGCGGGTTCCCGAAGGGCCGGATCCGGTCGGCGATATCGGCAACCCCCCAACCTCGTCGCGGCCCTCGAGGACCGCGGATTCCCGAACGGCGGGGTCGGCCGGAACGATGGGCGGCAACCGGCGCCGCGTGATGCGGCAAGCGGAAGCGGCCGCGGGACAGCGGGCGGGATGCATCGCCGCTCGAAGGCGGCGTGCCCTTCGCCGCGGACCGTTGGTGCCGAGGGCGGGGCTCGAACCCGCACGACCCGAAGGTCACGAGATTTTAAGTCTCGTGCGTCTGCCAGTTTCGCCACCTCGGCATGGACTTCCCGTTCGATGTATCCTGCCGCTCCGCACCGCGCCGGCTCCGAACGGTCTCTCGACCCTGGGACGACGATGCCCGAAATCATAGCGCGCCGCACCCCGACCGTGCTCCGCCCCGCCCTCGTCGGTCTCGCCGCCTGCCTCGTCCTGGCCGCGGTCTGCGGCGCGGCGGCCCAGCGCCCCGCTTCCGGCGGCGACGGGGCGCACCACGGCTATCTGGCGGCGCGGATGGCGGGTGACGGGCGGCTCGAGGTGATCGACGAGCGGGACGCCGGCCGCTTCTTCGTGCCCGCGTCGGTCCTCAAGGTGGTGACGGTGGCCGCCGCGATCGAGCACCTGGGGATCGGATATCGCTGGCGCACCCGCCTGACGTCAACCGGCGCGGTCGCCGGGGCGGTCCTCGGCGGCGACCTCGTCATCGAGCCGGGCGGCGACCCGACCTGGGGTCGGAACCGGTTCCCGGGCGGCGCGGCCGAACCGCTGGCGGCGCTGGCGGGGCAGGTGCGCGCGCACGGGATCACCCGCATCCGCGGCGATCTCGTGGTCGACGCGAGCCGGTTTCCGGGCCGCCCGCACCCGCTCGATCGCACCCTTGGCGATCTGCCGTACCGTCACGGCACCCCCTCGTCCCCCCTCGCCGTCGACGAGGCGACGATCACGGTGCGGGTGGCGCCGGGTCCATCCATCGGCGCGCCGGCCCGGGTCGAGGCGCCGGACGGCATGACCGTGATCAACCTGACGACCACCGCGGGCCGGGATCGCCACGGGGCCGGCACCCTCGATTTCCTGCCGGTGTGGGGCACCGACACGCTCCTGCTCCGCGGCGAGTACCCTCTCAGCGAGCCCCCTTTCGTGGTTCCCGTGAGCGACCCGGCGCCGGCGCTGCGCGCAGCCCGCCGGCTGCGTGCCGCCCTCGACGAGGCGGGGGTGGCCGTCGACGGCGGGGTGCGGGTGCGGAGGGCGCGGGCCGCCGCGGGGGACCGGGCCACGCTGCTGGCGGAGCTCCGCTCTCCCCCGCTGGACGATCTGCTGGACCCCATTCTCACCAACAGCCACAACTGGTACGCCGACACCCTCGCCCTGACCCTGGGCCTGGAAGTGGCCGGCAGCGGCCGCTTCGACGACGGGGTCGAAGTCATCGCCGACTTCGCCGCCGATCTGCCGGACGACGGCGCCCTCCCACCAGGCGATCTGTCGATCCGGGACGGCTCGGGACTCTCCGCCGCCAACCTCGTGACGCCGGCCGCCGTCGTCCGGGTGCTCGCGCACGCGGCCGGCCGGCCCTGGGGCGGAAGACTGCTCGACGCCCTGGCGCGGCCGGGCGGGGGCACCCTGGCCGCGTGGCCCCGCCTGCCCAGGCTCGCGGCCAAGACCGGCACGCTGCGGCACACCGTCGCGCTCGCCGGTGTCCTCGATCCCGATTCGGAGACCCCGGTGTTCTTCTGCTACTTCGTCAATCATCACCGGCGGCCGGCCGCGGCGCGCCGCGGGATTGCCGCCGCGCTCCGTTCCTGGCGCGCCGGGGAACGTGTCGGCGCCCCCTGACGACCCCGCCGGCGCCGTGCGACACCCGGGGGGTCTGCCGCGACCCCGTCGAGCGGATCGGTCAGGGCAGCCACGCTCCCGCCGACGCCGTGCGACACCCGGGGTTCTACCAAGAGCATCCCACGCTGACTGCGCGTGACGGCCCGCCCCCGATTCGAGGGGCCGCCACCGTCTTGCCGACCGGCCGGCGCCGCGTGAGACCCACGATTCCGCATGTCCAGAGCCCCGGGACCCGCCACGATTCTGCCTGCGCACGGCGGTGGCGGAGCGTGGGATGGTCCTGGAGGTTCTACCGCGGGTCCCTCGGCGGGCAGCGCCGGCCGCGGCAGGCGACCACCGGAACGGCGCCCCCGGAAGCCCGAGATCGTTCCCGCCCGGCCGCCTCCCGATCGCCGACATCGGGCGGCAACAACAGCGACTGCTCGGGCACGTAGGGGCGAAACGTGGTCGACATCAAGCTCCCTCTCGTCGTCGGCTCGTCTACTGTCGCATCGATTTTCTGCGGCGCAGACTCCTAGAGATCGCCGTGCCGCCATCCGCCCGCGTATGGTAAGGTTGCGGCTCCGGCGGAGTATCGCGGAGCCGATTCGGAGCTGGAGGAACGCACATGACCCCCGTTCTCATGACGTTGAGCCTTTTCGTGGCCACCGCGGTGGCCCAGCTCGTCTACGGCTCGACTCTCTACTTCGCCTGCACCGCGATGGACGCCCGGCACGTGACGTTCAGGCATGCCTTCATGAACGCCATGGGCGTGCTCATCCTGAGCGTCTTCGTCGTCCTCACGACCGTCGCGGTGATCGACCATGCCTCGTGGATCTTCCTGTTCCTGCCGGCGTGGATGGCGGTGACGGTCATCTCCCACGTCAGCGGCCTGTTCTCGGTGTCGTTCGGCCGGTCTCTGGCCATTCTGCTGCTCGCGGCCATGTTCTTCGGGGTCACGGTCCTGGTCGCCGGCCGCGTCGGCGAGCTGATTCTGGCGCAACTGGCCGCCGCCTAGAAGTCTGCGCGCCCAGAACGGTTTGGTTCCGATCTGACACAATGCCCGCGGGCCCTCTTCAGCCCGCCGGCACCCCTCGCCACGCTTGATGCGACGCGGGAATGCAGGGGAGAATCGCATCATTCGGCGCAAGTTCCTTTATCCGAAAATTACAACGTGACCACCCGGCGGCTTGCGCCGCTTCCCGCCGCCGGTACCGGATCGAGCACCATCCGGCCGGCGACCGGGGGCGGACCGGCCGGTCCGGCGTCCCGCGACGCCACCGCTTCGAAGCGCGCGATCGGCACCCTTCCGGCTCTCTTCCGGTCGATCGCGGTCGCCACGACGTGGCCCGCTCCGAATCGGTCGAGGGTGAACTGCCACCGCGCCGGGTCGTCGTCGACGGCCCGCGTGAAGCGGATGCGGATGCCGTCCGCGGTCCCGGCCGGCAGGTCGAACCAGAACCCCGACAGCGGCAGCGTCAGTCCGCGGCCGCGCGCCTTGACGTAGGCTTCCTTCAGGGTCCAGTACTCGAGAAAACGGAGCGGACGCTCCGCCGCGGGGACCCCGTTCAGCGCGCGCGCCTCGGCCGGCGCGAAGAACCGCCCCGCGAGGTCGAGCCAGCGGCGGTCGCGGCGCAGGCTCTCCGCATCGACCCCGAGCTCGCGCCCCCGGCTCACCAGACAGGCGACGAGTCCTTCGGTGTGGGAGAGGTTGAACCGGAGGGGCGAGGCGGGCGAGGCGATCTCGGGCCGGCCGTGGCGGTTGGCGCGGAACCGCCACCGGGCCGGGGGCACGTCGCAGTACCGCGACAACGTGATCCGCACCAGGGCGCGGGCCACCAGGCCGGCGCGGCGATCCCGCGCGGAGCGGAACCGGTCCGTCCGCGCGCGTTCCCCGCCGCTCAGTATCGCCCGATACCGCGCGAGCTGCGGCGGATCGGTGAAGGCGCCCGGTCGCGCCGACCACAGATGCGCCTCTCCGGCGGAGAGCGGCATGGCCGCGGCGGGCCCGGCCGCCCCCGGGTCCCCGCCGCCGCCCGCACCGCCGTTCCCGAACCGGGGGCCGTTCGTCGTCATCGGTGATGCACCGGCCCCTCCCGCCCCGGGACCTCGGGCGGCCCCGGCAGGATCTCCCGCAGATACCCGTCGACGCCGCGGTCGCGGCGCCAGTGCCGCGGATAGCCCAGAGACACTTCCTCGAACCGAACCCCGTCGATCCAGTCGGTGGTCCGCACGTGCAGGTGCCCGGCCACCACCACCTTCGCCCGAAACCGCCGATGCCACGACTCGGTGCGCCGGGTGCCGCACCAGACACAGAACCGCGGAATGCGGGGCAGCCGCACGAGGTCGCGCCGGAGGGGAAAATGGTTCACGAGCACGAGCGGATGCCGCGCCGCCGCCTCGGCCAGCCGCGGCGCCGTCTCCCGGATACGCGCCCCGCACCAGGCGGCCCGCGACGGATACGGATCGGGAGCGAGAAAGCGCTCGTCCGCGCACCGGACCCCCGCCTCCGCCGCCCACGCCGCCGCCCGCGCCGGCGGCACCGAATCGGGTCCGAAGCTGTAGTCGTACAACAGGAACAACGGGGCGATGACGCACCGGGGCGGCTCCGGCCAGACGACGTAGGGATCCTCGGGGGTCACCACGCCGAGCCGGCGGCACGCCTCGACCGCCGCCGCGTACTTGGCGACTCCGCGGGGACCGGCTCCGCCTGGACTCCAGAGCTCGTGATTCCCGGGCACCCAGAAGACCTTCGCGAACCGTTCGACCGCGGCCCGCAGGCCGAGCTCGATCAGGGCCGTCGACTCGCCGACGTCGCCGGCGAGAATCAGCCAGTCGTCGGGCCGGGCGCGCCAGTCCGCCAGGGCCTCGCGGTTGGCGCGGTGGCCGAGATGGAGATCGCCGAGCGCATAGAGCTTCATCGCTCGTCGGGGGGTCCGGCCCGGGGGAGCCATGACCAGGGGCGCCGCGGCTTCCGGCACGTGCGCGACGATGTGGCTCCAGTCCTCCCCGGCGAGGGGAGCCGTGACCGGGAGCGCCGCGGCCTCCGCCACCGGCTCCCGGCACGAATTTACCACCGGGGGAGGCGTATTACGATGTAGGAGACCCCCGACAACCACGGGCCCGGCCGGGGCGGCCCGGCGCGGGCGCCGACGTCCGGGTCCCCGAATCGAGGTGACGATGCCGACCGCCGCTCTGCGCTGCGAGAATCTGGTCAAGAAGTTCGCGGGGACCACCGCGGTCCGCGGTCTCGACCTGAACGTGCCGGCCGGCGCGATCTTCGGGCTCCTGGGGCCCAACGGCTCGGGCAAGACGACCACCATCCGGACCAGCCTGGGCATCTACGTTCCGGACGGCGGGTCCGTCGAGCTGCTCGGCTCGCGGGATCCGCTGGCGGTGCGGCACCGGGTAGGCTATCTGCCGGAGGAGCGCGGGCTCTACGCCAAGATGAAGGTGGCCGAGCAGTTGACGTTCCTGGCCGCGATTCGCGGGCTCGACGAGGCCGAGGCGAACCGGCGCGCGCACGCCTGGCTCGATCGGGTCGGCCTCGCCGCCAACGCCCGCTCGGAGACCGGCGAGCTCTCGAAGGGGATGCAACAGAAGGTGCAGTTCGCCGCGGCGGTCATCCACGAACCGGACCTGGTCGTCCTCGACGAGCCTTTCACCGGGCTCGACCCCATCAACAGCCGCCTCCTGCAGGACCTCATCCTGGAGCAGCGCGGGCGCGGCGCGACCGTTGTCCTCTCGACCCACCGGATGGAGCAGGTCGAAGCCCTGTGCGAGTCGATCTGCCTGATCCACGAGGGCCGGCCGATCCTCGACGGCGTGCTCGCCGACATCCGGACCGGCTACGGGCGGAACACCGTGGTCGTGGAGTACGAGGGCGGAGGGGGGCCGTTGACGGACCTGCCGGGGGTGCGCCGCGGTGAGGACACCGGGCAGGAGGCGCGGCTCGAGCTCGACCCCGGCGCCGACCCGCAGGCGGTCATCCGGACCGTCGTGAACCGGGTGGCGATCGGGGCGGTGCGCCTCGAGCACCCGAGCCTCGAAGACATCTATCTCGAACGGGTCGGGGCGCCGCCGTCCCCGGCCGGGGAGGCGGCGTCGTGAACCCGAGCCAGGTCGTCAAGGTCGCCCGCCGCGAGTATCTCGCCCGCGTGCGCAGCCGCGCCTTCATCTTCATGACGGTGATGATTCCGCTGCTCATGGGCGGCTACATGTTCCTCATGCCGCTGCTCTTCACGTCGTCCGGCGTGGAGGAGTTGCGCATCGCGGTCGTCGACGTGAATACCGGCTTCGGACCCGCCCTCGGCGAGCAACTCGCAGCGATTGAGCGGCCGCGGCTCGACGTCACGGAGCAGGCCGCCCTGCCCGACGATTCGGAGAGCGCCCGGCAGCCCTATACCGACGCGGTGCTCGAGGAACGCCTCGACGGCTATCTGGTGCTCACGCCGGATCCCGACATCGGGGCGCGCGGGCGCTACTACGCCCGCGAGACCGGCAACCCCGTGATGCTGCGCGATCTCGAGCGGGCGGTCGAGGCCACCCTGCTCGACCGCCTGGTCGCCGGCACCGGCGTCGACACCGAACGCATCCGCGCCTGGCAGCGGTTCGATCTGGAGGCAGTGACGGTATCGGACGAGGGCGAGTCGGCGGGCGGCTTCGAGGCCGCGTTCTTCAGCACGGTCGCCCTCTCGATGCTGCTGTACATGGCGGTGCTCATCAACGGCCAGGGCATGGCGATGGCCATCGTGGAAGAGAAGTCGTCCCGGCTCATCGAGGTCATTCTGGGGGCGGTGACCTCCACCGAGTTCATGGCCGGGAAGATCCTCGGGGTGCTCGGTTCGGGTCTGACCCAATTGGGCATCTGGGTCGCGGCGGTCCTGCTCGGCGTGTTCTACGCGGTGCCGATGCTGTCGCTGGGCGCGGGGGTGGCCGAATTCGATCTCGGCACCATCCTCAGCCTGGAGCTGATCTTCTACTTCTCGGTCTTCTTCACGCTCGGCTACTTCCTCTACTCGGTCTTCTTCGCGGTCCTCGCCGCCACCTGCACGAGCACGGAAGAGCTGGGGCACGCGATGTTCGCGGCGGTCGTGCCGATGGTCATCGCGTTGATGTCCACCTTCTACGTCATCGCCAACCCCGGCACCGCCGCGACCCGGGTGCTGAGCCTGCTGCCGCCGTTGACCCCGCTCGTCATGCTGGCCCGCGTGAACGTGCTGAGCCCGCCCCTCTGGGAGATCTGGCTGGGCATCGCGCTGCTCGCGCTGGGCATCGTCGCCGCCGGCTGGCTGGCCGCCAGGATCTTCCGCTACGCCCTGCTGCTGCACGGCAAGCGGCCGACGCTGCCCGAGCTGCTGAGCGTCATACGGGCGGGTTAGCTGGCGCGGCGGTCGAACACAACGGGGCCTTCCGCCCCAGGCTGATATGATCCGTGCGCGCGTATCGCCACCGCCGACCCGCTCGCCGTATCCTGATGGAACTCCACCGCGCGGGGCGGCCGATGACCGATGAGGTACGATTCATGAGCATGAGATCGATGTCGATCGCGGCCGCCGCAGCGGCCGCACTGCTGTCCGTCCCGGCGAGCCCGGCGGCGCAGGAGCCGTCCACGGCCAACGGCGAATGGCCGTCCTACGGCGGCAATCTCTCGCACGACCGCTATTCCCCCCTCGACCAGATAACCGCCGGGAACTTCAGCGAGCTGGAGGTGGCCTGGCGGTTCAACACCGACAATTTCGGCCCGCGGCCCGAGACGAACTACCAGTCGACGCCGCTGATGGTCAACGGGGTCCTCTACGTCACCGCGGGGTCGCGACGGGCGGTGGTCGCCCTCGATCCGGCGACCGGCGAGCTGTTGTGGATGCACCGCATCGACGAAGGCGAACGCGGCGAGACCGCGCCGCGCCGCTTGTCCGGCCGCGGACTCGCCTACTGGGACGACGGGGGAGACGGGGTCGTGCTCTACGTGACCCCCGGCTACCAGCTCGTGGCCCTCGACGCCCGCACCGGATACGAGGTGGAGGGCTTCGGCGACAACGGCGTCGTGGACCTGAAGCAGAACATCGACCAGGACCTCGAGCCGACCTCCGAGATCGGCCTGCACTCGGCGCCGATCGTCGCCGGCGACACCGTCCTGATCGGGGCCGCCCACCGGCCCGGCGGCGCTCCGCCGTCACGGACCAACGTCAAGGGCTACGTGCGGGGATTCGACGCCCGCACCGGCGCGCGCAAGTGGATCTTCCACACGATTCCCGGCGGCGACGAATTCGGCAACGACACCTGGCTGAACGACTCGTGGCGCTACACCGGCAACACCGGGGTGTGGGCGCAGTGGGCCGTCGACCCCGAGCTCAACATGGCGTACTTCCCGGTCGAGGCGCCCACCGGCGACTACTACGGCGGGCACCGGCCCGGGGACAACCTGTACTCCGGCAGCGTCGTCGCCGTCGATCTCGACACCGGCGAGCGGGTGTGGCACTACCAGACGGTGCACCACGACATCTGGGACTGGGACCTGCCGGCGGCGCCGGTGCTGCTGGACATCACCGTGGACGGGCGGGACGTCAAGGCCCTGATCCAGCCCACCAAGCAGACCTACATGTTCGTGCTCGACCGCGGGACCGGCGAGCCCGTGTGGCCGATTCCGGAGGTCCCGGTGCGGGCGGGCAACGTGCCGGGCGAGTGGTACTCCCCCACCCAGCCGATTCCGATGAAGCCGCCCGCGGTGGACGACGTCGACCTCAGCATCGACGACCTCGTCGACTACACGCCCGAGTTGCTGACCCGCGCGATGGCGATCTACAACCGGCACACCATCGGCTGGCTCTACGACCCGCCGACGGTGGCCGAGCCGGGCATGCTGGGCACCCTGCAGCTCCCCAACTCGACGGGCGGCGTGAACTGGCCCGGCGCGTCGGCCGACCCCGAGACCGGCTTCTTCTACGTCTACACCAAGACCCAGATCGGCGCCCTGGGACTGGTCAACGACCCGGAACGGTCGGACATGGACTTCATCCGCGGCCGGCCCGACGGCGTGAGCTTCCGGGACGCGTCGACGAGCATCGACGGCTTCCCGATGATCAAGCCGCCCTGGGGACGCATCACCGCCATCGACATGAACACCGGGGACATCGCCTGGCAGATCCCCCACGGCGAGGCGCCGGACAACATCCGGAACCACCCCCTGCTCGACGGCCAGGACATCGGCCGCACCGGCTGGCCCGGCCGGGTCGGGGTGCTGGTGACGAAGAACCTGATCGTCGCCGGCGAATCGGGCCGCTACACCACCGAGACCGGCGAGGTCGGGGCGATGCTGCGCGCCTATGACAAGGCCACCGGCGCGGAGGTCGGCGCAGTGTACATGACCGCGCCGCAGAGCGGCTCGCCGATGACCTACGAGGTCGACGGCCGGCAGCACATCGTCCTCGCGACCAGCGGCGGCGGGCAATCGGGCACCCTGGTGGCCTATGCCCTGCCCTAGACCGGGTTGCGCGCCCCGCGTACGCCGCACATGTGCGCGGGGCGTGTCCGGATGCCGGCGATGACGAGGCGTCCCCGATTCTTCGCCGACCTGTCACACATCTTCGACCGGGCGGCGTCGTTCGGCGGCCACCCCTCCGGCCTGCTCGACCAGATCAAGCGCTGCAACGCGGTCTATCGCATCGACTTTCCGGTGCGTCGGTCCGACGGCGGGATCCAGGTCGTCCGGGCGTGGCGGGCCGAGCACAGCCACCACCGCCTGCCTTTGAAGGGCGGCATCCGCTACAGCCCGCAGGTCGACGAGGACGAGGTCATGGCCCTCGCCGCCCTCATGACCTTCAAGTGCGCCATCGTCGACGTCCCCTTCGGCGGCGCCAAGGGCGCGGTGCAGATCGATACCCGGGCCTGCGCGGACGACCAGATCGAGCGCATTACCCGCCGATACACCCACGAGCTGGTGCGCAAGAACTTCATCGGCCCGGCCGTAGACGTCCCGGCGCCCGACTACGGCACCAGCAGCCGCGAGATGGCCTGGATCGCCGACACCTATGCGGCGCTGCGCCCCGATCAGATCGACGCCCTCGGCTGCGTCACCGGGAAGCCGGTCGACCTGGGCGGCATCAACGGACGCACCGAGGCGACGGGGCGCGGGCTGTACTACGTGCTCTGCGAAGCCTGCGACCGGCCCGACGACATGCGGCGCATCGGCCTCGGCCCCGGAGTCGCGGGCAAGCGCATCGTCGTGCAGGGGTTCGGGAAGGTCGGCTACTGGGCGGCGCAGTGCTGCCACGAGGCGGGCGCCACCATCGTCGGCATCGCCGAGCACGACGGCGCCGTCGCCAGCCCCGGCGGCCTCGACCCCGACGCCGTGCGGGGTCACCGGACCGCCACCGGCTCGATTCTCGACTGCCCCGGCGCCGCCACCCTGCCGGATACCCGCGCGGCGTTGGAGCTGCCGTGCGACGTCCTCATTCCGGCCGCGATCGAGCACCAGATCACCGAAGAGAACGCCCCCCGCATTCAGGCCCGGATCGTCCTCGAAGGCGCCAACGGGCCAACCACCCCCGAGGCGGACGCCATCCTCGGCGACAAGGGCGTCCTCGTGATCCCCGATATCTACGCCAACGCCGGCGGGGTCGTCGTGTCCTACTTCGAGTGGCTCAAGAACCTGTCGCACATCGGGTTCGGCCGCATCGAGAAGCGGTACCAGGAGAGCGCCTACAGCCGCATTCTCGGCACCGTCGAGAGCGCGACCGGCGACCGGCTCACCCCGGACGAACGCGCCGCGGTCATCCGGGGGCCGGACGAGCTGACCATGGTCAACTCCGGGCTCGAGGAGATCCTGGCCGTGGCCTACCGCGAGATCCGCGAGACGCTCGAACGCCGCCCCGAGATGGGTTCGCTGCGCATCGCGGCCATGGCCAACGCCATCGAGAAGGTCGCCCGGTCCTATCTGGCCTTGGGCGTGTTCCCCTGACCCCCCGATTCGTCCCAGCCAGGGGCGGAGAGGTCAGGAGGACGCCGACGGGGTGGCCGCCGCGGCGGCCAGGCGTTCGAGCAGATCGGGGTCGACGTGCTGCTTCACAGTCCGCCGGTCGAGGGCCAGCCGGCGCGCCGTCTCCTGGTAGCTGCCGGTGCGGGCGTAGACCGTCGTGCAATAGCGGCTGAGCAGCTCCCGGGCGGTGATGCGGCCGTCCTGCAGCGCCGAGGCTACGCCGTCATCGGCCGCCGGCGCCGGCGGCCGGTAGCGCTTGCGCACCAGCACGTTCCGGACGCACTGCTCGAGCTCCCGCACGTTCCCCGGCCAGCGATAGTCGGGGCCGAGATCACGGTCGATGCACGCCATCACCTCGTCGGCGAGCTCGGCGGCGCCAGCCGCGCCGACCACACGTTCGCAGACGAACAACGCCAAGTTGCGGAGCTCGTCCGGCGCGTCGCGGAGCTGATCGCGCAGCGACGGGGTCACGACGAGGTCTGAGCACAGGCGATAGTACAGGTCCTCGCGGAACCGCCCGGCGCGCATCTCCGCCGCCAGATCGCGGTTGGTCGCCGCGATCAGCTTGCCCTTGAACTCGCGCGGCGTGGTCTCGCCGATGCGCTGGAACTCGCGCGTCTGCAGGACGCGCAGCAGTTTGACCTGGATCGACGCGTGGATCTCGCCGACCTCGTCGAGGAGCACGGCGCCGAGGGCGGGGCACGACTCGAGCCAGCCCACCCGGTCCTGGACCGCCCCGGTGAAGGCGCCCCTCCGGTGGCCGAACAGCTCCGACTCGATGAGGGTCGGAGACAGCGCCGAAACGTTGAGGGTGTGGAACGCGCCTTCGAGGGTCCCGGTGAACGACTCTCGTTCCGGGTCGAACGGCACGTAGCGCGACAGCCCGATCGCGCGCGCAACGAGCTCCTTCCCGGTGCCGGAGGGTCCCGTGATCAGGGTCGTGATGTCGTGCATCCGGTCGTGCAGGGACCGCCAGTAGCGCCACAGGTCGTGCGTGAAGATCGACTGCCACACGGACGCACGCAGGTGCGCGGCGGGGCGGGACGCGCCGATGATGTGGCGATAGATGAGACGGAAGGCGCGGCGAACCTGATGGAAGCAGGCGAACAGGTGCGCGGGATCGACGCGCCCCGGCAGCAGAAGCCCGGGCACCGCGAGAAAGTGCTCCAGGTCGCGGCGGAACTGCCGGTAGCAGACCACCCGCCCGCGCCCCCGGGCGAGATCCAGATCCACCTGGTGCAGGGGCTCGGCGTAGCGTTGGAACAGCGTGTAGACCACGACCTGCCCGTAGAGGATCAACTCGTCGCGGGTGGCGGCCGGGCGTTTGCTCAGCCGCTCCCGGGCGCCGCGCGCCGCCCGCTCGGCGATGACCCCCACCATCGCGGGCGCCCGGTTCTCCGCCGCGGGTTGCGCGCGCAGGTTCCAGACCGCGCCGTCCGAGGCGTGGTCCGACCCCAGGAGCGAACGCTCCCATTCGACGAACTCCGGCACGAACGGATTGCACGCGGCGAGCCGCGCGACCGACTCGACGGCGCGGCGTTCGTCGGCCGGGAAGAGGGGCATCGGATCTCTGGAACGGATCTCGCCTGAACGTGTACATAGAATGTACGTTCAGGGACATCCAGCGTCAAATCCGCCCGCGAGAACCGGCAAGTCCCCGCCCGGATCAGCGCTGCATCCCCCGCGACCCGGCGGCGCTTCCCGATCCCGTTGTCCCACGTGTTCCCGCGCCGCGTCCGGCCAAGCGCACACCCTCGCCGATCCGGACGATCCGGGTGATCCGGGCGCAGGGAATGCACGTCAAGAAAGTGAGGCGCCGCCGCCGGCGTATCCGGCGTGGCCGGCCCCCGAGGCGTCCCGCGGCGCCAAAGCCCCAAGGGACCCGTTCGGGAGGGCCTCAATGCCGCGAACGGCACGGAAATCGCCAACCTGACAGTGGCGGGAGGGGGTCGTTTCGCCAATCCGACGCGCGGCGCAAGTCGGCGCAAGGCCGCGGTTTCCTGATACAGTTGGCTGGTCAAGTTGGCGCGCCGCGGGAAGTCGCGCGCAAGTCGGAGACCGGTCCGCGACCCGGCGCGGCGATTGCCGGCCGACCCTGTAACTGCGCCTTTGGAGGAGTTGAAAATGAAACGCTGGATTCTCTTGGCCGTCGCGCTCACCGCGGGCATGGGGCTCTTTCAGGCCGCCGTGTCGGCTTCGGGCTCGATCGGCCCCGGCCCCGGCAAGGTGAGCCCCCGCGCCGCGTACTCGCAGGGCAAGGCGCTCACGTTCAGAGAGCTGGTCTGCGACACGTGTCCGCTCCGGAAGGGCGACCTCGACCGCGACCGCGCGCGCAGCCTGACGGCCAGCCTCGAAGCGGCCTACGAGGGCGGCGGGGCGGGTTCGCCGGACGACGCGGCGGTCCAGGCCCTGTGCGCCGGAACCGACGACTGCAACCTCAAGATGGAGCTGGTGCATTACTTCCTCACCCGTCGCTACAAGCTGTAGGCGGCGCGCACCTGTATCGGCGACCGGGGAATGCGGAGGTATCATGCGCAATGCACGCTGCTCACTCTTGACGATTCTCGTCGGCTCGGCCCTGGTGTCGGCCCCGGCGGCGCGACCCGCGTCCGCACAGGGCACGCCGTGGATCGCGGAGCCGGGCACCGGATCCGTCAACCTGACTTACGCCAACCAGAACGCCGCCGAGTTCTACCGCCAGACCACGAAGACCACGGGGCCGCTCGCCGGCGCCCACCTGTCTCAGAACACCCTGTGGTTCGGGGTCAACTACGCGTTCACCGACGCCGTGGCCCTCGACGTGCAGTCGGCTTGGGCGCGCAGCTCCCTGCCGGGCGCGGTCGGCCCGTCCGGGGGGGAGGAGGGCTATAGCGGCCTCTTCGATTCCAACGCCGCGGTGACGTGGCGCTTCGTCGACGAGCTGGTCAGCGATGCGCCGAGCGTCGCGTTGCGGGTCGGCGCGATCGTCGCCGGCGGTTACGACACCGGCTACATCAACTCGCTGGGCGACGGCGGCAACGGCATCGAGACGTCGCTCATCATCGGCAAGTTCGGCGGCGTCGCCGGGTTCTCGGGAGAAATCGGCTACCGCGCCCGCACGAGCACCGAGATCAACCCGAACGCGGTGGGCGCCACGGCCGGGGACCAGGTCGACATCCCCAACGACATGTTCGTCAACCTCGGCCTCTTCATCCCGGCCGGCGGCGTCGTCACCATCGGCTTCGACTATCGGATGGTCAACGCCTTGTCCGGCATCGACATCGGCGGCGAAGGCTTCTCGCCGAGCCGGTTCCCCGGATTGCAGGAGGACGGCCACATCGTCGGGGGGCGGCTGATCGCCAACGTCACCGACCTCGTCAGCCTGAACGGGTTCTTCGGTCAGGTCGTCAAGGGGCGCAACATCGCCGCGTCGCGCATCTTCGGCGTCGGCCTGAGCTTCGGCTTCGGAGGCTCGTTCTAGCAGCCCGTCGGCAAACTCCCGCGCGGCGCGCCAGAACCGGCCGGCGGTGGCGCGGAACGGCTCGGATCGGTCAGATTCGGCGATTTCGACCGCAGCCCGACACGTTCTTGGGCCGAAGACGGCCCCGGCCGGATGCAGCAAGACTTCTGCCACGGTAGTGTCGGCGCCCCGCGGCCCGATCGCGATTCAACGAAGACGAGGCGCCGTCCCGGAGCTCCCGGGGCGGCGTCTTTTACGCGATCAGGGCTCGGTGATCTCCGGTACGGTGGCGGGGGGCGCGTTGAGACGCCAGTCGTACTCGTACTCCATGATGCCGTCGAAGCCCTCCAACTGCTCGGCCAGCTCGGGCTGCGCGTACTGCAGGAAATGTGCGATGACCTCGGCGTCGGTCTCGCCGAAGTCCTCGCGGTACCAGTCGTCCGAGTAGATGCTGGAGACGACCGCGAACGCCTCGTCGAGGACCTCGACCCCGCGCGGGTGGTTCACGTAGTCTCTCGCGCCCTGCTCCATCAACTCTTCCAGGTTGTCGGCGGTAAAGGCCCGCGCGAGCAGATGCGGGCAGCTGTAGGCGGCGCAGTTCACGGCGTAGTGAATCCGGGGGTCCTTCCAGATGGGCCGCAGTATCCGGTGCTCGATGTCGTCGAGGGTCAGGCCCTGCCCGGCGACGGTGGCACGGACGTCGCCCCACGGCCCCACCAGCGGCACCAGGCCCTCGTGAATCTCCCGGATGGACTCCACCGGATAGTCGCCCAGCACCACCTGCACGGTCAGGGCGTTGTACAGATTGATCCAGTAGGCCATCTGCTCCGGGGCCGAGAGGCGCCGCGGGTCGATGGCCTGGAGATCGTCGAGATAGCCGGTCAGGCGCGCCCGCTCCGCCGCGTTGGCGTGCAGGGCCGCGTAGTCGAACAGGTTGACGCCGGTCTCGTCCGAGCGCACGTGGGCGTCCAGAATCGCCTGCCAGCGGGCGTGGTCGATCCGCTCGGGATTGGCGTCGTTGCGTTCGTCCCAGAACGGAACCGACTCCGGCCGGGGGGCCGAGCAGGCGACGCCGGCCAGCACCGACAGGCCGACCAGGCCGACCAGAACCGGGCGCAGGGTACGTCTCCACCGCGCATGCGTAATTCGTATCATTTGCGCCTCCATTCATCCCTCTTCAGTCCCCGGTCCGGCATCTTCCCGGCTTGCACCGCCGCCGGGGGCCTCCCGCGCCTGCCGCCACCGGAGGCGCGCGATCATCGACAGGATGCCGATGCCGGCGCCGATGACGCCGCGGACCGTGCCGCCCACCTTCGAAACGCCGAAACGCCGCCGCACGGCGTCCACGGGCACCTCGACCATCCGCAGGCGGTGCTGGATCGCCTTGACCTGCATCTCGACCGTCCAGCCGTAGGCGCGGTCCCGCATGTCGAGACGCCGCAACGCCCCGGCGCGGATGGCGCGGTACGGCCCGAGGTCGGTCACGCGGCGTCCCCAGACCGCCCGAATCAGGAAACCGGCGAGGCGGTTGCCCAGGATCTGCGGCGGCGACAGCGCCCCCGGCTCCCTGCGGCCCAGCGCGCGGGACCCCACCGCGAAATCGGCGCCGGCCGCGATCGCGTCCAGGAGCCGGACACACTGCCCCGCCACGAAAGACTGGTCGCCGTCGGTGAACAAAACCACGTGCACGGGGCGGAGCGCGCCGAGCGCGGTCAGGCAGGCGATGCCGTAGCCCGGGGTCTCCTCGCGCACCACCCGCGCCCCCGCCGCGCGCGCGCGCTCGGCGGTGGCATCGGCCGAGCCGTTGTCGCAGACGACGAAATCGTCGACGAGCCGCGCGCCCCCGTCGCCGCGCAACGCCAGCAGATCGCGGACCACCGGGCCGACGTTGCGTTCCTCGTCGCGCGCCGGCACGACCACGCCGACCGTCAGCTTCTTGTACACCGCGCCCTGTCTTCCACGGCCGGCGGGCCCGCGTACCCTGCGGCGTCCGCTCCCGACCCATCATGCCATAGCCGCCCGCGGCGAAAGTCCCCGCCGCATTCGAGCGGCGATGCAGCCCGCCTGACCGCGTTGTTCGTCGGTTGCCTATGCCCGACAGGCGCCCTCCTCACGCCTGGTCAGGCACGGGCGTTCTTGGCCCGCGGGCGCTCTTCAGCCCGCCGGCGCCCCCCCCGCTCTCGGGCCGACGCGGGTTTCACCACGGGCTGACAGCGCTCCTTCGTCACGACCTGTCGCACGAGCGCCCAGCCGGGAAACCGTCGCCGGCGGCTCCGCCGCCGCCCCGACCAACCCTCCGGGAGTCTGCACGGCTTTCTACGGCGCAGACGCCCAAGACCCGCCGGGACCCCCGCCGGTCTCGGTGCGGATGCGGCGCCCTGCCAACCAATGACAGCCGACCGCGGCCGCGATCAGGCCGTACTCCACCGGACGCACCCACGGCGGATGGCCAAACGGATGCAGGGTCAGGTCGTTCAGGTTGAGTCCGGTCACATAGGCGAGCAACACCGACGCCGACGCCGTCCACGCCCACAGGCTCGGCCGAATCGCCGCGAACGGCAGCAGCCACAGCAGGTACCAGGGATTGACGACCGGCGACAGGGCGAGGAACCCGCCGTAGACCCGGTCGCCCCGGGGAACCGCGCCCGCCGCCGACCGGCGGTGGTGGAGGTAGTACCAGCCCCACCCGACGGCCACCGCCAGCCCGCACGCCAACCGGGCCGCGCCGCCGGGCATCCACGGCGTCAGCAGGCCATACAGCGCGGCGTTGAACTCCCACTCGCGCGCGAACACCGCCAGCGTCGCGAGGTCGGTGCCGCCCCGCCAGACGAACGGGAGGTAGAGGAGGGCCAGCACCCCGGCGAAGACCGCCCAGTGGGCCGGCCGGCCCCGCACCAGGACGAGAGGGACCAGCAACAGCGCCAGCACCTTCGCGCCCGCCCCCAGGGCCAGGCAGGCGGCGGCGCCCCGCAGGCGGCCGTCCCGCGCCAACACCACCGCGGCCAGGAGCAGGCAGACCGCCACGCCGTCCGGATGCGCGGTGAAGGCGATCTCCTTGACCACCAGCGGACACCAGGCATAGAGCAGCACGCCGCGGGCCGGCGCCATCCGCAGCAACAGTCCGATGGCCAGCAGATCGACGAGGACGAGAACCGCCTGCAGCGCGAAGACGCTGCCCGGACGCAACCCGTACGCCGCGAGAAACACGAGCTGGGTCACCGGCCCATAGATCGTCGGCAGCTCGGGGTAGTTGACCTGGTCCAGGACGTCCTGGAACGCCGCCGGCACCCCCGGGTCGGTGAAGAACGCCTCCGGCGCCGCCCCGTAGGGCGTGCCGTCCTGCGCGAAACGGTACCCGTCCCACAGATACCGGTAAAAGTCGTCCTCGAAAAAAGGGCCGCCGGCGAGCCCGCAGACGCGGAATGCCACCGCCCACACGAGCAGGCGTCCCACCGGGAACGGCCCTTCCCCCCAACAGCCCCAGCCGGCATACAGGCCGAAGGTCAGCAGCGAGGTCCACCCGGCAACCGCCAGAAAGACGACCAGCGACGGCTCCCCCGGTTGCCGGGCGACCCACGCCAGGACGCCGTATCCGAGGGCGCAGCCCAGACCCGCCGCGTCGACGAGCGCGCGCCGGCGGCGCGCCGTCCCGGCCGACGCGGTGACCTCCATGCCGTCATGATCGCACGCTCGCCGCGCCGACCACCCCGGCCTGGAGGAGCATCCCCACGCCGACTGCGCGTGACGCATCGACGACCGTCCACGGTCGACGACCCGAGTATAGTGGACGCTGGAGGTGACGATGGACTGCACCCGGCGCCGCTCGACGGTTCTCGTTTCCGTGATGCTCCTGGCGTGGTGCGCGGCCGCGCTCCGGCCGGCCGATGCGCACGCCCAGCACGGCGCCGCGGACGGCGAATGGCGAAGCTACGGCGGCGACGCCGGCAGCACCAAGTACTCGCCCCTCGACCAGATCGACGCCGGCAACTTCGACGACCTTCAGATTGCCTGGCGCTGGGCGTCGGCCGACGGGTCGCTCGATCTCGACGGGTTGCGCGAGCAGCTTCCGCGCCTCGGGATCCGGATGTTCCAGGCGACGCCGCTGATGGTGGCCGGGGTGCTGTACATCTCGACCGCGCTGCACCAAGTGGCGGCCATCGACGCCGCGACCGGCGAGACGATCTGGGTGCACGACCCGGAGGTCTACCGGGGCGGGCGGCCGACCCACTTCTACAACTCGCGCGGGGTCGCCTGGTGGAGCGGCGGGGACGATGCCCGCATCTTCTTCGGGACTCACGAGGGGTATCTGATCGCGCTCGACGCCGAGACCGGCGCGCCGGTGCTCGGCTTCGGCGACAACGGCCGCGTCGACCTGATGGAGGGCATCCCCCGCGCCGTCCGCGGGAGCACGAACCACCGGGGCCGCAACCTGATGGGGGTGGCTTCGCCGCCCATCGTCGCCCGCGGGGTCGTGGTCACCCCGAACGTCATCTCCGACGGGGTAATTGCCAAGGAGGCGCCGCCCGGTTGGATCAAGGGGGTGGACGCCCGCAGCGGCGACGTGCGGTGGGTCTTCCGCACCGTGCCGCAGGGAGACGACTTCGGCGCCGACACGTGGGGCAACGAATCGTGGCGCTACTCGGGCAACACCAACGTCTGGCCGCCGATGAGCGCCGACGAGGCGCTGGGCTACGTGTACCTGCCGACGGGCACGCCGACCGGCGACTACTACGGCGGCCACCGGCCCGGCGACAACCTGTTCGCCGAGAGTCTCGTCGCCCTCGACATCGAGACCGGCCAGCGGATGTGGCACTTCCAGGCGGTGCATCACGGGGTGTGGGACTACGACTTCCCCGCCGCGCCGAGCCTGGTCGACGTCGCCGTCGAGGGCCGCCCCGGCCCGGTCCGAGCCATCGCGCAGGTGAGCAAGCAGGGGTTCACCTACGTCTTCGACCGCGTGACCGGGGAGCCGGTCTGGCCCATCGAGGAGCGGCCGGTCGAGACCGACACCGACCTGGAAGGCGAGGTGCTGTCGCCGACGCAGCCGTTCCCGACGAAGCCGCCGCCATTCGAGTACCAGGGGGTGGGCGTCGACGACCTCGTCGACTTCACCCCGGAGATCCGCGCCATGGCCGTCGAGGCGGTGCGGAACTTCCGCCTCGGGCCGCTCTTCTCGCCCCCGATGCTGAGCCGCGACGGAGGCCTGCAGGGGACGATTCAGCGCCCCCACGTCGGGGGCGGCGCGGGCTGGGCGGGCTCGGCCGTGGATCCCGAGACGGGGCTGCTCTACGTGCCGTCGGTCAACCGGTTCTCGGTCCTGAAGTACTACACGCCGGACCCCGCCGAGGGCGGCAACCTCCGCTTCACGATGCGGGGACTCGCAGCCGGCGTCCAGCCGCGGATGCCGAACGGGCTGCCCCTGCTGAAGCCGCCCTATTCGCGCATGACCGCGATCGACCTCACCCGGGGCGAGCACGCTTGGATGCGGCCCAACGGCGACGGCGACCGCATCCGCCGGCATCCGCTGCTGCGGGACCTCGACCTGCCCCCGCTCGGCGGCGACGGCCGCGGCGGCGTGGTGCTGACGAAGACGCTGCTCGTCAGCGGGCTGACCGCGGGGGGGACCGACGACGGCCCCCGGCTGGTGGCGCGCGACAAGGCGACCGGCGCCATCGTCGGCTCGGTCGACCTGCCGGCCGGTCCCATCGGCACGCCGATGACCTACCTGCACGAGGGACGGCAGTACATCGCGCTGACGGTGGGCGGCGACGTGCCGGAGCTGGTGGCGCTCGCCCTGCCCTGACCAAGGCCCCGGCATGTTCCACGAGCGTCCGGAGCCAACGCTCCATCTGTTACGGGGCCGCGACCGCGGCGATCACCGGAAGCGCGGTAAACTGCGGTCGGTGCCATCTCCGGCGAGCAACGCCGCCAGGGCCTATGATAAAAGGGGATGGGACCGCGGAAGCCGCGCGGAACTCCCGACAGGGTCGTTCCGGCGCCACGCGGCAGCCGCAGGCGGCAATTTCGGGACGGGGCCGGCCGGTGGCGCAAGGACGCCCGACCCACGCTGGTGTGGTGACGCCCCGGCAGGACCGGGGCGCGAAGACGACAGGAGATGTGAATCGATGAGAATCACGCGTATCGCGACGCTTTGCGGGCTGCTGGCGCTGGGGGCGGTATCGCCCGCGACGGCGCAGGCGCCGCCGTTGCCGGACGTCGACGGGATGGGCCCCCAGGTCGGCGACGTGGCGCCGAGCTTCTCGCTCACCGACCAGACCGGCGCGGCGCGGGACCTCGCTTCGCTGATGGGGCCGAACGGGCTCATGCTGGTGTTCAGCCGCTCGGCCGACTGGTGACCGTACTGCAAGACGCAGCTCGTGGAGCTGCAAAGCCGCTATCGGGCGCTCCGGGACCAGGGCCTCGGCGTCGCCGTCATCACCTACGATCCGGTCGCGACCCTCACCGGGTTCGCCGACGCCCGCGGCATCGAGATCCCGCTGCTGTCGGACGAGGGCTCGGCCACCATCCGCGCCTACGACCTGCTGAACCACGAGATGGACCCGGCCCGCGCCCCCGAAGATCGGCGCGGGATGATGCGCCGGCTCTACGGCATACCCTATCCCGGCACGTTCCTGCTGGACACGACCGGCCGGGTGACGGCGCGGTTCTTCGAGGCGGCGTACCAGGAGCGTTCCACGGTGTCCAGCATCGCCGTCCGCCTCGGGGACGCGCTCGCCGGCGCCGCCGACCGGGCCGCGACCCGCGTCACCACCGACCACCTCGAGGCGCTCGCCTGGGCCACCGACGACGTGGTCGCGCCGGGCAATCGCCTGTCCTTCGTGGTCGACGTGACGCCGAAGACCGACATGCACGTGTACGCGCCCGGTGACCACAGCTATCGGGTCATCCGCCTCCGCCTGACCGCACCGGACTTCCTGCGGAGCCACGACGTGAGCTACCCGCCCTCGCAGACGTACCATTTCGAGCCTCTGGACGAGACCGTGCCGGTCTACGAGCAGCCGTTCCGGCTCGTGCAGGACGTGACGATCCCCATGCGCCGCGACGTCGACGCGCTGGCCTCGGCGCCGGACGCCACCCTGCTGGTGGAAGGGGTGCTGGAGTACCAGGCCTGCGACCACGAGATCTGCCACCTGCCGGTGGAGGCGCCGCTGAGCTGGGAGCTCGCGTGGCGCCCGCTGGTGCGGGACTAGACAGCTGCCCTTGCCCCAGATCTTTCCGTCGCGAAGGCGATGGCGACAGTCTGGGTACAGCCGTGCCCCGGGAGTTGCGCGCCAGGCGGGTCGCGGGTGCCCCGAGCCAGCCGCCGCGGCACCCGACCCGTCCGACGGCGTCGCCGAGGCGGGTAGGGGGTGGCAGCTTGCGCGAGCGGGCGAAGGCCGCGAGCACACGCAACTCGTCATCGGAGAACAGCAGGTCGCCAGGTCAGGCGCTTCGCGCCCGACCTGGACCATCAACTGGACCCGCCACCCGATGACCATCTTGATCGCCATGGTCCGTTCGAGCCGCTCTGCCTTGTGGCGCCACCCCATGCGGTGATTGGCGCTGGGAGTCGGGCGTTGCAACCGCGCCCTGAGGAGCGTCCAGTCCGGCCTCGGACCCGCCGGGTTTCGGGGGGCGGCGGGGCGAATCAGGCTCGCCCGTGCACGGACGACTTCCGTGGTCCAGCTTCCCGATCAGGTGGTGGGCAACGCGGACTGTAGTCAGCACGAACTCGGGTTGGGTTTCCCGGGCGCGGCAGAGTTGAAGAACAGGGGGCGGGATGACCGGGATGGCGCTAATACGGACTATCAGCTCGCAGGAGCTCCGCCAACGCATCCGGGAGGTGCGCCAGGGGCCCGACGGGTTCCTCTCCCTGCTGACGGATCACGTCGACGCCGGCGCGCGACAACTGCACGAGCCACGGGACCGTCGGCTGCCCACGACGCCACGGCCCGGGGAATAGCCCCTCGCCGGGGTAGCGCGCAATCCGGAACGTAACTCTGATACTTGCCTGGTGGCCGAAGATAGGCTCGCAGACTGGAGCCCCGATCAGATCGCCCTGGCGCGGCGCTGGGTGAAGGTCTGGCAGCAGGCCGGGCCGCGGCTGGAACGGGTGCGGCGCGAGGAGCTGCGTCGGCTCGATCAGCAGCGGGCGATCGCCCTCCTGTGCGGCGAGGCGGACTACACGGTCCCCCCCCGCGCGCCCCGACCGACGTCCGGCCTCGTCGAGCAACAGCGGTGGTTCATGAAGATGGCCTCCCGTCGTGAATGAGCTGATCCGGGTGGCGGCCGACGTGCAGGGCTTCTGCGAAAGCCGGCGCTGGCGCTTCTGCTTCATCGGAGGGCTGGCCCTGCAGCGCTGGGGCGAGCCGCGGGAGACCATCGACGTCGACTTGACGCTCCTGACCGGTTTCGGCGGCGAGGATGCGTTCATCCAGGCTCTGCTCGACCGGTACCAGGGCCGGATCGACGATGCGGCCGGTTTCGCGAAAATCAACCGGGTGCTGCTGCTGCGCTCCGGGTCCGGCGTCGGCATCGACATCGCGCTCGGCGGGCTGCCGTTCGAAGAATCGGTGATCGCGCGGACGAGCCGGTTCGCATTTCCGGGTCAGGTTTCCCTGCTCACCTGCTCGGCGGAAGACCTGATTGTCCTGAAGGCGTTCGCCGCACGCGGCCGGGACTGGGCGGACATCGAGGGGATCATCGTCCGGCAGGCGGGGACTCTGGACTGGCGCTACATCGACGCGCAGCTCGGCCCGTTGGCGGCGCTCAAGGAAGCCCCCGAGATCTTGACCGCCCTGGCCAAGCGCAGGACGGAGCTCGACCGATGAACCGGCGGGATGATCGCCGTCGGATGCGCCCGCCGAATCGCCGCGCCACTTCGGCCCGTCGAGCGCTCGGGGGCGACGGAGCGCCGGGGCCGACGCGAGAAGATCGACGCTGACGGGCGCCCCTGCGTGCGCAACATATTTATGCACGGAAGCATAATGTTTACAGGCATAATACCAGAATGCGCTTCATCGACCGCGTCGAAGAGATGCGGCGCCTCTTCCGCATGGGAACTCTTTCGGTTCGCGGCGAGTTCCTCGACACCCTTGATGTTCATTCATGGCAAGGCAACCCGCCCGAGGGCGGCGCCGTGCGGCGCCGCCGCCGCCACCAACCCTGCCGGGAGTCCGCGCCATGGAGGCGCGGCGCAGACTTCCGGGATAGAACCGGGAGCTGACATGACCAAGGTTCTGCTCGGATGCGCGGTCGGATTCGCCGCCGCCCTGTTGACCGTACCTGCGCCGGCGGCGGGCCAGATCACGACCGCGACCGACGTGACGGCGGAGGAGTACATGGCGGTCAGGAACGCGCCCGAGGGCGGCGTCGACCGTCAGGTGAAGGTGGTCGACATCGGCCGGTCGAACGTGGCGGTCGGCATCCTCCACCGCGACGCCCTCGAACCGACCGGGGGAACGGCGCGCGGGATCGTCCACACGCTGGTGACCGAGGTCTACTACGTCGTCTCCGGAGGCGGCACCCTGATGACCGGCGGGACGATCTCCGAGCGCCGGGACATTCCCGCCGACAGCGACATCGTGACGGTGCTCGTGGGCGAGAGCTACCGGGCCTCGGCGGAGGGCGGACAGGTCCGCGAGGTGTCGGCGGGCGACATCGTGGTCATCCCGGGCGGCGTGTTCCACGGCTGGACCGCCATTCCCGACCACGTCACCTATCTGAGCATCCGCCCCGACCCCGACAAGGTGCTGCCGGCCGGCTGGGTGAACCCGGTCATCCGGTAGCCGAGGTGGTCCTCTGCCGCCCGCCCCGTCAGGGCCGCTCCCCGATGCGGTAGAGGTGGGTATCCGTGCGGAAGAACAGCGCGCCTTCGGAGACCGCCATCGAGGCCAGGGTCGAGCCGTCGAGCCGGTTCCGGGCCAGCACCTCGAACTCGGTGCCCGGCGCGAGCACCGTCGTCACGCCCCTCTCGTTCTGGAAGTAGATGCGGCCGCCCGCGAACACCGGCGACGCGGAATGGCTGCCGCCGAGCCGCTCCTGCCAGTGGACGTCGCCGGTCAGGGCGTCGACGCAGGTCGCGATGCCGAAGTCGGTGACGATGTAGAGCTCGTCGCCGACGAGAATCGGCGACGGGGTCAGCGGGGCGCCGCGCCGCAGCCGCCACGCGACGTGCGACCGGGTGACGTCGCCGGCGCCGTCGGCGCGCACCGCCATCAAGGTCGGCTGCTGGAAGCCGGTCGACAGATAGACGAGCCCGTGGCCGAAGACCGGCCGCGGGACGTTGGAGAAGCCCCGTGGATAGCCGACCCGCCAGATCTCCCGCCCCGACGCCGGATCGTGCCCCGACGTCCGGAACGCGCTGACGTTGACGATCTGCTCGCGGCCGCCGACCCGAACGACGATCGGCGTGGAGTAGGCCTGCGACACCGGATCGGGGCGGACCGAGCGCCAGCGCTCCCCGCCGGTCCGCGCGTCGACGGCCACGAGGTAGGCGGTGTCGTAGCCGTCGATGCTGACGATGAGCCTGCCGTCGTGGAGGATGGGCGACCCGCCGTTGCCGTGCTGCGAGATGTAGGGAAAGCGGGTGCGCCACAGGATCTCGCCGGCGGTGCTGACGGCGGCCGTCCCGGCGGCGCCGAAGTGGACGTAGACCCGCCCGCCGTCCGGGTCGAGCACCGGCGTCGGCGACGCGAGGCTGTTCTTCGGATTGAGCGGATACACCTCGCTGCTGTCGAAGACCTCCACGTCGAGGGCGGGGCTCCCGGTCTCGGCGTCGAAGGCGAGCAGCCGCAGCGAGCTGCCCGCGGCGGGGTCGATCAGCGCCGTGGTGAGCCAGAGGCGTCCGTCCGCCACCACCGGCGACGACCACCCGAGACCGGGGACCGGCGTCTTCCAGATGACGTTGTCGGTCTCGCTCCATTCGAGGGGGACGGTCTCGTCCGGCGCATGCCCCTGCCCCGTCGGCCCGCGGAACTGGGGCCAGTCGGCGGCCCGCGCGGAGGCGCCGGCCAGCGCAACGATGGCCGCGGCGACCGCGGGCGCGAATCTCCGGATCCTGGCTGTGTCGATGGTCATCGCCTGTCTCCTGCAGAGCATTGTATCCGGCTCCCCGGCGTGTGACGACGTGACGGCGCCGGGGAGCCCGGTCGCCGGCCGACTGTGACATACTGCGAAAGGCACATGGCCCCGTCCATTCCCCCCTCCGCCGCCGCACGCGCCGAAAGGGCCGTCAGGTCGACCGCGCCGACGCCGCACGCGCACCCGGATTTTCCGGGCTGCGACCCCGTCTCCCTGTCGACCTGGGACGACGTCGTGGCCTACGAAGGGCGCATCGAGTACTGGTCGGCGGAGACGGGGACGGCTTGGGTCCTGCGCGACGCCGGTCCCGTCCACGAGATTCCCCCGCACCTTCTGAACGAGCTCCTGACCCGCATCTCCCTGGAGCGCGGGTCGCGCATCCGGTGCGCCGGGGCCGTCTACCTGATGGAGCGGCGCCGGGACGGCCGACCGCGGCAGGTGCTGGTGGCGGATCAGACCATCTACCTGGACCGGGAGGTCTGGACGCCGCGCGACCCCGCCATCGTGAAGGGGGAGGACCCGCTGCCGGACGTGCTCCTCGAAGTGGATCACACCACCGACGTCCGGCGCAACAAGCTGCCGGTGTACGAAGCGTGGGGGTTTCCCGAGGTGTGGGTGGACACGCCCGATGCGCCGGCGGCGAGCCGGCCGCGGCGCCTGCGGCCGGGCCTGACGATTTACGTGCTGGACGGCGGCCGCTTCCAGATAACCGGCGAGAGCCGCGCGTTCCCCACCTGGACGGCCGCGCAGATCCACGCCGCCCTGAACGAGACGCGCCTCGGCCCGCGCACCCTGGCCGACCTGACGCGGGTGGGCCGGCGGCTCGGCGGGCAGGAAGGCACCACTCCCGACAACGACCCCCAGATGAGCCGCCACCGACGGCAGGCCCGCGACGCCGGGCTTCGGGCGGGCCGGGCCGAGGGGCTGGAGCAGGGCCGCACCGAGGGGCGGGAGCAGGGCCGCGCCGAAGGTATCGCCGAGGGGCGGGAGCAGGGCCGCGCCGAAGGCATCGCCCGGGAACGAGCCGTCCTCGCTCGTCTGGCCGCCCGGAAGTTCGACGCGCCCTCCGCCGAACGGGTGGCCGCGTTCCTCGCCACGCTCGAAGACCCCGACCGCCTTGCCGAAGCCTGCGACCTGATCGTCGAGTGCGACCGCGCCGACGACCTGCTCTCCCGCCTGTCCTGACGCGGGGGGGCGACGCGCTCGGCTTTGCCCGCGGCTGACGCCGCCGGGCACCCGAACAACTGTCTCTCTCCACCACGAGGTGCCAGGATCTACCCTTACCTTGCCTTTTGTGACGTTTTTCCGCAAAAATTGGCCAATGACCAACGCGACGGGCTCACTTTCCGCCACGAACGCGCTCCTGTCCTTCACCACCCGGAACGTGCGTTCGTACTGGGACGAGGTAAGCCTTTCTCTGCTGGGAACCAGGCTGTCGGAGGAGGGAATCGCACGGGACCTGGCAATTGCGGGAAGCCCGGCGCCGGTGAGCGTGCTCCCCGCCGCCGGCATCTTCGGCGCCAACGCCTCGGGGAAGTCCACGATTCTCCGCGCCATGGCGGACATGCGGACGATAGTGCTCGGCTCGTTTCGGCGGGGAGATCGAGAAACCAAACTGCCCAGACACTCATTCCTCCTTCGCAGCGAGGGTCCTAAACTCCCATCCCGTTTCGCGATCGACTTGATCCTGGAAGGGGTACGCTGGCAGTACGGCTTCGATGTCGACGACCATCAGGTTCTCGACGAGTACGCCTACTACTATCCCATGGGGCGGCAGGCACTGGTGTTTCGCCGCAAGCGGGATGGTCGGGAACCAAGTTTCGGCCCCGCGTTTCGCGCCTCCGGCCGCACGCTTGCGCGCCTCGTCCGGAAGAACGCCCTGCTCTTGTCGGTGGCCGGCGCGGTAGCGGATGGGTCCGGCCACGAGCCTCGGGGCATCGCCAATCTGCTCGGCCCGCTTTTCACCTGGTTCCGCACCAATCTCCTGCTGATGGAGGCCGAGAACGGACTGGAACGTATCGCGTACACGGCCGAACGCCTGCAGTATCCCGAGGAGCAGGCAGCGATCCTCAACCTGCTGCAGGCGGCCGATCTGGGCATCACGAAGATCGAGCAAGTCGAAATGAATCCGGAAGTCGCGGAACGGTTCAAGCGGGCGGTACGCATCCTCAATGGGCTTGAAGAGGAATCCGCGACGAGGCAGGAGGAGCAGTTCGTCGTATTGTCCAGTGACTTGGTGCGCTTGCACCACACGGGAGCCGAGGGCCCCACTCCCATCGAGTCGATGCACGAATCTCAGGGAACGCGGGCGTGGATCAGCATGCTCGGCCCGCTGCTGGACACGATAAGCACTGGATCAACGGTTCTGGTGGACGAGCTGGACGGGAGTCTTCACCCCCACCTCGTACAAGAGTTCATCCGGCTCTTTCAGAACCGCAACACCAACCCCCGGTGTGCGCAACTCATCTTCAACGCCCACGATCCCACGATTCTCGGGGACAGCGGCCGGCGCCACCTCGGTCGGGACCAGATCTGGCTCACCGAGAAGAAAGCCGACGGTGCGACGACGCTCTACTCGATGGCGGAGTTCCGGCCGAAGCGCGACGAAGCTCTCGGAAGACGCTATCTCCAGGGGCGCTACGGAGGCGTCCCCGTGCTGGACCCGGCCGAGTTCCAGGAAGCGACGGATCCGAACCGGTCATGACGCAACCCTCCGGTGGGCGCCCGCGCCGCCCCGGCAATCCGCAGGAACAGCGTCGAGTGATCCGTGTCCTCACGGAGGGCCGGGTCACGGAACGCGACTACTTGAGACGTTGGGCGCGCCGTAACCGCGGCATTGTGCGCATCGATTTTCCTGACGCCGGAATGACGCCCGACGCCCTGGTCCGGCGAGCCAGGAAATACGTGCGACAAAACCTTCGATCCAGACGCGCAGATCCGGACTTCGACGAGATCTGGTGCGTCTTCGACACCGACGAGCATCGGCACCTGTCGCAAGCCATGGAAGATGCCCGGCAGAGCGGAATCGAGGTCGCGGTCTCCAACCCCTGCTTCGAGCTCTGGCTCGTGCTGCACGTCCAGGAGCAGACGGCCTACATCCACCGCCACAAGGTGCAGCGTCTATCGAGCGAACTCGGCCTCTCCGACGGCAAGAACGGCAAGAGGATCGCGGAACAGGCGTGGACCGGGCTCGTCGAGGCCTTCGAGACCGCGAAACAGCGCGCCCGGGCGCTCGATGAACGCCACGCTGGCGACGGTTCCCCGCCCCGCTCGAATCCCGGCACGGACGTGTGGCGACTCGTGGATCAGCTCACCACCAATCCGTGAACCAGCCCAGCGACCCATCGTACCGGTTTCCGGAGAGCTCGGCGGAGCCACCAAGACAGGGACCCCATCCCGGGCGACATGACAGAACCGTCATCGGATGGTATACCTTGCAGCCCTCAGCTCACGCGCAGGGTCGACGCCTCGCTGGAATCCGCGGCATGCAGAGAATCCCTGCTCGCGCGCCGACACCCGCGGCCGTCGCAGCCCGGCCGGCGGCGCCAGACACGACCCTTGAACGCTGGTGGTCCGCCGAGACGGCCACCGGCAGACGATCTTCGAGACAGGACATGCAGAGAATCCTCGCTTGCGCGCTGACACTCGCGGCCATCGCAGCCCCGCCGGCGCCGGCCGCGGCCCAGGACGTGGAATGGCGGTCGTACGGGTCGGACGCGGCCGGCACCAAGTACTCGCCGCTGGATCAGATCAACGCGGACACGATCGGCGACCTGCAGATCGTCTGGCGGCAGTCGGTTCTGCCGGAGGCCATGCGGGGCGGCGGCGACTTCACCCCGCCCGTCGCCGCCCAGAACACGCCGTTGATGGCGGACGGCCGGCTCTACATCAGCTCGGCCCTCGGCACGGTGGCGGCGCTCGACGCCAAGACCGGCGAGGTGCTCTGGTTCGACACGCCGCCCGACCGCGGCGGCGAGCCGTTCACGCGGGTGCGTCAGACCCGCGGCGTCGCCTACTGGGAGGACCCGGAGAGCGGCGACGCCCGGGTGCTCGCGGTGGTCGGCTCCAATCTGGTGGCGCTGAACGCCGGCACCGGCGAGCGCTATCCCGACTTCGGCGACGGCGGCGAGGTCGACCTGACGCAAGGGTTCGACCGCCCGGTGGAGACCTTCAGTTGGGGGTCGCCGCCGCTCGTGGTCGGCGACGTCGTGGTCATCGGCTCCGCCATGACCGACGTCACCAACCCCAACATGCCCGCGATGAAGGAGATGCCGCCGGGCGACGTGCGCGGCTTCGACGTGCGGACCGGGGAGCAGGCCTGGATCTTCCACACCATCCCCCGCGGGGGAGAACCCGGCAACGAGACGTGGCTGACCGCGATCAACGAGGACCGGCCCTCGTGGGAGTACAGCGGCAACACCAACATGTGGGCCTGGCCGAGCGCGGACGAGGAGCTCGGCTTGGTGTACGTGCCGCTGTCGACCCCCACCAACGACTACTACGGCGGTTACCGCCCCGGCGACAACCTGTTCGCCGAGAGCATCGTCTGTCTCGACGCGCGCACCGGCGAGCGGGTGTGGCACTTCCAGGCGGTGCACCACGGCATCTGGGACTACGACTTCCCCGCCGCCCCCAACGTCGTCGACCTGCAGGTCGAGGGCCGCGACGAGCCGGTGAAGGCGGTCGCCGCGGTGAGCAAGCAGGCCTTCACCTATGTCTTCAACCGCGTGACGGGCGAGCCGGTGTGGCCCATCGAGGAGCGGCCGGTGCCGCCGGGCGACGTGCCGGGCGAGTGGTACGCGCCGACCCAGCCGTTCCCGACGAAGCCGCCCCCGTTCGACCAGCAGGGGACGACGATCGACGACCTCATCGACTTCACGCCCGAACTCCGGCGGGACGCGCTCGCGGTGTTCGAGCAGCACGTGACCGGCCCGCTCTTCACCGCGCCCTCCCTCGTCGACAACTCACCCGGCGGCACCAAGGGCACCCTGCAGATGCCCGGCGTGGTCGGCGGGGCCGACTGGGGCGGGGCGGCCGTCGATCCGGAGACCGGAATCCTCTACGTGCCGTCGGTCCACAGCGAGGCGGTGATCGGCATCGTGCCGTCGGAGCATCCCCGCTCGGACATGCGGCTCGTCGTGGAGACGCTGGCCCCCCTGCAAGGCCCCAACGAGCTGCCGATCTTCAAGCCGCCGTACGGCCGCCTCGTCGCCATCGACCTGAAGAAGGGGGAGATCCTCTGGTCGAAGGCCAACGGCGACGGGCCGCGCGACCACCCGATGCTGAAGGACCTCGACCTGCCGCCGCTCGGGCAGCCGGGCCGGGTCTCCCCCCTGGTGACGAAGGCGCTCGTCTTCCTCGGCGAGGGCGGCAACGCCGGCGTGGTGGTGCTGCAGCCGATCTGGGGCGGGGCCGGCGGGAAGACGTTCCGCGCCTACGACAAGCTGACCGGCGACGTGGTGTGGGAGATGGAACTCCCCGGGGGCACGACGGCGGCGCCGATGACCTACCTGGTCGACGGCCGGCAGTACATCGTCGTCACCGTGGGCTGGGAGGACATGCCGAGCGAATACGTGGCGCTGGCCCTGCCGGAGTAGAGCCCGCGATTAGAGAGGGAGTGGCCGACTTCATCGAGGCGCAGCCCATGAATCCGGCCGGGCACGCCTGCGGCGGCACGGCAGGGTCGTTCCCGCCGGGGTCCCGGGCGGCGCTGGAGGAGCTTCGCGGGAGGAGGGTCCGATGCGACGAAGAGGGTTCGGCGGGCGCTGGGTAGCGGGCGCGGCTATCTGGTTGGCCGCAGCGACCGGCGCGGGGCGCGCGCAGGATCACGCCGAGCACGACCCGGCGGACATCGCGTACGGCCTCGACGTGTACCGGGCGCAGTGCGCGAACTGCCACGCCGAGACCGGGGACGGGGTCGCCGGCGTCGACCTGCGTGGCGGCCAACTGCGGCGCGCCGCGACCGACCGGGACCTGATCGGGGTCATTCGGAACGGCATTCCCGGCACCGGCATGTCCGCGTTCGATCTCGACACCGCGGACATGGCCGCGATCGTCGCCTATCTGCGGAACATGACCTTCGAGATCGACGCCGTCCCGCTGGGCGATGCGGCGCGCGGCCGGACCATCTTCGAAGGCCGGGGCGCGTGTCTCGACTGCCACCGCGTGCGGGACCGGGGCCCCCGGGCGGGGCCGGACCTGACCGCGATCGGCGCGGCGCGCCCGCCGAGCGCCCTGCGGCGGTCGCTGCTCGACCCGACCGGCACCATGCGGCCCATCGACCGCCCCGTCGAGCTGGTGACGGCGGACGGTACTCGGGTCACCGGGCGGCGGCTCAACGAAGATACCTATACGGTGCAGCTCATCGACGAGCAGGCGCGCCTCCGGTCGTTCGACAAGGCCGGCCTGCGCGGGTTCCGGGTCCTCACCGCGTCGCCGATGCCGGCCTACGGCGACCGGCTCGACGCCGGCGAGCTGGCGGATCTGCTGGCGTATCTCGTTTCCCTGAAGGGCTGAGGCGGACGATGCGAACCCACGAGACGATGCGGCGGATCGGGTTGGCGGCGCTTCTGGTCGGAACGGCTTCCGGCGCCGTGTCGGCGCAGGTCCCGTTCGAACGCCTCCGAGAGGCGGCGCAGACGCCGGCGCACTGGCTGACCTACTCGGGCAGCTACCTCAGCCAGCGCTACAGCGGGCTGGACGAGGTGACCCCGGCGAATATAGGCGACCTGCAGTTGCAGTGGGTCTACCAGACCCCTGTCGTCGGTCCGTGGCAGTCGACGCCGCTGGTCGTGGACGGCGTCATGTACCTGACGCAGCGCCCCAACGACGTGGTGGCGCTCGACGCCCGGACGGGGCGCGTGTTCTGGATCTACCGCTATCCCACCCCGCCCGACCACCGGGCCTGCTGCGGATCGAACAACCGCGGCGTCGCCATCCTGGGCGATCGCGTGTTCATGGCCACGCTGGACGCGCACGTGGTGGCGCTCGACGCGGCGACCGGGGCCGAGCGGTGGAACGTGGAGTTGGCCGACAAGGCGCTGGCCTATTCGTTCACCCTGGCGCCGCTCGTCGTCAAGGACCAGGTCATCGTGGGCTCGGCCGGCGGCGACCGGGGCATCCGCGGGTTCATCGCGGCCCTCGACGCGGCCACCGGCGAGGAGACGTGGCGCTTCCACACCATCCCGGGACCGGGCGAGCCGGGGCACGAGACGTGGGAGGCGTGCCCGCCGAACCCCGAGACTTACTGCGACCCGGAGGCTTGGCGGCACGGCGGCGCCGCGGCGTGGCTGACCGGGTCGTACGACCCCGAGCTGAACCTGATGTACTGGGGCCTCGGCAACCCGGGACCCGACTTCAACCGCGCGCAGCGCCCCGGCGACAACCTCTACTCGGACTCGGTGGTCGCCCTCGACGCCGACACCGGCGAGTTGCGGTGGCACTTCCAGTTCACGCCGAACGACCCCTACGACTACGACGCGGTGCAGATTCCCGTGCTCGCCGACTTCGAGCGCAACGGCGTCACGCTGAAGGCGATGCTCTGGGCCAACCGCAACGGCTTCTACTACGTGCTCGACCGGACGACGGGCCGGTTCCTCACCGGCCGTCCCTTCGTGGCCGTCAACTGGGCGGAGGGGCTCGACGACAGCGGGCGCCCCGTCGAGACGCCCCAGCCCCCGGGCGCGCCCACCTATCCCGGCGTGCAGGGCGGGACGAACTGGTACTCGCCGTCCTTCAGCCCGCGGACGGGGCTGTTCTACGTCCCGGCCTGGGAGGACTACGCGTCGGTCTTCGACGGACAGCCGCAGGAGTACGAACCGGGGCGCTCGTTCGTCGGCGGACGGCCGAGGACGGCGGCGCCGGTGCCCGACGCGCCCACGGTGCCGGGGCTGACGCGGGGCCCCATCAACACCTGGACCGACGCGGCGGGGTCCGGAGCGGTGGTCGCGCTCGACGCGCTGACCGGCGCGCTGCAATGGAAGTTCGAGATGACCGACATCACCAGCAGCGGCATTCTGACCACCGCCTCGGACCTGCTGTTCACCGGCACGCGCTCGGGCTACTTCCAGGCGCTCGACGCGCGCACCGGCGACCTGCTGTGGAGGACGAGCCTCGGCGGGCAGATCACCAACGGCCCGATGACCTACGAGGTGGACGGCCGGCAGTATGTGGCGGTCATCGCCGGACACTCCCTCTCGACGTTCGCCCTGCGCGATTGAGAGCGCCGCGGCGGGCGCAACTGCGCGCGGGCGGGGGGCACGGTGCCCGATGTGATTCCCCGCGCCGGCCATACAGCCTCGATGGGGAAACCTGCTGCGGCAGTTTCCCGTCGTCGGCCTACATCGGTGCTATCAGTCCGTGGCAGAAGTTGTGCCGCATCCGGCCGGGGCCGTACTCGGCCCAAGAACGTGTCGTACAGCGGTCGAAAATCGCCGAAATCTGACCGATCCGAGCCGTTTCCGCGCCACCGCCGGCCAGTTGGCGCGCCGCGGAGTTTGTAGAGTCGAGGGGAGGCGCGTAGCCGGTAGGGAATCGGTGGCTTGTCCGGCGCTTTCGCAGCCAGGCCGCAGTCCGATTCCCATGGGCACGTTTCCTCCCCCCGCTCTCCGAACCCGGCGTGCCGGTTTCCGGCACCGGGCTCTCCAGTGGAATCATTCGGCTCGCACACGGGCTCCCGGTCACGACCGGCGGGCGGGTCTTGCGAACCGGTGGCACACCAAGCTCGCACCCTTGCGCCGGACGGACCGGTGCGTCGTCAGGCCTGTCGACGCCCTGACGACGGCGACCGCTCGGGTCGTCCCCTTCGCTTGTGAATGTGATGACGTCCGGCATTTCCGCTCATCTCCGGGGTGATAGGCCGTCGGCCACTCCCGTGAGCCTGCTCCCTTTCGCCATCCCTTCCACCTGAAGCTCCTTCCCTCCGTCGGCGTTACCCGACCTCCTCGGTAGTACGAGCTTCTCCGCCACCCTCACCGGCCCGACCTGACCCTCGCGGGCTGTCAGTTGGCGCGTGCCACGCCACCGGCGGGGCTTCCCGTGTTGCGTCCATTCCCCTCCTCCATGCGTGCCGTCGCCAATACCCCGGCGGAACCGGTCGGTGCTCCCGTCGCTCGCTTCCCGACCGCTGGCAGCCTTCCCCGTGTGACAGGCGGGTCGGCTTCCGCAACGCAGGTTTCGGGGCCTGCTCGGCGTTCGCTCACGCTACGGCCCGTATGGTCGCTGAACCGCCCTCGGCGGCCCTTTGTCGTCGGAGTGCTTCAGCCGATGTCGTTGCCTCCATCGTCCGCTCCGACTGCTACCGGCTGGAGCGACAGTTGCCGGGCGGGATTCGCACCCGCTGAAGAATGGCGCCTTTCACGGCGCACTGCCACGGGCTGCTATGTGGCGGTCATCGCCGGACACTCCCTCTCGACGTTCGCCCTGCGCGACTGAGAGCGCCGCGGCGGGCGCAACTGCGCGCGGGCGGGGGGCACGGTGCCCGATGTGATTCCCCGCGCCGGCCATACAGCCTCGATGGGGAAACCTGCTGCGGCAGTTTCCCGTCGTCGGCCTACATCGGTGCGCGGCAGGTCGGCAAGACGACGACCGCGCGGAGCGTGGTGGAAGGCGCAGCCCTGCCGGTCACCTTCTTCGATCTCGGAGATCGACGGCGACGAGGGTGTCGGTGTTCCTCGCATAGAGGCGTCCGGCGGCGAGGGCGGGGTAGGCGCGCACCACGCCCGGCAGAATCCTCGCGCGGGCGAGAGGACGAAGCGCGTCGGGGGTCGCCTCGGCCAGCATCAGCTCGCCGCTCTCGCGCAGGATCACGAGAAGGTCGCCGGCCAGCGTGACGGTGCCGGCCCCGAAGCGATCCTGGCTCCAGCGGACGGCGCCGGTGCGCGCATCGACGGCCCGCAGGCTCGGGCTGTACTCCTGGCGGCCGTGGTAACCGTACAGCACGCCGTCTCGCTCCACGGCGGTGGCGTAGTGGTTGGTCATGCTGTCGTCGCCGGTCCACGCCTCGGCCAGCGCCCCGCCCTCCACCCGCAGCAGGGCGGCGCCGGTGCCGTAGCTGGCGGAGATGAACACGGAGTCGCCGAGGACCAGCGGCGTGGCCGCGTTCACCGATGCCCCGATGCGGGAGCGCCACCGTTTCTCGAACCGAACCTCGCCCGATGCCGGATCGAGCCCGACGAGCCCGGTACGGGTGAAGACGAGGGCGTGGCGCCGCCCCCCGAAGGTGGCGCCGACCGGCGACGAATAGCTCGCCTCGTGGGTCGTCGCGGTCCACCGCTCGTCGCCGGTGGCGGCGTCGAACGCGACGATGCCGCCGCGGCGGCCGCCGACGTTCGCGATGACCTGTCCGTCCTCGACGAGAGGAGACCCCGCCGCCCCGAAGAACCCCTTGCGCACGCCGTAGCGGGCGTGGGTGTCCACCTGCCAGACGCCGGCGCCGGTCTCGAGATCGACGGCGTGGAGCTGGCCCTGCGCGCCGAACGTGTACACCCGCCCGTCGACGACGACCGGCACCGACCGCGGTCCTTCGTCGAACCCGAAGTCGTCGCGGTAGCTGGTCGGGTAGTCGTAGCGCCAGACGGTGTCGCCGGTTGCGGCCGCGAGCGCCTCGACGACCTCCCGCCGCCCCACGCGGTGAAACAGGATGACCCGATCGGCGGCCACCGCCGGACCGGCGAAGCCCGCCCCCACCGGCCGGGACCACAACCGGGGCGGGCCGTCGGCGGCCCAGCCCGCGGCGAGCGGCGGGCCGGTGTAGCGGCCGTCCCGCGCCGGCCCGAGAAACTGCGGCCAGTCCTGCGCCGCCACCTGAACCCCCACCGCCGCGACGATCGCCGCGGGGGCGCTCCACCGCATCCGGCGCCTGATCCGTGTCATGGTTCGTCCTGACCGCCCGTCGGGCATGAGATTCTACGATCCTGGGTAGACCGTGGTCGGAGTCCGCCGGCCGCTCGAGCGGCGATCGGTCGATGCCGAAAGGTCGATGCGGCCCCGGCAGCCGGCGCAGAAAACCCGCGCCGCATTCGGCGGGCGCCGCATTCGGCCTGACGTCCATGTTCCGGCCTCAGTGCCGGCCGGTTCCCTCGTACGCCTTGTCCGCCGGGCGTTCTGCAGCCCGCCTGCGCCCCTACCGCCCCCCGGCTCGGGCGCGACTCGGGGACTCCCGTCCCCCGCTCTGCCAAGGGCAATCCGTCCGGCGACCAGGGGCATCCCACGCTGACTGCGCGTGACGGCCCGCCCCCGATTCGCGGGGTCGCCACCGTCTTGCCGACCGGCCGCCGCCGCGTGAGACCCACGATGCCTCCAGTCCAGAACCCCAGGACCCGCCACGATTCCGCCTGCGCACGGCGGTGGCGGAACGTGGGAGGGTCCTGGTCCGGCGACTCACGAGAAGCTCTGCACGGCGTCCGCCTCCGACTCGAACGAGTCGAACACCATCTCGAGCTTCGTCGTCACTATCAGGTCCTCGACCCGCTCGGTGAGGTTGAGGAGCTTGAGCTGGCCGCCCGCACCCCCGACGGCGCTGCGTATCGACAGCAGCCAGCCGAGCCCTGCGCTGTCGATGTTCGACACGGCGCCGAGATTCAGGATCAGCTGGTTGCGCCCCGCGCCGACGAGACTCTCGATTCGATCCGAGAGCGATTCCCCCGCCGCCCCGGCCACCTTGCCGGAAAGATCGAGAATCGTGATCGGACCGTCATCCCGCTGGTTGATTCGAAGCGCCATCGTTGCCCCCCTTTTCTCTTGTCTCCCCCATGCTGACGCAAATGGAACCGCCGCGCAACACGCGGACAGCCGCGGGCTGCGCGGCAAATTCGTGAGGCGACCGCCCTGGAACGGTCAGGGTCGGCGATTTCGGTCCCGTTCCCGGCCTCGCGGCCCCGCCGAACGGGGCCTTCGGGTTTCGCGCGCCAAGGGGCGCCTCGGGGAGCCGGCCGAGCCGCATGCCTCACTGTCCTGACGTGCCCCCACCGCCGCGCGGCCGCCCGCGTTGTGGATGCCTGCGCGGCCGTCTGCGGCCCCGGCCCGCGAAGCGCCGCGAACGACGCGCCCGCAGGCCGCCCGTCGGCCCGCCCGGAGCCGTTCTTCTCCCGACGCGGATCTCGACCGCCGGCCCGAGACCGCCGCCGCGAACAAGCCGCCGCCGAACGACCGCCGTGGTATAAGAGTCCGGTCGGAAGGACGGTCGAACGATCCGCAGAACGCCGGCCGTCCGGACGCGGATGAAGCACACGACGGAGGATGGCAGATGAAGATCCCGCGGCGCCGTCTCCCGGCGGGAATCGCCCTGCTGCCCGCGGTCGGGCTGGTGGTCTCCCTCGCGGCGGCGGCGGGAGCCCAGCGGTTCTTCGGCGAGGGCAACATGCCCCCGCGCTACCCACCCCCTTCGATGCCGGACCGCGACTTCGCGTTCTGCAAGCTGATGTACCGCAGCGTCCGCTACGAGGCCCTCGGCATGGGTTGGATCACCGACTATCCCTACGCGGGCATCAATCTGATGTTCCGGTTCTCGGACCTGACGACGGCCCAGGTGAGCCTCGACCGCCGGGGCGAGCCGAACCACTGGGTGGTCGCCCTCAACGACCGCGAGCTGTTCAACTGTCCGTTCATCATGGCCGCCGACGTCGGCACCATCGGCCTGAGCGGAACGGAGGCCGCCCAGCTTCGCAACTATCTGCTGAAGGGGGGATTCCTCTGGGTGGACGACTTCTGGGGCACCGCCGCCTGGCAGCACTGGCAGTCGGAGATCAGCCGGGTCCTGCCGCCGGCCGACTACCCCATCCGCGACCTGCCGCCGGAACATCCGGTGTTCCGCGCGCTCATGTACGTCGACGAGGTGCCGCAGATCACCGCGATCCAGTTCTGGTGGCGCAGCGGCGGCACCACGTCCGAGCGCGGCCGGGACAGCGAAGAGGCCCACCTGCGCGCCATCACCGACGAACACGGACGCATTCTGGTGCTGATGTCGCACAACACCGACGTCGCCGACGCCTGGGAACGCGAAGGTGAGGACCCGCGGTTCTTCGAGCAGTTCTCGCCCGACGGCTACGCGCTGGGGATCAACGTTCTGCTCTACGCCATGAGCCACTAGCGTTCGTCACGTTATAATTTTTGGATGAACGGACTTGAGTCGAACGATGCGATTCTCCGGCGTGGGGGCCTCTCCCGGGCTCCCGGCGAGTTCCCCGATGACCCTGATATTCGCTCGTGACACCGCACCAGGAGTTCGACCGTGAGACGAAACACCCGAGGCCCCCGCCGTTTCGCTGCGCTGACCCTTATGCTCGGCCTGCTGGCCGCCATGGCGCCGGCGGCCGGCGCCCAGAGCCCGGCCGGCGTCCGCATGGTCCCGCCGGAGGGCGACGGCGCGCGGTACTGGCCGCGCTGGCGGGGCCCCTCGGGGCAGGGTGTGGTCGAGGGCACGGGATATCCCGACCGGTGGTCCGCCACCACCAACGTCCTGTGGAAGCGGCCGGTACCGGGCCGGGGACACTCCTCGCCCATCGTGTGGGGCGACCGGATCTTTCTCACCACCTCGCGCGACCGCGGCCGGCGGGTCTCGATTCTGAGCTTCCGCCGGTCCGACGGCGCGCTGCTGTGGCAGGCCGACGCCCCGACCGGCCGGGCGGAGCGCCACCACGGCAAGAACAGTCCGTCGTCGGCGACGGTGACCACCGACGGCGAGCGGGTGTACGCCTCGTTCGGCAGCCGCGGCATGCTGGCCGTCGACTTCGACGGCAACGTCGTCTGGCACCGCGACCTGGGCCGCATCGACAACTACCACGGCCCCGCCGGATCGCCGCTGCTCTACCGCGACAGCGTCATCATCTACCAGGACCAGAACGGCGGCGCGTTCGTCACCGCCCTCGACGCGCGCACCGGCGAGACGCGGTGGCGGACCGAACGGGCGGCCCGCGTCGGCTGGGGCACGCCGATCGCCATCAGCGTCGGCGACCATGACGAGCTGATCGTCAGCAGCCAGCGGCTCGTGCAGTCCTACAATCCGTCGACCGGCGAAGAGCTGTGGCGTTGCGACGGCATGCTGCGGGAGGTCATCCCGACGCCCGCGGTCGGACACGGGCTGGTCTACTGCGCCTCGGGCCGGGCGGGGCCGACGCTGGCGATCCGACCCGGCGGCCGCGGCGACGTCACCCGCACCCACGTCGAGTGGAGCACCACCCGCGGCTCGCCGTTCGTCCCGTCGCCGATGGTGCACGGCGACTACCTCTACCAGATCAACGACATGTCGAGCATCATCACCTGCCTGAACGCGAGGACCGGCGGGACGGTGTGGCAGGAACGCCTCGGCCGCCCCCGGCGCGAGGGCATCTCGGCGTCGCCGATCATCGTCGACGACAAGCTCTTCGTCACCAACGACGAGGGGCAGACCTTCGTGCTGAAGACGGGTCCGGACTTCGAGCTGCTGCACGTCAACGACATCGGGACCCGCACCCTCGCCTCGCCGGCGCTGGTCGACGGTATCTGGTACATCCGGACCGCGGACGAGCTGTTCGCCATCGGGTACTGATACAATCAATCGGCGGTTGCAGCGGCGGACGGCCGCAGAGAAACGCCGCCGCTCGAGCGTAGCCCCACCTCTTTATGCCGGTCCACCAACGGGTCACTTGACGATCCGGTGGACACCGCCGCGGCGGCAGCGCCCTTCCTTCGGCGACACCCCGACAAGAGTGTCGATTCCGGCCCACGGAGACCGACAGGGGTGTGGGCCGAATTCGTCCCCGGCCATCCCGGATGGCCGCTTTTCTAGCGCTCCGGCGAAGAGCCTCAACATGGCACGATACTTGCTAACGATACTGGCTGATGGTATGGCCGGTCGGTACTGGCATCACCAGTCGGGATGCCGGAAAGTACGCCGCTTCATCTCTGCCGACAGGCCGGCGCCGGCGCAAAACGACGCCCATGGAGACCCGCACCGATGACAGCAGCACGCAGTGATTTCCTCGTGGAAGACCACGGTCCCCTCCCGGCGCGGTCTGCCGCCGCGCGTATCGGCGCGTCGGCTCCCGGTGACGCCGGGAGCGACTGTCCGTGGGCGGAGCGGGACCCCTCCGTCACCGTCCAGCGACGCCAGACCCGCACCTGGATCGAGGAGATCCTGGCCGACGTCGATCAACCGCGCTGACGCCGTCGGCATCGCGCGCCCGATTGCGCCGGCGTTCGGGCCTCACCCCCGACCCGGAGCCGGCGGCGGCAGCCGCGGACTCCTCGATCGCCGGAGATGAAACCAGATGAAACCGTTTGTCGTGAACTCGCACCGCCGGCTCGTCTTCCCGTCCAACTTCTTTCCCGAACCGGACTTCTCGTCCATCGACACCGTCGAGGACCTCGCGGCCATCGTGCGGCGCGACTTCGAAGTCAAGGCGCCGACCGGCTCGGAGATCGCGGCGCGGGCGGAATCGCGCGGGTACGCCAACCGGTACGAGCTGCTGCGCGATCTCGGGCTGCACCTGTTCTGGATGAACCGCTACGTCATCACGATGTACGAGAAGCGGCCGACCCGGTGGCGCGACGTCCCCCGGCGCCGCGACGACATCTTCCTCCCGGCGCTGACGCCCTGGGAGGACGGCGAACGCAAGGTCGCAGCGGTCGAGTCGCGCTACCGGCGGTTGCCGGCCGCGTGGTCGGCCGAGGTCGAGCACGAGCTGTTCCGAATGCTCTTCGACGTGTTTCGCCACAAGCGGCACCATGCGACCGACCTGCCGGCCATCAAGCCGACGGTCGCCGAGGCCGTCGCCACCGGCTCTCAACGGGTGTATCGACTCGGATCGTTCGAGCCCGACTATCCCCGGTTCAGCCTGGAAGACATCCTCGACTGCCACGAGAACGTGCCGGAGCTCGAGGCCCTGCGGCGCTGGACGATGACCCTGCACAACCAGTATCCGTGGGACCGGTCGGACACCCGGCTGACCCCGGTGGGGGCCCTGAAGGACGATGACGTCGTGGTCGTCTACCAGCCCCGCACCCCCGACGTGATGGACTTCATCCGGCGCGTGAAGAACGGCGCGCCGCGCCGGCCGCGCGTGCCCCCGGCCCGGCCGCCGCGGCAGCCGGTCACCCCGCTCGCGCCGGTGCGGGTACGGTCCCAGTTCCCGGCGCAACCCCGCATCGAGGCCCTCGCCGTGCGGCGCGGCGAGCTCCTCTGCACCAACGACGACATCATCCGCAACTCGGCGTCCAACTGGTCGCCGATGAGCGCGGCGCAGATTGCCGCGAAGACCGGGATCGAGAGCCGCTGCTACACCGAGGGCGGCCTCGAGCACCTCGCTCTCGACGCGGCGGTGAGCGCGCTGGACCGGGCCGGCCGGTCGCCGGAGGAGATGGGTGCGGTCATCTTCTGCACCTGCACCAACACCCGCCTGCTGCCCTCGGCCGCCACGTGGCTCTCCGGACAGCTCGGCATGTTCCAGACCCACACCTCGGTCGACCTCGTCGCGGCGTGCGCCGGCTTCCCCTACGGCCTGGTGGACGCCGTCCGCATCTTGCAGGAGGTCCGGCGTCCGATCCTGCTGGTCTGCGCCGAGAAGTTCTCCGACAAGGTGGGCAGCGTGCGCACGTCGCGCATGATCTTCGGCGACGGCGCCGCCGCTCTCGTCGTGAGCCCCGCCCCGGACGGCGCCCCCGGCGACGTGGACGTGCTGCAGACCTACGCCAGCGGCCCCGAGAGCCAAGTGAACTCGATCATCTGGCCGAACGTCGAGTTCGGCTGCGACATCACGGTATACGGACCGGAGGTCAAGGCGCTCGTGAAGCGCTATATCGAACAGATGATCGGGGAGCTGCAGGCCCTGCCCCATCCCGACGGCGGGCCGGGCACCCTCATCGACGCGGTCGACCTGATCATCCCGCACCAAGCCAACAAGCGGATGGTGATCGATCTGGCCGAGCAGGCGGGCATCAGCCGCGATCGGATGTACTTCAACATCGCCCGGGTCGGCAACACCTCGGCCGCGAGCATTCCCCTCGCGATCCACGACGCGGTCCGCGACGGCGTGCTCTCGACCCCGACCCGCGTGTTCACGCCCGGCTTCGGCGCCGGCGCCGTCGCCGGATACGCGGTGCTGCGCATCGATCCGGCCGTCGTGGCGCCGGAGCGGACGGGGCCGCCGCCGGCGATGGACGCCGGCCCGCTGCCGGCGCCGCCCCATACGTCGTCGTCGGCGGACGTCGAGGCGGCCTTCGGCGGCTGACCTCCCGAACGGGCCGGCGCGGACACCGGCCGTCCCGGAGGCCCGCGGGCCCCTGGACGGCCGTGTTACGCTTCGGGCCGGTTCGCGGGTCGCCGCCGCCACCGGCGGCAGAGCCCCGCGCCGCACCGAGCGTGAACAGGAAGCGCATCGGGCCGGGCGACGAGGGCGGCGCAGTTCGCGCAAGAGGCATCGCCGGCGGATTGCGGCGGGGCCGTCCCACGGGCGGGCTGGCGGGGGAGGAACCAGGATGTTCACAGGGAAGGTCGCCGTCGTCACCGGAGGATGCCGCGGCATCGGCGCGGCCATCACGCAGTGCCTCGCCGAGGCCGGCGCCCACGTCGCGGCCGGCTACAACCGGGGGGCGGAGACCGCGGAAGCGCTCGCGGCCGGCCTGCGGGCCGAGGGCCGCTCGATCTCGCTGCATCAGGGCAACGTCGCCGAGCCCGACTCCTGCGCGCGGGTGGTCCGGGAAGTGCTGGACCAGCAGGGACGCATCGACTTCCTGGTCAACAACGCGGGCATCAACGTCGACAAGACGGTGCGGAAGATGTCCGTCGACGACTGGCACGCGGTCCTCCGGGTGAACCTCTCCGGCGCGTTCTACATGATCAAGGCGGTTCTCAACCACATGACCGATCGCGGCAGCGGCCGCATCGTCAACATCAGCTCGGTCATCGGCCAGAGCGGCAACATCGGACAGGCGAACTACGCCGCGTCGAAGTCCGGCCAGTTCGGCTTCACCAAGAGCCTCGCACTCGAGGTGGCGCGCAAGGGAATCACCGTCAACTGCGTCGCCCCCGGGTTCATCGACACCGAGATGGTCGCCTCGGTCCCCAAGGCCGTCCTCGACACCGTGATCGGCCGCATCCCGGTGGGCCGGCTGGGGCAGGCTTCGGAGGTCGCGCGCTGCGTGCGGTTCCTGCTCGAGGACGAGGCGGGGTACATCACGGGCGCGGTCCTGGCCGTCAACGGCGGTCTGGAGATGTAGCCGACGACCGCCATGTCCGCCAAGCGTTCCGGTCCCGACCTCGGCCTCGGCGAGTTCATCCGCCGCCGGCGCGGGCCGGGACATCTGCCGGTCCGCCGGCGCGCCGACCGGTGATGTAGCCGACGACCGCCATGTCCGCCAAGCGTTCCGGTCCCGACCTCGGCCTCGGCGAGTTCATCCGCCGCCAGCGCGAGCTGGGACATCTGTCGGTCCGCCAGCTCGCCGACGTGTGCGGCATCTCGAACGCCTATCTCAGCCAGATCGAGCGCGGGCTCCGGAACCCGAGCAGCTTCGTCCTCAAGGCCCTCGCCGACGGCTTGGAGCTGTCCGCCGAGACCCTGTACGCCCAGGCGGGCATCCTCGACCCGTCGAACGGCGAGGCGGGCGACGTCGTCGAGGCGGTGCGCCGCGACCCCTACCTGTCGGCCCGCCAGCGCGAGATGCTCGTCGAGATGTACGAGTCGTTCCGCAAGGTGAACGACGCCGCCGAGTGACGCCGGGACGTCGGGCGGGGACCCTCGCCGGCCCTCGCCGAAAATTACTGCTTGCAAAAGTTAGCATATCCGGTTACCATCCCCGCGTCGCTCAATCGGGCCGGGACCCCGCGCGGGGCAGAATGGGCGCCGCGCACGGACACCGGCTCCAGGCTCGCGTTGTTCGTTTTCGAGGAGAATCCCATGATCAACTGGACCAAGCAGACCGACGACATGCTGCAGGCGTGGACGGACACCCAGAAGAAACTGTGGAGCGGCTGGGCCGAGGCGACGGAGCAGCAGGCCGGACAGGCCCAGCTCGCCGAGACTTGGCGCAAGGCCGTCGACACCTGGGAAGCGGCCGTCAAGAACAGTATCGAGACGCAGAAGGCGGTGATTCGCAGCGTCGCCGACAGCGCGTCGGCCGTCCCCGGCGTTCCCCGGGATCTGCTGGACTGGGCCGAGCAGACCCAGGCCCTGAGCACCCGCTGGACCGAGGCCCAAAGCGAGCTCTGGGAGAGCTACTTCGGCATGGTCCGCAAGGCGGTGCCGGTGAAGATGCTGGGCACCATCGACGACGAGAACCAGAAGCTGTTCGCGGCGTGGCAGGAGTCGGTCGAGCAGGTCAGCGCGGCCCAGTCGGCGTGGGCGCAGATGTGGACCGAACGCGCGGCCGACGCGGTGCCGAAGGGGACCCGGACCACGGCCGGGACGAGACCGGCCGCCAAGACCGCCGCGTAGCGGCCCGGCGTGACGGCCCGGCGCCCGGGTCGCCACGCCCGTTTCTCGATGACGAATCCGGCCGGCGCCGGCTTTCGTCCCCGTGGAGGAGATGACCGGCATGTCGGCGCAGCCCCCCCCCAGCGACGCGAACGCTTGGTCGGCTTGGCAGACCGAGTTCGAGCGCACGATTCAGCGCGTCCGCAACATCGGCGAGCTCGTGGCCGAGTCCAACGAGCCGGCCGTCGCGCAGAGCCCCCGCCGCGAGGTCTATCGCAAGCACAAGGCGCGCCTGTACCGCTACGAGGGCACGGCCCGCTACGACACCCCGGTGCTCTTCGTGCCGAACCTCGGCATCAGCCGCCCCACCGTCTTCGATCTCCTGCCCCAGTCCAGCTTCATCGGGTACATGGCCGGGCAGGGGTTCCCGTTCTATCTGCTCGACTGGGGGGTCTTCGGCCCCGAGGACGACCATCTGACGTTCGCGGACTGCGCCACCCGCATCCTGCCCCGCATGGGGCGGAAGCTGCTGGCCGACGCGGACGCCGACGCCTGCTCGGTGGTGGGCTACTGCATGGGGTCGCCGCTCGCGGTCAGCTTCCTCGGCAGCCACCCCGACTTCCCGGTCCGGAACCTCGTCAACCTCGCCGGCCCCATCGACTTCGAGGACGCCGGGCTGTTCGGCTGCTGGCTCGACCGCCGGCACTTCGACGTCGACAAGCTGGTCGACACCCTGGGACAGATGCCGGCCGAGATGGTGCAGCTCGGCTTCAAGCTGCTCCGCCCCACCATGGACCTCAGCACCGGACTCAACCTGTGGTGGAACGCCTGGAACGACCGCTATCTCGAAGGCTACAAGGCGCTGCAGAAGTGGGCCTCCGAGTACGTGCCGTTTCCGGGCGAGTTCTTCCGGCAGTGGGTCACCGACTTCTACCAGGAGAACCGCCTCGCCCAGGGCACGCTGCGGCTCAACGGACGGCCGGTCGACCTCGAGAGCATCACCTGTCCCCTGCTGGTGGTCGGGGCCCGGGAGGACAACATCGCGCCGCCCCCGGGGGTGAAGGCGCTCGTCGACCTCGTCGGCAGCCGGGACAAGAAGTACATGGAACTGCCCGGCGGGCACATTTCGCTCATCGCGGGGCGGAGCGCATCCCGCGACTGCTGGCCGCACGTGGCGAGCTGGCTCGGAGCGCGTTCCTGACCGCCTGCGCCGCAGGGAGATCGAGATGGCAGACCCCACTTCGGACCGCGACGACCTGTTCGCGATGTGGCGGAAGCAGGTGGAAGCCGGCGCCGACGCGTGGATGAAGGCGGTCCAGCAGATGGCGGGCCAGGGCCAGGCGCCGCCCCCGCCCGACCCGGCGCAGTTCTGGCGGCAGTTCTCGAACCTCGGTCCGACGGGCTCGGTCCCGTTCCCGGGGGCGGGACCCGTCGACCCCCAGGTGCTCGCCCAGTGGAAGCAGTTCCTCGACGACTGGATCGCGGCCTGGAGCCGGGCCCTCGAGCAGGCCATGCGGACCGAGGCGTTCGCGGAAGCCTTGGGCCGGACCCTCGACCAGTTCCTGACCGTCCAGGGCAAGGCCCGGCAGGCGGCGGAGCGCTCCGGCAAGGCCGCCGTCGACGCGCTCGGACTGCCGTCCCGCGACCAGGTGATCGGCCTGTCGCGACAGATGATGGACCTCGAAGACCGGCTCGAGACGCTGGAGGACAAGCTCGACGCCCTGGGGACCCCGCCGCCGCCCGCACCGGCGTCGGCGGCGGCGAATGACCAGCCCAAGCGGCCCCGCCCGATCCGCCGGCAGACGGGCGGGACCGCCGCCGGGAAGACGCCGAAGCGGTCGGCGTGATAGGTTGTTCTTTCGCCGTACGACTACTCCCGGCGGCTCCGGCACCCCGGCGCGCGCCCAGAGGGACCTGAGACGGATGCGGGGACGCCCACTGCAGGACATGGCCATCGGCGACAGCGCGGAGCTGACCCGCGTCGCCACCGCCGGGGACGTGGCGGAGTTCATCGACTCCATCGGCGACCACAACCCCATTCACCGGGACTACGAGTACGCCGCCTCGACCCGGTTCGAGAAACCGATCGTGCCCGGCATGTGGACGGCGGCCCTGATCTCGGCCGTGCTGGGCACGCGGCTTCCGGGCCCCGGCTGCATCTACGTCGGCCAGCAGATCGCGTTCACCCGGCCTGTCTACTTCGGCGACCGCATCACCGCGCGTGTCGAGGTGGTGGAGCGGCTGACGGACCGCAACCGGATACGGCTGAAGACCGTGTGCGTCAACCAGGAGGACCGGGAGGTGCTGGTGGGCGAGGCCCTGCTCTCGCCGCCGAAGCAGGCCGTCGCCTACACCCGGCGGGAGGCCGGCCCGGCCCAGGTCGCCCACTGGGCCCTGCAACCGACCCTCTGGGCCGCCCACGCCACCAGCGCGTGGGCGCGGCTGGGCACCGCGTGGGTCTCGGCGTGGCACGGACAGCCGCGCCAGCCGGGCTCGAACGGCGCCGGCGGATCCGGGGGGCTTGCGCCGTAGGAGTTCGCGCCCGCGAAACTCCCAACGCGAACGCAGGGTCGCGCAGCAGCCTCCCTCGTCACGCCTTGCCGCCCCTGCGGCCCTGCCGCCCGCCCGCGCCCCGCGGGTCTCGGCGCAACGCGGGTGTCGCCCACGGGCGGCCAGTGTCAACCGTCGCCCGAGGTGCGGGTGCACGTCAGATTTGTGAGACGACCGCCCTGTCGCTGCCAGATTGGCGATTCCGATCCCGTTCCCGGCTTGGATGCCCTCCGAACGGGCCTTTCGGGCTTCGACGCGATGGGGCGCCTCGGGGCCGCCCGCGCCGGATACCCCCCAACGGCGCCGTCTCACTTTCTTGACGTGCACACCCGAGGTGCATCAATCTGGACAGGTCGTCGACCACAACATGCAGGGGGTCAGGGTCGGGGCATCGTCCGATAATGCCCAGTCTGGACAGGCGTGCGCGGAGCCGCCGTCAAGGCCGAGAGCGACGCGACGCGGGGGCGGAGCGACGCGACGCGCCTTGACGCCGGCGAGCGCATGCCGAAGCTGTCGGTTGAACGATGCCCGGCCACCACAACATCTTGGGGTCGGCGCCCGGCTCGAATCGATCGCTTTCACGCGTTCGGCAACAGCCAGACCCCGGAGTACCCCGGAGGCCCCGGAGCGTCCCGCGCGGCCGGGCGTGTACACTGGCATGCCGATGCCCGACCGCACGTCCGATCCGGCCGGCGACCTGTGCGACCTGACGGCGGGCCGCCTCGCGGCGCTGATCCGCGGCCGGGCGGTGTCCGCGCGCGAGGTCATGCAGTCGCACCTCGCCCGCTACGACCGGATCAATCCTCAGGTCAACGCCATCGTCACCTGCGTGCCCGAGGCCGCCCTCGAGGCGGCCGACGCCGCGGATGCGGCCCTCGCGGCGGGCCGCGGCGTCGGCCCCCTGCACGGCCTCCCCGTCGCCCACAAGGACCTGTTCGTCACCGCGGGCATCCGCACCACGTTCGGGAGCCGCGTGTTCGAGCACCACGTGCCGGACGAGACCGCCCTCATCGTCGAGCGCGAGCGGCGGGCCGGCGCGATCACCCTCGGCAAGACCAACACGCCGGAGCTGGGCGCCGGCTCGCAGACCTTCAACGAGGTGTTCGGCGCGACCCGCAACCCCTACGGCCTGACGAAGACGTGCGGCGGCAGCAGCGGCGGCGCCGCCGTCGCCCTCGCCACCGGCATGGCGCCGATCGCCGACGGCAGCGACTTCGGGGGCTCTCTCCGCAACCCCGCCAGTTTCTGCAACGTCGTCGGGTTCCGCCCGTCGTCGGGCCGGGTGCCGCGCTGGCCCAGCGCCGCCCCGTGGTTCTCGTTCCACGTCCACGGCCCGATGGCCCGCACCGTGGCCGACGTCGCCTTGCTCTTCGATGCCATCGCGGGCCCCGACCCGCGGGCGCCGCTGTCGCTGACCGTGCCCCCCGCCGCCACGAGCCGCGCCCTCGAGCGCGATCCCGCCGGCGTCCGCATCGGATGGTCGCCCGACCTCGGCGCCCTGCCGGTGGCGCCCGAGGTGCTGGCGGTCCTCGACGGCGGCCGGGCCGCGCTCGAGAGCCTCGGCTGCGTAACCGAGGAGAGCGCCCCCGACCTCGACGGCGCCCACGAGGTCTTCACGACTTGGCGCGCCTGGTACTTCGACCTCGCGTTCGGACCGATCCTGGACAGTCATCCCGGACTGCTGAAAGACACCGTGGTCTGGAACATCGAGGCGGGCCGCGCCCTGGGCGGATCGCAGATCGCCGAGGCGGAACGCCGGCGCGCCGCCCTCCATCGCCGCCTCCGCGCCTGGTTCGCCGAGCACGACTTCCTGGCGCTGACGGTGGCCCAGGTCGCGCCGTTCGACGTCGACCAGCCGTACGTGACGGAGATCGCCGGCGAGACCCTGCCCACCTATCTCGACTGGATGAAGTCGTGCTATCTCATCAGCGCGACGGGCCATCCCGCCATCTCGGTGCCGTGCGGGTTCACGCCGGCCGGTCTTCCGGTGGGGCTGCAGATCGTCGGGCGCCCCTACGACGATCTGGGGGTGCTGCAGCTCGCCCACGCCTTCGAGCAGGCCACCGGGTGCCGGCGACGCCGGCCGCCGGTTCTGGCGGCGGTCTGACCGCGCCGCCCTGGCGCGCCACCCCCGCGCCCCGCCCTACGCGCGATCCCCCGCCATTGGGTGCGGCTCTTCCACTACACTGCTGAAATACGCGCCGTATCTGCACGACGACCGCTACCTCGCGGCGGGTATCCCATCGCCACCGGGGGCATCGAAGGGGCGTGCCGGTACCTGGTCCGCGACCGGATGGAGTTGACCGGCGCCCGCCGGCGCCTTTGGTTTGGCGCCGAGGCGGTGCTGAAGCTCCAGGCGCTACGAGCCAAGGGTCGCCGTCCCGCCCGCCCGGAGGGCTTCGGGCAGACTCAACCGCGGCGAGTCAAACGCCCTTCGTCGCGGAACTCTCCAACCCCCCCGGTGGGCGCTCGCCGCCCAGCCAATCGCGCAATGCCGTCCTCTCGTCGAGCCGCGTGTTCAGGGCTCCGCCCATGGCCACCGCCAGTCTGGGATACACCTGGATGAACGGCGCATCGAACTGGTCCTCCAAGCGCCTCGGCACGCGCTGCGCTACTCGAAAGGGGATCTCGCGCCCGCGGAGCCGCCACGGCCGGTCCTTGAGAGCCGTGATCATCGGAAGGTCACAGCCCCCGCCGGTCAGGACCAGCGTAACGCCCTTCTCGGCCGCCGCCTTTCCCCAGCTCTCGTGGACACCATCCAGAAGCCGCTGGATCGTGCCGGCAATCAGCTCCTCGAAATTCCTGACGCCCTTCGATTCGATGAACTCCTTCCGGCTCAGAGTGACCTCCGCGTCGTTCACCAGGGTCTCCGTGAGGCTGCCCACCGCGAACAGCCTCTCTTTCATCTGACGCACCCCCTTGCGACGCAGGCCGCGGCGCGCGCGCGCTCCGGTCTCGTCAACGCCGAGACCTGCCTTCCGCAGCAGCGCTTCGACCAGCAATCGGTCGAGCGTATCTCCCGCCTGCCGGATTCCCGAGTCCCCGTTCTCGATTGGAAACGCGCGATGAAATCCTGCATGATGCACGACCCAGAACAACGACAAGTCGGTCGTCCCGGCACCGACATCAACCACGAGCATGAGGTCCCGCTCAGAACTATCTCTCCAGACCCGCGCGGAAGCCGCCGCCAGCGCTTCGAGGCTGCCGCGGGACCAGTGGGTCTCATCGTCCGGCTCGGTCGCCGCCAGCCGCGTCAACTTGTCGTCGTGCGCAGCCGCAGCCCGCACCGCGCACGCGACCTGTTCGACGGGAATGCCCTCCCGCCAACGGTCGCGAAAGGTATCCGCCAGCAACTGCGCGCGCAGCAGACTCCTCCCCAGCAGCTCGGCTGCCCAGCGGCGCTGCGTCGGTTTCCAACACGGCACGGTGAATCGGCGGCGCACGTACAGCGTCTTGACGCGCCGTGCGACCGCCGTCGTCGCCAAATCCGTGAGGTACGCCAAGTAGATGGTGATGGCGTCGGCATAGGTCAGCGTGGAGGTCGGATCCACGTCATCGGGGAGTTTTCGGGCCAGCTCCGCCAAGCCGTCGTTCTCATCCACCTGACTGATTTCCTGCTTGAGCGAATCAAGGGGCCGGCGAGACTCGCCGCCGTAGTTCATTCCTCGTTTGACCGCTTCTGACCCCACGAACAGCCGACCGTCATCGTCGATCCAGACACACGAACTGACCTCGTACACGGATCCGTCGAGATCCTCGTCGTCTTCGCCTATCGGCAACGGTTCGAGCTCCGGATCCTCGTCGTCGTCGGTGGCGGCGAACGCCTTCGACTTCGCGGTACCGAAATCGAGGCAGAGCACCCACTCCGGCGGCGGTGAGACGTCGGGACGCAGGGCGTCGAGGTTCAATTCGACGGGCGACGACGGCGTTTTCGCAGCGTCCTCTTCCGGCGGTTCCGCCGGCTCGGGCGGCTCCGGCCCAACCGGCGGGGTCGGCGGGCTGGGCGGAGAGGCCCCGACGTCGCCGAGCAGCACCCGCAACGCCCCGCGTTCGGCATCGGACACCACGCCACGGAACTGCGGCCGGTCAACTGCGGCGTCGGCATCAAGTCGGGCGAGCAGGTTCTTCAGCAACAGCAGCGCTGCATCTCGTGTCAGGCGGTCGGTCGGCGACGCGTCGGTCATCAGTTCCTCGAGATATAGAGCGATGCCGGACTATGGACGACTCCCCTGGTTGGTCTGGACACCATCCAAGGCCATCAGGCCGACGCCCCAACCGCCGGCGCCGGCCGATTGCCGACCGGCTCGACGGCCGCCCTCAGCACGATCCGCGGCACGCCGTCCTCGCTGACGCGCTCCACCACGGGGGTCAGCAGGCGCACGTGCCGGCTGCGTACGCCGGCGTCGAGCCGGTGTTCCACCGGTGAGTACTCGACTTCCTCACCCGCTGTCCCGCGTAGACGCAAGGACCGCCATTTCACGGCCAGACTCAGCTTGTTGGCCATGGCCTCCACCAGCCCGGCCAACCGCGACAACGCCCGCTCCTGCTGCGGCAGCACGATGGAGACCTCCGGCAACACGTCCGACCGCACCCGGTCCGCGGCCCGCGTGAGCCGCGTCATCGCGATGTGCAGTTCGGCGAGCACTTCATCGATGGAGCGCTCCTGGCTCTCGACCGCGCTGGCTATCGATGTGCGCTTCGACACGCCGGCCAGCCAATCCCGGACGTCATCGGGGATCCCGGGATGCGCGATCGCCATCCTCCTGCAGATCGTGTCCGCCTTCCCACGCGAGCCCGCCGCGGTCGCCAGCGCGTGCCGGAGACGGTTGTCGGTCACGCCGCGCCGCGCCAGGGACAGGAGCGACTTTTGCACGTCCTGGCTGACGCGCGAGATCGCCTTCGACGACTCGCAGATCTCTTGCCACTCATGCGCGGCAAACCACTCCCGCACGACGGACAACGCCTCGTACGTCTTGTCCCTGTCCGCGTGTGAGAAATCGACCCGGACGATCGCATGCGTCAGCACGGCCACGTGTTCCACCACCGCTAACCGCACCGCTGCCGATTCCGGCGTCCCGACAACGCGAAATCCTCGATCCAGGAGTTCGCTCATCGCCCGTCCCGCGTTCTCACCGACCGGCCCATCAGTGCCTGCCAGCACCGCCGTCAACGCACCGAGCACACGAGTCAACCGACGTCCCAGACTGTTGCCGGGCTTCTTCGTGTCGAACCTCACGGCCAAGAGAGCCTTCCTCAGAGCCGAAATCGCCTCCGAGACATCGCCGGCGAGTTCGACGAGACCCTCGATACACTCTCTCCGTGCGGCTTCACCCGATTCCTCGAGCGCCGCGGCCGTTGCGAGCACGTCGAGACTCCAGGCGGAAGGCACGACACGCCACGACTTTGCCGCGTACAGGCGATCCTCGACGTCAGGCAGTTCGTGCAGATCCGACAGCGGTCGGGTGACGGCGTCTCTCATCAGCGCCCTGACGACCTCCCTGATGGGCGGCGCCGAGGCGGCGGCACGCTGCAACGTGGCCACCGCGAGCAGACGGTCCATCTCTTCACCATCGTCCCGCGCCGAACCGGCAAGCCGCTCGAGCCCGCGCCGCAGAGAATCGGTGCCCACGACCTTGTGAAGTTGCTTGGCCTTGATGAGATCGATGAGGGCCGCGCGCCGGGCCGACGTATCCCCGGCGTCGGCGAACCGGGACAGCAATTCTGAAGATGTGACCACTGAGCCTCCCCTCCACGGCATTCAGTACACTTCAATCTATCGCATGACGGCGATGCCGGTCATCCATCTCCGGCTCGGCCCTTGCCCCCGGGAGGGTCCATTCGGCGGCGCCCGCGGCGGAGAATGAGTGGCTCGGACCGCGCCGCCGGCCCACCAGGACCATCCCACGCTCCGCCACCGCCGTGCGCAGGCAGCATCGTGGCGGGTTTTGGGGCTCTGGACGGGCGGCATCGTGGGTCTCACGCGGCGCCGGCCGGCCGGCAAGACGGTGGCGACCCCTCGAATCGGGGGCGGGCCGTCACGCGCGGGCAGCGTGGGATGCCCCTGGCCGGCCCACCGGCGCCGCTGGCATCGAAATCGCGGACGTGCTACAAGTCAGGACAAGCCCGGACGGGGCCCCAGCGCGGGACGCGGTTTCCGAACGGCGACCAACGGGGGACGAGACGATGCGAACGCAACTGATACGCGATACCGGGGGAATGCCGGCGTTCATGGCCGCGCTGGTCATCATGGTCACCACGACGCTGTGGTTCGGTATCGCGGCGACCGCCCCGCCTCCCCTCGACGCGGACGACATCGGCGGGGTGGTGCGGAGTCGGAACGGCCCCGAGGCGGGGGTCTGGGTGATCGCCGAGACCGACGACTTCGACACGCGGTTCCGCAAGATCGTGGTCACCGATGACGACGGACGCTACGTGCTGCCCGATCTGCCCGACGCCGGCTACGAGATCTGGGTCCGCGGCTACGGCCTCCGGGACTCGGAGCCGGTCTCGGGGCGGCCGGGCATGCCGCTCGACCTCGCCGCGGCGCCCGCCGCGAACCCGCGCGAGGCGGCGCAGGTCTATCCCGCCAACTACTGGTACTCGCTGGTGGAGGTGCCGGCCGAGGACGAGTTCCCCGGCACCGGCGACGCCGGCAACGGCATCTCGCCGGGCATGCGGCACCAGGCGGCCTGGATCGACGGCCTGAAGCAGGGCTGCCAGCTCTGCCACCAGCTCGGGAACGCGGCGACCCGGGAGATCCTGAACCCCGGCGACTTCGACTCGACGGAGGCGGCGTGGGCCCACCGGGTGCGGGCCGGCCAGCGCGGCGCCCTGATGAACGGCGGGCTGCGCCGCTTCGGGGCGGAGCGCGCCATCGCGATGTACGCGGACTGGACCGACCGGATCATGGCCGGCGAGGTACCCCCGGCGCCGCCGCGCCCGCAGGGGCGCGAGCGCAACGTCGTGCTGACCCTGTGGGAGTGGGGTGGCGAGACCGGGTACATCCACGACGAGGTCGCGACCGACAAGCGCGACCCCCGGGTGAACGCCAGCGGCCCCGTCTACGGCGTGGAGTTCGCCAACGACAAGCTGGTGTGGGTCGACCCGCGCACCCACGAGGCGCGGGAGGTGGCCCTGCCGGTGCGCGACACCCCCGGCGAGGGCGACTTCCGGTCCTACATCGACCAAGAGAACCTCGAGCCGTCGATCTACTGGGGCGACGAGCTGATCTGGAACAACCCCGGCAATCCCCACAACCCGATGATGGACGGACAGGGACGGGTGTGGATGACCCACCAGATTCGCGGTCCCGGCAATCCCGCGTGGTGCCGGGAAGGCTCGGACAACCCCTACGCGCAGCACTATCCGCTGAACCGCGCGGCGCGCCACGTCGCCTACTACGATCCGGCGAACGAGCACGTCGAACTCATCGACACCTGCTTCAACACCCACCACCTGCAGTTCGGCTACGAGGACGGCGAGCGCCTGTACCTCAGCTCGGTCGGTCCGGTCATCGGCTGGCTCGACGTCGAGGTCTACGAGGAAACCGGCGACGCGCAGGCCGCGCAGGGGTGGTGCCCGATTATCGTGGACACCAACGGGGACGGCCGCATCACCGAGTGGGTCGGGCGCGGCGGCGACCTCGACCCGGCCCTGGACAAGGAGATGGGCGGCGGATGGTACGGCATCGTCCCGGACCCGACCGCGGACAGCGTCGTGTGGGCCGCCTCGGGCGGGGTGCCGGGGCAGATCGTGCGCCTGGCCCTCGGGGAGAATCCGCCCGAGACGTGCGTCGCGGAGTACTACCAGCCGCCGTTCGAGAACCCCGAAGCCCCCATCCAGGGATTCTCGCCGCGGGGCATCGACATCACCACCAACGGCGTCGTGTGGACCGCCCTGTCGGGCAGCGGGCACCTCGCGAGCTTCGACCGCAGCCGGTGCGGCGTCCTGAACGGCGCCACCGCCACCGGGCAGCACTGCCCCCAGGGCTGGACCCTGCACGCGACCCCGGGGCCGCAGATGAAGGGAGTGGACAGCCACGGCAGCGCCGACTTCCACTATTACAACTGGGTCGACCAGCACGACACGCTGGGGCTCGGTCCCGACGTGCCCATCGCCACCGGCAGCACGTCCGACTCGCTGCTCGCGTTCCTCCCCGACGAGGAGGAGTTCGTCGTCCTGCGGGTGCCGTATCCGATGGGGTTCTACTCGCGGGGCATGGACGGCCGCATCGACGATCCCGACGCCGGATGGAAGGGCCGGGCGGTGTGGGCCGACTACGGCACCAACGCGGTCTGGCACTCGGAGGGCGGCAAGGGCTCGCAGGGCAACCTGGTGAAGTTCCAGATTCGCCCCGGCCCGCTGGCGCGCTAGAGTCTGCGCCGTAAAACGGCGCGGACTCCTGGAGGGTTGGTTGGGCGATTTCCGGTCTCCGCCACCGGGCCGGCGGTAGGATCCTTCAGCGACGGTCCACCGACCGGGCCGTCGCCGCGCGGCGGCGGCGCCGCCCCCAACCAAACCCGCCGGTCATCTCGTGGATGCATTTTCCCCGTCCGGCGCGCCGGACACGCCTTCGCCGGCCAGGGACGATCTGGCCCTCGTCCTCGTCGGCGGGGGCGCCCGCGCCGCCTACCAGGTCGGATTCCTGGGAGAGCTGATCCGGCGCCACCCGACGGCGCGGTTCCCCATCCTCGTGGGCACGTCGGCCGGCGCCATCAACGCGACCTGGCTCGCCGCGCGGGATGGATCGCTGGCCGGCGCGATCCGCGATCTCGTCGAGCACTGGCGGCGCCAGCGGGTCGACCGGGTGTTCCGGGTCGACAGCCGTTCTCTCGCCGGCCTCGTCGCGCGCTGGGGCGTCCGGCTGCTCTCGGGCGGCGCCACGTTCGCCCCGCAGGTGCGGGGACTGCTCGACACCGCGCCCCTCCGTGCTTCCCTGCACCAGCGGCTGAGACCGAACCACAACGGCGAGATCGCCGGCATCGCCCGCAACCTCGCGGCCGGCCGGCTGCGGGCGCTGGCCATCTCCACCAGCAGCTACAGCACCGGGCAGTCGGTGATATGGGTGCAGGGGGCGGACCCCGTGGACTGGAACCGCCCCTACCGGCGCGCCCGCCGCGCCGCGATCACCGTCGAGCACGTCATGGCCTCGGCCGCCCTGCCCCTGTTCTTCCCCGCCGTCCGGCTCGACGACGGCTGGTACGGCGACGGCGGCATCCGGATGATGGCCCCGTGCTCGGCCCCCGTCCACCTCGGCGCGCGGCGCATCCTCGCCGTCTCGAACCGCCACCGGGCCATCACCCGGGAGGCGAGCCGGCCCGTCATCCACCACTACCCGCCGCCCGCGCAAATCGGCGGCCAGTTGCTGAACGCGATGTTCCTCGACGACCTCGACCACGACGGCCTGGCGCTGCAGCGGCTGAACTCGCTGATCCGCTTCCTGCCCCCCGACCGCCGGCAGGGCCTGCATCACGTCGAGCTCGTCGTCATCCGCCCGTCCGAGGACCTCGGCCGGCTGTCCCTCAAGTTCGAGCCGCAGCTCCCGCGGGCCTTCCGGTACCTCACCCGCGGTCTCGGCTCGCGCGAGACGACGAGCCCCGACCTCCTCAGCCTGCTGATGTTCCAACCCGACTACATCCAGCGGCTGCTGGAGATCGGCGCCGCGGACGCGGTGGCCGCCGGCGCCCGGCTGGCGGCGCTGCTGGCGCCCGAGGTGGGGGCGGCGCGCGGCCACACGGAGCCGGACACCGCCCGACCGGCGCGAAGCCCATGACCGGATTGCGCCGTCCGCACGCGGCCGCCGAACCGCGGGGCCGCGCTACGGTGCGGATTCCGGCGACACCGCCCCCCGAATCGCCCGCCCCGGAAAGACCCCCTCCAGGAGCTCCCCGTCCCGGACGACGAACGTGCCGCCGACGAGGACGTGCCGGATGCCCTCGGAGTAGCGGTCCGGCGAGTCGTAGGTGGCCCGGTCGATGACCGTGCCGGGGTCGAACAGGGTGAGGTCGGCGTCGGCGCCGACCTGGACGCGGCCCTTCCGCGCCATCTGAGGAGTCACCCCCTCGAGCCGCTGCGCCGGCAGCAGGGTCATCTTGCGCAGGGCGTCCATCAGCGGCAGGACCCCGCGGTCGCGCACGTAGTGGCCGAGGATGCGGGCGAACGTGCCGGCGCCGCGGGGGTGGGACCGGCCCTGGCTGAAGGGAATGCCGTCGCTGGCCGCGATGACGTCGGGCTGGGCGACGATCCACTCGTTGGTGGTCTCCGACCGGCCGTGGGTGATGACCCAGCCGCCCTGCCCGCGGTAGCGGCGGAAGGTCTCCTCGGTCAGGCGCTCGCCGGTCTCGACCCACTGCAGGCGGGCATGGTCTTCGGGGGGCCGGCCCGCCCAGCCGTCGAACAGGGCCGACTCGATGCGGCTGGCGCTGGCGGTGTACGGATAGGCCTCGGTGGTCACGTCGACCCCGCGCGCCTGCGCGCCCCGGATCAGCTCGAGGGCGGCCGGGGCGGACTCGCCGGCGCTGCTGTTCATGTGGACGATGTGCAGGGCGGCGCCGGTGGCGGCGGCGTTGGCGATGGCTTCCTGGAACGGGGCGATGGCCTCGCGGCTGGCGAACGCGCCGGTCGATCGGAGGTGGATGAACACCGGCGCCCGGCGTTCCGCCGCCACTGCGAACAGGCGCCAGAGCTCTTCGTGGGTGGCTCCCGGGGTATAGGTGATGCCGAACCCGAAGCCGAGGGCGCCCTGGTCGAGACCCGCCTCCATGAGCCGGGCGAGGCGGCGCAGCTCCTCCTCGGAAGCCTCTTCGTAGAGGTAGGCGCCGCCGCGCCCCAGGGTGAACGTGCCCTCGTCGTTCCGCTCCGTCTGCACGGCGCCGAACGCTTCCCGGCGGGCGCCCTGGTGGCTGACCGTCGCCCCGTAGTTGATGAGCGCCCGCCCGCCGCGGCCCGCGTACCAGGCGTCGACGGGATAAGCCCCGATCTCCAGCTCCATCGCCGTGGTAACGCCGTCGCGCGCCTGATACCGCTGACTCTCGGGGTCCTGGCCGTGGGCGTGGAGGTCGACAAACCCCGGCGCGACGACGAGGCCGGAAGCGTCGAGCACCTCCCGCGCCTCGGGCCGGTCGTCGCCGACGGCGACGATGACCGCGTCGCGCAGGGCCACGTTGGCGGGCGCGTCGAACCCGCTCTCGGGGTCCATGACCCGGCCCCCCGTGAGGAGCAGGTCCACCGGCTCGACCTGGGTACCGCCGCCGCACGCGGCGAGACACCACGCCGCGGCCAGCACCACCCCGCCCGCGGCGAAAGTCCCCGCCGTATTCGACCGGCGATGCATCCCGCCTGACTGCGTTGTCCGTCGGTTGCCCATGCCCAATATGCGACCTCCCCACGCCTGGTCAGGCACGGGCGTTCTTGGCCGCGGGCGCTCTTCAGCCCGCCGGCACCCCTCGCCGCGCCCGGTGCGGCGCGGGGTTCACCACGGGCTGCCATGCCCCGATATGCGCCCCCGCCGCGCCTTGCCACGCACGGACGTTCTCTGCCCGCGGGCGTCTTCCAGCCCGCCGGCGCCCCCGCCGCGCCCGGTGCGGCGAGGGGTTCGCCACGGCTCCCGGCCCGGAGAATCGCCGCCGCCTTGCGGCGCCGCCGCTCCGAACAGACCGGCCACTCGATCACGTCGTTCGTCCAGGCGGACACGTGCCGCCGCCTTGCGGCGCCGCCGCTCCGAACAGACCCGGCCAGGACTCTCCACCGTTCCTGCGGGCGGAGTCCTACCCGGAACCGGGCCATGCGGTTCCGCTCTCCCCCCAACCGGCCTCCGGCCGCGGTGCGGTTCCGCGGCCCGGACCCCGGCCTGTTTCCGTTCGCGGGAGGCCGCTCACCACAGCCCGAGTATCTTCCACCAGAGCAGCCCGACCGGGATCCAGATCGCCAAGTTGGCGACGGAGGCGTAGAAGCCGACCCGCCACCAGTCCTTGAGGGTCACGTAGCCCTCGACGAAGATGATCGGTGACGTGGTCGTCCCGTAGTGGGTCAGTCCGGCGGTCAGGTTGTTGATGAACACCAGGCTGTAAACGACCACCGGAGCCGGCGCCCCCAAACTCACCAGCAACGCCAGGAACGGGGGGTACATGGCGAGGGCGTGGACGGTCGTGCTCGCGAAGAAATAGTGCGCGTAGAAGTAGATGACGAGGGTCGCGACGAAGACCACGGCCCAGGGGACCCCGGTGAACCACGACCCGAACCACTCCGCGAACAGCGTCGCCACCCCGGTGTCGTTCAGCACCCCGCCCATCATCAGCAGGCCGCCGTACCACACGAAGATGTCCCAGGCGGACCGCTCGCTCAGCGCGCTGTCCCAGGTCAGGGCCTGGGTCGTGAACAGCACCGCGATGCCGAGCAGGGCGACGAGCGTCGGCGAGAGCCAGCTCACGTAGGACGACGCGACCCAGAAGCCGATCAGCCCGACGAACACGCCGCCCACCACCGCCTCGCGCCCCCGGATGGGACCGAGCGCCGCCAACTGCTCGTCGGCGAACTCGGAGGCGGCGGGCGTCTGCTTCAGCGACGGCGGTATCACCCGATAGACCAGCCACGGCACGACGACGCTGGACACGAGCCCCGGCAGGAAGCCGGCCGTGAACCAGCTCGCCCAGGTGATGGTCACCCCCGCGTACTCCGCCGCCAGCTCGCCCAGCAGCAGGTTGGCGGCGCTGCTGTAGTAGAACATCGCCGACGAGATGACGCTGCCCTGGTACAGGCAGGTCATCAGGAACGTCCCGAGAATGGCGGACGACGCGCCGGGATTCGACTTGTAGAGGCTGCTGATGCCGCGGGCGATGGGAAAGACGATGCTCGCCGACCGCGCGGTGATCGACGGCACCCCGGTGGCCAGGGTGAGGTCGGTCAGGTGCATGGCGTAGCCGAGCCCGAGCGACGTGCGCCCGATGGCCCGGATGAACCACAGGGCGATGCGGCGGGCGAGTCCCGAGTCGCGCAGGGCGCGCGACATGAGCATCGCCATCAGCACCATCCACACCGACGAGGACGAATAGCCGCTCAGCGCCCGGTCCATGGGCAGGCCGCCGGCGACGACCATGGCGGTGATGCCCACCAGCACCACCTGGGACCCGGGCATGGGCTGCAGCATCAACCCCGCGATGGTGGCGAAGAACACGCCGACCCGGCGCCACTCCTCGGCGGCGATCCCCTCCGGCGCGGGCAGCACATGGGCGATGGCGACGTAGATCCCCGCCAGCGCCAGCAGCCGGTAGGGCTTGACGGGAGAGGCGGGGGGGGCGGCGGTGGGTTCGTCAGCCATGGTTGGGCGTCCCGGTCAGGGCGCCCGCTCCAGCACGGCCGCGAGCCCCTGACCGACGCCGATGCACAGGGTCACCAGGGCGTAACGCCCCCGGCACCGCTCGAGCTGCCGGATCGCCGTCAGCGTCAACCGGGCGCCGGACGCGCCCAAGGGATGGCCGACGGCGATCGCGCCGCCGTTCGGATTCACCCGGCTGTCGTCCTGGTCGACCTCCAGCAGCTTCAGGCACCCCAGCACCTGGGTGGCGAACGCCTCGTTGATCTCGATGACGTCCATGTCCGCCAGCGCCAGCCCCGCCCGCGCGAGGGCCTTCCGGCTCGCGGGCACCGGCCCCAGGCCCATGACCCGCGGCTCGACCCCCGCCGCCGCGGCCGAGACCACGCGGGCGAGGGGCGCCGCCCCCGCCCGCTCGCCGGCGGCGCGGCTGCCGACGACGAGGGCGGCCGCGCCGTCGTTGATGCCCGAAGCGTTGCCGGCGGTCACCACGCCGTTCTCGAAGAGCGGCCGCAGCGCCGCCAGCTTGTCCAGCGAGGTGCCGGGGCGGGGATGCTCGTCGTCGGCCACCACCGCCTGCTCTCCCCGCTTCCGCCCCGGCACCGTCACCGGGTCGAGTTCGTCCTTGTAGAAGCAGGCGGCCCGGGCGCGGGCGAACCGCTGCTGCGACGCCAAGGCGAACCGGTCGCTGTCGGCGCGGGTGATGCCCAGGTCGGCGGCGATGTTGTCGGCGGTCTCCGGCATCGCATGGTCGCCGTACTGCGCGGTGGTCCTCGGGTTGGAGAACCGCGACCCCAGGGTGCTGTCGTGCACCGTGAGCCGGCGCCCGAAGGCCCGCTCCGACTTCGCCATCACGAACGGGGCGCGGCTCATGCTCTCGACCCCGCCCGCGATGAACAGGTCGCCCTGGCCGCAGGCGACCGCCCGCGCGGCGTCCACCACCGCCGCGAGCCCGCTCGCGCAGAGCCGGTTGACGGTCATCCCCGCCACCTCCACCGGCAGGCCGGCCAGCAGCCCCGCCCGCCGCGCGACGTTGCGGCAGTCCTCGCCGGCCTGGTTCGTGCAGCCGGCGATGACGTCCTCCACGTCCTCGGGCCGGAACGGGCTGCGCGCCATCAGGGTGGCGATGGGACCGGCCAGCAGGTCGTCCGGCCGCACCGGGGCGAGGGCCCCGGCGTGGCGGCCGAACGGGGTGCGAACTCCGTCGTAGATGAAGGCGTCTGTCATGTCGCGGGCACCGTTCCCCGGGCGAAAGGCCCTCATTATACGTGGGCGGACCGGGGAACGGGTCGGGGGTCGGAACCGGGGCAGGGTCGTCTCACGCCGGCGAAGCCCGGTTGCGGCCGCCCGCCCGGCGGCAAGACGGTCGCGGGGCCGGCGGACAGGTCGCGGGCCGCATCCGGTATCATCCGGCGTCATGCGCGGACGGCGCGGGATCGTGGCGGCGGGACATGCGCTGACGGCGGAGGCGGCGGGCGAGGCTCTGCGCGCCGGCGGCAACGCCTTCGACGCGGCGCTGGCCGCACTGTGCGCCGCCTGCGCCTGCGAGCCGGCCCTCGCGTCCTTCGGCGGGGGCGGGTTCCTCCTCGCCCTGCCCGCGGCGGGGCGCCCGCGGCTCTACGACTTCTTCGTGCAGACGCCGAGGCGGCGCCTGCCGGCGGACGCGGTCGAGTTCAAGCCGGTCGTCGTCGACTTCGGCCCCGCGCGGCAGGAGTTCCACATCGGCCGCGGCACCGTCGCGGTGCCGGGCGTCGTCCGCGGGCTCTTCGACGTCCACCGCGACCTGTGCACCCTGCCGGCCGCCGACCTCGTCGCCCCCGCCTGCGCCCTGCTGCGCGACGGCGTGGAGATGACCGCGCTTCAGGCCCACTTCCTGCACCTGTTGCGGCCCATTCTCTGCGCCACCCCCGAGGCCCTTGCGCTCTACTCGAGCCCGCGCGGCGGCGGCGCCCTGCTCGAGGCAGGCGAACGCCTGCGCAATCCGGATCTCGCCAACCTCCTCGAGATGATGGCCGTCGAGGGGGACGACGTCTTCTACCGCGGCGCGGTCGCGCGGGCGCTGGCGGAGGACATGCGCGGGGGCGGGCTCGTCGGGCTCGACGACCTCGCCGGATACCGCACCGAGGTCCGGGCGCCGCTCGCCCTCGACTACCGCGGCGTCGAGGTGCTGACCAACCCGCCGCCCTCGGCGGGGGGCGCGCTGATCGGGTTCGGCCTGGGCCTGCTGGACGGCCTGCCGGTGGCGGCGGCGCCCCCCGGAAGCGGCCCTGCCCTCGCGATGCTCGCCGACGTGATGCGCGCCACCCGGTCGGCGCGCGCCGAGGCGCAGGACGGGGAGCCCGCCGGCTCGAACGAGCGTATGCTCGACCCGGCGCTCCTGGCACGGTGGCGGAACGAGATTCGGGGGCGGGCTCAGGCCGTGCGGGGGACGACCCATCTCGGGGTCATCGACAGCCGGGGCAACCTCGCAAGCCTCACCCTGTCGAACGGGGAGGGCTCGGGGCGGGTGGTCCCCGGCACCGGCGTCGTGCTGAACAACATGCTGGGCGAGGAGGACCTCAACCCCGGCGGCTTCCACCGCTGGCCGCCCGCTCACCGCATGGCGTCGATGATGGCCCCGAGCGCGCTGCGGTGGCCCGACGGCCGGCTCGTCGCGACCGGCTCCGGCGGCTCGAACCGCATCCGCAGCGCCGTGCTGCAGGTGATCGTCAACCTCGTCGACCACGGGATGGACGTGGGCGGGGCGGTGCGCGCGCCGCGTATCCACGTCGAAGGCCCCCTGCTCAGCGTCGAGGGCGGCCACGACGGGGACGCCATCGCCGAGGCGCTGGCCGCGTGGCCCGAGCACCAGGTGTGGGACGATCTCAGCGTGTTCTTCGGCGGCGCGCACACGGCCGAGCGCCGCGGCGGCGCGCTCGGCGGCGCCGGCGACCCGCGGCGGGACGGCGCCTTCCTCACGGTCTGACTCCGGAGTTTCAGGACCGAGTGCGCGGGAGTCATGAGTGCAGCCACGCGGTCCCCCGCCCTCCGGCTCACAAGTCGTCGATTATCGCGTTCAGGGTGGGGCTCGGTCGCATCGCGCGCTCGGCGAGGGCCTCGTCGGGACGGTAGTAGCCGCCGATGTCGACCGGCTTCCCCTGCGCGGCGAGCAGCTCGGCGGTGATCGCCGCCTCGTTCCCGGCGAGCCGGGCCGCCGCTTCCGCGAAGCGGGCCTTGAGCTCGGCGTCCTCGTCCTGCGCCGCGAGGGCCTGCGCCCAGTAGAGGGCGAGATAGAAGGTGCTGCCCCGGTTGTCGATCTCGTGCACCTTCCGCGAGGGGTAGCGCGCGTTTTCCAGGTAGGTCCCGATCGCCTGGTCCAGAGTGCGCGCCAGCAGCGCCGCCCTGGCGTTGCCGGTCCGCGCCGCAATCAGTTCGAGCGACGGCACGAGGGCGCAGTATTCGCCCAGCGAGTCCCACCGCAGATGCCCTTCTTGGAGCATCTGCTCGACGTGCTTGGGGGCCGATCCGCCGGCCCCCGTCTCGAAGAGCCCGCCGCCCTTGAGCAGCGGCACGATAGACAGCATCCGGGCGCTCGTGCCCAGCTCGAGAATGGGGAACAGATCGGTCAGGTAGTCGCGCAGCACGTTGCCGGTCACCGCGATGGTGTCTTCGCCGCGCCGGATGCGGGCCAGCGAGAAGCGCATGGCGTCGACCGGCTTCAGGATGCGGATGTCCAGTCCGGCGGTGTCGTGCCCGGGCAGGCAGGCGCGGACCTTGGCGATGAGGGCCGCGTCGTGCGCCCGCGCCTCGTCCAGCCAGAACACCGCCGGCGATCCCGACGCCCCCGCGCGGCGGACGGCGAGCCGGACCCAGTCGCGGATCGGCTCGTCCCCGGTCTGGCACATGCGGAAGATGTCGCCGGTGCTCACCGGCTGCTCGATCAGGACGCGGCCGGCGGCGTCCACGACGCGGATGGTTCCCGGACCGGGCCCCGTGAAGGTCTTGTCGTGCGAGCCGTACTCCTCCGCCTTGCGCGCCATCAGCCCGACGTTGGACACGTTGCCCATCGTCGCGGGGTCGAACTGCCCGTGCTGCCGGCAGTCGTCGATAATCGCCTGGTACATGGTGGCGTAGGACCGGTCGGGCACCATCGCCACCGTGTCCTGGAGCTCGCCCGCCGCGTTCCACATGCGGCCGCCGTCCCGCACGACGTTGGGCATCGACGCGTCGATGATGACGTTGTTGGGCACGTGCAGATTGGTGATCCCCTTGCGGGAATCCACCATCGCGAGGGGCGGCCGCGCCGCGCGCACCGCGTCGATGTCGGCCTCGATGGCGGCGCGCTGCTCCGCCGGCAGCGCCGCGACCTTCTCCAGCACCCCGGCGAGGCCGTGGTCGACGTTGGCGCCGATCGCGCGCAGGGTCTCGGCGTGCTTCTGGAGGGCCGGCTCGTAGTACACCGAGACGCAGTGGCCGAACATGATGGGGTCGGAGACCTTCATCATCGTCGCCTTGAGGTGGAGCGACAGCAGGGCGCCGTCGTTCGCCGCCTCCTCGATGGTCCCGCTGAAGAAGGCCCGCAGGGCGGCCACGTTCATGACCGCCGCGTCGACCACCTCGCCGGCCTCGATCGACACCCGCTCTTTCAGGACCGTGACCGCTCCGCCGGCGTCCACGAATTCGATGCGCGCGTCGCACGGCTTCTCGACGGTGACGGAGCGCTCGCTGCCGAAGAAGTCGTTCTCCTGCATGTGGGCCACCCGGGTCTTCGACCCCGAGGCCGGCCACGGCTTCATCATCCGGTGCGGATGCTTCTGCGCGAACCGCTTCACCGCGGCGGCGGGCCGGCGGTCCGAGTTCCCCTCGCGCAGGACCGGGTTCACGGCCGACCCGAGCACGGCGGCATAGCGGCTGCGTATCGCCCGCTCGTCCTCCCCCGCCGGCTCCTCCGGGTAGTCGGGAACGTCGAAGCCCCGGCCCTGCAGCTCGGCGACGGCCGCCCGCAACTGCGGGATGGTGGCGCTGATGTTGGGCAGCTTCACGATGTTGGCGTCCGGCGTCCGGGCCAGCCCGCCCAGCTCCGCGAGGGCGTCGGGCATCCGCTGGTCCTCCCGCAGCCGGTCGGGAAAGGCGGCGAGAATGCGTCCGGCGAGCGAGATGTCGCGGGTCTCGACCTCGACCCCGGTCCCCCGGGCGAACGCCCGCACGATCGGCAGCAGCGACCAGGTGGCCAGCGCCGGAGCTTCGTCGATCTTCGTCCAGATGATGGTGGCAGATGACATGGTGTCCCCGAGATGCGACGCCGAGTTGGTTCGCGCCGGAGGCCCGCGCGGCCCGCCGCGGGGCGCCCGGCCGGCCGTGGCCCGCAGGTCCGGTGCGAAAGGCCGGCCGTGGATCCCGCTCGTGCGCGCCCCAGAGCGCCGGACGCGGGGCGGGCGCCCCGGCGGGGTCCGCAGGCGGGCGCAGATCCCCCGATCGTACTCGATCCGCTCCGGCGGCACACGCGGGCGCGCCGGCAGGGGTGCACGTCAGATTTGTGAGACGACCGCCCCGTCGCTGCCAGATTGGCGATTCCGATCCCGTTCCCGGCCTGGATGCCCTCCGAAACGGGCCTTTCGGGCTTCGACGCGATGGGACGCCTCGGGGCCGCCCGCGCCGGATACCCCCCAACGCCGGCGTCTCACTTTCTTGACGTGCACCCCGCCGGCAGGGCGGCTCCGCCCGACGGCCCCCGCGGCGGTGGCGGTATAATTCTCTGCCTGAGATGCCGCCACTGCATGGGCTGCGCGTGATCGACCTGACCCGGGTGCTGGCCGGGCCCTACTGCGCCATGATGCTGGGCGACATGGGGGCCGACGTCATCAAGGTCGAGGAGCCCTCGCACGGCGACGACACCCGGGCGTGGGCGCCGTTCGCCGACGGGGTCAGCACGTTCTTCCTGGGTCTGAACCGCAGCAAGCGGAGCGTCGCCCTCGACCTCAAGACCCCGGCCGGCGCCGACGCGCTGCGGGGTCTGCTCGCCGACGCCGACGTCCTGATCGAGAACTTCAGACCGGGCAGCCTCAAGAGGCTCGGGTTCGACTACGCATCGATCCGCCACGACCATCCACAGCTCGTCTACTGCTCCATCACCGGCTACGGCCAGCAGGGCCCCAAGCGCAACCTTCCCGGATACGACGCGGTCATCCAGGGCGAGTCGGGGGTCATGCACGTCACCGGCGCCCGTGACGGCCCCCCGACCCGGGTCGGCGTCGCCATGACCGACTTCCTGGCCGGGCTCTACGCGATGAACGGCATCCTGCTCGCGCTGCGCGACCGCGACGAGACGGGGCTGGGGCAGCACGTCGACATCGCCCTCCTCGACTCGATGACATCGACGCTGGCCCTTCCCGCCAACGTCCTCTTCGCTACCGGGGAGGAGCTCGGACGCGAGGGCAACGACCACCATTCGCTGACGCCGTACGAGGCGCTGGCGGTCCGCGACGGGCTGGTCATGATCGCGGTCGGCAACCAGCGGCTCTGGGGCCAGTTCTGCCGGGCCATCGGCGAGCCGGGGATCGAGACGGACCCGCGCTTCGCGACCAACACCGAGCGCATGCGGCACCGGGGCGAGCTCAAGACCCTGCTCGGCTCGCTGCTCGGGACCTGGACGCGCGATGCCGTGATCGAGCGCCTGCGGGCGCACGCGGTCCCCTGCGGCCAGGTGCGCTCCCTCGCGGAGGCGCTGGCCGACCCGCAGTTGGCGGCGCGCGCCATGGTGGTCGAGCTCGACCATCCGCAGCTCGGGACGATCGAGGCGCTGGGAAATCCGATCAAGCTGTCGCGCACGCCGGCGGTCATCGACCGGGCTCCGCCGGCCCTCGGCCAGCACACCGAGGAGATTCTGGCGGCGCTGCCGGCGCCGGAAACGACGGCGGCGGCCGCGGTCGCCGCAAACGTCGGGGAGTGACGGATGGCCAATCATGGAACCACGCTGGAGATGCCCGGACGCGGACGGCGCAGGCGCGGCGCGGCAGGGCCCGCGGTTCGTCTCGTCTGCGTCGGCGTGCTCGTGGGCGCCGGGTCCGCCGCGCATGCGCAGGACGGCGCCCGCTTCGGCGGCCGTCTCTCGATCGTGCCGGTCGACTTCGCGACGCGTCCGAACGTGTCGGGCGCGGGCCAAGCCGAAGCGGTACTCGAAGATCGCACCCTGACGATCGCCGGGACCTTCGAGGGACTGAGTTCGCCCGCCACCGCCGCCCATCTCCACCGGGCCCCGCCCGCCCGACGCGGCCCCCCCGTGTTCGCCCTTGAGGTCACCGAGGCCGAATCCGGCCGGGTCGCGGGCGAGGTGGAGCTCGACGACGCGCAGATTCAGGCGCTGCGCCGGGGCGGGCACTACGTCCAGATCGGGACCCGGAACAACCCCGAAGGCGAGATCCGGGGATGGCTGCTCCCCCGCGCCGAGGCGGCGGCCGCGGCCCCGCCACCGGCCAGCTACCTGGCCGGCCAAGCCCGGACCGGCGCGGTGGCCTACCGCAACGTGTGCGCCACCTGCCACCAAGCCGACCTGAGCGGGGGCTTCGACGCCCCCGAGCTGGCGGGACCGGCGTTCCGCGGCCTGTGGGGCGGCCGTCCGGTACGCGACCTGCTCGGCTACGTCCGGGCGGCGATGCCGCCCGCGGGCCGCCGGCCGGACGAGGACACCCTCGCCGCCATCGTCGCCTATATCCTGCAGCAGAACGGCGCGGGCGCGGGGGCCGCAGCGCTGACCGCGGCATCCGGGGGGAAGATCGCCCCGTGAGGCAGGAGCATCCCACGCTGACGGCGCGTGACGGCCCGCCCCCGATTCGAGGGGTCGCCACCGTCTTGCCGACCGGCCGGCGACGCGTGAGACCCACGATGCCGCACGTCCGGAGCCCCAGGACCCGCCACGATTCCGCCTGCGCACGGCGGTGGCCGAGCGTGACGGCCCGCCCCCGATTCGAGGGGTCGCCACCGTCTTGCCGACCGGCCGGCGACGCGTGAGACCCACGATGCCGCACGTCCGGAGCCCCAGGACCCGCCACGATTCCGCTTGCGCACGGCGGTGGCCGAGCGTGACGGCCCGCCCCCGATTCGAGGGGTCGCCACCGTCTTGCCGACCGGCCGGCGACGCGTGAGCCCCACGATGCCGCACGTCCGGAGCCCCAGGACCCGCCACGATTCCGCCTGCGCACGGCGGTGGCGGAGCGTGGGATGGTCCTGCCCGTGAGGTTGGCGGGGTTGGCGGTACGCGGGCGTCTGTCCTATGATGGACCAAGAGTCGGGGGTGAAGCCCCGCGTTGCGCCGAGACCGGCGAGTGCGCCAGCGGGCTGAAGGGCGTCCGTGCCCGACAAGGCGTGACGAGGGCGCATACCGGACTAGACTATAGGTGACCGAGGAACAACCCAGTCAGGCGGGATGCATCGCCGGTCGACGCAGCGGGGCCTTTCGCCATGGGCTCCCAGGTGGCGCAAGCCCCGGAGCGGCAGTATCTGTAAGTAGATCGGGGTCTCGTCTATGGCGGTACGTCCGAGCCGGCCCACCGGACCGTTCGTCAGCATTGTCGCGCTGGCGATTGTCGCCGGTGTCGCCTCGTACGATTTCTTCGTCGCCGACCCGCCCGCCGAGAAGCCGGCCTCCGTTGCCGAAGCTCCCGCATCGACGCCGATGGTGCGGGATGACGGGGCCCGCCCCGCGCCAGCCGCGCCGGTGCCCCTCGACGAGAGCGACGGCATGGTGCGGGATCGCGTCACCGCGCTGTCGTCGCACCCCGGCCTCGCGGCTTGGCTGATCCCCAACGACTTGGTTCGCATCTTCGTCGTGGTGGTCGACAACGTCGCCGACGGCCATACGCCGGCCGAGCACCTGCCGCCGTGGCGGCCGACCCGGCGCTTCCAGACCGCCGGCGCCTCCCCCGGGCTCCACGTCGATCCGCTCAGCCACGCCCGCTACGACACCCACGCGGAGATCGTGGCGGCCATCGATCCGAGGGTGGCGGCCGAGCTCTATCACACCCTGCAGCCGCTCATCGCCACCGCCTACGCGGAGCTGGGACGAGCCGGGGACGAGTTCGACGCGACCGTGCTGCGCGCCCTGAGGAACCTCCTCGAGACGCCGGTCCTGGAGCGTGACGTACGGCTGATTCACCGGCCTCCGTTCTTCGAGTTCGCCGACCCCGCCCTCGAAGATCTCCTGCCGATCCAGAAGCAGTTCCTGGGCATGGGCCCCCGCAACGTGCGGGCGGTGCAGGCCAGCCTGCTGGAGATCGCCGAGGCGATCGGATTCGACACCACCGGCCTGCCGGCGCCCCAGGTCATGCGCTGACGCGGTCCGGACGCGCCCCTCCGCCCATGCGGCTCCTCGTCAAGCGTCTCGATCCGGCGGGCGCCCACCTCCCCGCGCGCGCGCACCCCGGCGACGCCGGCCTCGACCTGTTCGCGGCGGCCGACATCGACGTCCCCGCCGGCGAGACCCGGCTCGTCGGCACCGGCCTCGCCATCGAGCTGCCCCCCGGCACCGAGGGCCAGATACGGCCGCGCAGCGGCCTCGCCCTGCGCCACGGCGTCACCGTGCTGAACGCGCCCGGCACCATCGACGCCGGCTATCGCGGCGAGGTCGGCGTCCTCCTCATCAACCACGGCCGGCAGACCTTCCGGGTGCGGCGGGGCATGAAGGTGGCGCAACTGGTGGTGACGCCGGTGATCGAGGTCGAGGTCGTCGAGGCGGCCTCCCTCTCCGACACCGCCCGGTCTGGGGACGGCTTCGGGTCGACGGGGTGATATCGTGAGGCCGCGACGCCATGCCGACCGCTCCGAACCGCACCTCCGCCGCCGCTCTGCGGGTGGCCCTGTGCCAGTGCAATCTGCCGGTCGGCGATCTGGAAGGGAACCTCGACCGCATCGGCGGCCTCGTCGCCCGAGCCTCCGCCCGGGGCGCCGACCTGACCGTCTTCCCGGAGCTGTCGGTCACCGGGTATCCGCCCGAGGACCTGCTCCTGAATCCCCGGTTCACCGCGACCGCGGCGGAAGGGGTCCGCCGGCTCGCGGCGTCGGTCACCGATACCGTCGCGGTGGTGGGGCTGCCGACCCTGGACGGCGATCTCCACAACGCCGCCGCGGTGCTCGCGGGCGGCATTGTGGCCGCCACCTACCGGAAGCACTTCCTGCCGAACTACGCGGTCTTCGACGAGCAGCGGTACTTCGCGCGGGGCGACGCCGCGCTGAACCTCGACCTCGGCGGGGTCCGCGTCGGCGTCACCATCTGCGAAGACCTGTGGTACCCGGGGGGACCGGGCCGGTGGGCGGCCATCGACGGCGGCGCCGTGGTCCTCGTCAACCTCTCCGGCTCGCCGTACCACCGGGGCAAGGGCATCGAGCGCGAGCGGATGCTGGCCCAGCGCGCGGCCGACTACGGCTGCTTCGTGGCCTTCTGCAACGCGGTCGGCGGCCAGGACGAGTTGGTCTTCGACGGCCACAGCCTCGTCATCGACCCCGCCGGGCGGGTCGTCGCCCGCGGCGCCCAGTTCGAAGAGGACCTCGTGGTGGTCGATCTCGACACCGTCTCCGCCACCCGGCGGCGTCTCCACGACCCGCGATGGCGACAGGCCGGCGCGGACCGCGACCGCGTGAGATCGGTCGTCATCGAGACCGCCGCGCCGCCGCGTCCCCCGGAGCCCGCGCCCCGGAGCGAGCCCGCGGACGCTCGGAATGCGCCACTTCGACGCGACGCGCCGCCGCGTCCCCCGGAGTCCGCGCCCCGGGTCCGGCCGCTGCTGGAGCCCGAGGCCGAGGTCTACCACGCCTTGACCCTGGGTACCGCCGACTACTTCCGCAAGAACCGGTTCCGGCACGGCGTGCTGGGCCTGTCCGGCGGAATCGACTCGGCCCTCGCCCTCACCGTCGCCGCCGACGCCCTCGGCCCCGGCGCGGTGACCGCGGTCTCGATGCCGTCCCGGTTCACCGCCGCCGCGAACCGGGACGACGCCCGGGATCTGGCGGACCGCCTGGGGGTCGAGCTGCTGGAGTTGCCGATCGCGGACCTCGCGGGCGCCTACGACCGCGCCCTCGCCGGGCCGTTCGGTGACGCCCCGCCGAACGTGGCGGAGGAAAACCTGCAAGCGCGCATCCGCGGCAACCTGCTGATGGCCCTCTCCAACAAGTTCGGCTGGCTGGTCCTGACCACCGGGAACAAGAGCGAGATGAGCGTCGGCTACGCCACCCTCTACGGCGACATGGCCGGCGGCTTCGCGGTGCTGAAGGACGTGCTGAAGGGCTGGGTGTACCGCCTCGCGCGCTGGCGGAACCGCGACCGCGAGGTCATCCCGCAGCGCATCATCGACAAGCCTCCGACGGCCGAGCTGCGGGAGAACCAGCTCGACACCGACAGCCTGCCCCCCTACGACACCCTCGACGCGGTGCTCGAGGCGTACGTGGAAGAGGACCGCAGTCCCGAGGACATCGCGGAGGCCGGCCACGACCCGGACCTCGTCGACCGCATCGTCGCGATGGTCGACCTCGCCGAGTACAAGCGCCGCCAGGCCCCGCCGGGGGTGCGCATCTCCGTCCGCGGGTTCGGACGCGACCGCCGGCTGCCGATCACCAACCGGTACCGGACGTCCTGACGGGGCGGTCGCCGGGTTCCATGACGTTCGATCGCGGCCGCGGGTCCCGAACCGAATCGAACCCGGCTGAACCCGGCAACGGGTCGAACGTGACCGTATAGAATGAGCCGAGAGGCAGCGACCATGGCGGACACCATCGGTACGATCCCTGTCGATCGTCATCCCCCTGTTCGGGGCGATGTTCTGGGTCGGGAGACAACTCGGCAAGCGGATCGACGACTGTCGATGGAATCGCCCGCCGGCCCGGCATCGCTGAGCGGCAGACCGCCCCCAGGCTCGGCGTCCTCGTGCGACCGCCGCTCGTCGGCCCACTCGGCATTGCTGAGCGGCAGGGCCGTCCCCCAAGCGCCGCGTCCTCGTACGGCCGCCGCTCTCGCCGGCCCGGTCGCGCGGGAAGCCGTCCGTTTACGTCATCCCGCGCCGTCCGGCTCCTCCACCGCCAGCATCCGGCCCTTCAGCATCCGGCGCACGAACGCGGCCAGCCGCTCGTCGGCCGGCTCGACCCGCGCCCCGAACGCCGAACGCATCGACCTCGCGATCTCCGCCAGCGAGGTCCGGCCGTCGCACGCCTTCCACACGAGGGTGCCGACCTCGTCCAGCCGTATCCGGTAATGCGGGTCGCCGGCGAGGCCGGCCAGCCACCGCCCCAGCCGGCTCGTGCCGAGACGCGGCCGCAGGAGGACGCAGCGTCCGTCCTCCTCGCGCCACTCGAGCAGCCGCCGCGGCCGGGCCTCGAAGGAAATCACGACGGCGGCGCGCCCGGCCCCGGCTCGTCCCCGCCCGCGGCCAAGGGCATCCTGACCAGCATGTAGTAGAGCAGGACGAACACGAGGGCGCCCAACAGGGCGCTCTGGGAGATGGACGGGATGACCCGATCGACCCCCACCGCGGTCCCCCCCGCGACCACGAACGCCAGCAGCACCGCCATCAGCGCCTCGCCCGCGATGAACCCCGACGACAGCAGCACGCCGGTGTTGTTGGCCCGCGTCACCGCCGCCCCGCCGGCGTTGCGGGCCGCGAGCGCGCGCGACAGCATCCAGGCGATGAGCCCGCCGACGAAGATCGCGGCGGTCGACGACAACGGCAGGTACATGCCGACCGCGATGAGCATCGGCGAGGGCGACTGGATGAGAATGAGCCCGAGGGCGAGGAACATCCCGGTGATGACCAGGGGCCAAGCCATCTCCCCGCCGACGATGCCCTCCGCCATCAGCGCCATCAGCCCGGCCTGGGGCGCGGGCAGCAGATCGCTGCCGATTTCGTAGACCTCGTGCATCACCATCATCGGCAGGATGAGGACGAGGGCGGCGACGACCACGCCGATGATCTCGCCGACCTCCATCTTCCAGGGAGTCCCGCCGAGGATGTGGCCGACCTTCAGGTCCTGCAGCATGTCGCCGGCGACGCCCGCCGCGCAGCAGACCACCCCCGCCACCCCGAGCACGCCGAGGATGCCGGCGGGGCCGGTGACCCCGATGCCGACCATCAGAATCGCCGAGATCAGGAGGGTGCTGAGGGTGAGGCCGCTGATCGGGTTGTTCGAGCTGCCGAGCAGCCCCACCAGATAGCCCGCGACCGCCGCGAAGAGGAACCCGAGGACGATCATGACCACGGTGAGCAGGAGCGCGCCGGGGATGCTGCCGCTGAAGAACCAGTAGAGCCCGAGCAGGGGCACGGCCAGGGCGGCGATCGCGATGCCGACCTTGGTGAAGTCCAGATCCAGATTCTGGCGGGTGGGGGCCGCCGGGCTCACCGCGGTCTCCTCCTCTACGGCCGGCCCGGCGGTCACCTCGGTCACCCGGGCGGCCGTCGCCGGGCCCGCCCCGGTCCGCGCCTTCCGGATGTCCGTGAACGCCCGGCCGATCCCCTCGATCAGCGCCGTGCGCAGATTGAACAGCGTGTAGAACGCGGCCACGATCATCGTGCCCACGGCCAGCGGCCGTATCTGCTTCAGCCACACCTCCTCGCCGAGGGCCATCAGCGCCTCCGGGTCGGCCGCCCCCGCCGCCGTCTCCGGATTCAGGAAGAGCCCGAGCGGAACGAGCAGGAGCCAGCCCAGCACCGCCCCCGCGAACAGGGTCGAGGCGATGGACGGGCCGACGATGAACCCGACCCCGACGAGGGCCGGCGAGGCGTCCGGCGACTGCAGGATGAACCCGCCGGCATGGCGCACCTGCTGGCCGAGCATCTCTATCGTCGAGCGCCCCAGGTCGACGAAGGCCGTGGCCGAGCTCGACACGATCTGGAGGCCGTTCGAGTTCTTGACGAGCTCCCACGCGCCGGCGACGCCCATGGCCTGGAAGACGTACTTGGCGCCGGTCTGCCCGCCCTGCCCCGCCTTCACCAGCTCCGCCGCGGCCACGCTCTCGGGGAACGGCAGGTCCGCCTCGACGACCATCGTGCGGCGCAGGACGATGATGAACAGCACTCCGAGCAGCCCCCCCGTCAGCATGATGGCGGTGCTCTCCCAGTAGCGCAGATCGTCCCAGACCCCGCTGATGACGAAGGCCGGTATCGTGAAGATCGCCCCCGCCACGAGGGCCTCGCCGACCGAGGCGGTGGTGCGGGAGATGTTCTCCTCGAGCACCGACCCACCGAACCCGCGCAGCGCCGCCATCGCCACCACCGCGGCCGGGAACGTCGCGGCGACGGTGAGGCCGGCCCGCATGCCCAAGTACGCGTTGGCGGCCCCGAGCACGATGGCCATCGCGACGCCGATGCCCACCGCCCGGACGGTCAGCTCCGGCAGGTCGGTCTCTTCGGGCACGAACGGCGTGAAGCGCGACGACGACGGGTCGTTGGTGCTCATGGGCTGCCTGTTCTCCCTGTCCAATGCCCGGCAGGAGCCGCCCGGAGACGCCCACCCCACCGAGACCTGCCCCGGCGCGCCCGCGGCCCGGTCCCAATGCCCGGCAAGAGCCGCCCGGAGACGCCCACCCGGGCCACGCAGTCCGGGTCGAGCCGACACCGCCCGCTATCGACGCCGTCGACGCCGCGATACCGGTCCGATCGTCCTGTCGCCGCCTTTATACGGGCAACCGCCGCCGGACGCAACCGCCGGACGCCTTGTCACAGGACCATCCCGCGCTCCGCCACGGCCGTGCGCAGGCAGCATCGTGGCGGGTCCTGGGGCTCGGACGTGCGGAATCGCGGGTTCCCGCGGCACCGACCGGTCGGCAAGACGGTGGCGACCCCTCGAATCGGGGGCGGGCCGTCACGCGCAGCCAGCGTGGGATGCTCCTGGCCTTGTCAGGCCGCGAAGCCGGGTGGTACTGTCCCCCCCCGAGCGACAACCCCTTCGAGTGGTTCGTATGACGTCAACGACAGACCGGGTTTCCGGCCCCGCATCGGCAAGCGCGGGCGCCACCCTTCCCGCCGTCGAGCTCGTGCGCGACATCTACGCCGGCGGGCGGCGGGCCGGCCGGCCCGTCATCTCGATAGAGCTCTTCCCGCCCCGCACCCCCGAGGGGCACGTCACGCTGTTCGAGCGGACCCTGCCGGAGATGCAGGTGATCCGGCCGCACTTCTACTCGGTCACCTACGGCGCCGGCGGCAGCACCCGCGACAAGACCCTCGACATCGCGGACCGCATCCAGCGGGAGCACGGGACCACCGCGATGGCGCATCTGACGTGCATCAGCACGCCGCGTCCCCAGATCGAGCGGTATCTGCTGGAGGCCCGCGCGCGCGGCATCCGGAACATCCTCGCCCTCCGGGGCGACCCGCCGCAGAACGCCGACGAGCTGGCCGAGCTGGAGAGCGGGTTCGATTACTCGTACCAGCTCGTCACGTTCATCCGGAAGCTCGGGGGTTTCTCGATCGGGACGGCCGGCTTTCCCGAAAGCCACATCGCCTGCACCGAGGGGAAGCACGTCGACTGGCGGCGGCTGAAGGCCAAGATCGACGCCGGGGCCGACCTGGTGCTCACCCAGCTCTTCTTCGACAACGACGACTATTTCGCGTTCCGGGACTACCTGGTGGACACCCTCGGGGCGCAGGTGCCGCTGACCCCGGGGGTGCTGCCCATCCTGAGCACCCGGCAGATCAAGCGGTTCACCGCGATCTGCGGGGCGACGCTGCCGGCCCGGCTGCTCGAGACGCTGGAACGCTTCGGCGACGACGCGGAGGCGGTTGCCGACTTCGGCATCGAGTTCGCGACCCGACAGTGCGAAGCCCTGCTGGCGGGCGGGGCGCCGGGCCTCCACGTCTACTCCCTGAACCGGGCGCGCGCCGTCAGGCGCATCGTCGACGATCTGGGGCTGCGCGAATGAGCGCGGGCGCTGCGCCGCCGCGCCGCGGCGTCAGGACCGCTCGATCCACTCGACGAACTTCGAACCGTCGACGGAGGCGTCGACGATCATGACCCGGGTCACCCGGGCGTTCTCGTGGATCAACGCCTTGGTGGCGTCGCGGGCCTCCTCGAGGCTGGCGTAGCGGGTGAACAGGAGCGGCGAGTTGGCGGCGCCGCCGCGCACGGTGGGAATCAGCTTGAACATGGCGGGGAGATCATACCCTGTCGCGAACTCCGGGCGGCCGGGACAGCCGCCCGCCATGGAAACCCCGCGTCGCCCCTGGAAGAGCCGGCGCCGGCCTGACGAGGCGTGCGCAGCGGACGGCCGGGACGACGCCGGGGCGGCCGTCGTACTGCCGCATGATCTGGACGCGATCGGCGTGTGCGCGGCGGACGGCCGGGACGACGCCGGGCGGCCGGATTCGGGAGGGCCGTACGACCGGTCGGACGCCGCCGGCAACGCCGGCATGCCGGGACGACGCCGGGGCGGGCCGGATTCGGGAAGGGGACGGACCCGCCGCCGTACCCGCGCCACTTCGACCAGGACCAGCCGGCCCCGCTGACCTTCGGGGCGGGGCGTCGGGGTGGCGACACGGGGAGCGCGCCGCTTCGACCAGGACCAGCCGGCCCCGCTGACGGGCACGGACCGGCGAACCGGCGTCACTCCGGCCCCGGCCGCCGCCCGATCTCGGACGCCGGCCACCTCCGGCGCCCGAGATCGGTGCCCACCGCCAGTTGCAGGACCTCGCCGTAGCTGCCGACGCCGCCGGCCACCCGGTTGGCCCGCAGATAGACATCGTTGAGCCCCCGGGCGGCCTGCCGGACGATGGGCGTCGCCCGGCTGGTCCGCGCGCGAACCGCCGCGTAGTCGGCGCGGGGGCCGGGACCGAGCTCGGCGCCGAGGGCCGCCCGCGACGATTCCGGGACCGCGCCCAGAAGCCGCCCCACCAGATACAGCCACCCGCTGTACTGCATGCGCTCGTCGCCCTCGAGGCAGGTCAGCCACGCCACGAAGTTGGCTTCCGCCTCGTGGGCGAAGCCGGCCAGGTGCGCCCACTCGTGCGCGGTGACGAACGGCCGCTCGAACGGCAGCACGGTGTCGTTGACCAGCACCTGGAGCGAGAACGGGTCGAACATCCCGTCGATGCCGGCGCGCCGGAAGTAGGGCGTCAGCAGCGAGCGCCGGGGCACGACCGCCGGCGCGGGACGGGACGCGCCGAGCTCGCGCTGCAGCCGCTCGAACCCCGGGCCGAGATCGGCCGGCAGCTCCCCGAACTGCGGCCACGCCCGCGTCTCCGTCGCTTCGAACAACCGGTTGAGGTGCGCGACGGCGGCCGTCGCCAGCTCGTCCAGGGCCGCCGCGGTCACCCGATCCTCGGTGTAGCCGAGCTTCGCGGCCAGCGTCTCGCGGCGGTAGTTCAGCCCCCAGATGACCAGGAACACCAGATAGATCGCCGCGGCGAGAACGGCCAGCCGGGCCGCGAGGGCGCCGAGCACGCGAAGCCGGCGATGCCGCCCCGGACGCAACAGGCGCCAGGCGCACCACCCGAGGATCGCCGCCGCCCCGCCGAACAGCAGCCAGTCGAACAGCGCCAGCGGTATGCGGCTCGTCCCCGCCGTCACGAGCTGCCGCACCATCGGATACACCCCGTACGAGTACAGAGACTCGACGGTGGAACGCGGGATCGGCAGCGCCGCCAGAAGGATGGCGGCGCCGACGAGCGCGGCCGGCAGCCAGCCCGGCCCGCGGGGGGCGGCCGGGGGTGGGGATCGTTTCCGCGGCATGCGCGTACCCTAACACCAGGAGTCCGCCCGCAGCCTGCCGTTCCCTGCCGTTGCCGTGTTGTCGGTCGTCGTGCTTCTTCGGGCCGTTCCCGTCATGCCGCGCGCGAGGTGGCTCCAGGGGCGCGCGTTGGTCGGTCAGACGTCCTGCGAACGCCTTGACCAAGCCGTACACCCGCTCGGCCGCCTTGAGCAGCACCCGCCGCCGTCAGCGCTCGCCTGCGGTTGGTCGAACGTGGCGGCGAGGGGCTTGTCGAAGAGATCCGGGAACAGAACCCTCCGTGATAGGGTGTCAGGCGTCACGCGAGGGCTTCCGTTGCGGCTAAAGTTTTTGCGCAGGGAGCGTCCGGCCCCGGCGTCAGCAGCGGGGCGCTCGATGTCCTGACCCGGTTCATGACGCCCGAACAGATCGCGGAAGCCGAAGCCCGGGCGCGTGACTGGGGGCGGTGACCTGGGCGGTGACCCCTACTCGAAGCGGAGCATCTTCATCGGGTCGACGCGCGTCGCCCGCCGGGCCGGAAACCAGCAGGCCGCGAGCGCAACGGCGGCCAGCACGAGCGCGGCCAGCAGGAACGTCAGCGGATCGTCGGCCGCGACGCCGTAGAGAAGGCTCTCCAGCACCCGGCTCCCTGCCCACGCGGCGACCACACCCGTGAGGGCGCCTGCGCCGACGAGCGCCGCACCCTGCCCCAACACCAGCGTGACAATCTGCGTGCTTGTGGCCCCCAACGCCATGCGGACGCCTATCTCGCGCCCGCGTTGCGCCACGGTGTAGCTCAACAATCCGTAGACGCCGACGGCTGCGAGAACCAAGCCGAGCCCCGCAAGCGACCCGACGAAGAAGGCGTAAAGGCGCGGCCAAGCGACGGCGTTCAGCAGCCGCGCCTCCATCGTCGCCACCCCGCCGATCGTCGCCTCCGGGTTCGCCGCGATGATCGCCTCGCGGAGGAACGGGACGACGGCCAGCGGGTCGGTCGTGGTCCTTACGGAGACCTGCACGCCCGAGCTGAAGCCGAAGAACGTTTCGGTGGCTTGGGCGAGCGGGAAGTACGCCTCCGCCTGCGTCCCGCCCGTGAGATCGAGGCCGCCGTACACGATGTCGCCCACGACGCCGACGATCTCCCAAGGCTCACCGGAGAACACGATCACCTGCCGGCCGACCGCCGGCTCGTTGCCGAAGAGCTCGCGGGCCAGCGTCTCGTTGGCGACCAGGACGCGCGGGCTGGCGCGTCCGTCCCGGGGCGTGAAAGTGCGGCCGGCGCGCAGGCGGAACCGCAGGGCATCCAAGTAACCGGGGCTCACGACCTGCAGCGTCGTGCGCGGCATCTCGTTCGGGTCGCTCGGTATGGGCGCGCCGGCCGGGCGGAGCGGGCTGGCGCTGGGTACGTTGCGCCCGAAGGGCACGTGGCGGGAGACGCCTACGGCTTCGACGTCGGCGAGGGGCTGAAGCCGCGCCGACACCTCGTCGGAGAGGCGCTCATGAAGTTGCCGGTGCGACGCCATCAGCTCGGGCATCCGGGCCCCCATCTCGTGCGGCGCGGCACCCATCGGGTTCGTGACCTCCGCCGTGATCACGTTGGCCGGGTCGAACCCGCGGTCGAAGGTGAGAAGCTGCACGAAGCTGCGCGCCAGCAGCCCCGCACCAATCAGCAGCATGACCGCCAGAGCGACCTGCATCGCGGACAGCGCCGCGCGCGCACGATGCGCCCGCAGCAACCCGGAACCCCCGGCGGACTGCGCGGCAGCGTCGTTCAGCGTGCGGACCAGGTGGAGCTGCGACCCCTGGAACGCGGCTCCCGCGCCGCACAGCAGTCCGACCACCACCGACAGTCCGGCGGTGAAGACGAACACCGCCCCGTCGATTCCCACCTCGTCCAGGCGTGCGACGTCGACCGGAGCGAGCGCGGGCACGGCTCGCAGGAAGACGGCTGCCGCGGCCAGCCCGAGTACGCCGCCGGCCAGACTCAGCGCCGTGCTCTCGGTCAGGAGCTGGCGTACGAGCCGGCCCCTGCTCGCCCCCAGCGCCGCGCTGACGGCGAGCATCCGACGCCGCGCCGCCGCGCGCGCCAAGAGCAGCCCCGCGGCGTTCAGGCAGGCGGCCAGCAGCACGATCACCGTCACCACGGTCAGGATCGACAGCGCCGGCCTGTACTCGCCGACCATCTCCTCCAGCAGCGGAACCACGCGAACGCCGCTCCCGCCGAACAGTGGCGGCAACGCGCCGCCGCTCTCCTGCAGGATGCTGCGAGCCTCCGCCTCGGCCTGCTCTGCGGAAACGCCCGATCGGAGCCGTCCGAGCGCGTTGAACGCGACGAGGCTGGTGACCGCGGCGCCGCCGGGTTGTCCCGACGCGCTCTCTGCGGTCGACGGTTCGATGACGTACGGCAACCAGAATTCGCTGTCCGGCGTCGGGAAGTGGAACCCTTCGGCCAGCACGCCGACGACGAGGTGCAGGTTGTCGCCCAGGTCGACGGAAGTCCCGACGACGTCCGGATCCGATGCGAAGTGGTTCGTCCAGGCGCGGTGACTCAGCAGCACGACGCGCGGCGCGCCGGTCCGCGCTTCTTCCTCCAGGAAGAGCCGGCCCAGATGCGGCGACACTCGGAACAGCGGGAACAGCGACGGTGAAACCCGGGCGCCGCGCAGGGTGACCCCGTCCCGTTCGCCGCGCAGCCCCTGGTAGGCGGCGAGCTGCTCGAACGACTCGGCGTTCTCCTGCAGCAGGGGCATCGAGCGGTTCGAGAGCATCATGTCCGAGACGCCTTCCAGCAGACTGGAGGACTCGCCGATGCGTACGATCGCGCCGGGATCCGGGTAGGGCAGCGGCCGCAGCAGAATGCCGTTGACGATGCTGAACATGGCGGTGCCGGCGCCGATGCCCAGCGCGAGGATGAGCGTCACGGCGGCCGTGAAGCCGGGACTTCGCTTCAGACCTCGGAGGGTGCGGCGCAAGTCGCGGCCCAGGTCGTCGAGCCAGCCTGCGAACGCAGCCGCCTGAGCCTTGTCCATGTGCGTAGGACGCAGGTCGCGCCCCAAGTCGTCGAGCCAGCCCATCTACCGACCCGCGCCGACACCGAAGAAGGTGTCCCGATTGATCACTCGGCGCGCTTCGAGCTGCTCGCGGGTCTCGGCGCCCCGGCTGCCCAGGACCCCCTTGCCGGTCTCCGGTTCCGCGTCCAGGCCTCAGCCGGTGCCAGTGCGTCCAGGCGGGTCTGGACGGCGCCTCTCACGTCGTGAGCGAAGGGGTGATCGTCGTCGAGCCGGTGGCCGTGCGGCCATTGTCGCACAAGCCGTCGGGCGGGATCCGTCACCAGAATCGGTAGCCCGCCCGAGCGGCCGCTTGGGTGGGCTGACGAGGCTTCGCCTCAGACCGACGAGACGCGCAGGCTCCCTGATCACGGACACCGTGGTTCCGTCCACCAGGGCGAACACAACCCGCGCCGACCCGCGCGACCCGCCGAGACCGGGTGATACACTGGTTTGATGTCCACAGCCGACGATGAGTTGACTTGGGGCCGATCGACGGTCGACACCGTTTGCCCCCTCGACTGTCCGGATACCTGCAGCCTCGAGGTCGCGGTCGAACGGGGCGCGATCGTGTCCATCGGCGGCTCCCGCAAGCATGCGGTCACCGACGGCTACATCTGCGGGAAGGTCCGCCGGTTCGGCGAGCGGGTCTACGGCGACGCCCGGCTGACCCATCCCCTCGTCCGCCGCGGCCGCCGCGGCGACGGCCAGTTCGCCCGCACCACCTGGGACGAGGCCCTCGCGACGATCGCCGGCCGGATGGTCGAGATTCGCGGCACGTGGGGCGCCGAGGCGGTCCTCCCGTTCTCGTACGGGGGGTCGAACGGCCTGCTGACCCAGGACACCGTCGATGCCCGGCTGTTCAGGCAGTTCGGGGCGACGCGGCTCGCCCGCACGGTCTGCGCCGTCCCTACGAGCACCGCCAACCAAGCCCTCTACGGCAAGATGCCGAGCGTGACCTATCCCGACTACCGCCACGCCCGGCTCATCGTGGTGTGGGGCGCCAACCCGTCGAGCTCCGGTATCCACCTGATTCCGCACATCAAGGCGGCGCAGGAGGCCGGCGCGGCGCTGGTGGTCATCGATCCGCGCCGGACGAACCTGGCCCGCCGCGCCGACCTCCACCTCGCCCTCAAGCCGGGGACCGACGTGGTGGTCGCGCTGGCCGTGCACCGCTACCTGTTCGAGCACGGCGGGGCCGACGAGCCGTTCCTCGCCGCCCATGCCGAGGGCGCGGACCGGCTGCGGGAACGCTGCGCCGAATGGACCCTCGACCGGGCCGCGGAGGTCGCCGGGATCGACCCGGAGCTGCTCGAGAACTTCGCCGAGATGTACGCGGACATCTCGCCCGCGATCATCCGCTGCGGGTGGGGGCTGGAACGCAACCGCAACGGCGGCAACGCGGCGCTGGCGGTGCTCGCGCTGCCCGCCGTCGGCGGCAAGTTCGGCGTCCGGGGAGGCGGCTACTCGATGAGCAACACCGCCGCCTGGAACCTGTCGCCCGAGTCCTGGATCGCCAGGGCCGAGCCCGATACGCGGGTGGTCAACATGAACCGCCTGGGCCGGGCCCTGCTCGAGATGCGCGACCCGCCGATCCGGATGCTGTTTGTGTACAACTGCAACCCGGTGGCGACGATGCCGAACCAGAACCGGGTGATCGAAGGGCTGTCGCGCGAGGACCTCTTCACCGTGGTGTTCGAACAGGTGATGACCGACACCGCGAAGTTCGCCGACGTCATCCTGCCCGCCACCACGTTCCTCGAGTCGTACGACGTGGCCCAAAGCTACGGGTCGACCAACCTGCAACTCGCACGGCCGGTGATCGAGCCGGTGGGCGCGGCCAGACCCAACGTGGAGGTGTTCGCGGAGCTCGCCGAACGACTGGGTCTGGACGTGGGCGCGGGGGGTGCGAGCGACGTCGAGGCCCTGCTCGAGCTCACCGCGGCCCTGCCGGAAGAGGCGCGGGGAGAACTCATGGACGCGGGGATCGCCGTCGGGGTGGCGGGGGGCGCGCCGGTCCAGTTCGTCGACGTGCATCCCCGAACCCGCAACCACAAGGTGCGGCTGTTCCCCGAGGAGCTCGAACGGGAGAGCCCGGAGGGCATCTACCGCTACCGGCCGGACCCCGCGACCCGCGACCATCCGCTCGCCCTGATCTCCCCGTCCACCGGGAAGACCGTCAACTCCACGCTCGGCGAGCTGCGCGCGCACGTGGCCAGCCTGCAGATGCACCCCGACGACGCCGAGCCCCGCGGCCTCGCCACCGGCGACACCGCCCGCGTCTTCAACGCTCTCGGCGAGGTGCACTGTCCCGTGGAGCTCGATGCCGGCATACGGCGGGGCACGGTTGGTCTGCCCAAGGGGCTGTGGCGCATGAGCACCCTCAACGGCGCCACCGCCAACGCCCTCGTCTCCGACGAGTTGACGGACATCGGCGGCGGCGCCGTCTTCAACGACGCCCGCGTGCAGGTGGCGCGAGTCCTCACCGCCACCCTCGAGCGGGACGAGGAAGCTCCGGCCGCCGCGGACCATGATCGGGACACGCCGGTCCACTAGACTAGTGCATCGCCACGACTAAAAACAGGGTCGCCGGGGCACTCACCTCGAACCGCAAGAGTCCTATGCAGAAGAAATACGTCGTTCGACCCAAGTCCGCCTGTCAGAAGCTTATGACGTGACGGACCGCTAGGAGTCTGCGCCGTAGAACGGCGCGGATTCCTGGAGGGTTGGTTGGGCGGTGAGCGGAGCCGCAGGCGACGCTCTCCGGGCTAGGTTCAAGAGGAGAGTCCTTCGAGCCATGCTGCGTACGCCGAGTCATCGGCTGTCACCTCGAAGGTGATGTCCCGAGTCCCCGCCTTTCCGAGATCTTGAACGCCGAATCCGGCGGAGCTGAACACCGAATCCGGGGATGTTGAACATCCGATCCGGTGAAGCTGAACACCGAATCCGGTCATCGTGAACGCTCGTCGGTAGCCTGATCGCGGCACGCCGGCCTTCCGAAGGGAGGGTGGGGCGATGCCGGCCCGGAGGCTACTGGGAGGAAGATTCGTGAGGTCAAGTGGCTCGGCCGGTCGCTCGAGCCGGTCTCGTCAGATCGAGAAGATGTCGTCGAGCTTGAGTTCGAGTCCGGGAAGTTCCGGGGACCGAAGCGTGTCGCCGCGCCCGAAGGTGTCGGTCGGCGTCAGGGCCCCGGCCCGCTGACGCTGGATCTGGATGGTCTCCGCCACGGGGTCCACCAGCCAGTACTCGGCGACGCCGTGCTTGGCGTAGAGCGTGCGCTTGTACCCGCGGTCCTTCTCGGCCGTGCTCGGTGACAGGACCTCGATCACCAGGTCGGGTGCTCCCCGCACGTTCTGGCTGCTGCTCAGCAGGTGTTCCCGTTCGTGGGACACGAAGAGGAGGTCGGGTTGAACGACGTCGTTGTCGGAGAGGATGACGTCGCAGGGGGCTGCGAACAGCCTCCCCAGTTGCTGTTTCCGGAGGAACAGCCCCAGCTCGATTTGCAGCTGGCCCTGCACTTCCTGGTGCTTCAGATTCGGGGCAGGAACCATCAACAGGTCTCCGTCCAGCAGCTCGTAGCGTGTGTCCGCCGGGGCGGTCTGGTAGTCGTTGTAGGTGAACTTGACGGCGGGTTGCGTCGTGGCCACGTGGGGTCCGCCTTCCTTGGCTCGGGTGATCGCACGGCGATCATCATAGCGTCGTTCGACGCGTGTCGGCAGTGGCGTCCATGCTAGACGCCGGCGGCATTGAGCAGGGGTGTCGGCCTCCGCTTTCGGAGGTCGCTTCGGGCCTGCTTTTCGGGCCTCCGGCGTCGATCTGCGGATGTCCTTCGGGTCCGCCCGGCGGTTGCATTCGAGCGGCGATGCATCCCTCCTGACTGCGTTGTTCGTCGGTTACCTATGCCCAATAGGCACCCCTCCTCACGCTTGGTCAGGTACTGGCGATCGTTGCCCGCGGGCGCTCTTCAGCCCGCCCGCGCCCCCCGCCGCTCTCGGTGCGGCGCGGGGTTTTCGCCACGGGCGGCTGGGGAGCGTGGTCGGGGTGGACCAGTTCGTGGGCCCGGCCGCCGGGCATCCGGAGGGCCGCGAGCACCGCGAATCCGGTGACGGCGGCCGTCAGCCCGAAGACCCGGTGAATCGCTTCGAGCATCCGGGCCGGCGCCGGGTCGCCGTTCGAGGCGACGGCACCGGCGATGACCGCGCCGAACAGGGCGACGCCCACCGCCCCGCCGATGCTGCGCGTGAACTGGCCGAACGACGTTGCGACCCCGAGATGCCGCCGCGCGACCGCGCTCTGCATGGCGAGGACCAGTGACAGCATCGCCGTCCCCATCCCCATGCCCATCAGGATGAGATCCGCCCGAAGCACCCAGACGGGCGTCGCCGCGGTGATGGCGGCCAGTCCGATGAAGGCGAGGGTAACCGCGCTCAGACCGCCGAGCACCATCGGCCGGTAACCGATCCGGTGCACCAGCCGCCCGGCGATCACCGAAATCACGACCCACCCGAGGACCAGCGGGGTCAGTGCGCGGCCCGCTTCGACCGCGGTGCCGCCGAGCCCCTCCTGCACCAGGAGCGGCACGTACGAGATGGCGCTGAACATGGCCGCGCCGACCATCAGTCCGATGCCGGCGATGGACGCCACCATCCGATCCGCGAGCAGATCGAGGGGCACCATCGGCTCGGGCGCGCGCCGCTCGATCCGCACCAGCCACCATCCGAATCCGGCCGCGCCCGCATAGGCGGCCGCCGCCCACGCCGCGCGGCCGGCCACCCCGGTCTGGCCGACGCCGAGCATCAGCAACGTGACCGAGGTCATCAGCAAGCCCGCACCGGCGTAGTCGACAGTGCGCCGCGGGCCCGGCACCGGGTCCCGCAGGGCGGCGCCCACCATCACCGCGGCCAGGATGCCGAACGGGATGTTGAGATAGAACACCCAGCGCCAGGAGAGCAGCGCCGTGATGTAGCCCCCGGCCAGCGGTCCCGCGACCGAGGCGATTCCCCACACCGCGCTCAGTAACCCCTGCGTTCGGCCCCGCTCCTGCAACGTGTAGTGGTCGGCGATGATGCTCATCCCGAGCGGCATGAGGCCGCCGGCGCCGAACCCCTGCAGCGTCCGGAACACGATGAGCTCGGGCATGGACCGGGCCGCCCCGGAGAGGGCGGAACCCAGCAGAAAGATGCCGATGCACCAGAGATAGAAGCGCCGGCGTCCGTACAGGTCGGAGAGCTTGCCCCACAGCGGAATCGAGACCGTCGACGCCAGCAGGTAGGCGGAGAAGACCCAACTGTACCAGGCGAGCCCACCGAGCTGGTCGGCGACCGTCGGCATGGCCGCCGCCACCACGGTCATCTCGATGGCCGCGAGGAAAGTGCCCCCCAGCACGCCGGCCGTCGCCGCCATCCGGCGGGCGCCCCCGATGCGTTCCTGACCTGTCATGCTTCGTCAATCCGTTCCGGAAGCTGGTGGGTGAGACCGCGTGCAGGCGCCGGGACCGGCGGGGTCCCGCCGTCGCCGACGGGACGAGAGGGGCCCGTCGACAGCCCGCGGCGAAAGTCCCGCTGCGTTCGAGCAACGGCCGCGCCGCCCCCCGGTCCAGCCTGCCCATGTTACGATCGGACCGACCAGCACCGCCAGCCGGACCACCGCCATGCCTGATTCCGACACTCCCGTCCGTACCGTCAAGTGCGTGAAGCTCCAGAAGGATCTGCCCGGGCTCGACGAGCCCCCCTGGCCCGGCGAGCTGGGCCGGCGCATCTACGAGCAGGTCTCGGTCGAGGCCTGGAACGAGTGGGAAGAACGGATGAAGATGATCCTCAACGAATACCGCCTCATGCCCTGGCAGAAGGAGGCCCAGGACCTGGTGGCGAAGTACATGGAGGAGTTCTTCTTCGGCGAAGAGTCGGCCCCGCCCCCGGACTACGTCCCGGCTCAACGGAAGTGACGCCCGGCCACCCCAACGCGGCGCGGGCGGGCCGCGCCGCCGCACGGGGACGGACAGCCGGCTCAGAGGGTCCGCGGACCGTCGAGGGCCGCCGTCTGCGCGGCGGACGGGGCCGGCGTCGCGAGGCTGACCACGATCAGGGTACCGATCGAGAGCGCCAGAGCCGGATACGCGGTCTCCAACCCCAGGAGATACGCGGGGGCGCCGTCGACGCCGCGGGCGAGCCCGACGATCTCCCACCCCAGCGTCGTGATCATGCCGGCGAGAATCGACGCCACGCCTCCCGCCGGGGTCGCGCGGCGCCAGAGCAGGGCGCCGAGGAGCGCCGGAGTGATGCCCGCGCCGTACATCGTGTACGCCCACAGGGCCATCGCGAGGATGGTCGGAAAGAACTTCCCGGCGACGTAGCCGAACACGCCGAGCACCACCACGATGATCCGGGTGTAGACGATGACCTGCGCCCCGGTGACGGACGGATTGACGAAGCGCTGATAGACGTCGCGGATCAGGTTCGTCGCCGGCGTCAACAGGAAGCTGTTCGCGGTGGAGACGATGATGGCGGCCGCCCCGCACACGAGGACCACCCCGAGGAACGCGGGCAGCACGCCGGTCGCGACGCGGATGACTATCTCCTCCGACTGCGGCTCGGTCAACCCCGGCAGGACGGTGCTCGCCAGCACCCCGGTGGAGTCGATCAGCGTCTCGACGACGATCGTCCCGACGATCCATCCGCCGACGGCCAGCCGCGCCGCCCGCTCGTCGCGGGCCGAGAAGAACTTCTGATACATGTTCGCTTCGCCGAGCAGCAGGAACATCGTCGGCAGGAACAACGCGAGGGCCGCCTGGGGCCCCAGGGTGCCGAACAACGACACTTGATCGGGCCGGAGGGCCGCCAGGGCGGCGCCGGGCCCGCCCGCGCCGCCGACCATGAACACCACGGCCAGCATCACCCCGACCGTCATCAACAGGCCGTTGCCGACGTCCAGGTAGGCGATGGACAGCATCCCCGCGAGGGCCGTGAACAGAACGCAGAACGCCATCGTGATCAACGCCCCGGTATCCGGATCGACGCCCGAGATCGCCGCCAGGAGACGGCCGCCGCCCCGGAACTGGTACGCGGCGATCGTCGAGTAGGCGAGCACCGTGGTGACCGTGCCCAGCACCCGAGCGGCCGGCCCGTAGCGCAGCTCGAGGATGTCGGGCACGGTGTACATGGCGATACGGCGCACACGCGGCGCGATGAAGTAGACGAGGGCGATGCCCACCCAGGCCCCCGCGGACTGCCACAGGGCCGGGAAACCCGCCCGGTAGCCGAGCCCGGCCCCCGCGAAGAGGCTGCCCGACCCGATCCAGGTCGCGAGCAGCGTGAATACCAGCACCCGCGCCGGCAACGCCCGGCCCGCCACGAGAAAGTCGTCGCCGGTCTGCACCCTGCGGCTGCGGTACGCGCCGACCAGGACGAGGACCGAGAGATAGAGCAGGACGGCCGTCAGCATGATGTGTCTCCGCGACCATTATGCGTCGAACGCCCCGCGCGTTCGACGCAACGCCGACCGGTTCCCGTGAAGACGCGGCCGGCCGCGACCCCGAGCCGGCGCGGCGCTTCCCTCTGATATCCTCGGGGGCCATGCCCCTCGACGAGTACCGCCGCAAGCGCGATTTCTCGAAGACCCCCGAGCCGCGGGGAGACGGCCAGCCGCGCGGACCGGCGGGGGGCGAGCCGAAGCCGCTGTACTTCTGCGTGCAGAAGCACCTCGCGAGCCGGCTGCACTACGACCTGCGGCTCGAGCACGGCGGGGTTCTGTTGTCGTGGGCGGTGCCGAAGGGGCCGTCGCTCGACCACCGGGATCGGCACCTGGCGGTGCGGACCGAGGATCATCCCCGCGACTACGGCGACTTCGAAGGGGTGATCCCGGAAGGCTACGGCCAAGGCGTCGTGATGCTGTGGGACTACGGCACCTGGCGGCCGGAGGTCGACGGCGTGGGCGAAGCCCTGCGCAAGGGCGACCTGAAGTTCGCCCTCGACGGGTACAAGCTCAAGGGGTCGTGGGTACTGGTCCGCACCCGCGACCGGCCCGACACGCCGCCGGCGCAGCGGGGCAGGAGCTGGCTGCTCATCAAGCACCGCGACTTCTGGTCGGGCCCCCTCGACGTCACGGCGTTCGCGCCCCTCAGCGTGAAGAGCGAGGGCGACTTCGACGACATCCTCGCCGCCGACCTGCCGGACGTCTGGGTGACGGGGCGCGCCGCCGCCCGCGGGGGCGCCACCGGCAAGGCGCTGCGCGGGATCATCGAGAAGGCTGCGGCCAAGAAGTCGGCGCGCGGCGAGACGGCCGGGACCTGACCGGGGGGAACGGCGCCTGCCGCCCCGATGGGCGCCACCGCGCCTGCCCGGAGTCTGGATCGCTTGCGCAGCCCCGGACCCGCGGCCCCGACCCGTCCTCGTACGGGAGCCGACGGGAATCGCGGCTGCGGCCCTGGACTCCAGGCCCCGCCCCCCCGTCCTCGAACCGGAGCCGACGGGAATCGCTTCTACCGCCCGGACTCCGGCCCCCGACCCCCGTCGTCGTACAGGAGCCGACGGGAAAGGACGCTCCACACCGCGTAGGCGAGACGCCGGCGGGCGTGCCGGGCGAACGTCCCCTGCCAGAACTCGCCGGTGACGACCTCGCAGGAATCCGGCATCCCGCCCATCGGCAGGGGCCGCTTGTGCTCGGCGGCATAGCGGCGGACGGTGTCGTCATCGGGGCGCCCGGTGTTCACGATCGCCGCATCGACGGGGCGGCCGATCACCTCGCCGATGCGGGCCACCGCCGTCGCGGCGGTGAAGCCTTCCATGCCGCGTCCCTCGGTGAGGAGGTTGGCGACCAGCACGATCGGCCCGTCGACGGCGGCCACCGCGTCGCGCACCCCGGTGGGGAGGAGGGTCGGCACCAGGCTCGTGTGGAAGCTGCCGGGGCCGATGACGACCGCGTCGAAGCTCGGAATGGCGGCCGCCGCGGCGGGATGGATGGCGACCTGGGGGTCGAGCCGGATGCGGCGGACGCGGCGACCCTGCCGTTGCGCGGCGTCGACCTCGACCTCGCCGCGGGTGGTCGAACCGTCCTCGTACTCGGCGCAGACGGCCGCCTGTTCGACGCTGATGGGCCAGACCAGCCCGACGCAGTCGAGCAGGGTGCGCAGTCCCTCGACCGCGGCGAGAAAGTCGCCGGTGTACTGCTCCATCATCGACAGCAGCAGGTTGCCCCCGGTATGGCCGCCGAGCCGGTCGTGCTCGAAGCCGGACAGGCGGGTCAGCAGGATCCGCCTCGCCTCGGTCTCGTTGCGGGCCAGGGCCAGCGCGCACCGGAGGACGTCGCCCGGGGGCAGCACCCCGAGCTGATCGCGCAGCAGCCCGGAGCTGCCGCCGCTGTCGAACATGGTGACCACCGCATTGACGCGCAGCCAGGGGTTCTGCTTGAGCCCGCCGATGAGGCTGGGCAACCCCGTGCCCCCGCCGAAGCAACCGATGTTGAAGCGCCGGAGCCGCATGCGCCCATTGTCCCGGATCATCCGGCGCCCGGTCCAGACGGCCCGGCCGGCAACCGACGGATCCGGAAGCGTTGCCCCGGCCCGGCCGCCCCCAGCTCGAAACAGCCGCTCAGGTCCTCCAACAGATCGCCATGGCGGCGTTGCCCCGGCCCGGCCGCCCCGGATTCACGGTTACAATCGCCGTGCGCGTCCGCCACGGGTCATGCCGCCGCTCATCGACGCAGCCGTCACGTCATGCCGCCGCTCATCGACATGCTCTTGCCCCAGTTCGACCGGGAGCTGGAAACCACCCGGCGCCTCCTCGATGTCGTGCCGGCGGCGGATCTGGCGTGGGGGCCCGGCGGGAAGGCCCGCACCGCCGCCGAACTGATGACCCATCTGGTGGAGATTCCCGCCTGGACCTGCGGCATCATGGACGAAGACGGCTGGGACTTGGCGGACCTCCCCGACCCCGCCGCCGTTACGTCGGTCGCAGCGGGGCTGGAGCGGTTCGACGCCGGCGCCGCCGCCGGGCGCCGCGCCCTCGCCGGGCGCCCGGACGGCGATCTGATCGCCGACTGGGAGTTGCGGCGCGGGGGCCAAGCGCTGTTCTCGCTGCCGCGGATAGCCATGGTGCAGGTGCTCGTGCTCAACCACCTGGTCCACCACCGGGGACAGCTCAGCGTCTATCTGCGCATGCGGGACGTGCGGGTCCCCCCGATCTACGGCCCCACCGCGGACGACCGGGAGCCCGCGGCGGAACCCCGACGATGACGAGAGCCATCACCTGCGGCAACCCCGCCGCCCGCTACGTCCCCCATCCGCGCCTTCGGGGCGGGCATCGGATGACCCTGTTCACCTGGGGCCGCGCGCGCCGCTTCCCGCGCCTGCCGCCGCCCGTGCCCCGCTACTTCGACGTCGCCCCGGACGCGCGTGTGCTCGCCCACTGCCACTGGCAGCCGGAGCCGCGGCGGCGCCCCACGCTCATCGCGCTGCACGGCCTCGAAGGCTCGAGCCGGGCGCACTACATGCGCGGCCTCGCCGACAAGGCCCTCGCCGCAGGCATGAACGCGGTACTGCTGAATCAGCGCAACTGCGGGGGCACCGAGGCCCTGTCGGCCGGCCTGTACCACTCCGGGCTCTCGGCCGACCCGCGGGCCGTCATCGAGGAGCTGATCACGCTCGACCGGCTGCCGGCGATCGCCGTCGCCGGCTACTCGCTCGGGGGCAACGTCGCCGTGCGGCTTGCGGGCGACTACGGACCGGAAGCGCCCCCCCAGCTCCGAGCGATCGTCGCGGTTTCGCCCACGATGCACCTGGGGATGTGCGTCGAGGCCCTCGAACGCCGGGCGAACCGCCTGTACCAGTGGAACTTCGTGCGCGACCTGAAACGCCGCATGAAGCGGAAAGCGCGGGCGTGGCCGGGCCGCTTCGATCTGAGCCGGCTGGGGTCGGTGCAGACGGTGCGGGACTTCGATGAGCGATTCACGGCCCCCCACCACGGATTCCGGGACGCCGACGACTACTACCACCGGGCGAGCAGCCTCCGGGTCGTCGACCGCGTCTCGGTGCCGACCCTCGTGGTGAGCGCCGACGACGACCCCTTCGTCCCGCGGGCGCAGTTCGACGACCCGGGGATTGCCGCAAACCGCCGCATCACCGTGCAGATCACGCCCCACGGGGGCCACTGCGGGTTCTATGCGCGCGCCTCGGCGGACTTCGACGGCTACTGGGCCGAACGGCGCGTCATCGGGGCGGTGCGGGAACAGGTGGCGACGTAGGAATCCCGGCCGCAGCCTCCCTGCGTTTCGACCGGCGCAGCATCCCGCGGGGACGCCCCGCGGACGACCCGCCGGCACCGGCGCTGCGCGGTTGCGCGACGGCCCCCCGGAAGCGATCACCCCGAAGCGGGCAGCGCTTCGACGAACTGCCGCGCGAACTCCGGTCCCTTCCCCTTGTCCTCGTGCTTGAAGTACACGAACACCTCCCGGCAGCCCCGGGTGCCCGCGGCGATCGTCTCCGCCCACCGGGCGATGTCTTCCGGCCGATACCCCTCGTCCCGCAATCGGAAGTAGGCGTAGCCGGCCGTGACCTCCAGCGGTGTCGTCATCCGCCCGCTGTCGGCGATGCACAGGGCCAGTTGCCGGGACCGCAACCGTTCGAACACCGCCGGGTCGTGCCAGGAGGCGTGACGGAACTCGAACGCGGCGCGAACGCCGGGAGGCAGCACGGCGAGAAAGTCGTCGAAGACCGACAGGTCTTTCCGGAACGACGGCGGCAACTGGAACAGCAGAACGCCGAGCTTCCGCCCCAGCGTTTGCGCGGCCCCGCAGAACGCGGCGGTGGGGTCCCCGCAATTGCGCAACCGGGCCTCGTGGGTGATGCGCCGCGGCGCCTTCAGGGTGAAGCGAAAGTGCTCGGGGGTCAGGTCCGACCACCCGGACAGCAGCCGCCCGGTCGGCATGCGGTAGAAGGTGTAGTTGATCTCGACGGTCGGCAACCGCTCGGCATAGAAGGGCAACATCTTCCTGGACGACAGCTTGTCGGGATAGAAGCTGCCCTTCCATTCCGCATAGTTGTACCCGGACGTGCCGACGAGGATTCGCGGGGCCGCGGCGGGGCTGCGGACCGGTCCGGCACCGTCCGGGGCTGAGGCAGATATCTGCATCGGGGAAGTCTACCCCTGATGCGCCCGCTTGCTCCCGTGTTCCTGGAGGCGGAAAGAACCCGTGCGGGCCGGGGCCTCTAATCGAGATCGATGTCGCGGGCAGGACGCGTGACGGGCTCGTGGCGGGCCTGCTCGAGGGCCTCGTCGAAACGCTTCGAAAGGGCGTCGCCGCGCGTCCGTTCGTCGTTCACGGACCGCTCGAACAGGGCTTCCCGGCGGGCCGCCGCCTCGGCGAGAATCCGCTGGGCCTGGTCGAGTTCGGGCTTGTCCCCGCGCGGAGGCTCCTGATGGGCCACGACCCGCTTCAGCTGCGCATCGACGGTCTGCACGGCGCCGCAGCACGGGCAGACGACATCGAATTCCGACGACAGCAGCGTGGTCATTGACGATGCCCCGGCCGTCACCCCTCTTCTTCGTAGCCCTCTTCCTCCATCGGGCTGGTGCGGGTCGAAGGTCGAAGCGCTTCGCGGTAGTCGTAGACCGGCAACCCCTGCACATGCAGTGAAAGGACGCAGCCGGGGGCCTTCCGGTCGACGACGACGGTGACCGGGCTGCCCTCTACCCCCTCGCGAAATGCAAGTCGACAGCCACAAGACAACTCCGCGTGGACGAACCCTTTCAGCATCGACAACCCTCATCCGGATCATACACCGTTTCCGCGGAGCAGGCTCCTACAGCAGATCCTCGATGTCCTTCTCGAATTCGCCGCGGGTCGCGATGCCCGCGTGGGTGCGGCACACGGTGCCTTCACGATCGATGAAAAACGTCATCGGCACGCCCCAGATCGGCCCGTAGGCCTCCTGGAAGTCTTCCCGCCCCAACCCCACGAGCATCGGGTAGTTCACGTCGTACTGGTCGGCAAAAGCCCGGATCTTGTCGACCGTGTCGTCGACCGACAGGCCCAGCACCACCAACCCTTCGTGGGCGTACTGCTCGGCGAACTCGACGAACCAGGGCACCTCGATCTTGCAGGGACCGCACCACGTCGCCCAGAAGTTCAGCAGCACGACCTTGCCGCGCAACGACTCGAAGTCGACGTCCTGTCCGTTGTGGTCCTGCAGCACGAAATCGTAGTTGGCCGGCTTGGCCCCCGCATCGCACGCGGCGACGACCGCCCCGCCGCGGGCCGCCGCGGCGCTGCCGGCGGGTGCGGCGCTCCCGTGCGGGTGCGCATGGGACGACACGAGCCCGACCGGCAGGGTGGACATCGCCAACGCCAGCGCGCCCGCACCCGCGACCATCCAACGCAACGTCATGATGACTCGCTCCTCTCGTCCGGCCGGCGCCGGACCCGCGGCGGCGGAACGCCGCCTCCCGTCCCCATAGCGTCGCATATAGCGAGCGGACTTGTCCATTACCAAGTCCATGTCCTCTGTCGTGGTCGATCGCCCGCCCCGCAGGGGACACCCGGGCCGGCGCACGCGGCGGGAGTCGGCGCCGCGGCGACCATCGCGGCCGGGCCGGCCCACGGAGGTCAGACAGGCGCCCGCCTGCCCCGCCGTCTCATCGCAAGGGGCGCCCGCGCCGCAAGACCGCGGCGGGCGGGTCGGGGCGGGGAGTCTGCGCAGTAGCGCGGACTCCCGGCGGGTGGGTTGGGCGGCAGTCGGAGCCGTCGGCGGCGATTCCCGGGCGCGGAGCGGGCCGGCGACCGGGCGCGATTCTTGCAAAAATAAATGAAGGTCCCGGGCGGGGATCACCGCGCAGACGACCCGACGACCAGGAGCATCCCACGCTGACTGCGCGTGACGGCCCGCCCCCGATTCGAGGGGTCGCCACCGTCTTGCCGACCGGCCGGCGCCGCGTGAGACCTACGATTCCGCCCGTCCGGAGCCCCAGGATCCGCCACGATTCTGCCTACGCACGGCGGTGGCGGAGCGTGGGATGGTCCTGCCCGACGACGGCCGCCGCGTTGCGGCCATCCTGCCGCTACAGGTAACATGAGACGCATTCTCTGCCAGCTCCCGCCACACGCCGCTGGCCACTCACGAGGTGAATCATGAGTTGCACCCCTTGCGGGCGCGCCATTCGAAGCCGCGTGGTCCGTGCCGGTCTGATCGGTGCGCTGACCCTCGGCTGGGCTGTCGACGCGGCGGCCCAGGCCGCGACCCAGTTCAACCCCTACTTCGGCAAGAATCGGGTCAAGTACGACGATTTCCAGTGGCACATCTACACCACCGACCACTTCGAGATCTTCTACTACCCCGACGTGGAGGAGCACCTGGAGCGCATCGCCAGCTACGCCGAGAGCGCGTATGCCCAGATCAGCGCCGATTTGACGCACGACCTCGCGAACCTCGTTCCGCTCGTCATCTTCAAGACGCACAGCGAGTTCGAGCAGCAGAACATCATTCCGGGGGCGGTCTCCGACGGCGTCGGCGCCTTCGCCGAGCCGTTCCGGCAGCGGATCGCGCTCCCGATAGACGAGCCGCCCGACCAGCTCTACCGGCTGATCGCCCACGAGCTGGCCCACCAGTTCGCGTTCGACATCATCCCGCGCTCGGTCATCCGGCGCAACATCCCGTTGTGGGTGGACGAGGGGCTCGCCGACTACATGGGCGGCGTGTGGCGGCCCCTCGATCTGATGACGGTTCGCGACGCCGCCCTCTCGGACACCCTCCCGGAGATGAGCGACTTCCAGGGCGGGGGCATTAACGCGAGTCCGCGTCTGGTCTACAACCTCGGACATGCCGCCTTCGAGTTCATCGAAGAGCGCTGGGGCATGGCCGGCGTCCGGGAGTTTCTGTTCTCCCTGCGGAAGTCGGCGATCGGCGGCGACAGCGACATCTACGAAGACGCGTTCAACATCCCCGCCGAGGAGTTCGACATCGAGTTCGAGTCCTATATCCGACGCCGGTTCCAGGCCTTCCGGGACAAGGAACGGCCCGACGACTACGGTCGCGATCTGGCCCCGGACCCGTTCGACACACGATATCTGGCGGTGTACTCGATCGAACCGTCGCCCTCCGGGGACCTCCTCGCCGCCTACGCGATCAATCGCAAGGATCGGGAAATCGACATCATCCTGCTGTCGACCGAAGACGGCGAGGTGGTGGGCAATCTGACCGCGGGCTTCAACTCGGAGCTCGGGTTCGAGTCGATTCAGCTCCCGGGCGCCCGGTGGAACGCGGTGCCGTGGATGTCCTGGTCGGGGGTCGACGACCGCCTGGCGTACTTCGTGCGCAAGGGGAAGTACCGGTCGCTGATGCTCCAGAACGTGGTCACCCGGGAGACCGAAGACATGGTCGACCTGCCGATGGTCGATGCGCCGGAATCACCCGACTTCTCGCCGGATGGACGCCAAATCGTTTTCTCCGCGCTGCAGAACGCGGTGGGCGACATCTACCTGCTGGACATCGAGACCCGGGAGGTCACGAACCTGACCGGGGACGAGTTCGCCGACTATGCGCCGACGTTCTCGCCCGACGGCTCCCACCTCATCTACGTGGCGCGGATCAGCGGCAACAACAAGCTGTTCGAGCTCGACCTCGCCACCCGGCGGAAGAGGCAGTTGACGTTCGGCACTTCCTCCGAGGCGGGCGCGCAGTTCCTCGACGAGAACACCGTGGTCTTCGCCTCGACCGCCACCGACCCGCTGGCTCCGGTCGACCCGGAGGTGGCCGCGAACGCCGATATCTACAACGTGTGGACGCTCGACCTGAACAACGGCGAGCTCCGCCAGTACACCGACACCGCGACCGGCAACGTCTCTACCGTCGTCCTGCCGGACGACCCCAATCCGCGCATCGCCTTCGTCACCTATTTCAAGGGCGAGTACGGCATCCACACCATCGAGCGGGACGAGCCGCTGTATACCGCGTCGACCGCCGATTTCGGCGCTCCCGGTCCCAACATCGACTTTCAGGCGCCGCTGACCCATACGCTCGTGAACGCCAACAACCGGCGCAAGGGACGGTTCGAGAAGATGTTCCTCGACGGAACCCCGCCCCTCAACTTCGGTGTGACCAACAGCGGCGACTTTCTCGGCGGCACCGCCGTCTCGTTCTCCGACGTCCTCGGCGATCAGAACTTCAGCCTCTTCGCCTACTCCATCGCTCAGTACCGAACCTTCTCGGGTTCGTACATCAACATGAGCGGCCGCTTCCAGTTCGCCCTGCAGGGATTCTCGCAGGAGAGGTTCTTCTATGGGGCGGCCGGTTTCTACGCCCCGTCGCTCGCCTTTCTCAGCCGCGACCAGGCGCTCGCGGTGCAGACGGTCCGGGGCGGAAGCGCCTTCGGCATCTACCCGTTCGACCGCTACCGCCGCATCGAGGTGACCGGCGGGATGTTCCACACCAGGGAGCGGTTCAACGACCCGTTTCTCCAGCAGCAGTCGGACCAGTACCAACAGCAGCAGTTCGGGACCCGGCTGTTCCGCAGCGGCTCGCAGCTGCCGATGGGGGTGTCTTTCATTCAGGAAACCACCGTCTTCCGCGAGTTCGGACCGGTTTCCGGCAACACGATGCGCGTCGCCTTCCAATACGCGCCGACCGTGGGCACCACATTTCTCGGCAAGAAGACCCTCGACGCCGACGCCCGGCACTATCTGCGGATCGGAGAGACCGGCGTGCTGGCCCTGCGCGGACGCTGGTTCAAGAGCCTGGGCGACTTCCCGGACTTTCTGTTCTTCGGCGGGAACTCGGAGATGCGCGGCTACGAGTATCTGGAGTTCATCGGCCACGACGCCGGGTTCTTCAACGCGGAGCTGCGCTTCCCGCTCATCGAGGCGATGCTCACCCCGATCGGCCTGATGGGAGGCATCCGCGGGGCCTTCTTCTTCAACCTCGGTGGAGCCAGCCTGAACAACCAGCCGTTCCGTTGGTTCGCCAGCGGCTCGGAGCAGGTGACCCCGACCATCGGCTTCGGAGAGAATCCCTTGACCGGCGCCTTCTTCGAAGTGCCGGGCGATCCCGCGCCGGTGTCCGGCTTCAGGCTCGTGGACGGAAGAGCATCCTATGGCATCGGACTGATGACGTCGGTCATCGGCATCCCGTTCCACTTCGACTGGTCCTGGCGCACGCTCTTCAACAAGGACTGGGAGGACATTCTCTTCGCCGCCCGCGGAGGAAGCGCCGTCTTCCGCAACCCCCGCTTCGACTTCTGGATCGGGTACGACTTCTGACCCGGACGCCGCCCCGGTCGACGTCCGGGGCGGCGCGGGGTTTCACCCAGCCGCAGCAGCCTGAGAAAGGACAGATGCGCCCTCCGCGCAGTCGATGTCCGGGGCGGCGCGGGGTTTTCACCCGAGGCTGCCGAGCTGACCCTGAAACAACAGCGGCCCGGTCGCCGTCGAGGGGTGAATTGGGAGGGTTTCACCCAAGGCTGCCGAGCCAAGCCGGAAACCGACTTTAGCCCGGTTTCCGGCTTGGCATGCCCCGCCCGTGGGCCCGGGGCTGGACCACACCCGAAAACCGCAGCCCCGGGCCGGGGCTGCGGCACTCTGGCGCAGGCGGAAACGCGCCGAACCCGCTCAGAGACGCGTCAACCGCATTTCGCTGCGGCCCAGATCGAGCACGACCCGGTAGTCGCGGAGGAAATGGTGGCCGACGGTGCCGCCGATGTGGAAACCCAGCAGGGCGCTGGGCCGGTGCAGATTCAACACCACCACGGAGTAGTTGGGATACAGCAACTGGTCGAAGGCCAGCGAGGTGCCCGGACGCAGGTACGCCTGCTCATCCCAGCCGGAAGTCCCGTACACGTTGACCGGCACCCGCCGCACTTCGAGCGGCGGCAGGAGACTCGCGGTGCCGCGGCTGATCGAGATGACCTCGCCGCCGGTGTCGACCACGAAGCTCCGGGGAATCCGGTCATTGACGACCCCGCGCACCACCGCGAGCCGATGCTGTCTGAGGGGCATCGAGATTTCGAACGGCTCTTCCGGAAGCTCTTCGCCGATGATGATCTCCCTGCGCGCATAGTCGACGATCATCGACAACCCCAACGCGAGCGGCGAGAACGCTTCCGCCTCCGGCGTCGGCAGACCGCCGAGCGGGGGGTTCTTGATCAACACGGGGAGATTCCGGATGCCGAGCGAGCCCAACTCGAGCGATTCGAGCCGGCCCGCCTGCAGGCCCCGAAAGCCGATTTCGCCGACACCGGCGGTCAGAGCCGTGCTGACCGGACGTATGCCGAGTTGCTGGGCGACGCGCTGGGACAACACCGTCTGCTCGGCCCCGGTGTCCATGACGAAGTCCACGAGGTCACCACCGTTGATCCGACCCTGGACGATGACCTTGTCGTCGGTCAGTCTGAATGGAATCGTATGGAGCCTGCCCGGCGCCGACAGCTCGATGGCGGGACGGTCGCCGAACGACCGCAGGAACTGCACTTCCGCACGCGCCCAGTCGGCCTTCTCGGTGTCGATCCAGGCGGGAAGCAACTCGACGTATCGCTCGTAGGCATCGGCGGCGTCACCGAACCGGCGCATCCGCCGATGGATGTACCCCAGGGTGTGATGCACGGCGGCCGAGTCGGGGGCCGCCCCGAGGGCGGCCTGGACCCAGTCGAGCGCCTCGGAGTACCGCTGCCGCGTCGTGAGGCTCCTGGCCACGCCGTGACGAGCCGCGCCGGAACCCGGATCCATGGCGAGCGCGTCGCGATACAGTTGCTCCGCCTCGTCGAACAATCCGCCGCCCCACAACGCATCACCGATCAGGGCGGTAATGTCGGGATCGCCCGGAGCGATCTCCCGCAGGACCTGCGCCTCCATCTGCGCGCGGGTGAACTCGGCGACGGGCAACAGCGCCCTCAGCATGCCGGTGGAAGACCGCACGCGCTGCTCGTCGGTGGCCCCTTCCTGCGCCTCTTCAAAGGTGCGGATGGCCTCCCAATACCGCAGGTCTTCGAGCAGCAGATTGCCCAGTTGAAGGCGGGTCTCCACTCGTGAAGCGGTCGGCGTCGACTGCGCGCCGAGGACAACCGACAGGGCCGCCAACCCCGCCGCGATGATCAGGGCACGTGACGCGAGTCTCATGTCTCCTCCACCGGTACACCGCGGAGCGACGCCGGACTGTTCAGCGAGTCGGTGGCGTCCCGGGCAACCCCGAACACCGCGCCCCCGCTCCAGCTAGGAGTGTGCGCCCCAGAACGGTTTTGGGTCCGATCTGACACAACATGCGGCGGTCAGTCGCCGGAGCTTGCGCAACATATGGTAGTTTCAGAATTTCCTGCGGCGCAGACTCCTAGCGCGTGTACTGCTCGATCTCGACGCCGTCGTACATGTCGTCGACGCGCAGAATCTGCTTCTGGCGATCGTAGCTGCCGAGCTCGTAGTCTTCGCTCATGATGAGCGCCTTGACCGGTTTGGTCGGGCACACCTCGGAGCAGAGGCCGCAGAAGCTGCAACGCGAGAGATTGAAGTCGAAGAAGTCCAGCACCTTGATCTTGTGACCGGGCTCCCGGTGTCCGCCCAGGAAGATGAGCTCGTCGGGACAGACCTTGGCGCACTGATCGCAGACGATGCAGGTCTGCGCGCCGGTCTCGGGCTCGACCTGCAGCCTGAGCACGCCCCGGAAGCGAGGCGCGACGGGACGCCGCTCCGCCGGATACTGGAAGGTGAACGCGGGTTGCGGGGTGTACCGGAGCGTGACCAGCAGCCCCTTGATCAGATCGACCAGGAACACCATCCGAAAGATCTTCGACAACTGCTGCACGGCCGCTACCCCCGGTCCTCGACCAGAATCGGATCGGTCTGTCCCGCCAAGACCACCCGTTCCTTCCGCAACACCGTATTCTCTCGGCGAATCTTGTCCTGAAGCCGCAACAACCCGTAGAGCAGCGCCTCGGGACGGGGCGGACATCCGGACACGTAGACGTCGACCGGCACCACCTTGTCCACGCCCTGCAGCACCGAATAGGTGGGGAACGGTCCGCCTGCGTTCGAGCAGCTCCCCATGGAAATGACCCACTTCGGTTCGGGCATCTGGTCGTAGAGCCGCCGCAGCACCGGAGCCATCTTCTTGGTCACGGTGCCGGCGACGATCATCAGGTCGGCCTGCCGGGGCGACGCGCGAAAGACCTCCGCTCCGAACCGGGCAATGTCGAAACGGGATGCCGACGTGGCCATCATTTCGATGGCGCAGCAGGCCAGCCCGAATCCCATCGGCCACAACGACGACTGACGCGCCCAGTTGAGCACCTTGTCGAGATTCGTCGTGATGAAGTTGTCTTCGAAACGATGGTCAATCAAACCCATGTGTGGCTCGCTCGGTCTACTTGCCTTCGTACCAGTTGGCGTTGGTCTCGATGAAGCTCTCCCACTGATCGGGCACTTCATCGTTGGCGAATATCGCCTCGACCGGGCACGCCGGCACACAAGCGCCGCAGTCGATGCACTCTTCCGGGTGGATGTAGAGCATCGTCTCGGCTTCGAACTCTTCCTCGTCCTGGCGCGGGTGGATGCAGTCCACCGGACACACGTCCACGCAGGCGGTGTCCTTGGTCCCCACGCACGGTTCGCAAATGCTGTACGCCATCGACTCCTCCGTGTCGTTCACCGGCCGCCGCGCCGTGGCCCACGACTGATCGGCCGCCGTGAGAGTGTCAGTCTGAGTGGGCCGTGCGCATGCCCGGCCTGCCGGTGCCCTTCGTCAATCAGAAACTGCGGCGCCGCGGACTCGACGGTACCCCGCGCAGCACCGGTGTCAGTTTACACGATTTTGGCTGGACCGGCGAATGCAACCCCCGCGGCGGGTGCACGTCAGATTTGTGAGACGACCGCCCCGTCGCTGCCGGATTGGCGATTCCGATCCCGTTCCCGGCCTGGATGCCCTCCGAAACGGGCCTTTCGGGCTTCGACGCGATGGGACGCCGCGGGGCCGCCCGCGCCGGATACCCTCCAACGGTCCCCGATGGATCCCAAGAAAAAGCCGTTCGGGAGGGCCTCGATGCCGAGAACGGCACGGAAATCGCCAACCGGACGGCGCCGGGGGCAGTCGTATCCGACGCGCCCCCCGCGGCGCCGCCCGAAAGCACGCGCGCCGGCGGCCGGCCGAGACCGGTACGGCGGGTTCTTCCCGCTACCGGCGCCGGCTCGTCCCGGCCCCCGGGTCGTCGCCGGCGCTCCGCGGCGGGCGCCGCGCTCCGCCCACCGGCGGTCGGCGCACCGCCCCGCGGCGGAATCCCGCGTTGCGCCGCGGCGCGGCGGCGCGGTACGATCCGCGGCATGGCGACTCTGGATGATGGACCTTCGGTCCCGCGCGCCGTGCCGGCGACCTTCTTCCGGGGACGCCGGATCCGCCCCGAGCCGGCGCCGGCGGGCGCCAAGCCCGGGTGGCTGCGGGTGCGGGCTCCGGGCAGCGCGGGCTATCGGCGCCTCAAGCGGCTGGTCCGGGAACAGGGGCTGCACACCGTCTGCGAGGAAGCCAACTGTCCCAACATCGGGGAGTGCTGGCATCACGGGACCGCGACCTTCATGATCCTGGGCAGCGTCTGCACGCGGGCCTGCGCCTACTGCAACGTGGAGCACGGCCGGCCCGGGCCGGTCGACCCGGGGGAGCCGGCCCGCGTCGCGGAAGCGGTGCGAACCCTCGATCTCGACCATGCGGTCATCACGTCGGTCGACCGGGACGATCTCGCGGACGGCGGCGCCGGGATCTTCGCCGACACCGTCACGGCAATCCGATCCCTGTCGCCGGACTGTCGGGTCGAGACCCTGGTACCCGATTTCGGCGGGAGCGCCGCCGCCCTCGACGCGGTGCTGGCGGCGGGACCGGACGTCCTGAACCACAATCTGGAAACGGTCCGCGGGCAGTACCGCCGGGCGCGCCCCGGCGGCGGCTACGACCGCGCCCTCCGGCTTCTGGAGCACGCCCGGCGCCACCGTCCCGCGGTGGCGACGAAGTCGGGGATCATGGTGGGCCTGGGCGAAACCTGGGACGAGCTCCTCGCGGCGTTGGCCGACCTCCGACAGGCGGGATGCGACATCGTGACGATCGGACAGTATCTGCGGCCGTCACCCGCCCATCTCCCGGTCGCGCGCTACTACCACCCCGACGAGTTCGCGGCCCTCGATCGGGCGGCGGCGGCGCTCGGCTTCGGGCACGTCGAGTCCGGGCCGCTGGTGCGCAGCTCCTACCATGCCCATGAGCAGGCGGATGCGGTTGCCGCGGTGACCCGCGTCACCGGATGACGCGGCCACGCCCGGAGCCCCCCCGGCCTTCCCGGGCCGGCCCGCGTCACCGCTTCCGCTTCGGCCGGTAGACGTGGGGAGGACAGAGCGGTCCGGTAGGGCCGCCCTGATCGCCCGCGTCACCGCTTCCGCTTCGGCCGGTAGACGTGGGTGCTCTGGCCGAAGAACACCTCCGCCGCCTCCATCAGCGTCTCGGACAGGGTCGGATGCGGATGGATGCACAGCCGCAGATCCGACGCGGCAGCCCCCATCTCGATGGCCACCACCCCTTCGGCGATCAGCTCCCCCGCCCCGCTTCCCGCGATGCCGACCCCCAGGATCCGTTCCGATTCGGGCTCGATGACGAGCTTGGTCATCCCGGCCGGCCGATCGAGGGTGACGGCCCGGCCGGAGGCGCCCCAGGGATACTTCGCCACCTCCACCGCACGTTGCTCGGCCCGGGCCCGGGTCTCGGTCAGACCGCACCAAGCGACCTCGGGATCCGTGAAGACCACCGCCGGAATCACCGCCGGCTCGAACACCGCCTTGCGCCCCGCGATCGCCTCGACCGCGGTGCGCGCTTCGTGGCTCGCCTTGTGCGCGAGCATCGGCTCGCCGACGAGGTCTCCCACCGCGAAGATCGTCGGCTCGGCGGTCCGGCGCTGGCCGTCGACCGCCACGAACCCGCGCGCGTCGCGCCGCACCGCGGTCCGGTCCAGTCCGGGCACGTCCGAGTTGGGCACCCGGCCCACCGCCGCCAGCACCCGGTCGAAACGGCGCGTCGACTCGCCCGCGGCCCCCCGCAACGTCACCGAGACGCCGTCACCCTCCTCGGCCAGCGCCGTCACCGTGGTCTCCAGGAGCACCGCCTCGCATACCGAGGCGAGCCGCCGGGCCACGACCGCCACGAGGTCGCGGTCGGCCCCCGGCAGGAGCCCCGCGGTCATCTCGACCACCGTCACCCGCGAGCCGAGCGCGGCATAGACCGACCCCAGCTCGAGCCCGATATAGCCGCCGCCGACCACGAGCAGAGACGCGGGCACGGACGGGATCTCCAGCGCCCGGGTCGAGTCCCAGACCCGGTCGCCGGCCAGAGACAGCGCGGCGGGCGCCGCCGGTCTCGACCCGGTGGCCAGAATCGCGTGCTCGAACGCCAACGCGGTGACTCCGCCGTCCGCCGCCGTCACCCGCGCCGACGTCGGTCCCGACAACTCGGCCCGGCCGTGGAGGTAGGTCACCCCGCGCTGGGTCGAGAGCTGGCCCAGGCCCCCCGTCAATCGCGCCACCGACTGGTCCTTCCAGCTCCGCAGCCGGTCGACGTCCAGCGTCGGCTCCCCGAACTCGACGCCCCAATTGCGGGCCTCGCGGGCCTCGGTCACCACTTTCGCCACGTGCAGCAGCGCCTTCGACGGCATGCACCCTCGATACAGGCACACGCCGCCGGGATTGGGAGCCTCGTCGATCAAGGCCACCTGCATACCCAGGTCCGCGGCCAGGAACGCGGCGGCGTAACCGCCCGGCCCCCCGCCGATCACCGCCACCTGCGTCGAACTGTTCATGTGCGACGACCCCAATATTTAACCGAGACAAAGCACTGGTCAGGCACGGGCGTTCTTGCCCGCGGGCGCTCTTCAGCCCGCCGGCGCCCCGCCGGCGCCGATGCGCGGGGTTTCGCCGCGGGCCGCTACAGTGTAGCAACCAGGGGCATCCCACGCTGCCCGCGCGTGACGGCCCGCCCCCGATTCGAGGGACCGCCACCGTCTTGCCGACCGGCCGGCGCCGCGTGAGACCCACGATGCCGCTCGTCCGGAGCCCCAAAAACCCGCCACGATGCTGCCTGCGCACGGCGGTGGCGGAGCGTGGGATGGTCCTGTGCAGCAACCTCGGCTTCTTGCCTCGGTCCGGCCGACCGGTCCATGATGGTAGCGGTGCGGACGGACACGGGAGGCAAGAATGATGATGAAGGGGAGACGGTTCGGCGGCACCGGGATCGTCCTGCTCGCGGCCGGTGTCGCCGGAATCGGTGCGCTCACGGCGGCGACGGCCGCCGCAGGGGGCCAGGGAGCCACGATGACGCGATTGTTCGCACCGGTCGACATCGGGGCGGATCTGTCGGCGCTGCCCGATTCGGAGCGCCGCGCGCTGAACCACATCATCGACGCCGCCCGCGTGATGGATGCGGTCTTTCTGCAACAGGTCTGGGCCGGCAACCCCGCGATGCTGCTCTCCCTGGTCGACGACCGGAGCGCCGCGGGACGGGCCGCGCTCGACTTCTTCCTGCTCAACAAGGGCCCGTGGTCGCGCATCGACGACGACCGGCCGTTCGTGGCCGGTGCGCCCCCCAAGCCCGAAGGCGCCAACTACTATCCAGCCGGCGCGACCCGGGCGGAAGTCGCGGCCTGGCTGGACGGGCTCGACGACCGGGCCCGCGCCGCCGCCACCGGGTTCTTCACCACCATCCGCCGCGATCCGGCCGGCCGGTTCACCAGCGTGCCCTACAGCGTGGAGTACCAGGGTCCGCTCGCCCTTGCCGCGGAGCACCTGCGCGCCGCCGCCCGCGCCACCGCGGAGCCGACGCTGCGGCGCTACCTGGAGAGCCGCGCGGCCGCGTTCGCGACCAACGATTACTACGACAGCGACGTGGCGTGGATGGAGCTCGACTCGACGATCGAACCGACCATCGGACCCTATGAGGTCTACGAGGACGAGTGGTTCAACTACAAGGCCGCGTTCGAAGCGTTCGTCACCATTCGCGACGCCGCCGAAACGGCCATGCTGGACCGCTTCGGCGCCCACCTCCAGGGGCTGGAGGACGGGTTGCCGATCGACCCGCGGTTCCGGAACCCGGCCCTCGGCGGGCTCGCCCCGATCCGGGTCGTCAACGTCGTCTTCACCGCCGGCGACGCCAACCGCGGGGTCCAGACCGCGGCCTTCAATCTCCCCAACGACGAGCGCGTGGTTCGCGAGAAGGGTTCCAAGCGGGTCATGCTGAAGAACGTCCAGGAAGCCAAGTTCCAGCGCGTTCTGACCCCCATCTCGCAGGTGACGCTGCGGCCGGCCGAACAGGCGGAGGTCTCGTTCGAGGCGTTCTTCACCCATATCCTGATGCACGAACTGATGCACGGGCTGGGTCCGGGCACCATCACCGTCGACGGCCGCCGGACCACCGTCCGGCAGGAGCTCCGGGAGACGCACAGCACCCTCGAGGAAGCCAAGGCGGACGTCGCCGGCCTCTGGGCCATGCGCGAGTTGATCGATCGGGGGGTCGTCGACCGGTCGCTGGAACGGAGCATGTACACCACGTTCCTCGCCTCGACGTTCCGGTCGATCCGTTTCGGAATCCACGAAGCGCACGGCCGCGGCGTGGCCGTGCAACTCAACACGTTCCTCGATGCGGGCGCGGTGACCATCGATTCCGACGGACGCTTCGCGATCGACCACGGCCGTATCCGGGAAACCGTGACCGCCCTGACCCGCGAACTCATGACGGTGCAGGCCACCGGCGACCTCGACGCCGCGCAGCGGATTCTGGACACCCGCGGCATCGTGGCCCCGGCGGTGCGGCAGGCACTGGATCGGCTCGGGCACATCCCGATCGACATCCAGCCCCGCTTCGTCACCGCGGACGCGCTGGCCGCCGCCGCGCCCTGACGGATCGGGTTGTTGGACCCAGGGGGAACCTGCCCCTCACCGCGGCGCAAGGGCGCGCCGGCCGCCGCCGCGCCCCGACGGATCGGGGGTCTGCGACGCGTAGAACCGGTTTCCATCCCGGGAGTCCGCGCCGTAGAACGGCGGCGCCTCCCGCCGGAGGCGCCGCCCCCCCGGCGCGGTGGGTTGGGCGGCGGGCGGAGCCGCAGTGCTTGCGGCGCGCAGGTTCTCCGGCGTCGTGAGGGACCGGCGCGGTGGGTTGGGCGCGGCCGGAGCCGCAGGCGGCGATTTCCGGGCCGACTGGCCGTGGCGATACGCCGCGGCGCGCCGGAACGGGCCGGCGGTGGCGCGGAACGGTCCGGATCGGCCGGATTCGGCGATTTCGGCCGCTGTACGACCCGTTCCTGGGCCGAGTACGGCCCCGGCGGGATGCAGCACAACTTCCGACACGGACTGCTAAGATCGCATCATGCCGTTACCTGAACGTCTCGGAAAGCTTCGCAAGGCCGTCGGCGCCGGACGCCTTCCGCACCGCAGCGTCAAGCTCGAGATGCGGGAGAATCTGGCGCGCCGGCTGCGCGGGCGGGAACCGCTGTTTCCCGGCATCGTCGGCTACGACGAGTCGGTGATTCCGCAAATCGTCAATGCGGTCCTGTCGCAGCACGACTTCGTGCTGCTGGGCCTGCGGGGCCAGGCCAAGACCCGTCTGCTGCGGGCTCTGGTCTCCCTGCTCGACGAGGCGGTGGCGGTGATGCCGGGATGCCAGATCAACGACGACCCGCTCGCACCCCTGTGCCGCGCGTGCCGCACCCGGGTGGCGGAGGCCGGTGACGATCTCCCGATCGCCTGGCTCCCGCGGGAACGCCGGCTCGTGGAGAAGCTGGCGACGCCGGACGTCACGATCGCCGACATGATCGGCGACGTCGACCCCATCAAGGCGGCCCGCGCGGGGCTCGAGCTGTCCGACGAGCTGACGATGCACTACGGACTGCTCCCCCGAGCCCACCGGAGCATCTTCGCCATCAACGAACTGCCGGATCTCGCCGGCAAGATTCAGGTCGGCCTGTTCAACATCCTCCAGGAGGGCGACGTCCAGATCAAGGGCTACCCCGTCCGGCTGCCGCTGGACGTGGTCATGACGTTCACCGCGAATCCGGAGGACTACACGGCCCGCGGCAAGATCATCACCCCGCTGAAGGACCGTATCGGATCGGAGATCCGCACCCACTATCCGCAGACACGCCAGGCCGGCATGTTGATCACGAGCCGGGAAGCCTGGACGTCGCGGTCCGGCGGGGCGGCGGGGACGCCGGACATCCCGCCGTACATCGGCGAGGTGGTCGAAGAAATCGCGTTCGTCGCCCGGAGCCACGCCAAGATCGACAAGCGTTCCGGCGTCAGTCAACGCATGCCGATCACCTGCCTGGAGAACGCGGTGTCGAACGCCGAGCGGCGGGCGCTGATCAACGCCGAGCCCACCGCGGCGGTCCGCATCGCCGACGTCTATGCCGCCCTGCCCTCGATTACCGGCAAGTTCGAGCTGGAGTACGAGGGCGAGCTGCGGGGCGCCGGCCAGGTGGCCCGCGACGTGATCCGCTCCGCCGTCGCCCGGGTGTTCGAAGGGTGGTTCAGCACCGTGGACACCGGCGCCGTGGTCGAGTGGTTCGACCTGGGGGGTATCCTGGATCTCGGCGACGGGACCTCCGCCGCCGAGCTCCTCGAGCAGACCGGCCAGATCCACGGATTGCACGAACTGGCCGGCCATCTCCGGGTCGATCCGGACGAGCCGGTGCCGGTGCTCGCCTCCGCCGTCGAATTCATCATCGAAGGGCTCTACGCGCAGAAGAAGATCAGCCGCGACGACACGTGGCAGTACAGTGCGGTCAAGACCCGGCGGCGGGCGGCCATGACCCCGGAGCCGGTGGTCGAAACCGATATCCGCGTCCCGCCCGGCAAGAAGAAGTATTACAACTGATGCGGTTCGCGTGCGCGGCCAACCATGAAGTATCGATACACCCGTTACACCGGCGATGATCTCGACGGGATCGATATTGAAGAGCTGGTGTCGAAACTCTCGCGCCTGCTTCTCGACAGCGGTTTCGGCAGCGCCGCGGGCGACCCCGACGATCCGGACGCGGACGACGATCAGCGCTCGGAACAGGCGCTCCGCGACGCCGTTCTCGAAGCGCTGCTGAACGGCGGGATGCTGTCCGACGAGACGATCCTGCAGCTTCTCGGCGACGCCGCGGATGCGGACAGCGATGGCGCACCGCGTCTCGAGGCCCTGATCGACCGGCTGATCGACCAGATGGCGCAGCAGGGCTACATCACGCGCCAACCGGACCTCGACGCGGCGGCCCGCGATCGAGCGGACCGCGGCGGAGGCGGGGGGGAGGCGCCGCCCATGCGGTTCGAGGTGACCGACAAGGGACTCGACTTCCTGGGATACCGCGCCCTGCGGGATCTGCTCGGCTCGGCGGGCCACAGCAGCGTCGGCAGGCACGATACGCGCGACTACGCGGCGGGCGTGGAAGCCGGCGGGGCGCCCAAACCCTACGAGTTCGGCGACACCATGAACCTGGACGCCGCCGCGACCATCCTGAACGCCGTCAAACGCATGGGCCCGAATGCGCTCTCCGGCCCCGGCGTCGCCGTGGAATACCCGGATCTTATGGTGGCCCAGGGCGAGTATCAGAGCGCCTGCGCGACGGTCCTCATGCTCGACTGCAGCCACAGCATGATTCTCTACGGCGAAGACCGGTTCACGCCGGCCAAGCAGGTCGCGCTGGCCCTCGCGAACCTCATTCGACGCCAGTATCCCGGCGACACGCTGCGCGTCGTCCTGTTCCACGACTCGGCGGAAGAGATCCCCCTCCGCCAACTGGCGCGGGCGCGCGTGGGCCCCCACTACACCAATACCCGCGAGGGCCTCCGGCTGGCCCGCCGCCTGCTCGAGCGGCAGCCCCACGAGATGCGTCAGATCGTGATGATCACCGACGGCAAGCCGTCGGCTCTGACCCGTCCCGACGGACGGATCTACCGCAACGCCTTCGGTCTCGACCCCTGGGTCATCTCGGAGACGTTCGCCGAGGTCGCCACGTGCCGCAAGGCCGGCATCCTGATCAACACCTTCATGCTCGCACGCGACTACGAGCTCGTGAGCTTCGTCAAGCGGGTGACCGCCATCTGTCACGGGAAGGCCTACTTCACCACCCCGCGCACGCTGGGACGCTACGTCCTCATGGATTTTCTGGACAAGAAGACCCGCACCGTGCATTGACGTCATGATGCTGCCTTCGACCATCCCGATCTTTCCGCTGCCGAACGTCGTCCTGTTTCCGTCGGTGTTCCTTCCCCTGCACGTCTTCGAGCCGCGGTATCGCCAGATGCTGGCTGACGCCCTGTCCGGCGATCGCATCATCGGCATGGTGCTCCTGAAGAACGAACGCGACCTCGTGGAAGAACCGCCGCCGGTCTACGGCATCGGCTGCGCGGGACTGATCAGCCATGCCGAACGCCTGCCGGACGGCCGCTCCAACATCATTCTGCGCGGCATCGAGCGCTTCCGGATCGTTCTGGAGGTCGGCGGCCGCCCTTATCGCCGGGCGCAGATCGCCTCCCTGCCGGAAGCGGACTCGGATCGGATCCGTGACCAGCTCCCCCGGTTGCGGGCTCGGCTGGATCCCCTCCTCGCCGGCCAGTTCGACGATGCCAAGTGGCGCCGGATGGTGCCGGCGGACATGGGCGACGGCGATCTCGTCAACACGCTCGCGCAGTACCTGGACCTGGAACCCGTGGAGAAGCAGGCGCTCCTCGAGCAGAACGACGTCGCCGGCCGCTCACGCGCCCTGATCGACCTGATCGAGATGCACGCCTTCGCCGCCCGGACGGGCGGGCTCGGGCCGCAGTAGCCGGCGGTCCCGCTCCCCCGCCGATCCTCCGGAGCCCGCGCCGTTCCACGGCGTGGACCTCGGGGCTCCAGCTCGGCGGTGCGGTCGGCCGCCGGCAGCGCCGGTCCACACCTCGATCTGGAGCAGGGCCGGCACCGTCACCACCGCGGCAACCAACCCGGGACCATCCCACGCTCCGCCACCGCCGTGCGCAGGCGGAATCGTAGCGGGTCCTGGGGCTCCGGACGGGCGGAATCGTGGGTCTCACGCGGCGCCGGCCGGTCAGCAAGACGGTGGCGCCCCCTCGAATCGGGGGCGGGCCGTCACGCGCAGTCGGCGTGGGATGCCCCTGCAACCAACCCAGGAGTCCGCGCCGTTCCACGGCGCAGACTCCTACGCCGGCACGGCGTCGCCGGCCCTCGCGAGGCGCCGGGCGATCTCCCCGATCACCTGCTGGCCGTGGAAACGGCCGTTCTCGATGAAGATCTGTCCGCTGTGGATGCCGGAAATCACCTGGCCGGCCAGGAACAGGTTGGGGACGTTGGTCTCGTAGGTCTCGGGATCGTGGGCGGGCACCATCGTGGCGGCGTCGACGTCGACGCCGAAGCGCCGCAACATCGCGGTGTCGGGATGATAGCCGGTCAGCAGGAAGACGGCGTCGGCCGGCAGCACCCGCCGCCCCGCCGCGGCCTCGACGGTCACCTCCCGCGGCCGGATCTCGACGACGCGGGTTTCGAAATGCGCGGTCACCGACCCTTCCTGGATGCGGTTCTCGATATCCGGCCGGACCCAGTACTTGATGCCGTCTCCCAGCTCGGCGTGCCGGTGCACCAGCGTGACGCGGGCGCCGGCGCGGTACAGCTCGAGGGCCGTCTCCGCCGCCGAGTTCTTGCCGCCGACCACCACGACAGGCTTCCGGTAGCAGGGATGCGCCTCGGTGTAGTAGTGCGAGACGTGCGGCAGATCCTCGCCGGGAATCCCCAGCGTGTTGGGACAATCGTAGGCCCCGACCGCCACCACGACGGTGCGGGCGAGCCGCCGGAACGAACCCTCGTGGGGATGGTCGACGTCGACGGCCAGCACCTGCGCGCCGTCCGGCCCGGGCCGCCGGCGAATCGCGGCCACCTCGCAGCCCAGGCGGACGGTGAGATCGAACGCGTCCACGGCACGCCGGTAGTAGCGCAGGGCCTCGTCGCGCGTCGGCTTCGCATAAGGGGTCACGAACGGCAGGTCCCCTATCTCGAGGAGCTCGGGGGTCGTGAAGAAGACCATGTTGGTCGGGAACTTGAGGATCGAATTGACCAGCGCGCTGCGCTCGAACACCTCGCAGTCGAGCCGCGCGCGTTGCGCGGCGATGGCGCTGGCAAGCCCCGCCGGCCCCGCCCCGACCACGATGACGTCACGTACGCGCTCCGGATCGCTCTGTTGATGCCCCATGGCCTCGCCCGTCAATCGTCGCCGGCGGCGCCGCCGCCCCAACCAAACCTCCGGGTCCACGCCGTTCACGGCGCAGACTCTACCGTGCCCGGTACTCCACGTGCACATCGCTGATCACCGCGATGGCGCGGCCCCGCGCGATATGCGTTTCCCGGCTGTCGACGCGTCGGACCTCGAGTTCGAGCCCGACGATGCTGATCTCGGTGACGTTGGACGGCACGATCACCCGGATGCCCTCGGCTCCCACCGGCGCAACCGCCTTGATGCCGCCGGGTCCGGCTCCGCCGCGCACCCGATCGACCAGATCGCGGGCGCCGTGAAACTCGGCCAGGACGACGGGGCGCGCCAGCACCTCCTCGGCGCTCGCCACCGCCGCGGCCGCCAGATATCGGGCGTACCCCCGTCCCCGCGCCACCTCGTCCTCCGAGTAGGTATGCCGACCGTGCAGGGTGAACGTCACCGTCGCCGGTCCGCGATGGGGGGGAATCCGGACGATGATGCCGTCGGCGATCTCGTCGCCGATCTGCACGTCGCAGTAGGTCCGATCCGTATCCACCCCGATCCCGAGCACGGACGGACACTCCACCTCGGCCGGTTCGATGCGGCGCGACTGGGCGCCGGTCGAGGCGATCGCCGCGACGGCCAGGGCGGCCGCGATGGCCGCCGTCCGCAACCGCCGCCGGTCACGACGTTCATCTCTGTTCGGCATCGATCGCGTGCTCCGCGGCGTCCCGGAGAACGACGGCTCCGTTCCCCGGCCGCAAAAGGTTCAGAAACTCCATCCGCGTGCGCGCGTCGGTGCGGAACACACCACGCATGGCGCTGGTCAGCGCCACCGAGTTCTGCTTCTCCACACCGCGCATCGCCATGCACAGATGGGTGGCCTCCACCACCACGGCGACCCCCAGGGGGCTCACCTTGGCGGCGATGGTCTCGGCAATCTGACTCGTCAGCCGCTCCTGCACCTGCAACCGGCGGCTGAACACCTCGACCAGCCGAGGCAGCTTGCTCAATCCGATGACCCTTCCGCGCGGCACGTAGGCGACGTGGCACCGGCCGAAGAAAGGCAGCAGATGGTGCTCGCACAGGCTGTAGAAGTCGATGTCCTTCACGATGACCATCTCGCTGTAGTCCACCGTGAAAAGGGCGTCGTTGATGACGCCGTCCACATCCTGATCGTAGCCGCTGGTCAGAAACCGCAGCGCCTTCGCCACCCGGTCGGGGGTCTTGACCAGCCCCTCCCGCGCGGGGTCCTCGCCGAGCCCGGCGAGCAGGGTCCGAACCGTGTCCGCGATACGTCCGTCGTCGCCTCCCGAAAGACAGACGGCGGCCGGCGGCGCCTCAGTACTTGAAAAAGCCATGACCTGTCTTGCGTCCGAGTCGACCCGCCAGCACCAGGCGCTTCAACAACGGCGGAGGGGCGTACGCCGGATCCCGGAACTCCTCGAACATGATGTTCGCGATGTAGTAGGTGGTGTCGAGACCGATGAAGTCGGCCAACGTGAACGGACCCATCGGGTGACCGCACCCCTGCGTCATGGCGGTGTCGATGTCCTCCAGGGTGCCGCACCCCTGCTCGTAGGCGCGCACCGCGCTGAGCAGATAGGGAATGAGCAACCGATTGACGATGAACCCGGGCCGGTCGGGCGCGGTCACCGGCCGCTTGCCGAGCGATTCTGCGAAGGCGAAGACCCGCTCGTAGGTGCCGTCGGTCGTCGACAGCCCGCGAATCACCTCGACCAGCGACATGATCGGCACCGGACTGAAGAAATGCAGCCCGATGAACCTGTCCGGCCGCGCCGTCGCGGCCGCCAACTCGGTGATGCACACCGAGGAGGTATTCGAGCAGAGCACGGTGTCGGGCCCCACCACCGGCTCGACCGCCGCGAACGCCGCCCGCTTGGCGTCGACGCTCTCGACGATCGCCTCGACGATCAGATCGCTCTCGGCCAACTCCTCGAAGCGGGTGGTCCCGCGGAGACGCCCCATTGCCGCATCCCGCGCCCCGCGCGTCGTCCGGCCGCGGGCCACGCCGTTGTCGAGAAACCGCTCTATCCGGCCCAGCCCGGCGTCGACGGCGGCCTGATCCACCTCCCGCACGATGGTCCGGTATCCCGCCTGCGCGCAGACCTGGGCGATGCCGGAGCCCATCAGTCCGCACCCCAGCACCCCGACGACCTTCACTTCCGCGTTGTCTGTCACACGATTCCTCGGGTCCAGGCGCAAGCCGGCCGCAGGTGGTCCGCATGCCCCGGCGAGCGCTCCGTCCGCGGACAACGGCCCCCGGCCGCCGGCGACCACCGCCGCTACGGCATGGGACCGTGCCGCGCGGGCCGTTCACCGCAACGATAAATCATAACAAACGGCTGTTCGATTGAGGACCGACATACGCCGGCCGGGCAGGACCATCCCACGCTCCGCCACCGCCGTGCGCAGGCGGAATCGTGGCGGGTCCTGGGGCTCCGGACGTGCGGCATCGTGGGGTCTCACGCGGCGCCGGCCGGTCGGCAAGACGGTGGCGACCCCTCGAATCGGGAGCGAGCCGTCACGCGCAGTCAGCGTGGAATGCCCCTGGCCGGCCGGGTGCACGTCAGATTGGTGAGACGACCGCCCGGTCGCTCCCGGATGGCCGATTTCGATCCCCGTTCCCGGTCTAGAACGGGCCTTTCGGGCTTCGGCGCGGTGGGGCGCCCCGTTCCCGGCCGCGCCGGCTATTCTCCGGCGGCGGCGTCTCACTTTCTTGACGCGCACCCGCGCCGGCCCATCGGCGCGCCGCCTCCGGAAGCCCGGGGCGAACCCCGCCGGGCTCCCGGAGGCGATTCAGGAGGCGTCGGCGGAAGACGTCATCGACAGCAGGAAATCGAGCGCATCGGCCGGCAAGTGGAACGACAGCGTCACCGCGGTCCCCGCCCCCCCGGTTTCCAGCGAGTCCAGGATCGCCTGCAGCTCCGGAATCCCGATGGACTGCATCTGCGCCAACGCCACGAAGCCGCGGACGACGTCGCGCAGGTTCCGGGCGGCCTGGTCGTCGCGGCCCTCGATCACGAGCGATACGCCGAGCCCGCCGTTGACCCGGCCCTGCACCGCGAACGCGGTCACCGGGGGCAACCGCGCCGACACCCGCTCGGGCACCAGCCCGAACAGTCCCGAATCCGTGAGCCGCCCCACCGCCCACGCGGTGCTCCCAGTGTCGATCCGACCCAGAAGCCGCATCATCGGCTCGTTGGCGTGGATGCCGGCTTCCCCGGCCCCGCGACCCGCGGCGGACCGAACCGCGGCCAGGTCCCCCACCGCCACGAGCCCCGGCTGCAGAAACGCCATCGCCAGCGACCCGACGTCCTCGACCTCGATACTGACGATGCGGGCGCCCCCCTCTTCGCTGACCACGGCGCCGCCGTCGCGGGCCACCGTCTCGAGCCGGGCGGCATCGAACCGCCCGCTCAACAGGGCCAGCCCGGAGGCGCCGTCCTCACCCGCCTGCGGCGCCCAGAAGACGAGAACGCGGTCGATATCCCGTTCGATGCTCAAGCCCAGACGCCGCTCGAGTTGTTCTCGGCCGACGCCGTCCGGCGCGATCCGCCGGATCCGCTCCCTGAACTCCGACGCCATGACCGCGCGTACGTCGGCATAAGCGACGGCCGACGCATCGGACGGCACGAACGCCAGCTCGGCGGGCGCGTCAGCCGCCACCCCGCGCGGGATTCCGCGGTTCAGATACGCGACCAGCCCGCTGCAGAGCCCGACGGTGAGCACCCCGCCGGAAGCGAGCGCGACGTAACGCGTCCGACGCGACATGGAGGTCATCCTCGATCACCGGCCGGCCCACTGGCGCCACGCCCTCCCCGGAAGCCCGCGGCAAGCGCCCCACGGTCTCGGCGCGGGCTCCCATGATACCGCCGCGGCGACGGCGGCCGCGCCCACGCGCACCGCGGGCGGCTCGACAACATCAGGCCCGGGCCTCATATGATACCGCCGCGGCGACGGCGGCCGCGCTCACTGCTCCAGCACATACTCGCGACGTTGGACGAGCCAGACCGCGAGCCCCAGGCCTCCGGCCAGGATCGCGCCGAGCCCGATGAGGCTGACCGTCGCGGACGGCAGGATCTCGTTCGCCTGCAGCACCTGGAGGACGAGACCGGTCACCGTGCCGTCCTGCGGCATCGCGTGGGGAACCAGCCCCTGCAGGTAATACGACACGGTGAACCGCTTCATGTAGCCGGGCAGGACGACCACGATCGGCTCCCAGCCGAAGACGAACACGAGGCCGGTCAGAAGAGACCGCTTGAACAGGGCACCGACGAGGGCGAACAGCGCGCCGTAGACCGCCAGCCCCACCGCCAGCAGGGCGAGATCCTTCAGCAGATCGGGGAAGCCGGCCCCGATGCTCCCGCCGAGGAGCGGCATGACGACGAAGAACACCAGCATCACCGAGGGCAGCACCAGAAGGCCGGCGCAAACCAGGTAGGCCAGATACTTCCCGATGAGGACCGCGCCCCGCGGCAGCGGACGAGTGAAGAGATAGGTGATGGTCTTGTCCTCGACCTCGTCCGCGATCAGCGAAGTCCCATAGAACACCCCCAGCAGCGGAACCGAGAAGCTCAGGTAGAAGCCCCAGATCATCAGTCCGAAGATCACCGGACCGTCGATGGTCACCGGCCGGCCGTCGATGACGCCGCCGGCGTCGAGCAGGTCCATCGACACGAGCATGCGCAGAATCAGGGCCACCGCCACCGGTCCCCCGACCACCAGAACCATGAACACCGTCCGGCGCGACCACAGCATCTGGCCGAACGACAGGTTGTAGATCCGGGACACCGACGCCGCGAACGAAGGTCTGACCGGCGTCGACGGAGGCGGCGGCGATCCGTGCGGGCTGGACATGTGGGGGGACCCTACTTCACGAGATAGTCGAACACCGCCTGCAGGTTGTCGTCCGGCGAACTGACCTCGTGGATCGCGCCCAGCGCCCCGGTCGCCGCCATCTCCGTCAACCGGCCGTAGAAAGCGTCCGGCCGGCGGGTCTCCAGCACGACCGCGGCATCCTCGAAGTGCAGACTGATCACGTCTTCATGCCCGATCAGACCGCGCGCCAACCCCCGAGGGTCGCTGGCGCGAATCCGCACCTTGTGGGGATGCTCGTCGATGAGATCGCGAATCGTGTGGATGTTGCCCTCGGCGAGAATCCGCCCGTTGTGCATCAGGACGATCGTCGCGGTCATCGCCTCGATTTCGTGCAGGATATGGCTGGAGACGACGATGCTCTTCCCCTGCGCGGCCCAGTCCTTGACCAGCCGTATCACCTTGCGCCGCGCGATCGGGTCCATGCCGGCCAGCGGCTCGTCCAGCACCAGCAGCCGGGGGTCGTGGACGATCGCCTGCGCCAGCTTCACCCGCTGGCGCATTCCCTTGCTGTAGGCTCCGATCTTCCGGTCTGCGGCATCGAGCAAATCGACGGCGTCGAGCGCGCTCCGGGCCGCCTCCCCGGCATCGGTTTCGGACAGCCCGTTGAGGCGCACCAGCGCCGTCACCCACTCGAGCCCGGTCATCCGCTCGTAGAACGCATCCTGCTCGGGGCAGAACCCCAACTGGAAGAAGAGCGGCGGATTGTCCCAGATCGGCTCGCCGAGCACCTCGACTCTTCCCTTGCTGGGCTTGAGCTGGCCGGTAATCAGCTTGAGAAAGGTGGACTTGCCGGCGCCGTTCGGGCCGAGCAGTCCGGTGATGCCGGCGCCGACCTCGACGGAGACGTCGTTGAGCCCGATGACCTGTCCGTACCACTTCGACAAGTGCTCGGCCGCCACCACCGGGGCGCTCACGTCACCACCTCCACCCCGCGCACCCGACGGTCGAGCACCACGACCGACAGCCCCATCAACAGCAGCACCACGAGCACGGACGCCGGCCAGGGCGACTCGAACCGGGGCGGAAGCCGGAAGATGACGTCGCCGATCTGATCGAGGTTGGCCCGCAGGGACAGCCACGCCAGCATCGAGCTGCGGGTGGCGCCGCGCAGAATCGCGAACACCGCCCCGGTGAAGAACAGCACGCCGGCGTAGAGCACCGCCGTGTAGCGGGCGCTGGTCGACAACGACGACAGGGCGAGCATCGTGAACGAGGCCAGCAGGACCTCCGCCAGGGCGTACAGGGTGACGGCCGGCAGCAGGAACAGATGTTCGCTCAGGAAGGCCAGACTCGCCGAGAACATCACCTCCAGCAGCAGCAGGGCGAGCGCGGGCACGAGGGTCACCATCAGCAGGAAGAACGCCAGAATGCCCAGCTTGCCGGCCACGTACTCGGTGCGGCTGAGCGGCTTCGACAGATAGATCTGCAGGGCGTTCGAGCGCCGGTCGTTGGCGATGAGGCCCGAACCGACGTAGACGGTCACGAAGAGGACGAAGATCTCCTGCATCTCGAAGAACTGCCGGAAGGTCTCCACCGACGGCGCGAGCACGTCGAGGGTCGGGAAGTTCGCCGACAGGTAGAAGATGACCGCGCGGACGAAGAACTGGCCCCAAGCGGCCAGCATCACCGCGAGAAACAGCTTCCGGCCGAGCAGCGAGCGAATGCCGGCCTTGGTGATGACCAGCCACGCCGACCCCGGCTCGTTCCGGCTCCCGGCGTACCGGCGGTAGCTCTGATCGTGAATCGGCATCACTCTTCCCCGACCGCCTCGGCGAAGACGTCCTCGAGGGTGGGCAGGCTGGGTCGCAGGTGGCGCACCTGCACCTGGTGCCGCAGCGCCGCGCCGAACAGGTCGCGCGGTCCCTGGCCGGGCTTGACGAAGACCCGCATCACTGCTTCGCCCGACCCGCGGCATTCCATCCCGCCCGCCTCCAACCCCCGGATGAAGGCGTCGACGTCCCCCTTGACCCGCATCTCGAAGACCTCGCGGCGGCCTGCCTTCAGGTCGGCGATCTCTCCCTGCGCGGCCACCGCGCCGCCGTGCATCACGACGACCCGCGCGCAGGTCGCTTCGACGTCGGGCAGGAGGTGGGACGACAGAATCAGGTTGACCCCCTTGCGGGTCGCCAGATCCTTCACCAGGTCCAGCATCTCGTCGCGCCCCTTCGGATCCATGCCGTTGGTCGGCTCGTCCAGAAACAGGAGGTCCGGGTCGTGGACCAGCGCCTGGGCCAGCTTGATCCGTTGCTTCATCCCGGTGGAATAGGTCTCGAGGTTGCGGTAGCGCGCCTCGCCGAGCCCCACGTAGTGCAGCACCTCGTGGGCGCGCTGCATCGCGTCGCTGCGCGGCAGGCCCGCCAATTCACCGCAGTAGGCCACGAATGAGACGCCGTTCATGCCGGGAATGTGGCCGTCCGACTCGGGCATGTATCCGAGCCGCGCCCGGATCCGCATCGGGCTCGCCGCGACGTCGAGCCCCAACACCTGCATGCGGCCCGCGGCGGGGGTCACGAATCCGAGCAGCGCCTTGAGCAGCGTGCTCTTCCCCGCCCCGTTGGGCCCGAGCAGGCCGACCGCCCCGGCGGGGAACGCCGCGGTGACCTCCCGCAGGGCGGCCTGCCCGCCGTACTGCACCGACACCCGATCGAGGCGGGCCACGGGCGGGGCGTCCGGTGAAGGAACCGTCATGCTCTCGTAGGTGCGATACGTAGAACGCCGCGGTGAGGTTCGCTGGCCCGCGGGACCGGCGCGCCGATCAGACGGCGCCCCGGAGTCCGAGATCGTCCGCGGCGGCCCGCATGAAGCGGATGACGTTGGTGATGTGCTCGTCGAGGGACAGCCCCAGCTCCTCGGCGCCCCGCCGGAGGTCGTCGCGGGAGACGGCCCGCGCGAAGGCCTTGTCCTTCATGCGCTTCCGGACCGACTTGGCCTCGAGATCCAGTACGCTCCGCGACGGTCGGACGAGCGCCGCCGCGGTCACGAAACCCGCCATCTCGTCACACGCGAACAAGGTGTGCTCGAGCCGCGACTCGCGGGCGACGCCGGTGTAGTCCGCGTGCGAGAGGATCGCGCGCATCACGGGCTCGGGATAGCCCCGCGCCCGCAGGATCCCGCATCCGCGGTACGGATGGTCCTCCGGGCTCGGCCAGCGTTCGTAGTCGAAGTCGTGGAGGAGGGCCACGATACCCCACGCCTCTTCATCCTCGTCGAAGTGCCGCGCGTACCCGCGCACCGCCGCCTCGACGGCCAGACCATGCTTCAGCAGGCGGTCGTTCTGCGTGTATTCGGTCAACAGGCGCCACGCCTGGTCGCGCGTCGGGGTCATGATTGTTCTGGTCCTTCAGGGCCCGGCCGCCCATCCCGCCGGGCGCCGGCGCGCTTCTACGGCGCAGATACCAACGGAAGCGCCGGATCCGCGTTCAGGTCCAACCGCGCGGTCACCCCGGCCGATAGCCGCCGGAGACCGGCGGCCGCGATCATCGCGGCGTTGTCGGTCGACAGGTGAAGCGTCGGCAGGACCACGGGCAGGCCCCCCGCTTCGCCGCGGGCCGCGGCCAGCTCCCGCAGTCGACGGTTGGCGGACACGCCGCCGGCGATGCCCAGGCTGCGGGCACCGAATCGCCGGACCGCCTCGAAGGCACGATCGAGCAGGGCGTCGATGACCGCGCGCTGGAAGCTGGCGCAGATGTCCGCCAGCTCGGACTCGGGTATCGCACCCGGATCCCGGGCGCGGCGGCGCTGCAGATGCCGGGCGACCGCCGTCTTCAGTCCGCTGAAGCTGAAATCCATGCGCCCGTCCCCGCGCCGGGGACGGCCCGGGGGGGCGACCGTCGGCGGCCCCGCCACGCGATCGTCATGGGTCAACCGCGCCACCGGAAACCGGATCGCCCGCTCGTCGCCGCCGCGGGCGATCCGGTCGATCACCGGCCCGCCCGGATAGGTCAGTCCCAGCAGCTTGGCGACCTTGTCGAACGCCTCCCCGGCCGCGTCGTCGCGGGTCCGGCCGACCAGTTCGTACCGGCCCGCCGCCGGCAGATGATAGAGGCTCGTATGGCCGCCGGAGACGACCAGGACGATGGCCGGCAACGGAAGATCCGGCCGGCAGAGAAACAGCGATTCGATGTGTCCAGCCAGATGATGCACCGGGACCAGCGGTCGGGCCAGGGCCAGGGCGAGGGACTTCGCGAACGCCACCCCCACCAGGAGCGAGCCGACGAGGCCCGGCCCCTGGGTGACCGCAATCGCATCCAGGTCGCCCCAGGCGACGCCGCCGTCGCCAAGCGCCCGCTCCGCGACGCCGCACAGGTCACGCAAGTGCTGGCGCGACGCCAGCTCCGGCACCACCCCGCCCCACTCGCGGTGGATCTCGACCTGGGAGGCGATCACACTGGACAGGATCGTCCACGACCCCGGTCCCGTCTCGTCGCCGGTGGCCACGGCGGCGGCCGTTTCGTCACACGAGGTCTCGATGGCGAGTACGGTGGTCGGGGTCATACCGGCGTCGGGGCGGGAGAGCAGACCGCCTTCAGGCTGTCGGCGAGCGGCGGGCGGCAGATGCCCCGCTCGGTGATGATGCCGGCCACGAGGTGGGCCGGGGTGACATCGAACGCCGGATTCCAGACCGCGGCGCCCTCGGGCGTGAGCTGCGCCGAGCCCAGGTGGGTCATCTCCCGGGCGTCACGCTCCTCGATCGGGATTCCCGCCCCGTCCGGGGTCTCGAGATCGATCGTCGACACCGGCGCCGCCACGTATAACGGCACCCCGTGCTCCTTCGCGAGCACCGCCACCGTGTAGGTCCCGATCTTGTTGGCCACGTCGCCGTTGGCGGCGACGCGATCGGCCCCCACCACCACCACGTCGACCCGGCCGGCGCGCATGAGGGATCCGGCCATGCCCTCGGTGATGACCGTCGTCTCGATGCCGTCGCGAACGAGCTCCCAGGCGGTGAGACGGGCTCCCTGCAGGAAGGGCCGGGTCTCGTCGGCGTACACCGCGACCCGCTTTCCCGCCTCCACGGCGGCCCGGACCACGCCGAGGGCGGTGCCGTAGCCTCCCGTGGCCAGGGCCCCGGCGTTGCAGTGGGTCAGCACGCGGGCATCCGCCGGCACGACCCCGGCGCCATGCCGCCCGAGCGCCCGGCAACCGGCCACATCCTCGTCGTGGATGCGGACCGCTTCCACGTCCATGGCCTCCCGGATCTCCCCCACCGACCGCCCGGCGCGGATCGCGCCCGCGAACGCCCGCTTCATGCGGGCGATGGCCCAGAACAGGTTGACGGCGGTGGGCCGGGTAGCGGCCAGCAGATCGCACGTCCGATAGAACTCGCCGGCCAGTTGCGTGGTGCCGGATGCGGCGCTGCGACGCAGCTCCAGCGCGACTCCCATCGCGGCCGCGACGCCGATCGCCGGCGCCCCGCGGATGACCATGGTCCGGATCGCGCGGGCCACCTCCCGCGCGGTGCGGCACCGGACGTACACCTCCCGGGCCGGCAGCTTGCGCTGGTCGATCATGACGACTTCGCCGTCTTCCCATCCGATGGTCGGCAACATCCGGCCCGGTCCTCCACCGGGAGCCGTCCGCGGCTCCCGCCGCCGCTCCCCCGGCCCCGCCGCTACAGCAACACCGACGCGATGGCGGCGTTGATCAATGTTGCCAGAAACCCGCCCAGCAACGCCACCGGCCCGAGGCGGGCCAAATCGGGGCGCCGGGCCGGGGCGAGCCCGCCGATGCCCCCGAGCAGAATCCCGATCGAGCCGAAGTTGGCGAACCCCGTCAAGGCGAACGTCGCGACCATGCGGGTGTGGTCGGACACCGTGTCCGCGTAGCTGGTGTCGAGCTTGACGAAGGCCACGAACTCGTTGGTGGCGAGCTTGGTGCCGAGCAGGTCGGCCACGACCGGCAGATCCGCGGACGCCACCCCCAGCAACGCCGCCACCGGCGCGAACAGCCACCCGAAGATGACGGCCAGGGAGAGCCCCGGACTGATGATCCCCAGGCCGTAGTCGATCATCGCGATGCACGCGAGAAAGGCGATCAGCATCGCCGCCACGTTCATCGCCAACCGCATGCCATCCGATGCGCCGGCCGCCAGCGCATCGATCACGTTCGCGTACTGCCGCTCCACCGCCACCCGCACGGTGCCGGCGGTGGCGGGGGCGCCGGTCTCCGGCAGCAGGATCTTCGACAGGTAGAGGCCGCACGGCGCCGCCATCACGCTGGTGGTCAGGACCCCGACCGGATCGGCGCCCAGACCGATGTAGATCGCCATGACGGTGCCCGCGATGGTCGCCAGGCCGCCGGTCATCAGGGCCAGCAGCTCCGACTGCGTCATCCCGGCGATATAGGGCCGAATGATCATCGGAGCCTCGGTGACCCCGAGAAAGACGTTCGCGGCCGCCGACAGGCTCTCGGCCCCGCTCGTGCCCATGACGCGGGCCATGACCCGGGCCATCAACTTCACGGCCATCTGGAGCACGCCGAGGTGGTAGAGCACGGTGAACACCGCCGACATGAAGATGAGAATGGGAAGCGAGGCGAAGGCGAGCACGAATCCATCCGGAAACAGCGCGGACATCTGCTCGGGGTCGGCCAGCACCCCGAACACGAATTGCGAACCGGCATTGGTGAACTCGAGGAACCGCGTCGCGACAGCGGCGAGACCCGCGAACAACGCGTACCCGGGGCGCACCCCGGCGACCTCCACGTTCAGGATGAGCACCGCGAGACCGATCTGGAGCAGGAATCCCCGCGCCACGAGCCGCCAGTTCACGTCGGCCACCCGCGCCGAGCAGGCCGCGGCGACCGCGATGAAGGCGACGATGCCGGCGAGCGCGCGCACCCGGGGGTCGACGAAATCACGCAGCCAGAACGCGCCGGCGCCGAGCGCGAAGGCGACGAGAGCCGGACCGAGCCGCGCCCGCCAGTCCGACGGCAACAGACGTTCGAGCCGGTTCGTGGCCATGCCGCCGCTGATCATACGCGGATCCGGGCCCGAGCCGCAGGCCGTCCCCAACCCGCCCGCCGACGAATCCGCCGGGTATCATGATGAACACCCCGGCCGGCGCGTCCGCCGCCGCCGGCACGCCGGTGGATTCCCCCGGCGCCGGGGTTGGTGCAACGACGATGACCGATGGTGCGCGCGCGCTGCTCGTCGCGGGGGTGGCCCTCGCGATCATCCTGATCAGACTGGCTCTCGCGGCGGTCAGAGCGGATCCGGGCTCGCCGGCCCGGCTCGTCGCCGAGCTCCGGCTGGCTCAATTCGCGGCCATGATGCTGATGCTCAGCGCCGGGGCGTACATCGGATTCGCGCTGGCGCAGGAATCGACCACCGGCAGCGGACTGGACGTGGCCCTCGCCGTCGGTTTCCTGGTCGTGGCGTCGATCGCGGTGACCCGGGATCCGCAGCTGGCCCTGACCCTGCTGGCGCTGGCGTTCGCCGGTCACGCCGGCGTCGATCTGCTCCACGGCGCGGGAATCCTGCCGCCCGAATCGATGCCGAGCTGGTATGCCACCGCCTGCGCCGTGTACGATGTCGGGGTCGCCGGCGTATGCTATTTCCCGATCGTGTATCGATGAGCCGGACGGATGGCGGGCCATCCCGGCCGCCGACACGAGGATTTCGACGATGAGTGACGCTGGAAACCGGCTGTTGTTGGATACTGCGCGCAAGCGTCTGGTGGCGCACCAGGCGGGTCAGGTGCGGACCTGCGTCGAGGCTTTGAACGACGGTCAGATCTGGTGGCGCGCGAACGGCGACTCGAACGCCGTCGGCAATCTCGTCCTGCATCTGGCCGGCTCGACGCGCCTCCATATCGGCCACGGGGTGGGCGACAGCGGCTACCGGCGCGACCGCGAAGCGGAGTTCGCGGAGCAGGGACCGGTGCCGAAGGAGGACCTGCTGACCCGCTTCGACTCCGCGGTGGCCGAGGCGGACCGGGTGCTCGCGGCCTTCGACGCCGAACGGCTGGGCGACACCACCGACCGGACCGGCAAGCCGATCACCTACGGCGAGCTCATCCTGAACCAGGTCCTCCACTTCACGACCCACGCAGGGCAGATCGTCTTCGCAACCAAGCTCATCCAGGCCGGTTTGATACACGAAGTCTGGAAAACGACCCCGAAGGAGTAGGTCCGGCCAACCGCAGCCTTGCTGCGGGAGGAGTGACCCGCCGCCGCGATGCCCGCCCCGGAGGGTTCGTTTCACGCCCGAGTAATCGCGGCGGTGCGCGGGATACCCCGGGGGCGGGTGGCCACCTACGGCGACGTCGCGGCCCTCGCCGGACGCCCCCGGGCGTGGCGCGCGGTCGGCGCCATCATGAGCACCTGCCGCATCCCCAGCGTACCCTGCCACCGGGTGGTCGGGGCCGGCGGTCGATTGGGGGGCTACAGCGATCCGCTTCGGAAACGGCGGCTCCTGCAGGACGAAGGGCTCGTCGTCGGGCAGCGCAAGATCCAACAGTTCGACGCGGTTCGGTGGACGGCGCCCGGCTCCGAGGGCCGGTGAACCCTCCGGCCGCATCGCCGTCACGTCGAACTGCTCGTTCGACGCGGTTCGGTGGACGGCGCCCGGCTCCGAAGGCCGGTGAACCCTCCGACCGCATCGCCGTCGCGTCGAACTGCTTGTTCGACGCGGTTCGGTGGACGGCGCCCGGCTCCGAAGGCCGGTGAACCGGGCCCTCCGGCTACATCGCCGTCACGTCGAACTGCTCGTGATGCAGAATCGCGTCCGCGCGCAGGGTGACCTCGCGATCGAGGGTCCGCTCGATCTCCTTCAGCACCCCCCGCTCCTCCGACTTGAGCGCCCGCGCCACGTCCGGGTTGACCCGGAGCTGGACGTGATTCCCGTTGAGATCGCCGCTGACCTTCCGCAGCTCCGCGAGAATCTCGAAGCAGATCGTCGACGTCGACTTCACGACGGCGCTCCCGGAGCAGTACGGGCACGGTTCCGTCAACTGCCGTTCGAGGCTCTGCTTGACCCGTTTGCGCGTGGTGATGATGAGTCCGAACTCGGACACCTGCACTGCCTTGGACGGCGATCGATCCCGGCGGACCTCCTGCTCGAACAGTTGGTACACCTTCTGGCGGTTCTTGCGCTCCTCCATGTCGATGAAGTCGAGCACGATGATCCCGCCGAGGTCGCGGAGGCGGATCTGCCTGACGATCTCCTTCGCCGCCTCGAGATTGGTCTTCACGATCGTGTCTTCCAGCCGCCCCGTCCGCTTGCCGACGTAGCGCCCGGTGTTGACGTCGATCGCGACCAGCGCCTCGGTCTGGTTGATGACCAGATAGCCGCCTGACTTCAACCAGACCTTGCTGCGAAGCGCCTTGTCGATCTCGGATTGGACCCCGTACTCCTCGAAGATCGGAAAGTTCTTGTCGTAGTGGTGCACGCGGGACACCAGGTCCGGCATGATCCGCTGCACCAGCTTCACGGCTTTCCGATACTCGTCGCGCTGGTCGATCCGAATCGCCGAGAAATCGTCCGTCAGCAGATCGCGCAGCAGCTTGGCGACCAGACTCTCTTCGCGATGGATGACCGCGGGAGCCCGACGGGACTCGCTCTTCTTGAGCGTGTCCGTCCAAAGCTCGTGGAAGTAGGTGAGGTCGCTGAGAATGTCTTCCTCGGGCCGATCCGCGGCGGCGGTCCGAATAATCACGCCGCCGGGCATCTCGTGCTCGGCCCGGAACTCGCGCACGATGCGCCGGAGGCGGCCGCGCTGCTCGCGCGAGACGATCTTGCGCGAAACGCCGATGTGCTCGACCGTCGGCATGAACACCAGGAATCGACCGGGAATCGTGACGTGCGAGGTGATGCGCGCCCCCTTCGTCCCGAGCGGCTCCTTGACCACCTGGACGACGATCTCCTGACCGGCGGTCAGCAACTTGTCGATCGGCTGGTCGCTGCTGCTGCGGTCACGGCCGCGCCCACGCCCCCGGGCACCGCCGTTCCCCCGCCCATTGGCGGCGGCCGGCGGTTCCGCACCGACGCCTTCGGTATCGGTAGCCTCGATGCCGTCGATCGACGCCATGGGATCGATGACGTCGGACACATAGAGGAAGCCGTCGCGCTCCAGCCCGAGATCGACGAAGGCGGCCTGCATGCCGGGCAGCACCTTCGAGACGCGCCCCTTGTAGATGTTGCCGGCGACGCCGCGCGACTTGTCACGCTCGACGGAGATCTCGACGACCTCGTCATCTTCCAGAATCGCAGCCATCGTCTCGTGGCCGCTGGCGGAGATGATCATCTCCTTGTTCATCACTGACACTCCCAATGGGGTGACCGCCGCCGCGTCCCGGCCGGCGCTCGGCCCCGCGGGGCGGGCCACGCTCACCGGCTCTCGACGGCGTCCCCGCCGGCCGGACGGCCACCTGCTTCCGGGGCCGGCCGGCGTGTCGACCAGATTCGTGGGTGGACCGGGCGCGCATGCCCGGCCACCTGAAGGCGGGTTTCCGAACGCCGTGAGACGGTGGGAGAACTGCGCTCAGTTCGTGAACCTGCGCATTCGCACGTTGAGCACGAATCCGAAGGCCGCCAGCGTGGCAATCACGGATGAGCCGCCGTAGCTCATCAGTGGCAAGGTGAGCCCCTTCACCGGCGCGAGTCCGGCCGACATGGCAATGTTGTAGATCACTTGAAACGTGAACCCGGCCATGATCCCGACGACGAGATACATGCCCAGACGGTCCCTCGCCAGTCGAGCGGCATCCATCCCACGCAGGATGACGAACAGGTACAACCCGAGCGCAACCACCACGCCCAGAAACCCTTGTTCTTCCGCAAGTACCGAGAAAACGAAATCGTTGTGCGCAACCGGCAGAAAGTTGTATTGGCTCTGCGTCCCCTTCAGGAACCCCTTGCCCGTCGCCCCTCCCGACCCGGCCGTGATGCGCGCCTGAAGCTGCTGATACCCGGCTCCGCGCGGGTCTTTCTCGGGATCCAGGAAACTGAGGATCCGCTCCCGCTGATAGTCCTCCAAACCGTAGGCCCACACCGCGGGGGCGCTCAGGGTGCCCAGGACGATCAGAATGCCCACGTACCGCAGGGGGAGTCCGGCAAAGACGAAAATCGCCAACGCGACCGGCAGCAGGGTCACGGCGGTGCCGAGATCAGGCTGTTGCGCGATCAACACGAACGGGAGTCCGATGATCAGCACGGCCAGCAGCCGCTCGAAGACGGTAATCCCCCCCCGCCGGTGCCGCGCGAACAGCGTCGCCAACGCCAGCGCCACCCCGATGCGGGCGAACTCCGAAGGTTGGAGGTTGAACACGCCCAGATCGATCCAACGGCGGGCCCCGCCGCCCGCGATTCCGAACATCGAGGCAAAGGCCACGAGACCGATCAACGCGAGGAAGATCAACACCGACAGATCGGCGAACCACCGGTAATCGATCGACAGCGTGACGGCGAAGGCCAGAAGACCGAGGGCCAGCGCCCACGACTGGGTGGAGACCAAGGGGCTGGCGCCGCCCGTCGTCGGGTCGTAGGTGGTGCTGTAGATCATCGCCACGCCGATGACGCACAGCAGCAGCAACGCTCCCAGCAGCAGCCAATCGATATGACGATACAGTCGTTGCTCCAGCATCGATGCCCGCCCGACTCGCCCCGTCGATGCGCCTACTGGTCCGCCGCCACCGCGTCCGCCGGATCGGCCGGGGCCCACCGTGGCGCCCGTGAAACCGGAAGCTTCGGCCGCTGCTGCCGTTCCCGCTTCGCGAAGTACGTCTCGAGGACGTGCTTCGCAATCGGCGCCGAGAGATAGCCGTGTTCGTTGTGCTCGCCGAACACGGCGCCGGCGATCTCCGGCGCACCCGCCGGCGCCGCGAAGACGAACCACCCGTGGTCCCGGAAATCCCGGCCGGAACCGGCCGCCGCGGCCCGGCCCTGCAGCGAAATGACCTGGGCCGTGCCGGTCTTCCCGAACACGTCATGCCCGACGATGCGGCCGCGTCTGCCGGTTCCGGCCCGGTTCACGACGAACCAGAGCCCCTCGGTGACCACGTCCAGGGTCGATCCGTCGATGGCCGTCCGCGACCGCGGCACGGGGCGGGCCACGGGCTTGAACCCCTCCCCCTCGTTGACCGCCTTGAGCAGGTGCGGCGTGACCCGCGTGCCGCCGTTGGCGACGGTCGCCATCATGACCGCCTGCGAGATCGGCGTGACCGACACCGCCCCCTGTCCGATGGCGACGGAGATGGTCTCGCCGGGATACCACCGCTCGCCGAACCGGTCCCGCTTCCAGGCGGTAGAGGGGATCAGTCCTCTCACTTCATGCGGCAGATCGACGCCGGAGAGCTCTCCCAGACCCAGGGCCGTCGACCACTTGTGGATCTGGTCGATCTCCATTTTTTCGCCGAGCGCATAGAAATAGGAGTTGCACGACTTCTCGAGGGCCTCGCGCATGTCGACCGAGCCATGCGTCGAGTGGCACCGGAAGAAGCGTCCGTGGACACGCCGTCCTCCGCCGCACGCCACCCGGAAGTCCGGCGTGACCACCCCTTCCTGCAACGCCGCGACCGCCATCACCACCTTGAACGTCGACCCCGGCGAGTACCGCCCCTGCAGCGCCCGATGGTTCAACGGACGGTGCCGGTCTCGATTGAGCCGCCCCCACGTCCCGCTGTCGATGCCGCGGGCGAAAACGTTCGGGTCGTATGCCGGCCGGCTGACCAGAGCCAGGATCGCACCGGACCGCGGATCGAGAAACACCGCCGAGCCGTTGAACCCCGCGGAGCGAAACGCATCCTCGGCCGCCTCCTGCAGATCGTAGTCGAGGGTGAGCTGGATCTGCCGGCCCTCGAGCGGCGGCTGCTCGTCGAGCTTACGGATCTCACGGCCGATGCTGTCGACCACGACCCGCCGCACGCCGTCGAGGCCCATCAACAACCGATTGTAGGTCCGTTCGATGCCGGACTTGCCGACGACCGCGCCCGGGCGCACGCCCTCGAACTCCGGCGTCGCCAACTGGGCGTCGCTGACCTCCCCCACGTACCCCAGGATGTGCGCGGCCACCTCTCCCGCCGGATAGAACCGGACCGGAAGCTGCTGAACGTAGATTCCCGGCAGCTCCCGGGCGTGCGCGGCCACCGCCGCCACCTGGTCGAGCCCCGCATCTCGAATCAGGACCACCGGCCGGAAGGGCGGGTCTCGACGATGGCGCTCCAGCGTGGCCTGGAGCGCCGGCAACGGCACGCCGGACAGCTCTGACAGGAGGACGAGGGTGCCCTCGAGGTCATCGGCCTGCTCGCGGGACAGCGTGATGTTGAGGGAACTGCGGTTCTCGATCAGCACCCGGCCGTCACGGTCGAGGACCGGGCCGCGCGGAGCGCTGAGGACGAGAGTTCGCTGGTGGTTGTTGTCGGCGAGCTGGCGGTACTTGTCGTACTGGACCACCTGCAACAGCCAGAATCCGACACCCAGCCCCACGAACACCAGCGCGATGCCCCACCGCCACACCGCCAGCAACAGGACAAGACTGTCGCGCAACCCCTGCCGTCCGTCCCGTGCGATATCGCTGGACATGCTCATCGCGCCTATTCGGCGTGTCGGCCCCCCGGCCACCGCCCCCGCAGCCGCTGCCGCTCGACCTCGTCCGGAATCGTGTGCAGCCCCACCGCCACCACCAGACCGACGATGGTGTTGGCGGCCGCCTGCGCCAGCAGATCGCGGCGCGTGATCACCATGCGGTCATCGAACAACAGGTTGTAGCCCCCCGCGAAGAGTCCGGCGTGCAACAGCGACCCCCCGACGAACAGCAGCCCCTTGTGCCACAGGCGCGTCACCATGAACTGCGCCGCAAACTGACCACCCAGGTATCCGACCAGCGTCTTCGCCAGGCCGCCCATCCCGACGACGCCGCCGGACAGGGCGTCCTGCAGCAACCCGCCGACCGTGCCGGTCCACAACCCGGCCCGCGGCCCGTTCGCAATGGCGACGGCGATGACCACCATGAGCACCAGGTCGACGGGAGCTCCGGTGCCGCCAATCATCTGCACCAGCGTGGTCTGAACCGCCAATGCCGCCGCGAGCGCGAATCCTATCCAGGCGGCCCTCACTCACCACCGCCCGCCGCGAGAAACACCGGCGGCGGCGGCGGCGCGGGCAAGGTGACCAGCACCTCGTCGAGGTCGCCGAACCTGATCCGGGGACGCACCTGAATGGTCCGATACGGCCCGGGTCCGCGCCGGACGAGCGTCACGTCGCCGATGACGAACCCCTTGGGGTAGATTCCGTCCACGCCGGACGTCACGACGGTGTCGCCGAGCTGGACGTCTTCGAGATTCGACACGTAGATCATCTGGAGCAGTTGGTCATCCACGGTCCCCGTCACCACTCCGTCCACGCGGGTTCTCTCGATGATCGCCCCGGCCGCCGCGTTCCCGTCGATCAGAAGCTGGACCCGCGCCGCCCGGGAGCCGGGCTCACCGACGATGCGCCCCACCACGCCGGCCGCGGACAGAACCGCCGAGTCCCGCCGGACACCGTCGCGCCGCCCCCGGTCTATCGTCACGGTTCGGAAATAGGGCGTGGCGTCGCCGGCGATGATCCGGGCGCCGATCGTCGCCAGACCGGCCCTGCGCCGCAGGCCGAGCAACGCTTCGAGACCGCGGACCCGTCGCGCCCCGACCCGGTCCATCTGCCACTGCAGCCTCAACGCGTCGAGCTCGCGGCGCAGGGACTCGTTCTCGGCCCGAACCGCCTGCAACCCGACATAGGCGTTCCACAACCCGCCGGCGGCCGCCGCCGTACCGCTCACCGCGCGCTGCACCTCCGCGAACGCGCCGAAAGCGAGGGTCTGGAACACCGGCCCCCCCGAGGCGGTATTCGCCTGGCTCGACAACAGCACGATGTGGCAGACGACCGCCACGAGCAGCGAAACGCCGGTGCGACGCGTGAGGTCAATCAATGGAGATCTTCCGCAACAGTCCGAAGTCCGACAACATCCGGCCCACGCCCAACACGACCGATGCCAGCGGGTCCTCGGCCATGGCCAGGGGGAGGCCGGTTTCCTCCCGCAGCCGCTTGTCCAGGTTCTTCAGCAGGGCTCCGCCGCCCGTCAGCACGATGCCCCGATCGACGATGTCGGCGGACAGCTCGGGCGGCGTCTTCTCGAGGGCGACCCGCACGGCATCGACGATCACGCGAACCGTGTCCGCCAGCGCCTCGCGTATTTCCTCGTCGGTGATGGTAATCGTCTTCGGCACGCCCTCGACGAGATGCCGTCCCTTGATCTCCATCGTGATGCGGCCGTCGAGCCCGGACGCGGACCCCATCCTGATCTTGATGCCCTCCGACGTACGTTCCCCGATCAGCAGGTTGTAGGTCTTCTTGATGTACTGAATGATCGCCTCGTCCATCTCGTTGCCGGCGACCCGCACCGCCTTGCTGTAGACGATGCCCGCCAGCGATATCACCGCGATGTCGGTGGTGCCGCCGCCGATGTCGACGATCATGTTGGCCGCCGGCTCCGTGACCGGCATCCCCGCGCCGATGGCGGCGGCCATCGCCTCCTCGACGAGATACACCTCGCTGGCCTTGGCGCGGTAGGCGCTGTCCTTGACCGCCCGTTTCTCGACCTGCGTGATCTCGGAGGGCACACCGATCACGATCCGGGGACGCACCCACACGGTCCGGTTGTGGGCCTTCTTGATGAAGTAGGTCAACATCTTCTCGGCGATCTCGAAATCGGCGATGACCCCGTCCCTCATCGGCCGGATGGCGACGATGTTGCCGGGCGTGCGCCCCAGCATCTCCTTCGCCTCCCGTCCCACCGCCTCGGTACGGCCGGTGACCTTGTTGATGGCCACGATCGACGGTTCGTTCAGCACCACCCCCTTGCCCCGCGCGTAGACACACGTGTTGGCGGTGCCGAGATCGATGGCGAGATCACTGGAGAACAACGCAAACAGTGAGCGGACACTCAAGAGTGACATTCCTCCGGAAGTAGCGGCGGACCATCATCCGGGGGCCGCGGCGAAGGCCCCGCCGCAGGGCCGGGCGCCTCCTCCCCCGCCCCGGGCGCCGACCGGCACAAAGCCACCGAGGGTTGTTTCGGTTCCAAGCACCAATAACCGTATACCTTGATGACTTGCCGGAGTTTTCCACGAAGCCGCCGCGGCCCTCTCACCCGCCCGATCCGCGTCCTGCCGGCCGAAGCGGGTCGGGCCGGTAGACGGCATCGAACGGCGTCGCGGGAGCGGCGGTAAGGGTCAGGCTCGGCGGCCGAAGGACGCGCCGGCGGCGTGCCGAAGGCTCGTGGAGGATCCAGGCAGGGCCCTGGCGGGCGCCCCGGAGGAACGGACCGGATGGACTCGAGGGGCGCGGCCGGGTCCGCCCAGGGCAATACCGGCGCGGGTTGCCGATCCGGTCGACCGTCCGGGGAAAATCCGACGCGGTCGTGTCCCCCCCAGCAAGGCGACATGGATTCCTCCGATATGGGAAACACTTCTCCATGACCCGCCGGATTGGGGCACCATAGCACATCCTGCGGTCCGTACCGACCCCCACCCCAACCGGTAGTGCATGAGGCGCTACCGGGTTACCGGCTTGATGATGCGGCTCGGTGATGCGACCTGCATCGTGTCATAAAATGTACCGGTCTGTATATAGCCGGTGACCGACGCGTGTCCCGTGACCCGGCGCCCGCACCGGCGGCGTCGGACCGCCGGGATATCACGGACCGCCGGAACGGAGATGAACGCGGCATCAGGGAGCTGACGACACGATGACCATGCTGGATCGTATGCGACGCCACAAAGCGTGGCTGAAGTGGACCCTCGCCCTTGCGGGTTTCGCCCTGTTGGTCCTCGGGTTCCCGCTGCTCCAGCAGCCTCCCCCCACCACCGGCGCGGTGACCGACGTCCTGGCCCAGGTCGGCGACCAGGAGATCACCGTCGGCGAATTCCAGACCTTGTACCGACGCCAACTGCAGAGCTACCAGGTCCAGTCCGGCGGGGAGATCACGTCCGAGATCCTGCGCTCCATGGGCATCGACCGCCAGTTGCTGCAGCAGGTCATCGACGAGTACGCGGCGCTCCAGGAAGCCACGCGCCTCGGCGTGACGGTCAGCGACGCCGAGGTGCGGGAGACCATCGTGTCGCTCCCCGCGTTCCAGCAGAACGGACAGTTCATCGGCGAGGCCGCCTATCTCCAGATGCTGCGGATGCAGCAGCCGCCGATGACGCCGGCCGAGTTCGAGGAGAATGTGCGGCGGTCGTTGATGCTCCAGCGGCTGCAGGCGGCGGTCACCGACTGGATAACGGTCAGCGACGTGGACGTCGAGCAGGAGCACGTCCGCCGCAACGAGCGGGTCCGCCTCGGCGCGCTCGCGTTCCGGGCCGACGACTTCCGCGGGGACCTCGAAGCGACGGACGACGACGTGGCGGCCCTGTTCGAGCAGAACGCCAACGACTACCTCGTGCCCGAGAAGCGCCGGCTCCGCTTCGTGCTCATCGACGTGCCCGCCCTGAAGGCGTCGTTCACCCCGAGTGACGCCGAGATCCAGTCCTACTACGACAACAACCTGGATCGCTACACGGAAGAGGTCAGCCTCCGCGTCAGCCACGTCCTGCTCCGGACACAGGACCGGGAGTTGGCGGACGTGCAGGCGCAGGCGGAATCGATCGTGGCGGAGGCGCGGAACGGCGCCGATTTCGCGGAGCTGGCGAGGCGGCACTCCGAAGACGAGGGCACCCGGGAGGCCGGCGGCGACCTCGGACCGATCGCCCGCGGGCAGATGGTGCCCGAGTTCGAAGGCGCCGCGTTCGCACTCGAGCAGGACGAGGTCAGCGATCCGGTCACGAGCATGTTCGGCGTGCACGTCATCAAGGCGACCGAGAAGACCGGCGGCACGACCCAGACCCTCGAGGAGGTCCGGGCCGGCATCGTCGATCTGCTTCAGCAGGAGAGCGCCGATGCGCGGGCCGGCGCGCTCGCCGAGGCCATGGCCGCGGAGATCACCGGCGCCGGCGACCTCGCGGCGGCCGCGGCGCGGCGGGGTCTCGAGGCGCAGGAGAGCGGCTTTGCCGCGCTCGGAGAGCCGATTCTCGGACTGGGTTTCTCGTCCGAAGTGACCGCGCAGGCCTTCCAGTTGGAGGAAGGCGAGGTGGCCGGTCCAATTCGGACGCCGACGGGGCCGGCGTTCGTGACCGTCACCGGCATCCAGGCTCCGTACGTGCCGCCGCTGGAAGAGGTCGAGCCGCGGGTCCGGGACGACGTCATCCGGCGCAAGGCGTTCGTCATGGCCCAGGAACGCGCCGATGCGGTGGCCGCGCTCCTGCAGGACGCCGACGATTTCAGCGCGGCGGCCGAAGCCGAGGACCTCGTGGTGCAAGAGAGCGGCCTGATTGCCCGCGGCGCCGTGCTTCCCGGTGTCGGCGTGAACGCCCAGGTCGAAGAAGTGGCCTTCTCCATGGACCCGGGCGAGACCAGCGACCCGATCCTGACCGGCAACTCGGCCATGATCGTTCACGTCCTCGAACGTCAGGACGCCGACCCGGCCGATCTCCGGGCCAACCGCGAGCGGTTGCGCAGCGAGATGGTCCTGGAGCGCCAGAACCAGTTCTTCGCCGCGTACATGCAGAACGCCAAGACCCGCATCCCCATCGACATCGACCTGGGCGCCTTCGCACAGGCCACCGCTTAGCCCGGCCGGCGCCGCCCGGGCACGCCCGACCAACCCGGCCGGGAGTCGGCACCGTTCTGCGGCGCAGACTCCCGGCCGGGGAATCGGCGCCCCGCTCAGGGCACGAGCGCACCCGGCATGATCGCCAGCGGCTCGCCGGGACGGAACAGCCGCGCCGGCGCGGCCACCCTTCCCACCAACGCGGCCTCCGGAGACGCCAGCCCCGCCAGCGCCGCGAGAGCCCGCGCCATCGGGAACCCCTCGTCGAGCAGTTCGAACCAGCTCTTCGCGCGCGGATAGATCACGAGCTGGACTTCGTCGTCCGGGTCCAGGCCGGCCTTCTCCTTGGCCAGCGCGATGGCCCGGCCCAGACCGCCGAGCTCGTCGATCAGACCGTGCTCCCGCGCCTGGCGGCCGGTCCAGACGCGTCCCTGCGCCACCGTGTGAACGGCGTCCCGGGTGGTCCCGCGCCCTTCGGCCGCCTTCGCGAGGAACCGCTCGTAGATGGCGTCCACATGCTCCTGCACCTTGGCCCGCTCGGCGTCCGAGAACCGGGTCACGGGCGAGTAGATCTCGGCGAATCGGCCCTCGCTGACCGGCTCCATCGCCACCCCGAGCTTCTCGTAGGCGCCTCCGGTGGCGAACTTGCCGGCCACGACCCCGATGGAGCCGGTCAGCGTGCCCGGATGCGCGACGATCGCGTCGGCGCTCATGGCGATGTAGTACCCGCCGGACGCTCCCAGGTCGGACATCGAGGCGATGACCGGCTTGCCGCTCTCCCGCGCCAGCCCGACCTCGCGCCAGATGACGTCGGACGCGATGGCCGACCCGCCGGGGCTGTCGATGCGCAGCACGATCGCGCGCACCGAGTCGTCGTCCCGGGCGGTGCGAATGGCGCTCACGAGGGTGTCGGAGCCCAGGACCTGCCCGCCCATGAGGTCGACGCCGCTCGACCCCGAGTTGATGGCCCCCACGGCGTAGATCAGGGCAATGCGCTCTCCCTGGTTCAACCCCACCGCCTGCAGGCCGACCTGCCGGTAGTCGCCGTCGGCAATCTCCCGCCAGTCGACCCCGGCGAACGGCTCCCGCTCCCTCAACTCGTCGGCGTACGCCAGCCCGTCGACCAGCCCCGCGGCCAGCGCATCCTCAGGCAGGAACGGCCCCTGATCCACGAGCCGGCGCACCTCGTCGCTCGTCAGCCCCCGCGCCTCCGCGATGCCCGCGATCAACTGCTGGTAGAGATCCCGGTTGAGCGACTCGGCCATCTCCCGATGGGCCGGGGTCATGGTGGTTTCGGTGTAGGTATTGGCGGCCGTCTTGTAGTCGCCGGCCGCCACCAGGTCGGGATACGCGCCAACCTTGTCCAGCGCGGCGCGGAAGAACTGCTCGTACTGCGCCAACCCCACGATGTCCAGGGAACTGCCGGGCATCAGATAGACCTTGTCCGCCGCCGACGCCACGTAGTATTCCTGCGTGCCGCCGTACTCGATAAACGCCGCGATCGGCTTGCCGGACCCGCGGTAGTCGAGCACCGCGTCCCGGATCTCCTGCGCCTTGCCCCAGAGGAACTGCGGGCCCCGCGGCTGCAGAATCACCCCGCTGATGCGGCTGTCCACCTTCGCCTTGCGCAGGCTGTCGACGACCGATCGCACCGTCGCGCCCCCGCCGACGAACGAGGTCAGCAGGGGATTCTGACGGTGCTCGGTCAGGCCGCCGGGGACCGGCAGCAGGAGCACCGAGTTGGAGGCGACCGACGGGGCGCGCGACACCATGAAGTACAGGACGGCGACGCCGGCCATCGATGCGCAGATCGCCAGCAACAGAAAGACGACGATGAACCGGACACCCCGCTTGACCCCCACAGTTGCCTCCTTGATGCGTCGTCGTGCCGCACGCCCTTCGCACGGATCAGCTGCGCGGACCCTGAATCCCCTCCTTGCCGGCGGGGGCGCCGGGCTGATCTCCACGAGTATACGTGACGCGGGAACTGGCGCCGGCGTGGGAGTCTTGGGTATACTGGGGGCTCTGCGAGGCGGTTCCCCCCAACTGCGGAAGTGGCGGAATTGGCAGACGCGCAGGCCTCAGGAGCCTGTGGGACCTAGTCCCATGGGGGTTCAAGTCCCCCCTTCCGCACCAAGAAGACCCCTCTTCGATCGCCGCCCGGCCAACCCTCCGAATCCGCGCCGTTCTCCGCGCAGACTCGTCGGTCCCGCGTCAGAAGGGGCGGTAGGTGACCATCGCCACGGCGATGATGATGGCCACCACCGCCACCGCCTGCAGAGCCGGTATCCGGTCCGTCATCCGGAACGCCATCCCGGTCAGACCGGACAGCACCAGCCAGCAGACGACCTTGACGAGGGCCCAGCCGGGGAACCCGAGCCCCATCATCCCCATGACCCCGAAGCCGCTCAGGAAGACCAGCAGGCTGAGCGAGCCGGAGGCCATCAACAGGCGCCGACGGTTGTCGGGATGGGGCGCCGCGAACGCGGCGAACGTCACGCCGGACAGCAACAGGACGGAAACGAGGTGCAGGATCAGGAACATCTGGAGGTTCATGGCATTCGCTCCGCGCGGGACGGGAGAGACGGCGGGCTCGCCGCTCAAGGGTAACGGGTGGAAGAGATGGTGGCGCCGCCATCGACGACCAGCACCTGACCGGTGATGAAACGGCCCGCCGGCGCGGCCAGCAACAGCGCCGCGCCGGCCACGTCCTCCGGCTCGCCGATACGGCCCAGGGGATAGGTGGCGACCGCCTCGCGCAACCGGTCGGGATCATCCCACAGCATCCGGGCGAAGCCGGTCCGCACCAGCCCCGGCGCGATGCAGTTCACCCGAATGTTGCTGCGCCCCCATTCGACCGCGAGGTTGCGGGCCAACTGGTGGTCGGCCGCCTTCGAGATGGCGTAGATGCCGAGGGTGTCGTGCCCTTTGAGCCCGCCGATGCTCGACACGATGATCACCGCCCCGTCCCGGCGGGCGGCCATCTGGGGCAGCACGAGGTTGCACAGCCACAGGTTGTGCTTCACGTTGGTGGCCATGATCTTGTCGTAGGCCGACTCGTTCACGTCCGCCATCGGACCGAAGTGCGGGTTCACGGCCGCGTTGCAGACCAGCACGTCGATGCGGCCCCAGTGGTCGAGCGCCGCCTCGACCAGCTTCCGCACCTCGTCGAGGCGGGACATGTCGCACGGAATCGCCACCGCCTCGCCGCCGGCCGCGTCGATGGCGTCGGCCACCGGCTGGCAGCTCTCGAGCCGGCGGCTCGAGACGACCACCCGGGCGCCCGCTTCCGCCAGCGTCTCCGCGATGGCCCGTCCGATTCCCCGGGAAGATCCGGTCACCACGGCGACCCGGCCCCGCAGGTCGAACAGCTCCCGATACCCCATGCGGCTCGTCGCTCCCCTGTCCACGCCGGCGGGCGGCGGACGCACGCGAACGTGCGCGCCCGTGCCGGGTCAACCCGCGACCTGCCGCCGCGGGGCGGCGCGTCGTTGCGGGCCGGTGATGCCCCAACTCCCGCCCGCACGCAGCCCGAGGCCCGCCGCATTCGACGCGGGGGCTCGGTCACGGACGGCCGGCGGGGCAATGAGAGTGTGTCAAACCGGGGTACGGAGCGTCAACCGCCCATGGAGCAGAACCACGCCACCGCCGTGCGCTGGCGGAATCGCGGCGGGCCCTGGGGCTCCGGATTTGCGGAATCGTGGGTCTCACGCGGCGCCGGCCGGTCGGCAAGACGGTGGCGACCCCTCGAATCGGGGGCGGGCCGTCACGCGCAGTCAGCGTGGGATGCTCCCCGTAGAACGATTTTGGGCACGATTAGGCCCTGTATGGCGGGCCGTCACGCGCAGTCAGCGTGGGATGCTCCTGCCGGTGGAGTGCGGGGTGCACGTCAAGAAAGTAAAGCGCCGCCGCCGGCGCCGCCCCCCGAGGAATCCCAGGCGCTAACCCAAGTTTACCAGCCGTAAATATAAAATACTGCAAACAAGCAGCTTACGCCGACAGAAATACTCGAGTGGCACTACAAACGTGCCCAAACCGGTGAGAGGGTCGGTCAATGCGAGTCTTGCGGAACACGATGCCCACGATAGCGGGTGGATCTACCCCAGTCAACCTGTTCTTAAACCCAGGAAGAGCCCGTTCGGGAGGGCCTCGATGCCGAGCGGCGCGCGTAGATCCGGAGCCGATCAGTCCAGTGGGCATCAAGAAGAGCCCGTTCGGGAGGACCTCGATACCGGGGACGGCGTGGAAATCGCCGACTGACAGTGCCCGGGGGCGGTCATTTCACGAATCTGACGTGCACCCTGGCGTGCGGGTGTACAGGCGGGGACGCCTCTTCTCTGGAAATCGCAGGAGAAATGCGCCGCGTTCGACGGATAGAATGACGCCCCGCGACGACCAGCAGACCCGGCCGGGCATCGCGGGCGCGCCGGCCGCCGACGGAAAGGAGCGGCACTTGACTCGTCCCGACCGCCTGCCCCCGATACCCGACGCCGCGATGACGTCCGAGCAGCGCGACGCGATCGCCGACTTCGAGCGGACCCGCGCCGGCGCCCGGCTCGAGGGTCCGTTCGTTCCCCTCCTGCGCAGCCCCGAGCTGCTGCGGCGTGTTCAGCAGGTCGGCGCGTACCTGCGCCATCGCAGCGCGGTGCCCCCGCGTCTCCGCGAAATGGTCATCCTGATCGCCGCCCGCCGCTGGTGCCAGCAGTTCGAATGGAACATCCACGCCGCGGACGCCGGCGCCGCCGGCCTGCCTGCCGCCGTCATCGACGCCATCGCCGAGGGCCGGCGCCCCGCCGGCATGGCCGATGACGAGAGCGCCCTGCACGATTTCTGCCTGGAGCTGCTGCGCAACCAGAGCGTGAGCGACGCCGCCTACGCGGACGCCCTCGCCCACATCGGCGAGGCAGGCGTCATCGACGTCGTCGGCCTGCTCGGCTACTACTCGCTGCTCGCCATGGTCATGAACACCGCCCGCACCGCGCTCCGCGGGGACATGAGCGCCGTGCTCGATCGGTTTCCGTGCTGACGGGACGCGGCCGAGCGCGGATCCGCGCCGGCCGGCGCCGTTCATCCTCGGTCTGGCGACGGCGCCCGGGAACATTGCCCACCACCGGTGCATGACGGTCCTCGACGGGCCGGCCGAGCGGGGCCGTTCCGGCGGTTTCCACCAGGACCCGTGAATCCGGAGCTCTCTCTTCGCACCAGACCGCCCCGCGAAAACGGTGCAGCGCCGCTGGAACCGCCCCCGAGGAATCCCAGGCGCCGGTCCCGCCCCCGCCCGGCGGCGGTCAGCGCCGCTGATCGAAGCGCCGGCCGGCGAGGGCCGAAGCGATGTTCACCTTCTGGATGTCGATGGTGCCGCCGGCGATGCCCCATCCCCAGGCATCGCGCATGCGCCGCTCCATCGGGTACTCGCGGGAGTAGCCGTAGCCTCCCATCAACTGCACCGCGGCACCGGTCACCTCCCGCGCCGCCTCGTTGGCGAAGCACTTGGCGATGCTGGAGTCGAGTATCGACGGCAGCCCGCCGTCGGCGTTCCGGGCCGCCCGGTGAATGAGCAGCCGGGACGCCTCGACGCGCATCGCCATCTCCGCCAGCTTCAGTTGCACCGCCTGGAACTCGACGATGGGCTTGCCGAACTGCCGGCGGTCCTGCACCCAGACGAGCGCGTCCTCCAACGCCCCGGACGCCTGTCCCAGGGCCATCGCCGCGTTTCCGCACCGCTCGAGATCGAACGCCCGCATCAGCTTCGGGAACCCGCCGGCCGGCACCACGAGCTGATCCAGCGGCACCGAGACGTCGTCGAAATAGAGATCCGACTCCGGAATGCCGCGGAACCCCATCAGCCGTTCCTGCTCACCGAACGTCAGCCCCGGCGTCCCCTTCTCGACGTAGACCGCCCCGATGCCCTTGGCGCCCGGCGCATCCGACATCCGGCAATAGACCAGATACGCGTCCGAATGCCCGCCGCCGGAGCACCAGCGCTTGGCGCCGTTGATCACGACGCGGCCCCCGCGGACCTCGGCCCGCGTGCGCAGGTCGGTGAGGGCGGTTCCCGCATCCGGTTCCGACATCGCCACCGCCACGATGACCTCGCCGCGGCAGACCGCCGGAACCACCCTGCGCGCCAGCGCCTCGTCGGCGAAGTGCTCGATCGCGCGGACCGGACCGGCGACGGATTCGAAGATGGGGAACGCCACCGCCGACGAGACCTTGGCGAACTCCTCAAGGACCAGGAACGCCTCGACATTCCCGAGGCCCAGCCCGCCGTGGACCGGGGAGACGTTCACCCCGAGGAACCCCATCTCGGCGTAGCGCTTCACCCAGGTCCGGGACAGCGGCGCCGCCTCGCGCTCGGTCTCCTCGGCGACCGCGGTCATCTCGCCGCGCGCGAAGGCCCGCGCCGCCGCCTGCAGGGCCTGCTGCTCTTCCGTCAACGTGAAATCCATCGGCAACCTCCGCATCCGCGGCCCGCGTCGGGAGGCCCCGGACTCGACGCGGGACTCCGTCACCGCCGGCTGGGCGAGGCCGACTTCGGCACCCTCGAGGCGGGCAAAAAGGCCCGGACTCGACGCGGGACTCGGTCACCGCCGGCTGGACCCGAATGGTACACTCGCGTCCGATGTCAGACGAGACGCCCACGATGCCCACACCACTCGATGACGGCGGTCTGAAGGCCCGGCGGCGGGTCCTCGGCGACGAGTACGTCGATCGGGCGCTCGACGGGCTCGACGCCTTCAACGCCGAGTTTCAGCAGCTCGTGACGGAGTACTGCTGGGGCCGGGTCTGGACCAGAAGCACGCTCGACGACCGCCGGCGGAGCCTGATCAATCTCGGCATGATCGCCGCGCTCAATCGCAGCGGCGAGTTCAGGACCCACGTCCGGGGCGCCCTGCGCAACGGGTGCACGGTGGAGGAGATTCGAGACACCCTGCTGCAGGTCGCGGTGTACTGCGGCATACCGGCCGGGGTGGAGGCGTTCCGGCTGGCCCGCCAGGTGTTCGACGAGGAAGGGGTCAAGCCGGGTCCCGCCGAAACGGAGTCCGGTCCTGCGTGACCAGCCGGAGCGCCCGCCCAGCCCCCCCGACAACGGCAACGAAGAGCGCCAGCCACCCGTTCCCGGTGGCGATCCAGACCGCGAACGTGCAGCACGCAACCACGAAAACGGACTCGGCAAGTGTCGTCCCGGGCATCCACCCCCGCCTCGCTGCCCAGACGACAAGCAGGATCGAGACAACCCCCAGCACACCCAGCAACGACATCTTCGGGTCCATGAGTCGTTTTCCTCCTCGTCCCTCCAACAACCCGGAGACCGAGTCGAACGTCGGCAATATCAGATCGGACCCAAACCGTTCTGGGCGCAGACTCCTTGGCTACTTGCGGTTCGTCACGTCATAACTTTCGGATAGGCGGGGACTTTGTGGTTCGAGGCGAGTTCCCCGATGACCCTTAATATTTTCTTGCGGCACCGCACTACATGTCCCCGGCCGCCCGCAGGTCCGCTTCGGCCCGGCGCGCCGCGCGCCGTCCCTCCTCGACGTCCACCCGCGACAGCAGGAAGCCGCCGACGACGAAGAACGTGACGATCGAGAGAATCGCCCCGCGGCTGGACCCGGTCACGAGAATCATGACCGCGAAGACGCTGGGGCCGGCGATGCCCGCGAACTTCTCGAACACGCCGAAGAAGCCGAAGAACTCGGCCGACTTGTGCCGGGGCACCATGCTCGCGAACAGCGACCGGCTCAGGGCCTGACTCCCGCCCTGCACCATCCCCACCAGCAGCGCGAGGACGTAGAACTCCGCCGCCGTCGTCATGCCGTAGGCGAGCCCGCTGATGACGGTGTAGACGGCCAGCGACAGGAAGATGGCGCGCTTCGCCCCGATGCGCGCGGCGAGCTGTCCGAACACGAAGGCGAACGGCACCCCGACGAACTGGACCAGCACCACCGCGGCGATCAGGTCCCCCTGCTCGAGGCCGATCTCCGTGCCGAAGGTGGTCGCCATCCGGATGATGGTGCCGATGCCGTCGTTGTAGATGAGGAACGCCAGCAGCATCACGAACGCCTGCCGGTACCCGCGCAGCTCGCGCAACGTCCCCCCCAGCCGGACGAACGACGCCCGAACGGCGCTCTCCCCCGCCCCCTCGTCCGCCTCGAGGGTCCGGGCCGGCTCGGACACCTTGCGGAACAGGGGAATCGAGAACCCCGCCCACCACACCGCCACGCTCACGAACGACAGCCGGCTGGCGAGGGCCGCCCCGCTCAGCCCGAACAGCTCGGGGCGCTGGATCCAGGCGAGGTTGACGAGCAGGAGGAGGCCGCCGCCCAGGTAGCCCAGGGCGTAGCCGGCCGTCGACACCCGATCCAGCTCGTCGGGGCGGGCGACGTGCGGCAGCAGCGAGTCGGCGAACACGAGGCTCGACGTGACCCCGATGTTGGCGAAGGCGAACAGCAGCGCGGCCAGCACCCAGTCCCCGCGCTGGATGAAGAACATGCAGGCGGTCGCGACCACCCCGAGCCCCACGCAGGCCCCCAGCATCTTCTTCTTGATGCCCGCGAAGTCCGCGAGGGCCCCCAGCACCGGCGCCAGCACCGCCACGAAGGCCAGCGCGACCGCCGTCGTGACCGCGAACCGGAAGCTGGCCGTCGCCGGGTCGAGGTCGGCCGCCGCCACCGACGAGAAGTAGATGGGAAAGACCGCGGTCACGATGGTGACCATGAACGCGGAGTTGGCCCAGTCGTACATCGCCCAGGCCCGCAGCTCGGGCCGGTGCAGCCCGAGCCGTTCGAGGATGGAGAGAACAGGCATCGCCGGAACCTATCACACTCGCTCCGAAGGCCCGACGGCGGGGGACGGCGGGGACCGCGGGAACCGCGGGCTACGGCGGGCCGCGGCGGCGGCAGCGCCGGCGCAAGCCCGGACACGGCCGCGAACCACCCGCGGCGTACCCGGGGGAATGGCGGCGGCGGCGCGCCGGGTTCCGACGGCGGACCGGGGGGGGCGGGCGCGACAGGCCGGTCCGCGGGGCGGAATGGCGGCGGCAGCGCGCCGGGTTCCGACGACGTCGTCCGAGAACCCCGCCCGGGTGCTCCCGGCGGCCGCGTCTCAGTTTCCCGCCGCCTGCATCAGAACCCACTCGGACAGACGGTCGTCCGGCAACAGGGCCTGCCCGGCCATCCGATACGGGAGTCCTTCGAGCCGGCGGCGGATGCCGGCCTCGATGCCGCCGTAGGAGAGGAGCAGCGGTACGACCAGCACGGACTTTCCTTCCTGAACCGCGCTTTCGACCCGGGCGCGCAGCGCCGCCGTCGCCTGCGACCGAATCGCATCGGGCGCATCGTCGCGAACCGTGAGGCACTCGATGCGGCTGAAGTTCGTGCGCATCCCCATGCGCTCGGCCAGGACGTCCATGTTGGCGAGCCAGCGGTCGTTGTCCTCCGCCGAACTGGGGCCGTGCGCCACCAGCACGACGACCTCGTCTTCCGGCGTCCGGCTGAGGTCCGCCGCCCGCGACGTCAGAATCTCGGCGACCAGCGCGTGGCTGTCCAGCGCCGTCGTCACCGCGACCGGCACCGTCGTTTCGACGGGCGTGGTCCGGTCGAAGCCGGGGTCGGCATCGACACGGCCGGCATCGCGGCGGGCGCCCATGCGGGCGAAGCCCTGCAGTTGCGGCGGCGCCTCTTCGCGGCTTCCCAGCAGATACTCGGTGGCGCGCATGACGCTGCTGTGCGACGAGACAAAGAGCGGCACCGCGACGATTCCCGATACGCCCCGTTCCGTCAGGCGGTCCACGGCGTCCTGAATCGCGCGCTTGTCCGCCATGCCGAACGCCACCTCGACCGGCCGGCTCGACTCGACTCGATCCGCCAGGGCGAGGACTTCCCGGTTCCAGTCGTCGCCGCCGCCGTGAGCGAGCAGCAGGATTCCCTGGGCCCCGGCGCCCCCCGGCGTCAGGAGGGCGGACACCAACGCAAGCGGTAGTAGAGTTCGAGCTCCAGGTTTCAACATGATGGTCCTCCAGGGGCTTCGTGGGGTCCGGCCTTCAGTGCGCCGCGCACGTGCGCAAGGCCTCGCGGGCGCCGAGACGGATGTGCGCTTCGCAGACGAGAGCCGCGAGCCGGCTGAACTCTTCCGGCTTGAGCGTCAACGTCACGCGATTCACACGCAGGTGGAGCAGGCCGTGCCCGCACTGGTACACGGCCTGCTCCGCCGCCTTGGCCAACGTTTCCGATTCGCTGCCGTGATGCATGTCCAACTCCGTTCCGGAAGAATCGCGCCGGGCGGCGGCCGGGGGCGCGTCCGCGGCGGGCCGCCGGCCGGTGGATCCGTCCTCTGCTACCAGTCGTACCCGAGCGATCCGATGACGCTGATCCCCGGGCTCGAGTACCGATCGATTACCGGGTCGTCCGCCTCACGACCCCGCACGTTCCACCATTCGAAGTACTTGCTGTCCGTCAGGTTGAGCAGGCCGAGGCGGAACTTCACGGACTGCGCGAGCGAGACGAAGCCGACCGCGTCGACCACTTGGTAGGCCTCCGGAGCGTACTGATCCGCGTCGCCGTGCCGGTAGGACTCCACCAGGCGGACGGACAGCTCACTGCCCCAGCGGCCGGAGGGATGGACGTAGCGCAGGCCGACCACCCCTTCGTTCGGGGCGATCTCGCCGAGCGGCGTCTCTTCCGCGAGCGGCGGGGCCGCGGCGTCCTCGAAGATCTCGACACCGTCGATGCGGGCGTAGCTCCAGCGCAGCATCAGGCTGTCGCTCAGATACCCTTCGCCCCGCAGCTCGACGCCTTCGATGCGCGCCTCTTCCAGGTTCTGGCTCTGGAACTCGAGCAGTTGCGTCCGCGGGTTGAAGCCGAGGCTGGTGCTCGCGATGAAATCGTCGTAGCGGTTCGAGAACACCGTGACCCCAAGGCTTGCCCGGGCGAACGCGGCGCGCGCCCCGACCTCGAGGTTCCGGCTCGTCTCGGCCCGCAAATCGGCATTCGGCAGCGTCGTGTAGCCGCCGCGGGGGTTGGTGAACCCGGTGTTGACGGCGCTGTAGGGCGGCGCCCGGAACCCGCCGGAGTACTGCGCATGCAGGGTCAACGCGTCCGTCACCCGCGCCGCCGCGCCGATCTTCGGCGACACCGCCGCGTCCGAGAAGTCGGCCGCCTCGGGGGCGAGGCTCGCGATGAAGACCGGATCGAGCTGGTTGGCGTCGAGCGCGAAGTGGTCGTAGCGCACCCCGGGCACGAAGCTGAAACGGCCGAACTGCAGTTCGGCCTGCAGATGGACGCCGGCTTCGGTGACGGTGCTCTCCGGAAAGTACTTCGTCGGGAAGATCAGGCTCGTGCGCACCGGCGCGCCGGTGATCGCGTGCGTTTCGGTCCGGTCGCGCAGGATGTCGAAGTAGTCGTGCCGGTAGCCGGCGCCGGCCGTGACCATCACTCCGCGGGCCGGGTCGCCCAGCCATTGCCGGACCTGCGCCGATCCGCCGTAGCCGGCCTGCTCGTAGTCGAGCGTGCCGTGCCGCAGCGATGGGAGCGGCGGGCCGAAGCCGAAGGTCGTCCGCTCGCGGTCGATGACCTGCGACGTGTCGTTGAACTGGCCGTACACACGCCACGAGAACTGATCGAGGCCGCGGTCGACGAGCGTCTGCTCGAACGACAGGCGCGTGCGATCCTGCGTGTCGACGGCGTCGGAATCGGTGTTCTGGAACTGGAAGGCGCCGAAGTCCACCAGACCCTGTCCGAGAACCAATCGGTTTCGATGCGCGTGCCGTAGACCTCCGCGGTCGTCCGCAGCTTGTTGTCGGGCGACGGTGTGAAGACGAGCTTGGCGAGTAGCTGCGTGCTCCGGACATCCTGCGGATTCGGGGCGGTGCGGGCGGCGTCGGCCGTCTCCACCGCGCCCTTGTTGCCAATTTCGTTGCCGCGGTGGACGCTCGAGAAGAGAGAGGCCTGGACCCGCCCGCCGCCGGCGGCCAGCGAGAGGTTGCCGCTGAGCGCGTCGGAGCGGCTGTCCCAGGTCGTCTTGGCGCCCAGGTGGTATCTCCGATCGCGCAGGTAGTCGTCCGGGTCCTTGGTGAAGAGCGATACGACGCCGCCGAGGGCGTCGCTGCCGTACAGCGCCGAGTTGGCGCTTCGCACGATCTCGACCGACTTCAGGGCGTCGACGTCGAGTCCCACCTGGTGGATGTTGAACGGACCGAAGTCGAACTGCTCCGAGGTCTGCACGCCATCGACCTGGGTCATCACCCGGTTGCCGCCGATGCCGCGGATGTTGAAGCCGTTGAGCCCCAGACGGCCCACGTTGTTCTCGACGTAGACGCCCGGCTCGTACTTGACGAGGTCGGCGAAGTTCTCGACGAGGCGTTCCTGAATGGTCTCGCTGTCGATCACCGACACCATGCCCGGCGTGTCCTTCACCGGGGCCGGCCGGAGCGTCGCCGAGACGGCCACCGAATCGAGGAAGGTGAACGGTTCGTCGGCCGGTGGCGCGCCGTCCGACGGCGGTTCGGCCGGCGTCCGCACGCCCGCCGCTGCGGCGGCTTCGTCCTGTTGCGCCCCGGCGGTGGCCGGGCCCGACAGGACCAGGGCCAGCGCCGCGGAAAAGAGCGCCCCGACCTTGATGATGGTGGGGACGTGGGTACGCCGGATTCGGTAGGCGGGTCGCATTGCCCCTATACTCCCTGTGGGTGTCCGGCGGCGCACCATGCGGCGCCGGTGCTCGCTCGGGCGTCCTCGCGCGGTTTCCAGGCCAGATGCGGGGACGCCCCTCTCCAAACGTTGAAACGTGGTTCTCTGCGGTGCTCCTTTCAACGGCATCCGAACAGCGGTACCGCCGGCGTCATTCCACCGCTCGGCCGACACGTATCACCTCGGTTCCCGCGCGGATGACGATGGCGTCGTCCACCGCGGCGAACCCGGTGACCGGCGCGTCGACCGACAGAGGGTTCGTAGCGACTACCTGCGGGGCATCCGCGGAGGCGCGCAGCACCTGGGTGACGCCGTCCTGGGTGAAGAAGTAGACGTGGCCGTCGTGGCCGAGCGGCGTCGCCCACGTCGACGCGGGCAACCGGTGCGTCCATCGCACCGCCCCCGACTCCGGGGCGAGACAACGGGCGGCGCCGGCCGGGTTCACCCAGTAGACGCAGTCGCGGTAGGCGAAGGGCGAGGCGAAGTTGGACCCGGAGCCGGCCGTCCAGGCGACGTCGCCGCGGCCCAGTGCGCCGGCGCGGCCCCACCGCAGGGCCAGGTTCGCCTCGACGGCCATGCCGCCGACGATGACGAGGTCCTCCGTGATCGTGGGCGAGGGCACGTGGTTGCCCCGCAGGTCCTCGAAGAACCAGAGCCGCTGTCCGGTGCCGGCGTCGAACCCCTCTACGCGCCCGGATGCGCTGACGACGATTTCCCCGCCGCCGGGCGCGAGCACCGGCGTGCTCCAGGCGACGCCCGGTTCCCGGTCCGTCTTCCACCGGGTCTCACCCGTGGCCGGGTCGACCGCCGGCAGGTACGAATAGGTGCGGCGGGCCAGCAGCACGACCACGGCGTCGCCGGTCAGCAGGACGGAGTTCCCGACGCCGTGGTTGCCGCCCACCGTCCCGTACTCGGCGCCCAGCCTGCGATGCCAGACGGTCTCGCCGCCGTGGTCGAGGGCCAGCAGGTCGCCGCTGTCGAAGAAGGCATAGAGCCGCTCGCCGTCGACCGCCGGCGTCGGCGCGCCCTTCGACACGTAGTCGTTCCACTCGAACGCCTCTGCCGCATCGAACTTCCGCCGCCAGCGCTCGACGCCTTCTTCGAGGCTGATGGCGGTGACGAAGAGGGTCTCCTTCATCGCGCCTTCGAGGGAGGTCAGGAACACCGTGTCGTCCCAGATCACGGGGCTGGACTGACCGAACCCGGGCGTCGTCACCCGCCACTCGACGCTGTCGTCGGACCAGCTCAACGGCAGTCGGGCGGCCCCGCTGACGTTGGTGTCCCGGCCTCCCCGAAAGCCGGGCCAGCGCGTGGCGCCCTGCTCGGACGCCGCGCGATCGACCGGCCCCGGATCAACGGCGGCCACCGCGCCGGGATCGGCCTGCGCGGCCGCCGGAACGGCGGAGAGCAAGAGCAGGGTCAGGACGACACCTGCCAGGCAAGGCGGCGGCGCGATACGCGTCATGACGACTCCCATTGCGCGTCACGACGGCCCTCGCCTACACTCGAACCGGGCGGGCGCCGTCATGCGTGCTCCGTGTGAGGGGTCCGCGTAGCGGACCCTGCGCGCTCATCCAGCCCGCCGGGTGCTTGCACCACCCGGCGGGCATCTTCTCGAAGCAAAGTGATACTGAGTCTCAGTTTCAGTCCACTCGCGGAATGTATATCGGACCGAATCGGTCGGTCAAGCGAAATCGTCATCCTCACCCGACGAATGTCAGGACCGGTATGGCGCGGCTGTTGCGGAACCCCTGAAAGCGATCGATTCGAGCCCGGTGCCGACCCCAAGATGTTGTGGTGGCCGGGGCCTCGTCCGACCGGCAACTTCGGCGTGCGCGGAGCCGTCGTCAAGGCGCGTCGCTTGGCTCCGCCCCCGCTTCGCGGGGCTCTCGGCCTGGACGGCGGCTCCGCGCACGCCTGTCCAGACCGGGCATTTATCGGACGATGCCCAACCCTGACCCCCCTACAGGTTGTGGTCGACGACCTGCCCAGATTGACGCACTTTTCGGGCGACTGTTGACACGGCGGGCGCACGCGGGTTCAGCGCCGACTCCCGCCCCGTGGGCATCGGCGTCCGAACGACGCAGAGCGCGGGCAACGCAGGTCGTCGAACACCCGCCGATTTCTTCACCCGCCGCGCGGCGCCGTGCGTGATATAACAGCCGTGGCGAAAGTCGCCGCTGCCTTCGAGCGGCGATGCAGCCCGCTTGACCGCGTTTGTTTCGTTTGGTTGCCTATGCCCGAACCGTCATGATCGGGGACGCCGATCACCCCCGACGCCACGAAACGTCGGGACCTGTCAGGTGCCCTCCTCACGCTTGGTCGGGCACGGGCGTTCTTTGCCCGCGGGCGCCTCTTCAACCCGCTGGCGCTCTCGGCGCGACGCGGGGTTTCGCCGCGGGCTGACCAAGGGGGGCGCAGGCGAGGCTGTGGACGGCCCAAGTGCGCGCCGGTGCGACGCGGGGTTTCGCCACGGGCTGATTGAATTAAGGGGTGACCGTTCAGAGGGTCCCCGAAATGGCGGCGAACCGCCGCCGCGAGCAGACACATGCCATCATTCCGCAGAATCGCCATCGTGACCGTTGCGCTCGGCTGGGCGCCGACCCTGGCCCTCTTGGCCCTGCACTGGACCGGCGAGACCCATGCCGCCGCGCAGGAGCGCACGCCCATCAAGGTGACCCGCATCTACACCGGGCCGGACGGCAAGACCCACGCGGAGGAGTACGAGGTGCCGCTGGGGGCGCCGCGCGGCGCGACCGAGCTGTCGGAGCCCGTCGACGTGACGAGCGTGCAGTTCCGGCGGACCTCGCCGGACTACTTCATCGACTGGCACACCGCGCCGCAACGCCAGTACGTCATCACCCTGAGCGGCGAGAGCGAGGTCGTCATCGGCGACGGGACGGCGATTCGGTTGCACCCGGGACACATCCTGCTGGCGGAGGACGTCACCGGCCAGGGTCACATCTCGCGGGCCGTCGGAAGCGGGGATCGGATCTCCCTGTTCCTGCCCCTCGCGGAGCAATGAGACGCCGGAAGACGCGCCGCGGGGGTCGCGCCAAGCCTCCCGGCCGCCGCGAGCGGTCGCGGTGGGCGTTTCGCCCGCGCGAAACGCCGGCGGCGCCAGCTCCGGGCCCCATGACACTCAGCGAGCGTCGTCCTTGACCGGCCCCCCCAAGCCGTCCGCCATCGACACCGCCACGCTCTTCGATCTCGGCGGCAGGACGGCACTCGTCACCGGCGGCTCGCGCGGCATCGGGCGGATGATCGCCGAGGGGTTCCTGCAGGCGGGAGCGACCGTCTACATCTCGTCGCGGAAGGCCGGCGCCTGCGAGCGGACCGCGGCCGAGCTGTCGGCGGCGGGGCCGTGCCACGCCCTGCCCGCGAACATCGCCGACGACGCAGACCGCGCCCGGCTGGCGGGAGCGCTCGCCGAGCGGATCCCCCGGCTCGACGTCCTGGTGAACAACGCCGGCGCCGCGTGGGGCGCCCCCTACGACGAGTTCCCCGAGTCGGGGTTCCGCAAGGTGCTCGAGCTGAACGTGACGGCGCTGTTCTTCCTGACCCGCGACCTGACCCCGCTGCTCGCGGCCTCGGCCACCCCGGACGACCCCGCCCGGGTCATCAACATCGGCTCGATGGACGGCCTCAGGGCGCCGACGGTGCTCGATAACGGCACGTTCCCCTACTCGGCCAGCAAGGCCGCCGTCCACCACCTGACCCGGTCGCTGGCCCTCGAGCTGGCCCCGCGCCACATTACCGTCAACGCGGTGGCGCCGGGGTTCTTCCCGAGCAGGATGACCGAGGCGTCGATCGAGCGGTTCGGGGCCGAGATCGAGCGCCGCTGCCCGCTGCGCCGCATCGGCCGCCCCGAGGACATGGCCGGCGCCGCGATCTACCTGGCGTCGCGCGCCGGCGCATACACCACCGGCGCGGTCATCCCGGTGGACGGCGGAACGTCCATCGCGTAGCCGCCCGCGGTGGAAGACGGCCATCCTCCGAGGCCCGGCCGCGCGCCCCGCCGTCAGCTTGCCGTCCGGGAAGGTGCAGCACCCCGGCTCTCCATCCGAATCTCCCGGTGAACGGTTCGGCCGGTCGCCGCGTTGCGCCGGGCGCGGCGGGGCGCCGGCGGGCTGGAGGACACCCGCCTGACCCAACGTGAGGAGGGCGCTGTCGGGCAGGTCGCCACCGCGGGAATGGCCCCATGAAGACGGCCGTATCCCGAATCTCCCGGTGAACGATTCGGCCGGCCGCCGCGTTGCGCCGGGCGCGGCGGGGCACCGGCGGCTGGAGGACACCCGCCCGACCCGGCGGTCGGGCAGGTCGCCACCGCGGGAATGGCCCCATGAAGACGGCCGTATCCCGAATCTCCCGGTGAACGATTCGGCCGGCCGCCGCGTTGCGCCGGGCGCGGCGGGGCACCGGCGGCTGGAAAACACCCGCCAGACCCAACGCGAGGAGGGCGCTGTCGGGCAGGTCGCCACCGCGGGAATGGCCCCATGAAGACGTCCGTATCCGGCATGGACGAGGGGCTCCGGGCCACGCGGAAGGCATCGCCGCCGGGGTCCGTGGTCACGCCGGCGCCGCCTCGAACGCCGCCACGTGCACTCGGGCGGGTATGCGGTAGCCGCCGCCCCGGACGTGCTCACGCCGGCGCCGCCTCGAACGCCGCCACGTTGCGGGTCTGCTTGCTGAACTCGACGGCGATCAGGCGCACCGGCCCGCCCGCGGCGCGATACTTGTCGGCGTAGCCCCGCTCGCGCAACTGCGCCAGCGCCGCGGTCGGCCGCCTCGGCACGCCTTCCGGGGCCGACGCCACCACCTTGAACTCGAACAGGCACACCCGGCCGTCGAGACGGACCGTCAGGTCCACCCGCCCGCGGCTGGTGCTGTCCTCCACCACCACGTCGAGGCCCGCCGCCGCGAACAGGGCATGGAACACGCTGGCGTAGTACCCCTCGTAGTCGGCGATGTCGTTGCGCACGTGCCACGGGTAGGGAATGCCCGCGAAGAACGCCTTCAGCAGCGCTCCCAGGCCGTCGAAATCGTCGGCTTCCAGCAGGTCGTACAGCCGGAGGCGATGCCGGACCGGGTCGGACGGATTGTCGGCCAGACGGCTCAGCAGGCTTTCGTTCAGGCCCTGCCGCACTTCGCGGTTCGGATAGCCCAGCCGGTAGCGCGTATTTCCGCTGCGGTGCTCTTCGGCCTCGATGGTGAGGTAGCCGGTCTGGAACAGCAGCGCCTCGGTGCCGACGGCACCCACGTCGAAGGCGGACAGCAGGGCGTCGGTGGCGGTCATCCGCTCCAGCGCGAGCGAGCCGACGCCCCGCTGCACCAGCATGTCGATCAGGAACGTCGGCGTGCCGGTCTCGAACCACCAGGCGCCGAACTTGCGGCGGCGGAACAGCAGCAGTACGTCGAACGGGTTGTACACCTTCTCGTCGCCGAGCCAGTTGTAGCCGTTGTACCAGCGGCGGATCTCGTCCCGGTCGAGGCCCGGGAGCTCCGGCGCGAACACCGTGTCGAGGTCGGCCTCGGTGTAGCCGCAGAGGGCCGAGTAGGCGGGCTCCAGCGTGATGTCGACGAGGTTGTTGAGGCCCGAGAACAGGCTGACCTTCGAGAACCTGCTCACGCCGGTGAGCAGGGTGAACCGGACATGCGCGTCGCAGTCCTTGATGGTCGCGTACAGACCGCGCAGGAAGTCGCGGTTGGCGCGGGCGACCTCCGGCGCGTCCAACGCGTCGAGAATCGGCTTGTCGTACTCGTCGACCAGCACCACGACCCGCCGGCCCTCGCGCTCGTGCAGCGTTCGCAACAGGTGGGCGAAGCGGTCGGGGCCGGCCGCGTACCCGGACGCCGCGTCCGTACCGCGTTCGTGGGCGTCGAGTTGGGCCGCCAAGTTGGCAGCCAGATGGTCCGGATCCTTGAAGTTGCCGCTGCCGAAGCTGACGCGGACGACGGGATGGCGGACCGACCAGTCCCACCGGTCGTGGATGGCCAAGCCCCGGAACAGCGGCTCGGCCCCTTCGACAGTTCCTTGATGGTGTCGAGCAGCAGGCTCTTGCCGAAGCGCCGCGGGCGCGACAGGAAGTAGTGCGCGCCCTCGTCGACCAGCCGCCGGAGGTAGGCGGTCTTGTCGACGTAGTAATAGCCCTCCCCGCGGATGATGCGGAAGGTCTGGATACCGATCGGCAGCCTGCGCCGCGACCCGCGCGCGTCCGCCTCCGCATCCGTCCCCGTCATCGGTCTCCGATTTCCCGCCCCGCACGCCATCGTACCATCTTGCCGGCCGGCGGGCCGCCAACCGCTCCACGGACCCGGTTGCGAAGCCCGGCCTTCGCGCGCGCCGCCGAACGTCAATTCAGCCAGGCCGCCAACCGCTTCACGAACCCTGTTGCGAAGCGGCTCCAGCAACCCGCTCATGGGGGCGACGGCGGCGTCGGGACCGGCTTCGGACGACCACTCGGCGGCGTGCGGCCCGAGGCCCGGTTCGACCACCTCGTCGCCCTCCCCGACGGGGCCGACCGTGCGGCCGCCGTCGTCGCGGCCATGGAATCCATCGAGGCCGACTACGACAGCCTGCGCGGCGTCCTGCCCAAGAGCGAGTACCTGGCGCTCGACAACGAGGTGCTCGGCGAACTGCTGCGCAAGCTGAACCCGGACGAGCTCAAACGGGTTTCCGGCGACGTCTTCGGCCGCATCTACGAGTACTTCCTTACGCGGTTCGCGGACCAGAAGGCGCACGACGGCGAGTTCTTCACGCCGGTGTCGCTGGTCTCGCTCACCGCCCACGTGCTCGACCCCGACCGCGGCACGGTGCTCGACCCGGCCTGCGGCTCCGGCGGCATGTTCGTGCAGAGCGCGCGCACCGTCGAGGAGCACGGCGGGAGCCCGACCGAGCGGCTCACCTTCCGCGGCGTCGAGAAGAACGACACCACCATCCGCCTGGCCCGGATGAACCTCGCCGTCCACGGGCTCGAAGGCGACATCCAGCAGGCCATCACCTACTACCACGACCCGCACGAGCTGCTCGGCCGGGCCGACTACGTGATGGCGAACCCGCCGTTCAACGTGGACGAGATCGACGCCGGCAAGGTCCGCACCGACCCGCGGCTGCCGTTCGGCCTGCCCGGCGTGAACCGGAAGCAGAAGGTCGGCAACGGCAACTACGTCTGGATCAGCTATTTCCACAGCTACGTGAACGAGACGGGGCGGGCCGGCTTCGTCATGTCGTCGCAGGCGTCGAGCGCCGGCGGCGCCGAGGCCGCGGTGCGGCGCAGGCTAGTGGAGACCGGCGACGTCGAGGTGATGAACTTCTTCTACACCCGCACCGTGCCCTGCGAGCTCTGGTTCCTGAACCGCGGCAAACCCGACGCGCGCCGCGGCAAGGTGCTGATGATCGATGCGCGCCACGTCTACCGCAAGGTGACCCGCAAGATCTACGACTTCAGCCCCGAGCAGCAGCAGAACCTGCTGGCCGTCGTCTGGCTCTACCGCGGCCAGACCGCCCGGTTTCTCGACCTCGTGGCCCGCTACCTAGGCGACGCGGCGGATGCCCACACGCTGATGCAGGCGATCGCCCGCGCCAACCGGGTCGCCGAGGGGAAGAACAACGGCCTGATCGTCGACTACTGCGGCATCCTCCGGCATCTGCGCCGGGCGCTGGCGACGTTCGCCGGCACGCGCGCCGGCGGCGGCGGCCGGGAGATCGATCCGGCGCAGCCGGACCGCGCGCTGCTCGCCGAGCCGGCCGCGGCGATCGGGGCTGGTGCGGCGCTTTCTCGACGGCGGCGGGGCGCCGCTCGACGACGTGATCGGCAAGCAGGGCTCGCACGCAACGCCGCCATCGTGGCCTGCAAGGAGGCGGCGAACGCGAACGACGAGAACCGCAAGCGTTTCGAGGTGCTGTGCCGCGAGGTCTTCGGGAAGTTCAAGGCGTGCGTCATCCGCGGCGTCAACGCCCACCGGGCAGACCGCGACGCCGTCGACGTCGTCTACCGGAGCCTGCAGCGCGACCGCGGGCAGGCTGACGTCAGCAACATCCTCCGCACGCTGCACGAGGTGGTGGACGAGGCCATCGACGTGCGGGCGGGTCAGACCGCCGAGGAGAGGCCGACGTACAACGTCAGCGCGATCGACTTCGACCGGCTCAAGCGGGAGTTCGAGCGCAGCCCCTCCCGGCAGACCGCGGTGCAGGCGCTCCGGCACGCGGTAGAGCAGCGGGTCCGGCGCCTGCTCGCGCGCAACCCGCTGCGGACCGACTTCCACCACCGTCATCGCGCCAGCGAGGTCCTGGCCGACCATGCGCCGGTCGTATCTGATACGTGTCCGGCAATTGGTTACTATCCAGGCGCCCGGCTTCCGGCGCACCGGAGAGCATCGCCGAAATAGTCGAGCACCGCGTGTCCCTCTTCGTAGTATCGCTTGACGTCCCGGAGCGTCGCGCCACTACCTTCTCCGTGGGCCACGAGATTTCGATTCGTCAATATGCTGTCATACATCGTCATCACCCTGTCGTTCTCGCCCAGTCGCCGCCTGAATTCGTCCCGATGCGAGGGTCCGAACCTGCCGATCAGCTTGACCACCTCTCCGATTCGCAGACTTCGGATCCGAGTGGATTCCTCGACGTATTTGCCGATCGACTCGTCGGACACGGAGGAACACCTGTCGAGTATCAAATCCTTGAATTTCATTTCGAATTCCGCGCAGATGAGAATCAACAACGCCCCGGTCAACAGGCTCTCCACTTCGAAATCGATCGGTTCCTTCGAACCGCAGTGCGCTTCGCAACGCTCGAGCGCCCGGTCGATCCTCTCGATTCGCATGATCGGCAAAATGGCGGTCACGCGCCGAAGAGTTGGCTGGACGCTTGTTGGAACCGGGTGCGCACTCTCTCGACGTCCGTCGTTCTGCGTCTGGTGTCCTGATCGAAATCCCCGCTGTGAACCAAGTTCTTGTATCGCTCGGATATATCGCCCGGGATTTCGTCCAGGTGCTCGGAAAACGCAACCATGACCGCGTCGAGCACTGCCGGGTTCAGTCCCGAGCGGACATGGAAGGGTCTTGACCCGAGCGCGTTGATGACCGAACTACAGGTGCGTTCGAATATCTCCCGGCTCTTCGTCAACGCACCTTCGGAAGCGTTCTTGTGCTTTCGCATGAACCGTGACAGAAACTCCTTCATCGGCTTCTTGTACGCCGATATGTCCCGCATCGCTAAGAACCGCACCAGCAGCTCGACGTCTCTCCGCCGGCTGTCGAAATCCTCCTTCCCGATAATCGCCCTCCAGTTCGGCAAATTGTTCATCCCTTCGAGAAACTCGACGAGTCTCCCGTGGTAGACGCAATTTCGAATCTCCTGATTGGCCAACAATGTTCCGCCCGTGTTGAGCCTTTCGAAGATGTGGTACATGCTGGTGTCGTCGCTGGGATCCATCTGTTGGACGATGAACGTGCGCAACACGGCGTTCTTCAGCCGCCGCTGGTCTTCTTCCCGAAGATCTTCGAACCTGTTCTCGTGAAACCGGCTTTCGCTGTGGAGTCCCCTCAAGATGAACACCCGGCGCACGCCCTGCTTCTCTTCGCCGAAGTACCCCTCGAAGTAGTAGAAGACGCTCTTCAGGCGTTGCTGTCCGTCTATCACTAGATACTTCTGGCTGCTGCGCTCGCTGTAAAGGAACACCGCGGGCACCGGCAGTCCGACCAGGAAGGACTCGATCAGCTTGCTGGCCTGCGCCTGCTTCCAGACGAAGCGCCGCTGAAATTCGGGAATCTGGATGTCGCCCGCCTTCCATTTCTGGTGCAGTACTTCCAGGGTGTAGTCGGCCGGATAGGTTGCGATCTGGTAGTCGGGAGGGGCGCTCTCGTAGTCCTCTTCTTCCGACGTGATCGGTTCCAACTCCAGCTCTGTCGCCTCTCCGTCCAAATCCGTTCGGGAGTCCGGTTTCCGCCCGTCCATGGTGTTCATGGTATCCACGTATCCACGGCAGCCATGTCGTCCCTCAGCCTGCCGCGGTCCCCATGAGCTCGATTACACCGCGCTGCCACGCCAAGCCCATTCTAGCCTGGCATCGGCACTTCTCGATCCTTCGGTTGCCGGGCGCGGTGCGCCGGCCGCCGACAGGCGCTCCCCTGCGCCAAAGGACGGTCCGCAGGGACGCCCCCGGGCGTCCCGGGCGGCACCCGGGGCGGGAGTCCGGGAGCGGGGGCCGCCGACACGGGTTGACGAGACACACGCGCCCCGCGGCGCCCCGGTCAGTCCAACAGCCGGTGCGCCGACGGAGCGCCTTCGGATCGTTCTGTACGAGGCGGCGCCGAGCCCCGGGTCAGTCCAGCAGACGGTACGCCAGCAGCTCGCCGGCGTGACCGCCGCCGCTGACCGCGACGACGATGTACTGCGCGCCGTCGTGCATGTAGGTCATCGGCGACCCCGACACCCCGGCCGGCATGTACACCTCGCCGACCTCCTCGCCGGTCATCTTGTCGTAGGCCCGCAGCATCGCGCCGACCTCGCCGGACGGCGTGGTGAACGTCCCCGGCTCGCCCGCGATCACCAGCGTCTTCGTGATGAGGGTGCCGACCCGGCCGCTGCGGCCGGTGCGGGGAATCTCGACCCCCTCGAGGTCCGGATGGTTGCGGACGTTGTCGGGGGTCTCGCCGTGCGGTATCTGCCACAGGTGGTCGCCGGTCTTCAGATCGATGGCGGTGATGCGCCCCCACGGCGGCTTGATGAGGGGCAGCCCCCGGATGGTCAGGGCCCGGTCGCGCGGCGCCACCCCGGCCGGATTGCCGCGAATGAAGTCCATGTCCGACCGCTCGGGGTCGTGCACGAGGCCGAGGGAGGTGACGTTGGTGAAGGAATACTGGTAGAAGACGCCGGTCTCCGGATCGATCGAGCCGCCCGGCCAGTTCGTGCCGCCCCCGGCCGACGGCAGCATCAGGGTTCCGTACGGCCCGTCGGGGTCGGCGACCACCGGCGGCGTGAAAATCGGGCCCATCCGGAAGTTGGCGGCCCGCGCCAGCGCCTCGGCGTGCAGCTCCGGGGTGAAGTCGATCAGATCCTCCTCTCCCACGCCCTGCCGGTCGTAGGCGGCCGGCCGGGTGGGAAACGGCTGGGTCGGGGCCAGCAGCTCGCCGGGCACGTCGGACTGCTCCATCGGCCGCTCCTCGATCGGCCAGATCGGCTCGCCGGTCCCGCGGTCGAGCACGTACAGCCACGACTGCTTGCTCGGCTGCGCCACGATCTTGCGCTCGACCCCGTCGATCACCACGTCGGCGAGCACCGGCGCGCACGGGAAGTCCCAGTCCCAGACGTCGTGGTGAATGGCCTGGAAGTGCCACAGCCGGTCGCCGGTCTCCAGATCCACCGCCACGATGCTGTCCGAGAACAAATTGTCGCCGTGGCGGTGCCCCCCGTAGTAGTCGTTGGTGGGCATCTCCGTCGCCAGGTACACGATGCCCAGCTCGAGGTCGACGCTGGTCTGCCCCCACACCCCGGTGTTGCCGGTGTACCGCCACGAGTCGTTCAGCCAAGTGTCGTTGCCGAACTCGTCGGCGCCGGGAAGGGTGTGGAAGATCCACTTCCGCTCGCCGGTGTCGGCGTCGAACCCGCGGACGTAGCCCTTGGTGTTGCGCATGGACACGGGGGCGCTGCCGGGCACGTGGGCGGCCCCGACGACGATGGTGTCGCCGGCCACCAGCGGCGTGGCGTGCAGGCCGATGGAGCCGCCCAGCGGGTCGATCTCCTGGTCCATGTTCCGCATCAGGTCGACGATGCCGTCCTCGCCGAAGCCCGCGATGCGCTGCCCCGTCGCCGCGTTCAGCGCGACCATGCGGTAGCCGGGGGTGACGTAGATGATCTGCCCGTCGCCGCCGTCGTCCCGGTACGCGAGCCCGCGCCCCGACCGGCGGCGCGGCGACACCTCCGCCCGTCCGCCCTCGTCGAGGCGGTGCATCCACAGGTACTCGCCGGTGGCCGCGTCGGCCGCGACCACCGCGCGGCGGGTGCCGGCGGTGGTGTAGACGATCCCGCCGACCATCAGCGGCGTCGACTGGAAGTTGTACTCGGGCTCGGGGCCGAAGTTGTCGGTCTTCAGCCGCCACACCAGCTCGAGCTCCTCGAAGTTGCCGCGATCGATCTGATCGAGCGGCGAGTAGCGCGTGTTCGCCTCGTCGCCGCCGTAGTGGCGCCACTCTCCGCCTTGGGCGCCGGCCTGCCCCCAGGCCGCCGGCGCGGCCAGCAGGGCCGCGGCGATGAGACACGCGATGCGCCGGCGCCCGGCGCCGTGCCCATTCCTCTGCGTTCCCGGGAAACGACGGTTGCTTGGGATCATGTCTGCAAGACTCCTCGCGCGAGGCGGCGGTCCGCCCGCGCTCAACCCACCATCGACAACGCGACCTGGTTTCGCCGCGCCGCCGCGGTCACCCGGCGTCACCGACGGTCGGCGCGGACCGGCGGCGGCCGGCGACGGCCGGCACTATCTCGTCCTCTATCAGGCTGTACAGCGACCGCCGGTGCGCGCGCAGCGTCGCCCCGGGGTTCGGTGACGAGGTCATCACGGTGACCAGGCGCAGGTCGGGCACCACGTAGATGAACTGCCCGCCGTAGCCCCAGGCGTAGAAAGCGTCGTAGCCGGCCAGGTCCCGCACCCACCAGCCGTAGCCGTAGGCGCGGTCCGGGCTCCGGGCCCTCGTCGCATGCGGCGCGATCGACGTGTGCACCCAGTCCTCGGACACGATCTGCCGGACGCCGACGCGCCCGCAGTTGAGGTACATCTCGCCGATCGCCAGCATGTCGCGCGGCAGCATCGACATCTCATTCCCGCCGAAGTGCACCCCCTGCGGATCGGTGGTCCACCGCGGCACCGAGATCCCCATCGGCTCGCCCAGGTAGCGCCGGGCGAAGCGATGGGTGCTCATGCCCGACGCCTTCGCGATGATCGCCGACAGCAGATGGGTGTTGCCGGTGCTGTAGATCATCCGCGTCCCCGGCTCGGCCACGAGGGGCCGGGTCAGGACGTGGCGGACCCAGTGCCGGCTCTGCACCCAGCGGCCGTAGTTCCGGTTGCTCGTGGTCTCGAGGCCCGACCGCATGGTCAACAGGTCCTCGACGGTGATGCCGCGCTTCGCGGGGTCGTCGATGAGGTCGGGGAAGAAGCGATCGACGGTGTCGTCGACGCCCAAGTGCCCGCGGTCGACGGCGATGCCGACGAGCAGCGAGATCAGGCTCTTGGAGGCGGATTTCAGGTTGGCGGCGCGGTTCGGCCCCGCTCCGTTGAAGTACTCCTCGACCCGCAGCGATCCGTCCACCGAGACGAGCAGCGACCGCATGCGCGGCAACTCGGCCAGTTGCGCCACGACCGGCTCGAACGCCCCGTCCGGCTCGACGCCGCCGACGCTTCCGGCGCGAACCGGGCCGAGCAGCGCCAGACCGGCGGCCACCGCCGCGCACGCCGCGTAGCGCCGGATACGCCGCAATCCAGGTCGCCTGTCGTGCATGAAGCTCAACCCGTCGCCGGCCGAAGAACCCCGCCCGAGCCGGCCGGCAGGCGGTTCCCGGTACGAGACGCAACGGCGCGGCGCACCAGTCCGCCGCGGGCCGGCGCACCGATGCCGGCGACGGTACGAAACGCAACGGCGCGACGCACCAGTCCGCCGCCCCTCCGCCCTGGTCCGGCGATCGCCGCGGGCGGCTTCGCTAGCCCAACCCGCGCTGCAGGAGCCGGCGCCTCCTGTATCAGGAAGCGACGGCGCTCCAAGATGCAGACTCCTCGACGGGAACCGCCGACGCGCTCGGCGCAACCGCCGGTCGACAATCGGCAGCCATCCTACCATTGACGGCCGGAGCGTGTCTGCGCATCGGACCCGCGATCTCCCCGCGACCTCCGATTCACAATAGAATCTCGGCAGAACGGCTCCTGTTCAGCAGGCCCTTGCCGCAACGAACAACGGCCGGGGGCGCCGCCGGTGTCGAGTCGAACGGAGGGCGCGGCCGGTCCGAAGGAGGAGATCGACAGATGAGACGCACGATTTGCCTGACCCTGTTGACGGCGGTTGCCGTCCTGACCGCGGTCGCCGCCAACGAGGCGCGGCAGGACCGCTTCGGCATTCGCCAGTTGCAGCTCGCGGACAACCTCTACGTGCTGACGTCCGACCCGGCGGAGCAGGGCATGCGCACCGGGGGCAACACCGCGGTGTTCGTGACCGCGTCGGGGGTGACCCTGGTCGACACGAAGATCCGCGGCTACGGCGGGGACATCCTGGCCGAGGTGGCGCGCATCACCGACAACCCGGTGACGACGATCATCAACACCCACACCCACTGGGACCACAGCGGCGCCAACACCGAGTTCCCCGACACCGTCGACTTCGTGGTGCACGAGAACACCGCGGGCCACATGGCCAGCACCGACTGCGCCGACGGCGCGGGGTTCGAGGGCGGGTCCATCAAGAACTGCGAGGCGTTCACCGGCGACAACCGCCGCTACCTGCCGAGGATCACCTTCGCGACCCGGACCTCGCTGTTCAGCGGGGCCGATCAGATCGACCTGTACTACTTCGGGCGGGGCCACACCGACGGCGATACGTGGGTCGTGTTCCGCGAAGCCCGCGCGATGCACACCGGCGACATGATGGCGCGCAAGGGACTCCCGTTCATCGACGCCGACAACACCAACGGCAGCGCCACCGAGTTCGGCCGGACCCTGCAGAACGCCGTCGACGCCATCGAGAACGTCGGCACCATCATCCCCGGGCACAACGACGACCCGCTGGTGTGGGACGATCTCGTCGATTACGCCGCGTTCTACGACGACCTGCTGACCCGCGCGCAGGCCGGCGCGGCGGCCGGGCAGAGCGTCGAGGAGACGGTGGCGGCGTACTCGGTGCCGGAGGAGTACAGCGACTTCCAGGCCCCGGCGGACCGGGTCCGGCAAATCGTGGGGCTCATCTACGAGGGGCGGTGACCGGACCCTGCCGCGGAGTCCGGCCGTTCGTCCGCCTGATGTGGGGGCGCTGGCGCCGCCCCCCGCGGCCGCACCGGATTCCGCCGCCCGGGAGCCGGCCCGCGCCGGCGCGGCGGTGGAGTGGCCGGTACGTCGGCGGAGACGCCGGGAAATACCCGCTACCCGGCCGCAGACACACCGACGCCCGACAACGTCGGCCGGCTCGAGGCGGCTTGGACGCGGCGCCCGGCGGACCGGCCGCGGCGGGAGTTCGGCACCATCCCCGGGGTCGTCGAACGTGGCCGGGGGGCGGCCGCCGGCGGCGTTCGATCCGGAGACGACGAACAACTCGTTCGCCGATACCCGCTGATCGTCACCCATGCGCCATGAGCGGCTCGACACCTCGGATCACTTCGTATTCGGATGAAGCGCTGACCGCCATGATGGCGGACCTGGAGTCCGACCTCGTGGAGCGGAAGGAATCGCTGCGCGGCGACGCGCCCGTCAAGATTCGACAGGCGGTGTGCGCGTTCGCCAACGACCTGCCGGACCATCGGCGGCCCGGCGTCATCTTCGTGGGGGCGCGGGACGACGGCCGACCCGCCGCGGTGACGGTCGCCGACGAACTTCTGCTGCAGTTGGCCGACGTCAAGACCGACGGGAACATCGTGCCGCCGCCCACCATGACGGTGGAGCCGCGCGCGCTCGCCGACGCCCGGGTGGCGGTCGTGACCGTATGGCCGTCGGACTCGCCCCCGGTGCGCTACAGGGGGCGGACCTGGATTCGGGTCGGCCCGCGGCGCGCTCTCGCCAACGCGCAGGACGAACGAATTCTGAACGAGAAGCGGCGGCGCCGGGACCCGCACTTCGACGCCCGACGGATGTCCGCGGCCCGTCTCGCGGATCTCAGTGTGGCGCGTTTCCAGGAGGACTATCTGCCCGCGGCCGTCGATGCCGAGACCCTGGCCGGCAACGACCGCAGCACGGAGGAGCGACTCGCCGCCGCCAAGATGATCGTGTCCGTCGACGACCCCGTTCCCACGGTGGGCGGCGTCCTCGTGCTCGGCAAGCGGCCGCAGAATCTTCTGCCCGGCGCGTACGCGCAGTTCCTCCGGGTCGGCGGGACGGAGTTCGGCGACCCGGTCACGGACGCGGAGGTCTGCCGGGGCGCCATCGCCGACGTGGTGCGCCGGATCGACGACAAGCTCATCGCGCACAACCGCACGTCCGTCGATTTCCTGTCGGGCCCCGTCGAGGTCCGGGATTCGACCTACCCGCTGGAAGCCGTGCAGCAGCTCGTGCGCAACGCCGTCATGCACCGGACCTACGAAGACACGAACGCGCCCACCCACGTGTACTGGTTCGACGATCGCATCGAGATCAACAGCCCCGGGGGTCCGTACGGCGCGGTCAACGCCGGCAACTTCGGGCAGCCCGGGGTCGTCGACTACCGCAATCCCATCCTCGCCGAGGCGATGCGGGTGCTCGGACTGGTGCAACGCTACGGGTTCGGCATCCCCGCCGCCCGCCGGCTTCTGCGCGCCGCCGGCCATCCCGAGCCGGAGTTCCGCGTCGATCCGAGCTGGGTGCATTGCACGGTGCGGGCGCGCGCACGTTGAAGGTGGCGCACTCCGCCGGGTCCCGTGATCCCGGCGGAGTGCATTGCACGGTGCGGGCGCGCGCGCACGTTGAAGGAGACCGCCATCATGTCGGCGAAGCGGGAGCGGCCGAGACGCAAGCTGCCGACCGGCATCCAGACCTTTCGCGAGATTCGCGGGGACGACTGCTACTACGTCGACAAGACCGCGTTCATCCGCCGGCTCGTGGACGAGGGCAAGCACTACTTCCTGTCGCGTCCGCGCCGCTTCGGCAAGAGCCTGTTCCTCGACACGCTGAAGGAGCTGTTCGAGGGCAGCGAGGCGCTGTTTGAGGGGCTGGACGTCCACGGCGGCTGGGACTGGTCGGTCCGCCATCCGGTGGTTCGCCTCGACTTCAGCAGCGGTCACTTCGCCGAGCCGGACGGCTTGCGGTACGACGTGATGGCGCAGCTCCAGGCCATTGGCGAGAAAGCGGGCGTCCATTCCGACCTGACCAGCGGACCGGCCCGCTTCCGCCATCTCATCGCGGCGTTGCGCGAGCGCGCGGGGCAGCGCGTGGTCGTGCTGGTCGACGAGTACGACAAGCCGATTCTGGACGCGCTGGAGAAACCGGAGGTCGCCCGGGCGAACCGCGACTACCTGCGCGGGCTGTATTCGACCATCAAGTCCGCGGACGCGGACATCAAGTTCACCCTGCTCACCGGGGTCAGCAAGTTCTCCAAGGTCAGCCTGTTCTCGGGCTTGAACAGCCTCGTCGACATCACCCTCGAGCCGGAGTACTCGACCATCTGCGGCTACACCGACGCAGACCTCGATACGGTGTTCGCACCGGAGCTGCCGGGCCTCGACCGGGACCGGATCCGCGACTGGTACAACGGCTACGGCTGGCTCGGCGAGCAGAAGGTCTACAACCCCTTCGACGTGCTGCTGCTCTTCCGCCGCCGCCGGTTCGGGGCTTGGTGGTTCGAAACCGGCACGCCGACGTTCCTGGTCGACACGCTGCTCGCGCGCGGCGTCGGCTCGATGGAGCTCGACGGCATGCGGGCCGGTGACGAGGTGCTGGGGGCCTTCGACGTGGACGACATCGCCCCGGAGGCGCTGCTGTTCCAGACCGGCTACCTGACGATCCTGGACGCGGAGGACACCGACGGGGAGCTTCTCTACCGGCTGGGCTATCCGAACCGGGAGGTACGGCAGAGCCTGAACAGAAGCCTGCTGAACGCCCTGGTGCCGGCGTCGTCGCGACGGCTCGCGCAGGGCGACGGGCTGCGCGAGATGCTGCAGGCCAACGACTTCACGGGGCTGGAGGAGCTGCTCCGGGCGTTCTTCGCCAGCATCCCCCACGAATGGCACACCAACAACGACATCGCCCGGTACGAGGGCTACTACGCGAGCGTGTTCTACTCCCGCTTCGCGGCGCGGGGGCTCGACGTCACGGTCGAGGACAGCGACAGCCGCGGGCGCGTCGACATGACCGTTCGCCTCGACGGCGGCGTCTACCTGTTCGAGTTCAAGGTGGTGGAACAGTCCGCCGGGGGCACCGCGATGGCGCAGTTGAAGAGAAAGGGTTACGCCGACAAGCACCGCGGCCGAGGCCGGCCCATCCTGGTGGCGGTGGAGTTCAGCCGGGAAACCCGCAACTTGGCGTCGTTCGAGGTCGAACGCGTCTGAGGGGCGACGCCGGTCTACGACGCAGCCCCCTGCTCCCGTTCGAAGCGGTGGCTGGCGAACTTCAACGTGCGGCTGTTCTCGATCACCGTGCGCACGACGTGTTCGGGCGTCCGCGCCGTTCCACGACCGTGGCGCAGACCGGCACGAAGTGGAACTCCGCTGCGCACGACGTGTTCGGGCGTCCGCGCCGTTCCACGGCTCGGACGCCTACTCGTAGTGCGCCGGCGACTTGTCGAGCAGCGCGTTCTCCGCGATGTCGTGCTCGATCCAGAGCCGGGCGCCGGTCTCGATCAGGAAGTCCTCGACGCGGTCCATGGACTCGAGGGTCATCTCCGCGTCGAAGTTGAACGTGGGCACCCGCTTCAACGACCGGCTCTCGGGGAAGTGGTAGAGGTCGCCGCTGAGGACGACGGGGCCGTACTCGGCGAGGTCGACGAACAGCACCTGGTGGCCGGGGGTGTGCCCCGGGGCGGACTTGATGACGACGGCGCCGTCGCCGAAGACGTCGTGGTCGCCGTCGAGAATCAGGGTCTCGGCCGTCTCGAGGGCGCTGTAGTTCGCAGGGTCGAACCGGAACGCGGCGGGGTCGTCGCCGAACGCCGCCTCGTGCTCGGGGCGCTGGACAAGCCACGTCGACGCCGCGAAGTCGTTGGCGTTCCCGGCGTGGTCGTAGTGCAGGTGCGACATGGCGATGTAGGTGACGTCCGACGGCTCGTAGCCCAGTTCGGCGAGCTGCGCCCGCAGGGTGGTGGTGACGCGGGCGACGCTGCCGCTCGACTGCGCGCTCTCCGCCCCGCCGGCGAGGGCGTCCGACAGCCCCGCGTCCCACAGCAGGCTGCCCTCGGGGTGCTCGATGAGGTAGCACGGCACCGAGAGCTCGAGGGTCGACACCTCGTCCATCGTCAGCGAGAACCGTCCGGGATCGCCGACCCGGAGATGCCCGCAGTCGAAGATGTAGAGGCGGGGCGAGGTGAGGCCGACCTCGGCCGCGCCGGCGTCGGTCTCACCGGCGGGCCCGCCTCCGGAACAGGACAGGGCGCCGGCGGCAATCAGAACCGCCGACAGGATCGACAGGCATCTCGACATCATCTCCCGCTCCCTCCGTCAACCCGGACGCCCACGACCGGCCCGCTCTTTCGCGCCGGGCATCTCGACTTCACGTTCCCGCCCCCGCCGTCAACCGCGCGTAGACCTCGAGCGCGCGGGTGGTCATCTCGTCGGTGCTGTAGCGCGCCCGCACGCCCTCGGCCGCGCGCCGTCCGAGCTCGGCCCGCCGCTCGGGGTCGGCGGCCAGCGCGGCGAGGACCCGCTCGATCGCGGCGGAGTCCTCCGGCTCGACCAGCACGCCGCCCCCGGTGCGTTCGATCAGCTCGGTGTAGGTGCCGCGGCGCGGCGCCACCACCGGCACCCCGCACGCCATCGCCTCGATCAGGGAGAGCCCCTTGGGGTCGTCGTACTCCGCCGGCACGACGAACAGGTCGAGGGCCTGCAGGAACGAGACCTTGTCGTCCAGCGCCAGCTCACCGCGGTAGTGGATGTCCCCGGCCAGCCCCCGGCCGGCGTTCCGGCTCTCGATCGACCGCCAGTAACCGGCGTGCTCCGAACCGAGGTAGCCCGCCAACTCGACCCGGCATCCGGCGAGCCCGCCCCGCCCGCGCAGCGCCGCATAGGCGTCGCACAACCGGTGCACCCCCTTCTCGGGGGCGATCCGGCCGAAGTAGCCGATGGTCAGCGGACCGGCGGGCCGGTCCGGACCCGGTCGAAAGCGATCGACGTCCACCCCCAGCGGCACGACGCGCATCCGGGCCCCGGGAATCGCGAGATACCGGCTCATGCGCTCGGCGTAGTAGTCGCTAACCGCGACGAACGAGTCGACGTGCTCGACCTGCGCGCGGACGAGGGCCTTCGCGCGGGACCGGTACGGCTCGGGCAGCCCGTCCACGAAGATGTTCTCGCCCTGCAGGGTGCAGTTGACGGGACATCCCAGCGCCTGCTTGAGCGGCTCGGCGATGGCGATCAGCATCGAGTTCGAGATGTCGATGACATCCGGGCGGGGCTGATCGCGCAGCCAGTGCACGAGCTTGTCGAGCTCCTTGCGCTGATGGCCGTGCGTCCCTTCGAGCATCGACACGGTCAGCCCGCCGAGCTGTCCGGGGTCGGTCCGCACGCGTCCCGAAAAGAACCGCAGCAGCCACGGCGACTCCCAGAGCCGGTCGAGCAGCCACGGCGTCCGGCGGAACAGCGAGACGTACTCCTCCAGATACACGCTGATGCCGCTGAAGAAGACCCGCTTCCGGCTGACGTTCTCCTCGTCGGTCCGGGTCGGCGTGTAGAGCGGCAGCAGGGTGACCTCGTGCCCGCGGCGGGTCAGGGCCGCCGCCAGCGCGTTGTCCCGGATGCAGCTACCGCAGTACATGCCGCCCGCGCCGGCCGTGATGCTGGTGATTCTCACGTGTCGCCCGTCCGCCGGAAGCCCCGAAATCGCCGGCGGCGCCGCCGTCCAACCAACCCTTCAGGAACCCGCACCGCTCGAGAACGCGGACTCCTTCCCCGCCACCGCCGCGACAAACCCTGCCGGCAGTCTGCTCCGCGGCGCACCGCAGACTCCCCGGGTCAATCCGCCGCGATGCAGTAAAGGAACTGCCGTCCGCGAAGATAAATCTCGCCGCCGGCGATGGCCGGCGAGGCATCGAACTCGTCGTCGAGGACGTTGGTGGCCAGCACCTCGAACGACGGTCCGGCCCGCACCACACTGGTCACGCCGTCGCGGCTCGTCACGTACAGGCGTCCCGCCGCCGCGACCGGCGAGGCATAGACGTTGCGGATGCCCGGCACCCGCTCCGGGCCGTAGCGCTTGGCGCCGGTGGCCGCGTCGTACGCGGTCAGCACCCCCGAGTTGCTCTTGAGGACATAGAGCTGGCCGTCGAGCAGGAGCGGCGAGGGCACGTAGGGCGTGTCCCGGTCCACCGACCAGACCACCGCATCGGACCCGCGGATGTCGCCGGCCGCCGCAGACAGGTCTATCGCGGCCAGCCGGTTGCCGCGGTATCCGCTGGTGACGAAAACCAGCCCGCCCGCAGACACCGGCGACGGGATGGCGTTCTCGGTCAGTCCCTCGTCCCACCACCGCAGCTCGCCGGTGGCCGCGTCGTAGCCGCGGACGGCCTCGGTGGCGCTCGTCACCACCTGGGCGCCGTCCCCGACCTCGACCACCAGCGGGCTGCTCCAGGAGGTCTCCTCGTCCCGCGGCGTCCGCCAGCGCTCGCGCCCCGTCCGCTTGTCGAACGCCGCGATGAACGACTGCCCCTCGTGGTCCCAGGGCACGATCAGCAGGTCCCGATACAGGGTCGGCGACGCCCCCTCCCCGAAGCCCATCTTCGTCCGCATGTCGCCGAGGTCGCTCTCCCAGAGGGGGCGGCCGTCGAGGTCGTAGCAGAACAGCCCGCGCGACCCGAAGAAGGCGCAGACCACTTCGCCGTCGGTGACGGCCGACGGCGAAGCCCACGAGTTGGTTCCGTGCTTGCCCTGGTGCGGCGTCTCCTCGCGGGCGACACGCTCCCACAGCACCCGGCCGTCCCGGCGATCGAGGGCCAGGACCACGAACTGAAGCACCTCGGTCGCGGAGTCGCGGCGCATGAACCGGTCGGCGAGCCGCGAGAAGAACCCGGGCCCCGACCGCGACCGCTCGCCCGTCGGCACCGCGCTCAGCACGAACAGCCGGTCGTCCCAGATGACCGGCGTCGCCGAGCCGAGCCCCGGCAGCGGCACCTTCCAGCGCACGTTGACGTCTTCGCTCCACCCGACGGGCGGGTCGCCCGCCGGCGCGGCGCCGGTGCGCAGCGGCCCGCGCCACTCCGGCCAGAACCCGGCCGCGTCGCCGGCCGGCTGCGCCGCCGCCGGCGCGATCGCGGCCGCCGACAGATACGCGACGGCGATACAGAGCCGCACGCCCCAACCACTGCCACTGCCATTCGCTCGAAGCATTCGACTCCACCTCGGCTCAATAAGCGCCACACCGATCCCCGCCCGGTGAGGACCCGCCCCAAAACCGTCATGATCGGGGGCGCCGATCACCCCCGACGCCTCGAAGCGTCGGGACATGTTTCACAGCATACAGATCCGCACGACCCAACCACTGCCATTCGCTCGGAGCATTCGACTCCACCTCGGCTCGACGAGCGCCACGCCGATCCCCGCCCGGTGAGGACCCGTCCCAAACCGTCATGATCGGGGGCGCCGATCACCCCCGACGCCTCGAAGCGTCGGGACATGTTTCACAGCATACAGATCCGCACGACCCAACCACTGCCATTCGCTCGAAGCATTCGACTCCACCTCGGCTCGACGAGCGCCACGCCGATCCCCGCCCGGTGAGGACCCGTCCCAAACCGTCATGATCGGGGGCGCCGATCACCCCCGACGCCTCGAAGCGTCGGGACATGTTTCACAGCATACAGATCCGCACGACCCAACCACTACCATTCGCTCGGAGCATTCGACTCCACCTCGGCTCGACGAGCGCCACGCCGATCCCCGCCCGGTGAGGACCCGTCCTAATAGTGACACCGATCGTCCCGGCTCCGACACTCCGGGCCCGACGCCGCATGGCGCGGATCCCGCACCGATCATCGGCGGCCCTTCGGGACGCCGACGGAGACCGAGGTCAGATACCCCCCCCGGGCTTCCGCGGCGGCCGCTTCTGGATCTCGTCGAGCAGCTTCTCGAGGCGATCGCGCTCGCCATTGCGCAAACGCCGGTTCTGTTGCGGCGGACGCCGTTCGACGAGCGCCTTCAGCTCGAGCAACCAGTCGAGGTCGGCCCGGATCTCGCCGTCGGCCAACCCGGCGGCACGCTCCCACGCGCCGGAGTTCCGCAACACCCGCAACACGTCCTTGCGCTTGCCCGCACGCTCGTACGCGTCGACGGCGTCTTCAGGCCGCCGCTGGGCCTCGCGCAGCCGGCCAAGCCGAATCAGATCCGGTGCGATCGCTTCCAGCACCGACTCCGCCTTGGTCAGCCGCTTCCGGCTCTCCGGCCGCGGTTCGTCCGCGCCGCCGCCCTTCAACAACGCATCGAACGCCTTGCCGCGCAGCACGCGGGCCCGGGCCGCGGCATCCCCCGCGTAGCCCGTCAGCCGCAGCCACCCTTCGACGTCGGCGCTGGCGAATACGGCGGCCGACGCCGGATGTTCGGCACCGGCTTCCAACCCGTCGCGCAGCGCCTGCGCCCCCGCCAGCAGCGCCGCCCGCAGCCAGTCGCCGCTTCGCCCCCGTGCCGCATCGAGCCAGCCGGCGAATTCAAGCAGGGCGAACGGCGGCCCCTTGCGGTTGATCGACCAGGCGTCCAACGCCCGGAATGCTTGCAACTCATGGGCGGCCAGCACGGCCGGCGGCACCGGGTCGCGGCCCGCCCCCCCCTGGGGCTCGAACCGTCCGCCGGCCTCCTCTCCGCGAACGCCGTCAAGGGGTTCGGCCACCACCGGATCCTCGGCGATGGCGGTACCGGCCATCTTGACGACTTCCCGGCGCGCGACACCCTCGGGTACGCCTTCGACCAGCAGCCGGGCCGCGGTCGCCAGCAGGGTGGAGCGGGCGTCCATGCGGACCACACGGTCCGACACGCCGTTCGGCAGCGCCGGATCCCCGAGCAGACGCATGGCCTGACAGGCACGCTGCCACGCCCGGCGCGGCGCCGAATCGATCAGGGCCCGGGCGTCGTTCGTCCGTGCCAGAACCCGCTCTTCCGCGGACGCATCCGAGTGGACCAGATGGTCCATCAGGTCTTCCACGTCGTACGGCGCGGCATCGCCGAGCAGGTCCCTGCTCTCTTCCAAATCGCCGTCGCCCGCCTCGACGTCCACGAACGCCAGGGTCTCCGTCGCCCGACTCAACGTCACGCGGAGATGGTCGATAGCCGTGCGGCGCGCCGGCTGATCGAGCTCCGCATCGATCCCGTACGGCAGGTTCTCCGGGTCCAGGCTCGACAGGAGGCGGCCCGGCTCGAGGACGCAGACCGACTGGTACTCCAGCCCTTTGGCCTCCGCCGGCGTGAGGACGACGCCGCGCAGCCCGGCCGGCACCCAGTCGGGGGGATCGTTCCGCGGTGAAACGACCACCACGTCGTCCGTCTCGTCGAGCCGCTCCAGCAACCGAACCGCCTCGGCTCGCTCGGAGACGTGGACGTGGACGAGTTGCGCATCAACATGCTGTCCGCCCCGCTGACGCCGCTGCTTTGTCGGACGGACCTCCTTCTCGACGGCCGTGTAGCGTTGGGACGCCCGCTCGACGACCTCGGCGATCCGGCCGGGACAGCGCAGGTGCTCCTCCAGGTGAAACTCCACCGGCCGCTGCACCCGGCGACCCAGCAGGTCGTTCAGCGGTCCCCACTCGAACCAGGTAGGCCTCACCGTCTGACCGGCGTCGCCCGCCATCAGCAGCCAGGGGGCGCGCCCGCGCGCGGGGGCGATCGCGCGGCAGAGCTCCACCACGACCGCCGTTTCCAGCAGCGTCAGGTCCTGGATCTCGTCGACCACGACGCGATCGAATCCCTCGAACCCGTCCGGCACCTCACCGCTGCGCAGTCGTTCGACGGCCAGCGTTGCGGCAACGAGCTCGGGAAAGACCGCGCCGACCCGATCGCGGTCCCGCGCGAGACGCTGGGCAACCTTCAAGAGCGCCTTGGCGGCCTTGGCCCCGACGCCGTCGTGGCCGCCCCGCAGGGTCATGTAAGCGTCGTCGCTCAGGCGTGCGATACCGTGATCGGTGGCGCATCCGGGGTCGCCGGGAATCGCGCGGCCGAACAAGATGGCGCGCAACTCGGCGTGGAGCGCCTGCGGCCGCCGCATCCATGGCCCCGCCATGTCGCGCCCGAGCCGCGTGAGAACCTCGTCGAACCTCGCGCGGCTGGCGCCGAGCGGTTGTCTCGCGACATCGGCGCCGCAGACCTCGCCGAGGAACGTCGCGAAGTCGCGGGCGATCACTTCCACGTCGACCGGCGCGAACGACGCGAAACGCTCTTCCGCGTGGCGCGTGAGGGCGCTCGACCAAGTGAGATACAGCACCCGCTGCCGGCTCCGGGCCTCCACCGCCTTCCACAGCACGGTCGTCTTTCCGGATCCCGGGCGGCCGAGGATCAGGCGGACCGGGCTCTCGTCCTCGACGAAATCGATCTGCTCGTCCGTCCAGGGACAACCGGCGATGTCCTCGTTCAGCTCGTCGGACGTGGTCAACGGCAGGTAGTCGCCGGGGGCGCCCGCCGCGAGCGGGGAGTGGTCGTCGTGATGTCTGACGTCCCTCACCAGGATGGCGTGATCAGGCGCGTCCAGCGTCTGGGCCGCCGGGCTGCCGCACGGCGTCCACCACAGGTAGTACTGCATGCCGTGGTTGCCGCCCAGCGGTGATCGACGCCAGCCGCGGTTCGCGTCCCTGCATCCCTTGACCACCGTCGATCGGCCGTGCGCCGCAAGATGCTGGAGCACGATGCCGAGCCGCTTGTAGAGGTGTGTCCACCCGCGCAGGCGATCGGAGACGTCCGGGTGCACCCAGAGCCGGTGACGCAGTTCCCGGAGCGTCTGGTCGGCCGGATCGGCCGGACGATCGCGCCGGAACCGCAACGCGGTTCCATCTTGCGGTCCAGGCACGGGGGCGTCGTCGGTTTCGGCCAACCCGAGGAGCGACGGCTGCGGCCGTTTGCCCAGCGCGTCCGCGACCTGCCGGCATTGGTTGGAGGACAGCATGAACTGGCGATCACGCGCACGACCGGGCTCCAGGCCGAGCACCCGCCGCGCCGCCCTGGAAACGTCACGCACATCGACGTCCAGGCCGCGCGCCAGTTGCTGAATCGTCTTCCGGCCGTAGATCGATCCTGCCCCGTAGGTTCTGTCATCCACGACGGTTATGGCGGGCGCCTCTGTATCACGCAGGTGCGGCGTTCACGAGCCGGGTCGGGGTCCGGGTGGGTTGACGCCGGCGGGGGGAACGCCGTGACCCGTCCCCACCCCGCCTCGAACCGGCGACGGAGACAGAGTCCCCCGCTCCTTCAGTTGACGATCGCGCTGTACACCGCCACCTCGAACCGGTCCGTCAACCGCGACTGGTTGTTGGGATAGAGCTGGGTCATGATAATCGCCACGAGCTGCTCTTCCGGATCGACCCAGTAGACGGTGTTGAAGAAACCGAGCCACCCGAACGCCCCTTCCGACCGGGGTCCGCCGGTCACACCGGGATCGCCCGAAATCGCGAACCCGAGCCCGAACCGCCGGCCGGCGCCGGACACCCCGAGCCCCGCCAGATGGTCGCGGGTCATGAGCTGCACGGTGCGGCGCCCCAGAATGCGGGTGCCCTCGAGCTCGCCGCCGTTGAGGAGCGCGAGGAGGAACCGCGCATAGTCGGAGATGGTCGAGGTCAGGCCGGCGCCACCGGAGTGGTAGGTCCGGGGCCCCGCGTAGGGATAGCCGGCCGAGTAGACGGTACGGCCGTCGCCGCTCGACACCGGCGCGTCGGGCACCTCGACGAGACCGTCCGCCCCCGGCGCGTAGATCGACGCAAACCGATCGGCATCCGCCGGATCCCGGTAGAAGCCGGTGTCGACCATCGCCAGCGGCTCGAAGATCGCTTCCCGCATGTAGTCGGCGAGGGACCGGCCGGTGACGACCTCCACGACCCGCCCCAGCACGTCGACCCCCAGGCTGTAGGTGAACCGCGCCCCCGGCTGATGCAGCAGGGGCACGGTCGCCAGCCGGTCCACCATCTCCCCGATGGTGCCGTCAGTCTGGGCGAGCCCGTCGGTGATGCCGGCCGCGATGTAGCGCTGCGCCAGTTGCGGCGGGGCGAGAAAGCGGTAGCTGAGACCGGAGGTGTGGGTCAGCAGATGCCGGATCGTGATCGGCCGGTCGAGGGGCGCGAGTCGATGCCCCCCGCCGCCGCCGGGCGTGAGCACCTCGGCCGCCGCGAACGCCGGCAGGTACCGCGACACCGGGTCATCCAGAAGGAGCGCGCCCGACTCGTAGAGCTGCATCACCGCGACGCTCGTGACCGCCTTGGTCATCGAGGCGATCCGGAACAGCGTGCCGGTCTCCATCGGCGCCCGGCGCTCGATGTCGCGCCAACCGACCGCTTCGAGGTGTCCGACGCGGCCCAGGCGGGCGACCAGGGTGACCGCCCCGGCGATCTCCCGCCGATCCACCGCCTCCTCGACGAGCGTCACGATCCGATCGAGGCGCCCGGGGTCCAGTCCGAGCTGGACGGGCCGCGCGAACGGCAGGTCCTGGCCGGCCGCGGGACGCCCCGCGAGCAGCAGCAACAGCAGCAACGATCCTCGCGTCACACGCATCACTCGCCTCGACATTGCGATCCACTCCCGATGATGCCGGGGGCTCGAATCTGCGGGTCCGGAGGGCGGACTCCCCGCCCCCTCTCCAGGCCCCCGGCGCGGATACCGCTCAGGGGGCGAACAACGACCGGTTCCCCTCGGCAATCGCCTCCAACCCGCGCCGGTGCGCCGGCAGCAGATAGCGGCCGGCGATCAACCGGTCGGCCGCGGCCAGGTAGCGGGTCCGGTAATCGGCGAAACCCGCGTAGCGCTCGGTCACCGCCCGGCGCGGATCCCCGGTGCGCTCCCGTTCCGCCGGCGTGATCGGGAACGGAATCCGCCCCCCCTGGAGATCGAGCAGCTCGAAGGGCGCCCCGATCGCCGGATTGCGGAGATTCCACCCGGTATAGGTCGCCACCGGCACCGCGACCCGCGGGAGCCGCAGCACGCCCCGCTCGTTGTTGTCGGCATCGAGGGCGGGCACCCTCACCCCGTACCGGTTGCCGGTGCGGCGGGGCGGATGCAGGTCTATCCGGCGCAGGCTCTCGAACCGTTCGCCGTAGTCGACCCGCTCCGGTTGCTGGATGACGGTGGGGTACGAAACCCCGGGCAGGGCCCGCCATCCCGCGGCCGGCTCCGTCCACGGCGCCAGCGTCTCCTCCGCGATACGGGGGCGCACGCTCGGAGGCGGCTCGACCCCCTCGGTCAGCCACCGATCCAGGGCCAGGAACAGCGCCTCGCGTACGGGCGCATAGTCGTTCGGGTTCACCGGCAACTGTCCGCGATCGGAAGGGCCTCGGGCCGGGCGGTGCTGGGCGCCGCCGACGACGTAGACCCGCACCTCGGGCGGCAGGACGGTGTCCCGTTCGCCGAGGGGGTCGGTCACCACCAGCGAGCCGCTCCGGTGCCAGTACTCCGAGGATGTATCGAGATGCATGACCCGGGGCGCCGTCCGGCTCGCCCGGGCGCGGCGCAGCAACCCGTCGGTCCGGCCGGTGAAGGGGTCGGTCTCGTCGCCGTAGGTAAAGGGGAAGAGGTCGACCGGATAGAGGTGGCCGAGGTGCTGGGTCGCGGTCCGGGTCGGCGACGCGAAACGGTGGTTGAAGAAACCCCGCCCGCCCCCGGCCACCGTCGGCATGAGTCCGTCGAACACCTGCCGGCCCCGCTCGTCCGCGTTGAACCCCTCGTAGAGGAACGTCCGCAGGGCCCGGCCGCTCTGCGACCGCCCCTGGCCGATCACCCGTTCGGCCAGCGGCGCGCCGTCCGGCCGCCGGAGCGGGTTCATGGCCGACCGATCGTGCTTCAGGAACGAGACGAGATCCCGGATGGCCGCGAACCCGGCTCCCTGGACCACCGATCCCCGCGCCTGATAGGTCAGCTCGTAGATGACCCCGGGCTCGAAGCCGCCGTCGAGGGTCATGTCGAGCTCGACCAGCCCGCTGCCCTCGTCGAAGCCGTCGTAGCGGGCCCGCAGACGCCACCGGTCGCGGGGAATCGGTTCCCGCGGTTCCTGCTCGCGCAGCCGGCGGGTCAGGGTCGCTTCCGGCAGCCCCATGATCAGCGGTTCGAAGGCGAGCTGGTTGCGGTCGCCGACGGGCAGGCGGTCGGCGGCGACGTCCGTCGACAGCTCGGCCCGGACGGTGCCGAGGACCGGTATGGCGTCGTCCGGATCGTAGGCCACCGGCGCCTCCAGCCGGAGCAGGTCCGGGGTCACCGGCACCTGGGCGATCCAGCCGCTCGACACCGTGACGTATCCGCGCTCGAGAAAGAAGGGCCCGCCGCCCCAAGTCCGCCGCCCGCGGTTGTTCACGACGTAGAGCACCGTCGGTTGGGCGAGGGCGCGGTCGACCGGCGCGATGATCTCGATGTCGCCGTAGAACTGCACCCGGCCCTGACCATCGGCAATCGCCAGATCGAGATCGACGATGCCCCGGTTCGCGGCGGCCTCCGGGTCCAGGGCGTACACGACACGCCCCCGAAGCCGCTCGTAGGCGCCGACCTTCGACTCGACGCCCGCCCCGAACGGCGTAATGGACGTGATGTCGATTCGAACGACCTCGGCGGCGGCCGCCGAGGTCATCGCCCCCCACGCCGCCACCGCCAGCCACGACCGGCCGCGACGCGCCGCGAACGCCGTCACGCCCCTACCGCTGCGGAAGCTCTTCACCGCCGTAGGTCATCGACGTGAACTGGTCGTTCGCGAACTCGACCACCACGGGGGTCCGCAGACTGAACTTGTCGTCCGGCCCGTCGTACTCGCGCACGATGAGGAGCGCGTTGCGCTGGACGATGCCGTAGGTCCCTTCGCCCTCGCCGTCGGCGTCCTCGAACTCGAACGTCCCGTCCTCCTCGAACCGAAACCTCGTCGGGCCGTCCCCGGTCCGGAACTCGGTGCGCTCGCGGAAGCGGCCGCCCGACGCCAGGACCGGCATCTCGAAGCTCAGCGGCCGGGTTCGCCCCGTCCGGCGGACGTTGGCGACCTGCTGCAGGCCTTGGTAACCCTCCAGGAGCACGGTGAACGCCCAATCTCCCGACCCCAGCCCGATGAACGCGAAGTTGCCGTCGGCGTCGGTCGTCGTGGTCTGCGGCGTCCCCGACGCCCCCGCCGGCTCGGCCGTCACCGTGGCGCCTTCGAGCGGGTTCTCCCATGCATCGGTGACCTCCCCGCGCTTCTCGCCCTGGGCGTCGGAGCGCGCCGCCGCGCCCAGCGCGATAACCACCACCGCCGCCGTCACCAACGCGATACGCAAGAGCGGTCGTCGCACCATCGACTCCTTTCGCCGGGAAACCGGGTAGCTCACCGTTCCCGCAACGCCGTCCACGCGTTCGAACACACGACGCGGCGTTGCGGGAGAACCCTCCATCCGCGGGCCGTCCGCCTACGAGCCCGATTTGATCCGGTATCCGTCCGCGGTCTCCTCGCGGTGGGCGTCATGGCAGGATTGGCACGTGCCGCGCAGGGCCCTGATGCCGGCCCGCGCCCGGCCCTGCTCCATCGCGATCCCGGCGTTGCCGATTTCCCGAAGCGCCTCGATCGTCGTCCCGACCCTGCCGACCGCATCTTCGTTCCCGCGTGCGGTCCAGAACGCCTCGATCTGCCGGAACATCGGGAACAGCTTGTCGAGGTCCTCGCCCAGCTCGGGCCAGTACCGCGCGTCGACGTGCAGCTCCGCATCGCCCACGATGAGCCGGATTTCGCTCATCGTCGGGCCGTACGTCTCCTCCGTCAGCGCCTCCTGCCCTTCCGCCGCCCCGGCTCCGCCGGCCACCATCGCCAAGGCGCAGACGCCGACCGCCAGAGTCCCCTTCGCACCAGACCATCGCATCATCGATAATCCCCCTCCGGACCCCGCCGGGCGATGCCGGCGCGGCCCCTCTGAACAGGAAAGGCCGGTCCGCCGCGCAAACGCGGGGACCGGCCTCGTCACTACCGCTTCACGAACGTCTCCTGGGAGCCTGCGCCGCGGGCGTTTTCACGCCCGGCGAAAACGCGCCCAACGGGACCGCAAGGCCGCGCGAGGAGTCTGCGCCGCAGAACGGTTTTTGATCCGATCTGGCACAATATGTAGCGGTCAATCGCCGGCGCTTGCGCAACATATGGTGGTCATAATTTCCTGCGGCGCAGACTCCTAGTTCCCGGTCGGCCAGAGCACGCCCTGGCTGTTGATGCCCTCCGCGCCTTCCGGCACCGGCCCGTAGCCCTTGAACACGAACTTCTGCAGCCGCGATCCCTCGTAGGTCTCGGTGGTGTAGATGTTGCCGTCCGAGTCGGTGGCGATGCTGTGCACCGCGAAGAACATGCCGGGCTGGCGCCCGCCGTCGCCGAACGCGGTCAGCACCTCCATCGTGTCGCGCTGGATGATGTAGACCTTCATGTTCTGGCCGTCGGCCAGGTACATCCAGCGCTGCTCGGGATCGTGCGAGAAGGCGAGATCCCAGGTCGACCCCTGCGAGCGGGTGAGCGGGGCCACGATGTGCTCGGAGACGAACGTCCCGTCCTTCTGGAAGATCTGGATGCGGTCTTCCGCGCGGTCGCAGACGTACACGAGGCCGTCGTCGGCGATCACCGCGCAGTGCACGGGACCGCGGAACTGCGACGCGGGCTCGCCGCCGGGCTCGTAGCGGCCGAGGTCGAGGCCGTCGTCCGGATCGTTGCCGTAGGCGCCCCAGAACCGCTTGACCTCGCCGGAATCCATGTCGACGATCGCGACCCGGCGGTTGAAGTAGCCGTCGGCGAAGTACGCCTCGTTGGCCTCGTTGTCGATGCCGATCTCGGCGACCCGGCCGAAGCTGTTGGTGGCGTGGCTGTCGCGCTGCGGGGTCGGCTGACCCGTGCGCTCGCTGACGGGGCCGTTCATGCGGGCGTTGGCGGCGCCGACCTGCATCAGGAAGTTGCCCTGGTGGTCGAACTTCACCACGTGCGAGTCGGGGCCGCCGTTGCCGCCGATCCAGACGTTGTTCATACCGTCGATGGCGATCCCGTGGTTCGACACCGGCCACACGTAGTCGCCCGTCTCCGTGCCCGGGCCGCCCCAAGCCTGCAGCAGGTTCCCCTCCTGGTCGAACTCGAGGACCGGGGGACCGGGCTGGCAGCACTCCGCGACCGGCGGGTCGGTGGTCATGCCGATCTCGGTGTTCAGGACGAACTGATTGGCGGTGTTCCGATGCACGATCCAGATGTGATCATCGGCATCGACGTCGACGCCGATGGTCGGCCCCATCAGCCAGTGGTTCGGCAGGTTCTTCGGAAACAACGGATCGACCTCGAACGTCGGGACGCCGTCGTTCGGGTCCATCGAGAGCGCGGCGCTCCCGCCCCCCTGCTCCTGGGCGCCGGTGGCGGTCACCACGACCAGCGCGGCCGCCGCCAGCGCGCCTGCAAATAGAAAATGCTGCTTCCGATTCATGGACATTCCTCCCTTGAACCCGGCGCCCTGCGCCGACCCGCGCCGGCTACCTCATGTAGCAAGGGCCGTCAGGCCCCGAACGCGTACGATTGAACCGCACGTCTGAACCGCGCCGCTCCGGACGAGAACCACAACCACGCCGTACAGACCGGGAGCGCATGGCCCCCCCTGCTGCCGAGAGTCGCCAGTATACTTGTAAACCTCATGAATTGCGCTACCTTTTCGATGCCGGCCCGCGAACGCCCCGAGTCGGGCCGTTCGCCCCGTCCCGCCCGCCCGCCCCGGCGCGCCGGCGGCAGCCCGCGACCGGGCGCCGCCGATGCGGGAAGCGCCGGTCCGCAGCGGCCCGCGCCCCGCGGGCTCCTCGTCCGCGGGGCCGCGATCGCCGCCCTGCTCCTGGCGTTCCCCGCCACCCAGTCGGCCCACGACATTCCGGGCGACGTGACGGTGCAGACGTTCGTCAAGCCGGAAGGCCAACGCCTGCGACTGATCGTGCGGGTGCCGCTGGAGGCCCTGTCGGACATGGCGTTCCCGACCACCGGGCCGGGCTACCTGGACTTCGAGCGGGCGCGCGGGCGGGACGAGTTCACCGACGCCGCGATGGTCTGGATGGGGCAGGAGGTCCGGATCTTCGAGAACGGCGACCCGCTCCCCGAGCCGGCGATCACCGCAATCAGGATCTCCCTGCCGTCGAACCGCTCCTTCGAGACCTGGGAAGGCGCGCTGGCCCACGTCCAGGGTCCCCTGCTGCCCGCCACGACCCAGATCGTGTGGCAACAGGCGATGCTCGACGTCCTGTTCGACTACGAGATCCAGTCGGACCAGTCCGAGTTCTCGATCCGGCCGAGCTTCGAACGGATGGGTCTGCGGGTGATCACGGTCCTGCGATTCCTCCCCCCGGGCGGCGCCGAGCGGGCGTTCGAGCTGCGGGGCGACCCGGGCGTCGTCCGCCTCGACCCGCGCTGGCACCAAGCCGCGTTCCGGTTCATCGCGATGGGCTTCGAGCACATCCTGGACGGCACCGACCACCTGCTGTTTCTCGCCTGCCTGGTCATCCCGTTCCGGCGGTTCCGGCCGCTCGCGATCATCGTCACCGCCTTCACCGTCGCCCACTCGGTGACCTTGATCGCCTCGGCCTACGACCTGGCGCCCGACGCGCTGTGGTTCCCGCCGCTCGTCGAGACCCTGATCGCCATGTCCATCGTGTACATGGCGCTCGAGAACATCGTCGGCGCCAACATGGAGCGCCGGTGGACCATCACGTTCATCTTCGGGCTGGTGCACGGCTTCGGGTTCTCTTTCGCGCTGCGCGAGACCCTGCAGTTCGCCGGCTCGCACCTGATCACGTCGCTGCTGTCCTTCAACATCGGCGTCGAACTCGGGCAGCTCCTGGTCCTGGTGGTGCTCGTGCCGGGGCTGCACCTGCTCTTCCGCTACGTGGTGGCCGAACGTGTCGGCACCATTCTCCTGTCCACGCTGGTCGCGCATACGAGCTGGCACTGGATGACCGAACGGTGGGACGTGCTCACCCAGTTCCCCATCACCTGGGCGGCGTTCAGCCGGGCGATGTTCACCGGCGCGATGGGTTGGCTCGTGATCCTGCTGCTGATGGCCGGCGCCCTCTGGACCGGGGCGAAGGCGATTCAGTCCCCCCCGCCCCGGGAGGCGGCCACCGACTGACGGGCGGGGCCGGCGGTCCGGCGGGACGCGGCCCCCACCGGCTACGGCTCGGCGAGGAACCGAATCGCACCGAGCGGGCCGGACCGGCCGGCCAGCTCCGCGTCCCCGGCGGGCATGCCGTTCACCTCGAAGATGAACGCGAGGATGTCGGCCTTCTCCCGCCGGCTCACGCGGTTGGGCTGGGCCGGGGGCATCGAGACCCGCAGCCGCTCGAACAGGTCGCGGGCCGAGAACCCGTGCCAGTTGTAGACGAACTCCACCCCGGCCAGGCTCGGCGCCATGTCCCCGCCGCCGAGATCGGCCCCGTGACACTCGGCGCACGCCTGCTCGTAGGCTTCGGCGCCGCGGCGGGCCTGATCGGCGGTGTAGACGCCGTCCCACACGGTGCGGCCCTGCCCGGCGGCGCCGGCGCCCGCCACGACCGCGACAACCGCCACCAGCAGCGCGACGGCGGTGCGATTGGCGGCGGCCCGCGGCGGGACCCCGCCTTGCGCCGAGACCAGAGGAGGCGCCGGCGGGCGCAAGGCGCCCGTGCGGCGGGGCGTGACGAGGGGGCGGCCCGGCTTCACGATGTGCTCCTCACCCGCGGGCCGCCCGGGCCGCCCGCTTCTGAATCAGCCAGTGCGGGCAGCGATCCTCGTCGGCGTACAGCCGCTCGCAGTCGTCGCACCGCACGCATTCGCTGACGAGAATCTTCGGGCCGTCGATGGCCCCCCACTCGCAGGTCTTCTCGCAGAGCTTGCACGTCGCGCACTCGCTCCAGCGCTTGATGCGGAAGACGGTGAGGTTGGACAGCAGCCCGAGGCCGGCCCCGACCGCACAGAGATAGCGGCAGTAGAGGTTGCGCACGAACACCGTCGCGAGCAGCAGCAGCGCGAGCAGCGTCCACATCAGCGCGCTGCCGCTCAGCGTGAACATCCAGAACGGCTCGATGTAGCGGTACACCAGGGTGTCGCCGCCCGCGAGGACGTACAGCACCGCGACCGCGAGGACCCCGTACTTCAGATGGACGAGGCGCCGGTCGAGCCACGCCGGGGGCTCGATCCGCAGCCTCGCCGGCACCACCCGGTCCATGAGCTGCGTGAGGGCCCCGAATGCGCAGATCCGCCCGCAGTACAGACGCCCCCAGAGCACCGTCGAGACCAGCGTGAACCCGATGAGGAGATAGTAGGCCTGACCGTCCTGCCACGCCGGCAGGCTCGCGCGCATCGCCCCGAAGATATCGACGACCGACACCAGGCTCGCCTTGACGAACCCCAGGTAGGCGACCGACAGCGCGAGGCTGACGACCTTCAGCCGGTCGTCCTTGCGCAGGAAGCTGAACACCGCGAACGCGAGGACGATCCCCAGGATGGCGACGTCGACGACCGCGCCGGTATCGAGCAGGGCCGCGGTCTCCGCCTCCTCCCCGTCGAGCAGCGCGTCGAGCGCGGCCAGATCGTCCAGCGACAGAGGCCGGGGATCGGCCGGGGCCGGCTGCGCCGTCCCGATCGGAGCGATACCGAGCGCGACGAGCAACACGACGCCGGGAACGACGACGCGCGAAGGACGACAGGCCATGGAACACCCGCAGGTCGCCGATGCCGGGCGGAATGCCACGCCGACGGCGAACGCGGCCGGCGCATCCCATTCTGTCCGATCCGTCCCGCCGGGGCCAGCCCGGACCGATCGCGCCCGCGAACCTCCGGCCGAGACCGCGGAACCCCTTCGTGCGCGGAGCGGCGGACATCCGGTGGCACGCCGTTTGCTCCATACGCGTGCCATGGAACCGATGATAGGATGCATACCCTCTCGACGACGGCGTCCGCACCGTTGTCACGGCGGGCGAAAGAGAGTTGCCGTGGATCGCCGAACGATGGAGGAAGTACTCCAAGACGTAGATCGCCGGTTGGGTCGGATCGAGCAGATTCTGCGAACCCTCGCCACGAAGGAGGAGTTGCGGCAGGAGGTCGCCCGACTCGCCACGAAGGAGGAGTTGCGGCAGGAAGTCGCCCGACTCGCCACGAAGGAGGAGTTGCGGCAGGAGGTCGCCCGACTCGCCACGAAGGAGGAGTTGCGGCAGGAAGTCGCCCGACTCGCCACGAAGGAAGAGTTGCTGGCCGAGGGCGAGCGCACGCGGGCGCACTTCAACGCGGTTGCCGAACGCCTGGAAGCGCAGTTGCGCATTCTCGCCGAAGCGGTGCTCTCGCTCACCCGCCAGTTCGACGAATTCAAGGCCGAAACCAACGCCAAGTTCGCCGAAATGGACCTGCGCCTGGCCCAGCTGGAAGCCCGATAGGCCGGGAACCGACCCGAGACACGCCGGAGTCGAACGAACCGGTCAGCGATCCGCGTGCTGCTCGGCGAGGAAATCGCGGGCGAGCCGTCTCGCGCCCTGCCGGATGGCGCGGGTCGCCGCTTCCATGGTGATCGTGGCGCGGGAGACGGCGTCGACATCTCGTCCCACCTCGAGCGGATCGAGGATGCTCCTGCCGGCGAACTGGCGGGGGAACCCGGGCAGGTCGATCGAGAAGTAGCCGAACGGCTCGTAGTGGTGCACCACCTGCACCCCGATCAGGCGTCCGGCCGGGTCCATCGCCACCAGGCTCGTGATGCGTCCCTTGTAGGCATAGATGCGGGGGGTGAGATCGGTGGTGAAGAAGGCCAGCCCGATCAATCGAGGCGCCGCACCGGCCCGCGGCTCCCCGAACGCGCGGAAGTGCCGCGTGCCCCGCTCATGCAGCTCGAAGTGATCCGCCTGGGGCAGGAGGCGCCGCAACGCCGCCTCGTCCGCGGGCGAAACCAGCCCCTGCGAGAAGCCCGCCGCGCCCGCCGACAGGACCAGCAGAAAGACCAGCCGCCCGGGTCGGAAGGCCCCGCGGCGTGCCCCGGCCGGAGTGCGATGCCGGGTTCCACCGGGGACGGCGCACGGGACCGCGGACCCGCGAAGGCCCGGCGGCCGGCGGTCACTCACCCGCCGGTTCGGCGCCGTCGACGCCCACTCGATATACGCCATTGCGGTGTCCGCGGAAGGTGCCCTCGGCGAGCCACTCGAGGGACGCCCGGTGCATGAACTTGTACTGGGTGGTCTCCCAGACCGCGAAATGAGTCGAGCACTCCATGGTCACCAGGACCCGGGAGTCGGTCCCCGTCAGGTCGGCGTGCAGCACGCCGCGCGCGGCCGGGTTGTCCTGCTCGCCGACCACAATCATCGTCGGAGCGGTCACCTTCGCGGCGTACTCCCGGTTCCATCCCCAGGACGAATTGCCGGCCCTCACCCGCATGACCCCCTCGGGCGGCCCCCACACCGACCCGAGCGCGTCGAACGACAGGATGGTACGCCAGATGACCTCTCGAATGCCCGGATCGACCTGGTTCTCACAGACGACGTTGTCCTCCCACCGTCCCTGGGTCAACGTCTCGCGGGTCTGCAAACGCATCGGCACGCCGGGCCGGGGCAGCTCGGCAGGAGCCTCGGAGGACCCGTCCGGGCCGTATCCGGGGGCGAACAGAAAGAGCCGGTCGACCTTCTCCGGATGCCGCGCCGCATAGCCGCCGGCGCGGCGCCCCCCCGCCGACCACCCGATGAGGCTGACCCGTTCCACGCCCCGCAGATCGCGGATGTAGTCGACGACGGTGTCGATTTCGTCCCAGTCCGACTGCACCGTGGTCGACCCGAACGGGTAGCTGGGCTCGCACGGCGCGGCGAGGGGATGCGGCGTCACGAGGGCTTGGTCGGCCTCGCTCATGTTGCACGCATCGTCCATCATCGGCCGCGGCGACCGGCCGTACCCGGTCTGGTCCATGGCGAAGGTATCGAACCCCGCGGCGGCGAGATGACCCATCCAGCTGTAGTCCTTGTAGTCGAGGTCGTAGTCGGGCACCGACGGCACCGAGCCGCCGTGCACGAACAGCACGACACGCCCCTCCGGCGGCGCCCCGGACTCGAACCGGGCGATCGCCTCGGCCCCCGCCTTCTCGCGCAGGTACAGGCCGACGCGCCGGCCCGCGGTGGCGGGCACCGTCGACGTATGCGGCACGAACCGTTCGAGGGTCACGAGCCGCTCCCCGGCGCCGGCCGGCGCCGGCGGCAGGGCGGAAACGGCGACCGCGAGAAGCACGAGAGCGGCGGCGGACCGAACAGGCATGAGAACCTCCAGAGACCGCAGGCGGCAATACTCGGGCCCTTTCGGAGCTCTCCGGTCCGTCGTCGACCGCATGAGAACCTCTGGAGACCGCCGCCGGCAATCTCGGGGGATTATAGCCGGCCCGGAAGCGGATGTCCCCGGCGCCACGCAGGACCGCCCACGCGCCGCCGCCGTGCGCAGGCGGCATCGTGGCGGGTCCTGGGGCTCCGGACGGGCGGAATAGGGGTCTCACGCGGCGCCGGCCGGTCGGCAAGACGGTGGCGACCCCTCGAATCGGGGGCGGGCCGTCACGCGCAGTCAGCGTGGGATGCCCCTGCGGGGCATGCAGCGGGGCCTTCCGCCGGGGACTGCTATGATGGGTGGGCGCACCGATTCGAGGCGCAGGCCCCGGTCGCCCCCCGGCCAATCCGAGGGGGAGAGCATGAGCATGCGGCACGGCGCGCCCGGTACCGCGGCGGCGGCCGGTACGCCGGCGGTCTCGCTGATCTGGACGGGCGAACCGGCCGGATGTTCGCCGACAGGACGGAACGCATCGTGTTGGGCTTCGCGGCGCTCGTCGCGGGCATGGGATGCCTGCTTGTTGCGATGGGCGGTCTGCAGCTACTGTTGTGCTGGTGATCGTGCCCCCTTCCCGTGCTGTTGATGCATGGACTGCGGATCATGACCATGGCCGCCGTGATCGTGTGCTTCGTCAAGTACAGCGCGTAGCGGACGCCGTTCGGGGGCGCCTCTCTGCGCCCCTGCGCGGTGTCGGCGCAGAGGGCCGCGGGCGCAGAGAAGGGTAGGGGAACGACGTGAAATCACGTGCATGGCTGGCGGCGCTTCTCGTGTTCGCCGGCCTTCCCGCCGGCGCCGTTGCGCAGCGGTGGCGGGCCATCGACGACATCCCGCGCTATGAACGCTATCTGCGCGACGCGTTGCCGGGTGCCGAGACCTTCCGCTTCGTCGACCGCGGGACGCCCCACTACCGCGGCTACCGGCCGGGACCGAACGGCGGGGACACCCTGGTCGGCCTCGGGTTCTTCACCGTCGACTTCGCGCGGGACGTCCGCGGCTACAAGGGCGAGATCTGGATGCTGGTGGGCATGGCGCCGAGCGGTGTCCTGCTCGACGTCAGCATGGTGTATCACAGCGAGCCGTTCGGCTACTTCTCGATCGATCTCCCCGAGTTCATCGAGCAGTTCCGGGGCAAGAGCGTGCTGGCCCCGATGACCGTCGGCGACGACATCGACGCGGTGGCCCGGGCCACCATCACCAACAACGCCGCGGTGCGCTCCATCCGCGACAGCGCCCGCCGGATGGCCCGCGAGTTCCTCGCCGCGCGCCCGACCGATCCCTAGCGGGACAGGCGTCGGCGCCCGCCGGCCACCGTCCCGCTTCACCGAGTTTTCACCGATTATCGTGTCTCTACTGCACCGCCTTTCGTTGGACAAGCTGACACCGGCCCGCCTGTGGCCGGCCCTGGACGAGCCGGTCCGCCGGCTCGCGGTCCACGCCATGTACGGCGACGACCCGGAGCTGCGCGGGCAGGCCGACGAGGCCCTGGCCGGCGCCCTGCGCTTCCGGCCCGCGGGCGTGCGCAAGCTGTCGGTCGACAAGCGGATCGACTACTTCGTGCGCCGCGTCCATCCCGACAACACGCTGGCCTCGTCGCTCCTGACCACGCTGCATCTCGCCCACCGCAGGGCCCTGCTCGGCGTGTTTCTCGATGCGCTGGGCATACCCAACGACGACGGCCTGATCCCGCCGGACGACGAGCCGGAACCGGTCGCGACAGCCCGGCTCGCCCCGGCCGTGGACACCCTCCACGAACGCTTCGACGCCCCCGACGTGGACGTGTATCTGGCGAGCCTGCTCGCGCTCGATCCGCAGACGTGGGGCGGGCTGAGGCCCCTGCTGGAGCCGGACGCGGCTTCGTGACCGCGCGCCGCCGCCACGCCATGCGCGCCGACCTGCAGGACGCCGTCGACTTCCACGACGCGATCATTGCCGAGGGCGGCAAGGCCCTGGTCGGGTACGAGCGGGAGAAGGCCCTCGCCAACATGGTGCTGCTGGCCGAGATCCCCACGACCTACGACCAGGAGGAGCAGCGGCAGGTGAACGCCGGCAACCTGCTGCTGCGCGGCGTGCCCGGCGTCGGCAAGACCTTCTTCGGGGTCATCCTCGCCGCCATCAGCGGCACCCGGTTCGCGCGCCTGCAGGGGCGCGCCGACCTGCAGCCGACCGAGGTCGTGGGGTTCCAGATGATCAACCCCGCGACCGGCGAGTTCATGACCGAGTTCGGCCCCCTCGCCTCGGCCGAGGTGATCCTGCTCGACGAGATCAACCGCATCCCCCTGAAGTCGCAGAGCGCGTTCCTCGAGGGCCTGCAGGACCGCTCGGTCACCGTGGGCAAGGAAACCTACCGGCTTCCCGCCTTCAGCTTCGCCATCGCCACCATGAACCCGATCGAGCTCGGCCAGGGCACCTTTCCCCTGTCGGAGGCGGCCACCGACCGCTTCGCGATCATCGTCAACATCGGGTATCTGCCCCCCGAGGAGGAGCAGAAGCTGGTGGCCTTCGACTTCAAGAAGGTCCACCTCGACGGGCTGATGCCGAAGGCGCGGGTGCTGGAGCTGCGGGCGCGCATCGGCGAGCAGGTGTTCCTGCACGAGGCCCTCGGGAAGTACATCCGCCGGTTGGTGGCGGCGACCCGGCCCTACAGCCCGGAGACGGCGTGGCGGCAGCATTCGCCCTCCCCCCTGGTGGAGCAGTTCGTGGACCTCGGGGGCTCGCCCCGCGCCACGATCTGCTGGGGCCGGCTCGTCAAGGTCTGGGCCCTGCTGTCCGGCCGGCGGGCGGAGGTCTATCCCGAGGACGTGCAGGCGCTGGCCCCGTACGTGCTCGGCCACCGAATCTGGCTGGCGCCCCATGCGTCGAGCCACCGCGTGCGGGTCGACGACGTCATCGAGGACATCATCGACCGGGTGCCCATCCCATGAGCCTCGACGCGGAAGACTCGCTGGTGTCCTGGGAGGAGATTCGGGACGTCGAGCTCGTCGTCCGGCGGCGGATGCAGGAGCTGGCCAGCGGCATCCACCCGAGCCTCGTCCACGGCCCCGGCCACGACCTCGCGGGCCTGCGCGACTGGCAGCCCGGCGACCGGCCGTCGGCCATCGACTGGGCGCAGTCGACGATCACCAACTTCAGCCCCCTGATGACCCGCGAGTTCGACCAGGAGAGCAGCACCTCGGTGATCGTCGCGGCCGACATCTCCGAATCCACCCGGTGCGGGGCGGGTGGCGGGTCGATCGCGAAGGTCATCGCCCGCACCGTGGCCACGTTCGCCATGGCCGCCGCCTTCTTCCAGGACCGGGCCGGCCTCGTCACCTTCGACCGCGGCGTGCGGCGGATCGCGGTGCGCCCGCAGGCCGGGCGGAACCACGCCATCCACTGCGTCGACGTCTATCAGGACCAGCTTCGGAGAAAGAACGGCACGGGCTCGGCCCCCCAGGCGAGCTTCGCGGGGCTGCTGCGCAAACGCTCGCTCGTGCCCGTGGTCTCCGACTTTCTGTTCGAAGACCCGGACGTCTTCCTGGCCGAGCTGGCCGACATGAACAGCGCGCACGACGTGTTCATCGTGCTGATCGACAGCGCGTTCGCGTTCGAGCTCCCGGCCCTGTCCGCCGGCTGGGTCGAGGCCGCCGACGTGGAGACCGGCCGCACCCGGATGCTCGCGGCCCACGACCTGCGCCAGTTGGCGCGCCGGGCCGGCGAGTGGCAGGACGCGGTGGAGCACCAGGCCCGGGACCGCGGGCTCGACGTGCTGCGGCTCGGCGGCGCCGGCCGGCACTTTCACGACACCGTGGTCACGTTCCTGCTGGACCGCAAGCAGATGAAGCGGCGGTAGACTCCTTGGGCTGCCGGGATCTTCACAGTTAAGCCCAGCTTGATCGTGTTGTGTTCGCCATCGGTTGACGGACCCCGGCACCCGCGATCACGGAACCTGCATGCTCGCCGGTCCGAGGCGGAGCCTCGCCGATGCGCCGTCCGGAAATATGCGGCGTCATTCTCTCGCTTCCCGCCGCAGGTCGATTGCGCGGTGCGGCCCCCCAAGCCAAGCGCGAGAGGCTCGGTGTCGCTGACTCATCGGCGGCGGGAAAGCCGCCCTTTCAAGGTCAACAGCCCGTGGCGAAACCCCGCGTCGCACCGAACCAGCGCCGAATTCAGGCGGGGCGGCCCGGAGGCCGCCCCGCCTGCGTGAACCGGATCGGACTGTCGAGCGGGTGGAATAGAGGGCCGTCCGGAAGCTCGGTCGTCACTCGCAGCGGCGTTCGTCCGCGCGTTCCCCCCACGTACGTAACCACGGTCCCGGGATCGCGGCGACGGGAAGAAGCAGAAACAAATACGTGTTCCGTTCTCCACAACCCCATCATGCCGGCCATTGCGGCCGGTTTCCACCGGTCCTCCCCGAGCCGGGCCGGAATCAACGGGGCCTCATTCGCATCCGATCAGCTCCACCACGGCCACTCCGGGCAGGGGAACGTGAAACAGTAATACCCGCCCCACACGCTCCGGAAACAGATGGTCACGGGCGTGCACAGCACGTCCAGAGGGGGCCGAAACGCCTGGCCCTGCACGGGAACAGCCGTCTGCGAGAGCGCCGCCACGAGAGCCGCCAAGGTCAAACGACGTCGCCAAGTCTTCATTGCAGAACCTCCCAGTGTTGTTGCCGACCGCACCATTGCGGCCGGTTCATTGCCGAGCCGGAATCATCACGAGAGCCGTTGTGACGTCGAACCCCGGCGGCCCCCGGGCACGAGCGGGATCCCACACCAGCCGTTGGCGCAGGCGCAGCGGCAGACTCGACACCTCTTGCCGCACGGGGACGCGCGGGAACCCGTCGTCCGCCGGATGCGCGGCGCGCCCGGAAATCGGACGCCCGTGGCAGCTCGGACAGAACCCCGCCCCCTGCCGGCGAACGGCGCGAGCCGTCCGAAGCCGCGCCCGCACCGGAGCCGCGCGAAGCCGCCGCCGAGCCGGCCCCACCCCGGAAAATCCCGGGAACGTCTGCTCGACGAAGCGGGGCATCCCCCCGCCGTCGCGCAGGCCGGCCGCCCGCTCTCGGAAGCGTCTCGAAGTGCCCGCGCACCACCTGACGCAGGACGCCGCGGTCAGGCTGCCGGGGCTCGTGCATCGGGGACGGCGGGGCCATGACGAATTTGGGTGCAGCACCCGTGCCACGACGTACGGCTTCCGCCCGCGCGCCGCTACGGGACCGTCCCGGTTCCGGCGCGAGGGTTGGTGAACGGGCGGAGCTACGGAAAGGACAACGCCGGTTGTCACCGGACCCGCGCGGCCTGCGCGTCAGGCGCGTCTCCGGCCGGCCGGAACCTGAACCATCCTCTCGCCCTTGACGTCACGGACTGGACCAGTCTAGACTAGATTCCTTGAGCCGCCGGGATCTTCACAGTTAGTCCAGTCTTGATCGTGTTGTGTTCGCCATTGATGGACTGACCACGGTGCCGGCGATCACGGAACCTACACGTCTCGTCGGTCTGAGGCGGAGCCTCGCTGGTTCTTCTCAACTTCTACCACCGCATTCGGCGGCGAACGGGAGCAACCGATGGTCACCTACCAACGCAAGTCGCCGCGCGCGTGGACCGTCGCCGAGGCGAAGGCCAGGCTGTCCGAGGTGCTGCGCCGCGCCGAAGAAGAGGGCCCCCAACGCATCGGGACGCGCAGGGCGTTCGTGGTCGTGCCGGCCCGCGTCTGGGAGGAGACCACCGACCCGCGGCCATCCCTCGGACAGTGGCTCCTCGCCAACGCGCCCGGCGCCGGCCCGCTCGAGCTCCCGCCGCGCGACACCGAGCCGCAGCGTCCCGGACCGTTCGACGACTGGACCGAGGATGACTGGAAGGCCTTCGACCGCTTGCACCTCGGTGAGGAGACGGACGATTGACGGGGTTCCTGCTCGACACCAACGTCGTGTCGGAGATGCTCAAGCCGGCCCCGGATGGGAGTGTCGCCGAGTTCCTGCGCGAGCGGCACGACCGCCTGTGGTTATCCGTCGTCGTGCTGTACGAGCTGCAGTACGGAGTCAGCCTGCTCCCCCGGGGACGCCGGCGTCTCCGGATTGCGACCCTGGCGGCCGGCATGGCCGCAAGCTACGAAGGCCGGATCCTGGCCGTCGGGCGCGAGGCCGCGCAACGGGCGGCGCGTCTCCGGGCGCGGGCCCGCCGGACCGGAAGACGCGCCCAAACCGCCGAGGCGCTGATAGCCGGAACCGCCGAGGCGGAATCCCTGGTGGTCGCGACCCGGAACATGCAGCACTTCGCGCCCTTCGGCGTCGAGTCAATCAATCCGTGGACAGGGCAGGTCGGGCAGTGACGCCCTTCGAGACCCGCCGCGGGCCCGCTCGTCCACCGCGGGGGCCGCGACGACTCCGAGCACCGGCGCGCGCTCCTCTAATCGACGCGATGTTCACGGTGAACTCGCCGGTGCGGTTGACGTTCTCCCGGGTCCCGTCGAGGGGGCGACGAACCCGTAGCGGGACCACCGGCGACCACTCCTGTCCCACACACCTTCAGGTGAAGGCGGCTTGAACCTTGGCTCGTGGAGACGCTGGTGGATCCCCGCCGCCACCACGGGGGTTGCTACCGCGCCGCCAACTGGGTCGCGTTGCCCCCACCGCCCTCCTCACCACGCCTTCGACGGGTCAACTCGGGCAAGACTCCCGCCTGCTGGATGACGACGCTTTTACACAGCGCCCGTAACCGAATACTTGGCGTTTTGCGGCCGGTTCCGTATTGAGTCTCCGTCTCAATTTGAAGCAATAAACTGAATCTCAATCTCAGGTTTGCAGTTGCATTCCGCTCCGTGATACAAGTGCATTGACTGCCGATGGCCATGGCGACCAACTAACTGACGCGTCTCGTCAGCCAGCGACATGGAGGACTTTGCCGGACGCGACTCACACGGGATAACGCACGTTTGCCCGTTGCTCCGAAGGGAGCAATGCCCCGCTGGGCAGCCCGTGGCGACACCCCGCGTCGCACCGAGAGCGGCGAGGGTGCCAGCGGGCTGAAAAGCACCAGTGGACAAAGAACGCCCGTGCCTGACATGGCGTGAAGAGGGTGCCTATTAGGCATATTAGGCATAGGTAACCGACGAACAACGCAGTCAAGCGGGATGCATCGCGGCTCGAATGCAGCGGGGGACTCTCGCCACGGACTGCTGGAGCGGCGCGGAGAAATGATATGGATCTCAGTACCCAACCGTCACCGGACACCGAGCGAGTGGCAGAAACCGAAGCCTCCGCGCCCTCCCCTTGGAGAAAAATCTCTCTGTTGCTGGTCGCGATGGTATTCGCAGCCGCGAGTTGTGAAGACGACAACGACCCGTTGGTGCCCACCGCACCTACGCCTCTCGGCAAGAACCCACCGATTGCCAGTAGCTCCGGGGACGGGGACGGGGACGGCGACGGCGATGGGGACGGGGACGGGGACGGCGATGGGGACGGCGACGGAGATGGAGACGGGGACGGCGACGGAGATGGCGACGGAGATGGCGACGGCGATGGGGACGGCGACGGCGACGGAGATGGGGACGGGGACGGAGATGGCGACGGGGATGGGGACGGGGACGGCGACGGGGATGGAGACGGGGATGGAGACGGGGACGGCGACGGCGACGGCGACGGGGATGGAGACGGGGACGGCGACGGAGATGGCGACGGGGATGGGGACGGAGATGGCGACGGAGATGGCGACGGCGACGGGGACGGGGACGGCGATGGCGACGGGGACGACGCCAGCAATCGGCTCCTCGGCGGGCAACGGCTGCGAACCGGAGAGTTCATCCGGGACACCAGCGGGACGTACAGGCTCGTGTTCCAGCGGGACGGTAACTTGGTCGCTTACAAGAACGGTGCGGCGTACTGGAGCGCCCGTACTGTCGGGGCCACGGGCGGGTCCGCGGCCATGCAATCCGACGGCAACTTCGTCGTTTACGACTCGCGCCGCGCGGCGCGTTGGTCGACGCGTACCCGGGGCAATCCTGGCGCGCGGATCGTAATCCAGCGGGACGGCAACGTCGTGCTCTATTCCGCCGGCGGGACACCTCTATGGGCGAGCGGACGGCCCAGGCGATAGCCACCGCCGGCGTTCACGTGCGGGGAATGAGACCCCGCTCCGCCGGCGGAAATGGAAGGAGTTGGCGATGGGAATCCTGGCGACGAAGCCGCCGAGCGAACGCAGCGCAACCCGGTTTCCTGAGTCTCCTGGGACCCGCGAGACGGGATCGCATTTCATTCGCATCTCGAAGGGCATTGACGTTGCGCCGTTCGTGTCGGAACTGGCTGCGGCTCCCGACATGTGGCTCGCCGACACCAGCCGTCAGCGGAAGGTTCGTTGCCAGCGCGACACGCTGAACATCTTCTTGCGGGTCGCCAGAAAGCCACTGCCGGAAGGAGCCAGGAACGCCAACGATGTTCACGAGAGTCGGACCGCTCGGTCAGCGGCCGGATTTCCCCGCGCGCTGGCGTTTTGTCAGGAGACGGCCCGGTCCGTGCACGGTGACCTGGGCCGCGCTACGCTGGTGTCTCTGCAACCTGGTGGATGGGTCCGACCACACGTTGATGCCGGAGCCTACTATCGTATCCGGGACCGCTTCCACCTTGTGTTGCGCAGCAGGGAGGGCAGCCCGATGACTTCGGGCGGTGAAGAGGTCGTGATGCGCGAAGGTGAATTGTGGGTGTTTGACAACAAGGCTTTGCATGACGCGGGCAACCCGACCGATGAGCCGCGGGTGCACCTTATCTTCGACGTGTTGCCGGCGCCGGGGCGGGGGCACTACGTGCTGCCGGCGGTCGACTGACCCAATTGCAGCAGCTTGACCGTCGCCGCGAGAGCGTGAGCGGCGGAGTCGATGCGCACGGTGTTGTCGTATACCTCCGTGCGGAGCGCGCCCATGACGGGCTCCTTGCGCGAAACGTAGAAGGCGTCGCGGTCGTCACGGAACTGGAGTTGGCGCAGAGACCGCAGTCCACGCTCAATCGTACGCTCATAGGCAGCGACGCGGGCTCCGTCTCCGAGGGCGCGGGCCAGGGCCAAAGCGTCCACGAGTCCCTCCAGGTACGCGCCGGTTGACGCCGCATGGGGCGGCCCGAACTCCGGTCGCCGCGGATCGTAGAAGCGTCCCCACATGTCCGGCGGCAGTTCGCCCCCCCACTGCTGCATCGGCAACAGCCAGTCACTGATTTCAAGCGCGAAATCGGCGAACTCGCGCCGCCCCGTCTGCAGGAACATCGACACGCATGCTTGCGTATGCCACGGCACGAAAGCGGGATTGCGAGCCCGGCGGTGCCGGTTTCGGCAACGCGCGAAAGCGGACGTGCAGCGCTCCAGGGTTGGCGCGCACGTCAGTCCGCGGCGCCGGGCCTCCGCCCAGAAGAGCAGCGCCTCACCCGAGTAGAAGTTCCAGTTGTCACCGTCACGCTCGGGCGGAAAGAAGAACGTGCGGAACCCGTTCCCGCCCTCCGCGAGGGAGTTGACGCCCTGAGCTAGCAGCGTCAATTCGGCGCCGAACTCCGCCGCCGACGGGCTCTCCAGGATAGCCAGCGCGGCGAGCGCGGCGGCGCCGAGCTTGGCCCCCGTGTGTTCGACGACAGCCCCGCGTCCACCGCCGATGTTCCGAAAGTACCGCGCCAAGTTGAAACGCAGGTTGCGCCGGGCGGCATCGCGGATCTCGGCGCTGCCGCGGAGTTCACCCAGTCTCGCCAGGGACAGTGTCGCCAGGAAGCGGCGGATAGCGTTGTCAGCGTGGGATTCGGTTCCCCGGCTGGGCCAGTACTTGTAGGGCAACGAGCCTTCAGACGACAGATTGCGAAGCATCCATCCGCCGACACCTCCCGCCAGGTCGGCAGCACGGTCTTCATCTACCGCCGGCTCCGGGTGAACGAGGGTCGCCCCGCGATGCAGCTCCGTCGCCCCGCCGTCGCCCCCACCGGGAAGCAGGAACTGCCGGGCGGAGAAGACGCGCAAACTGCCCTCGGCAGCAAAATCTGCTGGGCTTCCGTTGCGGTCATCGAGAAACCGTTCCAAGGCGCGCTCGAAGCTGAGATTGGCGGCGAGCATCCGCGTCGGCGCAAGTCGGGCAGTTTCGCCGCGACAGGCGATCTCCATACCGGCCAGCCCGCGGGCGCGGTTGCAGAAAACACGGTGAATCCGGTCAGGTGCGACCGAGCGGGGATCATCCGCGACACAAACCTCGACTACGCTGTCGTGGGTCGCCCCGATCTGCCGGGGCAGGTCGTAGAGGCAAGCATCGGGAATCCAACCGTCCCGCCTCGCCTTGCCGCGTTCCCGGACGCAGAACCAGATCGCCGCGGCGGATCGCGGAGAGGAGGTTTCCGCTTCCCGTCTCCGGGCGCGTTCGATCGAGGTGCTCCTGGAAGGCATGCCGCACCGCACGCTACCGCACGCGCACCGTACTCACTCAGGAGTGGCTTCCGGCGTCAGGGCCTGCAGGCCTGCGTTATCAGAGCCACCCTCCCTCGCCACGCCAGTCCCGAATCCAAGTTGGCGACAACAACACCGGCCGCTACCGGGCCTCCTGGAAGGCATGCGGGCGGCCGCGGGCCGGTTCGAAGGCTCTCCATGTGGCGGCTCGGCTCGACGACCTGCGAATCCCGCCGGCGGTCGTGAGTGAGCGCGAAGAGACCTGGGATTTCCCGTGTCTTCCCGCCCCGGCCACCGGAGTCACGGCAGCGCGAACACGAAGATGTTGTTGCCGCTGCTCGGCCGCAGCTCGGGGGTCATCGCGCTCCAGCGCGAGGCGTTGCCGCCGGTGCCGGTGCCGGCGATCACGTACTGGCGGCCGCCGGCCGCGTAGGTCACGGGGAATCCGCTCACCGGCGAGCCCAGGTTGATCTCCCACAGCACCTCGCCGGTCTCGTCGTCGAGGGCCTTGAACCGGCCGTTGACGTCGCCCACGAACACGAGGCCGCCGGCCGTCGCGGCCAGCGACATGGTGGCGGCGCGCTGCTCGTGGATCCACGCGACGGCGCCGGTCTCGGCCGAGATGGCCCAGACCGCGCCGAGGCTGTCGGTGCCGGGGGCGAGCTCGTTGCGCATGCTGAGGCTGTACAGCGACCGCCCCCCGTCGTCGAGGGGGGCCATCCGGGCGCAGGCGTTCCGCAGGGGCATGTACATCGTGTTGGTCCGGGGGCTGTAGGCGCCCGCCTCCCAGTCCTTGCCCCCCATCGCGGTAGGGCAGGTGAAGACCCCCTGGCCGAAGCCGCGGAAGACCGCCTCGGGGTTCTCCGTCACCGCGCCGGTCGCCCCGTCGATACGGCTGACCACGTTCTGGGCCACGGTCGGCGTGGCCCACAGGAACTCGCCGGTCACCCGGTCCAGGGTGTACACGATGCCCGTCTTGCCGGGGATGCCGGTCATCACGCGGCGCTCCCGCCCCGGCCGCAGGCGCGGATTGATCCAGCTCACCGCCGCCGGGTCCGGCCGGACGACGGTGTCGACGAGGAGCCGCTCGAAGGGATGGTCGAGATCCCATTGGTCGTTCAGGTGCTGGTAGTGCCAGACGATCCCGCCGGTGTCGGCGTCGAGGGCGAGGGTCGAGTTGTGGTAGAGGTGGGTCAGGTCGGCGCCGCCCACCAGAAACTTCGGGGCCGGCGAGGTGACCGACGTGCCGATGTAGAGCAGGTTCAGCTCGGGGTCGAAGCTCGGGGCCATCCACGTGCCGACGTGCCGGCGTTGTTGATCGGGTACGCCCCCCCACGTCTCGTCGCCCGGCTCGCCGGGGGCCGGGGTCGTGCGGCGCCGCCACAGCTCTTCGCCCGTGCGCGCGTCGTGCGCCGTGATGACGCAGGCATCCGGTCCCGCCGCCGGCATGCAGCTCCGGCCCGAGATGACCTTGCCGTTCGCGATGATCGGCCCCGTGCTCTGGTTCGCGGGATGGACCTGGTAGTCGAGAACCCGGGTCTCCCAGACGAGCTCTCCCGTCTGCGCATTCAGGGCGAAGACGTACTCGTCCACGCTGGTGTCGATGATCAGGTTCTCGTAGATGGCCAGGTTCCGGTTCGTCGTGCAGACGCCGGGCATGATGCGCTCGCACGCATCGTCGGGGAGGTCCCGGCGGTACTCCCAGAGGAGGTCCCCCGTCGCGGCGTCGATGGCCTGGATGACGTCGCTCGGGTTCGGCATGTAGAGGACGCCGTCGTACACCAGCGGCGTGCCCTGCTGGCGGCCTCCCCGGCGGAGGGCCCGCGACCAGACCAGACGCAGGTCGCCGACGTTGTCCCGGTCGATCTCGTCGAGCGGGCTGTAGCCCCAGCCGTCGAGGGTGCGGCGCCACATCAGCCAGTCGTCGGGCGCGGGCGCCTGCAGCATCGCATCGGTCACGGGAACGAACTCCGCCGGCGGGGACTGCGCGGGGGCGGCCGGGGGCGCCGCGACCGCCGCCGCGAGGACGAGCCCCAATCGTGAAGCGCGAGCTGTCATCTGCATCGTCTGCCTCCGGAATGCGCGGGAGTTGCCGCCGTCCGATTCAAGCCGCCCGCGGCGAAGGCCCCGCTGCCTTCGAGCGGCGGTGCATCCCGCCTGAGCTGCGTTGTTCCGCATACCCAGTATGCACCCTCACTCACGCCTTGTCAGGCGGGCGTCTCACGGCCCGCCGGCGCACGCCCGCCTCGCCCGCGCCGGAGGCGATCCGCTCGCCGAGAAGCGCCGCCTCAAGAGCATGCCGACATTCGCGGACGCCGCCGAACGGGTCTGGAACCAGATGCGGCAGGGCTGGCATGACCAGTGCGACCGGCTGTCGAGCCTGACCCGCTTTGCCTGCCCGCACATCGGCCACCTGCCGGTGGGCGACCCGCGGATGGCGCGGCGGACATCGCGCCCCAGGTCGTCCAGCCAGCCCCATGACGGCAGCTTCACTCGCCTGACGTTGTTCGGGTCGGCCATTCGTCCATTGCTCCCCATCTCGGGATAAACCCGAGACGGCCAACCTACCGCAGGTCATCCGGGGGTTCAAATGACGACGATGGACGGCATCGACGGCCGGTTCCGTGGTCTAATGCTGCCTTCACGCACGGGAATCCGTGATGCCCACGACACGATTCGGGCCGCCGGGGCCTCGAAGGCGGCTGTCGATTCGAAGCGTTCACGAGATCCGGGACACGGGCGATGCTCCGATCACGCTCCACGATGATCCGGCTGGCGCTGGCCGCCGCAACGACGGCGGCGCCGGCGCACGCCGCGCAACTCGTCGGTCCGCGGGGTCTTGATGAGGTCCAAGAAGCCGCAACGACGGCGGCGCCGGCGCACGCCGCGCAACCGGATGCCGGCGGGACCGCGGTCGACGCGGTGCGGTGCTGGCGGCGGGTGAGCCGGAACGCCGTCTTCGTCGGCGAGCGGTTCACGATGACGGTGACCTGCCGGTTCGTCGAGACGGATGCCGCGCGGACGCGGCCCGACGAGGCCGCGCTCGAACCGGCGACCCTCGACACCGCCCCCTTCGAGGTCCTCGCCGGTGAACGTCTCGACGACGTCCCGGCCGGGCCCTACCGGTTCTCGCAGTACGACTACACGCTGCGTCTGATCACCGAGAGCGCCTTCGGCGAGGATGTGGACATTCCCGCCCTTGAGCTGTCCTACCGGATCGAACGGCGCGTCGGCGACAACCCGGTGGTCCCGGGACGCGAGCTGACGTACATCCTGCCCCCCGAACCGGTCCGGGTCCTGTCGCTGACCCCCGAGTCCGCGGACGACATCCGCGACCTCCCGCCGTCCGGCTTCGGGGCGGCGCAGGCGCGCGACCTGCGGGCGAGCTTGTTGGGCCTGCTGGCCGCGCTTTTCGGGATCGCGGCGCTGGGCCTCGTCGTACTGGGCGCGATGCGCGTCCTGCGCGGCCGCGCGGGCGCGGCGGCGGTGACGGAGAGACGGATCCCGCCCGCGCTCGCCGCGCACCGCGCGTTCGAAGAGCTGACCCGGGTGCGGCGCGCGGCGGCCGGGAACGGCTGGACGCGCGACACGGCGGGCCGCGCGCTGACCGCGCTGCGCATCGCCGGCGCGGTGGCGCTGTCCCGCCCCGTCACCCAGTCGGCGATCGCGGCCGGGGAGACGCCCCGGGAAGGACAACTGCGCGTGCGCCACGGGCTGCTCGGCCGCCGCACCGCGGCCCTCTCGTCGGGCCTCACCGCGGCCGCCTGGCCTGAACCGTACCGGGACGGCGCCGGACCTCCGTCCGGCCCCGCCGGCCGACTCGCCGGCGCCGCCGCGGCGGCCGACCTCCACCGGGCGATGACCCTGCTCACGACCGTCCGCTACGGACGCGACGACGGCCCGACGGGTCCCGCTCCGGAGCCCGGCGCGCTGACGCGGGCGCTCGACGCCGGCATCGGCCGCGTGGCGCGCCTGCGATGGCAGGCGCTGGCCCCGGTACGGCACGCGAACCGGTGGGCCGACGCCGCCCGCCGGGCGTGGGCCGGGCTGACGACGGGGGCGGCGTGGAGACGGTGACCGCGCTCGTCGAGCGCCTGCGGCTCACGTTCGCGGAGCTGGACGGGGTGTCGCTGGCCGCGCTGCCGCTGCCGCGGCGCGACGCGACGGTGATCGCGCTCGGGGGGCTGGCGCTGCTCGCGCTGGCCGCGCTGCTCGCGCGCGCCGTCGTCCGCGCGCGGGCCGGCCGCAACCAGCTCGTCCTGCCGACGCTGCTCCCGTGGGCGGCCACGAGACGCTCGGCCCTCGCGCCGCTCCGTCACGTTCCGTTCCTGCTGGTCCTGGCCGGCATGCCGTTCTTCGCCGTCGCCCTCGCCGACCCCCACACCGCCCTGGTCCAGGAACGCGCGACGTTCCCCGGGCACCGCATCGCCATCCTCATCGACGCTTCGCTCAGCATGGACAGCTCGTTCGCCACCGATCAGCTCGGCTGGGGCAACACGTTCCTCGCCAACGTCGCCGCCGCCGAGTACTTCGTACGGCGGCGCATGGAGGGGTCCCACCGCGATCTGGTGTCGCTGGTGCAGTTCGGGGGCGAGGCCTACGTCGTCACGCCGTTCACCAACGACTACGAGAACGTCCTGCTCAGCATCGGCCTCATCGGCACCCCCGAGGAGTACGACCGCTTCCCCGACCACGGGACCCTGATCATGCGGGCGATCAGCCGCGGCGTGCAGCTCTTCCGCACGTTCGACTTCCTTCGGGCGCAGGGCAACCTGATGGTGGTCTTCAGCGACGGACAGGACACCCACGCCGTGTACGAGGGGCAGTCGCTCGACGACATCCTGCAGGAGGCGGCGGACAACTCCATTCCGGTGTACTTCATCCGCACCGCGTACGATCGAGGGCTCGGCGACGTCCTGCCCGACATCACCTGGAAGCTGGCCGTCGAGAAGACCGGCGGCCGCTTCTATCCGGCCGCCGACGAGCCCGCGATCCTGCAGGCGGTGCACGAGATCGACGAACTGTCGGCGGGGCGGATCGACGTCACGCAGTACGTGGCGCATCAGCCCCGCTTCTCGCCGTTCGCGCTGACCGCGTTGGGTCTGTGGAGCGTGGCCCTGCTCCTCGGGCTGGGCGTGAAGCCGTTCAGGAGGTTCCCGTGAAGACCGCGCTGCGCTACTTCGTACCGGCCCTGCTGCTCGCCGCCGCAGCCTTCGCGCTGCTCGCCGCCAGCCGCCTCGAGCGCCGGATCGCGGCGGCCGACCGCGCCCTCGCGACCCTCGACCTGGACGGCGCGGCGGCGGGCTACGACCGGGCCGCGGGATCGCTGGCGGCCACCGCGCGCGTGCCCTGGCTGCTGCGCGGCCTGCGGGACGCGGTGGCGGTGAAGCAGGCGGCGGTGCGGTACTGGCGCGGGGACTACGCCCCGATCGTCACGCACTACGCGTCGCCCGACAGCCCCAGCATCGCCGGCAACCTCGATCTGCAGCTCCTGGTCGCCAACGCCCGCTACCGCGCGGCCCAACGCCCGGAGGCCAGCCGCGATATGGCGCTGGGCGCGCTCGATCAGGCCATCGGCGTCTATCGCCGCCTGCTCGAAGCCAACGACGGGCATCTCGACGCGGCGTTCAACTACGAAGTGATGGTGCGCCTGCGGAACCGGATCGCGGCCGGGGGGCCGGTGCCGGACGTGCGGATCCCCAGCATCCCGGGCAACGAAGGCGCGGATCCGGAGGAGGCGGACATGGAGGACATCCAGATCTACGTGCCGCGCGACCGGCTCGTCGAGCCGGAAGAGACCGACGATCCCACCATCGGCGAAGGGGCGTCGATTCGCCGCCGCGGGTAACCCCGGCCATCGTCGCGGACGGCGCCGATGGCCGCCCAACCAACTTCCAGGAGTCCGCCCCGTTTCTACGGCGAAGACTCCCGGAGAAGCGACACGAGGACCGGCCATGCCCCCGACCGCGTTCCCCGCCCTTCAGTTCGCGGATCCGCTGTACCTCGGGCTGCTGGCGCTGCCGGCGGGCCTGGGCCTGCTGTGGCTGTGGCAGTTCGCGCGCCGGCGGCGCGACGCCCGCGAAGCGCTGCGCCGGACGACGCCGGTCCGCGAACGCTTCGCCCTCGCCGGCGGGCTCTCGTTCTGGCTTTGCCTGCTGCTGGCGGTGGCGGCGCTGGTGCTCGCCCTCGCGCGCCCGCAGGCCCTCGTCCCCGTCACCCGAAGCGCGGGCGCCGACTTCATCCTGCTGCAGGACGGCTCGGCGTCGATGCGGGTCGGCGATGTCGCGCCGGACCGCTGGCGACGATCCGTGGCCTGGATCCGGACGTTCACCGAGCTCCTGGGCTGGCAGGATCAGCGCGTCGCCCTCGCCCTGTTCGCCCACCGCGCGGCCCCGCAGGTTCGGCTGACCCGCGATCCCAACGCCCTGTTCTTCTTTCTCGATCATCTGGGCGACGAGCCGCCGTTCCGCCTCGAGGACGACACGAGCTGGGACACCAACATCGAGGAAGGCATCTACTGGGGCGTGCAGATGTTCGAGCGGGACGCCCAGCTCCACGGCGAGCGGCTCAGCGCCAAGGCGTTCATCGTGCTGTCGGACGGCCAAGCCTGGAGCGGAGAGGTGGAGGATGCGCTGCAGCTCGCCCGGGACCGCGGCATCCGGGTGTACGCGGTGGGGGTCGGCACCACCGCCGGCGGCCTCATCCCCCAGCTTCCCGCCGGCCCCTACGATCCACCCGAGGCCCCCCTGCATTCGGCCCTCGACCGGGACTCCCTGCGGGCGATCGCCGAGGCCGGAGACGGCGCGTACTACGAGCTCGGCGTCGACGGCGCGCAGAACATCGCGCTCGAGATTCTCACCGACGTCGAGCGCCGCGCCCAGGCGACGCACCGCGAAGAGCAGTTCACCGAGCTGTACTGGTACCTGCTCGCCGCCGCGGCGGGTCTCGTGGGCCTCGGCACGCTGCTGCTCAAAGAACAGACCCAGCTCTGGTGGCAGTTGGCCACGGCCGCCGCCCTGGCCGCGCTGCTGCTGCGTGCCTGAGCTCCGCGGGCGCATGTCGAATCCGAGCGCGGCGGGTGACGGTGGCGGGCTCGGCGTTCCTCGGGTTGGCCCAACGGGCGGGGCCGCCGCCCGTTATACCGGAATCCGGTACACTGATCTCGTGTTGGGCGCACGCTCCATCCTTCCTGTCGTTCTCCGGCGCCGGTCGGCGGCCCGGGCGGTGGGACGGCTGACGGCCCTTGCACTCGTTGTGGCCGCAAGTCTCGCAAGCCCGGCGTGGGCGCAGGAGTGGCCCGGATGGCGGGGGCCCCGGCGCGATGGGACCGCGCCGGCCGCGCAGGCGCCGGGGGCGTGGCCCGAAGCGTTCGCCCCCGCTTGGCGGGTCGAGATCGGCGGGGGTTACTCCTCGCCGGTGGTGTCCGCGGGGCGCGTCTTCGTCCACAGCCGGCGCGGCGACCTCGAAATCGTGACCGCCCTCGATCTGGCGAGCGGGGCGCGGCGGTGGCGACGCGACTACCCGGCCCGGTTCATTCAGAACACCATCGTCCCGATCGACCTGCCGGGTCCATTCGCGACGCCGCTCGTCGACGGCGGACGCGTCTTCACGTTCGGCGCCGGCGGCGTTCTGTCGAGCTGGGACGCGGCGTCCGGCGACCTGCTCTGGCGGAACGACTACTCGCCGTCGGTGCAGGTGACGGATCTGTTCTGCGGCACCGCCGCCTCGCCGCTCCTCGTCGACGGGGCGCTGGTGGTGCAGGTCGGCAGCGACTCCACGGGGGGCCGCGTGCTCGCCCTCGACCCGGCGACGGGCGCGGAGATCTGGTCGTGGCGCGGCGTGGGTCCCGGATACGCGTCGCCGGTCCTGATCGAGGTCGACGCCCACCGCCAGCTCGTGACCCTGACCGAATCGTCGGTGATTGGCCTCGACGCCGCGAACGGCGCCCTGCTCTGGAGCGTGCCGTTCACCGACGAGTGGCACGAGAACATCGTGACGCCGGTCTGGACCGGCGCCCACGTGGTGGTCTCCGGTCCCCGCCAGGGGACGCACGCCTTCGCGGTCCGCCGTGAGGAAGGCGGCTGGCGGGCCGCCCAGGCATGGAGCAACCCGGGCGTGACGATGTACATGACCTCGCCCGTGCTCGCCGCCGGCATCCTCTACGGACACTCGTCGACCCGCGCGGGTCAGTTCGTGGCTCTCGACGCGGCGACGGGGTCGGTGCGGTGGTCGAGCGAGGGACGCGAGGGCGAGCACGCATCGGTGCTGCTCGCCGGAGACGATCTCCTCCTGCTGACCAGCGACGCCGAACTGCTGGTGGCGGCGCCGAGCCCGGCCGGTTTCGCCGTCGCCCATCACTACGAGGTCGCGGACGGCGCCACCTGGGCGGCGCCCGTCCCGCTGCCCGACGGCCTCCTCGTCCGCGACGCGACCGGCCTCGCGCGGCTCGTTCCCGCGGATTGACCGCTCCGCGAGTCATCACGGGCTGGTGGCATCCGCCGGCCAGCGCGCCCTCGGCGGCCCCATGTCGAGTCGAGGAATCGACACCATGGCGAAGATCGAAGGAATCCGGATCGCGAACTACCGGGTGCTGAAGAACCTGACACTCGGAAAGCTGTGGAATACGCAGCGCGCCCAGCCCTTGACCCCGATGTCCGTCGTGATCGGGAAGAACGGGGTCGGCAAGAGCTCGCTCTTCGATGCCTTCGGTTTCCTCGCGGACTGCCTGAAGCTGGGGGTCGAGGAGGCGTGCGACGCGCGGGGGCGCGGTGGATTCGAGCGGATTCGCTCCCAGGGCGGCGATTCGCCCATTCGATTCGAACTCTACTACAGACAGGAATCGAGAGCCCGTCCCATCACGTATGAGCTGGAGATCGACGGAGACTGTTCAGGACGGCCGTACGTGTCACGCGAACGCCTTCGGCAGCGCCGCAAGGGACAAAGCCACGGCCGGCCCTTCTCTTTCCTGACGATGCAGGATGGCAGAGGCCTGGCCTGGAGAGGAGAGGCGCAGGGCAGGCGGTTCGACGAGACCCCTGGGAGCATGTCGGAACTGGAATCGTTGATTGACCGGATCGAGAAAGGGTTGCCGGGAGAAGAGAGTGCGGAAACGGAGATCGTCGAGCTTCAGGACCGCCGCAAGCTCGGTATCGCCACGCTGGGCGCCCTGAAGCAGCATCCCAGGATATCGTCCTTCCGGCAATTCGTGGAAGGGTGGTATCTGAGCTATTTCACGCCGGATGCCGCCCGAAGCCTCCCTTTGGCCGGGCCGCAGAGGCACCTGAACGTTCACGGCGACAACCTCGGCAACGTCGTTCAGTTCATGGAGCGGGAGCATCCCGACAGATTCCAGGGCATTCTGGATCGTATTGCCGACAAGGTTCCCGGGATCGGCCGCATCGGCGCCAAGAAAAGTCCAGATGGACGATTGCTGCTCCTTTTCGGCGACAAGGGATTCGCGGATCCGTTCTATGCGCAGCAGATGTCGGACGGCACGCTGAAGGTCTTTGCCTACCTGATCATGCTGGAGGACCCGCAGCCGCCGCCGTTCATCTGCATCGAGGAGCCCGAGAACGGTCTCTACCACAAGCTGCTGGAAGTTCTGGCCGAGGAGCTTCGCGCGCACGCCACGGCAGGCAGGAAATCACCCCAGATATTCGTCACGACCCACCAACCCTACTTCGTCGACGCGCTGAAGCCGGACGAAACATGGATTTTGGAAAAACAGGACGACGGCTTCGCCACGATACGTCGGGCCAGCGACGACTCGATCGTCAGCGCCATGGTGAACGAAGGACTACCGCTCGGCGGCCTTTGGTACAGCGACTACCTGGACCGAAAGTAGACGAATGCACTTCGAAGTGTTGATCGAAGACCAATCCGGGGGTATCGCGCTTGATGTCGTGCTGGAGAAGATTCTCGGCAAGAACGGACAGACCCACTCTTGGAGACTGCATTCCTACAAGGGCGTCGGCCGGATACCGACGAACCTGCGTGCCGTACCGAATCCGCGAAAGCGACTCCTGCTGAATCACCTGCCGCGGCTGCTGCGTGGGTACGGCCAGAGTCTCGGACTCGAACGTAACTGCGTGCTCGTCGTCGTTGATTTGGACAATCAGGAGTGCGTCAAGTTCAAGCAGGAGTTGCTTGGCGTACTCGACGCCTGCACGCGGCGCCCGAGAACACTGTTCAGGATTGCCATCGAGGAGGGCGAGGCTTGGCTGTTGGGAGATCGCGACGCCGTGAAGGCGGCCTACCCCCACGCGAAGGACCCGATTCTGAACGGCTACGCGCAGGACAGCATTTGCGGTACGTGGGAGGTTCTCGCAGACGCCGTTCATCCTGGCGGATCTGCGCCGCTCAAGAGCGCCGGGTACCCGACCGCAGGCAAGGCCAAGTGCGAGTGGGCGCGCAGAATCGCCCCCCGCATGGACGTGGACCGGAACCGGTCGAAGAGCTTCCAGGTGTTTCGCGACGGAGTGAGGCGCTTGGCCGGCATTTGACCTGCGACCCGGCAGCCGGTGGCGAGAATCCCCGCTGCATTCGAGCGGCGATGCATCCGCCTGACTGCGTTGTTCGTCGGTTCGTCGGTTGCCTAACAGTTAACGGCCCGTGGCAAAACTCCGCGGCGCGCCGGAACTGGTCGGCGGGTGGCGCGGAAACGGCTCGGATCGGCCGGATTCGGCGATTTCGGCCGCTGTACGACACGTTCCTGGCCGAGTACCGCCCCGGCCGGATGCGGCACAACTTCCTCCACGGACCGCCATGCCCGGTATGCGCCCTCCTCACGCCTTCGCCGCTCTCGATGCGACGCGGGATTTCACCGCGGGCTGCTGTTCTATTCCGTTTTGTCCTCGAACTCGCAGAGATCCGAGATTACGCACGCCCCGCAGCGGGGCTTGCGGGCGGTGCAGGTGTAGCGGCCGTGCAGGATCAGCCAGTGATGGGCGCCGCGCTTGAACTCCTTCGGCACCCGGCGCAGCAGGCGGTCCTCGACCTGCCGGGGCGTCTTGCCGGGTGCGATCCGGGTGCGGTTCGAGACCCGGAAGATGTGGGTGTCGACGGCGATGGTGGGCTCGCCGAACGCGGTGTTGAGCACGACGTTGGCGGTCTTGCGGCCGACGCCGGGCAGCGCCTCCAGCGCCTCCCGGCGGCGGGGAACCTCGCCGCCGTGCTCGTCGACGAGAATGCGGCAGGTCTTCATGACGTTGGCCGCCTTCGTGTTGAACAGGCCGATGGTCTTGATGAAGTCCCTGAGCCGGTCGAGGCCCAGATCGAGCATCGCCTGGGGGGTGTTGGCGGCGGCGTACAAAGGACCGGTCGCCTGATTGACGCTGACGTCGGTGGCCTGGGCGGACAGCACGACCGCGACGAGCAGCTCGAACGGCGTGCCGAAGTTCAGCTCCGTGGTGGGTTCGGGGTTCTCGGCCCGCAGGCGGGTGAAGATGTCGGTGCGCTTGACTTGGTTCATGAGCCGGACCGGCGGGCGTCGATTCGGCTATTATAGGCGCCGGCCGGACGCCGGGCCGCTGGCCCGCCGCGGGCGGGCAGCGGCTCAGACGCGGAACGATGTCCCCCGCCCCACCCGAAACGCCCATCGAGGACGACGCCGCGACCCCCTTGGTGGTGGACGTCGACGGTGCCCTGGTTGCCGATGATCTGTTCATCGAGGGGGTGGCGCGGCTGATCGCACGATACCCGCTGAAGGTCTTCGCGCTCCCGTTCTGGCTCCTGCGGGGCCGAGCCGCCCTGAAGCGCAAGGTCGCCGAGGCGGTTCCGCTGCCCCCGTCGACGCTGGTGCTGAATCCGGTCGTGCTGCAGGAGATCGACGCGGCGCGGGCGGCCGGGCGCGAGGTGTGGCTCGCATCGGGCGCCGACGCGCGCGCGGTCGGGCCGCTGGCGGAAACCGTCGGCGCGGCGGGCTGCATCGCCTCCGACGGAGACGCCCATCCCGCCGGCCGGGCCCGCGCCGCCGCCCTCGTGGCGCGTTTCGGCGAGAGCGGCTTCGACTACCTGGGCCACGCGCGACGCGATCTGGCGGCCTGGCGGAGCGCCCGTCGGGCGATCGGCGCGGGGCTGTCCGCGGGTCTCGCCCGCGACGTGCGGGGGCTCGACCCCGATGCCCGGCTCCTGCCGGGCGAGGGCGGCGCACCCCGCGACTACGTCCGGGCGCTGCGTCCCCATCACTGGATCAAGAACCTGATGGTGTTCGTGCCGCTGCTGGCGGATCACGGCGCCGACGCGGGGCCTTACCTGAGGCTGCTCGGCGTGTTCGCCGCGCTGTCGGCCTGCGCATCGGGCACCTATCTGCTGAACGACGCGCTCGATCTCCCCCACGACCGCCGGCACCGCCGCAAGCGGCACCGTCCGCTGGCGGCGGGCAGGACGGGGCTGCTGCCCTCGGTCGGCATCGGCTTCGCGCTGGTGGCGGCCGGTCTCGCCGCCGCGTTCCGCCTGTCGGCGGCCGCGGGATACGGTGTCCTGCTCTACCTGGCCGCGACGTTCGCCTACTCCTTGTGGCTGAAGCGCAGGACGTTCATCGACGTCATCGTCCTCGCCCTGCTCTACGCGATTCGCTTGCTCATCGGCGCGGCCGCCGTCTCCGTCGCGCCCTCGCCGTGGCTGCTGGCGTTCTCGCTGTTCATCTTTCTCGCGATCGCCATCGCGAAGCGGCAGACGGAGCTGGCCGCGGCAGAAGGCGTCGACGGACGCGCCTACCGCGCCGAGGACGGCCCGGCGCTGGCCGCCCTCGGCGCCGGCAGCGGATTCGCAACGGTGGTGGTGCTGACGCTCTACATTCAGAGCCCGGAAGTGAGCACCCGCTACCCGCAGCACGAACTGCTGTGGCTGGTGTGCCCCCTGCTTGTCCTCTGGCTGGGGCGGCTGACGCTGCTCGCCGGCCGCGGCGTAGTCGAAGACCCGGTGGTCTTCGCGATGCGCGACCGCACGAGCTGGCTGACCGGCCTGGCCATCGCAGCCGCCGTCCTGGCCGCGCTCCGGGAACCCTGGCCCTAGCAGGCCGCGCAGGCGGGACTCTTCTTCGGAACGATGCCTGCACCGCCGGCCTGACGGTTTCCGCCTGACCCTACATGAACTCGCGAATCAGCTCCCCACGCGTCTCGGCGTCGACCGTGCAATTCTGGTGCACGAGCGGCACGCCCGTGGTCAGGGCCGGGTCGAGCGTGTCCAGCGACGGCTGCGGGTCAGGATTCCTGTAGAAGAGCCCGATCGGGATCTTCGGGTCCCACTCCAACGCCCTGTCCATGGCGGCGTGGAAGCTGCCGGTGTCGTGCGCTGCGTCTTCCAGCTTGTAGATCCGTTCGCGGAAGTACTGATAGGTGTTGAGCTTGTTGAAGGTCACGCACGGGCTGAACACGTCGATCAGGGCAAACCCCTTGTGCTGGATGCCTGCCTTGTACAGCTCCGCCAGATGCTTGGGCTGGCCGCTGAACCCGCGGGCGACAAACCCGCACCCGGCCGCCAGCGCCAGCGCCATCGGGTTCAGCATCCCCTCCAGGTTGCCGAACGGGCTGGTCTTGGTCTTCATGCCGGTCTCGCTCGTCGGCGAGACCTGGCCCGTCGTCAGCCCATAGATCTCGTTGTTCATCACGATGTAGGTCACATCGATGTTCCGACGCATCGCCTGGATGAAGTGGTTGAGACCGATGCCGTACCCGTCACCGTCGCCGCCGGTGCCGACGACGGTCATGTTCTGGTTCGCCAGCTTGCAGCCGGTCGCGAACGGCAGCAGCCGTCCGTGCAGGGTGTGGACGCCATACGACCGGATGAAACCGGGCAGGTTGGAGGAACACCCGATGCCCGAGACCACCATCAACTCGTGAGGCGGTATCTGCAGTTCGGCGCACGCCTTGTAGAGCGACGTGAGCACGCCGAAATCGCCGCAGCCGGGACACCAGTCGGGGTGAACCTCGGATTTGAAATCCTTGACTTCCACGAGGGTTGCAGGAGGTGTCATCGTCGTTTCCTCACGCCTTGGCCGGCACACCGGGCCTGGTGACCTGTTTCAACCCTTCCCACGGACCACTGGTCCCGGTGGGATGGTCGGTTCGCCAACCGGGCTCGGTTGACAGGACGTTGACGATCGTCTGACCGTCGATGATGTCGCTGACCGCGGACACGATGTGCTTCGGCTCGAACGGCTCGCCGTCGTACTTCCGGATGTGTCCGTCCGCCACGATGCCGGTCTCCGCCCGCAGATGCCGGGCGAACTGGCCGCTGTGGTTGTTCTCGATGATGATCAGCCGCCGGCTCTTCTCCACGACGGCCGTGATGTCGTCGCCATGCAGCGGGATGATCGTCTTGATCTGGAGGTGGTTCACCGAAACCCCGGCGGCCGTGAGCCGCTCGGCCGCCTCCTTGATGACGCCCCACGTCGAGCCCCACCCGAGCAGGGTGGTCTCGGCGTCGGCCGGTCCCTCCAAGATGGGAGGCGGCAGGTCCTCGAGAATCGTCGACAGCTTGCGGTGCCGCTTGTCGACCATCTTCTTGCGCCGGATCGGGTCGGTGAAGACGTCACTCAACAGCACGCCGTCCTCGTCGTGCTCGTCCGTGCCGGATGTATACAGATACCCCGGGAGCCCCGGAATCGCTCGAGGCGAAATACCCGAGGGCGTGTCCTTGTATCGCAGATACGGCTCCTGCCGCGGCCCGTCGGCGGTGGTGATCAGCTCGCCGCGGTCGATCGGGAACCCGACGTCCAGGACCTCGGTGGCGACCGTTTCGCTCCCCTCGCAGAGCAGCAGATCCCCCAGGATCAGGACCGGGAGCTGATACTTGTCCGCGACGTGGAAAGCCACGGCCGGGGTCACGAAGCAGTCCCCCATGCTGAGCGGGGCGATGACGACGCGCTCGAAGTCGCCCTGGCTGGCCCCGAAGGCCTGGTTCAAGTCGGCCTGCTCGGTCTTGGTGGGCACGCCGGTGGAGGGTCCCGCCCGCATCACGTTGATGACGACCGCCGGGGTCTCGAACATGGCCGACATGCCGATCGCCTCGGTCATCAGCGCAAATCCCCCACCCGAGGTGGCGCACATCGCGCGCACCCCCATGTGGTTGGCCCCGATGCACATGTTGACGACCGAGATCTCGTCCTCGACCTGCCGCACACAGATACCGAGCCGCTTTGCGTGGTTCGCGAACCACTCCAGAATGTGCGTGGCGGGGCTCATCGGATAGGCGACGTAGAATTTGCACCCGGCCAGGGCGGCGCCCATCGCCAGGAGCTCGTTGCCGGAGCACTGCGCCCACTTCTGGTCGGTCGGATGGAGCGGCGTCGCGAGCGGCCGGAAGTTCTTGGCCGCGTAGTCGTAGCCGTTCCGGGCGGCCTCGACGTTCTTCTGGACGACCGCCGGCTTCTTGGCGAACGTCGTCTCGAAGACGGATGCGAGCGTCTCGAACCCCAGACCCATCAACTGCACCGCCGCCCCGACCGCCACGGTGTTCTGCATGACGGGCAGCTTGGCCGAGTCGGGGGCGAGGTCGGGCACCGGCAGTCCACAGAGCTGGACGCCGGCCGGCGGGTCGTAGCTGGGCTGAAACTTGGCGCCGTTGTAGAGACAGATGCCGCCAGGCTGCAGCTCCTGCAGGTGCCGATCGAGCGAGTCCTGGTTGAGGGCGATCACCACGTCGACCTGGTCACCCTGGTTGAGCGGCTTCTTGGCCGAGAAACGCAGACGCAGCCAGGAATGCCCGCCGCGGATGACCGACTGGTAGCTGTTGTAGCTGTACCCGGCGATGCCCTGCCGGGCCATGGACAACACCAGGGTATTGCCCGCGGAAGCCGTGCCGTCGCCGGCTGCGCCTCCGATACCAACAACGACTTCTGGTTCTGACATATCCACCTCGCGACTCCCGCGGACCGGCACCGGTCAGGGCACGGCCGATCCCGTAAGACGGGCACGACAGACAACTCGGATGCCCGATGCCCGCTACATCTTAATCGCGACCGGACCGCCACGGCAACGCCGGCGATGCGCCTGCCCCCGCAGGCGGCCCCGATGCCTCGCAGAGGCGCTTGTATCCCTCCCGGAATCAGCGTCTTCAGTGCATAATCCGGCACCGGGAGTCTGCGCCGTGGGGAACGGTGCCGCCTCCCGCAGGAGGCGCCGACTCCCTGGAGGGTTGGGCGGCAATCGGAGCTGCCGGCGACGATTTCCGGGCCGGGGCTCCTGGTCACGCCATCGAGGCCGATGGAACTGTCGGGATGGGGCCGTCACCCCGTGCTGGATTGCCGGGTCGCACGGCTCCGCCGCTGCGAGGAGCTCGGCGATCTGCTGGCGCGGAACCGCACCCTGATTGCGCGGGGCAACGGGCGCTCTTACGGCGACGCCGCGCTGAACCCGGGGCTGACGCTGTCCATGCTGGCGATGGACCGGCTGCAGGCGTTCGACCCGGACACGGGGCGGCTGACGTGCCAGGCGGGGGTGCGGCTGTCGGACATCCTGGCGACGTTCGTCCCCCGGGGATGGTTTCCCCCGGTGGTTCCCGGCACCGAGCACGTCACCGTCGGCGGCATGATCGCAGCCGACGTGCATGGCAAGAACCATCACCGCGACGGCTCTTTCGGCGCCCACGTGGAGTCCCTGACGCTGGCGACGGCGGACGGCGAGACCCGGCGCTGCAGCCGCTCGGACAATGCGGACCTCTTTCGCGCGACCCTGGGCGGCATGGGCCTGACCGGCGTGATTCTGTCCGCGAGTCTTCGCCTGCGGCCCGTCGACTCCGCTTTCCTGCTGGCGGAAACCGTCGCCACGCGGGACCTCGACGACACCATGGCGTTGTTCGAGGCGTCGGGGGACCGGCCCTACGGCGTGGCCTGGATCGACGGTCTGGCGCGCGGCGCCAGGCTGGGGCGCTCGCTGGTGACCCGCGGCGCTTGGCTGCCGCGGAGCTCGCTGCCCGCGCGTCTCGCGGCGAGCCCCTTGCGCGTTGCGTCTCCGGCAAAGCTGGCGGTCCCCGTCGATGCGCCGTCCGTGCTGCTCAATCGAACGTCGATCCGCCTGTTCAACGCGCTGCGCTACGGGCGGGGGCGCGTGCGCGGCGGCGAGCGCCCGGTGCATTACGGGTCGTTCTTCTTTCCCCTGGACCGCATCGCGGCGTGGAACCGGCTGTACGGGCGGCGGGGTTTCGTGCAGTACCAGTGCGTGCTGCCGAAGGCGGAGAGCCGGCGCGGCGTCGCGGCGCTGCTGGAATGCGTCGCGGCGGAGGGACAGGGTGCGTTCCTCACGGTGCTCAAGCGGTTCGGGCCGGCCGGCGAGGGGATGATGTCCTTCCCCCTGGAAGGCCATACCCTGGCCCTGGACTTCCCGATGCGCTCCGGCACCTTGGCGTTGCTGAACCGCCTCGACGGCATCAGCCATGCCCACGGCGGGCGGGTGTATCTCGCCAAGGACGCCTGCTGCGCGCCGGAACGCGTGCGGCAGGGCTATCCCCGCCTCGAAGAGTTCAACGCCATACGGACCGAGGCGGCCCGCGGCGCACACCGGTTCGCCTCGGCGTTGTCGGGGAGGCTCGCGCTGTGAAGAACACCGAGACCGCGCTGATCATCGGCGCCACGTCGGACATCGGCCGCGCCATCGCCCGCCGCCTCGCCCGCGACGGTTGCGCGTTGCAGCTCGCGGCCCGTCATACCGAGGACCTCGCCGGGGAGGTTCAGGACATGCGGGCGAGAACCGCCGGAGCGGTAACCGCGCACCGTTGCGACGTGCTCGACGCGGACGGCGGCGTCTCGCTGCTGGACGCGCTCGAGGTGCTCCCCGACGTCGCCGTGTGCGTCGTCGGACTGGCCGGCGACCAGCGGGCCGCCCAGGCCGACGGCGCGGTCGCCCAACGGGTCATGCGAACCAACTACGTCGGCCCCGCCCTGCTGATGGGGGCGCTGGCGGAACGGTTCGAGCACCGCGGGCGCGGCGTGCTGGCCGGGGTGAGCTCGGTAGCCGGCGACCGCGGGCGCGCCTCGAACTACGTCTACGGCTCCGCCAAGGCCGGCTTCTCCGCGTTCCTGTCCGGCCTGCGCAACCGCCTCGCGGGCTCCGGGGTTCACGTCGTCACCGTCAAGCCGGGCTACGTCCGCACCCGCATGACCGACGGCCTGGACCTGCCGCCGCGGCTGACCGCCGAGCCGGACGACGTGGCCCGGGCGGTGGTCATCGCGATCCGCCGGCGGCGGGACGTGGTGTACGTCGGACCCCTCTGGCGCGTGATCATGCTTGTGGTGCGAGCGCTCCCCGAGCGCGTCTTCAAGCGCACGAGACTGTAGCCGAGCGCACCGCCGAGAGCCTTGATGTTGACGGCCGCGGCCGGCGTGGATAGATTCAGGGACCGAATCGACAACGACGCTCCGGCGTTTCGGCGGGGCGTTCGCCGCACCGGGCGCTGCCGTGCGGTCCCGCGCCGGCGCGTCCCGGATGACTCGACCCCTTCCCCTCACCGTCGCGATTCTGTGCGCCGGCGCCGCCCTGCAGGCGCTGCTCTGGTCGCGCCAATGGATCTACGGCGACCAGTACGCCCTGCTGCTGTCCGGAATCGAGGTCATCGAGACCGGCCACCTGCCGCCGTTCGCGAAGACCATGAGCGGGGGCGGACGCATCCCCGGCGCCCTGCTCCCGCTCCTCGTCGCCGTCCCGCTCGAGTGGTGGGCCGATTATCGGGCCCCGGGGCTGCTCATCGGCCTGTCCCACCTCATGGGCGCCGCCGTCCTGTCGATCTGCCTCGGGCGCGCCCTGGGCGCACGGTTCCTGGCTGCCTACCTCGCCGTGTACTGGCTGTCTCCCTGGCGTCTCTACCACGCCGGCTTCGTGTGGGAACCGACCTACGTGTTCCTCCCCGCAGCCCTGCATCTGGCCAGCGCGTACCGGCTGCGCGAACGGCCGCATCGGGGGTGGAGCCTGCTCCACGCCGCCACCCTCGCGCTGGCGCTGCAGCTCCATGGATCCTTCCTCGTGCTCGTGCTCCTCACCGCGGGGCTCGCGGCGGCGCGGCGCATCCGCCTGGACCTCCGGGGCAGCCTCCTCGGCGTGCTGGCCGGGGGGCTCACCCTCCTCCCCACCGCGCAGGCGCTCGCCGCCGGGAGCCTGCCGCGGATTCTGCCCGGAAACACCGACGAGCTGCCGTGGGTGCTCGTCGGCCTGGTGAACCTGCCGAAGAGCCTCGCCTACTGGTGGCGCCTCGGCTCGGCGTTCATCGGACGGCGGTTGGAGCAGACGGTCTACGCCGAGGCGGAAGCGGCGGCATCGGCGGGGACCGCCTTCGCCTCCGGGCTGACCGGCGTGGTCATCGCCGCGAGCACGGCGTCGGTGGCGCTCGCGGTGTTCGCGTCCTGGCGCTACTTTCGGCGGCATCCGTCCTTCGACCCCGACGACCCCGACCGCCGGCGATCGTCGGCGGACTGGCTCCGCGCCTACGCCGGGTGGTGTCTGGCCGCCCTGTGTGCGGCGGCCGCGATCTCTCCGGTTCCGGTCCAGGGATGGCACGTCGTGATCGCCCTCCACGCCGCGTGCCTGCCGATGGCGGCCTGGATGCACGCCGCGTTCAGGGGCACGTCCCCCCTGCCGCGGGCGGCCGCCGCGGCGTTCGTCCTCCTGGAGGTGGTCGTCGTGCTCCTGCTGGCCTTCGGCCACCCGATGTATCGACCGGTCTCCGGCGACGAGCTTGTCCGTCAGGATCTGCCCGACGCCGTCCGCGCGCTCATCCCCCGATCGGCCCCGTCGACGCCGCCGGCCGCCACACCGTGAGCGCCCCGGGAGGAACGCGTCCCATCCCCGCGCCAACCGGCACGGTCGAGCTCAGCTCAACAACCCCGACCGCCGGGAGAACCTCGCTTCCCCCCCGATCTTCGGTGAACGGGAGCGGCTCTACGGGAGCGGACGTGTTGGGGTGAGTCGCCTTGTTCCAGAGGCCGGAGAGAGGTCGGCTCTCGACGGGTCCGACGGCGACGGCACCGCCATAGCAACGCCGTCCACGTATCGGTGAGATTCCCGGGCCGACCGGGCGTGGACCTGCCGCCCATTGGCCGCCTCGCAGCCGGCCTGTTGCCGCAGTTCTCCCCGTGCGACACCGTCGCGTTCACTCGCGCTACAGCCCGCATGGTCTCCTGAACCGCCCTCGGCGGCCTTGTGTCGTCGGAGTGCTTCAGCCGATGTCGTTGCCTCCATCGTCCGCTCCGACTGCTACCGGCTGGAGCGGCAGTTGCCGGGCGGGATTCGCACCCGCTGAAGAATGGCGCCTTCCACGGCGCACCGCCACGGGCCGCTACGGAGCTACGGCCCGGCGATGCGGTAGACGGCCTCGGCGGTGCGGATGATCAGGCTGTCGTCGAGGATGGCGGGGGTCGCCATGGTGAACTCGTCGAGGGGGTTCTCCGCCACCACGCGGAACTCCGGCCCCGCCGGGATGACGTAGGTCGTGCCCTGTTCGCTGAGGGCGAAGATCTTGCCGTTGTAGGCCCAGGGCGAGGCGGTGAACGCCTGGCCGACGTCGATGCGCCGCCGTCCGTAGACCTCCGCCCCGGTCCGGGCGTCGTGGGCCGTCATCATCCCGCGGTCGAGCACCGTGTAGTAGTAGTCGCCGTAGACGAGCGGCGAGGGATGGTAGGAGCCGCCCTGCTCGAGCGACCACGCCACGTACTCGTTGGCGGTGTCGCCGTCCGCGAGCGAGATGTCCCCGCTGGCGCCGGGCCGTACCGCATAGACGGGGCGGAAGAAGTCCGCGATGTAACCCGACTCCAGATAGAGCAGCCCGTGGGCGGCGACGGGAGTCGGGATCACGATGGACGACATGCCCGACAGCGCCCACAACTGCCGGCCGGCGAGGTCGTAGGAACGCACCCGGTCGGTGCCGGTGGTGACGATCTCGGTGCGCCCGTCATGCGCCCAGACGTAGGGGGTCGACCAGTTGGTCCCCTCGTCGCGGTCGGTCCGCCACAGCTCGGCGCCGGTCTCGGCGCTCAGCGCCATCAGATACGACTGCTCTTCGCTGTCCACGACCAGATAGACGCGGCCGTCGTGGAGCACCGGCGACGCCGCCGTACCCCACCCGTTGCGGGTCTCCGCCGGCGGGAGGCCGCGCGACCAGCGCACGGTCCCGTCGAGGCCGAGGGCATAGAGGCCGATGTTGCCGAACAACGCGTAGACGTGCTCGCCGTCGGTGACCGGGGTCTCCGACGCGAAGGTGTTCTTGAGATGGTGCGAGGTCGCCGGCACGCCGGCGTGGACCTCGGTCCGCCAGCGGGGCGCGCCCGTCTCGAGGTCGAGCGCGTAGACCAGCCAATGGTGGACGTCCTCCGGGGCGGCGCGCTCGCCGAAGCGGTACCACCCGCCCTCGGGCGTTTCGACGTCGCCGTCGCTCGCGACGGTGGTGACGAACACGAGGCCGCCGGCCACGATCGGCGAACTCCACCCGAGGCCGGGGATCGGGGTGCGCCAGGCGACGTTCTCGGTAGCGCTCCACCGTTCGGGCAGATTCGGATTGTCGGCGACGACGCCGGACGCGGCGGGACCGCGGAACTGCGCCCATTCCTGGGCCGCGGCGCGATCCACGGGCAGCGCCGCGGCGGCCGCAAGCAGGATTGCGCCGGGGACCCGCGCGAGGCGGCCGCCAATCAGGGTTCTCGCCATCACCATCAAAACCATGTCGTCACTTTCCTGCGCGAGCGCGGTGCCCGGGCTTGACGTGCGCCAGCACCGCCCCCGGGGCGACCGCGCCCAGGTCGCCCGGAGCGAGGCGGCCTCCAATCAAGGGTGCTCGGCCACACCATCAAAACCAGGTCGTCACCTTTTCTTGCGCCTGGCGCCGGTGCTCGGGCTTGACGTGCGCCAAGACCGTCGCCATCGCCAGGGCGACCGCGCCCAGGTCGTCGGCGAATCCGACCCCCGGCATCAGGTCGGGGATGGCGTCCAGAGGCGTTATGAAGTAGCCGAGCGCACTCACGATGACCGTCTTCGCCCAGACCGGCGTATCGCCGTCCAAGCAACAGTAGTACAGCACGAGGACCTGCTCGATGGTCTCCCGACCCGCCCGCCCGGCGAAAGCCGCGATCTTCCGCCAGAGCGACTCTTCACTGTACGCCGAACCGTAGTCTCTCTCCGGACCGGCCCCGCCGGCGTCGACCGTCATCGCGCCTCTTCTCTCCCGGCTTGAGGCGTTTGAACCCCGTAAGAGCCGGACCGCCGGCCGTCATCGCGCCCCTATCGCGGGAAGACGGCGACCTCGCCGCCCCGCGCCAAGAAGACGTGCGCCGCATCGACCGCCACCGGACCGGTCGACGCGCCGGCGTCGGACGCCGCGGCGAGCACGGGCCGCGCCGGGTCGGTCAGGTCGAACACCTGCAGCCCGCCGGCGGCGGCGACGTAGAGCCGGCGGTCCCACAGCGCCGCCCCGGTCGGCGCGCCGCCGGCCGGCACCGCGGCGGTGACGCGCGGTGCGGCCGGATCGGAGACGTCGACCACCTGCAGCCCGCCGCGACCGCTCACGATGCAGACGACGGCCGGCGGCGCGCCGCCGGTCGAGCGGTCGTCCGGCGCGAACACCTGGAGGACGGGGTCGCGGCCGAGCGACAGCCGGCCCGCCACCTCGGGGGAGGCGGGGGCGGACACATCGACGACCATCAGGCCCGCGGGCTGGTCGGCGACGAAGACCCGCGAGCCCGCCGCGGCGATGCCCCGCGGAAATCCGTCGGCGAGGTACTCGCCGGCGCGGGTGAAGGCGCCGGCTCCATCGACGACGTCGAAGCCGATGGAGTTGTCGGCCGCAAACGCGTACCCGTCTGACGCCGCCACCCCTACCGCCTGCCCGCGCGTGGCGGCGGCGCCGGTCAACGCGGGCAGGGCCGGATCCGACAGATCGAGCCGGCGGAGCCCGTCGTGGCTGTTGGCGACATAGGCCACGCGCCCGTCCAGAACCACGCCCAACACCGGCTGCTCGAAGTCGTAGCTCCCCACGACCCGCGGCGACCCGGGCCGGGAGACGTCGACGACGTGGACGCTGGACCCGCCGGAGGCGACGAGAAGCCCGCCGCCCGCGGCCAGCGCGGTCACCGGGCCGGGCAGCGTCACGGACCCGACCCGGGCGAGCGCGGGCGCCTGGGCGGCAAAGCCCAACCCCGCCGACAGGGCCAGTACGAACGCAACCGTCTGCATGAGCACCTTCATCGGCCGCGCGTCACTGTCCGGCGCTGGCGCCGAACCGGAGCCAGGTATCGGGCGGGGCGGTCTGGCCGACACCGGGCTGCGACCAGTCGCAGACCCCGCCCGCGAAGACCTGCTCCAGCGTCGCGCGCTGCTCGGCGGTCAGGGTCACGCCGTAGTCGTCCGGGTCGAGCGGCTTGAGCTGGCACTTGAGGACGTCGCTGCCGACGGGCGCGCCGGCGACCTCGCGCGGCCCCGGCGCCGAAGGATACAGCGCCTCGCACCGGCCGCTGCCCCGCACCATCGGCTCGGCGATCTTGACGGGGTCGTCGTCCCGGCTCCAGCAGGCGTCGACGAGGTCGGCCGGCCGCGCCCGTGCGACCCGCTCGATCGCCGGATCGGACGACTCGTCGGCGGCCAGCGCCCCCAGCCACGCGTCCATCTGGCGGAGCGCCTCCCGGGCGACCGGACTCGACGTCGAGTACAGCCCGTAGCGGTCGTCCTCGACCAGCATGACGTGGTTGTCGGTGCGCCCGTTGGCCCGGCGGAGCCGGTCGCGCATCGAGAACGAGTGGTAACGCACGTGCACGTCGCCGTTCACGCGGTCGTCGCTGTAGGCCCGGTAGTCGATGATCGGGGTCGTCGCGAGCCCGCCGCCGCCGTGGGTCACCCGGCCGGTCTCGTAGACGGCGCCGAGCGCCTCGGGGTCGCCCACCGTCCGGTCCGCCTGGAAGTGCCCGTCGCGGTCGTAGCCGCCGACGCGCGCGTTGAGATCGAGGAACTGCTCGGGGGTGATGACCCCGGCGTTCAGCGCCCCCAGCCCGTACTGCACCCCCACGTTGTCGAGCGGGCGCCGCGCGAAGCCGGTCTCCGGGTCGCGGCCGAGCACGTTGACGGCGTGGTCGAAGACATCGCACCGCGCGCCCCCGGGGTTGGTCTCGGGGTCGTAGCGCAGCGCCTCGGGCAGCACGTCGGGACAGAACTCGCCGGTGGTGATGCGGCCGGCGTTGCGCGACACGTTGGGCATGGTGGCGAGCACGTGGAAGCCGGTCACCGCGCGCTGCTCCTCCTCGGTGAACGGCACCGCGGCGTTCTCCCGGAAGTAGTGGTTCAGGAGCCGGGCGTCGGTCACGAAGGGGATCGTCCCGGAGATGACGTCGGGGAAGCTGCACCCGGGGATGATGCCGTCGAGCAGCCCGGGATAGTTGTCGGCGATCTGGTGGTTCTGGTAGGAGCCGCCCGAGCACCCCCACCCGATGGTGAACCGCGGGGGACCGTGGGCCTCGATGAACCGCTCCTTGACCATCATCATCGTCTCGGCCGCGAGCAGGTCGTTGCAGTTGTTGCCGAAGACGTTGAGGCTCGCCGACGCCACCGCGTACCCCTGCCGCAGCATGACGTCGTCGGTCACGCCGCCGGTGCCCGCCCCCTGGCGGTACCAGCCGTTCACGCAGCCGCCCCCGAACGTGTAGACGAGCCGGCCGTTCCACCCCGCCGGCGCCTGCCAGGGATCGGGGTCGGGCTCGTTCGCGGGATCGTGGAGCATCGCGATCTGGTAGACGGCGCGGTTGATGGTGCCGGTCTCGATGCGCACGATGTAGGGCGCCCCGCCGCCGGCGGGGGTCGTCGTGAAGGCAAGGTCGGCGGGCCGCATGGCGGGGTCCGCCAACGCCTTCAAGGCACCGTCCTCCACCGACCGGTAGACGTAGTCGACCCGCCGCTCGATCGAGCAGTCGCCGTCGAGGGCGTCCCCGAGGGTCCCGCCGGAGACCAGCTCGAACCGATCCGTCTCGCAGACGAAGGGACGCTCGTGGGGCCCGGAGAAGACCGGCCCGGCGATCGGATGGTTGACGACGTCGAGGCGGGCCGTCGGACCGCCGGCGGTGCGCACCTCGATCGCGTGGGTCCCCGGCGCGAGACCGCGGACGAGCCCCTCCAGCGCGCCGTCGTCGAGCCGGCGGAAATCGCCGGTCACGTCGCGGCCGGCCGCCAGCACCGTCAGGGCCGCGGCCGGCGCCCCCGGCGCGGGCGTCACCCGCACCAGAACGTCCCCGCCACTCACCATGTCGGGACGGGCGGACAGCGTCGCGACCTCCGGAACGCCTCCCGCGGTCTGGGCTCCGGCGGAAGCGGCGCCGGCCGCCAGCAGGAGGACGAGCAGGGCCGCGATCCGCCGCGGCCGGATCTCGATGAACGTCAGCGTCGGGATAGACACGCGGGTCGGCTCCTTTGTCTTGGGCTGTCTTGGGCGCTTCGCTTCGGACTCTCCGGGTGTCCGCCTTCGAACCGGCGGCGGAACCGCGGAAATCCCGGCATCCCCGGCATCGAACGGCGTAGGACGGACATGATATCAGAACCCGACGCGCCGGCCCGACCCCGCATCCGCGGCAGCCCGTGGGCGCACGTCGGATTGGCGGCGAAACCTGTCCCGGCCTTTGATTTTAGGTGGAACCGGCGCGTATAGTGATTCGTGCGGGCGCGGCGACGCTTGGCGTCCGACCCGCGGCACGGCGCGGGTGCCGGCAGGTTCAGGGGGGTCGGGCGAAGCCGGCGATTCCCCTTCCGGCCTGGATTCGCGCCGTGGAACGGCGCGGCCGACCTGCATGGGCGGAACGGCGCGGTCAGTGCCGGGGCCGGTCGACCGGGAAGCGGATCCGGCCGCCGGCCGCTTCGCGGGCCCCACGCCGCCCCGGGGACCCCGCCGCGGACGGTCGGGCGGGGAAGCAGAGCCGGGAACACGGGGATTTCAGCGTCGACAGCGGGCCGGCGGCGCGCAAGCGGCGGACGGGAAGCAGAGGCGGCGATACGACGATTCCAGGGCTGCGCCACGCCGCCAAGTCCAGGTTCGGAGGAATGTCGATGCCACGACGACTCGGGTGGATGATGGTCTTGCTGGCCGCCGGACTCGCCGCCCCGGCGCTTGCGCAGCCCGATCCGTGGGCGGGCACTTGGCGCGGCGAGCTGACCTCGGGATCGGATGCGGGCACGTCGGTGTCGCTGACGCTGGCCGCGGGCGGGGAGGGCGGCTACACCGGCCTCGTGAACGGGCTCGCGCCCAACGCCGAAGTGCGGCTGGACCGCATCGTCGTGGACGGCGGGCAGGTGACGGTGGCGGCGGCCACCGACACCGATTTCGGCCCGCTCTCCTTCGTCTACACCCTGATACGCGACGGCCGGGAGCTGTCGGGCATCGGCCGCGTCACCGCGGGCGGCCACGGCTTCGACGTGTCGCTCGCGCTGAGCCGGGCGCGCCGGGCCGATGTGCCGCAACCGCAGATCGAGCCGCGGATCGGCTACTTCAGCGGGCGCTGGCGTTTCGAGTACACCGGGGGCGAGTTCCCCCCGCTGAGCGTCGGCACCCGTGAGGGAACCGTCTCCTTCGAGGCGCTGCCGGCGGGGCCCTTCGTCCGCGGACGCGCCGAGAGCGACCTGTTCGGCGAGCCGTACGAGGAGGTCTGGACCATCGGGTTCGACGAAGCCACGCGCGCCGTGGTCTGGGTGGAGCGGCGGCCGGACGGCGGCACCCTGACGGCCCTCGGCAACTGGACCAGCCCCATCGCCATCACCTTCCTGACCGCCCCGGTGGAGGCGGACGGCCGCGTCCACGTGCTGAGACGCGTCGTCCGGACCACGTCGGACAGCGCCTTCGCGGTGGTCGACGAGTTCTCGGTGGACGGCGGACCGTTCCGCCGCCTCGGCAACGGCTCCTATCTCCGTATCAGCGGCGCCGACCCCGACGCGCGCTGAGGACGATCACGATGACGCCGACGACCACGACCGGGACCAACGCCGAGCTCGTCGCCCGCGACGCCGCGCACCTCATCCATCCCCTCCACGACGCCGCCGCCCACCGGGCCGCGCGGGTCTGGGTCAGGGGTGAAGGAGCGCTGCTGTTCGACGCCGACGGCCGGGAGCACATCGACGGTCTCGCCGGGCTGTGGAACGTGCTGGCCGGCCACGGCCGGCGCGAGCTCGCGGAGACGGCGCGGGCCCAGATGGAGACCCTGGCCTACGCCTCGGGGTACACCGGCAGCTCGAACCGGCCCGCCATCGAGCTCGCCGAGCAGCTCGCGGCCATGACCTACCCGTCGATCAACCGCTTCTTCTTCACGAGCGGGGGCGGCGAGGCGACCGACAGCAGCATCAAGATGGCGCGCGCCTACTGGAAGCTGCGGGGCCGGCCCGGCAAGACCAAGGTCATCTCGCGCATCGAGGGCTACCACGGCGTCACCCTCGCCGCCATGAGCGCCACCGGGCTCAGCGCCTACTGGCCCCTGTTCGAGCCGCGCGTGCCCGGGTTCATCCACATCCCCTCGCCGTACCCGTACCGCTACGAGGCGCCGCCGGGCGTGAGCCAGGGCATCGCCGCCGCCGACGAGCTCGAGCGGGCGATCGAGCGCGAGGGGGCGGACACCGTCGCCATGTTCCTGGCCGAGCCCGTGCAGGGCGCGGGCGGGGTCATCGTGCCGCAGGACGACTACTTCCCCCGCATCCGCGAGATCTGCGACCGCCACGACGTGCTGCTGGCCGCCGACGAGGTCATCACCGGCTTCGGCCGCACCGGCGCCCTGTTCGCCCTCGACCACTGGGGCGTCGAGCCCGACATCATGCAGTTCGCCAAGGCCGTCACGTCGGGCTACGTCCCGTTCGGCGGCATCGGCATCAGCGATTCGATCGCGGCGGCCCTGGACGACGACCCGCGCGTGTGGATGCACGCCTACACCTACTCGGCCCACCCCGTCGGGTGCGCGGTGGCCGCGCGCAACCTGCGGATCATCCGCGACGAGGACCTGCCCGCCCGGTGCGCGGTCCAGGGAGGCCGGCTGTTCGCGCGGCTGCGGGCCGCCCTCGGCGACCACCCGCACGTCGGCGACATCCGCGGCAAGGGCCTGATGTGCGCGGTCGAGCTGGTCGCCGACCGGGCCACGAAGCAGCCGTTCCTCCCCGGCGACAGGGTCGGTCCCCGCGTCCAGCGGGAGGCGGCCGATCGGGGCCTGTTCAGCCGCGTCAAGGCCGACACCTACGTGCTCGCGCCCGCCGCGGTCATCACCGGCGAACAGGTGGACCGCACCGCCGACATCCTCGCCGATGCCGTCCGGGCCGTGCTCGGGTAGCCGGCCGGCGCCGGCCTGCGTGATCCGCGGCGGGGTGGCGTCGGAGGGCGGATCGGCGACGATCACCCGGTGCGGCGGCCGGGTCTGGCCGGCGACCTGAGCGGGACACGACGGTCCCACCTCCACGGCGTCTCGACCGGCCTGTTCGCGGCGCCGGCAGTCCTCGGCGTCAAGCCCGCCCGCGTCCGGCCGCTTCGGCGGCCGCCACCGCCCCGCGCAGCCTCTCGAGATTCTCCCGGCAACGCGCGGCCTGCCCGCCGGCCGGCGCCGAACGGACCACGGAACGCATTCGAGAGACGTCCTCGGCGTACTCGACCAGCCGCCGCTCATAGCCGGCCCGGTTCTTGGTGCAAACGAGCGTATAGGGGCGCCCCTTGCGTTCGGTCACGTGATCGATGTCGATCTGTCGACCGCGGATGACCGCCTCCAGGTGCAGGCGCAGTTTCTCGCGCAAGGGGAATCGCCCAACCTGCGCGGCGGGATCCCCGCAGAAGGCGCGCAGTTTCGCGCAGTCCGCGCAATCGCAGCCGGTGTCGGCCTCGATCTTCCAATCCCGAGGTTCGTTCGGCGGCGTTGCGCTGCGCCCGAGCAGGCTGTCCGCAGCGCAGCCCCACAGCACCGCATAGATTCCGGTGCCGGCTACGCCTTCCACATCGTGCAGTTGACGCAATGCCGCGGGCAGTGTGCGGTCCGGCGCAACGGCGTCCGGGACCTGAACGACCAGGGAGGCCGCCCGCGCGGCTTCGCGGCTCAATCCGCAGCGCCAAGCCAGCGCGAAGAGATCGCGAACAGCAACATCGTCCAACGATTCCAGCCGCCTGCGTTCCAACGGCGGCGGGTCGTCGTTTTCTTCCATGATCCAATCGTCGTCATCGTCATCAGGTTCTTCCGCCAAGCGCGCCGTCCGTGCCTCCGGGGGCGCCGCCCGTTCCTCCAAGCGGGCCGTCCGTTCCTCCAGGGACCCCGCCAGCGCCCCGCACAAGGTGCGCAGGACGGCCTGAACGCCCTTCCGAAGCGCGTCGCGCCACGCCTCCCCGGCCGCCGCCGACCCGCGGCACTGCTCTTCGATGCGGCGCAGGAGCGCCAGTACCGCGCCGGTACGCCGGGTGACGTGCGCGACGGCCAGATCGGTCAGGAAGAGTCCCGCGGCGTCGGGTCCGACGAGTCTCACGGCGGCGGGCAGATGCTCGCTGTCGCTCCAGTAGCGCGGCAGAACGACCTCGCGCAGGAAGGTCAGGGTGCGGACCGGGTCGCCCGTCCGGGACAACAGACCGAGCATGCGGGCGCGGCTCGGCTCGTCGTACTCGTGGCCGACGCCCGTCGGCCAGAGACCGATCAGCTTCGTGACGAGCCCGCCGATCCGCTCGTCCACCGTTCCGCCGTTGCGATCCAGCTCCGCCGCCACCCAGGCGACGGCGCCGCCGATGCCGCCGCCGGCGAGGACGTCCAGCGTCCTCGACCGCGGCCACATCACGAAGGCCGCCCGGCGGTAGGTGCGTTCCAGGCTGACGCCCTCGTTGCCCGTCGCCTCGTGCAGCAACTGTTCGTCGTGTCTGGCGTCGTCGAGGGCACCTTGCGGCAACAGCTCTCCGGGAAGCACCGGCACGTCCTCGAACGGTGGCGGGCCGCCGTCCCGGCCGGCCCAGCCGTCCAGCCAGATGCGGCTCTCGTACACCTCGTCAATCTCCATGTCGTCGGCGTCCGCGTCGCTCCAGCCCCCCCAGCCGTCGACGTAGTCGCCGCCAAGCGTCGCGTCGCCGTGCACCTCGGCGTGAACGATGGCCGCGTAGAGTTCGCACGCGGCCCGCTCGACGGCCGGCGCCAGGACCCGCGCCCGGGCCGCGTCCACGCCCTTCAAGGTGCGGAACGACAGCCCCGCCTCGCTGTAGTCGTGGTCGAGCACCCACACCAGCTTGTCCGCGGCCTGGTCCCTGCCGCGCCATTCCGCCAGCCGCTCGGCGATATCGTCCGCGAGGCTGGTGAAGTCGGGCGCGCGGCGCGGCGTGTCCACGTCGCCGGCGGGTAGGCACAGATTGAAGACCAGGGACAGGCGATGACCTTCGCGAACGGGACGCGCCTCGTGGGTGCAGTCGGCGTAGAACGCCGCAAACGCCAGCTCGGACGGCTCGCCGGCTTCCATGTCGATGGTCACCCCGCGCCCGCGGTGACGGACGACCAGCTCGCCCCCGGCGCCGGCGACCGGCAGCGAGATCGCCAGCGTGGCGATCATCCCGTCCATCTTCTCCGTATCGCGGTGCGGCGCGAAGAAACCGCCCGGTTCATAAACCAGCAGCTTGTAGAGCCGCGCGTCGAGCCGCTCGGCGGAACAGCCGAGGCCGGTCGCCGCCAAGTCGAGAATCCTCTTGAACGTGTCGCCCCACGCCCCCCCGGAGACGCGAATCCGCGCCGCGTCGATCTGCCGGCAGTCGCGCACCGCGGTGTCGACCAGGGTGTCCGGCCCCCTGCCGTAGGGCGCGCGCTCGGCCGCGGCGATCAGGGCGCCGACCTGCGCCTCGGGCACCGGAAAGGAGAGCAGGCCGACGCCGTCCACGTCCAGCCGGGGCATGGGCGCGAACAACCGGCCGTGCGCGCAGAAATCGGCGGGACGGTCGATGGACAGAAGGAGATCTTCAAGCGGGCCGTGGTCGGCGGCGTATTCGATGTCGCGTAGAGCCATCGGCGGTTCATTCCCTGGGGTCCGCGGGCGGGCCGCCAAGCGTACCACACGACCCGTGGTGAACCCCGCGTCGCCACCGAGAGCGGCCGGAGGTCGTCCCCGCAGCAGTTTCCGGTAACCGGCTCCGCAAAGAGAGTCGGCCCGGCCCGAGCCGCAGGTTGACGACCGGCGACGGCATCTGAGCGGGCAGGTCGGGCTCCGCAAGAGGGTCGGCCCGGCCCGAGCCGCAGGAAGCTCGACGAAGGGTCGGCCCGGCCCGCCGCCGGGATCACCCCGGGTCCGCGTGGCCGGAAGCGTTGTGGCGAGAACCGGAACGATATCTATGTGATATCATATTGAAATCAAACCGAACCCGCCCATCCCGAAGCGGGTCCATGACGGGAGTAGAGGTTCATGCTCAAGGAGAGAGTGCACGTCGCGCCGTCGGGCTGGCTCGCGCTGGCCGTCCTCCTCACCGCTGTCGTGTTGGTCATCATCCTGTTCCTCGTCGACGTCTCGGACAACAGCCAGATTGGCATCCTCGGTCTCACCGCGTTGCTCTCGGCGCCGATCATCGTGTTCCTGCTGATAGGGCTGTTCGTCGTCAACCCGAACGAGGGCCGGGTGCTGCAGCTCTTCGGCCGCTACGTGGGCACGGCCAGGGACCCGGGTCTGCGGTGGGCCAACCCGCTGTTCACGAAACGCCGGATCTCGCTGCGCGTCCGTAACTTCGAAACCGAGCGGTCGAAAGTCAACGACGTCGACGGCAATCCCATCGAGATGGCCGCGGTGGTCGTGTGGAAGGTGGTGGATACCGCCGAGGCCAGCTTCGAGGTGGACGACTACGCCGACTTCGTGCAGGTGCAGAGCGAGTCGGCGGTGCGGAATCTCGCGACCCGCTATCCGTACGACACCCGCGAAGCGGGGCGCCAGTCGCTGCGGGGCGACACGGAGGAAATCGCCGGGCAGTTGCAGACCGAGATCCAGGGTCGTCTCGACAAGGCGGGCGTCGAGGTGATCGAGGCGCGCATCACCCACCTCGCCTACGCGCAGGAAATCGCCGCCGCGATGCTGCAACGCCAGCAGGCGGGGGCCATCGTCGCGGCCCGGACGGAGCTTGTCGAGGGCGCGGTGGGCATGGTCGAGATGGCCCTCGACCGGCTGTCGAGCCAGCAGATCGTCAAGCTCGACGAGGAGCGCAAGGCCACGATGGTCAGCAACCTCCTGGTCGTGCTGTGCGGCGACAAGGGCGCGCAGCCGGTGGTGAACGCCGGCTCGCTCTACCAGTAGACGCGGACCGCCCCATGCCTGCACGGAGGCCGTTCCTGCTGCGCACCGAGCCGGAGGTTCTCGCCGCCCTCCAGCGCTGGGCCGCCGACGAGCTGCGCAGCGTGAACGGCCAGATCGAGTTCGTGCTGCGCCGGGCGTTGCGGCAGGCGGGCCGGCTTCCGCCGCCCGGGAAGGACTCGCCCGCCCCCCCGGACGGATCCGCGTCGAAGTCGTGAACCCGGCGCGGGGACTCCCCCGGACGCGCAATCGCACGCCCGGGCTCCTCATCGACGGCGTCCGCGGGCTTCGTCGCCGACCGCGGCACCGGCAACGGTTCCCGACGAGCGGCAAGGTCGGCCCCTCGGCGTCCACCGGGAGGCAGCGCACCGGGGCCTGTTCAGCCGCGATTGTCCGCGGGCAAACGCAGATCCCGAATCGTCAGCGCACGATGCAGCGCATCCAGTTGCGCCGTATCCCTCATGGTTGCGCATGAGTGACTCGACATCGGGTCGCTATCCCAATGCAACACCCGCGCCAACCAGGGGAATAGGGCAGGTTCCTGTGATGGGCGCGGCGATCGCGGAAGGGCGCGCCCATCAGGCGGGAACTCTGTTCGAGACCATATGGTGAGGGAGCCCGGGGACGGCCCGATAGCTGCTACCATACGGGGCAGCGACCCCCGGCTCGATTCACGGAGACGCGGCATGCAGAACCGGCTGAACTTCGTCATCGCCTCCACCGCCTTCCCCGCGATCCTCTCGGCCGGCGTCCCGGCCGGCGCCGCGGAGACGCCGACCTTCGCGGCCGACGTCGCGCCGATCCTCTATGCGGAGTGCGTGAGCTGTCACCGGCCGGGCGACATCGCCCCGATGTCGCTGCTGACGTACCGCGACGTGCGCCCGTGGAGCCGGGCCATCAAGGACAAGGTGGTGTCGCGCGAGATGCCGCCGTGGCACGCGGCGCCCGGCGGGGTGCCGGTACGCAACGCGCGGGGGCTGACCGAGGACGAGATCGGCACCATCGCGGCGTGGGTCGACGGGGGCGCGCCGCTCGGCGACGCGTCGGCGCTGCCGCCGCTGCCGACGTTCTCGGACAACGAGTGGCATCACCCGAGCGGACGGCCGCCCGACCACATCCTGCCGTTGCCGGTCGAGATGCAGATTCCCGCCCAGGGCGAGCTGCCGTACATCACGCTGTACTCGGAGATTCCGTTCGAGGAGGACGTGTTCGCGAACGCCATCGAGATGCTGCCGTCGAACCGCAGCGTGGTCCACCACCTCTCGGTGAACGTCACCACCCTGCCCGCGGGCACGGTCCTCGTCGACGGGCGGCCCTACGACGCCCAGGGAGCGCCGCTGACCGACGAGGCCCTGCGCGCCGCCCGCAACAGCGACTCGAACGCCCTCGGCGGCGCCACCAAGCTGATCTGCTTCGTGCCCGGGCGGGGGTTCGAGATGTTCCGCACCGGGGTCGCCAAGCGGGTGCCGGCGGGCCGGGCGCTGCAGTGGAGCCTGCACTACAACGCGACGGGCCGGCCCGAGACCGACCGCTCGCGCATCGGCATCTGGCTCTCGGACGAACCGGTGACCCACGAGATGCTGTCCCGCACCATCGGGAGCCCGCTGCCGACGACGCCCGACCGGACCCTGCCGGTCATCGTCAACGGCGGGGAGGTGCCCCGGCGCGAGGTCCCGGTCATCCCGCCCTTCGCCGACGACTGGGCGATCACCATGCAGACCGACGTCGCCGAGCCCATCACCTTCTATGCCATCTCGCCGCACATGCACCTGCGCGGCAAGGACATGCGGTTCCGGCTGGTCTGGCCGGACGGCCGCGACGAGGTCCTGCTCGACGTCCCCCGTTACGACTTCAACTGGCAGACCGAGTTCGAGCTCGTCGAGCCCCTGCGCATCCCCGCCGGCAGCCGGCTGATCGTCGAGGGGCACTACGACAACTCGCCCCGGAACCGGTACAACCCGGCCCCGCACCGCGAGGTCTACTGGGGCGAACAGAGCTGGGACGAGATGTTCGAGGGGTGGATCAAGTACTCGATCGACAGCCAGAACCTGTCGAAGCCCGCGACGGAGTGACGGCAGGAGGAGGCGATCAGGCGGCGGCGACTGCTGCGGGAGCGCGATCGACGCGGACTTCCGGGCAGGTGCCGAGCACGTGATTCTCCGGTGTCAGTCGACCCGCAACGAATCGGCAGGGTCGACGCGGGTCGCTCGGCGGATGGGGCGGCAGCATGCCGCCGCGAACGCCGCGAGCAGCACCGCGGCGGAGGCCGCCGCAACCACCCACAACGGGGGATACCGCCCCCCGGGAGGGGCGGTACGATAGCCGCGCGTATCGTCGACCCGGGAGCAGCAGCAACCCCGTCCCCAGGCCCACCCCCGCCGCGTAGAGGACACCCAAGGGAGGAGCCGACTCGAACGCGATGCGCCGCACGCTCGCCCCCAAGCGCCATCCCGATGCCGATTTCCCGGCCCCGCAACGCGAGCCCCTGGCTGGCCCGCGCGTATAGTCCGAGCGCGGCCAGGAGCAGCGCGACGACGGCAAAGACCCCGGCTCCCGCCGCAAAGAGCGGTTGGCTGCCCAGGTGGCTCCTGATCAGGTCCATCACCGGAGTCGCAGAGCGGATCGTAAAAGGACTTCAACGCCTCTACGAAGCCCGCCACGCGGCGGATAGCAGGCCACCCGATTGTCGTGCTCACCTTCGACGGCAAGGGCGTCGTGCTGTGCACAACGTCACAGTACCGTGTCGGATGTAGTCGTGCGTCCGCGTTCGGATATTGCGTCTTCTCGTCGCAGCACAACATCAGCGACTTCTCGGGGGGATCCAGATAGATCCACGACATCCCAGAACTTCTCCTCGAACTTCTTGTCCCGGGAGACCTTGAAGGTGCGCACACGATGCGGCTTGGAGATCTTGGCTCTGCCAGATACGCGCCACGCTGTGGGCCGAGATGCCGACCTTCCGAGCCAGCGAGCGGGTGCTCCAGCGCTGCCGGCCTGCCGGTGCCTTGCCCGCCTCCTCGATCCACTCGCCGGATAGTAGCGAGCGGAATCGACGGATTGACGCCTCGACCCGGCTCGTCCTTGAGACCATCCAGCCCTTCTCGGCCAAAACCACTTCGTCACGCTCGGTGCACTACACCAAGCGGGAGGCGACCTCCTGCTGCCGAACGCCCTCGCTCCGCAAGAGCATGATCTGCGCCCGGTTACACAGTCGCGCGCCGGGGTCGTCGAGGCTGCAACTCGACGCTCCATCTCCGCGCTTCTCCTACGCCGTCACCTCAAGCACTGAGACCGGACATGCCATCGCATCCCCCTGCCACACCCTGATGGGACAGTACTTCCCATCACCGATCCGCCCCCACCGCCCTCCTCACCCTCGCCTTCTACCGGATCAAGTGGCTCTTGCCATGCCGCTCGCAGAGAACTGGGCCGTCGACGAAAGAGCCGTACCCAAAGGCGATCCGGCTAATGGTGCCATCTGAGCGGCGACGCGTGCCACTGGCACCGAAGCCGCGACTTCGGCACGCGACGCGACGCGCCGTGGCGCGGTGAATCCCGTCGGCTCTCTGCTCACGACCGTTTCCCGTTTCCCGTTTCCCGTTTTCCCCGTCACGTGCTATAGTGACGTCGACTTGCCCCGGGGCGGGGGGAGCACAGAGAAAGGGCAGCAAATGGTCTCGCTATTCTACAGCTACTCTCACAAGGACGAATACTTTCGAAACAAACTTGAAGTCCACCTCTCAATATTGAAGAATGACAGACTTATTCGACAATGGCACGACAGAAAAATCACGCCAGGCCAAGAGATCCACAGAGAAATAGATTCACACATGATAGAAGCAGACGTAATCCTGCTACTGGTCAGTCCCGATTTTCTTGCATCTCCTGAATGTCAAAACGAAACAGAAAGAGCACTAAGCCTCAAGCAAGAGAAACTTGTATCTGTTGTGCCTATAATTGTGAAACCTTGCTCATGGCAAGACCACTCCGGAATATCCGCGTTGTTAGCTCTTCCCGAGGACGGAAAGCCCATATCCCAGTGGAATGACAGAGACGCAGCCTTTTTAAATACATATAAGGGCATCAAGAAAACCATTGAGAAAATTTCGTTTTCATTAAGAGAGACCGTCAAAAACACCCTAACTGAAATAGAATTCATATCACAAAACAACGAAACCACAAGGCTAGATGATATTTTTGTTTTTCCAACCATCATCCACGAAAAAGAGCGTATAGCAATTTTACAAGGCAAAGAAGACGCTCGAATTAGAATCAGGAACTTTGAAGACATTTGGACACTTGGAAAATTCATAATCCTACGAGGCGACGACAAGAGCGGCAAAACCGTGGTATGCAGAAAACTCTTTCTCGACAACTGCAATCACAGAAACGCGGCCATCCTCCTGTCAGGCACTGACATCACTAGCCCGTTGCACCACGACGATCTCATTACCAAGAAATTCCAAGAGCAATTCCGCGGCTCTTATCGTTTCTGGAAAAGACAAGAAAACAAAACACTAATTATAGACGACTTCACAAACGCGTCTCGCTTGCAGTTTATTGACTTTGCAATAGAGAACTTCACGAGAATATTCATAACAATACCGGAAGATGAACATATTTCATTCTTCAGAGACGAAAAGAGGTTCGCCAACTTTGAAGTTCTATCCATAAATTCACTGAGCCACGTGCAACAGGAAGAACTCATACGAAAGTGGAAAACCCTCGGCTCCCCTTCCAGAAACGCGACGTCGATTACTCACGGAGTTATAGATCAGATAGAAGACCGACTGAATTCCATCATACATCACAGCAGGATTGTTCCCCGCTATCCATTTTACATACTGTCTATACTGCAAACATACGAAGCATTTATGCCCCAAGGCCTGCAAATAACAGCATACGGCCATTGTTATCAATCCCTCATCACGGCAAACTTGATCGGAAGCGAAATACATGGCGACGACATAGATTCGTCATTTAATTTTCTCGGTCATCTTTCGAATGAAATGCTGCGCAACAACTCCGACTCTTGCTCGCAAAGAGAATTCGACGATTTCTTAAATAAATACGAAGCTCAATACATCGTAAAAACCACAACAGTCGCACGACTAACGAAAGACACTAAGTCAATCCTTCGAAAAACCAATGATTGTTACAGTTTTCGCTACGCGTTCGCATATTATTTCTTCCTGGGCTACTACTTGGCTAGAAACAGTGCAAACTGCAAGAGACTGATAGAAGATCTAATTGAGAAGAGCTACATAAAGAAAAATGCGTTCGTTCTCATTTTCATGACCCATCATACCCAAGATGAAGAACTGGTCGAAAACCTTTCGTCCCGCACGATGGCCGCACTCAATGAAACGAGTCCCGCGACACTAGACACAGAAGAAACTCGACTGTTAGAGAAAGCACTCCAGAGCCTACCAGAACAACTGCTTTCAAACAAACCGGTCGAAACGGAGAGAAGACTACAACGGGAATATAGGGATAAAAATGAAGACAACAAGGACAAAGCGGAAGATTTTGACTCAGAAGAGGCAATGGTCGATGTCTATCGATCGTTAAAAAACATGGAGATCCTAGGACAAATACTGAGAAACAAGTATGGCAGCTTGCCGCGGGAAAAAATTGGCGAAATCGTCAACGTAATCTGCAACGCGGGCCTTCGTTTAGTCAGCATTTGTATCAATCGAGAGAGCATACAGGCATTGGAAGACTATTGTATAAACAGAGTCGGCGAGGAAGCGAAGCGATCGAACGATAATCCTCAGAAACTCGATCTGCTTATACGAAAAAGCATTCGCGCGCTGGCTTTTATGGCGATATTCCGTTTGCTTCGAAGAATTGGTATTTCGATCCGCAAGCCAGAGCTAAGGGAAGTGGTACATGTCTCATTGGGCCACAACACAACTGCTCGCAAACTGCTTGGGTTTTTCTTTTTGCTTGACACGGCAAAGAAATTGACAAAGAAAGATGTAGATCACTTCATTGATTTGATCGATGAACTAAAGAGGAACAAAAATACGGTAGCTGAACGATTATTGTCGCTTGTGATTCAGATATACGCAAACACCCACGACATTGAGTTTGCACTACGACAGCGCATTTTCCAAAACTTGGATATTAGATACAAAGCCAACCTACTGATCAAGAGCAGCTCACGGAAGTGAAGCTTGTGGAGCGAGGTTGGAACGGCGGCCTTGGGACAGCGTTCCCGCCGTACTGCGGGGACGCGCTGCGCGGAACGCCGACAGTCGCCGATCCACTCGATCGATATGCCCCAGCGCCCACAAACCCGCGACGAGTCCATTTGCGAAGGTCGCGGAGATGAAGGACGGGAGCACCCACATGGCCCACAAACCCTCACTTCTGTCCCACACACCTTCAAGTAAAGGCGGCTTGAACCTTCCATGTCTGATAGAATGATTGGTAGCATAAGTCATTCAAAAGACAGGAGATCCAAGCCGTGGCTCATCATAACACAGTCTTCGCGCAGCTTCTCAAGTTCCTTCCGAGACATGAATTCGAGGCCGAAGCCCGCCGGCACCAGCACGGCCAGGGGTTGCGCGTCATGAGCCGCTGGGCGCAGTTCGCGGCCCTTGGCTTGGCGCAGTTGACGGGCCGACAGAGCCTGCGGGATATCGTGAGCAACCTGGCCGCCCAAGGACGCAAACTCTATCACCTCGGCGTGGGGACGGTCAGCCGCTCGTCGTTGGCCCGGGTCAAATACCGAACAGCCGTACACCCTCTACGAAGCGCTGTTCGAACGCCTGTTGGGCCGCTGCCGGGAGCACGCGCCGAGGCACGGCTTTCGATTCAAGAACAAGTTGTACGCCGTCGATGCCTCCACCATCGATTTATGTCTGGCGGTCTTCCCGTGGGCGACGTTTCGACGCACGAAGGCGGCCATCAAGCTGCACGTCGGTCTGGATGAGGCGGGCCATCTACCGAGCTTCGTCAGTGTGACCGAAGGCAAGACCGCCGATGTCACGGTCGTCCGCACCTGGATATTTCCGGCCGGCAGCGTGGTCGTGGCGGACCGGGCGTATATGGACTTCAAGTGGTTCCATCAGTTGCAGGCGCAGGGCGTGACCTTCGTGACGCGCCTGAAGCGGGGCGTGCGGTATCGGGTCACGGACACGCACGGCGTCCGCCGCGGGACCGGCGTCATCAGCGACGAGACGATCGAGCTGACGAGCGCTCGCGGCCGGAAGGCGTATGCCGCGCCGCTGCGGCGGGTGGTCTACAAGGACCCGGTGACGAAGAACCGGTACGTGTTCGTGACCAACAACATGACGTGGGTGGCCAAGACGATTGCGGACATCTACAAATCCCGGTGGCAGATCGAGCTGTTTTTCAAGTGGATCAAGCAGCATCTGAAGGTGAAGCGGTTCGTGGGCCGGTCAAAGAACGCGGTCATGACGCAGCTATGGGTGGCGATGTGCATGTACTTGCTGTTGGCGTATCTCAAGTTCGTCATGCGAGTGAGTTGGAGCCTTCACCGGATGCTGCAGGTGCTCCAGCTCAACGTGTTCGAACGTCGCCTACTCCAGGAGCTCTTCACGACGCCGTCGCCACCCGGTCCTTCCAGCCCTCCCGGCCCCCAACTGCCGCTGATGTGGGCCTAGAATCGCCAAAATTGTGGGACACTAGTGACAAACCCTCATGAGGGGCGTGCCCCTCACCCCGACCGCATGAAACGCGGGCGGTTTCTGTCCGCGGAGCCGTTGGACCTCCAGCCGGCGGCGGCGGATCGTGCCATCCTCAAGGGGCGGAAGCGGAACAGTCGTCGCAGCTTTTTTCGGTGGAGGGAATCATCCCGTCCCCGTTCACAAACTGACGCCGCGCGCCCGGCATCGAGCCCCGAATCGTACCCGGCCCGGCGGGCCGTGGACGAGCAGCAAATCGAACCCCGCCGCTGAGGCGGGTGTTTCCTGCACCGGGCGCGCCCTCCCGCTTCCGCCTCCAAGGAGGATACCTGATGAACAGCGACACGGTTGATGCCGACACGTTGCGCATCGACGACATGCACGTGGCGCACCCGCGGGCGGCCGGACTCGACGTGCACAAGATGCACGTCACCGCCGCGGTGCGCCTCTGCGAGGCCGGCGGCGGGCCGGCCCGTACCGCCGTGCGGGAGTTCAGCGCGCTGCCGGACGGTCTGCGGGCGATGACCGACTGGCTGCGGGCGCACGGCGTCACCGCCGCCGCGATGGAAGGTACCGGGGTCTACTGGAAAGCGCCGTTCGAGGCGTTGGAGGATGCCGGCATCCACGCCGACCTGCTGCATGCCCAACACGTCAAGCAGATCCGCGGCAAGAAGACCGACACCAACGACAGCCTGTGGCTGGCCCGCATCTGTCAGTTCGGCCTCGCCCTGCCGAGCTACGTCCCGCCGCGGCTGTTTCGGCAGTTGCGGCAGTTGACCCGCTACCGCCGCAAGCTCGTCGCCGAGCGCAGCCGGAACCGCAACCGGGTCCACAAGACCCTCGACCACGACGGCCTGCGGCTCGGCGGCATCTTGTCCGACATCTTCGGCGCCAACGGACGGCGCATCCTCGACGGGCTGGTCGCCGGGCGCCCGCCGGACGCCATCCTGGCCGGCCTGACGAATCATGTGCAGGCCAAGCTGGAGCCGCTGTCCCGGGCCCTGGCCGCCGTCCTCGATCCCCTCGCGCTGGTCCTGCTGCAAATGCAGGTGGCCGATGTCGACCGGGTCGACGCCGCTCTCGCCGCGCTCGACTCGCGCATTCACGCCGAGATGGCCGACTATCAGCGCCCCCTGCGGCTGCTGCAGACGATTCCGGGCATCGATTTCGGCAGTGCATGCACCATCCTCGCCGAAATCGGACCGGACCTGGGGGCCTTCCAGGAGGCGCGCCACCTCGGCGCCTGGGCCGGCGTTGCGCCGGGCAACAACACCAGCGCCGGCAAGCGCCGCGCCGGGCGGGCGCGCAAGGGGAACCGGACGCTGCGGGCCACGCTTGCCGAATGCGCCCACGGCGCCGTCCGGACCAAGAGCTCGCAGTTCTACGAGTATCACCGGACACTCGCCGGCCGCCTCGGCTACAAGCGGGCCGTCCTCGCCACCGCCCACAAGCTGTTGCGCGTCTTACACGCCGTCCTGCGCGATGACCGGCCCTACACCGACCCCGGCATCGACTACCGACGGCTCCTCGTCGAGCGCAACGCACCGCGTTGGCTCCGCATGCTCGGGCAGTACGGCTTCATCAACGAGGTGCAGGCAGCCGCCCGCCCCTGAACACGGCGCCCCCGGACCCAGGGCGCCGTGTCGGGCCATAGATCGGGGCTGCCCCGCACCGCCCACGAAATCCGGGAACCTCACGTCTCCGGTCTGAAGGCCGCTCGATCACCGATCCGCGGTCACGCCCGTCGTGTGCCCGGGCCATGGGAGCGTTTCACAGCAACGTCCCTGCGGGCGCTTGGCCGCCCCACCCCGCGAGATGAAAGCGTAGCATGGCCCGGGGCGGTTGCCGTGTGCCATGCTGGAGGAAGGGCGCGGCGGTGTAGGCCGCAGCTATTTCGGCGGTCCCTTTGGGGTATCCCGCACAGCAACGTGGCCGGAACCGTCGGTGCGCACCCCGCAGTGTGTCCGGCAGCCTGCCGCTGCCGAGGCCGAGGAGGAAAACGTCCCGGGTCCCCGGCGGCCCGAGGAGTCTCCCGGCGGTTCCCCGCCGCTCCCGTTGTCGTGGCCGCGTCTCCGGCAGAGGCGCCGCGGCCCGGAGGAACCGGCAACGCAGGAGGGGACCATGGAACAGAAGCAGAAGGACGGGCGGAGCCTGCCGCCACCGACACCGGACCCGCGCCATCCCGAGGCGGTGCTCGACACGGCGCCGCGGGTGGCGGGCATCGACGTACACAAGATGAGCCTGACCGCCACGACGCTGGTCGAGGACGGCGGCGGGCGCGTGTCTTTGGAGACGCGGCAGTACCGCACCTACGGCGCGGAGCTGGACCTGCTGGTCGGCTGGCTGGCCGGCCTGGACTTGACACGGGTGGTGATGGAGAGCACGGGTGTGTTCTGGAAGTCGGTGCAGCGGGCGCTGGCCGAGGCCGGTGTGGACGTGTGGGTTGTCAACGCACGGCACGTCAAGCGCGTGCCCGGCCGCAAGACGGACGTCTCCGACAGCCAATGGCTGGCGACGCTGGCCCGCTACGGACTGGTCAGCCCGAGTTTCGTGGCGCCGCCGCAGTTGGAGGAGCTGCGGCGTATGACGCGCCTGCACGCGCGCACGCGGCGGGTGGCGTCGACGCTGCGCAACATGATGCACCGCGTGCTGGACGTGTTAAGAGTCGCGAAAAACTGATCAATTCTCGACATCCGCCGGTGCGCCCGGCCCCGGTACCGGTCTCTCGTGTAGATCTTGAAGAAGATGAAAATGATGGCTGTGGGCGCTGTGGGAAACCGCGTTCTTCGCGGTTTTCCAAGCTCCCTGTGGGCGCGCTCTTTGCGTCCATGGGGAGCGGCGGCGTCCACAGCCCCGGCGCTGGCGGTCGGCAGTGCGTTCGGATAGCGTAGGGAGCGGACTCAGACGTGGGGGGTGAGGGTCCGGTTGTGCCCCCGGACCCTCGTGACCGCCCCGAGCTCCGACAGACCGAGCCGGTCCCTGCTGTTGTGCCACGGTTCAGGCTCGTTGTCCAGTCGGAGACCGCCCCGCGCGCTCCGACGCCGTGGACCAGCCCCTCCGCCAGAAGACCTGCCGACACTGCCACCGACTCTTCGCCGTCTGCGCGGCGTGTTACCGCGGCCAGGCCTACTGCACGCCGCGGTGCCGGGCGGCCGGTCGCCGCCGGGCGGTCCGAGCCGCCAACGCCCGCCATCAGCGCAGCCCCGAAGGGCACCTCGACCACCGCGACCGGCAACGCGCCTACCGCGCCCGGCGTCGTGTGACGGATCACACTTCCCCCGCACCCCGGCCGTCGGACAGACTCCCCGTTCCCGACGCCGCCCCGGTTCCCGCGCCTGCGCCCACGCGCTGTGTGGTCTGCGGCCGGCAGAGCCGGTGGCTGGTCCCGATGCCGGAGCCCGGCGGCGTTCGGTGGGGGAGGGACGATGATCACGCCCGCGCAGCGCGCCGAGATCCGGCGCCTCTATTACGGCGAGCACTGGAAGCTCGGCACCATCGCGGCCCAACTCGGCCTCCACCGTGAGACCGTCCGCGCCGCCGTCGAGCGCGGGGCGGGAAGCGTCCGCCGGGGCGTGTGCCGGCCCAGCGCCCTCGACCCGTATCTGCCGTTCATCCGCGACACCCTGGCCCAGTACCCGACCCTGCGCGCCACCCGCATCCACGAGATGGTCCGCCAGCGCGGCTATCCCGGCTCGGTCATCCAGGTCCGACGCCTCGTCAGGCGCCTGCGCCCCGAGTCCACCCGCACCGTCTACCGCCGCGTCGTCACCCTGCCCGGCGAGTCCGCACAGGTCGACTGGGGCTCCTTCGGCAAGGTCCGCATCGGACGCGGCACCCGCGCCGTCTCCGGATTCGTCATGGTCCTCGGCTACTCCCGCGCCGTCGCCGCCCTCTTCACCCTCGACCAGACCCTCGAGAGCTTCCTCCGCGGACATGTCGAGGCCTTCCAGGCCCTCGGCGGCGTCGCCCGCACCCTCGTCTACGACAACCTCCGAACCGCCGTCCTCGACCGCCGCGGCGCCGCCGTCCAGTTCCACCCCCGACTGCTCGAACTCGCCGGCCACTACCACTTCGCCCCCCGCCCCTGCACGCCGGGACGCGGCAACGAGAAAGGAAAGGTCGAACGACAGATCCAATACCTGCGGCATGCCTTCTTCGCCGCCAGGCCCTTCCGAGACCTCGACGACCTCAACACCCAGTTCCGGCGCTGGCGCGACGAGGTCGCCCACCAACGGCGCCACCCCGAGATGCCGGACCGCACCGTCGCCGACGCCTGGGCCGAAGAGCAGCCCCGGCTGCTCCCGCTCCCCGCCCATCCCTTCGAGACCGAACTCGTCCGCGCCGTCCGCTCCGGAAAGACACCCTACGTCCGCTTCGACCGCAATCTCTACTCCATCCCCCACACCCACGTCCGAAAGCCCCTGACGCTGCTCGCCAGCGACACCCGCGTCCGGATCCTCGATCAACAGACCGAACTCGCCCGCCATCGCCGCAGCTACGACACCGCACAGACCGTCGAGGACCCCGACCATCTCGAAGGGCTCCTCGCCGCCACCCGCCAGACCAACACCCACACCACCCGCGACCGCCTCCGCGCCGCCGTCCCCGCCACCGCCGCCCTCTTCGAGCGACTCGCCGGGCGCGGAGAAGCGCTCAGACCCCACGCCACCCGGCTGCTCGCTCTCCTCGACGATTACGGGCCGCAGGAACTCGCCGCCGCCGTTGCCGACGCCCTCCAACGAGACGCCCCCGGCGCCGGCTCCATCGCCCACATCCTCGAAACGCGACGGCGACGGCGCGGACTCAAACCACCGCTCCGCCTCGCTCTGCCCGACCGACCCGGACTGCGGGACCTCGACGTCCGGCCACATGACCTGGAGACCTACGATGCCCTCAGCCGAAACACCCCCGACGACGCCGGCGACTGAACTCCGCCGACTCGGACTCAACCGCACCGCCGACGACCTCAACGACATCATCGCCATGGCCACCCGCAAGCGCTGGAGCCCGACCGCCCTGCTCGAACACATCGCCGCCGCCGAACTCCAAGACCGACAGCGACGCAGCGTCGAGCGCCGACTCACCTGCGCCCGACTCGGACGCTTCAAGCCCCTCGCCGACTGGGACTGGAACTGGCCCGCCGCCCTCGAACGCCCGGCCCTCGAACGCATCCTCACCCTCGACTTCCTTACCCGCGGCGAGAACGTCATCCTCGTCGGCGCCCAGGGCCTCGGCAAGACCATGCTCGCCAAGAACATCGCCCACCAAGCCATCCTCGCCGGCCATTCCGCCCTCTTCACCACCGCCGCCGACCTCCTCCTCGACCTCAACGGACAGGAGACCGCCCGCACCCTCGAACGCCGTCTCAAGCACTACACCCGCCCCGCGCTGCTCGCGGTCGACGAGGTCGGCTACCTCGCCTACGATGCACGCGCCGCCGACCTCCTCTTCCAGCTCGTCAGCCGCCGCTACGAGCACCGCTCCCTCCTCATCACCACCAACCTGCCCTTCAAGCACTGGGACACCGTCTTCCCCAACGCCTCCTGCGCCGTCGCCCTGATCGACCGCCTGACCCACCACGCGGAGATCCTCGCCATCGAAGGCCAGAGCTACCGCCGACGCGAGGCCGAACTCACCCGGCAGCAGCGCAGCCGCAAACGCCCGTCCCGCAAACGGGCAGCCGACAACGGCGGTCAGCAGTGAGCACAGTCGATGGCGGTGCAGAAATGATCACTTTCAGGCGCTCGACAACAGACGAGGGCGGCCTGCGCATCGGCGGCATTCTGACGGACCTGTTCGGCCTCTCGGGCCGCCATCTGCTGGACGGCCTGGTCGAGGGCCGGGACCCGGAAGAGATGGTGCAGAACGTCAAGGGCAACGCCCGCAAGAAGATCCCTGCGCTGCTGGATGCTCTCGGGCGGGGGATGGACGACGGCGTCAAGCCGCTGGTGGTCTTGTTGCGCAACATGTCGGGCACGGTCGAGCGCTCGTTGGAGGACATGGAGCGGCGCATTTTCGACGCGGTCCGGCGGGATTACGAACTGCCCTGGACGCTGCTGCAGACGCTGCCGGGGACGGGACCGCTGGCGGCGGCCGCCCTGTTGGCGGAAGTCGGCGACGACATGGACGCCTTCGGCACGGCCCGGCGGCTGGCGAGTTGGGCGGGCATGTGCCCGGGCAACCACGAATCGGCCGGCAAGAGCAAGGGCGGGAGGCGGCGCAAGGGCAATGTGTACCTGCGGCGCATCCTGTGTGAGATCGCGCACGCGGCGGCTCGCACCCGCAACACGCAGTTCGGGCCGTACAAGCAGCGGCTCGCGAAAGGGCGCGGCTCGGGACGGGCGGTCGTGGCGACGGGGCACAAGATCCTGCGCATCGTGTTCGCGATGCTCCGCGACGGCAAGCCGTACCGCGATCCGCAGATCGACTACGAGGCGCAGACCGCGAACAAGAACAAGGCACGCTGGTTGAGGATGCTGCGCAAGGCGAACCTGCTGCAGGAGGTGGCGAAGGCGGCCGCCGAGCAGTTGCGCCGCGCGCCGGCAGTGACCGGCGTGACCGGCGCCGGGCCGCCGGCAACGCTGGGCGGCGCACCCGCACCGGTCACTGCTTGACTCGGCGACGGCCGGCGCCTGCACGGAAGAAGCGCGGGCGAAGGGGAAGCACGCGTACCGGGCGCGCCGGGCGCCGTCCTCTCAGCTTCCACTCGGACACCGCCGGCCTGACGAAAGAGCCGTCGGGGCGGGAAAGGTGAAGTGCGTCTATGCCTCGCGGGGCTTTCGGAGGAAAAGGTGGAGGCGGTGTTGCCGGAGGCGACGGGGTTACGGAGGTGGTTGCGGACAAGGGCTACCACAGCAACGGGACGGTGGTGGATCTGGTGTTGCCGAACGCGTGAATGCCGATCGATTCGAGCCCGGCACCGACCCCACATGCACCGGTACGTCCGAGCTGCCGCGATCTTCAGTGCTTGGCTGGAACAGCAGCGCGTCGCGGCGACGGACATTGACGAAGGGCCGGACCCGGAAGAGATGGTGCAGAACGTCAAGGGCAACGCCCGCAAGAAGATCCATGTGCTGCTGGATGCCTTCGGGCGGAGGATGGACGACGGCGTCAAGCCGATGGTGGTTTTGTTGCGCAACATGCTGGGTGCGGTTGAGCGCTCGTTGGAAGACATGGAGCGGCGCATTCCGACGCGGTCCGGCGGGATCACGAACTGCCCTGGACGCTGCCGGGGACAGGGCCGCTGGCGGCGGCCGCCCTGTTGGCGGAAGTCGGCGACGACATGGACCCCCTCGGCACGGCCCGGCGGTTGGCGAGTTGGGCGGGCATGTGCCCGGGCAACCACGAATCGGCCGGCAGGAGCAAGAGCGGGAAGCGGCGCAAGGGCAATGTGTACCTGCAGCGCGTCCTGTGTGAGATCGCGCGCGCGACGGAGCGCACCCGCGACACACAGTTCGGGCCGTACAAAGCAACGGCTCGCGAAAAGGGCGCGGCTCGGGACGGGCGGTCCTGGCGACGGGGCACAAGATCCTGCGCGTCGTGTTCGCGATGCTCCGCGACGGCAAGCCGTACCGCGATCCGCAGATCGACTACGAGGCGCAGACCGCGAACAAGAACAAGGCGCGCTGGTTGAGGATGCTGCACAAGGCCAACCTGCTGCAGCAAGGTAGCGAGGCGGCCGCCGAGCAGTTGCGCCACGCGTCGCTCAATGGGCTGGCGCCGGCGGCGTCGCCGGCCGTACACCCGCCCTATTTCGGCGCGATCGGCCCCGGTGCCGGCCTCTCCGTCTCGCCCAGCGCGTAACCTTTCGCCTTCCAGTCGTTCAGGCCGCAGAATTCCGCCGTCCGGTATCCGTTGTCGGTGAAGAGCTCCGCTGCACGGGAGGCTCGGCTGCCGCCGTTTCAAAAGAAGACGAGCCGCACATCCTTGGGGATGTCCGGCATCCGGCGCTCGAGCTCGGCCACCGGGATGTGTATCGACCCCGGCATCGACCCGCCCGCCACCTCCCAGTCCTCGCGCACGTCGATGAGCAGCAGGGTGGCGCCGGCGTCGATCGCCGCCTTCAACTCGTCGACGTCCGCCCGCTGCTCGGGCGGCGCCTGGCCGCGGACCGCGGCCGCCGCAAGCAGGAGACCGCACGCCGCCGCGGGGAGAAAGCGTCCCCGGCTCTTTACCGGTATCGAGACCATGCAAGACCTCCTGGGTGCGGCCATCGCCATCGACGGCCCTTCACGGCGCATCGAACACGTCCGACACGCGCGGGGCGAAGCCGTTCAGACACGCCGACGGCGCCGGCTGACCTCTGCGAAATACACCATGCTCGGTGTATTCCCCGCCGGCCAGGGTCAGCACGGTGATCGTCTCGTCCAGGGGATTGACGATCCAGTATTCGGGGATGCGCGCCTCCGCATAGTCCCGGCGCTTTGTCCGGGTATCCCGCTCGGGGTCGTCGGGGCTGACGATCTCCATGACCACGTCGGCGCCGCGCCAGTAGGCGTTGCCGCGCCGCGGGTCGCCCGCATCACGAACGAGCAGCAGGTCGGGCTCGCGGAACTTGCCGTCGCGGATGCGCAGGCGCAGGGGGGCGTAGCGTACCTTGCCGCCGTGGTTTCCGACGAAGGACGACAGGGCCAGAAACAGGAACTGCGAGATGGCCTGATGGCGGTCCGTCGGCATGGACGGAACCTCCAGCCGGCCGTCCGTGAACTCGATCAGCAGCCTGGCGTGCTCCGTCAACTGGAGGTATTGCGCCTCCGTCCAGAGCCCTTGAAGCGGCCCGGCGTCGATGTCGGTGCGACTGTCCGGGGTGGTGATGCGCAATCCGAACCGCTGCGCCGCAACCGTCATGGCCGTGTTCCTCCACCGCCGGCGGCATGCGGAGCGGGCGTGTTCGGCGAGTCGAGCATGGAAGTCATGGCGAGGCGACGGGAACGCTTGCAGTCTAGCACGTCCCCTGGGCGGCAATCGGCGCCTACGGATCCCATTGCCGCCCAACCAACCCTCCAGGGAAGCGGCGCCTACGGCGCAGACTCCGGGCCCCGGAAATCCCCGCCTACGGATCCCATTTGCCGCCCAGCCAACCCTCCAGGAGAATCGGCGCCTACGGCGCGGGCGGCGGCGCCGTGCTACAGCGCAGTCTCCGGGTCCCGGCAATCGGCACCTACGGACCCGATTGCCGCTCAACCTCCGGGGGAAACGGCACATCCTTGCGGCGCCGCGCTACGGCGCACACTCCCGGCTGCCATCCGGTACGGGCCGGGAGGCTGTCTTCACGGGTCCGGCCGCGGTCTCGTCACCGGGCGGACGCAACGCACCGGCCGGCCGCTCCGACGACGTTCCGAACCGGGCGGGGCACGCCGCTACTCCTCGGCCACCACGATCAGGGTGTTCACGTCGAGCGGCCCCGGGACCGTCTGCTCGGTCCCCGACGGCCACCGCACGTCGATGCGCTCCACCGAGTCGGCGGCGCCGAGACCGAAGTACAGCGGCAGGGAGCTCTGCGACAGGTACCCCGACTTGCCGTCGTGGAGCTGCGTGTAGACCCGGCCGCCGGCCGTCACCCGCACGAGCGCGCCGAGGCCGTCCCGGTTCGAGGCGGCGCCGGCGAGCCGCACCTTCAGGTAGCGGATGCCCCGCCGCTCGGCGAGGTCGCTCACGAGCACCATGGGGGCGGCGTTGAACTCGGAGGTCACGATGTCGAGGTCGCCGTCGTCGTCGAGGTCGAAGATGACGGCCGAACGGGAGCCGCGCGCGGCCCGGACGGTCACGTCGCGCGGGGTGCCGGTGAACGTCGGCAGGCGGTCCGCCGCGCCCAGCACGAACCACGGCGTGGTCAGCCCCCCCGCACGCGGCTCGACCCCGAGGATGAACTCGACGTCGAGAAAGCGCGTGCCGCCGTTGTTCAGCAGCACCGAGTTGACGCCGTAGCGGAAGGGGAAGTTCATGCTCGACGCCACGAACAGGTCCTCGTAGCCGTCGGCGTTGAGGTCGCCGGCGCTGGGCCCCCAGGGCCAGTAGTTCTCGGCCCCGATCTCGTCCGACACCTCCCGGAACTGGCCGGACCCGAGGTTCAGGAAGAAGGCGTTGCCCCAGATGCTCGTGGTCCCGTCGCCCACGATCGAGGGGTCCCAGATCATGTCCGCCTTCCGCTTCTCGTCGGCCGGTCCGACCTCCTGACTCATGTCGGAGTGCATGTCGGTGATGTAGATGTCCTGGCGGCCGTCGTTGTTGAAGTCGAGGACCGCAATCCCCATGGCGCCCCACGAGGTCCGGGGAAACACCTCGCGGCCCCGCGCCACGAAGCGGATCCCCTCGACGTTCTCGTAGTACTCGTCGTCGCCCTGCATGTTCAGCACGTACAGGTCGGTCCAGCCGTCGTCGTTCACGTCGAGGGGGCTGGCGTCGCCCGACCACCGCCCGTCCTCGAGACCGGTCGCCTCGGAAACGTCCACGAACCGGTTCCCGCCCTCGTTCCGGAACAGCAGGCTCTGCTCGGTCCGTTCCGGAAACAGATGCCCGGAGAACGCGTCCTCCTCGTACCCGACGTAGTAGCGGTAGCCGTCGCCCCCGATCTCGTCCGTGGTGTAGCGGCCCACGTTGGTCAGAAACAGGTCGAGCCGCCCGTCGCGGTCATAGTCGAAGAACACCGCGCCCGACGAGTGGCCCACGTGGCCGAGCCCCGACGCGGCCGAGATGTCCCGGAACGTGCCGCCGCCGTCGTTCTCGAAGAGCACGTTGCCGCCGCGGACGGTGGTGACGTAGAGGTCGGGGTCGCCGTCGTTGTCGATGTCCGCGAACGAGGCGGCGACGCCAATCCTGTCGGCGACGCCGACCCCCGCCGCCCCGGTGACGTTCTCGAACCGCCCGCCGCCGAGGTTCCGCCACAGCTCGTTGGCCCCCACCTGGGTCACGAGGTACAGATCGTCCAGACCGTCGCCGTCCACGTCCGCCGCCGCCACCCCGTTGCCGTGGTCGTAGTGGACGGCCTTGTAGTCCCTGCCGGCGTCGCTGACGATCCGGTGCGCGAAGGTGATGCCGCTCTCGGCGACCCGATCCGTGAACTGGAACTCGTGGAACACGTCGAAGTCGCCGGTCGTCCGCAACTGCGCATTCCGCCGCGGTTCGACCCAGCTCTCGTCGACCAGCGACGGCGGGATGTGCACGGTGTCCTGCGCGGGCTGGCCCTGAAGGCCGGGGACGCGGCCGCTCCCGGCGGGCGCCGCGCCGCCGGTCATGCCGAGGACGCCGGCGAGACCGGCGACAAGACTGCAGCGACCCAGTTTCATGGCGGGAACTCCTGTATCCGGGATCGCGCCCGGTGGCTCAGCCGCCGGGACCGGGCGGCAGGAGACCCGGGTCGACGGCCGGACCGGGATTGTACTCCGGCTCGTCGTCCCGCCACGGCGTCCGGCACGGTTCGTTGCGCTGATAGAGCGCCAGATTGGCGGTCATCCCCCGCGCCACGTCGGACCGGGCGGCATCGGCGGCGGCCTGCATCGCGAGACCCTGCCACTCGACCGCTTCCGCGAAACGTCCCAGCTCGGCCATCGCCATCGCCATCGTTTCCGCCACCCCGGCGGTCCGGTGCCCTTCGGCCACCAATCCCTGCGCCAGCGCGAGCGCCCGGGGTCCGTCGCGCACACCGGCGTCGGGCGCGGCCGCGAGCAGCCGGGCCAGCGCGTGGGGGAAGGACGGTTCCGCCGGAAACCGCTCCCGGGCGGCGTCGAGCGTCTGTCGCGCCTCCGGGTACCGGCCGAGCCGCACCAGGGCCATCGCCTCGCCGAAACGGGCCTGCTCGCCCTGCACCTGCCGGTAGTGGGACAACGCCGCCTCGAACCGGCCGGTGCGGCGCAGGGCGTCGCCCAGTCTCAGATGGGCGGCGCCCAGGCCCGCATCGGCGGTCACCGCCGCCGTGAATCGATCGACGGCCTCCCGGTCGCGCCCGCTGCGCTCGAGGAGGGTGCCGATCAGAAAATGCGCGGCCGCGAAGCCGGGATCGAGACGCACCGCGGCCTCGAGCTGCGCCAGCGCGGCGGGGGCGTCGCCGGTGCGAATCAGGGCGGTGCCGAAGTTCAGGCGCATGACGGGGTTGTCGGGGGCCATCTCGACACCCTGGCCGAGTTGCCGCGCCGCCTCCGGCCAATCTCCCCGCTCGGCCGCCTGCAGGCCGAGGTCGCGGTGGGCCTGGGGGCTCCGGAGCATCGTGTAGACCTCCGCCATCAGGGGATCGGGGAAGTACACCGCCCCCCCCGCGGCAGAGCGGCCGCCGGTGCGGGCGCCGCTCCGCGCGAGGTGGTCCCGCGCCCGATCGAGATCGCCGAGGCCCCGGTAGGCCATGAACAGGGGATAGTGAATCACCGTCGCGGCCGGGTTCAGCCGCAGGGCCGCCTCCAGCCGGGCCACCGCCGCGGCGTAGCTCTGCGCCGCGAGGGCCGCTCTCCCCCCCTGATACAACAGGGCCTGGGTATCCGGATGACTCGCCCAGGCGCGGGCGAGCAGCCGCTCCGCTTCCTCGGGCCGATCCCGATCGACCTGCACGTGCACCAGCCAGACGAGGGCCGCGAAGTCGCGGGGCTCGATCGCCAACGCCCGCTCGAGGAATTCGACCGCCTGGTCCAGATCCCCGATGCGGATGGAGACGTGCGCGAGATAGTAGGGCCAGCGGAACTCGTCGGGGGCCAGCCGCGCCGCGCGCCGCAGGCACCGCCCCGCCGCGTCCGGATAGTCGGCGGCGAACAGGAGCATCCCCAGCCCGCCGTAGGCTCCGCCGAGCCGACGGTCGGGCGCCGCGTCGGCCGCGGCGCGCCCACCCGCCGATTCCAGCGCCTGCAGGGCCCGATAGGCGTCACCCAGTTGCGACCGGACCGCCGCGTGCATGCGGTCGAGGTTCGGCACCGCGCACGCGGCGGGAACCGTCCCGCTCCCCGGCGCCTGCAGGAACCCGCCCGGCCCCGCGAACGCCGGGCCGGCGACGCCCAGGACGAGCGCCGGGACCAGGCCGACCCGGGTCACGCCACGCCGGCGCGGCGGGCGGCGGGTCCGACCGGCCCCGGAGGCGCCCCGCATTTCGGTACGCCCCGGAATCGGCGCGGGATCACGACCGGAAGCCGATCTGTCCAACATCCTGGTCACGGCGGCGTCACCGTTCGGGCGCGGGGCCGAGCAGGCCCGGCTCGACCACCGGCCCCGGGCGGTGCTCGGGGGCGTCGTCACGCCAAGGGGTGCGGCAGGGCTCGCCGCGGCGGTAGCGTGCGAGGTTGTCGGACATGCGGGCCGCGAGGTCGGGCCGGCCGGCGTCGTTCGCCACGTCCACGGCCAACTGCTGCCACTCCATCGCCCCCCGGAACTCGCCCAGCTCGGCGAGGGCCATCGCCATCGTCTCGGCCACGTCGGTGGTCTTGTGCTCGGCCACCAAGGCCTCGGCGAGCTGGAAGGCCCGCCGCCCGTCGCGCACGCGGGCGTCGGGCGACGCCGCCAACAGCCGCGCCAACGCCGTCGCGAACAGCGGATGCCCGGCCCTGCGGCGCAACGCCGCCTCCAGGCGCGCACGCGCCTCGCCGTGGCGTCCGAGCCGCACCAGCCCCATCACCTCGCCGAACCGGGCCTCCTCCACGCCGGCATCGATCTCCTGCGCCCGCCGGTACGGAACCAGCGAGTCCTCGACCCGGCCGGTGCGGCGCAGGGCGTTCGCGAGCCGAAGCTGCGCCTCGGCCGACTGCGGATCCTGCGCGACGGCGACGGTGAACCGGTCGATCGCCTCGTCGTCCCGTCCGCCCCGCTCGAGGAGCGTGCCGAGGACGTAGTGGGCCTGAGTTAGTTCCGTATCGAGCCGCAAAGCCGCTTCGAGCTCCGGCAGCGCAGCCCGCGGATTCCCGGCCCGGTCGTGCGCGATCGCCAAACTGAGGCGCAGCACCGCGTCGTCCGGCGCGAGCTCGACCGCCATCTGGAACTGCCGCGCCGCCTCGGGCCAGTCCCCGACCGCATCCGCCTCGAGGGCGCGCCCGCGGTGGGCCTGCGGACTCCGCAGGAGGGTGGCCACATCCGCCATCAGGGGGTCGGACAGGCCCAGCGACCCTTCGCCGCCCTCGCCGCCCCCCCCGGCGCGGTCCAGGTGATACCCGGCCGCCTCCAGATCGCCGAGGGCGCGATAGGCCATCGCAAGCGGATAGTGCGCGACGGACGCGTTCGGATCGAGCCGCAGCACCGCGGTCAGATGCTCCACCGCGCCCGCATAGTCCCGGGTCGCGACGGCCGTCCGCCCCTCCTGAAAGCGGACCACCGCCGAGCCCGGGCGCAGCGCCCGCGCCTGCGCCAGCCAGGGCTCCACCGCCTCCGGCTGCCCCAGCCTCAGCAGGGTGGACACCAGCCAGACGAGCGCCGGAAAATCGTCGGGCCGCCGGTCATGGGCCCGCTCGAAGTAATCAGCGGCCTGCGCGAGGTCGCCCTGCTGCCGGTACAGATGCGCCAGATAGTAGGTCCATCGGAACTCGTCGGGGAGGAGCCGCACGGCGTTGGCCAGGCTCGGCTCGGCCGCCTCCAGATACTCGCCGGCCATCAGCAGCAGGCCCAACCGGCCGTAGGCGGCGGCCCGCTCCGCCGGCGAGCCGTCTCGAGCGGCGGCCACGGCGGCCTGCGCCGCCTGCATCTGCGTCCGGACCGACGCGTGCGCACCGTCGAGATCGGGCAACGCGACCGGCAGGAGGTCCGGAGCGCGGGTGCCGCCCCGGGGACCGCAAGCCGGCAGGGTGCAGGCCGCGGCCATGAGGACGCCCAGCGCGAACCGTCCGGCGCCGTGACCGATCAGGTTCGGGTGTCCCGTTGCGATGGCACGAAGCAGCCGCACCCGCATGGCGCCCTCACTCGCTCCCGCCGCCCGCCGGCCGGCCGGTGCCCTCGGTCAGGGTCGTCCAACCGTCGACCGGCACATCGGTCCAGTCCTCGACCCGGCCGCCCGGCCATTCGACGCGCACGCGGGTCACCGCGTCGGCCGTCCCGAGACCGACGACCACCCGCGGATCGTTGGCCGAGGCATAGCTGCCGTCGGCGCGGGCCCGCCGCCACAACACCGGACCCGACTCCCGCGAGACGCCGACGCGGGCGCCGAGCGCGTCGCGCCGCCCGCCGACCAGCCGCAGGCCGACCCAGCGCTTCCGGTGACCGGAGTCGTTGATCAGCAGGCGGGCCGGACCGTTGTTGTTCACCACCAGCACGTCCACGTCGCCATCGTTGTCGACGTCCCCGAACGCCGCCCCGCGGCCGACCTCGGACAGCTCGAACACCGGACCGGCCTCCCCCGTCACGTCGTCGAACCCCCCGCCCCCGCGATTGCGAAACACCTGGTTGGGCTGGTGCAGCGGAAACGGGTCTCCGGCCTGGGCCAAGCCCTCGATCACCTGCACGTGACCGTTGACGGCCAGCAGGTCCAGCCAGCCGTCGTTGTCGAAATCGACCCAGGCGGTCCCGAATCCGGTGTAGGGCAGGCTGGGCGCCCCCAGGCCGGTCATGGCGCTCCGGTCTTCGAAGAAGCCGTCGCCGGCGTTGACGTACAGCGTGTTCGTCTCGGCCGAGACGTGGGTCATGAACAAGTCGTCGTCCCCGTCCGCATCGAAGTCGCCGGCATCGACCCCCATGCTCGCCTCGACGCCCCCGGTGAAGTCGAGCGCCACGCCCGCCAGCAGCGCCCGATCCTCGAACGTGCCGTCCCGCCGATTGACCCAGAGCTGGTTCGGCTCGCCGTCGTTCGCGACATAGACGTCCATCCAGCCGTCCGCGTTGAAATCGGCGGTCAGCACCCCGAGGGCGGGGCCGTAGCGGCCCCCGATCCCGGCCGCGGCGGTCACGTCGGCGAACGTGCCGTCGCCGTTGTTGCGGTACAACCGGTCCGGCGCCGCCGGGTAGCTCTTCGGCGCGCAGTAGTCCCGCTCGCCGGTCACCGCGAAGCAGGGCGACTCGTCCTCGAGGTCGTAATCGACGTAGTTGCCGACATAAAGGTCGAGCCACCCGTCCCCGTCGACGTCGACGAAGGACGCCGATACGCCCCAGCGCCCGTCGCCGGCGCCGGACCGCTCCGTGACGTCGGTGAACGTGCCGTCTCCGTTGTTGCGAAAGAGTTGATTCGCACCGATGCGGGTGCGGTAAAGGTCGACTCGGCCGTCGTTGTCGAAATCGCCCGCCGCGACCCCCATGCCGTAGGATCGGACGTCGAGACCGCTGCCCGCGGTCACGTCGGTGAACCGCAGCGTCCGCGAGCCGTCGGCGCGCACTTCGAGGTCGTTGCGGTAGAGGCGGTCCGTCAACGGAAGGGGCGCGTCGGGCGCGGGAGGCGTCAGGGCGTCGTCGAGGGTCCGGCCCGGACCGAGCATCTGCCCCTGGATGAAGTACGCGTCGAGGTCGCCGTCGCCGTCCATATCGAACAGGGCGGCGCCCGGCCCCATGATCTCGCTGAAATAGAACTCGCCGGACATCCCGTTGAAGTGCTCGAAGTCGATGCCGGCTTCCCGCGCGCGGTCGGTGAACCGAATCCGGCCGGCCGAATCGGCGGCGGAAGGGGCGGCCGCATCGCCCGCGGGCCCCCCGCCGTCCGCCCCGGACACCGGCGGGACCGATTCCGCGGAGCCACATGCCACGGCCCCGGCGAGGAGCGGCAGAACGGCCGCCGCCAACCCCGACCGGAGACCCCGGACCGTCGAAAGCATGTCGTCGATTATCCGCGGGGAACGCCGATTCCTTCAAGTCGCGGAGCCGCGGGGGGCGCGTCCAGAAAGTGAGGCGCCGCCGCCGGAACCGGCCCCCGGGGGGGATCCAGGGGCCAAAGCCCCAAAAAAGCCCGTTCAGGAGGGCCTCGATGCCGAGAACGGCGCGGAAAATCGCCCGACCCGACGGCGCCGGGGGCAGTCATTCCACGAATCTGGCGCGCACCCGACCGCGGGCGGCAAGAGCCGCCGGCCGCGAGTTGCGGCGTCTTCGAGGCCGGGATGCGGCGGTGCTGATCGGCTCCACCGGCCCGAACAAGAAACGGCCGCGGCCGACTGATGCCGGCCGCGGCCGGTGTCCCGCCTCCGGCGCCCCGAATTCCAGATACCCGCTTGTGGTCCAGGTCCGTGGTCAGCTATGTTTTCCTGGAGTCGAACGGGACACGCTTCGCTGTAGCAGGTTTTTGGCCCAACGCCGGCCCGGCGCCGGTGTATCGTGCTTGCTCATGCATCCGGGTCGGCGGGTCGGGGCTCACTCCACGGATCGGCCCGTTCCCTGGGTCAACGTCGTCCACCGGTCGATGGCGACATCCCCCCATTCTTCGACGGCGGCGTCCGGCCAGACCACGCGAACCCGGTCGACCGCGGCGGTGCGGCCCAGACCGATCAGGACCCGCGGGTCGGCCGCCGACGCGTAGCTGCCGTCGGTGCGCGCCCGCCGCCACAACACGGGCCCCGAGTCGCGGAACAGCGCGACCCGGGCGCCGAGCATGTCCCGGCCCGCGGCGCCGACCAGCCGCAGCCCGACCCATCGGTTGCGGTGGCCCAAGCCGTTGATCAGCAGACGCACCGGCGCGTTGTTGTTCGTCAACAGCACGTCGACGTCGCCGTCGTTGTCCACGTCGCCGAACGCCGCTCCCCGGCTGACCTCCGACAGTTCGAAGACCTTGCCGGCGTCGTCGGTGACGTCGGCGAAACGCCCGTTCCCCAGGTTGCGGAACAATTGATTCCGCTGGTGCAGCGGAAACGGATCGTTCGCCTGGGCGAGCGCTTCCATCGTCCTGATCTCGCCGTTCGCGATCAGGAGGTCCAGCCAGCCGTCGTTGTCGAAGTCGAACCATCCGGTCCCGAATCCGGTGTAGGGCAGACTGGGCGGACCGAGACCGACCCGCACCGTCCGATCTTCGAACAACCCCAGGCCGTCGTTGACGTAGAGCGTGTTCGTCTCGGTGGCGATATGGGTCATGAACAGGTCGTCGTCGCCGTCCGCATCGAAATCGCCGGCGTCGACCCCCATGCTCCCTTCCGCCCGCCCGTCGCGGTTCACCGCCGCCCCGGCGAGCCACGCCGCGTTCTCGAAGCTGCCGTCCCGTCGATTCATCCACAACTGGTTCGGCTCGCCGTCGCTGGCCACGTAGAGATCCGCCCACCCGTCGGCGTCGACGTCGACCGCCACGACCCCGAGGGTCGGGCCGAAATCGCCGCCCCGGAGCGCATCGAGGGTGACGTCCGCAAACGTGCCGTCGCCCCGGTTTCGATACACCCGGTCGGGCGCCGGCGGGTAGCGGTTCGGCCCGCAGTAGTCCTTCTCGCCGGTCCGGCTGAAACACGCCGGCTCGTCGTCGAGACGCGGGTCCACGTAGTTGCCGACGTACAGATCGAGCCAGCCGTCGCGGTCGAAGTCGACGAACGCCGCCGCCACCGTCCACCGCGGGTCGTTCGTGCCGGTCTGCCCGGTGACGTCCGTGAACGTCCCGTCGCCGTCGTTGCGGAACAGTTGGTTGTCGCCGAGCCCGATGCGGTAGACGTCCACCCAACCGTCGTTGTCGACGTCCCCCGTCGCCACGCCCATGCCGTACGACGCCGCGTCGAGGCCGCTTCCCGCGGTGACGTCGACGAAACGGAGGGTGCGGGTTCCGTCCGGGTGGATCTCGAGATCGTTCCTGTACAAACGGTCGGTCAGGGGCAGCCCGGCCCGGGACGGCGCGGCCAGCGCATGGTCCAGCGTCTTGCCGGGTCCGATCATCTGCCCCTGGACGAGGTAGACGTCGAGGTCGCCGTCGTTGTCGAAGTCGAGGAGCGCCCCCCCCGGCCCGATGATCTCGGCCAGGTAGAACTCCCCCGACATGCCGTTGAAGTGCACGAAGTCGAGCCCCGATGCCGCGGCCCGGTCGGTGAACCACGCCCCCGTCCCGCCGGGCTGGCCCGACGCCGTTCCGCCGGCGGCGCCGATGGCCGCGAACGCCGCCATCCCCAGCGCCGCGGATGCTCGAAGAGGCCGTTGGAGAATCACCGGGCGGGCTCCGCGTCCGGGGCCGGAAAGTACGCGATCATGCCGCCGCGATTCGTCCCCAGCCATATCTCGCCGCCGATCCGAATGGCCGCGGTGGACGATGCGAACCCCTCGATGCGCGGGTGCCGGAAGATCCGCCGAACCTCGAGCGTCTCGGGATCGATGGTCGCCACGTTCGAGGTCTCCTGCGGCGTCCCGTAGTCGCCGTGGCCCGCGGCCAGGAGCACGGCGCCGCCGTCGACCGACCGCAAGTTGTCCGGCCGGAAGGGGACCGCGACGACGTCCTTCTGCAGCGGCGTCCGCCCGCGCGACAGGCGCGTCAGCTTCTCGCCGCGCCACCCCGCGATGTAGAGCCACCGTCCGTCGGGGGAAATCTCGAGACCGTTCGGCGTCGTGTCCTCGGTGCCCGCGATCAACGACCAGCCGCCCTCGGCGCGCCACTCCCAGACGTCCCCGGTGGAGGTGCTCGTCGCCGCGAAACCGCCCTCCGGCAGCGCCACCACCGAGTTGAGGCGCAGCGGCTCCGGGGCCACCGCGCACCCGACCCACGCCAGCGTGACCGGCCCGGCCGCCGCATCGACCTCGAACACCTCGATCGACTCGCGCCGGCCATGGTGCACCACGTACAGCGTGTGGACGCCGTCCTCACCGGGATCGAGATAGAGGCCGTGGGCCCGGAACTCGTTCCCGTCCAGCTCCGCGGGATCGAGGGGGCCGGGGCAGGTCGGCCAAGCCGCCCGGTCGAGCCGCTCGGTCCGGGCCGGGGTCGGGAAGAGGACGGAGGTCGTCTTCTCGTCCACGTCGACGAGGTGAATCCGCCCCCCCGCCTGGTTCCCCGACGCGATGACCCACTCGGCGCCGGGCACGACGGCCAAGTCCTCGGGACCGGTCAGATCGCAGATGAACCGGATGTCCCCCACCGGCTCGCACCCGGGCGGCGCCTGCTCCGCGAGCCCCTCCGAGCCGAACAGCACGACGGCAACGCAGGCGGCCAGCCATGTCCGTGTTCTCACGACGCTCCTCCCCGCGGGCGCATGCCGCCGGCCTGCGGCGATCCACCGCGGCCGGACGAACGGGACCCTCCGGGGATGATACCGCAGTGCGGTTCCAACCGGCGGTTGAGCCCGCGCGCGCGGGGGATCCACTGATGCGACGACTCGGCGGATCCCTCCTGCGGGGTGGAGCCCGCGTGCGGGGCATCCAACGTAGCGTCGGCCCCGGCCTCGGCGGCACAGGAACGAACGGCCCGCACCGCCCCGCGAGCCCGTGAGCATTCAGGATCCTGAACGTCCACCGGGAGCGCCGCGGCGCTCGTGGCCGCCACGACGCTCCACGGAGCGCCGTTGTCCGTGATGACCACGGCGCCCTTTCATTCAGTTGGAGTCGGGAGGCGGCGCAGGGTCCGCCGCCTCGCCGGAACCTTCGCGCTCGATCTCGATGGTGCACCCGGTGACCAGCGCGGTTATCGCGCCGATCGCGGCCAGCAACGGCGCGAACACCGCGCCGACCAATCCCACGGTCAGCGGGAACTCCGCGATGACCTGCGCCTTCTGCCGTACCCGCACCCGTCGAACGTTGCCTTCGGCCAGCAGCTTTCTGAGCTGATCGAGCACCGCGCTGCCGGTGCCTCCCACCGTTTCCCACCAAGTCTGCGTTGTCATGCTTCCTCCTGCCTGACATTTGACGGACGGCCGCCGGACGAAGTTCAGTGGGCGTCGTCTTGTGCCGCGAACCCGCCCCGCGGACAATAGCGGCATGCCGAAACGCTACTGGTTGATGAAATGCGAGCCGAGCGCCTACAGCATCGACGATCTGGCGCGGGACGGGGAGACATGCTGGGAAGGGGTGCGCAACTTCCAGGCTCGGAACTTCATGCGCAACGACATGCGGGTGGGCGACGAGGTGCTGTTCTACGCGTCGAACGCCGCGCCCCCCGGCGTCTCCGGGCTCGCCCGGATCGCGCGAACCGCCTATCCGGACCACTTCGCGTGGGAGGCGGGCCACAAGTACTTCGACGCGCGCAGCAAGCCGGACGCCCCGATCTGGTACATGGTGGACCTCGAGTTCGTGGAGCGGTTCGCGGAGACCGTACCGCTCTCCGTGCTCAAGACCACCCAGGGCCTGGAAGCGATGAAGGTGACGCAAAAGGGCAGCCGGTTGTCCGTGCAGCCGGTGACCCGGGCGGAGTACGACATCGTCGTCCGTCTTGGCCGCCCCACGGGGGGCGGTTGACCGCGGGGCGGGATCCGCGCCGTGAGCGGCTCACGCCGCGCCGACGGCGCAGACACCCGCAGGTCCGGTCGGGCGGTAAGCGGAGCCGCCGGCCGGCCGTTTCGAACTACTGCCCGTCGTCGGTCGGCATCCGGACCGCCTTCAGCACCTCCCGGGTCAGCCCCCACCGGTCGAAGCCCTGGCGCCCCCAATCAAGGCCGCGGCGCACGATGACCAGATCGTGCGACGGCACGACGACGACGTACTGGCCGCGGTTGCCCGAGGTCGAGTAGGCGTCCCTGGGCACGTCGTTCCGGTTCTCGGGCACCAGCCACCACTGGCCGCCGTAGTGGCCGCCACGGCCGACGGTGGCCGGAGCCGGGGTGCGCACGAAGTCGATCCAGGCCTCGGAAATCAGCCGCTCGCCGTTCCACACGCCGTTCTGCAGATACAGCAGGCCGAAGCGGGCGAGGTCGCGGGCGTTGGTGTAGATCTGGCTGCTGAGGATGAAGTCGCCGAACCGATCGGTGCTGACCAGGGTGTTGCGCATGCCGATGCGGTCGAGGAGGGCGCGCCGCGGGAACTCGCGGTAGGTCTGCTCGTCGCCCAGGACCTGCTTCATCTTGTAGACCGCGAGCAGCGTGTCGTAGTTCTCGTAGTCCCAGCTCGTGCCGGGCCCGCGGATCAGCGCCTGCCGCAGGGCGCCGCGCACCGAGCTGGCCCCGGCCCAGTACGCGAGCCCGGAGCCCGTGGCGTACTCGCGGCCGGCGTTGTCGACGGCATCGAGGCCGCTCGACATGTTGAGCACGTGGCGCAGGGTGATGGCGTTGCGCGGGTCCGTCTCGGGCGACGCGGCGCGCGGCAGCCACTCGAAGCCCAGCGGCTCGTCGAGCTTCAGGCGGCCGTCGTCGACAAGCATCCCGATGAGGGTCGCGGCGATGCTCTTGGCCGTCGACCACGTGCGGGTGCGGGTGGTCACGTCCACCCCCGGCGCGTACCGCTCGTGGATGATCTGACCCTCGTGCACGATGAGCAGGCTCAGGGTGACCTGCTCGGGCGTGCCGCGGTCGAAGGCCCAGTTCGAGGCGGCCTCGATGGCGGCCGCGTCGATGGACGGCGACGGGGAGGCGCCGGCGACGAGGTCGCCATCCGGCCACGGGACGTCGGCGGAGTCGCCGGCCGGATAGGGCAGGTCGAGGACGGGCAGCCGCTCGATGTCCTCGAAGGTCTGGTCGGGCGGCAGAATCACGCAGCCGATGCCCTCGCGGAACGCCGCCCGCATGACCGGGGTGCCCCCCGGCGTCCCGATGGCCACCGCCTTCCGCTTGTCGTCGATGACGTAGTCCCCGCCGCGGGGCGTCCCCACCGGCCGGGGCAGGAACGCGAGCTCCTGCGCGAAGACGTCCTCCAGGGTGCGGTTCGACGTGAACAGCCCGTTGCACATGAAGATCGCCTGCTGCCCGTACCGGACCATCTCCCGCTGGAACTTCCAGTAGTCGTAGGTCTCTTCCTGCTGGGCCGCCGCGGGCATCGGCGCCATCAGCACCGCCAGGATCAGCGCCGCCAGTGCGCGCTTCGTGGTCATGATTCCTCCTCCGGGCCGCCCTGCGGTGGCGGGCAAACGAGCGTTCCTTACTTGAAACGCGGCAGTATAGCGCGTTTCGGCCTCCCGCCGGGGCCACGCGGCCTGGGGACCCGCGACGAGCCCCCCCGCATCGACCGGCGATGCCATCGCGCTGCCGATAGCGGGTCCCCCAACCGCCCGTGGCGAAAGTCCCCGCTGCATTCGAGCCGCGATGCATCCCGCAACTGCTGTCGGTTTATCCAGGCGGGTCCAGCAGCGCCTCCTCGGCGAGATAGAGCAGTTGCGTGCGCGGTTGCACCGGGTAGTCCTTGGGGGGGTTGATCACTTCGTCGCCGGCCGGCGTGCGCAGGCCCACCACGAGACCGCCGCGCTTGGACAACTGCATCTCCACCAACAGCTCGCCGAACGGCACCGGCTCCTTGCGATCGCCGGGCAGCACCCCGACATACACGTTGTGCGCGCCCGACAGCAGCACCCGGCTCATGGCGGTGGCGGTGCCATGGTACCCCACCGCATGGGCGATCATCGCATAACCGATCTTGCGGGTCTCGATCACCTCGTCGGCCCCCGCCTTGCGCGCGTGGTCGACGTTCTCGGAATCGAGGATCTCGACGACGACGTAGAGCGGGAACCGCCGGCGGCGAACATCTCGGCGCTGGCGGCTGAGGTAGGACCGGATGGTGAACGTGATGAGGATCGAACGGGCGTCGGCAGCCTGCGGCGACGTGTCGCGCTTGCCCGGCACGATGACCGCGGCGGCGTGCATCAGCCGCACCTTGTCCAGCTCGCTCTCCTTGGTCGGGTCTCCCTGCACCCACAGGAACTCGGGGGGCACGTCGCGCGAGCGCTCGTGGGTGTCGAACAGCACCACGCGGGTCTGCGCCGGGTCGACCTCGGCGCGCAGCGCATCGAGCATCAGATGGGTGCTCTTGTCGTACCCGCACACGACGATGTGGTTCACGTAGTCGCTCATGCGGAACTGCTCCTCCCGGACGCTGACGACGCTGCTGACGAGGCTCGACCCGACGATGCCCGCGAACAGGGCCAGGGTGAACATGCCGGCGACCATCATCACCGCGCCGATGAGGCGTCCGAGCCCGGTCACCGGCGCGATGTCGCCGAACCCGACGGTGGTCGTGGTGACCAGCGCCCACCACATGCCGTCCATGAGCGTGGTGATGTCGGGGTTGTCCCTGACTTCCACCAGGTACATGCTCGACCCGCCCAGCAACGTCGCCGCCCCCAGGACCCCGAACGCCAGGATGAACAGCACACCGTTTTCTTCGAACGCCTGCAGGACGATGGCGAACGGGTTGCGGTAGCGGAACAGCCGGTTCGAGCGCAGGAGCCGCAGCAGCCGCAGGGCCCGCAGGCCCCGCAGCTCGGGGAACAGCGCCAGCACGGCCAGGATGTCGACCAGCATGATGGGCCGCAGCAGGTACTGGAGCCGTCCCAGCAGGTGGGTGCGGAGCCTCCCCATGGGGGGACGCCGGAAGACATCGAGGGCCGGCGGCCGGTACGAACCCACCCGCAGCAGGATCTCGACCGCGAAAATCGACAACAGGACGCGGTCGACGGCCTGCACCACGCGACCGGCGGGGCTGCCGGCCGGCAGCAGGGCCTCGACGACGAGCAGCAGGATGGAGGTCAGAATGAGCGCCCACACCGTGCCTTGCGCGTACCGGTACGTGCGGGTGTCCGGCTCGTGGAACGCCGCGCGCAGCGGGCCGGCCAGGGCGCCCATGACCGTCGGCGGGCCTTGCCGAGATCGGAAGGTCACCCCGGGCCGCCCCGGTCATGCGGCGGCGATGTCTCGGTCCGGAGCAGCATCAGGCCGGGCTGCTCCAGGCAGGACCTGATCGCCTCCAGCAGCGCGGCCCCCGCCGCACCGTCGATGACCCGGTGGTCGGCCGACAGAGTGCAGGCCATCACCGACCCCACGCCGACGCGATCGCCGGTAGCCACCGGGCGCCGGGTCGCCGCCCCCACGCCGAGAATGCAGCTCTGCGGCGGGTTCACAATCGCGAAGAGGCTCTCGACCCCGTACATCCCCAGGTTCGAAATGGTGAACGTGCCCCCCGCGTACTCGGCGGGCGCGAGGCGCCCCCCGCGGGCCCGCGCGGCGAGGGCGCGGGTCTCGCGGGCGATGGCTCCGAGGTCCTTCCGCTCGGCCCCGCGAACCACCGGCGCCAACAGGCCGTGGGGGGTGTTGACGGCCACCGCGACGTCGACGCGGTCGTAGACCCGCACCGCCCCGTCCACCCACGCGGAGTTGGCCTCGGGCACGGTGCGGAGCGCGCAGGCGGCGGCCCGGACGACGAGATCGGTGAGGGTGGGCGGCGCGTCCGGCGAATGGCGCTTGGCGGCGGCGAGAAAACCGAGCGCCGCGTCGACCCGGCACTCGGTGCGCAGATAAAAGTGGGGGACCGTCCGCTTGGCCTGCTGCATGCGGGTCGCGGTGACCCGGCGCATGGCCGTCAGCGGCGGCTCGCGGTGGGGCGGCGCCGCGGTGCCCGGAACCTCCGCGGCAGCCCGCTCCTCCGCGCCCGCGGAAGGACTGGGCGGGCTCAGCGCAGGCGGCGCCGAGGCACCCGCCGCCTCCGCGGCAGCCCGCTCCTCCGCGCCCGCGGAAGGACTGGACGGGCTCAGCGCAGGCGGCGCACCCGACGAGGGCCGGCCGCCATCCGGCGAGAACGCACCCTCTGCTGTACCCGCGGCAACCCGCGCACCCGACGAGGGCCGGCCGTCGTCCGGCCAGAACGCGCCCTCCGCTGCGCCCGCGGCTTCAACCGGCGAGAATGCGCCCGCGGCTTCAACCCGCGCACCCGACGAGGGCCGGCCGTCGTCCGGCCAGAATGCGCCCTCCGCTGCGCCCGCGGCTTCAACCGGCGAGAATGCGCCCGCGGCTTCAACCCGCGCACCCGACGAGGGCTGGCCGTCGTCCGGCCAGAATGCACCCTCCGATACGCCCGTGCCTTCAACCGGCGCCCCCCGCCGCGCGGCGAGCACGCGGTCGATGTCCGTCCTGCGGATGCGGCCGTCGGCGCCCGCGGCCCGCACAGCGGACAGGTCGAGCCCGGCCGCGGCGGCCATCCGGAGGGCCAGCGGCGTCGCCGAGGGAGCGTCATCTGCCGGCGCCGCGTCCCGCGCTGCCGGTGCCGCACCGGGGGCCGCCGGGGGCGCTCTCAGCGGCGTCGGCGCCTCGTCCCGCGCCGCCGGCGATTCGCCGGGAGCCGAGCCGCCCGGCGGCTCCACGCCCGGGACAGCCCGGCCCGGCAGCGCGGCGGGCGATCCAACGCGGATCGACGTACCGTCGCCGCCCGCGACCAGCCGCGCTCCGGCCGCCGGCAGCGGTATGGCCGGGGACGGTATCGCCGAAATCGGCGTCGCCACGGCCGGTGACGCGACCGCGGGCCCAGGGTCCTCCCCCGCTACCGGAGCAATCCGCGCCAACACCGCACCGACCTCCAGGCCGTCCGCGCCGGGCGCGACCCGGAGGTCGCACAGCACGCCGGCGGCCGGGGCCTCCAGCTCGACGGTGGTCTTGTCGGTCTCGACCTCGGCGACAGGCTCGCCGGCCTCGACCCGGTCGCCCTCCCACTTCAGCCACGCGCCGAACTTGACCGTCGTGACGGAATCGGCCAGCCGGGGAAGTCGGATCTCGGTCGTCTCGGCCATCCCTTCCTGCCGCGGAATCCTCTCGTGGTTCCGCCCGCGCGCGCGACGCCGGCTCCCCCGGGTCGAGCCGGCCGGTTCCCGCAAAGCCGCTACAGCGTAACGCAATTCCGCAGCCGCCGGCGCGATGGCGGGCCCGGACGCCCCCGCCGCCCCGTGGCCAGCGGGCTGGGGTCCGAACTCGCACGCCGCCGCCCGCCCTCGCCTGCCCCCTGACCGCGGGCTTCCCCGCCCCGTCCGGACCGCCACGACGAAAACGGGAACGGTTCATGATAAGGTCAACGCCGCCAGTGGGCCGGCTCTCCTCGGGTGTTGCGCTCGAACGGGGCCGGCGTGGACGCAAGACGATGTATCCGTCTACAGGTGCCAGGCGAGACCAGCGCCCGGATCACGAGCTATCACCGCGATGGGCCGCGCAGTCTGGTGGAGAGCTCATCTCCATGTCGGCCGGCGGGTTCGTCGCCTGCGCCGAGCCGAGCCCCGCCCGCGGTGCCGAGGACCGCGTCGACGTTCCTGCCGCGGGTGGTCTTCGCGCACCGCCACCGAGGGCGATCTGACGCGGGACTGCGAGATCCACCCCGGCGCACCTCCGCTAGACGCCGTTGTGGTACCCTGCCCGACGGGCGTTGCCTACGTCGGCGGCGGGTCGGCCGTCCGTGTTCACCTTGACAGGCTGCTTTTTTCCCGGCCATTGTCTATTATTACCTTGGTGAGAGAAGTAAGTGAAGTCGACGGGAGCGAGTCCGGTTGATGTGGAATGAGGAGACATGAGCCATGCCGTACAGAAACAAGACGTACGTGTGCTTTGACGGCGATACCGATATCCACTACTACTACTTGATGCGGGCGTGGAGGCAAAACGACGGCCTGTCGTTCAACTTCTTCGACGCTCATGATCTGAATACTGCGAGGGACACGAGTCTGACGGAATCGATCAAGCGCCAGCTTCGAGAACGGCTGAAGAACAGCAAGATTCTGGTGGTCCTGATTGGAGAAAAGACGAGATACTTGTACAGATTCGTCCGGTGGGAAATGGAGCAGGCTCTCGATCTTGATCTGCCCATAGTCGGCGTGAACTTGAACAGACTTCGCCAGCAGGATCCGTCGAGGTGCCCGCCGGTGATACGTGACAAGCTGGTCGTTCACGTCAGCTTCAACGCAGCCATCCTTCAGCACGCCTTGGAGAACTGGCCGACGACTCACCTCACCTACCAGCGACAAAACAGGTCGGGACCGCATTATTACAGTCTGGATGTCTACAACGGCTTGGGGTTGTGATGGAATCGCTTTGGATTGCGCCTTACTTCTCCCAACATTGGAAACATGCTTGGTTAAATCTGGGAAGGAATTTTCTTTTTCACCTTGGCTACATATGGCTCTTGGCAAGGGTTGCCTCTGTATCTTGGCCTAGCGCATCCGAGTCGTGGTGCGTGGTTGTTTTACCATTACTGTTTGCGATGTGGTCGAACTACCGTTCGACGTCATCGGTAAAGCATCGATTGAAAGACACAGACGTTTGGATTGAAATTAAAATAGGAGATCTTTTCAAAAAGGTTAGTGGTTCCTTAGTTGTCAGCGCTAATTCGACTTTCGATACGAGCGTTTCTGGTGGTATTATTTCCGCTGACAGCGTGCAAGGGCAGTTCACAAATAAATACTATGACAACGAAGCCCATCTTGATCGCGATCTGGAAACAGCTCTTGAAGGTGAAAAGTTCGATTCAATAGAAGACGGTAGAAATGGAAAAAAGAAACGGTATGCTATAGGCACTGTTGCCAAAATACAACCGAAAGAACAAACGGTGTACATGGTTGCAATCGCCGACATGAACGAGAACGGCATAGCCACCGGCTCGCCGGATGGGTTAATCAGAAGCTTGGGTAAGCTATGGCACTACATTGCGGAACACGGTGAGATAAAACCCGTCACCGTGCCTGTTCTGGGCACCGGGAGTGCTCGAATCAATATCAAACGGGAGGATATGGTCAAGGAGATCGTCAGGTCCTTCATCGCTGCCTGTTCGGAAAAGAGGTTCTGCGATAGATTGGCGATCATAATATCCAAAAAAGACTACCTCCAACAAGAAATGGACCTGCAGATGCTGGGAAGCCACCTTCAGTACCTCTGCCAGGACACAAGTCTGAAAGGCAAGGGAGACACCGGAGGAGGGCGCGCAGTATAACAGCCCGTGGCAAAAACTTCGCGGCGCGCCGAAATCGGCCGGCGGTGGCGCGAAAACGGCTCGGATCGGCCAGATTTCGGCGATTTCGACGGCTGTACGGCACGTTCTTGGGCCGATTACGGCCCCGGCCGGATGCAGCACCAATTCTGCCACGGACTGACAACGATCTCTTCGTTCCTATCGGGACCCAGCAGGCCGGGCCCCACGGTTGGGCGGACGCTGGCGACTGCGACGACCCCAATAGGCGGGTTCTACGCGCCCGTCGCATCCGCGAGAATACCGACTGCCAGCCGACCGGGAGCCTTGATCTCCGGGCCGATGGCGCTGATCAGATTGGTGATACCGTCCTTGTCGCGGATATCGAACGCAGGCATGTCCGGCTGATCCTGGTGGTCGCGCACATGTCGAACGACGTGCTTGTCGTCGACTCCTTCCACCAGCAGGACACGGGGGTGGTTCGACCCGGCCATGGCTACCTGACTTCGATATGCTGCTCGGCGGCCGCCTGGAGCTCCTCCTCGGAGTATTCGACCGCGCGAACCTGCTCCCCGTCCTTCTCCAATCGGATGAGCACGCCGGCGACGCCGGAGACCTGAACGGCCGCGCGGGCGAAACCCGCCGCGCAGTCCCAACTGTGGGTCGTCGCCAGCACCTGGATGTTGTTCTCATGCGCGGCGCGCAGGACCATGTTCCAGAAGTCCGGTTGAAGAGCGTGGTGGATGCCGTTCTCCGCCTCGTCGATGACGAGAAAACCGTCGCGGCTGTTCGCCAGAGCGAGTCCGGCGGCGAACACGCGCGTGACGCCGTCGCCCAGACTCTTCAACGGGACCGGACGGGAATGGTCCTTTAGCTTCACGAGCACACGGCGGCCCTCTCCGGGATGGCGTCTCTCGTCGTCGCCGACCACGGCGACACGCTCGACGTCATCGCCAATCAGTTGCAGCGCCCGTATCGACAGGTCTTCTTCTTCGGTCAGGGCGACGTTGTCCCAGAAGCGCGCCAGTCTGCTGTTGCTCAACAGTCCGGGCCCCAGGGACTCGCATTCGACGACCGGCCATTCGCTGTCATCGGACCATCCGCGCCGCAGATCCCGCCAGTAACGGCGGCGTGACCAGTTGGCGGAACGTGTATCGTTCATCGCGGGAAAAGAAGTCAACAAATGCTGCCTGCCCCGGTAGGCGATTCTGACCGCCTGGACGTCGGCCTCCGTCCAGTGCTCCGCGAACAGCTCGCGCTGTTCAGGCGACAGGTCCCCGGGGGGAACCGTGGCGATCTCAAGATCGGCGCCGCCGCTCCTGGGACCGATCCTGATGGGCGCCCCCGGTGTCGCGCTCCTGCCATGAAACAACGCCGTATAGTCCGGAACGAAGAACCGATCGTGATCTTCGTCGAGAGCGGCTACGAGTTCCTCACGCCGTTCCAGCAGTTCGTGCAACACCATCGGACGGCCCCGCGCCGCATGGACGCGTACCGCATCCAGCACGGTCGTCTTGCCGACGCCGTTGCGGCCGGTGAGCAGGGTCACGCGGCCCAGTCGTTCGATCGACAGACGCTCGATGCCGCGAAATCCGGCAATCGACAGATCCGGCAGGTGCAAATCGTCGTGTTGGTCGGACATGGCGTGTTCACGGCTCCTCCCGGACTCGCCCCGAACACATCGCCCTCAACACCTCGTCAGGCCGGGCCCGCGCTCCGGTGACCTGTCGCGCGATCGGGAGGTCTCCGGCCAGTGTACTCGAAGGACTCGAAGGTCTCCCTGCACGACGTGGGCGCGCGCGGACACCGCCGCCCGTGGCCGGACGACCCACCCGAGCCGCTCCATCCGTTTCGCCTCGTTCAGGTCGGCGGGTCCCGGTCAGACGCACAGGCGCGCCGCGGCGTCGAGGATGGCGTCGACGTCGAGTCCGCACGCCCGGTAGAGGTCGGGGATGTCGCCGGACTGCCCGAACTGCGTGACCCCGAGCGGCTGCACCCGGTGCCGCCCCACCGACCCCAGCCAGGACAGGGTCGCGGGATGTCCGTCGAGCACGGTGACGAGCCCGGCCGCCGGGGCCAGAGGCCGCAGCAGCCGCGATATCCGGGCACGCTCGGGGCGTCCCGCCTTCACCGCCCGCATCCACCCCCGCTGCAGGCGATCCGCGGAGGTGACCACGAGCACCCCGGCGCCGGGCACGTCCTCGGCCATCTGCCGGTGGGCCTCGACGGCCTCGACGACGACCGGCCCCGAGGCGACGACGGCGAGTTCGGCTCCCGGCGCAGGGGGGATCAGCCAGTACCCGCCGGCCACGACATCCGCCCGCACCTCGGGCGTAAGCCCGCGCCGCGGCTGGGCGAGCGGCCGCGTCGACAGCCGCAGATAGACGGCGCCGCCGTCCTCGGCCTGGATGTGCTCGAAGCTCCAGCGCAGGATCTCGGCCAGCTCGTCCACGTAGGCGGGCTCGAAGGCGGTCAGGCCCGGCTGTCCCAAGCCGATGAGGGGGGTTAACACCGACTGGTGGGCGCCCCCTTCCGGGGCCAGGCTGACGCCGGACGGGGTGGCGACGAGGATGAACCGCGCATCCTGGTAGCAGGCGTAGTTGAGGGCGTCGAGGCCCCGGCTGATGAACGGGTCGTAGAGGGTGCCCACCGGCAGCAGCCGGGTCCCGAACAGGGGGCCCGTCAACCCCAGGGCGGCGAGCAGCACGAACAGGTTGTTCTCGGCGATGCCCAGCTCGAGATGCTGGCCCGCCGGCCCCATCGACCAGTCCTGCGCCGACAGGGGCCGGTCGCCCCGGAACGCGTCCGCCTGCGCCGACCGGGCGAAGACGCCGCGGCGGTTGACCCAGCCGCCGAGGTTCGTGGACACCGTGACGTCGGGCGAGGTGGTCACGATGCGCTCGGCGAGGTCGGGATGCCGGCGGGCGATGTCCGCCAGCACGCGGCCGAAGCCGGCCTGGGTCGACAGGGGGTCGCCGGGCGGCGCCGCGATCTCGGCCGGCACCGCGATGCGGGGGGCGTCGTGCCGGCGCGTCGACGCCTGGTTGAACGGCACCGCGTCGAGGAACGCCCGCAGCGTCCCGGGCGGAACGTCGAGGCCCGCGAACGGGTCCCACTCCCCGCCCTCGGCGATGCCCATCTCAGCCCGGAGGGCCGCGATCTGCCGGGGATTGGTGAGGCCCGCGTGGTTGTCCTTGTGTCCCTCGAACGGCAGCCCGTGGCCCTTGATGGTGTACGCGATGAAGCAGGTCGGGAGGTCGTCCTGCGCGGCCTCGTGGAACGCCCCGCGCACCGTGTCGAGGTCGTGCCCGGCGAGGTTGGTCATCAACCCGTGCAGCGCGTCGTCGTCGTGCTCGTCGAGCAGCTCGCGGATGCCGGCGGTGCCGCCGAGGTCGCTCACGAGCCGGGACCGCCACGCCGCGCCCCCCTGATAGGCCAGCGCCGAGTAGGTGGAGTTGGGGCAGTCGTCGATCCATCGGCGCAGCGCCCCGCCCCCGCGCCGCGCGAACGCCGCCTCGAGGCGGCGGCCGTACTTCAGGGTGACGACCCGCCACTCCATCGTCTCGAACACCGTGTCGAGCCGGTGGAAGAACCGGTCGGCGACGATCGCGTCGAGGCTCTGCCGGTTGTAGTCGATGATCCACCAGACGTTGGCGACGTGGTGCTTCCAGGCCTCGAGCAGCGCCTCGAAGACGTTGCCCTCGTCGAACTCGGCGTCGCCGGCGATCGCGATCATCCGCCCCCGCGGCGCGTCGTCCGGCGCCAGCCCGCGCGCCCGCAGGAACTCCTGGGCGAGGGCCGCGAAGCTCGTCATCGCCACCCCCATCCCCACCGAACCGGTCGAGATGTCCACGTCGTCCCGGTCCTTCGTGCGCGAGGGATAGGACTGGGCGCCGCCGAACGCCCGGAACCGCTCGATCTGGTCGCGGGTCTGGTTGCCGAGCAGGTACTGGATGGCGTGGAAGACGGGGCTGCCGTGGGGCTTCACCGCAACCCGGTCGGCGGGGCGGAGGACGTCGAAGTAGAGGGCGGTCATCAACGTGACCATCGACGCGCACGACGCCTGGTGGCCGCCGACCTTCAGGCCGTCGCGGCTCGCCCGCACGTGGTTGGCGTGATGGATCATCCAGGTGCTGAGCCACAGCACCTTGCGCTCGATGGCGGCCAGGCACCGGGCCGCGTCGGCCGCAGGTGCCCCGGACGGATCCGCGGGAAGCGGGTCGAACGAAGGGGAGGAAGGCATCGCCCTGTCTCCTGTCGGAATGCGGGCGCCGGAGTCGCGCGGCCGGCCCCGGAAGGCCCGCCGCCCGCCACCCCACCGGCGCCTCGGCCGCCGGCGCCGGCTCACCGCATGCGGCTCCGCCGCGCGCCGCATGCACGGCGCAGACGCCTACTGCGCGGCGATGGCGGCGCGGCCGCTCCGCAGGACGTACTTCTGAATCTTGCCGGTGGCGGTCTTGGGCAGCTCCGACACGAACCGGACCCGGCGGGGGGCCTTGAAGTGGGCCATCCGCGCGCGCGCCCAGGCGATCAGGTCGTCCCCGCTCACCGCCGCCCCCGGCGCCGTCACGACGAACGCGTGGGGGGTCTCGCCCCACCGCTCGTCGGGCATGCCGACGATGGCGACCTCCTGCACGCCGGGATGGCGCATCAGGACGCCCTCGACCTCGACCGAGGAGATGTTCTCGCCGCCGCTGATGATGACGTCCTTGAACCGGTCGCGGATCTCGACGTACCCGTCGGGGTGCACGACGGCGGCGTCGCCGCTGCGGAACCACCCGCCCCGCATCGCCTTCGCGGTGGCCTCGGGGTCGTTGTAGTAGCCCTCCATGACCACGTTGCCGCGCACCACGATCTCGCCCAGAGTGGCGGCGTCGCGCGGGACGGGCCGGTCCGACTCGTCGAAGACCTGGAGCTCGCCCGACGTGATCAGCTCCACCCCCTGGCGCGCCTTGAGCACCGCGCGGTCGGCCGCCGACAGCCCCGCGTGCTCGGGCCGCGGCTCGCACACGGTGATGAACGGCGCGGTCTCGGTGAGGCCGTAGACGTGGGTGAGGTCCCACCCGAACCCGCCCTCGACCCGCTCGATGGTCGCCGCCGCGGGCGGGGCCCCGGCCGTCACCACGCGCACGCCGGCCGGCGCCGCCCCGCGCTGCTCGGGCGGGCACCCGGCCAGCCCGATGAGCACCGTCGGGGCCGCGCACAGCAGGGTCACGCCCTCGTCCCGGATGAGCTGGAAAGCCTGGACCGGATCGACCTTGCGCAGACACACGTGGGCGCCGCCGACGGCGGTGACGATCCACACGAACGTCCACCCGTTGGCGTGGAACATCGGCAGCGTCCACAAGTACCGGTCGGCGCAGGTCATGGGGATGTGCACCAAGGTCCCCACCGCGTTCATGTACGCGTTGCGGTGGGTGATCATCACCCCCTTGGGCCGCGAGGTCGTGCCGCTCGTGTAGTTGATGGTCAGCAGGTCGCGCTCGTCGATGGCCGGGCCGTCGAACGCGCCCGACTCCGCGTCACGCAGCGCCCGGTGGTCGAGCCACCCCCCGCGGCCGCCTTCCAGGGCCACGTAGTGCTCGACGCCGGGGCACTCGCCGCGAATCGCGTCGACGGTGTCGAGGAATTCGGCGTGCGCGCAGACCACCTTCGCGCCCGAGTGCCGAACGATGTAGGCGATCTCCTGGGGCTTGAGCCGGAAGTTGATGGGGACGAGCACCGCGCCGATCTGCGGCGCCGCGTAGAACGACTCGAGGTGCGACGCGGTGTTCAGCGACAGGTATGCGACGCGGTCGCCCTTGCGCACCCCGAGCCGCTGCAGCGCCGCCGACCACCGGTCGCACCGGTCGAAGAACTGCGCATACGTCAGGCGGTCGCCGCCGTCGACCACGCACTCGCGGTCGGGGTAGAGCGCCCGCGAGCGGCGCTGGAACTCGAGCGGCGACAGCGGTGTCTCCACGTTCCGCCGGGGTCCTCAGTCGTCGGTCCGGCCCGCGCGCCGGTCCGCGACGATCTGCTCGTAGTCGTCGTCGGTCAGGTAGGTGATGTTCACGTGCGCGTGGTACATGTCGTCGTAGCTGCGCTGGCCCCACCCCACCCACTGCGTATGGTCCGGATTCGCCCGGTTCGCCTCGGTGTTGTCGTGCCAAGCGGTCAGGTGGATGACCGTGCCCGCGGGCAGCACCGGAGCCGAGTCGTCGGTGTACACGTAGTTCACGTGCCAGTTGAAGTCGAAGTTGGCGACGTGGTTCAGCATCTCGACCCGGCCGTCCGGATAGATTGCCTCCATCGACATCGCCTTGCCCCGGATGTGCATGTGCGGCTGGTAGTTCTCGAGCCGCGCGGGCAGGGCCAGCGGCACGTAGGCGTGGTGGACGGTGACCTTGCCGGGCGGGATGTCGAGGGTGTCCATCGCCTGCCGGACCCCCAGGGCGCCGCCGTAGACGCGGTACTTGGGCACGTAACCCTTCGGGTGGAACCAGATGCCCACCGCGGTCGAGTCGACGAGTTCCTCGCCCACCGAGTGGTAGTGGTTGTCGAAGGCGATGCGCGACCCCGCCTTCATCAGCTTGCCGGTGTTCTCGCGGAACACGTCGCCGATCTTGCCCACCGCGAACTCGGTGAGGTAGCTGCCGCGCCCCGGCACGTCCACCGCCGCCTCGTGGTCGCCCGGCTGCTCTTCCTGCTGCAGATAGACGACCGAGTGGTGGGTGATGCGCCGCTCCGACGGCCGCACCTCGATGCCCGTCACCCAGCGGTCCTCGGTCAGCCCGGTCTCGAGGATCGGCTGCCACCACTGGTCCTGCCCCTCGGCGGTCTGGGTCCACGGATCGGAACTGACCACGAGGTCCGGCTCGCGGCCGTAGCGGTCGGCGAGGCGCCAGACGTCCTCCTCGGGCCAGTCGATGGACGGAGGCAGGTCGGCCGGGTTGCCCCGCGGAGCGCCGGCGTCGACCCACCGCGCGATGGTGTCGATCTCGGCGTCGCTCAGCGAGTTGTCGTTCTCGAAGTCCTGGATGCCGACGGTCTTGTCGAGATGCCAGGGCGGCATCGACCGCTCGACCACCTTGCCCCGGATGGCGCGCGCCCACGGACGCACCTCCTCGTAGGTGGTCAGCGACATCGGCCCCATCTCGCCGGGCCGGTGGCAACCCTCGCAGCTCCGCTGGAGGATGGGGGCCACGTCGCGGCTGAAGGTGACGTCCGCCGTCTGCGCCCCGGCGGCGCCGGCGGCCAGCGCGAACGCGGCGGCGGACAGTGCGAGCCGCGCAAAGCGGCATCCCTTGATCTGCGTCATCGTCTGTCTCCAGGCGTGTTCCGAATCGTTCTCCAACGGTCCGCCCGCGCGCGGGCGGCGGGGGTACCGGCCCCTCGACTTCGAGCAGGATGCCGACGGTCCCCCCGCGCGCGGGGGGCGGGACGGTCACCTGGGATCTCTATCCGCTCCGACGGTCCGCCCGCGCGCGGGCCGTGGTCACCAAAGCCGAACCGGGCAGACGCCATGCCGACGATCCGCCCCGCCTGCACACGGGCGGCGGGGTGCGGCGCGCCGCCGGGTCCCGACCGTGATCCCCGCCTGCGGCTCCACCGCCGCCCAACCCTCCCGCCGTCCGCGCCGTTCCACGGCACGGACGCCTACTCCTCGACGTCGACCGTCACGTAGCCGTTGGTCCAGCAGCAGAAGAAGCCGCCGGCCATGATCGCGGCCTGTCCCCCCGAGTCGTCCCACGCGAGCACGCGCAGGACGTAGCGGCCCGGCGTGTCGAACGTCACCGTCGTCACCGCCCGGCCGGCCTCGCCGACCTCCGGCTCGGTGTTGTCGAAGACCACCGCGCCGGGCCCGCGGTACTTGCTCCAGACCAGTCCGAAACGGGTCGGCCGCCCGGCCGCCCGCGCCTTGCGGACGCCGTCGTCGGCCGCCCAGACCGTGATCGCCGCCGGTTCGGACACGACCGCCCGCGCCGACGACCGGACCCCGTACTGCCCCTGCCCCGGCTCGCCGTCCGGCGACCCGAACCGGAGCACCGGCGGCCGGTTGCCGCTCGTCACCTCTTCGAGCGCGTCGATCTCCCACTCGGGGCGCACGTGCCCCGGAATCGCGATGGTCTCGCCGTACGCGGTGAGCGCCCAGGTCAGCCGTCCCTCGAAGCCGGCCGGCACGACCACCGCGAACACCCCCGTCTGCCGCCGCGGCAGGAAGTGGGTGGGCTGCCCCCGGTCGGCGGGCCCGGGCTCGAAGCGGTTGCCGGGACCGACGGGGACGTCGAGACGCTCGCCGTAGTTCCGGTTGAAGTAGCCGAACACGAGGCTGCGGGTGCCGTCGGGATTGCGGTACCAGCCCTCGAACGACGGCGAGACGCTCTGCCCGCGCACGTGCGGGATGGGGGCGTCGACCCGGACGTCCTGCGCCGCCGCCCCCGACGCCGCCGCGAGCGGCAGCAGGGCGGCCAAGCCCGCCACCGATCCTCGTCTTGCGCGCTGTACGAACCTCGTCACTATGCCTGAGAGTGTGAACCAGGACCGGAGCCGTGTCAACGGCCGGCGCGGCGCGGTAAGATACCCGCTGCCGATGTCACCGTCCCTCCGACCTGCCCGCCGATGACCAAGACCTCCGGCGCGACGGCCCCGCCCGCGCCGTCCGCCCACACGACCGTGTCGGGGCGGCCCGTCAACGAGCTGTACACCGCCGACGACCTCCAGGGGCTCGCGCCGCCGGCGCCGGCCGGCGAGTTCCCCTACACCCGCGGCATCCATGCCAGCGGCTACCGCGGCAAGCTGTGGACGATGCGCCAGTTCGCCGGTTACGGCACCCCGGAGGAGACCAACCAGCGGTACAAGGACCTCCTCGCGGCGGGCGGCGACGGGCTCAGCGTGGCCTTCGACCTGCCGACCCTCATGGGCCGCGACCCCGACCACGCGTTGTCGCGGGGCGAGGTGGGCAAGTGCGGGGTCAACGTCGCCTCGCTGCCCGACATGGAGCGGCTCTTCGACGGCATAGACCTCGGTGCCGTCACCACGTCGATGACCATCAACTCGCCGGCCGCGGTCATCTTCGCCATGTACCTCGTCGTCGCGGAACGGCGGGGGGTCCCGTGGACGGCGCTGTCCGGCACCCTCCAGAACGACATCTTGAAAGAGTACATCGCCCAGAAGGAATACATCTACCCGCCGGTCCCGTCGATGCGGCTGGTCACCGACACGTTCGCGTTCTGCGCCCGCGAGGCGCCGCGCTGGAACAGCATCTCGGTGAGCGGATACCACATCCGCGAGGCGGGGGCGACGGCCCTGCAGGAGCTGGCGTTCACGCTGCGGGACGGCATCGAGTACGTGCAGTACGGGGTGGACGCGGGTCTCGAGGTCGACCGCTTCGCGCCCCGCATCTCGTTCTTCTTCAACGCCCACAACGACTTCTTCGAGGAGATCGCGAAGTACCGGGCCGCCCGCGCGCTGTGGGCGACGGCGATGCGGGAGCGCTTCGGGGCGCGGGACGAGCGGTCGTGGAAGCTCCGCTTCCACACCCAGACCGCCGGCGTGTCGCTGACCGCCCAGGAGCCGCACAACAACGTGGTCCGGACCGCGGTGCAGGCGATGGCCGCGGTGCTGGGAGGCACCAACTCGCTGCACACCAACTCGCTCGACGAGGCGCTGTCGCTGCCGACGCGCGAGGCGGCGCTGCTCGCGCTCCGGACCCAGCAGGTCATCGCCCACGAGAGCGGGGTGACCGCCCACGTCGACCCCCTGGGCGGATCGTTCTTCGTCGAGCGGCTGACCCGCGACCTCGAGGACGGGGCGCGCGAGTACTGGCGGGCCATCGACGACCTCGGCGGCATGGTCGAGGCCATCGAGGCCGGCTATCCGCAGCGCGAGATCGCCGAGAGCGCCTACCGCTTCCAGCGCGAGGTCGAGTCGGGCGGGCGGAGGGTGGTCGGCGTCAACGACCGCGCCGGCGGGACCGGGACCGGCGTCGAGACCCTCTACATCGACGAGGGGGCGGCGGCCGCGCAGTGCGACCGCCTCGCGGCGCTGCGGGCGAGCCGGGACGGCGCCGCCGCCGCCCGCGCCCTCGACCGCCTGCGCCAAGCCGCCCTCGGCCCCGACGACCTCATGCCTCCCCTGCTCGACGCGGTGCGCGCCTGCGCCACGCTCGGCGAGATGTGCGACGCGCTCCGCGACGTCTGGGGCGAGTACGAAGAGCCGGCGTCGTTCTAGGAGTCTGCGCCGCAGGAAATTATGACCACCATATGTTGCGCAAGCTCTGGTGATTGACCGCTACATATTGTCAAAATCGGACCCAAAACCGTTCTGCGGCGCAGACTCCCAGCCAGGTCGAGTCGGTTGGCAACCGGACCGGCAAACCCGACAGCGCGCGCCGCAATCGCGGTTCCTGCGCGCGCGACACGCCGCTGAGCAGCTCCACCCGACCGGGACCGGCAGCGCCACTTCGTCGCGATCGAGGAGATCGTCGAGACGGCGACCGGCCGCGGAATCGCGCGCACGCGGCGCGGACTGCGGGAGGCTTGCGCTCCCGCTCACCGCGCCGTCTGCGCCGGCCGCGCGTACACCGATCGCCCCCGCGAGAACGTCTCGAGCACCGCGATGCGCTCCAGGTCCGCCGGATCGGCCGTCAACGGGTTCCGGTCGAGCACGACGAGGTCGGCCTGCTTCCCCACCGTGATCGAGCCCTTGGTCTCTTCCTCGAAGTACTGGTAGGCGGCCCCCAGGGTCACCGCGTGCAGCGCCTCGCGGACGGTGGCGCGCTGGTGCGGCCCGAGCACGTGCCCGCTGCGGGTGGTCCGGTTCACGGTGATGGAGACCAGCCGCAGGACGTCCGGCGGCACGATGGGGGCGTCGTTGTGCACGGTGAAGGGCACGCCCCGCTCGATCGCCCAGCGCACCGGGCTGACGTTGTTGCCGCGCGCCTCGCCGAAGCTGCGCCGATGCCAGTCGCCCCAGAAAAACGCGTGGGCCGAGAAGAACGAGGGCACCACCCCGAGCGCTGCGGCCCGGTCGAGCTGGTCGGCGCGCATGAGCTGGGCGTGGATGATCACCGCCCGGTGGTCCGGCATCGGGTCGAGGCCCGCCACCGCCCCCTCGACCCCGTCGAGCATCAGGTCGATGGCGGCGTCGCCGTTGGCGTGGACGATGATGGGCACGCCGCGGCCGACGAGATGCGCGGCGCCGGCGCGATAGGCGCCGGGGTCGAGGGTGCCGTAGGCGCGGTAGTCGGGCGCCGCCCCCGGCGGCCCCTCCGCGTACGGCTCGGTGACCCAGGCGGTGCGTCCCTGCGGCGACCCGTCGAGGCTGAACTTGACGCCGGCGACGCGGAGCCCGCCGCGGTAGGCCGGCTCGTGGGTCACGCCCTCGGCGTCGGCCATCGTCCGGAAGCGGGGGAACACCGCGACGTCGACCGCGAACGGCTCGCGCGCCGCGGCGGCCCGCAGGGCCTGGACGACCCCGGGGCTGGTCGAACCGTCCTGCACGGTGGTGGCGCCGTAGCCGGCGTACACGTCGATGGCCCGCCGGGCCAGGGTCTCGTAGTCGGCGGCGGTGGGCGCCGGGCCGCCCGCCGCCACGAGCCCCCCGGCCCGCTCTTCGAGCACTCCGTCGGGCTCTCCAGACCCGGCGCGGCGCCGGATGTGCCCGCCGGGGGGGTCAGGGGTGTCGGCGGTGACGCCGGCCGCCTCCAGGGCGGCGGAGTTGGCCGCCCGCAGATGCCCCGAGACGTGGGTCAGCACGATGCGGTGGCGGGTCGAGGCCCGATCAAGATCGTCGCGCGTGGGGTGGCGGCGCTCGGCCAGCAGCGAGTCGTCGTAGCCGCTCCCGAGCACCACCCCGCCGGGGGGGATGCCGCGCTCGGCGATCCACGCCCGGATCTTGCCCACGAGACCGTCGATGCCGGTCACGTCGCCCACCGGCGGCGAATGCAGCGACAGGGTGTCGAGCCCGCGCCCCACCGCGAGGAGATGGCCGTGGGTGTCGATGAAGCCGGGCAGCAGCGCGCGGCCGCCCAGCTCGACGACGCGCGTCTCTTCCCCGCGCCTCGCCAGAACCGCATCGCGCGCCCCCGCCGCGGTGATGACGCCGTCCCGCACCGCCACCGCCTCGACGGCGGGCTGATCCGGGTCCATGGTGACGATGTGATCGCCGGCGAATATCGTGTCGGCGGTCTGGGCGGCGGCGAGCGCGGGAATGCCCGCCGCAAGGCTGGCGGCGGCAATGGCGGCAGCTACCGGGTTCGGCATCTCGACCTCCCGTGCGCACCACACGGCCAGTCGAAGACGAAGAGCCTGAGAAGTACCAGGCCGACACCGACCCGTGTCGACGCGCCAAGGGTAATCAGAAGGTTCAGCTTGATCTCAACGCGGAGCAGGCGCGGGTCGAAAACGGCCGTCTCCGCCGCCGCCGTGCGGGCCTGCTTGTCCGAGACGCCGCCGGCTGATCGGAGATCGTCATACGTCTTCGACAGCATGACGGACATTGATGTCAGTCTAGCACTGCCCTTGCCCCAGAACTTTTCACTGGACTTCATGAGGCCACTTCGCTACCGTGGCGGGCATGAAGATTCAGAATCAAGTCATGCGGAGGCTGCGGGACAACCTCGCCCGCCTGCGCGATGTGCTGGGGAGCGCGGTGGCGCAGGGCATCGGCAGCCGCGGGCAGGTCGCCGACCGCGTGTGTGAAGCGTTCGATTTCCGCGATGGGCGTGGCCGGTGGCAGCGCGCGAGCTGCGCCTCGGCGTTGGCCGCCCTCGAGGCGGCGGGCCAAGTCGCGCTCCCGCCGGGTCGCCCCGCGGGCGGCGGTGGACGCCGCCCGCGGGTGCTCCCGCACCCGGTCGCGCCGGCCGTGGACGTGCCCGGCACGGTCGATGAGGTTCGGGAACTGACCCTGGTGCTGGTGGAGACCGACGAACACCGCCGCGTGTGGAATACGCTGATGGCGGACGAGCACCCGCGCGGCGCCGGACCCTTTGTCGGCCCTCAACTGCGGTATCTGGTGGGTTCCGGGCACGGCTGGCTGGGCGGCGTCGGGTTCGCCGCGAGTGCGCGGCGCCTGCGGGCCCGCGACGCCTGGATCGGCTGGGACGAGAAGCGCCGGGGCGACTACCTGCACCGGGTGCTGGGACTGTGCCGGCTGCTGGTGCGCCCCGGCCTCTCGTGCCGCAACTTGGCCTCCCACGTGCTGGGCCGGGTCACCCGGGTGGTCGGCGACGACTTCGAGCGCCTCCACGGCTATCGGCCCTGGCTGCTGGAGACGTTCGTCGACGAGACCGAACATCCGGGCACGAGCGTGCGGGCGGCGAACTGGATGCGGGTGGGTGAGACCTGCGGGCGCGGACGGCAGGACCGCACCTGCGCGGCCCCCGAAACGCGCAAAGCCGTGTATATGTATGCGTTGGAGCCGGGGGCGCGCGCCCGCCTCGCGTCGCCGCCGCCGGACGTGTCGCCGCTCGCGGTCGGCGACGGGCTCGACGCCGAGTCCTGGGCGGGCCACGAGTTCGGCGGGGCGCGGCTGGGCGACGCGCGCCGGAGCGCGCGCCTGGTTCTGAGCGCGCAGCAGATGGCCGAGTCTCCGATGCGCGCCATCACCGGGGCCGCGAACGGATTGAGAGCCTTGGTCAAGGGCCATTACCGGCTGATCGACCAACCCGCCGAAAGCGCGGTGACGGTCGAGAACATTCTCGAGCCCCACCGCGGGCGCACGCTGCGCCGGATGCGCGGGCACGACACGGTGTTGTGCATCCAGGACGGCACCAGCCTGAACTTCACCCGGCACAGCCGGACGGAGGGCCTGGGGGCCCTCGGCTCGAATCAGACCGGCGCGGTGGCCCGCGGCCTGGAGTTGCACACGACCCTGGCCGTCAATCCCGACGGGGTGTCCCTGGGCGTCCTGCGGGCCGCGTTCGACGCGCCCGAGTTCCGGAATCCCGGGGAGAAAGGCAAGCCGAAGCCGCGAGAGGAACGGAAGTCGTTCCGCTGGGTCGAGGGGCTGCGCGACTGCGCGGCGGCGGCCGAACGCCTGCCGGAGACCCGCGTGGTGTGCACGATGGACCGCGAGGCCGACTTCCTGGACCTGTTCATCGAGCGCCGGACGCACGCCCCGCAGGTCGAACTGCTGGTCCGCGCGAAGGTCGACCGGGTCCTCGGCAAGGAGGAGACCGCCGACGGGCAGACGGTCTCCCGCCGCCTGTTCGAGGAGGTGCGCAACGCGCCGGCCCGCGGCGCCGCCACCGTCGAGGTGCGGCGGCTGAGCGCGCGGGTGAAGGCCAGTAAACAGGCCCGCAAGGACCGCCGTGCGGCCCGCGACGCCGACGTGACCCTGCGCTACCAGCCGGTGGCGCTGCCGTGCTCCGGCGCCAAGCCGGTCAACCTGTTCGTCGTCCATGCGCGCGAGGAACAGCCGCCGCCCGGGGTCAAGCCGCTGGAGTGGTTCGTGCTGACCACGCTGCCCGTGACCGGCACGGCCGACGCCGTGCGGGTCCTGCACTGGTATGCGCTGCGCTGGCGCATCGAAGAGTACTTCCGGGTCCTCAAGTCCGGCTGCAAGGTCGAGGAGCTGCAGCACCACAAGGCCGAGCGGCTCGAACGGGCCATGGCGATCAAGATGGTCATCGGGTGGCGGATCCAGTTGATGGTCCAGCTCGGGCGCGAGGTGCCCGACCTGCCGGGCGACCTGCTGTTCTCCGACGACGAGTTGCGTGTGCTCGCGGTCTTCGCCCACTCGCGCCAGCTGCCGCCCCCGACCCGCCTCGGTGACGCCGTCGAACTGGTCGGGCGCCTCGGCGGCTGGCTCGGGCGCCGCCGCGCCCCGCCCGGCGCGCAACTCCTGTGGCACGGCTACACCCAGCTCGCCGCCATGGTCTTCGCCTTCGAACTGAGGGACGAATACGGGTGATCTTTCAGCCGGAGAGATCTGGGGCAAGGGCAGGTCTAGCACGCACCGCGATCGCGGCAGGCCCGTGGGGCCCGGTGGCTGCCCGTGGCGGAAGCCCGCTGCGTTCGGCCGGCCATGCGACCGCGTTGTTCCAAGGCGCTGGCGAAGCTCCGCGGTTGCGATACTGCACTCTGCTCCCTGGTCATCCGGGTCGGAACGGACACCCTTCAGCCCGCCGGCGCCTCGCCGGTCCAGGCAAGGCGGCGTTCACCGCGGGCTGCTCGGCCGACCTTGACGCGACTTGACGCGCCCCCGTCCCGCCCACGATACTCGCGTGGCTGGCGCTCGCGCGCCCGATGTCCGGCAACCGGTCTTCACCTGCTCGTCTGCCGCGGAACGTGCCATGACGACCGACACCATCGCCCCCGCTCCGTCCCCCCTGACCCGGCTCTCCGACGACGAGGATCTGTTCCGAGCCAGCGTCCGGGCGTTCGCCGAAGCGGAGATCGCCCCGCAGGTGCGCGAGATGGACGAGCAGGGGGTCATCCCGCGGGCGCTCATCGACAAGCTGTTCGACCTCGGGGTGATGGGCATCGAGATTCCCGAGTCGCTCGGCGGGGCCGGCGCCCCGTTCTTCCTGTCGGTGCTCGCGGTCGAGGAGCTGTCCCGCGTCGACCCGTCGGTGGCGGTGGTCGTCGACGTCCAGAACACCCTGGTCATCAACGCCCTGCTGCGCTGGGGCTCCCCGGACCTGCAACGGCGGTTCCTCCCCCGCCTCGCCGGCGGCGCGATCGGGGCCTACGCGCTCTCCGAGGCGGGCTCGGGCAGCGACGCGTTCGCGCTGAGGACCCGCGCGGTGGAGGACGGCGGCGACTACGTCATCACCGGCCGCAAGCTGTGGATCACCAACGCGCGCGAGGCGGGGCTCTTCATCGTGATGGCCAACGTCGATCCGGCGGCCGGCCACCGCGGCATCACCGCTTTCCTCGTCGAGCACGACCGCCCCGGGCTCGAGGTCGGCAAGAAGGAGGACAAGCTGGGCATCCGGGCCAGCAGCACCTGCGAGCTGCTGCTCGACGGGTGCCGGGTCCCCAAGAGCCACATCCTGGGCGCGCTCGGCCAGGGCTACAAAGTCGCCATCGAGACCCTGAACGAGGGCCGCATCGGCATCGGCGCCCAGATGGTCGGGCTGGCCCGGGGCGCGCTCGACCACGCCATCCGTTACGTGCAGGAGCGCACGCAGTTCGGCCGGCCGATCGGCGGGTTCCAGGCCGTGCAGTTCCAGGTGGCGCAGGCGCAGACCGAGGTCGAGATGGCCCGCCTCGGCGTCTACAACGCCGCGCGCCTGCGCGACGCCGGCCGCCCGTTCCTGACCGAGGCGGCGATGGCCAAGCTCTTCTCGTCCCAGGTCGCCGAGCGCGCAACGTCCCTCGCCGTGCAGCTCTTCGGCGGCGTGGGGTACACGAAGGACTACCCCGTCGAGAAGCTGTACCGCGACGCCAAGATCGGCCAGATATACGAGGGCACGTCGAACATGCAGCTCCAGACCATCGCCCGGCAGATCCTGGGCGCGTAGGCATCCTGAAAACGCGACGCGCCACCGCACCTCCATACCCGGCGCACCCGTGGAACCTTCCGCGGCACCCCGGGACCGCTTGCGCTTCCCGAGCCTGCGCTGGGTCAACCCGCACCGCTGACGCAGCCCGCCGCTCGCTCGGATCGACCGGTTGGCGTCCCCGGCGCTCAGCGGCACGATTGCGCGGCCCGCCGCTCGCTCGGATCGACCTCGCCGAGGCGCTGGACCCGAGCGCCGGGCAGCGAGGCGCCAACGGGTATACTGCCGTGGATGGACCGCGGCGTTTTTCTTGAATACGTCCGCCGAACCCGCTTCGCATCCGACGGCCGCGCGGCGGCCCGGGGAGATGCGCAACGCATCGCCCGCCTGCTCAGGCGCCACGGCGCGCGCCGCGTCGTCGGCATCGGCTCCGCGTTCGCGCCCGACCGCCGATTCACACCACGCTCGGACATCGATCTCGCCGTCGAGGGGCTCCGCCCGGACTGCTTCTTCCGGGTATCGGCGCAGGCGGGCGCCCTGACCGACTTTCCGCTCGACCTCATCCCCATCGAGGCGGCTTCCGCCGCGTTCCGCCGGATCGTCCGTGAAGAGGGTGTCGAGTTGTGACGCCGGACGAGGCGTTCGCCCGACGGCTGGCGGCCGAGATCCGGCACGAGCTCGACAGTCTCGACCAGATTCGCGATCAGAACGCGGCTGCACCCCGGGACGACGCGATCTTCACGTTGCGGGCGCGCGGGTCGATTCTGCACGACTTCTACAACGGCATCGAACGCGTGTTCGTACGCATCGCCGAAGAGCTCGACGGCGGCGTTCCGCAGGGCGACCAGTGGCATCGGCAGCTCGTCACCGACATGAGCATCGCGATTCCCGGGATTCGTCCCGCGGTGATCGACCCCGCGCTCGCGGACGCGCTCGGAGAGTTCCTGCGGTTTCGACACGTCTTCCGCAACGTGTACGGCTTCGTGCTGGAGCCAGAGCGCATGCGCCCCCTCGGAGAACGCCTCCCGGTCGTGCTCGCGACGTTCCGCCATCAGATTCAGGTATTTCTGACTTGGCTGGCGGGCGGTCCCCCGGACAGTTGATCGGGCAGCTCATTCCAAGCATGCGCCGGACCGTGACCGGCGCCGACGCCATCATCGCCCTGCGCCGCCGCAAGCTCAGCGGCCGCTTCGAGGATTTCCGTGGAACGGCGAGCCGCAAAGGCCGCCAGAGAGTCATCTCACGAATCTGACGTACACCCGCGGCAAGGGGGTGCACATCGAAAGAGGTGGGCTCTCCGGCAGGAAGCGGGCCGAGAGTGCGGTGGAGGTTCTTCCATCACGCGCGCGCACGGAGAACGCGTCGTTCCCGAGCTCCGGTCGCTCGACGGCGTGAGTTCTTCCATCACGCGCGCGCACGGAGAGCGCGCGGACGGTGCGGCGGCCAGCGCGAAGGACCGGGCGCTGCGAGTTGGTTCGTCAGGTCGTCAGCACGATCTTGCCGACCACCTCGCGGCGCTGGAGCAGGCGCAGGGCCTCGGGGGCCCGTTCGAGCGGCAGGGTGCGCGACACCAGCGGCCGCAGCCGGCCCGCTTCGAACCACGCGAAGAGCCGGTCGAAGTTGGCGCGGTTCACCTCGGGCTCCCGCCGCACGAAGGCGCCCCAGAAGACCCCGACGATCTGGCACCCTTTGAGGAGCACGAGGTTGGCGCGCACGCTCGGGATCGCGCCACCCGCGAAGCCGACCACGAGCAGGCGGCCGTCCCAGTTGATGCAGCGCAGCGACTGCTCGAAGACGTCGCCGCCCACCGGGTCGTAGATGACGTCGGCGCCGGCGCCGCCGGTCAGCGCCTTCACCCGATCCTTCCACGCCGGGTCCGTCCGGTAATTGACGATGTCGGCGACCCCGTAGCGCTCACCGACCGCGCGCAGCTTGTCGTCGCTGCCGCCAGCCGCAATGACGCGGGCGCCGAGGCAGCCGCCGATCTCGACCGCGGCGCTGCCCACGCCGCCCGACGCGCCGTGGACCAGCAACGTCTCCCCCGCCTGCAGCCGGGCGCGCTGCACGAGGGCGTGGAAACTGGTGCCGTAGGTCATCGGAAAGCCCGCGCCGGTCTCGAAGGACATGCCGGCGGGCAGGCGGAGACACCGCGCCTCGGGCACGACGGCCTCCTCGGCGTAGCCGTTCCAGCGCGTCATCCCGATCACGCGGTCGCCGGGCGCGAAGCGCGTGACGCCGGCGCCGACCTCGATCACCCCGCCCGCGATCTCCGCACCGGGCGCGAACGGCATGTCCGGCTTGAATTGGTACTTGCCCTCGATGATCAGCAGGTCCGGGAAGTTGACGCCGGCCGCCCGGACGCGGATGCGCACTCCCTCGTGGTCGAGGGCCGGCGGATCGACCTCCTCCCAGACGAGGCTCTCCGGCGGCCCGTAGGCCTTGCACAGCATGGCTCTCATGCCGGAGATTGTAGAATGGGGAAAGCCGCCGTCACCGCCGGCGAGGTCGGCGGACGCGTTCGGGACGCGCAGGGGCATCCCACGCTGACTGCGCGTGACGGTCGCCCCCGATTCGAGGGGGCACCACCGTCCTGCCGACCGGCCGGCGCCGCGGGAACCCACGATTCCGCACGTCCGGAGCCCCAGGACCCGCCACGATTCCGCCTGCGCACGGCGGTGGCGGAGCGTGGGATGGTCCTGTCGAACGCGTCCCGGCGGCGGCGCTCTATAGTACGATGGGAGGTCGACCACGGCGCGTCCGCGGCGTTCCGCTCGGATGCGGCCGCCCCTGACCAGCGGGCGCCGCGGAATGCGGCGCCGGTTCGAGCCGATCAGAAATGACCAGCATGACCGTGACCCGGCGGATCGCGGCGCCGGTGGACATCGTTTTCCGGACCGTGGCCGATATCAATCGGTTCGCGCAAGTCGCGCCGCAGATCGTCCGGATCGAGTTCCTCTCCGACGTACGATCGGGCATCGGGACGCGTTTTCGCGAGACCCGCCTGATGAACGGACAGGAAGTATCGACGGAGCTGGCGGTCACCGAGTACGTCGAGAACAACCGGGTGCGCATCGTGTCCGAGGCGGGGGGCACGGTATGGGATACGGTCTTCATGGTCGCGCCGGCGGGCCGCTCGACCGAGTTGACGCTGGTGATGGAAGCGCGACCGTACAAGCTGCGCGCCCGCATCACGACACGGCTCATCGCCGGCGCCGTTCGCAGGGCGATCGAGCAGGACATGGACGCGGTGCAGTCGTTCTGTGAACAGGCCGTGAAGCCGGCGCCCCGGCAGTGACTCCGCCGCCGTGCGGTAAGCTCTCGGCGGCCGCGGCGGGGGCCGAGCGCGTGCGGGGGCTCGGCCCGCAGTGACTCCGCCGCAGTGCGGTAACAGGCCGTGGCAGAAGTGGTGCTGCATCCGGCCGGGCCGTATCTCGGCCCAAGAACGTGTCGTGCAGCCGTCGAAATCGCCGAAATCTGGCCGATCCGAGCCGTTTCCGCGCCACCGCCGGCCGGTTTTGGCGCGCCGCGGAGTTTTGCCACGGGCTGGTAAGCTCTCGTGCCATGTCCGACCCCCTGATCGCCCTCCGCAACATCGAGAAGACCTTCAGCCACGGCGTCAGCCGGACGTTCGTCCTGCGCCGCATCACCTTGGACATCGTCCCCGGCGAGTTCGTCTCCATCATGGGACCGTCCGGCGCCGGAAAGTCGACGCTGCTGCACATTCTCGGGATGCACGACGCGGACTGGACCGGGGAATACGACTTCCTCGGCCAGCCGGTCCACCGCCTGCGGACGAAGCACCGCCAGGCGCTGGGCCGCTCGCACATCGGCTTCGTGTTCCAGAGCTACCACCTCCTCGACGATCTCACCGTCGCCGAGAACCTCGACGTCCCGCTGTCGTACCGGAACGTGCCCCGGACCGAGCGCCAGAGTCTCGTGGCCGACACCCTGGACCGGTTTCAGATCGTGGGGAAGAAGGACCTCTACCCGAGCCAGCTCTCGGGCGGGCAGCAGCAGCTCGTGGGCGTGGCGCGCGCCCTCATCGCCAAGCCGAAACTGATCCTGGCCGACGAACCCACCGGCAACCTGCATTCCGGCCAGGGCCGCGAGATCATGGAGCTGTTCACCAAACTCAACGCCGACGGGACGACCATCGTGCAGGTCACCCACTCGGACGTCAACGCCGCCTACGGGAACCGGATCATCCAGCTTCGCGACGGCTGGCTGGTGGACGACTAGTCCGGCAATCGTCGCCTGCCGCCCAACCAACCCGCCAGGGAGTCGGCGCCTCCGGGGGGAGGCGGCACCGTTCTACGGCGCAGACTCCCGACCCCCTCCCCGCGACACCTGAGCTGCCGTTCAGGCATATCGTGGATGGCAAGGCGACGGCGTGCGACGGCGCAGAATGGTGGGCGGCGCGCGCGTCCTCGGCCCGGCGGGAGGCCGAGGACGCGGCAGAACAGGGCGCGATCAGAACATCGCGATGGGGTTGGCGGGGCTGCCCGTGCCCCGCGCGACCTTGAGGGGCAGCGCCATGAACATGAACTCGTGGCGCCCCTCCTCGGCGCACGCCGCCGCCAGCGGCTCGAGGAGGGCGTTGTCGAGCAGGGCCACGCCGTAATTGAACAGCACCCCGTGGACCGGGAACGTGAGGCCGTAGGGGTCGGGCCGCGCGTCCATCATGTCCCAGCCGAGGAGCGCCACGTCGTGGTCGCGGACGAACTTCGCGCAGGTCACGCCGAGCCCCGGCCGGTCGCCGCCCGCATAGACGCCGCCCGCGCGAACGAACGAGTCCTTGCCGCTGTAGACGAGCAGGGCGTCGCCCGGCTCGACCTCGATCCCCTGGGCTCGGGCGATCTCCTCGAGCTCCCAGCCCTGCACGGGGTTGCCGGGGGTCACGTGCGGCTCGCCGCGATGGCGCGGCACGTCGAGCAGCACCCCCCGCGTGACGATGCCGTCGGACCACGCGTCGATGGCGCCGAAGGCCGCCCCCTGGGTGGTCACCTCCACGTCGGGGTCGCGGCCCTGCCACATGCCGTCGCTCTCCCACATGTGGCACAGGGCGTCGATGTGGGTCACCGTCTGCCCGTGGTAGATGAAGCCGTAGTAGTCGGACACCGCGCCCCCGCCGCCCTCCCGCGGGCTCTTGCGGATGAACTGCTGCGAGGGCTCGAAGACGCGGCTGGCCGAGACCTTCCGCCCCGTCCGCACGAGCCGGGCCGCCGCCGCGCTCTTCTCGTCGGTGATCAGGTTGACGGCGCCCTTCTCGTCGTCATCGCCCCACCGTCCCCAGTTGCGGCGATCGGTGAACCACGACTGCACCTCCTCGGGCGTGGGCATCCGGGGATCGTTCTGGGCGGCGCCGGCCGCGGCGGGGGCGCCGGCCCCGGCAGGTCGGGACAGATGCCGCTCCAGCAGCTCGGCCGGCGAGAAGCTGTCGGGCGCGACGGGCCGCACCGTGGGCCGGCTCCACGCCGCCGCGCGACCACCGAGAGCCGCGCTGCCGGCCGCCGCCGTCGTCAAGGTCGTCAAGAACCGTCGTCTCGAAGAGGCCATGGGGTCATCCTTTCTGTGGCAACCGTTGCGCGATCTCCGACGGCAGAACGCGGTCGATCATAGCAGCCCGCGGCGAAACCCCGCGGCGCGCCGAGAGCGGGCGCCGCCGGGCGGAAGAGCGCCCGCGGGCAACGCAGTCAGGCGGGATGCATCGCCGCTCGAATGCGGCGGGGACTGCCGCCACGGGTTGATAGACCAAGCCGCGGCAGAACCTCCGTGGTCCCCGTCACGGCGACTTCAGGTCCAGCGAAACCCCGAGCGAGACGAAGCGGTGCTTCTTCGACGCGCCGGTGCGGTGGTAGAAGACCGGCTCGAGGGCCGCCTCGGGCGGGAGGGCCTCGGCGACCACGGGCGGCCCCATGTTCTTGTAGTAGTCGAACTTCACGAACAGCTTCATCCGGCCGGCGACGGTGTCGTCGTGGCGCGGACGCCAGTCGATGCGCACGAACCAGTCCATGCGGTAGGCGAGCACGCCGTCGGAAAAGCGGCGCGGGGCGCTGATCGGCAGTTTGAACGACGGCACGAACTCGACCGAGAGCGTCGACAGCGGCCGCATGGCGATGGTCGGCCAGAGCAGGAACCGGTACCGGTGCCGGCCCGGCAACCGCAGGTAGCGCAGCGGCAGCTCGGCGGGGACCGACCCGTCGGCCGGCGCGTCGAGCCGGGAGACCCGGGTCTCGATGAGGGCGTTCTCGAACTCGGAGAAGACCCCGACCCCGAGCGACAGGGACACCATGGCCTGCCGGGCGCCGAGCCCCCGCTCGAGATCCGGCATCACGTCGAGGAGGCCGTCGAAGACGGCGGGGGCCGGCCGGGGGTTCCCGTCGGCCGGTCGGTACGCCGGGGCGGCGGCCGGCGCCGCCGGGGCGCAGCCCGTCGACGCCGGCGACCCGCCGGCGGGATCGAAGCCGGCCCGGAGCCGCTCGACGCCGCAGCGGAAGCCGCCGGCGTCCGCGGACGCGAGGTGGGCCAGGGCCCGGGCCCCCGCCTCGTCGTCCCGCCGCGGCCGCAGGTCGACCCCGAAGCTGACCCCGGCCCCGATCTCATAGCGCGAGGCGATGCTCATGGCGTCGTCGGAGTACCGCTCGATGAACGCGAAGGCCCCGAGGTGGTCGGTCCGCCGGTGGTCGTAGCCGATCCGCACCCGGCTGAAGTCCTGCTCGAAGACGTTGTCGTGGACGAGGGCCCGCATGTCCGCGAGCAGCCGTACCCGGGACCGGTAGCCGCCCCCGCTCAGCCGCGCGCCGGTGCGCAGGCCGAACAGTGTCCCGTTTCCCGGACCGGCGCCGCTGAAATCGCCGGTCTCGTCGGCGCTGAAGCTGAAATCGACGTCGCCGGCGAGGCCGCGCTGCCGCGCCTCCTGCGCGGCCAGCACGTCGAGGGTGGCGCGGAACCGCTCGTAGTCGCCGCCGAGAATCCGTCGGGCCGGCTCGGCGAACGGGGCCAACTGTTCCCGGAACACGAGGACCCGCGTGCCGTCAGGCGGCGGGACCGGATCCGGGTCCTGGGCCCGGGCGGCGCCGGCCGCCGAGGTCAGCGCCACGGTCAGAAGCAGTCCTCCCGCACCTCTCGCTACTCTCATGCCACTCCTCGTATCGGACGGATTCACGCCGCCTGACGCCGCTCCTCTCACGTGGTCGGTCGAAACGCCGGTGCCGATTGCCGCCCAACCAACCCGCCCGGGCGTCGGCGCCTTCCCGCGGGAGGCGCGCCGCTCCACGGCCCGGACTCCCCCGCCCGCGGGACGGTCGGCGGGCCGCCCGGATCATACGGCGACGCGGCAGGGACGGCAGGTCATATAATTCTCCGACCGATGGCGCTCGACCCGAATCGTTCCAAACGAGAAGGTATGGAAGGTGGACCCATGGTGACCAACCCGCCGCCGGCCCTCGGCCCCGCCCGGCATCCGTCGCCCTGCGGCGCCGATTGCCGCCCCGGCAACCCGGGAGGCGCCGGCGCCTCCCTGCGGCGCGGACTCGCAGCCTGCGCGGGGCTGCTCGCGTTCGCCGCCGGCGCCGCGGCGCAGCCCGATCCGGCGCCGGTGGCCGATCTGCTCGAGGACTTCGTCCCGGTCACCGACGCCATGCTGCGCGAGCCGCCGCCCGAGAACTGGATCGGCTTCCGCAACGGCTATTCGCTGTGGGGGTACAGCCCCCTCGATCAGATCGACGCCGGCAACGTGACCGAGCTGCGGCTCGTGTGGTCGCGCGCCATGCAACTCGGCTATCAAGAGGTCGAGCCGATCGTCCACGACGGGGTGATGTTCCTCGCCAACGTCGAGGACATCGTGCAGGCGCTCGACGCAACCACCGGCGACCTCCTCTGGCAGTACCGCCGCAACCTGCCGGAGAACATCGCCAACGTCACCGGGACCCGCTACCGTTACCGCAACGTCTCGATCTACGGCGACAAGATCTTCCTCGCCACCAACGACGCGTTCATGGTCGCCCTCGACGCCCGCACCGGCGAGGTGGTGTGGGAGACGCAGCGGGCCGACTACCGCGAACGGGTGGCGCAGACGGCGGGGCCGACCATCGTGAACGGCAAGCTCATCAACGGATCGCGCTGCAACCCGTCGAGCCCGCGCCCCGGCGGGTGCTTCATCACCGCCCACGACGTCGACACGGGCGAGGAGCTCTGGCGCATCAACACCGCGGCGACCGCGGACCAGCCCGGCGGCGACACCTGGGGAGGCCTGCCCCGCTCCGCCCGGAGGCACGCCTCGGCGTGGATGGTCGGCAGCTACGACCCCGAGCTCGACCTCGTCTACTGGGGCACGGGGCCGCCCGCGCCGCTGCCCGAGACGCTGCGCGGGGCCGGCAAGGCCGACCTGCTCTACACCAACTCGACCCTCGCCCTCGACCCCGACACCGGCGAGATGGCCTGGTACTTCCAGCACCTGCCCCGCGACAACTGGGACCTCGACCACGTCTTCGAACGCATGATCGTGGAGACCGAGGTGTCGCCGAACCCCGCCTCGGTGCCGTGGATCAACCCCGCGGTGCGTCCGGGCGGGCGGCGCAAGGTCATCACCGGCATCCCCGGCAAGACCGGCCTCATCTGGACCCTGGACGCCGCCACCGGCGAGTTCCTGTGGGCGCGGCCGACGGTCTACCAGAACATCATGACCGGGCTCGACCTCGACACCGGACGCCCGTCGTTCGACGAGTCGACGGCGCCCCGGTCGGTGCGGACGCCGTCCTTCGCGTGCCCCCACCTGCTGGGGGGCAAGAACCAGCCGTCCGGGGCCTACAGCCCCGACACCAACGCGCTCTACATGCCCATGAACAACGCCTGCATGGACATCGCGATGTCGGTGGAGGAGGCGGGGCCGAGCGACGGCTACGACGTCCGCGTCCAGGTGCGCCACCGTCCCAACGTCGACCCGGACACGGCGCCGGTCGGCCGTCTCGAGGCGGTGTCCGCCGCGACCGGCGACACCCTCTGGCTCTACGAGCAGCGCGCCCCCATCTACGGGTCGGTGCTGGCGACGGCCGGAAACCTGCTCTTCTCGGGCGACGTCGTCCGCCGCTTCCGGGCCTTCGACGCCGAGACCGGCGAGGTGCGGTGGCAGACGATCCTCAACGGGCCGGTCAGCGGCCGGCCGATGACCTTCAGCGTCGGCGGGCGCCAGTATCTCGCGGTGGGGGCGGGCGGGCTGACCCAGGGCACCGGGTTCCTGCGGTTGACTCCCGAGCTCACCACCCCGAGCGGAAGCAACACGCTGTTCGTATTCGCGCTGCCCTGACAACCGCCGGTGTTCCGAGAACGTCCAGGGTCATGCGGGTGTGGCCACGAATAGTCCGACAGCCCGTGGTCTTCACCAGGGCTGTCGGACCAAGGCCTCTCATGGTCGGTTTCCTGCGCGCCGTTCCCGGTTCCTCTCGGCGTTTCTTCTGACTATCTCTTCTTCGTCGATTCCTGCTCTCTCCCAGATGGGCTCAAGTTGTTGCCGGACTCCCCGTACCGCCGTTTCTGCGATCTCCTTGAACAGATTGTCGTCCACTTCCTTCACGTACGGGGGCTCGTCGTACCCCTCCACGTGTCCCGCCAATCTGAGGTTCTCCAAATCTCTCCGGTCCCACTCCGGCATGTTCTTCAACCCGTTCTTCCGGGCATCATGCAGTAATCTGTTCACGTCATGAACGTGCGGCACCACCTTTTCTTTCGCCGCCAGCCAAGCCTTCAGGGCCATTTCCGCCGCATGCAGGCTGTCCCCCGCGATCCAGTCATGGTCGCCTTCGGTCGTCGACCTCAACCGTTCCAGGCTTCTCTCGCCGCTTCGGAGCAGCCTGATCGATTCTTCCATGCCGTACCGCGTTCGTCGCGTCATCATCTTCGTCGTCAAATTCCGCGCGGGCTTCGCCCATCCTGCCGCTGTCGTTCTCCAAGGGACCGTCCGTGCTTCCTGGTCGTACAGCACCCATCCGTGCCGGATGGCTTCCGCTTCCACCGACCAGGGCCGCAGCGCGCTCTCTTTCAGTGCGGTTGCCGTCGTCACCACCACGTCCGTCTCGTGGTTGTACTTCCGTATTCCCCGTGCCCCGGCGCTGTCGGCGGTCACGGCCATGAGGTCCACGTCGGCGTAGACGCCGTGGTCGCCCCGAGCCAGCGACCCGAACAGGATGACGGCCTCCGCATCGAGCAGCTTCCCGAGCGCCCGCGCCCGACGTTCGATCGAGCGCCGCCGCAGGTCTCCGTCGGCGCCGACCCATCGTGTCTCCATCGCCCTTCGGTCCCGCATGCTGGGATGCCTCATGTTCCGGCGCTCGTTCAATCGCGGCACGCCCGCGACGCCGCGGCCCCCCGGAGAACGCCCGGTAGCTGGCCACGTTCAAGAATAGACTCCCGGTTTTGCTTGCATCGGTTTCGTGGCGCAGTTTCACTTCGGCCGCCTCCATGCCGCGTAGCTGCCGCATCCGGCGTCGATCCCATGACGGCGTGATTGCGGCCTCCGAAGGAAGTTGTTCTTGCGCGGACCCTTAGTCAGGCGGCGCCCCGCCGCCCTCGGTTCCACCACGGCTGCCACGCCGCAGAAGCTACCGAGCCGTGACGACGGCCCCGGCCCCGCCCCCCGGGTCGGCCGCCCCGAGCTCGACGAGCAGCACCGCGACGCCGCCGCCGGCCAGGCTCAGCGGGGTCTGGCCGTTCTTGTTCCGGGCGTCGATCGCCGCGCCCCGCTCGACGAGGAGCGCGACCACGTCGTCGAGTCCCCGCGACGCGGCGAGGTGCAGGACGGTGTCGCCGTTCTCGTTCCGGGCATCGACGTCGGCGCCGGCGTCGAGGGCGGCGGTCACCGACTCGAGGGTGCGGCGGGCCTCGGCCGCGGCGTCCGGAGGCGGGACGCCGAAGCGTCCCCGCGTCGAGCCTCCCCGAATCGCGGCCATGAGCGCGGTCTCGCCGCCGACCTGGTGCGACGGATCGGCGCCGTGGTCGGCGAGGAGGCGCAGGATCGCCGGCTCACGGAACCGGGCCGCGACCCAGAACGGCGTGGCTCCGATCATGCTGTGGGGCAACCGCCAGTCGGCGCTGACCCGGCGGGCGGGGGTGCCGCGCTCCAGGACCGCGTCGGGGTCGGCGCCGCGGGCGAGGAGGGCGCCGGCGAGATGGGGGTCGCCGCGCAGCACCGCCGCGTGCAGGGCGGCGTAGCCGGCGCCGGCCGCGCCGGGGTCGGCGCCGGCGTCGAGGAGGAAGGCGGCGAGGGCGCCGTGGCCGCTGTGGGCGGCGACCACCAGCGGGCTCGTGCCGCCCGCGGCGGCGGCGTCCACATCCGCCCCGGCCGCGACGAGGAGCCGGGCCGCGGCGGCGTCGCCCCGCCGCGCCGCGAACAGCAGCGGCGTGTAGCCGCCCTGCATCACTTCGAAGACCCCGCTGCGGTCGGCGTTGCCGGACGAGCTCACGACCTGGGGATAGACCTTCGACCGGTCGTCCACCCGGGCCCCGGACGCCAGCAGGAGCCGCACGACCTCGGGATGCCCCTGGGCCGCCGCCCACATCAGCGCGGTCTGCTTGTGCGCGTGCTCCCGCGCGTGGGGGTCGGCGCGGTGGGCGAGCAGGGCGCGCACCACGCCGGCGCTGCCGGTCCGGGACGCCGTCATCAGCGGCGTCTCGCCGGACGGGAGGGCCGCGTTCGCGTCGGCCCCGGCCGCGAGCAGCGCCTCGACCACCGCCGGACTGGCGTTGTTGGCGGCCAGCCACAGCGGCGTGACCCCCAGCGCGTTCGCGGGGTCGACGGCGGCGCCGGCGGCGATGAGCAGGCGCACCGTCTCCAGGTCGTCCCGGTACGCGGCCCAGTGCAAAGCGGTGGCGCCGTCGCCCTGCGGGCGGTCCACGCCGACCCCGTCGCGCAGCAACGCCCGCAGCGCCTCCCCGTCCTGCCGCCGGGCGGCGTCGGCGATGGGGCTCGCCCCGGTCTGGCCGCCGGCCGGGGCCGCCCCGGCCAGCGCCAGGACCAGACCGACGAGGAACCCGCGGCGTAATCCCCGCCGCCTTCGACCGACCCGCGGGACCGAAACCGTGCTTGCCTCCATAAAGCCATGCTATCGCGGCCCCCGCCCGTTGACAACGTCCCGCGGGGGCCGTCAGACTTCCTGTGAACACGTCCCCGACGTTTCGTGGCGTTGGGGTGATCGGCGTCCCCAATCATGACGGTTGAGAAAACGACTGCCCCCGGCGCTGCAGAGGCATCCCACGCCGACTGCGCGTGACGGCTCATCCCCGATTCGAGGGGTCTTGCCGACCGGCCGGCGCCGCGTGAGAGCACGTCCGGAGCCCAGGCCCCCCCACGATTCCGCCTGCGCACGGCGGTGGCGAAGCGTGGGATGGTCCTGCCGGCACTGTCAGGTTGGCGATTGCCGTGCGGTTCTCGGCATCGAGACCCTCCCGAACGGTCCTGTTGGCGCTTTGGCGCCACGGGATGCCTCGGGGGCCGGCCACCCCGGATACTTCCAGCGGCGGCGCCACTTTCTTGGCGCGCACCCACGTCCCGCCGGCGCCAGGCGACCGCGCTCGCGCACCGGACCAGACCGTTGACAACGCAGGAGTCATCGGGGACCATGCACCTGATCCCGGAGCGGCGGCGATGGCAACGCGCCTGAGCCCGACCTCCGGCCGGAGGCGGGGATCGGGGGATCGATACTCGGCCCGCTCGAGAGTTCCGCCTCATCGGGCTGTACGACATTATTGAAGACGGCAGGTGATCCGCCACACCGAGGCGGAACCTGCGCAGCACCGCGGGCAGGGCACGCCGGCGCCGAGTGGAAGACCGCCGGCTCACGCGGTTGGACGGCGCGCGCAGCGGAGCGTTTGGAAAAGAACGGGATGAGGGCAACTCCTTCCGCGCGGACCCGGAGAGCGGCGGCCACGGCCGCCCTCGCCTTGTTGCTGTCGGCGGGCACCGGCGACGCCGCGGGGGCCCAGGCGGCCGCCGGCGCCTCGACGCACCGGGCGATGCTCGATCGCTACTGCGTCGTCTGCCACAACGCGCGGCTGCGCACGGCCGGCCTCGCGCTCGATACGGCGGACCTGGTCGACGCCGCGGGCGATTCGGCCATCTGGGAACACGTGATCCGCAAACTGCGGGTCGGCGCAATGCCGCCCCCCGGGCGGCCCCGGCCCGACCGCGGCGACGCGCAGGCCCTCGTCTCTTATCTCGAAACGGCGCTCGACCGGGCCGCCGCCGCCGATCCGGGGGTGGGCCGCACCGAGACGTTCCACCGCCTGAACCGGGCCGAGTACCGAAACGCGGTGCGCGACCTGCTCGAGGTCGAGGTCGACGTGTCGGCCCTCCTGCCCGCCGACGACGCCGACGAGCACGGTTTCGACAACATGGCGGCGGTGCTGTCGGTCTCGCCGGCCCTCCTCGAGCGCTATCTGTCGGCGGCGCGCAGGATCAGCCGCCTCGCGGTGGGGCTTGCGCCGCCGGTGCCGAGCGTCGACACCCACCGCATCCCGCTGCTGCTGTATCAGGACGACCGGCTCAGCGAGGACCTCCCGTTCGGGTCGCGCGGGGGCATCGCGATACGCCACCGCTTCCCGGTGGACGGCGAGTATTCCGTCCGGCTGCGCCTGCAGCGCACCTATACCGACTACATCCGCGGCCTCGGCACCCCCCAGCACCTGGACGTGCGGGTGGACGGCGGGCTCGTCGCCCGGTTCACGGTCGGAGGCGGCGCGCCCCCCCACGCCACCGCCGCCCCCGCCAGCTTCGCGGGAAACACGCCGCTCTTCGGGCATCCCGACTGGGAGACCTACGTGCTCGGGGCCGACGAGGACCTCCAGGCGCGGTTCGACGCCGAGGCCGGCGAGCGGGTCGTCGGCGTGTCGTTCGAACGCAAGCTCTGGGAGACCGAAGGCGTCCTGCAGCCCCGCCAGACCGGCTTCCCCCTCGCCATCAACGAGCGCTGGCAGGGGAACGCGGCGGTCGACAGCGTGGAGATCGGCGGGCCCTACGCGGTGGACGGCCCCGGCGACACCGCGAGCCGCCGCGCCGTCTTCACGTGCCATCCCGACCGGGGAGACGCGGCCGAGGCGTGCGCGCGCGAGATCCTGGGACGGCTGGCCCGGCGCGCCTACCGCCGCCCGGTGACCGACCGCGACGTCGACCCGCTCTTCGGGTTCTACGAGCGGCGGCGGGCGACGGACGGCTTCGAGGCGGGCGTTCAGCTCGCCCTGCAGCGCCTGCTCACCGACCCCGAGTTCCTGTTCCGCGTCGAGCGCGACCCCGTCGACGCGGCCCCGGGCGCCCCCTATCCGGTGAGCGACCTCACCCTCGCGTCGCGGCTGTCGTTCTTCCTGTGGAGCAGCATTCCCGACGAGGCGTTGCTCGACGCCGCGGTCCGGGGCGAGCTGCGCGACCCCGGGGTGCTCGACGGGCACGTCCGGCGCATGCTGGCCGATCCGCGGTCATCGGCCCTCGTCGAGAACTTCGCCGGGCAGTGGCTGCTCCTGCGCAACATCCCGGCCGTCACCCCCGACCCCAACCTCTTCCCGACCTTCGACGAGAACCTGCGGGCCGCGTTCCGGCGCGAGTCGGAGCTGTTCGTCGCGCACGTCATACGGGAGGACCGCAGCCTCGTCGACCTGCTCGACGCCGACTACACGTTCGTCAACGAGCGTCTCGCCGCCCACTACGGCATCCCCGGCGTCTACGGCAACCGGTTCCGCCGGGTGACCCTCGACCGCCGGCGGGGCGGCCTGCTCGGACACGGCGGGCTGCTCACCGTAACGTCGTATCCGAACCGGACCTCGCCGGTCCTGCGGGGCAAGTGGGTGCTCGAGAACCTGCTCGGCACGCCCCCGCCCCCGCCTCCGCCGGACGTGCCGTCGTTCCCCGAGCGCGGCCGGGGCGACGCCCCCGCTTCCGTGCGCGAGCTGATGGAGATGCACCGCGAGAGCCCGGCGTGCGCGGGCTGCCACGCGCCGATGGACCCCCTCGGCTTCGCCCTCGAGAACTTCGACGCCATCGGCCGGTGGCGGACGACGGACGGGCACGAGGCCATCGACGCGAGCGGCGCGATGCCCACCGGCGACGTGTTCGAGGGCCTCGCGGGGCTGCGGGCGCTGCTCGTGAACGACCCCGAGCCGCTGGTGCGGACCGTCACCGGGAAGCTGCTCGCGTATGCGCTCGGGCGCGGCATCGAGCACTACGACTACCCGACGATCCGGCGGATCGCCCGGGACGCGGCCGGCGACGGCTACCGCTGGTCGGCGATCGTCCTCGGCATCGTCGAGAGCCCCCCGTTTCAGATGCGGAGCACAGGGTCATGATGATCACCAGGAAAGCGATTCCCCGGCGCACGGTCCTCCGCGGTCTCGGGACTGCACTGGCCCTGCCGCTGCTGGACGGGATGGTGCCCGCCCTCTCCGCCGTGCGCAACACGGCGGCGCGCGGCATGCGCCGGTTCGGGGTGGTGTACGTGCCGAACGGCATGGCGATGGAGCACTGGACGCCGGCCGGCGAAGGCCGCGACTTCGCGTTCTCGCCGATTCTGCAGCCGATGGCCCCGCACCGCGACCGCACGCTGGTGCTGACCGGCCTCAACCCCGGACCCGGCGGGGGCGCCCACGCCGGCGCTTCGACCAAGTTCCTCACCGGGGTGCCCGGCCGGAAGACCGACGGGGCCGAGATCGAGTCGGGCACGTCTATCGATCAGCTCCTCGGCCGGCAGCTCGGCCGGCAGACGCAGCTCTCGTCGCTCGAACTGGCCCTCGACGGCCGCGACTTCGCCGGCTCGTGCGACGCCGGATTCAGTTGCGCCTACACGAACACCATCTCGTGGCGCACCCCGACCACGCCGCTGCCCATGGAGAACGACCCCCGGGCCGTCTTCGAGCGCCTCTTCGGCGACAGCGGCAGCACCGACCCCGCGGTCCGGCGGACCCGGCTCGACGAGGACCGCAGCATTCTCGACTCGGTGACGGAGAAGGCCGGCGAACTCGAGCGGGGGCTCGGCCCCGGCGACCGCCACAAGCTCGCGCAGTACCTCGACGCGGTCCGCGACGTCGAGCGGCGGATTCAGAAGGCGGAGGAGCAGAGCACCCGCGCCCTGCCCCTGGTGCGGCAGCCGGCCGGAGTGCCCGCGACCTTCGAGGCGCACATGCGGCTGATGTTCGACCTGCAGCTCCTCGCCTGGCAGACCGACCTCACGCGGGTGGCCAGCTTCATGGTCGGCCGCGAGATCAGCGGGCGCACCTATCCCGAGATCGGGATTCCCGACGCCCACCACCCGCTGTCGCACCACCTCGACGACCCGGCGAAGATCGCCACCATGTCGAAGATCAACACCTACCACGTGTCGCTCTTCGCCGAGTTCGTCGACCGGCTGAGATCGACCCCCGACGGCGACGGTTCGCTGCTCGACCACACTCTGCTGCTCTACGGCGCGGGCATGTCGAACTCGAACGCGCACGCGCCGGTCGACCTGCCGGTCATGCTCGTGGGCGGCGCGGGCGGCGGCCTGCGCGGCGGCCGGCACGTGACCTATTCGAAGGACACGCCGATGGCCAATCTGCTCGTCGCCGTCATGGACGCCCTCGGCACCCCGATGGACCGGGTCGGCAACAGCACCGGCCGGCTCGACGCGCTGGCGCTGGGATAGGGTTAATAGGGTAGATCGCGTCGGGCGCCCGGCAGCGGCGCTCGCCGAGCCGGCACCGCTCGTAGCGCCTGCAGCGCATGGCCCGGTTCCGCAATCTCCTGGTCCACGTCTATTGGACCGTCGATCGCCAGGTGCACGCGCTGATCGGGCGGAACCTCGACGACCTGCGGGCGTTCGCAGCCGCGATCGTGGCGCTGCTCTGACGCCGCGGTGGGCACCGCGCCCGCCACGGCCGCCCGGCGTGACGCCAACTGCCGGCCCGGGGTCCATGTCCGGTCGATGTCCGACAACTGCGGCTGCGGCGACCCGCCCGGCTCGGGCCGCCTCCCCTGGCCGGGGAGGGCGGCCGGCAGGACCATCCCACGCTCCGCCACCGCCGTGCGCAGGCAGAATCGCGGTGGGTCCTGGGGCTCGGGACGTGCGGAATCGCGGGTCTCACGCGGCACCGGCCGGTCGGCAAGACGGTGGCGACCCCTCGAATCGGGGGCGAGCCGTCACGCGCCGTCAGCGTGGGATGCCCCTGGGCGGCCGGCACACCGGCTTTCCATCCGACCGCGCCCCGAAGTATGCTTGGGCTCCTTCGAGGAGCCGGCGGCGAGATCGCGCCTCCGCACAGGTGCCCCAGGAAGGCACGGCATGGACACCAGCCGCAGAACGTTCGTCAAGACGGTGGGCGCAGCCGCGGGCGCCCTGCCGGTGGCCGGCGCGGGGCCCGCGGCGGCGTCGGCGACGATCCGGGGGCCCGGCCGCCCCGCGACCGAGCCGGCCGCGTTCGACTTTCTGGACCCGCGGCGGCATCAGGCCGCCCCGGCCGGCCGTGTGCAGGCACGCGCGGAGGGGATCGAGGCGTTCGCGTTCGACGCCTACGGCACCCTGTTCGACGTCTTCTCGGTGACCGCGCTCTGCGAGGAGCTGTTCCCCGGAAACGGCGACGCGCTCGCGCAGCGCTGGCGCGCCAAGCAGTTGCAGTACAGCCTGCTGCGCAGTCTCATGGGCCGGCACCGGGACTTCTGGCTGGTCACGGGTGACGCCCTCGTCAACGCGGCGGCGGGCCTCGGGCTGGATCTGACCCCGGCGCGGCAGGACCGGCTGATGGAGGCGTACCTCACGCTCGTCGCGTTCCCGGACGTGAGACCGGGGCTCGAGGCGCTGAAGGCCCGCGGCTTGAAGCTCGCGATCCTCTCGAACGGCGAGCCGCGGATGCTCGAGGCGGCGGCGCGGAGCGCCGGCATCGGCACCCTGCTCGACGACATCATCAGCGTCGAAGAGGTCAAGATCTTCAAGGTCAGCCCCCGCGTCTACAACCTGGGCCCGGAGCGGCTCGGGGTCGACCGGTCCGCGTTGGGATTCGTGTCGTCCAACGCGTGGGACGTGGCCGGCGCCGCCTCGGCCGGGCTGACCACGTTCTGGATTCAGCGCCTCGAAGCCGAGCCCCCCGAGGAGCTCGGCTTCGAGGCGCATCACGTGGTGTCGGCGCTCACCGATCTGGCGCCGCTCGTGGAAGCCTGACCTGACACGAGCCTACGCCGCCGGCAGCGCCTGGGATCGGCCGGTGCCGCCCGGCGCGCCGGGAAGAACGAGGCGGCCACGGCCGCCGCCGGCAAGAACCAGAGCCGCGGCCGTGAATCATCAGTGGCTGCTTGTCCACGTATACTGACCCACAGCCCGGCTTCGCCGCGCACGGTGAACGGGTGCCAACCGGGTTGGATGGTCTCCCGCCGATGGGGTTCGTCGACGGGTATGCTCAGGAGCCCGTGACGAACGCCCCGGGCCCTTGGGGGCCGGCCCCGGGGCCGGCGCAGCGCGCAACGGCTGCACGAGCCGGCGCGGTGGCGAACGCCCCGGGGCCCCAGGGCCGGGCGCAGGCCGTGTCTCCGGGGTGGACGACGGGCCCGTGCCGGACGCGAGGTCCGCCGGCGGCCGTATGGGCGCCGGCGGCGGGAAGCGAGAAATGACGCAGGAATCCATGCGATTGATGGCGGCGGGCCTCTTGGTGTCGGCGCTCGTCGCCACCGGCGAGCCGCAGGACCTATCTGCGCAGACCGCTGCGCGCGGCGGACCGGTCGCCGGCGGCGGTGCGAGTCAGGCCGGCGACGGGCTCACCCCGACGCAGATCGATGTCGGCGACTTCACGTTCGACGTGCTGACGGCCGGCCCCGACGACGGCGAGGTGGTGATCCTCCTCCACGGGTTCCCCCAGACGTCCTACGAATGGCGGCACCAGCTCCGCGCCCTCGGCGAGGCGGGGTTCCGCGCGGTGGCGCCCGACCAGCGCGGCTACTCGCCCGGGGCGCGTCCGGCGCGGGTCGAGGACTACGCGCTGCCGCTGCTCATCGCGGACGTCATCGGTCTCGCCGACACCATGGGGGCCGAGCGGTTCCACGTCGTCGGCCACGACTGGGGAGCGGCCGTGGCGTGGGGGGTGGCGATCTCGGCGCGGGACCGCGTCATCACCGCGAACCCGGTGTCGGTGCCCCACCCCGACGCGTTCGCCCGAGTCCTCGGCAACCCCGAGTCGTGTCAGGTCGCGGCGTCGGCCTACTTCGACCTGTTCGTGCAGCCCGACTCGGAAGACGCCTTCCTCGCCAACGATCACGCGCTGCTCCGCGGCATCTTCGCCGGCATCGACACCGAGGCGGTCGACGAGTACTTGCGCGTGCTCGGATCGAAGCCGGCGCTCGCCGCCGCCCTGAACTGGTACCGCGCAAACGTCGCCGATCGCAACCTGCAGGGCCCCGCCTTCGGCCCCGTCGAGGTGCCGACGATGTTCACTTGGAGCGACGGCGACACCGCGCTGTGCATCGACGGGGCGCTGCTGACCGAGGAGTACGTCGCCGGACCGTACCGCTTCGAGGTCCTGGAGGGCGTCAGCCACTGGATTCCCGACCTCGCGCCCGACGCGATGTCCTCGCTCCTCGTCGATCATCTGACCCGGTACTCCGAACGCTGACACCGGGCTCATCAACCATCAACGTATCGCTCCATGGAACCCGGGCGCCCCCGCGGAACCGTCGCCCCGAACTTCGCCGCCGAGGCGCCTCGCCCCTCCGCGAGCGTGCTCGACCAGTGCTGCTTCCCGTGCGTCGACCCGAACTTCGCCGCCGAGGCGCCTCGCCCCGTCTCTACCGCGGATCTGCCCACATCCACCGATGCCCCCAGCAGCCCGTGGCGAAAATCCCCCGCTGCATTCGAGCGGGCAATGCATCCCGCCTGACGGCGTTGCTCGTCGGTTGCCCATGCCCGAACCGTCATGATCGGGGGACGCCGATCCCCCCGGTCAACAGTCGCCCGTAAAGTGCGTCAATCTGGACAAGTCGGTCGACGACAACATATATGTCGGCGAAGTGCGCGCGGCCCTGGGCGTAGCCGCAGGACCATCCCACGCTCCGGCACCGCCGTGCGCAGGCGGAATCGTGGCGGGTCCTGGGGCTCCGGACGGGCGGAATCGTGGGTCTCACGCGGCGCCGGCCGATCGGCAAGACGGTGGCGACCCCTCGAATCGGGGCGAGCCGTCACGCGAAGTCAGCGTGGGTGCTCCTGGGCGTAGCCGGCGCCGCTACATGCCCCGCCGGCGTCGGCTCGAACGGCGCATGCGTCAGCAACATCGGGAAGCAGGCGGGGAACGGTTGCCCCGGCCGCTCCGCGACCTGCGCGCCGATCTTCTCGAGGACCGAGGTCGGCCAAAGAGGTCGGGGGCGGGCTGGGGATGCGCGCAGGTGACCGCCGCCACGGCCAGAACCGCGGCGTGGAGCACGAGGCGCAACGAAAGCGTCTCGCGGCGGCCGGGGACCCCGGCCGGATGCCGGCGGGCGGGGCCGGCGGGCGGGCACCGCCCCGCCCGCCGGACCGCCGCGGTCCGGGTTCCCGCCGTCTCCAGCCGTGGACGCCGGCCGCGGGAGGCCGCGACTACCGGCGCTGCTCGGTCGGGTCGCGGCCGTCGAGCGGGGCGCCGGTGCCCGACGATCCCGCGAACAGCCGGCGGCCGTCGGGGAACGTCACGTCACGGCCGTTGGCCCGCAGGGCGCCGTCGATGGCCTGATAACCCTCCACCATCACCTCGGTCCCGGGCATCACCGAGCTCTTCGACCACCCGCGGCGCACCAGCGCTCCCGGGGGACCCGCCTCGATCATCCAGTTGTCGACCGTGCCGTCCTCGTTGGTCACCTCGAGGTGCATCCACGAGTGCGGGTTGATCCACTCCATCCGGGTGATCTTGCCCTGCAGCCGGACCGGCCGGTTGGCATCGAACTCCGCCGCGAACGCGTGATGCGCGACGACCTGGGCGGTGGCCGCAAGCAGGCCGATCCCGACCACCCCCGCCAACATGATGACGTTCTTTCGCATTGCCCCTACCTCACTCCTGGAATGTGCCGCCAGACTTGCCCCCTCGATACCACGATCCATCGATCGCGCCCGATCTACCGATGCGCCCGGCCTACCGCCCGGCGCCCGACTCCTCGGCATCGCGCGCGCGCGCGCCGCTCAGGATGTTGGTCATCCCGTAGTTGCCCTCGTGGCACGCGTACTCGACGAGCTCGTACTGCGTTTCATCCCGGACGAAGGTGAACATCCCCGTCCACGGCCGGGTCCAGACCTTCGGGTCATCGATCGTGAACCGATACTCCAGCGTATCGGGACCGGTGCGCGTGTACCGCTCGGTCAGGGTCAGCGCGTCGCTCGACCCCTGATACGGCGCCCGGCCGTTGAAGTTGCGAATCTCGACGACCAGCGTGTCGCCCTCCCAGCGCCCCCGGGCGTCGCCCAGCCAGGAGGTGATGGCGTCGCCGACGTGGGGGCTGTCGTCGGTGGGGACGACGCGGGTCTCGTGAATCATCTCCCGCTGCAGCGCGACGTGGTTCGGCCCCTGCACGATCTGGAGCCCGTTGTTGTAGACCCCCGGGGTCGGAACGAGGCTGCGGGTGATGCACCGCACCCACGAGCTGAGGTCCTCGGGGCCCTCGGCGATCGGCCGGCGGGCGGCCCGCGCCGCCGCGAGCAGACGCTCGCCCTCGGGGGTGCGGGCGGGCAGGCGGCCGTCGGGCGGATCGACGACCATCGCCACCTGCCGCGAGGGCGCGGACCTCACATAGCCGAGGGTGGTGTCGCGCCACTCGGACTCGTAGCCCCAGATGCTGCCGAGGGTCCCGCGCTCGCGCCGCGCCGCCGCCTGCTCGGACGTCAGCACCTCGACCTCGGCCAGATCCTCCGGCCGTTGGAGGGGAATGCCGTGCGCCGCGTCGCCGGTCCACACCCCCTGGAAGTCCGGCGCGCCCCACGGCGTGCGGGGCACGGTGTACGGCTGCAGCTCGGTGGTGATGTCGACCGGCGCATCGAATTCGGCGTCGACCCCCGCGAACCCTTCCTCGACGAGGGCGAGGCTGACGTTGTCGGGGCCGCCGACGAACGCCCGCCGGGCGCCGGTGCGGCCGCCGTCGGGCACCGCCGGCTCGGACAGGAACGCGACCCCGCTCGACCGAAGGTCGCCGGCCGCCGCGTCCATCTCCGGCACCGCGAACGCGATGTGGTCGATGGACCGGCCCGCCGTCGCCGCGGGCTCGCCGTCGGCCTGCATCGCGAGCAGCCAGACGTCGCCGAGGCGCAGGCCGTCGATGCGGCCGCGCAGCCGCGCGCTCTCGCCCCCGAACCGCTCCTGATACCAGGCGAGGGTGGCGGCGGGGTCGGCCGCGCTCAGATGGATGTGGTGGAACCCGAGGGTGGCGCTGTCCTCGACCAGCTCGATGCGGGTGCCCCAGGGGTCGAAGATGAAGCCGTGCTTGAACAGCCCCGGCACGTCGCGCAGGGTCGACCCGTCCTGGAAACGCTGCAGCCGCACTCCGGAGCCGCGCACGCCGACCGCTTCGAGCTCGCCCATCTTCGCGGTCAGATCGGGGTACGAGAACGAGATGTGGTCGATGCCCGTCCGCTGGCTGCTGCCGAGGGTCGGGCGCGAGTCGAAGACCACCTGCGCGCCCCCGCACTCGACCCCGTCGTCGCGGTCGGCGAGCGGCTCGCAATCCAGGTACCGCGAGTACCAGCCGATCGCCTCGGTGGCGTTCGACGTCGTCAGGTGCACGTGGTGGTAGTCGGCCGCGGGGGCCGGGGCGGGCAGCAGCATCGCCGCGGCGGCGGCGATGGACGGTAACAAGATGTTTCTGGTCCGGTTCATCGTGCGATGCCTCTCTTCAAGCTTCAACTTCCGTCGGACGTCCCGACGGGTCAGCGGGTGGGCACCCTGCGCAGATGCCCGTAAATCAGATCCTCCGAGAACTCGACGCACTTGTACTCCAACACCCGCGCGTTCGCTTCGAGGCGCCGGTAGAGGGGCATCTCGATGGTCCACGGACGGGTGAAGACGGCGGGGTCCTCGATGGTCGCTTCGTACAGAATTGCGTTCGGCCCCATCGGCGTGTAGCGCTCGACGACCCGCAGACCGCTGCCGGCGTAGTTGCCGGCGCGATCGAACCACGCCTCGCCGTTGAAACCCTGGGCGTCGACAACGAGGGTGTCGCCCTCCCAGCGTCCGTGCGAGCGCCCCATCCAGGTGTCGAGGGGGGGCGGCTCGGGGTTCTCCTTGTCCATGTGCACGGTGCGGTTCGCCTCGGCGAACCCGTAGATGAACATGATCTTCCGGTCGCCCTGAAGGATCCGGAACGGGTACGGCAGATACGTGGCCCGCGGCACCCCCGGCATGAAGCACTTCAGCTCGGGGTCGTCGGTCCACCGGTTCTCGAAGTTCTGTTGCTTCTGCGCGAGCGCGTCGGCGCGATAGGGGATCCCGCCCCCCACGACCACGCCCTGGCCGGGCGGAATCGCCCCGATGGCGCCCATGTCCGGCGGTCCCGCGGCCGCCGGATGGTCCTCGATGTCCCAGTGCGCCGTCCCGATGGCCTGCCAGACCCCGTTCAGATCGGGATTCCCGTCGAATGCGCGCGGCACTTCGGTCTGCGCCGCCGCCGAGCCGGCGGCCAGCAGGAACACCGTCAGCATTGCGCCTGCCCGCGCGCTCTTCCACTTCGTCATCGTCGTCAGTCTCCTCTTCCGCCGCATTCGATACGGCCCATACGGCCGCTTCCGCCCCGCCCGGAACGGCGCCGAGCCGACCGCGCCGCGAACGCGGCGTCACTTCTCAGAGCGTTGCCGGCCATCCGGTTGCCGTCACTCCGGTCAGGGGGTGACGGTAATCGTCACGTTCTCGTTTGCGGACAACGCCCCGTCCCCGGCGATGGCTCGCAGGACGTAGGTCCCGGGCTCGTCGAACGTCGCCTGCACCTCCCACCGCCCGTCCGGGGGCACCTCGGGCAGGATGTAGGGCGGCGACCACGGCGAGTACGAGTACACCCGGGTGTCCTGCCAGGACTTCAGTTGGCGGGGGCTGAAGCGCACTTTCGACGCGTCGCCCCGGTAGACGATCCACGAAAACCGCAGCCCGGGCGGATTGCCCGGCACGATCTGCTGCGGGGGCCGGTAGGCGGGATGCGGCCGGCCGGGCTCGACCGCCGGCGGCTGGTAGCGGCCCGACGGTATCCCGTCGTCGCGGGTGAACGCCACCAGCGTCAGGGGCTCCCCCGACCGCACGCGCCGCGGTTGATCCACCCCGAGGGTCAGCTCGGGCGGCTCGTTCTCCCGCCACTCGTCGCGGATGCGGCCGAAATTCGCGCCCATCTCCGTCGCGATAGTCTGCGGGTCGAGCAGGTAATCGGTGGCCAGCGAGCCGTACGCGCGCTCGGTCCGGCCGTTCGTGGTCAGGGTCCAGACCACCTCGCGGTCGCCGAAGTCGGCCGGCACCTCGACCGTGAAGAGAAACATGTTGCGCCGGGGATAGAAGTGGGTGGGCTGGCCGCGGTCCGGCCCCCCCGGCTCGATGTGGTTGTCCGGTCCGACCGGCACGTCGAGTTCCTCTTCCCAGTTGGAGTTCATGTAGCCGAAGAACAACGCGTAAGTGCCGTCATCGTTCTGCCACCACCCCTCGAACGCCGGGGACACACTCTGCCCCCGGGAGTAGGTGTAACGGGTCTGGGCGCCCGCCGCCGCCGCCAGGGCGAGCAGCAGGACGACCGCACCCGGCCGGACGAATCGGTTCCCGGTCAAGATCATGGCTGGTCGTTGACCTCCTCGACCCTCTGCTGCGACGAAAAGTCCGCCATGCACAGGGGGCAGCCGATGACGTGATCCCCGAGCTGAAGGCCCAGGCGCCCGCGGCGCTCCGCCATCTCGCGCTCGAACTGCTCGTCGGTCAGCTCGAGGGCCTCGCCGAGGTCGATGAACATGTTGGCCACCGACCGGCGCCCGCCGCCCGACCAGTTCCGCGGGTCGGCCACGTTGCGGTTGGCTACCGTCGTATCCAGCCAGCCGATGATGTGCACGATCGTCCCCTTCGGCAGCAGCGGAGCGTGGTCGTCGTCGAAGATGTACTGCTTGACCCAGTTGTGGTCGTAGCCGACGCAGGCCAGGGTCTCGATGTTGTGCCCCCAGATCGCCTCCAGGCACATGCGCGTGCCCGGCGCGTGCTGGTGCGGCTCGAACGAGACGATCCGGGTGTGCTCGTCGAGCACCCGGTAGGCATGCAGCTCCTGCGAGGTCTGGTTCGGCTTGATGTCGATGTCGACGCCGTTGCCGACCAGCGTCCGCGCGTGCCGGATCTCCGGCTCGTAGCCCTTCGGATGCAGCTTGAACGCGAACTTCAAGTGCGCGTTGGTCTCGCGGCCGTTGGCGTGCAGGTGCGCCGTCTCCAGCTCGAGGGACGAGCCCGCCTTGAGCAGCCGGCCCGCGTTGTCCGGGAAGATGTCGGCGTTCCGCCCGACCTCGTGGACCGGGAACCGCGTCGCGTCGCCGGGGTCCGCCCCGTCGGGGACCACCGAACCGTAGGTCATATGGTGGAACACGTAGCGCCCGCCCACCGTGTCGCCGGCGCCGCTCGGCGGAATATCGTTGAACTCCTTCACCTCGACCGCGGCGACGTAGCGGTCCTCGGTGAGCCCGGTGGGAATGGTGCCGAGGTTGGTCCACTTGTCGGGGGCGGCGGCCGGCACGGTGACGACCGGCGTCTCCAGGATGAGATCCGGCTCCCCGATCGACCATTCGCTCTCGTCACCGAAATCGAGGGGGGGCGGCAGATCCGCGGGGTCGCCGAGGGGCGCGCCGTTGTCGACCCACCGGGCGATCAGCTCGATCTCCTCCTCGCTCAGCGACGGATCGTTCTTGTAGTGCTGAATCCCGAGGTCGCGCTCGAGGAACCACGGCGGCATGGCCCCGCGCTTGTTGCGCAGGCCGGTGCGGGTCTTGATGGCCCGCGCGTAGGGGCGCACCTCGGCGTAGGTGAGCAGCGACATCGGGGCCACCGAGGCCGGGCGATGGCACTGCTGGCAGCTCCGCTGGAGAATCGGCGCGACGTCGCGGGCGAAGGTGACCTCGGCGTCTGCCGCGGGCGCCGACTGTGCGCTCACGGCGGCCGGCGCCATGAGACCGAAACCGACCAATACTCCGAAAAGACGCATGGCGCTCATCGCAGACTCTCCTTCAAGAAACGGGAATCCGGGCCGACAGCCTGTCGCCCCGACCCAACAGTATGTCTCCACCGCGGTTCCGGCCGCAACCTTCCGCGGTGCGAACCCGCCGCTCCAGCCCGTGGCGAAGCCCCCCGTCGCATTCGAGCGGCGATGCGCGCCGCGCCGCTCTCGGCGCGACGCGGGGTTCACCGCGGGCTGTCAGGCCACCGAGTAGGCGGCCACCGCCGCCTCGTCCCATTCGAGCCCGACCCCTGGAGTGTCGGGAATATGCAACTGCCCGCCGGTCACCGTGTAGGGCTGCTGCAGTATCGGATCGGCCCAGTTCTGCCATTCGAGCCAGTGAGCCGTCTCCGTCACCCGCATCACGTGCGCCGCGACCTCCGGGTACAGGTGGGTGGACACCGGCACCCCCGCCGCCCCCGCGATGGCGGCCGCCCGCAGCCAGCCCGTCACCCCGCCGATGCGCATGAAGTCGGGCATCACGTAGTCGCACGCCTGCGCCTGCAGGGCGCGGTAGAGGGCGCGCGGACCGTAGAAGTTCTCGCCGATCTGGATCGGGGTGTCGAGCTCCGCCGCGAGGCGGCGGTAGCCGTCCAGATCGTCGTACACCACCGGCTCCTCGATCCAGGTCAGGCCGTGGCCGTCTATCGCGTGGCAGCGCTCGATCGCCTCGGCCTGGTCCAGCCCCTGGTTGAAGTCCACCATCAGGCGCATGTCGCCGCCCACCGCGCGCCGCACCGCCTCGAGGGCGGCAAGGTCGTCGCCGAGCCGGGTCCGCCCCAGGCGCAGCTTCAGCCCCTCGAACCCGCCCTCCTCGCGCAGGGCCAGCGCCTCTTCGGCCACCGCGGCGGACTCGTGCAGCCACAGCCCGTTGCTGTTGTAGGCGCGGACCGGGGCGACCGATCCGCCCAGCAGCTCGCACAGCGGCCGGCCGGCCCCCCGGGCCAGCGCGTCCCACGCCGCCATGTCCACCCCGGACACGGCAATCGCCGAGAGGCCCTCGTAGCCGACGAAATGCAGCGACTTCCGGGCGGCGGTGTAGAGGTCCACCGGAACCACGGGCCGGCCGCGCAGCAGCTCGCCCAGATCCTGCAGCGCCGACACCACGTACCGCATCGCCTTCGGGATGTACGGCTCCAGGTAGCTGCGGCCGACGACCCCCTCCTCGGTCTCGAGATCGATGAGCACGATCGGCCACTCGGTGATGGTGGCGATGCGGGCGACCACCGGGCGCTCCAAGGGCAGCAGCACCGGGCGCGCGGTGAGACCGCGGAAGGTGAGGCGAACGTCGGGGACGCGGTCAGTCATCTACATCTCGAAGACCGGGATCCCGCGCGCGCACGCCGCGCGGCGCCCGGCCCGACGCCGGCCGGCTCAGTAGCGGAACAGATAGGAGACCTTGCCGAAGAAGGCCCGGTTCGTCCGCTGGAACGCCATCATCGGGAAGATGGCGCTGTCGATCTCCATCCCGCTCCGGAAGCGGTCGTCGTAGCCCAGAAACAGGACGGTGCCCGCGTTGATGCGGTAGGTCATCAAGAGGTTGTTGCCGAGCGTCACGTCCCAGGTGTTGTGCTCCAGGATGTGCCGCAGCAGCAACCGGTCGGTGAATTGATACGTCGTCCGCCCCCGGAAGATCTTCACGTCGAACACTTCCGCGTCGTTCAGGGGATTGACGAAGCTGCTGAACACGGTCCGGAGCTCGGTGCGCAGCCGCGACGTCGGTTGCACGCGGAAGTTGACGTTGCCGGAGATCGACTGCCCCCGGTACGGGTCGTCCGGATCGTAGAGAATCCCGTGGCCCCAGTTGTACCCCCCGAACAGCGACACGAGCCGCGAGCTGATGCCGCTGAAGAACCCGTACCCGGTCTTCCGGAACTCGACCTCCTGATACCGCTCGAGGTCGCGGTTCACCATCCCCGTGAAAGAGATGTTGTTCCTGAACGAGAAGCTGGCCGAGCCCTGAATCTGCTCGTCCTGCAGCACCCCGGCGTGGTCGTAGAGCCGCAGGTAGGTCACCGACGGCCCCCACGTGAGGACCGACGATTCGGGCCACCAGCGATAGCCGACGTTGCCGCTGGCCTGGCGCAGGTCGACGCGGGGGAGGAACCCGGTCAGGGTGCGGAACCCGGAATCGATGCTGCTGTAGGCGGCGCTGTAGCTCAGGTTGCGCCCTTCGCGCGAGAAGTCCGCCTCGAACGCCGGACCCGAAAGGACCCCGAGGTCGCGGTCCGCGGTATCGGACCCCATCGCCAGGAAGTTCGCGCGGTGGTTCCGGCCGAGCCGGAAGCGGCCGTCCACGCCCGCCACCCGGTTGTGGTCCTGCCCGAACTCGCGGGCGGTCATGATCGCGCCGACGTACGACTCGGAGTAGAGGTCGTAGCGGGCGCGGCCGATCACCGTGTGAGCCGCCGCGCCGGCCGCCGCACCGGCCGAATCCAGCGGGAAACCCGCCGCGTCGTCGGCCACCAGGGCCCCGAGGGTGGCCTGGCCGACCTTCCCGGTCAGCTTGCCGCCGAAGCGGGGGTCGACGATGGTGCGGGTGTGCACCAAGGTCAGCGGCGTCGCGGTCTGGAAGATCTCCTGCCCTTCGAGGAAGAACGGCCGCTGCTCGGGGTAGAACAGCGCGAACCGCTGGTTGGTCTCGACCTGCGGGCGGTCCGATTCGATCTGGGAGAAGTCGGGGTTGACGGTGAAGTCCGCGGTCAGGTTGGGGGTGATCCCGTACTTGACGCCGAACCCCAGCGCCCCGGTCGGATCGCCGTCGGTGAACACCCCGTCGGCGGTGTCGAGCGACCCGTATCGGAACCCCGTCACCTCCGGCAGGAGCTCGAGGTTCCGGCTTGCGGACAGATCCGACAGCCCCTCGAGCTGCCCGAACTGGGTGATCTGCCCCGCCACCCCGCGGGAGATCGGCGACCACGACTGCGCCTCCGACTTGCCCCGGATGATGCGGGTGATCTGGAACCCCCACCGGTGGCCCACCCCGGCCGCGCGCGACGGGTAGCGGAGGCTCTTGAACGGAATCCGCATCTCCGCCACCCAGCCGTCGTCGACGAGCCGGCCGGCGGTATCGAAGAGCGCGTTCCACGACTGGTCGCCCCGGATGCCGAACTGCCCCGAGGCGCTGCTGCTGCTCCGCCCCCGCGAGCCGCCGCCCCCGCCGCGTCTCGCCGACGAGCTGGAGCTGCCGCGGGAGAAACCGGTGCTGCCGTCGGCGTTCACGATCGAGTCCGCCTGCACGCCGTAGCCGTTGACCTCGAACTGATAGGCCCGCTGCTGGTCGAGGAACGGATCGAACAGCACCGACATGCGGTCGTCGCCGCGGATTTCCTCGCGGTCGGCGCGGTTGACCCGCATGATGCCGGGGTCGGCGTAGTGGGCATGGAACGCGAAATAGAGATGGTCGCTGTCGAACGCCATCCAGACTTCCGTCGCTTCCGAGCCGGGCGCTCCCTCCACCGGCGCGATCTGCACGAAATCGGTGAGGTGCGTCGCGGTCTCCCACGCCGAGTCGTCCAGCCGGCCGTCGATGTCGGGAGGGTTGAAGGTCCGCGCCACCGTCGCCGTCGCCCGCCCGATCGGCGCGGGCGCGAACCCGCCCCCGCCGGGCCGCCGCGGCGGCGGGGCGTCGGCCGCCATCGGGTCACGCCCGCGGCCCGGCCCGGGCAGGGCCAGGACGCCGGTCACCCCGTTTCCTGAACCCGCGGCCCCGTTCCCGGCGAGGGGATCCGTATCCGGGCCGCCCGCGGCCCGGCCGCCGGCAGGAAACGCCCGCGGCGGCGGTTCGGCCCGCGGCGCCGGGACGAGCGCGGACGCGCCGGCGGGAGGCGGCGCCGCCTGGGACCGCCCCGCTCGGGCCGCCGGAACGAATGCCCCGGCCGGCAGCGCCGCCGGGGACAGCCGCGCCATCGGGGACGGCCGTACCGCACGGGACGACAGCCAGTCGGCGACGGCGGCGCCGACCCGGTCCTGTGTTTCGAACAGGTCCTGCCACGTCCCGTCCACCCTCGCGTTGAACGCGACGGCGCCGGTCGCCACGTCGACCACCCGCGTGGTGATGCGCAGGCGGTCGCCGACCCGCTGCAGCGTGCCGTCGACGAACCAGCTCACGCCCCGGTCGCGCCAAGCGGCCAAGGCGCCCGGCGCCGCCGCGCCGCCGGTGCCGGACGAGCCGCCCGCCCCCCGGCCCACGACCGCCATCCCCACGCGCCGCACGTCGGACGCCACCGTCTCGGCAATCCCGGTCCCGATCCAGTCGTCGGCCGGCTGCCGGCTGACGTTGGTGAACGGGACGACGGCGGCGACGGGCGGCTGCGCCAGCCCCGGAACCGCCGACACCAGAAGCCCCAAGAGACCCGCGGCGGCGGTGACCGTCCAGGTGCGCGGGCCGGTGGCGACACGCAATCTCATGCTGTGGGCAGGCCCGCCGGCGGCAACGCAGGGTTCGGGGATGGGGCCGGCATCAAACTCGCTAGTGTAGCAAATTTCGTCCAGAATGGATCAAACATGCTATCCCCCAGCCACATTTGAACCAGCGTGTCCAGGTTCCGCACGTTGTGCTTGCCGGCGAACTCCTGAACGTAGCGGTTCAGGTGCTTCGGGTTCAGCCTCTGGAATGTCCCGGCGTAGGCCCGCTTCGGCATCGACCAGAACGACTCCATGCCGTTGATGCCGGCCTTCCGGAGCGGGACCTGCGCGATGGCGGTGCCGGTGCGGACGTTGAAATAGCTTCGGCAGTCCGTGCGCCGGCAGGGCATGGGCTTGCGGTTCGGCACGGAGCTGGTGTCGGCGCCGCCGCAGTGGCCGCAGCACCGGCGGTCGCCCCGACCGCGACTGCGACTCCTCGAACCATGCCGTGGCTGTCGCCTCATCGGGGAACACGGACTACCGGTGCTAGACTCGGCGGTGGGCCGGCCCTCCGGCCGCGGGTCCCGCAGCCCGACGAAACGGCAGCGCCGTGCCTACGCATCCGCCTCCGTCCGGTCCGCCGCTGGTCGCCCTGCTCGGCCCGACCAACACCGGAAAGACCCACCGCGCGGTCGAGCGGCTGCTCGAGCATCACAGCGGCATGATCGGGCTCCCCCTGCGGCTGCTCGCGCGCGAGGTCTACGACACCCTGAGCGTGCGGGCCGGCGAGCAGGCGGTGGCCCTGGTGACCGGCGAAGAAAAGCGGGTGCCGGCCTCGCCGCGCTACTGGGTGTGCACCGTGGAAGCGATGCCCCTCGACCGGGCCGTCGACTTCCTCGCCGTCGACGAGATTCAGCTCGCCGGCCACCCCGAGCGGGGGCACGTGTTCACCGACCGGCTGCTGCACGCCCGCGGCCGGCGCGAGACTTGGTTCCTGGGCTCGAGCACCGTCCGGCCCATGGTGACCGCGCTCGTTCCGGACGTCACCGTCCGGAGTCATACCCGGCTGTCGACCCTGCGCCACCGGGGCCGCCTGAAGGTCGGCGCGCTGCCGCCGCGCACCGCCGTCGTCGCGTTCTCGATGGCGCGCGTGTACGACCTCGCGGAACGGGTGCGGGCGCGCCGCGGCGGCGCCGCGGTGGTCCTCGGCGCCCTGTCCCCCCGCGCCCGCAACGCCCAGGTCGCCCTGTACCAGAGCGGCGAGGTCGACTTTCTCGTGGCCACCGACGCCATCGGCATGGGACTGAACCTCGACGTCGACCACGTCGCGTTCGCCGAGCTGACGAAGTTCGACGGCCGCACCAGCCGGAACCTCGATCTGGTCGAGCTGGGGCAGATCGCAGGCCGCGCCGGCCGCCACGTGAACGACGGGACGTTCGGCGTCCTCGCGCCGGTCGAAGACCTGGCCCCGCGGGTGGTCCGGGCCATCGAGAGCCACCGCTTTCCCGCCGCCCGGAGCGTGATGTGGCGCAGCCGCGAGCTGGACTTCGCCGGCCTCGACGCCCTCGTCGCCTCGCTCCACCGGCGGCCGCCGCGGCGCGGGCTGCGGCTGGCGACGCGCGGCGCCGACCTCGACGCCCTGCGCAGCCTGGCCCTCGACCCCGCGGTCCGCGACCGCGCGCGGGCCGAGCCCGGCGTCCGCCTGCTGTGGGACGTCTGCCAGATTCCCGACTACCGGCAGCTCGTGCTGGAGGACCACGCGGCGCTGCTCGGCGACGTCTTCCGCCAACTGACGGGATCGTCCGGCCGGCTCTCCGCGGACTGGATGGCCGAACGCATCGGCCGTCTCGACCGGACCGGAGGCGATGTCGACGAGCTGCTGATGCGGCTCGCGTTCATCCGCACCTGGACGTACATCGCCCACCGCGCCGCGTGGGTCGCCGACCCCATTCACTGGCAGGAGCGCACGCGGTCCATCGAGGACCGGCTGAGCGACGCCCTGCACGAGCGGCTGGTCGACCGGTTCGTCGATCCGCGCCGCAACGCGCCCCGGGCGGTCCGCCCCCGCGACGACGGCGCGCTGCGCGACGCCGGTCCGTTCGCGGTCCTCGCCGGTCTGGTGGACGCCCCGTCCCCGCCGTCCCCCCGGACCGCGGGCTGGCTGGAGCAGCTCATCGATGCGCCTCACGAACGCATCGAGATCGAGCCGGCGGGGCGCATCCGATTCGCCGGACAGATCGTCGGCCGGCTGGTGCGGGGCGCCGATCTCCTGCGTCCGAACGCGCTGCTGACCGACGGCGCGACCTCCTCGCGCGGCCTCCGCCAACGCGTCGAGCGGCGTCTCGTCGCGGCCGGCCGCGACCTCGCCGGCGAGGTCCTCGCCCCGTTGCGGAGCGAGCGGCTCGGGGATCTCGGGGCGGCGGGACGCGGCGTCGTCTATCAACTCGAGCAGGGCCTCGGCACCGTCCTCGCCCGCGACGCGCGCGCGCAGCTTCAGGCGCTGACCCCGGCCGAGCGCCGGCGCCTCGAACAGGCGGGCATCTGCCTGGGGCTGCACGTGGTCTATCTGGGGACGGCGCTCAAGCCGGCCCTGGTCGCGCGCCGGGCGGCGCTGGCGGCGGCGTTCTGGGGAGCTGAGGCGGAGACCGCGCCCCCGCCGGCCTCCGCGGTGTCGATGCCGGCGCGGCCGGATCGGCCGGCCGGCCTCTACGCGGCCATCGGCTTCCCCCTCGCCGGCGCCCGCGCCGTCCGCGCCGACATCCTCGAACGGCTCGTGCGCGAGCTGCGGCGCCTCGCCCGGCACGGCCCGTTCGACCCCGGCGACCCGGTGCGCCGGCGGCTGTCCTGTTCCCGCGACGACGTCCGGCCGGTGGTCGAGGCGTTGGGCTATCGCGACGCCGGCGACGGCCGGGTGGCGCGCCCCGGCTTGTCGCGGGGCCCCGGGAATCTGCGCCGCAGCCCGGTACGGGGGCGGCAAGCAGAACCGAAGGCGACGCTTTCCGGGTCGGGAGTCCGGCCGTAGAACGGCGGAGCCGTAGACGCTTTCCGGGCCGGGAATCCGGCCGTCGAACCGCGGAGCCGTAGACGCTTCCGGGCCGGCGCGACCTTGCGGCGGCGTTGGGAGTTTCGCCGCAACTCCTGTCCTGCGGCGCAAGCGACCAGCGCATCGCCACGACTAAAAACAGGGTCTTCGGGGCACCCACCTCGAACCGCAAAAGTCCTATGCAGAAGAAATACGTCGTTCGACCCAAGTTCGTTTATCAGAAATTTATGAAGTGACGGACCACTAGCGTCCGCCGCCCCCCAGCCGCACCCGCACGCCGCCCCGGTCGGTCTCGACCCGCAGCACCGGACCGCCCCCGTTGACGTGCCCCTGAAAGCCGCCGTCGCGGGATTCCACCCGCTCCACCCAGCCGCCGAGGTCGATCGACAGGCCGGACCGGCGGGTCCCGGCGACATCGAGGGTCACCGCCAGACCGGGGGCGAGCTCGACGTCGAGGTTGCCCCGGTCCAGCTCCAGGCGGGAGTGGTTCTCGATCGCGAGGTCGCGCAGCGTCACGTCCGTGCGGTCGGCGTCGAGCTGCAGGTCTCCCCGCACGCCGTCCAGCACGACCTCCCCGGCGCGGTCGAGATCGATCGCGAGCGATCCGGCAAGGCCGCTCCCCTGAAGCGTCCCCCGGTCGAACTCGAGCACCACCGCCCCCCCGAGGTCGCGGGCGTCGAGGTCGCTCCGGTCGAGGTCGAGCAGCAGTCGTCCCTCGACGCCCTCGATCGTCGTCGGGGCCCGGTCGATCTGCAGGTCCAGGTCGAGTTGTCTCGGGACGCGGATCTCGTAGTGCACGCGGGGCAACCGCCGGCCGAACAGCCCCAACCGCGGCACACCCCCGTAGTCGGTTCGGATGCGCACCGAGCGGCGATTCCCCCGCACCTCGACGGCGGTGCCGGCGACCGCCCGCTGCGCATAGCCGTCGTCGACGCCCCCGGGCGGCTCGATGCGCGCGACTATCTCCGCCTCGGCACGATCCCACGAGGTCAGCCGCACGCTCCCCCGGTCGGCCTCGAGCGCGAGCCGACTGCCGGGCTGGAACTCCATGGTCCGCTCGAACGTCCGGCCCTGGGCCGCGCCTGCCGCGGCGGACGCCGCCACCAGCCCGGTCACCAGAAACACGCGATATGCACGCAGCATTGTCATTCTCCTCGACGGCCTCGCCACAGGAAACGGATCTCCGGGAGATTATAGGAAGCAATCATGTCTACGACATCCCGCGCCGCCGTGTTCCCAGGACCATCCCACGCTCCGCCACCGCCGTGCGCAGGCAGCATCGTGGCGGGTCCTGGGGGCTCCGGACGTGCGGAATCGTGGGTCTCACGCGGTGCCGGCCGGTCGGCAAGACGGTGGCGCCCTCTCGAATCGGGGGCGGGCCGTCACGCGCCGTCAGCGTGGGATGCCCCTGCCGTGTTCCCGGCCCGGCCGCAGGGGGCTCCGTCGGCCCGGCCGCGATGCCGGGCCGCCGCCTGGCTGTTGCTCGCCGCCATCGGGGTCTCCGCCCCCGCCCCGACCCTGGCCGACGCGGGCCGGACGGGAACGCAGGACCGGCCGGACGCGGACCCGGCGCCGGGCGCGCAGTCCGGGCCGCGGGAACGCGGCGATGCGCTGCGCGTGTGGCTGGTGACGGCCGGTCCCGGCGACGCGGTCTGGGAACGCTACGGCCACAACGCCCTCCGGGTGCTGGACACCCGCACCGGCCGCGACGTGTCCTACAACTGGGGCTTCTTCGACTTCCGGCAGGCCGACTTCATCGCCCGTTTCCTGCAGGGCCGTATGCTCTACCTGATGGCGGACCTGCCGACCGGCCTCATGATCGGCCAGTACCGGGAGGCCGACCGCGAGGTGGTCCTCCAGGAGCTGGACCTCACCCCGGCCGAGAAGGCGATGCTGCGCGACGCGGCCGACGAGAACGCGCTGCCGCGCAACCGCGACTTCGTCTACCAGTATTTCCTCGACAACTGCTCGACCCGGGTCCGGGACCTGCTCGACCGGGTGCTCGGGGGCGCCCTGAGACTGGCGTTCGAGGCGCGCCCGACCGGCCTCAGCTACCGCGACCATACGCGGCGCCTCACGCAGGTCGACCCGCTCGTCTACACCGGCGCGAACCTGCTGCTCGGCACCCCCACCGACCGGCCGATCTCGGCGTGGGAGGAGCTGTTCCTCCCCCTGGCGCTACGGGACCGCATCCGCTCGGTGCGCATCACGCGCGACGGGGAAGCCCGGCCGCTGGTGCTGCGCGAGGAGGTCCTGGCCTCGTCCACGCGGCCCCCGGAGCCGGAGGCGCCGCCGGCGTGGCTCGGCCGATGTCTGGCCCTCGGCCTCGTGCTCGGGGTCCTGCTCGGGGCCGCGGGAACCCCTCGGGTTCGGCGCTCGGCCCCGCTGCGCCGGAGCGCCCTCGCCCTCGCCGCCGGCTGGTCGCTGCTCGCCGGCGGGGCGGGGACCCTCCTCGTCCTCCTCCTGGCGACGGACCACACGTTCGCGTGGTGGAACGAGAACCTCTTCCTCTTCAATCCGCTGCTGCTGGGGCTCGGCGCCCTGCTGCCCCTGTCGACCCGGAGCGAGACTTGGCGGAGGCGCGCCCGCGCCCTCGCCGTCGCCGTCTCGGTGCTGGGGCTCGCCGGCCTCCTCTGGCAGATCGCGCCAGCCTCGACGCAGCGGAACGCGATGTTCTTCGCGCTCGCCCTGCCGCCCCATCTGGGCATCGCCTGGAGCCTGCTCCGGAGACGGGCCGCCACCGCCGCGGACGGGCTCGTCGACGCCGGAACCGCTTGAGAGCCGGCGGCGAAGCACCGCGTCGCACGGCCCCAGGCCGTCGGACTCGACCGTCGTCACCGCCCCGCTTGAGAGCCGGCGGCGAAGCGCCGCGTCGCACGGAGACCGGCGAAGACGCCGGCGGGCCGCAGGACGCCGGTGCGGCAAGGCGTGACGAGGCGGCACACCTCGGGGGCCGGCCCCGCCGGATACTTCCAGCGGCGGCGCCTCACTCAGCTTGGACGTGCACCCCTCACGGCAGGAGCATCCCACGCTGACGGCGCGTGACGGTTCGCCCCCCGATTCGAGGGGTCGCCACCGTCTTGCCGACCGGCCGGCGCCGCGTGAGACCCACGATTCCGCACGTCCGGAGCCCCGGCACCCGCCACAATTCCGCCTGCGCACGGCGGTGGCGGAGCGGGGGATGGTCCTGCCCCTCACCGACGAAGGCGTCGATTCATGAACCCGCGATCGACTATAATGGGGGCAGGGGGCGGTGGCCGCGGTCGTGGTTCTGACGGCGGGTTGCGACCGAGTGCCGACATCGGGTACCGAGCGCTTCCCGTCAGGAACCACGACGGCGGCCACCGCCCCGGCCGCGGGGTGCGTCAGTCCGGCTGGCAGAAGATACGGCGGGCTCGCCGAAGGCTGGAGCGCCAACCGGCGCACCGGTCGACGAGCCTCAGAGCCACGACGGCGGAGTTGCCGCGTGCGCGTTCTGCTTGACGAGAATCTACCACGGGCTCTCGCCGCGGAGCTGGCCGGACATCACGTCAGCAGCGTCCAAGCCGAGGGTTTGTCGGGAACGTAGCCGACACGCCGCAGCCGATGCGGGCACCGCTTCCTCCCCTGCGAGCTCGTGAACTCAATCGTCTCATCCGATGTCACGCCCCGCTTCGCGTTGACGGCCCGCGTCTCCACCACGCGGTACTTCATCCCCCGTTTGAGACGCGTCACCAAGTGAAGTCCCTTCGAAATCAACGAATCAATCCACGCGAAGTCCACGTACGCGCGGTCCGCAGCCACGATGCTGCCCGGCGGCAGCTTCAACGCCCGCGCCGCCTTGATGTCCGACGTCTTCCCGTTCGTCACCCGAACGAACGTCGGCAGATACCCCGCGTGGTCCAGACCGACGTGTACCTTCACCGCCCCTTTCGTCCGCCGGAACTTCGCCCACGGAAACACCGACAGACACAAGTCAACGGTCGTCGAGTCCAACGAGAACAGCTTGGCTTTGAACCGGAAGTCATGTCCCGGCGCCTTCGCTTGGCAGCGTCCCAGCAGCCGCCCGTGCAACTCCTCGTACATCTCCCACGGCTTCTCCGCGTTCACCCGCGCGAGCGACGAAGTAACAGCACCTGGAACGTCGCCAATCGGGGATGACGGCGTGGTCGAGCGGCCGAACGGAGTGATGCCGGTCGCGGAACGGGACAGGCAACGAGAGCTTCACCCGTCGGGCGTTGGCCGCCGTCTGGACGGTAGCGATACGACGCGCGGCGGAGTTGGCTACCCGGCGCGTGCTCCGAGGGCGAACGCGATGTGCCGCCACGCCGCCCGGTCCGGCGTCGCGCGCGGCAGGAGCAGGACGAAGCGAACAGTCTGTGGTATCGTGTCGGGAGTCACGCAGGGGCCTACGTGGTGGTGAAAACGCCTGTCAATACTGCGATTTTACCGCGCGGAGGCTTTTGTGTCTCTACCGTGGAGGCATCCCCGGTGAATAATCCCGGGCTAGAAGCCGAAGGTCGTCCACACCATGACCTTCGTCGTATCGCTGGAGTGCGATTTCGCGTCGTAGTGGGCCGCGGTGACCGCGATCTGCTGCCGCCAGGGCGTGCGGAACACGAACTCCAGATCCAGCTCCCGCCCATAGGTTGTGCCGCCGGTTGCCGCGCTGAAGTAGTGATATGCGAGTGTCCAGCCGATACGGCCTGAATCGCCGATCGCACGCACGTACCGATCGTCGAGACCGCCGGCCGGCGTGGCCAAGAACTTGTCCGCCCAACCGTTGAACGGATGCAGCGTGGCGAGCGGCGTGTTGAACTGCCCGCTCTCGGGGCTGCCTCCGAGCCGCTCCCAGCCCCCGCGGACCGTAACGCCGCGATACCCGCCACCGGCCGCAACATGCACGTAGCCCGCGTCCACCGACATCGGGTTGTCGAAAGCGTCCGCTTGCCGCGCCGCTTCGACCTCGTAGACGACAAACCAAGCCGCTCCGACCGACCGCCGCCCCGTGGCCTCCGCGCCAACAGTAGTCGTAGAACGGCGCTTGTCGCGCTCGTAGTCGAGCGCATGCGCGTACACGATCAACGCTCCGGTGCCGCGAATTCCGAACGACGCGTGCGACAGGTGGCCGGTCAGCGGATCGACCGCGCCGGTGATGCGATGGGCGTTCCGAACCAGCGCGTAGTTGAAACGGCCGCCCGGCAGGGCGTCGGTCACGATTCGCGCGGCGTCGAACGATTGGTGATTCTGGCGCCAACCGACAGCGCCGACGAACCGTTGGTCGTCGAGTTGTATCTCCTGCCGGCCCAACGTCATGAACGTACCCTCGTTCGCCGCGAATCGCAGGGCGGCCTGATTTACCTGCGTCAGACCAGGATCCGCCACCACCGGCCGATCGAACCGTTCGTTGCGCCGGTGCGCCGCGCCGGTGTTGTCGTACAGGTCGTCGCCGACGGGCCGGACGTTCTCTGCTTCGAGCAGCATGCTGAACCCGCGGTACGGCGCGGTCTCGTAGCCGAGCGTCGTCCGCAACGTCGAGGCATGCGCGTCGAGCGCGAACGCCTTGTCCGTCACGAACTCGTACCGATGCCGGACCGTGACCGAGGCGGTGCCGTCGCCGAGGGCCGCGGCCAGAGACAAACTTGCATCCTCTTTGCCCGACTCCACCGGCCTGCCTTCATCTGCGTGACGGCTGTGCGGGTCGTCATCCGCCACATCGGCCGCGGCGGTCGAAGGACCGAAGCCGATGGCTACGGCAAGCACGATCGCTCCCAGCCTCGGTCTCCTCACGAACACCTCTCCATCTACCAGTGGTCCATCACGTAATAAGTTTCGGATAGACGGACTTGGGTCGAACGACGTATTTCTTTTCTGCATAGGACTCTTGCGGTTCAAGGTGAGTGCCCCGGCAACCCTATTTTTTAGTCGCGGCGATGCACTAGCCTAAGCCGTCCAGGCGGTCAGCCAACCGCCGCGACAGGCCGCAGCTCCACGGCGCACGCCTTGTACGAGGGCTGCTTGGAGTAGGGATCGAAGACGGCGTCGGTGAGCCGGTTGGTCTCCTGGTAGTGCATCGGGACGAAGACGTGTCCCGGCTGCACCGAACGGGTGACGAACGCGGTGGCGGTGATGCGGCCGCGGCGGGACTCGATCCGGACGGTGTCGCTCGTGACGATGCCGCGGGCCTTGGCGTCGGCCGGGTTGACCTCCACGTAGACCTGCGCCGGATACAGCTTGCGCAGAACGGCCGACTTCGCGGTGCGAGTCTGGGTGTGCCACTGCGCCGCGCTCCCGCGCCCGGTCAGGAGCAGCAGCGGATGCCGCTCGTTCGGCGGCTCCGGCAGTGGGCGCGGGTCCTCGTAGAGAAAACGGGCGCGTCCGTCCCGGTGGTAGTACCGGCCGTCCTCGAAGAGCCGCCGCTCGGTACGCACGGTCGCCGCGGACTCCCCGGCCGGGCAGGGCCACTGGATGCCGCCGTGCTCGTCCAGCGTGTCGTAGCCGTCGATGCCGGTGATGTCGCACGGCTGGCCCGCCGAGAGCCGCTTGAGGATCTGGAACGTCGCGGCCGGCGAGCGCCACGTGCGGAACGTCTCGCCGCAGCCCCAGTACTCGGCCACCAGCTTGAAGATGGAGAAGTCGGCGAGCGCCTGCCCCGGCGCGCGGGCCACCTTCCTGATCCGCCCGATGCGCCGCTCGGAGTTGATGAAGGTCCCGTCCTTCTCGCCCCAGCCGGCGGCCGGCAGCACGAGGTCGGCCATCCGCGCCGTCTCGGTGGTGGCGTACATGTCCTGCACGACCAGACAGTCGAGGCGGCCGAGAACGTCGCGGACCTGCCCCTGGTTGATCCACGAGTGGGCGGTGTTCGTGCAGATGACCCAGAGCCCCTTGATCCGCTCCCGGAGAATCCCTTCGATGATCTCGTTGTAGGCCCAGCTTGCGCGGGTCGGAATGACCGCCGGATCGATGCCGAGCACCCGCGCCACCTTCTCCCGGTGGTCGGGATTCGCGAAGTCGTGACCTCCGAGCAGGTTGGTCGTGTTGCTGAACAGACGCGAGCCCATCGCATTGCACTGGCCGGTGATGGAGTTCGCCCCGGTGCCGGGCCGGCCGACGTTGCCGGTCATCAGCGCCAGGTTGATGATGCTCTGCGCGGTTCGCACCCCCTGGTAGCTCTGGTTGACGCCCATCGTCCACCAGAACGACACCCGCCGGCCGCGGTGAATCGTCTCGGCAAGACGCAGGACGACTTCGGTTTCGAGTCCGGTGGCCGCGGCCACCCGGTCGAGGGTGTACGGTTCGACCGCTGCCGCGTACGCGTCGAAGTCGCGCGTGTGCGCGTCGATGTAGGTGCGGTCGATCCAGTCGCGCTCGATGAGAAGCCGGGCCAGGCCGTAGAAGAGCGTCTGGTCCGACTTGGGACGGATCGCCAGGTGCCCGGTCGCCTGCATCGCCGTCTCGGTGACGCGGGGGTCGATGACGACGATGGCCGGATCGTTGCGATTGCGGAGCACACGCTCCCACAGGATCGGGTGCGCAAGGCACGGGTTGGCCCCGACGAAGACCAGGACGTCCGACTCCTCGAAGTCACGGTAGGTGTACGGGGGCGCATCGAATCCGAACGCCTGCTTGTAGGCGACGACGGAGGTCGCCATGCACTGGCGGGTATTGCCGTCGCCGTGCTCCATTCCCATCCCGAATTTCGCCAGCGCTCCCAGCAGCGCCAGCTCCTCGGTCGGCAGCTGGCCGGTGCCGAGGAACGCCACCGACTCGGGTCCGTGCTGCGCTTGGATCGCCTTGAAGCGCTCGACCATCGTTCGCAGCGCCTCGTCCCAGCTCACCGGACGCCGACTGCCGGCCGCGTCGCGCCGGAGCGGTGTGACGGCGCGGTCGCCGGCCCCGAGCACGGCGAGCGCTTCCCAGCCCTTGGGGCACGCGACGCCGCGGTTCACCGGGTACCCGGCCGCCGGGGTCAGGCCCACCGCCTCGCCGTCCTTGAGATGGACGGTCAGGCTGCAGCCGGTCGAGCAATAGCCGCACACCATGTCGGTGGCCGCGTCGGGCTTGCGCTTCGCCGGGACCTGCCCGAGTCCGAAGCCACCGGGCGTCCGCAGGAGATCACGGGTCAGATGCCCGTCGCGTTCATGCAGCATGGTTACAGCGTTCCGGGCATGCGCGGCGAGGCGACCGCCGCGAAGAACAGGTAGCGCTCGAGAAGCTCACCGGCCAGACACGCGGCGAACAGCATCCCCACAAGCACCAGGAATGCCAGGTCCTGGCCCGGGCCGGGGGTCGCCGGGACGCGGCTCGACAGGAGCAGCCCGGGCATGGCGAGACCGCCGAGGAGTCCGGCCGCGAAACGCGCCGTCGTGACGTTGGAGAGCGCGCCGGTCAGCAACCACGCCGTGCGTTTCAGCGACGTGGTGGACCGGGAGGCGAGATGGCGGAACAGCGCCGCCTCGAACACCAGTTTCGCGGCCATGGCGACGATGAGGCCCCGGCACAGAATGGCGCCGTAGCGGTCGATGGCCGCCCCGGCCTGCTCCGCGTCGTCGCCGGCGGCGACGATCAACAGCGGCAGCCAGGCCGCGGCGAGGCCCAGCACCGCGGTGGTCAGGAAAAAGCGGCCGGCGGTGGCCGGACCGTTCCAGAAGTCGCGCTTCGTATAGTCGTAGACCATCACCGAGCAGAACACCCCGGCGGCGCCCGACAGGACCACGCCCCAACCGAGCCACCATCCGAACCCGGCCGCGATCGGCGACCCGGCGCCGGGAATGCCCCAACCCCCGGTGCGGCCGAGCCACCCCGCCGATTCCGCCCAGGACCACGCCGCATGGACCACCGCCAGCCCGGCGAAGATCCCGAAGGCCAGGATCTCGCGGCTGAGCCAGGAATGCCGGAGTCCCAGAACGGCCCGGTAGGCGTAGCGCGGGCGGCCGAGGTGCAGCACGCTCACCCCGAGCGCCAGCAGGCCGAACACGAGGGCGCTCGCGCTGTGCACCGGACGGATGCTCGCCGTCAGCGCTCCCGGGACGAGCAGCTCCAGCAACCGCTCCACCAGGAACACCCCGACGGAGAGCTGCGTGAGGACCAGCATCAGGATCAGGGGCCAGTGCGCCTGCTCCGGACGCACCGCGTGATAGTCCGCCGGGACCATGTTGCGCGGGAGGGCCCGCTCGGTCCGGTAGACGGTCGTGGGCAACGTCAGGGCCGGCTCCGGCGCGCCCGGCACGAACAGGTGGGTCTCGGATTCCTCGATCACCTGCTCCACGTCCACCACCCGGATCGCGATGGCGCCGTTCGGACACGATTGCACGCAGGCGGGGGCTTCTCCTTCCGCGAGCCGGTCGCTGCACATGTCGCACTTGCGCACGATCCCCTTGGAACGGCTGTACTTCGGCGCCTCGTAGGGACAGGCCAGCGTGCAGTACCGGCAACCGAAGCACTGATCGTCGAGGTGCTTCACGATCCCGGTGAGCGGATCCTTCTCGTAGGCTTCCACCGGACATGCGTGCAGGCAGGCGGGGTCGAGACAATGGTGGCAGGCCGTCGTGACGTGCTGGACGACCGGCAGACTCTGGCTCCCCCCGTGCAACAAGCCCACGTCGCGCCAGGACTCTCGCTCCTCGAGGCCGTTCAGCGAGTGGCAGGCCGCGACGCACGACTTGCAGCCGGAGCAGGCGTCGAGGTCCACGTCGAAGGCGTACTGCTGGCCGGCGGCCGGCGGCGTCGCCGGCATGAGAGCCGAATAGCGCTCCGCCAGGGCCGGACCGCCCGTGTGGGCGGCGTCGTGCGCCTGCGCGAAGCGCGCCGCGGCGGTGATCTGTTGCTCCTCGAGATAGCGGTCGAGAAGCGCTGCCGCCGACTCCGGACCCGACTCCGGTTCCGGCGTGCGAGCGGGCACGGACTCGATCGGGAGGACGCTGCCTGAAGCGGTCATCGGCCCCCCGCCCGCGCGAACCGCGGCTTGGCGTGGAACTGCTCGGTGTGCACGCGGTCGGCCGGCGCGCCCGCCCGCAGCAGCCACGCGCCGATCGCATCCATGAAGGTGGAGGGTCCGCAAAGGAAATAACGGCTGCCTTCCAAGTCGTTCACGAGCGCAGCCAACCGGGCGCCGTCCAACCTGCCCCGGAGGCCTTCCCAGCGCTGCCCCGGCCGCGACAGCGAGACGTGGTGGGTAAAGAACGGCAGCGTGTCGTGAAGCCGCTGGCACTCCGCCCTGAAGAGGATGTCGTCCTCCGTGCGCGCGCCGTGCACGAAGGTGCAGGGACGCCGGGGGGCGGTCGCCGCAAGGAAGCGGGCGATGCTCATGACCGGCGTGATCCCGCTCCCCGCCGAGACCAGCACGAGCGGCTCGGGGTGGCGGTCCGGATCGAAGTAGAAGCCGCCCTGCGTGCCGCGGACGGTCAGCACGCTGCCGGCCCGCACGGCGTCGAAGAGGTGGTTCGTCATCTGCCCGGCCGGGTTCCGCTTGATGGTCAGCTCCAGAAACGACGCGTCGGTCGGTGACGAGCTCACCGTGAAGCTGCGCCACGTGTCGACGCCGTCGATTGCCGCGCAGACCTGCAGGAACGTCCCGGCGTGCGCGTGCGGGATGCGGGCGTCCCGGTTGTCCAGCCGGAAGGTGCGCACGTCCGGCGTCTCGTCCCGGACCTCGGTCACGTGCAGCGAGGCCGTAGCCGGGCGGGGAGCCTGCGCGCGGGCCGGTGGCGCGGCGTCCAGGACGCTGCCCGCGGACGGTCGCGCCGCGGACGCCGCGGCCCTCCGGGGCTTCAGGTAGACGTTGCCCGCTTCGACGAGGGTCGGGTAGTGCGCGACGTCCTTGCCGGCCGGGTCCAGGCTGCAGCCGGTGCGGGCGTCGAACGTCCAACCGTGCCACGGGCAGGTGACGACCCCCTTGCTGATCGTTCCTTCCGCCAGCGGTCCTCCTTCGTGTGGACACAGGCCGTCGATCGCCCGCACTTGGCCGTCGATCCGGAACAGCGCGCAGGTACGGCCGCCGACGTCGACCGACACCGCGGCGCCGTCGCCGAGGGCGGCCTCGCGGGCGGCGAACACGAAGCCGTCGTCGCGGACGGGCGGAGTCTCGACGGGTGGGTCGGCAGCGACTGCGGCGTCGTCCTCGACCCTCGCGAAGAGCCGGCGAACGCCGGCGCAGCCGGGACAGAACACCGGCGGATCCTCGCCTACGCGGCGGTACTCGCACCGCTCGCAAATCCAGGTCGCCGGCCGGTAGTCGTCCTCGCCCACCTTCGCGGCCCCGGCCTCGCGCAGCCGCGCGCGCCAGTAGGCGCTGAAGGTCTGCCCCGCCCGGTGCCGGACGTAGTACTCGTTGACCACCTCCTCGATGACGAGCGGCAGTTGGTCGACGTCCACCCCGAGCTTGTAGCGCAGCCCGAGGTGGACGTCGCCGGCCACTCCGCCGCCGAGATAGACGTCGAAGCCCTCGCGCGTGCCGATGAGCCGCCGCACCCGGACGCCCTTCAGGCCGATGTCGGCCGTGAAGTGCTGCGCGCAGCTCGACGGGCAGCCGCTCATGTGGATGCGGATGCCGTGCAGGGCGAGCGTCCGCTGGCGCAGCGTATCGACCAGGCGGAACATCGCGCCCTTGGTCTCGGTCACCGCGATGTTGCAGAACTGCGTGCCGGTGCACGCCACCGTGTTGCGGGCCAGCGTGTCGGCGTGCATGCTCAGCCCGACCGCGGCGGCATCGGTGGCCGCCGCGTCGCGGAAGCCGCTCGGGACGTCGATGACCGCGAGTCCCTGCTCGTGGGTCGTCCGCAGTCGGCCGGCGCCCCAACGCTTCGCGAGCACCGCCAGCGCCTCGAGCTGCCGCCAGCTCAATCGCCCCAGCGGGACGCACAAGCCCATGGTCCACAGATCGGGCTGCGCCTGCGGGAACCAGCCCACGAGGTCGTCGTTGCGGGCCGCCGGCGACGGGGCCGGCAGATCCGGCCACGGGCGCAGGCGCACCCGCTCGTCGACCCAGACCTTGACGGCATCGATGCCGATCCGCTCCACGAGGTAGCGCAGGCGCGCCTGATGGCGTTTCTCGCGCGAGCCTCGTGCGCGGAACAGGTCGAGCAGAGCGGCGGCGACCCCCACGACCTGGTCCGGATGGACCAGCACCGGCAGGTGCCACGCCAAGTGCGGGTTCTGCCCCTGGGTGCCGGCCACGAGCACCTGGAACAGGACCTCGCGGCCGACCCGGCAGGCCAGGAAGCTCAGATCCTGGGTCCAGAAGTGGACCGAGTGCTCGGCCGTGCCGTTGAGGCAGACGTTGAACTTGCGCGGCAGGTCGGAGTAGTCGCGGTTGTCGAGGAACAGGGCGGTGACGTCGCGGCAGAGCTGCCGCGTGTCGATCAGCTCGTCCGGCAGCAGGCCGCTGAACGGGTGCGCGAACACGTTGCGGACGTTGTCGTGGCCGGTCTGCTTCGAGGTCAGGCCGACCGCGGCGAGCCGCTCGGCGACCTCGGGCAGGTGCTCTATGCCGAGCCCCTGCACCTGCAGGTTGGCGCGGGTGGTGACGTCGACGATGCCGTGACCGTGCTCGTAGGCGATCGCCGCGATTTCGCGCGCCTGGTCGGACGTCAGCTCCCCCGCCGTGACCCGGATCCGGTTCATGTACCGGCCCGGCGTATCGCGCTTGCGGTAGAAGAAGCCGTGCCACTTCATGCGCTCGAGATCGGGAGTCTCGATCTCGCCCATCGGCGTGCGCGCCGCGGCGTGGCGCAACACGTCGGGCCAGACGTCGAAGCTGTGCTTCTTCGATTTCCAGACTTCCGCCGGGTTGACCATCGTCCTGTCCCGTCTCCCTGATCGTCTGTTTTCGCCGTTCGGCGCCGGGCTGACCGCCCAGCGCCGGAAGCGTCCTCCGCGCAAGCGCCATCCCTGCGGCGGAGCGCCAGCCCCCCAGCCTTTTCCTAGCCGGCCCCGGCCGGTTCTGCTCCGCCGGCGCCCGCGAGCCCGGCCCGCCGATCGGCCAGCGCCGCGGCGAGCGCCGTCCGCGCCTCGGTCTCCGTCTCGCTGTCGAAGCGCACCGCGAAGGCGAGGAACGCGGTGACCGTCACCAGCGCGCCGATGACGAGGAACGCGGTAGGCCACGGGATGGCGCCCCGGAAGAGGAACCCGGCCGCCACCGCGCCGGCGTTGCCCCCCGCTCCGACGATGCCGGCCACCGAACCCAGCGCCTTCTTGTTGATGAACGGCACCACCGAGTAGGTCGCTCCCTCGGACATCTGCACGAACAGGCTGAAGACGACGAGCGCGGGGATGGCCATCGACAGCGCCGGCATCTGCGAGAACAGCATCAGCGCCAGCCCTTCGGCGAACAGCGCGATGAAGAGCCAGCGCACGCGGCCGGAGAGCCCCCACCGGCGGCCGAACAGATCGCCCGTTGCGCCGCCGAGAGTGCGGGCGAAGACGTTCATCAGGCCGAAGAGCATCGCCGCCGCGCCCGCCCACTGCACCGCCTGCACCGCGCTCATCGACGAGAAGAAGTCGAAGTAGTCGATGAAATAGAGGGCGAGGACGTTGTTGACGGTCAGCTCGATGCCGAAACAGGCGCCGTAGATCACGAAGAGCGCCCAGACCCGCGGGTCCTTCGACACCATGGCGAACGAGCCCTTCACGCTCTGCTTGGGCGGCAGCTTGCCGGCCGCGCGCAGCTCGCGGTAGTTCCCCTCCGGCGCATCCTGCGTCAGGAAGTAATAGGCCACGCCGACCAGGGCGCACATCGATCCGGCAAGCACCATCGCGACCCGCCAGCCCGCCCCGTCGCTCAGCCCGAGGCCGGGGAGGAACTGGACGTTCGTGAACGGGATGTACGCCCCGACGGTCAGGATGCCGAGCACGAGCGGCATGACGAGCTGCGTCACGCCGCCGCCCAGGTTGCCCCACCCCGCCGTGGTGGCGTTGGCGGTTCCGACGACGTTCGGCGCGAACATCACCGAGGTGTGGTACTGCGTGATGACGAACGATGCGCCGATGACGCCGATCAGCAGCCGGAAGATCAGGAACGTCTGGAAGTCCTGGGCCAGGCCGATGCCCATCACCGGCAGCGATCCGAGAACGAGAAGCCAGGTATAGGCCAGCCGCGGCCCGATACGGTCGCAGAGCCAGCCGATCAGCAGCCGGGCGACGACGGTGATGGCGACCGACCCGATGACGAGCCAGCCGATCTGCGACTGGGTCAGCGCCATCTCGTCGCGGACGATCTTCATCAGCGGCGCAATGCCGAACCAGGCGAAGAAACAAAGGAAGAACGCGAACCACGTCATGTGGAACGCGCGCATCTGCGGCGTGTTGATGCTGAACAGCCGAATTCGCGTAGCCTTGCTGGTGACTTCCATGTGCGGTGCCTCCGACGCGCGAACGAATGGGAACAAGTGCGGCGACTGCCGGGACCGCCGGACGCCGGTAACCTTGTACGAGCTGTACCGACGTCTCCCGGCCGTGTGACGAACCCGCCGCTACGGCAGCGCCTCCCGACTTGGCGACAGGATTTGCAAGAGACGGGCCAAGTTGGCGAGCGGGCTCCGCCTGCATCGTCAACTACTTTCCAGTCAATGGTTTATGGCGCGTCAGCGGCGCAAGCGACGCGCCCGCCGTACTAACGCTATCGACTACAGGAATGTCGAAACTCACATCTCTCCCCTAACACTGTCGTCGCTGCGGTCAACCGGCTGGACGACTCGGCCCGCCACTGCCGGGAGCACTGCGAAGCACGGAACCGGGGAAGCTCCAGAGGCCGAAGGCACCTCATGCATCGCATCCAGCGCCTGACCGCGGCCTTCGGGAGAGGCAACCTCAGGAGTCCGACATACAAAACTGTTAGAAGTCGCCCAGCCCTGCAACACGCATGTAGTTGGCACCCTCCCGGCGTCGAGCGGCTGATTCCGACGGCGGGCGGGCATCCAGGCGGGGCATCCCGCACGAATATGATGCCGGCGTGGGCGCTTCGCCGACCTGCTGGAAGCGCTGCACGAGCGGACCGGCGCGCGCGCCGTCGTCCTGGTGGACGAGTACGACAAGCCGCTCCCGGACGCGCGGGACGAGTCGGAGCCTCCGGCGGACGGGCGCGGCGCTCCCCGCGCCGGCAACGCGCAGGCGAAGGCCAACCGCGACGACCTGCGGGGGCTGTACGGCACGGTCAAGGACTGCGACGCCCACGTGGAGCTCACCTTCCTCACCGGCGTGAGCAAGTTCAGCAAGGTCAGCCTGTTCTCCGACCTGAACTTCCTCACCGACCTCACTCTGAACCCGCGCTGCGCGGCGATCTGCGGCTACACCGACGCGGACCTCGACACGAGCAGCCGCCGCAGCGCGCCGGCGTCTCCCGCCGAGAGCCGCGCGGACGCGATGGGCGGCAAGGCTATGGTGGTCTGCATGAGCCGGCGCATCTGCATCGACCTCTACCGCGAGCTGGTGCGCCTGCGTCCCGGATGGCGCGACGAGGACGACACCCGTGGGGCGCTGAAGGTCGTGATGACGGGTCAGGCATCCGACCCGCCCGACTGGCAGGCGCACATCGGCAACAAGGCCCGACGCGAGGCCCTGGCGAAGCGATTCCGCGATCCGGCCGACCCGCTTCGCATGGTGCTGGTGCTCGACATGTGGCTGACTGGTTTCGACGCCTCGAACCTGCACACAATGTACGTGGACAAGCCGATGAGGGGCCACGGGCTGATGCAGGCCATCGCGCGGGTCAACCGGGTGTTCCGGGACAAGCCGGGCGGCAGGTAGTCGACTACCTGGGGCTGGCCCACGAGCGGAAGCGAGCGCTGGCGACCTACACCGAGAGCGGCGGCAAGGGTCAGACGGCGCTCGACAAGGAGCAGGCGGTCCGGGTGATGCTGGAGAAGTACGAGGTCTGCTGCGGCCTCTTCCACGGCTTCGACCGGACGGCATGGGCGAACGGCTCCCCGGCCGACCGCCTCGACCTGCTGCCCGCGGCGCTGGAGCACGTTCTGGCGCAGGAGGACGGCAAGGCGCGGTGCCAGAAGGCCGTGCGCGAGCTGTCGCAGGCGTTCGCGCTGGCCGTGCCGCATCCCGAGACGGTCCACATCCGCGACGACGTGTCGCTGTTTCAGCACGTCCGGGCGGCGCTGTCGAAGCCGACAGGCCCCAGCCCGAAGTCCGACGAGGAGCTGGACCATGCAGTGCGGCAGATTGTCTCGCGGGCCGTGGCCTCCGACGGCGTGGTGGACATCTTAGCTGCGGCCGGCCTGAAGAAGCCTGACGTGTCGGTCCTGTCCGACGAGTTCCTGCGTGAAGTGCGGGGCATGCGGCGGCGCAACCTCGCCGTCGAGTTGCTGGAGAGGCTGTTGAAAGGCGAGCTGGCGACCCGGCGGCGCAAGAACGTGGTGCAGGCGCGCTCGTTCGCCGAGATGCTGGAGCAGACGATCCGCCGCTACCAGAACCGCGCGGTCGAGGCGGCACAGGTGATCGAGGAGTTGATCGGCCTGGCCCGCGAGATGCGGGAAGCGACGCCCGCGGCGAGGCGCTGGGGTTATCGGACGACGAGCTGGCGTTCTATGACGCGCTCGGCGTCAACGACCGCACAGTGCAGGTGCTCGGCGACGAGACGCTGCGCGACATCGCCCGCGAGCTGGTCGAGACTGTGCGACGCAACGTGACCATCGATTGGACGATGCGCGAGAACGTCCGTGCCAACCTGCGCCGCATGGTGAAGTGGATCCTGCGGAAGCACGGCTACCCGCCGGGCAAGCAAGAGTCGGCGACGCGGACGGTGCTGGAGCAGGCCGAGATCCTGTGCGTCGGCTGGATGGGCGACGTAGGCCGCCCGCCGTGATCGGGTCAGTGGTTACGCCGTACGTTCATCTGGAGGTGCATCCGTCCTTCGCCCTACGCCGTGGCTCGCTCAGCGCCGCCGCTGTCCAGAAAACAGAACATGCCCGCCAAGCGAGAGATTCTCTCGGGAAAGTGCTGTGCCCTCGCTCCCTCAAGATGCCGTTCTCTCTCAAGGTTGGAGCGGTAGCGAAGCAGGTTTACCCACCACTGGGACACGAATCGTCCATTTGGCACCAGTGTCGTTGATGGAGTTCTGAGCACACCCCGGTACGTTACCCATGCAAACGTACGAACGACGGAATGTCCAGAAGAGCGAATCCGTCACGGACTACTGGCTCCTTGCACATCCCGTTCGTCTCACTGGCGCTGCCCGCCTTCCGGCCCACGCACCCTCCTGAAAGACACATGGGGGATCTTCCGACACGCATTTGCCCCTCCCATACAGGCGAGGCCGCCAATCGCTGTACGACGGCGTCCCGCTATCATGCCCCACTACGCAAGTACGGCTTTCATTCATCCGGCCACAGCGCTCGACGCAGGCCCAATGACATATTCAGGTTCAGCCTTTCGGCGTGAGCCACTGGTTCCCAATCTCCAGGAACTCATCCTCCGACTCACAGGCAGCTTGCCACGCCGCTATTTGCTCTGGGATCCCGTCGCCGACTGTTCGGTAGTGTCTGAACAGCTTGTACGCAAGCCTTGCCGCGGCTCGCCTCAACAACAACTTCCTCGACATATCCTCAACGCCGGTCTTCCTGTGGATTGCATCGCCGTCCCTTATCCGCACGTCCGTTTCTGCAATCAGATGCCGCAGTCCCGCGAGCACATCGCGCTCAACGTCATCTACGAATGCCCACGGATGCTTGGCCACCACCTCTCCCACCATTTCCATCGTCGCACCCAGGGCGGTTTCACACCTCCATCGAATCATCTGCACGGCCGCGCGTAGCAGTTCCAGCAGGTCCCCGCCTTCTGATTCGGACGTGGTTCGACGCGAGACCAAGTCCATTGCGTAGAGAGCGTCGATGACGGTGTCGCTACAAGGCGACCCCATCGCGGCCGTGACTCGCTCCAGCACCGAGTCGCGCGAATCCGCGAAGGCGTACGAGCAGGCGACATCGAGCCGCAGCGATGGTACGCCGTATTCGGAGCACTCCTTCGCCACGCGCGTCAGTGAATCCCGAGTGCCGTCGTCACGTACTGAATCGGGATATCTCAAGGCCATCGTCGCAAGCGTCTTGATCAAGTCGGATAGTCGATCTCCGAGATCCTTGGCAATACTTGGAAATGGCCCGTTGACCCGAACCCGACGCCAGTGCGCCTTGTCGTTGTCCCACCACTTCACGAGTCGACCGACAATAGCGCGCACGTCGTCCTCCGCCCACTGTACGTCCGTCGCGGCGCAAATATCACAACAAAGTGTCGCGCGCTGGTCTCCAGGAATTTCTATTGTCGTACTAGTTTCACTCTTCTGCGCGGGGAACCCTGCGCCGCGAACGTATTGCATGAAGGGTCCGACTGGATCAATCTTCTTCGGGTGTGGCAACGACAGAAAGACAAATCGGAAGTAGTTTGTGTCAGCGGGTAGACCGTACTCGTCGACTCGACTCCAAAGGCAGCTACCGAGCCGTCGCACGTTACTCTCATCTAGCAACCCGGCGCGCTGCAGTGTCCCAAGGGTAGATATCGCCCACCTTCGCACCTTGGGCTTGTTGGACGACGCGCCGTTGAAGAACGCCTCAAGTTCCGTGTCCGAAATGGTGATCTTGTCGAGTATCATTTCTTTGGACAAAACCAGAAAATCAAATGGATTCAGATATTCTTGTTCTTCTAGTGGATTAAGCTCCGCCAGAATCGGAAACTGAAGCAACGTCGGCACTATGCCAGCGCGCTCACCAACGGGGACCGTTTCGAGAAGCCTCGCCGTGACGTATCGGATGCCTCGGTAGTTCGGTCTGTGCTCAGAGCGATAGACTTCCAGAAGCCAGCCGAGGAGCATCTCTCTAGCATCGCGTGAACATTTGGAACACAGCCGTGACAGGATCTCCGGCAACACGCCGGCCAACAGCGTGCCGAAATTCGAGCTGCGCCAGCGATCGCCGCTGCCGATCTCTGGGATGGCGAGGCGCAACGACTCCAAGTAGTGACGGATAAGACGGTTCACGGACGTCGTACTCATGCGCGCAAGGGAGGCTCGGTCGAAAATGTCGTCGACTGCCTTAACGTCGTCGATTCGCACCAGAGTCGCCAGTGCCCAGTGTGAGGAATACTCCGCGATACGTCCCAGACTGCCGGCTGCAGTCTTTGTAGCGATCGTACAATTTGACACGCGGAATGGGATTCCAGCCTCTTCACAGAATCGTAGAAAGCTATAGGCGGTCAGCGCCTCGGCGTTCCAGGTGTGCATGTGGTGGGTTTGTACGGACCGCCCGATGTCGAACGTGGGCTTCTCGGTGACGCCGGGTGTTGTTGTAGGAGGGCGCTGCAACTTGTGTTCGAATGTCTCGATCTCTTGCCACGGGTCGCACTTGTATTGCTTGAGCACATGCCAACGTTCTCGGAAGTCGCGGCGCTGTCGGCGAGTGTCGGATTGCTCCGGCGCTCGAAACATAGATGCTTGTCGCACTGCCTGGAGCAGGTACATTACGAAAGATTCCTGAGACACCAAGGTGTAGTCCGCTCTCGTAGGAGTGAGGTTCAACTTCACGCGAATTGTGTCCAGCGACTGCTCCAGGATGTGCTGGGCCTCGTCCAGCCGGCCGATCTCGGCGAGCAGCCCCGCCTTCTTGCCGGCCCAGAATGGAAGCGCGTCATTGCGCGGCCATGCGGCGAGGTGGGTCTTGAGTTGTTCGAGATTCAGGGCGAACAAAGCGAACAGTGCCCGTTCGTAGTGGAAACGTGCAGCGTGCTCCGGAGAAAGGGTCGACAGCACCGCCTGAATCTTGTGGCAGGCGTCCTCCCATTCGGAGGAGCGCCCCTCTTCGCGGTAATGGCGCAGCATGGCGAGGAGGAGGTAGTGGCAGCGGTGGCGGATGGCGTCCAGGGTGAGTCCTCGGCCGTGGACGGAGTTTCCATCGAGAGCCAGCGATTCGAGCGAGGCGTCAGCGTCTGTGGCTGGCCAATAGCGATTTATCGTTGCTTCGAGGAACGAGACTTGATGGTCGAAGATGGGGCACAGGCATCTTTCCATGCGCCACACGAGTTCGAAGGCGAACTTGAGGTCGAGAACCGCAGGAAGGACATCGGGCGAGGGTAGCTCACGGACCCAGTTGCTGGTCCTGAACCAGAGAAACGAACGCAGATCTTCGGGCAGAACCATCCAGCCGGGGTATTGTCGACGCTGGGCGGACCAGATCTCGACGATCTCGATCGGCTCCTTGCTGTCGGGCGACGGAGGCTCGTCGTCGGTGGTGAGTGGCCAATCGAGTTGGTTGTCGGCAGATCGGCGAGATTGGAGATAGCGGAGAAACTGCTGGAGTGCCCGATAGTGATCACGGCCGATGTCGGGACACACAGACATGTCGACCGGAGTGATGTTGCGGCGCTCGAGCAGCGTCTTCTGGAAGGGAGAGAGCTGGAGTAGACCAACGAGGTACATCTTCGGGGAATTGCGATGGCCGAGACTGTCGTGGATCCAGCCGACCCATTGCAGAAAGTTCGGATCGTCCCCGGAGAAGCCTATCAGGCAGAGGGTGTTCTCCAGGAGGGCTTGGCGGACCGCGTTCACGAAGGGAGCGAATTCGTGGGGATATCGCCGGTAGTCCTCGTCGGTGATGATGAACGGACGGTCGGACGGCAGACCGCCGTGCAGCTTGACGATTCGCGGGCGATCGGAGTGTCCGAGGTCGTCGGGCTTGAGCACGACGTCGTACCGTTGGGAGATAACGGAACGACGGGCACGTTCGAGAAGCGTGTCGTAGTTCGTAGTGAAGACATCGGACCAAGGGAGATCGAGCAGGGCTTCATGGAGTGGTGAGGGTTCATGTTGTAGGTCCGGAATGAAGTCCCGCAGCATCTGGTCGAGCGCGGGCCGGCCAAACGCGGCCTCGACCTGGTGCGCCAACGCCGGAACCTGAAGATACCTCTCGTTGGACTCCGGCGGGTTTCCGTGGAGGCTCTCGTAGAGGCGATCGCCCAACCGGGACCAGTCGGGGAATCCGTGGTGAGAGCCGGGCGATGTGGCGTTCTTGCTGAAGCCGGATCCGACCATGACGGCGGCGTGCCCCGACAGAAGGCGTTCCGCAATCGTGTCCAGGTACGGACGCAACTCGTCAGGAATCTGCGGCGTTGAGGATGCGGTCATCGGGTGCTGGCTCGGTGGAGGCAGTCTCGGAACTTGGCGATGACTGGCAAGTGTCCTTGCGGCGGCCGATCTCCCTCCACTGCAGTCAAGTGCACTTCGATTCCCGTCGTCGAATTGTAGCTCATGGACGGGAGCCGACAAGCGCGGCGGAAGCCGGCAAGGGTGCCGGGGCCCTGCTCTGATTAGCAGCCGTGACGAAGGGTAAACGAGCGGAGGACTGAATGATGACACGGTGATAGACCGGGTCGCGGTCGGCACCGCGGCGTAGACACGCCGCCCGGCCTACCGGCTCGGCCCGCTGTCCTGTGCACGTTCCCCATCCGAGCCCGGTACGCGCGCCGATGTCCTCATTCCTCGTCCTGCCGGGCCGTGGTCGGCCTGAACAGGATCCCGGACGCCGGCAGTGACGGCTTCTGCCCGATCCGGGTCGCCGGATTCGTGCGTTCTGTCGGCCTCGCTCCCCGACGGCTCGTGCTCCGTCCGCTTCGCGTCCTTGCTTCGTTCGCGCTCGCGGGTGATCAGCCAGTCCGAGATCTGCTGGGCGTCGACGGCCGCCGCGCGGATCTCCTTCGGGTCGTTCTCCAGGGCCTTGATCCAGGAACTGACGTATGCGGTGCCGTGGCGCGGCTCGTGTCCGACGCCGAGCTGCTCGCCGATCATCATCACGGCGATCTCGGCGCGCAGCTCCTCACGCGCGTAGGCCTCCGAGCCGAAGCCGCCGTGCTTTACCAGGGTCGGCCGGTTCAGGCGGTCCGGGTGCCCGGTCGCATGGCCCAGCTCGTGCAGCGCCGTATGCGTGTAGGCCGACTGCGAGTCGAACTGGCTCCGATCGGGCAGCACCACCCGGTCGTCCTTCATGCTGTAGTAGGCGCGGTCGTCGGCGACGTGGTCGACCCGGACGCCGCTGCTCTTGATCAGCGCCTCGGCGCGCTCATGCCCCTCCCATTCCGGTGTTGCCGTGGCCAGCGACCGCAGCTTCAGGCCGTCGGTCTGCTCGATGTTGAAGACGTAGTGCAGCTTGACGATGGGCCGGTCCCGCTGGACCCATTCGAGCTTCGGCCGCCCCTCCTCGTCCGGGATCGGCTGGCCCTGCTCGTCGCGGGCCGTGCGCGGCTGCCGGAAGTCGACGTACATTGATGGGCGTTCCCTTCTCGCCCTTGCGCACATGCCCGCCCGCTTCCTGGATCTGGCGGTAGCCGCCCCAGCGCGGGTCGGCGTAGCCGCGGTCGAGCCCCTGCATGGCAAGGTAGACGGCGTTGCCGCCCCGATAGTCGCGTCCGCTGCCAAAGTTGTGCGGCATGATCCGCTCGCCAGGCTTCCAAGATTTCTGCCACGGCGCGGTCCCATCCTTCAGTGCCTTGATGATCCGCTCGGCGAACTGCTGGTGGTACGCGTCGGCCCGCTCGCGCCCGCCGACCATCAGAGCGCCCCCTCGATGCCGCCCTCCTCGTCTTCGAGATCGACATCCCAGCCGGCCAGCGCCTCCAGCACCGCCCATCGGTTGCGATCCTTCCCGTTCCTGACCCCGCGCAGCCAATCAACACGCAGCCCGTCCGCGCGCCGCAGCGCCGGCATGCCAGGCGCCGCCGCAGCGCATCGAGCGGCGCATTCCACCCGAACCGCGCCGCCAGCGCCGTAAGGTCCAGCACGACGTAGCGCTCGCACGCCGCGCAGCAGGCGGTCAGCTCGAACCGGCGGTGGTCCGCCAGCGTCCGAAGCACGAGGCCGCATGACGGCGCTGCTCCGGCCACGGTCCGAGGAGCGTCCACAAGCTGGCGGCTCACCGCGTTCGCTTCCCCCGACGATTCCGCCTCGGTGCGGATCCCGTCCCCCGCTTCGGCGTCGCCGGGCCGCTTCTCGCGCCTCTGGACGGCGGCGGCCAGACCGTTTCGACGACCCGGCGGTTCTCGCTTGCGTCGTAGTCCCGGACGCGGACCATCTGCTCGACGCGGCGCACCCCTTCGGTCGTCCTGGTCTAATGAATCACGGCCTTGATGCCGTCGACCACTCCGCGGCAGACGCGCGGATGGAACAGCGGCTCGCGGCGTTCGCTGAACGACCTGCTGGCGCTGAGGCTGCCGGCGCCGCCGCCCGGCGACCCGGAGAGCAGCGACGCGGTGGCGCGGCTGGTCTGCTCCGAGACGCTGTAGGACGCCTTCATCTTCGTTACCTGCCCACACAGGGCGCTGGCGATCTGGACCGACGAGTCGTCGGCCAGCGACAGGAAGATGCGCGTACGCAGCGTCTGGAGGAGCGCCCGCCATGCCTCCGACTGGCCCAGGACCGCCCGGAGCGACGAGATCGACTGCGTGGCGACGATCGGGATCAGGCGCGACTGCCGCGTCAGGGCGAAAGCCTTCTCGTCGCCGACCGGGTCGTCCTCGCCGACCGTGGCGAACGTCTGGTACTCTGAACTTGGGTGCCGCCGCGGGTGGGGTGTGCGGCGTAGCCCGTCGGCCGTGGCGACGGCTCCGAGCGTCGGCTCCGCCCGGCCGTGGACGACCAGCCGCGGCGAGTCCTGCCAGCCGACCGCCAGCCGGGTGCGCGTGCTAGGATCTTCTGGAGGCTCGGTGATGCAGGAGGCAGTAATGGTGAGTCGTCGCTGTGCGGGCACCGACGGGGGCGCATTTCGTGCCGCCGGGCGGGACGCTGTGCGGGCGTCTCGGCGGGCAGCGCGGCCGGTGCGATTCAGCCGATTTGGCTGGCAGAGTCGGCTGGCAGATCTTTGAAGCATAGCCGTAAGTCCTTTATTTTCAATGAGTGGGCCGCTAGCTCAACTGGTAGAGCAGCAGACTCTTAATCTGCGGGTTCGGGGTTCGAGTCCCTGGCGGCTCACCACTCTATTCATCGGGGAAACGCGGCGGCAACCCGTTGGCGCCGATTCGCGTTGTTCACCGGGATGCGCACGTCGCCGCACGCCCGCCGCCGGCTGTGACGCCCCTACCGGCCCGTAGCGGAGTCCCCGCTGCCTTCAAGCGACGATGCATCCCGCCTGACTGCGGTGTTCGTCGGGCACCCAACCTGATCGCTGCGCACGCGGTCCGACAGGTTGCACTCGTCGGCCAACGGCTCCGGGTCACGCCGCCCAGCCGGTGGACAGGACCTCCGCCTGCTCCAGCACCGTCCGCGTCGCCGCCTCCTGCTTGTCGGGCGGGTAGCCGTGCTTCCGCAGGATGCGCTTGACGAGGCGGCGCAGGTGGGCGCGGACGGTCTCGCGCAGGGTCCAGTCGATGGTGACGTTGCCGCGGACGGTCTCGACGAGCTCGCGGGCGATGCCGCACAGGGTCTCGTCGCCGAGCACCTGCACGGCGCTGTCGTTGACGCCCAAGGCGTCGTAAAACGCAAGCTCGTCGTCGGAGAGGCCGAGGGCCTCGCCGCGGGCACCGGCGTCGCGCAGCTCGCGGGCGAGGCCGATCAGCTCCTCGATGACTTGGGCCGCTTCGACGGCGCGGTTCTGATAGCGGCGGATGGTCTGCTCCAGCATCTCGGCGAACGAGCGGGCCTGCACGATGTTCTTCCGGCGGCGGGCCGCGAGCTCGCCGGCCAGCAGCTTCTGCAGCAGCTCGACCGCGAGGTTGCGCCGCCGCATGCCGCGCACCTCGGCCAGGAACTCCTCGGAGAGGATGGACACGTCCGGCTTGTCGAGGCCGGCGGCGGCGAAAATGTCCAGCACGCCGTCCGGCGCCACCGCCCGCGAAACGATCCGGCGCAGAGCGTGGTCGAGCTCCTCGTCCGTTCTGCCCGCCGAGACCGCCCGCTTCGACAGGGCCGTGCGGACGGCCTGGAAGAACCCCACGTCGTCGCGGATGCGCAGCGCCTCGGCATGGGGCACGGCGAGGGCGAACGCCTGCGACAGCGCGCGGACCGCCGTCAGGCAGCGTTCCTTGCCGTTCTCCTGCGCGAGGACGTGCTCTTGGGCGGCCGGCAGCAGACCGAGGCGCTCGGCCGGTGCGCCCTCCACCCACGCGGTGCGGTCGAACCCGTGGAACAGGCCGCAGCACACCTCGTACTTCTCCAGCATCGCGGCGACCGCCTGCTCCTGGTCGAGCGCGGTTTCGCCGGTGCCGCCGCTCTCGGTGTAGGTGGCCAGCGCCCGCTTCAGCTCGTGGGCGAGGCCCAGGTAGTCGACGACGAGCCCGCCGGGCTTGTCCCGGAACACGCGGTTGACCCGCGCGATGGCCTGCATCAGCCCGTGGCCGCGCATCGGCTTGTCGACGTACATGGTGTGCAGGCTGGGCGCATCGAAGCCGGTGAGCCACATGTCGCGCACCAGCACCACGCGGAGCGGGTCGGCGGGGTCGCGGAACCGTTTCGCCAGCAACTCCCGCCGCGGCTTGTTACGGATATGCGGCTGCCAGTCGGGCGGGTCGGCTGCGCTGCCCGTCATCACGACCTTCAGCGCTCCGCGGCGGTCGTCGTCGTCGCGCCACTCGGGGCGCAGCCGCACGAGCTCGCGGTAGAGATCGATGCAGATGCGCCGGCTCATGCAGACCACCATCGCCTTGCCGTCCAGCGCCTCCCGGCGGCGCTCGACGTGCTCGACGAGGTCGCGGGCGACGAGGGCGACGCGCTGCTCCGCGCCGACAATCGCTTCGAGCTGCGCCCACTTCGTCTTCAGCTTCTCGCGGCGGTCGACCTCCTCCCCCTCGGTCACGTCCTCGAAGCCGGTGTCGATGTTGGGCTTCTCGTGCTCGTCGAGCGCCAGCTTCGCCAGACGGCTCTCGTAGTAGATCGGCACCGTCGCGCCGTCCTCGACCGCCCGCTGGATGTCGTAGACGCTGATGTGGTCGCCGAACACGGCGCGGGTGCTCGCGTCCGCCAGCTCGATCGGCGTGCCGGTGAAGCCGATGAACGAGGCGTTGGGCAGCGCGTCGCGCATGTGGCGCGCAAAGCCGTCGACGAAGTCGTACTGGCTGCGGTGCGCCTCGTCGGCGATGACCACGACGTTGCGCCGGTTCGACAGCCGCGGGTGCCGGTCGCCCTTCTCCTCGGGGAAGAACTTCTGGATCGTCGTGAACACCACGCCGCCGGACTCCACCGCGAGCCTCGCCCGCAGGTCGGCCCGGCTCTCGGCCTGGACGGGCGGCTGGCGCAGCAGGTCGGCGCAGCGCGAGAACGTCGCGAACAGTTGGTCGTCGAGGTCGTTGCGGTCGGTCAGCACGACCACGGTGGGGTTCCGCATGGCCGGCTCACGGACGATGCGTCCGGCGTAGAACGCCATCGTCAGGCTCTTGCCCGACCCCTGCGTGTGCCAGACGACGCCGATGCGCCGGTCGCCCGCCGCCCCGCCGGGCCGGCTCCCCGACTCGTAGCGGCCGCGCTCCTCCCGCACCCCGGCCGGCTGGTGCCGCAACGCCGCCGCGCGCAGCGTCTCCGCGACGGCCGTCTCGACGGCGTGGAACTGGTGGTAGCCGGCCATCTTCTTGGCGAGCGCGCCGCCGCCGTCGTCCTCGAACACGATGAAGTCGCGGAGCAGGGCGAGAAAGCGGGTCTTCTCGAACGCCCCTTCAATCGCGACCTGCAGCTCGGTATAGAACGCCGGCGCCAACTGCTCGCCGCCGATGGTGCGCCAAGGCTTGAACCACTCCCACCCCCCCGTGAGCGTGCCGAGCCGGGCCTGAACACCGTCCGATACGGCCAGGACGGCGTTGAACGCGAACAGCGAGGGCAACTCCGCCCGGTAGGTCCGGAGCTGCCGCCAGGCGGTGTGGATCGTGGCGTTCCCGTCCGCGGGGTTCTTCAACTCGATGACCGCCAACGGCAGGCCGTTGACGAACAGCACGACGTCGGGCCGCCGCTGGCGCCGGTTCTCGACGACGGTGAACTGGTTGACCGCGAGCCAGTCGTTGCCGTCCGGGTCGTCGAAGTCGATCACGCGGACCTGCGCGCCGCGCACCCGGCCGTCGGTACCGACGTACTCCACCGTGACGCCCTCCACCGCCATGCGGTGAAAAGCGCGGTTGCGGGCTTCCAGGGTCGATCCTTCGGGGCGGGTCAATCGGCGCAGGGCGTCTTCGAGCGCGTCGCCGGGCAGGCCGGGATTGAGCCCGGCGACCGCGGCCCGCAGGCTGGATTCCAGGACGACTTGCCCGTAGTCGGCCCGCAGCGCACCGACCCCCGGCGGCATGTCCGGCCCCCCGATGACGTCGTAGCCCAGCTTCCGGAACCAGTCGAGCGCCGCGGCCTCCACGACCGACTCGGTCAACGTCACGGTTCCCGACTCCCCGGCCAACGCGTGCGCGCCGGCATGCCTGCCTCCCGGAGCAGGACGTGCGTATCCAGAAGGACCTTCACTCGCCACCCTCGAACTGGCCTGCGATTTCGGCGGACCCGATGCGGTCGAAGTCCTGCGGCACGGAGATCTGACCGGTGAGGAAACCGACCCGGCGCCCCCCTGGCGCCGGTGCGGCCACGGCCGTCACCCTGACGAGCGGCTTGCCCGCGCGTGCGATGATGAACGGCTCGCCGCCAGCGGCGGCCTCGACGAGTCGCGAGAGATGCGTCTTGGCTTCGTGCATGTTGACGATGCGCATGCGCCACGTCCTTGAACTTGGTTTATACCCGTGCTCATACACGTCCAGCAAAGCGGCTCGGTCGCGGTAACGTCGGCACCCGCCCTGCTCGGTCAACGTCACCGTTCCCGACTCCCCGCCGGCAATTCCAGGCTCGGCTGAAGCAGCACGTGCTTCGTTGCAAAAACCGGAGCGAGCGTCTGGTTCACGAACGCTTCCTCCGTTTGCCCCTCGCAGACCACGACTACCCCGGTCATGACGGCCTGCCGCCGATGACGTTCATCTTCCAGAGGTCGCCCAGCGAATAGTCCTCGAGCCAGTTGCGCAGGTCGTCTCCATCCAATCTCCTGAACACGGACGCGTCGTCCCTGCGGTCCACCACCACGACATCGTCGGGGTCCAGCTCGCTCACGAGGTCTGACGACTGGGTCGCTACGACCACCTGCCGTCCGTCGCGGGCGGTCTGGAGCATCTCGGCCAGCACGGTGAGCGCCGCCGGATGCTGGCCCAGCTCGGGCTCGTCGATGAGAATCAACGAGGGTTGGAGTTCCACCGGCTGCAGAAGCAGCGTTGCGAGACAGAGAAAACGCAACGTCCCGTCCGAGATCAGGTGCGGCCCGAGTACCGTGTCCCGGTCGAAGTCGTGGAACCACTCCAGCTCCATCCGGTCGTCCGGGTTCAGGGCGTCCCGATACACGATGTCCCCGAAGAACGGGGCTGCGATCCGGACGGCGTCGACCACCCGCCGATAGTGCGCGGGATGGCGCTCTCGAAGGTGCCGAAGAAAAGGCGCGAGGTTGCCCGCATCCTCCCGGAGGCGGAGATTGTCGCGCACGGCCGCCGGCTGTCGAACTCTGGCGCTGCGACTCACGTCCTGGAAGTGGAACACGCGCCAGCGCTGCATCTCCGGCAGCACGTAGGACGCGAAGGCACCCCCGTCGCAATCCGCCAAGCGGGATTCGACGTGTCCTCCGGCCCATTCGGTGCCGCCGTTTACGGTGGCGAACGTACCCCGATCAACGTCTCTGTCGACTTCCGTGATTCCCGGACGCACCGATTCTCCGGCAAACGCCATCTCATCGCCGCCCACCGGTTCGAGCGAAAATCCGTAGCGGCGGTGGCCGCCGGCGAAGACCACGTCAACCGAGACGGTCGACGTGCGCCTGCGTCCGCCGAACAGCAGCCCCTCCGGACCGCCCGAGTCCCTGACGAAGAGTTGCAGCCGCTTCAGGGAAAGCTGCTCCAGCATTCGAAACAGGCTCAACAGGTTGCTTTTCCCCGCGCCGTTCGCCCCGATCAGAACGTTCAAGCCGCGCAACTCGAAGTCTTCGAGCGCGCGAATCGACTTGAAGCCCCTGACCGTCAGCCGATCTATCCGCGCCATGGCTCACCTGCGATTCCCCCCGCGGGCCGTCCTGCGCCACTACGCCGAGCGCGCATCCCCGCCCGCCCTGGTCTCTCCTGTCCCATCCGCCGTCCCGACCGCTTCGGCCTCGGGACCACGCCCGCCTGCGCCTGCCGGCAGGCACGTTGGTTTTGCAGCCGCGTTCCGAAGGCCGCCCGGGCCACGTGCCAGTCGACACTTGCGAGCCAGGCGAGCGCGGCGGCTTCGACGTCGGACTCCAGGACGCCGGGTGGTGGCCTGTCTCCGGCGGTTCAGTCCAGTCCGTCGTCGCGTATGACGTTCTCCAGGCGCGGATTCAGCAACCTCCACCGCCGGCCCATGCGTTCCAGGTCGCCCGCCAGCACGACCAGCGCCCGGTCACGGTGGGCCTGAACCGCCCGGTCGTAGTCCGGTCGCTCCAGAACTGCCGCGACCGACTGCCGTTGCCCGTCGATGTCGGTCGCCAGACCGATCGTGCCGTCGTCGTCCGCCTCCCCGCGTTTCAGAAGCCGAACGAAGCCGTAGAGATGCACGTCCGGCCGCGGCGCGCGATCGCGGAACGAGCGCGCTGCTTCGCGCAGGAGGGCCGCATCCGCCCGGCCGAACCGAACGACGGTCCCCGATACTGCCATCGGCCGTGTTCGCGCCCACGAGACGCCGCAGTCCAGCGTCGGAAACGGTTCGATGATCCGGACCAGGGCCTCGCACAGATTGGCGCTCACGCCGCTGGCCACGGCCTCCCCGAAGGCGCCTTCATCGCCGGCGGCCGTGCGTTCCGCCGCCTGGCGCGCCGCGGTGAGGGCCTCGACCAAGCGCCTCGTCATCCGGCGTTCGATCGGGGCGTTCAGATCGTCCGGGTCCGGGAACAACGCGGGCATCGCCGGCGGCACGACCGGCGTCAGCAACGTCACGGCGAAGCTGCCCTGGTCGGTCTGCCCCAGGCGCACCTGTTTCAACAGGTCCGCCGCCTCCCGGTTCGCGCCCGCGCGGTAGACGGGCCGCGGCTCGCGGAGCGAACACGCGGCCGACAACAGCAGATCGCGGGCGCCGCCGGTGAGGTCCACGCCGTCGTTCAACGTCACGCTGCCGTCGTCGCTCTCCGCGACTCGCACGCGAACGACGTCGCGGTCCGCCGTCACCAGAGAGCGGTAGACGGTCAACTCGTCTTGACGAGCCACTTTCGCGAAGGTCTCGATCAGCGTCGCCACGACGCTCGCGTAGTCGCCGAGGCGCTCCGTGCGCGGGACGATGATCTCGGGCCGGGCCTCGCCGATGTAGACATCCGAGTGCGCGCGGTACGGTTCCTGCCGGCTCCACCCTGCGACGCGGGCGTACGCGGACAGCGCCGCCGGCGAGACGGCCAGCAAGGCGTCCGTGTCGCGAATGCTGACCTTCATCAGATTTCCCCTTTCCGGGGGGCGGCACCCACGCGTCGTCTCTCCACTACCGGGCCCCGGAGGACGGGCAACCGTCGGTCGACCCGGTCCTCACCCGGCCGGAGTGTGCCTGGATCAGCCGTGACGTCTACGGGTCATGAGTAGCGGCCTTGCGCGTCAGCGCGACCTTCGTTGCGGCAGGAGATCAGACGGTCGTTGAGCGGGACTTGTGCCGCCGTCGTTGGGTCCGCCGATGTTCAGTCTGAAGAGAGGGTCGCCGGCGGTCTCCAACGGAGCGGGTGGAAGGCTGTGGCTGTCCGCTGCGCTCCGGCCGGAGCAGCGTGTGCCTCTACCGCTTGCGCTTGCCGTTCTCGCCGTTCGGCAGCATTCGCCGCGCCCGCTCGATGCGCTGGCGGAGCATGTCCTGAAACACCGCATCCCGCTTGCGTTCCTCGATGTGTTCAGCGATTGCCGAGCGGATCACGTGCGAGACGGGTTGACCGTCGACGGCCGCGATCGTGTCCAACTCCTCTGATTGGTCGGCCGACAGGCGAATCGTCATGGCTTTGACTCGTCTCATGCTGCCGATTCTGCGGCCCGACGAACACGGTTGTCAACCACCTCGCCACCGTGGTATCTTGGTGGCACGAAAACAGGAGACCCCCGATGGCAGCAGAAAATCCAGCTACCGACAAGGTGTTCGGCATCCGAATCGACGGGACGCAGTACGAGTGGCCGGAGGCGAAGATCACCGGGGCTCAGCTCCATCGGCTCCCGCCGACTCCGATCCCGCCCGATCGTGATCTCTTCCAGATCGTTCCCGGTCACCCTGACCACAAGGTCAAGGATGACGACACCGTCCAGGTTCACGATGGCCTGAACTTCGTCACGGCCCCCGAGGACAAGCCTGAGCAAAAGGCGTTCAGCATCCGAATCGATCGGGCAAACTACGAGTGGCCGGAGGCGAAAATCACCGGGGCTCAGCTCCGTCGGCTCCCGCCGACTCCGATCCCGCCCGACCGCGATCTCTTCCAGATCGTTCCCGGTCACCCTGACTGCAAGGTCAAGGATGACGACACCGTCCAGGTTCACGATGGGTTGCGCTTCTTCACCGCACCCAACACGATCAATCCTGGTACCGACCGTGCGAACCACGGTACGGCGTAGCATCCGCCATGACTCTTCCTCAATCAGACCTTGCGTATCTCAACGAAAAAGGCGTTGTTCACGAGATCCTGCCTGAGTCCGGCATGATCTGTGTGTTGATGCCAGGGTGGCCGCTTCCGGGCGGGCTGGATCGCAACGCGGCGGATCTCCTGGTTCGGCTCAGTCCCGGCTATCCGGACGTCCCCCCCGACATGTGGTGGTTCTCTCCCGCAGTTCATTTGGCCAACGGCGCGGCTCTGCCCGCGACGAACGTCGTCGAGACGTATCTCGGGCGCCAATGGCAACGCTGGTCCAGACACTTCACCAACGGACAGTGGAAGTCGGGGGTTGACGGTCTTGCGAGCTTCCTCGCTCTGATCCGGCAGGATTTGCAGCAAAGTGCGCCGGAGATGGCTCGATGACAGCCACGCTCGTACTTCCGGACCAGATCGCAGCGGAGCTCTTCGACGCGGCAGCGGCTGACGTCGAGACCGCCGGTGTCCTGCTCGCGCGGCGAATCGATACGCCTGGCGGCAATATCCGCTTGCTCGCCCGTGCGCTTCATTGGGTGCCGGACGACGCCTATCGTCGGCGCGACGCAACGGCGCTCACCATTGCCTCCCACGGCTACGTGCCCGCCCTCGGCGCCGCGGAGGCCGATGGGGCCGTGCCGATCTGGTTGCATACGCACCCCGGCAGCGACTCATCACCCAGGCCGAGCAAGCACGACGATCTCGTCGACAGGCAGCTTGCTGATCTTTTCCGGCTCCGCGCAGGGAGTCCCGTGTACGGAGCAGTCGTCATTGCCCGGCCGGAGGAGCGCCCCTGTTTCACCGGCCACATTGAATCCGACAACAGGCGAACCGAAATCGATCGCCTGTGGGTGACGGGTCGGCGGTTCGTACTCCTTCCGAACTGGCTTCACGGCACCACGTCACCTTCCGAGCAATTCGACCGGAACATCCGCGCCTTCGGCGGCTACATTCAACGGGTCCTCGGCGACCTTCGCGTCGCTGTCGTCGGCTGCGGCGGTACGGGGTCCGCGGTCATCGAGCAACTCGTGCGTCTCGGCGTACGCCATCTCCAATTGTTCGACCCGGACACGCTGACGGCAGGCAACGTCACGCGCGTATATGGTTCCTACTTCGATGACGTTGGCGAAGCGAAGGTAAGCGTGAGCGCCGCCCACGCGCGTCGGATCGCTCCCGACGCCGAAGTGACGACCACGCAGGCAAAAATCACGCTGGAATCCACGGCCAGACGCCTGCTTGACGCCGACATCGTCTTCGGCTGCACCGATGACAACGCTGGTCGGCTCGTATTGTCCCGCATCGCTTCGTACCTGTTGACACCAGTCATCGACTGCGGTGTGCTGCTGAGCAGCGAACCAGGAGGGCAACTTATCGGAATCGACGGTCGCGTCACGGTGCTCGCCCCGGGTACCGCATGTCTGGTCTGCCGCGATCGCATTGACCTACGGCGGGCCGCGGCTGAAATGCTGGCTCCGAGTGAACACCGGCGACTCGCCAACGAGGGCTACGCACCCGCGCTGTTGGATCCCGAACCCGCGGTCGTCGCGTTCACCACACAGGTGGCTTCCGCGGCGGTAGGTGAATTGCTGGAGCGACTCATTCACTACGGTCCTGACCCTGTGCCCACGGAAGTACTCCTCCGGACCCATGACCGTGAGGTGTCTACCAACGATCAGGAGCCTCGTGAGGGTCATTATTGCCATCCCGGATCGCACAAGCTCGGGCTCGGTGTCACCGAACCCTTTCTCGAACAGACGTGGCAAGGATGAAGAGGCTGCTCGCTTGGTGGCGCTCACTGCCACTCCCCTGGCGCCGTTGGCGGATTATCGAACGGGTCGGCGCAGCCGACGAGGTGCCTGAATGGCTGCCCCCGCGGGGCGTAGTCGTCGTTGGTGCGCCGGAGAGTCCTGCATGGGTCGCCTTCGACTGCCCTTGCAGCACCGGACATCGACTCATGGTGAATCTGGACAGGAACAGACACCCGTTTTGGACTATCGAGTCTCGAAGACCGCTGTCGATCCGGCCCAGTATTGACGACATCACGCCGGAGCGGCGCTGCCACTTCATCGTCCGCTACGGCAGGATCCACTGGGCCATCTCTACGAGGAGTGAGGTATGACAGAACCGTCATCGCCAAGCAACCCCGGCGCTCGTCCGGCGGACGACGCAGACCTCGAAAGCGGTACACCGCCGGCCACGAAGACGCCGTTCTTCCAGGCAAATCACGCGGATCGCTACCAGCGACAAGCCCTCATCAAGCGAATTCAGCAACGCACCGAGCGGACCCTGATCTGTTACGTGTCCGGCCGCGAGTCCGCGATAGATCGAGAAGATACGGTACCGTTTGTTGATCTCCTTCACAATGCCCCAAAGAACCGTCCCTTGGATCTGCTTCTCCACACCGTCGGCGGCAGCGCCGACGTGGCGGAGAAGCTGATGGTGATGCTGCGGCGCCATGCTGGCAGCGCCGAGCTTCGCGTCATCGTTCCAGACTTCGCCAAGAGCGCCGGCACGCTCATGGTGCTCGGCGGTGACAGGGTGGTGATGAGCGACATGTCCGAACTTGGGCCCATAGATCCACAGATCGTCCTATCCGGCAAATGGCAGGCCGTACAGAACTACCTTGACGCCTATAACGAACACGCGGAGACGCTCAAGACCGATCCCGAGAACATGGCGGCTCAAATCATGCTGGGCAAACTCGACCCTGCCATTCTGAAGTTGTGTGAGGCCGCCGTTGATCGAACCCGCCAAGCCGCGGAGAACCTGCTGAAGCATGGAATGTTCCGCAATGGTGGAAACCATACAAAAACCGCGGAAGAACTGCTTGATGCGGCGCGGTGGTTGTCACACGGCCAGATGATCTCATGGGTGGACGCCCAGGGGCCTCAGATCCAATTGGTCGTGGAGCATTGCGATTATCGTTCCAGGGAGTGGCAGGACTATTGGCGGTTGTATTGTCTCCAGCGTCTTGCTGTGGGCAATCGGCAGAAGCTCTACGAATCTGACTACGTCTTTCTAGTCCTTTGACACGGTCGGCTTCACTCATGGGCTGTCTCACGTCCGACCCCGGGCGACGGAAGGGCCGCCCTGCGAGGATGTCGGCTTCACTTATGGGCTGTCTCACGACGAAAAAAGCTGGCCCTCAAGTTCATGCATGAGGGAGCCATCCGGGAATCGCCAACAACCACCCGCATTCCGTCCACCGTGTTTCTTGATGATGCTCAGAACCCTCGTGTCCACTGGTATCGACCCGCGTCGGTCCTCTCCGTGATTGAGTTCCATCCAGACCCTACGCTAGGTCGATTTCGGGTAACAGTTCATCTGATGCCGCATAACCCGCCGGCGTCAGCTCGAACACCGTTCCTTCTCCCAGATCTCGGATGTAGTCAAATTTCGCCAGTTCACGTAGTGCGCCTGTCCACGCAACCTCCGTCCGATGGTCAGCATCGTCTGGAATCATTGACCTGCTGCCGACTTGGATACTGGAGCCAGGGGTGCCAAAATGCGTAATGTATACAACTCGGGCCATCAGCTAAAGCTGCGGCTATGAGGATATCCTCTGCCTCTCTTGACAACTTGCGTGACAGCTCTTCTGCCGCACCGGCATCTCTGACTGGAGCACTTAGCCTCACGTGCTTGAGCCGCGCTACAATGCGGCTCATCACGTCCGTTCGTAGACGCTTGAAGTCGGCAGGTGAGGAGGTCGAGTACTTGACCACGTGCCGATGCTGGACGTCGAAAGGCAACTTGGCAAACGCGACGCTGTCGCAGATCATGACCATCGGACGTCCAGTAGCCGACGCAAACCCTAGTTCGTACCACACATTCGGGTTGTGAGTCGTGATGTCAGCCAGGAAAATATCTGCCTCCCTTATATTGTCCTCGATGGAATCTATTGGAACCGCGACACTCGGGTCCCTATCTACTCGATAAGGTGTAACTGCCGCATCTTCCAAGGCAGGTTTGTATACTTCCTCGTAGCGCTTGTCGTTTGCCTCATCGAACGGTTGGATCACAAAACAAGTCGGCATCGCTCTCAAACCCTCGTTTCTATTTATTCCCGCATACTTGCACGCATCAGCGCGGTGTGAGCAAAATCACCTTCCTCGGGACCCGCAATGGCCCGAGGAAAGCCGAGACGTGCCACACGCCCCAACCGAGCGCCACGGAACTACACCCACGGCCAACGGCCCGACAACGCGGCCACATGAACCTTCAGCATAGCCAAGCTAGTCAGGGTTCGGTGGGCACTGGGCAGTTCTCCCGATGAATTCGGCGGTGCTTCCCACTTGCAGCTCACCAGAAATGGGATTGGGGCAATAGCGCGTCACGCAGGTCGGCGAGCACCGATTGCGGATGCACTGGCTTGGACGCGTGAGTCTGCTCACGCGGCCAGCACCTCCAGTGCGTCTTCTCGGTGTGACCAGAGGATCGGCGTCACGTCGTAGTTTCGCATCGCGTCCAGAACCTGCGGCGTAACCGAAAGATCTGAGTCATTCAAGATCGCGTAGGCACGGGATTCCGAGATCCGGACTTCCCGAGTGTCAATCCAGGCGAAGGTCATGGCCTGCGCCGTGTCTCGACTCGGTCGGTTGATGGCGCGCAACACCCTCTCCGGCCGCACTCTCGACTTCGGTATGACGAAATCGAACCGATGACCGTAGCCGCTCTTACCCGTGAACGTCACGTTGGGCGTGTACCGAACGTCGGAGTCATCCAGCCAAGTGACCACGTCTTCATGAAAGAGGCTGGAGCCTGACGATGACGCGGCGTAGAAGAGATCGTTGACGGCGAGTATCGCCTGCAAGAGGTTGTGCTTGCGCAGAGCGAAGTCGTCCGCCGACGTGCGTACCTCCAGTGCGTTGGTGGTTCCGTCGATTCGCACGCCGAATCCGTTCAGCGTCGTCCTAAGCAAAGCCTTTCGTCGAGTGCTGTCGAGCGTGCAACCCGACTGTTCCAGATCCTCCACGGTGTATCCGTCGTCTGTCAGCAGGAACCCACCATCATGGGGCTTGGCGTAGATTTGGAGACAGTCGTTGTGGCGATCGAGGTACGGCGTCGTGATTTCCACCCAATCGCCGACCTGACGAAGGCCGGTCTCGTCCTGTAACCAGCGCCAGTACCGATCCAGGAGCAACTGCACTTCGTCGATCATGTGAACAATCCTCGTCGGATAATCGGTGGATCAACGACGTTGCAGAACAGCATGAAATCTTCGAGCGTGCGCCAAGCATCGGCTACGTTTGCGAAGCGGTCCTCGGGAACCGGAAACGCCCACTTATCCGCGTATCCCTCTCGGTAAAGATGCAGGTGCGGCGACGCGATGCGGGTGTCGTCCGGGTTGCGATGCGGCCGCCCCCCGAAATCGAGCCGCGCGAGGATCACGAGTTGACGCGCGCGATTTTGGTATGAGCCTTTGGCGAGATCGATCTTCCCGCGTCGGATGTCGAGACAAAACAACTCGTGTCGTTCCGTAGAAACCAACGGGATGGTGATCCGTCCTCCGAAGTCTGGATAGTTCCACTCCTTCGTATCGGTCCGGCGCTTGGGCAAGGCGAGAAGCGCATCCGCCTTGGACTGCGCGAGGTTGGATTCAGCCATTAGGCCGCTCTCCGCGCTGGCGATCGGCAAGCGGTGCCCGCAGCTCGCCGGACACCAGCTTCGGCAACAGGGCGTCTCGGAGGGTACCGAGGGCGCGGGACTCGTGGATGTTCGTGACGATGCGCTCCAACATCGGACACACGACGCGCTGAAAGATCCTGACGAGTGGCTCTGCGGGCCGGCACAGATCGTATCTGCCCATCAACCGCCAACTTGTTCGCGGCATCTTCGTGCCTGTCGAAGTCTGGTTCGCGTACGAGACGAACTCAGGTGACGAGACACATGCCAGAACGTAGGCGGCCAATTCCGGCATCCTCGCTGTGAGTACCACGATGTCGGTGGAGCAGACCCCGTTCAAGGGTGCGATTCCGACCTTGTGGAAGTACGGCCGCAACTTCCCGAACAGAACGTCACCCTTCGAGAAGCTTGACTTGTTGCTGGACACACTCCCAACTGATCCCCAGTCTGTCAGTGCGACCGACCGGCGAGGCATGTGTTCGAGCCCGATGTAGGGGGTATCGGGATCTACCGCTGACGGTTCCACCCCCATCCCCGAGGAGTGGGCGATGTCGCCAAGGGTCCCGACAGTCCACTCCTCCGGTATCTCGCCCAGCTCCGAATCCACCAGCCGGTCGGGGAACAGGTCGGCAATGTCCTTCGGCAGTCCGGGGTCGCGGCCTTCCATCTTGGCCCGCACCGGGTCGAAATCTACGAACCAGGACTTGAACAGCGCCCGCGCCAGCGCCTCCAGCGTCGCGTTCATCCGCCGGTTCAGCTCGATCTTGTCGTCGAGCGTGCCGAGGATGTGTGCGATGGCGCGTTGTTCGGCAATTGCCCGTGGCACATCGATCGGAAAACTGGCCATGTCGATCAGCGGAATACGATCGACCGTACTTCCATGAATTGTTCTGGAGCGTAGAGTTTCCTGAAATCCTCTCCCCAGAAACGCGTACAGCAGGAAGCGTGCGTCTACTGCACCGTTCCTGGGACGAAGCAAACCCATTCGACGGCCGAGGCATGCGCGCAGGCCCTTGGGGATGAGTGCCGCTTGACCAAGTCGAGTTTCGTAAGAGAACACGATGTCGTTCAGCGTCGGCGTGACGCGACGCGTCCAGCGCGGATAATCGTTCTCCGAAAGGTGCTCGGTCTGCTGGAGATCGAGACGTCCGGAAGCCAGATTGGATATCCCGAGAAAAATTGGTCCTTCCGAGGTCTTCTTGGGAGTGGCGTGAGGACCATCATAGATGTCAACGAGATTTCCGAGCGGGACTTTTTCCCACCCCTCATCACGCTGCCGCGTGACTGCCCGCGCCAGCACCACGTGTTCCGCCTCGATCTGCTTCCGGAACGACTCCGGCACGTCGTCCCACACGAACAGGTCCACCCGGAACGGCAGGTTACTCTCTTCGAACGCCTCTCGCAGATTGCCAATCTGCCGCTGCTGCTCGGGCGTGGCGAACACCACCAAGTCGAGGTCGGATTGCGGCCGGGACATCCACTTCGCGCGGGAGCCGTAGACCCAGGCAGCCGAGCCGGGCAGGTGCCGTCGGAGCAGGGCCAGAACGGTCTTGCGCTCGTCGGCCGTGATGTCGATGGGCCGGTCTACTCCCATGCCGTCCCGCTCATGGTCTGGTAGAGGTCGATGGCGTCATCGAGGAAATCAGGCACCTGCGCGAGGCAGGCTTGCGCCTTCCCGCCGTCGTAGTCGTGGGACGTGTCGATGCGGGCGCCGGCATATCGGAACCACTGTTCTAGCGGCGCGGCGAACAGGTGGTTCTCGTGGGCCAGCCGGAAGACGGGCTTGGGGCTGTTGGGGGGCTCGGCGACACCCAACGCCTCGATGAGATACCGTTTCAGGACCTTCCACAGGCAGTCGTAGCAGGTCTCGAAACGCTGGATCACCGATTCGGCAATTCCCTCGCGGTCCAGATCGGAGAGCCGGGTTCCGTTGCCGATAGTTGGCGTACTGCTCCTCCAGACGCTCAGGGACGACCGGAACTTGCTGTAATCGATCAATGCCGTGCTCTTGGGAGAAGCCCTCAGTTGGACGTGCGGCGGAGAACCAGGGCTTCCTCGGTTTCTGCCTTCGGCGCGGCGTCGTCCGCCCGCGAGTCCTGCAGGTCGGCCTCTTCGTGCCGGCCTTCCCAGTCGTGCACGCCGGTGTTCAACGCAATCCGCACGACAGAGATTTGCCGCGGCGCCAGGTCGTCGTAGCCACCTTCGTAGCCGTTCACCACGACGCGCAGGCCGGCGGGGTATTCTCGAAGCAGGTCGATCAGTTCACTGACGGTCATAGCCCTGTCCTCATGAGTATGCCCGCCGCACCCGGTCCGCGCGGGCCCGGCGTCGGGCGGACGCCCGCCGACGCGAGCCGCGATCACGGCTCGGGCCGCCGATACTCCACCAGCGCCGAGCGGCCGGCGACCTCGAGGATGCGCACGAGACACTCGGCGCCGTCAGCGTCGGTCAGACGCAGCTCTTCGCCGGGCACGAAGTGGACGGGCTGCGGCCGGCCCCGCCCGATGGCGATGTTCGACGCGTACAGGTAGGTGCGATCCAACGGGTCGCGTATCGGGTTCAGCCGACCCTTCAGGCCGGGAAGATGGCCCGCCGCTTCGGGGAAGATGATGCTGCCGCCCCACGGCAGAGCGCGCAGCTCCAGCGCGAGCGCGCCGCGGGAGGGAAGCCATTCCCGCACCAGGCAGGCCGCGTATCCCGGCACCGCGCCGAACACCGTCATCGGCAGCTCTGTCGTGTGCAGTTCGACCGCGGCCTCGCCATTCTCGTCCGCGACGGCCCGTTTCCAAGTGCGGTTCGGGAACAGGACCAGCACCTCCGCGCCCGGCAGCGGGCGCGCCGCGGCCCGGACGGTAACGACGGCGCGGGAGAAGGTCGCATCCTGCGGCGCGGCGGGCAGGACGAGCAGGATTTCCGCGCCGTCGACGAGCCGGTACACCGGCGGCCGGCCCGAGAGCTCGCGGGTCTCGCGCTGGATGACGGGAACGCCGTCGCCCCGGCGCTCCATGAAATAGCGGCGATCGGCGGAGCCGCGGATTTCCCCCACCCCCATCCGACCCATCAGGGACGCGATCGCCTGGTTCCGCGTCGCCTGCCGCAGCGCCATGCTCTCCAGCGTTAGCGTGTTGGGCAGGGCGCCGGGCGACTGGAGCTCCAGGCGGTCGGCGAACATCGACAGGCGGATCCGGCTGCCGCGGACCGCATAGTCGCGATGCGCCACGGCGTTGACGACCGCCTCGAAGATCGCCTTCTCGCTGTACTGCGGCATGTCGATCCGCGCCGGGACCTTGCGGGCCGCGACCTGCATGTTGCGCACGGCGAACGCCACCGCGTCTGCGATCTGCCGATGCAGGGGACCGGTGATTTCCTGCGCGTCGACCTGGCCGGTGGTGCGGTCGGCGCCCCGGTAGCGGGTCGCCATGACGGCGGCGTTCGGCAACCACCGCTCCGGGTGCTGCGTGCACAACAGCACGCCGGCGACGGTTGCGCGCCGGACGCCCGACTCGTCGGGCGCGAGCAGGGCGAGCTTGGCCAGCGCCGCCTCGGGCTCGGCCGCGCCCTCCGCGCTCAACATCGGTCTCCAGAGCACGGCGTCCAGCGTGTCGAACCCGGTCTCGGGCACCGGTTGCTCGTCGAACCAGAGATAGCGGTTCTGCGTGCGCCGTTGCGCGAGGCGCAACCGCTCGTCGCCGGTCATCCGACGCTTGGAGCCGCCGACCCGGATGAAGCTGCGGCCCCCGCGTTCGTGCCGGGCATCGCCCCTGGCCACGTCCACCAGCAGGAAGCACCTGCCGTCCAGTTCCCGGTGATGGACGTCGATGCGGACCGGAGGTTCAATGCCGTCGGTGCTCACCTCGACCAGCAGATGATCCAGCGCCGCCATCTGGGGGCGGGTCATCCCGTGAATCTGTCCGTCGTCGGTGACGCCGCACAGCAGCGCGCCGCCGTTCGCGTTGGCGAAGGCGGCGATCTCGTCGGCCAGATCACCCCTGGCGGGGCGGGTCGGGCGGTCGCCCGAGAACTCGATCCGCTTGAACTCCCAGCGGCTGTCTTCGCCCAGCCGCAACCGCTGCCGGACGTCCTCGTCCCGCACCGTCACCCGCCGCCTCCGAACCCCGGCGCCTTCAAGGTTCTCGGCGACGGCGGCGTCGAGCCGCGCGCCCTTCACGTTGTCCTGCGCCAGCTTCGGCATGGTGGAGCCGGTGAGATAGCCGCTGACGTCCATTTCCGACCGGGCGCACATCAGGAATCCCGCGTCAGCCTTCTGTGAGATCTCCAAAAGAGGCTTTCCGACCAACGCCCGCTTGCCAGTCGATGGTCTGTCCGGCGTCTCCACTTCCCGAGCCGCGCCCGTTCGGCGCCGGTGCGGGATTGTCGTTCATCACCACGTAATCGCGCTCGATCTCTTGGCGAAAGCGTTCCGGCAGGCGAGCCCAATCCCGAGCCTCGACCAGGAACGGAATACTCGACTCGCGAACCGCGTCCTCAAAACCGCGCAGTTGGCCGGCCGGGAGCTTCCGCAGGTCGGGCGCGCGTAGCGCAAGGTCGAGGTCGCTGCCGCCGTGGCCGCGGCCGTTCACGCGGCTCCCGTAGGCCCAGACTTCGACGCCGGACAGGTGCTCGCGCAACAGGGCCTCCAAGGTGCGGCGGTGCCGGGGCGCGATCCGGAGGCGGTCAGTCATCGTTCGCAGCCTCGATGGTGTCGGCCAGCGCCTTCGCATCGGCGATAAAGACCGGCAGCAGATCGAGAATCGCCTCGGCGAAGTGTTCGCCGTACTGGTGCGCGGTGTCGTTCCGACGGTCGCGGTAGCTCAACCAACGTTCCACCGTTTCCACGTCGATCAGTCGGTGCTTGGCGGCGTGCCGGAACAGGTCCTTGAAGACGAGCTCGTCGGCCCGCCGGTTGCTGGCGAAGAACGCCGCGAGACGTTTGCGCAACAGCGTCCCGCTCTGTTCCAGCACCAGCTCGAACTCCTTGACGCAGGCAGCCCGGTAGAGGTCGTACAGGATGTCCGACTCCCCGTACGACTCGATTTCCTTGAAGGCCACCTCCAGCGCGCGGATGCAGCGCCTCAGAAAGCCCGTATCGATACGGCCGCGCGGTCCGTGCCCCCGTCCAATGTCCATGCGCCGGCTACCCATCCCCGGTGCCGGACACGCCGAACCCCAGCGCCTTCAGGTTCTCGGCGACGGCGGCGTCGAGCCGCGCGCCCTCGGCCTGCTGCGCTTCGAGCTCGGCCACGAGGCGCTTCATCTTCGCCTCGAACGGCTCGCCGTCGTCCGGCGGGGGCTCGGCGCCGACGTAGCGCCCCGGCGTCAGCACGTGGCCGTGCCGGCGCACCTCGTCGAGCGGGGCGCTCTTGCAGAAACCGGGGACATCCTGGTAGGCGTCCGCGCCGTCGCGCCAGGCGTGGTAGGCGCCCGCGATGCGGGCGACGTCCCCGTCGGTCAACTCGCGGTGCGTGCGGTCCGCCATCCGGCCCAGCTTGCGGGCGTCGATGAACAGCACCTCGCCGCGGCGCGGGCGGCGGCGGGCCAGGAACCACAGGCAGGCGGGAATCTGCGTCGAGTAGAAGAGCTGCCCCGGCAGCGCGACCATGCAGTCCACCAGGTCCGCCTCGATCAGGTTCTTGCGGATCGCGCCCTCGCCCGACTGGCTCGACGACATCGACCCGTTGGCGAGCACGAACCCCGCGACGCCGGCCGGGGCGAGATGGTGCACCATGTGCTGCACCCAGGCGAAGTTGGCGTTGCCCTTGGGCGGCGCCCCGTAGCGCCAGCGCTGGTCCTCGGCCAGCCGCTCGCCGCCCCAGTCCGAGACGTTGAACGGCGGGTTGGCGAGGATGAAGTCGGCCTTCAGGTCCGGGTGGCGGTCGTCGTGGAAGCTGTCGCCGTGCGCGATCCGGCCGTCGATGCCGCGGATCGCGAGGTTCATCTTCGCGAGCCGCCACGTGGTGTAGTTCGACTCCTGCCCGTAGATGCTGATGTCCGCCCCGGCCTTGCCGCCGTTCCCGTTGCCGCTGGCGTGGGCGCGGATGAACGCGACCGACTGCACGAACATCCCCGACGAGCCGCAGCACGGGTCGTAGACCCGGCCCCGATACGGCTCGAGCATCTCGACCAGCACCTTGACGACGCAGCGCGGGGTGTAGAACTCGCCGCCCTTCTTGCCCTCGGCGCTCGCGAACTGCGAGAGGAAGTACTCGTAGACGCGGCCGAGCACGTCGCGCGAGCGGGCGTCCTCGTCGCCGACCTGGATGTTGCTGACGAGGTCGATCAACTGGCCGAGCCGCCGCTTGTCGAGCGCGGGCCGGGCGTAGTCGCGCGGCAGCACGTCCTTCAGCGCGGGGTTGTCGCGCTCGATCGCGGCCATCGCCTGATCGACGGTCAGGCCGACGGCCGGCTGCCTCGCCTGCGCCCTGAGGTGAGACCACCGGGCCTCCGGCGGCACCCAGAAGATGTTCTCGGCGGTGTATTCGTCCCGGTCCTCGGCGGCATCTTCGCCCCACTCGGCGAGCACCGCTTCGCGCCGCTCCTCGAAGGCGTCGGAGATGTACTTGAGGAAGATCAGGCCGAGCGCGACGTGCTTGTACTCGGCCGCGTCCATCGAGCCGCGCAGGGCGTCGGCCATCGCCCACAGTTCGGCCTCGTGGCCGGTGGTGGCCCCGCCGTTCGGGAGCGCCCCCCCTGCCCCCGGCGGCTTCACCGGCTTTCGTCGCGCCATGCTCCGTGACTCCGTCGCACGAACGTCAAGGCAGGGCGAAGACGTAGAGCGCGTTCCCGCCTTCCGGCTGGAAGATCTCCGGCGTGAGCTGGGCGGTGAGACTGCGGAACGCGCCCCCCAGCGCGGCGGGGACGGCGATGAACTGCCGGCCGCCGGCCTCGTAGGTGATGGGATAGCCGTGCGCCTTGGCGCCGAGGCGCGCCTCCCAGAGCACGTCGCCGGTCCGGACGTCGAACGCCCGGTAGTAGCGGTCGGCGTCGCCCGCGAAGACGAGGCCGCCCGCCGTCGTGAGCGTCGACGTCAGGAACGCGGCCCGCTGCTCGCGGCTCCACAGCTCCTCCATCGTCCGGACGTCGTAGGCGGCGAGCTTCCCGACGTTCCCGTTCGAGCCGGGCATCCCGCGGTACTCGGACCGGCCCGCCTCTCCGCCGCCGCCCTCGACGAACTCCACTTCGCGGCCGGTCAGGTACATGCAGGCCTGGTGGAGGGGAATCACGAGCGCGCCGGCCCCGGGGTGATACGCCGACGCCTGCCAGTTGTGGCCGCCGAGCAGGCTGGGGCAGGCGGGCACGCGGTCGCCGATGCCGGCGTCACGGATGTCCTGCCGGTAGGTCAGCTCGCCGGTGGTGCGGTCGATCGACTCGAAGACGTCCTGGTAGACCGTCTCGCGCAGGTCGACGAGCGCGCCGGTCCGCCGGTCGAGCTTCCAGAGGATGCCGTCCTTCCCGATCGTGAACAGCCACCGCGCATCCTCGGCGTCGACCAGGACCCGCTCGTACACGATGTCGAGGTCGAGGGTCTCGCCCGGCACGTGCTGGAAGTACCACTCGACCTGCCCGGTGCGCGGGTTCAGGGCCAGCGTCGAGTTCGTGTACAGCGCGTCCTGCCGCGTCGTCATGCCGCGGCTCGCCGCCACCCACGGCTTCGCCTGCGCCGTCCCGATGTAGAAGAGACCGAGGTCGGGGTCGTAGCTGCCGGGAATCCACTGGTCGCCGCCCGCGCGCAGATACGGCGGCGTATCGCCCCACGACGCGTCGTTCGGATCGCCGGGCAGGGCGATGGTGGACGTGCGCCACAGCTCGTCGCCGGTGTCGGGGTCGTGCCCGGTGATGAAGCAGGTCTGCGCCTTGTAGCGCTGGCATCCGTTGGTGCCGGTGACGACGACGCCGTCGGCGACGACGGGGCCGGCGTTCTGGCGGAAGCCCTGCGTGTAGTCGCCCTTGACCGTCCGCCACACGACCTCGCCGGTCCGCGCGTCGAGGGCGACGAGGGCCGCGTCCGCCGTGGCGAGGAACACCTTGTCGCCGTAGAGGGCCAGGGTGCGGGTCGGCGCCCGCTGCGGGGCATCCTCCGGCAGCGGCGACCGGTACTGCCAGATGACGTCGCCGGTGACCGCGTCGATCGCCTGCACGACGTCCCCCGGACTGGCCAGGAACATCACCCCGTCGTGCACCAGCGGCGCCGTCTGGTGGTTCCCCTCGCGGATCGCGAGCACCCAGGCCAGCCGCAGCCCGTCGACGTTGTCGCGCGTCACCTGATCCAGCGGACTGTAACCGTGGCCGTCGCGCGTCCGCCGCCAGCTCAGCCAGTCGCCCGGCGGCGGGTCCGCGAGCAGCGCCTCGGTCACCGGCGTCAGATCGTGGGGCACTTCCCGGTTGACGAACCGCGTCGGCCGCCGCCGCGGCCGGCCGCCCTCCCGCGCCGCCCGCCGCGCCTCGGCCACGTCCGCCGCGTCGCCGATCGCAACCCCCGCGTCCGCCGCCAGCGGCGCGTCGCCGGGCCGGGCGCCGTTCATGTCCAGGAGGTAAGCCACCAAGTTGAGGTAGACCTGATCGCCGAGCGATCCGCCGAGACCGGGCGGCATCTCGTCGCGCACGTACGCGAACAGCTCGTCCGTCGTCTGCCCCGCCCAGCCGTTCAGGAAGTCCACCCCGCGCAGCGGCGGCGCTTCCGCCCCGTCCAGCCGCGCCCCGTGGCACTCGCCGCACTGCCGCGCGTACACCGACCACCCGGCCGCGGCTTGGTCCGCCGTGAAGCCCCCCTCGGCCGCCGGGGGCTGCGCCGCGGCGGCGACCCCCGGCGCGACACCGGGTCCGCCGGTCGAACCCCCCGCCACGATCAGTCCGGCCGCCGCCGCCCGGACCGCCGCCCGCCAGCGCGACCCGCCGACGCCGACGCGAGCTTCGTTCGACATGATCCGCAACTCCTCAATGCCGTCAGACGGCACCGGCACACCGCGTCGTGGACGCCCGTGCGCCCTTTCAGCCCGTGGCGAACCCCGCGTCGCCCCGGGAGCGGCGAGGGCGCCAGCCGGCTGAAGAACGCCCGTGCCTGACCACGCGTGAGGCGGGCGCCGGTCGGGCATAGGCAACCGACAAACGCAGTCGGGCGGGATGCATCACCGCTCGAAGGCAGCGGGGACTCCGCCGCAGGTTGTTATACCACGGCTGAGGTATCGTCCCGTTCCGCCGGCGCTGCGCCGGCTCCGCGGTCGCACATGCCCATTGCGCTGCCTCGTCACGCCTCGTCAGGGGCCCCGCCGGTCTCGGCGCAACGCGGCCGGAGCGGGCGCTGCTGCGCCGCCGTCGAGCGTCGTCAGGCAGGGGCCCCGCCGGTCTCGGCGCAACGCGCGGTTCCGCCACGGCCTACGGTTCGTCCGGAAGCGGGCCGAAGGCGGGAGGCGGCGTCCGGTGCCGGGTCGCCGCCTCGTAGGCGGACGCCGCCTTCAGCACCGCGGCCTCCTCCCCCGGGCCGGCCCAGAACATCATGCTGATCGGCAGGGGGGTATCCAGCAACGACGCTTCGTCGCCGCTGACGGCGTCGTACCGGTCGCCGGCCGCGTTCAGGACGAACCGGGGCTCGTAGACGACGTCGTTGAACCCCGCGGGCACGACGATCTCGGGAGCGCCCACGAGCGCGGTGATGGTCTGGGTCGCCCCCGACGCGCCCCGGCCGGCGACGCCGGGCTCGCTGGGTCCGCCGACCTTCTGGTGGGGCAGGGTGTTCTCGGGGTTCACGAGCACGTCGAGCCGGTTCTCGCGCATCACCTTGGCCAGCACGAGCTGCATCACCGCACGCATCTGCATCCGCTCGGTGTTGCCGTAGGAACGCACGTCGTCGAGCGCGGCCCAGTTCGCCGACCCCGCCTCCGCCGCGGCGGAGAAGTACTTCGTGTTGGCGTCGAGGCTCGCCATGTCGGTGATCCGCGCGTCGCCGCGCCGGGCCAGGTACTGATCGATGTGGAAGGCGAAGCTCCGCGACGGCGGCGAGAGGGTGACGCGGCGCAGATTCAGGTCGGGCGAGAGCGGCGCGGCGCCTTCCGCCACCTGGACGAGATACCGCTTCGACGTCACGTCGTGGCCCGGCACGGCAAACTCCAGGGTGCCGGCCCGGGTCGTCTTGTGGAAGTACTCCGGCATGTGGATCGGCAGGATCTCGGCCAGCGCATCCTGGAACGTGTACGCCATGTCGGGCACGGCGGGATCGTCGGGATAGAGCGGATCCCGCGACTCGACGAGGCCCGCCCCGAGCCGGTCCCGGAGCACGGTCTTGATCTCGTCGTCGATCCGCCGGCTGATCGCCGCGTCGTTCGGCGTGTGCTCGACCATGTACTCGCGCACGATCCCGATGCGCATGCCGGCCAGGGGCTTCCCGCCCCCGTCGGCGGGAACCTCCTCGACGATGTAGCCGGCGTAGGGCTCGGTGGAGACCAGGGCCTCCGGCACCGCCGTGTAGATGTCGCGGGCATCGAAGTAGCCGAGCGCGGGGTCCGCGAGGGCGTCGAGCACGAGGGCGGCGTCCTTGACGGTGCGGCAGTTGAGGCCCGCCCGGTCCACCAGCGGGTTCGATCCGACGCTTCCCCCGTACGGGATCAACCCCTTCGTCGTCAGCAGGCTGACCACGCCGTTGCGGGACGCCGGCCCCTTGCACGATCCCCCCGTCTGCTCGCAGAAGGCGCAGGTGACGAGGTTCGCGGAGACCGCGACGCCCGACCCGGAGCTCGAGCCCCGGGGCGAGCGCTCGGTGTCGTAGGGGTTGCAGGCCTGCCCTCCCCACGTGCTCCGCTCCGCATAGCCCAGATACCGGGCGGCCGGGGCGGCGGGTCCGCCGGGGTTCCCGATGCCGCCGTTGAACTCGGTCGCGTTGGCCTTGGCGTAAATGATGGCGCCCTTCGCCCGCAGCCGGTCGACGATGGTCGAGTCGGCGGGGGGCGCATCCAGGGCGAAGTCGATGTCCGCCGCCGTGGTCGTCCGCATGTCCTTCGTGTCGTAGACGTCCTTGAAGGCCAGGGGAATGCAGTACATCGGCAGCCCGGCCAGATCGGGGTCGGCGCCGTGCTCCGCGTCGAGCTCCGCCGCCCGCTCGAGGGCGTCGGGGTGCCGCCGGAACGCGTCGCAGGCGGCGGGACAGTCGGCCGGAAGCTCTCCCGTGGAGGGATGCGCGTCGCAGCCCCCCCGGCAGGCCACCGATCGCTCGCCGCGCAGGTTGAGGGTGCTGAGGGCGTTGACCTGACCCGCGTTCGGGACGCCGGCCACCATGCCGAACTGCGCCTGCACCGTCGGGTCCGAGGCGGTGGGCTCCATTCTCCCCAGGTCGAGCGGAACGCCGGCATACCGGTCGAAGTCCGGCAGTATGCCCGCGACGGGGACGGTGGCGGTCGGAAAACGGACCGGCGAGCCGGCGCGAACCGGGCCGCTCGCCGCCGCAATGGACGCACCGTCGAGGGTGACCAGTTGCGTGCACGCGCCGTTGTAGGCCCGCGCCCGGTCGACGTAGGCCTGCACCAGGCCCCGGCAACTGATCCCGCGGTCCTTGATGGCCCGGTGAATCTCCGCGATGGTCGCTTCCTCGAGACGGAACCGGTCGGGCCGGCCCGTCTCGGGCTGCGCGGCGGCGATTCCAGGCATCAGCAGGAACAGGATCCCCGCCCCCAGCGCTCCGGCCGCCCCCCGGCGCGGCCGTTTCCGAACCGTTGTCAATCCACGCATGCCATCCTCCCCGAACGCAGGAGCTCCCCTGCGGCCTCCGCTGGCCGCCCCACCAACCCTCCAGGCGTCCGCCCGGTCTGCCGCGCCGACGCCTACGGCAGGGTCAGGGCCACGAGCTCGGCCGGCTCGCCGCGGGCGCTCATCGCCATCGCGATGTACTGCTTGCCGTCGACCAGATAGGTCATGGGCACGCCGCTCTGGCGCTTGGGCAGCTCCATCTCCCAGATCGTCTCGCCCGTCCGCTTGTCGTAGGCGTAGAACATCTGTCCGCCCGCCCACGTGGGGGTGGCGAAGAGCCCGCCGCCTTCGCCGGCGAAGACCAGCGTCCGGGTGACGAGGATGCCGCTCCGTTCCGGCTTGCCGGTCCGCGGGATGTCGAGGCCGCTCAGGGCGGGATGGTCCCTGACGCAGTCCGGGGTGTCGCCGTTCGGGATCATCCAGACGTGGTCGCCGGTGTTCAGGTCGATGGCGGTGATGCGTCCCCAGGGCGGCTTGACGAGGGGCAGGCCGAGGGGTCCGATCTCCCCGCACCCCTGCGGCAGGGCGGGTCCGCGGGCGCGCCGCCCGGCGCGGCCGCCCACGTAGTCCATCGTCGATCGGCCGGGGTCGTTCACGAGGCCCGCGACGGTCGGGTTGGTCACCGAGGCCACGTAGAGGATGCCCGTCTCGGCGTCCACCGCCCCGCCCTGCCAGTTCGCGCCCCCCGTCATCTGCGGCAGCATCAGCAGTGCGCGCCGGCCATCCTGCCCCGCCAGAATCGGCGGGGTGTAGATCGGCCCGAGCTGGTACTCCGACGCGATGCGCCGCGCCTCGGCGTTCAGCTCCGGCGTGAAGTCGAGGAGGTCGTCGCCCGACACCCCCTGGCGGTCGAAGGGGGCGGGCCGGGTGGGAAACGGCTGGGTCGGCGCGGCCTGCTCGCCGGGCACCGTCGACGGGGGCACCGGACGTTCCTCGATCGGCCACACCGGCTCGCCCGTGACCCGGTCGAACACGTAGGTGAACGCCTGCTTGGTCACCTGCGCCACCGCCTTGATTCGCCGGCCGTCGACGGTGATGTCGACCAGCGCCGGCGGGGTGGGGATGTCGTAGTCCCAGATGCCGTGATGGATGAGCTGGAAGTGCCAGACGCGCTCGCCGGTCCTCGCGTCCAGACACACCAGGCTCTCCGCGAACAGGTTGTCGCCGGGCCGATGGCCGCCGTAGAGGTCGTTGGTGGGGGTCTCGACGGGCAGGTACACGTAGCCGAGCTCCTGGTCGGCCGACATCGGGGCCCATACGCCGGTGTTCCCGCTGTAGCGCCACGAGTCGTTCTCCCACGTGTCGTTGCCGAACTCGCCCGGCTGGGGGATGGTGTGGAAGATCCATAGCCGCTCGCCGGTGCGCACGTCGAACCCGCGCACGAACCCGGCCGCGAACTCGGGCGCGGGGGCGGTGGCGCGCAGCGCCGCCCCCACCACGATGACGTCGCCGACGACGAGGGCGGGCGAGTTCAGGCCGATCTGGCCGTTCTCCACCGCCGGGCGGTCGAGCCCGTCGTAGATCCCGTCGTAGAGGTCGACGACGCCCTGGTCGCCGAAGCCGGGAATCGGGTATCCGGTCGCGGCGTCCAGGGCCACGAGGTGATAGCCCCGGGTGACGTGGATGATCCGCGCGTCGTCCCCGCCGTCCGTCCAGTACGCCACCCCCCGGCCCGAGCTGGCCCGCACCGGCGCGACGTCGCCGCGGTCGCCCTCGTCGAGGCGGTACATCCACAGCGTCTCGCCGGTGGCCCCGTCGATGGCCACGACGTTGCGCCGCCAGCCCGCCGAGGTGTAGAGCACGCCCCCGACCGCCAACGGCGTCGCCTGGTAGTTGAAGTCGAGACGGGGGCCGAAGTTGTCCGACCGCCACCGCCACGCGATGTCGAGGTCGGCGACGTTGCCGCGGTCGATCTGGTCGAGCGGCGAGTACTTGGTGCTGCCCGAGTCTCCGCCGTAGTACCGCCACTCGCCGTCCCGAGCGCCCTGCTGCGCCGGGGCGGCGGCGCCCGCGCCGAGCAGGATGGCCGCAATGGCGGGAATCGTCCGGATACGCCGACTCGTCCTCATCGACATGGGGTGCTCCTGTTCTCCACGGCGCGGCCGGAGCCGCGATCTCCGAATCCGAGGATCATCCGGCCCTGGACCGGGGGTGCTCCTGTTCTCCACGGCGCGGCCGGAGCCGCGATGCAACGTCCGCGACGTCGAGCCGCGGTCACGTTATTCCTTCCCCCGACCGGCGGCGCCGAGCCGGCCGGGCCGCGCGCGACGTCGAGCCGCGGTCACGCGTCCCCGCCGGGTCTCCACCCGCGTCGCGGCGCCGGTGGGGTGTCCCGGCAGGCTCTACGGTACCCGAACCCGGCCGAAGCGGCCTAACCGTCGGCCTCGACGATGACGGCGGCCGGCCCGTCAGAGCGCCGCGGCAATCGAACCAAGACCTCCTCCGGAGACACACGACCGGCGACGGCGCAGGGTCTGTTCTCGACCGCGGCGACATCTCGACCGCGGCGACATTCCCGATCCGTCGGGCAAGCGTGGCACACGACCGGCGACGGCGCAGGGTCAGTTCTCGTACACGGGGCCGTTCACCGTGCGGTGCGAGAGGTACCGCCACGCGCCGTCCCGCTGCGCGTAGACGCGGACGTACCAGAAGCTGAAGCTGCGCCGGGCCTCCGGGGGACCGGCGCTGCGCGCCCGCACCCGGCCCATGGTGATGGCGACGTCGCCATGCGCCTCGACCTGCCGTGAGTCGACCTCCCGCAGGGAGTACCGGCCGGACAGCGAGGCGAGCCACTCCGCCTTCCGGTCGACGCCGAGGACGGGGCCGCCGGTGGTCCAGCCATCCCCGTGCGTGTAGGTGAAGTCGTCGGCGCAGACCTCGTCGAGGAAGGCGACGTCGGCCCGCAGGACCGCCTCTTCGATCCGCTTCTCCAGCGCGAGCACCTCTTCCGCCACATCCGGTTCCTCGCCTGGAAGCCCGAGCGCCTCCGCCGCGCCATCCCGTTCGGCACCGGGCAGCGCGGGCGCCCCCGCCGCCGGGTCGGGAAGCGCGAACACGTAGAGCGCGTTCCCGCTCTGCGGGTAACGCACCTCCGGTGCCAGGTTGCGGGGCATCAACCGGGGGCTGCCGCCGCCGAGCCCCGTCGACACCGCGACGTACTGCCGGCCCCCGGCCCGGAAGCTGATGGGGAAGCCCTGCACCGAGGTCCCGAGGCGGGCCCGCCACAGCTCCTCGCCGGTCTCCACGTCGAACGCCCGGAACCGGCGGTCGAGGTCGCCCGCGAAGGCCAGCCCGCCGGCCGTCGTGAGGACCCCGGTCAGGAACGTCGGCCGCTGCTCGATGCTCCAGACCTCTTCCAGGGTCTCGGCGTCGTAGGCGGCGAGCTTCCCCAGCCGGCCCCCGGTGCCGGGCATCCCGCGGAACGGCCGCGAGCTCATCCCGACGCCGCCCGAGCCGAGCTCGAGGGCCACCTCGCGGGCGGCCAGCTCCATGCACGACTGCGCGAGCGGCAGGACGAGCAGCCCCGACCCCGGGTGGTAGCTCATCGGATGCCAGTTCTTGCCGCCGGCGGTGCTCGGACAGGCCGGCACGAGCTGCTCGAACCGCGCGTCGGCGATGTCCCGCCGGTAGGTGACGGCCCCGGTCTCGGGATCGATGCGGTCGAACACGTTCTGGTACACCGTCTCCCGGTGCCCGAGGAACTCCCCGGTCTCGCGGTCGAGCTTCCAGAGGATGCCGTGCTTGCCGGCGCTGAAGACGGCCCGGCGCCCGCCCACGTCGACCAGCACCCGTTCGTACACCTCGTCGAGGTCCAGGGTCTCGCCCGGCACGTGCTGGAAGTGCCACGCGAGGTCTCCGTCGCCGGGCCGGAGGGCCACCGTCGAGTTGGTGTAGAGGGCGGGGTCTTCCACCGTCATCCCGCGGCTGATCGCGACCCACGGCTTGGCCTGGGCCACCCCGAAGTAGACGAGGTCGAGGCCGGGGTCGTAGCTGCCGGTGATCCAGGTGTCGCCGCCCCCGCGCAGGTAGTCCGGCACGTTCGCCCAGGTGTTGCCCCCCGGCTCGTCCGACCGGGCGACGGTGTTGAAGCGCCAGAGCCGCTCGCCGGTGGCCGCGTCGTAGCCGCTGATGAAGCAGCTCTCCCGCGTGAACCGGTCGCACCCGCTGAGCCCCTGCACGAGGGTGCCGCCGGCGACGACGGGCCCGCTCGTGTTGCGGAAGCCCTCGGCGTGGTCGGCGATGACGGTGTCCCACACCCGCGCGCCGGTGCGGGCGTCGAGCGCCGTCAGGCGGGCGTCGGGGGTGGCGAGGAACAGCTTGTCGCCGTAGATCGCGAGGTTGCGGCTCATGCCCGAGTAGCCGGTCGTCGCCACCTCCACCGCGTGCTCCCAGATGAGGTCGCCGGTGGCCGCGTCGAGCGCCTGCACCACCGGGCCGATGCCCGCGACGTACATAACGCCGTCGTGGACGATCGGCGACGGCGCGTTCCAGCCGCCCTCGTTCATCGCCCACACCCAGGCCAGCTCCAGCTCCCCGACGTTGGACCGATCGACCTCCGCGAGGGGGCTGTAGCTCCACGCCTCGTAGTTGCGCCGGACCATCAGCCAGTCGCCGTCGTCCGGGTTCCGCAGCATCGCGTCGGTGACCGGCCGGTAGTCGGCGACCGTCCCCGCCAGGGTGATACCGCCCGCCGCCGGCGCAGAGGACGGGGGCACCCCCGCCGGCGCCGCCGGCAGCGCGCCGTCCTCCGCCCGGGCGGCGGCCGGGGCCGCCGCGGACGTGACCGTCCCGATGGCGACGGCGGAGGCCTCCGTCAAGGCGCCGCCGCCCGCCGGCGCGCCGTTCGCCTGCAGCAGGTATGCCACCACGTCGAGGTAAGCCTCGTCGGTGAGGGCGCCCCCCTGCCCCGGCGGCATCGAAACGCTGATGCGGGCGAAGAGCTCACCCGGGCTCAGGTCCGCCCAGAACCGCAGGAAGCTCGCTCCCGCGAGCGGCGGGGCCTCGAAGCTGCCCTGCAGATTCTCCTGGTGACACGCGGCGCACTCCCGCTCGTAGATCGCGCGCCCCGACGCCGCCTGGGCCGGCGTGTAGACCCCGTCCCGCGGCGCCTGGGCGGCACCCGACGCAGCCACGCCCAAGGCCGCGGCCATCGTGGCCAACCGGCTCCGCGCCGCCCATCTCCGCCGAGCGCATCCGTCCACTGAACGCTTCATCGCCACCTCATCTGAGACCCTGCCCCTGCGCAACCCCGCCATTATCGCCTCTTCTACCCCGCAACCCACCCCCGATCCGCGCGGTTCGCCGCCGCCGCACCCGGCCCATCCCCCCGCCTGCCGGCCACGGAGGACCCGGCGCGGCAACCTCCGGGGGGGAACTTGTGGCGCGGCGCCTCGGCCACCGTCCGCATTTCGGGTCCGACCAGCGACGCGGCAACATCCGGGGGGGAACTTGTGGCGCGGCGGACCCGGGACGCTGCGGCGAAGCGGCGGCGGCAACTCACTCGACTCGCTCCGCAGCGCGCCGCCGGTCTCTGGATGCGCCGCCCACGCGCCGGCAGGTCGCAGGCGAGACCGCCGGCCGCGAGCAGCCCGATCAGACCCGACCGCTAGGAGTCTGCGCCGCAGGAAATTATGACCACTATATATTGTGCAAGCACCGGCAATTGACCGCTACATATTGTGTCAGATCGGACCCAAACCGTTCTGCGGCGCAGACTCCTAGCGGTCCGTCAAAAATAATCAATAGGACTACCGGGAACTCGTCTCGAGCCGAGAGAGTTCTCATGCCGCAGAAAAAGTACACCGTTCGACTCACCGACCAGGAACGCGAGGTCTGCCGACAGACGGTCCGCAAGCTCAACGGCAGCAGCCAGAAAGTGCGCCGCGCGCAGATGCTCTTGAAGGCCGATGCGGACGGGCCGGCGTGGACCGACCAGCAGATCGCCGACGCGTTTTCGTGCCGCACCAAAACGGTCGAAAATATTCGCCAACGATGCGTGCAGGCAGGGTTCGAGCGGGCGCTGGAGAGAAGCGGCGGGCGTCCCCGCCGGTCCCGAAATTGCTCGACGGCGAGCAGGAGGCGCACATCATCGCCCTGCGGATGGGGCCGCCCCCGGAGGGCTATGCCAACGGGTCGCTGCGGCTGTTGGCGCGCCGGGTCGTCGAGCTGGAGATCGTCGAGTCGGTCAGCCACGAGACCATCCGGCGGACGCTAAAAAAAACGAATTAACCCGGCGGAAAATCGAATACTGGGTGATCCCGCCGCAGACCGATGCCGAGTTCGTGGCGCACATGGAGCAGGTTCTGGACATCTATGCGCGACCGTACGACCCGGCATGCCCCGTCGTGTGCATGGATGAGCAGCCGGTGCAGCTGGTCAAGGAGACCCGCCCGCCTATTGCCGTCACGCAGCAGCGCCCCCGCCGCGTCGACTACGAATACGAACGGGCCGGCACCGCCTCGGTCTTCCTGTTCAGCGAACCGCTGGCGGGTTGGCGGCAGGCGGCGGCCCGGGCCCGGCGTACGAAGGCGGACTGGGCGGTGGAGGTCGCCGGGCTGTTGGAAGGGCGCTACGCCGAATGCCCGAAGGTCACCTTGGTGTGCGACAACCTCAACACGCACACGAAGGGGGCCTTCTACGAAGTGTTCGAGCCGGCCCGGGCCCGGCAGTTGGTCCGTCGCCTCGAGTTCTGCCACACGCCGAAACACGGGAGTTGGCTGAACATCGCAGAGAACGAGCTGAGCGCCATGACGCGGCAATGCCTGCACGGTCGCCGCATCGGCGACCTCGGGACGCTGCACGGCGAAGTGTCGCCGCTTCGAGGGGCACCAGCCGGCCATGCGAGCCAGCAGCACCACCCAACTGCGGATGTCCGGCGGAAACGGCTTCCCCCGCTCGGCCGGCGGCAGCAGCCCCTCGGCCCGCACCACGGCGCCGATCACCTGCCGCTCGTCCCCGGTCAGCACCTCCGCGGCCGGCGTGTCGGGCGCGTCCCGCACGTAGCGGTCCAGGCTGCACACCCGCCATGCCGTGACCGCGTCAAACGCCAGGCACTTGACCAGCGCGTCGGCATCCTGCAGCCGCCGGTCCTCGATCCGGGTCCCGCTCTTGAGGACCCGGAAATACTCCTCGATCTCCCAACGGGCCTCGTACCAACCCACGATCCGTTCCGCCCACGCCGCCGTCGGTCCCCCCTCGCTCGACACCAGCAGCCACGCCAGCGGTTCGTGTCCCGCCGGCGGCTCGGTCTCCAGAACGCGCACCGCCCACGCCGCCACCGGACCGTCCGCCGGCCGGTCCTTCGGCGGCTGCAGTTCCACCCGCCCGATGCTCAGCTCGGTCACCGCCGTCCGCTGCCGGCGCGCCCGCTTCCCGCCCTGCGAGTCGATCGACACCTTCCGCCCGGTCTTCACCGGCGTCTCGAAGTCCGGCTGCGACGCCAGCGTCCGCCGCATCGTCGCCCGCAACTGCGGGTCCCCAGACCTGCACCCGCCGCCGCCGGCCCGCGTTCGCCCGCACCACCAGCCCCGCCTCGTCCGCATGCGCCGCCTGCCACTTCAACAGCCCGTAAATGTCGCTCTCCCGGTCCCCGACCACCACCACCCGCGTCCCGGGACTCGCCCGCCCCAACGCCCGGCCCTGATCGAAGCCCCGGAACCAGCGCCGACCACCGACTCCGGCCGGCAGCGCTCCACCAACGCCTCCCGATGCGGTTGCAGGATGTCCTCGCTGTCCACCTTGCTATTGTGCAGGATAACGATACGCGGCCTGTTGCTCGGCACTGCCCGGGAAAATCGCCGGCAGCGGCTCCCCCGGATGCCGCTCCCAGCCCGCCCCCAACCGCACCAACCGCACCAACCGCGACCGCAACCGCCCGTCGACCAAGTCCGAACGCCCGAACTCGCGCCGCGACCAACACGGCTCGGCTTCCCCCGAAAGCGCCGGAAAAGACCCCGGCGCCCGCGACGGCGCCCACCGCAGCGTCTCCTCCCAATCGGCCGCCAAGCCCCGCAGCCACACCCCTTCGGCGCCACCGGCACCGACGCCCCCGGCGGCAAACCCGACGTCCGGCCCACGCACCGCCAGCCCGCCGCCCGGTAGCTCGTCGCCGGCCGAGAAGCCTCCACGCACGTCTCCACCAACACCGGCCGAACACCGTGCCGCGCTGCCCAGTCCGACGCCAGACGACCCACCGCCCGCCCCAACACGTGCGAGGCCAGGTGCGGCACCCGAACCCCGGGCAACAGCAGAAAACGGTCGTTGGAAACCACCCGCCCGATGTGAGCACCCCGCGTCCGGTCGTCCCAACCCAGGTGCGCGTCGCGGGGCCCCAACCGCAACGGCGCCGACACGAAGCTCAGAACACCCAGCACCCCCGACGACGCTTCCAGCACATACGTCAGACGGCACCCCGGCGCACGACCCCGACCCAGCGGATGGCAGGCCTCCAGCAAACGACCGCACAACCGGCCCTCCGCCGCCGTTTCCGCCATCCGCACATCGACCGCCCCCAACGACGAAAAGCTGCCGCAGAATTCCGTCAGCGGCAACCGCGACCCGCACGCCGACGGACCGCAACCACGACGCGGCGGACCCGATTGCGCGGGCGGCAGCCCCAACCCCAACGCCGCCGCCAGCTCCGGCAGCGCCTTGCGCGCCGAGGCCGTGCACAACGCCCCCCCGCGGGTTGCGCCACCCGTCCCGCTCGCACAACTCACGCCCCAGCGCAGCCCGCGACAGTTCCCCGGCCCCCAACGCCCCGCGCAACCACTCCACCGTCTCCGGCTGCAAAACCCGCAGACCAATTCGCATGCATCCGTTCTACACGCAACCCCTGCCTGTGTCGACTGTGATTGAGCGCTAGGAGTCTGCGCCGTAGAAAATCGATGCAACAATTGTAGACGAGCCGACGACGAGAGGGAGCTTGATGTCGACCACGTTTCGCCCCTACGTGCCCGAGCAGTCGCTGTTGTTGCCGCCCGATGTGCGGGAGTGGCTGCCCGAAGGTCACTTGGCGCACCACATCAGCGATCTGGTGGACGGTCTGGATCTGACGGCGTTCTACGCGCCGTACGAGGGGGACGGTCGTCGCAACGCGCCGTATTCGCCTCGGATGATGGTGAAGGTGCTGCTTTACGCCTACGCGACGGGGGTGTTTTCGTCGCGGAGGATCGCGAAGAAGCTGGAAGAGGACGTCGCGTTCCGGGTGCTGGCCGCCGGCAACTTCCCGCAGCACCGGACGATTTGCGAGTTCCGGCGCCGGCACCTGGCTGATTTCAAGCGGCTGTTCGTCGAGGTGGTCGGTCTCGCGCGGGAATTGGGGCTGGCCCGGTTCGGGAAGCTGTCGATCGACGGGACGAAGGTGCGCGCGAATGCGAGCAAGCGCAAGGCGATGAGCTACGGTCGGATGCAGGAGGAGGAACGGCGTCTGGCCGGCGAGGTCGACGCGCTGTTGCGGTCGGCGGATGAGACCGACGTGGCCGAGGACGTGCGGTTGGGTCCGGCGGTACGGGGCGACGAGTTGCCGGCGGAGTTGCGGCGGCGTGAGGATCGTTTGGCGGCGATCCGGGCGGCGCAGGCGCGTTTGGAGGCGGCACAACGGGCTGCGGACGCCGCGCGCGGCCGGCAGCCGGGGCGGACCCGGAATCCGAAGGGGGGCCGGCCGTACAAGCGGGCGTACGGGGAGCCTGACGAGAAGTCGCAGAGCAACTTCACGGACCCGGAAAGCGGGATCATGAAGACGGGCAACGAGGCTTCCAGCAGTGCTACAACGCGCAGGCGGCGGTGGACGCCGAGCACCAGTTGTTGGTGGCGACGGATGTGACGGCGAACGCGAGCGACCAGGGGGGGCTGCCGGTGTTGCTCGACCAGGTGCGGGAGAGGTTCGAGACGCAGCCGGAGACGGTGCTGGCCGACGCGGGGTACTGCAACGAGCGGGATTTGGCGGACCTGGAAACGCGGGGTGTTGACGGTTACGTGGCGGCGGGCCGCGGGAGGACAAGGGGGTCGCCGGCCGCGATCTGGAGAAGCGTCCGGCGACGGGGCGGATGGTGGAGAAGCTGTCGACGCCGGCGGGGCGGGCGGTGTATGCGGAGCGGAAGTGGTTGTCGGAGGCGCCGTACGGCTGGGTCAAGCACGTGCTGGGCTTCCGGCGCTTCAGCCTGCGCGGCCTGGCTCAGGTGCGGGGCGAGTGGGACTTGGTGTGCCTGGCGGTGAACGCCAAGCGCCTGCACGCGCTGATGGCGGCGTAAAAGGGGTGGATCCTGCCCCCACCGACCGAGAATCGGGTGCGAATCGCGGCGTTTGGAGGGGTGTACGGCCTGTTTTCGGTTCACGCCGCCGGCTGGTCGAAAATCACCTGCTCGTCGACCGCGGAAGACACCTTGACGCCGTGCGTCACGACGCAAGCCACCGGGATTCCGCGAACTTCCTGCGGCGCAGACTCCTAGCTTGACATGCGCGGGCGGAAACTGGCAAACTGTCCGTAGGTAGTTTTTTAGTGAGACTCCGCCTCAGACCGACGAGGCATGTAGGTCTGCGCAGTCGCCGATGTTTTGTTCGCTCCCATGGCAGCGAACAAAACACGATCAAAACTTGACTCAACTGTCAAAGAGCCCGGCCACTCAAGGAGTCTAGAGAGAATGGACAATAATATTCAGGAAATTGTTCCCTACCTGAAAGATCCGCTCACCTTGGTGGGGATTTGCTTTATCCTATCTTTATCCTTTGTCCGTTTCTTGGTTCGCAACGGTGTCATTCCGCCACTCTCACCTCCTAGGGGAGCCGACGTACTCAAAACCATACTCAAGTACGGATTCATTCTTGGTCTTGTTATCACTCTTCTTGGATTCGGCCTCGAATATCGGGAGATCTCTCATGCGGAACAGCAAAACCGGGAGATCTCTCATGCGGAACAGCAAAACATTGTCAAGATGCTGCACCAAGAGTTCAAGACAAACATACAGGTAGCAGCAGAATTGGCCGCGAACGTCCAATCCATTCTGGAAAACTCCAATATCGTTGCTGAGTTGCTTCGACACAAAAGCATACCGATCCTTTCAACAATCTTTCCGATGGAAAACATGAAAGGCTCTGTGGCTCCTCCATCGGTCGCTACCGCTGACCGTGTACTTAAGCAACTCGAAAACTCAGGACTACTCAATAACCCGGAAGAAGTTATGAAATTTAGCAAGGTCGGAGAAGCAATCTCGGCAACTATTGACAGAACGTTCCCGACGTTGGTGTCACTAGCCGATCAGGATAGAAAACGTTTTCAATTCACAAAAGAGATATGGACAAATCATCTTGATGTCTTGCGAAAAATCAACATCATCGACATTACTACATTTCAAGAGACATATGGCGCTCTGAGCAATTTGAGAAATGATTATGACGTGGTCGTCAAGCGGTGTCTTGATTACTTGGAAAGCGTGAGGAATTTTTTCCAGACTTCGAACAGCAATCTCTCCAGCGAGGAACTAGCGCGAGTTCTGGCGTCGGAGCGTCTAGCGTTCTCTTCCATCTCTAGGTACGGTAACAGTTTAGCTACGCATTCTGAAAAGTTAGTTGCTCTCCAAGAGACTCTGAACTCCGAATCTCCTTACCCGCAAACGGGGGCCTCCGACAACGACCGTCAGCAGTGAACAACTGGTGGGATGCGGGAGGCAGGAGGGCGAGGCCGCGATGCCCCGGGCGGGGCGCGCACCGCCGGACGGGCGCGGTGCCTTCCGGCGGCGCTGCAGTCGCGGTTCGGCCGATTCGGCTGGGCAGAGAACATGTCATTCACCGTAAGTCCTTTTGTTTTCAACGAGTGGGCCGCTAGCTCTACTAGTAGAGCAGCAGACTCTTAATCTGCGGGTTCGGGGTGGTAGCTCATCGGATGCCAGTTCTTGCCGCCGGCGGTGCTCGGACAGGCCGGCACGAGCTGCTCGAACCGCGCGTCGGCGATGTCCCGCCGGTAGGTGACGGCCCCGGTCTCGGGATCGATGCGGTCGAACACGTTCTGGTACACCGTCTCCCGGTGCCCGAGGAACTCCCCGGTCTCGCGGTCGAGCTTCCAGAGGATGCCGTGCTTGCCGGCGCTGAAGACGGCCCGGCGCCCGCCCACGTCGACCAGCACCCGTTCGTACACCTCGTCGAGGTCCAGGGTCTCGCCCGGCACATGCTGGAAGTGCCACGCGAGGTCTCCGTCGCCGGGCCGGAGGGCCACCGTCGAGTTGGTGTAGAGGGCGGGATCTTCCACCGTCATCCCGCGGCTGATCGCGACCCACGGCTTGGCCTGGGCCACCCCGAAGTAGACGAGGTCGAGGCCGGGGCCGTAGCTGCCGGTGATCCAGGTGTCGCCGCCCCCGCGCAGGTAGTCCGGCACGTTCGCCCAGGTGTTGCCCCCCGGCTCGTCCGACCGGGCGACGGTGTTGAAGCGCCAGAGCCGCTCGCCGGTGGCCGCGTCGTAGCCGCTGATGAAGCAGCTCTCCCGCGTGAACCGGTCGCACCCGCTGAGCCCCTGCACGAGGGTGCCGCCGGCGACGACGGGCCCGCTCGTGTTGCGGAAGCCCTCGGCGTGGTCGGCGATGACGGTGTCCCACACCCGCGCGCCGGTGCGGGCGTCGAGCGCCGTCAGGCGGGCGTCGGGGGTGGCGAGGAACAGCTTGTCGCCGTAGATCGCGAGGTTGCGGCTCATGCCCGAGTAGCCGGTCGTCGCCACCTCCACCGCGTGCTCCCAGATGAGGTCGCCGGTGGCCGCGTCGAGCGCCTGCACCACCGGGCCGATGCCCGCGACGTACATAACGCCGTCGTGGACGATCGGCGACGGCGCGTTCCAGCCGCCCTCGTTCATCGCCCACACCCAGGCCAGCTCCAGCTCCCCGACGTTGGACCGATCGACCTCCGCGAGGGGGCTGTAGCTCCACGCCTCGTAGTTGCGCCGGACCATCAGCCAGTCGCCGTCGTCCGGGTTCCGCAGCATCGCGTCGGTGACCGGCCGGTAGTCGGCGACCGTCCCCGCCAGGGTGACACCGCCCGCCGCCGGCGCAGAGGACGGGGGCGCCCCCGACGGCGCCGCCGGCGCGCCGTCCTCCGCCCGGGCGGCGGCCGGGGCCGCCGCGGACGTGACCGTCCCGATGGCGACGGCGGAGGCCTCCGTCAGGGCGTCGCCGCCCGCCGGCGCGCCGTTCGCCTGCAGCAGGTACGCCACCACGTCGAGGTAAGCCTCGTCGGTGAGGGCGCCCCCCTGCCCCGGCGGCATCGAAACGCTGATGCGGGCGAAGAGCTCACCCGGGCTCAGGTCCGCCCAGAACCGCAGGAAGCTCGCTCCCGCGAGCGGCGGGGCCTCGAAGCTGCCCTGCAGATTCTCCTGGTGACACGCGGCGCACTCCCGCTCGTAGATCGCGCGCCCCGACGCCGCCTGGGCCGGCGTGTAGACCCCGTCCCGCGGCGCCTGGGCGGCGCCCGACGCAGCCACGCCCAAGGCCGCGGCCATCGTGGCCAACCGGCTCCGCGCCGCCCATCTCCGCCGAGCGCATCCGTCCACTGAACGCTTCATCGTCACCTCAATCTGAGACCCTGCCCCTGCGCAACCCCGCCATTATCGCCTCTTCTACCCCGCAACCCACCCCCGATCCGCGCGGTTCGCCGCCGCCGCACCCGGCCCATCCCCCCGCCTGCCGGCCACGGAGGCCCCGGCGCGGCAACCTCCGGGGGGGAACTTGTGGCGCGGCGCCTCGGCCACCGTCCGCATTTCGGGTCCGACCAGCGACGCGGCAACCTCCGGGGGGAGCTTGTGGCGCGGCGGACCCGGGACGCTGCGGCGAAGCGGCGGCGGCAACTCACCCGCTCCGCAGCGCACCGCCGGCCACCCGCGCCGCCGGCCGGGCTGGCCGGTTCACGTCGATCGGTCGATAGACAACTTGATGTCGAACATCGGACGGCCGGTCGTCCCGAACGACGAGGGGTTCGAGGAATCGTTCCGCGATCCGAACATCGAGGCTCTGCGACGTACGGCCCCGCGCCACGCCTTCGCGTCGCGGGGGGGCGGCCGCCGCCGTCGATCCCCGACCCGGTCCAGGGCGGTCGCGGCGCGCCGGGCGGCGGCCGCCATCCCGGTCGCGGTCTCCCTCGCCGCCGCGGCGTGCGGGGCGGCGCGCGCGGGCGCGCCCGTGCCGCAGCCATTCCCCTCGACCAGCGGGGCCGCGGTCGACGCGCGCCCCGACGCGTATCCCGGTTCGCCGGGACGGTCGAGCGGCGCCGACTTCCCCCGGTACCTCGCCCAGGTGGCGGAGGTCGAGACCGGCGGAGACTGCCTCGCCAGACCCGCCGGCAGCTCGGCTCTCGGCTGCTATCAGATGACCCACGCCGCCCTCGTGGACGCCGGGTTCAAGGAGGTCGGCGGCGGCTGGGCGGACAACCCGTGGGGCATCGACTCCGACGACGAGTTCCGGAAGAACCGCCGCGCGCAGGATGCCGCCATGCTGCGGTACACCGCCCGGAATTGGCTCAGGCTGGAACCCTGCGTACGGGATCTGATCGGCAGGACGGTCGGCGGCGTCGCCCTCGACCAGGCCGCCCTCCTGGCCGGCGCGCACCTCCTTGGGACGACCGGCGTCGTCCGTTTCGTCCGCTGCGGCCTGCGCGCGCGCTGCATCCCGCCGGCCATCGCGGCGGGGAACGGCGGCGGCCACAACCTCCACGCGTCCGCCCTCCGGCGCATGCAGGCCGCCCGCGGGCTGCGCGTGCTGGCGCCGGCGGCCGGCACGGGCTCCCGGTGCGGACTCCGAGGTTGACGGGATCAGAAGCGGAAGAGCCGGTTCACCGTGGCGGCGAAGCCGCGGTTGCGGAGCTCTGGGAACCGGTCCGGGGGCCGGGGGTCGGTCACCTGTCAACAATCGCCCGAAAGTGCGTCCATCTGGACAGGTCGTCGACCACAAGATGTAGGGGGTCAGGGTTGGGCATCGTCCGATAAATGCCCGGTCTGGACAGGTATGCGCGGAGCCAATGTCCAGGCCGAGAGCCCCGTGAAGCGGGGGCGGAGCGACGCGCCTTGACGGCGGCGGGCGCACGCCGAAGCTGTCGGCCGGACGATGCCCCGGCCACCACAACATCTTGAGGTCGGCGCCGGGCTCGAATCGATCGCTTTCACGCGTTCGGCAACAGTCACCCGGTCCTCGGTGCGCACCGCGAACCACCCGCGGCCGGGCGGGTCCTCCCGGCGGAGCCCGCCGTCTCGATGTGGTCGAAGCTCCCCTCGAGCCTGACTTGCCGGATCGAGGGCGGCCACTCGGTCCCGGGCGGTCAAGTTTCCGATTCGCGCCGGAGGCGACCGCCGTGGACTGAGGAAGGATGGCGCGCCCGGAGGGATTTGAACCCCCGACCTACGGGTTCGAAGCCCGGCGCTCTATCCAGCTGAGCTACGGGCGCGCATTGGGGATCACGACTTGCGGCGACGCGTCCGGCACCGCCGACCGAGACCGCCGGCCGCTTCCGCGTCGCTCTTCCCGCATGGGCAGGCGTGCGGCCGAAGCCGCAGGCGACTACCGAACAGCATACACCGAAAGCGCCGCTCCTCGCCGATCACGGGGTCCGGGCGGGTGCACGTCAGATTTGTTGGTTAGGGAATGTCGTTGGGGATGTAGAGCAAGGCGTGATCGACCGATGCTATCAGTATGGAGGCTGTTTTGAGCCTGGAGGAGCCCGATCATGTCCGATGCGCAGATTGCCGCCCTGGAGCGGCGCCACGCCCACCTTCGGAGTCAGTTGGCCGCGGTCGGCGAGATGCGTTCAGGGACGCTGACGGAGCGGTGCCGCCGCTGCGGCAAGGCATCCTGTGGTTGCGCCGACCGGGGGGCCTCGGGACGCGGCCCGGTCCTGTCGCTGACGCGCAAGCAGGACGGCAAGACGGTGACGCGGCTGATTCCGGCGGACGCGGGTGCGGAAGTCCAGGCGCAGAACGCGGAGTACCGGCGCTTCCGGGAGTTGTCGAAAGCGTTGATCGAGGTCAGCGATGCGCTGAGTGAAGCCCGGCTGGCGGCCGGGCGCCCGCGCCCCGCCGCTCCGCCGCCGCCCCCCGCCGCGGCGGAAAAAAAGGGGGCCCGGCGGAAGCGTTCGCGGCCGGGATCAACCTCAAGATTGCCACCGGGATCGCCGAACTCGTCGGACCGGGGGCGTCCGGGCAGGACTTCGAGGCCTTCGAACAAGCCGTCCGCCGCGGGGTGCTCGACGCCGCCGCGGGGGAGGTAGAGCACCAACTGAACGCGGACCGCACCGACTCCTGCGGCCCGACGGTGGTGTGCGCCTGCGGACAGACGGCGCGCTACGCCGGCCGCCGCCCGAAGACGTTCGGCACCGTACTGGGGCCGGTGACGCTGGAACGCGCCTACTACTACTGCGCCGCCTGCCGCGCGGGCGTGTGCCCGCGGGACCAAGCGTTGGGCCTGCACGGCACCGCGCTGTCCCCCGCCCTCACGCGGATGGTGGGACTGGTGGCGGCGGATGGGAGCTTCGCCGACGCGAGCGGGTTGTTGAGCGATTTGACCGGGATGCGCATCGGGGCCAAGCAGGTCGAGCGTACCGCCGAAGCGCTGGGATGCGCGGTCGCGGCCGACGAACGCGGGGTGGTCGAACCCGCCCCCGCCGCGGCGCCGACGATGTACCTCGGGTTGGACGGCACCGGGGTGCCGGTGCGCAAGTCCGAGACGGCCGGGCGGCGCGGCAAGCAGCCCGACGGTTCGGCCAAGACCCGCGAGGTCAAGCTGGTCACGGTGTGGACGGCGGAAACGCGCGACGGGGACGGCCTGCCCGTCCGGGACCGCGGTTCGGTCAGCTACAGCGCTGCGGTCGAGAGCGCGGCCGGCCGCGACGCCGACCCGCAGCCGTCCCCGTTCGCGCAACGGGCGTACCGCGAAGCGCGGCGGCGCGACTTCGACACCGCGTCGCGTCGCGTCGTCATCGGCGACGGGGCCGAGTGGATCTGGAATCTGTCCGCCGAACAGTTCCCCGGCGCCATCGAAATCGTCGACCTCTACCACGCCAAGGGGCATCTGTGCGATGTGGCCAAGGCCGTCTACGGCGCCGGCACGGACCTCGCCGCCCGGTGGGGCAAGGACCGGCGGGACGAGTTGGACGCGGGGCGGATCGGGGCGGTCCTGACCGCCCTGCGCCCCCACCGCCAGACCTGCGATGAAGCCCGCAAGTGTATCGACTACCTGACCCGCAACCGCCACCGGATGCGCTATGCGGAGTTCCGCGCGTGGGGTCTTTGCGTGTCATCGGGCGTCGTCGAGGCGGGATGCAAACACGCCATCGGCGCCCGGCTCAAGCGGGCCGGCATGCACTGGACGGTGGCCGGCGCCAACGCCATCATCGCCCTGCGGTGCTGCAAGCTCAGCGGCCGCTTCGAGGATTTCTGGGAACGACGAGCCGCAAAGGCCGCTTGAGGGGCATCTCACAAATCTGACGTGCACCCGGTCCGGGCCGCCGTCCCGGCCTGGCATCGGCCGAATCGGGCACGGCGTCGGCCGGCTAGTGCATCGCCACGACTAAAAATCAGGGTCTCCAGGGTGCTTCCGCCGACATCGGGGTCGAGCACCGCGCCGGCCGCCGGCGGGGACGGCGGGGTGAAGAGCGAGCGCCACGTGTCGAAGCCGTAGCCTGGGAGGCCAGACGCCCCCCGCGAATTCGGAGACGGCCGGTCTGGGCAGATCGGCTCGTTCGGCAACCCGAACGGGATCTCCGCGTGCAAGGCGTCGAGCTCTTCCTTCCCCACGCAGGCCAACACGACCTCCCCCGCCGTCGGCGGACGGTAATCCTTCCCCTTGCGACCTGCGCGCCCCGGCCAGCGCCTGCGGGTAGTGAGGGTGCACCGCAGCAGGAACCACGCCACCGGGTTCAAGTCCGCCGCCGCCACGTCGCACCCGAGCCGCATCGCCTCCAGCGGAATCGCCCCGCCGCCCTCGAACGGGTCGAGCACTCGAGGCACTCGATCAGGCGCGTGTCGGGGGGCATCGTGAGATGGGCTACGAAAGCAGCGATCCATGGGATCGGATGGCGGCTCTCGCACGGCGCGCCGCGTCATCAGTCCGGCAATCCTTCATGTTCTCTGTTTGTCTTTTGCGGGTGCCACGATAGTGGCGCGCAGACCATCGCGCAGCGGGTCGCCGCAGCCGAGGACTTGGCAACGCTTCCTGCCCCACCGCGACCAAAGTGAAGCCGTCCATGCGCAGAGCGCCGCGTCAAGCAAGTCCTCCCGGTGCTTGTACTCGGCGGCCGGAACGGGTGAAGGCCATTCAACCAGAGCGCGGGTCTCCGCATGAGAGGAAAGATCCAGCGGTGGATCCGCCGACGAGAGCTTCGCGACTCGGCGGATCAATTCATCGAACACCCTTGCTCGATGCTCGCGGAACTTGGACATCGGCATGCTCTTTGGTTTGCGTTTGTACGGCGGACGTTCGTCGTAGCCGAGTTCCGGCGCCCCGACGATGGTGGTGTACGGGTAACACTCACTCACGTGCCGTCCGGTGCGCGGAGGCCCCTTGCATCCGTCCGAATAGCGCCAGCCGAGGGCTTCCAGCGCTTTGCGCAGGATCACGCCTCCCAATCGCTTCGAACCGGTGTTGGTCGAGTTGGCGGCCACTTTACTGCGCCAGTAGCGCTGGCCAACCTGTTTCTCGCAGAGTCGTTGTCCACTCTCGTTGTTCACGACCAGCGGAGCGTCGATGAAGAGAAGTGCGTCGTCAGATGCTCTCGCCTTCACCCAAGCGACGGTCTGCTCGACACCGCGAGTCCAATCTGCATGCACGACCTTGCCCGTCGCGTCGAGCACCACTACGCCGCTCTCGTTGGCTGCCTTCTTGTCCGAACCTTCGTCCCACGCCAAGTCGATGCCAATGAATTCCATGCAGCTTGTTCCCCGTGATCGCTTGCCTGTAGTTGCCTGTAGTTGCCTGTAGTTGACCGTTCCTTCTGGGGCGGCAAGAGCGCATGGTGCAGATCGATCTCCGGCGTCCCCGCCCGCGGGTGGCGGCTGGTCCACGCCCACGATTCGTCGACGAGAATCGATGGACGCAGAGTCTCGCCGGGGCGCGGGCCGCCGGCCGGCCGGCCGGAGCCGAGGTACGCATTCACGCCACTTGCGGCGGCGTTCGCGTCGCCGGCGATCAGGTAGCCGGCCATGAAGCCGGTCGAGTGATTCGCGGCGTACTTGCCGGTCCGGAAGCGGTCGATACCGCTGACAACGTACTCGCGGCACAGGCGCGCGTCGTCGCCAGCGATGCGCTTGCACTCGATGATCGCGTGCGGGTCGTGTTCTCCGTAACGGACGAAGATCTCGATCGACAGAATCGGGATGTCGGTCCGGCCGTCCGGCCGCAGGATGTCGGGGCCGGAACGGGATTCCGCGCCGGCTTGCACGATCAGGGTCCCGCCCCACGGCAATTCGCCGGGATCGAGAGCGGCCCGCATGCCGTCGCGCAGCCGTTCGTTCAGCTCCACTTCTCCGGCGCCGGCGTTGACATCCGGGAAGTTGGACGCCCGCGCCCAGCCCGCCTCGATGGTTCGCAGAATCGCGGCCGCGGTGTCGGGAGCGAGATCGATGAACGGTCTCCCGGCGGTGGTCGGGAGGTCATGCGGCGGGTCCGGCGAAACTGTCGGCGACGACCGCGTCGGCGTCGTCGAGGGCGGATACGCCCATCCAGTGCCGGCGGGCGGCCGGCTTGATGACGACGACCTCGCGTGGGCCGTGGACCCGCAGTTCGCGCTGCCCGGACAGGGAAGTGGCGAGCCGGACGTTCAGGCGGCGGCCGATCCGGTCGAGCACGTCTTGCAGAGTCCCGTCCGGGGTGACGAGCTCGGCAGTGGAGGAAGCATGTCCCTCCTCCAGAACGAAGTGGACGACCCGGAACGGCGCTCGCTCGGGCAAGTCGAAGACCTCGGCGCGCATGTGGCGGCGCCTTCTCGCCGAGAGCCAGGCGTCCATCACCGACAGGAACTCGTGGGCATAGTCCAGCAGGTGCGTTCTTGGAACGGCTGCGTCAACGGACCGCTCCCTGCCGTCCTTCCATTGCCAGCTCGCGCGGAAACGGCCGTCGCGCACGATGGTGCGTTCGGCGTCATCCAGGCCGTACAGCTCGAAGACCGCTTCGTCGAGCGTCCGCCAACGCGGGTCGGCGGCGACGGTCGGGGGCCGGCGCTGCAAGTCGTTGGCGAGGCGTGTCAGACGTTGCCCTGCGTTGGAACGGAGCGACACGTCGAGGTCGGGGACCGGCAGATGCTCAATGTCCCGGCGCTTGATCCGCTGCATCCACAGTCCGAACGTGGAGCCGGTCAGCAGGAAGAACCACGAGGCGAGCGACGAACTCAGGACCGCGGCGAGCAGGAGCGCGGCATCGCGCCGTGCGGCCGGAAACGCGGCCCCGAAGAAGGCGTCGGTGAATACCGTGTCGTGGTCGAGGACGGCGGCGACGGGCCGGGGGCCGCGCCGCAGGAACTCCTTGACGACGAGCAGCGGCGCCCGGTACGTGCCTTGTTCGCGCGGCCGTTCGGCTTGGGGCTCGTCGAACACCCCCCGCGGCTCCGGGAAAGAGAATGGTTGAAGATCCCCGGCGGTCAAGAGCGGCAGCCCCCGAAGAAAGCCGGCATCCCGACTTCGGTTCCCGAAGATCAGCCCGGTGCGGAGCGGTGCCCCGAGTGCGTCGAGGCGGTCGGCCAGCACGTCGTGGCTCGTCGTCAACCGATCCAGAAACGCCAGATCGCGGCGGTTTCCCAGCAGCGCCCCCTTCAACAGCGCCGGGTTACGCCGCCAGTCGGCCAGCGGCAAGGCGATGACGTCGCCGGGCGCGACCTCGAACGTGTGGCTGCGCACGCCGGCCGGAGACCAGGGAACCTGCACGGCGGTGATCGTGTCGCGGCGCGGCACCCGATGCCGCGCCAGCAGGGCCAGCGCCGGCATGCTGCCATGCGGAAACAGCCAGTCGGACTGGTTCGACAGGTTGACCAGCGTCACCGGCGACAGCTTTTCGATGAGCCGCCGCGCCGCGGATGCGCCGGTTCCGCTGCGGCTGAAGAACTGGGCGGCGCTCAGGACCAAGCCGAACCGCGTCGCGTCGGATGCGAAGTCCAGCGTCCGGAACACGAAATCCAGACTCTCCCCGCGCGGCGCACGGGCGCCGTCCCGGCCGGCGCGGAGACGGCGCGCCGCCGTGGACGCCTTGCCCCGATAGCTCCAGGGCGGGTTGCCGACGATGACGTCGAACTTCCTCGGGGCCTCCCCCTCGGTCAACGCCGGCCGTGCTTCCGGCAGCTTGTCGATATCCCACGCGTCGCCGACGAGCAGCGTCTGTCCGATCAGCGGCTCGAACCGCAGGGCTTCCGGCGGTTGCGGGTCCGGATCGAGCTCCAGGGCCGCCAGATAGAGGCTGAAGGCCGCCACGCGAACCGCCGCTTCGCTGACGTCGACCCCGTGGATCTGCCGGTGCAGCGTGGAGCGGATCAGATTGCGGCTCGGCGTGCGCCCCGGCGCGCGCAGAGCGACCAGCCGCCGCAGCGCCTCGACCAGGAAGACCCCGGATCCGCAGGTGAGATCGAGGACCGTCTCTACCCCGGTCAGGCCGTCCGTGATCTCGTCCAGCACCAGCGACACGAGCGAAAGCCGGGTGTAGAAGACGTCGGTTTCGGGCTCGCGCCCGGGCGTCGACGGACCCGCCTGGGCGAACTGCTCGTAGATCGAGCTGATGAGCTCCACCGGGATCACGTCGAACTGGTACGGAAAGAGCGTCCTCTGTCCCGATTCCGGATCCACGGCGTCGAGGAAGTCGGCGATCCGGCCGAGATGTTCGGCGTCCGGCAACGGTGCGCCCTCCGAGGGGAACATGTCGCCGTTGAAGGTGTCCCGCAGCCAGTCGAACAGCCGCTCCGTGGCGGGGCGGTCGCGGAGGACGGCGGAAAGGGCGCCGTGGCCGTACTCGCTCTCCAGGCGCTCCGCGGTGACGATCCGCCTGTCGACGAGGTACTGGGTGAAGATCGATCGGCCGATCAGGCCCTGGGCGGCGGCGCGGTTCAGTTCCGCCACGACGAGGTCCCGCTCCAGGGCGGCCAGATCGGACAGCAACTGGCGATCGACGCTGGTCCGGCGATCGACCGCCCCGGCCTGCCGCCAGAACCGGCCCGTCTCCATGGTCAGCCGGCCGGCGAAGGCGTCGAGCTCGTCCAGGGCGCCCGCTACGGTGCGGAACGTCCGGAGCCGATGGGCGGCGGCGTCCCCGGATTCCAGCGGCCGGCCGAAGCCGTTGTAGAGATCGATCCGCTCCGGGGACACCACCCACAGCAGCGGCGCGAACCCCTGGTTCCAGATTTCGCGCCGCCACTCGGCGACCCGATCGTCGCCCGGTTCGTCCGGCTCGTACTTGAAGTGGACGGTGAGCGCCGAATCGCTGCGCCAAAGCGCGTCGGGAGCGAACTGCCGGGTCCGGCAGCCGCGGCGCGCCTCGTCGCCCAAGAGCACGCCGTGCACCGGCTCGCCGCCGATCAGATAGCCGGTGGCCTCCAGCACGTCCCGCAGCATGGTGGCCGCCATGAACTCGAAATCGACTGTCGCCCGCTAGGAGTCTGCGCCGCAGGAAAAATAGGCCCCCACATATAGTGGAGTTTAAGATCTACGACTACTATATACAGGGGTCTAATCGTGCCAAAATCGTTCTGCGGCGCAGACTCCTAGTGCGGATCAGGTTCAGCAGGCCCTCGCCCCGGCGCGCAGCCCGACTCCCGGCCAAGTTGCTCCAAGACGATTTCCCCGACCGGGTCGCCAGCCCTTGAGCCGGATCGCAGGCAGCTTCTTCAACTGTTGATTCCGCGGCCTCCAGCAGCGATGCGATGGAGATGACGTGCGCGAACGATGCGCGGCTCGCGGCGAGCAGCTTCGAGAACGGGTCCCGCACCCGGACGAGCCGCGGCGCGGGCGTCGCGCAGTCGAGGACGACGTAGAGCCAGTACCGATCACCGAGGTGGCACGCCTGCTACCATTCGTTGTTCTCCACCTGGACGCCGCCGCGCGCGGCCCGGACCTTCACTTCGACGCTGCGGACGGTGCCGCTGTCCACCGCCCTGCGGGGCGCCGTCAACCGGTAGCCGGCAAGCCCTGGGGACCCGGCGCGGATCCGCCGCCGGTGCCGCGGCGCCCGTCACGGCTTCGGATGCCCCAGCAGCCACTCGACGACCAGCCGGGTGAACTGCGCCGAGAGCGCCGGCACGTGCCCGCCTCCGGCGATGGTCCAGAGTTCCGCCGACCCTCCGGGGCGGCAGCCGTCCGTATAGCGCCTGACGTCGGTCTCGCGGCCGTCGAGCCCGCCGTCGAGGTCAAGGGCGCCGCTGTCGACGCCCGCCGCGGCGCAGCCGTTGTGGGCGGCCCAGTTCTCGACGCCCGCCTTCGCGCCGGGAACCGCCTCGCCGCGGAGGCTCCCGCCTTCGTAGGGTATTACGGTGTCGGCGGTGCCGTGGATCTGCAGGACGTGCACGGGTTCCGGCGGCGCCGGGCGGGAGCGGCTCTGGTCGGCGCCGGCGAGGCTGGCGATCGCGGCGATGGCGCCCCCGTGCTCGTGCGCCATGCGGTACGACATGAACCCGCCGTTCGAATGTCCGAACAGGTAGACCCGCTTGTCGTCGACGGCGTAGTCGGCCGTGATCGCGTCGATGAGCCCGGCAAGGTAGGCGACGTCGTCGACCTCGCTGCCGCCGAAGTTGCAGCACGCGGCGGAGGCGTTCCAGAAGCGGGGCCGGTTGCCGCCGGCCTCCCGGGTGCCGTCGGGGGCGACCAGGATGAACCCGTAGGCATCCTTCAGGGCGCTCACCTGCATGTAGGTGTCCTGGCCGGCGCCGCTCGAGGTGTAACCGTGCAGCAGCACGATGAGCGGCGCGGGGGCGGCCGCGTCGTAGCCCGACGGGACATGCAGCGGCAGCCCGCCCCGGCCGGCATCCACGGTCTGGGCGGATGCCGCCCCCGGCCCGATCACGAGCAGCACCGCCGGGAAAGCCCAGCACACTTGACGCATCGTTTCTCTCCTCTTCAAATCGGCGGGACGAACGCAACCCGACCGCGAACCGGTACCGGACAGCGTACACCGTAAACGACGGTCACGGTGCGGACAGGACCATCCCACGCTCCGCCACCGCCGTGCGCAGGCGGAATCGTGGCGGGTCCTGTCGGGGCTCCGGACGTGCGGAATCGTGGGGTCCCACCAAATGGCCGAGCCTATCTCTCCAGTCCTCGACGGGGGTCGGAACTCCGGACGTTCGGAATCGTGGGTCTCACGCGGCGCCGGCCGGCCGGCAAGACGGTGGCGACATCTTCGATGTTCCGGGCGATCTCGGCCTCGTCCATGCACACGCGGCACCGGCCGGCCGGCAAGACGGTGGCGACCCCCTCGAATCGGGAGCGGGCCGTCACGCGCCGTCAGCGTGGGATGCCCCTGACGGTGCGGAACTTACCGCCCACCCTCTCCGCTCAGCCGGCCTCGAGTCCCGCGAGAACCGCGCGCAGGTCCGCCGGTTCACCGGTCCGCAGCCCCGCCCACAGGTCGCCGACCCGGGCGAGGCGGTCGAAGATGTTCACGAGGGTGAAGTCCTGCGGCGAGAGGCCGGTCTTGAGGCCGTCGTGCACCTCGTCCCAGGTCAGGGGCGCCGACACCCCCGCGAAGGGGCTGGCGCGGACGCTGTAGGCGGCGGCCAAGGTCTTGCCGTAGATGTTCTGCAGGTAGTCGATGTAGACCGCGTCGGCGGCGCGCCGCCGGACCGTGCGCTCGACGGTGGCGGCCCGCGGATAGCGCGAGGCGACGATGGTGGCGAGGATCTGGCAGAAGAGCATCCCCGCCTCGTAGGGCGTCCCCGGCGGCAGGGGGATGTGGATGTGCAGCCCCGAGGCGCCCGAGGTCTTGGCCAGGCACGGCGCGCCGAGCCGCGCCAGTTCGTCGTGCAGCCAGCAGGCGACTTCGACGACCCGGCTGAACGGCGCCTCGGGCATCGGGTCGAGGTCGAGCGCGACCCAGTCCGCCTCCCCGACGTCGGGAAGCCGCGAGAACCACGGGTCCTGCGAGATCACCGCGAGCTGGGCCATCCACGCCAGGGTCTGGAGGGTCCCGCCGATGAGGTAGGGAACACCGGTGTCCCCGCGCTCGAGGCTCTCGCGCACCGTCACCACGCGGACCCCGTCGGGCAACTCGTCCGGCGACCGGTGCTGGTAGAACCACTTGCCGTCGATGCCGTTCGGGAAGCGCTTCATGACGAGGGGGCGGTCGGCGACGACGGGCAGCAGGTACGGCGACATCCGCAGGTTGAACCGCACCAAGTCCCCCTTGGTCAGCCCCGGCCCGGGCCAGAACACCTTGTGCAGGTTGCCGACCGGGACCGGCCGCCCGTCCGGCAGCACGAGGACGCCGCGCCTGCGGCGCGACTCCAGCGCGCGGACCTGCTCGCAGAGCGCGTCGACGTCGGGGTCGGCGGCCGGGGCCGGCGGGGGCGGGGGCGGCGTCGGCGGCCGGGGCCGGACGGCGCGCGATCTCCGCGCCCGCGGGGGGTCGGCGGCCTGGGGTCGGGCCCGGTCCGGGGTACCGCGCCGCCGATCGTCCCCGCGGCGCACATCCTGCGGCGCGGTATCGGCCCGCACGCCCAGATACACGGGATGGAGCAGCACGTCGTCGGCCGTCCAGCGGGTGAACTTCACCTCGACGACCAGGCTCGGGTCGACCCAGTGGGCCGGTTCGTTGGCCGGCGGATCCGCCGCGAACGGCGATTGGTCGGCCGCGATGGCCCGCACGTGGGCGCCGATGGCATCAAGGTCCGCCGCGCTGAACCCGGACCCGACGTGCCCCGCGTAGATCAGCCGGTCGGCGCCGCGCCGGCGGCCGCGATGGTAGCCCACCAGCAGCGCGCCGAACCCGCGGCGCGACGACCGGCCCTCGGTCCACCCGCCGACCACGAACTCCTGCCGCCGGACGAACTTGAGCTTCCGCCAGCCGGGGTGGCGGCGGCCCGACAGATAGCGCGACGCGGGGTCCTTGACGATCAGCCCCTCCCAGTCGTTCGCGAGCGCCTCGTCACGCAGCTCGACGCCCCCGCCGCACTGGCTGCGCACGAGGCGCACCACCCCCCCGGCCTCCGGCTCCACCAGCCCGGCGAGCCGCCCCCGGCGTTCATGGAAGGGCCGCGGGCGCAGGTCCTCCCCGCCGTCCCGAATCAGGTCGAACACGACGAAGGCGGCGGCGGCGGGCGCCGCCACGCGGGGTCCGCCGCGCCGGTGCATGCGGGGCTGAAGACGCTGAAACGGCAACGCGACGCCCGCCGCGTCGACGGCGACGATCTCGCCGTCCAGCACGATCGGGCGGGAGAGCCCCGCCACGAGCGCCGCCAGCCCGTCCGCGATCTCGGGGAACTGCTCGGTCTTGTCGTTTCCCAGGCGGGACCAGATGTGGACGTGCGGCTCGTCCCCCGCTCCGGCGCCGGGCGAGACCTCGATCAGGGCGCGGATGCCGTCGTACTTCCGCTCGAAGACGAGGTCGCCGCGCCGCAGCAGCCGTTCGTGCGTCGACTCGCCGGCCGAGACCGCGAGCATCGGACGCAGAGCCGACGCTTCCGCGCGCCAGGCCGTCCCCGGCTCCGCCGCGGCCCGCGGGGCGCGCCGCCGAGCCCCCCCGACGGGCGCTTCGCCGGAACCCCTTCGTGCCCCCATCGGCCAACCAGCATACCCGCCCGCCGCCGGAAACCGAAGATCCCGGCGGGTGCACGTCAGATTTGTGGGACGACCGCCCTGTCGCTGCCAGATTGGCGGTTTCCGATCCCGTTCCCGGCCTGAACGAGCCCTTTCGGGCTTCGACGCGATGGGGCAGCTCGGGGCCGCCCGCGCCAGATACCCCCAACGGGGCCGTCTCACTTTCTTGACGTGCACCCAATCCCGGCCGCGGGGCCGGCCGGCGCCGTCGCCGGTCTCGGCGCCGCGCGCGGTTCTGCCGCGCGCTTCGAACCGATAAGATGGAAGTCCCGCCGGCGGTGTCCGCGGCGAACCGGGAGATGTCGACATGGCTGCACGCCCCACCTGGAAGGGCCACCTCAAGATCAGTCTCGTGACGGTGCCGGTGCGGGTTTTCCCGGCCACCAGCGCGGACGCCGTCCTCCGCTTCAACCAGCTCCACGGCGAGTGCCAGACCCGGCTGCATCAGAAGCGCTGGTGCCCGAGCTGCGACCGCGAAATCGACAAGACCGAGATCGTCAAGGGCTACGAATTCGAGCGCGGCCGCTACGTGGTGCTCGACGAGGAGGACCTCGCCAAGGCGCGCCCCGAGTCGACGCGCATCATCAACCTCGAGCGTTTCGCCGACATGGACTCGATAGACCCCATGTACGTGGAGAAGCCGTACTACCTGGCCCCCGACGGCGACGTGGCGGCGGGCGCCTTCGGGGTAATCCGCAACGCGCTGCGGGGCAAGGCGGGCATCGGCAAGCTCGCCCTCTCGGGCCGCGAGCACTCGGTGGCCATCCAGCCCCGCGAGAACGGGCTGGTGATGTTCACCCTGCGCCGGGCCAACGAGGTGCGCCGGATGAGCGCCATCGAAGAGCTCGACCGGGTGCCGGACGAGCCCAACGACGCCGAGGTCGCCCTGGCCCGGCAGGTCATCGGGAACTTCGAGGGCGAGATCGACTTCGGCGAGTTCGAGGACCAGTACCAGGCGGAACTGCGCTCGATCATCGACGCCAAGGTCGCCGGCGAGGAGTTCGTGGTGCAGGAAGAGGAGGCGCCGACGAAGGTCGTCGACCTCATGGCCGCGCTGCGGAAGAGCCTCGACAGCGTCAGCGCCGCCAAGAAGAAGCCGGCGCGGGCAGCCGGCGCCGCCGCGCAGACGACCGCGAAGCCGCGGCGCAAGCGGGCATAGCAGCCCCTGGCCAAACCCCGCGTCGCCCCGGGAGCAGCGATGGCGCCAGCGGGCTGAAGAGCGCCCGCGGGCAAGGAGCGCCCCTGCCTGACCAAACGTGAGGAGGCGCCTGTGCTGCGAAACATGTCTCGACGTTTCATGGCGTTGGGGCGATCGGCGTCCCGATCACGACGGCTTGGGCATAAGTAACCGGCGAACAACGCCGTCAGGCGGGATGCACCGCCGCTCGAAGGCAACGGGGGACTCCCGCCAACCCGCGCTCCGGAAATCAGGGCGGTTCCACGGCGCGCGCCCGGGCCCGGAACCGTCGCCGGGCCGCGCTTGGTCGACGCCCGCGTCCCCGAGGAACCCGCTCTACGGCGGAGGAGACGCACCCTCTCGAGCGGGGCCCGCGGCCCGCTTCACCGTGCCGCCGGCGCGGGTGCCGGTGCGGGGACTGGAACCCAGGTTGGGATCAGCAGGTTCTCGCCCGCTTCACCGTGCTGCCGGCGCGAGCACCGGTGCGAGGGCGGCCAAGCCGCCGTCCACGTCGGGATTCGGGGCGAGACGCAGTAGGCGGGCGAGGAACGGATACAGATCGACGCTGTCGACGGAGCCGATGCGCTGGCCGGGCCGGATGTCCGGTCCCGACGCGAGGAAGATGCCGTGCATGTCCGGATGACGGGGGTCCCACCCGTGCATGCCGGGCGGCGGCGGCGGCCCCACGTCGAACGTGACCCCCGGGTCGGGGATGACCACCACATCGCCGATCCGCGGATGGGCGCGGTAGTGCAGCGCGGCGGGCACCTCGCTGCGCAAGTAGGCGCGCACGCCCTTGAGGACGTTACCCCCGCCGGTCCCGTCGTTGACGTCGTCGCGCACCACCCGCGCACGCGCCTCGCCGCCCGGGACGAACAGATTGGCGCCGGACAGGCTGACCACGGCGCGGACGCCGCGCAGGTCGGCGACCGCGTCCAGGTCGATCACCGCATCGGGACGGGCCTCGGCCATGCCGTGGTCGGAGACCAGCACGACGGAGACGGCGGCGCGGTGGGGCAGCGCGTCGATGCCGTCGAGCAGCCGTCCAAGGTCGGCGTCGACCCGCTCCACCGCCTCGGCGACGGCCGGGGACGCGGGGCCGGTGCGGTGGCCGGCGCCGTCCACCGACGCGAAGTACAGGGTGACGAGATGGGGGCGGCGCTCGGGCGGCAGGGCCAGCCAGTCGAGGACCCCGTCGACCCGCTCGCGGTGCGTGCCCCGGTCGGCGTAGCGGGTCCAGAAGGTGGGCCGCACCCCGCCGATGTCCGCCTCGGTGCCGACCAGCAACATCGCCGCCGCCACCATGCCCTGGGTCTCGGCCGTCACCCAGATGGGCTCGCCGCCGTACCACGTGCCGTCCGCGACGCTGGCGGGGTCGCGGTAGTTGTACTCCCCGCCGCGGGCGGGGTCGTAGAAGCGGTTGCCCACCAGTCCGTGGCGTTCGGGGTGGAGACCGGTGACGATCGAGTAGTGGGCGGGGAACGTCAGCGGCGGGTAGACCGGCACGAGCGCCTCGGCCGCCACCCCGCGGGCTGCGACCCGGTCGAAGCTCGGCGTGGCGTAGCGGTCGAGATAGTCGTGGCGGAACCCGTCGAACGACACCAGCACGAGGTAGGGCTTGTCGAGGGTCTCCGGCGCGTTCACGCCGCCGGTGCCGCCCGGGGTCGTGGCCCGGCCCGGCTGCGCCGAGGCGCCGGCCGCGGCCGGCTCGCGCGCGGAAGCCGCTCCGGCGCCCGGCTCGGCACCCTCCGGGCCCCACGCGACGGCGGCGGCCAACGCCGCCGCCCAGCACCACGCCCGGCATCCGCCGGTCGCGGCGCTCACGTTCATTCGATGCGTGTTCGTCATGGCGCCATCCGCGACCCGGCCAACGCGGGACGAAAGGCGGCTGGGCGCTACTTCAGGCCCATGCGCTTCTTGTACTCCGGCCACTCGACGCGCAGGCGCAGAAAGGCGTCGACGTTGCTGCAGGTCAGGAAGGGATTGGTCTGCCGCTCGAGCCCGATGGTGGAGCTGGGCCGCGCCCCGTAGTCGTGGCCGGGCCAGACCGTGGTGTCGTCCGGAACCGCGTCGAGCAGGCGCTGCAGGCTCGCCCACTCGGTGCGGGCGTCCTCCTCGGTCTTCGTGCCGCCGACCTTCCCCACGAACAGCAGGTCGCCGGTGACGAGCACGCGGTGCGTCGGCTCGAACAGCACGAGGTGGTCGTCGCAATGACCGGGGGTGTGCAGGCACGTCAGGGTGAGCGCCCCCACGGGCAGCTCGCCCCCGTCGGCGAGCACGACGCCCGGCGGCTCCGGCGCGGCCGGGTGGGCGGCCACCGGCGCCCCCGTCAGCTCGACGGCGGCGGCGTTGCCCTCGGTGTGGTCCGGATGCCCGTGGGTGTTGACGATATGGGTCACCGTCAGCCCCTGTGCCGCCGCCCGCTCGACGAGCACCGCCGGCGAGTACGAGGGGTCGACGAGCACCCCGCGGCCCGCCTCCCGGTCGCCGATCAGATAGCCGAAGTTCCGGTCGCCGCCGGTCCGAACCTGCTCGAAGACGAGACGCATCGGTCCATTCTATACGCAGGGTCCCCGCGCGCGGCGGGAACCGGCCCGCCCACAGGACCATCCCACGCTCCGCCACCGCCGTGCGCAGGCGGAATCGTGGCGGGTCCTGGGGCCTCCGGACGTGCGGAATCGTGGGTCTCACGCGGCGCCGGCCGGTCGGCAAGGCGGTGACGACCCTCGATCGGGGACGAGCCGTCACGCGCAGTCAGCGTGGGATGCCCCCGGCCCGCCACCTCACGGGTACTCATGTCCTCGCGGGCCGGTCACCGGACGGTCGATCCCGCCGCGCTCGAAGCCGCCGCAGCAGGGTGTCCGAGAGCTTGGTTAGAATGACGGCGTGACGAAGCTCGACGGCTTTGCCCGAAGCCGCCGCAGCAGCGCGCCCGAGGGCTTGGAATGACCACGTGACGAAGCTCGACGGCTTTCTCGGCGCGTCCTCGCCGGCCGCCTCCGGACGGTCGATCCCGCGGCGCTCGAAGCCGCCGCAGCAGCGCGCCCGAGGGCTTGGAATGACCCACGTGACGAAGCTCGACGGCTTTCTCGGCGCGCTCCGGCCGCTGCTGGACGCGCAGGCCGCCCACGCGGCGTGGGTCTTCGGGTCGCACGCCCGGGGCACGGCGGGGGACGGCAGCGACATCGACGTCATCGTGGTGGCGCCGACGGAGCGCCCGTTCGTCGACCGGTTCCGCGATTACCTGCCGGCGCTCGTGGACGCGGGGGTCGGCGTCGACCTGCTCGTCTACACGCCCGACGAGTTCGCGCAAATGCAGTCCGAGGAGCGGCCGTTCCTGGTCGACGCGCTCGCCGACGCGAGACAGGTCTATGGGGACGCCGGAGCCGAAGCTGACCGCCGGCGGCGGCGACAGGCCGAGGAGCGGCCGTTCCCGGTCGACGCGCCCGCCGACGCGAGGCAGGTCCATGTGGGACGCCGGGGCCGAAGCTGACCGCTGGCGGCGTCAAGCCGCCAACGACCTCGCGTTCGCCCGCGTCGCGCTGCGCGAGCGGTTCTACGCGCAGGCGTGCTTCATCGCGCAGCAGGCGTCCGAGAAGGCGGTCAAGTCGGTCGCCTACGGGTTGGGCGAGCGCGCGGTGCTGGGCCACTCGCTGGTCACCCTCGTCTCGCGCTACGCCGACCGCGCCCCCGATCTGGCCGATCTGCGGGAGCTGGCCGGCATCCTCGATCAGTACTACGTGCCCACCCGCTACCCGAACGGCCTCGCCGGCGGCGTGCCGTTCGAGGCGTTCGGCGAGTCGCAGGCGGCGGCCGCGGTCGATGCGGCCGGCCGCTTCGTGCGGCTCGCGGGGCGGCATGCCGAATCCCGGGGGTGAGGGCGCGGGGAATCAGGCCGGAGAGAGCGGAGCCACGAGCCGATAGAACCTCCAGAGACATGCAGGTGTTCGTCGACACAGCGGCCCACGGGGGGGCGCCCCTTGAGGCTTGGCACACCTGACACACGGCAGGGTAATCCCGTCGCGTCCTCTACGCAGCGCCGGTTCGAGGCGCGGAAGCGATTTGCTGCGGCTCCGCCCGTGTGTGGTACTTTCCCGCTCCATGACCACACTGCGCACATCGCGAACCCTCTCTTCTCTGCTTCTCATCTCGTGCGTCTCGGTGACGGCGCTCTTCGCGGGCGCCGCCCAACCCGCCCGCGCGCAGCCGACGGCCGGTGACGTCGTTGACAGACCCAGCCTGCGCGCGTTCGTCGAACGGGCCCACGCCCACGCCGAGGCGTCGCTGGTCGATGCGACCGAGCAGGAGGCGTACGATCTCTTCGACCGGGAGTTCAGGCCCGAAGGCGAGTGGAGGCAGGGCCCCATCTACACCGGCGTGACCATCGCGGAAGGCCCCGACCGCGGCGCCAGCTTCTTCCACGCGGTCGACCCGGACCTGGAAGGGCGGAACCTGTGGGACCTCGAGGACAAGAACGGCGTCCTCATCATCCAGGAGCTCCTCGCGAAGGCCGGCACCGACTTCGTGGAGTACTACTACGACAATCCTGACGTGATCGGCGACGAGGACGAGGGTTCGCTCAAGGTGGCCTGGGGCGAGGAGCTGACGATCGCGGGCCGGAAGTTCGTCATCGGCGCCGGCTTCTACCCCGCGACCGCGGTGCCGGTCGTCCCGCCCCCCGCCCAGCTCGTGCTGGCCGTCCTGCTCGCCGCGGGTGGCGCGTATCTGCGCCGGCGGCGAGGGCACCAGAGGTCGGTCACGTCATAAATTCAACAATCCGCCGCAGAAGTCTCGCCGCATCCGGCCGGGGGCCGTATTCGACCCAGGAACGTGTCGCGCAGCGGTCCGAATCGCCGAAATGGGGCCGACCAGAACCGTTTCCGCGCCACCGCCGGCCGGTTCCGGTGCGCCGCGGAGTTTCGTGCCGAGGCCGGCAAAGGACGCCGGCGCGCCGCAAGGCGTTCACCCGGCAAGCGATGCACGCAGACCGCGGCGCGGCAGGATTCGACCCAGGAACGTGTCGCGCAGCGGTCCGAAATCGCCGAAATGGGGCCGACCAGAACCGTTTCCGCGCCATCGCCGGCTGGTTCCGGTGCGCCGCGGAGTTTCGTGCCGAGGCCGGCACGCAGACCGCGGAGCGGCAGGGCTCTTGGAACGACGCAGTCAAGCGGGCGCATCGCGGCCGAGGCGCGGCGGACCCTGTCCGCGAAAGGAAAGCCGAGGCCGAGGTCAGGGCGCGAAGTCGAGCCCCACGTCGAGAGCCGGCGCGCTGTGGGTGATCCAGCCGACCGAGATCAGGTCGACGCCGGCGGCCGCGACCGCGCCGATGGTCTCGGCGGTGATGCTCCCGGACGCCTCGGTCATTGCCCGGCCCCGGGCCAGCGCCGCCGCCTTCCGCAGTTCGGCGATCGAGAAATTGTCGAGGAGCACCGCGTCGGCCCCCGCGTCGAGCGCCTCCTCGAGCTGCTCCAGGGTGTCGACCTCCACCTCGACGCGCACGAGGTGCCCGGCCGCGGCGCGCGCGCGGGCGACGGCGGGGGCGACCCCGCCCGCGATCAGCCGGTGGTTGTCCTTGACGAGGACCGCGTCGTGCAGGCCGAAGCGGTGGTTCGCGCCGCCGCCCACACGCACCGCGTACTTCTCGAGCGCCCGCAGGCCCGGCGTGGTCTTGCGGGTGCAGACGACCCCGGCGGGGCCGGACCGCGCCGCGAGGGCGACGAGGTCCCGGGCGGCGGTGGCGATGCCCGACAGGTGGGCGAGGAGGTTCAAGGCGGTCCGCTCGGCCGACAGGAGGGCTCGGGCGGGTCCCTCGACCGTCGCGAGCACGGCGTCCGCCGGCACGTCCGCGCCGTCGTCATGCTCGACCGCGTACCGCACCGGGCCGAGGACCTCGAACGCGAACAGGGCGCACCGCAGCCCGCAGACGCGCCCGGCGCGCCGGACCGCGATGCGCGCGGCGGCGCGGCGGCACGCGGGCACGACGGCCTCGGTGGTGATGTCGCCGGCCGCCCCCAGGTCGGCCGCGAGTTCGCGGCGCACGAGCGCTTCGTACTGCAGGAGCGGCAGCGGCGAAACGCCGGGACGCGGGGGGGCCTCGCTCATCGGGCCTTGAGCCGCCGGCCGCCCGGCCCACCCTCCAGAGGTCCGCGCCGCGCTGCGCAGACCCCTGACGTGAAACAGACCTTCGGTGCGGGCGCTTCCCGCTCGAACGACCCGTACGCGGGCGGGGGCGGGACCGGCCCGGAGACCGTCGCCCGGCCGCGTCGCCGGCCCCCCGGCCGCCTCATCCCCCCGCTCCGCGGCCGACCTCGAGCATGCGCTCGACGGCGCGGCGCGCGGGAACGGCGACAGCCGGGTCTATCGTCACCTCGTGCTGCATCCGATCGAGCGAGGTCAGGATCTTCGGCAGGGTGATCCGCTTCATGTGCGGACACAGGTTGCACGGCCGGATGAACTCCACCTCGGGGTGGGCCACCGCGACGTTGTCGCTCATCGAGCACTCGGTCACCAGCACCACCCGCTTGGGACGCACGGCGTCCACGTGACGCAGCAGACCGGCCGTCGAGCCGACGTAGTCGGCCTCGGCGAGGACGTCCGGCGGGCACTCCGGGTGCGCATAGATCTGCACGCCCGGGTAGCTGGCCCGGTAGTCGCGCAGGTCCTCGGCCCGGAACCGCTCGTGCACTTCGCAGTGCCCCTGCCACAGGACGATCTCGACGTCGGTCCGGCTTGCCACGTAGCGTCCGAGATACTCGTCGGGCAGGAAGATGACCCGCTCCGCCCCCAGCGACTCGACGATCTCGACGGCGTTCGACGAGGTGCAGCAGATGTCCGACGCCGCCTTCACGTCGGCCGACGTGTTGACGTAGGTCACCACCGGCGCGCCGGGATTGCGTTCGCGCAGCAGTTGCACGTCGGCCGCGGTGATCGAAGACGCCAGCGAGCAGCCCGCCTCGAGGTCGGGAATCAGCACCGTCCGGCCGGGGCTGAGGATCTTGGCGGTCTCGGCCATGAAGTGGACGCCGCACACCACGATGACGTCCGCGTCGGTCTCGGCCGCCTGCCGCGCCAGCGCGAGCGAGTCGCCGCACAGGTCCGCGACGCCGTGGAAGATCTCCGGCGTCTGGTAGTTGTGGGCGAGCACCACCGCCCCCCGCCGTTCCTTCAGGCGCCGGATGGCGTCGACGTAGGGCGCGTGGACCGGCCACTCCATGGGGGGGATCACCGCCCGCACCCGTTCGTAGAGATCCGCGGTGCGGGCCGCCACCGCCGGCGTGTAGTCGAGCCGGCGCGGCTCGGGATCGGGGACGGTCTGAAGGTCGTTGTTCATTATGCTCACAATGAGAATTACAAATCGTTATTCTAGCTGTGAGCACAAGAAGCTGTCAAATCTGCGACGGGAGGCTCCCGGGCGGTCTGCGCCGTCGCACAACGGGGCCGCGTCCTGCGCCAGGAGGCGCCGACCGCGGCGGGTCGGACGGGCGGCGGCCGGCCGCGGAGCTTCCGTTCCGGGAGTCCGCGCCGCAGAACGGCGCCGCCCCGCCCGAGGCGTCAACGGCGTGCCGCTCCCACTCTCTTCTCGAACCAAGAACGATCTCCCAGGCAGGAGAATCACATCATCGACTCAAGTCCGTCTATCAGAAGGTTATGACGTGACGAACCACTAGGAATCCGCGACCGGCAGGCCGGGCAGCCCCACCCCCGGCGCCGGGCGCTCGTGCTGCACCTCGCGGCGGAAGCGGAACAGCTTGGCAGGGCGGCCCCCGGTGGCGGGCTCGACCCGGCCGGTGCCCTCGACGAGGGCGCCGCGCTCGACGAGCCGACGGAAGTTCTGCTTGTGGAGGCGGACGCCGGCGAGGGTCTCGACCGTCCGCTGGAGCTGCAGCAGGGTGAAGGCCTCCGGCAGCAGTTCGAACACCAGCGGCCGGTACTTGAGCTTGCCGCGTAGCCGGCCGAGGGCGGTGGCGAGGATGCGCCGGTGGTCGAGGGCGAGCGGCGCCCCGAACCCCGCCGGGTCGGACGCCGCGCCCCCGTCCCCCGGCCCGCCGCCGCGGCGCGCCTCGGCGACCAGCCCCGCCTCGTAGAGCAGCTCGTAGCGGTCGAGCACCCGCTCGGCGTCCCACGGCGCCGCCCCCGACCCGAAGGTGATGTCGGCGCGGCCCCGGCGCTCGCGGCGGGCGGCGCCGGCCGGCGCCGCCGCAATCCAGGCGTCGAGGGCGGGCCGGATGCGGTCGCGCAGCAGCGCCGGTTCGCCGCCGCGGCGGTCCTCCCACGGCAGGAAGCGGTACACCGCCTGCCACGCCGCCGGATGCCCCGCCGCGAGATGGCGCTCGCGCACCAGCGCGAGGTAGGCCACCGCAATCACCCGGGCGCGTTCGTCCGCCGCGCCGCCGCGGTCGCGGTCGCCGAACGTGTACAGTTGTTCTACGTGCGCCAGGTCCTTGCCGGTCTGCCCACGGACCCAGGCGCGGAGGCCGAGCTCGAGGGTGCGGTGGCGGTCGGGGTCGAGGGGACCGAACGGCAGGGCCGGGGCGCCGTCGTCGGCGCCGCCCGACACCGTCAGCACCCGGGGCTCGGCGCCGGTCACTGCGACAATGGTGGCGTGCAGTCCGACGGTGACCTCGCGCGGCATCTGGCGAACGAGTCTAACGGAGAAACGAGACGATGCAGCTCACCCCCCCTATCGTGCAGCAGTGGATTGACGACGGGCGCCGGGACCCCGAAGGCTTCTGGGAACGGGCGGCCCGCCGGTTGCCGTGGTTCCGCACCTGGGACCGGATCTACGAGCCGGATCCGCCGACGTTCCGCTGGTTCGTGGGCGCCCGCACCAATCTCGCCCACAACGCGATCGACCACCACGTGGCGGCGGGCGGGGGCGGGCGCGCCGCCCTCGTGTACCTGAACGAGCGGAACGAACGGATGGTCTGCACCTATGCGCAGTTGCGGTTCCACGTGACCCGGGTCGCGGCCGCGCTGCGCGCCCTCGGGGTGGAGAAGGGCGACCGGGTGACCCTCTCCATGCCGACCTGCCCCGAGGCGGTGTTCCTGATGCTCGCGTGCGCCCGCATCGGGGCCATCCACTCCGTCGTGTTCGCGGGGTTCGGGGCGCAGGCGCTGGCCGACCGCATCAACGCGAGCGGCTCACGCGTCGTGTTCACAGCCGATATCACCTACCGGAAGGGCCGGGACGTGCCGTTGAAGCCGATCGTCGACGACGCGCTGCGCGGACCGGGGCACCCGGTGGAGCGGGTCGTGGTGCTGCAGCGCGCCGACCCGACGCCGCCCCTCGACCCGGCGACGGAGATGTCGTGGAGCGACTTCCTCGCGGGAGGGACCGGCCACTCGGGCGACTGGGTCTCGATGGAGGCGAACGAGCCCGCGTTCATCCTCGCCACGTCGGGGACCACCGCCAAGCCCAAGCTCGCGGTCCACACCCACGGCGGCTATCAGGTGCACATCGCGAGCATGGCCCGCTGGTGCTTCGGCCTGCGGCCGAACGACGTCTGGTGGTCGACGTCGGACATCGGCTGGATCGTGGGCCACAGCTACATGGTGTACGCGCCCCTGCTCGTCGGCTGCACGACGGTGGTGTTCGAGGGGGCCCTCGACCACCCCGAGCCGGACAGCACGTGGCGGGCGGTGGTGGAGGAGATCGGGGCCACCGGCATCTTCACGTCGCCCACCGCCATCCGGGCTCTGATGCGCTACGGCGACGGCCCCCTCGCCGGCGTCGACCACGCCGGGGTCGAGCGCATCTTCTCGGCCGGCGAAGTGCTCAACCCGCCGGCGTGGGAATGGCTGCAGAACACCATCCTGCGGGGGCGGATCCCGGTCATCGATCACATGTGGCAGACCGAGACGAGCGGTCCGGTCTTCGGCAACCCCTACGGGCTGGGCCTGCTGCCGATCAAGCCGGGGTCGGCGACCCTGCCCCTGCCGGGCATCGACGCGGCCGTCGTGCGCAGCGACGGCACCCCGTGCGAGACCGGCGAGAAGGGCATCATGGTGCTCAAACGCCCGTTCCCGGGGCTGACCGCCTCGCTCTGGGGCGAGCGGGAGCGCTACGGCCGCGACTACTGGCAGAAGATCCCGGGGGTCTATTTCAGCGGAGACTCGGCCCACGTCGACGAGGACGGCTACCTGTGGTTCGGGGGGCGCGCGGACGAGATCATCAAGATCGCCGCCCACCGCATCGGGACCATCGAGGTGGAGAGCGCCTGCCTGAAGCACCCCGCGGTGGCCGAGTGCGGTGTCGTGGGGCGGCCCGACGAGACCCGCGGCGAGGTGATCTCCGCCTTCGTCCTCCTCAAGCAGGGCGAGACGCCGTCGGACGATCTGCGCCGGGCGCTGATTGAGACGATCCGGCGCGAGCTGGGGCCGATCGCGGTGGTGGGCGAACTGAACTTCGTGACGATGCTCCCGAAGACGCGCAGCGGCAAGATCATGCGCCGCGTGCTGCGGGCGGTCATCCTCGACCGCGACCCGGGCGACATCACCACCATCGAGGACGAAGGCTCGGTGGAGGAAGCGCGGCAGGCGTGGCAGCAGATGAAGGCGGACCTCGCCGGCTCGGGCCGGTGACCTCGATGCCGCCAAGCCGGCGGCCTGCGCCGGCCGGCCGTCGCGCCCGCGCCGGCGGAGCAATGCCTGCGCCGGCCGGCCGCCCCTGCGCCAGCGCCGTCGCCCGGGAAAGAAGAACGGCGCAGCCCCCGGAAGGGACTGCGCCGTTCGCGCAGACTCCTAGTCCTGCCCGCGGCCCCGGCGGCCCTCCCAACGGTCGCGGGGTCTCCGGCGCTGTTCGCGCCGCTCCTCCCAGCGTTCGCGCCGCTCCTCCCAGCGTTCGCGCCGCTCCACGAGACGCTCGCGGCGCTCCTCGAAACGCGCGCGCCGCTCGTCCATCCGCTGCTCCCGCGCCGCCCGCAGCACGTCGGCCGCGGTCCGCTGCTCGGGAGTCAGGCCCTGCCAGATCCGCGCCCGCGCCGACGCCCTTGCGAGCGCCACCGCGCCCTCGGCCGTCCCGAGCTCGGCCGCCGCGGACCGGATCGCGTCCTCGTCGAGGTCGCCGCCGGTCCCGACCGCGTCGCGGAGCGCCTGCCGGGAGGCCTGCACCCGCTCTCGGGCCTCCCGCAGCGTCCCGCGGCTCTCCGCCAGCACGCCGCGCACCGCCTCCCGCTGCTCCTCGCTGAGGCCGAGCAGGCCCAACGGGATCGCCAAGACGCCGCCGCCCGGCCCGCCCGGTCCGCCGCCGCGGCCCAACCGCCCGCGCCGGCCGCCGTCCGGCTGGCTCCAGGCCATGTCCGCGGCCACGAGCGCCCCGACCGCCACCAGCGCGCCGGCCGCCGCCATCCGCATCGTCTTCCGAAAGTTCAGCGCCTTCATCGTCGTCTCCTCACTCGGTCCCGCCCGGCCCCGCTGTCTGCGGCCGGACCTGTCATGCGGTCACGAAGAAACACCGGGCGGCATGCCCCGCCGGCCCTGCCGGCGACCCGGCCCGACGGCCCGTCCGCGGCTCGCCGGTCGCTGATCACAGTGACCGCCGGGGCCGGCCGCTTATTCCCGCGGGCGGCCCCGGCCGCACCGAAGGCGAATCGAAGAGAAGGTGGTTAGGGCGAAGCGTTTGACCGTAGACGTGGACGAGGGGGGCCGAACCGGGGGACGGGCGTCACCGCCGCGGGTCGTTCACCGCGAAGTAGTCGTCGCAGAACAGGTCCACCAGTTGCAGCACGACCCCCGCGACCGCCGGCAGGTTGGCCCCGCCGGTGGTTCCCAGGCTGGCCATGTCCCAAGTGTCGACATAGGCCCGAAGCTGGTTCCCCTCGATGGTCGCCAACTGCTGCACCGACACGCGGGCATAGTACGCGAAGAGCCCGGTGGCTCCGCGGTGGGTGGTGACGTTCACGTACAGGTCGGCCGCCTGCCGCGAGCTGCCCAGCCGGACGCCGCACTCCTCGAGGCGCCGCTCGACCGCGTCGAGCAGGCCGCGCCGCGTCAGCCCGGCCGCTTCGGCGTCGTCGGCGACGTCGGCGACGACCACGTTCACGTCGCGGATGTCGGTGAGGTTCTCCCGCTCGACGTCCTGCTGGCCCGCCGCCGACCCGGCCAGGACCGCCGTCAGACACAGGCTCCCGGCCACCCTCGCTGCACAGTTTGGTTCAGGCATCGACCGCCGCCTCCCGGGTGTCGTCAACCTCCCGGCGAGCGTACCCGCTGCCCGCCCTCGTTGTCCAGCGAAGAGGGGGGCAAGGGGGGGCAAGGGTGCACGTCAGATTTGTGAGACGACCGCCCCGTCGCTGCCAGATTGGCGATTCCGATCCCGTTCCCGGCCTGGATGCCCTCCGAAACGGGCCTTTCGGGCTTCGACGCGATGGGACGCCTCGGGGCCGCCCGCGCCGGATACCCCCCAACGGCGCCGTCTCACTTTCTTGACGTGCACCCGGGGGGGCAACAGTCACCCGAGTGCGTCAATCTGGACAGGTCGTCGACCACAACAGGTAGGGGGTGAGGGTTGGGCATCGTCCGATAAATGCCCGGTCTGGACAGGCCGCCGTCAAGGCCGAGAGCGCCGCGGAGCGGGGGCGGAGCGCCGCGCCTTGACGGCGGGCACACGCCGAAGCTGCCGGTCGAACGATGCCCCGGCCACCACAACGTCTTGGGGTCGGCGCCGGTCTCGACTCGATCGCTTTCGCGCGTTCGGCAACACGGCTCGCCGGCCCCGAGCTGACGCCCCCTCAGTCGAGGTGACCGCGCTCGGCGTCTCCCATCTCGACGTTCCCCCCGGGGAAGTACTCGCGCCAGCGGCGGGAGACGGTCGCGGCGACGTCGGGCCGGCAGGTCAGTTCGTCCGGGAACGACGGCGGCAGCCGCGCGTCGATGACGATGGGCGGGGTGCGCACCAGGTGGTTCCGCACCACCCGGGTGGACGCGGCGTGGACGTCGGCGGCCGGCTCGAAGCGGGTGAAGGTCGTCCACAGAAAGTTCATGGCGCTGCGGGCGGCGCGGTCGGCGTCGTCGGTCAGGACCACCAACGGCCAGTGGCGGAAAGCGGCGTGCGACGCCACCCGCGCGGGCAGCTCGGGCTCCGCCGCCGCGGGCGCCCCCCCGACCACCAGACACCCGCGGCAGAACACCCGGACCTCGTCGATGCCCGCGGGCAGCTCGGCCGCCGAGAATGCGCCGGGCAGCTCGCGGACGGGGTCGCCGAGCCCCAGCCAGACCCCCTTCGAGCCGTGGTTCACGGCCGGCCCGGTGTAGTCGAGCGTGTCCATGGACAGGTTCGAGAACACGTACAGGTCGGTCTCCGGATTCGTGCGGGCGAGCACGTGCTCGAGGGTCGCCGGGAAGTCGCGGAGGTCGACGGGGCGGTCCGTCACGAGCAGGAACTTGGTGAGCGAGAGCTGCCCCTCGCCGAGAATGCGGAACGCGCTGGCCATCGCCTCGCGGGCGTAGCGCTGCTTGACGACGGCCGCCGACAGCGAATGGTAGCCGGTCTCGCCGTACGACCAGAGCTGCTCGACGGCGGGCATGACGACGGGGAACAGCGGCGACAGCAGGCCCTGCAGGAGGTCGCCGATGAAGAAGTCCTCCTGGCGGGGCTTGCCGACCACGGTGGCCGGGAAGATCGCGTCCCGGCGGTGCGCGATCCGGTCGACCTCGAACACCGGGTAGTCGTGGCGGAGCGAGTAATACCCGTAGTGGTCGCCGAACGGCCCCTCGGGCCGCCGGGTCTCCGGGGGGACCGACCCGATCAGGGCGAACTCGGCCCCGGCCGGCACCGGGTGGGGCCCCAGACCCTCGACGAGCCGCAGGCGCTCGCCCGCGATCAGCGACGCGAGCATCAGCTCGGGCACGTTCTCGGGCAGCGGGGCCACCGCCGCCAGGATCAGCGCCGGCGGTCCGCCGAGGAAGACGGTGACGGGCAGGGCCGCGCCCCCGCGCTCCGCCGCCGCGTAGTGGAAGCCGCCCCCCTTGCCGATCTGCCAGTGCATGCCGGTGGTGCGCGCGTCGTGGATCTGCAGGCGGTACATCCCGAGGTTGTGGCCGGGCCGGTCGGGATGCTCGGTGAACACCGCCGGCAGGGTGATGAACGGGCCGCCGTCCTCCGGCCAGGTCGTCAGCGCGGGCAGGCGATCGAGCCGAACGTCGCTCGTCACCACCTCGCCCACCGGCCCGCGCAGCCCCCGCCGCAGCCCTATCCGAAGCAGCTCGGCGCCGACGTCGCGGGCCGCCCACAGCCGGGACGGCGTGGGGGGCATCAAAGTGTCGATCAGCTCGACGAGGCGCCGAATCAGCCGCTGGGGACGCTCGCCGAAGGCCAGCTCGGCCCGGCGCGCGGTGCCGAGCAGGTTGGTGACGACCGGGAAGTCGGCGTCCGCCACGTTCGTGAACAGCAACGCCGGGCCGCCGCCGGCGACCACCCGGCGATGGATCTCGGCCGCCTCGAGCGACCGCTCGACGGGGACGGAGACCTCCACCAAGTCGCGGTCGCGGCGGAGACGATCCAGGAATGCGCGCAGATCGGGGAAGGACATCGTGCAGGAAGGGCGGCCCACCGCGTCCGCCCTCTCCAGGAGCCTGCGCCGCAGCACGGTACGGACTCCCGCAGGGGTTCGGCCGGGCGGCGAGCGGAACCGCCAAGCGGCGATTACCCGGCTACCGCACCATCACCGAGACCTCTTCGGTCACCGTGGCGAGGGTGTCGGACGCCTGCACCCGGAACCGGTACCGGCCGGGGGACGGAAACGTAGCGGTCACCACGGCCCGGCCGGCCGGCGCGTCGTCCCCGGGCTCCAGGGTCACCCCGGCGGCGCCCCGCAGTTGCGTCCACGTGACGGTGACCCGCTCCACCGGGGTGCGGAGGGGGCGCCGGCGGACCGAGGCCTGAAGCTGCGGCACGTTGACGGGCAGGGTCGGGTCGCCGGGCCGCCGCTCGAACGTCGAGAGCGTGCCGCGTCCCCCCCCGCCCCGGCGCCGCGGCGGGGGCAGACCGTCGTCGGTCACCGCCGCGCTCAGGATCACCGGCTCGCCGGGGGCCGCGTCCGCCGGCACGGTGACGGCCAGCGCCGGAGGCTGGTTGTCCCCCTGTCCGCCGGCCCGCGCCGCGGCCGCGTTCTCGAAGATCTCCCACTCGGGCTGCAGCCAGCCGAGAGCGCGATAGGTCTCGCCGTTGACGGTGACCTGCCACTCGAGCCGCCGGTCGCCCCAATCCGCCGGCACCGTCACGCTGAACACCCGCCGGTTGGTGCGGGGATAGAAGTAGGTCGGCTGCCCCCGGTCGGGCCCGCCCGGCGCCATCCGGTTGGCGGCGCCGACCGGAATGTGCAGCTCCTCGACGTAGTTCCGGTTCAGATACCCGAAGTGCATGTCGAAGCCACCGTCGGGATGGTGCGACCACCCGTCGAAGAACGGCTGAATCGTCTGCCCCGAGCTGAACAGGAAGTTCTGCGGGTCGGCCTGCGCCCGCCCCTCGGCCGCGGCGCCCAGGACCACGGCCAGCGCCAGCAACGGCGTGAGTCGTCTTGACCGGTTCAACATGGCTGTCTCGAACAGGCCGGCGCGGGGGCGGGACGTCACCCGCCCCCGCCGCGCCGGTTTCTTCTCCACGGCCCCCTTCCCCGCACGGGGGGGGACGCCGGCATCACGGATACCGCGCGATCACTCGTCGTCGGTGCGTTCACGCGCCGACTGCCGCTCGGCCACGGCCGCTTCGTACTCCTCGTCGGTCAGGTCGTGCCATCCGATCCAGGCGAACCCCATCTCATCGATGGTGCGCCCGCCGTTGCCCACCCAGTTGCTCGGGTCGACGTTGCCGCGGTTGGCGGCCGAGTTGTCGAACCAGCTCGACACGTGGAGGATGGTCCCGGCCGGAATCAGCGGCGCGACGTCGTCGGCGTAGTTGTAGTTCATGTGCCAGTTGTAGTCGAAGCCCGCGCAGTTCACCGTCTCGGCCCGGACCGGCTGGGTCGGATAGATGAACTCGATGCACTGGTAGATGCCCAGCATGTGCATGTGCGGCTGGAACATCGTGATGCGCGCCGCGTTGTTGAAGCGGGCGTAGCCGTCCGAGCGCGACACCTCGCCGGCGGGAATGTCGAGGATGCCGGTGGTCACGCCCTGCGAACCGCCGAGCTGCCGCGAGTAGCGGATGTGGGTGGGCGTCTCGCCCACGGGCAGGAAGTTGATGCCCAGCTCGACGTCGGCGTCGACCGGCTCGCCGACCGAGTGCAGGTGGTAGCTGAGCCGCGCCTGGCTCCCGCCCGGCAGCAGCAGCCCCGAGTCGGGCGGATAGATCTCGGCCAGCTTGCCCGACGCGTATTCGACGAGGAACAGCCCGCCGCTCATGTCGGCCTCATCCTCGCTCGGCTCGACCGCGTAGGACAGCGCGTGGTGCACCACCCGCCGGGCCTTGTCGCCGATCGGGCGGGTCTGGATCGCGGTGATGTAGCGGTCTTCCTCGAGCCCCATGTCGGTGAACAGGTTCCCGAACAGGTCGGGGCCGGCCGCCGGCACGGTGTAGGTCGGGAACTGCACGACGAGGTCGGGCTCGCCGATCTGCCAGGCGTCGGCCGGCGCGAACTCCGGCGGGGCCGGGGTGTCGGCGGGGTTGCCCTGCGGCGCCCCGGCGTCGACCCAGGCCACGACGGTGGCGATCTCCTCGTCGGTCAGCGACGGATCGTTCTTGAACTCCTGAATGCCCAGGCGGCGGTCGAGATGCCAGGGCGGCATGGCGCGGGTCTCGACCTTGTTCCGGATCGACCGGGCCCAGGGCCGCACCTCCTGGTAGTTCAGGAGCGACATCGGCGCAATCTGGCCGGGCCGGTGGCAGTTCACGCACGACCGGTACAGAATCGGCGCGACGTCGTTGGCGAACGTGGGGGCGGCTTCCGTCCCCTGGGCCGCGGCGCCGCCCGGCAACGCCAGCACGGCCGAGCTCAACACGAACGCGGCGACGAGTGTGGTGGTTCTCACGTCAGTCCTCCTGGCGGTCCACGGCGGCCGCGCTCATGCGGCAGAATCCGCGGTTACCAAACCTCCGCCCGACGGACCGCCCGCAGGCCGGCCCGCACCGATGTTGCGTCCACGACGACCGCTCATTATTTCACAGATCCGTCCACGGCGTTCTCGAGGTTCGTCAGCGTATGAGTTCGCGCCGTAGAACGGCGCGGATTCCTGGAGGGTTGGTTGGGCGGCAATCGGAACCGCAGGCGACATTTCCGGGCTGGGAGTCTGGCGCTCTAGAACGGTTTGGGTCCGATCTGGCACAACATATAGCGGTCAATCGCCTTAACTTGCGCAACATATGGTGGTTATAATTTCCTGCGGCGCAAACTCCTGGGTCGGCGTTGGGGCGACGTTCTTGACGTTCTTGACGTTCTTGACGTTCTCAACGTTCTTGACGTTCTCAACATTTGTCGACGTTCTCGAGGCTTCCCGGTGTCGTCCGCCGGCCGATCGCCGCTCCGTCCCCCCTTCGCGGTCCGGTCGAACCCGCGTCCGCCCGCGGGCCTCTGCCGCGGACGCTGTGCCCGCCGCCGCACTGCGACTATGATGTCGTCACTTTTCCTGTATTTATGACGACGGTCATGCCCCTGTACGAACGCCTGACGGAAGCGCCCCGACAGAGCTTCTTCCTGCTCGGGATGCGCGGCGTCGGAAAGAGCACCTGGGCGCGCACCGCGTTTCCGGGCGCGGCGTACGTCGACCTGCTCGACGAGCGCCTGTACCAGGACCTGCTGGTGGACCCCTCGCTCTTCGCGCAGTCCATCGGACATCTACCGCCCGCGGCGTGGGTCGTCGTCGACGAAGTGCAGCGGCTGCCGGCGTTGCTGAACGAGGTCCACCGGTTCATCGAAACGCATCGCCTGCGGTTCGCCCTGCTCGGGTCGAGCGCCCGCAAGCTCAAGGCCGCGGGCACCAATCTGCTCGCCGGTCGAGCGCTCAGGCAAACCATGTTCCCCCTGACCGCGGCCGAGCTGGGGGCGGAGTTCGATCTCGACCGGGTGCTCCGTTACGGGTCGGTGCCCCTCGTCTGGACGAGCGACGCGCCCCGCGCGGTCCTCGAAGCCTACGCGCAACTTTACCTGCGGGAAGAGATCCGGGCCGAGGCCCTGGTCCGCAATCTGCCCGGCTTCGCCCGCTTTCTGCCGGTGGCGGCGCTCTTCAACGGTCAGGTCGTCAACGTCGCGGGCATCGCGCGCGACGCCGGGGTCGCCCGCACCACCGTGCAGGGCTATCTCGACGTCCTGGAGGACACGCTGCTGGTCCACCGACTGCCCGCGTACGAAGCCCGGCTGCGCGCGCGGGAACGGAGGGCGCCGAAGCTGTACTGGGTCGACCCGGGCGTCGTGCGCGCCGTCAAGCGCCAGCTCGGGGAGATCGCGGCCGAAGAGCGCGGCCCGCTGCTCGAAAGCTGGGTCGTCACGACGCTGCGCGCCCACGCCGAGGCGCAGGATCTCTACGACGAGATGTGGTACTGGGCGCCGCACCAGACCGCAGTCGAGGTCGATCTGCTCCTGCGGCGGGGCGGGGAACTGCTGGCCATCGAAGTGAAGGCGGCCGGCCGTTATCACACCGGCCTGCTGAAGGGGCTGCGCGCCATCGACGGGCTGCCGGGGCTCGTGCGGCGGGTGCTCGTCTACACCGGCCCGCGCGCCTTCCGCTCCGGCGACCGCATTGAGGTCTGGCCCGCGCGCCGCTTCGCCGCCGCGGCCGCCGGCGGAAACCTGTGGCCCTGACCGCGGGCCCTCCCGCCCCGCCCGACGAGCGCCCCGAATGCCGCCGGCCGTGGGCCGCGGGGACGGCTCACGACGCGCAGAGGGCCGGGATCAGTACCCGGCCTCATCCGCCCCGGCCGACTCGGGGACGGGGGCTTGGTAGACGACGCGGCCGACGAAGAACGGGCCCATGTCGCGAATGTACTCCGAGGTCTGGACGGTGGGCCGCATGTCCTTGACGAGCTTCGACAGGGGGTAGAGCTCGGGGCCGATGAGGCCGATCACGAACTCGTTGTCGTCGCGGTCGAGGCCGTGGCACTCGAGGCGGACGTCGACGGCCAGACCGCGCTCGCCGTAGCCGCGCCCGACGGTCCCGTGCTCCATCAGGATGCGGCCCTGGTCGCCCCGCGGCAGCCGGTTGAACGCCCCGATGCGGCGCAGCGGATACCAGATGCCCCACGGATGGGCCGGATTCAGGACGTTGCGCCGGACCCGGCGCAGCAGGAAGTCCTCGAGGTCGGCCTCGCGGCCGCTCGAATAGGTGCGGCCGAGCATGGTGAAGTCGGGCATCGGGGTCAGGGTCCCGAAGTACGGCTCGGTGAACAGCGCCCGCGCCGACTCCGCGAACAGCGCCGGATCCTCGGACATCAGCAGCACGCCCACGCCGCGCGGATCGTTCAGATTGGCGTAGACAGCGGCCTCGAGACCGCTGCGCCGCACCAGATTGACGACGGTGCGGGCGTCGGCGCACCCGGTGAAGACCTGAAGCTGCACGAAGAGCCGGCTGTCCAGGGTCTGCGGCACGCCCCGCACCGGCGCGCCGTGCTCGAGCAGGTCGGGCACGAAGGAAGCCATCGCGGGGGGGCGGCCGGCGGGACGGGAGGTCGCCGGCGGCGCATCGGTGTTGTCGGTCATGACGTTCGGTCCTCGAGAATGCCGGCGATCATTCTACCGGAGCCGGCCGGCGGGCGCGGGACGCCGGCCGCGGTTGCCGGCGCCAATCCGGCGGTGGTACAGTCGGGAACTTGCGGCGTCGGCGACTCTTTTGCGCCGCTGGAGAACCGCCGATGATCACGCGCGCGACAATGACGACGGCCCTCGCCGTTCTGCTGTTCGGCCCGCCCGGGGCCGCGCGGTCCGCTTCGGCCGCGAGCCAGGACGGCAGCCGGCCGGCCCCGCTGCCGGCGGTCGAGCTGCCCATCAACCTCGAGCGCGTGAGGCGGCAGCTCGAGGCCCTCCCCAGCAGCGAGGAGGCGCGCTCGCGCCTCAAGCTCGAGTTCTACGTCAACGTCTACGCCCGTGCGCCGCAATTCGATCCCCTGGAAGGCTTCGACATCCATACCGGGCTCGTGCCGCACGGTGCCCCGAGCCACGCCGAGATGATGCGGCAGGGGACGCCGCGGGGGTTCGACGTGCCGGTCGCCGACCTCGGTTCCGTCCTCGGCTGGATCACCGGGCGCTAGCTCCTCCCCTGACCCACACCCGTTGGGACGCACTGCTGGCGGCGACGGCCGAGCACATCGCCCGGCTTCACGGTCACCCACTACCCGACTGGATGGACGATCCCCCGCGTTTCCTGGACCCGCCCTGGGTCCTGTCGGACGTCCCCCGGATTCGGACCGACTCGATACTCCACGCACCCGCGGCGTTCATCCGCCACGGCGCACTGCCGGACCCCAAGGACCTCGACGCCGGGGGGGGGGCGAGAGGCATGAATGGCTCCCTTGATCGGGACGCCCTGGGATTCCCGCCAGGGCCGCCAGCGGTCCGTCACGTCATAATTTTAGAATAGACGGACTTGAGTCGATGATGTGATTCTCCTGCATGTGGGGACTCTTCTTGATTCGAGGCGAGTTCCCCGATGACCCCAATATTTAATCGTGGCGAAGCACTAGCCCGGAAATCGTCGCCTACGGCTCCGATTGCCGCCCAACCAACCCTCCAGGAGTCCGCGCCGTTCTACGGCGCAGACTCCTAGCCCGCGTCCGACGCCAGTCCCATCGCGCGACGCCACGCCGCGATCTGGCCGATGTGGTTGGCTTCGTGGGCCGACAGCAGGTAGTCGACGAAGTCGCCCATCGTCGGGAAGAACTTGCGGGTCTTCTCGTCGGGATACTCCTTCGCGAAAACCGCGGGGTCCGCGTCGGCCACCGCGCCGGCCACCCGCTCGTGCTGCTTCTTCAGCTCGGCCAGCAGCGCGTCCTTCGACGGGTACTGCGACGCGTCAGCGCCGGGAACGCCGCCGGTCTTGGCCGCCGCTTCCCAGTCCGCGGGGAAGGTGGACTCCAGGCCGAGGGCGACCCCGGTGTGGTTCGACGCCGACGCCAGGTGGCACAGGGTCCAGGCCGGGTGGTTGACCACCCCGTGCGGCTGCTGAACCATCTGCTCGTCGGTCAGATCCTTGACCAGCGACTCCAGGTGACCGAGGTTGAACTGGTAGGTGAAGAGAAGGTGCTCGCGCATCGGATGCTCCCATGAGTGAACGTTCGGACGACAATCAACCTCTCAGTATACCCCCGCCCCCGGCGGCCCGCCGCAGAGGCCGCCGGCCAGCCGGGACCATCCCACGCTCCGCCACCGCCGTGCGCAGGCGGAATCGTGGCGGGTCCTGGGTCTCCGGACGTGCGGAATCGTGGGTCTCACGCGGCGCCGACCGGTCGGCAAGACGGTGGCGACCCCTCGAATCGTGGCGGGTCCTGGGTCTCCGGACGTGCGGAATCGTGGGTCTCACGCGGCGCCGACCGGTCGGCAAGACGGTGGCGACCCCTCGAATCGGGGGCGGGCCGTCACGCGCCGTCAGCGTGGGATGCTCCTGGCCGGCCACCGCTCCCGCCTTGTAATTTGCCGCCGGGCAGCCGAAAATACGCGTGTGACTATCGGGACCATCGAACGTGAGGCGTCGGGACTGGACGCCGTCGTCGGCCTCCTCGGCGACGATGCGGCCCTGCTGGAGCATCGCTGCCGGACCATTCCGGCGTCCGACCTGCATCTGCCCGGTCCGGACTTCGTCGACCGCTGCTGCGCCCTGTCGGACCGGCCGGCGCGGGTGTTGACGAGCCTGCAGGCGCTGTTCGGCGCGGGGCGTCTCGCGGGCACCGGCTACGTGTCGATTCTGCCCGTCGACCAGGGCATCGAGCACGCCGGCGGCGCCTCGTTCGCACCGAATCCGGCCTACTTCGACCCCGAGAACATCGTCCGCCTCGGCATCGAGGGCGGATGCAACGCGGTGGCGTCGACCCTCGGCGTCCTCGGCGCCGTGTCGCGCCGGTACGCGCACAAGATCCCCTTCATTCTGAAGCTCAACCACAACGAGTTCATCTCCTACCCCAACGCCTACGACCAGATCCGGTTCGCGAGCGTCGAGCAGGCGTTCGACATGGGGGCCATGGGCGTGGGGGCCACGATCTACTTCGGATCGGAGGAGTCCCGGCGGCAGCTCCAGGAGGTTTCCGAGCTGTTCCACCAGGCCCACGAGCTCGGGATGTTCACGGTGCTGTGGTGCTATCTCCGCAATCCGGCGTTCAAGACCGCCGAGGCCGACTACCACACCGCGGCGGACCTGACCGGGCAGGCCAACCACCTCGGGGTGACCATCGAGGCCGACATCATCAAGCAGAAGCTGCCCGAGACCAACGGCGGCTACCCCGCCCTCGGGTTCGGCAAGACCCACCGGCGGGTCTACGACACCCTGACCACCGACCACCCGATCGACCTCACCCGCTACCAAGTCGCCAACTGCTACCTGGGCCGGGCCGGGCTCATCAACTCGGGCGGCGCCTCGTCGGGAGAGAGCGACCTGAAGGAAGCGGTGAAGACCGCGGTCATCAACAAGCGGGCCGGCGGCACCGGGCTCATCTCCGGCCGCAAGGCGTTCCAGCGGCCGATGGCCGAGGGCGTCGCCCTGCTCAACGCGATTCAGGACGTCTACCTGTCGCCGGAGATCACCATCGCCTGATCCAGCCCGCAAGCCTGCCGCCCATCCGTGAACGTCCGCGCCCACGCTCCCCGTGCCGCCGTTCGTTCGCGGCCGCGGTTGACGATGGGTCGACTTCTCACGGCGCACCGCCTCGGACTGCCAGCGGCTCGTCACGTCATGAGCTTCGGATAGACGGACTCGAGTCGAATGGTGCGATTCTCCTGCCTGGGGGGGCCCTCGCGGCTTCGAGGTGAGTCCAAGAACCGTAATATTCGCTCGCGGCACCGCACCGGCGCGGCCTTGCGGTCCGCGTCGGAAGTTTCGCTGACGCGGAACTTTCTACGGCGCCAGCTCCTGGGTCCGGCTGACGCGCGCCCACAAGTCGAGCCGAACAGAGAGCAGGAAGTACTTCTTGCGGAGGGCCACGACCCGGTCTGCGTAGCCCTCCTTGAGGATCTCGCGCGACCGGAGCCGCCGGCGCAGCCGGCGCAGCTCGTGGCGGTAGAGGTCGTTCACGAACTCTTTGGCGAGCGACGGCGGCGTCGACGGGCGGGGACGCAGGCCGAACCGGGCCAGCTCCTCGAGAATCCGCGGATGGTAGGTGTACTCCACTGCCGGCCCCGCGCGCCCGCCGCGGCGACGACGGGGCCGCCGCCGCGCCCTGTCCGACTCGGCCGCCGCGCCCGACGGCCGCCGCCCGTCCTCCCTCCGAACCTAGAGAGCGCCGCCTTGCGGCTCCACGTCCGCCCGACGAACCCTGACCGCCCGCGGCGAAAGTCCCCGCCGCCTTCGAGCGGCGATGCATCCCGGCTGACGGGGTTGTTCGTCGGTTGCCTACGCCCGATTGGCGCCCCTCCTCACGCCTGGTCAGGCACGGGCGTTCTTGCCCGCGGCGCTCTTCAGCCCGCCGGCGCCCCCGCCGCTCCCGGTGCGGCGCGGGGTTTTCGCCGCCGGTTGCCGCGATCGGCGCCTCCGGGAAACGAGGGCGCCGTTCCGCACCGCCGACCCGCCGCTCAGAACCCCGGCGGAGTCTCGTCGGCCGACGGACCGTAGATCGACGGCACGGGGACGTCGTTCATCCGCAGATAGACGCCGAGCTGGGCGCGGTGATGGATCAGGTGGTTCATCACGAAGCTGCGGATGACCGCGACCTTGGGCAGGGTCATCAAGACCGTGCCGTTGCTCAGCAGCGACCACGGCTTCATGAAGTTCTCGTCGCTCGCCCCGGCGATCGCGGCGCGAGCCTCGGCGGCGTGCCGGTCGAAGGTGGCGACCAGTTCCTCGACCGAGGCGGGCTCGGGAGGCGGGGGCATCTGCTCGCCCCCCGGCGCGAGGTCCAGCTCGTCGGCCGCCATGGTCAGCGTGGCCCACTGCGGCAGGTTCGCCAAATGCCCGGCGAGCCAGATCATGGTCCCCGACTTCGAGTGGGGCCGCCAGTCGAATTTGTCGGCGGGCACCCGCTCCAGGGTCCTCCGCACGCCCGCCGCCTCCTGGTCGAACTCCGGCAAGAACGCCTCGGCAATCGCCATTTCCTGTCTCCTGTCCAGGTCCAGCCCGGAAAATCGCCGCCGGTCAGCCGTGGCGAACCCCGCGCCGCACCGAGCGCGGCGGGGCCCTGTCGCCCGCCCCCTCAGAAGCCGACCGCGGCGCTGGTGCGGCGGCGATCCTCGGCGCCCTCCAGCACATCGTCCTCCATATTGTAGAAGATCGCCGACACCGCGCCCTGCGCCCGCGTCTCGACCAGCGTGTGGCCCCGCCCGCGCAGCAGGGCGAGAGTGTCGGGCGACAGTCCCCACCGTTCGTACCGCGTCACATCGGGCAGCCATTGGTGGTGGATGCGGGGCGCATCCACCGCCTCCTGCACGTTCATGCCGAAGTCGACGACGTTGAGAATGGTCTGTAGCACGGTGTTGATGATGGTGCGCCCACCCGGGCTCCCGGTCACCAGCACGAGCTGCCCGTCCCGGGTCACGATGGTCGGGCTCATGCTCGACAGCATGCGCTTGCCGGGCTCGGCGAGGTTCGGCGCGGTCCCGATGAGCCCACCGCCGGTGGTGATGCCGGGGCCGGCGTTGAAGTCGCCCATCTCGTTGTTCAGCAGGAACCCCGCCCCCGGCACGGTAATCTTCGACCCGTAGCCCTGCTCCAGGGTGTAGGTCAGCGACACCGCGTTGCGGGCGCCGTCCACCACCGACAGGTGGGTCGTCTCGCCGCCCTCCCGCGGCCACTCGAAGCTCTCGGGCGAGGACACCGACGCCCGGCCGTCGTCGATGGTCCGCCGCAACTGCGCCGCGTAGGCCTTCGAGGTCAGGCGCTCGACGGGCATCGCGGGGTTGAACGCGGGGTCGCCCAGGTAGCGCGCCCGGTCGGCGTAGGCGCGCCGCATCGCCTCGATCATCAGGTGGACGGTCGCAGCCGACCCGAACCCCGACGCGGCCAGGTCGTCGTGCTCCAGGATGTTGAGCATCTGGACGATCGCGGCGCCCCCCGAGCTGATGGGCGGCATCGAGAGCACCTCGTAGCCGCGGTAGACGCCGCGGATCGGGGTGCGCCGGACGGCGCGGTAGGCGGCGAGGTCCGCGCGCGTCATGATGCCGCCGTTGGCCCGCATCTCCCGCTCGACGAGGGCCGCCGTCTCCCCGCGGTAGAAACCGTCCGGCCCCTGCTCGGCGATGCGCGCGAGGGTCCGGGCGAGGTCCCCCTGCCGCAGCACCTCCCCCGCCCGATACGGCTCGCCGTCCTTCGAGAACTGGGCAACCGACGCCGGATACGGCGCCATCCGCGGCAGCACCCCGGCCAGCGACCGTGCGAGGGCGTCGGACACCGCGAAGCCCTCGCGGGCCAGCCGCACCGCCGGGTCGACCAGGGCTGGCCAGGGGAGGGTCCCCTGCTCGGTCCAGGCCAGGTGCAGCCCCGCGACGGTGCCCGGCACCCCCACCGCGAGGTGCGAGTTGTGGTGCAGCACGGGGTCGTACTCGCCGTCCCGAAGGAACATCGTGGGCGACGACCGCCCCGGCGCGGTCTCCCGGAAGTCGTAGGCGACCGGGTCGCCCTCCGCGGGGCGGTAGACGAGGAAGCCGCCGCCGCCGAGGTTGCCGGCGGTGGGATAGGTGACGGCCAGCGCGAGCGCGGTGGCGACCGCCGCGTCGACGGCGTTCCCCCCCCCGCGCATCACCTCGACGCCGACCGCCGACGCGATGGCGTCCTGCGAGACGACCATCGCCCGGCCGGCCCGGATCGGCCGGCTGCTTCCGGTGAGGCCCGGGGCCAGCCCCAGCCCGGCGGCGAGGACCAGCCCGGCCCCCGCGACCCTGCGTTGCAGCGTGGTTGACCTGATTGACATCGGCCCATGATCGCAGCGTCGCGGACCGAGGGCAAGCGGCGCGGCCGGCGGGGGCAGGACCATCCCACGCTCCGCCACCGCCGTGCGCAGGCGGAATCGTGGCGGGTCCTGGGCTCCGGACGGGCGGAATCGTGGATCCCACGCAGCGCCGGCCGGTCGGCAAGACGGTGGCGACCCCTCTAATCGGGGGCGGGCCCGTCACGCGCCGTCAGCGTGGGATGCTCCTGCCGGCGGGGGCAGGACCATCCCACGCTCCGCCACCGCCGTGCGCAGGCGGAATCGTGGCGGGTCCTGGGGCTCCGGACGGGCGGAATCGTGGGTCTCACGCAGCGCCGGCCGGTCGGCAAGACGGTGGCGACCCCTCTAATCGGGGGCGGGCCGTCACGCGCCGTCAGCGTGGGATGCTCCTGCCGGCGGGGGCGCACGGCAAGCAAGAAAGTGAGGCGCCGCCGCGCGCCCGACCTGCGGCCGCGTTGGTAGTTCCGCTGGACGCGAACTTCCCCGCCCGGGCTTGCGGTCGCCTTGGAGTTCCCGCTGACGCGGAACGGCTGCAGCGCGGCCGGCGGCGGCCGCGCATGCGGACGGCCCGGCCGGGGTGTATTCTGGTCATCGATCCATCCGGCGGGAATCGCACTACAAGGAGGTATTGGAAATGAGCCGACGACTGTTCACGCTGCCGGCGGCGGCGATCGCGGCCGCGTTGCTCGCCGCGCCCCCCGCGGCCGCGCAGGAGGGCGCGGCGCCGCGGACGCCGTGGGGCGATCCGGACCTGCAGGGCATCTGGAACAACGCCACCATCACCCCCCTCGAACGTCCCGCGGACCGCGCGGACCAGTCGTTCCTGAGCGCCGAGGAGGTGGCCGCGCTTGAGCGGCAGGCCCTCGAGCGCGTGAACCGGGAGAACGCGCCGAGCGCGGTGCGGACCGAGCCCCTCCCGGTCGGCGGCAACGTCGGCGCCTACAACAGCTTCTGGACCGAGCAGAGCACGTCGGTGGTGGGGACCGCGCGCACATCGCTGATCACGGATCCGGCGGACGGACGGCTGCCGCCCCTGACCGCGGAGGCGCTGGCCCGCATCACCTCACCCGAGTCGGTCCGCATCGCGGACATCCGCGAGGGCCGGGTCCCCGCCGACGGGCCGGAGCAGATGGGGCTGAGCGAGCGGTGTCTCTGGTACCGCGGCATCCCGTCGATCCCGACCGGGTACAACAACAACTACCACTTCCTGCAGACGCCCGACCGGGTGGTGATCCTTCAGGAGCACATCCACGACCTGCGGGTCATCTTCCTCGACGACCGCCCGCACCTCCCGTCCGGCGTCCGCCAGTTCGCGGGCAGCTCGCGGGGCCGCTGGGACGGCGACACCCTGGTCGTCGAGACCACGAACCTGCGCCAGCCGTTCATCCGGCGGTGGGCCCGGCCCGAGCACTCGCTGTCGCGCGGCGACCTCAGCGAGACGGCGCGGGTGACCGAGCGGTTCACGCGGACCGGCCCCGACACGCTGCACTACGAGTTCACGATCGAAGACCCCGAGACGTGGACCCGGCCGTGGTCGGGCGCCCTCCCCTACGCGCGGTCGGACGGCCCGATGTTCGAGTTCGCGTGCCACGAGGGCAACTACGGGATGATGAACATGATGGCCGGCTCGCGGGCCGAGGAGGCCGCCGGCGGGGGCGGGTAGGGCTCAGACCCTCGGGCTTCACGCGGCCCGCCTGGTGACGGCCCCGCGGAGGCCGTCACCAGGCCATCGAGGTGGGCCATCCGTTCGCTGAACAGGCCCCGTCCGCCCAGGGCGTCGATTCGCGTGCGCAGGTCGTCGCCCCGGGCGCGCAGGTCGTTTCCCTGAACGCGCATCTCGTCACGCAGACTCCTGAACGACGCGCCGATCGCGGCCAGGATCGCGATGGCAGCCCCGACGACGGTTCCGGCAGTCGGCGCCCATCTCGAATCTTGCCGCGGCACAGAGAGATCGCGGGACCGGCCGCAAGCACCCCGGCGTACGCGTCCGGCGCAAGCCCGCGGCGATCCGATCACCGCCGAAGCCTATCCACTGGCCGACGGCGGTGGTGGCGGTGTCCCGGGGCGTGGCCGAGTCCGGGCGGCGGACGGCGGCCGTCTCGGTCTCAGCCGCGCGCGGACCCCTCGAGCAGGGGCTCGAGCGGCGCCAGCTCGGCCCCGTTCTCCGTGCAGACGGCATAGCGGCTGTTCTCGCCCGCGTACATCGACACGCCGGCGTAGCGTCCCCGCCGGTCGAGGATGTAGAACGAGAGCCCGAACGCGGGGAGGCCGCGGCCGTTGAGCAGCCGCGGCTCGACGGTATTGGCGCGGACGCGGCCCAGGGCCTCCATCCCCGCGTCGAGGGGATGCCTCCCCGCCCGCATCTGCTCGACGATCAGGAACGACGCGAGGTTGTAGAGGTTGGCCTCGCCGCGCCCCGTCGACCCCGCCGCGCCCACCGCGCCGTCGACGTAGAGCCCCGCCCCGAGAATCGGCGAGTCGCCCACCCGGCCCGGGATCTTCCAGGCCAGACCGCTCGTGGTGGTGACGCCGCAGACCTCGCCGGCGGCGTTGATGCCGTCGCAGTTGATGGTGCCGTACAGCTCGTCCTCGGTGAGGACCCCCTCGGCCAACATGTCGAGGCCGGCGCCGTCGCGCCGCGCCGCTGCGGCGGGCTCGCCCGCGCGGTCCGAGTCGAGCCCGCGGTCCGGATCGAGGTAGTGGCCGGGGTCGATGCGGCGCTTCCAGTCGAGCCACAGGCGGCGCGACCGCTCGGTGTTCAGGTCGTCCTCGATGGTGAAGCCGAGCTGCCGCGCGAACCGCTGCGCCCCCGCCCCGACGAGGAGATGGTGATCGGTGAGATCGGCGACCATCCGAGCCACGTTCGACGGCGTGCGCACCCCTTCGAGGGCGGCGACGCCCCCCGCCCGCCGTTTCGGCCCGTGCATGCAGCAGGCATCGAGCTGCACGACCCCGTCCGCATTGGGGCGCCCGCCGTAGCCGACGCTGGCGTCCTCGGGGTCGAGCTCGACGATGTTGACCCCGGCGACGAGGGCGTCGAGCACGTCCCCGCCGCCGGTCATCCGCCGGAAGGCGGTCTCCACGCAGGTCTCGGTCCCGCCGTTGGTGTAGCGGTGGCCGTTGGCGGACGCGACGACCACCGGCGGCACGTTCCGAGGGGCCTGCACGGCGGGCGCCCGGCCAAGGGCGGGGGCGGACCGGGCGGCGGCGAGCCCCGCCGCAGCCGAGGCCACGAACTCGCGGCGATTGAGCGTGGGCGACATGGAATCCTCCTCGCACCTGAGCGGCGGCACCATGGTAGCAGTCCTCCGCCGCCCCCGGCCGAACCGTCCCGGCCCGGCAATCGCCGCCGGCGGCTCCGATGGCCGCCCGACCAACCCTCCAGGAATCCGGCCCCGCGGCGCTCGACCGGTGCGACGCGGGGTTCCGCCCCGGCTGCCCGACCCCGCCGCTCCCCGCAGAGCGGGCGCGGTGCTACACTGCCGGTGCTGGAGGACACCATGCCTGGTCGGCCCGCCGCCCGCACCCCCACCCCCGTGCTCCGGCTCGCCATACTCTGCGCCATACTCTGCGCCAGCGGCGCCCCGGGGCCGGCCGGGGCCCAGACGCGGGGCCTGCTGCCGGCGGACTACTACGCGGAGGTCGGCGTCGGCGAGGTGGCCATCTCCCCCGACGGCGGCCTCGTCGCCTTCACCGTCACCACCGTCATCGAGGCGGAGAACCGCCGGCATCGCGAAATCTGGATGCAGGAGCTCCGTAACGGCCGTCCCGAGGGCGGGCCCTTCCGGTTCACCGATCCGACGCGCGAGGCGAGCGGACCGCGGTGGTCGCCCGACGGCCGGATACTGAGCTTCCAGTCGCCGCGGGACGCGGCGGACGGCGCCGACGCCACCTGGTTCGCGCGGGTCACGTTCCCCGGCGGCGAGGCGTACCGCATCGACGGGGTCGCGGGCGCCCCGGTGTGGTCGCCCGACGGGGCGTGGATCGCGTACACCGCGGCCCCCGACCGGGAGCCGGACGCGGCGGGGGAGCGCGCCGGCTGGATCGCGCCCGACGCGATCACCCGCACCCTGGACCCCAACCGGTTCGACGGCCGGGTCGTCACCTCGATGCGGTACAAGCGCGACGGCGCCCCCGCCCTGCTGCCCCACCCGTCGGCCCGCCCCCGGCAGCAGCTCTTCGTGACGCCGGCGGGGGGCGGCGAGCCCGTGCAGCGGACCGACACGGGGTTCGACGTGCGCGGCCCGGTGTGGTCCGCCGACGGCGAGCGCCTCTACTTCACGGGCGACGAGGGGGAGGACGACGAGAGCACCGAGCCCGCCAGCGACATCTTCGTGGTCGGCCGAGACGCCGGCGAGCCCCGGAAGCTCACGACCGACCCCGGCCGCGAGACCGCCCCCGCGATTTCGCCCGACGGACGGCGGCTCGCGTTTCTCCACGCCCGCGGGCGTGGCGAGCCGACCGACATCCGGGTCGTCGACATCGACGCCGACGGAACTCTGCGCGGCATCCCCCGGAACCTCACCCGCGACTGGGACATGCGGCCGGAGGCCCCCACCTGGACCCCGCGCGGTGACGCGGTCCGGTTCCTGGCCGGGATCCGCGGCAACCGGCACCTCTTCGAGGTGACTGAGACCGGCGACCTGATCCGTCAGGTCACGATCGGCGACCGCCAGATCGGGTCGGTCTCGACGACCCGCGACGGGCTGGTCATGGCCTATACCGTGACCAGCCCGACGGCGCCGGCGGAGGTCTTCGTCAACAACGGCGACGGAAGCCGGCAGCGCCGGGTGACCGCGTTCAACGACGCCTGGCTGACCCCCCTCAGCCTGCAGCCGGCCGAGCCGCTGCGCTGGACCGGGGACGGCGGAGTCGAGGTCGAAGGCTGGCTTGTCAAGCCGGTCGGCTACGACCCGGGCCGGTCCTACCCGATGGTCCTGAAGATCCACGGCGGGCCGCACGGCGCCTACGGCAACACCTTCTTCCGAACGTTCCACATCCTCTCGAACGCGGGGTTCTTCGTGCTCTACGCCAACCCCCGCGGGTCCACCGGGTACGGGCACGACTTCACCTACGCCATCACCGGGGGATGGGGCGAGATCGAGGCCGGGGACCTCCTGGCCGGCGTCGACGCGGCGCTGGCGGCGTATCCCGACATCGACCGCACGCGCATCGGGGTGTCCGGGGGCAGCTACGGCGGGTTCATGACCAACTGGCTCACCGCCACCACCGATCGGTTCGCGGCCGCCGTCACCAGCCGGTCGATCGCCGACTGGACCAGCCTGTACGGCTCGTCGGACGCCCAAGCCCTCCTTGAGTTCGGGTTCGGCGGCGCCCCCTGGGAAGAGCGCGGGCGCTACCGCCGTCTGTCGCCCATCGCCCACGTCGAGCGGGTCCGCGCCCCCACCCTGATCATCCACGGCGAGAACGACTACCGCACCCCGATCGGCGACGGCGAGAAGTGGTTCATGGCCCTGAAGAAGCGCGGGGTCCCGACCGAGCTGGTCCGCTATCCGCGGTCGAGCCACGGCCTCTCGCGGACCGGCGAGCCCTGGCTGCTCGTCGACCGGCTCGAACGAATCCGGAGCTGGTTCACGTACTGGCTGGTGGAGCAGGCCGGAACCCGGCAGTCAGCGCCGTAGAACGGCGCGGACTGCTGGAGGGTTGGTTGGGCGGTGAGCGGAGCCGCAGGCGACGCTCTCCGGGCCAGGGGTCAGCGCCGTAGAACGGCGCGGACTGCTGGAGGGTTGGTTGGGCGGTGAGCGGAGCCGCAGGCGACGCTCTCCGGGCCAGCCTCGGACGGCCCGGCCGCCGGCGTCACGAGGATTCCGGAAACGGAGGTAAGCTGAAGTCGGTCCTTCGCAGTATTACCTGCTGGATACCCTGCGTCGGAGCTGGGCCCCCGGCCCCCGCTTCGGCCCGCGCCCGGATGCGGGCTGCCCCGTGCCCGGTCGCGCCACTCGACCTTTCTCAGCGGACGTGTGCCTTGGCCAAGCTGGCGATATTCATAGACGGCGGCTATCTGTCCTATCTCGCCGAACATCATTTCCGCACGTGGGTGGACTTCGGCAAGCTCAGCACCGAGGTCAGGAACACCATCGGCGGGCGCACCAACGAGCCGCTCGACCTGCTCCGCAGCTACTTCTACGACTGCCTGCCGTATCAGAGCAGCACCCCGACCGAGGAGGAAGAGCGGCGGCTCAGCAGCAAGAGACGCTTCTTCTACGCGCTGCAGCGCCTCCCGCGCTACAAGGTGCGCGAGGGACGCCTGATGCACCGCGGCATCGACGCCCAGGGGAAGCCGATTTTCCAGCAGAAGCGGGTCGACCTGATGGTCGGCCTCGACATCGCGAGCCTCGCCGCCAAGCAGCAGATCAACCACGCCGCGGTCATCTCCGGCGACGGCGACCTCCTCCCGGCGGTCGAAGCAGCCCAGCATGAGGGCGTGCTGGTGTGGCTGGTGCACGGCCCGCAGCTCACCTACGCCGAAGAGCTGTGGGACCTCGCCGACGACCGCCTCGCGATCGACAACGCCTTCATGAAGAACGTCGAGAAGTCCGTATCCGCCTGACGGCGGCGGAGGCGGGCGGGCCGGCGGGAAGCCGGCTCGGCAAGTCCGCGGCGACGAATGCCCGCGGCCTTCCAGCGGCGATGCCGCTCTCGGGCAACGGGGGGGTCGACCACGGGGCGCTCAGGGAAAACGCCGGGACCGGAGGCTCCGCTCCGGCCCCGGCGGCCGAATCCGGCGGGACCGCAGCCGTCAGTTGCTGAGATTCAGGTCGCTGACGTGCACGTTCAGCATGTGGGTGACCCGCAGGCCGGTGACGCCGTCCGCGTCGACGGCCGACCGCGGCTGGCTCGAGACCTCGGTGCCGTTCACGAGGAAGCGCACCATGTCGTCGTCCGCTTCAACGGTGAGGGTGTTCGTCGACGAGCCGTTCGCATCGAGATCGTTGACGGCGTCGTGCGCGTTCCAGGCGACGACGATCGGCAGCTCCTCGCCCATCCGCTTCCTGATCAGGAACTCGCCGCCCTGCCGCAGCATGAAGTACGTGTAGCGCTGGCCGTCGCCGTCGAGGTCCGCGCCCCCGAAGAACATCCCGTAGGCGTTCGCGTGCCCCGAGCGCTCCATCTGGGTGAACGTCGCGCTGATCGAGAAGTTCCCGTCGGCCATGCTCTCCGGTTGCCAAAAGATGGCGAATCCGGCGCCGGTCGTGGTGGCGTGCACACCGTCGCCCATGGACCGGAAATGGAGCACATCGTTCACGTCCCCGCCGAAGTCGAGACGGTGCTCCCAGCCCGGCGCCTCGTTGCCGCCCTGGGCGCCGGCCAGAAGGGGAACCGTCAACACCGCCATCGCCACCGCCGCCGCCGTCAGAACCTTCCGCATTGCCTTGCCTCCTCGTGGGTGATCGTAGAATCCAGTGTCGTCAATCGGTGTCCGACCCTCAGCATGGATCGAACGTCGCCGCCGGATCAAACGCCCGCGGCCCGCCGGGGTGCACGTCAGATTTGTGAGACGACCGCCCTGTCGCTGCCGGATTGGCGATTCCGATCCCGTTCCCGGCCTGGATGCCCTCCGAACGGGCCTTCCGGGCTTCGACGCGATGGGGGCCTCGGGGCCGCCCGCGCACCCAGGCCCCCGGCGCCGGCCGGCGCCGGGGTCGGACGCCGCCGGCGCCGGCAGGCCGCGCCCGCCGCACGGTCGGCGATAATGGACGGACGCCCTCGGTGAGATTCCCCCTGCAGCCATGAATACCTTCGCCATCGTCATCCTCGTCGCCCTCGTCGGCGAATACCTCCTCGGCGCGGTCTCGGGACTGCTCAGCGCCCGTTCGTTCAGCCCCGCCGTGCCGGCCGAGTTCGCGGGCGTGTTCGACGACGAGAAGTATGCGCGGGCCCGGCGCTACACCGCGACCCGCACCCGCTTCGGCCTCCTCCGCGGGGCGTTCGACCTCGCGGTGGTGCTCGCGTTCTGGTTCACGGGCGGCTTCGCCTGGCTCGACGGCCTGGTCCGCGGACTGGGCCAGGGTCCGGTGGTCACCGGGCTCGTGTACATCGGGGCGCTCGCCCTCGCCTCGATGCTGCTCGGGCTCCCGTTCCGGGCGTGGGCGACCTTCGTCATCGAGGCGCGGTACGGGTTCAACCGCACCACCCCGGGGACGTTCGCGGCCGACCTGCTGAAGGGCGTGGCGCTCGCGGTGGTCCTCGGCGGGCTGCTGCTGGCCGTCATCCTCGCGTTCTTCGAGTGGGCGGGGCCGCTGGCGTGGCTCTGGTGCTGGATCGCGGCGACCGCGTTCATGCTGGCCGTGCAGTTCATCGCCCCCACCTGGATCATGCCGCTGTTCAACACCTTCACCCCCCTCGACGGCGGCGACCTCCACGACGCCATCCTGCGCTACGCCCGCTCCGCGGGCTTCCCCCTGCGGGGCATCTTCGTGGTCGACGGCTCGCGGCGGTCGTCGAAGGCGAACGCCTTCTTCACCGGCTTCGGCAAGCACAAGCGCATCGGCCTGTTCGACACCCTCGTCGACCAGTACACCGTCCCCGAGCTCGTCGCGGTGGTGGCGCACGAGATCGGCCACTACAAGAAGCGGCACGTCTGGCAGGGGATGGCCCTGTCCATCGGCCACCTCGGGGCGCTGCTCTGGATCCTGTCGCTCTTCCTCGATCAGGAGGGCCTGTTCGCGGCGTTCTACGTCGCCGAGCCGTCGGTCTACGCCGGCCTCCTCTTCTTCAGCCTGCTGTTCACCCCGGTCGAGCTGGTCCTGTCGGTCCTCATGCACCTCTTCTCGCGGAAGAACGAGTTCGAGGCCGACCGGTTCGCGGCCGAGACCACCGGCAGCGGCGCGCCGCTCGTCAGCGCCCTGAAGAAGCTGTCCGCCGACAACCTCAACAACCTGACGCCCCACCCCCTCGACGTCTTCCTGCACTACTCGCACCCGCCGGTGCTCCGGCGCATCGACGCCCTGCAGCCGCCGCCGGCGGGCGGACCCGCATAACTTGGCCGAGGATTCCGGTACTCGTTCGCCGCCGGCGCCGGGCGGCGAGACTGCGAGCCTGCGGCGGCGTTCCCGGCGGAAGCGGCCCCCGCGATGTCTACGGCCCGGCCCGGCTCAGCGCTGCCCGCGCCCCGGGCGGGCAGGGCTCGACCGCGGCCTCCGCTTCCGCGCGGCGCTTCGCCCGACCTCAACTCCAGCCGTATCGACCAGGACGGCTCACTCCGGCAGGCGGAAGGCCAGGTACTCGCCGGGGTGGGTGCGCCCGCTGACGGCGAGGACGATGTACTGCCGGCCGCCGGCGAGGTAGGTCATCGGCGACCCCGACTGGGGGGCGGGCATGACGACGGCGCCGGCCTCGCGGCCGGTCGCCTTGTCGTAGGCCCGCAGGCGCGCCCCGCGTCCCCCGGGGGTGGGGTGATAGCCGCACTCGCCCATCACCACCAAGGTCTTCGTGACGAGGGGGCCGATGAGGTGGATGCAAGACTCGCCGGTCGGCGGGAGGTCCAGGCCGGCGAGGGCGGGGTGGTTCGTCACCCGTTCCGGCGTCTCCCCGTGCGGGACCTGCCACCGGATGTCGCCCCGGTCGAGGTCTATCGCCGACAGTCGGCCCCAGGGCGGCTTCGCCAGGGGCAGGCCGCGCACGTGCAGGTCGCGCAGCCCGCCGTGCCCCACGCCGTACTTCGCGGTCCCCTTGACGTAGCGCATGTCCGACACTGCGGGGCCGGGGGTCGGAATCAGCTCCCACGAGTAGAACGCGGTGCGCGACGGCACGTAGAGCACGTGGGTCTCGGGGTCGTAGCCGCCGCCCGGCCAGTTCGTGCCGCCGCTTCCCGCGCCCAGCCCGAGGGTGGCGATGGGGCCGTCCGGGCGGCTGACGACGGGCGGCGTGAAGAGGGGCCCCAGCCGGTAGCGCGACACCAGCTCCACCGCCTCGGCCCGCAGCTCGGGGGTGAAATCGATGAGGTCGTCGATGGACGAGCCCTGGCGGTCGTAGGGGGGCGGCTTCGTCGGGAACGGCTGGGTCGGCGCGTACCACTCGCCGGGCACGTCGCCCGCGGGCACCGGCCGCTCCTCGATCGGCCACACCGGCTCGCCCGTCACCCGGTCAAAAAGGTAGAGGAACGCCTGCTTGCCCGGCTGCGCGATCGCCTTGACCGGCCGCCCGTCCACCGTGATGTCGGCGAGAATCGGGGGGCTGGCCATGTCGAAGCCCCAGATCGGGTGGTGCACGAGCTGGAAGTGCCAGAGCCGCCCGCCCGTCAGCAGGTCGACGGCGACGAGGCTCTCGCCGAACAGGTTGTCCCCCGGCCGATGGCCGCCGTAGTAGTCGCCCGACGGCGTCTCCACCGGCAGGTAGGCGATGCCCAGCTCGGGGTCGGCGGAGATCTGGGTCCACACGCCGTTGTTCCCGTTGACGCCCCACGAATCGTTCAGCCACGTCTCGACCCCGGGCTCGCCGGGGCCGGGGATGGTGTCGAACGTCCACAGGCGCCGGCCGGTCCGGACGTCGAACGCCTGCACCAGTCCCTTGGTGTTGTTGTGGGTCCGGGGGGCGGGGGCGTCGGCGAAAGTGCCGCCCACGACGACCACGTCGCGGGCCACCGTCGGGGTGGCGTGCAGCCCGATCCCGCCGGTGACGGGGTCGATGCGCCGGCCTTCGCCGACCACCGCGGCCGCCTTCAGGTCCACCCGGCCGCCGTCGCCGAAGCCGGGGACGGGGCGGCCGGTCGCCGCGTCGAGGGCCACGAGGCGGAAGCCGAGAGTCACGTAGAGGACGCGCGCCTCGGTCCCGTCGGTCCAGTACGCGAGGCCCCGGCCCGACAGCCGGCGGGGCGCCGCGTCCCCCCGCGCCCCCTCGCGCTCGGCGTGCATCCACAGCAGCTCGCCGGTGACGGGGTCGAGGGCCACCACCGCACGCCGCGTGCCCGCGGTGGCGTACAGCCGCCCCCCCGCCATCAGGGGGGTGCCCTCGAGCTTGAACTCCGGCCCCGGCCCGAGGTTGTCGGTGCGGAACCGCCACGCGATCTCCAGGTCTCCGAAGTTCGCCGCGTCGATGCGGTCGAGCGGCGAGTACCGCGTGTGCCCGGCGTCGCCGCCGTAGCTCGGCCACTCGCCGTCCGCCGTGGTCAGGGGGACGGATTCCTGCCCCGCCGAAGGCGCGGCGGCAAGGGCCAGCCCGACCATGAGGGCGGCCCCGCGGCGGCGCAGGTCGGTCGCGTATGCCGAATATGCGCCCTCCCCGCGCCTTGTCAGGCACGGGCGCCCTTCAGCCGTCAACGGACCGCACCGCATCACCGCCTCCTTCACCGCCCGCCGCCGTTCAGCGCCGGCAACCCGCGAAAGAACCCCGTCGTCGGAGATGTCCCCCGACCAACCGTACGCGGCAGCCACCGCCGCGTCAAGACCGGCGCCGCGCAGCGCGTCGGGGCGGACACGCCCGGCGGGAGCCGCGCCCGCCGCGCGTGCGCTCAGCCGCCGAAGTTGAAGCGTCCGCCGGCGGCGAACGCGCGCGGCAGGCCCGGATACCCGAGCGCGCTGTCGTACACCGCGTCCGTCAGGTTGTCGATCCGCAGGAACAGCGTCAGCTCGGGCCGGACCCGGAACTGCCCGCCGGCCGTGACCAGCGTGTAGCCGGGGTTGACGGTGATGTCCACCCCGCGGCCGTCCGAGGCGCGCTGCAGCCCGAGGAATGCGCTGTCGTGCCGGTCGCCGGTGACCCGCATGGCCACGTGCAGGCTGCCGCGCCCCCGCGCATAGCCGACGCGCACGTTGCCCGAGTGCCGCGGCCGGCGCAGGAGCGGCTGGCCGGGCCGGAAGTGCTCGCCGGCGCTCGCGCTGGTCACCACCTCGGTGTCCACCAGGGCGTAGGAGGCGCCCGCGGTCAGCCCGCCGGCCGGCCGCTGCATGCCGAGCTCGAGTTCGATGCCGTCCGCCCGCGACCCGTCGATGTTGACGTAGTCGGCGACGCCGTCGCCCCCGTAGCCGGGCGAGGGCGACCAGGCGATCTGGTTCTCGTAGTCGTTGCTGAACCAAGTGAAACGCGCGAGCCAACGCTGGTCGTCGAAGGTCAGCTCGGCCCCCGCGTCGACGGTGAGCGCCTGCTCGGGCAGCAGGGACAGGTCGCCGTCTTCCCACGCCGAACCGTAGAGCTGCGGGAAGTTGGGGTTCTTGATGCCGCGCCCGACGTTGGCCGACACCTTGATCGACGAGAGCGCGCCCTCCCGGAACGGCAGGGGATAGCCGCCCGCGGACAGCTTCGGATTGATCGCGGCGCCGTAGTGGGCGTTGTCGTCGACCCGCGCCCCCCCGGTGACGAACCACGCGTCGGCGACGTTGAACTGCTGCTGCAGGAAATAAGCGTGGTTCTCCACCGTCTGCCGCGCGTCGAGGGCGTTGGTCTCGCGGTAGTAGCCGTAGCCGGCGCTCAGCACCTGGTCGTCGAGCCAGGCCGCGTTGAGCTGGTAGCGCACCGCGGGCCGCCGCAGCCGCGCCTCGTGCTCGAAGGGATGGTCGAACCCGCCGTAGGGGCCGGTGCGCGCGAGGAACTGACCGGCGCCGAGACCCGCGGGGTCGGCCATCAGGGCGTCGAAGGCCGGTTCGTCGAGTAGCCGCACGAGCCGCGGACCGGCCGGATAGAGGGCGCCGGGCTCGCCTTCGAGAAGCGCGAAGATGCGGTACCGGGGATCGCCGACGGTGTCCGCGGACTCGCGTCCGGACCGGAAGTAGCTGACCGTCGCCGAATGGTCGACGCGCGGGGAGAGGCTCTGGTCGAAATCGACGTGCCAGGTCAGGTCGTCGGTGTCGTAGCCGGTGCCGGTGTCGCCCGGCGCGTAGGTAATCGGACCGACCGAGTTGCCGCGGGCGTCGCTGTAGCGGAAACCGGTGCGCAGCCGGGTGCTGTCGCCGAGGATGGCGCCGACGTTGCCGTTGATCGACCGCTGGTCGAAGCGGTCGGGCTCGGGCAGGCGGTTCCCGAACGCGCCGTCGGTCCCGCGGTGGGCGACGCCGAGCTGGTAGTCGACGCGCCCGCCGGCCCCGCCGAGCAAGCGCAGGTCTCCTCGGGTGGCGCCGAACGAGCCGCCCTCGAAGGCCCCCGACATCCTGGGGCCGCGGTCGGGGGTTCCCCGCCTGGTGAAGATCTGGATGACGGCGCCGATCGCGTCCGAGCCGTAGAGCGCGGACTGGGCGCCCCGCACCACCTCGACCCGTTCGATCTCGGCGGCCGAGACGCGGCCGAAGTCGTAGCCGCCGCCGTCGGCGTTCACGCGCACGCCGTCGATCAGCACGTGGTTGTAGTCGGATTCGCCGCCGCGCGCGAAGACCGACGCGACCTCGCCCTCCCGGCCGGTCGACTCGACGTTCAGGCCGGGCACGTAGCGCAGGACGTCGGCGACCGAATGGCTTCCGAGCGTTTCGATGTCCTCCGCGGTGAAGATCGAGTGCGACGCCATGACCGATGCGCGGCTCTCGGCGGTGCGTGACGCGGTGACGACCACGGTGTCCCTCAGCGGGGCGACGTCGAGCCGGAAGTCGGCGGTCGCCCCGGCCCCCGCGTCCGCGGTCAGATCGGTCGCGGCGGCGGCGAATCCGTCGAGTCGGGCCGTCACCCGATAGCGCCCCTCCCCGGGCAGGTCCAGGCGGTACCGCCCGTCGTCCCCGGTGGTCGCGGCCGACACTACGCGGAGGCCGCGCAGCGCCTCGATGGTCACGCCCGGCAGCACGCCGCCGGACGCATCGGTGGCGCCGCCGGTCACCGCCACCGGCGCCTGGCCGCCCGCGGCGGAACCCCGCGCCGCACCGGGAGCGGCGGGGGCGCCGGCGGGCTGAAGCGCATTCGCGGGCCATGAAACCCCCGCGCCCGGCAAGGCGTGAGGAGGGCGCCGATCGGGCATGGGCAACCGGCGAACAACACCGTCCGGCGGGATGCATCGCCCCTCGAAGGCAGCGGCGGCTTTCGCCGCGGGCGGCCGGGCGGCGGCGGGCGCGGCGACCAGAGAGCCAAGCAGAATTACGGGCAGCGGGTGACGCCGCGTCATGGTGTCTGTTCCTTTCCGTTTCGACGACAAGGGCTGTCGCATGCGGGCGACGGGTGCCGTCGAGTCATGCGCGGAAAGCTCGACGAGCGACCGAAGAACGACTATGGGAGTCTGCGCCCGCAACATTAAGACTACCATATGTTGCGCTAATGCCAATATTTACCACTACATATCGTATCAGATTGGACCCAACCGTAACTGGGGCGCAGACCCGCGGCGGGCGCTCCCGCCCGGGCCTGAAGACTTCCTGACGAATCTTGAAATCCGGGCGCACCGCCGTCGCCCGGGGCATCTACCGAGCCGCTTGCGAACCGCCCGGGCCGGCCGCTCGGCGCAGTCCTCAATTCTCCTGGAGACACCCGTTCGCCCTGGTTCGCCGATGGATGCCGGCCTTGGAGGACCGGCGGCGCGCCGAGACGTGGAAGTGGAGCTGGGGCCGGGCGCCGGAACACCGGTGGGTGACTGACGCCCGTCGGGCGTCGTATAGGACAGACGACGACAGACCTACGGTCGCCGCGAGGCCATCAGGTCGGCGAGCAGGGCCGCGGTGTGCGGGGCTTCCTTGAAGGTGGCGGTGCGGAAGACGCCCCGGGCGATGCGCAGGGGGGTCCAGCCGTCGGCGTTCCTCTGGTCGAAGGTGTCGGCGCCGTGGGCGACGAGCAGGTCCACGATGGAGTTCGCGCCCCGGTAGGCGGCGCCGTGCAGGGCGGTCTCGCCGCGCTCGTCGACCGCGTTGGGGTCGCCGCCGAGTTCGAGGGCGAACTCGACGCAGGCCAGCGCCTCGGCCTCGGTGCCGGGATCCTCGCCCGGCGAGTGGATGCCGACGCCGGAGGCGACCATGAGGAGGGTGGTGCCGTCCTCGTTGGTCAGGGCCGGGTCGGCCCCGAGCTCCACGAGGACCCGCATCAGAGGCGCGTCGGCGAGCCGCGCCGCCATCAGCAGGGGGGTGGCCCCGATGCGGTTGAGGGCGTTGCGGTAGCCGTTGCGGGGCTCGGCGGTCATGCGGGCGTCGACGTCGGCCCCGCGCTCGACGAGGGCGCGGGCGAAGGTCAGGCTGTCCATCGTGCCGGTGGTGACCGGCCCCGGCGGGTTGAAGCCGAAATTGGGCATCCGCACCCAGGTCATCGCGTGCAGGGCGGCCCATCCCTGCCCGGCCCCGTTGGGGTCGGCGCCCTGGTCGACGAGGAACACCCCGAGCTCCCAGTGGGCGTTGGTCGCGGCCAGCACCACCGTGTTCATGCCGTCGGGCAGCCGGTCGTCGGGATCGGCGCCGGCCGCGATGAGCCGGCGCGCCGCCTCGATGCGGCCCGCCCGCACCGCGAAGAGCAGGGCCGTGAAGCCGTGGGGGGCGGGGCCTTCGAGCCCGGTGCGGAGGGGGACCTCCGGGACCGCGGTGCGGGCGTGGACGTCCGCCCCCGCGTCGATCAGCGCCTGCAGGACCTCCGGGTGGCCTTCCGCCGCCGCCCACATCAGAGCGGTCTGGCCGGCCCGCTGGGCCGCGTTCACGTCGGCGCCGTGGGCGACGAGGATGCGCACGGCGTCGGCCCGCCCCGTCCGCGCCGCCGTCAGCAGCGCGGTCTCCCCGCCGGCCCCCGCTGCGTTCAGGTCGGCCCCCGCCCGGAGCAGCGTGTCGAGCATCGCCGCCGAACCGTTGACGGCGGCGATGGCGAGGGGGGTGACCCCGAAGGCGTTGGCGGCGTCGGCTTCGGCGCCCGCGTCGAGCAAGAGATCGGCGAGGCGCGGCAGATCGAGTCGCGCCGCCCAGTGGAGCGCCGTCGCGCCGGCCGCGGCCGGCTGGTTCACGTCTGCGCCGGCCGCGAGCGCCGCCCGCACCGCCGCCGCGTCCCCGTCCATCACCGCGGCCGGCAGCGGCGGGCCGCCGACGGCGCCGGCGGCCGGACCCGCCGGCGCGGGGAGCGCCGCGAAGAGGCAGGCGGCGGCGATCAGGCTGGCTCCGGTCGGACGAGGGCGTCGAGATCGAGACGGCAGCGGCATGGCGTGCTCCTTGTCGGATGCGCCTATCCTACCGCGAACGCGCCGGCTAGCATGGGGTCACAGTTGACACAGGTTCCGGCATGCGGGCTGCCCAGCCAACACCAAGCGACTGTCCAGGGGGCTACGGTGCGCGCGCGGCTTGGATGGCGCGCACCATCGTCTGCAACTGGACGCATGCCCGCCACATGACTTGGTTGCCGGGCAACGGGCTTCGTTTCGAGGGGTGCCAGCCGGCCATGCGCGCCAGCAGCACCACCCAACCGCGGATGTCGGGCGGAAACGGCTTCCCACGCTCGGACGGCGGCTGCAGCCGTTCGGCCCGCACCACGGCGCCGATCACCTGCCGCTCGTCCTCGGTCAGCACCTCCCCGGCCGGTGTTTCCGGCGCGTCCCGCGCGTAGCGGTCCAGGTTGCACACCCGCCATGCCGTGACGGCGTCGAACGCCAGGCACTTGACCAGCGCGTCGGCATCCTGCAGCCGCCGGTCTTCGATCCGCGTCCCGCTCTTGAGGACCCGGAAATACTCTTCGATCCCCCAGCGGGCCTCATACCAGCCCACGATACGTTCCGCCCATTCCGCCGTCGGCCCCCCCTCGCTCGACAACAGCAGCCACTCCAACGGTTCCTTCCCCGCCGGCGGCTCGGTCTCCAGAACGCGCACCAGCCACGCCGCCACCGGACCGTCCCCGAGTCGGTCCTGCGGCGGCTGCAGTTCCACCCGCCCGATGCTCAGCTCGGTCTCCGCCGTCCGTTGTGACCGCGCCCGCTTCCCGCCCTGCGCGCCGATCCGTACCGCCCGACCCGTCTTGACCGGCGTCTCGAAGTCCGGCTGCGACGCCAGCGTCCGCAGCATCGTCGCCCGCAACTCCGGGTCCCACACCTCCACCCGCCGCCGCCGGCCCGCGTTCGCCCGCACCACCAGCCCCGCCTCGTCCGCATGCGCCGCCTGCCACTTCAACAGCCCGTAAATGTCGCTCTCCCGGTCCCCGACCACCACCACCCGCGTCCCGGGACTCGCCCGCCCCAACGCCCGGCCCTGATCGAAGCCCCGGAACCAGCGCCGACTCTCCTTCTCAAGTTCCGCCGCCGGTTCCGCTTCCGGCCGCGCCCACGTCTCCAGCCCGCTCACCCCCAACGCCCGCCGCCCCTCGGTGAACACCACCGCCGCATGCACGAACAGACCCCGCGCGCTGCCCGTCCGCTCCCGAAGCGGTCCCAACCCCGCCGTGCTCTCCCGCAGACCGGTGTAGTTCAACGTCGTCGTGTCCTGCACCAGCAGTACCGCCGACTCCGGCCGGCAGCGCTCCACCAGCGCCTCCCGATGCGGTTGCAGGATGTCCTCGCCGGCCACCTTCTTATTGTGCAGGAAACGATACACCGCCTGTTGCTCGGCACTGCCCGGGAAAACCGCCGGCAGCGGCTCCCCCGGATGCCGCGCCCACGCCGACCCCAACCGCACCAGACGCGACCGCAAACGCCCGTCGGCCATGTCCGACCGCCCGAACTCGCGCCACGCCCAACCCGACTCGTCTGCCGCATCAAGCGCCGGAAACGACCCCGGCGCCCGCGACGGCGGCCGACGCAACGTCTCCGCCCAATCCGAGGCCAGACCCCGAAGCCACACCCCCTTCGGCGCCACCGGCGCCGACGCCCCCGGCGGCAAACCCGACGTCCGGCCCACGCACCGCCAGCCCGCCGCCCGGTAGCTCGTCGCCGGACGGGACGCCTCCACGCACGTCTCCACCAACACCGGCCGAACCCCGTGCCGCGCTTCCCAGTCCGACGCCAGACAACTCACCGCCCGCCCCAACACGTGCGAGGCCAAGTGCGGCACCCGAACCCCGGGCAACAGCAGAAAACGGTCGTTGGAAACCACCTCCCCGATGTGAAACCCCCGCGTGCGGTCGTCCCAACCCAGATGCGCGTCGCGGGGCCCCAACCGCATCGGCGCCGACACGAAGCTCAGAACGCCCAGCACCCCCGACGACGCTTCCAGCACATACGTCAGACGGCACCCCGGCGCCCGCCCACGACCCCGCGGATGGCACGCCGCCAGCAGATGACCGCACAACCGGCCCTCCGCCGCCGTTTCCGCCACCCGAACATCGACCGCCCCCAACGACGACAAGCTGCCGCAGAATTCCGTCAGCGGCAACCGCGACCCGCACGCCGACGGATCGCAACCACGACGCGGCGGACCCGATTGCGCGGGCGGCAGCCCCAACCCCAACCCCGCCGCCAGCTCCGGCAGCGCCTTGCGCGCCGAGGCCGTGCACAACGCCCCCCGCGGGTTGCGCCACCCGTCCCGCTCGCACAGCTCACGCCCCAGCGCAGACCGCGACAGTTCCCCGTCCCCCAACGCCCCGCGCAACCACTCCACCGTCTCCGGCTGCAAAACCCGCAGACCAATTCGCATGCATCCGTTCTACACGGAACCTCTGCCGGTGTCAACTGTGATTGAGTGCTAGACGCGCCGGTGCCGGACCCGCATACTCGTCTATACTCGTCCAAGACCATCCCACGCTCCGCCACCGCCGTGCGCAGGCGGAATCGTGGCGGGTCCTGGGGCTCCGGACGTGCGGAATCGTGGGTCTCGCGCGGCACCGGCCGGTCGGCAAGACGGTGGCGACCCCTCGAATCGGGGCGGGCGGTCACGCGCAGTCAGCGTGGGCGCCCTGGATACTCGTCCAAGACCATCCCACGCTCCGCCACCGCCGCGCAGGCGGAATCGTGGCGGGTCCTGGGGCTCCGGACGTGCGGAATCGTGGGTCTCACGCGGCGCCGACCGGTCGGCAAGACGGTGGCGACCCCTCGAATCGGGGCGGGCCGTCACGCGCAGTCAGCGTGGGACGCCCCTGATACTCGTCTTGGCCGTGGTGGTCGAAATGCACTACAGTGGTGGGCGTAGCGAAGTGGCGGGGGCGGGCCGAAGCCGGTTCTGAACGGGCCGGTTCGGCGACGCCGGCAGCCTGCTCTCCTACCGGAGTCCGCAGGATCCCGCCTCAGCACCTGGAGGGGTGCCGCTCGTGAAGCAACTCTCTGCCCCGGTCGCCGCCGTCCTGCTGCTCGCGTGGCCCGCCGCCGGCCAACCGGCCGGCACGCCGGAGCGCGCGCTGCTCGACCGCTACTGCGTGACCTGCCACAACGACTCGCTGCGCACGGCGGCGCTCGCCCTCGACACCCTTGATCCCGCGCGGGTGGGCGACCACCCCGGGGTCTGGGAGAAGGTCGTCGGCAAGCTGCGGGCGGGCATGATGCCGCCGGCCGGACGGCCGCGGCCCGACCGCGCGGCGTCGGACCGGCTCGTCGCGTATATCGAGACCGAACTCGACCGGGCCGCCGCCGCGAACCCCGACCCCGGGCGGAGCGCCGCCCTGCGGCGGCTCAACGCCACCGAGTACCGGAACGCCATCCGCGATCTGCTCGACCTCGATGTCGACGTGGCGGCGCTGCTGCCGGCCGACGACTCCAGCGCCGGCTTCGACAACGTCAGCCTGGGAGGGCTCGACCCCGGACGGCTCGAGCGCTATCTCGCGGCGGCGCGGAAGATCTCCCGTCTCGCCGTCGGCGCCCCGGTACGGTCGCCGGTCGCCGACACGTTCATCGTGCCGTCGGACCTGAACCAGACCGGCCACGTCGACGGGATGCCGTTCGGCACCCGCGGCGGCGCCCGGTTCGACTACAACTTCCCGGTCGACGCCGAGTACGAGCTGCGCGTCGAGCTGGGCAAGAGCTGGAACACCAACCGCATCGGCGGCCTGCGCGAGCCGCACGACGTCGCGATCCTGCTCGACGGCGCCCCGGTCGAGGTGCTGACGGTGGCGCCGGCGGTGCGGCGGCCGGCCGCGACGCAGAGCCTCTATCAGCGGGACGACCGGCCCGCGGACGCCGACCTGGTCGTGCGGGCGCCGGTCGCGGCGGGTCCGCACACCGTCGGCGCCGCGTTCGTCAGCCAGGGGGCCGAGCTCGTGGAGCGCCACCGGCAGCCGTTCCTGAAGGTGCACATCACCGTCGGCGGCGACCAGCGCACGCAGCCCAACGTGTACGCGATCACGGTGACGGGGCCGTTCGACGCGACCGGCCCCGGCGACACCCCGAGCCGCCGCCGCATCTTCACGTGCCGGCCCGCGGACGCGGCGCCGGCGGCCGAACGGGCGTGCGCGGCCGAGATCCTCGGGACGCTGGCCCGCCGCGCCTACCGCCGGCCGGCCACCGGCGCCGACGTCGATCTGCTGCTCGGGTTCTACGAGGACGGCCGGGCCGACGGCGGCTTCGAGCGGGGCATCGAGATGGCCCTGCGGCGGCTGCTCGTCAGCCCCGAGTTCCTGCTCCGCGTCGAGCGCGACCCCGCCGGCGCCGACGCGCCGTACCGGGTGAGCGATCTGGAGCTGGCGTCGCGGCTGTCGTTCTTCCTCTGGAGCAGCCTTCCCGACGACGAGTTGATCGAGACGGCGTCCCGCGGCGCCCTCCGGGACCCCGCGGCGCTCGAGGCGCAGGTCCGGCGCATGCTCGCCGACGAGCGGTCGGCGTCGCTGGTGACGAACTTCGCGGCCCAGTGGCTGTATCTGCGCAATCTCCCCGCGGTCTCCCCCGACTTCATCGTGTTCCCCGACTTCGACGAGACCCTGCGCCGCGCCCTCCGCCGCGAGACCGAGCTCTTCTTCGAGAGCGTCGTGCGCGAGGACCGCAGCGTCCTCGACCTGATCGCCGCCGACTACACGTTCGTGAACGAGCGTCTGGCCCGGCACTACGGCATGCCCGGGGTGGCGGGGAGCCACTTCCGGCGGGTGCCGTTGCCGCCGGGCGGCCCGCGCGGCGGCCTGCTCGGGCACGGCAGCATCCTCGCGGTGACCGGCTACGCGACCCGGACCTCGCCGGTGGTGCGGGGCAAGTGGGTGCTCGAGAACCTGCTCGGCACCCCGCCCCCGCCCCCGCCCCCGAACGTGCCGCCGCTCGACGAAGCGAAGTCGGCGGCGGCCCTCTCGATGCGCGAGCGGATGGAGGAGCACCGCCGCAATCCCGTCTGCGCCGCCTGCCACGCGCTGATGGACCCGGTGGGGCTGTCGCTGGAGAACTTCGACGCCATCGGCCGCTGGCGCACCCTGACGGCGGGGCTGGCCCCCATCGATGCATCGGGCGGGCTGCCCGACGGGACGGCCTTCGACGGGGTGGCGGGGCTGCGGCAGGCCGTCCTCGACCGCTCCGACCAGTTCGTGCGCACCCTCGTGGACAAGCTGCTGACCTATGCCCTCGGCCGGGCGACCGAGCACTACGACGCGCCGGCGGTCCGCGCCGTCGAGCGCGCCGCGGCAATCGGCGGCTACCGGTTCTCCGATCTCGTCCTCGGCATCGTCAACAGCATCCCGTTCCAGATGCGGCGGCCCGACGCCGCCGGGCCGCCAGCCTCCATCGGGCCGGCGGCCCCGGCCGGCGCGGCTGCCCCGCCACCGGTGCCGGGGGCGGCCGTCCACCAACCGAGACCAATCCCATGATCATCACCAAGACGCATCTGCCTCGACGGACGTTCATCCGCGGGATGGGGGCCACCCTCGCCCTGCCGCTGCTGGACGCGATGGTGCCGGCCCTGACCGCCGCCGCCAAGACCTCCGCCAACCCGGTGCGCCGGCTCGGTTTCATCTACTTCCCGCACGGGTCGGTGACGTGGGCGCCCGAGGGCCAGAACCAGTGGACGCCGCCCGGCGAAGGCGGCGCCCTCGAGCTGTCGCCGATCCTGCAGGCGCTCGCGCCGGTCAAGCGCCAGATGCTCGTGCTCACCAACATGGAGCACAAGAACGCGCAGGGCAACGGCACCGACGGCAACGCCGAGCATACGCGCTCGAACGCGAGCTGGCTGAGCGCGGCGCGGCCCAAGATGACCGAGGGCGCCGACGTGCGGCTCGCGACCACCGTCGACCAGATTGCGGCGCGCGAGCTGTGCCGCGACACCCGGCTGCCGTCGCTCGAGCTGACCCTGGAGAACAGCTTCCTCGTCGGCAACTGCGACAACGGCTACAACTGCGTCTACGTAAACACCCTGTCGTGGTCGTCGCCGACCACCCCGCTGCCGATGGAGAACAACCCCCGCATGGTCTTCGAGCGGCTGTTCGGGGACGGCGGCACGGTGGACGAGCGGCGGGCCGAGATGCGGCGCGACCGGAGCATCCTGGACTCGGTCGGGGAGGACATGGCGCGGCTCGTGCGCACCCTCGGCCCCGGCGACCGCGCGCGGGTCGACCAGTACGTGGACGCGGTGCGCGAGGTCGAGCGCCGCATCCAGCGGGCCGAGGTCCAGGCCGGCGACTCCGCGCTGGCCCTGCCGGACCGGCCCGTCGGCATTCCCGAGACCTACGACGAGCACGCCCGGCTGCTGTTCGATCTGCTGCTCCTGACTTGGCAGGCGGACATCACCCGGGTCTTCAGCCTGCAGCTCGGGCGCGAGCAGAGCGCGCGGACGTTCCCGTGGATCGGCGTCAACGAGGGGCACCACGCGGTCTCCCACCACCAGGACAATCCCGAGAAAATCGCCGCCATCGGCAAGATCAACGCCTATCACGTCCAGCTCCTCTCCTACTTCGTCGAGAAGCTGGCCGCGAGCCCCGACGGCGAGGGGTCGCTGCTCGACCACTCGATGGTGCTGCACGGCAGCGGCATGAGCAACGGCAACCTCCACGACCACAAGAACCTGCCGCTGGTCCTCGTCGGCGGCGGGGCGGGCCGTCTGCGCGGGGGACGCCACATCAAGTTCCCCGAGCTGACCCCCATGGCCAACCTGCTTCTGGGCCTGCTCGACAAGGCGGGGGTGCCGGCCGACCGCTTCGGCGACAGCACCGGCCGCGTCGACCTCGAGCCGCTGTCGCTCACCTCGGACGGCTGATTGCCCTTCACGGCGTGAGCGCGGCTGGCTGCGGGGTCGATGTCGGCGGCCCGGGGGTCGAAGCGGGGGGTGCCGGCTTCGACCGTCTTCGGCATGCCCGCGTGACCGGGAACGCCGCCACCGTCCATCGAAGACGTGAGCGCCGCGGCCGCCGCCGACGGCAAGAGCCTGAATCAGTGGATCGTGGACGAGTTGCGCGCCATGATCACCGCGTCGGCGTGACCATTCCGACCCGCGGGTTCGCGCCGCCGGCACAGACGGGCCGAGACGGCCCGGCGGCCACCGGTGACGGTGGCCGCCGCTTCGACGATGGCGGGATTGCCGCCACGGGTCCGGCGAACGTTGGAAGTTTCGCGGACGCGGAACCTTCTACGGCGCAAGCCCCCCTCTACTACGGCTCGTTCGAGGCGTCCAGCTCGATGTTCCGCTGTCCCCCGAGCATCAGGGGCATCGAGTAGTTGCCCTCGTGGCAGGCGTACTCGTACATCGGCTCCGGGTTCAGGGCCAGGGGAACCGAGGCGGTCCACGCGCTCGTCCAGGTCTCGGGATCGGTGACCGTGAACTCGTAGTTCAGGGTGTCGGCGTCGACGCGGGTCAGCCGCTCGACCAGCCGCGCGTTCGCGGTGGTGTTCCGCCAGCGTCGCTTGGCGTCGAAGTTGCGGGTCTCGATGACGAGGGTGTCGCCCTCCCAGCGGCCGCGCGAGTCGCCCGACCACTGCTGGACGTCGGGGTCGAGCCGCGGCCGTCCGTCGAGGGGGACGATGCGCGCGGTATGCACCATCTCGGTGACGATGACGACGTGGTCCGGCGTCTGGAAGAGCTGCATGTTGTTGTTGTAGGCGCTCGGCGTGAACGGGGGCCCGGCGTTGAAGCCGAGGATGCACCGCACGCCCGCGCTGAAGTCCTCCCAGGAGCCGGCGGGGCTCTCGCGCAGACGGTCGCGGCGCTCGTCCGCGCGCCGTTGCGCGTCGGGGGTCACGGCCGGCATCCGGCCGTTCGGCGGATAGGTGATGAGCGAGGTGCGCCGGGTCTCGACCGCCCGCAGCCCCCGGTCGAGCCAGAAGTTGTTGTAGCCGCCGACGTTCCCGCCGGCCTCGGTCCGGCGCGGGGCCGCCTCCCACAGGCGGACGTCCCGGTCGACCGCGCCCTGTTCGATCTGCGCCGCTTCTTCCTCGGTGAGGAACTCCCGGTCGGCCAGGTCCTCGGGCCGTTGCAGCGGGGTGATGCTGCGGAAGTCCCACACGCCCTGGAGGTCCGGCCGCCCCCAGGCCGTCCGCGGAGCGTCGTCCTGAGCCTGCGCGGGCGCGGGCGACCCGATCGCGAACAGCAGTGCCGCGACGCCGACGGACAGGCGACAGCGATGACTCATGTCGGCCTCCTTGCGTGATTTGGATGCGCCTCCATCATACCAGCCCCATGACAAGTCCCGCGCGCCGGGGCGGCAGGACCATCCCACGCTCCGCCACCGCCGTGCGCAGGCAGAATCGTGGCGGGTCCTGGGCCTCCGGACGTGCGGAATCGTGGGTCTGACGCGGCACCGGCCGGTCGGCAAGACGGTGGGCGACCCTTCGAATCGGGGGCGAGCCGCCACGCGCAGGTCAGCGTGGGATGCTCCTGGCCGTGACGGTGCGGCCTCCGGGCGTTTCGCGATACGTCCACTCTTGAGGACGGTCGATGGTCCGAAGCGGCGGCGGTATCCGATGAACTCCCCTGGTTGCAGCAGGATACGGAGGCCCGCGTCCACGCGGTAGAGTTGGCATGCTTCATGCTCTATATACGTGCAGTCAGGAACGCCGCCGCGGGTCCGGGGCCTTGGCTGGCCGGTCGGGCGCAGCGGTTACGGCCTTGTTCACAAGAATCGGAGGGCGGGGATGAGAACGACGGTTGGCAGGCGAACGGGTACCGCGGGGATGACGGCGGGGATGCTGGCGCTGGTGCTGGCCGCGGCGGGCGCCGCCGCGAACGGGGCGGACGAGGCGCTGCGGCAGGCGGTGGAGCGCCGGCTGGCGGAAAAGGCCGCGGTCGCGAACCGGATCGAGGTCGCCGCGCGCGACGGCGAGGTCTCCCTCGCCGGCACCCTGGCGACGCTGTGGGACCAGGAGTGGGCGCTCGACCGGGCGCGGGAGACCGACGGGGTCCGCACCGTCGTCAACGATCTCGTCATCGCGAATCCGGAGACCGACCCGGAGCTCGGCAACGCGGTGGGGCAGGCCATCGTGCGCTACCCCTACTACTCGGTGTTCGACTACGTGGACGTGACGGTCGAGAACGGCTCGGTGACCCTGCGCGGCGACGTGACCCCGCGCCCGGACAAGCCGGCCGACCTCTACGAGCGGATCTCGAAGGTGCGGGGCGTGCAGGCGATCGTCAACGAGCTTGAGGTCCTGCCGCCGGGCATCGGCGACGAGCGGCTGCGCAACCTTCTCGCCCGGCAGATATTCGGCCGTTCGCAGTTCGACCGCTACCTCGGGCTGGCGCCCCGGTTCTCGATCATCGTCCGGAACGGCTATGTGACGTTGAAGGGCGTCGTGTTCGACCAGGCCGACCGGATTCTCGCGGAGAGCATCGCCCGCCAGACCACCGGGGTGATCCGGGTGCGCAACGAGCTGCAGACCCGCCAGGCGCTGTTGGAGGCGGCGCGACCCTGAAGTCTGCCGCCCGGCCACCGCGCAAGGATCGGCGCAGGAATAACTCCCGGTGTCGCCGCATCGGTTTCGTGGCGCAGTTTCACTTCGGCCGCATCCATGCCGCGCATCTGTGGGATTCGGCGTCGATCCCATCACCAGCCCGTGGTGAACCCGCGCCGCTCGAATGCGGCGGCGACTTTCGCCACGGGCTGGTACGGCGTGATTGCGGCCTCTGAAGGAAGTTGTTCTTGCGCGTCGTGCGCGTGCAGACGCCGCCGCCCGTCTTGAGGAGCGCGCGCGTCCAAGGCCACGATGCGGGCGTCGGATGGTGTTCAGAGGGTTGATCCATACGGAAGTGGATCTGTCGAATCCGGGCGACCGCGGGATGGCGCGGCCTTCACAGGAAGCCGAACAGCGGCGGGAAGGCGACGACGACGAAGGCCGCCCACACCGCGTAGACCGGCAGGTAGGCCGTCTGCCAGCGTTCGAGGGCCGAGAACGGGCCGCGGCCGGCGATGAAGCGGGCGTACAGCCACGCCGACCACGCCAAGTTGACCAGCAGAACGAGGTTCTCGCCGAGCGCCGCCACCCGGTTCGGGCTGAGGCCGAACTCGGAGATCCGCCCCGCGATGGCGGCGAGGGCCACCGCGTCGACGACCAGCGCGCAGAACACGAGCAGAAGCTGCAGCGCGTCGAAGGCGTCCGGCGGGGCCTCGGCGTCGCGCGCCGAGACGGCGTAGAGCAGCAGGCCGAGAACGACGGCCAGGAGCAGGTCGAAGCCGATGAGCACCTCCCGCTCGACGTCGATGCCGGCGCCCGTCCACACCATGGTTCCGAGAAAGACGAGCAGCACCGCTGCGAACAGGGGCGTGAACAGGCGCGTCAGCACCGGCGCCATGTTCTCGATGACGCTCTGCTTGGCTTCCACGAGCCACGCGCCGACGATGACCGCCCCCATGGCGCCGCACGGGAGCATCCACCGCACCACCAGCGGCTCGACGTCCATGCCGATGGTCGCGAACATGCCGGCCGTGAACCCCGTGAGCGCGCCGCCGCCCAGGGCCATGAGCACGTAGTAGATGAACAGCTCGCCGGAGAAGCGCACGAAGTCCATCCGCCCGCCGCCGTCGCGCCAGCGGCCCCCGGCGTAGGCGATGCCCACCGCGAGCCACAGCGCGATCGGCAGGTGCAGCGCCGCGAGCGTCCACGTGTGACCCGCCGGCGCGAACGGGAAGGCGTTGACGACGAACGCGGCCGCCGCGAACGCCAGCCCCAGCCGGACCCACCCCGCCCAGTCCAACCCGCGTTTCCAGGCGAAGTAGCCGGCGAGGAACGGCAGCACGAAGAAGCTGAGGTTGGGGAAGTAGACGTTCCCGCCCTCGAACAGGCCGTCCCCCGCTCCGATATGCGGGTAGCCGAACAGCTCGGGCAGCTTGATCGCGGCCGCCGCGGCGACGGCCAGGGCCATCACGACGATGGTCTCGCGCATCGCGATCCGGGTCGGGGCGCCCTCGGCGTCCGCGGGCGTCACGAGCTGCTTCCACAGCCGTTCGGAGTGCTCGCGCGCGAACTCGCGCGACACCGCGTCGAGGTTGCCCATCCGCTTGACGGCGACCAGGAACGCCTCGTCGGCGTCGAGCCCGGTAGCGCGGAGGGCCTCGACCACATCGCGCAGGTGGCCTTCGAGCTCCTCCACGTCGGAATCGCGGATCGCCGGGCGCCGTCTCAGCCAGGTCCGCCACTGGGCGAACTGCGCTTCGAGCGCGTCGTCGTGCTCCACCATGTGGGCGAACTGCGCTTCGAGCGCGTCGTCGTGCTTCACCATGTCGGTTCGAGCCCCCATCGCGCCGGCGCCCGCCCTGCCTGGGGCGCCGGGGAAAACTTCATCCAGATTCCGCGCAGCGTGGCGTCCACCACCTGCCATTGCCGCCTCTGTGTCTTCAGATGCGCCCGCCCCGCCCCGGTGATGCGGTAGTACCGGCGCCGCCGGCCGCTCTCCGCGGTGGCCCAGCGCGCCTCGACGTAGCCGAGCCGCTCGAGACGGTGCAGCACCGGATAGAGCATGCCGTCCGTCCACTGGAGATGCCCGGCCGACAGCTCGCCGACCCGCTTGATGATGGCGTAGCCGTAGCTGTCGCCCTCGGCGAGAATCGCCAGCACGAGCGGCGCGGCCGAGGCGGCGACGAGGTCCTTGCTGATGTTCATCCCTTCCTGCCCTGCGTCGACCGGAACGTGACTCCACACAATACATAGCACAACAATGCATGAATGCGCAATGTAGTCGCGCCGCCGGAGGGGATGGAGTCCACCTCAGCCGGCGGCGACTTCAGGCCACGCGGGTCCGGCAGCGGCCACGGTGCCGGGCGGAAAACCTATAATGGGACCGATGGCGCTTCTTCCTCACCGCGGTGGTCGCTCTGTCGCGGCGTGCTGTCTCGCGTTCCTCGTGCCGGCCCTTGCCGCCTGCGGCGGCGGGGACGCTCCACCGGAAGCTTCCGAGGCTTCATCCTGCATCGGGTGTCATCGCGCGGAGACGCCCAGTATCGTCACGGACTGGACGTTGAGCCGGCACAGTGCGGCGGGAGTCGATTGCACCCTGTGTCACGGCGACGGGCACCGCACCGCGGACGATGTCGCCCTCGTCAAGATGGCGACCGTGGAGGTGTGCGCGGACTGCCATCCGATCCAGGCCGAGCAGTTCACAGGCGGCAAGCATGCCCTGGCGTGGGCCGGCATGAACGCGATGCCGACGACGCACTGGCTGCCGATGGCGCTCACCGAGGGCATGAAGGGTTGCGGCGGGTGTCACCGCCTCGGGATCAAGACCGAGGACGACATGCGACAGTTGCGGGCCGACGGCGTCATGTCCGGTTTGGCGTCGTGCGACGCCTGCCATACGCGCCACCTGTTCTCGATCGCGGAGGCGCGGGAACCGCAGGCGTGCCGGACGTGCCACATGGGGATCGACCACCCGCAATGGGAGATGTACTCGTCGTCCAAGCACGGCGTGCGGCACCTCCTGAAGCAGAACGGCACGCTGCCGGACGAAGCCGCGGCGCCCACCTGCCAGACCTGCCACATGCCGCAGGGAGACCACGAGGTCCGGACCGCCTGGGGGTTCCTGGGCGTGCGCCTGCCCCTGCCGGAAGATCCGGCGTGGGCCGCCGACCAGACGACCATTCTGCAGGCCCTCGGGGTCCTGGACCCCCAGGGCAACCCGACGCCGCGCCTGGAGATCGTGCGGCAGGCCGACGTCGCCCGGCTGACGCAGGACGACTGGCAGCGGGAACGGGACCGCATGATCGCGGTTTGTGAAGAGTGCCACTCGGGCAACCTGGTGCGCGCGGAACTCGAGAAGGGCGACGACATGATCAAGGAGGCGGACCGCCTGCTGGCGGAAGCGATCCGCATCGTCGCCGCTCTCTACACCGACGGCGTCTTGCGCAAGCCGGACCACTACGCGTACGACTATCCGGACCTGCTGGCGTTCCACGACGCGCCGTCGGTGATCGAACAGCGCCTGTTCAGGATGCACCTGGAACACCGGATGCGGACCTTCCAGGGCGCCTTTCACAACAACCCCGACTACTCCCTGTGGTACGGCTGGAGCGAGATGGTGCAGGATCTGACCGAAATCAGGACGCTGGCGCAGGAGTTGCGCGAGCGCCGCTAGCCGGCGGCACGGAGCGTCGCCGATGACGGGCGCCGACTTCAGCCTGGGGGTCTTGGCCGTCGCGGCCCTTGCGCTCATCGGGGTCGTGGTCCGTCGCCCCGAGGCGGCGGCCACGCCCGGGGGCAGGATCGCCGCGTTCGCGGCCCTCTTCGCGATGCCGGGGCTCGTGATGCTGGGGGGCGCGGTCCGACACTACGAGCAGGCCCAGACCACGACGTTCTGCCTTTCCTGCCATCTGATGGAGCCCTACCGGGAGAGCCTGCGCATCGACGATCCGCGGTTCCTGCCGGCGGCGCACTATCAGAACCGGCGGGTTCCGGTAGACCGCGCCTGCTACACCTGCCATACGAACTACACGATGTTCGGCGGCGTCGACGACAAGGTGCGGGGCGTCCGGCATGTGTGGCACACCGTGTGGGGGACGGTCTCCGATCCCGTCGAGCTGTACGAGCCGTTCGAGAACCGCGCCTGTCTGACCTGCCACCAAGGCGGCCGTTCCTACGAGGAGCAGGCCGCCCACGCCCGCTACTTGGCCGACCTGCGCGAAGGGACGAGGTCCTGCGTCATGTGCCACAACCTGGCGCATGAAGTGGCGCAACTCGACCGGTTCCCGCGCTGGAACCCCGGGGAACCACAATGAGCCGGGTACGCGTGCCGGGGCTGCGGGACGGACCGGCCGGTCGGCTGCAGGTGTCCGGCGTGTTGATCGCGTCGGGGCTCGGCGTGGAGCTGGCCACGTTGTTCTGGAACCACCCGGTCTCGTTCTTCCTGTTTCTCGTTCCGGGCGCCGGACTCATGAGCGCCGGCATGTTGCTGTACCTCTGGTCCGTGGTGGCCGGCAGCGAGTGATCCGGTGCGAGCCCGCTGAGAACGCCGGCCATGGGTCGCGACCCGCTTCAGGGTCGCGCAACCGCAGTGCGTGGCCGTCCCGATCGAGTGCGCTGCTCAGCGGCCCGCCGAACGGCGGCACGACGGTAATGCGGGCCACAGGCGCCGGCCGGTGCGCGGCGGTTCGGCTGCGGCCGCCCCTACTCCGGCAGGGCGAACACGAACAGGTTGTTGCCGCTGCTCGGGCGCAGTTCCGGGGTCAGGTCGAGGAACCGCCCGGTGCCGGTGCTGACCGCCACGTACTGCCGGCCGTCGACCGCGAAGGTGATTGGGAAGCCGGAGACCGGCGAGCCGAGGTTGATCTCCCAGAGGATGTCCCCCGTGCGGTCGTCGAAGGCCCGGAAGCGCCCGTTCACGTCGCCGCCGAAGACGAGCCCGCCCCCGGTGGCGGCCAGGGCCATGGTGGCGGCCCGCTGCTGGTAGTTCCACACCACCTGCCCGGTCTCGGCCGAGATCGCCTGCACGCTCCCCACGTCGTCGTAGCCGGGGGCCAACTGGGGCCGCCACGCGATGGCGTAGAGCCGGTTCGTCCGGGTCTCCGGGTCCTCGGCCATCATCCGGGCGCAGACGTTGCGCAGCGGCATGTACATCGTGTTGGTCCGCGGCGAGTAGGCGCCCGCCTCCCAGTCCTTGCCGCCGCTCGCGTGGGGGCAGGCGAGCACCTGCTGGCCGACGGCGGTGAAGATGAGCTCGGCGTTCTCGGTCACCGCCCCGGTCGCCCCGTCGATGCCGCTGACGACGTTCTGGGTGATGGTCGGGGTGGCCCACAGGAACTCGCCGGTCTCGCGGTCGAGCGTATAGACGATGCCGGTCTTGCCGGGGATGCCGGTCACCACCCGCCGCTCCTCGCCGGGCTGGATGCGCGGGTTGATCCAGGCCACCGCGGCGGGGTCGGGCCGCACCGCGGTGTCGACGAGCAGACGCTCGAACGGGTGGTCGAGGTCCCAGTGGTCGTTCATGTGCTGGTAGTGCCAGACGATCTCGCCGGTGTCGCCGTCGAGGGCGAGCGTCGAGTTGTGGTAGAGGTGGGTCAGGTCGGCGCCGCCGAGCATGAACTTCGGCGCCGGCGAGGTGACCGACGTGCCGACGTAGACGAGGTTCAGCTCGGGGTCGTAGCTCGGCGCCATCCACGAGCCGACGTGCCCGCGCTCCTCGAACGGCACCGCGCCCCACGTCTCGTCGCCCGGCTCGCCCGGCCCCGGGATGAGCCGCCGCCGCCACAGCTCCTCGCCGGTGGCGGCATCGTGGGCGGTGATGACGCAGGTGTTCGGCCCGCCCCGCGGGTCGCAGCTCCGCCCCGAGTACGCCTTCCCGCCCGCCGTGATCGGCCCCGAGGTCTGGTTGGCGGGGTTCACGGTGTAGTCGAGGATCTCGGTGTCCCACACCACGTCGCCGGTCTCGGCGTCGAGGGCGACGATGTGGTCGTCCATGGTGGTGTCGATGATCAGCTCGCCGTGGATGGCGATGTTGCGGTTGGTGTCGATGAGGCTGCCGATCATGTAGTCGCCCAGATCGTCGGGCCGGTCGCGGCGGTACTCCCAGATCAGGTCGCCGGTCACCGCGTCGATGGCCTGGATGACGTCCTGCGGGTTCGGCATGAACATCACCCCGCCGCGCACCAGCGGCGTCCCCTGCTGGCGCCCCTCGCTGGCCAGGGCCCGGCTCCACACCATGCGGAGGTCGCCGACGTTGCCGCGGTCGATCTGGTCGAGGGGGCTGTAGCCCCACCCGTTCAGGGTGCGGCGCCACATCAGCCACTCGTCGGGGCTCGGGTTCGCGAGCTCGGCGTCGGTGACGGGCCGGATGCGGTCCGGCTGCGCGGCGACCGGGGACGCGGTGACCGCCGCGACGGCGGCGGCGAGGACGACGCACGCGACGAACGACGGGCGGAACGGGCGCGACGGGTAGCCGGATGCGGGCATGACGCCTCCTCTGGGTTCGGGATTCCGTCCGATTATGCCATCAGCGGGAGCGCCGACATGGCACAATGTCCTCAGCGCGGGCTGCCCGGACGGTCGCGGGGTTGCACTCCGCCCACGCGACCGAGCGCATGATCAGCGGTTTTCGCTGCCCGACCCACTTCCGGAGCTTCGCCTCTTCCGGCGTCCCTGGTTGCGCAGGGCCCGAATCAGAAGCTCGTATCCAGGTGAGTCAACGTCCTCAGCGCGGGCTGGTCGCGAGGTCGAATTCCGCCCACGCGCCGAACTCATGATCAGCGGTTTTCGCTGCCCGACCCACTTCCGGAGCTTCGCCTCTTTCGGCGTCACCGGTTGCAGGGCCCGAATCAGAAAGCTCGTACCCCAAGTGAGTCATCGCGGGTCGGAGCCGAGCCGCCGGCCGGCCGCCGCCCGACTCGACGTTTCGAGGGCGGTGCGGGGGCGGTGCGGCAGCTCCGCTCACGCCATGGTAGAATTCGCCTGTTCTGGTAGCAGGTTGCATTCATGCCGCTCAGCATCAAGAACGTCGAGGCAGAGCGGCTTGCCAGGGCGCTCGCGAGGGAACGCGGCACCACCGTGACGCGTGCGGTCATCGCCGCCCTCGAGGAGGCGCTCCGGCGCACGCGCGGCCGGAAGGTCGCGCCGTCGATACGGGACGCGATCATCGAGATCTCCGAGCGCTGCGCGGCGCTGCCCGACCTCGACACGAGACCGGCGGACGAGATCCTCGGATACGACGAACGCGGGGGCTTCCGCTGATGGTCGTCGATTCGTCCGCGGTGCTCGCCATCCTCTTCGACGAGCCGGAGCGCGACAGCTTCTCCGATGCGCTGGCCGCGGCCGGCGTCCGGCTGATGAGCACCGTCAACGCGCTGGAAACCGCGGTGGTCGTATCGTCTCGCAAGGGCCCCTACGGCGCACGCGAGTTCGACCTGCTGCTCCATCGCGCCGAGTTCGAGGTAGTTCCGTTCACCTCCGACCACCTGAGGCTTGCCCGCGAGGCGTACGAACGCTACGGCAAGGGGCGTCATCCCGCGGGCTTGAACCTCGGAGACTGCTGCGCGTACGCGCTCTCCCGCCACGCCGGGGAGCCGTTGCTGTTCAAGGGAGGTGACTTCCCGCGCACCGACGTCGTGCCAGCCGTCTGAAGCCGGCCGCGCCGCCGGCTCCGTGACCGGCTTCCCGGTCCCGTCTGCCATTCCAGCGGCGTACCGCCGCGGATCGCGACCACGCGCAGCAACCAGCGAGGCTCCGCCTCAGACCGGCGAGGCCGGTGGGTCTGCGCAGTCGCCGATGCCTGAGGTCGCTCCCATGGCCGCGAACAAAACACGATCAAAACTTGACTCAACTGTAAAGATCAACGGCGACGTCGCCCCACGCAGTGTCATGATCTGTCACGGTGTCGTCGTATGCTCGCAGACGTCGAAACCGTGAGCAGGCGCATGACCCCGAGGCGGATGCAGAGCCCCATCGACCCGGCGGACGGGAACGGCACGATCGGCGTCGAGGCCTTCGACGCCGCCTACGGCGCCGGATTCCAGGCGGCGGACGACTCGCCGCACGCCGTCGAGTGCGAGCTGATCGAGGACGGCGGGGCGTTCGCGGCGCACCGCCCGCCCGACGAAAGCCGCCCCCGCCGCATCGCGTTCGTGGACGGGACCCTGCGCACCGAGGCGCGGTTGACCCGCACCGGCCCCGACGGCGACGTCGGCACGGGGCTGGCGGGAAGCTGGGCGGCGGGGGCGGTGCTCGTCACCGAGGACGCGCCGGCCCGCTTCGACCGGGTGGTGGTGGGACGCGCCGCGATCTTCACGGGCGGACACCCCGTCCCCCTGCCCGATCACCGGGGCGGCTGGCGTTGGGAACCGTACGCGGTGGACGGGGCCGACGTCGAGGCGGCGCGGCAGCAGCTCCAGCGCCTGATGCGCGACGCCGAGGCGGGCATCGCCGAGGCGCTGTCGAACGAGGGGTGGCTGACGGTGCTCGACGGCCCCCTGCACGGCGTCCGGCACCGCCGCGGCCTGCCCGTCATCGGCTACGTGAAGACGCACCACCGGCGGATGCTTGCCCCTGACCAGTGGGTCCGCGTGCCGGCGCTGGCGGCCGGCGAGCGGTCCGGCCTCTTCGCGATGGACGACGCGCTGTACGGCTGCTACCTGCGGGTGGGCGATCCGGGCCCGTGGGCGGGCCCGTGGGCGGGTATCGCCCGCGTCGAGATGCCGTCGGGCATCGGCCGGAACGCGGCCGTCGAGGCGGCCGACCAGGCGGCGGGCTGGCTGCCGGGCTTCGCGTCGGCCCTCCACCGGGACGCGCGGGCCCCGGTGAACCTGACGCCGATCGCGGGCCTGGAGCGGCACCTGCACCACCTGCAGGGCGACGCGCGCCTCGCCCTGCGCGCGGTTCGAGAGGCGGTGCTCGAACGCAACCGCGGGGGACGGACGGCATGAGCGGCGGCGGGCCGAGTGTTCGAACGCAACCGCGGGGACGGACGGCGTGGGCGGGGAGAGCGACGGCATGAGCGACGACGGCGGGCGCATCGCTCGAACGCAGCCGCCACCGGCGAGCCCAGCGGGTGGTATCGAGCGGCCGGCGACGACGGCGGGCGCATCGCTCGAACGCAGCCGCGGAGGATGGACGGCGTGGGCGGGGAAGGCGACGGCATGAGCGGCGGCGACGGCGGCGGACGCATCGGGCTCGTCGACGGGTCGGTGGAGAGCGACTCGCGCACCTTCCAGGTCGTGCTCGACCCCGACGTGGTCATCCAGCTCGACGAACTGGTCGCCATCGCCACCGATCTGCCCGACGGCCGGCAGGTCACCCACTACGGCATCGTGACCGAGCTGCGGTCCCGTTTCGAGGGCGCGGACCTGCCTTCGGACACCGGCCGGGTGGTCGGCCGGACGCTGCCCGCGGAGCACGTGCGCCGGGCCGAGGTCCGCGTCCTGCGGGTGGTGCCCGAGCTTTTCATCGCGCCGCACGCCGGCGCCCCTGCCGCCCGCGCCGCCGGCCGGCACCGCGCGATCGCCCTCTTCGAGGACGAGATGATCCGCGGCAAGCTGCCCGTGGGCCTCGACCTCGGCGGCGCCCCGGTCTACGCGGACATGCGCTTCGTCGACGGCCGCTCCGGCGGCCACGTCTCCATCTCGGGCATTTCCGGCGTCGCCACCAAGACCTCCTACGCCCTGTTCCTGCTCTACCAGCTCCTCGAGACGGAGCAGGGCATGGACCTGCTCGGCGGTCGGGCCGGGCGCGAGAACGTGCGGGCCCTGGTCTTCAACACCAAGGGCGAGGACCTGCTGCACGTCGACCGCCCCAACGCGGAGTTCGCCGGCCGGCCCCAGGAGATCGAGAAGTGGCGCGCCCTCGGCGTCGACGATCCGGGGCCGTTCCGCTCCGTCCGGCTCTACGCGCCGCGCCGGTCCGGCACGTCGCTCACCACCGTGGCCGACGTGCAGACGCGCAAGACGGCCGACGTCAACGCCTACGGCTGGACGCCCGAGCAGTTCATCCGCGAGCAGCTCCTGCAGTTCTGCTTCACGACCGACGACGAACGCTCGACCCAGGTCGGCTTCGTCGAGCAGCAGGTCCGCATCCAGCTCCTGCGGCGGCTGCGGCGGCTGGAGGGCGACCCGTCGGGGGCGGTGGTCATCGTCGACGTCGTCTCCCCGAACACCGGCTTCAATCCCGACCGGCTGGCCGAGCGCGAGCCTGACGCGGCGCCGGCCGGGGCGGGGCACGTCGTGCGCGACTTCGGCGACCTCATCGACCTCCTCGAGGGCGTCGTCGCCACCGACGACGAGAGCCTGATGAACGCGTGGTTCGGCCGCGCGCAGGCGGGCACGCGGCAAGCCTTCCTGCGGCGGCTGCTGAAACTGCGCCGCCACATCGCCCCCCTGATCGGCTGCCGCCTCGAGCCCGTCTCGTCCGAGAACGCGAAGGTCCACGTCGTCGACATCTCGACCCTGCACGACGACGCGCAGCGGTTCGTGGTCGGCGCCCTCCTCGACCGCGTCTGGCGCGAAAAGCAGGGCACGGGCCGGACCCCGCTGCGCTTCGTGGTGCTCGACGAGTTGAACAAGTACGCCCCCGCCCACGGCTTCTCGCCGCTCCGCGACCTCCTGGTGGACATCGCCGAGCGCGGCCGGTCGCTCGGCGTGCTGCTGATCGGCGCGCAGCAGGCGGCCTCGGCGGTAGCCCAGGCCCTGCCCCGCAACGCGTCGCTCAAGGTGGCGGGGCGGCTCGACGCCAGCGAGTCCGACGCCTACCGCTTCCTGACTCCGGCCCTGCGCGAGCGCGCAACCCGCTTCATGCCCGGCACCATGGTCGTCTCCCAGCCCATCGTGCCCGAACCGATCCCCGTCCGCTTCCCGTTCCCGCCGTTCGCGACCAACCCCGACGAGGCGGCGGCGGACGAGAAGGCGGACGAGACCCGGGCCGCCGCCATCGTCCGCAACGTCGGCGCCCTCGCCGGCCCCAGGGTGGACCTGTGAAGCTGCTCCACACCTCCGACTGGCATCTCGGCGCCAAGCTCGGCCGGCACGATCGCACCCCCGACCACGTGGCGGCGCTGCGCGGGTTGCTGAAGCTCGCCGAATCGACCCGCCCCGACCTCATCGTGCATACCGGCGACCTCTTCGACGCCGCGCGCCCGCCTTACGAGGCGCTGGAGCTCGGCGTGCAGGCGCTGAAGCGCCTGTCCGCGATCGCGCCGACACTGGTGCTGTCCGGCAACCACGACTCGCCGGTGCTGCTGCGCATCATCGACGATCTGGCCGGCGCGGCCGAGCCGCGCCGGCTAAGGCTGGTCACCGAGCCGCGCGTGGTCGCGTATCCGGACATCGCGAAGGAACCGGTCGCGGTGGCGTGCGTGCCGTTCATCGCACCGAGCGCCATCGCCGACTACGCCACCGGCGACCCCACCCGCTTCGAGGGCGACTACGCGGACGGGGTCCGGGCCCTGAACCAGCGCCTCCTTGACGAGGCGCACCGCGGGGCGGGCGCGCGCGGCATCGTCCTCTACGCCGCCCACCTCCACGTGCAGGGTGCGCGGCCGGGCCGGTCGGAACGGCGCATCACCGTCGGCGAGGACTACGCCACCCACGTCGAGGGTCTCCAGCGCGCCCTCTATTGCGCCTTCGGGCACATCCACGACCCCCAACGCCTGCCCTCCGGCGCCGCGCAGGGCCGCTACGCCGGCTCCCTCATTCCGCTCGACTACGGCGAGCAGCAGCAGGTGAAACAGGCGGTCGTGGTGACCATCGCGGACGACGTCCGGGCGAACCCGCACGAGCTGCCGGCCGGCCGGCCCCTCGTCGAGCTCGCGGGCACGCTGGTCGAGCTGGAGCGCCGCGCCGCCGACGGGGGCCTCGACGGCTGCATCCTGAAAGCGCGCGTCGTGTCCCGCGATCCCCTCCCCGACCTCGCCGACCGTCTCGCCGAGTGGTCGCCCGGCTGCGCCGTGTTCGAGCTCGTCAACACCCTCGAGAACCAGCCCGTGAAGGCCATCGACCCGTCCCGCGGAGACGACGCCGAACCGGCCCTCGACGACCTGTTCGCAGAATGGCGCACCACCGCCGCGCGCGGCGTCAAGGCGCCCCACGAAGCGGTCGGCGCGCTCTTCTCGCAGGCCCTGGGCAGCGCCGGGCAGGCGGCCGCCGCCGACTTCGGCCTGACCCCGCTCGCCCTGCGCGCGCAGGAGACGCTCAACAACCTCGCCGCGAAGGCGAACGGGGACCGGAGCTGACATGCGCCCCCTCCACCTCACCATCGAAGGGCTGCGATCGTTCCGGGCGCGCGTGTCCATCGACTTCACCGGCCGCGGCCACGTGGCCATCGTCGGCGACACCGGGGCCGGGAAGTCCTCCATCCTGGAGGCGATCACCTACGCCCTCTACGGACAGACGACCTTCACCGCCCAGGCGAACCAGGAGCTGATGAACGACACGTCCATGCACCTCCGGGTCGTGCTCCGGTTCCGCCTGTCCGGCGAGACTTGGGAGGTCGCCCGCACCCTGCGCCGCGGCGGGCAGGGCAGGGTCGGGCCGGCCACCGCGCAACTGCGCCGCGTCGACGCCGGCGGCGCCGCGGCCGAGCAGGTCGAACAGGTCAAGCCCGTCAACGACCGCATCAAAGCCCTGCTCGGGCTCGACAGCGACGCGTTCCTGCGCACCGTCGTCCTCCCGCAGGGCCGTTTCGCCCGGCTGCTCGTGGAGGACAGGCCGACCGACCGCGGCCGGATCCTGCGCCAAGTCTGGCGCACCGACGAGCTGGAGGCGGCGGGAGCGCTGGCCGGTGCGGCCCGCCAGGAAGCCGAGAAGCTGCGGGTCCGGCTTGAGCAGGCCGCTTCCGCCTATCCGGAAGACCCCGCCGCGCATCGCGCCCGCCTGGTGGAGGACCTCGAGAGGGCGGGCCGGCACGCGGCCGACGCTTCCGAGGATGAACGCGCCGCATCCACCGCCCGCAAGGCGGTGCGCGCGGCGGAGACGGCGCGGCGGACGGCCCGGACCGTCATCGACCGGCTACATGCGCTCGACGGCGGGGGCGCGGCGGCCAGCCTGCAGCCCGTCGCCGCGCTCGACCGGCGGCTGCGGGAAGAGGCCGTGAGCCTGACCGAGCGGCAGGCCGGCCTGGAGGCCGAGCTGGCGCGCATCCCCGCCGACGACGGCCCCACCCGTGAAGAGGTCGCGGCGGCCCGGACGACGCTGGAGACCCTCGGCGACCTCACGGCGGCGGCGGAGGAAGCGGCCGCCGCCCTCCGCGGCACCGTGGGGGACGCGGCCGCGAAGCAGGCGGAAGCGTGGCGTCTGGCCGGCGGTGCCGCCGCCGCCCGGCAGCAGGCCGACGCCCACGCCGCCCGGCGGCCCCCGCTGGAAGAAGCCGCGAGGACGACGCGGGAGGACCAGAACGCGGTCGAGCAACAGCACGGCCGGTGCGCGGAACGCGCGGCCGAGTGCGACGAGGCGCGGAAGCGGACCGAAAGGCTCCGGGCCGAAGAGTCCGCGTGCGCGCTGCGCGTGGCATCGGCCCAGGAGACGGAACGCCGCGCGGCCCGCGGGGCGGCCGGCGCCGACGCGCACCTGGCCGCGGCGCGGCGTTCCGCGTCGGCGGCGTCCGCCGCCCGCCACCTCCACGCCGGCGACGCCTGTCCGATCTGCCGCCGCGACCTCCCCGCCGGCTGGGAAGCGCCCGAGGGAGCCGGACTCGCCGACGCCGAGCAGGCCGCGACGGCGGCGCGCGAGGCGGCGCAGGAAGCGGGCCGGCGGGCCAGCGCCTTCGCCGCGGAGCGGGAGGGCCTCGAACGTCAGGCGGCCAAAGCCGCGACCCGCGTCGCCCGGCTCGAGACCCGACTGCGCGAGGCGCGCCGCGACCTCGCGCGGCGGGCCGGGATCGGCGCAGATGCGGCCCTCCCCGACTCCGACGCCCTGCTCGATCCCCTGGAGGCAGCCTGCACCGAGACGGCGGAACGCCTCGCCGGGCACGATCGCGCCGCCGACGGACTGCGACGCGAGGCGGCCCGGCAGGACACCGCGGCCGGGGTGGCGCGGGAAGCCGCCGCGAACGCCGGCGTGCTCGCCGATCAGTCCCGCCGGAACGCCGTCCAGGCCCTGGAGCGGCTGCAGGCGGCGATACGTGCGATTCCCCACCCTTTCCGGCCGAGCTTGGAGCTCCCGGCCGACGTCGCGGAGCTGCACGCGGTGGACACCCGCTCGGTCGGCGCGCGGACGACGGCCGCACGCGAGCGCGCGCAGGTCCTCGAGGCGCGCACGGCCGAACGAGACCGCCTGGGGCGCAGGATCGACGAAGCGCGGGCCGCGCAGTCGGCCCTGGCGAAACGGCGGGCCGACGAGGTCGACGCGCCCCTCGAGGGGCTCGCCGGCCAGCTCAACGCCCACCGCGACGTCCTCGTCGACGCAATCCGCCGGCTGCAGCTCGACGCCGACGCGAATTACGAAGTCGGGGTCGATGGGTCGGCCGCCGTCGACGCGATCCGCCGGCTGCAGCTCGACGCCGACGTCCCCGCGGCGGTCTCGGTCCGCGACGCCGCCGCGCTGCAGTCTCACATCGGCGCCCTCGAGGCCGCCACCGCGGCGCTGTCGAGCGCCGCGGACGGGCACGCGCGCGACGCCGCCGGCCGCGCGGACGCCGCCCGCCGGCAACTCGCGGCGCTCGGAGAACGGCTCGACCCGGACATCGACGTCCGAGACCTCGACGCGATCGTCGACGGCGTGCGCGCGAAGGCCGAGGAGGCCCGCTTCGACGAGCGGCGCGCCCGGCGGGCGGCGGACGACTTCGCCGCGATCATCGAGGACGTACAGCGCCTCCGGACCCTCCTCGCCGAGGTCGAAGAGAAAGAGCGGGCGCTGGACGACCTCGAGGACGCCCTCAAGCCCGGCGCGTTCCTCAAGTGGCTGACGCTGCGGCGCTCCCGGCGTCTCCTCGTTCACGCCTCCCGGATGCTCGGCGAGATCAGCGGCGGCAAGTACGCGTTCGTGGACCCCGGCGACGCCGAAGAGCAGTGGCAGGTTCTCGACGCCGACTCCGGCCGGGCCCGCTCCCCCGCCAGCCTCTCCGGCGGCGAGCAGTTCATCGCGTCGCTTTCGCTCGCCCTCGGCATGGTCGAGATGATGGCCCGCGGCGGGGGCCGGCTCGAGTCCCTCTTCCTCGACGAGGGCTTCGGCTCGCTCGACCGCAACAACCTCGACGCCGCCGTGCAGGCCCTGGGGACCGTCGCCGCCGCCGGGCGCATGGTCGGCGTCATCTCCCACGTCCGCGCGGTGGCCGAGCAGATCGAGCACGTGCTCGCGGTCACCCGCGGGGCCACCGGCACCCGCGCCGAGTGGCTCACGAGCCGGCAACGCGAGCGGCTCTCCGAGTCGGACACCGGTCTCGAGGCCGCATCGGCCCTGGCCGGCCTGCTGGAATGAGCCTTGCGGCACCTTATCCCGTGTGACGGACCTACGGACATGGAACACGAGGCCGAGGCGGGGTGTGGGTGAAGCGCCGCTCCAACCCGATGTCCGGCCCAACGAGATCGAGAATTCTACCCGTGTTCAAGGCGCCCGACTTCGGCGACGTCATGCCCGCGGAGGTCGTCCGGCAGGAGGCCCGCATCCGAGACGAGGTGGCCGGTCGGTGGACGCCCGCGGTGCCGAGATCGAGAGCGGGAAGCTCAAGCACCCGCATCCGAGACGGCCGACCCCGGTTAACGCCCCCGCAATCACCGCACCGGAAAGTCGAAGTAGGTCTCGGGGTACGGCTCGTCGTCGAGGGTGTAGTGCCACCACTCTTCCGCGTAGGGCTGGAAGCCGTGCGCCTGCATGGCGTCGGCGAGCAGGCGGCGGTTGGCGCGCTGCCCGCCGGTGAGGCCCGGGTAGTCCACCGCCGATTCGGCGCCGAAGAAGTCGAACGGCGTCCCCATGTCGAGCTCGGCGCCGTCCGACAGCCGGACGACGGTCAGGTCCACGGTGCTGCCCCGCGAGTGGCCCGACGCCTCGGCGATGTAGCCGCGCGAGAACAGCTCGGACTTGGGCACGCCGGGGTAGTACTCGGCCTTGGTGCGGCGGTCGGCCGGGTCGGCGGCCCAGCGGACGAAGTGATCGACGGCGGTCTGGGGGCGGTAGGCGTCGAAGACCTTCAGGCCGAACCCGCGCGCCCGCAGCCGCTCCTGCACCTGCCGCAGCGCGTCCGCGGCCGGCCGCGTCAGGATCGCCGCCGGCGCCTCGTAGCCGTCCACCGGCGCGCCGACGAAGTTGTCCGCACCATGGTAGCGAACGTCGAGCACGATGCCGGGAACCGCCTCGCCGAGGCGGACGAACCCGGCGGGCGGGGCCTCGCCGTCCTGCGCCTGGACGGCCGTGGCCGCGGCCGCGAGAACCGCGAGCACCGGCACGACTCGTGCGAACGCGGTCATGTCCCGCGTCGGCCGGCACTTGTTCGACCCCGACCCACCCGTCTCGAACCGCATAGGCCAACTCCAATGCACCGGGCCGGTCGCCGCCAGCCGGAACCTCGTCACGAACCTGGGCCGTGACGGCAATCCGCCCTGAAGAAGGAACATAACGCGGGAACCCCCGAAACGCAATCACCGCACCGGGGGCGCACCTCAGATTTGCGAATGACTGCCCCCGGCGCCGTCAAGTTGGCGATTTCCGTACCGTTCTCGGCATCGAGACCCTCCCGAACGGGGCTTTATCTTGGGTTTGGCGCCTGGGATCCCTCGGAGGCCGGTTCCGGCGGCGGCGCGCCTCACTTTTGACGCGCACCCACCGGCCGGTCCCCCGACTTCGAGAGTCTTGACAAGAGCCGGCATGGGGCGCACGCTTGATGACGACTGCAATGACATCACTTCATTGAAGACCAGACATGGCACAGTTGACGGTTCGCAACGTGAACGACCAAGTGGTCCGCGCCCTCAAGCAGAGAGCGGCCGCGCACGGACGGTCCGCGGAAGCCGAGCACCGCGAGCTGCTGCGGAACGCTCTCCTGCCCGGGCAGGAGAGCTTCATCTCCCAGGCGGGGGCGCTGCGCCAACGTCTGCGCTCTTCCGTCGACAGCAGCGTCTTGATACGCGCCGACCGGGATCGGGACGCGCCGTCGTGACGGGCTACGTCGTCGATGCGAGCGTCGTCGTGAAGTGGCTGGTGGCGGAGGAGTGGTCGGACGAGTCATCGAGACTGCTGGAAACCGGCGTGACGCTGATTGCGCCCGAGCTGGTCTTCGCCGAGGCATCCAACGCCTTGTGGGCCATGCACCGGCGCGGCGACCTCACCCGGGATGACGTGGCGGATGCCACCGACCTGCTGAAGTCGGCGCCGGTCTCGGTTCCCGTCTCCATGCGTCGACTGGCCGCCGGCGCCGCGCGGTTGGCGGTCGATCTGGGCCATCCTGCCTACGACTGCTACTATTTGGCGCTCGCGCTCCAAGAGCAGTATCCGGTCATCACGGCGGATGTCCGGTTCCACGACCGGGTGCGCGGGCATCCCTACCTCTCCGACCGGATCGTGCATGTGGCGCGCGCTTCAGCGAACCCGCCCAACCCCCTGTAGACCGGTCAGGGGCCGTCGTTCGGAAATCCGGCGTGCACCAATAAAGGGTTGCATGTCAAGGGCCGGAGTCCTACCATGCAACCCTTGAGGGGATGCCCATATGAAGATGACCGTACCTCGTGTCCTGATTCCGTTGGCCGTTGTTGCGGTGTTGTTCGGCGGGTCTGTCGGCGCCGCCTCGGCGCAGGAGCCCGCGCACGAGCCGATCGAGTACAACCGGGACGTCCGGCCGGTGCTGGCCCGGGCGTGCCTCGCCTGTCACGGCCCGAGCGAGGGCACGCGCCAGGCCGACCTGCGGCTCGACACCGACGCGTTCATCGACCGGGTCATCGTGCCCGGCGACGCCGAGGCGAGCCCGCTGTTCCAGCGGCTGACCACCGGCGACCAAGTGGCGAAGATGCCGCCGGTGTCGTCGGGGCGGTCGCTGACCGACGACCAGATCGACCTCGTGCGCCGGTGGATCGACGGCGGCGCGGCGTGGGGCGGCGCGCTCGCCGACGCCGCGGCCGACGCGCCGGCGATGCCCGTGCGGGTCGTCGACTTCGCCCGCGAGGTCCGGCCGATCCTGTCCCAGAACTGCTTCACGTGCCACGGGCCCGACGAGCAGGGGCGCCAGCGCGGCCTGCGGCTCGACGTCGCGGAGGGGCCCTTTGCGGACCGCGGCCGGTTCGGCGGTCCGGTCATCGTGCCCGGCGACGCCGACGAGAGCCTGCTCATCCACCGGGTGAGCGCCGAAGACGCCCGGGTGCGGATGCCCTACCGGCTCGGCCTGAACACCCCGGTCATGCCGGGCGCCGACGAGGACGCGCTGAGCGCGGACGAGATCGAGACCCTGCGGCTGTGGATCGACCAGGGGGCCGAGTGGCAGTCGCACTGGGCGTTCACCCCGCCCGAGCGGCCGGCGGCGCCCCCGGTGGCGGACACCGGGTGGCCGCGCAACCCCATCGACAACTTCGTGCTGGCCGGCCTCGAGGCCGACGGGCTGTCCCCCGCGGGCGAGGCCGACCGGGCGACGCTGCTGCGCCGGGCGAGCTTCGACCTGACGGGCCTGCCGCCGCTCGAGGCCGACATGGCCGCGTTCCTCAACGACGACTCGCCCGACGCCTTCGAGAACGCCGTCGACCGCATGCTGGGGTCGGCCGCGTACGGCGAGCGGATGGCCGTCGACTGGCTCGACGCGGCCCGCTACGCCGACTCGAGCGGCTATCAGACCGACGCCGAGCGGTCGATGTGGCGCTACCGCGACTGGGTCATCGACGCCTACAACGCGAACATGCCGTTCGACCAGTTCACGATCGAGCAGATCGCGGGCGACCTGCTGCCCGACGCGACCCTCGAGCAGCGCATCGCCACCGCGTTCAACCGGAACCACAGCCAGAACGGCGAGGGCGGCATCATCCCCGAGGAGTTCCTGGTCGAGAACGTGGTCGACCGGGTGTCGACGACGGGAACGGTGTGGATGGGCCTGACCCTGGGCTGCGCCCGCTGCCACGACCACAAGTTCGACCCCGTCTCGCAGCAGGAGTTCTACGAGGTCTTCGCCTACTTCAACAACGTGCCCGAGCGGGGCAAGGCGTTCAAGTACGGCAACTCGCCGCCGATGATCACCGCCCCCACCGACGACCAGTTCGCCGAGCTCGACTGGCTCGACGCCGAGATCGCCGAGGCGCGCGGGACGTTCGCGGACCTCGAGGCCGGCGCGGCCGAGGCGCGGCGCGCTTGGGAGGGCTCGCTCGCCGACGCGGGGCGGGTCGACTGGGTGCTGCGCGACAAGCTCCTCGTGCACTACCCACTCGACGGCGACTTCGCGGGCATCTACACGTCCGAGCCGGTCTACGTCTCCCCGAACGTGACGGCGGGGCTGCGCGGCGAGCCCGAGCCCCAGTTGGTCGAGTTCCCGGTGAACGTCAAGCTCGTCGACGGCACGCCGCGCTTCGTGCCGGGCCGGGTCGGCGAGGCGCACGGCTTCGACGGCCGGCGGTTCATCGACGCCGGCGACATCGCCAACTTCACCTACGACGATCCGTTCACGCTGTCGGCGTGGGTCCACTCCACCGCCCCCGACGGGGTCATCGTGTCGCGCGCGCTGGCCGACGACCAGGGCGAGCGGGGCTGGGGGCTGTATCTCGTCGACGGCAAGGTGCGCATCAACCTGTCGCAGCGCTGGGCCGACGACGGGGTGCGGGTCGAGACCGTCGACGATCTGCCCCTGAACGAGTGGCAGCACGTGCTGGTGACCTACACCGGCAAGCGGGTCCCCGACAGCTTCCGCATCTACGTCAACGGCGAGGCGCAGGCGGTGACGCACCTGCTCGACGGCATCAACAACCCCATGCGGGCGCGCGCCGAGCCGCTGCGCATCGGGGCCAGCGGCCCGCCCCCCGAGGGCTCCGGCGGCACCGACTCGCGGCCGCGGTTCCGGGGCTGGATCGACGACGTCCGCATCTACATGGAGGCCCTGACCCCCGAGCGCGCGGCGGTGGTGGCGACGGCCGAGCCGCTGTCCGACATCGCCCGCCTCGCCCCCGCCGACCGGACGCCGGGGCAGGCCGAGAAGCTCCGCCTCGCGTTCCTCGACCAGTACGCGGCCGAGGAGGTGCAGGACGCGTGGCGCCACCTCAACGACCTCGAGGACCAGCGGGCGGCCATGTGGGAGAGCTTCCCGACGGTCATGGTCATGGACGAGTTGAGCCCGCGGCGCGAGACGTTCCGGCTCATCCGCGGGGCCTACGACGTGCCCGGCGAGCGGGTCGACCCGAACGTGCCGGCGATTCTCCCGCCGCTGCCCGAGGGGGCCGAGCCCAACCGGCTCGCGTTCGCGAAGTGGCTCGTCGCCCCCGAGCACCCGCTGACCGCCCGGGTCACCGTGAACCGGCTGTGGCAGATGCTCTTCGGCACCGGCATCGTCAAGACGAGCGAGAACTTCGGCCTGCAGGGCGAGTTCCCCAGCCATCCCGAGCTGCTCGACTGGCTGGCGACGACGTTCGTCGACTCGGGCTGGGACGTCAAGGCGCTGATGCGGACCATCGTCACCAGCGCCGCCTACCGGCAGGACTCGACCATCACCCCCGAGGCACTCGAGGCCGACCCCGAGAACCGGCGGCTGGCGCGGGGACCGCGCATGCGGCTGCCGGCGCAGCTCATCCGCGACCAGGCCCTGGCCGTGTCCGGCCTCCTCGTCCCCGGACTCGGCGGGCCGTCGGTCAAGCCCTACCAGCCCGAGGGCCTGTGGGAGGCGGGGGCCAGCCAGACCTACATCCAGTCGGAGGGCGACGACCTCTACCGGCGCAGCCTCTACACCTACTGGAAGCGCACCCTGGCCCCGCCGTCGATGCTCGCGTTCGACTCGCCGACGCGCGAGACGTGCATCGTGCGGACCGACCGCACCAACACGCCGCTGCAGGCCCTGAACCTGATGAACGACGTGACCTACGTCGAGGCGTCGCGGCACCTGGCCCAGCGCATGATCCGCGAGGGGGGCGGGACGCCCGGGGACAAGGTGGCCTACGCCTACCGTCTCGCCACCCAGCACCGCCCGCGGCCCGAGGTCGAGGAGGTGCTGACCGGCAGCTTCCGCGACTACTTCGACCGCTACCGGGCCGACCGGGCGGCGGCGCTCGAGCTCGTCAACGTCGGCGACTCGCCGCGCGACGAGACCCTCGACATCGCGGAGCTGGCCTCCTACACCATGGTCGCCAGCATGATCATGAACCTCGACCGCACCATCACAAAGGACTGACCATGGCACCGCAATCCGAACTGCAGCAGGCGCTCACGCGGCGGCGGTTTCTCGAGCTCGCGGGCACCGGCATCGGCACCGCCGCGCTGGCGACGCTGTTCGGCCAGGACCTGCTGGCCCAGGCGCCGGGGACGGTCGGCAACCTGCCGGGGCTGCCCCACTTCGCCCCGAAGGCGAAGCGGGTCATCTACCTGTTCCAGGGGGGCGCCCCGTCGCAGCACGACCTGTGGGAGCACAAGCCACAGCTCGCCAAGCTGCGCGGCACCGACCTGCCCGACTCGGTCCGGCAGGGACAGCGCCTGACCCCGATGACCTCGGGCCAGGCGGGCTTCCCCGTCGTTCCGTCGGTGTTCGAGTTCAAGCAGCACGGCCAGTCGGGGGCGTGGATCAGCGAGCTGATGCCCCACACCGCCAAGATCGCCGACGAGCTGTGCTTCATCAAGACCATGCACACCGAGGCGATCAACCACGACCCCGGGGTCACGTTCTTCCAGACCGGGGCCCAGCTCGCGGGGCGGCCCAGCGTGGGGGCGTGGCTGTCCTACGGCCTCGGCAGCATGAACAGCGACCTGCCGACCTTCGTCGCGATGGTCACGAACCGCGGCGGCAACCCCATCTACGACCGGCTGTGGGGCAGCGGGTTCCTCCCCTCGGAGTACCAGGGCGTCAAGTTCCTCTCGACCGGCGACCCCGTCCTCTACCTGTCGAACCCGCCGGGCGTCGACCGCGGCCTCCGGCGCCGCTTCCTCGACGACCTCGGCAAGCTGAACCGGCTCGACGGCCAGGAGTTCGGCGACCCCGAGACCACCACGCGCATCGCCCAGTACGAGATGGCCTACCGCATGCAGGCGTCGGTGCCCGAGCTGACCGACCTGTCGGACGAGCCCGACAGCGTCTTCGATCGCTACGGGCCCGACGCGCGCACCCCCGGCACCTTCGCCGCCAACTGCCTGCTCGCGCGGCGCTTGGCCGAGCGCGACGTGCGCTTCGTCCAGCTCTTCCACCGCGGATGGGACATGCACACCCAACTGCCGCGGCGCATCCAGACCCAGGCCAAGGATGTCGACCAGCCGCAGGCGGCCTTGGTGATGGAGCTGAAGGAGCGCGGCATGCTCGACGACACCCTGGTCATCTGGGGCGGCGAATTCGGCCGCACCATCTTCTGCCAGGGCCGGCTGACCGAGGAGACCTACGGCCGCGACCACCATCCGCGGTCGTTCACCATCTGGATGGCCGGCGGCGGCGTCAAGCCCGGCACCGTCTACGGCGAGACCGACGACTTCGCGTTCAACATCACCAAGGACCCGGTGCACATCCACGACCTGCACGCGACGATGCTGCACCTGCTGGGCATCGACCACACGCGGCTCACCTATCAGTTCCAGGGCCGCGACTTCCGCCTGACCGACGTCCACGGCGAAATCGTGAACGGCGTCCTCGCCTAGGCGGAGCGGTCAGCCGGCTCGAGATCGGGACAGGGGGGGTGCCTCGCGGCACCGCCCCTCCCCCCACCAACGGGCATACGGGTCCGGGCCGCGACGGTTCGGCCGGGTGAGCAGTCAGGGCCGCTCAAGATGCGGCAATCCGAGCGAGGCGAAGTACGCGCCGCCAGCCAGCAGGTATGCGGACAGCTTCCCGCACCATCTGGCGCAGGCTCTCACCGCGGACCCGCCGGGTCAGTACCCGGGTCTGTTTCCAAAATCGGAGCACCGTCAAGGCGGCCAAACGCCGCTTAGGTCGGGAACCGCCCGTGAAGCCGAAGCCCAGGAACGACAGCGCCCGTGCCGGCACTGCCGCGCTCTGCCCCGTTCCTCGACGATTGCCGGGTGCACGTCGGCAGCCGGACGGGAAGGTTCGTTCCGGGACAGTAGAGCTGCCGCACCCCAGTCTCCCCGCCTTGAACACTGGTGGTCATCAGAGAGCAGGATGCGCTCCACGATTCCACGATTTCCCTACGGTGGCTGCACACGTGGTGAGATCGACAGCGATGCGCAACGACCCGACCCAACCCGTGACCGCCAGACCGATCCAGGTAACGGCTTTCGTCGATTGGAACGCGCAACTGCACAACGCACGCGCTTTTGACGCCGATCCGCGCACGAGAGCGAAGCGCACATTGGAGAAAACGGCTCGGGTCATAGGCAGGTCCTTGGCGCGACATGCACCCGATAGATTCCACGTCGGCTTGCGCCTCTATCACGGCTGGTACAAGGGTTGGGAGCGTACCGAGAACTTCCGTGCCATGATTTCGACCGCTTCGGAAACCGACTTCTCGGTCCTGGCGCAGACACCAAACGTCGTCTGCTCACCAGAGGTACAGTACGGACACACACTGCTTTCCGCTCTCCCAGAAAGGACACACACCCGTCCTCCCATCCATCTGCCGAACACGCTGCGGCGCCAAGCCAAGAACGCACCACGGACCGAGAAGATGGTCGATACGGCACTCGCTGCCGATCTCCTGGAATGGGCAAGGCGCGGTCCGAACGAGTGGGCGCTCGTTCTCTCCGAGGACGACGACGTCGTTCCCCCACTCTTCACCGCCGAAGCCTGGATCCGGCCCCATGGAGGTCGCGCGTTCATCGTGAGAGCTTCCCGGCCGGACGGCTTTCTCAAGCTGGATGGCCTCTTGATGGACATGAACGGATGATCGACTCTATCGACTCTACATCTCGGCTTTGTGACGAGCTCGCCGTCTTCTCCGATCTCGGCACGGACCCACCACGGGCGATGCGTCACGGCGGTCGCCTGATCGTGCTGATGATTCGAGGCGGCGACGAGTTGCGGCTCGAGTTCCTCAATGGACCCGACGGTAAGGTCATCGAGCATCCGCCCAACGGCGCCGGATCTCGTTCCCATGCATCGTACAAGGCCCTGCTGGCGTCGGAGACGTTCAGTGACCTCCGGCTCTGGGCCGACCACCAGAAGACCGTCCTGCGGGATGCGTTGACGGGTGTTGACGATCGTATTCATGTTGAAGGAGTACTGTCCGGAACGGCAGATACCCTCGATATCGACGCACTCAACGCCCGTCTCCTGCCCACTGACTGTAATGCGCCGTCAATCCGGATCATGTTGATAGACGGTCCTGCCGGCATCGGAAAGACCAAGTTCATCGAATTCCTTGCCGCCTCGCGCGCCAGCAGATTCCTCGCTTCGCGCCGCCCCCTTGTCCTACACGTGCAGAGCCGGGGACGCGTACTCACGTTCCTCCAGGATCTCATCGCGTTCAGCCTGCAACGGTTGCGGCTGACCGTGACTTTCGATCAACTTCCCGTGCTGGTGCGCCATGGCCTCGTAACGCTTGCCATCGATGGTTTCGACGAGCTCGGGGATCCGAATGGATACGACCTCGCGTGGGGTCAGGTGAACGAGATCGTCACTCAGATTCGTGGCAAGGGCACCCTCATTCTCGCCGGTCGAGAGACGTTCATCGGGCGCGAGCGCGTATCGAGGAAGATCACGTCTCTGGGGCAACACGACTTGCTCGAAGCATTGTCCCTGCAGCCGCCCGATCCGAATCACGCCAAGGACTGGCTGCGAGCCAGACACTGGTCGGATGACGACATTGCGTCCGCCGACGCGCTCTTCGACCGCGGCTCCTATGCGTTGCGGCCGTTTTTTCTGGTCCAACTCGCCGACCGCGAAGTGGTTTCGACGATTCGCGAGAGCGCGGCCGGTCATCCGCTGGCGTTCCTCGTCGAGATGATGACAGAACGCGAAGTCGGCAAGTTCGGCGCCGCGCTCGACCGGAGACTGTCCATCGAGCAACGCCGGAACTTCCTGCGGAGTCTTTTTCGGGAGATCGCCCGCCATATGGCCGACGATCAGACAGAGGCCATCGACGAGGTGTCGATCGCGTGGCTCGTCGAGTTCGCCGCGCCGCAAGATCTGGATCCGGAGTCTCTCGCAGTTCTCAAGAACCGGTCCGCCGTCGTCGCCTTTCTCGAGAATGACGATGCGCCGCGCTATCGTCGGTTCGCGCATACGCAACTGTTCAATTACTTCCTCGCCGAGTTGGCCATCGACGCGGTCTCGAACGACGAAATACCGAAGTTCATCAGGCGCAACATCCTGGGCGCGGACTTCCTCGCCGCGTTCAGCGATCTTGCAGCGATGTCGGAGCCACAACGCATTCACGAGTTCTTCCAGGCCGCGTCCCGAACGGCGCGAACCTATCTGAGCGTCGATCGAGGAGCTCGGAATCTCGGCGCGCTGCTCCTGACAGTGCTCCCCGCAATGAACGGCGGACCCGACCTGCGGATCGAGGGAATCGAGACGGACGAATCGCTGATCCAGGGCACCGCACCGGAGGCCGCGATATCGAACGCGGCAATCAACCAGCTCGATGTCCAGGGCGCGGATCTGCGGGCCGTGACGTTCGAGAACTGCTGGATTGGGACACTCATCGTGGACGAAGTTACGCGGGTGTCGCCCTCCTGTCCGGTTCCCGACCGCATACGGCATCAGGGTGTCGGCGCCAAGGACGACTTGGTGTTCGTAGCGCCCCAAGCAATCAACGACTGGCTCGGCGGACACGAACGGATCCAACCCGCGGGGCAAAACGAAACCCACCTCGTGCCCGGCGATCTGCGCGACGACGAGTTGGTGATGCTGCTCGAACGCGCTTGCCGCAGCCGGGCGTACTGGATTCCCAGGGACAGAAATAACGACGGCCCATTCGCCAAGTTCGTCAGCAATCCGCGTTGGGGCGAAGTGCTCGACTTGCTGAGAGAACACGACCTGGTTCGCGAAGCGCGGCTGTCCTCGTCAGGACGCACGAACATGTTCGTCCATGTCAGGCGCCGAACGGATATCCTGACCGCCGATCCCGAGGACCCTCAGATTCGGAACCTCTACTCGTCCCTGGTCCAGAAGATCCGCGGCCACGACCGGCCGGCGTGAGATCTCAACGGCCCTCGCGGAGCACTGCGAACAGCGCATCCGGCGGCCATTGCGGCCCCGGTTGAGTTCTTGTCCGGCAACTCCGAACGGCATGCTGCCGGCTCGCCCGCGCGAAGACCGAGCTCGGCCTCGGCCTCGGCCCGGGCCAGCTCGTCGGGAATCAGCTCGCCCCCGGTCTCCCACGTCTCGAGGAACTCGCGCAACGCGCCGGGCGGAGCTTGGTGGCCGCGGCCTGCGTCAACCGCGACGAGAGGCCGACGCCGGCCGCGCCAACCAGCCCTCTGCGGATCTCGTCTCCGAGCGCGGCCTCGAACGACGGCGACGTGACGCCCGAGGACGTGCGGCTCGCGACAGACGGAAGCCGACCCGGCGCGTGTCACCCCGACACGGACACCGGCGCGGCGGGGGCGCGCCAGACGGGGGCGCCTTCGGGGCGGGCGAGAGCCCAGACGAGGGCGAGGGGGACGACGACGGTCCACGCGCGGATCAGCGCGACGTGGGGGTCGAAGCCGATGTGGAAGGCCAGCTCGCCGACGGCCAGGGCGAGGGCGGCCTGGCTGGCGGAGAGGACCCCGAGGCCGAGCAGGGCCCGGCGCCACGCGGCGCGGCCGGCGACGACGGTCCAGAGGGCGGCGAACAGGCCGACCTGGAACGCGGGCAGCACCGCGGCGGCGCCCTGCTCGTCGACGAACGCGTGGCCGTGGCCGGCGAGGGCCTGCAGCGCGGCTGCGCCGCCGCCGAGCAGGGCGCCCAGCACGGGGGCGGCGGCGAAGCCCGCGGCGAGCCCCGCGCCGACCGCCATGACGGCGCGGGCGGCGCCCCGCCGGCCGTCGCCGGTGGTCCAGACGGCGGCGGCGGCGACGAGGAGGACGGCGACGAGGGTCTGCGAGAAGCCGTGAATGGCCACCTCGTAGTTGCCGACGACGGCGGCGGGGACCGCGAGCACGAGGACGCGGGCGACGCCGATGGCGAAGAAGATGACGGGGGCGGCGGCGAGGGCCAGGGCGCGGCGCCACGGGGCGAGGGGCGCGGCCAGCACGCCGGCAAGATACACCGGGATGAGCGGCGTGAACACGCACTCCTGGGTGACGAGGAAGCCGCCGTGCGCGGTGTGGAGACCGGCGCCCATGACGGTGGTCTCGGTGCCCGCGGCGGTCAGTATGGTGCCGCCGCTCAGCGCGACCCAGCCCGCGAGCACCCGCACGAGGCTGCTCTGGTAGAAGAAGGGCGCGGCCGCGAAGTAGGCGGCGACGAGCGCCGCGGTCAGCACCAGGAACCGGCGGGTCGCCCCGCCGAGCACGGGCACCGTGCCGAACAGCTCGCCAGCGGGCGCGCCGGCGGCGGGGGGACGGCCGCCGCCGCGGCTCCCCTGCCGGTCCATCCAGCCGTAGACGTAGGCGGCGGCGACGAGAATCAGGATGGCGGGCCACACGTACAAATGCAGCACGTCGAGCAGACCCCGGTTCTCGGCCACCATCGACAGCGAGCCCAGCCGCACGACGTTCAGCGCGGTGATCGCGATCAGCCCCACCGCGGCGCCGCGCAGCCGCGACCCCCACGCGGCGGGGTATGCGAAGATGGCGCCCATGCACAGGGCCATGGGGTCGCCCCCGCTGCAGCTCGCGTCGGCGTAGAGCAGGCCCGACGTCACCCCGGTGAGCTGCTCCGCCACCCGCTGCTGGAGCTGCGCGAACGGCGTCAGCAGGGTGTGCTCGACCCACCCGAGCCGCATCAGGCCGAACAGCCCGACGAACCACGCGCCGATGGTCAGCGCGAACCGCAACGAGCCGCCGGATTCGGCCGCAGACTCGCGGCCGGCGGCATCGGGCCGAGTCGTATCCATCAGTCGGTTCCCTTTCCTGCCCTTCAGTATACCGTTGCGCGGCGACCGCTCACCACCCCATTCGGTTTCTGCACGAAATCGCCGGAACCGCCCTGGAGACGTGATACCCGGTCGCGGCCGCGTGCTGGTCGTCGACGACGTCCGGGGTCCGGTTCCTGGAGACGCGGCGCCCGGTCGCGGCCGCGTGCTGGAGAGGCCCGACGCCCACCCACGGACGCAGCGGGTCTGTCGAGTATCGGCAGGTGGCGACTGCGCGAGCCGCAGCAAGCGCAGCGACAGCGTCTTGTGTTTTTGCGCCGCCATCTGCGCCTCGTTCATCGCCTTGCCGCAGATCAGGCAGCAAGCGCAACGGCAGCGTCTCGTGTTCTTGTGTTTGCGCCAGCCGACGATCGGCACGGTGAGACCACCGTGATGCAGCAAGCGCAGCGACCGCGTCTTGTGTTTTGCGCGCCGCTTGTCCGAGCTTCCGAGCGGCATCCCGCGCCCCTGTCCCGCACCGGCGCGCAGATGGTCGCCGGGATGGCCGGAAAGCGCTCCGGTACGGCATCGTCAAAGACACTGACGACTTCCTCGCGGCGGCGGCACGTATCGGCGGATAATACGGGCGTGATGGCGCCTGCAGGCCCGCGGGCGCCGGCCAAGGAACGGGGAGAACCATGGACTTCGATGTCGAGAGCCACCTGAGCGCCGCGGAGCGCTCCGTATCCGCGCCGGAGCGCGATGGAAAGCCCGCCCGCGCGGTCACGCTCGCCCGCAGTTACGCCACGTCGGTCGAGGACCTGTGGGACGCGGCGACGAACCGCGAGCGCATTCCGCGCTGGTTCCTGCCGATCAGCGGCGAGCTCGAGCGGGGCGGCCGCTTTCAGTTGGAGGGCAACGCCGGCGGCGTGATCACGGCGTGCGATCGACCGTCGCATCTCGCGCTCACCTGGGAGTTCGGCGGCGACGTGAGCTGGGTGGAGCTGCGTCTCTCGGACGAGGGGGCAGGCCGCGCACGGTTTGCGCTCACCCACACCGCCCACCGCTCGTACCACTGGGACGAGTACGGGCCGGGCGCGGTCGGCGTCGGCTGGGAGACGGGTCTCCTGGGGCTCGCGCTCCATCTCGCGCAACCGGCCGCGCCGAAGTCGGACGAAGCCGCCTTTCTCGCCTCGCGGGACGGCCGGGCGTTCGTCGCCGGCAGCAGCGCAGGGTGGGAGCGCGCGGCGGTCGCGGCCGGCGCCGACCCCGACGCCGCGCGGGCCGCAGCCCGGCGCACCACCGCGGCCTATACCGGTGAACCGGCCGACCCTGCCTGATCGCGGGACCAAGCGAAACCGCGGCGCCTCCCCCGGCGCTGCGCACATCCTTGAACGACTCGACAAGTCAGTCGAGCCGCCGATCGACGAAACGGGAAATGTACGGCGGCGGAGCCGTCGCCGGCCGGCGGTCCCGCCGCCCCACGGTGGGCGACCGGCTTCGGCGGCGGCTCGGGAGTCGCAGAGCCGTCACCGGCCGGCGGTCCCGCCGCCGGTCTTCGGCCGCACCGCCACCGAGGCGAGGAGGTAACCGTGGCGGCGCAGGCGGGGCCAGCGCCGCGACGCCCAGTCGAAGGGGGCGCAGAGGGCGCCGGTGAGCCGGGCGCACCAGCGCAGGGGCGGCAGCGTCGAGGTGTGGCAGGCGAGGTCGGCCATGCGCAGCCACCCCGGAATGAACAGGATGCCGGTCTCCGCGGTCACCTCGAAGCCGGCCCGTTCGAGCATGCGCCGGAACACGGGCCGGGAGTAGGACTTCTCGAAGCCGTAGCCGTAGAGCCCGATGCGGTAGAGCAGGGCGACGAGCAGGGGGCGCAGGAAGGGGTCGCGGCGGTTGGGCACGCCGATGACCGCGGTGCCGCCGGGGCGCGTCACCCGGAAGATCTCGCGCAGCGCGCCGTCGGTGTCGTCGAAGTGCTCGACGGTGCCCATCGAGTAGATGGCGTCGAAGCTGCCGTCGCGGAACGGCAGGGTGCGCACATCGCCCTGCACGCCGTGCAGATCGAGGCCGGCGTCGGTGAAACCCCGGCGGGCGGCGGCCACGATGGCCGGCGAGATGTCGACGCCGAACGCGTGCGCCCCTTCGCCAGCGGCCCAGCGCAGGATGCGGGTGTTCTTGGCCTCGTCCCAGAGATCGGTCTTGAAGATGCGCTGCCCGGCGAGAGCGGGCAGAAAGGTGCGCAGCAGCCAGCGCTCGTCGGTGCGGTACTGCGCGGTCGACCGGGCGCGGCCCAGATCGGGAAAGTTCTCGCCGACGTCGGCCCAGAAGCCCTTGTAGCGCGACTGCTCGTCGTCGGCGGCGGATCCGGCGGGGAGACCGCCGTCCCGCGGCTCGGCTTCCTGCCCGACCGGCTCTCCCGGAGTCTGCGCCGTGCTAGGCACTGACCAACTGCCGTCCGCCGACCATGAGCTCGGTCCAGCCCGAGGACCCCGGCGCGAAGCAGAAGCGGTCGAGGGCGTCGCGCAGCCGCCGCGCCCGCGCCTCGTTCTCGGTGCGATAGTCGCAGATGTGCAGGTCGATGGTGACGTGGTCCTCCTCGGGCCACAGGTGCAGCACCAAGTGCGACTCGGCGAGCACCCAAACCAGGGTGGCGCCTCCGCCGGGGAACGGCACCGCCTGCTCGGCCATCACCTGCAGGCCGACCGCGTCCACCAGGGCCGAGACCTTCGCCAGCAGGCCTTCGGCCCCGCCCGCGGCCAGCAGGCCCTCCGAGTAGCCGCCCTCGCCCACGAAGTGGTGTGCAGTCACGCGTTGTTCCTCGCCGACAACCTGTCCCGCGGGGGGGCGGGTCCTTCCCGTCCGCAGGGTCGATGCACCGACCGGGTTATCGGCCGGCACGGCAAAGTCGATAGTGTATCACGGGCCTTCGGAGCTTTGGCACCAAGGGCGTCAGCGCCGAGACTGTGCCGAGCAGCCGCAACGCGCCGGTATCACGGGCCTTCGGGGCTTTGGCGCCAAGGGCGCCTCGGGGGCAGCCGAGCCGAATGCCTCCGGCGGCAGCGTCTCACTTTCCTGACGCGCACCCCCGCGTCGGGCTAGTCGCGCGGTTCCAGCGATGTCGCCCCGTCACCGGTTCGAGCGGGCGCTCAAGCCGCTGCGAGAGGAATACCGGGTCATGAACCGAGGCGGGCGCGCGTTGATGGTCGTGCGCCCGGTGTCCGCGTTCCTGGAAATCGGGATGTCCCCCGGCGGCAGGGAGACCGGTGATTGAGCGTGAGGCATGATATCCTGCTTTCAAAGAGGATATCAAGGAGGCTGGCTTGATGGTTTCCAGATGGGGCAACAGCCTCGGTGTGCGGCTGCCGCGGGCGCTGGTCGACGACCTTGGTCTGAAGCCCGGCGACGAGCTGGCGGTCGTGGCGGCCACGTCGACCCGCATCGAAGTGATGAAGGACGTACGCCGGGCGCAGGCGGTCGACCGCATGCGCGCCCGCAGATTGCGTTTTCCCGAGAGCTATGCCTTCGACCGCGACGAAGCCAACGCCCGATGAGCGCATTCATCGACACCAACGTGCTGGTCTACGCCCAGGGGGCCGGCGCGAAGAGCGAGACGGCGCGGCAGGTGATCCTGGCCGGCGGGATCATCAGCGTGCAGGTGCTGAACGAGCTCGCGGCCGTCCTTCGCCGCAAGTTCCGCCTGGAGTGGGACGCGATCGCCGACGTTCTCGCCGATGTCCGCGCGGCGCTCGGCCCCGCGCATCCTGTCGATGTCGAGATCCACTTGCGTGCGGTGGCCCTCGCCCGGTCGCATGACTTCAGCTTCTACGACGCCCTGATCGTGGCGTCGGCGATCGCGGCCGGCTGCGACACTCTGCTGACGGAGGACCTTCAGGCGGGACGGCGTATCGCCGGAATGACCATCGTCAATCCGTTCGTCTGAAGGCGCCCGGCGACCGTCGACGCGCCGGACCGTGACGGCACGTGCCGCGGGCGCCCGCGGGTCGAAGAGCACGGTGCCGACGAGTGCGTTTTTCCTTGCCGGCCGGGCATTTGCGCTTGACAACATCGTCGGAGCCCGTCTGCGCGAGTCGGGCACGTCCACAGGACGCCCTTCCGACCGGCTCTCCGGCCGCAGGCCGCGCGTTCTCACCCTGAGACGCCAAACCCTCGATCCGACCGCCGATCGGTCACCCACGGACGCTGTAAGCCGTTGAAGAACGGCGGGGCACAATGGTTCACGTCCGCTGAACGGCCCCGCACGGACCCGCCGAGGCGAAGTGAAGGCGCCGGCCGACGGGGGCCGCAGCAGCCCGCCGGTCACTGGCCGGGCGCCGGCGGGGGCAGGATGACGCGCTCGAGGGTGAGGAGTCTCTGGTCGACCTTGCCGAAGGCGACCTCGACGTTGCGCAGCCGCTCGTCGAAGCCGTCGAGGCGTGTCTCGATACGGTCCATCCGGGCGTCGAGACGGTCCATCCGGGCGGTCAGGTCGGCGTGCACGTCGTCGATGCGGGCGTGCACGTCGTCGATGCGGGCGTGCACATCGTCGATGCGGGCGTGCACGCCGGCGATCTGCGCCGACAACAGACCGGCGAGCACGACGACCGTGCCGATGATCCACTTCGTGTCGCTGTTCATCGCGGTCAGGACGTCACCCGGCGTCCCGGGTCCGTTCGCAGGATGTTCCGCGGCCCCAGGCAGCCCCCCCGTGAGGTCGATTATAGGACATCCCTTCAGCCAAGCGGCAAGGTCGTCCGCCACCGATTCTCACGCCTGACAGACCGTGGCAGAAATTACCACATGGAGGACCCCGAAAATGCGGACAAGACCGGCAAAAATGACCGGTCGACTGGGTAAACTTGGGACAGGAGGCTGCGCCGCAGAACGGCGCGGGCTCCCGGAGGGGCGGCAATCGGAGCCGCAGGCGACGATTTCCGGGCTGGAGTCCGCGCCGTGGAACGATTTAGGCACGATCAGACCCCCGTATATAGTAGTCGCAGACTTTCAACTCCACTATGAATGTGGGGGGTTAATTTCCTGCGACGCAGACTCCCAGGCGGCCTTCCCCGAGGACCACGGTTCTCACTGCCCGTCCGGCGGACGGGTGGACATCTCCACCACGGATCGGTCGGCGGTCCGCCCGAGCGGGACTGTCAACCGAGGGGCAATCACGATGAGACGATCGTCGGGCTTTCTGCTGTTGGCGCTGTTCGCCCCGACGATCGCCGGGGCCCAGGACGCGGTGCTGTCCGGGAGGGTGACCGACACGACCGGCCTCCTGCTCCCCGGCGTTACCGTGGAGGTTCGCGGCACGGCGGGCGGTGAGGCCCACGGAGCCGTCACCGGCGACACCGGTACTTTCGCGATCCTGGATCTGCCGCCCGGCTCCTACACCGCGACGTTCACGCTGTCCGGGTTCGCGACGGTGATCCGCTACGACGTGGTGGTCGGCTCCGCGGCGACGACGACGCTCGACGTGGAGCTCTCGGTGCAGCTCGAGGAGCGGGTGGTCGTCGTCGGCAGCCGCGCCCAACCGCGGTCGGTCACGGAGTCGCCGGTGCCGATCGACGCCATCCCGTTCCAGGACGTCATCAGCCAGGGCGCCACCACGCTCGACTATCAGCTACGGACCCTGATTCCGTCGTTCAACGTCGCCACGCATCCGACCAGCGACGCGGCCACGCTCGTTCGGCCGGCCACCCTGCGCAACCTCGCCCACGACCATACGCTGGTCCTGGTGAACGGCAAGCGGCGCCACCGCTCGTCGGTCGTCGCCTGGTTCGCCGGTGTGACGGACGGGGCTCAGGGACCGGACATCTCGACCATCCCGTCGATCGCCCTGCGGCAAGTGGAGGTGCTCCGCGACGGCGCGTCGGCCCAGTACGGCTCGGACGCGATCGCCGGGGTGCTCAACTTCCTGCTCAAGGACGACCGCTCCGGCGGCACCCTGGCGGTCAACTCGGGCACCTACAGGGCCGGCGACGGCGACGCGCACACCGTCGCCGGCAACACCGGGCTGCCGCTCGGCGACACCGGATTCGCCAACCTCAGCTTCGAGTACGGACACGCCGATCCGACCGACCGCAGCGTGCAGCGGGCCGACGCCGCCGCGCTCATCGACGCCGGCAACACCGCCGTGGCCGACCCGGCGCAGGTCTGGGGGAACCCGTTGATCGAGGGCGATCTGAAGCTGTTCGCGAACTTCGGCAATCGGTTCGCCGGCGGCGTGGAGTTCTACGGCCACGCCAACTACGCGGACAAGACCGTGACCGAGGGCTTCTACTTCCGGAACCCCAACACGCGGCAGAACATCTACACGCTCGACAGCGGTCAGACCCTGCTCATCGGCGACGTGCCCGCGGCCCGAGGCGCGGGCTCCGCCAACTGCCCCGTGGTCAGGATCACCGACAACGTGCCCGACCCCGCGGCCCTCGCCCAGGTGTTCGCCGACCCCGATTGCTTCTCGTTCCAGGAGATCGCGCCGGGCGGCTTCACGCCGCAGTTCGGCGGCGTGGTCACCGACATGTCGGTGCTCGGCGGCGTGCGCCGAATCGCGGCCAACGGCCTGACCTGGGACACCAGCGCCGGTTACGGGGCTCACGAATCGGACTTCTTCTTCAGGAACACCGTCAACGCGTCGCTCGGTCCGGAGACTCCGCGCGACTTCGACCCCGGACTCTACCGGCAGGAGGACATCAACCTCAATCTCGACGTCTCCCACGCCGTCTCCGATCGGCTCAACGTCGCGGCCGGCGGCGAATGGCGCAACGAGAGCTTCACGGTGGGCGCGGGCGGTCGACCGTCGTGGGAGGTCGGACCGTACGCGGCGCAGGGGTTCGTCCCGGCGTCGAACGGGTTCCCGGGATTCGCGGACTACACGGCGGGCACCTGGGACCGCAGCAACGTCGCTCTCTACGGCGACCTCGAGCTGCGCGGGCGCGACGGCCGCTGGTCGGCCGGCGGCGCCGTCCGGGTCGAACGGTTCGACATCTTCGGCACGACGACGAACGGGAAGCTGTCGGCCCGCCTCGGGCTGAGCGGCATCGTGTCGCTGCGCGGCGGCGTGAGCACCGGTTTCCGCGCGCCGACCCCCGGCCAGCAGAACACGATCAACGTCCAGACGACGCTCAACGAGCAACTGGAGCTCACCGACAGCGGCACCGTCCCCTCCACGTTCGCCGCGGCCGCACGCCACGGCGGTGTCCCGCTCCGGCCTGAGACGTCGCGCAACATCACGGCAGGGCTGGTGATCGACAACGGCCCGTTCACGCTGACGGCGGACTACTTCACGGTCGCCATCGCCGATCGCCTGACGCTGTCGGGGCTCATCAGCACCGACACCGAGGATCGAGCGCTCCTGCTGGCCGACGGCATCACCAGCGCGGAGTCGCTGACCCTCTTCCGGTTCTTCATCAACGATTTCTCGACCCGCACCCAAGGGGTCGACGTCGTTTCCACCTGGACGCCGCCGGCCCTGGCCGGCGCCACGGTCTTCAGCTTCGCGATGAACCACACGGACACGAAAATGACCGAGGAGTCGGACCTGCTCGGCCCCGGCGACGTGCTCGCCCTGGAGCGGGGCGTACCCCGGACCCGCTGGAACGTCGCCGTCAACCAGCGCGTGGGACGCGTGGGCCTGCTCGGCCGCCTGAGCTACTACGGAGATTGGGTCGACCTCTTCGATGCGAGGTTCGTCAGCGGAGCGCTGGCGCCGATCCTGAACGGCCGGCCCATCATCGACCTCGAGGTGAGCGTGCCGGTCTCCGAGGAGGTGACGCTGGCGTTCGGCGGCCAGAACGCCCTCGATACGTTCTCGGACCGGAACGACGTGCTGGCCGGCGCGCTCGGCGTGCCCTTCAGCCAATTCACGCCATGGGGCTTCAGCGGCGGCTATTACTATGCCCGCATGAACTACCGATGGGGGCAGTAGCCGGGGGCGGCCACCGGCCTTCGCAAGCGACCCGGTGTTGACAACCGAGGGCGGCCGACCGACAATCGCTCGGATCGTGCGTGACGTGCAGGCGGCCAAGGCCTTCGTTGACAAGCACCGGCGGCGGCGCCAGAGCAACAAGGTGCTGCACGGCCATCCGTCTCCTGTGCACTGGGTCGAGCAGAGCGTCCCCATGGACGCGTTGCTGCTGGCTCGGGAGCGCACGAACCGGGAGATACCCAAACGGGTCAATCTCTACGTCGGCACCCCGTACTGCCTGCCCACCGATCCCGACCGGTGCGGCTTCTGCCTCTTCCCCACCGAGATCTACACCGGCCAGCAGCAGCTTGAAGAGTATCTGACGCATCTCGAGCGGGAGGGAGACCTGTTCCGGGACCATTTCGCCGGGGCCGAGCTCGCCAGCATCTACTTCGGCGGCGGGACGTCCAACCTCTACAAGCCTCACCAGTACCCGCGGCTGATGGAGATCGTGGGCGGCGTCTTCGACATCCCCCCCGACATCGAGATCACCCTCGAGGGCATCCCGCAGACCTTCAGCCACGACAAGCTGCTCGCGATGAAGCAGTGCGGCATGAACCGCATCAGCATGGGCGTGCAGCAGCTGGACGAAGAGCTGATCAAGGCGAGCGGCCGCCGGCAGCGGGCCGACCAAGTGTTCCGGACCCTGGAGTCCTGCAAGCAGCTCGATCTGCCGATCAGCATTGATCTCATCTTCGGCTGGCCGAACCAGACCGTCGAGCAGATGGTGCGCGACCTGGAGGCGGTCGCCGCGACGGGGGTCGCGCACATCACCCACTACGAGCTCAACCTTGCCGGGCGCACCGACTTCGCCCGGAACCGCCGGGGCGAGCTGCCCTCGATCGAAGGCAACCTCGAGATGTACCGGGTCGGCAAATCGGTGCTCGAAGCCTGCGGCTACCGGCAGGTCACGCCCTACGACTTCGAGCGGCGGGACGCCGCGGTGCCGAGCGGGTACCTGTACGAAGAACTGTTCCGCAAGCCGTTCGCGTCGAGCGCGACCGGTCCCATCGGCTTCGACGCGTGGGGCTGGGGCTACGCCGGCATCTCGTTCTTCTTCGGCACGCCGCGGTCGCCGGGGTGGGCATTCATGAACCAGGTGCGGGTGGACGAGTACTTCCGGTGCCTCCGCGAGCGGCGCTATCCGGTGATGCGCGGGTTCCACTACACGCCCCAGGACTTGCGCCTGCACCTGCTCTTCCAGGAGATGCAGGGGCTCGCGGTCGATCGGATCGCCTATCGGGACCTGCTCGACCGCGACGTCGTCGACGAGCACGCGGTGGTGTGGCGCGCGCTCGAAGAGACCGGGTGGGTCACGGTCTCGGACGACGCCCTGCGGGTGCAGGACGACGGCGTCTTCTATCTGCCGCTGATTCAGAACATGCTGGCCCACGACCGGCTCGAAGAGATGCGCCGGCACCGGTCGGCGGACGGCGCCGCCCCGACCCCGGCCGCCGAAGCGCCGGCAGACGTCCCGGCGCCCGCCTGACACCGCCCCGGAACAGATGCCGCAGAGCGGAGCGGCAAGGCGGCGAAGCCGGGCTTGCCGGCCCGCGGCGAAGTCCCCGCTGCAATTCGGGGAGCGATGCCTCCCGCTCCGGCGCGCAGATCAGGGCGTCGACGAGGGTCTGGCCGCCGTGGAGCCGCGCGCGGATCGGGCCGTCATCCGTATTCGTGTCGGCGTGAACGACGACCGCCTCACCGCACGACCGTGATCCCGCCCAGCGCCCACGGGTGGTCAGCACAGTGGAACCGGAACGTCCCGGGCGCATCGAAGGCGACGTACTCGAACAGCCCCGGTTCGATGCCGCCCGTGGTCCAGTTCCCGCCCTGCGCCTCGATGGTGTGCTCCGCGCCCCCATCGGGTATCCGGAGGGGGGTGGACGATGACGGGGAAGCCTCACGGCACGACCGTGATCTCGCCCAGCGCCCACGGGTGGTCAGCACAGTGGAACCGGAACGTCCCGGGCGCATCGAAGGCGACATATTCGAACAGCCCCGGTTCGATGCCGCCCGTGGTCCAGCTCCCGCCCTGCGCCTCGATGGTGTGCTCCACCGTGCCGTTGTTGACGAACCGCACCCGCGTGCCGGCGCTCACCTGGATCCGTTGCGGGTTGAACGCATGCTCGTCGAGCGCGCTCCGGCTGCCGCCCAGCGACCAAGACGGGTTCCCGCGCACGGCGCCGGTCTGAATTTCATCGGTCTCGGTCGGCGCCGGGCCCGTCCACCGGACCAGGTCGGGCGGGTCGGCCATTGGTTCGTCGCGCGGCGGTATCTCACCGTCGAGCGCGAACGCCCAGAGCTCGCCCGCCAGCGGCAGCGCCACGTATTGCCGCCCGTCTACCGCGTAGGTGGACACCGGTCCAGGCCGCATCCGCACCCCGGTCGGGGCGGCCTGAAACGCCCACAGCCGCTCGCCGGTGCCGGCGTCATAGGCGTCGAGCTGGCCGTCGGCCGAGCCCCAGAACACCAGCCCGCCGGCGGTTGACATCGGACCGCTCGTGGCCAGCCGCCCGCCCGCCAGCGCCTGTTTCCAGGTCACGGTGTTGGTGCGCGGGTCGACGGCGGCCAGCGCCCCGGTCGACTCGGGAAGACCGAGCCGCAGATAGCCGCCCGGGCGGTTGTCCGAGATCCACGGATCCTCGAACCGTTTGGCGAATCCTACGTGACCACGGCCCTGGGCGTAGATCAGGCCGGTCTGCGGGCTGAACGACATCGGCGTCACCCGCACCATCGGAATCGGCGAGCCGAGCGCCACCACGTGCGGCTGGTCGACGGAGGGCGGCGTGAAGAAACTGCAGCTCAGCTCGAACGGCGGCGGCACCCGATCGCGCCAGAACGAGCAGTCGGGAATGATCCGCTCGGCGCCCACCGGGAACGGCTGGGTCTCGGCGGTGCGCTGGCCCGCGTCCTGCGGCACCGGCCGCTGCTCGATCGGGATCAGCGGCTCGCCGGTTTCCCGGTCGAACAGGAACAGGTACCCGTCGGCCCGGATGGCGGCCACGCCCTTCCGCATCCGGCCGTCCATCTCCACGTCGTAGAGCAGCATCGGCGTGGCGATGTCGGCGTCCCAGATGTCGTGCCGCACCACCTGGAAGTGCCAGCGGCGCTCGCCGGTTTCCATGTCGAGCGCCAGCACCGCGGCCGTGAAGAGATTGTCGCCTTCCCGGATCTCGCCGCCGAACATCGGCACCGGATTGCCGGTCGCGAAGTAGACCAGTCCCAGCGCCGGATCGACCGTCCCCACCAGCCAGACGCCGCCACCCCCGACCTCCCAGATGTCAGAGTCCTGCGGCCAGGTGTCGTGGCCGAACTCGCCGGGACGCGGGATGACGAAGAAGGTCCAGGCCACCTCGCCGGTCGCCGCGTCGACCGCCACGATCCGCCCCTGTCCCCCGCTGTCGCCGTTGGCCACGCCCACGAACACCTTGCCGGCGGCATGGATGGGCGCCGTGGTGACCGTCTCACCCGCCACCGCCGGGGTGCTCCCGACCGTCGTCGCCCAGACCAGCTCGCCGGTGTCCTGCCGGAGCGCCGCCACCTGCACACTCCGCAGGCCGACGAACACGAGGTCGTCGTTCAGCCCGACGCCCTGCCACGACGGCGCCATCCGCGACTCGGCGTCTTCGGCCTGCCAGCGCCACCGCGTCCCGCCGGTGGCGCCGTCGACCGCCAGCACGCTGGCGCCCGCCGTCAGATAGAGCACGCCATCCTTCACCACGGGCGTCGAGCGTGACGACCCGCCGCCGTCGAGCCGGGTGACCCAGGCGCCGCCCAGCCTGTCGATCGTGTCGGTGGAAATCTGGTCCAGCGTCGAGTAGCGCGAACTCGTCCAGTCACCTCCGGCCAGCGGCCAGTCCTCGGCCGCGAAACGACTCCCGGGCTCGGGCGACTGCCCCTGGGCGACTCCGGTCAGAGCCGCGGCGACGGCGGCGAGTGCGACGACGACTCCACGCTGTAGTCTGTCCATGTCGATCCGAACTGTCTTCAAGATTTCCGGCCTTGTCAAGGTACGCCTCCCGCCTGACCAGGGGCATCCCACGCCGACTGCGCGTGACGGGCCCGCCCCCGATTCGAGGGGGCGCCACCGTCTTGCCGACCGGCCGGCGCCGCGTGAGACGGGGGTCTTGTATTCGCCGGGTTTGATACCGTTACGGCACGTTCCGTAACGGTGGCGACCGGCGGGCGGGCAGCCTGCGAAGCGTGCCGCGGAAGCGCGGTGGGGGGCGCGATGACGACGGAAGACTTGGCCAGCAAGATCGAACACTTGGCGTCCGAGATGAACCGCCGGTTCGACGCCGTCGACCAGCGGCTGGATCGCATTGAAGCCGATGTCTCAACCTTGAAGACAGACGTCCGGGAGATCCGGGTGATCCTGGACATCGACCAGCAGATCGAAAACCTGAAGTCCGTCCGCCGGCGACCACACGCCGCCGCGATCTCTTGACCCCCTTGACATTGAGACACCATCCTCACGCCTGACCAGGACGGTGCGGGGGACAGCTCGGGGGACAGTCTCCTGCCGATGTCCCCGTCCCCGGGCACCTGCCCCGCCGATATCATTCAGCGGCCCGCTGACAGCCCGCGACGAAAGTCCCCGCTGCCTTCGAGCGGCGATGCATCCCGCCTGAGTGCGTTGTTCGTCGGTGGCGTATGCCCGAACCGTCATGGTCGGGGACGCCGATCGCCCCAGCGTCCTACGGCGTCAGGCTCTCCAGGCGCAGCAACCGGATGACCGGCTCGTCGGCGGCGCGCGAGGCGGCCAAGTCCACCTCGAGCTCCGCCATCCAGTCGTTGTGCCCCTCCGCGTCCACCAGCATCTGTTCCACGCGCCACGTCGCGCCGTCGTCCGACGGCCGGGTGCAGGTGTGCCGCCGGTTGCGGCCTTCGGGATCGAGGCGCAGGCCGCCGTTCGCCGCCGCGAACGCCTCCCGCGCCCGCGCCAGCCGCTCGGCCGTCCAGGCCCCGCCGGCCCCGTCGAGGGCCGTGTCGAGGCCCTCGAGCGCGGCCGCGTCGTCGCCGGTCGACCAGGCGCGCAGCAGCGCGAACACGCGCGCGCGGATGGCGGCGGTGAAGGCGCGCGCATCGCGCGTCACGTCGACCGGCTCGCCGCGGCCGGGCGCGGCCGGTGCGGGCGCGCCCGCGGGCGGGGGCTGAAAGTCGGGATCGCGCATCCGCTCCCATTCATCGAGCAGACTCGAATCCACCCCGCGCACGAGGTCGCGGAGATAGAGCTCCATCTCCACCACCTCGCCGGTCTTCATGCCGTCGGGCACCGTCTGCCGCAGCACCTTGTAGACGCTCGCGAGGTGGCGCAGCAGCAGCCCCTCCATGCGTTCGAGACCGTACTCCCGGACGTAGTCGGCGAACGACAGCCAAGTCTCGAACATCTCCCGCGCGATCGACTTGGGGCGCACGTTCTCCCCGCCGACCCACGGGTGCCGGTCGGCGAAGTCGTTGAACGTCGCGTAGACGAAGTCGGCGAGCGGCTTGGGGTGCTCGAGCTTCTCGAGCTCCGCCATGCGCTCCTCGTAGTCGAGGCCGGCCGCCTTCATCTCGGCCACCGCCTCGGCCTTCAGCTTGGCGAGCTGCCGGCGCAGGATGGCGTCCGGGTTCTCCAGGATGCTCTCGACGAGCGTGAGCAGATCGAACGCGTGGGACTCGGCGTCGGGGTCGAGCGCCGGGATCGCCTCGATGAGGTAGAGCGACAGCGCCTGGTCCATCGAGAAGTCGTCCTGGAGATCGACGTTCACCCGCACCCGCGAGCCGTCGGGGGTGCGGGGCACGATCTCGACGACCCCGCGCGCCACCAGCGCCCGGAAGAGCTGCCACCCGCGGCGCCGGTGGGCCCGCTTCGCGGCGTCCGGTTCGTGGCTCTCGCGCACGAGCCGGCGCATCGCCCCGCAGCCGTCGCCGCGGCGCGACAGCACGTTGAGCAGCATGCCGTGCGACACCGCGAAACGCGACTTGAGACGCTCGGGGCGGGCGCGCACGAGCCTCTCGAACGTCTGCCCGTCCCAGGGCGCGAAGTTGCCGCGCGGCGGCTGGCGCCGGACCACCTTCTTTCCGGCCTTCGCCTTTTCGGCCAGCCGCCGGTTCTCGATGACGTGCTCGGGGGCCTGGGCGACGACGTAGCCGCGCTCGTCGAAGCCCTTGCGCCCGGCGCGGCCGGCGATCTGGTGGAAGTCGCGGGCCGAGAGCACGGCTGTCTTCTCGCCGTCGTACTTCGAGAGGCGGCTGAAGAGCACGGTGCGAATCGGCACGTTGACGCCGACCCCCAACGTGTCGGTGCCGCAGATGACCTTGAGCAGGCCCCGCTGGGCGAGTTGTTCGGCGAGCACCCGGTAGCGGGGCAGCAGGCCCGCGTGGTGGATGCCGATGCCGTGCTTCAGCCAAGTGCGGACGCGGGGACCGTAGGGCGTCGAGAACTGCACGTCCTCGACGGCCGCGGCCAGCGCCTGCTTCTCGGGGCGCGTCGCGATCCGCAGGCTGGTGAAGCTCTGGGCGCTCGTGGCGGCGTCCTTCTGGGTGAAGTGGACCACGTAGACCGGCACCCGGTCGGCCTCGACCAACCGTTCCACCGCCTGCGCGAGCGGCTCCTCGGAATAGGCGTACTCCAGCGGCACCGGCCGCTCGCTCGAGGTGACGGCCACCGTCGGCCGGCCGGTGCGCCGCGTGAGCGCCTGCTCGAAGAACGTCACGTCGCCGAGCGTCGCCGACATCAGCAGGAAGCGCGTCCGCGGCAGGGTCAACAGCGGCGCCTGCCAAGCCACGCCGCGGTCCCGGTCGGCGTACCAGTGGAACTCGTCCATCACCACGTCGTCCACCGGCGCCTCCTCCCCCTCGCGGAGCGCGATGTTGGCGAGGATCTCGGCCGTGCAGCACAGCAGGGGGGCGTCACGGTTGACGGTGGCGTCGCCGGTGGCGAGCCCCACGTTGTCGGGTCCGAACTCGCGGCACAGGGCCATCCACTTCTCGTTGACCAGCGCCTTGATGGGGCAGGTGTAGACCGAGCGCCGCCCGCGGGCGAGCGACGCGAAGTGCAACGCGAACGCGGCCAGCGACTTGCCCGAGCCGGTCGGCGTGTTCAGGATGACGTGATGGTCCTCGAGCAGGGCCAGAATCGCCTCCTCCTGAGCGGGATAGAGGGTCAGGCCCAGCCCGTCGACGTAGTCGAGAAAGCGGTCCAGCAGATCGTCGCTGGACGCCTCGCCGGACGGCAGCAGGTCGAACAGGGGTGCGGTCATGCCCGAGATTGTCGCGCCACCGCGTCGTTGGCGCCAGCGCGCAGGACCGGGGACCGGCTCCCAGCGGGGTCCGCCCGCCGTGTCACGCCCGTTCCCCACGGCTTGGAGCCCTTCACCTGCCTCGACACCGCGCCCACCTGCAGACGACCTCCGCGTAGCGCGGTCACTCCGCGCAAGAGAGGAGACCGAGCCAGGAGGAGGCGAAGGTGATCAGGTGTCCCAGTGGGCCGAGATCCGCCACCTGCATCTGGTGGAGGATGTGCCGAAGAAGGACGCCGCGCGGCGGTGGCGTTCCGGAGAACCGTGACGCGTCGAAGTCGGCCGGTCATGCCTCTCTGCGGACGCGGTCGACCGCCCCGGCGGCGTCGAGAATGCGTCGGGCCGAGGCGATGACCGGACGTTCGATGAGCTTGCCGTCGACGAGCAGCACCCCGCCCGCGTTGGCGTCGTAGGCGGCGACGATGCGCCGGGCCCACGCCACCGCGTCGGGCGGCGGCGAGAACGCGGCCTGGATGATCGGCACCTGGGTCGGATGAATCGCGGCCTTGCCGGTGAAGCCCAGCCGCCGGGTCGCGCGCGCTTCCTCCTCGAGGCGGGACGGCGCACCCACGTCCATGAACGGGGTGTCCATCGCGTCGACCTCGGCCAGGGCGGCCGCCGCCACCACCCGGGACCGGGCGTAGAGCAGGGCGTCCCACTCGATGGCGCAGCCCAGTTCGGCCGACAGGTCGACGGCCCCGAAGAAGAGGACGGCGACGCCGGGCGACGCGACGGCGATGGCTTCGACGGCGGCGAGCCCGCGCGCGGTCTCGATCTGCACGACGAGGGGCAAGCGGGGGAGGGCGGCGGCGAGCCGGCGATCGAGCGCGCGCAGGGTGTCGGGCCCGCCGACCTTGGGCACCATCAGGGCGTCGGGCCGAACCCCCGAGGCGAGCAGGGCGTCGAGGTCCCGCTCGCCGGGATCGGACTCCGGCTCGTTGATGCGCAGGACGACCTCTGCGCGCACCGCGGGGCGGTCCGCGAGCAGCGCCAGCGCCTTGTCGCGCGCCTCGTCCTTCTGCGCGAACGAGACCCCGTCCTCGAGATCGAGGCAGACGGCGTCGGCCCCGGTGGCGACGGCCTTCGCGAAACGGTCCGGCCGCACCGCGGGGACGAAGAGGACGGAGCGGCGGACGCGCCGTGCCGGGGACGTATCGCTGGTGGTCGGCATGGGTTCGGGTCTCCTCTCGACCGGCGCCGGCGCGCCCCTTCCACTCCGGTGTCAGGGCCGGCGCGAACGCCTACGGAGTCAGGCTGGCGCGAGCCGGCACCCCTCCCGCCCCAGTGTTAGCACCGGCGCCGGAGTCAGGCTGGCGCGGAAGGGCATCGGACGGCACGGACACCCGCGGTGCCGGAGGACACCGCAGGCGGCCCGCGATGTCCTGGTATCCGCATGCGCGACTCCGGCGCCGTCAGGCCGGCGCGGGCCGGCACCCCCTCCCGCCCCGGTGTCAGCACCGGCGCGCGCGGCCGGCCCCGGAGTCAGGCTGGCGCGGACGGACATCGGGCGGCACGACACCCGCGGCGCCGGAGGACCCGCAGGCGGCACCGCCATCTCCTGGTATCCGCGTGCGCCACGCCGGCACCGTCAGGCCGGCACGGCTCGCGGACAGGCGGCACGAACACCCGCGGCGCCGGAGGACCCGCAGGCGGCACCGCCATCTCCTAGTATCCGCGTGCGCCACGCCGGCGCCGGCAGGCCGGCACGGGCTCGCGGACGGGCGGCGCGGACACCCGCGTCGCCGGCGGACATCGCAGGCGGCCCGCCATCTCCTGGCATCCGCGTGCGCCACGCCGGCGCCGTCAGGCCGGCACGGGCTCACGGACCAGCTCCGGCAGCGCGGACACCGCCGGCTGCCGCTCGACGTCGCGCAGCCACGCCAGCGCCGCGGCGGCGGTCGGCGGGGACACCGCGCGCGCCGCGCACGCCAGGAACTTCGCGTCGAGCTCCGCCGCCGAGGGCGGCTGGCTGGGGTAGCCGCGCGCGCCGCGCACGCGCCGCGCGCCGCGCCGTCCGTCCGCGAGATGCACGGTCACCGCCGCCTCGGTCAGCGGCGGCTGGTCGACGCCGACCGAGGGGTCGACGCTCATCGCCACCCGGGGCAGCAGATCGCGGGTGACGACGTCGGACACCCCGGCCGGTTCGAACGTGGCCAGATCGACGCGGCCATGCGCGACGGCCGAGGCGGCGCAGAAGTGCATGCTGAACTTGCCCTCGAGGCCGGTCCGCGGCCGGTCGTGGATCAGCACCGTGGGGGTGACCGCGTCCACGCCGATCTCCACCGCCTCGACGTCGTCGGCCGTGAACCGATGCTCGGCCCGCAGGTCAAGCAGGGTGTCGATGGTGGGGTGGGTGGCGGCGCACGACGGATAGAGCTTGACGGTGATGCCGCCGTCGACGATTTCCCAGTCGCGCCCCAACCCGTCCGCGGCGTCCCCGAGGTCCCGCGCGTGTCCCTGCATGGCGACGAACAGGCCCTGCGCGCCGTCGACGGCGCGGTCGGGGGCGGTGAACCCGGCGCGGGCGAGCATCGCCGCGAGCACCCCGTTCCGCCCCGCCAACCCCGCTTGGAGCGGCTTGACCATCGTGCCGAAGCTCTCTTTCAAGCCGGACGCTTCGGCGGCGGCGATGGCGAGGGCGCGGACGGTGGTCGCGGCGTCCTGCCCCAGCAGCCGCGCCGCGGCGGCGGCCGCGCCGAGGGTGCCCAGGGTCGAGGTGGCGTGCCACCCCTGCTCGTAGTGGGTGGGGTTCATCACCCGCCCCAGCACCGCCTCGACCTCGAAGCCGACGCAGTAGGCGTCGAGCAGCGCCGCGCCGCCGGCGTCGGCCAACTCGGCCGCGGCGAGACCCGCCGCCACCAGGGGCGCGCTGGGGTGCGCCATCGACACGAAGCACATGTCGTCGAAGTCCAGCGCGTGGGCGGCGGTGCCGTTGGCGAGGGCGGCCCACCCCGCGCCGGTGCGCGCCGACGCGCCGAGGACGCTGCACCGGGGCGCGCCGCCCTCCTCGTCGGCAAGGCTGCGCACCATGCGGGCCGCGGGCTCGACGGATCCGGCGAGGGCGACCCCTACGGTGTCGAGAACCGCGTCGCGGGCGGCCCGGCGCGCCGCCGCCGGTACGTCGCAGTTGGCCACGAACTCGCCGAACCGGGTCAACGCCGGCAAGGTCTCGTCAGTCATGCTGTCTCCGGTTGGCCGGCGGTGCCGACGGCTCTTCCGGCTCCTTTCGCGTGGACGGAATCACCCGCTTCGTGACCAGTCCCCTTCCCGGCCAGGGCCATCTGAGTCGAGTCAAGTTCAGGTTCCGACCGTTTCGCCGCTGCCCGTCCCGACGGCCATTGGGCGCGCGCGGCGATCACGCCTGACCAGCATGTCTCGGCGGTCTGAGGCGGAACGTCGACAGGCCATCTCTCACCCCCTCCTCCACGGCCCGATTGGTCGCCGCCACGCTCCCTCAGTTTCCGTAGAACTGGGCGATGCCCGCCAGCCGTTCCTGAATCCGTTCCTCGGACCACCAATTGCCGTGCACCATGACGCCAGCGCGCCGCGCGACGTTGGCGACGTCGTCGACGGGGTTGGCGGTCAGCAGCAGCAGATCCGCGCGCCGGCCGATCTCGATGGTCCCGAAATCGTTGAGCGCGTCGAAGTGCTCGGCGACCCGCCGGGTCCCGGCTTCCAGCACCTCGTAGGGGGTCATGCCGACCTCGACCCACAGCGCCATCTCGTGATGCACCGAGAAGCCGGGCACGCTGAAGATCTGCGGCGAGTCGGTCCCGAGCACGATGGGGACGCCGCCCTCGTGCAGGGCCTGGAGAATGCGCCGGCGCAACGCCGCGACCCGCCGGTTGGTCTCGGGGTCGGCCGCCGCGGCCCGCTCGTCCACCACCCGCTCCCACTGCTCGACCGTCTCCGGCGGCATGTAGCGCACCTCGGGGCGGGCGGCGCGGAGCTCGGCGGCGGACCGGTCGCCGAAGAACACCGTCTCCCAGAGCACCATCGTCGGCACCACCCAGGCCCCGGCCGCGCGGGTGGCGTCGACGAGCGGCGGAAGCAGGGTCATGTCCACCCGGTCGAGCAGATCGCCGACCCCGAAGAGCCCGCCTCCCGCCGCGGGAAGCTGCCCGTCCGGCACGAGGGCCTCGACGTAGTTGTCGAGGTGGTCGATCGAGACCTGTCCCGACGCGAGGGCGTGGCGCAGCCCGACGGCGTCGGGCACGTGGCCCCCGAACGACAGGCCGACCTCGTTGGCGGTCGCCGCCACCGCGTCGAAGACGTCGGGCGCCAGCCCCTCGTGCATCTTCACGAGGTCGTAGCCGCGCTCGTTGTGCTCGCGCACCAACTGCCCGCCCTGCGCGGGGGTGGTGACGCGCCCCCCGGTCATCGACGGGCTGCCGACGAACAGCCGCGGCCCCAGGGACTGGCCGCGGGCGATGCGGGCCCGCAGCCCGAGCTGCGAGCGCTCGCCCTGCATGCCCCGGACCGTGGTGACGCCGTTGGCGACGTAGAGGAAGAGCAGGTTCCCGGCGTCGGACTGCACCGTGCGCGGCCCGGGCAGATGCCCGTGCATCTCGGCCAGTCCGGGCATCAGGTACATCCCCTCGGCGTCGACCACCGCGGTACCGTCAGCGACCTCAACGTCGTCCGCGGGATGCATCGAGGCGATGCGCCGGCCGGTCACCACCACCGTCCGGTTCTCGACGACCAGGGGAACTCCCGGCTCGGTCATCGGGATGACGTTCACCCCCACGAACGCCAGGTCTCCCTGGACCTGCGGCAGGGGATCGCCGCACCCCGCCGCGGCCGCGAGGGCGGCGAGGAGCCCCGCTGCGCCGGCAACCCGCCTCGTGCGCGCTCTCACGCCAGGGTCCTTCCGGAATCGCCTCATGCGGCGGGCGCGGCGGGCCGGAACCGCTGCGGCACGTGTCCGCGCTTGTAGACCATGAACGTCCGCTTGAACGCGATCACGATCTTGCCGTCCTGGTTGAAGCCGGTCGACTTCACGGTCACGATGCCGACGTACGGCCGCGACTTCGACTCCCGCTTCGACAGGACCTCGCTGCGCGAGTAGATGGTGTCGCCGTCGAAGACCGGGTTCGGCAGGCGCACCTCGTCCCACCCCAGGTTCGCCATGACGTTCTGCGACAGGTCGATGACCGACTGCCCGGTCACCACCGCGAGGGTGAACGTCGAGTCGACCAGGGTCCGGCCGTACGGGGTGTTCGCGGCGAAGGCGTGGTCGAAGTGAATGGGGTTGGTGTTCATGGACAGCAGCGTCGCCCACGTGTTGTCGGCCGCGAGCACCGTCCGGCCGAGGGGGTGCTCGTAGATGTCGCCGACCTCGAAGTCCTCGAAGACCCGGCCGGTCCATCCTTCCTTCACTGGCATTGGTGACTCCCTTCACAGCCCGTGGTGAATCCCGCGCCGCCCCGAGGGCGGCGGGGGCGCCAGCGGGCTGAAGAGCGCCCGCGGGCAAAGAACGCCCGTGCCTGACAAGGCGTGAGTGAGGGCGCAGATTGGAGCATAGGCAACCGACGAACAACGCAGTCCGGCGGGATGCATCGCCGCTCGAAGGCAGCGGGGACTATCGCCACGGGCTGTTCAGGCTCCATGATAGTCCCTGACCGCGCCCGCACCGCCCGGAGGCAAGGAGCCTGCTCCGTAAAAGTTCGCGACAGCCAAACTGCCAACGCGACCGTAAGGGTTCGCGCAAGAACAACTTCCTTCAAAGGCCGCGCAATCACGCCGTTACGGTCAGTGGCAGACCACGCGCCGGGCTACACCATGCCGTCGGCCCGCCATCCCGCGATGGTGGCGGGGTCGAACCCCAGACCGCCGAGAACCGCGTCGGTGTGCGCCCCCAGCTCGGGGATCGGCCCCATGACCGGCTCGACGTCCCCGATGGTCGCCGGGGGCAGCGTCGCCGGCAGGGGCCCGACCGACGTCTCCACGTTGCGCCAGCGGCCCCGCGCCGCCAGTTGCGGATGCTCGGCGAACTGCTGCACCGTCCGCATCCGCGCGTTCGCGATCCGCGCCGTCTCGAGGCGCTCCACGATCTCGGGGGTGTCGAGCCGCGCGAAGACCGCCTCGATCTCCGCGTCGAGCTCCCGGCGGTTCGCCAAGCGCAACGCATTGGCCGCGAACCGCGGGTCCGCGGTCAGCGCCGGCCGGCGCAGCACCTGCCCGCAGAACGCCCGCCACTCGCGTTCGTTCTGGATGCCCAGATACACCACGTCGCCGTCTCCCCCCGCGAACGGCCCGTAGGGGGCGATGACCGCGTGGCGGGCGCCCGAGCGGCGGGGCGCGGTCCCGCCCGAAGCGTAGTAGAGCGGATAGCCCATCCACTCGCCCAGCGCCTCGAGCATCGACACCTCGACCACCGTGCCCGCGCCGGTGCGCGCCCGCATCAGGAGCGCGGTGAGGACGCCCGCGTAGGCGTACATGCCGGCCGCGATGTCCGCGACGGAGATGCCCACCTTGACCGGCTCGTCCGGGGTGCCGGTGATCGTCAGCAGCCCCGCCTCGGCCTGGACGAGCAGGTCGTACGCCTTGCGGTCGCGGTAGGGGCCGGTCGAGCCGTACCCCGAGATCTCGCACACGACGAGCCGGGGATGCGCGGCCCGCAGCTCCGCCGCGGACAGCCCCAGGCGCCCGGTGGCCCCGGGGGCGAGGTTCTCGACGAAGACGTCGGCCTCGCCGAGCAGCCGCCGCAACACCGCCCCCGCCCCGGGGTGCTTCACGTCGAGGGTCAGCGACTCCTTCGACCGGTTCAACCAGACGAAGTGAGACGAGAGCCCGCCCGCCGCGGCGTCGTAGCTCCTCGCGAAGTCTCCCACCCCGGGCCTCTCGATCTTGATGACCCGGGCGCCGAGATCGGCCAACTGGCGGGTGGCGAACGGCGCCGCCACCGCCTGCTCGAGCGACAGTACCGTGACCCCGTCGAGCGGTCGCATCAGAACGACCGCGGCAGGTCCAGCACGTGCTGGCCGATGTACGACAGGATCAGGTTGGTCGAGATGGGTGCCGTCTGGTAGAGCCGCGTCTCGCGGAACTTCCGTTCGACGTCGTACTCCTCGGCGAACCCGAAACCGCCGTAGGTCTGCATGGTGACGTTCGCCGCCTCCCACGAGGCGTCGGCCGCGAGCAGCTTGGCCATGTTCGCCTCGGCCCCGCACGGCCGGCCGGCGTCGAACAGCTCGGCCGCCCGCACCCGCATCAGGTCGGCCGCCTCGACGTTGACGTGGGCGCGGGCGATCGGGAACTGTATGCCCTGGTTCTGGCCGATGGGGCGGCCGAACACCACCCGGTCGCGCGCGTAGCGGCAGGCCCGATCGACGAACCAGCGCCCGTCGCCGACGCATTCGGCCGCGATCAGGATCCGCTCGGCGTTCAGCCCGTCGAGCAGATAGCGGAACCCCTGGCCTTCCTCGCCCACCCGGTTCTCGACCGGCACTTCGAGGTTGTCGAAGAAGACCTCGGTCGTGGCGTGGTTGATCATGGCGCGGATCGGGCGCACGGTCATGCCGTGGCCGACGGCCTTCTTCAGGTCCACGAGCAGCACCGAGAGCCCGTCCGTGCGCTTCTTGACGTCTTCCAGCGGGGTGGTGCGGGCCACCAGCAGCATCAGGTCGGAATAATCGACCCGTGAGATCCACACCTTCTGTCCGTTCACGACGTAGCGGTCGCCGCGACGCACCGCCATCGTCTTCATCTGGGTGGTGTCGGTGCCGGTCGTCGGCTCGGTCACCCCGAACGCCTGCAGCCGCAGCTCGCCGCCGGCGATCTTCGGGAGATAGTGGCGGCGCTGCGCCTCCGACCCGTGCCGGAGCAGGGTGCCCATGATGTACATCTGGGCGTGGCAGGCGGCGGAGTTGCCCCCCGACCGGTTGACCTCCTCGAGGATGATCGACGCTTCGGCGATGCCGAGCCCCGACCCGCCCAGCTCCTCCGGTATCAGGGCGGCCAGATAGCCCGCCTCGGTCAGGGTCCGGACGAACTCTTCGGGGTACGCTTCGCCGGCGTCGAGCTCGCGCCAGTAGGTGTCGGGAAACCGCGCGCAGAGCTCGCGCACCGCGGTTCGAAGATCGGCATGCAGCTCGGCGTTCGCCACGGCGGCTCCATCCTCCCAGGCCAGGGGGCACGCCCCCGGGGATCACTCCCCATTGCTCACGTCACCAGGGAACCGATCTCGTCGACCGACCCCCCGGTCCGGCCTTGCCGTTCCGGGCACGGGCGACTTCCGGAGGCGGGGGGAACCGCAGCCCGGTGGTCGACTCGCGATCTCGGCGTAATTCGAAGAAGCTCAGCGGCCGGATGCAGGTCGCGGGTTCACGAAGTCACGGGCCTGGCGGCAGATGTCGGGTAGCTCGAAACGCTGACCGCGACGATAAGGCCGCGCATCGACCCTACCGCCATCCCACGGGCCATGGAGTTCTATGACGCATGACGCGAGCCGCGGAAACGTGTTGCTCAACGTATCGACCGAACCGCCCAGCTCTTCGACCGTGCGGTTCAGGGTACCGACCAGTTCAGACAGGGTCCCGACGGTGCTGCTCAGCGCGTTCAACGCGCCGACGGCGGTCTCCAGCCCCCCGACCGTCCCTTCAAGCCCCCCGACCGTCTCCTTCAGGTTGTCGACCGTTCCACTCAGGTTGGCGACTGTTCCGTTCAGGCTGGCGACTGTTCTGTTCAGCGGGTCCATCGCCCCGCTCACCGTGTTGTCGACGTGCGCCGTGGTCGCCAGCGTCGACAAATACCGGACTGCGGCGCCGATTCCGCCGAAGACTCCGCCGATGAACGTGAGCACCGCCACGGTCAACGCAAGTACGCCCGCGTTTCTGCGAATCCAACCAGCCGCCCGCTCGATCCTCTGCACAGCCCATCAACTGTAGCACACACGCCGGTCCCCCCGGCTAACACTCAATCACGGTTAACACAGGCAGGGGTTGCGTGTAGAACGGATGCATGCGGATTGGTCTGCGGGTTTTGCGGCCGGAGACGGTGGAGTGGTTGCGCGGGGCGTTGGGGGACGGAGAACTGTCGCGGGCTGCGCTGGGGCGTGAGTTGTGCGAGCGGGACGGGTGGCGCAACCCGCGGGGGGCGTTGTGCACGGCCTCGGCGCGCAAGGCGCTGCCGGAGCTGGCGGCGGCGTTGGGGTTGGGGCTGCCGCCCGCGCAACCGGGTCCGCCGCGTCGCGGTTGCGGTCCGTCGGCGTGCGGGTCGCGGTTGCCGCTGACGGAATTCTGCGGCAGCTTGTCGTCGTTGGGGGCGGTCGATGTGCGGATGGCGGAAACGGCGGCGGAGCGCCGGTTGTGCGGTCATCTGCTGGCGGCGTGCCATCCGCGGGGTCGGGGTCGTGCGCCGGGGTGCCGTCTGACGTATGTGCTGGAAGCGTCGTCGGGGGTGCTGGGTGTTCTGAGCTTCGTGTCGGCGCCGTTGCGGTTGGGTCCCCGCGACGCGCACCTGGGTTGGGACGACCGGACGCGGGGTGCTCACATCGGGGAGGTGGTTTCCAACGACCGTTTTCTGCTGTTGCCCGGGGTTCGGGTGCCGCACCTGGCCTCGCACGTGTTGGGTCGGGCGGCGGGTCGTCTGGCGTCGGACTGGGAAGCGCGGCACGGGGTTCGGCCGGTGTTGGTGGAGACGTGCGTGGAGGCGTCCCGTCCGGCGACGAGCTACCGGGCGGCGGGCTGGCGGTGCGTGGGCCGGACGTCGGGTTTGCCGCCGGGGGCATCGGCGCCGGTCGCGCCGAAGGGGGTGTGGCTGCGGGGCTTGGCGGCCGATTGGGAGGAGACGCTGCGGCGGGCGCCGTCGCAGGCGCCGGGGTCATTTCCGGCGCTTGGCGCGGCAGACGAGTCGGGTTGGGCGTGGTGCGAGTTCGGGCGGTCGGACATGGCCGACGGGCGGTTGCGGTCGCGTCTGGTGCGGTTGGGGTCGGCGTGGGCGCGGCATCCGGGCGAACCGCTGCCGGCGGTTTTCCCGGGCAGTGCCGAACAACAGGCGGTGTATCGTTTCCTGCACAATAAGAAGGTGGCCGGCGAGGACATCCTGCAACCGCATCGGGAGGCGCTGGTGGAGCGCTGCCGGCCGGAGTCGGCGGTACTGCTGTTGCAGGACACGACGACGTTGAACTACACGGGTCTGCGGGAGAGCACGGCGGGGTTGGGACCGCTTCGGGAGCGGACGGGCAGCGCGCGGGGTCTGTTCGTGCATGCGGCGGTGGTGTTCACCGAGGGGCGGCGGGCGTTGGGGGTGAGCGGGCTGGAGACGTGGGCGCGGCCGGAAGCGGAACCGGCGGCGGAACTTGAGAAGGAGAGTCGGCGCTGGTTCCGGGGCTTCGATCAGGGCCGGGCGTTGGGGCGGGCGAGTCCCGGGACGCGGGTGGTGGTGGTCGGGGACCGGGAGAGCGACATTTACGGGTTGTTGAAGTGGCAGGCGGCGCATGCGGACGAGGCGGGGCTGGTGGTCCGGGCGAACGCGGGCCGGCGGCGGCGGGTGCAGGTGTGGGACCCGCAGTTGCGGGCGACGATGCGGCGGACGCTGGCGTCGCAGCCGGACTTCGAGACGCCGGTGAAGACCGGGCGGAAGGTGTCGATCGACTCGCAGGGCGGGAAGCGGGCGCGGTCACAACGGACGGCGGAGACCGAGCTGAGCATCGGGCGGGTGGAACTGCAGCCGCCGCAGGACCGACTCGGGGACGGTCCGGTGGCGGCGTGGCTGGTGCGCGTTCTGGAGACCGAGCCGCCGGCGGGGAAGGAACCGTTGGAGTGGCTGCTGTTGTCGAGCGAGGGGGGGCCGACGGCGGAATGGGCGGAACGTATCGTGGGCTGGTATGAGGCCCGCTGGGAGATCGAGGAGTATTTCCGGGTCCTCAAGAGCGGGACGCGGATCGAAGACCGGCGGCTGCGGGATGCCGACGCGCTGGTCAAGTGCCTGGCGTTCGACGCCGTCACGGCTTGGCGGGTGTGCAGCCTGGACCGCTACGCGCGGGACGCGCCCGACACGCCCGCCTAACCCCTAGTCGTCCGTCACATTATAATCTTCGGATAGACGGACTTGAGTTTACAGCGCGCGTCGTCGATCTTCATCTGCCAGTCGACACCGCGCTGCGTGCCGTTGGTGTCGGTGGACCACGCCGACACTTCGCCGTGCAGCGTCCCGAGGTCGCCGATGCGGCGACCGTGCAGGCATTGCCGCGTCATGGCGCTCAGCTCGTTCTCTGCGATGTTCAGCCAACTCCCGTGTTTCGGCGTGTAGCAGAACTCGAGGCGACGGACCAACTGCCGGGCCCGGGCCGGCTCGAACACTTCGTAGAAGGCCCCCTTCGTGTGCGTGTTGAGGTTGTCGCACACCAAGGTGACCTTCGGGCATTCGGCGTAGCGCCCTTCCAACAGCCCGGCGACCTCCACCGCCCAGTCCGCCTTCGTACGCCGAGCCCGGGCCGCCGCCTGCCGCCAACCCGCCAGCGGTTCGCTGAACAGGAAGACCGAGGCGGTGCCGGCCCGTTCGTATTCGTAGTCGACGCGGCGGGGGCGCTGCTGCGTGGCGGCAATAGGCGGGCGGGTCTCCTTGACCAGCTGCACCGGCTGCTCATCCATGCACACGACGGGGCATGCCGGGTCGTACGGTCGCGCATAGATGTCCAGAACCTGCTCCATGTGCGCCACGAACTCGGCATCGGTCTGCGGCGGGATCACCCAGTATTCGATTTTCCGCCGGGTTAATTCGTTTTTTTTAGCGTCCGCCGGATGGTCTCGTGGCTGACCGACTCGACGATCTCCAGCTCGACGACCCGGCGCGCCAACAGCCGCAGCGACCAGTTGGCATAGCCCTCCGGGGGCGGCCCCATCCGCAGGGCGATGATGTGCGCCTCCTGCTCGCCGTCGAGCAATTTCGGGACCGGCGGGGACGCCCGCCGCTTTCTCTCCAGCGCCCGCTCGAACCCTGCCTGCACGCATCGTTGGCGAATATTTTCGACCGTTTTGGTGCGGCACGAAAACGCGTCGGCGATCTGCTGGTCGGTCCACGCCGGCCCGTCCGCATCGGCCTTCAAGAGCATCTGCGCGCGGCGCACTTTCTGGCTGCTGCCGTTGAGCTTGCGGACCGTCTGTCGGCAGACCTCGCGTTCCTGGTCGGTGAGTCGAACGATGTACTTTTTCTGCGGCATGAGAACTCTCTCGGCTCGAGACGAGTTCCCCGGTAGTCCTATTGATTATTTTTGACGGACCACTAGTTTGCAATTCAATTCGATCCTGTAGTATCGTCACCCTGTTAAATTAACTGAATACGCTGGAATATCAGACGCCAATCTACACCTACACCATGAAGCAGCCTGACCGGCGACCGGCAAGCAAGGAGGCGAAGATGACATTCCGCGGTGTGCGGCAAGACGATCGGGTTCTCGTCACCTGCGACGGGGAACCGGTCGACTGGCGCGAATCGGTGGCCATGCGGCCCATCTCCCCCACCGGTTTGGAATGGGGCTACTGTGGCGCGGGGCCTCGGCAACTCGCCCACGCGCTCCTCTTGGCCAGCACCGACCAAGCCACGGCAGACAAACGGTGCCATCAGTTCTACCTGGAAGTCACCTCGCTCCTTCCTCAGGATTGCTGGACCCTCGACGCCGACGCCATCCTCACCTGGATCGAGTCAGGCACCCCCCCAGCAATCGTGGTGAAATCCCGCGTCGCATCGAGAGCGGTGAGGCGCCCGCCTGACAAGGCATGAGGAGGGTGCCTATTCCTCCGAAAGCCCCGCGAGGCATAGCATCAAGGTAGAAGTCCCCGGTGTTCAGGTGGCTGGCTGAAGGGGCCGGTGGCTCAATAGCGCGGCGACCCGCACCGTAATTGGCCCGGAATCGCGTCAAGAGCCGCTTCAGACCGCTCCACAGGCCGCAAACCGCCCGATCAGTCCGCAGTGAAAGTCGGCGTCCAGGGATCGACAGGGCGGCCCTCACGTTCTACACTGGCGGGCATGGCGATGGGCAGGGTGCGCGACGACGGGTCGCAGCAATCGATGTGGGTCGCGACGGCGGATCTGCCGCAGAGCGCGGGCATCCGTTCTACGAGCGACTGAACCCAGCGGCTCATGACGCGCAACCCCTGACCGCGCTGGTGCCGGCGAGCTTCGGCCTCGAATTCATGTCTCGGAAGGAACTTGAGAAGCTGCGCGAAGACTGTGTTATGATGAGCCACGGCTTGGATCTCCTGTCTTTTGAATGACTTATGCTACCAATCATTCTATCAGACATGGAAGGTTCAAGCCGCCTTCACCTGAAGGTGTGTGGGACAGAAGTGACGCGGTGATGGGCCGGCCGAGTCTGGCTCCCGGACGCTACTTCCGATTGCTGCTCATCGGGTACTTCGAAGGGCTGGACTCGGAGCGGGGCATCGCGTGGCGCGCGGAGGATTCGCTGAGCATGCGGGCGTTTCTGCGTTTGGCGGCGCCGGCGGCGCCCCCGGACCATTCGGCGATTTCGCGGACGCGTCGGCTGTTCCCGGTGGAGACCCATCAGGCGGTGTTCACGTGGGTGCTGGAGCAGTTGGCGGCGTCGGGCTTGGTGGCGGGGAAGACGTTGGGCGTCGATGCGACGACGCTGGAGGCGAACGCGGCGATGCGGAGCATCGTTCGTCGAGACACGGGCGGGGAATACACGGCGTTCCTGACCCGTTTGGCGAAAGCTTCCGGCATCGAGACGCCGACGGCGGAGGAGTTGGCGCGTTTTGAAGCGGAAGAAGAAGTCGAACAAGGATTGGACGCACCCCCACGACCCGGACGCGAAGGTCGCGAAGATGAAGGACGGCAGCACCCACCTGGCCCACAAGGTGGAGCATGCGGTGGATCTGGAGACGGGTGCGGTGGTGGGTGTGACGATCCAGGGGGCGGACAAGGGGGATACGGCGACGATGGCCGAGACCCTCGTGACGGCGACGGAGCAGGTGGAGACGGTGTTGCCGGAGGCGGCGGGGGTTTCGGAGGTGGTTGCGGACAAGGGGCTACCACAGCAACGAGACGATGGTGGATCCGGCGGCGGTGGAGGTTCGGAGCTATATTGCGGAGCCGGACCGGGGCCGGCGGTGCTGGAAGCACGCGCCGGAGGCTCGGGACGCGGTGTATGGGAACCGGCGCCGGGTCCGGGGCAAGCGGGGCCGGCGTTTGCTGCGGTGTCGTGGCGAGCTGGTTGAGCGTCCGTTTGCGCACCTGTTTGAGACCGGAGGGATGCGCCGGGTGCACCTTCGGGGGCATTCGAACATTCTGAAGCACCTTCTGGTGCACGTCGCGGGCCTCAACCTCGGGCTGCTTCTGCGTCAGGCGATCGGCGGATGCCGCCCCGCGGCCTGCGGGGCGGCATCCGCCGTCTGCGGGCTGATCGGGCGGTTTGTGGGCCTGTGGAGCGGTCTGGAGCGGCTCTTGACGCGATTCCCGGCCCAATTCGGCGCGGATCGCCGCGCTATCGAGCCATCGGCCCCTTCAGCCAGCCATCTGAACACCGGGGACTTCTACCTCGGGCTGCTATGCGCGAGGAGTTGATTTTGGGGGAGACACAGGAGCCACCGTGTGGTATAAATGTAGTGCACTCAACGCTTTAGCCACAACGGAGGCCCCTGCGTGACACCTCACACCATATCACAGACTGTCCTGTTCCCGGATCTCTTCGACAAGCCCCTCGTCGCCACGTTCGACCAACAGCAGGCAAGCTCTGACGGCGGCGGGGTGCTGCTCAAGGCGGCCGAGCGGGTGTACGGCTTGGTCAAGGCGTTCGCAGGATGTCTGACCGACAAACGCGCCCCGGAGAAGATTCGGCACACCCTCGCGGACGTGATCGGCCAGCGGATCTTCGGCATCGCGTGCGGCCACCCGGACGGCAACGATGCCGACCACCCCGCCGACGACCCCGTCCACAAGCTGCTGCTCGGGCGGGACCCGGTGACGGGCGCGCGCTTGGCGTCGCAACCGACGATCCCGCGGTTCGAGAACGGGGTGAGCCGCACCGCCCTCTATCGGATGGGCCGGGAGTTGGCGGCCGGCGTCATCGACCGGCATCGGCGCCGCCTGCACGGGCGGGCGCGGCGTATCACGATCGCTCTGGACCCGACCGACGACCGGACGCACGGCGCGCAGCAGTACTCGTTCTTCAAACGGGCACTACGGCGCGTGGTGTTACCTGCCGCAGTTGGCGTTCCTGACCTTCGACCGCGGGGCGGAGCAGTATCTGTGCGCGGCGGTGCTGCGCCCCGAAGGGCGGTGGCCTCCGACGGGGCCGTCGGCCTGCTGCGTCGGCTGCTGCTGCCCCTGCTGCGGGCGGCGTTTCCGCGGGTGCGGTTTCTCGTGCGGCTCGACGGCGGTTTCGCGACCCCGGCGCTCTTCGACTTCCTGGATGCCGAACCGCGGCTCGACTACGTGGTGGCGATGGCGAAGAACGCGGTGTTGGTGCGGCGGGCCGAGCCGGCCATGGAGGTCGCGCGGGGCGGAGTGAGGTGGGCGGGGAGACGGCGCACGTCTACACCGACACCTGTTATGCGGCGCGCACGTGGGGTGGCGCGCGCCGGGTGGTGATCAAGGCGGAAGTCGTCCGCCTCGGCGACCGCAAGCCGCGGGACAACCCGCGCTTCGTGGTGACGAACATGCGGCAGACGCCGCGCTTCATCTACGAGAAGATCTACTGCGCCCGCGGGGACATCGAGAACCGGATCAAGGAGTTGCTCGACGGCCTGCAGATCGACCGCACGAGTTGCTCCCTCTTCTCGGCGAACCAGTTCCGCGTCCTGCTGACTGCCGCGGCGTATGTGCTCATGCAGGAACTGCGGCGGCGGGCGGCGCGCACCGCCTGCGCCCGCACCCGGGTGAGCTGGCTGCGGGACCGGCTGCTCAAGCTGGGGGTGCACGTTGTCCGCTCGGCGCGCCGCCTTGTTCTGCATCTGCCGCGCGCGACGCCGCACCTCGATGCTTAGCGGCATATCGCCCTCGAGCTCGGGGCGCGGACCGGATAGCCCCCGCGGCGCCGCAACCGTCTCCTGGCGGAGGGACAGAAAACCGTCCCCGGGGTGAAGCTGTCGCCGCCCCACCGTCCGCACCCGCCATCATGCCCGCCGGCCCGCCCCATCACGCCGATATTCGCCGGCCACATGGCCCGAAGCCGTCCACGGGTCGCCCACGCCCCTGTCGGGAACCGTTTTCGGCCCCTCTCGGGCACTCCCATTGACCGTTTTCAGACCGCCATGAATAATCCAGGCTTGGGAGTCTGCGCCGTAGAACGATTTTGGGTCCGATATGGCACAATATGTAGTAGTCAATCGCCAGCGCTTGCGCAACATATGGTAGTCAGATTTCCTGCGGCGCAGACTCCTAGTGGTTCGTCAAAAATAATCAATAGGACTACCGGGGAACTCGTCTCGAGCCGAGAGAGTTCTCATGCCGCAGAAAAAGTACATCGTTCGACTCACCGACCAGGAACGCGAGGTCTGCCGACAGACGGTCCGCAAGCTCAACGGCAGCAGCCAGAAAGTGCGCCGCGCGCAGATGCTCTTGAAGGCCGATGCGGACGGGCCGGCGTGGACCGACCAGCAGATCGCCGACGCGTTTTCGTGCCGCACCAAAACGGTCGAAAATATTCGCCAACGATGCGTGCAGGCAGGGTTCGAGCGGGCGCTGGAGAGAAAGCGGCGGGCGTCCCCGCCGGTCCCGAAATTGCTCGACGGCGAGCAGGAGGCGCACATCATCGCCCTGCGGATGGGGCCGCCCCCGGAGGGCTATGCCAACTGGTCGCTGCGGCTGTTGGCGCGCCGGGTCGTCGAGCTGGAGATCGTCGAGTCGGTCAGCCACGAGACCATCCGGCGGACGCTAAAAAAAACGAATTAACCCGGCGGAAAATCGAATACTGGGTGATCCCGCCGCAGACCGATGCCGAGTTCGTGGCGCACATGGAGCAGGTTCTGGACATCTATGCGCGACCATACGACCCGGCATGCCCTGTCGTGTGCATGGATGAGCAGCCGGTGCAGCTGGTCAAGGAGACCCACCCGCCTATTGCCGCCACGCAGCAGCCCCGCCGCGTCGACTACGAATACGAACGGACCGGCACCGCCTCGGTCTTCCTGTTCAGCGAACCGCTGGCGGGTTGGCGGCAGGCAACGGCCCGGGCCCGGCGTACGAAGGCGGACTGGGCGGTGGAGGTCGCCGGGCTGTTGGAAGGGCGCTACGCCGAATGCCCGAAGGTCACCTTGGTGTGCGACAACCTCAACACGCACACGAAGGGGGCCTTCTACGAAGTGTTCGAGCCGGCCCGGGCCCGGCAGTTGGTCCGTCGCCTCGAGTTCTGCTACACGCCGAAACACGGGAGTTGGCTGAACATCGCAGAGAACGAGCTGAGCGCCATGACGCGTCAGGTCGCCGCATCGGCGACCTCGGGACGCTGCACGGCGAAGTGTCGGCGTGGTCCACCGACACCAACGGCACGCAGCGCGGTGTCGACTGGCAGATGAAGATCGACGACGCGCGCTGTAAACTCAAGTCCGTCTATCCGAAGATTATAATGTGACGGACCACTAGGAGTTTGCGCCCCAGAACGGTTCTAGGTCCGATCTGACACAATATGCAGCGGTCAATCCCCGGCGCTTGCGCAACATATGGTGGTCATAATTTCCTGCGGCGCAGACTCCTAGTGCCTGCCCTCACTTATAATCGACAGCATGCCGGTCACCACCGGTTCGGCGCGGCTGGCGGCGCACCTGTCGGCACGGGCGGCGGGACGGCGCGTCGGCCTCGTCGCGAACCCCGCCTCGCTGGACGCCGACCGCCGCCACGTCGTCGAGGTCGCCGCGTCGGTGCCCGACGTCACCCTGACGGCCCTCTTCGGCCCGCAGCACGGGTTCCGGTCGGACGTGCAGGACAACATGATCGAGACGGACCACGCGCGGCATCCGCGCCTCGACGTGCCGGTGTACTCCCTCTACGGCGAGACCCGCACCCCCACGCCGGCGATGCTGGCCGGGATCGACCTGCTCGTCATCGACCTGCAGGACGTCGGCACGCGCGTCTACACCTACATCCACACGATGACCAACTGCCTGCAGGCCTGCGCCGCGGGCGGGGTGCCGGCGATCATCTGCGACCGGCCGAACCCGATCGGCGGAACCGCCGTCGAGGGCCCGATGCTGCGGCCCGGCTACGAGTCGTTCGTCGGACAGTTTCCGATACCCCTGCGCCACGGCCTGACCATCGGCGAGCTGGCCCGCCTGTGCAACGAGACCTTCGAGCTGGGGGCCGACGTCGAGGTGCTGCCCGTCTCCGGCTGGCGCCGGGACCTTTATCACGACGAGACGGGCCTGCCGTGGGTGCTGCCGTCGCCCAACCTGCCGACCCTGGACAGCGCCGTCGTCTATCCCGGCATGGTGCTGCTCGAGGGCACCAACCTGTCGGAGGGCCGCGGCACGACCCGGCCGTTCGAGATCGCGGGGGCGCCGTGGCTCGACGCGCACGGGCTGGCCGCGGCCCTGAACGACCTCGACCTGCCCGGGGTATGGTTCCGCCCCGCCGAGTTCCAGCCCACTTTCCAGAAGCATGCCGGCGAGAGCTGCGGCGGCTGCCAGCTCCACGTGACCGACCGCGCCGCGTTCCGGCCGGTCCTGACCGCGGTGGCCTTCCTGCAGGTCTGCCGCCGGCTCGCCCCGGACCGGTTCGCCTGGCGCGAGCCGCCCTACGAGTACGAGACGGTCATTCCGCCCATCGACATCCTGTCCGGCTCGGACGCGCTGCGGCGGTCCCTCGACGACGACGTGCCGTTTGCCGCGATCGCCGATGAATGGGCGGCGGACCTCGACGCGTTCCTGAGGGTGCGCGGGCGCTTTCTCTCGTACTGACATGAGTACCCAGCGATCGATAGCCGGCCGGGCATGGAGTACCCTCTGAACCGGCTCCCATCATGGCCTCCCCCCCCCCGCCGCTGGCGTTCGAACACACGATTCTCATCACGGCGCGGCCCGACGCGGTCCTCGGGGCGTTCTTCGACCCGTCGGCGCTGCCGCAGTGGTGGGATACCGTCCGTTCGGTGACCACGCCCCGGCCCCTCGGGGTGTACGCCGTCGAATGGCGCGCCACCCCGTTCCGCGACGAGCTGCTGGGCACCCTCGGCGGCGTGTTCTACGGCACGGTGATGGACTTTCGTCCAGGACGGGCGTTCTCGCTCGCCGGCGCCTACTGGCTGCCGCCGGACTCCCTCGCCTTCGGTCCGATGGCCCTCGACGTGCGCTGCGCGGTGGTGGGCCCGGCCACCCGCCTACAGGTCCGGCAGAGCGGTTCCTACGAGGGACCGCGCTGGGAACGCTACTATCGAATCATCACCACCGGCTGGAAGGCCTCGCTTCTCGCCCTCAAGACCCACTTGGAGCACCGGCATCCGGCGCGGCGCGGCGCCGGCCGGCCCGCGGCGCGCGGCGCCGCGCCCGTGGAGAAACGCCGGTGACGGCGCCGGCCGGACGCACCGTGATCGTGGGCGGCGGGGTGATCGGGTCGAGCATCGCGTACCACCTGATCCGCGACGGCTATCCGGGACGCGTGGTGGTCGTCGAGCGCGACGCCACCTACGCCCGCGCCTCGTCCTTCCTCGCCATGGGAGGCATCCGCCAGCAGTTCAGCTCGGCCGTCAACATCCGGCTCGCGCAGTACGGCACGCGGTTCTACGCCGCGTTCGACCGGACCATGCGGGTGCCGGAGCACACCCCCCGCGCCGACTTCCGGCAGCGCGGCTACCTCTTTCTCGTCGACGGGGCGGCGGCGGACCGCTTCTCGGCGCGGGTCGAGCGGCAACGCCGGCTCGGGGCACGCGTGCGGCGGATCGAGTGCGGCGAGATCCGGGCGATGGCCCCCGATCTGGAGCTCGACGACATCCGGTTCGGCGTCTTCGGCCCCGACGACGGCTACGGCGAGCCGCGCGAGGTGCTCGCGGGGTTCCGCGCCGCGGCCGGCGCCGCCGGCGTCCGTTACGTCGCCGCGGAGGTCGTCGACGTCGTGCGGCAGGCGGGCCGCGTCGCCGGCGTCGTCCTCGACGACGGCGAACGGATGGCGGCCGACACCGTCGTCAACGCGGCCGGACCGTTCGCCAGCCGGCTCGCGGCGCTGGCCGGCCTCGACCTCCCCGTCCAGCCGGTGCGCCAGCACTTGTTCCGGTGCGCCCTGCCGGTGCGGCTGTCCTACCGGCTCCCGATGGTCGTCGACCCCAGCGGCGTGCACTGGCGGCACGACGACACCGGGAACCGGCCGGGGCCCGACCGGCTGGTCGTCGCCCGCACGAGGCTCGACGAGCCCCCCGGCGAGAACTTCGCCTGCGACCACCACCGCTGGGAATCGGACTTCCGGCCGCCGCTCGAGGCGCGGATGCCCCGGCTGGCCCCCATCGAGGTGATCGAAGGGTGGGCCGGTCTCTACGCCATGACTCCCGACCACAACCCGGTGCTCGGAGAGCACCCCGCCGCCCCCGGCCTCGTTCTCGCCAACGGGTTCAGCGGCCACGGCCTGATGATCGCCCCCGCCATCGGCAAGGTCCTGTCCGAGATGATCCGTCTGGGCCGGACCGAGACCGTCGACGTGAGCTGCTTCGCACCCGACCGGTTCGACCGCGGGGAAGCGGTGCACGACGAGGCGATGATCTGACCGCTCCCCGACCTCCCCGCAATCGTCCCCGCGGCTCCGTATAATGGCCTGATTCCATGATCGCCGCTCTGGAGATCGAAGACTACCTGGCGTCGCTGACGCCGGAAGATCCGTTGCTGGCCCGCGCCGCGGCGGAGGGGCTCGCGGAACGCCTGCCGATCGTCGACCGCACCGTCGGGCGGTTCCTCGAAACGGTGGTCCTGGCCAGCCGCGCCCGCCGGGTGCTCGAAATCGGCGCCGCCAACGGCTACTCCGCCCTGTGGCTCGCCCGCTCCCTGCCCGAGGACGGCGGACTCATCTCGATGGAGATCGATCCCCGCCGCGCCGCGATGGCGCGGACCCATCTGGAGGCGGCGGGGCTCGGCGACCGGGCGCACGTCATCGTCGGCGACGCCGCCCGCATGGTGCACAAGGTGGCCGGTCCCTTCGACGTCATCTTCAACGCCGGCGACAAACGGCAGTACGGGGCGCTGCTCGACCGGCTGGTGGCCCTGCTCCGGCCGGGCGGGGTGCTGATTACCGAAAACGTGCTCGGGGCGGGCGCCGTGGTGCCCGGACGCGAGGAATCGCCGCGCCGGCCGGGCGGCGACGGGGACGCGCTCGCCGCCTACAACCGGCGGCTCGCGGCGGATTCCCGTCTCGTGACGAGCTTCCTCCCGCTGCGGAACGGCATCGCGGTGTCGGTCAAACCCCGATGACGCGCCGCCGGGAGACGGCCGGCCGAGCCGCGCGCCGACGGGACGGGTCCCCTGCCATGACCCTCGAACAATGGTTGCGCGACGCCGCGGAGGACGCCGGGCGGCGGCGGCCCGGCCTGATACCGCACCTTGCGGCGCTGGCCGCGGCCACCCGCCACCTGCGCGACGCGGCCTGGCACCGGGAAGCGGTGCCGCCGAACCGCACCCCGCGCGCTCCGGAAGAGCCGTGAACACGTCCTGGTGCGATCAGCCGTTGCACCGGATCGCGACCGCCATCAGCACCGGCGCGGTCCCGGTGCGCAAGGTCGTCGACGCCGCCCTCGATCGCATCCGGGCCCGCGAACGGACCCTCAACGCCTTCACCACCGTGCTCGACGCCGAGGCCGCGGCCCAGGCCGACACGGCGGCCCGGGAGATCGCGTCGGGCCGGTACCGGGGTCCGCTGCACGGCGTGCCCGTCTCCGTCAAGGACCTCATCGACGTCGCGGGCATTCCGACCACCGCCGCCTCGCGGGTGCCGGCCGGCCCGCCGCCGGCCGCCGACGCGGCGGCGGTGGGACGGCTGCGGGCGGCCGGCGCCATCCTCATCGGCAAGTGCAACCTGCACGAGTTCGCCTTCGGCACCACCGGAGAGGACTCGGCCTTCGGCCCCACCCTCCATCCCCTCGACCCGGGCCGGTCGCCGGGCGGGTCGAGCAGCGGGTCGGCGGTCTCGGTGGCCGCCGGCATGGCCTGGACCTCGATCGGCACCGATACCGGCGGGTCCATCCGGATTCCCGCCGCCGCCTGCGGCCTGGTGGGGTTGAAGCCGACGTTCGGAGAGGTGTCGTGCGACGGCGTCGTCCCCCTCGCGCCGAGTCTCGATCACGTGGGACCGCTCGCGCGCTGCGTGGCCGACGCCCGGCTGGTCCTCCACGCCCTGCGGCCGCCTGCCCCGGTCCGCCCCGCCGCGTGCGACCCGGTGACGCGGCGGCTCGGCTGCCCGCGCCCGTTCTTCCTGGACGAGCTCGATCCGGCGGTGCGGGAGACCTTCGACCGGGCCATGGAACGCCTGCGCGACGCCGGGTGGGACCTGCGCGACACCCCCATCCGCCACGCCGAGGACACCCCCGCGGTCTGTCTGCATCTGGTCCTGGCGGAGGCCGCCGCCGCCCACGCGCACGGCCTCGAACACCATGCGGGCAGCTACTCCACCGATGTGCGGTTGCGGCTGGAGCTCGGGCGGTACGTGCTGGGCGAAGACTACGTGCGCGCCCAACGCGGGCGGGCGGTGCTCGCCGCCGCCGTCGACGCCGCATTGACGGGCTGCGACGCCCTCGTGCTGCCGGCCCTGGCGCTGCCGGCGCCGCGGCTGGGCGCGGACGCCGTCGAGATCGACGGCCGGTCGGCACCTCTGCGACCGCTCATGCTCCGGCTGACCCAGCTCTTCAACGCCACCGGACACCCGGCCATCTCGATACCCTGCGGGCTGACCTGCGGCGGACTGCCGTGCGGCCTGCAGCTCGTCGGATTGCGGAACCGCACCGACCACCTCCTGGACGTGGCGGAGGCGTGCGAGGCGGTGTTGTCCGACTGAGCGGCGCTCCCAGCCGGAAATCGCCGCCCGGGCAATGCCCGTGGCGAAAGTCCCGCTGCATTCGAGCGGCGATGCATCCCGCCCCGCCGCTCTCGGTGCGACGCGGGGTTCGCCACGGGCCGCCGCGGCTTGTCACGTCATAATATTCGGATAGACGGACTTGAGTCGAATGATGCGTTCCCTCCTTGCATGGGGAAACTCTCCTGGGTTCGAGGTGAGTTCCCAGTGACAAAACACTAGGCCGGCCCGCCCCCCTCGACGGCCTGCCGCCGGAGAGCCTCGTAGCCCCGGTCGTCCGCGTCTCCGGTCTCCACCGGCAGCCCCGCCGGCGCCCATCCCTCCGCGATCACTTGGCCGGTGGCGGGGTCCCGGCGCCCGCCGAACCCGCCGTCGACGTTGACCGCCGTCTCGTAGCCGGCACCGGCCAGCAGCTGCGCCGCGCGGGCCGAGCGCCCCCCCATCTGGCAGCCGATCAGCAGCTTGGCGCCGGGGGGGAAATGCGCCTGCATGACGGCGAGGAAATCGGGGTTCGGCTGCATCTGCCGGGTCTGCTCGTTCAGATGCAGCAGCGGCACGCTCGAGGCCCCCTCGGGATGCCCGTTCTCGAACTCGGGAATCGACCGGACGTCGATGTAGGAATACTGTTCCTCGGTCTGGAGGCGTCGGGCCTCGTGCACGCCGACGTTCCTTGCGCTCATCGCCACTCCTTGGTTCGACGGTCCGCGGTCATACTACACGGGTGATCGGGAGATTCTTTCATGCCTGGGAACGCCGGCTCGCCGCCGCCACCACGAATCGCGTCGTGCGTCCCTTCGAGTGGGGACTCGACTGGATGGATCACCGGGGCGATTCGTCCGCCGACCCGGCGCAGCGCATGGAGCAGGGGGCGGCGGCCGCCCTCGCCGACCCGGGCTGGTTCGCATCGGCGCCCGGTCCGGACTACGTCCTGAGAGACGGGCGGCTGACCTTTCCGAGCCAGATCGAGACGCCGCATGCCGCCAACAACACCGTGCATGCCCGATACTTCCCGGCCGAATCGGGGGACCGGCGCCGGGCGGTGCTGGTCCTGCCGCAGTGGAACGCGGATACGGACGCGCACGCCGGCCTGTGCCGCTTTCTCGCGCGGGTGGGGATCAGCGCCCTGCGCCTGAGCCTGCCGTACCACGATGCCCGCATGCCGCCGGAGCTCGAACGGGCCGACTATATCGTCAGCGCCAACATCGGCCGGACGCTGCAGGTGAATCGGCAGGCGGTCCTCGACGCCCGGCGGGCTATCGCGTGGCTGGACGCCCAAGGCCACGACCGCATCGGCATTCTCGGCACCAGCCTCGGGTCGTGTCTGGCCTCGCTCACCGCCGCGCACGAGCCGCGGGTCACCGCCGCGGCCCTCAACCACGTCTCGCCGTACTTCGCCGACGTCGTCTGGGACGGCCTGTCCACCGCGCACGTGCGCGCCGGCCTCGACGGGGCCATCGACCTCGACCGGCTTCGCCGACTGTGGCTCCCGATCAGTCCGTACCCCTACATCGACCGGCTGCGGGGGACCCGGGTGCTCCTCGTGTACGCGCGGTACGATCTGTCGTTCCCGGTCCACCTGTCACGCCGGTTCGTCGCGGAATGCGAGCGGCGCCGTCTCCACCCGCGGGTGTTCGCCCTGCCGTGCGGACACTACACGACCGGCGAGACGCCGTTCAAGTGGCTCGACGGCTATGTCCTGATCCAGTTCCTGCGGCGCAACCTGTAGCAACCGGCGGACCCCGCGTCGCCCCCGGACCGGCGCGGACTCCGGCGGGCCGGCAAAGCGCCCGCGCAACCAAGCGCGACGATGGAGCCCGTCGGCGGCCGGCGCGGCAGGAACCCCGCCGGGGCTCCTGCGAACAGCGGCCCGGGGGTCTTGCTTGCGGGGTCAGAGATAACCGATGAGGCGCTGGATGGCCTCGTAGATGACCGCGGCCAGCTCGCGGACCAGCGGGGTGACGTCCTGCTCGTTGACGGCATCGGCCACCGTCACCGGATCGGTCAGCAACAGCCAGATCGTGGCCGCGGCCACCGTCACCGCCAGGACTCCCACGACGCCGATGATGCTGACGCTGATCCGGGTGAGACTCCGCATGGCCGAACTCCCGGACATCCGATCCCTTTGGACGGAAGACCAAGGGAATCGGTTTACCGGACATCGGTTCAGGGCAGCAGGACGACCTTTCCGAACTGCGCCCGGTCCTCCACCCGGCGCTGGGCCTCGGCGGCCTCCTCCAGCGGGTAGGTCCGGTCGACGACGGGCTCGAATCGGCCCTCGAAGAACAGCTCGGCCGCCCGGAGCAGCTCCCCCTTCGATCCGACGTAGCATCCCATCAGCGAGATCTGCCGCGTGAACAGATGCCGGATGTCGAGCGACCCGACGGGGCCGGTGGTGGCGCCGCAGGTGACCAGCCGCCCCCCCCGCCGCAGACTCTTGGTCGACTGCTCCCAGGTCGCCTGTCCGACGTGCTCGAGCACCACGTCCACGCCGCGGCGGTCGGTGAACCGCCGCACCTCCCGGGCGATGTCCTGCTGGTAGTGGTCGATGCCTTCGTCCGCCCCGAGCGCCTTGGCCCGCTCGAGCTTCTCGGCCGACCCGGCGGTCACGATGATGCGGGCGCCCTGGGCGCGCGCCACCTGGATCGCCGCCTGCCCGACGCCGCTGCCGGCGGCGAGAATGAGCACCGTCTCTCCCGGCCGCAATTGCGCGCGGGTGACCAGCATGTGCCACGCCGACAGGAAGGTCAGGGGGAACGCCGCCGCCTCGACGAAACCGATCCCGTCCGGGATCGGGACCACGTTCTCGACCGGGACCGTGACCAGCTCGGCATAGCCGCCTTCCGACTGGTGCCCGATCAGGCCGAAGCTCCGGCACAGATTGTCCTGACCATTGAGACAGGCGACGCATCTCCCGCAACTGATGCCCGGCTGCAGCAGGACCCGCACCCCCTCGCCGACCCCGTGGGCCTCGCCGCGCACGACTTCGCCGGCGACGTCGGTGCCGGGACAGTGCGGTAACCGCACCCCGGGAATGCCGCGGCGCTGCCACAGATCGAGATGGTTGAGCGCGCAGGCGCGCACGCGGACCAGCACCTCGCCGGGCGCGGGCTCCGGATCCGGAACCTCCTCGCACCGCAGCACGTCGAGCCCGCCGTGTTCGTGGAAGCGGACAGCCTTCATCCCGGCATTCTCCCGGCAGACAGCCGGCCCCGACACCGCCGCCCCGCGGCGCCGCTGCCCGCCCCCACCAAACCTGCAGGAATCCGCACCGTTCTGCGCCGCGGATTCCTTGGCTCGGACACCGCCGCCCCGCGGCGCCGCTTCCCGCGCGACCGCCCCCCCAAGCGTGAACCTACGCCGCGGACTCCTGATCGTCCACGCGCTGCGCACTCCCGAGCGGCAGCGCATCAAGCCCCGGCGCGATCTGCGCCGCGGGTCCGACGACCACGACGACGGCGCGGTCGGCCTGGAGGTAGCGCGCGGCGGCGGCGGTCACCGCCGGCGCGTCGACCGCGGTCACCGCGGGCACGAAGCGATCGTACTCGTCGGCCGGCAGATCGTACTGCACGACCTGGGCCACCCCCCGCGCCACCTGCCCCGCGGTCTCGAAACTCCGGGCGAATCCGCGCGTCAGGGCGGACCGCGCGAGGTCGAGCTCCGGCCGCGTCACCGGCCGGTCCCCGCCGATCGCCGCCATCTCCTCGATCACCTCCCGGATCGTTTCGACGGTGGCATCCGCCTGCACGCTGCCCTGCATCACGAACGGACCGGGCGCGCGCCGATATTGGAACGCCGTCCGCACCCCGTAGGTGTACCCCTTCTCCTCGCGCAGGCTCCGGTTGAGACGACTGACGAACTGGCCGCCCAACACCATGTTGAGCACCTGCAGGGCAGGATACGCGGGGGTCCGTCGGGCCGCCGCCACGTGGCCGATCCGCAGCTCCGACTGCACCGCGCCGGGGCGGTCGACGAGCACCAGCCGGGCGGGCGGCGGTCCCGGCGCGCCCGCGTCGGGCCGGACATCCGGCGCCGGCGCGTCCGTCTCCAGCGCCGGCAGCCCGCCCAGGGCCCGCTCGGCCATGTCCCCGACCGCGGCCTCCGAGAACGGCCCCGTGGCAATCAACGTCGCGGCGCCGAGCCGATACTGCGCGCGGTGGAAACGCCGGACGTCGTCGATGGTCAGTTGGGCCAGCGCCGCGTCGGTGCCGATGCCGAGATGCCCGTAAGGGTGTCCGGGATACAGGGTCTCCAGATAGACCCGCTCCGCGACGGCGGCGGGAACCATGCGCATCTGGCGCACCCGGCTGCGCCGGAGCTCCCGCACGCGATCGAAGTCGGCGGCGGCGAAGCGCGGTTCCGTCACGATCTCGAACAGCAGCGCCAGCCCCTCGGCGGCATGCCGCTCGAGGGTCGTGAGGGACACCATCGTCGCGTCCGCGCCGACCTGCGCGCCGAGCCGCCCGCCGATGCGGTCGACGGCGGCATGCAGATCCAGGGACGACCGCGTCCGGGTGCCTTCGTCGAGGAGGTCCGCGGTGAGCGCGGCCAAGCCCGGCTGCGCCGCCGGATCCGAGGCCGTCCCGGCCGGCCACAGCAGCAGCCAGTGGACCACCGGCGGCCCCGGATGCCGGCCGGCGCGGAGGACCATGCCGGAGGTCAGGCGATGCGCGCCCACGGCGGGGAAACGCACCGCCTGAGCCGCGCCGGGCGCGGGCAGGCGGCTGCGGTCCACCGCCATCAGGACACCCCCGCAGGCGCCGACCCCGCCAGGGCGCGGCGGGGGTCGCCCGCCGGTACTATGCTCAACGCCACCCGGCGGCCCGGCGTGAGACGCCGCGCAAGGTACCGCACCTGGTCCACCCCGGTCTCGCGATAGCGGGCCCGGTCGCGGGCCAGGAACCCGGGATCCCCGGTGAAGACGTTGTAGGCGTTCAACTGATCGGACCGGCCGCTGAATCCGCCCACCGTCTGGAGACCGTATACGAACTGCGCCTCCACCTGGGCCAGGCCGCGCTCGAGCTCGTCCGCCCCGGGGCCATCGGCGGCGAGCGCCGCGAGCTGGCCGCTGATCGCCTCGTCGACCTCGGGCAGCCCGTGACCGGGCGCCGCGGTCGCGGTGATGCAGAACCAGCCGGCCCGCTCCCGCGAGTTCTGCGCGGCGCTGACGTCGGTGGCGATGCGGCGGTCGCGCACCAGCGCCCGGTACAGCCGCGAGGTCTTCCCGCCGGCCAGGACATGGGCCAGCAGGTCCATCCCGGCATCGCCTTCGCCGAACAGCGCCGGTGTCCGCCACGCCAGGTACAGCCGCGGCAACTCCACGCGGTCCTCGAGCCGGAGACGCCGTTCCGTCTCCACGCCGCCGGCCGGAGACGCCGCTCCCTCCCGGGGCTCCGCGGGGGGGACGGCCGGCCCGGCGGGAATCTCCTCGAAATGGCGCCGCACCGCGTCCATCGTCCGCTCCGTCTCCACATCGCCGGCCACCGTCAGCGAGGCGTTGCCCGGGCGGTACCAGGCGCGAAAGAACGCGTGGGCGTCCTCGAGGGTGGCCGTCCGGATATCCGCGGTCTCCCCGATGGTGGTCCAGTGATACGGGTGATCCGGGGGGAACAGGGCGGACATCAGGGCGATCAGGGCGAGTCCGTAGGGCCGGTTCTCGTACTGTTGCCGGCGCTCGTTCAGGACCACGTCGCGCTGGTTCTCGAACTTCGCCGCGGTCAGCGCCGGCAGCAGGTAGCCCATGCGGTCGGACTCCAGCCACAGGGCGAGATCGAGGGCGTTCGCGGGCAGGACCTCCCAATAGTTGGTGCGGTCGCAGTTCGTCGACCCGTTGACGGCCGCGCCGGCCTGCTGCAACGGCGTGAAGTAGTTGCGGTCGTGGTGGAGCGATCCCTCGAACATCAGATGCTCGAACAGGTGGGCGAGGCCGGTCCGACCGGGAGACTCGTTCCGGGAACCGACGTGATACCAAAGGTTCACGGCCGCGATCGGACAGCGGTGGTCTTCGTGCACGATGACGTCGAGGCCGTTGTCGAGCGTCTGCCGGGTCCAGTCGAGCATCATGATGACTTCGGGTGCGGGCGCCGAACGGCCGCGGGCGACCGGGCCTACTCGCCCATGAGCTGGACGACGAAAGGACGCCGCCGCGGGCGGGTATCGCATTCGAGCAGCACGATCTGTTGCCAAGTCCCCAGGATCAGCTCCCGGCGCTCGAACGGAACCGTGAGGGAGGGTCCCATCAGCGCCGCCCGGACGTGACTGGAGCCGTTGTCGTCCCCCCAGCGCGCGTGGTGCGCATAGCGGCCGTCCCGCGGCACGAGCCGGTCGAGGACCTGGTTCAGGTCGGCGACCGCCCCCGGTTCGAACTCGATGGTGGTCACCACCGCCGTCGACCCGATTACACTGGTCGTCGCCAGGCCGCTCGACAGGCCGGACTCGGACACCACCCGGGCCACGAGGGCGGTGATGTCGTGCGCGTCCCCCTGACCGGTGGTCCGGACATGATGCCGGGTGGTCGCCATCATCGAACGGATCATACCGCGGTCAACTCCATGGTACGATCGAGCCATGCTTCGTACCTTGCCGGTTCGCCTCGTGATGGTCGTGGTCGCCGCCAACGTCCTGGTCGGATCGGCGGCGGGCCAGTCCGTGTTGCGCTACGACCCGCCGGGAGACTGGATCGAAGAGCCCGCCCCCTCGGCGATGCGGGTCACGCAGTTCCGGCTGCCCAAGGTCCCCGGCGACCCGGAGGACGGCGAACTGGTGGTGTTCTACTTCGGCGGAAGCGGCGGTACGGTCGACGCCAATCTGCAGCGGTGGATCGGACAGATGGAGCAGCCGGACGGCCGCTCCTCGTTCGCGGTCGCGTCGACGACCGCGTTCGACGCCGACGGGCTCGACGTCACCCTGTTGGACGTGCCGGGCACGTACGTGGCGGCGGTGCGCCCGGGTGCGGCCGAACGCCTCGACAAACCGGATTTCCGGCTGCTCGCCGCGGTGGTGGAGACCCCGCTCGGTCCCTATTTCTTCAAGCTGACGGGGCCGGCCCGCACCATCGCCCGCTGGGACGCGTCGTTCAGCACCTTCCTGCGGACCGTGCGGGTGGAGGCGCCGCCCCCCCCCGGTTGCCGGCCCGGCTAGTGGTCCGTCACGTCATAATTTTCGGATAGACGGACTTGAGTCGAACGACGTATTTTCTTCTGCATAGGACCCTTGCGGTTCGCGGTGAGTATCCTGGAGACCCTGATTTTTAGTCGTGGCGATGCACTGGGAGTCTGCGCCGTGGAACGATTAGGCACGATTAGACGCTGTATATAGTAGTTGCAGACCTTCAACTCCACTATATGTGGTAGCTGATTTCCTGCGGCGCAGACTCCCAGCCCGGAAATCGCCGCCTGCGGCTCCGATTGCCGCCCAACCAACCCTCCAGGAATCCGCGCCCTTCTACGGCGAGGATGGCCAGCGTTAGTGATTAGGCCGAATACGGCCCCGGCCGGAGGCGGCACAACTTCTGCCACGGACTGCTTGGGGCGCGGGTAGCGCGGATCCACGCGGGATCTGTCGCCGATCGAATGCGGCGGTTCTCTTGCCCCGGAGCTCCCGGGCGGTCAGGGTCGCCCGCAGCCGGGGTCAGTCCGGCTCCCCGGCCGGGGGCAGGGACGCCGGCGGCGCTTGAGGCTGAACCGGAGGCGGAATCGACCCGCCTCCGGCGGGAGCCGCCACGCCGCCGAACCAGTTCAGAATGACGGCGCCGGAACCGGCGGTCCAGGCCAGGTACTCGACGACGAATCCGGTCACCCCCAGAATCACCGCGAACAGGCGAAACGGCCCCCCTATCAGACCCAGCGCGTCGCCGAACAGCGCGGGGGTCATCAACAGCACCAGACCGACCCAGAACAACACGAAATCGGACCGCTCGCCCCGGGCCAACACGCGGCTGACCAACTGGACGGCGCCGGTGAATCCAAGCACGAGAACCACCAGGGCCGCCACGCAGACCACCGGCACCAGCGCCAGCAGCGGAATCCCGATGAGGGTGACGACGAGAACCACCGTGCCGATGATCAGCAGGGGTAGAAACAGAAGCTGGGCGAGAAAGCCGACCATGCCGGCCTTGACCGGCTCGCGGGTCACCCGCTCCGCCACGCGGCGCGTGCTGCCGGACGCGACCAGCAGCACCACCGACCCCAGCAGGCCGAGAAACGCGAACCGGATGAACGTCCCCATCAAATCGCTCGAGCGGTACAGCATCGGCGTCGGCGGGCGCAGCCAGCGGAACCGCCGGCCGCTTAGACCGCTCAGGTCGAAATCGAAGCCGTTGAAGCTCACTTCGTTCAGGCCGCGATCGAAACGGGCGCCGGGATGCCGCGTCACGCCGCCGCCGACAATCGTGACCTCGCGTCGGGCCACCGCCTCGGGTCCGAACTCCGCCGACCCGCCGATCACCGTGACCTCTCGAGTGACCTCACCGTCCACGCGGAGGCGGCCGCCGATGAGGACCACGTCGCCGACCAGCCGTTCATCGACGGGGACGTGCACGTCGCCGCCGAACCGCACGATGTTGCGACGCACCGTGCGGCGCTGCGGCTCCGAATCCGGTACCGCGGGGGGGAGGGGCGGCGCTTCAGCGACGGCCGGCGCCGCGGGGGGGAGGGGCGGCGCTTCAGCGACGGCCGGCGCCGCGGGGGGGGGCGGAGCGTTGGCAGCTTCCTCGGCCACGGCGGTATCGGCAACCGCAGCATCGGCCGCCGCCCCGTCGGCAGCGGTCCCGGCGTCCGCCGTGTCGACCGCCGCGGCGACGCCGGGCGCGGTATCCCCGGCCGCGGTGTCCCCGGTGCGCAACGGCAACCCCAGAACGGATCGCTGCACCGGAACGTCGAGAAGCCGCAACCGGAGCAGCGGGGCGGCATCCGCACCGAACTCGTCAGTGAGCCGCTGCACGCTCAACGGGCCTTCGCCATCCACGTAGACCGCCTCGCCCCGGAGCTCGATCAACGCGACGCCCCGATCGTCGTTGCGCGGCAGGAGCCCGATTCCGCCGCTGGTCTCGGTCACCCGGTACTGGGCGTCGACCTCGTCCCGCAATCCCTCCGGCCCGGGAGGCTGCGCGAACAGCGGCGCTCCCACCGTCAGCACGCCGAGGGTCAGAACCCGTGAGGCGAGCGGCCGTGCGCCCTGTCCGACGGTACCCGTGATCATCGCCCCGTCCCTCTGTCGTTCGACAGCAACCGATGCAACGCGTAGAGCGCCGCGACCCCGACGATCTCGATGAAGACGATTCCCCCCCCGAACTCCGGGGTGGTCAGGCTCGCGCCGATCGCGCGCGCGATCTCGGCCACCAAGCTCCCGGCATCGAGCCCCTGCTCGAGCCCGCCAACGATCCAGACGAATCCCTGCACCGAGAAGTTCAACAGTCGGACGACCTGCCTGACCAAGACGGGCCCGAGCAGCACCACCGCCGCCGCCAACCCGAGTATCGCGGCGACGGTCAGGAGGAACAGCCGCACCACGCGGACCGCCCGGGCGGGCGTCCGTGGGAGCGGCCGAGCCGCTGCTGCCTCCTCGTGTCGCATTGTTGATGACCCATACGCATCCCGGGGGCGGATATTCGCGGGAACACCTCGATCGGCCTCGGGGAAGCGCGGCGACCCAACCCGCCGGCCCACCGGCCCGCACGTCAGCGCAGTCCGAGACTGAACTCGGCAATCAACTTGCGATGAAGCTCGCTGGTCCCCTCGCCCACCTCGAGGGTCTTCGCCTCGAGCAGCAGCCGGCCGACCTCGTACTCCGCCGAGAATCCGTAGCCCCCGAAGATCTGGATGGCGTCGAGCGCGTTCTGTGTGGCGGCCTCGCTCGCGGTGAGCTTGGCCATCGACGCTTCCATCGAGCACCGATCCAGCCCTGCGTCCTTCATCCGGCCGAGCCGGTAGACCAGCCCGCGCGCCGCCTCGGTTCGGCAGATCATGTCGGCGATCTTCTGCTGCACCATCTGGAACTCCCCGATCGCCTGTCCGAACGCCCGCCGATCGCGGGCATAGGGCAACGTCAGATCGATGGCGCGCTGCGCCTGCCCGACGCACCGGGCCGCCACCGAGAATCGCCCGGTGTCGAGAGCGGCGCCGAGAATCGGGAACCCGCGGCCCGGCTCGCCCAGGAGCGCTTCGCCGCCCACCCGGACCTCCGAGAAGTGGACCTCCGCGATGTTGTCGCGCTGCAGCGTCCGCATCGGCAACGGAGCGATCTCGATGCCCGGCGCCGACGGCTCGACGAGAAACAGGGTGACCCCGCGATGTCCCTGCCCGGGATCGACGGTCGCCGGCACCAGAAACACCCCCGCCTCGGCCGCGTGGGAGATGAAGACCTTGCTGCCGCTCAGCACCCAGCCGCCGTCAGCGGCGCGGGCCCGCGTGCGCAGGGACGCCAGATCCGTGCCCCCGCCGGGCTCGGTGAGGCAGGCCGACGCCAGGATCCCGCCGGCGGCCAGCGGCGGGAGCCACCGCTGCCGCTGCGCCGGCGTCCCGAACCGCAGAATCGAGCTGCCGACCAGCGAGTTGGCGACCGACACCGCCGAGGCGATCACCCAGTCGACACGCGCCAGCTCTTCGCAGACGATGCCGTAGGTCACCACGTCGCTGAACGAGCCGCCGTACTCTTCGGGAATGAGCGGCGCGAGGTAGCCCAACGGGGCCAGGCGGGCGATCAACTCCCGTGGATAGCGCCCGTCCCTCTCGTTCCGCTCGACGGTGGGCAGGATCTCGCGTTCTGCGAATTCGCGGACCGCCGCCCGCACCTGCCGCTGGGTGTCGGTCAGATCGAAATCGGCCATGCGCCGGAGGAGGCTGGTCTGGGTCATGGGTCACGCGTACGCCGGTTGGGACGGCCGCGGTGTCATCATGGTCCGGCGCGGCAAGAGGCTCCGCATTCGACCGGCGCCGCGCAGGGTTTTCACGATGGACCGCAACTTGGGGTCCGCGCAAGGACAACTTCCTTCGGATGCGCGGCATGGATGCGGCCGAAGCGAACTGCGCCGCGAAACCGGGAGTTTATTCCCGCGCCGATCCTTAATCCCATTCTACAGAGAACTCAGTGATGATCGGCAGCCCCCCGCGCGCTCCGCTCCGCCCGTGCCGGCGCCCCATCACCACGCCGCGCGGTGATTTCACACCGCGCGGGTCCGGCGCCGCCGGATGAACAACCATCGTGGGACCCGGAACCCACCGGGCGGAAGGAGGCCGGCGATGACGGACGGGCCGCGGACCGGCAGACCGGCGATCCACGTGCGGGCGCTCCGCGAGCCGGATTTGCCGGCCGCCACCCGCATCATGCGGCAGGCGTTCGGCGCGTTTCTCGGCGCCGCCGACCCCGCCCGTTTCATGGCGGACCGCAACTACGTGCAGTCGCGATGGCGGGCGGATCCGTCGGCGGCGCTGGCCGCCGTCATCGACGGCGAGGTCGTCGGCTCGAACCTCGCGACCCGATGGGGCAGCGTCGGCTACTTCGGTCCGCTGACGGTCGCCCCGGACCGTTGGGACCGCGGCGTGGCCTCGCGCCTGCTCGAACCGACGCTCGGCCTGTTCACCGCCTGGAACGTCACCCACGCGGGGCTGTTCACCTTCCCCCACAGCCCGAAGCATGTGGGGCTGTACCAGAAGTTCGGGTTCTGGCCCCGCTATCTCACCGCGGTCATGTCCAGGCCGGTGTCCGAGGCCCCGGCGCGCGCCGCCGGGCGGCGGTACTCGGGGGTCGCGCCCGCCGACCGGCCGGCCGTGCTCGACGCCTGCCGGGACCTGACCGCCCTGCTCCACGACGGACTGGATCTCGAGCGCGAGGTACAGGCCGCCGCCGCCCAGTCGCTGGGCGACACGGTGTTGCAGGGCGACCCCGGCCGGCCGGACGGTTTCGCGATCTGCCACTGCGGCGCCGGCTCCGAGGCCGGCGCCGGACGCTGCTACGTGAAGTTCGGCGCGGTACGCCCCGGCCCCGGATCGGCCGCGCGCTTCGAGCGGCTGCTGGCCGACTGCCTGTCCCTGGCCGCATCGCGCGGTCTCGCCCACCTTGATGCCGGGGTCAGCCTGGCCCGCGTCGAGGCCTACCGCGCCCTGCGCGCGGCCGGCTTCCGCACCGTCATCCAGGGCGTCTGCATGCATCGCCCGCACGAGCCGGGCTATCATCGCGCCGGCCTCTTCGTCATCGACGACTGGCGGTAGGAGTCTGCGGAATACGGGGCGGACTCCCCGGCGGCAGGGTTGGGCGGCGGGCGGAACGGCAGGCAACGCCGTCACTGCGGCCGGTGCCGACGCAACGTGACACGGACCGCCGGGACCCCGCTTTCCCGGAACCCGCTCGTTCACGCGCTCTCCGCCGCCGGCGCGTCGAAGAACGCGGCGTGCAGGGCGCGGACGGCGGCGGGCACGTCCCGTTCGTCGATGACGAGGCTGACGTTGTTGCGGGCGCTGCCCTGCGACACCATGCGGACGTTGATCTCCGGCAACGCCGAGAAGAGGGTCGCGGCGACCCCGGGGGTGTCCCGAATCGCCTCGCCGACGAGACAGACGATGGCCTGGCCTCCGGTGTGCCGGACCTCGGCGATGCGCCGCAGCGCGGCCAGGAGGTCCGCCAGCCGGTCCGTGCGGTCGATGGTCAGCGACACCGCGACCTCCGACGTCGACACGACGTCGACGGCGGTCTGCAGGCGGTCGAAGACCTCGAAGATCGCGGCGAGAAAGCCGTGCGCCATCAGCATGCGCGTCGACCGGACGTCGATGACGGTGATGCCCTCCTTGTGCGCGATCGACTTGACGGTCAGCCCCGACGGCGGGCACGCCGCGACGATCAGGGTGCCTTCGACCTCCGGCTTCCGCGAGTTCAGCACCCGCACCGGGATGTCCCCTTCGACGGCGGGCAGCACGGTGCGGGGATGCAGCACCCGGCCGCCGAAGTAGGCCAGCTCCGACGCCTCGGCGAACGACAGCCGCGGCAGGGGCTGCGCGTCGGGGACCAGCGAGGGGTCCGCGGTCATGACGCCGTCGACGTCGGTCCAGATCTGAATCTCCTCGGCCCCGATCCCCGCGCCCACGATGGAAGCGCTGAAATCGGAGCCGCCGCGGCCCAGGGTCGACGGCCGCCCGTCCGCCGTCCGCGCGATGAACCCGCCCATCACCACGACGCGCCCGGCTGCCCCGTGCGGCCGGACCAGGCGTCCAATCCGCTCGTTCGTCGGCCCGAACAGCGGCGCCGCTTCGGTGAACCGGTCGTCGGTCACCAGCACGTCGCGCGCATCCACGTACGCCGCGTCGAGCCCGTGCTGGCGGAGCAGCCGCGTCATCACCCGGCTGGAGATGCGTTCCCCGTGCGAGAGCGCCGCGTCGGTCAACCGCGGGCGGGCCCGCTCGTCCCCCGCGGCCAGTTCGGCCAGCGCCCGATCGAGCTCGTCGCAGTGCGCGTCAAGCAGACCCTCGAGACCCGCCACGTCGGCGAGGACCGGCGCCGCGGCCGCCAGCAGGTCGTCGCGAAGAGCCGCGACGCGCCGCCGGGCGGCCGCCGGCTCGCCGCGGGCCGCGAGATCGACGGCGTCCACCAGGCGGTCCGTGGTCCGACCCATCGCCGACACGACGACCACCGGCGCCCGCCGCACGCGGGCCGCGATCAAACCGGCGACCCGGGTCAACGCGTCGCTGGTCGCGAGCGAGCTGCCGCCGAACTTCATCACGATCATGCTCGGGTTCCATCTCCGTCATACCGGCCCGCGGTCCCGCCGGCCGCGCATGCCGGTCTCGAACCGACCTGTCGAGACAGATTGCGGAACGGGCGCCGCCGGCCGCGCGCGGCCGGTCTTTTCGCGCGCCGCCTCTCCCAGCGGGCTCTCTCTCGGAGACCGCCCGCGCGCGGCCGGTCTCCGAGAGCCCTCGCCGCGGGACGGGGCGTCCCCGCTCCCGATCGCGCATTCCATCTGCGGAAACGCGCCGGCCGACTGATATAGGATCGGGCCACGGTTCCGGGGCAGGCGTCTGCCCCGGCAGAACGGCGCAGCTCCCTCCGGGCCGGTCGCGCGGTGAGCTGAGCCCCGATGTCCCGGCGGGCCATACATCATGATTACCGAAAGCGCGTTCATCGCCCTTGCCGGTCTCGTCGCCGTGGTCGCGCTGCTCTTCCTGCTGATCACACGCTTCAACTGGCACGTCTTCATCGCGCTGCTCTTGCCGATCGTGCTCTTCGCGCTGATTCCGGGCCTCGACCGCCAGGCGTTCATCGACGCCTTCGAGCAGGGATTCGGCCGGACCATCCAGGGGATCGCGGTGGTGATCGTGCTCGGGTCGATTCTCGCCGAGGCCCTCAAGCATACCGGGGGCATCGAACGGATCACGGCCTCGATGATCCGGTGGGTCGGCGAGACCCGGATGCCGCTGGCCCTCACGCTGAGCGGATTCGTCATCGGTCTCGCCATCTTCTCCGACGTCGGCTATCTCATCCTCAACCCGCTGGTCCACTCCGCCGCCCTCAACAGCGGCCTGAACATGAGCGTGATGGCGACGGGCCTCGTGGGGGCGATGCAACTTACCCACGCCATGGTCCCCCCGACGCCGGGGCCGCTGGCCGCCGTCGCCCTCGTCGGCGCCGACATCGGCCGGGTCATCCTGTACGGGGGCATCGTCACCCTGATCGCGTCGTTGGCGGGGTGGGTCTACGCGCGCCTCGCGGGACCGCGCATCGAGTCGCCGCCGTCCCGGGAGTTCGTCGGACAGTCGTTCATCGAGCAGGGACGCGAGTCGGAGCTGCCGTCGACGTGGCGCGCCTACGCCCCGATCCTGATTCCCCTCGCCCTCATCGCCGGGCAGAGCGTGACCGCCCTCGCGCTGCCCGAAGACCATCCCGTCAACATCGCCATGCGCTATCTGGGCTGGCCGGTCGTCGCGCTCGGCATCGGCATCCTGCTCGCCTATCGGAACACCAGGGCCGACCAGGCCGAGGCGCGCACCGGACAGTGGATCGAGGACGCCCTGCGCGCTTCGGCGATGATCATCATGGTGACCGGCCTCGGCGGCGCCCTGAGCCAGATTCTGCGGGAGACGCCCGCCGTCGACGCCATCGCCGGCGCCGTCGCCTCCACCGGCCTGCCCGCGATCTTCCTGCCGTTCGTGCTCGGGGTGGCCGGCAACATGATCACCGGATCGACCACGGTCGGGGTCATCACCGCCGCCTCGGTCGCCGCCCCGATGATGGACACCCTGGGGCTGAGCCCCGAGGCGACGATGCTCGCGGGGGCGGCCGGCTCGATGATCATCAAGTATGTGAACTCGAGCTACTTCTGGGTCTGCGCGTCGCTGTCCCGCATGCCCCTCAAGTCGGCCCTGCTGTCGTACGGCGGCGTCACCCTGGTCAATGGAGTCACCGCGATGGTGGTGGTCTACCTGCTCTGGACGACCGGGCTCATCTGATGCGCCGTCTCGTAAGTTCGCAAACGTGCGATTCTGCGCCGGCACCCGCCGGCCCCGCTCACCGTGACTTGATTCGCTCGTGACCAGGCATCCAGCCCGGGGTCCCGAACATGACCCCGCCTGTCGGGCGGCGGCGCACGGCGGTCCGATCCCATCCGCCGGACGCGGATTGCGACGCCGGCCCGCGGTCCCGTTCATCCGCCGCCCGGCAGGCGGTCCGATCCCATCCGCCGGACGCGGATTGCGACGTATCGGATATCCGCCCGACTCGCTTCTCAGCCGAGAATGATGATGGCCAGGGCGGCGGCCGCCAGCCCGAACCCGGCCACCTGGGTGCGGGAGGTGCGTTCGCCGGCGAAGAGAACTTGAAATATCAGGGTGAACCCGTACGTCATCTGGAAGAGCAGTCCGGCGACGGCGATATTCCGTTGAGCCGCCAGTGTGATGAGACCCATGCTCACCGACCAGCCCAACCCTATCAGAGCCGTTCCCAGCATGATGCTCTTCAGCCACTTGGTGGTGTGAAGGCCGAGGAGAACCACGTCCAGGACCCAGCCGGCCCGTCTCAACGTCCACCACCTCCACGGAGGTCGAGGCCGGCGGAAGAGAATCACCAACGCCACCACGCCGACGGATACCACCCGTCCCGGCACCACCGGCCAGATCCCCGAGGCGTTACTGGTCATGCCCAGCAGGGCGATCTGCAGCCCGAGCAGCGCCCCGGCCGCCAGACCGTGCCGTACGGCGACCCAATTCCAGAGGTTGGAAAAATTCGCCCGGTCTTCGCCGCGCCGGATGCAGCGCATGACGGCACGGCGCCATTCGCTGAAATCGACCGGTCCAGAGAGGCTGATCATCCAGACGGCGGCAACACCCACCAGTATGCCGAACCTGACGGTCACCGAGGGCGGGTCTTCGAAGATCATGGATGCGATTACCGGGATCACCGCACCCGTTATCGCCGCTACCGGCCCGACGATCGCGACCCCCTTGGTGGTGTAACCGCGGTAGAGCTGTATGACCCCCAGGCTCGCACCCAGCCCCGAAAGGGCGCCCAACAACAGGTCGAACAGGGTGGGCTCGCCCCCCACCAGTACTGCCAACCCGATCACGAAGGGTACGGCGAACAGGTAGATCCAAAGCATCACCGTCATCAGGCGGCTCTTCCGACCCAACTCGATTCCCAGGTGGTCGACGACTCCAAACACCAGAGAGCCGGAAAGAGCGAGGAGGACGGTAACGATCATTTAGCCTGAATCCGCCGGGTGGGTTGGGCGGGTCCGGCTCGCGCGCACCCGCCGCCTCGGGCTGCCGCCGGGATGCCGGCGACCCGCTGATCCCGTGCGCGCATCGCGATTGGCCGACCGTCTGATTGCGCCCTGCCTGGGAGACGCGCGCGGCGAACCGGCGCCCGCGCGCGCATCGCGATTCGCCGACAGTATAATTTTGCCGGTGCCTGAATCGAACACCGGCGTCGCGCTCGATCCGACGTCGCGGCGAAGCCCGGCGGCGGGCGACGCCGAGTACGTCGTGTTCGACCGCGTCAGCAAGAGCTACGACGGCCGCACCCGGGTCGTGCGCGAGCTCGACCTGCAGATCGCCAGGGGCGAGTTCCTCACGCTGCTCGGGCCTTCCGGTTCCGGCAAGACCACCTGCCTGATGATGCTCGCCGGGCTCGAGACCCCCACCTCGGGGGTCATCCGCATCGCCGGCCGCTCGATGCGGCACGTGCCGCCGCGCAGGCGCGGCATCGGCATGGTCTTCCAGCACTACGCCCTCTTCCCGCACATGACCGTCGGCGACAACCTCGCGTTCCCCCTCGAGGTGCGGGGGCTCGACCCCGACGACCGCCGCGCCCGCGTGCGCCGCGCCCTCGAGCTCGTGCGGCTCGAGGGCCTGGAGCACCGTCGGCCGGGCCAACTCTCGGGCGGACAGCAGCAGCGCGTGGCCATCGCCCGCGCCCTCGTGTTCGAACCGGACCTCGTGCTGATGGACGAGCCGCTCGGGGCCCTCGACCGCCTCCTGCGTCAAGAGCTGCAATACGAGATTCGGCGTATCCACCGCGACCTCGGGGTCACGATGGTGTACGTCACCCACGACCAGCACGAGGCGATGGTGATGTCGGATCGGGTCGCCGTGGTCCGGGCCGGGGCCATCGAGCAGATCGCCCCGCCCGCAACCCTCTACGAAGAGCCCGACCGCTCGTTCGTCGCCCGCTTCATCGGCGAGAACAACCGTCTTCCGGGCCGGGTCACCGGCGTGCGGGGGGACATCTGCGACGTGGACGTCAGCGGCCGGCAGGTCCAGGCGTTGCGGGTCGTCCCCTGTCGGACCGGCGACCCCGTCCTGTTGTCCATTCGCCCCGAGCGCGTCTCGATCGCCCCCGCGCCGGGGAGGTATACGAACGAGTTCGACGCGACCGTCGACGACGTGACCTTCGTCGGCGACCATCTTCGGGTCCGCGTCACCGTCTGCGGCCAACCGCACTTCCTCATCAAGATCCCGAATGTCGTCGGGCACGGCGCAGTGCTGGAGGGCGACCGCGTCCGTATCGGCTGGACCCCCGCCGACAGCCGCGTCCTGGACGCCGACGCGGACGCGCCGTGATGACCCCCATTCCGAACGTCGTCGGGCACCGCGCAGTGCTGGAGGGCGACCGCGTCCGTATCGGCTGGACCCCCGCCGACAGCCGCGTCCTGGACGCCGACCGCGGGCGCGCCGTGACCCCCACCGGCGGACCCTCCGCCGCGGCGGTGCGGGTCGCCGCGTTGACGGCGGCGCTGGCGTGCGGTTGCGCCCCGCCGCCCAGCGGGTCGCTGACCGTCGTCTCGTTGGGCGGTTCGTACGGGCAGGCCCTCGTCAAGGGCTACCTGGAGCCCTTCACGGCCGAGACCGGCGTCGAGATTCGTCTCGACGACTACAACGGCGGGCTCGCCCAGGTGCGTGCGCAGGTCGAAACGGGCAACGTGCACTGGGACGTCGTCGACTTCGAGACCGCCGACGCGGTGAGCGGCTGCGACGAGGGCCTTCTGGAACCCATCGACCCCGCCCTTCTCGCACCGGGGCCGGACGGCGTCCCCGCCGAGGACGACTTCCTGCCCGGCACGCTGCTGGAATGCAGCGTCGGCACGTTGTTCTACTCCACCATCTACGCCTACAACGCCGAGCGCCTGACCGGCGGGAAGCCGGCCACGCTGGAGGACTTCTTCGATCTCGAGCGCTTCCCCGGCCGCCGCGGCCTGCGGCGCGTACCCTTCGCGAACCTCGAGTTCGCCCTGATCGCCGACGGCGTGCCGCTGGACGAGGTGTACGCCACGCTCGACACGCCGGCAGGGATCGATCGGGCCTTCCGCAAGCTCGACACGATCAAGGACCAAGTGGTGTGGTACGATGCGGGGGCGCAGCCTCCGCAGATGCTGGCGGACGGCGAGGTGGTGATGAGCACCGCCTTCAACGGCCGCATCTTCAACGCGCAGAATCTGGAGAACCAGCCGTTCGTGATCGTCTGGGACGGCCAGTTGCTGGACGTCTCCCAGCTCGCCATCGTCGCGGGCACCCCCGACATCGAGGCGGCGCTGGACCTCGTGAGGTTCGCCTCGACCGCGGCGTCGATGGCCGCGGTCAGCCGCCACATCGCCTACAGCCCCACCCGCCGTTCCGGTGCGCCGCTCGTCTCGACGCACGCCGAGACCGGCGTCGACATGGATCCGCACATGCCCGCCCACCCGGAGAACACCAGACGCGCCCTGCAGAACGACTGGGCTTGGTGGAGCGACAACAGGGACGACATGAACGAGCGCTTCAGCGCGTGGCTGGCGCGGTGACCCGACCCGCCCGGCGCGCGGCCGCCCTGACGCTGCCCCTCGTCGCCTTCACCGGGGTCACTTTCGTGATCCCGCTGGCGACGATGCTGGTGCGCAGCGTCCACGACCCGGTGGTCGCCGATGCGCTGCCCGACACCCTCGACCGGCTGCGCGGCTGGGACGGGCAGTCCGACCCCGGCGAGGCGGCGTACGCCGCGGCCGCGCGCGAGCTGCTGCGCGCACGGGAAGAACGGACCCTCGGCCGCGTGGCGAGCCGGATGAACCGGGTGCGGAGCGGGCTGCGGAGCGTCGTCGTGCGCAGCGCGAGGCGGCTGCAGGACTTCCCGGACGGCCCCTGGCGCGCGGTCATGCTGGACATCGACGACGACTGGGGCGACCCCGCGACGTGGCGCGCCATCCGCACCGCCGGCGATCGCTTCACCGCGCGGCACTATCTGAACGCCGCCGACCTGCAGCGGTTGTCCGACGGGTCGATAGCCCGCCAGCCGCCGGACCAGCGCATCTACCTGCCCCTGCTGTGGCGCACCCTCACCGTCAGTCTCGGCATCACCGGACTGTGCCTCGCGCTGGGCTATCCGATCGCCTATCTGATCGCGCACGCGCCCCCGGGCCGCGCCGGCTTCCTCCTCGGGCTGGTGCTGCTGCCCTTCTGGACGTCGCTGCTCGTCAGGACCACTTCGTGGATCGTGCTGCTCCAGACCCAGGGGGTGGTGAACGACCTGCTGGTCGCGGTCGGGCTGGTCGCCGACGACGGCCGCATCGCCCTCGTCTACAACATGACCGGCACGGTGGTGGCGATGACCCATGTGCTGCTGCCCTTCATGGTGCTGCCGGTGTACTCGATCATGCGCGCCATTCCGCCGCAGCAGATGCGCGCCGCCGCCTCCCTGGGGGCCGGCTTCCCCCGTGCGTTCCTGCGCGTCTACTGGCCGCAGACCCTGTCCGGCGTCGGCGCGGGGTCGCTGCTGGTCTTCATCCTCGCCATCGGCTACTACATCACCCCCGCCTTGGTGGGCGGCCAGAGCGGCCAGCTCATCTCCAACTTCATCGCCTACCACATGCAGACGTCGCTGAACTGGGGGCTCGCGGGCGCCCTCGGCGGGATACTGCTGGCCTGTGTGGCGGTCCTCTATCTGCTCTTCGACCGGGTGGGCGGCCTGGAACGCATGAGGCTGAGATGAGCTGGCGGGCGCCTTCAAACCGGATTCCGCCGGCCGGCGCGGCGTGCTCTTCGACCGGGCGGGCGGGCGGCCTGGAGCGCATGAGGCCGGGATGAGCTGGCGGGCACCTTCAACCGGATTCCGCCGGCCGGCGCGGCGGTCCTCCATCTGCCTTCGACCGGGTGGGCGGCCTGGAGCCATGGGGCCGGGATGAGCTGGCGGGCGCCTTCAACCGGATTCCGCCGACCGGCGCGGCGGTCCTCCATCCGCGCTTCGACCGGGCGGGCAGCCTGGAGCGCATGAGGCCGGGATGAACATGACCGCGGCCGAGCCCGGACAGCGCATCGGACGGATCGTCCACCGGACCGCGTGCGCGCTGATCTTCACCTTCCTGATGGCGCCCATCCTGGTCATCGTGCCCCTCAGCTTCAACGCCGAGCCGTACTTCACGTTCACCGAGGGAATGCTGCGCCTCGATCCGGACGCCTGGTCCCTCCGCTGGTACCGGCAGATCCTCGGCGACGACGCCTGGCGGCGCGCGTTCGCCAACAGCCTGTTCATCGGCGTCGCGTCGACGGCGCTCGCGACGGTCCTCGGCACCCTCGCCGCCCTCGGACTGTCGAGCCCCGACATGCCCGCCCGCCGGCTCGCGATGGGCCTGATGATCTCGCCGATGGTCACGCCGCTCATCATCTCGGCAACCGGGATGTTCTTCTTTTACTCGACTCTCGGCCTGTCCCAGACCCATGCCGGGCTCATCCTCGCCCACGCCGCCCTCGGCACGCCGTTCGTCGTCATCACGGTGACCGCGGCCCTGTCCGCCTTCGACACCAACCTCACCCGCGCCGCAGCCAGCCTCGGAGCCGGCCCCCTGCAGATCTTTCGCCGGGTGCAGTTGCCGCTGATTGCGCCCGGCGTCGTATCCGGCGCCCTCTTCGCGTTCGCCACCTCGTTCGACGAGGTCGTCGTCGTGCTCTTCATGGCCGGCGAGGATCAGCGCACCCTGCCGCGGCAGATGTGGGGCGGCATCCGCGAGCAGATCAGCCCCGCCATCCTCGCCGTCGCCACGTTCCTCATCGTCTTCGCGGTGCTGCTGCTGCTCACCGTCGACGGACTGCGGCGGCGCGCCGCCGCCGCCGGGGGCCGGTGAGGGGCAACGGCGCCTCGTGCGACTCGTAGTCGGGACCGCCGTGAAATCCGTGCGATCCGCCCGGTTGGATTCAGACCGTCGGATCGAGGTGCGCCAGCGACTCCCAGCGCCGCCGTGTGGCGGCACGACGTCGGCGGAATCGGAAACGAATTGTCACCGTTGAGTCAAGCTTTGATCGTGTTTTATTCGCTGCCATGGGAGCGGCCCCGGCATCGGCGACTGCGAAGACGACAGGTCCTCGTCGGTCTGAGGGCGGAGCCTCGAGATCCACAAACGCTTCGACCCGTCAGCCGCGAACTCGGCAAACTCGGCGACCTCCGCAAGCGGATGAATCGGCGACCCGAACCGGCGCCGGGCATGCCGGAACGCAACGGGCGTGACCGGCGCGGCCACGCCCGTCGCCCCCTGACTCCAGGCTCCGGAATCGCTGCGGCGAACCGGTTACTGGTCGTTCGTCTGCTGCAGGAATCGGCTGGCCTCCTGATAGCCCGGCAGGTCGTCGCGGCCCTGCCACGTGGACAACAGCCTGGCGTACTGCTCGGCCGCGGCGGCGGCGTCGCCGGTCTCGGCGGCGGCGCGGGCGAGACCGAGCACCGACCGGACCCGGCCCGACATCCGTTCCAGCGACGTCTCGAACTTCGCGGCCGCTTCCGCCGGCCGGCCGAGCTCGAGCAGGATCTCGCCGTAGAGCTCGTAGGGCGGCTTGACGGGGCTGGCCGCCCCGTTGGGCAGCCGCATGCGGCCGGTGATCTCCAGCGCCTCGTCCATCAGGGCGGTCGCCGCGTCGGCCCCGCCCTTCGCGACGTGCACGAGCGCCGCGACCTCGCGGTACATGATCTGGTTGCCGAGATTACCGCCCTCGGCCAGCCCCATCAGGCGCTCCGCCGCCGCCTCGGCGGTGGCGAGGTCGCCGGTCTTGACGGCGCTGATGCCGGTGGCCAGCAGCTCGGCGGCCGACGAGTCGTCGGTCACGGGCAGCACGTTCCACTCCTCGGTCTCGACCACGTAACGCGCGTTCAGCAGCGGCAGGGTGTTGACCGCGCGGGCCTGCCCGTCGCTCTCGCGGATGACCATCTCCAGCCGTTCGATCCAGGTGCGCGCCTTGGCGTAGTCGCCGAGCTGCAGGTCGCCGTACTGGCCCCAGTCGAGGGGATGCACGGTGTCGCCCACGCTGTCGCCCGGTGCCCACAGGTCGCGGGCGGCGTCGTACGCGCTCTGGTTGTGGTTCGACACGTAGTCCCACATTCCGTGCTGGATGAAGATGTGGGTCGGCATGTGGCGGGCGTGCGCGACGGCCGGCGCGATCTCCGCGTAGCGGAGCGCCGCGGGCAGCGCGAGGGGCGCGTGGATCGGATCGTCGAACGCGTGGATCACGTAGTGGGGGGCTCCCGGGTGGTCCCGGTTCCCCTCGAAGACCGGCAGGGCGAGGGCGCCGGCGCGCATCTCGTAGCGGAACGTGCGGTCGTCGAGGGCGCGCGCCCCGCTGAGGGTGGCCACCGCGGCGAAGGTGGCGACCTCGTCGTCGCCGGGATACCGCTCGGCGAGCCGCAGCATCGCCTCCATGTACGCCACCCGCCGGTCGTCGTAGTCGCCCTCGCCCCACAGGATCTCGACCGCCTCCAGGAACCCCTTCTCGCGCTCGGTGGGGGCCTTGGCCAGCCGCTCCTCCCGTGTCGCGCCCAGGCGTTTCAACACCGCGCGGGGATTCTCGTCGTCCGACGGCGAACCGAACAGAGGATGGTTGTAGCACAGCGTCTCGCCCCAGTAGGCCATCGCAAAATCGGGATCGATCTCTTGCGCGGCCTGGAACTCGGCAATCGCCTGCTTCCAGCCGAAGCTGTGGAGAATCGCGACGCCGCGCAGGAAGTGCTGCTGCGCCTCGGGAGAGCCGGACGTCGGGAAGTCGAGCGAACCGACGCTGTCGAACTGCGCCTCGGCCGCCGATGCGCCCGCGAGCAGGGTCAACACCGCCGCGACGACGAAAAATCGCTTCATAGCTGCTCCTGGAAATGCTCCTGACCGGTACAGGATGAACAGACCCAATTATAGCGCCCGCGCCGGCGGGTCGCGGCTCGGCGCCGCCAAGTTGCGCGATCGGTACGGCTGAGACGCCCCAGGCCGCAACCGCCGTGGTGGAACACCGTGCCGCCGCCGGAACCGCGGAGGCCCCGGCGGGCTGACCGCCGCAACGGACAGGGGTGTAGCCCCGGGGGGGCAGCCGGGGAGCCCGCGACGGAACCGGCGGCAGGCGGGCGGCAGCCATCGGGAGCCGCAGGCACCGCATGCGCCGGGAACCGCGCCGGCGGGCTGACCGCCGCAACGGACAAGGGTGCAGCCCCCGGGGCGCAGCCGGGGAGCCCGCGGCGGAACCGGCGGCTGGCGGGCGGCGGCCATCGGGAGCCGCGGACCACCGCATGCGCCGGGAACCGCGCCGGTGGGCTGACCGCCGCAACGGACAAGGGTGCAGCCCCCGGGGCGCAGCCGGGGAGCCCGCGGCGGAACCGGCGGCAGGCGGGCGGCGGCCATCGGGGGCCGCGGGCACCGCATGCCGTCGGCGGGCCCGGCACCAGGTCCGCCGACGGCATCCGGCAACCGCGGACTGCTACAATGGCTTCCGGGCTGGCGGGCAATCGCTGCACCTGCAGACCACGGGGCATGCCGCGCGCACGACGGGCGGTGATCTCCGAACCATCGGGCGGTTGTCGCCGGTGCGCATCGGGCCCCCGAACCACGGGCTTCCCCGGCGGTGGCACGATCGGTGCATACCAGTGACGCAGGTAAGAAGGTAAACAGGTTGATGAGAACACGCGAACAGGTGAATGGCGGCATGGATTCAGCCAAGCCGGGGCACACCGGCCGGCTGACGCGTCCACGGAGCACCTGATCGCCACCATCGCGGATCATCCGATCAATGCCCAGAATGAACCTCGCACCGATGCGCACCGCCCGGTGGATGCTCGCGGCCTGCCTCGGGGCAGGCGCCCTGACCGCGGGCGGCGCAACCGCGTACGCCGCAGACGGACCGGAAGCGCCGCCGCCCGCCGCCGCGCAGACCCCGGACGCCGTGAACCGGCCCGACTTCCTGTTCGGCCAACCGCGTGGCATGATCGGGTTGTCGGGCGGCTTGTTCCGCGCCGAGGGGGGGGACAAAGACGGCCTTCTCGGTTTTTTCCGCGAGGAGCTGACCATCGGCGACCGGGGGTACGACGCCCTGCTCTTCCGCTTCACGGGCGGCGTCTCGGTCGCCCCCCGGGTCGATCTGGTCTTCGACGTGGACGTGTCGCGGAGCCGGGCGGTGTCGGAAGACCGGGACTTTACAGACGGCGATCTGCCGATAGTGCAGACGACCGAGTTGACGCAGGTGCCGTTGAACGTCGGCGTGCGGTTCTGGGTGGTGCCGCGGGGACGCCGGATCGGGCGGCTGGCCTGGGTGCCGAACACGCTGGCGTTCCACATCGGCGTCGGCGGCGGCGCGCGGCGGTATCAACTCGCGCAGTTCGGAGAATTCGTGGATTACAGGGACCTCGTGATCTTCAGCGACCGGTACGAATCGCGGGGGTGGGCCGCGAGCCGACACTTCTCGACCGGCGCCAGCATCAGACTGTCGCGCCGGGTGTTCGCCGTCGCGGAACTGCGCAGAGTCTGGTCCCGAAGAGACTTGGCCGACGACTTCACAGACCGCCTGGACCTGGACGGACTGCAGATGACCGGCGGCATCGAATTCCTGTTCTGAGCCGCTCGGGGCGCGAGTTCGTGAAAGTCCGTGATCGCGGGAGCGGACGGCGGGCGTTCGGCGGAGGCCGCCGCGCGCCGTACGGCGAACCACCGTTCAGGGAAATACCCGGAGTCCCCGGCCAACCTCGATCCGGACGCGGCCGCGGACTCCCACCGGAACCGTGCCTCTCAACCCGTGGAGGTGAGACATGACCATCCCGATCGCAACCCGGACTCGTGGTTCCGAAGCATCGAGCACGCCGCGGACGAGCACGCCGCGGCGCTTGGCGCTGGTCGCCGCGGCCATCGCGGCGGCGCTGCCGGCCGTCGCAGCCGCGCAGACGCCGACGCCCGCCGCGGCGGTGGATGCGCGCTGGCTGCCGTGGCTCGGCTGCTGGCAACTCGTCGAAGAGACGGCCCCCCTGCCGGAATCGGCCGACAACTTCTCGGCTTTCGCCAGCCGCGTCCTGGTGTGCGTGACGCCGGCCGGACCGCCGGCCGCCGCCACCGACGTCGTCGTCACGACGCTGGCCGACGGCGAGCCGGTGCTCGTGGAGACCCTGTCGGCGGACGGGCTCGAGCACGCCGTGGACCAGACCGAGTGCCGCGGACGGCGGCGCGTCGGCTGGTCGGACGACGGCGCGCGCCTGTTCACGCGGGCGGCGCTGACGTGCAGCGGCGAGAACGACGACCGCAGGGTGTCCGGAGTCGGACTCTTCCGGGATAACGGGGAGTGGCTGGGCCTGGAGCTGGTGGAAGCCGGCCAGCGCGCCGCGGTCACCGTCCGGCGCTACCGCCGCGCCGGCGACGTCGCGACCCTGGGGGCGGCCGGTCCGACCCTCACCGCGGGTCTGCTCGCGGCGGCCCGGACCGCGGCGGTCCGGGCCGCCGCGGCGGACCTGACGATCGACGCGGTCATCGAAACCGGCGCCGCGGTCGAACCCGCGGTGCTCGAAGCGATGCTGGTGGAGACCGGCGCGAGGTTCGACCTCGACGGACGCACCCTGGTCCGGCTCGACGACGGGGGCGTGCCGGAAGAGATCATCGACATGCTGGTGGCGCTCTCGTTCCCGGACGACTTCTCGGTGCGTCGTTCCACGCCGACCGGCGGCGGGGGCGGCGGATTCCTGAGTTCCTGGAGCGGCTACGGATACGACAGTTGGTACCCGTACTACGCCATGCCGTTCGGCTACTACTACGGGTGGTCGCCCTATCGGTCGCTGTACGGGTGGGGCGACTACTACTACCTCGACGCGCCCTACTACGGTGGACCGGGGTCGGGTTTCCGCGACCCGCCGGACGCGGGCGGGGGCCGGGTCTACGAGGGGTACGGCTACACGCGGGCGGCCCGGGCGCGGGACGGCGGGGAACGCCGCGCCCAGCCCCGCGGGATGGGCGCCCCCGTCGCCGCGGCGTCGGGCGGAGGCTCGTCGAGCGCGCCGCGCGCGACCGGCGGATCGAGCGGATCGAGCGGATCGGGCGGGGGCAGAGGCGTGAGCACCGGCGGCTGGAGCCGCGGCGGGTCGTCGACTTCATCCGGCCGCTCCGCCGCGCCGCGCTCGACGGGCGGCGGACGGAGCGGCGGGTCTTCGTCCGGCCGCACCGCCACGCCGCGCGACCCGTGAGCGGCCGGGCTCACCGACGGCCGCCGACCGGAGTCCGGCCGAGGCCAGACGACTTCCGGCGGCTTGAGCAGCGGATCCGGACGACTTCCGGCGGCTTGAGCAGCGGACCGTCGTCGAGCGGCGGTCTTCATCCGCAGGCGGGTCTCCGCTTGGCGGGCGGGTTATGCGCGGCGGAGCGTTGTTCGGGCGGCGAGTCTTCATCCGGCCGCACCGCCACGCCGCGCGACCCCGTGAACCGGGCGGTCTCACCGAAACCGTCGACCGAGGCCGGACGGGTCCGTCACCGCCCGCTTCACGGCGGCGCCTCGGGCTGCACCGCCGCGAAGCGCGAGCGGGCCCGAAGGCCCCACCGCCCGTCCACCCGTGTCACGATGTGCAGCGCATCGAGCTGCGCGAGGCGGCGGCCGGCGGCGTCGTACTCGCTGAAGATGACCGCGACGTGCACCTTGTCGGGGTAGGCCTGCACGACCGTCCTCCGGTCCCAACCGCTGCGGTCCCAACCGGTCTCCGCCGCGGGCGCGTCGAAGCCGCGCCGGGCGGCGCAGTCGCCGGGGGTGTCCCAGGTCTCGACCTCGCCGTCAGCGAAGCGGACGTGGGGATAGTGCCATGTCCGGCACAGCGCCGCCGCGTCCCGGGCATTGACCGCGTCCAGATAGCGGTCGAGCACCCCCATCGCCGCGTTCTCCGGCCCGAACTGCGCCCGCACCGCGACCCCGGCCATCAGTGCCGCCACTGCAGCCACCAGTCCCGCCACCCCCAGGAGACCGCGGCGAAAGACCCCGCTGCCTTCGAGCGGCGATGCATCCCCGCCTGACGGCGTCGTTCGTCGGTCGCCTATGCCCAAACGCCTATGCCCAAACCGTCATGATCAGGGACAGCCGATCACCCCAACGCCACGAAACCCAACGCCACGAAACGTCGGGACATGTTCGCAGCGATATGCCCCTCCCCGCGCCTTGTCAGGCACGGGCGTTCTTTGCCCGCGGGCGCTCTTCCTAGTGGTCCGTCACGCCATAATATGCGGACACGGGCATCGGCCTGCAGCGTGCAATCATCGACGAATCACCGCACCGCAAAACCCGAACGTTTAGTCATGGCGCAACACTAGTCCCACTCCTTTTCGATGCCGTGTCCCCGCGCCGGATCGCCGTGCAGCGGCGTGACGAACCCGAGCAGGCACCCGTCCGACCCGTCCTTGAGCTGGTGGCAGCGCACGCGGATAAGGTCGCCCGGCAGGACGTCGTCACGCTCGATGCCGTTCCGGCGGAGCCCCCCGGGGGTGGTGGCCTCCATCGCCCAGAGGGTGGGCCCGCCCTCCCCTTCACCGGGCACCTCGAGGAAGATCCAGGAGTGCGGGTTGATCAGGTGCACTTCCTGGACCGTCCCTTCCAGATGCGTGAAGTCGGTGAGCTCGTAGTTGCCGTGGGAATGATGCGCCCAGCCCGGAAGGGCGACGGCAACCGCGCAGAGGGCCGCGAACGTCGGGAGCTTCAAAGACATCATCTGACTCGGGGAGGCGGCGGAAAGCCGTTGACGTACACGGTCTGGTAGCGGATGCCGTTGCCGTCCGCGTCCAGAAACCGCAGCGACTGCTGGAACAGCTCGGGACCCGGCCGACCGCGGGGCGCCGTCGCCTCGAGGATGTACAGCCGGTCCTCGTGCATGTAGATGGCCGCGAACGTCCGGGAACCATCCGGGTTGGTGAGCTGGAGGTGACGGCCCTCGACGAGGTCCACGAAGTTCCAGCCGAAGAACGTCGGCGTCACGTCCCGCCGCAGGAGCTGCCACGTCGCGTAGTCCATGGCGCCCCGCACATCGATGATCCATGACCCGACGCCGGTGTACTGCGCGCCCGAGCAGCCGGTGTGCGCGTCGGGCGGGCAGTTCCGGGCGCGCTCGGTGTGGATGCGTTCGGCTTCGGTGTAGTCGACCACGGTGATCGAGTACCGGATCGCGCCGTCCGCGTAGGCGTGCACGCGGGCCGGGAACTCGGCCTCGTACTCCGACGTGTAGGTGACCTCTTCCACGGAGGGCTCGCCGGGAAGATTGACGCTGAAGAAGTCCGCGGGGCTGTCGTACTCGGCCCACCCCTGGGCGAACAGCGGTCCCGGACCGCACAGAACCAACGCGACGGGAATGAGTCGCAGGAGACGCATGGTATCCACCCTCACGATCGCACCGACGCCGCCTGACGCGGCCAACCCCCTCACCTGCGCGACGCCGGCGCCGCCCCCTCCCGATCGCTCCGACGCCGCCAACCCCATGCTGCCAGAAAACGGCGCGCGTGCACAGCACCAATTTCGGCGCCGCGTTGCCCGCCGGGGCGCCCCGCGGAAGACCCTGCGGCTCCAGGAGCCCGCGGCGAACCGCGTCGCGCCGAGCCGGCGAGCCCAGCGGGTCGTGGGGACCCGCCGCCGCCGTGCGCAGGCAGCATCGTGGCGGGTTCTGGGGCTCCGGACGTGCGGAATCGTGGGTCTCACGCGGCGGGCAGACGGTGGCGACCCTCGAATCGGCGGCGAACCGTCACGCGCCGTCAGCGTGGGACGCCCCTGGTCGTGGGCCGGCCCCAGCGGGCTGGGGCCGCGCTTGGCAGGACACGACGAGGGCGCCCATTCGGCACGGGCAACGGCGGACCCGGCACGTCCTCGGAGCATCGCAGCCCCCGCGGGATGCATGCCCGGTCGAAAGCAACGAGGCTTACACCTCGATCGCCTATACCACCCGGGCGGCGCGAAGCGCCGCGATCCCGGCCGCGGGGTACCCGAGCTCGTCGAGAATCTCGTCGGTGTGCTCGCCGAGCCGCGGTGCCCGCGTCCTGATGCCGGGCGCGCCCGCGGACAGCGAGAACGGCGTGTCGGCGACCGGGGCGGGAACGGGAGCGCCCGGAAACGCCAGCGCCTTGAGCAAGCCAGCCGCCGCCACGTGCGGATCGTCGAGGGTCTGCTGGGGGGACAACACCGGTCCGGCGGGGATGCGGGCGTCCTCGAGCGCGGCCAGCGCCTCGGCCGTCGTGCGCGCGGCGCACCACTGGGCCATCCGGGCGCTGATGGCCTCGCCGTGGTCGCCGCGCGCCATGTCGTCCCGGAAGCGGGGATCGTCGATCCATGCCGGCTCGCCGACCAGCGCCGCCCACCGCTCGAACAGGGGCTGGCCGATGGTCTGCACGAGAATCCACCCGTCGCGGGTCCGGTGGGTGTCGGACGGGGCCGACACCTGGCTCCGATTCAGCGAAGCGACCCTGTCGGGCGCGCGCACCGCCTGCTCGATCAGCGCCGCGTTGGCGACGGTGAGGGCCGCGCCGAGCAGGGAGCCCCGGACTTCCCGGCCCCGGCCGGTCTGCCCGCGCGCCATGAGCGCGGCCAGCGTGCCGGCGAAGGCGGAGAGCGCGGTCATGAAATCGACCCACGGCACGTAGCTCTTGGTGGGCTGGCCCGGCTGCCCCGACAGGTACATCGCCCCCGACATCGCCTGGCCGACGCCGTCGAAGCCGACCTTGTCCGAGTACGGCCCCCCGGCGCCGAACGCCGACACGCTGGTCAGCACGATGCGGTCATTGACCGTGGCAAGCGACGCGTAGTCGAGCCCGAGCGCCCGCAGGGCGGGGTCGGGCAGGTTGGCGACGACCACGTCCGCCCCCGCGGCGAGCCGCCGCAACACGTCGCGCCCCGCCGGCTTCATCGGGTTCAGGGTCATCCCGCGCTTGTTCCGGTTGACCTGCATGAAGAGCGCGCCGTCGCCGGCCGGGGTCAGCGGCACGAGGAAACGGTCTTCCCCGCCTCGGACCTTCTCGACCCGCACGACGTCGGCCCCGAGGTCCCCGAGCAGCGCCGCGCAGAACGGTCCCGCGATATAGCGGCCGAAATCGAGCACGCGGACGCCGTCGAGAACACCTGGCATCAGCCGGCGCACCTCCGTCGGAACATGCCGGTTACCATCGGCCGGCCCCGGCAACCTGGATGGCTCGGGCCCGCGCCGGCAGCGGCCCGACACCGGGCGAGGCTTGAACCCGGTCCGCGGGCACGGTCTCACAGCGGCCCGAGGAAGGCAAGCAGCGCGGCGCGGGAAGCGTCGGTGAAACGATGAGGGAGCCGCGACCGACGTTGGGAACCGTATCGGAACAATCAGGTCCTGCCCGAACCGCCGTGCTCTCTCTGGGCTGCGGCTTCCCGGAGATGCGGCCCCTGGATATCGGTCGCCTCTCTACCGCGGGTCTTCCATGGCGTCACCGCGCCGCAGCCCGACTACGGTTCCCGAGCGGAGGGGGCCGAGTCGCGCACCGTCAGGACGGGACAGGGCGCGCGCCGCACGACCTCTGCCGCGACGCTTCCCAACAGCAACTGCTCGACGGCGCCGCGCCCCCGGGTCCCCACGACGACCAGATCGACTTGATGGTCGCCGGCGTACCGCAAGACGCCGTCCGCCGGGGGCCCGATCTCGACGGCCGTGCGCACCGGGAACGCCGCCTGTTCCTCCGCCGAGCACAAGCCGACCAGCTTCGCCGTCGCCTCGTCGACCCAGCGGCGCTGCACCTCGGTCTCGGAGAACCCCCACAACGCCTCGGTTCCCGGGCTGACGTCGGCATCGGCGACGACGTGCAGCAGATGGAGCGTCGATTCGAACCGTCGAGCCAGCGCTTTGGCGTAGGTCAGGGCCAGCCCGGAGGCGTCGCTGAAGTCGGTCGCAACGAGAATGGTCGTCGGCGGAATCATGGTCAGGACTGAAAGGCGCGTCGCGCCGCCAGCAGCTTGGCGACCGGCGGCCGGTCGGCGGGTCCGCGGCCGACGTGATGGAACCGAACCAGCCCCGCCCCATCGATCAGCACGTTGCCCCCCTGCTGCGCCGTATCCGCGCGCGGCAGGCGGGGAAGCTGCCCGAGAAGGGCCTCCCGCCAGTAGGCGCGCAAGGTCGCGGGCCCGAACAGATGCCGGAGCCGCGCCTTCCCCATGCCGTAGGCGTGATAGAGGCGCCGATCGGTATCGACGAGCAGCGGCCAGGGCAGTCCGGTCTCGGCCGCGTACGCACGCGCCGCCTCCGCGCCCTCGAACGTGACAGCCAGCAACTGCACGCCGAGCCGTTCCAGCTCGCCCTCCGCCTGCCGCAACTGCAGCAGATGCCGCCGGCACGGCAGTCAGAAGAGATGCCGATGCATCACCAGCAGCAGCCACCGGCCGCGGTACCCGTCGAGCCGGTGCACCCGATCCTGGGCGTCGCGCAACTCGAACGGAACCGCGGGACGGCCAAGGAGCGACGAAGTCATCCTACCAGCCCGCGGCGGTCCCCACTACATTCGACCGGCTCTCGGCGCACCGCGGGGTTCAACCCCGGACGCCGGCCCGGAAACCTGCTCCGCCTGCGGCCCCAACCAACCTTACCAGGCGTCCACGCCGTTTCTGGCGGACGCCCAGACGCTTGCGCCGTGGAAGTTCCCGCCGGCACACTTCCAACCCGACCGCAAGGTCGAGCCAGGTGCTTACGCCGTTAGAAGTTCCCGCCGGCGAAACCTCCAACGCGACCGGCGAGGTCGCGCCAGGCAACCCTGTTTTTAGTCGTGGCGATGCGCTAGTTCTCGACGTACTTGTGCAGCGCCGGCTTCACGGTGTCGGCCACGAAGATGTCCCCGTTCGGCGCCATCGTCATGTAGTGCGCCTCGCCGAACTCGCCGAGGCCCTTGCCGGGCTGGCCGTTGGCGCCGACGGCCTTGCCGTTCTCGTCCAGCTTGAGAATCTCGCCCGCGAACCCGCTCACCATGTACATCTGCCCGTCGCCGTGGATGTGCAGGCCGCAGGGCAGCCCCTTGTAGGCCCACTCCTTGATGTACGCGCCGTCGGCGTCGAAGATCTGCACCCGCCGGTTCTGCCGGTCCGCCACGTAGATCAGCCCCGCCTCGTCGACCACGATCGAGTGCGGCGTGTCGAACTCGCCCGGCCCCGTGCCCGGCCCGCCCCACGTCTTGATCAGCGATCCGTCGGGGGCGAACTTCACGAGTTGCGGCGTGCCGCGGCCGTGACCGACCAGCACGAAGATCTCGCCGGCCGCGTTGACGGTCAGATCCGTCGGCTCGTTCAACAGCCCGTCCTCCGGCCCGCCGGCCTTGCCGTGCGTGCCGATGGTCATCAGCACCTTGCCGTCCGGGTCCATCTTCGTCACGGTGTGCCCGTTGACGTCGGTGGTCCAGATGTTGCCGTCGGGGTCGAGCCGCATGCCGTGCGGCCGGAGGTACTCGCCCTGCCCCCACGACCGCACGAAGCTGCCGTCGGGATTGAACTCCATCAGGGGGTTGGCGCCGCGGTTGAAGACGAGCAGGGTGTTCTTCGTGGTCCAGACGACGCTGGACGGCGCCCCCATCTCCTGGTCGTCCGGAATCTGCAAGCCGTGCGGCACGGGGTGATACCCGAGGTCCGGCGCGTCCTCCATCTGGGCGGGGTCCGGCGCGTCGAGGACTTGGCCGCCGCCGACGGCGGCGAATCCCAGCACGGCGACGAAAACAGTGGCGAGCGTCCGGGCTACGCGGACTGGCAGCATGGCGGGCTCCTCGGAAAATAGTCCTGCGAATCGTCCACATTGTAGCACCGTCACCGGTGTGGCCCGGTGTGGTCCGGGGGCCCCGGCCGGCGCGACGTCCCGCGGCGGCTCGAGGATCCGTGCGTGCCGGCGTCCGGCACAGGTGGGCAGCTCGGGCCGGCATCACGTCCGCGAGGACCACGTTCCCGTCCCGCCAGCGTTTCGCGTCGCATCGCCGGCGCCCGCGGGTGATCCGCCGGGCGATACCTGGGTAGCGGTGTACCATGGGCCGATTCCGGCTCGCCGGCCTGCTCCAGCCTGCAGGCAAGGGCAGGAGATTAGAATCATCGACGCCGTGGACTTCTTCCCTCTGCACGAGATGCGGCTGGATCAGATGCGCATGCGGGTACTGCGGCTGCCGCTACCGAGGCCGGCGGTGACCAGGATCCGCGCGATCGTCCGATCGGGTCCGCCCAGGGCATGACGGATCGGCGGCCCCGCAACCCGCGGCCAGAAGGGGTCGTTTCCTCAGCGCGCAGACCGACGCTCCGGTGACCATGGATCGCCCGTTGACGCTCGACGTGACCGATTGCGGACCGGTTGCCCGGGCCTGTGTGGAGTTGCGGCCGTTGACCGTGTTCGTCGGGCCCGGTAACACCGGGAAGTCCTGGTTGGCGACACTGGCGTACGCCTTGCACCGGCACTTCGAGACGGGTCCGCGGAGCGCGCGCCCCTGGTTCTGGACAGGGTTCGAGGAACCAACCCTTCCCGAAGGCGCAAGGAAGGATGTCTTCGAGATTCTCGCGCGCTTGACACTGGCAGGATCCCGGGGTTCCAACGTGGTTGAGGAGGGCGTCACGCTGACGGCCCCGGTCGAGACCGCCATCAGGTTGCATCTCGGGCGACAGGGCGCGCCAATCGGCGCGGAGATCGAGCGTTGCTTCGGCGTCGACACCGGCGGCCATCTGGCGCGCCACGGCAGTGACGGGGGTATGCACATCCTGCTTCGGCATGCGGTCGAAGGCGTCCCCACGCCCGCCGCGCACGAGCTCGCTTTCGGCGATCAGGAATGGACGTTTCTGTCGGCCATTCCAGACCGCCCGCGGATTCGGGCCAGCGACGACAAGTGGACGGACTTTCTGGATCTGCTCAGCGCGAAGGCGGAAAACGAACCGGAAGGCGTACAGACAAGCCGGGTATGGGAAGCCATCGGCGGGCTGGCTCGGGACGTGCTGCCGAAGCGCCATCGCGCGTTCTATCTGCCCGCGGATCGGACCGGTCTGATGAACGCCCACAGCGCCATCGTCCGGGCCCTCATCCAGAGCGCGGCCAGGGTCGGCACGGGTCGGACCAACCCGGTGCCGGCGCTGTCCGGGGTCCGCGCCGACTTCCTGGAACAACTGGCGGAGATCGCGTCCTCTCGGCCCACACGGTCCGGGCATGACAGGGAGGGTCTCCGCAGCCTCGGGAAGCGCATCGAAGACGGGATTCTCCGTGGCGCGGTCGAGGTCGAGACTTTGCCCGGCGTCGGGTATCCGCGGTTCACCTATCGCCCCAGTGGATGGGAGACCAACCTGCCACTGACGAACACGTCCTCCATGGTGTCGGAGCTTGCGCCGGTGGTGTTGTACCTGCGGCATGTCGTTGCCCCCGACGACGTGTTGATCATCGACGAGCCGGAATCCCATCTGCATCCCGGCATGCAGGTGAAGTTCATGCGGCAGATCGCAGAGATCGTCAGAGCCGGCGTGAGGGTCATCGTGACCACCCACAGCGAGTGGCTGCTCGAAGAGCTCGGCAACGTGGTCGGACGGTCTCGGCGCACCGACCGCGACGGGGAATCCAGCGCCGAGTCCCTGGCCGCCCGTGACGTCGGCGTGTGGCTGTTCGAACCGGCCGCGAACGGCGGCGGCTCGACAGTGAAGGAGATCGAGCTGGACGCCGATACCGGCCTCTATCCGTCTGGGTTCGCCGCCGTCGCGGCGGCCCTGCACAACGTCTGGGCGGAGATCGCAGAACCGCGTGGAGACACCGAATGAACGGTTTCGCCGACGCGGTTCGTGCCGGAATCGATGCTCTCTCCTGTGTGGTCGACGGCATCAACAAGGGCGGATGCGGCGTGTCGCTGGCAGACGCCCCGCATCCACGCGTCATCATCGACCTCGACGAAACCGGGTCCCCATTGGGGCCCGCTCAAACCAAATGCGACTTCCTGTTCTTCGGAGAACCCGACCTGGTCATGCCGATCGAGATCAAGGAGCACGGCGCCCCGAACATCGCCAAAGTCACCAAACAGCTTCAGGCGGGCGCCGACGCCGCCGACGACAAGTTGCCTCCCCGACATCCCGCCGTGCGCTTCCGGCCCGTCCTGGTGTCCAGGAACATGCGACGCAACAAGCAGTTCGAGCTGAGGCGCGCGAGTGTCCGATTCCGCAAGCACCCGGAGATAGTTCGGCAACTGATCTGCGGGGATCCGCTGACCGGGGCGCTCGGGAACTCGTGACGGCCGCCCGCCCGCCCGGCGGGCAGGGAAGGCGTGCGCCGCGATCCCCGTCAACGCGCTCAACAGTCCGCGCGGATCTTCAGGCCGGCACGGGCTCAGAAGTCAGCGGTGATGCCCGTCTGCACGCCGAACAACGCGGCCGGTGACCGCGTCGGCTCGAATGTCACCCCGGTCTCATCGCGTTGAAGTTCTCCCCGCGTCAGGTAGTCGACCTTGCCGCCCGTGAGATATCGGAGCCCGATGTCGAGACCCAGGCGGGCGGCGCGCCCCGACCAGAACCCGATCGTCACGCCGCCTCCCGCACCGAAGCTCGGCGCGAACGCGCCCAGATGCGTGGTCGCCGCACCGCCACTCTCATAGCCCAGGTCGACAGACGTTCGCGTGTACACGTAGCTGAACCCGAGGAGGACGTCGGCGTACGGTCGCACCCGGCCGGCGGGAGACTGGAACCGCACGAGCGCATGAGTCCGAATGAAGTTGTTGGTGGTGCTGACGTTGCTGAACACCTCGGGGATGGCCGGAAACAGCGCGAAGCGGCGGATCTCCCTGCCGTAGAGCAGATAGTCGAAAGCCGCACCCACGGAGACGGGAGTCCGGCCTACGCGGGCCGTGAAGTCGACGGCCACCCCCGGGCTCACGCCGACCTTCTTCCCGAACGGTCCGACCGGAACCCCGGCCAGGAACTTCGGGCTGGCCTGGAAGCGCAGTTGCGCCGGGACCTCGACCACGAGTGGTTCCGGCGGAGGAAGCTGTCTGGGCGGCGGCGCCGAGGGGGCGGCGGACGCCGTCTGCGCAGCGGCAGTTGCGCCTGCGAGCCACAACCCACACGCGACGGCGATGGCTCCGCAACTGACAGCTCGTCTTCGTCGCATGCCTTCCTCCGTAGCCGCATGGACGCATTCTCTGAATCATGGGGATGCGGCAGTCTCCAATACAGAGAAGCAAACCTCGCGCCAGCCCCGCGGGAGCATCCAAAGTTGGGTTGTGTTCGCGGAAGCACGCACGCGCTGACGGCTGCGCCGTGGCGTTGACCTGATCCGTGGACAATCCACCACATTGGTGGACTGTTTCGGAGACGCCCGCCCGGGCGACGGTCGTCGCGCGCTGCGCCTCGAGCCGCTCCAGGAACTCCCGGCACTCCCGGGCCTTCAGCCTCCCATTCGGACGACGCCACTGGCCACGCGGCGCACGGAAGTCGGTGCGTTCAAAGCCATGACGATTCGTCTGTCTTCCGACCAGTCAATGGAGCTGGACACGATCGCGGCCGTCGACGGTCAGCCGGTTTCGCACGTGATCCGCTCGGCAATCGCCGAGCATATTGAGGAACGCAAGCGCGACGCTGCGTTTCAGGACATGCTCCGCCAACGCATCAAAGCGGGAGCGGCGGATGCTACCAGACGGCGAGCGGTAGGGCGAGCGGGCAGGATTCCGAGCGAGCACGGGCGGTAACCGCACTCCGCCAGCACTCGGCTTGGGTCGAACGGTTCGTTCGGTGATGGCCAGCAGGATGGTCGAGACGTTGGGCGGACCGGAACCCCAGACCGGGGTGCGTCGGCTCTCGACAGTCGGGCTTCCGACGCGAATAGCCCGCAACATATTGATAATATGTCTCTTGCGCCATTCTGGACGGGCCGTTTCCCGCGCTGCATCCCCGTTGTGAATCGGACTTGCCCGGACCAATGAACACCCTCCGCGGACTGCTTGGATCCAGCCGATCACCCTGCACAACCGGGATCTCTTCGACGGGGCCGTGTCGGTACGTGGATGCAGATCGAGAGAACGACTAGGATATCCGCCGGCCCATGCCGGCGAACGAGCTGACCCTGAAGGACCTGAAGTCCGAGCTTTGGCGGTGTGCCGGGATTCTGCGCGGCAGCGCCGTCGACCGGACCGACTGGAAGGGCTACATCCTCCCGCTACGGCTTCGAGGAGTCGGTCCGCGACGGCGCGACGAAGCCGCTGCATTTCGAGCCGCGGTTGCCCGAGCTGCACATCGACCGGGACGCCATCGACGCCGAGTACCAGACGCTGACCGGCGGCCTGGGCGATCTGGATCGGGAGCAACTCTCGAAGACCGCGGCCCGCACGGCGGTGCTGCTGAAGACGCCGGCACGGATCGAGCGGATCTGCGCGGACGTCGCCCGGCACTTCCAGGAGAAGGTGGCGCCCAACGGCTTCGGCGCGCAGGTGGTGGTCTACGACCGCGAGAGCTGCGTGCTGCACAAGCAGGCGCTCGACAAGGTGCTGCCCGCGGAGATGTCCGACATCGTCATGACGGTGAACAGCGGCGAAGACGACTACGCCGCCTACCGCCGGGACCGGGACGCCGAGGAGCGGCTGCTCGACCGCTTCCGCGATGCGAACGACCCGCTGAAGTTGCTGATCGTCACGTCGAAGCTGCTGACCGGCTTCGATGCGCCCATCCTGCAGGCGATGTACCTGGACAAGCCGCTGCGTGACCACACGCTGCTGCAGGCGATCTGCCGCACGAACCGGCCCTACGGCGAGGCCAAGACGCATGGGCTGATCGTCGACTACCTGGGGATCTTCGACGACGTGGCCCAGGCGATCCAGTTCGACGAGGAGGGCATCACCCGCGTCGTCACGAACATCAACGAGCTGGCCGCGGCGCTCCCGGCGGCGGTGCAGAAGGGCCTGGCGTGGTTCCCCGGCGTGGACCGCGCCGTCACCGGCTACGAGGGGTTGATTGCGGCCCAGGAACGCCTCCCCGACAATGCGGCGCGCAACCGCTTCGCCGCCGACTACAGCTACCTCGCGCGCCTCTGGGAGGCAATCTCCCCCGACGCGAGCCTCGAGCCGCACGAGAGCGACTACCGCTGGTTGAGCCGAGTCTATGAATCGGTGAAGCCCTCGACCGGCACGGGCAAGCTCCTCTGGCACACCCTCGGCGCCAAGACCGTGGACCTCATCCACCGGCACGTCCACGTCGACGCGGTCCGCGACGATCTGGAGACGCTGGTGCTCGACGCCGACGTTCTGGACGCCGTGCTCGGCGCGCCCGACCCCGGCAGGAAGTCGAAGGAGATCGAGATCAAGGTCGCCGACCGCCTGCGCAAACACCTGCGCGACCCGCGCTTTCGCGCGCTCGGCGAGCGGCTCGAAGCGCTGCGGCAGAAGCATGAGCAAGGGCTGCTGGTCAGTATCGAGTTCCTGAAGTCATTGCTCGATCTGGCCCGCGACGTGGTCGAGGCGGAGCGGACCACCGAGCCGGCGACCTCCGAGGAGCGCGGCAAGGCCGCCCTGACGGAACTGTTCGAGGAGGCCCGCAACGACCGTACGCCCGTCATGGTCGAGCGGATCGTCAACGACGTCGACGAGATCGTCCGGCACGTCCGCTTCGAGGGCTGGCAAACGACCCACGCCGGCGAGCGGGAGGTAAAGAAGGCGCTCCGCAAGACGTTGTTCAAGTACCGCCTGCACCAGGACCAGGAGCTGTTCGACCGGGCCTACGGCTACATCCGGCAGCACTATTGACGCCCGCTCGGACAACCGTTCCGCCTCAAATTCTCGCCATCCGGATGCTGGGCACGCCATGGACGACGCTGGGAGCTTGCGGCCGGGAAACAGATGTCCGGTGTTCCGGGCAGGTCTCTTCTATGCACGCGATACCGATAGCCCAGTTTGTACAGCAATCGGCGGACGATCATCTCGGGCACCGTGTCCCGTTGACGGATGCGCGTCATGAGCGCACGGCGTTCCGCGGACGGTTCCGGCTCAGTTTCCGTCTTCTGGGGCATAGTCGTCTGGGGCATAGTCGTCTATCGCCTGCATGACTTTAGCCAGACGATCCACGAGCAGACGCCGGTCCAGGTACTTCCTGTATGCCTCGTAGGCGTCGTTAAGCAGTTGATCGTAAAATACGATTCGTGCGTGATACTGCCTCAGCGTTCCGAGCGCCGGTGTCTTTCGTGTCTCGTCGTTCCACTCGCGGGGTTCCGTGCCAAGAAGCAGTACGATTTCAATCGGATCTTGCAGATTCTGTTGGTCGAGCATCTTGCGCATGCCGGTGTAGTACTTCTCTATCTGGCGCGGGACGATATCGAGTATTCCTATTCGTGTTTGCGGTCTCTTGAGTTCTATGATCACGTGTTTGCCGGCCGTTTTTCGGTACGCGATATCGAGACGCCCCTTCAATTCTTCTTCACTCAACTCCGCGTCAACGTCGCCGAAGATCTTGCGCACGCGTGTCTCCATGACTTCGCTTCCCTCCGCCCGCTCCCATGACGGGTCGAGCAGCCAGAGGTGATCGAACAGATATTGCTGTATGACCTTCTCGCGTGCGTTCTCGTCAATTTTGTCCTGCAACGTGCGGATGACCTCGATCCTCTCCTTGACGATCTGCCCGTAGAGATTGGACTCGAGGTCGTCCAGCTCGCCGAAGATGTCGAGTGCGGCCTGCACGTTGTCGTCGCCGATCCCTTCCAGCTTCTCCAGGTTCTCGTTGATGCGATACACCTCGAAGGCCAGCACTGCGTGCTTCATCATCTGCCGTTGCTCGCCGCCGTCGTCGTCGATTCGGATTCGGTTGAGCTTGCCCAGCCACCGCTCCGCTTTCTTGCGTATCGGGGCCTTCAACTCCTCGATCCATGCCTTCACTTCCGGTATTTGTAGCGCCTTGCGGGTACCCTCCTTTCTTCGGAGCACTTCCCAGCGGTTCTGGATGTGCTTCATCTCGCCAGCGATTACTCCGCGCAGTTTCCGGTAGCGGTCGTCATCTTCGACGATGCGTTGCCGGCTGCTCGTCGCGGCATCGTCGTCGCGCTCGGTTCCCGGCCCGTCGTATCTGTCTAGATCGTCTACTCGCAATTCTCCGATGAGATAGCTCGCGTAGATTCCGCGCTCGGAGAAATCGGTCAGCATGTCCTCCTGCGCCATCTTTCCCCGCACGAATATCGCTATGCGGTTCAGGTTGTCTCCGTCTTCGTCCTTCAGGTGTCGCACCTCCGTCACGGTCGCCAGCCAGCCATCGATCGTCAACCGGCTTTCCCGTATGGCATCATCGCGGCGATCCACGTTTTCTTCCCGGAGTCCCTCGCACAGATCCAGGGTTTCCTGCTGGTCGCCGTACGTCCAGATGTACTGGATCTTGTCGTAGTAGTCCCTGTCGGAAGGAACCACTTTCTTGCCGTCTATGAACACGGCGAAGCCGTGCTTCGGCCCGATGATCGAGAACCGCCGCGCGATTCTCTTTCGGAGCGCCTGTGGGGTTCTGATCGTCTGCCGTCGCCGGATGTCGTCGAGTTTGATCCTGGTTCCGGTCGTGAACGAGCTTCCGTCGGTGGGTAGGATTTCGGGTTTGTAGGTGCCGTTGCCCTCTTTGCCTTTGACTGCGTCCCGTATTTTCTCCACTTGCATTCGGAAGGCGCTCCTCCGGCCGTCCTTCACCGTCTCGACGTCGATGGTCTCGGCGATCGAGAACGAAGACAGCTTGCCGATGCCTTTCCGGCCCATCGGAATCCGCCCCTTGGCCGTCCGTCCGGGTTGATCGTCGCGACGGCAGTAGCCCACGTTCAGGAAGCGATCGTTGATGTCGTCGGGCGTCATCCCGATTCCGTCGTCCTGAATCGTGATCCGGCCCGAGTTCCGGTCCCACTCGATGTGAACCGCGTCCGCGTCCGCGTCCCAAGCGTTGGCAACGATCTCCGACAGCACTGCAGGTACGTTGCTGTACAGGTTTATTCCCAGGTGTTCCAGCACGTTGAGGCTGATCGTCATGCGCAGTTCGGGCGACGTAGCCATCACGCGTGCTCCTCGGCGTGGCACTGCACCGATCGGGCGATCGCGCGGGCTAGAAGAACCGGGACCGCGTTGCCGATCATGCGCCCTAGTTTCTTGAATTCGATCTCGTCGTCGGATTCCACGAACGAGTACCGACGTGGGAAAGACTGGAGCATGGCACCTTCGCGCAACGAGAGACCGCGGTCCTGTTCGGGATGTCCGAACCGGCCGTTGCCGAAGCCGAAGAACTGAGTCGTAATCGTCGGTGAAGGCGCGTCCCACTCCATCCGACCGTACACGGACGTGTAGCCCCTGCCAGTGGGTATCCTGTGGCAGGTGGCGATCAACTCTTCGTCCCAGTCCTGCCAACTACCTCCGGCCTTGGCGGCTCTGATGCGATCGAGGTTGAGAGGAGACAGCCGGCTGCTGCGGTGCAACGGGTCCTTTTCGTCGATGTCTCCGGCGGCCAGCATCGGCAGGTCGCCGATGGTGTCCGCGACCGTTCTGTACTCGGAGGGTGCGTACGTCGGCTGCTCGACAGCGATTTTTCCTAGTTGCGACGCCAGCAGCACGAGCCGTGCTCTTCGCTGCGGTACGCCGTAGTCCGGGGCGAAGGCGATCCTCCAGTCGATGTGATAACCCAAGCGCTTCAGCGCGGCCAGGAATCGGGTGAACACCTCTCCGCCTCTAAAGTGAACTAGGCGGGGCACGTTCTCCATGGACACCACGGAAGGCTCTGCCTCGGCGATGATCCGCGCGAAATGCTCCAACAGCTGCCATCGCGGATCGTGGTTCTTCTGGTTGTAAACGGAGAATGGTTGGCACGGCGCGCAGCCTACGAGCACGGACAGACGGCCGGGAACGAAGAGTTCCTTGACGGCTTCGCCATTGAGCGACGCGACGTCACGGCGCAGGAACGGTGCCTCGTTGTTGTGCTCGAAGGCGTGCCGACATCGTTCGTCGATGTCGATGCCTGCGGCGATCTCGAACCCTTCCAGCCGAAATCCGTGCGAGAGGCCTCCCGCTCCGCAGAACAGATCGACGACGCTTGCGCGGGGCGTGTCACTTGGGGCCTGGAGTTCCGGGCGGGTTCGCAGCGTCTGCTGTTCGACAGGGAGCTCTTTTGCACCGTCCCGCACCCATCCGTCAGACGACTCCGGCAGCTCAGCTGTCATCGCCATCTTGATCCGGCTACCGTGGTGGAGTTTTGGGTGCTGGTGCCTCGCGCCGATCGTGCCTGCGGCAGCTCTGCTAGTGCGGTCGGCGTGGGCGGGAGGCCACGTTGCCGCTAGCATTTACCAGTCCGTGGCAGAAAGTTGCGCTGCATCCGGCCGGGGCCGTACTCGGCCCAAGAATGTTCGTACAGCGGTCGAAATCCGGCCGATCCGAGCCGTTTCCGCGCCACCGCCGGCCAGTTCCTTCCGGCGCGCCGCGGAGTTTTACCACGGGCTGTTACCTGATCCGGTCGAGACGGGGCTACGGCTGACGATCCGTGATTGTACACATATCCCCGGCTAATAGCGTAACACAAACCCCGGCGCGGAGCCGGGTCGACCGGGCAGGACCATCCCACGCTCCGCCACAGCCGTGCACAGGCCGAATCGGGGCGGGTCCTGGGGCTCCGGGGACGGGCGGAATCGTGGGCCTCACGCGGCGCCGGCCGGGCGGCAAGACGGTGGCGACCCCTCGAATCGGGGGCGACTTGGAGGGTTGGTTGGGCGGCAATTCGGAGCCGCAGGCGACGATTTTCGGGCTAGGAATCTGCGTCGTAGAACGATTTGGCACGATTAGGCCCCTGTATATAGTAGTCGTGACCTTAACTCCACTATATGTGGGGCTGATTTTCCTGCGGCGCAGACTCCTAGGACGAACGGCGGGCACCGAGTTCAAGCAGCAGCCGCTCCATCTCGGGCCACCGCTTGCCGGTGTTCGAGTAGAACACCCCCTCGGCCATGATCAGGGGGGTCCAGCCCTTGCCGTTGACCGCCTCCAAGTCGGCCCCCTGGTCGAGCAGGAACCGCACCAGCGGCTCCGACCCGCGGATGATCGCGCCGTGCAGGGCGGTGTCGCCGTTGGCGTCGACGGTGGTCACCGCGTCGCCCAGCTCGAGCATCAGCTCGACCGCGGCGAGCGCCTCCCGGTTCGTGCCGGGGCTCTCCCCCACCGCCCAGATGCCGACCCCCGCCGCGACCATCAGCGGGGTCGTGCCGTCCTCGTTCGCCAGCAGCGGGTCGGCTCCCAGCCTCACCAGCAGCCGCATCAGCTCGGCGTCGACGGCCTTCGCGGCGAGCAGGAACGGCGTCGCCCCCACCCGGTTCAGCACGTTGCGGTAGCCGCCGCCGGTGCCCGACCCGTCGCCGCCCCGCGGTTCCTTCGCCTGCCGCGCATCGAGATCGGCGCCGTGGGCGGCGAGGGCCGCGACGAACTCGAGGTCGGAGACGAGACCGGTGGGGATGGGCGCGGGATTGTTGAAGCCGAGATTCGGCCGGCGGGCCCAGACGAGCTGGTGCAACGCGGTCCACCCCTGCGCGTCCGCGTTCGGGTCCGCCCCCTGCTCGAGCAGCCAGACCCCGACGTCGTAGTGCGCATTGAGGGTCGCGACGCACAGGGCGCTCATGCCGTCGGGCAGCGTGTCGTTCACGTCGGCGCCGGCGCCGACGAGCGCCCGCAGCACGCCCGGCCGGTTGTGGCGGACCGCGAACAACAGCGGGGTGAAGCCGCCGGCGGAGCGCGCGCGCACATCAGCGCCCCCCGCGACCAGCTCCAGAACGGCGGCGGCGTTCCCCTCGATGGCGGCCCACATCAGCGCGGTCTGGCCGCGCCACTGCTCGGCCGCGTCGACCTCGGCCCCATGGCGCAGCAACGCGCGCACCGCGCCGACCCGGCCGGCGCGGGCCGCCCGCATCAGCGGGGTCTCCCCCTCGGGCAAGCCCGCGTTCGGGTCGGCTCCCGCCGCCAGCAGCATGTCGAGCATCGCCGCGCTGCCGTTGGTGGCGGCCACCAGCAGGGGGGTCGCGCCGTACCGGTTGGCGGCGCCGGCGCGGGCCCCGGCGTCGAGCAGCAGCCGGGCCGTGGCCAGGTCGTCCCGGTTGGCGGCCCAGTGCAGCGCCGTCGTGCCGTCGAGGGCCGGCTGGTCGGCATCGGCGGCCTGGGCCAGCAGCGCCCGGACCTGCTCGACGTCACCGGTGCGCGCGGCGTCGAGCAGCGGCGGATCGACCCGCGCGGACGCGGGCACCGACACCACCAAGCCCACCAGGACCACCGCCAGCGAACGCATGAACACGTGCATCGACACCTCGTTCGTTCCGGCCCGCAGACCGCAGCGCGCGCCCAGCCCCTCTGCGCGACTATCTCCACCGCGCGCCGCGCATCGGCCATCTCCTCCGCGACGGGCAGGGCCTGCCCGCGCTGGTGACCGCCCGGCCTACGGGCGGCCGCCCATCGGCGTCAGATGTCCGCCAGCTCCTTGATGCGCCCGGTCGCGTCGCCGAAGTTTCCGGCCGACACCCCGACCTTGTCGAGCAGGCTGACGAGCAGATTGTTCACCGGCGTGTCTTTCGGGTACAGCAGGTGCCGCCCGCCCGCGAGACGCCCGGACCCGCCGCCCACCACGATCTCCGGCAGATCGAAGTGCGCGTGGTCGTTGCTGTCGCCGAGCCCGCCGCCGTACATCACCATCGCGTGATCGAGCACCGAGCCGCCCCCGTCCGGCGCCGTCCGCAGGTTCTCGAGCAGATGGGTGAACAGGCTCACGTGATACGTGTTGATCCTCGCGAGCTTGTCGAGCTTCTCGGGGTCGTTCCGGTGGTGCGACAACCCGTGATGGGGGTCGGGCACGCCGAGATGCGGATAGGTGCGCCCGCCCAGCTCGCGGCCGAGCATGAAGGTGAACACGCGGGTGATGTCGGCCTGCCACGCCAGGGAGATCAGGTCGAACATCAGCCTGACGTGGTCCTCGAAGTTGTCGGGGATGCCGACGGGCCGGGCCAGGGCCGGCAGCTCGGCGTCGGCGCTCTGCGCCTCGGACAGCGTGATGCGCCGCTCGAGGGCCCGGATGGAGTCGAGGTACTGATCGAGCCGAACCCGGTCGCCGACCCCGATGGAACGTTCGAGATCGGCGATGTCGCCGGTCACGGAATCGAGGATGCTGCGGTCGCGCCGCATCTCGGCGACGCGCTGCTCCGTCGTCCCGCCGTCCCCGAAGAGCCGCTCGAACACCACGCGGGGGTTGTTCTCCATCGGCAGCGGCGTCGTCGCCGACCGCCACGCGACGGTGTTCAGGTAGACGCAACTGTAGCCGTTCTCGCAGTTGCCGACGAGCCCGTCGAGATCGATCGCGAGCTCGAGCGACGGCAACGGCGTATCCCGGCCGACATGCTGCGCGGCCAGCTGATCCGCGGTAATCCCGGCCCGCACGTCCGAGCCTTCGGTCTGCTTCGGATGCACCCCGTTCAGCCACGTCGAGCTGGCCCGCGAGTGCTCGCCGTTGCCGTCTCCAAGCGGCTCGGCCTGCCCGTGGGCGAGACCGCTCACCACCGTGAGCTGGTCCCGATACGGGGCCAGCGGCTGGAGGATGGGCGACAGCGCGTACCCGGGCCCGGTCCCGGCCGGCGTCCACTGCTGCATCACCGCCCCGTTGGGGATGTAGACGAAGCCGAGCCGGCGGACGGGACGCGCCGCGGTCCGGGCCTCCGCGGTGAGCGCCGGCGCCATGGCGTCGAGCAGGGGCAGGGCGACGGCCGCGCCCAGGCCCCGCAGGAACGTCCGGCGCGGCAGCGACAGCTTTCTGATCATCATGACCGGGTTCTCCTCATCTGGAAGGGCGGGCTCTTGATGACACCCAGGATGAGCGACGAGAAACGGTGTCCGTCCGCGGCGGCCTCCCGCGTGACGGCGCGGATGGCCGGCGCATCGTGATGTTCGACCCCGCGGCCGAGCGCGTAGGTCAGCAGCTTTTCGGTCAGGGTGGTGACGAACAGATCGGGACGGCCCAGCAGGGCCTCGCGCAGCCCCGCCGCCCCTTCGAACGCGGTGCCGTCCGGGAGCACCCCGGAGGCGTCGATCGGCGCGTTCGCCTCGTTGCGGGTCCGGTAGCGCCCCACCGCGTCGAACTGCTCAAGGGCGAAGCCCGGCGGGTCCATCAGCCGGTGGCAGCTCGCGCACACCGGGTTGGCCCGGTGCTGCTCCATCGCCGCGCGCATCGACAGCGCCGCGCCGTCGCCGGTCGTCTCCTCGAGCGACGGCACGTCGGGCGGGGGCAGCGGGGGCGGGGTGCCGAGGAGGTTCTCGAGCACCCACTTGCCGCGCAGCACCGGCGACGTCCGGGTCGGGTAGGCGGTCGCGGCGAGAATGCTGCCGTGGCCCAGCAGCCCCCGGCGCGAGGCGTCGGGCAGCGCGACGCGCCGGAAATGGCTGCCGTAGACGTTCGGCATCCCGTAGTGGCGCGCGAGCCGCTCGTTGACGAACGTGTAGTCCGCGGTCAGAAAGTCGAGCACGCTGCGGTCCTCGCGCAGCACGCTCGCGAAGAACAACTCCGTCTCGCGCCGGAACGCCCGGCGCAGCGCCTCCCCGAAGTCGGGGAACAGGTCCTCGTCGGGGGTCAGGGCCCGCACGTTGCGGAGGTACAGCCACTGCCCCGCGAAGTTCTCGACAAGCGCGTCGGCCCGCGGGTCCGCGAGCATCCGGCGGGTCTGCGCCTCGATCACCTCGGGCCGGTGCAGCTCTCCCGCCGCCGCGAGGTCGAGCAGCTCGTCGTCGGGGATGCTGCTCCACAGGAAGAAGGAGAGCCGGGACGCGAGCTCGACGTCGGGAACGCGGTACGGCGCGCCCGGCGCCATCCCGGCCGGGTCCCGCTCGACCCGGAACAGGAACTCGGGGCTCGCGAGCAGCCGCCGCAGCCCCAGCTCGACGCCCGCCTCGAAGCCGCCCTCGGCCCGCCCCTGGGCGTAGAAATCGAGAAGCACCGCCAGATCGCCTTCCGTGACCGGGCGGCGGTAGGCGCGCCGGGCCAGGGTCGAGAATATCTCCCGCGCGCACGCGGCCTCGTCGTCGGCGTCCGGGGAAGCCGGGCGGCAGACGAAGATGCGGTCGCGGCTGGGCGTGCCCCCGGCCGGCCGCGCTCCGCCCGCCTCGAACGGGCCGGCGATGGTGACGCTGCCGACGTAGGGCTGGTACCGCGTATCGCCCCCGGTGATGCTTGTGTACGGGCGCAGGAACGGCTGCCGCAGGGTCTCGGCGTAGGCGGACGTCTTCTGGTGGAACGTCGCCTGCACCGTGTGGGGACCGGCCCGCACCGGCGCCCGGACCTCCCAGCCGTCGTCCACCGCCCGCTGGCGCGCCAGGTACTCCCGATACTCGGGGCTGCTGCGCGCGGCCCCCGGCGGCGGCGGCTCGCCGACGGTGAACGTCTCCAGCGGCTCGCCGTCCAGGCTCACCTCGAGCCGGTGCGGCGTGTCGAACGGCTTCAGGGTGCCGCTGGCGTCGCGGGAGAGCTCGACGCGGATGCCGTACACCGCGTCTTCCGGAAACGTGAACTCGAACCGGGCGCCGCCGCGGGTGCCGAACGGCAGCCCGTCCACCCGGACGTCCTGGGTCAGGTCGGTGACGAGGCGGAACGTCTCGGCCGTCGCCGACGGGGCGGGCCGCCCGATCGCCAACCGGCTGATCTTCTTCGCGGCCGACAGATAGCGCTCGAGCAGCGTCGGCGAGATGCCGAGCACCCCCGCGATGTTGTCGAACCCGTAGCTGCCGTCATCGGCCGGCAGCAGCGCCGCGACGTCGACCTCCAGGCCCAGGAGGTCCCGTATGACGTTGCGGTACTCGCTGCGGTTGAGCCGATGGAAGGTGTCGGTGCGCCCGGGGTCGGGGTTCCGCGCCGCCGCCGCGTCGAGCTCGGTCTCGAGCCAGCCGGTGAACGCCTCGTAGGTCGCCGGATCGGGGCGCGGCCGGGGGGCGGGGGGCATCGCGCCCGCCCGCAGCTTCCTCACCACCTTCTCCCAGATCTCGGGGTGGGCGCCGACGTCGCCGACGTCGGCGGTGTCGAGGGTCAGGTCGGCAACCTGCAGCCGCTCGTTGTGACAGGTGACGCAGTAGCGGTCGACCAGGGCCCGCCCGGCCGACGCGGCGCCGCCCGGCGCCGGCTGCCCCCCTGCGGCGGCCGCGCCGAGCGGGATGAAGCCGGCGGTGAACGCTACGGCCATCCGAACCAGGAACCGCTGCATCGATCCGCTCACCCCTTCATGCCTCCCTCAGATCGGACCGGAAACGCGCAGAGCGATTCTACACCGCCTTTCGGTATCATAGGCATGATCACATCGTCAGCCGGTACACCCCACGAGGATAAAGTCATGAAGAACAGCTCACGCGCGCGGCCCGCGGTCTCGCTCGCCTTCTCCGCCGTCGCGGCGCTCACCGTGGCCGCCGGACTCGGGGCGCAACCCGACTTTTCGACGGTCGAGATCTCGACGCACCACGTCGCCGGCACCGTGCACTATCTGGAGGGGCGCGGCGGCAACATCGGCCTCTCGATCGGCGACGAGGGCGTGGTCATGATCGACGACCAGTTCGCGCCCCTCAGCGACCGCATCGCCGCCGCCGTCGAGGGCATCTCGAACGGAGACATCCGGTTCCTCATCAACACCCACGTGCACGGGGACCACACCGGCGGCAACGCCAACTTCGCGGCGCGGGGCGTCCCCATCCTCGCCCAGAACCGGGTCCGCAGCCGGTTGGCGGCAACCCGGCCGCCGGAGGCGCTGCCGGTGTTGACCTACAGCGAGGACGTCACCATCCACCTCAACGGCGAGGAGGTGCGCGTCATCCCGATGCCGCCGGGGCACACCGACGGCGACAGCATCATCCACTTCGTCGACTCCGACGTCATCCACACCGGCGACATGTTCCGCACCGTGGCGTTCCCGGTCATCGACCGCGGCAACGGCGGAACCCTGCCGGGCACCATCGACTCGCTCGGCATCCTCGCCGGCATGGCGGGGCCGGACACCAAGATCGTCCCCGGCCACGGCGTGGTGTCGAGCCGCGCCGACGTCATCGAGTTCCGCGACATGGTCATCACCGTCGCCGGCCGCGTCGAGGCGCTGGTGGCGGGGGGCGCCGGCAGCTACGACGAGGTCGCGGCGGCCGACCCGACGGCGGAGTTCAGCGACAAGTGGGGCGACCCGAACCGTTTCCTCACCGCGGTCTACGAGGAGCTGGCCGGAGCCGACTGATTCGGCGTCGGCCCCGCGCGTCCAGCCCCGCGGGGCATGGGAACCCGTGGTGAATCGGCGCGCCGCACCGAGACCGGCGTGGCCGCCCGCGGGCGGCCACGCCCCGTGGCAACGCGCGGCGAGGCGCCCTTGGGCCTGGGCCGCCGCGGACCCGGCACGAATCCGCCGAGCCACGCCGTCAACGCGGGATGCAGGGCCGGTCGAACGCAGCCGGGCTTGGTCGCCGCGGGCTCTCGGCGGCGGGCCCCGCGCCAACCCCGGCAGGGGAGGTGACATGCAACGTCCACGAGACCCCGGCAGGGGAGGTGACATGCAACGTCCACGAATGCGCCGAGTCGTCGCCGGGGCGGGCGCGGCGCTCGTCGTCGCGGCCGGCCTGAGCCCCGCCCAGGACGCGGCGCCCCCGCGGGTCCTGTCGGCCCGCGACACCCTGCGCATCAACCAGGTCGGCAGTCCCGCGTTGTCGCCCGACGGCGAGTGGGTCGTGCACACGCTGCGGTCGCGCGACATGGACGGCGCCGATCTCGAGGCGGTCACCCACGTCTGGCGCGTGCGCGTCGACGGCACCGGCAACCGCCAGCTCACGCGCGGCCCGAAGAGCGCCACCGCCCCCGCGTGGTCGCCCGACGGCAAGATCGTCGCGTTCCTCGCCGCCCGCGGCGGGGAGGCGGACACGAAGACGCAGGTGCACTTCCTGCACGCCGACGGGGGCGAGGCGTGGCGGGTCACCGGGCACGACGAGTCGGTGCGGTCGTTCAAGTTCGCCCCGGACGGCTCCGCCCTCCTGTTCACGGCGCGCGACCCGCTCCCCGAAGACGAGGAGAAGCGCCGCCGGGAAGAGGGCGACGCCGAGGTGGTCGACGCCCTGCACCGGATGACCCACCTCTGGCTGCACGATCTGAAGTCGTCCGAGACGCGGCGCCTGACCGAAGGCGATTTCACCGTCCGCAACCCCGATTGGTCACCCGACTCGCAGCAGATCGCCTTCGAGACCCGGCCGACCCCCACCGCCAACGACTCGTGGCGGAGCGACGTCTGGGTGGTCGACGTGGAGACCGGCGAGCGGCGGCTCCTCCACGAGAACGGCGGCAGCGACACGTCGCCGCGCTGGTCCCCCGACGGCCGCACCATCGCGTTCGCCTCGAACGCGACCGCCTCCAGCAACACGCAGCACGACAAGCTCCACCTGGCGGACCTCGACGGCGGACCGACGCGCGTGCTCCTCGAGGACGTCGACCGGCAGTTCACGGCCCCCATCTGGTCGGCGAACGGAAGATACGTCTTCTGGTCCGCCGGCGAGGGCGCCTCGACCGGCCTGTTCCGGGTCAGCCTCGAATCGGGCGCGGTGATCACGGCATCGGCCCCCGGCGGCCGCAACCGCGCGTGGTCGCTCTCCGACGACGGGACCCGGTGGGTGTGGGTCCACACCAGCCCCGGCTGGCCGGCCGAAATTCACACCGCGACCATCGACGGCGAGCCGGTCCGCCTCACCGACGCGAACGCCTGGCTCCGGGAGGAAAACGTCCAACTCGGAGCCGTGGAGACCGTCCGCTGGACGAACAGCGGCGGCGAGACGATCGAAGGGGTGCTGACGAAGCCGGTCGGCTACGAGGAGGGCCGCGCCTATCCGTTCATCGTCAATCCCCACGGCGGCCCCACCGGGGCGTCGCTCGAAGCTTTCAACGCCGCCGCCCAGTTCTTCGCCGGCAACGGCTACGTCGTCCTCCAGCCGAATTTCCGCGGCAGCACCAACTACGGCCAAGCGTTCGTGAACGCCAACATCGACAACTGGGGCATCGCCGACTACGACGACGTCATGACCGGGGTGGACCACGCGATCGCGCAGGGGTGGGCCGACCCCGACCGCCTCATCTGCTACGGCTGGAGCTACGGCGGGTATCTGTCGGCGTGGATCGTCACCCAGACCGGCCGGTTCAAGGCGGTGTCGCCGGGGGCGGGGCTCACCAACCTCTACAGCATGTACAGCACGAACGACATCCAGGACTATCTGGCGTCGTTCTTCGGCGGGACGCCGTGGACCGCCACCGAGAACTACCGGGCGCACTCCCCCATCACCTACGCGGCCGACGTGACGAGCCCGGTGCTGCTGATGCACGGCGGCAACGACACCCGGGTGCCGCCCGAGCAGTCGGTCGAGTTCTACCGGGCGCTGAGGGACCTCGGCAAGGACGTCACCTTCGTGCGGTTCCCGCGCGAGGGGCACGGCATCGCCGAGCCGCTGCACCAGATGGATCGGCTGAGGCGCTACGCCGCATTCTTCGGCGAGCACGTGGACAACCCGCCGATCAGCGAGAGCCAGCCGCACGAGGCGGAGCCGGCCGAAACCGGGGACAGCGGGGGACAGTGACGATGACGTTCAAGATGGTCAGGCAATTCGTACCCGCGCTCCTCGGGACGGCTCTCGGCGTCGTCGCCGGATGCCTGGTCGTCGACGCGACGGCGGACGGCGCTGCGGCGCAGACGGACCAGCCGGGCCTGTACCTCGACCTCGACGAGATCCGGGCCATCGCCGACCGCGTGCGGGCCGGGCGCAGCCTGCAGCCCGCGGCATGGCCGAACGGAGCCCGCGTCGCGGTGATGATGTCGTTCGACGTCGACAACGACACCATCACCATCGCGCGCAACGCCGAGCCGTCGATCGGCGCGATGTCGCAGGGCGAGTACGGCGCGCGGGTCGGCCTTCGGCGCGTGGTCGACCTGATGGACCGCCACGGGATCCCCGCGTCGTTCTTCATCCCCGCCGTCAGCCTCGTGCTGCGGCCCGAGATGGTGGACGTCATCCAGGCCTCGGGGCGGCACGAGTTCGCGGTGCACGGCTGGATCCACGAGTTGAACAGCGCCCTCGACGCCGAGACCGAGCGCGACCTCGTCGTCCGGGCCACGAACTACCTGGAGCAGGCCACGGGAAGACGCCCGGTCGGCTACCGCGCCCCGTCGTGGGACTTCAGCCCGAACACGCTCGACATCATCCGGGGGCTCGGGTTCCTGTACGACAGCTCGCTGATGGCCGACGACCGCCCCTACGAGCTGCTGCAGAACGGCGAGCCGACCGGGATGGTGGAGCTGCCGGTCGAATGGATCCTCGACGACGCACCGCTGATGAACCCCCGCGGCAACAGCTACACCCCGCCGCGCGAGCTGCTGCAGGTGTACATCGACGAATTCGACAAGGCGTACGAGGAAGGGACGATGTTCCTCCTGACGACGCACCCGCACGTCATCGGCCACCGCTCGCGCATGGTCATCCTCGAGGAACTGATCGACCACATCAAGGCGAGGGGCGACGTGTGGTTCGCGACCCACGAGCAGGTCGCGCGCTACGTCAAGGAGCAGGCGGGGCTGTGAGCCCAGGGTGAAACGCCGCGCTGCGCCGTGACCGGCGCGGACGCCCGCGGCGGCTGGGGCCGCCGGCAAGGACGGTAATCAGCATGAAGTCGCCAACCGCACCCGGGCGCAGCCCGTTTTCTGCGGTTTAGCGCGCTTGGCGCACGGGCAAGGTCGTTTCCGTCAGCGTCCCAAGACGCCCGTGCGGCAAGGCGCGTGAAGAGGGCGCCTGTCGGGCATCGGTGGCGGCGGAGCACGCAGCTCGCGGGAATTCCGGGGGCATGGCGCCGTCAGGCAGGATGCGACGCCGGCCGCATGCAGGGGGCGTTTTGTCACGGGCTCTGAACCCGAGTCCGGCGGCGGTGCGCCGTTGAACACGGGGAAACGCACTCTCGTATAGTAGACTCGGGTGCGGCGCAAGGGGGGGTGTTCATGTTGCGAAGAGGCGCGTTTCTTGTCCTGGGGCTGGCCGGCGCCGTCGCGTCTGCGCAGCCGGCGGCCGCCCAGACGGACCCGCTGGAAATCATCGACCGCGTCGACCGCCTGATGCGCGGCGACTCGAGCCGCGGCGTGGCGACGATGGAGGTGGTGACCGAGCACTGGGAGCGCGAGATGACCATGGAGCTCTGGTCGCTCGGCACCGACTACTCGCTCGTGCGGCTGCGGGCGCCGCGCCGCGAGGCGGGCACCGCGACCCTGATGGCGGGGGACGACATCTGGAACTACCTCCCGAAGGTCGATCGCACCATCAAGATCCCCGCCTCGATGATGGGCGGCGCGTGGATGGGGTCACACTTCACCAACGACGATCTGGTGAAGGAGAGCCGGCTGATCGACGACTATGACGCCGAGATCGCCTTCGACGGCGACCGCGACGGCGTCGCGGTCTGGGAGCTCCGCCTGACCCCGAAGCCGGAAGCGGCCGTCGTCTGGGGCCACATGGAGTTCCAGGTCCGGCAGCGGGACTCGATGCCGCTGTGGGCGCGCTACTACGACGAGGACGGCGAGCTGGCCCGTACGATGGAGTACAGCGCGTTCACCGAGATGGGCGACCGCATCGTCCCCGCCGTGATGGACATGCGCCCGTCCGACAAGCCCGGGGAGCGGACCACCATCCGCTACGACGAGCTGGAGTTCGACGTCGACCTCGACACCTCCTTCTTCTCCCTCCGCACCCTGCAGCGCGGACGGTAGCCCGCCGATGCGCGAGCGGCCCTGGTCGCGGATCGGGTGGCGGAACATCGGTCGGCACCCCCGCCGGACGGTGCTGACCGCGCTCGGCCTCGCCGTCGGCTTCTTCGCGGTGGTCTTCATGATCGGCTGGATGCGCGGCATCACCGCCGAGCTGGTCGAGAACGCCACCTCCCTTGTCAGCGGCCAGATCGAGATCCACCACACGGAGTACCGGCCCGACCGGAGCCTGTACGACACCCTCGGCGGACGCGGGGGCGTCGACGTCGAGGCGATGCTCGAGGCCATCGACGCCGACGAGGCGGTGGTGGCGGCGGCGCCGCGGGTATACGCGGGCGGGCTCGTCAGCTCGGGCGAGGCGACCTCGGCCGGCATGTTCATGGGCGTCGACCCCGAGCGCGAGGTGGCGCTGACCCGCTTCCTCGACGAGCTGGTCGAGGGACGGCTGCCCGAGCCCGGCCGCTACGAGCTGCTGATCGGCGACGAGATGGCCCGCCAGTTGGCGGCCGGGGTCGGCGACGAGCTGGTGCTGGTGGGGTCCGCCGCCGACGGCTCGATGGCCAACGACCTCTACACGGTGGCCGGGGTGTTCCGGACGGGGCTGGTCGAGTTCGACGCCCGCACCGCGGTGCTCGCCATCGGCGACCTGCAGGCGCTGATCTACCTCGACCCGGCCCGGATCCACGAGATCGCGGTCGCCACCGCCGACCCGGCGGCCGCCGACGCGGCCGCCGCGCGGCTCGCCGCGGTGATCGAGGCCGGCAGCCGGGAGATCGAGGTCGCCTCCTGGACCGTGCTCAACCCGGTGCTGGTCGACTACGTCGGCCTCGCCGAGTCGATGTACTGGATCTTCATCGTCATCATCTTCGCCATCGCCAGCTTCGGCATCGCCAACACCATGCTGATGGCGACGTTCGAGCGCCGGCGCGAGTTCGCGGTCATGCTGGCCCTCGGGGCGACCCCGCGGGCGGTCGTGGGCACGGTGCTGTCGGAGGCGCTGGCCATCGGCGCCCTCGGCCTCGCCATCGGCTCGGCGATCGCCTTCCCCCTGATGGTCTGGTGGGCCACCGCGCCGCCCAGTCTGGCCTGGCTCTTCGGCAGCGTCACCCTCGAGGGCGCGCTGCTCGAGCCCAGCCTGCGGGTCGGCTACGCGCCGGCGGGTTGGACCTGGTCGGGGCTCGGACTGCTGCTGACCGCCTTCCTCGCGGCCCTCTATCCCGCCGCCAAGGCGGCGCGGGTGCCGCCGGCCGACACCCTGTCGGGATTGTGACCATGCCCTCACCCTCCACGCCGCGCCGCCCGATGCACGCCCGGGTCCTGGTGCTGCTGGCGATGCGCAACCTGCGCCGCCACATGCGGCGCACGGTGCTGACGGCGTCGGCGATGATCGTCGGCGGCGCCCTCCTCATCTTCACCTTCGCGGTCGCCGACGGCTCTCACGAACAGTGGATCGACTCGGGCGTCCGCCTCGGCGAGGGGCACGTCACCATCGAGCGCCCCGAGTTCCGGGTGAGCCGGCGCATCGAGGACCGGCTGCCGGCCGAGGTGCGGCGCGCGGCCGAGGCGGCGTTCGCGTCGCCCGAGATCGCCCCGCGCGTCGTGGCGACGACCGCGAAGCTCGCCGTCACCGGGCTCGCGAGCTCGGCCGCCGGCGCGCGGCCGGCCCAGATCGCGGCCGTCGACCCGACAGCCGAGGCGGGGTTCAGCCCCATCGACGACCGGTTGATCGAGGGACGGTACCTGGCTCCCGACGACCGGCTGGCCGCCTATGTCGGCGCCGAGCTCGTCGACAGCCTCGATCTGCGGCTCGGCTCGCGCTTCGTGGTGCAGGCGCAGGACGCCGAGCGGGAGATCGCGGGACAGTTGCTGCGGGTGGTCGGCATCTTCCGGACCGGCGTGCCGGAGGTGGATCAGACGCTGGTGCACATTCCGCTCGCCACCGCCGACGAGTGGCTGGGGTCGGCGGGCGACGTCACCAACGTGGGGGTGGTGCTGGACACCAGCGCCGCGACGGCCGGGGTGGCCGCGCGCGTCGAGAGCGCGCTGGACGGGCCGATCAGCCGCGGAGACGCGCGGGTGCTGGGCTGGCGCGAGGCGAACCCGGCCCTGGCCGCGGCGGTGGCCATCGACGACTTCGGCAACTACCTGACCCAGGGGTTCATCTTCACGATCATCGCCTTCGGCATCGTCAACACCGTGCTGATGTCGGTGCTGCACCGCCGCCGCGAGTTCGGGGTGCTGCGGGCGCTCGGACTGACGCCGGGACAGACCGGGACGATCGTGCTGATCGAGGGCCTGACCCTGACCGCGGCGAGCGGCTTCATCGGCGTCGGCCTCGGGCTCGCCATCACCTGGCACTTCTTCGGCGACGGCTTGGACATCTCGGCCCTGATGGACGAGATGACCTTCTCGGGCGTCGTCATCGAGCCGATCATCCAGCCGTTGATGCGCACCGCGCGCCTCGTGCAGGTGCTGCTGTTCATCCTGTTCATCGGCGCGGCGGCGTCGGTCTATCCGGCCCTGCGGGCGGCGCGGCTCGACGTGACCGAGGCGATGAAGTTCGACCGGTGACCCGGCCGAGCGCGGGCGACTCCCATGACCGACACCGAAACCGCGGCGGTCCGGACCGACGGGGTCTGGAAGATCTTCCACCAGGAAGCCGAGGAGGTGCAGGCGGTCCGCGACGTCAGCCTGACCGTCGGGCGGGGCGAGTTCACGGCCCTGGCGGGGCCGTCGGGGTCGGGCAAGACGACGCTCCTCAACCTGATCGGCGGCCTGACGCGCCCCAGCGAGGGCCGCGTCGAGGTCGCGGGCCGCGACGTGACCGCGATGTCGAACCGGGATGTGGCCCAGCTAAGGCTCGACCAGGTCGGCTTCGTCTTCCAGGCCTACAACCTGCTGCCGGTGCTGACGGCGCTGGAGAACGCCGAGTTCCCGATGCTGCTGCAGGGCGTCCCCGCCGACGAGCGCCGGGCCCGCGTGCGCGAGCTGTTCGGGCGGACGGGCATGACCGGGCTCGAGGATCGCCGGCCGGGGAAGCTCTCGGGGGGGCAGCAGCAGCGGGTCGCGGTGGTGCGGGCGGTCGCTAGCCGGCCCGCCCTGGTGCTGGCCGACGAGCCGACCGCGAACCTCGACTCGGCGGCGAGCGCCGCCCTGCTCGACGTCATGGCCGATCTGAACCGGGAGCTCGGCGTGACGTTCGTCTTCGCCACCCACGACGCGCGCGTCATGGAGCGGTCGCGGCGCCTCGTCCGGATGGTCGACGGCCGCATCGACTCGGACGAGACCCGGACATGACCCCCCGTGCGCGGGGCGCGGCCCAAGGGCATCCCACGCTGACCGCGCGTGACGGCCCGCCCCCGATTCGAGGGGTCGCCACCGTCTTGCCGACCGGTCGACACCGCGTGAGACCCACGATTTTCGCACATCCGGAACCCCATGACCCGCCACGATTCTGCCTGCGCACGGCGCTGGCGGAGCGTGGGATGGTCCTGGGCGTGGCCCTTGCCGCAGCCGAGCTTGGCCGGGGACGGCCCGCGCCGTCGCCCATGCTCCCCCGCGCCCGCGGCCTGCCCTCTCGGTCCAGGGCGGCGGGAAGTCCGGCATGAACCCCCGCGCGCGCGGCCTGCTCGCCGCCGCCGCGGTGCTCGCCGGCGCCGCGGCGGGTCCGGGCGCCGCCCGCGCGCAATCGAGCTGGCTGACCGGCTATCTCCAGACGGTCCCCCTGTTCGCAGGCTCGACCCCCTTCACCGACGCCGGCGCCAGCGCCTTCAACCGGCTGCGGCTGACCACCGAGCCGGTGTTCGGCCCCTTGGCGGTCGAGATAGCCTGGGATCATGCCCTCACCCTGCGGCAGGACGACACCGACTTCAGCCTCCTCGGCGGACTGGGCGCGGTCCCCGCGGGCGGCGAGTGGCTGGACCTGCAGTCGTCCGCCGTCGACCGGGACCACTTCCGGTGGTTGCATCGGCTCGACCGCCTCAACGTGGCGTGGCAGGCGAACGACGCGGTCGAGCTGAGCCTCGGGCGGCAGGCGGTGTCGTGGGGCACCACCCTGTTCCTCACCCCCGCCGACCCGTTCATCCCGTTCAGCCCCGCCGACCCGTTCCGGGTCTACCGGGGCGGCATCGACGCCGCGCGGGCCCGCCTCTATCCCAGTCCGCTGAGCGAGATCGACGTCGTGGTCCGGCCCAGCCGCACCCCCGCCGGCGAGGAGACGACCGCCCTCGCGCGCGGCCTCACCACGTGGCGGAACTGGGAGATCTCCGGCTGGGGAGGCAGCCTCTACGGAGACGCCGCCGGCTCGGTGGCCGCCGCGGGCGGGCTGGGGGTCTGGGCAATCCGCTTCGAAGCGGTGCTCCGCGACTTCCAGGGCACGGTGACGGGACGGGGCACCGTCGGCCTCGACCGGCGGCTGACCGTCTACGGCCGCGACATGGGGCTCGTCGTCGAGTACCAGCGCGACGGCCGCGGCGCCGCCGCCCCCGAGGACTTCGCCCGCATCTTCCGGTCGCCGGAGTTCCTGCGGGCCGAGTACCAGGTGTACGGCCGCGACGAGGCGGCGGTGCAGGCGTCGTACCAGATCCACCCGCTGCTGAGCGTCGCCGGCCTGTGGCTGTGGAACCTCAACGACCGGAGCGCCATCGTGGCGCCGAGCTTCTCCTATTCGGCGGGCGACGAGACTTCGATCGCCGGCGGCGTGTTCTTCGGCGTCGGCGCCGACGCCGTCGCCGGCGGCCGGCTCCTGCCCTCCGAGTACGGCCTGCTGAGCGCCGTCGGCTACGTCTCGCTCACGTGGTTCTTCTAACTAACGGCCGGGGACGCCCGGCGCGCGGGCGGGCTCACTCCGGTTCGGCGACGCGGTCCGGATGCGCCGCCATCCAGTCGGCGATCGCGCCGACCGTCTCGTCGATATCTCCCTGCCGCCGCGCCAGCAGCTCGTACAGCTCCGGCGCGGTCACTTGGTCGTAGACATGCACCAAGCGGTTGCGGTACCGCGCGATGCGGACCAGCCGATCGGCCTGGGCCGGCGTGACGACGCGTACCTCGCCGAGCTGGCGCGCCACCTCCGCGTACTCCGACGGTCCCCGCGCGAACCCCTTCGCCAGCACGTGGCGGGCAATGTCCAGCAGAGCCTCCAGCGTGCGGCGCAGATACGATTCGCCCGCCGCAACCATCCTCGGATCACGCCTGAAGGCGTCGAGGTCGTCCAGCGGAAGGGTTCCGGCCTCGTCGAGGAGCCGGCGAATCAGGGCGACCTTGTCGGCGACGACGGTTCGGCTGACGCGTCCGGACGTCATGATCCCGACGGGGACAACAACATCGCACACCGCGCGCGCTCGAACGGCAGCAGATCGCCGGCCCGGCGCAGGACGTAGAGATCGAACAGATCCGTCTGGACCTCATGCCGGGTGAAGATGCGGTCGCCCCGCACCACCGACAACGCCAGAAACGCGCCCGCCCGCGACGCGTCGATCACATCTACCGGCTGACCCGTGGCCCGGTGCAGCGCCTCTTCGAGCCGGATCGTCTTCTCGAGCGGTTGTGGCGACCCGTAGAGGACCCCCACGTCGAGATCGGAATCCGGCCGCGCGGTTCCGTCGATCCGCGAACCGAACACATAGAGCGCGCGCACATCCGGGTCGCCCTCGGCAACCGCCCGCAGGCGGCGCGTCAACTCGTCTTGCAGAGGCACGCCCGCATTGTACGGCAGATGGAAGCCCGACTCAGGATCGGCGCAAGAACAACCCCCGGTTTCGCTGCATCGGTTCGTGGCGCAGTGTCACTTCGACCGCATCCATGCCGCGCATCTGTCGCACTCGGCGTCGATCCCGTTACGGCGTGATTGCGGCCTCTGAAGGAAGTTGTTCTTGCGCGGACCCTCAGCCGCCCGTGGAAAACTCCGCGCCGCGGGCGCGCCGGGTGGCAGCGGCAGGGAAACGGCTCGGATCGACCGGATGTCGGCGATCTTGACTGCCGTACGACCCGTTTTTCAGGCCCGATATGGCCATGATCGAATGCAGTGCGACTATTGCCACTATTGCCACGGGGCTGTCAGCCGCTCAAGGGAACAGCGCATCAACCTGAACGGTCAGTGCCGGGACGGCGGTTGCGGTGATCGCATCCCCCCGCCGGCGAACCTGCCGGTGGGCGTACCCGTCCCGGCCGGGGCCAGTGTGGACGGCCACGGTCTCGGCGGCCGGATCGACCAGCCACGTCTCGGGGATGCCGGCCTTGCCGTACCGGGGCGCCTTCACGACCCGGTCGTACCGCAAGGAGGAATCGCCCACCTCGATGACCAGCAGGACGTCGTCCGCGCCGGGGTGCCGAGCGGCATACGAGTCCAACCGGCGCCGCGCAACCGCCGCGTCCGGTTGCGGTTCGTTGTGCCGGTCGAGGCGAACCGGATTCTGGATGCTGACGTAGGCCTTGCCGGTCAACCGGGTGACGAGCTGCTCGGCGAGCAGACTCACAACTACCGCGTGAAGCGGCCCGATGGGCGTCATTTCGCGGATCTCTCCGTCGATGAGCTCCACGCGAGCGTGCTCGGCGAATACACCGCCTTGACTCATGCGCGCAAACTCGTCGACGGTGACGAGATGGCTCTGGACGTCTGTTTCGGCCATGGTGCACCGCGCTGTACCGCGATCGATTGCCAACAAGAGTGAGCGGTTTCCGGTCGCGATGAACGGTTTCCGGTTCAGTAGATGATGAACTCCAGCAGGTTGTCGTCCGGATCCCGGATGTAGCGGCTGGTGCCCTCCGTGGTGCCGCCGCCGCGGCCGCCGGTGCGGGGAGCCGGCCCCACGATCACCTCCGCCCCCGCCCGATCCAGCGTCTGCAGCAACGCGGCTTCGGTCCCGTCCCAGACGAAGCAGAAGTCACCGCACGGCGGCTCGGCCGCCGGGGCGCGCAGCGTGAAGCTCTCGTCCTGCCACGCTACCGGCCGGTGGAAGTTGATCTTGCTGTCGCCGAAGTGCACCGAGCAGATGCGCGGGCCTTCCATCACCCCGAAGCCGAGGGTGCGGTAGAACTCCACCATCGCCCCGGTATTGCGCATGGGCACCGCCACATGGTCGAACGATCGTATCTGGCCGCCCACCTGCGCGGCCGGGCGCGCCATGCCGGCCACGCCGGCCACCGACGCCCCGATCCCGCCGCCGAAGGCTTGGCGGATGAACCGCCGCCGTGACTGACTGCCGGCCGTTCCCTTGCCCTGAGTCCCCATCGTCGCAATCTCCCTTCGATGCGCGAGGGTAGCGTACCGCATCCGGGTCGGCAACCGCCGCCGCAGGACCATCCCACGCTCCGCCACCGCCGTGCGCAGGCGGAATCGTGGCGGGGTCCTGGGGCTCCGGACGTGCGGAATCGTGGGTCTCACGCGGCGCCGGCCGGTCGGCAAGACGGTGGCAACGTGAGTTTCAAATCAACTTCCAGCGCAAGCCAAGGCAACACGCGGCGCCGGCCGGTCGGCAAGACGGTGGCGACCCTCGAATCGGGGGCGGGCCGTCATGCACAGTCAGCGTGCGATGCCCTGGTCCCGCCGTACAAGCGAAGGGCCGAGCCATCGCGGCCCGGCCCTTCGGCGGTTCACGGTCGAACGAAACGTGCGTTACACCTCGTTCATCGGTTCGTCGCGGATGGACCGCCTCACGAGATTCTTCATCAGGTTGACCTTGAACCCGTTGTGGGTCAGCGGCGACACGCCCTGGATGGAAATGTCGCCGGCGCGGATCGCCGTCTGCTCGTTGCGGGCCTGCCCCCGGATGGCGTCCTCGACCGCGGTGAGACGCACCGGCGTCGGCGCCACGCCGTTGACGACGACACGCGCGTCCTGAATGACGCCGCCGCTTTCTTGCAGGGCGGTCGCTACGTTGACGAGGGCGAAGTCCCACGTGGTGCGGTCACTGACCTTCTCGAAGTAGACCCGCGATCCCGACCACGCCGACGGCACCCGAATCGACATCAGCAGATCGCCCGGCTCCAGCGCCGTCATCCGCTCGATATCGATCTCCGGGCCGACGAAGAACTCCTCGGCCGGAATCACCCGTTCCGAGCGGCCCCGCCGCACCACCATCTGCGCGTCGAGCGCCACGAACACCGGCGCGGTGTCGGAGGGGTTGACCGCCACGCACCGGCTCGCACCGAGAATGCAGTGCTCGCGGTTCATCGCGGTCGGCGGGCTGGCGTAGCAGATGTTGCCGCCGGCCCGATAGCAGGTCCAGCCGTCCCGGTAGTACCAGCAGCGGGTGTCCTGCCCCACGTTGCCGCCGATGGTGCCCTGGTTCCGAATCTGCGGCGACGCGGCGGACTTGGCCGCGAACGCCAGCGCCGGGAACCGCGCCTGGACATCCGGGTGGTTGACGACATCGATCAGCCGGGCCATCGCCCCGATCTCGATCCCGCCGGCGGTCGAACGGATCTCGCGCATCGACTCGACACGGCCCAAGTCCACGACCACGCGCGGCCGCTTCACCCGATCCTTGAACCAGTCGAGCGTATCGAGCCCGCCCGCATACACCCAGGCATCGGACCCGTGCTCGGCCAGCACCGCCAGCGCATCGTCCGCGCTGTTCGGCTGAAACAGCTCGAGTTGAGGTATTACGTCGCGAATTACGCCCTTCATGGTGTTCGCCTCCCCTATCCTCAGACGTGAGCCGTCAGCCGATCATGACCCGTCGGGGCCTGCTCGAGCTTCGTCAGAATCATGTCGCGTGTGACCGGCGAGCGGTGGAAGTCACCCTGGCCCTCACCCAACGATTCGAGAGCGTCGGCGATCGCGTTGGCGACGGCGGCGGAACCGGCTCCCTGCGCCGCCTCACCGATACCCTTCGCGCCGAGCGGGTTGAACGGATCGGGCAGGTCGGCGTTGCCCCACTTCATGGGCTCCTCGTGCGGAACGTCCAGCATGCCCGGAGGCCGGTTGCTGTAGAACCGCTTGGCCACCAGCAGACCCCAACGCCGGTCGTAGACCCACTTCGAACTCAGTGCGACGGAGAACCCTTGAATCGCACCCCCGAAGATCTGGCCTTCGTAGGTCTTGGGATGAAGGATGGTGCCCGCATCGGACCCGGCCGCGTAGTCGAGGAGCTTGATGTCGCCGGTCTCGGTGTCGACCTCGACCTCGGCGAACCCGGCGACGAACGACATGCGCCGCCCGCCTTCCTCGAAGTTGTCCTTGGCGACACCCATGAGCCCCTGTCCGGCCAGCGCGGTCGCCGACGCGGTGGTCATCCCGTTGATGTCTTCGGGCAGCTCGTGTCCGTCATACTTCCCACCCAGGTCGATGGCCCGCTGCGCCACGCGCGCGAAGCTCAGACCCTGCGACCGGTTGCCTCGGCGGTAGACCCTCTCGCCGCTGATCTCGTAGTCTTCGGGGACGCCGCCGAGATCCTGCGCGGCAATCTCGCGAATCTTCTGCGTCGCATCCTGCACCGCCGCCCAGTTCGCCCGCGTGTGGGCATGGGTGGTCGAGCTGCCGCCCTGCGAACAACTCCAAGGCAGATGCCGGCTGCTGTCACCCCAGGCCACCTCGCACTTCTCCCAGGGCATGTCCAGCCCCTCGGCCGCGGCCCGCATGGTGTCGAAGGTCGATCCGGTTCCGAGGTTGCCGACGCCCGACTGGATGTAGAGGCGACCGTCGGGCTTGAGGACGAACAGCCCGTCGACACCGGAGGCACCGGCCGCGTAGGCGCTCAACGCCATGCCCACCCCGGTCACCTTCGGGCCGTTGCGCAGACCGCTGCGCTCCTTGCGCTCGGTCCAGTTGAAGAGCTCGGCACCGATGTCGATCGCCTCCCTGGCGAACGCGCTCGACACGTTGCCCTGCTGGCCGTCGCGCCCCGGCGGGCCGAACCTCGCCTGCCCTTCCGGCGCGTTGATCTTGTGCACGTCCACCTGGTCGAGCCCCAACTGCTTCGCCGCCTTCTGGATGATCGGCTCGAGCATGGTCATCGACTGCACGCCGCCCGGCGCCCGCTGCGGTCCGCGCGGCGGCGTGTTGGTGTAGACGTTGGTGCCGCGCATGCGGCACGCCAGCGGCTGATAGCAGAGCGACCCGATGCCGGCCACGTTCATCGCATCGCCGGAACGGCCGTACGGCCCCTGGTCGCCGATGCCGTGGACGTCGAGCGCGGTGATGCGGCCGTCGGCGCGCATCCCGAGACGGATGCGGGCCTGGACGCCGGGCCGGGCGCGGCCGATGGCGTTCTCCTCGCGCCGGGTGATGCGCATCATCACCGGCTTGCCGATCTTCTTCGACAGCAGGATCGGGATCTGCGCGTGCACATAGCCGCTGATCTTGCCGCCGAACCCGCCGCCGGTGAACTCGTTGATGAGCACGACGTTGGACGGCTCGATGCCCGCCCAGCGGGCCATCGGCCCCACGCTGCGCGCGGTGCTCTGCACGGACGGATAGATGTAGAGCTTGCCGCCCTCCCAGTACGCCATCGTCGTCCGGCTCTCGAGCGGCTGGTGCGACGTCGACTGGTTGTAGGAGTGCTCCTCGACGATGACGTCGGCCTCGGCGAACCCGGCTTCGAGGTCGCCGAACGACCACTCGGCGGCCGCCTCCGCGGCCATCGGAATCTCGCCCGCGGCCAGCCCCGCGAGGTCGCTCTCGGTCCACTTGATCTCACCGATCTCGCGGCCGATGGTGGTGTTGCCGTCGGTGCGGGCGTTCTTGCCGCCCGGCTTCAGGCTCTCCAGGGGATCGAGCACGAACGGCAGCGGCTCGAGGTCGATGTCGATCAGCTCGATGGCGTCCGACGCGAGCTGTTCGGTGACCGCGGCCACCGCGAGAATCGGCTCGCCCTCGTAGCGCGGCTCGTTGGTGAGCGCGGCCTCGTTCGGGGCTTCGACCTCGTCGGGCAGGTCGTCGGCGGTCAGGATGCCCACGACGCCGGGAAGGGCCAAGGCCGCATCCGCGTTGATCGACCGCACCCGGGCGTGCGGCATGGGGCTGACGAGCAGCTTCGCGAAGACCATGCCTTCGGCGCGATGGTCCTCGGCGTACTTCGACCGCCCGGTGACCTTCGCGTAGAGGTCGGGCGTCTGATAGTTCTTTCCGAGCAGTTTGTAATCAGCCACGTCAGGCCCCCCGCGTGATTTCCGCCGCCCGCTGGACGGACGTCAGGATCTTGTCGTAGTCGGCGCAGCGACACAGGTTCCCCGAGAGCCACTCGGCCGCCTGCTTCCGGGTCGGGTTCTGATTCTCGTTCAGCAGCGCCACCGAGTTCATGATGAACCCGGACATGCAGAACGCGCACTGGAACCCCTGCTCTTCCATGACCGCCTGCTGCATCGGATGCAGCGTGCCGTCCTCGGCCTCGAGACCCTCGATGGTCGTCACCTCGCGCCCGCGCACCGAATGCGTGAGCAGCGAACAGCCGTAGTGCGGAGTCCCGTCGACGAGAACCGTGCACGCGCCGCATTCGGCCCGGTCACAGCCGATCTTCGTCCCGGTCAGACCCAGCTTGTAGCGCAACGTCGTGGCGAGCGTCTCCATCGGAGGCACTTCGATGCGCCGGCTCCGGCCGTTGACGGTCACGGTGATGAGCCGCTCGACGGCTCCCGCCGCCGGAGCCTGGGCCAGCACCGTTCCCCCGTTGGCACGGAACAGATAGTTGGTCGACGACACGGCCGCGCTTGCGGCGATGGCGCCCTTGATGAAACTTCGTCTGGAAACGCCCTGCTGGGTCGTCTCCTCCGTCACCTCGATGATCTCCTGGTTCATGGGACGATCACCTCCCTCGTTCTACCGAAGCCCTCGAAGGCCGCAATCCGCAGTCGGCCTCGCTGTGCCGCCTCTTGCGGACAAGCATGCCGCCATCGACATGCATCCGCACTGGCGAATTGTCCATCACTTGACCGGCGGTTGCAAGGAAAAATTACATGTTTTTTACCTCCGGGCCACGTCCCGCGCCCAACCCGTCCACACGGGGAATCGGCCATCGGGTTACGGATTGCGCCCCGTCGGGTTCTCCGGCGTGCCGCACTCGTCGCCGAGATTGCCGTTGCCGCCGCAGTACCGCGCGTCCTGAAGCTGGAGCAGGATGCCGTCGGGATCGGTGAAGTAGAGCTCCGGGGTGCCGCCGGGGGCGCCGCCGCGGTCCGGCATGCGCATCGTCACGTACGACTGCAGCGGTCCGGCCGGGCCCGACGCCCCGCCGCGGGGCGTGACCCCGTAGCCTTCGAGCACGCCGAGGATGCGGTCGACGTCGAAGTCGTCCACCGTGAGGCAGCCGTGGTGGATGGTCGGGCCGGTGGGGCCGGCGCCGCCGCCGCCCAGGGCCAGGAACTGGTTGCCCGACCCCACCCGGAGCACCGGCAGGGCGCCCTGATAGGTGTCGACGGGCAGGCCGAAGAGCTCTTGGTAGAGCGCGATGGAGCGCTGCTGATCAGTCACGAAGACCGTGAAGTGGTTGTAGTCGCGCAGGCGCAGCAGGCCCTCGGTCGGCGCCGGCTCGGGGGTCTCGAGACACACGTCCCCCAGCACCCCCGCGCCGCCGCAGTAGGTGCTGTCCTGAAGCTGCACGACGATGCCGTCGGGGTCGCCGAAGTACAGCTCGGGGGTCCCCTCGGGGTCGCCGCCGAACTCCGCCCCGCGCATCCGGATGCGGACCTCCATCGGGCCCGACGTCGCGGACGACGCGATGCCGTGCCCGCCCAGAACGCCCACGAGGCGGTCGGCGTCGAAGCCGTCGACGGAGAGGCAGAAGTGGCCGATACCCGGGTTGGCGCTGCCACCGCCGCCGATGGCCAGGAACTGCGGCCCGTCGCCCACCCGCAGGATCACGGTGTTGGCCTGCCGGGCCGCGATGGGCATGCCGAACAGCCCCTGGTACCACTCGAGCGACCGCGCGGGGTCGGACACGCCGATCGTCACGTGGTTGAGGGCGGTGACGGGAATCGGCGGCGCGCCCTGCGCGAGCGTTCGCGGGGCCAGCGCCGCCGCCGCGAGCGTGCCCATGAACGCGCGCCGGGACACGCGGCCCGGCTCGTGCGCGGTCGGCGACCGTTCGACGTCAGTCTGCATGGTGAACTCCTCGATTCCCTCGAGATCCAAGACGAATCAGCCCCATACCCGCCTGACTCCATTCGCTCCAGTTGCCGACCAGAACGCTGGCATCTACGAATCGGTGCAGCGTTGCCGTTCCTTCCCGCCCGCGGCAGGCGAGCCGACGGCGTCCGGAGCCTTCTTCACTTCCCGCGGTGCATCACCCTCCACCATCGACGATGATGTCCCCGCCTTCGATCCCTCACCTCACCAGGATCTGTCCTTGCTGCTTCCGCATGCGGGAAGTGGCTCTCGACGATGCGTTCCTGCGCAACGTCATCAGCCCGGCCTGGAAATCGCCGCTTTGCAGCCTCCCGCTCACGGCGCCGTCGCCGGCCGCAACGGCCGGAAGAACTCGCGCAGGTCGTTCACCAGAACCTCCGGCTGCTCCATCGCCGCGAAGTGGCCGCCGCGCTCGACCTCGGTCCAGTGGGTGATGTTGTACGACGCCTCCGCCCACCGGCGCGGGGTGATGAACAGTTCGTAGGGGAAGATGATGGCGCCGGTCGGGGCCTCGATGCGTCCCATCGGCCGCGACGTCGGGGCATGACGGCTCTCGTAGTAGAGCCGGGCCGACGAGGTCGCGGTGCCCGTCACCCAGTAGATGGTGATGTTGGTGAGCAGCTCGTCCCGCGTGAAGACCGACTCGGGGTCGCCGTTGCAGTCGCACCACGCGCGGAACTTCTCGACGATCCAGGCCGCCTGCCCCGCCGGCGAGTCGTTCAGCGCGTAACCGAGGGTCTGGGGCTTGGTGCCCTGGATCTGGGCGTAACCGTTCTCCGCGGTGTTGTAGAACGACTGCCGCGCCTGCGACCGCTGGAGCTCTACCGGCGTCACCCCCTCGGTCGGATCGGCCCCCGGCGGCGGCCCCCCGACCAGCATGTTGAGGTGCACGCCGACCGTCCGCTCGGGATGGTTGAACGCGTGCCAGCGGCTGACGATCGAGCCCCAGTCGCCGCCCTGGATGCCGTAGCGCTCGTAGCCCAGCCGCGCCATGAGCGCGGCCCCCACCTCGGCGATCTGCTCGGGACCGAACCCCGGCGCCCGCGGCTTGTCCGAGAACCCGTAGCCGGGCATGGACGGCGCCACGACGTGGAACGCATCCTCGGCCCGCCCGCCGTGGGCGACGGGGTCGGTCAGCGGGCCGATGATCTTCGTGAACTCGGCGATGGACCCGGGCCAGCCGTGGGTGATGATCAGCGGCAGCGCGTCCGGCTCGGGCGAGCGCTGGTGGATGAAGTGGATGTCGAGGTCGCCGATGACCGTCTTGTACTGGTCGAAGGCGTTGAGCTTCCGTTCCTGCGCGCGCCAGTCGAACTCGTCGCGCCAATAGGTGATGAGCTCGGTCACGTAGTCGAGTTCGGCCCCGTAGTCCCAGCCCGCGCCGTCGAGCTGATCGGGCAGCCGGGTCCTCTCGAGGCGGCGGCGCAGGTCGTCGAGCACATCGTCGGGGACCGCGATCTCGAACGGCCTGATCTCGGCGCCGCCTTCGGCCCCGCCCGCCTGCGCCATCACCGCGGGGGGCGTCAGCGCCGCGATGGCCGCCAGCCCGGCAATCCGAATCAGCATCGTCACGTTCCTCTCGTCTCGTCGAGTGAGCCGCGGGGCGCCGCGATCGACGGCGCCACGGGCGTTTCTCGGGATGGTCTCCACAGGAAATCCGCGCCGTCGGGTTCGTATCATACCAAGGCGCGGCCAGACGGGGGATCCGGCGGGTCCGGGAGGGCTTCCCGCCAATACCGAGGACAGGATTCCGTCCGGGCCGGGCCGACTGCCCGCAGCCGGCTACGGGAGCACGAAGACGCCGGCGGCATCGAAGACCAGATCGGGCGGCAGGACCGAGCGTACCGTGTCTCCGGCCCGCGCGGTCTGCGCCCGCTCAGCGCAGCGCCAGCAGACGATTCGCCGGTCGGCGGCGTCGAAGCCGCGCCGTTACGCCTCGCGATACACCCGTTGCGCGAACGGAGACGGTTGAGGGTCGGTGTCACGGCTGGCCGCGCTCTCGAACGCGGCGTTGTAGCTGACCGACCCGAGTTGGGACGTTCGCCGCGCGGAGCGTTCACTGCCCGAGCGATGCGCTTTCGCGGATCGCGACTCGGCAGTTCTCCGGCAACTGCGCTTCAACGTCGACCGTCGCCTCGAACGGAATACTGGTATCCGACGTGTGCAGCGCGATCATGCAACGGACCAACGGCGACATCGTTAAGCGCAGGGCGTTGGTCGTACCGCGCAGGACGTCGACCGTCCCGGTAAGGCTATCGACCGTGGTGTTCAAGGACCCGACCGCAGTGTTCAAGGAATCAACGGCGTTGTTCGCGGCGGTGTTGGCCTGCCGGAAGGCGTCGACTTCCGCCGCTGTGAGGGCTGATTTCTTCACGTCAATGGCGATCTCGCGAACCTCGCGGATATCCTGTTTGGTCGCCAACGTGTTCGACAGATGCCACGTTCCGCCGACGATGGCAAAAAGAACCGTCAACGCGGCCGCGTTCTCCCGCGTCCATTTCCACGCCTTGACGATTTGAGCCTTCATAACCCGCTCAGTCTAGCACGGTCCCCTTCCAGCGCCCCCCCTCGGCGGCCACCCCGCCTCCTCACGGGAAGGCGCTCGACTTCAACCGGTAGCCGCCGTCTCCGTCCGGCTCGCGGTACACCGCATGACAGGCCGTGCAGGCTTCGGTGATCTGTTCCGCAAAGGCCGCCGCGGCGGCGGCGTCAACCGACTCGACCGAGAGCGCGGTGTCGAGCGCATCCAACCCGTTCAGCGCCACCCGCAGCCACGCCACCGCATCCTGCCGATCGCGGTCACGCCAGAACGTGATGGTGGTGGCGAGCTGCTCGCGGGATCGGATGGCCCGCTCCTTGGCGGTGGCGTAGTCGCCCGCCGCCAGCGCGGCCCGAACGCCGGCCACGTTGGGGCCGAGCGTCGTCATGGTGGCGTCGAGATGCGCCTCGGTGAAGATCGGATAGGGCCCCTGCCGCCCCGCCGCCACGGGGGGCAGCAGCAGGACGAAGGCCGTCAGGGCGAGTCCAGGCAGCCCCGGGAGCCCGCGGCGAGACCGCGCCGCTTCGGCGCCGGCTCCCGATGACAGTGGCCACGGCATGGCGCGATTCCCGCCGTCAGACGCCTACACCCCGGTCAACCGGCCGAGCCGGCCGGTGCTGTCACCGAACGCCTCCACCGGCGTCCCCAGCTTCTCGAGAATCGTCACGTGCAGGTTGGCGAGCGGCGTGTCCTGGGGATAGCGGACGTACCGGCCGCCGTTGATGCCGGCGCTCTTCCCCCCGACGAGGGCGATCGGCAGATCGTCGTGGAAATGCGTGTTGCTGTCGCTGATGCCGGTGCCGTAGAGAAACAGCGTCGAATCGAGCATCGACCCGTCGCCCTCGGGAATGGCGTCGAGCTTCGCCACAAGGTAGGCGAACTGCTGGAAGTGGTACTCGTTGATGAGATGCAGCCGGTTGAGCTTGGCCGGCTCGTCCTGGTGGTGCGACAGCGGGTGGTGCGAGTCGGGCACGCCGATCTCCGGATAGGCGCGGCCGCTCACCTCGCGCGCCAGCATGAACGTGCTGATGCGGGTCAGGTCCGTCTGGTAGGCGAGGGCCAGCAGGTCCATCATCAGCTTGGCGTGCTCGGCGTAGTCGCTCGGCACCCCGATGGGCTGGTCGACCACGGGCAGTTCGCGGGTGTTCTGCTCCTCGGCCATCCCGATCCGCCGCTCGATGTCCCGGATCGCCTCGGCATACTCGTCCAGCTTGGCCCGGTCTCCCGGTCCCACGACCTGTCCGAGCCCGCGCAGCTCGTCGTTCACGAGGTCGAGGATGCTCCTGTCGCGCCGCATCCGCGCCAGCCGCGCCGCCGGGTCGGTGCTGCCGCTGGTGCCGAACAGCCGCTCGAACACCGCCCGCGGGTCGTTCTCGATGGGCAGCGGGGTCGTCGGGGTCCGCCACGCGATGGTGTTGGTGTAGGCGCAGCTCGCGCCGCCGTCGCAGTTCCCGACCATCGCGTTCGACTCGATGCCGAGCTCGAGCGACGCCAGTTGGGTCTCGTTCTGCAGCTCTCGGGCCGCAATCTGATCCACCGAGACGGCATTGTTGACGTCGGCCCCGTTGGTCATCTTGTAGGGCACGCAGGTCAGGAAGGTGCCGGCGGATCGGGCGTGGTCGCCGCCGCCCTTGACGAGGTTGGCCGACTCGTCGTCGAGCCCCCCGCAGATCACCACCCGGTCCCGGAACGGCTCCAGTGAACGCAGGGTCGGCGGCAGGCTCCGCAGCTTCCCCTCCTCGTGCCGCGGGTACCAATAGGGCATCGACATCCCGTTGGGGACGTAGAACACGCCGAAGCGCTTGATCGGCGCGGCGGCGGTCCGGCTCTGGGCGGTCAGGGCCGGGACCATGCCGTCGAGCAGCGGGAGCGCCACGGCGGCTCCGAGACCGCGCAGTACGGTGCGACGAGGCAGATGCATCCGGGTGATGAACATGGCGACTCTCCAGATTCCTACTGCGCGTCCGCGAAGGGCTCCGCCCCGGGGGCGCGCCGCATCAGGAACGGCTCGCTCGTGACGACGCCGAGAACCAGCGACGACCAGCGGTAGTCGTCGTGCTCCAGATCCCGCACAATCCGCCGCAGGGTCGGCGCGTCGTAGTAGTCGAGGCCGCGGCCCAGCGCGTAAATCAGCAGCTTTTCGGCGACGGTATGCACGAACTCGTGCCCCGACGCCAGCAACCCCTCGCGGAACGCGCGGGGGCTGTCGATGGCGGCGCCGTTCCATTCGATGGCGGCGTTGATCTCGGCCCCGCCGTCGCGCTCGCGCCAGCGTCCGATGGCGTCGAAGTGCTCCATCGCGAAGCCCAGCGGGTCCATCCGGGTGTGACAGCTCGCGCACACCGGGCTGCTGCGGTGCTGCTCCATGCGCTCGCGCAGCGACGTGGGACGGGCGCGGTCGCTCTCGGGCAGCGGCGGCACGTTCGGCGGCGGGGGCGGGGGGGGCGCCCCGAGCAAGGTCTCGAGCACCCACAGGCCGCGCAGCACCACCGACGTCCGGTTCGCGTACGAGGTGACGGTCAGCAGGCTCGCATGCCCCAGCAACCCGTGCCGGCGGTCGTCGTCCCAGACATGGCGCCGGAAGTGGCTGCCGTAGAGATCGTCGACCCCGTAGTGACGCGCGAGCTGCTCGTTCAGGAACGTGTAGTCGGCCCGCAGCAGGTCCTGCAGGGGGCGGTCCTCCCGGACCTGGCTCTGGAAGAACAACTGCGTCTCGCGGACCATCGCCTTGCGCAGCGAGTCGTTGAACCCCGCGAAGAGCGCGCCGTCGGGGTCCTGCGAGAAAAGGTTCCGCACCTGAAGCCACTGGCCCGCGAAGTCGTCCATGAACCGCGCGGCCCGCGGGTCGGCGAGCATCCGGCGCACCTGGCGGACCAGCGTGCCGGGCTCGCCGAGGACGTTCCGCTCCGCCAGATCGAGCAGTTCCTCGTCGGGAATGCTCTTCCACAGGAAGAACGACAGCCGGGTCGCCAGCTCGAGGTCGCTCAGCCGGTACACGGCGCCGGCCGGGGTGTCGACGGGCTGCCGCTCGACCCGCATCAGGAACTGCGGCATCGAGAGCAGGGCCTCGAGCGCCCGCTCGATCCCCGCCTCGAAGTCGCGCTCCCGCCGTCCTTCGCGGTAGATGCCCAGCAACGGCTCTACGTCCTCGGGCAAGACCGGGCGGCGGTAGGCCCGGCGCGCCAGCCGGGCGATGATCGCGCGCGCGCAGGGCTCCTCGTCCTCCGCCCGCTCCGGCCGGCACGTGAAGATGCGCCGGCGGCTCGCGGTGTCGCCGGGCGCCGCGCCGTCGAACGGCCCCGAGACGAAGACTTGGTGGATACCCGGCAGCAGCCCCGGGGGATGGGGGGACGGCGCCGAATCGGTGAACGCGACGGACAGCAGCCGGGTGCCCGCCTCGACCGGCACGCGGACCTCCAACGCGCGGTCCGCGGTCATCCGGTACTCGTGCAGGCGCTGCCCCTCGACGTCGTCCTCCGGGACCGCGATCAGCGAGCCGGGGTCGGGGCCGGGGTACCTGCCCCCGATCGTGAACTGCTCGACGAGGGCGTGGTCGATGCGAATCTCGATCTGATGCTCGTTCTCGGCGATGCCGTCGATCGTCTCGATGGTCTCGTTGCGCTTCAACCGGATCGCGAAGACGTACTCGCCGTTCAGGGGGAAGTGGTGGCGGACGGCCAACCCGCCGTGCGTCGCGAAGGGCAGGTCCTCGCCCGCCCGCACGTCACGCTGCTCGTACCCCACCTCGTAGAGCTGCATGACGGGACGGATCTCCGGGCTGCCGACCGCGGCGCGGCTGATCTTCGTCGCGGCGGCCATGTAGCGGGCCATCAGCCCCGGCGTGATCGAGAGCACGTCGGCGTTGTTGTCGAAACCGAAGCCCGCCATGTCCGACGGCAGCAGCTCCCCGCCGTTGACCTCCAGACCCAGCAGATCTTCGATGACGTTGACGTACTCGACGCGGTTCAACCGCCGCGACGCCACCCGGCCCGGGTTCGGGTCGGCCGCCGCCGCTCGATCGAGCGCCAGCTCGAGGGAAGTCACGAAAGTGTCGACCACCGCCCGGTCCGGCCGCGGCCGCCCCTCCGGCGGCATCTGCCCGCTGCGGAGCTTGTGGACGACCTTCTCGAGGACCGGCGCATGGACCGCGGCCTGCGTGGGGTCCACCTGGTCGAGGGCGAGCCCGCCGGTCTGCAGCCGTTGGTTGTGGCAGGTGACGCAGTAGCGGTCGAAGAGCTCGCGGGACGGCGGGCCGCCATCGCCCTGACCGCCCGCCGCGGTCGCCGGCCATGCCGCGAGCGCTGCTCCCGCCACCAGCGTTGCACCGATGCGTCGCGCGAACATGGCCAACACCTCTGTTTCTCTCCGAGCCCGGGTCCCCAGTATAGCGCCGCGGGGTCCCGAAATCACAGCGCCGAAGCCGTGTCGAAAACCGCGGCCGGCCCCGAGCCGTAGACGTCTCGCGCCGGCGAACTTCCAACGCCACCGCAACACTGCGCAAACGCCGCAGCAGTTTCGCATCAGCGAAACTGCCAACGCCACCGCAACACTGCGCAAACGCCGCACAAACGCCGCAGCAGTTTCGCGTCAGCGAAACTGCCAACGCGACCGAAGGTCGCGCAGCGTCAGGCGACCATCACGGTTCTCGGGAACTGCGAGTTGTCCTCGAGACCGGTCTGCTTGATGGCCGACAGCTCGTCGCTCGTCGGCTGCACGTTGCCGTTCACGTCGGTGACGCGGGACACCAGGGTGTGTTCGCCCGGCGCGGCCCCGGTCCACGTGAACCGGAACAGCTTCCACGAGTACTGGCCGTTCGTCGACGGATCCAGCGTCGCCGCCTGCCACGCTCCGTCGTCCACCTTGACCTGCACGCCGCGCAACGGCGTGCCGTCGTGCAGGACGAAGCCGAGCACCTCGTGGCGGCCGCCCACCCGGGTCACCCGCGCGATCACCGACTTGACCCGCAGGCGCGACACCTCGGTCTCGTGCCACACCGTCTCGCCGCCGATCTCCTCGGACCACAGCGTGCGGTACCAACGCGCCTGCCACTTGCCGACGAACCGCTCCGACTGCAGGCGGATGTGGGACAGCCACTTCACGTTGCTCACGCCGTACCACCCGGGCACGAGCAGCCGCAACGGCGACCCCTGCTCGAGCGTCAAGGGCGCGCCGTTCAAGGCGTAGGCCAGCAACGGCCCCGATGCCATGCCGTCGGCGAGCGACAGGCTGCGGGCGAACGGCTGGTCGACCTCGTGCGGCGTCCCCCGGAAGTCGACCCTCTCGGGGCCCTTGTCGGCCCCGAAGAAGACGGCCTCGCGGGCCGCCGGCTTCACCCCGACGAGGTCGAGCACCGCCCGCAGCGGCACCCCGGTCCAGCGGCCGTTGCTCGCCAGCCCCTGGATGAGCCGGCGCGAGTTGCCCGAGCACTCGTAACCGGCGTCGATCTCGATGCTGTCCATCGCCCGCAGGTCGTCGAGGCTCAGTTGCGCGGGCCGATCGACGAGACCGGACACCCCGAGGCTGAACCCGGACGGATCGATGACCGGCTTGTCGAAGTGTTGAATCGTGTAGAACGCGTCGGCCGGCGTATAGGGGCCGTCGATGTTGCGGACATCGTAAATTCGGATGGACGAGGCGGGGTTCGGCTGGCCGAAGTTCTCCGGCACGTCGGTGAACGGCACCGGCGCCTCGTCCTGGGCCAGGGCCGGCAGCGCCCACCCGGGCACGCCCATTACGCCGGCCAACGCCAGACTCTGCTTCATCATTTCCCGGCGGGTCGTTCCACTGTTCATCGCGCACTCCTTGCCGGCATCGCCGACCGGCGGGTCAGGCCGCCCCGCGGGGCCGGCGTTCGCCGCCGACGCCTGCCGGGACCCGTTCTCCTGTCGGGTTCTTCTATTGGGATCCGTCCTCCGCCGCCGCCACCGCGGCGCCGGCCAGGATGTTGTGGAGACCGTAGTTGCCTTCGTGGCAGGCGTACTCGTACAGCGGCTCCGGATTCCGCTGCATCGGCACCGAATAGGTCCACGGACGGGTCCACACCGCCGCATCGTCGACCGTCACGTCGTACTGCAACGTATCGGCATCCACGCGGGTGAACCGCTCGATCAGGGTCAGGCCCGGGGTGGTCGCGCCGCGCTGGAAGTTGGTTTCGCGGAGGAAGTTGGTGGTCTCGACGACCAGCGTATCGCCGTCCCAGCGGCCGCGTGAATCACCGGTCCACAACCGGACGGAATCTTCGAGACGACCGCGGCCGTCCAGCGGCACGATGCGGGCGTTGTGGTTCATCTCCGCGAAGAGGACGACGGTGTCCTCGGTCTGGAACACCTGCACGTTGTTGTTGTAGGCGCTCGGGGCCATCGGCGGGCCGGAGTTGAAGCCCAGGATGCAGCGCACCTGAAGCCCGCCGGGACCCAGATCCTCGACGAAGCCCCCCGGCGTCGGCTCGTGGCTGGAGACGCCGCGGCGCGCCTCCGCCGCCGCTTCCTGACGCCGTCGGGCCTCCTCGGTCAGGGGGGGTATGCGGCCGTCGGGCGGATCGACGATCAGAGACGTGCGCTCGGTCGTCACCGCGGTCCCCTCGTCGAACCAGAAGTCGTTGTAGGGCACCACGCGGTCCGAGGTGTCGTTGTCGCGGCTGCGCTGCCGGATGGTCTCGGCCGCGAACTCCGCCGCCTGCTCGGGCGAGAAGCGCTCGTTCTCGGCCAGTTCCTCCGGACGCTCCATCGGCGTGAGGCTGCGGAAGTCCCAGACGCCCTGCAGATCCGGAGCGCCCCACGCGGTCCGGGGCACGGCGTCCTCGGTCTGAGCCCCGGCGCCGGCCGGCGCCAACGTCACGAGAGCCGCTACGATCAGCGAACAAGCGATCATCCGGCAATTCATCTCTCACCTCCAGGACAGTACGCGGCTGCCGCCCGCCCGCGGCCCGCGACGGCGACCGGGCCGGCGTCTCCGGCGCGACCGCGGACGTCACCACAAGAAACCGCCCCCCGACCAAGGACGCGAACGGTATAGGTATACCCCATGTCCGCCCCGGACCCCGCACGGCCGGCCGGCGGATCCCGCCATTTTGACCGGCGTACGACGTGTTCGGCGGGATTCGACCCGCGAAGCGGCCACCGCCCAAGCCCGGACTCCGTCGTTCCGCCGCGTCGACGGCCGGCTACCGGGCGATCAACCCGTGCCGGACCCCGGGCGCCGGCGGCACGGCAGGTACCACCGCAGCCGGCAACGAGACCCGGACCGGCCGTAACCCCGGCGTGCCCGCGAGAATACACCATCGACTCGCCCCGTGGTTCACACCTTCGTGGAAACCCGTGGAGGCGCCCGCGGCTGGGAGTCTGCGCCGCGGAACGATTTCGGACGCGATTAGTTTAGACCCTGTATATCGTAGTCGTAGACCTTCAACTCCACTATGCGGCGGCTGGTTCCTGCGGCGCGGACTCCCAGCCGGGAAATCGTCGCCGTAGGAGTTTCGCGCCGGCGAAACTCCGAACGCGACCGCCGCAAGGCCGCGCTGCGGCCTCCGATGCCGCCCAACCAACCCTCCAGGAGTCCGCGCCGTCTACGGCGCAGACGCCTGGGAGTCTGCGCCGTAGAACGGTTTTGGGTCCGATCTGACACAATATGTAGCGGTCAATCGCCGGCGCTCGCAGAACATATGGTGGTCATAATTTCCTACGGCGCAGACTCCTAGTGCATCGCCACGACTAAAAATAGGGCCGCCGGGGCACTCACCTCGAACCGCAAGAGTCCTATGCAGAAGAAATACGTCGTTCGACCCAAGTCTGTCTGTCCGAAACTTATGATGTGACGGACCACAAGCCCGGAGACGCCACCGGCCGGCGGAGCCCCGTCCCGGTCCGGCCACCGGACGACTACCCGACGGCGGTCGCCGCGCCCTCACCGAGCCGGCCAGGCCCGCTCGACCACCCGATCGAAGAGGCGGGGCACCCGTTGCGTCCGGTAGGCCTGCCGGCGGCGCAGATCGTATCGATCCCCGGCCCCCAGGAAGTAGAACCGCCCTCCCGAGTCCAGCAGCCGCTGGTGGTCATAGATGACGACGTAGCTCCGTCCCATCACCTCGAACTGGTCGCCCTGGACGACGATCGCCGTATCCTCGTCGAGTCCGATGCCCAGCAGATGGGGCTGGGCCTCTATCACCTCGATGAGGTCGAACTGGCGATTGCGCCGCAGCAGATGCTGGTCGATCGCGGTGTCGCGCAGGAAGCCGAAACCGACCTCGTGGTCGCCCATCATGATCGTGTTCGTCGCGGTGTCGCCGCGGACCAGATACGACCCCAGGATCGTCGCGCCGGCCGACGAGCCGCCGACCACCCCGCCGCGCCGGAGCACCCCCGCCAACTCTTCCTGCACGCGCGTATCGAGATAGGCATCGGCGAGGCGCCACTGCCGTCCCCCGGGAAACCACACCCCGCGGGCCCGCCGCAGGGGAGCGCTGAACGCCGGGGCGTCGGCGACCGCGCGATCCGTGGTGTGCAGCACCGTCAGGTCGGTGGCCCCGGCGTCCCGGAACGCGCGAAGACCGGGGTAGTACTGGTCGTAGGTCTCCCCGCCGCCGGCGGTCGGGATGACCACAATCGGAGCCTCGGGCCCGCCCGCCAGTTGGACGAACCGCTCGACGATCGCGGGATCCCGCATCGCCCCGCCGACGAGTACCAGCGCCCCCCGCGCGGGCCCCACCGCCTGGGCCGCGACCCCCGCCGGCGCCAGCCAGCCGAGGGTCCAGATCGCGACGACGACGCCCGCACCGATCCGCGTTCTGCTCCGCATCATCCGCCCTTCGCAGGAAGGAGAATCGAAAGCGGGATTGTACAGGACGATCCGCGCCGCAGATCGACTGGGCCGGAAACCGCCGCCCGCGGCGCCGGCCGACCGACCTTCCAGGATCTGCGCCGTTTCGCGGCGCCGGCTCTATCGAAGGCTGCGGAGAAAGTTCACCAAGTTCCAGATTTCCGTCTCGGCGAGCCGGTCGCCGAAGGCGTCCATGGAGAAGTCGGGGCCGATGCCGTCGCGGATGCTGACGAAGACCTCGCCGTCGCTGCCGCCGTGCCGCCACGTCCGGTCGGCGAGGTTCGAAGGAGGCGGGCCGTAGGCGGCCGCAGCCGCGGCCAGCGCGCCGCCGCCCCGGCCGGTGGCGCCGTGACAGGCGGAACAGTGGGCCGCGTAGGCGGCGGCGCCCGCCGCCACCGACTCTGGTGTGCCCGTCACGGGGTTGGCCAGCTCGCGCGCCTCCGGATGGCCGTGGGGAGCGGCGGGATGGCCGGGCGCCGCGTCCTCCAGGGTGCGCAGCAGCGCCGCCGTGGCTTCGCGGACGTAGCGGTCGCCGGCGATGCCGTCGGCGTAGACCGCGAGGTCGGCCGGCGCCTGGCCGCGCCGGTTCTCGGCGTGGAGGTCGGCGCCGTGGTCCGTCAGCCGCGAGATCACGCGGTTCATGCCGTGGGACGCGGCCGCGTGGAGAGCCGTGTCGCCGGCGTCGTTGGCGGCATTGACACGGGCGCCCAGGTCGAGGGCCATCGCCACCGCGTCGAGAGTCCGCCTTTCCTCGGCGGCGGGGATGGTCGATCCGAGCGCGGCCGACTCGACGGGGTTGTAGGACGAGAAGTCGCGGCGGTCCCGGACGAACGCACTGCCGCCGCCCCGGTTGTAGCCGAGCCCCGCCGCGGCCATCAGCGGCGTCGTGCCGTCGCGGCTCGGCGCCCGCGGATCGGCGCCCGCGGCGGCGAGGATCCGCATCATTTCCATCTCGAGAAAGTGCGCGGCGAGCCAGAAGGGGGTCGCGCCGACCCACCGGTCCATGAACGCGAAGTCGTGGCTCCAGCGCCGGACCGGCGAGCCCCTGGCGAGACGCGCATCCGGATCCGCGCCGTGGGCGAGCAGGGCGCGCACGAGGGGCGGGCCGGCGCCGGGATCGTCGTTGGGAACGCCGCGGTCGCGCAACACGCCCCGAAGCACGGCGGCGTGCAGCGCCGTGTAGCCGAGAGGGGCGGCGTTCGGGTCCGCCCCCGCGCGGAGCAGCAACCCGGCCAGCGAGCCGTGGCCGCTGTGGGCGGCGATCACGAGGGCGGTGTTGCCGTCGGCGGCGGTGTCGCGCACATCGGCCCCGGCCGCGAGCAGCAGGCGGGTCGACTCGACGTCGCCCGACCGGGCCGCGAACAGCAGCGCGGTGCTGCCGCCCTCCAGCACCTCCTCAAGGGCGATGCCCCCCGACGCCGATCCGGCCGACCGGCTGCCGCCCATGTTGTAGACCCGCCGGCGGGTTGCAGTCCGGGCCCCAATCGCCGCGCCGCCGTCGAGGAGCGCCCGCGTGACCGCCGGGCGCCGGTTCGCGACCGCCCACATGAGGGCGGTCTGGCCGCGGACGGCCTCGGCCGCGTTCACCCGCGCCCCCCGCGCCAGCAGGGCGTTCACCGCCTCCAGACTGCCGGCGCGGGCCGCCGCCATCAGCGCGGTCCCGCCGCCCGGGAGGGCCGCGTTCGGATCGGCGCCGGCCGCGAGCAGCCGCTCGACGAGGACGCCGTGACCGCGGCGGCAGGCCAGGAGCAGCGGGGTGACCCCCAGGTCGTTGGCCGCGTTCGGATCGGCGCCGGCGCGAATCAACAGGTCCGCGACGGCCGCGTCCTCGTGGTGCACGGCCCAATGGAGGGCCGTCGCGCCGTCGGGCTGCCGCGCATTCACGTCGGCCGTTCCGACGAGGCGCGCGCGCACCGCAGCCTCGTCGCCGTTGCGCACGGCCGCGATCAACGGAAGCGCCCCGAACGCCGCCGTCGTCTGGGCGCGCGCGGCGCCGGACCCGGCGCAGAGCGCCACCGCCAGCAGCAGCCTCAAGCCAAACCGCCAAGTACACCGGGCGAGGGTCTTCTCGTTCATTGAGCCTGCCAGAGGGCCTGTTCCCCACGTCTTCAAGCGCCGCGGCGCACGGCGGACGTTCGCAGCGTCGTCCCGCCTACAGATCCAGCCGCCCGGTGCTGTCGTGGATGCGGTCGACGCGCATCCCCAGCTTGTCGAGCACCGTCGCGTGCAGGTTGGCGAGGGGGGTGCCCCCGTCGACCGACCGGCCGCCCCCGGCCGCGCCGGCGTACCGGAGGTGCCGGCCGCCCGCGAGGCTTCCCGCGCCGCCGCCGGCCACCACCATCGGCAGGTTCCACGGCCGGTGGTCGCCCTCGGCCATGCCCGCCCCATAGTAGAGGATGACCTGATCGAGCAGCGATCCGTCGCCGTCGGGCGTCGCGGCGAGCCGGTCGAGGTAATAGGCGAACTGCGCCGCGTGGTGCTTGTTGATGCGGATCAACTGCCCGCGGCTGGCCGCGCTGCCCTCGTGCGACAGCGGGTGGTGCCCGCCGGGGGCTCCTATCTCGGGATAGGTGCGGCTGCTGAACTCGCGGCCGACCATGAACGTGATGACCCGGGTCAGGTCGCTCTGCCACGCGAGCACCTGCAGGTCGAACATCAGCCGCGCGTGGTCCGCGAAGACCGCGGGCACGCCGGCCGGCTGGTCGAACGCCGGCGCCCCGCGCGCCTGCGTCTCGGCCCGCTGGATGCGCCGCTCGATGTCGCGTACCGCGTCGAGATACTCGCCCAGCCGCGCCGCGTCGCTCGGACCGAGGCCGCGCGTCAGGGCCGCAGCCTTGTCGCGGATCGAATCGAGGAGGCTGCGGCGGCGTTTCGCCCGGGCGCGGCGCGCGGCGGGGTCGGTGCTGCCGCCGTCGCCGAACATCCGTTCGAACACCACCCGCGGGTTGTGCTCCATCGGCAGCGGGGTGCGCGGCCCCCGCCAAGAAATGGTGTGGCTGTAGGTGCAACTGTAGCCGCCGTCGCAGGTGCCCGCGCCCTTGTCGCCCGACTCCAGGGACAGCTCGAGCGACCCGATCGGCGTGTCCGGGCCGATCTCCCGCGCGACGAGCTGATCGAGGGAGACGTCGGCGAGAAAGTCGTTCCCCTCCTGTCCGAACGGCCGCGGAATCGCGCCGGTGAGAAACTTCGTCGCGCACCGCCCGTGAACCGCGCCGCTTCTCGCGGTGAGGCCGTTCACGTTCTGGGTCAACCCGCTCAGCACCAGCAACCGGTCGCGGAACGGCGCCAGCGGGGCCAGAATCGGCGAGAACGCGAACCCCGCGCCGGCGGCGCCCGGCGTCCACTGATCGAGCACGACCCCGTTCGGGATGTAGACGACGCCGAACCGCGGGATCGGCCGCGCCGCGGTCCGGGCGAGGGCGGTCGCCGCCGGCACCATGCCGTCGAGCAGCGGCAGGGCCACCGCCGCCCCCATCCCGCGCAGCACCGTCCGGCGGGGAATCGCCTTCCTGACGATGATCATGACTCCGACCTCCGCATCCGGAACGGCGCGCTCTCGACGACGCCCAGGATCAGCGACGACCACCGGTAGTCGTCTGCCGCCGCCGCCCGGACGATGCCGCGGATCACCGGGCGATCGTGGAACTCGACGCCGCGCCCGAGGGCATAGACGAGGAGCTTCTCGGCGACCGTCTCGACGAACTGCCCGGAGCGGTCGAGCAGCACCCGCCGCAGCCCGCCGGGCCCATCGAACGCGGTGAGCCCGTCGGCGAGCACGGCCGAGGCGTCGATGGGAACACCGGCGTCGGTCGTCCGCCACCGTCCGATGGCGTCGAAGTTCTCGAGCGCGAACCCCAGCGGGTCCATGGGCGCATGACAGTTGGCGCAGGCCGGGTTCCGCCGGTGCTCGGCGAGCCGCCCGCGAACCGTGCGCGGCTCGCCGGCCGGGCCGGCGGCGGGCAGCGGCGGGATGTCCGGCGGGGGCGGAGCGGGCGGTGTGCCCAGGACGTTCTCGAGCAGCCATTTCGCGCGGAGCACCGGCGAGGTGCGGTTGCCGTAGGAGGTCGCGGCGAGGATGCTGCCGTGGCCGAGCAGACCGCGGCGCCGGGCCGAGGCGGGTCCCCGGCCGGCGAGGGTCACGCGCCGGTAGTGGCTGCCGGTCACTCCGGGAATCCCGTAGTGCCGGGCCAGCCGCTCGTTGAGAAACGTGTAGTCCGCGCCCAGCAGGTCGATGACGCTCCGGTCCTCGCGAAGCTGGCTCTCGAAGAACAGCTCGGTCTCGCGCCGGAAGGCTTCGCGGAGGTTCTCGTCGAAGCCGGGAAAGAGATTCGGATCCGGGGCGATGCCGGCGACGCTGCGCAGCGACAGCCACTGCCCCGCAAAGTTGTCGACGAGGGCCGACGCGCGGGCGTCGTCGAAAAGGCGCCGCACCTGGCCTTCGAGGACGCCGGGGTCCGAGAGTCGGCCCCGCTCCGCGAGGTCGAGCAGCTCGCCGTCCGGGATGCTGCTCCACAGAAAGAACGACAACCGGGAGGCAAGCTCCAGGTCGGTGAGCGGGTAGGGGGCGCCGGGCGCGGCGCCGGCCGGATCGCGCTCGATGCGGAACAGGAACTCCGGATCGATGAGGAGCCGCTCGATCGCGCTCCGGATACCCGCTTCGAAGGCCTCGGTCTCCCGTCCCTCCGTGTCGTCCGCCGCCCGCCCCTCCCGGTAGAAGGCCAGCAGCGGATCGAGGTCGCCCCCGCCGACGGGCCGGCGGTACGCGCGCCGCGCGAGCCGGGCGAGAATCGTCCGGGCGCAGCGTTCCCCCCCGACGTCCGCGCCGTCGGGCCGGCAGACGAAGATACGGGACCGGCTCGCGGTCCCGCCCGGTCCCGTCGCCGCGTAGGGTCCGTCGATGGTGACGCTCTCCAGGCCGGGTCCTTCCGCCCGCGGCGACGTGTCGGTGGTCTCGGTGACGGTGGCGCCGTACTCCCGGAGCTGCGGCTGCAGAACCCCCTCGCGCTCCCACGTCTTGTCGGCGAACGACACCCCGACCATCCGGGCCCCCGCCCGCACCGGGATACGCGCTACGAGGCCCGCGTCGGCCCCGGTGCGGTAGTCGTCCCAGTCCTGGGTCGGATACGCCGAGGCGCCCGCCGCCACGAACGTACCGGAGAAGCTGACCGGGGCCGGCTTCCCCGGCGCCGCGCCGCCGACGGTGAACCGGGCCACCCGCCGGCCGTCGATCCGCACGTCGAGGTCATGCGCCTCGTCGAGGTTCACGATGTACTCGTACACGCTCCGCTTGAGCCGGACGGTGACGACGTACTCGCCGTCGAGGGGAAAGCGGTGGCGCACCGCAAGGCCGCCGCGCGATCCGAACGGCAGCGCCTCGCTCATCCGGTCGTTCTGGGTCATCGCGATCGGAACCGTGTAGGTCCGCGAGGTCAGGCCGGGTCCGATCGTCGGGTCGCCGACCGCGAGGCGGCTGATGCGCCGGGCCGCCGACAGGTAGCGCTCCATCAACGCCGGCGAGAGCGCGAGGGTGCCCGCGAGATTGTCGAATCCGTGACCGGAGTCGTCGGCCGGCAGCAGCGCCGCCGCGTCGACGTCGAGAGCCAGGAGGTCGCGCACGGCGTTGGCGTACTCGGCCCGGTTCAGGCGGTGGGTCGGCACCCGGCCCGGCTCCAGGGTCGAGGCGGCGGCGCGGTCGAGGGACGCCTCGAGCCACCCGCGGAGATCGTCCAGGGCCGGCCCGGCGGGACGCGGCCGCCCGGCCGGGGGCATCATGCCCCCGCGCAGCTTCAGGACCACCCGCTCCCAGACGTCCGGCGCCCCGCCGACGCGCGACACGTCCAGCGTGTCGAGGGCAAGCCCTCCGATCTGCAGGCGCTGATTGTGGCAGGTGACGCAATACCGGTCGAGCAGGGCCCGTGGCGCCAACGGCGCGGGCGCCGTGGTCTGCGCCGGGGACCCGCCGGGCGGCTGTGGGCGCGGCCCGGCCGCACCGGCGCCGGCGGCCCCGGCCAGCACCGCGGCCAGAGCGGCGGCGACGGCTCGCACCATGCGCCGATCTTACACCCGCGCCGGGCCGGCCGGTAGACGACCGGCGGGAAGGAGCATCCCACGCTGACCGCGCGTGACGGCCCGCCCCCGATTCGAGGGGTCGCCATCGTCTTGCCGACCGGCCGGCGCCGCGGGAACCCGCGATTCCGCACGTCCGGAACCCCAGGACCCGCCGCGATGCTGCCTGCGCACGGCGGTGGCGGGGCGTGGGATGGTCCTGCAGGATCGCGCAGGGGCATCCCACGCTGACTGCGCGTGACGGCTCGCCCCCGATTCGAGGGGTCGCCACCGTCTTGCCGACCGGCCGGCGCCGCGGGAACCCGCGATTCCGCACGTCCGGAGCCCCAGGACCCGCCACGATGCTGCCTGCGCACGGCGGTGGCGGAGCGTGGGATGGTCCTGCGTGACCGCGCCGGCTTGGGTCCACCTCCCGAAGCCCCGGAAACCCCTGCGGTTTCCCCCTGTCGGTCACCGCGCTCGACGCCCACCGCTGGTGGCACCTCCCGAAGCCCCGGAAACCCCTGCGGTTTCCCCAGAGGCTCCCGCGCTCCTATACTGGGGGTCGGAACCCGCGTACCATGCCGGCGCCGCCCCGGGGAGCCCGCGACCGGAAAGGCGACGGGCGGCGCGATACCGGAACGAGGTAGAGACGATGCCGAAGCAACCACGATCCCGCGGCGTCCGGCGTCTCACCGCCGCGGCTGCGGCGGCGGCAACCCTGCTCGTCGGCGTCGCTTCCCCCGGCGGGATCGCCCTCGCCCAGCACGGCGGCGAGGGCGTCATCGCGGGCCGCGTGACGGCCGATCACGGCGAGGTCCGCGCCCTCCGGGTGAAGGCGCGCGACACCGTCCACCGCATCGCCTACACCGTCTACACCCGGGACGGCGGCTACCGCATCCACAACCTGCCGCCGAGCACCTACGACATCTCCGTGATCGAGGAGGCGTTCGAGTCGCCGACCGTGACGGTCGAGGTGCGGGCCGGCGGGACGACAACCGTCGACATCGCCCTGGCCGCGCTCGGCGCGGGACCGGAGCAGGGCGCGGCGGCGCGCGGGGCGTCGGCCCAGCGCAACTACGGCGGCGGCGACGCGGACGACCGCGCGGACGAGATCGTCGACTTCGACACCCTCTATCCGCCCCATCCCGCCCGCGACGTCATGCTGCGGTCCTGCTTCGGCTGTCACGGCCCGGCCGGCTTCCACCGCCGCGGTCCCCGGAACGAGAACGGGTGGCGGCGGGCGGTAGACCGGATGTTCGACGTGGACGGCCGCGTGGCCAACATGTCCCCGGGCGTGCCCCAGGTGACGCACGACCTGGTGTCGGTCGAAGAGAAGGAGCTGATCATCCAGTACCTGACCGCCAACTTCGGACCCGGGTCGCAGCCCCGCGACCTCGAGCTCGACCCGCTCGTCCGCGACGAGGAGACGCTGTCCAGAGCGGTCTACATCGAATACGAGCTGAAGCGCGGGCCGCAGCGGCTGCTCTCGAACGGCGCGCCGCCGCGCGGCAGCATCCACAGCGTCTTCGCGAGCCTTGCCGAGCCGGGGGTCATCTGGGTGTCCGGCAACGGCTCGAACTCCATCATCCGCCTCGACAGCCGGGATCCCGACTTCGAGACGCGCACGCGGGAGCTGTGGATCGAGAACCCCGACAACATCAACGTCACGCCGCACGGCATCGTCGAACACCGGGGGCGCGTGTACTGGGTCGAGCTGACCGGCGACCACTTCGGCGAGCTCGATCCCGCCACCGGCGAGATGAAGCGCCGTCCGCTGCCGACGACCGGCGCGGGACCGCACAGCCTCTGGGTCGATTCCCGGGGCCGGTTCTGGTACACCTACTTCGCCTCGGCCGGCCGCATCGGCCGCTTCGATCCGGCCGCGAACGACTTCACCGAGTGGGAGCCGCTCGCCGGGTTCAGCGGCTACGGCATCGTCGTGGACCGGCAGGACCGCGTCTGGGCGGTCGGCCTGCACACCCCCGCCATCTTCATGTATAACCAGGAGACGTCGGCGTGGCGGTCGTACCCCCTCGCCAACCCCGCGCGGCGCCCGGCCATCGACGCGAACGGCAAGGTCTGGGCCGCCCACTACTTCGGCAACGCGATCTCGAAGATCGACCCCGTGACGGGGACCGTCACCGAGTTCGAGCTGCCTCTCAAGGACGGCAACCCCTACGACGTCTGGCCGGACGCCGACGACAACCTGTGGGTCGAGAACGGCATCTACAACGCGCTGGTGCGGTTCGATCAGGCGACGAGCACCTTCACCTACTTCCCGTTCCCGGAGCTCCGGGCGCATACGCCGAAGCTCGACCGCGATGCGGAAGGGACGCTCTGGTTCACGCTGCGCGGGCCGTCGGGGCCGGGCGTGGCCGCACTCAAGCCGAACGGCAACGTGCCGCGGGAAGGCGCAAGCGCGGGCCAGTAGCGCCGATCGGCCAAACGAGGCCAAGCGGCCAACCGCGGCGGCCGGCCGATAGCGGCGGCGCGGGTCGGCCAACGCGCGGGTCGGCCAACGCGCGGGTCGGCCAACCGCGGCAGCCGGCCGATAGCGGCGAGGGTCGGGATTCGGGATACCCCGGCCGGCGGGGACCCCATGAAGGCGGGAGCGAGGCCATCCGATCCCGCGCCGGGGTCCGGCGACCCGCCGTGACGTTGATGATGCGACGGCCGGATCGACGCGGGGCCGCGGCGGAAGAGAGAGAGGAACCCGATGAGAAGGTGGACGGCCGCGGGTGCGGCAGCGTTGATGAGCGTCGTCCTGGCGCAGGCGGCCGCGGGCCAGACCACGAGCCTGGCCGGGGTCATCGATTTCCACGTGCATTCCGGACCCGACTCGCGGCCGCGCTCGGTCGGCGATCTGGAGATCGCGCGCATCGCGAAGCGGGCCGGCATGCGCGGGCTGGTCTTCAAGAACCACTTCACGATGACCGCGGACCGCGCGTGGCTGGCCATGCAGGAGGTGCCCGGCATCGAGATCTTCGGCGGGGTCGCACTGAACCACGCCGTCGGGGGGCTCAACGCCGAGGCGGTCCGGCAGTTGGCGGCGTTCTCCGGCGGGCGCGGCAAGGTGGTGTGGCTGCCGACGTTCGACGCCGAGTTCTGGATGACCCGCGCGGGCGACCCCGGCGCGTTCGTGCCGGTCATGCGCGACGGCGCGATGGACCCCGCCCTGGGCGAAATCTTCGACCTGATCGCCGAGCACGACCTCGTGCTCGCGATGGGCCACTCGTCGCCCGGGGAGGTGCTGGCCCTGATTCCCGAGGCCCGCCGCCGCGGCGTCGAGCAGATTCTCGTCACCCACGGGCTCGGGCAGTCGCCGACCCCCGGCCAGCTCCGGGAGATGGCCGATCACGACGTGGTCATCGAGCTGGTCTGGCTCGCGGTCATGAACGGCCAGTTCAGCTACGCCGACTACGCCGACGCCATCCGGACGTACGGCGCCCGCCACTTCCTGCTGTCGTCCGACCTGGGACAGGCGGGGAACCCGCTGCACCCCGACGGGCTGAACGCCCTCATGGACGGGCTGCGCGGCGCCGGCGTCAGCGACGCGGACATCGACGTGATGATCCGCGACAACCCGGCGCGGCTCCTTGGCCTCGAACCTTGACCGCCCGCGGCGAAAGTCGAATGCAGCGGCAGCGCTCACCACGGGCTGCCGGGGGCCGGCCACGCGGAGCAGATGCCATTGCAGCGCCGCCGGCGGCAGCACTCACCACGGGCTGCCGGGGGCCGGCCACGCCGGACACTTCCAGCGGCGGCGCCTCACTTTCTTTGACGTGCCCCCGGTCAGCCTCTCCCCCGCCGGCCGAGGGACATGGTCAGCCAGGGGAGCGGTCTGGAGTTCCGCCCCGGCACGCCTCCGAGACGCCGCCGTGGGCTGCGATGTGCGGGGCCGTCGACACCCACGCGGTCGCCGGCCACACCGACCGGCGCCGGCCCTTCGGCCGAGCGGCGGACGCGGATTCTTCAACACCGGGCGCTTCAGGCTTTCAGGTCTGGTCCCTCCGCGCCCTTCGGGCCGCGGGCCACTGGCGCAGCACCGGCGGCGTGACCCGACGGGCCGCGCGTAACGCTGCGGCTGCCGCCCGCAGCCTCCGGTCGTCCTTCGCGCGCCACGCGAACCCGTAGGCGCCGCGGACGGACGCGGGCAGCAGCCCGACGGTGACGAGCCGGCCCAACCACAGCGCGGGGGCGACCCATCGTCTCCCCGGCGGCGCGAGCAGGGCTCCCGCGAGGCGCCGCGCGCCCGCGCCGACCGCAAGCCGATCTTCCCGCTGCATCCGGTCCAGGTAGCGGTCGAGCCGGTCCCTCGTGTCGGGCAGCGCATCTGCCGACACCCCCAGCAGCGGGCCGATCTGCGCCGCCTCGGCGCAGTAGCGGTCCTCATCGTCCCGCGCCAGCGGTCCCACGAACAGGACGTAGCTGCGAAGCTGACTGTCGATGAGGGTGGCGTGGACCCACGTGAGCAACGCGGGGTCCGTGGCGTCGTACGGCGTCCCCGCCGCGTAGCCGCCCACCGCGCAGTCCAGCCGGCCGTGCACGCGACGGTGGATGGCGTTGATGCGGCCGGCCGTCTCCCGGATCTCCGACTCGGTGCCGAACGTGAGGGAGAGCATCGCCCCGATGGTCCGGCGCATGCGCTGCGCGTAGGCCAGCGCCCCGGCGTCGAAACCGCTGTGGGCCCCGACCCCGGCCGCCACGAGGGGATGCGCAAGCTGAAGGAGAACCGCACGGCCCCAGCCCAGCACGACCGCCGCCTCGCGGTTGACACGGTGGGAGATCGGCATCGGACCGGAGTCCATGGGCGCCACGGTTCCCAGGGTACCGGATTCCCCCGGGTTGAGGAAACGACCGCGTGTCCAAGCTTCAGCGAGTTCTTGATGGCCTTCTTCGCCCGTTCTCATCAGTGCTTGTCGTAGGCGCTGCCGGGGGCGCGCGGGTCCGCGTCTCGGAGACGTTGCCGCAGCAGGTCTTCGGCGACAGCGAGCGCTTCTTCCTCCTCCCACCGGCGGCGTTGCTCGGCCCGGCGGCGGCGGTGGGCGTAGATCGCGCAGAGGGCCAGCAGGGTGATGACCATCCACTGGAACAGCGGCCGGCCGGCGAACGCGATCCAGCGGATCCAGACCGGCCGGCGCCGCCAGAAGCGGTCCACGGCGGCGGCGAGCGGCTCTCCCGTCGCCTCCTCGAACGCGCGGGGGAAGGGCTGTTCCTCTCCGAGGCGCGCGAGTATCCGGCCGGCGACGGCGTCGCCGTGGCGCTGCAACAGGTCGCGGACGAGGACGCCGGCGACGGCGTAGGCCCGCTGACTGGCCGCCCGCCCCCCGGTAAACAGACGCTCGAGCTCGGCCAGCGGGATCTCGCCGTGCCGGATCCGGGTCCAGGCGACCCGGGACCGGTCTTCGAACCCCACCGGCCGCTCCGCCGCGAGGGCCAGCCCTTCGTTGAACCACCGGGGCACGGGCCGTCCCCGGGCGGCGCGCGAGATCAGGACATGGGCGACCTCGTGCTGCAGCAGGGCCTCGAGCGAGTCGGTCGGATACCGGCGGGTGCGCTCGGGGAAGAGCACCACCAGGCTGCGCCCGGCGTCGGCGAACCCGGAGATCCACGACGGCGTGTTGCGGGCCAGCTCCGAGCCTTCGGCGACGAGCAGGACGTTGATGGGGGGGCCGGGGTCCGTCAGGCCGGCGAGGATCATGGCGTTGGCGAGCCCCCCCAGAGGGTATCCGGCGACCCGTTCGGCGACGGCCCGGAGCGAGGCGGGGGCATCGATGTCGAGCACCGGCGCCCGGCGCTGGGCGGCCGGCCGGGCGGAGCCGGCGGGCAGGGCCGCCAGGGCCAGGATGACGGCGGCGAACGTGAAGCGCGCACGTTGCGGATGCACCACCGCTATTGTGCACCGGGGGCGGAGCCGGCGGGCAGGGGGCGCCAGGGCCAGGACAGGAGCATCCCACGCTGACTGCGCGTGACGGCCCGCCCCCGATTCGAGGGGTCGCCACCGTCTTGCCGACCGGCCCGACACGATTCTGCCCTGCGCACGGCGGTGGCGGAGCGTGGGATGGTGGTCCAGGACCGGGATGACGGCACCGAACGTGAAGCGCGCACGTTGCGGATGCGCCGCCGCTATTGCGCACCGGGGGCGGGGCCGGCGGGCAGGGCCGCCAAGGCCGGGATGACGGCGGCGAACGTGGAGCGCGCACGTTGCGGATGCGCCGCCGCTGTCGTGCGCCCGGGCGGCGCCGGCCGGGCCGGTGCGGTTCATCGGCGGCTCACGACGCGGTCGAACGGCTTGCGGGTGATGGCGGGGACGGTGGCGCCGGGGGCGGGATGCCCCACGACGAGGATGAGGAACGGCCGCTCGTGCTGCGGGCGGTCGAGGATGGCGTTCAGGAACCGCATCGGGCTCGGCGTGTGGGTGAGCGAGACGAGGCCCGTCTGATGCAGCGCGGTGATGAGCAGGCCGGTCGCGATGCCCACCGATTCGTGCACGTAGTAGTGCTTGCGCTTGCGGCCCTGCGCGTCGACGTCGTAGAGCTGGGCGAAGATCACGATGAGGCACGGAGCCTCTTCGAGAAACGGCTTGCGCTCGTCGGTGCCGAGGGGGGCGAGGGCGTCCAGCCAGTCGTCCGGGGCCCGGTCGCGATAGAAGGAGCGCTCTTCCGCCTCCGCCGCCCATCGGATCCGCCGCCGCGTCTCGGGGTCGGTCACGACCACGAAATGCCACGGCTGGCGGTTGGCCCCGCTCGGAGCGGACACCGCCGCCTGCAGGCAGGCGTCGATGACCTCCCTCGGCACCGGCCGCTCGGAGAACTGCCGCACGCTCCGGCGGAGGACCAGCTCGTCCCGAAGCCGGGTGGCGCGCACGAGCATCTCGCGGTCGTCGACACGCGGACGGGGGGGGAGGGGCACGCCGCGGGGCGGGGCGGCATCACCGGTTCGGGTCATCGGCTTCCGAGCGCGGGGCGGACTCGGGCACGGCGGCGCCCGTCCCCCCGGCCGCGAGCCGGGCGACGGTGGCACCGAGACGGGATTCGGGCGCATCCCACAGCTCGACGACGAGCGGATGCCGTTCGAGAACGGTCCGCACGGCTCGGCGCTGCACGCCGATGCCCCGGCCGTGGATGAAACGCACCTCGGGCAGCCCCAGACGGTGCGCCTCCGTGACGTACTCCTCGACGACGGACGGCACGTCCCGCGGGGCGAACGTATGCAGGTCCAGCGTATCGCCGATGGCCACGCGATGGGTCGTCGATGTCTCCGTCATGTCTCCACGGGTGTCATGCCGGCGGGCGCGCCCTGCGGCTCCGATGGCCGCCCAGTCAACCCTGCCGGGGCGCGGACGCCGGCAGTTCCGGCGCGGAGCGCTGATACCGGGCGGTCACGGTCGTCGTGATGCCGCCGCGCACCGAGAAGTCGCCGACGACGACCATCCGGCGCGGCGCGCAGGCGGTCACGAGGTCGTCGAGAATCTGGTTGGTCAGGCGCTCGTAGAAGACGCCGCGGTCGCGGAACCCGACGAGATAGTACTTGAACGCCTTGAGCTCGATGCACCGTGCGTCCGGCACGTAGGTGATGCGAATCTCGCCAAAATCGGGTAGCCCGGTCTTGGGACACAACGACGTGAACTCGGGGCATCGGATGACGATCTCGTAGTCCCGCGACGGTTCGGGGTTGGGGAAGGTCTCGATCGGCTCCGACATGGCGGAATTCTATCAGCGGGAGCGTCCCTGCGGCCGCAACCGGGGAACACCGTGTTGCCGAACGCGTGAAAGCGATCGATTCGAGCCCTCCCGAACGGGCTTTTCATGGGGCTTTGGCGCCTGGGATCCATCGGGGACCCGTTCCAGAGGCGGTGCCTCACTTGACGTGCACCCACTTTCGGGGCGGCGGTTGACAAACACCGTGGCCAAGCGGGTTGCAGCACCCGCGGAATGCCCTTAACCTCCGGCTTCCCTGGCGGGGCCGGCGATCCGCCCGACGGCGGGCGGACCCACGAATTATTTCGTGACCGACGCCGCAAGTGCCGCACGACGGCCCGATTTTCCCTATAATCTGGTTCCGCTGTTGACGCTCGGCAGGCGGCTCACGCAGGTCCGTGGGCCCACGCCGGCCGTCCGGGGGAGAATGTCCGGCGCGGCCCCGAGACCGCGGGTCGATGCCGCCCGCCGACCACCCGTGACGAGGGGTCGGCGGCACGCGCCCCTGCTGAACCCGGCGCGCCCGACCTCGGCCCGGAACGGGTTGAGCCGCGACGAGGGGTCGGCGGCACGCGCCCCCGCTGAACCAGACCCGGTGCGATCCCCGCGGGACGCGGCGCCGGTTGAAGCAGGCGACGACGGTTGGCGGCGCCGACGGAGAGAATACCGATGGCAGAGACTCGAAGAATGGGCAAGGCCGAGTTGTTGGCACACTTCAGTGACCGGTTCGGCATGAAGCGCACGGATGTGCGCGACTTCTTCGAGGAATTGCAGGAACTGTGCGAGGTCGAGCTCAAGCGGTCGGGCGAGTTCGTCCTGCCGGGCATCGTCAAGCTGGTGCGGCAGGAGCGCCAGGCCCGGGTCGGCCGCAACCCGGCGACCGGCGACCCGATCGAGATCCCCGCCAAGGCCGTCGTCAAGGCGCGTATCGCCGCCCGGCTCAAGAACACGGTGCTCGACGCCTAGGAGTCTGCGCCGCAGGAAAATAGGCCACCACATATAGTGGAGTTGAAGGTCTACGACTACTATATAAAGGGGGGCTAATCGTGCCGAAATCGTTCTACGGCGCAGACTCCCAGCCCGGAAATCGTCGCCTGCGGCTCCGCCGCCCGACCAACCCTGCCGGGAATCTGCACCGTTCTACGGCGCAGACTCCGAGGCCGATTCAGGACCACTTTGGAACGCGCTGAATGCCTACCGACGTGCTGATGCCGCAGATGGGCGAATCGATCGCCGAGGGCACGATCGTCCGCTGGACCAAGAACGTCGGCGAACCGGTCGACCGCGACGAGCCGTTGTTCGAGATGTCGACCGACAAGGTCGATGCCGAAGTGCCGGCTCCGGTCGCCGGGGTGCTGCTGCAGATTCGAGCCCGGGCCGGAGAAACGGTGCCGGTCAATTCGGTGGTTGCGGTGATCGGAGCGGCCGGCGAAGCGGTGACGGCCCCCGCGGTCGCGGCCGCTCCCCCCTCCGCGGCGGCCGAGCCCTCCCCGGCGGGAACCGCCGGGCCGGCGCCCCCGGCCGCTCCCAGGGCGCGGTTGTCGCCGGTGGTCCGGCGGCTCGCGGCCGAGCACGAAGTGGATCTGTCCGCCGTCGCGGGAACGGGGAACGGCGGGCGGATCACCCGGGACGACGTGCTGGCGCACGTGGCGGCCCGCGACCGGGGTGGAAGCGCCGCCGACGGCGTCCGGGGAACCTCCGGCGAGCCCGGCGCACGCATCGAGCCGATGGGCGTCATGCGCCGGCGCATCGCCGAGCGCATGCTGGAGAGCCGGCGGACCTCGGCCCACGTCCACACCTTGTTCGAGGTCGACTTCTCCGGGGTCGCGGCGGCCCGGGCGGCGTACCCCGACGGGACCGCACCGGGCTATCTGGCCTACATCGCCAAGGCGGTGTCGGAGGTCCTGGCCGCGATGCCGGTGGTCAACGCGTCGGTCGACGGCACGAACGCCGTGTACCACGAGCAGGTCAATCTGGGGATTGCCGTCGCCCTCGACGGGGGCCTGATCGTGCCGGTCGTCAAGCAGGCCGATCGGTTGGACGTCGGCGCCATCCACGAGGCGATCAAGAATCTCGCGGCGCGGGCGCGGGCCAAGCAGCTCGCTCCCGAAGACGTCGCGGGCGGCACCTTCACCATCACCAATCCCGGCCGCTTCGGATCCCTGCTCGGGATGCCGATCATCAACCAGCCCCAGGTGGCGATTCTCGGCGTGGGCGCGGTGGAGCCGCGGCCGGCCGTCGTCGGCGGCGCCGTCGTCGCGCGGCTCCGGGCGTTCCTGACCCTGGGCTTCGACCACCGGTTGATCGACGGGGCGGTCGCCGACCGGTTCCTGGCGCGGGTCAAGACCGCGCTGGAGGATCCGCAGTGGCTCGCCGGGCACCGGTCCTGAACGCCGAGCCCGAAGCGCCGGACCGGGCCCCCGGGGCCCGCGGGTTGCCGGCTCTGGAAGTCCAACGGTGGGGGACGGTGCCGTACCGGGCCGCCCTGGACCGGCAACAGGCCCTCGTGCGGTCCCGCCAGGCCGGAGAGGCCCCCGACCGGCTCGTGCTGCTCGAGCATCCCCCGGTCATCACCGTCGGGGTCAGCGGGCGCCGGCGGCAGGGCCACGTGCTGGCCCCCGCCGCGCGGCTCGGCGAGCACGGCATCGAGGTCATCGATGTCCCGCGCGGGGGCGACGTGACCTACCACGGTCCCGGCCAGCTCGTGGGCTATCCGATCCTGAGCCTGAAGCCGAACCGGTGCGACGTGCACCGCTACGTCCGCGACCTGGAGGAGGTGCTGATCCGCACCGCGGCCCGCTTCGGGGTCGAGGCGGTGCGCATCGACGGGCTGACCGGAGTCTGGGTGGGCCGCGAGAAGCTGGCGGCCATCGGCGTGCGCCTGTCCCGGTGGGTGACGAGCCACGGCTTCGCCCTCAACATCGACACGAACCTCGACCATTTCCGCTTCATCGTGCCGTGCGGCCTCGCCGGCTACGGCGTGACCTCCCTCGCCCGCCTCCTCGGCGCCGCGCCGCCCTGGGACGAAGTCGAGACGACCCTGTCCACCGAGTTCGCCCGGCGGTTCGACCGCCGTCCCGCCGGGTGACGCCGGCGTCCGGGACCTGGCCCGGAGAGCGTCGCCTGCGGCTCAGATTGCCGCCCAACCCACCCTCCAGGGAATCGGCGCCTCCGGAGGGAGGCGGCGCCGTTCTACGGCGCAGACACCTGGGCGGCGCCGGCGCGAGCCGCACCCCTGCGCACGAGGCGCCCCGCCGGGCAACGTGGCCGCGCCCCGCGGGTGCCGCAGCCGCACCCCTGCGTGCCAAGCGCCCACCGCGAACCGGCTCTGACGTTCTACGGCGCAGACGCCCGGGCGGCCGGGAGACCACTACAATACGATGGCCATGGCACGGGTCGCCATTCTCGGGGCCGGCGAGCTCGGCGGCGCGCTGGCGCACAAGCTGGCCGCCCGCGACCAGGTCGGTTCCGTGTGCCTGATCGATGCCGCGAGGGGGACGGCCGCCGGCAAGGCACTGGACATTCGGCAGGCGGGGCCGGTTGAGCGGTTCGAGACGAAGGTGACGGCGGCGGCGGTCGATGCGGTCGTCGGGGCCGCGGTCGTGGTCCTGGCCGATCCCGCCGCGGCGCCGAAGGGAGACGGGCGGCCCGATCCGGGACCGGCGCTGCTGGAACGGATCAGGGGGCTGACCGGGGACACGCCCGTTGTGTGCGCGGACGCCGACGCCGGCCCGCTGGTCGCCTGGTCTGTCCGCGAGCTGGGTATGCGCCGCACCCGGATCTTCGGTTCCGCGCCGGGAGCCCTGGTCGCGGGCCTGCGGGCGCTGATTGCCCTCGAGGCGGACATCTCGCCGGCGGAGGTGGTCCTCCAGGTGCTTGGGACGCCGCCGGCGTATCCGGTCGTGGCCTGGAGCTGCGCGTCGATCGGCGGCTGTCCGCTGGAGGACCGTCTCCCGCCGCCCGCGCTGGCCCGCGTGCGGCGGCGCGTCGACCGTCTGTGGCCGCCCGGTCCCCATGCCCTGGCCTCGGCCGCGGCGCGGGTCGTGGAGGCGGTTGCGGCGGGCGGCTCGCGCCGGGCGTTCACGTGCTTCGTTGCCGGCGAGTCCTGCCGGACGGCATCGGCGCCCTCTGTCGCGGTGACCCTGCACGCGGGCGGGGTGGGCGATGTGGTGACGCCGCGGTTGAGCCCGTCCGAGCGCGTGCAACTCGACAATGCGCGGGGACCGGACCCTTGACAACCCGTGGCGAGAGTCCCCGCCGCCTTCGAGCGGCGATGCATCCCGCCTGACTGCGTTGTTCGCCGGTTGCCCATGCCCGACCGGCGCCCGCCTCACGCTTGGTCAGGCACGGGCGTTCTCGGCCCGCGGGCGCTCTTCAGCCCGCTGGCGCCCTCGCCGCTCTCGGGGCGGCGCGGGGTTTCACCACGGGCTGTTGAACCGGCCGGCAGCCGTCCGGCCGGCGCGGGGCCGGAGGCGCTGATGGAGCTGGAATTCGTCCCCCTGCTGCGGATTCAGCGGGAGCTCTACCGTCTGCCCCGCGGTCGGGCTCGTTTCGAGGCGTATCTGCGCACCATGGTCGACGCGCGCACCGGCGACCTCGAGTTTCCCCTCGTCGACATGAACCCGATGGGGAAGGAACACGTGCCGGTCCTGCTCGATCGCCTGCTCGATCTGGATGCCGACGCGGTGGCCGCGGCGGCGGTGGCCGCGGCGCAGCCGGCAACCGCCGGCGTCGCGGGCGACTTCCGGGTGGGGCTGGTCGTGGCCGACGATGCCCGGGGCGGCTGGACCAACCGCTACTGCAACGAGATGAGCCACCGGTTCGAGGGCGCGGCCCTGTGCAAGCGCGGCTGGATCGTGGGCCTGCTCTGGACCAGCGAGGCGCCCTCGGAGGCCGGCGTCCGCGACGAGGTGCTGACCGCGATCCATCGGGTGGCGCACATCCGCCGCCACGGGGCCGCGACGACGATGGCCGCGATGCTGGAGCAGGAGGGCGCGGCGATGGCCGCGGCCGGCTGTGTCGAGCCGGTCCTGGACCCGGACGACCTCGCCTATACGCGGCAGGTCATCGAGCCGTATCTGGCGGCGTCCGACCGGGCGACGGTGGTTGCCTGCCTGTACGGCGACGAAGCCGCGGACGCGCTGGGCTACCCGCCGCTCGGGTTCAGCCGCGGGGCCGGGCTCGCGCTCGCCCTCGATACGGCCCGCCGGCGGGCGGCGCGAACCTGACGCCCGTATCTTCTCCGCGTTCTTCTCCCGTTCCGCGTCGTCGGCGGCGCCGCCTCCCCCCGGAGGCGCCGACTGGAGGGTTGATTGGGCGGCAATCGGAGCCGCAGGCGACGATTTCCGGGCCGGGAGTCTGCGCCGTAGAACGGCGCGGATTCCTGGAGGGTTGGTTGGGCGGCAATCGGAGCCGCAGGCGACGATTTCCGGGCTAGAATCACACGCCATGACAGACTCCTCCTCGGCGTTCCTGGCCGGCCGCGCCGCCATCGTGACCGGGGGCTCCCGGGGCATCGGACTGGCGACGGCGATGGCGTTGCGGGCGGAAGGCGGCGACGTGCTGGTGTGCGGACGTTCCGGCCCCGCCCTCGACCGGGCGCGGGCGCGCATCGAACAGGCGGCCGGGGCCGGACGGGTGGCGGCGGTCGTCGCCGACGTCCGCCGCCATGACGAAGCGCAGCGCTTGGTGACGGCGGCGGTCGAGCAGTTGGGCGCGGTGGACATCCTGATCAACAACGCCGGAATCGGCCGCTTCGCGCCGGTGGGCGAGCTGGGAGTCGACGCCTGGGTCGAGACGATCGAGACGAACCTGTCCGGCGTGTTCTACTGCTGCCGCGCCGCGATACCGGTGATGACGCGCCGCGGCGGGGGTTGGATCATCAACATCAGCAGTCTGGCCGGCAAGCATCCCTTCGCCGGCGGGGTCGCGTACTGCACGTCGAAGGCGGGTCTGAACGCGTTGACCGAGTCGCTGATGCAGGACGTCCGCGGCGACGGCATCCGGGTGAGCTGCGTGCTGCCGGGCTCGGTGAACACCGAGTTCGGCGGCGGCCGGCCGTCCGCGGACGCGGGCTGGAAGCTTGCGGCGTCGGATGTGGCCCGGGCCGTCGTCGATCTGTTGCGCCACCCGGCCCGCAGCCTTCCCAGCCGGGTCGAGTTGCGCCCGTCCACGCCGCGGAAGTAGGAAACCCGCCGGCGGCTACTCTGCCGGCGGGGCGTCGCCGTCAGTCGGATCGCCGGTCGAGACGACGAGCTCGATGCGGCCCGCCCGCAACCGGTCGCCCGCCTTCAGCACCGCGCGCTCGACGCGGCGACCGTTCACGAACGTGCCGTTCGAGCGGCTCAGATTCTCGACCGTCAGCTCCCCGTCGGTGACGGAAAACGAGCAGTGGAAGCGCGAGACCAGCGCGGCGTCCAGCACGAAGTCGGCATTCGTGGAGCGGCCGAGGGTCCGCGCCCGCTCCGAACCGACGCGAAAGCGGTAGGGCCCGCCCTCGGCGTCGCCCGCCGCCTGCAGAATCCACGTGGAACGGTGCGACTCGAACGGTTTCAGCGATTGTTGCGTGTCTGGTTCAGCCATGTGGTCAACCTATCGACGGCGGATCGACTGATCGACCGCACCTGCGAACCGGAGTCCGCCGTGGTTTCGTCCGGTCCGGCCGCGAGCAGCCGGTGGTCCAGGCCCTCGAGGGTGATCTGCTCGGCCGGCGGGGCACCGCGGCGGCGGCGGCGCGCGTGCTCGACGAGCCGGTCCGCATGCTGCACGCCGACGTGTCGATCGCGGGCCCCGTGAAGGATCAGCAGCGGCTGCCGCGTCCTGCGCAGGGCGCCGGCCACATCGAACTCGAGGAAGCTGCGGAACCACATCGTGTCCGCCTGCCCGCGCATGGCGTCCGGGACGTCGGTCCAGGCCCCCTCGTCCCGGACCGCGGCGACAATCCGCCGCTGCAGGCGCATCTTGTCGGTTCGTTCCCGGTCCGACGCATTCAACCGATCCAGGATGGCGGCCTGCTGTTCGAGGACGAGCTCGGAACCGCTCGTGCCCGGTACCCCGATCAGCACCAGGTTGTCGGCCCGCCGTTCCCGGGCGGCGGCGAGCATCGTCGACCATCCGCCCTCCGCGTGCCCGACCAGCGAGATGCGGTCTCCGTCCACGTCGTCCCGATCGTCCAGATACCGCACCATCGTGCGGGCGTCATCGGCGTACTCCTCGACGCCGGCCGATTCCGGACGGCCGCCGCTCTGCCCGATTCCCCGCCGGTCGTACCGCGCCACCAGGAACCCCGCGTCGGCGAGCGCCAGGGCCAACTGCCCGAGCACCGGCACGCCGGAGAAGGTGCCGTCGCGGTCGGGAGCGCCCGGCCCCGAGACCAGCAGCACCGCCGGCCAGCCCTCCGCCGGCCGCGGGCGGTCCACGGGGACAGTAACCGTCGCGGCGAGCCCGAAGCCGGCCGACCGGACGTTGACCGCCTCGTCTCCCGCGTGGGTGAGAGCGCGAACCCGGGTGCCGACGGCGGCGATGTCTTCGCGCACGACATCGACGGCCACTTGCGGGATGGTGACCCGCAGCAGCCGGTGGCGGGCGTCGACCCACACCTCTGCCGCCACCGCCCCGTCGGGGTTCTGAAACGAGATGCCGTACACCCGCGCATCGATGACGACCGCGGCGCGGGTTTCCATCTGCTGCCGCCGCACCCGCTCCACGTGAGCCCGCGTGATGGTGTGCGGCGCCACGTAAACGGGGATGTCGTCGCCGGGGCGGGAGGCCGCCAGCCGCCGCGCCAGCGCCTCGTAGCCCCCGAAGAAGTAGTTGAGGAGGACGACGGCGTCGGCGGGCGGAGCGGTATCGAACACGGAGCGCTGCCCGTTCTCCTCCATCTCCGAGGCCGCGGCGCCGGCCGCGAACGTGGTGACGAGCGAGAACGGAAGGCTCCGGAGGACGCCGGAGACCCGCAGCGACACCGGGCGCAGGCGGCTGTCGTACTCGACCAGGAAAGACTGATTCCGGATGTCGAGCGGCGGCGGCAGGTCGCCGCGCGACTGGATGGTCCAGCCGGCCGCGCTCGGGCGCACATCGGTCTGCTGGAACCCGACCGGGGTCGAGCCCACGAAGACGTTGAAGGTCGCCTGTCCGGGCGCCATCTCCAGCCCGGTCTGCGCCTGCGCCACCGCCGGCAACAGGCTCACGATGGCCGCGAGGGTAGAATACCGGCCGATGCCCATCGCCATGAGCATACCATTCCATACCGAATCGCGATGACGAACCTCGAACGCCATGACGCCGCCCGGCGCGGGGCCGCCTTCATCGACCTCTCGGCGCGGGGCCGGATCGTGCTGACGGGGGCCGACCGGGCCTCCTACCTGCAAGGACTGCTGACCAACGACATCGCGGCGCTCGAACCCGGGGAGGGGTGCTACGCCGCCTATCTGACCCCCCAGGGGCGGATGCTGGCCGACATGGCGGTCGTCAATCTCGGCCGCGAGCTGCTGCTCGACGTCGACGCCGGCGTGACGGCGATGCTGGTCGACCGGTTCCAGGAGTTCGTGTTCACCGAAGAGGTGACGGTGGAAGACCGGACCGCGGCTTGGACCGCCCTCGCCGCGCACGGCCCCGACGCGGCCCGCATCGTGGCCGAGCTGATCCGACCGGTCGGGAACGATGAGGCCCCGCTCGGGGCGGATGCGCTGGGCCGGCATCCGGAGTACCGCCAGTGGTCCGGCCGGTTCGGCGGCGTCCCGGTGGTGGTGGTGCGCAGCAACGAGATCGGGGAGGTCGGTTTCCTGCTGTATGCCGACGCCGCCGTTGCCCGTTCCCTGACCGGTGCGCTCGCCGGCGCCGGCGCCGTGGAGCTCGATCCGGGGACCTTCGTGACGCTGCGGCTGGAGGCGGGCCGGCCGGCGTTCCCCGCCGACATGGACCAGAACACCATTCCCCTCGAGGCGGGCATCGAGTCCCGCGCCATCAACCAGACCAAGGGCTGCTACGTCGGCCAGGAGGTCGTCATCCGCATTCTCCACCGGGGACGGGGTCGGGTCGCCAAGCGCCTCGTCGGCCTGCTTCTCGGCGCCGGCGACCCCGCGCCGGACGCCGGCGCGGCCCTGCATCGTGCGGACGGGCCGGATGCGGACCCGGTCGGCACAGTGACCACGGCGCGGCGGTCGCCCGCCCTCGGCCGGCCGATCGCCCTGGGGTACGTCAAGCGCGAGCTGGCCGCGCCGGGAACGGCTCTCGCCGCGGCGCACGGCGGCCGGCGCCTCTCCGCCGTGGTCACCGCGCGGCCGTTCCTCCCGTTGCCGGCGGCGACCAGCGACGGCTGAGGACCAGCCCGGAAATCGTCGCCGGCGGCTCCGATTGCCGCCCAACCAACCCTCCAGGACCGCATTCGACGCGTCAACCGTCCCGTGGCGGAAGTTGCGCTGCATCCGGCCGGGGGCCGTACTCGGCCCAAGCAAGAACGTGTCGTCCGGCGGTTCAAATCGCCGAATTCCGGCCGATCCGAGCCGTTTCCGCGCCGCCACCGGCCAGTTTCCGGCGCGCCGCGGCGTTTCGCCACGGGCTGTCAACGCACACCCGGGACCGGCGGCCTGGGCGCGGCCGGACGGCTCGACGGTTTCGGGGACCGCTCTTCTCGTGGATCAGCGAGCGGGGATGGCGGCGTTTCCGGCGCCGGCGTCCCGCTTTTCCATCTCTGCCTTGACCGCTTCGAAGACCGCGCGCGCCAACTCCTGGGAAACGCGTTCCCGGATGCTCCCGCACTGGACCAGGACCTCGCCGGCGTCGGTTCCGATCAGGACGTCCCAGCGGTCGTGGACGATCCCCTGCGGGTACCCGGCGGCAGCCGGATCGACGTCTCCGCGGCCGTCCGGCGCGTGTCCCGGTGCGGCATGCGTGGCGAGCGGCACCCCGTTGATCAGGATTCGGACCCGTCGGACGGTCTTTTTCGCGATGGGCCGGCCGTTCCAGTAGAAGCAGGTGTCGTCGGTCACGAAAAGGGCCAGGCCGTCGGGGGTCGGAATCTCCGCCAGCACCCGGCGGCCGGCAGCGATCAGCGTACGGCGCTCCCGCTCGCGGGCCCGGCGATGAAAGCGCAGGGTCGAAATCAGCCCCAACGCGAACAGAAAGAGGCCGAGGGCGACGACGCCGGCAACCAGATCACGCATGTGGACATGCTACCGCGGCGACCTGTCACGTGCAGGAGCCGATCGCGGAGGCGCTGCCAGCCCGCGCCGAGAATCCCCGCTGCAGTCGAGCGGCAGAGCATCCCGCGCTAACTGCGCGTGACGGCCCGCCCCCGATTCGAGGGGTCGCCACCGTCTTGCCGACCGCCCGGCGCCGCGTGAGACCCCACGATCCCGCCCGTCCCGAGCCCCGGGACCCGCCACGATGCTGCCTGCGCACAGCGGTGGCGGAGCGTAGGATGGTCCTGTTCGAACGGCGATGCATCCCGCCTGACGGCGTTGTTCGACGGTTACCCCTACGCCCGGTATGCGCCCTCCTCACGCTTGGTCAGGCACGGGCGTTCTTGGCCGGCGGGCGCTCTTCAGCCCGCAGGCGCCCCCGCCGCTCCCGGTGCGACGCGGGACTTCACCACGGGCCGCTGCGGTGACGGGGGCATGGTCCCCGCGAAATCCTCGAACTGCGGGCGCCTGTTCACCATGGCCGCTCCCGGCCGGGATGACACCCGCGCTTCGTCGCCACGCACCGGCGCGCCGCGGTCACGCGTCCGTTCCGCAAGTCTGTCTACGCGGCATTTCTTCGCGCGGAACCGGGAGGCCGCGGGCCAGAGCGTCGAACAGCAGGCCGAGGGCCGAATTCCATCCCGCGGCGAGACTCCCCAACGTGGTGACGGCGCGGACGCTGCTCCGCGGGATCTTCACCTCCTGCCCGCTCCTGAAATTCGGTGTCGCGTGAATGCGCCGCAGCGTCAGCACCGCCATGCCGAGGGCCCAAACGCAGTGGCGGCGGATGCCGGTCTCGCGCGCCGGAATGAGCTGAATGAACCGCAACGCATCCACCAGATGCGCGCGGGCGATCCCCACGAGCTCGACCACTCCTCGGCCAAACGCGGGGTCGTCCCGTCCCGCCGGCAGCGCCCGCAGGTCGAAGCCCGCTCTCAGGAAGACGTCGCGCGGCAACCAGCACGCCCCGCGGCGCAGATCCTCCCAGACGTCCTTCAGAATGTTCGTCATCTGAAGGCCCTGTCCGAATGAGACCGCCAGCGGGAGGAGTTCGTCGCGCCGTTCCCCGATCTCGCTCGAGTAGTCGCAGAAAAGCTCGGTCAGCATCTCGCCGACCACGCCTGCGACCACGTAACAGTACCGATCCAGCGCCCGCCGGTCCCGCAGCCCCCCGGAGGTGTCGAGCTGCTGAAACTCCGACATGCCCTCCGCCATGATGCGGACACAGCGGGCGAGGGCGCGCCCCTGGCTGTCGCGAAAGCCCCTGGTGATGCGAATGACGGTCGGGGTGTTGACAACGAGATCCTGCTCGCTGGCGGTGGTGGACGACGACAGCAATGCGCCGAGCTCGCGCCCGAAGTCGCGCGCATCCTCCCGGCCCTCGACCACATCGACGAAACGCCTCGCGAACCGACGTTTCTGCGGCGGAGTCAGCCGCGGCTCGTCCTCGATGCTGTCGGTGATCCGGCACAGCAGGTACGCGTTGCCGACAACGTCGCGCAGCGCGTCGGGAAGCTGCGGAATCGTCAGGGCGAACGTGCGCGACACCCCTCGGAGGACTTCCGTCTGATAAGCGAGGTCGCGGTCCGCCTGTCTCTCCACAGGGCCCTCGGTCGCCGGCGCCTTCCGCGGGCGGCTCCCCCGGTCGGTGGTCAGACCGCGCGAAGGCCGAGCCGCCACCCGTCGCACGAACGCACATCCCGCTTATCGGACCCGACGGACGCGCCCGATAGTTCCCGGGGGCGACGCGCGATGTTCATCGTCTTGGGTGCGCCCGCGGCGGAAGACCGCGGGCCAGAAGTCCGTCGAGCGCCGGCTTGAACCACGCGGTGAACGCCCGCGGGTCGTCGGCAAGCTGTGATTGGATCGCCGGCACGCGCTCCCACTTCCACCCGCCCACCTCGCGCGCGTCGGGGGCGGGAACCCCCTGGAACCGTCCAACGACAACGTGATCGAACTCGTGCTCCACGAGCCCGCTGTCCAATGTCGCGCGGTAGACGAAGCCGAACACGGCCCGGAGCGGACAGTTGAAACCCATTTCCTCGCGCAGCCGGCGGTGGGCGGCCTCGATCAGAGATTCTCCGGCCCGCGGGTGGCTGCAGCAGGTGTTGGACCAGAGACCGCCCGAGTGGTACTTGCCGCCCGCGCGCCTCTGCAACAGCAGCCGGCCGGCCTCATCGAAGACGAAGATTGAGAACGCGCGGTGCAGGATCCCCCTCCGATGAGCCGTCATCTTCCTGACGACACCCGTTTCCCGGTCGCGCTCGTCAACGGCAATCAAAAGCGGGTCGGAATCGCGCACGTCTCTTCGGACCTCGAACCAGCGCCGGGCGCGGAGGCGCCGGCATCCGTGAACCGATCGCGCGCGGCGTCGATGCCCGCGGCCCCAGGGGCATCCCACGCTGACTGCGCGTGACGGTTCGCCCCCGATTCGAGGGGGCGCCACCGTCTTGCCGACCGGCCGGCGCCGCGGGAACCCACGATTCCGCACGTCCGGAGTCCCAGGACCCGCCACGATTCCGCCTGCGCACGGCGGTGGCGGAGCGTGGGGGATGGTCCTGCCGCGGCCCAATACGCGGAGACAAGGTACGGTATGGTACCTGGCCGATTCGGCCTCTCCGGCAAGCTGCAACGTCTTCCGCCGCGACCCGGCAACCAATCCCGAATTATAGACAGAAACGTATCCGCTCACCGCCACCGCGGCGCCGGACCCGCTCCGGCACGACGGCGTCGCCTTCGCCCGCCGCGGCCCGGTTCATCGCGGAGCGCAGGATGCGCCGTCCGCGGACAGTTCGGACTCACGCATGCCATCGGTCATCGTTCACTACCAGGAAATCGCCCTCAAGGGACGCAACCGTCCCTGGTTCGTCGAGCGGCTGCTCGCCAACATCCGCGCCGCGATGGCCGGCCTCGACGGCGTGAAGGTCCGCGCCCTGATGGGCCGCATCGAGCTGCAGCACGCCTCCCACGACGACTGGCCGCAGGTGCGCGAGCGCCTCTCCCGCCTGCCGGGCATCGCCAACTTCCTGCGGGCGGCGCCCGCGGCCTGCGACTTCGACGCCATCACCGAGACCGTGCTCGGCGAGCTTGCGGGGGTGGAGGCGAACAGCTTCCGGGTGACGGCGCGGCGCGCCGACAAGCGGTTTCCCTTGACGTCTCCACAGATCGAGCGGGACCTGGGAGGGCGGATCAAGGCGGCCAAGGGTTGGCGGGTCGACCTCGAACAGCCGGCCCTGACGGTCCGGGTGGAGGTGCTCGGCGACCGGGCGTTCTGCTGCCTGCGCAAGGAGCCGGGGGCCGGCGGACTGCCCAGCGGGGTCAGCGGCCGGGTCGCCTGTCTGCTGTCGGGGGGCATCGACTCGCCGGTGGCCGCTTGGCGCATGATCAAGCGCGGCTGCCGGGTCCGCTTCATCCACTTCCACAGCTATCCCATCCTGTCCCGCACCTCCCAGGACAAGGTGGCGGAGATCGCCGCCCTGCTGACCCGCTATCAGCTCGAGTCGCGGCTGTACGTGGTGGCCTTCGGCGGGATTCAGCGCCGGGTGGTGCTGGCGGTGCCGCCCCCGCTGCGGGTGGTCGTCTACCGGCGGCTCATGCTCCGCATCGCCGAGCGGATCGCACGGGTCAGCGGCTCGGCCGCGCTCGTCACCGGCGAGGCGGTCGGCCAGGTCGCCTCCCAGACGCTGGACAACCTGGCGGTCATCGACGCGGCGGCGGCCCTGCCGGTGCTGCGGCCCCTCGTGGGCATGGACAAGGACGAGATCATCCACGAGGCGCGGCGGCTCCGCACCTACGAAGTGTCGATCATTCCCGACGAGGACTGCTGCACCCTGTTCACGCCGAAGCATCCGGCCACCCGGGCCACCGCCCGGCAGGTCGACGAAGCGGAGACGGCGCTGCCGGTGGAGGCGTTGGTGGAGGATGCGGCCGCCAACGCCGAACGCCACGACCTGCGGTTCCCGCCCGCCGCCGCCCGCCGTCCCGCCTGAGGCGCGGCCCGCGTCAGCGGCGGCGGCGGCGCAACGCGCCGGCGCCGCCGGGCCGCCCGCCGGCGTCAGCGGCAGTGGCGGTGCAGCACGCCGGCGTAGTAGTCGCGCAGCGCCTCATGGGTGCTGCGGAAGGCCAGTTCGTCCCAGGGAATCTCCGCCTCGCTGAAGGCGCCGATCTCCAGGCTCTCCTCGTCGTGCTGCAGCTCTCCGCCGATCGCGGTCGCCGCGTACACGATGATGACCGGCGGCCGCTCGGGGTACGAGTAGATGCTGACGAGGCCCTCCAGGCGGATTTCGAGCCCCGACTCCTCGCGGGCCTCGCGAATGGCGGCGGCGCCGACCACCTCGCCCCGGTCGACGTAGCCGCCGGGGAAGACCCAGCGCCCGTAGCCCGGCTCGATCGCCCGCCGCACCAGCACGATCCGGCGGTCCTGCAGGGCGATGATCGCGCCGGTGGCGACCTTCGGGTCCAGATAGAGGACGCCGCCGCACCCGGAGCAGACGAGGCGCTCCGGGTCACCCGGCTTGAGCCGCTTGGGGACCAGCCGATCTCCGCACGCGTGACAGAAGCGGTAGGCGATGGGGTCGAGGTGCATGGCGTTTCCAGCCCGGAAATCGTCGCCTCAGGATCCGCGCAAGAACAACTTCCTTCAGAGGCCGCAATCACGCCGTCATGGGATCGACGCCGAATGCGGCAGCTACGCGGCATGGATGCGGTCGAAGTGAAACTGCGCCACGAAACCGATGCAGCAAAACCGGGAGTTTATTCTTGCGCCGATCCTCAGGCTCCGATGGCCTCCCAACCAACCCTCCAGGGAGACGGCGCTTCCAGGGGAAGGCGGCACCGTTCTACGGCGCAGACTTCCCGGCCCGGAAATCGTCTCTTCCGGCTCCCATCGCCGGCCAACCCACCTCGCCGGCGGCGCGGGATGGCCGGCGCCGGCGCTGCCGTATAATCGCGGCGCATGGCCATCCTGAAAGTCGCGCGCATGGGCCACCCCGTCCTCCGGAAACGGGCGCAGCCGCTCGACCCGGGCGAGATCGGCGCCCCGAGAATCCAACGGCTCATCGACGACATGTTCGAAACCATGCACGACAGCCGGGGCATCGGTCTCGCCGGCCCCCAGGTGCACGAGAGCATCCGCCTCTTCGTCGCCGGCGTCGACGACGCCGACGGCGGGATGCCGCCGGTGGTCGTCATCAACCCCGAGGTTACCCCCATCGGCTCGGGGGTGGAAGAGGACTGGGAAGGCTGCCTGAGCATCCCCGACATCCGCGGACGGGTCCCGCGAGCGGCCAAAATCCGGTTGCGCGCACTCGACCGCCGCGGGCGGCCGCTGGCCCTGACCGCGGACGGGTTTCCCGCCCGGGTCATCCAGCACGAGACCGATCACCTCGACGGCGTGCTCTTCTTCGACCGGATGGCCTCGTTCGAGAGCATCACGTTCCTCGAGGAGTACGGCCGCTACTGGGCCGCCAAGTCCGACGACTGATCGCCCCGCCGCCGCTCCGAGCGCCGCCGCGCGCCCGCCCGTTCCCCCCCCAACCGCTCCAGCTCCACCGTCGAATGGTCGGCGAACCGCATCGCCTCGGCGATCGCCCGGTGACCGGCCTCGTCGGCGATCAACCGGTGCATCGCCTGGCAGACGCGCCGGTACGCGGCGTGGCCCTGCGGCGCCGTCCTCAGCTCGATCACGTGCATCGCCTCGCGGGCGTTCATCTGCATCCGGTAGCGGATGCGGTAGGCCATCGGCACCGCGTACTGGGCCGCCGCAGGCGACGTCCCGCGGACCATCGCCGCGTGGAGCTCGCCGGTGCGCTCCATCACCCGGCGCCAGTCCTCCCCCGCCCCGATGCCCTCGAGGGCGGCCGGCTCCGCGTACCCGTGGTCCGCCGTGAGCTCCTGCCACTCCACGGTCAGGAGCCGGTGGCGTTGCAGGTCGCGGAACGCGCCGTAGTCCGACAGCACGTCGAAGCAATAGCCGGTCCGCTCGAACGCGCGCCCGGGCCGATGCCGGCGGTTGGCGCGATCGCCGGCGTAGGCGCGGATGACCGCCGCCCGGTCGCCGTCGCTCATGCCGCGCGCCGTCTCCAGCAGTTGGCTCTCGGGCAGACGGGACGACTCGTACAGCGCCGCCGCGACCACCTTGACCTCACCGTCCGGATCGAAGTCGGTGAGGGCCACCTCGGGCTGCGGCGCCGGAGCCGTCCCGCGCAGGAGCCGCTCGGCCGCCGCGCCGGTCCCCCGCCGCGTGTCGGCGAGGTAGCGGCTCCACCGCACGCCGCGGTCCTCCCGATCGACCCGGGTCAGAAAGGCCGGTATCAGCTTTCTCAGCTCGACGAGCATCCGGTCCGCGCACGCGCGCGCCTCCGCCAGCGGGTGGGCCCGCATCCGCAGCAGCAGGGCCTCGAACGCCTGGCCCGACGCGAAGATGCCCACGTTGGACCGGGTGGCGGCGGGCAGCAGCCCGCGCAGCGTATCGAGCGCCTTCGCCCGGATCACCGCACGGTACACGCCCTCCGAGTCTCCCGCGGTGTTGGGATACCGGCGCCGGAAATGGGCCTGGGCCGGCTCGAGCCACCGGCGATAGGTTTCGAACGCGTCGTCCAGGGTCGAGACGTACCGCCCGCGCAGGGGAAGCCCGTCGAGCTCCCGGGGAACCAAGTATTTCCAGCGGCCGCCGGGCCGGTCCGTGTACGGCACGTAGCGGGTCGACTGCTCGATGTACGCGGCCAGGCGGCCGCGCTCGATCACCTTGGTCAGCAGGTTCGACGCCCCCTCGCACGCGATGTGCGCCGCGCCGAGCTGGGCCACCGAGTCGTCGCCGTAGTCTCCGAACACCCGCTCGTAGAGGCGGTCCGCCCGCTCGACCCCGACCGCCGCGTCCGGGGCCCGCCCCCCCGCCACCGCGTCGAGAAACTCGTCGAGGAACAGCCGCCGCAGCGGCTTCGCCGAGCGCGAGTAGCGGGCGAACAGCGCCCCCTTCACCACTTCGGGCAGGTTCCGCAAGGCGAAGACGCCGTCGTCGAGGTTCGTGAAGTAGGGGGAGAGGGCGCGCCGCTCGTCCGCCGTGAACCGCTCGGCCGCGCCGTGGGCATCGGACACGCCCGTCATTGGCGCTACCGAGGTCCGAGCAACGCGCGCGCCGGACGAAAGCTGAAAAGGTCGAGCAACCGTCCCCGCAGCCGTTTGACAGATCCCCTGCGGTACGCGCCGGGATTCGCCAGCCGCACCAGGGCGTGAGCGTTGAATCCATCCGCGGCGTCATCCACGACGCACAGTTCACGCCGGCCATCGGGCGTGCGCAGGTTTCTCACGTCCGCGGTCACGGCGACGCCACAACCACCGAACCGGTTGGCCGGCGTCTTCTGTTCACGCTCTGCAACCAAGCGGCAGATGCCGTGGGCCGTCAGGTGACCGAGCCGCCCCACGGAGAGACATGCTCGTTGCGGATCGAGCAGGTCACTGGTAGGCAACGCCGCGGGCACCAGATGACCGTCCGCCGTCAGGTGATCGTCCCGGTAGAGAAAACGCCCCAACTCTTCCTCGTCGAGCACAAGTCCTGGACCGTTCACCGACTGGGCAGTCATCTCTTCCGGACACTCGCGTCCGCCGGCTGATCGGCCGTTGACCATCTCAGTCCGTCGTAATGGGGATAACGAGATCGCGCGGCAGAGAGCGGCCGCTGAACGGTTCCGATCCGGTCACGTCGATTCCCAGGGCGTCCACACGGGCGTAGTAGTGAATCTGACCATCGCCGAAGAAGCCGATGTCGATGAACAGTCCGTGCCCGCGCCGAAAGAAGTTGACTTCGCCATCGTCGGCGACCGAGACGTGAGGCACCGGTGAGTCCGCCGGAAGCAGATCCACGAATCGAAGCGCCTCGTTGATGGCGTCCGGGGACGGCCGTATTCCGTCCCGAGGGTCGTCCGTCTCCATCATGATGGAGCGGATCCTCTCTCTGAGCGGCTCCTTGCGATCAGGAGACGCTTCGGTCAACCGTGTGATGCGGCCGGCGGCCGCCGGCAGCTTCTCCGACCCCGTTGTCTCGGGATACGACAGCGCCGATGAAAGCCTGTCGGATACCGTCGGGGCTGCTACCGGATCGTTGGTGAGCGCCTTGACCGGATTCGTCCCGTCGAGAACCGTTGCGGACCAGAGCGAAGCTGTCGTCAACACGGAAACGAGAGTCGCCGCCATGACTCCTGGAGGGACTGGAGCAGCAGTTCGCTCACTGGCTGCAGACTCACGTAGCATGCAGATTGATGCTCCTTTGGATGTCAGGGGTCAGGTAGGCGCCGAGCGACTTCCTGGCGCGACCGTGCAGGTGATCGAAGCTGGCGTCCATCGCCGTCGTTGCGGTCGAGAACGCTTCCCTGAGGAATGGAACGCCGCCGTCTCGATCGAAGTCGAACCGGTGAAGATTCTCGAACTTGACGACATGTCGGCCGGTTGGGTCGTCGAAGGCGTCAATATGCATACGCTCGAGAATACGCCCGGCAAGCGGTGCGGTCAGCGGGCTGAACCAGCCCTGATGCAGATGCCAGTGGGGACCACGATCGAGAACACTGGCCGGCACAGAGGGGCTCTGTTCGTCGAGAAGCGCTCGTGAGTCGTAATTTTCCGTCGTTCCGCTCCAGGAAAAAATGTTGATGTACTGGAGATACACGGACTCGACCAGTGTGGTCTCCGGCAGGACCCCCGAGACTGCGGCGAACAATCCCCTGGCCTGTTTCCAGATGTGCGGCCACCGTGTATACGTCAGGCAGTTGACTACGATGTTCCCGTCCAGGATGTGCAGGCGCCAATCAAGGCCGCCATCAGACTTGTGGCGGACGAAATCAAGGGGCGGCACCGGCGGCGGCGGTGGCTGTTCACCGGGATTCGACACGCCAACCGCCAACATTGTCGATTCTGCGATCCCGGGCAGGAACCCTTCCCACTGTCCGCGTGCGTTCTCCAGGTTCCTTCGGTCGTCGCCGGTAATCGCAGGGGAGACCTGAAGAGCGAAGACCACCTCGGCAATCGCGTGTCGTTCACCAATTGGCGCAAACGCCAATGTCAGTTCTCCCGCTCGTGCGGACATCCACCGTCCAAGGGTGACGAGCCGCCTTGCCGAGCGTCCGGATTCGCTGCCGCCCGGCGTCCGCCATCATCGGGAACGCGGATTCAGAACCGGGAAGCCGTCCACGAACGTGGCGCTCCGCACCGCCGGCCGCACGGCGGTTCGCCGTCGGCCGCCACCCAGCGCGCTCAGGAGCGCTCCCTCATTATGCCCCGAATCGCGCCCTCGACACATGGAGATCACGGAGAACGGCAGGCCGGCGCAGGTCGCCGGGACTGCCGGTTCGGCGCGGGCGGGAGATGTAGAATGGCGGGGGCGGGCGGCTCGCGCAGGACGCTGCCCGGGCGGGAGCCGCCGGCCGCCCCCGGCTTGGCCCCCCGGACTCTGCCGCCGCGTGGCGCATCACGCCGCGGCGCTGATCGACATCGTGCAAATCACCCGCATTCCCGGCTTCAACCCCGGCCCGATGACCGGCGCCGGCAACAACACCTATCTGCTGTCGGGGCGGGAACCGGTGCTGCTGGACGCCGCGACCGGCGAGGCCGGGCACCTGTCGGCCCTGGCGCAGGCGCTCGGAACCGACGGGCTGGCCCAAGTCCTCGTCACCCATGCGCACCCCGACCACGCCGACGGCAGCGAGCCCATCGCCGCCCGCTGGCCGGATGCCGCGTTCCGGAAGATGCCCTGGCCGGAAAGGGACCGGGCGCATGCGGTGGCGTGGGCGCCGATCGCCGACGACGAGCTGATTCCCGCCGGGGACGGGGCGGTGCGCGCCGTCCACACCCCGGGCCACGCCCCCGATCACCTCTGCTTCTTCGACGAGGCGGGCGGTACGCTATTCTCCGCCGATCTCGTCGTGCCCGGTTCGACCGTCGTCATCCCCGCCTCGCGCGGCGGCAGCCTGTCGCAGTATCTGGCGTCGCTCCGGCGCGTGCAGGCGTTGGCCCCCGCCCGCATGCTGCCCGCCCACGGCGGGCCCATCGACGACCCGCAGGCGGTGCTCCGGTCGTACCTCGAACACCGGCAACGCCGCGAAGACCAGATCGTCGCAGCGTTGCGGGCGGGGACCCGGCGGCCCGAGGCCATCGTCGACCGCCTCTACGACGGGCTCCCCGCGGCCCTGACGGCAATGGCGCGGGAGAGCGTGGCCGCGCACCTCATCAAGCTGCGGGAAGAAGGACGGGCACGTTCGGACGGCGGGGAATGGGAGCTCGCCTGATGTCCGCCGTCATCCCGCACGGACAACCGGAGGACGGCGCATGAACGACAACCCGAAGGGCTACGCCAATCCGCAACTGCTGATTGCCCCGGCCGAGCTGGACGAGCGGCTGGCCCGGGAGACCGACGCGCCGGTGGTGCTCGACCTGCGGCAGGCCGAGGCGTTCGCGGTGGGGCACATTCCCGGCGCGGTGCACCTCGATCTCTTCGGGATCAGCCTGACCGATACCGACCCCGCGCCGCTCGCCGCGTTCCTCTGGATGATCGGCCACCTGCTCTCGTCGCGGGGCGTCGATCCCGAACGCACGGTGGTCGTCTACGACGAGAGGTCGGGCATGCGCGCGGCCCGCGCGTTCTGGTTCCTCGAATACTTCGGCCATCCCGACCCGAGGCAGCTCGACGGCGGGTTCGGCGCGTGGGAGCGCGGGGGGCGCGCGGTGACCCGCGAGGCGGCGGCCCCGAAGGCCAGCGGCTGGATGGTCGGGCGGTCGGACGACCGGCTGTCGACCTGGAGGCACCTGCGCGACCGGCTGGGGACGCCCGACCTGGCGGTCCTGGACACGCGCACCGACGGCGAGTACTGCGGCGCGACGGTCCGCGCCAAGCGGGGCGGCGCGGTGCCGGGGGCGGTCCACGTCGAATGGACCCGCAACCTGGGCGACGACGGCGCGTTCAAGCCGGCGGCCGAGCTGCGGGCGCTGTACGAAGGGGCCGGGGTGACGCCCGACAAGGAAGTGATCAGCTACTGCCAGGGCGGCTACCGGGCCGCGCACGGCTACCTCGCTCTGCGGCTCCTGGGCTATCCGCGGGTGCGGAACTACCTCGGGTCATGGAAGGAGTGGGGCGATCGAGAGGATCTGCCCATAGAGATACCGTAACGGCCCGAGCCCGGAAATCGTCGCCTCCAGCCCGGAAATCGCCGGCGGCGGCTCCGCTTGCCGCCCAACCAAGTTTCGCGCCAGCGAACTTCCAACGCGACCGCAAGGTCGCGCTAGGTTAGGCGTCTGCGCCCCAGATCGGTTTTGGGTCCGATTTGACACAATATGTAGCGGTCAATCGCCGGCGCTTGCGCAACATATGGTGGTCCTAATTTCCTGCGGCGCAGACTCCCAGCGCATTGCCATGATTAAAAATGGGGTCTCCGAGAAATTCGCTTCGGACCGAAAGAGTTCCCATGCGCAGAGGAAATACATCGTTCGGCTCAAGTCCGTCCATCTAAAAATTATGACGTGACGAACCACTAGTTCAGGTTCGCCATCCGCCGGCGCAACGCCTTCACGTGACCCCAGATTTCGTTGCGTTCCTCACGGTTCTCGTCGCTCTCGTCCTTGCCGTGCGACGAGTACCGCAGGTACGCTTCCAGATCGCGCACGGCGGCGGCGTAGTCGTTGACGTGATACGACAGCAGCCCGCGGTCGCGCAGCTCGTGGAGGGCGGAGGGGTTGATCGCCAGCAGGAGGTCGGTGATCGCCAGGCCCTGGGGGAAGGAGCGCATGCGCACGTACAGGCGCTTCAGGTTCCCGAGCATCCGCACGAGAATCTGCTGCTTGGTGGCCGGTGCGAGGAGTCCTGGACCGAAGTCGACGCTGTCGCCGGCATGCCGCCGCAGCAGTGAACGGCAGTCCGCTTCCGACAGGATGGAACCACCGTGGAACGGGTCGACGAAGACCGCGCTGCGGTGGTCCTCCTCGGGTCCGCACGGGAACCGGAGGAGAAAGTGGCCGGGAAAGTTCACGCCGTCCACCCGGATGCCGGCGCGGCGCGCCACTTCGATGTAGACCACCGCCAGGGTGATCGGAATGCCGGTGCGGCGGTCGAGGACCTGGTTCAGAAAGCTGTTTCTCGGGTCGTTGTAGTCGCCGGTGTTTCCCGAGAAGCCCTGATCATCGAAGAGGAACTTGTTGAGGGCGTCGATCGGCCGGCGGCCGGTCCGCTCGGTTGCGGCCAAGCGGTGCGCCGCGACGTCGCCCATCGCCTCCAGGCGCGCCAGGTAGGGGGCGGGGTCCAGACGGGGATAGCCGAGGCGCGCGATGAGCAGGGCCGGCGCGGCCAAGTCCGGGTCGGGACTCGCCGCGGCGTCGGTAAACCGCTGCACCACGTCGGTTGGTAGTACGTTCATGGCGGCGTCTGTTCGCGGGGCTCGTATCCCCGCAGGCGAGCGGGCCCAGCGGGATCCGGCCCGGGGGCCGGTGCGGAGCCTCGACCGCATCCCGGCCGGCGACCCTGCCAGCCATTCTCCCCCCTGCGGTGGGTCCGGTTCAAGAACCGACCGGAGCCCGCCGGGCGATCAGATGCGCCCGCGGCAGGCCGCGCGCAGCGTCGCGGGAGTGACGTCCGCGATGGTCGGGACGACAAGGTGGGCGGTCCCGAGGCGGCTGGCCGCGTAGGTCTGCGCGACCCCCACGCACCGCAGTCCGGCGGCGAGCGCCGACTCGATGCCCCACATCGAGTCCTCGACGGCGACGAAGCCGCCGCCGGGATCCAGACCGGCCGCGTCGACGTGCGGGCGCAACAGCTCCCGCGCCCGCAGATACGGGTCCGGGGCCGGTTTCGAACGCGGCGTATCGCCGGACGCGACGATGGCCCGAAAGTGGCGGCGCAGATCGGCGGCGGCGAGCACCGTGTCGATCTCCGGGGCGAGGGCGCCGGACGCGATGGCGATCGGCGCCTCGACCGCGACCCGCCGGATGCAGGCGGCGGCGCCCGGAAACAGCCCCTCACCCTGTCCGGCCAGCGCATCGAACCGCTCGCCCTTGACCCGGATCAAGGCGGCCAGCGTCTCCTCGTCCAGCTCCCGCCCCTGATCACGCGACACGGTGCGGAAGACACCGTCGTCGTCGAATCCGAGGTAGCGGTCGTAGTAGTCGGACGCCGCCAAGGTCATGCCGCGCTGCGCGAGCACCTCCTGGTAGGCGCGCAGGTGCAGCGGCTCGCTGTCCGCGAGCACCCCGTCGAAGTCGAAGATGACGCCGGCCAGCGTCGCGGAGCCTTCGCCGCGGGCCGTCAAGGGGTGGAGACCTCGTCCTCGGGCGGCGGCGGAATCACGCCGATGCCGAAACCGGTGTAGCCCGGCGCGAGGCGTTCGCCGGCCAACACCGGCGCCGTCAGCCAGTTCTCGCGCGGCGGATAAGGGCAGTCGTAGTCCTCGTTGTAGTAGCAGTACGGGTTGTAGGCGCGGTTGAAGTCGAGGTCGTACAGCCCGCTGGCGGTGCGGGGCAGGTCCAGGTAACGGCCGCCGGCGTAGGTCTCCGTCTCGTTGGTCGGGTCCTTGAACATAATGAACAGCGCCTCGATCGACCGGACCGGGGCCTCGGCCAGCGCGGACAGGCGCATCGGCTCGCCATTGAGTGCGAACTCGAGCACCCCGACCCGCTGCATCGGGCGGATGACCCCCGTCGACGTCGGGATCTCGTAGATCGGTTGCTCGGGCGCCACCTCCAAGGCGGCGGGAACCCGGTAGACCGGATCCGGATCGTAGTAGTGGAGCGGCAGCAGCGCCCCGCGCCGCTCGATGAGGATCGGCGAGTCCGGCGCCTCTCGAAAGAACCGGTCCTTGATCCCGCGATCCTCCTCGAGCCGGCCAAGCCAGAGGGATTCGTCGGGCGGCGGCGCGGAGCACGCCGCCAGGACCGCGAGCGAAACCCAGGCGAGCGCGGCGCGCAGAGTGTCTCTTGCCATCATGCCAGCACCGTCATGCAAATATATATCCTGCCCTTTCCACGAGGGCGTCCGCAAGCCGGCGCCGCATCGCGACGGTGTTGACCGGCGTGATCCTGAGCAGCCGCCGCAGGCCCGCGAGCTGCATGCGCAGCGTGTCGCCCTCGGCCATCGCGGCCAGCGCGGTGCGGGCGGCGGCGTCGATGCGTCCGGCCGCGCCGTCGACCTGCACGCAGGCGGCGTCGGCCTGCAGGGCGGCGGTGCGGGGCGCGTCGCCGCCCGCCTGCAGCGCCCGGAGGACCGCGCTCTCGGCCGTGAAGGTGTCGATGAGGATGTCTGCGGCCGACGACAGCACTTCCTGCTCGTCGGTCAGCTTCTTCCCGTAGCGCTGCATGGCGAGGCCGAGCACCATCACCGCGGTCTTCTTGAACGCCGACACCGCCGCGGCCTGCCCGCCGAGGGGCGCGTCGGAGGGCGCCGACAGCGTCGGCGGGCTCATCAGCTCGTCCTGAAGGCCCTTGGCGGCGGCGACCAGGGGCAGACCGCCCCCCTTGACGGCGCGGCGGATCAGGGTGCCGGGAATCAGCAGGCGGTTGATCTCGTTGGTCCCCTCGAAGATACGGTTCACCCGCGAGTCGCGGTAGTGGCGCTCGGCCGGATAGTCCTTGACGAAGCCGTTCCCGCCGTGGATCTGCACGTTCTCGTCGAGGACGTAGTGCAGCATCTCGCTGCCCGCGACCTTCACGATCGAAGACTCCACCGCCAGCTCTTCCAGCGTGTCGCGCAGCGGGCCGGCGTCGGCCGGGTCATGCCCCTCCAGGGCCGCGTCGAGGACCCCGGTGGTGCGGTAGATCATGCTGTCGACGGCGAAGGCCCGCGACGCCATCTCCCCCAGCTTGTGCCGGATGGCCCCGAAGCTCGCAATCGGGACCCCGAACTGGCGCCGTTCGGCGGCGTACCGCGTCGCTTCGCCGATGGCGAGATGAGCGCCGCCGGCGGCGGCCACCGCAAGCTTGAAGCGCCCGTAGTTCAACGTGTTGAACGCCACCTTGTGCCCCTGGCCGACCTCGCCCAGCACGTTGCCGGCGGGCACTCGAACGTCCTGCAGGATCACCGGGGTGGTGGACGAGCCGTGCAGGCCCATCTTGTGCTCTTCCTTGCCGCTGGACACGCCGGGCCAGGAACGCTCCACCAGGAACGCGGTGAACTGCTCGCCGTCGACCTTGGCGAAGACGATGTAGAGGTCCGCGAACCCCCCGTTGGTGATCCACATCTTCTCGCCGGTCAGCGCGAAGCCGCCGTCGGCCCGCCGGACCGCCCGCGCCTTGGCCCCGAGCGCATCCGACCCCGAGCCCGACTCGCTCAGGCAGTAGGCGCCGACCCACTCGCCGCTGACCAGCCGGCCCAGATACTTCTCCTTCTGGGCGGGGGTGCCGAAGCAGTGCAGCGGCAGGACGGCGAGGCCGGTGTGGGCCCCGAACGTCGACCCGAACGACCCGCTGTGGCCGATGCGGGTGCCGACGACGACGGTCGACGCCTTGTCGAGGGCAAGGCCGCCGTAGGCCTCGGGCACGTCGGTCCCGAGCAGCCCGAGGGCGCCCGCGCGCTCGACCAGGCGCCGGGCCAGATCCCAGTCCTTGGTCTCGAGCCGGTCGTGGTTCGGCGCGATCTCGTTGTCGACGAACTCGGCCGCGGTCTGGTCGATCAGCCGGTGCTCGTCGCTCAGGCGCTCGGGGGTGAACACCGAGCCGGGCACGGTCTCTTCCAGCAGCCACGCGCCGCCGGTGATGCGGGAAGCGGTGCTCTCGATTGTCGTCATCGGAACCCTCCTGGCGGTGCGGCGACCGCCCGCAGGCGTTTTCGCGCCGGCGAACTCCCAACGCGACCGCACCCCGCGCCGCCGCCGGGGCGGACGGGTCGGCCCGGCAAGCGCCGCCTGCCCGCTCCGCCACCGCCTTGGCGGCGGCCGGCGGCCCGGCCCGCCCCCGCGAATCTGCGCCGCGCCCCCCGACGCCGGTCTCCTACGCCACGCGTTCGAAGATGCCGGCGGCCCCCATGCCGCCGCCGACGCACATGGTGACGAGGCCGTAGCGGCCCTGACGCCGCTTCAGCTCGTGGAGGAGCGACGCCGTCAGCTTGGCGCCGGTGCAGCCCAGCGGATGACCGAGGGCTATCGCCCCGCCGTTGACGTTCAGCTTGTCCGGGTCGATCGGCAGCTCGCGCAGACACGCCAACACCTGGGCCGCGAACGCCTCGTTCAGCTCGACGAGGTCGATGTCGTCGAGGGTGAGGCCGGCCCGCGCCAGCGCCTTCCGGATCGCGGGCACCGGGCCGACCCCGAACCGTTCCGGCTCGACGCCGGCGGTGGCGTAGGCCACGAACCGGGCGAGCGGCTCGAGCCCGGCCCGCTCGGCCCGCTCGCGCGAGGTGATCACGACGGCGGCGGCCCCGTCGCTCATCTGCGACGAGTTGCCGGCGGTCACCGATCCCTTGACGTGGAACGCCGGGCGCAGGCCGCCGAGGACCTCCAGCGACGTATCGCGGCGCGGCCCTTCGTCGGCGGTGAACGCGGTGGTCCGCACCGCGGGCGCCCCGCCGTTCCCGTTCGCCGGCTCGGCCACGCGCACCTCGATCGGCACGGTCTCTTCCTCGAACCGTCCGGCGTCGAGCGCGGCCACCGCGAGCCGGTGGCTGCGCAGGGCGAACGCATCCTGCTCGTCGCGCGAGACCCGGGCCTCGCGGGCGTGATTCTCGGCGACCAGCCCGGTCGAGAGATAGACGTCCGGATAGTCCTTCATCAGGGTCGGGTTCGGCGCGACCTTGTGCCCGCCCATCGGGATGAGGCTCATCGACTCGGTGCCGCCGGCGACGACGGTGTCGGCCCCGCCCACCATGATCCGCTCCGCCCCGTAGGCGATCGCCTGCAGTCCGGACGAGCAGAACCGGTTGACGGTAATCGCCGACGCTTCGATCGGGACCCCGGCGCGGAGGCTCGCGATGCGGGCGACGTTCATGCCCTGCTCGCCCTCCGGCATGGCGCAGCCGAGAATGACGTCCTCGACCTCGCCCGGCTCGATGCCGGGAGCCCGCTTCAGCGCCTCGGCGATGACCGTCGCCCCCAGCTCGTCCGGCCGCGTGGTGCGCAGAGCGCCCCGGGGCGCCTTTCCGACCGGGGTGCGAACCGCCGACACGATCACTGCATCAGTCACGGGCATCTCCTTCGCGCGCCCCCGCGCCTCATGGGATGAGACGACAACCGGTCTCCCTCAGTTTCTGAGCGGTTTGCCGGTCCTCAGCATATGGCGAATGCGATCCAGGGTCTTCGGCTCGCCGCACAGGCCGAGGAACGCCTCGCGCTCGAGGTCCAGCAGGTGCTGCTCGGTCACCGTGGTGGCGTGGGGCAGATCTCCTCCGGTCATGATGCGCGCCAGCGCCCGGCCGATGCGGGCATCGTGATCGCTGATCGCGCCGCCGCGCCACGCCAGGTGAATGCCCAGCTCCAGCGCGGCGCGGGCCTCCCCGCCCCCGACGGGAATCGCGGTGCGCGGCTCCGGGGCGCGGTAGCCCGCGCGGACCCGCCCGAGCGCCACCGCCTTCGCGTCGTCCATCAGCCGCTCCCGGTCCATCGTGACCCCGTCGACGTCGCGCATCAGCCCAAGCTGGCGGGCGTGGGCGGCGCTCGTCGACACCTTGCCGAACCCGATCGTCTCGAACGCCCGGCGCAGGCCGGGGAGCGGGTCGGTCCCCGGCATCGTAGCGTCGATGGCGCGGACCGTGAGCTCCTTCGTGCCGCACCCGGCCGGGATCAGTCCGACCCCGACCTCCGCCTGCCCCATGTAGGTCTCGGCCGCGGCCTGCACGCGGTCGCCGTGGAGCACGATCTCGCAGCCGCCGCCGAGGGCGAGGCCGGCCGGCGCGACGACCACCGGCACCGGCGAGTACCGCAGCCCGATGACCGCGTTCTGGAAGCTGCGGACCATCAGGTCGATCTCGTCCCAGTTGCCTTCCTGCGCCTCCAGCAGCACCAGCATGAGGTTGGCGCCGGCGCAGAAATCGACGGCGTCGTTGCCGACCACAAGCCCCGCGAACCGTTCGGACGCCTCGGTCACTCCAGCCGCCAGCATCTGCACGGTGTCGCCGCCGATGGTGTTGAGCTTCGAATGGAACTCGACCGCGAGCACCCCGTCGCCGACGTCGACCAGACTCGCCCCGGGGTTCCGCTTGACGATCCCGCCCCGCCGCCCCGCGACGGTCAGAATCTGAAGGTCCGGCGCGGCCGGCGGCAGGGGCGCGGTACGGACCCGCCGCGGTCGATCCGGAGCCGCCGGCCGCGGGGCGAGCCCCGCCCACCCGCGGGCGGCGGGAGAAAGGTCGGTCCCCCCGGCCGGAGCACAGGCATCCAGCACCACGTCGACGCCGATGGCGTCGAGCAGCTCGAAGGGGCCGAGCGCCCAGCCGAACCCCCACCGCAGGGCGCGGTCGACGTCGTCCGGCGAATGAGCGACCTCCGCCGCAACCTCCGCGCTGTACAGCAGCGTGCGCCCGAGGGTCGCCCGCAGGAACCCGCCGACGCGGTCGCGGGCGAGAAAGAGGGTGCGGATGCGCTCGGCGGGGTCCTCGATGGCCCGGGCCGTCTCGAGGGCGCCCAGCTTCGGCGGTCGCCGCGGCCGGTACTCCATCGTGGCCGGGTCGAGGGTCAGGATGGTGCTGCCCCCGGCGCCGCGCTCCTTGCGGTAGAACCCCCGGCCCGCCTTCTCCCCGAGCCAGCCGCGCCGGACGAGGTCGCCGACGAGCGGCGGCAGCTCGAACGCCTGCCGTTCCTCGGGGTCGAGCCGGGCGACGAGGTCGCCGGCGACGTGGGCGAGGATGTCGACGCCGGCGATGTCCATGGTGCGGAACGTCGCGCTCTTCGGCCGCCCGATGGCGGGCCCGGTCATCGCATCGATCTCTTCGATGGTGTAGCCCCCGTCCGCGAGCTGGACGAGCGCGGACGCGACCCCGTGCAGGCCGATGCGGTTGCCGATGAAGCCGGGCGCGTCGCGCGCGACGACCACCCCTCTCCCGAGCTGCCGGTTGACGAACGACGAGACCTCGGCGACGGCCGCGGCGTCGGTGTCGGGGGTGGGGATGACCTCGACGAGACGCAGGTAGCGGGGGGGATTGAAGAAATGGGTCCCGAGCCAGCGCCGGCGGAACGCGGGGCTGCGCCCCTCGGCGATGGCCGCTATCGGAATGCCGGAGGTGTTCGAGCTGACGATGGCGTCGGTCCGGCGGCAGGCCTCGACCCGTTCGAGCAGCGCCCGCTTGGCGTCGAGCCGCTCGACGACGGCTTCCACGATCCAGTCGCACCCGGCGATGGCCGGCAGGTCGGTGTCGAACCCCCCGAGCCGGATGCGCGGCCGGACGTCCCGGGTGAAGAAGGGGTCCGGCTTGAGAGCGGCGGCGTGCTTCAGTCCCCGGGCCGCGGTGTCCGCATCGAGATCGAGCAGCAGCACCGGCCATCCCGCATTGGCGACCTGGGCCGCGATCTGGGCACCCATCGTGCCGGCGCCCAGTACCGCAACCGAGCGGATAGTGTGCATCACGGTTTCGTCCCGTCAACGACAGCGAACGGGCCGGAGAAGGCCGGCCCCGACACGGCCCGGCCTGGAACGGCGTCCCTGATTCCGGTCGGATCGTTCGGGGCGCGCATGGGCGTGACCAGAGGCGGCAGGTGAAGGCGAGCCAAAGGATCGGCCCGCCGGGTGACGTGCGCCCGGCGGACCGCGAAACGCAGCCAAGCGGCGGGCGGCGGCCGATGAGGAACTTGGCAAGAGCCCCGCCTTCGGCCGGCGCTGCGTCCCGCGACCCGCTAGGGAGCTAGGAGTCTGCGCCGTAGAACGATTTTGGCACGATTAGCCCCCCCGTAAATAGTAGTCGTAGATCTTAAACTCCACTATATGTGGGGGCTTATTTTCCTTGCGGCGCAGACTCCTAGCAGCCCGAGGTAGAAGTCCCCGGTGTTCAGATGGCTGGCTGAAGGGGCCGGTGGCTCGATAGCGCGGCGACCCGCGCCGAATTGGGCCGGAATCGCGTCAAGAGCCGCTCCAGACCGCTCCACAGGCCCACAAACCGCCCAATCAGCCCGCAGACGGCGGATACCACCCCGCCCCGCAGGCCGCGGGGCGTGCCGGCGCCGATCGCCTGACGCAGAAGCAGCCCGAGGTTGAGGCCCGCGACGTGCACCAGCAGGCGCTTCAGGATGTTCGAATGCCCCCGAAGGTGCACCCGGCGCATCCCGCCGGTCTCAAACAGGTGCGCAAACGGACGCTCCACCAGCTCGCCACGACGCCGCAGCAAACGCCGGCCCCGCTTGCCCCGGATCCGGCGCCGGTTCCCATACACCGCGTCCCGAGCCTCCGGCGCGTTCTTCCAGCTCCGCCGGCCCCGGTCCGGCTCCGCAATGTAGCTCCGAACCTCCACCGCCGCCAAATCCACCATCGTCTCGTTGCTGTGGTAGCCCTTGTCCGCAACCACCTCCGAAACCCCCGCCGCCTCCGGCAACACCGTCTCCACCTGCTCCGTCGCCGTCACGAGGGTCTCGGCCATCGTCGCCGTATCCCCCTTGTCCGCCCCCTGGATCGTCACACCCACCACCGCACCCGTCTCCAGATCCACCGCATGCTCCACCTTGTGGGCCAGGTGGGTGCTGCCGTCCTTCATCTTCGCGACCTTCGCGTCCGGGTCGTGGGGGTGGGTCCAATCCTTGTTCGACGTCTTCTTCTTCCGCTTCCGGTCAAAACGCGCCAACTCCTCCGCCGTCGGCGTCTCGATGCCGGAAGCTTTCGCCAAACGGGTCAGGAACGCCGTGTAATCCTCGCCCGTGTCACGCCGAACGATGCTCCGCATCGCCGCGTTCGCCTCCAGCGTCGTCGCATCGACGCCCAACGTCTTCCCCGCAACCAAGCCCGCCCCCGCCAACTGCTCCAGCACCCAAGTGAACACCGCCTGATGGGTCTCCACCGGGAACAGCCGACGCGTCCGCGAAATCGTCGAATGGTCCGGGGGCGCCGCCGGCGCCGCCAAACGCAGAAACGCCCGCATGCTCAGCGAATCCTCCGCGCGCCACGCGATGCCCCGCTCCGAGTCCAGCCCTTCGAAGTACCCGATGAGCAGCAATCGGAAGTACCGTCCGGGAGCCAGACTCGGCCGGCCCATCACCGCGTAGAACGGCGCGCACAGGCCTTCGACGAACGCGTCGAACCCTGCCGCCTCCAGAATCCGGTTCAGTCGCTCGTAGAACGGATGCCCCGCACTCTGCGACAGATCCGCCGTCGCGACCCACATCGACTGCTGCGACCCGTCGTCGCGCACCGTGCCCATTGCCATGCCCGCCAGTGTAGTACATGGGGGCCGCCCTGTCGATCCCTGGACGCCGACTTTCACCACGGGCTGCTAGGGCAGTTGGCTCAGGACGGCCTGGGCCTGCGCCCCCTCGGACGAGTTCGGATCCAGCTCGACCGCCCGCGCGAAGTGGGTCTTGGCGCCTTCGATGTCACCCTGGTTCAGCGCAACCAGCCCCAGCTTGAACACCGGCAGGATCCAGGACGGATCGGCCGCCGCCGCTCTCTCGTACCACTCGGCGGCGGCATCGGTCTCGCCTCGCGCGAACGCGGACTCGCCCTGGTTGTAGTAGTCCTCGCGGGCCGCGTCGCCACTGGCGATCAGGGCATCGACGGCCGAGGCGTCACCCATTTGCGCCCGCAGACGGGCGATGGTCGTGTCCACCTGCGAACGCAGCTCCGGGGCCGCCGCGACGAGGGCCTCGTAGGCCTCGATGGCCTCGTCGTAACGCTGGAGGCGCGTCAGCGCCTCGCCGATGTCCATGTGGAGTTGCGATATCGTCGGAAAGCGCTCCACCAGCAGGCGGGACCCGCTGAGGGCCGCCTCCCAGTCCTCGTTGCCACGCGCGGCAGCCACGGCGTCCAGCTCGGCCTGGATCCCGTCGAGATAGGCGTTCCGCTCCGCTCGATTCATCCCGTCGAGCAGCGCCGGATCCAGCTCGGCCATCAGGGGATGGGGAATGGCGTCCAACCTGAGGTTGACCGGCGTGTTGCGGCCGAACCTGACGGTCACGACGCCCGGCTGCGACTGATAGCCCTCCGCCTCGACGGTCAGGTTCCACTGTCCGCTCGGCAGACCGAGCAGCGTGTACTCGCCGTTGTCGTTGGTTCGCTCCTCGCGGGGGTCGCCCGGTTCGGTTCTTCCCATCGGGACGTGGCCGCTGAGGATGACGGTGGCGCCGGCGATCGGATCACCGGTCTCGCTGTCGGTGACCCGGCCGGACTGAATACCGCCCTGGGCGAGGACCGTGGAAACCTGCAGGGCCATGCCTGCGATGACGGCGAACAACGAAAAGGTCTTTTTCCGCATCTAACACTCCTGACTCCGGCGCGTGATTCCCGCGACACCCTCGCATGATCCACGGCAGAAACCGCTACCTGACGGTTGGATGGGCGGCGGAAGCACCGATGACGGCTGGACCCAGCCCGGAAATCGTCGCCGGCGGCTCCGATTGCCGCCCAACCAACCCTCCAGGAATCCGCACCGCTCCACAGCGCGGACTCCCGGCCTGCAGGAAGATGCAGGCCCCTGCCTCCGCCAGTATAAACGAACCGTCGGCGACAGATGTCTACTGTCCCCCGTCGAGCGCGCTGATGGCGGCCAGCACTTCCGGATTCCTCGGATCGGCCGACAACGCGCTCCGATACGCGGCAAGCGCCTCCTCGGGTTCCCGCTTCGCCCGAAGGGCGTGACCGATCGGCAGATTCACGCTGGTCAGGGCCGGAGCCAGACTCAGGATGGCGCGGTAGGCGTCGATGGCGCCGTCGTAGTTGCCCGCGTCGAACAGACGTTCGGCGGCCTGCAGACGGGAGAGAATATCGGTCCCCCTCAGCCCGGCCAGCACCCCGACGCTGGGCGCGACCGGGTTGAACGGATCGTAATCCAGGGTGAAGTCCAACCGGACCGGCTGGCCGGAACGCCGCACGACGGAGTAGCCCTGCTCCTCCCGGAAGCCGTCGGCCTGGATCAGGAACAGCCAGTCGCCGCCCGCGAGACCGATGAAGGCGAAGCGGCCGGAACGGTTCGTCGTCGTCGTGCGGGCCTGCGAAGTCTCCAGGCTCTCGGCGATCACCCGCGCCCCGACGATCCCCGTCCCCTCGCGGTCCCTGACGACGCCGCGCACGCCTCCCTGCGCCGCCGCGGTCGAGGCCATGCCCCCCATCAGAAGGACGACGAGCATGAGGCGCGACGAGAACGACTGTCGATCAACGGTCATGTAAAGGCTCCCCGGGCATCCCGTTCCCGCGACAGGCCCCTCAGTATAATCCATATTCGTGCCCAACCATTCCTTCGTCCTGACCGCGGTTCGCGGGCGCATGCGCACGTTCGCGGCGGCATGCCTGTGGCTCGCCTGCCACGCGGCGACGGCGTCGGCCGCCGTCGACCCGAGCCGGCTCGCACGCATCGACGCCCTGATCGAGCAGGCCGTGCGCGACGGGCATCTCCCCGGCGCGGTGGTCGCCGTGGGGCATCGCGGCGAGGTCGTGTACGAGCGGGCCTTCGGGGCGCGATCGTTGGCGGCGGAGGCTCCCGAGCCGATGACCGTCGACACGGTGTTCGACCTGGCGTCCCTGACCAAGGTCGTCGCGACGACGACCAGCGTCATGATGCTGATCGAGGAGGGACGCCTCCGGCTGCGCGACCGCGTCGCCGACTTCATCCCGGGGTTCGCCGGTCAGGGGCGGCAGGCGGTCACCATCGCTCACCTGCTGACGCACACCTCCGGCCTGGCTCCCGATCTGCCGCTCGAGCAGGTCTTCGAGGGCGCCGAGACCGCGATTGCCCGCACGATCGCCCTGCCGCCGGCGGCCGCGCCCGGCGAGCGGTTCATCTACAGCGATCTGAACTTCATGCTGCTGGCCGAGGTCGTCCGGCGGGTCGGCGGCCAACCCCTCGACCGGTTCGCGGAGGAGCGCATCTTCCGGCCCTTGTCGATGACCGACACCGCCTTCAATCCCCCGGCGGCGCTCGCGCCCCGGATCGCGCCGACCGAGCCGTGCGCGCCCCTGGCGTGGCCCTGCGGCGGTCCCGGCGCGACCATGCTGCGGGGGCGGGTGCACGACCCGACCGCACGGCGCATGGGCGGTGTGGCCGGTCACGCCGGGCTGTTCAGCACCGCCCGCGACCTCGCGCGGTTCTGCTCGATGCTGCTCGGCCGCGGCGCGCACGACGGCGTCCGCGTGCTGGCGCCGCTCAGCGTGGCCCGCATGACCCGAGTGTCCACCCCGCCGCATCTGGCGGATCGGCGCGGGCTCGGTTGGGACATCGATTCGCGGTACTCGTCGAACCGCGGCGACCTGTTCCCGATCGGGTCCTACGGCCATACCGGCTTCACCGGGACCTCGCTGTGGCTCGACCCGGCGTCGGAGACCTTCGTCATCTTCCTGTCGAGCCGCGTGCATCCCTCGGGCGGCGGCAACGTGACGGCGCTGCGCGGTCAAGTCGCGACGGTGGTCGCCTCGGCCCTCCTCGATCCCCGGGCGCCGGCGGGCGCGGCGGCGGTATGGACCGGGGTCGACGTGCTGCGTGAGGAGGGCTTCCGGCGGCTTGCCGGCGAGCGGGTGGGACTGCTCACGAACCGGACCGGCCGGGCGATGGACGGCGCAACGACGATCGACCTGCTCGCCGGGGCGTCCGGGGTCGAGCTGGCGGCGCTGTTCAGTCCGGAGCGCGGCCTCCGCGGCGGGCCGGACGGGCCGGCGCCGTCGAGCCGGGATGCGCGCACCGGGCTGCCGGTGCATCCCCTCTCCGGCGGCACGCGCCGCCCCACGGACGCGATGCTGCGGGGCCTCGACACCATCGTGGTCGATCTGCAGGACGCCGGGGCCCGGTTCCATACCTATGCCACCACCGTGGCCTACGTGCTCGAAGCGGCGGCGCGCCACGGACTGCGGGTGGTGGTGCTCGACCGGCCCAATCCCATCGGCGGCGCGGTCGGGGGACCGCGGCTCGACGCGGCGGCGCCGGGGTTCACCGACTATTTTCCGGCGCCGGTGCGGCACGGGTTGACGCTGGGCGAACTGGCGCGGCTGTTCAACGGGGAGCGGGAGATCGGGGCGGCGCTGGAGGTGGTGCCGATGCGGGGCTGGACGCGGGCGCGCTGGTTCGACGAGACCGGGCTCGCGTGGGTGGCCCCGTCGCCGAGCCTCCGCAATCTTCACCAGGCGCTGCTCTATCCGGGCATCGGCGCCATCGAGGGCGCCAACCTGTCGGTCGGACGCGGCACCGACAGCCCGTTCGAGCAGATCGGCGCCCCGTGGATCGACGGCCCGGCCCTCGCCCGCGAGCTCAACCGCGCGGGCCTGCGCGGCCTGCGGGCCTATCCGGTCTCCTTCACCCCCGACCGCAGCCGATTCGCCGGGCAGCGCTGCCACGGGGTGTTCTTCATCGTCACCGACCGCGACGCGTTGCGCCCCGTGCACGTCGGGCTCGAAGTGGCGGCGGCCCTCCACCGCCTGCACGGGGACGTGTTCGATCTCGATGCGGTGGCGCGGCGGTTCGGATCGCCGGCAATGCCGGCCCGCCTCCGCGCCGGCGACCCCACCTGGGAGATCGCCGCCGGGTGGGACGACGGCGCCGCCGGGTGGCGGCGGTTGTCCGCACCCTATCTGCTCTACGAGTAGCGCCGATGCGACGGGGCATCGGCGGGAGCGGACCGCAGCCGCCGGCAGACCAGGTTAGAGGCGATAGAGCATCCAGTACACCACGACGCCGGTCACCGATACGTACAGCCAGATGGGCAGGGTCCACCGGGCGAGGGCGGCGTGCCGGGCGTCGTCCCGGCGCAGACCGCGGCGCAGGGTGACGATCGCCAGGGGCAGGATGGCGGCGGCGAGGACGATGTGGGAGATGAGGACCGTGAAGTACACGACGCGAACCGGACCCTCCCCGGTGAACGGCCGCGACCCCGCCTGCGCGTGATACGCGAGATACGAGACCAGAAACAGCGCAGACGTCGCGAATGCGGCGAGCATGCAGCGGCGGTGGAGGTCGACGCGGCCCCGCCGGATGCACACGTAGCCCGCCGCGAGCAGCGTGGCCGCCATGCCGTTCAAGGTGGCGTTGACGGCCGGAAGTTGGGTGACCTCGAACATGGGTTCTCACGCCCGGAGCGCCCGGATGCGGGGACGCCGCCGCTTCATGCCGGGTCGGCCAGCAACAGTATCCAGACGAGCGGAAGATAGACGAGGGTGGCCCGGAACAGCACCCGAGCCCGTTCCGACGACCGGCGGCGGGCGAACCGGCACGCGATGGCGAGCAAGCCCCCCCCCAGCAGACCGGCGCCCACGGCGTATCCGCTTCCCGCCACCCCCAGCCAGGCGGGAGCGAGGCTGACGGGCACGAGCAGGGCGCTGTAGACGATCAGATGCCGTGCGGTTCGGCGGCCGGTGGCATCGACGACCGCGAGCAGCGGCAGGCCGGCCCGCTCGAAGTCCTCGCGATACATCCAGGCCAGCGCGAGGAAGTGCGGAAGCTGCCAGACGAAGACCAGAGCGAACAGCGACCACGCCGCGGGCGAGACGGGCCTCGCCGCCGCCCAGCCGATGACCACGGGCAGCGCCCCCGGAACCGCCCCGACGAGAACCGCCCAATGGGTGGTGCGCTTCAGCGGCGTGTAGACCGCGGCATAGCTGACCAGGGTGGCCAGAGCGAGGGCCGCGGCCAGGACATTGGCCCCCGCCGCGATCTGCACGAGACCGGCCAGGGCCAGCAGGACCGCGAACACCGCCGCTTCCCCCGGTCGCAGCCGCCCCGCCGCCACCGGGCGATCCAGGGTCCGGGGCATCCGCTCGTCCAGGTCGCGCTCGGCGATCTGATTGAGGGCGGCGGCCCCTCCCGCCACCAGGGCGGCGCCGATCGTGGTGTGGGCGAGCACCGGCAGGTCCATGCCGGCGCGCGCGGCGAGATAGCCGACCCCGGTCGTCACGACGACCAGCGAGTTCAGCCGTGGCTTGGTGAGGGTGACCAGGTCCGCGAAGCGGTTGCCCGATGCGGCGGCGGCGTGTGTGCCCGCCGTCTGCCTCCCGCGCATCATGCGATCGCTCTCGTCGGTGGCGGGCGCACGGGAGACACCCCCCCCGACCGCGCCGGACGCCCGTCAGGAGACGGCGTCCGGCCGGTCGAACGGGAAAATCCGAACCTCTCGATCCGGAGCGCCGTGCAGACTCCTAGGAAACGGAGAAGGTGAACGACACTTCGGCGGTCTCGCCGGTGGCGACGGTCACGTTCTGGGTCTGGGTGCCGAGCTCCTCGTGCCAGGCCTCGATGACGTAGTCGCCCGGGGGCAGCGCGCTGATGTCGAACATGCCGTCCACGCCTGTGACGGCGAAGAACGGATGCTCCAGGACCCCGATGTAGGCGTTCATCCAGCCGTGGACGTCGCAGCGGAACGGCACCATCACCTCGGCCGTGTCGAACGTCCGCTCGAACTCCATGCCCTGAATCGGCTGCCCCATGTTGAACTCGTCGTTCATCGCGGGAATCGCATGGATGTTGTGCAGCGTCGCATCGCTGTTGATGATGTTGAGGGTCTGGCCGACCTGAATGCCCAAGACGTGCGGGATGTACCGGCATCCCTCCTGATTCAGGGTCACGACGTCGCCCGAGGCCGGGAAGGTCATGTCTCCCAAGCCTTCCTTCACGTACACGAAGACGTTGCCGAGATGACCGTCGCTGCCGACGTAGTTCACCGACATCGTGTTGGTCGCGACCATCGCGCAGTTCGGATCCGAGTTCATCATGAGCTCTTCCGGTGCGGGGAGCTCACCGTCCACCATCACCATGCCGGAGACGTTGCCCGCCGTCGCCGGATCGAAGACCGGCGCCGCCGGTTCCGCAACGGCCGCCGGTTCTTCGCCACCGCCCCCGCATGCCGCCGCGGCGGCGACGGCGAGAATGGACAGAACCGACCACAGATTTCGATATTGCATTGCCTTGACTCCTGCGAACCCTGGTGTGTGATTTGCGAATTGAAGCGGGTCGCTCCGCATGCGCCCGATCCGGGAAACAACTGGGAAGAGTGCTCGGTGTCGAGGCGCTCCGCACCGGCGCGCCCGGCACCTCCGAAGCGCTTATCTTTTATCATACGTGACCGATTGCCGTAAACCGAAGCGGATTCCGGCGGCATCGCCCGGGAGCCGTGGTGAAACCGCGCAACGGGGCCTTGCCGCCTAGCCGCCCGTCCTGGGCTCAGCGGCCCGTGGCGAAAGTCCCCGCCGCGTTCGAGCGGCGATGCCTCCCGCCTGACGGCGTTGGTCGTCGTTTACCGATGCCCAAACCGTCATGATCGGGGACGCCGATCACCCCGACGCCACGGAACGTCGGGACCTGTTTACACCAACAGGCGCCCTCCTCACGCCTTGTCGGGCACGGGCGTTCTTGGCCCGCGGGCGCTCTTCAGCCCGTCGGCGCCCCCGCCGCTCTCGGGGCGGCGCGGGTTTCGGCACGGGCTGTCAGGTGCGGTCAGAACGCGGCGCGCAGCTTGCGGGTCACCCGGTCCTCGATCCAGTGCGGATCCCACCATTCGACCGCGGAGATCGGTTCCCCGTTCAGGAGCATGGTGAAGTGGAGATGGTCGCCGCCGGCGAGCCCGGTCATGCCGCTGCGCCCGAGCGGGTCGTTGATGGCGACGGCGTCCCCGGTCCGCACGCCGATGGACACCAGATGGGCGTAGAGCGACTGCAGCCCCAGGCCGTGGTCGACGATCACGCAGTTTCCGAAGATGCCCAGGTAGTCCGCCCACACCACCCGGCCCGCGTTGGCGGCGAGAATCGGCACGTTGGCGGTCACGGACAGGTCGAACCCAAGATGCACCTGCTGGTCCACCTCCCGGCCGTCGTACACGTAGGTGCGGTGGTCGCCGAAGCCGGACTCCACCTGCGAGTTGGCGAGCTGCCGGAACGGTTCCGACCAGAGCCGTTCGCCGGCCGTCTCCGCCGCCAACTCCCGGATGCGCTCGCCGTTCAGACGCCGGAGCTGGCCGTTGATGGCGAGATACTGCTCCAACAGACCGGCATCGGGGGGCAGGGGGATGGAGGAGAACGCGTCGCTCCGCGCGATGATGGCCGGCACCACCCGGGCGAGAAAACGGTCACTGATGCTGAGCCGCGAACGTCGAAACCGGCGCGGGAACACCCGGTGGTCGAAGTTCGCTTCCGTTTCATTGCCGGCTCCGTCCCGGGCGTACAGGCGAATCGGCGTATCGAGCTCTTGACCATGCAGCAACGCGAACAACGCCACCCGCAGGGCGGCGTCCGATGTGTCCACCCCGGCCGCGGACGCGGGGTAGCCGCGGTAGAAATGGTCCCCGACCCGAACCCCGGACTCGACGTCGGGCGGGTTCACGCGATAGACCACCAGCTCGGCCCCGCCGTGATTCACGTAATGGAACGACGACGCGACGGACAGCCGGGGCGCGGTGAACCGCGCCTCGACGTCGTGCCGGGCGGTGGCGCTGCGTTCCCGCAGGCCGAACAGCCGCGCGTGGGTCGCCTGCACCGAGATCGACGCCGAACCTTCCGTCAGTTCCCGATAGGCGTCCCGCGTGAGGCTGCGGCTGATCCGGATCCGGGTATCCGTTTCCTGGGCGATCCGGGAGTTGTCGGGCGTCGACAGGGAGAAGATCGGGACCGTGACCGCGTTCTGCTCGATGGCCGCGGTGACCGCGATCAGATCGGCGTCACCCGCGTCGATCGTCGCCTCGAACTGCACCTGCCGCCCGATGAAGCGGGCGGGTTCGTGAATCTCGATGACCGGCCCGGGACCGCGGCCCGCTCCCACGTACAAGCCCGCGCCCAAGGCGGCCACGGCAAGAAGGACGAGCGCAGGAATGAGGCGAATCACGACCGCATCCATTATAGGGCAGGAGCCCCGCGTGGCGGCCGGCGCGAACCCCTGCGGGCGCGGTTGGACGGAAACGGGAAGTCCGAGCCGCCGCCGCCGATTCCGGCGATCACCGGGGACCCTGGGCAAGAGCCCGGGGTCTTCAGTACGGTTCCCCGCATCCCGGCGATGACGGGGGTGCCCTCCGAACGAGCCTTCGGGCTTCGGCGCGATGGGGCGCCTCGGGGCCGGCCGCGCCGGATTATCTCCAGCGGCGGCGTCTCACTTTCTCGACGCGCACCCGCCCGGACGGAGTGCACGTCAGGCTTGTGAAATGACTGCCCCCGGCACGGTCAGGTTGGCGATTTCCGGGCCGTTCTCGGCATCGAGGTCCTCCCGAACGGGCGCTTGGAGCTTGGCGCCCAGCCAGGGGATGCCGCGGGGGCCGGCCATGCCGGATACGCCGGCGGCGGCGTCTCACTTTGTTGACGCGCACCCGCCCTGACGAGGACGTTTGACCGACCGGCCGATGGACCTGTCGGCAAGCCGGCCGGGCTTGTTGACGCGCACCCGCCCTGACGAGGACGTTTGACCAGCCGGGATGCGGGTTGGTAGGATAATTCCGCACGTTCCCGAGGCGCCTTCCGGGTCTGTGGCGGTATCGTCTAGGGGTTAGGATACGTGGTTCTCAGCCACGGGACCGGGGTTCGAATCCCCGTACCGCTACCAATCCACCGTTCGACCTGAACCCGCCGTTCCGTGGGCACGGTTGGCGCGGCATGGCGATCCACCAGATCCGCACGATCGACGCCCATGCCGCAGGCGAACCGTTGCGGCTGGTGACCGCGGGATTCCCGGCGCCGGGCGGGGCGTCGATGCTCGACAAGCGCGCCTGGGTCCGCCGGCACTGCGACTGGCTCCGCACCGCGCTGATGCACGAACCGCGCGGGCACGCCGGCATGTACGGAGCGGTGCTGACCGAACCGTGCAGCGAGGCGGCGCACGCCGGAGTGCTGTTCATGCACAACGCGGGGTACAGCACGATGTGCGGGCACGGGGTGGTCGCCGTGTGCACGATCGCCCTCGAGCGCGGGCTCATCAGCGTGCCCGGCCCGCCCCCGGTGATCGTGCTAGAGTCGCCGGCCGGTCTCGTGCGCGCCCGCGCGGATCGGACCGCCTCGACCCGCGGGGGCCCGGCCCGCGTGTCCGCGGTCGCGTTCGAGAACGTGCCGTCGTTCGTCTACCGGGCCGGACTGCCGATTCGGGCCGGGGACCGAATGGTCGCCGTGGATGTAGCCTTCGGCGGCGCCTTCTACGCCATCGTGGACAGCGAGGCGGTCGGGATTCCGTTGCGGCGCGAATCGCTCGAGGCGCTGCGCCGAACCGGCATGGACATTGCCCGGGCCGTCGAACGCGCCTTGCCGGTGGCCCACCCCGTGAACGTCGGTCTCGAGGGGATCTACGGGACCATCTTCACGGGGATGGCGGAGCACGGCGACGCGGATCTGCGGAACGTCACCATCTTCGCCGACCGGCAGGTGGACCGCTCCCCCTGCGGGACGGGCACCGCGGCGGTCATGGCAGTGCTCGATGCGATGGGGCTCCTCGACCCCCAACACACGTTCATGCACGAGAGCCTCGCCGGCACCCTGTTCCGCGGGCGCCTGCTGCGCCGCACGACGGTCGGCGAATTCGAGGCGATCGTCCCGGAGATCGAGGGCTCGGCGTGGATCACCGGCGAGCACACCTTCCTGATCGACGACGCCGACCCCCTCCGGAACGGATTCCTGCTGTAGCGGGGAGTTGCGCCGTAGAAGTTTCGCGCCAGCAAAACTCCCAACGCGACCGCAAGGCTGCGCCAGCTAGCGCTAGCGCACCGGCCCGCGGGCAACCGCAAGAAAGCGGTCGAGCCGCCGCCGGTGCTCTTCCAGGATCGAATGCGACCAAGTGTCGCAGAGCATCCGGTACACGCGCTGCTGGTACCAGATCATCTCGTCGATGCCGGTCGTGAAGGCGTCGATGAAGGCGGGGCCGCGGGTCTCGATCCCGGCGATCAGGCTGATCAGGTTGTGGATCTTGTCGGCCGCAGCCACGGCGCGGGCGGCGTCGCGGGGGCTGGCCCGCAGATGCTCGATGTACGCCTCTTTCCGCGCCCGCCACGGCCGGGTCCGGGGCGACTCGGTAACGTCCTGCACGACCGACAGCACGTGGGCTCCGAAACGACGGCCGATGACGTCCGGATGGAGAGGCGTGTCCTCGAGCGTGTCGTGCAGGATGGCGGCGATGACGGTGTCCTCGTCGAACCCGAACTCCTGCACGATCAGACCGACCGAGAGCACATGCGTCGCCTCGAACCCGCGTCCCGCCTTGCGGCGTCCGAGGCCGTGCGCCTCGAGCATCGTGGTGATGGCCGACTCGATACGGGGTGAGTACATGCGTGCGGGCAGGGGCGGCGAGAACCGGTCGAAGCCGCAACCGATATCGCGGAACGGGTCCCGGCATCGGAACCGGCTAGGAGTCTGCGCCGTAGAACAGTTTTGGGTCCAATCTGGCACAATATATAGCGGTCAGTCGCCTGAGCTTACGCAATATATGGTCATAATTTCCTGCGGCGCAGACTCCTAATGCATCGCCACGACTAAAAACAGGGTCGCCGGGGCACTCACCTCGAACCGCAGAGTCCTATGCAGGAGAAATACGTCGTTCGACCCAAGTCCGTCTATCCGAAACTTATGGCGTGACGGGCCACTAGGAACCCGGCGCGATATAGCTCCGGCGGGCGCGCGCGGTCGTGCCGCGCCGCGTCACCCGGACGTCGATTTCGTGCACCTCTCCGTCGCGGGTCGGCGGCACGAATGCGAGGACGTACTGGCTGTGCAGCTCCTGGGCGACCCGCGTGAACGTCGGACCCAGATCGTCGGTGTCCTCCAGCTCGAAGTACCCGCCGCCGGTCTCTTCCGCGAACGTCCGGAGGCGGCGGTCGGGCCGGCTGCGAACCCGCCGCACGCCGTTGAAGTAGTCGCTCTCGAGCCCGATGGTGTAGATCATCACCTCTTCGACCTGGGCCATCTCCAGCACGTCGCGCCAGCCGATCTCGTTCTGGGTGTCCTCGCCGTCGGTGAACACGAGCACCACCTTGCGGCCGTCGAGGCCGCTCAAAGCTTCGATGCTCGCGCCGATCGCGTCGTACAGCCGGGTCGGATTGCCGAACTGCAGGCGGTCGAGGTCGCGAATCAGCGCGTCGCGGTCGCCGATGAACTCCTCCGGCAGGATCTGGATCTTGTCGTTGAACGCGCCGACCCTGGCCCGGTCGTCCGGGAGCATCCGGATGATGAACTGCTCGGCGCCGGCCATGAGCAGGTCGAGGCTCGGGGTCATGCTGGCGCTCGTGTCCAACATGATGACGACGGTGATCGGCCGCACTTCGTTCTCGAAGAGCACGATTTCTTGTACCTGCCCTTCGTCGACGATGACGAAGTCCTCCTGGAGCAGATCGGGCACGAGGCGTCCGTTCCGGTCCGTCGCCGTGACGTAGAGGTCGACCAGTTCGGTGCCTGCACGGAAGACGGGGACGTCACTCTGCTGCGCGGCGGCCGCCGCCACGCCGAAGAGGGCTGCGAAAGTCAACGCCGACGCGGTTCGTGCAACCATGAGGCGAGCTTACAACCTATCTCCGGCTCACACAAACCGGAGGGGGCGGCGACAGGAGGTCGTCGGTCCGGATCCGCCACCCCGGTCTAGCCCGGAGAGCGTCGCCTGCGGCTCCGCTCACCGCCCAACCAACCCTCCAGGAGTCCGCGCCGTTCTACGCCGCAAAACTCCTGCCCCGGAGAGCGTCGCCTGCGGCTCCGCTCACCGCCCAACCAACCCTCCAGGAATCCGCGCCGTTCTACGCCGCAGACTCCTATCAATGCGCCAGCTTCAGGCCGGGCACGTCGTGGAAGTCGTCGGGGTTCAGCGTCCAGAGCGATGCATCGCCGGCGAGGGCGCACGCGGCGATCGCCAGATCGACCTCGCGTCCGCGCGGACGGGGCAATCGCGCGTACAGCGCAGCGGCCCGCGCCGCCGCGTCGGCATCGAAAGGCACAGCCTGCTCACGCGGAAAGAGCTCCTGCTGCACGCGGAGCTCGGTGAGGGTCCGCGGCCCTCGCAACCATTCGTACAGCACGATCGTCGAGAGGCGCACCCGATGCCCCCCTTCGATCAGGTTGCGCATCCGGCCGAACGCGTCGCGCGGCCCGGCCAGCGCCCCCACCAGGGCCGACGTGTCAAGATGGATCGTCATGGACCGAGCGGCGCAGCGATGACTCGCGGCGAGACAGGCGTATCTCCCGAATCTCGGCTGCGACGCTCTCCCGCGGGCGCGTGACCGGCTCGTCGCTCAGGCGGTCGAGCACCTCGAGCATCCGCAGCCGCTCGGCCTCGCTCAGCCGGTCGGTTCGCGCGTCGTACTCGGCGACGGCCTCCCGGACGACCAGGCTCTGCGGCTTCCCGAGACGCTCGGCAGCGCGGCGAATCCGGCGCACGGTCGCATCGTCGAGGGAATAGGTGACCTTGACCATACTGCGGCAACACTACCATACTGTCGACGAGCTCAGACGGCCTCGAGATCGGCGGGAAGTCCGTCGATGGCTGCGTCTCACGTCCCGTGGCGTCCTGATCGCGCGGCGAAGGCCGCCGCACCCGCGCAGGGCGGGATGCGGATTGACCCGGAGCCTGGAGGGTGGGACAATCCCACCATGGCCGCAGTGAGGGCGGACGCCAAGAGGCGCGTCGTCATCCCCGGCGCCAAGCCCGGAGATGTCTTCGACGTGCAGCGCCGCGGGGACGAGCGCTACGTGCTCGTTCGCCTGCATCGGCCGGCCGCCGCGCCCGGAATGAGCCGCGAGGCGTGTCTGGAGACCATGTCCCGGTCTCCTCTGAGCCCGACGCTGTCGTGGGAGCAACTGCGGCGGATCACGCGTGAACCATGACGCTCCTCGACACCAACGTGCTGATCTACGCCTCAGCGCGCGGCTCCCGGCATCACGACTGGGCGCGGCGGATCATCGCCGAGGCCGCTTCGACCGAGGGGGCGTCCATCAACGCCGTCTGTCTCGCCGAAATCTGCGTCGGCGAGGCGGACCCCGCGACTGCGGCGGATCGCATCCGCGGCTGGGGCATCGAGATTCTCGACGTCCCGGCCGCCGCCGCGGACGCCTGCGCGGCGGCGTATCGGCGTTACCGCGAGGGAAGGATGCGGCAATCCGGCAAGGACTCCCCGCGAACACCGCTGCCCGACTTCTTCATCGGCGCGCATGCGCAGATCATGGGCTGGACGCTGGCGACGGCGGACACGTCCAGAATCAGGACGTACTTCCCGAACGTCCGACTGGCGGCGCCGTGAATGCCCCGCCGTCCATCCGCGGGCCGTCGGCCGGAAACGGAATGACTGACGACACGAAACGAGAGCGGCCGGCGACCGGGATAGAGGCGCTGCTCGACGAGCGCATCCTGATCATGGACGGGGCGATGGGCACGATGATCCAGCGCCACGGCCTCGACGAGGCGGACTTTCGCGGCACCCGGTTCGCCGGGCACGGACGGGACCTGAAGGGCAACAACGACCTGCTGGTGCTGACCCGGCCCGACGTCATCAGCGGCATCCACCACGCCTATCTGGAGGCGGGCAGCGACGTCATCGAGACCAACACGTTCAGCAGCACCGCCATCGCCCAGTCCGACTACGGGCTCGACGCGCTGGCCTACGAGCTGAACGTCGAGGCGGCCCGCCTCGCCGCGGCGGCGGCCGCGGACTGGACCCGGCGGACCCCGGACCGGCCGCGGTTCGTGGCGGGGGCCATCGGGCCGACCAACCGCACCCTGTCGATCTCGCCCGACGTGAACGACCCGGGCCTGCGGGCCAGCACCTTCGACGCGATGCGGGACGCCTACGCCGAGCAGGCGCGCGGCCTCCTCGTCGGCGGCTGCGACCTGCTGCTGGTCGAGACGGTCTTCGACACGCTGAACGCGAAGGCGGCCCTGGCCGCCCTGCGGGACGTCTTCGACGCGCGCGGGTCGGCGGCGCCGCTGATGATCTCGGTGACCGTCACCGACCGCAGCGGGCGCACGCTGTCGGGACAGACCATCGACGCCTTCTACGTCTCGATCCGCCATGCCAGGCCGCTGAGCGTCGGCATCAACTGCGCGCTCGGCGCGCGGGACATGCGGCCCTATCTGGCGGAACTGGCGGGCATCGCCGAGTGCCGCGTGAGCTGCTACCCGAACGCCGGGCTGCCGAACGCCTTCGGCGAGTACGACGAGACGCCGGACGAGACCGCGGGGCTGCTGCGGGAGTTCGCGGCGAGTGGATTCGTCAACGTCCTCGGCGGCTGCTGCGGCACCACCCCGGACCACATCGCCGCCATCGCCCGCGCCGTCGACGGGCTGCCGCCGCGCGCGGTCCCCGCCGGCGAAGCCCGCGCGAGCCGGTTCAGCGGGCTCGAGACCCTGACCGTCCGGGGCGGCGGCAACTTCCTGATGGTGGGGGAACGCACCAACGTCACCGGGTCGGCCCGGTTCGCCCGCCTCGTCAAGTCGGGCGACCTCGCCGCCGCCGCCGACGTCGCCCTCGACCAGGTGCGCGGGGGGGCCAACCTCATCGACGTCAACATGGACGAGGCGCTGCTCGATTCCGAGCAGACGATGGTCCGGTTCCTCAACCTCGTCGCGACCGAGCCGGAGATCGCCCGGGTGCCGGTGATGATCGACAGTTCGAAATGGTCGGTCATCGAGGCGGGGCTGAAGTGCGTGCAGGGCAAGCCGGTCGTGAACTCGATCAGCCTGAAGGAGGGCGAGGCCGATTTTCTCGACAAGGCCCGGACCCTCCAGCGGTACGGCGCGGCGGCGGTGGTGATGGCCTTCGACGAGAGCGGGCAGGCCGACACGACCGCGCGCAAGGTGGAAATCTGCCGGCGGGCGTACCGGCTGCTCACCGAGCGGGCGGGCTTCGACCCCGGCGACATCGTCTTCGACCCGAACATCCTCGCGGTGGCGACCGGGCTCGAGGAGCACAACGACTACGCCGTCAACTTCCTGGAAGCGACGCGGACGATCAAGCGGACCTGCCCCGGTGCCCTCGTCAGCGGCGGCGTCAGCAACCTCTCGTTCTCGTTCCGCGGCAACAACCCGGTGCGCGAGGCCATGCACGCGGCGTTCCTGTATCACGCCATCGCGGCGGGCATGGACATGGGCATCGTCAACGCCGGCCAGCTCGTGGTCTACGAGGACATCGAGCCGGAACTGCTGGTCCGCGTCGAGGACATCATCTTCAACCGGCGGCCGGACGCCACCGAGCGGATGGTCCAGTTCGCCGAGACCTTCAAGGGCGGCGGAACGACCCGCAAGGAGGACCTGACCTGGCGGCGGAGCACGGTGGCCGCACGCCTCTCGCACGCCCTCGTGCACGGCATCGCGGACTACATCGAAGCCGACGCCGAGGAGGCGCGGCAGGCGCTGGCCCGGCCCCTCGACGTCATCGAAGGGCCGTTGATGGACGGCATGAAGGTGGTCGGCGACCTGTTCGGCGCGGGCAAGATGTTTCTGCCGCAAGTGGTGAAGAGCGCGCGGGTCATGAAGAAGGCGGTCGCGTACCTCGAGCCGTTCATGGAACGGGAGCGGCTGGCGGCCGGCGCCGCGGCCGCCTCGAAGGGCAAGATCGTCATGGCCACCGTCAAGGGGGACGTGCACGACATCGGCAAGAACATCGTGGCGGTGGTGCTGCGGTGCAACGGCTACGAGGTCGTCGACCTCGGGGTGATGGCGCACTGCGACACGATTCTGCAGACCGCGGTCGACGAGAACGCGGACATCGTGGGCCTCAGCGGGCTCATCACGCCCTCGCTCGACGAGATGGTGTTCGTGGCGCAGGAGATGCGGCAGCGCCGGCTCGAACGGCCGTTGCTGATCGGCGGCGCGACCACCAGCCGCCAGCACACCGCGGTGAAGATCGCGCCCGCCTACGACCGGAGCACGGTGCACGTGGCGGATGCCTCGCGGGTGATCGACGTGGTGTCGGGCCTCCTCAATCCGGCGCGGCGGGATGCGCTCGACCGGGCCAACCGCGCGGATCAGGCCGCCCTGCGAGAGCAGTATGCGGCGCGCCGAGACAAGCCGCTGCGTTCCTACGCCGACGCGTGCGCGAACCGGTTCGGCGACGACTGGGCCGCCGCCGACCTGCCGTCGCCGGCGTTCCTCGGCCCCCGCCGGCTCGACCCGATTCCCCTCGAGGCGGTCACGCCGTTCATCGACTGGACGTTCTTTTTCGCGGCGTGGGAGATCAAGGGGCGCTTCCCTGCGGTGCTCGACCACCCCGCGTACGGCGAGCAGGCGCGGGCGCTGCACGCGGACGGGACAGCGCTCCTGCAGCGCGTGATCGACGACCGGCGCCTGACCGTCCGCGCGGTGTTCGGGTTCTGGCCGGCCGTGAGCGACGGCGGCGACATCGTCGTCCTCGAGCCGGCCGCGACGGCGGGCGGCGGCGCCGAGCGGCTGCGCCTGCCGATGCTGCGACAGCAGGAGCCGCAGCCCCGGGGCCTGCCCCACCGCTCGCTCGCCGACTTCGTGGCGCCGCGCGACAGCGGGCGGCTCGACCACGTCGGGGCGTTCGCGGTCACCGCCGGCGTCGGCGCCGACGCCCTCGCGACCGAGTACAAGGACGACCATGACGACTATCACGCCATCATGGTCCAGGCCCTGGCCGACCGGCTCGCGGAGGCCGCGGCCGAGTATCTGCACGCCACCGCCCGGCGCCAGTGGGGCTACGGGGCGGACGAGCGGTTGACCCCCGACGATCTGCTTCGCGGGCGGTATCGCGGCATCCGCCCCGCCTTCGGGTATCCGGCGTGCCCCGACCACAGCGGGAAGTTCACGCTGTGGGAGCTTCTCGAGCCCGACGCGATCGGCATGAGCCTGACGGAGAGCGCGGCAATGACCCCCGCCGCCAGCGTCAGCGGGCTCTACCTCGCCCACCCCGAGGCGCACTACTTCTCGGTCGGGCGCATCGGCGCCGACCAGGTGGAGGACTACGCCCGCCGCAGGGGGGTCACGATCGCCGAGACCGAGCGCTGGCTCCGCCCGTTGCTGGCGTGATTGGGGGAAGCCAGGGGGAACGATCGGCCGCGCGGCCGGCTCATGCGGCGCCCGGGTCGGGCAGGCGCCGGGAAGCGGTCAGGTCGTCGAGCTCGTCGAGCGAGCGGGGCCAGTCCTTCCCGAGCAGCCGCGACAGCGACCGGTCGGCGAGCAGACGGCCGCCGGTCTGGCACCGCGGGCAATAGTTCGCCTCGTTGCTGGCATACAGGATGCGCTGGACAGGCGAACCGCACGTTGGACAGGGCCGGCCGTAGCGGCCGTGCACCGCCATGCCCCCGTGGAAGGCGGTGACCTTCTCGGGAAATCGGTTGCCGGTCTCCCGTCTCAACCGTTCCGTCCAGTCGGCGAGGGTCGCCCGCGCCGACTGGAACAGCCGGTCGATCTCCGCGCCGCTGAGCCGCGTGGTCCACTTCAGGGGCGACAGCCCGGCCGCGTGCAGGATCTCGTCGGAGTAGGCGTTGCCGATGCCCGAGAACAGCCGCGGGTCGGTCAGGGCCCGCTTGACCGTGTGGTTCTCGCGGACGAGCGACGCGCGGAAGGCCGCGGCGTCCGCCTCGAGCACCTCCAGCCCGCCGGGGTCGTGCCGCCGCAGCGCCGCAGCGCCGCCGGCCACGTGGAGCGATGCGCGCTTCGTGCCGCCCTCCTCGGTGAAGAGCAGGGTGCCGCCCGGAAAGTCGAACGCGGCCAAGCCCCGGCGGCTCGGGATGCGGACGCCGGGGCTTGGCCGCCACCGCAGGCGGCCCGCGATCATCAGATGGATGACCAGCGACAGGCCGCCGTCGAGCGTGATCACGATCCGCTTGCCGAGCCGGTCGACCGACCGCACCGGCAGAGATTCGGCCGCGCCGAGCGGCGGGGTCACCGAGCGCAGCACGAACGGGCTGCCGAGCCGGACCCGGCGCAGCGGCTCGCCGACGATACGGGTCCGCAGATGCTCCACGTACACGGTGACGTCAGGCAGCTCGGGCATCGGTGGCGCGGAGCCGCGGCCCGCGGGGTGTATGATCACGGGCCGCCGCCGATGGAGTATCACATCAGACAGTACGGGCTGCAGCAGGGCGCGTTGGAGATTCAGTATATCGAGGAGTTCTTCGGCGAGTTCCCGCGCCGCAAGACCTCGTCCGAGGTCGTGGCCAGACTGAGCAGCCGCGACCACCAGATCGTCATGGCGGAGGCGGCGCTGCCCGACGCCCCCGACACGGTGGTGCCGGTGGCGTTCAAGGTGTCGCACGAGATCGGCCGTCACGAAACCGACGCCAAGCTCGCCGACCTCGTGACCCGGCTGGCCGACTGCGTCCGCTTCGACGATCGCAAGATCCTCTACAGTTGGATCGGCGGCACCCGCCGCGACTGGCGGGGCCGGGGGTTCTTCCGCGCGCTGACCGAGCAGCAGGAGTCCTGGGCCCTGGACAACGGGTTCGACGAGGTCGTCGTGAAGACCAAGAACCGCTACTACACCATGCGCAGCACCCTCGACCACCTGGAGTTCGACGTCATCAAGCTCGAGGCCGACCCCGACGACCCCGGGGAATCGAAGGTGTATCTCAGCAAGCGGCTCGGCCGAGAGGTCGTCGACCGGCACCGCAGCACCCGCGCCGTCGTCAACGTCGGGTAGTCCGTCGTGACTTCAGCGCGTCGTTCGGAATCCACAAGAACATGACACCCGCGCCGTCGTCAACGTCGGGTAGTCCGTCGTGACCGCCCGCCCCTCCCCCGTCGCCCTCGTCGCCGCGTTCGCCGCCGTCTACGTCATCTGGGGCTCGACCTATCTGGCCATCCGCTGGGGGGTGGCCGAGATTCCACCGTTCCTGATGGCCGCCGTACGTTTTCTCGCGGCTGGACTCGTGTTCGCGGCCTGGGCCGGATACCGGGGAGCGGCGAGGCCGACCGGCCGCGACTGGGTGATGACCGGCCTCGTCGGGCTGCTGATGGCGGCGGGCGGGAACGGGGGGGTCAGTTGGGCGCTGCAGCGCGTGCCGTCCGGCCTCGGCGCCCTCCTCGTCTCGATGGTGCCGTTCTGGGTGGCGCTCGCCGACTGGTGGCGGCCCGGCGGCGAACGCCCGCCCGGCCGCGTGATTCTCGGGCTCGTGCTGGGGTTCGCGGGGGTCGCGCTGCTCGTCAACCCGGCCGAGGCGGCGGACGCGCGCGTCCTCGACCCCATCGGGGCCGGCGCCGTCGTCGCGGCCAGCCTGCTGTGGGCGGCGGGCTCGGTCTGCTCGCGCCACGTCCCGCAGCCGCGGTCGCAGGCGCTGTCGTCCGGCATGCAGATGCTCGGCGGGGGCGTGGTCCTGCTGGCGCTGTCGGCGGTCACCGGCGAGCTGCGGGGTCTGGACTGGGGCGCGGTGTCCCCGGCCGCCTTCGGGGCCTGGGCCTACGTCGCGGTCTTCGGGTCGGTGGCCTACGGGTGCTACCTCTGGCTGCTGAAGGCGACGGTACCGGCCAAGGCCGCCACCTACGCCTACGTGAACCCGGTCATCGCGCTGGTGCTGGGCTACATCCTGGCCGACGAGGCGCTGTCCGCGTGGTCACTGGGGTGCTCGACCGTCGTGGTCGTCGCCGTGCTGCTGGTGGTGTCGCGGTAGCCCGGCGCCGCGCGCGGCGACGCCGCCCCAACCAACCCCGCCCCGGAGTCGGCACCGTTTCTACGGCGCGAACTCCCGGCCCCCGGAAAGCGTCGCCCAACCTTCCGCTGGCCGCCCCTCCAAGCCCGGCCAAACTCCTGGTCCAGCCGCCTGCGGCGAAAGGCCCCGACTGCATTCGACCGGCGATGCATCCCGCCTGACTGCGTTGTTCGGCGGTTGCCTATGCCCAAACCGTCATGATCGGGACGCCGGTCACTCCACGCCCGCGAACGTCGGGACATGTTTCGCAGCAATAGGCGCACTCCACGCCTTGCCAGGCACGGGCGGGCGTTCTTTGCCGCGGGCGCTCTTCAGCCCGCTGGCGCCCCCGCCGATCTCGGTGCGACGCCGGGTTGCGCCATGGGCTGCCCGGGGAGCTATCGCGCCAGCGCCGCGTGGCGAGAGCAGTCGACGAGGTGGTCGTTCACCAAGCCCGTCGCCTGCATGAACGCGTAGCAGATGGTGGGGCCGACGAAGCGGAACCCCCTGCGTTTCAGGTCCCGGCTCATCGTCCGCGACTCGGACGTCTCGGCGGGGACCTCCTCCAGGCTGCGCCACCGGTTCTGCCGCGGGCGTCCGTCCATGAACTGCCAGACGTAGCGGTCGAAGCTGCCGTGCTCGTCCTGTATCCCGAGAAAGGCGCGGGCGTTGCCGACGGCCGACTCGATCTTGAGCCGGTTGCGAATGATGGCGGGGTTCTCGACGAGCGCCTCCAACCGCCGGTCGTCGTAGCGGGCCACCACCGCCGGGTCGAACCCGTCGAACGCGTCCCGATAGCCCTGCCGCTTGCGCAGGATCGTGATCCAGGCGAGACCGGCCTGGGCCCCCTCCAGGATCAGCATCTCGAAGAAGTGGCGGTCGTCGTGGACCGGAACGCCCCACTCGGTATCGTGATACTCCCGATAGAGCGGGTCGGGACCGGCCCAGGGGCACCGGGTGGTCATTGCGCGTCGGCCAGCCGGTCGCGGGCCTGCTCGACGTCGCGGTGGAAGACGAAGAGGGCGTCGGCCGTCTCCTCCTCGTCGGTGAAGTTCCAGGTGCGCCCGCCGCGCCGCTTCACGGTCAGCGTGTGTTCCAGATAGTCGACGGCGTGCCGCTCGACCTCGGCGAACGGGATCGAGAACGCGTCGTCGTCGTCGGTCTCGTAGTGGATACCCGCGAGGTCGGCGCGCAGGAGCCCGCTGCACGATCCGAATCGATGCCGGTGGACGACCTCGACCCGGGCGTCCAGCCGGACGTCCCGGAATCTCACCTCGATCGAGATCGGGTCGTCGCCGATCTCGACGTCCCGGGCGAAACCGTCGTATCCCTCCGCCGACACGTTGAGCCGGTGGGACCCCGGCTCGAGCTCGACCGCCTCGAACGGCGTCGTCCCCAGGAACCGCCGGTCCAGGAACACCGACGCCCCGGGCACGTCGCTCGACACCCGCAGCAGCGGCTCGAGCCGCGGCGCCGGCGGGGGTGCGGCCGGTTCCGGCACCGGTTCGGGCTCGGGCGCCGGTTCAAGGGCCGGCGCCGGTTCGGGCTCGGGCGCCGGTTCCGGTGCGGGTGCCGGCGCCCGCGCGGCCCGCGGCGCCGGAGGATCACCCGCGGCGGTGCCGGGGGCTCCTTCCCCGAACGACGGCAACCAGTCGGGAGGCGACGTCCACAGGTGGTAGCCGGCGCCGGCGGCGATCGCCAGCAGGCCAATCAGCGCAAAGCGCCCCTTCCGCGAGGGTGCCACGCTCTCCGTTTCGCGCAACAGTGACATCCGATCGATCGTATTCGAGGTGGCCCGAATCTGCCATCCCGACCTAGGAGTTTGCGCCACAGCACGGTCTTGGGTCCGATCTGGCACAATATATAGCGGTCAATAGCCGGGGTTTGCGCAACATATGGTGGTCATAATTTCCTGCGGCGCAGACTCCTTGGAATCTGCGCCGCAGGGAGCATCGTAAAGCGCCGCAGCACCGCCTCGATCTGTTCGGAGTCGGCCGAGGCGGTCACCCGGTGCAGGGTGGACTTGGAAACCGGCACGTGTCGGCCGGTCCGGGGAGACTTCCAGGCGCCGACGACCCTCGGTTCCGCCTGACTGAGTTGCTGCGCGTACTCGGCGGCGGCGACCGGGCCGCGGATGTTCGCGAGTCGCGCCAGATGTAGACGGCGAGCACCGAGGCCACGGTGTGCTTGCGGCCCGGGGCGCGCCGGAAGTCCTTGACCGCGGCCAAGCTCCTCGTAAAGCGGGCGCGATTGGGTCGGGGCCCGCGCTGTCGGCCCCTTCGGCTAGCGTGGGATGGCCCTGCAACGTACTCAACCGTGATTGTCTTGACTTGCATCAAGTAGGCAGGGCACCCGCGTTTGGTAGGCTCCGCGTTCACGTAGCCAGTATTCAGATGAGGAGGAACTCATGATCCGAGCAGGTCCGGTGGTCGCGGCGTTGATCCTGGCGCTCGCGAGTCCGGCGGCCGCCCACGAGGTGGCCGAGAACGACACCGAAGCCGTGTCGCGCGACGGAGACGCGACATGGTGGGCGGTGTTCTCGCTGTACGGCGCCAGCCTGGCCCTGACAATCTTGGGGGAGACGCACAAGCAGCCCTGCGAGGTCCCCGGCTGCGATCCAGCGCGCCGGGGGGCCTATATCTGGGGGGCAGCCGCTTCGGCGGCTGCAGGCGTCTCGCTCGATCTGTGGAGATCGGGGCGGGCAAGGCAATCGGTGGTGTTCGGCGCTCCCGACCGCGACGGTGCGTCGATCGGGTACAGACTGGCTTGGTGAAGGAGTCGAGGATACCGAGAACAAGAAGATCAGTCGTCGCCGTGATGATCGCAGCCGTGCTCGCCATCGGCCTGCACGGCGCCCCGGCCGCAGGTGAAGCGGGTGGCGACATCCCCGACCGCACTACCGGCAGAGGCCTCCCACGCTGACTGCGCTCGACGGCTCGCCCCCGATTCGAGGGGTCGCCACCGTCTTGCCGACCGGCCGGCGCCGCGTGAGACCCGCACGTCCGGAGCCCCAGCAGCCCGTGGTGAAATCCCGCGTCGCACCGAGAGCGGCGGGGCGCCCGCCTGACAAGGCGTGGAGGAGGGCGCCTATTGGGTATATGTAACCGACGAACAACGCAGTCAGGCGGGATGCATCGCCGCTCGAATGCAGCGGGGACTTTCGCCACCGGCTGCCAGGATCCGCCACGATGCTGCCTGCGCACGGCGGTGGCGGAGCGTGGGATAATCCTGCACTACTGGAAGCCGTACCTGACGCCGCCGCGAAGCTGGACGATCGGGAGCGTCATGGCGTCATCGACGGGCGGCCGACTGCCGAATCATGCGGGCGCGCGTTCTCGCAGCTCGAGCGAGTTTCCGTCCGGATCCCGCAACGCCGCGTGCATGGCGCCCTCCAGAAGCGTCGGCGCGTTGAGCGGCACGCCGCCGGCATCGACACCCCGCGCGAACGCCGCCGCCACGTCCCCGACGAGAAACCGCAACTGAATCGTGTTCACCGCGGCGTCCACGCCGGCGAGGTCCCGCGGGCAGAGCAGCAACTCGACGTCGCCGAAGCGCCCCATGAACAGGGTGCGCTCGAACATCTCTCTGGGTGTGAGCTCGATCCCGAGCGCCGCGGCATAGAACGTCACCATCGCTTCCATCGATCCGACCGCAATCGTGACCCTGTCGATCATGTCGTGCGCGACTCCCGCACGGGCGGAGGCGTCAGGCGTCGAGCCGGTCCGCGTACGCCACGGTCTCGCCGTGCTCCAGATGGCGGCGCAGCAGCCGGAGATACAGCGCCCAGCAGTGGCACGAGACCCGGTAGTGCTCGTTCGCCTCGGGCCAACCGGTGTGATGGAACCGCACGTGCGTACCGCCGGCGCGGCCGGCGAGCAGGAACCCGACGCGTGTGCCGGACCAGTCATCCACCGCGCTGGTCAGCTCCAGCTCGAACTCGTTGGGGGGCGCGCACCGGGTCACGCGGGCCCGCCACCGGACGCCCGGTCCGAAGCCCAGCGCGTATTCGGCGGCCTCGGCGGGGCGGCCGGCGGACCGCTCGGTCCACCACGCGTCGAGGCCCGCCGGCGTCGCGACAGCCGCGAAAACCCGTTCCAGGGGCGCGACGACCGGAAAATCCTGCAGGATGTCAGCCATGTCCGGCACCGGTCCGCCACCCTATCACACGGGCTCGTCCGATTCAGAACATCATTGCGATGTGAGAACTATGTCAAGCGCGTGGTGGCGCCGGCGCCCGCCACACCAGCGGCAACCGCGCTTCGCCGAGGCCGGCGGGCGGGTCTTGCGAACCGCGGCGCCGGGCTCGCACCCTTGCGCCGGACGGGCCGGTGCGTCGTCAGGCATGTCGACGCCCTGACGACGGCGACCGCTCGGTTCGACCGCTGTTCGACACGTTCTTGGGGTCCGCGCAAGAACAACTTCCTTCAGAGGCCGCAATCACGCCGTACTGGGATCGACGCCGAGTGCGACAGATGCGCGGCAAGGATGCGGCCGCAGTGAAACTGCGCCACGAAACCGATGCAGCGAAACCGGGAGTTTATTCTTGCGCCGATCCTTGGTCAGGCCGAATACGGTCCCGGTCGGATGCACAACTTCCGCCACGGACTGCACGGACTGTTACCGAATCGGCGCGTTCGTGCATAATTCCCGTTCGTCGCGACGTCCGGGTGCGGGTGGACCGACGGCGCAAGCCCTTGGCCCGGAAACCGTCGCCTGCGGCTTCGATTGCCGCCGACGAACCCTGTCGGGAGTCCGCTCCGTTCCACGGCGCAAACTCCCGGCGGATGCAATCCGTGCTACCGGGGGGGGAAGGGACCGTGAGACGACCAATCCTGGCGGTGGGGCTGCTCGTGCTGGCGGGGCTGCGGGCCGGCGCCGGCACGGCGCAGCCGGCGCAAGAGATGTTCGTAACGCCGCTGAGCCTCGACGAGATGCGGGACAAGCAGGCGGTGGTCGAGACGACGGCGGGGACGTTCGTCATCGATCTGTTGCCCGAGGCCGCCCCCAACCATGTGGGGCTGTTCCTGCAATCGGTGAACGAGGGGACCTACGACGGCACCGCCTTCCACGCGATGGTCGCGCGCGGCATCATCCAGGGCGGGGACCCGTTCAGCGCGGACCCCGCCCGCCGCGGCGAGTACGGCCGGGGCGGCCTGGGCCTGGTGGCGTCCGAGCCGAACGACGAGCGGCACACCCCGGGCACGGTGTCCGCGGTGGGGGTGCCGGGCAATCCCGCCAGCGAGGGGCTCCAGTTCCTGATCTGCGTCGTGGCCCAGCCCGGCCTCGACGGCCACCACACCGTCTGGGGACGGGTGTCGGAAGGGCTGCCGGTGGTGACCCGCATCTCCGAGACCCCGGTCGACGCCCAGGGCAAGGCGGCCGAGCGGGTCGAGATCGTGTCGGTGTCCATCCGCGACTGGCGGCCGCCCCCGCCGCCCCCGTTCACGACCGAGACCGCCGACGAGCTGGCGGCGTACCGAGCGGTGCTGGAGACCCGCGCGGGCCCGATTACACTGGAGATGTTCCCGGACCGCGCTCCCGGACACGTCCGCAACTTCCTGCGGTTGGCCCAGGCGGGGGTCTACGACGGCATGGCGTTCCACCGCATCGCCCGCGGATTCGTCATCCAGACCGGCTTCGTGCCCAGCCGCAGCACGCCCCTGACCGAGGAGCAGCGGAGCCTGATCGCCACCCTCGAGCCCGAGTTCAGCGACACCCCGCACGTGAAGGGCATCGTGTCGATGGCGCGCGGGGACGACGCGGCGAGCGCGGACACGTCGTTCTTCATCGTGACCGCCCGCGCCGGCGCGCTCGACGGGGTCTACACCGTGTTCGGGCGGGTCGTCGACGGCATCGACGCGGTCGATCGCATCGAGGCGACGCCGGTCGACGGGGAGACCCCGCTCCAGCGCATCGACCTGACGCGGGTACGGCTCGAACAGGCCGGGCAGCCCTGATCCGTCACGCGTGCGCTTCCGCCTCGACGCGCTCCAGCAGGCTCGTCGCGATGCGGGCGTAATGATCGACGGCGGCCCGCAGCTCGTCCACCTCGACGTACTCGTCGGCGGTGTGCGCCAGCCGCACCGAGCCGGGACCGAAGAGCAGCGGCCGGCCCCAGGCGGAGAGGAACGGGATGTCGGTGGTGAACCGGAAAACCGCTGTATCGAAGCCGGGCACGGTGACCAGCTCCACCGGCGGCACCTCGGCCACATCCTCCAGATCGACCCGGCGCTTCAGCGGTTCGAGGGCCGAGCGCACCTCCCCGGCGGGGCCCACGGTGCGGAAGTTGACCTCCGCGCTCGCCGTGGGCGGCACGACGTTCGGGGCGATCCCGCCGTCGAGCAGGGTCACCGTGTAGCTCGTGTCGCCGAGGGCCGGGCTCGACGGCAGCGGCAGCGTGCGGAGCGCCACCAGAGCATCGACCAGCTTCTCGATCGCCGACACGCCCTCCTCGGGGTGCGAAGAGTGGGCGGTCCGGCCGCGGGCGGACAGCCGCACCCGGCAGACGCCGCGGGTCGCGATGCCGAGACGGCTGTCGGTCGGCTCGCCGTTGAGGAGATAGCGCGAGCCGCGGGGGGTCCGGTTCGCGGCGTGGGCGCCGTGGCTGCCGCGTTCCTCGCCGACCACGAACAGTACGCCGACCCGGGTCTCGCCGGCCGCGCGCAGCCGTTCGAGGGCGCCGACCTGCGCCGCCGCGATGCCCTTCGCGTCGCAGGCGCCGCGCCCGTAGAGCCGGCCGTCCTCCTCGCGGCTTGGAAAGTAGGGCGGCACGCAGTCGAGATGGGTCGACAGCACCACGTCCGGCGGCCCCAGGGCGACGTAGAGGTTGATCCTGTCGCCCTCGACCGGCTGCTCCTCAATGTCGTACCCGCGGTCCCGCAGCCACCCCGCCAGCCACCGGGCGACGGGGCCTTCCCCCCCCGTCGTCGAGTCGATGTCGATGAGCGACCGGGCCAGATCGACCACGTCGAAGGGGGGCGCCGCGCCGGCGCCGCTATGAGATGTCATCCATCTGCTCCGTGCCGCCTTCCCGATGACCGGGCCCGCGTTACGATGCGCGCATGGCCGCGGTGCCGGCGCCAACATCCGTCCCACGAAGGAGCTTCACCCGGGCGGACTACCACGCCATGGGGAGGGCCGGGATCCTCACCCAAGACGACCGTGTCGAGCTTCTGGAAGGCGAGGTCATCGTGATGTCGCCGATTGGAAGCCGTCATGCGGCATGCGTCGATCGACTCAACCGCGCGTTCTTCGCCTCCGGCCGACTCGCAGGCCGCGCGCTGGTGCGGGTGCGGAATCCGCTGGCCGTCTCCGGCCGTTCCGAGCTGCAGCCCGACCTGATGCTGCTGGTCGAGAAAGACGACGACTACGCCTTCAGCCACCCGGAACCCGCCGACGTACTGCTGCTGGTGGTGGTGGCTGATTCGTCCATCGACTACGACCGCCGCACCAAGATCCCTTCCTACGCCAGGGCCGGCATCCGCGAAGTGTGGCTCGTGGATCTGGAGCATGACCGGATCGAAGCCTGCTCCGAGCCGGCCCCCGACGGATACCGCGTCACGCGCCGCCACGCGCGCGGAACGTGTCTGTCGCCCGCCGCGCTTCCCGATCTGACCCTGGGAACCGACCGGATCATTCCGCCCGGGCGGCCACCAAGCTGACCCGTCCCGCGACGGCCACCCCGGAGCGGCTCGCGACCACCACGACGACCACCCCCGCCGTCCCCCGCGCCGGCCATGCCCGCCACCGGCGTGGCGGTCGAGCCCGTCGACGGCGAGACGGGGCGCCTCGTCTACACCGACGATCACGCACCGGCCGAGGCACGCCGGCGGTGGGCGATCGAGGCCCGGGACGAGGCGTCGAGCCCGCCTTCGTCGCGCCGATTCCCCCCGGCCGTCCGCTCGGCCATCTCCTCCGGATCGGCCGCGGCACCCGTCGCGGCGGCGCCCGTGGCCCGCTCCAGATCCTCAAAGCAACCGTACGTCAACCGCTACAGCACGTCAACAGCACCCCCGGGACCGTCGGACACGCCGGCCCACTGTCGGGGAGTGCGCCTCGCCAGCCGCCGGCCGGCGCGCCATCAGTGCTCGCCGCTCGCCGCGGCGCCGAGTGAAGCGCCCCGCAGAAACCCGGTCAAGGACTGGTGCCGCACCCCCTGAAGGTCGGCGGGCTGGTGCCGGTCGAGGGAGAGCAGCACGCGGGGGTAGCCGTCGCGGACCGCGGCGAAGGCCGCGAGCTCGCGCTCGATGGCGGCGGGCGATTCGAGCAGGTAGGCGACCTGCACGTAGCGGCGCCCGGACCGCCGTTCCGCGACGAAGTCGATCTCCCGCGATCCCGCAACCCCGACCGTCACCGTGTAGCCGCGGCGGCGCAGCTCCAGGAAGACGAGGTTCTCCAGGATGCCGCCGACGTCGCTCTCGCGGTAGCCGATGATGCCGTTGCGAAGACCGATGTCGCCCAGGTAGTGCTTCTGGTTCACCTGCAACAGCTTTCGGCCCTGCAGATCGAAGCGTGGAACCGGCGTCAGCAGGAACGCGTCGCCCAGGTGCGCGAGATAGTTGAGCACCGTATCGACCGCCGTCGCTCTCCGCCGGCTCTTCAGGAAGTCGGCGATGCGCTTCGCGGACACCAGACTGCCGACGCTGTCGACCGCAAACCGCGTGATCGCCTCGAACAGGGCCACGTCGCGGATGCGGTGACGCCGGATCACGTCCCGGATGGCGATGGTGCTGACCGCGTCGGTCAGCATCTGGTCGACCACCGGGTCGCTCAGGTCGGTGTGGAGCAGTCCGGGCAGACCGCCGACGCGCAGGTAGAGCCGGAACAGCTCGGCGTCGTCGGCCGCCGCGCCGGGACGCTGCCGGTACAGATCGCCGAACTCGGCCAACGTCAGCGGAAAGACCTGGAGTGTCACGTAGCGGCCGGCGATCAGCGTCGCGAGCTCGGCCGACAGCAGCGTCGCGTTGGAGCCGGAAACGACGACCTCGGTGCGGTCTTCGCCGTTCAGCGAGGCGACCGCGCGTTCCCAGTCGGCGATCTGCTGCACCTCGTCGACGATCACCACCCGCGGCTCGTCCCGTCGCGTGGTGGACTCCACGTGGTCGATCAGATCGCGCGCCGTCCGCAGCGATTCGAACGCGAACGACTCCTTGTCGACGTAGACCACCTGCCGTTCGTCGCGCAGCGAGGCCGCGAACTGCCGCAGCAGGACGCTCTTGCCGGCCCGCCGGATGCCGGTCACCGCGGTGATTGCGGGGGCGTTCAGGAACTGCCGGAGGCGGTCGAGGTATTGCCGGCGCAGAAGCTCCATTGTTCGGATACGGACGAAGAACAGCGCAACCGGCAATAAATTTCGATCATAAACGAAATCCGTGGAAGCTGTTCATCGGGTGGGGCGCCGGCGCGCGCCCGGCGCCACGGTTCGCGTGAGGCGGGTCCGCCCCCGGAACCCGCCCGCCTACCGCAGCCAGGCCTCGAGCTCGGCGCCGGCGTCGGTCTTCTCGTCGCGGTACTTGACGATGACCGGTGTCGCGAGGGCGAGGCCCCACCCGCGGCCGGCCTCGGCGGTGACCGAGCGGCTGCCCGGCACGACGACCGCGGCCTCGGGGATGACCACCGGGACGCCGGCGGCGGGGCGGATGACCCGGCGGCGCGGGAGGTCGTAGACCGGGGTCGATCCGGTCAGGACGGTGCCCGCCCCGATGACCGCGCGCGATTTCACGACCGTCCCTTCGTAGATGCCGGTGCTGCCGCCCACCAACACGTCGTCCTCGATGATGACGGGCATGGCCCCGACCGGCTCAAGGACGCCGCCGATCTGGGCGGCGGCGCTCACGTGCACCCGCTCGCCGACCTGGGCGCACGACCCCACGAGGGCATGCGAATCGACGAGGGTCCCGGCCCCGACGTGGGCCCCGATGTTGATGAACATCGGCGGCATGCAGATGACCCCGGCCCCCACGAACGCCCCGTCGCGGATGGACGATCCGCCGGGCACCAGCCGGACCCGCGACGACGCGTCGAGCCGCTTGACGGGCAGGGTGTCCTTGTCGAGGAACGGGACATCGGGGTCGGACCCGGGGAACGCGGCGATGTCACCGCAGCGAAAGCCTACGAGGATGCCCTGCTTGACCCAGGCGTGCACGCGCCAGCCGGCGGGGACGCCGGGGTCCGGGGTGGCCGCCCGGACCCGGCCGGCGGACAGCTCCGCCCGCAGGGTCGCGAACACCGCCCGCGCCTCGTCCCGGTCGGCGCCGGCGCCGGCCGCATGCAGTCGTTCGACGGCCGCCTGGAGCGAATCAGTATCCGTGTTCACTGTCGATGGTCTCCGTATGCGGTCCCGGGGCCGCTCAGCGCAGGTTCGGGCCGGTGGGCCCGACGGTGGGGAGCCCGCGGCGAAGGCACGGCGGCATTCGACCGGCGATGCGAATCCCGCGCGGACCGCGTTGCGCCCGGATTGCCTGCCTCCGAATCGGCCCGCCGGCCGCGCCGTCTCACGCGGGCGCCCCGCCGGCCGCGGCGCCGCGCGGGGATTCACCGCCGACTCCCAGCTTTTCGAGCATCCGCACGATCTTCTCGAGCGAGGCCGGTCGCGGGGGCGCCATCGGCAGCCGGTAGTGCAGATCGAGCAGCCCGAGATGCGCCATCGCCGCCTTGACGGGGATGGGGTTGGTTTCGATGAAGTTGATCCGCATCAGCGGGAGAAGCCGGGTGTGGAGCCGGCGGGCCGCCGCGAAGTCGCCCGCCCGCGCCGCCGACACGAGCTGGGCCATCTCGCCCGGGACCTCGTTCGACGCCACCGAGACGACCCCGGCGCCCCCCACCGCCATCAAGGGCACCGTGAACAGGTCGTCGCCCGACAGCACGTTGAACCCGTCGGGGACGGCGCGGCAGATCTCGCACATCTGTCCCATGTCGGCCGAGGCCTCCTTCACGCCGACGACGTTCGGGAGCTCCGCGAGACGGCACAGGGTGGCGGGGTCGACGTTGCACCCGGTCCTTCCCGGCACGTTGTAGACGACGATCGGCAGCGCGACGCTGTCGGCGATCGCCCGATAGTGCCGATACAACCCTTCGGGAGTCGGCCGGTTGTAGTACGGCGTCACCGACAGGATCCCGTCCGCCCCGGCGCGCTGCATCTCCTGCGCCTGCCCGATGACCGCGCGGGTGTCGTAGCCGCCCGCGCCGGCGAGCACCGGCACCCGGCCGGACGCGGTATCCACCACCAGCTCGACCACCCGCCGGTGCTCGCCGGCCGAGAGGGTCGGGCTCTCGCCGGTCGTGCCGCACGGCACGAGGAAGTGGACGCCGCCCTCGATCTGCCGGGCGGCCAGCGCACGGACGCGGGGCTCGTCGACGGCGCCGCCCGCCGTGAACGGCGTCACCAGCGCCGTGCCGCAGCCGGACCAGTCGCGTCTCATGCCTGCAGTCCCAACACGTCGCGCATCGAGAACCAGCCCTGCCGGCCCTGCACCCAGCGGGCGGCTTCGAGGGCCCCCCGGGCGAACGTGCTGCGATCCCGGGTGGCGTGGGTCAGCGCGATCGACTCGACCGGGCCGTCGAACGCCACCGTATGCGTGCCCGGCGCCGAGCCGGCGCGACTCGACGCCATGTCGATCCGGCTCGCATATCCCCGGCGGGTCATGGCGTCCCGCAGGGCCAGCGCGGTGCCGGACGGGGCGTCGATCTTGGCCGCGTGGTGGAGCTCGTGGACATAGGCCCCGAACTCCGGCCGGGCCGCGAACAGCTCGGCCGCCCGTTCCGTCAACGCCAGGAACAGATTGACCCCGAGCGAGAAGTTCGCGGCGGCGACGACGCCGACCCCGGCGTCGGCGGCGATCCGCCGCATCTCCGCCTCGTGCGCCCCCCAGCCCGTGGTGCCGACCACCAGATTCACGCCGTGATTCGCGAGACGCGGCAGATTCTCGGCCACCGCGCCGGGAATCGAGAAATCGATGGCGACGTCCACGCCCTCCACCGCGTCGGCGGTGATGCCGCTGCCACCGGCGTTGTTGTCGACGTCGAGCCGACCCGCCACCCTGCACCCGTACGATGCGCTCAACTCGTCGACGAGCCTGCCCATCCGGCCGTACCCGATCAGCAGCAGCCGCATGCGTCTACCCTTCGGCGGCCTTCCCGTCCGATCCGCGGATGACCTTCCGGATGATCGACACCGCCTTGCCGGCGTCCGACTCGCTGTCGAACGTGAGGGTCGACGAGAACCGGCGATCGACCACCCCCGCCTCGTAGTCCTGAACGCCGATGCCCGCCCACGCCACCGCGTTCGCGACCTCGTAGGCGAACCCCGGCCGGTTGTCTCCCTGCAGCAGCACCGCGGTGGCCGGCGTCTGGCTGAACCCGGCGGCCCGGGCCACCATCGCCGTCCGCTGTCCCTCGCCGGCATAGATCTCGACGATGTTCCGCTTCGCCCGGCCGGCGGCGGCCCGGACCCGTATCACCTTCAGGTCCGCCCCGTGCTGGGCCAGCGGTTCAAGCGCGGCCGCCAGGGCGCCGGACCGGCGGGACACCTCCGTGCGCCAGAGCTTGATTCTCTTGACCTTGATATCCATAGGCGTTCGGCCGGCGCCGGGCGGCCGTCCGGGCCGCGGCCCGCCGCAATTATAATCCCCGGGGAGTTTCGGGGGCGCGGTCGGGGCAACGCGGGGACTGCTCCGCGACCGATTCCGCGTCAGGGCGCGGCAGCGACATGACCGAGGGGCCGAGCCGGATGCAGACCATCGAGATGACGGAGCCGGGCGGGCCGGAGGTGCTGGTCCTGGGCGACCGCGAGGTCCCGGGGATCGGGGCGAACGAGGTGCTCGTCCGGGTGGCGGCGGCCGGGGTGAACCGGGCCGACACCATGCAGCGCCGCGGGCGCTACCCGCCGCCTCCCGGCGCCTCGGACGTGCTGGGGCTGGAGGTATCGGGCACCGTGGCCGCGGTCGGCGACGCGGTGGCCGGCCGGGCCGTCGGCGATTCGGTCTGCGCGCTGCTCGCGGGCGGGGGCTACGCCGAGTACTGCGCGGCGCCCGCGCCGCAGTGCCTTCCGGTGCCGGCGGGCATCGATATCGTGGACGCCGCGGCGTTGCCCGAAGTGGCCATGACGGTCTGGACCAACGTCTTCGATCGCGCGGCCCTGCGGCCGGGCGAGACGCTGCTGGTGCACGGAGGCTCGAGCGGCATCGGCACCATGGCGATCCAGCTCGCGGCCGCGTTCGGGTCCCGGGTCCTGGTCACCGCGGGGTCGGCGGAAAAGTGCGCCGCCTGCACCGCGCTCGGGGCCGAGACCGCCGTGAACTACCGGGAGACCGACTTCGTCGAGGCGGTGCGCGCGGCGACCGGCGGGCGGGGCGTCGATGTCGTTCTCGACATGGTCGGGCAGCAGTACCTGCAGCGCAATCTCGACGTCCTGACGCCCGAGGGGCGCCTGGTCATCATCGCGCTGATGAGCGGGGGGACGGCCGAGATCAACCTGGCGACGCTCATGACCCGCCGGCTGACGGTCACCGGCTCGACGCTCCGGGCCCGCAGCGTCGAGGAGAAGGGCGCGGTGGCGACGGCGGTCCGCGAGCGGGTGTGGCCGCTCATCGAGGCCGGGCGGGTGCGTCCCGTCGTGCACCGCCGGTTTCCGCTGTCGCAAGCCGGCGAGGCGCATCGGCTCATGGAGTCCAGCACCCACATCGGCAAGTTGCTGCTGATACCCTGATCGTCTCGGAGCCGCAGGCGACGATTTCCGGGCCCGGGGGTCCCACATCGGCAAGCTGCTGCTGGTAATCCTGATCGTCTGCCGCGGAAGCGGTGCGCACCCGCGGCGGCGCCGCCGCCGCGTTCAGGGTGTCGCCCTCGGCGGTGATCGTCCGCCGCGGAAGCGGTGCGCACCCGCGGCGGGGTTGGTATACTCGTCCCCGCCTCTGCGGTCGGGGGCCGGCAGAGCGCCGCGGGCGTTGAGGCCGGCCCTGCGAACTCCGCTTCGGTAGCGACAGCCCCGCGTTGCGCCGGCCAGGCGCCGTGGTCACCTCCGGCCACGCGCCGCCGGCGCCGCGGCGAGGATGCCTACGATGGCACGTGTTTCCAGGGTCGGCCGGAACAAGTCCTGTCCGTGTGGCAGCGGCAAGAAGTACAAGCAGTGCTGTGAGCGCAAGGAGAGCCGGTTGAGCCCGGCCGCGTGGCTCGCCATCGCGGGCATCGCGGCCGCGGTGTTGGCCGCGCTCGTCTTCAGCTTCTCCTCCGCCACCCAGGTCGCGACCGGCATCTGCCCGCCCGGACAGGTCTGGTCGATGGACCACGGACACTGTCACTAGATTCTGCCGGGGGTCCGCGCGGAAGGCGCGGACCCCCGGTATGGTTGGTTGAACGGAAGGCGGAGCCGCAAGGCGGCGATTTCCGGGCTGCCGCGCCGCGGCCGGTCCGCGCCGCGGCGGGACTGCTGTTTCCGGCCCCGCGGGAGGTGGCGCCCGCCGGCGTCCGGCCGGGGGCGCCAGGATCGCCATGGACTACGTGCCGCTCGGACGGACCGGCCTGAAAGTCTCCCGCCTGTGCCTCGGCATGATGACCTACGGCTCGCCGAGCTGGCGGGACTGGGTCCTGCCCGAGGAGACCGGCCGGCAGTTCGTCCGGCAGGCCCTCGACCACGGGATCAACTTCTTCGACACCGCGGACATGTACTCCCGCGGGGCGAGCGAGGAGATCCTCGGCCGCGCCGTCCGCGACATGGCCCGCCGCGATCAGGTCGTCGTCGCCACCAAGGCGTACTTTCCGATGGGCGACGGCCCCAACGACCGGGGCCTGTCGCGGAAGCACCTGTTCGACGCCATCGACGGTTCGCTCCGGCGGCTCGGCATGGACCATGTGGACCTCTATCAGATCCACCGCTTCGATCCCGACACGCCGCTCGAGGAGACCCTCGACGCGCTGAACGACATCGTCCGATCCGGCCGGGTACGCTATCTCGGGGCGTCGAGCATGTACGCCTGGCAGTTCGCGCGGGCGCTGCATGCCGCGGACCGGATGGGGTGGGCGCGGTTCGTGACCATGCAGAACCACTACAACCTCGTCTACCGCGAGGAAGAGCGGGAGATGCTGCCGCTCTGCCGGGCCGAGGGCGTCGGCGTCATTCCCTGGAGCCCCCTCGCCCGCGGGTTTCTCGCCGGCAACCGCACCCCGGAGCCGGAGGGCTCGGGACCGTCGAGCCGGGCCCGGAGCGACGACTTCGCACGCAAGCTGTACTTCGCGCCGGCCGACTTCGAGATCGTGGAACGCGTCCGGACGCTGGCCGCGCGGCGCGGCGCCACCCCGGCCCAGGTCGCCCTCGCCTGGCTGGTCCGGCAACCGGGGGTGACCGCGCCCATCGTGGGGACGTCCCGGCCGGAACAGCTCGATCAGCTCGTCGGCGCTCTCGCCATCACGTTGGACGAGGACGAGTGCGGGTTCATCGAGGAGCGGTACACCCCGCACGCGGTGCTCGGGCATTCGTAACGCCGTCCGGGACCGGGGCCGGCCCCACGCGGCGCCGGTCCGCGCCCGCCTGCAAACCGGGGAAGATGCCATGCCGACTGCGACACGCCGGATCGGAATCCTGACCGCGGGCGGCGACTGCCCGGGGTTGAACGCGGTCATCCGGGGCGCCGTGAAGTCCGCCGCGCGGCTCGGGTCCGACGTCGTCGGCTTTCGCCGGGGCTTCGAAGGGCTGGTCGACCCGGTGACCTACGTGCCGCTCGACACCCGGAACACGTCGGGGATCATCAACCGGGGCGGCACCATCCTGGGATCCACCAACCAGGGCCGGTTCTCGGCCCGGGTGGGGATTGACGATCGGCAGGAACTCGACCCCGAGCTGCTCCCCGAGGTCGAGCGCACCCTGCGCCAGCTCGACCTCAAGGGACTGATCTGCATCGGCGGCGACGGGTCCCTCGCCGTCGCCCAGCAGTTCCACGAGCACGGGATCCCCGTCGTGGGCGTGCCCAAGTCCATCGACAACGATCTCTCGGCGACCGCCTTCACGTTCGGTTTCGACAGCGCGGTCGCCTGCGCCACCGACGCGATGGACCGCCTCCACACCACCGCGGCGAGCCACGACCGCATCATGGTGCTCGAGGTGATGGGGCGCCACACCGGGTGGATCGCGCTGCACGCGGGCATCGCCGGCGCCGCGTCGGTCATCCTGATTCCCGAGATCCCGTGGACCTGGGAGAACGTCTGCCAGAAGATTCTGGAGCGGGACACCCACGGCAAGCGGTTCTCGCTCGTCGCGGTGGCCGAGGGGGCCGAGCTGCCGGGCGGAGGCCTCGTGACCCGCGAGGACCCCGTACCGGGGCAGCAGGTCCGGCTGGGCGGCATCGGCCAGATCGTCGCGCGGGAGCTGGAAGCCCGGCTGAAGCGAGAGACGCGGGTCGTCATTCTGGGGCATCTGCAACGCGGCGGCCCCCCGACCAATTTCGACCGCACCCTCGCCACCCAGTTCGGCGCCCATGCCGTCCGTCTCGTCTTCGAGCGGCAGTTCGGGAAGATGGTGGCCTACGACCCGCCGGCGGTGAAGAGCGTGCCGATTCAGGACGCGGTGCATCGGGTTTCGCGCGTCTCGGCGGACAGCGCGGGGGTCGTCGCGGCGCGGGCGCTGGGGGTCAGCTTCGGCGAGTATCCGCCGAACACGTCGCCCGTGGTCAAGTCGCTGCGCAGCATGGAGGACGAACCGGTCCTCCCCCCCGGCCCCGCGGCGTCCCTGCGCCCGGCCTGAACCGCCCTTGGCGCAAGGCCCCGCCGCCGTCGATCGGGGCGGCCCGGAGTGCCGCCGCGGACTGACCGAACCGCAGAACGAGCAGCCGCCCCGACCCTGTCCGCCCGGCCGCCGTTCCCGGCTCACGATCGCAGATACGACGCGCCGTTGACGTCGATGATCGTCCCCGTCGTGAACTCGGCCCCCTCCGATGCGAGAAAGACGACCGCGTACGCCACCTCGTCGGGGGTCGCGACGCGCCCCAGAGGGTTCTGTCCGCGAACCGCGTCTCCGTCCGGCCCGTCGAGAAAGGGGGCGGTCCGTTCGGTGGTGACGAACCCCGGCGCGACCACCCCCCACGAAGACACGGTGCGGGGCCAACGCCTTCGCCAGCGACTGGCTCATCGCATTCATCCCCGCCTTGCTCGCCCCGTACGCGGGGGCGTCCGGCTCGCCCCGGAACGCGCCGCGCGACGAGACGTTGACGATGCGCCCGCCCCCCTGCCGGATCATGCGCCGCGCCGCGCAGTAAGCGGCATTGGCCGCCCCCACCAGGTTCGTCTCCAGCGTCCGCCGCCAGCCGGCCTGCCACGCGCGGTAGGACACCTCCGCGATCGGATGGGCCTCGTAGACGCCGGCGTTGTTGACCAGCACGTCGATCCGGCCCAGGTCCGCCGCGACCGAATCGACCATCCGCGCGACCGCGTCCGGGTCGCCGACGTCGGCCTCTACGATCCGGTGCGGCCCCCCCGGCAACCCCGCCCGCGTCTGCTCCGCCGCGGCCCGGTTCCGGTGGCAGTGGACGGCCACCCGGGCGCCGCGGCCGGCGAACTGGCGGGCTATCGCACGTCCGATCCCCTGCGACGCCCCCGTCACCAATACCGCCTTGCCGGTGAAGTCCATGCCGTGCCTCCCTGCCATGGGCGCCCCGTATCGTAACCGAAGCTCCGACGACGTCGCCCCGCGCGACCAGCTACCGGCGGCGGGCTGGACGTGCGTGGGCGGGACGGCGGGGTTGCCGCCGGGGGCGTCGGCGCCGCGACCGCAACCGCCCGTCGGCCACGTCCGACCGCCCGAACCCGCGACCCGCCCAACCCGACCCGCCCCGCGCGGGAGACACCGACTCGAGGAACCCCACGCAAGCCTGCCGACCCGCCGGCATGATCAACGCAACCCGCTCTCGGCGGCGCTGATCACCGCTCCCCTGACGTCTCCCGAACGCCGCGGGGCCGCCATCTCGTCCAGCTCCCGAGTCGCCGGACCCGGGGGCGCACGTCAGATTTCGTGGCGTTTGGGACGATCGGCGTCCCCGATCATGACGGTTTGCGAAGTGACTGTCCCCGGCACTGTCAGGTTGGCGATTTCCGCGCCGTTCTCGGCATCGAGACCCCCCGAACGGACTCTTTGGGGGTCATGGGAATGCCTCCTCGGGGGCCGGCCACGCCGGATAACTCCAAGCGGCGGCGCCTCACTTTCTTGACGTGCACCCGGACCCAGGACCATCCCACGCTCCGCAACCGCCGTGCGCAGGCAGCATCGTGGCGGGTCCTGCGCTCCGAATGTGCGGAATCGTGGGTCTCACGCGGCGGCGGCCGGTCGGCAAGACGGTGGCGACCCCTCGAATCGAGGGCGGGCCGTCACGCGCAGTCAGCGTGGGATGCTCCTGCCCCGGACCCGTTCGGTGATTGACAAGCGCGGGCGGCGTGGGTACGGTACGCGGGCCCCGCGAAGGCGCGGGTCGACCGCCCGATGGTGATGACCGCCCCGGCCGTGCGCGGGTCGTCGGTCGCCCCACGGCTCGGCGACCCGCGGCGCGCCCCTTGGGGTGGTGGATGTCCGAGCTCCCTGCGCAGCCCGACGATATCGACGTGGAGCGGATCATGGAGCAGATCCGCGCCCGCATTGAATTGCGGCGCCGCGCCGAGTCGGCGCGGGCCGCGGATGAGGCTGCGACCGACGCGGAGCCGGCCGGGAACCGAGCAACCCGGCGCCGCATGGAGTCGGCAGCCGCCGCGGACCCGAGGGCGGCGGCGCTCCCGCCGTCGGAGTGGTTCGACTTCCACGGCCACAGCATCTACTGGTCGTCGCGCGGCGGCGTCGGACGGGTCCTGTACGGCAGCCGCAGGCTGCTCCGCCCGCTGCTGAAGTTCGTCTTCAACATCGATCCGATGGTCGATGCGCTCTCCACCCAGGCCCGTCTGAACGCGCAGCAGACCGCCTTCGACCGCGAGGTGGCGCGGCGGTTGGCGGCCCATGAGAAGCAGGACGTCCTGAGCCGCCGGGCCGTGCAGGATCTGACGGCCGAGATGCAGAGGCTCTCCAGCGAGATGAAGAACCAGCGGAGGCTCGTGGAATCGATGTCCCAGCGGCTGGGCGCACTCGAGCAGGCCGGGGCCGGCGAGCCCGCGGCGTCGCCGAACGGTGACCGGCAGCCGGAAAAGCCGGCAGGCGACGCCCCCCCCTCCCCGCCGCCGATCGTCGAGACTCCCCCGCCGAACCGATGAAGCTGGCGATCGTCGTCCAACGCTACGGGCTCGAGATCAACGGCGGCGCCGAACTGCACGCGCGCTACATCGCCGAGCGGCTGGCTCGGCACGCCGACGTCGAGGTCCTGACCACCTGCGCCCGCGACTACGTCACTTGGCGGAACGAGTACCCGGCGGGCGCCGAAACGATCAACGGCCTGCCGGTGCGCCGGTTCCCCGTCGCCCGCGAGCGCGACCCGTACGAGTTCGGCCTCCGGTCCCGCCGGGTGTTCGAGCAGCCGCACTCTCTCGCCGACGAGCTGCGGTGGCTGTCGAGCCAAGGCCCGACCAGCCCCGCCCTGCTCTCCCACCTGGTTCGGCCCGAGGACTCGTACGACTACTGTCTCTTCTTCAGCTACCGGTACTACCACGCCTACCACGGCGTCCGGGCCGTCGCGCGACGCGCCCTGCTGGCGCCGACGGCCGAGCGCGACCCTGCGATCGGGCTGTCCCTCTTCGGTCCGGTGTTCCGCGGTGTGCGCGGCATCCTGTACAACTCGTTCGAGGAGCGGGCGCTGATTCAACACGTCTCGGGGAACCAGGCGGTGCCGGGCGTCGTGGTGGGCGTCGGTTCGGAGGTGCCCGACCAGGCCAGCGCAACGCGCTTCCGGGCGCAGACCGGCATCACCGCCCCCTTCGCCCTGTACGTCGGCCGTATCGACCCGAACAAGGGGTGCGCCGACCTGTTCAGCCACTTCCGGGGATATGCGGCCACCGGGGGTGGACTCGATCTGGTTCTCGCCGGGTCGACGCGGATGCCGGTGCCGGACGACCCGCGCATCCGGCGCCTGGGCTTCGTGTCCGACCAGGAAAAGTACGACGCCCTGGCCGCCGCCCACCTGCTGATCATGCCGTCGCCGTACGAGAGCCTGTCGATGGTGACGCTTGAGGCCTGGGCGATGGGGCTGCCGGTGCTGGTCAACGGCGCCTGCGACGTGCTCCGCGGCCAAGTGGTCCGGAGCAACGCCGGCCTCTACTACACGAACTACCCGGAGTTCGCCGAGACCCTGCGGCTGCTGGAGAACAACCCCCGGCTGCGCGCCGGCCTCGGCGCCAACGGCCGCCGGTACTTCAACCGGCACTACGTGTGGCCGGAGATCGATCGGAAGTACCTGGAACTGCTGCGCCAGCTCGAGCAGGAGGACCCGGCCGCGGCCGGGCGCACGCTGGAGCCGATGCCGGGCTGGCTCGGGCGCCGCCAGCGGCGCCTGCCGCCGGCCGCCGAGGTGGTCGAGCGCGCGCCGCGGGGGCCGGTCCTGCCGGGAGAGAGCCAGGAGTCTGCGCCGTAGAACGGCGCGGATTCATCAAGGGTCGGTTGGGCGGCCATCGGAGCCGCAGGCGACGATTTCCGGGACTTTCGCCACGGGCTGCCGGGTTGATCAGGCGGCGGGCGGCGCCGCAAGACGACGCTGTCGGACCCGGCCGGGCTTCCTCACGGGTCCACCTCGGCGTAGCGCGCCGAGAAGTGCGGCAGGCTCGCCGGCGCCTCGACGACGCGCAGGCCGCGGATGGCGCCTCGGCGGGCGTGGAGCTCGACGAGCGCCTCGATCACGTAGTCCAGGTGGGCCCGGGTGTAGACCCGCCGCGGTATCGCGAGGCGGACCAGCTCGAGCGGCGCCCGGCTCCCCGCCCCGGCCATCGCCGAGCCCACCTCGCTCGCCCGCACCCCGGCGTGGCGGTAGAGCGCGGCGACGACCGCCTGGGCCGGAAACTGATCCGCCGGCAGGTGCGGACAGAAGCGGCGCGCATCGATGTAGACGGCGTGCCCCCCCGGCGGCTCGACGATCTGGATGCCGGCGGCGAGGAGCCGTTCCCCGACATAGGCGGCGGTACCGATGCGGTAGCGCAGATAATCCGGAGCGAGCACCTCGCGCAGACCCACCGCCATCGCGTCGAGGTCGCGTCCCGCCAGCCCCCCGTAGGTGAGGTAACCCTCGGTGGTGATGAGCACCTCGCCGGCCCGGCGCCGCAGGTCGGGGTCGCGGACGAGCAGCAGGCCGCCGATGTTGACCAGGCCGTCCTTCTTGGCGCTGATGATCGCCCCGTCCGCCGCCGCGAACTGGTCGCGGGCGATCGCGCGCACGGGCCGGTCGCGCTGGCCCGGCTCGCGCTGCTTGATGAACCACGCGTTCTCGGCGAAGCGGCAGGCGTCGAGAAAGAAGGAGACGCGGTGGCGCCGGCACACCTCCCGCGCCGCGCGCAGGTTCTCCAGGCTGACCGGCTGGCCGCCGGCGGCGTTGCTGGTGATGGTGCAGAGGGCCAGCGGGACGCGCGCCCCCTCCGCGCCGAGCAGCGCGTCGAGCCCGGCGAGGTCCATGTTGCCCTTGAACGGATGGCGGCTGGTCGGATCGGCGGCCTCGGGAATCGAGAGGTCGACGGCGCGCGCCCCGGTCCGCTCGATGTTGGCCCGCGTGGTGTCGAAGTGGGCGTTGTTCGGGATCACCGCGCCCGCACCGCCCACCAGCTCGAAGAGCACCCGCTCGCCCGCGCGGCCCTGGTGGGTCGGCAGCGGCTCGTCGAAGCCGGTGACGCCGCGGACCGCCTCCCGCAGGCGCTCGAAGCTCTCCGCGCCGGCGTAGCTCTCGTCGCCGCGCATCATCGCGGCCCACTGCTCCGCGCTCATCGCGCCGGTCCCGCTGTCGGTCAGCAGATCGATCACGACGTCGGCCGCCGCCACCTTGAACAGGTTCAGGCCGGCCCGCTGGAGAATCGCCTCGCGCTCCTCGGCCGTGGGCAGCCGGATCGGCTCGACCATTTTGATGCGGAACGGTTCGATCTCGGTCTTCATGCCGCTGCGTGGTCACCCGGTCCCGGGGCACGGACGGTACGCCGGCGACGTGAGGCGCGCCGGGGGAAGAGCGACGAGGCCTTCGGCGCGCGGCGAAACCCGGGCCGCCGGCCGCCGCGTTCGATCAGCTCCCGCATCTGGCGGTAGAAGTAATGTCCCGGCTCGTGAACGCCCGTTCGGACGGCTCGCCCGCGGTGGCCCGATCGAGCATCCACTCCCCGCCGCCGCTCCGCAGGCACCCCACGACGGTCCGCGGCTCGATCGCCGCGTCCTGGCCGGCCTGCGCCACCGCCCCCGGGACGAGCCAAGCGAGCAGGACCGGAACCGCGCGGGGGCAAGGGAAGCGCATCCTGGTCGTGCCATGATGGTGACGAGGGCGGCCGCGGCCGATCCCGGAGATGACCGGCTGCGGCCAACTTGTACCACGGCCCCGGTGCGCGATCAACCGGGCCCCCGGCTCCGGGCAGGGGCATCCCACGCTGACTGCGCATGACGGCCAGCCCCCGATTCGAGGGGTCGCCACCGTCTTGCCGACCGACCGGCGCCGCGGGTGACCCACGATTCCGCACGTCCAGAGCCCCAGGACCCGCCGCGATGCTGCCTGCGCACGGCGGTGGCGGAGCATGGGATGGTCCTGCGGCTCCGGGTGCGCGTCAGGAAACGGGGCGCCGCCGCTGGAAGATCAGGCGTGGCCGGCCCCCGAGGCATCCCCACGGCGCCAAAGCCCCGATAGACCCGGCCTCCACCCCATGACCGGCAAGACGGGATAGAATTCACGCATGAGGCACGTACTTCCGGTTCTCCTGGCGCTCGGCGTCACGTCGGGGGTTGCGGTCTCTCCGCTTCAGGCCCAGCGGCAACCGCCGGGGGCGACGCAGGGCGGACCGACGACCGGCGACGAGATGATGCCGCCGTTCGACCTGCGGTACTTCCTCGGCGACTGGGAGATCGAGTGGTCTCCGCCCGAGACCCCGCTGTTGCCGGGCGGGAAGCACACGGGGGTCGAGCGGGTCCGGCACATCGCGAACGGCCGCTATCTCGAGGTCACCGTCGAGATCGACGGTCCGGACCGGTCCCTCCGCGGCCGGGGCATCGTGTTTCTGGAGACGGGGCCGTTCGGCGCCCACCTCACCAAGTATGTGGTGTACGACGCCGGGTTCGCCCTGCTGCAGCCGGGGGCGGTCGGCGGCGACCTCGGGGGGTACTACAGCCACTTCTGGGAGACCCCGGCCCCGATCCGGCGCGGCGGCGCCGAGCTGTCGATCCGGGGCCGGAGCTATCTGGTCTCGCCGTACGCGTACCGGGTGAACCAGGAGATCTCGGTGGACGGCGGGGCTTTCGTCAACTTCGGAGTCATGTGGTACACGAAGGTCGTGGAGGAATCGGGGCAGGAACGATGATGGGGAGACGGAGACTGACGGCGGCGGCCGCGGCGCTCATGGTCGGCTTGGCGGGCCTGTCGTCCGCCCGCGCCCAGGGCGGCGTGACCGGCGACTGGGAGATGCGGCTAAGCACGCAGACCGGCGTGACGACGTGGCAGGCGCGGTTCGAGCAGGACGGCGGGCGGCTCGGCGGCGAGATCGACCTCGGCGACAACGAGATTCTGGACGTGGACGGCACCGTCGACGGCGCGATGCTCAGGTTCGTCATCGTCGTGCCGGACCTCGACGGCGACCAACCCATCAACTTCGAGGGCGAGCTGTCGGGCGACACGATTCAGGGCGCCCCGGGCAGCTTCAGTTGGTACGGGACCGGCGATTGGGAGGCGTCCCGCCAGTAGGGGCCAGCGGGGTCCACGGACTCGCGGGTCGTGTGGTGACGATAGTTCGGAACGGAAGGCAGCCATGAGAAACCGCTCTGCAGGTGCGTTGGCCGTTGCGTTGCTCGTGTCCGCGGCGCTCGTTTCGTTCGCCGCGTTCGTGCGCGCCGCCGAGGATGACATCGGCGGCGTCGTGACGAGCGCGGACGGCCCCGAGGAAGGGGTGTGGGTGATCGCCGAGACCACCGGGTTGCCGACGAAGTTCGTCAAGAGCGTGGTGACCGGAGACGGCGGCCGGTATCTCATTCCGGACCTGCCGGAGGCGACCTACGACGTCTGGGTGCGGGGGTACGGCCTCGTCGACTCGGCCCCGGTGCAGGCCGCGCCGGGCGACACCGTGGACCTCGCGGCGACGGTCGCGGCGACCCCGCGCGAGGCCGCCGCCGTCTACCCCGCCAACTACTGGTACTCGCTGATCCGCCCGCCCGCGCAGGACGAGTTTCCGGGGACCGGGCCCGACGGCAACGGCATCGACGCGAATCTCCAGCACCAGGATCAGTGGCTCGACGTGCAGAAGCAAGGGTGCATGCTCTGCCACCAGCTCGGGAACCGCATCGTCCGCGAAATCGACAACATCGAGCAGTTCGACTCGAGTCTCGCGGCGTGGGACCACCGGGTGCGGATGGGTCAGCGCGGCGGCCAGATGACCAACGTCATGAACCGGTTCGGCCGGGCGCGGGGCCTCCGGATGTTCGCCGACTGGAGCGACCGCATCGCGGACGGCGCGGTGCCCGCGGCGCCGCCGCGCCCGCAGGGCATCGAGCGGAACGTGGTCGTCTCGATGTGGGAATGGGGCACCGAGATCGACTACATCCACGACGAGATCGCCACCGACAAGCGGAACCCCGGCATCAATGCGAACGGCCCCGTCTACGGCGTCAACATCTCGAACGACGCGCTGACCATTCTCGATCCGGTCACCCACGTGGCGACGAGCCTCGAGGTGCCGCTGCGGGTCGATCCGGCCACGGTTCCGGGCATGATCGCGCGGTCGATGCCCGCCCCGTCGCGGTTCTTCGGGGACGAGCTCATCTGGAACGACCCCGCGAACCCCCACAACCCGATGATGGACCAGAAGGGCCGGGTGTGGATGACCTCGGCGATCCGCAACCGGGCCAACCCGGACTACTGCCGGGAGGGGTCGGACAACCGGTTCGCGCAGTACTTCCCGCTCGACAACGGGTTCCGCTCGGCCGTCTACTACGAGCCGGAGACCGGCGAATTCGTGATGGTCGACACCTGCTTCGGCACCCACCACCTGCAGTTCGCCGAGGACGACAACGACACGCTGTACTTCAGCGGCGGCGGGCAGGTGATCGGCTGGATCGACACGAAGCTCTGGGACGAAACGGGGGACGAGGTGGCGGCGCAGGGCTGGTGCCCGACCGTCCTCGACACCAACGGCGACGGGGTCGTCACCCAGCCGTGGAACGAGCCGCCGCGCGGCAGACAGCCGGCGGACCGCGATCCCGCCCTCGACACCCGCGTGGTGGTCGGGAGCTACGGCGTCATCGGCGATCCGACGGACGAGCAGGTGGTGTGGATCAGCTCCAACCGGTTCCCGGGGCGGCTGGCCCGGCTCGACGTGGGCGACGACCCGCCCGAGACCTGCGTCACCGAGATGTACGAAGTGCCGTCGGTGCTCGATCCGAACGTGCCCGAGGACAAGATCGGGTTCGGCTCGCGCGGGCTCGACATCGATCGCGGAGGCGTCATCTGGACCGCCCTGTCGGGGTCGAGTCACCTCGCCAGCTTCGATCGCACGCGATGCCCGGTCCTGAACGGTCCGGAGACGGTCGAGGGGCGGCACTGCGTCGAGGGTTGGACGCTGCACCCCACCCCCGGGCCGGTGATCGCCGGGACCGACCCGCCGGTGCGGGCCGACTACCACTACTACAACTGGGTCGACCAGTGGAACACGCTGGGGCTGGGGCGCGACGTGCCCATCGCCACCGGGTCGAACTCCGACTCGCTGCTCGCCCTCGATCCGGAAACCGGTCAGTGGACGGTGCTGCGGGTGCCGTATCCCCAGGGCTTCTTCACCCGCGGGCTCGACGGCCGCATCGACGACCCCGATGCCGGTTGGAAGGGGCGCGGGGTATGGGCCACCTACGGCGCCGCGGTCACGTGGCACATCGAGGGCGGCCGCGGCGTGAAACCGGGCATGCTGAAGTTCCAGGTGCGCCCGGACCCGCTGGCGGACTAGAATCCGTGCCGCGGAACGCCGCCGGTTCCCGGCAGGGTTGGTTGAGCGGCGAACGGAACCGGCGGCGACCCGCTCCGGGCCGGGAGCCTGCGCCGTGGACAACGGTGCGGACGCCTGGCAGGGTTGGCGGAGCGGCAAGGCGACGACGACGGGGCTGATTCGAGCCCCGGCGCCCGACCATCGCCGAGAGCCTTCGCGGGATGGCGATCGCGAAGGCTCCCTTCGGCGGTGGCCGGAGGCGGCCGCGACGAGACGCGGAGGGAACGACGACCATGAACGACCGGAAACAGCCGGACCGGCGGCGCCTCGGATGCGTGGGCGCCGCGTTGATACTGCTCGCCGTCGGGGTATCGACGAGTCGGGCGGGACAGGACTTCGGCGCCATCATCGGCGTGATCGTGGACGAGAGCGGCGGCGTGCTGCCGGGGGTGGCGGTGACCGCCGTCCCCGAAGGGGGCGGCGCCGTCCGCGGCGCCGTCAGCGACGGCCTCGGCGAGTACGAGATCGCCAATCTCCCGGCCGGCCGGTATCAGGTGCGCGGGGTGCTGCCGGGCTTCAGCAGCGAGATAAGGTTCGTGCCGGTCGAGGCGGGCGCCGCCGCCACCGCGGACCTGCTGCTCGGGCTGGCCCCGCTGACGGAGACCGTCACCGTCACGCGGACCGATCAGGATCTGGCCACCGTCCCGCAGTCGGTGGCGGTGGTGCAGCGCGATCAGATCGAGTTCGCCCAGCGGCGCTCCTCGCTCGACGAGGCGCTGCGGGGCATCCCCGGGCTGTTCGTGCAGAACCGGCGCAACTACGGCCTGTCGGGGGGCATCGGGGTGAGCATCCGGGCCCCCGAGCCGCGGTTCGGGCTGCGCGGGCTCGCAATCATCCAGGACGGCATCCCCATCACCACCGCCGACGGGACGACCGAGCCGGGGAACGTCGACCTGGGCTCGGTCGGCCGCATCGACGTCATCCGGGGACCGAGCTCGGTGCTGTACGGGAACTCCGCCGGCGGGGTCATCAACCTGACCACGACGTTCGACACGTCGCGCCGCCTCGTCGTCCGGCCCGACGTCCAGTTCGGCAGCTACGGCTACAACCGTCAGCAGGTCCGGGTGGACGCCGGCGGGGCCGGGCCGACCCAGTTCATGGCGAGCGTGAGCCGCTTCGAGACCGACGGGTTCCGCGAGAACAGCCACGCCGAGATCACCCAGGCCAACTTCGTGGTGCGGCGCGAGCTGGGCGCCGACACCGAGATCCGCGGCGTGTTCAACCTGTACGACAGCCCGTTCGCCGAGAGCGCGAGCTTCCTCAACGAGGCGGACGCCCGCGATCCGGTGCGGCGGCGCATGGCCCGCGGCGTCGCCCTGGCCCGCAACTGGGGCGAAGGGGCGAACCAGGGGCAGGGGGGCGTCACCCTGGAGCACCGCTTCAGCGAGACCCAGCTCTTCCGGGTGACGGGCTGGGGCATGTGGCGGGACCTCGATGCGGTGGGCGCGTTCCGGAACGTCGAGCTGCGCCGGAACGGACGCGGCCTGCGGTCGGAGTACGTCGGCGGCGCGTCCGCCGGCGCGGCGGGCATCGACTGGGCGGCCGGGGTGGACGTTGCGTCGCAGAACGACGACCGCCGGGAGTTCCGGCAGGTGGCGCCCGAGGTGGGCGGCGGGCGCGCGACGAGCGGCGCCCTGCAGATCGACCAGACGGAGGACGTCCGGTCGGCCGGTCCGTTCGCCCAGATCGGCGTCTCGCCGGCGGACCGCGTGCGGTTCACGGCGGGGGTGCGCTGGGACGACTACGACTTCCGGGCCGGCGACCGCAAGCTGGACGACGGCGACCAGTCGGGCGACCGCACGATGGACGCGTTCAGCCCGTCGATCGGCATGACGGTCGAGGCGGCCCCCAACGTCAACCTGTTCACGAGCTTCGCCACCGCCTACGAGACCCCCACCACCGTCGAGCTGTCGAACACCCCGACCGGCGAGGGGGGGTTCAACCAGGAGTTGGGACCGCAGGACCTGCGCAGCTTCGAGTTCGGGGTGCGGGGGCTGGCCGAGGCGGCGCGCCTGCGCTACGAGGCGGCGGTGTACGTGTCCACCGTGGACAACGCGCTCGTCTCGTTCCAGAGCCCGACCGAGGAGGTCTTCTTTCGCAACGCCGGCGAATCGTCCCGCGACGGCGTCGAGCTGCTGCTCGAGTGGATCCCGGACCCCGCCTTCAGCACCCGGTTCGCCTATACGTACCAGGACTTCAAGTTCGTGCAGTTCGCGCCGGGCGGCAACGACTTCGCCGACAACATCGAGCCCGGGTCGCCGCCGCACCGCATCTTCGCGGGCTTCAACCACACCGCGCCCTTCGGCCTGCGCTCGGGGATGACGGTCCGGTGGGTCGACGACTATACCCTCAACAACGCCAACACCGTGTTCAACTGGGCGTACACCGTCGTCGACCTGCGGTTCGGGTTCGAAACGACGTGGGGCGGCGTCGACGTCCGTCCGTTCGTCGGCATCGACAACCTGTTCAACGAGATCTACAACTCGTCCACCATCACCAACGCGTTCGGCAGCCGCTACTACGAGCCGTCTCCGGACCGCGAGTACTACGTGGGACTGACGATCGGAGGAGGCCCCCGGTAGGCGTCCGCGCCTCAGGTCGACGACTCCCGCAGCATCGCCGCCCGGCGGACCGCGGAGCCGCCGGGCGGCGATGCCGGGCGCTGTCCGGCCCGATCCGGCCAGCCGCCCGCCTTGACGCGGGGCGGCCGTGCGGAGACACTTAGGGGCTCGCTTCGCGGCATCGGTGCGAAGCAGGCGCCGCCGACGGGGCCGGCGACCGGCGGATCGGGCATGTTCAGGCTCGTCGGCCCGACGGCCGTCCGCCCGCCGGCGCACGCAGCATCGAAGGGAGAGCAGGACAGATTCATGGCCGTGCAACCGACGCGCGTCATCGACTTCGACCGGGCCAACGAAGTGGTCCAGCGGTTCCAGAAGGAGTCGACCAAGTGGCTCTACGGCCTCGACGATGCCGCCCGCATCCTGTCGTGGGCGTTCTTCACGTTGCTGCCCTACACCGACAAGCTGAGCCAGAGCAAGCTGCTGCGCCAGCCCCACGTGATGTTCCGGGGGCCGACGGGCACCGGCAAGACCGACCTCGTCAGCGCCTGCGCGATGGCCATCGACGCCAAGTTCGAGCGAATCCAGGGCCTGCCCACCTACATGCCCGAGGACATCCTCGGCTACGAGACGATCGTCGAGGAGACCGACGGCTCGCGGAAGCTGGTGTTCAAGCCGGGCAAGCTGATGGCGCACATCGTCCTCATCGACGAGGACAACCGGCTGTCGGGCAAGACCAAGGCGGCGGTGCTCGAGGGCATGGAGGAGAGCTCGGCGACCCTCGCCTCGGACTACGGCAACCTCGCCGAAGGCAAGATGCTGCCGCTGTTCCCGCTGTCGTGCGACTTCAACGACATCGAAGGCCCCCGCTTCTTCATGGTCATCTGCACCGAGAACATCTTCGGGGAAGAGGAGGGCACGTTCGCCAATCCGGTCGCCCAGCTCGACCGCACGACCCTGTCCATCAACATGCTCGACCCCGAGGACGAAGAGGACGAGCTGAACATCAGCGCCCGCAACGTGGTCGGACGCAAGGTCGAGAAGCTGACCGACCTCTACGAGGTGCTCGAGATCGCCCAGTACATCTTCGACAACGTCCAGATGTCGGACTACGCGCAGCAGTACAAGGTGCGGCTGATCCGGAACACCCGCCCGCACCGGGTGATGGGGCGGGCGGCCCGGACCGTCAAGGAGTACATCCGGGTGGGAATCTCCCCCCGCGTGCACTTCCACCTCGAGGCGGTGGCCCGGACCTTCGCCTTCTTCAACGGCGACCTGGCGATCACGCCCGACCACATCAAGGCCGTCGCGGGCCCCGTGCTCGCCCACCGGATCGTGCTGCGCGAAGGCATGGAGTTCTCGGTCGACAAGGACGACCTGCTCCAGCAGATCCTGCGGGACATGGAGGTTCCGCCGTGGAAGTAGAGGAGATCTACGCCCGGTTCCGCGACATCAAGCACGGCATCCGGGCCCGCAGACCGTCCAACAGCATCCACTTCGGCGAGCACAAGAGCGGGTTCAAGGGGACCGGCTACGACATCGTCGGCGTCGATCAGTGGCGGCCCGGACAGCCGCTGAAGGACGTGGCGTGGAGCCTGAGCCTCCGCACCTATCCCGAGAAGCTGTACCGCATCGAGCGGATGGAGCCCAAGGAGCTCCGGACGCTGATCGTCTGCGACCTGTCCTACTCCACCCTGTTCCAGGTGTCGCAGGAGACCAACAAGGCGCTCCTGATGCTCGACCTGCTCGGCAACATCGGCCTGACCCGCGCCAACCTGCGCGACCCGGTGGGGATGCTCGGCTACTCGGACCGCATCGAACTCTACCTGCGCCCGAAGCTCGGGACCTCGCAGGTCTTCTACATGGCCCATCGGATCTTCGAGAAGCTGAAGCTGGAGCAGGAGTTCCCGAGCCGGCGCCCGGCCCACCTGAAGGTCGCCGTCGACTTCATGCTCGCGCGGCTCAAGATGCGCCACTCGATCGTCCTCCTGACCGATCTCGTGGATCTGGTCAACGACCCCGACGCGGTCGACTTCAAGCAACTGAGCACGCTGGCCGCGAAGCACGATATGATCGTGCTCATTCTCGACGACCCCGACGAGTTCCGCGTGAAGAGCCGCCTCGGCTACATCCGGATCTCGGACATGGAGACGCGCAAGCAGACCGTCATCTCGGCGCGGAAGGCGGGTGCGATTCGGCGGCGCATCGAGGAGACGCGGGCGTCGCTGCAGTACACGTTGAAGCATCAGGCGGGCATCGACTCGACGGTGCTGACGGAGCAGAATCACCTGGAAGCGCTCCCGAAGTTCCTGATGTCCCGTTTCGCGCGGTAGCCACCGGTCGTCGCCGACCCCGGCGCCGGGCCGGGCAGCCAGGACCTTCGCAGACTTGCAGGGAAGATTCCGGTGCAAATGACACGCCTATTCGCGACCTCCGGAGCCCGTGGCGGAATCCCCGCCGCACTCGACCGGCGATGCCTCCCGCCGGGACCGCGTCGTCCCTCGGCCGCCCATGCCCGACCGGCTTCCCCGCCGCGCCCCGCCGGGCGGGCGCCCCGCCGATCGCGGCGCGACGCGCGGTTCCGCCACGGGCTCCTGGCCGCCGGACTCCTGCTGATCGCGGCGCCGGCCTTCACCGCCCAGCCGCCCGACGCGGGCGCGCCCGGCGCGGGGCTTGTGCGGGTCGAGACGCTGGAGCTGGAGCCGACCGTCGTCAAGACCGGCGACCGTATCACCCAGCGGTACCGGCTGCGCTTCCCCGACCTGATCCCGAACGGCCGGGAGATCATCATCCTCGAAGACCGCATGACCCCCGAGGCGCTGCCGGTCCACCCGTTCGAGGCGGTGTCGCTGGTGGTCGAGAAGGACCGCATCGACGACACCCACGTCTGGGACTTCGTGTACGGGTTCCGTCTCGTCGACCCGAACAAGATGACCTACGTCCTGCCGAACTTCAGCTTCTACTACTTGGTCCGGGACTTGGGCGAGGACATCGAGGACGCCGAGGTCCAGCAGGTCGACGGCGGGCAGGGGCTGGTGCGCTACGTGACGTCGATCACCGACGAGCCGCTGCTCGACATCCGGGACACCATCGAGCTCGGCACGTTCGAGGGTCTCGCGACGTTCTTCCGGACCCTCGCCTGGGTCGTCGCCCCCCTGCCGCTGCTGCTCTGGTTCGTGATGCTGGTGCGGTTCGCCCGCAAGCCGAAGGCGGTCTCGATAGAGAAGCAGCAGGAAGAGGACGAGCTGGCGCGCATCGAGGCCCAGATACCGGTGCCCCCGTCGATCTGGGAGGCGCGCCGGACCGTGAACCGCGAACTGGCCGCGCTGCGCCGGCTGCCCCGGGACACCGGCGCGGATCAGTTGGCGGCCGGCCAGCGGACGCTCGTGCTGGCGCTGCGCGACTACCTGCGGGCGGATCTGCCGGCCCTGCACCCCGGCGACACCGCCCTGGACATCCAGCGGCACGTCGACGGGCTGAAGGACCGCTATCGGAAGGCGGCGCTCGGGGTGGTTGCGGCCCGGCTCGTCGCCTATCAGCGGGGGCTCGAGGCCGGGACGGCGGCGCCGGTCGAGCACCCGGCCGCAGAAGCGCGCATGCTGGCCGACGCGGTGTCGCAGTTGCGCCCGCACGTGCGCATGATGAACAGCCTGAAGGCCCTCGTGGGGGCCGCGTCTCCGCGTCCGGCGAAGAGTTAGCGCCACAGGGGTGACCGACCATGCTGATGCCCTGGTCCGAGTTCGTCACGTTCGTCGACGGCGGCGTCCGCGAACTGCTCGCGACCGACTTCGCGCAGATCCGGTACGGGGACGTCGGCATCGCGGTGGCCATCGCGCTCGTGCTCGGCGTCGTGCTGTCCCTGACGCTGGTGCGGCTGGCCGCCGTGAGCAAGCGCCACGTCCGCGAGCACTCCGGACACGTCATCCAGCCCGGACACCGCAAGCGGCTCTGGATCCGCGTCCTCCACACCGCGCCCAAGGCGCTGATGGCGGGGGCCCTCGCGCTGCTGGTGTTCTCGGTCGCCGACCCGTTCCTGACCGCGACCGAGGAGGTCAGCGGCTACGTCGAATCCCGGGTGAGGGTCGACCTCGTCGACACCTCGGGCTCGATGGCGTGGGAGTTCCCCGACACCAACAAGTCGAAGGCGGAGGTCGCCCGCGATGCGCATCTCGAGTTCCTCGACATGCGGCGCGACAAGAACGACCGCGTGTCGCTGTGGCTGTTCTCCACCTATCCGTACAAGGTGGACGACTTCGTCATGGACGACGAGCTCTACTACTACCAGGTGTGGGACGCGCCGTACGTCATGACCCAGCGCCTCGACAAGGCGATGGTGGTGCCGCGCGACAAGGTCCGCATCGTCCCCGCCGAGGGCGACACCAACATCATCCGCCCGCTGCAGGACATCGTGAAGTACTTCGACCAGGACGAGGCGGCGGTGGGCCGCGGCTCGAACCAGAACCGGGCGGTGCTCATCATCACCGATGCGGCCGTCGACGAGTTTCCGGACGCGGAGTTCGCCGAGCTGAACAAGCGGAACATCGTGCCCTACATCATCTACATCAACACCAGCGATGCCCGCACCGCGAGCTTCCTGCACCCCACCGTGCCCCAGCTCGTCGGACAGATTCAGGAGTACGGCGGCGACTACTTCGACGTGACCGACGAAGACAGCCTGCTGCGCGCCTACGAGGCGATCGACGAGCGCGAGGCGGTGCGCATGGAGCTGAAGCACCGGGCGCTGAAGGTGCCCATCTACCCGCGGTTCCTGTTGGTGGCGATGGGACTGCTGCTGGTCGGCATTCCGGTCGGGTTCGTGTCGGAGCTGCTGTGGGGCACCAACCCCTAGCGGCCCGCGCCCTGCCGCCGGTCGAAATGCAGCCGGCCCCGAGACCCGCGTCGTCCGAGAGAGAAGTGACATGCGACTGACAGACCTGCTCGACAAGGAACACTCCTTCCGCTATCTCGTCGGCTTCGTGCTCGCCGTGCTCTTCTTCGGCCTCGTGTCGATACCGGCGCGCAGCCTGACCGCGTTCTACACGAACCTGGAAGGGCTGAGCGACAGCGTCGAGCGCGGCGACTACGAGACCGCGGAGACGCAGTTGGCCGAGGTCTCGGCCTTCTACGAGGGCAGCCGGGCGTGGGGCATGCAGTGGTTCGCCGACTCGTATCTGTTCCGCGATACGTTCCTGCAGCAGGCGTCCTACAGCTACTTGACCGGCAACTACGAGACGGTGGTGGCGGACCTCGCCGACGAAATCGACGACCCCCGCGCGTCCAATCTCCTGGCGAGCGCCAAGTTCATGCTCGCGCGGCAGCGGTACCGGGCCATCAACCCGGAAGCCCCCGATGCCGCGACCCAGAAGGAGGCGATCATCCTCGAGGTGATGGAAACGGTGAACGCCGACTACGAGCGGGCGCTGCGCGGCGACCCCGGCGATCGTTTCGACTACAAGTGGAACTACGATCTGACCAGCAATGCCGAGGCGGTTCGGCGCGCCCTCGAAGCGCCGCGTGAGATCGAGCCGCCCGAGCTCGAGCAGATGAAGGGCGAAGGCACCCCGGTGCGCCGCCGCCGCGGGTAGGCGTCGGCGCCGTAGAACGGCGCGCCTCGGCAGGCGGCACCGGCTCTTGGACGTTTGGGTCGTGCGGCAACCGGAGCCGCCACGCGACTGTTCTCCGGGCCGGAGCCAGTCGGGGCTCAGGCCACCGGCGCGGTGCCCGTACCGAGCCTCGGCGGGGCCGCCTCGCTGCTCCAAACGCCCGTCAAAGGGCGCTACGCACGTACCAGATGGACGGAATCAGCCGACTCTTCCGGGAAAGTATCGAGTTCGCCAACCCCGAGTACCTGGCGATCATCCCGATCGCGGTCCTGCTGCTGGCGTTCGGGCTGGTGGTCTTCGCCCTGCGGCTGCAGTTGCGCCCGACCCGCACGGAAGGCTCGAAGTACCCGTTCTTCGGCCACATCAAGTTCTGGTTCCTGGCGATCATCGCGCTCGCGCTCGTGTCCGTCGCCGCCGCCCGGCCGTTCTGGGTCTACGGCGGTTCGACCTTCAGGCGAGGCGACGTGGACATCGTCGTCGCCATCGATGCCTCCGCGTCGATGTGGGTCAAGGACCTCGGACCGTCCCGGCTCGATCTCGCGGTCCGGGAAGCCCTCGGCCTCTACACCCAGGACATCCTGACCCCCGGCGACCGCACCGCGGTGTACGTGTGGGGCACCACGACCCTCCGCCGGGCCCACATGGCGTCGAACGCCGAGCGGTTCATCGAGGAGGTGGGCCGGATCGCGCCCCCCCGGAGCCTGACCGGCGACGCGTTCCCGTGGGACAGCGACATCGCGACCGCGTTCGAGTCGATCTATCTCTCGCTCGACAACCAGGACCGCTTCGAGTCCGGCGACGACGACTGGCTGCCCGAGGAGCGCACCGACCGCCTGCTGCTGCTCTTCACCGACGGCGACTTCCTGATCGACGCCGAGCAGTTGAGCCGGCTCGACATGGCCCTCGCCGAGTTCCGGCGCCGGGGCCTCGTCATCTACACGATAGGCATCGGCAGCCGGACCGGCGCCAACGTCGACTCGGTGCTGATCGACTACGTGCGGGGCGTCGACTACGACGAGACCCTCGAAGCGGACCTCGCGGGCCAGCGCACCCAGCTCGGTTTCGAAGGGATCAACATGGTCGAGCAACGCACCGGGGGCCGCTCGGTCATCATCGACAGCCCCCAGGTCGACGCCGCCACGTTCCTCCGCAACGTCGTCGACTCGCACCGCAGCGTCTCCTTCGAGCTCGTCCCGTCGGACGACCAGCAGGAGATCTGGCAATGGGTCGTCATGCTCGCCATCGTCGTCTTCGTCCTGGCGATTGTCTTCTACTAGTAGTAGCCCGGAAAATCGTCGCCTGCGGACACGTCTGGACCGTGGCGATGTGCCGCACCGGCGTCCACCGCAGCCCAACCGTAGAACGTTCGACCGCGATCGGCGGGACGGCCTCTGCCAAGGCAACAGCCTCGGATTGCGGCGCCACACTGAGCCTGTCGACGGCGATTACAGGTCTCGCCTGACTAGTCAGGAAGACATGATGGGGAACGGTTGACCGTAGCGCACGGTTCGGCGTGTCTGTCAAGGGCGCTTCGGACGCCGATCGAGCGACGATGCATCCCGCCTGACTGCGTTGTTCGTCGGTTGCAAATGCCCGATACGCGCCCCTCCTCAACGCTTGGTCAGGCACGGGCGTTCTTTGCCCGCGGGCACCTCTTCAGCCCGCGGGCACCCTCGCCGCTCTCGGTGCGACGCGGGGTTCACCACGGGCTGCCAGGGCCCTGTCCGGGTGCGGGGTCGCGGGCCGGATGCCGCACGCGGACCGCGGGTTGCTGCGGGAACCGCCGCCCGCGCCGGCCCGTCCCGCTTCAGAAGCGCGAGGCCTTGATCCAGGTGTCCGACCGCGCCCAGCTCGCGTCGAGGTCGGCGTCGACGGCGGCGTCGGTGCGGCCTTGGGCCTCGACGGCGGTCTTCAGCCCGAAGAGCGACCAGCCGTTGTGGGGGTGGTCGGCGAGCTCGTCGCGGTACACCTGCTCGGCCTCCGCGTGGCGCCCGAGTTCCAGGAGGATCGCGCCGAGCCAGTGCCGGGCCGCGAACGGCAGCGGCTCGGGCTCGTCGTAGACCAGCGCGTCCTCCAGCTCCACCGCGCGCTCGAAGGCGGCCACCGCGCCGTCGGTGTCGCCCTGATGCCGCAGCAGCTCTCCTTCCAGGATGCCGGCGACGGCCCCGAGCAAGGTCTCGGCCGGGTGGAACCGCATCCGGGCTTCCGATGTCTCGGCGAGATGCCGCACCCGGTTCAGATAGACCTCGGCGAAGTCGGCGGCGCCCTCGCGCAGGTGCGCATAGCCCTGGGCGAAGTCCCACAGCCCCGCCGAAACGTCGTCGTCGGGCCGGTCGGTCACCGCCAGCACCTCCCCGAACCGTCCGAAACGCAGCAGCGTCAGCACGTGGTGCGCGGTGTTGCCGGTCAGCCGGTGGTAGTCCTTGCCGGCCTGGACGGCGATGGCGCCCTGGCCGTCCATCGACGCCGCGAACAGCAGCATGTGCAGGTTGTGCGTCGGGTAGATGGCCACGCCTTCGCCGCCGCCGTCGGCCGCCTTCAGGTCCGAGTGCCAGGCTTGGATGTTGGCCCGGACCCCGTCCGCCCACCGGCCGACCTCGTTCCAGGTGTGCGACGGCATGTGGTTGATGTGGCTGGCCCCGGGAATGGCGCTCCCGAGATGCTCGGCGCACGCCTCCGCCTTCCCCGGCTGGACCGTCGACTCGGTGGCATGGACGTAGAGGTGACAGGCGCCGGGATGCTCGATGTACCGCGCCAGGACGCCTTCGAGCACGCCGTGCAGCCGCTGGACGTTGGGGTCGTTCAGGTCCCGCGTGCCCCGGCGCGGCTCGAGCAGGAACAGCGCCTCGCCGTATAGGGTCGCGGCGTCGAGGTCGTCCGGATAGCGGTCCGAGAGCGCCTTCATCGCCTCTGCGTAGGCCTCGTCCTGCTCGCGCCGCTTGGCCACTTCGAAGTTCTCGACGTAGCGCACCGACAGCGCGTCAATGTAATCGCGCTCGCGGGGGGTGGCGTGCCCGTCCGCGGCGAGGGCCTCCGCCTTCCGGACGGCCGCGTAGGCGTGGGGCGCTTCCGGAGGCCGCATCGGGCCGTTGAGGTACGAGCCCCAAGCCCAGGCCTCGCCCCAGTAGCAGATGGCGCAATCCGGGTCCTCGGCCCACGCCGCGCGGAACGACCGCACGGCGTCGACCTTGGCGAAGGCATACATGAGCTGCATGCCCTGGTCGAAGAACTGCTGGGCCTCCGCGTTGCCGGAGGAGATCGGGAAGGAGTAGGGGCCGAGCACGGCGGGCTGGTAGGGAATCGGTTCCCGATACTGCTCGGGCAGCTCCGGTCCGTTCTGGGCGGCGATCGGGGACGCCGCCAGCGTCCCGGCGATCATCGCGGCGACCGCGGGACGCGCGGCACGGATGCCGCGCCAAGTCGATTTCGTCATGCTCTTCCAGCCTCCTCCGAATCGATTGCTCATACCGGGATCATACGGGACGGGACCGGCCGGCGTGAAATCGCGCGGCCGGGGCGGCGGGGCGCGGGCGCCGGCGACGGCTCGTGCCGGCTCGGCGCGCCCATCAGCGCCTTGCGGCTCCGCTCCCCGCCCTTCCAGCCCATGGCGAAAGCCCCCCGCTGCAAGTCGAGCGGCGATGCATCCCGGCCGACTGCGTTGTTCTTCGGTGGCCTACGCCCGCCATGCGGTGAAACATGTCCCGACGTTTCGTGGCGTCGGGGTGATCGGCGTCCCCAATCATGGCGGTTGCGCCCTCCTCACGCCTTGTCAGGCACGGGCGTTCTTCGCCCGCGGGCGCTCTTCAGCCCGCCGGCGCCCGCGCCGCTCCCGGTGCGACGCGGGGTTCCACGACGGGCCGCTACACGGACACTTCCGGGACGTCGCCGTCGACCAGCAGCTCGGGCTCGGTCGCGGCGCGGATCTCGTCGGTCGACACGCCGGGCGCCCGCTCAAGCAACCGCAACCCGTCCGCGGCCACCTCGATGACCGCGAGCGAGGTGACCAGCCGGTTGACCACCTGCTTGCCGGTCAGGGGCAGGTTGCACGCATTCAGGATCTTCAGGTCGCCCCGCTTCGACACGTGGTCCATGACGATCAGCACCTGTTTGGCGCCGGTCACCAGGTCCATGGCCCCGCCGGGGCCCTTGACCATCGCGCCGGGAATCATCCAGTTCGCGAGGTCGCCGGTACGGGAGACCTGCATGGCCCCCAGAATCGCCAGATCGATGTGACCGCCCCGGATCATCGCGAAGCTCTGGGCGCTGCTGAAGAAGCTGGCCCCGGGCACCGCGGTCACCGTCTCCTTGCCGGCGTTGATCAGGTCGGCGTCGATCTCGTCGTCGGTCGGGTAGGGTCCGATGCCCAGCAGGCCGTTCTCGCTCTGCAGCTTCACGTCGACGTCGGCCGGGATGTAGTTCGCGCACAGCGTCGGAATCCCGATGCCGAGGTTGACGTAGTAGCCGTCCTTGATCTCGCGGGCGGCGCGGGCCGCCATCTGCTCGCGGTTCAGTGCCATCGTCGACTCTCCGAAACAGGACAGCGTAGCAACCCGGCTTCCGGGGCGTCAACCCGCAGACGGCCCCGGATTACGGATCAGGATTCGTCAACCCCTTGATTGGCCGGCCGATCAAGGGCCCCGGCGCCGGGCGCGGCGACTGCCACAGGCACCCTCCCCGCACCGGGTCTGGCACGGGCGTGCTTGGCCCGCGGGCGCTTCAGCCCCCCGCCGCTCTCGGTGCGACGCGGGTTTTCACCACGGGCGGTTACGCCGGGTCGCCCGCGAACCGGCGCTCGACGATCGGGCGCAACAACCGGTGCGCACGGTGCAGGCGCACCGCCACGTTCTGGCGGGAAAGATGCAATCGCCGCGCGACCTCGTCGGCCGAACGATGCTCGATGTCGCGGAGCCGCACGATGTCGCGGAACGTCGGCGGCAGCTCGTCGATCACTTCCAGCAGCACGCGCGTCAACTCGCGGGCGTACAAAGCCGCATCGGGAGGCGCGGTATCGGCGGGCCGTTCCGCCCCGCGTCCCGGGGGAGCCGGTTCGCCTTGGGCGGCGTCCAGTGGCAGATAGCGGCGCTCGGCCCTCAAGCGGCGCATCACCTCGTGGCGCACGATAGCCGCCACCCAGGAGCACGCGGGCGGACCGCCCTGGTACTGCCGGAGCTTCTGCAGCACGATGATCCAGCTTTCCTGCAGCGCATCGCGCGCCGTCGCGTCATCGCCCGCGATACGCCTGGCGAAGGGCAGGAAACGGGCCGTGCAACACCGAATCCACGCCTCGGTGTCCTGCTCCAGCAGCGGACACTGGACGGACTCTTCCAGCGGCGGCTTCAAGGGTGGCTGATTCGACATGCCGGGCCACCGATCTTGAACAGCCGCACTGGATCGTGTCAAGGCGTGCGTATTTGCCCGCAGGACCATCCCAGGCTCCGCCACCGCCGTGCGCAGGCAGAATCGTGGCGGGTCCTGCGGCTCCGGACGGGCGGAATCGCGGATCTCACGCGGCGCCGGCCGGGCGGCAAGACGGTGGCGACCCCTTGAATCGGGGGCGGGCCGTCACGCGCCGTCAGCGTGGGATGCCCCTGATTTGCCCGGTATTCGCTAAAGTCGATCACCGATTTCCGGGGATGTGGAATCACGGATCTCGGTGAAGGTGGATCGCGGTGGTTGTGGCATCGTGTTCCCGCTACGTCCGCTCATCAGTCAGGCCACATCGGGTTCAGTTTCGCCGGAACTTCGTCCACGAGGCGGCGCAGTCCGAAAAAAAATCGGAGAATCTGTAATCCTGGACTCCCCCAAAGCCTCTTAAGAGATATGGCGGACAATCGCCGACGCCGTGACCAACGTCAACCGCCGAAAGGTGCCGACGCGTCGAGGTGCAGGGCTGCGCCGGCGAACCCGCTCCCGTGGACGTAGCCGGTCGGCCGGTTCGATTGCGGACGGGGCGCATGGCCCCCCGTCGCTGCGACGGCGCTGAGAACATCGGCTTTTGGGCCAGAAACGGTTATTTTCAGGCCGGACGAGGACCATGACTGCGCTACTGACACGACCCGCGGGCCGCGCCGATGGCAGCGGGCCTTCGGCTCGCCGGGCGCGCCGTGGAACGAGGAGACGGTGGGGACGTGGGTGCCTTCGCTCACGCTCCGCGGACCCTGCCGCCGGATGCATTGAGCTGTAGTTCACCGGGCTCCCGGTGGGTTGTGATGGGAGTTGTGAGACCATGCGAGCATTGAGAGTCCTCAGGCGGCGCCCCGGTTTGGCAATCGCGGCCGGCATCAACATCAGCTTGCTCATTGCGCTGTCGGGCGCATCCGCTCAAATAGCCGGGGATCTCCTCGGATGGAACGTATCGTCGGGGAGCAGGAAGGGATTTCAGTTGGACGCCCGGGACGGGCCTGACCGTCAACGTTTTTCCTCCGGCGAATTCGAATTGATCAGCAGTTTCGCAACAGCTGATCGTGTCGTCGGCGCTTCGGGAGGGAGTGTCGTCATTATACAGCCGGCGACGGGGCCCGCCGAGGAGATCGAGGTGTGCTATCTCTCCAAGGGGCTGCGCGGGAACCTGCGGCTGTCCGCTTCGAACGGGGTCCTTGTGGACCTGTCCGCGGCTTTGGAGAGGCCGCGGACGGCGGTGATGTCCGAGCGCCTCTGGCGGCGGTGGACCGGGGCGCCGAATCTCGGACAGGAGAGGATCCTGAACACCAGCGGACCTCAGGTCGAGGTTGCCGCCGTGGCCGGGCTCCACGGGATGAGTACGTGGGGTTGTGTGGGCGACGTCCTGCTGCGTCTGGAGGATCTTGCGGATTTCTCTCAAGGAACGGATTCGACCCGCGATGAGAATGCCTGGTGGCTGTCGGTGTTTCTCCTCTCCAGCCGGCACTCCTCGGACCATGCCTGGATAAGCGCTGTCGCGCCGCGGTTCGCGCAGGCCTTCGACCTCTTCGAGGACGAAAGGCTCACGTTGGTACCCGGCTATTGGGTTGCTCTGGCCAGCCTGCGGCCATTGGCCGTCCCGCTCGCCCTGCTGCTCGGCGCCGTCACGCTGCTGGTCGTGTTGGGCATCGTGAACTGCTCGTTGCTTGTCGTTGCTCTGACGAGGTCCCGAGCCGTCGAGATCGCGACCAAGCAGGCCTTGGGGGCCGGACTGTTCCGGTTGACGGCGTCAGAGTTGGCGCCGGTCGCGGGGTTGACGTTGTCGGCGCTGGCGGCGGGCGCGCTGGCGGCGGGCACGGTGCTTGACTATGCCAAGTCGAGCCTGGGTCCTCGTATGGAAGGCCAAGTCGCCGACAGCGTTGGCCTTGCCCCGCTCGCGCTGCCCGGCGCTTTGGTTCTCGGGGTCGTTTTTCTCGCGTCGGTTGCTCCTTTTCTGGGTCTTGCGAGATCCGAGAACGTAATCGGCCGGCTGAGTCGCGCCGGGATTAGAATCGCACCAGGTGTTGGCGGCCGCCTCCTGGGCGCCGCCGAAGCCGCGACGTGTGTGGTGATAACCGGCGTCGGCGTGGTGATCGCGCTCACTGCCACTAATGTGCTTGATGTCAATCCCAACCTCGACGTTGAACGAGTCGTGTTCGTAAGCCGCCTGTCGGCGCGTTCGACGGACGGGCTTCGGCCGGAACCGGGCGTGCTGCGGGAGCGTCTGAGCAGTCTCGCGGGAGTGCGTTGTGTGAGTCACCTGACGGTTGTTCCTCTCTCGGGCTCCTTGAATGCTGCGCCTGTGGCCGGGCGCAACGGGCGGATTACCGCGCAGTTCAACGAAGTTGGCGCGAACGTTCTGTGCGCAATCGGAACTGCGTTGCTCTCGGGTCGAGATTTCCTGCCGGCGGACGAACTTGAGGAACGAAAGGTGGCTTTGGTCAGTCGTAGCGCGGCGGCCGCCCTCTTCGGCGGTGCGGCGGCGGTGGGTTCGACCGTGACGGTGGGCATGGACGGTATTCCGCATACCGTGGTGGGCGTTTTTGAGGATCCGAAGTTCAACACGCTCCGTGAGGCCGAGACCCTTCATGTGTGGGTTCCCGCAAGTCTTGATCGTCGGAAGACACTGGTTCTTCACAGCGGTGATCTCCTCGGCCGCGATGTCGCTCGATCGGCGTTTCGGCTGGCGCCGACCCATAGAATCGAAACACTGGGCAATGTTGTCTTTCGCTCGCAGGCTTCCCTGGTGTCATTGGCGGGGACCATGAAGCTGGTGTCGGCCATTGTGCTGCTCACCACGCTCATCGCGCTTTACGCCTGGATCTCCGCCGAGCTCGAGCGGCGCCGGTCCGCGGCGGCGTTGCTGAGCGCGCTCGGGGCGGGTCCGACGCGGGTAGCGGCGTCGATCGGCGTTAAGTTCTTCGAGTCAATCGGCCTCGGAGCGATCCTCGGCGTGGCGGCCGTGGTGGTCATGCTGAGAGTGGTTCCGGTGCTGGTCTTTGGAATTGACAGTCCCACGGCGGTCGCGACGCTCGTCGGTTGCCTTGAAGTCGTCGCTGTGTTTGTCGTTTCAGCGCCGGCGATCCTCAAGATGCTGCGTCCCGACTATCGATTGCTCACACGGACGGCGCAAGAGTAGGCGTTCGCTTGGCGGTACTCTTTCGCCACGGGCGGTCAGGAGAAACCGACGGGATCCCCAACCGACAACAGCCCGTGGCGAAAGTCCCCGCTCTCGGTGCGACGCGGGGTTTCACCACGGGCTGATAAAGCCTACCCCGCCAGCTCGACGAGGGCCGCCGTGCACATCCGGAGGTTCAGCCGCAGGCGATCCACGGTCATGAACTCGTGGTCGCTGTGCCCCGTGTACGGCTCGTCGGGCATCGCGGGGCCGAAGTTCACGCCGTTGGGCAGCAGCCGGGCCTGGGTGCCGCCGCCGACCGAGATCGGCGCCGGCGCCGGCCGGCCGGTGTAGTGGCGGAACACGTCGAGCAATACGGGGACGTGGGGCGCCGACTCGACGTAGTAGGGATCGCCGATGTCGGTGGTGTAGTCGAGGGGCGCGCCGGACTGCCGCCGCCACGCGTCGAGAGCCGCCCGGATGGTCTTCTCCACCGCCGGTCCGGTCCGGCCGACAGGGCGGCGGACGTTGAGGGCGGCGACGAGACCGCCGGCGCCGGCCGGGGTCAGCGTGGCGAGGGTCAGCGTGAGCCGGCCCATGACCTCGTGGGCGTAGGCGAGGTTGCCGAAGCGCTCGGCGTGGTGTCCGGCGCCGACGAGATCGTTGACGAGGCGCACCATCGTCCCCGCCGCGGTCGGCGGCCACGGATGGCGGCCGAGGAGGGCGGCGAGCTGGGTGAGGGCGTTCCGCCCCGTCCAGGGGGCGGACGAGTGCGCGGCGACGCCCCGGGCTCGGATGCGGATGGTGCCGCCGTCCCGTTCGATTTCGAACCAGCCGGGCACCGACCGGGCCGCGTCCCGCTCGAGGGCGGCGGCCAGGGGCTCGTCGGCGCCGGCGATGACCGCCTCGGCGCGGGCGGGAACCTGGGAGAGATAGCCGCCGCCGGTGAACGACACCAGCCGCGTCGCTTCCCCGGCGCTCTCCGGGGCGTCGCGCAGGGTGACGCGGATCGCGCCGGTTCCGTGCTCGCCGGTGACGACAGGGTACAGGGCGTCGAACGCGATGTTGAGCGGCGGCGGCGTCCAGCCGGCGAGGAACTCGCGGAACGGGGTCCAGTCGGACTCCTCGGCGAGCGAGACGATCAGCTCGACGCGGCGGCGCGCCGGCAGGCCCTCGTCGCGCAGCGCCTTCAGGCTGTAGAGCGCGGCGGCGACGGCCGCCTTGTCGTCCTCCACGCCGCGGCCCAGCAGCCGCCCGGGCTCCGAGGCGCGGTCGAGCGTGAACGGATCGGTCTTCCAGGCCGCCTCGTCGGCAGGCCGCACGTCGGCGTGCGTCAGCAGTCCGAGACGGTCGGGCGACTCTCCGAGCCCCAGCACCAGCGCCGGACCGTGGTCCTCGAAGTCGAGCCCGAGGCGGGCCGCGGCGTCGGCCAGATACGCCTTGAGCCGGAGGAACTCCGGGTTGCGGGCGTTGGGCACCCCGCTCGCGACGACGGTGCGGAAGGCGACGAGATCCGCCAGCGTGTCGACAACGGCGTCGAAATAGCGGGTCACCGCGCGGTCGGCAGCCGCGCGCGCCAGCGGAGACGGTGGGGCGTCCGGGGACGTGGGCGTGGCGTCGGTCATGGGCACCCCGGCCTAGGAGTCTGCGCCGCAGGAAATCATGACCACTATATGTTGTGCAAGCTCCGGCGACAGAACGCTACATATTGTGCCAAATCGGACCCAAAACAGTTCCACGGCGCAGACTCCTAGTGGTCCGTCACGTCATAATTCTCGGATAGACGGACTTGAATCGATGATGTGATTCTCCTGCATGGGACCCTTGCGGTTCGCGGTGAGTACCCTGGAGACCCTGGTTTTTAGTCGTGGCGATGCACTGGCGGTCTGTCACGTCATAACCTTCCGACAGACGGACTTGAGTCGATGATGTGATTCTCCTGCATGGGAGACCGTTCTTGGTTCGAGAAGAGTTCCCCGATAGTCCTAATGTTTATTTGTGGTTATACACTGGTTTCCGCGGGCGGTTGGCAAGCAGAGCCGAACGTCGAAGATTATGTGCCGAAGCGCATGCCCCGGACACCGTTTCGTCGCGGCATGAACGGGACGCCCGCGGCGCGGGCGAGCCGCAGGCTTCGGACGACGTTCCCGGCGCCGCACGAGCGGTGCGGTCGGCGCGGGCGCTCGACCGGGCGCCGCCGCGCCGCCGCGCCGCCGCGGGTGGAGTAGGATCTGCCGTTCGCCGTCGACAACCCGATGCGCCGCCGCAACCGGCGGGGAACCCGCCGGCCCACGGCGCCGACGTCCACGCACGTTCGACCAGGTCGACGACCCGATGCGGGCCGCAACCGGCGGGGAACCGCGCCGGCAAGCGCGACAACCGCGTGAGAGACCGCCGTGCCGCCTGACCGCCCGGATCGCGCTTCGGACGACGCCCCCGAGTCGGCCCTGTTCCGCCGCATCTGGGCGCTCGCCTGGCCGACGCTGCTCTACAACGTACTCGAGTTGAGCCTCGGGACCGCCGACCTGCTGATGGTGCGGGGGCTCGGGCACGAAGCGACGGCGGCCATCGGGCTGACCCGCCAGATCGCGTTCCTGCTGGAGGCGGCGGCGCTGGCCGTCGCCGTCGGAGTCATCGCCCTCGTCAGCCAGGGGGCCGGGGCGGGCGACCGGCGGCAGGTCGAGGGCGTGATGCACCAGAGCACGCGCCTTGTGCTGCTGCTGAGCCCGCCCATCACGCTGCTCGGCTATCTGGCCAGCCGTCCCCTGCTCGCCGCGATGCAGGCCGACGAAGCGGCCCTCACCCACGCCGTCCCCTATCTGCACATCTACTTTCTCGGAACCGTGTTCCTGTGGGGCACGGTCATCCCGGCCGCGATCTTCCGGGGAACGGGGGACGCGAAGACGCCGCTCAAGCTGGCCACCGTCGTCGCCGTGCTGAACGTTCCCCTGAACTACCTGTTCATCTTCGGGGCGGGGCCGTGGGCGCCGATGGGGGTGGCGGGAGCGGCGGTGGGGACGGTACTGGCCAGGGCCATCGGCGCCGGCCTCTACCTGGTCCTTCTCGTCCGCGGCACCCGGCACGGCCGCGTCCGCTTCCGGCCGCTGCTGGGGCTGGACTGGCCGCTGATTCGACGCATGCTGAGAATCGGGATGCCCCCGGCCCTCGCCGGCGTCGCCCGCAACGGGGCCCGGGTGGTCTATCTGGGGCTGCTGGGGGCGGGGGCGCTGGGGGGGGCCATGCACGCGGCGGCGGGGGTCGGGCTGCAGGTGCGGCTGGTCAGCGTGCTGCCGGCCCTGGCGTTCCAGATCGCGGCCGCCACCCTCGTCGGTCAGGCCGTCGGCGCCGGCCGGCTCGACCGGGCCGAAGCCCTGGGGCGCCGAAGCGTGCAGCTCCTGTCCGTGATCATGGCCGGGGTGGTGGCCCTGACGTTCGCGTTCGCGAGACCGCTCGCGGCCCTGTTCATCGCCGACGCCGAGGTCGTGCCCCTCGCCGCGACGGTGCTGCGGTGGTTCGCGGTGGCCCAGTTCTTCAGCTCGGTGAGCATCTGCGTCCAGGGCGCGCTGACCGGCGCGGGGGACACGAAGCCCATCCTGACCTACACCATCGCCACCCAGTGGGGGCTGCTCCTCTCGCTGACGGTCATCGCCCTCATCGGGTTCGGCTGGGAGCCGGAAGGACCGCTGCTGGCGTGGGTCGCGGCGCCCCTGGCGCAGCTCGTGCTGATGCGGCGACGGTTCCGGTCCGGACGCTGGCGGCGGCGCCGGGCGTGACCGCGCGCTTCGCTGATTGAACCGGCGCCGTCCCGCTGACGGTCATCGCCCTCATCGGGGGTCCGGCCGGGAGCCGGAAGGGCCGCTGCCGGCGTGGGTCGCGGCGCCCCTGGCGCAGCTCGTGCTGATGCGGCGACGGTTCCGGTCCGGACGCTGGAGGCGGCACCGGGCGTGACCGCGCGCTTCGCTGATTTGAACCGGCGCTGTCCCGCCCGGCGGCCGTCACCGGCCGGGGTGCTGCGCGCCGTAGTCCCACCGCCCGGGATCGCCGAGCCACTGGTCGATGCCGCGCTCGCACCGGACCCGGCCGGCGTCGATGGTCCCGCGGAGAATGCGATCGTTCTCGTCGAGCCGGCTGCGGTCTCCTTCGCCGTGATGGAGATGGCAGGCCAGGGCCACCCCGCGCAGGTTGCGGCGCAGGCGCCCGTGGTTGCCCAGCCGCACCGCCAGCTCGTTGTCCTCGCGCCCCCAGCCCCGCATCGCCTCGTTGAGGCCGTTGACGGCGAGCAGATCCCGGCGCCAGAAACCCTGGTGACAGCCGCGCACCGTCATCGGATCGCGGTGCGGGGGGTTGAGGAGCCGCGCCGCCGCGAACGGCAGGCGGGCGAGCCTCGCCCGCCGCCGGACGCCGCGGCTGAACACCGACGGCCACCAGCCCGGCCGCCCGGTCATGGTCGCGCTCGCCCGCGGCTCCAGCGGAATGCGCGACCCCTGGCAGAAGCAGGCCGGGTCGCGCAGCCGCCCGTGGTCCTTGATGCACCGCGGGTGGCAGACCATGTCGCCGTCGAGGCTCACGATGTAGTCGCCGGCGGCGCGGGCCATCGCCTTGTTCCGGATGGCGGCCAGGCGGAACCCCTCGTCGGGGTGCCAGACGTGGCGCAGGGGGCAGGGGCTGGCCGCCCGGTGCCGCTCGACGACGGCGCGCGTGTCGGGCCCGCTGCCGTCGTCGGCCACGATGATCTCGCGGGGAACCTCGGTCTGCCGCCTCAGGGCGTGGAGGCAGGCGTCGAGGGCGGCCGGCCAGTTGTACGTGGCGACGACGACGGAGACCGTGGTCATGAGCCGCGGGCGTCCCGATACAGCTCGTACAAGCGCAGCCGCTTCATCACCGAGCTGTGGACGGTGACCCAGGCCGCGATGATGCCCGGCCAGCCGTCGAGAAGGCCCCCGCGGATGACCAGGTCGCGGAACAGGTAGGCGGGCACCGCCAGGAACGTCCACAGCAGCCTCGGCTTCCTGCCCCGCTCGAACCCCTGCCCGGCCCACAGGTCGATGTAGCGGCAGGCCTTCTCCTGGTGATGGGTGACGCTGGCGTAGCTGTCGTGGATGAGCGGCGCGGTCAGGCGGTGGGTGCGGCAGTGGGGTGCCGGCCGCAGGCGCTCATGCACTTGGTCGGGCGTCCACGCCGCGAAGCCCTTCCGGTAGCCGCGCCAGATGAAGTCGCGCGCGAACGGGCGGTAGTGGTTCATCATCCGGCCGCAGTAGCGGGTGCGCCGCGAGAGCTGCAAGGCGTCGGCCCGCTCCAGCAGGCCGGGCAGCTCGTCGCGGCATTGCCGCTGCAGTTCGTCGCTCATCCACTCGTCGGCATCGAGCATCAGGATCCACGGGTGGCTGGCGTCCTCCTCGGCGCGCCGCCGCATCGGCCCGAAGCCCAGCCATGCGCGGTCGATCACGATCGCGCCGTGCGCCGCCGCCACCGCCGCGGTGCGGTCGGTGCTGCCCGAGTCGATGACGATCTTCTCGGCCGCGAAGGGGACGCTGTCGAGACAGCGGCCGATCGCCGCTTCCTCGTTACGGCAGAGGACGATCAGCGAGAGCGGCAAAACGCCGTCGGAACGTTCATCCATGGCGGCAGCCGTCGCGCCGACGGTCGAGGAGCCCGCGGCAAGTTCGACCGGCGATGCATCGCGGGCGGAAAGGCGATGCCCCGCGGACTGACGTTCATCCATGGCGGCAGCCGTCGCGACGACGGTCGAGGAGCCCGCGGCAAGTTCGCGGCATTCGACCGGCGATGCCTCTCGAGCGGAAACGATGCCCCGCGGACTGACGTTCATCCATGGCGGGCAGCCGTCGCGACGACGGTCGAAGGAGCCCGCGGCAAGTTCGCGGCATTCGACCGGCGATGCCTCTCGGGCGGCAAGGCGACGCCCCGCGGACTGCGGCGCCCGCGGTTTCGCCCCTGGACATCCCCGTCCCGCCTTGCCACACCCGGGCGACGGGCGGCCCGCCGACGCTCCCACCTGCTGCAACTCGACGAGGGCGGTTTCCTCGACGACATCACCCGGGCGACGGGGGCCCGCCGGCGCTCCCACCGGTCTCGGCGCAACGCGCGGCCCCGCCCGGGCTCCTGAGCGACCTCACCCAATCTCACCCCATCGCGTCACTCGACGTTGTGGTAGGGAGGGCGGTGCTCGACGTAGGCCATCCACATGCAGTCCAGCATGGTCCAGAGCACGTCGAGCTTGAACTGCAGCACGTCGAGCATCGCTTCCTGCTGCTCCCGCGTCCGGCAGTAGTCGAGGGTGATGTTCAGGCCGTGCACGACGTCCCGGCGAGCCTCGGAGAGCCGCTTGCGGAAGTAGTTGTAGCCCTGCTCCGAGATCCACGGGTAGTGCTGCGGCCAGTGCTCGAGCCGCCGCTGGTGGATGTTCGGCGCGAAGAGCTCCGTCAACGACGACCCCGCGGCAACCTGCCACGGCTGCCGGCGCGCGAAGTTCACGTAGGCGTCGATGGCGAACTTCACGCCCGGCAGCAGATGGGCATGCGACCACAGGTCGCCGCGGTCGAGACCGACCGCTTCCCCCAATTGCAGCCACGCCTCGATGCCGCCCTCCGCCCCGCCCCCGCCGTCGTGGTCGACGATGCGCTTCACCCACTCGCGCCGGACCTCCCGATCCGGGCAGTTGGACATGAGCGCGGCGTCCTTGACGGGAATCGAGACCTGGTAGTAGAAGCGGTTCGCCACCCACCCCTGGATGGCCGGCTTGTCGAGCCCGCCGGCGTGCATCCGGACATGGAACTCGTGGTTCACGTGATAGTACTTCTCCTTGGCGCGCAACCTCCGCTCGAACTCCCCGCGGGTCCACGGTGCCGTCTCGACGTCGTTCACCTGCTCGGCCTCCTCGGCGGTTCAGCGCCGGCCGGAAACGGCTCGCACACCCTCACTCGAGCGCCGCGCGACCTCCTCCAGCTCCTCGTTCGTGAGGGCGGGATCCCCGCCCCTCTCCGGATTCCATCGCCCGACGAGCTCCCGGCGCGCCGTGTCGCCGCGGAAACTGGCCCGGAAATCGTCGCCGGCGGCTCCGATTGCCGCCCAACCAACCCTCCAGGAATCCGTGCCGCGCTACTGACGATCGCGGGAAAACCCAATGAATCCGGGGGTATTTCGCACCACGAAAAACGACCGTTCACATGAAAGGCTAGCACGATCCGGCCGGGGCTGTCTCCGGCCGCGGCGCCGGCGAATCATCGCCGGCGGCAGATTGTCTGCGGCGATTTCGGCGGGTGCATTTTTTTCTTGCGCGATGTCCTGCGCCCGTGTATATTCTGATTTTCCTGTTGACCATTTTCCGACAGAAGGAGCGAGAACATGACCTGGACCAAGCCCGAGATCAGAGAGATCGCCCTCAACATGGAAGTGACTCTCTACGTCACCGCTCGCTAAGACCGGAGGGGAGTGCCGGTGACGGCGGCTCCCGTTCGCGTCTTGGGGTATACGGCGTCTTCTGGTCTCGAACCAGGGATTACGTGTTCCCCGGTTCTGTTTGCGCGTGCACGGTTCTGCCGTGCACGCGCAATTTCTCTGTACAGACACGGGACGCTCAACGGGCCTCAACATCCAGCCGGGCGACTCGGTGTTTCGCTATACCGCCTCGCGTCCCCCGAACGACGGCTGCCGTGAACGACCGCGGCGGAGCCGGCCCGCCACGCCGCCATCCCCCCCCGGCGCCGGAACCCCGCGTTCGACCGGGGCTCGCGATCCTCCTGCCCCGCTGGATGCCGGCTCCGACGATGGCCCGGATCGCGGGGTTGCGCCACGGGGCCGCTACGGCAACCCGAGAGTGATGATGGTGTCGGTCGCGATGACCGTCACGTACTGCCTGCCGTTCACCGCGTAGGTCATCGGGCTCGACCGGATGGGTCGGGGCGCGTCGTACCGGAACAGCTCCTCGCCGGTGCCGGCGTGGAACGCGTAGAACCGGCCGTCGTCCGCCCCCTGGAACACAAGGTCGCCGGCCGTCGCGAGGTTGCCGCTCGCCCCGATGGGGGTCAGGGCGGGCAGCACCTGCTGCCACACCTCCTCGCCGCTCGCCGGCTCGTAGGCGGTCAGCGTCGTGGTCGGCGTGTACGCGGGAATCCGGCTCAGCTCCTCGAAGTTCCCGTTGTGGCCGAGCCCGTGCGGCCCCGGCTCGAGGCTGTCGCCGAGGGGCTTGACGATCATCGAGACGGCGGCGTTCTTGCCGGTGACGTAGAGCAGGCCGGTCCGCGGGCTGAACGCCGGCGAGCCGAAGCTCGAGCCGCCGTGCGCGACGATGAGGTGCTCGTTGATCGAGTATGGCGTGTACATCTGCCGCGTCTGCGCCTGCAGCGCGGGGTCGTCGAGGTGGACGAACGTCGCGCAGAACGGGGTCATGGGAACGCCGCGCGCGTTGTGCGGAATCGGCTGGGTCGGATAGACCACCTCGCCCGGCACGTCGGTCTCGGTCGGGACCCGCGTCTCCACCATCGGATTGATCGGCTCGCCGGTCTCGCGGTCCCAGAGATAGAGCAGGCAGTTCTTGCCGGCCGCCCCGACCCCCCGGATCGTCCCGCCGTTGCGCGTGACGTCGAAGAGCACCGGCCCGGTGATGTTGTCCCAGTCCCAGAGGTCGTGGTGGATGGCTTGGTAGTGCCACCGAAGGGCGCCGGTTTCCAGATCGAGCGCGATGGTGGCGTTGGTGAACAGGTTGGCCCCGGGGCGGGCCGAGCCGTCGTAGTCGGGCGACGGGTTGCCGGTGTTGAAGTAGACGAGACCGAGCTCGAGGTCGATGGCGGGCTGGGTCCAGACCCCGCCGCCGGCGCGCCGGCCGCCGCCCCACGTGTCGCGCGCGATCTCCCACCCGTCGTCCTGGGGGCGCTGGGGGATCGTGTTGAACACCCAATCGATGGCGCCGGTCTCGGCGTCGGTGGCGATGACGAGGCCGCCGGGAATGTGGTTCTCGGAGTTCGAGGTGCCCAGGTAGAGCGTCCCGTCGTGATACGCGGGGGCGCTCGTGATGCGGTAGCCGATGTTGTGGGGGTCGAGTCCCGGCGGATGGACGTCCGGGTACTTCGCCCGCAGGGCGAGGGCGACGACCGGCAGCACGCCGCCATCGCCGAACGACTCGACGAGCTCGCCGGTCCGCGCGTCGGCCGCCACCAGGTTGGGCCCGTTGTAGGCGTAGATCTTCCCCTCGGCGTAGGTCGGCCCGCGCGAGCGGCTCTGCCGGGCCGCATCGAGCTCGAGCGTCCACACCGACTCGCCGGTCACCGCGTTGACGGCGATCACGCTCGCGCCGGCGTGGACGTACAGCAGGCCGTCGACGACGAGCGGCGTCACCTGGGCGACGTTGACGCCGGCCGGCGCCGCGACGGACCACTGCCCGGTCAACTCGCCGACGTTGGTGGTGTCGATCGCGTCGAGAGGCGAGTAGCGGCGGTTGGCGAGATCGAGGTTGTGGCTCGTCCAGTTCGTCTGACCGCCCGCGGTGACGTCGGGGGGCGCCGCCCCGCGCGTCGTCCGCCCCTGCGCCTCGGCCCGGCCGGCGCCCGCCGCGCCCACTGCGAGCGCGACGAGGGCTGCGGCCAGCCCCTGCACGCGGTTGCCTGCCGTCATCGGTCACCTCCTGGGGGGTTACAGCGCGATGTCCATGCCATCGTACGCGATCTCGATGCCGGCCTCGACGAGCGCCGCGTGCTCGGCCGACTCTTCGTCGAGGATGGGGTTGGTGTTGTTGATGTGAATCACGATCTTTCGCGGGCAGTCCAGCGACAGCAAGGTCTCGACCATGCCGCCGGCCCCCGACTGGTTGAGATGCCCCATGTCCTGCGCCCGCTTGTCGCTGATGCCTTCGCGCGCGAGCTCGTTGTCGGTCCACACGGTGCCGTCCACGAGCAGGCAGTCGGCCTCCTCCATGTAGCGGCGGACGTGGGGCTCGATCTCGCCCAGGCCCGGCGCGTAGAACAGGTTCCGGCCGGTGGCGGCGTCCGCCACCCGGACCCCGATGTTGTTGCCGGGAATGGTGTTGTGCCGGTGGGGCGAGTAGGGCGGCGCCTCGCTCTTCAGGGGGACCGCCGTGAAGAGCAGCCCGTCCGCCCTGGGAATCGGGAAGGCCGCCTCGTCGAGGCCCACCTCGTGCCAGTTCACGCCCCGGAAGTGGGACAGCACGTTGAATAGCGGGTAGCCGGTGGTGAGGTCGTCGTACACCGCCCGCGTGCAGTAGATGTCCCACGGTTCCGTGTGCTCGCGCAGCACCACGAGGCCGGTCGTGTGATCGATCTGCGCGTCGACCACCAGAACCGCGCAGATCCCGGTGTCGCGGACGGCGCGCCCCGGCTGCAGCGGCGGGAATGACGCGAGCTGCTGCCGGATGTCCGGCGACGCGTTGAAGAGCACCCAGTCGACCCCGTTGCCGCTGACGGTGATCGACGACTGGGTGCGGGCGCGCCCCTTCAGGGTCCCCCCGCGGAGCCGCCGGCAGTTGCGGCAGTTGCAGTTCCACTGGGGGAAACCTCCCCCGGCGGCCGATCCCAGCACGTGTACCTGCATCGATTACTCCGATATCTGGTTGGCAGTCTGCGGCACGCGTCCGCGCTGCATCCGGCGGGGCGAAGCGGGACCCCGCCACGGCCGACAGAACGTTGCGGTCGACGGCGGGAAAGCGGCGCAGCGTGACCGCCACCGTGTTCCCCGTGCCGCCGCCACGGCCGGCAGAGCGTTACGGTCCACGGCGGGGAAGCGGCGCGGCGCCCCGGCGCGTCCCGCCGGCCCGGCGCCCCTGCCCCCGCCCGCGGGCTCCGAACGGCGTTCGTTGTATCATCGAAGCGTCGTTCGCCGCCACTGCGGCGTGCGCCGCCGAGCCCATGCCGCAGCCGATCGCCACGCCCGTCCTCGCCCCCGGCACGCGGTACCGCTGGGACAAGGTGCGCAACCAGCACCAGCTCGTGTTCCCCGAGGGGATGATCGTCCTGAACGAGCCGGGCAAGGCGATCGTGCAGCTCTGCGACGGGCGGACCACCGACGAGCTGATCGCCGTGTTGAAGGAGAAGTACCCCGGCGCGGAGCCCGCCGGCGACGTGCACGAGTTTCTCGGCCACCTGGCGAAGCGGGGGCTGGTGCGCGAGGGAGCCCAGCGTGACTGACACCCCCCTGCCCCGGCCGCTCTCCCTGCTCGCGGAGGTCACCTACCGGTGCCCGCTGCAGTGCCCATACTGCAGCAACCCCCTCGAGCTGAACCAGTACCGCGACGAGCTCGACACCGAGACCTGGGTCCGGGTGTTCAACCAGGCGGCCGAGCTCGGGGTCGTGCAGCTCCACCTGTCGGGGGGTGAGCCGCTCGTGCGCCGCGACATCCTCGACCTCGTCCGCGCGGCCAGCGGCGCGGGGCTCTACTCGAACATGAGCACGGGGGCCACGGTGGTCGACGGGAACCGGCTGGAGCAACTGCGCGAGGCCGGGCTCGACCACTTCCAGGTGAGCCTGCTCGACACCCTGCCCGAATCGAACGACCGGCTCGCCGGCGCGCCGTCGTTCGACCGCAAGCGCGAGGCGGTGCTCGGCGCCAAGCGGCTCGGCTTCCCGGTGACCCTGAACGTGGTGCTGCACCGGCAGAACCTGGACCGTATCGCCGAGGTGATCGCCCTCGCCCAGGCCTGGAAGGTCGACCGGCTGGAGCTCGCGCATACGCAGTACACCGGGTGGGCGTTCAAGAACCGGGCGGCGCTCATGCCGACCCGCGGGCAGCTCGACCGCGCACACGCCGAAGTCGAGCGGGTGCGCGCGGAAGGGACCGGCGGGGTCGACATCCAGCACGTCCTCCCCGACTATTACTTCGAGCGCTTTCCGAAGGCTTGCCTCCAGGGCTGGGGCATGGTGTCGATGAGCGTGGCCCCCGACGGGTTCGTCCTGCCGTGCCAAACCGCCCGCGAGATTCCCGGGCTCGAGTTCCCCAACGTTCGAGAGCACTCGCTGGAGGACATCTGGGAGCGGGCTCCGATCTTCCAGCGGTTCCGCGGCACCGGCTGGATGCCCGAGCCCTGCCGGAGCTGCGACCGCCGCGAGATCGACTTCGGCGGCTGCCGGTGCCAGGCGTTCCTGATGACCGGCGACGTCACCGCCACCGACCCCATCTGCGAGCTCTCTCCCCACCACCACTTGGTGGCCGCAGCGCTGGAGGAGGCGGCGCAGAACGACCCGCCCCTGCACTACCGCGTCATGCCGCGAGCCGGCGGCGCCGTGTGACGAGTCGTTCGCGGGAACGGGCGGCCGCGCCGCGGTTGCCCCGCCATCGGGCGGACACGCGGCCGAACACACGGAACGGAACGTGCATATTCGAACGGCCATGCGCATCGGAACACCGCGATGACCCCAGAAACCACCGCCATCGCAACCGTCGGAATCGCCCTCGCGGGACTGATGATCCACTTCACCACCACCATGAACCGCCGTTTCGACGACGTGAACCGCCGTTTCGACGACGTGAACCGCCGTTTCGACGACGTGAACCACCGTTTCGACGACGTGAACCGCCGTTTCGAAGACGCCACCCGGCGGAACGACGCTGCGCACGTTCAGATCAACGCCAGCATCTCAGAACTCAGAGCCGATTTCCGAGCACTGATCCCCCGGCCTGCGGCCGAATCCGACCACGACGCGAGCGGCGCGCCTTGACGACAGCGGGCACACGCCCGAAGCTGTAGGGCTGATCGCGCCCCCGTGACCACAACATCTTGTGGCCGCCGGGATCTGGAATTTCGGCGTTCCCCCGCGATCGCGAACGATGGCTGGAGCGGACAACGATGTCGAACGGCAACCGCCTCACGTGGGCCGCCATCTCGGGAACGTGGTCGTTTCCGGAATCGGGCGTCGAGTACACGGGACCGGAAGACGCCTCTCAACCAGTTGGTGTGGCGCTGTCTTCCAGACGACTGCGAAACGGCCGCATGTCAGCGAGTATCCGGCTGCGTAATCCCGCCGAGGACGCCGGGCGCCTGCTGCTTGGGTACAACACCGTCACGGGCGGCTACTACTCGGCGGGATTGGGAGGCTACGGCCGTGCCTACGTGATCGACGAACATGTGCCCGGACGCCGCTGGCAGGCAATAGCGCACGAGGGACACGTGTCCCAGCTCGGCGGTTCAACGGCGTACGACGTCCAAGTGGAAATCGGAGGCCAGAGGCTGCGGCTCGGGGTGGACGGGATTGACCTCCTCGACCGGCACCTGCCCCACCCCCTCGAGGGCTATCAGGCCGGACTGTTCGCCTGGGGGGCGGGACCGGTCACGTTCGAGAACGTCATCTGGTCGGCCGTAGGTCGGCCCAGAGCCTTCGTCGTCATGGAATTCACGGAACCCTTCGACAGCCTGTACGCCGAGGTCATCCGTCCCGTCTGCGAGGATCTGGAACTCGAACCGTATCGAGCCGATGACGTGTTCCGCCCGGGACTGATCTTGCAGGACATCATATCCGGGCTTGTGGAGTCGGACGTGATCATCGCGGAGATCACCCCGGCAAACGCCAACGTCTTCTACGAGCTTGGGTACGCGCACGCTCGAAACACGCCGACGGTGCTTCTCGCGCGTCGTAACGGCACGCTGCCTTTCGACATCAGCGGGCACCGAGTCATCTTCTACGACGATTCGATAAGGGGAAAACCCGAGGTCGAGACTGCGCTCAAGCGACATCTTCGCAGCATTCTCAGGGAACATCAGGACACCAGCATCGCATAAAAGCAACCGGCGGCGGGTGTAATCGGACCGAATCAAGGGGGCGGCGTCATCGTAATACGCGTCAGTGTCGAGGAATCGATTCCCGAAACACCCTACGCAGTCTGCGCGGCTCTCCGCAACGTGCGGCGTCGCGCCAGTTTTTCACGAATGTCCCGGGCAACCTCCTCGACCTCCCGCGGCACCTGCGGCTTGAGTCCTAGTTCCTGTTCCAACGCCGCCAGGAGAGGCGGCAACAGCGCGGCAGAACGCGACCCCACGATCAGCTCGCGCATACGCTCCGGCCCAAGCTCGACGCTGAAGTCGATAAGGGCGTCGACAACCTCCCCGGGCAGCGAGCCCGGTTTTGGAAGGAGCTCAAGAATCGACCCGATGTCGTGCTCGCACGCCGATCGTTCCCCTTCCGCCAGAAACGCCTTGGCCCGAATCAGATGACCTCGCAAGCGGTGCTCCCGCGACTCGGGGCCGCACCGATCGAGCAACCGGCCAGCGGTCTCGATGGCTGCCTTGAACTGCCGGCGTTTGAGCTCCAGATGCGCCCTTCCGCCGAGGGCCAGTGCGACGGCTTCAACCAAGTCCGGCGCCCGACTCGTTCCGAAGCGGCGCACGACTTGGTCCCAAGCTGCCAGCGCATCATCCAGCCGCTTCAATGCACGAAAGCCGGCGCCCTTGGCGAGAAGCGCCATCGCGACCTTTTTCTGAAGAGCCGGCGTTGCGCTCTCCTCGAAGCGGCGCACCACTTCGTCGTACGCTGCCAGTGCATCATCTGGCCGTTGCAAAGCACCGAAGGTGTCGCCCTTGGCGAGAAGCGCCATCGCGACAAGTTCCTGAAGAGCTAGCGCTGCGCTTTCCTCAAAGCGACGCACTACATCATCGTACGCTGCCAGCGCGTCGTCCGGTCGCTGCAATCCAAGGTAGGCGCCTCCTTTGTTGACGAGCGCCGTCGCGACAAGTTCTTGAAGAGCCGGCGTTGCGCTCTCCCCGAAGCGATGCACAACATCATCATAGGCGGCCAACGCGTCGTCCGGCCGCTGCAGGTCACCGAAGGTGTCTCCTTTGACAACGAGCGCCGCCGCGACCTGTTCCTGAAAAGCCGGCGTTGCGCTCTCCCCGAAGCGACGTACCACTTCATCAAAGACAGCCAGCGCGCTCTCGGACCGGCCAGATCTGGACAACGTGACGCCCTTGTTGAAGAGGGCCACGGCAACTATTCCCCGAAGAACCGGCGTTGCGCTCTCCCCGAAGCGACGAAGGAAAATGTCCCATACCGCCAACGCCTCCCGACGTCTATCCAGTTGGCTCAGTGCGGTCCCCTTGTTGACGAGGGCTCTTGCCACCTGCTCGACGACGACCAGACGATCGCTTGCCGAGAAACGACGTTCCACCTCGCCCCAGACGTCCAACGCATCCTTCACCAAGTTCAACCGCAGGAGTACGACTCCCTTGTTGCCGAGCGCCGTGGCGACATGATCGAGAAGAACCGGCGCCGGGTTCCCCCCGAAGCGTCGGACCACCTCATCAAGGACAGCCAGCGCGTCCTGCAGTTGGTTCCCTTCAGCAAGCAGTCCTCCTTTCATGACGAGGGCTCCCGCGACCGGTTCCACAAGAGCAGGCGGCACCGGCTCGTCTCCGAAGCGGGCCGCCAAGTCGTCCCATGCGGCTACGGCGGCCCGCGGCTGATTCAACCGCTGCAGTACGACCCCCTTGTTGACGAGGGCCTTCGCGACCCACGCCTGAACGGCGGGAGCCTCGATCTCTCCGAACCGAAGCACCATTTCCTCGCACGCCGCCAGCGTATCCTCATCAGGCCGTTCCGAATTGAGCAGCGTGATCTTCGTCTCGAAGAGCTCCCTGGCTGCCCGCGCGGCCGGTTCGACCGGCCGGCGATCCGCGGGCATCGTCGCCGCCAACTCGGCGCCGACGCCGGCCAGAGCCGGCAATTCCATCAGCCGTCCAAGTGCGGTCCGGCACATCGACTGCGCCTGCGCGTCCAGGCGACCCATCTCGCTGGCCATGCGAGCGCCGACGTCCATCAACTCCGGCAGCGAATAGAACGACGCCATGAAGCGAACGAGGGCTTCGACGAGGCGGTCCGGTCCACGCCGACGGCGCAGCAGGTAGTAGATGTTGTACAGGCGCTCGGTCAGGTAGTACTGCTTGCGTCTGGCGCTGCCGCCCGCCACCTGGACCACGCCGCGATCCCCGAGGCGCGCGAGCTGGGCGCTGCACTGGCTGGGTTCGAGCCGGGCGTGCTCCGCGATCTCCCGCGCGGTGGCGGGCTTCCACAGCGCCGCGAGCGCAAGATAGACACGACGTTCCTGCGCCGGGAGCGCTTCGAGGTGGCTCTTGAAGTACTCCGTGTGATCGTCGACCAGATCGAGCAGATCGGCCATCAGCTCCCGGAAGGACCGCCCGGCGCCGAAGCGGGCGACGATCGCTAGCAACCGCGGACTGCCACCCGTGAGGATCTCCAGCGAACGCACCGTTTCGCGCGCGGCGGGGCGGCCGGCCACCGATTCCCAAAGCACGGCGCATTGGTCCGTGTCGAGCGGGCGCAGCGTGCGGACTCGGAAGAGCTCGTACAGCGCGTGGTCCGGGCGGTCGATCTCGTCGAACCGGCTGGTTGCGCTCGCGAACAGGATGATTCGCGGCTCGGTCTGCAGGACCTTTCGCAGCCGCCACCCCGCTTCCTCGTCGGCCATATCCCTGAACAGCATGTTCAGGTTCTCGACGAGCAGCAGGATCCGTTTGTGGCGCCGGTCTGCGAAATCCAGCAGCGCCCCGAGACAACGGTCGCCCAGAACGCGGTCGTCCCGGATGGCGCGCAGCTCGCTGACGGTGCGATCGAGGTCGGGGTCGCCTTCCTGATACGGCGCCGCCTGGGCGGCCAGGTGGGTCAGGCACTCCAACCAGAACTCTCCCGCGGTGGCGACCTCGTAGCTCTCCTCGGCGAAGACGACCGGGAAGCAGCACGCCGCCAGCGCGGCGTCCCGGCGCGCCTCGGCCGCAACGCGGAGGAGCAGGCTCGTCTTTCCGCTGCCTCGCGGCCCGATCACGATCTGGTGCGGATTCGAGGCTTCGGTGCACCCGCGCAGGGTCTCGATGAGCAGATCGAACTCCGCCGTTCGCACGCAGAACGACGCCACGAGCTCGTCGTCGGTGAGAAAACCCGGGTTGTACTTGCGGATAGGGGCGGCCATCGCGTTAGGCTCCAGACCGCGCCGCACGCTGGCCGACGGGAACGAAAAACTGTCCGTGACGGGCGCGCCACCAGGCATGCAGCAGACCCGACACGAAGCGGTAGCCGTCTTCCCGCGCCTCCAGGTAGCCGTCGTGCTCCAGCACGCGCAGCACGTCGCCGATTGGGACCCGGGTACCCTCCGCCCGGACGCGGAAGTAGTCGCGGAACCCGTCGATGGCTTCGCGCCGCAGCATGCCGTCGCTCATCGCCGCTTCGGTCAGCAGGTCGAGCGCGACACGATAGCCTTCCGGTCCGAGGACCAGCTTCAGCCGGCTCTCGTAGTGGTCCAGATCCATCTGTCCACGCACGCCGAGCATCTCTTCGGTGTAGACGCGCTCGACGTCTTCGACCGTTGCGCGTCGGCGGCCCTTCAGACGCAAGTGCTCGTCCAGACTGTCGAAGAAGCGCTGCACATGGTGCGGCACCAGGCACCGCAGCCGGCGGCACATCGCCTGGCGGGCGGCGGGGGGCAGGTCGAGGCCGCAGCCTTCGGCGAGCGCGGCGAGACAGAGCAGCGCCGTCTGCTCGTCCCACGGCTTCAGATCGAGGGGTGAGAAGATGTTCGCGTGGGCGCTGAGTTCCGCCTGCCGCAGGATCGGCTCGAGGCCCACGCTGCCGGAGACGATCAGGCATATCCGTCCCCGGTGTTCCTGGCCGTTCCGCCGCAACCAGCTCAGGAGTTCATCGACGGCTTGCCTCCCCTCCCGCGTGATGCGGTAATCGTCGTCCTTGAGCATCCGGTTGACGAGGATCGGCAACTCGTCGATCGCCAGCACGACCGGCTGATCGTTCTCCGCCAGAGCGGCCCAGACCTCGTCGCCCTTCTGCCGCCAGTTTCCCGCGTCGATGCCGGCCCGCAGTTTCACGCGCACGTCGGCGACGGCCACCGTATCGACCCGCTCGCCAACCCCACGCAAGGCGTTGGCGAACCCGGCCTTGATCCGGCGCCATGCGTGCTGCGCAGGCCGCGACTGAACGGCAATTTCGGCAACCGCGTCCGCCGCCGTGCGGGCATCTTCCAGATCGACGAACACCGTCTGGAAGTGCCCCTCGTCCGTCAGGCGCCGCAGCAACTCCCGCACCAGACTCGTCTTGCCCATGCGTCGCTGCGCGGTCAGCAGCGTGTGGGTTCCGTTGCGTACCCGGTCCGAGAGCACGTCGAGCTCAGCCTGCCGGTCGAAGAAGCGCTCCCCGTCGACCCAGTTCGCCCCCGCCTTCTTCAACCCTGCCATGGCATCTCCCAACAATTCCGTTGCCAACAATTTTGATGGGAGACGGGCGGAACGTCAAGTCCGCGGCAATCGGGGAAGATCCGATCGCGCTCTTGGCCCGTGTCGACTGCCGCCGTCCCGGACGATCGCGCAGCGGACCGAGCACCACCTGACCGACATCCTTGCGCCCCCGCGACGGAGGGGTGGGCACCGCGCGACGGATGGACTGCTCGGCGCGCCGGTTGGTGGCGTCGATCGGCGGGACGCGCAAGAGGAAAAAACACCGCCGGGAACTCGTTGGCCAAGTGCTTGCCGAAGCGCTCGGCGTCGGCCAGCGGCGGCGGCGTGTCGATCGCCGCTCGCAGGCAGCGGGGACTTCGCCGCGGGCGGATAGGCGGCGCCTCCGGCGAACCGCGACAGACGCTCGGTGAACGTGCGCGCGGGGGCGCCGTTGCTCAGCGCCGTCACGCCCTCGGGCGGGTCTTCCTGCGCTCGATCACCTTCTCCCGGTGCTCGCCGACGACGACGCGGTCCACATAGATGCCGGGGGTGTGGACCAGGTGGGGGTCGATGGCGCCGGCCGGGACGATCTCCTCGACCTCGGCCACCGTGACCCGGCCGGCTTCGGCCATCGGCGGGTTGAAGTTCCGGGCCGTCATCCAGTAGACGAGGTTGCCCTCCTCGTCGGCCTTCCACGCCTTGACGAGGGAGACGTCGGCGTGGAGGGCGGTCTCGAGCACGTACCAGCGGCCGTCGAACTGGCGGGTCTCCTTGCCCTCGGTGAGGGGGGTGCCGTAGCCGGTGGGGGTGAAGAAGGCGGCGATGCCGGCGCCGCCGGCCCGCATGCGCTCGGCCATGGTGCCCTGCGGGTTCAGCTCGACCTCGAGGATGCCGTCGAGGAACTGCCGCTCGAAGAGCTTGTTCTCGCCGACGTAGCTCGCGATCATCTTGTCGATCTGCCGGGTCTCGAGCAGCAGGCCCAGCCCGGCGCCGTCGACCCCGGCGTTGTTGCTGATGCACGTCAGGCGTTTCACGCCCGAGTCGCGCAGCGCCAGCACCAGGCTCTGGGGCACGCCGCACAGCCCGAACCCGCCGACCATCAGCGTGATGCCGTCGTGAAGGAGGCCGTCGAGGGCCTCCGTGGAGCCGGGATACACCTTCTTGCTCATGCCAGCCTCGTCAATCGCCGCCTGCGGCCCGCTCGCCGCGTTGCGCCGCCCCGGCCTGCCAGCCGCCAGACGGCGCCGCCGCCCCGGCCAAGCCGGCCGGTCGACAAGTCCGCGCCGCCTTCGACGGGAACCTCATCCCGCCTGACGTCGTTGTTCCCCGGCCGCGTACCACCGGCAGGCCGCCACTCCACGCCACGCCTACCCCTTCATGGGACCTGCGGGGACGCCGGCCCCCTGCCGCACGCAGCGCGCGAGATTCGACATGTCCTCGTCCCCGTAGCCCTGGAACGCAGCGCGCGTTGTTCCCCCGGCCGCGTACCACCGGCGGGCCGCCACGCCACGCCTACCCCTTCATGGGACCTGCGGGGACGCCGGCCCCCTGCCGCACGCAGCGCGCGAGGTTCGACATGTCCTCGTCCCCGTAGCCCTGGGCGATGAGGCCGTCCTCGAGGGTGGCGACGAGGCTGGCGACGTGCGCGGGGACCTCGAACGTGCGGGCGGTCTCGAGGGCGATGCCGAGGTCCTTGCGGTGCAGGCGGGTCCGGAAGCCGAGGGGATAGGTGTCGTTCAGCATGTTGCCGGACCGGTTCTGGAGAATCCAGGACCCGGCCACGCCGCCGCCGATCGCCTCGACGACCTTCTCGGGGTCGGCACCGGCGCGGTGGGCGAGGGTCAGGGCCTCGCCGAGGGCGAGAAAAGTGCCGGCGATGACCACTTGGTTGGCGACCTTCGCGATCTGTCCCGCCCCGACGTCGCCGATGCGGGTGATCCGGGCGCCGAGGACCTCGAGCACCGGTTTCGCCCGCTCGAAGTCGGCCTCGCTGCCGCCGCACATGATGGCGAGGGTGCCCTTCACGGCCCCCTCCGAGCCGCCGGACACCGGCGCGTCGACGTAGCCGATGCCCTTCCCGCGGAACCGGGCGGCGATGTCGCGGGTGGCGGCGGGGGAAATCGACGAGCAGTCGATGACCAGCCCCCCCGCGCGCAGGCCGCCGATGGCCCCGATGTCCGGATCGAGCAGCACCCGCTCGACGTCGGGCGTGTCCGAGACGCAGGTGAGCACGACGTCGGCGGCGCGGGCCGCCTCGGCGGGGCTCCCGGCGCGGCTGGCGCCCTCGGCCACGAGCGGCTCCTCGCGCTCGCGCGTCCGGTTGTGCACCACGACGCGGTGGCCGGCCTTCAACAGGTTTCTCGCCATCGGGGCGCCCATGGTCCCCATTCCGATGACCGCGATGCTCATGGGTGACTGTCTCCTTCAGACTGCGGACGGTGGAGGGTTATCGGGTGGCCCGGGTCTCGCGTGCACGATGCCCCGCCCCGACTGGGGGCGGTTCGTCAGCAGGGCCAGCAGCTTCTTCCAGTAGCGGAACGACGGCCGGTAGGCGACGTCCACCGAGCCGTACCCGGCGGAACACAGCATCTCCGTCAATGCGGTCATCGTGGGGATGCCGCACAGATCATGCGTCTGCTCATCGGTCCGCTCATCGCCGGGAAAGAACGGCACCAAGGGATACCGTTCGTGGATGAACGGCAGCAGGACGTGCGTCTCGCAGATCAGCAGACGCCGGGTCACGGGGGCGATCCGCTCCAACGCCGCCAACGGATTGCGCAAATGGTAGAACACGCCGAGCAACAGCACCAGATCGAACTGGCCGAGGCGGGCGGGGTCGAGGTCGTGAACGTCGAGGCGCTCGTACTCGACACGCGAGCCGAGGCGGTCGCGGGCCGCGAGGAAGTCGTCCATGCCGTAGCGGTCCCAGGCGAACCGGTCGACGGCCAGCACCCGGTCGGCCCCGCGCCGCTCGCACTCGAACGAGAAGTACCCGTGCCACGCCCCGATGTCGAGCACGCTCCAGCCGGAGAGGTCGGCGGGAATACCCAGCAGCCGCAGGCGGCGCCGGAACCGCCGCCGCACCCGCCACTCCTCCGACAGCGGCGCCGCCCCCGGATCGGGCTCGGCGATGTACTGATGGGGATACCTGGCCATCGAGAGCTGTCCGCGCGGCCGCGACCGATCACGTCAGGGGTGATTCCCCCGACTCACTCGCCATGGAGATCGTGGGCGTGGGGATGGGCCGACGCCGGCTCCAGACGGGGGTCGGCCAGCGGCAGCACCGGGAAGATCTCGAGAAACGCCGCGTACGACGAGATGAACAGCCCCGCCACCCCCGCCCCGACGAGCACCTCGACGGGGCCCAGGGGCACGCCCCCGCCGCGCCACAACGACGGCGAGACCAGCAGGAAGCGTTCGAGCCACATGCCCGCGAATGCCACCAGGGCGATCATGGTCAACCCGCGCGGGCTCGACTTCACGGCCCGGCTCAGCAGCACGACGAACGGAATCGCGAACGCCAGGGCGAACACCGTCCACGCCACCGGCCCCCACGCGCCGTGCATTCGATGGTAGATGAACTCGGTTTCCTCGGCCAGATCGCCGTACCAGATCACGAGATACTGCGACCAGAACAGGTACGCCCACAGAATGCAGAACCCGAACAGGAGCTTGCCGGTGTCGTGCAGTTGATGGGAACCGATGTACTGCGACAACTGCAGCCGTTCCCGCACCCACACCGAGACCACGGCCAGAAAGGCCAGTCCCAGGAACAGATTGCCGATGAAGTAGTACCCGCCCGCGAGGGTCGAGAACCAGTGCGGGTCGAGCGACATGAAGAAATCGAATGCGACCAGCGTGAACACCCAGCAGTAGGCGATGAGCACCGCCGGGGCGAGGCGGCTCTGCGCCCGCTGCGCCGCCTCGCGCTCGTGATGGATCCCGCGCCATCCGGCGATCAGGCGGCGGGTGAACCCGGTGGCCGGATGCTCGCCGGACTGGTGGAGCAGGCCGATGTCCGGCCGCAGGGATCGATACACGTAGAGCAGGCTGAGACCGGTCAGCAGCAGGAAACCGGCGAGCTGCCGGGTCACGAAGAACGGGACGTTGAGCCAGGCGGCCTTGGCCTCGACCGGCTCGTGGACCCAGGGGGCCCAGCCGGCGACCCCCACGAGCAGGATCAGCAGCAACCCGAACGAGATCGGGAAGAAGGCGGCGGTGGCCTCGGCCAGCCGTTTCAGGGCCCGGCCCCAGCGCGACGAGGTCACCTGCATGATGGCCGAGATGACCACCCCCGCCTGGGCCAGTCCCCCGAAGACGAGGAAGCTGACCAGCAGCGACTGCCACGCCCGAACGGGGTCCCCGAGGAAGAGCCCGTACAGAAACGCCAAGGCGCCGAGCAACCCCGCGAGGAGACAGAGGCGGGGGGTGCCGTCCGGGAGGATCGGGGTTCCGGTCGCAATCATCGGCTGGGAGTCTGCACCGCAGGATATTTCAGCCCCTACATATAGTGGAGTTGAAGGTCTACGACTACTATACGGAGTATACTCGTGTTCAAGATCGTGCCACGGCGCAGACTTCCCCAGCTAGGGCGTGTCCGGTCGGGTGAACGTCTTGACGTGGCGCACCAGGGCCCAGCGCTCGTCGACGCTCATGGAATGGGCGAACGGCGGCATGTTGAACCCGCCGTCGCCGATGATGCTGTAGATCCAGCCGTCGGTGTAGTTCTGGACGTGCGGCAGGGCGAGGTTCGGCATGCGCCGGAAGTGCCCGGCGATCTGCCCGTCGCCCAGCCCCGCCGGGCCGTGGCACATCGCGCAGTACACGTCGTACAGCCATTCGCCCTCCGCGAGGACGGCGGGGGTGTCGGGCGTCGGGTTGGGGAGGTCGCGCGACTCGATGCGGTCGCGCGGCTGTTGGCCGTCCACCGCGATCGTGTCCTCGACCGGCGCCCTCGGGTCGACCTGGGGCAGCACGACCGGGCCGGTGTGCATGTTGCGCATGAACGCCGGCTGGGCCACGGCGATCGCCCCGCCGGCGGCGGCGAGGACGGCCACGAGGGCGCCGCGGGCCTGCGGCCTCCGCGGGAGCCGGAGTCGGCGGGCGGGGGCGGGCATGGTCATCCTCGGATCTCCACGGCGTCGTGGCGTTCCAGACAGGTCCGAACCGCCGCCGCGCGGCCGCGGGCGCAGGTCACCGCGATGCCGGTCCTGTCGTTGGTGAAGCGGGGGTCCGGGGCCGGCCCGCCGAACAGGCGCGGCAGGCCCGACAGCACGAGGAAGCCGATCATCCCGCCGATCGCGCCCAGCAGGATCGTCATCTCGAAGGCGATGACCACGAACGGGGGAATCGAGATCAGCGGCTTGCCGCCGGTGATCATCGGCCAGTCGAGCACGGTGTAGATCGGGAACGCGAAGCCGGCCGCGCAGCCGAGCAGCCCCCCGATCAGGACGAACAGCCGCACCGGACTCACGGAGACGTGCAGGGCCTGGTCGAGCGCATGGTCGGGGACCGGCGAGTAGGCGACGACGTCGCCGAGCTCCGCCTCGAGGATCTCCCGCGCCGCGGCCGCCGCCGTCTTGCCCCGATCGAAAATGCCGAGTATCTCCATGCGCGTCGTCACCCGCGTTCACTGAACCCGAAATCGCCGCCGCAGGCGTTCCGCGCCGGCGAAAACCCCCCAACGCGGCCGCACGGCCGCGCCGGCGCCTCCGACGGCCGCCCGACCCACCCGCCATGCGGCGGCGCCTCCTGCGAGCAAGGCGGCGGCGCCGTTCCGCGGCGCGGATTCCTACACCGGTTCGGGCCAGGCGCTGGCCGGGTCGGCCTCCGCCGACCGGTCCATCGTTTCCTTCATCTCGGTGATCGACACCGCCGGGAAGTTCTTCACGAAGAGCAGGAACAGCGTGAAGAACAGCCCGAACGATCCGACGGTGATCGCCGCCTCGACCCATGTCGGCTGGTACACGCCGGCCCAGTTGGCGGGGTCGAAGTCGTGCGAGAGCGACGTGACGATGATCACGTAGCGCTCCAGCCACATGCCGATGTTGACGAATATCGAAATCACGAACAGCGCCTTCAGATTGGTCCTCACCGCCTTCGAGAACAACACCAGGGGGATGATGACGTTGCACGAGAACATCATCCAACTGTAGGTCCGGTACTGGCCGAACATGCGGTCGAAGAACGTGCCCTGCTCGAACGGGCTGCCGCTGTACCAGGCGATGAAGAACTCGGTCAGGTACGCGTAGCCGACGATGAGCGACGTCGTCAGCATCAGCTTCGCGAGGTTCTCGAAGTGATGCACGGTGATGTAGTGCTCGAGCCGGAAGATGCGGCGCATCGGCACGAGCAGCGTGATGACCATCGCGAGCCCCGAGAAGATGGCCCCGGCCACGAAGTAGGGCGCGAAGATGGTGCTGTGCCAGCCCGGCAGGATGGACATCGCGAAGTCCCACGACACGACGCTGTGGACCGAGATGACGAGCGGCGTCGCGAGGGCCGCGAAGAAGCCGTAGAGCGCGGTGTAGTGGCGCCACTGCCGGTCGGTGCCCAGCCAGCCGAACGAGAGGAAGCGGTAGATCGGGCGGCGCCAGTCCTTCACCCGGTCGCGGGCGGCCGCGATGTCGGGCATCAGCCCCAGATAGAGGAACATCGCGCTGACCGTGAGATAGGTGGTGATGGCGAACACGTCCCAGATCAGCGGCGAGCGGAAGTTCACCCACAGGTCCCGCTCGTTCGGATACGGGATCAGCCAGTAGAAGAACCACGGGCGGCCGATGTGGATGATGGGGAAGAGCCCCGCCGTCATCACCGCGAACACCGTCATCGCCTCCGACGCCCGCGCCACCGCCGTGCGCCACTTCGCCCGGAAGAGGAACAGCACGGCCGAGATGAGGGTCCCCGAGTGGGCGATGCCGACCCAGAACACGAAGTCGGTGATGTAGACGCCCCAGAGGATCGGGTGCTCGTAGCCGGCGACCCCGAGACCCGTCCGAGCCTGGTGCAGGAACGCCGCGGCCCCCACCGCGAGGGCCGAGAGGGCCAGCGCCACCCCGACGTAGTAGAGCGCCCCGGGGGGCCGGAGCGTCTGCAGGATGTCGTCGTTGATCTTCGCGAAGCTCATGGCGGCGGGGTCACGCGTCGCGGTTCACCTTCTTCAGGTAGGTGACGGCGGGCCGGGTGTTGAACGCGTTCAGCGCGTGATACGCGCGCGCGTCCGCGGACAGCCGGGCCACGCGGGAGGAGGGGTCGTTCAGGTCGCCGAAGACGATGGCCTGGGACGGGCAGCTCTGGGCGCAGGCCGGCGAGACGTCGCCGTCCCGCACCGGGCGGTCCTCGTCGCGGGCCCGCTCCTTGCCGTCCTGAATGCGCTGGACGCAGAACGTGCACTTCTCCATGACCCCGTCGCTGCGCCCGGTGACGTCGGGGTTGAGCTGCAGGTGGAGCGGGGCCTCGAACTCCGGCATGAACCAGTTGAACCGCCGCACCTTGTAGGGGCAGTTGTTCGAGCAGTAGCGGGTGCCCACGCAGCGGTTGTAGATCTGCGCGTTCAGCCCCTCCTCGGTGTGATACGTCGCGAACACGGGGCAGACGGTCTCGCACGGCGCGTGGTCGCAGTGCTGGCAGAGCATCGGGAGGAAGCGGACGTCGTCGCCGCCGCCGGGCCGCGGCTCGTCGAACCGCTCGATGCGCAGCCACGACATGGTGCGGCCGCGGCGCATGAGGTCGGGGCCCATCACCGGCACGTTGTTCTCGGCGTAGCAGGCGGCCACGCAAGCGTTGCACCCGTTGCACGCGTCGAGGTCGATGGCCATCCCCCAGCGGTGCTCGGGGTGCTCGTGCTCGGGATACAAGCTGAAGTGGTGCTCCTCGGGATGGACGTCGCCGGCGGCCAGCGCGGCCAGCGACACCGCCTGCGCGAGGTCCCGTCCCTCCTGGTCGAAGGTCCGCTGCAGCCGCGGGATGGGCCGCGACAGCGCGCGCGGGGTGACGTCGACGCCGGTCCCCACCCAGCGGACCCCGCCCGACGGCTCCGGGGCGGGGTCGAGCAGGGCCATCGGGTTCACGCCGCGGCCCGTCGCGTAGCGTCCGAAGTCGGTGTGCCCCTGGCCGATGGCGATGGCCACGACCCCCTCGGCGAGATGGGGGTTGACGATGACGCTCGCCTCGACCTGCCCGTGGTCCGATGCGATGGTGACGAGCTGGCCTTCCTCGGCCCCGAGGGCCCGCGCGGCGTCCGGGGTCATCTCGACCCCGGCGCCCCACGTGGTCTTGAGCAGGGGGTCGGGGATCTCCTGCAGCCACGGGCGGTTCGCGCCGCGGCCGTCGAAGAAGTGCAGCGACGGATACGCCACCAAGCTGAGCTGCCGCCGGGGCGCGGGGGCGCCGAGCTCGGCCGCCAGGTCCGCATCGAAAACGCCGGGGCGCAGGGCGGTCTCGACGGGGGCGGCGGGCAGCGTGACCCCGCCGCGGCGGAGGGCGTCGGCCCACCACGTCTCGAAGTCGGGCGGCTCCGGCGGCGCGGCGTCATCGGCGGCCGGCGCGCCCGGGGCGGCCGCCGGCGCCGCCGGAACGGCGGGCTCGGGAACCGGCTGCATCGCTTCCCACGCCTCGCGCAGGTAGCGGTAAAAGCCGCCGCGCCGGGGCAGGTAGCCGGTCATGCCGCCGCCCAGCGCGCGCGCCACGTCGATCAGCAGGTCGCCGACGTGCCGGGTGTCGAACACCGGCCGCATCGTCGGCTGCATCAGCCCCCAGACCCCGCGCCGCGGATGGCTGTCGCCCCACGACTCGAGCGGGGTGTGCACCGGCAGCAGCAGGTCGGCCAGCGCGGTGGTCTCGTCCGGCAGGCTCGACAGGGCGGCCACGAACGGCACCCCGGCCAGCGCCCCCCGGAAATCCGCCGCGCCCGGCATCGCGAACACCGGGTTGACGTCGTGGACGACGGCCAGCTCGATCTCGCCGGCCCGCATGGCGCCGGCCAGCCCCTGCATGTCCGCGTAGGTCGCCGCGTCGACGGTCGACGCCGCGCCGAAGTCGACCGTCGACCCGACGTTGCCGGCGACGTGGTTCAACAGGGTGACGGCGACGTGCGCCGCGGTCGCGTTCGCCCCGGACACCCCCACCCCACCCCCCACCGCGAGGGTCCGGCCGGGGCCGAGGGCCGGGTCCGAGAACGCCCGCGCGAGGTCGCGGATGCGATCGGCGGAGAGACCGCTGGCGCCGCTCGCCGCCTCGGGGGTCACGCCGCCGACCAGCTCGGCGATGCGCGCCGCCTCGTCCGGCGGCACGCCCTGCGCCCGCTGCTCGCTCACGATGACCTGCACCATGGCCGCGGCCACCAGCCCCTCCGTCTGGGGGGCGACGGCATGCCATGCGTCGGCGCCGGTTCCGGTCCCCGAGAGCCGGGGCTCGATCTGCACGAACCGCGTCGTGCGGCCGTCCCGGACCCGGCGCGCCCCCGCGTGATCGCGGGCGAACCCGACCGGCGAGCCGAACGTCTCCAGGAAGTCCGCCCCGAACGAGATCACCATCTCGGCCCGCGCAAAGTCGAAGTGGGGCACCTCGGCGCGCCCGAAGACCCGCTCGTTGGCGGCGCGGATCGCCTCGTAGCCGAACGGCTCGTAGCGGACCCACCGCGCCCCCAGGGCGGCCGACCAGTTGGAAACCAGCCCCGCCAGGGCGCCCGTCAGCGGGGGGGTGATCAGGGCGACCCGGTCGCCCCGGCCGGCCTCGTAGAGAGCCTGGAGCCGGTCGACCAGCACCTGCTGCGCCTCGTCCCACGCGACCGGTTCGAGCACGCTCCGACCCGTGTCCTCGTGGGTGACGCGGCGGCGGTGCGGCCCGGTGATCCGGTCGGGGTTGTAGAGCCCCTGCAGCGCCGCCTGCCCCCGGATGCACAGCCCGCCCCGGTTGACGGGATGCTCGGGATTGCCCTCCACCTTGACCGCCCGGCCCTCGCGGGTGCGGACGCGGATGCCGCAGCCGGCCGGGCACTCCCCGCAGACGCTCGCGTACCAAGCGGCGACGCCGGAAACAACGTCGTCGGGGGGGACCACGAACGGGATGATCCGCTCCGGCGGCACCGGCGAGCAGGCGCTCACCGCCGCCGCCGGGCCGGCGCTTCCCAGCACTTTGAGGAACGTCCGGCGGCCGACCCGATCGACCAGCGGTGACGAAGGGTCAGTCACTGCAGCCTTTCCCCCGGCAGTCCACGCGCCCCGCGGCGGGGGGTGTCCAAGTGGATGAAATCCGTGTATCGGGACAGGCCGCCCCGCCGCATCCCACCGGCGATGCCTGCGGCCTTGCCGGCGTCGGCCCGACACGGGATGCCGCGGGCCGCCCGCCGCCGCGCCCGGTCCGGCGGCACCCCGGTCAGTAGTGGCATGCCAGGCAATCCCGGGTCGCTCCCCGGTCCTCGTGGCAGCTCACGCACCAGCCCATGCTGAGCGACTCGACCTGCACCGCGGCCTCCATCTGCGCCACGTCGCCGTGGCACGTCCCGCAGGCGACGCCGGCCCGGAGGTGCGCCTTGTGCGTGAAGCGCACGTGGTCGGGCAGGTCGTGCACCCGGACCCACGGGATCGGCTCCTCGTCCTCCCAGTACTCGAGGACCTTCAGAATCTCCGGCTGTTCGCTCAGAACCACCCGGTGGCACCCCGCGCAACGCTGCACCGACGGGATGCCCGCGACGGGACCGCGCCGCGCATAGGCGTGGCAGAACTGGCAGTCGATGCCGATCTCGGTGACGTGGTGCGCGTGGCTGAACGCGATCGGCTGCGCCGACGGGTCGAGCAGCGCACCGCCGTCCGCCGCCGCGCCGGACGTCTCCGGCGCGAGTTCGGCCTCCGCCGCATCCGGTCCCTGCGCGACGAAGACGGTCAGCGCGCCGGCGCCCGCGAAGATCGCGAACGCGGTCACGAGTACGACGGCGGCCGGCCGGGCGGCAATCGCGTGCAGAGTCATCTCCCGTCGCGGACGTTCACGGTCCGCCTGATGCCACCGGAGTCGGCGCGTATGCTGTCGAGCCGGGGTGGGCGCCGGCGTGCGGAACGACCCGATATCATAACCGATCAAGGCCGCACGGAACGCATCGGCCGCATCGGGAGACACCGGGGAGCGTATCGCCCGCAGAACCCGATCGCTCCTTCCGACCGGGGGGACGCCGGGTCGTCAACGCGTCCCGTCAGGCGGCTCCGGGCGCAGCAGGGTCCACAACAGGCGCTCAACCCGTCCCCTTCGCGCCGACGCAGCGAACAGGTGCGCGTGGATTCCCGCGGCTTCCTCGGGCTCGTCGATGCCGAGCCGGTCGAGCAGCATCCGGATGTCGTCGACGTCGGTCCGCCGGCCGGCCTCGAGCTTCATGGCCAGCAGGTGTTCAGCCGACGCTCCGGTTATCACGAGATTCGGTGTGCTGTAGAGCGTCGGCGCGCGGCGATCCGCCTCCGTGGGGATACAGGCGGCAGCCTGCTGGTTCAGCCAGTCGTCTTCGAGACCATTCTCGGCCGCGACGTCGGCCACGGCGGCGATCACCTCCTCGTGCGCGGCGTCGATGCGGGCGTCGACGTCCGACGTGGATTGTGTGCGGCCGTAGGCCAGCAGCATCGCGGCGCCCCCGACCAAGTACAGACTGGCTCGTACGTTCGCACGACGGAGTCTCGCGTCGAGCAGACGGCCGAGCCGGTCGCGGTCAAGCGACCCAGTCATGCCGCTCGCCGCCGCGCCGATCGAGGTCTCTCGGATCGGGCAGCACGCCGTGGCGGATGAAGGCGGCCGGCGCGAACCAGATGGCGTCGTGCCGCATCTCGTCGAATTGGGGCTCGGGCAGTACCCAGGGCAGATCGACGAACCGCGCGGGTTCGTCGGTCCACGCCGGCGGGGACAGGCCGTGCAGCTCGGCGATGTGCTCCGCCGTCGCGGCGATCAGGGCGTCCCAGCGCGTGGCCGTCACCGGCGGTCGTTCGGACAGCATCCGCGCCCGTTCCGCCGGCGGGAGCCGCCGAAGCCTGCGCGGCAGCTCGTGCAGGATGGCCCGCATCAGTTCGTCCTTCGTCCAGCCGCTTTCGACGGCCCGGGCGTAGTCGGCGAGCGACACGCGGCCGGGTGCCGCGTCTTCCGGGGATGCCTTGGTCATGGTCCCATGCTCCACGGCTCCGCAGCCGGGGAGCCGGCGCCGTCCCGCTTCGCCCGGGCGACGTGCGGCATCGCAGGTCTCACGCGGCGCCGGCCGGCCGGCAAGACGGTGATGCCCCCTCGAATCGGGGGCGAGCCGTCACGCGCAGTCAGCGTGGGTTGCGGGCGTTGACCCCTTCCCGGACCTCAAGGTACAGTGATGGGTCTACTTTAGCATTCGTGTGCTTTTGAAGCAGGCTACGGCAGGGAGGTAGAGAGATATGCGTATCGATTTTCGCAGGCCCGTGTCGCTTGCGCTCGGCGGACTGCTGGTGGCCGGAATCGCCGCCTGGAGCGCAACCGCGACGGCGCGCCAAGCCGGGATGGCTGACGGCGTCATCGCCGGCAACGTGGCGAGCGGCAACGGCGCCGAGGCGGGCGTCTGGGTCATCGCCGAGACGGACGAGCTCGAGACCAAGTTCGCCAAGATCGTCGTGACCGACGACGACGGCAACTTCGTGCTGCCGCAACTGCCTGACGCCGCCTACGACGTCTGGGTCCGCGGCTACGGCCTCGTCGACTCCGAGAAGGTCCGGCTCTCTCCGGGGCAGGAGGACGTGCAGCTCGCCGCGGTCGTCGCGCCGACCCCGCGGGACGCGGCCCAGTACTATCCCGGCAACTACTGGTACTCGCTGATCGAGCCGCCCGCCCCCGGCGAGTTCCCGGGCACCGGCAACGGCGGGAACGGCATCAACCCCAACATGCGCACCCAGTCGCACTGGGTGGACAACATGAAGCAGGGCTGCCAGCTCTGCCACCAGTTGGGGAACACCGCGACCCGCGTCGTGCAGCAGCGCGACGACTTCGATTCGACCGTCGCCGCCTGGGACCACCGGGTGACGACCGGCCAGCGCGGGAACCAGATGAGCAACGCCATGAACCGGTTCGGCCGCGAGCCGGCGCTGCGGATGTTCGCCGAGTGGACCGACCGCATCGCCGACGGCGCGATACCCGACGCCCCGCCGCGGCCCGACGGCATGGAGCAGAACGTGGTCGTGACGTTGTGGGACTGGGGGGTGGACACCTCCTTCATCCACGACGAGATCGCCACCGACAAGCGCAACCCGCAGATCAACGGCAACGGGCCGGTGTACGGCGTCTCGGCCGGACACGGCACCATCACCTTCGTCGACCCGGTGGCGAACAGCGCGACCGAGGTGACGATTCCGGTGCGCCCCGACCCCGAGACCATGCCGACCCGCTTCCCCGACGTCCAGGTGCCGTCCTACTACTGGGGCGACCAGGAGCTCTGGGGCGTCGGCGCCCACGAGCGGTCCGACCCCCACAACCCGATGCTCGACCACAAGGGCCGGGTGTGGATGACCTCGACCGTGCGCCAGTTCCAGAACCCGGACTGGTGCCGTGACGGCTCGGACAACCAGTACGCGCAGTACTACTCGGTCGGGCGCGCCGGCCGGCACGCGTCGTTCTACGATCCGTCGGCCTCGGGCGACGAGCAGTTCGTCCTCGTGGACACCTGTTTCGGCACCCACCACCTGCAGTTCGGCGAGGATGAGGACGACACCCTCTGGTTCAGCGGCGACGGCAACGTCGTCGGCTGGCTGAACACCCGCTTGTACGACGAGACCGGCGACGAGCAGGGCTCGCAGGGCTGGTGCCCGACGGTGCTCGACACGAACGGCGACGGCGTCATCACCCGGCCGTGGAACGAGCCGCGGGGCGAGAACCCCGACCCCGCGCTCGACACCCGGGTGGCCGGATTCGGCTACGGCATCATCGCGAACCCGACCGACCACGCGGTCTGGATCACCCGGACCGGGCCGTTCCCCGGCTCCATCGTCCGGCTCGACCGCGGCGACAACCCGCCCGAGACGTGCATCGCCGAGATGTATCAGCCGCCGTCCATCGAGAACCCCGACCTCGATCCGATGGAGACCGGCTTCGCCCCCCGCGGCATCGACGTCGACCGCAACGGGGTCATCTGGGCCGCCCTCTCGGGAAGCAGCCACATGGCGAGCTTCGACCGCAGCAAGTGCGCGGTGACCAACGGCCCGACCGCCACCGGCCAGCACTGCCCGGAGGGGTGGACCCTGTACCCGGTGCCCGGCCCGCAGATGCAGGGCGTGGAGGGACGCGTCGGCGCCGACTTCCACTACTACAGTTGGGTCGACCAGTACAACACGCTGGGGATGGGCGAGAACGTCCCGATCGCCAACGGCTCGACGTCGGACTCGCTGCTCGCCCTCGATCCGGACACCGGCGAGTGGGTGGTCCTGCGGGTGCCGTACCCGATGGCCTTCTACTCGCGCGGCCTCGACGGCCGGATCGACGATGCCGACGCCGGCTGGAAGGGGCGCGGGCTGTGGGCCAACTACGGTTCGAACTACATCTGGCACACCGAGGGGGGCCAGGGGACCAAGAGCAAGATCGTGCACTTCCAGCTTCGTCCCGATCCGCTGGCGCGGTAGCCGGAAGCGTCGCTCTACGGCGCCGGGGACCCGAAGCGGTTCCCGGCGCCCGTCATTGGGCTCGGACGGCGATTGCCCTTCCCGACGGTGTTCCTCCTTCCCCGCCACCCTTCGGCCGCCCGATCCGCCCGCCCTACACCGGTAGCCGGATGAACGTCTTCCTGGTACCCATCGACCGGACCCGCTACGAGCTCTACTGCGAGCCGAACGACGCCGACCATCCCCCCGGCGCCGTCACCGGGAAGCTGCTGCGGCGCGCCCGCGAGGTGCTCGCGGCCGAGCAGGAGGCGCGCCGCGACCGCCGGACCGCGCAGGCCGCCGATGCGGACGAGGTCGGCTGGGCGGCGCGGATGCGGGCCGCGCTGACGCGCGGCCTCGCCGCCTGGATCTCGCAGCACCGGCTGCTGTGGCACATGCGCCACGTGCGGGAGGGCGTGCTCGTCCACGCGGGGGACCTGAACGCCGAACAGGCCCTCGCCATCGCGCGGGGCCGGTTGCAGCGGCAAAGCGACCACCACCGGTTCTGGATGGTCATCGACGGGCTCGCCACCGCGGTCTTCGGACCGCTGTTCTTCTTCGTCCCGGGACCGAACCTCATCTCGTGGTACTTCGCCGCCAAGATGGCCGGACACTGGCTGGCGTTCCGGGGCGCGCGCCGCGGCGTGTCCGGCGTCGACTGGTCCGCGCGGGTCAGCCCCGTGCTAGACGAGGTGCGCGAGGCCCTGGCCCTCCCCGCCGACCGGCGCCGTCCCCGCCTGCGGGAGCTCTCGCGCGAACTGCGCCTCGAGCACTTGGCCGCGTTCGTCGAGCGCAGGAAGCAGGCCTGATCCGCTACCACCGGCGGCCCGCCTCGTCCACCGAGCCTTCGCGCGGGGCTGGGCAGGCTGGCCCGCGGCCACCCGGCGGCGAGACCACACGGCATCTTCGTGTGCGAAATGCAGGATCGCACGGTGCCCCCGGCCGCGTGTTACACTCCGCCCGGTTTGAAGCTTCGTGACTTGGCGGAGCGTCTCGACTGCCGTCTCGAGGGCGACGGCGAGGTCGAAATCCGGCGCCTCGCCGGCATCGAGACGGCCGAAGCCGGCGACCTCACGTTCTTCGCCAACCCCCGCTACACCACGGCGTTGCGGTCGACGCGGGCGGCGGCGGTGATTCTCGCCGACGGCGCGCCGGCCGCGCCGTGTTCGATGCTGCGCGCAGCGGAGCCCTACCTCGCCTTCGCCCGGGCCGTCGAACTGTTCACCGACGCCCCCGCCCCGCCCCCCGGCATCGATCCGGCGAGCCAGATCGCAGACGACGCGAAGCTGGGCGACGGCGTCTCCGTCGGCCCCTTCGTGTCGATCGGATCCGGTGCCGTCGTCGGACCGCGGACGATCATCCATCCCCACGTGACCATCGGGGCAAAAGTGACCATCGGCGCCGACTGCGTGATCCACGCGCAGACGGCGGTGCGCGAGGGCGTCGTGCTCGGCGACCGCGTGGTGGTGCAGAACGGCGCGGTGATCGGCAGCGACGGCTTCGGCTTCGCCCGCCGCCCGGACGGGACCCACCAGAAGATCCCCCAGTGCGGGGGACTCGTCATCGAGGACGACGTCGAGATCGGAGCGCTGGTGGCGATAGACCGGCCCGCCCTCGGCGAGACCCGCATCGCGGCCGGCGCGAAGATCGACAACTTGGTCCAGGTCGGGCACGGCGTCAAGATCGGCCGCAACGCCCTGCTCGCGGCCCAGGTGGGGATTGCCGGCAGCACGGTGGTGGGAGACGACGTCGTGCTGGCCGGCCAAGTGGGCGTGAACGGCCACGTCACCATCGGGAAGGGCGTCCGCGCGACCGGTCAGACCGGCATCACCAACAGCGTGCCGCCGGGGTCGTTCGTCTCCGGCCTGCCCGCCATCGAGAACCGCGCCTGGCGGAAGGCGGCGAGCTCGTTCGCGCAATTGCCGGCCCTGCGCAAGCGGGTCGCGGCCCTCGAGCGCCGCTGCGCCGAGCTCGAGCGGCGGGATCGGCCGGCCGGGGAAGACGCCGGGCCGCCGGACGGGCCGGAACCGGAAGAGGTCGAGGATCAAGCCGCATCCGAAAAACGCCGGTGATACGATGGCCTCAGCTTCCGCTGTGAGGAGCACCCATGGGAGAGATTGTCACCAGAGTCGAGCTGGAGAACCCTGGTGACCGCGTCCTTGCAGAGCGCGGTTTCGGCCAGGAGTCCCAGGTCCGGAGATCGAACGTTGATGCCGTGGTCGATACCGGGGCGGTCATGCTGGTCCTCCCCCGGAACCTGGTCGAGCGCCTCGGCCTGGAGAAACAGCGCACCGTTGTCGTCACAGTCGCTGATGAACGCAAAGAGGAACGACCGCTGGCGGGCCCGGTGACCGTCCGGATCGGCAACCGATCCATGAATACCGACTGCGTGGTCGGCCCCCCCCTGAGCAAACCGCTGATCGGTCAGATCGTTCTCGAAGCGCTCGACCTGATCGCCGACTGCGCGAACCGCACGCTGACTCCGCGGTTTCCCGACTATCCTCTGCTCAAGCTGAAGTAGCTGCGAGTGGCAGCGCCAGACATGGCTGCGCCAGTGGAAGTCGATTGCGCGCGCCTGTCGGAATCCGGGCCTCGCGACGGAAGCGAAAACGCCGGTGACGGACGCGGTGAGGATGACCGGTCGCGGGCCGGGATAGAGCCGACCCGCGTCGCGCTCACCCTATTCTCGCGTCGGGCTGACTGGACAGCCGCGGTCCGCCTTCCCCTCGTCAACCGGCCCGGCTGTGCCATAATTCGCCCATGCTTCAGACGATTCTCCCTGCACGGCGGCGACCTCGGCGGCGCGCCGGCTCCGGCGCGGGCGCCCCTGCGTCCGGCAGGATGCTCCTCGCGGTCATGGCCGGCCTGCTCGCGGTGTCCCCCGCCCTCGACGGCGCGGTCCGGCCGACGAAGCTCGACTACGAGCTGCACACCCTGGACAACGGCCTGACGGTGATCCTCTCCGAGGACCATTCCACGCCGATCGTCCACCTGCAGATGGTCTACCACGTCGGGTCGAAGAACGAACGGCCCGGCCGCACCGGGTTCGCCCATCTGTTCGAGCACATGATGTTCAAGGGCTCGCAGAACGTGGCCTCCGACTCGCATCTCACGTTGATCTCCCGGGTGGGGGGCGACGGCAACGCCTATACGACCGAGGACACCACGACCTTCCTCCAGACGGTTCCGTCGTCGTATCTGCCGCTGGTCCTCTGGCTGGAGGCGGACCGGATGGCCACGCTCCGGATTGACGAGCAGACGTTCGAGGCGGAGCGGCAGGTGGTCCAGGAGGAGCGCCGCTGGCGCTACGAGGACAGCCCGTTCGGTCTGCTGTCGGAGATCATGTACGACCACGCCTATACGGTGCACCCGTACAAGCACTCGGTCATCGGCAGCATGGCGGATCTCGAAGCCGCCTCCGTCGAGGACGTCCAGGCGTTCTTCGACACCTACTACGTGCCGGAGAACGCGACCCTGGTGCTGGTCGGCGACTTCGACGCCGCCCAGGCCCTCGCCCACATCAAGCTGTACTTCGGGCGGGTGCCGAAGGCGAAGCACCCGGTGCCGCGCGACATCCCCCGCGAGCCGCTGCCGACCTCGGAGCGCCGGGTGACGCTGACGCAGTCCGAGAACTGGCCCCTGCCCGCGGTGATCGTGGCCCACCACATCACCTACGACGGGCACCCCGATGCGTATCCGCTGCACATCGCGGCCAAGGTGCTGTCGGACGGGCAGAGCTCGCGCATCTACCGGCGCTTGGTGTACGAGGACCAGCTCGCGGTGTCCGCGTTCGGCGACCGGCTGCTCATCGAAGATCCGAACCTGTTCTACGCGGTGTCGATCGTCCAGCCGGGGCGCACGCCGGCGGAGTCGGAAGCGGCGCTGATCGAAGAGCTGGACCGCCTGAAGACCGATTTCATCAGCGACCGCGAGCTGCAGCAGGCCAAGAACCAGTTCGCGCGCGACTACGTCTTCGGGCGCGCCACCATCGAGCAGAAGGCCTCGCACCTGTCGCACGCGGCGGTGATTCATGACGACGTCTCGACCGTCGACGCCGAGTTCGACATCTTCATGAACGTCACCCGCGAGGACGTGCGGCGCGTGGCCCGCACCTACTTCACCCCGGAGAATCGGCTGACGTTGACGATTCTGCCGGCCCCGCCGGCCGGACGCTCCTTCCTGCGTCCCGGAGACGATCAATGAGACGAGGGTCTCTCTCGACGTGCGGAGCGGGGACCGCCGGCCTGCTCCTCTGCCTGACGGCGACCGCGCTCGCCCAGCAGCCGGTGGACTGGCCCCGGGAGAGCCCCCCGCCCCCCCTGCCGTGGCGCCAGGCGACGTTCCCGCCCTACGAGATCCGCACCCTGGACAACGGGCTGCAGGTGGTGGTGGTGATGCACCACGAGCAGCCGGCGGTCAACCTACGGCTGATCATCGGGGCCGGGTCGGCCTACGATCCCGCCGGCAAGAACGGGGTGGCGGCCTTCACCGGGGCGCTGCTCGACCAGGGAACGACCGGCCGGACCGCCACCGAGATCGCCGACGCGATCGATTCGATCGGGGGCATCCTCGACGTCGGAGCGGGCACGGACCTGAGCTTCGTCAACGTCCTGGTCATGACCGACAGCTTCGAGTTCGGCCTGGACCTGGTCGCCGAGAGCGCGCGGAATCCGTCGTTCGAGCGCGCCGAGCTCGAGCGCCAGCGGCAGCAGGTGCTCTCGGGATTCCAGGTCAGCCTGGACGATCCGGAGTACCTGGCGAGCGTCGTGCTCTCCCGGTTGCTGTACGGGTTTCACCCCTACGGGATGCCGTCGAACGGCACGCCGGAGTCGGTGCGGCAGATCACCCGCGACGATCTGCTCGCGTTCCATGCCGAGCACTACGCCCCGAACAACGCTCTGCTGGCGATCGTCGGCGACATCGATGCGGAATCGGCGTTCGCGGCGGCGGAACGGGCGTTCGGCGGCTGGACGCCGCGGACGTCGGCGGCCGAGCCCCCCGCCGGCCGGATACCCGAGCCCACCCGCCGGGTCGTCGTCATCGACAAGCCGGGCTCGCTGCAGACCGCCATCCGGGTCGGGCACATCGCCCTGTCGCGCACGAGCCCCGACTATCTGCCGTTCGACGTCGCCATCAAGATTCTGGGCGGCGAGGGCGGAAACCGGCTCGGCAGCGTGCTCAGAACGGAACGGGCGCTGACCTACTCCGCCTCGGCCGAGATCAGCAGCGGCCGGTACGGCGGCGACTTCATCGGGAAGACCGACACCCGCACCGAGGCGACGGTCGAAGCGCTGCGGTTGATGGTCGGCGAGGTGGGCCGGTTGCGGCGGGAGCGGGTCAGCCGGCGCGAGCTCGAGAACGCCCGGGCCTATCTGGCCGGAAACTTCCCGCTGACCATCGAAACCCCCAACGCCATCGCCGCCCAGGTGCTGGAGTCGCTGGTGTACGGTCTCGACCTCGACGATCTCCCGACCTACCCGAACCGGATCAACGCGGTCACGGTGGAGGACATCCGCCGCGTGGCGCGCACGTACCTGCGACCCGACCGCCTCGCGATCGTGCTCGTGGGCGAGGCCCGCGTGTTCGTGAACGACCTCCGGCGGGCCGGATTCGGCGACGTCGAGGTGCTGTCGGTCGGTGAGCTGGATCTGTCAAGCCCCGACCTCCGGCGTTGACCGGCCGGGCGGAAAGCGGCACCGCAAGGCAACCGTCTCCGGGTCGGGAGGGCGGTCGACGCCGCCCGCGCCGGCGCCCCGCACCCGGAGCGTCGAGAGCTGCAGCATGCCGGCACCCAAGGTGATGCTTTCGTGCGGCGAGGCGTCCGGCGATCTGTACGCGGGCGCCCTGACCGCCGAGATCCGCCGGTTGAGCCCCGGTGCGGAGGTCTTCGGGCTCGGAGGCGTGCAGCTCGCGACGGCGGGGGGGCGGCTGACCGCCGACTGCGCCGGACTCGCAGCCACCGGGCTGACCGAAGCGCTGTCGGTGCTGCCGCGCACCTGGAGAACCTATCGCCGCCTTGTGCAGGCGGCGCGGGCGGAACGCCCCGACGTCTTCGTGGCCATCGACTTTCCCGAGGTCAACTTCCGGCTCGGCGCGTCGATCGCCGCCCTCGGCGTCCCCGTCGTCTACTACATCGGCCCGCAGGCGTGGGCGTGGCGGCGCGGGCGTTTCCGGACCATGCGGCGGTTCGTGACCCGGGCCCTGGTCATCTTTCCGTTCGAGGCGCCGCTGTATCGCGAGGCGGACATCCCCGTCGCGTTCGTGGGGCACCCGCTGCTCGATCTGGTCCCGGCCGCCGCGAGCCGCGGGGCGTTCCGCCGGAACCACCATCTGGACCCGAAGGCGCCGGTGGTGGCGATGCTCCCCGGCAGCCGCCCCAACGAGCTGCGCCGGATTCTGCCCGACCTGGTCGCCGCGGCCCGGCTCGTGCGCGATCGGATGCCGCAGGTGCAGTTCGTCGTCGCGCGGGCTCCCAACCTGCCGGAGGCGCTGTTCGAACCGCTCGCGGCGCTGCGCGGCCCGGGGGCGCCGCCGAGGGTCGTCGAGTCGCAGACCGACGCGGTGCTGGCCGCGGCCGACGTCGTGGTCACCGCGTCGGGCACCGCCACCGTTCAGACCGCGATTCACGAACGGCCGATGGTGATCGTCTATCGGCTCTCGCCGCTGACGTACTGGCTGGCGCGGCGGTTCATCGACGTGAAGGCGTTCGGCATGGTCAACCTCGTCGCCGGGCGGACCGTCGTGCCGGAGTACGCCCAGGCCGCGTTCACGCCGGAGGCGGTGGCGGACGACGCGGTGCGGTTCCTCTCGGACGAGGCGCATGCCGCGGGCACGCGGCAGGCCCTGCGCGGCGTGCGCGGGCAGCTCGGAGGACCGGGCGCCAGCCGCCGCGCGGCCGAGCACGTCCTGGACGTCGCCACGGGCGGCCGACGCCGCCCGGCGCCGGCCCGGCCGTCCGGCGGCTACATTACAATGACGCTATGAACGGTTGTGGATGTCCGCCGAGCCGCCGGGGCGGCGCCGGCGGCGCAGACGAACGGCGGAGAGACGGGAAGCTCGACGGCATTCGCGCGTGGTCGTGGGCGATGGCCCTGCTGGCGCTGCTGGCGGCAGGAGCCGCCGCCGCCCAGACGAACACCGCGGAGATCCTGGGAATCGTGGTGGACGAAAGCGGCGCCGTCCTGCCCGGCAGCCGCGTCGTGGCCGCCCATCCGGCCAGCGGCGCCGTCGTCGAACGGATTACCGACGGCGAAGGACGGTTCTTCCTGCCGGGCCTCGCCACCGGCGAGTGGACCGTCACCGCCGAGCTGCCCGGCTTTCAGCGATCGACGCAGAGCGGCATCCGGCTGGAGATCGGCCGCACGTTCCAACTCGAGTTCACGCTGGCCCTCGGGGCCGTCACCGAACAGGTGACGGTCGAGGTCACGGCCCCCCTGCTGCAGACCACCACGGCCGAGATCAGCGACGTCATCGAGACCCGGGAGATCGAGCAGATCCCCCTGAACGGACGGCAGTTCCTGCAGCTCGCCCAACTGAGCGACGCGGTGGTGATTCCCCCCGGCGGCACCCGCGGCGGTGCCCTGCAGCAGGCCGGCCCCCTGCCCAACGTCGGGGGACAGCGGGCCGGGCACAACATCTACATGCTGGACGGGTTCAAGGTCACCGACGAGCTCTTCAACAACCTCGTCATCAACCCGTCGGTCGACTCCATCCAGGAGTTCAAGATCCAGAAGTCGATGTATCCGCCCGAGTTCGGCGGAAAGGCGTCGGCCCTGATCAACGTGGCGACCCGGTCGGGCGCGAACACGTTCCACGGGAGCGTGTTCGAGTTCATGCGCGACGAGCGGTTCGACGCGCACAACTACTTCGACGACCGGAGCCGGCCGGTGCCCCCGCTCGATCAGCACCAGTTCGGCGCCACCCTCGGCGGCCCTATCCTGCGCGATCGCACGTTCTTCTTCACCAGCTACGAGCGGCATGACACCCGCCGGTCGATCACCAAGACCTTCTCGGTGCCGGACGCGGCGGTCCGGGCCGGCGACTTCTCGGGCTGGGGCCCGATCTGCGATCCCCTCACGATCGATCCGGCGGCCGGGGGGTGCCGGCCGTTCGCCGGCAACCGGATCCCGGCCGGCCGGATCGACCCCGTCGCCAGCACGTTCCTGGCCGGCGTGCCCCTGCCCACGGCCGGAGATCGGTTCCAGAACCTGACCGCGGTGGAGCCGCAGGACAAGGACGCGCACCAGTTCAGCCTGCGGCTCGACCACCGGCTGGCCGAAGCCGACCATCTCTTCCTGCGGTTCAGCAGCTTCGACGCGGACGAGATTCAGCCGTTCGGCACCGGCGTCCAGCAGGAGGCCCTGGTGCCGGGGTTCGGCCGCACCCTGGACACGACGACCCGCAACGTCGGGGTGAGCTACACCAAGGCCATCGGCCCGAACAAGCTGAACGAGCTCCGGTTCGGGTATCTGGCGGTGGACGGCGGGCAGCGCAGCCGCAACGCCGGGGTCGACTTCGCGGAACGGGTCGGCCTGCTCGGGGTGAGCCGGAACCCCCGCGACGTCGGGTACCCCCAGATATCGACGGCGGGGCTGTTCAGCACCATGGGCGACCCGACGACGTTCGTGTCGCGGAACAACGAGCACTTCGAGGTCTACAACAACTTCCTCATCGACCGCGGCGACCACCGCTACAAATTCGGCGGGTACCTGTTCCACCTGCGGTTCCGCCCCGTCAACGCCGATACCGCGCGCGGCGCCTTCACGTATACCGGGCAGTGGAGCGGCAACGCCCTCGCCGATTTCCTCCTCGGCTACCCGACGTCGGCGCGGGCGGGCGTCGGCGGGGGCGACCAGGACTCCCGCACCACGTGGCTGCATCTCTACGCCCAGGACGACTGGCGGGCGCGGCGCAACCTGACCATCAACTACGGGCTGCGCTACGAGTACAACGCGCACATGAAGGACGTCGACAACCGCCTGTCCTCGATCGACCTGTCGGCGCCGGGCGGACGCTACGTCATCGCGAGCGACGACGCCGGCAACATCTCGCCCGCGGCCGAGGCGTTGCTGCCGCAGATCCCGATTCCCTGGGTGACCTCGGCCGAGATCGGATGGGACCGGAGCCTCCTGCGCCCCAGCCGCGTCCGCCTCGCCCCCCGGCTCGGGTTCGCGCTGCTGCTCGGCGACCGGCGCTCGGCGGTGCTGCGCGGCGGCTACGGCGTCTTCCTGAACCAGTGGGCGTACAGCGTGCAGACCGCGTTCACCCGCAACCTGCCGTTCTTCTTCCTGAAGCAGGTGGACACGCCGTCCGACCAGCTCGCGCCGACGTTCCGGACCCGCGACATCCTGACCAGCGACGCCACCGGCAGCATCGGCGGCGCCATCATGGACAACGACTACCGGGTCGAATACACGCAGACCTGGAGCGGCGGCCTCCAACTCGAGGCGATGGAACGCACGATGGTGGAGATGTCCTACATGGGCTCGTACACCATCGGGGCCGACAACTCGACCATCCGCAACGTGCCCCTGCCCGGTCCCGGACCCATCGACGCGCGCCGGCCGGTACCCGAGCTGAGCGGCATCCGCGCCATCCGGTTCGACGGCCAGTCGATCTACCACGCGGTCACCTTCAAGGTCGAACGCCGGTTCGACGGGCGGCACTCGTTCAACGCCGCCTACACGTTGTCGCAGTCGCGGGACGACGCGTCGAGCCCCGGCGCGACCGCGTTCGAGTCGAACGTCCCCCAGGACGTCAACAACATCTTCCCCGGCGAGGAGGCGCTGTCGAGCTTCCACCACCGGCACCAGCTCGTGGCCAGCGGCACGTATCAACTGCCGTTCTTCGAAGGGGCGGCAGGGGCGGCCGCGATCTTCTCGGGGTGGCGGGTGAACGGCATCGTCACCGTGCAGTCCGGCGCGCCGTTCACCGTGAACCTCGGGATGGACCGCGCCAACATCGGGTCCGGCCCCGCCCAGCGCCCCAACCAGATCGGCGACCCCAACCTGCCCGCCGGCCAGCGCTCCGTCGACCGGTGGTTCAACACCGCGGCGTTCGCGCTGCAGGACCCCTTCACCTTCGGCAGCGCCCTGCGCAACAGCGTGTTCGCGCCGGGTCTCGCCAACGTCGACATCTCCCTGCAGAAGGACTGGTTCGTCGGCGACCCGGGCCGCCTGGAGTTCCGCTGGGAGATCTTCAACGTGCTGAACCGGGCCAACTTCGACGTGCCCAACCGCATCTTCGGCACCCCGAACTTCGGCCGCGTCTTCAGCGCCCTGAACGCCCGCGAGATGCAGTTCGGCCTGCGCTACAGCTTCTGAGGCGGTGACCCGGAGCGGACGGGAGGCAACGGCAACATCCAGAGCCGAACGCCGGAACCGGGAGCTGTCGAGTAACTTTAAGATTAAGAAGCGGGTGTCATGAACTTCACCATCGAACGGCGGGAAGTCGAGATCGAGTCCACTTTCTCCCCGCGACTCTGGCATCTCGTCCATGACGTGCCGGTGCTTTACGAGGCGCTCCTGGAGCGGCTGGCCAACATCGGGCTTTCCGACACGGACCTGCGGCCCGAGGCCGGTAACGGATCGGTTGGCGGCACGGGGCTCGGGTTCTGGTTGCTGGGCGGCAAAGTCCACGTTCATGTCAGACTGGACAGCCTTCGCCTCCGTACGTCGGCGCTCACGGCCGATGTCCTGGCCGCCGCGGATGGCGTGGTAGCCGCACTTCAGCAGGCGTCGCGCAACGCGCTTCGCTTCAGGACCCATGCCTTCTCTTGCGCCTGCCACGGACTGATTGAGGGCATGAAGGCGGCCGAATTCGTCGGGCAGTTCGTCCCGAGACCACCGGCCGTGGAGGGCTTGGGGGATCACCTTGGCACGGGAGTTGCTTACTACTTCGGTGAGGCTCCCCCCACGGTCAGCTCCACACTGACCCTGGATGCCTCACAGGCCGTTCAAGATGGCCTGTTCGTCAGGGTTTTTGCGGTGATGGACGGCACCGCAGGAACGATTCCGGAGATACACGCTCTTGCGGAGGAGCGAGTCCGGACCGCGCTGGCGTCCGTGAATCTGGAGACGACGTGAGGATGCCGATGTCAGGACAGCACCTCGGGCATTCCCCGATCACGGTCCCGGCGGCGCCCGAGTCCTCCGCGAAGAAAACCAGCGGATCCGCTCTCTCGCAAATCCAGGGGACCGGGTTCAGGGAAGGCCGGGGCAAGTTCTCGACCGCCGGTACGGCGTTGGCGTCGCGTACTCCCCCTCAGCGGGATATTTTTGGGCTTCAACTCGAATCCCGCCCCACCACGCGCCCCGGCGAACAACGGGCGGATCACGGGACGAGGCTCTCGCACCATCTGGCGTCACGCCCGTCTACGATCTCGATCGAAGCGATGGCCCGGCGACTTCTCGCCAAGGGCCGCGTCCTGGCGGCCCGAAAGCTGGTCGACGGGGCTCCCTCGGATCACGCCGCCGGAGAAACGCTTCGACGCCTGCGTGCGGTACTCGCCGAGCCGGTGGTCCGACGCACCGTGCCCGCGCAGGGCAAGGGCGCACGGGACATCGAGTGGTTGCGCAGACAGGCATACCGCCACGCCGGAAAATGGGTCGCCCTCGTCGACGGCGAACTGGTGGCCGACGATGCGTCGCTGGCGGTCCTGCGCCGGCGCTTGAGACAGCTTGCCCCGAGGAGCAAGCCGCTCCTGCACCGCCTGTAGCGACGACGATGCTGTGCTGGCGTGACGGGTCCGTATTCGCCACCGGCATGTCGTCATATCTCGATGAGGCTCCGGGCCACCCGGCCGCGGCGGCAGGCATTCATGTCAGGGTCGCATTCGAAGGCGTCGCGACCCTGGCGCTGCTCGACACCGGCGCTTCCTGGTCGGTTTTGACGGCCGAGCTCGCCGGCGAGTTGGGGTTGCTCGAACAAGAGGGTGAGCCCCTGACTCTGAGTTCACGGGTGGGCAGGATCGAGGGAAAGCTCGTGAGCGCGAGAATTGCCCTCCTCGCCGACGACGGCGAATCCGTCGAGCTCGATTCGACCGTCTTCGTGTCGAGAGATTGGCCGGCAGGAAATTTCATCGGCTATTCCGGCCTCCTGGAGCGGATCCGGTTCGCCGTCGATCCGGGTGACAACCGGTTCGTCTTCGGTGAGCGCTGAATTCGCCGCGTCGCCGGACCACTGCGGCGAACCGACAAGGTGTCGCGCTTGGGATCACGCCGCCGGTTCGCTGATGAAGCACCGTTCCACCCGACGGACCGGCTGGAAGTCTGCGCTGCAGACGGCGTTGCGCACCTACTCGACGGGCGGAACTGCGCACGCGAAGCTCGCGGCGTCGTTCGGGTCGCCGGTCCCGTCGTAGACGGCGACCTGCGGGGTACGGGCAGACGGGGCGGGTCATGGTGACGGCGTCATCCTCGCCCAACTTGGCCGCGAGCAGGCGTCCGGGCGCCTGTCCGTCCTCCACCCAGGCGCGGATCGCCTCGACCCAGTCGACGCGGTCGGGCCCGGGGCCGCCCGCGCAGTGGAGCACCCCGGGCAGCATATAGAGCCGGGCGTAGTCGCGCGCCGACGGGTCGCCCGCCTCGAGCCGCTCGTAGTAGTCGATGGTGCCGAGCGGCGAGAGGGCGAGGTCGGACCAGCCGGTCCAGTAGATGATGCGGCCGCCGCCGTCCCGGAACCGGCTCAGGTCGGTGTCGGCCGCGTTGAGGATCGCGGCCGTCGCGGCGACGTCTTCCTTCCAGGTCGAGAAGTCGTACTCGGTGTAGTCCCAGTCGGGATCACCGAAAACGAAGTACTTGAAGAGCTCGGTCCCGAAGCCGTACTGCGCGCTCCGCCCCCCCGCCGGGGCGACCACCCACCAGTTCCAGCCGCCGTAGTCGTGCTCGCCGCCGTAGTTGAACCCGGGATAGATCCGCTCGCCGTTCAACGCGGGGCCGTCGTAGACGGTCCTGACGGCGGCGAGCTGCGCCGCGGTGACGCAGCCGTCGGCGGGGCGGTCGCCGGCGCAGCGCGGCAGCTCGGCGGGGTCGAACCCGCACTGCCGCGGATCCGTCATCATGCCGTCTTCGACCCCGTCGTCGGCGTCGCAGGCGGCGAGGATGCTCGACCCGAGCAGCTCGAGCGCGGCCGGGGTCAGCACCGGGGCGTCGAGATCGCCGTCCGGGTAAATGGCCTGCTGGTTCTGCAGGAACCCGGCGGTGATCCCGGTCCAGTCGTAGGCCGGCGCAGCGGCCACGATGCCGTCGAAGTCGTCCGGGTAGCGCTGCGACTCGACCATCCCCTGACCGCCGCCCCGCGAGCACCCGACGAAGTAGTCGTAGTCGGACGGCCGCGCGTAGTGGTGCGCGATGATCGACTTCGCGGTCTCCGCCGTCAGGTGGACGGCGCGGTGGCCGAAGTTCTCCTGCCGCTCGGGATGGTCGAGCGCCCAGCCGGCCGCGCCGCCGTTCCCCGTGTGCCCGGTGTCGGTCCCCGCCGTCGCGTAGCCGCGCTCGAGGGGGCTGCCGCCGTGGGCGTAGAGCTGCGAGCGCGCCTGGTTCTGCACGCTCCCCACGAAGCCGCCCCCGCCCCCCATCAGGAACCGGCCGTTCCAGTCGTCGGGCAGCAGCAGCTCGAAGTTGATCTCGGTCTCGATGACCCCCCTCACCCGGCAATGCGCCGGGAGGCCCGCCTCGGCCACGCGCTCGGCCGAGCCGATGCGCAGGTCGATGAGCTCCAGCGTCGTCAGGTCGGCGCAGGCGTCCGCGGGACCCGCGGCGGGGGCCGCGCACACGGCCGCGGCGGCGGCGCCGGCGGCGGCCGCAACAGTCACGAAGCCACGCCGGATACGGGACCGCGCCGAACGTCCGCCGCTGATTCCGGGCTTCCGCATGGTTCCCTCCCTGCCGTTCATCATCTTCGAAAAGCGCGCTGGGTGTCGCGATGGCCGGCCAAGCGGGCCCGCTGAGCTTCTTCCAGGCTCCGAAACCTGAACACGCCGCGCGGCCGGGGGCGCCGCGCGAACGAGCGATATCGCGCGCAGTGACGAACGAACCGTTCGAACCCGTCGTGCGGCCCGCGGCGCGCCGGCGCCGCGTTCATCTCCTCGATCGATCGAAAACGCTGGACCGCCATCCTACCCGCCCTGATCGTCCGGCAGGTCGAAGCGTTGCGGAGAGCCGCCGCGTCCTGCCGGTCAATGGCCCGCAGGGTTCCCTTCTTCAGCCGGTGAAGGGCCGCCGGCGCGGCGACACGCACGCGGACACCGTCGACCCGCCTCGTCTCCGCCTCCACCGATTCAAAGCCCGCGACCTCGCCGAGCCGGGTCATCACGTCCAGATACAGATCCCCGGCCGGCGGGTAGTACCGCACCGCCGGATAGTCGCCCGGCAAGTCGTCCGTACGGATGTCCTCGATCTCGGGGTCTCCTGCGAATGCGGCCCGCAGGGCGGCGCGGAGCCGCTCGATGTTCTCGGGCGCCGCCCGCACGAGCATGTCCACGTCCTCGGTGGCGCGCACGACACCGTGAAATCCCATTGCGGTGGCCCCGATCAGCACGTCGTCGACCGCGGCCGCCTCGAGAGCGCGCAACAGGCCCACGAACTCGCCGCGATCCACTGGACAAGCTTACCAGTACGGAAACCCGGCCCCGGCCCCGGCCGCGACTGGCCGCGTCCCCGTCGAGGTTGCCGCCTCCACGGGCCGCGGCGCGGTATGATCCCGATCCGGCGGCAGCCGGTGGAGGGCATGATGAGACGACTACTGATCGCGGCGTGGCTCCTCGGGGCGGCGGGCGCGGCGCGGGGGCAGGAGCCGGTGGACCTGCTGCTGCGCAACGGCAAGGTCTTCGCCGCCGACGAGCTGCTCTCCACCTACTCTGCGGTCGCCGTGCGCGACGGCCGGATCGTGGCCCTGGGATGGGACGGCCTGACCGATCGCTACCGCGCGGCGCGCACCATCGACCTCGCGGGGCGGCTCGTGCTGCCCGGGTTCATCGACACCCACATCCACATCAGCGGCGACGCCGAGCGCTGGGTCGATCTGTCGGGGCTCGAGAACCTGGCCGAGTTAAAGGGCCGGGTCACCCGGAAGGCGGAGCAGCTCGGGGCCGGCGAGTGGATCACCGGCTACGGCTGGTCGGAGGACGAGCTGGCCGAGCAACGGCGGCCGCTGCGGTGGGACCTCGACGACGCGGCGCCCGCCAACCCGGTGGTCCTGACCCGCGCCGGCGGCCACAGCTCGGTCGCCAGCTCGCTGGCCCTCGAGGCGGCGCGGCTCGCGCCGGATTCCGAGACCCCGCCGGGGGGCATCATCGAGGTCGACGACGCGGGGCGGATGAACGGCATCCTCCGCGAGGGGGCGCAGGGGCTGGTGCGCCGCCTCGTGCCCGACCCGACGCGGGACGAGCTGCAGGCGAGCTTCGTCGAGAACCTCCGCGGCCTGCTCGGGCTCGGCGTCACGAGCATCATCCAGGCCGGGGTCGACATCGCGGGCTTTGCCGACTGGGAGGCGGCCTACGCGGCGCACCGGGGCGAACTGCCGCGGGCCGCGGTGCAGCTTCGGGCGCCGCCGGACCCGCAGCGGGCCGTCGACATGCTCGACCGGTTCGGCCGCAAGACCGGCGACGGCGACGCGTGGCTGCGGGTCGGTCCCCTGAAGTTCTTCGTCGACGGCGGCTACACCGGCGCCGCCGCCTGGACCCTCGAGCCCTACCGGGGGCAGCCCGGCTACTACGGCAGCGGCCCCCTGATCGACGAGGCGGGGCTGTTCGCCATCTCCAGCGCCGCCCACGAGCGGGGCTGGCAACTGGGGTTCCATGCCATCGGCGACGCCGCGATCGCGATGACCGTCGACGTGTGGGCGCGCATGCTCGCGGCGTCGCCCCGCGCCGGCCACCGCCACTATCTGAACCACTTCACGGTGCGGCCGCCGGCCGAGACGATGCGGCGCATGGCGGACTGGAACATCCACGTCGCGCAGCAGCCCAACTTCACGTACACCCTCGACGGCCGCTACGCCGAGCACCTCGACGGCGAGCGCTACGCGACGAACAACCCGCTGCGGTCGCCGATGCGGCACGGGGTCGTGGTGGCGCTGGGCAGCGACATCCTGCCCATCGGGCCGATGGTCGGGCTGCAGGCGGCGGTGACCCGCCGGGGGATGGGCGGCGCGGTGGTCGGCCCCGGCGAGGCGCTGTCGATGCCCGAGGCCATCGTCGGCTATACGCGGCTGGCCGCCCACCTGACCTTCGAGGAAGACGAGAAGGGCACGCTCGAGGTCGGCAAGCTCGCCGACCTCGTGGTGCTGTCGCAGGACCTGTTGACCATCGACCCGGAGCGGACGACGGACACCGAAGTCGACCTGACGGTGCTCGGCGGGCGCGTCGTCTTCGAGCGCTGAGAAGCCGGGCGCCTTTACCGACTTGTCGGCGATGGGATGAGGATTCGTTCGATCTCCCTCGGTTCGAATTTCGTCAGGCCGCCCGCATATGTGCGTCCGGCAGACGTGCAGACGTTCTGCTGAAGCCAGTTGGCCAGCGCATCGAGAGTACCGGCGGCCAACGGCTCGCGCGGGTAAATGCCGTGGGCGATGTTCAGATGCCGGGCGCCGCACGGGTTCCGTACGAAGGCCGGCGGGCGACGCGCCATGTAAGTGCACAGCAGCGGGGCCGGATCGCGCAACTCGACGGCCCACCAGGCGCGCCGGTTGCCAGCAATGTAGGACTTGTCGGCGCGCATGCTCTTGGCCCAGCGCAGAAAGCTCCGGACCTGGGCCTGCGCTGCATCGCCGAGATCGACCAGATCTACCGGCAGGTCAATCACCCGCCGAAGCGCATGCGTCGATGAAAGCGTGGGTGCTGCATCGAACAGCTCCCTCGCCCTGGTGACGGAGGGGACGAGAACGGATTCCGGCAAGGCGCCCGGATAGCTGCCGGCAATCCACACGGTGTTGCAGCCCGTGACCTGTCCGCGGTGCACGCGGCACAGCTCCCCCAGCTCGATGTGCCCGCCCGGCGCCCGCCTGGCCGGGCGCAGCAGGGGAGACCATCGCCGCGCCGCGTCGAGCCGGGACCGGGGGACGGAGCGACCGCCCTGGAGCGCCCCCAATGCCGCGGGCGCCTCGACCGAGCGGAGTCGGATGTGGCTGGCCCGGTGCCCGACCCGAAAACAGGAGATGGCGCCGGTCACGTCCGAGCCGGGGAACGGCGTCGCGGTGGGAGCCATGACGTGCAGAGACAGGCCGCCGAGAACATCCATGAAGGCCCGGCGGACAACATCGCCGTAGTTCACGTCAAGCCATTCCGCCGAGGTGATGAACGCGCCGTAGTCGCCGGGTCTGGCGAGACAGCAGGTCTTCAGCAGGAAATGGACGTGCAGGCCGGCCAGTCGGCTCGCTCTCAGACCGAAGGCAGCGGCGGTGGTGGTCAACCAGTCCTTTGCGGAGGGTGGGAGGTCATGGTGCCGGACATACGGGGGATTACCGACATAGAGCGTGCGTCCGTCAACCGCGGGAAGATCTATCGTCCGATAGTCGTCGACGCGCAAGATCAGTCGATCCGCCATGCCGAGCGCGGCGGCATTCGCGCGCAACACCAGGGCGGCCAGCGGGTCCGACTCTACCGCGACCAACTCGGCGCGGGGAAAGGCCCGCCCGGACGCGAACAAGAAGCGGCCGGATCCAGCGCCGGGGTCGACGACGCGCTGCGGCGTGCCCTCCGAGGAGGCCCACGCGATCATGGACTCGACAATCGGCGGGGGGGTGTAGACCGCACCCTGCCGTCGTCGGGTTTTCGGAGACCGCAATCGACAGAAGGCATCACCGAGCGGATCGGCCCCGCCCGCGATCGCGCCGGCGATCTCGCTGACACGAGCCGGGAACGGAAGCGAGATCTGTCTCGTGCCGGTGCGGCCCTGGGGCGACGGGGAACCCGCGACCGCCGCGGCAAGCGCCGCCAGATGTTCTTCGGTCGTCGGAATCAAGGCATGTCCTCCGCGCTGAGCGTCGATCGAGTCCCCGGCACGGGAGACGCTCAGAATCGGAACAGGCGGTTCACCTTGACGATGAACGCCCGGTTGCTGAACGCGGGGAACCGCGACATCTCGGTGTTCCGGTCCTCGTTGAAGACGACGAAGAGCTCGCTGCCGGGCCGGTACTCCCACCGGAAGCGGATGTTCGCCGACACCCGATTGAGGCGCGAGTTGTATTGCACGAGCGCGCTCGCGAACATGAGGGGGGTCATCGTATAGGTCGTCCGCGTGCCGACCAGGTTCGTGGTGAACGCGCCCTGGGGCAGATCGATCCAGTTGATCGACCACGACGGCTCGACGGAGAACTGGTCGGTGATGGTGACCCGGCCGCGGCTGACCCCGAGGGCGGTCTTCCGCCCGCCGTAGAAAGAGCCGTGCTCGGCCGTGACGTTGGCCGAGAATCGGCGCTGCTGGCCGAAGTTGTAGCCGAGCCGCAGGTTGGTGAAGTCGTAGCCGGCGACGGGAATGGTCACGTCCGGCGCGATGGGGAAAGGCTCGGGCAGGAACTCGTACGACTTGACGGCGCCGACGCTGAGCTGGTCGCTGTTCTCCCACTCGACCGTGAACAGGCCGGTGGCCTCGCGCGTCTCGACGTCCCCGTTCAGGTTCTCCACGTAGGCGAGCGAGCCGGTGCCGACGAAGCGCCGCACCGCTCGGATCGACGCGGGGCGGGGGCTGAAGCGCAGCTCGGCGAAGCTGCGCCGCATGTCCCGCCGCCGCACGAACCCCGCCTCGGGGTTGAAGTGCTCCCCGACCAGCAGGTGCTCGAGCTGCGCGCCGTAGCGGTCGCCCAGGTACTCGAGGTGCCCGCGGTAGCTGGTGTCGTCGCCGGTGAGGTCCTCGGTGCGGGTGCGGGCCCAGTGGGTGTTGACGGTGAGGTCGTCGTAGAAGCCGAAGGCGCCGTCGACGCCGTACGCGTCGTTCGACCCGTCGCTGACCCGGCTGCGCGACCGACCGGCGAACAGGGCGCCGACGCTGCTGCGCCGCAGGACGTCACGGCGGGCCCGCAGCACCGTGAAGTTCGTCGGCCGGACTCCCGGCGAGCCGTCGTCGGCGCCCAGCTCGCCGGCCTGGATGTTGAGCGCGCCGAGGGTCCAGGGGCCGACCCGGCCGGTCAGCCGCCCCCCCGTCCGCAACGGCACCTCCCGGGTCCCTTGCAGGCCGATGCGCCGGCTGTAGAAGAGGATCGGCGTATCGCTCACGCCGGCGAGCCGGCCGCTCGTGGACGCGCCCCCGAAACCGAACACCCCCTGGTTCTCCAGAAAGAACTCGCGCTTCTCGGGGAAGAACAGGCTGAAGCGGGTCAAGTTGATCTGCTGCTCGTCCGCCTCGACCTGCGCGAAGTCGGGGTTGGCGGTGAAGTCGGCGGTCAACCCCTGGGTGATCCCGTACTTGACGTCAAGGCCCAGATCACCGCCGAGGCCGCTCGCCGCCGGCGCCGCCGAGGCGGCGGCGGTGACGTCCCCGATGACGTACGGCTTCACTTCGACCAGGCGCGACGCCTCGGGGGCGTCGATGCCCACCAGGGTGGCGGCGAGCGACGCGCGGAAGTGCCCGCGCAGGCCCTGGGCGGCCGAGAGCGGCGTGAGATAGGACGATTCGTTGCGCCAGCGGTTGACGCGCCGCGCCTGGAAGCCCCAGACCTGCGGGCCCGCCCCGGGATACCGGAGCGACTTGAACGGCAGCGCCGTCTCCATCGTCCAGCCCCCCTCGAATCGGCTGACCGCCACGTCGTAGACGGGATTCCAGTCGATGTTGAGCTGCGACTCGTTGGTCAGCTCGGCGTCGAGCCGGCCGCCCACCGCCGAGACCTCGAACAGCACCCCGTTGCGGCGCGAGTAGAACGGGTCGAACGACCACGCGAAATTGTCGTCGCGCACGATGCGGGTGTTGTCGCGCCGCATCTCGCTCGCGATGATGCGGTCCGGCCGCGTCTCCCAGCACCGGGCGACCACGTAGACGTGCTCGCGGTCGAACAGCAGCCAGACCTCGGTCTTCTCCGAGGCCGGCGCCCCCTCCGCGGGGTCGTTCTGGATAAAGCCGGACATCGACTCGATGCGGCCGTAGACCGCCTCGTCGAGCCGGCCGTCGATGCGCAACGGCGTGTCGATGCGGACCGCGCGCACCGTCACCCCGCCCGCCGCATCGCGGGCGATGACGGCGGGGGGGACGGGCGGCGGGGGACCGAAAATCTGCGGTCCGGCCCCGGCCGGGACGGGCTGGGCGGCGCCGGCCGCGGCCAGGAGCAGGCCCGCCAGCAGGCCGAAAGCTGCTATACTGACGACCTGTCGTCCGTGCGCCCTTAGCTCAGCTGGATAGAGCGTCTGGCTACGAACCAGGAGGCCGCAGGTTCGAATCCTGCAGGGCGCGCCACTTTCCCCCCTCACCGTTCCGTCCCGACTTCGAGCGAGGCCGCCGCCACCCTGCCGGGTGCTGTCGTCTGCGTCATCGCGTGCTTCCCCCTCGACGTCCCGGTCGGGCGCTTGCGTCCGCCGCCGCTACCGATCCATCGTACCCTACGCGGCATGGGAGTCCCCGGAAGACGAGGGCGGAGTCGGGCCGTGCGCGGCCGGTCGCGAATCGCCGGCTCCGGGGTCCGGGCCGGATGGCCGGTTCGCCGATAAACCTATATCAGCCCGTGGCGAAAGTCCCCGCTGCCTTCGAGCAGGGGCATCCCACGCTGACTGCGCGTGACGGCCCGCCCCCGATTCGAGGGGTCGCCATCGTCTTGCCGACCGGCCGGCGCCGCGTGAGACCCACGATTCCGCACGTCTGGAGCCCCAGGACCCGCCACGATTCTGTCTGCGCACGGCGGGGGCGGAGCGTGGGATGGTCCTGGCCTTCGAGCGGCGATGCATCCCGCCTGACTGCGTTGTTCGTCGGTTGCCTATGCTCTCGGTGCGACGCAGGGTTCACCACGGGCTGATATGCTCGACGGCGTGCAGCACATCGTCGTCGCCACCAGCGGCGGCGGGCCCGGACGGTTGCCGGCGAACCGGTTGCCGCCGGAGCAGGGGGAGCAACGCCATGACTCGGAACGTCACATCCATCGGCCGCCGGCGGTTTCTGCAGACCGGCGCGCTCGGCCTCGGCGCCGGCGCGCTCGGCCCCGGTCCGGCCGCAGGCCAGGGGGGCGGGATCCGGTCGGGATCCGCGGCGGAACCGTCCACAGGCCGGGTGCGGATGTCCGGAGACGGTCTCGGACTGACGCCGGCCGACCAGGGCCGGCTGCTCGCCCGGCTTGCCGGCGAGGGCCGGATCGCCCGCGACAACTACTCGAACGGCGGCGTCGTCGGCGAGCTCGAAGAGCGTTTCGCGGCCCTGCTCGGCAAGGAGCGCGCGGTGTTCATGCCCACCGGCACCCTCGCCAACCACCTCGCGGTGCGCGCCCTGGCCGGCGGCCGCGGACGGGCCGTGGTGCAGGCCGAGAGCCACCTCTTCAACGACTCGGGCGACTGCGTGCAGACGTTGAGCGGCATCACCCTGATGCCGCTCGCGCCGGGCCGGGCGACGTTCACCCTCGACGACGTGCAGGAGGTCATCGACCGCACCGCCGGCGGCCGGGTGTCGAGACCCGTGTCGGCGATCTCGATCGAGACCCCGGTTCGCCGGCGTTTCGGCGAGCGGTTCGACCAGGCCGAGCTCGACCGGGTGACCGCGTTCGCGCGCGCACGGGGCATCGGGCTGCATCTCGACGGCGCCCGGCTCTTCCTGCAGAGCGCCTGCACCGGGGTCGACGTCGCGGAGTATGCGCGCCCGTTCGACACCGTGTACGTCTCGCTGTACAAGTATTTCAACGCCGTGTCGGGCGCGATCCTCGCCGGTCCGCGGGCCCTGCTCGACGACATGTACCACACGCGCCGGATGTTCGGGGCGGGGCTGCCCGGCGCCTGGCCGTTCGCGGCGGTGGCGCTCCACCATCTGCCGGGCTTCGTCGACCGCTTTCGCCGGGCCGTCGGGGTGTCCGAGGCGTTCATCGATCGCATCGCCCGGCACGAAGCGTTCGGGGTGGAACGGATGCCGGCCCCCACGAACCTCTTCCGGCTTCGGGTGTCCGCCGCCGACCCCGCCGGCTTCCGCGCGCGGTTGCGCGACCGCGGTGTCGATCTGGGGAGGGCGCGCGCCGACGGCGCCGTACTCGTCGGCGTCAACGAGACCTGGAACCGCGCGACCGCCGAGGCGCTGGCGGAGCGCTTCGCCGCGGCCCTTTAGTTTAGGATCGGCGCAAGAATAAACTCCCGGTTTGCTGCATCGGTTTCGTGGCGCAGTTTCACTTCGGCCGCATCCATGCCGCGTAGCTGCCGCGCATTCGACGTCGATCCCGTTACGGCGTGATTGCGGCCTCTGAAGGAAGTTGTTCTTGCGCGGACCTTTAGTGGGTTGGGAGCCCGCGGCGAACCCCGCGCGGTTCCGAGACGGCGGGGCGCAGGGCGCATCGCCGGTCGAATGCGGCGGGGCCTCCTGCTGCGGGCGCCGCCCGGCAATGCCGCCTGACAACCCCGGGGCGAAACCCCGCGTCGCACCGGGAGCGGCGAGGGCGCCAACGGGCTGACGAACGCCCGTGCCTGACAAGGCGCGGGGAGGGCGCGCGCCGTGCCGGGGCGCAGACTCCCGGCCCGGACGTCGCCGCCTTGCGGACGCCGCCGCCCACCCGACCACCCTGCCGTTCAGGAACTCTTCAGAGACTCTTCAGGAACGTTTCCCGCCGTTCTCGGGCATAGTGCGTCGGTGTTTGACTTCCTCGCAGGCGCGTGGGCGTGCGGGCGGCGTTGACGTTGGAGGACGCTGTGATTCAGGACGTTGGCGGGTCGACGCCGAGTCGGGGCCGGCGCGGATGCGCAATCGTGCCGGCTGTCATCGCCGCGGTGCTGTCGGCGGCGGGCGCGGGGCGGGCGCAGGCGCCGGGTGTCGTCACGGGGGTCGTGAGCGACGACACCGGGGGGGTGCTGCCCGGTGCGTCGGTGGTGGTCGAGACCGCCGCCGGCGACCTGACCGCGGTGACCGACGAGACCGGCCGGTACCGCGTCGAGGCGCTGCCGGCGGGCCCGGCGACGGTGGTGGTGCGGCTGGTGAACTTCTCGACCGGCCGCGTCGACTTCACCGCGGCACCCGGAGAGCCGGTCACCGTCGACGTGCAGCTCGCCCTCGGCATCACCGCCGACGTCGTCGTGACCGGGAGCCGCACCTTCCGGAACATCGCCGATCTCGACAACCCCCGCGAGAACCTCGTGGGGGTCGCGAACTCGGCGAGCGTCGGGGCCATCACCGCCGCGCAGCTCGAGGCGCGGCCGATCATGCGGCCGGGCGAGGTCCTCGAATCGGTGCCCGGGTTCGTGGTCAGCCAGCACAGCGGCGAGGGCAAGGCCAACCAGTACTATCTGCGCGGGTTCAACCTCGACCACGGGTCCGACTTCGCCACCACCCTCGCCGGGGTGCCGCTGAACGAGTCGTCCGGGGCCCACGCCCACGGCTACACCGACGTGAACCAGCTCATTCCCGAGCTGGTGAGCGGCGTGCAGTACACCAAGGGCCCCTACTTCGCCGAGCACGGGGATTTCTCGGCCGCCGGGTCGGCCAACATCAGCTACGTCAACCGGCTCGATCGGCCGCTGTTCAGCCTCAGCACCGGCGGGCAGGGCTGGGGGCGGGCGCTCGGCGCGGTGTCGCCGCGGGTCGGGTCCGGCGACCTGCTGATGGCCCTCGAGCTCGGCAAGAACGACGGCCCGTGGGAGCTCAAGGACAACATGCGGAAGGCGAACGCGGTGCTGCGGTACAGCCGCGGCGACCGCCAGAACGCCTTCTCGCTGACCGCGATGGGCTACTCCGGCGACTGGAACTCGACCGACCAGATTCCGCGGCGCGCGGTCGAGCAGGGGCTGATCTCCCGATTCGGCAACATCGACGACAGCGACGCGGGAGGCGCCCACCGCTATACGCTGGCGTTCGACGGGCTCCGGTCCCGCGCGAACCAGTCGACCCGGGTGACCGCGTACGCCCTGCGCGGCGCGTTGAACCTGTTCCAGAACTTCACCTATTTTCTGGACAATCCGGTGGACGGCGATCAGGTCGAGCAGGAAGGACGCCGCTGGAGCTCCGGGGCCCGGGTGGTGCACCGGCGCCTGGGCCGGGTCCTGAACCGGGCCGCCGAGTCGTCGGTGGGGGTCTCGCTGCGCAACGACGCGGCCAGCACCATCGGGCTCTACAACACCATCCGGCGCCGCCGCACGAACACCATCCGCAACGACGCGGTCGGGCAGACGACGGTCGGGCTGTTCGCCCAGAGCGAGATCGAATGGAGCCCCGTGTTCCGGACCGCCCTGGGGATGCGCGGCGACCTCTACCGCTATGAGGTGATCGCGCAGAACCCCCTGAACTCGGGAACCGGCGCCGCCGCGCTCGTCAGCCCCAAGCTCACCGCGGTGCTCGGACCTTGGAGCGGCAGCGAGATCTACCTGAACTACGGCCGGGGGTTCCACAGCAACGACCCCCGGGCCGCGACCGTCCGCGTCGATCCGATCAGCGGCGGCCCCGTCGACCGGGCGGACCCGCTGGTCCCCGCCCGCGGCGGCGAGGTGGGCTTCCGCACCGTGGCCCTGTCCGGGCTGCAGACGACGGTCGCCCTGTGGTACCTCTCGTTCGACTCCGAGCTGCTGTTCGTGGGGGACGCGGGCATCACCGAGGCCAGCCGGCCGAGTCGCCGGTGGGGCGTCGAGTGGACCAACTATGCGCGGTTCACGTCCTGGATGACCGGCGAGGTCGACCTGTCGTTCTCCCGGGCGCGGTTCGCCGACTTCGACCCCGCCGGCAACTTCATTCCCGGCGCCCTCGACCGCGTCATGGGCGGGGCCCTGACCGTCGAGCCCGGCCGCCGCGTGTTCGGCAGCGTCCGGCTGCGCCACTTCGGCCCCCGCCCGCTGATCGAGGACGCCACCATCCGTTCGGCGTCCACCACCATCTGGAACGGCGAGCTCGGCTTCCGGGTGAACGAGCGCATGACCGTGACCCTCGAGGGCTTCAACCTGCTGAACAGCGACGTGTCCGACATCGACTACTTCTATCTGTCGCGGCTGCCCGGCGAGCCGCCCGACGGCGTGGAGGACATCCACTTCCACCCGTCGCTGCCGCGCACCGCGCGGGTCATGCTGAACCTGTCGCTGTGACCGCCCGCGGCGGGTGAACCTTTTGCCGCGCGCCGCGCGGGTCCTGTGTTGAACCCGCCGCGGCGACCGCCCGAGGCGGGTGAACCTTGCCGCGCGCCGCGCGGGTCATGCTGAACCCGCCGCGGCGACCGTCCGAGGCGGGTGGACCTTTGCCGCGCGCCGCGCGGGTCATGCTGAACCCGCCGCGGCGACCGCCCGCGGCGGGTGAACCTTTCCGCCGGGCCCGCCGTATACATCGGACAGGTGGCGGGGGCGGCCGGCCGCAGGGCCCGGCCGCGTCCCCGAGTAGACACGCGGCGGCCGACGGTCGATGACCCTGGCCGCGCAGCATGACCTGGAACACGGGAGGGCACAGTGATCAAGGCGAAGACGGTTGGGCGCACGGCGCTGGCGGTGATGACGGCGTTCGCGGCGTCGGGGGCGGCCATCGGTCTCCACGCCGCCCAGGCCCAGGATGCGCAACCCTGGATCCACCTCGAAATGACCGGCGGGCAGGCCAACATGAACCTCAACCTGCCGCTGGCCGCCATCGAGGCGGCGCTGGCGCTGGCCCCGGAAGCGATCGTGGACAGCGAGGGTCAGCTTCAGCTCGGCGGTCAGCGCGAGATTCCGGTGGTGGCGATTCGCGAGGTGTGGAACCAGATGCGCGGCGCCGGCGACATCGAGTTCGCCAACATCCAGGACGGCCGGCAGAGCATCCGCGTCGCCCGGGAGGGCGACACCATTCTGGTGAACGTCACGGGGACGGATGACGAGGACGCCCGGCACGAGGGCGACGCCGATGAAGATGACGCCGAGCACGGCCGAGACGACGCCGATCACGATGAAGCCGGGCACCGCCGCGCCGGGCGCGACCGGCACCACCGCGCCATCGGCGAGGTGCAGATCCGCGTGCCGGTGAGGGTGGTCGACGCGTTGCTGTCCGGCGCCGGAGAGACGCTCGACGTCCGCGCCGCCATCCAGGAGCTCGCGTCGCTGCGCGGCGAGATGGTCCAGGTCGTCCAGCCCGACGCCCGCATCCGGGTCTGGATAGACGAGAGCCCGACCCAGTAGTAGCGGGGACCGGCAGCCGGGAGTCTGCGCGGCAGCCCTGCGCGGACTCCTGGAGGGTCGGTTGGGCGGCAAGCGGCGCCGCGATGCGGCGATGTCCGGGCCAGAAGCGGACACAACGGGGCGGCCGGCGCAAGCCGGCGCCCCGTTCGCCTGTACGGGAGTCGTATGCCAGTGCCGGCGACACGGGGGAATTGCCCAGAAGATCCTTGAAAAAAGACGTCTGGACGTCTATTATCGATGCATGGCTGAAGCCCCCAGGCCTCGGCGAGCGCCGGGCCAAGTGCGCGACGCAGTCTTGGCCATCCTCGAGGCGCACCCGGCGGGAGCGTCCGTGGCGCTGATCATCGACCGCACCCGCGGCATCATTGGTGATGTCTCCGCGTCCAGCGTGCGTTCCTACCTGCGCCTCAACACCCCACGGCTCTTCGTTCGCGACGGACGCGGCGTCTACCGGCTGCCCGGTCTCGAAGAAGGGACCAACGGTGACGGGCACGCTGAGGCCACGCCGGCGCCGTTCCGTACCGTCGACTACAGGAATACGACCTTGGTGCAGGCTGATTGCCTCGACTGGCTGAGACTGCAGAAGCCGAATTCCATTCACGCGGTCGTCACGGACCCCCCGTACGGCCTCGTCGAGTACTCGCCAAAGGAGCAGAAAAAGCTGCGTGCCCGCAAGGGTGGCGTCTGGCGTCTCCCGCCCGCCTTCGACGGTGCGCAGCGGTCGCCGCTACCCCGATTCACCGTTCTTTCCCCCCACGACTTGCGCATGCTGGATGAGTTCTTCTCCCGCTGGGCGCGTTCTCTCGCGCCCGTTCTCGTGCCCGGCGCGAATGTCGTCGTGGCCAGCAACCCCCTCCTCTCGTACATCGTCTCCGGGGCGCTCGCCAAAGCCGGCCTGGAGCGACGCGGTGAGATCGTCAGGTTGGTGATGACGATGCGCGGCGGCGACCGCCCGAAGGGCGCACATGAAGAGTTCTCGGAGGTGAGCGTGATGCCACGCTCGATGTGGGAGCCGTGGCTTCTGTTCCGACGGCCACTTGACGGGCGAGTCCAGGACAATCTCCGCCGTTGGCGCGTCGGCGGCTTCCGACGTCCGTCCGCCACATCGCCGTTCGGCGACGTAATCCGCTCCGCCCCAACGCGCAAGGAAGAGCGCGGGATAGCGCCCCATCCGAGCCTGAAGCCACAGGACTTCCTGCGACAGTTGGTCCGCGGTGTTCTGCCCCTCGGTGACGGCGTCGTTCTCGATCCGTTCTGCGGTGCCGGCTCGACATTGGCCGCTGCCGAAGCCGTCGGCTACAGGAGCATCGGCGTCGAAAACGATCCAAAGTACTTCGACGTGGCTTGCCGGGCGATTCCGCGGTTGACGTCCTATACAACGGCACTTGATCACGGCATCCTGTAGATCCAGTGCCCGCGGAGCTTCTTGACGCCTTCCTTGTGTAGTGTCGCGGTCCGTGTGCCAAGTCTCCCCCGCGGGTTCGTCCTGAAGTCAGCGACCGCGACGTGCGCCAGATACACTTCCGTAAAGGTCATCGGCCGGCGGTCGCGTGCCGGCTCGGTCTCGGTATCCACTTCGTAGACGAACACGCACATCCACTGTTCACGCGCACCATGGGTATCGACCGCACCTCCCTTCTTGCGCGTCGACTTTATCTCGACGCCTTCCGTACCAGCCTGCACGCTGTCGTTCGCGTACAGGCCGGAGACGATCAGATCCGGGTGACCATTGAAGAAGCGATTCTCGGTGAGGCAGCGGGAATGGTTCGCGAGACTCGACGTCAGCAGGTCGGAGATCAAACCGGACATGGCCGCGGGGCGAAGCATGTCCTCGAAACGGCGCAGCCCGCGATCGGTCAGCGAGCTGTTGATATCGTGGAAGAAATCGTACATGTCCCGCATTGCCGCCTCGAAGTCCATCAGACGCAGCTCGTACGGCAGGCGGGCTTCCGCTGCGGGGTTGAAGCAGGTTCTGTCGACTCGGTTCCCGGAACGCTTCGCCATCGTCGAATTCTATCCGCCAGGAGTTCGACCGCACGCAGGACTTGGCGCCGCGCGTCGTCCGAGAGTCGTCGCGGTCGGTCGGGGGGGGGGACGAAATGGGTGAATCGGTTGACGCTGCAAAGCACGCCGCGGAGCCGGTGACCGGGGCGGGCACGGCCGCCGACGAACGGTTGATGCGCGAGGCGGTGGTCGAGGCGCAGCGGGCGCAACGGCGGGGCGAGGTGCCGGTCGGCGCCGTCGTCGTCCTCGACGGCGCCGTCGTCGGACGGGGCAGCAACCAGCCGATCCGCGGGATGGACCCGACCGCCCACGCCGAGATCGTCGCCCTGCGCGACGCCGCCCGCACCGCCGGCAACTACCGGTTGACCGGGGCCGTGTTGTACGCGACGGTCGAGCCCTGCCTGATGTGCGCCGGTGCGCTGGTTCACGCCCGCATCGGCCGGCTCGTCTTCGGTGCCGCCGAGCCGAAGGCGGGTGCCGTGCGCTCGGTCATGCGGGTGCTCGACCACCCGGCGCTGAACCACCGCGTTGAGGTCGCCGGCGGCGTGCTTGAACCAGAGTGCACCGCGTTGATGCGAACGTTCTTCGCCGAGCGCCGGGCCGGCGGTAATTGAGTGGAAACCGGCGGTCGCGGCACCGGAGTCGTCGGCGGCCGGGCGGCCGGGCCGCCCCGGCTTGACCTGCGCTGAAGACGGGATACCATGGTACCTGTTTCGATAGAGAGGTGGATATCCCCATGCGTCAAGTCCGCACCATTCGGTCGTATTGGACGCGCGTCGGCCTGGGGCTGCTGATTCTTGTCCTCGGAACAGGGATCGCCGCGACCCCGCAGGCCCAGACGCGCCGGCAGTCCCCGGTCGCCGGCGATCGTCCGCCGCCGCCGCCGGGGACCTTCCGGTCCGGCGTCACGCTGGTCCGCACCGACGTGATCGTGCGCGACGCCGACGGCGTCTTCGTCGCCAATCTGACGCCGGCCGACTTCCGTATCGAGGAAGACGGCGTGGCCCAGGAGGTCGCCTCGCTCGTGCTGGTGCACGGCGGCCGGGTCTTCAACCAGCTCGCGCCGCGGCCGGCGGTGCAGGAGGGCATCATCCTGCCGACCACCCGCGCCCGGAACGAGGTCGCGGGGCGCATCTTCATCTTCTTCGTCGACGCGATGCACCTCGAGCCGCAGAGCACGCCGCGGGTCCGTCACTTCATCAAGGACGTGGCCGACATCCTGGTGCACGACGGCGATCTCGTCGGGCTGATTTCGAACGACTCGGCGGGAACCGCGATCGATCTCACCTACGATCGGGAGCTGGTGAAGGCCTCCGTCGACGGCATCGTCGGCACCGGCCTGACCCCGCGCGAGCTGATCCACGACGTGCAGGACGGGCGGGAGGGGCCGGAGGAGCTGCGCTGGCGCGCGCACCGCGCCTTCTTCACCGTGAACACGCTGCTCGAGAACCTGGAGGCGGTCCAGGACCGGCGCAAGGTGCTGCTCTACGTCAGCACCGGGTACGATCTGAATCCGTTCGAGCTGCAGCGGTTCCGCCGGAGCAACCGGGCGGATCGATTCCTGCGCGAGCGGCCGCTCGATCTGGCCGTGGACGACTCCGAGCTGGCGGGGCGGCTGGCTCCCTTCGATCGGATTCAGCGCCAGGGCGTCGTGTTCTCGGACGGGGAGCTGATCGGCGAGATGGCCGAGCTCGCCGACGCCGCCAACCGCACCAACACCACGTTCTACACGCTGGATCCGCGCGGTCTCGTGTCGAGCCCCGACATCGACTACGACGTCCCGCTCGAAGCTTGGCGCGAATATCAGTTGGCGGCGCGTTCCAGCCTGCGCACGCTGGCCGAGTTGACCGGCGGCATCTCGATCGTGAACACGAACAACTTCGAGGGGATGCTGCGGCAGATCGACGCGGAAACCAGCGACTACTACGTGCTCGGCTACTACACCAGCAACCCCGACCCGACCCATCGGCGCCGCGCCCTCGACGTGACCGTGGCCCGCGGCGGGGTGTCGGTGCAGTCGCGCACGTCCTATACGTTGAGCCCGGCCGCGAGCGCCGGCGCCGCGGGGGGACGATGACCGCGCGCACGGGGCTGGCCGTCCTGCTGGCCCTGTCCGGCATGACCGCGGGGGCGCCCCCGCCGGCGTCCGGGGCGCAACAACGCCCTGCCGAGGTCTTCGCGGAGGTCGGCGCGGCGCTGCGTGAAGAGGCGGATCTGCGGCGCATCGACTACCGGGTCGACGGCGCCGAGGTCACCCTGTCGGGGGAAGTGCCGACGTTGTGGGTCAAGACCCGGGCGATCAATCGGGTCCTCGAGATCGAGGGCGTCGACACCGTCGCGAGCGAGCTCACGATTCCCGCCGGTGAAGATGACGATGCGATCGCCGCCGACGTCGGCTCGGCGATTCGGCAGTATCGGCACTACACGATCTGGGACTACGTCGGCGGCTCGGTCGTCGACGGCGTCGTCACCCTCACCGGCAGCGTCACGCCGGACCGGGACAAGCCGGCCGATCTGTTCGACCGCATCGCCCGCATTCCCGGCGTCCAGGACGTCGCCCTCGAAATCTTCGTCCAGTCGGCGTCGCGCCGCGATCGGGACCTGCGCCAGCTCATCGCGCAGCGGGTGCGCCGGCATCCCGTGTTCGCGCAGTACCTGCTGCTGACCGACTCGCCGTTCCGCATTCTCGTGCACGAGGGCGAGGTGCTCCTCGTCGGCACGGTGCGCAGCGGGGTCGAGAATCGGGTCATCGAGCAGATCGCCCGCCAAGCCTTCGAGACCGAGCGGGTGATCAACCGGCTGCAGGTCGGCGGCGGATAGGAGTCTGCGCCGTAGAACGGCGCCGCCCCCCCGGAGGCGCCGACTCCCTGGAGGGTTGGTTGGGCGGCAATCGGAAGCCGTCGGTCGGACGCTGCCCCGGCCACCACAACATCTTCGGGTCGGCGCCGGGCTCGAATCGATCGCTTTTACGCGTTCGGCGACATGCCCGACATGCGCCCTCCTCACGCTTGGTCAGGCAGACGTTCTTTGCCCGCGGGCGCTCTTCAGCCCGCTGGCGCCCTCGCCGCTCTCTCCGGGCAACGCGGGGTTCACGGGCTGCCACGCTCGACGACCGGCCATCGCGCATCCAAGGGGTCGCTGCCGAAGCCGGGCAGCTTCTGCCCTCGTGCGGGCGGTGCAACCCGGAGAAATCGATGCGCGTTTCGACGTCGAGACGCGCGTCAGCCGAGCGCGCAAACAGAAGGAGCCGGGCGCCCCGGGGCGCCCGGCTCCAACGAGTCACGGCGGTGACCGCCGCCCGAGAAGGGCTGCCCGACTAGATCAGAAGCCGTACCGCATGCCGAAGATCGCCTGGCGCGGCAATCCTCCGGTCCGGAGCGATGTGTAGTTCAGGAAGTCGCCGCTGTTGCGGTTCCCGACCGCCCGGTTGAAGTTGGTGCGGTTGGTCAGGTTGACGATGTCGAAGTAGATGTCCACCGTCTGCGCCGCCCGCGGCCGGCCGCGCCAGCCGAACCGCAGGTCCAACTGCATGTAGTCGGCCGAGCGTGCGCCGGCCTGCCGGCCGTTGTGCTCCACCGAGAGCGGGTTGTCGCCGACGCCGGTGTACGTCCCGGCGGGGAGCGGGTCGAACGGCGAACCGTTCATGTTGGTGTCGATGGTGCTGTCGATGAGGGTGAACGGCAGCTCGGTCATGTAGCGGAATATGGCGTTCAAGGTGATGCCGCCCCAGAGCTCCGTGCGCCCGGCGACCGAGACGATGTGCCGCCGGTCCGTCTCCGAATCCTGCCAGTTCTCGTCCAGATTGAGGTCGTCCAGAACCTGGGTCTGGATGCCGTTGAGGCTCGGCCCGTTGGTGCCGTACTGCTCGAACGCGTTGCCGCGCGAATGCCCGAGCGCGTACCCCAGGCGGGCGCCCCACCGGTCGGCGTACCGTTTCTCGATCGCCAGGTTCAGCGCGTCGTAGGACGACTGCCCGACGCTCTCGATCGACAGGACACGGTTCTGGAACGCCCCGACCTTGTAGCCGGCGGGACCGATCCCCGTGCTCGGATACAGCACCGTATCGGTTCTGTCGTAGATCTCGCCGAACACATCGTACCAGGTGAGCGGGTCGGAGTCGCTGATGCCGGCCCGGAGGGGGGCGACGTAGTTGATGCGGTTGAGCAGGTCGCGGCCCCGCATGTTGACGTAGTCGGCCGAGACCGACAGCGTCGGCAGCAGCTCGCGCTCGAACCCCACCGTGAACTGGTGGAACCACGGCTGGTTCCGCCGCTCGTTGTCGATGTAGATGCGGGCTTGGTTGAGCGACGCGTAGTCCGCGGGGAACAGCGAGAGGACGTAGTCCCAGTTCACCAGCGGGCAGTGCGTGTTGCCGTCGCGTTGGTTCGACGGCCCGCATTCCGCCCCCTGGCCGATGCGCAGGGCGCCGAGCAGCTCGGGGTCGGTAATCGGCATGCCCGCCCGCGGCCCGGGGTCGCGGTTGAAGCTCCGCGGGAACGTGACGTCGAACGAGTCGTCGATGACCGTGTCCTGCAGCACGTTGTCGAGCCCGCTGAAGAGGGTCCGGTCGTAGAACCGCCCGTAGCCGGCCCGGATGACCGACCGGCCGTCGCCCGTCGCGTCGTAGGCGATCGACGTCCGGGGCGAGAAGTTGTCCCAGTCGCGGGGGTTCTGCCCCGGCGCCAGCAGCGGATTGTCGTCGCGGTTCGCGTTCATCATCTCGGCGTCGTAGCGCAAGCCCAGTCCCACCGTCCAGCGTTCGTTCAGCGTCCACTTGTCCTGGAAGAACGCCTCCCAGTACCGGTACGGGTAATCGAACACCCCGCCTCGGGGGTTGCCGATGCGAACGCGGAACCGGTCGGGGTAGGTCGTGAGATCGTTGACGTCGAACGGCCGGTCGCTCGCCATCCTGAACTCGCCGCCCAGGAAGTTCTCCAGGAAATCGTCGATGTAGCTCTGGTGGTAGGTGACGCCGAACTTGACGTCGTGGTCACCCGCCTTGTCGGGGACGAACCACGACGTCGTGTTGTTGTACTGCCAGTGGCGGTCGTCCCGGCCGCCCGCCCACGGCGCCTGGTTGTCGCGGAAGCTGTTGTGCAGGTAGCTCGGCGGGCAGTTGCGCATCTGGCCGGTGCGGAGCTCGCCCCCGCTGAAGGTGCGCCAGCAGGGATTGCCGTAATTGTAGCTCTCGTCGGTCAAGGTGACCCGGACCGTGTTGACGAGGTTGTTCCCGAAGACGCTGGTGTACGTCCCGACCATGATCTGCTCTACGTCGAAGATGTCCTGCGTCGCGAGCAGCGTCCGGTTGGAGCCGCCCAGCGTGGCGTCCTCCGGGCTCGTCTCGCGCAGCCACCTGACCGCCCACGAGTTGTTGCCGTCGATCTGGTGGTCCACCCTGAGCATGGTGTTCCACGCCCGCAACTTCTCGGTGGCCGTACGGTTCAGGTCGGGACGGGTGCTGAAGAGGCGCGTGAAGGCCGGGTTGGTGATCCGCCGCTCGACGGCGCCGAAGAAGTGCATCCGGTCCTGCACGATCGGACCGCCGAGCACGCCGCCGAACTCGAACTTGCTCTGCACCGGCTTGTCCTCGCCCTCCTGGCGGGTGAAGTAATCCTTCGCGGTCATGTCCGAGCTGGTGTTGTAGCTGAACAGGGCGCCGGAGAACTGGTTCGTCCCCCGCTTCGTCACCGCGTTGATGATGGCCCCGCTGGCGCGGCCGAACTCGGCGTCGAACTGGTTGCTGATGACCTGGAGCTCGGACACCGTCTCGATCGCCATCTTGACCTGGCTGCCCCCGCCGCCGCCGCTGGTGGAGTCTTCGTTCGCCCCGCCGTCGACGTTCAGCGAGCTCGCCGCGGCGGTCTGGCCGTTGGCGATGATCCGGTCGTTGCCCCCGCCCCTCGGCTCGAACTGCAGGCCCGGCAGCAGCGATATCGCCGCGAACGCGCTGCGGTTGACCAGCGGCAGCTCGACCAGCTCTTCCTGCGACACCGTGCCGCCGACCTCGGCCGAGGTGAGGTCGACCAGCGGCGCCGCCCCGGAGACGGTGATCGTCTCCTCGATGCCGCCCACCGAGAGGACGATGTCGAGGTCGAGCGTCCGCCCCACGCCGAGCGGGAAGTCCGTGCGCTCGTACGGGGCGAAGCCCGGCAGCTCCGCGGACACCGTGAAGGTGCCCGGCAGCAGTTGCGCCGCGAAGTAGCTGCCGTCGCCCGAGGTGACCACCTCGCGGAACGTCCCGTCGTCCTGGTTGGTGATGAGAATGGCGACGCCCGGCAGGGCGCCGCCCTGCGCGTCGGTGACCCGGCCGCGAAGTTCCGTCCGGCCCTGTTGCGCGAGGGCCGTCGTTGCCGTCATGCCGACGAGCATGGCGACCATCAGAAACGTCATAAGCTTCCGCACGGTCTACCTCCTTGTTATGGACGAGACTTCACGCACTTAATATGTAGCGACTATGTTCCGGGCTTTCTCCTCCCTCTCCTCCCTTGACGGTGCCCGCGTGCTGCGATACCCACCTGCGGCGGATGCGCGGCCCGCCAGGACGTTCTCACGGCTGGATCGACGAGAGAATGCCGGTGGCCGTCGCCGCGAACCGGCCGTTCGGCTCCCGGTCCAGGTAGATCCTGAACTCGGCCGCCGCCTCGGCCATCTGGCCGCCGTTCAGGTTCGCCATGCCCAGCCAGTAGTGGGCCTCGCCGTGCTCGGGGTCGAGCTGCAGCGTGCGCTCGAACTGCTGCCGGGCCTCGTCGAGACGGCCGGCGTTCCAGAAGATGAGGCCCTGGTCGAAGACCGCGGTGGGGTCGTCGCCCCCCCCGCCGCCAGAAAGCCGGGCCGCCGCCGCGCTCGCCTCGGCCGCGTCGTCGAACCGCCGCTGCGCGTTGTAGATCTCGGCCAAGCCGTCGTAGGTCTCGGCGTTCTCGGGGTCGAGGGCCAGCGCCGCGCGGAAGGCCGCTTCCGCTTCGGCGTAGGCCTCCATCCGGCCGTAGACGATGCCCAGGTTGCGCTGGCATTCGGCGCAGTCCGGCGTCGCCTCCAGCGCGTTCCGGAGGTGCCCCGCCGCCGCTTCGAGCTCGCCGGCGCGGGCGGCCGCGAGCCCCTGTTCGAAGGCGTCGGTGGTGGCGTTCCGCGCGTCGAACGCCGCCCGCTCCGCGCCCGACAGGCTGTCCCGGTAGATCTCCTCCACCGTCAACAGCATCAGGTTCTGTTCCCGCTCCTGCCCCACCACCAAGTCTATGCCCACGCGGTTGACGCCCACACCCTCCAGGGTCGCGGTGAGGGTGTAGGGGCCGCGCGCGAGGCCTATCTGCAGGTACTCCCCCGCCTCGTTCGTCGTCACCTCGTAGTTCCGGGTGAGCCCCCCGGCGAACTCCAACGTGACGGTGGCGCCGGCGACCGGCTGGCCGCTGCGGTCGGTGATGACACCGAACACGCGGGCGCTGTTCTGGGCCGACACCGCAACCACCGAAGCGCTCATGAGCACGACGACCGCAACCCTCAATCGGCGCCATCTGCTTGATTCGAACATGCCCGTCTCCCCCTTCGGATCGAGTGCCTTCCGTCTGCGCAACCGACGCCGAGCCGCCGGTCCCGCGGTTCTGCGCAGAACTGGATTATAGTGGGGTGGCGGTCCCGATACCACACCATGCCGAACCAGCGATTCATCGTCCACGGGTATCGCCGTCCCGGCGGGCGCCGGGCGGTCGATCCGGTCGTCGACGGCGCGGAGCGGCTTGCGGGAACCTGTCTGCATAGAGAACACCCTGAGGCGGCGCGGCTTGCGCGGCGTCCGCCGATGCTGCCCGGGAATACACGCAAGACTCGTACCGCGGGGCCGCGACCGGCGCGGGGGCAACGGCGCCGCGGTTTCGCCGGCCATCCGGCCTGCGGGTTCGGGCGCCCGGCATCGGCGGCTCACTTCCGTTGGTTTTGCGATCCAATATTCTGGTCGACGACAAGGACACGCGCCGGACGTGGAGCCGCGTCAGTGAGGGGAGACGTCATGAGGAACAGCATCGCAGTCGTCGTCGCGCTCGTGGCGGCCGGCGCCGCGCCGGCGGCGGCCCAGCCGGCGTGGAGCACGACGGAGCTGGGCGGCGGCAGCGCCCAGTTTCAGCTCGCCAACGAGGACGGAGCCTCGATCATCCTCGTGTGCGAGCTCCGGGGCGTCAATGCGGGGTTCGAGTTCCCCGCCCCCGTGGACGCCACCGAACGGGCCACGCTGCGCGCCGTTCCCGGCGAGCGGCAGAACGTGGCGGTCGCGCCCGTCAGCGATCGCCTGTTCCAGGTGACCGGCGGCCGGGGGGTCGATACGCTCCTGCGGCTGCTGCGCACGACCGCGAACCTCTACGTACGCCTGAGCGGCGAGCAGGCGGCCTTCGCGGTGTTCGGCAGCGATTCGATCGTCTCGGAGTGCCTGCAACGGCAGGAGCCGCTGCCCGAATGAGCGGAGACGACCGGCCCGGGGGCGTGACTGCCGCGGCGGCCGCCGCGGCCCGAAGCTGACCCGGCAATCGTCGCCGGCCGCGGCAGATCGCCGGGCAGGTCGCACGCAGCCGGTCAGGGCGGCGCCGAGGAGGAGGAGGTAACCATAAATCAGATAGACATTTGCGGGAATTGAACTCGCGGTGACACGCGCGCGCGCCGATTTTCTGCCGGAGGGGACGTTCGACGGGATTCCAGCCCGTTTCACACGTCGGTTGCCTTCAACGAGGAGGAGACGCAATGGCGAAAAGACTGCTATGTCTTTGGGCGGTGGCGGCGGTCAGCACGATCGGAACCTCGGCCGTGGGCCAACAGGGCCGGTCGGAGTTGCGGGGCTCGGTCACCGACGATACCGGCGGCGCGTTGCCCGGCGTGAGCGTGGTCGTCACCAACCAGGATACCGGCACGTTCCGCCCAGGATACCGGCACGTTCCGCGAGTTGACCACCAGCGGTGACGGCAGCTTCTTCGCCGCGCAGCTCGTTCCCGGCGTGTTCACCATCACCGCCGAGCTGCCCGGTTTCCGCGGCTTCCAGCGCACCGACTTCGCCATCGGGGTCGGCAACACCCTCGACATCGACATCGTCCTGGAAATCGGCGCCCTCGAAGAGACCATCACCGTCTCGGGCGAGGCGCCCCTCGTCGACCTGACGTCGGCCGAGGTCGGCGGCACCGTCACGAGCCAGGAGCTGGTCGAGCTGCCCCACCTGAACCGCAGCGCCTTCGCCGCGGTCGCCCTGCTGCCGGGCATCCAGTTCCAGCCTTCGTCGAGCCTCGGCAACGACACCATGATCGCCAACGGGCAGACGCCCAACGGCAACACGATGGGGGTCGACGGGGCCACGAACAACGACGACATCAGCGGCTCGGGGGCCGGCGGGCAGGTGCGGGTGCCCCTCGAGTCGGTGCAGGAGTTCCAGGTCCTGAGCAACCAGTTCGACGCCGAGTTCGGCCGCGTGCGGGGGGCCATCGTCAACTCGATCACGAAGCAGGGGACCAACCAGTTCAGCGGCGTCCTGTTCGACTACTACACCAGCGAGCGCATGACGGCCGAGGACTACTTCGTCGCCCGGGACGACTCGGTGCCCAAGCCCGAGACCAACAAGACGGAGTTCGGCGGGGTCATCGGGGGGCCGATCGTGCGCGACAAGGCGCACTTCTTCGTCAGCGTCGAGCGCCAGCTCGTCAACCCCAGCCGCTCGCGCGTCTACGACGCCCGTCCCGATCTCAACTTCTCGCTGGCGGAGAACTGGAAGGCGTGGAACACGCTGTTCCGGGTCGATCACCAGATGAACGCCAACAATACCTGGGCGTTCCGGACGATTCGCGAGGTCGCCCCCCAGTTCAACCTCGTCGGCAACCGGTCGGCGACGCTGAACACGATTCAGGACGAGACCGACGACGACCAGATCTACGTCGGCACCTACACCAGCGTCCTCGGGAACAACAAGGTCAACACCGTCCGCATCGCGAGGACCTACGAGTCGGCCTACCGCGGCAACCCCTGCTGGCGGGCGAACGGCGGGTTCGACAACATCGGCAACCAGGTGACCTGCCCGCCCCAGTGGAGCCACAGGAGCTTCCAGGACAACCAGTTGGCCGGCTCCGGCGGCCGGGACGACTACAACTGGCAGTACGCGAACACGTTCTCGTGGTTCGTGCCGGACATGGGCGGCGACCACGACTTCAAGTTCGGGGGCACGTTCCACCGTTCGGTGCTGCAGGAGTTCAACGAGGGCAACCTGAACGGCACGTTCTCGTTCAACACCGACCGCGTCTTCGATGCGGCCGACCCCTACACCTATCCCGAGCGACTGAGCGTGCGGGTCGGCAACCCCCTCGGGAGGCCCTACCGGTTCCCGGTGCACACGACCGAGGCGTTCTTCCAGGACAAGTGGCAGGTGAACGACCGGCTGACGGTCGGGCTCGGCCTCCGCTACGACCTGGAGATCTTCCGGGCCGACCTCCTCGACGGGCCGGGCGGCCTCCCCGCCAACCCGATGGTGCCCAACGGACAGGACCCGATCGACCGGAACAACTGGTCGCCGCGCACCTCCATTGCCTATGATCTGCAGGGTGACGGCCGGTCGGTGCTGCGGGCGGGGTACGGCATCTTCTACGACAAGACCCTGATCGGCACCCTCGACAACTACATGCAGAACCCCCGGTTCACGGACTCGTTCACCGTGAGCTTCCCGCTGACGAGCGACGACCCGGGACCGGCGAACGGGATGCTCCCGACCGACCCGTTCCTGTTGAACTACGGCCCCGTCGGGAGCGGCGCGCTCGACTGTCCCGCCAACCCCGCCGGTCCCTGCCCCTTCGTGGACCGGGCCGCGCTCGACCGGCTGTACCCGGCCGGCTCGCTGCTGCAGAACACCGGCACCGTCTATCTCGATTCCGCCACCCGCAAGCAGCCGTATCAGCACCAGATGACCTTCGGCTACGAGCGCGAGCTGGCGCCGACGCTCTCGGTGTCGGCCGACTACGTCCGCATGATGGGGCGCGACATGCTCGCCCGCATCAACTACAACATGCCGACCCGCCAGGGCACGGCGCGCAGCGCCCCCCTGATCTTCTACGACGTCTTCGGCCTGCTGGGGGGCGACGGCCAGTTCGTGAACCGCGTCATCGCCGCCGACAGCGTGGGGGCGATGGACTACGACGCCCTGAACATCCAGATCGAGAAGCGGTACGCCGACCGTTGGGGCGCCCGCCTGTCGTACGCGTTCGGGTATTCGCGCGGCGATACCTGGCAACAGTACGAGGCCGTCTCCACGCAAGTGGGCGCCGACCTCAACCTCGACGAGCTCTGGCAGCCCGCGGAGTCCGATCGCCGGCACATCCTGTCGATATCCGGCAACACGGAGATCCCGGGCGGGGTCACGGCCAGCGCCACGCTGAGTTACATGAGCGCGTTGCCCCTGACCATCCACGACTCCAACGTCGCCCCCAACATGAACGGCGTGCTCTTCGACCCCATCGCACCCGGCTCGTACCGCGGAGACGGGACCCACGCCATCACCGTCCAGAACGACGGTGGGTACGGCGGCGCGCGCGGGCCCGACTTCATGCAGCTCGACGTGCGGTTCGGCTATCGCCTCAGGCCGACGGCGGTGCAGACGGTCGACCTGTTCTTCGACATCTTCAACGCGACGAACCACGCGAACTTCAACAACCCCACGGGGGATCAGCGCAGCGGCAATTTCCTCAATCTGACCACCCTGCGGGGGGGGAGCGGCTTCCCGCGGCAGGCGCAGTTCGGCATCAGATACGGGTTCTGACCGGACCCGCGGGCAGGGCGCCCGCGGGGGTTCGACGGGCGCTGCGCACCGGCCGCGCAGCGCCCGTCTCGTTCTTGCGGGCGTCTTCGGGACGAGCGTTGATGACTGGATGGAACGAGAGAATGCCGGCCGGCCGCGCCCCGACCAGACCGCTTGTCTCCGGTTGACGTAGAGCTGGAGCCTCGGCCGCCGCCTCGGCCATTCGACCGCGCGATCGAGACTCGCCATGCCGAGGCGTCTCGGCGACACGGAGCCGCGTGAAGCCGCTCACTTTCAACTGCCGGCGGGACACCAGGACCATCCCACGCTCCGCCACCGCCGTGCGCAGGCAGGTTCTGGGGCTCCGAAGGTGCGGAATCGTGGGTCTCACGCGGCGCCGGCCGGTCGGCAAGACGGTGGCGACCCCTCGAATCGGGGCGGGCCGCGCGCCGGGACGAGGGTCGGGCGGCTCCAAGAGAAGGGCCGGGCGTCGAACGCCCGGCCCTCGAATCGCCGCTACCGCCCGGCCGCCGGGGTCAGAAGCCCCAGCGCATGCCGAACTGCGCCTGCCGCGGGAAGCCGCTGCCCGCCCGCAGTCCGGTCAGGACGAGGAAGTTGCCGCGCCGGTCGCCGCTCGGGTTCTCGAAGTTGGCCCGGTTGGTGATGTTGAAGACGTCGAAGAAGATGTCGAGCGTCTGGCGGCTGGCCCAGCGCGTGCGGTGGCCGAACCGGATGTCGAGCTGCAGGAAGTCGGGGCCGTACGCCCCGTACGCCCCGCCCGCGTAGTCGACGGAGATGGCGTCGTCCCCCGCCCCGCTGTAGGCGCCGGGCGACAGGAAGTCGGGGCCCGTGCCGTTCTGGTTCGGGTCGAAGTTGCTGTCCTGGATGTGGAACGGGGCCCCGCTCATGTAGCGCAGCACGCTGCTGAAGGTGATGCCGCCCGCCACCGGAATCTCCGTCCTGCCGCTGAGCGTCAGGTTGTGCCGGCGGTCGTACTGGCTCGGGCCCCACAGGCAGTCGAGGTTGAGGGCGGCGCCCACCTGGCAGAAATTGTTGTAGGTGAACCACAGGGTGTTGGTTTCCTTCTTCGCCAGGGCGTACACGGCGCGGAAGCCCCAGTTGTCCGCGTAGCGCTTCTCCAACTGGAAGTTCAGGGCGTTGTAGGTGCCCCGCCCGTTGCTGGTGGTGGTCAGGACGCTGCCGGCGTACTGGTCGTCGCCCTCCAGGGTGTTCGCCAGCACCCCGAAGACGTCCGACCGGGTGACCGGATCCGTGCGGCCGGTGCCGGCGCGCAGCCTCGCGTTCAGGTCCTGCCGGATGTGGGTGTCGCGGTCGAGCTGCCGGACGTAGTCGACCGACGCCGAGAGCACCGGGTTCAGCTCGCGCTCGTAGCCGATCGTGAACTGGTGCGCGTACGGCTGCTCGCGGTAGGGGTTGTCGTAGACGATGGTGCCGGTGTTCAACTGGCGGCTCCCCGCCGGGAACAGCTCGTTGAGCACCTGCCGGTTCACCGTGGGGCAACTGCCGCCGTTCGGGTTCGCGGGGCAGCTTCCCGGGGTGACCTCGATCAGGCGGTAGAGGTCGCCGCCGGGGGCCATGCCGTTCGACGGACCGGGGTCGGCGGTGTTCTGCGGAAAGGATGCGGTGAACGAGCTGATGTACGGCGTGCTCTGCCGGTACTGGGTGACTGCGTACCCCAGGGTCTTGTCGTAGAAGATGCCGTAGCCGCCCCGCAGCACCGACCGGCCGTCGCCGGTCACGTCGTAGGCGAACGACGTGCGCGGCGCCCAGTTGTTGTAGTCGATGGGATAGGTGCGGCCACCGAGGTCGGCCGGCGATCCCATGCCCCGTCCCCCCAGCGCCGTGGGCACCCCGATCGCATTGGGGCCGAAGAACGGGTTGTGGTCGTTGTCGAGCGGGAAGACCTCGAGGTCGTAGCGGATGCCCGCGCTCAGCGTCAGCCGGTCGGTCACCTGCCACTTGTCCTGGGCGAACGACTCGAGGGTGTTGAAGATCGAGGGGGACGTGAGCTGGCCGCCGACCCGGACGTGCAGCCGTTCCGGCCACGTGTAGAAGTTGTTCGCGTCGAAAGGCATGTCGGTGTCGAACACGAACGTGCCGTTCTGGTTCCCCTGGTCCCGCCACAGCATGTTGGTGCGGTGGTAGGTGGCGCCGAACTTCAGGTCGTGGTCGCCCATCTTGTCGGGCACGAACCACGAGAAGGTGTTCGAGTAGCTCCAGTGGTGGTCCCGGTTTCCGCGGGCGCTGTCGTGGGCGTTGTCCTGGAAGTTCCGGAAGTTGTACCGCGGCAGGCACTGCGACTGCAGGGTCGGGAAGTCGGCGTCGGAGGCGCCGAACCCGCCGAGGTCGCGCCAGCACGGGTTGGCCCGCCACCACTGCTCGCGCGTCGCCGAGACCCGCGCGGTGTTGACCTGGGCGTTTCCGATGACGCTGGTCCAGCTTCCGACGTAGGTCTGGTCGTTGTCGGTCTCGTCCTCAAGTGAGTTGAGCGTCGCGGAGCGGCCGCCGAGCAGGTCGAACTGGGGGGCGAGCTCGCGCAGCCAGCGGAAGGCCCACGAGTTGTTGGCGTTGATCTGGTGGTCGACGCGGATCAGGGTGTTCCAGGCCTCCCAGCTCTCGGCCGTCGTGAAGTTCAGATCCGTACGGGTCGGAAACACCTTGGCCCGGCTCGGGGCGACGAGCTGCCGTTCCAGGCTGAAGAAGAAGTGCATCTTGTCCGGCACGATCGGCCCGCCGATCACGCCGCCGAACTCCTTCTTGCTGCTCGGCTCCTTGGGAAGACCCTCGCGCGCCGCGAAGTAGGTGGGCGCCGTCATCTTCTCGCTGGTGTAGTAGTTGAACGCGGCGCCGGTGAACTCGTTGGTGCCCTGCTTGGTGATCGAGTTGATGACCGCGCCCCGGGCCCGTCCGAACTCCGCGTCGAACTGGTTGGTCAGGACCTGGAACTCCTGGACCGACTCGAGCGGGACCCGCGTCTGGCCGCCGGCCCAGGTGCCGCTGTTGTCGTCGTTGTTCGCGGCGCCGTCCACCGTCACGTTGTTCGTCCCCGGCGTCTGGCCGTTGGCGATCATGGTGTCGTTGCCGAGACTCGACGACGGGTTGAACTGGATGCCCGGCAGCAGCGCGATGGCCGCGAAGTAGCTGCGGTTGCCGGTCGGCAGCTCGGTCAAATCGCCGGTGGTGATGGTGCCTCCGACCTCGGACGACGTCAGGTCGACGAGCGGCGCCGCCCCGGACACCGTGATCGTCTCCTCGATCGCGCCGATGGTCATCTCGATGTCGATGTCCAGCGTCCGGCCCACCCCGATCGCGAAGTCGGTCCGCTCGAACGAGTTGAACCCCGGAAGCTGGGCGCTGATGCGGAACACGCCGGGCAGCAACTGCCCCGCGAAGAAGCTGCCGTCCGCCCCCGAGACGATCTCGCGGAACATGCCCGTGTCCTGGTTCGTGATCAGGATGCTGACGCCCGGCAGGGCGCCGCCCGACTCGTCCGTCACCGAGCCCCGCAGCTCGGCGCGGCCCTGCTGGGCCTCGGTCGAAGTGCCTGCCGCGAGCAGCAGGGCGACCGCCGCAAGAATCGCCGACGTCCGTTTCATGCGTTTCATGATGGGGATGCTCCTTTTGCAGATTGCTCCTTTAACGCAGAAACATGCAGAAACCCTGCCTATATACGATTGATGACCGCAAACGGCGCTGCGTCCGCGGGTTGACCGCGAGAGCCGCAGACGCGTTCCGGATCCGCGGTATCACGGAGTTGCCGTTCGGAAACGACTGAGGTGCAAGGCGCGTACCGGAAGGGGCGGCCCCCGCCCCTTGCGTATCCCAGCCGTGTAAACACGACTCCGGCGTCCGCGCCCGCCGGCTTGCCGCCCGTCGAATCGTCGCATTGGTTCAAATTATTGGATTCCATCCGAATTATTGGATGAGACCGCAACCCGGTTGCCAACCGCTCCGCAAGGGGCGTACACTGAGGGATACGGACACGGCGGTGCAGATGGCCCAACCCACCGTGCCGCGCCGGCCGCGTTCTGTTGCGGAGAGGTACCGAAGTGGTCGTAACGGGGGCGCCTCGAAAGCGTCTTGTCGGGTAACCGGCACGTGGGTTCGAATCCCACCCTCTCCGCCACCCACCCCCTGTAAATTACTGAAATAAAGGGTTGACGAAGGTCCCACCGCCGCGGGAAGCCGAAGACGAAGCGCGCGCACTTGGAAGCGATCGTCGGCGCGGATGAAGTGCGTCGCCCTCGTCGCCCGCGACATTCGTCGAGCACTTCGAGAGCCGGCTGGACGCGGCGGACGGGCGCAGCAGACCCGGGCCCTTGGAGCCCCGGGTCTGCGCCATGAAAGCCGCCGGCCGGCCGCAGTTCCAGGGGGCGGCCATCGCGGTGAGCGGGATCGATCTTGGCACGGAATCTGTCGGTGTGTGATATTGTCGCCGTGTTTGATGATCCGCCGAACGGCATCCGTAATGGCGTCACTTGTGCAGATGCGGGCGTCGATGCGCACGAGTCGGCGAAACTCGGGGCCGGAGCCTGCTGTCCACTCCGGATCCGAAACACCGGCGGACCATGATTCAGCGGCCGGCCGCGACAGCGTGACGCCCCTCTCAACGGCTATGCACATCGCCCACGCGCCACGAACCGTTTTTGACGTCCGTAGCCGTGGACCCTCTGCGCAGGCGACGGACGGCGGGCGCGGGCCGTGCGGGGTGGCGGGCGCCCGCGGCGTTTGGCGGGCGCGGTTCCTTGGTAGTAGTTGGTTCGGCGGCTCCGGGCTCTCGCACATGTTGCGCCTGGGAGATGCCGCGGCGGCCATGTGCGGGATAGCGGGCGCGCTCCTGCTCTGGAGCGTCGTGGCGGGCGCTCCATTCACCGGGGCTTACGTGCCCGAGAACGCGGCGTGGTTCCTGATGATCGCTCTCTGGATCCTCCTGCTGCTGCCGACCCACCAGCCGTCCGCCATGTGGTCCTTGTCGGACACGGCGGTTTTCGCGGCGCACGCCGCGGTCGCCGTCGTCGTGCTGTATTCCCTGATCTTCTTCCTGGCGCCGAGAGATCTGCTGCCGCGGCTCGTCGTCGTGTATTTCGCGGCGATCGCGTTTTTGACGACGATAGCGTGGCGTTTCGTCTTCGTTCAGGTGGGCGTTCGTGTATGGCCGCTGAACAGCGTCGTGATCGTGGGCGCCGGATCGGCCGCGCGTGTCATCACGGACGTACTGCGGGAGAAGACGCCGCACAGTCGGGTCCTGGCCTTCACCGGCGATCGCGGCCCGGCTCAGGACACGCCCCAGTCGCCGGTCGGGGATGGTGTAGACGGTCTGGAACGATTCATCGCGGAGCAGGGTGTGTCCGAGCTGATCCTGGCTCACGACAGGTCGCTCACGCCCGCGCAGTTCCGCGCCGTCGTGAACGTCCGGCAACACCACGTCGAGATCCGGGAGATGCAGACCGTCTATGAACAACTGTTGCATCGCATCCCGATCCGTCACCTGCAACCCGACACCGTGCTCGCGTTCCCCAGCACCGCGGCCGGCGATCTGTCCTCGCTCGCGAAGCGGACGGTCGATATCGCGGCCGGCGGCGTCGGATGCGCCGTGGTCCTGCTGCTGTTGCCCGTGCTCGCTCCCGCCATCTGGTTGGACGTCGGGTGGCCAATCTTCTTTTGGCAGCAGCGTGTCGGGCGCGCGAACCGTCCGTTTCAACTCGTGAAGTTCAGGACAATGGGAAGCGACGCCGAACGCGACGGGCCGCAATGGACGGAGAAACGCGATCCCCGGGTGAGCGGATTCGGCCGATTCCTGCGGCGATTCCACCTCGACGAACTGCCGCAGTTCTGGAACGTGCTGAAAGGGGAGATGAGCCTGGTCGGCCCGCGCCCGGAGCGGCCGGAGTTCACCGATGCGTTGGAACACGCCATCCCCTACTACGCGGAGCGGCACGCGGTGCGCCCCGGTCTGACCGGCTGGGCCCAGATCAACTACCCGTACGGGCGCTCGATGGAGGACGGGGGCACCAAGCTCGAGTACGACCTCTACTACATCAAGCACCGCAGCCTGTCATTCGATTTCCTGATCGCATTGCGCACCGCCTTGGCGGTTCTCATGATGCGCAACCGATAAGTTGGAGCCGATCCGTGCGTGTCGTCGGCCTCTCGGCGTTCGATCGCGACGCAGACACCGCCGCCCCGGCAGCCCGTGGCAAAACTCCGCGGTGCGCCGGAACTGGCCGGCGGGGCGCGGAAACGGCTCGGATCGGCCAGATTCCGGCGATTTCGACCGCTGCACGACACGTTCTGGGCCGAGTACGGCCCTGCGCCGCCGGCTTGGCTGAGCGCCACGGGCTGGTTTCCTGACCGACGACCGCCTTCTCGGTCTTCTCTGCGGCGTGTTGGCGGTGCCGTCCGCCGCGCAACGTGTCCTCCATGGCCGGTTCAGTCCTGCAAGACCGCGCAACCACCCGCATCGAGGCCCTCCTGGGCATTAACCAAGCCGATTATCGACGGCACTCCGGGAGCCAGCTCGGCGGCGCGGTCGACATGCCGTCGGGCAACGTCCAGGTACTCTCGGTCTCGATTCGTGGCCATCTGGTAGACGACCGCAGCCCGGGCCTCCAGTAGCCAGTTCTGCGGTTCCGCCCTCGAACCGCGTCCAACCTCCAGCGCGACGAGCGCGGCCGTGCGTTGAAAATCTTCTTCCGACAGGACGCCGAGATAGACGGCATTCTCGAGGAATTGCATGCGAGGACCGTTCGCGAGGCCGGGAAATCCGCGGATGGACCGGGTCCAGTCATCCAACCGTTCCGACCATAGCCGGGACGGCGACATGCCCTGCGCCGCGGCCGAAGCGGCGGAGTACATCCGCATGTTCAAGTGCACGAGCGACACGATCGTCAGCGCGATGATGAGGGCCAGCCCGGCTCTCACGGGCTTCGTCAGCACGCCGGCAATACGATCGAGGGAGGCGCGCAGGTCGGCCCGCCGCCGCGGGGAGTCGGCGCCCCCGGCGGATTCGCGGGTCCGCCCCGACGCTTCGACCGACACCGCGAAAGCGATGAGGAGTGAGAACTGCATCGTCGACACCGGGGTGCCGACCTGAAAAAGGCTCTGGACGAAGCACGCAACAAGCGTGGCGCCGATGAGGCACAGGGGGAACTGATCGCGGCCTGACAGACCGCCGAGCGACCGGAGCAACACGGACATCCCGGCGGCCCAGACGGCAAGATACGACAGCAACCCCAAGACGCCTTTGGTCGTCAGTTCCTCGATCAGACTGTTGTGGGCGTGGTCACTGATGTCGGAATCGACGCGGTTGTAGCGTCCCCATGCAATGACGAAGTTCTCGGGGCCCCATCCGAGCACCGGCCGGTCCAGAGATGCCCGCAGTCCCGCCTTGGCGAAATCGACACGCCATCTGACGCCGGCGTCCTGGGAGATGGACGACATTCTGCTCAGCATGACGCTCGACTCGACGACCGGATCGAGGAGCGTCGTCGTTCTGGCGACCGCAAGAAGAACGACGGCGGACACGATCAGGGCGGCGACGGCGCCCGCCATCCGTCGCGCGACCTCTCCGCCGCTCCACACCGCGTACGCAGCGAATACCAGGGTCGCCGCTCCCAGACCGGCCAGGGCGCTCCTCGTCCCCGACAACCACATCGTCCAGAGGTTGACGAGAACCATGAGCGCACACAGGCCCCCGGCGGCGCCGCTTCCGATCCTGCGGACAACCGGGCCGGCAGGCTGTCCGAGGACCTGAGCGAAGAGCGCAACGCCGATCAAGGCGTTGAGCATCACGTACGCGCCCAAGTACATGGGGTTGCCGAGCAGGGAAGCCATTCTGCGTTCCCGGTCGCCCAGCAGACCGACGTCGATCAGGCCGTAGTGGTGAATCAGACTCGTAGCGCAGACGGCAGTACCGACCACGAGGTTGACGCCCAAGAGCAGCCGCCGTTCGGCGGCGCTCCTGAACACGGAACCGGCCATGAGCGCGAACGCGAACCAGTGGGCAAGGTCGAACACGCCCTGCATGCGCTCGTAGGTGGACCACATGCTTCTCGTGGGGCTGACTCCGAACACGGCGGCGATCGAGGAAACGAGCAGCCAGACGGCGAACACGGCCATGACCAACGACCGTGCCGGACGGTGCCTGCAGTAGAAGAGAACGAGCGCGGCCCAGAAGGCGAAGGTGATCTCGATGATCGCGCGGGCGAACAGGGCCTTGCCGACGACGAACGGAAAGAGGATGTCCGGGCTGACAATGAGGGGGGTCATCAGGACGAGGCTGATGCCGGTTCTGACGATCCACAGCAGGACGAAACCGGGGTACGGCAACGGGCGCGCCGGCGAGGCGCCCCCGGGCGCGGTCTCTCTTGACGATCGAGCATCCCGCGACGGAGCGCGCGTCAGCCGAGTGCGTCGCCCCCTGGGGTTCTGAGACATCCAATGTCGGCGAGGAATCTTGCGGATCTCAAGCGGCGAAACTGATCAACGCCGCGGCGACGGTGGCGGCGAGAGCGGCGACGGTGGCGCGCCAATCCGACAAGATACCGGTCCGCCGGTCCATGGCATGGCCCCTTCATCCTACACCGAAGGCGAGCGTGTCGGGCGTGTCGGAGCGTGTTGGGCCCGTCCGGCCGCCCGGGCGGGAGACGCCGGCCGTCCTCTGGGGGGCCTGCCGGCAATCTGCGCCTGCTCGGCGTCGACCACGCCGGGTCGAAGTGGACCTCGTGGACCTGATGGCGCAGCACATCTCCGACGCCGCGCTGCTGATCGCGTTCGACCAGCACACCTGCCGGCGGGGCGGGCACCGCTGCCGACGATGCCGTAGCGGCCCGCGGTGGAACCGTCGCGCGGTGAGCACGGCGCGGCCGGTCGCGAACGGGTGACCCGCCGCCGGCCGCGTCGCTATCGCGAACCGGTGCCGTCGGCGCTCGGCGGCAGGAAGCTGCGCATGCGGTCGACCCGCGCCCGGTACCCGCCGCCGCGGCGATCGATCAGGTTTTCGTGCAGAAGCCAATTGATGTCGCGCGTCAGAGTCTTGTCCGTCTTGCCGGCGTAGAGCTCGGCCACGGCGGGGCCAAGGCGCCGGAGCTCCGCGCGAGGAACCGGCTGCTTGTGATCCGTCAGCGCAAGCGCGATTTCGCGGCGCCGGTTGAGGGCTGGTGACCGCCGCTCTCGTCGAAACCGGTCGAACACGAAGTGCTTCCACGCGATGGACAACTGGATCGCGTCGATGTGGCGGCACTGTTCCTCCAGGCCGTCGACGAGTCCCTGCAGGGCGTAGCGGACGAACCCGATGGGATCGCCCCGTCCCTCGTTCGCGCGGCTCGATCGGTCGAGCTGCCGATAGTACTCGGTGCGCGTGCGGTTGTAGTGATTGCTCGGGAGCTGCGCGGCCGGGAGCGGCACGCCGGCGCGGGCGAGCAACATGAACTCGACGAGCCGCGCAGTACGGCCGTTGCCGTCGCCGAAAGGGTGTATCCAGGCGATGTACAGATGGGCGAGGATCGCATGAAGCATCGCGGTCGCGATCCGATCGGCGCCCCGGTCGGCGAACAACGGCAGGTCGGGTTCCCCCTCCAGCCACTCGCAGAGATGTTGGAGCAGCCACGCGCAGTCTTCCCGCGGCGCGCCCCGGTAGCGGCCGACGCCCACGGCGTGCGCCGGAATCTCCCCGGCGACGACGCCCTCGTCCATGTGCGCCTCGAGACCGGCTAGCACCTGCCGGTTGCACTCCGCTATCCACTTCTCGTCGAGTCGGAGCTGGTGCCCGTGAAGGGCCTTATGCGCGATCGCGTCGCAGGCCCGGATGACGTTGTCCACCTCCTGTCCCAGATACTCCTGCGACGGGGGCAGTTCGAGGCGTCCTTGCTGGAAAGTTCTTGCAACTCGCGGACCCTGCGACGAGGGCAGTTCGAGGCGTCCTTCGACGACCCGCTCGCGGATCTGTTCCGTACTGAGCGTGTTGCCTTCGATGGCGGTGGTGGCCTGCACGCCCTTGATCAAGTAGAGGGTGTGCATGTCCCCGGCCGCGCCCGGCGGCAGGGCCGCTCCGCCGATCTGCCCGCAACGCGCCACCGCCTGGCCTAGCTGCGTCCAGAAGCCGGGCACCGCCGCGTGGAAATCGATCTTGAAGCTGATCCAGGGATGACTACGCTGATAGGCGCGGGCGTTCACCGGGATGGACCTCCCGCCGCGGCATGATCGACGCGGTTCGGCATATTTTAACACCGAAAATGTCCGCGCGAATGTCCTCTTGGATGTCCCCCTCCCGACCCGCGGTGTCCGGCCAACCACTCTCCACCCGCCGGCTTGGCGCGAGGCTGCTACGGTGCCGACCTTCTCCACCGCACCGGCGGCGGCGGCTCGGCGCCGAAGTTGATCTTCCGGGTTCCGGCGACCGGAGGGCTTCCCGTACGGCTGCCTCCCGTGGCGGGTCGCCGCCCGCGGCGCCGCGTCAACAGGTACGGATTCGGAGGCGTCTTGCCGAGCAGTCGCGCGTAGATGGTCAGGGCGCCCGATGGTGCGCGGTGTGGTCGGCACGGCGACGGCTCGATCTTCCGGGTTCCGGCGACCGGAGGGCTTCCCCGTACGGCTGCCTCCCGTGGCGGGTCGCCGCCCGCGGTGCCGCGTCACAGGTACGGATTCGGAGGCGTCTTGCCGAGCAGTCGCGCGTAGATGGTCAGGGCGCCCCGATGGTGCGCGGTGTGGTCGGCGATGCCGTTGAACACCGAAGCCCGCGGCAACCCGCCCATGATCGGTCCGTCGGGGAGCGGCGCCGCCCACTCGTCCGCGCTGCGTTTCGCCAGCAACGCGCGCGCGTTCTCGACCGCGCGCCGCAGCCAGGCGCGCGCCTCGGAGAGCGTCCGCACCGTCCGGACCCGGCGGTCCAGCGCTTCGAAGTCCATGTCGAACCCGTTCGGGTCGAACGCGCCCTGCATGAACCAGTCTATCGTCTGCGCGGCGTGCGCCACCTGACCGGCAGCCGTAAAGGTGCCTTCGGCGGGAACGAATCCGGAATCTTCCTCGGTGAGGCCGGCGGTGCTGCGCTCGAAGTACGCGTAGGCGCTGTTCAACTCGCCGAGCAGGATGTTCTTGTCGATGGAACTCACCGTATTTTCTCCTGGTGACGGAAGCAAGGACGAAGGGTTGCCGTACGTGCAACACCGGGTTGAGCAGTCGTTGTGGACTCCAATGTGCGCCTGTAATGCCCGAGTATACCTACCCGTGTCCCGCGGGTCACCCGGGACCCCCCGGGAACCCAGGGGCATCCCACGCTGGCTGCGCGTGACGGCTTCGCCCCCGATTCGAGGGGGCGCCACCGTCTTGCCGGCCGGCCGGGGCCGCGTGAGACCCACAATTCCGCACGTCCGGAGCCCCAAGACCGGCCACGATTCCGCCTGCGCACGGCGATGGCGGAGCGTGGGATGGTCCTGCCCGGGAACTAGGGGCATCCCACGCTGACTGCGCGTGACGGCCCGCCCCCGATTCGAGGGGGCGCCACCGTCTTGCCGACCGGCCGGGGCCGCGTGAGACCCACAATTCCGCACGTCCGGAGCCCCAGCCAGGACCCGCCGCAATTCTGCCTGCGCACGGCGGTGGCGGAGCGTGGGATGGTCCTGCCCGGGAACCGGGCAGGGTGGCCCGAGGACGGACGGTCCGGTACAATGCGGGCTGTCGGCGCCGGGGGCCGGGTTCCGCCGCGCGCCGCGGGTGGATGCCGAAGGGCCGGACGGCCCGGGGGACGGCGATGTTGCGACTCTCCAAAAAAGCCGAATACGCCCTGATGGCGCTCAAGGACCTCGCTTCGCGTTCCGAGGCGGAGGCCGCGAGCGCGAGAGAGATCGCCGGGCGGTACGGCATCCCGATCGAGTTGATGGCGAAGGTGCTGCAACGCCTGGTGCGGCACGAACTGCTGGCTTCCCACCACGGGACGCGCGGCGGGTACCATCTGTCCCGGCCGCCGCGCCTGATCTCGGTGGCCGACGTCATCGAGGCGATCGACGGTCCGGTGATGGTCACCGCCTGCACCACCGGCGACGACGACTGCGAGCAATACGCCACGTGCAACATCCGCGATCCGTTGTGGCGGATCAAGGATCAGATCGTCCATGCGCTGAACTCCTACAGCCTGCAGGCGCTGGCCGCCGACGAGCCGCCGCTCGTCCCGATCTCGGTGTCGAGGCGACCGGCCCGCGAGACGACCCCGGATGGGGTCGCGGCGCCGGCTCGACAGGAATCTGCGCCGTAGCCGCCCGCGGCGAACCCCGCGCCGCGCCGAGAACGGCGGAGGCACCGGCGGGCGGAAGAGCGCCCGCGGGCAAAGAGCGCCCGCGCCCGACCGGGCGTGAGGAGGGCGCCTATACCGGCGGCGCCAAAGATGGATCTGCCGATCTACATGGACGGCCACGCGACGACCCGGGTGGACCCGCGGGTCGTCGAGGCGATGCTGCCGTTCTTCAGCGACCACTACGGCAACGCGGCCAGCCGGCAGCACCGGTTCGGCTGGCGGGCCCGCGATGCGGTGTCCGCGGCACGGGCGTCGGTGGCCAAGCTGATCGGGGCGGCGGCGCGCGAGGTTTGCTTCACGAGCGGCGCCACCGAGTCGAACAACCTGGCCCTCAAGGGGGTGGCCGAGGCGTCGCGCGACCGCGGGAATCACATCGTCACCGTGGAGACCGAGCACCGGGCGGTCCTCGACCCCTGCGCACGGCTCGCGCAGCAGGGACTGCGGATCTCGCACCTCCCGGTGCGGGCGGACGGCCTGGTGACCCCGGCGTCGCTCGAGGCGGCCCTCGGCCCCGAGACGGTGCTCGTCTCGATCATGCTGGTGAACAACGAGATCGGGGTGGTGCAGCCGATCCGCGAGCTGGCCGGCGTGGCCCACGCGCGCCGGGTGCCCCTGCACACCGACGCGGCGCAGGCGGCCGGCTTCGTGCCCGTCGACGTCGCGGCCGCAGGCATCGACCTCCTGTCGTTGACCGCCCACAAGCTCTACGGCCCGAAGGGGGTGGGCGCCCTGTTCGTGCGCCGGGGGGTGGCGGTCGCGGCGCTGATGGACGGCGGCGGGCACGAAGCCGGCCTCCGGTCCGGGACCCTGAACGTGCCCGCGATCGTGGGGTTCGGCCGCGCCGCGGACATTTGCCGGGAGGAGCGGGCCGGGGAAGCGGTTCGGTTGCGCCGGTTGCGGGACCGGTTGTGGGAGAAGCTGCACCGGTCGCTCCCCGGCGTCTCGGTGAACGGGTCCATGACCGCGCGGGCGCCCCACAACCTCAACGTCAGCATCGCGGGGGTGAACGGCGAGCAGTTGCTGGCGGGGCTGAGCGACGCGGCGGTCTCCTCGGGGGCGGCCTGCACGTCGAGCCGCCGCGAGTCCTCGCACGTGCTGCGGGCGCTGGGCCTCGACGACGCGCTGGCCCTGGCGTCGATCCGTTTCGGGCTCGGCCGTTTCAACACCGAGGCCGAGGTCGACCACGTGGCCGGCGCCGTCTGCGCGCTGGTCAAGCAGTTGCGCGCCCCGGAGCCCATCTTCGAGGTCGGCGACGACGACCTGCCGGCGGCATGGCGGTAGGCGTCGGCACGGCGGAAAGGTGCGGATTCCTGAGGGTCGGTGGGGCGGCAAGGGGAAGCCGCAGGCGACGATGGCCGGGCCGGAGACGCGCTGTCCTTCCGGCTCGATGCCGATCGCTTCCAGCCGTGATCTCGGCACGAGCGAGTCGATGGCGCCGGTGTCCACGAGGAACCGGCCCTCCCAACTGCGGGCCGGGTCGGCCGGGTTGCGGACGGTGACGTCGACGTGCGTGACACCCATGGGCACAACTATGCCGCAGCGCACCGGCGCGGGCTCGACCCCGCTCTTCATGAAGCCGCAGGCGGCCCGCCGGGGGCAGGAGCATCCCACGCTGACCGCGCGTGACGGCCCGCCCCGATTCGAGGGGTCGCCACCGTCTTGCCGACCGGCCGGCGCCGCGTGAGACCCACGATTCCGCACGTCCGGAGCCCCAGGACCGCCACGATTCCGCCTGCGCACGGCGGTGACGGAGCGTGGGATGGTCCTGCGCCGGGGGCGGGTGCGGTAGACTGATAGGAGGAGATTCATGATTGAGATCACCGAAGCGGCGTCGAAACGGATACACAGCGCGATGCGCCAGGAGGGGATCGCCGACGGGGGTCTCCGGGTCGGTGTGAAGGCCGGCGGCTGCTCCGGACTGAGCTACGTGTTCAAGTGGGAACGCTCACCGACGCCCGGCGACACGGTCTTCGAGAGTTCGAGCGGCGCGACGATCTACGTCGATCCGAAGAGCTTCAAGTTCCTCGACGGCACCGTGCTGGATTGCGATCCGAACATGCTCGGGCAGTCGCTGATACTGCGCAACCCCAACGCCAAGGCCGAATGCGGCTGCGGTCTGTCGTTCGGCGTCTAGGCCTGTTCGGACATCCACCAAGCCCAACCTGATGGCGCAGCCCGACCGACGCGGTGGCGAGCCGGTTCCCACGCACCCGTTGGCGGTGGTGTCCAATCGCGAGCCGTACATCCACTCGCGCTCGGCGGACGGGAGCGTCGCCTGGTCGCCGACGACCGGCGGCGTCTCGGTGGCCCTCGACGCCCTGATGCGCGAGCGCGGGGGGGTCTGGATCGCCCACGGGGCCGGCGATGCGGACCGGCTCGCCGTCGACGATCACGACCGGGTGCGGGTGCCCCCGGATGCGCCGGCCTACGATCTCCGGCGGATCTGGTTGACGGACGCCGAGGAGCACCACTACTACGAAGGGTTCGCCAACGAAGGGCTGTGGCCGTTGTGCCACGTCGCCCACGTCAAGCCGGTGTTCCGGGCGGAAGACTGGCGGGTCTATCAGGACATCAACCGCCGCTTCGCGCATACCGTCCACGTCGAGCTGCCCGACTTCCCCGCCCCCGTCTTCGTTCAGGACTATCACCTGACCCTCGTCCCGCGATTCCTGCGCAATCTGAGACCGGACGCGCGGATCGCCCTGTTCTGGCACATCCCGTTTCCGCACCCCGACCGGTTGCGCATCTGCCCCTATCGCCGGGAGATCCTCGAGGGACTGGCCGACTGCGACCTGCTCGCGTTTCAGCTCGAGCGCGACCGGCGCAACTTCCTGGCGGCGGCCCGGGCCGAGCTCGGGGCCAAGGCGAACGGCAGCGGGCTCCAGGTCGGGGATCGCGCGATGGCGGTCTGCGCCGTGCCCATCGGGGTGGATTTCGACCGCATCCAGACGGTGACCCGGTCGCCGACCTTCGCGGCCGAGCAGGGAAAGCTGCGCCGCGAGCTGCGGATCGACACGGCGCTGGTCGGGATCGGCGTCGATCGGCTCGACTACACGAAAGGGATACCGGAGCGTCTCAGCGCCCTGGATGCGTTGTTCACCCGGTGGCCGGGGCTCAACCGCCAACTGACGTTCGTCCAGATTGCGGTGCCGTCACGGTCGACGCTCGGCAGCTACGCGGCGGTGGAGGCCGATATCGACCGGCGGGTGGCCGCCTTCAACGCCCGGCATGCCCGCGAGGACGGCGTCGGCCCGATTCGCTACCGCAAGTCCGCCCTGCGCATGCGGCGGCTCGCCGCGCTCTATCGACTGGCCGACCTGTGCATCGTCAGCTCACTGCATGACGGGATGAACTTGGTGGCCAAGGAGTTCGTGGCGGCGCGGGAGGACCTGGGCGGGGTCCTGGTGCTGAGCGAGCTGGCGGGGGCCGCCCAGGAGCTGACGGAAGCCGTCATCATCAATCCCTACGACGTCGAAGGATTCGCCGACGGGCTTCAGCTCGCGCTCGACATGCCGGCGGAAGAGCGGCAGCGGCGGATGCGCGCCCTGCGGCGCGTCGTGGCGGGCCGCGACGTGTTCCGGTGGGCGACGGAGATTCTGGAGGAGCTCGAGAATCTCGATCCGCGCGCGCTGCCCCCCGCCCCCGGACGATTGCCCGGCAAGCGCTGACCGTCCGTCACGCGTCGTCGTCCTCCGCCTCCGCGTATATCCGGGGCGCCCGCTTCACCACCACCGTCAGACCGAACAGGACGACGAGGGTGGACGCCCCGAGTCCCAGACGGGCGCCCCGCGCCATGTTGGGGGCGGGGGCGGGCGCCGCGCTTCCCCCCTCGACGATGGCGCGGGCCTGGGCGGCGACCCAGCCCTGCTGGCTGGCCGCCCGCTCCATGAGCCGTTCCGAGAGGAACAGGATGCCGAACGCGAGCAACCCGACGAGGAGCAGCGGATGCCGCGAGTTCTTCCGCGTCACGATGCTCGCGGCCGCGAGGGCGATCACCAGCCCCGCCAGCCCCAGGACCCAGAGACCGGCGAGGTCGGGGACCCCGCCGAAGCGTTGCCCGCCGACCTCGATCCAGGGCATGAAGGCGCTGGCGCCGAGCAGCAGACCGGCGCCGATGGGCACGTAGTAGGCGCGCATCGGATGTCGCACGACATCGCCCGGGGTCATGCCGCGAGTGTAGCACTGTCGTCAGCGGTCCGCGGTCAGCGCGACGAGCCGGGCGAGCAGCCGTTCGACCGCCGCGGGGTCGGGCAGGCGGCGGGTCGCGATGGACGTCGCCCGGCCGATGATGACGGTGACCCCGCGGTCGCCGACGGCTTCGAACGCGTGCTCGTCGGTGCGGTCGTCACCCAGATAGACCGGCCGCACCGGCGCCGCGAGCCGGCGGGTCGCGTCCGTTTCTATCCAGCGGACCGCGTTCCCCTTGTTCCAGGCGATGTCCGGGAGCAGCTCGAACACGTGGTGTCCGCGCTGCACCCGCGCGCGTCCCGCGTGGAGGGCGGGCGAGACGAGAGACCAGAAGGCCTCCTCCGCCCGGGCCCGATCGCCGGGGGCGGCGGCGCGGACGTGCAGGGCGACCGAAAGGTCCTTGTCCTCCAGAAAGACCCCGTCGAGGGGGCGGACGGCGGCGGCGATGGAGCCCGCCAGCGCCTGCAGCCGGTTGCGGTGGGCCGCCAGTTGGTCGACGCTGAAGCCGCGATCGGGTCCGGCGATCTCCATGCCGTGGAGGCCCGCGTAATAGACCGGACCGTCCAGGGCGGCGCGGTCCCGAACGTCGGCGGCCCGCCGGCCGCTCACGATGCCGACGCACACCGCGGGCCGGCGGGCCAGCGTCGACAGGGCGGCCCGGCGCGACTCGGGCAGATGCACGGACTCCGGGTCGTTCCGGAACTCGCACAGCGTGCCGTCGAAATCGCTCAGCAGGAGTATCGGCGCCCGGCCGCCGGCGAGGACTGCGCCGGCGACCTCCGCCACCGACGAGAACGCGGCGGCGGGCGGGGTGTCCGGAGACCGCCGATCAGCGTCGCGTGGTGCGGGGAGGCCCGAGTGGGACATTGGAACCGATGCTGCGCATCGCCGGCGGCGCCGGCTCGCACGAGTCGTCTTGGGCGTCCCGCGGCGCCGGGGCGCCCGGAAGAACGCGGGTCACGTTCAGCAGATACAACCGGTAGGCGCCCGGATCCCGTCCCGGATTGCCGCACATTCTCACACGGTCTCCGGCGGCGAGGGCGCCCGCCGTCCAGCCCACGCGCTGCAGCCGGCGGGCGGCCCGCAACTCGACGGCCCACGTGTGGAGGCGTCCGTCGCGGTCGGCCACCCGGACATGCGCCATCGAGTGCGGGTCGCCGAACAGAAAGGAAGCCACCTGGCCCTCGAGCACGATTGCGCGCTCTTCGTCGTAGATCTCGGAGATCGCGTGATGGGCGTGAATCGGCAGGCTCGCCAGACTGACACCCGCGACGATCAGAACGGCCCAATAGCGCGTCATCATACCCCCCCGTCGCCCGCGGAGCCTGCGGTGCCGGCGACCGATCGCTATCATACTGCGGGACCCGTTGCGGTTCATGCCTGAAGACTTCCTGAACGGCCGCCAGCGGAGATACGCTGTTCCGGCACGCGTGATCGGAGACCGTCGGAGATGCCGCCACCCACCCCCGGCTCGTCGGAGAACGCGGCCCCCGAGGGGCCCCGTCCGGCCCCGTCCGGCCGTCTGCTCGTCGTCGAGGACGAGGAGAAGGTCGCCTCCGCTCTGCGCGAGGGCCTCGAGGGCGAGGGGTACGACGTCGTGGTCGAGACCACCGGCGAGGGAGCCTTCTTCCGCCTCGCGCGGGACCGGTTCGAGGTCATCCTGCTCGATCTGATGCTGCCGGGGCGCGATGGCCTGGAGGTCCTCGCGGCCCTGCGCAAGCAGGGGCTCGACACCCCGGTGGTGGTGCTGACGGCCCGGGACACGCTGGAAGATCGGGTCGTCGGACTCGACGCCGGGGCCGACGACTATCTGGTGAAACCGTTCGCGTTCGCGGAGTTGCTCGCCCGCCTCCGCGCGATCGGCCGCCGCGGCCGGGGGGGCGACCAGGATCGCCTGGCCGTCGACACCCTCGATATCGACCGGGCGACGCGGCGGGTCACGCGGAAGGGACAGGCCCTCGAACTGACCGTGAAGGAATTCGACCTGTTGCACTACCTGACCCGCAACGCCCGCCAAGTCGTGTCGCGGGACACCCTGGCCCGCGAGGTCTGGCGCGAGACGGCCCGCAGCACGACCCTCGACAACGTGATCGACGTCCACATCTCCCGGTTGCGCCGCAAGATCGATCTCGACCATCCCGTGAAGCTGATTCACACCGTCCGCGGGGTGGGGTTCATGCTCCGGGCAGGTGGCGCATGAGCTGGCGCTGGGGCCCGCACACGCTGCGCGCGCGCCTGACGTTGTGGTACATGGCGGTCATGCTGGCGGTGCTGGGCGTCTACGTCTCGGTGGTGCTGGCGCTCGTGGCCCGCAACCTGTCCGGCGCCCTGGACGCCCGCCTCCGGAGCGACTTCCGCTGGGCGGCGGAGATGGCGGAGCAGGGGCCGGACGGTTCCCTGTCCTGGTTCGAGGGGGATCCGTGGAGCGCGGACGGCCCGTGGCTCCAGGTCTGGAGCCCCGCCGGCCGGCTCATCTATCGGACGTCGGTCGCGGCGCGGCTGCCGGCGCCGGCGAGCGAGGCGCTCGTGGATCGGGCGGACGGCCGGATCCGCGCGCTGCCGGGGGATCCGGCGCCGTTCCGGATCCTCGGCGCCCGCGCCACCGTCGGCGGCCAGCCGGTGGTGATCCAGGTCGGCCGCTCGGAGGCGTTCATGCGGCTCGAAGTGCGCGAGCTCGCCCTCCTCCTGCTGCTGGGGCTGCCGCTGACGGTGGCGGTGGCCGGCGCCGGCGGCTACCTGCTGGCCCGGGGGGCGCTGTCTCCGTTGCAGCGCATGGCCGGGCGGGCCCGCGCCATCACCGCGGCCCGGCTCGACGAGCGGCTGCCCATCGACAGCCCGCGCGACGAACTCGGCCGGCTCGCGGCGGTGTTCAACGACACCCTCGGCCGGCTGGAGTCGTCGTTCAAGCAGATGCGGCAGTTCACCGCCGACGTGTCGCACGAGCTGCGGACGCCGCTGACCGCCATCCGCAGCGTCGGAGAGGTCGGACTGCGCGAGCCGCGCGATGCCCGCGCCTACGAGCAGGTCATCCAGAGCATGCTCGAGGAGACCGACCGGTTGACCCGGCTCATCGACCGGCTGCTGCTGGTGTCGCGCGCCGACCGCGGCGATCTCCCGCTGGCGTTCCGGCCCGTCGGCCTCGGAGCGCTGGCCGACGAGGTGGCCGCGCATCTCGGGGTGCTCGCCGAAGAGAAGCGGCAGTCGTTGACCGTCGAGCACGCGGCCAGCCCGTGCTGCCGCGGCGATCGGATCGCGTTGCGGCAGGCGGTGATAAACCTCGTGGACAACGCCATCCGCTACACGCCGGCCGAGGGCGGGATCCGCCTCCGCGTGGCCGTGTCGTCCGGGGACGCGGTGCTCGAGGTGAGCGACACCGGTCCCGGCATTCCGGCCCGCGACCAGGGGCGGCTCTTCGACCGGTTCTACCGGGGGGCGCAGAGCAGCGCGTCCGGCGGCAGCGGTCTGGGGCTCTCGATCGCCAAGTGGGCGGTCGAGGCCAGTCATGGTCAGCTCGCCCACGAGCGAATCGCCGGCGGCGGCAGCCGGTTCCGGATCACGCTCCCGTTGGCGCCGGCGGGGGAGCCCGCGGCGAAGACCCCGCCTGTCAACGACTTGAAACATCAACGTACTCGGCACAGTCGCCGTCCGCGATACGCGATTGATGGGGAAACCGAGGGAGGATAAACTGAACAGCGTAAAGGCGCAGAGCATCGGAAGCCATCTAATGGTCGACACGAGACTCCATGACGAGTTCGAATACTACCTGGAGCATCAAGCCGAACTTGCCGCGAAGTACCGGGGACGGTACATCGTGATCAAGAGCAGCAAGGTGCTTGGGGAGTACGAAACGGCAGAAGAGGCCGTACGCGCGACGGCCCCGACCCACGAACCCGGCACCTTCACTCGCGCAACGCTGCGACGCTGACCCCGAAAGCACCAAGGTGACCTTCCATTCTCGGGTGAGATTTGCCTGACCGGCCGCGAACGCGCACGTTCACCGCCCGTTGCGAATCCGTTCTACCGATGCCATCACGACTCGCCCGGACCGGGCTCCTCGACATTGCGGAAAAGGTCGACGCCGGGGTGCGGCTGAGCCGCGGGGACGGCGTGCGGTTGTTCGCCTGCCCCGACCTCCTGGCGCTGGGCTGGCTCGCCAACCGCGAGCGCGAACGGCGGCATGCCGGCCGGACGTTCTTCAATCACAACATCCGGATCGAGGCGACCAACGTCTGCGTCGCGAGCTGCCTGTTCTGCGCGTTCGCCCGGCTGCAGCCGGGTGACGACGGCGCCTATACCCTGACCCTCGAGCAGGTGTGGGACAAGCTGCGGTCCCGGCGGGAACAGGCCCTGACCGAGGTGCACGTGGTCAACGGCCTGCACCCGGATCTGCCGTTCGACTACTACCTGGAGCTGCTGCGGGGGTTCAAGCGCATCCGCCCCGACGTGCATCTCAAGTGTTTCACGGCGGTGGAGATCGCGTTCTTCGCGGATCTCTACGGCAGGACCGACGAGCAGGTGCTGCGCGAGCTGATGGCGGCGGGGCTCGACTCGCTGCCGGGGGGCGGGGCCGAAGTGTTCGCGGAACGCGTCCGCCGCAAGATCTGCCACGACAAGTGCGGCGCCGAGCGGTACCTGGACATTCACCGGACCGCGCACGGGCTCGGCATGCGCTCGAACGTGACGATGCTCTACGGGCACATCGAGACGGCCGAGGAACGGGTCGACCACATGCTGCGGGCCCGCGTCCTGCAGGACGAGACCGGCGGGTTCCAGGCGTTCATCCCGCTCGCGTTCCACCCCGACAACAACCAGATGCGGAAGCTGCCGGCCCCGACCGCGGCCGACACGTTGCGGGTCCACGCGGTGGCCCGCCTCATGCTGGACAACGTGCCGCACATCAAGGCGTTCTGGATCGCGACGGGCGTCGAGACCGCGCAGACGGCCCTGTGGTTCGGCGTCGACGACCTCGACGGGACGGTGCAGGAAGAGCAGATCTACCATATGGCCGGCGCGCGGACGCCGGAGGCGATGACCACCGGCGACATCAGCCGGCTGATCCGGGTCGCGGGGCGCGACCCGGTCGAGCGCGACACGCTCTACAACGTCGTCTCGGCGTGAAATCCGGGCCACCGGAGCTCCGGCCGCGCACGGATACCTCACGCGCGTTCAATCCCGGTCCCTTTTCGATTCCCGGACACCCGAAGGAGAATACTTCGCATGGCACACGAGCTTCCCGGTTTGCCCTATGGTTTCGACGCGCTCGCTCCGCACATCGACGAGCAGACGATGCGCATTCACCACGGCAGACACCACGCGACCTACGTCGCCAAGCTGAACGGCGCCCTCGAGGCGCATCCGGAGCTCCAGGACCGGAGCGTGGAGGCGTTGGTCGGCGATCTCGAGGCGGTGCCCGCGGGCATCCGCACCGCGGTTCGCAACAACGGCGGCGGGCACGCGAACCATACGTTGTTCTGGCAGGTGATGGGGCCGAACGCGGGGGGCGCGCCGACCGGGGCCGCGGCCGACGCCATCAACGGCGCCTTCGGCAGCTTCGACGGTTTCAAGGAGCAGTTCGCGGCGGCCGCCGTCGGCCGCTTCGGCAGCGGGTGGGCGTGGCTCGTCGAGAGCGGCGGTTCGGTGTCCATCGAAAGCACCCCGAACCAGGACACCCCGTTGATGAACGGCCGGACCCCGCTGCTCGGGCTCGACGTCTGGGAGCACGCCTACTATCTGAACTACCAGAACCGGCGCCCCGACTACATCGCCGCCTGGTGGAACGTCGTGAACTGGGCCGAGGTCAACCGCCGGCTGGGATGACCGGCGCCGGTGGGAGGCGGGCCTGCGGCCGGGCCCGCTTCCACCTCTAGCGCGCGGCGCGACACGATGACCCTCTCCTTCGTCCTGTTCCTGTTCCTCGCCCACCTCGGCGTCGGCATCGTCTTCACCCTCGTCCTGGTGGGGAAGCCGGCCGGCGTCAAGTTCTTCCGGTTCAACGCCGGTTTCGCGGCGGTGCTGCTGCTCGCGGCGCTCGCCCTGCGGCCCGATCCGGTGCGGCCGGGGACCGACGCCCAGGGCGTGGCCCTCGCCCTGCTTCTGACCGCGACGGGCGCCGTGCTGGTCTACTGGGCGACGATCGGACGCGTGCTGGCGCGGTTGCGGCCCCTGTGGGTGTGGACCGCGGTGCTCTCCGGCGGCGGCGCCCTGGTGGCGCAGGGGCTGGCCGCGGCCGGCGCGGGAGGGGGGCCGGCGGCCCTGACCGTGGCGAGCTTCCTGACCTCGGCGGCCCTGCTGGGGGGCACGTCGACCGCGATGATCCTGGGGCACTGGTATCTGGTGCTGCCGTCGATGGACGTCTCGCTGCTGCAGTCGGTGGTCCGGTTTCACATCGGCTCGACGGCGCTGCGCATCCTCGCGGTGTCGGCCGCGGTGTGGTGGGCGATGGCCGCGGCCGATCTGCCGGGCGCCCCCTTCGACCGGTACATCTTCTCGATCGACGGGGTGTTCTTCTGGCAGCGCGTGCTGTTCGGCCTGTTGGGGCCGGTGGTCCTGGCGTACATGACCTGGGAGACCGCCAAGATCCGATCCACCCAGTCGGCCACCGGCATTCTCTACGTCGACTTCTTCACCGTCATCGTCGGCGAGGTCCTCGCGAAGTATCTGCTCGTCGCCACCTCCGTGCCCGTCTGATTCATCATGGAAGTCACCGTTCGTTGCCACCGGTGCGACAGCGCCCTCCCGCTGCGGCCGGACGCCGACTCGGCCCGGATCGACTGCGGCGGGTGCGGTCAGGCCTTCCTGCTGTCGTTTTCCGACGCGGTCCGCGCCGATCGGCGGGTGGACCGGTGCCCGGTCTGCAAGGGGGGCGACTTCTACCTGCGGAAGGACTTCGATCCCAGGCTCGGGTTGACCATCGTGGTCCTCGGCGCCTTGATCAGCGCCGCCTTCTACTACTTCGGTCTCGACTTCATCGCCTACGGCATCCTCGCCGCCGCCACCCTGATCGACCTCGCCATCTACAGCCGGTTGAGCGACCTCACCGTCTGCTACCGGTGCCACGCCGAGTTCCGCGGCGCCTACGACCGGACGGCGGGGGCCTTCGACCTCCACACCGCCGATCTGCTCGAGCCGGAGTACGAGCGGCAGGTGGGCAAGCGCTAGATCGATCGCAAATGACGGTGGCTCCGCAGCGGTCTCCGGCGGAGTCGACCACCTGCCCGAGCGCCGTCCCGACCGCAACGACCAAGGCCGAACGCCACCGCCGAATCCGGGTGGTCCGGTGCGTCGCCGGCATCGAATGACGGCGCGCGGCCGTGATCGTGGACGAAACGGGAACGGACGGTGTACCGTGAGCCGGTCGCGCCGGCGCGACGAGAGACACTTGGCGGAACCAACCAGGGAGGAAACAGTGATTCGAACAGTTGTGCTCGCCGTAATCATCGGCTTCGCGGCCAGTGGCTCGGCCATTGCCCAAGAAGCCCCGGCGCCGTGCGGTCCGGCCGGCCAGTTGCCGGCAGAGCTGTCGAACAACGCGGCGGCCGACTCGCGCTGCTTCGAGATTCGCATGTACACCGCCGAGCCCGAGGCCGACGGCAAGGGCGGCATCGACGAGTTGCACCAGCGGTTCCGCGACGGCGAGGTCGCCATCTTCGAGAAGCACGGGGCCGAGATCATCGCGGTCTGGCAGAACCTCGACAATCCGAACACGCTGGTCTGGATGCTCGCCTATCGCGACCGCGCGCATCGGCAGGAGGTCTGGGCCGCGTTCGCCGAGGACCCGGAGTGGGATGCGCTGCTGGCGAAGTATCCGGCGCCCCTCGAAGGGGCCGAGGTCTTCATGCTGAGCGCCAGCGACTACTCGGCGCTCAAATAGCCCGGCTCTGCGCGGGAGGCGCCGGACGGCACCCCCAACATCCATGGGCGTCGGCCTGCCCCGCCCGCGCATCCAGGCTCTGCGCGGGAGGTGCCGGACGGCACCCCCAACCCTCCAGGAGTCCGCGCCGTTCTACGGCGCAGACTCCTGGTCCAGAACCGTCAACGTCACGTCCACGCGGATGCTCTCGCCAGTGACGCGGTCCGCCGCTGCGGTGTACCGGCGCGACTGTCCATCTGTGAGCACCAGCGTGTTGCTCGACTCGAACGAGCGGAACACCGGCACGCCGGGCGCCCTGAACGTCTCCATCGACGTCGCGTCCTCCCCGTAGACCGACGATTCCTCGATGTTCACGGTCACCTTGTAGCGGTCGTCGCCCACCCTTCGCGCGAAGCTGTCGATCTGCGTGCCCACGGACTGATAGTTGTACATTCCGGGCATCAGACGCGGCGCCGGGTTGGCGTTTGCGGCGTTTGCGGGTATCGCGCCATTCATCACTGGAATCTCTGCGCCCATGCGAAGGCTGCCTCGACCATCGCGGTCGGTCGTCAAGGACAGCACATACGGCAGACTGCTGATCAGTTCGTCCCCCTGATACCGCGAGATAGTCACCGTCACGCTCAGGTCCACGCCGGCCTCGGCGGACGGCGTTCCGGGCGGCGGGGGCGGCGGTACTGGCGGCTGTATGGCCCGCCGTACGGGTTGCGGCGGCGCGGACGGCTGCGCCGGCGCCGCGGTTCCGGAAGCCAGGGTTGCGGCGAGGGCGACGGCAAGCGTGGTTCTTCGTATCATTCGACTACTCCCCTGTCGCGAAGAGCCAAGTTCAGCGGCTCGATAGTGCATCGCCACGACTAAAAACAGGGTCGCCGGGGCACTCACCGCGAACCGCAAGAGTCCTATGCAGAAGAAAATACGTCGTTCGACTCAAGTTTGTCTGTCCGAAATTTACGGAGTGACGGACCACTAGGCTAGCCGGGCGGCTACGCCCGCTTCTCTTGCTGCGCGAGACCCCATTCCGCGACCCGGGTCGCCCTCGCGTCCTGTTCGGTCGCCAGGACCTTCCGCAGGATTCGCGCGACGCGTCGCGCCGGCGGCTGGAGCAGGAGGGTGAGGATGGCGACGCGGCGGACCCGCACCGACGGGTCGTGCAGGGCGCTGTGAGCGAGATGGGGTACGGGGTCGATGGGGTTCGCGTCGTCCCGGCGCAGAAGCCGGCCGAGGCCCAGCGAGAGGACGGCCATCTTGCGCACCTTCTTCTTTGGATCGCGCGTCAGGAGCACCAGCCGCCGCAGCGACTCGACGTCGTCGGTATGGCCGAGCACCGCCGCGCACCCGCGGCGGATGCGCCAGTTGGAGTGGTTCATCGCCGCCTGGACGGCGGGAAGCGCGTCCGCGCCGGTGCGCGCCAGCGCCAGGACGTGCGTGTAGAAGTCCGCCCCGGCCAGCCTGACGACGAGCTCTTCGTAACGGGTGCTCATGGCGGGTGACGCTCAGCCAGGAGGCCCGGGGCGGAAAAGCGCCACGACCCCCCTACCGAAACGTCCATGCCTGCCAGACGTCTTCCGGCGCTCGAAGAGCACTCCGGAGTCCCCCGTGACAGACACGGACGAAGCTATCGTATCCCACCGCAGTCTCGCCGGACAACCGCGATCCCGGAAGGTTGGTGGGGCGGGAATCAGAGCCGCAGGCGACGATTTCCGGGCTACGCCGTCCGGAGGGCGGCAGTCGCAGCGCGGCGCCGTCTCCGGCGCCTCGCGGAGCATCCCGCGTAAGATGATCGAAGGCCGGTCCGGAGGCGACGGTCGCCGGCGCCGCCGTGCTCGGCGCCACGGATCGTCCCGCCCCGCGCGAATCGAGAGTCGTGTCGAACCGCATCCTCCTCATCCTGCCCGTCCTGTTCGCGGCGGTGTCGGCCGGGGCCGCCGGCCAGGAGCCGGGGCGCGTCCGGGTCGAGGCGCGGGCCGGAACGGACGCGGTGGCGGGGGCGGTGGTGGTCGTGGCGGGCACGACCCGGGTGACCGACGCCGCCGGGGTCGCGGTCGTGCCGGCGCCGGCGGGGGAGGTCCAGGTCACGGTGGCGCGCGACGGTTTCGCCGCGGTCACCGTGCCCGTGACCCTGGCCGCCGGCCAAGAGCGCGTCGTGCGGGTCGAGCTCGAGCCGGAGCTGACCCTCGAAGAGGAGGTGACGGTGGTCGCCACGACCCGTACCGGCCGCCGCATCGAGGACCAGCCCATCCGGGTCGAGGCCCTGGATCGGGAGGAGATCGAAGAGAAGATGCTCATGACGCCCGGCGACATCGTCATGATGCTCAACGAGATGGGCGGCATGCGGGTGCAGACCACCTCGCCGTCGCTCGGGGCCGCGAGCGTCCGCATCCAGGGCATGCGGGGCCGTTACACCCGGGTCCTCTCCGACGGGCTGCCCCTCTACGGCAGCCAGCCCGGCGGCCTGGGGCTGCTCCAGATCCCGCCGATGGACCTGGGGCAGGTGGAGGTCGTCAAAGGGGTGGCGTCCGCCCTGCACGGGGCCGGGGCGATGGGGGGCGTCGTCAACCTCCTGTCGCGGCGGCCCGGCGACGAGGCCGAGCGGGAGATCCTGCTCAACCAGTCGACGCGGGGGGCCACCGACGGCGTGCTGTGGCTGTCGACGCCGCTGTCCGAGACGTGGGGGATGACCCTGGTCGGCGGCGGCCACCGGCAGGTTCGGACGGACGTCGACGGCGACGGGTGGACGGACATGGCCGGCTACCGCCGCGGCGTCGTGCGGCCGCGGTTCTTCCGGGACGACGGGCAGGGCCGGGCGCTGTTCCTCACGGCCGGCGCGACCCGCGAGACCCGCGCCGGCGGCACCGAGCCGGGGCGGGTGCTCCCCGTCGCGGAAGCGCCGTACCGGGAAGCCCTCGACACGCGCCGCCAGGACCTCGGGGTGCTCTGGCAGACACTGGCCGGGCGCTCCGTCGTGACCGCGCGCGCCGCCGTCGCGCGCCAGTGGCACGAGCATCGGTTCGGGGAGACCCTCGAGCGCGACCGCCACGACACGAGCTTCGCCGAGATCGCGGTGCGGCGGACGGCGGGGCGGCACACCTGGGTCGCCGGAGCCGCGGTCGAGCACGACGCCTACCGTCCCGACGACGTCCCGCGGTTCGGCCACGTCTTCACCACGCCGGGCCTGTTCCTGCAGGACGACGTCGACATGCGGTCGTGGCTGGCCCTGTCGATGAGCGGCCGGCTCGACCGCCACAGCGAGTACGGCTGGTTCCTCAGCCCCCGCGTGTCCGCCCTCCTGCGGTCGGGCGACTGGTCGACCCGCCTGTCGGCGGGGACCGGGTTCTTCGGGCCGACGGCGCTCACGGAGGAGACCGAGGCGGCGGGCCTGACCCGCCTCGACGTGGACGGCCCGCTGCGGGCGGAACGGGGCCGCAGCGTCTCCATCGACCTCACCCGCGCCCACGGCCCCGCCGCCTGGACCGTCACCGTCTTCGGGTCGCGCATCGCCGACCCGGTGCACGTCGACCGCTCGACCTACGTGCTGCGCAACCTCGACCGTCCGACCACGAACATCGGCACGGAGCTGCTGGGGACGTTCCGGCAGCCGCCGTTCGCCCTCACCGCCAGCTATACCTACGTGCGTTCACGCGAGCGCGTCGGCGGCGTCACCACCGACGTCGCCCAGACCCCGCGGCACGGCCTGGGCCTCGTGGCCATGGCCGAGAACGAGGACGGGCGCATCGGCTTCGAGCTGTACTACACGGGGTCGCAGCGTCTCGAAGCCAACCCGTACCGCGGCTTCGGCGAGCCCTATACCCTGGCCGGGATCCTGCTCGAGCGGCGGGTCGGCCCGCTCCGGGTCTTCGTCAACCTCGAGAACCTCACCGATGTGCGGCAGCACCGGTGGGACCCGGTCCTGCGGCCCGACCGCGCCCCCGACGGCCGCTGGACCGTCGACGCCTGGGCGCCCCTGGACGGCCGCGTCATCAACGGCGGCGGGCGGGTGCAGTTCTAGGTCCAGGCGTGTCCAACGCCCGGCCGGCGTTCCCATGAGCCCGCCGAGCAGGGTGTGGATCGCGGCCGCGACGATGGAGTGCAACGGCCATCTGCTGACTTTCGATCGCGGCTATTCCCACATCCCGGATTTCGATCACACGCTGCTCGACACGCCTTGATCGGCTTCACGGGCGGCGGCGGCGGCCGTCGTTGCGGGCACGGCGATGTACCATGCGGTCGAAGCCAAAGGAGATCACCACGATGCGCATGTCGACCCTGCTCTGCCGCGTCCCGCCGTTCCCCCTTCCCTTTCGCGCCGGGTCGGGCGGCGCGGATGCCGGTTTCATCCCCGCCGTCCTCGTGCTGCTGGTCATGGGGGTATCGACGGGCGTCTCGGGAGCGACCGAACGTCGGCTGGCCGCAGCACCGGCCGAGCCCGGCGCGGCGCCGGTCGAGGCGGCGGGGGACGAGGACCAAGCCGATGGCGAGGCCGAGGGCGCGGGCCTGCCCCTGGAGGTGGACCGGCGGGTGCCCCTCGACATGACGGAAGGGAGCTGGATCTCGCTGGACGTGAGCCCCGACGGGGAGACCATCGTCTTCGACTACCTCGGGGACCTGTTCACGTTGCCCATCACCGGCGGCGACGCGACCCAGCTCACGTCGGGGATGGCGTTCGACGCCCAGCCCCGGTTCTCGCCCGACGGATCGCGCATCGTCTACACGTCCGACGCCGACGGGGGACAGAACGTCTGGGTCATGGCCGGCGACGGCTCGGACCCCGTGCAGATCTCCAAGGGTGCCTCGAACCGGGCCGAGTCGCCGGAGTGGATGCCGGACGGCAACTACGTGGTGGCGGCGATGGGCGCCTTCCGGGGCCGCGGGCTCCCCAAGCTGAAGCTGTTCCACGTGGACGGGGGCAGCGGCACGATGCTGATCTCGGAGCCGGACAACCTGAAGACCATCGGTCCCGCGGTGTCGGCGGACGGGCGGTACATCTGGTACGCGCGGCGCACCGGCGACTGGCAGTACAACGCCCAGCTTCCGCAGTACCAGCTCGAGGCCTACGAGGTGGAGACCGGCGAGCGGTACCCGCGCTCGTCCCGCTACGGGTCGGCCATGCGGCCCACCCTGTCGCCGGACGGACGGTGGCTGGTCTTCGGGACGCGGCACGACGAGCACACGGGGCTGGTCCTCCGCGATCTGGACACCGGGGCCGAGCGGTGGCTGGCCTATCCCGTGCAGCACGACGACCAGGAATCGCGCGCCACCCTCGGCCTGCTGCCCGGCATGTCGTTCACCCCCGACTCGCGCCACCTCGTCGCCTCCTGGGGCGGCGGCCTGTGGAAGCTGCCGGTGGCGGGCGGAGCGGCGGAGAAGATCCCGTTCCGGGTGCGGTTCGATCTGACGCTGGGGCCGAAGGTGGAGTTCGACTATCCCATCGAGGACACCCCCACGTTCACGGTGCGCCAGATCCGCGATGCGGCCCCCTCGCCCGACGGCGGGCGGATCGCGTTCACCGCCCTCGACCGCCTGTGGGTGGCCGACGCCGACGGCGGCAACCCCCGGCGGCTGACCCGCGACGACCGGTCCGAGCACTTCCCCGCGTGGTCGCCGGACGGCGCCTGGATCGCCTATTCCACTTGGGACGGCGCGCAGGGCCACCTCTACAAGGCGCGGGCCGACGGCGCGGGCGAGGCGGTGCGGCTGACCCGCGGCGCCGCCGCCTGGTACCGGCCGGCGTGGGGGCCGGATGACCGGATCGCGTCGGTGCGGGGGCCCGTGCGCGCCTACCTGACGCAGGGCGAGGGCGGCGCGCCGGGCACCGAGATCGTCTGGGTTCCCGCCGATCCCGAGGGCGGCGAAGGGTCGGCGGCGACCCTGGTCGCCCCCTCGGACCGGCGCGCCTTTCCTCATTTCACGGCCGGCTCGGACCGCATCCACCTGTTCAAGTCTCCCGACGTGCTCGTCTCCATCCGGTGGGACGGGACCGACGAGAAGGAGCACGTCAAGGTCGAAGGCCCGACCCCGGCCGGATCGACCGACGGATTGACGCCGACGCGCATCGTGATGGCGCCGCGCGGGGACCAGGCGCTGGTGGAGATGCAGCGCAACGTCTACACGGTGACCGTGCCCCGGCTGGGCGCGGCCCCCACCATCAACGTGTCCAATCCGGAGAACGCGGCGTTTCCGGTCCGGCGGCTGACCGACCTGGGGGGCGAATTCCCGGCGTGGAGCGCGGACGGGCGGACCGTACACTGGTCGCTGGGCAACGCTTGGTTCTCGTACGACCTCGACGAGGCGCGGGCCTTCGAGGCGCGCCGGGAGGCCGATGCGGCCGAGGGAGAGGCGGCGGCGGAGGACGAACCCGCGGACGCCGGGGCGGACGAAAACGCGGCGGCCGGGGAGCCGGATGATTCCGGCGGGGCGGACGAGACGGACGACGCCGGCGACGGGGAGGAAGAACCCGAGTTCGAGGCCGCCGAGATCCGGGTGGTCATCGCCGCGGCGCGGGATCTGCCCGACGGCGTGGCGGTGCTGCGCGGCGCGCGCGCCGTCACCATGAACGGCGGCGAGGTCGTCGACGACGCCGACATCGTGGTGCGCGGGCCGCGCATCGAGGCGGTGGGACCGCGCGGCACGGTGGACGTGCCCGCCGAGGCCGCGGTCATCGACGTGTCGGGGCGCACCGTCGTGCCCGGCTTCGTCGACACCCATGCGCACCTGCGCGCGCGCGACGAGATCCACCGTACCGACGTGTGGCCGTACCTGGCCAACCTCGCCTACGGCGTCACCACCACGCGCGACCCCCAGACCGGCAACACCGAGGTGCTGTCCTACGCCGACAGGGTGCGCGCGGGGACGGTGTTGGGTCCGCGCATCTACTCCACCGGACCCGGCGTGTTCTGGCAGGACGGCATCGACACCGAGGACGAGGCGCGCGACGTCCTGAAGCGCTACGCCGACTACTTCGACACCAAGACCATCAAGATGTACGTGGCGGCCGCGCGCAAGGGCCGGCAGCACATCATCGCGGCGGCCCGCGAGCTCGGCCTGATGCCGACCACCGAGGGGGCGCTGAACATCCGGCAGAACCTGACCGAGACCCTCGACGGCTACCCCGGCCTCGAGCACTCCATTCCCATCTTCCCGGTGTACGGCGACTACGTGCGGCTGTTCGCGGAAACGGGGCGCGTCTATACCCCCACGCTGCTCGTGTCCTACGGGGGGCCGTGGGCCGAGAACTACTTCTACAGCCGCGAGAACCCGCACGACGACGCGAAGCTGCGGCGCTTCGTGCCCCACGACGAGATCGACGCGCGCACCCTGCGGCGGGGGCAGTGGTTCCGCGACGAGCAGCACGTGTTCGAGCGGCACGCCCGGTTCGTGCGCGACCTCGTGGAGGCGGGGGGGCGCGCCGGCGTGGGCAGCCACGGCCAGCTCCAGGGGCTGGGGTACCACTGGGAGCTGTGGGCGATGGCCGCGGCGGGCATGAAGGCGCACGACGCGCTGCGCATGGCCACGATCATGGGCGCCGACGCCATCGGCCTCGGCAACGACCTCGGCTCCATCGAGCCCGGCAAGCTCGCCGACCTCGTCGTCCTCACCGGCAACCCGCTCGACGATCTGCGGAACACCAACACCGTCGAGCGCGTGATGCTGAACGGCCGCCTCTACGACGGCGACACTCTCGACGAGACCTACCCCCGCGCGCGCCCGCTGCCGCCGCTGTGGTGGTGGGACGAGGAGCCGGACGGCGTCCCCGGCCTGGGCCGGTGAGCGGGGCGGGGTGCGGTCGAGCGGCGTCACGCGGGCGGATCGCGGTCAGCCGGCCGCGCAGCGATAGACGGGGCCGCGTTCAAAGCACCGTATCAGGCGTGACGCGCTCAATGTCGGGAAGCTCGTCGAAGTGGCGATCGTAGCTGACGACCGTCCGGATCCGGTTGCGACGCATGACCGCCGCGTGGATCGCGTCGCGCGGCTGCAGTCAAGGCCACCGTCTTGCCGACCGCCCGGCGCCGCGTGAGACCCACGATGCCGCCCGTCCGGAGCCCCGGGACCCGCCACGATACTGCCTGCGCACGGCGGTGGCGGAGCGTGGGGTGGTCCTGGGTCCAGGGGCGCACCCCCGGTCCAGACGACGCCGGGGGTATGGCGATGGGCAATCAGAACAGCTTGACCTCGACCGTCTCGCCCTCCTCGACGATGTCGGTGCGGGCGGGGATCTCGATGTAGCCGTCGGCCTGCGACATGCTCGTGATGTCGCCCGAGGCCTTGAAGGCGGGCACGGCACGGCCGTCGACGACCCGGACGGTGTAGAACTGATGCCGCCCGGGGGTCGAGACGAAACGCCGCGCGGCGGGCACCGAGGCGGTTCGGAAGAGGTAGGGAGGCAGCCGGGCCACCTTGCGCAGGACCGGCACCAGCAGCATGTAGGCGTTCGACAGGCACGAGGTGGGGTAGCCGGGCATGCCGAGCACCAGGGTGTCGCCGACGACGCCGCATGCCGTCGGCTTGCCGGGCTTGACGGCGATGCCGTGGAACAGCAGCTCGCCCTTCTGCCGGATGACGTCGAGGGTCAGGTCGCGCTCGCCGACGGAGCTGCCGCCGGAGAAGACGAGAATGTCGTGGTCGAGGCACCCGTCCACGGTGCGGCCGAGCTCGTCGAGGTTGTCGGGGGCGGTGGGCAGCGGCGTCGGAACCCCGCCGTGCTCGCGGATGACGGCGCCGAGGGTGAACCGGTTGATGTCGTAGATCTGACCCGGGCCCAGAGGCCGGCCCGGGGGCGCGATCTCGCCGCCCGTCGACAGGAGGGCGACGCGCGGGCGGGCATAGACCTCGACCGCGGCGATGCCGAGGGCGGCGATCGACCCGAGCCGGCTCGGGGTCAGCAGGTCGCCCCGCTGCAGCAGTTCGGCGCCTTGGGCGATGTCGGCGCCGCGGCGTCCGACGTGCTGTCGGGGGTAGACGGGGGTGAAGACGGCGACCTCGGTGCCGCGGCGGTCGGTCTCCTCGACCATGACCACGGCGTCGGCGCCCTCCGGCATCGGCGCCCCGGTGGCGATTTGCGCGCACTGTCCCGGCTGGAGGGTCCGGGTCGGCACATCCCCGGTGTGTACCGTCTCGATGCAGTCGAGAAGCCGCGGAGCGGTCCGGCCGGCCCCGAAGGTGTCCTCGGCGACGACCGCGTAGCCGTCCATCGCAGCCCGGTCGAACGGCGGCACGTCCTGGCCGGCCGCCACCGGGGCGGCGAGCACGCGCCCCCCGCACGCGTCCAGCTCGACCCGCTCGGTCCGGTCGAGGGGCCGGGCGGCCCCGCCCGCCAGGCGCAGGGCGTCCTCGACGGGAATGGTCTTGCGAATCGGCCGCATCTTCGTTCCGGTCATGCTTCCGTCCCGCGGCCCGCCGCGGCGCCGCTCTCTTCCCGGCGCCGGCGGTCATGCTTCCGTCCCGCGGCCCGCCGCGTTACCGCTTCTCTTCCCGGCGCCGGCGGTCATGCTTCCACCCCGCGCCGCCGCGGCGCCGCTTCCTTCCCGGCACCGGGCGGTCATGCTTCCGCCCTGCGGCCGCCGCGGCGCCGCCCCAAACACATCCCGGTCAGGAGTCCGCCCGGCTTTCGGGGCGCAAGCGCCCGGCCTGGGACGACACCCCGCCTGGAGACTCCGCCGCCCTGCGGCGTTGCCGCACGCGGGCGCAGGACGACCGACAGCAGGCCGATGTCGCGGTACCGTCGCGCGGCGTCGCCCGCACGGGCGCAGGACGACCTCATCCGGCGGGAGGTGTCTCCGCCGCCGCCGTTGCGGCGTTGCCGCCCCGACCAATCCTCCGGTCGTCCGCGCGGTTCTAACAGCACAAACCGTCGTGATCGGGGACGCCGATCACCCCAACGCCACGAAAACGTCGGGACCTGTTTCACAGCACAAACCGCTACCGCGAGACCTCGCGCACGAGGTGGCCGAGCTCGGGCAGCACCAGCCGGGTCATGCCCAGCCGGACCGCGTCCCTCGAGCCGGGGAGCGCGATCAGGATCTTGCCCCGCGCCGCGCCCGCGACGGCCCGCGACAGCATCGCGGCCGGACCGATCTCCTCGAAGCTCAACGCCCGGAACAGCTCGCCGAAGCCGTCGAGACGCTTCTCGATCAGCTCGGTGATCACCTCGTAGCTGCCGTCGCGGCGGCTGATGCCGGTGCCGCCGGTCGTAAACACCGCCTGCGGCGCGTCCGCCGCGAGCTGGCGATCGAGCGCGGCCCGCAGCGTGTCCGGGTCGTCGGGCACGATCTCGTGCCCCAGCACCCGGTGTCCGCCCTCGGCCAACAGCGTCCGCAGCAGCCGCCCCCCGGTGTCGGTCTCCTGGGTCCGCGTGTCGCTGACGGTGATGACGTGGCAGCCGACCGCAGCCGGCGCCGCGGCGCGGTGCTCCTCGCGGCTCATCGCCGATGATGATACCTGTTACCATCCCCGTGTGCGTATCCACGCCCGACGCTCCGCGGCGGCGGCCGGTCTCGCGACGGCGCTCGTCGCCGGGGCCGCCGGTCTGCTGGCGGCGGTGCTCGTCGCCGGGACCACGCCCGCGCAGCTCGATCCCGAGGCGGCCCGGTGGGTCGAGACGACCCTGGGCGGCATGACCCTCGACCAGAAGATCGGTCAGCTCGTCATGCCGTCGTTCCGGTCCACCTATCTCAGCACCGACAGCGAGACGTTCGACGGGCTGGCCGCGCTGGTCCGCGGGCAGCACCCCGGGGGGTTCCTGCTGTTCGGCGGACGCGATCCCGCCCCCGACGTGCTGCTCAACCCGGGTTACGCACGGTCGAGGCTGGGGCAACCCCTGGCCGGGGCGTCGATCGTCAATCGGCTGCAGGCGCTCTCGGCCCTGCCCCTGCTGAACGCGGCCGACTTCGAGACCGGGGTCGGGTTCCGGCTGCGGGGCGGCACCACCTTTCCCCGCGCGATGGCGTTCGGGGCGGCGGGCGACGAGGAGCTGGCGTTCGAGGCGGGGCGCATCACCGCCGTCGAGGCGCGGGCCCTCGGCGTGCACGTCAACTTCGCGCCGGTCGCCGACGTGAACAACAACCCCCGCAACCCGGTCATCAACACGCGCTCGTTCGGCGAGAACCCGGCGGTGGTGGGGCGTCTCGCCGCCGCGTGGGTGCGCGGGCTGACCGCGGGCGGCATGGTCGCCACCCTCAAGCACTTTCCGGGGCACGGCGACACCGACGTCGACTCGCACCGCAGGCTGCCGCTGATCGCGCATCCGCGGGCGCGCCTCGACCGGGTCGAGCTGCCGCCGTTCCGGGCGGGCATCGCGGCCGGGGCGGGGGCGGTCATGACGTCCCACGTCGCCCTGCCCGGTCTCGACCCCGGCTCGATCCGGCCGGCCACCGTCAGCGCGCCGGTGGTCACCGGTCTGCTGCGCCGCGACCTCGGGTTCAACGGGCTCGTGTACACCGACTCGATGCGCATGCGGGGCATCACGAACCGGCTGTCGACCGCGCAGGCGGCGGTGGCGGCGGTCGCGGCGGGGCACGACGTCGTCGTGCACGCGCCCGACGACGCGGCGGCGTTCAACGGTCTCCGGCGGGCGGTCGAGCGGGGCGCCCTCACCGAGGGCCGCATCGACGCCTCGGTGCGCCGGATCCTCGCCGCGAAGGCCGCCCTCGGCCTGCACCGGACCCGGGCGGTCAGCCTCGACGACCTGCCGCGGGTGGTCGGCGCCCGGCGCCACCGGGCGGTGGCGGCCGAGGCGAGCCGGCGCGGCCTGACCCTGATCCGCGACGAACGCGGCGACGTGCCGTTGACGCTGCCCCGTTCCGCGGCGGTTCTGTACTTGTCGGTGCTGGACTATCCGTCGGGGTGGGGCAACGGCGCCCCGAGCCGCACGTTCCTGCCCGAGTTGCGCGGGCGGTGGCCGAACGTGACCGCGGTCGAGGTGTCGGACCACACGTCGCGGGCCGAGCTCGACCTCGTGCGGGCCAGCGCCGACCGCTACGATGCCGTCGTCGCGTCGGTCTTCGTGCGCACCGCCTCGTTCAGCGGACGGATGGATCTGGCCCCCGGCGTCGTGCGGCTCCTGCGGGACGTCGCCCGGCGCGGCGGGCGGCGGGACCAGCCGTTCGTGACCGTGTTCTTCGGGAACCCCTACGTCGCGACGGCCCTGCCCGAGCTGCCGGCGATGCTGCTGGCCTACGACTTCTACGATCTGGCCGAGGCCAGCGCGGTCCGCGCCGTGGCGGGGGAAGCGGCCATCGGCGGGCGCCTGCCGATCACCCTCGGCGACGGGTTTCCGGCCGGCCACGGGCTGACCCGCGCCGCCCGACGGCGCTGACGCCGGGACGGCCGTTGCCCGCGTCGGCCGGAGCGACTGTCGCCGGAAGGCGGCGGCGGGGTTCCTCGGTCGCCGACCACACACCGGAGCCGCGCCGGCCGGAGCGGCCGTCGCCGGGCGCGGCTCCGGGGGCGACGTCTCGGTCACAGAGAGCTCAAACCTGCCGGGGTTGCCGCCGAAGCCATCTGTGATAGCATACAAACGTGACGTTGACGGTCCCTGAAGTGCTCGGAGTTCTGGCGCTGGTTCTCGCCACGGCCAAGTTTCTGGCGTCCAGGCTGGACTCCATCAGGATCGACAACACGGCGGCGCACGCGGCGATCACCGAGAACGTCAAGGAAAGCCAGCGGCAGATAGCGTCGCTCGCGGCGATCACCGAGAACGTCAAGGAAGGCCAGCGGCAGACCGCGGCATCGCTCGCGGCGATCACCGAGAACGTCAAGGAAAGCCAGCGGCAGATAGCGTCGCTCGCGGCGATCACCGAGAACGTCAAGGAAAACCAGCGGCAGACTGCGGCATCGCTCGCGGCACTCACCGAGAACGTCAAGGAAAACCAGCGGCAGATAGCGTCGCTCGGGGCCAGGAGCGACGCCACCGCCGTCGACGTTGCGTTTCTGCGCGGCCGGCAGGAGGAACGCGACCGCGTTGATCATGCGGCCGGCGGCTGAACGATACGCGCTTCGCCGAGGCCGGGGACCTGCTCTGCGGGCGCACGTGAGATTCGCCGGACGGCTGCCCTGGAACTGTCAACGTCGGCGATTTCGTTTCCATCGATCCCCCCGGTTCGCGCTTCCTGTTCTCGACCGATGCCCTCCGAACGGGCCTCTTCGGCTCCGGCGCCCAGGGGCGTCCGGGGGCCAACCGAGCCGAATACCTCCGGCGGCGGCGTCTCAACTCTCCTGACGCGCACCCCTGCTCCGTGACGGGTTTGGTGGGATAGCGGTCCAAGGCGGTCCTCGCCCGGATCGAGGACAAGGTAGCCCCCTGATCGTCGTACTTCGGCAAGCGCGGAGAAGACCGACGTCCGTCTACGGCGATGTGAGGGTCGCGGCACCGGAAACGCCGCTTCCGTCTGCCGCCGCGCTGAGCTCCTGGCCCAGCCCTGGATGCCCGCCCGGCTCGGCGACGAGACGTTCTCAGCCCCGCCGCCTGGAACGCAAGCGCGGAAGATCCCCTGTTCCGGCAACGGACTGACGTGACCGTCCCACGGTCGCTCAAGCGCCGGCAGGCGCCCGAGTCGACACTCCACCCAGCGTTCCTACGACTCCCACGACAGCTCCAGCGCGATCCACTCGCCGGGGTGGGTCGGCGAGCCGATCGGCAGTACGACGTACTGCTTGCCCCCTTGCCTGTGATCGGCGAGCCGATGTTGCCGGCAGGAAATCGTCTCCCACGCGAACGGGCGGCGCACCGCCGCACGCTGTTGACCTAAAAGCCTTTAGGGTGCCCTTAAGGGGGGGTTGTGACCCAATTCGTTGACAATTTGCCCATGGGGCGCAGGGAGGCGCAGGGTACATGCGGATCGAGATGAAACGCGGACGTCGTGGACGTAGGGGGGGCGGACTGAGCCGGCTTTCCCCCGGGTGCATGCGGCACATGGGACAACAATCACAAGGGGGAGATTGCGACATGAGGATGGGAGCGATTTTCGCAAGAGGCGGTTGCCGGGCGCTGAAGTGGATGGCGCTGTTCGGCGTGGTGTGCGCGCTGGGGGCGGAGCAGGCCGTCGCGCAGCCAACCGTGGCGTCCACAACAACGCCGGTAATAAGCAGGGGCGAGAAAGTTATCGTCACGTTCTCCGAGAAGGTGTATGCCCGGCAACAGCCGCCGCCCAGTGTCTTCGCGATCAACAGTGTGTCTCCTCAGGAGATCGATATTCCGCTCAGCACACCGGGCAGCGAAAGTATCACGCTTATCTTCGAGACGCCGGCGCAAGCCAACGGTGCGGGAGGCTTGTCGTACACCCCAGGGTCCTCCATCAATAGGAGAATTATCGCCGCGAGTGACAATCAGGAATTGGCGGCGTTCTCCGCACAAGCCGTGACGGAGCAGGATGTCCCCCCAGTGATCCCAAGCCTGCCTCGCCAGGAAGTGATCATCGGAACGACCGTCTCTTTTGTGCTCCCCTTAGCCACCGGCGGCAACGGGACCCTCGCAGATTGGGAGTATAGCGTCACTGGCCTGCCCCCCGGACTCGCGTTTAACGACAACACCCGGGTAGTAAGCGGGGTCCCGACCGGACCCGCGATGGAATACGACGTTACTTACACTGTGGAAGACGACGACTCCGATCTGATACCTAGCGGCAACCAAGATGACTCCGTTTCCGCAACCTTCAAGGTTGTGGTCAGGAGTTCGCCGGGAAGCAGTGGAAGTAACGGTCAAATCGTCGAGTTCGAGCTGACCGGCGGCCAGAAGAAAACTATTGGGGGTGCCGAGCGGTATCATGTGCAGGAGGGCGCGCAGAACGTCAAGCTGTTGATGAAAGTGAGGTGGACGCATGCAGAAATCGCCACCATCGGATATGACGTAACGCAGGCCGTTACTGTTGAAATCAGGTCGGACGAGACCAGTTTGCCGGACTGGCTCTCCTGGATCGACGGCCAAGCCGACGTGATCTTCCCCAGTACTGCGGGTACTGTGGGCCGGCTGACGGGTATCGTCACCGTCAAGACACCAAAACTGACCGAGGTGCCCGAGGCTCAGCGCGGCAGCTCGCGTCACACCAAGGAAAAGACCGGCGAACTCGCCCTCTTGGTGCTTGACGACTCTGAAGCGGAGAACGATGCGTTCCACATCGAGGCAGTGAGCAGCGATGACGTTAACCTGGACGCCACTGCTGCGGTCAACAAGACGACGTCCGAGGTGGTCATCGAAGACGACGAGGTGCAGAAAGTCACGGTGAAGAAGGGAACATCGTCGGGACCGTCCACCGTCTACGAGGGTGACAGCGGAGCTGCTGTTACTTTCACCGTCGCAGCGGATCCGGAGAGAGTCGACCTCCCCCTCGAAGTTCGATTGAACATGCTCGATTTGGCGGGCGTGACGGTGAGCTCGGCCGAGATTTCGCTGAACCAAAGTACGATGAGGTTGAATGACGATGATACCGGCAACAGCGACCAGGTCGTCGTTCACTTGCCGGCGACCGACGGCAACAGGATGGACGACGACTACATGCTGGAGGCCTCGGTGAATGCGTACTCGTTGACGTCGGGGGGGTATCGGACGGTACCGGTGACCACCCATGCCATCAAGGTGCTGGACCGTCACAAGCTGCCCGAACTCACCGTGAGTCCGAAGACCGGCACCGTGGAAGAAGGCGACGAGATCGAGCTGACGCTGACGATCAACCGGAATCCCGCCAACACCACTGTCAGCAGCACCGAGAAGCTGCAGTATACGCAAGAGGAAGTCACCGTCATGTTGACGATGGGCGCCGGCAGCACCGTCAAAGGCGCGCCGGACTTCTCGGTCATGACCAACCCCGTGACGTTCCCCGAGCGCGAGCGGGGGTCTTACACGGCGGAAATGAAGGTCAAGGTCAAGGCGCTGGAGGACGACGAGCTCGACGACATGGAGATGCTGGTGCTTGACGCCATGGTCGCCGGCACGGTCGCGGCGAACGGCAGCGAGAAGAAGCCATACCCTGCCGTGTCGTCGCTGACCATCGAGGAAGGCACGGAGAGGCTCGTTTGGGCGAAGACGCAGGAGGAGGTTCAGGGCGCGATCCAAGCTGCCAGGGAAGCCGGGATGGGCAGCGACATGACGTTCTCCGCGGGCGAGATGATCGAGATCATGGGAAGCGCCCTGTTCAACGCGGCCCAGGGCGTCACGCTCAATTACTCGGCCAAGACGAGCGACGGGAACGTGGCGTCCACGGTCACCGACGACAGAGGCAAGGTCGTGGTGACGGCCGAGAACGCGGGGATGGCCGACATCACGATCACCGCCCACGCGAGCACAGCGGGCGGCGTGACGATCCCCGATCAGACGGCTCCGGGTGAAGCCAGCATCATGTTCCCGGTCGAGGTGGGCCTCGTGGCACTCAGCCTCACCCTCGAAGGTCCGGCCGATGTGAACCTCGTCGAGGGCGGCACGCCGGCCACGGTGACGGTGAGGGCCAACCGGGCGGTCACCGAGGACATCATGGTGACGCTGATGCGTGACCGGTCCAAGAGCACCGCCGGCGACGACGACTTCACGGCGGGTTCGATCACCATCAACGCCGGTGAGATGACGGGCTCGACCATGATAACGGCCGTCGAGGACGACATGATGGAGAGCGTGGACAACATGGCGGAAGAGTTGGTGCTCTACGGCATAGCCGCTGACAACGCCGGCGAGGTCTCGGGCGAAGTGAAGCTCTACCTCTGGGATGCTGCGGTTCCGGCCCTGCCGATCATCGCTCATCTCCTGCTGGCGGCCCTCCTGGGCATCGGCGGATACCGGCGCTACCTGCGACGGTAGCGTTCGGCGGCGGCGTTCGTAATCCTCCCTTGAAGCCCCCTCTCCCCGACGCCCGGGGGGAGGGGGCTTCTCTGTTTATAGGGGGCGGGCTTCGCCTTCGCCGCTGGGGTCGAGCTGTGATCAAGGATCCGTGTCTATATGGGGCGGGTTGCTTGGGTGAACCGGGCACGGGCGGTCCGCCGGATGCTGGAAGAGGATCGACCCGGCAACTTCGCGGCGTTCGAGGTGGAGGAGGCGGAAGAGCCGGTGGAAGGCTACAGCGAACGGATGGCGGAGAAGGTGCAGTCCACGTTCGGGGGCTTCACGAGGTTCCTGGTGGGGATCGGCAAATCCACCGCGGTGCGGCGCCAGTCTGGGGGAACCTCAATCGGCGGGTGGTGGCGATGCGGTCGGCAGGATGGCGCGTTCGAGCGTCTCAAGCCGCTGATCGATCTTGCCGAAGGCGATCTCGACGGCGCGCAGACGTTCGTCGAACCTGTCCAGACGGACCTCGATGCGGTCCATGCGGCGGTGCATGCCGTCGATCACGTCATCGATGCGAGTGTTCACGTCATCGATCCGGTTGTTCACGTCGTCGATGCGGGTGTTCAAGCTGGCGTTGCCGCTGGAGATCTGCGCCGACAGCAGGCCGGCCATCACCAAGCCGGTGCCCACGATGGTCCCGATGATCGCCTTCGTGTCCGTGCTCATGCTGGTAGCGTAGCACGCAAGAGGCGACCGCTCACCGCGTGAACCGCGTAGACCGACGCGGCAACCGCAGAACGCGCCGACCGCCGCAACGCCCCCGACAATCCGCCGAATCAATCGGGTCTCGCTGGCGGACAGGCGCGCTTCGAGACCGGCGTTCGCGGTCCGCTGCCCGGTCCGTCAGGCTCGCCGGCCAAACGCACCGGCTCTGTGACGGCGTCCGCCTGTGGGATGGTGCGTTCGAGCGTCTCAATCGGCGGGTGGTGGCGGTGCGGTCGGCAGGATGGCGCGTTCGAGCGTCTCAAGCCGCTGATCGATCTTGCCGAAGGCGATCTCGACGGCGCGCAGACGTTCGTCGAACCTGTCCAGACGGACCTCGATGCGGTCCATGCGGCGGTGCATGCCGTCGATCACGTCGTCGATCCGGTTGTTCACGTCGTCGATGCGGGTGTTCAAGCTGGCGTTGCCGATGGAGATCTGCGCCGACAGCAGGCCGGCCATCACCAAGCCGGTGCCCACGATGGTCCCGATGATCGCCTTCGTGTCGGTGCTCATACTGGTAGCGTAGCACGCAAAAGGCGACCGCTCACCGCGTGAACCGCGTAGACCCGACGCGGCAACCGCAGAATCACCCGCGGCGCATGGGGACGAGCTGACCACGCACCTCCTCGATGTACGACGACCAGTCGTCCATCAGGTGGCGGCGGCGCTCGAACAGGTCCGACCGCGCGTAGGCCGCCTCGGTCTGGTTCCTCACGGTGTGCGCCAGCGCCGCCTCGACCACTTCGCGCGGGTGGTTCGTCCGCTCGGACGCCCAATCGCGGAACGACGACCGGAAGCCGTGCGGCACCGCCGCGATGCCCAGATCCTTGACGAGCTTCGAGAGGGTCGCGCCGTCGACCGTCTTGCCGCGCACGGTCCGAAACACCAGCTCGCCCCACGCGGCCCGGTTCGAGACCCGGCGGAGCTGCTCCGCCTCCCGCAGGACCTCGACCGACCGGCGGCACAGCGGCACCCGGTGCTCGCGCTTCGCCTTCATCCGCGTCCCCGGAATCGTCCACACCAGCGCGACAAGGTCCATCTCGTCCCACGTCGCCAACCGGACCTCGGCGGACCGCGCCGCCGTCAAGACCAGAAACTCGAACGCCAGCTTCGTCCCGAGCCACGCATCCGAGCCCCGAACCGTGGCAATCGCGGCGGCGACCTCGCGGTGCGGAAGCGCCGCCCGGTGCTCGACCGGCCGGGGGCGTTTCGGCAACGCCGCCGTGATCGCGTCGCCGGCCGGGTTGTCGTTCCGGTAGCCGTGGGCGATGGCCCACTTCATGACGGTGCCGATGCGCTGGCGCACCTTCCGCGCCGTGACGTGCTTGCTCGTCCAGATGGGCAGCAGCGTCGTCATGACGTCGGCCGTCGTCACCTGGTCGACGCTCTTGTCGCCGATGTGCGGATACACGTGGTCGCGCATGCTCGCCGCCCACTGCTGCGCGGTCTTGCTGCCATCCCGCCACGCGCCGCGGTAGATGGCGAACACCTTGCCGGCGGCTTCCTCGAACGTCGGGATGCCCTTGGAACGGCGTCGATCCGCCAGGGGGTCCCCGCCCGCCCGCGCGATTCTGCGGTTGTCGAGCGCCAGTTCGCGGGCTTCTGCGAGCGGGACGAGGGCGTAGCCGCCGAGACCGAGGACGCGGGGCCGGCCCCGGATCACGAGTCGCTGCACCCAGCGGCGCGCCCCCGAGGGATCGACGTGCAGGTAGAGGCCATTGCCGTCGGCGTAGCGCCCGGACTCGGCGACGTTGCGGCAGAAGGCGGCGGAGAGGGCCTTGTCGGGGTGCCTGCCCCTGCGCTTGGTCTGCCGGCGTTTCTTGGGGAGGGTCTTGGCGGCTTTCTCGCTTGTCTTCTCCTGGTGTTCCATTCCATTCCCAAATTATTGGTCGAACCCCGGTTGGGGGGCGGCTCTGCGTCGGCGGCCCTTCCGCGAGCGGCGCGGCAAGAGCTACTCGACCCGTCGAAGGCGTGATGAGGAGGGCGGCGGAGGCGGCTCGGTGACCGGCGGCGCTATTCCATCAGGGTATCGCTGCGCGTTCGTTCCGGCTCGTACTCGCGCGCTTCGTGGAGTCCCGGTACGCACCGGTCACCACTGGCTCGCAGCGCCCGGAGCTTCATGACCGTCTCGGCGCCAACCAGGCACCGGCGAGCACCGGTCGACTCCATCCGGTCGCGGACCCAGTACCCCCAGCGCCGGCACGCCCCTTCGATGACGCCGGTGGCGATGGGACAGCCCGCCGCGGCGGCCCGTCCCCTACCTGATCCTATACGGCGCGGAGTCTCGCAGGTTCCTCGCTCCCGCCCGCGGCGATGCGCCGAACGAGGACGGCGCATCGGCCGGGGGGTCAGCCGGTCGCCTTTCGGCCCTTCGGCACGTCAACCCTGCCTCGAAGCGGTCAAGGCGGCCTTCGGGATGGACATCGACTACGCGCAGCTCGTCACGATCTCACGCAGCGCCTTGTCGAACCTCGCACACGAATCTGTCGAAGTCGCCGCCCGACACGCGCATCGCCGCCTCGATACGGGTCATCGGAGCTACCAGACGCATCCGGCGTTGCGTACCGTGCCCCAGGTACGGCACCTCCTGGACCACACCTGACTGCTCCAGCCGCGGAAGCAACACCTTGAAGAAGTGATTCGCATTCACACCCAGCCGCTGTCGGATCGTCGACTCGTTCAGTGCGGTCGCACGGAGAAACGCCCGCAAAAGCCGTTGCACCAAGACCAGATCGTCATCGGTGCCGTCTTCCGCATCGACGTCCTGCTTCGATGGCGCGTCACGAGAGATGTCGAACCCCGCCTGGGAAAGTTCGCGCCGGATCTGTTCTGGATCGAAACGTGCAACCTGATCGCCGTTGTCCCCCACACGCACGACAGTGTCAATGCGGCACCCATCATCGAACGACGCGTCTGACACCCGCTCGGAGCCGTCGATCTCCAGGTGTTCGAAATGGCAGTTCACGAAGGTGCACCGAGACAGTTCCGTGGCCGTCAGGCGGGTCGCGTGAAAGTACGATCCCTTCACCGTGACGTTCGTCAAGTGCCGCCCGCACAGTGCGCCGACCGGAAAACTCATGTTTCGCATCTCGCAGGCGCTGCTTTGGCGGTCGAGCAGAGCCAGGGTCAACACCCCGCAGTTCTCCCGCACGAATGACGCCGGCAGTACCCCGTCAGCCAGCGTCTGGAGCAGCGCCAGTATTCTTCCCAGCGCGTCGCCGCCGCGCCGCCGAACACAGGCGGCCGCTTCCGGCACGCTTGATGCAGGCAGGGCCGCCTTGTCGATGATCGACCTCACCGCGCCCGCGTCGCACTCAACGAGCGCCCGCCCGAGCGCCTGTCCGAGGTAGAAGACGCGAAAGTCCTCGTGGTCGAACGCCAACGCCGTGCGACCAATCCGTGTCACCGCGAGAAGCGCATGCTGCTTGATCCGCTCTTGGATTTGCCGCGCAACGGCCGGGCTCTTCTTCTTCGCATCTGCGAACATCTCCACCACGAGGGTCACGACGTCGGTTCCGAGTTCGTCGGTCGCACCCAACCACATCTCCTGCGCCACCATGGAGAGCAGCTCGTGATGTTCGTCGGTCGTCAGCAGCGTCCCCCCCAATGAGTCACCTGACTTGTCAGTCCACTTGAAACGGGCTTCCCGCTCGACGATACCGCCAACGAAATCGTGGAAGTAGTCCCGCTGATCCTGACCGATGCGATCCAGCAGGGTGGACAGATCGTCATCCTCGGTTGCGACATCGACCAAACGCTTGACCAGCACGGCGCGGGTCAGCACGGGGTGCCGGTCGTCGCCCAGCCGCTCCGACACCACCGCAAACAAGCGGTCCGGGTCGGGGATGTGTCGCTTGCCGGCGTACCGCCGGAACGTGTCATGGTCCCACCGATTCAGCGACAGCCGTCCGAAAGCAACGTCACCGTCCGATCCGATGGTGTCGAACAATCGCGCCTGCGAGCCGAAATTCGGATAGTCGAAGTAGGCCGTGCGGGCGGCGACGAGCAGCGTGCCGGCGGACCGCAACTTGCCCACGAGATTGCCGAGGGCTGAAAGGGCTTCGCCCGAAGACGCCTCGACAATCATCTCTTCGAAGCCGTCAAACGCGGGCACCAGCACGCCGAGTCGAACCAGCTCGAGGAACGCATCGTAGTACAAGAGCTGAAACCGCAGCCTGTTTACCAGCGCTGAGATCACCACGTCGTCGAAATGGAGGAAAGTGCGTCCTCCCAGCGGAACCGGTACGAGCAGCCAGTCGGACCGCTTGGCCTTGTATTCCTTCGCCTGTCTGACGGCTACTTGGTTGATCAGCGACGTCTTCCCCTCACCGGCATTCGACGTGAGATAAAGAACGGAAGTCGTGCCGGCTGGGCGCAGGTTCAGCGTGCCGGTCATCGCCTCCACCACGTCAGGCCGGGGAATATCGTTACCGGACGGATTCTTGTCGAGTTGATCGAGGAAGCGTCCGGACGGCGGGACGAAATGCTCCGGCGGCGAAACATACGAACAGATCCGGTCCGCCAGCAGCGGAACCCTCGCCAGCCGCTTGACTATCCACGCCACCGCCGGCATGCGTTCATCGTGCTCCTCGACCAGCAATCCGTCCGGTCGCTGATGCAGTCTGGCGGTGATAGTCTCGTCTCGGATCTGCACCAACAGCTCGCCGCGGCTGGTGTCCACATCGTCCACCCGGTCGGCGAAGCAGGTCACGACCCGCTTGAAGTCGTTGAATTGCATGCTTGCTCCCCTACATCACGACCTGCGAGTAGGATTCGGTTTCCAGGGACCGGTATCGCTTGCGATCCACCCGGCCGCGGCGGGGAATCACGTGAATGACGCGCGCGCTGCGCAGCAGCACGAAACGGATGCCCGGCCAGAGATCGTCGTCCGCCGATACGACGACCAGCGGTTCGTCCGTCGTTTCCGCGAAATGAATCAGATCGACGACCAGCATCGAGTCGACGAGCTTCTGTTCCTCGCGCGCCAACACCGTGCGCGGCTCGACGGGGCAGCCATCGACAGGACAACCGGCGTTGCGGATGAACGGGTCGATGGCGGCGACCGGACAGCGCGACGGGGCCGCACCACTAGTGTCCCACAATTTTGGCGATTCTAGGCCCACATCAGCGGCAGTTGGGGGCCGGGAGGGCTGGAAGGACCGGGTGGCGACGGCGTCGTGAAGAGCTCCTGGAGTAGGCGACGTTCGAACACGTTGAGCTGGAGGACCTGCAGCATCCGGTGAAGGCTCCAACTCACTCGCATGACGAACTTGAGATACGCCAACAGCAAGTACATGCACATCGCCACCCATAGCTGCGTCATGACCGCGTTCTTCGACCGGCCCACGAACCGCTTCACCTTCAGATGCTGCTTGATCCACTTGAAAAACAGCTCGATCTGCCACCGGGATTTGTAGATGTCCGCAATCGTCTTGGCCACCCACGTCGTGTTGTTGGTCACGAACACGTACCGGTTCTTCGTCACCGGGTCCTTGTAGACCACCCGCCGCAGCGGCGCGGCATACGCCTTCCGGCCGCGAGCGCTCGTCAGCTCGATCGTCTCGTCGCTGATGACGCCGGTCCCGCGGCGGACGCCGTGCGTGTCCGTGACCCGATACCGCACGCCCCGCTTCAGGCGCGTCACGAAGGTCACGCCCTGCGCCTGCAACTGATGGAACCACTTGAAGTCCATATACGCCCGGTCCGCCACGACCACGCTGCCGGCCGGAAATATCCAGGTGCGGACGACCGTGACATCGGCGGTCTTGCCTTCGGTCACACTGACGAAGCTCGGTAGATGGCCCGCCTCATCCAGACCGACGTGCAGCTTGACGGCCGCCTTCGTGCGTCGAAACGTCGCCCACGGGAAGACCGCCAGACATAAATCGATGGTGGACGCATCGACGGCGTACAACTTGTTCTTGAATCGAAAGCCGTGCCTCGGCGCGTGCTCCCGGCAGCGGCCCAACAGGCGTTCGAACAGCGCTTCGTAGAGGGTGTACGGCTGTTCGGTATTGACCCGGGCCAACGACGAGCGGCTGACCGTCCCCACGCCGAGGTGATAGAGTTTGCGTCCTTGGGCGGCCAAGTTGCTCACGATATCCCGCAGGCTCTGTCGGCCCGTCAACTGCGCCAAGCCAAGGGCCGCGAACTGCGCCCAGCGGCTCATGACGCGCAACCCCTGACCGCGCTGGTGCCGGCGAGCTTCGGCCTCGAATTCATGTCTCGGAAGGAACTTGAGAAGCTGCGCGAAGACTGTGTTATGATGAGCCACGGCTTGGATCTCCTGTCTTTTGAATGACTTATGCTACCAATCATTCTATCAGACATGGAAGGTTCAAGCCGCCTTCACTTGAAGGTGTGTGGGACAGAAGTGGGGCCGCACAACCCCGGAATGGTGCCGTCTCGCAACGCAGGTGCGGCGGCAGTGAACGCTGGCGGTAGGTATAGGTGAGGACCACCGCGGGGTCACACGCGAGGGAACGGGCGAGCTCGACGTGGACGAGAACGGCGTGGGCGCCCGCGGCGCCGATCACAGGTACTGAACATGGAAAATCACGCCGGAGATCGGGAATCAGGCGTTCCGCGTTCCGAGAAGAAGTGTCCTCGTCGAGCCAACCGCCGTATAGCCGGCAGTCGACTCTCCTCACTTCAGCCGTTCGCGACGAGCCGAGAACATCCAGCAGACGAATGATGACGTGTCGTGTTCCCCGCCGACGTACCAGCGTGTCCAGGTTGTCGTAATCGATGAGAATGATCACCGGTGTGGGTCCCGCGTAGAGAGTCGTAACAATGGCGCTTGAGGTCGCCATGGAGACACTCACGCTGCCCAGCCGAGGGGACACCAGGGACAGGACCTCGGCCTGCTCCAGCACTGTCCCGCCGACGTGAGACATGTGGCGTATCCTTACACGTGAACACCGAAACACCCTGCCTGAATGGGCCAGAGGGAAGGAGACACCACACGGTGCCGCCTGCCTCCGTCCGCGTAGCGTGGCCGATGCGTGAAGTGGTCCAGAACACCCCCCACGCTTAGTTAGGCTATTCGCCTCGTTAACCGGGTGTCAACCGCGGTGGGGACCGCGCGGACGCCATCCCCTGTTGCTGCTGCACCCGCGGTGCAGGCGGAGGATCTGCTGATCGACCGTATCGACCCCGGAGCCGGACGCGGTTGGCGCCAAATACGCGGGCGACGGGGTTGGGTGTCGGGGACGCTCGAACCTAGCGTGCTTGACCCAGCCGTACGGCGCCTCCGACAACCACCTCCGCTCCGCATACACCGCCCGCCCCGCCGGCGTCGACAGCTTCTCCACCATCCGCCCCGTCGCCGGATGCTTCTCCAGATCGCGGCCGGCGACCCCCTTGTCCTCCCGGCCCGCCGCCACGTAACCGTCAACACCCCGCGTTTCCAGGTCCGCCAAATCCCGCTCGTTGCAGTACCCCCCGCGTCGGCCAGCACCGTCTCCGGCTGCGTCTCGAACCTCTCCTGCACCTGGTCGAGCAACACCGGCAGCCGCCCCGGCAGCCCCCCCTGGTCGCTCGCGTTCGCCGTCACATCCGTCGCCACCAACAACTGGTGCTCGGCGTCCACCGCCGCCTGCGCGTTGTAGCACTGCTGGAAGCCCTCGCCGCTCGTCTTCATGATCCCGCTTTCCGGGTCCGTGAAGTCTCTGCGACTTCTCGTCAGGCTCCCCATACGCCCGCTTGTACGGCCGGCCCCCCTTCGGATTCCGGGTCCGCCCCGGCTGCCGGCCGCGCGCGGCGGCCGCAGCCCGTTGCGCCGCCTCCAAACGCGCCTGCGCCGCCCGGATCGCCGCCAAACGATAGCAGGCCGTGGCAGAAGTGGTGCTGCATCCGGCCGGGCCGTATCTCGGCCCAAGAACGTGTCGTGCAGCCGTCGAAATCGCCGAAATCTGGCCGATCCGAGCCGTTTCCGCGCCACCGCCGGCCGGTTTTGGCGCGCCGCGGAGTTTTGCCACGGGCTGGTAGGGGCGAAACGTGGTCGACATCAAGTCCCCTCTCGTCGTCGGCTCGTCTACAATTGTCAATTGTCGCATCGATTTTCTGCGGCGAATTGGCGCTCACCTACATGCTGTCCGGACCCGAGGACATGAACATCGTCGAGGGCGGCCCAGGAGCCATGGTGACCGTGACGACCAACCGGGCGGTCGACGCCAACACCGAGGTCATGGTCGTGCGTGACCGGGCGGCCAGCAGCGCCGGCGACGACGACTACATGCGCGACCCGCCGCTGATCCATCATGGCCGGCGAGATGACAGGCTTGACCAGGGTGAAGGCCGTCGAAGACGACATGATGGAGAACATGAACAACATGCCGGCCGCGCTGGTGCTCGTCGCGACAGTCGGCGGCAAGGCGGCAATCAGGTCAAGGGCGAGGTCAAGCTCTACACCTGGGATGCCGCGGTGCCGACGCTGCCGATCATCGCGCAGCTCCTGCTGGCGGCGTTCCTGGCCATCGGCGGATACCGCCGATATCTGCGGCGGTAATAGCGTTCGGCGGCGGCGGTCGCAACTCGAGTCCGTCTATCAGAAAATTATGACGTGACGGACCACTGGTTTGGTGCGCCGGCGCATCTGGGTTACGATGCGCGACTGGACGTGAACGTACGCCGGGCCCGCCTCGACCCGGCCGCGCTTACGGCGTCGGGGCGTGCAGGAGGGTTGACTGCGATGACGGCCAGAGGCTTGGTGGGTTGGCTCGGTCTCGTGCTCGCGGCCGGCGGCGCCGGTCAGGCCCGGGCGCAGGCGCCGGAGGCGGTGCCCGCGCCATCGGCGGCACGGGCGGCGGAAGCCGATTCCACGCCGCGGGCATTGCTCGATCGGTACTGCGTGGCGTGCCACAACGACCGCACGCGCCAGGCGGGCCTGACCTTGCAGTCCATCGACACCGAGCGGGTCGGCCGCGTCGCCGGCGAGCTCGAGGCCTGGGAGAAGGTCGTGCGCAAGCTGCGGGGGCGGGCGATGCCGCCGCCGGGCCGCCCGCGGCCGGACGCCGAGGCCTACGACGCCGCCGCCCACGTCATCGAGACCGCCCTCGACGCCGCCGCGTCGGCCGACCCGAATCCGGGCCGCCCGCCCATCCACCGCCTGAACCGCGTCGAGTACCGCAACGCGGTTCGCGACCTGCTGGCGCTGGAGATCGACGAGCGGGCGCTGCTGCCGCCCGACGAGTCGGGCTACGGGTTCGACAACATCGCCGACGTGCTTGCGATCTCCCCGGTCCTGCTCGACCGCTACATGGTCGCGGCCGAGAAGATCAGCCGGCTCGCCCTCGGCGACACCGCCATCCGGCCCGCCATCGAGACCTACACGGTTCCCTACACGCGGTGGCAGGAAGGCCGCATGAGCGAGGACCTGCCGTTCGGCTCGCGGGGCGGCCTCGCGGTGCGCCACCATTTCCCCCTCGACGGCGAGTACGTCATCAAAATCGAGCTGCAGCGCGCCTACGGCAACCACATCCGCGGGCTCCAAGAGCCGAACGACGTCGAGCTGCGCCTCGACCGCGCGCGCATCGGCCGGTTCACGGTCGGCGGCGACGGGGTGCGGGCGCCGTGGAACGCGGTGTCACGGCCGTCCCTTTATGAGCAGACGGCCGACGAGGGGCTGGAGGTGCGGCTGGAGGTCAAGGCCGGCACGCGTCTCGTCAGCGCCGCGTTCCTCGACCGGGCCGCCGTCGCCGAGGGCGTCCTCGAGCCGCGGCCCGGGGTGTCGAGCCTCGCCTATTCGCGCGATCGGAACGCGGCGATGGCCCTCGACAGCATCGAGATCAGCGGCCCCTACGGCGGGGTGACCCCGGAGGACACCGCCAGTCGCCGGCGGGTGTTCTCCTGCTACCCCGAGGCGCCGGCCGAGGAGGCGGGCTGCGCGGCCGAGATCCTGTCCACCCTGGCCCGGCGGGCGTTCCGCCGCCCGGTGGACGAGGCGGACGTCGAGCCGCTGCTCGCGCTCTACGAGGAGGGCCGCCGCGGGGGGGGCTTCGAGCAGGGCATCCAGTTCGCGGTGCGGGGCATCCTGATCGATCCCGAGTTCCTGTTCCGCATCGAGCGCGACCCGGCCGGGGCGGCCCCCGGCGCCGCCTATCCGGTCACCGACCTCGAGCTCGCCTCGCGCCTGTCGTTCTTCCTGTGGAGCAGCCTGCCCGACGACGAGCTGCTCGACGTCGCCTCCGCCGGCCGGCTTCGCGACCCGGAAGCGCTCGAGATCCAGATCGCCCGCCTGCTGGGCGACCCGCGCTCGGACGCCTTCATCGACAACTTCTTCGGGCAGTGGCTGTTGCTGCGCAACATGCGGACGGTCGCCCCCGACCCCGACGCGTTCCTCGACTTCGACGAGAACCTGCGCGAGGCGATGGAGCAGGAGACGGCGCACTTCGTCGAGAGCCAGGTGCGCGGCGACCGCAGCGTCCTCGACCTGCTGCGCGCCGACTACACCTATCTGAACGAGCGCCTCGCCCGGCACTACGGGGTTCCCAACGTCTACGGCAACCACTTCCGGCAGGTGCCCGTCGCCGCCCACGGCCGGGGCGGGCTGCTGGGCCAGGGCAGCATCCTGACCGCCACGTCGTATCCGAACCGGACGTCGCCGACCAAACGCGGGCTGTGGGTGCTCGAGAGCCTTCTCGGCACGCCTCCCCCCCCGCCCCCGCCGGAGGTGCCGGGGCTGCCCGACGCGAACCATCCCGAGGAGGCCCGCCGGCTCTCGATGCGCGAGCGCATGGAGGTCCACCGCATCAGCCCGGTCTGCGCGAGCTGCCACGTGCTGATGGACCCGCTGGGCTTCTCGCTCGAGAACTACGACGGCATCGGGGCGTGGCGGACGACCGAGGAAGGCGCCCCCATCGACGTGTCGAGCACCCTGCCCGACGGTTCCCGGTTCGCGGGCCCGGCCGGGCTGCGCGACATCCTGCTCGGCGCCGAAGAGCGTTTCGTCGAAACCGTGACCGAGAAGCTCCTGACCTACGCCCTGGGCCGGGGGGTCGAGCACTACGACGGGCCGGCCGTCCGCGGCATCGCGCGCGGGACGGCGGACGGCGGCTACCGCTGGTCGTCGATGATTCTCGGCGTCGTCGAGAGCACTCCGTTTCAGATGAGGAGATCGCGAGAGCCATGATTGTCACCAGGAAGCACCTCCCGCGTCGTACGTTCCTCCGCGGCCTCGGCGTGACCCTGGCGTTGCCGATGCTCGACGGCATGGCGCCCGCGTTCGGCCGGCGCGCCGGCGCGGCCGAGCCCGTCCGCCGCCTCGGGGTCGTGTACGTGCCGAACGGCATGTTCATGCAGAACTGGACGCCGTCCGGCGGCGCCGGCGCCCTCGACGTCACCGAGACGCTGCGGCCGCTGGCCGCGCACCGCGACCGCATGCTCATGATCAGCGGGCTGTGCAGCGAGGAGGGCATCGCCCGTCCCGGCGAGGGGGCCGGCGACCACGCCCGCGCGGCCGGCGCGTTCCTGACCGGCGTGCATCCGAAGAAGACCGAGGGGCACGACATCCGGGCCGGCGTCTCGATGGACCAGATCGCGGCCCGCGTGCTCGGGCAGGAGACGCAGCTCGCCTCGCTCGAGCTTTCGCTCGAGTCCGCGGACCGGGCCGGGTCGTGCGACCCCGGCTACAGTTGCGCCTACGCGAACACCCTGTGCTGGAGCAGCCCCACCACCCCGCTGCCGATGGCGAGCGACCCGCGCGCCGTCTTCGAACGGCTGTTCGGCACCGGCGGGACCACCGACCCCGCGGCGTGGCTGGCCGCGCGGCGGCACGACCGCAGCCTGCTCGACATGGTGACGGCCAAGGTGGCGCGGCTCCGCAAGGAGCTCGGCCCCCGCGACCAGGTGAAGCTGAACGAGTATCTGGACGCGGTGCGCGACGTCGAGCGGCGCATCCAGATGGCCGAGCAGCAGACGGCGCGCGAGCTGCCCGCGATGGACCAGCCCGCCGGCGTGCCCGACGACTTCGAGGCGCACGCCAAGCTGATGTTCGATCTGCAGGTGCTGGCCTATCAGGCCGACCTGACCCGGGTCATCACGTTCATGCTGGGGCACGAGACGAGCAACCGCGCCTACCCCGAGATCGGGGTGCCCGACGCGCACCATGCGCTGTCTCACCACGGCGGCGACCGGGTGCTCATCGAGAGGCTGAAGAAGGTCGACCACCACCTCGCCGAGATGTTCGGCTACTACATCGACCGGCTCGCGGCGACCGAGGACGGCGACGGCACCCTGCTCGACTCGGCGATGGTGATGTACGGCAGCGGCCTCAGCGACGGCAACCGGCACAACCACCACGACCTGCCCACGCTGCTGGTGGGCGGCGCCGGCGGACGCCTCGCCGGCGGACGCCTCGCGGGCGGACGCCACGTGGAGGTCGCCAAGGATACGCCGAACACGAATCTGTTCCTGGCGATGCTGGACAAGCTGGGCGTGCCGATCGAGACGCTCGGGGACAGCACCGGCCGCGTGGACGCGCTCTCGATGTGACGGCTGGGCGTCGGCGCCGTAGAACGGCGGCACCTCCCCCGGAGGCGCCGCCTCCCCGGAGGGTGGGTTGGGCGGCAATCGGAGGCCGCAGCGCGACCTTGCGGCGGCGATTTCCGGGCTGGGAGTCTGCGCCGCAGAACGGTTTTGGATCCGATTTGGCACAATATGTAGCGGTCAATCGCCAGAGCTTGCGCAACATACGGTGGTCATAATTTCCTGCGGCGCAGACTCCTAGGCGTCTGTGATTCGCGCGCCGCGGAACTGGGCAGACGTCTGGAGGGTGGGTTGGCGGCAATCGGAGCCGCCAAGCGATGTTTTCCGGGCTCGGAGGTGACGGAAATGCAGGGACGCACGCTGGCCGGAACCCTTCGCGACCGCGGCCGGGGGCGGTGGCCCCGCCGGCGGGTGCCCGCCGCCGTGCTGGCCGCGGCCCTCCTGGTCCCGGTCACCGCGGGTGCGGCCGCCGACGACGCGCCGCTCGCCGACGCCGTCGAGCGGCGCGACCGCGGGACGGCGCGGGCGCTTCTGGCCGCATCGGCGGTCGTCGATGCCCGCCAGCCGGACGGGGCGACCGCCCTGCACTGGGCCGCGCACTGGAACGACGTCGGCACCGCCCGGTTGCTGATCGCGGCGGGGGGCGACGTGAACGCGGCGAACGACCTCGGCGTGACGCCTCTGGCCCTGGCCGCCCTCAACGCCGGCGCGGAGATGGCGGACACCCTGCTGCGCGCCGGCGCCGACCCCAACGCGGTGCGCCCCGGCGGCGAGACGGTGCTGATGACCGCCGCCCGCACCGGGAACCCCGCGCTGGTGCGGGCGCTGGTCGCAGCCGGCGCCGCCATCCGCGGGACCGCGCATTTCAGGGCCCAGACCCCGCTGATGTGGGCGGCGTCGGAAGGACACGCGGATGTCGTGCAGCTCCTGATCGAGGCCGGCGCCGACGTGCGCGCGCGTTCCGTGCACGGCGCCACCGCCCTGCTGCTCGCGGCCCGCAGCGGGGACGTCGAGACGGCGCGGGCCCTGCTCGACGGCGGCGCCGACGTCAACGCGGCCGAGCCGTACCTGCCCTTCGATGGGCGGGTCGACGTGGAAGAGTCGCAGACCTCGGGCCGGAGCCCGCTGCTCGTGGCGAGCGCGAGCATGGTGGCGACGAGCGGCTGGGAGTACCGCCTCGACGTCGAACCGAGCACCCACGAGGCGCTCGCCCTGTTCCTCCTGGAACGGGGCGCCGACCCCAACGCGCCGGACAGCATCGGCAGGACGGCGCTGCACGCCGCCGTCGAGACCGGCAAGGCCGACCTCGTGAAGGCGCTGCTCGATCACGGCGCCGACCCCAACGCCCGGCTCACCGAGGCCCCGTTGGTCTTCAAAGGCGATTTCATCTCCTACGGCCGCTACGTGGGGGCGACCCCCCTCTGGCTGGCGGCGGCGGCGCGGGTGCCCGACCCCGACATTCTGCAGGCCATCGCGGCGGCCGGCGGCGACCCGGGAATGCCGGCCGACGACGGTACGACGCCGCTCATGGCGGCCGTCGGCGTGGTGCGGAACGAGGCGCGGCAGGCCACCGAGGACCAGTCGCTCGAGCTGGTGACCCTGCTCGTGGGCATGGACATCGACCTCAACGCGGCCGACCGGCGGGGACGGACCGCGATGCACGGGGCGGCCCGCCTCGCCAAGAACACGCTGATCGAGGTGCTCGCCGAAAACGGCGCCCGGGTGGACGTCGCCGACGGCCGCGGTCAGACCCCGCTCGACGTCGGCACCGTGTCGCGGCCCCTGCATCCCGACACCGCCCGGCTGCTGCGCAGTCTCGGCGCCACCAGCAGCGGCGGCGATCTCCGCTAGGAGTCTGCGCCGCAGGAAATTCTGACTACCATGTGTTGCGCAAGCGCTGGCGATTGACCGCTACATATTGTGCCAGATCGGACCCCAAATCGTTCTACGGCGCAGACTCCCAGCCCGGAAATCGTCGCCTGCGGCTCCGATTGCCGCCCAACCAACCCTCCAGGAGTCCGGAGAGCGTCGCCTGCGGCTCCGATTGCCGCCCAACCAACCCTCCAGGGAGTTGCCGCCTCCTGCGGGAGGCGGCACCATTCTACGGCGCAGACTCTCGGCCGGCGGTTCGTCACGTCATAATATTCGCATAGACGGCTCCTGCATGGGGACTCTCTCCGGGTTCGACGGTGAGTTCCCCCGATGACCGCCGCGGAGCTTGGTCGGCATCTTTGAAAGGCGCTGGCGGTGGAACGAACGGTGACGGGCAGGGTCGGGAGCGCGCATGCCGTCGTCACCGGCGGGCGGTAGTGGTCTGCCGGGTGACTTCGTTCGCGAACCTGCGTGCGACCTGGAGGCTTTCGCTCAACTCGTCCGCGGTCGGGGCGATCTCGTACGGGTGATGGTGACAGCACCGGCTCAGGTCGGACCAGGCGACGAACGTCGCACGGGCCAGATCGCGGTCACTCAGATACGTGTTCAGACAGAGGAACTGCGCGCGTCTGCTGCAGCGTTCCACGCCGGGCTGACGGAGGCGCCAGTACTGATGAAGCGCCTTCTCGATGGCGTGCCGGCCGAGTACCGCGGCGATTCTCGGCCAGCCGCCGGTACGGTCGTCCCCACCGTCCCCCACCAGGGCATCCGCGACGTCGAGGAACCCGAGTGGCGTCATCGCGCTACCGCCGGTGACGGATCTGTTGCGTGACGCGTTCGACCGCTTCGACGTGGGCCTCGGATTGCGAAGTCTCCATGGCGTCCTCTTCGTGGGGTCCGCGGTTCGCCCAAGCGACGGCATCGGCGTAGGCCCGCGAACCGCGGTTGATCCGGCTCAGGACCTCTCCGGCGCGACCGGCATCGTCGAAGAGGGCGAGCGCCAACTTCTGCCGCAGCGTCCGTGCCTCCATCAGGGTCACCTCAACGTCGGCATGCGGTTCGCCGCGCCCGATGCGCCGCCGCCGCACCGCTTCCGTGCACGCCGCCTCGATCGCCAGGCGGCAGAACAGCGATACGGCGCGCGCGGCGGCGGGCGGCGGGAGACGGTCGGTGCGCAGCAGCGCGCGCGCATCGTCGAGGTACTGGGTGACCGGATCGCCGGTCGGCCGGCACTCCACCACAGAGCCCGCGCGCCGCGTCACCTCGACCACCTGCGCGGGAATCTGCAGTCGCCGCACCGATTCCGGCAGCCGCTCATCATGCGTGAAGACGACGACCTGCCGTGTCTGCGCGACCATGGCGAGCACGCGCGCCAGTCCGTCGACCTTGCCGGGGTCCATCGCCTGAACCGGATCGTCGATCACGACGAATCCGAACGGAGACTCGGGCAGCAGCACGCGCGGCAGGAAGAGGCTGAGCGCGAGCGCGTGGATCTCCCCCTGGCTCATCACCCCGAGCGCCTGTCCGTCGGTTCCGTCGACGCTGACGTCAAGAGCGACGTGACGACTCGTCGTCGTCCCGGCGAGGGTCAGGCTCGCGAGCGCGACGCTGCTGTTCTGTCGGAGCAACGCCCAGACCGCGGCCGCCCGTTCCGCGATGGGGCGGAACCGTTCGGCGCGAAGCCGCTCGATCTCGGTCTGAAGCCATTTTTCCGCGGCGCGCAGGTGGGCGACCGCCCGGCTTCCCCGCACTGCGCGGCGCGCGTCCGGCAGCCATTCGCGCAGTCGGCGGGCGAGCGGCCGCCATGCATCCTCCCGCCGTTCGAGCTCGGCGGCGGCACGGTCTCGGAGTGAAGCTGCTGCGGTCGAGAGATCGCCGTGCGTACCCTGCAAGTGCGCCACGAAATCGTCGTCCGCCGCGTCGGCCGGCAGGTTGGTCCAGCGGTCCCAGGCCGCGCGCAGGGTTGCCGCGTCGACATCTACGGCACCGGCGCGGCTCAGGATCTCCGGTGGCGCCGTCAGCAGACCGCGCGCGCCGCGCCGGGCGCGCTCGAGGGCCCGCCGGGCTCGTACCGCCGTGTCCGCCTCTTCACGCAGGCGGATCACCTCCGCTTCGGTCCGCGCGCGCCACGCGTCGGTCAACCTGCCCTCGCCGCAGATCGGGCAAGGGCGGTCACCGTGCGCCGTGTGCACCGCGAGCGCCCCATCGAGCAGATCCGCAAGCTGACGTGCGCGGCCGGCGTCGGTGGCTGCGGTGGTGCGCTCCGCCTCGACCGCCGCCTCGAGGACCTTCGCGGCGGCGCCGACTTCATCGGAGCCCGGGGCGCGCAACGCCGCGAGCTGGCGCAGCAGGACGATCCCGCTCTCGGGCGGTTCGATCGCACCGTCCAGCACCAGCTCCACGTCATCGAGTTTCCAGGACCCCGCGCGCGGTTTCCGGAGCGCGCCTGCGCAGGTGCGCGCCCGCTCGTCGTCGAGCCCGTCGACGTCGGGAAACCATTCCCGCCGTGCGGATTCCGCGGCGTCGCACCGCTTCTTCAGCACGAGTCTCCGCGTGCGCAACCGTTCGCGCGCGTCCACCAGCACGTCAAGGCCCAGCGCGGCCGACATCATGTCGTAGAGCTCTGACGGCTTGCTGTCCGGAATTGATCCCAGCTCGTTGTACGGGAGGAACGGGCGATAGGTGGAAATCGCCGCTTTCCATCCCGGCACCGCGAGGCCCTCGCCGCGGCGGGCGCCCCGTACGGTCGTGACCCCGGCCGCCTCGTCGGCGGCGTCCTGCGCCCACGCCCGCCGGGCGGACAGTGGTTGCCGCTCGCCCTCAATGGCGAACGTCGCCTCGATCTCCGGCGGACCGCTCCAGTGCAGGTTGCGCCATCCTCTCTTCCAGACCGCCGAGCGCTGCGCCCAGCGGCGGTTCTCGCCTGTCAACAGCAGCTCCAGCGCCTCGGCGAAGCTCGACTTGCCGCTGCCGTTCCGACCCACGACCAGCGTCAACCCAGGTCCCGGCACGACGTGCAGCCCGCTGCGCGCGCCGATGCCGCGGAACCCCTGGACGGCTATCGAACTGATGTAGGAACGAGTTGCCGGCGGGTGGACGGGAACCGGGTTCGCGGCCGGCGTATCGGGTTCGGCGTGTCCCTCGTCGTCGCTCGCCAGCGCCCGATCGAGCGCCTCGTCTCCAGTGAGGGCCGCAAGCAGCAACAGGCCGGCGCCAACCTCCAGCGCGGCATCCGCATCCGCGCGGGTGAGAACTTGTGAGATCAGGTCCGCGCAGCCGGGGTCCATCGTCTCGCGGGTCTGCGCCATGCGTCGATTCCCGGGTGCGGTTCGAGCGTGTCGTCGACGCTCGTTCCCATCAACCGCCCGTGGTCAACCCCGCGCCGCGCCGAGAGCGGCGGGGGCGCCGGCGGGCTGAAGAACGCCCGCGGGCAAAGAACGCCCGTGCCTGACAAGGCGTGAGTGAGGGCGCAAACCAACGAACAGCGCAGTCAGGCGGATGCGCCGCCGCTCGAATACCGCGGGGACTTTCGCCACGGGCTGTCAACACACGTCGACACCGCCGGATTCACGACGGTTCCCCCTGCATGAGGCGCCAGAGCTTCTCGGGCCGCAGCATCATGTCGATGTGCCGCACGCCGAACGGGCTCAGCGCGTCGACGGCGGCGGCGACGATGCAGGGGGGCGAGCCGATGGTCCCCGCCTCGCCGACTCCCTTCGCGCCCAGCGGGTTGACGGGGGTCGGGGTGACGGTGTGGTCGAGCTCGAAACGCGGGAAGTCGGCGGCGCGGGGGAGGGCGTAGTCCATGAACGACCCGGTGAGCGGCTGGCCGTCGCGGTCGTAGACGACCTCCTCGATGAGCGCCTGGCCGATGCCCTGCGCGAGCCCGCCGTGGATCTGCCCCTCGACGATGAGCGGATTGATGAGGTGGCCGGCATCGTTGACCGCGACCATCTTCAGCAGCCGCGCCTCGCCGGTCCCGCGGTCCACCTCGATCATCGCGATCTGGCACCCGAACGGGTAGGTGTTGTTGAGCGGCTCGAAGAACGCCTCGTCGCTGAGGCCGGGGTCGAGGTCTTCGGGACGCTTCACCGGCTTGTAGGCATAGGCGGCCACCTCGGCGAACGGCCGGGCCGACGACGGCGCGCCCTGGACGGCGATGGTCCCGTTCTCGAAGACGAGGTCCTCCTCGTGCGCCTCGAGCAGGAAGGCGGCGAACCGGGCCATCTTCGCCTTCACCTTGATCCCGGCGTTGTGCAGGGCCGTTCCCCCGACCGCCTGCGACCGGCTGCCGAAGGTGCCGATGCCCTGCTTGACCACCGCGGTGTCGCCGTGGCGGATGGTCACATGGTCGATGGGCACGCCGAACTGGTCGGCGAGCATCTGCGCGAAGGTCGTCTCGTTGCCCTGACCGTGCGGTGACGCGCCGGTGGTTGCGCTGATGCGCCCGTCGCGCTCGACGGTGACCTGCGAGTGCTCCCAGCCGCCGGGCGACACCATGGCGGACGGCCCCAGCCCGCAGCTCTCGACGTACATCGACAGCCCGAGCCCGACGACCCGGCCGGCGGCCCGCGCCGCGGCGCGCTCGGTCCTGAGCTGCGCCCACCCCGCCGTCTCCAGCGCGCGGTCGAGGGTCTTCTCGTAGTCGCCCGAGTCGTAGACCGCGCCCAGCGGCGTTCGGTAGGGGAACCGGTCGGGCCGGATGAAATTCTTCCGGCGCAGCTCGGCCGGGTCCATGTCGATCTCGCGCGCGAGCATGTCCATCGCCCGCTCGACGAAGTAGGTCGCCTCCGGGCGGCCCGCGCCGCGGTAGGCGTCGGTCGGCGTCTTGTTGGTGAAGACCTCGGTCAGGGTCACGCGGACGGCGGGGAACGCATAGCTGCCGCCGGCCATCGTCATGCTGTTGGTGGGGATGCCCGCGGTCAGCAGCATGTTGTAGGCGCCGATGTCGGCCACGATGCGCAGCTTCAGGCCGAGGACCGACCCGTCGCGCCGGGCCGCCAGATCGACGTATCCGATCAGGTCGCGGCCGTGGACGGTGGCGAGGAACGCCTCGGACCGATCCTCGATCCACTTGAGGGGCATGTCGAGCCGCTTCGACAGCGCCGCCGCGACGTACTCCTCCCCGTAGATGTTGATCTTCGCCCCGAATCCGCCCCCGACCTCGGGCGCGATCGCCCGCACCCGGTCCTGGCCGAGGCCGATCATCCGCGCCACGAAGGTCCGGAGAATGTGCGGGTTCTGGGTCGACGACCAGATCGTCAGCTCGTCCTTGCCCCCCTCGTAGTGCGCCACCACCCCGCGCGGCTCGATCGAGTTCGGGGCCAGCCGCTGGTTCACGATCCGCTGCGAGATCACCATGTCGGCCGCCGCGAACGCCTCGTCGACGGCGGTGTCGTCCACCGGCTGCCGCCGGCGGATGCCCGTCCCCCGCGACAGCGGACCGAGGGCCACGTTGGTCGGATAGTCGGCGTGCAGCACCGCCGGCTGCCCGGTCATCGCCTGTTCCGGATCGACCACCGCCGGCAGCGGCTCGTAGTCGACGACCACCGCGTCGGCGGCGTCGCGCGCCGCGTAGCGGTCGCGGGCCACCACCACCGCGACCGGCTCGCCGACGAACCGGACCGTGTCCACCGCCACCGCGTGGTGATCGGGCGAGGGGAACGGCGTCCCGATCGGCATCGGGCCGAGGAACCCGGCGATCTCGGCGCCGGTGAGCACCGCCTCGACCCCGTCGACCGCGGCGGCGGCGCGGGTGTCGACCGACCGGATGCGCCCGTGCGCGACGTCGCTCCGCTTGAACGCGAGATGCCGCAGGCCGTGGATCTTCACGTCGTCGACATAGGTGGCGCGCCCGCGGACGAGCCGCGGGTCCTCGCGCCGCTTGATGCGCCGGCCGATCAGTTTTGGCAGTACCGGAACCGTGTTCATGCGTCGAATCTCCGTGTCCGCCGGGCGTCACACGTGTTCCCGCCGGTAGCGGCGGGTGGCGCCGCAGATGATTGCGAAGATCTCCGTGTCCGCCGGGCGTCACGCGTGTTCCCGCCGGTAGCGGCGGGTGGCGCCGCAGATGATTGCGAAGATCTCCGTGTCCGCCGGGCGTCACGCGTGTTCCCGCAGACGGCGCCGGACGATGCGCATACTACAATGGGCCCGTCACCCATGTCCTCTGCCGCTGGCGCGCCCCCCGGCCGGAACCCGATTCACCGCCTGTCTTCGGAGGCTGCGCGGGTCGCCCTGGCGTGGGCGTTTCTGCCGATCGCCGTCGTCTCCCCCGCCGCGCAATCCGGGTCGACCGTGGAGCGGCTCGTGACGCAGACCCTGGGCTTCTCGACCGACGATGTGCGAACGCTCGACCGCGGCTCGGCCGTCATCAGGAGCCTCGACACGCCGGTCCGCGAGGAGCTGGCCAACATCGGGGTCGTGTACGTCGAAGCGCGGCCCGAACAGGTGGTCGAGCAGTTCCGCGACATCGAGCGGTTCGAGCGCGGCTCCGGCATCCCGCAGATCGGTCGGTTCGCGAGTCCCCCGCGTCTCGAGGATCTGCAGGCGCTGACGCTGCCCGAAGCCGATGTCGAGGCGTTGCCGGGGTGTCGTCCCGGCGACTGCGAGGTGAAGCTCTCGGCGCCCGCGATGGAGCGATTCCGGACCGGCGTGGACTGGTCGTCCGAAACTGCGGCGGGTCAGGCCGACGAGATCGCCCGCGAAATGATCCTCGAGCTGGTCCGCGCGTACCAGGCGGAGGGCAACGCGGCGCTCGGGTCCTACGTCGATGGCGGCCGGCCCCTGCTCGTGGCCGAGCAGTTCCGCGCCCTGCTCGCCGGCGGCGACCCGCTGCCCGTTCCCGTGCCCGCCCTCCTGGCGTATCTCGACGACTACCCGCACGGTCGTCCGGCCGGCGCCGAGGACTTCTTCTACTGGACGGTGGTCGACTTCGGCCTCAAGCCGACCATCCGGGTGAACCACGTCACGATCCATCCGCTGGACGCCGGGTCGTCATCGGGCGCCGCCTATGCGATCGCCATCAAACAGCTCTACGCGAGCCACTACTTCCACACCACGCTCGAGCTGCGCTTTCTCTTCGACCACCCCCGCGGTTCCGATCCGCCCGGCACCGCGCTCGTCTCGATCACGCGATCGCGCAACGACGGGATGACCGGCTTCAGAGGGTGGTTCCTGCGGCCCGTCATCAGACGCCGCTCGCGCGACGCCGTGCGCAACTATCTGGAGCACGTCAAGCAACAGGTCGAACGTCCCGCGCCGGCGGCCTCTGAGACGCTCGAGACCGCCAAGTGACGTTCCATCAAAGTGTCCTTCGCTCCTTGTAAACCATTGACAACAGGACTCTTGCTGTACAGACTGCGGCCTGAAGCGGTGTGTCGTCGCTCGACTTAGTTGGTTCCATCCTTCTTTCAATCCCGTTGCTCGAAAAGAGGCCGGAGCCCCTGTCGCCCCAGGGCGCCGGGCCCCTCGTCTGCCGCCGCATCCAGGATCTCTTCCAAAGCCTCCGGAGTCTCCGGCTCCGGCCACGGCTTCGCCCCCCGTTCCAGAAGTCCCTGGAGGCCCTTCCCCACCTCGCCGTTGGCACGAACATGGATGGGCACCAGCTTCAGCTTGCCGAGCTGCTCGACCGCCCCCGCCCAGGTGCCTCCTTTCCCGTAGTCCGAATTGACGACCAGCGCCGCGTCCGAGAGCGCATAGATCAGCTTGTTGCGTTGCATCGCATGTCCGACCTGGAAACGGGCCGCGGGATCGTATGGGGAAATCAATACCAGCCGCCTTTCCATCAGCGCTTCCCGATGTTCCCGGAGCATCGCCGCCTTTTCGAGGCCGTCGGCCAGTACGCCCGCCACCCGCCCGCCCGCATCCAGCGCCCCGCGCATCGCCGCCCGGTCGACGCCCCGGGCGCCGCCCGATACCAGGCTGCGTCCCGCCGACGCGGCGAGTCGCCCCACGTCCTCGGTGTATTGAATCAGCGCCTCGTGCACGTTCCGGGAGCCGACGACCGCCAGGCCGCCGGTGCCCGGAATCGCGGCGTCGCCACAGCCGTAGAGCACCGGGGGCGCGTCCTCTCCAAGGCGCTGCTTCAGGCGGCGCGGGTAATCGGCATCCGCCCGGCTCAGGACCCAGATCGCCCGCGTCCGCCAGCGTTCCACCGCCTGGGCGAGGAGAAACCCGCGGCCGAGCAGCTGTGCGAGTCGTTCGGAATCCAGTTCAACCCGGCAGCCGCTCACGATCTCGCGCGCCCCGGGCTCCAGCAGATCGGCGGGTTGGCGCTGCTGCTCACGGAGCCGGCGGGCGAGCCGGCGGTACTCGCCGGCGGCGAGCGGTTTGACGGAAGGCTTGCCTCGCCCGGCCATCAACGGCGCCGTCAGCAGCAAGATCGCCTGGGTGTTGGAAGACAGCTCGAACGTCATCAATCGTGACCCGTCAGGGCGAGGGCAAGCGGCCACACTGCGCCGCTGCCCTTCGAGCGCAACAGCCACGCGGCGACCGTCAACGTCCAGCGCGAATCCACCATGTCGTCCACCAGCAGCACCGGTCCACCGGGCAGCGGCTCCTGGGAGACCGCGAGCGAGCCATCCACGTTGCGCGCCTGCTGGACGCTGTTCGCCATCGATTTCTGCTCCGCCCGATCCTCGACCTTCGAAAGCGATCGATGGAACGGCAGTCCCATCTCCGTCGCCAAGCGTTCGGCGAAGTCCGGGACGAGGCTCGGACGCCGTCGTGACGGGATGCAGGTCACCCACTCCGGCGCCGGCCGCGGGGTCCATTGCGCCATCAGCGCAGCGCAGGCGCGGACGAGATCGTCCGCGAAACGGCCGTCCCGGTACTTGCCGCGCCGAACCAGCCCGCCCCAGCCGGCGTCGCCCCAGATACAGAGCGCCTTCCCGGCCTCGGCCCGGTGCTCCGAGGAGATCGATCCGCGAACGTCGCATCGCGGCAGCCCGCCCGCGGGCCATCGCTCGCGCGGTTTGATGGGCAGGCCGGTGCGGCGGAGGAACGTCACCGCCTCCTGCAAGAGTCCCGGCTCGACCTCCGTGGGCAGCGGCGGCAGGTTCGGGGGTCGAACGGTCTCCGGATCTCCGTCCAGCGCCCGGATGAGGAATTCCATGTGTCCGGATTCGAGCATCACATACTCCTGCATCTGGCGCTGCTCCTCATGCCGCAGGTCGGTCAGGCGCTCCGCCCGCTCCCAGAACCCGCTGCTCAGGTCTGCGGCGGTCAACTGCCACTTGGTCCCCTGTTTTGCGATGGGGGCCGGTGATTCGAGCGAGAGCAGCGCCATCGTCTTCTCGATGCGTCCAGAGCTGAGATTGACCCTTCCGAGCAGGTTCGGGATGGAGAGGCCGTCCGGCGCCGCGTCGAGCGCGTCGATCACCTGCCGAACTTCGCCACGGGTCGGGAACGCACCGGCGATGAAGTAGTCCGTGATGTCGGTCTCTTCCTCGCCGCTCAGCAGCACGCCATAGGCCCTGTCGAGCGCACGGCCGGCACGGCCGACCTGCTGGTAGTACGCCACGACCGAGCCCGGTGCCTGGTAGTGGATCACGAAGCCGAGATCCGGTTTGTCGAAGCCCATCCCGAGCGCGGTCGTCGCCACCAGAGCCTTCACACGGTTATCGAGCAGCAACTGTTCAAGAGCCTCGCGCCCATCTCCGGTTTGTCCCGTATAGGATTCCACCGGCAGTTCTCGCGACCGGAGCCATTCCGCCACTTGGACGGCATCCCGGACGGTGAGCGTGTAGATGATCCCGTGGCCGGGCAATGCGGGAAGCTGCTCCGCAAGCCATGCCAGCCGTTGCGACTGCCGGGGTAGCCGTATCGTCTGGAGCATGAGCGATGGCCGGCCGAGACCGCCGCGCAGCACCTCCAGGTTCGGGCCGAGCACTGCGGCGAGATCGCCCATCACTCGATCATTTGCGGTCGCAGTGGTTGCGAGCAGTCTGAGGTTCGCCGGAAGGGTGCGGGCGATCCGTTCGATCAGCCGGTAGTGGGGTCTGAAATCATGCCCCCAATCCGAGATGCAATGGGCTTCGTCGATGACCAGCAGGCTGATGCGTTCTGCAACCTCCGCCAGCACCTCGGTGCGGAAGCGGTCGTTGCCCAGCCGCTCGGGAGAAATGAGCAGGATGTCCGCCTCGTCGCGCCGCAGGCACGCTTCCGCGTCCTGCCAGCGGTCTTGGTTGTCCGAAGTGATCCTGATGGCGCGGATCCCCATCCGCTCGGCGGCGGCGATCTGGTTCCGCATCAGGGAGAGCAGCGGGGAGATGAGAAGCGCGGGTCCTGCCCCGGCTTCGCGCAGCAGTCTGGTCGCGATGAAGTAGACGAAGCTCTTGCCCCATCCGGTCCTCTGCACGACGAGGAGCCGGCCACGAGCTTCCACGACGTGCCGAATCGCCTCCTCCTGCCCCTCGCGGAACCCGGTGTCGCGGCGCCTCGTACCTTCTCTCAGTAGCTCCAGGGCGCGCCGGGGGTCGTACGTCACGGATACTTTTCGTCTGCGGAGTTCCTCACGGCTCCAGGCTGGCCGTGTAGGCGACGATGTCCACGATGTCCTCCGGGGTGAGGTTCTTCACGGCGGCGTCCATCAGGTCGGACCACGCTCCGTTGCGCACGCCGGTCTGCAGGTCGTAGAGCTGCCGGGCCATGTAGCTCGGCGAGCGGCCGGCGAGGGCCGGCACCGGGCCGATGCCGCGCAGGTCGGGGCCGTGGCAGACGGTGCACGCTACGGAGTTGGCGCCCCCCGTGAGCACGATCCTGCGTCCACGGCCCACCGCGCCCGACGGCACGTAGGCGATGAAGCCGGAGGCGTCGTCGCGCAGCTTGGTCCGCTTCAGGTCCCTGGGCGTCTCGACCACCCGCGTGCCGATCGGTTCGGCGCCGCCGCCCTCGACCACCTCGTGGATCCAACCCGCGAAGCGTGTCTTCGGCACCGCGTCGGTCTCCACGACATCGACCCACGGCTTGAAGTCGATCGACGAGAAGTACTCGGCCGCGATGCGCGCCTCCTCGTCGGTGGCGGCCAGTCCGATCCGCTCCATGAAGGCCGGCGGCCCCATGCGCGGCTCGCCGGGCCTGCGCAGGCCGTTCCGCCAGTCGGTCATCTGCTGCACGATGTACTCGTACGGCTGGCCGGCGAGGCCGGCGTTCTCCGGCTTGCCCTGGCCGTTCGGCAGGTGGCAGTAGCCGCACGCGACGACGCCCTCGCCGCCGCCGCGGGCCACGACCTCGGGCATCGGCGGATGGGCGTCGGGGTGCCAGTCGGGCGGGCCGTCGTTGATGTTGATGGCCGAGCGCGGCATCGACACGCTGGAGCCGGGCACCGTGACCACCTCGGCGGGGTCGGGCGCGTCGGCGCCCGCCGCGGCGGGGTCGTTGAGCACGTAGGCCCACGGCAGGACCGCGTTGGCCCCCTCAGTGTCCTGCTGCGCGCGCACCTCCACCGCGGCTGCGAGTCCGCCCGCCGCCAGCCCTGCCATCCATGCGCTGCTCAGCTGTCGCATCGTAGGTCGCCTTTCAAGCCTTGTTCACGTTTCCGCAACAACGTCAGCTTTATGGCACGTCGATGTCCGAATTGCAATAGCGGATGCACGGAGGCGGAGGAGCATCCCACGCTGACTTCGCGTGACGGCCCGTCCCCGATTCGAGGGGTCGCCACCGTCTTGCCGACCGGCCGGCGCCGCGTGAGACCCACGATGCCGCACGTCCGGAGCCCAGGACCCGCCACGATTCCGCCTGCGCACGGCGGTGACGGAGCGCGGGATGGTCCTGCACGGAGGCGGCGCAGGATCTCCCTACCCGCTCCGCGCGCGGGGATGGTCGGATTCCAGCAGGCTCGCGCCGTCGCCGAGAATCAGCCGCGCCTGCCGGCGGGGGCCCAGTACGGCCACGCGGCGGCGCATGCCGGCGCCCAGCACCACCCCCAATCCCAGCCACAGGAGGACGATGGCCCATTCCTCGGGCCACGCCAGCGCCGACGGGCTGCCCGGCAGGTACAGCAGGATGAAGAACACCGTGGCCGCCACCGCCAGCCAGCCGACGGTCGCCGGGGCCGCGACCCGGTACGGACGCGGCAGGTCCGGGTGCCGGCGCCGGATGACGAGGAACGCGACCGCCACCAGCAGATAGGCCACCACCGTCGCCAGCGATCCGGCGTCGACGAGCCACACCAGGGCCGGCCGCCCGAAGAACGGGGCGATCGCGGTGATCGCGGTCAGCACCACGACGACCGCGGCCGGCGACCCGTGGCGCGGGTGCAGGCGGGCGAACGCCGCCGGCAGCATGCCGCCCCGGGCCATCGCGAACAGCAGGCGGGACGCGCCGAGGAAGAACGCGTTCCAGCTCGTCAGAATGCCGACGGCGCCCCCGAGCACCAGCACGCGCCCGCCCCACGGGCTGCCGTAGACCGCGCTCATGGCGTCGGCGGTGGGCAGGGCCCGAGCGGCCAGGGTGCCGGGCGGCAGCGACAGGCCCACCGTCCACTGCACGAGGCCGTACCAGACGAAGGCCATCACGATCGAGAGCAGGATGATGCGGCCGATGGTGCGGAACGGCAGGGCGATCTCTTCCGCGAGCTGGGGGATGACGTCGAACCCCACGTACAGGAACGGGGTCATGATCATCACCCGCAGTACGCCCTCCCAGCCGGTGATCGCGGGGGCGAGGTTGCCGAAATCGCCGCGCGCGGCGCCGGGCAGGAAGAAGGCGAGTCCGACCAGCAGGAGGCCGGCGACGGCGACCTGCTGCACGAACGCCGCGAACCGGATGCCGCGGTAGTTCACCACGCCGATGACGAGCGCCCCGGCCACCCCGGCGAGCACCCGGCCCGGCTGCACGTCCCACCCCGCCACCGTGTAGAGCGCGTCCCCGGTCGCGAACGCGGGCACGAGATAGCCGAGGACGGTGGGCAGGGCGACCGCCTCGAAGGCGCAGACCGCCACGTAGGCGAGGACCAGCGTCCATCCGCAGACGAACGCGCCCAGGGGCCCCATCGCGAGGAACGTGAAGCTGATCTCGCCCCCGGCGCGGGACAGGGCGGCGGACAGCTCGGCGTAGGTGAGCCCCACCAGCCAGACCATGACCGCCCCCGCCCCGAACGCCAGGATCGACCCCACGGCGCCGGCCCGCACAATCATCTCGCCGGCCAGCACCACCCAGCTCCAGCCGACCATCGCCCCGAACGCGACGGCCAGCACGTCGCCGCGGCCGAGGAATCGGCGGAGGTGGACCGGAGCGTCAGTCATGACCGGGATGCGGGGACCGCGCGCGAGTGCCGTCCGACGCCCAGCGTCGAGGATCACGGGGACTGCCGCTCGGACGGATCGAGGAGCGCGTCCCTGGTCGGGGTGACACCTACTTTCGGATCCCGGCGATCCGGTGATTCTGAACCTGTCCGAGCCGGAACACGGCTTCCCGTTGAGAGTCGCTCAGGGCATACGGATCCCAGCCCAGCCCCGCGGCGGTCCTGCAGAACCGTGACTCGTCCTGATCCGCGGCCTGGACCGAGGCCCATTCTTCTTGCAGAAACGTCCCCTCGATGCCGCGGGACACGAGCCTGCCAATGACGCGATCCACGAGATCGGCGCAACTCTCGCGGAACTCGTTCCCGTCGACCCAGACCTGATTCTCGTGCGGGTAGGCGAGCTTGGCCCATGGGAGCGAGTGGGGGGTCCAGGCAAGAAGCGTCCGGGTTCCAGACGACACGACCTGGAGCTTCGGAAACGCGTATCCGTCTCTGATGGACACGAGGGCGTGCCGCCGTTCGAATGCGTCGTCGTTCTTCGCCGGGTTTCCGACTTCGTGGAGCAGGAACCACCAGTTCGAGACGATCGACTCGGCGAGCGGATAGAGCGGAACGTAGACGTGGTCGCGAACGGTCTGCGCCTTCTGATCGACGACACGTGTGAGCACGGCGTCGTCGACTCTGATGAGCAGGGAGGCCCAAGTCGAGGCCAGTTCGGGGCCCCGGATCTCGTCGGCCGCCACCCATTCAGTCTCGAACGTGATCGGCATGGATCTCCTGGATGCCGGTCGGCCACTCGCCCCGATCGAGCGGGTATCCCTTGTACTCGTACTCGCCAGTCCCCCGGTTCACCAGCCGGCCTTCGAAGACCGTTTCCTTCATATTTGTACCACACGTAGCGAGAAAACCCTTCCCTACCGGCCTTGCGGCCCGGCCTGGACGCCGTCTCGCTCTGCCGAACTTCACGGGGGGGCAGATTGCTGATACGCTGTTCGGCAGACCGACCACCTCACCGATGCCTCTACCGGCGACCGGCCGTCCGGCCCTCAACTGCACGGGTCTCGTGAAACGCTACGGCGATTTGACCGCGGTCGACGGCCTCGATCTCACGGTGCGCCGCGGCGAGTGCTTCGGCCTGCTGGGTCCCAACGGGGCCGGCAAGACGACCACCATCGAGATCCTCGAAGGGCTGCTGGCGCCGGACGCGGGCGCGGTCGAGGTGCTGGGCTCGCGGTGGGGCGCGGACGACGACGCGCTGCGCCGGCGGCTGGGCATCCACCTGCAGGAAACGCAGTTCGACGAGCGGCTGTCGGTGGCCGAGACCCTCGGCCTGTTCCGGTCGTTCTACCGCGGGGGCCCGCCGGTCGCCGACGTGCTGGAGACCCTCGGCCTGCAGGCCAAGGCGGGCACGTGGGTCGGCCAGCTCTCGGGCGGGCAGCGGCAACGGCTGGCCGTCGGGTGCGCGCTGGTCGGCGACCCCGAGCTGCTGTTTCTCGACGAGCCGACGACGGGGCTCGACCCGCAGTCGCGCCGGCAACTGTGGTCGGTGCTGCAACGGTTCCGGGCCGCGGACGGCAGCATCCTGCTGACCACCCACTACATGGACGAGGCGCAGGTCCTGTGCGACCGCGTCGCCATCGTCGACGGCGGCCGCATCATCGCGCAGGGCGCGCCGCGGGAGCTGATCGCCTCCCTGGGGGCGGCCCACGTGATCGAGTTCGGTCTCCCGTCCGGACAGGACGCCGAGCCGGACGCCCGCGAGATCGCCGCGCGGCTGGCGGCGCTGCCCGGCGTCCGGGACGTCGACCGCGCCGGAGACCGGTGGCAGCTCGGCGCCGAGGACCTGCAGGAGACGCTGCCGGCCCTGATGCGCTTCGCAGAGGAGGCGGGCATCGCGCTCGTCTCGGTCACCACCCACGCCGCGACCCTGGAAGACGTGTTCGTCTCGCTGACGGGAAGGCGCCTGCGCGATGTCTGACGGCGGCCCCTTCCGGCATCCACTGGCCGCGCTGACCCTCGCCCGGTTCAGGCTGACGATCCGGGAGCCGGAGATGGTGTTCTGGATCTTCGTCTTCCCCATCCTCATGGCCCTGGCCCTCGGCATCGCGTTCCAGTCCCGCGGCGAGGAGCCGATGCCGGTGGCGGTCAGGGACGCGCCGGGCGCGGCGCCGATCCTGGCCGCGCTGGCGCGGGCCGGCGACCTCGAGGGGGTCGTCACCCCCGAGGGGGACGAGCTGGCCCTCCTGCGGGACGGGCGCGCGCATCTGGTGGTGGTGCCCGGATCGCCGCCCACCTACCGGTACGACCCGGTCCGCCCCGAGAGCCGCCTGACCCGCCTGCTCGTCGACCGGGCGCTGGCCGGCGCGGCCGGTCACGCGCCCGCGTGGACCGCCCGGACGGAGGAGGTGGCGACGCCCGGCAGCCGGTACATCGACTGGCTGGTGCCCGGCCTGCTGGGCATGAACATCATGGGCACGGGCATGTGGGGGCTCGGGTTCGGCATCGTGATGGCGCGGTCGCGCAAGCTGCTGAAGCGGATGGTCGCCACCCCCATGCGCCGATCGCACTTCCTGGCGTCGCTGGTCGTCTCGCGGCTCGCGTTCCTGGGGTTCGAGATGCTCGCGCTCCTCGGGTTCGCGGGCTGGGTCTTCGGGGTCGGGAACGAGGGCGGCCCCGCGGCCCTGGTGGTGGTGGCGCTGGTGGGCGCCCTCGCGTTCGGGGGCATCGGGCTGCTGACGGCGAGCCGGGCCCGCACCATCGAGGGGGTCTCCGGCATCATGAACGTGGTGATGGTCCCGATGTGGATCTGCAGCGGGGTGTTCTTCGCGGTGACGAACTTCCCCGAAGCCGCCCAGCCGTTCATCCGCGCGCTCCCGCTCACCGCGCTGATCGACGCGCTGCGGGGCGTGATGTTGAACGGCCACGCGCTGGCCGGCGTCGGCGTCGAGCTCGGCCTGCTGGCCGGTTGGGGGGTGGTGACGTTCACGCTCGCGCTCCGCGTGTTCCGGTGGCAGTAGGCCCCGCACGGACGGCGGAACGGACCGTGGCTTGGGGTGCGTGGCAGAAGTTGTGTTGCATCCGGCCGGGGCCGGATAATGATGGTCCGATGATGGCGTCTGGGGCCGAATCCGGGAGAATCGACGAACCAACCCGTGGCGGGGAGCGCGTCTCCATCGATTCGGCCGGACGTGTGGTGATTCCAGCGAAGATTCGTCGAACCCTCGGCACCCGCAGCGGTCAGTCGCTCACGATCGGTCTCGACGGCGCCACCATCCGGTTGCGCACCATCGACGCGGCCATTGATCGGGCGCAGGCCATCGCTCGGCGCCGGCGAAAGGAACCGGCCAGCGTCGTCGATACGTTCATCGCCGAACGACGCGAAGATGCCGCACGAGAGTGACGCCGGCCGGACGCTTTTGGACGCGTCGGCGGTGCTGGCCGTGATCTTCGAGGAAACGGGAGCAGGCACAGTCCGCCAAGCCCTGTGTTGTGTTCGCCGGGGTGGACGGACCACGGTTGTCAGCGATCGCGCAGACCGGCATGTCTCGCCGGTCTGGAGGCGGACCCTCGTCAGGAGTCAGAACCATGAACCCAAGGTGTAACGCAGTCCCCCGCCGATCCGTGGCGGCCGTCGCGGCGATCGCACTGGCCTGGATCGCATCTCCCGCCGCGCAGACCGGCGACGACTTCGTGCCCGTCACCGACGCCATGCTCGAGGACCCCGCCCCGGGCGACTGGCTGATGTGGCGGCGCACCCTCGACGGGTGGGGGTACAGCCCCCTCGACGAGATCGACCGCGGCAACGTCGGCGACCTGCGCATGGTGTGGACCCGCGCCCTCGCCCCGGGCAGCCAGCAGGGCACGCCCCTCGCGTACGGCGGCGTGCTGTACATGCCGAACCCGAACGACGTCATTCAGGCCATCGACGCGGTGACCGGCGATCTCCGCTGGGAGTACCGCCGCGACCTCCCCGACGACATCGACGACTACATCCGCGGGCTCGTCAGCGTGAACCGCAACATCGCCATCCACGGGACCCGCATCCTCGACACGAGCAACGACGACTACATCTACGCCCTCGACGCCCGCACCGGCGAGCTGGTCTGGGAAACCGAGATTCTCGACTACACGGTGAATCCCGCCCGGCATTCGTCGGGCCCGATCGTCGCCGGCGGCAAGGCGTTCTCGGGACGAAGCTGCCGGCCGTGGGCGGGACCGGAGGCGTGCGTCATCGTGGCCCACGACGCGGAGACCGGCGAGGAGCGGTGGCGCCGGCGGCTGGTGCCGGCCCCGGGAGAGCCGGGCGACGAGACGTGGGGCGACGTGCCCTACGAGGACCGCGTGCACGTGGGGTCGTGGACCGCCCCCAGCGTCGACCCCGAGCTGAACCGTGTCTACGTCGGCACCTCCGTCACCTCGCCGGCGCCGAAGTTCCTGCGGGGCGGCATCGAGAACACCCACCTGTACCACAACTCGACCCTCGCCCTCGACGCCGACACCGGCGAGATCGTCTGGTACTACCAGCACCTGAACGACCACTGGGACCTCGACCACCCGTTCGAGCGGTTGCTCGTCGACACCGCGGTGGCCCCCGATCCCGCCGCGGTGAGCTGGATCAACCCGCGGCTCGCGGCCGGCGGGACGCGGAAGGTGGTGACCGGCATTCCCGGCAAGACCGGGGTCGTCTATACCTTGGACCGGGAGACCGGCGAGTTCCTGTGGGCCACCCCGACGGTGACCCAGAACGTCATCGGCGACATCGACGGCGCCACCGGGGCGGTGATCCCCAACGGCGAGCTCGTCTTCACCGCCGAGGGCCAGGAAGTGCTGGCGTGCCCGAGCTGGTTCGGGGGCAAGGACTGGGAGGCGGGCGCCTACAGCCCCCTGACCAACACGATGTACATGCCGCTGCGCAACGTCTGCGGACGGATGCTCGCCTCGCGCGACGCCGGCAGCCACTACGCGCTCGCCGTCCGCAACCAGATCGCGCCGGGCACCGACCAGGTCGGCACGGTGCAGGCGATCTCGGCCGAGACGGGCGCGACCCGCTGGATCCACGAGCAGCGCTCGGCCACCATGTCGCTGGTGGCGACGGGGGGCGGGCTCGTGTTCGGCGGCGACGTGAACGGACGCTTCCGGGCGCTTGACCAGGAGACCGGCGAGATTCTGTGGGAGATCAACCTCGGCTCGGCGGTGACCGGGTTCCCGATCTCCTACGCGGTCGGCGGGCGCCAGTACGTGGCCGTCAGCACCGGCTCGGCCGGCACCGCCTCGGGCTTCCTCGGGCTGACACCGGAGCTGCGCCCGAGCGCCGGGAACAACCTGTTCGTGTTCGCGCTGCCTTGAAGAGCGGCGGGCGCTGGGCGGCCGGCTCGATCTGCTCTCCCTGATCGTCACCGCCCAGCCGAAGAGGCGGGAGGCCAAGCGCCGCAGAACCGGGCGGACAGAACAGAGTTCATTGACTGAATTTATTAAATGTCATAAATTTAGTGACGTCGCTTGCGCCTAGTGAACATCGACATGGCCGAGTTCTCGAATCCGTTTCGTCCCGGGGCCGGGCACACCCCGCCGTATCTGGCCGGTCGTCACGTGGAACGCAACGAGTTTCTCGGGCTGCTCGACCAGCGCCCGATCCTGGACAACCTCGTCCTCACGGGGCTTCGCGGCGTGGGCAAGACGGTGCTGCTCGATACGTTCAAGCCGCCGGCGACGAGCCGGGGGTGGCTCTGGGCGGGAACCGACCTGTCGGAGTCGACCAGCGTCAGCGAGGACAACCTGGCGACGCGGCTCTGCACGGATCTGGCGCCGGCCACCTCCAGCGTGGTCGTGGCCACCGAGGAACGGCGCCCGGCGGGGTTCGGGGCCGCCACCGAGACCATCACGCACACCCTCGGCTACGAGACCCTCATCGAACACTACCACCGCACCCCCGGCTTGGCGCTCGACAAGCTCAAGGCGGTTCTCCAGTTCGCCTGGAACGGGCTCTCGCAGGCCGGGGCCGTGCGCGGAATCATCTTCGCCTACGACGAAGCCCAGAATCTCGCGGATCGGCCGGCGAGAGAACAGTACCCCCTGTCCCTCCTGCTCGACACCTTCCAGTCTCTGCAGAAGATGGGGCTCCCGCTGATGCTGGTCCTGACCGGTCTGCCCACGCTGTTCCCCAAGCTGGTGGAGGCCCGAACGTTCTCCGAGAGAATGTTCAGGGTGCGGTTTCTGCGGAGTCTGAACGAGCGCGAGAGTGAAGACGCGGTTCGCAGACCGGTAGAGGACGCGGCGTGTCCGGTGCGGTTGTCCGACGACGCCGTACGGACGATCGTCGAAACGTCCGGCGGCTATCCCTATTTCCTGCAGTTCATCTGCCGCGAGGTCTACGACGCGTTCATCCAACGGCTCGACAAGGACGAACGGGCGTCCGTCCCCGTCGCGGAAATCGAACGGAAGCTCGACACCGACTTCTTCGCCGGACGCTGGGCGCGCGCCACCGACCGGCAACGGGATCTGCTGTCGGTGATCGCCCGACTCGAAGGCTGCGACGACGAGTTCACGGTCCAGGAAGTGGTCGAGGATTCCAGGCGAACTCTGAACAAGCCGTTCAGCAGCAGCCACGTCAACCAGATGCTCGTCACGCTGTCCGCCCAGGGCCTGGTATACAAGAATCGACACGGGAAGTACTCGTTCGCGGTTCCCCTGTTGGGCCGGTTCATCGGGCGGCAGACCGCCGGGAACTGACCGGCGGCCGGCGGCTCGTTCGCCGCGTCGGCCGTACCGGGTGGGTGGTGGGTATTGCTCGTCAGGTAAGCATGCGCAACGCGGCGATCAGGATGGCGGTCTGGATGCTGGCAACGGCGAGCAAAGCGCCGATGATACGCCACGCGATGCGGGCTTCCAGCGCGCCGAGCTCAATCCGGAGATCGGCGAGGCCGGCGTTGAGATCGCGGGCGGTGGCCAGTGGTTCGGCCGTGTTGTCATGTTCGGCCGCTTGACGCACGGCGGCCGTAATCGCGTCAGCCTGTTCCGGCTCGATGCCGGCGTCGGTCAGGGTGCGGGCGATGGCGTGCGTGTCGAACATGTCCCGCTTCTCCTCGTCATCCCTCCACGGGTATCACGCCGCCCCACGATTATGTCACGTACGCCGGCGTGGGTGCGCTCCACGCCGGCGCTCCCGGCGTACTCCTTATGCGTATCAGCCCGTGGTGAAACCCCGCGTTCGCCCCGAGGGCGGGGAGGGCGCCGGCGGGCTGAAGAGCGCCCGCGGGCAAAGAACGCCCGTGCCTGCGTCCGACGCCGAGCGCCTCAGCCCCGTCGGGGCCGGGTGGGCGGGGGCGCCTCGATGTGGAGCCCGAGATCATGCAGGGCGGCGTCGAAGATGCCGGGCCAGCCGCGGTTGGCGGCCGGGCTCGCGGGGCTGGGGTGGGGCGCGCCCCCGCACCGCGCGTTCGCGGCGGCGGCGATGGGCGCGGCGCGCCGAGCCGCGAATCGGCCGATGCCGACGACCAGGGCGGCGCGGAAGTGCGCGGTCGCCGCGGCCAGCGCGTCGTCGCACGCCGCGAACAGCGGATCGCGCTCGGCGCGGGGGAACCGGTCGGGGGTGAGGTTGCGCCCGGTCGCGCCCACGAAGGCGAGCGGACAGTAGTTCCACACGAAGGCGCGCCGGAAGAACCGCTCCGGGGCACCGAAGCGCGCGCGCGCCCAGCCCCAGAAGCGCGCGCCGCTGACCTCGCCTCGGCCGACGTCGAAGCCGCGCACCGGGCGCTTCGGATGCTCGCGGGCGGGCCGCTCGACCGGCGCCTCGATGCCGAGCCAGTCCCGGACCATCGCCACATCGCCGAACGGCACGCCGGTCTGGACCATCCCGAACGGGCCCGGATTCATCCCGACGAACAGGACCTCCCGCGGCTCGGCGCCGTACCGCTCCAGGTAGAGGCGGTGCGGCGCCCAGGCGTAGTCGAGGGGCGCGTAGACGCAGGCCACCGGCGGCGCGAAGCGCAGGTTCCGGGTGCGCTCCCGGAGCCGCTCGGCAATCTCCACCAACCCGCGCGCGGATGATGATCGATGTGTGATGCTTGACATCAACCGAACCGCGGGCGAGGATACCAGAACATGCGAACGACCTTGAACCTGTCGGCCGACGCCCTGGCCGCCGTGCGCCAGCTCGCCCACCAGCGCGGCAAGTCGCTCGGCGCCATTGCTTCGGAGCTGATTCCGCAGGCGCTTCGGCCGGAAGACACGCCGCCGGTCAGAAACGGCGTGCCGATATTTTCCGTACCCCCGGGCCCGCCGTCCAACGTCGCGGCCCCCGACCTCGATCTGGTGAATCGGCTCCGGGACGACATCCCGTGAGCCATCTACCGGACGTCAACTTTCTCGTCGCGCTGTTCGACGCACGACACCCCAATCACCAAGCCGCGCATCGCTGGTTCGCCGCGACGGGGGCCGCCGATTGGGCGACCTGCACGATCACGGAAGCCGGGTGCGTGCGGGTCTTGTCGAGAACCCTGCCTATCCGACGGTCTCGGCCCCGCCCCACGAAGTACTGCGCCGGCTGGCCCGCTTCTGCGACTCGGGCGGACACCGCTTCCGGCCCGACGACAGGTCGTGGCGCGTCTCGCTGGACGACGAGGTCGCGCGACGGCTGCAGGGCCACCATCCGTTGACCGACTTCCACTTGGCCGCACTCGCGGCCCACCGGCGGGGACGTCTGGTGACGTTCGACGGCCGGCTGCGGCGCTCCCCCGACGGTACGCGCCCGGCCCCGGTGGTCCGGCTGATCGAATAGCCCGGAAACCCGTCCGCCCCCGACGCCGAAGAACCCGGAGTCGACCATGAACGTGATCTATCACTACCCGGCCGGGCCGGGCCTGACGCGCCGGCTCGCGGCCCTCGACGACGAGGGCCTCTCGATCTCGGTCTGCGAGCCCGCGGACCGGAACCGGTTCCGCGGGCTGCTCTCCGGCGCCGAGGTGATATGGCACCTCCTGGAGCCGTTGACGGCGGAGATCATCGCGTCGGCGCCGCGGCTCCGTCTCATCCAGAAGATCGGGGTCGGCGTGAACACCATCGACGTCGAGGCGGCGCGCCGCCGCGGGGTCGCGGTCTGCAACATGCCGGGGACGAACACCCAGGCGGTGGCCGAGATGACCCTGCTGCTCATGCTCGGCGCCCTGCGCCGCGCGACCCGGCTCGACGCCGCGGCGCGCACCACCTGGCGCTTGCCTCCGGTGTTCCAGGACCACGCGGGCGAGGTGCGCGGGCGCACCGTCGGGCTGGTGGGATACGGGGCGGTGCCGCGCCGCCTCGCCCCCGTGCTGCGCGCGCTGGGCGCCCGGGTCCTGTACGCCAGCCGGAGCCCGAAGCCGGACGCGGCGGGCGAGCGCGCGCCGCTCGACGCCCTGCTGCGGGCGAGCGACGTCGTGTCGCTCCACGTGCCCCTCGCGCCCGACACCGCGCGGCTCATCGACGCCGGCGCGATCGCCCGCATGAAGCCGGGCGCCGTCCTCGTCAACACCGCGCGCGGCGGGCTCGTCGACGAAGCGGCGCTCGTCGAGGCGCTGCGGACGGGCCGCCTCGGCGCCGCGGGGCTGGACGTCTTCGAGACCGAGCCGCCGCCGGCCGGCAACCCCCTCTTCGGCCTCGACAACGTCGTCTGCAGCCCCCACGCCGCGTGGCTGACGCGGGAGACGCTGGAACGGAGCCTCGCCGTCGCGGTGGAGAACTGCCGGCGCATCGCGGCCGGCGAAGATCTGCTGCACCGGGTCGCGTAGCCGGCCGACCGCCCGGACAGCGCCCCCGCCGGCCCGGCGACCCTCCAGAACCCGCGCCGTGCCACGGCGCCGACGCCCAGCGCCGCCGACCTACACCGGTGTCCGGATCACGGGTGCGTCCAGAACACCGTCGCGGGTGGAAGCGGCCGCCGGAGCGGACGCCGACCGTCATCCCGCACCCGGCTGAAGTATCATCGCAGCGCACCGGCGGACAGACGGCCCGCCATGCGGATGCCGGCGCCGGCGGACATCGTCCCGGGACACCACCATGAGAACAGCCACGTCTCCCGCCTGCGGCATCGTGTGACTGCCGTCTTCGGCCCCGACGTTCGCCGAGCCGCCGCCGAGCCGACCACGGCCCGGCCCCGGCGGGTCCCGGCGATCCTGTTGGCAGCGGCCCTGGGCCTCGCGGCGCCCGCTTCGGCCCAGCCCGTGCCGGGCGAGCCGGGCGAGCTGACTGCGGTCGAGCCGGGAATCGCCATCGACGGGCCTCCCCCGCCGGCGCCGCCCGCGATGATCACCCGGGAGGGCGGGCAGGCGACCATGCGCGCCATCCCGCTGCGGGCGGGAATCCGCGTCGACGGACGGCTGGACGAGCCGGTCTACGAGACCGTCCCCCCGGTGTCCGGCTTCATCCAGCAGCTTCCCGACGAGGGCGCCCCCGCCACGGAGCGCACCGAGGCCTGGGTGATGTTCGACGACGAGAACTTCTACGTCGCCGGGCGCTGCTGGGACAGCGCGCCGCCGAGCGAGTGGGTGGCGACGGAGATGCGCCGCGACGCGTTCAACATGCTGAACAACGACCTGTTCGGCTTCCTGATCGACACGTTCTACGACCGGCGCAACGCGCTCCTCTTCTACGCCAACCCCGCCGGCGGGTTCGTCGACCAGGCGATCACCAACGAAGGCAATCCGAACCGCGACTGGAACCCGGTGTGGGACGTGAAGACGGCGCGCTTCGACGGCGGCTGGACCATCGAGATGGTGGTGCCGTTCAAGTCGCTGCGCTATCGGCCCGACCGCGACCAGGTGTGGGGAATCCAGATCCGCCGCACCGTGATCCGCAAGAACGAGTGGGCCTACCTGACCCTGATTCCCATCTCCGCGGCCGGGTTCGGCGGGCGCGGCGGCGTCTTCCGGGTGTCGGCGGCGGGCACCCTGGTCGGGCTCGAGACGCCGCCCGCGGGCAACCATCTGGAGATCAAGCCGTACGCCATCGGCGGCATGACCACCGACGTGAACGCCCCCCCCGAACAGGGGGCCCGCCACGGCGGGCTCGGTGTCGATCTGAAGTACGGCGTCACCCAGAACCTGACCGCCGACTTCACCGTCAACACCGACTTCGCGCAGGTGGAAGTGGACGAGCAGCAGGTGAACCTGACCCGGTTCAACCTGTTCTTCCCCGAGAAACGGGAGTTCTTTCTGGAGGGGCGCGGCATCTTCGATTTCGCGCGCGGGAGCTTCCGCACCGCCCGCAGCCTGCGTCAGGGCAGCGTGCTCGGCGGGGGCGCCGCGCCGACCCTCTTCTACAGCCGGCGCATCGGGCTGCAGGGCGGCGAGGTCGTGCCGATCCTCGGCGGGGGGCGCCTGACCGGCAAGGTCGGCGCGTTCGACGTCGGGGCCCTGAACATCCAGACCGGCGAGCAGAACCTCCGCACCGGCGCCGAGACGGTCTCCGGCGCGGGCGCCACCAACTTCACGGTGCTGCGGGTCAGGCGCGACCTCCTGCGCCGCAGCAGCATCGGCGCCCTGCTCACGAACCGGTCGGTGTCGTTCGACGGAACCGGCTCGAACCAGGCCTACGGGGCCGACGCCAGCTTCTCGTTCTTCGACAGCGTCAACTTCCTCGGTTACTACGCCCGGACCCGCACCACCGGCGTGACGGGCCGCGACGCCAGCTACCAGGCGCGGTTCGACTACGGCGCCGACCGCTACGGCTTCGAGCTCGATCACCTGGCGGTGGAAGACGACTTCCGCCCCGAGGTCGGGTTCCTGCGGCGCGACAACTTCCGGCGCACGTCGGTCTCGGGCCGCTTCAGCCCGCGGCCGCGGTCCATCGAATCGGTGCGCCAGTTCGTCCTCGAGGGCAGCCTCGACTACTTCCTGACCGCCGACACCGGACGGCTCGAAACCCGCCAGCAACAGGTCGCGGTGCAGACCGAGCTCGAGAACAGCGACCAGTTCGGGGTGAGGCTGAGCGACAGCTTCGAGTTTCTGCGGAAGCCGTTCCCGGTCTCGCGGCGCGAGGGGGTGACGATTCCGGTCGGCGGCTACGACTTCACCGACGTGCGCCTGACCTATGCGCTCGGCCCGCAACGGCTGCTGAACGGGCGGGTGGAGGCGGCGACCGGCGGCTACTTCGACGGGAAGCTCACCTCGGTCGACCTCAGCCGCGGGCGCGTCGATCTGTCGCCGCGCCTGTCCGTCGAGCCCAGCGTCTCGTTCAACTGGATCGACCTGCCGGGCGGTTCCTTCCGCACCGACCTCCTGCGCGGGCGCCTCAACTACACGTTCTCTCCCCGCATGTTCGTCAGCGGGCTGTTCCAGTACAACTCCACCAACCACACCCTCGGCACCAACCTCCGGCTGCGGTGGGAGTACTCGCCCGGCAGCGAGCTGTTCGTCGTCTACACCGAAGAGCAGGACGTCGACCCGCTGCGGCCCGACCGCTACGCCGAGCTCCGCAACCGGGGGTTCGTCGTCAAGGTCACCCGGCTGTTCCGGTAAGGGGCGCGCGGCCGGGATCCGCGCCGTCACCTCGCGGCAATCGTCGTCATCGTCGGGCCGCCGCCGAGCCGTTGCGTTGCGCGGGTCTCCCGCCCTCCGGTCAGTCCAGAAATGCCATAATACGCCGCGACGCAGCGCGGGCCCAAATCGCACGTCGTCGAGACCCCCAGTGGTCCGTCACGTCATAATCTTCAGACAGACGGACTTGAGCCGAACGATGTATTTCCTCTGCATGGGAACTCTTTCGGTCCGAAGTGAGTTCTTCGGCGACCCTATTTTTAACGATGGCAATGCGCTAGCCTTTTGACGGCGGGGTTCTGCGCCCCGTCAGCGGAATCGTCCAGCCAAGGAGAACACGGTGCCGGTGGAGCCGCACGTGGTACGCACGCTGTCGATCTGGCGGGACTTCGCCCCGTCCCGTGCGCTTGTCTTGTCTGATGAAAAAGGCGGGCATTGGATGTTGGACCTCGAGTCCAACCTTCAACAAGAGGTGTATTCGTGGCAACTGCGAGAGGACCCCTTCGCGGGCGTCGAGGACGAAGGTGTCCGCCGCAACCTCCGAGACCGCCTTGAGCGCTTGGATGTGTCGAAACCGCCGCAAGAACGGCGTCTCGCCGTCCTCGCGGACTTCGTCCTGGCCGCCGAACGAGCAATGGACTCTCAGCACGTAGTGTGGTCCGAAAGCTTGAGTCAACCCCCTGGTCATGAAGAATTGCCCAACGAGATAAACGCACTGGTGGCATTCGTCTTGCACTTGAAGTGGCTGCTGGGGTGCTTCGCAAACCGCCCGAGTATATCGGTGTCCATTCGATGACTGCAAACGTCCTCATCTCACGGCATGAAGCCGAGCCGCAGATCGCCGAGATGTTCGAGCGGCAAAGTAGCTGTGAACTTTCGGTACGTGACGAACAGGCTTTTCAGGACCAGTGGTTCCCGCTGGGCGACATCGTACTGGTGTCGAGCAGTCAAGCCGATGGCGCATCCACCAACGCTGTGCGAAGGGGCGCATTCGAGTGGTCGCTGCCGCAACTTGAAGAGGCACGCACTAATCTGTTCGATGCCCTGAGGATCGGACCAGACGAAAGGAAGAACGCGTTACTACTGAAGGCGGTGGATCGCGCGATGGATGAAATTGCTTCGACACCCGTTCGCGTGGGTCTCACGCACCCCATCTTCGATCCCGCTGCACTCGAGGAGATGCCTTTTCGCCGCTCGACTACTGTGGTGTTGGACACCTCGGGGATCCTCCAGGGCGGTCTGGACTTCGTTGCTCGACATCTTCATCCGGCGGCCAGAGTGAAGATCCCCGCAATCGTGCACATGGAGATCGTCAACTTCACCGAACGGTTCTTCAGCATTCGACGGGCCGATACTGCGAAACCCGCGCGTCGCATCAGCCTGTTGCTTGAACATCTGAAGAGTCAGGGCGGACACCGGACGCTCTTGCGAATCGAGCTGCAGACCGATACGGAAATGGAGCGGACGTACCTGCTGGGCGATCCCCTGCGGAGCGCATTTCAGCCCGAGCGGGACAGCAATCTGTCGGATCTCAACATCAGTACCTCGATTCGGGCCTATGTCGACCGATTGATCGTCGAGGCGGCTCGACATCACCAGGCGCAGTCGAGTCCGGAACATGCGGTTCGGCTCTTGACCAGCGATCAGGGCCTTGCGCGAATGGCGCTGGCCGAGGGGGTAAAGCCGCTCTATTTTGTGGCGACTGGAGCGGCACGTCTGTTCGGTGAACGACTTTCTGGAAAAAGCCTCGACCCGTTTTCCGGGCACCTTCGGGAGACGCCGCTGTCGGAGGTTCTGTGGGAACTTGCCACGGCCTTCGGGTCTGTCCGCCTGAAGAACGGCCAGGACAGTACCTTCGAGCTTACCGCACTTGGTCGGGACCTGCCCTGGGCGCCGTACCACGCGAAGGACGATCTGCTGTGGTGTCGGCATACGCGGGGTGCCGGTGCCCGCGCCATGAACGGCGACAGCGCGCAGGTTGGCGATACGGAGGAGAGAAGGGCGAGTTCCGAAATTCGGAGCATCGCTGCGAATCGCCGCCGGGGTTCGGCGTCGGGGACCCTTCTCCGTTTCAGCGTCGATCGAATCATCCGGTTGATCTGCATGCTGGATGACCGCGTAGAAATGACTGGGCCCGAAGTTGCGGAGGTGCTGGAGACGCGTCGGGGTGGCGACGAATATCGTCGTTTTCTGGAATCTGCGGGTCTGGTTTCCGTCATGAACGGGACGTGGCGGGCGGAAGGACATCTGCAGGGGCTCTCGGCCGCACTGCGGCACGAACGCGTGGATGAAGTTCGCAAGATTCTCCTCACGGCACCTTCGTTTGCCGCATTTTCGGAACGTGTCAGGAAACTGTCGGTGGGACAAACACTCCATATCTCCACGATGGGGCGCGGCAAGTTCACCTACCGTGTACTGGGAGAAATGACGCTGATCTGCGCGTCGGGTTCGAATGCCGATATCTTTCCGACACCAACCGTGCCCGACGCGGCGGCGTTTGCGCGGATCGCCTTGAGCCGGTTCTCGGGCCTCGACGGCGGTGACGGACTGGTCGCCACCGGCGCTTGGCTGGAGTCGCTGATCAGCCACGACGGGATTCACCCGGAGATCGCGCGCCGTCGCCTTCAGGAAGCGGGCGAACGGGGTTTTCTGCGCAGATCCACAGAGGGGTCGACGACCCAGATGCGATTCGATGATCGGATCGTCCATGTCCTTCGCACGAGATCCGGGTGGCCGGTCGTGGAACCGGTCCACTTGTATCGTGGCGACTACCTGATTCCCGGAAAGGGGAGCGTGAGTCTACGCATCGAGGAGCCACGGTAATGAGCTTGCGCGACCGCCTGCGACAGAGCGATGACCGGAGTTCGGGAGAGCGTCTGTACGAACGATTCGGTATCATCACGAATCCGTTTCCGGCATCGAATCAGACTTCGGCGAATCCTCGTCGGCCACTGAGCGCCGACGAGGAGGCGGAACGTCGTATCGTCACCTTTGTGCGCGACGGCAAGTCACATGTGGTGGTCATTTCCGGTACGCAAGGCGTCGGCAAGACCAACTTCCTGAATCACTTCGAGTCCGAAATCCGCAATGTGATGGCGGATCGTGACGGCTACTACTTGGTACGCTATCTGGCTGACCCCGAAGCGTCGTTTGAGGGTACGACCCGTCGGCTGTTTGAGGAATTGGGGACGGAACACCTTCGGACACTGGTCGACAGCCTTCGCCGGAACCAAGCGTCCATCGATCAGCAGGTTCGCGGTCACGACATGCGGACGGCGTTGTATCGCTTGATAAAGTCGGATCATCCGGAGTTCGATTTGATGCTGCAGTGGCTGCTCGGACTGCGCGTGCTCAAGGCGCACCGGCTGGCGCTCGGCGTCCAGTTTCGGCTGGATACGGTAGAATCGAAGACGGCGGCGCTCAGGGACATTGTGCAGGTCAGCGGAAGCGCCGGTGTGCTCAACGGGATATTCCTGTTGCTCGACGAGTTGGAGAAGCATGACGGCGTTCTCGGTCCGACGGCGGTCGTGCGCTACCTGTCGGCGATCAGGTCGGTCGTCGACGCGCTTCCTCAACGTCTGTTCTTGATGATCGGCATAACGCCGGATGCCTTGCGTCGCTATTCGGCCGCGCTGCCGGCGTTAAGGGGGCGGCTCCAGAACGAGATCAAATTGGAGCCCCTGATGGATGAGGTCGAGGCATGGGAACTGGCCAAGTTCTACATGGAGTCTGCGCAGCGGTCGGCGGCAGGGGAACAGAATGGAAGGGTCGAGAGATCCTGGATCATAGCGCAAGAGGATGTGATCGCCCGTTTTCACCAGCTGTCTGCCCGCGCCAAAAGGCGTGGCGATGCGGGGGTGAGACAGCGCGAGTTCCTTCACGAGCTGCACGTGCGGGCGGAAGAAGTCATTCAAGCCGGTGGGGACGGGAACTGAGCGACCGCACTCTACGGGGTGGGGCGGCGGATTTAGCGCACTTGAGCGATTCGAGGCCGGCGAGCCGCACGTCGGGATGATCGGCCCGGAACGCGGCGAGCACGTCGGTAACCGCGTCGGTGACGACCAAGGCGTTGCCGACCGCGCCCTCCCAGCTAGAGGCGCAGGCCGACGGCGGGTCGGCCGTCGAAACGCAGCACGGACCGCGTGTCGCTCGGCGCCACATCGACGCGGGCCACATCGGCGAGCCGCACCCGAGGCGCGACCCCGGGGCCGAGACGACGATCGCCGCGAGGTCGTCCGCGGACTCCACCAAGGCCGGCACCCGCAGGCTGTAGCGGTAGGGCCCCGGCCGCAGGGTGCCGCTCGCCGGCACGGTCACCGCCCGCCGAATCGCCGCCACCTCGGCCCGCGAAGAAATCGAAGACCGGCGCGCGACTTCGATTTCAAAACCGGCAGGGTATTTCGAGAGTACCGCGGGACTGACGCCGACGTGCAACTCCGTCAGGCCGTCGCACAACTTGATCCGGTCACGGATCGACAGCAGCGACCCGTGATCCCCCAGTTGTTCCGGTAACCCGGCGGCTACGGCGCGACGACCTGCGCGTCCACCAGGCGGACGTCCGCGACGAGCGGCGTGTTGGGGGGGACCGAGCCGAACGCGGTCGCCCCCCGCGCGTACTGGGGAGGAATGATGAGTCGGCGCAATCCACCGATCCGCATGCCGACAAGACCCTGGTCGAACGCGGGGATGACCTGGTTGGCCCCGAGGAAGAACGTGTACCCGGTGCGGGAATCGACCTCCTGCCCCTTGTTGTCGGCCTGATCCGAATCGTAGGCCCAGAAGACGTAGTCGATGACGACCCGGTCGCCGGCGCCCGCCTCCCGCCCGGTTCCGCTCTCGATATCGTACGCTTGCAGGAAGAGAACCTCGGTCGGAAGCGCCGGATTCGAGGCGCATCCGGCCGCCCCCAGCACCGGCAGCGCCAGTGCGCCGATCAGGGCCGCGCCCCTTCGAATCGTCGTGCTCATCCGCTTCCGCCCCCCCTTCGCCGCCGCGCGCCCGCCGGCCCGGAAATCGACGCCGGCGGTTCCGGCCGCCGTGCCGCCGCGAACCGCCGGCCCCGTCGCGCCGATTGTCCCATGGCCGCCGAGCCCGGCTGTCGCCGCCCAACCAATCCTACCAGCCCGCGGCGAAGTCCCCGCCTTCGAGCGGCGATGCTTCGGCGCGGCCCGGTGCCCCGCCGGTGGTAAGCTGGCCCCATGCCGACCGCGTACCGAACGGCCGCATCGCTGCTGTCGGGCGCGGCCCTCCTCGCCCTCTCGACGGGAACGGCCGCCGGCGCACGCCAGGACGGCTCGGACGGCGAGGGGCCCGGCCCCCCGCCGCTGTACCGGGAGCTGCGGGACGCCGAGGTTTCGTACGCCGGGGAGATTCGCGGCGGCCGCCTCCGGGTGGACCGGTTCGAGCTGCACCTGGAGGAAGGACGCCTGTATCTGGCCCCGGACGTCGGCGGCGCCGTCCCCACCGCCGTCTTCGTCGGCGACGGCCGGGTGCGCGCCCACCCCCCCGACGCGGTCGAGCGCCACCAGCTCGAGCGATTCTCGGGCGGACACCGTGTCGACGAGGCGTTCGACCGGCTCGTCCTGTGGAGCGGCGGCGGCGAGGCCGGACGGCTGCGCGCGCTCGCCGCCCCGGCGCGCGAGCGCCGGCGTGACACCGAACGCGCCAACCGGCTCCTGAGGGACCGGCGGAAGCGGCTGCTGGAGCAGCGGCGCATCAACCCCGAGAGCCGGATTCTCCACGACCGGTGGCGGCGGGAGGCGGGCACGCTGCCGCCGGGGCGCACGTATCGGCTGGTCGAGCTCGACAGCAAGGACCATGGCTGGCTGACCCTGCTCGTCGAACCGCACGAACCGGAGGAAGTGGCCCTGTACCGCTACGAGCACCGGCGCGGGGTGTCCGACACCTGGATGCGCTTCGATGCCCTGACCGACTACCGGCCCGAGTACGCGGACCGGGCACTCGAGCCGTTCGCGGTCGCCCCCGACACCCCCGCCGGCGGCGGGGCGGCCGGCGCGGCCCTCGGGTTGCCCCGGCGTCCGGTCGACCCCGACGGGGAAGGCTGGACGGCGCGGGCGCGGGCGCCGCGCACCGAGGTGGATCTGGCCCTCGACGGGGACGGCGACGCCCGCGCGGCGGCGGCCCTCCTGATCGTGCCGATCGAACCGACGCGGGGGGTCCGGCTGCAGATCAGCGCGACGCTGGAGGTCACCGACGCCCGGTGGCGTCCCGCCCCCCCCGACCGCCCGGCGGACGCGGGCCTCCTCGCCGCCGACCCCGACGCCGACCCCGCGGACCCGGCCGGCTTGACCGGCGAGCCGCTCCCCTTCGCGCAGGAGCATCACGAGCGCACCTTCGAGGACAACCGATTCGAGCCGTGGGTCACGGTGGCGTTGCCCCGCACCGTCGCCGCCGGCGAGCCGTTCGTCCTCGAGCTGGCCTACGAGGGAGCGCTCGTCGATCGCCTGCGCCAGACCCGCGACTTCGTGCTTCTCGACACCCTCGACTGGCGGCCGCAACACGCCGACAACCGCACCAGCCGCATCGAGACGACCTTCCGGGTGCCCGAGCGGTACCGCATCGCCAGCGGCGGGACGCTGGTCGACGAACGCGTGGAGGACGACACCCGCATCCAGCGATGGACGACGGCCGATCCGGTCGGCAGCATGGCGTTCCACTACGGAGAGTTCGAGGTGACCGAGGTCGAGCGGCCGACCGCCCCGGCCGTCTCCATCTACGCCGACGACAACCACCGCGGGTTCGCACCGGGCAACCGGGAGAAAACGATCGCCGACCTCACCGGCGCGATCGAACTCTTCACCGAATACTTCGGACCCTTCCCCCACCCGTCGCTGATCGTCACCGAGACCGAGACCCTGAGCGGGCAGGCCTTCCCCGGCCTGCTGTTCCTGTCGTATCAAGCCTTCGGCGCCATGCGCACGGGAGAGGCGGAGCTGTTCCGCGCCCACGAGGTGGCGCACCAGTGGTGGGGAGCCGGAATCGACTGGTGGCGGGACTACCGCGACCAGTGGATGGCGGAGGGCTTCTCGAACTACGCCGCGGCCCTCTATGCGTTGTACGGCCTGGACGACCCCGACCAGTTCGAGGCGGTGATCGATGCGTGGCGCCTCGACGTGCTGGGCGAAGGACAAGTGGGCCAGGGCATCGGACTCAGACACTACGGCTACCGCCCGGAGGCGCTGCGGTGGAGCGACGGGCACGACGCGGGCGCGCTGGTCCTCGGGTACCGGCTGGTCTCCACCGAGCCGCGCTTCGACGCGGGCATCGATCACCGCATCCTCGTCTACGAGAAGGGCGCCTACGTCCTGCACATGCTGCGGTCGATGCTGCTCGACTGGGAGACCGGCGGCGACGCCCGGTTCCGCGACATGATGCGCGGCTATGCCGTCGCCCACCTGGGGCGGGTCATGTCCACGCGTTCGTTCGAAGACGCGGTGACCGCGGCGGTCGGCGAGCCGATGGGGTGGTTCTTCGACCAGTGGGTGTACGGCGTCGACGTCCCGACCTATCGGGTGGACCTCGACGTCAGCCCGGTGGTGGACCGGCCGGCGCCGTTCCTGCTCCACGGCCGCGTCCGCCAGGAGGACGTCCCCGACGGGTTCAGGATGCCGGTACCCGTCCGGTTGACGTTCGACGACCGTCCGCCGCTCGTCCGCCACATCCTCGTCGACGCCCCCGAGGTCTCCGTCGAGCTGCCGCTGCCGGCCCGCCCCGCCGGCATCGAGTTCAACGCCGGGCACGCGGTGCTGGCCCGGGTGCGGTGACCTCCGGAGGGCGACGACGCCGACCATCCCGCCGACGACCCCATCCCAAGCCGCGGCTCGGGCGGGACCCGGGGACCCGGTGACGGGCAGGCGCCGTCGGGACAGCGGCACCGCCCCACCGGCCCGCGATCGGGCATGGACCCGGGGACCCGGTGACGGGCAGGTGTCTTCGGCCATCATTAGCCGCTCTGCGTTTTCGTGCGCAGTCACCCAAGCGATGTCTCGATCTGCCCACTCATCCGGATTCACGGACTTGACCAGGTAGTCCATGGCCCCGGCGTTGCCCCGCTTGTTGGCGAGGTAGCCCAGTGCCAGGATCGCGCTCGTACGCCCTCGATAGATTGTGGACGACCACTCGGTCTCGCTGTCGAGTCCATGCAGGAACTCAATCAGGGGCTCCACGGCGCTGTCGTCCCCAATGATACCGATTACTTTCGTGATATTCGGCCAATACAGAGCGTTCTCCGGGTTCCTGAGCATCGGGATCAGGACTTCGGAGTCATTCGACGTGTACTTACCCGCGACCTCGTAGGGTAGACCGTGGATGTAGATCCCGCGTACGAGGGCTTCGACGCTTGTCCCTTGATTGCCGGCCTGCTCGGCCGCTGGAGCTATCCTCAAAGGTGCGATGAGCAGTACCCCAATCAATACGATGATTCGTCGCATATCCCTGTCTCCTTGGGAAATGGCCCCATCAGGGCTCACCCCCGAACTCCCGGCATTCGTTCGGGTCGACGCGGCGGTTTTTACGCAGCGCCCTCGCAGCAGTCCCGCTCATGACCATGCCCGCCTCCGAGCGATCAGGCAATCCTCTGACGTGCCCAAACTCGTGGGCCCATTATGATGGCGGCATCTTCAGCCGACGAAGGTAGATTCACGGCGATGAAGGATGTCCCTGTTCCGCCGTCCGTCCCGCGGGGTCGGCCGAGGCGTTCCGCGCCCGGTCGCGTTCAGCCGCCCGGGCGCCGGCGCTCGAACAGGGCCGACGGCACCGCTGGCCGTCCCCCGGCGGTCAGCCGATGAAGCGGAGAATGGCACCGATGGCCGTCATGGCCCCGACGAGGCGCCACGTCAGCCGCGACTCCATCGCGGCCATCTCGGCGCGGAGGGCCTGAAGATCGGCGCGGGTTGCGTGGTCGCCGTGTTCTGCGGCGCTGGCGATGGCGGCCGTGATGGCGTCCGCCTGCTCTACCGTGAGGTTGGCGTTGGTCAGGCTGCGCGCGATGGCGTGAGTGTCGAACATCGTCGAACCCGGGACGCACCGAATCGGTTGGCTACGACGCCTTGCCTTCGTTCAACTCGATTCTACTACGGCTCCACGGAATCAATGCGGGCAGGGTTTCGCCGGGCCGTCCGCCGGGAGCCCGGTCCGTTCGACGGCGCCAACCGCCGATCATCGATGTGCCCGCGGCCATCCAACGGCGAATAAAGCCGCTCTCGAAGAAGCCCCGGACGACGAGCGCATGGACTGCGCGTGCCGCAACGATGCGCAGCCTGTTCAAATCGACGCACTTTCGGGCGACTGTTGACAAAACCCCGAGTTCCCTGTCCCGGCGCCGAGCAAGTTCAGTCCATGTGCAGATGGACCTCGAGCTTCAGCCGTGCGTAGACCGAGTTAGCTCCGGATACGGGCTCGACCCACCTCGATTCTCCGCGGCAGTACCCGTCCCTCATGCGCCGCTGTGATCCGAAATACGGAAACTCGACTCCCCAATTCCCGAACGGGATGCTGTGCGGTCGGGAGCACTCTGCCGAGATCGGCCCCTCGCCCCTGCGGTCCACATTCAGAACGACGACATCCACCACGCAACGCTGGCCATGCGCCAGCGTCGGGACCAGCAACAGCGAGGAGATGACCAAGAGGTGTCGCGGCCTGAGCATGGTCGGTCACCTTGGCGCGAGCTCCGTCGCCGGCTCCTGGCTCGACAGAATCTCGTCGATCCAATCCTGAAGATATTGGTCGTCCGCCTTGGCGTCTCCTCGCATGTTCTCCAGAGTCTTCAACACGGTAGGGGGCGGCGCCTCGTCGCTGTCGTAGCTGAAAGCGGCGATCTTCGTCGGGGCGTAGAGGTCGGCCCAGGCGGCGAGCCTGAGAGCGTCCGACTTACCGGGAACGAGCATACTGAAGGTGCCATCCTGTTCCGCGATCCCCGTGCCCGACGTCAGACGGTCATCGTGCGGCATGCTCCACTTCAGCATGGCGCCGCTCACGGGCACCCCCGAGGCGTTGACGAGCTTGCCGTAAATCCGGATCGGCTTGGACAACCGGAACACTATGTCCGTGTCCGCCGGTACCGGCCAACCCAGCACCGCCGAGTTGTACCCAGGTTCGCGCACGGAGAGCAGGCCGAACTTGCCCATGCCGCCGACGAGATCGAACGTGAACCCACCCGTGTTTTCCGTGTCCGCGAAAACGGGTTCATACACGGCCCCGAACTCCTCGTACCAGACCCTAACGCCCTCCCTCGGGGCCTCCTCCGTATCCGCATCGACGACCGTGCCCTTGATTTCGACGGCTTCCTGCGCCGCAGCCGTCGTCGTGAGCAGCGCCGCCACCGCCCAGGCGAATGCCGTGCTATCCGTGCTCACCGTACCCTCACTTTCCTCCGAGATCGCTCCGGACCGGCGGGGACGCCCGCCATCTCGTCCAATCGTACTTGATCCGAGGTCCCGGATCACCAATGGCTGGAGCCGCTTGGCCACCGCCCTCAATCCCCTCGCGCCGGTCCTGCTGCAAATGCAGGTGGCTCGATAGCGCGGCGACCCCGCCTCATCAAGATCTACGGCGCGGAACCGCGGGGCCGGAGACCCGGCGCACAGCCCGGTCGTCTGCGTCAGGAAGACGACCCAGAGGCCCGGCACAGCCCGGTCGTCTGTCAGGATTGCGTCAGGAAGACGACCATCGGCGAGCCTGATCCGAACCGGATCAGCACATCGAACGGCAGAACCTCGCGGTGCCGACGTCGATGCGACGCTTTACACCCGCCCGAGCAAAACGGGTGTGGTCGGGGCCGTCGGCATGGGGAGCGGGCGCATCGAAAATCCCCCTCCCCCGGACTTCTTACGGGGGAAAGGGACTTGGGGGAGAGTTGCGTAACGCCGCCGGCAGGACGCTTGCCGCTGCAGCAGGTAGCGGCGGTAGCCGCCGAGGGCCGGGAACGGCCGCCGGCAGGCCCATCGTCTCGCCCGGTCCTGTCAGCGGTCACCCGAGAAGGGCACCCGCAGCCGATGAGCGTGGCCGGCTGTCGGCCTGGGAGCGAGCGAGTTGCATCGGGGAAAATCCCCCTCTCCCCCCGGGGCGTCTGGGGAGAGGGGGATTGGGAGAGTGCGAACGCCGCCGCCGCCGAACGCGCTACCGCCGGAGGTAACGGCGGTAGCCGCCGAGGGCCAGGAACGCCGCCAGCAGGAGCTGGGCGATGACCGGCAGGGCCGGAACCGCAACGTCCCAGATGGTGAACGTCAAGGTGCCGATCTCCATGCCGTCGACCGTCCCGATGAGCACCAGGGACTCGCCCATGTTGGTGCCGGTGCCGCCGTCCGGCAGGTCGTCTGCCGTCACCATTCGTCGTTCCGCGATTGGGCGTCGGAGCGGACGAACCACCCGCGCGAAGTGGTCGAGGCGGCGCTGGCGCACACCGTGAGGAACCAGACCGAGGCGGCCTACGCGCGGTCGGACCTGTTCGAGCGCCGCCGCCACCTGATGGACGACTGGTCGTCGTACATCGAGGAGGTGCGTGGTCAGGTCGTCCCCCTGCGCCGCGGGTGATTCTGCGGTTGCCGCGTCGGGTCTACGCGGTTTCACGCGGTGAGCGGTCGCCTTTTGCGTGCTACGCTACCAGCATGAGCACGGACACGAAGGCGATCATCGGGACCATCGTGGGCACCGGCGTGGTGATGGCCGGCCTGCTGTCGGCGCAGATCTCCAGCGGCAACGCCAGCTTGAACACCCGCATCGACGACGTGAACAACCGGATCGACGACGTGTACGGCCGCATCGACGACGTGAACAACCGGATCGACGACGTGATCGACGAGATGCACCGCCGCATGGACCGCATCGAGGCCCGTCTGGACAGGTTCGACGAACGTCTGCGCGCCGTCGAGATCGCCTTCGGCAAGGTCGATCAGCGGCTTGAGACGCTCGAACGCGCCATCCTGCCGACCGCATCGCCACCACCCGCCGATTGAGACGCTCGAACCCGCCATCCCAGGCGGACGCCGTCACAGAGCCGGTGCGTTTGGCCGGCGAGCCGGACGGACCGGGCAGCGGACGCCGGTCTCGAAGCGCGCGGAGACCCGATTGATTCGGCGGATTGTCGGGGGCGTTGTGGCACCGATCCCCACCAAGAACCTCGTGAAGCCCCCGAACGTGGACTGCACCTTCTCCGTCACCCGTTCGCTGTAGCCTTCCACCGGCTTCTTCCGCCTCCTCCGCCTCGAACGCCGCGAGCAGCCGCGCCGCATTGCCGGGTCGATGCTCTTCCAGCATCCGGCGGACCGCCCGTGCCCGGTTCACCCAAGCAACCCGCCCCATATAGACACGGATCCTTGATCACAGCGCACCCCAGCCAGCGGCGAAGGCGAAGCCCGCCCCCCTATAAAAGAGAAGCCCCCTCCCCCGGGCGTCGGGGAGAGGGGGCTTCAAGGGAGAGTTACAAACGCCGCCCGGTGAACGCTACCGCCGCCGATACCGGCGGTAGCCGCCGACGCCCAGGAAGGCCGCCAGCAGAAGCTGAGCGATGACCGGCAGGGCCGGTACGGACATGTCCCAAGTGTAGAAGCTCAACGAGTTCTCGGTCTGCGCGTTGTCGACCATCCCGTAAAGCACCAGCATCTCAGGCATCCCATGCCCAGCGTCGGGGGTGTTGTCCTCCTTGATCACCAACGTCGTCGTGCCCGTCGCTTCACCAGCGGTGAGCATGATGCCGCTGACCTCATAGTCATCCTCGTCGGCGTCGCTCTTAGAGCGATCCCGCATGATCATCACCTCGGTGTCTATCAACACCGCAGGCGCGGCAGTCACCGTCAGCGTGTACTCCCTGCCCTCGACGAGGTTCATGTCTTCGGGGCCGGAGAGCGTGAACGTGCTCGCCATGTCGTCTTCGGTCACTTTGAAAACGAACGTCTTGGCGCCACCGTCGATGGCCGTTCCGCCGGCGGTGATCACGACATCGTTCTTGGGGTCGACAACGTTGTCGTTCTCCACGGTCACCGAGGCCTCGCCCATCGTCCCCCCGGCAGAGATCGAGATCGTGTCGGGGCCCTGGGCGGGACCGGTGACGGTCAGCATCACTACGGCCTCCTCGCCGGCCTGGACAGCCCGGTTGGCGGTCGCGGTGACCTTGATCGTGCTGCCCTCCTCGACCATGTCCACAGGGTCAGTCTCGACCGTGATCGTAAGGGCCATCCTATCGACCATGGCTCTGTAGGTGACGTTGGCGATGCTGCGACTGGCGCTGTCAACTGCGGTCACCATGATCATCGCGGTTCCCGTACCCAGCGGGGTGAGAGCCGCCATCGTCCCGCTGCCACTCGCCCTGACGACCGCCGGCATGTCCGAGTCGACCGAGTACGTGGGCTCCGCGCCCGGGGAGATCGTGAACAGCTCGTTCATCGGGACCATCACGTCGGGCCCGCCAGCCTCCAGCTTGTCGGCGCCGGCCGTCATGAAGACGGCGTCCACCTCGGCCTGCGACTTCCCGACCACCGCGGCCTGAGCCATGACGGTGGCGTCGAAGCTGACACTGGTGCTGCCTCCGCCGAGGTCGACCGCGGTGACCGTAATCTTCGCTGTCCCCGTGGATTTCGGCATGAGGTTGACGTTCATCTTGTCGTCGGAGATGACCGCGGTGACATCGCCCGGGTCAGAGGACTCCACATCGTAGATCGCTCTGATGGACTCGGGCACGTCGAACAGCTCGCTGAGAGGAACCATGGCGGTCGCGCCGCCGGGCTCCCACTGCCGGCTCGAGGCCATGTCCGCCGCCTTCTTGATGGCTGCGGCTACCGACGCCGTCACCTCCGCATCCGGCTTCGCAACGATCGCCGGCGCGTCGACCTTCACATCGAACGCGACTTGGGCGACGTTCGAAACGGTCTGCGGGACGCCGGATGAGGCCTCCCGAGTCACCGTCGCGGTGACGGTGACCTTGGCCGTGCCGGCTGCCTTCGCTTCGACCACCAAGTTGTCGTTGGTGGTGGTGGCGCTCACGATCTCCGTGTCTGTGATCTGGATGTTCCCGAGAACGACCCCCGTGGTGTCAGACGGCCAATCAAACAGGGCCGCTGCCGTGAGCGTCAGCGTCTCGGACGGGGTCCACAGACCGTTCTTGTCCTTGTCGCCGGCGGTTCTCGCAGCCGCGACAGCCGCGTCGACCACTTCGTCCGACCGCGGCTCGATCTTCTTGATCGTGGCGTCTACGAAGGTGATGGCACCAAGCGTCACTTCCCTGGTCTCTTCGCCATTCTTCTTCTCGCCCGCCACCGAAGCGGTCAACACCAGCTTCTCGCCGTCCTGTGCGATGTCCTGGTCCTCATGTACCTCCAGCGTAAACGTGCCGGTCGTTTCGCTCGCTTTGATGGTCACCGGCGAGCCGTCAAGGTTGTAGTCCTGAGCGACGGCCGAGCTGCTGTCATGGCGCGTCAGGGTGACCTTGATTTCCTCGTCATTGGGCACATCGTCGGTCGTCGTGCCACGGTCCGCCACGAGCGTCAGCGTCCCCGTTTGGCCTTCCACCAGGGTGGCTACGGTCGTGTCCTTGTTGCCGACCTTGATCGTGATGCCATCGATCTCCACCGAGGGAAGCTTATGCTGGTCGACCACCTCCAGATCCAAGCTCGTGACCTCGCGCCCCCGCAACGCGGCGGGCGTAGTTCTGGTTACGCTCAAGGTAACGGTGTCATCTTGCCTGTCACGATCGGGCGAGATCGAATTGAAAAACACCTCAACTACCGAGCGGCCGTCGTCATCATCTTTCACCGGCACTCTGAACACTTGGCTGCGACTTTGGGTTACGGTGCTGGCGGCGTCGGCGATGGAGTAATCCGAAGAGTCATTGACCGACGTCAGCTCCACTGTGAGATCTGTGAAAACAGTCTTCCCCGGTATCGCTGAGAGCTCAAGGGTCGGACTGTCCCCTTCCTTGATCTGGTTGCTAATGACATGCCTCAGCCTGTAGCCCTGCTCTCTGTTGTCCTGAACCGTGAAAGTCTTGACCGGGACAGGGGTTACGGTGCCAGTGTAGGCTACCGCGGCGGAGATGACAGTGGTAATTTGGAGCTTCTCGTTTTCCGCATCGTCATCTCCGTACGTCCTCAGGTAGAAGACTTTTGTGCTCTCTTCAGCGGTGGCTGTCCTGCCTGTCCAGGAAAACATTTGAGCAGGAAGGGCCGGGGTGCCTCGGGCTGACAATATCGTTCCGGACGCGTTAACCCAAGCCACGTCGGCGTCGGCTTGGGCGAGCTCGCCGGGTGTGTCGTCAGGGTCGGTAGCCGTTGCTGAGTCCACCGTACCCGCGCCCAAGGTCAGAGTGGCCGTGAGGCCGTATCGGGTCGTGGTCGTGGCCGAGGGATTCGGAGTGACCCTCACCGTCACCGGCACCAATGCGCCCAACTCCGCAGGCGTCGTGGTTCCCAACGTCACCGATACCGTCGGCGCCTGCGCCATGGCCGAACCGACCCCCAGCGCGAACACCACGCCGAACAGCGCCATCCACTTCAGCGCCCGGCAACTGCCTCTTGCGAAAACCGCTCCCATTCTCATGTCGCAATCTCCCCCTTGTGAGTGTTGTCCCTCGTGCCGCATGCACCCGGGGGAAAGCCGGCTCAGTCCGCCCCCCCTACGTCCACGTTTCATCTCGATCCGCATGTACCCTGCGCCTCCCTGCGCCCCATGGGCAAATTGTCAACGAACTGGGTCACAACCCCCCTTAAGGGCACCCTAAAGGCTTTTAGGTCAACAGCGTGCGACGGTACGCCGCCTGTTCGCGTGGCAACGGGGGAATCGGATCTGTCCGCCCCCGGCCCCCCGTGTCAACCACCCTATCGTCCGATCCGCATCAGGTCTTTAGCCCCCCCCGCCAATCAAGCGTCGGAAAACGCGCAATCGTAACATGCGCTACCAGCCGGCGCAACCCAAAAAACAGCCGCCCGCGGCCGGACGAACCGGACCAGACGACGCGTGGCACCGGCCGGGGACGCCGAAACTCGGCCGGCGCGAGAGAGTAACACGCCCGAACGAACCGGCGCAAGCCGGAAATGCGGCGGCGCGCCGATTTTGCCCGGGGGCCGGGCTCGCGGACGAAAAACCGCGGCGGGACGGCCCGCGGACGGGTCGGGCGGCCGGGGGGCGACGCGCCGGGCGGGGAGGACCATCCCACGCTCCGCCACCGCCGTGCGCAGGCTGAATCGGGGCGGGTCCTGGGGGTTCCGGACGGGCGGAATCGCGGATCTCACGCGGCGCCGGCCGGTCGGCAAGACGGTGGGGCGACGCCGCGAATCGGGGGCGAATCGTCACGCGCAGTCAGCGTGGGATGCTCCTGCCGGGCGGGTCCGGGCGGGCGGCGACCCCGCGGGGGTATGCTTGGAGAGGCGCGGTCCGCCCGGCCACGCCCCCGCCGCCGGGCAGCCGGCGGGTCCCGTTTCTCGGCCGTGCGCGACAGCGCCGCCGTCGAGGCGCCGCCCCCGCCGCCGGGCAGCCGGCAGGGGTCCCGTTGGCACGCGGGTTGCGTTCATCCCCGTGCCCGCCGGCGAGCGGCGCCGGCGGGCACGGGGGGACCGGCTCGAAGGGATGACGACGATGGATGCGACGATACTGACGGTGATCGGGACGGGGCTGACGGCCATCGGAACGGGGGTCGCGCTGTTCGCGGCCCTGTGGAAGGTGCAGGGAAACCGGTTCGACGCGGTGGACAAACGCTTCGACCTGGCGGAGAAGCTGAACCGCGAACGCTTCGACCTGGCGGAAAAGCTGAACCGCGAACGCTTCGAGGCGATGGACCGACGGTGGGTGGAACGCTTCGATGTGGCGGAAAACGCGAACCGAGAACGCTTCGACATGGCCGAAAACGCGAACCGAGAACGCTTCGAGGCGATGGACCGGCGGTGGGTGGAACGCTTCGATGTGGCGGAAAACGCGAACCGAGAACGCCTCGACCTGGCGGAAAGAGCGAACCGCGAACGCCTGGAGGCGATGGACGCACGGTGGACGGAGCGGTTCGAGACGATCGACAGGCGGTTCGAGGCGGTGGACCGGCGGTGGGCGGAACGCTTCGAAACGGTGGAGGAACGCTTCGAGACGGCGGAACGGCAGAACGAGGCGGCCCACGCGGCCATCTGCAAGAGCATCGCAAGGCTCGACGAGCGGACCCGCGCCGACGCGGCGGCCCTCCACCAGCGCTTCGACGGCCTCAACGGCCGGTTCGACGACCTGTACCGCCATCTGCTCGGCGAGCGGGCGAAGACCGACGTGCCCGGCCACGCCCCCGCCGCCGGGTAGCCGGCAGGGTCCCGTTTCTCGGCCGTGCGCACCGGCAGAGTCCCGTTGGCACGCGGGTTGCGTTCATCCGCGTTGTCCGCCGCCGAGCGGCGCCGGGCGGGCAACGGGGACCGGCTCGAAGGGATGACGACGATGGATGCAACGGCATTGACAGTGGTCGGAACGGGGGTCGCGCTGTTCGTAGCGCTGTGGAAGGTGCAGGGAAACCGCTTCGACACGATGGAGCGGCACATCGACAAGCGGTTCGAGGCGGTCGACAAGCAGTTCGAGGCGGTCGACAAGCGGTGGACGGAGCGCTTCGACATGGCGGAAAAGGCAAGCCGCGAACGCTTCGAGATAGCGGAAAGAGCAAACCGCGAACGCTTCGACATGGCGGAAAAGGCAAGCCGCGAACGCTTCGACATGGCGGAAAAGGCAAGCCGCGAACGCTTCGAGGCGATGGACGCACGGTGGACGGAGCGGTTCGAGGCGATGGACAGACGGTTCGAGACGGCGGAGAGGCAGAACGAGGCGGCCCACGCCGCCATCTGCGGGAGCATCGCAAGGCTCGACGAGCGGACCCGCGCCGACGCGGCGGCCCTCCACCAGCGCTTCGACGGCCTCAACGGCCGGTTCGACGACCTGTACCGCCATCTGCTCGGCGAGCGGGCGAAGACCGGCATGCCCGGCCACGCCCCCGCCGCCGGGTAGCCGGCAGGGTCCGTTTCTCGGCCGTGCGCGACAGCGCCGCCGTCGAGGCGCGCCGCCGCCGCCGGGCAGCCGGCAGGGTCCCGTTGGCACGCGGGTTGCGTTCATCCCCGTTGCCCGCCGGCGAGCGGCGCCGGGCGGGGCACGGGAACCGGCGGCGCCGGCGGGCACGGGGGACCGGCTCGAAGGGATGACGACGATGGATGCGACGATACTGACGGTGATCGGGACGGGGCTGACGGCCATCGGAACGGGGATCGCGCTGTTCGCGGCCCTGTGGAAGGTGCAGGGAAACCGGTTCGACCTGGCGGAAAGGCTGAACCGCGAACGCTTCGAGGCGATGGACCGGCGGTGGGTGGAACGCTTCGACATGGCGGAAAACGCGAACCGCGAACGCTTCGAGATGGCGGAAAAGGCAAGCCGCGAACGCCTGGAGGCGATGGACGCACGGTGGACGGAGCGCTTCGAAGCGATGGACAGACGGTTCGAGACGGCGGAGAGGCAGAACGAGGCCGCCCACGCCGCCATCTGCGGGAGCATCGCAAGGCTCGACGAGCGGACCCGCGCCGACGCGGCGGCCCTCCACCAGCGCTTCGACGGCCTCAACGGCCGGTTCGACGACCTGTACCGCCATCTGCTCGGCGAGCGGGCGAAGACCGGCATGCCCGGCCACGCCCCCGCCGCCGGGTAGCCCGGCGGGGTCCCGTTTCTCGGCCGTGCGCGACAGCGCCGCCGTCGAGGCGCGCCGCCGCCGCCGCCGCCGGGCAGCCGGCAGGGTCCCGTTGGCACGCGGGTTGCGTTCATCCCCGTGCCCGCCGGCGAGCGGCGCCGGGCGGGCACGGGGGGACCGGCTCGAAGGGATGACGACGATGGATGCGACGATACTGGCAGTGATCGGGACGGGGCTGACGGCCATCGGAACGGGGGTCGCGCTGTTCGCGGCCCTGTGGAAGGTGCAGGGAAACCGCTTCGACACGATGGAGCGGCACATCGACAAGCGGTTCGAGGCGGTCGACAAGCAGTTCGAGGCGGTCGACAAGCAGTTCGAGGCGGTCGACAAGCAGTTCGAGGCGGTCGACAAGCAGTTCGAGGCGGTCGACAAGCGGTGGACGGAGCGCTTCGAGATGGCGGAAAAGGCAAGCCGCGAACGCTTCGACATGGCGGAAAGAGCAAGCCGCGAACGCCTGGAGGCGATGGACGCACGGTGGACGGAGCGGTTCGAGGCGATGGACAGACGGTTCGAGACGGCGGAGAGGCAGAACGAGGCCGCCCACGCCGCCATCTGCGGGAGCATCGCAAGGCTCGACGAGCGGACCCGCGCCGACGCGGCGGCCCTCCACCAGCGCTTCGACGGCCTCAACGGCCGGTTCGACGACTTGTACCGCCATCTGCTCGGCGAACGGGCGAAGACCGGCATGCCCGACCAAGCCCCCGCCGCCGGGTAGCCCGGCGGGGTCCCGTTTCTCGGCCGTGCGCGACAGCGCCGCCCGTCGAGGCGCGCCCCCGCCGCCGGGCAGCCGGCAGGGTCCCGTTGGCACGCGGGTTGCGTTCATCCCCGTTGCCCGCCGGCGAGCGGCGCCGGCGGGCAACGGGGGACCGGCTCGAAGGGATGACGACGATGGATGCGACGATACTGACGGTGATCGGGACGGGGATCGCGCTGTTCGTAGCGCTGTGGAGGGCGCAGGGAAACCGCTTCGACGCGGTGGACAAACGCTTCGACACGGCGGAGAAGCTGAACCGCGAACGCTTCGACATGGCGGAGAAGCTGAACCGCGAACGCTTCGACACGGCGGAGAAGCTGAACCGCGAACGCTTCGAGACGATGGACCGGCGGTGGGTGGAACGCTTCGACATGGCCGAAAACGCGAACCGCGAACGCCTGGAGGCGATGGACGCACGGTGGACCGAGCGGTTCGAGACGATCGACAGACGCTTCGAGGCGATGGACCGGCGGTGGGCGGAACGCTTCGAAACGGTGTGAGGAACGCTTCGAGACGGCGGAGAGGCAGAACGAGGCCGCCCACGCCGCCATCTGCGGGAGCATCGCAAGGCTCGACGAGCGGACCCGCGCCGACGCGGCGGCCCTCCACCAGCGCTTCGACGGCCTCAACGGCCGGTTCGACGACCTGTACCGCCATCTGCTCGGCGAGCGGGCGAAGACCGGCGTGCCCGGCCACGCCCCCGCCGCCGGGCAGCCGGCGGGGTCCCGTTTCTCGGCCGTGCGCGACAGCGCCGCCCGTCGAGGCGCGCCCCCGCCGCCGGGCAGCCGGCAGCCCCTCGAACGCAGGGATGGCCTGCACACCGACGAGGTCGAAGCGCCGCCCCCGCCGCCGGGCAGCCGGCACGGTCCCGTTGGCACGCGGGTTGCGTTCATCCTCGTTGCCCACCGGCGAGCGGCGCCGGGCGGGGGCACGGGGACCGGCGACGCCGGCGGGCACGGGGGACCGGCTCGAAGGGATGACGACGATGGATGCGACGATACTGACGGTGATCGGGACGGGGCTGACGGCCATCGGAACGGGGATCGCGCTGTTCGCGGCCCTGTGGAGAGCGCAGGGAAACCGCTTCGACACGATGGAGCGGCACATCGACAAGCGGTTCGAGGCGGTCGACAAGCAGTTCGAGGCGGTCGACAAGCGGTTCGAGGCGGTCGACAAGCGGTTCGAAGCGGTCGACAAGCAGTTCGAGGCGGTCGACAAGCGGTGGACGGAGCGCTTCGAGATGGCGGAAAAGGCAAGCCGCGAACGCTTCGAAATAGCGGAAAACGCGAACCGAGAACGCTTCGACATGGCGGAAAGAGCAAACCGCGAACGCCTGGAGGCGATGGACGCACGGTGGACGGAGCGCTTCGAGGCGATGGACAGACGGTTCGAGACGGCGGAGAGGCAGAACGAGGCGGCCCACGCCGCCATCTGCGGGAGCATCGCAAGACTCGACGAGCGGACCCGCGCCGACGCGGTGGCCCTGCACCAACGCTTCGACGGCCTCAACGGCCGGTTCGACGACCTGTACCGCCATCTGCTCGGCGAGCGGGCGAAGACCGACGTACCCGGCCACGCCCCCGCCGCCGGGTAGCCGGCGGGGTCCCGTTTCTCGGCCGTGCGCGACAGCGCCGCCGTCGAGGCGCCGCCCCGCCGCCGGGCAGCCGGCAGGGTCCCGTTGGCACGCGGGTTGCGTTCATCCGCGTTGCCCGCCGGCGGGCGGTGCCGGGCGGGGCACGGGGGACCGGCGGCGCCGGCGGGCACGGGGGACCGGCTCGAAGGGATGACGACGATGGATGCGACGATACTGACGGTGATCGGGACGGGGCTGACGGCCATCGGAACGGGGATCGCGCTGTTCGCGGCCCTGTGGAGAGCGCAGGGAAACCGCTTCGACACGATGGAGCGGCACATCGACAAGCGGTTCGAGGCGGTCGACAAGCAGTTCGAGGCGGTCGACAAGCGGTGGACGGAGCGCTTCGAGATGGCGGAAAAGGCAAGCCGCGAACGCTTCGAGATGGCAGAAAAGGCAAGCCGCGAACGCTTGGAGGCGATGGACGCACGGTGGACGGACCGCTTCGAGGCGATGGACAGACGGTTCGAGACGGCGGAGAGGCAGAACGAGGCGGCCCACGCCGCCATCTGCGGGAGCATCGCAAGGCTCGACGAGCGGACCCGCGCCGACGCGGCGGCCCTGCACCAACGCTTCGACGGCCTCAACGGCCGGTTCGACGACCTGTACCGCCATCTGCTCGGCGAGCGGGCGAAGACCGACGTGCCCGGCCACGCCCCCGCCGCCGGGTAGCCGGCGGGGTCCCGTTTCTCGGCCGTGCGCGACAGCGCCGCCCGTCGAGGCGCGCCGCCGCCGGGCAGCCGGCAGGGTCCCGTTGGCACGCGGGTTGCGTCATCCGCGTTGCCCGGCGAGCGGTGCCGGCGGGCACGGGGGGACCGGCTCGAAGGGATGACGACGATGGATGCGACGATACTGACGGTGATCGGGACGGGGCTGACGGCCATGGGAACGGGGGTCGCGCTGTTCGCGGCCCTGTGGAAGGTGCAGGGAAACCGGTTCGACACGATGGAGCGGCACATCGACAAGCGGTTCGAGGCGGTCGACAAGCAGTTCGAGGCGGTCGACAAGCAGTTCGAGGCGGTCGACAAGCGGTGGACGGAGCGCTTCGAGATGGCGGAAAAGGCAAGCCGCGAACGCTTCGAGATGGCGGAAAAGGCAAGCCGCGAACGCTTGGAGGCGATGGACGCACGGTGGACGGACCGCTTCGAGGCGATGGACAGACGGTTCGAGACGGCGGAGAGGCAGAACGAGGCGGCCCACGCCGCCATCTGCGGGAGCATCGCAAGGCTCGACGAGCGGACCCGCGCCGACGCGGCGGCCCTGCACCAGCGCTTCGACGGCCTCAACGGCCGGTTCGACGACCTGTACCGCCATCTGCTCGGCGAGCGGGCGAAGACCGGCGTGCCCGGCCACGCCCCCGCCGCCGGGTAGCCGGCGGGGTCCCGTTTCTCGGCCGTGCGCGACAGCGCCGCCCGTCGAGGCCACGCCCCCGCCGCCGGGCAGCCGGCAGGGTCCCGTTGGCACGCGGGTTGCGTCATCCGCGTTGCCCGCCGGCGGGCGGCGCCGGCGGGCACGGGGACCGGCTTGAAGGGATGACGATGATGGATGCGACGATACTGGCAGTGATCGGGACGGGGCTGACGGCCATCGGAACGGGGGTCGCGCTGTTCGCAGCCCTGTGGAGGGCGCAGGGAAACCGGTTCGACACGATGGAGCGGCACATCGACAAGCGGTTCGAAGCGGTCGACAAGCAGTTCGAGGCGGTCGACAAGCGGTTCGAGGCGGTCGACAAGCAGTTCGAGGCGGTCGACAAGCGGTGGACGGAGCGCTTCGACATGGCGGAAAAGGCAAGCCGCGAACGCTTCGAGATGGCGGAAAGAGCAAGCCGCGAACGCTTCGACATGGCGGAAAAAGCAAGCCGCGAACGCCTGGAGGCGATGGACGCACGGTGGACGGAGCGCTTCGAGGCGATGGACAGACGGTTCGAGACGGCGGAGAGGCAGAACGAGGCCGCCCACGCCGCCATCTGCGGTAGCATCGCAAGGCTCGACGAGCGGACCCGCGCCGACGCGGCGGCCCTCCACCAGCGCTTCGACGGCCTCAACGGCCGGTTCGACGACCTGTACCGCCATCTGCTCGGCGAGCGGGCGAAGACCGACGTGCCCGGCCACGCCCCCGCCGCCGGGTAACCGCCCCGCGCCATGGACCCCCTCGCCCACACCCTCGTCGGCGCCACCCTCGCCGAGACGCGCCTGCGGAACGGGACGGCGGCGCTGGCCGCCCCGGCCGGGGTGCTCGCGGCCAACGCCCCCGACATCGACGCCGTCACCATGTTCATCAGCCGCGACCTGTCGCTGGGGTTCCGGCGCGGGTGGACGCACGGGGTGCTGGCAATGGTGGTGCTGCCGCTGGTGCTGACGGCGGTCCTGCTGCTGCTCGACCGGGTGGTGGCGCGGCGGCGCGGGCGGGCGCCGACGGCGCGGGCGGGACCGCTGCTGCGGCTGACTTCGGTGGCGGTACTCAGCCACCCCGCCCTCGACTGGCTGAACACCTACGGCGTACGGTTCCTGATGCCGTTCGACGACACGTGGTTCTACGGCGACGCGCTGTTCATCATCGACCCGTGGGTGTGGTTGCTGGGCGGCCTGACGGTGGTGCTGGCCCACTCGGCGTCGCGGGCAGGCGCGGCCGCGTGGCTGCTGCTGGGGGGGACGGCGACCGCGGTGACGGGGCTGGTCATCGGGTTCGGCCGGTTCGCGGACACGCCGCCGGCCACCGCGTGGCTGTGGGGGGCGGGCCTCGCAGCCATCGCGTGGGCGCGGGCGACGGGCGCAGGACGCGGCCGGCACCCGCAAATCGCGGCCGCGTGCCTGGCCGGGGTGGCGCTCTACGCCGGGGGCATGGCGGCGGCGTCGCGGGCGGCCGAGGCGCAGGTGTCGGCGCTGCTCGCGCAGCAGGAGGGCGCGGCGCCGGGCGAGGTGCTGGCGATTCCCGTGCCCGGCAACCCGTTCCGCCGCAACATCGTCGTCGCCGGCCCCGAGCGCTACCGCTTCTACGCGCTCGACTGGCTGACCGGCCCTCCCCTGCGCCAAGTGGCCGCCCCCGCGCCGCGCGGCCCCGAGGGGCCGATCACCGCGGCGGCGCTGACCGCCCCCCACGTCCGGGGCTTCGCGGCCTGGAAGCGGTTCCCCGCCTACGCGGTCGAGGAGACCACCGACGGGTACCACGTCTCGATCGCGGACATGCGCTACACCCGCCGCCCCACCGGCGGCCTCGGCGGCGCGGTGGTCAGGCTCGACCGCGAGCTCCGCGTGCAGTAGCGCGGCCTCTGCGGCGCTGACCCCTTACGGCTCCTGCTGCGCGTTGAACTCGGCTTCCAGCTCGGCCTCCCAGCGCACGCGGTCGGCGATTTGGTCGCCGCGGGTCTGGAGGCAGTCGTAGCAGAGGGTGCCGGGAATGGCGTGCCCCGCGCCGCCGGTGGGGATGCCGCGGGCCTTCATGAGGTCGCGCAGCAGGGCCGCGGTGTGCTTCTGGGCCTTGTAGAAGTCGGAGTAGCTGAAGCCGTCGGCGATGGCGAGGGGCGAGTAGCCGAGCTCGGTGCGCGCGTCCATGTCGGCGCCCTGTTCGACCAGATACTCGACGACGTTGTTGGCGCCCCGGAACGCGGCCCCGTGCAGGGCGGTCTCGCCCCGGTAGTTCACGGCGTGGACGTCGTTGCCGAGCTCGACGCACATCCTGACCGCCTCGAGCACCTCGTCCTCCTGTCCCGGCAGCGAGCCGCCGTCCTCGCCGGGGTTCCAGATGGCGAGCCCCGCCGCGACCATCAGGGGGGTGGTGCCGTCGGCGTTCGGGGTCACCGCGTCGGCCCCCGCGTCGACGAGCACCCGCATGGCCTCGGTGTCGGTGACCTTGGCGGCGAGGAAGAAGGGGGTGGCGCCGAGCCGGTTCAACCGGTTGCGCTGGCCGTCCTTCATGCCGTTGGTGGTCATGCGCGCGTCGACGTCGCCGCCCCGCGCGATCATCTTCTTCAGCACGTCGATGCTGTCGACGCGGCCGGCGGGGATGGGACCGGGGAACCCGAACCCGGTGTTCATGCGGCGCGTCCGCAGCAACTGGTGCAGGGCGTTCCAGCCGGCCCCCGCGAGGTTCGGGTCGGCGCCGCGGTCGAGCAGGTGGCCGGCGAGCTCCCAGTTGGCGTTGGCGACCGCGACGACGAGCGCGCTCTGCCCGTCGGACAGGGTGTCGTTGACGTCGGCGCCCGCCTCGAGCAGCACCCGCAGCGCGTCGAGATGCCCGCCGCGGGCCGCGAACATGAGGGCGGTGAAGCCGGTCGGCGGCGGCGCGTAGAACAGCCGGTTCCCGCGGGGAGCCCGCCCCGCCGTCGCGGTCTTCGCGTGCACGTCGGCCCCGAGCTCGGCCAGCGCGTGCACCGCGGCCGCGTTGTTGCGGGCCGCCGCCCACATCAGGGCGGTCTGGCCCCGGAAGCCGTCGCGGACGTTGGGGTCGGCGCCCCGCACCAGCAGGGCGCGAATCGTCGCCGCGTCGCCGGTGCGCGCGGCCGTCATCAAGGCCGTCTCGCCGCCCCGCAGGGTGGCGTTGGGGTCGGCCCCGGCCTCGAGCAGCGCCTCGACGACGGCGGCGTTGCCGTTCTCGGCCGCGAGCGATATCGGCCGCACGCCGTAGCGGTTGGCCGCGGCCGCGTCGGCGCCCGCTTCGAGCAGCAACGCGACCAGGCGCGCATCGTCCTTGTGCGCCGCCCAGTGCAGGGCCGTCGCCCCGTCGGGCCCCGCCGCGTTCACGTCGACCGCGGGATCGCCCACGAGCGCCCGCACCCGGTCGACGTCGACCGCCTTGACCGCCTCGACGAGCGGCGCGGCGCGCCGGGCGCCGGCCTCGGCCGAAGCCGCGGCGACGAGGCCGGCGACGAGCAGGGCGACGGCCACCGACGCGTACGACTTTCCACTGCTGCTGACCTGCATGACGCCCCCTTGTTCCGACGGCCCGGCTCTCTCCAACGCGGGGTCCGATACTAGCACGGACGGGACGCCTCCCCGCCTCACCGCAATTCCCGGATCACGCAACCCCACATGGAGGGAGTTGACGGCGGGCGCCCCCGGAACCGACGCCCTACCTCACAATTCCCAGATCACGCAGCCCCGCATGGAGGCTGCGCTCGAACTCGCAAAACGACTTCGATCGTCGCAGGGCGTCAATGGACTGGCGTTGGGCAATGGCCGGCAGGAGCGTCTCGCCACGGGACCTTCGGGGGCCTCGAACCGCACGAAGCGCCGAGTCGAGGCACGTCTTCGGATTCGGATGCACCTCCGCCTTCCCCGCGTCAATCGGCAGACCAAGGTCTGATGGGCGGCCCCGATATCCGAGCGTGTCGAGCACCGCCTGCGGATCTGCCAGGACCCACGATTCGGTCATGGAGGCGGGCAGCAGAAGCACGCATCGCTCCGCACGCAACTCGCACCGCTCATGCATTTTCTCGCAATAAGCGGTGCTGCGATGGCTCACCCTTGCGAGTTGGCCTCGGCCGCCCGTGTCGGCGTGTACGAACACGAGGTGGAACGCCTCACGGCCGCGACACGCTTCCGCCGCCACTTGCTCCACCGATCGGCCCTTCCGGCCCAGACGCACGCTGGGCGTGTCTCGGACCTCCACGATCACCTTACCGACCTCCATGACCGTCGACTCGATGACGCGCGGAAGCAGCACCTCGAAGTACGAGAAGTCGGAGGCTCCCTCGCAGAACAACGCGTACGCCAGATACATGTCACGCGGTCTCCACGTGTCGGCGCAGTAGCTCCTCGACCTCGGAACGGGTGAGCCCGTCCTCCGGGTCTGAGAACACCCCGCTTCTCATCCGCGTTCGGGACGTTCGCGATTGGGTCTCCGGCATCAGCGTGGAGATGACGTCCGAAGCGACGACTTCGTCGTCCGCCAGCGCAGACATCACGACTGGAGAATGCGTGTTCACCAAGATCTGAAAGCAGGCATGCTGTGGCTGCGGAGAGTCGGCGCAACCCGCCGCGCTCCGGACCAGCTTGATCAGCGCGGGTATTCGCGCCTCGTGGACGCCGTTCTCCGGCTCTTCCCAACAGAGAACGCCTCCATGCCCGGGATCGTTCAGCATGGTCACCAGGGCCAGAAGACGAAGCGTGCCGTCCGAGATCACGCGGGAACTGAAGGACAACGCATCGCCAAGCTTGAGGGCGAACGAGTACTCCGCGTCCCCAGGATCGTCGCGAACTTCGAGATCGGCGACCGACGGAATCAGCGACGACAAGTCTGCGGCGACATCCGACAGAAGCCCCTTCGGGCGTTCGTCGGTCCTCGTCTCCTCCATGAGCTTGGCGAGCACGGTGGCGAGATTCGAGGCGTCGGGGAGCAGCCGCCGCGGGGCAAGCCGATCGGTCGCACGCCTCGAAGCCTGCGGATCGATCTGCAGGAACTGGACAGACGACAACAGGGTGCGGAGCGCATAAAGGTGCGGAAACTCGGCCGTCGTCACCGTGGACAGGCCTGTACGGGACGCCTCCGTGGCAGACAGGGCCAGCGGACGCCCTCTCTTACCGGGACCGTCCTGACGGATCTCGATGACGTTCGACTCGTTGCCGGACCCGGAACGTGTCGCGATGAAGGGCTTCGATTGTCGACCATACTTGACGGATCCGGCCTTCCACGCCGTCGAGGCACGTTCTTCTTTCGGCTCTTTCGACCTTATCGGCGAGCAGTGCTCCCGTTGAACGTACACGCCTTCGAGGCGCCGGTCGGCGCCCGTCCGCACGGCGATCTCCAGTTCATAACGAAGGCGTTGGGTCCGTAGCTCGAAGGGCTTTCCGAACGCGTCCACGCCGTGGGGTTCGAGGAGGACTTCAACGGCGAATGCCATGCGGCCGGAACTTCCGGTCGACGTGCGGCGGAACAACTCCTCCGGGCGTCCGCGCAACTCTTGCATCGCCTCGCGGATATCGGTCTGCGCCAGACGTGACACGAACTTGATGGCGTCGAACAGATTCGACTTGCCGGACGCGTTCGGCCCCACTACCGCGGTGAATGGACGCAGGTCGAGCGCAAATCGGTCGAACGTCTTGAAACCGTCGATCTCGATCCGCGTGATCACGAGCAGCCTGCCCCGGCCGAGAACGGCATCGCGAGCCCGACAAAGCTCTTCATCAAACTGGGGGCGCGCATCGGGAACGGCGCCCCCCCATACAGGGGGCGCACGACCCGGGACCGTGGCCGGGCCGCCCGTTCGGGCGGTGACGCCAGCACGACCCGGGACCGTGGCCGGGCCGGTGGCGCCCGCCCGCTACACGCCCGTCAACGGTCCGGTGCTGTCCGAGATCCGGTCCACCTTCACCCCGACCTTCTCGAGCAGGGTGAGCCCGAGGTTCATGAACGGGGTGTGCAGGTCGTAGACGAGGTGGCGGTTGCCGGCGAGCTGGCCGCAGCCGCCGCCCATGAGGGTGATGGGCAGGTTGTAGGGGGTGTGCTGGTCGCCGTCGCCCATGCCTGCGCCGTGCAGCAGGATGGCGTGGTCGAGCAGGGTGCCGTCGCCGTCGGGGGCGTTGCGCATCTTCTCGACGAGCCGGGCGAAGAGCTGCATCTGGTACTGGCTGATTTTGGTGTACTGCGTGATGTTGTGCGGGTCCTGCTGGTGGTGCGAGACGGTGTGGTGCGCCTCGGGAACGCCGATGCGGGGATACGTCCGGCCGCTGGTCTCGCGGGCCATCTGCATGCAGCTCACGCGGGTGACGTCGGCCTGGAACGCGAGCACGAGCATGTCCTGCAGCAGACCGACGTGCTCCTCGTAGTCGTCGGGGACCCCGGCGGGCTGGTCGACGGCGGGCAGCGGGGTCGAGGCCTGGTTGGCCTCGGTGCGCTGGATGCGCCGCTCGATCCCGCGGATGGACTGAAGGTACTCGCCGACGGTGGCGCGGTCGGCGGCGCCGACCCGCTTCTCGAGCTGGTGGATGCTGTCGGTGACCGAGTCGAGGATGCTGCGGTCGGTGCTCATCTGGGCCAGCCGCGCCTCGACGCTGCCGCCGTCGCCGAACAGGCGCTGGAAGACGACCCGGGGGTCGCGCTCGTGGGGCAGCGGGGTGGTCTCGGTGAGCCACGACGTGGAGTTGCGGTACGCGCAACTGTAGCCGTTCTCGCAGTTGCCGACCTGGTAGTTCGACTCGGTCGTCAGCTCGAGCGAGCGCAGAGCGGTGTCGGCCCCGAGCTTGTCGGCGGCGTACTGGTCGATGGTCTTGCCGGCGCGGATGTCGGCCCCCTCGGTGCGCTTGGGGAGGATGCCGTTCAGCCAGCCGCCGTGGGCGCGGGTGTGCACGCCGCCCCCCTCGTTGGGGCTGACGACGCCCGAGTTGCTGAGCCCGGTGACCACCGTCATCCGGTCGCGGTGGCCGGCGAGGGGCTGGAGCACCGGGGTGAGGTCGAAGTCGGACCCGCCGGCGCCGGCGGGGTGGAAGTTCCTGGGGAGAATGCCGTTCGGCACGTAGAAGAACGCCAGCCTCGGCGCCGGCGCGGTCACCGAGCGGGCCGCGGCCGAGAGCGCCGGCACCATGGCGTCGAGCAGGGGCAGGGCGACGGTGGCCCCGAGGCCGCGCAGCACGGTTCGGCGGGACAGCGACTTCTGGGTGACGATCATGACTGCGATCTCCTCATCAGGAACGGATCACTGGTGACGATGCCGAGGACCACGGTCTGGAACCGGTAGCCGTCGACCGCCGCCTCGCGCACGATGCGGCGCAGGGTCGGCATGTCGTGGTGCTCGAGGCCGCGGCCGAGGGCATAGGTCATCAGCTTCTCGGTCACGGTGGTGACGAACTGCCGGGGGTCGCCGGCGAGGGTGTCGCGCATCTCGGCGACGCCGTCGAAGGCGCGGCCGTCGGGCAGCACCCCGGACGGGTCGATGGGGTTGAACGACTCGTCGACGACGCGCCACCGGCCGATGGCGTCGAAGTTCTCGAGGGCGAACCCCGTGGGATCGATCATGGCGTGGCAGGCCGAGCACGCGGGGTTGTTGCGGTGGGCCTCGAGCCGCGCCCGCACCGTCGGCCGCTTCGCCTGCGTCCGCTGGTCGTTCAGGGCCGGGATGTTGGGCGGCGGATCGGGCGGCGGCGTGCCCAGCAGGTTGTCGAGAATCCACTTGCCGCGCAGCACCGGCGAGGTGCGGATGGCGTGCGAGGTCAGGGTGAGCACACTGCCCTGCCCGAGGATGCCGCGCCGGGGGCTGTCGGCCGGCAGGTCGACGCGGCGGAAATGGCTGCCGGTGACCCCGGGCACGCCGTAGTGCTCGGCGAGCCGCTCGTTCAGGAACGTGTAGCCGGCGGTGAGCAGCTCGACGACGCTGCGGTCTTCGCGGACGATGCTGTCGACGAACAGCCGCGTCTCGCGCAGCATGCTCTGGCGCAGCGACTCGTCGAAGGCGACCGAGAAGGGGTCGCCGGGGCGCACCGTCGTCTCGAGGTTGCGGAGCTGCAGCCACTGGGCCGCGAAGTTGGTGGTCAGGGTCTCGGAGCGGGGGTCGGCCAGCATGCGGCGCACCTGCCGCCCGAGCTCGCCGGGGCCGCGCAGGCGGCCGGCCTCGGCCGCCGCGAGGAGCGCGTCGTCGGGGATGCTGCTCCAGAGGAAGAACGAGAGCCGCGACGCCAGATCGAGGTCGGAGACCGGGTACGGCGCGCCGGGGGCGGCCCCGTCGGGATCGGCCTCGATGCGGTAGAGGAACTCGGGGCTGACGAGGAGGCGCCGCAGGGCCAGCTCTACGCCGTCGTCGAAGCTGCCGCCGTCCTGCCGGCCCTGCTCGTAGAAGTCGAGCAGCACCGCGAGCTCACCCCCCGACGGGGGGCGGCGGTAGGCGCGGCGGGCGAGGGCGGACACGATCCCGCGGGCGCACGCGGGCTCGGCCGCCGCCTCGGCCGCGCGGCACGTGAAGATGCGGGCGCGGGACGGGGTGTCGGGGGCGCCGGCCGCGTCGTAGGGGCCGGTGATGGTGACGCTGCGCACGAACGGCTGCGCCCCCGCGGGGCCGCCGGTGTTGCCGGCCACCCGGGGGTTCGGGAACGGCTCGCGGACCTGCTCGACGAGGGACGACGGCTGTTTGTGGAAGGTCACCCCGACCTCGCGGGGCCCGGCCGCGACGGGCAGGCGGAAGCCGATGGTCGACGCCTGCGCGTAGGGGTTGCCGGAGGCCCCGTCCGCCGGCGGCGGGCCGAGGGTGAACAGCTTGACGGGTTCGCCGTCGACGGTCACCTCGAGGTCGTGGGTCTCGCGGAGCCGGCGGGCGCCGGTCAGCTCGATGCGGACGTCGTAGCCGGCGTCCTGCGGGAACAGGTGCTCGATGTGGAGGCCGCCGCGGGTGCCGAAGGGCAACTGCTCGACCCGGCCGTGCTGCGGCAGGTCCTGGGCCGCCTCGTAGGTGTCGGCGGACACGGCGGGCGGCGGGCTGCCCACCGCGAGCCGACTGATGGTGCGGGCGGCCGCGAGGTAGCGCTCCATCAGCGCCTGCGACATCTTCAGGACGCCGCCGATGTTGTCGAAGCCGAAGCTCGAGTCGTCGGCGGGCAGGAAGTCGGCGGCGTCGATCTCGACCGCGAGGAGGTCGCGGACGGCGTTGCGGTACTCGGTGCGGTTCAGGCGGTGGAAGGTGGCGGACCGGCCGGGGTCGCGGGTCGCGGCCCAGGCGCCGTCGAGCTCGCCCTCGAGCCAGTCGAGGAACCCGTCGAGGACGGCGGCCTCGGGCCGGGGGCGCCCGGCCGGGGGCATGACCCCGCCCCGCACCTTGCGGACGACCCGCTCCCACTCGCCGGCGCGGGCGCCGACATCGGCGAGGTCGAGGGTGTCGAGGGTCAGCCCGACGGCGCGGAGCTGCCCGACGAGGGGCGACGCGGGCCGCCCTTCCCCGTTCACCACGCTCTCGTTGTGGCAGGTAACGCAGTAGCGGTCGAGCAGCGCCCGGTGGGCGGCGACGCCGACCGGCACCCCGGCTTCGGCCTGGGTCGGCCCCGCGGACGTGAAACCGAGGGCGAGCACTACTCCAGTGGCGAACCGCGCGACAAAGGTCTTCGGCATGATGCGCAGGGGGCGGAAGCCGTCCGCCGGACCGGCGGGCGCACTGAGACGCACTCCACCCCTCAGACGACGCATGCTAATATGCGATCAGTCAGGTGTCAACGGAGTCGGACCCAGGACCATCCCACGCTCCGCCACCGCCGTGCGCAGGGCAGAATTGCGGCGGGTCCTGGCTGGGGCTCCGGACGTGCGGAATCGTGGGTCTCACGCGGCGCCGGCCGGTCGGCAAGACGGTGGCGGCCCCTCGAATCGGGGGCGGGCAGTCACGCGCAGTCAGCGTGGGACGCTCCGGACGGCGGCGGGAGGTGAGGCGGCATGATCGGTTTCGACACCTTGCACGCGGCGGAAACCCTCACCGACGCGGGCATCGACGCGACCCACGCCAAGGCCATCGTCGCCGCCCTGAGCGAAGCGGTCGGCGAGCCGATCACAAAGGCAGACCTTGAGCCCCTCGCCACCAAAGCGGAGCTCCAGCAGCAGATCGCCGGTGTCCGAGCCGAGCTCCAACAGCTCGCCACCAAGGCCGAACTCGAACCCCTGGCCACCAAGGTCGAGCTGGAACGATTCGCCACCAAAGCGGAGTTCCAGCAGCAGATCGCCGGTGTCCGAGCCGAGCTCCAACAGCTCGCCACCAAGGCCGAACTCGAACCCCTGGCCACCAAGGCCGACGTCCGCGCCGAGATATCCGAGTTGAAGGCCACCTTGACTTGGCGCATCGTGCTGGCCCTCGGCGCCTTCGCGACGCTGGTCCGGCTCATGCCCTGAACATGACCCTCACCCGACGATCGATCATCCGCGGCGCGGGCACGACGGGCTCGCTGCTGCTCGCCGGGGGCCTGCCGCTGTGGGCGCGGGGCGGGCAGCCGCCGGACGAGCCCGCGCCGGCCGACTACCTGCGGCTGTCGTCGGCCCTCCTCGGCGTCGAGGCGGCGCGGCTCGAGCCGGAGGCCCGCGGGGGCGGGACCCCGCTCGCGGACACGTTCCACGGGCTCTGCCGCGAGGCCGCCCCCGCCGCCACCGCGGCGCTGCTGGCGGCTTGGCGCGAGGCGGCGCCACGCGGCGTGACGGCCGGGGCCGCGGCGCGCGGCGCGGCGGATCCGGCGGCGGCCGGGCGCCTGCTCGCCGACGGCGCGCGGCCCCGGGCGGACGGGGTCGGCGCGCTGGCCCGGCTGACGATGCTGATGTGGCTCTACGGCGTGTGGTACGGCGGGACCGAGACGGCCCGGATGCCGGCCTCGGGCGAGGCCATCGACCCGGACCACCGCACCGACCTCGTGGTCTCGGTGCGCGCCTACCGCAACGGCTGGATCTGGCGGATCGCCCAGGCGCGGCCGATGGGGGTGGCGGGGGCGCCGGGGGCGTGGGCCGAGGTGCCGCCGGGCCTCGCCGAGTTCATCGAGGGCGCCTGAGGCCGGCGGACCCCGGGCAGGACCATCCCACGCTCCGCCGCCGCCGTGCGCAGGCGGAATCGTGGCGGGTCCGGGGGCTCCGGACGAGCGGAATCGCGAGTCTCACGCGGCACCGGCCGGGCGGCAAGACGGTGGCGACCCCTCGAATCGGGGGCGAGCCGTCACGCGCAGTCAGCCTGGGATGCTCCTGGGACCCCGGGGCGCACGACTTCACAGGCGGGCCGCGGCGGACCAGGCGAGCCGAGGCGCCCCGCTGCGACGCCGAGGGCAACCGATCGAGGCGCACGACTTCCCATGCAGGAGACACCGACGCCGCGCTACGACGTGGCCATCGTGGGCTCGGGGTTCGCGGGCGCGAACATGGCCCTGCTGCTGGCCCGGGCCGGCCGGCGGGTGCTGGTGATCGAGGCGGGGCCGGGGCTCGACGCCCTGCACGGCGACCACGTCGAGCGCTACGTGCTGAGCCCGTTCAAGTCGCCGTCGGCGCCGTATCCGCCCGACGCGGGGGCGCTGGACCCGAGCCGCACCAACGCGCCGCGGCCGACGATAGAGGCGCTGCTGGCCGCGTGGGACGACCCCGCCCGGTCGTACTTCGAACACGCGCCGGGGTCGCTGCCGTTCGCGAGCACCTACGAGCGGCTGGCCGGGGGCACCGGGAACCACTGGATGGGCACCGCCGTCCGGATGGACGGGGCCGACTTCCGGCTGCGGTCGGCCTACGGCCGCGGCCTCGACTGGCCGCTGGGCTACGACGACCTCGAGCCGTACTACGGGCAGGCCGAACACCTGATCGGCGTGGCCGGCGACCGGAACGAGCAGGAGGCGGTGAACGGCATCCCCTACGGAGCGGGCTACGCCTACCCGATGGGGCCGATTCCGCCATCCTACAGCGACGGGGTGATGCGGGCGCGGCTCGACGGGGCGGCCCTCGCCGACGACGCCCCCGCCGCCGTCCGCCTGACGTCGACGCCGGCCGGCCGCAACTCGGCGCCGTACCAGAACCGGGGCCCGTGCCGCGGCAGCACGAGCTGCGTGCCCATCTGCCCGGTGCGGGCGAAGTACGACCCGCGGGCGGCCCTCGCCGAGGCGATGGCCACGGGCCGGGTCGAGTTGCTGGCCCGCAGCGTCGTCGACCACGTGCGCATCGACGAGGGCGGGACGGTGACCGGCCTCCACTACCTGCGTTACGAGGACGACGGCGTGCCCGCGGCGACCGGGCGGACCGGCGAGGGGGTGGCCACCGCCGCCGTGTACGTGCTCGCGGCCCACGCCGTCGAGAACGCCCGCATCCTGCTGAACACCGAGCAGGCGACGGGCCGGGCGGCCGCCAACTCGTCGGGGCTGGTCGGGCGGCACCTGATGGACCATCCGGTGTACCTCGCCTGGGGCCTGATGCCGGCGGGCATGCCGGTCTACCCCTACCGGGGGCCCCTGTCGACGTCGGGGGTCGAGACCCTGCGGGACGGCCCGTTCCGGCGCCGCCGGGCCGCGTGGCGCCTGGAGGTGGGCAACACCGGCTGGAACTGGCCCATCGGCGACCCCTACGTGACGGGGGCCGACTTCGTGTACGGCGCCGACGACAGCGGGGCCAACCCCGGGCGCCGGGTGCTCGCGGGACGGCGCTACGCCGAGGCCGTCAACGACGTGCTGACGCGCCAGATCCGCATCGCGTTCCTCGTCGAGCAGGAGGCGGACCCGTCGAACCGGGTCGAGCTGTCGGACACGTGGACCGACAACCTGGGCATTCCGCGGCCGCGCATCGCCTACGGGATGTCGGACTACGTGCGGGCGGGCTTCGCGTCGGCGCGGGAGGCGACGGCCCGCGTGTGGGCGCGGTTGGGCGCGGCGGAGCACACGGTGACCCGCGACGCCGCCCCCAACGCGTTCCGTTACGACGGACAGACCTACAACTACCAGGGCGCGGGGCACCTGTGCGGCACCCACGTCATGGGGTCGGCGCGCGGCACTTCGGTGGTGAACGGGTGGCAGCGGACCTGGGACCACCCCAACCTGTACCTCGCCGGCTGCGGGTCGATGCCCAGCGTCGGCACCCAGAACCCGACCCTCACCATGCTCGCCGTCTCGTGCCGCACGGTCGACGACATCCTGGCGCGGCTCGGGCGAGGAGAACTCTGATGGTTTGACGCAATCACGGATGCCGCGAAACCTGCCGCACGGTCGACGACATCCTGGCGCGGCTCGGGCGAGGGGAACTCTGATGGTTTGACGCAGACTGCTCAGTCGCCGGGTATCGGCACGGCCGGCTTGACGGCGATCTCGACGGCTCGCAGCCGATCGTCGATACGGCGCAGGTCGATGCGAAGCTCGGCGATCTGGTTGGTGACGTCTCGACGCAGATCATCCATGCGGCTGCTCAGATCATCCATACGGCCGTTCAGATCGTCCATGCGGCCGTTCAGGCCGTCCGACTTCATCCAGAGCAGGCCGGCCACCACCAGGACGGTCGCGATGACCCACTTCGCATCGTGGCCGGGCAGCCATCCCGCGAGCGTCTTCGAATCGGCAGCCATGCGTCAATCATAGCACACGGCGCGCAGCCCGAACACGAACCCGACGCATCCGCCGGGTGGAGACGTAGAGTGGCCTGGCCCGGAACCAGCCGCCTGCGGCTCCGATTGCCACCCAATCAACCCTGCTGGCAGTCTGCACCATTACTACCTACGGCGCAGATTGCTCAGTCGCCGGGTATCGGCACGGCCGGCTTGACGGCGATCTCGACGGCTCGCAGCCGATCGTCGATACGGCGCAGGTCGATGCGAAGCTCGGCGATCTGGTTGGTGACGTCTCGACGCAAAGCTTCCATGCGGCCGTTCAGATCGTCCATGCGGCCGTTCAGGCCGTCCGACTTCATCCAGAGCAGGCCGGCCACCACCAGGACGGTCGCGATGACCCACCTCGCATCGTGGCCGGGCAGCCACCCCGCGAGCGTCTTCGAATCGGCAGCCATGCGTCAATCATAGCACACGGCGCGCAGCCCGAACACGAACCCGACGCATCCGCCGGGTGGAGACGTGGAGCGGCCTGGCCCGGAACCCAGCCGCCTGCGGCTCCAATTACCGCCAATCAACAACTCTGCTGGCAGTCTGCACCGTTCTACGGCGCAGACTGCTCAGTCGCCGGGTATCGGCACGGCCGGCTTGACGGCGATCTCGACGGCTCGCAGCCGATCGTCGATACGGCGCAGGTCGATGCGAAGCTCGGCGATCTGGTTGGTGACGTCTCGACGCAGATCATCCATGCGACTGCTCAGATCATCCATGCGACTGCTCAGATCATCCATACGGCCGTTCAGATCGTCCATGCGGCCGTTCAGGCCGTCCGACTTCATCCAAAGCAGGCCGGCCACCATCAGGACGGTCGCGATGACCCACCTCGCATCGTGGCCGGGCAGCCATCCCGCGAGCGTCTTCGAATCGGCAGCCATGCGTCAATCATAGCACACGGCGCACAGCCCGAACACTAACCCGACGCATCCGCCGGGTGGAGACGTGGAGCGGCCTGGCCCGGAACCAGCCGCCTGCGGCTCCGATTGCCACCCAATCAACCCTGCTGGCAGTCTGCACCGTCCTACGGCGCAGATTGCTCAGTCGCCGGGTATCGGCACGGCCGGCTTGACGGCGATCTCGACGGCTCGCAGCCGATCGTCGATACGGCGCAGGTCGATGCGAAGCTCGGCGATCTGGTTGGTGACGTCTCGACGCAGATCATCCATGCGGCTGCTCAGATCATCCATACGGCCGTTCAGATCATCCATACGGCCGTTCAGATCATCCATGCGGCCGTTCAGATCGTCCATGCGGCCGTTCAGGCCGTCCGACTTCATCCAAAGCAGGCCGGCCACCATCAGGACGGTCGCGATGACCCACCTCGCATCGTGGCCGGGCAGCCATCCCGCGAGCGTCTTCGAATCGGCAGCCATGCGTCAATCATAGCACACGGCGCACAGCCCGAACACTGAACCCGACGCATCCGCCGGGTGGAGACGTGGAGTGGCCTGGCCCGGAACCAGCCGCCTGCGGCTCCGATTGCCACCCAATCAACCCTGCTGGCAGTCTGCACCGTCCTACGGCGCAGATTGCTCAGTCGCCGGGTATCGGCACGGCCGGCTTGACGGCGATCTCGACGGCTCGCAGCCGATCGTCGATACGGCGCAGATCGGTGCGAAGCTTGGTTATCTGGCTGGCGAGCATGTTTATCTGGCTGGTGACCTCGCTGCGCAGATCGTCGATACGGCTGCTCAAGCCATCCGACTTCATCCAGAGCAGACCGGCCACCACCAGGACGGTCGCGATGACCCACCTCGCATCGGGGCCGGGCAGCCACCCCGCGAGCGTCTTCGAATCGGCAGCCATGTGTCAATAATAGCACGGCTCCGGGGCGACAGGGGGCGACAGGAGGCGACAGGGCCGCTGCCGGCGCTTCCGGTCGACGCCACCGAGCCGAGGCCGACCCCGGCGGGCTGAGAAGGCCTTGCAGGGAGAACCAGGGCGCGAGGCGGGCCTCGTTCTTGACAGGGTTCCTGCCACGCAGACCGGCAACACGATGGGAAAAAGACCGGAGACGAGAGAGAATGACGCGGCCGCGTTGACCCTGGTCGACGGATCGTACCGCTTCCGGGCCCTCGGGCGCGGCGCCTACGACCCCGCGTTCGCGATTCCCGGGTTCCGGACTGGTGCGCGAAGGGGTGATCGTCGCGGTAAACTGCGGGCCCGAACCGCGATGGGGATTCCCCGATTGCGGGTAAACGCGGGCTAAAGGCGGAAGCATCAGACCGTGGGCATCGACGAGATCATCAACGAGGCGCTGCAGCCGCTGGCCGCGGCGGTGGCCGGGTTCATCTTCTTCCCGGTGCCGGTGCTCGGCGCGGACATGCCGCTGGTGGTGGCGTGGCTGGTGGGCGGAGGGCTCTTCTTCACGGTGTACCTGGGGTTCATCAACGTCCGGGGGTTCGGACACGCGGTGCGGGTGATTTCGGGACGCCTCGCCGACCCCCACGACCCCGGCGAGATCTCGCAGTTCCAGGCCCTGACCACGGCGGTGTCGGGCACCGTGGGCATCGGCAACATCGCGGGGGTGGCGGTGGCCATCTCGACGGGGGGCCCCGGCGCCACCTTCTGGCTGATCGCGGCCGGCCTGCTCGGCATGTCCACGAAGTTCGCGGAGTGCACGCTCGGGGTGCTGTTCCGGCGGACCGCGCCGGACGGCTCGGTGTCGGGCGGCCCCATGCACTACCTGGAGCGGGGCCTCGGCGAGCGGGGCCTGCCGCGGCTGGGCCGCGCCCTCGGCCTCTTCTACGCCGCGACCATGGTCATCGGCTGCCTCGGCATCGGCAACATGTTCCAGTCGAACCAGGCGACGGCGATGTTCGTCGACCTGACCGGCGGCGCCGCGAGCCCCTTCGCGGACCGGACCTGGCTGGTCGGCCTGGGGCTGGCGGGGCTGGTGGCGGTGGTCATCATCGGAGGCATCCGCTCGATCGCCAACACCACGGTGCGGCTGGTGCCGGGGATGGCGCTGCTCTACGTCGCGCTCGCCCTCCTCGTCCTCGTCCTGCAGGCGGACCGGCTGCCGGCGGCGGCCGCGGCCATCTGGCGGGGAGCGTTCGCGCCCGAGGGGATCGCCGGGGGCATGCTGGGAGCCCTCGTCATCGGGTTCCGCCGCGCCGCCTTCTCGAACGAGGCGGGGCTCGGCAGCGCGGCCATCGCCCACGCCACCGCCCGCACCGCGCGGCCGATCAGCGAAGGGTTCGTGGGGCTGCTCGAGCCGTTCATCGATACGGTGGTCATCTGCACGATGACCGCCCTCGTGATCATCACCACCGTTTACGACCCCGCCCTCGCCGCGGCCGGCGTCAACGGCATCGAGCTGACGACCCGCGCATTCGCTTCGGTGCTGCCGTGGTCGCCGGTCCCCCTCGCGGTCGCCGCGATGCTGTTCGCGTACTCGACGATGATCGCCTGGGCCTACTACGGCCTGAAGGCGTTCACCTACCTCGCGGGGGACGGGCGGCCCCAGGACCTCGGGTTCAAGCTGTTCTTCTGCCTGTTCGCGGTGGCCGGGGCCAGCCTGGACCTCGGCGCCCTCGTCGACCTGTCGGACGCCCTCGTGTTCGTCGTCGCGATCCCCAACCTCCTCGGGCTGTACTTCATGGCCCCGGTGGTGAAGCGGGAACTCGCGGGGTACCGTCCGTTCCACGCCGGGAGGTGACTCCACCTCGAACCCAGGAGAACCCGGGAGAGTCGCAGGACGTGGCACCGACGTCGAATCGGTCGGACTTCGGCCGCGCCGTCATCGACCTGTTGCGCAAGGACACCGGTCGCCGGGCGGTCCGCACCGGCGTTCGTCGTCGACCGAATCCCGGAGGACGCCGATCCGGAGGCCGGGCGTGTTGATGCGCGCGTTCACGGTGGCCTTGGCACGGGCGGCGCGCCAGCGGGCCGCGGTCAGGCGCGCAGGTCGACGAGGCCGCGGCCGACCACCTCGCCGGCGAGGATGCGGTCGATGGCGACCGAGAGGTTGTCGAGGGTCAGGGGGAAGGCGAGGGTGTCGAGCCCGTCCAGCTTCCACGGGCCGGCCAGCTTGCGCCAGATGTCGGCCTTGCGCACCAGGGGCAGCTCGACCGAGTCGATGCCCAGCAGGTTGACGCCGCGCAGAATGAACGGGAAGACGGTGGCGGAGAACTTGGGCGAGGCGACGAGGCCGCAGGCGGCGAGGCTGGCCCCGTAGCGGAGCGCTTTGACCGCGTTGAAGAGGATGGGGCCCCCGACGGTGTCGATGGCGCCCCCCCACTCCGCCTTGAGCAGGGGCCGATCGGGGCTCTGCAGCAGCTCGTCGCGCCAGATCACGTTGGCGGCGCCGAGGTCGATCAGGAACTGATACGACGACACCTTGCCGGTGGCGGCGTGCACCTTGTAGCCGAGGCGGGCGAGGAGGGCGACGGCCACCGAGCCCACCCCGCCGGTGGCCCCCGTCACCAGCACCGGGCCGTCGTCGGGCTGCATGCCGGCCGCCTCCAACCGGTCGACGGCCAGCGCCGCGGTGAACCCCGCGGTGCCGAGAATCATCGCCGACCGCGCGTCGAGGCCCTCGGGCATGGGCAGCACCCAGCCGACGGGGACCCGGATGCGCTGGCCGAAGCCGCCCGGCGTGTTCATGCCGAGGTCGTACCCGCACACGATCGCGGCGGCCCCGGGCGCGAAGAGGTTCGACGACGACTCGACCACGGTGCCCGCGGCGTCGATGCCCGGGGTGTGCGGATAGGTGCGGGTGACGCCGGGGTTGCCGATCGCCGACAGCGCGTCCTTGTAGTTGAGCGAGGAGTACTCCACGTCGATCAGGACGTCGCCGGGCGGCAGTTCGGCGGTGGCGCGCTTGACGACGTGCCGCTCGAACTTCCGGCCGCGCTTCTCGACCCGGAACGCGCGAAACGCGGTCATCGCCAGCCCCCCGCCGCCCCGCCGGCGATCATCCCGCCGCCGGCTGCTCCGGCGCCGGCGGGGTGACGGCCTCGTCCCCGGCGGCCGCGGCGCCGATCGCGGATGCCGCGGACAAACGTGCGATCCTTGATGGTCACGATGTACTCCAAGGTGGTGGCATCGAGCCACGACCGGCGCTCGAGAGACATTTGACGACACGAATCCCGACGCGGACCAGTCGCCCCCGAGCCGCTCCGGACGCAGGTTCTCGCGGGAGCCCCGGCAAGTCGCGATTCGGGGAGAAGTTTCGCAACGTACACCACCAGCGTATCACCCTCCCGGCGGCCACGGGAATCGCCGAACCGCTGTTGAACGTGGCCGGGCAGATGCGGGCTGCCGTCGACGGGGATGCTGCGCTGCCATCCTGCGTCAGGTTGGCGATTTCGGTGCCGTTCTCGGCATCGAGGCCCTCCCGAACGGGCTTTTTCTTGGGGCCTTGGCGCATGGGGCCAGTTCCAGCGGCGGCGCCTCACTTTCTTGACGTGCACCCGTTGCCGTCCCCCGGCCCCCTTGGTGAGCGAGGGGTGTGATAGGGTTGGGGACATCGTTCCCGCGCACTCCATCAGACCGAGTCCAGCCCGGGCGGCCGTCACGCCGTAGGAGATACCCGCATGAACGACACGCCCGAACGTCCCGAACCCGCTTCCTCCACGTCTGCCGAGAACCCCGCGCCGGCCGAGAGCCCCGCGCCCAGCCCGCCTCCGGCTCCGCAAGCCGAGAGCGCGGCTCGGAACGCCGAGCCGGCCGGCGCCGCGCCGGCGCCGCCCGCACCGCCTCCGGCTGCGGCTACTGGGGACGCGGCACCCGCCGCCGCGCCGGACCGCGCCACACCCGCAACGGCTCCTTCCGCGCCGAGCGCGCTCCCGGTTCCGGCCGCCGCGCCGGACCGCGCGCCGCCGCGCCCGTCCTCGGCCTTCATCGACCGCGTGAAGCGCGTCTTCAACTTCGAGACCGACGTCTACCCCGAGGTCGCGGCCGACGGACAGGCCACCTTCGAGGCGATCGTGGTCGTCGCCGTGTCGAGCCTGCTCTTCGGCAGCTTCACGAGCATCGCCCTGTTCTTCATCGTCGTGCCGCTGTCGCTGGTGCAGACCGCGATCTCCGCCGGCCTCGTCAGCATCGCCGCGAAGCTGTTCAACCAGGAGTCGCCCGGCCCTGCCCCCTGGTTCCGCGCGATGGGCTACGCCGAGGCGCCGTTGGCGCTGGGACTCATTCCGATCGTCGGCTCGTTCGTCGGCGTGCTGTACTGGATCGCCACGGGCATCGCCGCCATTCACCGCGTCGCCCGGCTGCCGGTCGGCTTGGCCATCCTGACGTGGGTGGTCGCGTGGCTGATACCGCTCGTCTTCCTGATGTTCCTGGTGTTCCTCTTCGGCGGCCTCGCCTTCGTGGGATCCATGGCCGGCGGCCTCGCCTGACGGCGGCTTCCGACCCGCTTCCCGGCGTTCACTCCAAGGGCCCGCACGTGTCCGGCCAGCCTTGGCGGCAGGCCCGGGCGCAGAGGGCGGCGGGGGTGCGGTCGGCGACCGGCCCCTTGCTGCCGCGGAGGACGATCGGGTAGTCGGCGACGCCTGACGGCGGCTTCCGACCCGCTTCCCGGTGTTCACTCCGCGGGCCCGCAGGTGTCCGGCCAGCCTTGGCGGCAGGCCCGGGCGTAGAGGGCGGCGGGGGTGCGGTCGGCGACCGGCCCCTTGCTGCCGCGGAGGACGATCGGGTAGTCGGCGACGGCCGGGGGCGCGCGCTCGAAGGGGGCGGCGGCGGGCCGGCGGAGGTTCCGGCAGGCGGGCTCGAACCCGAGCGCGCAGCCCCGCTCGAACCAGGCCGCGGCCCCGTCCGGGGCCGGCGGGGCTCCGGTCTCCCCCACCCCGGGAACCGTCTCGAGAAGAATGCCGGTCTCGTTGCACGCCCAGCCCGACCCGCCGGCGCAGTGGCCCGACTGCCGGGCCGCGAGGTAGCGGCACGCGCCGGGGCGGGCCTCGGCGCAGGCCTCCCGCCAGAACGGCAGCCACTGGCCGGCGTGGCGGTCGCCGACGCCGCCGGTGGCGTGCAGGACGGCGAAGACGACGGTCCACGCCGCCATGTGCGCGAGATGCCGCCGGCGCGGCGCAAGGACGCGCCCGAGGTTCGCGGGGTCGAGCCGGCGGAGGACCCGCGACCGCGCCAGCCGGTCGATGAAGATGACCGACAGGTTCAGGAGGGGCACCGGCAGCAGCTTGTCGTAGAACGTCGGGGCCCCGGCGCGGGCGAGCAGCCCGTAGAGGACGACGACCGCCGCGCCGTAGAAAACGCCGAACAGCAGGCGCCCGAGCTCGGTGCGGGGGGCGGTGGAGGGATCGGTGAACAGCAGATGCATGCCGAGGAAGACGGCGGCGGGGATGTAGGCGTCGTAGAAGAAGTACACGCCGGTCGCCGCGAAATAGGCGAGGCCGAGCAGCCACGTGGTGACCACCGCGGCGAGGGTCATGGGAGCCACCCCGAAGAGGTACTGGCCGGGCAGGGCGACGAGAAAGATCCACAGGTGCATGTTGGGCGGGTAGAACTGGGTGATGGCGATGTCCTGTGCCCGTGTGGCGCCGCTCATGCCGGTGAGGATCAGGGCCAGCGCGAAGACGGCGAGGGGGAACGACGCGGGGTTGAAGACGTGGACCCGGCGCCCGTCCCGCTCCCACCGGATGAGGGCCTTGGCGGCGAAGCCGAGCGCCACGAGCAGGAACTGGAGGTGGAACCAGTCGTCGGCGAACCAGAGGAACAGGTTGATGCTGAAGACGACGGGGACGGGGCCGAAGCCGATCCGGCCGGCCTCTCCCCGCGACCAGCCGACGAGCAGCTCGAGGGCGCAGGCGAAGAGCACCTGGCCGGCGATGAGGACGGCCGCGTCGCCGACGGGGGGCCAGTGCCAGCCCCAGTACAGCAGGACCGACGCCTGCGCGCAGGCCTGCACGTAGTGCTGGGGCCGCAAGGCGATCTCGAGCGGCAACCGCCGGCCGCGGCGCCGCGCCTGCAGGTAGAGCCCCGCGCTCCACGCCGCGAGCACGGCCGCAGCGCCGAGGAACGACCCGGCGAGGACGGGGTGGCGGCCGGCGCCGGCGGGGACGCACGCCGCGAGCCCGAGCACGAAGCCGGCCACGAGCGCGAAACCGGCCTCAGGCGAGAGCGACCGCGGGCGCATCTGGCAGAACCACGGCCTCGACGTGGACTTCCGGCAGCGGTCCACCAACTGGGCGGGCCGGCTGCTGGCGCGCTGGACGGCGCCGGCCGGCGTCGGCGTGTCCGCCAACGTCCGCCACCAGAGCGGCTGGCCTTATCAGTCCGTGGTAGAAGTTGTGCTGCATCCGGCTGGGGCCGTACTCGGCCCAAGAACGTGTCGTACAGCGGTCGAAATCGCCGAAATCCGGCCGATCGAGCTCGAACCGGTCGAACGTCTTGAGACCGTCGATTTCGATGCGCGTGATCACGAACAACCTGCCCCGGCCGAGGACGATGTCGCCAGCCCGGCGAAAGTCTTCACACCGGCAGAATCTACCTCAGCGCTTCCCCCACGGCAAACGGTTCCGCATCGTCGTCCTTCTCCCCGGCGCCGATCGGGGCCGGGACGGGCGCCGCGGCCCCGCAAGTTGCGGGCAGGCAGCGGAAGCGGACACGCCGTCAGGCGCGCAGGTCAAGAAGGCCGCGGCCCACCATCTCGCCGGCGAGGATGATGCGGTCGATGGCGACCGAAAGGTCGCGGCGGCCAGGATTCGGCGGGGCGCCGAGGGGCAGGGCAGGTGGCCACGACTTCGACGCCCGGGGTGCGGCCCTGAAGTTCGTCGATGAAGAACCGGAAGCAGGCGCCGCCCCAGGCCGTTGCGGCCCGGGGCGGCCGACCTTCCTACGAACCCCAGCCGTAGTTGACGCGGGCGTAGTAGTACGCGCCGTTGAAGCCGAACGGCGAGAACTGGCCGTAGCGGTTGCCGACGGTGGCCGCCGCCCCCTCATGTTCGTCCGGGTACTGGTTGAGCACGTTCTGGCCGCCGACCGACAGCGTGACCCCCTGGCCGAACGGGAAGCCGGCCTCGAGGTCGAGCAGCGGCTTGCCGCCGTAGAACGGGTAGGCTATGGCCATGGCGGAGCCGAGGTTGTTGGCCGCGTCCTCGTCGTCCCAGTACGAGCCGTAGTAACTGAGCCGCGCCAGGAAGTTCAGGCGGTTTCCCGTGTGGTGGTACGCCACGTTCCAGCGGTTCCTCGGCAACCCGAACCGGATGGCCTGGATCCGCCGCTCGTTGATCGTCGGCGATTCCGGCGTGGTCACCTCGGTGTCGGTGAAGTTGTAGACGAAGCTGAAAGTGCCGGCACCGCCGAGCGCGATCGGCGTCCAGGTGGAGACCACGTCTATCCCGTGCGTCCGCGTCGAGAAGTCGTTGGCGAAGAACCGGAACTGGGCCAGGTTCCGCGCTTCGACGAATCCGGACTGTTCGAGCGAGACGATCTCGTCCTCCTGCAGCTTGAATCGCTGCGTCAAGGCGATGCGGTCGGCCACATCGATCCGGAAGTAGTCGGCCGTGAACGTGAACGGCCCGGTGTCGACCACCGACCCGACCGAGTAGTTGATCGAAGTCTCCGGTTGCAGGATCTCGCCGCCCCTCAGCACCGCGGCAGGATAGTTCGACGGTACAGTACCGTCGTTGACCAGATCACCGAGATCGTAGTCGAAGACGGTCGAAACGTTGAACGCGTTCTGCTGGCCGGGCGTCGGCGCGCGGAACCCGCTGCTGACCGCGGCGCGCAGCGCGAAGACATCGTTCGCGGCCATGCGGGCCGACAGCTTGCTGTTCATCGTCGTGCCGAACGTGTCGAAGCGCTCGACTCGGGCCGCGCTGCCGAGAGTCCACCGGCCGCCGGGATCGTGCACTTCAAGGTCGCCGTAGACCGCCACGTTGCGACGGTTCCAAGTGCCGGCGGTCACGTCCTCCCGGTACCCGTTGAAGCCGTTCGACCCGGAACTGAAGCCCTGCGCGGCATAGGGGCCGATCTCCCACGACGCCCGGTCGCCGGCCCGGATCGTGAACTGCTCGTCGCGCCACTCCGCACCGCCCGCGAGGGTCACCATGTCGCTGACCGGGTAGGCGACGTCGAAGTTGAGGTTGACGTCCTGCTGGCGGTAGGCCCCGGGGTTGAACTCGGTAGGCGTGTCGTAGCCCAGCGAGGCATTGACCGTGTTGTTGATGAACTGATCGACCTCGTTGGAGCCGATGTTGACGCTGGCGTCCCAGGAGAAGCCGTTGTCGGCCAGCCCCTTCAGGCCGGTCACCAGCGAATTGTCGGTCAGCGTGCCGCCGAAGTTGGGCGTGAAGCCGCCGGGGAACCGCGAGTAGAGAGTGAAGCAGTCCGGATGGGCCTCGACCGCGGCCAGCGCGGCCGCGTCGGGGACGTCGTCGACGATCGGGATCGCCGGGCAGTTCGCCATCATCGGGCCGCCGGGATCGTTCAGCGTCCGGGCCCACAGACGGTCGCCGACCAGCAGGCTCTCGCCGCGGTCGCCGCTGAAGACGGCGCCGCGGGTGTGGGGGTTGCGGAAATAGAAGCCGCCGGTCACCTTCTTGCTGGCGTAGTTGGTGTGCCCGTACCACTGCAGTCCGTTGTCGAACCGGTGCCCGAAGTTGCCGAACAGCTTGAGGTCGTCGTCGATCGCCGGCGATCCCCACACCTGGGCCGGATTGCGCACCATCGTGTTGCCGGCGCCGATGATCGCCTGCGCGTCGTTGCGCTGCACGGAGCGATTGGTCGGCTGCGCTTCGCCGTACTCCAAGCTCAGGTTCGCGAAGCCGTTTCCGCCGAGGGGCAGGCCGACGTTGCCGGCGAAGGTGTACGCCCGGCCGCGTCCGCCGGCCACGCTTTGGAAGAAGCTGTTGCCGGCGTCGGTCGCCGCGGCGCCGGGGTTGGTGTCGCGGTAGCCGCCGGTGCGGAACTCCAGGGCGCCGCCGGAGCGGGCGTCCTTCAGCTGGAAGTTCATGACCCCGGCGATCGCGTCCGAGCCGTATTGCGCCGACGCGCCGTCGCGCAGCACCTCGACCTGCCGCAGCGCGATCGTCGGGATGACCGAGATGTCCGGCCCCTGCGAACCGTCGGCGACGCCGTTGCCGAGCCACGTGATGACCGCGGCGCGGTGCCGGCGCTTGCCGTTGACCAGGATGAGCGTGTGGTCGGGGGCGAGGTTGCGCAGGCTGACGGGCCGGACGATGGTCGCCGCGTCGCTGATCGGCTGGGTGGCGACGTTGAACGACGGCACGATGGCCCGCAGCTGGTTGGTGATGTCGGCGTCGCCCAGCGCCGCGAACTCGCGGGTGGATATCACGTCGACGGGCACCGTCGACTCGGTGACCGAGCGCGGCCGCGCGCGGCTGCCGACGACGACGACCAGTTCCTCGAGCCCGATGGCCATCTCGACGTCGAGCATGACCGGGGCGCCGGCCGCCACCTCGACCATCTGCGGCGGGATGTTGAACCCCTGCAACGTGAACGTCACTTCGTAGGCGCCCGGCGCGAGCCCGACGAACGTGTACCGGCCGCTCCCGTCGGTGACCGTGACGCCGCCGACCCCCGCCGCGTTCCGCGCCTCGACGGCGACGCCGGGAAGCACGAGGCCCGTCGAGTCGGTGACGACGCCGGTAATCGAGGCGTCCTGACCGCTCGCGGCGCGGGGCGCGAACGCGGCGGCGGCGAGAACCAGCGCCAAGGCCAAAGTAGAGTATCGGGTCGATTGCATCCTGTTGATCATCCTTCTCGATTCCATCCTGGTGGTCACGCCGGACTCTCGAAGCGCTGACGGCGTGAACCTTCCATCCCAGCGTTCGTCGCTTGCATTGCTTGCATTCCAATACTACAACACGCGCCGGCCCCGATGAACCGCGACCGCTGCGGCCCGGCGCCCGCGCTTCTTCCGCCTGGGGGGAACGCTCCTCGGTCGGCGGTGAGTTCCCCGGCAGGCCCAATGTCTATTCAAGACAAGGCACTAACTTAACTAACGAGGCCCGCCTCGGACGACGAGACAGGCAGGTCTGTGTAATCGCCGACACCGTGATCCGTTCAGCATGGCAAACACAACACGATCAAACTTGACTCCACGGTGAAGATCCCGGCCGCTCGATATGCTCGACATACAGGTCTAATCGTGCCCAAAATCGCTCCGCGGGCAGACTTTCAGCGCCTCAACACGATTAAACATTAGGATCATCGGGGGAACTCACCTTGAACCAAGAAGAGTCCCCATGCAGGAGAATTACGTCATCGACTCAAGTCCGTCTATCCAAATATTATGGCGTGACGGACCGCTAGCCGCCCCAGCCGTAGCCGAGGCGGACGTAGTAGTAGGCGCCGTTGAAGCCCCACGGCGTGTACTCGCTGTACTTCTCGCCGACCGACATCGCGCGCGCGCTTTCGTCCGGATAGGTGTCGAACGCGTTCTGGGCCCCGACCGCGACCGTGGCGCCGCCGCCGGCGTCGACGGTCAGCTCGAGGTCGACGACGGGCCGGCCCGCGAAGAAGCCGTTGTCGATGCCCCCGGTCGGGTCGAAGATGCGCGCGAACCCGCTGTCGTAGTCGTACCAGCCGCCGAAGTAGTTGACCCGGCCGAGGAGGCTCGCGCGCCCGAGGCGCTGGGTGAGGGCGACGTTCCAGCGGGTGCGCGGCAGCGCGTAGGCGAACTCGGCGAGCCGCCGGTCGTTCAGCAGCCCCCGGCCGTTGTCGGTGACCTCGGTGTCGGTGTAGTTGAAGACGGCGCTGATGACGGTGTTGCCGCGCAGAGCGATGGGCGTGAAGGTCGACACGAGGTCGATGCCCTGCGAGCGGGTCGCGAACGCGTTGGTGAAGAACCGGAACCGCCTGAGGTCGCGGGCGGCGTCGACCCCCTGCGCGAGCAGCGCGTCAATCTCGGGGTCATCAAGGGTGAAGTTGCTGGTGATGCCGATGCGGTCGGAGACGTCGATGCGGAAGTAGTCGGCGGTGAAGTTGAAGGGCCCGGTGTCGAAGACGACCCCGGCGGTGTAGTTGACCGACGTCTCCGGCCGGAGGGGCACGCCGCCGCGCAGGGCCGCCACCGGGGAGTTCGACGGGATGGTGCCGTTGTTCACGAGGTCGCCGAGGGCGGGGTCGAAGATGGTGGAGATGTTGAACCCGTTCTGCTGGCCAGGGGTCGGGGCCCGGAACCCGGTGCTGACGCCGGCCCGCACGAAGCCGACGCGGGCGGAGACCTTCCCGTTGGTCGTCGTGCCGAAGTCCTCGAAGTTCTCGATGCGGACGGCGGAACCGACGGTCCACCCGCCGTCGGGGTCGTTCACCTCCAGATCGCCGTAGACGGCGACGTTGCTGCGGTTCCAGGTGCCGGCGGCGAGGGGCCCGTAGCCGAAGAAGCCGTTCGAGCCGGCCGAGAAGCCCTGCCCGCGGCCGTAGGGACCGACCGTCCACGACGTCGGGTGCCCCTCGGTGGTCTGGTACTGCTCGTCGCGCCACTCGGCGCCGGCCGCGATGTTGACCATCTCGGTGGCCGCGTAGGAGACGTCGAAGTTGACGCCGACCTCCTGCTGCCGGTTGCCGCCGAGGTCGAACGCGGTCGGCGACTCGGGGCCGAGCGAGGCGTTGACGGTGTCGGTGATGAACAGGTCGGTCTCGTGGGCCCCGATCGTGCCGCTCGCGTCCCAGGCGAGGCCGCCCCCGGTGAGGCCGCGGACGCCGCCGACGAGCGACACGTCGCGCGCCTCGCCGCCGAAGTTGGGGGTGAAGCCGCCCGGGAACAGTTCGCGGAACGAGAAGCAGTTCGGGTCGTCGAACACCTGCCGCAGGGCGGCGGGGTCGGCGACGTTGCCGGTGACGGCGACCGTGGGGCAACCCGCCGACCCCGTGCCCGCGGCGGCGAGCGCGTCGCCGACGAGCAGCGTGCCGCCGCCGTCGAGGCTGTAGACGCCGCCCCGCGTGTTCGGATTGCGGAAGAAGAAGCCGCCGGTCACCGTCTTGCTGGCGTAGTTCGTGTGGCCGTAGAGCTGCACGCCGTTGGCGGCGGTGTAGCCGAAGTTTCCGAACAGCTTCAGGTCGTCGTCGACCCGCGGCGAGCCCCACACCTGGGGGGTGTCGGAGGCGACGTCGGTGTTGCCCGCCGCGAGCAGCGCGATGGCGTCGCTGCGGGGGGCGCTGCGGTTGGTCGGGTTCGAGCCGCCGTACTCGAGGCTGAGGTTGGCGAAGCCGGTGGCCCCGAGGGGCAGCCCGGCGTTGGCGGCGACGTTGTAGGCCTCACCGTCGCCGGCGCCGAACGTGCCCGTGTTCAGCTCGATGGCGCCGCCCGAGGGGGCGTCCTTGAGCTGGAAGTTCATCACGCCGGCGATGGCGTCCGACCCGTACTGCGCGGCCGCGCCGTCGCGCAGCACCTCGACTTGGCGCAGCGCGATCGAGGGGATGGCCGAGATGTCGGGACCCTGCGACCCGAAGGCGACGCCGTTGCCGCCGTGCCAGTCGATGATGGACGAGCGGTGGCGGCGCTTGCCGTTGACGAGGACGAGGGTGTGGTCGGGGGCGAGGTTGCGCAGCATCGCGGGGCGGACCACCGTCGACGCGTCGCTGATGGGCTGGGTGTTGACGCTGAACGACGGGACGATCGTCCGAAGCTGGTCCTGCAGGTTGACCGCGCCCTGGCTGACGATGTCCGAGGCGGAGAGGACGTCGACGGGCACCGGCGACTCGGCGACCGTCCGCGGCCGGGCGCGGGTGCCGACGACGACCGTCTCTTCGGTGTAGCCCTCCAGCAGGACCTGCATCTCGTCGGACGACAGGCCCAGCGCCTCGATCTCGTCCGTGGTCATCCCGAGCACCCGGGCGAGCTCGTCGACCTGCTGCCGGTCGGTGTCCTGGCCGGCACCGGCGGCCTCGGCCGCGACGGGCAGCCAGACCAGGGCGAGCACCGCCACCAGCGCGGCCGCGCGCGCCGCGGGACCCCGGCTTCCTCCGGTCATCGTCTTCACGTGCCTGTTCGTTCTCATGGGCCTGTTCAGTCTCTAGCCGCTCTCGTCCCGCCGGCGCCGTTTGCGGCGCCCCGCCCCTGCCGCGCACGCCGCCACCGCCCCCGGGGATCCACGTTCGAAGGCGACTCGCCGCCGTGCCGCCCAACCATCAAGTATGTCACACCATCAACAACCCGTTGCGAAAATAAGCGAAAGTCCCCGCTGCCGCCGGCCAGTGCCGGCGCGCCGCGGAGTATGGCGGGAGTATGGCCCACGGGCTGCTAACATACGTCGATCATGACGGGTGCGCGCGTCTTTATTGCGGCGGCCGTTCTCGCCACCGCGTGGACCCATGCCCTCGGCGCGGCGGGGGCCCAGACCGCGGCCATCGAGGGCGCGGTGACCGACGCCACCGGGCTCGCGCTGCCCGGGGTGGCGGTGGAGACGCGGCCGGCGGGGGGCGGCGGGGTCCGGACCGCGGTCACCGGGACGGACGGGCGGTTCGCCATGCCCGGGCTGCCGCCGGGCCGCTACGACCTGACGTTCAGCCTGCCCGGCTTCCGCACCGTCGTTCGCGCGGGGGTGGCGGCCGGGGCCGCGGCGCTCGCGGTCGAGATGCGGGTGCAGCTCGAGGACCGGGTGGTGGTGATCGGCAGCCGCGCCCGGCCGCGGTCGGTGACCGCGTCGGCGGTGCCCATCGACGCCATCCCCTACGAGGACTTCGCCGGCCAGGGCGACACCGACGTCGGCGACCAACTGCGGAACTTGGTGCCGTCCTACAACGTCAACCCCCAGCCGGTCGGCGACGGGGCGCGGCTGATCCGTCCCGCGACCCTGCGCGGCCTCGCCCCCGACCATACGCTGGTGCTGGTGAACGGGAAGCGCCGCCACCGCGGCGCGGTCATCACCTGGATCGGCAACGGCGTCGCGGACGGGGCGCAGGGCCCCGACATCTCGAGCATTCCGTCGATCGCGCTGCGGCAGGTCGAGGTGCTGCGGGACGGCGCGGCGGCGCAGTACGGCTCGGACGCGATCGCCGGGGTGATGAACTTCCTGCTGAAGGACGACCGGTCGGGGGGCAGCCTCGAGCTGCGCACCGGCGGCCACGCGGCGGGGGACGGCGGCACGTGGACGGTGGCCGGCAACGCCGGACTGCCCCTCGGCGGGACCGGCTTCGCCAACCTCAGCCTCGAGTACGGCAACAGCGGCGCCACCGACCGCAGCGTGCAGCGGGACGACGCCGCGGCCCTCATCGCGGCCGGCAACGACGCGGTCGCCGACCCCGCCCAGATCTGGGGGTCGCCGAGCGTCGACGACAACCTCAAGCTGTGGGGCAACTTCGGCCACCTGTTCGCGAACGGCGCGCAGGCCTACGGCTACGCCAACTACACCCGCCGGACGGTGGAGAGCGGCTTCTTCTTCCGGAACCCCAACACCCGGTCGGCGGTGTTCAGCGCCGACGGGGGGCGGAGCCTGCTCGTCGGCGACGTGCTCGACGCCGGCGACGGGGCGGCCGACGGCTCGGCCGGCTGCCCCGCGGTGCCGGTGACGGCGGCCCGGCCCGACCCCGCGGCCCTCGCCCGGGTGTTCGCCGACCCGAACTGCTTCTCGTTCCAGGAACGCTTTCCCGGCGGCTTCACCCCCCGGTTCGGGGGCGACGTCCTCGACGCGTCGGCCGTCGCGGGCGCGCGCGGCCAACTCGCGGGCGGGGTGCTCTGGGACGCGAGCGCCAACGTCGGCTCGAGCACCGCCGACTTCTCCATCTACGACACCGTCAACGCCTCGCTGGGGCCGGAGAGCCCCACCGCGTTCGACCCCGGCGCCTACCGGCAGGACGACGTCGGCCTGAACGTCGACCTCAGCTATCCCTTCAACGACCGCGTCAACCTCGCGGGCGGGGCCGAGTGGCGGAACGAGCGGTTCGAGATCGGCCTCGGCGACGAGGCGTCGTGGCGGATCGGCCCGTACGCGGCGCAGGGCTTCAGCGCGGGGTCGAACGGGTTTCCCGGGTTCAGCCCGATCGCGGCGGGGACCTGGAGCCGCGCCAACACCGCGGTGTACGGAGACCTGGAGGTGCGGGGCGGGGACGACGCGTGGACCTTCGGGAGCGCCCTCCGGCTGGAGCGCTTCGAAGACTTCGGCGCCGCCGTCAACGGCAAGCTGTCGGGACGCTTCCGGGTGGCCCCCGCCGCCGCGGTGCGGGCGAGCGCGAGCACCGGGTTCCGGGCGCCGACCCCCGGCCAGCAGAACGCGTTCAACGTCACCACCCAGTACGACCACGTGCTGATGGACCTGGTGAACAACGGCACCATTCCGTCGACCTCGCGCGTCGCCCGGCTGCGCGGCGGCGAGCCGCTCGAGCCCGAGCGTTCGGTCAACTTCACGGCCGGGGCGGTCATCGACACCGGGCCGTTCAGCCTGACCGCCGACTACTTCCGCATCCGCCTCTCGGATCGGCTGGCCCTGACCCAGCTCTTCGCGCTGAGCCGGGCCGAGGTCGACGGCCTGCTCGCGGAGGGGGTGACGAGCGCGGGCAACCTGCAGAACTTCCGGTTCTTCACCAACCACTTCGAGACCGTCACGCAGGGCCTCGACCTCGTCGCCACCTATGCGCCGCCGCGCCTCGGCGGGAGGACCACTTTCGGCCTGCTCTTCAACCGCACCGCCACCGCGGTCATCCGCTTCGACCCTTCGGTGCTCGACGAGACGCGCATCCGCCAGTTGCAGGAGGCGATTCCGGGCACGCGGTGGAACGCCACCGTCCGGCAGGCCCTCGGGGGCTGGAGCCTGCTGGCCCGCCTGGGCTGGTACGACGAGTGGTTCGACGCGCGCGACCTCTACGTGTACCGCGGCGACGCGGTCGTCGACCTCGAGGCCGCGTATCCGGTCGGCGGCTCGACGACCCTCACCATCGGGGGCCGGAACGTGTTCAACCGCTACCCCGAGGAGAACCCCATCGCCCGCGCCAAGGGCAACCGCTACAGCGCGCACACCCCGTTCGGCAGCAACGGCGGGTTCTACTACCTGCGCCTGAACTACGGTTGGTCGTCGGGGGGGTGAGGGGCGGAACGGCGCCCGCCGGCGCCGTATGCGGAAGCGGCCGGCGTCCGGCAGGTCCACGGTGGTCTTCATGTGGTCTTACGGGCTACCCTGTTCATGGGGCCGGCCCTTGGTCGTTTGCGCACGCGGCGGTCCGGTGCGGTGGATCATCCCGGCCCGGCGGACGTGCCGGCGAGAACGCAGCCGGTAAAGGGCCCCGTCGAGGTGCTCGTCGTGGTCCTCGGCCGAATTGCGGCATCCGGATCGGTACCGGCCGGCCGGAGCCGGCGCGCGGCGGACGAGCTGGTGACGATCCACGGCGGGACGGCGCGGCGCGGACCGCGCTTTGATCAATCGGATCTCCGTCCGAACCATGACGGCATGGTGACTTCGGAGTTCCCTTCGCGACGGAGGACGGCCAGAACATGCCGGTGCGGCAGGTGATCGACCGGGGCGGCGTTCCGGTCAGGATCTTCACCGACGACGTCGACAAGCCGTCGATCGAGCAGCTTGCGGCGGTGTCGCGGCTGCCCATCGTGGTGGGGCATGTGGCGGCGATGCCGGATGTGCACCTGGGCATCGGGGCCACCATCGGGTCGGTCATCCCGACCCGGCGCGCGCTGATTCCCGCCGCGGTGGGGGTCGACATCGGCTGCGGGATGGCCGCGGCCCGGCTGACCCTCGACGCGGCGCGGCTGCCCGACTCGCTGCGCGGCGTGCGCGAAGCGATCGAGGACGCGGTGCCGGTCGGCTTCGCCGCCCACGACGAGCCGGTCGCGGACCGCGCCGCGCTGGACGCGCTGCGCCCGGGCCTCGACCGGATCGTGGAGCGCCACCCGCGGATCGGCTCGTTGGTCCGGGACGTGCGCGCGAAGTGGCCGCGGCAGCTCGGGACCCTCGGCGGCGGCAACCACTTCATCGAGATGTGCCTGGACGAGACGGACCGGGTGTGGGTGATGCTGCACTCGGGCAGCCGCGGCGTGGGCAACGCGCTGGGCCGCTACTTCATCCAGCTCGCGAAGCGCGACATGGAGCGGCACCTCGCCCGCCTGCCCGCGAAGGACCTCGCCTACCTCGAAGAGGGGTCGGCCCACTTCGCCGACTACGCGGACGCGGTGACCTGGGCGCAACGCTACGCGCTGGAGAACCGGCGCCTGATGATGGCGCGCATCCTCGCCGCCCTCGCGACCCGCCTGCCGCCCTTCCGGGTGGACGGCGCCGCAGTCGAGTGCCACCACAACTACGTGGCGGAGGAGGAGCACTTCGGCGAGGCGGTCTACGTGACCCGCAAGGGCGCGATCCGGGCGGGGCGCGGCGACCTGGGCATCATCCCCGGCAGCATGGGGGCGCGCTCGTACATCGTGCGGGGGCGCGGGTCGCGGGATGCGCTGGACTCGTGCGCGCACGGCGCGGGCCGGCGGATGAGCCGGTCGCAGGCGAAGAGCGCGTACACCCTGGCCGACCTCGAGCGCCAGACGGCCGGCGTCGAGTGCCGGAAGGACGCCGGGGTCATCGACGAGATACCCGGCGCCTACAAGGACATCGACACCGTCATCGCCAACTCGTCCGACCTCGTGGACGTCGTCCACACCCTGAAGCAGGTCGTGTGCGTCAAGGGGTGACCGCGAGCCGGATGCACGTCAGATTGTGAAATGACCGCCCCTGGCGCAGCCAGGGTGGGCGATTTCCATGCCGTTCTCGGCATCGAGGCCCTCCCCGAACGGACTTTTCTTGGGGCATTGGCCGGGAGCCCTCGCGGTGCCGGTTCCAGCAGCGGCGGGCGCCTCACTGTCTTGACGTGCACCCCCGCGAGCCCGCGTTCAGCTCGACCAGCCTTACCAGCTTGGCCCCGCCCTCATTTCACAATCTGACCCCGGCAGGAGCATCCCACGCTAACGGCGCGTGACGGCCCGCCCCCGATTCGAGGGGTGCCGCCGTCTCGCCGACCGGCCGGCGCCGCGTGAGACCCACGATGCCGCACGGCCGGAGCCCAGGACCCGCCACGATGCCGCGTGCGCACGGCGGTGGCGGAGCGTGGGGATGGTCCTGCCCGCCCGGCAGGGGCATCCCACGCTGACGGCGCGTGACGGCCCGCCCCCGATTCGAGGGGACGCCGCCGTCTTCCCGACCGGCGCCGGCGCCGCGTGAGACCCACGATGCCGCACGGCCGGAGCCCAGGACCCGCCGCGATGCCGCGTGCGCACGGCGGTGGCGGAGCGTGGGGATGGTCCTGCCCGCCCGGCGTTCACCGGTTGCGCCGGCGGCGGGCATGGGCGATGATCCGCAGCATGCCGACGGGCCCGCGACGGCCGCCCGAACGCGGTGGCGGCCGTCGCGGAATGAAGGAGACAAGTCGATGCGAACGTGTGACAGCGGGCGATGGGCGCCGGCGTGCGTGATCGGTGTGTGCCTGGGCTTGGCCGGCCCCGCGCCGGGGCAGCCGGCCGAGTCCGCGTGGGAGCCGATCACCGAGGAGCGGCTGCTGAACCCCGAGGACGGCGACTGGCTGAGCTACCGGCGGACCTACGACGTGACCGGGTTCAGCCCCCTCGACCAGATCAACCGGGACAACGTCGCCGACCTGCGCCTCGTGTGGGCGTGGTCGATGCGCGACAACAGCCGCTGGGTGCCGACGCCGGTGGTGGCGAACGGGCTGATGTACGTCTCGGAGGGCAGCGGCCGGGTGACCGCCTTCGACGTGGTGTCGGGCGACGTCGCCTGGGTCCACACCCGCGACTACCCCGAGGACATCGAGCAGTCGCAGGCCCTGGGGCGGCACCGCGGGGTCTCGGTCTACGGCGACGTCGTCTATTGGGGGACGGCCGACGCCGCGCTCGTCGCCCTCGACGCGCAGACCGGGGAGCAGCGCTGGGAGGTGAGCACCGGCGATTACAGCACCGGCATCGGGCACAGCCACCCCGCCCTGATTGCGGACGGGAAGGTGGTGCTGGGGTTCGCGGGGGGCGACCGGAGCGGGCGCGGCACGGTGGTGGCGCACGACGCCGAGACCGGCGGGCACCTGTGGACCACCTACACGGTGCCGGCGCCGGGCGAGCCGGGCTACGAGACATGGACCGAGCGCGAGATCCCGCCGCTGGGCGGCCTGACCTGGAACACCATCAGCTACGACCCCGAACTGGGCCTGATCTACCTCGGCACGGGGCAGCCGACACCGTGGGCCTCGACCCTGCGGGGCCCCGGCGATGCCCTCTACACCAACAGCATCCTCGCCCTCGACCTCGACACCGGCGAGATCGAGTGGTACTTCCAGGTGGTGCCGTCCGACAACTGGGACCTCGACGCCACCCACGAGAGCATGCTCGTCGACTTGGTGATCGGCGGGGTCGAGCGCAAGGCGTTGATCGAGACGAGCAAGATCGGCTGGGGCGTGGTGCTCGACCGGGAGACCGGCCGGTTCCTCAACGCGTTCCGCACCGGCTACGACAACATCATCGAGGGGTGGACGGACAGCGGCAGCCCCATCTTCAACCCGGCGCAGATCCCCACCCTGGACGACGTCGACTCGGACAAGATCTTCGAGGTCTGCCCCCACTTCCACGGCACCCGTAACCTGAACTCGCCGAGCTTCAGCCCCGAGACCGGGCTCTACTACACCGGCATCAACAACAGTTGCATGGACGTGACGTTCGTCTCCGAGGAGTACCGGCCGGGCCGCATCTTCCGGGGCATCGGCAGCCGCGCCAAAATGGTGCCCGGCTACGACTACATCGGCGAGTTCGTGGCGTTCGACCCGGTGACCGGCGAGCGGGCCTGGGAATACCGCCCCGAAAGCGGGGCGGCGATGACCGCCTCGGCCCTCGCCACCGCCGGCGGCATCGTCTTCGGCGGCACCGCCGACCGCCGGTTCTTCGCCCTCGACGCCGAGAGCGGCGAGCCGCTGTGGGAGACGCGGCTGAACGGCGACATCTCGGGCGCCCCGGTCACCTTCACCATCGACGGGCGCCAGTACCTCGCGGTCGGCGCGGGCGGCCGCATCGGCCAGACGACCTCGTACGCGCGGTTCACCGGCACGACCCTGCCGCAGGGCAGCGGCGTGATGTGGGTGTTCGCGCTGCCTTAGTTAGTTAGCTGAACAGCCTGTAGTAAAACTCTCCAATTAGAGTAGATCGACCGAAGGTGAAGCTGCGTCCCGCACCGCCGGGTTCACGGGATTCGGACTGACCGACACCGCGCTCTTGGAGGTCGTGTCCCGGAACTCCATTGCTTACCGGCGGCTTCGCCTTGTACCACGCGGTCGCGTAGCGGGATCACCGTGCGGCCGTGAATTTCAGGCATCTACAGCCCTGTGACGTTTGGGGCTGTCCTGTTCCCGCGCATCCCGCAGACCGGGCCGCTCAGGGTTCGGTGTCGACGCGGATCTGCGGCGTCGGGCCGGCGCCGCCACCCGGACGCCGAACATGCAGACCAACCTCCAACGCCCGCAGCAACTGTTCGCCCATCCTATTCGGTACGAAGTCCCGGACTTTCAGCGTCGCTACGTGTGGAAGCAGGATGAACAGTGGGAGCCCCTGTGGGACGACGTAGCGGATCTTCGGTGACTACGCGGACGTGCGGTCAAAATAAAGGGAGACTGTACTCGACATCGCGAAGGACATCGGCGATCTGGGACGGATCTACCGCGAAGTCGAGGAATTGAGGCGAGAAAACATCGCCTCGTTCTTGGAGAGACGCAACGCCATGAACGTCGGCGCAGTCACGCCGCTCCTGCTCTGGCTGCTGTCCTCCAACGTGCCGCAAGCGGCTCTTTCGAACTGCGTACGGGCGGTTGAGAGCTTCCTCGTCCGAAGGGTCGTGTGCGGCTACAGCGCCAGGAGCTACGGCCAACTCTTCGTCGGGCTGATCGCGAAGCTGGCTATGTCTCCGGTCGAGACGGCGCACGCGTTGGTCATTTCGCACCTCGCCGGGCAAACGACGCAAGCGGGTCGGTGGCCCGATGACCGGGAACTCCGGGAGAGGTTCGTCACCGCGCCCCTCTACCGGATCCTCACGCGGCGACGACTCAGAATGGTGCTGACCGGGATCGAAGAGCATCTGCGAACGCCCAAGGCGGAGAGTCAGGAGGCTCCGAAGGACCTGCACATCGAGCACATCATGCCGCAGGCATGGCACGAGCATTGGCCTCTGCCAACGGGCACGGATGGCGTCGACGCCATCGCGAAGCGCGACCGCGCGGTCCACACGATCGGGAACCTGACACTGGTGAATGGGCGCCTGAACCCGTCGTTGTCCAACGCGCCATCGAACAAAAAGCGAAGGGCATTGGCCGAGCACAGCGTTATGTTCTTGAACAAGCGTCTCGTCAACGATGGACCGGAGACGTGGGATGAGCAGGCGATCGAGGCCCGCGCGAAATGGCTCCACGCGCGCGCCGTCGAGGTGTGGCCGCATGCGGGCGACTGCGTTCCCGGATCACTGCGCGCCTGATGGCGCGTTTTGCGGTGCCCTCCTCACTCTTGGTCAGGCACGGGCGCTCTTCAGCCCGCGGGTGCCGCCCTCGGTGCGACGCGGGGTTTCACCCACGGGCTGCTGACAGAAACGCGTATCGGCGGTTTCCCCGGTCGCGCGGCGGGACCGCCCATGACCCCAAGGACGACCTCGGCATCGCCGTCAACCAGGTCCATGTTCCCCCGGTCGCGCGGCGGGACCGCCCATGACCCTGGCAACCCTCGCGGAACGCGTATCGCAGGCGGGCCGGCGGTTGGCGGCGGCGGGCATCGACGCGCGCGACGCGGCGTTCGACGCCGAGGTGCTGGCCCGCCACGCGCTGGACTGGGACCGCGCGACGTACCTGGCGCGGTGGCGCGAGCCGGCGCCCGCCGTCTTCGGGGACCGGTTCGACCGGCTGATCGCGCGGCGGCGCCGCCGCGAGCCGGTGGCGCGGATAACCGGGTCGCGCGAGTTCTGGGGGCTCGACATCGAGGTGACCCCGGCCGTGCTCGTCCCCCGGCCCGAGTCGGAGCTGCTGGTCGAAACGGCCCTGGCGCGGCTCGGGGACCGGACCGCGCGGTGGGCGGTCGCCGATGTGGGGACGGGTTCGGGATGCCTCGCCGTCGCGCTGGCCCGCGAGCTGCCGCGCGCCCGGGTGGCCGCGACCGATATCTGCCCGGAGGCGCTCGCGGTGGCGCGGCGCAACGCGGCGCGGCACCGCGCGGCGGACCGGGTCTCGTTCCACCGCACGGACCTGCTCGACGGCCTGCCGGGCCGGTTCGATCTGATCGTATCGAACCCGCCCTACGTGCCCGATGCGGTCGTCGGCGCCCTGGCCCCGGAGGTCTCCCGCCACGAGCCGGCGGCGGCGCTGCGGGGCGGCCCGGACGGCCTCGACACGGTGCGGCGGCTGGTGGCCGCGGCGGCGGGCCGGCTGCGGGCGGGGGGATGGCTGGTGATGGAGATCGGGGCGGGTCAGGCCCGGGACGCCGCCGACATCGGGGGCCGGGTCGGAATGCGGGTCGTCGCGGCGCATCGCGACCTGCAAGGCATTCCCCGCGCCGTGGTCATGCGGCCCGGCGGCCCCAGGTAGAACCCGGGGCGTACTGTGCGACCGTCTCGTCCGGCGGCGCGTCGAACGGGAAGACGGACGGTAGAAACCGGGGCGTACCGGGAGGCCCGGTGCGGCGGGGCGCTTGGACCTGCCGTAGTAGCGATACCCGGACAGCGACGACGGGTAGAGCCCGGGGCGCACCGGAGCCCTCCTCCAACGGGCGGCCCGTCACCGCGGGAACCGGGCGGCGGCCCGCCGGATGATAGACTCGACCGGCATCCGGGAGCCGACGACATGGCCGACGACTGTCTGTTCTGCAAGATCGCGGGCGGGGAGATTCCCGCGAAGATCGTCTACCGGGACGACGAGGTGGTGGCGTTCGAGGACATCAACCCCCAGGCGCCGTGCCACGTGCTGATCGTCCCGTACCGGCACATCCCGACCCTGAACGACGCGGAGGCCGGCGACGACGCCCTGCTCGGCCGCCTCGTCCTGCGCGCGGCGCGGATCGCGGCCGAGCGCGGCCACGCCGCGGACGGCTACCGCACGGTGTTCAACTGCAACCGCGGGGCCGGCCAGACGGTGTTCCACATTCACCTGCACCTGCTCGCCGGACGCAACCTGAACTGGCCGCCGGGATAGCCGTCTGCGCCGTAGAACGGCGCCGTCTTGCCGACCGGCCGACGCCGCGTGAGACCCACGATTCCGCCCGTCCGGAGCCCCAGGACCCGCCACGATTCTGCCTGCGCACGGCGGTGGCGGAGCGTGGGATGGTCCGGCCCGACGCCGCTCTACTCCGCCTCGCAGGGACCGGCGACGGCGATCGCGGCGCGGTCCGAAGCGAGGGTGCGGCGGGCCGCCTCGGCCACCTGCCCGGCGGTCACCGACCGCACCAGCTCCGGGACGCGGCGGTCGTAATCGAGGCCCAGATCGAACTGCTCGCAGTTCTGCAGGAAGCGCGCGATGCCCGCGTTGGTCTCGAGCGACCGGGGCAGCGAGCCGACGAGGTACCGCTTGGCGTCGGCGAGCTCCCCGGCGGTGACGCCGTCGCGCGCGAAGCGGTCCACCTCGTGGTCGATCGACGCGATGGCCCGGTCGACGTTGCCGGCGGCCACCCCCGCCCGCACGAGCAGGGGGCCGGCGATGGGGCTGGCCTCGAATGCGCTGCCGGCGTAGTAGGCCATGCCCTGCCGCTCGCGGATGCTCCGGCCGAGCCGGCCGCCGATGCCGTACTCGCCCAGCACCAAGTTCATGATGCGGCAGGCGTGGAACGCGGGGTCGGACCGGGGGACGGCGGTGAAGCCGTAGGCGATGTCCACCTGGGCCTTGGCGGGCATCGGGATCATCCGCCGGCGCCGCGCGGCGGGCGGCGGGGGGGCGGGGCGGGGCTCGGCCGCCCGCCCGCCGCCCCGCCATTCGTCGGTGGCCCGGGCGACCGCCGCCTCGGCCGCCGGCGCCGCGATGGCGCCGACGAGCACGACGGTGGTCCGCGCCGGCGCGAAGTGCGCGGCGTGGAAGTCGCGGAGCCGGCCCGCGTCGATCGCCGCCACCGTGTCGACCGACCCCCGGGGACGCCGGCCGTAGGGATGGGCGTCGCCGTAGAGCAGGGCCATGGCGGCCTCGACGGCGCGGGTCGCGGGGCGGTCCTCGTCCTGCCGGAGCCGGGTGACGAGCTGGCCGCGGCGCAACCGCACCTCGCCGTCGGAACAGGCGGGCGCGCGCACCATGTCGCAGACGAGCCCGAGAACGGCGTCGACGTCCTCGGCCAGGCAGTCGCAGGCCACGGTGGTGGTGTGGCGGGTGACCCCGACGGCCGGCGACACCCCGCAGAGGTCCAGCAGGTCGGCGACCTCGCCGGCGGACCGGCCGCCCGCGCCCCGGTCGAGGAGGCGGGACAGCAACCAGGCGGCGCCCTCGCCGCCCGGCGGGTCGGCGGCGGCGCCCGCGGACACCGCGACGCTGATGGAGACCGCGGGCTGCGTCCGGTTCTCCTGCACGAGCAGGGTGAGGCCGTTGTCGAACTCGACGCGCACCGGAGCGGGACCGGCTCCCCTGCCGGTCATGCGGGCCGGAAAACGCCGACGGTCCGGTTGGCCGGCGCGAGGCGGAGGGACGCGACCCGGGCGACGTCGTCGGGGTTGACGGCGGCGATGCGTCCCGGCAGCCCGGCGAGGACCCCGGGACCGGCGACGGTCTCGAAGAAGCCGATCTGGTGGGCGACGTTGGTGATGCTGTCGTTCTCGAGGACGAGCCGGGTCCGGAGCTGCCGCTTCGCGCGCTCGGTGTCTTCGGGGGACAGCCCGTTCGCCCGCACGTCGTCGAGCTCGGCCAGCACCCTCTCGCGCAGGTCGCCGACCGGCGTGCCCGCGCTCGCGGTCAGCGAGATCATGAACAGGAACGGGTGGGCGGTGGGAACGAACGCGCCGCTCACGGCGGCGGCGTGCCCGCCGTCGACGAGGGCCCGATAGAGCCGCGCCCGCCGCTGGGGGGCCGGACCGCGAAAGCTCGACCAGAGGTTCAGCCCCTTCGCCCCGGTCAGCGCCGCGTCGAGCACGAGCATGGCGGCGAAGTCGGGGTCGGTGACGCCGGGGGCGTGACAGGCGACCTTCAGATAGGCGGTGGCGCCCTCGCGCACGATCTCGAGCTCGCGCGCCCCCGTCTGCTCCGGTTCGGTCGCCCGCACCGGGGGGGGCGGCGTCCCCGCGGCGATCGGGCCGAAGCGCCGCTCGGCCGCCCGGCACGCCTCGGCCGCGTCGACGTCGCCGACGATGACGAGCGTGGCGTTGCCCGGCGTGTAGTGGCGGCGATAATGGCCGTAGAGGTCGTCGCGGGTCATCGCGTGCAGGTCGCCCAGCCACCCGATGGTGGGGTGACGGTAGGGATGGGCCTTGAACGCGGTCGCGGTGACCTCGACGTCGAGGAGCTGCTCGGGGTCGTTCTCGCCCCCCTGCAGCTCGGAGATGATGACCGTGCGCTCGGCCTCGCAGGCCTCGGCGTCGTAGAGGCACCGGTCCATCCGCTCCGCCTCCAGGAACAGCATCGCGTCGAGGGCGTCGCGGGTCGCGGTCTCCACGTAGGTGGTCTGGTCGATCCAGGTATAGCCGTTCCAGAAGCCGCCGAAGCGGTCGATCCGCTCCTTGAACTCGCCCGCGGGAATGCCCGCAGTGCCCTTGAAGTTCATGTGCTCGACCCAGTGGGAGGCGCCGGTGAAGCCCGGCGGCTCGTCCTTGGACCCGACCCGGTACCAGCACCACACCGACACCAGGGGGGCCGTGCGCACCTCGTGAGCGAGGACCTTCAGACCGTTGTCGAGCACCGCCTCGATCGGGTCGGGGGGCGCCCAGGCGGAAACCAGCGGGTTGCCGGCAGCCGGCGGCGGAATCGGCACTGCGCAATTATACAGACGCCCCGGCGACTGTCCGGCAGCCAGAGATCGCGGGGCATGCGTCGCCGACGACGACGACGCTCTACGACCGGACAGCGGACACGGTGACCGTCGACGAGATGCCGGGCGCACGGCGGGTTGCAGTGAGCCAGCCGTCTAGCAGATACTCGTACCGAGGCTTGCCACTGTCCACAAGTAGCCACCCGAGATGAAATCCTTACACCGCGTCGCCCCCGCCTGGACGATCGCCGCCATCGCGATCCTCGCCGCTGTCCAGGACGTCGCCACTCAGCAGCCCGGCGCGGTTTCCGTGAACGCCGGGTACGGCACCGGCGTTGATGCGCTCAGGCGGTGGGACGAGACCGTCGACCGGCTGACCCGCACCGGGGGCCTCGTCCTCACGTCGCGCCGCGGCGACCGCGCGCGGCCGGGACGCACCCACGAGTATCTCGCCCAGGCCGTCGACGGCGTGCCGGTGTTGGGCGGCGGCGTCTCCCGCCAGCTCGACGCGGCCGGCGTCACGGTGTCCCTGCTCGGAACGCTGCACCGGAACATCGACATCGGCAGCGCACCGGCGCTGTCGGCGGCCGACGCCGCCGCCGGCCTGGAGCGGGCGCGGGGCGGACGAATCGTCGCGGGTCCGCGACCCGCGCTCGTCGTGCTGCCGTTGCCGGACGGCTCGTACGCCCTGTCGTACCGCATCCCCATGAGCGACGGGCGCTTCTACTTCGCCGACGCCAGCGACGGCCGTATCCTGCACGCCGCCGATGCGATCAGGTCGCAGGCGGCGGTCGGCAGCGGCAGCAGCTCCCGAGGCCGCCGGAAGAAGCTCAGCACGACGCGGGACGGGATCCGGTTCCTGGCCCACGACCACCTGCGGCCCGCGGAGATCGTCACCCTCGACGCGAAGTTCAACCGCTGGCGGATTGGCCGTCTGATCAGCGAGCACTTCGAAAAGGAACTGGCGCCCGGCGTGCCGGTCTGGAACGCGAACGACGTGGCGGCCGACGCCGACAACGAGTGGGACGACCCGGCCGTCGTCGAAACCCATGCCCACACCGGCTGGACGTACGACTACCTCGACGCGCAACACGGCTGGCAGGGACTCGACGGCGCCGACGGGCGCATCTTCAGCATCGTCAACCTCGAGCCGGACCTCCCCAACGCCTTCGCGATCCCGCCGCCGTTCGGCCCGGAGGGCTCCGGCGTCTTCGTGTACGGCCGGGCGGCGAGCGCAGCGGGCGAAGAACCGTTCTCGTCCCTCGACATTGTCGCGCACGAACTGATGCACGGCGTGACGCACTTCGCGGTGAGCAAGCGCACCGGCGACCCGCTCGGTCTCCAAACCGACCTCCCGTCGAGCACGCGGCTCGGACCGGAGACCTTCACGGTAGAGGAAGGCGTGACCTTCGCGTGCGACAATGACTTCTGGTGGTGCATCGACGGCCGCTTCCTGCTGGCCTCGGCGCAGGGTGGCGCTGTGAACGAGGCCTACTCCGACATCGTCGCCGAATCCGTCGGGTTCTTCCACGAGGATGCCGGCGCCACGGCCGACTACCTCGTGGGCAAGGACCAGACTTTCGGCCCGCTCCGTTCGCTCGCGGACCCCGGATCCATCAGCATCCTCGGGGACTTCGCCGACTTTCCCTATCCCGACGCCTACCAGAACCGCTACGAGTTCGTCCTCGCCCGGTCAGCCTCGACGGGCGTCACCAACCCCGACCCGTTGCTCAAGGCCCTTGACCTCCCGGAGATCCCGGAAGGCTGGACCTACTCCCACGTTGTCTTCGTCAACGGGCGGTTCGCCTTCTCTCTCTCGGCCGGCGACTACGGCGGCGACCACTGGAACTCGACGATCCTGAGCCATGCGTTCTATCTCGCCATCGAGGGCGGCACGAACCGCACCACGGGCCTGAGCGTCCAGGGCGTCGGCGACGCCGGCCGCGCCGCGGTCGAGCGGATCTTCTTCCGGGGCATGACGAACCTGATGCCGGCGGCGACCTCGCTGCCGCTCACGGCCAGCGCCATTCGCCAGGCAGCGGCCGATCTCGCCCCCGGCGGCGAGGCGCAACGGGCCGTCACGCAGGCGCTGACCGCCGTCGGCCTGCCGTCAACCCCACCGGCCGCCACGGTGTCACCCATCCATGACCGCCGGCACCGCTGATCCGATAGACCGCCGCCACGTCCGATAGACCGCCGCCACGCCATCCGGCCGAGACGTCGCCCCCCCCCTCGCCTACCACCCGCCCGCGGGCGCGGGTCCTTCCGCTCCTGTTCGGCCACCCTCGACGGAGAATCGACGTCGCGTCGGCGTGAAAGCCGTGGCCCTCCGACCAGAGGTTATACCGACGCCCCGGCGACTTCCGGCCCGGGTTGTCGAGTGATGCGGCGCGACCTGCGGCCGCGTTGGAAGTCCCGCGGGCGCAAACTTCTACGGCGCAGACTCCCGGCCGGCGGCTGGAAGCACGACGCGTTCGAGCGTCAGCAGCCGTTGAGCGACTTTGCCGAAGGATATTTAGACCGCGCGCACACGGTCGTCGAGGCGGCGAACATCTGCGCGAAGCTCGGCGGGGTCGGCGCGAAGACCGGCGTTCCGGCTGATGAGCAGGCCCCCGATCATCAACAGGAGGCCCCCCAAGGCGCCGACGATCCACTTCGCGTCGGTGCCGGGCATCCACCCATTCTGGGTCACACCCGACCGACGATGCCAGCCAAGACGGCTCGGCGGCCGGCTGACCCATTCCGGATCCCGTGACGCTCCGAAACGCGCCGGACGCTCCGGAACGCGCCGGCGGGGGCCCCGACCGCATGCACTACAATGGCGGGATTACCGATGGCTGACTGGAAGCACACCCTCAACCTGCCCCGGACGGGGTTCCCGATGCGCGCCAACCTCCAGACGACGGAGCCGGCGGTGATCGCGCGGTGGAACGAGATGGGGCTGTACGCGCGCATCCGCGAACGCCGCGCGGGGGCGCCGCAGTTCGTGCTGCACGACGGCCCCCCCTACGCCAACGGGAAAATCCACATCGGGCACGTGCTCAACAAGGTTCTGAAGGACGTCATCGTGCGGTCGCGGACCATGGCCGGGTTCGACGCGCCCTACGTGCCGGGGTGGGACTGCCACGGGCTGCCCATCGAGCTCAAGGTGGACCAGGAGCTCGGGGGGAAGAAGCGTCACATGAGCGTGGCCGACTTCCGCCGCGCGTGCCGCCGCTACGCCCAGAAGTTCGTCGACCGGCAGTCGGCCGACTTCCAGCGCCTCGGGGTGCTGGGAGACTGGGACCGGCCGTACCGGACGATGACCCCGGACTACCAGGCGGCCATCGTGCGCGCCCTCGGCCGGTTCGTCGAGCAGCGGGTGGTGTACAAAGGGAAGAAGCCGGTCCACTGGTGCCTGCACTGCCGCACCGCGCTGGCGGAGGCGGAGGTGGAGTACGAGGACCATACGTCGCCGTCCATCTACGTCGAGTTCCCGATGCGGGAAGCGTCGGCGGCGGCGCTCGCGGAGAAGGCCCCGGCAGTGGCGGGGCGACCGGTCTCGGTGCTGATCTGGACCACCACCCCCTGGACCATCCCGTCGAACCTGGCGGTGGCGTTCCACCCCGGCGTCGACTACGGCGTCTACGCGGCCGACGGCGTCGCCGAGGCCCACGCCGGCGATGAACGCGGCGGCGCCGTGATCATCGCCGAGAAGCGGCGGGACGCCACCGCGGCCGCCCTCGGGCGCGACTTCGGCCCGCCGCTGGCCACCCTGAAGGGCCGCGACCTCGAAGGCGCGACCTTCGGCCACCCCCTCTACGACCGCGACTCGGTCGGGGTGCTCGCCGACTACGTCACCCTGGAGCAGGGCACCGGCGCGGTGCACACGGCGCCGGGACACGGCGCGGACGACTACGCCACCGGGGTCCGCTACGGGCTGGACGTCCATGCGCCGATCGGACCGTCGGGCCGGTTCGACGACGACGTCGAGATCGTCGGCGGCCAGAAGGTGTTCGACGCCAACCCCACGGTGGAGGCGGCGCTGGCCGACGCGGGACGGCTCTGGCACCGCGACACGGTGGACCACACCTACCCCCACTGCTGGCGCTGCCACCACCCGGTGATCTTCCTCGCCACTTGGCAGTGGTTCATCGGGCTGGACACCGGCGGGCTGCGCGGGCGGGCCCTCTCCGCCATCCGGGGTGTGGAGTGGTTCCCGGAATGGGGCGAAGAGCGCATCCGCAACATGCTGGCGAACCGGCCCGACTGGTGCATCTCGCGCCAGCGGTCTTGGGGGGTCCCGATTCCCGCCGTCTACTGCGCCGCGTGCCGCGAGGCGGTGCTGACGACGGCGCTGACCGACCGGGCCGCCGCGGTCTTCGCCGAGCACGGCGCCGACGCGTGGTACGAACGCGACGTCGGCGAATTCGTCCCCCCGGACCTGCGGTGCCCCGCGTGCGGGGGGGCCGAGTTCGAGCGCGAGCGCGACATTCTCGACGTGTGGTTCGACTCGGGATCGAGCCACGAAGGGGTGCTCGGCGACCATCCGGAGCTCGATTGGCCCTACAACGTCTATCTGGAAGGCAGCGACCAGTACCGGGGCTGGTTCCACAGCTCGCTGCTGGTGGCCCTCGGCACCCGCAACGCCGCCCCCTACCGTCAGGTGATCACGCACGGCTTCGTCGTGGACGAGTCGGGCCGCAAGATGTCGAAGTCGATCGGCAACACCGTCGAGCCCCAGACGATCATCCGGCAGAGCGGGGCCGAGATTCTGCGGCTGTGGGTGGCGATGGTCGACTACCGCGAGGAGGTCCGGATAGGCCCCCACATTCTCGACCGCATCGTCGAGGCGTACCGCAAGATTCGCAACACGCTGCGGATTCTCGCCGCCAACCTGTACGACTTCGACCCCGCCGCGCACGCCGTGCCCCGGGACGAGCTTCTCGAGGTCGACCGGTATGCGCTGGCGCGCTACGGCGAGGTCGCGGCCCGGGTGCTGCGCGCCTACGAGCGCTACGAGCTCCAGACGGTGGTGCGCACGGTGAACAACTACCTGACCGTGGACATCAGCGCGTTCTACGTGGACGTCTTGAAGGACCGGCTCTACACGCTGGGACCGCGGGCCCACCGCCGCCGGTCGGCGCAGACCGCGCTGCACGCGATCGCAGGGGGAATCACGCGGCTGCTGGCGCCGATTCTGCCGGTGACCTGCGACGAGTTGTGGCGCCACCTCCCGGGGGTGGACGCCGACAGCGTGCACCTCGCCGATTTCCCCGCCGAGCCCGAGTCGCTCGTCGACCCCGACCTCATCGCCCGGTGGACCCGCCTGCTGGGCCTGCGCGACGCGGTCAACGGCGAGCTCGAGAAGCTCCGGCAGGACAAGGTGGTGGGGACGTCGCTCGAGGCCGCGGTGACCCTGACCGCGGACGGCGGGCTGGCCGGCCTGCTCGAGGCGCACCGCGACGACCTCGCGACGCTGTTCATCACCTCGGCGGTATCGCTGCGCACCGGCCCCGCGGCCGGCGGCGGGGAGAGCGGCGCGCTGCATCGGGATGCGGACGGGTGCGCCCGCATCGAGGTCGGCCGGGCCGACGGCGCCAAGTGCCCGCGGTGCTGGCGCTGGGTGATGCCCCGGGGCGCCGGCCCGGACCCGGCCGAGGCGGCGGTCTGCGACCGCTGCACGAACGCGCTGGCGGACATGGCCGCGACCGTCGCGTAGCGCCGGGGGCCAGACGATGCCCACCATCGAAGCGAGCCTGACGGAGATCCAATCCCGCCTGGACGGCGCAGAACGGGACTGGCCGGAGCAACGCCTGACCGAGCTCATGGAGCAGATGGGTCCCGCCGAAGCTCTGGGACCGGATTTGCGGGGACAATGAGAGAATCGACCACGCGCTGGGACGCATGAAGATCCATTTGAAAGCGGTCAGCAACCCGACCACCTACCGGCCGAGCACGGCGCATGGAAGATCCACGCTGGTCGACCTGCTGTGGGCGCACGCGAACAGCAAGGCGCCCGACGCGGTGCAGGGCACGGCCAAGGCATTGGCCGGCGGATTGCAAATCGAAGACGTCGACGTCGACAGGGATGACGCATCGCTGATGACCGTGCTGAACCGCCCGTCGAACTGGAATCGGATGGACGCGCGCGTGCAGTGGGCGTTCTGCCTGATGGTGACCGTGCGCGGCGCGTGCCAACTGGTGACGGCGGCGGCGCACGCCGACGAGTATCCTCGGTTTGGCGCTCAGTTGCTGCAATCGACCTCGCACGACCTGCGGTCGTTTCTTGATGATGCGGTCGCGAAACTGCGAACCCCGGAGGTTGCGCGATGACCACCGGCAGGCCGGCGGCCGGGGGGACGGCCACCGGACTCGAGGCCGCCCCCGGGTTCCCGACCCGGAACGTTCTGGCGCTGGCGAGCGCGGTGATCGTCGTGCTCGATCAGATCACCAAGCAACTGGTGCGGGCGGGGGTGGCCCTTCATGATTCGATCGAGGTGATACCGGGCGTGCTGAACCTGGTGCACGTGCGCAACACGGGGGCCGCCTTCGGCTTCCTGAACCTCACCGACCTCGCCTACAAGCAGGTGCTGATGACGGGCATGGCCCTGCTCGCCCTGGGCGCGGTCGGCTGGTACTCGTCGCAGGTCCCCCCGCGGGCGGTGCTCGCGCGCGCCGGCCTCGCCCTGATCGTCGGCGGCGCCGTCGGCAACCTGATCGACCGGGCGACGGTCGGATACGTGGTCGACTTCGTCGACGTCTACTGGGGGAGCGTTCATTTCTGGGCGTTCAACGTGGCCGACTCGGCGATCACGGTGGGGGCGGGCCTGCTGATTCTGGACCTGCTCCGGAGCTCCGACCATGTATCCACTTCTGCTTGACCTCGGTTTCGTCAACGTCTACAGCTACGGCGTGATCCTGGCCGCGGCCTACGTCCTGGCGCTGCGTTTCGCCCTCCATCGCGCCCGCGGCGCCGGCCTGGACGGCCAGCGGATCGTGGATCTGGGCATCCTCGGCATCGTCGGCGCCGTCGTCGGCGCCAAGCTGATGCTGGTGGCGGTGGACTTCGACCGGTTCGCCGGCGACCCGTCGCAACTGATGGCGCTGGTGTCGTCGGGCGGCGTCTTCTACGGCGGGCTGCTGCTCGCGGTGCCGGTGTGCTGGTGGTACATCCGACGGACCGGGCTGCCCCTGTGGACCACCTGCGACCTGTTCGCGCCGGGCATCGCCCTCGCCCAGGGCGTGGGCCGGATGGGGTGCCTGCTCGCCGGATGCTGCTATGGACAGCCGACGGAGGCGCCCTGGGGCATCACCTTCACCAGCACCCTAGCCGCCGCCAACGTGGGCACCCCGCTGGGGATCGCGCTGCATCCGACCCAGGTCTACGAGGCCGCCGCAGTCCTCCTGATCCTGGGCGTCCTGCTCGCGGGGGAGCGCCGGTGGCGGGCGTTTCCCGGCCGGACCTTCTGGACCTATCTGCTGCTGTACGGCGTGGCCCGGATCGTCCTCGAGCTCTTCCGCGGCGACCCGCGGGGCACGGTCTTCGACGCTCTCCCGACCTCGCAGTTCGTGTCCGCCCTGATCGTCCCCGCGAGCATCGTCATGCTCGTCCGCCTCGGGCGGCGCAGCGCGGCCGCGGGCGCCCGAGGCGTGCCGGCGCCGCCGGCGAGACGGAAGTAGTGGACCCCGAGCGCCTGGCGGTGACGGACGCGCACCACGGCGCGCGCCTCGACCACTTCGTCACCGCCGTCGTGCCCGAGCGATCGCGGGCGCAGATTCAGCGCCTGATTCGGGAGGGCCATGTGCTCCTGAACGCGAAGACGGTCCGGGCGAGTCATGCCGTGCGCACCGGCGACGTGGTCGACCTGCGGGTTCCCGCCGCGGCGCCGGCGGCGCCCGCGCCGGAGGCGCTGCCGCTGGCCATCCTGCACGACGACCCGGATCTCGTGGTGGTCGACAAGCCGGCCGGCATGGTCGTCCACCCCGCGGCCGGCCACGACCGCGGAACCTTGGTGAACGCCCTGCTGCACCATGTCACCGGGCTCAGCGGCATCGGCGGCGAGCAGCGCCCCGGCATCGTGCACCGTCTCGACCGCGGCACCTCGGGGGTGATGGTCGTCGCCAAGCACGACGCCGCCCACACCGAGCTGTCGCGCCAGTTCGCGGGCCGCGAGGTCGACAAGGAGTACTTCGGCCTGGCGTGGGGCCTCCTGAACGCCGGCCGGCGCATCGACGCCCCGCTCGGCCGCGACCCCGTCCACCGGCAGAGGATCTCGACGCGGGCCCGCCGCGCCCGCTCCGCCGTCACCCGAATCACCGGCGCCGAGCGGCTGCGCGGCCTGACGCTGGCCACCGTCGCCATCGCCACCGGCCGCACCCACCAGATTCGCGCGCATCTCGCCAGCATCGGCCACCCCATCGCGGGCGACGCCCTCTACGGCGGGGTGCGCCGCCACCTCGCGGCCGACCACCGGGTGCTCGCCTCGCTCGAGCGGCCGTTTCTTCACGCCTGGCGCCTCGCGTTCGGCCACCCGCGCGACGGCCGCAGGGTGGAGTTCGAGACGCCGCTGCCGGGAGACCTGCAGGGGGTGCTCGACGATCTGCGGGGGCAGATGCGCGCCCGGGGGGGCGGGCGCCAGGGCGGCCCCCCCGGAGGAGCGGGGGCGGGGCTCCCGGAAGGGCGGGGGCGGCGTCCGCACGGGGGCGGAAACTCCCGCGGCCGCGACGGCTGAAGGTTCGAGCGGCGTGCGGCGGCCTCCCGCAAATGCCGCGGGACCGTACCCCGGCTCCCACGGGAGCGGCAGCTCCCACCGTCGGGACCGCGATCTCTACGAGGTCGCCAACAGCATCGCGGCGCAGCCTTTCTGCAGCTCGGCGCGCCGGACCCCACGGCAAGCTGATTCGTGAGCGTCCCCTACTGAACGGTGCCGTGCACGCCGGGCGCCTCGTCGCCGGCCCCGGCCACCGCGGGCCGGGCCGCCGGGGGCTGCAGAGCCAGCTCCAGTACCTCCTGGATGGTGGAGACGAGCCGGATGGTCATGTCGCGGCGGAGGTCCTCGCTGAGGTCCTCGTTGACGTTCTTCTCGTTCCGCTTCGGCAGGAGCACCTCGGTCACTCCGTGACGGCGGGCCGCCAGCACCTTCTCCTTGATGCCGCCGACCGGCAGCACGCGGCCCGACAGGGTGATCTCGCCGGTCATCGCGACGTCACCGCGCACGGGCCGGCCGGTGAGCTCCGACGCCATCGCCGCCGCCATCGTCACCCCCGCCGAGGGCCCGTCCTTGGGAATCGCGCCGGACGGCACGTGAAGATGGATCTCGGCATCCTGGTAGAAGCCGGGGTCGACGCCGTAGGCGGCGGTCTGGCCGCGGAACCAGGAGAGGGCGGCGCGGGCCGACTCCTTCATGACGTCCCCGAGGTGCCCGGTCAGGGTCAGCGTCCCCTTGCCGGGCATCCGGGTCGCCTCGACGAACAGGACCTCGCCGCCCGCCGGCGTCCACGCCAGCCCCAGGGCCACGCCGGGGTTGCGGGTCCGCTCGGCCACCTCTTCGTCCTCGAAGCGGGGGGCCCCCAGCATCCCGGTCACGGTGTCGGGGACGATCGCGACCGGCTGCTCGTCCCCCTCGGCGTGGCGGCGCGCCACCTTGCGGCACAACGCGCCGATCTCGCGATCGAGGTTGCGCACCCCGGCCTCGCGGGTATAGCCGTGGATGACCGCCCGCAGGGCCTCGTCGGAAAAGGCGATCTGCTCGGCCGTCAGACCGTGGTTCTCGATCTGCCGCCCGACGAGGTGCTCTCGGGCAATCTTCAGCTTCTCGTCCTCGGTATAGCCGGGCAGCTCGAGCACCTCCATGCGGTCGCGCAGCGGGGGGGCGATCGGGTCCAGGATGTTGGCGGTGGTGATGAACAGCACCTCGGAAAGATCGAACGGCACGTCGAGGTAGTGATCGCGGAACGTGTTGTTCTGCTCGGGGTCGAGCACCTCGAGCAGCGCCGACGAGGGGTCGCCGCGGAAGTCCGCCCCCAGCTTGTCGATCTCGTCGAGGATGAAGACGGGGTTCCTGGATTCGGCGCGGCGCAGCCCCTGGATGATCTGTCCGGGCAGGGCGCCGATGTACGTGCGGCGGTGCCCGCGGATCTCCGCCTCGTCGCGCATGCCCCCCAGCGAGACGCGGACGAACTTGCGGTCGAGCGAGCGCGCGATCGACCTCGCCAACGAGGTCTTGCCGACCCCCGGCGGGCCGACGAAACAGAGAATCGGTCCCTTCATGCCCGGGTTCAGCTTGCGCACCGCGAGGTACTCGAGAATGCGGTCCTTCGCCTTCTCCAGCCCGCTGTGGTCGTCGTCGAGCACCTGCCGGGTGCGCGGAAGATCGATGACCTCGTCGGTCCGCGCGTTCCAGGGCAGGACCACGAGCCAGTCGAGGTAGGTCCGCGACACGGTGTACTCGGCCGCCGCCACGGGCATGCGCGACAACCGGTCGAGCTCGCGCAGCGCCTCTTTCCGCACCGCTTCGGGCATGCCCGCGGCCTCGATCTTCTCCCTGAGCTCCTCGATCTCCTTGGCGTGCTCGTCGCCTTCGCCCAGCTCCTTCTGAATCGCCTTCATCTGCTCGCGCAGCAGATACTCGCGCTGGCTCCGGCCGACCTCGGACTGCACCTCGGACTGGATCTTGGAGCCCAGCTCGAGGACCTCGAGCTCCTTGATCAGCATGCGGTTCAGTTGCTCCATCCGCTCGCGAACGTCGAGCGTGCCGAGCACCTGCTGCCGAACCGAGGTCTGGATGGTGGTCAGGCTCGAAGCGATGAAGTCGGCCAGCTTGCCGGGTTCGGTGAAGTTGCCGGCCAGCGCCTGCAGATCGTCGGACAGCAGCGGCGACAGGGAGACCACCTGCTGGAAGTTGCCCTTGACGTTGCGTTGCAGGGCGTCGATCGCGAGGTGGTCCGTCTCGCGCAGGACCTCGTCGGCCTGCCTCACCCGGGCCCGGATGTACGGCTTCGTCGCCAGCACCTCCTCCAGGTGCAGGCGCGACTGCCCCTGGACGATGAGGCGCAGGGTGCCGTCCGGCAGCTTGAACATCTTGTGGATGTGGGTGGCGGTCCCGATGGGGTACAGCTCCTCCTGGGTCGGCTCTTCGGTGCCCGGCTCGAGCTGGGTGAAGACCCCGACGAGACGGCTGTCGGCGATCGCCTCCTCGATCAGCCGCACGGAGCTCTCCCGGGCCACCGCGAGGGGCATGAAGGAGTTCGGAAACAGCACCGTGTCGCGCAACGGCAACACCGGCAACTCGGGCGGGATCGACACCGGTCCGGCGCCGCCCGAAACGGCCCCGTCGAGGAGCTCGGACTCGTCGCTCATCGTACGATTCTCCCGCATCCCCCGGACGCTCGTCCGGGGGCTCCCTTTTTCGACAGCCCCCGGCGAGCGCCCTGAAGGAACGCCTCCATCCGATCAGCTCGACGGCGCCCCGAACAGCGACACCGCCTTGCTGCGGAACTCGAGCATGCGCTCGCGGTTCAACTCGGACTCGTGCGCTTCCTCGCAGTCCCGGCAACGCTCCGCGAACGGCAGCGCCCGCAGCCGCCGCCCGGCGATCTCCTGACCGCACTCGTAGCAGTACCCGTAGGTGCCCTCTTCCAGCCGCTCGAGGGCGGCGGTGATCTTCGCCAGCGTCTCGGCCTTCATCTGCAGCAGGGCGAACTCGATGTCACCCTGGATGTCCGCTTCCGGCATCCCGTTCGCGTCGGTCGGGCGGTGTCCCCCCGCCTGCGTCGCATCGGCGCGCACGTCGCGAATCTTGTGCTTCACGGCGCCCGAGAGCTCCTCGCGGCGTTCTTCGAGCATGCGGCGCAACTCGTCGAAGCGCATCTCGGACATGCCCTCTGCATTCGTATTCATTCTACGGCCCCTCCCAAGCCTAGCCCGGAGAGCGTCGCCTGCGGCTCCGCTCACCGCCCAACCAACCCTCCAGGAATCCGCGCCGTTTTACGGCGCAGACTCCTGGCTGGAGTTGCACGCATCGTGACAGCTCGATGCCTCCAAACACGGCTGCTCCGTTGCGCCGGCGACAAGCCCCGACAGAGTTCGTTCACGCCTGGATAGTTTTCCTTCGCAAATTCAGTGCCAAGATTTCAAAACCGGTACACGGCCGGCTTGACCCCGGAAAAAGAAGCAACGTGAGTTGGAATCGAACGACGGAAGGGGCAGTCCCTCTGCCCCGTTGAGCTGCGTTCACCGATTCCAACGGACTGCTGCCGCCATTGACACCCCCCGTTCGTAACCTTAGACGACGGTTCGTCCCGTACAGTTTCAAATATCGAACGGATTGTCACCGAACGGGGGCACTGCCGCCGGCGGCGCCCGGACGCGGGAACGGCCGATGCGCGGCGGGGGCCGGCGACCTGCGCGGCGGGACGGCCGCCGACCCGGCTCGCGCCGTGAGCGCCGGGGCGGCGGAGCGCACGGCATGCGCCGGTGTCGGAGACGCGCCGCGAGCGCGAGGGCCGGGGCGCGCCGCGAGCAGCCAAGCCCGGGGCGCGCCGCGAGCGACCAAGCCCGGGGCGCGCCGCGAACGGCCAGAGGCGGCCCAGGGCGCGCCGCGAGCGGCCGGGGCTCAGGAAAACAGCAGAATGCGCCCGAAGGCCGCCTCCCCCCGGATCGCATCGACATGACGGGAGTACGGGGAGCGGCGGGGAATAGTAGAATGCGCCCGAAGGCCGGGGGACGGAACCACGGCGGGCAACGGCGGTGCCGGCCCCGCAACCGGCGTTCCGCCCGGGTGGGGCGGGACGCGGCCGGCCTACGACTCATGAGCGCATCTACCTGTCCATTGTGCCGGCGGCGCCGGCCGCGGCGAACGTGTCCCGCGCTGCAGCGGGAGATCTGCACCGTCTGCTGCGCCACGAAACGGCAGACGGAGATCCGATGCCCTTCCGACTGCCGGTATCTCGCGTCGGCGCAGAGCCATCCCCCCGCGGCGGTGCAACGCCAACGGGAACGCGACGTCCGCTTTCTGTTCCCGATCGTGGCCGAGCTGCAGGCGCACCAGTACAAGCTGTTCTTCTTCGTGCAGAACCTGCTGCACGGCATTGCCCGGAAGGGCGGGGTACCGGTGGACGATCGCACGGTGCGCGAGACCGCCGAGACCCTCGCCAAGACCTACGACACCGCGGGCAAGGGCATCATCTACGAGCACCGGGCCTCCTCACCGCTGGCCGAACGCCTGTCGCGGGAGATCAAGCCGCTGCTCGACGATCCGGCCGCGGCGGGCGGCCCGAACGCCGGGAAACGCGATCTGGTCGAGGTGCTGCGGCGCATCGAACGCGCCGCGGCCGGCGCAGAATCGGCCCTCGGGGGCGGCGGCCGCGCCTATCTCGACTTGGTGAGCCGCATGGTGCAGTCGTCACCGCCCCCGGCCGGGACACCGGGTCGGACGGGCGACGCGGCCGACAAGCCGCTCGTCATCTTTCCCTGACGGGTCTGCTATAATTCCAAGTTCGGATTGGTGACAGCGGGATCGACATTATGGCGAAGCGTTGCGACATCTGTGGGAAAGGCCCGGCTTTCGGGCGGAACGTCAGTCACGCGCACAACGTGACGCGGCGGCGATTCGAAGCCAACATCCAGCGGGTCAAGGCGGTGATCAACGGGGGCGTACGGCGCATCCGCGTCTGCACCCGCTGCCTCCGGTCGAACCGGGTCGTCAAGGCGGCGTAGTCCGATGCCCCGCCACGGCGTCCAGACCGACGGCGCCCCGGCCGCCATCGGCCCCTATTCGCAGGCGGTGCGGGCCGGGTCGCTGCTGTTCGTCTCGGGTCAGATTCCCCTTGACCCGGCCACCGGCGAGGTCATCGACGGCGACGTCGCCGCCCAGACCCGCCGGGTCATGCAGAGCCTCGGCGCCATCCTCGACGCGGCCGGGGCGGGGTTCGACCAAGTCGTCCGCACGACCATCTTCCTGACGGATCTGAGCGCCTTCTCCCAGGTGAACGAGGTCTACGGCAGCTACTTCGACGCCCCCGCGCCGGCCCGGGCGACGGTGCAGGTCGCGGCGCTGCCCAAAGGGGTCGAGGTCGAGATCGACGCGATCGCCGATCTGGGAGCAACGCCGGCCCGCTACGCCTAGCCCGGAGAGCGTCGCCTGCGGCTCCGCTCACCGCCCGACCAACCCGCCAGGAATCCGCGCCGTTCCACACCGCAGATTCCTGCCCCGGAGAGCGTCGCCTACGGCTCCGCTCACCGCCCGACCAACCCGCCAGGAATCCGCGCCGTTCCACGCCAGCGGACGCCTGCCCCGGAAATCATCGCCGTCGTTACCCCTGGCGCATCATCCGCTCGACCTCGAGCACGCCCGAGACGCCGCGGATCACCTTGATGATGCGCTGCAGATGCTTCATGTCGGTGATCTCGACGGTGACGCTGATCCGTCCGTGATGATCGGTGGTGGTCGCCTCGATTTTGAGGACGTTGGTCCTGAGCCCGGCGATCTTCGACGTGACATCGGCCAGAATCCCCTGCCGGTCCTCCACCTGGATCCCGAGCTGGACCACGAAGCCGTTCTCGTCGGCCTTCTTGTCCCAAATCACGTCGATCCGCCGCTCGGGGTCGTACAGGAGATTGAGCACGTTGGGACATCGGGCCGCGTGCACCGAGACCCCCTTGCCCCGCGTCACGTAGCCGACGATCTTCTCTCCCCGTATCGGGTTGCAGCACCGGGCGCGGAAGACCAACAAGTCGTCGAACCCGCGAACCTTGACCTTGTCCCCGCCGGAACGCAGCACCCTGCGGACGACCGTACCGATCGACGAGGCGGCGGACTCCTCCAGCTCCCGCGGCACGAGCTTGTCGAGCACGGACCGCGCCGGCACCTTGCCGTAGCCGACGGCCGCGAACAGATCGTCGCTCCGCTGCGATCCGAACTCCGCCGCCACCCGGCTGACGGACTCCGGCGCCAGCACCGACTTCGCGCTCAGGTTGAACCGCCGCAGCTCCTTGTCGAAGAGCTTCCGGCCCAGCTCGACGGCGCGCAGCTTCTCCTCCGCATGGATGAAGTGCTTGATCTTGTTGCGGGCGCGGGGGGTGACGACGATGTTGAGCCAGTCGCGGCTCGGGGTGTGTCCGGGCGCGGTCACCACCTCGACGATGTCGCCGCTCGCGAGCCGCGTGCGCACGGGCACCATCCGGCCGTTCACCCGCGCCCCCACGCACTGGTGACCGACGTCGGTATGGATGCTGTAGGCGAAGTCGATCGGCGTGGCGCCCCGCGGCAGCGCCTTGACCTCGCCCTTGGGGGTGAACGTGTAGACCTCGTCGGGGTAGAGGTTGATCTTCAGGTTCTGGATGAACTCTCCCGGATCGCGCAGCTCCTGCTGAAACTCGAGCAACTGCCGCAGCCAGGCGAAGTGCTGCTCGTCCGGGTTCACCCCGATCCGCCCCTCCTTGTACTTCCAGTGCGCGGCGATGCCGTTTTCGGCCACCGCGTGCATCGCCTCGGTCCGGATCTGCACCTCGAACGGGACTCCCCGATCGCTGACGACGGAGGTGTGCAGCGACTGGTACCGGTTCGCCTGGGGCATCGCGATGAAGTCCTTGAACCGGCCCGGCACCGGCGACCAGGTCTGGTGGATGACGCCGAGCACCGCGTAGCAGTCCCGGACCGACGTGGTGATGACCCGGAGCGCGATGAGGTCGTAGACCTGCTCCAGAGGGATGCGCTGCCGTTTCATCTTCTGATGAATGCCGTAGAGCCGCTTGATGCGCGACTCGATACGGTCGAACGGGATGCGGTGCTCGGCCAGCGTCCGCTCAATGGTCTCGCGCAACCCCTGGACGGCCCGCCGGGTGGCCTTCCGGCGCCGCTCCACCCAGGCCCGCGTCGTCTCGTAGCTCCTGGGATCGAGGTGCCTGAACGCCAGATCCTGCAGCTCGTCCTTGACCTTCTTCATGCCCAGCCGGTGGGCGATGGGGGCGTAGATGTCGAGGGTCTCCTGCGCGATGATCAGGCGGCGCGCCTCCGCCAGGTGATCGAGCGTGCGCATGTTGTGGAGCCGGTCGGCGAGCTTCACGAGGATGACGCGGATGTCGTCGACCATGGCGAGCAGCATCTTGCGGAAGTTCTCCGCCTGCCGCTCCTCGCTCGAGGAAAAGGAGATCGAGCTGATCTTGGTCACCCCTTCCACGACGTGGGCGACGTCCGTTCCGAACAGCTCGCGCACGCGCTCAATCGTGGTCAGCGTGTCCTCGACGACGTCGTGGAGCAGCCCCGCGGCAATCGCCACGTCGTCGAGCCGCATGTCCGCGACCAGGGAGGCGACTTCGAGGGGGTGGATCAGGTAGGGCTCGCCGGACCGCCGCTTCTGGCCGGCGTGCTCGGCCGCGGAGAAGTCGTAGGCGCGGCGGAGCAGGTCGGTGTCCGCGTTCGGGTTGGAGGCGCGGGCCTTGTCGATCAGGGTGTCGAAGCTGATCATCGAGAAACTCCGGGGCGACCCCGTACATGACGAAGCCGGGTGCGGTCTTCCCAGGAAGACCGCACCCGGCCCGGAGGGTGGAAGCCGAGATCCCGGCCCGGCGGTCTAGTTGCCGCCGGCGGCGCCGCTCCGCAGATCCTGCAGCTCCTGGGCGCGGTCACGCAGCTCGTCCGCCAAATCGATCAGATCCCGCCGTTCGCGGACGTTGCTCGTGAGGTTGGCCTGCATTCGCAGCAGGATGTTCTTGTAGGTCAGGGCCTCGATATAGTCGGGATTCAGTTCGAGGGCCTTGTCCGCTTCGGCGATGCCGAGCGTGACGTACTCCATCTCCTGGTCGTCGTCCAGCGTGAAATCGCGGAACGCCTTCTCCCAGTAGTAGGTAGAGATGGTGTAGTACGCCTCCGGGTTGTCGGGCTCGAGCTCGGCGCGACGGCGAACCGCCTCGATCGTCTGTTCGAACTGTTCGTTGCGCCGGTAGAACCCCGCCAACTGCAGATACGCGGTGGGATCCTCGGACCGCTCCGTCGTGACCTGCAGCAGCACTTCCTCGGCCTCGGTGTAGAGCCCCGAGTCCTCGTAGAGCCTGGCCAGGGCGTAGTAGTTCTCCGGATTCTCTGGATCGGTCTCTATCATCGTCTGCAGCACCGGCTCCGAGGAGGCCGGATCGTTGGCCTTGTCGGGACCGTAGGCGGCCACCAGATATTGCAGCGACAGCGTCTGGAGCTCCAGGTAGGTCTGACGTTCGGCCGACAGGATGTAGTTCTCGATAGCGAGATCGAGCATCCGATCGTTCTCCGGCTCGCCCCGCAAGGCCGGCCGGAACTGCTGGTCGTAGCTGTTGGCCAGATAGAAGTAGGCCTCGACGAGGTTGGGGTCGTTGGCCAGGACTTCCTCGTACAGCTCCGCGGCGGCCTCGTAGTCGGCCCGTTGATACTGCGTGTGCGCATCCTTGATGACCCGCAACGCGCGGAGCTGGTCCAACATGTAACAGGATGTCGTCGATAGAGCCACGAGGGTAACGAGAGCGAGTCTGATGGCGAGCGATCGGATGTGCATGACGGTCCCCTTCAATCACCGTTCGGTCGTGACGTCTCCCTGCGCCGAATCTGGTGGGCGCAGTCGTCAATGCCGGGCGCTGTCTTCAACGATTAGACGCCGACTGCCGGGTTCTTGCTCCGGTTCGGAAACGGATATCCGGCCGCAGGCCTTCAGGCGCGTCCCATGTCAGGCCGGAACGTGTCGAAGCCCACGAAAGGCGGATCAGTATAGTGGCGTCAAAAGCGCCAAGTCAAGGGTCCGGGTCCGCGGGTCGCTTGCCGATTCGCGCCGGCGGCTCTCCGGGGCCGCCGGCCGCCTCCCGTACGCAATAGGCGCGGCATGCTCGCACATGCCGCGCCTCGACTTCCGAACAACGGAACTGCGGTAATCGGTCTTCTACAGCGCGTCGGCCCCGCCGGCCCTGCGCATAGCCTCGGTGACGATGCCCACCTTGGTGACTCCGGCACCTTTGGCCGCGTCGATCACCTCGATGATCTCGCCATAGCGCAGGTTGCCGGCCCCGGCGATGAACATCGTCTTCTCGCGGCGCTGCTCGAAGATGCCGCGGAGCTCCGACTCGAGCCGCTGAATCGGCACCGGCTGCTGGTTCACGGAAATCACGCGGTCAGCCGTGTACTGCAGCACGATCTGGCTGGAGTCCGCCGCCGCCTCGGTCGAGCCCTGGGTCTCGAGCGGGAGATTGATGTCGAGTCCCCGCTGGGACAGGGGCAGCGCCGCCAGGAAGATGACGATCAGCACGAGCAGCACATCGATAAACGGCGTGATGTTGATGTCCGCGTTGGAGTGCGGCTGCTCGGCCGAGACGACCGTCTCCGCGCCGTGATGCTTCTTGGCCATGGACTACTCGCCTCCTCCGGCAGAGCCCCCGCCGCTGCCCACCTTCCGTTCGGTAATCAGGCCGATGTCCTCGATGCCGGCGCGCTGCAGACGGTCGAGCACAGACATGACATCGGCGTACTGGGCGTCCTGATCGGCCTTGATCAGCACGATTTGCTCGAACTTCCGCTCCAGCACGCTCTGCACCGTCGTCAGCAGTTCCTGCTCGGTGGTCTGGGTGCTGTCGACGTAGAAGCGGCCGTCCGCGGTCACCGCGAGGACCGTTTGCGTGTCGTTCTCGGGCTTGTCCGTCGTGTTCGCGGCTTCGGGCAGGGTCACGTCGACGCCCTTCTGCAACAGGGGCGCGATCAGCATGACGATGATCAGCAGCACCAACATCACGTCGGCCAGCGGCGTGATGTTGATCTCCGAATTCATCGCACCCGATTTTTCGCCTACTTGCATTCCCATGGGTGATCTCCTCGGTCCGCTCGGGTGTCACCGGATGACCGGACACGACCGCGCGCCGCGCGGTCGTGTCCGGCCCTCGGTACGGTTACCGCATCCCCTAGTCGGCATTCTTGATGAAGTAGTCGACGAGCTCGGACGACGAGTTGTCCATCTCGACGTTGAAGAACTCGATGCGCCCTGTGAGGTAGTTGTAGAACCACACTGCGGGGATCGCCACGAACAGCCCGACCGCGGTTCCGACGAGCGCTTCCGCGATACCGGCGGACACCGCGCCCAGACCGCCCGACCCGGTGGCCGCGATGCCCTGGAACGCGTTGATGACGCCGAGGGTGGTCGCGAGCAGGCCGACGAACACGGCGGTCGCCCCGATGGTCGCCAGCCCCCCCATGCCCTTCTTGAGGTCGGCCGCGGTCAGGGCGGCGGCGCGCTGGATGGCCCGGCGCACGCTGTCGATCAGATCGTCGCGGTTCAGATCGACCCCGGCGTCCTTCTGGAACTGGTACTCCTGCAGGCCGGCCAGAACGACTTTTCCGAGATGGCTGTACTTGTAGTTCTTGGACTGCGAGACGGCGATGGCGTCCTTCAGATGACTGTCCTTCAGGTGCTTGGCCACCTGCGGCGCGAAGGCCTTCGACTGCTTGCCGGCCTGCGTGAAGGTGAACAGCCGCTCGAAGAAGACGCCCATCGACCACATCGACATCAGCGCCAGCACCAGCATGAGGGTCTTGACGGCCAAACCCATCTGTTCCCAGAGTTCCAGAAGATCCATTGTGCCTCCTACCTGCGTTTCAATTCGTCGAGCCGCGGCGCGCCGGCTGTCGGCGCGCCGCCGCCCACATGACCCGTCCTACGAGCGCCGCGCTACCGCAACTGGAAGTTCACCGTGACCGTCATGATGACGGGAACCGCCACGCCGTTGAGCAACGTCGGCGTGTACGTCCACTGCCGGACCGCCTCGATGGCCGCCTCGTCGAGCAGCGGCACCGAACGCAGCACCTTCACGTCGGTCACCCGACCGTCGCCGGCGATGACCGCCTCGAGAATGACGATGCCCTGGACCCGTGCGGCCTGCGCGACCGGGGGATACCGCGGATCGACGTTGGTCACCTTCGTCGGCGCCTGGATGTTGCCGCCGACGCGGACCGGCTCGGGCGGCGGGGGCGGCGGGGGCGGGGCCTGCAGCAGCCCGCCGACGATGCCGCCCACGACGCCGCCGGCGATGCCCCCTTCGACGCCCTGCACGCTGGACAGGTCGAAGCCGGTCTCCGGGGCAATCTGCGCCGGGGCCTCGATCGGTGCGGCGTTGGGGTTCACGTCGACGACCGGCGCTTCCACCGCCTGTGCGGCCGGCGGCGGGGGCGGCGGGGGCGGCGGGGGCGGCGGGGGCGGCGCCGCCACGAACGCCATCATCGACGGCACCTGCGGCAGTGCCTCCGCCGCCAGCAACGGCACGATCAACACGGCGGCGATCGCCACCACGTGCGCGAGGATCGAGACCGGCACCGTATACCACTTCTGGGCACCGATCTTGATCGACGGATTCGCGATTTCACCGAACATCTGACCTGCAGCCACAGGCAACCTCCTGCGCCCCCCCCTTGGGGGTGATCGCTCCACAATGAGAAGCGCGCATTATACGCAGACACCGAAACGGTGTCAACCCAACTGCGCGACCCGCGGCCGCGTCGGGAGCGCTTCGCTGACGCGACTCCCTCCAAACTAACGCATCCACGCGACGACGAGCGGCACGAAAATGACGGCGACGATGGTCATCAGCTTGATGAGGATGTTGAGGCTCGGCCCCGCCGTATCCTTGAACGGATCGCCCACGGTGTCGCCGATGACGGCCGCCTTGTGCGGCTCCGAGCCCTTGCCCCCGTGGTGGCCCTCCTCGATCAGCTTCTTCGCGTTGTCCCACACGCCGCCCGCGTTGGCCATCATCAGGGCCATCAGGACGCCGGTCACGAGCGCGCCGCCGAGCAACCCGCCGAGGCCGGCCACCCCGAGCACGAAACCGGTCGCCACCGGCGCGGTCACCGCGAGGAGGCCGGGGAGAATCATCTCCTTGATGGCCGAACGGGTGGAGATGGCCACGCACCGCGCCGAGTCCGGCTCGGCGTTCCCTTCGATCAGCCCGGGGATGCTGCGGAACTGCCGCCGGACCTCCTCGATCATCTCGTTCGCCGACCGGCCCACCGCGTTCATCGTCATCGCCGAGAAGATGAACGGCAGCATGCCGCCGATGAACATGCCGATCAGCACGTTGGGGTTCGTCAGCTCGAGGCTCAGGTGCCGCGGATCGAACGCGCCGGCCCCGCCGGCCCGGGCCACGTTGTCGGCCGCCGTCGCCTGGAACGTCGAGAACAGGGCGAGGGCGGTGAGGGCGGCGGACCCGATGGCGAAGCCCTTGCCCATCGCCGCGGTGGTGTTGCCCACCGCGTCGAGGGCGTCGGTGCGGTCGCGCACGTACGGCTCGCACCGGCTCATCTCGGCGATGCCCCCGGCGTTGTCCGCGACCGGCCCGTAGGCGTCCACCCCGAGGCTGATCCCGAGCGTCGACAGCATGCCGACGGCGGCGATGGCGATGCCGTAGAGCTCGCCGAGCTGGTAGCTGAAGAAGATGGCGAAGCAGACGACGAGCACCGGGTAGCCGCACGACATCATGCCGACGCCGAGGCCCGCGATGATGTTGGTGGCCGGGCCGGTCTCCGACTGCTGGGCGATGTGGCCGGCCGGCGGCTTGTCCTTGCCGGTGTAGTACTCGGTGAGCTTCCCGATGACCACCCCCGCCACGACCCCGAACACCACGCAACCCATGACCGCCCAGGGGACGGTGGTGGCGTTGATCAGGACCGCGGCGCCGATGATGACGATGATCGACGCCACGACGAGTCCGCGGAGCAGCGCCCCCTGCACCTTGCTCTCGTCGTCGGTCCGCACCGTGAACGTCCCGAGGATCGAGGCGACGATGCCGATGCCGGCCAGCAGCACGGGGAACACCGCGAGGTCGGCCTGCAGGGCGAGGAAGCCGCTCTCGCCGACGCCCCACAGATCGGACGCGGTGGCCGCGGTGAGGGCCCACGCCAGCGCCACCGCGGAGATGATGCTGCCCACGTAGGACTCGAACAGGTCGGCCCCCATGCCCGCCACGTCCCCGACGTTGTCGCCCACGCTGTCGGCGATGGTCGCGGGGTTGCGGGGATCGTCCTCGGGAATGCCCGCCTCGACCTTGCCGGACAGATCGCCGGCGACGTCCGCCGCCTTGGTGAAGATGCCCCCGCCGACCCGCGCGAACAGCGCGATGGACGACGCCCCGAGCGACATCCCGAGCAGCGACCCGACGGCGGACGGCCCCCGGCCGTCGAGGCCGCCGTACAGCCAGTACAGGAGGGCGATGCCCAGGGTGCCGAGCGCGACCACGGTCAGGCCCATGACCGCCCCGCTCGAGAACGCCACGCGCAGGGCGCCGGCGAGACTGGTCCGGGCCGCCGCGGTGGTCCGCACCGCGGCGCCGGTGGCGGTGCGCATACCGATCCACCCCGCGGTCGCGGACAGGAGCGCACCGACGAGAAAGCTGACGCCGACGAGGAAGGCGTTGCCCGGCAGGAACAAGACGAGAACGCCGAACATGACGACGACGAACACCGCCAGGACGCTGTACTCGGTCCGCAGGAAAGCCATCGCGCCGCGGCGGATCAGCGCCGCGATCTGCTGCATGCGCTCGGTGCCGGCATCGTGGGCGTTGATGGTGCGGATCAGGGAGAGCGCGAAGAGGGCGGCGGCAACCGGCGCGCCGACCCCGAGGAGCACGTAGAGTGAGTTGTCCATCTTGACCTTGGAGTTTCGTACCTTCCAGCCTGCGGGCGAATCCAACGCGGGGGGCGGCCCCACCCGACGCGGCGGGTGACGCGCCCCGAAATCCACTGCCGCCGACGGAGCGGCCGTTCGGGGGACGCGAAAAGCTAGCAGCCGACCGTGCCGCTGTCAAGCCGGCCGCGCGGCCGGACACGCCGTGGCGACAGTCCCCGGTGCCTTCGAGCGGCGATGCATCCCGTCTGACTGCGTTGTTCGTCGGTTGCCCATCCCCGATAGGCGCCCTCCCCCACGCTTGGTCAGGCACGGGCGTTCTTTGCCCGCGGGCGCTCTTCAGCGCGCCGGCGCCCTCGCCGCTCTCGGGGCGACGCGGGGTTCGCCACGGGCGGCTGACGGCCGCGCCAAGAGTTTCGCCGGCGCGAAACTCCTGGCGCCCGCTCTACCATCCCCAGGACAATCCGATGGCCAGCAGCGCCGCCACCGCGAGCCGGTACCAGGCGAAGGCGGCGAGCGAGTGCCGGGCGAGATAGCGGAGCAACCCGGCCACCGCCAGATAGCCGACGACCCCGGAGGTGACGAACCCGGCGAGCAGGACCGGACCGTGCGCGGCGAGAGCGTCGCCCCCGAGCATCCGGGACGCCTGCGCGCCGCCGCCGGCAATCGCCGGAATGCCGGCGAGAAAGGCGAACCGCGCCGCCTCGGCCCGGGACAGCCCCCGCAGCAGCGCCACCGTGATGATCGCGCCCGACCGCGAAACGCCGGGCACGAGCGCGGCGGCCTGCGCGCAGCCGAGGACGATCGCTTCGACCGCGGACAGCGACGCGGCGCGCCGGGTGCGCGGCCCGCCCCGGTCCACCCAGAGCATCGCCGCCGCGCCCGCGGCCAACGCCGCCGCCACCACCGCGGGCGCGCGCAGGCCCTCGATCTGCCCGGAAAGGAACAGGCCCGCGGGAACCATCGGGGCGGTCGCAAGCAGAATCAGGCGTCCGGTGCGGGCGGTCTCGCCGGGGCGGCCGCCGAGGGCGCCGGGAGCGGCCGCCGCGAGCTCGACGACGTCGCGGCGAAAGTAGACGAGCACCGCGAGCAGCGTACCGAGATGGCAGGCCACATCGAAAGGGACCTCGGCCGGCCCCGCGTCCCAGCCGAACAGCTCGCGAACCAGAATGAGATGCGCGGAGCTGGATATCGGGAGGAACTCGGTCAATCCCTGCACGATTCCGAGCCACACGGCCTGGGCGCTGGTCACGCGGCGTCGAGACCGGCGGCGGACATGGCCTCAGCCGCCATCAGGCGCGGGCTTTCGTCTTCCGGCTGCGCCGGTTCGGCTTCGAGGCCCCGGGGGCCGGCGCCGCCTGGATGCGCCTCGCGGACCGCCGCTCGCTGATCACGATGGCCGCGGCGGCCGCGATGAAGATCGTGGAGTAGGTGCCGCTGATCACGCCGACGAACATCGTGAAGGCGAAACCGCGCAACACCTCGCCGCCGAAGACGAACAGGGCAAGGACCGCGAAGGCGGTGGTGCCGGACGTGATGACGGTGCGGCTCAGGGTCTGGTTGATGCTGGTGTTGACGAGCTTGTCGAACGCGTCCCGCCGCATGCGCCGCAGGTTCTCGCGCACCCGGTCGAACACGACGATCGAGTCGTTCACCGAGTAGCCGGTGATGGTCAGCATGGCCGCCACGACGTTCAGGGACAGGTCGAAGCCGAAGAACGTCAGCAGCGACAGGGTTACCAGGATGTCGTGCACGACGGCGATGATGGCGCCGACCGCGAAGCTGAACCGGAAGCGGAGGGCGACGTAGACCAGGATGCCGAGCATCGCGAAGACGAAGGCGTTGGCCCCGCGGCGCTGGAGTTCCTCCCCGATGACGGGGCCGACGAGCTCCTGCCCGATGACCGTGAAGCCGCCGATCGCGCTCTGCTCCAGGGCCGCGACGACCGCGTTCGCCCCCTCTTCCAGGCTCGTGCCTACTTCGGGGCCGCTCTGCGGCAGACGGATCATGATCTCGTTGGCCTCGGCGTCGCCGTACTGCTGGACGACGCTCTCGCCGACCGCCCCGCCCACCGCGTCGCGCACCGCATCCTCGGTGACCGGATCGTCGAACTGCACGATGACGCTGGTGCCGCCCGAGAAGTCGATGCCGAGGGACACCCCCCCCTGCAGCACCACCGCCACCGCGCCCGCGAAGATGATCAGGCACGAGAGGCCCACGGCGGGCCAGCGCCACTTGAGAAAGTCGAAGTTCGGATTCTTGAAGATCGGCATACGCGCGTTGTGTCCTGGATGGTCATGCCGCCGCCGCGCCGGCGGACGGCGATGTCTTCAGGCCGGGCGGAGCGGGCTTCGGGCAGTCAGATGCTCAACGAGGCTTCCCGGCGGCGCGTGAGCACCGCCTCGAAGATGGTACGCGACACGAACACCGCGGTGAACACGTTCGACACGAGACCGAAGAACAGGGTCGTCGCGAACCCCTTGATCGGTCCCGAACCGAACTGGAACAGGAAGGCGGCGGCGATCAGCGACGCGATGTGGGTGTCGAGAATGGTCAGGAACACGCGGTCGAACCCGGCCGAGACGGCCGCCCGGACCCCCTTGGCGGAGCCCAGCTCCTCCTTGATGCGCTCGAAGATCAGCACGTTGGAATCGACCCCCATGCCGATGGTGAGGATGAACCCGGCGATGCCCGGCAGGGTGAGCACGGCGCCGATGTAGGCCATGCAGCCCAGCAGGATCAGCAGGTTCATGCCGACCGCGACGATGGCGTTGATGCCCGACAGCCGGTAGTAGGCGAGCATGAACAGCGCGACCGCGATGAGCCCGGAGATCGACGCGGTGACCCCGGCGCGAATCGAATCGGCCCCCAGGGTCGGTCCCACCGTCCGCTCCTCGAGATACGTCAGGGAGGCGGGCAGGGCCCCCGACCGCAGGATCAACGCGAGATCGGATGCCTCCCCGCTCGTGAAGGTGCCGGTGATGCGGCCCTCGTCGGCGATGCGCTCCTGGATCACCGGGGCCGAGTACACGCGGCTGTCGAGGATGATCGCCAGGTTGCGGCCCACGTTGCTCCCGGTGAAGTTGCCGAACTTGCGGGCCCCCTCCCGGTTGAACGAGAAACTGATGGCGGGCTGGTTGAACTCGTCGATGGTGGGCCGGGCGTTGCGCAGATCGCGCCCCGTCACCGGCGCCACCTGCCGCACGAGGTAGTAGACGGTCGAGCCGGCGGTGGCCCCGAGCGACTCGTCGGCCCCCGACACGACCTCCATGTCCGGCGGCACGATGCCGTTTCGCGCCTGCAGCAGCAGCTCGCGCGAAATCGCGGGACCGTCCTCGACCAGCTTCAGCTCGAGAAGGCCGGTCGAGCGGATGATTTCCTTCGCCCCCGCCACATCCTCGACACCCGGCAACTGCACGAGGATCTGGTCGCCGGCCACACCGTAGGGGGCGACAATCGGCTCGGCGACGCCCAGCTCGTTCACCCGGCGCTCGATCGTCTGCAAAGCCTGACGCACCGATTCTTCGCGGAGCGAACGCTCGACGCCCGGCTGCATGCGGAAGGTATAGGCGCCCCCGGCGCCGGACTCGCGGTCGTAGCTCACCTGCAGCAACTCGTCCGCGGTTCGACGAAACTCCTGGTCCCGCTCCGCGGGCACGCCCTCCACCCGGAACTCGGTGGGGCTGGTGGCGCCGGCCGAGAGCAGGGTGATGCCGGCGAGGCCGACCTCCTCGCTCAACTGCCCGGCGCTGGTCTCGGTCTCCACCCGCAGCGCGTCGTCGGTCTGGACCCGCAACACGAGATGGACGCCGCCGCGGAGGTCGAGGCCGAGCCGCACCTGGTCCTCGGGCGGATAGACGGCGAACCCGGCCGCGGCCGCGACCGCGATGATGGTCAACACCTTCCAGCGCAGGTTCTTCCTCATGACTTGATCCGCCTTGTCGTCTGCTCCCCCGCCACACCTGCCGCCCGCCGGTCTCGGTGCGACGTGGAAATCCGCCACGGTCGCCGGGCCCGGAAAATCGTCGCCGGCGGCTCCGACGGCCGCCCAACCAACCCTCCAGGAGTCCGCCCCGTTCTACGGCGCAGACGCCCGGCCCGGTCAACACCGCGCGCTACATCGACCCCGAATCCTCGACCACCGGATCCTGCCCCTGATAGCCCCCGACCGCCGACCGCGACATTTCGATACGCACCTTGTCGGCCACCTGGAGCTGCACCGACCGATCGTTCAGCTTCGTGATCGAGCCGTAGATGCCGCTCGTGGTGATCACCCGGTCGCCCACCTTCAGGGCGGCGCGGAACTCCTGCACCTTCTTCTGGCGCCGCCGCATGGGCAGCAGGATGACGAAGTAGAAGATGGCGAGTATCAGCGCGAACGGCAGGAACTGCACCAACACCGAGGGGGCGCCCTGCGTCGCCTGGGCGAACAGCGTCGGCAGACCGGATTCAAGCATCGGTACTCTTCACCTTGTCACCTTGATTCACTCACCCTGGACCCGCTCACCCTGGCTTCCTCACCTTGGCTCACCCTCGCCGGCCCCGCGTCGCGGTGCGCCGCCGCCATGGGGGGGCAGAGTTGCCGGCGCGCGCGGATTCGCGACTACGCTGGGAACCCTCAGCATCGAAATCATCGGACGGCCTAGGAGTCTGCGCCGCAGGAAAATCAGCCCCCACATATAGTGGGGTTGAAGGTCTACGACTACTATAATACAGGGCCTAATCGTGCCCAAAATCGTTCTACGGCGCAGACTCCTAGGCTGCGTGACCGTCGCTCCACCCTGCGACTCGGCTAAGAACGGGGGCGACGAGAAAAAGTCTCCTGAAAGCGTCGTCGGAACGAATCGAACGTGCCAAACGCTATAGCTTCTCTCATTCGGCGCATCGTGTCAAGGTAGAAGTGCAGGTTATGCAGTGTGTTAAGGGTCCTCCCGGCCATCTCGCCGGCGACGTGCAGATAGCGCAGATAGGCCCGGGAGTACCGCCGGCAGGTATAGCAGGCGCACCCGGGATCGGGGGGGCGCGCATCCTCCGCGAACCTCGCCTGCTTGATGGACAGGGGTCCCCCGCGCGTCAGGAGCTGGCCGTTGCGGGCGTTGCGGGTCGGCAGCACGCAATCGAAAAGGTCGATGCCAGCGGCCACGCATTCGACGAGATCGTCCGGCATCCCCGTCCCCATCAGATACCGCACCCGGTCGTCCGGCAACCGCGCCGCGGTGCCCGCCGCCACCTCGTACATGACGTCCACGGGCTCGCCCACGCTCAGGCCGCCGATGGCGTACCCCTCGAACCCGAGGGCCACCGTCTCCCGCGCGCTGCACGCCCGGAGGCGATCGTAGACGCCCCCCTGCACGATGCCGAACTGCACCTGGCCCGGGTTGGTCACCTCGCCCTGGAGGCTCGCGGGGTCGCCGCCGATCTCGAGAAAACGGGCGCGGCACCGGCGGGCCCAGCGCAGCGTCCGCCGCATCGAGGCGGCGGCCTGCGCCTCGGACACCGGGTAGCTCGCGCACTCGTCGAACGCCATGGCGATATCGGACCCGAGCCGGGCCTGGATGTCGGTGGCGCCCTCGGGGGTCAGCCGCTGCCGGCTGCCGTCGAGATGCGACCGGAACCAGACGCCGTCCTCGTCGATCTCCCGGCGGGCGCCGAGGCTGAACACCTGGTAGCCCCCGCTGTCGGTCAGGATCGGCCGGTCCCAACCGATGAAACGGTGCAGACCGCCGGCCCGCGCCACGAGCCGGGCGCCGGGACGCAGATGCAAGTGGTAGGTGTTGGCGAGGACGAGCTGCGCTCCGAGGCCGATGACGTCGCGGTGCGTCAATCCCTTGACGGCCCCCCGCGTGCCCACCGGCGCGAACGCCGGCGTCCGGATGATTCCGTGCGGGGTACCGATCTCACCCGCGCGCGCCCCCCGATCTCGGTGGGTCACCCGAAACGAGAAGCGGGTATCGGATTGCGGCATCGCTCCATGGCTCCCGGCGCTGCCGTATACTAAGCCGGTTTGACGGTGCCATTCCGGACTGGGAGTCCGCAGCAGTGAAACGGCTTCGCCTCGGCGTGGTCTACGGCGGCCGCTCGGGCGAGCACGAAGTGTCGCTGGCTTCCGCCGCCGCCATCTTCGCCAACCTCGACCGGGCGCGCTACGACCCCGTGCCCATCCGCATCTCCCGTGACGGGCGCTGGTCGGTGGCCGACCACGCCCCCGCCGTCGAGTCGGCGGCGCAGACGATAACGCAGGCCCGGACGACGAGACCGCACACCGTGCGCGACGGCCGGGAAGTCCATCCCATCGCCCGCCCCGGCGACGAGACGCTGATGGTGGTCAGCCGCGGCGCGGGCCCGCACGACGGCGGGCAGATGCCGACCGGCACGTTGAGCCTCGACGCCGTCTTCCCGATCGTGCACGGACCCTATGGCGAGGACGGCACGTTGCAGGGACTGCTGGAGCTCGCCGACATCCCCTACGTGGGGGCCGGGGTGGTCGGGTCCGCCGCGGGAATGGACAAGGCGGTGATGAAGGCGCTGTTCGCCGCCGCCGGCCTGCCGATCGTGAAGCACGCCACCGTGCTGCGCCGCGCCTGGCGCACCGGCCGCGCGGGACTCATCGGCGACCTCGCCGGGCGGCTTCGGTTTCCCCTGTTCGTCAAGCCGGCCAATCTCGGCTCCAGCGTGGGAATCTCGCGCGTCGACGACGACGCGTCGCTGTCGGCGGGAATCGACCTCGCGGCGGAGTTCGACCGGAAGATCATCGTCGAGGAGGGCGTGGCCCCGTGCCGCGAGATCGAGTGCGCGGTGCTCGGCAACGACCATCCCGAAGCGTCCGTGCCCGGGGAGATCGTGCCGTCGGGCGACTTCTACGACTACGACGCGAAGTATCTGGACGACCGGTCGCGGACCATCGTCCCCGCAAAGCTCGCCCCGCACGAGACCGAAGAGGTCCGCCGTGTCGCGATCGCGGCGTTTCGCGCCATCGACTGCGCGGGCATGGCCCGGGTGGACTTCCTCCTCGACCCCGGCGGCCGCCTGTTCGTGAACGAGATCAACACCCACCCGGGGTTCACGACCATCAGCATGTTCACGAAACTCTGGGCCGCCACCGGCGTCAGCTTCGCGGCGTTGCTGGATCGGCTGATCGATCTGGCGATGGAGCGGCACGCGGACAAGCGGAAGTCCCTTCTCGGCCGCCCCCGGAACACGCCCGACCGGTGAACGCCGGACCGCGGGCGCCGCACTAGAACGGCGTCCGACCGCCCCAGACGCGCACGCGGACAAGCGGAAATCCCTTCTCGGCCGCCCCCGGAACACGCCCGACCGGTGAACGCCGGACCGCGGGCACTGCACTAGAACGGCGTCCGGCCGTCCCAGACGCGCACCGACCGGATGACGTCGCCGCGCTGCAACCGGTCGACGACGTCCATGCCCCCGATCACGGCGCCGAACACGGTGTGCCGGCCCGCGAGGGGGGGCTGCGGGGACGTCGTGATGAAGAACCGGCCGGCCCCGTCGCGGGTCATTCCGACGGTCCCCCGCAGGTAGGGGGACGGGCCGAGCTCGGCGCGAATGCGGCGCCGCGGCCCCCCTTCGCCGCGGCTGCCCGCGTGCACGGCCCAGCCGGCCACCACCCGATCCACGGGCGCCCCGTCGCGGCGGGGACCGCCCGCGCGCAAGGCCCGGCCGGCCACCACCCGATCCACGGGCGCCCCGTCGTAGAAGCCGGACCGGGCGAGGCGCATGAAGTGCCCGCAGGTCAGCGGCGCGTCGTTGACCGCCAGCTCGATCTGGATGGTCCCCCGGCCGGTATCGAGGAACACGTGCGGCGACACCGACGGGCGCAGGAACTCGGGTGAGTCGTAGGTCTCGAGCGGCGGCGGCAACGGGGCCGACCGAATCGCGGGGGCCGGATCGTCGAGCCCGCCGCGCCCGGCCAGACCCTCCGCGGCCCGGACCCGGACCGCCCAGTCCGGGTCGTCGAGGGCCTCGCGCAGCGTCTCGAAGGCCGCACCGCCCCCGAGCCGGACCAGCGCGTGGACGGCGGCGGCGCGCACCGCCGGCGCCTCCGCGTTCAGCTCGCCGCGATACGCCGCGGCGAGGGACGCGACGGCCCGGCGGTCCCCGGCTTCGCCCAGCAACCGGGCCGCGGTCTCGCGGACGGCCGCGGCGCCGTCGGACAGATGCTCCTGCAATACCGCGCCAGCGCCGGGGGCGCGGACCGCGGCGAGGGACCGCAGCACGGCCGGAATCACCCGCCGGTCCTCGTCATCGAGAATCAGGGGCAGGCGATAGGCGGCCACATCGGGATCGACGAGCGCCAGGGCGCGGGCGAGGTCGGCGCGAACCTGCCAGTGGGGGTCGCGCGGGAGACCGGACAGGAGCAGCAGGAACGTGTCGGGGTCCAGCCCCGCGAGGGCCGTCAAAGCCGCCCCCCGCACCGCCGGCGCGCGGTGCCCGAGCAGCTCGATCGCGATCCGGACGGTGTCCGGCGCCCCGACCGCGGCGAGGGCATCGACCAGCGCGACCAGCAGGTTCGGTTCGAGGTTCGGGGTCCTCAGCAGTTCGCGCAACGCCGGCGCCGCCCCGGCATCGCCGATCGCGCTCAACGCCTGCACCGCGGACAGCACGACCCGGGGGTCGTACCGATCCGGATCCAGCAGCTCGACGAGCACCGGCATCGCCGACGGGTCGCCGAGCTCTCCCAGCCCGCGGGCGGCCAGCGCGACCCCGAGGGCGCCGCCGACCCCGGCCAGGGTGGCGAGCGGCCCCGCCGCCCGGGGATCGCCGACCCGCGCCAGCGCATCGGCCACCGGCCACCACCACAGCAGCGGGTCGCCGGATTCGGTGAGAACCACGGAGGCGAGCGCATCGAAGTCTCCCAGCGCGGCCAGCGCGTGGACCCCCGACCGGAACGCCTCCACGCGCGGGCTCAACGGGTACCCCGGCTCGTCGGGATCGACGTCGTAGGCCACCGTCACGTGCGCCGCGGCCATCGCCCGTATGGCCTCGGCGGCGTCCGCGGCCGGCAGTCGGCCCAGCGCATCCGCCGCCCGCGCCTGCACCGCCGGCGCCGGATCCTGCAGGGCGGCGATCAAGGGTTCCGCCGCAGCCGGATCGCCGAGCAGGCCCAGCCCGAAGGCGGCGATCCCCCGAACGTCCGGCTCGGGATCGGAGAGCGCGGTCATCAGCGCGGGCACGCCCTCCCGGAGTCCGACCCGCCCGACCGCCAAGGCCGCCCGATAGCGAACGGCCGGCCCGGGATCGCCGACGAGCCGGAGCAGGTCCGGAATCGGAGCCGGCGGGAGACCGGCCCCCGGACCCGCCCCGCCGTCGCCGGCGACGGGGGGCGGTAGCGACCGGTCCCGCAGCAGACGCTGATCTTCTAGCTCGAGAATCCAGGCCAGCTTCTCGGTATCGGTCACCACGGCCGGCGCCGGCACCGCGGACGGCGTCGACGCGCAGCCGGCGACGAGCGGAACGATGCACGCGGCGGCGATCGGAATGGAGATGCGCCGTGGAAGAGGCACGGATGCTGACATCAATGCAGCCAGGAACCTGCTAACGCCAAGCGGAGACCACGCGCGAACCCGGAGGAGGCCCGGCCGAAGCGCCGTGACGGTGGCCGCCGGACGCGTATACGGTATCATGCGGTTTCCTGGCCGCTCCATCCGTCTCCATCCGGCCGCGGCGCACCCGGTGCGGACCGGCCGGTCACACCGCCCGCCGCCATGCCGCCGGACCATCGGTTCGAAGACGCCCCCGTTGCGGATACCCCCCCGCGGCCGCCGGGTCCGCGGGATCCGCCGGATCCGCTGGATCGGCTGTTCGGGCTCGAGCGCTTCGGCATCCGGCCCGGGCTCGACACCATCCGCCGCCTGATGGCGGCCCTCGGCGACCCCCAGGGCGCCTATCCCGCGATCATCGTGGCCGGCACCAACGGCAAGGGCTCGGTGGCGGCGATGATCGACAGCGCCCTGCGCGCCGCCGGGTACCGCACCGGCCGGTACACCTCGCCCCACCTCGTGTCGATCACCGAACGCTTCGCCGTCGACGGCGCCGCGATCGGCGAACCGGCGCTGCGCGAAGAGGCGGCGCGGGTCCTCCGGCGGGCCGGGGCGCTCGTGCGCGCGGGCGGGCTGTCCCGTCCGCCCACGTTCTTCGAGGCCGCGACGGCGATCGCGCTGTCGTGGTTCCGGCGCGCGGAGGTCGACCTGGCGGTGGTCGAGGTCGGTCTCGGGGGACGGCTCGACGCCACCAACGTGGTGACACCGGTGGCGGGGGTCATCACCAGCATCGGGCTCGACCATCAGGAGCACCTCGGCGGCACCATCAAGGCCATCGCGGCCGAAAAAGCGGGGGTCGTCAAGGCGGGCATGGCCGTCGTCACCACCGAGACCGCCCCGGCGGCCCTGTCGGTCATCGAGGAAGCCTGCCGGCGGCGCGGTGCGCGGCTCATCCCCGCGGGGCGGGACACCGAGATCGCGGGGCGGCCCGGCACCCCCGAGATTCGGGTCACCACCCCCGGTCACCGCTATCCGCCGTTTCGCCCCGGTCTCGCCGGCGCCCATCAGCGCTCGAATGCGGCCGGCGCGATCCGCCTGCTGGAGGGGCTCGCCGACGCCGGTCTGCCGGTCGGGGCCGAGGCCATCGTCCGCGGGCTCTCGGACGTGGTGTGGCCGGGGCGCCTCGACCTCGTCCGCGTGCCCGGACGCGGCGCGGTGCTGCTCGACGCCGCCCACAATCCGGCCGCGGCGGCGGCGCTGGCCCGGCATCTGCGCGATGCGTTTCCGGACCGCCTGCCCATCGTGTGCGCGGTCATGCGCGACAAGGACGCCGACGGCGTCCTCGGCCACCTCGCCCCCTGCGCCAGCCACATCGTCTGCACCGCGCCGGACACCCCGCGGGCGACCCCCGCCCCGGCCCTCGCCGAGCGCGTGCGGCGGCGGGCGGGGGCGCCGCCGGTGACCGTCGAGGACGACCCCCGGCGGGCGCTGGAAGCCGCCTGGCGCCACGCCGGGACGGTCTGCGCGACCGGCTCCATCTTTCTCGTGGGCGAGCTCCTCGCGGCCCTGCGCGGAGGGGGGGGTTCCGGCCGCAGGAGCATCCCACGCTGACTGCGCGTGACAGCTCACCCCCGATTCGAGGGGTCGCCACCGTCTTGCCGACCGGCCGGCGCCGCGTGAGACCCACGATTCCGCACGTCTGGAGCCCCAGGACCCGCCACGATGCTGCCTGCGCACGGCGGGGGCGGAGCGTGGGATGGTCCTGGTTCCGGCCGCGCCGGAGCCGGCGTGAAACGGATCGGCGCGTGGTATTCTTCGGTTGGAGGCCGGCTCCCGCGACGACCCTCCGCGCCCGTCCTCTCCAATGAACCGCCCGCTCCGCCCGGGAGCCCGTGGCAAAACCGTAGGTTGCGCCGGGATGGGCGGGTTCGCCGGCGGGCTCAGGACGCCCGGCCGGCAAGACGCCGCGAGGGAACATCTCGGACATATCGAACATATGCGACCGCGCACAGAACGCCGTCCGAGGAGCAACGCCGTCCGGCCGGGACGCAGCGCCGGCCGCAAGCGGCGGGGCTTCCGCACCGGGCTCCCCGCGTTCGCGCTGGGCCTCATGGCCGCCGGCGCCGTCGGGGCGCAGGACCTCCCCCCCGGCATCGCCGAGTCGAGGCAGTTTCGGCTGGAGCGGATCTCGAGCAATCACTGGCTCTTCGTCGGTCAGGTCCAGATCGACGGCCGGGGGTGGCGGTTCCATGCCGACGAAGCGAACATGTACACGGACGAGTCGCTGCTCGTGGCCACCGGCAACGTGGTGTACGCGGGGGAAGGCGGCCGGGTGGCGGCCGAGCGGGCGGAGTTCGACTACGAGACGGGGACCGGAACGTTCTACAACGCGTCGGGCTCCACGCAACTGGTCGAGGACGTCGAGCCGAGCATGTTCGGCACCCAGGAACCGGAGATGCGGTTCTGGGGAGCGCTCATCGAGAAGCTCGGCCCGCGCGCCTATCGCCTCACCGACGGCGGCTTCACCTCGTGCATCCAGCCGACCCCCCGCTGGGAGGTGCGGGCCACCTCGGTCCGGATCGACCTGAGCGAGTACGCCCGGTTGCGCAACATGCTGCTGCTGGTGAAGGGCGTCCCTCTCTTCTACCTGCCGTGGATGCACTACCCGATCCAGGACGACGACCGGGCCACCGGCTTCCTGATGCCGACCTACGGCGCTTCGACCGTCCAGGGGAACTCGATCAGCAACGCGTTCTTCTGGGCCATCAACCGCAGCCACGACGCCACCGTGTTCCACGACTGGCTCACCGCGACCGGCCAGGGCCTGGGGGGGGAGTACCGCTACGTGCTCGGGCAGAGCTCGCGCGGCAACGCCGAAACGTACCTGCTGAACGAACGGGAGACCACGGCCATCGACCCGTTCCGCGGCGGCGAGACGAGCCTGCCCGCCCGCCGCAGCTTCCAGATGCGCGGCGACCTGCAGCACGCGTTCACGGACGCGATCCAGGCGCGGGGCCAGGTCGACTTCTTCTCGGACGTGGAGGTGCAGCAGACCTACCAACGGGACATCTTCCGCGCGACCAACAGCTCCCGCACGTTCGGGGGCAACGTGACCGGTTCGTGGAACGCGTACACCCTGAACGGAACCGCCGACTTCCGGGAAACGTTCTTCGGGGTAGACGATTCCTCGCTCCACGGCGCCGCGCCGCGCATCTCGTTCAGCCAGTCCGAGCGGCAGATCGGGACCCTGCCCGTCTACTACGGCTTCGCCGGCGAGTACGCCAACCTACTCCAGACGCAGAGCTTCGGCGAGCGGGAGACCGACTCGGGGCTGACCCGGTTCGACGTCACCCCGTTGGTGCGGGTGCCGTTCACCCCCTGGCCGTTCCTGACGGTCAACTCGTCGGTCGGATACCGCCGGACCCACTGGCGGGAGAGCATCGACCCGGAGACGCAGGAACAGATCGGCGCGCCTCTCTCGCGGTCGATGTTCGAGATGGAGACCGAGATCACCGGTCCCGTGTTCGTCAAGATCTGGGACACGCCGAACACCGGCTACTCCGAACGGATGAAGCACTTGATCGAGCCGTGGGTCACCGTGCAGCGCACCACCGCGGTCGACAACTTCGACCGGATCGTGAGAATCGACAGCATCGACTCGATCGTGGGCAACACGACGCGGCTCCGGTACGGGGTCGACAACCGGCTGTACGCGAGGCGGGGGGAGAGCGGGGCGCAGGAGTTCCTGACGATCGGGATCGAGCAGACCTACTATACCGACGAGAGAGCCTCGCAGTTCGACCAGCAGTTCCTGACGAGCTTCCAGCAGACGGCGCCGAGCAGCCTGTCGCCGGTCGCCCTGACGGTTCGCGCCGCCCTGACCGAGGGAATCGACGGATCATTGCGAGCCGAGTACGATACCCAATTCATGGCCCTGCGGACCATCCGGGCCGACGCCGACATCGCGTTCAGCACCCGCCTGCACCAGCGCGCCGGCTGGAGCCAGCGCCGCTTCATCGAAGGACTGTCCGGATTCGACAACCCCGACTACCTCGACCACGTCATCAACTCGTTCACCAACTTCCGGGCGGACGACAACAAGTGGGGAGGCGTCTATCAGTTCAACTACGACATCCAGCTCAAGCGCATGGTGCAGCAACGGATACTCGCCTATTACAACGCGCAGTGCTGCGGTTTCAGCGTCGAGTACCAGGAGTACAACCTGCGCAACCTCGGGTTCTTCACCCGGGTGGAGGCCGACCGGCGTCTCAACGTCTCGTTCACGCTGGCCGGGCTCGGCACGTTCGCCAATCTGCTCGGCGCCTTCGGTCCCGGCACCGGAGCGCGGCAGTACTAACCCGACCGCCTTCCCGTGCCCGACACCATCCTCGTCACCGGCGCGGCCGGCTTCGCCGGCAGCCATCTGCTCGCCCTGCTGCACCGCACCGAGCCGGACGCGGCGCTGCTGGCGTGGCGGCGCCCGGCGGCGGGCCGCGCTCCGGCCGCGGCGACGCCGCCCCGGCCGGTTCCCGCGGGAGCGGCGGCCTGGCGCGACGTCGACCTGCTCGATGGTGCGGCGGTGCGGCGGGCGATAGCGGAGCGACCGCCGAACCAGGTGTACCACTGCGCGGGGGTCGCGAACGTGAACGGCTCGTGGTCCAACCGGCGGGCGACCCTGCAGGGCAACGCGCAGGGAACCGGGCACCTGCTGTCGGCGCTGCGGGGCCTGCCCACCGCACCCCGGGTGCTGATTCCCGGGTCCGCGCTCGTGTATCGGCCCGCCGCCACCGCGCTCGCGGAAAACGCGCCGCTGGACCCCGTCAGCCCCTACGGGCAGAGCAAGCTCGATCAGGAGCGGCTGGGGCTCGCGGCGGCCCGGGAGGACGGTCTGGCTGTCGTCCTGACCCGGTCCTTCACGCATATCGGTCCGGGACAGGCCCCCGCCTACGCCGCCTCGAGCTTCGCGGAGCAGATTGCCCGCATCGAAGCGGGGCGCGCCGAGCCGGTGCTCTCGGTCGGCAACCTCGAGGCGCGCCGGGACCTGACGGACGTGCGCGACACCGTCCGGGCCTACCGGATGCTGATGGCCCGGGGAACGCCGGGCCGACCCTACAACGTGTGCTCCGGCGGCGCCCACCGCATCGGCGACGTCCTCGACGCCCTGTTGGCCCTGGCCGCGACGCCGATTTCGACCCGGCACGACCCGGACCGCGCCCGGCCCGGCGACAACCCGGTCCTCCTCGGCGATCCGTCGCGCATCACCGGAGAACTGGGCTGGACCCCCCGGCGCCCCCTGTCGGAGACCCTATCCGACCTGCTCGACTACTGGCGGGGGGTCGTCGCCGGCGCCCCCCCGCCCATCGCCCCTTGACCGGCGGCCCGCCCCGGTGCACCATGCGCCGATGGGCGAACAAAAATCGAATACTTGGCCCGGCGACGGTGCCCCGACCCTCTTCGACCTGTCCCCCCGGCAGCCGACCGCGCGGCAGGTCGCGGACCTGATTCGGGCGGATCGGGCCGGCGACCCGTCCCGCCCGCCCGCTCTGCCCGCCGCGGCACGCCGGGCCGACGATGCGCGCTACCAGGAGGTCACCTGCCGCACCGCCCTGAACCGGGTGCGGGGCATGCCGTTCGAATGGACGCTGAACCCCTACCGCGGCTGCACCCACGGCTGCCACTACTGCTTCGCGCGCCGGTACCACCCTCACCTGGCGCTCGGCGCGGGCGACGAGTTCGCGTCGGTCATCCTCGTCAAGGTGAACTTCGTGGACGTGCTGCGGCGGGAGCTCGGCCGTTCGGGGGGGCGCCGCGAGCTGATCGGATTCGGCACCGCCACCGATCCGTATCAGCCGATCGAGGGCCGCTACCGGCTCAGCCGGCGCGTGCTCGAAACCCTGGTCGAAAACCCCGCGCCGGTCGGCCTGATCACGAAGGGACCGATGGTCGTGCGCGACGTCGACGTGCTGCGGGACCTCTCCGAACGGACGGCCTGCACCGTGCACATGAGCGTGCCGACGGTCGACGAAGACGCGTGGGCCGCCCTGGAGCCGGGTGCCGCCCACCCCCTGCAACGGCTGCGGGCGGTGCGGGAGCTGACCGACGCGGGCATAGAAGCGGGGGTGCTGGTGGCGCCGATCGTGCCGGGGCTGACCTCGCACCCCGCCCGGATCGAACGGACCATCAAGGCCATCGCCGACCACGGGGCCCGGTTCTGCGGCGCCGTCGTCCTCCACCTCGACGAAGGGACCCGCGAACACTTCCTGCGGTTCCTCGACCGCGGGTTCCCGGAGCTCGCCCCCAGAATCGATCGACTGTATGCGGGGAAGTACGCGCCCCGGCGCTACCGGGAGCAGGTTCACCGAATGCTGGAGCTGGTGCGGCGCCGGCACCGCCTGCCGGCCCGGCGCGCCGCGCCGAGAGAGGAGGCGCCGCGCGAACCCCCGCGGGCGCCCCGGCAGTCAAGATTGTTGTGAACCGAAGCGGCTACCGACGGCTCTGGAGCAGGCGCTCGACCCGCTGCTCGGTCGGGGGATGGGTGCTGAACAGGGACATCACCCCGCCGCGGGAAAACGGCTTGACGATGAACATGTGCGCGGTCGCGGGGTTGGCGTCGATGGGCATCCGCCGGGAGCCCGCGTCGATCTTGCGCAGCGCCCGGACGAGCCCGTGCGGGCTTCCCACGATGCGGGCCGCGCCGCGGTCGGCCGCGAACTCCCGCGAGCGGGAGATGGCCGACTGAATCAGGATGGCGGCGAGCGGCGCGAGAATGATGGTCGCGAGCAGGGCGATGGGATTGCCGCCCCCGCGGTCGTCCCGGTCCCCCAGCCCCCCGAACAGCGCCGCGAACTGGGCCATGCGGGCCACCATCATGACCGTCGCGGCGATGGTCGCGGCCACCGAGCCGATCAGGATGTCGCGGTGCTTCACATGGGCCAGCTCGTGGGCGACGACCCCTTCCAGCTCGTCCCGATCGAGCATGCGCAGAATCCCGCGGGTCGCGGCGACCGCGGCATGCTGCGGATTCCGGCCCGTCGCGAACGCGTTCGGCGAGTCGTCGGGAATCACGTAGACCTTGGGGGTGGGCAGCCCCGCCCGGCTCGCCAGATGCTCCGTCATCTGGTGCAGCGGATGCTCGGGCCCCACCTGCTCGGCCCGGTACATGCGCAGCACGATACGGTCCGAGAACCAGTAGGAGCCGAAGTTCATGGCGACGGCAATGACGAACGCGAACAGCAGGCCAGCCTGGCCGCCCAGCAGCTCGCCGATCACGAGCAGGAGCCCGCTCAACAGGCCCAGCAGCAGGACCGTCTTCACTGAGTTGCCCATGGGTTGCAGCTCTCCTTCATTCTCCGCCTCGCCGTCGAGTCCGGGCCGACCGCCCGGCGGCTCAGGCCGACGCCCAGACGTCGGCCACCAGCGCCGCCAGCAACGCCGCCCGCCACGGCAGCGAGTCGACTTCTATGTGTTCATGCAGGGCGTGCGGCCCGGCCCCGACCGCCCCGAGCCCATCGAGGGTGGGGGTGCCGACCGCGGCCGTGAAGTTGCCGTCGGATCCCCCGCCGGTCGCGCCCTCGCGCAGATCGTGCCCCAACCTGCCCGCAATCGTACGCGCTCTCTCATAGAGACGCGCCACCGCCGCGGTTCGTTCCAACGGCGGGCGATCGAACCCGCCGGTCACCTCGATGCGGGTCCCGGGCACGGTGGAGGTCCGGTTCCGGACGAACTCGATCACCCGGTCCATGTCCGCCGCCGCCGAGACCCGCGTGTCGATGACCGCGTGGGCCTCTTCCGCCACGACGTTGGGAAGGGTGCCGCCGGCCGCCATCCCGACGTTGAGCGTCACGTCCGGCCCCAGGTCGCGCACCCGTTGCAGATCGACGATCTGGGCCGCCAGCTCGTGGACCGCGCTCGCCCCCCTGTCGGGCTCGACCCCGGCGTGGGCGGCGACGCCGTGGACGGCGAGCCGAAACTCGCCGCATCCCTTGCGAGCCGTCTTCACCCCTCCGCCGGGCAACCCCGGCTCGAGCACGAAGGCGGCCCGGCTCCGGCGCGCCTCCTCCTCGACCACGGCGCGCGAGGTCCGGCTGCGGCGTTCCTCGTCCGAGGTCCAGAGCATGACGAGCCGACCGGCGGACGGCGACGCCTCCCGCAGCGCGCGGGCCGCGAGCAGGCCCACCGCGATGCCCGCCTTCATGTCGAAGACCCCGGGTCCGAACAGGCAGCCGTCCCTGAACTCCAGCGGCATGCGCTCGATCTGTCCGACCGGCCACACGGTATCGAAGTGGCCGATCATCAGCACCTGGCTCCCGCCGCTCCCGAACTCGGCCCGGAGATGGTCGCCGGCCTCCGCCCGCGCCAGCCGGGTGACGGTTCCCCCGATCGCCTCCAGGCGCTGCTGCAGCTCACGGCCGCAGCGGTCGACCGCCTCCTTGTCGCTGGTGGGAGACTCCAGACGCGCCAGCGCCAGGGTGGTCTCGACGACCCAGTCGCGGTGAGACTCGCAGTAGACGAGCAGGGCCTGCTCGGCCGCGGTGGGTGAGACGCCAAGTCCTGTGCTCATGTCACTCAACCGTAGTCTATTCCCTCCGGGAGCCGGCGCCTCCCTTCGGAGAGGCGGCGCGGCCGTCGAGCGGGGCGGGGCCGACGCCGATCCGCCTCGGCGGGTCGAAGCGGTCAGGCGGCATGCCGCAGGGGCCGAGCGCCGGGACGCGCGGCCGGGTTGCGCGGCAACCGGCCGCGCCGCATAATGTCCGGCATGCGCATGCGCACGATCATCGGAGGCTGTCTCGTAACCCTGATGGCGGCGTCACCGGTCGTCGGCGCGCCGCCGGCCGGCGAGCCGCAACGCCGGCCCGTGCCCCGGCCGTTCCCCCGTCCGGGCCAGCCCGAACCGGATCGCGTCGAGACCCGAAGGCCCGTGGAGGGCCCCGCACCGGCGGCCGCCGGACCGGCCGGCGCGAGCGAGGCGCCCACCGCCGAGATGCTCGGACTTCCCGTCTACCCCGCGGCGCAGTTCATCAGGTCGTACGACGCCGGCCGCCGGCAACGATATTACCTCTTCGGCACCAACACGGAATTCGAAGCCATGGTGCGCTACTACCGCAACATCCTCCGCGAACGCGGCGACCGGGTATTCGACGCGCCCCCGACCCACATCTTCGAGGCCGGACGCTTTCGAGAACGGGAGATGGCCTTTCCCCCGAGCGTGACCATCAAGGACTATGCGTGGAACGGCTCGGCGGGGTACCTGAACCGTGTCGGCGTCGAGCCCGCCCGGTTCAGGACCATCATACAGATAGTCCCGCCGCCCGGGGCGGGACGCTGAGGGGCCGCGCCGGCTCAACCCGGCCCAGGAGTTCCGCGCCGTCGAAAACTCCCGACGCGGCCGAACGCCGCGCGGTCGCGCGGCCGCGCATTCACCCCCGCCCGGCGGTGCGCAGGTAGACCTCGCGCCCCCGCCGGAACTCCGCGGACTTCTCCTGCATGCCGGCATCGAGCGCCTCGGCCACCGCGATGCCCTTGCCGGCCGCGTAGTCGCGCACCTGCTGCGTCAGCTCCATGCTGCAGAACTTGGGGCCGCACATCGAGCAGAAGTGGGCGACCTTGGCCCCCTCCGCCGGCAGGGTCTCGTCGTGGAAGGCGCGGGCCGTCTGCGGGTCGAGCGCCAAGTTGAACTGGTCCTCCCACCGGAACTCGAACCGCGCCTTCGACAACGCGTCGTCCCAAGCCTGCGCGCGCGGATGCCCCTTGGCGAGATCCGCGGCGTGCGCGGCGATCTTGTAGGCGATGACCCCCGCCTTCACGTCGTCCCGGTTGGGCAGGCCGAGGTGCTCCTTCGGGGTGACGTAGCAGAGCATCGCGGTGCCGTACGAGCCGATCACCGCGGCCCCGATGGCCGACGTGATGTGGTCGTACCCGGGAGCGACGTCCGTCGTCAGCGGCCCCAGCGTATAGAACGGCGCCTCGTCGCACCAGTCGAGCTGACGCTCCATGTTCTCCTTGATGAGGTGCAGGGGAACGTGCCCCGGCCCCTCGTTCATCACCTGCACGTCGTACTCCCAGGCGACGCGGGTCAACTCGCCCTGCGTCTTCAGCTCGGCGAACTGCGCCTCGTCGTTGGCGTCGGCGATCGACCCCGGACGCAGGCCGTCGCCGAGCGAGAAGGAGACGTCGTAGGTCCGCATGATCTCGCAGATCTCGCGGAAGCGCGTATAGGTGAAGTTCTCCTGGTGGTGGGCCAGGCACCACTTGGCCATGATCGACCCGCCCCGCGACACGATGCCGGTCACCCGCCGGGCGGTCATCGGGATGTACCGCAACAGCACCCCGGCGTGCACCGTGAAGTAGTCCACACCCTGCTCGGCCTGCTCGATCAGGGTGTCGCGGTAGATCTCCCACGTCAGGTCTTCCGGCCGGCCGCCGACCTTCTCGAGGGCCTGGTAGATGGGCACGGTGCCGATGGGCACCGGCGAATTGCGGACGATCCACTCTCTCGTCTCGTGGATGTCGGGACCGGTGGACAGGTCCATCACCGTGTCGGCGCCCCACAGCGTCGCCCAGCGCAGCTTCTCGACCTCCTCCTCGATCGACGACGACACCGCCGAATTCCCGATGTTGGCGTTGATCTTCACGAGGAAGTTGCGGCCGATGGCCATCGGCTGCAGCTCGGGATGGTTGATGTTGGCGGGAATGATGGCGCGGCCGCGGGCCACTTCGCCGCGAACGAACTCGGGCGCGAAGCCCTCGCGCAGGGCCACGAACTCCATCTCCTCGGTGACCGCGCCCCGCCGGGCGTGGTGGAGCTGGGTGACCCCGGCGGTCGCGCGGCGCGGGCGGCCGCCCGCGTCCGGAAGCCCCGCCGCCGACCCGGAGCCGGGCGGATCCGGCCGGTCGGCGACGCCCCCGCGACCGGTGATCCAGGCATCCCGCAACCGCGGGAGGCCACGCCGCACGTCGCGGCCCTGGGGTCCGCTGGTGTCGTAGACGCGCAGGGGCGCCTCGCCGCCGGAGAGGGTGATCTCCCGCATCGGCACGCGCACCCGGTCTCCATCGACCAGGACCTGACGCGAACTCGGAAAGGCGTCCTCGTACCGGACGGACGGTGGCGACGGGATGGCAGTGTTCTTCCCCATGGGCCGACTATAGCACGCAGTACCGCCCGCCGGCGTCGCGCGGGAACCGGTCCGGCGGTTCGCGATCCCGAGTGGCCGTCGGCCGATATCGTGCCGGCCGGCTACTCGGTCGGCACCTCCTCGGCCGGTGGTTCCGGCGCGTCCCGCGCGTAGCGGTCCCAGGCTGCGCACACGCCAAGCCGTGATGGCGTCGAACCAGGACCATCCCACGCTCCGCCACCGCCGTGCGCAGGCGGAATCGTGGCGGGTCCCGGGGTCCCGGACGGGCGGAATCGCGGGTCTCACGCGGCGCCGGCCGGTCGGCAAGACGGCGGCGCCCCCTCGAATCGGGGGCGGGCCGTCACGCGCAGCCAGCGTGGGATGCTCCTGGGCGTCGAACGCCAGACACTTGACCCAGGCGTCGGCCACCTGCCGCCGCCGGTCTCGGGAACCCTCGGGACCGGGAACCGCCGGCCCGACGTAGTACAATTCAGGGCTGTCGGCACCGTCCCGATTCTCTGCGCCCGCGCCGGGAACCGAAGGGCATGCATCCTGTCATCCACGGCTCTCCGAGCACCCGCCAGCGCCCCCTGAGCGAGACCGACCCGGCCATCGCGGCGGTTCTCGCCGACGAGACCGCGCGCCAGAACACCGGCCTGGAACTGATCGCGTCGGAGAACTTCGTCAGCCGGGCGGTGCTCGAGGCGGCGGGCTCGGTGCTGACCAACAAGTACGCCGAAGGGTATCCGGGACGCCGCTACTACGGGGGCTGCGAGCACGTCGACGTCGCGGAATCGCTGGCCATCGAGCGGGCGCTGGCCCTCTTCGGGGCCGAGCACGCCAACGTGCAGCCGCACTCGGGGGCCCAGGCCAACATGGCCGCGTACTTCGCGCTGATCGCCCCCGGCGACACCGTCCTGGGGATGAACCTCGCGCACGGCGGGCACCTGACGCACGGCCATCCGCTGAACTTCTCGGGCCAGCTCTACGACATCGTGCCCTACGGGGTGCGGCGGGACGACGAGCGGATCGACTACGACGAGCTGGCGCGGCTCGCGCACGCCCACGCCCCGAAGCTGATCATGGCCGGGGCCAGCGCCTATCCCCGGGTCATCGACTTCGCCCGCCTCAGGGCCGTCGCCGACGAGGTCGGGGCCTTCGTGGTCACCGACATGGCGCACATCGCGGGCCTGGTGGCGGCCGGCCTCCACCCCAGCCCGGTCCCCCACTCGGACATCGTGACCACCACCACCCACAAGACCCTGCGCGGCCCCCGCGGAGGGCTGGTGTTGTGCCGCGAGGCGCACGCGAAGGCGGTGAACAAAGCCCTGTTCCCGGGCATTCAGGGCGGCCCCCTCATGCACGTCATCGCGGCCAAGGCGGTGTGCTTCCGGGAGGCGGCCGAGCCCGCGTTCCGCGAGTACCAGGAGCGGACGGCGCGGAACGCCGCCCGCCTCGGTTCGGCCCTGCGGGAGGCCGGTTTCCGGCTGGTGAGCGGCGGCACCGACAACCACCTCGTGCTCGTCGACGTGTTCTCGCAGGGCATCACCGGCAAGGTCGCCGAGGCCGCCCTCGGCCGCGCCGGCATCACCGTCAACAAGAACGCGATTCCGTTCGACCAACATCCTCCGATGGTGGCCGGCGGCATCCGCATCGGGACCCCCGCGGTGACCACGCGGGGCATGGCGGAGCCGGAGATGGACGAGATCGCCGACTGCATCCGCCGAGTTCTTGCCGCCCCGGAGGAGGACGCGGTCGCGGCCGAGACGCGATCGAGAGTCGAAGCCCTGTGCGAGAAGTTCCCGCTGTATCCGGACCCACGCTAGGCGCCGGCGCCGCAGGAGCTTCGCGCCGGCGAGACTCCCAACGCGACCGCAGGGTCGCGCAGCCGCCTGGCGGAGATTCCCGCCCCCCCGACCCTGCCGGGGTCCCGGCCGGCCCGCGGCGCGGATCGCTGGTCGACGAGGTCGAGGCCGCGTTCATCGGGGACGGCGCGCTGGCGGCGGCCCTGCCGTCGTTCGAGCCCCGGACCGGCCAGCAGGAGATGGCGGCGGCGGCGGCCGGCGTCTTCGAGGACGGCGGGGTCCTGCTGGCGGAGGCCGGCACCGGCACCGGCAAGACCCTCGCCTATCTGGTTCCGGCGATTCTGAGCGGCCACCGGGTGCTCGTTTCCACCGGCACCAGGCAGCTCCAGGACCAGATCTACGACAAGGACCTCCCCGCCCTCCGCGCCGCGCTCGGCGTGGACTTCACCGCCACCTACATGAAGGGCCGGGGGAACTACCTCTGCCTGCACCGGTTCGAGGCCTTCCGGGACAACGACCCCCTCCGCCTCGCCCCGGGGCGGGACCATGTGGACACCATCGCGGCGTGGGCGGTCCAGACCGAGACCGGGGACCGCTCGGAGATCGAGGACCTGCCGGACGACCTCCCCTTCTGGAGCGAGATCTCCGCCACGTCGGACAACTGCATCGGCGCCGACTGCCCGCAGCACGCGGAGTGCTTCATCACCCGCATGCGGCAGCGGGCGGCCGAGTCGGACATCGTCATCGTCAACCACCACCTGCTCTGCGCCGACGCCGCGGTGCGCCAGTCGGCCTACGGCGAGGTGATTCCGTCGTACGCCTACGCGGTGATCGACGAGGCCCACCAACTCGAGGACGTGGCGACGCAGCACTTCGGCATCGCCGTCAGCAACTACCGGCTGGAGCGGCTGGTCGCCGACGGCAGGCGCTGGGCGACGCGCGACCTGGAGCAGGACGCAGAGACCGCCCAGACCCTGCACCGGGGGCTGGACGTGATCGACGAGCGGGCCGCGCGGTTCTTCACCGCCGTCCAGATGCACTTGGCGCGGGCCGAGCGGACCCGGCTGAACGCCGAGGTCCTCGAGCCGGTGGCGGAGCCCGGGCGGCAGCTCGCCAGCGCGGTGCGGGCCCTGGACGCGGCCGTGCAGTCGTTCGCCAACGCCACCGAGGACCTGCGCGCGCTGGGCCGCCGCGCGCACGAGCTCGGCGACGACGTCGACGTGGTGCTCGACGCCGGCGACGACAGCCTCGTGTACTTTCTGGAGCGCCGCGGCCGCGGCACGTTCCTGCGGGCGTCGCCCATCGACGTGTCGTCCATCGTCCGCGAGCTGCTCCTCGACCGTCTGCAGGGCGCCATCCTCACGTCGGCGACCCTCGCCGTGGACGGATCCTTCGACTACCAGCGATCGCGCCTGGGAATCGGCGCGGCGATCGAGCTGCGCCTGCCGTCGGAGTTCGACTACGCGGCGCAGACGGTGCTGTATCTGCCCCGACAGATGCCGGAGCCCCGGTCGCCGACGTTCACCCGCGACGCGGCGGCGCACGTTCGCGCCCTGCTCGACGCCACCGAGGGGCGCGCCTTCGTGCTCTTCACCAGCTTCGCCAACCTGCGCGGGGTGCACCGGCTCATCGCGCCGGCCAGCCCCTACCCCCTGCTGGTGCAGGGGACCGCCCCGCGCCCGGTGCTGCTGCGCAACTTCCGCGCGACCCCCAACGCGGTGCTGCTGGCCACGTCGAGCTTCTGGCAGGGGGTGGACGTGGTCGGCGACAGTCTCAGTTGCGTCATCATCGACAAGCTGCCGTTCGCCCCGCCGGGCGACCCCATCACCGCGGCGCGCATGGAGTCGATCGCCCGGAGCGGGGGCAGCCCGTTCGACGAGTATCAGGTGCCGCTGGCGGTCCTCAGCCTGCTGCAGGGGCTCGGCCGACTGATTCGGCACCGCCGCGACCGCGGGGTGCTGTCGGTGCTCGACCCCCGGCTGCTGAACAAGGGGTACGGACGCCGCTTTCTCGACTCGCTGCCTCCCACGCCGATCGTGCAGGACCTGGCGCGGGTCAGGGCGTTCATGGCGCAGCAGTAGGGTGTAAACTCGGGGTAACGTGCCAGCTTCCAGAAACTTGGGCTTCGCCATCTTCGGTGCCGCGTTCTGCCTCGCGGGTCCGGCCGGCGGGACCGCGGAACCGGTGGCGGGCGCCCCGGCCGCATTCCGGGGGTGCGTGCCGCCCGACTGCGTTGCGGCGTTCAATCCGCGGACGGCGTTCAACCCGCGGACGGCGTCACGCGGGCCCGACCGCCTCCCCCGCCGCGCTTTGTCGCACGGGCGCCTTCACCCCCCCCGGGCAACACGCCATGAGAGACGGCAGCCGCCGCCGGCCCGCCGCGGCTTGTCGCACGGGGGCCTCGAGCCCGTCGCCCCCGCCGGCCCCGGCGCGGCGCAGCGTCTGTCCACGGGCTCCCAGCCGACGGGCTCGGTGCAGGGCCGGGTCACCACCCGCGACGGCCAGCCGGTGGCCGGGGCCACGGTGACCCTGGTGCCCCTCGAGTCGCAGGAGCCCGGCATCGAGACCGTCACCGACGTGAACGGCCGATTCACCGAGGTCGGCCTCGCTCCCGGGCAGTACAGCGTCAGCGCCGGCAAGACCGAGCTCGGCGATCAGATCTTCCGCGTGCTCGTGCACCCCGCCGGCTCGGTGGACGTGCGTTTCGTCCTCGAGGCGGGGCGGACCGCGGCCCCGTGGCTGCGCGCGCTGCAGGACGACCAGACCGCAGCCGCCGCGTTCGCGGCCGGCGTCCGGGCCAACCGGGACGGCAACTACGACGACGCCATCGTGCAGTTCGAGATGGTGCTGCAGGTCACCCCGGCGTGCGTCGACTGCCACTTCAACATCGGGGTGTCTCACAGCCGGCTGAGTCGCTACGCCGACGCCGAGGCCGCCTACCGCCGGGCGCTCGCCATCCGGCCGGACTATGCCCCGGCCCACTACGGGCTGGCCGATGTCTTCACCCGCCAGAACCGCCCCGAAGCGGCGGCGGCGGCGCGGGGCGAGGCGAACCGCATCGCGGTGCGACGGCTTGCGGCGGGACGCGCGATGGCCCAGGAAATCCTGACCCGCGGCATCGCGATCTGGGACTCGGGCAACGTCGGCGACGCCCTGCGCCTGTTCCGCGAAGCGTCGGAGACCGACCCCACGGTGGCCGACACCCACTACTGGCTGGGGCTCGCCTACGAGGCGAACGGCGATCCGGCGGGCGCGCGTCGATCGTTCGCCCGGTATCTGGGCGCCGCCCCCAACGGCGAGCACGCGGGCGTGGCCCGGGAACGGATGGCCGCCCTGCGCCGGTAGTCTGCGCCGGGGAACGGCGGCGCCCTGCGGGAGGCGCGGGCTCCTGGCCGGGGTTGATCGGGACGACGGCGGCGCCGCCACGCGGCGGCGGAGCCGCAGGCGATGTCCTCCGGGCCCGGGAACCGGCAACGGCGCGGGCTCCCGGAGGGCCGGCGGCGCTCGGAGCCTCGGACCACAATCCGCGGACCTCACCGGCTCCGCCCCGCATCGCCGACCCCGGCGGGATTCCCGAATCATGGAGATCGAAGCCACCCTCTCGGCCAACCTCGCCGCCGTCCGCGACCGGCTCGACCGCGCGGCCGCGGCGGCGGGACGCGCGCCCGGCGAGATCCGCCTGATCGCGGTGTCGAAGACGTTCGGGGTCGCCCACGTCGAGGCCGCGGCGGCGGCCGGGTTGCGCGATCTGGGCGAGAACCGGGTGCAGGAGGCTCTCGAAAAGCAGGCCGCGACCCCGGCGCTGCCCGTCCGCTGGCACCTCATCGGGCACCTGCAGTCGAACAAGGCGCGCAAGGCCGTCGGCTTCGACTGGATCCATTCCGTCGACAGCGCCGCCCTGCTCGGGCGGCTCGACCGGGCCGCGGCCGACGCGGGCCGGTCGCCGCAGCTCCTGATTCAGGTCGACCTCGCCCGGGAGGCAGCCAAGCACGGCGCGCCGGAGGACGAGGCCCGCCGCATCGTGGAGACGTCCGCCGGCTGCCGGGCCGTCCGCCTGCGCGGGCTCATGGTCCTGCCGCCCTGGTCTGACGACCCGGAGGCGGCGCGGCCCTGGTTCCGGCGCCTGCGGGCCCTCCGGGACGCGCTGCAGGCCCGCGCCCCGGCGTCGGTCCGCCTCGACGAGCTCTCGATGGGGATGAGCCACGACTTCGAGATCGCGATCGAAGAAGGCGCGACCATGGTCCGGGTCGGCACCGCGCTGTTCGGCCGGCGCACGAATCCGGTTTCAATCCGGTAGTCGTCCGCCATGCCCGCTTTGATCGTCGCCCATGAAGCGTACACGGAACCCCGCCGAAGCGCAGATCGGCGGGTTGTCTCTATCCTGTCCACCATCTATCCATACCGACGCGGTTGCGCGAGGATCGCCGGATCCCGGCTGGGCGGATCACCCGCCGCGGCCACCGCCATCGCCCTCTTCGATCGGCCGGCACAGTCCGTACCCGCGAAACCTCCCCGCCCCGATCAGCACCGGTCCGCATTCGGGTTCGTCGAAAATGACCACGGCATGGCCGTGCCGGCGCCGGCCCCCGTCCTGCTTGCGGATCAGTTGCGGAAACTCCCTCGCATGGGGAACGCCTTCGACCGCGGAGACCGGGTGCAGCAAGACTTCGCGGGGGCGCGGGAGGCCGGCGTGCCCGCACATCTCCTTCACGCTCTCGGCGGCCCGTTCCCATTCGTCCTTGCCGTCGAAGTGCCGGTTCAGCACCACCGGGGTCACGCTGGCCCAGACGCGGGACGCCCTGGTCCAGGTCCGGGGATCGAGACTCGCCGGCGGGCGTTCGCGGGTTTCGAGCTCGATGGAACACTCGAGCCGGCCGCCGTCGAACAAACGGAGGTCGTCGGGCGGCAGGCCGGTCTCCGGGTCCGTCAGGATGGGTTCCAGGCAGCGGCCGGCCTCTTGCGGCTCCAGCCCGCGAGGCAGGATCAGGGCCAGACCCATGATGCGGCCGTCCGCGTGCTGCGAGCCCGCGAAGGCCAGCGGCGCCAGGGCCAAGTGCGGCGCCGCGGTCGCCTTGCCGTCCCGGCGATGCCCGCTGAACCATTCCGGGGGCGGTTGCTCCGGGCACTTGCGCATCAGCAGGCCGCGCAGCGCCGTCGTGAGCTTGAGCGTTGCCGGGAGGGGTACACGCTTGCCGGCGATCGCAAGGACGACGAGGTGCGGGTCGAACACCGAACGGGGCACCGCTTCGGGTAAAGACTCTGCCCGCGGACGGCCGTATCCCTGCCATCTGCCGGGGACCGGCCGCATGGGTGCCGGCGGCTGCCCGTCCGGGAACCGGACGGCGAGACGTTCCTTCAATCGGTCGACGTGCCGCTTTTGCTCGCGAGGACTTCGCCGGCGACCTCGGCCACTTCCTTCGCACTCTGCCGCAGCAAGTCGATCTCGTATCGTGTCAGCATCCGGGGAGTGGGCGAGGTACCGAGCCTCCGATTGAGTGAGGCGATCGAAGGCGTGGCCGAAATGCTCCCGCCACCACTTCTCGAAGTCCGGTCCGTGTTTCCGTCGGAGCTCATGGAGTTGTCCTTCTGATGGACTCAATTTCGCCGAATACGGCTTGCCGGTCAATGCGACCGCACCGACGATTGTACCGCCCCGCTTCTCGATCCAGCCGCGCAGGTTCGCCAGTGTACCGCCCTGGCCGATGAAGTCGTCCACCATCACGTACTCGCGGCCCCTCTTGACCTCGCCTCCAAAGGCGGCCTGCCTGGCGAGCCGGCCATAGCCGCCGGCCCCGGTGTGGCCGACGACGTTGGTTTGCACGACGGAAATGTCGAACGGGATACCCAGGCGTTCGCTCAGGAGCTTCGCCAGTGCGGCGGGGATCGCGTTGACGCCCTCGCGCTCGTAGGCGTGGGCGCTGGCCAGCCTGGGCTGGACGGCCTCCACCGCGTCCAACAGACGGCGCACCGCGCCAATTCCGGCTTCCTCGACCAGAGCGTGGACGAGGTTCGTCGCAGCCGCGGCATCACCCGCCTTCGCGGCGGAATACGCCGGATGCCGCTTGGTGCTTGTTTCCTCGGCCAGCAATACGGCGTCGGGAAAATCCCGCCAGGCAACCCTTGGCGGGGGCTTCACCGCCTTGAGATCCACTCGAGCCCGCTCAAGCTCGTCACGCAGGTCGTGATAGGCGATCAAGGCTTCGCCGTTGCAGGTTCGGGCCAGCCGATCAAGGCTCCCGGGCGAAGGAACCCGCAGCCGGTGCTTGGCGATGCCCTCGGTTGGCTCCCAGCTCGCGGCGATGCCGCAGCGCCGCTCCACCCACGCCTGCACGAAGGATGCGGAGTGCCCGACATGGGTGACCTTGAGGGCCAGACGCTCCAGCGCGGCGCGGTAGCCGCCCAATTCCGCCTCCCGCCAGATCAGATGCACGACGGGGTCGTGGGGGATGGCGACGGGGAATCCGCGGGGCTGGCGCAGACGATGTTCCGGGACGAGCGCCAAGCCCTTGTTCCTCAGCTTGTCCAACGCGGTCTTCGGGGTGTTCTTCCTGCCTCCCCTATCGTCGTTCACCGGCACGTAACTGGTGACGCGGGTGCGATACCCCGCGTCGGAAGCGGCGATGGCGGGCGGAGGAAGAGCTTGCAGCCAACGCAGCGCGTCGCCTTCGCTGGCGTGCTCTTCGGTGTCCCCGCCGGTCTCGAACCATGCCGCCGCCAGGGCCATGAACACCCGATCGGGATGCGGCGGCCACTCGGCCCGCTCCTTCCTCGCCCCGTCCGCGGCGGCCATCGACCACCCGTTCAGGTAGCGGATGCCGAGCGCGAACATCAGTCCTGCTCCGCTCCTTCCCGGCTCGCCAATACCTGGCTGCGGCGAACGAGTTCGACCAGTTCGGGGGAGGGGGTCAATTCGATCCGATCCTCCCACGGCAGTTCCGCTTTCCTGGCTTGTTCTATCGCGTCCGCCAGCAATTGGAGCGCGGCGTCCTGGTCGAGATCGAAGGTCTTCGGGGGCTCCGCGGGACGATCGAGCAATTCCCAGGTCGGCGCGGTTTCCGCGAAAAGCTGGCAGCGAGAGCGAAGGTCCGTGTCGTTCCGGGCCAGCGTGCCGGCGGCGAGCCCCAGCGCGGCCAGTGCGGTGCGCGCGGCCACATCTGTTTCGTGATTGGAATCCGCCGCGCCGTTGAACGGGAAACGGAGCCGCCGCAACGCCGCAAGCGACAGCACCGTGGTCTGCGTGGCCTTGGAGATCGTGAAGCCACCCAGAATGCGGGGTTCCCTGACTTCTCGTCCGTCCGAATGCTTCACGGTATCGTAAATGACCTGTCCTCGCTGATCCCGGGCGAAGGCGTAATCCGGCGTGACGTTCCCATGATTCGCCTGCGATGGCCTACCCCTCTGCGGGCCGGTACCCAACGGACCGCTTCCTTCCGCTTCCTCCAGAGTCCAATCCGGCGCATCGTCCCTGACGGCGGCGCGCTGGTAGAGGGTTACGTCCGGGACCCGCATGATCTGTGCCGAATCAATACGGCTCGCCGTCGTGATCCCTGGCACCGCGGCGTAACCGACGATCTCCGACACCAGCGCCCGTTGGAACTTCGCGCCCAGTCCGCCGCGCGGTCCCGTCGAGTCCCACAAACCGAAGACCAGCGCCGTAGGGCAGAGACCGAACAGGCCCGTGGCGTTGCGGACGTCCGCCGTATCGAGGAGTCGGCCCTTGTCCGATTTGCGGAACATCACGCCGTTCAACCGGCTGTCGCGGAACAGCGCGTCCGCGGCGCGATGCGGCGCTTCCAGGCTGGTCACGGTGAATTTCCTGAGCAATTCGTCCTGATCGAAGCGCGTCACAATCAGCGGAAGCGTCACTTGGCCGGCACGATGCGCTTCCAGAAGGGCCAACTCCATGCGGTTGGCCTGTGATTGCACGGAATCGAGGAGCACGCAGTTGATCTTGCCCGTTTCGGGATCGATGCGTTCCTCCGTGGCGTACTTCCCGCCTTCGTAAGTGGGCGGGAACACCTTGTCACCGGGACCGCCGGCCGGCTGATAGTCGGTCACGCAACGAAACGCCGCGGCCGTGCCCGCGACCGCGTCTCGCAGGGTCTTCAGATCGAGCGTCATGCGTTTCTCCATTGCCTGACTCCGTCGTGTTCGAGTTCCGGCCGTCAAGCGAGCGGCTGCGCCGGGGCAAAGTTGCGGTAATACTGGTTCGGTTGTACCCGACGCGCGCCATAGACCTCTTCGATACCCTTGGCGAGCAGGGCCGGACGAGGCAGGGGGCTTTCATGAAGATCGCGCAGCGCAACCAGGGAGCGCAGGGTCTCGACGTCCACCATCGAAGTCCATATCGGCCACACGAAACGAAGTCCTCGCCCTTCGTGCGCGTGAAACCCCGTGGTGTGGATCCGTCTTCCAACCGCGAAGGTTGGAAAACATCTCAACGACTCGGCCGCCAGACGGTTGGCGGCCAGCATCGTGCCCGGACCATTGGCCAAGTTCGGTTTGCTCGGGTCCTTCCATCGGAGCGCGTAGGCTTGGTCTTCGATCGGATCCCAGCGCAGGCTGTAACCCTCGTCCCGGTAGTCCCAGGGTTGAAACAGCGTGCGCTCGATGTGCCGGTGGTCGATGCCTTCGTGAATGGCCTTTGCGTAGAACAACATGCCCTGCCGGTTGGAGTCTCCGGCACGCACCATCCTGAAACAGGTTTCCCGGAACTCGCCCTTCTTCGTATCCGGGTAGAGTTCCGTGCCGAAACCGGCCAGGAAGTCCACGTCCCGGCGGCTGGACGGGCCGGCTTTGCCCTGCCGAGTCTTGATCTCTCGCACGAATCTGTCGTGGGCGAACGGAAACTTGTTGGATTCCTTCCCGCTCCTGTTCTCGTTGCCGACGTCGAATACGGCCGTCGAGGCATTCTTCAGCGCTTGCAGCATCGTGCCGCAAAACTCCCGCTCGTCGCCGCCGCATCCCGCGAGCAAGGGTCTCCAGCTACCGTGGACGCTCCGCCATCCGAGGCGGACTGATCCCGCGAACGCATCACCGAGGACGCACAACGTCCCGACGGCGGCCAGAAAGCCCAGCGGATTGCTGCCGTCAAGGCCGCTCAACAACAGCCCTTGAGCGTCGTCGTTCTTGGCGTCACCCGCCGGCATCGTGCGCCTCCTCCCATTCGCTGCGCCGCCAGTCGGCGAGGCGCAACAGGGCTTCGAGCCATGCCAGCCCCCACCAGCCGTAGCGACGGGTCAGCCGCCAGTAGCGCTCCGCGACGCCGGAGTCCAGCCGTTCCAGGCCGGTCGGACCGGACCAGCGCATCCGGTGGCCGCACGACGTGTATTCCACGGGCACGGGCTCGTCATCGGCCACGACGGGCGCGAACGGGCGGCAATGACCATGGTGGCTGGCCACGAGGTGAAGCACGAGGTCGCGCAATTCGTCGTCTTCCGGCAAGAGCGCCGGCGCGGCTTCCGCCAGCCGCACCGACAACAGCTCGTGCCGGCCTCCGGCCGGATATCCCGAAGCGGTGCGGGCGCGTTCCCGCGCGACCGGGGTCCTGGGCATCCCCGCGGACTTGGCCAGTATTTCGCCGGCCGACCACGGCGATCCTCCCCGGAGCATGGCCTGGAATCTCGGGTCCGCCTTGCCGAGGTCGTGCAGCAGTCCCGCGCGGGCGACGGCTTCCGCCAACCCTTCGGGCAAACCACAACCAACCGCATGACGGCGGGCGAATGTCTCGACGCCGGGGAGATGGGTGCGGAGCGGCACCGGCTTGCCGTCGCGGTGCGAGATACCGGATGCGGCCGCATCGTCCTCGTCGCTGAAGACGGCGGCCTCGTGGGCGATCTCCTCCACACGCCGGCGCCCGGCAAGGACCAGGCATCGGACCCCGATGAGGCGGCATTCCCGACGAAGCTTGGCGACGGTGGAAAATTCCGCGCCGAGTTCCTTCGCAGCTTGGGGCAGCCAGACCCAGCGATCCGGCAGGGCTTCGGCCTTCGACAGCTCCGTCAGGAGGCCGTGTACCGCGTCCGCGACTTCAAGCGGATCGTTTTCATACTTCTGCGAAAGGTCGCTCAGCAGCGAACGCGCCGTCGCCTTGGCGGCCACCGAATCCGGCCAGGCGTCCACCAGGGCAGGGTGCAGGCGCAGGATCGGCTTGGCGCGGGCGAGCCGGTGCGCGGCATCCCCCACGTCGAGCGTTGCGGGGGAATCGGACGCTTCCGGTGGGAGGTCTCCAAGCCGGTCATGCGGGCCGGGGTGTGCGCACGGGATCACGATGACGTCTCCGGGCCGGATGTCGGCCGGATCGGAAGTCACGTCTTTGTCATTCGTTCCGGTCCCGCGCCAACGGATGACTCGGCGGTCCGCAAGATTCGAGTCCTCCACGCCTTCCGAATCTTCTTCGGGCCGGTCAGCGATCAGAGCGCCTTCCATGTCGGCGCTGAAGTCGCCCGCATCTTTCCCGGCCAGCCAGCGTTTGAACACGCCGATCGGCACCGGCAGCGTCTCGCTGCTGCCTGGCGGGCACAGCGTCAGGGATTCGATGGCGTCGTCCGGCGCTTCCGCACTGGACAGGTCGATGTCCGCGCGCCAGCAGACCTGCACGTCCGGGGCACCCTCCCGCGGCCCGTGCAGAAAGTGCGCCACGTCCGGCGAGGGCCGTGGTTCCGGCGCGGTCTGCGCCCAGCAATCAACGTGCGCAGGGAGCATCACCGGCGCATCGGTCGACGGCGCGTCGAGACCGGCGAGGGAATCGTCTTCCGCCAACAGGCGGTCGAGATGGGCGATGCCGAAATCGACCTCGCCGTCTTCATTTTTGTGATCGCCAAGCCATTGCCAAGTGCGGGTCAACGCTTCGCCGTACACCGGATCCTTCTCCGCGCCACGCGCCGGCTTGGCCTGATCGGCGCGAATGAGAATCCAGGCGCGGGCTTCGATATTCCGACCCATGCGGTTCAGGCGGCCGAACCGCTGCCGCAGAGCGTCAAGGCTCGCGCACTCGGTGACCAAGCCGTCGAAGTCGAGGTCGGCTCCGACTTCGAGGGTCTGGGTGGCGACGACGATGACCGTTTTTTCCAGTCGGCGGCCGGTGGCCTCGTCCGAGTGGAGGTCCAGGTCGCGAAGCCGCCGTGCCACCGCGTCCTTGTCCACCGGACGCATGCGGCCAGTCAGCAAAACGGCCTCGACATCGTCGTTCTCGCAAAGCTGTCGATACGTTTCACGGGCTGTCACTACTCGATTGACAAAGACGACGACAGCCTGCCGGCCGCCGTCCCGCAGGTCCAATGCGCTTTGCGCCAGCGCTTCCGAGAATCGACCGGATGCGCCGTCGTCGTTTCGCACCGGAGGCCGCAGCTTCGCCGGCTTGCTTGCCAATTGCCGCTTGCCGAGCGGATGGTCCGGGTCGCGGCCGTCGCCGGACGAGTCCGTGAACACGTCGTCAATCCCCGGCGGCGGCGTCGCCGACATCACCACCGGGTGGAAACACCGCCGAAGCGGCTCATGCGCCCAGGTCCGATAGCGGCGGACGGCCCGCAGAGTCTGCAAGAACGGCTGCGCGCAATGCGCTTCGTCGAGCAGGATGAGGCTGTCGTTGGCAACGAGTCCCGCGTAGATTGGCCAAGTGCCGGCGCTGCGGCCGTAGGCGCGGAACAACAGCCGGGAGCCGATCTGGTCCACCGTCGACGCGACGATGGTCGGTTGCAGCGGATGACGCGCCCACGCTTCCGATCGATACAGGCCGCCGCGCAGCGCGTACACGGCGAGCGGACGTTCGTTCTCGAATCCGGTGGCGGCGCCGTGGGCAATGCGTCGCAGATCGTCCGCGACGACCTTCAGAATGCCTTCCCTGGCTTGCCCCAGCCTCTTTGCCAAACGGCGCGCGCGTTCATGCGCTGCATCGACGATCACCCGCCGGTCAACCACGAAGAAGATGCGGCGCGGCGCGGTGAACGGCTGCCCGGAACTCAGCCGCGATGCCTGAGCCGCCAAGGCGAACAGGGCGACGTCCATGCAGGCGGTCTTGCCGGATGCGGTCGGCAAGGCGATAGCGGCAGGCCAGGAGGACGGTGTTGCTCCGCCGGCGCCCGAAGGAGCGTCTGCTCCCGGCGAATCCACGGAGGCCGGCGCGCGTTTCAGCACCCTCTCCGCCAACTCTTGCTGCCAACTGAACGGGCGTTTGTCCCCCAGCGCGGCAAAGAACTCCGCGAAATCCGCCGCGTACGGATCCTCCGGAGTCATGACCAGCCTCTCCCCACATCTCGTCGGCCGATCTGGATCGGTCCCGTTCCCAGAACTTCGCCCAAAGTCCTATCGAGGCTCCGCGTCAGACGAAACGTGCAGGTTCCATGATCGCGGATACCGTGGTCAGTCCACCGAGGGCGAACACAACACGATCAAGACTTGACTCAACTCAAAGATCCCGGCGGCTCAAGCGGTCCCGGGTCTAGCCAGCTAAGGCACCGCCATGAACAGGCGGTCCCAGCGGGTGCGGGTGAAGAAGTGGGTGGCGGCGGACCCCAGCCGGCGCAGGGTCGCGCCGACGCCGACCTCGGCGTAGAAATCGCTCTCCGACTCGTAGGACCAGTACAGCATGAACGCCCGGCCCTTGACGTACTCCGCCGGGAGCGGCCCCCAGTACCGGCTGTCCTCGGAGTCGCCGCGGTTGTCGCCCATCATGAAGAGATGGCCCTCGGGAATGGGGGTCGGCCCGTACGTGCCGCGGAAGTCGGGCGGGAGCCGGCCGCCGGGCCGCATCGCGTCCAGATAGGGCTCGTCGATCGCGTTCCCGTCGATGAACACCCGGCCCTGCCGCAGCTCGATGGTCTCGCCGGGCAGGCCGACGACCCGCTTGATGAAGTCGCGCTCGGGATCCTCGGGAAACTTGAAGACGAGCACATCGCCGCGCTCGACGTCCCCGATGGGCAGCAGCATCCGCTCCAGCGCGGTCCCGGACGGCGCGTAGACGAACTTGTTCACCAGCAGGTGATCGCCGATCAACAGGTTCTCCTCCATCGAGCCGGTCGGGATCTTGAAGGCCTGCACGACCCACGTCCGCACGAACAGGGCCAGGATCACCGCGATCACGATGGATTCGAAGTACTCCCGCGCCGTCGACTTCCTGAACGTCGTCTCTCCAGCCATGCTATCCGTCCCGGCTCTGCCGCTCCGCTCTCCTCTGCCGCTCCGTCCTCCGCCAACCCATCCGTCGGCCGTCCAAGCCGTTCACGGCGCGGACGGCCCGCCCGGAAATCGCCGCCGCAGGCGTTTCGCGCCGGCGAAACGCCCAACGCGGCCGCAAGGTCGCGCTGCGGCCTCCGATTGCCGCCCAAACCGTCATGATCGGGGACGCCGATCACCCCAACGCCACGAAACGTCGGGACATGTTCACAGCGCCTGCCGCGCGCCGTCACGGCATGCGGACGGTCACTCCGAATCCACCGTCAGCACCGCGAGGAACGCCTCTTGCGGAATCTCCACCCGGCCCACCCGCTTCATGCGGCGCTTGCCCTCTTTCTGCTTTTCGAGCAGCTTGCGTTTCCGGGTGATGTCGCCGCCGTAGCACTTCGCCAGCACGTTCTTGCGGAGCGCCTTGACGGATTCCCGGGCGATGATACGCCCCCCCACCGTCGCCTGTATCGCCACCTCGAACATCTGCCGCGGAATGAGCTTCCGCAACTTGACCGCGAGACCCCGGCCGCGCGTGTACGCCGTCTCCTTGTGCACGATGACCGACAGAGCATCCACGGGGTCGCCGTTCACCTGGAGATCAAGCTTGACGAGGGGCGACGTCCAGAAGCCGGTGACGTGGTAGTCCAGGGACGCGTAGCCCCGCGACAGCGTCTTCAGCTTGTCGTAAAAGTCGAGCACGACCTCGTTGAACGGTAGCTCGTAGGTGATCATGACGCGGTTCGAGGCCAGATACTCCAGCCCCTTCTGCACCCCGCGCTTCTCCTGGCAGAGCTGCAGGATCCCGCCGACGTAATCGGACGGCGTGAGGATCATCGCCGTGACGACCGGCTCTTCGAGCGCGGCGATGACCCCGGGGTCCGGCAGCTTCGCGGGGCTGTCGACCTCGAACGTCTCGCCGGCGGTGGTGGTCACCCGGTAGAGCACCCCCGGGGCGGTGGTGACCAGATCCATGCCGAACTCGCGTTCGAGCCGTTCCTGAATGATCTCGAGATGCAGCAGGCCGAGGAACCCGCACCGGAATCCGAACCCCAGCGCGGTCGAGGTCTCCGGCTCGAAGAAGAACGAGGCATCGTTCAGCCGCAGCTTCTGGAGGGCCTCGCGCAAGTCGCCGTACTGGTGCCCCTCGACCGGGTAGAGCCCCGCGAACACCATCGGCTTCATTTCCGTGAAGCCGGCGCAGGGCTCCCGGGCGGGCCGGGCCGCCTCGGTCAGGGTGTCGCCGATCTGCGCGTCGCTGACGGTCTTGATGCCCGCGATGACGAAGCCGACCTCGCCCGCCTCGAGCTGGCTGACGACCACCGGCTTGGGCGAAAACACCCCGACCTGCTCGACTTCGTAGTGCCGCCCCCGTGCCATCAGGCGGACCTTCATCTTCGGCCGAATCACCCCGTCGACCACGCGGATCAGCACGACGACCCCGCGGTACGAGTCGTACCAGGAGTCGAAGATCAGCGCCTTGAGGGGACCGTCCCGTTCCCCGGCCGGCGGCGGCACCCGAGCCACCACCGCGTCGAGCACGGCCCGGGCCCCCGCGCCCTCCTTGGCGCTGGCGAGGAGGGCGTCGGCGGCGTCGAGCCCGACGATTTCCTCGATCTGCCGGATGGCTTCGCCGGGTTGCGCCCCCGGCAGGTCGATCTTGTTCACGACCGGCAGGATCTCGAGGTTCTGGTCGACGGCCAGATAGGCGTTCGCGACCGTCTGCGCCTCGACCCCCTGCGAGGCGTCGACCAGCAGGACCGCGCCCTCGCACGCGGTCAGCGCCCGCGTCACCTCGTAGGAGAAATCGACGTGCCCCGGCGTATCGATGAGGTTGAGGATGTGCGGCGCCCCCCCCTCCGGCGTATAGCTCAGCCGGACGGAGTGGGCCTTGATGGTGATGCCCCGCTCCCGCTCCAGGTCCATCGAGTCGAGCACCTGCGCCTCCATCTCCCGGGGCCGGAGTGCGCCGGTGATCTCGAGGAACCGGTCGGCGAGCGTCGACTTGCCGTGATCGATATGCGCAATTATGGAGAAATTGCGGATGTAGCGCTGGTCCATGGACGGATCGTCATTATAGCCTGCCGCAGGGGGGGATGGATCGGGGTTACCGGGGTCACCTGCGCCCAACCGTCGTGATCGGGGACGCCGATCACCCCGACGCCGCGACACGTCGGGACCAGTATCACAGCAACCGGCGCCCTCCTCAGGTTTGGTCGGGCACGGGTGCACGTCAGATTTGTGAGACGGCCGCCCTGTCGCTGCCAGATTGGCGATTCCGATCCCGTTCCCGGCCTGGATGCCCTCCGAACGGGCCTTTCGAGCTTCGACACGATGGGGCGCCTCGGGGCCGCCCGCGCCGGATACCCCCAACGGCACCGTCTCACTTTACTTGACGTGCACCCGTCGGGCACGGGCGCTCTTCGCCCGCGGGCGCTCCTCCGCCCGCTGGCGGCCGCGCCGCTCTCGGGGCGGCGCGGGGTTCGCCGCGGGCGGTTCAGGGAGTCGGCACCTCCCAGCGGGAGTCGGCGCCGGTTTCGCGGCGTCCGCCGTTCCCCGGCGCAAACGCCTGCGCCGAGGGCGCCTGCCGATCGGCCAGCGGCACGAACGCCTGCGGGTATTCGGGCCCCACGTACTCCGCCCGCGGCCGGATCAGGCGGTTGTTCGCGTACTGCTCCAGCACGTGCGCGGTCCAGCCCGCCACCCGGCTCACCACGAAGATGGGCGTGAACAGATCGATCGGGATCCCGAGCACGTGGTAGGTGGACGCGGAATAGAAGTCGACGTTCGCGTCGATCCCGGTCTCCGCCTTCATCAGCTTCTCGATGCGTTCGGAGATCGCGAACCAGCGGGGCCGTCCCGTCTGCTCGCCGAGGTCCCGCGACATCCGGCGCAGATGGGTCGCGCGGGGATCCTCGGTGCGATAGACCCGATGGCCGAAGCCGGGCACCCGCCGCTTGTCGGCGAGCATGCCGCGGATGACGTCCTCGACCCGCCGGTCGTCGGCATCGTCGCCGACCGCCGTCAGCATCCGCATGACGGCGGCGTTCGCCCCGCCGTGCAGGGGTCCCTTCAACGCCGCGACCCCCGCCACGATGGTCGAGTGCAGGTCGGTGAGGGTCGCCGCGGCCACCCGCGCGGCGAACGTCGACGCGTTCAGCTCGTGGTCGGCGTGGAGGATCAACCCCACGTCGAACGCGCGCGCGGCGAGCGCGCCCGGACGGTCTCCGGTGAGGAGATACAGGAAGTTGGCGGCGTGCCCCAGCGCCGGATCCGGCGTCATCGGCGCGCCCCCCGCGGCCAGTCTTCCCAGCGTCGCCACCAGCGTGCCGATCTGGGCCGTCAGCCGCACCGCCTTGCGCCGCGACGCCGCGGCCGAATCGTCCCCCCCGGCATCCGGATCGTGATGCGCCAGCGCCGACACCCCGGTGCGCACCGCATCCATGAGATCTCCGGGCGGCAGCGCCCGCAGCAGGCGGATCACCGGTTCCGGGAGGGCGCGGTGCCGCGCCAGATCGGTCTGCAGATCGCCGAGCTCGGCCCGGGTCGGCAGCCGCCGGCGCCAGAGCAGGTGGCACACCTCCTCGAAGGTCGCGTGGCGCGCGAGGTCGTGGATGTCGTGCCCGCAATAGGCCAGCACGCCGCGCTGCCCGTCGAGATAACAGATCCGCGACGTGGCCGCGACGACCTCGTCGAGCCCCGCCGCCGTCGACTGCCTGGTCATGGGTCCCGAAGAATAGTGGTCCCGGCGGCGGACCGCAACCGCCGGCGCCGATCCGCCCAGGACCATCCCACGCTCCGCCACCGCCGTGCGCAGGCGGAATCGTGGCGGGTCCTGGGGCTCCGGACGGGCGGAATCGTGGGTCTCACGCGGCGCCGGCTGATCGGCAAGACGGTGGCGACCCCTCGAATCGGGGCGGGCCGTCACGCGCAGTCAGCGTGGGATGCTCCTGCCGATCCGCCCAGGACCATCCCACGCTCCGCCACCGCCAATCGTGGCGGGTCCTGGGGCTCCGGACGGGCGGAATCGTGGGTCTCACGCGGCGCCGGCTGATCGGCAAGACGGTGGCGACCCCTCGAATCGGGGGCGGGCCGTCACGCGCAGTCAGCGTGGGATGCCCCTGCCGATCCGCCCCCCGCCGCCGTCTGTATGATCGTAGGCATGGAACCCGAGAGGCTTCGTTCTCTTCTGGAGCAGGTGCGCGGGGGGGCGCTCGACGTGGACGCGGCCCAGGCGGAAGTGGCCGCGTCGATGCGGCGCGCGCCGTTCGAGGACCTCGGGTTCGCCCGCATCGATCACCATCGGGCCATCCGGCAGGGCTTCCCCGAGGTCGTCTTCGGCGCCGGCAAGACCCCGGGCCAAGTGGCGGACATCGCGGCCCGGATCGTCGAGGCGAACCAGACCCTGCTGGTGACGCGAACCGACGACGCCGCGTTCGACGCGGTCCGCGAACGCGTGAACGATGCCGTCTTCCACCCGGAAGCCGGCATCATCAGCCGTACCGCGCACCCGGAGCCGACCGGCCGGGGCACAATCCTCGTGGTGTCGGGCGGCACCGCCGATCAGCGGGTGGCGGAGGAAGCGGCGGTCACCGCCGCGGTCATGGGCAACCGCGTCGAGCGGCTCTACGACGTCGGGGTCGCCGGCCTGCACCGGCTGCTGTCGGCACGGACGCGTCTGGAGGAGGCCCGGGTCATCGTGGTGGCCGCGGGCATGGAGGGCGCCCTCGCGAGCGTGGTCGGCGGGCTGGTCGCGGCGCCGGTCGTCGCGGTGCCCACGAGCGTGGGCTACGGCGCCGGCGCCGGGGGCGTCGCCGCGTTGCTCGCGATGCTGAACAGTTGCGCGACGGGGGTGGCGGTGGTCAACATCGACAACGGGTTCGGCGCCGCCGCCCTCGCCAGCCAGATCAACCATCTGTAGGCGGGTGCGCGTCGGATTTGCGCAAGGACGCCCCCGGCACGAATCCGACGCGCACCCGCTGCAGCCCGCCATCCCACGCTCCGCCGCGGTAGCAGGAGCATCCCACGCTGACGGCGCGTGACGGCCCGCCCCCGATTCGAGGGGTCGCCGCCGTTTCGGCGACCGGCCGGCATCGCGTGAGATCCACGATTCCGCACGTCCAGAGCCCCAGCCCAAGTTTACCAGCCATAAATATAAAATACTGTAAATAAGCAGCTTACGCCGACAGAAATACTCGAGTGGCACTACAAACGTACCCAAACCGGTGAGAGGGGTCGGTCAGATGAGCGTCTTGCGGAACACGATGCCCGCGATGGCGGGTGGATCTACCCCAGCCAACCCATCTTTGAAAATTATGGCACTACAATTACACGACAATAAAACCAGATCCTTTAGAATCAATAACTTACGGACATGAAAGACCCGAAATACAGCCAAGATCGGCAAAATGACCGGTCAACTGGGTAAACTTGGGCCAGGATCCGCCACGATTCCGCCTGCGCACGGCGGTGGCGGAGCGTGGGACGGCCTGCCACGGGGGTGCACGTCAGATTTGTTGGTTAGGGAATGTCGTTGGGGATGTAGAGCAAGGCGTGATCGACCGATGCTATCAGTATGGAGGCTGTTTTGAGCCTGGAGGAGCCCGATCATGTCCGATGCGCAGATTGCCGCCCTGGAGCGGCGCCACGCCCACCTTCGGAGTCAGTTGGCCGCGGTCGGCGAGATGCGTTCAGGGACGCTGACGGAGCGGTGCCGCCGCTGCGGCAAGGCATCCTGTGGTTGCGCCGACCGGGGGGCCTCGGGACGCGGCCCGGTCCTGTCGCTGACGCGCAAGCAGGACGGCAAGACGGTGACGCGGCTGATTCCGGCGGACGCGGGTGCGGAAGTCCAGGCGCAGAACGCGGAGTACCGGCGCTTCCGGGAGTTGTCGAAAGCGTTGATCGAGGTCAGCGATGCGCTGAGTGAAGCCCGGCTGGCGGCCGGGCGCCCGCGCCCCGCCGCTCCGCCGCCGCCCCCCGCCGCGGCGGAAAAAAAGGGGGCCCGGCGGAAGCGTTCGCGGCCGGGATCAACCTCAAGATTGCCACCGGGATCGCCGAACTCGTCGGACCGGGGGCGTCCGGGCAGGACTTCGAGGCCTTCGAACAAGCCGTCCGCCGCGGGGTGCTCGACGCCGCCGCGGGGGAGGTAGAGCACCAACTGAACGCGGACCGCACCGACTCCTGCGGCCCGACGGTGGTGTGCGCCTGCGGACAGACGGCGCGCTACGCCGGCCGCCGCCCGAAGACGTTCGGCACCGTACTGGGGCCGGTGACGCTGGAACGCGCCTACTACTACTGCGCCGCCTGCCGCGCGGGCGTGTGCCCGCGGGACCAAGCGTTGGGCCTGCACGGCACCGCGCTGTCCCCCGCCCTCACGCGGATGGTGGGACTGGTGGCGGCGGATGGGAGCTTCGCCGACGCGAGCGGGTTGTTGAGCGATTTGACCGGGATGCGCATCGGGGCCAAGCAGGTCGAGCGTACCGCCGAAGCGCTGGGATGCGCGGTCGCGGCCGACGAACGCGGGGTGGTCGAACCCGCCCCCGCCGCGGCGCCGACGATGTACCTCGGGTTGGACGGCACCGGGGTGCCGGTGCGCAAGTCCGAGACGGCCGGGCGGCGCGGCAAGCAGCCCGACGGTTCGGCCAAGACCCGCGAGGTCAAGCTGGTCACGGTGTGGACGGCGGAAACGCGCGACGGGGACGGCCTGCCCGTCCGGGACCGCGGTTCGGTCAGCTACAGCGCTGCGGTCGAGAGCGCGGCCGGCCGCGACGCCGACCCGCAGCCGTCCCCGTTCGCGCAACGGGCGTACCGCGAAGCGCGGCGGCGCGACTTCGACACCGCGTCGCGTCGCGTCGTCATCGGCGACGGGGCCGAGTGGATCTGGAATCTGTCCGCCGAACAGTTCCCCGGCGCCATCGAAATCGTCGACCTCTACCACGCCAAGGGGCATCTGTGCGATGTGGCCAAGGCCGTCTACGGCGCCGGCACGGACCTCGCCGCCCGGTGGGGCAAGGACCGGCGGGACGAGTTGGACGCGGGGCGGATCGGGGCGGTCCTGACCGCCCTGCGCCCCCACCGCCAGACCTGCGATGAAGCCCGCAAGTGTATCGACTACCTGACCCGCAACCGCCACCGGATGCGCTATGCGGAGTTCCGCGCGTGGGGTCTTTGCGTGTCATCGGGCGTCGTCGAGGCGGGATGCAAACACGCCATCGGCGCCCGGCTCAAGCGGGCCGGCATGCACTGGACGGTGGCCGGCGCCAACGCCATCATCGCCCTGCGGTGCTGCAAGCTCAGCGGCCGCTTCGAGGATTTCTGGGAACGACGAGCCGCAAAGGCCGCTTGAGGGGCATCTCACAAATCTGACGTGCACCCGTCGGGCACTGCCACGGTGGGTGCACGTCAGATTTGTTGGTTAGGGAATGTCGTTGGGGATGTAGAGCAAGGCGTGATCGACCGATGCTATCAGTATGGAGGCTGTTTTGAGCCTGGAGGAGCCCGATCATGTCCGATGCGCAGATTGCCGCCCTGGAGCGGCGCCACGCCCACCTTCGGAGTCAGTTGGCCGCGGTCGGCGAGATGCGTTCAGGGACGCTGACGGAGCGGTGCCGCCGCTGCGGCAAGGCATCCTGTGGTTGCGCCGACCGGGGGGCCTCGGGACGCGGCCCGGTCCTGTCGCTGACGCGCAAGCAGGACGGCAAGACGGTGACGCGGCTGATTCCGGCGGACGCGGGTGCGGAAGTCCAGGCGCAGAACGCGGAGTACCGGCGCTTCCGGGAGTTGTCGAAAGCGTTGATCGAGGTCAGCGATGCGCTGAGTGAAGCCCGGCTGGCGGCCGGGCGCCCGCGCCCCGCCGCTCCGCCGCCGCCCCCCGCCGCGGCGGAAAAAAAGGGGGCCCGGCGGAAGCGTTCGCGGCCGGGATCAACCTCAAGATTGCCACCGGGATCGCCGAACTCGTCGGACCGGGGGCGTCCGGGCAGGACTTCGAGGCCTTCGAACAAGCCGTCCGCCGCGGGGTGCTCGACGCCGCCGCGGGGGAGGTAGAGCACCAACTGAACGCGGACCGCACCGACTCCTGCGGCCCGACGGTGGTGTGCGCCTGCGGACAGACGGCGCGCTACGCCGGCCGCCGCCCGAAGACGTTCGGCACCGTACTGGGGCCGGTGACGCTGGAACGCGCCTACTACTACTGCGCCGCCTGCCGCGCGGGCGTGTGCCCGCGGGACCAAGCGTTGGGCCTGCACGGCACCGCGCTGTCCCCCGCCCTCACGCGGATGGTGGGACTGGTGGCGGCGGATGGGAGCTTCGCCGACGCGAGCGGGTTGTTGAGCGATTTGACCGGGATGCGCATCGGGGCCAAGCAGGTCGAGCGTACCGCCGAAGCGCTGGGATGCGCGGTCGCGGCCGACGAACGCGGGGTGGTCGAACCCGCCCCCGCCGCGGCGCCGACGATGTACCTCGGGTTGGACGGCACCGGGGTGCCGGTGCGCAAGTCCGAGACGGCCGGGCGGCGCGGCAAGCAGCCCGACGGTTCGGCCAAGACCCGCGAGGTCAAGCTGGTCACGGTGTGGACGGCGGAAACGCGCGACGGGGACGGCCTGCCCGTCCGGGACCGCGGTTCGGTCAGCTACAGCGCTGCGGTCGAGAGCGCGGCCGGCCGCGACGCCGACCCGCAGCCGTCCCCGTTCGCGCAACGGGCGTACCGCGAAGCGCGGCGGCGCGACTTCGACACCGCGTCGCGTCGCGTCGTCATCGGCGACGGGGCCGAGTGGATCTGGAATCTGTCCGCCGAACAGTTCCCCGGCGCCATCGAAATCGTCGACCTCTACCACGCCAAGGGGCATCTGTGCGATGTGGCCAAGGCCGTCTACGGCGCCGGCACGGACCTCGCCGCCCGGTGGGGCAAGGACCGGCGGGACGAGTTGGACGCGGGGCGGATCGGGGCGGTCCTGACCGCCCTGCGCCCCCACCGCCAGACCTGCGATGAAGCCCGCAAGTGTATCGACTACCTGACCCGCAACCGCCACCGGATGCGCTATGCGGAGTTCCGCGCGTGGGGTCTTTGCGTGTCATCGGGCGTCGTCGAGGCGGGATGCAAACACGCCATCGGCGCCCGGCTCAAGCGGGCCGGCATGCACTGGACGGTGGCCGGCGCCAACGCCATCATCGCCCTGCGGTGCTGCAAGCTCAGCGGCCGCTTCGAGGATTTCTGGGAACGACGAGCCGCAAAGGCCGCTTGAGGGGCATCTCACAAATCTGACGTGCACCCTGCCACGGTAGCCAAGTTGAGCACGCTCTCGGCACCGTGATATTCTTTCTTGTTCCAAACCTCCGCTTCTGACCTTCCGAGCATCGCGGCCACGGCTGCTCGGAAGCCCGAGCCGGGCCAGCGTCCGTTGAGAACCGGCGCCGTTGCAGCGATGCACGCAGGAACCCAGACGACCCTCGAGTTCGACCGCGTGGTCGAGGTGGTCGCCAGCCATGCCCTGACCCCGCTCGGAGCCGGCCGGCTCGCGGAACTGCGGCCGCTCACCGACCGGCGCGCGGTCCAGACCGCGCTCGCCCACACGGCCGAAGGGGTCCGGTTTCTCGCCGCCAACGACGAGGGCATCCCCCTCGAAGCGCCCAGCGGCCTCGCCGGGATCCTGGCGCGGCTCGCCATCGAGGCGCAACCCCTCGCCCCGATCGATCTGCGGAAGCTGGCCGGGTTTCTCCAATCGGTCGAACGGTCGTGCCAAACCGTTCGCAATGCCGGGGGCGGGCCGTATCCGGGGCTGGCCGCGATCGTGAACGGCTGCGCCGCCTGGAAGCGGGAGTGCGATGACGTTCACCGGAAGATCGACGCCGGCGGCGACGTCAACGACGATGCGAGCCCGGAGCTGAAGACGATTCGCAGCCGCCTGCGCAAGCAGCGCAACCGGCTGCGCGGGAATCTCGAATCGTTCCTGCGGGATCGGGAGACCGCCAAGTACCTGCAGGACCGGGTGATCACCGAGCGCAACGGGCGGTTCGTGCTGGTCGTCCGATCGGAGCATCGCACGGCCATCCCGGGCATCGTGCACGGGAGCTCGACGAGCGGGGCCAGCCTGTTCCTCGAGCCGCTCAGCACCGTCGACGTCAACAACGAGATCGTCGCCCTGGAGCAGCACGAGGAGGACGAGGTCCGCCGCGTGCTGCTGGGGCTGTCTTCGGCGTTCCGGCGGCGCGCGGCGGACCTGCGGCGGACCCTGACGGTGGCGACGGATCTCGACGCCGTGCAGGCGCGCGCCGCGTTCGCGGCGGCGATCGGCGGCGTGGAGCCGCGCCTCGCGACCGACGAGACCTTCGAGCTCCGGGCGGCCCGGCATCCGCTGCTGATGAGGGCGGTGACGAGCCGGCTGGAGACGCCCGCGCCCGCGGGTGGACCCGCCGAGCCGGTTCCCGTCGACATCGTCCTGCGATCGCCCGACCGCGCCCTGATCGTCACCGGCCCGAACACCGGCGGGAAGACCGTCGCGCTGAAGACGGCCGGGCTGCTCACCCTCATGGCGCAGGCCGGACTGCACGTACCGGCCGCCGCGGGATCCGTGATCCCGGTCTTCCGGTCGGTCTTCGCGGACATCGGCGACGAGCAGTCGATCGCGGCCAACCTGAGCACGTTCTCGGGACATCTGAGCAACATCGTGGCGATGGATCGCAGGCTGGCCCTCCCGGGGTTGATTCTGCTCGACGAGGTCGGCGCCGGCACCGATCCGGCGGAGGGCGGGGCACTGGGATGCGCGGTGGTCGAGCACTTCCGCGAACGGGGAGCGCACGTCATCGCCACCACCCACGACGACGTTCTCAAGTCCTACGGCGCCACGACGAGCGGGGTCGCGTGCGCCGCGTTCGGCTTCGACCCGGACACGTTCGCGCCGACCTACCGGTTGATCTACGGCTCGGCCGGCCGCAGCCTGGCCCTGGAGATCGCCGGCCGGCTGGGCCTCGCCCCCGAGATCATCGCCGCCGCCGCGCATCGGCGCAGCGCCCGCGAGGCTCAGCTCGCGGAGCATCTGGCCCGGATCGACACGGACCGCCGGCGGCTCGACCAGCTTCGCGGGGAGCTCGGGGAACGCGAGCGGTCGCTGACCGCGCAGACGGCCGGGCTCGCCCGGCGCGAGCGCGAGCTCGAAGAGCGGGAGGAGGCCGGCCGGAAGCGGTTCGAACAGTCGCTCGGCGAGCGGCTCCGAGCCGCCCGGGACGAGATCGACGGGATCGTCGGGGGCCTGCGCGAACGGGTCGCCTCCCTCGAGCGGGAGGCGGCCGGCCGGATCGACAACCGGGAACCGGCGCTGTCGACGGGGGACCGCGGGACCCTGAAGGCCGAGGCGCAGACGGCGCTCGACGCCGTCGCCCGCCGGCTCGAGGTTCCCGCCCCGGCGCCGGCGGCGCCGCCGCCCGACGTCGAGGTCGGGGCCTGGGTGACGGTGTCGACCCTCGGGGTCGCCGGTGCGGTGCAGTCGCTCCACGGTCAGGACGCCGACGTGGAGGTCAACGGCAAGCGGTTGCGGGTGCCGCTCGCCTCGCTGCGGGCCGCGGGCGGACGCCGGACCGCGCCGCGCCGGCCCCGCAGCCAGGTCGCCATTCACGTCGAGGAGCCGGCGGGGGCGCTCGAGGAGCTGAACGTCATCGGGTGCCGGGTCGATGAAGCCCTGTCGCGGGTCGAGAAGCACCTCGACCATGCCCTGATGAGCGAAACCCGTACCGTGCGCTTCGTGCACGGACACGGCACCGGCCAGTTGCGGCGCTCGATTACCCGGTTTCTCGATACCCACCCGTGCGTCCGGCGGGTGTCGGCGGCGGCACCCGAGGACGGGGGCGGCGCGGTCACGATTGCCGAGCTGAAGGACTGACCGCGGACATGGGCCTGTTCCCCCAGTCGTTCATCGACGACCTGAAGTCGCAAGCGGATATCGTGCAGATCGTGCAGGACTACGTCCCGCTCCGGAGGGCAGGGACCAGCCACCAGGGTCTCTGTCCGTTTCACGCGGAGAAGACCCCGTCGTTCCACGTCCATCAGGACAAGGGCTTTTTTCACTGCTTCGGATGCGGCGTGGGCGGAGACGTCCTGAAGTTCCTCGAGCTCCAGGAGAAGTTCGGTTTCCAGGACGCGGTGCGCCACCTCGCGCAACGCATCGGGGTCCAGACTCCCGAGCCCGCCACGGATCGGGACGCCGCGGCGGACGCGGAACGCGAGGCGCTCGTCGCCGTCCACGAGGCGGCGGCGGAGTTCTTCACGACGTGTCTGGCCGAGACGGCGGGCCGGGCCGCCAGGGACCATCTCGCGGCCCGGGACATCACCCCGGACACCGCCGCGCAGCTCGGGCTGGGTTTCGCGCCGCCGGGCCGCGACCGCCTGACCGCGCATCTGCGCACGCGCGGCTGGTCGGACGAGCTCCTCGTGCGGAGCGGGGTGGCGATCGCCCGGGAGGGAGGACCGCCCGTCGACCGGTTCCGGAACCGGCTGGTCATTCCGATCGCCCGGGACAGCGGGACGATCATCGCCTTCGGCGCACGGGCCCTGCAGGCGGACCAGCCGGCGAAGTACCTGAACTCGCCGGAGACCGCGATCTACTCGAAAGCGCGTACACTGTATGGGCTTCACCTGTCCAAGCGCGCCATCCGCGAGGCCGGGTACGCGATCCTCGTGGAGGGGTACTTCGATCTCGCGCAGGCGGTGCAGGCGGGTGTCGCCCCGGTGGTCGCCTGCTGCGGCACCGCCTTGGGGGAACAGCAGATTCGGTTGCTCCGGCGCTTTACGTCGAAGGTGATCGTGAGCTTCGACCCCGATCCGGCCGGCGCCGGGGCCGCGACCCGCTCCGGCGAGCTGCTGCTCGCGCAGGGGCTGCAGGTCAACGTGGCGGTGCTCCCGGACGGCGAGGACCCCGACACCTGCATCCGGAACCGGGGGGTCGCTCGGTACCGGGAAACGCTCCGAGGGTCTCGGCCGTATCTGAAGTATGTGCTGGATCGCGAGGCGTCGCAGCGCGATCTGACCCGCGGCGATCACCGGCGCGAGTTCGTGAAGCGGATGCTGGAGGTGGCGGCCCGCATACCGGAGGCGGCGGAGGCCGATCATTTCGCCGACAGCGTCGCGCATCGGGCGGGGATTCTCGAGGATGTCGTGCGCCGGGAGATCCGCAGAGCGGCGGTGGCGAAGCGGACGACGGTCGACGAACGCCGCATTGCGCTCGGGCGGAAGCCGAAGCCGTTCGAGAAGGGCCTGATTTGGGCCTTGGTGCGGGATACGGCGGCGGCGATGGAGATCATCGCGGGGCTGGACGACGACGATATCGCGGGCTTGGCGACGGAGCCGATTCTCGCCGCCGCTCGATCGCTGGCCGGCTGGCCCGGCGACGCCGTCTTCGACACGCTCAGGGAGCGTCTGACTACCGAAGAGGCAGACTGGATGGCGCGGGTCGGCGCCAGAGAACGGCCGCCCGCGGCGGCCGTCGACTGCGGGTACGAGATCAAGCTTCTGGGGTACCGGCGCCGGCGGGCCGCGGTCCAGGACGAGATCGCCCGCTGCCAGCAGATCGGCACCCCGTCGGCCCTCGCCGAGCTCGATTTGCTCCTGCAGAAGAAGCAGGACCTGTCGGCGAAGCTGGAGTCTCTGAGATCCTGAAGGTCTTTCGAGGGAGGAATGCTCTTGTCGCTCGAAGAGAAGTACGACGAAGTTCGGCAGCTCATCCAGATCGGCAAGGAGAAGGGGTACCTGCTCTACGACGAGGTCAACGAGCTGCTCCCGCCCGACATCACGACCTCCGACGAGCTCGACGAGCTGTTCACGACGTTCGGCAACGCCGGCATCGAGGTCGTGGACTCGGAGCAGAAGTACCGGGAGGACAAGCTGCTCGACCGCCGCAGCGAAGGCTCGGACATCGAGCTGGACCTGACGCCGAGCGCGATCGACAAGACCAACGACCCGGTCCGGATGTACCTGCGCGAGATGGGCACGGTGCCCCTGCTGACCCGGGAGGGGGAAGTCGAGATCGCCAAGCGCATCGAGCGCGGCAAGCTGTCGATCATCAAGGCGGCCTCGCGGATGCCGCTCGTCGTGCAGGAGGTCGTCAAGATAGGCGACCAGATAGAGAGCGGCGAGCGCACCATTCGCGAGATCGTCGTCTTTCATGACGATGAGATCACCGAAGAGAAGATAAGCCGTCTCGCCCGCGGCGTGTTGGCTCAGATCGAGGGCATACGGAGAGCCCGGGAGGAGGTCCTGCGCCGGGAAACGCTGCTCGGGGAGATCTCCCGCCGCGAGAAGAAGAAGTACCGGGGACGCTATCGGAACGTGCTGCGGGCCCGGGTCGCGCTGTCCCGGCTGATTCGCGGCGTCGAGTTCACGGAAGGCGTCAAGCGGCGGCTCGTCGACGACGCCAAGCAGGCGGTGGAAGGGACCCGGGAGATCCAGAGCGAGATCGAGCATCTCGACCGGCAACTGAAGTCCACGACGCCCCGGCGGGACGAACACCGGAAGCGGCTCACGCGGCGGCACCGCGAGCTGCGGTCCCGGTTGCGGACCCGGGCGGAAGAGCTCCGGCAGCCGGTGCCGGAAATCGAGCAGATTCACCGCGCCATCTTCCGGGGGGAAACGCTCGCCGAGATGGCCAAGAAGGAGCTCGTCGAGGCGAATCTGCGGCTGGTGGTCTCCATCGCCAAGAAGTACACGAACCGCGGTCTGCAGTTCCTCGACCTCATTCAGGAAGGCAACATCGGCCTGATGAAGGCGGTCGACAAGTTCGAGTACCGCCGCGGCTACAAGTTCTCGACCTACGCGACGTGGTGGATCCGCCAGGCGATCACGCGGGCCATCGCCGATCAGGCCCGGACGATCCGGATCCCGGTGCACATGATCGAGACGATCAACAAGCTGATTCGCACCTCGCGGGCGCTCGTGCAGGAGCTGGGACGGGAACCGACGTCGGAGGAGATCGCCGAACGGATGGACATTCCCGTGGGCAAGGTCCGCAAAGTGCTGAAGATCGCCCAGGAGCCGATTTCGCTCGAGACGCCGATCGGAGAAGAAGAGGACAGCCACCTCGGCGACTTCATCGAAGACCGCCAGGAGGTCTCTCCCGCCGACGCGGTGATCAACCTCAACCTCAAGGAGCAGACGGAGAGCGTGCTGCGCACCCTGACGCCGCGCGAGGAACGGGTCGTCAAGATGCGTTTCGGCGTGGGCGACGGCAGCGAGCACACCCTGGAAGAGGTCGGCCAGAACTTCGCCGTGACCCGGGAGCGCATACGCCAGATCGAGGCCAAGGCGCTGCGCAAGCTGCGGCATCCGTCACGCAGCCGGCGGCTGCGCGCGTTTCTCGAGGGCACGTAGGAGCCGAGCACCGCGGCCGCGGAAGCGCCGCCCCGATCGGGCCCATAGCTCAGCGGTAGAGCCGCCGGCTCATAACCGGTCTGTCCCAGGTTCGAATCCTGGTGGGCCCACCACCTGAACGAGTCGACCATGCCCGCCGGTACGCTGCGCGTCCCGCCAACACGCCCGACGAGCGCCGCGTGGTGTGCCCGCCCCGCCTTCACGGCGGGGTTTTTTTTGCCGGGGTCCCGGTGCCGGCGACACCCTCCGTGGAGACGTGACACGCGATGCTGCCCGATCTCGAACGGTTGATACGCCTGCAGCACCTCGACAACGCAACCGTCGAAGCCCGGCGCACGGTCGCCGCCATCCCCGAACGCATGACCGCGCTCGACGACCGGCTGCACGCAAGCCGGGCCCGGGTGGAAGACGCCCGGCGCGAACGGGAGGAGACGCAGAAGAGCCGGCGGGAAGTCGAGAAGCGCCACGGCGAGGTTCAGAGCCGGCTGACCCGGTTCAGGGACCAGCTCATGGGCGTCAAGACCAACAAGGAATACACCGCCATGCAGCACGAGATCGCCACGGCCGAGGAGGAGGTGGCCCGGCTGGAGGACACCATTCTCGAGCGGATGCTGCAGACCGACGAGCTTGATGCCGCCGTCGACGCGGCCGAACGCGGAGACCGCGGGGAGACCGAGGCCGTCGAGCGTGAACGCGCCGAGCTCGAGACCCTGCGCGCCAGGATGGAAACCGAGCTGACCGGCGCCTCGGTCGAACGGGCCAGACTCACCGAGAGCATCGGCCCGGCGAGTCTTCGGCTCTTCGAGTCGATAGCCGGCCAGCGGCGGGGGCTGGCCGTGGTGGAGGCCAGGAACGGGCACTGCACGGTGTGCAACGTGCGCCTGCGCCCGCAGGTCTTCAACCAGATCCTGCTCAACACCGAGCTGATTCGGTGCGAAAGCTGCCTGCGCGTGCTGTATCACGACCCGAACCGCGCCCCCGAGCGGCCCGCGGAGGAGCCGCCGGGGGACGGCTCGGCGAACGACCCGGCCCCCCCCGGAGAGCGCCCTCCCGGAAACCGCAGCTAACGCCCCCGGCTTGCCGCCTACTCCGCGCGCCGGCGCAGAAAGACGGGCACCTCGAGGTCGGCATCGGCGGCCGGCTCCCGCGGGTCGGCGTTCCGGCCGGCCTCCGTCCGGTCCGGCGTCGGCAGCGTGATCACCGGCCGGCGCCGCAACGGCGTCTCCGCGGGCGGCTCGACGCCCGCATCGTCCTTCCAGTCCGCGTACTGCTGAAGATCGACCGGCGTAACGGCGGTCCGGTCCAGCTTCGACGGGGCGTCCTGCGAATCGATGCCGGTCGCGATGACCGTGAGCTTGACCTCGTCCTCCATGTCGTGATCGATGACCACCCCGAAGATGATGTTGGCATCCTCGTGCGCCGTTTCCTGGATGACGGAGGTCGCCTCGTGGACCTCGGCCAGCGACAGGTCGTTGCCGCCGGTGATGTTGATGATGACCCCGCGGGACCCGTCGACGGACGCATCCTCAAGCAGGGGGCTGGAGATGGCCTGGTTCGCCGCGTCCATCGACTTCGTCTCGCCGTGGCCGATGCCGGTCCCCATGACCGCCAGCCCCGCCCCGGACATGATCGCCTTGACGTCCGCGAAGTCGAGGTTGATGAGTCCGGGCTTCAGAATGAGGTCCGAGATGCCCTGAATGGCTTGGCGCAGCACATCGTCCGCGGTCGCGAACGCCTCGGGCAACGTCGTCGAACGATCGGTGGTGGTCAGCAGCCGCTCGTTCGGAATCGTGATCATCGTGTCCACGCATTCGCGCAGTTCCGCGATGCCGCGCTCCGCCTGGAACTGCCGCCGGCGCCCCTCGAACTTGAAGGGCTTGGTGACGACGGCCACCGTCAGCGCCCCCAGCTCGCTCGCGAGGCTGGCGATGACCGGCGCCGCCCCGGTGCCGGTGCCGCCGCCGAGGCCCGTGGTCACGAAGACCATGTCCGCCCCGTCGAGGGCCGAGATGATCTGATCGGTGTCCTCCAGGGCCGCCTGCCGGCCGACGGTGGGCGCCGCCCCCGCCCCGAGCCCCTTCGTCAGCTTGGCCCCGATCTGGATGCACAGCGGCGCCTCGCTGTGGCTCAACGCCTGCGCATCGGTGTTGGCGACGATGAACTCGACCGCGGAGACCCCGGAGCGGACCATGCGATTGACTGCATTGCTTCCCCCGCCTCCGACCCCGATGACCTTGATCCGCGCTCCCAGCGCTTCGACCGGGTCGTGGATCGTCAGGCGCGGACCCGGTTTGCCGGATGCCCGTTCCTGGCGAGCGACCTCATCACCGCGTGCATCTGTCAGCCCAGAAGATTCCATCTACCCCCCTTGTCCTTCCGCCAACGTGCCGCCGGTCCGGCACCGCACCGTCTGCCGAACGGCGGATTCCGGAAGCCGCCGTCGTTCCGAACGACCGTGGTGTCACGCCCAACTGCGGCCTCGGGCCCGCCCCAGGAACCGGAACAACCCTCTCAGGCGGCCGTTGAGGCTCCGGTCGCCGTTCCACCAACTCTCGCGCACCTGCTCCAGCATCTGGCGGCGGCGCGCGTGCTGCACCAGGCCCACCCCGGTTGCGAACGCGGGGCTGCTGACGTGATCGGTGAGCCCCCCGACGTTGACCGGGCACCCGCGACGGACCGGCAGAGCGAAGATCTGCTCGGCGATCTCCGCCATCCCCTCCAGGAGGGCCCCGCCGCCGCACAGCACGATGCCGGAATGCAGGGAATCCTCGTAGCCGGCGCGCCGTATCTCGTCCCACAGCTTGTGGAACAGCCGCTCGGCCCGCGGCTGCAGAACCCCGGACAGCACCCGCCGGGACATCTCCCGCGGCGGCCGCCCCCCGACGCTCGCCACCTCGATGCGCTCTTCCTCGTCGACCATCGAGTCGAGCGCACACCCCTTCAGGCGCTTGGTCTTCTCCGCATCGGGAATCGGCATCCGCAGATCGACCGCGATGTCGTTCGTGAAGTGATCGCCGCCCAGGGTCACCACACCGGTGTGCCACAGGCTGCCGCGCTCGAAGATGGCGAGGTCGCTCGTACCGCCGCCGATGTCGACCAGCGCCACTCCCAGATCCCGTTCGGCGGTGGTCAGCACCGATTCGCTCGCGGCCAGTTGCTCGAGGAACATGTCGGCGACCTCCACCCCCGCCCGGTTCACGCAGGCGATGACGTTCTGGGTCGACGAGATGCTGCCGGTGACCACGTGCACGTTGACCTCGAGGCGGGACCCGGTCATGCCGACCGGCGCGCTGATCCCGTCCTCGCCGTCGACCATGAAGTTCTGGGCCAGGAGGTGCACGATCTCGCGTCCCGCCGGCAGCGTCACCGCCTTGGCGGCATCGATCGCACGGCGGACGTCTCCGCGGGTGATCTGGCGATGCCGGTCCGCCACCGCCACGACGCCGCGGCTGTTGAACGCCTTGAGATGCGGCCCCGAGAGGCCCAGAGCCACCGAATCGATCTCCACGCCGGCGGTGAGCTCGGCTTCCTCGATCGCCTTCTTGATCGATTCGACCGCGGCTTCCACGTTGACGACGACACCGCGCTTGATGCCCTGCGTCTCGACGACCCCGACCCCGGTGATGTCGATGCGGCCTTCGTCGAGGGGTTCGGCCACGATGGCCGCCACCTTCGACGTGCCGACATCGAGACCGACGAGATGATTTTCCTTCCGTGCCATGGCCCCCCCGTCATCGACCCGACGCAAAGGCGCCACCCGGCCGCCCGGCCGCCGGCCCATCGGCGACCCCATCGACGACCCGCCCCGGGGCCCGCGCCGCCTGACCGGCCGGCCGCACGTACACGCGCGGGCCGAACCGCAGATCGACCTCGTCGATGTCCCGGACCTGCTCGCGCAGCACCGGCGCCAGCTCGGCGTAGAGCCGCAGCCGTTTCACAAACCGGTCCGTTCCCAGATGCAGCAACGCCGCGTCGCGGTCGAGCAGCACGACCGCGTCGCGGGGATCGGCGACGTCGATCTGGGAAACGGCATTCAGCACGTCGGGCTCACCCGCCAGTTGCGCCAGCAGCCGGGCGGCCAGCGCCATGCGCCGCGGGTCGGCGGTCTCCGCATCCCCCTCCCCGCCCTCCAGGCCATCGACGATGGGGAGGTCGAACCGCGCGAAGCGCGGGCCGTAGCCGTCGACGACCACGCCGGACGCATCCAGCAGGAACAGCCGGCCGCCGAACCGCGCGAGGGCGATCGGGCGCCGCTCGCTCACGAGGACCTCGACCGTCGACGGCAATCGGCGGCGCAGGGTGACCCCGGTCAGCCACGGCGATGCGGCGAGCCGCCGCTGGTGCGCGGCCAGATCGACCGACAGGATGCTGGCGCCTCGCAGGCCCGACAGCAGCGCGAGCACCTCGCCGTCCGACAACTGCTCGTTGCCGCGCACGACGATGTCGTCGACGGCCAGAAACGGCGCCGCAGGCAACTCCGCCGCCGCCATCCACCCCCCGAAGCCCAAACCGCCGGCGAGAACCAGGCCCCGCACCGTTCGCACCCACCGCCGCCGGGCTCCGGCGGCGAGCCGCCTCAGGCCCGAGGGCCCCGGATCGGTGCGGCTCGGAGCAGACGGGACGGACAGGGCGTTTCTGAGCACGATGGTCATCCCCCTCCGGCTCCTGCCGCCGCCGACTCGATCGCCTCGAGCAGACCGGAGCCGACCCCGCCGATCGGCCCCGCCCCCAACGTGAGCACCAGATCGCCGCGCTGCGACAGATTCGCCACCAGGGGCGCGACCTCGTCGAGGGTGCGCACGTAGTGCACGGGTCGATCCGTCTCCCGGCGCACCGCACCGACGAGCCGCTCGGCCGTGACGCCCGGAAGCGGACGCTCGCCCGCGGCGAAGATGTCGACCACGACCACGACGTCGGCGGTCGCCAGCACCTGGGCGAACCGGTCCAGGAACCGGGCCGTCCGCGAATAGCGATGAGGCTCGAAGACCACCACCAGCCGGTCGTGCGGCTGCTGGCGGGCCGCCGCCAGCACCACGGCAATCTCGGTCGGGTGGTGACCGTAGTCGTCGACGACCCGCACGCCGGCCGCCGTGCCGCGATCCTCGAACCGCCGGCCGACCCCGGTGAAACGCCGGATCGCCGCCCCGATCGCCTCCGGATCAAGCCCGACCTCCAGCCCGACAGCGAAAGCGGCGAGCCCGTTCAGCAGGTTGTGCGGTCCCGGCGCCGGGACCTCGAACGGCGCCGTTCCGCGCCGCCCCCGCCGGGTGTACCGCACCTCGCAGCGCGACCCGGCGGCGCCGCACACCGGTGCGTGACCGACCACGTCGGCGGAGGCATCTTCGAGCGCGTAGGTCACGACCCGCCGGTCGATGCGATCCCGCAGGCCGGCCACGCCGGGGTCGTCCGCACAGACCACGACCGCGCCCGATTCGTCGGTGTGGTTGGCGAAACGCGCGAGGGTGTCCTGCAACCGGTCGAACGTACCGTAGTGGTCGAGATGCTCCGCCTCGAGATTCGTCAGGACCGCGATCCGGGGCCGCAGGGCCAGCAGCGACGGCTCGCTCTCATCCGCCTCGACCACGAAGTGGGGTCCGTTCCCGATTCTCGCGTTGCTGCCGAAGGCATCGACCCGAGCCCCCACGACCACCGCCGGATCCAATCCGCACTCGGCCAGCATCACCGCCACCATCGAAGCGGTGGTGCTCTTGCCGTGCGTCCCGGTCACCGCGATGGCGGATCGCGGAGCCGCAAGCCCGGCCAGCATGACGCCGCGCCGCAACACGGGCAGGTGACGCCGCCGCGCCTCGGCGATCTCGGGGTTGTCGTCGGGCACCGCGGCCGAAACGACCACGACGTCCGCGCCGGCGACGCGGCCGGCGTCGTGGCCGATCTCGACGGCGGCCCCGCACGCCCGCAACCGCTCCGTGGCGGCCGACGCCGTCAGGTCCGAGCCGCTGACCTCGTAGCCGAGACCGCACATCATTTCAGCCACACCGCTCATGCCGACACCGCCCACGCCGACGAAGTGCACACGGCGGGTATCCGGGGGCAGACCATGGCTGACCGCCGACTGCGCCCGCCGGTTCTCCCCGGAAAGGTGTTTCTCCACCCGCTCACGCGCCCGCCTCTCCGATCAGGCCCTCGGCCCGGTCGACGATGATGGACACCGCGCGCGGCTTGGCCAGAGTCCCGGCCGCCGCCGCCATCCGCCGCCGCCGTTCGTCCTCCATGACGAGCGCGAGCACCCGCGCCGCCAGCCGGCCTCCGCTCAGGTCCGGTTCCAGCAACATCTCAGCCGCCCCCCGCGCCGCCAACAGCTCGGCGTTCGCCTGCTGGTGGCCGTCGGCGGCGCCGGGCAGCGGCACGAGCACGGCCGGACGCCCCACCGCCGCCAGCTCGGCGAGGGTGGTCGCGCCGGCGCGGCTGACGACGAGGTCCGCCCGGCGCATGACGTCGGCCATCTCCTCGAAGAACGGCGCCACCCGCGCCGACACCCCCGCCCGTCTGTACGCCTCCTGCACCGCGTCCTGATCGCGCCGGCCGGTCTGATGCGTGACGGCGAGGGGGACGTCCGCCGCGGCGAGGGCCGGCGCCGCCTCCATCATCGCCACGTTGATGGCGTGGGCGCCCTGCGATCCCCCGAGCACAAGCAGATGCGCGGGCCGCGGCGACGGCGCCGCGGGGGCCGCCTCGAAGAACTCCGTCCGGACCGGATTGCCCGCCACGAACCCCTTGCCGCGGAACCGGGGCAGGGTCACGTCGTGCGACACCGCGGCGGCGCGGACCACCGGGGCCAACAGCCGATTGGTGATGCCGGGCGTCACGTTCTGTTCAAGCACCATCGTGGGAATCCGCCGCAACGCCGCCAGCAGGACGACCGCCCCGGCCGAGTAGCCGCCCAACCCGATGACGAGGTGGGGAGCGACCCGATCGATCGCCCGCCACGCATCCCAGGCGCTCGGCGGCAGCAGGGACAACCCGCGGATCCGCGCCGGCCAGGACGTGCCCTTCAACCCGGCGCTGCGAATCAGCACGTGCTCGAATCCCTGACCGTTCACGGTCTTGATCTCGGCGCCGCGGCCGGGGCCCGCGAAGACGATCCGCGCCCCCGGGCGCCGTCGCCGGATCTCCCGGGCCACCGCAATGCCGGGATAGAGATGCCCGCCGGTGCCGCCCCCGCTCATCAGCACGCGCGGTCCAGACATCGCCCCCCTGCGCCTCCCGCGCATCTCACCACCGCGGCCGGGCCTACGCCCGCCCGCCGTCCGCCGCCGCGCCGCGTCATCCGGGCCGCGCCACCGGCGCCCGCCGGTGCGACGTGTGTTGCGAGACGTTCAGCAGAATGCCCATCGCCAACAGGTTGATGAGCAGGGACGAACCGCCCGCGCTGACGAACGGCAACGGAATGCCCTTGGTCGGCAACAGCCCCAGCACGACGCTGATGTTGAAGAAGGCCTGAAACGACACCATCATCGTGATCCCGAGGGCCAGGAACGCCCCGAACCGGTCCGGCGCCGCCGTCGCGACCTCCAGTCCGCGCCACAGGATGACCCCGAAGCACAGCAGCACGACGAACGCCCCGACGAGTCCGGTTTCCTCGGCGATCACGGCGTAGATGAAATCGGTGTGCGGATGCGGCAGGTAGAAGAGCTTCTGCACGCCGGCCATCAGCCCCTGCCCCAGCACCCCCCCCGTGGCCACGGCGATCTGCGACTGGATAATCTGGTAGCCGTCGCCGTACGGATCGGCCCAGGGATCGAGGAACGTGAGCAGCCGCTGGACCCGGTACGGCTCGCTGATCAGGACCGCGGCCAACGCCGGCGCGAGGACCAGCGCCGCGCCCGCGAGAAAGCGATAGGGCAGGCCGGCCGCGAACACCATCATGCCGACGATCGTGAGCAGGGTGAACGCGGTCCCGAAGTCGGGCTCGAGCACGATGAGGCCGCAGACGACACCGGTGACGAGGACCACCGGGCCCAACCCCCGGACGACACGGTCCATCGACTCCATGCGCCGCTCGAGGGTGGCGGCGGCAAACAGGATGACCGCGACCTTGGCGAGCTCCGAGGGCTGGATGCCGACGCCCCCGATGGAGAACCACCGGCGCGTCCCGTTGATCTCGGGTCCGAAAAAAACGGCGATGAGGGCCGCGACAGAGACCGCCAGCGCGCTCCGGATCACGATCGGCCGACGCAACACGCGGTAGTCGACCCGCATGGCAATGCCGAGCAACCCGATGCCGAGGACGGCCCAGAGCACCTGCTTGAGCAGAAAGAAGTACGGCGGCTGCTGGAAACGGCCCATGGCGAGGACCGCCGAAGCGCTGTAGACCATCACCACGCTGGCGCACACCAGCAGCAGGGTGGCGAGAAACAGCACCTTGTCTGATTTCAGCTTTCGCGCCATAGTCGTAGCCCGCGATGGCGGGTTCCCGACGCCGCCCTAAAGTCGGGGCCGCTTCGACCCGACATCCAGAAGCGTGAGCGGTCAGCAGTCATCAGCCGCGCGCGAGGAGAAGACACCGACCTCGCAGACCGAGGCAGCCTGCGTTCCCAGCGGTCGACTCTCCCCCGCCGCGACACGACTGATGACTGCTCACTGCTCACGCTTCGTTCCGACCTCCTCCCGCAGGCGGGCCACCGCCTGCACGAACACCCGGCCGCGTTCGGCGTAGTCCCGGAACATGTCGAGACTGGCGCACGCCGGCGCCAGCAGCACCGTGCCCCCGGGGACCGCGAGTCCATGGGCGGCGCGGACGGCGTCGTCGAGCGACCCGACCTCGACGACCCGCACCGCCGGCTCGAACGTCTCGCGGATTCGCCGGCGGATTTCGCCGATGGCGACGACCGCATCGGCGCGGCGCTCGAGCAACGGGACGAGCGACGCGAGATCGCCCCCCTTGAAACGCCCGCCCATGATGACCACGAGCCGATCGCCGCAGCTCTCGATGGCGCACCGCGCCGCCGCGACGTTCGTCGCCTTGGAATCGTCGACGAACCGCACCCCCGCCACCTCGCCGGCCGGCTCCAGGGCGTGGTCGAGCCCGGTGAACCGATCCACGGCGCGGGTCATGTCGCCCGCGGACACGCCGACGAGGCTCGCCACCGCGCTCGCGGCCAGGACGTCGCTCAGCAGATGCCGGCCCGTCAGATGGACCGCCGAGAGCGGCACCAGGGGATCGTCGCCGGCCGCGGTTCGACGGACGATCGTGCCGCCCGCCACTGCGATGCCGACCTCGATCGGCTCGGTCAGGGCGTAGGCGACCCGCCGGGCCCGGCTCCCGCGCGCCAGGCGCAGGACCTCGGGGTCGTCGGCGTTGACGACCAGCGTGTCGGCCGCGGTCTGGTTGGCGAAGATGCGGGCCTTGGCCGCCGCGTAGGCGGGGTATCCCCCATGCCGGTCGAGATGGTCGCCGTGCAGGTTGAGCAGCACCGCGATCGAAGGCCGGAACGTCCGGGTCAGCTCGAGCTGGAAGCTCGACGCTTCGACCACGTGGATCATCCCGGGCGTGGACTCGTCCACCTGCGTGCTGAGCGCGGTACCCACGTTCCCCCCCACCAGCACGTCCCGGCCGCCGGCTTCGATCATCCGCCCCGCCAGCACCACCGTCGTCGACTTGCCCTTGGTCCCGGTCACCGCCACGACCCGCCCCCGCAGCCAGCGGCACGCCAGCTCGAGCTCGCCGATGACGGGAACGCCCCGCCGCCGGACCTCGTCGAACGCCGCCAGCCCGGGGGGCACGCCGGGGCTCAGCACCACGAGGTCCGCCCGCGCCAGCGTGGCGGCGCGGTGTCCGCCGAGCTCCAGCTCGATGCCGGCGTCCTCGAGACGCCGGACCGGCCCGGCGACGTCGGGGCGCCGCTCGGTCAGGACCACGCGCGCGCCGCGGGCCGCGAGGAGCTCCGCCGCCGCCACGCCGCTGCGCGCCGCCCCCACCACCACGACCGTCGCCCCCCGCACGGAGAATGCGCTCATCGCAGCTTCAGGGTGGCGAGGCTGAAACAGGCGAAGACCACGGCGGCGATCAGAAACCGGCTGATCACCTTCGGCTCGCTCCACCCGATCAGCTCGCAGTGATGGTGGAGCGGGGCCATCCGGAACACGCGCTGGCCGGTGAGCTTGAACGACCCGACCTGAATCACGACGGAGAAAGCCTCGATGACGAACACCGCGCCCACGATCGGCAGCAGCAGCTCCTGCTTGATGAGGATGGCCACGGTCCCGAGGGCACCGCCCAGCGCGAGGGAGCCGACGTCGCCCATGAAGACCTCGGCGGGGTGCGAGTTGTACCAGAGGAAGCCGAGGCCGGCGCCGACCAGCGCCCCGCAGAACACCGTGAGCTCGGCCGCCGGCGCCACGTGGGTCAGCAACAGGTACTCGGCGAAGGTCGCGTGGCCGGTCACGTAGGCGAGCGCGGTCATCGCCGCCGCCGCGACGATGAAGAGGCTGATGGCCAGACCGTCGAGCCCGTCGGTCAGGTTGACGGCGTTCGAGAAGAACACCATCACCAGCATCCCGAAGGGGACGTACAGCCACCCGAGGTCCGGGGCGAGCTGCTTGAAGAACGGCAGGATGAGCTCGGTGCCGTAGAGCTCGCGGCCGCTCATCCACAGCAGGGCGAGGCCGACGGCCAGGGCCACGGCGGCCTGGCCGATGAGCTTGTAGCGTGGGCGGAGCCCGTTGTGGGTGCGGCGGACGATCTTCAGGTAGTCGTCCAGGAAGCCGACGAGTCCGAACGCGATCATGGAGAGGATGGCGATCCACACGTAGGGGTTGGTGAGGTCGCCCCACGCCAGCGTCGGGACCGCCGCCGCGGTCAGGATGAGCAGGCCGCCCATCGTCGGCGTGCCCGCCTTGGACTGGTGCCCGGTCAGGTCGTCCCGCACGATCTGCCCGATCTGGAACTCGCGGAGGGTCCGTATCAGCCACGGCCCCACGACGAGGCTGATCACGAACGCGGTGGTGCCGGCCGCGGCGGTGCGGACGGTGATGTACTGGACGACGTTCACCGGCGGATACAGCAGGTGATACAGCATCACGCCCGCTCCGTTCCGGCCGCCCGGTCCGCGCAGAGCCGCGCCACGATCAGATCGGTCCGCACGCCCCTCGACCCCTTGACGAGCACGATGTCGCCGTCGCGGATCAGCGCCGCCGCGCGCGCCGCCGCCTCCTCGCTGCTGTCGCAGTGGAGCACGTTGGCGGCGGCGGCCCCGGCATCGACGGCGGCCCGGCCGAGGGCCCGCGCAGGGTCCCCGCCGACCGTCAACAACAGCCCCAATCCGGCCGCGGCCCGGCCCGCCGACCGGTGCAGATCGACCGCACGGCCGCCCAGCTCGAGCATCTCGCCGAGCACCGCCACCCGGCGGCCGGCGGCCGGCCCCGGCGGCAGGGCCGCCAGCGCCGTCTCCACCGCCAGCGGACTGGCGTTGTAGGAGTCGTCGATCACGACCACGCCGCCCGCCAGCCGGTGTATCCGCCCGCGATGGGGCGGCGCCTCCACCGTCGCCGCCCGCTCGACCGCCGCGGCCAGCGGCACCTCGAGGGTGGTCGCGACCGCGATCGCCGCGAGGACGTTGGCGAGATTGCCGCGGCCGAGCAGCGGCGTGCGCACCGTCGCAGCGCCGGCCGGGCTCCGAAGACGCGCCCGCATGCCGTCCAACCCCAGGTCCTCGACCCCGCTTGCGGTCACGTCCGCCTCGACCTCGGTTCCGAACGTGACGACCCGCCCCGGAAAACCGGACACCCGGCGCATGACCCGGTGATCCGCCGCGTTGGCCACGACCACCGTGTCCCGCGCCGCCCCCGTCAGGATCTCCGCCTTGGCATCGGCGATCGCCTCGATCGACGGAAAGAACGCGGCGTGCGCCTCGGCGACGTTCGTCCACACCCGCACGTCGGGTTCGGCGATGCGCACGAGGCGACGAATCTCTCCGGGACCGCTCATACCGAGCTCCACCACCGCCATCTCCGGCCGGGCCCGCAATTCCAGCAAGGACAAGGGCAACCCGATGTGGTTGTTCAGGTTGCCCCGATTCCGAAACACGCGGTAGCGCGTCGCGAGCAGCGCCGCCGCCAGCTCCTTGGTCGTGGTCTTCCCGACGCTGCCGGTGACCGCGACCACCCGGGCGCCCGACCTTCGCCGGACGTGGCGGGCGAGCGTCTGCAACGCGCGCAACGTGTCATCGACGACGATCCCCGGCGCCGGCGGCGTTCCGAGCGCCGCCGCATCGCTCACGAGGGCCGCGGCGGCTCCCCGTTCCAGGGCGCTCGGCACGAAGCGGTGTCCGTCGAAACGGGCCCCGCGGATCGCGACGAAGAGATCGCCGCGGCAGACCGAGCGGGAGTCGATCGAGACGCCGGTGGCGCGGGTCCCGCCCCCGCCGGCGATCCGCCGGCCGCCGACGGCTCCGGCCAGATCGCCCAACGTCATCGACCATGATTCGCCCATCTGCTGCGCCACACGCCGGCTGTCCCGGCCCGCCGGCCCGACCCGCCGCAACGTGATCTCCGTTCCAAGCTTCACGACGCCCGCACCCGGATCCGCCGGTCCGCGAGCGCTTCCCGGGCCACCACGCGGTCCTCGAACGGCAGCCGCGCGGCGCCGATCTCCTGCACGCACTCATGTCCCTTGCCGGCGATGACGATGGCGTCGCCGGGCTCGGCCTCGGCGATGGCGCGCTCGATCGCGGCGCGGCGATCGACGATCTCGAGGTGACGGCATCCCGCCGGGCCGCCGCCCGTCGAGACGACGCCGCGGCGAATCTCATCGATGATGCGATCCGGATCCTCGGACCGCGGATTGTCGGAGGTCAGCACCACGAGATCGCTGAGCCGGGCCGCCACCGCCCCCATCAACGGGCGTTTGGGGCGGTCGCGATCGCCGCCGCACCCGAAGACGCTGATGAGGCGGCCGACGCGGAACTCGCGCACCGCCCCGAGCACCGCCCGCAGCGCGTCGTCGGTATGGGCGAAGTCGACCAGCACCCAGACGTCGTCGTCCGGCGCGGACACGACCTCGAAGCGCCCCGGCACGCCGTGGAGCCCGGCCACCCCCTGCTCGATGGCGGACAGGGGCACGTCGAGGGCGACGGCGGCGGCGACCGCGGCCAGCAGGTTGTAGACGTTGACCCGACCGGGCATGGGCGAGCGGAGCTCCAGCCGCCCGCCGGGCGTGATCACGTCGAGCCGGTTTTCGGACCGCGTCGACGCCAGCCGCCCGGGCCGCACCGCGGCCGCCTCATCGACGGCATAGGTCACGGGATGGCTGACGAGGCCCGCGAGCCGGCGGCCGGCGGGGTCGTCGAGGTTGACGATCGACGGCGCCCCGTTGGGCAGCATGTTGAACAGGCGGCGCTTCGCTTCGAAGTAGCGCGCCATGTCGCCGTGATAGTCGAGATGATCCCGCGTGAGATTGGTGAAGATCGCGGCCGCGAACGTGGTCCGGTCCACCCGGCGCATCGACAACGCGTGCGAGGACACCTCCATCACGCACGCGGCGTGGCCATGCTCGACCATCCGGCGCAACAGCGCCTGCAGATCCGGCGCCTCGGGGGTCGTGTGCGCGGCCGCCGCCTCGGCGCCGCCGGCCCGGTAGGACACGGTTCCGATGCGGCCGCAGCGCCGGCCCGCCGCCTCCAGGATGGCCGCCAGCACGTAGGTCGTGGTGGTCTTGCCGTTGGTGCCGGTGACCCCCACCACCGTCAGGTCGCGGCTCGGTTCCCCGCAGAACCCCGCCGCCAGCTCGGCCAGAGCGAGCCTGGCGTCGGTCACCTGCACCCACCGCCCTTCGGCCTCGGACCGCGCCGGCGACTCCGCGACCACCAGGGCCGCGCCGCGCCGCGCCGCCTCGGCGGCGAAGTCCGCGCCGTCGACGTGCTGCCCCTTCACCGCGACGAAGATGGCCCCCGGCTCGACCCGGCGCGAGTCGAAGGCGATCGCCGTCGCGTCCCGCGTCAGCACGGCGGCGTCGACCGCCGGAACCCGAGGGCCGGTCTCCACCCGGCCGGACAGCCGCGGCATCAGCTCGCCGACGGTCATGACCCCGCCCCCGCGCGGCGATCCAGCGTCAGCGTCAACGCCTGCCCGGGCGTGATCGCATCGCCCGCCGCCGGGACCTGCGTCACGACGACCCCCCGCCCGCCGAGCCGGGTCGACAGACCCAGATCGGTCGCGACGGCAACCGCCTCGCGTGCGCTGAATCCGTGCAGATCGGGCATCACGCCGGACGCCGCCGCGATCGATCCGGCCGCGACGGCCGGTTCTTCCCAGCGCACCGGGCGCTGCCGCATGGCCGGGAACGACGCCGGTTCCGCCGACACGAGCATCGGGGGCGGCCCATCCAGATTGGGGGCGACCCCGAGATGCGGGAGAACCGCCTCCCCGATCCGCCGGAACGCCGGGGCGGCAACCGAACCGCCGAACTGGGCCACGCCGTCGACCACGACCAGAATGGTGAGCGCCGGGCGGGTGGACGGGACGAACCCCCCGAACGAGGCGACGTGGTTCGTCCGGGAATAGCCGCCGCCGGGCAGGAGCTTCTCCGCCGTGCCGGTCTTGCCGGCCACCGTATACCCCGGTATCCGAGCCGCCGGGGCGGTCCCCCGGGTGACGACGTCCTCCATGATCCGGGTCAGCATGGCGGCGGTCCGCGCCTTGATCGCCCGCCCGACGACCCGCACGGGGATCTCCTCGCGGGCGCCGCCGCGCAGCTCCGCCCGGACGAGGCGGGGCGCCAGCAACTCGCCGCCGTTGGCGACCGCGTTCATCGCGACCGCCATCTGCAGCGGCGTGACGGAAATGTTGTAGCCCATCGCCACGCGGGCCAGGTCCCCGTCGGGAAGCCGCGACGCGCCGTGCACGATCCCGCGGCTCTCGCCGGGGAAGTCCGGGGAGAGCATCTGCCCGAAGCCGAATCGGCGCACGTAGCGGTTGAGCCGGGCCGCCCCCAGGGCCACCCCGATCTGGCTGGTCCCGACGTTGCTGGACTTGACGATGACGTCCGCGAACGAGAGCGACCCGTAGTTGCGGATGTCCCGGATCGGTCTCCGCCCGTAGTGGATCACGCCGGGGCTGACGTCGATGAGGTCGTCGGGACGGACCACCTCCTCTTCGAGCGCGGCCGAGGCGGTGACGATCTTGAACGTCGATCCCGGTTCGTAGACGTCCTGCGTCGCCCGGTTCCTGCGCGCATCCGAGGCGGCGCCGCTCCACGCGTTCGGGTTGAACGTGGGCTCGTTCGCGAGCGCGAGCACGTCGCCGGTGCGCGGGTCGAGGATCACGACGCTGCCGCCCTCCGCATCGTGCCCGCGGACGGCGGCGCGAAGCTCCCGTTCGGCGATGTGCTGGATGTAGCTGTCGATGGCGAGCTCGAGGGAGACTCCGGCCGTCGGCCGCCGCTCGACGCGGCGGAACGCCTGCCGCTGCGCATCCCGCTGCACCAGGACTCTCCCCGGCTCGCCGGCGAGCGTCTCCTCGTGCAGCGATTCCAGGCCGTTCAGCCCCTGGTTGTCGACGCCGACGTGCCCCAGCAGGTGCGCGGCGAGGCTTCCGTTGGGGTAGTAGCGCCGGTTCTCCTTGATAAGATCGATGCCGTCGAGACCGAGGGCCCGGATCCGCTCGGCCACGCGCGGCGACGTCTGCCGCTCTACGTAAGCGTAGGCGCTGTCCCGGGCGAGAATCGACTCCAACCGCCTCCGCCGATCCGCCGTGCACGCCATCACCGCACAGAGGCGCCGGACCGTTCCCGGCGGGTCCTCCAAGTCCCGCGGATCGGCGATGACGGTGTCGGCGGCCACGTCGTACGCGAGCACCCGCCCGTCGCGGTCGCGGAGCTCCCCGCGGCGGGCCGGTGTCTTGATCGTGCGCTCGTGCTGTTTCTCGGCGCGTTCGACGTAGAAGCCGTAGTCGACGACCTGGAGCTGCACGAGCCGCCCCGCGATCGCGACCCCCCACAGCGCCATGACGCAGAAGACGAACCGCGCCCGCGCCTGCAGGACCCGCTGCCAGCCGCCCGCCGCGCCGGGGTTCACTGCCATCGTCTTCTCAATGCGCGGCCATCGGGACGATCCGCGCGCCCGTGTCCCGATCGGCCATCACGGTACGGTCCGGCGGCGGCGACGCCACGTGCCGCTCGATCACCTTCACGTCGCCCGCGGCGGGCGGCGCCAGACCCAGCTCGGTGGTCGCGATGCGATCGATCCGCCGGGGCGCGCGCAGCGTCTCGATCTCCAGACGCAGATGCCGATTCAGATCGAGCGCTTGCGATCGCTCCTGCTCCATCTGCTCGATCTCGTAGCCGAATCGCAGCAATTCGAAGTTCTGCCACGCGGAGAACAGGAGCACGGCCACGAAACAGGCCCCGACCGCGAGCGATCGCCACAACTCGCGTTGCCGCCGCGGATCGATCTCCCGAACGATCGGCGCGTTGCGGATGTCGCCGGTGACGCGGAAGTCCAGGTTCTGCTGATTCACGACACCCTCCGGGCCGCGCGCAGCTTGGCGGAGCGGGCGCGGGCGTTGCGCCGCAGCTCTTCCCCGGCCGGCCGCACCGGTTTGCGGGTCAGAATCCGGATCGCGAGCCCGCCCCCGCGCTCGAGCTCCCGCAGGGTGTGCTTCACGATCCGATCCTCGAGCGAGTGGAAGCTGATGACGGCGAGGCGGGCCCCGGCCTCCAGGCGCCCGGCCGCCGCACGCAGGAACGCGTCGAGCCCGTCGAGCTCCCGGTTGACCCAGATGCGGAACGCCTGAAAGGTGCGGGTCGCGGGGTCGATGCGGGACCGGCCGCGGTAGCGCGCGGCGCGGCGGACGATCCCCGCGAGCTCGGCCGTGGTCCTGATACCGGCGCCGGCCCACGCGGTGACGATGGCGCGGGCGATTCGGCGCGAATGCCGCTCCTCGCCGTACTGATAGATCACGTCCGCCAACCCCTCGGGCGTCGCCCCGGCGAGCAGTTCGGCGAGCGTCCGGCCGGTCGTCCGATCCATGCGCATGTCCAAGGGATCGTCGCGGCGGAAACTGAACCCGCGCCCCTCGGTCCCGAGCTGCGTCGAAGAGCACCCGAGGTCGGCCAGCGCCCCGTCCACCCGATCGACCCCCAACCGATCCAGCACGTCGTCGAGGCGGCGATAGTCGGCGTGCACCAGATCCACGCGGTCCTTCCAAGCGGCGAGACGGCGGCGGGCCAGCGGGAGCACGTCGGCGTCTCGATCGAGCCCGAGAACCCGGGCCGCCCCCGCCTCGAGCAGCGCCGCCGCGTGTCCACCGGTCCCCACCGTGCAGTCCACCACGAGCCCGCGATCCGCGGGATCGAGCAGATCGAGCGTCTCCGCCCGCAGGACCGGCTCGTGTAGGATGGTCGACATCAGATGCCCAACTCCGACAGCGTCCGGGCATCGGCGTCCGTGAACGGCTCGTTCGACATGCGCGTGGCGAACCGTTCGTGATTCCAGACATCGAGATGGTCGAGCTGCCCCAGAACGTCCACGTCGCCCACCATCGCCGCCGACTCCCGCAACAGGGGGTGAATGGACACCCGGCCCTGCTTGTCGATCTCGCCGGGCTGGCCGTAGTAGTTCACCAGGTCGACGTAGCGCGCGAGCTCGGGCAGCGACGGCGGGAGAGCCGCCATCTTGCGCTCCATCTCCTCCCAGACCGGCATGGGATAGATGTTGGCGACCACGCCCTTGTCCTTGCGAGAGGTCACGTACACTTGGTTGCCATACCGATCTTGGATGGAGGTGCGGAACACGGCGGGAATCTTCAGCCGTCCCTTTTCGTCGATCTTGACTGAATAATTCCCACGAAGCACCAAAAAACTCCACTGAGGTCCAATTCAGTCCACCAACTATAGAGAACGACCACGGCCGTGTCAACAAGTCATGTAGAATCTTTTACTTACGCTTTATTTTCGTTTTTGATCTGAGGCGGCGCGGCGGCCGGGATCCCGGACCCGGGGGACGCGGGCCGGCGTCCCGGTCTGACGCGCGGAAGGGGGACGACGGGAACCATGTTGCGGGCCGGGCTCATCGGACTGCCATCGACGGGGAAGACCACCCTGCTCCACCTGCTCACCCGCGGGGCCGGCGAGGCGCCGCCGACCCCGCGCCGGCAGGCGTCACAGGTGGGCGTCGCGCAGGTGCCCGATCCGCGTCTCGATCGGTTGACGGCGTTGTTCGACCCGCGGCGGCGCGTGCCCGCCACCGTCGAGGTGAGCGAGCTCGCCGGCCACGGCTCGGCCGCCGCGATGCTCGACGTGACGGGGTTCCGCAACGCGGACGCCCTGCTCCACGTGCTGCGGATGTTCTCCGACGAGCGGGTCCCGCACGCGGCCGGAGACCTGGACCCGGCCCGGGATGCCCGGCAGATGGAGGACGAGCTGATCCTGGCCGACCTCGGGGTGGCCGAGCGGCGCCGGCAGAGAATCCACCAGGACATGAAGAAGAGCCGGAGCCGCGGGCTGGACGACGAGCTGCGGGTGATCGAGCGCTGCCGGGCCGCCCTCGAGGACGGCCTGCCGCTGCGCGCGCTCGCCCTCGACGCGGCCGACGCCAAACGCCTGCGGGGCTTCAGCTTCCTGTCCGCCAAGCCGCTGCTCATCGTGCTCAACCTCGACGAATCGGACGTGGCGGACCCGAAGCCGGCCATCGAACGGGCCGGTCTCGCCGACGCCCTGTCCGGCAGCGGGATCGAGACGGTTCCGATCTGCGCGAAGATCGAGCTGGAGATTGCCGAGCTGCCGCCCGAGGAGCGGGCCGCGTTTCTCGGCGACATCGGCCTCACCGACCCGGGGCTCGACCGGGTGGTGCGGGCGGGCTACCGGCTGCTGGGGTACATCTCGTTCTTCACGGTGGGCAAGGACGAGTGCCGGGCGTGGTCGGTCCCGCGCGGCACCGCGGCGCAGGAGGCGGCCGGCGGAATCCACAGCGACATCGCCCGGGGGTTCATCCGCGCGGAAGTGGTCCACTACGATGCGCTGACGGCGCGGGACGGCTCGCACGCCGCCTGCCGCGAGCACGGCGAGGTGCGGCTGGAGGGCAAGGATTACGAGGTCCGCGACGGCGACGTCATCAACTTCCGGTTCGCCACCTGATCCGCCCCGATGCGCCCCCGAGCGATGACGCCCCCCGCCCCGGCCGCCGACGGGCTGACCCGCTCGGCCGGGATCGTGGGTCTCGCCACCATGACCAGCCGGGTGCTGGGACTGGTGCGGGACCAGGCGCTCGCCTACCGCTTCGGCGCCGGCAACCAGATGGACGCCTTCCTGGTGGCGCTGCGCATTCCGAACCTCCTGCGCGAGCTTTTCGCCGAAGGGGCGATGAACGCCGCCTTCGTGCCCGTCTTCACGCGGCGCCTGACGCAGGCCGGCCGCGCTGCGGCCTGGCGGCTGGGCGCCCAGTTGATCAACGTCCTCGCGATCGTCGCCGGCGGCCTCGTCGTGGCCGGCATCGTCTTCGCCGAGCCCCTGACCCGCCTGTTCGCGGGCGATTACCAGGCCGTGCCGGGCAAGTTCGAGCTGACCGTGCAGCTCACCCGCATCGTGCTGCCGTTCCTCCCCCTGGTGGCCATCGCCGCCGCCTGCATGGGCATGCTGAACTCGCTGCGGCGGTTCTTCATCCCCGCCGTGTCGCCGGCCGCGTACAACGTCTGCCTCATCGTGAGCGCCGTCGCCGTCGCGCCGCTGATGCCCGAGACCGGGCACGACCCGATCGTGGCGGTCGCGGCCGGGGTGCTGGCCGGCGGGGCGGGGCAGATCGCGGTGCAGTGGTGGACGCTCCGCCGGGAGGGGTTCCGCTATCGGCCCGTGCTGGAGCCGGCCGACCGGGGTCTGCGCGAGATCGTCGGACTGATGGGACCGGCGACCGTCGCGGGAGCCGCGCTGCAGGTCAACCTGCTCGTCAACACCATCCTCGCCACCGGCGAGGGGACCGGCGCCGTCACCTGGCTCACGCTGGCGTTCCGGCTGATGTATCTCCCCCTGGGGGTGCTCGGGGTGTCGATCGCGACGGTGACCCTGCCGGCGGTGTCCCGGCATGCCGCCGCCGGCGACGTGGCCGCGGTGCGCCGGACCGTCTCGCACGGACTGCGCCTGACGGCGGCGGTGATGGTGCCGGCGGCGGCCGGCCTCGCGGTGCTGGCGACCCCCATCGTGCGAATCGTCTTCGAGCACGGCGTGTTCACGCCGGCCGACACCCCGGCGACGGCGCGCGCGCTGGTGCTCTACGCGCCGGGCATCGTCGGCTACGCGGCGGTCCGGCTGACCGCCCCGGTGTTCTACGCCTTCGGCACGAGCCTGACCCCGGCCCTCGTCAGCGTCCTGACCGTCGGCCTGAACATCGTGCTGAATCTCGTCCTCGTGCGGATTCTGGGGTACCCCGGACTCGCGCTGGGCACGACGATCGCGGCCTGGCTCAACGCCGGCGTCCTGCTCGTGCTGCTCCATCGCCGGCTCGGGGGGATCGAGGCCCGCCGCCTCGCGGACGGCTTCTGGCGCATCTGCCTCGCGGCCGGCGCCATGGGCGCGGCCGTCGCCTCGGCCGACGGCGTCGTCGCGGAGGTTGCGGCGGACAGCGGCCTCCTAATCGGCGGCCTCATCCTCGGCGGCGAAATCGCGCTGGGACTGGTCGTGCTGGCGGTTGCCGCCCGGCTCCTCGGCGTCACCGAGCTCGATCAGGCCCGCGATCAGATCCTGGGCCGGCTGCGGGTCGACCGGCGGTCGGAATCGCCGAAGTCTTGATCGATCCGAGCCGCGCCGCCGCCGGCCGGTTCCGGTGCGCCGCGGGTTTTTGCCGCGGGCTGCCGGGGATCGCATCGGATCGCATCCACCGCGCCCGCCGCTCGTGGTACGATCGCGGGAAGATGCGCCCCAACTACTACCGGCAGGGTCCGTCGGGCATGGCGTTCGGTCCGGGTCCGATGACCCCGGCCGTGAAGATGCTGCTGTGGGCCAACGTCGGCGTCTTCGTGGCCGGGACCGTGATCCCCCCCCTCGGCCACCTGCTCATCGAGGTGTTCGGGCTGCGCCCGCAGGCGGTGGTGACGGGGCTGCGGTTCTGGCAACCGGCCACCTACCTGTTCCTGCACGGGAGCATCAGCCACATCCTGTTCAACATGCTGGTCCTGTGGATGTTCGGCGTCCAGCTCGAACGCCTCTGGGGACCCGCCTACTTCCTGCGCTTCTACTTCGTGACCGGCATCGGCGCCGGGGTCGCGACGATCATCGCGGGCCTCGCACCGTTCGCGTTCAGCGTCCCGACGTATCTCGGCGTGACCATCGGAGCTTCCGGGGCGATCTACGGGCTGCTGATGGCGTTCGCCGTCTACTATCCGAACGCGCCGATTCTCGTGTTCTTCGTGTTCCCGATCCCGGCCCGGTACTTCGTGATGATCATCGGGGCCATCGCGTTCTTGTCGGTGCCGCGCAGCGCCGGCGTCGCGCACGTCGCCCACCTCAGCGGGCTGATCGTCGGCTACCTGTATCTCCAGCGGGGCCGGGGGCCGGGTCTGCCCCGGTTCGGCCGATTCGGGGTGCGGGCGGAGATCAAGTACCGGTATCTGCAGTGGAAGATGGGTCGCCTCCGCCGCAAGTTCCGCGTCCTGCCGGGGCGCGACGACTGGGACGGCACGATCCACTGACGCCATCCGGCGGGCCGCCCGGGTGCCCGCGGGCCGGAAAGCGGCGCGTCAGCTCACCTCTTCCGCGTCCTGCCGGGGCGCGACGACTGGGACGGCACGATCCACTGACGCCATCCGGCGGGGCCGGCCGGGCGCCCGCGGGGCGGAAGGCGGCGCGTCAGCTCACCTCCTCCGCCGCCTTGCGCCCACCGGCCCCCCGATCGGAGCCGGCCTGACTGTAGAGATCGAGTGCGAAGGTATCCGCGAGGGCCTCGATCTGGTGCGCGGCCCGCCCGGGAATGCGCACCACCCCGCCGTCCCGCACGAGGACGTCCTCGCCCGCCACGCGCAGCTTCAGCATCCCGTCGAGCACGTAGATCATCCGCTCGCCGTCATGGGCATGGAGCGGCACGAGAGCCCCGCGCTTCAGATACACCTGCGCCAGCATCTGGCGGTCGCCGCGGACCCGCTTCCGCGAGATCAGCGCCGTGATCTTCTCGAGCGCCAAGTCGTCCCACGCCGTCACCGTCCCGACGAATTCGTTTCTCATTCGGCAGTGGATCGGGGCCCGCCGCGGCAAGGCCCCGCGATTTCACCACGGGCGCCGGGCCGCCCGCGCGGCCGGCCGGGCGTGGCGGGGCATGGCTCCGGCCCGCCGGCACGATGCTATAATCTACTTTCGATGCGGGCCAGTTGCAGCCGGTCCCGCCTTCGGCACGCAGGATTGCGGGGATGCGGCCGGCCCCGACGGCCGGCCATGAAGACGTTGCGGCCGGTCCCGCCTTCGGCACGCAGGGTTGCACCATGAAGCGCTCGACAGGCTCGGGGAACGCGACTGCCGCGGCCTCACAGCGGCTGTGCGAGGGGCTGTCGCGGGATGATCTGCTGCGGTTCTACCGCACGATGCTGCTGTCGCGCCGGCTGGACGACAAGGAGCTCCAGCTCAAGACGCAGAGCAAGAGCTTCTTCCAGATCAGCGGCGCGGGCCACGAAGCGATCCAGGTTGCGGCGGGAACGCTGCTGACGGCGGGCCGCGACTGGTTCTTCCCCTACTATCGGGACCGGGCCCTGGCGTTGGCGCTGGGCCTGACGCCCTACGAGATGCTGCTGGCGGCGGTCGGCGCCGCCGCCGACCCGTCCTCGGGCGGACGCCAGATGCCGGCGCACTGGAGCAAGCCGGCCCTCAATCTGGTCTCTCCCTCCAGCGCGGTGTCGACCCAGTGTCTCCACGCCGTCGGATGCGCCGAAGCCTGTCAGTTCCATCTGCGGTTCCCGGAAGTGACGTCCGCCGGCGGCGCCTGCTCGGAGGGTGACGTCGTCTACGTGTCGCTCGGCGACGGGGGCACCAGCGAAGGCGAGTTCTGGGAATCGCTGAACACCGCCTGCACCCGGCGGCTCCCGGTGATCTATCTGATCGAGGACAACGGGTACGCCATCTCCGTCCCGGTCGAGATCCAGACCCCGGGCGGCGACATCGCCCGCCTGGTGTCGGCGTTCCCGGGGCTCGAGGTCATCAGCGTCGACGGCACCGACGTGCCCGCGAGCGTGGCGGCGATGCGGCGGGCCCTCGCCTACGCGCGCGGCGGCCGCGGTCCGGTCCTGATCAAGGCCGGCGTGGTGCGGCTGCACTCGCATTCGGAGTCGGACGACGACGGTCAGTACAAGAGCGAGGCGGAACGCGAGGCCGAGCAGGCCCGCGATCCGATCGAACGGTTCGCCGCCTTCCTGACGGACCGCCAGCTCGCGGACGCCGACGGGCTGGCCCGGATCGCGGCCAGCGTCGGCGACGAGATTCAGGCGGCGGCCGACCGCGCCGTGACCGCCGCCCCGCCCGACCCGGCGACCGTGCTGGACCACGTGTACTCGCCCGACGTGGATCCCGCGGCCGAGCGCTTCGACGTCCCCGGCGCCCCCGAGGGTCCGCCGATCACGATGGTGGCGGCCATCAACCGCACCCTCAAAGACGAGATGGAGCGCAACCCCCGAATCGTGGTGTTCGGGGAGGATGTGGCCGACTGCAGCCGGGCCGAGGCGCTGTCCGCGGTACAGGGCAAGGGAGGGGTGTTCAAGGCCACCCTGGGGCTACAGCGGATCTTCGGGAGAGAGCGCGTGTTCAACTCGCCGCTGGCCGAAGCCAACATCGTCGGCCGGGCCGTGGGGATGGCCATCCGCGGGCTCAAGCCGGTGGTCGAGATTCAGTTCTTCGACTACATCTGGCCCGCGATGATGCAGATCCGCGACGAGTTGACGATGCTGCGGTACCGGTCGAACAACGCCTTCTCGTGTCCTCTCGTGATCCGGGCCCCGATCGGCGGCTATCTGCGCGGGGGCTCGCTGTACCACAGCCAGTCGGGCGAGAGCATCTTCGCGCACTGCCCGGGGTTGCGCATCGCCTATCCGTCGAATGCGGCCGACGCGGCGGGCCTGCTCCGCACCGCCCTGCGCGCCGACGACCCGGTGCTGTTTCTCGAACCCAAGCACCTCTATCGTCAGACCTACAGCAAGGCCGCCTATCACGGTCCGGACCATCAGCTTCCGTTCGCGCGGGCGGGCATCCGGCGCGAGGGGACCGACGTCGTGGTGATCACGTGGGGCTCGCTGGTGCAGCGTTCGCTGCTGGCGGCGGAGCGGGCGGCGCAGGCGGGCGTCGGCGTGCAGGTGATGGACCTCCGGACGCTGGCGCCCTACGACTGGGCGTCGATCGCGGCGGCGGTGACCGCCGCCAACCGCGTGGTGGTCGCGCACGAAGATCAGTTGACGTGCGGGTTCGGGGCCGAGCTGGCCGCCCGCATCGCCGACGAGCTCTTCGACCATCTCGACGCGCCGGTCAAGCGCGTCGGCGCCCTCGACTGCCCCGTCGCCTATCATCCCGATCTCGAAGAAGCGATCCTGCCGCAGGCGGACGACGTCCTGCAGGCGATCACGGCCGCCGCCGCGTACTGAACTGATCCGGCTCCCGGCACGCCAGGCCGTCCTCTCGGCGGCCGGCGCCCCGTTCCGCAGGGGTGCACGTCAGATTTGTGAGACGACCGCCCCGGTCGCTGCCAGATTGGCGATTCCGATCCCGTTCCCGGCCGCGATGCCCTCTGAACGGACCCTTCGGGCTTCGACGCGATGGGGCGCCTCGGAGCCGTCGGCGCCGGATACCTCCGGCGGCGCCGTCTCACTTTCTTGACGTGCACCCGGCGCCCCGCCGCGGCTTGCCACGGGGACGCTCCGCCTGCTATGATTATGCGTTTTTCGAGGGTGCGGAACGGCCATCCTATGGGCATGAACCGTGACCCGACGGCGATGACGGACTTGGAAACACCGTAGCGTCGTCTTCGCCGCCGGCCGGTCGCGATGCCCGACCCCAACGACCCTTTTCTCGCGAGATCGCTTCAGGCCTTGCAGGAGAACGTGCGTCGTGCGGGTCCGGCCGCCACCGCCGGGTATACGTTGATCGGTGCCATTTTGCTCCTGGGTGGGGCGGGGCACTTGGTCGATCGGTGGGTGGGGACCGCGCCATGGTTCCTGCTCGCGGGCCTGTTGACGGGGATGGTCGTCGGGTTCTACGAACTGGCGAAAACGATCTGGAAACCATGAGGCTGTCTGCCGCGCTGGCGGCGGCGTGCGTGCTCACCTGCGGGGCGGTGGCGGCCTTGGCGCCGGAGACGGCCGCGCCGGCGTTTCTCGGCATGGCCGCGCCGCTCGTGGTGGGGTTGGCGACGATACGCCTCGTCGAACGGACGGTGCGCACCGACGTCAGCCGGCTCACGGCGCGGATGGCCGCCGCCTTCGCCGTGAAGCTGGTGTTCTACGCCGCGTACGTCTCCGTCGTCATCGGGTTGATTCAGGTCGAGCTGGCGCCCTTCACGCTCAGCTTCACCCTCTACTTCGTAGCGCTCCAGATCGCCGAGGCGCTGTACTTCAGGACCCTGCTGGTGAACGCCGATGCTCATGCGTCGGGCGGCCACTGACGCCGGACGCCGCGATTCGAACATCATGACGAGCGCCGCACAGCACGCCGAAGACACGCACGCCGCCGCCGGCCACGCCGCGGACGATCACGGCGGTGAAGCTTTCGACGCGGGCGAGGTCATCATCGAGCACATCGCGAACAGCCCGATCGACCACCCGATTCTGCATCTGCCGCACCTCGCGGGCATCGACTTCTCGGTCACCAAGCACGTCATGATGCTGTGGCTGGTGGCGGGCTTCCTGTTCGTGGTCATCACCCTCGCGACCCGGCGGTTTCTCGCGCAGGAGCGTCCGATTCCCGCCGGGTTCATGAACGCGCTCGAAGCGGTGGTGCAGTTCGTCCGCGACTCGATGGTCCTGCCGAACGTCGGCGCCAAGTGGGTGAACAGGTGGACGCCGCTGATTCTGACCCTCTTCGTCTTCATCCTGACCGCGAACGCGGTCGGCATGATTCCGATATTCGAGGTGTTCGGACTGCTGGACCGGTTCGTTCTGCACACGTCCGAGGAGTCGCTGCTCAACAGCGTGCTCCACGGCGGCGCCACCACGACCGCCAACTACAACGTGACGGCGGCGCTCGCCACGATCACCTTCTTCGCGATCATCGTGGCCGGCAGTCTCGCCCACGGCTTCATCACGCACTGGAAGAACCTCGTGCCGTCCGGGCTGGCGTGGCCGATCTACTTCCTGCTCATTCCCATCGAGGTCATGGGCATGTTCGTCAAGCCGTTCGCGCTCACGATGCGGCTCGCCGCCAACATGAGCGGGGGACACATCGCGATCCTCGCGATCCTGTCGTTCGTCTTCATCTTCAACCAGCAGTTCGAGAGCCAACTGCTGGGCATCGGGGTCGGCGCGCTCGTCAGCGTGCCCCTCGCCGTCGGCGTCTCCGCCCTCGAAATCATCGTCATCCTGGTCCAGGCCTACGTGTTCACGCTGTTGACGTCGGTGTTCATCGGCATGGCCATCCATGTTCATCACTAGCGAGGCGCCGCCTCAGACCGACGAGCATGCAGGTTCCGTGATCGCTGGCACCGCAGGTCCGTCCACCGTCGGCGAATACAACACGATCAGAACTGGACTCAACGGCAAAGATCCCGGCGGCTCAAAGGAATCCAGGCCGCCACTTTGAACGACACACTCACACCCTACGGAGGTTGACTGCATGGAACTGTTGTACATCGCCGGCGTTGCGATCGGTCTCGGATTGATCGTCATAGGCGCGGGTCTGGGCATCGGCCGGTTCACGGCGGCCGCCGCCGAGAGCATCGCACGCCAGCCGTCGGCTGCCGCGCAGATCACGGGGGCGGTGCAACTGCCGCTCTTCCTGCTCGAAGGCGTGGCGGTTCTCGCCGAAGTGTTCGTCCTCGTCGTCGTGCTGACGCGGTGACCACCGCATTCCCCGGAACGCGACGGGTGACATCGCCGGAGGGAGCGCGTCATGGATAATCCGCTGGTTCAGCCGGATCCCGGGCTGTTCATCTGGACCATCATCACCTTTCTGGCTCTGCTCTGGGCCCTGCGCAGGTTCGCGTGGGGCCCCCTGCTGCGGGCGCTCGACGCGCGCCAGGAAACGATACGCAAGTCGCTGGACGACGCCGAGCAGGCCCGGGCGGCGCTGGTGGAAGCGCAACAGGCGTCGGCGAAGGTCATCGCCGACGCCCGGGCCGAGGGCCAGTCCATCCTGGCCCAGAGCCGCGCAGCGGCCGAGGCCTTCCAGGAAGCGTCGAGACAGAAGGGCAAAGCCGAAGCCGAGGCCCTGGTCGCGGCGGCCCAACGGCAGATTCAACAGGAGACAGCACGCGCGATGCAGGAGATCCGCCGGGAGACCGTCGACCTGTCCCTGCAGATCGCCTCGAAACTTATCCGGAAGAACCTGACGCCCGAGGACAACGACGCCCTGATACGGGAATCGCTCGGCCAAATCGGCTCGCCGCACTGAGGGGCGCGGTGTGTCCCCCCCGGTCGTGGACTCGGCCGAGCTCGTGTGACGACACATCTACAAATCTGTGCGGGCCGCTGCTTCGGTGGACAATCCCGGGCGGTCGGCGCCGGTCAACGCCCGTCAGCGCATCCGCAGCCCTTGAGCGGAACCGCGATCGTTGTCGATCCTGGGGCCAACGTGCTACCGTCTTCGGCACCGTGCGCGGGTGATCTCAGACCGTGAGCGACGAATCCGGACCGGCTCCTCGAATCGAGCGAATCGACCATCTCTTCCAGTACGCCCTTGCGCGTGCTGCTTGCGCAGATGATTTCCGCGATCGCGACCTGGGAGCGATTCACCTTCTGAAGTACGCCTACCTGGCTGACTTGGCGTACGCCAAACGCAACCACGGGGCCACGTACACCGGCGCAGACTGGCGGTTCCATCACTTCGGCCCGTGGTCGGCCGATGTCCATCGCCGCATCACGCCGGCGCTCGTCGAGCAGGCTGGGGCTACTACACGTTCCATCCCTTCGCGCTACGGCGACGACTACGTTCGCTATCGATTCTCGACATCACAAGCCGATCAGATCGAGACTGACATCGGCCCGAGGCTTCCGCCCACTGTCAGCGGCGTACTTACCCGTGCCGTACGCGAGCACGGGTCCGACACGGCCGATCTGCTCAGGAACGTCTATCTGACACCACCCATGCTCGCGGCACGGCCGCACGATCCCCTGGACTTCACGTCCGCCATCGAACCTGACGAGCCACCGGTTCTACCGGCGCCTCGCGTTCGGCGCACGAAGGCTGAGAAACGTCGTCGAGCCGCCGCGCTGGAGGCCGGGCGGACGAAGATCCAGCAGCTTGTTGCCCAGCGTCGATCCACTCGGGCCGCTCCAGACCCTCCGCCCCGCTACGACGACGTCTTCTTTGCGGGTCTCGAAGAGCTCGACCGCGAAGCGGGGGCGCCTCTGAAAGCGTCGTCGGGAACGCTCAGCTTCGACGATTCGGTGTGGCGGTCATCCCAGCGCCGTGATCCCTCAATACCCTGACGACTCGATGGCGACCCTGCGGACGGTCGTTCAGAGGTGGGCCATGTGGGCCATCAGCGCAGGGCCACGCCGGCGCCGATGCCCTCGAGGGTCCGCGCCGCCGCCTCGGCGTGCTCGAAGAGGAACTGGGGATAGAGGCCGAACAGGACGGTGCCGAACAGCGCGACCACGAGGGCCACGGTCATCGCCGGCCCGATGACGAGCGGCGAAGCGGCGGGCGCGGTCTCGTCGTTGATCCACATGAACACGACGACCCGCAGGTAGTAGTACAGCGACACCGCGCTGTTGGCGACCGCGATGACGGCCAGCCAGACGAAGCCGGCGTCGATGGCGGCGCCGAACAGCCAGATCTTCCCCATGAACCCGGCGGTGGGGGGAATGCCGCCCAGCGACAGCATGAAGAAGAGCATGGCAAAGGCGGCCATCGGGCTGCGCCGGGAGAGCCCCGTGAGGTCCTTCAGCTCGTCGCCGACCACGTCGCTGCGCCGCATCGCGGCCACGACCGCGAACGCGCCGAGCTGCATGAAGAGATAGACGCCGAGGTAGACGAGCATCGCGGCCACGCCGCGCTCGGTGCCGGCGACGACGCCCATCAGCAGATAGCCGGCGTGGGCGATCGACGAGTACGCGAGCAGCCGCTTCAGGTTGCTCTGCGTCAGCGCCGCGATGTTCCCCACCGTCATGGTGATGATGGCGAGCAGATAGAACAGGAACGTCCACTCGCCGCCGAGGGACGGGAGCCCTTCCAGGAAGATCCGGATGAGCATCGCGAACGACGCCGCCTTCGACCCCACTGAGAGGAACGCAGTCACCGGGGTGGGCGCGCCCTCGTACACGTCGGGCGCCCACATGTGGAACGGCACCGCGGCGATCTTGAAGCCCATGCCCGCGCCCACGAGGACCACCGCGAGCACCAGGACGAGGCTCGGCCCCTGCCCGGACAGCGCGGCGGCCGTCGCCGCGAGGTTGGTGGTGCCGGTCACCCCGTAGAGGATCGACATGCCGTAGAGCAGGACCCCCAGCGAGAACGCCCCGAGAAGGAAGTATTTGACGGCGGCCTCGTTGGATCGGGGATTGGGCTTGAGATAACCGGCGAGCACGTAGAACGACACCGCCATCGTCTCGAGTCCGATGAACAGGGTGATCAGGTCCACCCCGCTCGCCATGAACATCATGCCGAGGGTGGCGCAGAGAATCAGGAAGTAGTACTCGCCGGCCCGGAGCCCCTCGACGCGCAGGTAGGGCGCCGACATCAGCAGGGTCAACGCCGCCGACACGAGCACCACGACCTTGAAGAACGCGGCGAAGCCGTCGATGGCGAGCAGCCCCCGCGACACGGTCTCGTCGAGGCCGGCGAACGACGCCACCCCCAACAGGGTCGCGGCCACCGTGGCGAGGGAGACGCCGAGCAGCAGGCCGTCCCGGCGCGGCGTCACCACCGACAGCAGGAGGACGACGAGGGCCCCGCCGGTGAGCACCAGCTCGGGCAGGATGTAGTAGAAGTCGGATGCGGAAAATCCTGGCGGCATTATCGGGCGCCCCCGCGCACCGGCGTCGCGGCGTCATCGACCTCACCGTCCCGGACGAGCGCCGCCGGCGACGCCGCCGCCCCGGAGTCCTCCACGTTGACCGGCGCATAGGCGCTGTTCACGCGGACCATCACCCGATCGACCGAGGTGTCGAGGCGGTCGATGAACGGCTTGGGGTAGAGCCCGATCCACACCGCGAGAATGATCAGCGGCGTGAAGGTCGCCCACTCGCGGATGCTCAGATCCGGCAGGTTCTCGTTCTTCGGGTTGTCGACGGCGCCGAACATGGTGCGCTGATAGAGCCACAGCATGTACGCGGCCCCGAGCACAATGCCGGTCGCCGCGGCGGCCGCCCACCACTTGTTGACGACGAAGATGCCCTGCAGGATCAGCACCTCGCCGATGAACCCGTTCAGGGTCGGCAGCCCGATGGACGACATCGTCATGATCAGGAACACCGCCGCGTAGGCGGGCATGATCTTCGACAGGCCGCCGTACTCGGCGATCATCCGGGTGTGCCGACGCTCGTACACCACCCCGACGAGGAGGAAGAGGGCGCCGGTCGAGATGCCGTGGTTCAACTGCTGCACGATGCTGCCGGTGATGCCCACCGGGGTCAGGGCGAACATGCCGAGCATGACCATGCCCATGTGGCTGACGCTCGAGTACGCGACCAAGCGCTTCCAGTCGTGTTGCGCCATCGCCACCAGCGCCCCGTAGATGATGCCGATGATCGACAGCCCCGCCACCCAGGGCACGAACGCCTGCGTCGCCTCGGGCAGGATCGGCAGCGAGAACCGGATGAACCCGTAGGTGCCCATCTTCAGGAGCACCGCGGCCAGGATGACCGAGCCCGCAGTGGGGGCGTCGGTGTGGGCGTCGGGCAGCCAGGTGTGGAACGGGAACATCGGCACCTTGACCGCGAAGCCGAGGAAGAAAGCGAGGAAGACCCACCACTGCAGGCTGAACGGCATGTTCAGCGCGTGGAACTGGGTGATGTCGAAGGTGTACACCCCGGTGACCTCGTGGTGGTAGAAATAGACCGCGAGGATGCCGAGCAGCATGACGACGCTGCCGACGAGGGTGAACAGGAAGAACTTGATGGCCGAGTAGAGGCGGTTGTCGCTGCCCCAGATGCCGATGAGGAAGTACATCGGCACCAGCATGACCTCCCAGAACACGAAGAACAGCAGGAAGTCGAGGGAGACGAAGGCGCCGATCATGCCGGTCTGAAGCACCAGCATGAAGATGTAGTACTCCTTGACCCGCTCGGTGATGGCGGTCCACGAGCAGAGGATCGCGATCACCCCCATCAGGGTCGTCAGCAGCACCAGGAGCGCGCTGAACCCGTCAACTCCGAGGAAGTACTCGGCCCCGATCGAGGGAATCCACGGCAGCCGCTGGACGAACTGCCAGTCGGGACTCGCGGCGTCGAACGAGAACCACAGCGGCAGCGACACCAGGAAGCCGATCCCGGCCGTCACGTTCGCGATCCAGCGGATCATGTCCTCGCTGCGCTTGTTGACGAACAGCAGGATCACGGCCCCGGCCAGCGGCGTGAACATGATCAGCGACAACAGCGGATAGTCCAGGTTGTTGCTCATGAGCGGATTCTCGATACGGTCTCGGGGCCCGGCGCCCTCGCTCGTTGGTGCCTTCGGTCTTCAATTCGTCGATCGTCCGGACGCGATCAGACGGCCCGCGCTCACTACCCGAAATAGCGGACGGCGATATAGAAGGTCACGAACGCGAAGACGCCGAAGAGCGTCGCGACCGCGTAGTTCTGTATCAGGCCGGTCTGCGCGCGCCGGAACGCGTAGCTGCCCTCGGTGCAGATCCTGCCCACCAAGTTCACGAGCCCGTCGACGACGTACTTGTCGACGACGTCCGACACCCACGCCGACGCCCGCGTCAGCCAGCCGGTGCCGTTCACGGCGCCGTCGACGACGTTGCGGTCGACGGTCCACAGCCCCCGCGCGCTGCTCATCGTGCCCTTGACGGCGGTCGCGTCGTACAGCTCGTCCACGTAGTACTTGTTGGTCAGCACGCGGTGGGCGCCCGCGAAGTCGGCGGCCAGCCGCTCCGACTCGTCGGGCCGGCGCACGTACAAGCGGTGGGCCAGCGCGATTCCGCCCAGCGCAATCAGCACCGACAGCCCCATGAGCCCCAGCTCGGCGGCATGGGACAGGTGCGCCTCCTCGTGCCCGCCCTCTTCCGCGTGCGCCGCCTCGGCCACGAAGCTCGGCTCCAGGAAATGCTCGATCCGGTTGCCGCCGCCCAGCGCGGCCGGCACCCCGATGAACCCGGCGATGACCGCGCCGGCCGCGAGCGCCTGCAACGGCGCGGTCATGAGCCGCGGCGACTCGTGCGGTCCGTGCCAGGCGTGGGCGTGCGCCCCTTGCCCGCCGTGCGCCTCTTGCCCGCCGTCGGCGTGGCCGGCCGCGCCCCACGACGGACCGCGGTACTCGCCGTAGAACGTCATGAACATCAAGCGGGCCATATAGAACGCGGTCATCCCCGCGGTGACGACGGCGAGTCCCCAAAGCCAGGTGTTGTCGAGGAAGGTCCGGTAGAGAATCTCGTCCTTGCTGAAGAATCCCGAGAACGGCGGTATGCCGGCGATGGCCAGGGTCCCAATCCCCATCGTGGCGAAGGTCACCGGCATGTACGCCTTCATGTTGCCCATCTTGCGCATGTCCTGCTCTTCGTTCATCGCATGGATGACCGAGCCGCTGCCGAGGAACAGGAGGGCCTTGAAGAAGGCGTGGGTCATGAGGTGGAACGCCCCGGCCGCGAAGGCGCCGACCCCGGTGGCCAGGAACATGTAGCCGAGCTGCGAGACCGTCGAGTAGGCGAGGACCCGCTTGATGTCGGTCTGGACGAGGCCGATGGTGGCCGCCATCAGCGCCGTCAGCGCCCCGATGACGGCGACGATCAGCATCATCTCCGGCGCATGGGTGAACAGCACCGCGTTGCGGCCGACCATGTACACGCCGGCCGTGACCATCGTCGCGGCGTGGATCAGGGCCGAGACGGGGGTCGGGCCCTCCATCGCGTCCGGCAGCCAGACGTAGAGGGGAATCTGGGCGCTCTTGCCCACGGCGCCGATGAACAGCAGCAGGCAGATGAGCGAGATGACCCCGAACGTCCCCTCTTCCACCGGCATCCCCGCCGCCGCCTCGGCCACCGCGCGGAAGTCCAGGGTCCCGAACGTGAAGAACACCAGGAAGATGCCGAGGATGAACCCGAAGTCGCCGATCCGGTTGACGACGAACGCCTTCTTGCCGGCGTCGGACGCGCTCTTCTTGTGGTACCAGAAGCCGATGAGCAGATACGAGCAGAGCCCGACCCCCTCCCACCCCACGAACATGACGAGCAGGTTGCTGCCGAGCACCAGCGTCAGCATGAAGAAGCAGAAGAGGTTCAGGTAGCAGAAGAACCGGACGTAGCCGCCCCGCGGCTCGTGGTCCATGTAGGCGACCGAGTACACGTGAATCAGCGACCCGATGCCGGTGACGACGAGAATCATCATCCCCGACAGGGGATCGAGCCGGAACGCCCACGGGGCCTCGAACGCGCCGATGCCGGACGCCGTCTCAAGGGCGATCGGCGGAATCCACTGCGCCAGCTCGACCAGGTGCTCCCGGTGCTCCGCCCCCAGGAGTTCCACGAACGCGACGATGGACAGCAGCAACGCGCCGCCCATCGCGGCGCACGCGACGGCCGCCGCGGTCTGCTTGCTGAAATAGCGCACGCCGAACACCCCGTTCAGGGCGGCGCCGATACCGGGCAGCAACGGAATGAGCCAGATGAGTTCCATCGTCTACTGTGATTGGGTGTCGGGGGGGAAGCGCGTCCGGCCGCTACCAGCGCATGATGTTCATCTCGTCGATGTTCACGGTCTCCTTGTTCCGGAAGAACGCCAGGAGGATGCCCAGCCCGACCGCGGCCTCGGCCGCCGCCACCGCGATCACGAACACGACGAAGACCTGCCCGATGAGATTCTCGAGGTACCGGGCATGCGCGACCAGATTGATGTTGACGGCGTTGAGCATCAGCTCTATCGCCATGAAGATGATGATGACGTTGCGCCGCACGAGAACGCCGATGACCCCGATGCTGAACAGCGCGGCCGAGAGTACCGTGTAGTGCGCCGACGTGATTTCCATCATTTACGACTCTCGTCTCGCCAATACGATGGCCCCGACCATCGCGACCAGCAGCAGCACCGACGCCACCTCGAACGGAATCAGGTAGTCGGTGTAGAGCAGCCAGCCGAGCTCCTCGGTGTTGCCCACGATGCCCTCGACCGGGGCCGCGGGGGCGGAGGACGGTGCGGCGCGGCCGTAGCTGTACACCACGATGCCCGCCAGTTCGAGCAGCACCGCGCCCGACAGCCCGAGCCCGAGCCGGGCCAGCCGCCGGGGGTCCTCGTGCGCTTCCGGGGCCCGCTTCAGATTGACGAGCATGACCACGAACAGATACAGCACGACGATGCCGCCGGCGTAGACCAGCACCTGGATGACGGCCAGGAACTCCGCGCGGAGCACGACGTAGAGTATCGCCACGCAGAGGAAGTTGAGCACGAGGAACAGCACGCTGTGCACGGTCTTCGGGGTGGTGACGACGGCCACCCCCAACCCGAGAATCAGGACCGCGAGCGTGTAGAAGGCGATTGCTTCGGCCATGGCTCTACAGCAGCACCTTGAAGACGCCGGTCACCACGATGTTGGCGATGGCGATCGGGATGAGGACCTTCCACCCGAGCCGCATCAACTGGTCGTAGCGATAGCGCGGCAGCGTGGCCCGGATCCAGATGAAGAGGTACAGGAACACGAACATCTTCCCGAAGAACCAGATCCAGCCGGGCACGAGGTCGAGGAACGCCAGTGCCTCGACGTTCGGGAACGGCCGCAGCCAGCCGCCCCAGAACAGGATCGTCACGACCGCCGTGATGACGATCATGTTGGCGTACTCGGCGAGGAAGAACAGCGCGAACCGCATGCCGCTGTACTCGGTGTGGAAGCCCCCGGTCAGCTCCTGCTCCGCCTCGGGGAGGTCGAACGGGGCCCGGTTCGTCTCGGCCAGCCCGCCGATCAGCACGAGCACGAAGGCCACCGGCTGGACGAACCCGAACCACAGCCCCGACTCCTGCTGGGCCTCGACGATGCCGACCATGCTCAGGGTGCCGGCGGTCAGGATGACGCTGACGAGGGTCATCGTCACCGCGATCTCGTAACTGATGAGCTGGGCCGACGCGCGGAGGCTCGCGAGCAGGGGGTACTTGCTGTTCGACGCCCAGCCGGCCAGGATGATGCCGTAGACCCCGATGGAGGTCACCGAGATGATGAACAGCAGGCCGACGTTGATGTCCGTGACATAAAAGAGTTCGTCGCCCCCGAAAGGCACCACCGAGAACACCACCAGGGCCGGCACCAGCGACAGGATGGGGGCGAGGGTGAAGAGCATCCGGTCGGCCCGGGCCGGGGTGATGTCCTCCTTGAGGATCAGCTTGATGGGATCCGCGATGGCCTGCAGCACCCCGTAGGGTCCGACCCGCATCGGTCCCAGCCGCGACTGCGCCCAGGCGATGACCTTGCGCTCGAGCAGGGTCATGAACGTCACCGCCACGAGCACCGCGTTCAGCAACACGAGAATCTTGAGCAACGGGATGACGATGGTGTCGAGCATCTATCTGTCGACCTCGCCGAGCACGATGTCGATCGTGCCGATCAGGGCAACCACGTCCGCCACCAAGTGTCCGACCACCAGCGGCCGCAGACCCTGCAGGTTGCAGAACGACGGCGGTCTGACCCGCATGCGGTAGGGGTTGGTGGCCCGCCCGTCGCTCACGATGAAATAGCCGAGCTCGCCCTTGGGCGATTCGATGGCGTGGTAGGTCTCGCCCGCCTTCGGCTTGATCAGCCGGGGCACCTTGCCCATGACGGGCCCCTCCGGCAACCCGTCGAGGGCCTGCCGGATGAGCCGGATCGACTGCCGGAACTCTTCGAGCCGGATCAGGTACCGGTCGTAGGTGTCGCCCCGCGTGCCGAGCGGCACGTCGAACTCCAGCTCGTCGTAGGCGGCGTACGGCTCGTCCTTGCGGACGTCGCGATAGACGCCGGACCCGCGCAACGGGGGGCCGCAGAGCCCCAGTCCGATCGCGTCCTCGGCCGAGATGACGCCGATGTCCCGCGTGCGCTCCAGCCAGATCCGGTTGTTGGTCAGGAGCTCCTCGTACTCGGGGACCTTCTCATCCATGACCTTGCAGAACTCCCGGACCTTGACGTCCCAGCCGGTGGGAATGTCCAGCGGAAGCCCGCCGATGCGCATGGAGTTGTAGGTCAGCCGCGCGCCGCAGTACTCCTCGAACAGGTCGAGAATGAGCTCGCGCTCGCGGAACGCATAGAGGAAAACGGTCATCGCCCCGATGTCCATGGCGTGGGTGCCCAGCCAGAGACAATGGCTCGCGATGCGCTGCAGCTCGGCAAGAATCGTGCGGATGTAGCGGGCGCGGCGGGGCACCTCGATCTCCATCAGCTTCTCGACGGTCTCGCAGTAGCCCAGATTGTTCGTGGCCGCCGCCACGTAGTCCATCCGGTCGGTCAGCAGGATGATCTGCGTCCAGTCCCGGTTCTCGCACAATTTCTCGATGCCGCGGTGGATGTAGCCGATGACGACGTCGGCGTCGACCACCCGCTCGCCGTCGAGCCGCAGCACCACCCGGAGCACGCCATGCGTGCTGGGGTGCTGCGGCCCCATGTTGATGACGAGCTCGTCGGTATCGAAGATGGGCGCTGCTGCTGCCTGGCCAGTCATGATGCGATTACTCGATCTCGGCTTCGTCCCGGGCGTTGCGCAGACGCAACCACTCCATCGGGCTCTCCAGCAACAGCTCGCCCGGACCCTCGAGCGGATAGTCCTTGCGCTGCGGGTGCCCCTGCCATCCGTCCGGCATGAGAATCCGGCGCAAATCGGGATGTCCGGTGAAGTCGACGCCGAACATGTCCCACACTTCGCGTTCCAGCCAGTTCGCGGCCGGCCACAACCCCGTCACCGACGGCACGGACTCGCCGTCGCCCGCCTGCACCTTGATCCGGACGCGTTGCCGGAGCCGGGTGGAATACAGGCAATACAGTACATCGAAACGCTTCCCGCGCGGCGGCCAGTCCGTGGCGGTGAGGTCGGAGCAGTAGTCGAACGACCCGTCGTCCGAGTCCTTCAGGAAGGCGGCGACATCGAGCAGCGCATCCGGCGTGACGATGACCGTCCAGTCCCCGACCCAGTAGGCGAGCCCATGAATCCGGCCGGGCAGGGCGGCCTCGAGCGCGGTCAGGAACGCCGGCCTCTCGAGATCCTCGGGGGGCGGCGGATCGACGGGTCCCTTGGGCGCTTCGGGGGGCGCCTTCGGCTTCGGCTTGGGCCTCGGCTTCGCGGCGGCGGCCGGCTTCGGCTTCGCGGCGGCGGTATCACCCGACGCCCCACCCTTGCCGGCTGGCGCTTCGGCCGCCGGTTCAACCGGCTTCGCCGCGGCGTCTCCGTCCGTCCCGGCCGGCGGCCGGGCGTCAGGCGGCTGCGCGCTCGACGACTCGGCGGCCGGTTCACCCGATTTCGGTGCGTCTGCCATAGTCCAGGAAACTCCGCGTTACCCCGCGAAACCGTGTTGCGGAACGGCTCCAGCCGTGCCGGAGGCCGCCCCGACGAACCGGTCCGGACGGCGGTTCAAGCCCATTCCAACGCACCCTTGCGCCACGCGTAGACGTAGCCGAGCACCAGGATGAACAGGAAGACGAGCATCTCGATGAGCCCGAACAGGGCCAGCTCATCCATGATGACGGCCCACGGGAACATGAAAACGGTCTCCACGTCGAAGATCACGAACAGCATCGCTATCAGGTAATAGCGGACGCTGTAGCGATCGCGCGCGTCGGTGACCGGCTCGATTCCGCACTCGTAGGGCTCGAGTTTCACCTTGTTGTAGCGTGACGATTGGATCAGCGACGAGACGATCAAGGTGAAGATGGCGAAGCCGATCGCGACGAGCAGGAACAACAGAATCGGAACGTACGCCTCGATCATGGCATCTCACCCCGCGGACAGTCCGTTGACGGCCGGATGAACCGACACCGGCTCCCTCCTGTGTGCGCGAGCCTCGATTTGCCGGTAGAGCTTCGATGCGGCAGGGTCGGTCGCGGAAAGCCGCAAACTTATAGCATGCGCCCGCGGGGGTGTCAAGAAACCACGCCTCGGGCCGCAGGACCATCCCACGCTCCACCACCGCCGTGGGCAGGCGGCATCGTGGCGGGTCCTGGGGCTCCGGACGGGCGGAATCGCGGGTCTCACGCGGCGCCGGGCGGTCGGCAAGACGGTGGCGACCCCTCGAATCGGGGGCGGGCCGTCACGCGCCGTCGGCGTGGGATGCTCCTGCCTCGGGCCGGCCCGGCGGCGGCGGTGCGGACGCGCGCCTGCGATCGAAACGGCTCCTGCGGTTCACCGGGACCCGGCTGCGCCTGGCGGTGCGGACGCGCGCGCCTGCGATCGAACGGCCCCCACGCACACGCCCCCGAAAACCGGCTATACTTGCCGGGTCGAGCCAGTCTGGAGAATTGTCCGCATGCACCGACCAGCGCCCGGACGGACGGCCCGCCGCAGACGGCCCGGGGTTCGCCCGGCGTTCCCGGCGCTGGCCGCGGCCTGTCTGCTGGGGGTTCTGGCGGCCCCCCTCCGCGGACAGGACAACGAGCGGTCCCTGTTCGTGAGCGTGCTTGACGAGCAGGGCGCACCGGTGTCGAATCTGGCTGCGGCGGAGTTCGTGGTCGAAGAGGATGGCGTCGAGCGCGAAGTCCTGCGCGTCGAGCCGGCCCGGCAACCGATGCAGGTGGCCGTGCTCGTGGACACGAGCGCGTCCGCGGCGTTCGCGATCCGGGACATCCGGAACGGCCTGGAGCGGCTGGTTCCGGTCCTCGCGGAACGCAACGACGTCGCCCTCGTCTCTTTCGGCGGCGCGCCGCGCGTCCTCGTCGAATCGACCCGGCGCCTGGACCGCCTTCGCGAAGGCATCGGCCGGATCTTCTCGTTTTCGGACAGCGCCGCCTATCTTCTCGACGCCCTGATGGAGACGGCCCGCGGATTCGAACGGCGCGGGTCGGCCCGGCCGGTGATCGTCGTGGTCGCCACGGAAGGGCTCGACTACAGCCGCTACGGCGCCCGGCGGCTCCAGAACTCGCTCGAGGAGTCCGCGGTGGCCACCCACGTGATCGTGCTGGTCGAGCGGGCGAACACCGCCCTCCGCGCGAATCGGTTCGCCCTCCCCGGAGGCGTCGATCTCTACCAGCGCGACCGGGCCCTCGCCGAGTTGCCGGAAGCGACCGGGGGCCAGCGGTACGACCTGCTGTTGAGCACCGCACTACCCGATACGATGGGTGCGCTGACCGAACTTCTGGCGAATCAGTACCACTTGGTGTACTCGCGCCCGGCCAGCTTGGTCCCCCCCGAGGCGATCTCGGTGCGGATGCGGCGGGCCGATCTGGCGGCCCACGGGACGCCGGCGAGATGGACAGGAGATGGCCCGCGATGACCGAGCTGCGACCGGCGACCGGCGCCTCCCGTCGTACCGCCCCCGCGGCGCCGTGCCCGCGCAACGCGCAACGCGCCGGCCGCCAACGTCGTGTCCAGGGTCCCGACAGGCAGCTTCGCCCGGATCCCGGTCAGCCGCGCCTCCCGGCGCTCTGCCGCCGCTCCGAGGCTCGCCGTCGCGGCCGTCGGACGCTCCGCGGCCCTGCCGCGGCGGCGCTGGCGGGCCTGATCGCCGCCGCCCCCGCCGCGCAGGAGCCGGCGTCGCAGGAGCCGGCGTTTCGCGCCGGCGTCGATCTGGTCTCCCTCAACGTCACCGTGACCGACCCGAACAGCCGGTACGTCACCGACATCGACGTCGATCGGTTCCAGGTGTATGAAGACGGGGCGCTGCAGGACATCACTTTCTTCACGCGCACGCAACTGCCCATCGCGCTGTCGCTGCTGATGGACACGAGCGCGAGCATGACCGAGAAGATGGAAACGGCGCAGCAGGCCGCCATCGGATTCGCGGAACGGCTGCGCGCGGAAGACATGGCCAGCGTCATTGACTTCGACAGCCGGGTCGAGATCCGCCAGGGGTTCACCGGCTCGGTGGACGACCTGGCGACGGCGATCCGGCGGACGTCCGCCGGGGGCTCGACCTCGCTCTACAACGCCATCTACATCTCGCTCAAGGAGTTGACCAAGATCGCGACCACTCCCGCCGGCGACATCCGACGCCAGGCCATCATCGTGCTCTCGGACGGCGAGGATACGTCGAGCCTCGTCGACTTCGACGAGGTTCTCGAGCTGGCGAAACGTTCCGACACCGTCATCTATTCGATCGGGTTGCGCTCACGGGACATCCGCACGCGGCGCGGGTTCCGCGAGGCCGACTTCGTGCTGCGCCAACTCGCGCAGGAGACCGGCGGCCGGGCCTTCTTCCCGCAGCGCGTGGACGACCTCGCTGCGATCTACGGTCAGATATCGGACGAGCTGTCGAGCCAGTACACGCTGGGGTACAGCTCGAAGAACCCATTACGGGACGGCCAGTGGCGGCGGCTCGTCGTCCGCATCGACCAGCCGAACGTCGCCGCACGAACGAAGCAGGGCTACTACGCGCCGACCATGAACTAGGAGTCTGCGCCGTAGAACGGCGCGGATTCCTGGAGGGTTGGTTGGGCGGCAATCGGAGCCGCAGGCGGCGCCCGGGCGGTCGGGTTCCCCCTCGGCCGAACAGTTCACGAACCCATGACCCTCCTCCCGCTTCTGCTGTATCTCGTCGCGGGCGTCGTCTACACCGTGTTCTTCGTGCGGCGGGACTCCCGGGCGGGCCGGCTCGCGACCGCCTCGCTGGCGGCCGCCGCCCTCATCCACACGTTCGTCATCGGGATGCGGACGGTGGAGGTCGGCCACCTCCCGCTCGTCGGCACCGCCTCGGCGATCTCCGCGTTCGTGTGGATGCTGGCGGTCGCCTATCTCTATACGGAGGTCACCACCGACGAACGCGCCCTCGGCGTCTTCATCGCCCCGTTGCTCGTCGCGCTCCAGACAATCTCGACCGTGAGCGGGACCGTGAGCGAGCCGGCCGCGATTCTCGACAGCCCCCTGCTCGCCGCGCACGTGGTTTCGCTGCTCTTCGCCTACGCCGCGTTCGCGCTCGCCTGTGTCGTCGGCATCACTTACGTCCTGCTGTTCCGCGAGCTGAAGTCGAAGCAGCTCGGGTTCTTCGCCGCGCGGCTCCCCTCGCTGCACGTGATAGACGTGATGAACGGACGCGCGGTCGGCATCGGGTGGCTGTTTCTGACGGCGGGTCTGGCCGTCGGCGTGGCCTGGGCGCTGCGGCTCCAGCCCGACACCTCGGACCCCCGGGTGCTCGCGATGTCGTTCTCCGACCCGAAGATCTTCGTGGTGTTGCTGAGCTGGGCCATCTATTCCTTCGAGCTCTATGCGCGCCGGGCCATCGGATGGAGCGGCCGCCGCGCGGCCTGGCTGTCGGCGCTGGGATTCTCCATCGTCCTCGTCAACCTGGTGCCGGTGGGGTACTTCCTGACGGAGAGCCACAACTTCTAGGAATCTGCCGCCGTAGAACGGCGCGGATTCCTGGAGGGTTGGTTGGGCGGCAATCGGAGCCGCAGGCGACGATTTCCGGGCTAGTCCGCATGAACCTGTTGTTGCTCGGCGTGAGCCACCACACGGCGCCGGTCGATCTGCGCGAGCGGGTCGACTTCTCGAAACGCGGCATCGTCACCGCGCTCCGGGAACTGGCCCGCTGTCCGTCCCCGGCCGAGTCGGTCGTGCTGACCACCTGCAACCGGTCGGAGATCTACGTGGCCTGCGATGACACCGAGCGCGCGCGCGACGATCTTGCGGGCTTCATGAGCCGGTTTCACGACATCCCCGAAAGCGAGCTGGCCCCGCATTTGTACGCGCGGACCGAGGGCGCCGTCGCGCAGCACCTGTTCCGGGTCGCGGCCGGTCTCGATTCGCTGGTCGTCGGCGAGCCGCAGATATTCGGGCAGGTCAAGGATGCCTACGCCACCGCGGCCGGCGAGCGGCGCACCGGCACGTTGCTGAACAAGCTCTTCCCGTGGTCGTTCGCGGTCGGCAAGCAGGTACGGGCGGACACCGGTCTGGGCGAAGGGGCGGTGTCCGTCAGCTTCGCGGCGATTTCGCTGGCCCGGAAGATCTTCGGCAACCTGAAGGGGCTCTCGGTGCTGGTCATCGGGGCCGGCGAAATGGCCGAGTTGACCGCGGTGCACCTGCGGTCGCAACAGGTGCGGCGGATCACGGTCACCAGCCGAACCTTGGCCCGGGCCTCGGAGCTGGCCGGCAAGGTCGACGGCGTGGCGGTGGACTGGTCGGCCATCGACGAGGCGCTGCTGCAGGTGGACGTCGTGGTGACGGCCACCGGCGCCCCCGCGCCGATCCTGACCCGGGCGTCGATCGAGCCGGTCATGCACGCGCGCCGGAACCGGCCGCTGTTCATCATCGACGTCGGCCTGCCGCGGGACGTCGCCCCCGAGTCCGGCGACCTCGAGCAGGTGTTCCTCTACAACATCGACGACCTGCGGACCATCGTCAGCGAGAATCTGGCGCGGCGGCAGGAACAGACCTCTCGGGCCGAAGCGATGGTCTCGGATGCGACGGAGGAATTCCTCGTCTGGCTCCGTTCGCGGGGGGCGATCCCGACCGTCGTCGCCCTGCGCCGCCGGTTCGAGGCGGTGCGCCGGGCCGAGCTCGAGCGGCTCGAACCGAAGCTGAACCGGTTCCCCCCCGAGGCCCGGGCCCGGGTGGAGGAAATCACGCGGGTCCTGGTCCAAAAGCTGCTTCTGACGCCGACCGAACGCCTCAAGTCGGCCCGCGACGCGGCGACCGCGGCCCAGTACGCCGACGCGGTGACCCGGCTCTTCGATCTGGAAGAGAACCGGTCCGGCGCCTCCTCCCTCGCCGGCGGGATGGAGGAGGACCGCGAACCCGCCGCGACCTCGAAGACCCCGGTGGCGTCGTGAACCGGCTCAGACTCGGTACCCGCGGGAGCAGGCTGGCCCTCTGGCAGGCCAACGCGGTGGCGGACGGCGTTCGGCGCCGGAGCGGGCGGGAGTGCGAGCTGGCCATCATCACCACCACCGGCGATCAGCTCCACGAGGCCAATCTGTCCCACGTCGGCGGCAAGCGCGTCTTCGTCAAGGAGATCGAGCAGGCGCTCATTCGCGGCGACATCGACCTCGCCGTGCACAGCGCCAAAGACATGCCGGCCGAACTGCCGGACGGGCTCGCCATCGGCGCGGTGCTGCCGCGGGCGGATCCGCGCGACGCCGTCGTGCTGCCGGCCGGAGCCGCCGGGCGGCCCGAGCTGTCGACGGCGGGGAACGCCGTGGACGGGGCGGCCGCCCCCCGCGTCGGCAGCGGGAGCGTCCGGCGGGTCGCGCAGTTGCGCCGGGCGTGGCCGCGCGCGCAGTTCCGGCTCGTGCGCGGCAACGTCGAAACCCGGCTCCACAAGCTGGACGCGGGCGGCTACGACCTGCTCGTGCTGGCCGTCGCCGGATTGGAGCGCCTGGGCCTCGCGGACCGCATCTCGACGCCGCTCGACGCGGAGGTCTGCCTGCCCGCCCCCGGACAGGGCATCGTCGCCGTCGAGACCCGCGCCGACGATGCGGACAGCGGCGCCGCCCTCGCCGGCCTCGACGACCGGGTGGCCCGGGCCGCGTTCACGGCGGAACGCGCCGTGGTCACCGCCCTCGGCGGCGGGTGTCAGACGCCGATCGGCGCCCTCGCCGAGGCCGATGGAGACCTCCTGCGCCTCCGGGCGCTGGTGGCCTCCCTCGACGGCTCGCGGCGCCTCCGCCGCGACGCCGCGATGCCGGCCGATGCGGCGCAGGCGCTCGGCGAGGCCGTCGCCCGCGACCTGCTCGCGGACGGCGCCGGCCCGATTCTGGAAGCCGCGCAACGCGCGGCGGCGGACGGCGACGCAAGCGCCCCCCGGTAACCGCCCGCGGCGAAAGCGCGCGCTGCCTTCGAGCGGCGATGCATCCCGCCTGACGGCGTTGTTCGCCGGTTGCCCATGCCCGGAACCGTCATGCTCGGGGGACGCCGATCACCCCGCCGCCACGACACGTCGGGACCTGTTCACCGCGCCAGGCGCCCTCCCCGCACCCAGCCCGGAAATCGTCGCCTGCGGCTCCGATTGCCGCCCAACCAACCCTCCAGGAATCCACGCCGTTCTACGGCGCAGACTCCTAGTCCGACACGGGCGTCCTTCAGCGCCCTCGCCGCTCTCCGTGCGACGCGGGGTTCGCCACGGGCCGGCAAGGGGCAGCGGGCCGCTCTCCGAATCACTCCGCCGAAGCGGCCGCCCGGAACCGGGGGGAGACGAGCGAACCGTCGTCGACCCGAAACCCCACCCGCACGGCCCGGGCCATGCGTGCCCCCGCCACCGTGACGGTCTTGCAGAGGGCGCCATCGGATGCGCGCGGCGCGATGGGGGGTTCCCAGACGCGCTGCGTCTCGTCCACGAGCGGCCCCGGGGCGTCGTCCCCGGCCCCCCTCGGGTCCCCGGTGAGGGTCTCGGGGCGGCTCGAGTAGACCGGATCGCCTCCCGGCCCCAGGACGTGAATCTCGCCGTCGGGGCTCGATCGCACGATGCGCCGCAATCGGCCGTCGATCTCCTCCGCGGTCCACCCCGCCGCCTCGGCCGCCCCGGCAAAGGCGTCCACGAGCACGGCCTGCACGACCATCTGCCGGCCGAGAATCGCCTCGAAGACGGCCCGGATCTCGGCGAGACGGTTGGTATGGGAGTTGCTCAACAGCTCGGGCTCGCCGAACGCGGCCAGCACCGCGGTCATGACCGGCGAGGTATAGACGTCGCCCAGACCCTGCTCCTCGAAGGCGAGGGCGTTGCCGACCTGCACGATCCGATGCCGGTCGACGCCGCCGACGCCCACGTACTTGTAGACCTCGTTGTCGATCTCCCGCACCTGCGCCGCCTGCGCGACGACGTCGTCTCCGTCGAGGGGGCACGCCAGCAGACCATGGAACGCGAAGGCTTGGGGCTGCACCGCGGGATCGGCCTGGAAGCGGAACGGCATCGGCGCCCCGGCTGCGTCCCGGACGTTGGTGAGATAGACGACGCCGCGATCGTCGGAGACCCAGATCTCGTCGAGCACCGTCCCCGCGGCGACGGTGTCGAGGGTCTCGATCAGCCGCCCCGCGTCGTGCCCGGCCGCTTCCGCCGCCGCCACGAGTTGCGCGGCGATGCGCGCCTGCGCGGTCATCTCGCCGTCGAGCATCGTGTCCAGTGCGCGCGCCACCGTGGCCAGCGAGATAGTGCCCATCATCAGATACCCCGGGAACCGGCAACCGGAATTGGTTGCGCCGCCGAGCTCCCCCCGGCGGCCCTCCTGGAAACCGCGCCGTTCTGCGGCGCGCCTCCCCGGCCGGACTTCCAGTCTTCTACATACTCTAACCTGCAATCGATGCTACGATGGCATCTGGAGGCCCTGCGGCGGCGCAGGCGATCGTCGGCTGACGACCGCGACGCCGGTACGTCGCGCCGGGTCCGGCCCGCGCACGTGCAGTCTTGACAGCACCATCGAACCGCATCATGATGCTTCATCATGAGAACCACGGTCACCCTTGAAGCCGACACGGAACGTCTGCTCCGCAGTGCGATGCGTGAGCACAACCTCAGCTTCAAGGCGGCGCTCAACGACGCCGTTCGACGGGGCCTCAGGATCTCCGTCGGCGCGGGCGCCGAACCACGATTCACGATCATGGCCAAGCCGATGCATCTGCGGGCGGGAGTCGATCCGACCCGGGCGCACGACCTCGACACCGCGCTGGAGGTCGAGCGCTTCAAGGCGCTGACGGTGCGTCTCGTACGGGAGCAGACGACGCGGTGATCATCCCGGACGCGAACCTTCTCCTGTATGCCTGCGATTCGTCGAGCCCCTTCCACCGCGTCGCCGCCGGATGGTGGTTGGACTGTCTGAACGGGGACGAAACGATCGGGGTGGTCCCGGTCGTCGTGCTCGCATTCGTCCGGGTGAGCACGAGCAGGGCCGGCTTCGGCAATCCGTTCACGCCGGACGAGGCGGCGGCGGAAGTTCGCCGCTGGCTCGACCGGTCGATGGTGACGGTGCTCGGGGCGGACGGTCTCGATCTGGACAGGGCGCTCGCACTCATCGAAGGCGCGGGAGCGGGCGGACTGGCGACCGATGCGCTGATCGCCGCGATGGGGATTCGGCACCGCGCCGTCATTCACACCGCCGACGCCGATTTTGCCCGCTTTCCGCACGTGAAGTGGCACAACCCCGTCACCGGTCGGGACGGCTGATCCGCGGGGAGGGCGGCCCGGACGCGCACGAACCTGGTCATGGGACAGGACGCCGGCACGACGCGGGCCCGCACACGGCTCGCCCCCCCGCCCCTCGCCGGGGTGCGGGTCGTCGTGACCCGCGCGAAGGCCCAGGCGGCGGAGATGGTGGCTCGGCTCGAGGCGCTGGGGGCCGAGGCCATTGAAGTGCCGACGATCGCGATCGTCCCCCCCGAGGACGCGGGACCGATCGACGCGGCGTGCGCCCGGATCGGGACGTTCGACTGGGTGGTCTTCACGAGCGTCAATGCGGTGACCCGCTTCCTGCGGCACTTGCCGGACGGCGCCGGGGGCGTGCGCGCCCTCCGGGGCGTGCGCCTCTGCGCGGTCGGCGCCGCCACCGCCGAGGCCCTCGCCGGCCGGGGACTGCGGATCGATCTGGTGCCGGAGGAGTACCGCGCCGAGGGCGTCATCCGCGCCCTGCATGGGCAGGCGGATCTGGCGGGCGTCCGGGTGCTGCTGCCGCGCGCGAATCTGGCCCGGGACGTGCTGCCGGCGGCGTTGCGGAGGGCCGGCGCCGACGTGACCGCGGTCACCGCCTATCGCACCGTGCCGGTGGGCCTCGACCCCGGGGGTCCGGACATCCGCCGGATGCTGCGCGAACGTGCGGTCGACGTCGTCACGTTCACGAGCGGGTCGGGCGTCCGGAACTTCGCGCGGGCGATCGGCGGGGAGGCGGCGGAGCTGCTGCGGCCGGTGGAGATCGCGTGTATCGGTCCGGTGACCGCCGAGGCGGCGGGCCGGCTGGACATCGCCGCCACGATCATGCCGGCGCAGTCCACGGTGCCGGCGATGCTGCAGGCGATCGCCGACCGCTTCGCCGACCGCGGCCGGACCCCGAGCCGGGCCGAGACCGCCGGGGAGGAAGCCCGATGACGACCATCGACACCCGCGTATTCGACGCGCCCGCCGCCGGGCCCCCGACGCGCGGGGACGCCGGCGGACTGAGACACCGGCCCCGCCGGCTGCGCCGCACCGCCGCGATTCGCGATCTGGTGCGCGAGACCCGGTTGTCGGCCGACATGCTCGTCTACCCGTTGTTCGTGTGCGACGGCGCGGGGGTGCGGCGCGAGGTGCCGTCGATGCCGGGGGTCTGCCAGTTGTCGGTCGACGAAGCGGTCGACGAGGCCGCCGCCGCCCGGGCGGACGGGGTGCGGGCGGTGCTGCTGTTCGGGCTGCCCGCCTCCAAGGACGACCGGGGCACCGCCGCCGCCGACCCGGCGGCCCCCGTCCAGACCGCGGTCCGCGCGATACGCGGCCGCCTCGACGACGTCGCGGTCGTCACCGACGTCTGCCTGTGCGAGTACACGTCGCACGGCCACTGCGGCGTTCTCGACGGCGAGACGATTCTCAACGACGTCACCGTCGCGCATCTCGTGGAGGCGGCGGTGTCGCATGCCGAGGCCGGCGCCCATATCGTCGCCCCGTCCGACATGATGGACGGACGGATCGGAGCGATCCGGACGGGACTCGACGCCCGGGGCTTCGAGGACGTGTCCATCATGTCCTACGCCGCGAAGTACTGCTCGGCGTTCTACGGTCCGTTCCGGGACGCCGCCGACTCGGCGCCGGCGTTCGGCGACCGGCGGACCCACCAGATGGACCCCGCCAACACCGACGAGGCGCTGCGCGAGGTGGCCCTCGACCTGGAGGAAGGCGCGGACATCGTCATGGTCAAGCCGGCGATGCCCTGCCTGGACGTGATTCACCGGGTGAAGGCCCGCTTCCAGCGGCCGACCGCCGCCTATCAGGTAAGCGGCGAGTACGCGATGGCGAAAGCGGCGGCGCGGCTCGGCTGGATAGACGAGCCGCGGGTCATGCTGGAGACCCTGACCGCCATCCACCGGGCGGGCGCCGACATCCTCATCACCTACTACGCCCGGGAGGCGGCCCGCACGCTGGCGGGGCAGGACGGGTGAGCGGCCGCGCCCCGCGGCCGGCGGGGCGCGGGGCGCGGGGCCGGCGGAGCCTACTCGGCCGCCACGATCATGATCTCGTCGAGCGCCGCCTTGTCCGCGGGAAGCTCGGTGTCGCCGGACGGATAGTCGTTCCGGTCGAGCATGTAGGCCACCACGTCGGTGTACTCCTCGTCCGACAACCGCCCCGGCCCGTCCTCGGGCATCGACACCCGGATCCGCTCGAACAGGGACCCCACCGGCAGCTCGGTCCAGAACACGATGAAATCGCTGCCCGCGATGCCCGGCGCCATCTCGCCGCCCCGCAGGCCCTGTCCGTGGCAGGACGCGCAGTTCTGGTTGTAGACGCGCCGCCCGCGGCGCGCCTGCGCGGACGTGAACACGCCGTCGAGGGTCGAGCTGGCGGTCTCCTGCATCGCCGCGGGGAACGCCGCCCCGACGCCCGGCGCGGTCTCGACCGCCGCGCCGCCCACCAGCCCGAACGCCAACGCCCCCGCCGAACCCCACACGGTCAACCACCTGTTCATCCGTCGTCTCCTGTCGAAGTCTCCGCAGCCCGGCAATCGCCGCCGGCCGCTCCGACGCCGCCATGCGGCGCCGCCGCCCAACCAACCTCCAGGATTCCGCATCGTCCCACGGCGCGGACTCCTGATCCAGACAGGCCATTCTGGCACTCCGCACTCGACCCGATCAACCCGGAGCGCCGGCCGCTCGTGATATCGTTCCCCGCCAATGAGCCCCGCCGGCCGCAGCCAGTCCGCACGCCTGTTCGCCCGCGCCAGACGGATTCTGCCGGGCGGCGTCGACAGCCCCGTCCGCGCCTTTTCCGCCGTCGGCGGCGCCCCGCCGTTCATCCGCCGGGCGCACGGGGCCCGCATCGAGGACGAGGACGGCCGTTCCCGTATCGACTTCGTCATGTCGTGGGGGCCGCTCATCCACGGGCACGCCCCCCCGGAGTTGATCCGGGTACTGGCCGAAACCGCGGCGCGGGGCACCAGCTTCGGGGCCCCGACGGCGGCGGAAGTGGATCTGGGGACCGCGGTGCGGCGGCTCATGCCGTCCCTCGAGCGGGTGCGGTTCGTGAACTCCGGCACCGAGGCGACGATGAGCGCGCTGCGGCTCGCGCGCGCCGCGACCGGCCGGAACCGGGTCGTCAAGTTCGCGGGATGCTATCACGGTCACGGCGATCCCTTCCTGGTGCAGGCGGGGTCCGGCGCCACCACCCTGGGGGTCCCCACCAGCCCGGGCGTGTCCCCGGCGGTGGCCGCGGACACCCTCGTCGCGCGCTACAACGACCTCGGATCGGTGGAACGGCTCTTTCGCCGGCAACGAGACAGGGTGGCCGCGCTGATCGTCGAGCCGGTGGCCGGCAACATGGGCGTCGTCCCCCCCGAGACGGGGTTCCTGGAAGGGCTGCGCACCCTGTGCGACGAGCACGGCGCGATCCTGATCTTCGACGAGGTGATCTCCGGCTTCCGCGTCTCCGCCGGCGGCGCCCAGGCGCGGTTCGGGGTCCGCCCCGACCTCACCTGCCTCGGCAAGATCATCGGCGGCGGACTGCCGGTCGGCGCCTACGGCGGGCGGCGCGACCTGATGGAGCAGGTGGCCCCGGCGGGACCGGTGTACCAGGCCGGCACCCTGTCCGGCAATCCCCTCGCGATGGCCGCCGGAAGCTGGGCGCTGTCGAATCTGTCACCGCCGCTGTACGCGCGCCTGGACGCGCTGGGGGACCACCTCGCGGACGGCCTCGCCGATGCGGCCCGGGAGGCGCGGATCGACCTGCAGGTCAACGTCGTCGGCTCGGTGCTGACGCCGTTCTTCACGGCCGAGCCGGTGCGGGACTACGAGGGCGCCACCGCCGCGGATACCGCCGCCTACGCCCGGTTCTTCCGCGGCATGCTGGCCCGCGGCGTCTATCCGCCCCCTTCCCAGTTCGAGGGCTGGTTCCTCTCGGCCGCCCATACCGCCGGCGACGTCGACGAGACGGTCGCCGCCGCGCGCGCCGCGCTCCGAGGCATGCGCCGCCGGCGGCCGGCGGCGACCCGCTGATTGGCGGTTCGGCATCTCGACCTCCTGGGGGATGTCGAAGTGTCGCCCGAGATTGAGCGGGGTGCGTTGACGGACGGTGTTTCTCGGCCGGCAACGCGCAGGGCAAGCCGCCGGGAGGCGCGTCGGATTCGTGGGGGGCCAACGCCATCGTCGCCCTGCGCTGCCGCAAGCTCAGCGGCCGCTTCGAGGATTCCAGGAACGACGAGCCGCAAAGGCAGCCTGGAGAATCATCTCACGACTCTGACGCGCACCCAGCCACCGGGCGCCGCCCAGGAGGCGCGGGTCGGGCCGGGGCATGTGCTACGCTTAGGATCGGCCCGAGAATAAACTCCCGGTTCGCTGCATCGATTTCGTGGCGCAGTTTCACTTCGGCCGCCTCCATGCTGCGCATCTGTCGCATTTGGCGTCGATCCCATGACGGCGTGATGGCGGCCTCTGAAGGAAGTTGTTTTTGCGCGGACCCTTAGCTACGCCCGCACCTGATGTTCGACGCCTTGGCGATCGCTCGTCAGTCGATCGCGGTCGGCATCGATCCGCACGAGGCGGACGCGATCAGACAGCCCGCCGAACACGGCGACCCGGTGACGCGCGGGAGGCGGGATGCGCGTGTCGGCGCGCTGGAGGCCCCGAGGCGCCACGCCAGGCTCCTTCAGGCGGGGGCCGTCGTCGGCGCGGTGGCGGCCGTCCCCGGCTGTTCGGATGAGCATGTCGGGCCCGGAACCGCGCAACGCAGCCGTTCGGCGCCTGTCCCCCGCCCATCACGCGACCCCATGAACACCGTCAGACTGCACCGCACCACCGGGGTTCTCGTGGGCGACGTGCAGATTGGCGGCGGCGCCCCGATCGTCGTGCAGTCGATGACCATCACCGACACCGCGGACGCGGAGGCGACGGCCGCGCAGTGCGTCGAGCTGGCCGAGGCCGGCTCAGAGCTGGTGCGGGTCACCGTCAACACCCCGGCCGCTGCGGGGGCGGTTCCCGAGATCAAGCGCCGGATGCGGGACCGCGGCTGCCGGGCGCCGCTCATCGGCGATTTCCACTACAACGGCCACCTCCTGCTGTCTCGGTATCCGGCGTGCGCCCGGGCCCTCGACAAGTACCGCATCAACCCCGGCAACGTCGGCACCGGGACGCGGCGGGACGACCACTTCACGACGATCTGCCGCATCGCCCGCGACAACGGCAAGCCGGTGCGCATCGGCGTGAATGGGGGCTCGCTGAACCAGGACCTGGTGATGGCCCGGATGCAGGAGAACACCGACCGGCAGCTGGGTCTGAGCTCGCAGGAGATCGTCAACGAGTGCATGGTGCTCTCGGCGGTGGAGTCGACGGCGCTGGCCATCGACGCGGGGCTCGGCCCCGACAGGATCGTGATTTCCTGCAAGGTGTCGTCCCCCCCCGACCTGATCGCCATCTATCGCCGCCTCGCGGCCGAGACCACCCAGCCCCTGCACCTCGGCCTGACCGAGGCGGGCATGGGCCTGAAGGGACAGATATGGTCGGCGGCGGCGATGGGCGTCCTCCTCGACGCGGGCATCGGCGACACCGTCCGGGTCTCGTTGACCCCGCAGCCGGGCGGCGACCGGCGCGAGGAAGTCTACGCGGCGTGCGAGCTGCTGCAGTCGCTGGGGCTGCGGTCGTTCGCCCCGAGCATCACCGCCTGTCCCGGCTGCGGCCGCACCACCAGCACGACGTTCCAGGAGCTCGCCGAGCGGATTCAGCAGCACGTGCGCGACAGCATGCCGGTCTGGAAGACCCGCCACGCGGGGGTCGAAGAGATGCGCGTCGCGGTGATGGGCTGCGTGGTCAACGGCCCCGGCGAGTCGAAGGCGGCGAACATCGGCATCAGCCTGCCCGGCACCGGCGAAGAGCCGACCTGTCCCGTCTACGTCGACGGACGCCACACCACGACCCTGCGCGGCTCGTACGACGAGTTGGCCGCGGCGTTCCGCCGACTCGTCGACGACTACGTCGTGCGGCGCTACCCGGAGCGGCCGGCGGGGTGATGCCGGCGCCCGAACCGGTTCGGCTTATCGCCGTCGACATCGACGGCACGCTGCTCGACGCCGCGAGCCGTCTGCCGGCTGCGAATCGGCAGGCGATCCACGCGGCGGTGGCGCGCGGCATCGACGTCGTGCTGGCCACCGGACGCGCGTTCCACCACGCCCGCCCCATCGCGGAACGGCTGGCCGCCCCCGTGACGTTGATCGTCAACAACGGCGCGCTGGTCAAGACGCCGGACGGCGAGACGCTCGCCCGCCGCGCGGTGCCGCGCGACCTCGCCGGATCGCTGATCGCCGCCACGCGATCGGTCCGCGACGGCGCCGCGCTGATCTTCGACCGGCCCGACGACCGGCAGTACGTCTATGAGCGGATCGACTGGTCACACCCGCAGCGGCAGTGGTACTACGACCGCAACCGCGTCCACATGACGAAGGTCGAGCCGCTCGAGACGGCCCTCGACGACGACCCGGTGCAGGTCGCGTTCACGGGCGGGGTCGCCGACATGCGCGCGCTGGCCGGCCGGGTGCGCGCCCTGCCGAGCGCCGGCGACCTCACCGTCACCCTCACCGAGTACGAGCAGCGCGACTTCTCGCTCCTCGACGTCACTGCGAAGGGCTGCTCCAAGGGCGCCGCGCTCGAGGACTGGGCGGCCCGGCGCGGCGTCCCCCCGGCCGGGATCATGGCGGTCGGGGACAACCTCAACGACCTCGACATGCTGGAGCTGGCCGGGCATCCCGTCGTGATGGGCAACGCGGTGGCGGCGCTCAAGCGCCGCGGATGGCCGCTGACGGCCGGCCACGACGAGGCGGGGCTGGCGCGCGCGATTCGGGAGCGGGCGCTCTGAACCGCGCCCGCCAGGCGCGCGAACGCCGCCACCACGCCGCCACGAGGGCCGCCCCCACGAGGATGAGCCCGATCGACAACCCCACCCAGAGGCCGACGATGCCCCAGCCCGCGACGAAGCAGAGCACGTACCCGGCCGGCAGGCCGACGAGCCAGTGACCGGCGAGGTTGCAGACCAGCGGCGTCCGCGTATCCCCCAGCCCGCGGAGCACCCCGGTCGCCACCGCCTGCAACCCGTCGAAGAGCTGGAAGAACGCGGCCACGAGCAGCAGCGTCACGCCGGCGCGGGTCACCGCCGGATCGGTGGTGAACAGCCGCAGGATGGGATGCGGCGCGAGCACGAAGAACAGGGCGGCGATGCTCATGAAGCCGCCGCCGAGGGCGAACGCGGCCCAGCCCGCCCGCCCGGCCCCGGACGGGTCGCGACGGCCTACCGCGTGTCCCACCCGCACCGCGCCGGCCGCGCCGACGCCGTGCGGCACCATGAAGGTCGCGCTGGCGACGTTGAGGATGATCTGATGGGCGGCCAGCGTGGCCGCCTCGAGACGGCCCGCGAGGACGGTGACGACCGCGAACACCCCGAACTCGAGGGTCACCTGACCCGCCGCCGGCAGGCCGAGCGCGAGGAGACGGCGAAAGCGGCGGCGCTCGAAGCGCAGCCGCGGCCAGGGGGCGGCGGCGCGGCGCTCGTGGCGCAGAATCGCCGCCGCGAGAAACAGGGCGAGGTACACGCGCGAGATGACCGTCGCCCACGCGGCGCCGTCGACGCCGAGGGCCGGCGCGCCGAGGTGGCCGAAGACGAGCAGCCAGTTGGCCGCGGCGTTGATGGCGTTCGCGCTGATCAGGGCCGCCATCACCCCGGTGGCGAGACCGATGGCCTGCAGATACCGGCGGAACGCGGTGTAGAGCAGCAGCGGCAGCACGCTCCACAGGACGATCGCGAAGTACGGCGCGGCGAGCCGCTCGACCGCGGGGTCCATGCCCCAGGCGTCGAGGGTCGCGGCCGCCACTCCGGCCGCGAGGGTCAGCGGCGCCGCCAGCGCCACCGCGAGACCCGCCCCGTGCACGAGCCACCGCCGGCACGCGTCGAGGCGCCGCCGGCCGTGGGCCCGCGCGACCAGGGGATCGAGCCCCAGCAGCATGCCGACGCCGAACACCACCACCGCGAAGCAGAGGACGCTGCCCACGCCCACCGCCCCGATAGCGGCCGGCCCCAGGCGGCCCACCATCGCAATGTCGACGATGCCCATCGCGATCCATCCGAGCTCGGCCACCACGATCGGCGCGGCGAGGCCGACGGTCGGAGGCAGCTCCCGGCGGAGCGCCCGAAACGCCGTCCGCGCCGCGGGCGCCCGGGCCGGCGGCGGCGGTTCGGCCGTCACGGGTCGTGTCCGGATCGGGCTCGGCACAGGTACTCTCTTCGCGGTAGTCGGAGGGCCGCGGGCGGCGGCGCGGCAAGCGCGCCCAAGGGTGGGATGCGGACTCGTCAGGCGGCGGAGGTCGATGCGCAGCGCCTAGGAGTCTGCGGCGCAGGACATTCTGACGACCATATGTTGCGCAAGCGCTGGCGATTGACTACTGCATATTGTGCCAGTTCGGACCCAAATCGTTCTACGGCGCAGACTCCTAGCGCCAGATCATCAGGCGTTCGATCCAGGCGACGCGTGTCAGGTCGTTATAGATCACCGTCACCATCAGGGTCATCAGAACCACGAACCCCGCGAGGAGCATCCGTTCCTTCAACCGCACGCTGAAATCGCGGCGGGCGACGGCCTCCATCGCGAGGACGAAGATGTGGCCGCCGTCGAGGATCGGGATCGGCAGGAGGTTCAGGATGCCCAGATTGAGGCTGATCATCGCCATCAGCCCGAGCAGCGTCACCCATCCGACCTGGGCCGCGTCGCCGGACAGTTGCGCGATGCCCACCGGTCCGACGAGCTGCGACGCCGGGGTCTCCCGCGTCACCAGTCCCCACAAGGTCCGGAAGATCAACTGCGACCATTCGTAGTTCTGCTCGAGGCTCAGCGTGAACGCTCCGAACAGGCCCGGCTCGACGATACGCACCTCGAACGGACTGAGGCTGACCCCGATCATCCACGCATCGCCGACCTGCTCCGGAGCCAGCGTGATCTCCCGCGTCGCGCCGTCCCGCCGAACCTGCAACGCCAGCGGGGCGCCGGCGCTGGCGTTGATCGCCTCGATCAACGACTGCCGCGTGACCCTCCGGCCGTCGACCGCCACGATCGCGTCGCCGATCTCGACGCCGGCGTCGCGGGCGGCCGTCGTCTGCGAGGACCACCCCGTCACCTGGGGCGAGACGTCGGGTCCGACGCCGACGTCGCCGAGGTTGTACTCGGTCATGCCGACCGGCGTCACCTGCACCGTCCGGACGCCGCCGCCGCGCCGCAGGGCCATCTCGACCTCGCGATCCGCCCGGGCGCTGATCACGAACATCAGGTCTTCCCAGGTGTCGACGGGCCGGCCGGCGACGCTCAGGACGCGATCACCGGGCAGGATGCCGGCCGCCGCGGCCGGGGAGTCGTCGACCACCGACCCGATGACCGGCGGACCCTCTTCGTACAGCGGAACCTGGGCCCCCTGCAGGAGCACGACGGTCATGACGAGGACCGCGAGCACCACGTTCATCGCGGGCCCGGCGATCAGGATCTGGAAACGCTGCCACTTGGTCTTGGACAGGAACTCGTCTTCCCGGCCCTCGCGCACGTCCTCCACGGTCTCGCCGGCCATCTTGACGTAGCCGCCCAGCGGGATGGCGCTGACGCAGTACACCGTGTCGCCCCGCTTCGTCTGGAGGATCTTCGGGCCGAAGCCGAGCGAGAACGTCAGGCAGCGGACGCCGTGATGCCGGGCGACGACGAAGTGCCCCAGCTCGTGCACGAAGACGAGCACGCCCAGGACGAACAGGAACGCGAGAATACTGGTCATCGTCTCGATTGTAACTCGGTGATGCGGAGGCGGGAACACCGGATGGCGCGGGCATGCGCGCGCCGCACGTCGTCAAGCCTCACGGGGTCCGCCGGCGCCTCCCCCTCGGCATCGTCCAGCGCTTCCGCGATGACGGCGGGGATCGCGGTGAACGCCAGCCGCTCGGCGAGAAACGCCTCGACCGCGACCTCGTTCGCGGCGTTCAGGGCCGCCGGCAGCGCCGGCCCGCCGCGCAACGCCCGGTAGGCCAGCCCCAGGCACGGGAACCGCTCAGGGTCCGGCGGGCTGAACTCGAGACGGCCGCAGGCGGCGAGATCGAGCGGCGGCAAGCGGCTGTCCCAACGGTCGGGGTAGGAGAACGCGTACTGGATGGGCAGGCGCATGTCGGTGATCCCCATCTGGGCGATCACCGACCCGTCGCAGAGCTCGACCAGCGAGTGCACCACCGACTGCGGGTGCACGACCACGTCGATCCGGTCCGCCGGCATCCCGAACAGCCACCGCGCCTCGATGACCTCGAGCCCCTTGTTCATCAGCGTCGCCGAGTCGACGGTGATCTTGCGCCCCATGCGCCAAGTCGGATGAGCCAAGGCGTCGGCCGGCCGCACGCCGTCCAGCCGCTCCGCGCTCCACCCGCGGAACGGCCCCCCCGACGCCGTCAGCAGCAACCGCCGCACCTCGCCGGCCGGACGCCCGTGGAGGCACTGGTGGATGGCGTTGTGCTCGCTGTCGACCGGCAGCACCGCGACCCCCCGCCGGCGCGCCGCCGCCATGACGAGGCCGCCGGCCATGACCAGGACCTCCTTGTTGGCGAGGGCGATGGTCTTCCCCGCCTCGATCGCCGCGAGCACCGCGTCGAGCGCCGTCGTCCCGGTGGTCGCGCACAGCACGAGATCGACCCCGGGGTGGGTGGCCACCGCGCGCAGCCCGGCGGCGCCGCTCGCGGCGTGCTCGATCCCCGCCCGCGCCGGCGACGACATCCCCGCCTGCGCCGCGGCGAGACCGTCGTCGGCCGCGAGCGAGATCACCCGCGGCCGATGGCGCTCGACCTGGGCGGCGAGACGGGAGGCATTGGCGCCGGCGGCGAGACCGACGACCTCTATCCGATCGGGATGCGCGGCCGCGACGGCCAGCGCGCTGACGCCGATGGATCCGGTCGACCCGAGAATCGCGATGCGCCTCACGCGCGCCGCTCCCCCGCCCGCGGCCGCCCGGCGCCGCCCCCGCCGGGTCCCGAACCGCCGAATCCGCCCGCCGCGCCGGCGACGCGCATCATCTTGAGATTGATCATAGGAAACGCAGCATGAGGTAGAAGCCCGGGCCGGCGAACAGCAGGCTGTCGATGCGATCGAGCATCCCGCCGTGCCCGGGGATGAGGGCCGAGGCGTCCTTGACGCCCGCCCCCCGCTTGAGCAGCGACTCGAACAGGTCGCCGGTGATGCCGAGAACGGCGATGACCGCCCCGAGCAACAGGCACAACGCCATCGGCGAAAAGCTCAAGGCGCTGAACACGATCGGACCCACCGCGGCCATCACCCCGGCCCCCGCCGCCACCCCGAACAGCGCCCCCTCGACGGTCTTGCCGGGGCTGATGGCGGCCGCGAGGGGGGTGCGCCCGAACCACCGCCCCCCGTAGTACTGCGCGGTGTCGCTGGCCACGATCAGCCCGAGCAGCAGCAGGACCGCCCCCGCGCCGGCCGACGTCCTCACCGCCGCGACCGCGCCCAGCGGCAGGCCGAGGTACAGCAACGGGAACACCGACGCGGCGACGTCGATCAGCACCCGGTCCCCGCGGCGGCCGGCCGTCAGGCTCGCCCCGCCGACGGCGAGCAGGGCCGCCAGCAGCACCTCGGCTTCCGCGTCCCAGGCGACGGCGGCGACGGTGGCGGCGACGCCGGCGGCCGCCACCCCGCGGAGCACCCGGGCGCCGAAACCGGCGGCGAGCGCCGTATACTCGCGGAGCGCCAGCAGCGCCGCCACCTCCGCCAGCACCACCGCGGCCGCCGGCGGCAGGAACCGGATCACCGCGATCACCACCGGCAGCAGCGTCAGGGCGCTCAAGACGCGCTTCATCCCGCCGCCAACCGCTCCCGGCAGCCCGTGAGTCGACGGACCACTAGCCTCCGGCCGCCACCGGCCGGGTGATCCCGCCGTAGCGCCGATCGCGTTTCTGGTAGCTGACGATCGCCTCGAGCAGATGCCGCGCGCGGAAGTCGGGCCACAGCGTGTCGGTGACCCAGATCTCCGAGTACGCGATCTGCCACAGCAGGAAGTTGCTGACCCGCATCTCGCCGCTGGTGCGAATCAGCAGGTCGGGATCCGGCTGCCCGGCGGTGTGCAGGAACTCGGCGAAGCGCCGCTCGTCGAGGTCCGACGGACGGACGGCGTTCTCCATGGCCCGCCGCGCCGCCTCGACGATCTCCGCCCGCCCGCCGTAGTTGAGGGCGATGTTGAACAGCATGCCGCGGTTGCCGCGGGTGCGCTCCCGCCCCGCGTCGAGCTCGCGCCGGACGCCGGCCGGCAGCCCGTCTTCGCATCCGATGACGTGAAGCCGGACGTCGTTGTCGTGGAGCCTCTCCAGCTCGAGCCACAGGTACTTCTTCAACAACCCCATCAGCACCGACACCTCGGCGGGGGGCCGCTTCCAGTTCTCGACCGAGAACGCATAGAGGGTCAGGACCCGAATGCCCAGCCGGGCGGACGCCTCCACCACGTCCCGGACCGAATCGACACCCGCCCGGTGGCCCTCGGCCCGGGGCAGATGCCGCTGGGCCGCCCAACGGCCGTTGCCATCCATGATGACGGCCACATGCGCCGGCAGACGATCGAAGTCCACCTGTCGGGCGAGCGACGCTTCGCGCGAACCGGCCGGAGCCCAAGTCAGCAGGTCTTCGAGACTCATCCGCGTATTCGCAGGCGCGGGCACGGTCATGCCGGACCGCGGGCCGCAACCGTGCAATCCCTGATGATATGGGCCGCACGCGTCCGGTTCAAGCGCCCCTGGACCGGAGGCAGGACCATCCCACGCTCCGCCACCGCCGTGCGCAGGCGGAATCGTGGCGGGTCCTGGGGCTCCGGACGGGCGGAATCGTGGGTCTCACGCGGCGCCGGCCCGCCGGCAAGACGGTGGCGACCCCTCGAATCGGGGGCGGGCCGTCACGCGCAGTCAGCGTGGGATGCTCCTGGACCGGAGGCGGCCGGAGGGGCGGCACAGTGTCCCGCACCTCGCACCCGCGCCGGCCGGGCCGCCGTCACCGGGGGTACCCGACCCCGGTCAGGAACAGCCCCCGGGGCGGCGCGGTCGGCCCCGCCGCGCTGCGCTCCGCGGCCCGCAAGGCCCGTTCGACCTCGGCCGGCCCCCATCGGCCCCGGCCGACCTCGACGAGGGTCCCCACGATGGTCCGGACCATGTGGCGGAGAAAGCCGCTGCCGCGCACATCGATGACGGTGCCGTCCGCGCCGGGGGCGCCGATCCAGTCGCCGGGAGGGACCCGCCGCACCGTCAGGTCGAACAGCGTGCGCACGGTGGTCCGCACCGTGCTGCCGGCGGCCTGGAACGCGGCGAAGTCGTGCTCGCCGACGAGCAGCCGGCCCGCCGCGGTCATCGCCTCCACGTCGATCGGCTCGCGGACGTGCCAGGCGTACCGCCGGAGGAAGGGGCTCGTCACCGGACCGTGCAGCAGGCGATAGCGGTAGGACTTGGCGACGGCGTCGAAGCGCGCGTGGAAGGTGTCGGCGGCCACCGCGCTGTCGACGACGCGAACGTCCTCGGGCAGCCGCGCGTTCACCGCGCGGGCCAGCGCCGCCGGATCGATGCGCAGGTCGAGGCGGACGCCCGCCACCTGTCCGAGGGCATGGACGCCGGCGTCGGTCCGCCCCGCGCCGACGACGGCGACCCGGGCCCCCGCGAGGTCGCCCAGCGCCGCCTCGAGACATCCCTGAATCGACACCCCCGCCGCCTGGCGCTGCCAGCCCACGTACGCCGTGCCGTCGTAGGCCACGGTGAGCTTGAACGTGCGCATCACGGGATGGTGACGGCGGGCGCGGGCCGGGGCCGGTGACCGGCTCGCCGCGGGCGCATCGGGGGTAGCGCGCTCGGCACGGAGCGCCGCGGTTTTCTTCGAAGTATACAACCGCGGCTCCGCCGCCTTCCCGGCCCGGCCCGGCCGGCGCCCCGGCGGCCGGCTTCGCCCCAGGGCTCCCCAAGGCTCCGGAGCATCCCACGCTGACTGCGCGTGACGGCCCGCCCCCGATTCGAGGGGTCGCCACCGTCTTGCCGACCGGCCGGCCCGCGTGAGCCACGATGCCGCCCGTCCGGAGCCCCAGGACCCGCCACGATGCCGCCTGCGCACGGCGGTGGCAGAGCGTGGGATGGTCCTGCCCAAGGCTCGCGCCCCCTTGTCTGCCGGGGGGCGCCGTGCTACGTTGAAGACTCGGTAACCGAGGCAACATATCCCTCCCGGCGACGGTTGGGCGGCGGCCGCCGGCGTCCCCGACCGGCTCACGTTCCGGGCGATCCCGCCCGCGACGATCCGCCCGGAACCGGCCGGTCAGAACTTGAGCCTCTCGCAAACGTCTTAATACAGGAAGCGGCGCCCTGACCGGGCAATCGCGTGCCGACGGCGCCGCCGGACGGACGGTTTCGGCGTCTCAGGAGAAGATGCAGATGCGCAGAAGACGACTGGTCGTTACGATGCTCGCGGCGCTCGCGCTGCCGGGCGCACACCCCGCTCCGGGCCGCGCCCAACCGCGGGCGGAGTCCCCCGCCGCCGCGCCGGCCCCGGCCGCAACATCGACGGGCAGCGTCATACTCCCCCGGGCGGCCCTGCCGCCGTCCCGCCCGGTTCGCCCCCTGTCCGTCGACGAGGCGGTGACCCTGGCCCTCGAGCAGAACCTCGACCTGCGGGTCGAGCGCATCAATCCGCTGATTCAGGACACGGCCGTCGCCGAAGCGCGGTCGGTGTACGCCCCGACCCTGTCCACGACGGTCACCGGCGACAACCGGGACAGCCCCGCCGGCAACATCTTCGCGGGCGGAGACGTGGTGACCGACCGCTTCCTGCAGGACAGCGTGGAGATGGTGCAGCAGGTGCCCTGGAGGGGCGGCCAGTACACGGCGCGCTGGAACGGCCAGCGATCGAGCACGACGAGCATCTTCACGTCGTTCAACCCCCGCCTGAGCTCCAACCTCAGCCTGAACTACACCCAGCCGCTGCTGCGCAACTTCGGCATCGACGGCCCCCGCCAGCGAATCGCGGTGACCCGCGCCAACCGCGACCTCTCCGACATCGACCTGCGGCGAACCGTCGTCTCGACCGAGCGCACCGTCCGCAACGCCTACTGGCAGTTGGTGTTCGCGCGATCGTTCCTCGAGGTTCAGCGCCAGTCGCTCGCGCTCGCGGAGGAGTCGCTGCGCAACAACCGGACCCGGGTCGAGGTCGGCACCATGGCCCCGATCGACATCGTCGAGGCGGAGGCGGAGGTCGCGAGGAACTCCGAGACGGTGATTCGGGCCGAGGCGGACGTCGAACGCGCCGAGGACCGGCTGCGAACCCTGATATTCGACCCCGACACCCCCGGCTTCTGGTCGATGAGCCTCCAGCCCAGCGACCGCCCGGTGCTGCTGGCGCGGGAGATCGACGTCGACGCCGCCGTCCGCAACGCGCTTCTGAACCGGACCGACCTCGACACCCTCGACAAGAACCTGGAGGTGACCGACACCAACATCCGGTACGAGCGCAACCAGCGGCTGCCCGACGTGAACCTGCAGATCGACTACGGGTTGACCGGCCTGGGCGGGGAACGGCTGGTTCGGACCGGCGGGTTCCCCGGCAGGGTCGTGGGTCAGGAGCAGAAGTCGTTCGGCAGCGTTCTCGGCGACATCTTCGCGAACGAGTTTCCGAACTGGACGGTGGGGGTCACCGTCTCCTACCCCCTCGGCACGAGCGCGGCCGACGCCAACCTCGAGCGCTTCCGCCTCGAGCGGTCCCGGAGCGAGGCGAGCCGCCGGAGCCTCGAGCTGCGCATCGCCACCGAGGTCAGGGACGCGGCCCGGAGCGTGCGCACCAACCTGCAGCGGGTGGAGGCCACCCGGGCCTCGCGCGAGCTCGCGGAACGCCGCCTCGAAGCGGAACAACGCAAGTTCGAGGTGGGCCTGTCGACCAACTTCCTGGTGTTCCAGGCCCAGCGGGACCTCGCGACGGCGCGCAACACCGAACAGCAGGCCATTCTCGACTACATCCGGTCGCTGGTGGACTTCGACGCGGTCCAGGAGATTCCCCTGGGCGGGGTGGCCCCGTAAGCCCGGAACTACCGGCCGGACGGGTTGGGCGGCAATCCCGGCGCCGCAGAAGTTCCGCACCGGCGAAACTTCGCACGCGACGGCAAGATCGCGCGGCGGCGATTGCCGGGCCGGGCCTTCGGCGCCGGCCGGCCGATCACGCTCCCATGCCCCCGCGGGGCGAGACAGCATCCGGCAACCGTGGCGGGGCCGACGTTCAGCCCCCGACCGGGGCACCGGCCGGCCCGCGGCGCCGGCGTCCGCCGGGGCGGCACACCCCCCGCAGCGGGCACCGGTCGTCGCGCTGCGGCCGGCCGAACCCGCAGGCCTCCATCATCCCGAGGTGGCACAACGAGAAGTCGTAGCGGACCGGGTCCCGGGGGTCGAGCCGCCGCAGCGAGTCGGTGATCTCGCGGGCCATCGCCCAGCCGGGGCTGCGGTAGCGCGTCAGCCGGAGACACCGTCCGACCCGGATCACGTGGGTGTCCAGGGGAACGACGAGCCGGGACGCCGGCAGTCCCGACCACGTCCCGCGGTCGACGGCGTCGCGGCGGACCATCCATCGAAGAAACAGGTTGAGCCGCTTGCAGGCGCTGCCCCCGGCCGGGCGCGGGAAGAACCACGCGACCCGCCGCCGCGGGTCGTCGCCGTAGACCGGCGTGACGTCGACGGCGAGGGCCCGGGCCGCGAACCGGTCGAGCCCCGGCCCGACGTCCGGCGCGGACGGGTCGTCGCCCTCGAGGAAGAAACGCTCGATCGAGCCGGACGCCGCGAGCATGCGCCGGAGGACCCAGAGCAGGGCGATGACGTCCACGCCGCGGATCCAGCGGTGCGCGAGGGGGCGCAGGGCGCCGGCGTCGCGGGCGGGGTCGAACCGCCTCACGAACTCGGCGGGGGCGGGTCCGAGCACCGCCAAGACCGCCTCGATGGACTCCAGCGCCGCCGCGACCCGGCCGAACGCCAGCCCCGCCGCGCAGAACCCCACCACCTCGCGATCCGCCGGTGCGGGATACCGCCGCAAGAGGTGGACGGGATCGATCGCCGACTCGGCGTGGTCGAAGGTGCGGTACAGCCGATCGAGCGGCGCGGCCAGGCGGCGGAGCGCGGCGGCGGGCACACGGCGGCGGGGCATCAGACCCGGGTCGGGGCGCCGGCCCGGGGGTCGCCGCCGGCGGCGGCATCGGCACCGCCGGCGGCGGCGCGACCGGAGGCGAGGCCGAACGCGTCGGCGCCGCGAACCGAAGCGTTCACGTAGACGGTCCGCCCGCCGACCATCGTGGCCGCGACGCCGCCCCGCAGCGACCAGCCGTCGAAGGGGGTGTTGCGGGCCAGCGAGCGGAACCCCCGCGCATCGACGGTGACCGGGAGATCCGGGGCGAGCACGGTGATGTCGGCCGGCGCCCCTTCGGTCAGGGCACCGCCCTCCACGCCGAGGATTCTCGCCGGATTCGCGGAGAGCAGCCCCACGAGACGGCTCAGCGACACGTGCCCCGCATGGACCAGCCGGTCGAGACAGACCGACACCGCGGTCTCCAGTCCGACGACCCCGAACGCCGCGCGGTCGAACTCGGCGAGCTTCTCGTCGACGTGCCGGGGCGCGTGGTCGGTGGCCACGCAGTCGATGGTGCCGTCGGCGAGACCGTCCACCAGCGCCTCGACGTCGGCCGCACCGCGCAGCGGCGGGTTCATCTTGCAGTTCGTATCGTACTCGGCCAACCGTTCGTCGGTCAGGGTCAGGTGGTGCGGGGTGACCTCGCAGGTCACCGGCACCCCGCGCGCCTTCCCCGACCGGACCACCCGCAGCGTACCGCGGGCGCTGACGTGCGCGAGGTGGACCGGCGCCCCCGTCAGCCCGCTCAGCGCCACGTCCCGCCCGGCGTGGATCTCCTCCGCCGCGGCCGGCATGCCGCGCAGCCCCAGGAGCGCCGCCGCGCCGCCCTCGTGGGCGACGCCGTCGACGGTCAGCGCGGTCTCCTCGCAATGGTCGATGACCGGCATGCCGCACATCGCCGCGTACTCGAGGGCGCGGCGCATCAGAATCGCGTCGGCGACGGGGCGGCCGGCATCGGAGACGGCGACGCATCCGGCGTCCCGCAACTCGCCGATCGCGGCGAGCTGCCGGCCCGCGCGTCCCCGCGTCACCGCCCCGATCGGGTAGACCCGGGCGAGCCCGGCCTCGGCCGCCCGGGCGAGGATGAGCCCGGTGACGCCGGCCTCGTCGTTCGCCGGCTCGGTGTCCGGCATGCAGGCGACCGCGGTGAAGCCGCCGGCCACGGCCGCCGCGGCCCCCGTCGCGACCGTCTCCTTGTGCTCGGCCCCCGGCTCGCGCAGGTGGGCGTGCATGTCGACGAAGCCCGGACACACCACGCATCCACCCGGCACGTCGATGACCGCGGCCTCGGACTCCACCTCCAGACCGGGACCGACCCGCACCACCCGGCCGTCCCGAATCAGCACGTCGGCCACGCCGTCGCGGCCGGAAGCGGGGTCGACGACCCGCCCGCCCCGCAGAATCGTGGTTCGTTCACTCACCGGCTCGATCCCACCCGCTCCCTCCGTCGAGCGCCGGACCGCCGGGCGCTGCTCCCCGGCGGCTCCCGGCCAGCAGGTACAGCACCGCCATGCGGACCGCGACCCCGTTGGCCACCTGCTCCAGAATGACCGACCGGGATCCGTCGGCGACCTCCGACGCGATCTCGACCCCGCGGTTCATGGGTCCGGGATGCATGACGACGGCGTCGGGGGCGGCGCGGCGCAGGCGGGCCATGGTCATGCCGAAGCGCTGGAAGTACTCGCGCCGCGACGGGAAGAAGTGGCCGCGCATGCGCTCGAGCTGCACCCGGAGCAGCATGATGACGTCGGCGCCCGCGACCGCGTCGTCGACCGAGGTGGTCGCGCGCACGCCGAGACGCTCCATGTCCGGCAGCATCAGCGTGGCCGGTCCGCACGCGCAGACCTGCGCGCCGAGGACCCGCAACAGCCGCAGGTTCGACCGGAACACCCGGCTGTGCAGCAGGTCGCCGATGATGGAGACCCTGAGCCCCGCCAACCCGCCCTTGCGCTCCCGGATCGTGAACGCGTCGACCAGAGCCTGGGTCGGATGCTCGTGCATGCCGTCCCCGGCATTGATGATGCAGGCCCCGCACAGACGCGCGGCGAGATGCCCCGCCCCCGCCGACGCATGCCGCAGGACGATCATGTCGGGGGACATCGCCTCCAGGTTGCGGAGCGTGTCGGCCAGGGTCTCGCCCTTCGAAACGCTCGATCCGCTGGCCGCGACGTTCACGGTGTCGGCGCTGAGCCGCTTCTCGGCGATCTCGAACGAGGTTCGGGTCCGGGTGCTCGGCTCGAAGAAGAGATTCACCACCGTGTGCCCGCGCAGGGCCGGCACCTTCTTGATCGACCGCGTGCCGACCTCCTTCATGGCCTCCGCGGTATCGAGAATCAACAGGATTTCGTCGGGCGACAGATCCCCGATGCTCAGCAGGTCCTTCGTCCGGAGGCGGACCGGCGCGTCGAGCCCCAACGGCGAATCGGGGGCGCGGCGGGAGGGTTCAGCGGTCGGGGCCATCGTGGATGACCACCTCGTCCCGGCCGTCGACCTCCCGCAGGCGGACCTGGACGCTCTCGCCGACCGCGGTGGGTACTGTCCTGCCGACGTAGTCCGGCTTGATCGGCAGCTCGCGGTGCCCGCGATCCACCAGGACGATCAACTCGATGGTCCGGGGACGCCCGAAGTCGATGAGGGCGTCGAGGGCCGCCCGGATGGTGCGGCCGGTATACAGCACGTCGTCGACCAGGAGAATCCGGCGGTCGTCGATGGAGAAGTCGATGTCGGTCCGGCGCAGGATCGGCTGCGGCCCGACCTGATGACGCATGAGGTCGTCTCGATACAGGGTGATGTCGAGGGCGCCCGTCGGCACGCGGACGCCGCCGATGCCGTGCAGCTCGGTTGACAACCGGCGTGCGATTGGAGCGCCGGTCGTGCGGATGCCGACCAGCGCGAGATCGCCGAGGGTGCGATGGCGCTCCACCACCTCGTGGGCGATTCGGGTAATCGTGCGCGCGACCTGCTCGGCCGCCATCACCAACGGCACGGGACCTCCGCAGGACCGATGCGGCGCAACCAACGGAAAGGCGGGAATCGCAACCGGTCACCGCTCACGGCGGGCTCTTCGCGGCGTCACAGGATCGGCGTCCACCCCGAGCCCCCGGGCGGTAAGGCTCCGCCGCAGACGACCGCCGGTCTCGATGCGACGCGGGGATCCTGCCGCAGGGCACCCGCAATCCGCGCATTGTAGCGTCCCCCGTCGAGGCCGCGCAACCGCGCGATGCGCTCCGCGTGCGCGTCCAGAAAGTGAGGCGCCGACGCTGGCGCCGGCCCCCGAGGGATCCCCCGGCGCCAGAGCCCAAGAAAGCCGTTCGGGAGGGCCTTGATGCCGGGAACGGCACGGAAATCGCCAACCTGACCGTGCCGGGGGCAAAATCTGACGTGCGCCCATGCGCTCCTGCCGGCCGTCCCCCCGGGCCGCGTTCGGATATGATCGCCCGTCATGCCGGTCGATGTGGACGCGGTCGTCCTGTCGAATGCCCGCCTGTCGCCCGACTACAATGTCCTGGCCCTCGCCGCTCCGGACATCGCGATACGGGCGAAACCGGGGCAGTTCGTGATGGTCAAGCCCGGTCGCGGCGACCATCCGCTGCTCCGGCGGCCGTTCTCGGTCTTCGAGGTGCTGCGGGACACCGGGGGCGTAACCGGACTGTCGCTGCTGAACAAGCGGATCGGAGTCACCACCCGCACCCTGTTCGGTCTCGAGCCGGGGGCCGCCGTCCGCTGTCTCGGCCCCCTGGGCCGGCCGTTCTCCCCCGCCGCCCCGCCGGAGCGGGCGTGGATGGTCGCGGGAGGCGTCGGCCTGGCCCCGTTCCACGGTCTCGCCGCCGCCCTCCGCGCCCGCGGCGTGGAGTCGACGCTGTTCTACGGCGCCCGCTCCGCCGGCGAGCTGTTCCGCCTCGATGCGTTCCGCCGCCTCGGGGTCCGGCTGGCGCTGGCCACCGACGACGGGAGCCGCGGCGACCACGGGCGGGTCACCCTGCCCCTCGAACGCGCCCTGCGCCGGCTCGACCCCGCCGTCCCCTTGCGGCTCTATGCCTGCGGACCGACGCCGATGATGCGCGCGGTGACGAATCTGGCGGACGCTCACGGACGCCGGACCGAGGTGTCGCTCGAACAGGTGATGGGATGCGGTCTCGGCGGCTGCTACAGTTGCGTGGTGCCGATCCGGCGCGGCGGGGAAGCCCCCCGCTTCGTGCGCTCCTGCCTCGACGGACCGGTCTTCGACGGGGGAACGGTGGTCTGGGACGGACTCGGTGCCGGATGAGTGTCGACCTGTCGGTGAACATCGGCGGCGGCCTCACGCTCGCGAATCCCTTCATCGCGGCCAGCGGCTGCTTCGGCTACGGCGTCGAGTACGCCGGCGTCGTTGATCTCGGAGCTCTCGGCGCGGTCGCGGTCAAGGGGCTGTTTCTCGACGAGCGGGAGGGACACCCCCCGGAACGCATCGTGGAGACCCCGAGCGGGATGTTGAACGCCATCGGCCTGCAGGGGATCGGGGTGCGGCGCTTCGTGGCCGAGAAGCTGCCGCGGCTGCGCGAATGCGGCGCCGTCGTGATCGTCAACATCTGCGGATCGAGCATCGAAGAGTATGCCGAGGTCGCCCGCATTCTGGATGGCGCCGAGGGGGTCGCGGCGATCGAGCTGAACATCTCCTGTCCGAACATCGAGAAGGGCGGCATGATGTTCGGCTCGTCGTTGCGGGGCACGCACGACGTCGTCGCCGCGGTGCGACGGGTCACCCGCCTCCCCCTCATTCCCAAGCTGACACCGAACGTGACCGACGTCGCCTCGTTCGCGGTCGCGGCGCGCGACGCGGGCGCCGACGCGGTCTCCCTCGTCAACACCTTCCTCGCCATGGCCATCGACGTGGAGACCCGCCGCCCCCGGCTCTCGAACGTGGTGGGGGGGTTGAGCGGCCCCGCCATCCGCCCCATCGCCGTCCGCATGGTGCACGAATGCCGCCAGGCGGTATCGCTGCCCCTCATCGGGATGGGCGGCATCATGAACGCCGAGGACGCGCTCGAGTTCATCATCGCCGGCGCGACGGCCGTCCAGGTGGGCACCGCGAACTTCGTCGACCCGTTCATCTGGAAGAAGCTGCTGGCGGGACTGACCGGCTACCTGCGGCGTCACGGTCTGGCCGGGCTGACCGACGTCATCGGCTCGCTCGAGCTCCCGGCCCGGAACGCACCATGCGCCTGACTCTTTATACGCGTCCGGGATGCCATCTGTGCGAGGACATGAAGGCGGTAATCGGCCGCGTCCAGGGTCAGATGGCGTGCGAGCTGACCGAGGTGGACATCTCGCTCGACGAGGCGCTTCTGCGGCGTTACCGGCACCACATTCCGGTCCTGCTCGCGAACGACGTCGAGGTGGCCCGATCCCGCATCGGGGTCGCCGAACTGTTGCGGGCCCTGGCCGCCCTGCCCCAGCCGCCCGCGGGGGAACCCCGCGGGGGCTCCCGCCGCGGACCGCCGACTCCGGGACCGGCGCCGCGGCCGGCGGACGAGGAGTAGGCGTCTGCCGCCTTGGAACGGCGCGGGCGCCGACAGGAGGCGTCGATTCCTGGAGGGTCGGTGGGCGGGAGGCGGAGCCGCAAGGCCGTGATTCCCGCCCCAGGCAGGCGCGGGAATCCGCCGGTACGCAGAGAACGGGGTGGACGGAACCCGCCCACCCCCGTTCATTCTCAAATCCGCGCGACCTCAAATCCGCGCGACGACGGGACGACGCGACCGGCCGGTGCGCCGGCCCCGAATCTATTTCGCCGTGACCGTGAAGTGGCCGCGGCGGTTCTGCGCCCAACAGCCGTCCGTCGACTCGGTGCAGAACGGCGACTCCTCCCCGCGGCTCGTGGCTTGAACCCGGTCCGCGGCAATGCCGAGGCTCGCCAGATAGTCGCGGACGGCGGCCGCGCGGCGTTCGCCCAGAGCCAGGTTGTACTCGTTGGTCCCGCGCTCGTCGCAGTGCCCCTCGACGAGGATCCGCGTCGACGGCCACCGCCGCATCCATTCGGCGTTACGCTGCAGAGTGGCCTGTCCCGCGGGCATCAGCGTGGATTGATCCAGCTCGAAGAACACCGGGGCGAGCGGTGACGAGGCGTTGAGCTCTTCCAGCGACATCCGCGCAAAGAGCTCTTCCTCCGTCAGCGGCGGCGGGGGCGGCGGGGGCGGCGGGGGCGGCGGGGGCGGCGGGGCCGGCGGGGGCGGCGGGGCCGGCGGAGGCGGCGGAGGCGGCTCAGGCGGCGGATTGTCCGCGCATCCTGCAGCGCCAAGCCCGAGCACGAGGCTCAGACAGACAGCAATCAGGCAACCCGTTGACGACTTCATATTGGCGTCTCCTGTTCTCAGCGCCCCGGCGCCGTGGAGAAGGTCTCCCCGGGGACCGGGAGCCTCCAGCGACCGCCGCCGCGGCGAATCCGCCGGTGGAGCATGCCGCGATAACCCGCTCATCCGTCCGGTCCCGCCGTATGCTCCCTGGTCATCTCTGATATCGGGACGGCGGCCGCCGCCCCGAAGCGGGATGCCGACCACGCGCGGCACATACCAGATACATCGGACCAGAAGCGCACAGCTTACAAAGGAACCGAGAAATCTGTCAATCCGGGGGTTCCGAAGTTCCGCCGCCCGCCGCGGAAGAGGCGCCGCCGCAGACGAGCGGTGGGACGCGGGTCTCATTCCGGGCCGCTGCTACGATGTCCGCCATGACCGTATCGACGACCGGCTCGCGCACCGTGTTCCTCGCCACCGGCGACGACGGCGTCCGCGATCGATTCTCCGATCCCCTTCACCAAGCCGGTCACCGCACCGTCGCGGCGACCCGCGCCCCGGTGCTCCTGGATCGGCTCCGCAACGCGCGCGACCGGATAGACCTCCTGCTCCTCGATCTCCGGCTGGCCGACGACGACGCCGCCGCCCTCTTCCGCCAGGTGCGGGCGTGCGCGGCCCGGCTTCCGATCGTCCTCTTCAGCGGCTCTGTCGAGAGCGCCGCCGAGGTGCGCGCCCTGGCGCCGCTCGGCGTCGCCGGCTACGTGAACGAGCACTGCGACGCGCAGGAGGTTCTGCCTTCGCTGGCGCCCCACCTGTTCCCCGACAGCTTCAACCGCCGCCGCAGCCCGCGCGTCGTCCTCGCCATTCCGGTCTCCTACCGGATCGACCAGACCATCGCCACCGCGGTAACCCTGAACATCGGCACCGGAGGGTTCGCGGTGCGGACCATGAGCCCGCTGCGCCCCCCCGGCAAGGTTCACACGCGGTTCCGGCTGCCGGGGTCGGCCCTCGACGTCGAGGCCCTGTGCCGGGTAGCCTGGAGCGACCCCCGCGTGGGTATGGGCCTGCAGTTCGAGCGCGTGGATGCGGCCGACCAGACCGCCATCGACGACTACGTCGACCGGCATCACGATCGGGAGAGCGCACAGGAGTCTGCGCGGTAGAACGCCGCCGCCTCCATGCAGGAGCCGCCCGCTCCCGGCGGGTTGGCCGGGCGGCGGCGGATCCGCAAGGCGGCGATCGCGGGCGGGGGAGCCCGGACCGCACAGACCATCCCACGCTCCGCCACCGCCGTGCTGCAGGCGGAATCGTGGCGGGTCCTGGGGCTCCGGACGTGCGGAATCGTGGGTTCCCGCGGCGCCGGCCGGTCGGCAAGACGGTGGCGACCCCTCGAATCGGGGGCGGGCCGTCACGCGCCGTCAGCGTGGGATGCCCCTGGGACCGGCAGGAAGCCGGTTGCGAACGGGCGGACCGGACACTACAATATTCTCCGCATCCCGGGCTGGCTCGACGTCTTTTCTCCTGGGCCCTGCGTCTAATTCACCATCATTCGGCGCGGCCGGCCCCTTTTCGCGGGTTGACAGCCCGTGGCGAAACCCGCGTCGCACAGAGAGCGGCGAGGCGCCCGCCTGACAAGGCGTGAGGAGGGCGTATATTGGGCATAGGCAACCGACGAACAACGCGATCAGGCGGGATGCATCGCCGCTTGAACGGCAGCGGGGACTTTCGCCGCGGGCTGTTGAGGATTATGGCGCGGGTCGAGGCGGCGCGCGGGCGGTTCCGGGAGAGGGCATCGTGGTTGAAGTGCAGCATGTGACCAAGCGGTATGGCTCGTTCACGGCCGTGGACGACCTCAGCTTCGCCGTCGAGCCCGGGGAGATCCTGGGCTTCCTCGGCCCGAACGGGGCCGGCAAGACCACGACGATGCGCATCCTGACCGGCTATCTGCCGGCCACGGAAGGTCGGGCGCGGGTCGCCGGCTTCGACGTGTTCGACCAGCCGATCGAGGCCAAGCGCCGCACCGGATACCTGCCCGAGACGCCGCCGCTCTACCCCGAGATGACCGTCGGCGAGTATCTGCAGTTCGTCGCCCGCATCAACGGGGTCGCGGCCGGCGACCGGACCGCTCAGGTCGGCGCGGCCATGGCGCGCACCAGCATCACGGACATGGCCGAGCGCTACTGCGGCACCCTGTCGAAGGGGTATCGACAGCGGGTCGGACTGGCCCAGGCCCTGCTCCACAACCCGGACGTGCTGATTCTCGACGAACCGACGGCGGGGCTCGACCCGAGACAAATCATCGAGACGCGGCGGCTGATCACCGAGCTCGCCGGCGACCACACCATCATCCTCAGCACCCACATCCTGCCGGAGGTCTCCCAGACGTGCCAGCGGGTCGTCATCATCAACCGCGGTAAGGTGGTGGCGGTCGACAGCCCCGACAATCTCACGGCGCGGCTGCAAGGTTCCCAGAGCCTGTACCTCCAGGTCGACAGCGGCGGCGCCGACCCGGCGCCGGCCCTCCGGGAGGTCGCGGGCGTGGCCGCCGTGTCGGTGGCCGACCGGCGGGACGGCGTATCGGGATTCCAGCTCGAGATGGCCCCCGGGTGCGATGTCCGCCGCGACGTGTCCCGCACCGTGGTGACCCACGGCTGGGGCCTGCTGGAGCTGCGGGCGCAGCAGATGAGCCTGGAGGACATCTTCCTGCAGTTGACGACGGAAGAGGCGGCCGAGGGGCCGGACGGGATCGCCCGCCACGACGACCCCCCGGACGCCGCGCCCGGCGGCGGCACGTATCCGATCGCGGCGGAGGAGCACACGAATGGGTAACATCCTGGCCCTGACCCAAAAGGAGCTGCGCGCGTACTTCGTCTCGCCGATCGCCTACGTGCTGCTCGTGTTCTTCGCCCTCCTGTTCGGCTGGTTCTACGTGGCGAGCGTCAACGTGATGGTTCAGCTCAGCATGGGCCAGTTCGGCATGGGGCCGCAGGTCATCAACATCAACGAGTTCATGATCCGGCCGCTGTTCGGCAACACCGCGGTCATCCTGCTCTTCCTCCTCCCGATGCTGACCATGCGGTCCTACGCGGAAGAGAAGCGCTCGGGCACCATGGAGCTGTTGCTGACCTCGCCGTTGAGCGACTTCCAGATCATCATGGGGAAGTTCCTCGGCGCCCTCGCCCTGTACGGCCTGATGCTGGCCATCACGCTGCTGCACATCGGGCTCCTGTTCTGGTACGGAGAGCCGGAGTGGGGGCCGATCTTCAGCGGCTACCTCGGCCTGCTCCTGATGGGCGGCTCGTTCATCTCGGTCGGCTTGGCCATCTCCAGCACGACGAAGAATCAGATCGTGGCGGGGGTGGCGACGTTCGCGGTGCTGCTGCTGTTCTGGATCATCAACTGGATCGGCGACGCCTCCGGCACGACGACCCAGGCGGTGCTGGCGTACCTGTCGATACTCGAGCACTTCGACGACTTCTCGAAAGGCGTCATCGATACGAAACACGTGACGTACTACCTCAGCTTCATCGGACTCGGCCTGTTCCTGACCGCGAAGTCGATGGACCAGGAACGCTGGAACGGATGAGGCCCGACTGCCCCGACGCCCGATGCTGAACAGAATCTTCGGTTTCCTCGGCTGGATCGGTTCGATCCTCGTTTTCGCGGCGGTGCTCGCGTGGCTGGTCAGCCCCGACCAGGAGTCGCTGCGCCGGACGCTGGCCCTGGCCGGCCTCGCGTGCATCGTCCTTTACGGCGCCGGGCACTGGCGCGGGGTCCGCCGGTCGTTCGAGCGGCGCCAGACCCGCTACGGCGCCCTCGCCGGCACCAGCATCCTCCTGGTGGTGGCCATCGTCGCCGCCCTGAACTACGTGCTCGCCCGGCAGAACCAGCGCTGGGACCTGACCGCGGGCGGGCAGTACTCCCTGTCCGACCAGACCCGGCAGGTGCTCGACACCCTGGCCGCGCCGGTGCGGATACTCGTGTTCGCGCGGGAGCCGGACTTTCCCCGATTCCAGGACCGGCTGGAGGGTTACGCCTACCAGTCGAGTCGGGTCACCATCGACTACATCGACGCGGACCGGCAGCCGATGCTGGCGCGCCAGTACGACGTGCAGACCTACGGCACCATCGTGTTCGAATACGAGGACCGCGTGGAACGGGTCGATTCCGACGCGGAGCAGGACCTGACGAACGCCCTGATCAAGGTCGTGGAAGGCTCGCAGCAGACCGTCTACTTCCTGGAGGGCCACGGCGAGAAGACCCACACCGACGCCGACCGGGACGGCTACAGCACCGTCTCGGCGGCCCTCGCGCTCGACAACTTCGAGGTCGACTCGCTGGTCCTCGCGCAGGCGGGCGCGGTACCCGACGACGCCACCGTCGTCGTCGCGGCGGGACCGGAGACGGATCTGCTGCCGGGGGAGATCGACGCGCTCGGCGCCTACCTGGATCGCGGCGGCAAGCTGCTGCTGCTGCTCGACCCGCCCGTCACCGGGGACGAACCGGCCCCGGAGGGTCTGCTCGGCCTCGTGCGCGCGTGGGGCATCGAGGTGGGCGCCGACGTCGTGGTCGACGCGAGCGGGGTGGGACAGCTCTTCGGCGCCGACGCCTCCGTGCCGGTGGCCGCGAACTATCCGTTCCATCCGATCACCGAGCGGTTCAACCTGCTGACCGCCTATCCCCTCGCCCGTTCGGTCTCGGCCGCGTCGGGCCGCCCGGACGGCCGGCTCCCGCAGTCGTTCATCGAGACCGGCCCGCAGAGCTGGCAGGAAGCGGATATCGACAGCCTGGTCACCGGCCAGGTCGAGCTCGACGAGGAGAGCGGCGACCGACCCGGCCCGGTGGCGATCGGCATGGCCGTTTCCGCCCCCGCCCCCGCGGTCGCCGGTGACGGCACCGAGGAGGCGGGCGGGGAGGACGGCGCGGGTACGCCGGCGGACGCCCCGGACGGCGCCGCCGACCCCGACGGCGGGGACGACCCGGCGCCGCCCGAGACCCGTCTTGCGGTGATCGGCGATTCCGACTTCGCCAGCAACGCGGTCGTCGGCATTCAGGGCAACCGCGACATGTTCCTGAACACCGTCAACTGGCTGGCCCAGCAGGAGAACCTCATCTCGATTCGCGCCCGCGAACCGGAGGACCGCCGGCTGACCCTCACCGCCGGCGCCCAGCGGCGCATCTTCTGGCTCTCGGTGCTGTTGCTGCCCGCCGCCATCCTGGGCGTCGGCGTCTACACCTGGATGAGCAGGCGCTGAGCAATCGCGGAAGGCTGATGGACATGCGTGGAGTGCGTTCGACGCTGGTTCTGCTGGTCGTGGCCCTCGGTCTAGGGGCCTACATCTACTTCGTCGAGTCCGGGCGGCCGCCGGCGGGGACGCCGGATCCGCTGGAGCCGGTGTTCGAGATCGCGTCTGACGACATCGATTCGCTGTCGGTGACCTCCAGCAACGGCGACCGCACCGTCATCGAGAAGGACGGCGACCGGTGGCAACTGGTCGAGCCGTTCCGCGCCAACGTCGACGTCACCAAGGTCGTCTCGCTGTCGTCGAGCCTCGCCAACCTCGAGATGCAGCGCGTCGTCGCCGAGCCCGACGACGTCCCGGACCTGGAGCCGTTCGGGCTGGCCGCGCCCCGCATCGAGGTCGGTTTCACCACGACCGGCGGCGGGGACGCCCGGCTGCAGATCGGCGGGCGCACCCCGACCGGCAACGATCTCTATGCGGCCGTCGCCGACTCGAGCCGCGTCTTCCTCATTTCGGGTTTTCTGGACACGACGTTCGACCAGACCACGTTCGACCTGCGTGACAAGTCCATCCTGGACATCACCCGCGATCAGGTCGACTCGCTAGAGATCGCCGGGCAGGACCTCGCGGTCCGGCTCCGAAAGACCGACGGGGAGTGGTCGCTGGTCGACCCCATCGAGGCCCGGGCCGACCCGGGGGTGACCGACGGTCTCGTCGGCCGGCTCAGCACCGGCCAGATGACCGCCATCGAGCAGGAGGCGGTTGAGCCGGACGGCCTGGAGCCCTACGGGCTCGACACGCCGCGGCTGACGGTGACGGTGGGGCTCGGCAGCTCGGCCGCGACCCTCCTCCTCGGCGACACCACCCCCACGGGAACCGTCTACGCGCGGGACGCGGCGCGCGGGCTGGTGTTCACCGTCGACGAATCGCTCGCCGCGGAGCTCGAGCAGGACGCCGGCGAGTACCGGCGGAAGAACCTGTTCGCGTTCCGTCCGTTCAACGCCACCGGGCTCGAGATCGAGCACGACGGCGCGGTCTGGACGTTCGCGCTCGAAGCGGCGTCCGGGGAGGAAGAAATCGACACCTGGCGCCGGACCGCACCGAACGCCGCCGATGTCGATCGCAGCGCCATGGACGACCTGCTGGCGAAGCTGTCCAACCTGCGCGCCGAGTCGTTCGAGCCGTCCCGCAACGGCACCGGCCTCGACGCGCCGGCCGCCGCGATCACCGTCACCTTCAACGACGAGGCGGACCAGGAGCGAGTCGTGGTCGGCCGCACCGGCGACGACGTGTTCGCCGTGAGCGGCGACGAGCCCGGCGCCGCCCGGCTGAACACCCGAAGCTGGGAGGACGCCATCGAGGCCCTCGCGGTCCTCCGCGGGGACCCCGAAACCCCTGCCCCGTGACCGTACAAGCCGCCCCTGAGGCGGACCGCGGCCGGGAGGGGCAGAAGACGGCGGCGGGGCGGCGGTTGCCGGGCTACTCCGGCATCAGCGCGAACGTCCAGATCGAGCCACCGGCCGGCACCAAGCCGCGCGCGTAACGGTTGGCGAGCCCGCCCCCGAGCCCGGACGCCACCGTGATCTGCTGCCGGCCGTTCAGCGTGTAGGTGATCGCCGTCGCGTTGACGCTCGATCCGGTCTGGAACTCCCAGAGGGTCTCGCCGGTTTCCTCGTCGAGCGCGATGAACTCGCCGGTGATCTTGCCGCTGAACAGCAGCCCCCCGCCGGTGGCCAGCACCCCGGCCGAGCTGGGGAAATCGTGCATCGGGACCTCCCACTTCTTCTCGCCGGTCAGCGGATTGATGGCCACGATGTGTCCGAGCAGATCGCCCGGCTCGACCTCGGGGAAGCGGTTGGTGACCCCGGTCGAGCTCGCCCCGATGACGCGTTCCTGCGGCTCGGGCAGGAGCCGCTGGATGCGCGGCACGTGCCACGTCGTCGAGTAGATGAGGCCGGTGTCGGGGTTGAAGGCGATGGGAACCGCGTTGGTGCCGCGGGACGGCCAGATGTAGACCTGCTCGCCGGCGAGGAAGTTCCGGTAGATGTCGGTCAGCACGGGCCGGCCGGTCTCCAGGTCGATGTGCGTGGCCCAGTTCACGTAGACGTAGGGGTGCGCGGCGATCAGCGAGCAGTCGGTGCGGTCGAGGGTGTACAGGAAGCCGTTCTTGTTGGCCTGGATCATCACCTTGCGCATCTCGCCGTCGACCTCCAGCTCGGCCAGCACGTTCTCGTCGATGCCGTCCACGTCGTACACGTCGTTGGGGGTGTACTGGTAGTGGCAGTGGATCTCGCCCGTCTTGGGACGGATGGCGAGCACGGTCGACGCGTACAGACTGTCGAGCGCGCCGCGCGGCGCCGGATCGTAGGGCTCGGCGTTGCCGGTCCCCCAGTAGACGAGGTCGAGCTCGGGATCGTACGAGCCCGAGCGCCACGTCGGCGCCCCGCCGTACAGCCACGCGTCGGTGCCGGCGGGCCACGTCTCGTGGCCGGGCTCGCCGGGCCCCGGGATCGTGTAGCGGCGCCACAACTTCTCGCCGGTCGCGGGGTCCCAGCCGTCGAGGAAGCCGCGGGTGGTGGACTCGCCGCCGGACATCCCCGAGATGAGGACCCCGTTGGCCACGATGGGGGCGCCCGTCGCGTAGTAGCCCTGCGCCCCGTCGGCGAACTTCTGGTTCCACAGCTCCTCACCGGTCTCCATGTCGAGGGCGAGGACGTGGTTGTCGACGGTCACCCGGAAGAGACGGCCCTCGTAGATCACCGGCCCGCCCCGGTTGAAGCTGCTGCGCCGCCGCGATCCCTCCTCGAGGACGACCGGCGTGCGCCAGATCTGCCGGCCCGTCTCCAGGTCGATGGCGAACGTCCAGCTCCCGTTGATGGCGTAGAGAACCCCGTCGTGGACGGCCGGCGCGGCGAGCTCACCCGACTGGTTCATCATGCTGGTGCTCCAGATGGGCACGAGCCGATGGATGTTGGACTTGTCGATCTGGTCGAGGGGACTGTAGCTCTTGCGGTCGTACCCCATGCTGTGGACGAGCACGTCCTCGGGGGTCTGCGCATCGTTCAGCAGATCTTCCGCCGTCTGGGCGGGACTCGGGTTCGGCCCCAGCCCCAGGAAGATCGCAAGCAGTCCTGCCGTCTTCTTCATGATCAACCTCTCATCGGCCCGCGCCCATCGGCCCGCGCCGCCGGGGACCGGCAACGGCGGGAAGTCCTGCGCGTCCTGCGGCGACGCCGACGGCGCCGCCCTCCGCGATGCGGACCATCATACGGGGTCCCGGCGGGACGATCCAGAGGCGACCCGCGAACGCGCAGCGGCCGCCACGCCTGCGTCGACCGTTGCATCGCGGCGTCGACCGTTCGACTCGACCCGCCGCAACGCGCCGGCAGTCCGCGCCGTAGAAACGGGGCGGACTGCGGTAGGATGGGCAGGGTGGGCAGCGGAGCCGCAAAGGCGATGCGGTCCGGGCCACGGGAATACCGCGGCCGACGGTACGGGTGACCGCGCCAGAACCAGGCGCGCCAGGAACCAGGGAGGTGCCCGATGCGGTGGACCAGCTTGCTGACCGGCGTGATTCTCGTCTGCGGCGTGGCCGTGACCACCGCGCCCGTCGCTGCGGCCCAGGAGCATTCCGTCACCCGGGTGGCGCCGCACGACCGGCTCGCCGGCCCGCGGATCGCGCTTCCCGAGGATCCGGGGGACGCGAGCCCCCTGCGGCAGTTGTGCCCGGAGATCACCGACACCTGCCGCAACTACTGGGCCTACACCATCCACTTCGTCCGGAACTACGCGATTCCCCTCCGCGACAAGGAGCTGCTCATCCTGCGCACCGCGTGGCTGTCCCGCGGCGACTACATCTGGGGCCGGCACAACCTCATCGGGCAGGGCGCGGGGCTCACCGAAGAGCAGATAGGCCGCATCACCGCGGGCCCGGACGCCGCCGGCTGGGAGGACTTCGAGCGGGCGCTGCTGCGCGCGGCCGACGAGTTGCACACCAGCCGGTTCATCTCGCACCCCACCTGGGACAAGCTCGCGGAACGCTACACGGAGGACCAGTTGCGGGAAGTCGTGCTGATCGTGGGCAACTACACCCAGCTCGCGATGTTCCAGAACACCCTGGGGGCGCTGCTGGAGCCCGACGTCGAGGGCCTGCCGGACGAAGCCGGCCGGTGAAGCGCCGGTTCGAGCCTGCGGTCGCTGCGCGGCCCCGCGGGCGCGTTGGGGTCGCCGGCGCGAACTTCCACGGCCCAAGCCCTTGGACGGACGAAAGGCGACGGTCGAAGAACGGGGAACGGTCGCTGCGCGGCCCCGCGGTCGCGTTGGAGTCGCCGGCGCGAACTTCCACGGCCCAAGCCCTTGGACGGACGAAAGGCGACGGTCGAAGAATGGGGAGAGGAGACGGGGGCATGCCGATGCGGACCATCGTCACCACGTACCTGGCCCGGAGAATACTCCTCTTGATCGGGGCGGTGCTGCTGTTCACCACGCCGGCCCGGGCACAGCCCTTCGACGTCAACGGGGACGACTTCCCCAACGTCAGCTTCCCCGAAGCCCGCTTCGGGGATTCCCACGTGGTGCTGTACGACGACGGCGTCCTGTTGACGAGTGCGGCGTACCGCTACTCGCAGCGCCGTCACGACTCGCAGTGGGTGGTCGTCAGGGTGGGTCTCAGCGCGTCCGAACGCATGTCCATCCCGCGGGAGAACTTCGTGCTGGTCCGGCCGGACGGGATCGAGATCCCGGCGGCGTCGAGGCGCGACCGCCGCCGGGACGTCGAGGGCGTGCGCCTGCTCATGAACGAGCGGCGGAACTGGCGCGAGAACGCCGTGCGCTTCCCCAGAAGAAGAGCGGGCGGCGTCTGGCCGTTCGAGTTCGGAGTAGCGCGGGGCACGGGGATCGCGACCCAGGTGGTCCAGATTGATCTGCGCACGAGCGCCGTGGGCGACGTGTTCTTCCTCTCACCGGACGGAAGGTGGGAGGCCGGCGCGTATTCGCTCGTCGTCACCGGCAACGAGGACCACGTCGCCAAGCTCCCGATCCTGCTGGAGTAGGAGCATGCGAGCTATCGTCACCGCGTACCGGGTCCGAAGAGTCATCCTTGTCACGGTCGCGGTGGCCGTGTGCGGCACGGCGGCCCTGGCGCAGCCCTTCCGCCTCACCCAGGATGACTTCCCCAACACCCACTTCCCCGACGCCCTCTTCGGGGAACCCCACCTCGTGATATACGACGATGGCGTCCTGCTGGCAAGCGCCTCGTACCGCTACGCGCAGCGCCATCACGACTCGCCGTGGCTGGTCGTCGCCCTCGATCTCGCCGCGTCCGAGACCCTGAGGATCCGGCGGGAGGACATCGTGCTCGTCCGGCCGGACGGGATCGCGGTGCCGCCGGCGACGCAGCACGATCACCGCCGCGACATGGAGGGGGTGCGCCGGCTTCTGAACGAGCGGGCCAACTGGCCCGAGACGTTGACGTTCGCTTTTCCCCGGAGCAGAATCGACAGGGGCTTCTTCCGGTTCGAGTTCGGCGTGGACGGGTCGGACAGGGTTCCGGATCGGGTCCTCCGGATTGAAGCGCGCGGCGGCGTTCGCGGCGACGTGTTCTTCGTCTCGCCGGACGGGAGTTGGAACGCCGGCGTGCACGCGCTCGTCGTCACCGTCGACGGCGGTCGGACCGCCAGGCTGCCGATCCTGCTGAGATAGCGCGGCGACCCGCCCCCGCCCGCCCTCGGGTCCTGCGGGGGCGGGCCGGCCCTTCGCCGACCGGCATCGGCTCGACGACCGGACACGTCAGTCAGGATCCTCCTCCTCCGGGCGGGCCGTTCGCCGCCCCGCGGCTCCTTCCCGGAGCCCGTGAAGGCTCCCTCCCGGCAGGCGGCCTCGAAGTCCCCGGGGGCCACCGACCCGACCCGGGGACCGCGCCGCATCCGCAAGGCAGGCCGATGCGCAGGAGATGCGCGCCTACCGCACCGGTTGCGCTTTGCGACCGAACGATCTAGAGTCTGTGCGCCTTGGCGTCTGCGCGCCGGGGCGCGAAACCGACGGACACCCGTCGGGCCCGGAAGCCCCGCGGGGCGCGACGCCAGAGTCTCAGGAGGACACATGGAAAGCAAGGCATCGGCCGTCTGGAAGGGCAGCCTGAAGGGCGGCACCGGCGCGATCTCGAGCAGCAGCGGCGAGCTGTCGGATACCGCCTACACGTTCGCCACGCGGTTCGAGGGAAGCGCCGGCACGAATCCGGAGGAGCTGATTGCAGCGGCCCACGCGGGTTGCTTCTCGATGGCCTTCTCGGCCCAGTTGGGCGAGGCGGGGCTGACCCCGGACCACGTCACCACCACCGCGACGGTGACCCTGGAGATGCTCGACGGCGGCCCGACGGTGACGACGATTCACCTCGACGTGACGGCGAGAGTCCCTGGCGCGAGCCAGTCGGCGTTCGACACGGCGGCGAACAACGCGAAGACCGGCTGCCCGATCTCCAGGCTGTTGAACGCCACCATCTCGATGAACGCCGTCCTCGAAGTCTAATGCGGCGCGCCACGAAAAAATATTAGGGTCATCGGGAACTCGCCTCGACCCCGGGAGCGTTCCTCCCTGCCGGAGAATCGCACCATTCGACCCAAGTCCGTCTATCCTAAAATTTTTGACGTGACGAACCGCTGGCCGGGAAATCGTCGCCTCACGGCTCCGCCGCCGCATTGGCGCCGCCGCCCCGGCCCTCCAGGAGTCCGCGCCGTGCTACGGCGCAGACTCCCAATCCACCGGGCGGCCGGTCCGGATGTGCGCGCGGCGGGACCGCCGTTGCCCTCCTCATACGGACAGCGGATCCGTCAGACCGGCCTCGGCGAAGCCCCGGGCGCGCAGTTGACAACTGTCGCAGCGGCCGCAGGGGCGGCCGTCCGGCGCAGGTACGTAGCAACTGTGGGTGAGGCCGTAGTCGAGCCCGAGCGACGCCCCCCGCGCGATGATCCGCGCCTTGGTCCAATCGACGAGGGGCGCGTGCACGCGGAAGCGGGCGCCTTCGACGCCGGCCTTCGTCGCCAGCCGGGCGAGCCGCTCGAACGCCTCGAGATACACGGGGCGGCAGTCGGGATAACCGGAGTAGTCGAGGGCGTTGACCCCGATGACGAGGTCGGCGGCTCCAAGCGCCTCGGCCCACGCGAGGGCCAGGGACAGCAGCACGGTGTTGCGGGCCGGCACGTAGGTCGACGGGATGCCGGGACGCTCCGGCGGCCGGTCCTGCTCGACGGCGCCGGCGCCGGTCAGCGCCGAGCCCCCGAATGCGGCGAGGTCGACCTCGATCTCCAGGTGGCGCGCGACGTCGAGGGCGCGCGCCACCCGGCGGGCCGCCTCGAGCTCGCAGGCGTGGACCTGTCCATAGCGGACGGTCAGCGCGAACAGCGAGTACCCGTCGGCTCGGGCGACGGCCGCGGCGGTATACGAGTCGAGACCGCCGCTGAGCAGGACGACGGCCGGACGTTGCGGCGCATCGGTCATATCGGTCATGGGCGCGGGTCGGGCCGGGGCGCCGTGAGAACCACTTTGCGAGTTCACGGCCGACTCCTACACGCCGCGCGTCTCGGCGCCCCACAGGTACTTGTGCAACTGCACCTGCAGGCGCACCGGCAACCGGTCGGCGAGCACCCAGTCGGCGAGCCGCTCGGGCGGCAGGACGCCGTGCACCGGCGAGAAGAGGACCGCGGGCCGGGCGGCGAGCGCGTGGCGTTGTACGACGCCGCGGGCGTACTCGTAGTCGGCGCGGTCGGCGATGACGAACTTCACCTGGTCGTGGCCGGCGAGCCGGGCGAGGTTGTCCCAGGCGTTGCGGTGCGATTCACCGCTGCCGGGGCACTTCACGTCCATGACCTTGACGACCTCGGCCGGCACCCGTTCGAGATTGACGTGCCCGCCGGTCTCCAGCAGCACCGTCGCGCCGGCCGCCAGCAACCGGTCCATCAGGGGGTAGACGTCGGGTTGCAGCAGGGGCTCGCCGCCGGTGATTTCGACGAGGGGACAGCCGTAGCCCTGGACTTCGGCCACCACGTCTTCGACCCCGCGCCGACGGCCCTCGTGGAACGCGTAGGGGGTATCGCACCAGACGCAGCGCAGGTCGCACGCGGTCAGGCGCACGAAGACGCACGGCCGGCCCGTGTAGTCGGACTCGCCCTGGATCGAATAGAAGATCTCGTTGACGGTCAGCATCGCGGCATCCGCCGTCTTCGCGTCCCGGTGCGGCACGCCGTTCCACCGCGGGCCCGCGCCGCTCTCCGGCCGACCCGTCAGGGGGCCGGTCAACGGGGACCACCGGCGGCCGTTCCCCGGCACTTCGACGATGTGCTTCCCGGACCGCGGCGCAGCGCGCCGGCTCCACCCGGGCTCCCCACCGCTCGCCCGCCCGCCCCCGTCAGCGCCGGCCGCCCCCCCGAGCACCTCGACGACGTTCTTCCCGGCCGCAGCGCAGCGCGCCGGCCCCATCCCGGGCTCCCGCCGGCCGCCCCCGTCAGCGCCGGCCGACCGGCGTCAGCGCCGGCCGCCCCCCGAGCACTTCGACGACGTTGCGCACCGCGAGCTGGGCCATCGCGGTGCGGGTCTCGCGGGTGGCGCTGCCGAGGTGGGGGGTCAGGCAGACGTTGTCCCGCCCCACCAGTCCCGGGCGCACCCGGGGCTCGTCCTCGAAGACGTCGAGCCCGGCCCCGGCGATGAGCCGTTCGTCGAGAGCCCACGCCAGCGCCTCGTCGTCGACGACGCCGCCCCGCGACGTGTTGACGAGCACCGCCGAGCGCTTCATGCGCACCAGCGTCCGGCGGTTGACGAGATGCCGGGTCTCGGCTGTCAACGGCACGTGCAGGGACACGACGTCGGACGTCAGCAGCAGCTCGTCGAGCGACAGCCCCGGCGGTTCGCCGACCGCCGGGGCCGGGGCGCGGCCGGGACGCGCCGCGAAGACCGCCCGCATGCCGAACGCGGGGGCGATGGCGGCCACCGCACGGCCGATGCGCCCCGCCCCCACAATGCCGAGCTGCTTGCCGCGCAGTTCGGACCCCAGCAGGAAATCGAACGTCCAGCCGCGCCACCCGCCGGCACGGATTGTCCGATCTCCCTCGCCGAGGCGGCGCGAGACCGAGAGAATCAGCGCCCACGTCATTTCCGCCGTCGCCCCGGTGACGATGTCCGGGGTGTTCGCGACCACGATGCCGTGCGCGGCGGCCGACGCGACGTCGATGTTGTCGAACCCGACGGCGACGGTGGCCACCACCTTCAGCCGGTCGCCGGCGGCGAGAACCGCTTCGTCGATACGGTCGTCGAACATGCAGATCAGGCCCTGCTTGCCGGAGAGACGTTCGCACAGCGCATCGTGCGGCAACGGATCGGTGGAGTCGTGCCGGTCGACGGCGCAGACCGCCTCGAGAGGGGCGAGCACCGAGGACGGCATGCGGCGCGTGACGAGAACGCCGGGCAAGGTCTGGTCCATCGAGCGTCGACAGCGCGCGGGCCGGTCTCCGGAAACGTGGAGTCAGGACGCAGCGGGGTCGCGCGGGTCGACGATGCCGACGATGGCGGCGTCGACCGGGGCGCCGGGCCGGCCGAGCGCGGCGCCCGCCGCGCGCCCCTCCAGCACCAGCAGCACGAGCTCGCCGGGACCCGCGCCCACCGCGTCGATCGCCAGTTGGGCGTCACCGGCGGGACCACCGGCGGCGTCGAGGGGCTGGGCGAGCAGCAGTTTGGCGCCGGTCAGGGCATCGTTCTTGCGGGTCGCGACCACGGACCCGACCACGCGCGCGAGCCGCACCGTCTACTCCTGCCGGGGCGTCTCCGCGGGCGTCTCGTTCGACGGCCGGTCCGCGGCGGCGCTCCAGTGATCGCAGATACCGGTGACGCAGGCGTCGGCGGGCACCCGGCGCGGCAGAAACGGCAGGGACGCTTCGCGCCCGCGCACGAAGAACACCTCCTCGGTCACCCCCGCGCCGACCGAATCGACGGCCACGAGCGGCGCCCCCACCGGCTCGCGGGCCGGGGACAACGGCTGCAGCACGAGCAACGTCGCCGCGGCGAGGCCGGGGTCCTTCCGGGTGGCGACGACGTTCCCGATGACGCGTGCGAGCTGCATTACTCTCCGACTCCGGCGCGCCCGGTCGAGACGTTTCCCACGATCAACGTCGGCTTCGCATTCTCCGGAGCCATCCCTCGAAAATACCCGGAGACGAAAGTTTGGTTGATGAACAGGGACGGTCCGCGATCGCGGTCTTCGCCGACCGGCCTGTAGCAAGAGCAGTTCTTGTTGTCGCGGTGGTCGAAACGCAACTCGCTCTTCGTCATCTTCAAGGCCCGTGCGTCACTCGACGGCGACGGTGTCGACGATTCCCACGATGGCCGCATCGACCGGACGATCGGCGAGCCCCGCCGCCATCCGGGCCGAGCTGCCGCTGACCACCAGCACCTGCTCGCCGGCGCCCGCGTCCACGGTGTCGACGGCCACGAGGGGGGCGCCGCGCTCCGACCCGTCGGGCCGCACCGGCTGCACGAGCAGGAGCTTGCTGCCGACCAGACGCTCGTCCTTGCGGGTCGCGACGACGGTCCCCACCACCTTCCCGAGAATCATGGCGTCGGACCGCTACGGGACGGCGGCCCTGCCGATCGGCAGGGCGTCCTCGAGGTTGGCATGGGGGCGCGGGATGACGTGCACCGAAACGAGCTCGCCGACCCGGCGGGCCGCCGACGCCCCCGCGTCGGTCGCCGCCTTCACCGCCGCCACGTCGCCGCGGACGAGGGTGGTCACGAAGCCCGCGCCGATCTTCTCCCAGCCGACCAGGGTGACGTTGGCGGCCTTGACCATGGCGTCCGACGCCTCGATCATCGCGACCAGCCCCTTGGTCTCCACCATGCCGAGCGCCTCGCCCATCACACGCCCCCCGCGACTCTCAACGCAATTGCGTGACGGCGTCCGCAATCAGCGCCGTCAGCTCGCGGTATGTTAGTCGAACTTCCTGGTCGCCACCAGGCGAACGGGCGGCGCCGGCCCGCGGCGCACCGGCGGACGCCGGGACCGGAGCATCCGGGTCGACGAGCCGCTCGCCGGGCCGCGACGGCGCCTCCAGCACCTGACAGTCCTCGCCTCCGCCTTCTTCCGGCGGGCAGAGCGGCGCCAGCGCGGCGATGCCGTAACGGTCCCGCAGCCCCTGCAGGCGGTTCACCTCCTCGCGCGACAGCAGATGCTCGCGTCCCAACTGCCGCGCCACGAGGCTGATGCGCGCGAAGTGCTCCACCGTCTCCATCTTGTAGTAGGCGGCGAACAGCTCGTCGGCGATGGTCAGCGCGCCATGGTTCGCCAGCAGCAACCCGTCGTGAGCGCGGATGTGCTTCCGCACGGCGTCGGCCAGCTCGCTCGTCGAGGGGGTGCCGTAGTCGGCGATGGGAATACTCCCGAGGGTAGTGACGACCTCGGCGAGGACCGCGCGGTCGAGGGGGATGCCGGCCACCGCGAAGCCCGTGGCGGTGGGCGGATGCGCATGCACGACGGCCCTGATCTCGGGCCGATGCTCGTAGACGGCGAGATGCATCAGCAGCTCGGACGACGGCTTGCGGTCACCGGCCAGCTTCCGGCCGGTCAGATCCGTGGTCACCATCATGTCCGGGGTCATGAACCCCTTGGACACGCCGGTCGGGGTGGTCACCAGACGGTCGTCGCCGATCCGGACGCTGATGTTGCCGTCGTTCGACGCGACGAACCCGCGATCGTGCAGCCGCCGGCCGATCTCTACGATGTCCGCGCGCAACCGCTCGTCGTGCCGCATCCTGCCCTGCATCCCGGCCCGGGAATCGTCGCGCGGCTCCGATCGCCGCCCAACCAACCCGGCCAAGCGTCACGCCCGGGCGGCGGATCCGCGGGGGTCCCGCCGGTACGCGGTGCGACAGTCCTCCGAGCAGAAGTAGTGCACCCCGCCGCGGCCGCGCGCGCTGACGGCCCGGGATCGATCGACATAAGTCCCGCAGACGGGGTCGCGCACCAACTTCACCCCGTGTCTCGGCGGGACCCGCGGGCGTTGGGCGGCGCCCTCCAGCAGTCCGCTGAAGAACTTCCAGGCCATCCGCACCGCGACCACCGCGATCAGGAACCGGATGAGCCAGCCAAGGGCCATGTCGTCACCGAGCCCGGAAATCGGAGCCTTGCGGCTCCGCTTCCCGCCCAACCAACCCTCCAGCCGTCCGCGCCGTTACACGGCACCGACGACTTCCCCCGGAAATCGGAGCCTCGAAGCTCCGCTTCCCGCCCAACCAACCCTCCAGCCGTCCGCGCCGTTACACGGCACCGACGACTTCCCCGGAACCGGCGCCTCGAAGCTCCGATTACCGCCCAACCAATCCTCCAGCCGTCCGCGCCGTTACACGGCACCGACGACTTCCCCGGAACCGGCGCCTCGAAGCTCCGATTACCGCCCAACCAGCCCTCCAGCCGTCCGCGCCGTTACACGGCACCGACGACTTCCCCGGAAACCGGCACCTCGAAGCTCCGATTACCGCCCAACCAGCCCTCCAGCCGTCCGCGCCGTTACACGGCACCGACGACTTCCCCCGGAAACCGGCACCTCGAAGCTCCGATTACCGCCCAACCAGCCCTCCAACAATCCCAGGGGACGATTCCGCGAACGCGTCACGGGTGCGCCGCGCGCAGACGCTCGATGGCATCGGCCGCCGCGAACGCCTCGAGACTGTCGGGGGCCAGCCGCTGCAGCTCTTCCCACGCCTCGATGGCCCCGGCCAGATCCTGCCGGCCGAAGGCCCGCACGATGCCGATGTTCAGCCATGTCGCGGCATGCGCCGGGTCGATCTCCAACGAGCGATCGAACTGGGCCAGCGCACGGTCGACGGTGCCTGCGTAGTAGTGCGCGACGCCGAGATCGGTGCTCACCTCGACGAGGTCCGGGCTCAGGGCCAACGCCGCCTCGAACCACGGAATCGCGTCGTCGAAACGCCGCGCCTGGTGGTAGAGATTGCCCAGGTCGACGCGGACCTGCGCGTCGTCCGGCCCCTCGTCGGCGGCCGCGCGCAGGGCGGCCGCGCGATCCTCGTCGATCGGCAGCGGCTCCGGGGCATCCTCGGACGGCGGCGCCTCCGCCCGGGTCGGGGCGGGGGCGGCCCCGACGACCTCGGCCACCGGTTCGGGCGGACGCTGGCTCCAGATGATCCAGCCCATGAGTCCGGCCGCCAGCACGAGCGACACGACGACGGAATACAGTTCGGTTCGATTCATCGGACTGTCCGGGCCAACCACCGCGACTCACCGATCATATAGCAATGCGCCGGAGCGCCGGGCGCTCAGGCGCATCCCTTGCTCCGCCACCGCCGTGCGCAGGCGGAATCGCGGCGGGTCCTGCCGGGGCTCCGGACGTGCGGAATCGTGGTCTCACGCGGCGCCGGCCGGTCGGCAAGACGGTGGCGACCCCTCGAATCGGGGCGGGCCGTCACGCGCAGTCAGCGTGGGATGCTCCTGCAGACGGCGCAGACGGGGTGCAGGTCAAGAAAGTGAGGCGCCGCCGCTGGCGTATCCGGCGTGGCCGGCCCCGAGGCATCCCGTTGGAACCCAAGCCCCGATAGGCCCGTCCGGGAGGGCCTCGATGCCGGGAACGGCACGGAATCGCCAACCTGGCAGTGCCGGAAGCAGTCATTTCACGAATCGGGACGCGCACCCCGCAGACGGCGGCGGCCGGCGCCGCCGTCACCAGACGGCGCAGACGCTTCCCCCCGGTCATCGGCGAACGCCCGGCTCGACGCCGATCTCCGTCCGCACCCGGTCCGCAATCTGCTCCGCGAGGCCGCGAATCTGCTCTTCATCGGGTCCCTCGAGCATGATGCGCAGCAACGGCTCGGTGCCCGAGTAGCGAATCAGCACGCGGCCGGCGCCGTCGAGCTGCCGGGCGGCCCTTTCGATGAGCGGCGACACCCCCGGCACCTCCTCGAGCCGCGCGCGCCGGCACACCGCGACGTTCACCAGCACCTGGGGCCGGGGCACCAGATCGGCGGCCAAATCGGCCAGCTTCCGCCCGGTCTCGAACACCGCCCGCAGGATCATCAGGGTCGTGGCGAGCCCGTCTCCGGTCGGAAGGTGATCGGCGAAGATGACGTGACCCGACTGCTCTCCCCCCAGGGCAACCCCGCGCCGCCGCATCTCGGCCCGGACGAGCCGATCGCCGACCGCACAGCGATGCAGCGTGATGCCGTCGGCCGCGAGGGCCTGCTCGAGCGCGATGTTGCTCATCACGGTAGCCACAACCCCCCGCCGGGGGAGGCGGCCCTGCGCCGCCAGCCAGCGGGCGGCCACCAGCAGCACCGCGTCACCGGTCACCAGCCCGCCCCGGTGGTCGACGAGCACGACACGGTCGCCGTCGCCGTCGAAGGCGGCGCCAAGATCGCACTCCTGCTCGACCACGGTGCGGCCCAGACGCCGCGGGTCGGTCGAACCGCAGCCGCGGTTGATGTTCCGCCCGTCGGGTCGATCGTGGAGGACCACCGGGTCCAGCCCGAGGCGGTGGAGCACGGCCGGCGCGATCCGGCTGGTGGCGCCGTTGGCGCAATCGACGGCGATCCGGAACCCGTCCGGAATCGGTACCGTCCGGAGGATCCCGGCGGTATGCTCGACGTACGCGCCGGCGATGGATACCCGCTCCATCGGGCGGGGCGACCCCGCCGGCAGGGTCGGGTCCGGGCCGGCGACCGACGCGGCGATCCGGGCCTCGTCATCGGCGTCCGCCTTCTCGCCGCCGGCGGTGAAGACCTTCACCCCGTTGTCCTGATACGGATTGTGCGAGGCGGAGACGACCAGACCGGCGCCGTATCCCCCTTCCCGGGTCAGGAACGCCACCGCCGGGGTGGACAGCACCCCCGCGTCGACCGGCCGGGCGGCCGCGCGGGCCACGCCCTCGGCCAGCGCATCCGTCATCCATCCGCCCGATTCGCGGGTATCCCGGCCGATGAGCACGCGGCGGGCCCCGGCTCGGCCGCGGCAGGCCGCGGCGACCGCGGCCCCCAGGCGGACCAGCGTGGGCCGGTCCAGCGGCGGCTCGCCCGGAACGCCGCGCACGCCGTCGGTCCCGAACAGAGTGGCGGCCATGGGTGTCCCGTCGCGACCGGTGCGGGAGCCGCTCAATCCCGCGCGTCCCAGCCGCTCCAGGCGTCCGACGAGGACCGGCTGCCGCCCCCGCCCGGCGCCCGGACGATGGAAATCGTCACCCGGGCGGACCCCGGCGTGGCCAGCCGCAGACTCGGGTCGTCCACCCCGACCGTGACCATCCGTCGAAGCGGCACCGACGCGCCCGTCACGTCGATCGGTTCGGTCATCGCCTCGTCCAGATCGCCCAACCGGCTCTCCGGCCCCTCCACCTCGACGGTGGCCGGCTCGACCTCGACCGCCCCCACGACGAAGCCGGCGGCCGGCGCCCCCCGGACCTCCGGGATGATCGGCACCACCCGGCTTCCCAGCGCCTCCAGGGTCAGCGAGATGGTCGACGGACTGACCTGGGTCACTTCGACGCCGAGCGGCGCCCGGACCCGGCCGATCGTCATGTCGAACATCCTCGCTCCGGCGTGCTCCGATTCGAGATCGATGATCGCCACGAGGTCACGCGCGTCGATACGCCGCAGGGTCCCCGTGGAACCCCGCAAACGAACATCGACAGTCTGCGGCGGATCGCCCAGGATTTCCATCGATTCGGGGAGATTCTCGAACGCCAGCGGGATCCGCACGCCCCGCTCGGCGATGGGCTCGCCGGAAACGGTGAGCCACAACCCGACGGCCAGCGCCATGGAGAACAGCTTGAGCCCCAGCTTTCGGAGCATCTTCATGACTCGACCACGCCGGAGCCGCGGCGCTTCCGCTCGAACGGCGAGCGCTGCATGAGCGCCTCGATGCGATACCGCAGCCGCTCCGGGTCCAGGTCCGGGTCCATCTGCGCGTCCACCACCAGCGACACCAGCCCGGTCTCCTCGGACACCACCAGCACGATGGCGTCGGTCTCCTCGCTCAGCCCGATCGCCGCCCGATGGCGGGTCCCGAGGTTGCGGGCGACCGGGGTATCGACGCTCAAGGGGAGGAAGCAGGCGGCGGCGGCGATCCGGTCCTGCTGGATCAGCACCGCCCCGTCGTGCAGCGGCGAGCCGGGGCTGAAGAACGTCACCAGCAGATCGTAGCTGACCCTGGCGTCCACGGGAATCCCGCTCTCGACGTAGTTGCGCAGGCCGATCTCCCGCTCGATGGCCACGATCGCGCCGGTTTTCTTCTCGGCCAGCATGCGCAACGCGACCACCACCTCCTCGATGGTCTGGTCGGTCGCGGCGGGCCGGCTCACGTAGCGGAAGAACGGCACCCGCCCCAGACCGGCGAGGGCGCGGCGAATGTCGCCCTGAAACAGGACGATCACTGCGAATACGGCGTAGCCGAACATGTCGCCGATGAGCCAGTTGAGGGTCTGCAGGGGCGTGAACTGGGCGGCGTAGTAGAGCACCATGATCAGCCCGCCGCCGATGAGAATCTGGACGGCGTGGGTCCGGCGGAGCAGCTTGAGGAGCTCGTAGATCAGCAGCGACACGATCGCGATGTCCAGCAGATCCCACCAGCCGATCCGGCTCGGCGGCAACAGGCCGGTGAGACGCTCGATCACACGGACCTCGGCGATTCGACGAACGCGGGGACCTGCGAGCCGGCCGCAGTTCCGGTATCGGCCAGCCGGCCGCCCTCCCGAGCCTCGTGGGCGGCCCGGCATCGGTCCGCAACCTCGGCCACCTGCCGCATCTCGCGGACCCGATGCACCCGGACGATGTGCGCCCCCTCGAGAATCGCCGCGGTCACCGCGGCGGCCGTCCCCCAGTCGCGATCCGCGGGTCCTCGATCCGCGCGGCCGGCGAGAAACGACTTCCGCGACGGCCCGACGAGAATGGGCCGGTCGAGCGCCGCCAGACGGCCGAGTCCGGCGAGAGCGTCGTAGGACTGCCCGGCCCGCTTGGCGAAGCCGAGACCGGGATCGATCAGTACCCGCGACCGTTCCACGCCGCCCTCGACGGCCGCCGCGATAGACGCGCGCAGCTCGCGCGCAACTTCGGCGGCGACGGCGCGGTAGCAGGCGTCGCGGTACATGTCGCGCGAACGGCCGCGGCTGTGCATGACCACGAGAGCCGCACCGGCCTCCGCCGCCACCCCGGCCAGGGCGGGGTCGTGCCGCAGGCCGGATACGTCGTTGACCATCACCGCCCCGTTGTCGAGAGCGGCCCGCGCGACCTCCGCCTTGCAGGTGTCGACGGACACCGGCACCCGGATCTGTCCGACCAGCCGTTTCAGCACGGGGACGACGCGACGCAGCTCCTCGGCGGCGGGGACCGCCTCGGCGCCGGGCCGCGTCGACTCGCCCCCGACGTCCAGCAGGTCGGCGCCGGCCGCCTCCAGATCGAGCGCATGGTCGGCCGCGCGTCCCGAATCCTGCCACCGGCCGCCGTCCGAGAACGAGTCGGGGGTCACGTTGACCACGCCCATCACCAGCGTCCGCCCGCCGAGGGCGAGCGGCGAAGCGCCGGGCAGCGGCAGCGTGTAGCGGCGGCGAACCTGCATCGCGATCATCTCTCGCGGCGCGGACAGGCCCTCGGGGTTGGGTTGGAACCTGTCTCAATGGACGGAGCGGCGGATTTCCCTGCCCGATGCGGCAGGGTGGCGGCGGCCCGGGGATGGCGACGGGTCCCCGGGTCCCGTTATTCCTGCGGCAGCGGCTTGCCGAGCGGCGGCACCACCGGGGGGCGCGCCGCTTCGGGGCTGGCGGGCTTGTCCGAAACGAACGGGGCGGCGGGAGCCACCGGTTCTTCGAGCGCCTGGCCGGCGATGATGCGCCCGACCTGATCGCCGGACAGCACTTCGCGCACCAACAGCTCTTCGGCGATACGCAGCAGCTCGTTCTTCTTGCCTTCGAGAATCGACCGCGCCCGGTCGTAGTTGTCGGTGACGATGCGCTTGATCTCCTGGTCGATCCGTATCGCGGTTTCCTCGCTGTAGTCCTTGTGCTGGGCGAAGTCGCGCCCCAGGAAGATCTCCTCGTCCTTGCGGCCGAACGTGAGCGGCCCGACGGTCTCGCTCATGCCCCACTCGCAAACCATCCGGCGCGCCAGATCCGTCACCCGATCCAGATCGTTGCCGGCCCCGGTGGTCACGGTGGTGTTGGTGATCTCCTCGGCGATCCGCCCCCCCAGCAACACCGCCAACTGGTCGTGCAGGTACGCCGCCGAGTAGTTGTGCTTGTCGTCCAGGGGCAACTGCTGGGTGACGCCCAGGGCCATGCCGCGGGGAATGATCGTCACCTTGTGCACGGGGTCGGCGTTCTCCAGTTCGACCCCGAGCAGGGCGTGGCCCGCTTCATGGATGGCCGTTACCTGCTTCTCTTCGTCGCTGATGATGAGCGAGCGGCGCTCCGACCCCATCATCACCTTGTCCTTGGCGAACTCGAAGTCCTGCATCGAGACCGTCTTCTGGTTGTACCGGGCGGCGTTCAGCGCGGCCTCGTTGACGAGGTTGGCGATGTCCGCCCCGCAGAAACCGGAAGTCCCCCGCGCGAGCACGTGCACGTCGACGTCGTCGGCCAGCGGGATCTTGCGCGTATGGACCCCGAGAATGCCCTCGCGCCCCTTGACGTCCGGACGGTTCACCACGATGCGGCGGTCGAACCGGCCCGGCCGGAGCAGCGCCGGATCGAGCACATCGGGACGGTTGGTGGCCGAGACGAGAATGACCCCCTCGTTCGACTCGAACCCGTCCATCTCGACGAGCAACTGGTTCAGCGTCTGCTCGCGCTCGTCGTGCCCCCCGCCGAGGCCGGCGCCGCGGTGCCGGCCCACCGCGTCGATCTCGTCGATGAACACGATGCACGGGGCGTTCTTCTTCCCCTGCTCGAAGAGGTCCCGGACCCGCGACGCCCCAACGCCGACGAACATCTCGACGAAATCGGACCCGCTGATGGAGAAGAACGGCACGTTGGCCTCGCCGGCCACCGCCCGCGCCAGCAGGGTTTTCCCGGTTCCCGGAGGCCCCATCAGCAGGACGCCCTTGGGAATGCGGCCGCCGAGCTTCTGGAACTTCTGGGGCTCGCGCAGGAACTCGATGATCTCCTGCAGCTCCTCCTTGGGCTCGTCGACGCCGGCGACGTCCTTGAAGGTGACCTTCTTCTGCGCGCTCGAGGACAGCTTCGCCCGGCTCTTGCCGAAGGACAGCGCCTTGTTGCCGCCGCTCTGGACCTGGCGCATGAAGAAGATCCAGAAGCCGATGACGAGCAGGAAGGGCGCCCAGGAATACAGCAGCGTCGCCCACGGGCTCCCGGCCGCCTCCCGCGCCTCGATGACCACGTCACGCTCGATGAGCCGGTTGGCCAGTCCCTCGTACTGCGGCGGCGCATAGGTGCGGAACTGATCGCCGGTCGAGGTGGTTCCGGTGATCTCGTTCCCCGACAACTCGACCCGCTCGACCTGACCGGTCTCCACCCAACGGATGAACTCGCTGAACGCGACCGGCTGGTCTCCGGTCCGGAATTGGGATGACAGGTTCCAGATCGCAAACACCACGACCACGAGAAGCATCCAGAACAGCAGGCTGCGTGTCGTCGAGTTCACAGAGTCTCCCCCAAATGGCTGACTTTCAAGAGTAGCACGCTTTCACTTTCTTCGCAGAGACGAAAATCGTGGCTGGTTCCGAACCCCACCACCCAGATGACGCGATCGGCGGCGTCGAGCACGATGGGAACGCGGGTACGGTCGGCCCGGGGCACCTTGCGGTCCACGAACAGGTCCTGGAGCTTCCGGCTGCGCCCCCCGAGACCCGACGGCCGATACCGGTCCCCGAACCGCCAGCTCCGCACCACGAGCGGCGCGGCGGGCACGGCGACGACCGCCGCCGTCGCATCGACCACCGCGCCCCGGCCGAACAGGCCCAGGGCGTCCGGTTCGACCACCTCCGCCCGGATCGTCACGTTCGCGTCCGGCACCGAGACCTCGCCGGGAATCTCCAGGCGATAGGCGAAGCCGGGCCGCCGCTGGGGGGCACCGCGCCCGCGACGGGCCACAAGACGCACGATGCCGCCCGCCCGCTCCACCCGGCACCCCGGCAGATCGGCACGCGGGAGACCCTCCGCGGCCGCCCGCCGCACCCGTTCGATCGGCCCGAAACCCACCGCGACCCGCCCCGGGGCGACCCGGGCCAGCGCCTCGCGCACGACACGGCGGGCGAGGGCCGGCGGCAGCGCGCTCAGGCCGGCGGCGTCGATCTCGATCGCGCCCCCGCCGCTTGAGACGAGATCCGCGGCCGCTTCGTTTGCCCGGCGGCTCAGCCAAGCCTCGTCCTCCCGCGCGATGTCGGCCGCACGCGCCAGCGCATCGACGATCTTCGGCGAGTACGTCCGCAGATGCGGCAGCAGCTCGTGCCGCACCCGGTTCCGGGGCACGCGCCGATCGTCGTTCGACGCATCCTCCCGGAACGCGATCCCCCGGTCGGCGAGATAGCGGCGCAGCTCGACACGGCTGACCGCCAGCAGCGGCCGAACCAGGAGACCGGCCCGCGGCCGCATCCCGGACAGCCCGGCCGCGCCCGCCCCGCGGATGAGCCGGAGCAGCACCGTTTCCGCCTGGTCGTCGATGGTGTGGCCCAGCGCCACCCAATCGGCGCCCAGCTCCCCGGCCGCCCGGCCGAAGAACGCGTGACGCACCTGATGCCCCGCCTGCTCGACGGAAACCCGCCGCGACCGCGCCACATCGGCCACGGCCACCGATTCGACCAGGCAGGGCACGCCGAACCGACTCGCGAGGTCCCGGCAGAAGCGCTCGTCCCCGTCGGACTCCGGCCCGCGAAACCGGTGATTCACATGCGCGAGTCCGGCCAGCGTCACGACCGCGCGCGCCGCCAGCTCCGCCAGGACATGCAGCAACGCCACCGAGTCGCCGCCGCCCGACACGGCGGCCACGACCCGCCCCCCGCGTGGGATCAACGCCTGCCGCTCGAGCGACGCCGCTACACGGTCGGCGAGTGACACGGGCGGATCCCGGGGGCCGGCCCGTGAACGGTCGGATTCGGGCTCCCCAAAAGCCGGGAGAGATGGTGCCGGTGCAGGGACTTGAACCCCGGACGCCGCGGATATGAGCCGCGTGCTCTAACCAACTGAGCTACACCGGCGTAACTGGTGGCACCTATTGTATCAAGACCGGAGGAACTCCGGCGAGCGCCCCTCCGGAACGGGCGCCCACTCCAGGAAGCCGTGGCAGGAAGCCGCGCCGTATTCGAACCGCGCAACGGCGTGTTCCGCCGCCGGCGACCGGCCCGGAAGTCGTCGCCGGCGGCGCCGATATCGGCGTGTTCCGCCGCCGGCGACCGGCCCGGAAGTCGTCGCCGGCGGCGCCGATATCGGCCCGTGGTGAACCCCCGCGTCGCACCGGGAGCGGCGGGGCGCCAGCGCGCCCGCGGGCAAGGAACACCCGGGCCTGACAAGGCGTGAGGAGGGCGCCTATCGGGCGCAGGTAACCGACGAACAACACCGTCAGGCGGGATGATCGCCGCTCGAAGGCGGCGGGGACTTCGCCACGGGCTGATAGGCCGCCCCAATCAGCCCTCTCCGGGAATCCGCGCCTCCTTACAGGATGAGCATCGCGTCGCCGTAGCTGTAGAACCGGTAGCCCGCCCCCAGGGCCTCGGCATAGGCTCCGCGGATCCGCTCCCACCCGGCGAACGCGCTCACCAGCATCAGGAGCGACGACCGGGGCAGATGGAAGTTCGTCAGCAGCCCGCCCACGACGTGAAACGCGACCCCGGGATACAGATACAGGTCGCTGACGCCTTCGCCGGCGCGCAGCTCCCCGGCCCCGGCCCGGTACGCGCTCTCGAGGGTTCGCGTCGTGGTCGTCCCCACCGCGATCACCCGCCGGCCGGCCGCGCGGGCGCGGCCGACCGCCTCGGCGGTCTCCGGGGGCACGCGGTACGGCTCGGGCGCCACCCGATGCGCCTCGACCTGCTCCACCCGGATCGGGGCGAACGTGCCGTAGCCGACGTGCAGGGTCACCCGCGCGACGCCGACCCCCCGCTGACGGAGCTCCTGCAGCAGGCCGGTGGTCAGATGCAGACCGGCGGTCGGCGCCGCCACCGATCCCCGCACCGCGGCGTAGACCGTCTGGTACCGCTCGGCATCGACCGGCGTGTCTCCGCGCCGGATGTACGGCGGCAGGGGGATGTGCCCCACGCGGTCGATCGCCTCGTCGACGGCGGAACCGTCCCCGGTCCACAGGCGGATGGTGCGGCGGCCGTGGAACCGACGGGCGAGCACCTCCCCGCGCAGCCGCCGGCCATCGCGCTCGAAGACGACCCGGGCGCCGGCGCGGAGGCGCTGCCCCGGATGCATGAGGGCCTCCCAGCAGCCGTCGCCGCGGCGGGACAGCAGCAGGCACTCGACCGCCCCCCCGCTCGGCACGCGCCGTCCCCGCAGCCGGGCCGGAAACACCCGGGTATCGTTGACGACGAGCAGATCGCCCGGCGTCAGCAGGGCCGGAAGGGCGCCGACGGTATGGTGCTGCAGGCCGCCCGCGGCGCGATCGAGGACGAGCAGGCGGGCCGCCTGCCGTTCGGCGGTCGGGGTCTGGGCGATGCGGTCGGCGGGAAGATCGAAGTCGAAGTCGGAGACGCGCATGGCGCGGGGACGGTCGATGCTCAGCAGGCCCACCGCAGCAGCACGGCGCCAACCGTGAACCCGGCGCCGACCGACGCGAGCAGCACGAGGTCGCCCTTCTTGATGCGCCGTTGCGCGAGCCCGTCCGCGAGGGCCAGGGGAATGGTGGCGGCGGTCGTGTTGCCGTACCGCTCGATGTTGACCATGACCTTCTCGTCCGGCAGACCGAGCTGTTCGGCCGCGGCCATGATGATGCGCCGGTTGGCCTGGTGGGACACGAAGAGGTCGACGTCGCCCGGCTCGAACCCGTTGCGCCGGAGCACGCGGCGGCTGATGTCCCGGGTCTTTCGGACCGCGAACTTGTAGACGGCGGCGCCGTCCTGATGCACGTAGTGCAACCGCCGGTCGACGGTCTCCCGCGACGCCGGCATCCGGCTGCCCCCTGCGGGCATGCGCAACGCCGGCGCCCCGCTTCCGTCCACCTCGTGGGCGAAGTCGATGATCCGAAGCTCCGGGTCCACCGCCGGCGAGACCACCACCGCCCCCGCCCCGTCGCCGAAGAGGACGCAAGTGGCGCGATCCTCGTAGTCGATGATGCGGGACATGACGTCGGCCCCGATGGCCAGCGCGTGGTCGTGGGCCCCGCCCGCCACCATCTGCATGGCGGTGGTGACCGCATACGTGAAGCCGGAGCAGGCCGCGCCGAGGTCGAACCCCCAGGCCCCGGCGACGCCGATCTTGTCCTGGACGAGACAGGCGGTGCTCGGAAAGAACATGTCCGGGGTGGTGGTGCCGACCACCAGGAACCCGATGTCCTGCGGCGTCAGCCCGGCTCCGTCGATGGCCCGCCTGGCCGCCTCCACCGCGAGATCGGAGGTGGCGGCGTCGGCGTCGGCGATGTGGCGGGTGCGAATGCCGGTCCGCTTCAGAATCCACGCATCCGACGTGTCGACCAGCTTCTCCAGATCCTGGTTCGTCATGACGCGGGGCGGCACGTAGGTGCCGAGCGAGGCGATGCGGACCGGCCGGCAGGCGGCAGGACCCCCGGGCGGCGCGGCGGCGGTGCGGTTGCTCATCTCGTGTCCCGTCCAGGAGCCCGCGGCGAGAGCCCCGCTGCGTTCGACCGGCGGTTCCCGCGCAACGCGGGCCTCACCACCGGCTCCGGTGATACGCGCGCCGGAGGGTCCCCGGCGTGTCCTCTACCACAACCGCCCCCCGCGGCTCGGCGCCGGCACGCCGAAGTAGTCGTAGGCGCGGGCGGTCACCACGCGCCCGCGCGGTGTCCGGTCGAGAAATCCGATCTGAATCAGAAAGGGCTCGTAAATGTCTTCGATGGCCTCTTTCTCCTCGCTGATCGCGGCCGCGATGCTGTTGAGTCCCACCGGACCGCCGCCGAACTTGTCGATGATGGCGTGCAGCAGCCGGCGATCGGCCTCGTCGAACCCGTTGGTGTCGACGTCGAGCATCTTCAGCGCGCCGAGGGCCACCCCGCGGGTGATCCGGCCGTCCGCGCGCACTTGGGCGAAGTCCCGCACGCGGCGCAGCAGCCGGTTGGCGACCCGCGGCGTGCCGCGCGAGCGGCCGGCGATCTCGACCGTCGCCGCGGCCTCGATCGGCACGTCGAAGATGCCGGCCGACCGGCGCACGATCTCCTGCAGGTCGACGTCGCGGTAGAAGTCGAGCCGGTGCACGATGCCGAACCGCGCCCGCAGCGGGGAGGTCAACAATCCGGCGCGGGTCGTCGCCCCGATCAGCGTGAAGGGCTTCAGCGGCACCTTCACGGACCGCGCCCCGGGACCCTGCCCGATGACGATATCGAGCTCGTAGTCCTCCATTGCCGGATACAGGATCTCTTCGACGACCGGACTCATCCGATGAATCTCGTCGATGAAGAGCACCTCGCGGTGCGCGAGGTTCGTCAGAATGCCGGCCAGATCGCCCGGCTTCTCGAGCACCGGCCCCGCCGTGGTCCGGACCGGCGCCCCCAGCTCGTGGCCGACGACATGGGCCAGGGTCGTCTTGCCGAGCCCGGGGGGGCCGTAGAGCAGGACATGATCGAGGGCCTCGCCGCGCTGCCGGGTCGCGGCGATGGAGATCTCGAGGTTTTCGCGCAACCGCTCCTGTCCGATGTACGCACCGAGGCTGCGCGGGCGCAGTCCGGCCTCGAACTGCTCGTCGTCGCCCAGCCGCACCGAGCTGACCACGCGCGGCGGCGTCTCGTCCCCGGTCATCGGGCGATCTCCTTCAGGGCCCGCTTGAGCACCTGCTCGAACCCATCGCCCCCCGCACCGAGCGCGGCATCGACCGCCCGTTCCGCCGATGGCAGGCCGTAGCCGAGGTTCACCAGCGCCGACACGAGATCGCTCCGGGCCACGCCCGGCCCGGCCTCGGGCTCGGGCCCGGGCCCGGCTTCGAGGACCGCCGGCAGCCGATCGCGCAGTTCCAGCCCCATCCGCTCCGCGGTCTTCTTGCCGATGCCGGGGATGCCGGTCAACCGCCGCACGTCGCCCCGGCCCACCGCCCGCACCAGCTCGACCGGCTCGATGCCCGAGAGAACCGCGAGGGCCAGCCGCGGGCCGATACCGGAGACGGCGATCAACTTCTCGAAGACCTGCAGCTCCAGCGCGGTCGCGAAGCCGAACAACGCCAAGGTGTCCTCGCGCACGTGCGTATGCACCCGGAACGCCGCGTCGGACCCCGGCTCGCCAAGGCCGTAGAAGGTCGACAGGGGGATGTGCAGATCGTAGCCGACGCCGTGGACGTCGACGGTCACGCGATGGGGGTGCTTCTCGGCGATACGACCGTGCAGCCGCGCAATCATCCGTCACCCCGGCACCCGGAATCGGCGCCAGGTCCTGACCCCGGCGTTGCCGTCCTCCGCCGAACCGGACGGCGCCGCGGCCGGCCCGGCGTAGGCGTGGCAGACGGCGACGGCGAGCGCATCCGATACGTCGTGCGGCGAGGGCGGCGCGTCCAGACCGAGCAGCAGCGCCACCATCCGCTGCACCTGCTGCTTGTCCGCGCGGCCGTAGCCCACGACCGCCTGCTTGACCGTCGCCGCCGCGTACTCCGCCACCGGGAGCCCGGCCCGGGCGGCGGCGAGCAGGGCAACCCCCCGGGCCTGACCGAGCTTCAACGCACTGCGGGCGTTGCGCCCATGGAACACTTCTTCGACGGCCACCGAAGCCGGCCGATGCGTCGCCAACAGCGAAGCGAGCGCGTCGAAGATCCGGACGAGCCGGTCCGGAAACGGACAACCGGAGGGCACCGTGATGGCTCCGCACGCAACCAGCTCGCACCGACTGCCGTCGGAATCGATGCATCCGTATCCGGTGCGCTCAGAGCCGGGGTCTATCCCGAAGATCCTCACGCCAATGAGGCCTCGATCTCCTTCTCGCTGACGTCGAAGTTCGACCAGACGTGCCGGGTGTCGTCCAAGTCTTCGAGCGCGCCCATCAGCTTCATCATCTGCTGGGCCGGCTTCCCCTCGAGGACCACGAAGTTCTGCGGCAGCATCGCCACCTGCGCCGACGCCGGCTCGACCCCGAGGGCCCGGACCGCCTCGGCGACGGCGTCGAACGACTCCGGCGCGCTGATGATCTCCCAGTGCCCGCCGTCATCCCGAAGATCGTCGGCGCCGGCGTCGATGGCGGCGGTCATCAGCGTCTCTTCATCCACCGCCTCCCGGTCCACCAGCACGTACCCCCGCTTGTCGAAGAGCCAAGCCACGCTGTTGGAGGATCCGAGATTGCCGCCGTGCTTGGTCAGCAGGTGGCGGACCTCGCCGACGGCGCGGTTCTTGTTGTCGGTCAACACCTCGACCATCAGGGCCACGCCGCCCGGGCCATAGCCTTCGTAGGTCACTTCCTCGTAGTGGACCCCCGGCTCTTCGCCGGTTCCGCGGCGTATGGCCCGCTTGATGTTGTCGGCGGGCATGTTCGCGGCCTTGGCGTCGGCGACGACGGTCCGCAGGCGCGGATTGCTGTCGGGGTCGCCGCCGCCGTCACGCGCCGCGACGGTCAGTTCCTTGATGATGCGGGTGAACAGCTTGCCGCGCTTGGCGTCGGCCGCACCTTTCTTGTGCTTGATCGAATGCCACTTGGAATGGCCGGACATCGGCGAGACTCCGTGAAGGTACAAATAGAGGCCGTGCCGCAGAGTCTATCACGACGCGGGCGCCGCCGATCCTGCGGGAAAACCCGCCGCGGGTGGGGCGGGACGGCCGCACCCGAACCGGTTCGCGGACGCCGCGCCGGTCGCGCGGCGATGACTCGGCCCGGGACCGGCATCGCAGTCCGGCGGTGTATCATCGGAATCGGATCGCCGCATCGCAGACTCCGCCATGCCGGACTGGGCGCCCAACCCGCATCCGTTCCTCGTCCACTTTCCGATAGCGGTCCTGGTCGCCGCGGTGGCCGCCGATCTGCTCAGCCTGCGCCGGCCGGCCCACGGGGCGACGCGCGACACCGCCACCTGGCTTTTCTGCGCGGGGACGTTGACGGCGATGGCCGCCTACTTCAGCGGGTTGAGCGCGGCCGCGGCCATCCGGGTCCCCCCGGAGGCGGGTCTCGCGGTCACGACCCACTTCGGGTGGGCGGACCGGACGACTTGGTTCTTCGTCTTCTTCGCCTCGCTGCGGCTCGCGATGTCCTATATCTGGCGGACGACCGCCCGGGGGGTCATCGCGGTGTCCTGCCTGCTCTCGGTCATCGGGCTGGGGCTCCTGACCGCAACCGCCCTGCACGGCGGCCGGCTCGTGTTCCGGTACGGGGTCGGGGTGGAGTCCATTCCCGCCACCGGGCCGCCGTGGACGATGCCCGGCCGGGCGCCGGCCGGGAGCGGCGACCCCGCCCCGCAGGTCCCCTAATCAGCGTCGAGCTGGTGGGCCATGGGAATGAACACGATGCCGTTGACCGTGCGCTCCGGTCCGGTCTGCCGGAAACCCAGGCGTTCATAGGCGGGTACGCCGAAACGGGAGGAATTGACGGTCACTCTATCGAGACCGGGCTTGGCGGGACGGACGACGGTCAGCGCGCGCGCCAGCAGCTCGCGCGCTATGCCGTGCCGCTGATGCCGGCTATCGACGAACAGCAGCGACACGTGGTCGTTGTCACGGAGGTCGATCACCCCCGCGGGCTGCTCACCCGCCATCGCCACCAGCACGAAGTGGTTCGACCGCGTCCGCTCGACCAGCGCGGCCGGCTCCACGTGGCGCAGGAACTCGGCCCGCCCTTCGTCGGTGTACTCCGGCCCGATGAACTCGGTGAACGACTCGGCGATCAACCGCGACACCGCTTCGGCGTCGGCGGGCTCCATGGGGCGATAGACAATCGGGCTGGACATCGTGTCAGCGAGGCAGATAGCCGACTTCGCAGGAACCGCTCACCGGCGGTCGGCGAGCGTCTTGAGGTAGTTGACCAAGTGCCAGATCTCCTCGTCGTCGAGCCGGTCCGCGTACGGCTGCATGTCGGCCGTCACCCCCTCCTTGATGACGAGGAAGATCTCCCCGTCGTCCGGACCGTGCAGCCAGACGTCGTCGGTGAAGTCCGGTATGTCTCCACCCGCGTGCGCCATGTCTCCGTCGCCGAGACCCGTGTTGCCGTGGCACTCGCGGCACATGAAGACGTACCGTTGCCGGCCGGTGGCCACCGAGTCCGGGGTCGGCGGCACCGGGTTCTTCAGGGCCTGGCCCTCGGCGTGCCGGTGGGGTTCCATCGGGTGGAGCGGCTGCGCGGACGCAGCGCCGACGAGGACCCCGGTGGCCAGCGCCGCGAACCACTTCGAACGTACGGATCGGGTCATTGATGATTCTCCGGGACGTTCATTCTTCCGGCGCCGCGAAGTTCGTCCACAGATACTCCGGTTGGTACTCCTGGAGGTACAGAAAGATCTCGTGGACGAGGTTGACGACTCGATTCACGCCATAGTCGTGGAAGTTCCGCGTCGCGACGAGTTCGACGGACACCGCGCCCCGCGCGGCGATGCACCGGACGCGGGCGCGGCGCCGGTCGACGCGACGGTGCGGCGGGAGGCGGGTCGACGCCCGCCCCGCCACGAACGCCGCGAGATCCGCGCACAGGACCGACCGCGCCGGGACGTGGGGCAGCAACGCCCGGAAGACGAACGTCCCGCTCGCCGGCGTGTAGTCGAGCGCAAGCGGGTCCGTTCCCAACCAGGAGAAGCGGAAGCGGTACCGCCCCGCTACCGGCGGGCGCTCGCTGAAGCCGCCGAAGACCCGCCGGTCGGCATAGGCTTGAAGCTGCCGGCGCACGACGGCAAGCGACTGCTCCGGCGTCCGACGGACCCGCGCTGTCCGGAGGACCCGCCCCGGTTTCTCCGCGTTCCCGCCGTTCGACTCGAATGCCCCCGTCTCCACCTTGCGCGGCCGTGCGCGCGGCGGCGCTGCGCCGCGCCCCGATTCCAGCCCCACGATGTCCTTTCCCGGCAGCCGTGGCGAAAGTCCCCGCTGCCTTCGAGCGGCGATGCATCCCGCCTGACTGCGTTGTTCGTCGGCTACCGATGCCCGAACCGTCATGAGCGGGGACGCTGGCGGCTATGATTCTGCGCCGCAGAAAATTGTGACCACCATATGTTGCGCAAGTGCCGGCGATTGACCGCTGCATATTGTGTCAAATCGGCCCCAAACCGTTCTGGGGCGCAGACGCCTAGTGGTAGTAGGACATCACGCCCGGCTCGATCTTGCCGAGGAAGCCGGGCGCGTACTGGTCCCGCAACCAGAACTCCTTCTTCGCCTGCACGTTCACGACCGACGGTCGGCTCTCGTCGAGCGCGACCTGATAGGCCCGCTCGAGGGCGGGACGGAACTCGGACGGCCGGGTGACGTACTCGCCGTGCGCGCCGAGCGCCTCTCCCATCTTGTCGTAGCGGAGGTTCTCCTGGAACAGGTGCACCGGCAACCCGACTTGGTTGTTGCGCTGTCCCTGCCACGTGCCCCAGGCGTTGTTGTTGTAGACGATGATCACCGCCGGCAGGCGGTACTTGGCCAGCGTCTCCATTTCCATGCCGGTATAGCCGAAGCCCGCGTCCCCGGTGATCGCGATGACCGGATGCCCCTGGTAGTCGGCCTGCGGGCCGGTCCCCTGCCGGACCGCGGCGGCCACGCCCACGGTGTAGCCGACGTCGGGGCCGATGGCGCCGTATTGATACGCCCCGTTCATGATCTGCCCGGGGCGGAATGCCCGCAGGTACCGCCGCGTGTAGCGGGCGATGCCATAGCCCCCCTGCACGATGGTGGTCCGGTCGGGCGGCAGCGCGCCGCGGTGGAGAAAGTCGGCCAGCTCCTTCCCGATGACCGAGGGATGCACCGCGTCGGTGTAACCCAGCCCGGTCTGGTAGTACTCCGCGTTCTGCGCCTCGAACGCGGCCCGCGCCGCCGCCACCTCCGCCACCCACGCCTCGTGGCGCATGCGGGGGACGCCGTCCGCCAGCGCCTCGAGGGCGGCCCGCTCGTCGCTGACGATGCCGAGCTCGATCGGGAGGTTGCGGCCGATGTCCTCCGCGCACGGGTCGATGCGGATGTAGCGGGCGTCCGGCCCGAAGGCGAACTCGCCCAGCGTCGGCATGCAGTACTGGCCGACCAGCAGGACGAGGTCGGCGCTCGCCAACGCCCCCGGCGCGGTGTCCGCGGACAGCTCGTGGTCGACGGGGAACTGACCCTTGGTCGCGCCCGATTCGACCACCGGTACGTGGGCCCGCTCGGCCAGCCGCCGCAGCGCGGCCCAAGCGCGGCTGTGGAACACGCCGTTGCTCGAGACGATGATCGGACGCTCGGCGTCCCGGAACAGCGCGATCGCCCGATCGATGGCCAGGGGGTCGGGATGCGGCCGGGTCTCCGTGCGGTACTGCGTCTTGTCGAAGAAATACTCGATCTCGCTCGGGTCGCGGAACCGGGCGTTGGCGATCTCCGCCGGAAAATCGAGATGCACCGGCTTGGGCACGCCGCTGCGGAGCTGCCGGAACGCGTAGCCGGCGTACTCGTGGATGCGGGCCGGCGTGATCAGCCGCTTGCCGTACTTCCGCATGCCCTCGGTCGTCGGCTGCTGATAGGCGTCCTGGATGCCGCGTTCGGTATCCTCGGCGAAGATCGTCTTGTTGCTGGCGAGCACCAAGACCGGGGACCGCGCCGAGTTGGCGGCGGCGATCCCGCAAATCATGTCGGTGAAGCCGGGCCCCTCGGTCCCCGAGGTCGCCGCGACCTCCCCGGTGACCCGGGTGAACGCATCGGCGGCGTGGCACTGCGCCCCCTCGTGCCGGCCGCCGTAGGTGGGAATGCCGGTGTCGGAAATCGCGTGCACCACCGAGTAGTTGCCGGGACAGCAGAACAGCGCCGCCACGCCTTCCGCCTTGCAGGCGCGGGCGAACACCTGGGCGCCGGTCATCGGGAAGTCGATCTCGGGCCGCGGGGCGTGCTTCGCCGTCTCGAACTCGGCCGGCACGGTGATCGGGCGGGCGTCTTCCTCGGCCACCGCGGCCACCACCGTTGTGCCGGCGCCGACCGTCGCCGCCCCCGCGCCCAGCGCCGCCTGCTTCATGAACCGCCGCCGTGAGCTTCCCTGGCCAGCACGTTTCATCGTTCGCTCCTGGGTTGAGTTCCCCGTCAGCGGTGCCCGATCTCCCCAGAAGAATGGCACGCCCGCCCCGGCCGGCGCAAGACCCGCGGGATGAAGGGCCAGGAGCATCCCACGCTGACTGCGCGTGACGGCCCGCCCCCGATTCGAGGGGTCGCCACCGTCTTGCCGACCGGCCGGGACCGCGTGAGACCCACGATTCCGCACGTCCGAAGCCCCAGGACCCGCCACGATGCGGCGGTGGCGGAGCGTGGGATGATCCGGGATGAAAGGGCGGGGTCGTCGGCGCCACCGTTCCGCGGCGCTACTCCGCCGCCGCTGCGCCCGCTCTGCGCGCGCAGCGGAAGCCGACGTTGCTGGTCTGCCCGGTCTGCGCGAAAGGCAGGCGAACCGAGGTCCGGAGGGCGGACGGAAAGTTCAGCCAGGACCCGCCGCGGGCGATGCGCGCATAGCCGGCGGAAGCCCCCGGCGGGTCGACGAGCGGGGACGCCGCGTAGTAATCGTCGTCCAGCCAGCCGTCCACCCACTCCCAGACGTTCCCGGCCATGTCGAACAGGCCGAACTCGTTCGGGGGGAACGACCCCACGGGCGCCGTGTTCAGCCAGACGTCGGGCCCGCCGGTGGCGCCCGCACAGCACTGCTCGGCGCCGTAGTTCATCCGCTCCCGCGAGATCGCGTCGCCCCACGCATAGATCGATCCTGACCGGCCCGCCCGCGCCGCGTACTCCCACTCGGCCTCGGTCGGCAACCGGGCGCCGGCCCACGCGCAGAAGGCGGTCGCGTCGTCCCAGCTCACGAGCACAATCGGATGCCGCCCGGTCTGCTCGAAGCCCGGCGCGGCGGGGGCGCGGTACCCCGTGTCGCGCACGAACCGGGCGTAATGCTCGACCGTCACCTCGGTCGCCATCATCTCGAAGGGCAGGGGAAACCGGACGGGGTGCCGGGGCCGCTCCATGTCCAGGCAGTCGGGATCGGACTCGACGCACCCCATCTCGAAGCTGCCGGCGGGAATGCGGACCCATCCAAGATCGGGCGGAACCTGCTGCCCCTGCGCGGGCCGCCCGGCGCCGGGCAGGACGACCAGGGCCGCGACGAGAGCCAGAATCCCGCGGCGAGGGCCCCGCTCCCGGCGACCGGCCCCGCATCCTGCCCGGACCAGGTTGCGCACGGGTTGCGCGTACCCGACCGGCGACCGCGGGCCGCCCCGCCCCGCGTACGCCCCGCCGGTCCCGGTCGAACACGGGTTGTCTCCACGGACCTCCGGGGTCACGGCACCGGTCCGCACGGTTCCGCGCATGCGCTGCCTCCTCCTCCGGGTGCGGGCGGCGCGACAGCCCGCACACCGGCCGCGCGGGGATCATCCGTCTCCAGCCGTCGAACGGCGCCCCGCATGCCCGTCAGCTTCGCACCGCGATGCCCATCACCTCGAACCGCGCCCCGCGCAGCAGGGTGCCGGACCCCAGGAACGCGCGCGCGGGCGGGTCGCCGGTGAAGTAGGTGCGGTAGACGGCGTTGAAGTCGTCGTACAGGGCCACATCCGAGCAGAACACCTGCACGCTGACCAGATCGTCCATGGTCATGCCGGCCTCGCCGAGGACCGCGGCAATCTGGTCCAGGACGGTGCGGGCTTCGTCCTGCGGATCAGCCGGAGGGGCGCCGGTCTCGGGGTCGAGACCGAGCCGGCCGGCCAGATAGATGGTGTCCCCGACCTGGACGGCGTCGCTGAACAACGGGTTCGCCGCCGTCCGGCCGGGCAGGTTCACCGTTCTGCGCCCCGTATCCGGCTGCGCCGTCACCGTACCCAACAGGCCGGCGCCGAGACCGCCGACCACGAGACCCGCCGCGAAGATGCGCATCGTTTTCATCACTACTCTCCCTCCATGACCAGGACCGTCGACCCGGTCGTCTGGCGCGCTTCCAGCCGGCGGTGCGCCTCGGCCGCCTCCTCGAGCGGCAGGGCGAGACTCACGTCGACCTTGACGGCGCCGCTGCCGACCACCTCGAACAGCTCGCGGGTGGTCGCCTCCAGTTCCGCTCTCGTCCGGATGTAGCTGGCCAGCGTCGGCCGGGTCAGGAACAGCGACCCCTTCGCGGCCAGCAACCCCGGACTGAACGGCTCCACGGCGCCCGAGGCGTTGCCGTAGCTGACCATGAGTCCCCGCGGCCGCAGGCAGTCGAGAGAGGCGGCGAAGGTGTCCTTCCCGACCGAGTCGAAGACGACCGGCACCCCGGCCCCCCCGGTCAGCGCCCGGACCCGCTCGACGATGTTCTCGCGGGTGTGCACGATGGGGTGGTCGCAGCCGTGCGCCCGCGCGAGCTCCGCCTTGGCGTCGCTGCCGACGGTGCCGATGACCGTCGCCCCCAGATGCTTCGCCCACTGGCAGGCGATGAGCCCCACCCCCCCGGCGGCGGCGTGCAGCAGGATCGTGTCGCCGGGCTCGACGGGATGGATGCGCCGCACCAGGTACTGCACGGTGCACCCCTTCAGCATCATCGCCGCCGCCTGTCGATCGGTGATGTTGCCGGGCAGCCGGACGAGACGCGCGGCCTCGATGACCCGCCGCTCAGTGTAGCTGCCCAGGCTCATGCAATAGGCGACCCGGTCGCCGGCCGCAACCTCCGTCACCCCTTCGCCGACCGCCTCCACCACGCCCGCCCCTTCGTTGCCGATGATCGCCGGCCAGGCCGGAACCGGGTAGAGGCCGGTCCGGTGATAGACGTCGATGAAGTTCAACCCGGCCGCCGTCTGGCGGATGAGGGCCTGACCCGGCCCCGGAGCGCCGGGGTCGGTCTCTTCCCACCGCAACACGTCCGGACCACCGTGCTCATGAATGCGAATCGCTCTCGTCATCGTCTGCTCTCGTCTGCCGCACGCCGTGGCCCGGGGATCATACTGCGGTCCGGCCGATTCCATGCCCGCGGCCGGCCGACAGCGACCAGCGCGGCCCGCGCATCCCGCCGGCGCCCGGACACGGCACTGGTCTTCACGCCGGCGGTCGGGTACGATGCGGCCACCGCATCGTGCCGGCTCCCGCCGCCGGCCCGCAACGACGAGAGAGTCTCGAACTGGTGACCACTGCATCGGCTTTCGACGCCGCCGCCTCTACCGGACCGCGCTCCGCCTTCGACGCCCAGGCCCCGCCCGACGCGGCGCTGGCGGCCGATTGCGTGCACTGCGGGTTCTGTCTGCCGACCTGCCCCACCTATCTGTTGTGGGGCCGGGAAACCGATTCGCCGCGGGGCCGCATCGTCCTGATCAAGGGCGGCATCGAGGGCGGGACCGCCGTCACCGACCGCTTCGCCCGCCACTTCGACACCTGCCTGGGGTGCATGGCCTGCGTCACCGCCTGCCCGTCCGGCGTGCAGTACGACAAGCTGCTGGCGGCCACGCGCCCCCAGGTCGAACGGCTGACCACCCGGTCGCGGGCGGACCGGCTGTTCAGGCGCCTGATCTTCTCACTGTTCCCCCATCCGGCGCGCCTGCGCCTGGGGACGGGCATGCTGTGGGCGTATCAGCGGCTCGGACTGCGACGGCTGGTGCGCGCGAGCGGCCTGCTGAACCTGCTGCCCGCCCGGCTGCGCGCGATGGAGGCGCTGCTGCCCCCGGTCTCGTTGAGCAGCGGATGGACGCGGGTGCCCGGCGGGGTGCCCGCGGCCGGTACGCCGCGCCGGCGCGTCGGCCTGCTGCGGGGATGCGTGCAACGGGTGTTCTTCGACGACGTCAACCGCGCGACCATCCGGGTGCTGGCGGCGGAGGGGTGCGAGGTGGTCGTCCCCCGGGGGCAGGGCTGCTGCGGCGCCCTGATGCTCCACGCCGGCCTCGACGGGGACGCCGCGGACATGGCGCGCCGGTTCATCGACACCTTCGAGGCCGAAGCGGCGGACATCGACACCCTCGTCGTCAACGCCGCCGGCTGCGGCTCGACGCTGAAGGAGTACGGCCATCTGCTGCGGGACGATCCGGTCTACGCCGAGCGCGCCCGTGCGCTCTCGGACAAGTGCAAGGACATCTCCGAGCTCCTTGACGAGCTCGAACCCCGGGCGACGCGCCATCCGCTGCCGCTGCGGGTCGCCTATCACGACGCCTGCCACCTGCAGCACGCGCAGGGGGTGAGCCAAGAGCCGAGACGCGTGCTCGGCGCGATTCCCGATCTCGCCGTGTGCGAGATCCCCGAGGCGGGCATCTGCTGCGGCTCGGCCGGTATCTACAACTTGGTGGAACCGGAAGCGGCGCGCGAGCTGGGAGACCGCAAGGCGCGCCATATCCGGAGCACCGGGGCGGAGGCCATCGTATCGAGCAACCCGGGCTGTCTGCTGCAGATCGCGGAGCGTCTCGAATCGTCCTCCGGACACCGGCCGCCCACCTACCACCTCGTGGAGCTCGTGGACGCCTCCATCCGCGGCACGTCGCTGCCGGCGTAGACCGGCGCCCGATCCGGCCGCCGCTCAGGCCGCCGACGGAAATTACCTTGCCGTGCGCCACGCGCGCCAACCCCGCAGACAACGGGCGGCGCTGGGGTGCAGTTGACAACTTGATATCGATCGGTGTCCTTGGTTACCGTGAAAGTGCAAATCTCCTCAAACGAGTCGAGGGCGGCGCATTTGGGCCAGGAGCATCCCACGCTGACTGCGCGTGACGGCTCGCCAGCGTCGGGCTCGCGGGGACATCCAAGCACACCGAGGAGCATCCCACGCTGACTGCGCGTGACGGCTCGCCCCCGATTCGAGGGGTCGCCACCGTCTTGCCGACCGGTCGGCGCCGCGTGAGACCCACGATTTCGCACGTCCGGAACCCCAGGACCCGCCACGATTCTGCCTGCGCACGGCGGTGGCGGAGCGTGGGATGGTCCTGCATTTGGGCCCCCGGTGCAACCATTCGGCCGCGATCCACGTCGGCCTGACGTTCGACTTCATGGTCGGCCGGAGGGGCATCGTGCGCGCGGGCTTGCTGGGCCCCATTCCACCCGAGCCGCGACTGGGGTGCGGGGTGGCGATTCTGAGGCGACTGCCGCGCGAGCCCGCCCAGGCGGACGAGAATCGCCGGACTGGCCGGGGGGCATGGAATAGATGGGCGGCCGGGGGTCGACACGGGGTCGGCACCCCCGCAACGGCGCCGACCCCAGGCGGGGTGGACTGGTGCGCCGTATCAGTAGAGGTCCTGCATCAGCTCCTCGTCCTCGGTGACCTTGATCTCGGGACGATCGGCACCGTGAGCGCGGATATCTACTGTATTCCCGCGTTCGGGGTGGTCATGCGAAGCGTGGCGGTGAAGGTTGGGCGGCAAGCGGAAGCGACGCTTGCCGGGCTAGGAGTCTGCACCGCAGGAAATCCTGACCACTATATGTTGTGCAAGCTCCGGCGACAGACCGCTACATATTGTGCCAGATCGGACCCCAAAACAGTTCCACGGCGCAGACTCCTAGTTCCGCGAAGCCGGCCGGGAACGTCAACGCCGTGAGGTAAGGGGCCCAGCCGGCTCTCATCGTGAAGTCCGAACAACTCTGCCAGGGCCGTACCGGCTGGGCCAAGGCCCTCGCGCCTTCCGCGATCGGATACTAGTTGGACACCGGTTCGCGGGTTTCGCCTCCGGCCCGCCCGCTTACAGACCGCCGGGTCCGCGCCCCGGATTGAGGATGCCGCGGGGGTCGAACCGACGCTTGACCTGTCGCATCAGCGGCAGGCCGTCGCCGACCGGTCCCCACACGTCCACCAGGCTCCGCAGCTCCCGGTCGGCCCGCCGGATGACGACGCTGCCCCGGCCGGCGGGAATGCGCCCGCGCAGTCCGCGCACGAGCGACGCCTGCGCGGATGCCGCGCCGGTGAGGCGGAGATACAGCACCCCCAAGCCCGCCCGGCCCACTACCTCGCAATCGAGCGACAGCCCGCGCGCCGCCTCGTCGAGCCGCGCCAGGGTGGCGGACAGGTCGCTCGGCAGGACGACGAGCTTGGCGATGGTCCCCCCGCCCCCGAATATCCGGGCTTCGTGCCGGCGCCATGCCGCGGCCTCGTCCGCATCCGCGAGCACCGTGACGCCGCCGCCGCCGTCCCGCACCAGCGCCGCCGCCTGCTCCGCCTGCTGCACGGCCACCGCGGCGATCGACTCGAACCGCAGGAGCATCGTGGGCGGCGGCCAAGCGAGTTCCACCGCGGTCGGGGTCGCCCCCCGGGCGAGCAGCCCGGCCGCGACCTGCGCGAACTGCCGGGCCTCGGAGAGCGTCGCCTGCACGGTGCGCGACGCCTCGGCCGCGGGGGCCAGCTTGAAGGTGGCGGTCAGGATGACCCCGAGACAGCCGAACGACCCGGTCAGCAACCGGGCCAGATCGTATCCCGCGACGTTCTTGACCACGATGCCGCCGCTCTTGGCCCTGACCCCGTCGGCCCGGGCCAGGGTCATGCCGATGATCAGGTCCCGCGGCGGGCCGTGGCGCTGCCGCCGCGGCCCGCTGTCGTTCGCGGCCACGATACCGCCGATGGTCGCGCGCTCTCCGTGCGGCGCATCCAGCGGAAGCCACTGGCGGTGCGCGGCCAACGCGGCGTTTACGTCGGCGAGTATCGCGCCGGCCTGCACCGTGGCGGTCAGGTCGCCGTGGCGATGGGCTTCCACCGCGTTCAGGGCGCGCGTTGACAGCAGCACGTCGACCGCGTCCACGGGGGGCCCCCACCCCAACTTCGTCCCGCCGCCGCGAACCACCACCGAACGTCCGTGGTCCGAGGCCCATCCCAGCACCGCGGCCACCGCTTCCGGCGACCCCGGCTCGGCGACGATCGCCGGCACGACACCGTCGACGGCGTCGGCTTCGGTCCCGGGCCGGGCCACCGCCCCCGCGGCGCAGCCGTCGATCTGGCTGATCAGCGCGTCCCGCAACCCCACGATCTCGGTCATGCCCCTCCTGAGGCCCCATCAGCCCGTGGCGAAAGTCCCCGCTGCATTCGAGCGGCGATGCATCCCGCCTGACTGCGTCGTTCGTCGGTGACCTATGCCCAAACCGTCATGATCGGAACGCCGATCACCCCCAACGCCACGAAACGTCGGGGCCTGTTTCACCGCAACCGGCGCGCCCTACTCACGCCTCGTCAGGCACGGACGTTCTTTTGCCCGCGGGCGCTCTCCGGCCCGATGCCGCCCTCGCCGCCCGCGGGGCGACGCGGGGTCAGCCACGGGTTGGCTACATCCGCTCGGCCACGCCGGCCGCTTCCACCGGGTGGGCGCGATAGGGCCCCGGCACTTCCCCGCACAGCCGGGGGGTCGGCAGCAGCTTGTCCGGATTGCAGAGCTCCGCCGGATCGAACGCCCGGCGGAGGAACCGCATCGTCGCGAGGTCCGCCTCGTCGAACATCTTCGGCATGTGGCAGGCCTTGTCGGCGCCGATGCCGTGCTCGCCCGTCAACGATCCGCCAGCGTCGAGACAGTACGAAAGAATCTCGGTGGCGACCTCCTCGGCCAGCTCCGCCTGTCCCTCCACCGCGTCGTCGTAGCAGACCAGCGGATGCAGGTTGCCGTCGCCGGCATGGAACACGTTGCCGATGGTGAGCCCCGACCGCCGCTCCAGGTCCCGGATGCGGCGAAGAACCTCCGGGAGCTTACTGCGGGGAATCACCCCGTCCTGCACGTAGTAGCTGGGGGCGACGCGCCCCATCGCCGCAAACGCCGCCTTTCTGCCCCGCCAGATGCGGCCCCGCTGCGCCTCGTCCCGCGCCACCTGCACCCCCCAGCCCTGGTTCCGATCGCAGATCGCCTCGATCTGCTCGAACCGCGCCGCCACTTCCGGCTGCGGCCCGTCGAGCTCGACGATCAACACCGCCTCCGCCGCGGGAAACCCGGGGCTGACGGCGGCCTCGGCGGCGCGGATCGTCGTGCGATCCATCATCTCGATCGCGGCGGGGATGATGCCGGCGGCGATGACGTCGGAGACCGCGTTCCCGGCCGCATCGGTCGAATCGAACGCCGCCAGCAGGGTGCGAACCGACTCGGGGCGGCGCAGCAACCGCAGGGTCACCTTCGTCACCACCGCCAGCGTGCCCTCGGACCCCACCAGCACCCCGAGGAGGTCGAGCCCGGGACTGTCCACGGCCGCGCCCCCGAGGTGAATCATCTCGCCGTCGGGCAGGATCGCCTCGACCCCGACCACGTGGTGCACGGTGAAGCCGTACTTGAGACAGTGCGCGCCCCCGGAGTTCTCGGCCACGTTGCCGCCGATGGAGCAGATGACCTGGCTCGACGGGTCGGGCGCGTAATAGTAGCCGTCGGGCGCCACCCGGCGGGTGACCTCCAGGTTCATGATGCCCGGCTCCACCGTGATGCGCTGGTTCGGGATGTCGATGTCGAGCACCCGGTTCATGCGGGTCATGACGATCAGCACCCCGTCGGGATGCGGCAGGGCCCCGGCCGAGAGCCCCGTGCCCTGCCCCCGCGCCACGAACGGCACCCCGACGCGCCGGCAGAGTCGCACCACCGCCTGCACCTGTCCGGCCGTCTCGGGAAGCACCGCCGCCCGGGGCCGCGAGCGGTGCGAGACCAGCCCGTCCGACTCGTAGGTCGACAGCTCGCCTTCGTCCCTCACGAGGTGGTCGGGTCCGACGATCCGCCCGAGCTCGGCCAGAAACTGCGCATCTACAGGCATCGGAACGGTCCCCTCCGCGACCGGCCCCGGTCAGGGCCTGGCGTACTGATCGATGACGTCCTCGATCGCCCGGCTGCAGACCCGGCAGAAGCCGACGGGATTGCGGGTGAACATGATGCAGTCGACCTCGGAGCGGTACAGCCCGGTCGGTTCGTAGGACGCCCCCTCGAACGCCCCGATCCGCCCCGCGTACGGCATGTCCCGGAGCAGCGCGGTCTCCCGCTCCATCTGCTCGGTGAACAAACGATCCATCACCGTCTCGGCGACGCCCTCGGCCCGCAGCGCGCCGCGTTGCCGCTGGGCTTCGACGCTGCCGGCCTCGAACGCCGCCTTGTCCCACGGCGTCGGCAGGGGCGTGTCCGCCTCGATCAGATCACCCCACTTCACCCGCTCCGGATCGTGCAGCGCGGTGACGTTCGGCTCCCACGGCTCGGGATGAAACGCCGCCCCGGTCTCGTAGGCGACGTCGGAGGTGTAGTACTCGTCCGCCAGACCCGCGAAATGATGCCCGAATTCGTGGATGAACACGTACTCGGCGAATCCCGTGTCGGCGGCCGCCGTCGCCTGGAAGTTGAAGATCCCGCCGCCGCCGTACTGCTCTTCGTTGACGAGAATCTCGATGAACTCGTACGGCGCCGCGGAAGCGGCGTCCCGCAGGGCCCGGTTGTCGTAGGTGAGCACGTAGCGCTCGGAATCGAAGATGTTGTACTGGGCGGACAACGGGGTGCGGCGGAACTCGCCGGCCCGGGGCCGGGTCACCCCGGATTCCGCCGACGGCAGGTCGAGGCCCCAGACGTTGAAATCGCTCTTGCGGCTGCGGAACGGCTCCTCGTCGAACAGGGCGTTCACGAGGCGGGTCGCGTCGGCGTGGAACTTGGGAATCTCCGCCGCCGTGTAACCTTCGCCGATCACGAGCAGATCGACCTTTTCCGACGGCGGTCCGCTCTCGAACAACGGCCAGACGACACCGGCGGGGTCGCGATCGACGGGGTTGACGAACCGCGAGGCGGGGTCGACGACGATGGACCAGCGCTCGCGGAAGCTGTTGTCCGCATCCCGGCGCTTGAGCACGACTTGTACCGGCAGCCGCGGCCACGGGAACCGGAGCGACTCGTGGAAGCTGCGATGCGCCTCCCGGGACTCCGGGGTCGTCTCCCACTCCCCGTAGATGGACGCGAACCCCCGCGAGTACAGCACCCGATTCGTCCGCCGGTCGATCACCTCGAAGCGGTACTTCCCCAGATTGAGGTCGTCGAGCAGCCGCGTGCGGCTGCCGGCCCAAGGCCCGTCTGAGACCACCTGGTCGAGGGCGAAGATCTCCTGCCCCAACCCACCCGAATGGACGTAGTCCACCCGCATGGTCTTGTCCAGGAAGTACGCCTCGAACGCCGCCTGTTGCCCGACCACGACATCCGCGCGCGCCGCCGCGGCCGCGACGACAACACCGACGAGGAGACAGGTACGCATGCGCTTCATGCCCCAATTCTAACGGAATCCCGCAACGGGCGGCACCGGCTGCCAACGGCCCCGGGCAGAACCGCCGCGAGGCGCCGAGACCGCGGGGGCGCCGGCGGCGCACGCCCCCCCGCAGCGAAGGCGCATACTGGGCCCATGTAACCGGGCAGCAATTCGCTCCGCCGAGCAACGGACGCCGGCAGGATACATCGCCGTTCGAAGCAGTGACGCCCTCCGCCGCGGGCTGCTAGAATCCACGGTGCATGCGTCCCGTCCCGGGAGCCGCGCGCTGCCGAGGCCCGGCATCGCACCGACACGCGGGCGGGCGAGACCGGCCGAGAAGAGACCACGGAGCCCCCGCGCATGACCACACCGCCTCCCGCGCCCGACGGCGATCCGGTCGCCAACAAGCACACCGCGATCGGGGTCTGCCTCAACCTGTTTCTGTTGCTCCTGATCGGCTACGGGTACTCTCAATCCGAGGACTACCAGTGGGCGTGGGTGCTGGTCGGCGTCCCCATCGGTGTCGTGACGTTTCGCTACGCGTGGCATCTCGTCAAGTCGCGGTCCTGACCCCGCGCCTGAGTTCGCCGCCCCGCGGTGGAATCCCGTGTCGCACCTCCCGGGGGGCCGCCGCCAACGGCGGACGCCGCCGCCGTCGATCCCTTCACAGCCCGTGGCGAACCCCGCGTCCTCGCCCCGAGAGCGGCGAGGGCGCCAGCGGGCTGAAGAGCGCCCGTGCCTGACCAAGCGTGAAGAGGGCGCCTGTTGCTGTGAACATGTCCCGATGTTTCGTGGCGTTGGGGTGATCGGCGTCCCGATCATGACGGTTTGGGCACAGGCGCACCGACGAAACAACGCGCAGACAGGCAGGATGCATCGTCGCTCGAAGGCAGGCGGGGACATTCGCCACGGGCTGTTCAATCCGAGACCGCCAGTTCTCCCGGGACGATCGGACGCGTACGCGGCAGCTTTCCGCGATAGGCCAGCCATCCCACGAACGCGAGAATGCCCACGAAGGCGCAGAGCTTCACGACATCCCCGGCCCGGCCGTCCGGCAACCCCCGCCAAAGCCCCCAAAGCACCGGCTGCGCGATGCACATGGCCCAGACCGACCCGTAGAAGTAGCGACGTTCGTGCCCCTCTCCCTTCGTCGACGGCTTCACCCGCGGCAGCCGCCCCAACGCCCCCAGCACCCACACCGCGCCGGCCAGCGGAAAATACGCCGCCTCGTACATCTCCCGCACGTTCCACACACCAGTGACCACCGCCGTCACGAGGCCCGCCAAGTTCAGGACGCCGAAGGACCCGACCGCGCTCCAAGCGCACGTATAACAGAGGCGCCTGTAAACGGGATTCGGGCGATCCTCTGTGAACCGGATGATATACGGCCGCGGTTCACACCCCGGAAGCCGGCCGCGCAGCCCCGCGATCCCGGTTCCCAGCATCACCGTCCCCAGCCACACCGCCATCCGCCGGTCGAATCCCCGGTCGAACAGGTCCAACGTGAGCGGACCCGGCAGGATGAAAAACACGAAAATCCAGATCGGCCAGTGGTTGAACCGATAGTGAACCTTGTTTCGGTGTCGGATTTTCCGATCGCCGGCCAGATCCACCGGAATACCGCCCCGGTCCCCCCGCCCGTTGCCTTGTATCGTCACGTCCGTTCATCGCTTCGTCGCCGCCGCAACCTGCGGCCGCGCGCCACCGTCCCCCGCCTCTCCACCACGCCGATCTCCTCCGTACACGCCGACGCCCGGGATCAACCATGATCCCGGGCGTCGGAGAAAAATCCCGGCAGTGACCTACTCTCCCACACAGTTACCCGTGCAGTACCATCGGCGGTAGAGGGCTTAACGGCCGTGTTCGGCATGGGAACGGGTGTGACCCCTCTCCTATCGCCACCGGGAAACGCAGCGGGCCGGAACACACGTCCGACCCGATTTGTCAAAGAGCAGTAAAACGCCGGACCCCGGACATCCGCCGGGCGTCCAGCCGGCAACTGAATATCCTGCAAACGGTAGCTCCCTCCGCCCAACGCGTTGCGTGGAATTGAGGTAAAGGATAAGGTCAAGCCTCACGGCTGATTAGTACCAGTCAGCTCAAGCCCTCGCGGGCCTTACACACCTGGCCTATCACCTGGTAATCTTCCAGGAGCCTTCAGGAGCCGAAGCTCGGGGAGATCTCATCTTGGGGAGGGTTTCACGCTTAGATGCTTTCAGCATTTCTCCCTTCCGAACGTAGCTACCCAGCGCTGCCGCTGGCGCGACAACTGGTACACCAGAGGTCCGTCCATCCCGGTCCTCTCGTACTAGGGACAGCCCCCCTCAAATCTCCTGCGCCCATGGCAGATAGGGACCGAACTGTCTCGCGACGTTCTAAACCCAGCTCACGTACCGCTTTAATCGGCGAACAGCCGAACCCTTGGAACCTGCTACAGCTCCAGGATGCGATGAGCCGACATCGAGGTGCCAAACCTTGGCGTCGATATGAACTCTTGGCCAAGATAAGCCTGTTATCCCCGGCGTACCTTTTATCCGTTGAGCGATGGCCCTTCCATGCGGAACCACCGGATCACTAAGGCCTGGTTTCCCACCTGCTCGACTTGTAGGTCTCGCAGTCAAGCTCGCTTATGCCTTTGCACTCTCCGGCTGATTTCCAAACAGCCTGAGCGAACCTTCGCGCGCCTCCGTTACATTTTGGGAGGCGACCGCCCCAGTCAAACTACCCGCCTAGCAATGTCCCTGCTCTGGATAACAGAACGAGGTTAGGGCGCCAGAGTGCTAAGGGTGGTATCTCACCGTTGACTCCCCGGACCCCAAAAGGCCCGGTTCAAAGTCTCCCACCTATCCTGCGCATAACACGCCAGCACTCACTACTAAGTTGTAGTAAAGGTGCACGGGGTCTTTCCGTCTTGCCACGGGCAACCGGCGTCTTCACCGGTACCACAAATTCGCAGTGCCCCTCGTAGAGACAGCGCCCAGATCGTTGCGCCATTCGTGCAGGTCGGAACTTACCCGACAAGGAATTTCGCTACCTTAGGACCGTTATAGTTACGGCCGCCGTTTACCGGGGCTTCAGTTCAGAGCTTCGCCTTGCGGCTAACCCCTCCCTTTAACCTTCCGGCACCGGGCAGGCGTCAGACCCTATACGTCGTTTTCGACTTGGCAGAGTCCTGTGTTTTTAGTAAACAGTCGCCTGGGCCTCTTAACTGCAACTCCTTCGCGCTCAACGGGCACGCCGCATCACGCTAATGGAGCACCCCTTCTTCCGAAGTTACGGGGCGAGTTTGCCGAGTTCCTTTACGAGGGTTCACACTCGCGCCTGAGGATTTTCTCCTCGCCTACCTGTGTCGGTTTGCGGTACGGGTACCCGAAAGACTCCTTAGAGGCTTTTCTCGGCAGCGTGGCGTCACCCACTTTGCGGCCTTGCGGCCTCGCCATGGCACCTCAGGGCGTCACGATCCACCGGATTTTCCTGGTGGATCCCCCTACATGCCTGAACCTACACATCCAATCGTAGGCCGGGCTAGCCTCCTGCGTCCCCCCATCGTAATAACGTCTTTCAGGTAGTTCAGGAATGTTGACCTGATGTCCATCCGCTACGCCTTTCGGCCTCACGTTAGGACCCGACTAACCCTGAGCGGACGAACCTTCCTCAGGAAACCTTAGGCTTTCGGCGGAGAGGATTCTCACCTCTCTTATCGCTACTTATGCCGGCAGGGTCACTTCTCTGCGCTCCACCAGTTCTTTCGATCTGGCTTCTCTGCCCAGAGAACGCTCCTCTACCAGAGCCATGCCCCGCAGGGCATGACAATCTACGGCTTCGGTACTGTGCTTGAGCCCCGTTACATTGTCGGCCCAGAGCCGCTTGACCAGTGAGCTATTACGCTTTCTTTCAAGGATGGCTGCTTCTAAGCCAACCTCCTGGTTGTCTCGGCGTCTCCAGATCCTTTCCCACTTAGCACAGATTTAGGGACCTTAGCCGGTAGTCTGGGCTGTTTCCCTCTCGACAATGAAGCTTAGCCCCCACTGTCTGACTCCCGGGATATGAGTCGTTGGCATTCGAAGTTTGGTTGGATTCAGTAAGCTTGTAGGCCCCCTAGTCCATCCAGTGCTCTACCACCAACGCCAACCTCCCGAGGCTAGCCCTAAAGCTATTTCGAGGAGAACGGGCCATCACGAGGTTTGATTAGCCTTTCACCCCTACCCTCAGCTCATCCAAACCGTTTTCAACCGATATTGGTTCGGGCCTCCACGCGGTGTTACCCGCGCTTCACCCTGGCCAAGGGTAGATCACCTCGTTTCGCGTCTACTCCCAGCGACTGAACGCCCTGTTCAGACTCGCTTTCGCTGCGGCTCGCTTAAATGCTTAACCTCGCCACTGAGAGTAACTAGCCGGCTCATTATGCAAAAGGCACGCGGTCAGGCGTTCCGGCACCGAAGCGCCGGCATAGCCCTCCCACTGCTTGTAGGCATACGGTTTCAGGTACTATTTCACTCCCCTAGCAGGGGTTCTTTTCACCTTTCCCTCACGGTACTGGTTCACTATCGGTCGCCAGGGAGTATTTAGCCTTACGAGATGGTCCTCGTAGATTCTCACGGGATTTCCCGTGTCCCGCGATACTCAGGAACCTACCCAGCGAGCCAGCACGTTTTCGTCTACCGGGCTCTCACCGTCCATGGCCGGTCGTTCCAGACCGTTCGACTAACGCGCTGGTTTGTGACTCGCCGACCCTAAGGTCTGGCAGGCCCTACAACCCCGCCGTGCATGCACGACGGTTTGGGCTGTTCCGCGTTCGCTCGCCGCTACTGACGGAATCACTGTTGTTTTCTGTTCCTGCAGGTACTGAGATGGTTCACTTCCCTGCGTTGTCTTCCTTGACCTATGTATTCAGTCAAGGATACCTCGGTATTAACCGAGGTGGGTTTCCCCATTCGGAAATCTCCGGGTCAACGCCTGTTTGCGGCTCACCGAAGCTTATCGCAGCTTGCCACGTCCTTCATCGACTCCTGGCGCCAAGGCATCCACCGTACGCCCTTAGTAGCTTGACCTCAAAAACCCTCGGAACCGATGCCGTTCGACCCCTTCGGCCGGGAACGAGCCCCGACCGGAAGAAAATCCCACGCCACCGGAACACTTGAACACACACTACGTGTTGTGGTCGGAAAAAACTACCGTTTGCAGGATATTCAGTTGTCAAAGACCCGCCGTAGCACCGGGCACCGCCTTGAAGAGGCGATCCCTGGCAATCCGGCACAAAAACCCCGAGCCTTCATCCGCCTATCGCGAACCGGCCAAAAACAACCAGCCCGGCTCCGAGAGCGGTTCTGGTGGAGAATACCGGGCTCGAACCGGTGACCTCCTGGTTGCAAACCAAGCGCTCTCCCAGCTGAGCTAATTCCCCAAAACCGCCGCGGCGCTCAGCCCTGAGCCTGGTGGGCCTGGGTAGATTCGAACTACCGACCCCACGCTTATCAAGCGTGTGCTCTAACCAGCTGAGCTACAGGCCCTCCATCCGAAAGATGCCGCATGCTCACTAGCGCCGGCCACATCCGGCACCATATTGAAACATGCCGATTCTCTCAAAACTGAACAGGACGACACACACTCCGCGGCACCGAACCCGA